>NZ_CP199761.1:0-5334139 GCF_052657765.1 Photorhabdus machadonis
GTGTCACTTTCGCTTTGGCAGCAATGTCTTGCCCGATTGCAGGATGAATTACCTGCCACAGAATTCAGTATGTGGATACGCCCCCTTCAGGCAGAGCTAAGTGGTAACACTCTGGCACTTTATGCCCCAAATCGGTTTGTTCTGGATTGGGTAAGAGAAAAGTATATCAACAATATCAATGGGTTGTTGAATGACTTTTGTGGAGCAGAAGTACCGTTATTACGTTTCGAAGTTGGCAATAAACCTGTTTCCCAAAACGACAGCCCACCACAGAGGGTTGTTGCTCATACGCCGGTTACACCTGCACCACAGAACGCATCAGTACGCCCCAGCTGGGATAACTCCGCGGTACAACCAGAGCTGTCTTATCGCTCTAATGTTAATCCCAAACATACTTTTGATAACTTTGTTGAAGGTAAATCCAACCAGCTTGCCCGCGCTGCCGCAAGACAGGTAGCCGATAACCCCGGTGGTGCCTACAATCCACTATTTCTTTATGGCGGTACGGGTTTGGGTAAAACCCACTTATTACATGCCGTAGGTAACAGTATTATGGCACGTAAGGCAAACGCCAAGGTGGTTTATATGCATTCTGAACGTTTTGTTCAGGATATGGTCAAAGCATTACAAAACAATGCAATAGAAGAGTTCAAACGCTATTACCGCTCTGTCGATGCATTACTGATCGATGATATTCAGTTTTTTGCCAATAAAGAGCGCTCTCAGGAAGAGTTCTTTCATACGTTCAACGCATTATTGGAAGGTAATCAACAGATTATTCTGACATCAGATCGCTATCCAAAAGAGATCAATGGAGTAGAAGATCGGTTAAAATCCCGTTTTGGCTGGGGGCTAACCGTTGCTATAGAACCACCGGAACTGGAAACCCGTGTCGCTATTTTGATGAAAAAAGCGGACGAAAACGAAATCCAGTTGCCAGGAGAAGTCGCTTTCTTTATCGCCAAACGCCTGCGTTCTAATGTCCGCGAGCTTGAAGGCGCATTGAACAGGGTAATAGCGAATGCCAATTTTACTGGCCGGGCGATTACTATTGATTTTGTACGTGAAGCATTACGTGACTTGTTAGCATTGCAAGAAAAACTGGTTACCATTGATAATATTCAGAAAACAGTCGCTGAGTATTATAAAATCAAGGTGGCCGATTTACTTTCCAAACGGCGCTCCCGTTCCGTTGCCCGACCAAGGCAAATGGCAATGGCGCTGGCAAAAGAGTTAACCAATCACAGCTTGCCTGAAATCGGGGATGCCTTTGGTGGACGTGACCATACAACCGTGCTGCACGCTTGTCGTAAAATCGAGCAACTGCGCGAAGAAAGTCATGACATCAAAGAGGATTTTTCTAACTTAATCAGAACATTGTCTTCCTAGCGCTATGAAATTTATCATCGAACGTGAGCAATTGTTAAAACCACTGCAACAGGTCAGTAGCCCACTGGGTGGGCGTCCTACTCTGCCGATTCTGGGTAATTTATTACTACAGGTCACAGAAGGTTCTCTATTGCTGACCGGCACAGATTTAGAAATGGAAATGATGGCGCGTGTCACGCTTTCATTGCCACACGAAGAAGGTGCAACCACTGTACCGGCACGTAAATTCTTTGATATCTGGCGCGGTTTGCCGGATGGTGCTGAAATCAGTGTGGAACTGGATGGAGACCGCCTGCTAGTACGCTCCGGCCGCAGCCGTTTTTCGCTTTCTACATTGCCCGCTGCTGATTTTCCAAATCTTGATGATTGGCAAAGTGAAGTGGAATTTTCGCTGCCACAAGCCACACTGAAACGTCTTATTGAATCGACGCAATTCTCAATGGCTCATCAAGATGTCCGCTATTACCTCAACGGTATGTTGTTTGAAACCGAAGGCGAAGAATTACGGACAGTGGCAACGGATGGTCACCGTTTAGCAGTCTGCTCTATGGGAATTGGTCAAAATCTGCCTTCCCATTCGGTGATCGTGCCACGAAAAGGCGTTATTGAGCTGATGAGATTGCTGGATGGTGGTGATACGCCGTTACAGTTACAAATCGGCAGTAACAATATTCGTGCCCACGTTGGCGACTTTATTTTCACCTCTAAACTGGTAGATGGGCGTTTCCCTGATTATCGTCGCGTATTACCGAAAAGTCCGGATAAAACCCTGGAAGCCAGTTGCGATATGCTGAAGCAAGCTTTTTCGCGCGCTGCGATTCTCTCTAATGAAAAATTCCGCGGAGTTCGCCTCTATTTTAGTGAGAACCAGCTAAAAATCACCGCAAATAACCCTGAACAGGAAGAAGCCGAAGAGATTGTCGATGTCAGCTATCAAGGTACTGAAATGGAAATAGGCTTTAATGTCAGTTATGTTCTGGACGTACTCAACACATTAAGATGTGAAGAGGTTCGCTTACTGCTGACCGACGCTATTTCCAGTGTTCAGATAGAAGACTGTGCCAACCACAATGCGGCTTATGTCGTGATGCCAATGCGCCTGTAACAGGATTTACATTTCAGGTATATGACTCTTACGCGTTTACTCATCCGCGATTTTCGTAATATCGCCGCCGCAGATTTGCCTCTGGCTACCGGATTTAATTTTCTGGTTGGTTCTAATGGCAGCGGCAAAACCAGTGTACTGGAAGCGATTTATACTCTGGGTCACGGGCGCTCTTTTCGCAGCATTCAAGCTGGGCGAGTCATCCGCCATAATTGTGATGAATTTGTTTTGCATGGACGACTAAAACAACAGAAAAATGAGCGGGAACCGTCTATCGGTCTGAGCAAAAACCGTCATGGCGATAGCAAAGTCAGAATTGATGGCAATGATGGCGGTAAAATTTCAGAACTAGCCAAGATGCTGCCTATACAGCTTATTACCCCAGAAGGATTCACCCTGTTAAATGGCGGGCCAAAGTATCGCCGAGCCTTTATTGATTGGGGTTGTTTCCACAATGAGCCACGTTTTTTTTCTGCATGGGTAAACTTGAAACGGCTGCTTAAACAACGCAATGCAGCACTGCGACAAGTTACCCGCTACAGCCAGATACGGCCCTGGGATCAAGAACTGGCGCCCCTAGCCAATCAGATAAACCAGTGGCGAGCTGAATATGTTACAAACATCACTCAAGATATTGCTGATACCTGTAAACAGTTCTTACCCGAATTTATATTGAGCTTCTCTTTCCAACAAGGATGGGACAAAGAGAGTGATTATGCTGAATTGCTGGAGCGCCAGTTTGAGCGTGACAGAGCGTTAACCTACACGGCTTCCGGCCCGCATAAGGCAGATTTGCGCATCCGTGCAGAAGGAACGCCAGTAGAAGATATGCTATCCCGCGGTCAATTAAAATTGCTGATGTGTGCACTGCGGCTAGCACAGGGTGAATATTTCACCCGACAGAGCGGACAACAATGTCTGTATCTGCTTGATGATTTTGCCTCCGAACTGGATGCCGGCCGTCGTCAGTTATTGGCCGAACGTCTAAAATCCACGCAAGCTCAGGTCTTTGTCAGTGCGATAAGTCCTGGTCAAGTAACAGATATGCTTGATGGAAATAGCAGGATGTTTCGCGTGGAAAATGGCAAAATAGAGGTTCAACCACAGGATTAAAAATGAGCGAGAAACGTTGATGTCGAATACATATGACTCCTCAAGTATCAAGGTATTAAAAGGGCTGGATGCGGTTCGTAAACGTCCGGGCATGTATATCGGTGATACAGACGATGGTACCGGCTTACACCACATGGTCTTCGAGGTTGTCGACAACGCTATCGACGAAGCCCTCGCAGGCCACTGTAGTGAAGTTATCGTCACTATCCATACCGATAACTCTGTCTCTGTACAAGATGATGGCCGCGGTATTCCTACCGGTATACACGAAGAAGAAGGTGTTTCAGCAGCTGAAGTTATTATGACTGTGCTGCATGCGGGGGGTAAATTCGACGATAACTCTTATAAAGTTTCCGGCGGTTTGCACGGCGTAGGGGTTTCTGTTGTTAACGCCTTGTCTGAAAAGCTGGAACTGGTTATCCGCCGTGACGGCAAAGTTCATGAACAGACTTATCACCTTGGTGTGCCGCAAAGCCCACTAAAAGTTGTTGGTGAAACCGAACAGACAGGTACCCGTGTTCGCTTCTGGCCAAGCATGGATACTTTCCGTGACAACACTGAATTCCAGCACGACATTCTGGCTAAACGTCTGCGTGAATTGTCCTTTCTGAACTCAGGTGTATCTATCCGCCTGCTTGATAAACGCACCAATATTGAAGACCATTTCCATTATGAAGGTGGTATTAAGGCGTTTGTCGAATTCTTAAATAAAAACAAAACACCAATCCATCCCAATGTTTTCTATTTCTCTACAGAAAAAGATAGCATCGGTGTTGAAGTTGCATTGCAATGGAACGATGGTTTTCAGGAAAATATTTACTGCTTTACCAACAACATCCCGCAACGTGACGGTGGTACTCACTTAGTTGGTTTCCGTACCGCGATGACTCGTACCCTCAACAGCTATATGGACAAAGAAGGGTACAACAAGAAATCCAAAGTCAGCGCCACCGGTGATGATGCCCGTGAAGGCCTGGTTGCAGTTATTTCCGTTAAAGTACCTGATCCAAAATTCTCTTCTCAGACCAAAGACAAACTGGTTTCTTCCGAGGTGAAAACGGCGGTTGAAACACTGATGAACGAGAAGCTGGTGGAATACTTGCTGGAAAACCCGAATGACGCTAAAACCGTCGTCGGTAAAATTATCGACGCTGCCCGCGCCCGTGAAGCCGCCCGTAAAGCACGCGAAATGACACGCCGCAAAGGGGCTCTTGATCTGGCAGGTCTGCCCGGCAAACTGGCAGATTGCCAGGAACGTGATCCGGCACTGTCCGAACTCTACTTAGTGGAAGGGGACTCTGCGGGAGGTTCTGCAAAACAGGGGCGTAATCGTAAAAATCAGGCAATTTTGCCACTGAAAGGTAAAATCCTGAACGTTGAAAAAGCGCGTTTCGACAAAATGCTCTCTTCCCAGGAAGTGGCAACCCTGATCACTGCGTTGGGCTGCGGTATTGGCCGTGACGAATACAACCCGGATAAGCTGCGTTATCACAGTATTATTATCATGACAGATGCGGATGTTGACGGTTCTCATATCCGTACTCTGTTACTGACTTTCTTCTATCGTCAAATGCCAGAAATCATTGAACGTGGTCATGTATTTATTGCGCAACCACCACTGTATAAAGTGAAAAAAGGCAAACAAGAACAATACATTAAAGATGATGAAGCGATGGATGAGTACCAACTGTCTATTGCATTGGATGGCGCATCACTTTACACCAGCAAACACGCACCCGCCCTGAAAGGGGAACCACTGGAAAAACTGGTGACAGAATTCAATAGCGTGCAGAAAATCATCAAACGTATGGAGCGCCTGTACCCACTAAGTCTGTTGAACAATCTGATTTATCATCCAAAGTTAACTGAAGAAGAGCTGTCTAATAAAACCAAAGTTGAAGAATGGATTAAAACGCTGGTTACTCGTCTGAATGACCGTGAACAAAACAGTAGCAGCTACAGCTATCGCCTCCATGAAAATCGTGAGCGCCAAATGTATGAACCCATTCTGTGTGTTCGTACACATGGTGTTGATACTGACTATCTACTGGACTTCGATTTTGTCCACGGTGGTGAATATCACCGTATTACCCAATTGGGCGACAAACTTGCCAATTTGATCGAAGAAGACGCTTATATTGAACGTGGTGAACGCCGCCAACCTGCCTCTGATTTTGAGCAGGCTCTGAACTGGCTGACCAAAGAATCACGTCGTGGCCTGTCCATACAGCGTTACAAAGGTCTGGGAGAAATGAACCCTGAGCAGTTATGGGAAACAACCATGAACCCGGAAACCCGCCGTATGATGCGTGTGACAGTAAAAGATGCTATTGCCACCGATCAACTGTTCACAACCCTAATGGGTGATGCAGTTGAACCTCGCCGTGCATTTATTGAAGAGAACGCCCTGAAAGCAGCCAATATTGATATCTAATTAATATTATTAACAATCTCCAAAGCGCTCATATTTATTCTCTATGAGCGCTTTTTTATCTGTTATTTATAACCAATAAAGTGTAATTTATCTAATGTTTCTGTAAAACATCACTTAAATATAATCTAAGGATATAATATGGCTGACATGATTTACATGACGGTAAAGGGAAAAAAACAAGGGTTAATATCAGCTGGATGTTCTTCTGTTGATTCTATTGGTATATAAATATCAAGCAAACCACTTTAGTTTATAGCTTAAGCCATGCGATAACACGGGCTCAAAACGTCGATCACCAACCCATTGTTATCCAAAAATCCATCGACAAATCATCACCATTACTTGGTGTTGCTATTTCTGACAATGAGTCTCTTGAATACTCTATTGATTTTTACCGAACTAACTCAAATGGTGCTCAAGAACGTTATTACAATATAAAGATCACTGGTGCCAAAATCACTGAAATAAGTGTTTTGCATCCACATTCGTTGAATCATAATGAGATCCCACCACAGGAAAGTATTTCATTAAAATATACAAATATTACTTGGAATCACCTTATCGCAGGTACTGGTGGTTATAGTATTTGGGATGATAGGATTTATTAAAAGAGCAAAACAAGGCGTTTTAACCTCACACCTTGTTTCATTAACGAACTTTTCTCGGTAGGACCAAAGCATATAAAACAGAGAATATCATACTTCCTATTTTAATCTCTTCACTATTTAAATTAATGAATTTAGATATAAAATCATGGTGCTCATTAAGACCAACAACAAATAGCTGTATATAACCAAATATAATTATTAAAATAGAAACAAAACCAGACAAAATATAATTACGTTTTTTATCCACAATCTTTTTTATAAAATAAAATGAGATAAAAACAACTGAAGACATAATGTAATAAAGAGAAATATCCCGCCAAGTGGGCTTAGTGGAAATTATAACATCAATATGTTCCATATTTTTTCCTATCTTAATCAACAAATACTCAACAAGCATATTATGATTTTTTCAGTAATTAGATAGTTATTATAAGCTTATCCATTAACAAATTCATTTCATAATCATCTAATCTAAAACTAATTTCAATATTTCCTTGGTAACATGCAAGCATATAAAATAGAAAAAATCACACTACCCACTCTAATTACCTCACTATTTAAATTAATAAACATTGATATAATGTCATGATAACCACCATATTTAACAATAAACAATTGAATTGAACCAAATATTACTATAATAAAAAAACCAAGAACAGAGAGAATATAACTTCTTCTTTTCTCTATGGTAATTTTCATGAAAAAAAGAAAAAAAAGCGTTAATGATAAAAGATAGTACAGAAAAATATCCTGCCAAGTAGATTGAGTTGAAATTGTAATATCGATATAATTCATTATTTATCCTCTTGTAACTGATAAATACTCAAAATTGTAGAACTATCAACGATACCTTCTGTAGTTAAGCTCACAGTTCCCACTTATCTCCACCCTCTGATAAAATCATTATCTATATTTCTGAATAACTTCCATGACTTTTCTCTTAGCTTCAAGACTTTTCTAAAAGCGCCATAACCTGAAAGAGCCAAATCAACAGTTGCATAAGCAATATCTGCATCTTTATCACTTAAACCGATTTTATTAGCAATATATCTGTATCCTTCTCTGACACCACCATTAATATTTTCTCTGTACAATAGATAATATCCATTTTCAACAACATTATTGTACCCATGAGCCATTAATGGAGCACCGAATGAAGCACATGCTAACCCTAAAGAAGCCTTACAGACTGTGTAACCCGCAAGAATCTGAGTACCACCACCAACAAATCCGATCTGTTTTAATATAAGATTAGCATAACTTAATTTCTCTTTTTCCCTTTCAATTATTACATATTGCTTTACTCTATTCGCTGTTAAATAGAAAGCTTGCTCTTTCAGGTGATCTATTTCAAATTGGATTAATTCAATTGCACCACTTGAAGATAAACAATGAACAAGAACCCGTCCCAATATATCCTCTATAAAAAGATTTACATCTGAATTAAAATCTATTTTTATTTTACTATGACTGATATAGCGAAAAGATAACGTTCTTGCCAACTCTCTTAATTCTCTTACTTTTAAACTCAGTAAGTTATCTTGTTCCATTCCCGTCATCTCCATAAAAATGATTTACTAGGTAGATACAAAGCATAAATATAATTTATGGAATATAACAAAAATAAACCAATAAAGAAACAATCAACAGAACCATTATACCCAATAGAGAAATCCACCCGAATAACGAGTGGATTTTTACATAAATAGATTAAAACGATTAAGCTAAGATACGTAGCATACGACGCAGAGGCTCTGCTGCTCCCCACAACAATTGGTCACCTACCGTAAAAGCAGATAAATATTCTGGGCCCATATTCAGCTTACGTAAACGCCCCACAGGAGTATTCAACGTGCCTGTTACCGCTGCCGGGGTCAATTCGCGCATACTCAGCTCACGATCATTTGGGATCACTCTTACCCAGTCATTATGCTCAGCCAGTAATTGCTCAATTTCAGGAATCGGAATGTCTCTTTTCAATTTCAGAGTAAATGCCTGACTGTGGCAACGTAAAGCTCCGATACGTACACACAAGCCATCAACGGTAATAACCTTATTACCGGTATTGAGGATCTTATTGGTTTCTGCCTGCCCTTTCCACTCTTCACGGCTCTGACCGTTATCAAGCTGTTTATCAATCCATGGGATCAAACTACCTGCCAATGGTACGCCAAATTGGTCTGTTGGCAAAGAACCGCTACGGGTGAAATCTGTTACCTTCCTTTCAATATCCAGAATAGCAGATGCCGGATCTTGCAACTCTTTTGCTACCTGAGTGTGCAGAGAACCCATCTGAACCAATAATTCGCGCATATGACGGGCACCGGCACCAGAAGCTGCCTGATAAGTCGCAACAGAAGCCCATTCAACCAAATCATTAGCAAACAAACCGCCCAGAGACATCAGCATTAAACTAACAGTACAATTACCACCAACAAAAGTTTTTATACCTTTATTAAAACCTTCCTGAATATGAGCATGATTGACCGGATCAAGAATAATGATGGAATCATCATTCATACGCAGCGCTGACGACGCATCAATCCAATATCCCTGCCAACCCGTTGCTCTTAACTTCGGATAAACCTCATTGGTGTAATCTCCTCCCTGGCAACTAATAATAATGTCCAGAACACGGAGAGCCTCAATATCGAAAGCATTCTGTAAGGTACCCTGTTGACCGGTAAAATCAGGTGCAATCTGCCCATGTTGTGATGTCGTGAAGAATACAGGATGAATAATATCAAAATCCCGTTCTTCAATCATACGCTGCATTAATACTGAGCCGACCATACCGCGCCAGCCGATAAAACCCACATTTTTCATCATTATTGTCCTGCTTTGGTGAGTGTTGATCAGAGATTGTGATTACACTAAAACTGACAAAATATGACCGGAGGTGCAAGTGAATTTATTAATTATTGATAGGATATTTAGCAACGTAGTTAATACCAAGTGCCTAACAGATTAGACAAAACAGATGTAGAGGCAAGCTTAGAACTTTGTCTTCTCACACTATTTGTATCTATGAACTCTGTAAACGGCTCAAGTTGTTATACATGCCCGGTATACATAGAAAAGCCACCTTTCGGTGGCAAAGTGTTTACGAGTTAACTTCAAATCAAACTCAGCTGGCTTTTAGGTTTTTCTTTAGGATGCGGTTTAACGCTTGCCACTTCACCCGGCTTAGAAATAAAACGCACAAACGTTTCATGACTGACGAACGTTGCACCACAATTGATATTTTGGCATTGGTTGTAACGTTCTTTTGTCTGGCAGGAATGCTCAAAGCTGCTGCGAGCATGAGCTGCTTTACCACAGAGAGGACATTTAATCATATTCTTTACCCCTATTTAATACACCATCTCATAACGCGAACATTATAACATAAGGTCCCATATAGAGAACATTTATTTCATATCGAGACCATTAACTTTTACTTCTAACTCTAGCGCTGTCGTAAAACCGCCTTGATTTATCGTGTGAGTAGCTCTTGTTATAGTCCACTCTGCCTCATCTATTTCCGGTTTAAAGCCAATAACTTTCACTGGCGTTTCAGGGTAGAGATCAGCACGCCCCAGAGCGAGTTGAATAGAAAATGACGCCACTCCACGTTGCATTTTTTCCCAAGCAGCTTTGGCGGCACGTACAGCACTAGCTTTATCGGGATATATATGAGAAAGTACTAGCTCGTTATCTTTACTGCCTGTTAAATAGGTCGTTTTCTTATTCACACTCTCCGACTGGGTGAATTCCACTGAAGTTGTCTGTTCTCCCTCCCAATGGATTTTTCCTTTACTCTCACTTTTTGATTCAGTATGTTTCATAGAGGTTTCCAATTTCCCCTCCAGTCTTATATCCCTCTTTTCCTTCGAATTGACTTCTTCTTTATGCTTTTTTCCTGAGCTGACAGAAGTCGTCTGTTTTTCCTTTGGATTACGCGTATCCTGCCACTGTGCTGTTACTCCGGTATAGGCTTGGCGATCAGCTAAAGTAAATCTATGGCTATCTCCAGATTGACGATTTATCACTACGGTAGGGATATCCTTACCACCGGCTGTTTTGTTCTGCCCTTGCCGAATAAAGAGCAATTCACCATTTTTTATCGAAGCAACAATTCCTTCCCTCTTTGCTATCCGAGTAAGGAAACTGCAATCAGATTCATTTGTCTGATCGATATGAATGATGATGTTCTCAATATCTTTACCTATTGAAGCTATCAGGTTATTTTTTTCAGCAATTGTACGAACAATCTCACCAATCTTTTTATTATGGAAAGACTCTTCACATTTCGTGTTGGTAATCCCCCTGAAATCGGCACTGCGCGCACGGATAGTCAGCTTATCAGGTGCTCCACTGTGTTCAATTTCATCGACAATAAATTTACCTTTAGGAGTTAATGGATGCCCATGCCACCCCAATTCCAGCGAAAGGATATTTCCCCTGGAAGGCAGTTGTAATATATTGTCTGCATCATCCAGCTCGATATCGAGCTGGTCAGCCTCCAAACCTCGGTTATCTGTCATTGTCAGCGACATCAAGCGCGATTGAATACGCTCACTGATATCCTTTTTGTCAATTTCCAGATGAAATGCCGGAGCACTATTTTTTCCTGTCACTATATCGAGTTTAGGTATCCAATCTAGATCAGGCACCCAGTCTATTTTCTGCATTATGAAAACACTCCTGTGATTTTATCTACCAGTTTATCTTTGATACTAGGAAGTTTATCTTTAATATCAGAAAGCTGATCCCGCAAGTCACCAAACATCTCAAACAGAGATTCATCCACTCGCCGTAATGTCAGGGTAAAATCTATTTTGCGGGCAACTCCATCTGAAAAAAATTCAGTTTTTGTCTCATCGATACTTTCAATGACAAACATGCCGTAAATCGCACCATTGCCACCAATAAAAGACCAAGCTTTACCACTGTCAGCCATAAGCTTGAGAACCAGCAATGATAAAGTTCCACCTGTAAGCTCAGGATGTAATGTCCCAGAAAGCGTAATAGTGTCATTCTCTGGCCCCAAAAATTGCCAAGCAGGCCGCACTCCAACTCGGCTGTTAAAAGCATGTCGCCATGACTGCTTATGTTGAAAATTTTGATATGGTGTGGTTTTCAGCATAAAAACAAATAAACCCAATGCAGCCATCATATTAAAAATCCTCCCTGTCAGAGAATGAACTACGTAAACGAGCCTGTTGCATACGCTCCCGCTGCTCAAGCTCATATCTGACCATACGGGCAATATCCTGTGCGGATTGTCCCGGTGAACCATAGACATAAATATGATATTGCGGCGCTTCTCGGTGTTGCTGCGGCTGACTTCTTTCCACCCTTTCCTGAATTTCAGGATAGGCATGAACCGGCAAGCTCTGGAAATGCATCGGAACCGTTTGAGCAGCGGCCATAAATGGCATCATTGCACCCACAGATAGCCCTAAAGCAGCATATGCAGCTGTTTTTCTCCGACTGGTAACATTCACAGGACCCCTTATAATTTCAGGTCCATATTCGCCAACAATGCCAAACCGTCCAGCAGGAATAATGCCGCCTTTATCGTGAGCAGTAGCAGCAATTACTGTAGCAGCATCAGAATTAGTACTATTAGTGACTTCCTGTGATGCTTTTACCGTAACTTCAGCTTTGGAATCTCCTTTCCACCACGACTTAAACCAATCAGTAATAGAAGAAAATTTATTTTTTACTAATTCATATCTTTCTTTAATTCCTTTTAAAAGTCCGTCAATAATTTCAGTTCCAAACTTCTGGAGTTTCTCTGGTATACCAATACCATTCATAGTATTGATAATATCATCCCAGTTTTTGTAAATAATTCCTATTAAGGTATAATTCATGAAAACGCTTTTAATACTTTCCAAAGCATTACTGAATATATTTTTAATATTTTCCCAAAGCTGGGTGAATTTCGGCCCCAATGTCTCCCAATTCTGCCAAATATAAACTGCCGCCATTGCAATCAAACCAATAATGGCAAGGATTGGGTTCGCCATCATTAAACGGCCAACAATCATCATGGTATTACCCAATATATTGAAAGCATTACCTAAAAGACCAAGAGCTTGTACACCTATGCTCGCCAGTATCTTCCAAGCATTACCTAAAAGGCCAAAAGCTTGTACACCTATATTCGCCAGTATCCTCCAAGCATTACCTAATGACCCAACAATACTTGAGGTTATACTTCCCAGCGAACTAAAGACACTTCCTAAACCGGCTCCAGCACTTCTCAGTTTGGTTAAGCTAGGTATTACTGTTACTACCATTGACAATAATGAACCAATTCCTTGTAACAATGCGCCGAATACAACCAAAACCCCACCTACAGCCATTGTGACAGTTGCGAAAGTAGAGACCAGTTGCGGATTGGCTTCCATCCACGCCCCAATTTTGTTAACAACTACCGTTATTTTCTGTGTGACACTCCTCAAGGCGCCATCTACACCAGAAAAAATTTGAATACCCAAATCACGCCAAGCGGCATTAAGTTTTTGGATATCACCTTCGAGGTTATTTGTTATTTCAGATGCTGCTTTTTGCGCTGTCCCATTAACTTGCGGACTTCTCAGCTTACCAACCTCATCCTGTAATCCTCCCGTCCCAGCTTGGCTAGTCAACACGCCTAAAGCAGGCGCTGCATCGTCACCACCAATTGCATTAAGATAATTATCTCGTTGAACTTGGTTCAAAGAACGGGTTTTATTATCTAACTCAGCCAAAATATCAGGTAATTCTCGTAGGTTACCTTTAGCATCACGCGTTTTGATATTGAGCTGTTCCAACGCCTCAGCTGCAATTTTTGGAGGATTTGCCAATCGCTCTAAAATATTTTCCAAAGCACCGCCAGCAGCTACCCCATTGATATTGGCATATGACAGTTTCCCGGTGGCAGCAGCGACAGTTTCAAAATCAATCCCTAGTGATGTTGCTTTCGGGCCAACATATTGCATGGCATCACCCAACGCAGCCAATGTGGTTCTGGAACCAATCAGAGTGGCTGCCATCACGTCGTTGGCATGACTCATATCTTTAGACTGTAACTTAAAACTAGCCAATGCATTCACACCAATCTCAGCAGTAGCAGCCAGATCCATACCGCTAACCTGAGATATTGCGATCGTGCTAGGCATCATATTTTTTATCTGTTCTGGTGTATAACTCGCTGATGCGTATGCAAGATGCCCCTGTGCAACTTGGCTAGCTGAAAGTCCACTACTTTTACTCTCTTCACGAATTTGTTTACGTTGCATGACGTATTCAGGAGAGTTTTTTCCAACATTAGTGAGTACCTGAAGTCTGGACATTAATGGTTCTAATTCATAACCTGGCGTTACTATATTTCTGCCGGTTTCCAGCATCTTAAGCCCGGTTGATTTTGCATTTTCACCGGTGTCCGTAATACGCTCGCCAAGCGCTCTGATCCTGCCAAGACGACCATTCCGTCTACTCTCTTTATCTCTATTATTAGTAGATACGGCTCCCTGCGAATAATTAGAGACAGACAGAAGTTTATCAACGGATTTATTTAACGATTTGATATCGTCACGAATCCGCGTAGTTTCCTGTGCATATTTTACAATCGGTTTAAGGTCATTAACCGACTGATTTAACAATTTAAATTCGTTAATAATTAGCCAAATTAAACTTCGGTTGTCTTTATTACCTTTATCTCTATTATGGGAATGCACAATTCCCTGTGTATTATTCTGAATAAACTGAAACTGACTGACTGACTTATTAACTAACTTGAAATCATTTTGGATCCGTACAGTCTCCTTCGTATTGTTTTGGATAGACAGAGACTTATTAACTGACTGATTAAACAATCTGAGATAAGTACCCATTCTCGCAGTTTCCTGCGCATATTTTACAATAGGCTTGATACCATTAACAGACTGATTTAACAGTTTGAATTCACCTCGGATTTTCCAAACTGAATCCACCAGTTTTCTATTGTCTCGCTGAACAGATTTAAAAGAGTGGGTCAGCTTACCAACAGCGCTTATAACTGTTTTTAGCTGTGATTGTATATTACTCATTTTCTGCACCACTTCGTAAGATAGCCCGATATCGCCAATCCAATAACTCGGGCAGTAACATTTCGTCTGTCACAACCGGAGACCAGTGAAAAACGGTGGCAATATCTGCCACCAGTTCATCGACTGTTAGTCGTTCTGGGAACCGGACTTGACCGACTTCGGCAACAAAAAATTGACTACCTCCACACTGAGATTAATCAGATCACCAGGTGACATTGTCAGCAAATCACTTTTTGTTAGCGCTGGTGTGGTGATGCGTGGTAAAACCAGCACCATGGAATCCACATCCATCTCCAATAGAGCCTGTAACCGTGCACCACGCAGTGCGCCACTATTAGGTTTACGCACTACCACTTCCGTGATATCACTATTGCCACGTACCAATGGTTCTTCTAATACAATTGTCTTCTGATCGTCGTTTTGAGTCATAAGTGTTTCTGTCATGGTTCAACCTTGTTTATCCGATTAAGAACCTATCCCATCAGGCGTTATTGATATAGGTAAATGGCCTGATGAGATTAGGATATAAATTAAAGACCAATAGCGCGGCGATGTTGCGCCAGACGATCTACTCCACCGACTTTTTCAACCATATTGATGGTGTCGATTTCGATCAGAACTTCACCATCCCATGTCAGTTTAAAATAAGTGTTTTTAGCGGTGATCTTAGTCTGGGTGTTATCCCCTTGCTTATAAGTACCGTGGTCAAATTCTTGGAAGCGGCCACGCATCACAACCTCAACGGCAACCACATCACCGGTATCATCGCGCTGGCAAGAACCAGCGAAACGCAACATGACACCATCTGCTTGTGCTATACCCCATTGCTTATAGAGCTGGGATTCCATGCCACCCAAAGTGAATTCTGCGTCCAACGCGCCTTCATCCAGACCTAAATCTATAGTGGCGCTACCGCTCATACCGCCACCGCGATAGGCTTCTAGTTTTCGGCTTAATTTAGGCAGAGTAAGTTCTTCTACAACGCCTTGGTAGTTGTTGCCGTCATTAAACAGGTTTAGGTATTTAAGTTTGCGAGGTAATGCCATCAGTGCCCCCTTAGCTGTTGATGCTTTTCGCGAAATCCATCAGGTAACTATCTGTAATGCGCTGGCGTAACATCATATTTTCCAGTGGCGGTACAGGTGTGTAATCGTAATCAATGGTCAGTTTGCCTGCTTTCAGCGTGTCTTTATCATTGGCGTTTTCGTCATACCAGCAATGACCGTCAATGATGTAGCCGCCGGATTTCAGCTCACGGAATTTTGCGTTAATACCTTCGACAATGTCCCGAACCAGTGAAGGAGTCAGTGGCTTATCGATTGCCCACATATGTGCTTCAGCCATGGTATCGGCTAATACCTGTGCAGTACGGGTATAACTTTCGAACTGGAACAGAGGATCATCGGCGCAAGTACGGGAACCCCAAAAGCGGAAGCCGTTTTTACGGATAAGAGTAGTGATACCATTCTGGTTCAACAGATCTGCATCGGTTGCGGTGTCTTGCAAATCCCAGAATACATCTGCGGAAAGGCCGGTTACGCCATTAACGCCAACGTTGGACAGGGTTTTGTGCCAGCCGGTTTCTTCATCAATTTTAGCTCGCAATCCCAGAGCACGAGCGGTAGCGTAAGCAATAGCTTCGCTGTTAGAAACTGTGTTCCAGCTCAGGAAATCAGGCCAAATCAACATCAGTTCACGCTGACTGAAGTTTTCACGGTATTTGATAACTTCCGCGATAGTCTTACAACCATAAGCACTGACATAAGCCATTGCCTTCAGTTTCTGTGCGATACTTGCCAATTCAGAGGCAACAGCCTTTGAATCCAAGCCAGGAACACCTAAAATGCGAGGTTTTACACCTAATTGGCTTTGAGCTGCCAACAGTGCCTGCATACCGGTTTTTCTGCCTTCAGCAGTGACAGAACCAATGATGTTGGTGATAGTGTCCTCTTCCGTCTCGCCTTGTGCCACACGGACAACAACAGTAACGGGTTGGGATTGGTCAGCAATCGCTTTGAGAGCTTGGTACAATGTACCGGCTTTACCGGCCTTGCCGCTTGCGCTCAATACATCGGTAATCAAGACCGGAGTGTTTAATGGAAAAGTTTTCACGTCTGCGTCAGGAGCAGTACACACCATACCGACAATAGCAGTGCTAACTGTCGCAATAGTGCGAGTACCTTCGTTAATTTCCTGTACACGGACGCCGTGATGATATTCTTGTGCCATATTAGCGGTTCTCCTGTTAAGGTGTACCGCTATGTTGAAGTATCTGGTCTACTAAATCACTCAATGGGAAATGTGTGGAAGATGATACAAATTAGGTAGTTAATCTATTGGTTTTTCTAAGTACCTAACTGGTAAATACTTGTAGATAGTGGAGAGAGAAACACCGTAAATCAGCGACAACTTCTTTCGGCTATGACCATTGGCTAGCAGTCTTTTTGCCTGTTGCCGTTCGGATAACGTCATTGATACTGGCCTGCCTCCTACTCTTCCCTGAGCTCGAGCGGCTATCAACCCAGCATTCGTCCTTTCAACGATCAATTCACGTTCCATTTCCGCCAATGCACTCATGACATGGAAAAAAAACCGTCCCATAGCGGTACTGGTATCAATGCTGTCAGTCAAACTCTGGAAATGAATACCTCGTTCACTTAAATCAGAAATCAAAGCGACCAGATTTTTTACGCTACGTCCCAGTCGATCTAGCTTCCAAACAACTAATGTGTCGTCTTTTTTAAGTAATTTTAAAGCCCGTTTTAAACCTGGTCTGTTGGCTGTTTTACCACTAATTTTATCTTCAAAAATCTGTTCACAATTTATACTTAATAATGCATTTCGCTGTAAATCACTGTTCTGATCGTTTGTTGACACCCGGATATAGCCAATCTTCGCCATGTGCAATCCCACTTAATACCAATGAGAGACTATTTTTTTAGAAATTATCATAAGTTAACCAATTTTGAAAAACCTTGGTTTGTCGGAAACGGTGAAGTGGGCCAAGGGGGCGGTGCCGGGCAGCCGGAAGGTGAACGGTAAGCTGTTGACTGGGGATATCAATTTGAGTGCCGGGGATGTGGGGGCGTTTAAACTGGGATTAACAGGCAGTTATCCTAATGTCCAAGCTGTTCCGTGGAACGTGGATACAGGTTTATATGATCTACAGTACCCAGGATACACTGCACATGTTGCTCACTTCTATAATGGTGTTGGGAGTTGTCCAGCTTTTCAGTTAAAAGTGGGGTATAAAAACGGAGGAATAGCTTATCGCTCTGCCCGTGATGGTTATGGTTTTGAGGAAGATTGGACTGATATTTACACAACAAGAAATAAACCCACTACAGCGGATATTCAGGCTGAACCACGCTACACTACCACGATTGATCTCACCGGTTTAAGTACTGAGCGCTATTATCCGGTCTGGTGGAGCCTCCCACCTAATGTCGGAGCAAATTCTTGGTTAGCGCTTCATAGGCCCTATCCGTATGATGCAGAAAAAAAACCATTCGGTGAAGGTGTAACACATGTTGCAGGATTACTTGCACAAATAGAAGGGGGAGAGCATGCGTGGGGTGGTGATGCACAATATTTAAATATTAAACGCATAAATCAAACCTATCGTAAAACAATAAAAGCGATCCGCTACGCCATGATAAGCATTGCCAGACCCGTCGATGGTAAATATCCTCTCTATGGTGATGTTAAATCTGGTGATGTTGTAGGTTGTTATGTTCATAGTGGCTGTTATTTACGGGGTGGTTTAACCTATTTTGTGACCAGTAATTTCCAACCAATTCATTATTCACGTAAAGAAGGAGAGGTTGAAATATATCAGTGGTCAAGTGCAGACCTTAATAGAGAAATTAAGTGGATGGTGAAATCATTAGCTATCAATGATCCATTATTAGGTGAAGAATATACTGATAATACAACACCTTATTCTCTGGAATATGACTCGCGTTATCAAAAAAAACCATAATGAGGATATATGATAATATTAAATAAATTAATAGACAAAAATGGCTATGAATATGTTAATGTGCCAGCTGAACCTCATCAATTGATTTCTATGGGTTTCAGTACTAAGGAAGCCCAGGCATTATATCAGCAAGCCATTGCCGAGAAAAAAAACAAAGTGAATTATCGTCAGCGATATTATTTATTGGAGCAAGCGGCAATCAAAATAGCTCCATTACAAGATGCCATTGATTTAGGTATTGCTACCGATAACGAAGTAGCCATGCTCACAGAGTGGAAAAAATACCGCGTCACGTTAAATAGGATAGATATTACGGCACCAAATATTGAGTGGCCGGAACAACCAGAATAAAATATTAACGGCCTGTTTTTCAGGCCGTAGGTTTAAAACTTATAAACTGACTTGTAGGTATCTATCGTTTCTAAAACCATTTTTTCTACATCAAACTCATTAACAGCTTTTTCTCTGGCTTTTTTAGAAAACTCTTTTAACTCTTGAAATGACAAACTAGCAATTGATTTCAAAATATTATGTATTGATACTTCATTTCCTGCCCTTGTGATCCAACCATTAACACCATGATCAATGTTTTCTGGTAGTCCACCAAAATCACTGACGATAACAGGAAGACCACAAGCCATCATTTCTCTGCAGGAAAAACTAATAGTTTCACAATCGGTAGATAATACAAAGCCAACAGAGGCATTTTTCATATAACTAATGATTGTTTTATCGTCATTTATATAACCAGTAAATTCAACATTAACATGCGAAAAAGTAATGCCGATTAATTTTTCCATATCCTTCTTATGAGGAATACGGCCTATAATTTTTACACTGAACTTATCAGACAATTCTTTATCTTTTGCTAGACATCTTATTAAGAAATGCCAGCCTTTATGTTCTGCAGTTCCAGCAGAGGAAATAAGTATTATTTTCCCTCTCTCTGTAATTTGGTGCTCAACTCTCCATTTATCAATATTAATACCATTTTTAATAGTAACTGAGCGCTCATCAGAGATAAAATATGAGCATTGGTTACGTGTAGAGTCGCTAACAAAAATGACTTTTTCATTAAATCTTCTAAGTCTGATTCTTGACAACAAAGATACTGAATAATGATTATGCTTAGTATAAATTAATTTACTTTTCATTCCGAAAAGTAATTTTGCTATAATAGCTATTTTATTATCAGAAGTTCCATTAGTATGAATGATGTCTATTTTATGTTCTTTTGATATTCTAGATAAAGTCTTACTGGTTTTTATAATTTGTTTCAATTTTTTAATTTTAAAGAAAAAAAATAATGGAAATATGTTATCAAATCCTAAATTAGATAATTCCTTATATAGTCTACTTTCTGGCGGGCAAGCAATGAATAAATTCCCTTCGTTATAGTTAAAATATTTAACTATATTCATTATGTATGTTGTATGACCACCACCATTTCCAGTATGAAAATTTGTAATCAAAATATTCATTATGCTTACCTATCCTAATCCTAATCCTAATTTTTTATTTATTTTACCTGAAAAAACAGGGCCAATATAGGCCCTGTTTTCTATTTTTTAGGTGTTTCAGGCCACTGGATCCTATCAGGCTGAGAAGTATCTATTCTACTTAATAAAACTCTGTATTTTTTCCATGCTATCAATTGCTCAATTTCTTTATCTGTTGCTATATCTAAATCAATGGAATCCTGTAGAGGTTGGATAGTCATGTTGGTTGCAAACATTTTTTCTGTTTTTTGGTTTTCAATTTGATGTATTATCTCTTCCAATGTATATATACGCGGTATTATCTTCTTACCATCAAAAAACCACTTACCAGATATATCCAAACTTTCAGGTATATTCTTTGATTCTATTTCTGCTACAGACAAATATATAGGAAAAAGGCTGGATATGTCTTTCGATAATGAGGTAATTATTCCTGTTTTATTAAACGTGAATTTAATTGTTTCTTCTGAAAATTCTTTTTGAATTTTATACCAATCATTTCCTTTATCATCTTTTAGATATTGAACATATGGAATACAATCCTTTGGGGTGTAAGGGGTAAAAATCTCAGTTATCATAATCTTTATTTACCTAAATAGTTGATATTGTTACCCACGCATCATGAATATATGCTTGTACTGGACGATAATTCACTCCTGCAAGGTGTTGCCTTCCTGAACTCCACATTGTTGTATTCAAACCAACGAGAACATTACCAGCGGGTGCAGTCCAGTTTTTTGTTGCATCTACCCACCCACCTTCGGTAGCTACACTACCAAGACGCAGGTTTGCTACCCCTATATTAGTTTTGTCTGCATACCGACTATCAGATTCCGCTTTGGTATATACTCCCACATCAGTTGCAGAAGGTTTGTTTTTTGTACTATATTGAATAGTCCAGGATAAGTATTTTGCCGGCCCATCCCATGTCTGTCGCGTTGCAATGTCCCCGTGGTGGGAATAATATGTTTGATGAATTTGTTGATCACTATTTCTAAATACAACAAGAAATCCATACGAGTAAATTTTATAACTGTTATAAACAGGTAAATCAGTTACAGAATTAGGATCAGCTATATATACAATATAGATACCAGTTTCACGCATGTCCGAGAATTTACCATTATCGGTTACACCGTTGCGTACACTTGGAAACGCTCCCAATTCCTCCAGTGACGGCTTATTTATCGAACTATATACTCGAATACCTGGTGCTTCATACACTCCTTTGCCGGAAATATATCCTGTTGCATCCACATTCCCATTGACGAGACCACCTGATTTTGGGTAAGCCCCTTTTGCCAAATTTACGGTTTCCGCAATATCGCTCGTATAAACACACTCACCTCCCGGTTTTGCACCATTATTATTGGAAAATTGTGCAAATAACCGCCCGGATGAGTTAACCCAGATCTGACCATAGTCGCTATCACCAATGCTAACCCCCTTTGCATAATTAGTAGATTCCCCACCACGGAACGGGCCGTTATATCCCAGTGTTGGTATTTCATCAATGGATCTCAGCATGGGGTAAGCCCCCACATCTCCCGCACTCAAACTGATATCCCCGGTCAACAGCTTACCGTTCACCTTCCGGCTGCCCGGCACCGCCCCCTGGGCCCACTTCACCGTTTCCGACAAACCAAGGTTTTTTACAAATTCATTTTTATTGGGAATATCTGCGCCATTTTGATCTTTAGCTAATTTGCTGTTGGCATTGTTATTAGCATTTGTCGCATTAGTATTGGCTGCTGCTGCATTGTTATTTGCCGTAGCTGCCAGATCATAAGCGGTTTTCACGGCTTTCGGAGTAGCAGCAGTCGTTTCATCGTTACTGTCAGTGACACTGTTTAACCTAACAAAGCCTTTATCTTTCGCTGTAGCATCAGGATGATTACGGCTTTTTTCATGTTTTTTAATGGAACTATCCACATATTCACGCGTTGCCAGCACTACAGATGGATCAATCTTCAGAGTGACCGAATCAGTGCTGCTGACAATTAAAACCATCCTAACTGCCTGCGTTCTACCCGATCCTTCCTGCAATTGAGGCTTGTAAGTTTCAGGGCAGTTTGCCACAGCAATCATCACACCTTCGCTGTCAAACAGGCCAATTTCACGTATCCACCATCCCCCTTCATTTTCAGGGATAATCTGTTCAGCAATAATCTGACTGGTATTAACAGGATCAACACTTAATGTATTGATTGCAGCACGGCGCTTTTCATTAATTAGTTTTGTCTGGTTAGTATCGGGTGCTGGTAATTTACCACCACCATCACCGACCGCCATATGGGTGATATCAACCGCTGTACCAAGAGCAGTGGCATTCGCCAGTTTTGCTGCCCCCAGACTGGTTAAAATTGCAAAGTATTTCATAATGAAATCCTCATTGTATCAATGATATGAAGTGCTGCGCCTATAGGCGCATTATTACTAATAGTGATAATCTCAGGGGTATAAGCATAAACCGTGAGATCATCACCGCTATAACTTGCAGCGGAACAGTAAAATTCACCTTGCACATCCAGATTGACGGATAAACCAATTAGATGGCGACTTACAGGTTTAGCGTCAGAAATCAACCGTTCCAGCTCTAAAAAAGTTTCCTCGGTAATGCCACTATCTAGGACTCCTACATCAAGCCGAAAAGTGCCAGGGGCATCGTTAGTTTGCCACCATTCTTGAACTTTAATGAGATAACCCAAAGGCTCCACAACACGACGAATCGCGCCGATAGTGCCCTTATGCGTATGTAAAAACAGCGAACTTTTAACGACTTCGCGTTTAGTTTTCTCCGGCCAGTTTTCATCCCAGCGATCAACAGACCATGCCCATGCTAAATAAGGCAATAATGGTAGCGGGCAAGTATCAGGGTTCCATAACTCACGTAATGGCACCGAAATGTTTTGCAGTTGAGCACACGCTTTAGCTGCTGCTACCTCTAGTGTGGTTGAACCAGTCGGTAGCAGACGATCATTCATCAGAACCTCCCACCATCAGTTTCGCACTAGTGCAATAAGAAGCTTGAGTTTTATCCAGTACTACATCCTGAATCGGCGATTTCAGTTCTACCCGTTGTACACCTTCTACATGCAACGCAGCATAAATAGCAGACAACCGAATATCACGCCCCAGTCGATGCTGAGCTTCCACATAACGTTTCAGTTTTTGTTCAGCTGCAATACGAATAGGCTCGGCTTCAGGTGTAGGGTAGAGATAGAGCACTGCATCAATCTGGTATTCCACCACATTAGCAGACTGGACTTTCACCCGATCAGCCACAGGTCGAACATTTTCGTCATTCAGAACGGCGGCAACTTTGTCCAGCAATTCCTGTGAGGCCACACCATTATTTTCCCGTGACATAATGGTAACGATGACGTTGGCTGGTGATGGACTAGTAGCAGACGCATCTGCGATACGCCCATCAGCACTACGGGCATGATACTCGTAAGCACCCACCGGTCCCGCAACACTTAACCCCTCAAAAGCTTGTGGGATGCGGACACGGAAATCGTTATCGGATTCCATGACCGCAAGTGTTGGTGGAATAGTGCTGTTATCTGCTGGCTTTAACACCAGTCGGGTAATATTATTGTTTGCTCCCAGCAGGTCTAAATCGTTACCGGAAGCATAAGCTACCATTACTGCGCGGGCAGCTTCATTCATTCTCTGACGTAGTATCAATTCCCGGTAAGAATTTTCTTCAAGCAGTTTCACTAATGGTTCTGATTCTAGTTCCAGTGTACGGGCAATGGCCTCCTGTTGTTCTTCAGGATAGAGGGATATCAGCGTAGCTTTGCGTTCAGCCAGCAAACTTTCATAATCCAAAGGTTCTACCACATCCGGTGGTGGCAACTGGCTCAGGTCGATAGTCGGCATTGTTTCACCTCACAGGTATGGATAAAGAAAATACTCCGGTGGACTGTTGATAATAACCAGTGATATCCACCGTCATTTTGCCGTCTTGTTGAGTATTTATAGTGATAGCTGTTAGATTAACCCGTGGCTCCCAGCGGCTAATCGCTGTATAACTGGCTGCCATAACTTGTAAGCGCAACGCAGCATTCTGCGGCCAGTCAAGCAGTTCAGGCAGCAGGGAACCATAAGTACGGCGTGCCAAACGGCTACCTACAGGGGTAAGTAATATGTCACTGACAGATTGGCGAACATGCGCCAAATCTGTCAGGCTATGACCAGTTTGCCGATTCATACCAAGGTACATCATTATGCCGGACCTCCTGATGTGTCACCGCCTGACCTAACGCCGGTGTGTTTATGGGAATCCACGATCACACCATTAGAGCTGAATTGCCCATTGGTGTGTTCAATATTACCGGCCATTTTTCCACCTTTCTGTACCACTAGACTGGATGTTGTCAGCAAATTGGTACAAATAACTTCCGGTGTATCCAGGGTGATATTACTGCTTGCAGTGCAGGTAATTTCCGGAGCAGTGATATGAACAGAACCGGAAGCATTCACTGTGGCAGTTTTAATACCACTTACCTGTAAGGCACTGGATTTCGGCTCATATTCCATCACTGCTCCATCAGGAAAAGTAATATGGACAGCTTCAGCGGAAGCCGATGGTGCCGGAAATTCATCAGAAAAAATAGCCGGTAACACAAAGGCAGTGGTCAGTTCTCCGCCTATGGATAGTAATAAAACCTGCTCGCCAATACTGGGAGCCCACCAAGTACGGGTATTGCCCGCTCGCAGTGTCAACCAGTGCAACCAGTCGGTTTCGATGTTTCCTGTTGCGACACGACATATACCCTGAGTGGTATCCACTTGAGTAATAACGCCAGTTCGGATCAGGTTGCGCAATAAGCGCATCAGTTCAGTCAGTTGTGTGTTCATGCCGGAAAGAATGCCATTAAAGATGGAGGTCGGCATTAAGAGAGGATTGTAGGAATAACCAAACAAGTTTAGTAAGTAATGCATTGTTATATAAGATAATAATGTTGATTATAAAAAATAAAGATATTGGGTATGTTTCATGTGAACACAGTAAGTTTGAGGAGATAGAAATCTTTTAAATACGTATCACTTAAATATTTATGATAAGAACAATTTGATACGTACACATCAGGAAGTGTTTGTAATGAAAGCGCCCACGAAGTCCTCGCGGGCATGTAAGGTATTGACTACTGTTAAAATGAGGTTTCAGGTTCTGGGAGGTTTTCAACAGTGAGGTTTTCACCATCTTCACGAACAAGTACTCGTTCAGTTAATTTTAAACCAATTTTGATATTAGTAGCGTCTTGGCTGAATGAATCCACCGCAAAAGTGAAACCAGTTTTGCGCAATTCTGGATTGGTCATTAAATCTGGCTGGTTTTTCCCTATCCACTGAAGTAGCGGTACTATCAGAAAATTCAAGTCACCAGTGTAATAACTGATCGTTAAATTGAGTACGTAGTTGTATTCAAATGAGAGAGATTTAGTCGTTGTTGCTATCACCACGCCTTTCTCAGCTGACATACTTAGAGTTCCTGGGTAAGCGTGCAAATATGGTACTTTTTTAATCAGGGTTTGACGCAGGAATTCAGGTTTTTTCATCGTGTTTTCTCCTTGTAACATTTTCAATTTTGCACTGTCTAACCACATCTCTAACATAATGTTGCAAGTAATCTAATTTGGCTTGATCACTGATTATTCCTGCTCGTATGTCGTAAACAGTGCGTCCAACAATTGCAGTGAGTTCGATTTTGGCTGCATTGTCCATGCTGCTGGTTGGAGAAATTCGGCTTGCGACGAGCTGACAGGTTGCAAGGTTGGCTGATACGATCCGCATCCGACGCTTGCCAGTGGTAATATCAGTACGTAAGGCTGTATTTTCTTCTTGGGCATAAGCAAGTTCCTCTGAATAATGACGATCAAGTTCAGCAGCTGTATCCTGTGCAATTTTCATCCTTTGGATTGCTGCTGTGGTATCAGATTGAGCTTTATGACTGATGATTGAGAGCTGGTCCGTATGATGCTGTTTTAATGTGGCGAGTTCGGCGGTGAATGACAGCTTAGTTAACCACCAGCCAACGGTATAGCCAACTGCTGCTGCAGTGAGTAGTGGTAATATTTTTAGCTCCCTCCATAAAATCCTCATTTATTCAGCCCCCCAACAAACAAGCTCAGATTCCTGATCTCGACGATTAATCTGACCATAACAACCTCCGTATTTCCCATTGGTCTGACGGCAATCGCGCCCACCGTCATATATCCAGCGTTTAATTTCCGCACAAGCACCTTTTTTATCCCCGGAGCTCAGTTTTCGGTAGAAAGTAGAAGAGAAACATTTAGCTGGTCCAATATTGTATGGGCAGAAACTGGCGATGCCTGCAACTTGTGGTTCAGTCAACGGAATATGAACATTGCGTTTTACCCATGTTATGGCCTTTCTGGCCTCAATCTGGTTAAATTGTTCACACTGTGTGGCTGTCAATTTCATTCCCTTTTTAACAGATTGACCGTCAATGTGGGTTATGCCACGACAGATTGTCCATACACCACCTGCATCCTGATAGGCATTCAAACGGTTTCCTTCTTTTTCATCCAGAAACTGAGAAATAATCGCTGTTGAGCCGGCACCTCCAAGTATTAACCCAATAACAGCCCGGCTGAGTCTGGTTTTGGTATCTGGCATATCAAAGCTCTCCTGGTGCTTTCTGCACTAATTCATTGACTATCCTGGCAGATTCAGAAGCAGGCTCAGTTTTCAGACTTTCCAAAATGTCTTGCAAAATGCGTGTACGCTTCATCTGCTCCCGACGGTTTAGTAGATAAGTCATGATCCCCAGTGCAACACTGGCAAAGACGCCGATAAAAAAGCACCATTCATAAAGCGATAACCCTGCAAAAAAAGCGATCAAACCGGCGCTGCCATAAGTGGCATGGCTGTATTTATCCATTCGTCGTTTCTAATCCCAGAGTTGTAAAATAGGCTTTGTTGCGGCAGGCATAGCCTCTGGCATTTCAACCACTGTGCCATGTGGCAGGATCACTCCATACTCAACCAGACCTGGGTTAGCGATCAAGACTCGTTCTGTCACGCCCTGAGTCCGTCCATAATGACGCCAACACAAGGCATCGACAGTATCACTTTGTTGTGCAATTATTTTCATCGGATATGCTCCCCTTGTTACAGGAAATATAGATAAGTCAAAGCATTATGGTGTGCTAATGAAAGGCTAGAAACAACAGGGCCGTGTTGTTAAGGGGGTAATACAAATAGGAAGCAAAAGGTTATCTATACGATTACACCTATCTATTAAATGAAAATGCTTAGTTGAGCGATTCTATGAATATATAACAAAGATATTTATTAATTCTTGGTGAAGATTTTTTATACTTTTTAAATAGTTGGGTAAGATGAATCTGGAATGCGGAGAAATGTAAACGGTTCACTCTTTCAGAAAAGAGAAAACGGCCTAAAGAAGGAGTCAGGCCGTTCATATATCGGAATCCGATACCCCGTTTGCTCAAAACCTATGAAGTGAACAACGTTAACTTACACGATTAATAATTTAGCAATAAACTATCATTTTTCCAGACTTTCTGAGTCAATTAGTTGACTTCCCTATTTATTTTTTTGCAGCGTTTTTTGTACATGTTACTGATACAGAAGCATTGCTGCTCACCTGAAACAAATTTTTGTATGTTGAGGTAAGCCTATTCTTTCAACTTATATTCAGTACAGTCATTACTGGCTGCAAAACCTAGATTGCGTACCAAACAAAATTTCCACATGCATGTCATTAACCCATCACATTCACTCTTTTTGCCGAGCTTATTCTTCAAGCGTTTCGTGATAATTAATAAGCCGTTTTGTAAGTGGTGTCGACAACTCAGCAATCCAAGCTAAGGCTAGTTCCTTATCTTCAGAATGATTACATTCACAGCTCGTTGCCATTCTGGCAATGAAATTAATACGTTGTGCTATCACTGATTCCATAAGAAAGTCCACCGCCAAACTTGCCTCCGTATAATTTACACTGTATGTGCATACAGTATACTCTAATTAGGAAAACTTAAAGTAGTTTTTACTTTTTCTGGTAATTAAATTTGATAGAAGTGAGTCATTACTTGTTGTTTTAGATTAAAAAATTAACAATAATAACTACTACCTCCTCATTGCAATTAGCCATAATGTATAAATTTTATCTTATACTTAAGCTTAGAAAACTCTTTAGACGATACGACTTAGTAGGGATATAGATTGAAATCTGAATGTTCATGATGCAATATCTCTAATTGAATTTCTAACAAGTCCATTTTGGGATACTTTAGATCTTAATTAGAGATCATTTTGAATGCAACCAACTCGCTAAACTGTACTTTCAATGAAAAAAAACATAACTGAGATAAAAATGGGTGCAGATAGTGGAGGAAAACAAGCTATCGAGCGCCTTGTCCGAGCATATGGTTTCAAATCACGCCAGGCACTTAGTGACCATTTAGGCGTCTCTAAAAGTACAATGGCTAACCGCTACTTAAGGGACAGTTTTCCAGCTGACTGGGTTATTCAGTGCAATCTTGAGACTAATGCTTCATTACTATGGTTAAGCACAGGACAGGGAGAAATGTTCCCTGATGGGAGAAGGAAAAAAGAATCTTTAGAAAATATTATTGCTCCGACGATACGACGCGTTAAGTTAGTAGGTGGAAAACTGAACACTGATAGCTCTGTAGTTTTAGATAGTGAACTTATTGCCAAAGAAATAAAAAAACCTCTTATTGTGGATGATGGCAACTCTTGGTATTTGTTGGATACAGAAGAGTCTGGTGTTCAGGATGGTTTATGGTTGGTTGATATAGAAGGGATGCATAGCATTAAAAAGATCACAAAGATTCCTGTCAGTAAAATTCGAGTTTTTGATAATGATGTTACTTTTGACTGTGCAATTGATGAAATTAACTTCATTGGTCGAGTTTACCTAATGATTTCACGAAACTGACGACCTCTTAATTAGCTTTCAGGTGTGTAGTTCTGTACTTTATCAGGAATACCCAGAATACATGGTTTCACACTCAGTTGGTTTTGAGCACAGAGTTTTTTTAGCCTTCACCAGTGACAAATATGCTGGTGATAGCTCTCTTTTCTATTTCACCTTCTGGCTTACAGGCAATAGGACAGGTTGAAACTGACCAACAACATTTCCATTCTCAATTTAATTTATTGATTTTAATAATATTTAATCAATTTTCTTAGAACATTTTGCTAGGATCGAAACATTCTGTCTGTTAAATCTACGTGGTAAGGAATAACCCAAATTGGCGGATAATTATTATTTTTTATGGTAGTTCTAAATCTTGTCTATCGATTGTTTTACCACTCATTTTACCCTCCAAAATCTGTGCAAAATTCATACATCCAAGATGTATTTCACTGTAAATCACCAATCTGGTCATTTATTGACACCCGGATATAGCCAATCTTCGCCATGTTCAATCCCACTTAATACCAATGAGAGACTATTTTTTTAGAAATTATCATAAGTTAACTAATTTTGAAAAACCTTGGTTTAGCGGAAACGGTGGAGAGGGCGAATAATGCGGTGCCGAGTAGCCGAAAAGTGAATGGTAAGGCGTTGACCGGGGATGTCAGTTTGAGTGCGGGGGATGTGGGGGCGTTTAATGGAGTACTCTTTGGTGTAACCGATAATGGCCGATTTTCTGACGCGTCCGAAAATGGTATCTATATTGTATATATCGCTAATCCTAATTCTGTAGCTGATTTACCCGCTTATAACAACGTAAAAATTTACTCGTATGGATTTCTTGTTGTATTTAGAAATAGTGATCAACAAATTCATCAAACATATTATTCCCACCAAGGCGATATTGCGACGCGACAAACATGGGGTGGGCCGGAACAATACAAGCCTTGGACAACTCAATATAGCACGGCAAATAAGCCTTCTGTGAGTGAACTTGGTTTGTCGGAAACTGTTGATAAAGCTGCTAATGCCCTGCCAGGTAAGCAGTATATTGGTAGTCTGACGGTACAGACATCAGCTTGGGTGAAAATCGCTGAAGTCACAATGAAAGTGATGAGTACTATCAATATTAATATTGTTGGCGGTTCCGGGTACAACGTTGGGGAGTTTGAGCAGTGCGCTATCACTAATATAGTTTTAAGGACAGGGAATGGAGCGCCAGCCGGAATCAATGCAGTGATGTACACAGTGAATACTCAAGCACCTACTGACTTGGCAACTGTTAATACATCTGGTGATAACTATGATATTTACATATTCATTGGTCCTTTTGCTCAAAACATAATTTTAAATGCTTTTGCGTCAGATAACGCAACTATTAATCAATTATCGAAGGTAGCAGAGTTATCAGAAATCCCCACAGGGGCGGTTAAGGGGAAAGCTTACTCTTATTTATTATCTGGAAAAGAAAATGACATCCATCCAGTTGGCTCACCCATCCCATGGCCGCAACCGAATCCCCCATCAGGTTACCTTGCGTGCAACGGCCAGGCATTTAATAAATCCCTATATCCGCAATTAGCAGCAGCATACCCATCCGGAACACTGCCTGATTTGCGCGGTGAGTTTATTCGGGGGTGGGATGATGGGCGTGGTACTGCTGATAAGGGGCGAGGGATTTTGTCGTGGCAGGCGGATGCACTCGTAACGCATAAGCATAACTATCGCGACAGATATTATATCGAAAATATGAACAGTCTCTACGATGCTAGTAATAAAGAAACAGCGCCAGCAGGGTATAATGGTAATGTTGGTTCCGGTAGTTCTGACGAAGATAATAATGGTTTTTTATATATAGACAGCACAACAGCAGAAGCGGGTAATAACGAAACCCGTCCCCGCAATATCGCATTTAACTACATAGTGAGAGCAGCATAATGACAGAACAAAAATACTCTTTAGAACATGAAACAGCCGTATTGGGTAAAGATGGTTTGGCAATTCAGGCAGGGTGGATAAAGGTTTATCACTCGAATCAAATCACACGAGAATTCACGAGCTCTAATATTGAATATGTGATGCTCGGTGTCAGCTTATCAGCCGGTGCTTATCCCGATGCCCCGGAACTCCCTTCATCTCATGATTTTGCTGTCTGTCGTAGTATAGACTGCAAGTGTTGGGAAATCTTATCTGACTATCGCGGAAAGACCGCTTACGATACGAAAACTCGCGCTCCGACTGAGATAACGGAAATGGGGGAGCTATCCGATACGCTCACATTCAAGAAACCGCCCACAGATTTTGACACGTGGAACGGCAAAGAGTGGGTAGTTGATAAAGACTTACTCAAGTCTCATCAAATCAATGAAGCAAAACAACAGCAAGCAGCGCTGTTACAACAAGCAAATGAAACACTCTCATTGCTACAAGACTCTGTTGACTTAGAAGTCGCGACAGATTCAGAGAAAGCCGCATTGCTGGAGTGGAAAAAGTATCGTGTGTTACTCACTCGTGTAGATGTGAATCAAGCGCCTAACGTTGAGTGGCCGGAAGTGCCGAAGTAAAATATTCAGAGGGCCAGCAATGGCCCTGCTCTCACTTCGGCACATCCGGCCATTGGATATCGGGTGCGGTAGTACAATCCACCCGATTGAGCAGCACCCGGTATTTACGCCATTCGGTTAATTCGAATTTTTCCGAGTCGGTGGCGATACTCAAATCGACTGCATCCTGGTAGATATCGATTTTTTCTGTGGCAGTCCTGAGTAGGTATTGTTTTTCATATTCCACGTGTTGTTGTAACTGCTCCGGTGTGGGTGGTGGATTTGCAATCGCCATAGCCTCAGCTTCTGTGACAAGGATTAAATCCGGTTTAATCCAATCGTTCTGAGAACCGTCTGACTCGTATGCATAAACCTGATTGTCTTTAGATTTGTAATATTTCATCATTACCTCAGCTCAATCCAATTATTAATCACTACCCACTCAGACGGTTGTCCCCAGCCACCATTAACACGATATGTTGCACCAGGAGGGACGATCGCACATAGAGACACAACTTCATCAACGCTTGTCCAACGGTAAGCAACACGCAACCCGCTGACTGTAATATCGATACTGAACGGGCTTGATGCTCCTGTTCTGTTTGATTCAATGTAAACAATGATGGGTTTATCGCTGGAATTTGTGTACGTTGTTTTATTTCGGCGATTGGATATAACGTCAGTCCATTTCTGACCGACACCGAGCAGCTGTTCAACCAACGCCATCGTGCCGGATTTTTTCCGTATATCCACATAGTGCATTGTGTCATCTTTCTTATCCCTATACCGGATAGTCAGCATATTTTCGCTGTTATCAGGATTGGAGTTTAACGTGGTGTTGTAACCACTCGGCTTTTTGAATTCAATACCAGCCCAGTCATGCGTTGCATCAACATGCAGGTTGCCACAGGTGAAAGTTTCCTGTGAGGTTTTGTACGCGAATTTGGTATTGGACTCATCACGGGAATAGGCACCAACAACTGCCGCTGAGGGGGGAAACGCCTCGCTGTACGCACGCGACCAGCCACTATGGTCAAAATGATCATATAGTTTGGTAGCTCCAATCCACCCTTTGGCTTCAATATCGTCGTCAGCATAAACTTTCCCTGTAATTTGTCCGCCTGTTTTCGGATAGGCATTTTTTGCCTGCTCTACCGTTTCCGCTAAACCGAGTATTTCGGGGGGAGTTGTTAATACATATCCGGTGGGCGCTCCTATACCGTGGCCGTTACCAAGTGCTCCAGACGGTTACATCATATGTAGCGGGCAAACATTTGATAAATCTAAATATCCACAGCTGGCAATAGCTTATCCATCTGGGGTGTTGCCGGATTTAAGAGGGGAATTTATTCGAGGGTGGGCTGGTGCGCGTGATGTTGATAGTGGACGTGGAATTTTGTCTTGGCAGGCAGATGAGTTAAAAGCACACTCACACAGTTATCGGACGATTGACGAACCTGGTGAAGGGAGAGCAGGAGGAACTGGCGGGAAGATGTATCAAAAAAATACAGCAGAAACAGGCGGCAATGAAACAAGACCACGAAACATAGCATTCAACTATATCGTAAGGGCGGTGTGATAAAAAGGGCCATTGCTGGCCCCTATAATTACTTCGGCACTTCAGGCCACTCAACATCAGGCGCTTGGTTCACATCTACACGAGTGAGTAACACACGATACTTTTTCCACCCCAGCAATGCGGCTTTCTCTGAATCTGTCGCGACTTCTAAGTCAACAGAGTCTTGTAGCAATGAGAGTGTTTCATTTGCTTGTTGTAACAGTGCTGCCTGCTGTTGTTTTGCTTCGTTGATTTGATGAGACTTGAGTAAGTCTTTATCAACTACCCACTCTTTACCATTCCACTTATCAAAGTCGGTGGGCGGCTTCTTAAACGTGAGCGTGTCGGGTAACTCACCAATTTCCGTTATCTCACGTTTTTGACGAGTTTGTGTATCGTAAGCTATCTTTCCCCGGTAGTCGGGTAAGATTTCCCAATACTTGCTGTCTATGCTTCGGCAAACAGCCTCGTCATGGGATTTCGGCAGCTCTGGAGCATCGGAATAAGCACCGGCTGATAAGCTGACACCGAGCATCACATATTCAATATTAGAGCTCGTGAATTCTCGTGTGATTTGATTTGAGTGATAAACCTTTATCCAGCCTGCTTGGGTCGCTAAACCATCTTTACCCAATACGGCTGTTTCATGTTCTAAAGAGTATTTTTGTTCTGTCATTATGCTGCTCTCACTATGTAGTTAAATGCGATGTTACGGGGACGGGTTTCGTTACCGCCTGTGGCTCCGGTTTCAACGCTGCCATTGGGTTTCCAGTTGCTACGGCCAAAATATTCTGCTGCTGAACCAGCGTCATATAAAGAACTTGTATGAGTGTGCGATTTAAATTCGTCCGCCTGCCACGACAAAATCCCACGACCTCTATCCACACCCCGGCCATCATCCCAACCACGAATAAACTCACCACGTAAATCAGGCAGTGTTCCGGATGGGTATGCTGCTGCTAATTGCGGATATAGAGATTTATTAAACGCCTGGCCGTTGCACGTCAGGTAACCTGATGGAGGATTAGGTTGCGGCCACGGGATGGGTGAACCAACTGGCGTATTAACATCATCTTCCGTCAAAATTCTCTTTTTACCTTTAAATTTTCCATCTTCATCGAAAGCGTAAGTAGAAACGCTGAATGCTTCTGAATAACCCCCATACCCAAAAGAAAGCCCGCGAGCGTGCTGAGAGCTATCAGCGCCAGGATGAGCGATATGAATTGCAAGCGCGCCAAGATTATCTAATCCATTCGGTCTAAGAAAACCTGAACGGCCAAGATTGCGGGAATTAGGATCATTATAATAGTCTGCGGCTCTAGATAAGATATAGCCCGCCGGTAACACGTCTCCGGCGGGCGAAACTGTTAACACTCGCTTCGCATTAATATCTACTGCGTATCCCAGCATATCAGTACTGCCGCCGCGGACAATACCTGTCTTAACTTCATCGTTATACCAATTGTATTGTGAATACGAAATTTGTGTGCCAGAGTCAGTCGGACCGGGTCGAGAAACAAGCATTACAGCATTATGCTCACTTGGTATTGTACCGACTTGTTTAAATCTAAATTGTGAGTTGTAATCTCCCCCTGTCGCTGATACTGCCCCTACATCCCCCGCATTCAAACTGATATCCCCGGTCAACGCCTTGCCGTTAATTCTCCTGCTACTCGGCACTGCATTCTTGGCCTTTTGCACTGTTTCCGACAAACCAAGGTTTTTAGAAACATTCCCATTTACACACAAGAAGCATGAATGGATGATAAGTTTTATTTAATGGGTCTGTCATTTGGGTCAAGCACATTATCGGATATTCACCGATGATCATGTGAGTCGGTGCTTTTATCCAGCAGCGTTAATTTGAAAAATAAACTTACCGGCATTGTTTTATGCGATGTATCACATTTTTTACACTGAACGAATATTAATGACAAAAATCAACAGAACACATTAACCTCCCTATCATAGCTTCTCCGTCATTCCTACATCGTTTATAACATCACCAAGGTAAAAGTATGAATATCTTTCCGCGTTGTGAATATCAGTCCTCCCCCCAAGACAACCCCCACAGTTTCGCATCTTACCGCTATCTGGCAGGTGGATTGAATCTGTTGCACTAATGACATAAAGCGAAGCGGGTAATCCCGCCACCACCGGTAAACCCTATGTGGGGTATGCCAGTATGCAGGGACAACAAACGGGTACAGATATTGTCAGGTATCGGTATAACGGCAACTTTAAGCGTTTTGGCGGAAAACCGCCTGAAGTTTTCTATGAAGACTACGGTCAGGCTGGTAAATACCCGGCCAGAGGATTAGTACTACAGCCGTACTTACTTTTTTCAACAGAAAAGACACTCATAGAAAAGCTTAATTCATGCGGTTTCTCAGAGTTGTGAGCATCAAGGAAAATGCAACTTTCTGGTATCTACGGCTGTAGTACTAGAGTATTTAAACGAGGTTATACGTGACAAAGATTATCTATATCTAGCAGGGCGAGAGCGTGAACTTTTTGTTAAAAAATTTCAGGTTTGACGAATAAGAAAAAATATAATTTCATACTTCTTTTTTCGGGAAGTATTCTTATGAGTATCGATGCTTTTTCTCAGTATTTCAGTACATTAACAGATCCCCGCCAGTCGTCTAAGCTCAGTTATCCTTTGTTTGATGTCCTTTTTCTGTCGATTACAGCCATCATCGCCGGTGCAGAAGGATGGGAAGATATTGAAGATTTCGGCGAAACGTACCTGGACTGGTATCAAGAAAAAACCCTTTTTCCGAATGGAATACCGGGACATGATGCTATCGCTCGCCTGATTTCTCGGCTCAATCCCGTTGAGTTTCAGCCCTGTTTTATTCATTGGGTTCAATGGGTTAACGAACGCTCAGAAGGGGAAATTATCGCCATTGACGGAAAAACGTTGCGGGGAACTTATGATGGCAAGAATCGGCAGTCGATGCTCCACATGGTGAGTGCGTTTGCCACCCAGAACGGCGTAGTGATGGGACAACGGAAGACAGACAAAAAGTCCAATGAAATCACTGCGATCCCAAAATTACTCCGCTTGCTGGATATCACAGGTTGCCTGATAACAATTGATGCGATGGGATGCCAAACGAAGATTGCGGAACAAATTGTGCAGCAGGAAGGTGACTATCTTCTGACGGTGAAAGGGGATCAGGAGACGTTGTATCGCGCGGTTAAGAAGGCGTTGTTAGCCCAAGTTTCTGCCGTGAGTCATGCCGAAAATATCACGATAGAACAAGGGCATGGTCGTATAGAAGCCCGTGAATATCATGTGTTACCCGCACAAGCGCTGTCTCAACAATTTCCAGAATGGAAAAACTTAAAAACTGTGGGAGTGGTAATTGGATATCGAATTGATAATAAAGGAAAAGAATCACTTGATTATCGTTATTACATCAGTTCAGCGGAACAGAGCACCGACAAATTTGCCGCCGCTGTCAGGGGACACTGGGGGATCGAAACCTGATTACATTGGATTCTTGATGTCACGATGGGAGAAGATGCTTGCCTTATCCACCGGGGAGAATCGGCTGAAATATTGGGATGTATGCGTTACATCAGTGTCAATATGTTGCGGGCAGAGACAACCAAAAAAGCCAGTATTCGCCGAAAACAACGGTTTGCGAGCATGAATATTAACTATTTGGATAAGGTATTAGTTGCAGGGTTTAAGGCGTTGGGCAAGAAGTGAACATTCACGCTCTTGCCCTGCTATATCTAGGTGTCAACAAATGATCGGAATAGTGATTTTCACTAGATATGTTTATACTTGCAAATTATGCGTAAAAAACCCGCAGAAATAACAGCCAATTAAGAGTTTAATTTTGTATTGTGCAGTATCAGTATCTAATGAGATTACAAACACAAAACTCTCAGTTAAAACTACGAGTTCTACTACTATTATTAATGTTTCTTTTTCTTCCCTTGAACTGCCTTAAAACGTGGATTGGATTTACAGATAACATAAAACCGGCCACGACGGTGTACAATTTTGCAATCTGGGTGACGGGTTTTCGCCGTTTTAAGTGAACTTAACACCTGCATTTTTACGATCCCTCAATTTATTTATTGCCAATAAAACGCCCAAATTTTTTCTGGAATCGCGCCGTGCTGCCTTCCTGAGATAAGGTTTTCTGCTTACCTGTATAGAAAGGATGTGATTCCGATGATACATCAACAGTCACATACGGATACTCTTCTCCATTCAAGGTAATTGTCCGCTCAGTACGAATAGTGGAGCCAACTGTAAAGTAGGCATTAGCACTGGTATCGTGAAATAAGACTATCCGGTAGTTTGGATGGATATTTGGTTTCATAACCTCACCATAAATGTAATGATATAACATTACAATAGCGTGATTTGTTTTTATCATCAAGAAAATAATAAGAAACTTTCTCTATTAGATACAAAAAACCCCTGTACTTTTAATGTACAAGGGCTCTTTTCAACGTCTTAGTTATAAAGCGATTATTCTACAGTCACTGACTTAGCCAGGTTACGAGGCTGATCAACATCAGTTCCTTTAATCAACGCAACATGATAAGAAAGCAGTTGCAACGGCACGGTGTAAAATATTGGAGCAATCAGTTCTTCAACATGCGGTAATGGGATAATCTTCATTCCTTCGCTGTCTGTAAAACCAGCATCCTGATCAGCAAATACATATAGCAATCCACCACGAGCACGTACTTCCTCGATATTGGATTTCAATTTCTCCAACAGTTCATTGTTTGGAGCTACAATAATGACGGGCATATCTGCATCAATCAGTGCCAATGGGCCATGTTTTAATTCGCCGGCAGCATAAGCCTCTGCATGAATGTAAGAAATTTCTTTTAATTTCAGCGCACCTTCAACCGCAATCGGATACTGATCACCCCGGCCAAGGAATAGAGCGTGGTGCTTATCAGAAAAGTCTTCTGCCAGCGCCTCGATAATTTTATCTTTCGACAACATGCTCTCAATGCGATTTGGCAGTGCATGTAATGCATGAACAATTTCTTGCTCCTGTTCAGCATTAACATCTTTCAAACGCCCAAGATAAGCCACCAGCATTAGTAATACTGTCAGCTGAGTTGTGAACGCTTTAGTTGAAGCAACGCCAATTTCTGCACCAGCCCTAGTCATCAAAGCAAAATCAGATTCACGCACCAGAGAAGAGCCAGCCACGTTACAAACCGTCAACGATGTGAGGTATCCAAGCTCTTTGGATAAACGCAGTGCTGCCAGTGTATCTGCGGTTTCACCTGATTGAGACAATGTAATTAATAAGCTTCCCGGACGACGTGCCGATTTGCGGTAACGGAATTCAGAAGCAATCTCTACATCACAAGGAATACCCGCCAATGCTTCAAACCAGTAGCGGGAAACCATACCAGCGTTATAAGATGTACCACAGGCAACAACCTGAATATGTTCAACTTGAGATAACAATTCAACTGCATTAGGACCAAGTTCAGACAAATCTACCTGCCCATGACTTAAGCGCCCTTCCAAGGTGCTTTTGATTGCCATTGGCTGTTCATAGATCTCTTTTTGCATATAGTGACGGTAAACACCTTTGTCACCAGCATCATATTGAATATTGGATTCGATCTGCTCCCGCTCAACCGGTTCGCCCTGAGTATTAAAAATATGCACAGTACGGCGGGTTACTTCCGCAATATCACCTTCTTCAAGGAAGATAAAACGACGGGTAACAGGCAACAGAGCCAATTGATCAGACGCAAGAAAGTTTTCCCCAACGCCTAAACCAATAACCAGAGGGCTACCCGATCTTGCAGCGATTATTGTTCCATGATCACGGCTGTCCATGATAACTGCACCATACGCACCACGAAGCTGGGGAATAACACACTGGACAGCCTCCAGCAAGGTACCACTCTGTTTTTGCTCCCAATGAACAAGGTGGGCAATAACTTCTGTATCAGTATCTGATGTAAACTGATAACCGCGCTTAATTAACTGAGTCCGCAATTCTTCGTAATTCTCAATAATGCCGTTGTGAACAACAGCAATATAATCAGATATATGCGGGTGAGCATTTTTCTCGTTTGGTTCACCGTGTGTAGCCCAACGGGTGTGCGCAATACCTGTCCCACCAAGGACGGGTTGTTTGTCAACCTCATCAGCAAGTATTTGCACCTTACCGACTTCACGCAAGCGAAGCATATTATTTTTGTTATCAACAACCGCTAACCCAGCGGAGTCGTAACCACGGTATTCCAAACGACGAAGCCCTTCAATCAGGATTTCAGCAATATCTCGTTGTGCTACTGCACCAACAATTCCACACATCAGTTTTATTCCTAAAAACAGGGCTGATGAAAGCCCTTTATATGTCACGAACCTGATTGTTTTCCGGCTTTGCCGGTCCCCGAGCCTGTAGAATGGGGATGATTATTTTATTTTTTCTTTACTGGGCGTTTCCAATCCTGAATATGGGTTTGCTTAATTCTACTAACTACCAATTCATTTTCAGCGATATTTTTTGTCACTGTTGTCCCCGCACCAATTGTAGCGCCTTTAGCAATAGTTACTGGAGCAACAAGCTGAGTATCAGAACCAACAAAAACATCGTCGCCAATAATGGTTTTGAATTTATTAGCGCCATCGTAGTTACAGGTAATAGTACCTGCACCAATATTCACATTACGTCCAATCTCAGCATCGCCAAGATAAGCCAGATGCCCCGCTTTAGAACCTTTACCCAGATAAGATTTCTTCATCTCAACGAAATTTCCTACATGGGCTTTTTCAGCGAGTTTAGAACCAGGACGCAAACGGGCAAAAGGTCCGACAGTACAGCCGACATCCATTGCAGAATCTTCAACAACGGTATATGGACTAAGAACAGAATCATCGCCGATAATACAATTCTTTAATATGCAACCTGTGCCAATTTGCACGTTATTACCAAGGGTTACATTACCCTCAATAATGACATTGGTATCAATAACCACATCACGGCCATGAGTCAGCGTACCACGTAAATCAAAACGAGCGGGATCCAACAGCATAACGCCTGCCAGTAATAATTTTGCTGCTTGTTCAGATTGATAAATACGCTCAAGAGCGGAAAGCTGGAGGCGATTATTCACACCTTCCATTTCACTCAAGCGGCTTGGATGTACTGCTTCAATTTTCCGGCCTTCTTTATAAGCCAGAGCAATCACATCCGTAAGGTAATATTCACCTTGAGCATTGTTGTTATTTAATTGGGATAACCAACGTTTTAAATCACCACCATTAGCGACCAGAATACCTGTGTTGATTTCATTGATTTTTCGTTGATCTTCAGTCGCGTCTTTTTGCTCAATGATTCCGGTTACTTCTCCGTTCTCACGAACAATGCGACCATAACCCGTTGGATTATCCAGAATTGCTGTCAGTAAACCAATACCACCTTCAGGTTTAACCACCAGCAGACGTTCAAGGGTATCTGCTCCAATCAGAGGCACATCGCCATACAGTATCAGAATATTTTCATCATCAGTAAAATAGGGTGCTACCTGTTGCATTGCATGTCCAGTCCCTAACTGCTCTGACTGCAATACCCAATTCAACTTTTGATCAGATAAGGCATACTTCATCAGATCACCACCATGTCCATAAACCAGATGAACATTTTTAGCATCCAACACCATTGCAGTATCAATCACATGCTGAACCATAGGTTTACCGGCCAGCAAGTGCAGTACTTTAGGGAGATCAGAATACATGCGGGTTCCTTTACCTGCGGCAAGGATCACAACACTTTTTGCACTGTTAGACATAAGAAACCTGATAACTCCAATTTAAGAGAAAAAAGTAAACCTGTTTGCGAGATAAATTACTACATATTTCGCAATACAAAAAAGCCAGTTAGCTTTCACCAACTGGCTTTTTCCTTTAACCGCCTGTATTACATCGCCTTTTTTGTCAACTCGATTACACGAAGTTTTGCAATCGCTTTAGACAATTCAGCTGATGCCTGAGCATAGTCAACATCACCGTGAGAATTACGGATGTGTTCTTCAGCTTTACGCTTAGATTCCAGCGCCTTAGCTTCATCCAAATCTTTACCACGGATCGCAGTGTCAGCCAGTACGATAACGCCGCTCGGTTGTACCTCAAGGATGCCACCAGAAAGGTAAATCACCTCTTCTTCACCGAACTGCTTAATAATACGTACCATGCCAGGTTTTATGGCAGTAAGTAGTGGAGCATGTCCCGGGTAAATACCCAACTCACCTTCACTACCTGTCACCTGAATTTTCTGTACCAAGCCTTCAAACATCCGGTTCTCAGCACTGACAACATTCAGATGGTAAGTCATCGCAGCCATGTCAACCTCCGGTCAGCCGTTTTAAAGTTTCTTCGCTTTTTCCACAGCTTCTTCGATGGCACCAACCATGTAGAACGCTTGTTCTGGCAGGTGGTCATAGTCGCCGTTCAGGATACCTTTAAAGCCACGGATAGTGTCTTTCAGGGAAACGAACTTACCTGGTGAACCCGTAAACACTTCTGCAACGAAGAATGGCTGAGACAAGAAACGCTGGATCTTACGAGCACGCGCAACCACCAGCTTATCGTCTTCCGACAGTTCATCCATACCCAAGATAGCGATGATGTCTTTCAGTTCCTGATAACGTTGCAGGATAGATTGAACGCCACGGGCAACATTATAGTGCTCCTGACCAACAACCAATGGATCGAGCTGACGGCTGGTGGAATCCAGCGGATCCACCGCAGGGTAAATACCCAGAGAGGCAATCTGACGACTCAGTACTACGGTTGCGTCCAAGTGGGCGAAAGTTGTAGCTGGAGATGGGTCAGTCAAGTCATCCGCAGGTACGTAAACAGCCTGTACAGAAGTGATAGAACCCGTTTTAGTGGAAGTAATACGTTCTTGCAGAACACCCATTTCTTCCGCCAAAGTTGGCTGATAACCTACCGCTGATGGCATACGACCCAGCAATGCAGACACTTCGGTACCTGCCAGGGTATAACGATAAATGTTATCAACGAACAACAGAACGTCACGGCCTTCATCACGGAACTTCTCAGCCATTGTCAAACCAGTCAGCGCAACACGCAGACGGTTTCCTGGTGGCTCATTCATCTGACCATATACCAGAGATACTTTATCCAGTACATTAGAGTCGGTCATTTCATGGTAGAAGTCGTTACCTTCACGGGTACGTTCACCTACACCGGCAAATACGGAGTAACCTGAGTGCTCAATCGCGATGTTACGGATCAGCTCCATCATGTTTACGGTTTTACCTACACCCGCACCACCGAACAGACCCACTTTACCACCCTTGGCGAATGGGCAAATCAGGTCCATAACTTTGATACCGGTTTCCAGCAGCTCTTGAGAGTTAGATAACTCTTCATAGCTTGGAGCCGAGCGGTGAATAGCCCAACGCTCTTCTTCGCCAATATCACCTTTCATGTCGATTGGTTCACCCAATACGTTCATGATACGGCCAAGTGTCGCTTTACCAACGGGAACTTCGATTGGGTGACCTAAATCAGTAACACTTAAACCACGGCTTAAGCCATCAGAAGTACCCATTGCAATACAACGAACAACGCCGCCGCCCAACTGCTGCTGTACTTCCAGCACCAATTTAGCTTCGCCGTTTTGAACCTCAAGTGCATCGTATACTTTTGGTACGGTATCTTGAGGGAATTCGACGTCCACCACGGCGCCGATTACCTGGATAATCTTTCCAGTAGCCATCTTGAATCCTCTACGTAATTCGTAAACCTAGCTGTTAAACCGCGGAAGCACCCGAGACAATCTCGGTCAGCTCCTGAGTTATGCTGGCCTGACGAGCTTTGTTATAAATCAACTGCAGCTCTTTGATCAGGCTGCCACCATTATCAGTCGCGGCTTTCATCGCCACCATTCGTGCGGCCTGCTCACTAGCCAGGTTTTCAACGACGCCCTGATAAACCTGCGATTCTACATAACGACGCAGCAGTATATCCAGCAACGTCTTAGGATCAGGTTCGTATAAATAGTCCCAGGATTTCTTCTTCAGTGTCTCATCATCTCCGGCAGGCAGAGGCAACAACTGAGTAATAGTAGGTTCCTGAGACATTGTATTGATGAACTTATTTGTCACCACATACAATTTATCCAGACGTCCTTCATCGTATGCCCGCAACATGATATTAACCGGCCCGATTAATTCGGACAGTGAAGGGTTATCTCCCATGCCTGTTACTTGAGCAACAACGTTGCCCCCAACAGAAGCAAAGAAAGAGGTCGCCTTAGAACCGATAAGTGCCAGATCACACTGGACACCTTTATCAGACCAGTCTTTCATGTCTAACAACAGTTTTTTGAACAGATTAGTGTTCAAACCACCGCACAAGCCACGATCGGTAGAAACAACCAGATACCCGACACGTTTAGTTTCACGTTCTTCAAGGTATGGGTGTTTATATTCCAGATTACCTAACGCAAGGTGACCAATCACGCTGCGTATGGTTTCTGCATAAGGACGGCTGGCCGCCATGCGATCCTGCGTTTTACGCATTTTGGACGCAGCAACCATCTCCATCGCTTTAGTGATTTTTTGCGTGTTTTGCACGCTGGCGATCTTGGTACGTATCTCTTTTGCGCCGGCCATTCCTGATTCTCCTCATTAACCAGACGGCCCATGTTTAATTAAACCGGGCCGAATAGTGTTACCAGGACTGAGTTGCTTTGAAGGAATTAAGCAGAGCGTTCAGCTTTGCTTCTATCTCATCATTGTAACCACCAGACTGGTCAATCTCTTTCAGAAGATCAGCATGTTCACGGCTGGCATATGCAAGCAGCGCAGACTCGAAATCAATAACTTTAGCAATTTCGATATCTTCCAGATAACCACGCTCCGCAGAAAACAGAGACAGTGACTGCTGTGCAACAGACATTGGCGCATACTGTTTCTGTTTCAGCAACTCAGTTACTTTTTGACCATGATCCAACTGCTTACGAGTTGCATCATCAAGATCAGAAGCAAACTGAGAAAACGCAGCCAGTTCGCGGTACTGAGCCAAAGCAGTACGGATACCACCAGACAACTTCTTCACGATCTTAGTCTGAGCAGCACCACCGACACGGGATACAGAGATCCCAGGGTTAACTGCCGGACGAATACCCGCGTTGAACAGACTGGATTCCAAGAAGATCTGACCATCAGTAATTGAAATAACGTTTGTTGGTACGAATGCTGATACGTCACCTGCCTGAGTTTCAATGATAGGCAGAGCGGTCAGAGAACCCGTTTTACCTTTCACTTCACCATGAGTGAATTTTTCTACATATTCAGCGTTAACACGCGCAGCACGCTCCAGCAAACGGGAATGCAGATAGAAAACGTCACCTGGGAATGCTTCACGCCCTGGCGGACGACGTAGCAACAGGGAGATTTGACGATAAGCAACAGCCTGCTTAGACAAATCATCGTAAACAATCAGCGCGTCTTCACCGCGATCGCGGAAATATTCGCCCATTGCACAACCAGAATATGGCGCCAGGTATTGTAATGCAGCAGATTCTGAAGCTGTCGCAACAACTACGATAGTATTGGCAAGAGCACCATGTTCTTCTAATTTACGAACAACGTTCGCAATAGTAGAAGCTTTCTGACCAACTGCGACATAAACACATTTAATGCCTGAGTCACGCTGGTTAATGATTGCGTCAATAGCTAGTGCTGTTTTACCCGTCTGACGGTCACCGATAATCAGTTCACGTTGACCACGACCGATAGGGATCATGGCGTCAACAGATTTATAACCAGTCTGTACCGGCTGATCAACGGATTGACGGTCAATAACGCCCGGAGCAATCATTTCAACAGCAGAGAAACCATCATGCTCAACAGGACCTTTGCCATCAATTGGCTCACCCAGCGTGTTTACCACACGACCAAGCAGGCCACGACCAACAGGAACTTCAAGAATACGGCCAGTACATTTGACCTTCATGCCTTCTGCTAAGTCAGCATACGGGCCCATCACAACCGCACCTACGGAGTCGCGCTCCAGGTTCAATGCGATTGCATAACGATGGCCAGGCAGTGCGATCATCTCACCCTGCATAACTTCGGCTAAACCATGAATACGAATGATACCGTCGTTAACGGATACAATCGTACCTTCATTGTGAGCTTCACTCACTACATTGAACTGAGCAATGCGCTGCTTGATCAGTTCGCTGATTTCGGTGGAATTCAGTTGCATATGCTCCAGTCCCCTTAAGACTGCAAGACGTCTGTTAAGCGATCTAAACGGCCACGAATACTGCCATCGATCACCAAATCACCTGCGCGAACGACCACACCGGCAATAACAGACTTATCAATTTTGCAATTCAGCTTAACTTTGCGCGACAGACGTTTTTCCATCGCCGCAGAAATTTTAGCCAGCTGTTGTTCACTCAGTTCGGCTGCAGAAATCACTTCAACATCAACGGTTGATTCAAGTGACGCACGCAATTGAATAAATTGCTGCAAAACTTCAGGTAACGCCAATAAGCGACCGTTTTCTGCCATAACACGAATAAAGTTCTGAGCATGTTCATCAACCTGTTCACCGCAAATTGCGATAAAGGCATTGGCTAATGTTTCCGATGCCAATGAACCGGAAAGCAGCTCACCAACTTGCTCATTACGAGTCACTTCAGCTGTGAACACCAGCATATTCTGCCATTGTTCTAGCGATTGTTTTTCCACAGCAAAGTCAAAAGCTGCTTTGGCGTAGGGGCGAGCTACAGTAGCGAATTCAGACATGCCCCTCCCTCCTTACAGTTCAGCGACCAGTTTATCAACGATGTCGCTGTTAGCAGCTTCATCCACGGAACGTTCGATGATTTTCTCGGCACCTATGATAGCCAACATAGCGACCTGCTTACGCAACTCTTCCCGAGCACGCTTACGTTCGGCATCAATTTCTGCCTGAGCTTGCGCTACGATTCTGTTACGTTCCTGCTCAGCTTCAGCTTTTACATCATCAAGGATCTGGGCTTTTTGTTTATTAGCCTGTTCGATGATGACCTGAGCTTCCGCTTTCGCTTTCTTCATTTGGTCGGTCGCATTGGCTTGCGCTAAGTCCAGGTCCTTTTTGGCACGTTCCGCAGAAGATAAACCGTCAGCAATTTCTTTTTGACGCTTTTCAATGGCCGCCATGATTGGTGGCCATACAAACTTCATACAGAACATAACAAACAGGACAAACGCAATGGCCTGGCCGAGGATTGTTGCATTAAGATTCACAGCACAATACCTCTTTTTAAATTAATGAGTTGACGTAGTTTCGGATTTTTTCTGCAAACTACGCGACAGCAAACATTACGTACAAGCCAAGGCCCACAGCAATCATCGGGATAGCATCAACCAGACCCATAACGATAAAGAACTGTGTACGCAGCAGAGGGATTAAATCCGGCTGACGAGCAGCGCCTTCCAAAAATTTACCTCCGAGGATGCCGATACCGATCGCAGCACCGATTGCCGCCAGACCCATCATTACAGCGGCAGCCATGTACAGCAGATCCATATTCAGGTTTTCCATGACAATCTCCAGTTTGTTTCAGTTAAAACACAGTTATTGTGGTAAAAATTAATGTTCTTCAGATGCCATCGACAGATAAACAATCGTCAGAACCATGAAAATAAAGGCTTGTAACGTAATAATCAGTATGTGGAAGATAGCCCAAGGCAGGCTGAGCATCCACTGCGACCACCACGGTAACAGACCAGCTATAAGAATAAAGATCAATTCACCTGCATACATGTTACCAAACAGTCGCAGACCGAGTGATACCGGTTTAGAAAGCAGGCTAACCCCTTCCAGAATTAAGTTAACTGGAATAAACAATGGATGATTAAAAGGCTGTAAAGTCAGCTCTTTTGTAAAACCACTAACTCCTTTCATCTTAATGCTGTAGTAGAGGATGAGGACAAAGACGCCAATAGCCATCGACAAGGTAATACTGACATCTGCTGTTGGTACAACACGCAGAGCAGGTAAGCCGAAGACATGTTCACCGATATAAGGGAGAAAATCGATTGGCAGTAAGTCCATCACGTTCATTAATAACACCCAGACGAACACGGTCAGTGCCAAAGGGGCAATAACTTTGCTCTTGCCGTGATACATATCACGGACACTGTTATCAACAAAACCCATGATTAATTCTATAGCAGTCTGAAGTTTGCCCGGTACGCCACTGGTGGCATTAACCGCAACCTTTCTGAATACATACAGAAATAAAATCCCTAATACGACTGAGAAAAAAAGCGAGTCAATGTTCAACGTCCAGAACGTTGCAGAACCACCAGAGTTGGGATCGACCAACTCAAAGGTACGTAGGTCCAACTGAAGGTTATTCAGGTGGTGGCCTATGTAGTCCCTTGCAGTTGAAACTTCTCCTGATGCAGACATGATGCCTCTTACCCTTTTGTTGTTGAAAACCTAACCGTTTATCACAGCTGGTGCGATAATCTGCACAACCAGCACCGCTAAATAAGTCAAACCCAGTGGTGCAAACGCCGCTTTAAACACGCCTAAAGCAACAACCAGCACAGCTATTGCAATAATAACCTTCAACCCTTCGCCAACAGCGAAAGACCACGCAACACGTACAGGAACCCCCTCTTCTTTTACTTTCTGAAAACTGGCAAACAGCATAAAAATGGCATTAGGTAACCAACATGCTAATCCACCAGCAAAAGCAGAAGCGCCCCATTCTATACTTTTGGTACAAAAAGCCACACTGAGAACAACAAAAGTCATTAACTGCAAAAAAAGCAGTTTCAGTGCAATTCTACCGCTGTAAAGGGATACAGACATGACTTTTGTTTTCTCCCCTTGCACGCCTTGCATATCAGGTTTTGCTAAATGTTGTATAAAACTGCCTTTGCTTAAGTGTGTCAAGTGACAAAAACGTGCAAATTATACGGGCAGCCAAAATGAATTCAATCCATAAGTAGCGAAAAGGTGAACAATTATTTAAATTTTTTACTCTGACACCAGATTGTAAGCTAATTATTGTGCTGATTTACTCTCTCTAATAATTTTATGCTCTCAAACTTAAATGTGATTTGAATCACATAAAATGTTCATTTGTTAGTTATATTTAACATTCACAGGGAATAAAAATAAAAAATATTAACATTTAAATCAATAAGTTAATTTAAGCTTATAGGAGAAGGTTATTATATTATTGACTTAAATTACCAAGCTAACTTTTAGCTGCTTTAAAAAAGCGAATCTGATGAAAAAACGCTTTATCTGATTTTTAAAGTCCCAACTATCTTAATATCAAGATAACGTTATTTTTATGTAATAACGCGGTAAATTAAAGCTGAAACGAGACAAATCATAATTGACGATGTTAACCACAGTATAATTGTGCTCAACATCACTAATTATTTATAACTTTATTGACAAATAACAAACTTAGTTTGATTTAAGGATAACCAGATGGCGTTGCCCTTCCAGTTCAGGAACATCTAACTGAATAACTGAATCAACAACAATTCCGGAAGATAACATAGTAAATTCTTCCTCAGGAAGCACGCCTTTAAGCGCATAGAATCGTCCATGAATAGACTCAGGCAAATGGCAACACCAAGAGACCATATCCTGTAATGAGGCAAAAGCACGGCTTATAACGCCATCAAAAAGCGGCTCAGGAGAGTACGTTTCAACCCGGCTTTGCACTGGTTCTATATTCTCCAAACCAAGTTCATGCTGAACCTGGCGCAAGAACCTGACTCTTTTACCTAAACTATCCAACAATGTGAAATGAGAATTTGGACGAACAATAGCTAATGGGATCCCTGGCAACCCCGGACCTGTGCCTACGTCTATAAAACGATGACCTTGTAGATAAGGGCTGACAACAATGCTATCCATAATATGACGTACCAACATTTGCTCTGGCTCACGGACAGACGTGAGATTATAGGCTTTATTCCACTTGTTGAGCATATCAACATAGGCCATGAGCTGCTGTTTTTGCTGTTGTGAAAGCGCTATTCCTGCTTTAGTCAGCAAAAATTCCAGTTTATTAAGCACAATAAAAATCCTCTCAGGCACTACGACGCAGTAAGCCCTGTTTTTTCAGCCATACAAGTAAAATTGAAATTGCAGCAGGTGTTACCCCTGAAATGCGTGAAGCCTGACCAATTGAGTTTGGCTTGTGATCATTGAGTTTAGCGACAACTTCATTGGAAAGACCATTAACTTGACGGTAATCAAGATCAATCGGTAATAACGTGTTTTCATTACGCAATTGTTTTTCAATTTCCTCCTGTTGACGGGCAATATACCCTTCATATTTGACCTGAATTTCAACCTGATCAGCTGATTGTGGTTCTTTAAGACCAGGTGAAAACAGTGGTAATGAAGTCAGGATTTCATAATTCATTTCAGGGCGACGCAATAGATCTTCGCCATTAGCTTCTTTCGATAATGGCATTTTTAATATGTTGTTGATGTCATCAATATTATTTGAATGAGGATGAATCCAAATATTACGCAAACGCTGACGTTCCTGTTCGATCATCTCCACCTTACGGCAGTAATGTTCCCAGCGGTAATCATCTACCAATCCTAATTCATGGCCTTTTTCTGTTAGACGAAGATCAGCATTATCTTCACGTAACATCAGGCGATATTCAGCCCGGGAGGTAAACATACGGTATGGTTCTTTAGTGCCCAAAGTACATAAATCATCAACCAGAACACCAATATAAGCTTGATCACGACGAGGGAACCACCCCTCTTCTTCTGAAGCGTAACGGGCTGCGTTAAGCCCAGCTAAAAGTCCTTGAGCGGCAGCTTCTTCATAGCCAGTCGTACCATTAATTTGCCCGGCAAAGAATAAGCCATGGATAAATTTACTTTCCAGTGTCTGTTTCAGATCTCTTGGATCAAAGAAGTCATATTCTATTGCATAACCTGGACGAACAATGCAGGCATTTTCCATCCCCTTCATGGAATGAACAATTTGCATCTGTACATCAAATGGCAAGCTGGTAGAAATACCATTTGGATAGATTTCATTACTCGTCAGTCCTTCTGGTTCAAGAAAGATCTGATGAGCATTGCGATCCGCAAAACGCATAACTTTATCTTCGATCGAAGGGCAGTAACGTGGGCCGATCCCTTCAATGATCCCTGCATACATTGGGCTGCGATCCAAATTATTTCGGATCACATCGTGCGTTTTTTCATTGGTATGAGTGATATAGCATGGCATCTGTTGCGGATGCTGTCCCACATCTCCAAGAAAAGAGAATACAGGTGTTGGATTATCACCTAGTTGCTGTGTTAGCTGACTAAAATCAATAGTTCTGGCATCAATACGTGGCGGCGTGCCCGTTTTTAATCTATTTACACGTAAAGGCAAATCACGTAAACGCTGTGCTAATGAGATTGCAGGAGGATCACCAGCCCTTCCTCCGCTGTAATTTTCCAGACCGATATGAATTTTACCGTCAAGGAATGTACCTACTGTCAGAACAACTGCTTTGGCCCTGAATTTAAGTCCCATACGAGTTATTGCACCAGTGACAGTATCATTTTCAACAATGAGATCTTCTACGGGTTGTTGGAAAATCATTAAGTTAGGTTGATTTTCTAATGCTGTTCGTATGGCTTGACGGTAAAGGACCCTGTCAGCTTGAGCACGTGTTGCGCGTACAGCGGGTCCTTTACTGGCATTTAAGGTCCTAAACTGAATACCAGCCTGATCAGTGGCTTTAGCCATTAAGCCACCCAGAGCGTCAATTTCTTTAACCAGATGTCCTTTACCGATCCCACCAATGGCTGGGTTACATGACATTTGACCCAAAGTATCAATATTGTGAGTCAGTAATAAGGTTTGACGGCCCATACGAGCAGCTGCCATAGCAGCTTCAGTGCCGGCATGACCACCACCGATAATGATGACGTCAAATTGCTCTGGATAAAACATGGTGATGAACCTTCAGTTATAAGAATGCTTAGTGTTGCATTAAGGGAAGAGAATTCTACTCAAGTTTAGGCGATATACCAAGTAGGCAAGATCGCCGGTAATTAAAAGAAGATCTTTTTTATTTAAAGATCTCTTTATTAGATCTTTTATTAGGATCATGATCTTTTGTGGATAAGTTGTTTTTACTTAGAAAGATCATAACATTGTAAAGGATCATTTACTGTGAATGATCCGTGATCCTAGCCGGTATAAACTGGGATCTAAATAGCAAGTTATCCACAATGCGATCATGGGCTAATAGTTATACTATGGATAACTACGGGTTAACCCCGGCTTTTTATATGAGTTATCCACAATCGTTCGCTGTTTTTTTGTTCAAATCAGAGTGCGTTTGCCCAAATTTTAACCCATTCTTCTGCGGGATCTTCGGGGATCTCATGTTGTTGGATATCAATTTCCAGACGATCGCCGAGACGTTTGGCCCCATTTTCTACCAATAGTTGATCAAGCGATCTTATTGCTTCACAGAAAGTATCGTATTCAGAACTGCCAATACCAACAGCACCAAATGTTACTTTGCTGAGATCAGGTTTTTGTTCAGAAATTTCTTCTGCTAGAGGCTGTATATTTTCTGGTAACTCCCCTGCCCCATGTGTGGATGTGACTACCAACCAGAGCCCTTCCTGAGGAAGTTCATCAAGAGAGGGGCCATGCAGCATTTCGGTGGAAAAACCAGCATCTTCCAGAATTTCAGCCATATGTTCAGCTACGTATTCAGCACTGCCCATAGTGCTGCCGCTGATTAAGGTAATAGTGACCATAGTGATCCCAACCGATTTCAAGAGCGGCTATTGTACGCTGTGAATCTGTTGGGATCTACCTGTGGATAATATGGTTATAACAAATTTTATCTTATGGCTTGATTGTTCGCATGATCGGGTTTTGCAAGGAGATCAGGGTTTCTGTTGATTGGATCTCATCGATAGTCTGTATTTTGTTGATAAGTACATCTTGAAGAGACTCAATTGAGCGGCACATAACTTTAGTAAAGATGCTGTAGTGACCTGTTGTGTAGTAGACCTCAACGACCTCATTCAGGTTACTTAATTTTTTTAGGGCTGATGGGTAATCTTTAGCGCTTTTAAGAATAATGCCAATAAAGCAACAAACATCATAACCCAGTTGTTTAGTACTGATATCTACTCTGGTACCGGTGATTATCCCTGCTTGCTTCATTTTTTCTACACGAACATGAATGGTTCCTGGACTGACAGCAAATTTCTTTGCCAGTTCGGCATAAGGTATACGTGCGTTGTCCATTAAAGCGTGAAGTATGTCACGGTCCAGATTATCGATCTGATAAATTTCTGCCATTTTCAGTTCCATTTTTTATCGAATTTTCATTTTTTCTATATTAAAAATGAATTTTATAAAGCATAAAGACTATTTTTATTAAAGTATATTGAATTTATATCTCATTCTATTGCTTAATGTTTGCAACAGGACATCAGGGCTACCTAAAAATTTGAGAATAATATTATGAAAAAGTCATTTATTGAGAAGCAGCAACAAATTAGTTTCGTGAAATCCTTCTTTTCTAGCTTGCTGGAAAGCAAGCTAGGTCTGATTGAAGTACAAGGGCCAATCCTAAGTTGTTTGGGGGATGGTATTCAGGATAACTTGTCCGGCCATGAAAAGGCTGTCCAGGTAAAAGTGAAAACGTTACCGGATTCAACTTTCGAAGTAGTGCATTCACTGGCTAAATGGAAACGTAAGACACTGGGCCGTTTTGATTTTCAGCCGGAGCAAGGGCTTTACACTCACATGAAAGCATTGCGTCCGGACGAGGATCGCTTAACACCAATCCACTCTGTTTATGTTGATCAATGGGATTGGGAAAAAGTAATGGGAGATGGGCAACGTTCATTGGCTTATCTAAAACAGACAGTAGGCAAAATTTACGAAGCAATAAAAGAAACAGAAAAAGCGGTCAGCAAGGAGTTTGGTCTGGCACCATTCCTACCAGATCAAATTCATTTTGTTCACAGTGAAACGCTTCTGAGCCGTTATCCGGATCTGGATGCAAAAGGTCGCGAACGCGCTATTGCTAAAGAATTGGGTGCTGTTTTCCTCATTGGTATTGGTGCGAAATTATCTGATGGTCAAGCACATGATGTTCGTGCACCGGATTATGACGACTGGACGACGCCAAACAGTGATGGTTTTGCTGGTCTAAACGGCGACATTATTGTCTGGAACCCTGTATTGGAGGATGCTTTTGAGATCTCTTCTATGGGTATCCGTGTTGATGCAGAAGCACTGGAGCGCCAATTGACGCTGACTGGTGATGAAGAGCGCTTGCAATATGATTGGCATCAAGCGTTACTCAAAGGCGATATGCCACAGTCGATTGGCGGAGGTATTGGTCAATCCCGTTTGGTGATGTTGCTGTTGCAAATGAAACATATCGGTCAGGTTCAATGCAGCATATGGTCACCGGAAGTACGCGAAACGGTAGAAGGTATGCTCTGATTCAATTCAGTGACGCCATTTTCGCAGTAAACGGCTTTTAAGTCCGGTATCAAAACGCCAGATATGATCGAATATCCGCATAATACCGGGCTTGCCATATTGGGACATGGAGACCGCATGGAAGCGGTGTTGCTGATGCTGTTGCAGATTTTTTATCTGATGGATTAGTGCGTCCGGTAAACGCTGGGCAATGAAATCTGAAATAACAACAGCATCAGCATCTTTCCAACGTTGCTCTTTCAGTTTTTCTATTGTGCTTGCCAGACAAAAAGCTAAATTTGTTCCTCCTCTAAAAGTCTGGCCGAGAAAACGAATAGCTTGTTCTAGGCCATCTGGTGAAGAGAGTTCATAGTGCACAATTTCTGTAGCAAATAACATGATGTGACAGTTACGATCATCTGCTAATGCAATGCGTAACAGTGCCAGACAAAAAGCTTTGGCGCATTTTTCATTGAATCCTCCCATAGAGCCGGAAGTATCCACACAGACAATAAATGGCCCTCTTGGCTTTTCCTGTTGATTATAATGAGTGACTGGTCGTAATGTTGTTTTCTGTTGCCAGCTATCGCCTTGTAAGCGATAGGTCAATAAGCGCTTTTCCACCAATCTGCGATAAAATTCATATTCCAGATCTTCAATCCCCAATATTGCCAGTTCTGTTGGTAACAGGCGTAAGATATCATCACTTTGCCCTATGCCATTTACCTGTTCAGGAACGGTATCAGGTGTTCGTTCAATAGTAGTAAATGGTTCGAGCAGATGGCTTTCCTGTGGTTTTGATTTTGCAGATTGACTACGACCAAGTAATTGAGCCAGTTTTTCCAGTTCTGGTTGTTGGTGAAGAAATTCACTGTAGCGAATCAATAACTGGTCATCATTTCGGGAATGGTTTAACTGACCTTTACTCATATCCCATAACCGTCCCGCCGCTCTGTCATTTTCACTGAAAACAGGATCAAGATTACCGCTTAGTGTTAGCCGTTGTTGCAATTCTGCCAGTAATTGCTCTTTTTCTTGTTCCAGTAATTTCTTGTGGAAAGTTGTGGTTTGCAGAATCAAGCTGAGTCGCCATCGTTGGATAAACAGGATTTGTAATGCATTTGAATGATCGGTGGTGTTGGTTACCAATTTCTGTGCTTCTTCAATAAAAGGGGATTTAATTTGGTTCAGTATTTCCAGAATATCGGGAAGTTTAAGATAAAAATTATCGGTGTTGGCAGACAGTAATTGTTGGTATAACTGAAATTCTTCTGCTAGGGAGGAAGGAATCAGCGCTTCTTTAATTCTTTGTTGTAAATCTTGTTTCCAACCGGGAATGTCCTTCAGTAGTGCACGTTTTAAACGAGGATATTTTTCAAAAAAGATAGCTAACTGAGGTGAAGCCAGAAGAGTTAATATGACCTCTTCTATCAGTTCTCCTTCGTTTACTGACAATAAAAGATCAAGGGTTGTTAGGCTAATCATTTAGTTAGTCGCCCATTTTTATTTTCAGTTGGTTGATTCTGTCTGTCAGTTGGATAAAACTTTGTTCTATTGCAGCAAGCCAATGGTTTTCAATGAATAGACATGGTTGATGCTGACTGAATAATTGGTGTTGATGGTGAATATCTTGATTAATTTTTTCCAGTTTTTCCAACCACTCGCTATTTTTTTCGTTTTGTTGATGTTGACTATCCGGTAAATATAAAGTAGAGGAACGACGGCTAATATCAAAAATCTCTGGTTGGTGTACTGAATTAATTTCGGCTGTTATATCTTGTGGAAAACCAATACCATTTAGACGAGCTGGTAAACTTCCACCTTTATTTATCCAGGTATTTAGCGTCTTTTTTTCTGTTTCAATAAAATTGACTTTAATATCATGGATATGAAGAGGTGTATGCAGGAACAAAGTCAATTTTTCTTCATTGATGTGATCGGGTAGTGAATATTGTATTTTGCGTCCAAACAAACCTGTTTGTTTTTCCAGGTACAATGCCTGCTCACTATTTTTATCCTGACGGACTTGAATCCATTGGTGATAAAGTGAATCAATTTGCTGAGATGATACTCTTTGCTGATATGCTTGTTCGATCATGAGAGTATTCAGATATTGAGGTAATAATTTGAAAGAGTGAAGATCATACCACAGACAATCTTTCAACAATATTAAATCAAGTGGTGATATTTCTCTTCTGCCATTGAAGAAAGCGCTAGCTTGTAATAAATGAATTGCTTTCTTCCAGCGTCGGTCTGAAACATAAGGTGAGTTTTCTGTCGAATCAAGTTGCTGACGTAGATGATAGATAATATCAAAACAATTCTCTGGTAGGACTATTTTATCAATCTCTTTTTGCCAGTGATGGAACTCTTCACTTGTTATCTGAATATTTGCCGGGACAGGGTTATCATTTTCATTTTTTTGGTTAGTAAGTAATGCTTGGAAGTTCTGTTTTCCTTGAATTTTATCCAACCAAATACGGATTAGCATTCGGTCATAAAGAGCCTCAAGGCTGCTATCTGCTTCAGGTAATTCATTAGATGCTGTTATCAGTAATCGCATCGGAATTTTCTCTTCTGTATTCCCATTCCTGAATTTTCTTTCGTTAATTGCAGTCAGCAAGGTATTGAGAATTGCTGGGCCGGCTTTCCATATTTCATCAAGAAAGACAATTTCAGTTTCAGGTAAATAGCCGGTGGTCAACCGCTGATAACGTCCTTCTTCTTTCAATGCCTGAATAGAAAGAGGACCGAAAATTTCTTCGGGAGTGGAGAAACGGGTCATCAGATACTCAAATGCTCTGGCATCACGAAACGCAAATTTTAATCGGCGGGCTATCAGACTTTTTGCGATCCCTGGGGGGCCAAGCAGGAAAACACTTTCCCCGCACAGTGCAGCTAGCAGGCATAAACGAATTGTCTGTTGTCTTTCATACAGACCACTCTCCAGATAGTTACTTAAACAAGCTATTTTTTCCACTATTCGCATAATTCATACCAATATTATCTGTTGGGGTAAATAAAATCTAATCACTCTTCTTCATAGATTTTAATCATCATTTATTGATGAAGACTATATTTACCTTAAAAAGCGATTCAGCGTCAAATATTCAATAAGTTAACGTTTATTTTTGGTTTTTTTATTGTCGAAACGTTATCGATAACGATCACACTTTTGTATTATTAATGTTGCATTTTAAATATTACTTTCTATATTGCTTCAATAGCGAAACGTTTCGCAAATGGAATAAAAAAACGAAAAAAGGTGTATTACTTTATTCTGAAATTTCAGCCGTAATTTCTCGGCTGGGGCAATCTGACCAGATTACAATTGGTGACATTGGGTTACCAATTCCTTCTTCAGCCCAGCAGATTGATTTAGCGCTAACCCAGGGGATTCCTAGTTTTATATCCGTTCTTAATGTCGTGACTCAGGAAATGCAGGTTGAAGCTACATTTTTAGCAGAGGGTATCATTATCTATAATCCTTTGATACATCAATTAATACTAGCTCAGATTAAGGAACTAGAGAAACAACAAGGGAATTCAATTATTGTGGAATATATCAGTCATAATATGTTGAAAGAGAAGACGAAACATAGCTGAGAGATGATTCGCACAGGAGAGAACTCTCCTTATGCCAATATTATCCTTTGTTCTGGTGTGACTTTCTGAGGTAGTTATGCGACCTGCACTGGAACTAAAAGGAATTAATAAATTTTTTCTTGGTGTTAAAGCATTATCCGGTGCGGCACTGTGTACTTATCTGGGGAAAGTTATGGCATTGGTGGGGGAGAATGGTGCAGGTAAATCCACGATGATGAAAGTGTTGACTGGAATATATACCAAAGATACAGGGACAATTCATTATCTGGGAAAAGAAGTGGTTTTTTCTGGCCCTAAATCCTCTCAGGACGCAGGTATTGGAATTATCCATCAAGAATTAAATCTTATTCCCCAACTGACTATTTCAGAAAATATTTTCTTGGGGGCGTGAATTCGTTAATAAATTTGGTGCCATTGACTGGAAAAAATGTATCAGGAAGCCGATCGCCTTTTGAGAAAGTTGAATTTAAGTTACAGCAGTCACTGGTGGGTAGCTGAACTTTCTATCGGTGATCAGCAAATGATTGAGATTGCTAAAGTGCTGAGTTTTGAATCCAAAGTTATCGTTATGGATGAACCAACTGATGCACTGACTGAGACAGAAACGGCATCATTGTTTAACGTAATACGTGAACTGACATTGCAGGGGTGCGGTATTGTTTATGTCTCTTATCGCTTTACATTATTTCAGTAATAAATCAGGTATCCTGAATCATAAAAAAGAGCAACAGGCAGTCAATGACTTTATCAAGTTATTTAATATCAAAACACCTTCAATGGAACAGACGATAAGTTTGCTTTCTTGAGGTAATCAGCAAAAAGTGGCAATTGCGCGTGGATTAATGACCAGACCAAAAATGCTTATCTTGGATGAGCTGACTCGGGGGGAGATGTCGGTGCAAAAGTAATAGAAATTTATCAACTCATTAATCAGTTCAAAAAAGAGGGTTTGAGTATCATCAGAGGGGATCAAAGCTGTTCAAGGTGGGAAATCAGGCGCGACAATAGTTCAGTGTCCTGACCAAATTGGTATCATTGGTATTCAGACAGCAGATAAGGTGCTGAAAGGCGAAAAAGTTGATGCTGTTATTCCTGTAGAACTGGAGCTGGTTATTAAAAAATAAATCGGTATTACTGTGCTGTTACTAATTGATGGTAGCGGCATAATGGAAAAGGAATAGATTTAATGGGTACAGCAAAACTTGCAGTGCTTGGCAGCATTAATGCTGACCATATTTTGAATCTTGAATTGTTCCCTCGTCCGGGTGAAACGGTGATCGGGAAACAATACCAGATTGCTTTTGGTGGTAAAGGTGCTAATCAGGCGGTAGCAGCAGGTCGCAGTGGTGCTGATATTGCATTTATTGCTTGTGTCGGTGAGGACGATATTGGTCTCCGTATCTGCCAGCAGTTAGCGATGGATAATATTAAAACTTCTGGTATTGAAGTTATTGAAGGGGAAACAACCGGTGTAGCGCTGATTTTCGTTAATCAGCAAGGTGAAAATGTTATTGGTATCAATACGGGGGCTAATGCTGCACTGACACCGGAATATTTCTATCGCTACCAAAATATTATTGAAGAGGCGGATGCATTATTAATGCAACTTGAGTCTCCATTGGAAACTGTACAACTTGCCGCAGAGATAGCTAAACAAAATGATACGAAAGTAATACTTAATCCAGCACCGGCACAAAAATTATCTGATCAATTGCTCTCGCTGGTGGATATCATTACTCCGAATGAAACTGAAGCTGAATACCTGACTGGAATTACAGTAAAAGATGATTCAGGTGCGGAAAAAGCAGCTCAGATATTGCATGATAAAGGTATTGAAACAGTCATTATCACATTGGGTAGCCGTGGCGTATGGTTGAGTGAGAAAGGCCAGAAAGGAGAAATTGTTCCGGGATTTAACGTTAAAGTTGTAGATACTATTGCGGCGGGAGATACTTTTAATGGCGCGTTCGTGACAGCTCTGCTGGAAGGAAAAGCAATGTTATCTGCGGTCCGGTTTGCCCACTCTGCTGCTGCAATAGCGGTAACCCGTCAGGGAGCTCAGCTTTCTGTCCCGTGGCGAAATGAAATTGATGCATTTTTAACTGAACAGGACTGACTGTGGCTACAATGAAAGATGTTGCTCGTTTTGCAGGCGTCTCCACATCAACTGTGTCTCATGTTATTAACAATAACCGTTATGTCAGTGATGGTGTAAAAAAGAAAGTTAATGATGCTATTGAGCAACTAAATTATGCTCCATCGGCGCTTGCACGAAGTCTTAAAATCAAGCAGACCAAAACTATTGGTATGTTGGTAACAACCAGTAATAACCCTTTTTATGCTGAAATTGTAAGAGGGGTTGAAAGAAGCTGTTATGAATGTGGTTACAGCCTTATCTTGTGTAATACAGAAGGTGATGCTAAACGGATGGATTATAGCATGGAAACGTTGTTGCAAAAGCGAGTCGATGGGCTGCTGATCATGTGTACTGAAACCCAGCACAATTGTTGTCATGTTTTACGCCGTTATCCCCCTGTACCGATGGTCATGATGGATTGGTCTCCAATTGATATTGTTAGCGATGTTATTCAGGACAACTCCTTATTGGGAGGAAAGATGGCCACTAATTACCTCATCAGCTGTGGTTTTAAGAAAATAGCCTGTATTGCAGGTCTGCAAGATAAAACGCCTGCTAGCCATCGGTTGGATGGATATAAAAAAGCAATGGAAGATGCTGGCCTTGTTATTCCTGAAGGATATGAAATTTATAGTGATTTTGAATTTTCTGGTGGTTTTGAATCAATGCAAAAATTGCTGCAACATCCAGAACCACCAGACGCTGTTTTTGCTGGCAATGATGCAATGGCTGTTGGCGCTTATCAGGCTCTTTATCAAGCAGGGCTTTCCGTGCCGGATGATATATCTATCATTGGTTATGATGATATCGACCTGGCCCCTTATATGATCCCACCTTTAACAACCATTCATCAGCCAAAAGATGAATTGGGAAAACTGGCTGTTGATACTTTGCTTTATCGGATGGATAACCCCGAGAGTGATCCTAAGTTATTAGTATTAACTCCAACATTGATTGAGCGTAACTCAGTTTCCCGTTCTTAAGTATTCTGTTTCTTATTCTCGATCATATTTTCTCCATCTTCCTTATGTAATAAAAGGAAGGTAGAAGACGAGAGTAAAGTGATTATTCCCACTGTAATAAAAGTGTTGTGGAAGTTATCGACGGTTGTTCCATAAGGTACGGACTCATAGAAACGGAGGATAGCAGCACTCGCTGCAACACCGAAACTAATAGACAACTGCTGAGTTACCGCCAATAAACTATTTCCTGAGCTGGCATTATTATCAGTCAGATCAGCCAGAGTAATGGTATTCATCGAAGTAAATTGAATGGACACTGCCATACCTAGTAAAAATAGTGGGATAACTAAAAGAACAACGGACATTTCTGGTGATTGCAGTGAAAATTGAGAAATCATTAATCCGATGATGAGGGTTATGCTAACCAGAGTTTTACGATAACCGAAACGTGTTAATACATTAGTAACAAAAGATTTAGCTATAACAGAACCGATAGCTGTTGGTGCCATCGCCATCCCGGCAAGGATTGCTGAATAACCAAAACCAACTTGTAGCATCAGAGGCATCAGAAAAGGAATGCACCCAGTTCCCAGGCGCGTAGCAATATTACCGATAATACCGATAGAAAATGTGCGAGTACGGAATAACTTCAGACTGATAAGTGGTTGAGAGTGTTTTCTGGCATGCATCAGATAGCCAAATAATATCATAAAACCGCCGACCATAACTGTGAGAGGTATATAGCCTGGTAACGAACTCTCCCCCAGTAAATCCAAACTAACGGAAACCATGATTAAACTCAGCCCAAAAAGTATGAAACCGAAAAAGTCGAATGAACGCTTTGGCATTGTGAAATTAGGCATATGCTTTTTAGCATAAATAATCCCCAATAAACCAATTGGAATATTGATAATAAATATCCAATGCCAGGTAGCATAAGTGACTAATAATCCACCGAGCATAGGACCAAGAATTGGTCCTACTAATCCTGGCATGGTGACAAAATTCATAACGGGTAAAAGTTCACTGCGTGGGTATGCGCGTAATAAAGCAAGGCGGGCAACTGGCATCATCATTGCCCCACCAATTCCCTGGATTACACGGGAAATAACTAGAAAGGCCAAATTACCTGACAAAGCACAGGCTAGGGAACCTAAAGAAAATAAGGATACGGCAAAAATAAATACCCGGCGGGTACCAAAACGATCTGCTAGCCAGCCACTAACAGGAATGAGCAAAGCAACAGTCAGAGTATAGCTGACAACAGCGGATTGCATTGCCAGAGGCGAGTGTTCGAGGCTTTCAGCAATAGCGGGCAATGCTGTGTTGAGAATTGTTGCATCTAAAGCTTGCATAAAAAAAGCTATTGCAGCAATCCAGGGTAGCCCCGCCATATTACGAGCGGTTTTTACCATTAATCGTCCTGCTGTATTTATCTAACTAATGTTTGATTAGATATTAATCTAACACATTACTATATAAGATCATTCATGCTCTGTTAATAACTTTTGGCAAGTGAAAAGTGCTCTGCGACAGTCACCTTTGATGATTGAATCAACAATTGTTTTATGAGCTTCCAGTTGCACAACTTTGTCGGAAATAATAGTTTCGAAATAGTTCTGATAAACTGGACGAAATAAGTTGACAAAAGAACCTAAAAATGGGTTTCCACAGGATTTATAAATGGTGTGGTGAAACTGGTAATCAATATCTATCCATTTTTCCCGGTTGAAATTGTCTTTTAACAGATACATTTCATCTATTAGTTGTAAAAGCTGCTTCTTTTGTTCTTGTGTGGCATTTTTTGCAGCAAGAAAGCAAGCTTGTGGTTCTATTGCCAATCTCACTATATGGAAGTGTTCAATTACTTGGTTAAGATTATCATGATTCATCCACCACTTTAATAAATCCTGATCAAGGAAATTCCAGTGAATGGTTTGCATGATTCGGGTACCAATACGTGGGCGAGGTAATAGCATACCTTTGGCTGCAAGTATTTTTATCGCCTCGCGAACAGAGGTCCTGCTGACGTCGAACTGTTCAGCGAGTTCTATTTCACCCGGGAGGATGGTTTCAGTTTTATATTCACCAGATAAAATCTGTTGTCCGATTTTTTCAGCTAAAAGATAAGAAAGGTTTTTCTGGGAAGCTTTTCTTTGTTCTTTAAATTGCATAGTAGATTTAAACCTTTTCCCGCATTTATCCATTTATACTACTTTAGTTTGGGAATAATTACTGTCGATGACATCCGTTTTTGTGTAAAAAAAAACCAAAAATACACATTTTGTTGAAAAAAACTGCGATCAAAAGTTTTTTTAAAATAAACGCTTGCCAGCGCCGAAGAACTCCCTATAATGCGCCACCACTGACCGACACAACGCTGACAAAACGTGTGAGGCCAGGCAGAGTAAAGTGAATAAGCGCTTGACTCTGCGGGCGAAAAGCGTAATATACGCAGCCCGGCTGAACGAGAATATCAATTTTTATTTCAGCCTGCTCTTTAACAATTAATCAGACAATCTGTGTGGGCACTCACAAGACCGTATCACAAAAAAATACGTTTTAAAGTCTTGAAGAGTGAACAACAGTGAATTCATTACGAATGAACAGTCAGTTTCTTTGAGCATCAAGCTTTTAATAGAAGAGTTTGATCATGGCTCAGATTGAACGCTGGCGGCAGGCCTAACACATGCAAGTCGGGCGGTAACAGGAAAGTGCGTGCACTTTCGCTGACGAGCGGCGGACGGGTGAGTAATGTCTGGGGATCTGCCCGAGGGCGGGGGATAACCACTGGAAACGGTGGCTAATACCGCATAATGTCGCGAGACCAAAGTGGGGGACCTGAAAAGGCCTCACGCCCACGGATGAACCCAGATGGGATTAGCTAGTCGGTAGGGTAATGGCCTACCGAGGCGACGATCCCTAGCTGGTCTGAGAGGATGACCAGCCACACTGGGACTGAGACACGGCCCAGACTCCTACGGGAGGCAGCAGTGGGGAATATTGCACAATGGGCGCAAGCCTGATGCAGCCATGCCGCGTGTATGAAGAAGGCCTTCGGGTTGTAAAGTACTTTCAGCGGGGAGGAAGGGTATAACCTGAACAGGGTTGTATTTTGACGTTACCCGCAGAAGAAGCACCGGCTAACTCCGTGCCAGCAGCCGCGGTAATACGGAGGGTGCAAGCGTTAATCGGAATGACTGGGCGTAAAGCGCACGCAGGCGGTCAATTAAGTTAGATGTGAAATCCCCGGGCTTAACCTGGGAACGGCATCTAAGACTGGTTGACTGGAGTCTCGTAGAGGGGGGTAGAATTCCATGTGTAGCGGTGAAATGCGTAGAGATGTGGAGGAATACCGGTGGCGAAGGCGGCCCCCTGGACGAAGACTGACGCTCAGGTGCGAAAGCGTGGGGAGCAAACAGGATTAGATACCCTGGTAGTCCACGCTGTAAACGATGTCGATTTGGAGGTTGTTCCCTAGAGGAGTGGCTTCCGGAGCTAACGCGTTAAATCGACCGCCTGGGGAGTACGGCCGCAAGGTTAAAACTCAAATGAATTGACGGGGGCCCGCACAAGCGGTGGAGCATGTGGTTTAATTCGATGCAACGCGAAGAACCTTACCTACTCTTGACATCCTCAGAATTTGCTGGAGACAGCGAAGTGCCTTAGGGAACTGAGAGACAGGTGCTGCATGGCTGTCGTCAGCTCGTGTTGTGAAATGTTGGGTTAAGTCCCGCAACGAGCGCAACCCTTATCCTTTGTTGCCAGCGCGTGATGGCGGGAACTCAAAGGAGACTGCCGGTGATAAACCGGAGGAAGGTGGGGATGACGTCAAGTCATCATGGCCCTTACGAGTAGGGCTACACACGTGCTACAATGGCGGATACAAAGTGAAGCGAGCTTGCGAGAGTGAGCGGAACACATAAAGTCTGTCGTAGTCCGGATTGGAGTCTGCAACTCGACTCCATGAAGTCGGAATCGCTAGTAATCGTAGATCAGAATGCTACGGTGAATACGTTCCCGGGCCTTGTACACACCGCCCGTCACACCATGGGAGTGGGTTGCAAAAGAAGTCGGTAGCTTAACCTAAGGGAGGGCGCTGACCACTTTGTGATTCATGACTGGGGTGAAGTCGTAACAAGGTAACCGTAGGGGAACCTGCGGTTGGATCACCTCCTTACCTGAGATGCAGTTGAGTGCAGTGCTCACACAGATTGTCTGATAAAAGTAGAGCAAGACGCGTCTGCGAAGCCGGCCATTGTGTCCCCTTCGTCTAGAGGCCTAGGACACCGCCCTTTCACGGCGGTAACAGGGGTTCGAATCCCCTAGGGGACGCCACTTGCGGTGATGACGGGTGAAAGCCGTTGTCGTGTTATCGTTAAGCGGATTTGTGATGAAGTCGGCTTACCGATAAAAGCTCTTTAACAATCTGGAACAAGCTGAAAATTGAATACAGTCAATAACCTCCCCGAGGGGTTATTGATGAGTCTCTCAACAATCCGCAAGCCGAGACAGTTTCGGGTTGTGAGGTTAAGCGACTAAGCGTACACGGTGGATGCCTAGGCAGTCAGAGGCGATGAAGGACGTGCTAATCTGCGAAAAGCGTCGGTAAGCTGATATGAAGCGTAATAACCGGCGATGTCCGAATGGGGAAACCCAGTGCAATCCGTTGCACTATCGCTTGATGAATTCATAGTCAAGCGAGGCGAACCGGGGGAACTGAAACATCTCAGTACCCCGAGGAAAAGAAATCAACCGAGATTCCCCCAGTAGCGGCGAGCGAACGGGGAGCAGCCCAGAGTCTGCATCAGTGAAGGGGTGAGTGGAAGCGTCTGGAAAGTCGCACAGTAAAGGGTGAAAGTCCCGTACACTAAACCCTCTTCACTGTGAGCTCAACGAGTAGGGCGGGACACGTGGTATCCTGTCTGAATATGGGGGGACCATCCTCCAAGGCTAAATACTCCTGACTGACCGATAGTGAACCAGTACCGTGAGGGAAAGGCGAAAAGAACCCCGGCGAGGGGAGTGAAACAGAACCTGAAACCGTGTACGTACAAGCAGTGGGAGCCTTCATTTATGGGGGTGACTGCGTACCTTTTGTATAATGGGTCAGCGACTTATATTCTGTAGCAAGGTTAACCGTTTAGGGGAGCCGCAGGGAAACCGAGTCTTAACTGGGCGCATGAGTTGCAGGGTATAGACCCGAAACCCGGTGATCTAGCCATGGGCAGGTTGAAGGTTGGGTAACACTAACTGGAGGACCGAACCGACTAATGTTGAAAAATTAGCGGATGACTTGTGGCTGGGGGTGAAAGGCCAATCAAACCGGGAGATAGCTGGTTCTCCCCGAAAGCTATTTAGGTAGCGCCTCGTGAATTCATCTTCGGGGGTAGAGCACTGTTTCGGCTAGGGGGCCATCCCGGCTTACCAACCCGATGCAAACTGCGAATACCGAAGAATGGTATCACGGGAGACACACGGCGGGTGCTAACGTCCGTCGTGAAGAGGGAAACAACCCAGACCGCCAGCTAAGGTCCCAAAGTCATGGTTAAGTGGGAAACGAGGTGGGAAGGCTCAGACAGCCAGGATGTTGGCTTAGAAGCAGCCATCATTTAAAGAAAGCGTAATAGCTCACTGGTCGAGTCGGCCTGCGCGGAAGATGTAACGGGGCTAAACCATGCACCGAAGCTGCGGCAGCGACACTAAGGTGTCGTTGGGTAGGGGAGCGTTCTGTAAGCCGTCGAAGGTGTGCTGTGAAGCGCGCTGGAGGTATCAGAAGTGCGAATGCTGACATAAGTAACGATAAAGCGGGTGAAAAACCCGCTCGCCGGAAGACCAAGGGTTCCTGTCCAACGTTAATCGGGGCAGGGTGAGTCGACCCCTAAGGCGAGGCTGAAAAGCGTAGTCGATGGGAAACAGGTTAATATTCCTGTACTGAATGTGACTGCGAAGGGGGGACGGAGAAGGCTAGGCCATCCGGGCGACGGTTGTCCCGGTTTAAGCGTGCAGGTGGGCAGGACAGGCAAATCCGTTCTGCTGTAACACTGAGGCGTGATGACGAACCGCTACGGCGGTGAAGTGGTTGATGCCCGGCTTCCAGGAAAAGCCTCTAAGCATCAGGTGACATTGAATCGTACCCCAAACCGACACAGGTGGTCAGGTAGAGAATACTCAGGCGCTTGAGAGAACTCGGGTGAAGGAACTAGGCAAAATGGTGCCGTAACTTCGGGAGAAGGCACGCTGGCAGCAGGTGAAGGAAGAAACATCCGGAGCCGAAGCCAGTCGCAGAGACCAGCTGGCTGCAACTGTTTATTAAAAACACAGCACTGTGCAAACACGAAAGTGGACGTATACGGTGTGACGCCTGCCCGGTGCTGGAAGGTTAATTGATGGGGTTAGCGCGTAAGCACGACGCTCTTGATAGAAGCCCCAGTAAACGGCGGCCGTAACTATAACGGTCCTAAGGTAGCGAAATTCCTTGTCGGGTAAGTTCCGACCTGCACGAATGGCGTAATGATGGCCAGGCTGTCTCCACCCGAGACTCAGTGAAATTGAACTCGCTGTGAAGATGCAGTGTACCCGCGGCAAGACGGAAAGACCCCGTGAACCTTTACTATAGCTTGACACTGAACATGGAGCCTTGATGTGTAGGATAGGTGGGAGGCCAGGAAGTGTGGACGCCAGTCTGCATGGAGCCATCCTTGAAATACCACCCTTGAATGTTCGATGTTCTCACCCAGTTCCGTGATCCGGAACGGGGACAGTGTCTGGTGGGTAGTTTGACTGGGGCGGTCTCCTCCCAAAGCGTAACGGAGGAGCACGAAGGTTGGCTAATCACGGTCGGACATCGTGAGGTTAGTGCAAAGGCATAAGCCAGCTTGACTGCGAGAGTGACAGCTCGAGCAGGTACGAAAGTAGGTCTTAGTGATCCGGTGGTTCTGAATGGAAGGGCCATCGCTCAACGGATAAAAGGTACTCCGGGGATAACAGGCTGATACCGCCCAAGAGTTCATATCGACGGCGGTGTTTGGCACCTCGATGTCGGCTCATCACATCCTGGGGCTGAAGTCGGTCCCAAGGGTATGGCTGTTCGCCATTTAAAGTGGTACGCGAGCTGGGTTTAGAACGTCGTGAGACAGTTCGGTCCCTATCTGCCGTGGGCGTTGGAAGATTGAAAGGGGCTGCTCCTAGTACGAGAGGACCGGAGTGGACGCACCGCTGGTGTACGGGTTGTCATGCCAATGGCATAGCCCGGTAGCTAAGTGCGGCAGAGATAACCGCTGAAAGCATCTAAGCGGGAAACTTGCCTTGAGATGAGTCTTCCCTTGACTTTAAGGTCACGGAAGGAACGTTTAAGACGAAGACGTGGATAGGCTGGGTGTGTAAGTGCAGCGATGCATTGAGCTGACCAGTACTAATGAACCGAGCGGCTTAACCTTACAACACCGAAGGTGTTTTGGTGAGAGAGACGAAAAGAATTTTAGCTTGTTGACCGGATTGGTTCTGATGGTGGTGCGAGCTGTTAAAGGCGGGTATCACGGTTGGAATGGAATGAATTTGCCTGGCGGCGATAGCGCGGTGGTCCCACCTGACCCCATGCCGAACTCAGCAGTGAAACGCCGTAGCGCCGATGGTAGTGTGGGGTCTCCCCATGTGAGAGTAGGGAACTGCCAGGCTTTGCATTAAGCGAACCCCCTCAGCGTAAGCTGGGGGTTTTTGCGTTTTGGGGCGTTTTTCTTATTACACAGTGAAATTTGAGCTTAGAAATTATTTTCTGATAACTAATTTCAATGCGGTTTCCCAAATAAAAAGCATATATTAATCTGAGCACTGTTTAATAATCAACTGGAGCCTTCCCGTTCTTCCGAGTTGCGCGAGCAAATGTTGCGGCAGGTTTACCCATATAATCCCGATATTTCATTGTCATTTAAAGTGAGCATAAGGAGATGGGTTGCAAGTATGACGGTTTTCGAGTTCAAGCAGTTACAACTATCCTGCTGACTGATAATTTCCAAATTTTAAAGCCTGCATCTTCAAGTTAATTGCATATATATTGAAAATAACAGCATGATGATCCTGAATTACGGCGAAATGTACCGATATGGTGAGCCGATTTCTTCTTCATCCTTCATTCCGCACCTAATTCAGGAATAAACCGCTTTATATTGTGCGCCTAATAAACTCAAAAGCTCATGGTGGTAAGATTGCATTCCTGTCACCATTTTATGTTCTTGAAATTCAAAGGTGCTGATCCCTTCAAAGGCCAGAAACACCCAACGCGCGGTGGGGGATTGTGTCGGTTTGTTCTTCATATCGGGGAAAAACGGCACACTTTGTTTCAATTCATGGCGAATTTTATGTTCCAGCGCCGCATAAACCATGAGACAACATGTCATCACCATTAACAGCGCTTCTATCCGCTCTGGTTTTTTCAGGAAAATAGCAGACGTCAGGAATTCCGGACTTTTCAGGAAGCGAAAACCCCGTTCCACCTTTTGTTGTGCCTTATAATTAGCCAGTAACGCCGCCATATCAAGCCGTCCTTCATCCCGTTCATTGGTCGCTAAAATAAACCTCCCGACCCGCAATCTGGCCTGCTTCACCTTGTCTAACCGGGTATAAACCTGACCGGCTAATTGATAATGAACCGATTTGGGGTGTTGATGCTTGCCGGGTTTCCCGCGCCCCGCATAGACGGTAATCGCCTGAATTTCCGGCGAGGCGATGCCGATAAACTGGCATTGAGACTCAAAATCATGCAGTGCCTGTAAGGCATCTTCCCGGCAGGCAAAGGATTTTTTGCCCAGTTTGTCGAACTGTTTAGACTCGTTTTCTGTTTCCCTGAGTGTGTTTTTCCGGAAAGTCTGGTTTTCACGTTTTTCTGCCGCCGTACTGTTCACCAGTAACCAACGCTGAGGAACGCCGCCATACGATGACGTCACCCAGCAGCCTGAATAGCCCTCACTGATGGGGCTGAATTGCTCCGCTGTCACGTTCAGGAGAGACTGTTTAGCTTCCTTGATCGTCAGGGGAACACGCGTAATAAATCGTTGTTTTTGCTGATGAAGCGAAGCGATCGCGGCTTCAGTATAAAGGGCAGCATCGGCCACAAAGTAGCGGCTGTTTTGTGCCGCTTTCAGACATTGAATATGGGTTTTGATCGTCTGGGCAAAGGCTTTGGCATCATTCGTATTCCCGCTCATAGCCTGCATATAGACAGGGATGCCTGCCTGATTTTCGCAAATCAGTTCAAGGACAACCTGGTTCAGTTCAGGCCGGTGATCCCGGCTATAACCCGGCACCAGTGCAATGCGTTTTGTGTCATCTCCCAACGCGCTGTCATAGTCACCATCGACATGAAAACTCGTGATATCCAAATGAACGGAATCGGGCTTCAGCCCCAATTTATCAACCACTTGCTCAGCAAGCACCTGATAAACTTCCGACACCCCCGCTTCATATAAGGCATCCAGTGTACGGCCGAGCACATCATCATTAAGGTGTTCAGCTTCAATATCAGCGCCAATTAAACGCGCAATCGGCTTATGTTGAAAAAAGCCGGAAAACATGTGCAATGTCCGGCTGTGAAACCCCAGCCCGTTAAGGATCATCGCCAGAAAAGCGTCGCCGTGAGAGACGGTATGCGATGAATATTTTGGGATAATGGCATCAATCATGCGGGGTAAACCGGCTTCATGACAAAAAGCGGCGATAAGGCCAGGATGATCGAGACGTTTAATGGCAGGTATGGGGGTGGACATATTCGCTTTCCGGCAAATAAAAGTAATAGATCAAAATTAGCGATTACCGTCAACCCCACCGATGTCATCAATACAAAAAACCTGTGTAAGATCACATTATTTTTAAATCAGAAATACGGTGCGGAATGACGGCTTCATTTGTTGAATCGACGATCAATGAAGTCATCGCTAAACGCATGGTGAAAAAGCAGCAGATGCAATGGAGCCAACAAGGTGTGCATTACTAACTCTAGGCAGGCGCAGCGGTACTCAATGATAATTTAAAAGCCCGATTCGAGCATTGGTATCCGGGCATAAAATTATGTGAAGAAACGGATCATAATTTGACAGAGGTGGTTGCCGCATAAGTGTCCCTGACTTTTTTATGCTCTCCTTAACAATAGCCAATTGCCATAATTTTTTGGTAGCGTTCCGCCAGTAATGTTTCAATATCGAGCATTTTCAATGCTGACAAATCGGCGAGTAGCTGTTGTTTTAAATTTTCACCCGCGATCAAATAACCACGATGAGCACCACCAAGTGGCTCTGGGATAATAGTATCGATAATACCAAGCTCTTTGAGTCATTTCGCCGTCATTCCCATCGCTTCAGCAGCAACCTGAGCTTTTTGTGCATCTTTCCAAAGGATAGATGCGCAACCTTCTGGTGAAATTGCTGCATAGGTACTGTATTCCAACATATTAATGCGATCGCCGACCCTTATCGCTAACGCACCACCAGAGCAACCTTCTCCTGTGATCACACAGACGATTGGCGTTTTTAAGCAAGACATTTCCATAATGTTTCGCGCAATCGCTTCGGCTTGTCCCCGCTCCTCAGCACCAATACCTGGATAAGCGCCCGCAGAATCAATAAGAGTCACTACTGGTATATGGAAACGCTCGGCCATTTTCATTAAGCGTTAATGCCTTGCGATAACCCTCAGGGGAAGGCATGCCAAAGTTGCGCATCACAGCCTGTGTGGTGGGCAGAAGATCCGCTTTTTCACCACAACGCTACCTGATATAGCGGACTCGCTGATGTCTAGAATTAACGACCATTTTCAGGTGCTAAAAACTGCATCTTGAAATTTCTTGGGTATAGATCTTGAATTTAGATCATTTACCAAAATCGTTCATATCTTTCTCATCAGGAAGTTCGCTATATTTCATCAGGTTTTTATTACCATCTATCACGATTAATTCTTTCGGTGGTTTAAAGCAGTTACTCAATGGGGAACGGCAGTGTTTTTGAGATTTATGATAAATACCCAACCAGTTACTAATAAGATAATAATTATCTGAAGTTGAAAAAGGCGTATTTACTACACCAGTGTGGTGATATTGTGCATTAACATTATCGTTATACCAGATAAATAAGGGGATATTATAAGTATCTTTTCGTGGGTTACTGACACCATGATGATAACGGATGTCACCATTCTTATCTAAGCGTTGTAATCCGTGATCTGAGAAATAGAGGATGGAGGCTTTTTTTTCTTTGATTTTATTGATGATTTTTTTCATTAGTTGGTCTGTATAAGCTATTGAGCTGTCATAGCAGTTATCATCTTCATTTGATGAAAAGGGGATTAGTTTATTTTCTGGGAAGCGGTTACAGGATGGTTCATGACTTCCGTAGATATGCATGATAATAAGTTTCTTGCCTTTTTGTTCTAGAGCATCATCTAAATAAGGTAACAACTCTTCATCATATCCAATATATTTATTCCATTGCTGATTATCAGCCATATTGGCGATAACGGTAATTAAGCTGTTACTTTTGCCAGATCTGCCTTGATTACTTATCCAAGTTGTCTTAAATCCTGCATCTTTAGCCAAGGATACAATGTTGTCAGCATAATGAGCCTTATCTCTGAGCTGATATAAAGTGATATTAGACAGTGAAATAGGTACAGATAATATAGTAACTGGTGCTGGAGAAATAGCTTGATTGAATATCAGCATATTTTTCTGCATTATGTCTAATGTTGGTGTTGTGACTTTATTATAACCGTATAGAGACATATGGTCTCTTCTTGCTGATTCTCCTATTAATAATATATAAGTATCAATATCTTTATCTCTTTTTATATAATCGAAATTTACTTTAACAGATGAAATTCTCCTGATCTGTTGATTTTCATATATTGCTCTTACCATTGCTGATGAGTTATAGAATGGTGTTCCCATTAAAAAATGCTCCGGCAAAATGATCTTGCCTGAATATTTTTTTCCTGAAATATAATAATCAACTGGTACTAATAAGCAGACAAATAATAAAGCCCATATATTGGCTTTTAGAAATCGGGGATCTGCATTTTTTGATAACCATCTTATAGACAGTAAATAAGTTAACATTATGAAAATAAAGAAGAATACATAGTGTTTGTTGTAAGACAACATACCTACAGCTTCACTGCTATTTGTATTGATAAAAGTATTGGCAATAGTTGAAGCCTTCATTCCGCACCTAATTCAGGAATAAACCGCTTTATATTGTGCGCCTAATAAACTCAAAAGCTCATGGTGGTAAGATTGCATTCCTGTCACCATTTTATGTTCTTGAAATTCAAAGGTGCTGATCCCTTCAAAGGCCAGAAACACCCAACGCGCGGTGGGGGATTGTGTCGGTTTGTTCTTCATATCGGGGAAAAACGGCACACTTTGTTTCAATTCATGGCGAATTTTATGTTCCAGCGCCGCATAAACCATGAGACAACATGTCATCACCATTAACAGCGCTTCTATCCGCTCTGGTTTTTTCAGGAAAATAGCAGACGTCAGGAATTCCGGACTTTTCAGGAAGCGAAAACCCCGTTCCACCTTTTGTTGTGCCTTATAATTAGCCAGTAACGCCGCCATATCAAGCCGTCCTTCATCCCGTTCATTGGTCGCTAAAATAAACCTCCCGACCCGCAATCTGGCCTGCTTCACCTTGTCTAACCGGGTATAAACCTGACCAGCTAATTGATAATGAACCGATTTGGGGTGTTGATGCTTGCCGGGTTTCCCGCGCCCCGCATAGACGGTAATCGCCTGAATTTCCGGCGAGGCGATGCCGATAAGCTGGCATTGAGACTCAAAATCATGCAGTGCCTGTAAGGCATCTTCCCGGCAGGCAAAGGATTTTTTGCCCAGTTTGTCGAACTGTTTAGACTCGTTTTCTGTTTCCCTGAGTGTGTTTTTCCGGAAAGTCTGGTTTTCACGTTTTTCAGCCGCCGTACTGTTCACCAGTAACCAACGCTGAGGAACGCCGCCATACGATGACGTCACCCAGCAGCCTGAATAGCCCTCACTGATGGGGCTGAATTGCTCCGCTGTCACGTTCAGGAGAGACTGTTTAGCTTCCTTGATCGTCAGGGGAACACGCGTAATAAATCGTTGTTTTTGCTGATGAAGCGAAGCGATCGCGGCTTCAGTATAAAGGGCAGCATCGGCCACAAAGTAGCGGCTGTTTTGTGCCGCTTTCAGACATTGAATATGGGTTTTGATCGTCTGGGCAAAGGCTTTGGCATCATTCGTATTCCCGCTCATAGCCTGCATATAGACAGGGATGCCTGCCTGATTTTCGCAAATCAGTTCAAGGACAACCTGGTTCAGTTCAGGCCGGTGATCCCGGCTATAACCCGGCACCAGTGCAATGCGTTTTGTGTCATCTCCCAACGCGCTGTCATAGTCACCATCGACATGAAAACTCGTGATATCCAAATGAACGGAATCGGGCTTCAGCCCCAATTTATCAACCACTTGCTCAGCAAGCACCTGATAAACTTCCGACACCCCCGCTTCATATAAGGCATCCAGTGTACGGCCGAGCACATCATCATTAAGGTGTTCAGCTTCAATGTCAGCGCCAATTAAACGCGCAATCGGCTTATGTTGAAAAAAGCCAGAAAACATGTGCAATGTCCGGCTGTGAAACCCCAGCCCGTTAAGGATCATCGCCAGAAAAGCGTCGCCGTGAGAGACGGTATGCGATGAATATTTTGGGATAATGGCATCAATCATGCGGGGTAAACCGGCTTCATGACAAAAAGCGGCGATAAGGCCAAGATGATCGAGACGTTTAATGGCAGGTATGGGTGTGGACATATTCGTTTTCCGGCAAATAAAAATAATAGATCAAAATTAGCGATTACCGTCAACCCCACCGATGTCATCAATACAAAAAACCTGTGTAAGATCACATTATTTTTAAATCAGAAATACGGTGCGGAATGACGGTTGAAGAGAAGCTTATCTGGTGTTTGCTAGAGAAGAAAAATGATGTAGATATATTAAGTGACCATAATAAAGAGATAAGTAAAATTAAAGGCTTGAAATATTTAAAACGATAGAGAAATGCGTTAGTACTTGTCAGAAAAAAACTCAGTATTACTATCTTTAACTTATACTCATTAGCCACATTTCCAATGAAAATTATTGGCAGTAAAGCCAAAATCAAGATAATAAGAATGGGTAATTTATTTCGCATATAGGCTAATAATGTTAAGTAGCGAATTGAAATAATAAAGTTAATCATTAACCTAAGAATAAAACAAGAGCTTAATTTGCGAAATAGCTCTGAGTTCAGATGGTTTCCTAATAAAAATACCTCTCCCGAAGGAGAGGTTGAATATAAAATCGTAACTAATGTGATTTTCCTTGTGAGATACCAAGCCCTGTTTGTGATCGAATAAATTGGGTTCTGAATAGTTCTCTTTCTCGCATACCTTGTAGTGAATTATCGGTAAGAGAAAATAGCCATGAACCGGTAAAAGCGACAATCATTGAGAATAATGCTGGATATTCATAAGGATAGATTGATTTTTCATGGCCGAGAATGCTGACCCAAATTGTTGGGCCTAGAATCATCAAAACAACAGCTGTAATTAACCCTAGCCAACCTCCGGTTAATGCGCCACGGGTAGTGAGTTTGCGCCAGTACATAGACAAAAGAATGATTGGGAAGTTACAGCTTGCAGCAATAGAGAATGCTAATCCAACCATAAAGGCTATGTTCTGATTCTCAAATAAAATACCTAATCCAATTGCGACAAACCCAAGTATCACAACCGTTATTTTTGATATTTTCAATTCATCGCGCTCGTTGGCTTTGCCGTGCTTAATGACGTTTGCGTACAGGTCGTGTGATACTGCTGATGCTCCAGCCAGTGTCAGTCCTGCTACAACTGCCAGAATGGTGGCAAAAGCTACAGCGGAGATAAAACCAAGGAACAAATCCCCCCCAACGGCACTTGCAAGATGAACGGCTGCCATGTTAGTACCACCGATTAGCGCACCTGTAGCATCTTTAAATGACGGGTTTGGGCTGACCAGTAAAATAGCGCCAAAACCGATGATGAACGTCAGAATGTAAAAATAGCCGATGAAACCAGTAGCATAGAAAACGCTTTTCCGTGCTTCTTTCGCATCACTTACAGTAAAGAAACGCATAATGATATGAGGTAAACCAGCAGTACCAAACATCAACGCGAGACCAAGAGAAAGAGCGGAAATCGGATCAGATACCAACCCTCCTGGACTCATGATGGCTTCACCTCTTGAGTGAACAGCAATCGCTTCTTTAAACAGCGTGTTGAAATTGAAGCTTACCGATTTCATAACCATAAGAGCCATAAAGGTAGCGCCAGCCAGCAATAGAATGGCTTTGATAATTTGTACCCAGGTCGTTGCCAGCATGCCGCCAAACAGGACATAAAGTACCATCAGCATACCAACTAATACGACCGCAATATGGTAATTCAGGCCAAAAAGTAATTCGATAAGCTTACCTGCTCCAACCATCTGTGCAATAAGATAGAGGGCAACAACAACCAGTGAGCCAATTGCAGATAAAATACGGATTGGACGTTGCTGTAACCGGTAAGAAGCAACATCTGCAAAAGTGTAGCGCCCAAGATTTCTTAATCGTTCGGCAATCAGAAACAGGATAATGGGCCAGCCAATTAGAAAGCCGATAGAATAGATCAGCCCGTCGTAACCGGACGTATAGACCAGAGCGGAAATGCCAAGGAATGATGCTGCGGACATAAAATCCCCCGCAATCGCCATGCCATTTTGGAAACCAGTAATCCGCCCACCCGCAGTATAGTAGTCAGTACGGGAGCGAGTTTTTTTTGAGGCCCAGTAAGTGATATAGAGTGTGAAACCAACAAACAGGACAAACATAATAATGGCCTGAATATTGACGGGTTGCTTTTCTACGGAACCAGAGATTGTGTTGGCCCATATGAGATTAGGAAATAGCAGTATTATTGTCAGCAAAAATTTCTTCATTTTTTTACCTCGTCAAGAATTTGTGAGGTAAGACGATCGAATTCGCCATTAGCTCTAATTACATACAGGCCAGTTAAGATGAATGAGATAACAATTAAGCCAATGCCAACAGGTATCCCACGGGTAATATATGAACCAGCATAAAGAGGGGTACCCAGCCATTCGGGTGCAAATGCAATGAGGAAAATAAAGCTGACATACAAAACTAATGTGATTATTGTTAGTTGCCATGCAAAACGGCTTCGTTTTTCAACTAATTCTTTGAAACGAGGGTTATTATCGATCCCTTGGTAAATGGCGTCGTTCATCAGAATATCCTCTTATATTTTTATTATATTCATTGATTAAGCCGCCTTGCGGCGGCATGGTATGTCACGAAATACTCATTGTTTGTTTTTCTTCCAATAGTTTTTCCACTACCCCTGGATCTGCCAGTGTTGAGGTATCTCCCAGATTACTGGTATCACCGGAAGCAATTTTACGCAGGATGCGGCGCATAATTTTTCCTGAGCGGGTTTTTGGTAAAGAATCTGTCCAGTGCAGGATATCTGGTGTCGCGATCGGGCCGATTTCTTTACGCACCCAATTACGGACTTCGGTATATAATTCTGGGGAAGGTTCCTCGCCGTGATTCAAAGTGACATAGGCATAAATTGCCTGCCCTTTGATATTATGAGGAACACCGACGACAGCGGCTTCAGCAATTTTGGGGTGGGAAACCAAAGCGGATTCAATTTCAGCCGTGCCCAGACGATGACCGGAGATATTCAGTACATCATCAACACGGCCAGTTATCCAATAATAGCCATCTTCATCACGGCGTGCGCCATCACCACTAAAATACATTCCCTTAAAGGTAGAAAAGTAGGTTTGTTCAAAACGGTCATGATCGCCAAATAGTGAGCGTGCTTGTCCTGGCCAGGAATCAGTAATAACTAGGTTTCCTTCACAAGCACCTTCTAATTGCTCACCAAGGTTATCAACTAGGGCTGGCTGAACACCGAAGAAAGGCAGAGTTGCAGAACCTGCTTTCAGTTCAGTTGCTCCTGGCAGTGGCGTTATCATGAAGCCGCCGGTTTCTGTTTGCCACCAGGTATCAACAATCGGACATTGACTGTTACCAATTTTCTGGTAATACCATTCCCATGCTTCCGGGTTAATGGGCTCACCTACAGATCCCAGAATACGCAGAGAAGTACGTTTTGTCCCTTCAATAGCTTTGTCACCTTCAGCCATTAGGGCACGAATTGCTGTTGGTGCCGTGTACAGGATATTTACCTGATGTTTATCAACAACCTGACTTAGGCGGTTAACCGCAGGATAGTTTGGCACGCCTTCGAACATCAGAGTGATAGCACCGCAGGAAAGCGGCCCGTAGAGCAGATAGCTATGTCCAGTTACCCAGCCCACATCTGCTGTACACCAATAGATTTCGCCCGGATGATAGTCGAATACATATTTAAATGATAAGGATGCATATACCAAGTAGCCACCGGTAGTGTGCAGCACGCCTTTAGGTTTACCGGTAGAGCCGGAAGTATAGAGAATAAACAGCGGATCTTCTGCGTTCATCTCTTCAACTGGGCAATCAGCACTTACGTCTGCTGTCAACTCATGCCACCAATGGTCGCGACCAGAGTACCAATTACCAATATTTCCAGTACGTTTAAAAACAATCACATTGGATACATTGACAACCGCTGGATTACTTAATGCGTCATCAACATTCTTTTTCAGGGGAATTGTACGTCCGGCTCTCAAACCCTCATCGGCAGTGATAACCAATTTAGTGTTCGAATCGATAATGCGACCGGATACGGCATCAGGAGAAAAACCAGCGAAAATAACTGAATGGATAGCACCAATGCGGGCACATGCTAACATGGCAACTGCCGCTTCCGGTACCATTGGCATGTAAATAGCAACAACATCGCCTTTTTTAATACCCAGATTTTTCAATGCATTAGCAAACTGGCATACATCATGATGCAGTTCACGATAGGTGACTGTTTTGGACTCTGTTGGATCGTCGCCTTCCCAGATAATAGCAGTTTGATCACCCCGTTCTTTTAAATGGCGATCGAGACAGTTTGCGCTTAGATTCAGTGTTCCATCTTCAAACCAACGGATATTGACATGTCCAGGATCAAAAGAGGTATTCTTTACCTTGGTGTAAGGTTTAATCCAGTCAACAATTTTACCTTTCTCACCCCAAAATCTTTCGGGATCTTGTAGCGATAATTGATAGTCTTGTTGATATTGTTGTTTATTCATCAGGGCATGTTCTGCAATGACAGCAGGAATAGAGTGCTTCATTATTTGAGTCATATTAATATTCTCCTTGCGAATGTTAATAATATGTCAAAACAAGGTTAACTAAAGTGTAAGCAGAATTTTTGTTTTTTTTTTGCGCGGAAGATCACGCAATAAAAAGAATATTTTTCACGTAATTGTCATTTGGTGTAACGGGGATAATTAGGTTTAATGGCTAACCAAAAATAGTAATTTAAAATCCTAATCCAATAATAATCTCAAATATAGATAAATTGACTGATAAGCTACTGAAACACAGTTGTATGATAAAACCATAGTGATAATATGGTATTGATAATCATTTCCAATAATATTTAATTAACTATAATGATAATCGATCAGCCTCCAGGAAACCTTGTGCTTCAGGACGGGGAGGAAAGGAGGTGGTTTTCCCGCTTTAGCATTTTCACATTTTCTTATGTAGTGTGTGACCCTATGAAATGCGCATATAAAGCGCGAAATATCAAAGCTGTCAGGCTGACAGTGTTAGCCCACGGAGAGAAGGTAAGCTCGGGTTCGCGTCCCAGCGGATCAGGCACGTCTCTGTGAAGTGGGAATCCTCTTCCTTTATAGGAGAGGAGTAGTCAAATTGTTCACAAGGTGTGGACTTTGAATCATTTTATATGACTGGAGTACATGATATGAGCTATTCATTACCTTCTCTTCTTTACTCTTATGACGCTCTGGAACCTCATTTTGATGAGCAGACGATGGAAATCCACCATACCAAGCATCATCAGACTTACATTAATAATGCCAATGGCGCTCTGGAAGCCTTCCCTGAGCTGGCAAAACTGGATGTTGATGATCTGATTCAGCAATTAGATATGATACCTGCTGATAAACGTACTTTTGTACGTAACAATGCGGGTGGACACGCTAACCATAGCTTGTTCTGGAAGGGCTTGAAATTAGGGACAACTCTGCAAGGCCCATTAAAAGAAGCTATTGAACGTGATTTCGGTAGTGTGGATTCTTTTAAAGAGAAATTTGAGCAAGCGGCGGCGACTCGTTTTGGTTCTGGTTGGGCGTGGCTGGTACTGAAAGATGATGGCAAACTGGCGGTTGTATCTACTGCTAACCAGGACAGCCCATTAATGGGTGAAGCTATTTCCGGTGCTTCTGGCTATCCAATTGTTGGTCTGGATGTTTGGGAACATGCCTATTACTTGCAGTATCAAAACCGTCGTCCTGACTACATTAAAGCGTTCTGGAGCGTTGTGAACTGGGATGAAGCTGCAAAACGTTATCAGGAAAAAGTGGAATAATTTTCTAATTCATTTTCTCTTTTCTGCTATGCCGGCTGATATTACTGCCGGCATTTTTATTGATTGGGTATTGGTTTATGATGATATCGTCGGACTGATTTCAATAAGGAAAGTGAATTATGTATTATTCGCAGGTATATACAGGCAAAATTGAAATGTCAGAAAAACTGTTTGCCAGTGCAATTAGCAAACGGATGGTTGATGGCAGCCTGCGTCTGACTTCTCTTGGATTGGAAGGTGATGAACAGGCCGAAACCCGTTTTCATGGTGGCCCCGATCGTGCTCTTTGTCATTATCCTCGTGAACACTACGATTTCTGGAAACACCAATTTCCTGAGCAGGAAGATTTCTTTATTGCTCCAGCGTTTGGCGAAAATATTTCCACAACTGGCCTGACTGAAGAGAATGTTTGTATCGGTGATATTTTTACTTGGGGAGAGGCCATGCTTCAAGTAACTCAGCCTCGTTCACCTTGTTACAAACTCAATGCTCATTCCGGTATCAGCAATTTTTCTGCCATTATGCAGGGGAGTGGTCGTTGTGGCTGGCTTTACCGAATTATTGCCGCGGGAAATGTTAGCCCGGATGAGCCTTTTGTTCTTATTTCCCGTAATAGTGATGTTTTGGTTAAAGAAGCGATAGCGATTGCTTTTAATATGCCATTTGATGAAGAGCAGTATCGGCGATTGATGAGTACAGCTGGGTTATCCGCCAGTTGGAACCTGACGATGCAAAAGCGGGTTATGTTTGGAAAGATTGAAGATTTTAACCGTAGGTTGTTTGGGAAATAATAAAATGTGCACGTGGTGAACGTGCACATTAGCACTGACATTATTTCTTGCTGCTTTAGCTCGTGCAATACCAGAATGAGTGCGCTCTATCAGTAAGTCTTGTTTAAACTCTGCCATTGCAGCTATTATCTGCATGGTCATTCTCTCGGCAGAACTGGTCAGATTTACTCCTCTATGACGCGATGAGGTTGAACGAAAAATAGGTGGTGCTGAGGAAAAGATACTTCCCCTGCTGTACAAAAAACAGATTTAATTTAGAATGACCTCCGTTCCCCAAACGGTCCCTAAGTCATGTGAGTGAATTTAAGCGATTCCGCCAAAATGGTGTTTCATAATACCCGGTTATCCCGAACAATCCTGTTAAGATAGAAACCACAATGTCCGATATCAATAATCTGCTGCGGGATCCGCAGTTTTTTTCCATGCTGCATAAACAGATGTTGCAGTTTGCCCGCTTGCAGTTGAATGATTTTCATCAGGCGGAAGATGTTGTTCAAGAGGCTCTGGAAGGCGCGATGAAGAATGCCTCTTCCTTTGCCGGACGAGCCGCTTGGAAGAGCTGGGTGTTTACGATCCTGCGTAACAAAATCTCGGACGCCTTGCGTATGCGTTATCGGCACAGCAGCCTGAAATTGACTGATGATGTTGATGAGCAAAATTTCGAAGCGCTGTTTGATGAGTCTGGTCATTGGCCGCGAAACGAGCATCCTCAGTGCTGGCATTTACCGGATAAGGCGGCCGAACAGGAGCAATTCTGGACGGTTTTTGAGCTTTGTCTGACACAGTTGCCAACGCAAAACGCGCGGGCATTTATGATGCGCGAATTTATTGGTCTTGAGACTCAGGAGATCTGCCAGGAGATGGCACTCTCCGTCAGTAACTTGAATGTGATGCTCTGGCGTGCGCGTATGCGTTTACGCGAATGTTTGTCACAACGCTGGTTTTCCCAGGAGGATAAATATGCTTAGTTGTTCCCAAGCTACGCGCCTGATGTCTCAGGCGCAGGATGAAAAAATCATGCTTTCTCAACGTGTTCAGCTTATGCTGCATTTGCGAATGTGCGACGGATGCCGAAACTTCAGACAACAACTTGCCGACCTGCGCACTATCACTTCCGCATTCGCTCGTGGCGAAAACGAGAATCAAAATAAAGAATAACGCAGGGTGAGGGAATCAGGTGCGATGGCGGTAAATCAGGCGATCAAGCGAGAACCTCCCGCCGCCATACATCATCAAATACAGCTGAGCCGTCAGCCAGGTAGCGTGGACAGGCCAGGCATCTGGATAAACAAATATCTGAATCACCAGCGTCATTACCATTAATGCCAGCGCGGAGAAGCGTGTTGCCAATCCGACAATCAGCAGCAGCGGAAACACGTGTTCTGCGGTCGCGGCCATGATGGCAGCAACATCGGGTGGCAGTAGCGGAAGCTGGTACTCGCTGGCAAAGAGCGACACGGCGCTGTCTGTAACGTGCGGGATCCCCAGTTGCCAGGGTGTGCCCCCCAGAATATCGATGCTTAATCCCACCACTTTGCTTTGGCCCGACAGCCAGAATATTGCGGCAAGGCCAATGCGCGCCAGAAGGGCGAGAACACTTTCCTGCGTAATGCGTTGCCCTTTTAACGCTAACATTTTGAGTAATGCCATCTTAGTGCTCCGTGTTGCTGTATAGAGAAAGGATCAGCCCATAGTGCTGCATGCGTTGTAAAATCGGCTGAGGCTCAAAAGTTGCCTCCTCCCCAGCGGCGATCTCTAGGGCTTCGGTAAGACATCGACCAGACTGGATCATGGCAACAAACTGCATTTCCGCACGGCTGAGCAACATTATTCGCACGTCGTCGTCAACGCGGCACAGCAGCATATGTTCCGGCTGGAATGGGTCCAGCGCCATCTCGTTTTCACCTTGTTGGTGTGAGGCCCACAGACTGAAAACAGCATAATCTGAATTGAAAAGCCGTACTGAGGGATGGAGTGCCATCAGAAACTGTGCGGGATCGCCACTCGGGGCTGCTTCTGTCGTCTGTATGGCAGGGTCTGCCGCGTGCAGTGATTCGATAAACAACATTTCCAGCCGGGTGAGATCGCTCAACCAGGGCCAGTCTGCCAACGGCTGAAACGTTGCAATCCAGTCCGGCAATTGCGCGCCATAGCCCGCCAAAACAGGAGAAGAAGGCGGTTGTTGCCGTATAAACTCCACCGCCATCGCACGGAAAAAGCACTCTCCGAGCTGGGCGAGAAGCACGGGGCAGTTTTCGGCCAGTGCGTCAATCAGCGACGCTATGACATTATTACGATAAATCGCAAAACGTACCGCCGGATCACTACCGTTCCAGGCTGTCAGTCCCTTTGGTACCGTGAGGTCGGGGTCAAGAAGTGCTTGATACAATTGTTGTTGCATTTTTCGTGCTCTCTGTAATGTAACGCTGGGCATGGCTGGCTTCGTTCAGCAACACGTCTAATGGTGGAATATTGCTGTCCCATTCGATCAGGGTGGCGATCGGCCCTGTTTCACGTAGGGTCTTGTTATAGAGATCCCAGACAGGCCCAGTCACATGGCTATCGTGTGAATCAATCAGCAGCAGGTCGCCCGCCCCATCGCGGTTTTCCGTATAGCCCGCCAGATGAATTTCACCGACACGGTGAAGTGGTAGCTCGAATAGCATCTGCCGTGGGCAGCGATTATGGTTGACGCCACTGATATAGAGGTTGTTCACATCCAGCAGTAGTCCGCATCCGGTGCGGCGTATCACCTCGGAGATAAAGTCAGTCTCGCTCATGGTTGAGGCACTGAACTCGATGTAGGTGGACGGGTTTTCCAACAGAATGGGGCGACGCAGTGCATTCTGTACCTGATCGATGTGTTCGCAGACCCGTATCAGCGTGACGTCGGTGTAAGGCAGCGGCAGCAAGTCATTGAGAAATAGATCGTTGTGCGTTGACCAGGCAAGGTGTTCAGAAAAAATGGCCGGCTGGTAGCGTTCAACCAGCGCGGCAACACGTTGTAAATGGGTCTGATTCAGAGGATTTTCTCCTCCGATGGACAGGCCTACACCATGAATAGAGAGAGGATAATCTTGGCGAATGGCGGTCAGTGTCTGATGAAACGGCCCTCCCGCAACCAGATAGTTTTCCGCATGAATTTCAAAAAAACCGATGTTGGGTTTATCGCGCAGGATAGCGCGAAAATGCTCCGGTTTTAATCCGATCCCTGCTCTGGCCGGGAGCATATTTAGCATGATGCGGTCAGGAGCATCACAAGAGACGCTATGTGGGGGCAGAGAAATTGTCATCGTATGAGCTCCTGTCTGATGCTGGAATTACACTTCTTTAAACGCGTCTAGTTGACCAAAACCGATCGGGGAGGTTGGAGACTTCATTTTTACGCAGGAACCCGCCGGTACCATTTTCCAGGCATTGCCCTGATAATCCATTTTTGAGGTACCAGCACAGGTGGTGCCTGCACCTGCTTTACAGTCGTTTTTCCCTTTCAGAGAAACGCCATAGCATTTCTCCATTTTGCTGCCGGAATCCGCCATTGCTGAAGTGCCTGCTGTAATCAATACGCTACCTAAGGCCATAGCCAGTAATGCTTTTGTCGTTTGTTTAGTCATAGAATGTTCCTTTTATATTTGTGTAGAAGGTGAATTACTGCTTCGCTGAAACAAGCATTTGCTTCACTCAATTAGTCGCACCGCACATCAATTTCTTACAGGTGGGTATGAAAAAAAATGATTTTTTTTATAGTTAACTGATTTTTAATGATTTATTTTTTGAATCAAATATCGGCCTGTACAAGAAATAGGCTTGTTTCAGAATGTCTTCCGTATGTTCATCGTAATAGGTATGAAAGTTGGATTGTGATCGCCATAATACATCCGTATCAGGATGCCAAAGAACTTCCGATTAAACCGAATAAAAATTAGGCACTTGAAAGTGATAAAAGCAATTTGCTTACTGCCTTAAATGGAAGAAGCCGTCACTGAAAGTTTTCTACTCAGAAGAAGATTTTTCAATGACGGCTTAAACAGAATTCGGGTTATATTAGCTCAGTAGAACTCAACAAGACGGATTTTGCGGCAGTGGCTTCAGACACCTTTATTACAGAAAACAAAAAGATAGCGAAAGAGATTATTTTAAGATTAAAAAATACGGGAGATAAAAATGGATGTCTTTAAATTAAAAATTGGGAATGATTTTTTTGATATATCATCGAATGAAACAATTTTGAAATGTGCTTATAAGAATGGAGTTAAATTAAAATATCATTGCGCTTCTGGATATATATTGACTTGCTGCTCATACCCAAAAAGCAATATTGAAATATAGGAAAAAAATGAAGTGTATTTATTTGTTTTTATCTTTTTTTTGTCATTCAGAAGGAAATGAATTGTTTAGAAAGAAAGTACAAAAAGAAATTGACGATAAAATATTATTATGCCTAGGTGAGACTGAATGGCCAGTATCAATTAATGAGGATTCTATATGGGCTAATGCGAACATGGAATCTCTTGTTGATACTGGATTAGTAAAGTTGGATTTTAAAAGAGGAAAAAATAAATTATGGAATTTAACCAATTTAGGGAAAAAAGAATTTAATAAAAATGGTGATTTTTGTTACGGTAGAATGATTTTAAAAGACATTCTAAATATAAATTACATAAATAAAAAAAGAGGATTTATAGTTTTTAACTACTATGTACACTTATTACCTGAATGGGCTAAAAACAAATCAATAAGATTCGCATATTCTTATTTAGATAATATTATTACAGGCATTGACAATGAAAAATATCAAATTGAATTTGAAAAATCTGACATTGGGGTTATTAAAATAATAAGTGATCCTGTTCAACTTGAAATTCTTTACTAATTTTAAGCAATAATAGGGTTCAGAAACAACGGAATAGTACACGCCGTTAAGTAACTATTTAATAGCGGATTCGACTAATAAGCGAAATGTACACCGTTCCTAGAATTGGGTTGAGTCTTATCACCAGTTACTCAGCCGTTGCCAGAGTGGGTAGAAAGAAGGAAATTTCAGCAACGAGCAAAAATGCTCAATTAAGTTGGAACACCCAACATGACTGACCATCACTCCTTTGGGCTCTCCTGTCGAGCCTGATGTATAGATACGGTAGGCCTCTTTAGATGGACGCGCCATCGTTTCTCCATCAAATTGCGAGTCGGCATTCAGGATCTCAGTGACACAATATGTTTTCTGACATGCACTCTTCTGCACATTACTGATGTACAAATAACGAGATTGAGAGAGGATGTGGTCTATTTTCTCTTTGGCCGTTCTGGGATCAACGGGGATATAAGGTATACCAAGATAATGACACGCCAAAATTGTTGTTATGAGCGACTCATTTCTCTGCAAACAGAGCACTATACCCTCCACATCGTCACTCATTGCAGTGTGAATACCCACAGCAATACGTTTTGCCATTTGATGCAGCTGAGAATAGGTCATTGAATGGTTTGCTGTAATGAGTGCAATGTTGTTAGGCAACATTTCCGCAATGGACTCAAATTTTTGAATAAATGTAGAATTCATCATCCCTCCGTTCAGTTTTGGCTTTCTGGATTTAGTAAATAATTGTTTATATTGGACAGAAACATCGACATAAAACTCTCCACAATCTCCTTGGGATAATTCGTCTGGTTGAACATCATTTCGATGGCTAACCCCTCCTGTTCTGGCACAAGGTTGACCGTCAAATTGCAATAAACTGGTTGATATCGAGTGGCATACTCAGGAATAGAGAATTTTCGGTATTTTAAGAGGTTCCCTCTATTTTGGTTTTGATACATAAAGAGAATGTCATACAGTCCTTGACCTTGACTTGCAGCTAATGACGAAATCACATCTAGCGGCACATGAGCATGAGGCATACAGGTTTTTAATGCTCGGTCAGTCTCACTTAGGATCGCGCGAATCTGTCCCGCTCCACAATTCACTACAACAGGAATATTATTAATTCGACAGTCAATGGTTTCTCTATCTGATTCTGTTCTATTGGCGAGTGTCGTGCCCGTACATACAACAGAGGTATCTAGGAAGTTTGCCAGCGTAGAATTGAATAAAGCGTAATAGACGACGAACGGCGTGACTCTATGACTACGCGCCACATTCTGAACTCTAACAACCAGATCAGAAGAAAGTTGGGAGATAAGAAGACTAGGCGCCAATCCCTTTGAAACTGCTTGATTTTCCGCAAAATGAGGATCATGGTATCAGTCATGAAAATATTCATTACCGATGAATAAAAACCCGAACGTGAACGCCTCCATTCCACGCAGGGGACGAAACTCGCTTATGGCTGGATGTGCAAAGGCCAGAAAACCGCGGTGAAAACAACGGGAAACCGTACCCGTCTGAACCTGATGGTCGCCCTGAATCTGGCCGATATCAGTAAAACGGGGGGACGCGAGTATGACCGTATCGATAGTTAATTACATCTCGGAATCCTTCATTGCCATCCGTGAAACCTATCCGGTCAGTCATAAGGTTCATATTATCCTTGACGGAGTCAGTTACTATCGGAGTGAGTTGGTGAAAGACTGGGCTTATGTGATGAATGAAAAGGTCAGAAATAAATAACTTCACTCTGTATACCTATACGAGAGCATAAAATCTATGGTCACCAAGATAAAACAACGCGATGGTTATAGACTTATAATCACGAACTTCCTAACATGGGATTAGCGGGGAATAACCCCTATTCAAAAATTGACGCTGTCACAAAACAAAAATTCTACCGCTAATAACCCCCATTAAAAATGGAATGTTTACCATGTTAAGGATTCTATGTCTACTCATTTTCTCGCATTTGAAAAACCAATCGTCGAATTGAATGAAAAAATCGACGCTTTAGTGACCTTTAAAGAAAATAGCCATCTGTCGGATATTAAGATCGACGAGGAAATCAAATTACTTGAGAAGAAATGTCTTTCATTAACGAAAACTATTTTTTCTCAACTTGGCGCTTGGGAAATCGTCCAACTTGCCAGACACCCCATGAGACCTTACACCCTCGACTATGTTTCTTTGATCTTTACTGAGTTTCAAGAGCTAGCGGGTGACCGAGCATTTGCAGATGATAAAGCCCTTGTTGGCGGTTTAGCTCGTCTTGATGGCCAACCGGTGATGGTAATAGGGCAGCAAAAAGGCCGTACCACGAAAGAAAAAGTGATGCGCAACTTTGGCATGCCTTCCCCTGAGGGTTATCGCAAAGCATTACGCTTAATGAAAATGGCCGAGCGTTTCCATATACCAGTGGTGACTCTTATTGATTCTGCGGGCGCTTATCCAGGTATTGGTGCTGAGGAGCGGGGACAAGCCGAAGCGATTGCGCGAAACATTATGGAAATGTCTTGCTTAAAAACGCCAATCGTCTGTGTGATCACAGGAGAAGGTTGCTCTGGTGGTGCGTTAGCGATAGGGGTTGGCGATCGCATTAATATGTTGGAATACAGTACTTATGCGGCAATTTCACCGGAAGGTTGCGCATCTATCCTTTGGAAAGATGCACAAAAAGCTCAGGTTGCTGCTGAAGCGATGGGAATGACGGCGAAACGACTCAAAGAGCTTGGTATTATCGATACTATTATCCCAGAGCCACTTGGTGGTGCTCATCGTGATTATTTGATCGCGGGTGAAAATTTAAAACAACAGCTACTCGCCGATTTGTCAGCATTGAAAATGCTCGATATTGAAACATTACTGGCGGAACGCTACCAAAAAATTATGGCAATTGGCTATTGTTAAGGAGAGCATAAAAAAGTCAGGGACACTTATGCGGCAACCACCTCTGTCAAATTATGATCCGTTTCTTCACATAATTTTATGCCCGGATACCAATGCTCGAATCGGGCTTTTAAATTATCATTGAGTACCGCTGCGCCTGTCTGGAGTTAGTAATGCACACCTTGTTGGCTCCATTGCATCTGCTGCTTTTTCACCATGCGTTTAGCGATGACTTCATTGATCGTCGATTCAACAAATGAAGAAGAAATCGGCTCACTATATCGGTACATTTCGCTGTAATTCAGGCGGTGTGATTGTTTACTGCCTAAAATGGAAGAAACCATCACTGAAAGTTTTCTACTCAGAAGAAGATTTTCCAATGACGGCTTAAACAGAATTCGAGTTAATTATTAAGGATGAGCAATAAAGCCAATAGCTTCGTACACTTTATCCAGCGTAATCTGAGCGCGGGCTTTTGCTTTCGCTGCACCTTCTGCCATGATCTTGTTCAGCAGGGCTTCATCATTACGGAAATAATGGAAACGCTCTTGTAACTCAGTCAGCATACCGGAAACTGCATCAGCCACAGCACCTTTTAAATGACCGTACATCTGACCTGCAAATTCTGTTTCCAGTTCAGGAATAGTTTTGCCGGTAACGCCAGCGAGGATATCCAATAAGTTAGAAACCCCTGGTTTTTGCTCGAGATCGTAACGAACGCGGGGGGGTTCTTCTGAGTCTGTGACTGCACGTTTAATCTTTTTAGCTGCTGATTTTGGGTCTTCTAACAGAGCGATAATGTTGTTGCGGTTATCGTCTGATTTAGACATTTTCTTTTCTGGGTCCTGAAGGGCCATAACACGGGCACCACCAGTTGGGATGAACGGTTCTGGCACAGCGAAAATATCGCCGTAGATAGCATTGAATCGTTGAGCGATATCGCGGCTCAGTTCAAGGTGCTGTTTCTGATCGATCCCTACCGGAACTTGGTTTGTTTGATATACCAAAATATCCGCAGCCATCAGTACCGGATAATCAAACAGACCTGCGTTGATATTTTCGGAATGGCGGGAGGATTTGTCTTTGAACTGAGTCATACGACTGAGTTCGCCGAAATAGGTATAGCAGTTTAGAACCCAGCTTAATTGAGCATGTTGTGGTACATGGGACTGAACGAAAATGGTGCTTTTCTCTGGATCAATACCACAAGCCAGGTAGAGCGCCAGTGTATTCAGAGTGCGCTTTCTCAATTCTTTTGGGTCCTGGCGGACAGTGATTGCATGTTGGTCAACGATACAATAGATGCAGTCATAATCATCCTGCATTTTAACCCACTGACGTAACGCCCCCATGTAGTTACCGATGGTTAATTCACCGGAAGGCTGCGCGCCGCTGAATACAATAGGTTTTTGGGCGTTTGTTTTTTCAGATACAGTGGGTTCATTCATTTTATTATGCTTCCTGAAGTTTCAAAGATGGGAGTCCAATTGTGGATAGCAGATCCGAGAAATTCGTTAATATGCAGTCTGGATTGCTTAATGCAATAGATTCACCGTAGTTATATCCATAGGTTAAACCAACACAAGGGCAACCCGCCGCTTGTGCTGCTAAAATATCATTACGGGAATCACCGACAAAGAGCAGTTCTTCCTTATGCAGTCCGAATGTGCCCATTGTGAGATAAACAGGTGCCGGGTGTGGCTTTTTCTTTTTAACATCATCACCGCCTAACACCAATGAAAAGTATTCACTGATACCTAAAGAATCCAGCAAAGGAGCAATAAAAGGTGTTGGTTTATTGGTGATGATACCCATTGGCAGGTTGTGTTTTGCCAGTTCGGCCAATGTGATTTTGACTTCCGGGAACAACTGACTGCCTGTTGTTACCGTTGTTTCATAGAAATGGTCAAACAGTTTACGGGTTTCTTGATGCAGTTGTGTGGTCAATTCGACTCTGGCCCATGCCAATGCACGTTCGACCATAATATCGGCACCGTTACCTATCCAGACAGCAACTCGTTCTTTTCCCGGAGCTGGGAAACCTTTGGCTAATAGTGCCTGATCCAGTGCGTCCGCTAAACCACCGGCGCTGTCTACCAGCGTGCCGTCAAGATCAAAGGCAATAGCACGAATACCTTTTAATACTTTATTTGCCATGAGATACCTTTGACAATTCACTACGCATATTATCAATAACGGCTTTGTAATCTGGCTGACTGAAAATGGCTGAACCAGCAACGAACATATCTGCACCAGCGGCCGCTGCTTCTGCGATATTGCTGGCTTTAATACCACCGTCTACCTCAAGACGAATATCATAACCGCTTTCATCAATGATTTTACGAACCTGGCGCAGCTTCTCCAGTGTTCCAGGGATGAAAGATTGGCCCCCGAACCCAGGATTGACCGACATCAACAGAATAATATCCAGTTTATCCAAAACATAATCAAGATAACTCAGTGGAGTTGCAGGATTGAATACCAAGCCGGCTTTACAACCCTGCTCTTTGATGAGTTGCAGGCTACGGTCAATATGTTCACTGGTTTCTGGATGGAAGGTAATGTAAGTCGCTCCTGCTTTGGCAAAATCCGGGATAATGCGGTCAACCGGTTTTACCATCAGATGAACATCAATTGGCGCAGTAATGCCATAATCCCGCAGAGCCTGGCAGACCATAGGGCCGATAGTCAGGTTAGGAACATAATGGTTGTCCATCACATCAAAGTGAACAACGTCAGCACCTGCTGCCAGTACTTTTGCTGTGTCTTCCCCCAACCGCGCAAAATTTGCAGATAAAATGGATGGGGCAATCAGAAAATCTTTCATTATCTTCTCCAAATCGTTTCTATCATCCCTTAATTGCGAGGCAAAAAAAGGAGGGGGGGATAAGCTAGCAATATAATGCCAAAAGTTCGTCTACCTTACTGCGGGCAAGGATATTCCTGCTGATAGTACGGCGTGCTTTGACAATATGAAGAGAAGCCTGATAGTACCATTTTCGTGTCATTTGCGTATCGTGATTGGATATCAAAACAGGAATTGCACGCTCTGATGATAACTCAAATGCAATACGTGCCAGATTTTCCTGATCTGCAATGTTAAAGCTGTTGGTGTGATACGCCGTAAAGTTTGCTGTTGCTGACAAAGGAGCATAAGGTGGGTCGCAATAGATAACCGAGCCTTCCCGTGCTTTGTTCAAAGTGTGTTGGTAGTGCTCACAGATAAAAGTGGCATTTTGGGATTTTTCAGCAAACCAGTGTAATTCATCTTCAGGAAAATAGGGTTTTTTATAACGACCGAAAGGTACGTTAAATTTACCATGAGAATTATAACGACAGAGGCCGTTGTAACAATGGCGATTGAGATAAAGGAATAACACGCTACGCTGGAACGGATCGGTACTTTGGTTAAACTGTTCCCGTAACTGATAAAAGTGTTCGGCGGTGTTGTATTCCTGGGTAAATAAGGGGCGTGTATGAGTAATAAACTCATTGGCCTTGAATTTTACTGTGTTGTACAGGTTAATTAGGTCACTGTTGATATCAGCGAGGATGTAAGAATCATAGTCTGTGTTCAAAAAAACAGAACCTGCGCCAACAAATGGCTCTATCAGACAATTACCGGCTGGCAGATGACGTTTGATATCATCTACCAACGGGTATTTTCCACCGGCCCATTTTAAGAAAGCGCGTTTTTTTTTCATGCTGTCAGTTAATTACTCAATCATTCCAGAACCGCAGATTGTACTCTGTTTAGGACAGCATATCAGCGCCTAATAAATATTGTTTTATTTTCTCAGATCTTGTTGCACTTGTTGCATCGTTCTGACCCAAGGTTTTTTTGCCTGAATCTCGGCTGGTAGAGATGAGATGGCCTGTTTGGCTTCAGAAACAGAATTGTAATCACCATGAATCAAAATAAACCAAGTTTTTCCATTACGTTTAGTTTCATAAACTTTGTAATGAGTGAGGTTATTCTTTTTCGCAAAAGCAGTCAGAGTATCTGAGCGGCTGGCACTACTTAATTGCAAAGTGTAGTGGTTTGCCGGGGCTTTCAGCGGATTACTGACGGCCACATTGTTTTTACTGTTGTTGGTATGACTGGTAGGTGGTTTTGATTTAGCGGGTGTTTCTGGTTTCAGTGGACGGATATTTTCCGGTTTCTGTTGTACCGTTGGTGGCGGTGTCACTGTCTGTGGTTGCTGATTCAGATTCTGCACCGCATGATTTATATTACTTTGTTGCTGAGTCAGTGCATCCGGAGTATGTCCAGGTAATTCAATGCGTTGGCTTTCACTATTGTTAGTTTGGGGCTGCTGAGGTTGCGTTGGCGTGCCACTGACAGGAGGAATATTGATTTCCTGTGGTCCGTTAATTGTATTTGCAGTGGTATTCTCCGATGTGACAGATCGATTGTTATCGTTTTTGGATGGTGAACCTGATAAATCAATATTTTTTTCTGCAACATTGGGCGATTGTTGTTTCTCATGTTCAGTTGGCGCTTTTAAAGCAGAACTGATAGCCATAATCAGCAGTAACAGCACTAAAATTCCAATCCCGATCATCATTTGCTGGCGTGAGACCGCAAACTTGGGTTTGTTTAATGGTTGGCGTGATCGTGAAGGACGGCGGTCTGAGGTATCTGGCCTAAACTCGTTATCTGCCCTTTGTTCATTTTCTGATTTGAATTCGTCCATATGCCCTCCAAACAGAGCTAATTCTGCCAATTGCAATTAAAGTCAGGCCGACAGGCTGATCTAACTAGAATGAATGAAAATTTGTCTGATCTGAAAGTAGCTATTTTATGACACAACAACCAGATGTATGCAAAAAAACATTTGATTTATTGATAATTACACCTTTTCAGGCGGTAAACACTGGCGGACAGCTTCAAGGACACAATCATGTCCAATGTCTGAACGGAGATTAGCTTGACCAATTGTTGCCGGAAGAATCAGATGTAATTTACCTGCTATGACTTTCTTATCTCGCATCATATGCGGGAGATAAGTTTCCGGGGGCATGTTTTTTGGGCCGTGTATAGGCAGATTTGCCCGCTCCAGTAATCGGATAATACGTTGAGTGTCCTGTTCAGCGAAATTATCAGCCAGTTGGGCTGTTCTTGCTGCCATAACCATGCCTGCGGCAACAGCTTCTCCGTGTAGCCAGACGCCATATCCCATTTCTGTTTCAATTGCGTGACCAAATGTATGACCAAGATTCAGCAAGGCACGCAGGCCGCTCAATTCTTTTTCATCCGCTGCGACAACGTCTGCTTTCAATTCGCAGCAGCGACGGATGCAATAAGCCATTGCCTGGTTATCAAGACTGAGCAGTTTATCCATATTATTTTCAAGCCAGCTGAAAAATTCGCTGTCGAGAATGATACCGTACTTAATCACCTCAGCCAGACCTGAAGAAAGCTCACGGGCTGGAAGTGTTTGCAGACAATTGAGATCGATCATCACAGAGGCAGGCTGATAGAATGCACCTATCATATTTTTGCCAAGAGGATGGTTTACTGCGGTTTTTCCTCCTACAGAGGAATCAACCTGAGCAAGAAGGGTGGTAGGAACCTGAATAAAACGGACACCACGTTGATAACAGGCAGCGGCAAAACCAGTTAAATCACCGATTACGCCGCCACCGAGAGCGATAAGGGTTGTGCCCCGGCTATGGTTATTTTCCAGCAAAGCAGAAAATACGTCATTTAATACAGAAAGAGATTTGTACTGTTCACCATCAGGCAGAATAACTTCATCTACTTGAATCCCGGCTTGCTGCAAGGTGGCTTTTACTTTTGCCAGATACAGCGGTGCCAGGGTTTGATTCGTCACCAGCATAACCTGCTGATCTGCTTTTAGTGGTGCAAAAGCAGAAGGATCATCAAATAACCCTTTTGCGATAGTAATTGGGTAGCTACGCTCCCCCAAAGTGACAGTAATCTTTTCCATAGCAGCCTTCGCCTTCATTATTTATCGCTGTACAGACTTGCTTGAATCAGTTCTTTTCCAGTAACTCAATGATTTGGTTAGCGACAACTTTAGCGCTTTGTTCATCGGTACGGATAGTGACATCAGCAATTTCCTCATACAGAGGATTACGTTCGTTTGCTAAATTTTCTAAAACTTCGCGTGCTGGTGCATCAACTTGAAGTAAAGGACGTTTTTTATCGCGCTGGGTACGTGCTAACTGTTTTTCAATGGTGGTTTCCAAGTAGACCACGACACCACGGGCAGACAGGCGATTACGGGTTTCTCTGGATTTAACCGAACCCCCGCCAGTTGCCAGTACAATGCCTTGTTTTTCAGTGAGTTCGTTAATCACTTTTTCTTCGCGTTCGCGGAAGCCTTCTTCACCTTCCACATCGAATACCCAGCCCACGTCAGCTCCGGTACGTCGCTCAATTTCTTGATCGGAGTCATAAAACTCCATATTGAGTTGCTGAGCTAACTGACGACCAATAGTGCTTTTGCCGGCACCCATAGGCCCAACCAGAAAGATATTACGTTTCTCTGCCATGTTTTTGGTATTACTAAGACTATTCGTTAATGATAACCCGCCCCGCCAATCAAATTAGCAGCGGGACCTAAACTGAAACTTCTTGACTGCTCCTCTTTTTTTAGGAAGAGGATTCCCACTTCACAGAGACGTGCCTGACTCGCAGTGACGCGAGCCCGGGCTTACCTTCTCTCCGTGGGCTAACACTGTCAGCCCGACAGCTTTGATATTTCGCGCTTTATATGCGTGTTTCATAGGGTCACACACTACATAGGAAAATGTAAAAATGCAAAAATTAATCGTTAGTGGGAAAACCGCTTCCTTTCTTTTACGTCCTGAAGAACGAGGTTTCCCGGAGACTAACTGATGAGAAAATTATCTCAGTACATCAGCCAGTTTTGCAACTATATATATCAACGATGAGCTTCTTGTAACAGAAGCCCTGGTTATTATTGTGATATTAACCTGACCATTCAATTAGCTCACTCTTGTATGCTAAATCGGACTCAGCGTCAAATCTATAAACAGGGTTAGATGAAGAAATCCGCGCATAATCATACCTAATTGCTGAATTTTTTATTGCCAACGTCACTGATATAGTGGTTATATTTTTTAATTCGATTAAATATCCATCAATTGAGGCGTGATAAATATCACCAGCTCACGTCGGCTGTGTTTATGACCTTTTTGGCTAAATAATGAACCGAGCAGAGGGATGTCTGATAGATAAGGCACTTTTTGGGTTTTCTCACTTTTTTTCTGTTGAAAAATTCCACCGAGAATAAGTGTTTCACCATTTTTTACAGTAACTTGAGTCACTATTTCCTGTTTGTCGATGGTTAAATTTTCACCTCCACCTTGACTGATTGAGATTCCCGGCATGTTTTGGCTGATTTTCAGTGAGAGTCTGATTTTATCTTTTCTCAGTATATGAGGTGTGACTTCCATTCCAAGTACGGCTTCTTTAAATTGCACGGTACTTTTCTCTTTTTCCTGACTGACATAGGGGATATCAGAACCTTGTTTAATGCTGGCTAACTGTTGATGTGAAGCGGTTAGTCTTGGGCTGGCGATAATATCCAGTTGGTTTTCCTGTTCTAAGGCACTGAGTTCCATTTCCAGCAAACGGGTATGGATGCGGGCAATATTGAACGAGAATCGGTGCATGTTGTCGCTGGCAGCTTGGTTGATATTCAGGCGGTTTATACCTGTTGATGTATTAAGTTGATCTCCTATCGGCATCCCCCAATAAACTCCCAGTTCATGCAATGCTTCCCTGCTGCTGGTTACGATATGTGCGGTAATCTGCACCTGCTGTTGTGGTGTATCTATTTCTTTCAGCCAGCTTTTTATCTGCGTGATGGCGATGGGGCTATCCTGCAAAATCAGGCTGTTAGTTTCAGGATCAAAATCAGCCTTACCCTCTTTGGTCATCAGTGGGGGTATATTTTGCCTGAGATTAAGGGCAATTTTTTCTGCGTCTGCATATTGTAATGCGGTTGAGAGGTGCTGAATCTCAGCTTCATTGACTGATTGATCAAATAACTCAATAGGTTGCTCTTCTGTTTCTGTTATTGGTGGAGCAAAAGGGTTTCTTATTTCTGCAATGCAGATAGCCGGCAGGAAAATGATAAACAGAATAAATATTTTAGTCATAAAATTCCTCATATGAGGTTTCTGACAAGGTCATTTTGACATTTAGAGATTCGCCTGATGGAGAAACAGAAAACTGTTTAATCAGTAGCGGCGGGTATAACGCCTGTAATGCATCAAGAAAATCCAGCATTTGTTCATAGTTTAAATAAATTGTTATTTGCCAGAGCGTTTTTTCCCCTTCATTTTTACGTTGCCATTCAATAAGTTGCCCGCCAGAATTTATCAACGGTTGTTGCAGTTGTTTTACTGCGGTAATTTTTGCGGTGTTTTGTGGTGGCTGGTTAAGTTCATTTTCTATTTGGTTTATCTGTTGCCGTATATTTTCCAACTGAGGTAACTGATTTAGCTGGTTATTGGCTGATTTTGTATTGGTTTGTTGGGCGATTATTTCTTGTGTCAGCCCAATTTCCCGTTCAGCTTTCTCTTTCCAGAAGAAAAGATAAAATAGGATCAGGACCAAGATGATGATAGTTTGCTGCCAAATAAAGAGCAGCCAGGCGGGTTTGTCAAACCACCATAAATAGTCATTTTTTATCATCGGGTATCTCCGTCTGCCAGTTCGCGTCAATAATAAACTGCCTGATTTGCTGTTCAGTGGTGGTCATTTTTTTCAATTGAATTTCAGATAATTGTCCGTTGTTTTCGAGATTATCCAGCAGCGATGTCATACTGGAATAATCCAGACTGTTAGCAACCAATTTCAATTGACCTGCATGGTCATCAAAAGCAGTCAGCCAACTTCCTTCCGGTAGTAACTCAGGTAGTTCATTGAATAATCTTAAATGTTGCTGATTCTGTTTCAGCCGTGTTTGTTGTTGTTTTAATTTATAGGCCAGTTTGTTGTGAAGATTGAACGCCTCTTCTGTCTGAGTTATCTGTTGCTGTAAGTGTAATTGTTGCTGGTTGAGTTGTTGTAATTGTCTTTGATGCTTGTTAATCGTTTCCAATTGTTTAAACGACATCCAGACGAGCGCTGCCAGCCACAACGCTAATTGCAATAGGAGAAGAATGGCCCACCAACGATAGCGGGACTTCAGCCGGGTTTGTCGCCAGGGCAGAAAATTAACCTGATACATCATTGATCATCCGGTCTGAGCGCCAAGCCACCGGCTATCACATATTCCATCAGTTGAACTGGGAGCGGTGGTTGATAGTGACGGAATGCTGCCAGCATATCCCAGGAATAAGTTCCTTCAGGCAGCACTTCCTGTTGGTAGCTGCTGTAATAAATATTCTTTTTAGTTATGGATGAGGCCGGTAATTGGCGAATAACCTGTAGTGGGGAAGCGGCGGTATTTGCTGATACCAAATCATAAGCAAAGGGCGCATTAGCAGGAGATACCCACAACCAACCGGATTGTTGCCGGTGTAACAGCCAGCTATCAGCCGGAACGCCAGCATATTGCGCTATATAGCGTAATGCACAGGGGGCAATATCAATGGCGTCCGGGAAGATTTCTGCTTGTGCAAGACATTGTAGCCAGATATCCAGATCTTTCTGACGGGCTGCGCTGATATAGGCGTTTTGCTCGATAATACGGTAATCCAGAGCCAGTTCGCGGGTGTTAAAGGGAAATTGTTTTTCGGCGCTGGCATTGATAAACCAGCCTTGTTCCGGCTCTTTAAGACTGATATCTGAAGGTAAAGTCAGATTCCGCTGCAATGTTTGCTGTACAGGTAAGGCGAGTCTGAAACTGATTTTTTTGGGTAATTTTTGGCGCCATTGATTTAATATATCGCATAATATCTCTGGCCGCTGTAAACGACCTTCTGGCATAACTGCATCAGATAAAAGATATTGCCAGCAGTGGCGAAGCTGCCAGCCATTACGGCGTTTTATGGTTGCGACGGCACGAATGGCTCCATCTTGGATGTCCAGTCCGACATACCACTTTGGTGAGTACATATGACGATCTCCGTATCAGTAATTTTAATAAAAGACCATATTCAAGGTGCTGTGTAACCTTTATACTACGCGCCGATTGTTTATAAACCACCCAACTAACGTGGCATGGGAAATTTCAGGTGAAGTTCGTAAAATATTTTTTAATCTTTGTCGTGAGTTGCATTTTTCTGGGAACAGCCTCGATTTTTGGCATGTACAAATATATCGAGCCGCAGTTACCTGATGTGGCGACATTAAAAGATGTTCGATTACAGACACCAATGCAGGTGTTCAGTGCGGATGGGGAGCTTATTGCGCAGTATGGTGAGAAGCGCCGTATGCCTCTTACTCTGTCCGAAATTCCACCTGTTATGGTGAAGGCATTCATTGCAACGGAGGACAGTCGTTTTTATGAACATCATGGCGTTGATCCTATAGGAATTATCCGGGCGGCATCGGTGGCGATGACTTCAGGTCGTGCTTCTCAAGGGGCCAGTACCATTACTCAGCAACTGGCGAGAAATTTCTTTCTCAGTCCTGAGAAGACATTGATGCGTAAAATTAAGGAAGTTTTTCTGGCCGTCAGGATTGAGCAGTTACTGAATAAAGATGAGATCCTCGAACTCTATCTCAATAAAATTTATCTCGGTTACCGGGCTTATGGTGTCGGGGCTGCGGCTCAGGTTTATTTTGGTAAGAATGTCAATGAGTTGACATTGAGTGAAATGGCCATGATTGCCGGTCTGCCAAAAGCACCTTCTACTTTTAACCCGCTTTATTCTTATGGCCGGGCGATTAACCGCCGGAATGTGGTTTTGAGCCGTATGCTTGATCAGGGATATATTACTCAGCGGCAATATAATCAAGCCAGAAATGAAAAGCTGGTGGCTAATTATCACGCGCCTCAGATTGCGTTTTCTGCGCCTTATTTGGCTGAGATGGTACGTCAGAACATGATTGAGCGTCATGGGGAGAATGCTTATACCGACGGCTATAAAGTTTACACCACGATTACCCGTAAACTTCAATTGGCTGCCACGGATGCGGTGCGTAATAACATCATTGATTACGATATGCGTCATGGCTATCGTGGGGCGCAGGAGGTGTTGTGGAAAGTGGGTGAACCTGCCTGGGGTCGGGAACAGATTGTTAAGAAGCTTAAGGTTTTGCCAAATTATGGGCCGCTAATGCCAGCGGTTGTGACCAGCACGGGTGCTGATCAGGCGACGGTGATGCTGGTGGATGGCAGCAGTGCAGAATTGCCAATGGCGGGTGTTCGTTGGGCTAGAAAATTCAAATCTGATAGTGTGCAGGGTGCGGTTCCACGTAGTGTGAATGAAGTGGTTCAGGCAGGTGAACAGGTTTGGGTCCGGAAAGTAAAAGATATCTGGTGGTTGTCACAAATGCCGGAAGTTAATGCCGCTTTGGTTTCCATTGATCCTAACGATGGCGCTGTAAAGGCACTGGTGGGTGGGTTCGATTTCAGCTTAAGTAAGTTTAACCGTGTCACTCAGTCATTACGTCAGATTGGTTCCAATATTAAACCGTTTCTCTATACCGCTGCGATGGATAAAGGGCTGACGCTGGCTTCATTGCTCAATGATTTGCCAATCAGTCGCTGGGATGCGGGCGCTGGTACTGACTGGCGCCCGAAAAATTCCCCGCCAACGTATGCGGGGCCAATTCGTTTGCGTCAGGGATTAGGGCAATCGAAGAACGCCGTAATGGTTCGGGCAATGCGTGCAATGGGGGTTGATTATGCCGCTGATTACCTGCAACGGTTTGGTTTCCCGGCACAAAATATCGTTCGTACAGAATCCCTGGCTTTGGGCTCCCCATCATTTACACCAATGCAAATGGTGCGTGGGTATTCGGTTATGTCCAATGGTGGCTATTTGATAGATCCTTATTTCATTACCAGAATTGAAAATGAAGATGGGGATATTCTGTTTGAGGCAAAGCCGAAGATTGCGTGTCCGCAATGCGATATTCCCGTGATTTATGGTGATACTGTGCGTTCAATCGAACTTTCTGAAAACTCGATTGAAAATGTAGCTCAATCTCAGGTCGGGCAGCAGGAAATATTACCGCTGCCTGAATTAGAGAAAGTTCCGGTAATTGGGGGTAGCGAAGATGGACAAAAATATGCTCCTCACGTTATCAGTACCCCTTTGGCATTTCTGATCCATGATGCTTTGAATACCAATATTTTTGGTGAGCCAGGTTGGAGCGGTACGGGGTGGCGTGCCTCGCGCGATCTGAAGCGTCGCGATATTGGTGGTAAAACCGGGACAACCAACAGTTCAAAGGATGCCTGGTTTTCAGGTTATGGGCCGGATATTGTGACGACTGTCTGGATTGGTTTTGACGATCACCGTAGAAGCCTTGGTCGTACAGCAGCCAGTGGCGGTGAGGCGGGTGCTAAGAGTGCGCAGCCCATTTGGGATGACTTTATGAAAATTGCACTGGAGGATGTTCCTGAAAAAGAAGTGACGCCCCCTCCGGGTATTGTTTCCGTCGTGATAGATCGTAAAACAGGTAAACTTGCTGGCGGCGGCGCAGATACTCGCAGTGAATACTTCATTGACGGAACTCAGCCTACAGAGAGTGCGGTGCAGGAAGTTGGCACAACGTTGATCGAGAATGGTGAAAGTCAGGAGCTATTCTGATAATAAATCAGGCACAACGGGAAATCCGTTGTGCCTCTGTTAACTTCAACGATGGTGTAAGTGTTTTTGCGCCAAAAACAGGGCACAGACATTTCGCGCTTCGTTGAAGTCAGCGTGATCCAGTAATGACATCATATCGGCTATTGGCCAACGTATTTGTGATAGTGGTTCAGGCTCATCCCCTTCCAGGCTTTCCGGATAGAGATTTTCTGCAATAACAATGTTCATTTTGCTGGAAAAATAGGAAGGCGCCATAGTGAGTTTGGCTAATTGTTCTATTTTTCTGGCGCCAAAACCGATTTCTTCTTTCAATTCACGGTTAGCCGCTTCAAGGATACTTTCACCAGAGTCGATAGCGCCTTTGGGAAAGCCTAATTCGTATTGCTCAATACCTACTGCGTATTCACGGATGAGTATTAATTCATCTCCAATGACCGGGACGATTAGAACCGCTTCCCGGGCTGCTGGACGCATCCGTTCATAAACGCGTTTTACACCGTTACTGAATTCGAGATTTACTGACTGAATATGAAATAAACGTGAATGGGCTATGTTCTCTATGTTCAGGATTTTAGGATTTTTCTGGTCATTCATAGTTGCCCCTGATGGCAGTAATATTGGGTTAATTTGAGTGTCTGTGCATTATTACGTCATAAATTATTTCATTAACCTTAGGTTTTATGATGAAATTAGGTACACTCTATAGCTTGACTAAATATGGCCGATTATTTTGATAAATGATAGTGATTATCGCTTGTCATTGTTGTTACTGTTATCTTTATCCTCTTTGGAAAGAGATCTGTGTTATAGATAGTTCAGGGAGTGATTATATAACTTGTTGTAAAATAAATTAAAAAAAACAGATAGAAATAACCTGATTCAGAACTGAACGTGTGGTTGCTATTTTGCCAGCAGCAATAGCAATATTGTCATGGATATGGGGAAAAAATGAACTCAACAGCCGTTATATTGGCTATCTTGATAATTAGCCTGATGATAATGGCTTCTTTTCTGATTTTCAGATGGAAGCCGCATGATAACGCCCGTTATCTGCTTTCTGTTGCTGACCCGACCCATCGTAAACTTCATGCTGATGAATATCAGGCCATTGAATGTTATCTGAAGCAGGTGTTGCCATTGGTTTTAACCGACCGTATCAATAAAACCCGCGGGTTAATTCTGACGGATAAAAATGACACGGTTTATACTATCTGTAATTCCATTACCCGGTTTTCTGTTGCCTCAGATGAACCACATAGTTGGCGTTATTACATTGATATGGCAGAAGTGCATTTGCCATTTTTCCTTGAGCCTTTTATTAAACAACAGAATATTATTGATGTTGTTCACACTGCGGGAATACCCCTTGTTATTTCGATTAATGGTCACTTCCTGAAAGATTTTCAACGGGATTTTCCTTCCGCTCCGGTAGTTTCAGATGTGCTCCATCAGCAGGCATCAATCCAAAAAAATGGCGATACCAGCGTAAAATTACAAAATATCCGTAAAGAGACAGCGGAAGAATACCGGTTGAATCACTCATCGGGTATTTGGGCGGGAGGATTTTTGTGTCTCGGATCTTTTATTTGGTTCCTTGCGTTACTCTCACCGATACTGTTTTTGCCGTGGCTGATGTTGATTGCGGGTACTTTAATAGCAATCAGTTTTTGGCTGTTGTCCTGTCCGTCTTCAAGACGCAAGTGTCAAGATATCCATTGTTTTACTGGTGTGCCAAAACGGTGGGGGTTATTTGGAGAATTTGAACAAGGGCAAATGAGTAATATTTCTCTTGGTGGGATTGATTTAATATACCCACTTCATTGGGAATCTTATGTTACCTACGATCTTGATCAGAAAACCAATATTGATATTTACACTAACGGCCAGGTAGTCAGGCAAGGGCATTATCTCTCTTTGCACGATGAGGAGAAAAATTACCCTTATCACCGTTATGGGAAAAATCTAATGATGATTGGTGGCAGCTTGCTTATTATGCTGCTGCTCTATTTTTATCAGCCGGTTAGTGTACCAATGAAACTCAGTTTTGCTTGGTTGCGTGGTAGCAGCACGAAGGTTGTCACTGATGCTAATACGATGAAAGAGATGGCGTTGCGGGTTGGGGATGTCCTGAAAGCAAAAGGGGTTGGTATGTGTTATATGCCACCAAATAATATGAACGGTAAAGGAGACACTTATTTTTCTCCATTCGATTGTTCAGGGATATATTGGAATAGTACTTATTCACTGCCAATCCAAGAATCAGAAGTTATAGAAAATGCGGCTAAATTGATTGCAACTGTGAATAAGCAATTACGTCTACAGGAAAATAGCGATGTAATTAATCCAGGTCTTGCTCAAGAGATTGCCAAATCTGGTATGATTTTATTAGATGATTTTCCTGATATCATATTGAAAACTCAAAAATTATGTGGAAAAGAAGCAGACTGTTTTCGATTGAAGAATGCTTTAGTTAACCTGGGTAGTACCAATGATTGGACAACTTTGTTAAAGAATACAGAAGATGGCAAGTTTGATGACATCCATGTTCTATTGCGTCCAGCGGGGGCTGAAGCGCTGGGAAAGCTGGTTGATGCGACTACATCGTCATTTATCTACCGGGAAATAGATAAAATAGCAATTCTGCTTAATAGCCCTTCTCCGGGCGGTGTTTTGCTGATCAGTGATGAAGGTAAACAGTTGGTTGAATATATCACGCCGGCAATTGTTTCTTATGACCATAGTGCGTTAGAACAATGGCGTGAGTTACAGCGGTTATCGGATACGGTGTTGCAAACACCCTTTGAGACAGTGGGAATTATTACAGAATTGTCCGTAGATACTCATGGAACCCGCCGGATTGTGTTACATAGTACACTGGATTCCATGACGCTGATCCGTTGTATTGGCACAACGCTTTTACTCTTGGTGCTTCTGGCGATTTTGGTCATTAATTCGGTGTTAGCTGTTAAGAGAAATCGGCAAAACAAACAACGTCTAAGCAAAATCAGGCAGTATTACGATAGCTGTTTTGATACGGCTTTCCCACCTACACGTTGGCGATAATCAGCAATGGTGTGTTAGGCTTGGCTTTTTCGCCGGAGCTGATATTGGGAGAAAAAATGAAAGATAACTCAGACTCCGATCAAGCTGTCCGTCTGGATAAATGGCTGTGGGCTGCCCGCTTTTATAAAACACGGGCGATGGCACGGGAAATGATAGATGGCGGTAAAGTTCACTATAATGGTCAACGAGGTAAACCGAGTAAAATGGTTGAACTCGGGGCTGAAATTAAACTGCGTCAGGGTAATGATGAACGTACTGTTGATGTTCTTGCGTTAAGCAGCCATCGGCGCGGTGCACCGGAAGCTCAACAACTTTACCGGGAAACAGAAGCGAGTATTGCTAACCGTGAAAAACTAGCAATAGCCCGTAAAATGAATGCATTAACTATGCCTCATCCTGATCGCCGGCCGGATAAAAAAGAAAGACGCACGCTGATTAAGTTTAAAAACACCAAATTAAGTGAGTAGGAATAACCTGCTCCAGTGAGAGATATTTATGTTTAAACAAGACCAATTACACCGCTTTTTGTTTGAGAACTATTCTGTACGTGGTGAGCTGGTTTTAGCCAGTGAAACTTACCAGCATATTCTGGAACATCATGATTACCCGCAGCCGGTACGGCAATTATTGGGAGAACTGTTGGTAGCAACCAGTTTATTAACGGCGACACTGAAATTTGATGGTGATATTACGGTTCAAATTCAGGGAGAAGGTCCGGTAAAACTGGCAGTTATTAACGGTAATCATCAGCAACAAATGCGCGGTGTCGCCCGTATTGACGGATTAGTTGCTGAGAATAGCAGCCTGAAACAGATGGTTGGCACAGGCTATATGGTCATTACCATTACACCAACTCATGGTGAGCGTTATCAGGGTGTCGTTGCATTGGAAGGTGAAACGCTGGCGGAATGTCTGGATGATTATTTCAGGCAGTCTGAACAGTTACCAACTCGCCTATTTATCCGTACCGGTATTCAGGATGGAAGTATCGCTGCTGGCGGTATGTTGCTACAGATTTTGCCAGTGGCGGAGCAAGGGAGTGCAGATGTATTTGATCATCTGGTACAGCTTACTGCAACCATTAAAGGTGAAGAGCTATTTTCACTGGAAATTAAAGAGATCTTGCATCGTCTTTATCATGAAGAGGATGTTGTATTATATGAGCCGCAACCCGTTGAATTCCGCTGTACTTGTTCTCGTCAACGTTGTGCTGACACGCTAGTCACACTTTCCGATGAGGATGTTAATCATATTTTGCAGAAAGATGGCAATATTAATATGGAGTGTGAATACTGTGGTACGCACTATATTTTTGATGCTGATGATATCGTTGAAATCAGGTCAGAAAAAAAGAGCCGGTTACACTAATATCCATCTGTTTTAGGGCGCGGATCCGCGCCTTTCTATCAATATTCATAATATTCAAAGGCTTCTTTCGTGTTTTTCGTTTCAGATTACCCCTAAAAAAATGATAGGTTTTCAATTTTTTGATAACAATCGCTGTTAATTAATCATAACTATTTATTATTGCTCACAGAAAAAGTGTGACTATCCAGGACCCAGGAGCAATAACATGAGTGTTAAAGGCATTACCCCACAGGAACTCGCGGACTATGGAATCCATGATGTTAGTGAGATTGTTTATAACCCAAGCTATGAGCTGTTATTTTTAGAAGAAACCAAACCTTCACTGGAAGGTTATGAGAGTGGCACTTTGACCAACCTGGGCGCTGTGGCTGTCGATACGGGGATCTTCACTGGACGTTCCCCCAAGGATAAGTATATTGTCCGTGATGATATTACCCGTGACACCGTATGGTGGGCTGACCAGGGAAAAGGCAAGAATGATAACAAGCCATTACAACAGGAAACATGGACACATCTGAGAGGTCTGGTTACTCAACAGCTTTCAGGCAAACGTTTGTTTATTGTCGATGCTTTCTGTGGTGCGAATGCAGATACACGCCTAAAAGTCCGCTTTATTACAGAAGTTGCATGGCAGGCTCATTTCGTTAAGAACATGTTTATCCGTCCCTCAGATGAAGAATTGGCCGGATTCAAACCAGACTTTATTGTGATGAACGGTGCAAAATGCACTAACCCACAATGGCAAGAGCAGGGTTTGAATTCTGAAAACTTTGTTGCGTTCAACCTGACAGAGCGTATGCAGCTTATTGGTGGTACTTGGTACGGCGGTGAAATGAAGAAAGGGATGTTCTCAATGATGAACTACCTGCTGCCATTGAAAGGTATTGCTTCAATGCATTGTTCTGCCAACGTTGGTGAGAAGGGCGATGTTGCTGTTTTCTTCGGCTTATCAGGGACAGGTAAAACCACGCTTTCTACTGATCCAAAACGTAAGCTGATTGGTGACGATGAACATGGTTGGGATGATGACGGCGTATTCAACTTTGAAGGTGGTTGTTACGCGAAAACCATCAATCTATCCAAAGAAGCGGAACCTGATATCTACAATGCGATTAAACGTGATGCATTGCTGGAAAACGTGACTGTACTGGCAGATGGCACAGTTGATTTCAATGATGGTTCAAAAACTGAAAACACCCGTGTTTCTTATCCTATCTACCATATTGAAAACATTGTTAAACCGGTTTCCAAAGCAGGTCACGCGACCAAGGTGATTTTCCTGACGGCGGATGCGTTTGGCGTGCTGCCTCCGGTATCCCGTCTGACACCGGAGCAGACTCAATATCATTTCTTGTCTGGCTTCACAGCGAAACTGGCTGGTACAGAACGCGGTGTGACTGAACCCACACCAACGTTCTCTGCCTGTTTCGGAGCTGCCTTCCTCAGTCTGCATCCAACTCAATACGCGGAAGTCCTGGTGAAACGTATGCAGGCCGCAGGTGCCAAGGCTTATCTGGTGAACACGGGCTGGAATGGCACCGGTAAACGTATTTCTATTAAGGATACCCGCGGAATCATTGACGCCATCTTAAGTGGTGATATTGAGGAAGCTGACACCATTACATTACCTATCTTCGATCTGGCGGTTCCGACTGTGTTGCCTGGTGTTGATACCGATATTCTTGATCCACGTGATACTTACGCAGATAAATCTCAGTGGGAAGAGAAGGCGAAAGATTTAGCACATCGTTTTGTCGACAACTTTGATAAATACACGGATACCCTAGCAGGGGAAGCGTTAGTAAAAGCGGGCCCTAAACTGTAATTGTACGTTTCTTCTTGTATAAATAAACCTCATCCGTATGGGTGAGGTTTATTGGGGATTTATGCCGCAGGAAGGTCAAACAGCAGTATTTCACTATCATCACTGGCGTTAAGTTGCAGATGGGTCTCATCCCGGATCGCCAGACCATCGCTGGTGGTTGCTTGCACACCATTAACAGTTACTTTGCCACGTACCACTTGTATCCAGATATAACGGCCGTTTTCTGTAAGATATTCGGAAGTTTCATGATTTTTCAGTACCCAACGCCACAAGGTCATATCTTGGAAGACTTTTAGTGAGCTTTCCCGAGCATCGGGAGAGAGCACTAATTGGCGGCCTTGCACATCATCAAAACGGCGCTGTTCATAGCGTGGTGTCAAGCCGGATTTATCTGGAGCAATCCAGATTTGATACAGATGTAATTGGCGATCACTGTTCGGATTGAATTCTGAATGACGAATACCGGTACCTGCGCTCATAATTTGGAATTCACCGGCGGGTACTTGCTCTTTATTTCCCATACTGTCCTGATGTTCAACAGCCCCAGAAAGCACATAGGTGAGAATTTCCATGTCCTTATGTGGATGGGTACCAAAGCCTTGACCTGCTTCGATGAAATCTTCATTAATCACTTTCAGCGCTGAAAAATTCAAAAGATTGGCATCGTAATAGTTGGCAAATGAGAAAGTATGCCAGCTATCTAGCCAGCCATGATTAGCATGGCCGCGATCTGATGCTTTGCGTAAATAGATCATATTCAAATCTCCTCAATGGTTTTTACAGTCTAGTTGAGAAGAGATAACATAAAAGTCTAAAATCCTAACTTAATTGTTCAAATATTTTGAAATTATAGCAGCTGGATTGATCAATAAAAAAAAGCCAGCACCCGGCTGGCTAAAGTAAACACTGGAAGCAATGTGAGCAATGTCGTGCTTTCATCTTTACCCTGAAGGCGGTTCATCTGAAAGCGATACGAATGATAATAATTATCACTATCGATTGTAAAGAGTTTTTTCTGATAAAATGGGAATAAATGTAGAGTATTTCATCAACTATATGATAAATATTGATATTTTTATAGATGCGGAATAATGATTAAGAGAATGAGAACCATTTCACTTAGTCGATTGATTGAATGATTACCTAAATTATTCAGGAAATTTGACATGATGTTAAGCGTCTTAGCAAAAGCCACCATAATCCCTTGCTCAGTACCAGTTTGCTGAAAATTATTTTATTAGGGACTGAATGTGACCAAAAAACAAACAGGATTAAACTGGTATTGAAATTTAACATTAACGATGAGGGAGATGGAAGATATTGGCTTAATAGTACAAACAACAGTATCCGGTTATTGATTGATCTCAATATCCTTATGAAGAAATTATCATTATTGTCACAATTTCGATCGGTATAACTGGATTGGAATAACCGTCCATTGATTACACATGGGCCGGAGAAAGAGCAGCATTTTTGGAACTGAGAGAAAAAGCTGACCAGCCGTTTTCAGCCTTTTGTGCTTAAAGCCAGTAACAATCAACAATGGTTGCAACTGCCGTGGGATTATATAGCTTGTCTCAGTTTCTTGTGGGCGGTGATTATCTGTTTCGTTATATACCCGTTATCTTTCAAGTTGCCTCTTTATTGGCTGCACTCACTCACCCCGGTTACATCGTTATCTATGCTCCCGGGGATTCGCTCCCTTGCCGCCGCGATGCATCTTGAAATCCATAGGGTATATTGATATAGAAAATATAGAATTTAGGTTTAATACCTTCCATAATCGTATCTCTGAACAAAGACAATAATTAACATTAAATTATTGTCTCTAATTGGTTTTATTCATGGTTAATTTTTTGTATTTGGCTGAATTTATATTTGGAAATAACGATTTCATAAGTACATGTTTTCTAATCGAAAGTGTGGATGATTAATTCGGTTAGCTCTATAGATATATCTTTTGGTGATTGTTTTATAGTGTAAAAATAGAGTTATTTCTACGACTTATATCCTGTCACATAAGTCTTTTAATAATATTTCAGACTGTGCGAAATTAGACATTAAGTAAATATAATCAAATAGTGTCACGGTCTACGATAAGTACGGTAATAGTGGTATTATTAGTTTTTCTTAAGAAAGTGATGGAAATATAATGAAAATCTAAAACGGATCTGTATTGAGTTAGATGATAAGATTATTAATTGAATTTTTGTTCAGCCAGACTGATGTTGCGAGCTAATATAACACCAGCCTAGCCTTTTTTTGATTACGGAGTCATGACTCCATAATTGGAATGTAAGTATAAATGGATGTCAAAGGGCAGATTTACATGAAATGTCATTTTTTAATGAAGGGCGGATTCGACTAATAAGTGCTTTTTTGCAGAAACAATAAAGTCTGTGAAGATATATGAAATGACAATCGATATGCCCGATGTTATTTTGGATCTATAGTGGATGGAATAATACAAATAAACTCACGTGCTTTATGTAATAAAAAATTATTACATCATTAATCGTGCGCTATATCACGAAAAAGCATCTCCTCCTGATTCCTCCTCCCTATCAGTATCAAAATTAGGAGGATGCTGCTTTATCTGAGACGTTATTTAATATTTCCAATTTAATTCATTCGCAATAATATCGTCGATAACTTCTTACTATTAAAAGGTCTGATTATGGTAGTTCACTTATTGAAAAAGGCTTACTCGGCCATATTAAGCGGTTCATTCGTTTTGCTGGCAGGCTGTGATAACAGTGGTTCTTTACCTAATCCGCCTAAAGAGCCGATAGCACATCTCCCTATCAAAATACCGGATGAAGCCGCCCGTGCCGGCGATCTTCAGGCCGTTATCCACTTGGTGGACATTGATAAATTAAGTCAACGCGATCCGACAACAAACCGTGATTACAGTACCAATACCCTCTACCTATGGAACGATGAAAGCTGTGATGCCCTGGCTTCTCCCTCATTGAGCTGGAATGATTTCAGTGCAATTCCTACAGGCAGCGATAGTTATGGCCCTTATTGGGTTGTGCCGTTAAACAAAAACGAGGGCTGTATTAATTTTATCGTGCGTGATGGCAACAACACTAAATTGATCGACCGTGACCTGAAAATTTCTTTCTCTGATTTCAGTAATCGTACTATCTCGATAGTACCGGGGAGTCATCAAATCTATGGCAGTCGTGAGGAAGCCTTTGAATCTGTATTCGGCGTCTCTCAGGCTTCGGCACACTGGGTTGATAACCAGACGCTATTGTGGGCAGGCGGTGCGGATAAGCCCTATGTCCGCTTATATCATAGCCGGAGCAAAGTCGTAGCCAATGACCAAGGAAACTTCACCGATAGCTATTTGGCATTAACACCGACCACCCTGAGCCAGAAAACGGCTGAGCGATTCCCTCATCTGGCGAAGTTAACAGCGTTCCGCCTGCCAGCAGACACGGATATCGAGATATTACTCGCCGGTGATCTGGTCGCGTTGGCGACCAATAAAGAAGGTTTGTTATTATCGGCGACTCAAGTACAAACTGCCGGCGTGCTGGATGACCGTTTTGCCGATACAGCTGATACGCTGGAATATGGTGCGCTGATCAACGATGCCGGTGTGACCTTCCGTTTGTGGGCGCCTACTGCTCAGAATGTCGGGTTGGTTATCTATAATGCAGATAAACAGGTTATCGGCAATCATGCAATGAACCGAGATCCTGCTAGTGGCGCTTGGTCATGGCAAGGAGATAAAGAACGGGTTGGTGCTTACTATCGCTATGCTCTAACGGTGTACCATCCTCATTCCCGCAATGTGGAGCACTATGAGGTCACCGATCCCTATTCTCACAGCCTGTCCACCAATTCGGAATACAGCCAGGTAATCAACCTGAATGATGAGGCACTGAAACCACAAAACTGGGATAGCTTGATCATGCCGCGTTCGCAAAGTACACTGGCAGACATTGCGCGCATGGCTATATATGAAGCTCATGTCCGTGATCTCTCCGTTGCAGATAGCACGGTGCCAGAAGCTTGGCGTGGTAAATATCTGGCTCTGACCGCTAGCAACAGCGATATGTTCAAGCATCTTAAGGCATTGAGTCAGGCTGGAGTCACTCATATGGAGCTGTTGCCGGTATTTGATTTGGCTTCCGTTAATGAATTCAGTGGCCAAGTAGCTGATCTTAATCACCCATTCAGTCGCTTATGTCAGGTCAACCCTATGGTGAGAAAGAGTCGCTTTGCTGATTACTGTCATAGTTCACAAACCGTAGGTGAAGTGTTACAGGAATTGCTGAGTGGTGACAATGCCGATAACCCACAGGTACAAGAGTTGAATGCAATGATTGCCGAAACTGACTCCTACAACTGGGGCTATGATCCGTTCCATTATTCAGTACCGGAAGGTTCTTATGCAACCGATGCGGAAGGTTCGGTGCGTATAAAAGAGTTTCGCGCCATGATTCAGGCCATCAAGCAGCAATTAGGCATGAATGTGGTCATGGATGTAGCATACAACCACACCAATGCGGCGGGTCCAACAGACAGATCTTCCGTGTTGGATAAGATAGTCCCTTGGTACTATCATCGCCTGAATGAAATCAGTGGTAACGTTGAATCCAACACCTGTTGTCACGATACGGCACCAGAGCACCGCATGTTTGCTAAGCTAATCGAAGACTCATTGGTTACTTGGGTTAAGGATTATAAGATCGACGCGTTCCGATTTGACTTAATGGGCTTTCATCCCAAGGCACAGATGTTATCGGCGCTGGCAAAAGTGCGCGCGATTAACCCATCGGTCTACTTCTTTGGTGAAGGCTGGAATTCCGGGCAGGGCGACCGTTTCGAAATCGCTTCACAGATTAATCTTAAGGGTACTGGGATTGGTACTTTCTCTGATCGACTGCGTGATGCGGTACAGGGTGGTGGGCCGTTCGATTCCGCTGACAGCATTCGTATTAACCAGGGCGTGGGTAATGGTGCCGGAACGTTACCTAACGAACAGACTTGGTTAAATGCTAACGAAGTGCGTCATCTGGCGGATCTGGTACGTTTGGGTATGGCGGGCAATCTGGCTGATTTCGTGTTGATCGATAAAGATGGGGCGGTGAAAACCGGCAGAGAAATTGATTACAAAGGGGCGATAGCCGGTTATGCTGCTGATCCAATTGAGGTAATCAATTATGTATCTAAACACGATAACCAAACGTTATGGGACATAATCAGCTACAAAGCTGCACATGAGGCGGATCTGGCAACCAGGGTTCGCATGCAGGCAATATCCCTCTCTACTACATTCCTTGGGCAGGGACTGGCTTTCGCTCAACATGGATCGGAACTATTACGTTCTAAGTCTTTTACCCGTGATTCCTATAATGCCGGCGATTGGTTTAACCGTGTCAGTTACACTTACCAAGACAACAATTATGATGTTGGCATGCCGGGCCTGCGTGATGATGGTGAAAATTACGCATTGATTGAACGAGTGAAAAATGTAGCGGATAAACCAGGCCAAACTGAGTTATTGCAGATGACTGCTTTTTATCAGGAACTGTTGCGCCTACGTCAATTTTCACCACTGATGACGCTCGGTGATGGTGCATCGGTTAAGCAACGTGTTGATTTCCATAACATTGGGCTGCATCAGCAGCTTGGGCTGTTCGTGATGACTATAGATGACGGTTCTGCTACCAGTGATGACCACGATTTGCGGTTCGACGGCCTTGTTGTGATGATCAATGCAGCACCACATACGGCTACAGTGAGAGAGCTTAAGGTCAGAGGATTGAAGTTGAACGATATTCAAAGCGAACTGGGCAGCACCTCGCTGGCGGCCGGTATCAGAATAGCAGAAGATGGCGCGGTCACGTTGCCGGCTTGGTCGGTAGCGGTGCTAGTTTTACCACAGGATGGCGTTCGTGGTACTGGCTTACCTGTCCGTAGGAAGTAACACGGAATTTTCTACTGTTTGCATTGGGGCGGTTTGTCCAGACTGCCCATCTTTAGCTCGAAAGGGTACTCCTACCGCTTTCTTCGCAAAATGGATGGTTTTTATCAGTTTAATTCTCCCGCTGGTCACCGCATTTAATCGTTTTAAGAGTCAATAGTAGGCGTTGACATAATAAAAAATATGATGATATGGTTTTTATTTGATTGTGAATTATACAAAATTCTTGCTGGTGGCTTTTTGGAAAGAGTGGTGACGGGCCAGTACTCATTTAATCGCTTTTTACTCATAATCACACAGAGGGAGGCAAGTTGAACTTCCAAGGATTACAGGCAAAGTACCGCCGTCTATTTCAGGAAAGTGCTGCCTGGAAATTATTAAGAGCAGATAATTCCCCTTTAATTTTGGCATTTTTGGGGGAGTTGTTTTCGGAAGATAGTGAAGTCCCTTTTAGTCGTGCCCGCGTGTCACTTGATGCGGAGCTGGTACGCTGTCGTGAACTTGGTCTTTGGGAAACGGAAACGGGTGCTGGCACTTATCTCAATAAATGGATTCGGGAAGGCTGGTTGCGTGAGATGGATGACACATTAACTAAAACGGATGCCAGTGAAATTGCGCTCCGTTTTAGTCAGGGACTTGATGAGCGCAGTTCAGGAACCACTGCGTCTCATCTTCGAATTGTTCAGGAAGCGGTCAGGGACTTTGCGGTGGCGATTAGCCCAAATGTCGATGAGCGTGTCACGCTTTTGGAAGATAGAAAATCCGAAATTCAGAGAGAGATAGATGCCCTGAAGGCAGGCATTGTAACCGAACTGACCGAGGTTGATCAGCGGGAAAGAATTCGTGAGATCTACCAGTTGGCTTCTGTTTTAACGGGTGATTTCCGCCGTGTTGAAGATGAAATTCGTCGGTTGGATCAGGAAATTCGTATTCAAATTATTGAGGGCGACTCCACCAGAGGAGATGTCCTTCTTGCTGTTTTAGAAAAAGAAGCGCTGCTGGCTAAAACGGATGCTGGTAGTGCATTTGAAAGCTTTTTTGATTTGTTATGTGATCAAAATAGAACTATGGAGCTACGGGATCAGCTTCGAAGCATTTTAAATCGCCCGGTCGCAGAACACTTAAGTCCCCCGCAGCGGCAATTCTTAAGTCAGCTTATGCGAGAATTGAGCCGTGAGAGTGACAGAGTTTTTCAAATCAGACGAAGAACGGAAGAGAGCTTGCGTGCTTACATAGAGAGTGGGACTGCTCAAGAAAATCGTGCTGTTGATAGATTGCTTGGTCAATTGGAACGACTTGCTGTTGAATTGAAGAATTCAGGCTGTGATTTGCAAACGACAACTACGTTGTCACTGCCCGTTGGGGCGGCAAGTATTAGCTCTCCCGAAAGCATGCTCCTTAAATCACCCGATGAAAAGCTGGATACCTCAGGTGTTGAAGAGCAATTTAACTCTCGAGAACCGAGTATACAGATGCTGGATTGCCTTGATGCTGTTCAAATCCGATTGATCGCTGAGAGGACGTTAGAAACGTTAAAAGAGTTTGGTCCAATGACGATTGCATCTATTGCACATTATCACCCGCTTAATTCAGGGTTGGAGGAGTTAGTTGCTTATTTGCGGGTTGCGAAATCTGTCGGGGCTGCATTATTGGAAGAGAAGGAGTCAATTGAAATTATTGACAAACAGGGCGTTAGCTTGCGGGCGTCTATCCCCACTTTTCTTTTGAGTGCCGACCTGTTTCCAGACAGTTTGGATGAATTGGTCCTGTAATGATGAATAGCGTCATGGTGAATAGAAAGTGGCTGTAGATCTCATGGTGTGAGGGTTGGAATGCGTAAAGATAAAAAGTTGAATAAAGATAATGGTACCCCTGCAACCCTCGGGAAGTCTGATTCAGATCCTCAGAAAGAGCAGCAAACAGGGTTCTTCGATCAGTTGATAAAACATCATACTCAATCAGGGTATAACCCGCTTACAGGCACATCTGCTGTTGAATCTGATGTCGCCACCAATAAAAGCTCATCCGTTGAAGTTGATGATGTGTTAGTCAGTGATCACTCTGAAAGTTCAAATAGTGGTATGCCACCGGATGCGCGTCGGGTGCTGGTTAGCTTGCTGCGTCAGGGCGTTATCTTATCTTCGCAGAAAGCTAAGTTGTTTGAATCGCTTTGTCGATACCAATGTGCTGTACGCAAACATCTGTCAGAAGTCTATTTGAAGCTGGTTTTAGATGAGAAAGCGGGTGTCGCCTTTATAGCCGGTTTTCAAAATGCGGAAGATACCGAATCATTGGGTATAGATGATGAAGAGGTTGTCTCTCTGATTAGCCGAAGGACGCTCTCTTTATACGATACGCTGCTGCTGTTAGTGCTGCGCAAACACTACCAGGATCGGGAAACGTCAGGTGAGCAAAAGATTATCATTGATATCGAGCGTATAGAATCCCATCTGACACCGTTTTTACCGCTGACAAACAGTACTAAATCTGACCGAAGAAAACTCAAGGGGGCTCTTGAGAAAATGGTGACGAAAAAAATATTGAGTTCGGTGCGGGGAAGTGAGGATCGCTTCGAGATTACACCGGTGATCCGCTACGTAGTCAGTGCTGAATTTCTCGAAAGTATGCTGAATGAATACCTGAAAATGGCGGATGAGAAGGGTATTGAGCTAAATAAAAACGGCAGCAACGCTGTTGATTATCAAGACGAAGAGGAGGAAACAGGAGATGAACATGACTGATCACACTCTTTCGGCTGATTCATTATTTCATGTTGGTCAAATCAGATTAGCTGAACTTTCAGTTTATAACTGGGGGTCATTTAACGGCTTGCATACCGCATTGATCGATCCTATGGGAACTTTGGTCACTGGGGATAACGGCGCGGGAAAATCGACGTTTATTGATGGCCTTATGGCTTTGCTCCTTCCTGCCGGAAAGGCAACCTTTAATGTGGCTGCGGCGCAGGGTGATCGTTCTGACCGAACTTTACTTTCTTATATGCGTGGCAGTTTTGGATCTGCCCATGATGGCGCGGGTACGAGAGTCAGAAGTAAGCGTGAATCTGGGGTGGTCACTGGGCTTAGAGCGTTATATCAGGGTGATGATGGCTCAAAAATCACTCTTGCGGCACTTTTCTGGATCACTAAATCGACGAATGTGTTGGCGGATGTGACACGAGTTTATGTTGTTGCTAAAAGAGATCTGACTCTTAAGGAAATGCTTAATGCCTTTGGGGAAGGTAATGCCCGGGCATTCAAGCAATGGCTTCGTGATGACCCGGCGATTACGTGCTGTGATGATAATTTTTCCGATTATCAGGAGTTGTACCGAAAGCTTCTGTATATGGACAATAAAAACGCGCCTGCACTGTTGTCGCGGGCGTTGGGCCTGAAAAAAATTGATGATTTAACTGGGTTGATTCGTGAGTTGGTACTTGAACCGAGTACAGTCAAAGATGATGCCAAAAAGGTAGTGGAAGAGTTTGCTGATCTGGTGGCAATTCATAGTCAATTAGTGGATGCAAGAGCGCAACAGGTGCACTTATCTAGGTTACCTGAACTCAGCGCAATTATCGAAAAAACGACGAAAGAATTTGAGGAATTAACGGCCGAAAAAAACAGTCTCCCGGTCTACTTTGGGGAAATCTTCGCACAATTGTGGAGTGAGAAAATTGCCGATATTGAGGCTGAACTTGAAGCACTATCCCTCAAAATTAAGCAAGCGGAAGGGCAGAAAGTCGATGCGGATAAGCTGGTTGAACGAAGACATGAGGAATATCTTCAGTTTGGCGGGGATAAAATAGAGTCGCTTCGAAAGGAAATGGGTCATACCCAAGATCAATTGAATCGGGTGGTTCGTATTTCATCGCAATATCAAACTCATGCCAAAGATCTGGCTCTCCCTGTTGTCTTAGAGGAGCCTGTATTTCTCAAAAATCAATCCGAAGCATCAGCCAGGCTTGCCAGTATTCAGCGTGACGAAGAAGAGTATCAGGATAGGTTTGCCACCATCAGTGCCAAATTCAGTGAGTTGCAAGCAAATATCCATGATATCTCTCAGGAAATTCAGGAAATCGAGGCAAGGCCGGATTCTAATATTGATGTGAAATATCAGCAACTGCGGGATGAACTGGTTAACTCCTTAGAATTAAGTAAAGACCAATGTGTATTTATCGGTGAGCTGATCGACGTCGAAGATCATGAAAAGATATGGCAAGGCGCGATAGAGAGGGCGTTGGGCGGGTTACGAACAACACTGGCTGTGCCACACCATTGTTATTCGATGGTGACTCGTTGGTTAAACGCCCGGCATACGGGTTTACATGTACGCGTTCAAGTTGTGAATGATGCTGCGACTCACCTGGGTCAATCGGTGGAGTTTAAGCCTGATGGTTATCTAAGGAAATTGGTATGGCGCACTCACCCTTATCGGGAGTGGCTCAAGCATCACTTGCAGAGATTTGACCTGCAATGTGTTTCGAATACGGAAGAATTGGATCAAACCCCGTTTTCGATGACACAGCAGGGATTAATGCACATGGATAAGGGTCGCTTTGAGAAAAAAGATCAGCACCGGATAGATGATAGAAGACGCTGGTGTCTGGGCTTTTCAAACAAATCACGTTTAGCCATTCTTAATAACGATAAAAAAGATTTAGGCTTGAAACTGGAGGAAACCGGAAAAAAGGTGAGCCAGGCCCGTCAGGATTTGAATTCTGTTTCTGATCGTAAAATACTTTGGGAGAAGCTCCAAAGTTATCGCTGGGATGATATTAATGCTCCTTACTGGCATGAAAAGCTTTCTGATTTGCAGGCTGACCTTAAGGTGTTAGAACAGTCAGGCGGTGATCTTGATAAAGCCAGAGAACGTTGGGAATCGGCTAAAGAGCAATTGGCTCAAATTCAATCGGCATTAAATCAACTCAACTCTGATTCTGGTGGCGTTAAAAATACGCTGAGAAATGCACAAGAAGAGTGGAACAAAGCGCGGGCAAAAGCGGAGAAGGGATTACCTGATTCAGCCAGACAGTTACTTGCGATTCGGGTTGGCGTGCTTAATACAAACGATTTAAGCCGGATGGCTGAATTGGTGTCGAAAGTTGAAGAAGATTTGGATCGCCTATTAGATTCTAGCCGGAACAATAAAGACAGAGCGGAAAGATCAGCCATCAGCATTATGGTTTCGTTTAGGTCTAACGATAAATGGCAAGTCTTCACGGTTGACTGGCAAAGTGATATTGGCAGCTTACCTGATTATCTTAATCATTTACAGCAACTGGAAGAGGAAGGGCTTCCCAACCTTGTGGAGCAGTTTATTGAACGTTTGAATAAGCATGCAACGCAGTCGCTGGCGCGGATTAAAACTAAGCTTGAATCTGAACGGGAAGATATCCTTGAGCGGATTGACATTATTAACCGGGTCCTCAAGCGTACAGAGTTTCGATCAGGTACACATTTAAAGCTGGGTTCAAAGAGGGAGAAATTCCCGCATGTTAATGAGTTTGAACAGCATCTGCGTAAGGTGCTCAGTCAGGTAACCAGTGATGACCATGAAGCACGGTTTCGTCAGTTGGCTAAGGTAGTTGAGATCCTTGGGAAAGCGAGTGCGCCAGGCTCCTCAAATACATTGGAAAGTTTAAGGCTGCTTGATCCCCGTTATCAGATGTCATTTTATGCCGAAGAGCTGGATATCAATACGGGTGAGATCCGTGATGTATTGGAGTCATCCAGTGGAAAGTCTGGAGGAGAAAAGGAGTCATTCGCGGCGACTATTGTCGCGGCAAGTTTGGCCTACGTTTTAACGCCGGTTGGCTATGATCGGCCTGTTTACTGTACTGTTTTTCTGGATGAAGCATTCTCTAATACGGCCGAAACAGTCAGCCGGCGTGTGCTCCGGGTGTTTAGGGAATTGCATATTCACGTTAATTTGATTACGCCTTATAAAAACCTGAATTTGGCGAGAGAATCGGCCCGCTCGTTGCTCATTGCAGAAAGAGACCAGGAAAACCACGATAGCCATTTATGTGAAGTCACTTGGGAAGAAATTGACCGAAGAATAGGGGAAGAGAAGGAGAAAACGTTAGCTGCCGAGGCTTCTGGTTTAGGTATCGAACTTGAGAAACTGGTATGAAAAGAGAGCAGAATGGGGTGCGTTGGGGGTTATTACCGGCGCAGGTTAACAGCCTCATTAGGCAACGTGAGTGGGATAATCTTTCCTCACTAAAGGCCCGGTTACTGGGCATCAAAGCATTCCCTGTCCGTATTGGCTTAAAACCCCCCAGAGGCAGTTCTGCCATATCAGATGTGGTTCATTTTCAGCGGTTTGTTGATGCGTGGAAATCATTTCCTTATCAAGATCATGTGGAGTGGTCTTCCAAAAATTTCCGGGCGTTGTCTGAGCAGCGAATCCCGACTTTTGTTGTCATTGAATCGATGCAACATTTGATTCAATTTTTAGGGAATGATGCCCTTTCCCGCAGTAAGTTGTGGGAAAGAAATATGAAGCCATTCTTGCGGATTGATAAAGATCTCTATCCTGCATTGGTTAAATGTATAGATATTGTGGAAAAACTCTCTCTGAGAGATGCGGAATTATTGGCAAAGCTGCTCCCACAATTAAAGCAAGGCTTGGGGGAAGGGCAATATTTAAGAGCATTACCCCTCATTGGTATTGATACTAAGTTTCTTGAGAACCACCAAATCCTGATCGAAGAGCTGACCGATGTGATGCACAAAGGTGCCATTTCAGCATTTGGTGGTTTGACTGCTTGGTTGGGTTGTTTAACAAATCCCAAGGGCTGGTTAACCATCAGACCGCTTTGTCATACTGCGATGGCGGCGTTTGGTGGAATTCCGATACTTCAAATACCGGGTGAATTACTTAAACAGTACGAACTGCCAGCATCGAATATATTAGTCGTCGAAAACTTACAGTCTGGTTTGGCGTTACCCGACATGCCTGACACCGTAGCGGTAATAGGAGGAGGGAAAAACGTTGCCTGGATGGATGCGGCATGGTTGAGAGGCAAGTGTGTAGGGTATTGGGGAGATATTGATACCTGGGGCTTGTCTATTCTCAGTGACGCCAGAGACAAGTTTGTGGATATTAAATCCCTAATGATGGATGTTGAAACCGTTAAAGTTCATGAAGATAGAATGGTTCCTGAACCAAATCCAGTTGAATCCAATCCTTCATTGCTAAATGAAGATGAAGCAAGGTTGTTTAATGATCTCATCTCTGGCCGGTTCCAGTCTTCACGTTTAGAGCAGGAACGTCTTTCATCTGATTACATTAGAAACAAACTTATAGATTGGCTGTCCTAATTCGGAAGCCACCAAGCGCACGGTGTTTTCTGTTTATCAGAAATTATCACTTTCTTGGTGTACATCGAAACGGTGCGTGATCAGATTGGCAAACGCCTGACTTGCAGCGCTTCGATATGCGCCGCTGCGCCACAATAGCACCGCATTGCGCTGCGGCAATGGAGGTTGAATGGCAATGGAATAGAGCCCGGCCTGCTCGTGGGCTATGACATCAGGTAACAAAGTCGCGAGCCGTCCCCGGCGGACAATCTCTACGATTGCGCTGATTGAGTTAGCCTCAATTGCGATGCGCGGCGTGATCCCCTGTTTCTGGCAGTACAAATCAATATGGCTTCGCGTTGCAAAGTCTTTGCTTAATAGCACTAATCCTTCATGTTCCAGCATCTTCGCTGTCAATGATGTTTGTTGACCGATGAATCGATGCGATTGACCAATGATCAGGCTGAGTGTTTCGATGAACAATGGCTCGCTATCAATGTCAGGGGATCGTACCTCAGAGAACGCGATGCCGAGATCGAGCTGGTTCTCTGCTAAAGCTGCTTCTATCTGATCTTGCGTCATTTCCTTGATATTCAACGCAATTCCCGGATGGCATGCGTTGAAACGCTCTACCCAATGGCCGATGAAGTAAGTCGTGAAGGTGGGTGTCATTGCCAGCCTGAGCAACCCACGGCTTAAATCCTGTACATCGTGAATTGCACGCTGCCCAGCATCCAGATCTTGCAATGCACGGCGGGCATAACTTGTGTATACCTCGCCTGCGTCGGTGAGTCGTACACTCCTTCCCGATCGGTCGAATAACTGCACATGCAGTGATTCCTCAAGTTGCCTGATTTGTTGCGATAGGGTCGGCTGAGAGACGTGAAGTTCCTCTGCGGCGCGAGTGAAGTTCTGATGTTCGGCAACTGCCAGCAGATAACGAATGTGTCGTAGCAGCATGTTAATTAACTATTTGAAAGTAATATGGAAATAATGACAGGCCGATCGTTGAAACTATAGAAAAATTTGCTCATTTGTCACCTGTCAGCTGTCTTATCGGCCACGATGGAGTGAAGATTATAAGGGCTTCTCGAGCGTGTCAACTATTGGTAAATACTATAGAGATGATAGTAATCCGATCTTTGACGCTATAGATAAATTCGTTCATTCTTCATCCATCAGTATGTTTCTGCAACGCAATTCATGTTTCACCACGGCATTTAATAGCCGATTAATCCAAAGGAAATCATTATGACACAATCTCAATATTCCCAAACACCCCGCCAGATCCTTACCGATGCTATCATCGACGCCAAAACACGCAAGAATTTGACGTTTGAGGATATCGCACAAGGAACGGGCCTGAGTCTGGCATTCGTCACTGCTGCACTGCTCGGCCAGCATCCATTGCCTGCCGACGCGGCGAGAATAGTGGTTGACCGGCTTGAACTTGATGAGAATGCTTTCCTTCTGCTGCAAACTATCCCTGTGCGCGGTAGTATCCCCGGAGGTGTACCGACTGATCCGACTATTTATCGATTCTACGAAATGGTGCAAGTTTACGGTTCAACGTTAAAGGCGCTGGTCCATGAGCAGTTTGGTGATGGCATTATCAGTGCGATAGACTTCAAACTTGATATCAAAAAGGTTGATGACCCTAATGGCGGTTCCCGTGCTGTGATTACCCTCGACGGGAAGTATTTGCCGACCAAACCATTCTAAAGCGATTGTTGGCATCGGCAAGGGAGATAAGCTCTCTCCCTTGCCGTCTCACAGAATGAATATCCAATTGCTGCTTAAAGCTTATGGATTAGTAATTTCGGTTGTCGTATGAGATAGATAAGGAGCAGGATCAAATTTGCTATTGTGCTGTCTGAAGGTGTGAGCAAAATCAGGCCATATCAGTGTTAAACGCTTATTTCTTGAATCACGGTACCCGCTTGTACAATTATCTCCAACCCATACTGTGCCATTAATCTGCTCTTGTAATTCGGTTACATAACGATGTTGAGCTTCGGGAGAAACCTCAAGTACGCAGTTGTTATTTTTCTTGCTGTATTCAATAGCACCGAGAATATACTCTATTTGAGACTCAATCATATAAATCATTGAGTTATGAGTAAGCGTCGCATTCGGTCCGTTGATAATAAATAGGTTTGGAAAACCTGTAACAGTGGTTGATGCGAAAGCTTCCATACCCTGGGCCTAGTGATCAGCAAGGCTGAGGCCATCACGGCCATGAACCAGGTGGGAATAAAGTGGCTGGGTGGTTTGAAAACCAGTACAGAAGATCAACACATCAAGTGGATAACTGTTGCCGGCCGCTGAAACTGCATTTTGCCCATTGGCGGGCAGGAATGACAGGCGTGTTTGTTTGATGGGAGCGGTATGAGTCGAGAGGCTCACGTACCGTTCTGCGAGAGGCTGCGGGGGCAGTTCCCGCGGCCTACTCAACCGATTAATGGGCAATTAAAAACCGTTTCTCAAATAGAGCATTCTCGCCATCGAAGTATAAAAGGATTTATGTTGACCGTTTTAGGCGGTTTGATTGCTTATTGTCTTAAATGGAAGAAGCCATCACTGAAAGTTTTCTATTCGGAAGACGATTTTTCAGTGACGGCTTAAACAGAATTCGGGTTAATGTAGTAACTTTATGTTACTATTAATTAACTATATTAAATAAAAGCAAAAAAATTAATATAGGATATATCAAATACAGAAAATATGAGTATTATTGATTAATGTGTTGATATGTAATGCATTTATTAATTCTGAATGTAAATAAATGTGTACAATGAGATTAATGCGAGAAAAATCATTCAATATTTCATGTGGTATATGCATGTATTTAAATGGTTTTTCAAATATAAGAATAAGGAATATTGCGAAGTTAGAAAAACATGAGTTGGCTCACAATAATAAAATTTTTACTTTAACAGATAATTTACATGAAGGTATATTTTTTCTTATATTTAACCTCCCTCGCGGGAAATAGTTTAATGTCAACCTAAACTTTGAAATGAGTAATTATGGATTACCAACCATTGGCTGGATAATATATTTTTTTACAAGCTAAGGGTAGGTGTAAATATATGTTTATACCTATCCTAATCTGGGTGATAACCGATGAAAAAGTACATTAGTATAGGTGTAAATGAACTTGATACTTATCTTGATTATGCTATTTTAAGCATCATAGCTATATATAGTCTGCATTCTACGCCATCCGAAATGGGAATATTAGGTGCTTGCTTCGCTATTCCATTTCTGGTGGCAAGTGGATTATTTGGCAAGCTGTTTGACAACGGGAGTATATTAAAATGGAGGATGCTGCTGTTCTTTATTAATGGCATTGTCATGCCTTTTTTATCTGTAGCTGATCCAATTATATTTCTTTATGTAATTACATTAATCAAGACAACCTGTCGGTGTGGTATTAGAATATCAAATACAAAATTGAATGTAGATGATAATGAATCTCAAAGATTTTATGAAATTTATGGATATATTACTAACTTTAGCAGGATAGCCATTCCATTATTTGTTGTTTATTTAAACACGTACTATGGGTTATGGCTTGTCCTGTCATTATCAATGATATTTAACTTAGTCGGCATGCTGACATCATACTTTGATAATACTTTTCGGTCTGATGCAAATAAAGGTATAAATTCTACTGCCGTAGAACGTTTCTCACTTATACAGCAATTGAAAAGTAAACCGGACTTATATTTACTTGTTTCGGCCTATACTTTGTCAAACTTAGCCTTTTTTCTTAGCAATGATATGCTTGGTATCTTCTTCGAGAAGATTGGACAAAGTGAAAGTAGCATAGGCTACATAATTTCACTTCTCGGGATCGGTGGCATAGTAGGAACGAAAATTTCTGGTTGGTTACTTAAAAGATTGTCAGCCAAGAATCTCCTGTTATTTTCCATTATGGTTAACTTTGTGGTCTTTTGGGGGTTTGGTTTTTTAGACGCAAAAACAAATCATTATGCTACATACTATTTATTAATTTTCCTGGTTGGTACGGCTTCTGGTGTGACATTTTTCGCAATCAGATACGGCGTAAGAAATATTATTGGTTTTGAACATGTAGGGAAAGCTACAGGAGGTATACAGAAAATTTCATCTGTAGTAGCAATTTTGATGCCAATTATTGGGGGGTATACTGCAAAACTTATTTCTATAGAATTTACTTTCAAATTAACAAGTATCCTGCTTGCAGTGATATTCCTGTATTTTTTATTTAAAAAGTATAAATTAACTGAGAAGAGGAATATGTATGTATAATTCAAATAAGCTTAGCGATATAGATTTTATCAATGCAAAACATTATGATTTGTACCCAGGGCGGGATTCTACTTTGCGCAAAAATCATCCAGTTAGCAGATATTGATAATTTCTCACATTCAATACGATTTTATTGATAGGTTTTGATATCCTGGCTGTGTGTTTATTGAGCTTGTAGAGAATTGTTTTTATCCATAATAACCATATAAAAAATGTGAGATCCTGCCCTGCCCTGCCCTGCAATGCAATGCAGGATGAAGCAAGGCATGTTCAAATGGGAATTACATATTTCCGGGAGCTTATCAAGGCATCTTCGGCTAAAAAAGAAATGGTTAGAGATCATCTGACCACTTTTCAGAAAATACTGCATGTTAATAAAGATGGGATTAACTGGCTGTCAGATATCAGCTGCATCCCGGCTGATGAAATTGAAACCAGGATTAGAAACCGACATGATAACTTCATTAATAAAATAATGGAGGGATGATTCATGTTCAATGGCATTCACGTCATCGAAAATGCAATAACAGAACGAGAAATAGATATTATTTACAGATATTTAGCCATCTCGGAAAATCTGGGGCATTTAAAAGGGAATAATGACTCAACCAGCGCTCATATGTATTATGCCACGCCTTATTTTGAAGCCATGTTGAGTTATTATTGCGATTTAGTATCAGACATTGTAAATGAAGAAGTATATCCGAGTTATTCTTTTTTATGGAAAAAGGTGAATATCGCTGGCTGGCGGAAACCACTGAGCATTTCAGGATTTATAGTGGAAAAGCCACTTTTACCATTGAAGGTAAAAGGACGTTAGTACAACTTGGTGGTGAGATTATTGTTCCTAAAGGTTTAACTTTTTAAATCGAAGTAGCAGAACATTTAGATTACAGGTGCTTTTATGATTAATTTAGGAATCATTGGTACAGGATTAATGGCAAGAGTCATAGCCAAGAGTTGTGCTGATGTTGGTGTCAAAGTTTATTCTGTATTATCAAGAAGTAAAAATAATGCAGAATCATTTTATGAAGAATTTTGTAGCAGCAGGGGAAAAGGCTACACTGTGCCTGAGGCTTTTTTCGAAGATCCGGGATTGGATGCAGTCTATATTGCAACTCCTAGCTCAACAAAAGAGTTTTATATGAGACTATGTCTCAAATATAAAAAACATATTTTAATTGAAAAGACTTTGTCTTCATCCATATTTCTCTCGGAGTTTCTTGAGCTATCAAAAGAGAGAAATATTGTTTGGATGGATGCAACACACTTTGTGCATAATGAGTTATATAATTCATTACCGAAAGTAATAGATGAACATGTGGGCAAAATTGTCAGAATCGACTCAAGTTTTTTTTGGCCGAGCACTGATTATTCGCATATAAAATTTAATCCTCATCTTGAGGATAAAGGTGCCCTTGGTGATCTCGGCTGGTACCCTGTTCGTATGATTTTGTCGCTTATTGAAATAAAAGAGATATCTAAATTAGATTCATTTGTTTTGAAGAAAGAGACAGGAACCATTCTCGAATTTAACGCGATAGGTTTAACAAACTCGAATGTAACCTTCAGTATGGCTGCATCCTATCGCGGTTCTACATCCCGTCAGGAAGTAACAATATCTGGTGAAAAGGGCGAGATTAGCATTCAGGATTTTGTTATGCCATATTGTGGCTCCTTTGTCTATTGTAAGATGTTGCCGTTTTTGAGGGTAAAAATTGTATCGGGATTAAAGCCATTGGTTGATAAGGAATATAAAAAGATTATTCTTTAAAGAGTTACAACATCACAGAATGGTATATAACTTTGTTGATTTCATCAAAGGAAGTAAAGAAAAGTATAAACTTGATGAACTTCAGAAAAAGTCTTTAGACACTATAAGATTGATTGAAACCATCCAATGTCAATCAAGTTCGCTGCAAATTTAACTCTATAACTATTAAAATAAAAGGAAAAAGTATGGAGCATATCAGTAGTTATTTTGATTTTATATATCAGGATATTGCTAGCCCTTTCTTTAAAAGATTAACTGTATTCTTTGCACCGAGTCATGGACTGTTTATTGGTTATTTGTTTATGGCTTTTTTGATTGCTGTTTTGTTTTATGCCTATAAACATAAAACGGTAAATCCGTTAAAAGCTAGTAAAATGGTAATCAAAGCACACAAATTGACATCTAAATCATCAAAGGATGATTTTATTTTCTATTTTGTCGACAAGATAGTGTTTGGGTTTACATATTCCCTTATTTTATCGTCAGCTGTATTTTTTAAAGAAGGTACCATAAATCTCCTATCATTTATCGGTATTCCTTATTCTCATACTACTCCTAGTATAGCTCTCAGTCTGGTTTTAACTCTTGGAGCAATTATTGTTTTTGATTTTGCAGTTTTTTTTGAACATTTCCTTTCTCATAAGATCAGAATATTATGGGAATTTCATAAGATTCATCATATTGCTGAAAATCTGAACCCTTTGACTGCCTACAGATCGCACCTTGTGAATCAGGGATCTTTTATCTTAATAGCAAGTTTATTGACAGGAATATATGCAGGTGGAATATCTTATTTTTTTGATGCTCAACACGCGTATATTCTTTTTGCGGGACAAAACGTATTTATGTTTTTACTTCTTATGTTTGGTTTGAATTTGCAACATTCTATGGTTTACTTAAGATATCCTCCTTTTATCAGAGATATTTTTGTTAGCCCTGCATATCACCAGTTACATCATAGTAGTTCTGTTAAATACCACGACAAAAATTTTGGTTTCATTTTTTCATTTTTTCATTTTGGGATCGCTTATTCAAAACACAAACTATGCCTCCGGCAGATGAAGTGCTGACTTTTGGTATAACAGGTGAAAAATATGATAATTATTCTGGTGTGAAAAACATGTATGTAACTCCTTTTAAACGCGTTGCAGAACGACTGAAAAAAATGATTGCAGGTCTCCGGTATCAGTAAGACCCTGTTGCAGACACAGGATGTGTTGCAAACGGGGTAGAACTGGCAGATACGCACTTTTGTCAGGTTCGCTTGCAGAGATCATCAGAGGTTTGAGAGTCGTGTATTCTGTAAATATGATCTGTCGTGAGTCCCTAGGGTAAGTTTCATCAGCTCTTCCATGACGTTCACAATGCGATTGCTTCATACCATCAAACTCGGCCCGGTTTTTGCTACCGAATCTCAGGTGCCATTTTCTCAATATTGGTTGTTCAGAGGCTTCTCCTGATGCTCAGACGAGGGGCGATAAACACTCGAAAAGTTTTGATTGTTGTATAAGAACGTCATAAACCCACAAATAGACGGAGATTAAACCAGCAAATAGACGGTAGCATAACTAACAAATAGACGGGCCAATTTAAGCTTCATTCTCCACATTGCACAAAAAAACAGCTTTGAATAACACACTACACCCAAGATATATAGCACCACAGCTCAAGGTAACATTGGCTGATACGCTAGTGGTGTGCCTGCTCGGTCCTCGCCAGGTCGGCAAAACAACGTTGGCGAAAGCGCTAGAGCCTGGGCGGGCTTACCTAACTTTTGATGACAGCACTTTGCTTAACGCGGTTAAAGCTGATCCTACGGGATTTGTACAAAGCTTGCCAGAACGTGTCACACTGGATGAAGTACAGCGTGTGCCGGAAATCCTGCCTGCCTTAAAAGCAGCTATAGACATTCATCGCCAGCCGGGGCGATTCATACTAACCGGGTTCAGCTAATTTACTGTTGCTGCCTGGAGTACAGGAATCACTGGCAGGTCGTGTCGAGGTGACCTTTTTACAGCCACTTTCCGAACAAGAAAAGCAGCACAGTCTAACATCGTTACTCGAGCAGCTGATCACCAACAAAATTTCGCCTTCAATTAAAGGGGGAACAAAGTCTCATTGAAGGCGTTGCAGAAGCTGTGGTGCAAGGTGGTTATCCAGAGCCGAATACGCGCAGTGAAGTGCGGGTTCGTCAGTGGCATAAGCAGTACCTCAACGCTATTATCCAACGTGATGTGAAAGACATTGCAGTGATTCGAGATGAAGACGAATTACTGAAACTCATCAAGATCCTCGCATTGCGTACTGGTAATCTGTTGAACATCAGTGGACTAGCGAAAGATATAGGTCTTCAGCGAGAAACCGTTGACAAATACATCACCATTCTAGAGCGCTTGTTCTTGGTGAGATATTTACCGGCTTGGCATAAAAACCAAGCCAAACGTTTAATAAAAGCCCCTAAAGTTCATATTGTGGACTCGGGTCTGGCTTGTGCTTTAAACAATCTGAGAGTCGATGATTGGTATAACCTTAGTAATGACTTTGGTGCAGTACTTGAAAGCTTTGTGGTGCAACAATTGATTTGCCAATCAGGTTGGAGCGAACATGAACTGCACTTCTCCCACTATCGTGATAAAGATCAGGTTGAAGTTGATCTGGTTATTGAAGAGGGTCGAAGAATTTGGGGGGTTGAAGTTAAAAAAGCGGCCAGCATACAGCCGAAAGACGGAATAGGATTGACCAGATTAGCTTCATTGGCTGGCAGAGATTGGCAGGGGGGCATTTTACTTTACACAGGTAACAATTGCTTGCCAATTAGCCATATACCGAACACATTTGCAGTACCAATGAACGCGCTTTGGGGACGTTGATATCCGCTATGTCCTAAAAGACGCGTAACCTTACAGGTTTCATATCGTAGCTTCTGTTTCAACGGACGGCTTGACGGCCTCTTCCTCCACTGAAAGATAAACATCCTTCCTAAAGAGTGTCTTAATTCAGCTCAAACTCACTTCAAACCAGATGTCATTTATCCTGCACCCAAAAAGAATTAGCCGGTCAACTGGGTGTATCCCCCAGCCAGATCACTAAATGGAAAAAAGGTGAACATATGTCTCTGGATATGGAAAAAAACTCCGGGATGTAGCAATGATATGTGAACTGGATCCATCTGCTTTTCGTATAGGATGGTTATGTTATTAAACATAAACACCTAGTTCATCTGGCAGACTCCTAAAGCCGGGATGTTTTGCCAGATGTATAACGAGCGTATAAGACAGAATTTTAACTGAAGTAACAATCATTCTTAAGCGCACCTTTCGTTATGAAAGCATACTGAAAAATGATTTCGAAGAGAGCTATCCGGCTGCTATTCCCCTGATACTAAACCAGCATTGATATTGTTATGGATTCATCAATAGTTGATGAAAGACAAACTTTATGGTCTATGTACAAACTTTTTGGTTTCTGCACAAAAGTCACAATGCTTGCGCACATGCCCAGGCGGAACTCCATGCCCACTGGAAATTATAGCCACCAAGCCAGCCGGTGACGTCTACCACTTCACCGATAAAATAGAGTCCTTTTACCTGATTAGCTTCCATTGTTTTGGATGAAAGCTGATGAGTATCCACGCCGCCCATAGTCACCTCAGCAGTACGATAGCCTTCAGTCCCGTTGGGTTGTACTTGCCATGATTGGAGGTTTGTCATCAATTGTTCTTGCTGAACTGAGTTCAATTGCTTAAGAGAAACATCCGGGAGTTGACCGAGTGTTTGTAGACATTCTGTCAGCCTTTTCGGTAATAATTTTGCCAAGGTATTCTTTACGCTTTGGTTTGGGTGAGCACTCCGTTCTTGCTCCAGAAACGTTTCCAGATCACTATCTGGAAGTAAGTTAATACTCACAAACTCTCCCGGCTGCCAATAACTGGAAATTTGTAAGATTGCCGGGCCAGAAAGTCCCCGGTGGGTAAACAGGATATTTTCTTTGAATAGCGTGCCATTTTCAGCGGTGACAATGGCGGGAACGGACACACCGGAAAGCACATGAAGTTGCTCCAGTAGTGGTTTATGCAGAGTAAAAGGGACGAGAGCGGCGCGGGTTGGTAAGACTTTTAGACCAAACTGTTCTGCAATCCGATAACCAAAAGGGGTGGCACCAAGACCCGGCATAGATAACCCACCGGAAGCGATGATAAGTGAGCGTGTACTTACTTCCTTTCCGTTAACGGTGATAACGAAACCCAGCTCCTTTTTTTCTACGTGGTTAATTTCGCTGCGCAGACGAATAGTGACCTGACCGGTTTCACACTCTTTCAGTAACATATCAACTATCTGTTGGGCGGAACCATCACAGAAAAGCTGCCCCAGGGTTTTTTCGTGGTAAGCCATGCCATGGCGCTGAACCAGCTCAATAAAATCCCACTGTGTATAGCGGGCCAGGGCAGATTTGCAGAAATGGGGATTAGCGGAAAGATAAGTTGATGGCTCTGTGTACATATTAGTGAAGTTACAACGCCCCCCGCCGGACATCAAAATCTTACGCCCAGCTTTTTTACCATTGTCCAAAACCAGCACCCGTAAACCGCGTTGCCCGGCTTGAGCTGCGCAAAACAGACCGGCTGCACCGGCACCAACAATAACTACATCAAATCTTTCCACTGTCTCTCTCTTTATAACCGAATAATTTAGCGGGAACTTCCCTTAAAGTGTTGCATTTTTGATAATTTTGCGGAAAAAAGTCCCCGTATGACCTGAATTTGTCAGGTAAACTTATTTTTTGTCTTAAAATTGTCATTTTTTTAAAAGATGTGCAATTTTATGATATATAAGGAATATTCTTATTTCTTATTGTTATCTGGTTGTCATGAAATCAAAAAAAGTTCATATTTCACTTTCCCCGCTAGCATTTGTCACTGATAATGCGCCGCGTTCATGTCCAACTAACTGGCTTAACGTTTATGCTACATCTTTTTACTGGCCTGGATTTTCACACCAGCCTAATGTTAGTACTGGCACTGCTGTTTGTGCTGTTTTATGAAGCCATTAATGGCTTTCATGATACCGCGAATGCGGTAGCAACAGTTATTTATACCCGTGCTATGCGAGCACAGTTCGCAGTCGTCATGGCTGGGGTATTTAACTTTTTCGGTGTTCTTCTTGGTGGATTAAGTGTCGCCTACGCGATTGTACATTTACTCCCTACCGATCTTCTACTCAATGTCAGTTCTGCTCATGGTCTTGCCATGGTGTTTTCCATGCTGCTGGCTGCCATTGTTTGGAATCTTGGCACTTGGTATTTCGGCTTACCTGCATCCAGTTCTCATACCCTGATTGGTTCCATTATTGGTATCGGTTTAACCAATGCCATCGTGACTAATTCTTCTGTGGTTAATGCGCTGAATGTGCCGAAGATGATACAGATTTTTCTGTCGTTGATCCTCTCTCCTTTCATCGGGTTGATCATCTCTGGGGCAATCGTGTTTCTGCTGCGCCGTTACTGGAGTAGCACCAAGAAACGCAAACGTATTCATCTGACACCCGTTGAACGTGAAAAGAAAGATGGTAAGCGTAAGCCACCTTTCTGGACGCGTACTGCGCTGATTTTGTCTGCGGTAGGCGTCAGCTTCTCTCATGGGGCGAATGATGGTCAGAAAGGCATCGGTTTAATTATGCTGGTGCTGATCGGCGTAGCTCCGGCGGGATTTGTCGTAAACATGAATGCGAATGGTTATGACATTGCCCGTACTTACGATGCCGTTACTCACCTGCAACAATATTATCAGCAGCATGGTACCGCATTATCTCATGCTATTGAACTGACGCCACTGGTCGCTGTTGCTGAAGATGAACCGGAAGGGCGATTCCATTGTGATAGCACTCGCGCTGTGGTTGTTCTTAATCAGACAGAAAGCATATTGAAGGGCATTCAGAGCTACAGTGGGCTGAATCCTGAACAACGTAACAATATGCGTCGTATGTTGATGTGTATTGCCGATACTGCGGAATCTGTGGCGAAATTGCCAGAAACCAGTGCTGAAGATACCCGTTTCCTGAATAAATTGCGCAAAGACTTACTGCACACGGTTGAATATGCACCTGTCTGGATCATCATTGCGGTGGCACTGGCACTGTCTTTGGGAACTATGGTTGGCTGGCAACGCGTTGCAGTGACTATCGGTGAGAAGATTGGTAAGAAAGGTATGACTTACGCACAGGGTGTTTCAGCTCAGATGACTGCGGCTGTTTCAATCGGGGTGGCGAGTTATACCGGGATGCCGGTTTCGACTACACAAGTTCTTTCCTCTGCGGTAGCGGGGACGATGTTGGTTGATGGTGGTGGTGTTCAGGGTAAAACAATCAAGAACATCATGTTGGCCTGGATACTGACGTTACCGGTTTCAATCGGGTTATCCGGTATTTTCTACTGGTTCGCTTTGAAACTGATTTAATTGTTTTGACGAATAATTTGAAGGCGGTATGGGTTAACTATACCGCCTTTTGTTTTAATACCAAATCAACATAGAAATCAGACAAACAACAACTAATCCACTCAACGCGCTCGTCAGAATAAATTGCCTTCTCAGCCGCTCACAGCGAAGCACCACTGCTGGATCATGATGATCCAGGTAACGTTGCGAATTGATATAGTGCACAAGCCTTATCTGCTTATTAAGCTGTCCATGAGCAGTAAAAAAACCGTTACCGTCTACTGATTGATAAAGCAAGGGATCGGACTGGCGAAGAATAGACAACAATGCCCGCAGTGAAGAGAAGTAGCGCATCATATTCATAATGCAGACAAGACACAGCGCCCAAAACAGTGCAATTGAACTGAACATAATCCCCTCCTTAGAATGGTTAGCCAAAGCTGTCACAAAAGGAAAAAAATCAAGATTGCAGGCGGTGACGCCTTATATTTATTGTAGGAAAGATAGTCAGATAGTACAAAAAACCCTTCTTTGGAGCAAAGTTATTGTCTTTCTTTAGAGTGGCGGTTAAGTCGTAGTGATTGTAGTAATACCGACATTCCGCCCCTCATTCAGGAATAAACCGCTTTATATTGTGAGCCTAATAAACTCAAAAGCTCATGGTGGTAAGATTGCATTCCTGTCACCATTTTATGTTCCAGCGCCGCATAAACCATGAGACAACATGTCATCACCATTAAGAGGGCTTCTATCCGTTCCGGTTTTTCAGGAATTGAAAACCCTGCTCCACCTTTTGTTTTTCCTGAACGTCTGGTGCTCACGTTTTTCCGCCGCCGTGCTGTTCACCAATAGCCAGCGCTGAGGAACACCACCATATGATGATGTCACCCAGCAGCCTGAATAGCCCTCATTGATGGGACTGAATTGCTCATCGGTCACGTTCAGGAGATGCTGTTTAGCTTCTTTGATCGTCAAGGGAACCCGCGTAATAACTCGTTGTTTTTGCCGATGAAGTGACGCGATCGCCGTCAATCCAGCCCAATGCAATAACGCCTAAAATATGAGCAAGATCACCCTATTTTTAAATCAGGAATGCGGTGCAGAATGGCGGGTAATAGCCAGAAGCTTTAATCCTTTCATGCTCTCACCCTGCTTGTTGAAGGGGGAAAAATTAACACTATCATATAAGGATTTAATTAATTTTTTTAAAATTAGTAAAATCAGATGGATAAGTAATCATTTAGTGAATAAACACAGACTAATTGGAGATGTCCTGTTCCTGTTTGCGGGCCGTATCAGCGATACCTACCTCAGATTATTGGGATTCTACGTAAAAAACTCGATTTAAGCATGGAAGAACATGGATTGGGCAAGAAAGACCATAAACCGAGTCTGATTTTGTTCTCTATCAAGTGGAAGGAATAGCGATTGTGGTATATGTTGTTTGGTGAATGTTCTAGTAATAAACACAGGATAGTGGCAATTTGCCCTGCCAACTCATTAATCATCATTATGGAAGGAGTTCGCTTATGGCTTATAAACATATTCTTGTTGCAGTTGATTTATCTCCGGAAAGTCAGGTATTGGTACAAAAAGCTATTTCTATGGCAAAGCCGTACAGTGCCAAAGTTTCCTTGATTCATGTTGATGTTAACTATTCCGATCTCTACACCGGTTTAATTGATGTTAATCTCGGTGATATGCAGGAACGTATTACTGACGAGACGCGCAATGCGTTGAAAGAGCTCTCCGTAGGTACCGATTATGACGTTCAGGAAACCCTGAGTGGGAGCGGTGATCTGGCTCAGGTATTGGTTGATGCGATTAAGAAATATGACATAGATCTGGTTGTTTGTGGTCATCATCAGGATTTTTGGAGCAAACTGATGTCCTCTGCGCGTCAGCTGATTAATACTGTTCATGTTGATATGCTGATTGTTCCTCTGCGTGACAATGAATAACCATAAACTGAAAATTTATTCGATAAAATCGCCTGCTTATGCAGGCGTTTTTTTTGATGAAATGAGGTGTTGTTTGGTTTATTCCCGATGCAATCAAGAAATTTTTTTTACCTTTCTGCAAAAAAACTTCTTGAAAGATGAATATAGAACAGTGATATATTCAAAGGGCAAACACAACTTACCTCACATTTTCGACAAAAATAATAATTAGGAAATTGCTGAGGAGACATTACAACCAAAGTAGAAATAAGGAATAACTATGAGCTGTTTACTATCTTTGTCTTCATTTCTTGGATCGATTCAACTCAGGGATGAATATCAACCAGAATATCTTCAGGCTGTCCGGGAAGTATTCACCTCTCTTTGGCCGTTCCTTGAACAAAACCCGAAATACCGTGAACAAAGCTTGCTGGAGCGTATGGTAGAGCCGGAAAGGGTTATTCAGTTTCGAGTTTGCTGGGTAGATGATCAAGGTAAGGTTCAGGTGAACCGTGCATGGCGGGTGCAGTTTAATTCAGCCATTGGTCCGTATAAAGGTGGTATGCGTTTTCATCCATCGGTGAATCTCTCTATTCTGAAATTCCTTGGCTTTGAACAAACGTTGAAAAATGCGCTGACAACTTTACCGATGGGTGGCGGCAAAGGGGGCTCAGATTTTGATCCCAAAGGAAAAAGTCAGGGCGAAGTGATGCGTTTCTGTCAGGCGTTAATGACAGAATTGTATCGCCATCTGGGACCTGATACTGACGTTCCTGCGGGGGATATTGGTGTGGGTGGCCGTGAAGTGGCTTTTATGTCAGGTATGATGAAAAAGCTCTCTAATAACACGGCTTGTGTATTTACTGGCAAAGGTCTCTCTTTCGGCGGTAGTTTGATTCGCCCGGAAGCGACCGGTTATGGTCTGGTTTATTTCACCAATGCCATGTTGAAACGTCATGGTATGAGCTTTGATGGTATGCGGGTGTCGGTTTCCGGTGCCGGTAATGTTGCACAGTATACTATTGAGAAATGCATGGCACTGGGGGCGAAAGTGGTTACCGCTTCTGATTCCGGTGGCACAGTGGTTGATGAAGACGGTTTCACGCTGGAGAAACTGGCTCACCTTGAAGAGATTAAAAACCGGCACTATGGCCGGGTGGAAGGATATGCCAAAGAGCGGGGGCTGACTTTCCTGAAAGGGTTACAGCCCTGGTCTGTGCCGGTTGATATTGCTTTACCCTGTGCGACCCAGAACGAGTTGGATTTGGATGCGGCTAAGGTCCTTATCAAGAATGGTGTTAAAGCCGTGGCTGAAGGCGCTAATATGCCAGCAACCATTTCAGCGACTGAAGCCTTTATTGAAGCAGGCGTGTTATTCGCACCAGGTAAAGCAGCTAACGCGGGTGGCGTGGCAACATCTGGTTTGGAAATGGCGCAAAACGCAGCACGTTTGGGCTGGAAGGCTGAGAAAGTGGATGCACGTTTGCATCACATCATGCTGGATATTCATCACGCCTGTGTTGAGTATGGTGGCGAGAGCAAACAGACCAATTATGTTCAGGGTGCGAATATTGCCGGGTTTGTAAAAGTTGCTGACGCTATGCTCTCTCAGGGGATCCTGTAAATTAACGTGATCAGCCGCAATATGCGGCTGATGTTTTAACAAGGATAGATATCAAAACGGTGGTTTTTTGTGGTGATAGCCGCTGATGCAGCTACTCCAGCTAAAGGTTCTGCATAATCAGGTCGCTTTACCACGACACGGCGTTTTGCCAGAGCTCGTGCAGGGGATAGCAAATTATCAGCATCTTCATCAGCACCAACCAGAGATTGAAACACCCGCATCTCTTTCTTCACCAGTGCACTTTTTTGCTTATGTGGATACATAGGATCAAGATAAATCACATCGGGCTGCGGTGTCATATCGGTCAGCGCTGTGATGCTGGAGGCATGGAGCAATGTCATGCGTTCTCTTAGCCAGCCGCCGATTTCTTCATCCTGATAACCACGTTGAAGCCCATCATCCAGCAATGCTGCGACCACAGGATGGCGTTCCAGCATGCTTACATGACAACCCAGTGATGCCAGTACAAAGGCGTCACGTCCCAGACCTGCGGTAGCATCCACGATGGTGGGCAGATAATCTTTTTTGATCCCTACAGCTTTAGCAACCGCTTCACCTCGCCCGCCACCAAAGCGGCGGCGATGTGCCATTGTGCCTGATACAAAATCTACATAGATGCCGTCCAGTTTGGGCTCATCCCTTTTGCGGAGTTCGAGGTGTTGAGGCGTAAGAACCAATGCCATGACAGCGCTTTCGTCATGCACCAGTTGCCAGCGCTCTGCCAGTTGAGATAAGGCGCTGCGATCAGCGCCTTGTTCACAGATTAAACAGATACTCACCCTGATTATCCCTTGATACCAGAACTACGTAGCATGGCATCCAGTTTGGGTTCACGGCCACGGAAACGTTTGAACAGTTCCATGGGATCTTCGGAACCACCACGGGACAGAAGATTATCAAGGAAAGATTGCCCGGTTTCGCGGTTGAAAATGCCTTCTTCTTCGAAGCGTGAGAAGGCATCAGCTGCCAGCACTTCAGCCCACAGATAGCTATAGTAACCTGCGGCATAACCACCGGAGAAGATATGACTGAATGAGTGTGGGAAACGGCCCCATTTAGGTGAAGGTACTACGGAAACCAATTTCCTCACTTTCTTCAAGGTTTGCATGATCTGAGCACCTTTTGCCGGATCATATTCAACATGCAGGCGGAAATCGAACTGACCAAACTCAAGCTGACGTAGCATAGCCATTGCAGCTTGATAGTTTTTCGCTGCTAAAAGATTATCCAGCATAGATTGTGGCAGGGGCTCTTTAGTTTCATAGTGACCAGAAATAAATGCCAGTGCTTCTGGTTTCCAGCACCAATTTTCCATGAACTGGCTTGGCATCTCAACTGCATCCCATGGCACGCCATTAATACCGGAAACAGCAGCAGTGTCAATTTGGGTCAGCATCAGGTGCAGGCAGTGACCGAACTCGTGGAACAGCGTATTGACTTCACTGTGGGTGAACAGAGCTGGTTTACCACCAACAGGTTTGTTGAAGTTGCAGTTCAGATAAGCGACTGGCTTTTGCAACTCGCCGTTGGAATGGCGCATCTTGCTGATACATTCATCCATCCAGGCACCGCCCCGTTTATGTTCGCGCGCATAGAGATCCATATAGAAACTGCCGTGCAGCTCATTTTTGTCATCATATAGATCGAAGAAACGAACATCTGGGTGCCAGGTTTCGACATCATGACGCTCTTTGGCTGTAATGCCATAGATACGGCGAACAACTTCAAATAGCCCTTCAACAGCCCGTTGTTCAGGGAAATAAGGACGTAACTGTTCGTCATTAATAGAAAACTTATGCTGTTTTTGTTTCTCGGCATAATAAGCCATATCCCAAGCTTCCAGCTCGTGGGCGCAATGATGCCATTTCGCAAAACGTTTTAACTCATCTACTTCTTCTTCACCTTGTGGATGAGCGCGTTTTGTCAAATCGTTCAGAAAATCCAAAACTTCCTTAGGGGTTTTTGCCATTTTGGTTGCAAGGGATTGTTCAGCATAATTATTGAAGCCAAGCAATTGGGCCTGCTCATGACGTAATGCAAGGAGTTCAGCCATCACTCCGCTGTTATCCCATTTACCGGCATTTGGGCCTTGATCAGAAGCACGAGTTTGATAAGCGTGATAAATTTCCCGACGCAATTCACGGTCTTCTGCATAGGTAATAACCGGCTGATAACTTGGCGCTTCCAACGTCAGCAGCCAGCCTTTTTTTCCTCTCGCTTCTGCCTGAGCCTTAGCTGCGGCAATCGCACTTTCAGGCAGACCAGACAGATCTTCCACATCAGTCATTAACTTGGTCCAGCCCATAGTGGCATCAAGCACGTTATTGCTGAATTGAGAACTTAAATCTGACAAACGTGCACTAATCTCGCCATAACGTTTCTGTTTCGCCTCAGGCAGACCGATACCTGACAGTTTAAAATCGCGCAGTGAATTTTCGACAGCTTTGCGTTGAGGTTGAGAGAGTTTCTCAAACTCAGCACTCTCACGTAATGATTTATACGCTTGATACAGGCCCTTGTGTTGACCTAACCAGGTACTGAATTCAGACAGCAATGGCAAACTTTCTTCGTAGACTGCACGCAGCTCCGGACTGTTTTTAACCGAATTCAGATGATTGACTGGTGACCATGCACGTGACTGTTTATCATTTGCCTCAGCCAGTGGCTGACACAGATTGTCCCAGGTAAAAACGGTATGCTTGGCTAGGATTTTTTCGACAGTTTGGCGGTAATTTGCAATGACTTCTTTTACAGCAGGAACAACATGTTCTGGTTTAATAGAAGAAAATTTTGGTAAACCTGATGGAACGAGTAACGGATTAGTCATATAGGGTCCTGTTTGTGTTTGGGATACATGGCTGAATGAGCAGTGTATCGTAATAGGTATCGGCTAATAAGATGTAGGTAAAATTCGGCAAACTCAACGCGAATATCGAGTTTTTTAACAACAAAATTTAATACTTTTTAGGAAATTGATGAATTGTTTCCACGGATCGATTCAGAAGCCTTACAGCACGCGCTATAATCGGCATGTTTTCATAATTCTTTCGTATTGATATGGAAGATCATCGTCCCCGGTGGGGTGGCTGGACTTCAAATCCAGATGAGGCCGCCAGCGGTCTCTGGCAGGTTCGACTCCTGTGATCTTCCGCCAAGTTAAGCCCTTCGAAACTCCACAAATCCCTTATACTCTCTGATATTGCAACAGGTTATGCTCGCTCTATGTTAACGAATGCCGCCCGGAATCAACGCCAATCTGGGGGCATAAAATCTATGGTCACCCTCGTTTTTGCAATACTCATTTTGTGGCACAACAACTACTATAAGGCCAGTATCTGGGAAATGTAGATTGGATATCGTTAGATAATGACTGGATAGAATGTAATCATAGCGAACTGTAGTTTCTCTCATGGATAAATAGTCCTTCAGAGCTGGCAGCCGGAAGCCTCCAAAGGGAGCGGCTTTCTTTCCCGACTTTACATTGGGTAACGGTGCGCATTATTCACCGGATCACCGCTTGCACCTTTCCCTCACTGCCTTAAACTTTCCCCGTCTTTAGTACAAGGAAAATCACATGTCGCATTACTGGTGGAAGGATCTTCTCGATAGGAACAACATTTGGCAGGGGCTGGAACTGCATAGTCAGCTGGCTCCAGCTGACTATGCAGCGGTGGAAATGCGCAGCGGCCATCATGGCCGCATGGCACTGTATATTCGCGAGACGCCGCTATTCTGGGCCTCGATGTTAAACGATCATTCCGGCGTCTGGCTGGTGTTTAACGCAGATCATTTGAACCAGCACGCACTGTTGCCACCCGTGACTTCGCAAGAGGTGGAGTCGATTCAACGTACCGGGCCGCAAGCGTGGACCAGTGAATGGTGCCGCTATTTTGCCCGTCATCTACTGGCATCCTCCGTTCCGCTGTTGTCTGGCCACCGATGGTTGTTGCGTCCCATGTTACCCGTCGTGCCCGCTGCACCTTATTCCCTTGAACGACAGCTACTGGTTGAGCGCTGGTGTTTTCACGCGCCTGCCAGCGCTGGGAATATCGGCTGCGGCTGGGCACTGTACGGCGAAGATTTCCCCGATCTGATAACCCCTGAGCGCGTCTCGCTAGTGGACTGGTGGTGGGGCGGCAATCGGCTGCTCGGGCGATATTCTCTTCAACCGGAGACGGGGCGTCTGAAATGGTGGCGTAAAAAATGCCGGGAAGGCACGTTGCCGCCTGTTCTGCTCTGGTACATCGCCGGGCTAGCATCGTTTATCATCCTCGATGGTCACTACCGTTTGCAGGCGGCCATCGAAGAAGGGATCCCGCCGCAGTTCCTAGTGCTCAGCGAACTCAGTGAACGGACTTTCGTGCCGGATCCAGAGCATCAGGCTCGGGTGCTGCGGGCGTTAGAAGTGCAGCAGCACAATAACCCCGGCTGTAATATTGATGGCGTCAACCAGACGCTGATCAATTTGTATGACTCGCGCTATCTCTATGCCTCTGCCCATAGCCGCGCCGTGCTGGGCGATGGCGAATCTTGGGCGAGGGAAGTGAAGGACTATCTTTACAGACATCAGGCCGAGGACTTTCTGGAGAAGATCCTGCATCGGATCGCGTAATTCAGGGTAAGGAGGTAACGTTTATGCGTCATTTTTTCAGCGAGTACCGAGACACTATCCTCGCTTTTGTCGGCATCATTATCGCCAGCATTTCACTCGGTTTTGCTATCAGGCAGGGGAAGGCGGAGATCAGACATCATCATGTCTCTGTTGAGCCGCGAATAAATGCTTATTTCTCCAATGATGGTCGGAAAAAACAGTGGGGAATTTACGCCATCAACAATGGTATGGGAACGGCGTTTGTCACGAGGATTACCGTAACGGTAGACGGCAAACCGGTTGACGCTGTTGAGGATAATATCTTTGTCGGGGCAGTACAGGCGTTAGGGCTTAGTGCTAACTATTTTGTGATCGGTGCCGCGACCCAATGATTCTTTCAAAGTTGGGGAAGAGATCTTTCTGATCGAAGCGAGAGGCACGGAGACAAGCTGCGCGGATGATTTAATGCGCCTGCGACAGGCTGCACTGTACCCACACCGGCTGAACTTTGTGCTGGATACGGAATCCATCTACGGCGATAAGTTTCGTTATACCTATTCGCAGAATCGGCAAATACGGCGGGAGTAGCCCACACTATCAACGAGAACATTGACTCAGGAGAGACGCTTATTGATGCAATAAACTTTTGTTCAAGTACTACAACCTTGTATGGATTGATCGAAGGGGTTTCTCTGGGCAAGATCAGGGGCCTTGGTTAACTCCATTAGATGTATACAGAGCAAGTCCAGCCTTGGGACGAAACGTTCATAATCCAACCAATTAGCCTGCAAGGAAAAACATGCGGGGCATAATTGGGGGCACATATCAAAATCGCATAGAGAAATAATCAATAAATTCAAATAGAGTACTATTCACATGCGATCCTGTGATTGATAAAAATGATGCGGCTGTTCTGCTGGCTGACCACCAGACTGGATTACTTTCTCTGGTACGTGATATTGAGCCTGACAAGTTTAAGAATAACATTCTGGCATTAAGCGCTCTTGCTAAGTATTTCCACCTTCCTACAATTCTTACTACCAGCTTTGAAACCGGACCTAATGGCCCACTGATCCCTGAGCTAAAGGATCAGTTCCCTGATGCGCCTTACATTGCCAGACCTGGTCACATTAATGCTTGGGACAATAATGACTTTGTTAAGGCTGTAAAAACAACGAGTAAAAAGCAGCTTCTCATTGCAGGTGTTGTCACCGAAGTGTGTGTGGCATTTCCGGCATTGTCAGCTATTGATGAAGGATTTGAGGTTTTTGTCGTAACCGATGCATCAGGTACATTTAGTGAAATGACACGAAACGCAGCATGGCAGCGCATGTTACGAGCGAGGGCTCAACTGATGACTTGGTTTGCAGTTGCGTACGAGCTGCACCGTGACTGGCGAAATGATATTGAAGGATTAGGGAATCTTTTCTCCAATCATATCCCAGATTACTGTAACCTGATGATCAGTTTCAATCTTCTGGCAAAGGGGTAACAGCTGTGTCATGCAACAGGGAGGGTTAATCATATTGATGGATAATGTTCTATCCGGTTACAGCAATAATCCTGCCTTGCAGAGTCTCCGAGGAGATTACTGATTCTAATAACTAACAGAATATACCCAAGAAACTTCAAGATGCAGTTTTTAGCACCTGAAAATGGTCATTAATTCTAGACATCAGCGAGTCCGCTATATCCGGTAGCGTTGTGGTGAAAAATTTGAAGACTTTGTCTCGAAATTCATGTTTATCAGCGAAATAACGGTTATTTCGAACATGTTCATTCATGACCTTCCATAATCGCTCTATCGGGTTTAAATTTGGGCTATAGGGAGGAAGATAATGTAACTCAATATTGCTAACATAAGCCCACTCCTTCACAAGATGAGCTTTGTTGTAACCCGCCCCATCCACAATAAGATGAATTTTTTGATGATAGTCAGGATAAGACTTCCTTATTTCGTTGAAAAAACAGCAAATGTTGTAGTCATTGATGGTTTGATATTCCTGGAACACCGTACGACCAATGGCATTCAGGTTGAGCGCGCCCAATATATTCAGGCGAGTTCGGCTTCCTGTTGTCTTGACGGTTTTTTTCTCGCCTTTTCGCATCCAGCCATAACCGAGTTTGGTGCCTTGAGTCGGGTGAACAGCGTCAAGAAAAAGGATGGGTTCATCTTTCGCTGTGATTTTAAGATTTTCATAATATTCAATAAATTGTATCTGTTTTTCTGCCTCGAATTTATGAGGGACACCACAAGGTTTTTTATAAGAAAAACCCTGACGGTGTAGCCATTTATTCATGCCGGGAATGCTAAAGGTAATATTCCAGAGCTGAGCAACATAGGCCACGATTTCATGGGTGTGATGGAAAAGATGTTGAGATAAGTGGTTGATTAAAAAATCAGTTTGCTCTCGAGAAAGCAAACTATCAGACCCCCCATTATCAGATTTAAGTTTACCTTGATTAAGATAATCACTGATATGGCGGTCAACAGTGGTCTGATGGAGTCGCAATGCCTGGGCTATCATCACAGAACTCCACCCTTCAGAAGCCAGAAGGATCGCTTTTATTCTGTCTCGTACTTGGCCATCACGAGTGGTGTCGTGAAGACGTTCAAGTTTGATTTTTTGTTCTGATGTAATAAATATTTTCATAGCGAGGATAATGATCTCCATTTCGGATAAAATCAAGCATCTTCAATGATTACGGGTATATAGCTAAAGGACTTCTGTATAGTGGTCCTTTTTTGTTTTAAAGAGGAAGAGTGTGAATATGTAATGTCCTTATAATTACACTTTCACCTTATTAAATAATATACCCTTCATTTTTCAAGTTGCTGCTTTGTTGGCTGCTTTCACTTACCCCAATCACATAGTTATCTATGCTCCTGGGAATGCGCTCATTTGCCGCCGCGCTGCAACTTGAAATCTATTGGGTATAGAATTATTCAGAAAATTATATACTGTAAGATATTATTATGTTTTCATTGAAATATATAACGTAAATGAGATAATTAGAAAAAAAGATGAAAATTAATTTATTGAGCTGCTAAGTTATAATGTTTGTGATATTAATCACGATTTTTTCCATACTACATAGACTATTTTAAATGAATGTGTATTTAATAGTGGTTATATTTAAACGTAATTGTTGGAATAAAAGGAATATGTATGTCTTATTTTTTCGACACAGCGGTTAATATTGAGGGAAATAGGAAGTTGAGAATACCTCAAATTGAAGCATATATCAAAATTAGAGACTATTTTAGTCAGCCATATAATAAAGAAGCGTTAGTAGTGCTACCTACAGGTACAGGAAAAAGCGGTTTAATTTCTATTGCACCATATGGAGTATCAAATAAAAGAGTTCTTATCATAACTCCTGGGCTTGTTACTAAAGATAGTATACGAAAAACGCAAGAAGTGTTAGAGAATAATTTCTGGATAAATTGTGATGTTATATTTAGTAGTAAAGATATTCCTGTGGTGAATGAATATCTTCAAGATATAAGTGATGAGCATTTGTTTGCTAGTCATATTGTTTACTCTAATATACATCGAGTGTCAAGTAATCGTGAGACAAGTTTAATAAGCAGAGTTCCGCAGGATTTTTTTGATTTTATTATTATTGATGAAGCTCACCATGCCCCTGCACAGAGTTGGCGTGAGGTTTTAGGATATTTCCGCGAAGCTAAAATACTTCATGTTACAGGAACACCATATCGAGGTGATAATCAAGAAATTCCTGGAGAAAAAATACATGAAACTCCTCTTTCAGAAGTTATGAAAAATAAGTATGTAAAATGGTTAAGAAAAGAGACGGTTAATGCTCATGAGCTGTATTTTTCTATAAAAGAAAACGAGGAAGTTAAATTATCAAAGGAAGAAGTGTTAGCATTCAAAGATAAAGAGTGGATAGAGAAAAGTGTTGCTCTATCGGAGGAATGCTCAAAAGATGTTATTGAATATAGCATATCAAAATTAAATGAATTAAAAAAATTATCTAGCAAAGTACCACATAAAATATTAGCTGTAGGTTGTAGTATTTCTCACGCAGAAGACTTATATCATTGGTATAAAGAAAATGGATTAAATTCTATTATTGTTCATAGTGAAATGGCTTCTGATGAATTGCGTAGAGCTTTTAGAAATATTGAAAATCATCAATGTGATGTTGTAATCTCAGTTAATATGCTGATGGAGGGGTATGATCATAAATATTTAAGTATTCTGGCTATATTCAGACCATATAGAAGTCTTAATGCATTTGCACAAGTGGTTGGTAGAATATTACGTGCAATACCTGATGATGAAATAAAGGCCTTTGAAATTGATAATAATGGATTAGTAATATTCCACGAAGAAATTGGACTGAACACAATGTGGAATGCATTTCAAAAGGAAGTTGATAGAGCTAAAAGAAGAAGTATCCGAGAATATACATTCAGTGATAGGGAATATATTGAGAGAGAAAATTCATTAGCTAGTGTGAATAGTGAGGGTGTTTTTGTTAGTGATAAAGATTCGTATCTTGATGATATAGATTTTAATGAATTATTTGAGAGGAAGAGAGCAGAGATAAATGAGTCAGTATCTGAAAATATAAATAAAATTATTCAATCAGGAGTGAAAATACCTCCCGATGTACTTGAAAAATTGAAAGATTCTCTTGCGGAAGAAGAAACTCGGAAAGCTGCTAAAGTGATAGACCCTGAGTTGATAGGAAAGCGGCCTGCACAAGCAAGAAAAATGATGCGACAAATCTTAATGACTCGGGTACAGGATGAGGTTGCTAATCTTCTGGTTGAAAATGGTATTGATGAAAAAAATTCTGAACTCTATCATATTTTTAATCGCTATATTCCTAATCTGAAGACAACAGATGCTAATGATGGTATTGTTGTTCGCTTCATTAATAGCAAATTATCTAAGATATATGGGGTTGTTAGGGATCGAGATAATAAAACATTGCTAAAATCAATAGATGCAATATCGGGGATACTTGAAGAAGTTAAGAGGATGATACGATGAGCGACTCATTAAAAATAAACGAGATTATAGAAAGAATGGTAGCCTTTTGTTTAGTGAGAGGTGTTCAACCTGATGAGCTCATAACTGCTATTTTTGAGAGTGAATACGATAGTATTGAAACCATTAAGAAATTTAATGATATTCATATGATTATCACCTATAAAGAAAATATAGATAACGAAATGAATATTATTAAAATGAAATATGTATATAAAGAAAATAAACAATTACAGAGGGTAGAGCAAAAGATAAATTCGGGAGCTTATAAAGTTCAATGGGATAGAACGGAGAAACTAGAATCTATTATTAATGAGCTTATAGAGGCTATCGGGGCAGACAAGAGAATATTAGCAGATATTAAAGAAACAATTCCGGTTGAGTTCCTAAGTATTGTTTACCCTAAGCTAAAACTTGTTTGTTAAATATGCGCTAATGAGGATGGAAGGAGGATCCAAAAATTGTAATAAAAATGAAAGAAAACCCATTAATCGAGGGCAAAATATACTATTTATTTTCTTTTGCCAATGAGCGGCAGGTTTATAGGAACCTTTCATCATTCCGAAAACCACCATGATACCTTTATGTTAAAAAAACGCATTGTAACATCCGGTGATATTATCGGGTTTACTGAATAACGCCTTAAAATGGTAGACGGCTCAATCATCAAAAATCACCAAATAGGCTGAATTATACCAATCATAATATACTATTCATCTTTCAAGTTGCTGCTTTGTTGGCTGTTTTCACTTACCCAGTCACATCGTTATCTATGCTCCTGGGGATGCGTTCACTTGCCGCTACGCTGCAACTTGAAATCTATTGGGTATATATTGCCTCTGTTGTTATGGCGCACTGATGTAGAATTTGTCCATAGCTGCTTCTTAGATTGGGCAGAAATAGATCGCTGGTAATATTAAGTTGTAATACCTTAGGGAACCTCTAAAACTTTTCACCGCCACAAAACTGAGTAAAATGTAGGCACGGTACATCTCTGTAAGGTAGCGCCATCATGATACCGATTCGTTCCGCGTTAAAAAAAGACAAGCTGGCCGCTGAATATCACCGTCGAAAAATTGATGAATTAGGTGATCCGCTCCTTGTTCTTGATAAGTATGTTGATTTCTCTGCACTGGCAGATACCGTAGACCGTGTCGCGCCACGAACTATTTCTCCCAAAGGCGGGCGCCCACCCTTCCCGACTGAGGTGATGGTTTGCATCATTATCCTGAAACATTTCCATAATCTTTCCGATGAAAAGGTGGAATATCAATTACTTGACCGAATGCGCTGGCAACGTTTTTGTCGTCTGACCGATGTCATTAATATTCCAGACCGTAACACGATTTGGTGTTTTGAAAAACGGATTGGGCAAGCCAGTGCCAGTGCATTGTTTGAAGAAGCGAAGCATCAACTTTCGGCACAGGGATTCATTCCCAGAGGGGGACAAATCATTGATGCCACGTTGCTCCCCGTGCCTAAGCAGCACAATAAGAAGGAAGAGAATGAACAAATCCGTTAGGGTAAAACCCCGGATAACTGGACGGCAAACAAGCGATGTCAGAAAGATACCGACGCAACCTGGACGAAAAAGCACGGTAAAAGCTATTTTGGCTATAAACTCACCATTAATATCGATGCAAAATATAAAGTGATCCGTCACATCGCGACAGGAACGGCGGCTATCCATGATAGCCAATTTTGTGATGACGCTAAAGGCAACCTGCTATGATTTACAGCGTTTAACTTATTTTGGAAAATCCGGCATTCATGCCTTTTAATCCTTGAAAAAGTCAGAATGCATCACGTTCAATAAGGTCAATTTTATTACGGATGGGGAAAAAATTGATTTTGTTTTTTTGAGGGGTTTTTAGAGGTTCCCCTTAATATTCCCAACGATCAAAAGCCAGTGGCATATTATTGAGCAAATCCCGATGTTCACGCCAATTAGGTATTAGCCGATTCATATGAGCACGGAAATGATCGTTATGATGTCGCTCCAGAAGGTGTACTAGCTCATGCACCAAGATGTATTCAAGACACTCAGGCGGTTTCTTGGCCAACTCAAGGTTAAGCCAAATACGCTTGGTTTCTGTGTTACAGGTTCCCCATTTTGTTTTCATTTTTTTTACTCCCCAATTGGGAAGTGGAACCCCTACTCGTGGCACCCATTGTATTAACAGCTTTTCTATCCGAGTTTTGATTTCTCGACGGTAGAATTCAGACAACACTAACGTCTTTTTTTCTAAAGTGGTTCCTGGATTCACGTACATTAACATTTTGTTATTTCCAGCCATGTTAATTTCATGGCGGCCAATACGTTCCTGTACATTCAACCTGTATCGACGTCCCCAGAGATAGTGAGATTCACCGCTAACCATTTCCCGCTCGGATTGTCGGGGCTGGTTAAGAAAATGGCGTTGTTGCTTTTTAATCCAGGGTATCCGTGAAATCACCGCCATACGTATGGCGGTTTCTGTCATATGTTCAGGCGCGGATACGCGTACCCGTCCATCAGGAGGTAATACACTGATATGCAGATTTTTAATCGCTTTGCGATTTAACTGTAAATTGAACGGTCCAATCTGCATGGTTGGCATTAATGGTAATCCTTTTGTGCTTTAGCCAGCTCCATGATGCTAGGTATATCAACATCATAGCTGGCTGTTTCTTCGCGGACGGCATTGGCGATCTCGCGCTCTTTAAAACGATCCCCTACCCAATCTGCTTTTTTGGTGTAACGAATTGTGCTGTCGATTTTGGTTGCCAGAACTTCATCCTGACCAAAGTTATCGTAAAAGGTTCGCTTTGCTTGTGTATCCATTGAGGGAGGATAAGAAGCCCTGTTGCTCTGCCCCGGGCGAGCCACTTGTTGTGCAAGCTCTATGATGTATTGGAGGTATACTTTGTAATCAATGGCTTGTTGCCGACGTAGCGTGATCAGCTCGTTCAGCAATACCGACATTCTGTCGTAGTATTTGGGGTTAATCGCGTTTTCATCAACGATGGTTCTGCGCACGTTGTTCTCGATGGTTTCGGCCATCGACTCTTGATTGTGACGAATATCCTCAGGCAGCTCATCTAACGCATCAGCGCCTTTCTCAACAATAAGCTCAATCAGACTCAATTCTTCAAAGTCCATCAGTACCTTACTGTCATCTGCGCGAATATACATATCAAGCAGATGGCGCATAGCAGGTTCAAAGCGCTTCATATCTAGCAGATCACCACTGGCCAGTTTCACCTCACCACGCACTTTTTCGTAATGTGTCACCTCTGCCCGTATTTTCTCAATATCTGCGGCAGAGTAGCCGGCATCGGGCATTTCATTGGCAATATTGGCAAAGGCCCGAAGCAATCTGGCGACATTTTGGTACAGTGTCAGTCGTAATGCTTCCTTCTCGGTTAATTCGTCCTGATTAAGGACCGATTCACCGCAGAAATAATGGGTATAGTCTTGCGTATGGCGTGGCGCTTTCACCGGTTCGCACAGGCTTCGGACCATTTCCAGGGCATTTTCCAGATCAAGCCTTGCTTGCTCCAGTCGGTCCTTGAGCAATCCGGCCACATCCTCTTTATCATAGCCGTCAAAAGCCCCGGCGGTATAATCGGTGATAGCTTTATCCAGTGAGCGGAACAGGTCTTTGTAGTCGATGATATAGCCGTATTCTTTATCATCACCATCCAGACGGTTAACGCGACATATCGCCTGGAACAGGTTGTGATCGGTCATTTTTTTGTCAATATACAAATAAGTGGCTGGAGGTGCATCAAAACCGGTGAGCAGTTTATCCACCACGATCAGCAAACGCATTTGGCCGGGTTCATCAATAAAACGTTTTTTAACTTCCTTTTCAAACTCTTCAACCCGGCTGGCAGCTTCGTTCTCGCTTTGCTCGAAATAGTCAGCCAACATTTTGCGATAGATATCGTATTTAAAGAGTTTTTCTGTCAGGCCTGCGCCAGTTTCTTCGCCCTTGATACTGGATGGTGTCGGTTGAAAACTGGTGACAATGGCAACTTTCCCAGATAGATCGCTTCTGTTGAACATCTCATAAGCTTTGCAAGCTTGATAAACACTGGAACATACCAACAGGGCATTACCCCGGCCATCCATCAGTCTGGGACGCGTATCCATGTCCAGCAGAATATCGTTAACGATTTGCTCTAAGCGTGATTTGCTGGACAGAAGTTTCTGCATTGAACCCCATTTCTGCTTCAGTTGGGTTTTCGCCAGATTCGACAAACCACTGGTTTTGGCTTCGAACCAGTCATCGACTTTTTTCTGCGAGGTGATGTGCTGGTCGATATCCCGCGCTTCATAGCGCAGATCTAAAACCACTCCGTCGGCAACTGCCTCATCGAATTTATAGGTATGAATATAAGGTCCAAATACTTCCACTGACTTTTTTTTATCTTTTTTCATCAGTGGCGTACCGGTAAAACCGATAAACATGGAATCCGGAAGAATGGATTTCATCGCCTCGTGTAATTTGCCCGATTGGGTACGATGACATTCATCTACAAAAACAAATAGGTCACTCTTCGGGCGAAATTCTTTAGTGAGAGATTGTTTTAACTCGGCAATAAATGCTTCTGTTGCTGCATTATCTTCAGACTCACTGCTGCGGCCAAATTTATGCACCAGTGAGCAAACCAGCCAGGGATTAGGATGATTCAATGTAGCAATCAAGTCAGCGCCACTTTTGGTGCGATAGATCTCTTCTTCAACGCCGGTAAATACTTTTTCGATTTGTTCATCCAGCTCAGTACGATCGGTGATGATCAGTACCCTGGAGTCTTGCACGTTTTCCCGGATCCATTTAGCCAGCCAGACCATCGTCAGGCTTTTGCCTGATCCCTGGGTATGCCAGATAATGCCTCCTTCGCGCCGGGCAATGTGCTGTTTTGCTGACTGAATACCAAAATATTGATTGTGCCGGCAGGTTTTCTTCACCCCGGCATCAAACACAATAAAGTCGTGAATAATTTGCAGGAAACGTGATTTATTGCAGATACGACTTAAATGAAAATCCAACTTGGATGGGTAGGGATTTTCTATATCCTCTTTCCATTCAAGATAGTATTTCTCTGGTGTTTCAATGGTGCCGTAACGTAATCCCTGAGTGTCATTACCCGCCATAACGAGCTGCATAGTGGTAAAGAAATTGCGGATAAAATCTTTTTTCTGATTATCCAGGTTTTGGTGAATGCCCTCACTCAGATTTACCGAGGCACGCTTTAGCTCCAGCACACTCAGTGCGATACCGTTGACGTAAATCACGATATCCGGACGTTTTTTATTCTCTCCTTTGACGGAAACTTCTTCTGCAATGGCAAAATCATTGGCTTGCGGATTTTTCCAGTCAATAAGCCAGACAGTTTGATTTTGCTCTCCGGCACCTTCTTTATCTTTTACACCGTAACGCAGTAAGTGATGGACATCCTTATTGGCGTAATAAAGCTTCTTACCTTCGCCTAGGGCAGCAGCGATATCCAACTGACGGATGGTTTTGGTGATTAACGCATTACTGACACCACGTTTTTTTAGCCATTTGGTCAGCAGGCCAATATCAATATTTTTATTGTCATCTCTGTCCTGCCAATTCCCCAAATAGCGGTAACCAAGATCGCGCTGGAAAAAACCTATAAGCCGATCCTGTGTTGCCTTTTCACGCTGGCCTACCACTGACATACCGCTCTCCTTTACTTGTGTGTTTAATCCTTCATTAACTTGAAACTAACCTAGTAACGATAAAAATCAATGTTATTCGCCACGTTTAATGCGCGGTATAGGCGTATATCATCCTCCAGTGCAATGATCACGCCTTTTACTTGCTGATCGGCCTCTACCAGTTCATCTTTGACATAGCTTAATTCCTTTGTTGCGTTGGATTAACCAGACGTGTTTTACCCGTCAGCAGTTCCTGCATCATCCCCTGTTTAATCTGGCGGGTTTTGTCCAGACGTTGCCGCAAGGATTGAATTTCCTCGTCCATATCGGAAAGGGTGGTGGCGATGGCGGTTTGTTCTGTTTTATTAGGTAGTAAAAAGAGAATTGATTTGAGATCTGCTAATGAAAGACCTTTAACAGTGCTTCCACTTCCAAGCTCATCAATTAGATGTGAATTTATCTCAAACCAGAAATAAAGATATTTCGTTAATAGCTTTGAGGATGGAAAAATAGCCTTCAGATCCTGATTTATAGCTACATTTACTTCATATATAACGGTTTTACCTAAAGCCATTCTTGTAGAGGTAATTAATGTACCTTTTGGTATCAAATTTGACGAACTATTTTTTAATCCCTCGTTTGTAATTGACTCTTGGGCAGATAATGGATTGAAGGTAGAAAAATCCTTGACTGTCACCCAAGGAATACTATTTCCCCAGTAAGATGGGTTATTACGCCTCGGTGTACCACCACCTATTATTTTTTCTACTAAGTCACCTAATTGAACAGACTCCCAATCTTCAGGGATTTTTCCCAATTCACTGGTTTTATAGCTTTTAGCCGTACCATCTTCGCGCAAAGCAAATTGTGGCAAACGTGTTTTGCCGGTCAGCAATTGCTGCATAGTGGCGGTTTTGATGGCTTGTTTTTTGGCGATCAGTTTTTCCAGTTCATTGAGCAGGGTATCGACATCGGATAGCGCGTTGGCGATAGCGGTTTGTTCTTCTTTAGTCAGTGGACAAGGTATTTTATAGGCATGAATTGCAGAAAGAGGAACTCTGCGATGGCCGGCACTCCCTATCATTTCAGATTGTAAATCAAATCTAAATTTATTTTTAGTTGTAATATAATAGATAAATTTAGAATCAGACTTTTCATGAGCCCTTAAAACATGAAATTCCGTACTCCCATATCCTATTTCTTCCGTTATTTTATCAGAAATACACCCTTTTCCATTTTCGAAACATGGAGTAATTTTCGCGACAAGTACATCCCCTCGTTCAAAATAGGTGAGTCCAGTTTTTAATTGGGAATATGGAACAGTCCAATAATTAATTAACTGCGCATTTTCACTGACGTCTTGCATTCCTACAAATGATACAAGTTCATTTGCTTTGATTTCCTTTTTAGAAAATTGGGTTTCAAATAAATCTCCGAAATCAATGACTTTCCAATCCTCAGGAATCATCCCTATTTCTGTTTGTTTATAACCAACAGGAACACCCTGCTTCGGTGCGTTTTGCTCATTCATTTCCACAACCTGATCTTTATCTACCACTATCACCACGTCAGCCCCATTGTTTTGAGATGCTTGGCGACTTTACTACTTAGCGTCTCAATAGATTGTGTTAACTCTGGCAGCGGTTCGACATAGCGCTCTTCCAACTCTTTAACCCGGTTAGCCAACTGTTGGATAATATGCTCAATTTCGGCTTTGATATTGGTTTGCAGAGTTGACAGCCATTTATCTTGTACGACTAACATCTTGATTTCGTCGTCTGTCAGAGTGGGGTAACGCTTAACCACGGCAATATCAAGCTTGTCCTGTGCTTCTTTGAGCGCTTTTTTGGCATCGGCTTCCTGTTCAAACAGAGATTTAGCCTGTTTAAGCACCGCTTTTTCTTCTTGATCGTTGGTCACCTTCAAGCGAGTGGCAACGCTGGCTTTTGTCACTTTATCTTTCTCGTTCAGAGCATCATTCAGTAAGCCGTCATCACCGGAGTGCTCTTCGATAAAGCTTTCTAGTTCTTGTGCAGCGGTATCTATATCCGCTTGAAGTTGGTTGATGTGGTCTTGTTGTTGCTGGAAATAATGCGTGACGATCAACTCTGGTGGGATAAGCTCTGCTTTATATTTAATTTTATTGATAACCAAATCTGGGGTTTCCTTCAGCTTTTCACCTTTCTTCGTTATCAGTTCACGCAGCACTTTACCTGCACGCCAGCCATCCTGTATCAGCACATAGATATCGTCTTGCATGGTATCTGCCCAGTAGTCCATCAGAATCTGATAGACATTGTATTTGTCCAGCAGATCGGTATTGGCGTACTTTTCCAGCAGCACTTCAGAGGTTTCATCAATCAACTGCTTGGGATTATCGCCCTTGTGGATCTCCTGCAATGCAACTTGAGCGATCCAGGATTTGAAAGGCAGCAGGCTGCGGGCAGCGAAATCTTTAAACTCCTGATGTTCCAGAATGGTCGATTTGATCTTATTGGCCGCGATCAGCGCCTGACTATAGCCTTCGCGGGCATCACTAAACAAAGTAGCACGGATGCTTGGGAATACCTGCCAGTAGCGCTGTAGCGCATCAATATCACGGTTTGGTATTCCACCTTGCAGATGAGCACTGAGATCGTGCAAATCTTCTGGTTCGCTGGAGTCGATATAGCGTGGAATATTCAGGTTATAATCGTTATCAGCGATCTCGCTCAACGACACCATGCGGCTAAAACGTGGCAGTTCTCGCTGGTGATTGAAGACATCCACAATTTTGTGAATGTCCTGACTACGCAGACGGTTTTTGTTGCCATCCTTCATAAAGCCTTTGCTGGCATCAATCATAAAAATGCTTTTGCGACTGTGTGCATGCTCTTTATCAATCACGATGATACAAGCTGGGATGCCGGTACCGTAGAACAGATTGGCAGGCAGGCCAATAATGCCTTTGATATAGCCCTGTTTAAGCAGATTTTCACGGATACGCGCTTCCGCATTACCACGGAACAGCACGCCATGAGGCAGAATAACCGCGCCCTTACCAGTGCTTTTCAGACTTTTAATGATATGCAGTAAAAAGGTGTAGTCGCCGTTCTTCTCCGGTGGAATTCCCCAAGTAAAACGGTCAAATTCATCTTCCTTTGGGTTAATCCCACTGGTCCAATTTTTGTTGGAGAAAGGTGGATTAGCTACTGCAAAGTCAAAGGTCTTAAGTTTACCGTTGGCGTCTTTCCATTGTGGATCACTGATGGTGTTGCCCTTCCAGATTGTTGCGGTGGCATTGTCATGTAGAATCATGTTCATGCGCGCCAAAGCACTGGTCGCATTATCCATCTCCTGACCGAAGATCGACAATCCGCGGGGGGCTTCATCGCTGGCTTTTAACAATAGAGAACCGGAACCACAGGTGGGATCGTAGACCGTTGCATCTTGGGGCGTGTTGGCATTGATGCCAAGAACTTTGGCCAGAATACGCGAGACTTCTGCCGGAGTGTAAAATTGTCCTTTGCTTTTCCCTGATTCTGTCGCGAAGTGGCGCATCAGATATTCATAGGCATCGCCCAGTAGATCGTCGCCATCTGCGCGATTGGCTGAAAGGTCGAGACCTTCAAAAATCCCGATCAGCTTAGACAGGCGATCGATTATTTCCTTATCTTTGCCAAGCCGGTCTTCATCGTTGAAGTCCGCAACATCAATAACACCTTTCAGAGCATTTTCTTCGGCGAGTGCATTGATAATTTTATTAATCTTTTCGCCGATCTCTTTGTCGCCCTTCAGTGCCACCATATCGTCAAAGGAGGCTCCCTTAGGCACCACGATCATGCCATAGGGATTGCCTTTGTATTTGTCTGAGACATATTTCATGAACAAAAGGGTGAGCACATAGTCTTTGTACTGGCTGGCGTCCATACCACCACGCAGCTCGTCGCAGGAGGCCCAAAGGGAGGAATAGAGTTCAGACTTTTTGATTGCCATTGTTGTGTCCGTTAAATTCTTTTCGTTGCAGCTAGTTTGTATGCTTACAGTAACTCAGTTTTGAGGAATATAGTTTTTAAACACAAGGTTAAATTTCATATCTTACTGAATTATTTACCAAAGCTTTTGCAAAGGTCTACTCCTTTGCAAAAGCTTTGGTAGTAACATGCTTAAGCTCATTGGTGTATTAGCATTTGTAAGTGTATTTCTACGGTGTGTTGATTGCGAGGAGATTCTGCAAGGGGGAGTTTTGATGCCGTTATAGATTCCTTGTTCGCTCGTCTTGCACCTGATAACACAGGATTGACATCCTCCTGTCGCCATCATACTTTGCAGGCTGTGTGGACGGTGCTCCTCTTGAAGTTGTTAAGCAATATATTGAGCAGCAGAGCGAAATTTGCCAGCCATTTTTCTGCTTATTCCGCGGAAACCTTCTCATTTCGCTTGATTAGCCTCTGGATATTACGTCTTACTGCGACATCACCATGTAATGAACCGTTCAGGTAATTAAATCCTCGCAATAGGGCATAATTAATGGTCCACATATCAATACCTTTTATCGCCAGCAAATTGTGTGTTAATTGTTGAATATTCTGTTCACTCATTTTAAAAATTTTTCTGACAGGAACAATATTGCCAGTTTGTGGTCTTTAATATGTCAGCTAAAGGAGGTATTAATGAAAGCATATGGTTTTAATTTACGACAGAGAGTTCTGGCGTCTGTGCTGGTTTTTTTATGTTGTATAAGTTCTGTTTACTCAGATACGCATAAACGGTTTTTCCGCCATGATGGTAGTGAAATAACTTACTATCTCAAGCAACGAGGGGGAAAAAACTTATTGGTGCTGATACAAGGTTCTGATTGTAATAGTATCGCTAATAATAAATTTGTGAATGAGACATTCAGTGATATTTATCCGAATACTGATGTTTTAACTGTAGAGAAATATGGCATTAATGCCTCTCTCCCTTGGTCTGATGCGGTGGAGCGTTCGGATTGTCCTAAGGCTTATATAAGATCAGATACGCCAGAACAGCGGGTAAAAGATTATATTCAGATTATTGGTTATCTGAAGAATCAAGGTAAGTATAATAAAATCATTATCTTAGGTGGGAGTGAAGGGGCTATAGTCGCCAACTTAATTACATCACAAGTTAATTATATTGATAGAACGATTGCGCTGAATGGGGGGGGCCGATATTTCGCTGATGATGTTATTCATAGTATGAAGAGTGAGGTCCCACCAGAGCATATCAATGAGGCTATTAAGGGATTTAGAGAGTTCCAGAAAAAAATACGTACCGGTAATTATGTTGGTGAGTTGGAAATGAGTAATCATGGCGTTAATTGGTGGAAAGTCTCGCTCGGTATTAATCAATATAAAGTATTAAGTCAGACGAAAAGACCGATTTTGATTATTCAAACACTGAATGATCATTCTGTCAGTGTGAATGCAGCTATAGAAATGGAAGATCAATTAAAGAAAAATAATATTACCTTCTATCAATACCCGGGACTAAGCCATCGATTTAAAGATAGAGAGGATGTTTTGCAAGTTACGCCTATTGTTGAAGACATCAGAAGTTGGTTATCCAGAGCTTCTGGATAAGCGTTTTTGAGTTAAATGGCGTTAGTCATGCCGTTTTCCATGTTCGGGAAGCCAAACTAAGCTCAGTAATAAAGCGTGGTATAATTGATATTGATACCACGTTTTAATAATATTATCTTGGGATTGTATTCGTTGTTAATTCCATGTTTATTTTGAGTCAAAAAAACCATCTTACGACAGACAATTATATTTAATGAGGAAATTAAAATAGATATAAATAACAAAATAATAATTAATAGGCTGCAATCAATTTAATAATATAACAATCGCATGATCTTTATTTTATCTTCTTGTTATAATCACAGAATGAGATGTGGTATATAATATTGCCAATGAAACATCACATAATTAATTGGCCGCTTGTAATTTCCATAAAATATAATACTGAAATGTTATGAGCTATTTGTTGTTTTTGAGATGAATTTATCGACTTTCCCTTTTATATAGTAGGGGTAAATGTCGGTGTTATTTCTCATTGTTATTGATATCTGTCATTATGTTAGGTAGAGAAAATTACTGAAATAGTATATTCATTTCATAGTGAAATATATTTTTTATTTGTTTTTGGTAATAAAATGTTGATTTTAAATAATTAAATTTATTTTTGTATTTTATTGACAATACATTAATGGCATCTATAGTTATATGTATTAGATAAAGTGTTAATATGGCATCAAAAATGCTGTGTATATTATCTAAATGCTGGATAAATTCCTGATGGGCACTTATTTTCTAGTGAAAATGGTCACAATATTATGTTGCAAAAATGAATAGCTTATTGTCTGTATTCTAGAGTGATATAAGTTATTTATCAATTAGTTACATTAAATTTCGGAGTTTATATCATGATTAAGAAAGATATTCTGTTACATGAAGAATTACTTGTAGATGATGAACTTAAAGTGGGTAAAGTAGAGAAGGTCTGGATTGATATTCTGTCACCCAGTTCAGTTATCGTTAGCCTGAATATTTTAGGCGTGGTTGAAGATTTTCATCTATTACTGGTTGATGGTGAAAAAGATAAAGAGAAGGTTGTGTTGCTCTATTTGTCTCTTTTACGTGTTCTTCATGAAAAATTAGATGTAAAAGTAAAAATCGCAAAAAGTAAGCTGATGAAGCTGAAATATATAGTAGGTGTAGAGATTTAATAAGTATTGATTAAATATTTTAATGAGTGCGTGGAATCACAGGTTCTGTAGAATAATTTAATCTGGTTTGAAAGATATAATCAGATAGCGCTGGTTTTATCCAAATCATCAATATATTTTCTACTAAATGCACTTAGTCAAAGGCAGAATGGTAATATTATCGTTCTGCCTTTTTCTATTGGAATTCATCATTAGGGAATAAAATGATAATATCTCATAAAAGAATTTCACTTTATTTACCTATGGTAATATTTTATAATTAAATAATAATGTGGCAAACAATAGCATGTGCTCTATTTCACAGTGCTTAAATCTAATGCCTTTACAAATTTAAATGTCTATATATTATTGTTGGCAGGTAAATTTATGGCGTCATTTTGGGTTTATAAAAGCACGGTGGAACTATAATGTTGTTATCGTATATTATTACAGTGATTTAATATTTTATGATGAAAAATAAAATTTTTAACTGTACATTACCGTCTTTAATAAAAACATTATAATTTACTTCTGGGTTTATTAAACCTGAAAAAATTATAGTCATTTAATTTTTCAAACTGTAGGGATGCGTAGAGCCATCATATTACTCATATTTAAACTGAATTCTTTCTGAGAAGTCACCATTGATGGCGATAGGGTCGCAATTAATACAGTTGTTACAGTTTTAAGGCGACATAGTATTAAAATATCAGGAGACGACATGCTTGATTCAAATTTAATAGATCGTGATAGTGAAACTTCTTCCCCAGTTAATTCGTTTAACGAGTGGGATCCTCTTGAAGAGGTGATCGTCGGTGTTGTTGATGGCGCCAGATTCCCTTCCTGGCATATGTCTCTGGAGTCTGTACTACCAGAAAATCAAGTTGCTACTTTTCAACGACATGCTGGCCGGTCATTTCCACAAGAGCAAATTGAAGCGGCTTCTAGGGAATTAGAAGCGTTTGTTCATATTCTTGAAAGCGAAGGGGTAACAGTACGTCGGCCAGAACCTCAAGATCAATCTCTGGTGTTTGGTGCACCGGGCTGGAGCAGCACAGGGCTATATTGTGCCATGCCGCGTGATGTATTGTTGGTTATTGGTGATGATATTATTGAATGCCCGCTGGCGTGGCGTTCCCGTTATTTTGAAACGGCAGCATATAAAACCTTGCTTAAAGATTATTTTAAACGGGGCGCGAAATGGAGTTCTGGGCCAAAGCCACAGTTGATCGATGAACAATATAATTTCGAATGGGATCAGCCTAATGGCAAAGATCGTGTTCCCCTTGCGGTGACCGAGTTTGAACCTACATTTGATGCTGCGGATTTTATCCGGTGTGGGCGCGATATCATTGCGCAAAAAAGCCATGTTACGAATGAATTTGGTATTGAGTGGCTTCGTCGTCATTTAGGTGATGATTATCGTATTCATGTTTTTGAATTTAATGATGATAGTCCTATGCACATTGATGCCACATTTGTTCCTATGGCACCAGGGAAACTATTAATTAACCCGAAAAAGGTGTTAAAAGTTCCTGAGCTGTTTAAAGGATGGGATGTGCTGCATGCGCCTGAACCGGTTATTCCTGACAACCATCCTCTGTATATGACCAGTAAATGGATCAACATGAATATTCTGATGTTGGATGAGAAACGGGTGATTGTTGAAAAGCAGGATGAACCGATGATCGCGGCGATGAAACGTTGGGGCTTTACTCCGATTCCATGTAATTTCAGAAATTTTAACTCCTTCGGCGGTTCCTTCCATTGTGCAACAGTGGATGTAAGGCGGCGCGGAAGTTTACAGTCTTATCTTGACTAGGAGAGTAATTATGGCTATCTGGAAATATTCCGCTTGGGATGCAGTCATGTTTATATTAAGCATTTTGCATACGGTAGCCACGGTTACACTGGTCATGTATTGGGATCATTTCACTATTATGGGATGGTTGGTCAACATTGTGCTTCTTACATTGATGACAACTTACAACATAATAGTGATATCACATTTTTTCACCCATACTCCCTGGTTCGTTTCTCGTGTAATGAATATGTTGGTGTCGATACTGAATTCAATGAATATAGGGCAGTCTGTACAGTCTTATCACCTGTCCCATGTTCGTAATCACCACAAATATAATAACGATCGGGGAGTAAGTGAAAGCGGGCCTCTGGATACCTCTTCTACCTTTATAAATGGCAAAGAAATTGGGGAGCATACTACTCTTTGGAACTATTCTATCCTTGGCGCAGTATCTACCTTTTATAATAGTTTTGTTCGTATGTGCTGGTCTCTATTTATCTGGCACAAACCACTTAGTAAAGCTGATAATGGGTATGAAAAACTTCTTTCTAACGCCAGAACCAATAGAGTTAAAGAGTTATGGCAATTGAGGTTAGATAGATTGTTCCAGGCGGCGTGGATTATTATCTTATTCACTCTGTCTTGGAAATGGGCTTTATTTTGTTATTTACCCTCTCTCTATTTTGCCTTTGTTTTGGTTAATATTCAAAACTACTACGAACATTATGGTGCTCAGCCGGAGAACAGATTTGCAAACTCAGTGAGCTATTATGGGCGTATCTATAATTTATTCATGTTTAATGATGGCTATCATCAAGAGCATCATATCTCAGGCGGCACCCACTGGAAGCTGTTACCTAATTTACGCAGGAAATATTCAACCCAGCTTGCTGCGCAGAAGAGGATTATTAGTCCGGTACCTGCGATAGTAGGTTTTTTACATAGGCGTAGATCTCTGCTGCACAGATCTATAAAGCAAAAATAATCCCAGTTAATCACGATAGGTTTGATAGATAGCCCGACGAATTTACTATTGGGGAGTCTGTTATGATGCAAGAAAGAGCCGGTATTAGAGGAACAAAGCTGGCAGAATCAGAATTTATTGTATACGAAACGTCGAACGATATATCAATGGATGCAGTTTCTGACCTTTTGGATGGTCACCTTGCGGCTTGTCGAGTTCGTCATTTTCTTCCACCAGAACAAAGAAAGAGAATAATTGAAAATTTTTGGCGTTCTCCAGCTCGCACTCCCCGTTACGGCGAGGGTATTGATGGTGTCGAGGGGTATTTTATTGGGGCATCTCATATCGAAAAAGAGACCCGTCAATATATAGAAGAAGCAGAAAATTTTCGCCCGGCAATTAATGAGATGTTTCAGGATACGATCAATCCAATGGATCATTTCATTGAGCAAGTAACTCATTTTAGTGGTAATAACTCACAGGTAATGCGTCCTGCCACGTATCATGGTGCTGCTGCGGGAAATGCAAAAATTGTGTATTGGAATAACTTCGGTGAATTCCTTTTATTACCTCATGATGATCTTGCACAGTTGAGTGATCCACGCCAGAGTGATTTTGAGATCCAACAAATTAATCGTGTCATGGCGGTAAATTTTTACGCTGACGTTCCCCAAAATGGGGGACAATTAAAAGTATGGAATATTCAACCTGATGGTCAATCACGTCGTGCCCTTGGTTTAACTTACAGTGGTTTTCCATATCCATCGGAATTATTGGAAGATCATGCAAGTATGGTGATTAATATTGATGCGGGGGATTTGGTATTGCTGAATGGGAACTTAGTCCATGCGGTACTGAATGGTAATGCAGCCTCTTCACCGGAACGGCGTTTACTGGTGACCTGTTTTATGGGGTTACAGCAAAATGGTGATCTTATTTGGTGGACATAGACGTGTGCATAATGTTGAAAATTGTTCACAAATATTTGACCATAGCGGAATATGCATCTACATTTAAAAATGACTAATGTAATAATGTAAATGTTAGAAGATGAAGACTATGCCATTACTCGCATGCACACTGATGACGCTTACCAGGTTAGTATTAGCCGAAGCAAATGTGTGCATGCGTTTTACTTTCATTTCTCCTGCTGCTCCACCTCCTTTATTATCCATAACTGTGTAATATGTCGTCTCTGAGGGATGGTTAACATTCAACGTGTTGTCAGATTTTGCTGGCTGCGTTGGCTTGGGTACGTTAAATGTAAAACAGGTATGAATTCCTATGATTTCTAAAACTCAATGGATCTCTTATAGCTCGACCTTGCTTTTCGTCTTATTGTGGAGCAGTGGTGCGATTTTTTCTCGATGGGGACTTGATCACAGTACCGCATTTGCCATTTTGACGATGCGTTTTGCTATTGCGCTTATTTTCTTAATATTTTTGGGATTATTATTCAGACGTAATGCTCATTGTCTGCCTGTACAGGGGACACGTAAACAGATAGCTGGCACCGGTGTTTTGTTAATTGGCGGCTATTCTATTTGTTACTTTTTTGCTTTGGATCATGGGATCACGCCTGGTGTTCTGGCGACAGTGATGGGAATTCAGCCGATTATCACGCTGCTGGTAATTGAACGCCATTTTTCGGCTGTACGTTTAGCCGGTTTATTATTAGCGTTATTGGGCTTGATATTAGTGGTGTATCAAAGCCTGGTACTGTCCCGGTTTTCTTTTGCGGGTATTACTTTTGCCTTAGCCGCATTGGCTTGTATGAGTTCTGGCGCGATTTTACAGAAACGAATTCATCAAGATCCTTCCGTGGTTTTACCTCTGCAATATAGTGTTAGCCTGCTGCTTTGCTTACTGTTTGTTCCTTTCCAGCCTTTTGAATTTCAATTGGTGCCTGGCTTTATTATTTCATTATTATGGCTTGGGTTAGTGATTTCAGTTGTCGCTCAACTATTACTTTACCGGCTTATTCAGCGTGGTAATTTGGTGAATGTAACAAGTTTGTTTTATCTTGTTCCTGGTGTTACCGCCGTAATGGACTATTTATTTTTGGGTAATTCATTACCGGTGTTAAGTCTATTGGGTATGGCTGCTATCTTGTCAGGACTTATATTGGTCTTTCGTACAAAGAAAATATCTCTTTCTACTGAATAAAGTGGTGTCGCCGGGTTGCAATTAGCCCGGCAACAGCCATCTTCTTGACGCTATTATCAGTTCCAAAAATAATTGTCAGTATGAGTTTACTAATCTGGATGAGTGCCCGCCGTCACTTTGTATTGCTCCTTATATATTAAATGTTAATCATTGTCACTTGGATATTGCCTATTTCCGTCTTACAGTACTGCCCGCAGACGTAATCTAACAGACTGCATATATATGCTCTGTTTTTATAACCTTAAAATAAGGAGATTAATGATGAAACCGACTATGTCTACAGATAATATTAAGTTGTTTCTCAATAAAATAAATGAACTGGTTGATATTGAAAATAAAAAAAAGGGTGGTGCCCTCGCGGTTGCTGTTACCCACGGAAATGAAACAATTTATCAGCGCTATATTGGGCAAGCTGATATTGAACATGCAGTTGCTGCACATTCCAGAACTCAATTCTATTTGGCAAGCGCTTCAAAACAATTTACGGCTTTTTGCATTGTGTTGTTGGAAAAAGCGGGAAAGCTCTGTGTCAATGATAAGGTTAGACAATATTTGAGTTATTTACCCACAGATTTCTCTGACATTACCATTGCACAGCTTATCCACCATATCAGTGGATTACGGGATGAGCTTTTGCTTTATAATCTGGCGGGTAAAAATACAAACTTTGACCATCGGAGTATTGATTTAGCGAGGAAGCTAATTCAACGGCAACAAGTGCTTAACTTTACTCCGGGGGAATACCATCTGTATTGCAACACTGGCTATAATCTGCTGGGGGAAATAATCAAAGTGGTTTCAGGTAAATCACTGAGAGAATATGCCGAAGAAAATGTTTTTGCCCCATTAAAGATGGAAGATACCCGTATCTGTGATGATGCCTCTGAAATTATCTTTGATCGGGCGATGGGTTATGCCTATAAAGAAGAGTCGAACCAGTGGATAAGAGATGACCTCAACGATTCAGTGGCCGGTGCAGGAGCAGTTTATTCTACAGTGAATGATTTATGTCGCTGGATGAGAGCGTTTTATTCGCCATCTATTGTTCAGGATCTATTGCCTCAGTTATCCCGTACGCCACATTTAGCCAATGGCAATATTAGCAATTATGCTTACGGTCTTGTTATTGACCAACGTGAAGGACACAAGATAATACAACATAGTGGTAACTACGTTGGCTTCAGAGTTAATATTTACATGTTGCCTGATGCCAAATTGGGTATTGCTATCACTACCGCAACGAGTATTGATGTTGTTAAACTGGCTGATCAATGTCTTGATGTATTGTTTAATCCTGACGGGGCTAAACCAGAAAAACAACCTTGCCGGACCAGTAATGTTGATATTACCGGTATTTTTAGAGGGGTGAAACCCTATCCTTATATTATTACCAAAGAAGATTCATATTTATTGGATGATTTATTGAAAAAAAGCAACCCGATTATCTTTAACCATGATGGGACATTCCAAGAGGAAGGCGGTAAAGACCGATTCAGACCCATCATTAAAAATGATCGTGTGATAGCACTGGAACAGACTGATGAAGATAGAAATACTTTTTATTTAGAGAAGAAAATTGATGAAGGTGGTATCGATATTCAGCAGTTATTAGGGCGCTATTATAGCCACGAAACAGAGGCGATTCTTACTATCGCAGCTTCTGGCGATCAAATTTATATTGATGGAATTATCTATCCTGGGGAAAAAGAAGTCTTACAGCGAGTTTACGGGAATAATTATTTCTCTCCCCGCACTGAATTCGTTATTGATTTTGAATTAGATTCTAACACGAACAAATATCACCTTTTTATCAGTAATTCACGTTGCTGGAAGATAGAGTTTGTCCCGGTTTAATTAGTATTGTGAAAAATGAAATAGGAAATGAGAATGGTATTTTTATGGCAGGATAGTGTCGATATATTATCTACCAGACTGCATCTATATACCTTGGTTTGTATAACCTTAAAATAATGAAATTAATAATGGAATCGAATATATCTACAAATAATATTAAATTGCTTATCAATAAAATAAACGAACTAGTTGATATTGAAAATAAGAAAAAGGGTGGGGCCCTTGCTGTCGCTGTTACCCATGGAAATAAAACCATTTATGAACGCTATATTGGGAAAGCCAGCATTGAATATTCGGTTGCTGTACATCCCAGAACTAAATTCTATTTGGCGAGTACTTCAAAACAATTCACGGCTTTTTGTATTGCCTTGTTGGAAAAGGAAGGAAAGCTCTGTGTCAATGATAAAGTAGGACAATATTTAGATTATTTCCCTGCTGGTTTCTCTAATATTACCATCGCGCATCTTATTCATCATACCAGCGGGTTACGGGATGAGTTTTTGCTTTATAGTTTGGCAGGTAAAAACACAGATTTTGATCACCGCCGTATTGAGTTAGTGAGGAAACTAGCTCAACGGCAACAAGCGCTTAATTTTACTCCTGGGGAATATTTTCTATATAGTAACACTGGCTATAATTTGCTGGCGGAAATAGTCCGAGTGGTTTCAGGTAAATCGCTGAGAGAATATGCCGAAGAAAATATTTTCATCCCATTAAAGATGAAAGATACCTTTTTCTATGATGATATTACCGGGATTATCGTTGATCGGGCAATGGGCTACACTTATGACGAGAATTTGCATCAGTGGAAAAGAGATGATCTTAATGATGCAGTGGTAGGGGGTTCAGGACTTCATTCTACGGTGAATGATTTATGTCATTGGATGAGAGCGTTTTATTCTCCATCCATTGTTCAGGATCTATTACCTCGGTTATCCCGTATGCCAGATTTAATCAATGGTAACGGTAATAATTATGCTTACGGTTTTATTATTGACCAACGTGAGGGGCAAAATATAATACGACACGGTGGTAGTTATAGTGGTTTCAAATCAGAAGTTGGTATTTTGCTTGAAGCTAAATTAGGTATTATTGTGACCTCTGCAACGAATACTAATGCCTTTCAATTTATGCAACAGTGTATTGATGTATTGTTTAACTCTAATATGACGGAACCAGAAAAACAGCCTTGTTATACCGGTGATATTGATATCACCGGTATGTTCAAAGGGGTAGATCCCTATCCCTATATTATTACCAAGGAGGATTGCTATTTATTAGGTAATTTATTCGAAAAAGGTAATCCGATTATCTTCAATTCTGATGGCACATTCCAAGAGAAGAGGGGCGAATTTCGGTTCAGACCCATCATTGAAAATAATGATGTTATCGCATTGGAACAGATTGATGAAAATGGCAATTTTTTTTATTTGAAAAAGATGATTGGTAAAGGTGATATTGATATTCAGCGATTGTCAGGCCGCTATTATAGTCAAGAAACAGAAGCTATACTCACTATTGAAGCCTCCGGTGACAAGCTCTATATTGATGCGGTTGTTTTGCCGGGAAAAAAAGAAGTCTTACGATGGGTTTATGGGAATAGTTATTTTTCTCAGGCTACAGAGTTGATTATTGATTTTGAATTGGACTCTGATACGGATGAACCTCATCTTTATGTCAATAATTCACGTTGTTGGAAAATAGAATTTATCCGAGTTAAGTGATAGATATTTTTGTAAATAAAAAATAGGAGTTAAGTAAAGCGTTTGTCTGGCAGAACTGTAATATTTATGTTCTGCCTTTTTTACATGGCTACGATATTTTTGTTCCCGTCAGGTTGGTGCTGTATTAACGAAAGAGAAAAACATAATTTCAACTGGGGCTAATGATGTACCACAATTTGGCGGAGGATTATATTAGCCTGATTATGTAGAGGATTCAATTGAAGGTGTTGAAATTGTACTACATTTCCTTGTCATAACTGCGCAAAACATATCGTTGCCTGTGGCATAAAACGTGTTGTATATATTGAGCCTTATCCTAAAAGTAAAGCTTTTGATTTTCATCCTGATTCTATTGAGACTTCTGAAGAAGAGGTTTCTGATAATAAAGTGATTTTTGAGCTATTCGTAGAAGTTGGGCCTCGCTGTTTCTTTAACTTGTTCTCAATAAATCTAGGGATATAAAATAAAAAGAAAAGATAAGAATGGTAAGGTTGTTAAATGGCATAGAAAAGATGGAATGCTTAGAATGAGGATGCTATCATTATCTTATATAGAAAAAGAGACCGAATCAGCAGCTAACGTGGATAACTTAATGAAGGAGTTAAAAAAATGACTAATAGAGAAGAATTCTTTTCTTATTTAAGCGAAGCGAGTAAAATAGTTGAACAATGGCCAGAATGGAAGAAGGGTGGATTGAGAACTACTCGTAACCAGTATATATCCCGTAAAGATCATACTGCGTTGAAAACTAGAGGCTATGCGATTTTTGCTAAAAATAAATTGGGATAACTTATTCTTACTTATTGAAAAACAGAGAACTTGCCGAGAGTTTTTTGTTTGCCGCCGTTAGTAAATTAATTAAAATAATAAAGTAAAGTCTTATTCCAATAACCTGATAATAATCTTGATGTGAATAAATATAAAAAGTAACCCTTTTTAGGGTTACTAATAAATATAGTTAATTACTCAATCTTATTATTTTTCCTCAAAAAACGCCCGTTTTAAACCTAATTCCAGCCCGCGAAATTCGGCCAAACCTTTTAATCGGCCAATACAGGAATAACCGGGATTCGTCTGTTTTTTCAGGTCATCAATTATTTGGTGGCCGTGATCAGGACGCATTGGAATTAAACGGTTATCGCCGGCTGCTTTGCGGCGATATTCTTCACGCAGGATTTCCATAACCACATTATACATATCTACATCACCTGCCAGATGAACGGCTTCATGAAAAGTTTTACTGTTTTCTTCCCGTTGGGTAGAACGCAGGTGAGTAAAATAGATTCGATTGCCGTAGCGCTGAATTATCTCAACCAGATCATTATCACCACGAACACCGTAAGAGCCGGTGCACATTGTGATGCCGTTAGCCGGGCTTGGTTCAATGGTTGTCAGCCATTCAATATCTTCAATAGTGGACATGATACGTGGTAAGCCCAGAATAGGGCGAGGTGGGTCATCCGGGTGAATTGCCAGACGTAAACCCTGTGCTTCGCACACAGGAATAATCTGGTGCAGGAAATAAGCCAGATGCTCACGCAGTTTATCGCGGCTAATATCTTTGTAGCGATCCAATTGCGCCTGAAATTCTTCCAGTGTGTAGCCCTCTTCGGCACCCGGCAGGCCGGCAATGATATTAGCAGTGAGTTTATCAATATCAGCACCAGACATATTGTCGTAATAGATTTTTGCCTGAGCTTGTTCTTCAACAGTGTAATCAACTTCCGCGCCAGAGCGTTTGAGGATATGGATCTCAAATGCGGCAAAGGCAATTTGATCAAAACGCAGGGCTTTAGAACCATTAGGGAGGAGATACTCAAGATCGGTACGTGTCCAGTCCAACACTGGCATAAAATTATAACAGATGGTATTTATGCCGCATTCAGCCAGATTTTTCAGCGAAGTTTTGTAGTGATCAATCCATTGCTGATAGTGACCTGTCTGAGTTTTAATTTCTTCATGAATCGGTACACTTTCAACCACTGACCAGATAAGCCCTTTATTTTCGATTAGCGTTTTACGGGCCAAGATTTCATCTTTGTGCCAAACTTGTCCGTTAGGAATATGGTGTAATGCGGTGACGATACCCGTTGCACCAGCCTGACAAATATCATCTAAGGAAACAGGATCATTTGGGCCGAACCAACGCCAGGTTTGTTCCATTATTATTTACCTTTGCACAAATTCAGAATGAAAAATAGCCACCGGAATAACTGGATATAAAAACTTATTTATAAATTATCTTGCTGAATTAATTACGCTTCTTTGCTATTTGATAGGGATATGAATTAAACAGATAACCATCGAAATAGGGATCATCAATATCAGATAATTCCAGCAAACGTAATTTCACATTTTCTAGGTGTTGCCACATTGCCTGTTTGGCTGCCATCGGATCTTTCTTGATCATGGCGGCCAAAATGATCTGATGATCATGCAGCCATTCTTTACGGTAATCTTTGTCGGTGATTCGGCTATGGAGTTTCAGCCACATGGGATTATTTTCCCGCCATGCCCAGGATTGTTTAAGCAGCTCAACTAACATGCTGTTATGTGTCGCTTCCGCAATTGCCAGATGAAATTCTCTGTCACCGGATTCGTCTTCACCGGAAGCCAAATCTTCCGACTCTCTTTTCAATGCCTGGCGCATATTCGCAATGTCGTTGGGTGTGACTTGCATTGCGGCGAATTCAGCAATATTACTTTCCAGCAATTGGCGAGCCTGTAATAGTTCAAAAGGTCCTGCCGCGTTGACTGAGCATGAAGACAACGACCAGTGAGGGAGGTTGATAATATAAACCCCGGAACCTTTGCGAACTTCAATTAGGTTTTCCAGTTCGAGCATGATTAAGGCTTCACGTACAACTGTTCTGGAAACCCCTAATAAATCAGCAAGCTCTCGCTCTGGTGGTAAACGATCCCCGATACGATATTGCTGGTTGGCAATCATCTGCCTTAATGAAACGCCAACTTTCTGGTAAGGGCGTTTTGGCTCAAGTAAATGCTTCATTACATCACGACCATTAAGATAATTATTATTGTATTGCATAGATCATAGTCAAAAATAGGAATTGGTCAACCAAAAATGCCGCTTAAGGGTGAAGGCCATTTGACCTTCACCAAGGATGTTTATCTTACTGCACGAATGCGTTCTACCATACGGTAAAGCATTGGATCAGTTTTCTTGATGTCGTCGTACATAGGTTTGACGGCTTCTTCAAACGATTTTTTATCAACATCAACAAACTTGACCCCCATTTTTTCTGCGTTCTGCCGCTCCTTCGCTTCTGATTTTTCCCATAGCTTCGTCATGTATTCCGAAGAGTTGGCTGCCGCATCCATGAGAATTCTTTGTTGTGCTGATGACAGTTTATTTAGCGATTTATTAGAAATCACCAAGACATCAGGCACCATAGTGTGCTTATCCAGTGAGAAATACTTTGTAACTTCACTGTGACGGCTCAGGTTGAAAGAGGGAATATTGTTCTCTGCGGCATCCACGACACCCTGTTGCAGGGCGGTATACAGTTCGCCGTAAGCCAGCGGTGTTGGGTTTCCGCCCAGGTTTTTCACCATTGAAATGGCGGTTGGGCTAGGTTGTACCCGGATTTTCATGCCTTTTAAATCCGCGGGAGTGCGAATCGGTTTTTTGGCGTAAAAGCTGCGTGCACCAGCTTCATAATAGGTTATACCGACAAACCCGCTGTTTTTGCTGGAAGCGAGGATCTCTTTACCAATCTCTCCGTTTTTGATTTTTTCGTAGTGTGCTTTATCACGGAACAGATAAGGTAAATTAAAAGCAGAATAGGCCGGCGTAAAGGCTTCCAGTTCCGCAGCGTTAGATTTAACTAAATCCAGTGCCCCATTTTGCATCAGCTCCATCGATTCCCTCTGGCTGCCTAATTGTGCATCGGGATAGATCCGAATACGAACATCGCCATTCGTTTTTTGGCGAACTTCATCAGCAAACTGAGTCATTGCCCTGTGTACTGCGTGATCGCGGTTATGGTTATGACTGAGTTTTAATGTTGTCACTGCCATGACTTGTGATGCCCCCAAGGCGAACATCGCGCCGATGACAGTACATAAAACACGCTTAGAATTGTTCATTGTTCGTTCTCCAATTGCTGTAAATAGGTTACGGGCACAACTGAACTGACGGTCAAACCATAAGCACTACTTTGGTTTTCGTCAAAAAGTAAAAACCATTTGGTTGACCAAGATCTCAAAATAATCCGGTTTTTTGGTCAACCAATCAGTTTGTGATCCCGCTCACTGGATGTTTTTTTGACCTGGATCTTATAATCCGGGTGACGTAAAGTTCCTTTTACTTATTTTGGTCAGGCAGTTCTTCCCTATCTGGTCAACCAAACATGGCATCCGTAAAGGCTAATAAGGATAAAGCCCCATGAAAAACCTTGTGGATTGCATCAATAAAGGTTTGGCATTTTTTACCATCTGCCTTTCCACTTTTTTGGTGTTTTGTATCACATGGCAGGTAGTTTCCCGCTATGTGCTTGGTACGCCGAGTACGGTAACGGATGAGCTCGCCCGTTATCTGTTTATGTGGGTTGCCATGATTGGCGCGGCATATACCACAGGTCAACACCGTCACTTAGCTATCGACCTGTTAATGATGAAACTTAAGGGGACAGGTAAAAATATTGTGGGTTTGGTGATACAGGCGGCGATAGCGTTGTTTGCTGCGGTCGTACTGGTGTATGGCGGATCGGTATTGGCTATCTCAACGCTTGAAACCGGGCAAATTACACCGGCGTTAGGCCTACAGATGGGGTATGTCTACTTATGTCTGCCAATCAGCGGGGTGTTGATGATCTTCTATGTGTTGGCAGATATCGTTTCTCTGATTCAGAATTTTTCAGGTAAAGACTCCGGGGTTTCTGAAAGTCATTAACATCACCAGACAGAAGAGGTTGAGCTTATGGATTGGCAAGTGGTTTTAGCTTTGTTTGGTAGCTTTGCCGTGCTGTTAGCGCTTGGTATACCAGTATCCTTTGCGATTAGTTTGTCGTCATTACTGGCAATTATGATGACTCTGCCAATGGAAGCGGCAATTACCGTTGTCGCTCAGCGTATGGCTGTGGGTGTTGATAATTTCTCTTTACTGGCTATCCCGTTTTTTATTCTGGCGGGAAATATTATGAATCAGGGCGGTATCGCTGCCCGGTTGATTAATCTGGCAAAGGTCATTGGTGGTCGTTTGCCTGGCTCTCTGGTTCACGTCAATATTATGGCGAATATGTTTTTCGGGGCGATTTCCGGTTCAGCGGTGGCATCGGCTGCGGCAGTCGGCGGTACGATGGCGCCAATGCAGAAAAAAGAGGGTTATGAGCCGGAATATTCTGCTGCTGTCAACATTGCTTCTTGCCCTGCTGGTTTGTTGATCCCACCCAGTAATACCTTGATCGTTTACTCACTGGTTTCTGGTGGCACATCCATTGCCGCTCTGTTTTTAGCCGGTTATATTCCCGGTATTTTGATGGGGGTAACCCTGATGATTGTGGCGGCGATTATTGCCAGGCGGCGTAATTATCCAATATCGCCAAAGCCGACATGGAACGAGTTTTTTACCACCCTGGTTCGCGCCTTGCCTTCCCTGATGTTGGTTGTGGTCATTATGGGCGGTATCATTGCCGGTATTTTTACCGCGACAGAGGCTTCGGCGATTGCTGTGTTGTACAGCTTTGTGTTGGCTGTACTGATTTATCGTGAAGTCAGTATCACTAAACTGCCAAAAATCATTCTCGATTCTGCTGTGACCACTTCGATTGTTCTGCTGTTGATTGGAGCATCAATGGGAATGTCTTGGGCAATGGCGAATGCTGATCTGCCCTATCTGATCGCTAATGCATTGATGGCGATTTCTGAAAACCCGCTGGTTATTCTGCTAGTCATTAATATCATTCTGTTGTTGGTCGGGACCTTTATGGATATGACTCCGGCGATTCTGATTTTTACCCCGATTTTCCTGCCAGTGGCACAGAATATGGGGGTTGATCCGGTACACTTCGGTATCATTATGACGTTCAACTTGGCTATTGGTATCTGCACGCCGCCGGTAGGTAGTGCGCTGTTTGTTGGCTGCTCTATCGGTGAGGTCAGTATTAATAAGGTACTGAAACCGTTGGTGCCCATGTACTGCGCTTTGATTATTGCTCTGATGCTGGTGACCTTTATGCCACAACTGAGCTTGTGGTTGCCCCAGATGTTACTGAATTACTGATTATTCAGATAATCTGCGTCGTTAAAGGAATTATTCCATGATCCATAATATAGCCAACGGTGAAATCAGCCCTGTTGTTTCTTTTCCTGCCTATAATCGCCAGAAACTGGTTACCCGCATTGTTCATCTGGGATGTGGCGCTTTTCACCGGGCGCATCAGGCGGTTTTTACTCACCACATGCTGGAAAAAACCGGCAGTGATTGGGGGATTTGTGAAGTCAGTTTGTTCTCTGGTCAGACGCTGATTCAGCAACTTAAAGATCAAGATTGCTTGTGTACCATTGCGGAAACAGGGGCAGAACAAACTGAGCTGAAAATTATCGGCTCAATGATTGATGCTTTACACCCTGAGTTGGTTGGTCAGCAAGGTATTCTGGAAACTATGGCACAGCCGCAGGTGGCGATTATCTCGCTGACAATTACCGAGAAAGGCTATTGTACCGATGCCGCCAGTGGCAAATTGGATGTGAATAATGCGCTGATTCAACAGGATTTAGTTAATCCAACCGCGCCAAAATCGGCTATTGGATATATTGTTGAAGCGCTTCGCTTGCGTTATGAACGCGGCTTATCGCCGTTGGCAGTGATGTCCTGCGATAATGTCAGAGAGAATGGCAGAGTGACCCGTGAAGCGGTGATCGGTTTTGCTCGTTTACGAGATGAAAAACTGGCGCAGTGGATTGATCGGAATGTGACGTTCCCATGCACTATGGTTGACCGCATTGTTCCGGCGGCTACGCCAGAATTGCGGGAGGAAATAGCTGAACAATTGGGTGTTTATGACCCATGCGCAATTGCCTGTGAGCCTTTCCGCCAGTGGGTGATTGAAGATAATTTTGTGAGTGGCCGCCCAAATTGGGATGTGGCAGGAGCACAATTTGTTGAAGATGTGGCACCTTTTGAAACCATGAAATTGCGAATGCTCAACGGCAGCCACTCATTTTTGGCTTATCTGGGTTCTTTGGGAGGATATGCGCATATTGCTGACACAATGGTAGATCCTGATTACAGGCAAGCCGTTTTGGATCTGATGTTGAAGGAGCAGGCTCCAACTCTGACGATGCCGGCAGGAACGGATCTTTTCCAATATGCACACCTCCTTATTGAGCGTTTCAGTAACGCCAGACTTAAGCACCAGACCTGGCAGATAGCAATGGATGGCAGCCAAAAATTACCCCAACGTATGCTTGATTCTGTCACTTATCATCTGGCGAATGGCAGCGATTATTGGCATCTGGCCTTGGGTATTGCTGGCTGGATGCGTTATATCAGCGGTAAAGATGAGCAAGGCGAATGGATTGATGTACGTGATCCGTTGGTTGACCAATTTGACGCTATTTATCGGCAACATGGATTATCTGTTGGTGTGGTTCCCGCATTGTTGGCTGTTTTTGGTGGCTCATTGTCAGACAACCTGCATTTTGTTCGGGTAGTGAGTGACGCTTACCAACAATTATTAGACTACGGCGCACGTCGCGTTGTGGCGACACGCTGATCTGGGCGCAGGGACAAGACATGAAAAATTTTATGTGTGAAGATTTTCTTCTGAACAATGAAACCGCCCGTCAGCTATATCATGAATATGCCGCCGCTATGCCGATTTATGATTATCATTGCCATCTTAATCCGCGTGAAATTGCCGAAAATCGCCGGTTTGATAACCTCGGTCAGATTTGGCTGGAAGGGGATCACTATAAATGGCGGGCAATGCGTTCCGCAGGGGTTGATGAATCACTGATTACTGGCAAACAAACCCGTGATTATGAAAAATATCAGGCGTGGGTGAAAACGGTACCACTGACGTTGGGAAATCCGCTTTATCACTGGACGCATCTGGAATTACGCCGTCCGTTTGGTATCGCCGGGAAAGTGTTCGGGCCGGAAACTGCTGATGAAATCTGGCATCAATGCAATGAAAAGCTGGCGACATCGGAATTTTCAACTCGTGGCATTATGCGGCAAATGAATGTGCGTATGGTTGGAACGACGGATGATCCGGTGGATTCTCTGGAATATCACCGTCAAATTGCCGCAGATGACAATTTCGATATCGAAGTATTACCCAGTTGGCGTCCTGACCGCGTATTTAAAATCGAGTTGGCGGGTTTCACGGATTACATCAAACAGTTGGAGGCGGTGGCTGATGTGTCGATCTCTGCCTTTGCTGATGTGTTACACGCGCTGGAGCATCGTCTCGATCACTTTGCTGCGCAGGGTTGCCGGGCTGCTGATCACGGCATAGAGAATCTGCGCTATACAGCGGTTCCTGATGAAGCTGTATTGGATAGGATCCTGCAAAAACGGCTGACAGGCGATATGCTCTCTGAACTCGAAATTGTGCAGTACACAACGGCGGTTCTGGTGTGGCTTGGGCGTCAATATGCGGCCCGTGGTTGGGTGATGCAGATGCATATCGGCGCTATTCGTAACAACAATACCCGCATGTTTCGTCTGCTTGGTGTGGATAGTGGCTTTGATTCCATTGGTGATAGCAATATCGCCTGGCCGTTATCCCGCTTGCTGGATAGCATGGATGTGACAGGTGAATTGCCGAAAACAATTCTCTACTGCCTGAACCCTCGGGATAATGAAGTGATTGCCACGATGGCAGGTAACTTTCAGGGGGGCGGTATTGCCGGTAAAGTGCAGTTTGGTTCGGGCTGGTGGTTCAATGATCAGAAAGATGGCATGTTGCGCCAGCTTGAACAACTTTCCCAACTTGGGTTGCTGAGTCAGTTTGTCGGTATGTTGACCGATTCCCGTAGTTTTCTTTCATACACACGACATGAATACTTTCGTCGAATTCTTTGTAACTTGTTGGGGCAATGGGCAGAAAACGGAGAAATTCCTCATAACAGAGCAATGTTAGGGCAGATGGTCGAGAATATTTGCTTTAATAATGCCCGCCGTTATTTTGCCTTGCCGGGAGAAAACCAATGAAGCGGATTGCATTTCTTGGTGAATGTATGATTGAGCTTAATGGTGCGTCTTTCGGCACTATGCATCAGACTTTTGGTGGTGATGCGCTGAATAGTGCGGTTTACTTAGCACGGGCAAGTCAGCAAAAGATTGCTGTGAATTTTGTTACTGCGCTGGGAATGGACTCACTCAGCGAAGGTATGATCAAATGTTGGCAAAATGAGGGCATCCATACGCATCTGGTGTTGCGTGATCCTGCTCGTCAGCCAGGGTTGTATCTGATTCAGCTTGATGAGCAGGGAGAACGCACTTTTCTGTATTGGCGTAATGATTCCGCTGCTCGTTATATGGTTCGCCACCCTGATTTCTTTTCTGTTATTCAATCGTTGCAACAGATGGATGCTATTTATCTCAGTGGCATCAGCTTGGCTATCTTGCCTGCTGATGATCGTGAAATATTACTGAATCAATTGGCTGCACTGGCTGCGCAAGGAAAAACGGTGGTTTTCGACAGTAATTACCGTCCAGTATTATGGGAAAATGTGGCAGAAACCCAAGCCTGTTATCAGAAATTACTCTCTTTTACCTCATTAACATTGGTGACAGATGACGATGAAAGCAATTTGTGGGGGGATAAATCAGTGACAGAAATTATGATTCGCCTTAAACGGGCAGGGGTTAAAGAAGCGATTGTTAAAGTGGGTGCAGATGGTTGCTATTATCAGAATTTGGTGCAGGGTACGGCGATTGAGCCGATCCCAACCGAGCTGGTTGGCAACGTGGTCGATACCACGGCGGCGGGAGATGCGTTTAACGCCGGGTTTTTGGCTGGCTATCTGACAGATTACTCAGTGCAACAAGCGATAAAAATGGGGCATTGTCTTGCGGGTATCGTTATTCAGTATAAAGGGGCGATTATTCCAATCAGCGCCACTAAAACGATAACTGACAGTTTCTTTTAAGCGCAGGAGAAAAAACGATGAAACAAATGATTGAGCAGTTATGCCAGCTAAAAATTGTTCCTGTGATTGCGGTTGATCGTGCGGAAGATATTATTCCGCTGGGTAATGCACTGGTTGACAATGGTTTGCCGGTAGCTGAAATTACTTTTCGTTCCGTAGCGGCGGCAGAAGCGATTCGTCTGCTGAAAGAAGCTCGGCCGGATATGCTGATTGGTGCAGGAACTGTTCTGAATCGTGAGCAAGTGGTTGCTGCCAAGGAAGCGGGGGCGACTTTTATTGTTTCTCCGGGTTTTAATCCAAATACCGTTAAAGCCTGTCAGGAATTGAATATTCCGATTATTCCGGGTGTGAATAACCCAAGTGCGATTGAAGGTGCTATGGAGTTGGGGCTGAAACTGCTGAAATTCTTCCCAGCAGAACCTTCTGGTGGTTTGCCGATGATTAAAGCGATATTAGCCCCTTATACTGAACTCCAGGTTATGCCTACCGGAGGTATTGGGCTGAAAAATATCCGTGATTATCTTGCAGTACCGCGTATTGTGGCGTGTGGTGGTTCATGGATGGTCAGTAAAGCGCTGGTGGATAGCCAGAATTGGCAAGAAATTGGTCGTTTGACCCGTGAAGCGGTGGATTGGGTTAATGTTTAGTCACTAGGCGAGTGGCTAAACTGCCAACGATCTGCACCTCGGTTTTTTTCTCAGCTATTTGGTAAGCTTGGTAGATTAGAAACAGAATAGACGGGCAGTAAGGAAATAATTCGATGGGCGTAACCCTACAGGAAATACTCGATCTCCAGACATTGGTTGAAACCAGCGAAGTTGAATTCAAATTAGCCAATGGCAGAGATGGCAAAGGCGAATTGCCCCGCGATTTTTGGCCAAGTTATAGTGCTATGGCGAATAGCGGTGGAGGTTGGGTTATTTTTGGGGTGAAAGAAAAAAAAGGTAAATTCACGCCAGTTGGTGTTGAAAACGTAGAGAAAATAAAATCCGATTTATTTAATACCGTTAATAATCCATCCATGGTCAGCGTCAAGATGACACACTAATCCATATTGCGTTACGTGAAGCATTGGTTAATACATTAGTGCATGCAGATTTTACCGGCAGGGTGTCCATATTGGTTGTGAAACGACCTGATATGTTTGGCTTTCGTAATCCCGGATTAATGAGAGTACCGATTGAATTTGCAATTAAAGGTGGAGATAGCGACTGCCGGAACAGGATCATGCATCAAATGTTTTTGCTAATTGGTTTAGGAGAACGGGCCGGATCAGGGTTACCTAAAATATATAGTGGATGGTCTTCTGCCGACTGGCGTCGACCCAATTTACATGAGCGCCAGATACCAGAGCAAACCTTGTTGGAGTTACCTACTGCTAGCTTGATCCCTGAAAATATTTTAATGCAGTTGAGACTCAGGTTTGGAAGCGAATTTGAACAATTAGAAAATCTTGATCGAGTGATTTTAGCTACAGTTGCTGTAGAAGGGTGGATTAATCATCAACGGGCTTGTGAGCTAACAACTCTACACTCCCGGGAGGTTACTTTGTCTTTTCCTCGCCTTGAACGTAAGGGGCTTCTGGTTTCGTCTGGTGAAAAGCGCAACAAATCCTACACATTACCGGGTATGTCGTTACCAAATCCAGAAGAGATTTTTTCCTCTGGAACAATAAATAGTGTTAACAATGGATTGGACTTATCTCAAAAGGAGACTAGTTTGCCTCATAAGGAGCCCAACTTGCCTCATAAGGAGTCCAACTTGCCTCATAAGGAACCCAGCTTGCCTCATAAGGAGCCCAGCTTGTCTCATGCGGTTTCAAGTATTCAAATCACCCGGGACGAGTTAGGGCGCCTCATTCCTACTGCGTTTAGCCTGCCATTTATTGATAACTTAGAGCACATGACATCAGATTTAAGAGAAAAATTGCAAAAAATTGCAAAACCGGCCTATGAAAACCGACGATTAGAACCGGAACAAATGCAACTGATTATTACGGAACTTTGTTATTCTCACTATATTCGTATTGATGTGCTAAGTGTGCTACTTAATCGCTCCGCGAAAAATCTTAGACAACGACATATAAAGCCACTGCTTGATAAACAATATTTACTTATGGCATTTCCACAAACACCAAATCATCCTAATCAAGGGTACACCGCCAGAACGTCATCATAGAGGTAACACTTTTTGCTGAATTAGGTGGAGATTCTGTAAGGTACAGTCCTGCCTAAATAATATATACCCGTCATCTTTCAAGTTGCCTCTTTGTTGGCTGCACTCACTCACCCCGGTCACATCGTTATCTATGCTCCCGGGGATTCGCTCCCTTCCCGTCTGATGTCGGCGGGAGTACCCTTTGGAGGTAAAGATGGAGTGGAAATTCTTTTTTCAATAGATTATTAGTCTATCTTTGTTAATTTAATTATTACTATGAATTTTAATATTTAATAATAGAATTTCTATATTTTTTGTATTAATGGTTACTGGAATAATAAGTAATAAAATTATATTTATCCATCTGAGATATTTTTAGTTGCAATTTGGGTGAGCATAAATAGAGAACAAGAACAGGCGCAGTATATATTTTGCGCCTGAAGTTTACGTCAATTTAATTTTTGTTCACAATAGCTTCGCATTCTCTGCTAGCCATACTGCAATGTGCTGTTTCTGTTCTTCATTCAGCCACATACCCAATTTGGTACGGCGCCAAATTGCATCATCCAGTTCAACAACCCACTCATTGTTAACCAAATAACAAAGTTCTGCTTCATATAGACCTTGGCCGAAGAATTCACCCAGATCAGCTAGACTGTTGGCACCTTGCAGAATCAGTTCACTATTGCTGCCGTAAGTACGGGCATAGCGCACGGCAACGCCTTCCGGTAACCAGTTATAGCGTTTACGCAGTAAGCGGGCGTAACCGTCGCGATCGCAGCCTTCCAAGTCACCACCCGGTAATTGACCATTTTTGCTCCAGGCTTTTCCGGCATTTGGATAGTATTGCATCATCTTCTCCATTGCGTGTTCCGCCAGCTTACGGTAAGTGGTCAATTTACCGCCGAATATAGACAGCAATGGCGCTTTGCCCTGCTCATCATGAATATCGAGTGTGTAGTCACGGGTAATTGCCTGAGGTGAATCAGATTCGTCATCACACAGTGGGCGTACGCCGGAATAGGTCCAGACGATATCTTCACGGCTAATTTGCTTCTTAAAGTGATTGTTATAGACTTCCAACAGATAGTTTATCTCTTGATCGTCAATCTTCACCTCTTTTGGATCGCCGTTATATTCCACATCGGTTGTTCCGATAATGGAGAATTCATCCATCCAGGGAATCACAAATACAATACGATTATCTTCGTTTTGCAGAATATAAGCTTGCGGCTCATCATGCACTCTTGGTACTACAATATGGCTGCCTTTGATCAGACGAATACCATAAGGTGATTTCAGTTTCAGACCATCGTCAAAGAATTCTTTAACCCAAGGACCGGTGGCGTTAACCAGACCTTTTGCATGCCAGGTATGCGTTTTACCTGTTCGCAGATCTTCGGCTTCAACCATCCAGCCATCTTGTTCACGCCATGCACGGGTAACTTTTGTTCGGGTACGGACTTCTCCACCGTGTTTTTTGACTTCCTGAGCGTTAAGGACAACTAAACGGGCGTCATCAACCCAGCAGTCGGAATATTCAAAGCCGCGGACTAATTCTGGTTTTAGAACGGAATTAGCACCGAATTTTAGCCCTTTACTGCTCGGCAGGCTGACGCGTTTGCCTAAATTGTCATAAAGGAATAGACCAATGCGGATCATCCATGCCGGGCGTAGGTGTGGCTGGTGCGGCAGACGAAAACGCATCGGGAAAGCGATGTGTGGTGCGAGATTCAATAAAACTTCACGTTCTGCCAGCGCTTCGCTGACCAGACGGAATTCATAATGTTCCAGATAGCGCAGGCCACCGTGGATCAGTTTTGAACTGGCGGATGAAGTGGCTTTAGCTAAGTCTTGCGCTTCCAGCAGCAGAACAGAGAGTCCCCGGCCAGCGGCATCTGCCGCGATACCGGCGCCGTTGATCCCGCCGCCGATCACAATCAAGTCTTTGGTTTCCATGCATCCCCCTAAAATGTTCGAAACAGTTCTTTAATGTTCGTTTTCGCTCACAATTGTAATCAGAAATCCATAAATAGCCAACTATTTACGTAGAAAAAACATGTTCGCGTGATATAGGTAACAAATATTATCATTACCATATAATTCACATGGTATTAATTTGAATGCGATAAAGATGGGATGACGTGGAACGGGGAGGGGATGTTGGGGATAGCGTTATCCCCAAATAGAGAGAAAATTATCAGCAGATCTCAAGCTGAACGTTATGTTGTTCAATGACTTTCTGGATACTTGGAGGGGGGGAGTGGTCAGTAAATAAGTAATCAATGAGATTCATGTTACCCAGATTGACCATAGCGTTGCGACCAAATTTAGAATGGTCAGTCACCAGCATGACGCAACGGGAATTTTCGATAATCGCGCGTTTAATGCGTACTTCATGGTAATCAAACTCCAGCAGAGAGCCATCCATATCGATACCACTGATGCCGAGAATGCCGTAATCGAGCCGAAACTGGGAGATAAAATCCAGTGTAGCTTCACCGATAATCCCCCCGTCACGGGTACGAATCTCCCCACCCGCCAGGATTAAACGGAAGTCTTCCTTTGTCATCAAGAGGGTAGCTACATTGAGGTTGTTAGTGACAATCCGTAGATTTTTATGATTTAGCAGTGCGTGGGCGACGGCTTCGGGTGTCGTGCCAATATCAATAAACAGCGTTGCGCCATCCGGGATATGGCTGGCAACACGTTGGGCAATACGTGCTTTCTCTTCTGACCACATGATTTTGCGGTCATGATAAGCGGTATTGACTGAACTGGATGGCAATGCGGCACCGCCGTGATGTCGCTGTATTTTGTTTTTGTCTGCCAGGTCGTTCAAATCACGGCGGATAGTCTGGGGGCTGACATTAAAGTGTTCAACCAACTCTTCAGTACTGACATAGCCCTGAAGACGTACCAGCTCAACTATTGCATCATGCCGTTGAGTTTGTTTCACGATAGTCCCCTAATGTGCTTAAAAATGCCGGTTGTGAGTGTTATTTTTGAAGGTATGACGGTTATCCCACAGCGCCATCAGTAAGCCGATAATTAAACCGGAAAAATGGGCCGCGTTGGCAATAGCGAGTCCAAACGTGTCGAAGTAGCCAATCATCAGCCAGAGGATCGAAAAAGCCATCAAGCCGCGGGGAATGCCAATGCCGCGCTCAGGTGCACGTTCACCGGTAAACCAGACATAACTAATTAACGCGTAAACAACACCGGAAAGACCGCCAAAATGAGAGCCACTGAATAAGGATTGTCCCCAGCCACTGAAAACCGCAGAAACGATAGTGATAACAAACAGCTTGCTTGTACCAAGGCGCTTCTCTGTTTGTCCGCCAAGATACCACCACCACATTAGATTAAAGATGATATGCAATAGTGAGAAATGCAGTAAACCGTGAGTAACCCAACGCCATAGCTCCAGATGTTGACTGTTGTCAGGCCAGGCTAGCCAGGACATAACCTGATAATCCCCGGCGAATTGCATCCAGAGATAAACGGCGATATTCAGGATCAGAACTGTCATTGTTAATGGGCCAGCCTGACGACTCAAATATTGCCAATTCAGATTGTTATGGTATTTCAATGAGTGATTCACATTGCCGGATTGCCAACTGGCCGCCTGATAACGTTCGTTCAGTGGGTCACAAGTAAATTGTTCCAGCTCTTGTTGAACGATGGCGAGTTTAGTGTCATCTTCCAGCCACAGTTCTACGTGCTGCCCATCGTGACTCGGACGCATAGTCAGATGTACTTGATGGGTTGCCATATAATCAATAAAAGCTTGCGCCAGACGCGGGTTTGAAATAGCGATTACGTGGATCATGAGGTGTTGTTATGCCAGATTATGTAATAAGGAATCAACAGCTTGAGGATAGTCTCTCTGCCAGGCTTCAAAGCCGCCATTAATACTGTAAACCGCTTCAAAACCCATGTTCAGTAAATATTGAGCGGCGCTCTGGCTGCTGTGACCGTGGTAACACATGACCATGACCGGTTGCTCGAAATGGGTCTGCAACATAAATTCATTTAATGTGTCATTGGTTAAATGAAAGGCCCCAGAGGCATGACCGGCCCGGAAGCTCTGTGGATCGCGGATATCCACCATAATGGCGGATTTATCTTGCCAATGTTGATAAGCCTGCTCAGGGCTGATTGTTTGAAAATGTTCCATATATATTCTGAATTGCCCTTAGAACTTAGAGATTATTCCATTAGGTTATTTTGTAGTGACATTTTCCCGACGGTTACCCGAACGGGAAAGTCAGTTGTCAGTAATAAGAGTGTTCACCGCGTTGGTGTTCAGTCAAGTCTCTGACACCTTTTAATTCCGGGAACATGTTCAGCAACTCTTTTTCAATTCCTTCTTTCAGGGTGACATCGACCATTGAACAACCATTGCAGCCACCGCCGAACTGAAGGATAGCGAAGCCCTCATCAGTGATTTCCATCAGGCTGACGCGACCACCGTGACCCGCTAATTGTGGGTTAATTTGTGATTGTAAGACATATTCCACCCGTTCGATCAGGGGAGAATCATCAGAAACTTTACGCATTTTGGCGTTAGGGGCTTTTAATGTTAGCTGAGAACCAAGCTGATCGGTGACAAAATCAATTTCTGCTTCTTCAAGGAAGGGAGCGCTTAGTTCGTCAATGTAAGCTGACAGTTTATCAAATTTCAGTTCAGTATCTGTCGCTTCAACGGCATCCGGCGGGCAGTAAGACACGCCGCACTCAGCGGTAGGTGTTCCTGGATTGATGACAAATACGCGAATTTGTGTACCCGGTTCTTGGTTTGCCAGTAATTTGGCAAAATGAGCTTGCGCTGCTTCAGTAATATTAATCATATCATTTGCTCAATAGTTGACTGCTATAGTTGGTTATAATACGCCCATTCTCATCTTGACTACAAGGTTCGGCAAATTGCCCAGACCTGCACTGAGCGGGCGCCAGCACGAATTAACAAACGAGAAATTTCGGTCATCGTCGCACCGGTGGTAATCACATCATCAATTATGGCTATGTGTTGTCCTGTGACGGGGCCACAAAGCCGGAACGCTTTCCTGAGATTAGTTTTACGACGTGCCGCTGATAAATTTCTTTGTGGTAGTGTAGCACGCGTCCGTTGCAGAATGCTTTGCTGATAATCGCATTGTAGCCATTCTGATAGTTGCTTTGCGATTAATCCACCTTGATCAAATCCCCGTTTCCAGCGCCTGTGCCGATGCAGTGGCACACTGAGCAGCATATTGGGTTTATACCATCGTCCATCACGATAGCCTTGTTGCCAGTGCAGCAGAAACAGACGCGCCAGAACTGACGCGAGTTGTGGCGTGCTGTGATATTTATAGCGGCGAATCAGGCTGCTCAATGGTGGGCGATAATCGGTAATCGCGATCATTTGTTCCCAGAGCGGGGGGGTCTTGATACAGCGCCCACAAGGCAGTGAAGTTAATTCTGAAGGCAGTGCACAACGAGGGCACATATTTGTCAGACGTTTCAGCCGTTTGTTGCAAAAGCTGCATATTCCATGATGTGGAAACCAAAGAGGCTGACGGCATAGCCAACAGTACCCAACCATTGTTAGCATAGGTTTCTTCCTTGATGGCAAATAAAGTTGAGAATAACAATGGCTGATCTGTTTTGGCAGACTTCTGCGGGAGATTCGCGTGATCTTGTGTTGCTGCACGGATGGGGGCTGAATGCGGAAGTTTGGCGTTCCATTGAAATGCGATGTGTTCCGCATTTTCGTTTACATCTGGTGGATTTACCGGGTTATGGTCGCAGCCAGAAATACGGCCCGATGAGCCTTGATGAGATGGCGGATGAAGTCTGGCAGTATGCGCCTGAAAATGCGTTGTGGCTGGGTTGGTCGTTGGGTGGGTTGGTTGCCAGCCAGATTGCGCTTAACCATCAGCATAAGGTTGCCGGATTAATTACTGTGGCGTCTTCACCACATTTCAGTGCAGAAGGTGACTGGCCGGGGATTAAACCTGAGGTTTTGAGCGGTTTCGAACATCAGCTTAGTGAAGATTTCCAGCGCACAGTGGAGCGTTTTCTTGCTTTGCAGACATTGGGTACAGCCAGCGCCCGTCAGGATGCGCGGTTACTGAAATCCGTTGTATTGGCGCAGCCGATGCCTTCGGTTGAAGTGCTTAATGTTGGTTTGGAAATTTTGCGTACCGAAGATTTAAGAGAACCTTTGGCTGAACTTTCCATACCGTTCCTGCGTATTTACGGTTATCTGGATGGTTTGGTGCCAAGAAAAATGATCAGTATTCTTGATGAGAAATGGCCGCGTTCAGTGTCAGCGATGATGCGTCATGCCGCCCATGCGCCTTTTATTTCTCATCCTGATGAATTTGTTGAATTATTGATTGATTTTGTCAGAAAAGAATCGTTTTTAGGCTGATAATGTAACAAACTTATTATCGGCGTGGTTTGGAAGAGTAAAACGTCCGCCGCATGGATGCGGCGGTTCGATTTTACGGGTTGAGATTAACAGAGCGTTAATAAGAAGCAGCTAATTTTGGAAACTGCTGTTTCTGGTGTAGAACACGAAGTATTCTGATTACCCTTCCATCGAAATCGTAATAGATGTTAAAGGGAACGGATGTGAGTATGAAACATCTTCCCTGAATCCCTTCCTTACAGACGCCTGCAAGAGGGCTTGATATCAAAATATCCTCTACGGACTCAATAATTTCATCAGTTCTATCTGCTGAAATCGGGCTAAATTCATATAGATACTCAAAAATATCTTCCCGATCATTTAGAACATTAAGTTCCCAGACCAGAGATATATCATCTTCCATGGAGCATCTCCTTACATTTTTTCGTCTTCAATAACCAACTTAAAAATGACTCCTCCATCTTCATACAAGAGACTGTCTTCATCACACTCACGTTTGATTGGAAGAAGTGTTTGATCTTCTGTGAATCTCGCATGTCCTTTCTTAAGTGTGTAACGAACCAATCCAGTAGCTGCTCCTTTTTTTCCTGATATGGAAAATCCATTATCTCCATAAGGATTAATCATCCATAAATCTTCTTCTTGATCGTATAGAACATCGACTTTTCCGCCAATTGTTGTTTCAATTTTATCTAGAATGTCTGACGAAATCCTCACGGATAATTCTTGAGAATTTGTAGATTGTTTGTAGGTTTGTGAGACTACGATAGATGCGGATGATCCTCTTCGCGATGAGGCTTTGCTTTTTTGCAATTGACTTTTGAATGCCATAAATCCTCCATTTTGAGTATAAATTTTATCATAAAATTCTCTAATTACGATCTATATTTGTATATTAATTGATCTTATAATTTTGTGTGCTAACACGCTATAGAATCCAAATGTAATCTCCTGGAAATAGAAAAATAACTTTTTGTCATCACAATTGTGCTAACATCAGTGCATTCTTAGAAGGAGTTTTTTTATGGAATCCCGCATCCAATTCCGCATTAGCAATGAAACCAAAAGGCTGGCTCAACAATCAGCAGAGAGGAAAGGTGTAACACTCAGCGATGTCTGTAGGACATTTGTTGAAAGTCTTGCGGAAGGGCAACGCAAATTAGGTGAACATGAGCAGTGGTTAAAGGCAGAAGTAGATGCTGCTTTTGAAAAATTAGCGGCAGGCGAATCACAATTTTTGTCCCGTCAAGAAGCAAAATTGCGAATGGAAAAAAAGAAAGCCGCGATCAGAGCCAAACGAAACTCGTAAAATAGTGCATTTAAAACTGTCCTCAATCAATGCCGCAGGCAATTGCTATTACCAGTATCTAACGTACCTTGGCGATCCGATAAACCGCCGTATCACATTTCTGGGTTTCAGGGCATTGTTTGCAACTGCCACTCAGGCAAGCAGTTGCATCAACCTTTTCCAGTTTGCCCATCACGGTAAGCTGTTCAAGCATAGCGGCAATCATCTGTACGGACGCACAAAGCTGGCGGCTCAACAGCGTGGCATCTGCCCGTCCATTTAGAGCGACTGCGTTCCTTACTTGTAACAGGCTAATCATTTTTAATTCCTAGTGACAGTTTCCACTGGAGCAGTGGCAGCTATTTCCCGGGTTGTTGATTAACTTCATGGTCACGCGGCTGCGCGCCCGACGCAGGAAGCAGAACACCAGTGCGTTAAAGAGAACGACGGTCAGAATGATGATCAGGCTGCTTTGTGGATGCTGTGAGAAAGTCACCATCTGGTAGAACAGGGCTGAAATTGAATAAGCCACATTCAGTCCCCACAGAATGGAGAATGTCATCCAACCACGGCTTGTTTCACGCGCGATCGCGCCCATCACAGAAACACAAGGCACATATAACAGAACAAAGATCAGATAACTGTAAGCTGAAATAGCGGAGCCAAATTTTGTACTCATGATTCCCATAGAACCGCTATCCATCTCTCCGTCGCCTTTACTGGCTTCAATTGGGTTGGAGAGTACGCTCAAAGTGAAGGTGTCTTTCAGGCTTTCCCAGGTCTCACCAGCAGCATCTTTCAGTTCACCAAGCAGGCTGAACCCATCTGCATCAAATGGCTTATTTGTAATGCTTTCTGCGGTGTACAAGGTATTCAGTGTCCCGACAACCACTTCTTTTGCCATCGCACCGGTTATCAGTCCCACGGCGGCCTGCCAGTTATCTTCATGAACGCCAATTGGCTGTAGCAGTGGTGTAATAACTTTGCTGACCGAAGCCAGTGCTGATTCGTTGATGCTATCCACGGCTTTACCGGAGAAGGAGAAGCTGTTGAGTGCACCGATAAACATACTGGCGATAACAATGACTTTACCTGCACGGATAACAAAACCTTTCAGGCGTTGCCATGTTTGCAACAGCAGGGTTTTCAGATGTGGAATATGGTAAACCGGTAGCTCCATCACAAATGGTGAGGCTTCACCACGCATAATGGTGTATTTCAGCATCAGGCCAGTCAGGATAGCCACCACAATACCCAATATATAAAGGGAAAAAACTACGGTTGCACCATTTTTGCCAAAGAATGCAGCGGCAAAAACGGCAAAGATGGCCAGCCGTGCACCACAAGACATAAAGGGTGCCATCATAATCGTGATCAGGCGCTCACGCGGTGCATCCAGGGTTCTCGCACCCATAATTGAGGGTACGTTACAACCGAAGCCAACGATCAATGGGACAAAAGATTTGCCCGGTAGCCCCAGAACCTGCATCAGACGATCCATAACAAATGCCGCTCGTGCCATATAACCGGAGTCCTCAAGGAAAGAGAGGAACAAATACATCATACCGATTTGTGGTACCAGTGGCAGAACCGTGTTGATACCGCCGCCAATACCTTGCGCGAGAAAAATAGTCAGCCCTTCAGGAAAATGTAATGTATGACCAAGCCATTGAACGCCATGAATGAAAACAGCGATAGAACCTGCGTCGAAAATAGGCTGCAATGCACCACCGATATTAATCGCGAGTACGAACATTAAATACATCACAGCCAGAAAAATGGGCACACCCAACCAGCGATTGAGGATGATGTTATCAATTGCTTGGGTGAGTTTGTTTGGCATGGCTTTTTGGCTGTCGATCACGACCATGCATAATGTGTTGATGCTTTGATAGCGTGCATCGGCAATAACCAGTTCCGGTTCTTCGTATTGTTGTTGTTGCAGGCGTTCCTTGGATTCGGCCAGCGTTAATGTCGTAAGGCCGGAACGCTCCAGGCTGTAAATGTCCCCTTCAAGTATCTGAAGGGCTAACCAGCGGCGTTGTTGAGCATTAAAATCGTCTGAAATTGTACCAGATAGCTGATCAACTTCTTGCAACAAGCAATCAGGGTAGCGAATCAGTGACTGCGCAGAATTCTGTTTATGGCGGTCAATTGCTTGTTTTAGTTCATTGAGTCCGGTTGCGCGGGTTGAAACCATTGGAATGACTGGACAGCCAAGGTGCTTCTCCAATTCCGCAATATTGATTTGAATATGCTGGCTTTTAGCGATATCCAGCATATTCAGCGCAACAATGCATGGAATGCCTAATTCCAACAGTTGTAATGTTAGATAGAGATTTCGCTCAAGGTTAGAAGCGTCTACGACGTTAATTAGCATGTCAGCATCACCGCTCAGGATGTAGTGGCAGGCTATCTGCTCATCGAGTGATGTTTGTTCAGAAATCGTAGTCAGAGAGTAGGTTCCCGGCAGGTCAACCAGCTCAATTTTATGGTCTTCAGTGGTAAAACGGCCAACTTTGCGTTCTACCGTGACGCCTGCCCAGTTGCCTACACGTTGACGGGCACCAGTAAGTTGGTTAAATAATGTCGTTTTGCCGGCATTGGGGTTGCCGATTAAGCCAATAGTGAGTGCTTTCATGTTCTTGGTGCCAGATTAGGAGTAACAGTTTTATTGCTTGCAGTGGATTATGCATTGCATTGGACGTTGTCTAATGTGAGAAATTCCAAGTCTTTTTTTCTCAGAATCAGGTTAACTCTACGGGTCTCAATTTGTATCGGATCGCCTAAAGGCGCTAAACGGACAACATGAAAAGAGGAACCGGGCAACATGCCTAATGACAGCAATTTTTGCCGGTAAGCTGGGCTGATCTTGGGAGAAAAGCCAATAATCTTGTAACTGTGGTCTGGAAGAAGTTGCATATAACCTTCCGGGATGCGTGATAAGTAAAATAATCTCGAGAACCAGAGTCGTACTTAATATTATGTAAAGTACGATTTTTATCCTATGCATGTTAATTGCAAATAAGAATAATAACCAACATTAATTTCAATGTTGATCGTATTTTCAATAATTAATGTTCAATAAGTAACCGAGGTTGACAGGGGCAAGTGCATTTGGATTTTGTCTGACAGCCGAGATGAGATATGCACTGCCAGAGCAGTGCATATTGTTTGCGATGATAAGATTATCAGCGTTTTTTTCCGAATGCGGCGGCCAGTGCGTCACTCATGGCACTGTTTCCGGCTGGCGTTGAAGCGCGCGGAGGAGTTCGGTTTTTGTCATTGCGTTCAGGGCGGCGCTCAGTTTGAGGATGACTACTGCGGCGTGAGTGGGCTTCTCCCGGTTGTTCATCAAGCCGCATGGTCAGAGCGATACGCTTACGGTTCAGGTCAACTTCCAGCACTTTGATTTTGACGATATCGCCTGCTTTTACCACGGTGTGAGGATCTTCCACAAAGCGATCTGACAGCGAAGAGATATGCACCAGGCCATCTTGATGAACACCGATGTCGACAAATGCGCCGAAGTTAGTCACGTTAGTGACCGCACCTTCCAGTACCATCCCCGGACTCAGGTCATTCATCGTTTCCACCCCGTCAGCGAAGGTCGCGGTTTTAAACTCTGGGCGTGGGTCACGGCCAGGTTTTTCCAGCTCTTTCAGAATATCGGTGACGGTTGGAACACCAAATTGTTCGGTGGTGAAATCCTGAGGTTGCAATCCACGCAGTGAAGCAGGATTACCCATCAATTCCTGGAGTTTCTGTTCAGTGGCCGCCAAAATTTTTTCAACTACTGGATAAGCTTCCGGGTGAACAGTCGATGCATCCAGCGGGTTATCACCGTGATTGATACGCAGGAAGCCGGCACACTGTTCAAACGCTTTTGGCCCAAGGCGGCTGACTTTCAGTAATTGTGCGCGGTTATTGAAGCGGCCATTCTCATCGCGCCAATTTATGATGTTCTGGGCAATCATACGGGTCAGCCCGGCAACTCGGGTCAATAGAGGAACAGACGCGGTATTCAGATCCACGCCTACGGCGTTTACACAATCCTCAACTACTGCGTCCAGTTTTTTGGCAAGTTGGGTCTGGCTGACATCATGTTGATATTGACCTACGCCGATAGATTTCGGATCGATTTTCACTAATTCAGCCAGTGGATCTTGCAGGCGGCGAGCGATAGAGACTGCACCGCGCAGTGAAACGTCCAGGCCAGGAAATTCCTGTGCTGCCAGTTCTGATGCAGAATAAACAGATGCGCCCGCCTCGCTGACAATCACTTTTTGGCCTTTTATCTCCGGGAACTGTTTCTGGACATCGGCGAAGAAACGTTCTGTTTCGCGGGAAGCGGTACCGTTACCGATAGCGACCAGTTCCACCTGATGTTTGATACACAACGCGGCCACGCTTGCGGCGGCTTTGGCGGTTTGCCCGGTGTGCGGATAGATAGTGTCTGTGGCGATCAGTTTGCCAGTTGCATCAATGACGGCAACTTTAACACCGGTACGCAGACCGGGATCGAGCCCCATTGTTGCGCGCATACCTGCTGGTGCGGCCATCAACAGATCTTGCAGGTTACGGGCGAATACCTTGATAGCTTCATCTTCTGCTTTTTCACGTAACGTGCTCATCAATTCTGTTTCAAGATGCAGCAATACTTTGACACGCCAGGTCCAGTTTACGACGGCTTTGCGCCAGCTATCCGCCGGTGCATTGTTCAGGCGCAGATTAAGATGTTGGGTAATAATCTGTTCGCAGTAGCTCTCTTTGGGGGATTCATCAAACTGGGGATCAGCATTCAGAGAAAGTTGCAGCATGCCTTCATTACGACCACGGAACATGGCTAATGCGCGGTGAGAGGGGACCTGTGCGATAGGTTCATGGTAATCAAAATAGTCGCGGAATTTAGCACCTGCTTCTTCTTTTCCTGTGGCGACTTTGGCGACCAGATGGGCATTTTTCCATAAATAGTCACGAACTTTTGCCAATAATGCCGCATCTTCAGCGAAACGCTCCATCAGGATATAACGAGCGCCATCCAGAGCGGCTTTAGTATCGGCTATACCTTTATCGACATTAACAAAGATGGCGGCAACCTGCTCCGGTTCCTGTTGTGGATCTTGCCACAGAGAGCTTGCCAGAGGTTCAAGACCTGCTTCAATAGCGATTTGCCCACGGGTACGACGTTTCGGCTTGTATGGCAGATAAAGATCTTCTAGTTCTGTTTTGCTCTGGGTGCCATTAATTGCTTCGGCCAGTTCTGGTGTCAGCTTGCCTTGCTCGTCAATGGATTTAAGAATGGTTTGTCGGCGGTCTGACAGTTCACGCAGATAACCAAGGCGACTCTCAAGTTGGCGAAGTTGGGTGTCATCCAGACCGCCGGTGGCTTCTTTACGATATCGTGCAATAAAGGGGACAGTATTCCCTTCATCAAGCAGACTCATGGCTGAAAGGACTTGTTGTGGCTGGGCCTGTAGCTCACTGGCAATAATTCGGCTTAAAGATTCATTCATGTTGTGTTTTCTTCTGGTGGATAGGCTTCAAATATTCACAAAAACCCCTTTATACGTTCTGAGAGGAACAATTTCCAGTTCATGTCTGATCTTATTCTGACGGGTTACGATATAATTCAATGAATTTATTGTCGGCTACACTATAGCAACTGCGATTAAATCAAATTTTTTCATTAGATTTTTCGTGTAAAAAATTAGCTACATTCCCTGCGAAAGTGAGTTTGCTCCGGGCTTTTAAAACAGGAATATTGATGGAAAAGGCCGTGCTGGTATGTGAATCAGGCTGTTACCTCAACTGTAGCGCAATGGAACCGATTATTGTTACTTGCCCCGTTTCTGGCATTGGTGAGCATTTAGGGGGAAATAGTAAAGTTGCGGAATTTCTATATGCTGTTAATATAAAAATGGTTATTATATTTTAAATATGAAAGATGATATTGGTATATAATCAGAATAATTAACTGTTATTATTGAAAATAATGATTTATGAGACGTTTTCTGGATTTCTTTAATACTTTTGAATATATAGTTTTCTGTCGAAATTGGATTTTTTTAGAAGTTGGGTATAAATGACAAAGGATTTAAGGTTGATAAAATTAAACTGACTAAATAAATTTAAAATAATTCTGTGTTCAAAGTAATGTGATTGTTAATTAAGGTCAGAAGACTGCGTGGTCTTCTGACCTTATTAATGATATCCAGGCGAATAGCTACCCCAGGACAATGTAGACAGGAGTTTACTTATTGTATCTTTAATCTGATAGGTTTGTTTTTTTGCCATAAATGGCTCAGGATTTAACCTATCGTGCTAATGTTTCACTATGAATCAAACTGGAGTCATAATATCAATTAGTTTAAGTGGTATATTTCCGATTTCATGTACCTTGCTATTTGCTTTGGTCGGCGCAGTAGCGATACGTATTAAAATTTAAATGACATTGCCGCAAAAACCATTCCACCACTTCCTGCCCATCCCATACAGAATTGCTCTTTTTCCAATACACCTTGGTGAACAGCATCAATGATTCCAAAAGGAATAGATGCAGTAACAATGTTACCTGTTTTATGTCCAACATGATGCATTTTGTTATCAACATCGATCGACTGTCCAAATTCGTGCCACATTTTTGGTGAACCCGTGTGAATAAAGATCTTGTGAATATCATTCTTGGAAACTTGGTGCTTATTAAATACCCCTATTGTTCCTTCCCGGCCATATTCATGTAGTAGAGCTGCATATGAATTAAACCGACATTGTCCACCAAGAGGTGAAATGCGTTCAACATCAGAATCGTTACAGAACAGTTCCCAGTTTGGCAAGGAAATGGTAGATAGATCACCTAAATCTGGTCTGTTGATATAAGAAAACTTGAAATTATCCGGTGATTCATTACTCAATATGGTAACAGTTGTTGCTTCGCCTATCGTAAAACTTGGAAATTTATAAGCTAACTCGGATGAAGAAGACAAAGAAAAGTTCTCTGGGAAGATAGGCCCACCATCGGACATACCAAACTCCATATTAACAATAGCAGCATGGCGTATTTCACCCGCCTTCATTTTACTATTGATAATATCCATCGCTGTCACCCAGCCGTTACAGGCGTCTATGACATCGTAATTCCTGCAATTGAGTCCCAGCGCTTTTGCGATAAAAGTACTATTGGCCGGCTCAGTGAAGCCACGAGTGACACTGGGATAGATCAACAAATCGATTTCTGCTTTGCTTATATTAGCTTGTGCTAAAGCGCGATCGAATGTTGCTTCCATGAGTTGCATGGGTTTTTCACCCTCAGCTAGCCAATATCGGGTTTCTATACCACTTTTATTGAGTAATTTTCCGATTGATTTTAAGGTCTTGGATAAATCTCCTTGAAAGGTTTCTTTTGAATGTTGCTCAACTAAATTAACAATTTCCTCATTTGTAACAAGCCGTGATGGAAGTGATCCTGCTATGCCTGCTATTTTCATTACCGCATCCTCTAGATAAATATCTTAAAAATTCTGTTTTGCTAGTATTTTAGTAAAAAATGAAATTTAGTTTCTACTCTGTACAATACAGAGTTATATTAAAAATAATTAGAAATTATATTTTCACGAAATATAAACAAAGGGGTTACATATCAGTAAAGTTTATTGTGAATTTAATTTTTCTCCGTTGAGATAATTTGATTGCTTATATTTCTAACATAAGTCCGGCTCAAATCAAGGGTCGAATATTATTTTTTATTTCTTTATGTTCAGACTGTGTAAACTTTAAAATACATTCCGTATTTGTGATTTTTTATTTATATGCGTGATTATTATCGAGACTAAATAAAGTCTAATTGTGTCATGTTGAAACAGTATACAGACTATTTCATATATTCTATCTCATTCACGTACCATAAGACTTTTCCTGTTGGCGTATGAACGATTGCACTGTCTCCGACTTCTTTCTTCAATAAAGCCCGAGCCATTGGAGAATCGATCGATATGTAGTCTTTGCGACCAAAAATCTCATCGTACCCAACAATACGGAAGCGTTTACTCTCACCTTGATCATTTTCGATTTCTACCCATGCACCAAAGAACACACGGCCATCTTGTTGAGGGGAGTAATCAACACACCGTAGTTCTTCCAGACTCTTGGTCAGGTATCTGACTCTTCGATCAATTTCCCGTAGTCTCTTCTTGTTATATTGATAATCTGCGTTTTCGCTCCTGTCTCCGAGGCTTGCCGCCCAAGTGACTTTTTTAGTGACTTCCGGGCGTTCTTCACGCCATAGATAATCCAATTCTTCCTTTAGTTTGTTGTAGCCTTCGCGGGTTATAAGCTTAGTCTTCATTTTATGTTGTAGAGATAGTGAGTTTCATTGATAAATATCATTATAAGTTATTGTGGCAATTCTTATAAGGTAGGCTTTAAGAGTTGCAACCACCTACTCGTTCAGGTCATTTTCGACGATGAAAAGCTGGAAGTGAAGCGTCGCAGATTTACCGGCAACGCTTCCTCTAAAAGCACGATGACATCGGAATGTGTTTGATGATCCGGTAGGCATCTCAATAGTGGTCTGAATCTGTATCAGTATGCACTGGATTCGGTGACGTAGATTGAATTGCCATTTTATACTGTCTCAACTATCCAGGGTAAATATCAGGGAGCTTTTTATATTCTGTTTTAATGCGGACTCAGGTGCCAAGCGCAAGGCCAGATTTCGTTTCAGTCGAGGGAAAAAACGATCCTCCTGCTCAATATCACTCATCGATCTTGAGGCATTGACCATCGTTTCTGTTCTTGGGATACGTGTTTTTTCATAAAAACGCAATGCAGTTATAGGATCCGCTTTCTGCATGATAGCGTGCGCCAGAACAGCAGCATCCTCCATTGCCATTCCGGCACCTTGTCCTAAGCTAGCCAGCATCGGATGCGCGGCATCGCCTAATAATGTGATACGACCTTTTCCCCAATGTGGAGAAAAAGGACGATCCTGAGCGGGAACGGCGATAATGTCTGTCGAAGGCGTTTTTAAGATGATATCTGAGACAATATTTGGCCAGCCTTGGTAGAAACCTGCAATGTCTTGGTTGGAACCTTGCCATGCTCGCGCCTGTTTGTCTTTCATATTGGCTGTTCCCCACCAATAGACTTCTCCCCCGCCAATGTCAATTAAACCAATCCGTTTACCGGCCCCCCAATAATGCACGATATAACCTGGCGTAATTTGCTGATGCTGGTAACGAGTGATAGCCAGCCAGCAAATATAATCAGCAGTGCGAATAGGTTCTGAACCATGCATTAGAGTCCGCACAGTAGAATAAATGCCATCGGCACCGATGAGTATGTCTCCCTGGGCTTCACGGCCATCAGCAAACTTCACAGACACTCCAGTGGCAGATTGATTAATCTCAACCGCCTTGGCGGATACTTTGACTTCAATATCCGGCAACTGTTGCAGCAGGGCTTGCTGTAATGCTTGACGCGAAATACACACACTGGCAGCGCCATTTTCTGCGGAAACCTCTGCCAGAGGTAGTCGCCTTAATAAACGATCGCCCGCCGTACGTATTTCAAAGGTGTTGGCCGGGGTACCGAAGTGCTCCAAATTAAGATTGATGCCCAGGGCGTTAAGCGCAACTGAGGCATTAGACATCACTGATAACCCAGAACCACTGGTCCTCAGCTCCGGTGCTTGTTCATAGATCTCAACGGTGCAACCGATGTGTTGCAGAGCGACGGCAGTCGTCAACCCACCAATTCCTGCACCGATGATAATGACTTTCAAAGGTTCGTTCATTTTATGCTCTTAATTGATGTTGCGGTTAGAGAGGAGGAGATACGCATTTCATGCAAAATCACGTTTGCTACCTCGGCAACGTAGGGTTCTTCCATTATTGCCAGATGATCGCCAGGGACATCAATGACATTTAACTTACCTGTAGTTTTATTGCCCCAGCCATTTTTGGGATCACGATATTCACTGCGAACAGAGTCATGCATTGAACGTAATACGTTTGGTAAAGGCTGGGTCGCATGCAACAATGTCATATCAACATCGGCAATATTTTGAGTTGAATAATCCGCCGCCGCCTGCCAATTAGTCTTGTAGACTTCAAACAGTCGCTGCACCACAGCTCTTGAACTCGCTTGTGGAATGGCTCCGGTAGCGATGGCATGTTCGGTAATATGTTCAAAACGCCCCTGTAAGGTGGTGATGTTTTCAGGAACAATCTGTTCAGGTAACTCTGCCCCTTGGTTAAGCCATAGCAGTTCCCAGAAGAACCAATTCAACAAGGCATTATCATCTGTTTTCCTGCGTGATTGTGCATTCAGCGTCATCGTATCCAGTACAAATAGGTTAGCTGTCTTTTCGCCTGACTCTTTCAGTTGCCGGGCCATTTCAAAAGCGACAAAGCCGCCATATGACCAGCCGCCGAGTGAATAGGGTCCTTGTGGCTGTACCTGGCGAATAGCTTGAATATAATTAGCTGCCTGCTGCTGTACCGTGGCGAGAGGTGTTGATCCGGCGTCAACGCCATGAGCCTGCAATGCATAAAATGGCTGGTCAGCGGGAAAGTGCTGAACTAAACGCAGGTAAGACAGAACGTTACCACCCATAGGATGGACAAAGAATAGCGGGTGGCGTTTACCGGTGGTACGCATCGGCACCAGTGGGCTAAAGTGTGCTTGTGCATCACTGTGGCGAACCCGCAGCGCCAACTGAGCCATTGTTGGATCACTGACAAATACCGATAGCGGAATATTGACGCCAAAATGTTTTTCAACCAGTACCACCAAACGCATGGCTGTCAGAGAGGTTCCTCCCATATCAAACAGATTCTGATGTACAGAAATCGATGGGATCTTTAATAAATCGGCGGCCAGTTCGCATAATATGCGCTCATAACTATCGTCAGGTTTCTCATCATGACTGTCGATATGTTGCCGGGTGATAACGGTTTGGCTTAATTGACTGTCATCCCTTTTGCCACTCGGTGTTTTAGGCAGGGAATCCAACCATTCGATATGGCTGGGGATCATATATTGCGGCAGAGTGGCAAGCAGATGCTCAGATACCTTATCAACTATATTGTCACTCTTTTCTCCCACCAGAAATGCCACCAGAAAACGGTCATTGGTGTTAGGTTGCTGAACAACAACGGCAACGTCTTTAATGAATTTATCTGCACCTGGTGTACTGGCAATAGCGAGTTCCACTTCGGCCAGTTCGACCCGGTAGCCACGTACCTTAACTTGGGCGTCTTTACGTCCCAGGCACAATGTCACACCATGATTCAATTTGATGCCCAGATCGCCGGTACGATACCATTTCCCCGGAGAGTTTATGAGTGTAATAAAACGTTCAGCGCTCAATTCCGGTTGATTGTAATATCCCAAGGCTAATGAGGGGCCACTGACATAAATCTCACCACGTACTCCAGGTAAAACTTCCTGTAGCTTATCATTCAGGATCAATATGTTAGCATTGTTAATCGCGGTGCCGATAGGCGGCAATGCCGGGAAGGTTTCAGTATTACCGCTCATGGTAAATGAGGTAATAACGTGTGTTTCCGTTGGTCCGTACTGGTTTTCAAGGAGCCCATCTTCGAGTTTGCCAATGAACTTCCTGATTTCATCCGTAACGCGTAATTGCTCTCCTGATGAAATCACTACTTTTAGCTTTTCAGGGTAAATATTCAATGTATCCGCTGTTTCTGCCAATTGTTGCAGGGCAACATAAGGCAGATAAATACGCTCGATTTGGTGCTGATGAAGCAATCGGAGCAGGTTAGCTGGATCTTTGCGCTGCTCATCACTGACAAGATGTAATGTTCCGCCTGAAGCTAATGTGGAGAAAATTTCCTGGAACGAAACATCAAAACTCAGGGGTGCATATTGCAGTGTCGATGATGCCCGGATTCCACTGGCTGTTGTGTTTTGCCATTTCACTAAATTAGCCAGACTTCGATGCGGCATGGCAACGCCTTTTGGTATACCGGTAGAGCCGGAAGTGAAGAGTAAATAGGCTATCTGCTCAGGCGCAATAGTAACGGCAGTAGGTTGTATTAATGAGTCTGGCCCTTGAAGCAGCTCATTCACATCAATGAATAGAGTAGAGGAAAGTCGAGGGCTTGCTGGCTGCTGTTCTGTATTGGTAATAATGATCAATGGCTTTACTTGCTCAATCATCGCTTCAATACGTTGGGCTGGATAACTTAAATCCAACGGCAAACAGATCCCCCCTGCACGTAATACACCGATCAATGTTGCAATCAATTCCGGTGAACGCGCCAGAGCAATCCCGATTGACGTTTCTGCGCGAACGCCCCGCTTTACTAAAGCATTAGCGATAAGTGCCGATTTATGCCAAAGTTCATCAAATTGCCATTTTTCATTACCATATTTTAGCGCGATTGCCGACTTATGCTGGCTGACAGCCCAACTGATCGCATCAATAACCGATGTGAAAGTTGAAGAAGGGGTAATAGTCTGAGTGGGTATTTTGGGTATGGTGCTAAGTGCGGCTTTTTCGTCACTCCGGTTGACAATATTTCTGAGAATAGTTAAGTAGGCATCAATAAACATATCCGCCTGAACCGATGAGAACACTGTACCATCAAAGTCACAGCGTAATACGTTACGGCCGGTAGCAAAATCCGTCATAACGTTGACCAGGATTTCAAAGTTGGTTTCTTCCCAAGGCGTGAATGAAATCAAACGCAAATCGGGGGAATTAAAGACTTCTGCTAGCGCATGGAAATAGACATAGTTAAAAGCCGTGCTGATTTTTGCTCCATCACCCGCAGCTTGCTGGATAGCATTCAGAGGGTATTTTCTATGTGGTGAATGACGTTGCTCTGTGATAAAGACGTCATTGACACATTCTATCCAGGTTTTACCTGTTGCTGAAAAACGAACCGGTAATGTATTAAGGAATAACCCCAATAAATATTCTGAGTTTTGTACCTCAGGCCGACTATGAGTGATTAAGCCTGTTGCAATTTCATCCTGTTCGGCAAATAAGGCAATTGTGGCGCAATGCGCCGCGAAAAATACGGATTTAGTTGATACACATTTTTGTTGTACCCAGTCTTTTAGTCGTTCTTCTATATCATCCGGTATTGATACTGATTTCGATATCAAAACTTCATCAGATGGAACATCATAGAGTCTATAACCTGTGACCTGTGTTCGAGATAATTCGGAAAGTTCATGCTGCCAATAGATTTTGTCCTCCACGGATGTCAATGATAGTAACTCATTCCGCACAGACAATGCGGGTGACGGCAGATGGATATCAGTAATACCCTTTCCATCACTATCAATATAGTGATGCAGTAATTCGCGTATCAGATTAGCCACACTGCTGCCATCTAGGATTGCATGGTGAAAACTCAGAATGAGTTCAAGCGCTTCTGCTGTTTTAAATAATCTGATGCTAAATAGTGGTGCACGATTGAAGAGATAATGATGGCGTGTCTGCTGATACATATATTGGATAATTTGATATTCAGCGCGGACAATATCAATAGTACTGAGATCAGTAATTGCAACGACTGAATCAATATCAATAGATTCATATTCATTCACAATTTGCAGAGGTTCTTTAAAGTCAGCCAGATTAAAGTGTGAACGTAGGGCTGGGTGCCTTTGAATCAATATCGCCGCACTTTTCCGGAAGTGGTTGGGTTCCCACTTAGCTTGAAGGGTATAGCGGAAAACATCTTTGTACTTTGCTGAATCATTAGCCTGCTGGCTATGATAGATCAAACCCAATTGTAGCTGTGTCGTCGGATAGGCATCCACAAAACCAGATAATCTGGCCTTTTCAGCTTCATCAATCAGGGCAAATGGCAACAGATCCAACGTGTCTGCGATAGGTTGTGAGAGTTCAACTTGATGGCTCAACTCAGAAATGGTCAGGTATTGCGTCAATTGCGACAGAGTGACTTTGATGCCTGCTTTTTCAGCTTCGGAACGGATTTTCAGCATCAGGATTGAGTCACCACCGATAGCGTAAAAACTATCCTTGATGCCAACATTGCTGATGTTCAGAACGCTTTGCCATATTTTAACCAGGGTTTTTTCAAGTTCGGTTGAGGGCATATGTGCCGCCTCAAGAACGTTATCCTGCATTAGCTGACTCAGCGCATTGCGATCCGCTTTACCATTCGGTGTCAGGGGAATAAAGGGTACAGCAATAAATTTTGCGGGTACCATAAATTCAGGTAAGGAGTCTAACAGGCGGTCACGTAGCGTATCCGCAGTATAATTTTTACTGGCGACATAATAGGCGCAAAGATAGGTGCCACGTTGTTCATCATGCTCAGCAAGGACTTCTACACTGGTCATGCCCGACATTCTCTCCAGCGTGTTCTGGATTTCGCCCAGCTCGATCCTGTTTCCACGGATTTTCACCTGATTATCAATACGTCCAAGATATTCGATGCTGCCATCAGGCAGCCATCTGGTCAGGTCCCCGGTGCGGTACCAACGCTCAGTTGTTAAACCGGGTATGTCACGGATAAACTTCTCATCAGTTAATTCAGGCTTGTTAAGATATCCACGAGCCAGGCCTACGCCACCAATTTGTAATTCCCCTGCTACACCCATCGGTTGCCGGGTGTTGTGGAGCGACATAATACGCAGCGCGGTATTATTGATAGGATAACCAATTGGCACTCGGGTAATGTCTTCTGTTGAATCAGGACAGATCTCATAATAGGAAACATCAACTGTTGCTTCGGTGGGCCCGTATAGATTAACTAATAGCGGCGCGTCGTTGCCAAACTGTGTAAAGATCTTCTTAAATTGATTTACCCGGGCGGGGGATAATGTTTCGCCGCTGGTGAAAATTCTGCGTAGGCTGCCGATTTGGCGGATCAACTCAGGTTGCATTTCCAGTACATTAAGGAAAGGAAGCAGCATCGAAGGAACAAAGTGCACTGTCGTTACATTGTGTTCTTTAATCGCTTTAATGATCTCTAGAGGATCTTTTTGTGCTCCGGGTGGCAGCAAAGCGACAGCGGCACCAGTCATTGACCACCAGAAGAGTTCCCATATGGAAACGTCAAATGAGATGGGGGTTTTTTGCAAAATAACATCGGTTTCATTTAACGGATATTTTTCCTGCATCCATTCCAGCCGGTTAACAACGGATCTGTGTTCAATCATCACACCTTTCGGCCACCCGGTGGAACCTGAGGTATAAATGATATAAGCCAATGAATTGGGGGCAGAACGGTTAAGTAACGGTAATGTTGCGGTATCAGATGTATACCGGCTGTTTAGCACTCGATAGTGTTCAGCAAGTGTTTCATTGATTGGGTGTTCTGTCAGAATGACGGAAACGCCGCTGTCTTGCAGAATATACTCTATTCTTTCAGCGGGATAAGAAATATCAATGGGCAGGTAAGTTGCCCCCACTTTCAGAGTGGCAAAAATGGAAGCCAGCATTTCCTCGCTACGTTCCATCATAACGGCAACAACATCACCGGATTGCACTCCATGCCCGACCAGCATGGATGCGATATTATCGGTATGAGCCTGTAATTGTTGATAGCTCCAGGATTGTGACGTGTGTTGTGCCGACTTAATGGCAATGGCCCCAGGATGTAAAGCAGCCTGTTTTTCAAATAAGGTAGAAATGGTTTCGCGATCAGAGAAAGGGACATTCGGTCCCTGTTCAAAGGCTTGCAGTTGTTGTTGCTCCGCTGTCGGAGAGATATCAATATGTGAAACGCAACTGTCCGGTGCAGTGATGATTTGTAAAATTATCTGTGAGAGTGATGCGGTAAACTGTTCAAATGAATAGTCAGTATTGAAAACATCAGTGGCACCCCAAAAATTGATAGCGACATCATTGTTATCACCATAGGTAATCATATGAATGGCTAAAACATCTGCTTCATGACCATTGGCATAAGCATTTGAATAATATTCGATTTTTTCGAGCGCAGGAATTTTCTGTAACTGAAGATAGGAAACCGTGACATCAAATAGCTGGCGGGAAATATTACCGGCCCTATTGCGTGTTTTTATCAGTTGGCTCAGAGGAACATGTTCATATCGTTTCAGAAATTTAATTTTTTTCTTAATTTGCTGTGCTAATTCCCGCAAACTCATCGCGGAGTCAACGGTCACGGAAATTGGCAGCGTATTGGCCCATTCACCAATAATACGGATATTACGTTGCTGACGGTTAAATAGCGGGATGCCGATAGTGATATGAGAATTGTTATGTATCCGTGCTAATAAAAGAGCAAGTGCTGTGGTCATAACAATAAGAGGGGACATTCCAGTTGCTAATGTACTTTCAACCTGAGAACGGGTTAATGTCATCTGTTGTTTTATAAATTGGATATTTTCGGTTGACTTCTTACGGGTAAATAAAATGGGTTCAACCTCCTCAATAGTTTTCGCCAGCGCAGAGACTTCATTCACTATGGAATGGTGTTTTAGATGTTCTAGCGACTGGGTAATAGCTGCCAGATACTCTTTTTGAGTGTTAACATATTCTGGGACAGGTTCCGAACTTTGATATTGCTGGAGGATTTTTGTGCTGAATAAATTCATCCCCCAGCCATCGCAAACAATATGATGGGTACGTAATAAAAGGGCAACATAATTAGCTTGGTTCGGGGTAACAATGGCGACTTCTAACAGAGGAACACCGGTTAAACTGAATACTTTAGCCGGCCATGCCGAAATAAACTCTTCAGCAGTTTGAGATTGTGATTGTAAATATTCGTTGTTGATTATCTCGACTTTAACCTCAGCCATACAATGATTGATACGCTGGGTTAATAACTCATTTTCTTCTAAAATTTGTATTTTGCCGATGATTTCCTGATTAAGAACATTATTTGCCGCCATAACGAGCTTATCAAGATTAATATCCCCGGAAAAGTACCGTATTTGTGCCAAAGTGTATTGAGCGCTTTGTGGGTTGCGCTGATTTTCAAAAAAGATATCTTGTTGATATGGAGTAAGAGATATTACTTTTTGTAATTGTTTCATATCGTAACCCTTGAAGACGAAAAGGAACACTCTATGTCATTGCGATTATGTCGACTTTTCATTGTCAAGCAAAAAAATGACATAACTAGTTGATTTATTATAAAAATAATCATATTTTTGATTCTAATTGTGTGATCCCTGTATTATTTTCCATATTTATTGGTAATAGACATAATTTATCATCTACGACATAAAGTATAAATTATATTTAAGTTTTTTAACCATTAAAGAGTAAAGTTTTCGCTGCGAAAATTGTGAGTTAATAAATCCTGCCCATTTTGCAAGGTTAGTGCATGAACTACATTGGGGGACAAGATCATCGTTGTTCCTTTAGCCATTGCCGACGAAAAAGTGAGTAGCCATTCAGTTGTCTGGGTTAATTTATTTGTATCAGCGTTGAAGAAGTGTATTGGTTGCATGACAGAAAATGTGACGCACTTCCTGCTTTACTGATAATGAAAAACAGGTCAGAGGGTTCAATCGGAGAAAAAGCGAACTAAATTGTTTATTATAGTCAGAAAAGATTAAAAGAAACTTATCCGGGTAGTTTTTTGTCCAAACATTGGGATGTATTGAAAATGGTCGATCTAGAGCTTCGTCGGGAAGGAAAGGTTCATGCTGGCGCGTGGATCTGATGGGAAGATGATATGAAGCGGAAAGTATTGTTCGTTTAGCCTGTCTGATGAATTTGATGCAGTTAGCGGGTGGATTTCGGTTAATTCCCCGGTAGCCAGGATATTGATGAGTAAACCAGCCGGTGACGAAATTATCATAAAAAATCGATGTATAACAGCTAGTTATAAGATTTTGGCACTCAGTGGCTTACCATTGAATTAATCATTCAGATTAATAACGTATGAAAATAAGTCCCATAAGAAATTATCTTAAAATATATATATCTGGTTTCTATCTTTGGTTTAATCTTCTTCATAATGATAAATTTAGCAAAGCATGTAGTATTTATTTGGAGTTCAATAATGCAAGAAGGTAACAAAATCCTTGTGGTGGATGATGACATGCGTTTACGAACGTTATTAGAGCGTTATCTGACAGAGCAAGGTTTTCAGGTACGTAGTGCTGCTAATGCGGAGCAGATGGACCGCTTATTGACACGGGAATCCGTTAGCTTAATTGTATTGGATTTAATGTTACCTGGAGAAGATGGGCTTTCTGTTTGCCAAAGACTGAGAAAACAAAATAATCCGGTGCCGATTATTATGGTGACAGCCAGAGGGGAAGAAGTAGACCGCATTGTTGGGTTGGAGATTGGCGCTGATGATTATATTCCTAAGCCATTTAATCCTCGTGAGTTATTGGCACGTATCCGGGCGGTATTACGTCGTCAGGCAAATAAATTACTGGGCATACCCGCTGAGGATGATGCAATTATTAATTTTGGTAAATTCAGTCTTAATCTGAGTACCCGGGAAATGTTTCAGGGAGACGAACATATGGTACTGACCAGTGGTGAGTTTGCCATATTGAAAGTGCTGGTTTCTTATCCTGGTGTACCGCTGTCCCGTAATAAGCTGATGGGTTTAGCCCTCGGCCGGGAATACAGCACTATGAAGCGATCTATTGATGTTTTGGTTTCACGTCTGCGCCGTGTGATTGAAGAAGATCCTGCACACCCGCGCTATATCCAGACCATCTGGGGGCTGGGTTATGTCTTTGTGCCTGATGGAAGCCGTGTATGAAGCGATTACGATTTTCCCCTCGCAGCACTTTTACCCGTACTTTATTCCTGGTCATGGCTATGCTGTTTATCAGTCTGGTAACCAGTTACCTGGTTGTTGTGAATTTCGTTATCATGCCAAGCTTACAGCAGTTCAATAAAGTGTTAGCGTATGAAGTTCGGACTTTAATGGCTGAAAGATTGAAGCTGGAGGACGGATCTTTTCTGGTGATCTCACCGGTAGTGCGCCGGGAGATTTATCAGGAATTGGGTATGACGCTGTATTCTGAGTCTGACGCGGAGATACAAGGTTTACGCTGGGCCAGGCATTATGATTTCCTAAGTGAGAAGATGAGTCAATACCTGGGTGGCAAAGCGGATCTGCGTCTGGAGATAAACAAAGAGAGCCCTATACTTTGGCTTAATTCTTATTTGGCCCCCGATATTTGGGTCAGGGTTCCTCTGACTGAGATCGAACAAAATCAATTCTCACCCATTTTCCGTTATACACTGGCCATTTTATTACTGACGTTTGGTTGTATCTGGCTTTATATCCGTTTTCAGAATCGGCCCTTGCTGGAAATGGAGTATGCTGCCAGACAGACAGGTAAAGGTATTATGATGCCCACAGTGCGGGAAGCGGGGTCGCAGGAAGTTCGCGCTTCTATTCGTGCATTTAACCAAATGTCCGCAGGAATAAAGTTATTGGAAAGTGACCGGACGATATTAATTGCCGGGGTAAGTCATGATTTGCGTACTCCACTGACACGTATCCGCTTGGCAACAGAAATGATGAGCAAGGAAGATGCTTATTTGTCTGAATCTATCAATAAAGATATTGAAGAATGTAATGCCATTATTGCGCAATTTATTGATTATCTCCGTACCGGGCAGGAAATGCCAATGGAATTCTGTGAGCTTAATTCTATTCTTAAAGAGGTTATTTCCGCAGAGAATGGCTATGAGCAGGACATTGAAAATAATCTGTCTCTTCCCCCAATAACCGTTAACGCGAACCCGATTTCCATTAAACGGGCATTGGCTAATATGCTGGTTAATGCCAATCGTTATGGTAATGGCTGGATTAAAGTCAGTAGTGGTCAGACTGATGAGTTTGCCTGGTTTCAGGTAGAGGACGATGGCGCAGGAATTAAGCCGGAAGATTTGCCGCAGTTATTTCAGCCATTTGTTCGGGGTGAAAGGGCACGCAGTAACAGTGGGACGGGGTTAGGTCTGGCGATTGTTCAGCGGATTATTGATGCTCATGACGGGAAAATTGAAATTGGTACCAGCGCCAGAGGGGGGCTATCTATTCGTGCCTGTATTCCTGTTGTGGAAGATAATTTTTAATGGCCTGATGATAATCTCCAGCTTTAATTTCATGGACTGTGGAGATGACAGTTTTATGTCAGCATCAGGCTGAGTTTGCATTGTACTGTCATAAAAGTGTCATAATTAAGACATTTTGCTGTAACTAAATTGACCTATTTTCCCTTCTGCACCTTTTTTAATCTGACGAACACATTTCTTTGTTGATTTTCAATATCCCGTTAGGAGGGGTTATGAAACTGATGCGTATCACCGTAGCCGGCATAATGGCAGCGACATTTTCTGTGACAACCTTGTCTGTATTCGCTGCTTCCAGCTTGACGGGGGCGGGTGCGACATTTCCCGCCCCGGTGTATGCCAAGTGGGCAGATTCTTATCAAAAAGAGACTGGTAATAAAGTCAATTATCAAGGCATCGGTTCTTCCGGTGGTGTAAAACAAATTCTGGCAAATACCGTTGATTTCGGTGCTTCCGATGCGCCCTTATCTGATGAAAAATTAGCGGCTGATGGCTTGTTCCAATTCCCGACGGTCATCGGTGGAGTCGTACTGGCGGTGAATATTCCTGGCATTAAATCCGGTGAACTCACACTGGATGGTAAAACGTTGGGTGATATTTATTTAGGTAAAGTGAAAAAGTGGAATGATCCGGCGATTACTAAATTGAATCCGGGGGTAATACTGCCGGAACAGGATATTGCGGTCGTGCGTCGTGCGGATGGCTCCGGCACCTCTTTTGTGTTTACCCGTTATCTCTCTAAAGTGAATAGCGAGTGGAAAGCAAAAGTTGGTGCAGGTTCCACGGTAAGTTGGCCTGCTGGGCTAGGGGGTAAAGGCAATGATGGCATTGCCGCATTCGTTCAGCGTCTGACGGGTTCCATTGGTTATGTTGAATATGCCTACGCTAAACAGAATCATTTGGCTTATACCAAACTGGTCTCTGCTGATGGCAATGTTGTCAGCCCGACAGAAGAGAGTTTCAGTGCCGCAGCGAAGAATGCGGAATGGCACCAAACGTTTGCGCAGGATTTGACACACCAGCAAGGTGAAAATGCATGGCCGATTACTTCCACCACCTTTATTCTGGTTCACAAACAGCAAAAAGACGCCGCCAAAGGGGCAGAAATACTGAAATTCTTTGACTGGGCTTACGAGAAAGGCAGTAAACAAGCGAATGATCTGGATTATGCAACCCTGCCAAAAGAAGTGGTTGAGCAAGTTCGTGCAGCCTGGAAAACCCATGTGAGGGATAGCAGTGGTAAAATTCTGTATTAAATCGTGTTGATGGCAACGGTTTGAAGTATCGATTAAATTTGTAGTTTTGATTTCTCCCCCGCTAAAGGGGGAGTTAACCCGGATGAGAATAAGCTCTATGGCCGAACAGAAAACGGCAATAAAAGCACCCAGTAAAAACGGCGATATTATTTTCAGCGCATTGGTTCGGCTAGCGGCGCTGATGACTTTGTTTTTGCTGGGGGGCATCATTATCTCGTTGATTATTGCCTCCTGGCCCAGTATCCAGCAGTTCGGCATCTCTTTCCTCTGGCATAAAGAGTGGGATGCCCCGGCAGAACAATTTGGTGCATTGGTGCCTATTTACGGTACATTGGTCACTTCGTTAATTGCTTTGATCATTGCGGTGCCTGTCAGTTTCGGGGTTGCACTGTTCCTGACGGAACTGGCGCCTAACTGGCTGAAACGCCCGCTTGGTGTCGCAATTGAGTTGCTGGCTGCAATTCCAAGTATTGTCTATGGCATGTGGGGGTTGTTTGTGTTTGCCCCTCTGTTTGCTACCTATTTTCAGCAGCCGGTCGGCAATGTCCTTTCCGGTATGCCAATTGTGGGTGAACTGTTCTCCGGTCCTGCCTTTGGCATCGGCATTCTGGCGGCAGGTGTCATTCTCGCTATCATGATTATCCCTTATATCGCCTCGGTTATGCGTGATGTGTTCGAACAAACACCGGTCATGATGAAAGAATCCGCTTATGGTATCGGTTGTACTACTTGGGAAGTTATCTGGCACATTGTATTGCCTTACACCCGCAATGGCGTGATTGGTGGTGTCATGCTGGGCCTTGGCCGTGCGCTGGGGGAGACAATGGCAGTGACTTTTATCATCGGTAATACTTACCAGCTCGACAGTTTCTCACTGTTTATGCCGGGCAACAGTATTACTTCTGCGCTGGCGAACGAATTCGCTGAAGCTGAATCTGGCTTACATACCTCAGCATTGATGGAGCTTGGCCTGGTTCTGTTTGTGATCACCTTTATTGTGCTGGCATTGTCAAAATTAATGATCATGCGTCTGGCGAAGAATGAGGGGCGTTGATATGGCAACAATGGATGGGCAAAAGCCTATTAATGCAAATGCACGCAGCCGTAAGCAGGCATGGCGCCGTCAGAAAAACCGCCTCGCTCTGCTGTTATCAATGGCAACCATGTTGTTTGGTTTGTTCTGGCTGGTGTGGATTCTGTTCTCCACCGTCACCAAAGGCCTCGATGGTATGTCGCTGGCGTTGTTCACAGAAATGACACCGCCACCGAATACGGAAGGTGGTGGTCTGGCAAATGCCATTGTGGGTAGTGGGTTGTTGATTTTATGGGCGACGATTACCGGCACTCCGTTGGGGATCATGGCGGGTATCTATCTGGCCGAATATGGCCGCCGTTCATGGTTGGCCGAGGTGATCCGCTTTATCAACGATATCTTGCTGTCAGCGCCTTCTATTGTCGTCGGCTTGTTTGTTTACACTGTCGTTGTAACGAAAATGCAGCACTTTTCCGGTTGGGCAGGGGTGATTGCCTTAGCGTTGTTGCAAGTGCCGATTGTCATCAGAACCACTGAGAACATGCTGAAACTGGTTCCTGATAGCTTACGTGAAGCAGCCTATGCCTTGGGAACGCCTAAATGGAAGATGATTTCGGCCATCACGCTGAAAGCCTCGGTATCCGGCATTATCACCGGTGTATTGTTGGCAATTGCCCGAATTGCTGGGGAAACAGCGCCGTTGCTGTTCACCTCTCTTTCAAATCAGTTTTGGAGTACTGATTTGAGTCAGCCAATTGCCAACTTGCCGGTCACTATTTTTAAATTTGCGATGAGTCCATTTTCTGAATGGCAGCAACTGGCGTGGGCAGGCGTATTATTGATAACCCTGTGTGTATTGCTGATTAACATTGTAGCGCGTGTGCTGTTTGCCAAGAAAAAGCACTGACTGATATTTTCAACAGAGAGAAGTAAATGAACATGGCTAATGATATCGCTGGCAGTAAAATTCAGGTCCGTGATCTGAACTTTTATTACGGCAAATTTCACGCGCTGAAAAACATTACGTTGAATATTGCAAAGAACAAAGTAACGGCTTTTATCGGTCCGTCTGGCTGTGGTAAGTCTACGTTATTACGGACTTTCAATAAAATGTATGAATTGTATGGTGACCAGCGGGCAGAGGGAGAAATTTTGCTGGATGGCAATAATATCCTGACTGACAAACAGGATGTGGCGTTGCTGCGTGCCAAAGTGGGAATGGTATTCCAGAAACCGACCCCCTTTCCGATGTCTATTTATGACAATATTGCTTTTGGTGTCCGCCTGTTTGAGAAACTCTCAAGAGCAGAAATGGATGAACGCGTTCAGTGGGCTTTGACCAAAGCCGCATTGTGGAATGAAACCAGGGATAAATTGCATCAGAGTGGATACAGTTTATCTGGTGGTCAGCAGCAGCGTTTATGTATTGCCCGCGGAATTGCGATCCGCCCGGACGTTCTATTATTGGATGAGCCTTGCTCCGCACTTGACCCGATTTCTACCGGTCGTATTGAGGAACTGATTAGCGAATTGAAATCTGAATATACCGTGGTGATTGTGACTCACAATATGCAGCAGGCCGCGCGTTGTTCAGATCATACTGCGTTTATGTACCTTGGTGAATTGATTGAATTCAGTGACACAGACACATTGTTTACCACACCAAAAATGAAACAAACTGAAGACTATATTACCGGTCGTTATGGTTGATTACGGGGCATAACATGGACAATCTGAATCTCAATAAACATATTTCTGGTCAGTTTAATGCTGAACTGGAACATATCCGTACTGAACTGATGGTGATGGGCGGGCTGGTGGAGGAACAGCTCTCCAAAGCGATTACCTCGATGCATAATCAGGATGCGGAGCTGGCGCGTGAAGTGATTAAGGATGATCATAAAGTCAATATGATGGAAGTCGCTATTGATGAAGCATGTGTTCGCATTATTGCCAAGCGCCAGCCGACGGCCAGTGATCTGCGGCTGATTATGTCAATCTCGAAAACCATTGCTGAACTGGAAAGAATCGGAGATGTGGCAAAGAAAATTTGCCAGACGGCACTTGAGAAATTTTCACATCAGCATCAGCCACTGTTGGTGAGTCTGGAATCGCTTGGCCACCATACCATCCAGATGCTGCATGATGTTTTAGATGCTTTTGCCCGCATGGATCTGGAAGACGCTATTCGTATCTATCACGAAGATAAAAAGGTGGATAAAGAGTATGAAAGCATTGTCCGCCAACTAATGACTTATATGATGGAAGATCCCAGAACCATCCCAAGTGTGCTGACAGTTCTGCTCTGCGCGCGTTCGATTGAACGGATTGGTGACCGTTGCCAAAACATCTGTGAATTTATTTTCTACTATGTCAAAGGACAGGATTTTCGGCATGTAGGTGGTGATGAATTGGAAAAGTTGCTGACTAAAGATAACAAGTAACTCGCTGACAATGCTGGCATTTTCCGCCAGCATTGTTTTAGCTTATAATTCTTAATAGTTATAAATATAGTTTTTTATATTATTTCCTGCACTATAGTGAAATTGATAGCTTGTGATGATTAATCAACATTTAATTACCGTCAGGAGTTTTCAATGAAATCCCGCATTCTCGTCACGGCGTTGCTGGCTGGGTTAGCACTGGTTACTGGTGTTGCGAAGGCCGATAAACTGGATGATATTAAAAAAGCCGGCACAGTGCGGATCGCTGTTTTTGACAGTAACCCCCCGTTTGGTTTTATTGACCCGCAAACCAAAAAACTGGCGGGTTATGATGTGGATATCGCAAACGCGATTGCAAATGACCTTGGTGTTAAACTGGAACTGCGTCCGACTAACCCGGCAAACCGTTTACCCCTGTTGGCATCAAAGAAAATTGATCTGATTGCCGCCAACTTTACAGTAACGGATGAGCGTGCTAAACAAGTCGATTTTTCAATCCCTTATTTTGCCACTGGGCAAAAATTTATTGCCCGTAAAGGCGTTCTGAAATCCCCTGATGACATTAAAAACTTACGTATCGGTGCTGATAAGGGAACAGTACAGGAAATCACTCTGCGTGAACATTATCCGACAGCAAAAGTGATCTCTTATGACGATACGCCTCTGGCATTTGCTGCGCTGCGTAACGGCAATGTACAAGCAATCACTCAGGATGACGCTAAATTGGTCGGTCTGCTGGCTAACGTACCAGCGGCACAAAAAGCGGAGTTTGAGATCTCTCCTTTCAGCATCACCCGTGAATATCAGGCTGTGGCGGCGGCAAAAGGGGAAGAACGCTTAGTTGAAGCGGTGAACCAAACGCTGCTGAAATTGGAAAAAGAGGGTGAAGCAGAGAAAATTTATAACCGTTGGTTTGGCCCGGAGACTAAATCGTCTCAGCCGCGAGGTGACTTTAAGTTTGCGCCTTTGGAGCAGCAAGCTAAGTCCTGATGAGTGACAAACCTTGGTAATCAGCCCCGCGCCTTGTGTTGCGGGGTTTTATTATTGGTAATGTTTGGTAATCGTAAGATATGTTTGAGTTATTTGTTACAGAACACGTGCTTGCTCCCCAATACCTGGCGTGGCTTTGGCAGGGTTTCCTGATGACGTTATGGATATCTGCCTGTACCGTTGCGGCTTCCACGTTGCTGGGTTTTTTACTGGCTGCTGCTCGTGACAGCCAACTAAAAATTCTCCGTTGGCCGGTAACGGCTTACACCACCTTGTTTCGCAATACGCCTCTGCTGGTGCAACTGTTTTTCTGGTACTTTGCATCAGGACAAATACTGCCGCAAGAGGTGATGTTCTGGCTGAATACACCTCATGAAATCAGTCTGTTAGGTCTATCATTGGCGTGGCCTTCGTTCGAATTTCTGGCTGGATTTATCGGTTTGACCCTCTATTCGGCCCCATTTGTTGCGGAAGAATTACGGGCAGGTATTCAGGGTGTAGGACGTGGGCAGAAATATGCGGCTCATGCACTGGGGCTGACCGGTTGGCAAGCAATGCGTTATATCGTACTGCCGCAGGCGTTGAAGATAGCAATGCCGCCATTACTGGGACAGTATATGAATATTGTGAAAAACTCGTCGCTGACAATGGCGATTGGTGTGGCTGAACTGTCATATGCTTCCCGTCAGGTGGAGACTGAAACACTGAGAACGTTTGAAGCATTCGGTGTTGCGACGGTGTTGTATATCGCCACGATTGCGGTCATGGAAGGCTGGGGACAATGGCGTCAACAACAAGCTATCGCAAGAGGACATTAAAATGGATTTTTCAGTCATTGCAGAAAACTGGCGCTACCTACTGTTAGGAACCTTCCCTGATGGCCCCCTTGAAGGGGCGGTGTTGACATTGGCTATCAGCCTGATGGCTGGTGTGATTTCTATTGTATTGGGTACAGTTGCAGGTGTTGCTTTGGCAATGCTGAAAGGCTTTTGGGTTAACCTGTTAGCCGCAGTATTGGGCTTTTTCCGTGCAATTCCCGTCATTATGCTGATTTTCTGGACTTACTTCCTGTTGCCTGTGATGCTTGGCATGGAAATTCCTGAAATCACTACAGTGGTTTGTGCTCTGGCGTTGATCACCTCTGCTTATCTGGCTCATGGGGTGAAAGCGGGAATTATTGCGATTGGTGCGGGCCAGTGGCAGGCAGGGTTATCATTAGGTTTCAACCGTTGGCAGGTACTTTGGTACATTGTTTTGCCACAGGCATTACGCATGATGGTACCTTCCTTTATTAATCAGTGGATCGCTCTGATAAAAGACACTTCTCTGGCCTATATTGTTGGCGTGGCAGAACTTTCATTCCTGGCAACTCAGGTGAATAACCGCAGTATGGTTTATCCGACAGAGGTCTTTTTATTTGTCGCGTTGATTTATTTTGTGATGTGTCTGACGCTGGAATTGACAGCAAACTATATTGTTCGCCGTTTTTCTCTGCAACGCAGGAAAATATCTGTTTTCCGTTTTTGGCGGAAAGAAAAATTAATTTTGGCTCCCCAATATTAATTCTTTCTTTATTCAATGAGTTGTATTTTTGGCATAATCTCCCTATTTTAATTATAGGGGGATTTTAATGTTAATTTATTTTTCTGGTTTTATACCCGTTATCTTTCAAGTTGCCTCTTTATTGGCTGCACTCACTCACCCCGGCCACATCGTTATCTATGCTCCCGGGGATTCGCTCCCTTGCCGCCGCGCTGCATCTTGAAATCCATAGGGTATATACCCGCTTAACTTGAAGATGCAGGATTCAGAACCTGGAAATTGTCATTAATACGGCACGACAGGTTCCCGGCAAGTTCCGGTAATATTTCCGTAAAAAAGCGATGTATTGCCTGCCTGAACAAGGCCGTCGAGGCGAAATAAGGGTTATTTCTGACCTGTTCATTCATCACCTTCCACAGCCTTTCTATCGGGTTCAGATCCGGGCTGTATGGCGGTAAGTAATGAAGGTCGATATTCATCACATAAGCCCAGTCTTTCACCAGCTTACTCCGGTGGTAACCGGCTCCGTCAAGGATAATATGAACCTTCTGACTGACCGGATAGGTTTCACGCAGGGCAATGAAGAACTCGGCGATGTGATAACTGTCGATACGGTCATACTCGCGTACCCCTGTTTTACTGATATCGGCCAGATTCAGGGCGCCCATCAGGTTCAGACGGGTACGACTTCCCGTGGTTTTCACCGCCGTTTTCTAGCCTTTACGCATCCAGCCATAAGCCAGTTTCGTTCCCTGCGTGGGATGGACGCCATCAATGAACAGGATGGGCTCATGGTCTCCGGCTTCCTGCTTCAGTTTCCCGTAGGCTTCCATAAAGGCCCGTTGCTGTTCCGCGTTGAACTTGTGTGGCACGCCGGTCGGTTTTTTATAACTGAAGCCATTGTGGTGCAGCCATTTATTCATGCCGGGAATGGTGTAACGGATATCCCACTCTTCTTTGACAAGGCGGATAGCAGCCTGTGTGGTGGGCAGAAGATTCGCGGTCAGATAAGCCGATAAATGCCTGAGTCTGGGTTTCGCTGAGAGGGCTCTGAGAGCCGCCATTTTTGGGCTTGAGTTTGCGGTGATTAAGGTAATCGCTGATATGACGATTAACGGTCGTTTCATGAAGACGCAGGGCCTGAGCGATCATCACTGAACTCCAGCCCTCAGAGGCCAGCAGAACCGCTTTGATGCGATCACATTCCCTCTTATCACGGCAGGTGTGATGGAGGTGTTCAAGTTCGGCTTTTTGTTCATCGGTAATGAATATTTTCATGATTGATACCCTGAGTCTCATTTGGGGGAAAATCAAGCAGTTTCAATGAGCACGGGTATATACGAGTACCATCACTGATTGGCCTCGTACCATCACCAACCCAAATTTTACCCAACCGATCAGCTTCTTCACGACTTCCATTTCCTATACTAAAGTTAACCTTGCCATTGTCCCCTTTAATCGCTGCTGCTAGCCTTGAATCCTGCGAAGCAATATTGTGCAAATTTTGTTTTGCCAAGTCATGTTTCAATTTTGGATAAGTTGCCGAGTTATATGCAGAGATTTCATCACTGACTTTATTAATCAGTTTAGACGCTTTTCCGACATCCCCGTTCTTCAGTGCTTTCTCAGCCGTTTTGATAGTCTTCCCAGCGGTGTCACCTGCACCAGGAATAATAGCTATCGCGGCGACCAGATAATCTAATGCACTCTCAGCCTCGACAAAGCCTTTAATATCCCCGATAACCGGCACGAAGTCAGTACCAACGCTGATAATTTCCCCGGCTTGTTTACACGCCTCCGGTGACTGCTGACAAAAGGCTTTCTTTTTCTCCTCATAAGCTTTGATTGTTGAAGTAAAAATATCACCTTTATTACGGTGACCAAAATTACTGTGCCACATCAATAGCCGGATGAAGGGGATAGACGGCGGTCAGGTAAATTAAAAGATAACTCGTGGCCCTGACCACCGGGTTGTTGCGTTGATCCATCGTACTTTCTCTTTCCTCTTAAGTTAATCTGGCTTCGGTGATGAAACGGTCATCTTTCCATAGGAAATATTGATAACTTTATAGTGACATAAAAAAACTATTCTAGTGTAGTATTAATTTCCCGTCTGAATGGATGGTGCAAAATATGATCATGGTAGGGTTGTTTAAGCCTGATAATGGGGAATGCGATATATTAAATGCTGGAAAGTGGTGATAGGGATGGAAATATTCTATTCAACCTATGCGGTCGATTTGGTGATCGACGCTTTGATCTCCGATACGCGAAAAGCTTTAACAACTGAGAACCTATTAGCCGATTTTGGGCATGGGTCAGCAAATGCTCGTGAATTTATAGCCCTGTCTCAACCATAAAATCCGGATGTCCATCAAAAGCTACTCTCTCCTTACTCCAACCCCAATTCTTTTAGTTTCCGTGTAATGGTATTTCGTCCCCAACCCAACAGGCGTGCAGCATCCTGCTTATGTCCTTGGGTATGTTTAAGCGCACAGTTAAGTAAAGTACGTTCCAGCAATGGTAAGGCGTCAGATAGCAGATCCTGCTGACCCTTTTCCAACGCATTTGTTGCCCAGTGAGCGAGTAGCTGCGGCCAGTTTTCCGGTATTGTTGTTGCCAATGTTGTCATGCTGGTTTCAGGGTGATGGGCTTCAAATAGTTCAGGCGGCAAATCTTGTACCAATACTTCCTGACTTGCCGCCATCACCGTCAGCCAGCGGCAGATGTTTTCCAACTGGCGAACATTGCCCGGCCAAGGTAAGCGCATTAAAGCAATTTCTGCGTCAGGGTGGAGAATTTTTGCTTCTACGCCCAGCTCTTTGGCCGTTTGTTGCAGGAAATGGCGGGTCAGGCGAGGGAGATCCTCCACTCGGTCGCGCAGGGGAGGTAACTGCATACGAATAACATTCAGGCGATGATACAGATCTTCACGGAATTGGCCTTTTTCTACCAGTCGTTCAAGATCCTGGTGGGTTGCAGCTATAATCCGTACATCCACTTTCACGGGGGCATAGCCGCCAACCCGGTAAAACTGGCCTTCAGCCAATACCCGTAACAGGCGGGTCTGAATGTCCAATGGCATATCGCCAATTTCATCAAGAAATAGCGAACCGCGATTGGCCTGTTCAAATCGTCCATGACGTACTTGATTGGCACCGGTAAACGCCCCTTTCTCATGACCAAACAGCTCTGATTCAATCAGATCTTTGGGAATCGCTGCCATGTTAAGTGCAATAAATGGCTCATTGGCTCTTGGGCTGTGGCGGTGCAGGGCATGGGCCACCAGCTCTTTCCCGGTACCGGATTCGCCATTAATCAACACACTGATCGAAGAGCGGGAAAGGCGGCCAATAATGCGGTAAACATCTTGCATAGCAGGCGCTTCACCTATCATGTCGGAAACCGATGTAACGACCTGTGGATTTTTAGCGGGTTGATTCTGTTCGCGGGAGTGGCTAAGTGCGCGTTCCAGCAGTGCAACAGCTTCATCAATATCAAAGGGTTTTGGTAAATAATCAAAAGCGCCTTGTTGATAGGCACTGACTGCGGCATCCAGATCAGAATGGGCTGTCATGATAATAACCGGCAGCAACGGATGACTCTGCTTGATATTGTTCAGCAGGTGCAAGCCGTTCATTCCCGGCATACGAATATCAGAAATCAGGACATCCGGTGTGTTTTGGGTCAGCGCGGTTAGTACACTGTCAGCGTCTGCGAAACTGATGCATTCCATCCCCGCGCTACTGAGCGCCCGTTCAAGTACCCAGCGGATTGAGTTGTCATCATCAACGATCCAGATTTTTCCTCGTTGCATAGCTATCCTCTATTTCTTGATCGGTAAGTAGATAGAAAATTCTGTGTGCCCCGGCCAACTGGTAAATTCTATTTTACCGGAATGCTGATCTATTAAATTGCGGGCAATGGATAGACCAAGACCGGTTCCGCCTTCATGGGCACTGACCATCGGGTAAAATAGTGTGTCCTGAATTTGTGGCGGGATACCTGGCCCGTTATCTTCCACATCTATTCTGGCAGCCAGACGATAGCGCTTACCATGCAGGGTGATTTGGAATGCGGTCCGGGTACGCAGGGTAATGGTGCCACCCTGTGTGCCCAGAGCCTGCAAGGCGTTACGGGTGATGTTCAGCAGCACCTGCTCAATCTGATCCGGGTAGTGGGCCAGTTCTGGCAGGCTGGGATCGTAATCCTTTGTTAGTGTGACGTTATCCGGCATCTCCAGCGAGACTAATTGATAGACCCGTTCAGCAACATAATGAATGCTTTGTTGAATTTGTTCGCCCGGATGTTGTGGGCCAAGTAATCTGTCTACCAGATGACGCAACCGGTCCGCCTGTTCAATAATCACTTGGGTGTATTCCTGCAAAGCAGGATCAGGCAGGGCTCTTGAAAGTAATTGTGCGGCTCCCCTCAGCCCGCCGAGGGGATTTTTGATTTCATGTGCCAGCCCCCGAACCAATTCCCGTGCCGCTATCTGCTGAGCTTGTTGTACCTGCTCTTGGCTTAACCGGCGTTGACTATCCATAGGCGCCAGTTCCAGCAAAATGAACTGCCCGGAAATGGGTTGGGCACTGAGCGACATAATATGAGAGCGGTTATTAACCACTAACGTCACTTCGTTGTCAGTAAAACTCTGACCGCTGACTAAACTGGCGTGCATCAGTTCTGTATCCAGTGAAAAGTAACTGAACAGCACTGGAAGAGGTGTACCTAATAGTTTACGGGCACTCTGAGCTAATAGTTGCAGCGCTGCATGGTTGGCATAGCGGATCACGAGATCGGTATCCAGCACCAGTACGCTGTTAATCAACGAGTTTAATATTTGTCCGGTATCGGGTAGATTTTCCGTTTTCATCCACACTTCCTGCACCTTTTTGGTGCACTGTATCATATTCGAGCGTAAAACCCAGTCAAAGCCTGAGCTCAGGGAGCAGGAAAAAGGCCCATCCGAAGATGGGCTAAAGGTTTCACGGCAACAAAAAATGATCAGCAGGAATGGCGCTGCTCATTACACACTGTAATACAGTTCAAACTCCAGTGGATGTGGTGTCAGGCGGACACGCTCCATTTCACTGTTTTTCAATTCAATATAAGCATCAATGGCGTCATCGGTGAATACGCCACCACGGGTCAGGAATTCGCGGTCAGTATCTAATGCTGCCAGTGCTTCATCCAGAGAAGAAGCGACAGTTGGGATCTCTTTGGCTTCTTCCGGTGGCAGGTCATACAGATTTTTATCCATCGCATCACCCGGATGGATTTTGTTGATGATACCGTCAAGGCCAGCCATCAACTGAGCGGCAAATGCCAAATAAGGGTTAGCTGCCGGGTCAGGGAAGCGGACTTCAATACGGCGGGCTTTGGTGCTGGCGACAACCGGAATACGGATGGATGCGGAACGGTTACGGGCAGAATAGGCCAGCATAACCGGTGCTTCATAGCCCGGAACCAGACGTTTATAAGAGTTGGTTGTCGGGTTGGTAAATGCGTTCAGTGCTCGGGCATGTTTGATAATGCCGCCAATGTAGAACAGCGCCAGTTCGGACAACCCCCCGTACTTGTCACCGGCAAACAGGTTGGTTCCGTTTTTAGACAGGGACATATGACAGTGCATACCGGAGCCATTATCACCAACCAGTGGTTTTGGCATAAAAGTGGCGGTTTTGCCAAAATTGTGCGCCACATTATGTACGACGTATTTGTAAATCTGGGTTTCGTCAGCCTTTTTGGTCATCGTGTTGAAACGAGTCGCTATTTCATTTTGACCGGCAGTGCCAACTTCATGATGGTGAGCTTCCACAACCAGTCCCATTGCTTCCATCGTTAGGCACATGGCTGAGCGTAAATCTTGAGAAGAATCAACCGGAGGTAGCGGGGCGTAACCGCCTTTTGCCGCAGGTCGGTGGCCTTTGTTACCGCCTTCGTATTGAGTTCCAGAGTTCCATGCTGCTTCAATATCATCAATATGGTAGTAGGAACCGGACATAGAACTGCCGAAGCGTATGTCGTCAAACAGGAAAAACTCAGGTTCAGGCCCACACAGGACGGTATCTGCAATGCCGCTTGAGCGCAAAAAATCTTCAGCGCGTTTGCAGATGGAGCGTGGATCACGTTCATAGCCTTGCATCGTGCCGGGTTCCAGAATGTCACAACGGAGGATCAGAGTGGCATCATCAAAGAATGGATCAAGCATCGCTGTACTTGAGTCTGGCATCAGCACCATGTCGGATTCGTTAATACCTTTCCAACCGTGAATTGAAGAACCGTCGAACATTTTGCCATCTTCAAAGAAGTCTGCATTAACCTGATGAGCAGGAATGGTCATATGTTGTTCTTTGCCTTTGGTATCAGTGAAACGCAAATCAATAAACTTCACCTGATGCTCTTCAATCATGGTTAAAACATGTTCAGCGGACATACTCGGTTTCTCCTGGTTTGTGTCGGTCTTGGTAAAATGGTTTTAGATTAAGACGTAAAGAAAACACCGTTACATTGTTTTACCTTAACAAGGCTATTTACGCGTTTGCAAACTTGTCGTTGTAAAAAAACAATCTTATTAGATGAAAAAACAATTGCGAAAAGCGTGCCAACTTTCTGACACCTTGCAATATACTGTGTTATGGATATCCCTATGATGGGATGCCTTAATATTCAGGAAAATTGCACTGTATTGGTGCGATTATGTTACTATCCTGCACCTTGTCGGTGCATTTTTATCAATAGTGCATCTTTTATAGGCGTGAAAGGGATCACAATTCCATTGGTATCAAGTTGTTAAGAACAGATTCTTGTGATCCTGTTTAGTCCCTCGACCAATGTGTGTACAATAGCGCGCTATTTCTAAATGCCTGAGGCAAAGTTTGTGATCGAAAAATTGCGTAATATCGCCATTATCGCGCATGTTGACCATGGTAAAACGACCTTGGTTGACAAGCTGCTGCAACAATCCGGTACTTTCGGTGACCGTGCGACAGCGACAGAACGTGTGATGGACTCCAATGATCTGGAGAAAGAGCGTGGAATTACTATCCTCGCAAAAAATACCGCCATTAAATGGAATGACTACCGGATTAATATCGTAGACACTCCGGGACATGCCGATTTCGGCGGTGAAGTAGAACGTGTTATGTCTATGGTTGACAGTGTACTGTTGCTGGTCGATGCCATGGATGGGCCTATGCCTCAGACCCGTTTTGTAACGCAGAAAGCGTTCGCTCATGGTTTAAAACCTATTGTCGTTATCAACAAAGTTGACCGTCCTGGCGCACGTCCTGATTGGGTTGTTGATCAGGTGTTTGATCTGTTTGTAAATCTGGGTGCGACTGACGAACAGCTGGATTTCCCAATTATCTATGCATCTGCACTGATGGGCATTGCCGGTACTGAGCATACTGATATGGCCGAAGATATGACTCCGTTGTATCAGGCGATTGTCGATCATGTAGAGCCACCGAAAGTTGACCTTAATGGTTCATTCCAGATGCAGATTTCTCAGCTGGACTACAACAACTATGTTGGTGTTATCGGTATTGGTCGTATCAAGCGCGGTACGGTTAAACCAAACCAGAACGTCACTATTATTGATAGTGAAGGTAAAACCCGGAACGGCAAAGTTGGTAAAGTTCTGGGCCACCTGGGTCTGGAGCGTATTGAGAGTGAGCAAGCGGAAGCGGGTGACATCGTTGCGATTACCGGTTTGGGTGAACTGAATATTTCCGATACCCTGTGTGACATCAGTGTTGTTGAAGCTCTGCCACCATTGGCTGTTGATGAGCCGACGGTAAGCATGTTCTTCTGTGTTAATACCTCTCCTTTCTGTGGCCGTGAAGGCAAATATGTCACTTCACGTCAGATCCTTGAGCGTCTGAAGAAAGAGCTGGTTCACAACGTCGCATTGCGTGTAGACGAAACCGAAGATCCAGATGCATTCTGTGTTTCTGGCCGTGGTGAACTGCACTTATCTGTTCTGATTGAGAACATGCGCCGTGAAGGTTTTGAACTGGCGGTATCCCGTCCGAAAGTTATCTTCCGTGAGATCGATGGCCGCAAACAAGAGCCATTCGAGCAGGTGACTCTGGATATTGAAGAGCAGCATCAGGGTAATGTGATGCAGGCGTTGGGTGAGCGTAAAGCTGATCTGCGTGATATGTTGCCAGACGGTAAAGGCCGTGTGCGCCTTGATTACATCATTCCAAGCCGTGGTTTGATTGGTTTCCGGACTGAGTTCCTGACTATGACCTCGGGTACTGGCCTGTTGTATGCAACATTTAGCCACTATGATGATATTCGTGCGGGTGAAATCGGTCGCCGTCAGAACGGTGTGATGATTTCTAATGGTCAGGGTAAAGCGGTTGCTTATGCGCTTTACAGCTTGCAGGATCGTGGTAAGTTGTTCCTCGGTCATGGTGCGGAAGTGTATGAAGGCCAGGTGATCGGCATTCACTCCCGTTCTAATGACTTGACAGTGAACTGCCTGACAGGTAAGAAACTGACAAACGTCCGTGCGTCTGGTACTGACGAAGCGACAACCTTGTCTCCACATATTAAGAAAACCTTGGAGCAGGCTCTGGAGTTTATTGATGATGATGAGCTGGTAGAAGTGACTCCTGTGTCAATTCGCCTGCGTAAACGCCATCTGACAGAAAACGACCGTCGTCGTGCACATCGCAGTAAAGAGGCGTAATCTTTCCTGCCATGCAAATGCTTAGGGCACCAATGGTGCCCTGAGTTTTTTTGGATTTATTTATTCAGTTAAATATATCTGAGATTATTTACCCAGCAATTGATAATACGTTGGGTTGTCATCACATTGCCCGCCGCCACACTCCAAAATGGTAGAGATCAAATTTGCTGTAATTAATACGACAAATATTCCAATAATAATCTGACCGAAAACAGACTGGCTTTCCTTTTCTTCGGTCGTTTTTTCCAGACTTTTCAATATCAGCATGACTGATATGGCGATAATAGCGATAACTGAGGAGATGAGAGCCCAAGTATAAAAATGTATACCAAAAAGTGCAGAACCATAACCGATATCGCCGGGTGTTATGTGTAAAAACACTTGTCGGATTGCAATAATTCCGGTCACGATACTGCCGATAAGCGCGATGCCATAGTGTGCGCTTTTTATACCAAAACGGAGATTAAACAGGAAACCAAATCCTATCATGATCATGCCTGTTCGCTGTAGCAAACATAATGGGCAAGGGAGTTCGGAAAGGACCAGTTGATAATAGAAGGCAACAGTAAGTGCGGCACTAATACCAAATAACCCAATGATGTTGAATATCATGCCGTAGTTGATCGTCTGTTTTGTTGCTAATACCTGATTCATCAAATTGTCTCCTGTTAAAAAGATAGATTCAGCGAATCAGTCGCATGATGAAGAAACCAGGCTATGGTTGTCACCAAGAGGAGACCCCATAGGGCATAGCTAGTTTTATTCTTTCCAACCACGGTGGTTATGACCGCAAATAATGCGAGTAAAAATGGTAAAAACATGTACATGGTTCACTCTCCTATAATTCTAAAAACATTCAAAACCTTGACCTGAGTAGTATCGCCTTCTTCAGGGAAGGAATTCATAATTCAAGCTTGATGTTGCTTGCTTCGATATAAGCGATCAATCATCCAAAGAGCTGTTGACCATAAAAAAACACTATTGGTGCCATTATTGAAGTCAACTATCTGTAACAACCTGTATTTGAAAATGCATAAACCTACATTTATCGCATTTTTCGACATGGATGCGGCTAAAGCGAAGTGCTGGTATTCGAATGGTGTATGGCTCAACCCCTATTCATACCGTGCTGCAAATAATAATTGTAGTCAATTTTTATTATATTTGCCATCACCCAGAATAATGTGTGTAATTTCATTTGGCGGAGCCATTTCTGCTTTAAGTTTAGCTGTTTTTATTTAACAGTTAAACAGGCAATGATTATGGGAGGTGAATTGCATCCCGCTTTAAGATTCGCCCATTTATTCTCATTACTGATGGGTTTGTCTTTAAACGGTTCAATCTATCCAATTTTCTACAATTAACCCATCTACGCAGTTGAATTCCTTTTCATTGGTAGTGACTACAATGAGTCCTGAACTTCTGGCGTGGCTTGCAATATGTAAGTCATTAATACCTATTGGAGTGCCTTTTTTCTCTTGAGAAGGCTGAAATACGAGGGGGAGGTTGGCTTTTAATATACCTTGTGGCGAATACTTGATAACGGGAATGAAAACCCCTCAACGTTTTACCGCGAGGGGCTGCTATTACTATTTAATATTTTTACTCATTTAATGCTTCGGTTTCTATATCATCAGAAGCTGATTTAGCGCGGACTTTCGCAAAGAAGACAAGCGTGACAATCACCATTGCCGCTAGGCCGATAATGACGGAGATATTCCAATCCAGGGCAAAACCTTCTGGCGCGAATGCCAGATAGGTGAAGCATACTGCGGTCATAAACATAGCCGGCAGGGTGGTGATCCAGTGGAATTTATCGCGGCGCAGCAGCCACGCTGATGCAGCCCACAACATAACCATTGCTGTCGTTTGGTTCGCCCAACCAAAGTAGCGCCAGATGATATTAAAATCGGTTTTGGTAATTAGATAACCGACAACAAACATGGGCACACTTAATAACAGGCGCTTGGTCATTTCTTGCTGAGAAATATTCAGGAATTCAGCAATGATCAGGCGGGCAGACCGGAATGCCGTATCGCCGGAAGTAATTGGCAGAATCACCACACCAAGGATAGCCAGAATACCGCCAACAGTGCCTAACAGCGAAGTAGAAACTTCATGAACCACCAGCGATGCAGTACCCTGATCAATCACCGCCTGTAGTGCGTCAGTGTCTTCATAGAAGCTCAGACCCAGCGTACACCAGATCAGCGCGATAATACCTTCACCAATCATTGCACCATAGAACACAAAGCGGCCATTTTTCTCATTCTGCATGCAACGCGCCATCAGCGGGGACTGAGTAGCGTGGAAACCAGAAATCGCGCCACAGGCAATCGTGACGAACAACAATGGCCAAACCGGCAGGTCTTTCGGGTTAAAGTTAGTGGTGAAATCTAATCCTTGTGAGTAGAAAGGTTTATCGCTCATAGCCAAACCAACCATGAGTGCGACAGACATAAACAGCAATAACGCGCCAAATAGCGGGTAGAGGCGACCGATGATTTTATCAATAGGGACCAGTGTCGCGAGAATATAGTAAGCAAAGATAACGCCAACCCAGATAGCAATGCTGTCCCAGCCGATAGCCTCTTTTAGTAAGTTGTTCAGTAAGCCTGCCGGACTCAGAACAAATACCACACCCACCAGCATCAGCAGAATGACAGCAAAGATATTCATGAAATGCTTCATGGCCTTGCCCAGTTCATTACCGACGATGACGGGTACTGATGCTCCCTGTGCGCGAACACTGAGCATACCGGAGAAATAATCGTGTACTGCGCCGGCAAAGATACAACCGAATACAATCCACAGCATGGCAAGTGGGCCATAGAGGGCACCAAGAATCGGGCCGAAAATAGGGCCGACACCGGCAATATTAAGTAACTGAATTAACCAAACTTTTGGTGTGGACATTGCAACATAGTCAACACCATCTGCCATAGAAAGCGCGGGGGTTTTTCTTTCTGGTCGAATGGTGAATATCTTTTCAACAATCTTGCCGTATATGAAATACCCTGCCAGAAGAAGCCCAATACAAAGAAGGAACCACAACATAAAATAACACCTTACTCTACTTTTTTGATCTGGAGACTACTTTATCGTTTCATAAGAAAAATACCGTGAAGTAATTCGCTTTTTACTTTCCCGTACTGTTTTCTAATTAGAAATACGATTAAAGTAAAAAGTCATTAATTAACCAGGAGGTGGTCATGCTATATATCTTCGATATGGGTAATGTGATTATTGATATTGATTTTAAAAGAGTTTTAGCTGTCTGGAGTAATTTGAGCGGCACACCTCTTGCGACGTTGACGAAAAGTTTCTCTATGGGAGAAACGTTTGAAAAACATGAGCGTGGTCAAATTACTGATCTGGAGTTCGCTGATACTTTATGTCAGGAAATGAATATTTCACTCAGTTTTGAGCAGTTTGCTGCCGGGTGGCATGCTATTTTTATTGATATTCGGCCGGAAGTCATTCAGATAATGAATAAATTACGTGAAGCAGGGCATCGGGTTGTGGTGTTATCCAATACAAACCGTCTGCACCTGGATTATTGGCCGCATAATTACCCGGAAATTGCGGCATCGGCTGATGACCTCTATCTGTCCCAAGATTTGTCAATGCGTAAACCTGAACCTGATATTTTCAAATATGTTCTTAAGAAAGAAGGTTTTTCACCGGTTCAGGCAGTATTTTTTGATGATGTGTTGGAAAATGTGGCGGCAGCCGGTACGTTAGGAATAGAGAGTGTTCATGTTATTGACCGGCAGACAGTCCCCGATTATTTCAAGACAATCGGTTTTAATATTTAAGGAAAAATATGATTGCGTTAATCCAGCGGGTAACACAGGCAAGTGTTGTTGTTGAGGACGAAACTGTTGGGGCGATTGGTCACGGTTTGCTGGTATTGCTGGGTGTTGAAAAAGACGATGATCAACAAAAAACAAAACGGTTATGTGAGAAAGTGATAGGGTATCGGATATTCAGTGATGAGCAGGACAAAATGAATCTGAATGTCCAACAGGTTGGTGGCAGTTTACTGGTTGTTTCCCAGTTTACCTTGGCTGCTGATACTCAAAAGGGAATGCGCCCTGGTTTTTCTGGCGGCGCAAGTCCGGATAAGGCTGATGAATTATATCGCTATTTTGTTGAACGATGCCGCCAAAGTGGTGTAAAAACAGAAATCGGGCGGTTTGCTGCCGATATGAAAGTCAGTCTGACAAACGATGGCCCCGTCACTTTCTGGTTGCAGGTATAGCCACGAAAAGCAGCCAGTAACGCGCAATTACCCCCGATTACATATCATGATCAAAAGAAAGGGGCAGTTTCTATGTATCATCTGCGAGTACCTGAAACAGAACAAGAACTGGAAGCATATTATCGATTTCGTTGGGAAATGTTGCGTAAGCCATTGCATCTGCCTGTAGGCTCTGAGAAAGATGGTTATGACACCATAGCTCATCACCAGATGGTTGTGGATGAGAAAGGTAACCCGGTGGCGGTAGGGCGTTTATATATCAACGCGGATAGTGAAGGCGCCATCCGTTTTCTAGCAGTACATCCCCATGTGCAGGGCAAAGGATTGGGAAAACTGATCGCAATGGCCTTGGAATCCGTTGCCCGTCAGGAAGGTGTGAAACGGGTGGTATGCAGCGCCCGTGAGTACGCGGTAGATTTTTTCAGTAAACTGGGTTTTGAAAATCGCGGGCCAATTACCAGCCCGCAAACAACACCAGTTCGCCATTTTCTGATGATCAAACCTGTTGCGACACTTGATGATATTCTTCACCGGCCGGATTGGTGTAATGAATTGCAAAAAGCCTGGTACAGACATATTCCCCTCAGTGAGAAAATGGGGGTGCGGATTTCTCAATATACCGGTCAGAGCTTTATTACCACGATGCCGGAAGCAGGGAATCAAAATCCTCACCAAACTCTCTTTGCAGGTAGTTTGTTCTCACTGGCAACACTGACTGGCTGGGGATTGATTTGGTTGTTGTTACAAGAACGCCAATTGGGGGGCGATATTATTCTGGCTGATGCTGATATCCGTTACAAAAAGCCTGTTATTGGCAGGCCAAAATCTGTTGCGGATCTTAAAAATATGAGTGGCGATTTGGCTCGCCTTGCTCAGGGCAGCAAAGCGAGAGTGAAGCTGGAAGTGACTGTTAGCGGTGATCATGGGCTAGGTGCCGTGTTTACCGGCACCTATATGGTGCTGCCAAATGCTTACACGGCGATAGCTTAGGTTTACAGTGGCATCAAATATGCCACTGGTGGTATTTAGCACTATAGGATACAGATTTTGTGTGTTTATTAATCTGACAATCTTGGTTTGTGTCCACAATAGTCCTACGATAAGGGAGCAAACAGTCATAAGAGGGGGATATTATGAATGCGGCCATATTAAAAGTTCGTGTTCCTGAAGAACTAAAAAATGCGGTAGCGAGAGCTGCTCAGGATAACAGTTTGGATATGTCTAGTTTTGTCCGTCTGGTATTAACCAGAACGACAAAGGAACGCTACATTCCTAATGCCACAACGCAGGCGGCGATCCATATCATGGAAAGCCGGATCTTCTGATCTTCTATTGATTTATAAGAGAACTGAGCAAGAGGTTTTCTTATATCGGGTTGGAAGTCATGCAAAACTATTTAAGCTGTGATCGTATCCCAAATAGCCCAATTTTTGGGCTATTTGGTGTTGTTGGGTGTTGACACGGCTATTGCTTAATAACTGAACAGGTTTCACAGTTTATTGTAGATATCTGTCCTTTATCGATGGTTTGAGTTTCTTTGCCTGATTGTTTATCGGTAGCATCAAGTATGCCACTGAGGGAATTTTTTACGTTGTCAGCAGAAAGATCTCCTTGTATCCGCAAAGTGAAATTGCCTTTGCCCTGTAATTTCAATGGAACCCAGCCCCATTGATGCAAAATAGCTAAATCTGCATCCATGCCCTGAAAATTTAAAGTGAATGACTTCTGTGTTTGTTGATCTACTGTGCCTTTAATTTTCAGTAACCCATCATCAACAGAGGCATCTAATTGGTCGAGGATGAGTTTATTTCCCTCTGTGTGTAATTTAAGATAAGGGCGGTTTAATTCAACTTTGTTGAATGTTGCGCTGGTGGCGTTCAGATTTGAAGATCCGCTCCAAATCCCCCATCTTCCTTCTTTCAGTAATTCCACATTATGGACATAACCATTAAGAGCGGTGAGTTGGAATGGAAAATCGGGATTGATATCAATCAACAGGCTGTTATTAATCGTCATCTCGTTAATGGAAAATCCAGATATCCATTTAGGCAATGATTCTTTCAGTAACTGATGCCAGTTTTGTGGCAAGGTATAAGTTAAACCAGCCACCGTTGCATTTGCGATTTTGAACTGCTTTGTTTGGTGGTTCCATTGCGCTTTGATGTGGAATAATCCCTTTTCCCAGCGGGCGGTAAGATTGGCAATATTAAGCTCATTTTGAGCAATAAGAAGGTGACCAATTGTGTCGGTGACATGAAGATCATTAAGCGTAGTGTCCATGACGTTGAAATCAATCATGCCTTCTTTCCCTTGCCAATTCCCGTTAACCAAACCGATATTTTTTACTGTGGCATCCAGATAGTTAGCAGACCATTCTTTACCTTCCAACTTGGCATTAGTGAGACTCAGATTGTTAATGTTCACTGCGGGTAATTTACTGACTTTCCGCAATAATTCTTCAAGTGTCATTGAAGTCTGCCAGCGAATATCACTGATAAGTAAATTATCCCACTGCCAGCTCCCATCGGGTAGACGTTGCCCGTTACCAGATACCGAACCGTGTGCCAATGTTGCACCAAATGAATTGATAATCAGTGTATTCTGTTGGCTATTCCCTTGCATAATGACCTTTTCAAGAGAAATATCATTTAAGTTCAGCTTATCGGCACTGAACTGAAATTTCCCACTCCCTGCCAATTCATCTGATTGAGGGGTCCAGGGAGTGATGCCACCTGTAATATTTTTCCCTTGGATCTGCCCGTTTGCATTTTCTGACTGAATAGACATTTGATTGAGTTGCAGGATATTGGCGCTAAAAGGTAAGGATTTTTGCTGGCCTTTTAGCGCTAATTGGCCTTGTTGCAATAACAGACGGTGGAAATGACGCGGAGAAGTGAGTTGCTGCCAACTGAAATCGAATGCCGCAACCTGAGCCTTTAAGGTGAAGGAGTGTTGTTTATTATCGCTAAGGGCGATATTGGTGAATGTCAGAGTGCCGGGTTGTGACCAGTGATGTTCGATATTGCCAATCTGAACCTGATAATCACTGTGATTACTGAGCCATTGACTCAATTGGTGAGTGCCCCAGTTTGTCTGAATAACGACGTAAAGAGTGACTACTGTCAGTATTAACAGCAATAACAGAGTAACCAGCAATTTTCCTAACCATCTCATCATCAGGCTCCAATTTAATCAGCTTATAACTTCCTTTTATGCCGTAATTTTTGTGTTCACTCAAGAGGTGGTGAATAAAAGTTATGAACGAGGAGAAATTATTATTTGTAACGCTTGCATAATTGAACGATAAAACCAAAATACCAATAAATAACTATATTAGTTGTAAATTCTAATAATTTCATGTGATGAGATAAGTAAAAAATAAAGAGTGATTAGTGCTGCTTTATTGTTTTAGAATAACTTTTAGATATTGATCTTTGCTTGTTTTTATTTGTGCCTTTCATGATAAGTTATTTTTTATTAAGGTGTTGTGGACCTTGCATGAATTTGTTAATAATTATATTGTGTAATTAATGCAATTATTAAATCTATATTTTATCTCATGGAATATAGCCAATAACATCAGAATGAATTAATGTGTTAATGGATGGTTATAAGTGGAATAATGATTTTTTTTCGTAATTACTTCTATTCCTTTCTCAGTTTGACTGATGATTGAAATAAGACTTCATCGTTTACTTTCACCCATCTTCCAGCAAATAAATAACGTAAGGAATCTATTATGTCAGAAAGCATGAAACAAAAATCGTCGAATGCAAGCAGTATCCGCATGACCAGCCCACTTACTGGAAAGGAATTTCTGGATGGGCTAAACGATGGTCGGGAAGTCTGGGCTTATGGTGAACGTATCCACGATGTTGCTCGCCATCCTGCTTTTCAAAATCCAGCCCGCGCTGTTGCGAAACTCTACGACGCTTTGCATGATCCCGTTCATCGTGACGTACTGACTACGGCTACAGATACGGGTAGTTGTGGTGTAACCCATCCCTTTTTCCGTGTACCGCACTCACAGCAGGATCTCATTGCGGATCGTGATGCTATCGCCGCGTGGGCTCGTATGAATTATGGTTGGTTGGGTAGAAGCCCTGACTATAAGGCGGCGTTTCTTACCTCACTAGGCGTAAACCCAGAATTTTATGGTGAGTTTGCTGATAATGCAAAAAGCTGGTATGCCCGCTCACAGGAAAAAGTGTTTTACTGGAATCACTCAATTATTAACCCGCCGATAGATCGCCATCTACCTCCTGATGAAATTGGTGATGTTTGTATTCATGTTGAAAAAGAGTGCGATGATGGATTAATTGTCAGCGGCGCTAAAGTCGTTGCCACGGGGTCGGCGATTAGTCACTACAACTTTATTGGTCATTATGGCTTACCGATAAAGAAACGGGAATTTGCGTTGGTTTGTACCTTACCGATGAATGCGCCAGGACTGAAATTAATTTGTCGTCCCTCTTACGCACTGGCGGCTGATAAAATAGGCAGCCCTTTTGATTACCCGCTCTCTTCCCGATTTGATGAGAACGATACGATTATTATTATGGATAAAGTAAAGGTTCCTTGGGAGAACGTATTTATCTATGGCGATGTAGATAGAGTCTCGTTATTTTTTGCTGAATCCGGTTATTTCCATCGGGCTATGCTGCATGGTGTGACCCGGTTGGCGGTTAAACTTGATTTTCTTTGTGGATTAATTATTAAGGGGGTTGAAGCCACGGGTACGAAGGATTTTCGTGGCGTACAAACACGGGTTGGTGAGGTCTTGGCATGGCGTAATATGTTTTGGGCGCTCAGTGATGCGATGATTAAATCTCCGGAGTCCTGGGGTAAGGATGCCCTATTACCTCGATACGAGTATGGAATGGCGTATCGTTGGTTTATGACGCTGGGTTACCCGCGGGTAAAAGAAATTATTGAACAGGATTTAGGGAGTGCCTTAATTTATGTTAACTCTCATGCCAGCGATTTTTCCAACCCAGAGCTGTCTCCCTATCTTGATAAATACGTGCGTGGTTCTAATGGTTACAGCGCAGTTGAGCGGGTCAAGCTCATGAAACTGATTTGGGACTCGATCGGTACCGAATTCGCTGGCAGGCATGAATTATACGAGCGCAATTACTCTGGCAACCATGAGACCGTCAGAATAGATGTGTTATTGGCCGCCCAATCGTCGGGTTTAGTGGATCAATGTAAGGGATTTGCTGAACAGTGTATGAGTGAATACGGTCTTGATGGTTGGATCGGTGACGATTTTATTTGGCCTTCCAGCCGCTAGGCTAAACCATAATCACGCACAACTTTGATTTTATGTGCGTGATTATTAAGTTGATTATCTGCTCTGGAATTTTTCAGTGTCAGACCATCCATAATCCGCTGTGTATCGTGAGCAGGTAGCTTCAGCGCCTGACAGATTAAAATTGCTGGCGTGATGACCGCGACAAACATTGCCAATAAATGCTGACAAGCAGCAAACAGAGTTTGTGGCAGTGGTGGGCATGATGTGAAATTCCGGGCCGACAAAAAACGCATTTTAATCATCTACTGTGCAAAAGCAATCGTTTGCGTAAAAATTCTGTTCGTTGCTATGATTCGCTCTGGTCACATTTTTATATGTTTTAACTTGTGTTTGTTGCAGATTTTTTTTCTAATCCAGCGTTGCCTGCTTTTGGCGTTTTCTAAAGGATGAGTATAACGTCGTAATAACTTACATAATTTTAACAATATAGCTGGGGTACATAGATGTATCATCTTGATGTTTATGGCACGCTCGTTGCGTCCGCATTAGTACTATTACTTGGGCGTAAACTTGTACAATCAGTTCCATTTCTTGAAAAATACACCATTCCTGAGCCGGTCGCCGGTGGCCTGTTAGTGGCTCTGATTCTTTTAGTTGTTAAACAAACAATAGGTTGGGAAATCAGCTTTGATTTGTCTCTTAAAGACCCTTTGATGTTAACTTTCTTCGCCACTATCGGTTTGAATGCCAATCTTGCCAGCCTGAGAGCAGGTGGTAAGGTCCTTTTAACGTTTGTCTTCATCGTTGTTGGCTTGTTGCTGGTTCAGAACACGGTGGGTATCGCCTTGGCTAAACTGTTAGGTTTGGACCCATTAATGGGCTTATTGGCGGGGTCTGTTACGTTATCTGGTGGTCATGGTACGGGGGCCGCTTGGGGTAAACTGTTTAGTGAGCGTTACGGTTTTGAAAATGCAACAGAAGTGGCAATGGCCTGTGCGACTTTCGGTTTGGTGCTGGGTGGCTTGATTGGTGGTCCGGTTGCCCGTTTTCTGGTGAGAAATACCGCAACTCCAGGCTTGAGGTCAGATGATACGGAAGTGCCAACCGCATTTGAGAAGCCTTATACCGGTCGGATGATCACTGCGTTGGTCATGTTGGAAACAATCGCATTGATCGCTATCTGTTTGATGGCAGGTAATTTTATTTCTGAGCTTATGCAAGGTACATGGTTTGAATTACCGACATTCGTCTGTGTGTTGTTTATCGGGGTTATCCTCAGTAACAGCTTGTCGGCGTTAGGTTTTTACCGGGTATTTGACCGGGCGGTTTCTGTCTTAGGTAACGTGAGTCTTTCGTTGTTTCTGGCAATGGCGTTGATGAGCCTGAAATTGTGGCAGATGGCATCTCTGGCATTGCCGATGCTGATCATTCTCACCATCCAAGCCATCGTCATGGCGTTGTATGCAATTTTTGTCACCTATCGTGTGATGGGGAAAAACTATGACGCTGCGGTTTTGGCGGCGGGTCACTGTGGTTTCGGCTTAGGGGCGACACCGACTGCTATTGCGAACATGCAGGCGATTACCGATCGCTTCGGCCCATCTCATGTGGCGTTTCTGGTGGTACCGATGGTCGGCGCGTTCTTTATCGATATCGTTAACGCGATTGTGATTAAACTCTATCTGCTGTTACCGATGTTCCCGGCGGTGTAGGGGTAAATTACAAGATACTGCGCCAGCTATTCAGTTGGTGCAGTATTGTGATTGTGTTTCAGCCTTTCCAATTCCTTATCTATGATGTACCTGAATTGGTTTACTCTGACATGGAGTTGTTCCGTAAGGAACACTTTGTTACATTGTTCCTTGTGGCGCAACGAGGAGCGGTAAGGAATGATAAAGAGTTTCAGACATAAGGGGCTGCGCCAGTTTTTTGAAAAAGGTGTTTCTGTTGGAATTAACCCTCAGCATGTAAACAAACTCCGTCAACGACTTGCTGTTATTAACGATGCAGAAGATGTAGGGGAAATCAATTTTCCTGGATACAACTTACATCCTTTGACGGGAGATAGGAGAGGGCAGTGGGCAATTACTGTTTCTGGGAACTGGCGTATTACATTCGAATTTATCGACGGTGATGCGTATATCGTTAACTATGAGGATTATCACTAATGAAAATGTTCAATCCCCCTCACCCAGGCGAAATTATTGCTGATTCTTTGGAAGAGCTAGGCTTGGGAATTCGTGATCTTGCGCGGGCATTAAATGTTGCTCCGTCTACGGCTCAACGTTTAGTTTCGTGTAAAGCGGCAGTCACGCCAGAAATGGCGGTAAAGTTATCTAAAGTACTTGGTAGTTCTCCACGGTTGTGGTTGAAACTGCAAGAATCTTATAGCCTTGATAAAGCAGAAAAGACGGTTGATATTTCTAAATTGACCCCGTTATTTAAACCGCATGTGTCTCATGTCTAATATTTAGACATATATATGCAGGGGTTATTACCTAATCGATGGTCGGCGCGTTCTTTATCGATATCGTTGACGCGATTGTGATTAAGCTCTATCTGCTGTTACCGATCTGCTGTTACCGATCTGCTGTTACCGATGTTCCCGGCGGTGTAGGGGTAAATTACAAGATACTGCGCCAGCTATTCAGTTGGTGCAGTAGTATTGTGATTGTGTCGCGTCTGTTTCCAGAAGAGGAATCGCTACCAAGCCGTGGGCAATTTTCGCTACATTGGCAGGTAGGATTGCTACACCAAGGTTAGCGGAAACAAAGCAAATCATATTCGCAACTAGGCGGCCACCAAGGGCCGCGCATGTTGCAGCTTGTCAGCCAAAACCTCATTATGCTGAGCCAGCCACATGTCATTGATGAACTGGAGGTTAAGCCAAAACTCCGGTGTGGTTCCCAAAACCTTTGCCAGTAAAAAGGCAGTTTCCGCAGTCACTCCACGGCGACCACCGCACAGCTCATTGACAGTCTTCCGGCCTACGCCCATAGCTTTTGCCAGTTCGCCTTGGGTGATACCCAAGGGTTCTAGAAATTCTTCTTTGAGCATAGCGCCTACACTGGTAGGTTGATGAGCGGGAATTTTTAGTGTTTCAATCATAGTTTCACCTCTTACCTGTATGTATGGGGTCCAGATAGAGCCCGTTAGCTTCGCCTGTATCCCATTGGAATATCAGGCGATATTGCTTGTTAACGCGGATCGAACACCAGTCCTTTCGATTGCCTTCCAGATGTTCAAACCTGTTACCCGGTGGCACCCTTAAATCTTTTTCGCCTTTAGCGACATGGATAATATCGAGTTTACGCTTTAAAGCACTTTCAATTGTGCTGGGTATGTTGGGTGACTTTTCACCGCGAAAGTAATAATCATCCAACCACTGATCCCTGAACGTCTTAATCATGGTTAATGGTATCCTGCATCGATACATGTTACAATTGATTTTTAGCAAAAACCGCCGTAAACCCTTGCCCAGTGCGGGCGGGGATATAAGGCGAAAAGCCCAAAGGGCTTTAGGTCTGGCTACTCCAACGTATCCTGACTGAATTGATATCTGCCTGTAAAACAGGCTAAAATGAATGCACTTTATCAATGAGCGCTGAATATGTTAAGAGCGACCAAAGTCCGCATCTACCCCACACCCGAACAGGCCGGGTATCTTAATGGCCAGTTCGGTGCGGTCCGTTTTGCGTACAACAAGGCGCTGCACATCAAAAAGCATGCTTACAAACGTCACGGTGTGAGTTTAAATCCACGCAAAGACCTCAAGCCGCTCCTGGCGGTCGCGAAGAAATCCCGCAAGTACGCGTGGCTCAAGGCATATGACGCTATCGCGTTACAGCAGGCGGTGCTCAATCTGCATACTGCGTTTGATAATTTCTTCAATCCGAAGTTGCGCGCCCAATTTCCCACGTTCAAACGCAAACAGGGCAAGCAATCCAGCTATCACTGTGTTGGGATGAAAGTGCTGGAGGGTGCGGTGAAGATCCCGAAATTGTCGCCGATAAAGGCGCGCATACACCGAGAAATTGAAGGGGAAGTGAAGAGCATTACGCTATCCCGAACCCCTACGGGAAAATATTACGCCGCTATCCTGTGTGACGATGGCAAAGATGCGCCGGAAAAACCGGGCGTTATCACCCGCGTGACCGGTTGCGATATGGGTTTGTCCCACTATCTTATCGAGTCGACCGGGGAGAAGGTCGATAACCCCCGTCACCTTATCAACGCCACCCGTAACCTGCGTCGTAAACAGAAATCGCTGTCCCGCAAACAAAAGGGCAGCGCTAACCGCGGCAAGGCCCGATTACGTCTGGCGGCAGTCCATGAGCGGGTAGCCCATGCCCGCGCCGATTTTCAACACAAACTCTCTCGAACAATGGTTGACGAAAACCAAGCGATCATTGTTGAGACGCTAAAATCGGCCAACATGATGAAGAATCACCGCATTGCCCGCGCTATCGGGGATGCGGGCTGGCATGGTTTCATCAAGAAACTGGAATACAAAGCCGTAGCGGCGGGCGTCCATCTGGTCAAACTGGATCAGTGGTTCGCCAGCTCGAAAACCTGTCATTGCTGCGGTCACAAAATGCCGGATATGCCGCTGCATAAGCGGATCTGGCAATGCCCTTTCTGTCGAGTCGAACATGACCGCGATATCAATGCGGCGATCAACATCCAGGGCAAGGGCATAACAGTATTACAGGCGGCGGGACTCGTCGTTTCTGCCCACGGAGGCCTGCGTAAATCCGTTGCACCAACGGTTGCGGCCTGAGAAGTGGGAAGCCTCGCCGTTTTTTACGGCGGGGAGCAGTCACCGATCACTGCGCTTGGCCTGTTTGGGATTCGTCCCGATATGTTTTCAATCATGCATTACCATAATGTGTGCGTTCAGGTAACCAATGTTCAATTTATGTTCTTTCCCAACGCTTATTTTCGCTCTCAAAATGGTCTCTGGTATGAGCCTATGGCGGGATTCCACTTTGTTTACCCTGCCATGTGGTAATTCATCTACCAGCGATTCTATACTCCACTTATAGCAAAAAATTTTTATTGCATTACAAATGTCATGCAATAGAATGCAATACAAATGTCATTACAGGAGATAACGTTATGAGTACTATTCAGATCAGAGTTGATGAAGAACTTAAAAAAAGTGCGTATCAGACATTTGAGAAACTGAACTTATCGCCATCCGATGCGCTGCGTCTCTTTCTGCGCTATGTTGTAGAGAATGAAAAGCTGCCGTTCGCTGAAGTTTCCGTTATGGTGGCAGATCATGATGAAGATGCAGACATCTTAGCAGTGGTACGTGACCGTCTTAAAAATCCCGCTAGACGTATCAGGGTAAACCTTGATGATATTTAATATCGACTTCGACGAACGAGCCCTGAAAGAGTGGTACAAACTGGATCAAAGCATACGCGACCAGTTTAAAAAGAAGTTACGGAAGTTACAGAACAATCCCTATATTGAGTCAGCTAGATTACATGGTGATCTGGCTGGTTGCTTTAAAATTAAGCTCCGCTCTTCAGGCTTTCGTCTAGTTTACCAAGTGATAGAAGAAGAGATCGTAATATGGGTGATCGCTGTTGGTAAACGGGAAGATGCGAAAACTTATGAGATAGCTTGTAAATGAATTATATAATAAATATACCACAATGAAATTGTTCCAACGCTGGGTGATAAGATTGAGGGTTTCTGTCTGACAATGCAGAGCATCCAGCGTGATGGTATTCAAATAAAGTAAAACAATTCAATGAGTTGCCTAGTTTCTGGCTCTTCTTTACCTTTGCTTTTGTCGCCTGTTGGTATAACGCGATCCCCGAACTGGCATCATAGGTACTGATGACATGAAGTGCTTGAGTCAGCGTACCTGCGGCGAAAATACATGAGTTCAACGAAAAGGTGATGCGCTTCTACTTGAGCAAAGATGCTTCTGAGATGATGGCGTTCCTTCAAGCATCTGATAAAAAAGTTTAGCAGCTTATTTTATTGCGAATTAAATAAAGTGCCCCATGTTTTATGCTCTTCATTATAGAAGGTTATGTGGATCTTGCGTCTGATGCAACACCGCCAATACTTCAATACCCGTCGGAACTTCCCAGTAGTAAATGATGTGGCTCTCTACGGGGAAACTCAGCACACTAAAATAAAGATCCTCACTGCGATCACGACCGGGGGATGGGTGACGATCAAGAATTTTCGTCATAGTCACACGTAACGAAGTTGAATAAGCTTCCGCAACATTCGCCCCCCATCGGCGTATGGAATAGAGTTTTATTGCACGAATATGCTCTCTGGCTTTCTTCGTAAACTGGACACTTATCCCTAAGCCTTACCCTCAAGTTCATCAACCGTCAACGGTGCAAATACATTATCAATACTATGCAATTCGCCACGATCAGCTTGTGTAATAGATTCAGCCAGAACGGCTTTTAAATTCTGTAACTTGAGTTGTACGAACTGATCATACTCTTCAGGAGAGATAACCACGGCCACATGCTTACTAATTTCCACAGGCTCACGCTGAACTTTCATAATCAGATCACCAAACTGGTTCTTAGCCAGTTGTGCGGGAATAATTTCCATACATTACCTACCGTCTAAAATGGTTCGAATAGCTATTATGGTTAAAAGTGCATGGAGCTACCAGTAATCAAAATAGCCAACCGCCAACCTTTTGGATGGTCCAGGTTTACAACCCCTACACTGAAACCTTATTTTGAAATTGATCTAAAGCACGGGCTTCATCTACCACCTCAGCGGTCAAATACACATTTGTACTACGTTTACCGGATTGTTTTCGTTCTACGGTTGAGACGCATTGTCTTTTCATCAGATACCTCATTTATGCGCATAAAACTATAGCAGATAGTGAGCATCATCAAGGGGTGCTAAGCTGAAACCGCATAGTAAATATGATTAGTTAATCTATTAAGTATTATTTTGTTATTGCCAGTCATTAACCAATAGCCGAGAAAAATATAATAATTCAACCTATAAAAAATCAAAATAACTCACTTTTTTATAAATAGAAAATATATTGTGCGCCTTTTGGTGATTTTTATTCTTTGCTTTACGATTAATGCTTAGTAAATGAATTTACATGTTTACGTATTAATAAGAATAGCCATAAAGATGTACATCTTTATTAAATTATTCTGCTCAAACCTCATAATTTTAATTTTTACTATTTATCGATAAAAATAATATAAAACTAACTACCAAAAAATCAATTTAGTATTAACCTAAAGTTATAAGTCGATAACTTTTTTCTATTATCTGACACATCAAATATTGGAACTAAACACCTGGTCTGGAAACGCTGACAGAAGAAGTTGATAAAACAACTGATTAATTATAAAGAGGCTGTAAATATCTTTATCAATCAAGAAGAAAAAAGCATTAGGGGCGAAAGTAGCAGACCGTTGAATATAAATAGTTCAGGAATGGAGATTCCATTCCTGATTATGGTGATTTAATTTTGTCTAACACTCAATTAAATCGGATGACAAATTCTCATTTATTTCTCTTGATGATATATATTAGTGCCGCTATCTTGTACATAATCATCAAAGATAATAATAAAACTGTTATGAGAAGCAGAATATGATTTTTCAATACCTCTCTGTATTACTGACAATATAAAACCATGCGTATCGGATAGATCCCACACCTTGACATCTTCACAATCAAGAGCTAAATATTCCTCTCTACCATCATCTCCATATTTATTAACCGAAACTTTAACCGGTTCAGTTGAGAGATTTTTAACATAAATCATAAATTCTCCACTATGTCAATAATTGATATTTGCATTTGATTCAATGGCATACGAACGTAAATTAAATTAAGAAAACTAAATAAGGTTTCATAATTCCGCTACACATGGTTTTATTCAACTCATTGTTATACATAGGGTTGTTGGTGGATAAGGTGTAGCGCCATTTTGGAAAGTTATTTAGTGCAATAATAAAATTTTTTTAGATAGATGGTATAAAATATAAATAACTTATCTGTTCGCCGTTATTTTCAACCTTGTCACTATAAATAATTATGTAGCCATTTGATCTTATTGAATATAACAATTTATCATTATCCTTGAATACTACTGACATTAAAAAACCGCGCTCATCTGATCTACTCCATTGAACCACCTCCCCTGGATGAATATCAACATATTCGTCATTGCCTTCTTCACTACTCCATTTACTCATTGCAACTTTAACTACGTCATCTGAAATATTTTTGGCATAAATCATATTAAGCTCTCCATTATATCAATGTAGATTTATTTAGCTTTAATTTAAAAACACCCTAATATGTACCATAATGAAATATAAGTATAGATGAAGAAAAACCAACAAAACTACTATTTGCGTGACCTCCATCAAAGTTTTATACTTCGAAAAGAAAATATTTAAAATTACATTCATTGGTGAAATAGCAATATTTACTATCTAAACTTGGCAACTCAATATTACATTGATGTAAATATAATAATTGTCATTATATATATTAATGACAATTTCATATCATAGATTTACATCTATTCCCATTTTAACCTTTGAGTATAATGTTGCGCTAATACCGCACACGCCATCAACTGAATTTGATGAAAAATAGCGGAACCGCCTGTTACCCTAGTTAGCAGATAAAAGACTTCGGATAGTGACACGTCGTATCAATTAATCCGAGGTATTAGATTCGATTTTTTTAAGAAAATAATAAAAAACCATTTATATTTTCTGGGGATATATTTTAACGCTGGTACTAATTCAGGAATAATTGTAGTGGTGTTTTCCATTCCTTTGGCAATAATACATTATCAATTTAATAGAATAATTAAAAGAAAGCTCTATAGCAGAGCATCTTAATTATTGCCTAAAACCAGATATCCGTATTTTTAGCAGCGCTGAGAAGCGAAAAGCCCGCTCCGATATATTCTCAATCACGCATTACTATAATGTGCCCGTTCCGGTAACCAGCGTTCAATTAAGGCGCGAGCATGTTCAGGATAGTGCTGGTGGATATGCCGGGCAATACGCTGTACTTCCGGCAACATTCCCTGATCTCTCAACAAATCAGCCACCTTAAATTCCGCATTCCCTGTTTGACGCGTCCCCAACAATTCACCGGGGCCACGAATTTCCAGATCTTTCTGTGCGATAACAAACCCGTCATTACTGTCCCAGAGCACTTGCAGGCGTATTCTGGCGGTACTGCTTAGCGGCGTTTTGTAAAGAAAACCCAAATTGACTTTGCTCACTCTTACTCGCCTTGGGAAAGAGGGATAAATGAGAATATCAATGGATTAATCAGACAATACTTTCCAAAAGAAACTGATTTTAATGAAGTCTCTGATCAGGGAATAAATTTTGTGGTAAACCGATCAAATCATTGTCCCCGAAAAACACGGGGTGGGAAAACACCGTGTGAATTATTTAAGGGAATACGAACATGTTTACTTCTAGATTAACGATGTTGCACTTATTAAGTGAATATACCAATTACATTAATCAATGATTCAGCTCAATCACCACATCCACAAAGTCAAAATAATAATATAATTGTATTAAATACAATACATTATTAATTAGTTATTAATTTCAAATAAAACAATTAAAATCATAAATAAGAACGGTAATTATTAATTTATCTATTTAATTCTGGCCGTTTCTAACACGTAGAAAACGTTTTTTGTTAACACAGCTAAGTATATGAATACGTTTTTGTAACTATTTTTATCAATAAAAACAATGGAATAGAAAAATGGAAGATAGCATGACAGTCACAGCAAATGGCGGTGGTTGGAATTATGGAGGACCAGAAGGTAATGGAAACCAACGTGATGGTGGTGGAAATAGCAGACATGTTGATCCACGTGCGCAGGTTTTAGTATCACCATATTCTGTTCATCCTCTGACACTTGAGTTAATTAACAACAAGTGGGGATTTACGTTTAATACCACAGAAGTGCAGAACGAAGTCAGGGAGGCATTAAGGAAAGCGATTGAGAGTCTCAATGATACTAAAACTAAAACGCTTGATACCCTCAATGATATCAGAACTAAAGCAGCTCCTTATACAACGAGTGTCAGCAATTTTGCAGTTAGGGCTGCGCCTTATTTAGGAAGATTGGCAACTACATTTGGCGCATTGTATCCGACGACAATGGGGGATGCCACACTCTCTACTCATGACCCAGATGGCTGGGCCGCTGCGATAGCACAAAGTCGTTTTGAAAAGAACCAACGTTCGGCATTGATGGTGATGAAAGCTACAATGGTTACTAAATCTCCGTTGAACACAACTGCCTTAGCTTCTATAACGAACGTGCCGGTCGAAGTTCAGGTTAAAGATATTATTAATAACGATCAAAAACGACAGCTGGCAATTACTAGGACCATTAATAAAACAGTTAATGTTCCGGTTGTTAAGGCGGAAAAAGTTTCAAACTTTAGTCACGGCATTTATACAGCAAAAATTATTCCTGATGCACCACCTGTCCATATCAAAATGGACACATCAAAAATAAAACAACCCCGTGATAGAGGGTTTGGTGGATTCGGTAAAAAAAATAAAGTTAATGAAAATGCTCCTATAGAAAGTTATTTGCCCGTATCTGGGTTAAACACGCATGACGCGATTGTTTATTTTGAGGATGGAAAGCATGAGCCGATTTATGTCTCCATGACCAAAATTCTGACAAAACAACAAGAACGAAAGCAGATTGAAGAAACTTTAAAACGTGAGCAAGAATGGAAAGCAAAGCACCCTGCTGAAACCGCTATTGCTGAATATTTCGAAGCTGGTCAAGAGCTAGACGTTATTAATATTGATTATCAGGAAAAACAAAAACCGCTTAATCAGCTTTTAAATTCACCAGAAGGTAGGACATTAAGCGATCCTGTAAAATATCCGTTGGTATATGAGCAAACGAAAAAACAATTAGAGTTTACGAAAGGTGAGATAAAAGTTAATGATAAGGATTTAATTAATATTTTATTACAACAAGGGAAGAAAGCTTATTTTAACGAAATAGTAAGAAGAGAACGTGAAAAGTCTCATCCTGGACTTGGTATCCTTATGATATCAGCTCTTTATGAGCGACTAGGAATACGTTTATATGATGCACATCAAAAAATCGAACAAACCAAACAAGAACTAACCCCCATAGTGGAAAGCCGCAATAAGGCGGAAAATAAGAAAAAAAGTGCTGAACAAAAACTTTATAATTCCGGATTGCTAACTCGAAAAGGACTGGAAAATATTGCCGATAAAAATGGCACAATATCGGTTCCTGTACGTTACCGTTTTGTGAATGATCCTGCATCGGGTGAATTAACACATGGGGCGTATCATACTACAAAGGAAAATGGTCTGGATCAGGTTCCTGTGCGTTACATGCATTATAACGCTCAGTTAAACCGCTATGAATTCTCGATTGATGACGATGCAAACAAACCGTCAATTCTATGGACGCCAGCTGATCCAGGTTTTCGGTTTCCGAATCATACGGGATATCATATTCCGCTGGATATTCCAAGTACGCCTCTGGTTACGCCAATTCCAGAACCGATAGGAATAAATATTGAAATTTATCCGATGCCAGAACCAAGGGGCCTGAAAGATTATATCTTGGTAACTCCAATTCCAGGCATTCCTGCGATTTATGTTTATTTCAAGAGACCTGCTGTAAAATTCTTGGAAGTGGAATCGTATGATGATTTTCAGGGCAGACCTAGGGACGGATATCATGCCGATCATATACCTTCGGCAGCAGCGGTGAAATTGCATTTAAAACGCAAAAATCCTGATATGGACTTGAATGAATTAGAAAAACGTTCTAAACAAGTGGCCGCTATTATCATTCCTACTGATGTTCATCGTAAAATAAGTGAAACTTATGGAGGAAGAAACAAAGCTAAAATGGAAGAAGATTCACTGGATTTGGAAAAAGCAGTGGATAGGAATTTTGATGTTATAAAAGGTGATCTCAAAAAATACGGCGCGACAGAAGAGAAATTGGAGGCCGCCCGTAATAAAATTCATGAAATTAATAGAAAATTTGGATTATATTAAAATAATGCCGTGTTAAAATAAAGCTACGTTAGAGTGGAGGTTATATAAAAATGTGCACAAAAAAAGATATAGAACCATTGCTGTTCGATTTAAGAAATGTTGATTATAAACCAGTAAATTACGAATATTTGGTTAAAAATGGACAATTGTCTCGCGATATAGAGCCAAGTAGTCTCTCGGATGATGATTACGTTTCATATCATCTGGTTGATGAAGGTATTTACCTAGCTTTTCGGCAAGAAGACATGGCTTTTTTTCATATGGCATTATTTATTATTGATGACGATAATACCCTCCATTCTTTCGAATGCTCATCTGGAGATATTATTTTTAAACCTGGAATGTCCCGAAAAGATATGCATGAGGAATATGGACAACCAAAAAAATCTATACCACCTAAAATAATCATGAATGAATATTATGGATGGATGGACTGTTATGATATTTCGCAGACTGAAATGAAATTTCGTTATGATTCAAGTGAAAAACTTAAAACAGTAAGTTTTACAAGGTTAGTATATGATAAATATTCCGGTAAAACAGAATGGTCAATGTTTGTGTAATAAATTAATTTTGTTTTAGTTGTCGGTTTAAAAAGCAATTTTTATAGTGGGATCGCGGTCCCACTTTTTAGCTTGTCCATAAATAATATATTGCCAATTCAATAGAATAATTAAGAAAGCTCTATAGCAGAGCATCTTAATAATTGGATAAAACCAGATATCCGTATTTTTAGCAGCGCTGAGAAGCGAAAAGCCCGCTCCGATATATTCTCAATCACGCATTACTATAATGTGCCCGTTCCGGTAACCAGCGTTCAATTAAGGCGCGAGCATGTTCAGGATAGTGCTGGTGGATATGCCGGGCAATACGCTGTACTTCCGGCAACATTCCCTGATCTCTCAACAAATCAGCCACCTTAAATTCCGCATTCCCTGTTTGACGCGTCCCCAACAATTCACCGGGGCCACGAATTTCCAGATCTTTCTGTGCGATAACAAACCCATCATTACTGTCTCTAAGCACTTGCAGGCGTATTCTGGCGGTACTGCTCAGCGGCGTTTTGTAAAGTAGAACACAATGAGAGGCGATAGCCCCGCGGCCAACTCGTCCGCGCAATTGATGAAGTTGCGCCAAGCCGAGCCGTTCCGGGTTATCAATGATCATCAAACTGGCATTCGGCACATCCACACCCACTTCAATAACCGTTGTTGCAACCAGAAGCTGTAGTTCTCCACGCTTAAAAGCTTCCATCACTTGCTGCTTTTCTGCGGCTTTCATTCGGCCATGTACCAACCCAACTTTTAATTCCGGCAAGGCGAGCGTTAATTCTTCACTGGTGACTTGCGCAGCCTGAGCTTCCAGCACATCGGAATCTTCAATCAGTGTACAGACCCAATAGGCTTGCCTGTTTTCATCAAGGCAGGCATTTTTGATCCGTTTGATAATCTCTTCACGGCGTGTATCCGGGATCGCAACCGTTGTGACCGGTGTTCTCCCCGGTGGCAGTTCATCAATAACAGAAGTATCGAGATCCGCGTAGGCGGTCATTGCCAGAGTCCGGGGAATCGGTGTTGCCGTCATAATCAATTGGTGCGGATGAAAACCCTGTTCGCGCCCCTTTTCCCACAAAGCCAGACGTTGATGCACCCCAAATCGATGTTGCTCATCAATAATCACCAGCGCCAGACCGGAAAATTTCACCTGTTCCTGAAACATGGCATGTGTACCAACAATCATGGCGACCTGCCCGCTGGCAATGGCTTCCTGTTGTTTCTGACGTGCTTTCCCCTTTTGCTTGCCAGCCAGCCAGCCGACCTGAATACCCAACGGTTCCAGCCATTGCCGAAATGTATTTGCGTGTTGTTCTGCCAGTAGCTCAGTTGGCGCCATTAAGGCGACCTGCTTACCATGCGCAATAACCCGCAATGCAGCCAATGCGGCAACCAGCGTTTTTCCTGAACCAACATCTCCCTGAATCAGCCGCATCATGGGAACATTTTTTGCTAGATCTTGCTCAATTTCCGCTGCAACCCGTTGTTGCGCGTTAGTTGGAGAAAATGGCAGGCGGTTGAGGAACTGCTGTTTTAACTTGTTTTCAGTCGGCAGCGATTGAGCGTGATGGCGTTGTGCACCCGCTCTAACTGCTAACATACTCAAATGATGCGCCAGAAGTTCTTCTAGGATCAGACGGCGCTGGGCTGGATGTTTGCCGGTTTCTAGATCAGCCAGCGCAATATCTGGCGGTGGACGGTGCAGGGTATGTAATGCTTGTGGCAGGCTGATCATCGAACGGCTAAGCTCTTCCGGCAGGAGTTCGTTGATCGCACAGGTATCAAGCAATTCCAGCACCTGATCAATCAGCTTGCGGAGAGCTGCCTGACGAACACCTTCTGTTGTCGGATAAATAGGCGTTAATGTTTCTTGAAGTTGCACATTCCCGGCATAATTCTGGATTTTATACTCAGGATGGATAATTTCCGCGCCATGACTCCCTTTTCTGATTTCACCGTAGGCAACAACTTGTTTCCCTTTGACCAGATTATTTTTCATTGCCGCAGAGAAGTGAAAAAAGCGCAGTGTAAGCACCCCGGTGCCATCACTGATTTGGCAGGTCATCATCCGGCGGCGGCCAAAAACAACATTGGTATGGAGGATTTCACCGGTGACTGTGGCATGGATACCCGGCAAAAGATCATTAATCGTATAAAGGCGTGTTTGGTCTTCATAACGAAGCGGGAAGTGCAATAGCAGATCCTGCAAATTAATCAGCCCCATTTTTGCCAGTTTAGCTGCCTGACTTGCCCCGACGCCATGCAGGGATGTTAAAGGGATAGCATCAAGCAGTTGGCCTTTCATACGATTTTTTTCTCCATTGATTGTGTGGCAGTCCATCCTGTTTTACCGGGCACGATTGGGCCTGATTCATTATCCATAATAATACAGACGGGTTTAACGTAATCAACGGAATATTCCCCCCAATAACGGGTTGAAAATTATACTGATATGCCGTGGTGAGCTCCTGTAACAGTCAAGGTCATATATTCTTGTATATCAACTAAATTCAACAGCGTGATCTCATAGTGATAAAAAAATAATCAAAAAAAGGTGTTTAAATTCTACCTCTCATCTGTATAACCCTCTGTAGCCCCAGTGAACAATATGCCATTTGGGCAAATTAATGGTGTGTATTTTATCCCCGGGTCTTGTCTGTTCTTGGTTTGCCTCTCGGCATTGGGGACGGGCCTGTCAGGGGATAATAGCTGGGTTGTGCTATCAATATATTTGGGAGAAATAATCATGGGCCAAAGAAAATATCTGACGCAGTCAGAAGTGGAAAGCCTGTTGGAAATGGCGAAAGTCGGCGCTAATCCAGAGCGGAACTACTGTTTGGTGTACATGAGTTTTATCCACGGCTTTCGCGTTAGCGAAGCCAGACATTTACGGTTATCTGATATGGAGTTGAAAGAGCGATGCCTGTATATCCGGCGGCTAAAAGGAGGGTTTTGTACTAACCATCCTCTGTTGCTCCGTGAGGTCCGGGCGATTAAGGCATGGCTCAAAGTGCGCAAAACTTTTTTGGGGGCAGATAGTGATTGGTTGTTCTTGTCACGTTCTGGGAAGCCGCTTACGCGTCAGCGGATTTACCAGATTGTTAGTCGATTAGGGCAATTGGCGAATATTGCTGTCGTTCCGCATCCGCATATGTTGCGCCATGCTTGCGGCTTTGCCCTTGCAGACCGGGGAGTGGATACCCGGCTGATACAAGATTACCTTGGACATAAGAACATTCGTCATACTGTACGTTATACAGCGAGTAATGCTGAACGTTTTCAAGGAGTTTGGGGTGTGAAAGCTAAACGTTGATCGTTACATTTAGGACCATTTTGACAATTGAGACACACTAGCCATAGAACTATACTGAAAATTTTCTAATAAAAAAAGATACAGAATTGTATATCTTTGTAAAGCATTATGTATCTACCACAATTGCACCAAAATAACTCAACTTGTCTGCTTTTAACACACGCCAATCCCAATCTCTCAGGTCCCTTGCTTGAAATTGTTGATCTTATTTTTCGGTCTAAGCAACAAAATATCCTTAAATTTTTATTATTGCCGTTAAGTTGTTTCGGTAATGCTGTATTTTCACACTAAAATACCAAAGTGTGTCTCAATTGTCAAAATGGTCCTAAATGACAATTTTATGTACAGCTGAGTGTTGCTGATAATCAGCAAATGGCATGTAAAGTTAAGTTTGATTTTTGTTCGATAATTAAGTGGAATTAATGAAATGAAAAAGATATCAAAGATAAGCGTCGTGGCGGCGTTGGTTTTGGGGGCAGCTTCGGCTGCTAATGCGGCGAATAATACCATAGTAAATGTTACCGGTATGATTGTGGCTGCAACATGTGATGTTACCAACCCTGGTTCAAATGGGTCGGTGGATACGGGGAACCATAAAAACACAGATTTTGACGCCGCAGGTACGAAATTTCCAGGCACAGGAATTTTAAAATTTATAAAGGACAGTGAAAGGCATTTCACTATTGGTCTTAGTAACTGCTCTAAAGAAAATACAGATACAGGTAAAGTTAAGTTGTATGTGACAGGTCAAACCTTGCAGAAATCAGGGGGTTATCTCTTTAACAAAGAGACTAATGAATCGGCAGGTATAGTACTACTAAATTCTCTAGAAAATAATGTATTCACGCCTATTAAAAGTGAAAGCACGGTTCCTATGATCGTTTCTACTGTGAAAAAAGACAACAAAGAGGAACCTGATATGACGAATAGTCATGCAGAATTTGTTGTATATATAGCCACAACGGGCGAAGGTGTTCCTGAACACCAGAAGATTAATGCCCCCATCACCTTCTCCTATGCGTATAACTGACTTTTATGTGGCTTTAGCCTGAGGAGCATCTCCTCGGGCTTCTTTGGTGAAAAGTCTCAGATGACTAATGATGCCTTTATTAGGCAACTATTGGCTGACCGAGCCAAAAATATGAGAAAGAAAAAATGATCAGTAAACTCCGACTTTCCAACATCATAGTAAAAGGCTTGGTATTGAGCGCGTTTTTGTACGCGTCACAGAGTCTGGCTGAAGGCGGGTTTGGCATCAATGCTACACGTATTATTTTCTTACAAGATAAAACCGAAACAACAGTCTCAGTACGCAATACAACAACCAATATCCCTTACCTAGTGACAACTAAAATTACTCGCACCGTTGATGGCAACGGTAAAGCACCCTTTTACGTCTCTCCTCCTTTATTCCGTTTGGACCCTAAGGGAACCAATGTCCTGCGCATCTTAGGTGATACCAGCAAATTGCCAACCGACCGGGAAAGTGTCTTTTATTTTAATGCTTCTGCTATTCCCGGTAGTAATAATCCTCCGGGCCAGCGTTTTGAAAGCGCCAAGATTGGCGGCGGGATAACTTATGCCATCGGCAACACCATCAAACTATTTTATCGGCCAACGGGGTTAGTGGGTACGCCAGAGCAGGCATACAAAGCGCTGCGCTTTACCCATGCTGCCGGGGGCATTCAAGTCAGTAACAATTCGCCTTATCACATCAGCTTTACCCAGATCAAAGTTGATGGGGCGCCAGTGAAGTTTTCTGAAAGTCATCCGCAGATGCTGGCGCCTTTTAGTACCCACGTTTATCCCGCTCAGAATAGTCAGAATAAAAAGAAAGTGGAATGGGCAGTGATCAACGATCTCGGTGGAGGAGATAATTTCGATGGCACAATCCAATAAAACCGGTATCTCAATGGTTCTGTATGTACGCAGGTACCTGAGTTACATCGGCATGGCGGGGGTTTTGTGGCTTTTTTCTGCTCCTTTGTGGGCGAAGAATTCTGTCTCTGCCAAGTTTAAGGCCACAATTACCCAAGGGACGTGTGATATCTCTGCGAGCGACAGCAATATCGAACTAGGTACTGTGCAATTTAAAGACGTGGTATCAGGCAAAATCAACAAGGAAGCCTATCTGACGTTGAAAAATTGCACTGCTGTGGTCAATAAAGACAGTATTACTCCCACAATCACCGTTACCGGCGATCACGTTGATACGGATGAAACACTGTTTCGTAATCGTGGTACAGAAAGTACAGCTTCAACGGCGGAAATGGGCATTACTGTGCAATTGAAGACGCTCAATGGCGGGGAGTGGTCCTCGTATTTGAAGAATGGTGTCCCATTTCACTTGGCTAATAAAGGCACAATCATAAATGACCACGCCCCTTCTGTTTCTGTGCCGGTCAAGTTTTCACTGATGTGTGCTCAAGTCGCCGGTGAACTGGCAGCTGATTGCAAAAAGACAGGCAAAATCAGCGCAACGATGACATTTACGTTTGATTATCGCTGATGTTATCGGCATTGCAGTGCGATATCCGTTAACAGAAAAGTCATAGAATTAATTTGAGGCAAGTACGATGTTTGGGACAGTGACAGGACAAGAAAAAAATAGGCTGAATGACCCGTTGGCCTGTCTGACCAAGGGCAGATATGCGGTAATGCGCTGCTTCTGCTGTTCTATATTGGTTCTATTGTTTCTGGCGGTCAGTGGGGCGGCTGAGGGGCGGCGTCTCCCCACACAAACGAGTGGAGTGGATGTGGAGCTTCATGCTGAGATTATTCCAGATCCTTGTGATATGGAGATAAGCAGCGGAGGTACGTTGGATTTCGGTTCGTTGTCGGCAGCAAGCTTTGCAAAGCCAGGGGATATATTAAGCCCTCATAAGCTTCAATTGAAGTTGACTAATTGTGGCTATCCGAATGCCAATACTTTCAGTGATCCCGAGATATCTGTGGAAGGTACTACCATCAACAACGAACCCAAAATGTTCCGTGATTCTGATAGTTCTGAGGGATTTGGATTTGTTCTCATGTATTCAGTGTCGGATGATGGAGACGACGAGATTGATTGGGATGATTTAATAACCGCTGGCAGGAGTGCATCGCTAAACAATGATCTTAGTATTGAAATTGAAGACCAGCAGGCGGAAGTTCCTATAGTGGTAGCGATCGCTAGGGAGCGGCAGGGTGATGGTGTTATTCGACCGGGTCAATTACATGCGAGTGTCACTTTTACATTTACCTATCGGTGAGGGCAGTTTGTCACGGAGGATATAAAGTGGGAAACGAGTGAGAAGGGGAGTTGGATGAAAATGAATAATAAAAAACGTATGAACAGTTGTTTAATAGGCTATCGCAATCGGACAAAGTCTTTGTTACTCGTCATGATAATGGTCGGGTTGAGTGCCAATCTGGTTCTGCCGGTGCAAGCTCAAACTGGACCTTACGAGACAACTGCTAATTTTTCATTGACCGGTTTTCTGTTGCCCCCGACTTGTGTGCTGTCAGTGAATGGCATGTCCGGTGGCACATATTCTATAAATTACGAAAAACCTTACAGGGCCAGTCAGTTCAAGGATGGTGCATCTCTGGAAGAAACGAGAAGAACGTTAAAATTCACTCTGTCGGGTTGTAATCATGCCCCTCTCAAAGGGGACGGTTCTCAAATTAGAAAGCAACCGACTCTGTTCGTATCGGGTGAGAAGGACACTGATAGTAACAATCCTTACCTTTTTTGGTCGTCAGTTTCTGACGCTAAGTGGGTGGGAATGTTGCTGAGCAAAGAGGGGGGCGTTAACCCGGGATTAGTCGAGGTGAAGTCTGGCATGGAGGAACCGGTACGCTTCGATTTTGAACCGAACCTTGATAATAACGATGGTCAATCCATGACATTTTCGGTGGTTATGGCCGGTGATAAAGGGCATAGAGTGGTCGGAGGAGGTCTATATGTCTCTATACATTTTGAGTTTGAGTATTCGTGATAACTAAATTCAGGTACGCCTGATAAATGTTGCCGGAAGTGAAGTGGAAGGTATGAATATAAAAGCGTGGATAATGGGATTATTGGGGCTATGGGCAATGATGGCGTTACCGGTTCATGCCGGTCTGATGTTAGGACAGACACGGCTGGTTTATCATCAAAGTGACAAAGTACAAAGTATCTCGTTGCAGAATTCGGGTGATAGCGCGTATCTGATACAAGCGGCAGTGACCTCTTGGGATGATATCAAGGCTCGGTCATCGGCGTTTACTGTGCTGCCCCCCTTATTTCGTCTAGAGGGTAACAGCGCGAATGTGATGCGCGTTATCCGTACCGGTGGTGATTTCCCGGCTGATCGTGAGTCACTGTTTCGTCTTCGCATCAATGCGATTCCTGCGGGGGTAGCTCCCCGTGAGTCTGATGGGCAACAGGATAAGGTTGATGCATCCTTGTCTATCTCGCTAGGTATGAACATTAAATTTATTTACCGGCCAGATAATCTACCGATGACACCGAAACAGGCGTATTCCCGGCTGACGTTTAGGCGAACCAGCAATACCGTCGTGGTGGTTAATCCGACGCCGTATTACCAAACATTTTCCTGGCTGAACCTGGCTGGTGAAAGCATAAACCTGAATAAAGCGCCATCCATGTTAGCGCCTTTTGGTCAGGTGACTTATTCCCTGACCGGCTTGGCAGGTAAAGCGGCTGATAAGGTGACGTGGGCGATGATGACCGATTTCGGGGGAGAAAGTAAGCCGCAGAACGGTGTATTGCAGAGCCACTAAGCAATGTTTTGGACTGAGTAATATTTTGGGGATGAAGAACACTACATGGCATGAATGGGATACTTCAATGAAACAGATATATACAGCTGTGTTGTGTACTTTGTTAACGATCTTGCCTGTATCGCGACTGAAAGCAGAACCGCAGGGGATGTTTATCGATGAGCCGCGTGTGATCTATCTTGGGTCATCCAGCAACGGTGTTATGTCGACTTTCAGTAATAACAGTGACGACAACTACCTTATTCAGTCAATGGTACGGGAAATGGACCCAAAGAGTGGTTTACCGACAGCGGTTAATGCGCCGTTTATCGTGATTCCTCCTCTGGGCAAGGTGAATGCGCACAGTAGTCAAGTACTGAAAATCCTTCGTACTGGTGGGGACTTTCCAAAAGATCGCGAGTCGGTGTTCTTTCTGAATGTGCGTCTGTTGCCTTCCGAGAAGGAAAATTCTGTGCCAAATAACCTTGTCCAGATGAAAGTGATCATGACTCTGGCAGTGAAGTTGTTCTATCGTCCGAAAGGATTACCAAAAGAGGGGGTTGCTGGAGCAGTGAAGCAGTTACAGGTATCGGTCAAGGAAGATACTGTGACTCTAACGAATCCGTCGCCGTTCTGGGTAACGTTGCAGGCTCTGAAGGTGAATTCGTTTGCTGTGCCTGCTGGGAGTTTGTTCAGTATGGTGCCGCCATTGAGTCAGCAGAGCTGGTCACTGCCATCGGGTAAAGCACTACCGGGTAGTCATGTCACAGTATTGTGGCGAGCTATCGATGAATTTGGTTTAAATACCGATGAAGAGAGCCGGTCCGTTGTTGTCTCTGGCCGCCGCTAGCTAATAGTGAGTGGCGTTGCAGATATCAACAGAAGATAGGTGAGCAACGGACCTAGTATTAAATAATAGAGATGGCAATTAAGAATGAAAGTAATAATTCCGGCAATAAGCCGTCGTTCAGAACGTCCGTCTATTTGTCGTATAAGTCCGGGCATTTCCACCGCTATGTCCTTGTCAAAATGCGGAATAGAATTGTGCCTTTCACCGGTTTTTTACCGGATGATGTTGGTATTACTGGCGGGTTGGCATACTCAGGTAACAGCGCGTGACTATTTTGATCCTTCTTTATTGGAGTTTGGTCAAAGTTCAGGGCAGACGGTGGATTTATCACAGTTTGAAACTGCTGGTGGTCAGGCGCCGGGAACTTACCGAGTTGACATCTACATTAATAGTACTTTCTTTGATTCACGTGATGTTACGTTCCAGCATAATGGGGCTGATAGTAACGCGCTGGTTCCTGTACTTACCCCAAATTTATTGGAGGCTGCGGGTGTCAATGTGGGTAGTATACCGGCATTAAAAGCATTGCCGCCGGATAAACCAATGGGTAGTCCATTAAGCAAATTCATTCCTCAGGCCACGGCTCATCTGAATTTTTCTCAGATGAAGTTGAGCTTGAGTGTTCCCCAGATAGCGATGAAACCTTTGGAGAATGGTTTGGTTGATCCAAAGTTGTGGCAAGAGGGGATTCCGGCTTTTTTATTGAATTACAATATTAATGGCAATCAGAACCGACGCTCACAATCTGGCAATAAACAGACGAGTCAGAGTCTGTTCGGTAGCTTTAATTCTGGGTTGAATTTGGGGGCCTGGCGTCTGCGTAATACTGCCACCTATTCTTATAGTACTCAGACTTATAATTGGTATGACTCATTTAATGGTCCAGCGAAGAAAACGACGCAATCCCAACAAAGTTGGAATTTTTTACAAACCTATTTGCAGCGTGATGTAGTGATGTTACGCAGTGATCTGACGATAGGGGATACCTCGACTGGCAACGTAGCGGGTCAGGTATTTGATGGTTTTCCTTATCGGGGTATTGGGCTTGCCTCCAGTGACGCAATGATGCCTGGCAGGCAGAGTGGTTTTGCACCGATTATCAGCGGGATAGCTAAATCCAATGCACAGATTACGGTGACGCAGAATGGAAGCGTGATTTACCAAACCAACGTCGCGCCAGGCCCATTTCGTATCACAGATCTGGTCGGCAGCAGTACCGCAGGCGACTTACAGGTAACGATAACTGAGGCGGATGGTACCCACCATGGGTTCAGTCAAGCCTATTCTAGTTTGCCCATGATGCTGCGGCAGGGGCAATTTAAGTACGAAGTGGCAGCCGGGCGCTATCGTGCGGGGGGATACAACAATCGTAAGCCGGTGTTTGGCATGGCCTCGATGATTTACGGTTTGCCTGGCAACGTCACATTATACGGTGGGGGGTTGGTGGCGCAATCGTACCAGTCTGCGGCGCTGGGGGCTGGGTTTTCCCTTGGTATGATGGGGGCGTTATCTGCGGATGTCACGACGGCTCGAACTCGGTTGCAAAATGCGACTAACTTCCTGCGCGGGGAGTCTTACCGTGCTAAATATTCGAAAAGTATGCTGACCACTGGCACGACAGTGGATTTAACCGCGTACCGCTATTCCACCCGTAATTATCTGAGTTTCTCGGATGCGAATATCCAAGGCTACAGTGTTTGGGGAGAACTTCCCTATTGGATGTCTGAACGGCGGCGTAGCAGTTGGCAAACGAGACTAAGCCAGTCATTGCCCGGTAATTATTCCTTGTGGCTCAGTGGTCGGCGGGATAACTACTGGGGCAGCTCTAAAACCAATACCACGCTGTCGATGGGGTTGAATGGTTCTTTCTACCGTGTGGGTTGGGGGCTTAATTACAGCATTGATCGCATGCGAGGTAATGGTGATTGGCCTGAGAACCGGCAAATTTCGTTGAACGTGAATGTTCCTCTGAGCTTATTTGGTTCCTATGCGGCCCTGAATAATGCGTATGCTAATTATAATTTTTTCCGTGATAGTTCTGGGCGTAGCAATAGCCAGCTAGGGTTAGGTGGTTCCGTACTGGATGACAATAGTCTGTCCTGGAGCGTATCACAAAGCCAGGCTAATCAAGGGCAAGGAAACAGTGGCTCCGTGTCGATGGGATACAATGGCGCTTTCGGGCAGGCGAACTTGGGATACAACTACGATTCACAGGGGGGGCGTAGTGTGAACTATGGGTTTAACGGAGGATTGGTTGCTCATCAGCATGGCGTCACCTTGGCATCGCGTATTGGTGATGCTGCTGTGTTAGTGCGAACCGCGGGGGTTGAAGGTGTGCGTGTGATGAACTCCAGCTCGGTTACTACTGATCGCTGGGGGTATGCGGTTATGCCATATGCCAGGACATACAGCCGTAACAGTATTAGCTTAGACCCGTCATCGTTGCCTGAAGGGGCGAATATGGAGCAAGGCAGCAAGAACGTATTTCCGACGAAGGGGGCTGTTGTGATAGTGGATTACCCCATACGTATTGGGCAGCAATTGCTGATGAATCTCACCTATCACGGTAAACCTGTACCGTTTGGGGCAATGGCGGGGCTGAAAGGGGAGGCAGATACAAATCTGGCGGCGATAGTGGGAGATGGTGGGCAAGTGTACCTGAGTGGTATGCCGTCTAAGGGGGTACTGAAAGTGAAGTGGAGTAATACACCGGATAGCCAGTGCGAGGTGGCATTTGACTTGGGAGCGCCTCCGATAAAGAAGAAAGGCGATAAGAGTTGGAGTCCAATGAGGCAACTGAACGAAACCTGCCGTTAAAAAGGGATGCTGTATGTGGTGACAATCTGCACGGGCAATCCAATGCAGAAAACCAAAAGAAGAGGAATCCCCTGAGAGGTGGACGTATTTCGGCTGAGACGGGGTGATGGCAACGAATGAGAAGTTCTAACAGGACAATTGGGGAGTAATCCTTGGTTGGGTATCGCATGAATATGAATAAAATGTTTATTAACAGGATAATGCAGGCTGTTGGTCGGATGGTAGCTTATCGTTGCCAGCGGCCGACATGGGCAGGCGTAATATGCCTATCTGTGGGCATCTTTTCTTCCTCCTCGGTACTTGCTACACAAGTAGAATACTGGAACGCAGCGGCAGTTAGTGATGCGCTTGGGCCTAGGCAAGCAGTGCCGTGGAATCGCTCTGTCATCACTTATCCAGCATCGGGGAAAGCAAACTTAGGCGCAAATATTGTGTTTCCCAATGTATCATCAATGTTGTGGCAAGGAGATGACCCCAAAATAACGATGGAGAACGCTAAGTTTCGGCTCGTATCTAAGGGGAAAATCTTTGACGCTTTGCAAGTTAGCTCGGGTACATACAACTGTAAAATTAAAGCTAGCTTTAAGGATAATCGTCCGGGAACAGCGGAAAAGCGCTTTTCGCTGGATATGATGAATAATTCGGGTCTTAATCAAACTGAATACGAATCTCTTGAGGTAAACAATGGCGATACCAAGATTGATGAAGATGTAAAAAATGCGGCGTTGCAAGATTTCAAATTCGATGCTTCTTGTAGCGGGGACAACTTTTCATGGCAGCGACATCCCGACCAGAAGATCAAATTCGACACGAGTCCTAATGGTGATCTTGTAGGATTTCAGGTTAAGACCTCACGTGAGAACGATTTTGTGGTTTGGCAACGACCACTAGGTAGTCTCCCTGAGATTAAAGACCCTACAGTAATATTGCAGCCGCCAGAGTGTGTTATTCCGGCGGACTATAATTATGGCTACACATTTGACTTTGGTGAGGTTCAGCCAGTAGACGACCCCCCGGGAAGCGGTCACTTCAACCCCGTCAAACTCAAGGATATGAGCTGGCGTATAATGAAAGTTTCCTGCACTGTCACCGAAGGAGAAAATACAGGCGGCACGGTAATTGTGGTGGCATCTTCCCAATATATAATGCCAGGTACTCAGAATCAAATGTTGCGGGTGATACATAATGCAGAGGAGGATAATAAAGAGATTAATAATGAAGCGTTGGGGGTAAAGCTTGCGCTGTCTAGCGTAGCAGTCCAGGGACCTTCTCAGAGTGGTCCGGTTAGTTTCAGTGCTGATCCTAAATTTAGTTGTGGGGGGAATATTGTTGTGGGTAAAGGTAATACAACGCAGTCAATGAATAAGCAAATAACATTTGCCGACGGTAATAATAGTAAAGATGCAGGAACGGGTGGTTTTGTGTGCCTTCAAGTAGAGAACCCTGCACCATCTACACCACCTACACAACAGACTACGACTTTTCGCTTCTCTTTCACTGGAAGCGTCTGGCAACTCCGGAGATTGAAGCGTTCGGATTATGGTGCTTTCCAGACGAATTTTGACATGACGGTGGTAAGGCCATAGCGCCTGCGACGAGCGTTATTTTTACACAAATCATTAAATATGGTGGGCGGATTAGCCTATAGGTATTTCATTTCAGATAAATCACAGTATTTCATTTCTCATGTGGTAACAGGAAAACCAGTTAGTCACCGGGGGAGAGTAAAATGACAATCAATGTTAATGATTCAATGCTGCTTCAGATAAGCGGCAGTCAGACCGATTTGCTTGGAAGTCAGACTATTACGGGTAAACAAAGTAATCATGGGGATTTTCGTCTGCCTGCCTGCTTGTCTCATTTGAATGATACACCGTTGTACATGGCGGTCGCGTATTGGGGATTATTGAAGGGACGCGGATTTACCAAAAGTGAAATCAGCCAGGTGTTCCGAGTGACGGAACGCCGGGCAACAGATGTAATGAATTATATCTACAATGAGCGACGTGATGTGATTGCCTGTGAAAAAGTCTTCTTTCGTGAGAAGCAGGGAAGCCGTCGGCTGATGCTGATTGTTACGGCAGTCGTTGAACCTATGCCCCAGAAGGGTCAGGCGCCGGTAACGAAAACGGTGAAATCGACGCGCTCCCGGACATCATCACAAGCTAATCACATGCGCACTTGGTTTTTGCAGCGGGCTTGTGTTCCGTTTATCTCCTGAGTCGTATCACACATGTGGCTGTTTGGTGGGACATGATGGAAGATGAGCTTTTATCGATTGCGTGTGTGATGCCTTATGGGATGCTGATAAGTCGGGTAGTACTGGTTATCGGTATTGTATTGCTGATTGTCTGTGGATTTTTATTGGGCAACAAAATTCGCTACTCGCTGTATCCCCGTCTGCTGTTAGCGTATTGGTGCCGAACATGGATTTTGCCACTGTTGTTTATCGCTATCGGGTTGGTATTGATGTTTGGTGTGGGGGAAGAGGGTTGGTTAGATCGCATACTGGATGAGGTTGATTCAGCATTGATTGGTCTGTTCTTTGATAACCGGGATGACGTGCGGCTGGTGCCGTCATTGCCGGTAGTGTCTTGTGGGTCGGCTGTGGATAGCGCGGTTGGCTGTTCACCTGCTGATTTGCACGGGCTATCCGGTTTAGTTTCTGTTACGGCTGACTCGCATCACATCCGGCATAATTCGGATTTTGCGCATAATATTCGCTAACTGAATACGATCTTTGGTGGTCAGCCGGATAAAAGCGCAGTAAACACGACCATCTTTCTCTTCTGTATTCATACCTTGAATACTGGAATTGGCGGCGTTAATGGCGGCAGTCAGATTCGCCAAAGCCCCTTGGTGGTTAAACATATCCACTTTTATTTCGGCGGTGAAATCGTTATTGATCTCTTTATCCCATTCAACGGCCATAAATTTTTCGGGCTCTTTCTGATAGCCTCGAATATTACGGCAGGATTCATGGTGGATAACCAACCCTTTGCCGGGGCTGATATGGGCGATAATTGGGTCTCCGGGAATGGGGCGGCAGCATTTGGCGAAAGTAATAAGCACACCGTCAGCGCCTTTGATGGGCAATTTACGTGCTCTGTTGTTATGGCTACTGGTGCTTGTGGTATTTTCCTGTGCGCCTAACAGGTTGCGGGCGACGACGATACTCATGGTATTGCCAAGCCCGATTTCAGCCAGTAGATCATCTATTGTTGAGAGTTTCATTCTCGTCAACTCTTTAGTGATATTTTCCTGTGGAATATCAACAAGTTTTTTCCCATTACCTAACGCGTGATTTAACAGGCGGCGGCCCAGCCCAATGGAGTCTTCCCGCTTAAGGTTTTTCAGCAACTGGCGGATTTTAGCGCGGGCTTTTGAACTGACGACAAAGTTCAGCCAGGCCGCATTTGGACGAGCGCCCGGTGCGGTGATAATTTCAACGGTTTGGCCGCTGGCAAGCGATTGAGACAGTGGATATGGCTGACGATCCACTCGCGAACCCACGCAGGCGTGACCAATATCGGTGTGTACGGCGTAAGCAAAGTCAACTGGGGTGGCACCGGCGGGTAATTCCACAATGCGCCCTTTCGGGGTAAAAACGTAAATCTCATCAGGAAACAGATCAGATTTAACGCTTTCGATAAATTCAAAAGAGCTGCCGGCACTTTGCTGTAGCTCCAGCAAACTTTGCATCCAGCGTTGAGCGCGAACTTGCGCGGCGGTACCGGATTCACCTTGTTCTTTGTAAGCCCAGTGTGCTGCGACGCCCATTTCAGCCATTTGATCCATATCTTCGGTGCGGATCTGGACTTCAACTGGCACCCCATGAGGGCCAATCAGGGAAGTGTGCAAGGATTGATAGCCGTTGGCCTTAGGAATAGCAATGTAATCTTTGACTCTGCCCGGGCGGGGTTTATACAGGCTGTGCATCTGCCCCAAAACCCGATAGCAGATATCAACATTATTAACAATGACCCGAAATGCATAGATATCCATAATAGAATGGAAACGTTGCTCTTTGAGGTGCATTTTCCGGTAGATAGAATAGAGATGTTTTTCCCTGCCACTGACTTTGCACTCAATATTGGCTTCAGCCAGCCTGCCTGCAATTTCAGACAAAATTTTCTGGATCATCTCCTTACGGTTACCACGGGCCGCTTTTACCACCTCTTTGATAACCCGATAGCGGTTAGGGTGAAGGGCCTCAAACCCTAATTCCTCTAACTCCGTTTTCAGATGATGAATCCCCAGACGGTGGGCTAAGGGGCTGTAGATCTCTAACGTTTCCCGGGCGATACGACGGCGTTTATCTGGACGTAACGCCCCGAGAGTACGCATATTATGGGTACGGTCTGCCAGTTTGATCAAAATGACGCGGATATCTTGCACCATCGCCATGATCATTTTGCGGAAGTTTTCTGCTTGTGCCTCTTTTTTATCGCGGAAATTCAGCTTATCAAGCTTGGAAACCCCCTCAACTAACCCAGCGACCACAGGGCCAAAAGGTTGTGCGATATCCTGAAAGGTGGCGGGTGTGTCTTCAATAACATCATGCAACAAAGCGGCCATCAGTGTCTCATGGTCGAGACGCATTTCGGACAGAATACAGGCAACCGCGACAGGGTGCGTAATGTAGGGTTCACCACTGGTACGGGTTTGCCCTTCATGGGCATCCCGTGCAACAGAATAAGCCTGCTTGAGGAGTTCAATTTGACTCCCAGGCAGGTATTTTTGGATAAGCAGATTCAGGCTTTCGAACAGATACAAGGCAGACCTACCGTAGATTAACGACGACTTTCCGCGATAGCGGAAACCGCCTGCATTTCTGCTGCTTCCTGTTCTTGTTGTTCCTGGCGCTCACGGACATCCAGGATTTTACCGTTAATCAGACCCTCTTCTACTTCACGTAGAGCGATAACGGTCACTTTATCGTTCTCTTCAGCAACCAGCGGGTCTTTACCGCCTGTTTGCAGTTGACGTGCTCGACGAGCAGCGACCAACACCAGGTCAAAACGGTTACCAATTTTTTCTACAGCGTCTTGAACAGTTACGCGTGCCATATGTGTGCGACTCCACAGGTAAAGAAATGACTGGGCATAATACTGAAATTGGGTTCAGTCTGCCAATAATTTGCTGATTAAAGCATCATGCCGTTGTGCCTGGCGCTCCCGATGCAGGCGTTCTGAACGGATAATGGTGTGCAGATCGGCCAATGCAGTATTGAAATCGTCATTAACGATTAAATAATCATACTCGTTATAGTGAACCATTTCTGCAACAGCCTGCTCCATGCGTTTTTCAATAATGTCTTCACTGTCCTGACCCCGACCGCGCAGACGGCGGCAAAGCTCTTCTTTTGACGGTGGCAGGATAAAAATACTGCGGGCAGAGGGCATTTGTTTGCGGATCTGCTGCGCGCCTTGCCAATCGATATCAAGAAAGACATCAACGCCACTGGTCAGGGTTTCTTCAATCACTTTCTGGGATGTACCGTAATAATTACCGAAAACACGGGCGTGTTCCAGAAATTCGTGATTATCGATCATTTGGCAAAAGGCTTCTTCAGTGATAAAGAAATAGTGTTCACCATGATTTTCACCGGGACGCATTGCGCGCGTGGTATGGGAAACAGAAACCTGAGTATCGTACAAAGGTTGTGTTTTTAATAAAGCCTGAATCAGGCTTGATTTACCCGCCCCGCTTGGCGCAGAGACAATATATAATGTGCCTTGGATCATGATGATATCTTGGTTGATTGGATAACAATGTATACCCTTTATCTTCCAGGTTGCTGCTTTCACTTACTGCTGCGCTGCAACTTGAAATCTATTGGGGATAAATAAAAGCAGAATAAAATTCTTGTAACAGTATACACGTACCTGCTCATACGTGTCGCGTTACCGATGCATTTCCGCAGAAATTTTCTGGGGGAAAGTTGGCGAGTGGATATTTTTGTATCGCCGCTTGTTTGGTTTTACCCGTCGGAATTTATAGGCTGAATATCTAACACGCCCTATTCAACCGGGGATTGTTCCCCGGCTGTCTTGTTAAAGATGACCATTTGTCGCCATCACCCCTCCCGGGTAAATTACCTTTACGCTTAGGGGGTCACTTGCTGCTGGTTATCATTGTTTTCTGCGTGAGATTGCACTGTAGCTGGATCTTTAAAATTGGGATTTAAACCACCTGGTGGACTCCAGAAAGCAACGTTATAGATATAATATTTGGGATCTTTGCTGTCTTGCATTTCAATTGACGGCACCCCATTCTTCCAGTCACTTTCGAATTTGACTTTCTCTTCAGGTTTCCGCTGCCATGAAAAACCCGTTCCCTTACAGGATACAGTGTAATACAGATCTACTAGTTTGGACTCCATCACGTTACTATCCCCTTTGAACCAGTGGATATCCTTATTTACAACGACGGCATCTGTAAAAAGTGTTGACTTGGCCTTTCCTGGTGCCTTGTCTTTGCGGTAGGCCGTCATCTCACAGGTGTACTTTCCTGTAACGACGTGTGGAACAACGAAGAGATGGTTTTGCGCTCTAACCCAAAGCATAAGATCTTTTAACACGGTGGGATACTCTGTTTTTGGAAACTCAACATTGACCTTTGATGGAAAAACACCTATTAAGTTTTTTGTCCCTTTTGGCGGATAACGAACTGGCTTACCGTTATTGTTTTCCCCATCCAATATCGGCTGGCCGAGGGCAATAATGGCTAGCTGGGGAACCCAGTCTATGACTTCAGCTCTATATGCAAGAACCGGGGTAGAGAAAAGCGCACTTACAGATAAGCCCACTCCCACCACCCATATCGGCCACCGGCGACAATGTGCCGTTATCCGGCCAATATCCTGTTTCACCCCGCTGATGGATGTGTTGCCAGCATTCATTAAATATTCAGATGGGGATGATCCCCCGATTGTTAGGTTAAAAATTTTCATTCTCTGTGATAACCCTGTCCCGGCCAGATTGTATTGGCCTTTTAAGGGTCCTCCTTTTTCAGATGATTATTTTCTGCATCGGATCGCCCGTGCAGGCCGTTATTACACTTACCTGCCTTAATGGCAGGTTTCGTTCAATTGCCTCACATCACTTTCAAGATCCAAGATGATGGCATATTGCTTAAGGTATATTTGCCTGCCATCTTCCGTTATTGCTGCCAGATTTATCAGCAATTACTGGCCGTACACATGGATCATCCAACATGACTATTGTCCATTGCGTTTGAGGCCGGAGGGAAGACTATCCCGGATAATGAGTCTTATCCCAAAAACTTAGGGAGTTGCGTATAGAATACGGGTATTGCTACGAGAGCTATTACCTTTTCCAGAATAGGATCTCGGTATTGCCTTTATACCCTTCATCTTTCAAGTTGCTGCTTTGTTGGCTGCGTTCACTTGCCGCCGCGCTGCAAATTGAAATCTATTGGGTATATAAGGTTATCGTTAATATCCATGCCAGGGGAGAAAATGTCATTTTGATTCATATTACTCACCTAAATTAAGGTTATATCGGATTTACCTTTTACCTACAGGGGAGCCTATACCATAAAAATTATCCCTTGCGGGTTAAGCTGATTTTTTACTGTGACTAATAAGACATAGATAATACTAGCAGCTCTCTTTGAAAAAGGATAATAGAAAAAAGTTATCAACTGATAACTTCTGGTTAACACTAAATCTGATTGTGGGTAGTGGGTCTTAGATTATTTTCCACAAATAAATTAAAAGAGTGATAACAATGCGGTTTGAACCGAAGAATTTAGAGCGGATATACATCTTTATGACTATTATTACGTGAATGAGTAACTTGATTTGCTAATAATTAATGGCAAAGTAGGAAGTAAGGTGTTGTTAGGGTTTTGTCGTCATTCTTGTGTTATGTGGTTTATAACAGATCAGTTATTTTAAGGGTTTTAATATTTATTTTCCAAACTGTTTAGTAGGGTTATTTTATTTTGATATTTATTTGAAAGTTAATTTTGATAATAACGTCGGGAGTACGCAATGAGATTTAAAATGAATATTCGATAGGCTGAGTTAGTATATTTTATCCCGTCATTGATTAGTGGTTCGTGATAACAATGTATACCCTTCATCTTTCAGGTTGTTGCTTTCACTTACTGCTGTGCTGTAACTTGAAATCTATTGAGTATAAATAAAGCAGAATAAAATTCTTGTAACAGTATACACGTACCTGCTCATACGTGTCGCGTTACCGATGCATTTCCACAGAAATTTTCTGGGGGAAAGTTGGCTAGTGGATATTTCGGAATTTATAGGCTGAATGTCTAACACGCCCTATTCAACCGGGGATTGTTCCCCGGCTGCCTTGTTAAAGATGACCATTTGTTGCCATCACCCCTCCCGGGTAAATTACCTTTACGCTTAGGGGGTCACTTGCTGCTGGTTATCATTGTTTTCTGCGTGAGATTGCAGCACTAAGGCTGGATCTTTAAAATTGGGATTTAAACCATCTGGCGGACTCCAGAAAACAACGTTATAGATATAATGGCGGGGATCTTTGCAGTCTCGCATTTCAATTGACGGCACCCCATTCTTCCAGTCACTTTCGAATTTGACTTTCTCTTCAGGTTTCCGCTGCCATGAAAAACCCGTACCCTTACAGGTTACAGTGTAATACAGATCCCTTAATTTGGACTCCATCACGTTACTATCCCCTGTGAACCGGTGGAGATCCCTATTTACAACGACGGCATCTGTAAAAAGTGTTGCCTTGGCTGTTCCTGGTCTCCTGTCTTTGCGGTAGGCCGTCATCTCACAGGTGTACTGTCCTGTAACGACGTGCGGAACAACGAAGAGACGGTTTTGCGCTCTAACCCAAAGCATAAGATCTTTTAACACGGTGGGATAATCTGTTAATGGAAACTCAATATTGAACCCTGATGGAAAAACACCTATTAAGTTTCTTGTCCCTTTTCGCGGATAACGAACTGGCTTACCGTTATTGTTTTCCCCATCCAATATCGGCTGGCCGAGGGCAATAATGGCTAGCTGGGGATTCCAGTCTATGATTTCAGCTGTATATGCAAGAACCGATGTAGAGAAAAGCGCACTTACAGATAAGCTCACTCCCCCCACCCATATCGGCCACCGGCGACAATGTGCCGTTATCCGGCCAATATCCTGTTTCACTCCGCTGATGAATGTGTTGCCAGCATTCATTAAATATTCAGATGGGGATGATCCCCCGATTGTTAGGTTAAAAATTTTCATTGATTGCTATAATCCCGTCCCGGTCAGATTACATCTACCTTTCAGAGATTTTCCTTATTTCCAGTTATTATTTTCTGCATCGGTTATCCCGTGCAGATCGTTGCTACACAGTTTCGTTCATCTAAGAGTGTTACCCCTTTAGTACCGTGGTTGGCGAGGGCATCCAGACACTGGAGCTTTGGATATTGGCATCCGGGACACTCAGGTAGTTGAGTGGAATAGCGATATATTGTTAATTCCACTCGCTATTACACCCGTGTTAATCACGATTCTTAAAAAACAGCGCTTAATGGGTGAATTAATCGTATTCGATATCTTTTTTAGTATCCTCAGGTTTACTGTCTCCCTAGGCGGCTATGCTGCCATTCTGCAATAATATGGCGGTTGATCGACCATTAGATACAGTAAAGATATTATTGATAGGGTTATTTTCTCTGAATAGCCAGCGTTGATTTATAAAACTATCGTTGTGACTCATATTACTCTCCTAATTAGGTTATATCCGATTATTTCATATTTACCTTTACCCACAGGGAGTTGATGCCATAAAACTTATCCCTTGCGGTGTAAGCTGACTTTTTATTGCTATGAAGACATAAATAAGGATAGCAATATTTTTTAAAAAAGATAATAGAAAAAATTTATCAACTGATAACTTCTGGTTAACACTAAATCTGATTGTGGGTAGTGGGTCTTAGATTATTTTCCACAAATAAATTAAAAGAGTAATAATAATGAGGTTTGAGCAGAATAATTTAGAGCGAATATACATCTTTATGACTATTTATTACGTTAACGAGTAACTTAATTTACTAATAATTAATCGTAAAGTAGGAAGTAAGGCGTTGTTAGGGTTTTGTCGTAATTCTTGTGTTATGTGATTTATAAAAAATCAGTTATTTTAAGGGTTTTAATATTTAACCTGAACTTCGCTTAAGAAAGGAAATAAAAGTATCTGAGATACGATCAACATTTTTGTCAAAGAAAATTTAAGACATCTCAGTCAGCTCGGTTTCTTGCTTAATATTCCTTCAATATAAAAGAAAGTATGCTACCATTCACCGATGAAGAAAAAAAATACATCAACGCCACATGACGCTGTTTTTAAACAGTTTTTAAGTCATATCGATACGGCCAGAGACTTCCTGGAGATTCATTTGCCTGCGACATTACGGGCAGTTTGTGATCTGGATACACTGCGGTTGGAATCAGGATCGTTTATTGAAGACAATCTGCGGGCGCATTATTCCGACATTTTGTATTCATTGAAAACGGCGCAGGGTGAAGGTTATGTGTATTGCGTGATCGAACACCAGAGTTCCCCGGACAAAATGATGGCATTTCGGTTATTACGTTACGGGATTTCAGCCATGCAACGGCATCTGGAGCAGGGACATGAAAAATTGCCGCTGGTCATTCCGGTGTTGTTTTATCACGGGAAAATACAGCCGTATCCCTGGAGTACCAATTGGCTCGACTGCTTCGATGATCCGGCCCTGGCGAAGGAAATCTATTCCGGTCCTTTCCCGCTGGTAGATGTGACGGTCATCTCCGATGATGAAATCCTGACGCACAAACGGGTCGCGTTATTGGAAATGGTGCAAAAACATATCCGGCAGCGAGATATGGCAGAGTTACTGCAAGAGTTGGTCATACTGCTGACGTATGATTACTATACGGATGAACAGCTAAAAAGCGTGCTAAACTACTTATTACAGGCGGGAGATACTGCCGATCCAGAGGGTTTTATCCGGCGACTGGCAGAACAGTCCCCGAGGTATGAGGAGGTACTGATGACAATAGCGCAGAAACTGGAGCAGAAGGGGCACCAGAAAGGGTTTATTGAAGGACGGCAGGAAGGACTCCAAGAAGGATTGAATAAAGGCGAAAAACGGGGGATCCTGAAAATCGCGTGTGCGATGATCGACATGGGTATCGACCGTGAAACGATAATGAAAACGACCGGGTTGAGTCAGAACGAACTTGAGCAAATACGCCACTAACTCGTGCTGAGAGTTCTTAATCAGTATTCAATGATTCATGTTAAAAGAGGATCTTACGGTGACTGTCAGAACAGTCACCGAAGTGCGAGTATCGATCGTGAAACAGTGATGAAAATCACCGGACTAAGCTTGAACAAATGCCTGACAAACTTACTATTGATACGTTATCGGCATAAAAATGCTTGAGTCAATGCACGAAACGCATAGAAGCGGCGCATTTACATTCCAAGCGATAAGACCGAGTCTGAATCTACGTGCTTCTGAAATCTCTGTTCTTAAGCAGAGCTGAGGTTATTTATTTTCCAAACTGTTTAGTGGAGTTATTGTCTTTTCATCTTTATTTGGACGGTTATTTTAGTAATAACAGCGGGAGGGGTGCCGATATTTCAAATGGAATAAACGACAGGCTGAACTGAGGTATATGGCTCAGCCTTGGTTTTAGTGTTTTTTTAATGATTCATAATAACAATGGGTTAATCATCATATTCACTATGTACTATATTATCGTTACCAACATCCCAGGCTAATATCTGACCATTCTGTCGTAAGACTGCGAAAGATTTACCTGTTGTACTTATTCTGACAATGTCCTGTAATTGAGCAATTTCGGGTGGGATATTTCTGACATCATCATCTCCCTAAGCGATCACTCTGCCATTTGGTAATAACATGGCAGTTGCCTCTTTAGTAGAGGCGATGGGCGTATTATTATCAGCGTCACTATTCCTGTTTGGTTGCCAATATTGTTTTATAGGATTATCGTTGGTATCCATATTTGGTGAGAAATCGTTATTTTGACTCATATTATTCTCCTAATGAAGGTTATATAGAATTTATCTTTTACCCACAGGGAGTCTATGTCATGAAATCTATCCCTTGTGGGTTAAGCTGCATTTCTACTGATATGAAGAACGTTGTCTATTCTTTAAATATAATAGGAAAAATAATTAATACCTAATGACAAGTCTATTTTTTAATCCGGCTTCAATTGTTTTTCTACCAAATAAGTGACAAAAACTACAATTTTTAATTTTGATTAGAAGAACTTAGCGGAAATATAAATAACATTCCAAAATAGTGCTATACCTTGTACAACGTATAATCCTATGTATAGTAAGGGTCGAAGACCATGTGTGTATCAGAATTATGAAACCTTATTTATATCATTATAGTTGCTAATAATATGTAAATGTATAAATTAATTTACTAATGATTAATCACAAAGCTGGAAATGAATAATTATTAATATTTTTGTCGTAATATTTGTTCTATATAATTTATAAAAAGTCCGTTATTTTTGGGTAGTGTTTTCTTTTCAAACTATTTCGTGAAGTTATTGCCTTTTGATGTTTATTTGAAAGTTGATTTTGATAATAACATCGGGAGTGCGCAATGAGATTTCAAATGAATATTCGATAGGCTGAGTTATTATATTTTATTCCGTCATTGATTAGTGGTTTGTAATAACAAAATAGTACTTAATAGATTGACTAACCGTATCGCTATGCACTTTGGTATTGAAGCTTACCCAGCTAACCCTTCGGTTGTTCACCCGCAAGGCTATTACAAAAGAAAACAAATATGAAAAACACCCGAAGATGCTTTTCTATATTGCTTGGATTAAATTGTTTTGAAGCCAAAATGCAGTGCACAATTGCAAGCTCTGGCGTAGTTCAATAGTGTTTTAAGTGTTGGGTTTCCATTTCCTTTTTCAAGCCTGGAAATATTCGCTTCTTTCGTTCCCATCCGCTGTGCAACTTGATTTTGAGTTAAACCAGCAGCACGCCGCATGCGTAATAGAGTATTAATTAACTCGAATTCTGGTTCTAGCGCATCATACTCAGCTTTTACATCTGGGTTAGCTAATGCTTGGGATTTTAGAGACTTTAAGCTACTCATTTTGTAACCTCTTTCATTCGTTCATAAGCGAGATCAAGATCCTTTTTAGATATCTTCTGGTTTTTCTTAATAAACGCATGAAGGACAATGATATTTGAACCTTGTAGATAGCAAAACAATCCGCGTCCTAGACCTTCTTGCGCTTTGGCGCGAATCTCGAATAGACCTTTTCCCATTGACTTAGTGTGTGGCTCTCCAAGATTAGCGCCATGTTCTTCAATGAGCTCAAGCAGTTTTAGCATGCGAGCCTGAATTCTGGGTGGCATATTGAGGATTGCATCCTCGACGCCATCATAGAGTTCAATGTTCCAGTTCATATTCAATATTGCCCTTAATCTTATCTTATGTGATAAGTTTGTAAGTTGTCAAGACTCTGTTTTCGATGAAAACCACTGGTGGCGGAGATTATTGATAGCAGCACTGAACCAAGTATTAAATACATCAGGTTTTCACCATGATATCCGCTCTATGCAGTATATGAAAAAGTTCGTTATCTTGGGATTTCAGGAAGTTATTCCTTCGAACCGCTTCGCAAAGTTATTATTTCTGTCTTGGACAGCCTCTCTTTATCCTCTATTTTGTTGTTATGCATGGATAGCCAGGGAGCAACGGATGCTTAATTTATTGATATTAATTCTGTTCATTATTTTCAGTACATTGATAATTGCGGCTGAGACATTGAATACAGAGAAAAATTGCCCTGATTGAGCGGGTATTTTTTACATGATGACATATTCAGGCGCTATGATCGTTCTAGCGCCAGCTCGCAGCTAGATGGATATACCCGTTATCTTTCAAGTTGCCTCTTTGTTGGCTGCACTCGCTCACCCCGGTCACAGAGTTATCTATGCTCCCGGGGATTCGCTCCCTTGCCGTCTCGATGCATCTTGAAATCCATAGGGTATATATCAGAAACAAGGTAAGAAAAATTTTATCACCGTGAATAGCTAGGGCCATTGCCGGGCGGTATGTAACACTCTGAGTACCTGTAAAAGGTTTCTCCGAACCTGGTAGATCATCACGTAATGGGGATGAACGACAGCCTCCCGTGTCCCTTTTACCCTACCAGGTTTATACATATTGGGATGTTGGCAGGCCATTTCTGCCGTTACTTCAAATTCATTATCCAGTTCAATTGCAGCCAGCGGATTATCCAGCGCGATATATTCCATAATAGCCTCACGATCAGCCAAAGCCATTGGCTTCCATTCCAGCTCCATTATATCTCCTTACGTAGGGCCGCTTTTTTGGCTGCAAACCGTGCTTTAACTTCCTCATGAGGAACACTGGGGTGGGGATCATCGATAGCTGCCTGAACTTGCTGACGGAACCATGCATCATAGGCAGCAGCCTTATGCGCCCGTTTCAGGGCTTCTGCACGGTCTGGACGGGCCGTTTTCGTTGGTGTACCCAGATTATAATTGGCTGCATCTACATTGAACTGTGCAATGCCTATGTCTTTAAGATAAGTGACAAGGGTTTCCAGTCGTTTAAACAGGCGTACTTGGCGACTGCGCTGGGCAATCAGAGGACGCTCCACCGCGCCATATTTCACCATCAGAGTCCATCCATCGTTATGGCCTACCACATGTACCGAGTTAACAGCGCCGGCTTCAACCAGCCGATTTAGTGTGGAATGATCGATTGTTTCTGTGACCATAAATGCTCTCCTGAGTTATTTATATGCAAGTATACCCGTTATCTTTCAAGTTGCCTTTTTGTTGGCTGCATTCACTCACCCCGGTCACAGAGTTATCTATGCTCCCGGGGATTCGCTCCCTTGCCGCCGCGATCCATCTTGAAATCCATAGGGTATATTTAGAGTAGCATATGCATTTAATTATTAATTGCAATGCAACAAATAGTTAAATGAATTAGGTTTTCACTGTGATATCCACTCTACGCAGTATATAAAAAAGTTCGTTATCTTGGGATTTCAGAAAGTTATTCCTTCGAACTGCTTCGCAAAGTTATTATCTCAGCCTTGGACAGCCTCTCTTTATCCTCTATTTTGCTGTTATGCATGGATAGCCAAGGAGCAACGGATGCTTAATTTATTGATATTAATCCTGTTCATTATTTTCAGTACATTGATAATTGCGGCTGAAACATTGAATACAGAGAAAAATTGCCCTGATTGAGCGGGTATTTTTTACATTCTCCGCACGAAGGGGTCTGACGGTTCTGGTTATCTTTCTTCTCTTTGCGGGTTCAGGTGTTCGTTATGATGGCATCGAGGGCTGAGATAATTTCATTTCTGGATGAGGCTACGTTGCATACAAAATCTGATTTGTTGATTTTTTTTGCATCCAGAAACGTTATTGCCGGTGTAAGTATATAATAACTGTTGTTATTAATGACCACCTGAGGGGTGATTCTTTTCTGGTTGAGGCTAATGTCATTCTTAGATACCAGAGGAACAATCATCCTTGTTGTTAAATCATCAAAATAATCATTCTGGATAATAAGGTAAAACGGCCAAAGCCTGTTTGTTTTGGCCGATGGATTACGATACACATCAAATTGCTGTGGCATTACAGGCTCCCGAAAAATTCATCGTCTGTAAGCATTCCAGCTTTCGCCATGAATATGTTCATAGCCTGCATATCTTCTTTCTCTTTCTCTCTCTCATCCTGTTTAGCTTTTATAGCCTGCGCCAGAAGGATATCTAGTGTTGCTGAGAGATTCATGTCCATACTACGGGCTTTATCGACTAGTGAAGCCGTCAGGTACACGTTGGTGCTTCTTTTGGTGTTGTTACGGGGAGAGGTAACGATATTCATGGTGTTTACTCCTATGCGCAAAGGTATGCGCATAAGTATGATGGGTAACGGAAAAACAATCAAGTATCCTGCTTCTTGAAAGTCTTAGAATTTAATTATTAATTGCAATGCAATAAATCGTTAAATGAATCAGGTTTTCACCATGATTATCTGTCTGTGCAGTATATAAAAAAGTTCGTTATCTTGGGATTTCAGGAAGTTATTCCTTCGAACCGCTTCGCAAAGTTATTATTTCTGTCTTGGACAGCCTCTCTTTATCCTCTATTTTGCTGTTATGCATGGATAGCCAGGGAGCAACGGATGCTTAATTTATTGATATTGATTCTGTTCATTGTTTTCAGTACACCGGTAGTTGCGGCTGAGATATTGAAGACAGAGAAAGATTGTCCTGCATGGTCACAGGACAAATTACAACGTGAAACTAAAAGCTTGATGCAACAGATGGCTCGATGGGATCAACTCTATCGTCAGAAAGGGATCAGTGAGATCGATGATGAAGTTTATGATCAATTAATGGCGGAGCTAATTCATTGGCAACTCTGTTTGAAACAAGCACCTCATTCGGATTTTCCTGTGGCAGTTATTACGGATAATAAGCTTGTTCATCCAGTTGCTCATACCGGATTAAGCAAATTGAAAGACGAACGGGAAATTAACCGATGGTTGTACGGTAGGTTACCTGTTTGGTTGCAGCCAAAGATTGATGGCGTGGCGGTAACACTGGTTTATCAGAACGGGAAATTAGTTTCATTAATTAGCCGGGGTAATGGTTCCGCAGGCGTGAATTGGACAGCGAAAAGTCAACATATTCCTGATATTCCTCAGAATATAGAAAATTCGCCATCTGATATGGTGTTGCAAGGAGAGCTTTTTCTGCATAAAGAGGCGCATAGACAGCAGTTATCTGGCAGTGATGGCGCTCGTAGTCGGGTCGCTGGTCTGATGATGCGGAAAGAGCATGTGCCAGAATTAAAGCAAGTAGGTGTGTTTATCTGGAGCTGGCCGGATGGTCCTGCCGAGATGGAAGATAAATTGAGAAAACTAGCGGATATGGGTTTTCCATTAGCGCTTCGCTATAGCCATGAAATAGAAAGACCAGAACAGGTCCAGAAACTGCGGATGCATTATTTTGAACAACCTATGCCTTTTGCTACAGACGGTATCGTGCTGAAACAGGGCATTGAACCTAAAGGAAACCAGTGGCGGTCTGGATCTAACAGTTGGGCTGTGGCATGGAAACACCCTTTGCGCCATCAGGTCACACTCGTCAGGGACGTGAGTTTTACTATTGGCAGAACGGGCAAAATCTCAGTGGTGCTTGGGCTGGATAAGGTAAAACTGGATGACCGACAAGTCAGCCGAGTTAATATTGGTTCAGTCCGTCGTTGGCAACAGTTGGATGTGTTACCGGGGGATCGGGTGACTCTTACACTAGCCGGTCATGGTATCCCGAAATTAGATCAAGTGGTGTGGCGGAGTAAAGAGCGTCAGGATATTCAGCCACCGGATAAGCAGCGTTATCATGCGCTGAGTTGCCTGACGTTAACGGTGGGTTGTGAACAACAGTTTAATGCACGACTGAAATGGCTTGGTGAAAATCTGCACATGACAGGTGTCAGTAGCGGTAGTTGGACAATTTTGACTGAACAGAAATTAGTCACTGATTTAACCGGTTGGTTAACACTTTCAGTTCAACAAATTGCGGCCTTACCGGGAATCGGAGATAAACGAGCACAGGCTATTTATTCACAATTCAGCAAGGCAAAAAATCAGCCTTTTTCTTATTGGATGAAAGGTATTGGGGTGCCTTATATGGCTAAGCTGTCTGACGATGTTGATCACTGGCAGCAACTGGAGCAGAAATTAGCCGGAGCACAGTTAAAACAACAGCTCACTGCCGGGCAATTGAAAAAATTGTCTGATTTTATCAATGACGCGCAGATTAAAATGATTGCAGATAAACTGTCAGTGGCAGGGATAACGGGGTTTGACCGGGAAAACGGGGTTGTGGTTAACCCCGTTGATATGGTTCAGTGATCGGAGTGCTCATAATTAAAGACAGGTAATCCAAGACGGTAGCGAATAGCAACCAATCTTGCTGTCAAACCTGCGATCAGGGTAATCAGAACAATGCCGTTTGGCGGTAACGGGGTGTGCTGTAAGCCAATATATAACCAGGCAGCGGTAAAGGAGACACCGGCATAAATCTCTTTCTGGAAAACTAACGGAATGGTGTTACACAACATATCGCGTAACACACCACCGAAAACGCCGGTGATAACCGCCGCAATGGAGGCGATTATTGGGCCATAGTTCATGTCCAGCGCAATCTGCGCACCAATAATGGAGAAGACAATCAGGCCAATGGCATCCAGGATAAGAAATAGACGGCGTAAATGTTTCATCATGGGGGCAGTCCAGGTGGTTATCACGGCTGCGCAGGCGACGGTCACGATATATTCAGGGTGTTTGACCCAACCAAGAGGGTAATGTCCCAGAAGTATGTCCCGAACGGAACCACCGCCAATGGCAGTCACGGAAGCAATAATGATCACGCCAAACATATCCATCTTACGGCGGCCTGCGGCTAAAGCTCCAGTCATCGCTTCAGCGGTAATCCCAATAATATAAAGAACACTCAGTAACATAGATTATTCGATGTGTGCAGCATAAAAAGGTAAGGGTAATGTCGAAATGGTAAAGTCTCGACTGAAATTTTTTCTCTTTATCCATTTTGGATTAGTAATAGTTATTCGAAGAAAACTGATATAAGGATAATAAAGTGTTCTTTCAGGAACGACAAATCACGTTTGGCAATCGCAACCACCAGCTTACCAATACCAATATTTGGACGCCAGACAGTCAATGGTTAGCTTATGATGTTCGTCCTCATGGTGCTTCGTTTACCGGTTTAACGATAGAAAAAATTCATGTACAGAGTGGCAAAATAGATATTATCTATCAGGCGAAGCAGGGTGCTCATGTGGGTGTAGTGACCGTCAGCCCAACAGAACCTGTCCGGTATGTTTTTATTCACGGGCCAGAATGCCCGGATGAGCAATGGCATTATGATTTTCATCACCGGCGAGGGGTGATTGTCAGTGAGGATTTATCCGGAAAAGCAGTCACTCTGGATGCCATGGATATTACCGCCCCTTATACGGCGGGAGCGTTGCGTGGCGGCAGTCATGTTCATGTGTTCAGCCCGGAGGGTAATCGTCTGAGTTTTACTTATAACGACCATGTTATGCATGAGCTTGATCCAGCGCTGGATTTACGCAATATCGCCGTGGCGGTGCCCCTCAAATCAGTGGTGCCGCCTAAACACCATCCTCGTGAACATGATGGTAGCTATTTCTCCGTTGTGGTCAGTAGTACCACTTTTCAGCCGGAGCCGGGCAGTGATGATATTAACCGCGCCTATGAAGAAGGTTGGGTAGGCCAGGCAGGATATCGTAAAGCGGATGGCAATTGGCAGCGTTGGGCTCTGGCATTTATTGGCGATACCATTTCTGCAACAGGGGAAAAACTACCGGAAGTCTATGTCGTTGATTTACCTGAACAGGATGTTGATTATGCAATAGCAGGGGAAAAACCACTGGAAGGTACGGAAACAACGTTACCGGCACCGCCTGCCGGTGTAATGCAGCGTCGTTTGACATTTACCGGTCACAAACGCTGGCCGGGGGTGGTGAATAACCCACGTCATTGGCTACGGGTTTCATCGGGTGGTGAGCAGATTGGTTTTCTGATGAAAGATGATAATGGCATTGTGCAATTGTGGACAATATCGCCAAATGGTGGAGAACCTCGTCAAATCACTAGGGGAAATTGTGGCATTCAATCCGCTTTTAGTTGGGAGGGTAGTGGTCGGTTTGTCGCTTTTATTTGTGATAACAGCGTGATGCTGTGTGATGTGCAAAATGGGCAGATGCGGCGATTGACTGAACGTACTGAACAGGCACCTTCTGCGGATGCGGTTGTGATTTCACCGGATAGTCACCATATTGCATTTAGGCGTGAAGTTGATGGTTATATGCAAATTTTCCTGGTGGAAACAGGAATCAAATAAATATATTTGCCGCCAGTTTGCTATTTACTGGTGGCAATCAATAAACCGGAACGAATTATTAGTTGGTTTTGATCTGGTGTTGTGCTTTTTCTATTTTTTCAATTCGTTCTTTTGGTGAACTTGCTGATTGATCCTCATCGGATTTTATATAGTCATAAGGTAATAAAATGGTATCTAGCAGGGCAGAAAAAGGCAGGTCAATCGCTAATAGTGGCTTCATTATCCAGCCAGTGTCGTTATCTTTCAGCATTTCAATATTCGTTTTTGCGCCGGAATAATAACCATAGTTAGGCCCTGAATGGGTCATAATGCTCGTGCACCCGCTGGTTAACAGCCATCCTAATGTGACGCAAAATAGAATTAATTTATTACTCTTCATTGGTTCTATTGATCTCGTATGGTCAAACAGCCGGAATATTTCACTCTTGCGTTGGTTTGTTGGGTGGTTTTTATTCCCCTAAGTTCCTTAGCTAAGAGCCTTTACGTCATCACTATAATCACGCCACGCAACATTGACCATAGCACTGATACCAAAAAGTAGTGAATTTTTTATGTAACACTACTTTTCTCTGTTCTTCTGATTAATTAAGGAATGATACAAATCATCATAATGATTTAAGTGGTCTATATCTTAAATGTTTTTTAAGTATAAAATTGATTTGGCTTTTATATATCCGTCATGTTATTTCAAGAAGTCCTCTCTTTCCCCATATTACAACAATCCCTTATAATTTGTGGGTTAAACCACATAACGACGGTTCAGTTTCTGACAGAATCAGTGAGTAATAGGTTAGGTATTGGTGGTTCTTTTTTGGGCTTTATAGGTGAAAGACCTAAAAGTGCTGCCAGAAGGCCAGGCAGGTATTATGTGACAGTATCGCCGTGCCGCCGTCAACATGCACTGCGGGATTAACGCCCAAATATAGTAATATGGAACGAGTGGTTTTCTGGTAGGTTCTTCTTGCTAAGAGATTTATCCCATAATGGGACTTTTTCTTGCCTTAAGCCTCGTATTGGGACTATCATATTCCACATGAAGATAATCTCTGTTTCGACACTGAAAGCGTTTTGGGAATCATACCCCAACGCCGAGCAACCACTTAGAGCCTGGGTTGATGAAGCTAAAAAAGCCAGTTGGAAAACCCCGGGGGAGATTAAATCGCAATACCGCAACGCGAGTATTCTAAAAAATAATCGCGTGGTATTTAATATCAAAGGTAACGACTATCGCTTAATTGTTTCTATTTTTTATCCGATTGGCTGGTTGTATGTGAAATTTGTTGGAACACATCAGCAATATGATGCGATAGACGCCAACACAATTGAGCCGGAGTAAGCTATGAATATTAAACCTATCAGAACAGAACAGGATTATAAGGAAGCTTTAAAAGCCGTTTCTCCATTGTTTGATAATCAGCCTGAAATTGGATCTCCCGAGTTTGATTATATGGAAGTCATGGTTTTGCTGATTGAGGCTTACGAGACTGAACACTTCCCGATTGACCCGCCAAACCCTATTGAGGCTATAAAATTCCGTATGGATCAGATGGGCCTCACAGCGAAAGATCTTGAACCAGCAATAGGTCGGGTTAATCGTGTTTATGAAATATTAAACGGTAAGCGCAATCTAACACTACCAATGATTCGGAAACTGAATAAGCAATTTGGCATATCGGCTGAAAGTCTCATTAATGCATAATGCACTCTTGCATTAGCCATCAGTAAACGCACAAAAACCGGCCTATTCAAGCTATTAGATTTAAAACTTTCTGATTAAATAGAGACTGCTTAAGGAGAGTGGGGTAGACAAGGAATGTTTTTTTCTCTTCTTATGCACCACGTATTCTACAAATTCTGATAATAATCATGTAAAAGTCCTCGTTGTCTTTTGGCTCCCGCATTTTCATGCAGGAGCTTTTTTATTGCTGGTTTCAGGCGACTTTTTGATGTGCCAGTTCAATCTCTTCCGCCAGAATCGCAATTCCTTTTTCGATACTTTCCGGATCAGGAACGTAGTTCATGCGCATACATTCGTGAGCATGTGGCCAGTTTTGTTCCAGTCCTGGGAAGAAATAGTGACCTGGAACCATCAGTACACCGCGCTTTTTCAGCCTGTGGTAAAGCGTTTCTGTTGTTATCGGCAGGTTTTTAAACCATAGCCACAGAAAAATGGCACCCTCTGGTTTATGGATCAGACAAAGTTCCGCCGGCAGATAACGACGGATAATATGAATGACGTCTTGAACCCGTTGTTGATAGAACGGGCGGATAACTTCCTGTGACAGGCGAAGAAGGTCATTGCGGCGGATCATTTCCAGTGCCATTGCTGGCCCAATGCCGCCCGGTGCGAGGCTGATGATGCCATTCATGTTACTGACGGCATTGATGATTTTATCGTTAGCAATAATGATCCCGCAGCGGGAGCCGGGCAGCCCTAATTTGGATAAGCTCATGCACAGAATAATATTGGGATTCCACAATGGCGTGGCTTCGCTGAAAATAATGCCTGGGAAGGGTACACCGTAAGCATTATCAATTAGCAGCGGAATGTGGTGGTGTTGAGCGAGATAATCCAGCCGCTGCAATTCTTCGTCAGTGATGACGTTGCCGGTTGGGTTGGTTGGGCGAGAAACACAGATCAGGCCAATCTCGTCGGTAATATTGAGATGGTCAAAATCAACACGGTATTTGAACTGACCTGCTGGCAATAATTCAATATTGGGTTTATTGGCAACAAATAAGCCTTCATCCAGCCCTGAGTCGGAATAGCCAATATATTCTGGTGCCAGTGGAAATAGCACCTTACGGGTAGAACCATCTTCACTGCGCCCGGCCAGCAGGTTAAACAGATAGAAAAATGCGCTCTGGCTGCCATTGGTCAGGGCAATATTTTGTGTACCAATTTCCCAGCCAAGTTTTTCGCGCAGCATCTCTGCCAATGCTCGAATTAGCGTATCTTTACCCTGAGGACCATCATAGTTGCATAGTGTTTCCGTGAGTTGGCCGCTTGCGACCATTTCCGTGAGTAATTGCTGAAAATAGTCATCCATTTCCGGGATATGTGCCGGATTACCACCGCCCAGCATAATTGCCCCGGGTGTCCTCAACCCTTGATTAAGGTCATTCATCAGGCGGGTTATACCTGCGTCTTGTGTAAACTTGTTACCGAATTGAGAAAAAATCATAGCTGTGTTCGTTGTCGGTGTGTTATTTAAATTAGAAAGAATAACACCATACCCTTCGCATTATCGGGGTGCAATCTGGAAAATTATGACTATTGATTATTTAATATTGCATTTAATTTAACATTTAAAATAAAGAGCTAAATGTTTGGTTAATATCCAGCTTTATTATTGGCATTAATCTTGGGGCTATTGTAATTCACTGAATTTATTTTCTACATAAACAGTCAGTTATATGGTCATTGACCAAGCCTGTCGCCTGCATAAATGCATAGCAAGTGGTACTGCCGATAAATTTGAACCCTCTTTTTTTCAGGGCTTGTGATAACTCATCTGAAAGATCTGTTGTTACCGGCACCTCTGTGATGGTTTTCCACTGATTAATAATCGGTTTGTTATCAACAAAACGCCAGATAAAGGTGCTGAATTCCTCACCCTGTTGTTGCATTTTAAGATATGCCCGCGCATTGTTGATAATGGCGTTAATTTTGGCGCGATTGCGGACAATAGCGGGATCAAGCATCAGCTGTGCCACATCATTTTCATCCATGACGGCAATTTTTACCGGATCAAACTGATGAAAACATTGGCGATAGCCTTCGCGTTTTTTCAGGATAGTCAGCCATGACAGCCCGGATTGCTGGCCTTCCAGACAAATCATTTCAAACAGCTTCTGGCTATCTTTTTGTGGTTTTCCCCATTCATTGTCATGGTAAGCCAGATATTCAGGATCAGAGGTCACCCAATTACAGCGTGTTAGTTCCATGATGATTATTTCCGATGTTAATGGTTAATAATTGACTGTACTTTAACTGTATATACATACAAGTAAAATAGCCAGATTAAGATTTTTTTATTTCAGGGTGGAATTGAGAGCGAATTCAGGGCTGTATATCTTAAGGTCAAAGGGTATACTGACCAGCTTCCTTTCAAATTCATATGTATCGCGTGCGGATCCAACATGCAAAAGTTTGATACCAAGACCTTTCAGGGGCTGATCCTGACATTACAGGATTATTGGGCGCGCCAGGGCTGCACCATTGTCCAACCACTGGACATGGAAGTCGGCGCGGGTACTTCTCATCCAATTACTTGCCTGCGTGCACTTGGCCCGGAGCCAATTGCTGCGGCTTATGTGCAACCTTCCCGTCGTCCGACGGATGGTCGATACGGTGAAAACCCGAATCGCTTACAACATTACTATCAGTTTCAGGTCATTATTAAGCCGTCACCAGACAATATTCAGGAATTATATCTGGGTTCCCTGAAAGAGTTGGGGTTGGACCCGACGGTTCACGATATCCGTTTTGTTGAAGATAACTGGGAAAACCCGACATTGGGTGCCTGGGGCTTGGGCTGGGAAGTGTGGCTTAACGGCATGGAAGTGACTCAGTTCACTTACTTCCAGCAGGTCGGTGGCCTTGAGTGTAAGCCGGTAACCGGCGAGATTACTTACGGTCTTGAGCGTCTGGCGATGTATATCCAGGGCGTGGACAGTGTTTATGATCTGGTTTGGTGCGATGGCCCACTGGGTAGAACCACTTATGGTGATATTTATCATCAGAATGAAGTAGAACAATCTACTTATAACTTTGAGTATGCAGATGTCGATTTCCTGTTTAGTTGCTTCGAGCAATATGAAAAAGAAGCTCAGGCGCTGCTGGCGCTGGAAACGCCGCTGCCTCTGCCGGCTTATGAACGTATTCTCAAAGCGGGGCATACATTCAATTTGTTGGATGCCCGTAAAGCTATCTCGGTGACTGAACGTCAGCGCTATATCTTGCGTATCCGCACCCTGACCAAAGCTGTTGCAGAAGCGTATTATGCCTCCCGCGAGGCGTTGGGCTTCCCTATGTGTAAAAAGAATCAGAACTAAGAGGCTGTCATGACTCAACAGACTTTCCTGGTGGAAATCGGCACAGAAGAGTTGCCGCCGAAGGCTCTTCGTTCACTGGCTGAAGCATTTGCAGCTCATTTTGCGGCAGAACTGGATAACGCTAATTTGGCTCATGGTGAAGTGAGCTGGTTTGCCTCTCCGCGTCGTCTGGCGCTGAAAGTCGCCAACTTGGATGAAGCGCAGGCTGACCGTGAAGTGGAAAAACGTGGCCCGGCGATTGCTCAGGCATTTGATGCGGAAGGTAAACCGACAAAAGCGGCTGAAGGTTGGGCTCGTGGTTGTGGTATTACGGCTTCTCAGGCTGAACGTTTGGTGACGGATAAAGGCGAATGGTTACTGTACCGTGCGCTGGTTAAGGGTTGCAGTGTTAAAGTGTTGCTGGCGGATATGGTCAGCCATGCTCTGAGTAAGTTGCCGATACCTAAATTAATGCGTTGGAGCGATAGAGAGACTCAGTTTGTTCGCCCGGTGCATACCGTTGCAATGTTGTTCGGTAATGAACTGATTGAAGGTGACATTCTGGGCATCAAATCCGCGCGTGTCATTCGTGGTCATCGTTTTATGGGTGAGCCTGAATTCACGCTTGACAATGCGGAACAGTATCCGGCGATTTTGCAGCAACGCGGTAAAGTGATCGCGGATTATGAAACCCGTAAGGCGCTCATCAAGCAGGATGTGGAACAAGCCGCTGTTCAACTGGGTGGCATTGCAGATGTTAGTGACAGCCTGTTGGACGAAGTTACTTCACTGGTTGAATGGCCGGTTGTGCTGACGGCGAAATTTGAAGAGAAATTCCTCGAAGTGCCAGCAGAAGCGTTGGTTTATACCATGAAAGGGGACCAGAAATACTTCCCGGTTTATGACAATGCCGGCAAGTTGATGGCGAACTTTATTTTTGTCACCAACATTGATTCTTCTGATCCACAGCAAATCATTTCTGGTAACGAAAAAGTGGTTCGTCCGCGTTTGGCTGATGCGGAATTCTTCTTTAAGACGGATCGTAAACAGCGTCTGGAAGATAACCTACCTCGATTAGAAACAGTTCTATTCCAGAAACAGCTTGGTACTTTGCGTGATAAAACGGATCGTATTCAGGCGCTGGCTGGCTGGATTGCAGAGAAGATCGGCGCTGATGTTGATCATGCTACCCGTGCTGGCCTGTTGTCTAAATGTGACCTGATGACCAACATGGTATTTGAGTTTACCGATACGCAGGGTGTGATGGGGATGCATTACGCCCGCCATGACGGTGAAGCGGAAGAGGTTGCTCTGGCACTGAATGAGCAATATCAACCGCGTTTTGCCGGTGATGAGTTGCCTTCTTCCGGCGTTTCTTGTGCGTTAGCCATTGCGGACAAAATGGATACTCTGGCGGGTATTTTTGGCATTGGTCAGCATCCAAAAGGCGATAAAGACCCGTTTGCGCTGCGTCGTGCTGCGCTGGGTGCTTTGCGTATTATCGTTGAGAAAAAACTGCCGCTGGATTTGCAGGCACTGACAGAAGAAGCGGTTCGTCTGTATGGTGACAAGCTGACGAATACCAAAGTTATCGATGAAGTAGTGGAGTTTATGCTTGGTCGTTTCCGTGCCTGGTATCAGGAGCAGGGTTACAGCATTGATACCATTCAGGCTGTATTGGCGCGTCGTCCAACGCAACCCGCTGATTTCGATGCCCGTGTTAAAGCCGTCACTCATTTCCGTACATTGGAAGCCGCCGCAGCGTTGGCTGCGGCGAATAAGCGTGTTTCTAACATTTTGGCTAAGTCTGAAGAAACACTGAATGAAAAAGTGAGTGCCTCTGTACTGAAAGCGCCTGAAGAGGTGAGGTTGGCAACGCATCTGTTGGTTTTACAGGATAAGCTGGCACCTTTGTTTGCTGAGGGGCACTATCAGGAAGCGTTGGTTGAATTGGCTTCTCTGCGTGAAGTTGTCGATGCTTTCTTTGACAATGTCATGGTGATGGATGAAGACCAGCAGGTGCGCGTGAATCGCTTAACCTTGTTAAGTGAATTGCGTGAGTTATTCCTGAAAGTTGCGGATATTTCGTTACTGCAATAATAACCTGAAATAGTCAATTCCGGCTGTTGTGAGATGCAATGGCTGGAACTTAACACCTCTAATAAATTGACTGCCGAAACTTTGGCTAAGAGTGCTCGTGGTGAATGGAAGGAATTTCGTGATGCTCACATTGAGCCTGATTGATTATTGATTTACAAAGTAGTTGGTGATGTCGTTAGTTTTGAATGAACAGGAAGACATTCTGACTTATTTGATGAATAAACCTTTCTAGGGGTACTGGGTAGCAGGTTAAAATAACTTAGTCACGAAAAAGAAAGTCCAGATTTAGCTACAACATTATTTTTTACCTAATTGACGTATTTCTGTGAAATCCGTGAGAAAGTACGGCATAACGGCATTCACGCTGTTTTTATCAGCAACTAACCTATGATTATCGAAAAGGTATTGACGGCCTACAACGAGCGCAGTAAGATGCGGCTCGTTTTCGGCGAGTAGCGCAGCTTGGTAGCGCAACTGGTTTGGGACCAGTGGGTCGGAGGTTCGAATCCTCTCTCGCCGACCAGATAATAGTTTGGGGATGTTCAAGTAGCTCCGCGAACTTAAAGAAATTAGGAAAGCCTTACAGTTGTTGCTGTAAGGCTTTTTGCTATTCGGTAGCATTCATTCAACAGCCACAGTTGTTTGGGGCATCGGTTTGCATAACTTTAGTATCAGCATCAAATTGCTTCGACTTTCCACTGTTGAAAAGACCATAGTGTTTCTTCCCGTCACCCATTAAATCAAAAAGTGTATGGTAACGACTTTTGGTGGTCATATCGGCGGTATTGCGGCATACGGGGACCGCTCTGCCTGTCTCAAAAATATGTTCTCGATCAAGCACAAACAGATCCGGTGCATCCGGTAAATTGCCTTTGTAAATGGCAATTTGACCATAATCCTCACAACGGTCTTCCAAATCTAATTTGAACAGCTTCAGCGTCATTGAATACAGTTTTGCACCGCCTAGCTTTGTTTCGATCTCTTCATTGTTTATGGACTTTAAATGGCTATGGGTTATACGGACATCATTAAAGCCGGTTGTTCTTGCTAGCCGTATAAAATCCTCAAAATACAGAACGTCACCGATACATTCACCAACAACTTGTGGATCATCTTTCAGTGATTGGTCCAGTCTTCTATCTGAAAAAATATCAGAAAAGTAGATTTCGCCGCCAGGTTTGAGTAAGCGAGCCATACCAGCCAGCACATTTGCCTTAGATATAGACAGATTGATGACACAGTTTGAGACGATAACGTCGATACTGGCAGGTGGTAAATCTAGTTCCTCCAGTGATTCGATATGCCCTTGTTGAAAATGAACATTGGTGGATGGGTAGCCAAAGATCTGACGATGATAGTCGACAAAGCTCTGGGCAAACTTGATTTGTGCTGCTGTTGCATCAATACCAATGACTTTACCCTCAGCGCCTACGAGATGAGACAGAATAAAGCAATCCTGCCCACTACCACATCCTAAATCCAGCACTGTGGTTCCTTCCAGTAAGGGAGGGAAAGGGGCACCGCAACCGTAAAAACGCATCTGTACATCAGGATGGATAAGCTTAAGAATTTCTTTGATTCTGTCTGGAGGGGGGGCGTTCATAGAACATATATTCGTAGCGAGATCCTGTTTGTTGGACAGTGTTTCGCCATAATAGTGTTGTATGTCTTTAATCCGTTGTTTAAGCAATTGTTCGTTCATCTTTTTCTTCCTTAAACTAAACATTCTTGGGTGCTTGGTTTTCTTCTTTAGCACCTTTGGTATTTTTCTTACAGCAATCAGAGTTTTTTTCCTTTGAAATATCTTGAGCTTCCTCAGTCACCTCTTCAATCCGCATTGCACAACATGCGGAAGTTTCCTGTTTACCGAATAAACGGGCAATAAACCCTTTCTTCTCAGACATAACGGTCTCCTTTCAGGCAAATAATAGATTAGCGATATACCCTACCCCGATCGCAACACAGAAAATGGTCAGGACAAAAACCGCCACTAAACGGGGACGGAAAATGGTATTGAGCAGAATAACTTCTGGAATGCTCGCCCCTGCGCCAGCAATAATCAGTGCTGCGACAGCGCCTATACTCATCCCTTGAGATTGCAATGCTAAACCGATAGGGATCAATGTTTCTGCACGAATATAGAGTGGGATGCCTACAGCTGCTGCAACGGGAATGGTGAATGGATTATCGGCTCCGGCAATATTGGCAATCCATTCTCCCGGTACTACACCGTAGATTAAGGAACCGATACCTGCACCGATAAGTAAATAGGGCAGGGAAGTTTTAAACAGACTGAATGCAGCATGACTGGCGCGGTAGAGGCGAGACTTTAAATCCGTTACTTCCAGAGAGTGGTTATCACCGACTACACGCACTTTTTTGACATCTCGTTCTAAACCAAAGAACTGCCAGATTGCCCCCACTGCGACAGAGAGAATAAAAGCAGAAGCGCCATAAAATAGTGTGAATTTCCAACCAAGCAATGTCACCAGCAAACCCAGAATAACTGGATTGAGTATTGGTGAAGAGACAAGGAAAGACATAGTGGCACCAAATGGTGCACCTGCATTAAGCAGACTGACGGTAACTGGAATGGTTGAGCAGGAGCAAAATGGTGTTACTGCCCCTAATCCTGCGCCAACGAGATTGCCACGCAAACTACGCCCGGTAAGCAGGCGCTGCACTGTGCTGGCTGGTATGTACTCCTGCATCATTGCGACAATGAAACTCACAACTAAAAACAGAACGATCAACTCGGTACTTATGATGGTAAAAAATTTAAGTGTTTCAGCAAGAGAGTTTAGATTCATTATATATTCCTGATCAATGCATAGATGAGTAATGTATATAGTTAAAAAAAACCGTCATTACTGACGATTGATATGTGCAACGACTTCCATCCAAGCTTCTACAGCGACAGCGAAGGCTTCACGCCCTTTATCTGTTAATGTGTAGACTTTACGTCCACGACCTGCAACTGTTTCGTTGTGCACGGTTACATACCCACCTTGCTCAAATTCGCGTAGCACTGGATAAATTGTACCTTCAGTGGGTGCGCAGCAGCCTTGGGTTGAACACTCAACTTCACGGGCAATTTCGTAGCCATGCATAGGCCGTTGTTGTAGGACACTGAGAATAAAAAACTTGGATAAACTCATCTTAATGATGCCATTCCAATACATTCGATCAGTGTAGTCCACTGCTGTTCTCCCAGCAGTCGTAGGGGTTTTTTTAGATTTGTTCATAACGTCATCATATGCATTGAGCATCAAGGTGTCAATATATAAGCTATTTCCTGATTATTTCAATGGTTTCCTGAAACGGCGCGGCAAAGCGGTGCTGGCAGACAAAGGGGACTCGAGTAGAAAGCTTCGCGGTTATCTGCGTAAATTGAAGATCAAGAGCGTAATTCCTTATAAAATCAATGAAAAAGGCTGTTCTGATGGTCGTACGCAATTTGATGAACCGGCTTATCGTAACCGCAATGTTGTCGAACGCTGTTTCGGTTTTCTGAAAGGAAATCGGCGTATTGCAACCCGTTACGAAAAAACCGCCCGACACTATTTGTCCATGGTGAAATTAGGCTGTATTCGACTCTTTTACAGGCGGTTAAATAATTAAGGGACGCAGCCTAGAATCCTCAGTTCCACTAGCGGCTAAAAGGCGTGAAGCTTCACGTTCACAAGGTAACAATATGTCGATTTGTCGGAAATAATGACTTGACCACTGAATAAGGTCTACAACATAGTCCTTTGAAAAACGCGAGTTAAAGGGGCTTATTCCTATTAGCGCATGGTCACCTCTCTGGATAATTTGGTCACAACGAGAGGTTTCACCTTGAACAGTAAATGATGTTGAATTCTCTTTTAACAACGCTGAATGAGTTGATAATGCTTGATTGTTCGTTTCTTTAAAATATTTTCTTCTAGCAGATAATATTTCCATTTCTTGCTTACCTGTGATCCTTGTGGCGAAATTATATTCATGCTAATAATAGCGTAATAATAAAATAACATCAAATTACTATCAATGATGTTTAATATTTTTGTTGTTATAATTACTGTGTTAATTTTATGATAAATAAGACTTAATTTCCCCACTTGAAAAATATATCTCATTTATTGAATTGCTTGTTTAAAAAAACATAATAATAGTGTATGAATATGATCTTCTATAAATATGAGCTGGAATATAAATGTGAAATTAAGTGATATAGGTAATACAACTTTACTCGAGATTGATAAATTTAAAATAAACGGTAATAGAGTATTTTCGAAGTGTGAATATCGGAACCCGACAGGAAGTCACAAAGACAGAACGTTTTTACACATTGTTAATACTCTTGAGAAGGAAGGTAAAATACAGCAAGGCATGACGCTGATTGACTGTTCGACAGGGAATGGCGGGGCCGCATTAGCATGGATAGGAAGAGAGAAAGGGTATAAGGTAAAAATATTCATGCCTGAAGGGATGACAGATGAGCGTAAAGAGCAAATAAGGTTTTATGGTGCAGAGATTTATGAGACGCCGAAGGAATTATTTCTGAATGGAGCAGTTTCAGCAGCAAAAGATTATGCCGAAGACAAAGATGATGTTTTTTTCCTTGACCAATCAGGCACAACGCTAAATAAGGAAGCCTGGTATGTCTGTGGAGAGGAAATCATTAAAGAATTAAAAGAGAATAATATTGTTCCTGATTATTTTATTTGCTCAATAGGGACAGGCGGTACTTTCTCAGGGATTGCTGAAGTTTTAAAACGAGAATATAGCAATATAAAAACAATTGGCATTGAAGTCAGCAGTTCTGCACCGCTATATGCAATGAGGAAAGGCATTCATTTTGAACATCATCATCATAATCTGATGGGGCTTGGTGCGGGTGTACTATCGGTTAATACTGTTCCGGAGTTAGTTGATGAAGTGCATACAGTCGAAGGGGATGAAGCCTGGAATAGAATGAAACAGTTTATATTAACGGATGATCTTGGTATAGGTCCTACGTGTGGTGCCAATTTATTGGTGTGTGAAAGAATGCTGCAAAAATTACATAATAAAGTATTGATCACTTTATTCTTTGACAGTGCCTGGAAATATCAAAGTCGTTGGAATGGTGTTTACCCTGAATATAAGGAAGATTGAGAATGTTATTAAAAGACGTTTATGAGAATGCAAGGGTTGTTAATTCGGGTAAAGTTTTGACAACGGTTAATGAGTTTACGGATCAGCTACCTGCGTTGAGGCCTGAGGTTTTGATAGAAGTTGCTCATAAAATAATTCAATTAATGGATTTTAAAGTAGATAAAATTGTCACAGAAGAAGATAAAGGCGCTCCATTGGCCACCGCCGTTTCTCTCTTTACAGGGATACCATTGGCAATGGCCAGATGGTATCCCTATTGTTTAGATGAGCTGAATAATAATATTGTGCAGATTAGTTCCGAATATTTTGAAGGAAAAATGTATCTCAATGGTATTGAACCAGGTGATCAGGTCGCGATTATTGATGATACGTTAAGTACCGGTGGCGCGGTTATATCCCTTATAGAAGCAGTACAACGGAGTGGTGGTGAGGTTAAAGATGTCATCTGTGCGGTAGAGAAAATCCAGAATAATGGCAAAGTGAAAGTGAAAGATAAAACGGGCATAGAAGTGAAAACGATTATGAAAATTTATCTTGAGCATGAAAAAGTTACAGTTATTGAGTAAAATAAATATGAAAACAACTGTCATTAAAGATAAATTTGAAATAATAAAAGACATTCAGAGTAAACAGTTTAATTTTTGGAGAAATAAATCAATAGGTGATATATGTCTTCATATAATGGTGTAATATATGGGGTTGTTTTTTGTCTCATAAGTGCCGTATTTGATGTGTTTGTTGCGTATTTAACGCAATCGATAAACTCGGCTATTGTTATTTTTTATTGTTTTATATCATCCACTTTTTTGTTCATGACTATAAGTGTCTTTAAGGGGGTTGATGAATTAATCTTAAAGGTTCGTAAGAACACATTATTGGTGTTAATTGTTAATATCTCAGTTTTATTAAATTGGGGAGGATTAATAATTTCACTTCGTTTTCTTGAGCCTGCTATAGTTGGTGTGGCTTCAGTGGCTTGTGGTCCGGCAATAACTATCCTTCTCTCGTCTTTAATGGATAAAGATGAGGCGAAAACGGAAAAACTGGAAGTTGTCATATCTTGGTTGGTTTTGATTGGGGTAGGCGTTATGTTGGTAAATTCATTTCTGGGGAATAGTGGTTTATCATCAACTTCAACCCAGGATAGAATTATCGGCATTGTCAGTGTGATACTCAGTGCTGTGGGAACCGTATTATACACTATTTTTTCTAAGAAATTATTCAGGGAAAAATGGAAAACGTATGAGATATTGTCTGTTCGAAATGTTTTAATGGTTATACTTTCTTTCTGTTATATTTCTCTATCCGATGTTCCTTTTGGTCTGAATATCGAAATGATGCTTCCGATGTTTATTCTGGTGATTATTGGGCATTTACTTCCAATCTATCTTGTACAGAAAACAATTAATGCGATTAAGCCACTTCATGTCTCTTTATTACTATTGTTAATACCCGTCTTTGTGATTTGTTTTCAATATGTTGATTCGCGTATCGCTTTTTCTGTTGAGAGTCTGATCGCAGTTCTGGTTATCGTTTCTTTGTTAACTATTCTTGGTGTGAGTAAAATAAAAAAGACGAAAGGGTATAGTGAGGGATAAAATGAAAAAGGTTGCTATTGTCGATGGTTTTTCTGCCGGTAAATTTATGGCTAAAGAGCTCTATGATAAGGGGTGTTATCTCTTGCATATAGCCTCGAAATCAGATTTACACAGTTATTATTATAAAGGATTCGATTATTCAATCTATAAAGAGCATTATGTTTATTATAATATAGTTGATACAGTGAATTTCCTTAAAGAACAAGGTGTTGAATTTATTATTGCAGGGAGTGAAAGTGGGGTTTCTCTTGCGGATAAGCTTAATAGCCATTTTGAATTAAACTATAAGAATGATTTTATTAAAACATCTGCAAGACGCAATAAGTATGAGATGATTGACACGCTGAGAAAATATGGAATTCCGGCGGCAGAACAAGGTAAATTCTCAGATTGGCATACTGCGGAGCAATGGATTAGAACTTTTAGTAATTTTCCTGTCGTACTTAAACCATTAGAAAGTGCGGGTTCTGATGGTGTTTATATTTGCGAAAATGAGCGTTCCGCCAAGGAGGCTTTTTATAAAATATTGGGGAAGTCTAATAAACTTAATCTCTGTAATAATCATGTCCTAATACAGGAGTTTCTGAAAGGAACAGAATATGTTGTTAATATGGTGTCTCTTAATAGCAATCCATTGGTTACGGAAGTAGTAAAATATAAAAAGCGCAGGCTTGATACAGGTAGCATAATCTATGATATCGATGACATTATCGATTCTTCCTATCCAGAATATAATGTTTTAGTCGAATATACCAAAAAAGTTGTACTTACTTTAGGTATATTTAATGGTCCCAGCCATGCTGAAGTGATGTTGACACCTGATGGCCCAAAATTGGTTGAAATTGCTGCGAGAATGGATGGAATATTGCGACCTGCGATAGCCAAATTAACAACAGGTTTAGGGCAAATTAGTGCTTCTGCTATGTCTATTGTCGAACCGGAAAATTTTAATAAGGCTATACAAATAGAAGATTATATCCTGATTAATCATTCCTATAATGTATGTTTGATTAACCATCGTCTTGGTATATTTACCGTAAATTCTTTTATGGAAGAATTAAAGAAATTACCTTCTTTCTGTGAAGTTGTTTTTTATGTTGATGAAGGTGATGAGATTGAAGTAACTAAAGATGTTTTTAGCCAACCTGGAACAGTTTATTTAGTTCATCATGATAAAGACATAATCAAACAAGATTACGAAAAAATCAGGAAAATTGAGGAATCTGGTGGGTATCTGAAAAATATTTAATGGCTGTGGATATATTTATTAATCGGCTACACTTTTCAACGGCTATGCTCGATTATGGCATGGCCGCTGACGGGAAAAGGAATATTTTTCTGGTGTCGATCTTATTCAGCACACAGCATTTTATGCCATCTATCCTCTTTTCTATCATAACAATCGTTTATTAATTAATCGCATGGTTGAAAATATCGCATATCGATTAATAGTTATTCATTCTGCAACCATGGCTTTTTTATGGTCTTTTGGGCTACAAAACGTGCATTGCGTCATGTTTTTGTACTAATCATGTTAATAATTGGTTTTTTTTGTGTTTTCCTGATGTTTATGACAGCTGTTGAGATCTTATTGACGCAGGGGACAACAGTTGCTTAATTGATAATCCGAAAAATAATAAACAAAGCCCAAACAGTGCTGTTCCTGGCAGAAAATGCAGGTTCTTGCTGTACACAACAACATCACAAATGGAGTGCAAGAGAATGACAACTTCCTCTAGAAAAACAGGGTTATTAAAGCTGGGGATCAGCTTGATTGCATTAGCAGTAACCGCCAGCGTTCAGGCAAAAACATTGGTTTACTGTTCTGAAGGTTCACCAGAAGGATTTAACCCGCAATTGTTCACTACTGGCACCACTTATGATGCCAGCTCGGTACCACTGTTTAACCGTTTGGTTGAGTTCAAAGCCGGTACGACTGAAATCATACCTGGGTTGGCAGAAACGTGGGACGTCAGTGATGATGGTAAAACCTATACTTTTCATCTGAGAAAAGGCGTTAAATGGCACTCTAACAAAGAGTTCAAACCCAGCCGTGATTTTAATGCTGATGATGTGCTCTATTCTTTTATGCGTCAGAAAGATACAAACCATCCATACTATAAAGTCTCAGGCGGCAGCTATGAGTATTTTACGGGTATGGGGATGAGTGAGATGATCGATAAGGTTGTTAAAGTAGACGATTATACTGTCCGGTTTGAACTGAGTCGCCCAGAAGCCCCATTCCTGGCTGATATAGGGATGGACTTCGCCTCTATTCTGTCTGCGGAATATGCGGATAAAATGATGAAAGCAGGCACGCCGCAGAATGTAGACCTGAATCCAATTGGTACGGGTCCATTCCAGTTGCTGCAATATCAGAAAGATTCCCGCATTCTGTATAAAGCGTTCAACGAATATTGGGGAGGTAAACCGAAAGTTGACCGCTTGGTTTTCTCTATTACCCCTGATGCTTCTGTTCGTTATGCAAAACTACAGAAAAATGAATGTCAGATCATGCCATATCCAAATCCGGCTGATATTGCCCGTATGAAGCAGGATAAAAACATCGTTATGATGGAACAGCCCGGCTTAAATGTTGGTTATATTTCTTTCAATGTCACCAAAAAACCACTGGATAACGTTAAAGTTCGCCAGGCGCTGACAATGTCTGTCAATAAAGACGCTATTGTTGAGGCGGTTTATCAGGGTGCGGGCCAGAAAGCGAAAAATCTGATCCCGCCGACGATATGGAGTTACAACGATAGCATTAAAGACTACCCATACGATCCGGAAAAAGCGAAGCAGTTACTGAAAGAAGTCGGGTTGGGAAATGGTTTTACTATCGATCTGTGGGCAATGCCGGTACAGCGTCCGTATAACCCAAATGCCCGTCGTATGGCTGAAATGGTTCAGGCTGACTGGGCGAAAATTGGTGTTAAGGCCAAGATTGTCAGTTACGAATGGGGTGAATATCTGAAACGGGCTAGAGATGGCGAGCACCAGGCTATGATGATGGGTTGGACCGGTGACAATGGTGATCCGGATAACTTCTTCGCAACTTTGTTTAGTTGTGCCGCCAAAGAACGAGGCTCTAACTACTCTAAATGGTGCTATAAGCCGTTTGAGGACATTATTCAGCCGGCGCGTGTGGCTTCGGATCATGCCAAACGTATTGAGCTTTATAAACAAGCACAGGTTATGATGCATGAGCAGGTTCCGGCATTGATCATTGCTCATTCCATTGTTTATGAACCCATCCGCAAAGAAGTTAAAGGTTATGTGGTTGAGCCATTGGGTAATAAACATCGCTTCGATAACGTGTCTCTCGAATAATCCTGCTTTTACTCGGTTGTGATATGCCATCTCCCTAATTTTTTAGCGGAGATGGTAGTTTTTCCCAGCCAGTCATCGCTGGAAGAAAGCTAACAAGAAAAGTAGAGGCAAGAAATTATTGAGTTGTGAGCCAAAGGGGGAAAGTCCTCCCTCTTATCAAGCCAAACGGCCTGAGAGCTGTAACCGGCATTTAAAAAAAGGGAGTTCGGGATATGTTGCAGTTCATACTCCGACGTCTGGGGCTAGTTATCCCAACGTTTATTGGCATTACTTTGCTGACTTTTGCTTTTGTCCATATGATCCCCGGCGATCCGGTGACCATTATGGCCGGGGAACGTGGAATATCGGCTGAACGCTATGCGCAGTTAATGGCGGAAATGGGGCTGGATAAGCCACTCTGGCAGCAATACTTTCATTATGTAAGTAATGTGTTACATGGTGATCTTGGTGTCTCCATGAAAAGCCGTATCCCTGTGTGGGAAGAATTTGTTCCCCGTTTCCAAGCAACCTTGGAACTGGGGATATGCGCCATGCTGTTTGCGATTGCCGTCGGTATTCCCGTTGGCGTACTGGCGGCGGTAAAGCGTGGATCGGTTTTTGACCATACTGCGATAGGTCTTTCCCTGACCGGATACTCTATGCCGATCTTCTGGTGGGGAATTATGTTGATCATGCTGGTTTCTGTTCAGTTAGATCTGACACCGGTATCCGGGAGGGTAGGCGACAGTGTTTTCCTTGATGATAGCTACCCGCTGACGGGCTTTATGCTGATTGATACCCTGTTCTGGGGTGAAGAAGGTAATTTCAAAGATGCTGTGATGCATATAATTTTACCTGCCATTGTCTTGGGGACAATTCCATTGGCGGTGATTGTCCGTATGACCCGCTCTTCTATGTTGGAAGTATTGGGTGAAGATTATATCCGTACTGCCCGCGCCAAAGGCTTGAGCCGCATTCGTGTGATTGTGGTTCATGCATTGCGCAATGCGCTGCTGCCGGTTGTGACTGTCATCGGCTTACAGGTGGGTATCATGCTGGCGGGGGCGATTCTGACTGAAACCATTTTCTCCTGGCCGGGGCTTGGACGCTGGCTGATCGATGCCCTTCAACGCCGGGATTATCCGGTGGTTCAGGGAGGGGTATTGCTGGTGGCGATCATGATTATCCTGGTTAACCTAGTGGTTGATTTGCTGTACGGCGTTGTTAACCCGCGTATCCGTCATAAGAAATAGGGAGCGTATTATGTCTCAAGTGACTGAGCCTGCAAATAATGTGCCTAAGATTATGACGCCGATGCAGGAGTTCTGGTATTACTTTAAGCGCAATAAAGGGGCGGTTGCTGGCCTGGTTTATATTGTGCTGATGTTATTGATTGCTTTGTTAGCGGGGGTACTCGCGCCGCATGGTGCGGCGGAGCAGTTCCGTGGTTCCTTGCTGACTCCGCCGGTATGGCAGACAGGGGGAAGCTGGCAGTTTATTCTTGGCACTGATGATGTCGGTCGTGATTTACTTTCTCGTCTGATGTATGGCGCCCGGCTTTCATTGCTAGTGGGATGTCTGGTTGTGGTGTTATCCCTGTTAATGGGGGTTGTACTGGGGGTGCTGGCCGGTTATTTCGGTGGCGTGGTGGATATTATCATCATGCGTATCGTTGATATTATGTTGGCATTGCCAAGCCTGCTGTTAGCGTTGGTGTTGGTGGCGATATTTGGGCCGTCAATTGTCAATGCTTCTCTGGCGTTGACCTTTGTGGCTTTGCCCCATTACATCCGTTTAACTCGTGCTGCGGTGCTGGTGGAGGTTAACCGTGATTATGTCACGGCTTCACAAGTGGCTGGGGCGGGTTCCATGCGCCAGATGTTTATCAATATCCTGCCTAACTGTCTGGCACCGTTGATTGTGCAGGCTTCTTTAGGTTTTTCCAATGCCATTCTCGATATGGCTGCTTTGGGTTTTCTGGGGATGGGCGCGCAGCCACCCACGGCGGAATGGGGAACAATGCTGTCTGATGTATTGCAGTTTGCACAAAGTGCCTGGTGGGTGGTGACTTTCCCAGGTTTGGCAATTCTGCTGACAGTGTTGGCGTTTAACCTGATGGGTGACGGTTTGCGTGATGCACTTGATCCTAAACTCAAGCAGTAGTGAGGTAGCGAAATGGCATTGTTAAATGTAGAAAAATTATCGGTTCACTTCGGTGAAGAAGATGCGCCATTCCGTGCTGTTGACCGCATCAGCTACCGTGTTGAACAGGGTCAGGTTGTCGGGATTGTTGGAGAATCCGGTTCCGGCAAGTCAGTCAGTTCATTGGCAGTCATGGGGTTGGTTGATTATCCGGGCCGGGTGATGGCAGACAAACTGGAATTTAACCAGCGTGATCTGACCAAAATCTCGGAGAAAGAGCGCCGTCAACTGGTTGGTGCAGAAATGGCAATGATCTTCCAGGATCCGATGACCAGCCTGAATCCCTGTTATACCGTTGGGTATCAGATCATGGAGGCGCTGAAGGTGCATCAGGGTGGCAATCGTCGCACTCGCCACCAGCGGGCGATTGATCTATTGACATTGGTTGGTATTCCTGATCCTGCATCGCGTCTGGATATTTATCCGCATCAGTTGTCCGGTGGTATGAGCCAACGGGTGATGATCGCAATGGCAATTGCTTGCCGGCCAAAATTGCTTATTGCTGATGAACCGACAACGGCTTTGGATGTCACCATTCAAGCGCAGGTTATTGAACTGTTGCTGGAGCTGCAACAACGGGAAAATATGGCGCTGGTCTTAATCACTCATGATCTGGCATTAGTCGCGGAAGCGGCCCATCATATTATCGTGATGTATGCCGGGCAGGTGGTGGAATCCGGTAAGGCATCGGAAATCTTCTGTGCGCCACGTCATCCGTATACTCAGGCGCTGCTCAGGGCATTACCTGAATTTGCCACTGATAAATCCCGTCTTGCCTCTTTACCGGGCGTTGTGCCGGGGAAATATGACCGGCCTATTGGTTGCCTGATGCATCCGCGTTGCCCATATGCAAATGACCATTGCCGCCAGATGGAACCGGAATTACGAACGGTAGGGGAACGTCAGGTGAAATGCCATACACCGCTGGATGATGCGGGGAGGCCGACAATATGAGTGAATATGTTTATCCGGCGCAGGAGACATCAACGGCGCCGTTATTAAAAGCGACAGAACTGAAAAAATATTATTCGATCAAAGGGGGATTATTCTCACCGGCTCGTACTGTAAAAGCGTTGGATGGTATCTCTTTCGAACTGGAGAAAGGCAAAACGTTGGCAGTTGTGGGTGAATCGGGGTGTGGTAAATCCACATTGGGGCGATTGCTGACAATGATAGAAAAGCCAACTGACGGGGAACTTTATTATCAGGGGCAGGATTTGCTGGTGCCAAATAGAGATGCTGAAAAGCTGCGCCGCCAGAAAATCCAGATTGTGTTTCAAAATCCTTATGGTTCACTCAATCCGCGTAAGAAAGTTGGGCAGATCTTAGAAGAACCTTTGCTGATCAATACCAAATTGAGTGCACATGAGCGTAAAGAGAAAGTATTGCAGATGATGGCGAAAGTGGGACTGAAAACCGAACACTACAGCCGTTATCCGCATATGTTTTCCGGTGGTCAGCGCCAGCGAATCGCGATTGCCCGTGGCCTGATGTTGGACCCGGATGTGTTGATCGCAGATGAGCCGGTTTCTGCGCTGGATGTCTCGGTGCGGGCACAGGTGTTGAACCTGATGATGGATTTGCAGCAGGATTTGGGGTTGTCTTATGTGTTTATTTCCCATGATTTGTCTGTGGTTGAGCATATCGCTGATGAAGTGATGGTGATGTACCTTGGCCGCTGTGTGGAGAAAGGCAGTAAGGAGATGATCTTCAGTAACCCACGTCATCCGTATACACAGGCGCTATTATCAGCAACGCCAAGGCTGAACCCTGAATTACGCCGTGAACGGATAAAATTGACAGGTGAATTGCCAAGCCCGATGAATCCACCACCCGGTTGTGCGTTTGCAGCCCGTTGTCGTCGGGCATTTAGCGCCTGTACTCAGCTTCAGCCAAAATTGAATCAATATGGTGAGCAACTGATTGCTTGTTTTGCCGTTGATCAGGATGAAAATGTTGCTGTGGAGTAATGACTTGGCAATCATGTATTAAAACATCTTTGGTGATAATGGGTTAGCCATTATCACCATTTAAATATTGGTTTTTGTCTCTCACCGTCACAGATCGCCACTAAAGGTAATTATTTCAGAAAAATAACGACTTGGATAAGTGAAACAGGATTGTTAGCGATAAAATCAAGTATACTCAATTCCATTGATCACATGTTATAACTGCGATATCTCACAGGCATTGGTTTGAGTGAAAATGAAATTGCGCGTCAAACGTTCGTTAACCATTAAACAGATGGCCGCAGTGACCGGCGTCACGCTGGTGACCATTGCTATTTTTATTACTATTCAATTGTGTCATCTTATACAGCAACGTAAAGATGATTATATCAGTCAGCTTAATAATGCGGCAGTTCAGGTACAGGCACCTTTAACCGAAGCGTTGCTCAGTTCCGATCTCAGTAAAGCAAAAGAGTTACTGATAGGGCTACGCACCGCCGGTATTTTAGGGCGGGCAGATGTGGTGTTACCGGAGGATATCCGGGTGATACGATTGAGCTTTGCCACCCATCGTCCAATTCCCGAATTGGCTGAACGTATTTTTGGGATCCCTGTGGAAGTGAGTATTCCTCTCCATGCTTATGGTTCAGCGCCAATAGACGCTAAGCCGCTGGGGCATTTGATTTTACAGGTGGATTCTAATCGGGTATATCGTTTTGCTATTAATGCGTTGGCACTGATGTTGACGACGTATTTATTGTTAGCACTTATTCTGACTGTGTCGATAAGCTGGTGTATCAACCGGATTATTGTGCACCCATTGCGTAACGTTGCACGGGATCTTAATCGCGATCAACCACCAGAACCCATGACTTGCCCGAAAGGCCACAAGGATGATGAACTGGGTCTGCTGATCAGGGGATATAATCGTCAATTTGATAAACATAAACCTCCGTCATCATGAAACCATCCGAGGCGGTTTGAGGTCTAACCCTCAGTTATAATTCTGACAGGATTTCACCTGCTAAAATTCAGGTTTTTGCTTTTTCTGCCGTTGTTATTGGTCGAAGGGAACATATTCTGTCATCACTGGTTAAACCGCCGCAGACTAAAACCAAGGATAGACATCTATAGGGGTTCACATGCAGGGTACGAAAATTCGTTATTTTATTGGTGGGATAATGCTGGCCGTTGCAGGCCAGGCGCAGGCAGAAGTTTTGCAACCTGACCCTGCCTGGAAACAAGGCAAACTGGAAAATGGTTTTAACTGGCAAATCTTGCAGACGCCACAACGTCCTAACGACAGAATACAGTTGCGCCTTGTAGTGAAAACAGGTTCGCTGGCGGAGAAAACGCAGCAAGCGGGTTATACCTGGTTGATTCCGAAAGTCGCGTTATTCAGCAGCAAAAGTTTGTCTTCCGCTAAACTGGAACAACTATGGGACAGTGCCGTCGATCCTAAATACCCACTGCCTCCTGCTATTGTTTCATATGATTTCACGCTTTATAGCCTGAGTTTGCCGCATAATCGTCCTGAACTGTTAAAAAGTGCGTTGAGTTGGCTGGCTGACACGGCGGGCAAAACGGTATTTACGCCAGAGACACTACAACATGCCATGAAAATGTCGGGTACATCGGTAGCGACCTATCCGCCCGATATACAGGATCCGGTGTGGCGCAGACGTTTGCAAGGTTCAACGCTGTTGGGGCATGATCCGGCACAGGCTACCGCTCAACCTGTCGATTTGGATAAACTTAAGCAATTTTACCGGCAATGGTATACCCCTGACATGATGACGTTGTATATCGCGGGCCACGTGGATAGTCGTACTTTACCGGAAAATATCAATCAGGCATTTTCATCATTGAAAGGTAAGCGTCATACTCCGGCAACGGTCGCGGCGTTGTTACCGATGAAACCGGATACGATAGGGATGATCAGTGACAAAAATAAAGAAGATACTTTATCCTTGATTTGGGATCTCAACTGGCAGCCGATGAATGATTCACATGTGTTGAGCCACTATTGGATCAGTGATATTACCCGTGAGGCACTTTATCGTTACCTGCAACTTGGGCTGGAGAGAAGAAATGATAAAGCGCTGAAACTGGGGCTGGATTGCAAAGTTCAGTATCAGCGTGCGAGTTGTGCTCTGAATCTCAACACGTCGGCAGGTAATTTAAAACCCGCGATGGAATATCTGGCTGCTGAATTGGTAACACTACGTGATAAAGGATTGCCAAAGGCACAGTTTGATGAGCTGTATGCGCAGAAACAGGCCCAACTCAGCCAGTTGTTTGCCATGTATGCCCATACCAGCACGGATATTCTGATTAATCAGCGTCTTTTGTCCCAACAAAGTAATGTGGTGGATATTGCTCCTGAACAGTATCAGCGCTTGAGGCAAGCCTTTCTGGCTTCTTTGACACCTGAAATGCTTAACCATGAACTAAATCAGATCCTTTCGCAGGAGGTTGCGTTTGTTCTGATTCAGCCAAAAGGGGAAGAAGAGATGGATGTGAACCAGTTAAGAAATAGCTTTAATCAGATAATGTTGCCTGCGCCGCATAAGATTGATCCTCCGGCACAACCGCCGGAATCCAAACCCAAACCGGAAGCAAAGGCTTCTTGAAAAGTATAGAAAATAGGTATAGAAAACCGCACTGGCGCTCGTCCCTGTTCCCCCAGCGACGGGCGTGAGTGAGTGCAGCCAACAAAGAGGCAACGTGAAAGATAACGGGTATATATCTTTCCTACAGGATAAATATGGTTATAGCACGCTCTTCTGCTTAAAATAAGGAGAAGAGCGGAGAGCTAAAAAAGTCAAACTAATCCAACAAATACTGATATAAATAATGGCGCTAACAACGTTAGTACAAATCCACTTGCGATTGCATATTTAATATCTTCACTAGTGCAATTTTCTTTAATAAATGGTAAAGCTGAGTCTAATGCCGCCGCACCAGATATCCCTATTGCACCTTGAGGATAACTTTTCCCAAGAAAATAAAGGAAGAATATACTAAATATTTCTCTAAATAGATCAGTCATGAAAGACAAAGATCCATAATGAGGATTTGTCATTGATGTCACCATAGGTCCAGATAATGAAAACCACCCGTATCCACTAGATATTAACATAGACTCACTGATAGAATAGTCAGTTAACATAGAAAATATCAGCGCACCAATAACAGTACCCGCGATAGTGAAAATAGGGATTTTAATGTGATTAATTTTTATATCCTTAAAGCTAAAATTAACCAAATCTAACCCTACAAATAATATCAACGTATATAACGCATAATTACTCGATATATTGTGTTCTGCCAAGGATAAATTAGTAAGCTTATAAACTAAAACACCTAAGCAGAAAAACATTATAGCTTTAAAACACCCAATAAATGGATCTAAGAATGATTGTTTACCTTTTTTTTCAATCTGGCAAAATTTTCTTTTAAATAATATCAAGAATGTTGATATTGATATTAAAGAAGATAACACTAAGGATTCAATTATAATTGATGTTCCCAGGTTACTATTTATGAAAATTTCACCTAATTCAATTCCCATCATGAAAAGTAGAATCATAACTATCATAGTTATGCTTCCTACTAATTTTGCCTTGATATTTTCCTTGATTAATTTACCAAGAAAAAAACCTAGAGCCAGTAAAAAACAGATAATAAGAATTGAAGTAATTGATTCCTTCATTATATATCCTGTTTAGTTATTGATAAATCTATGATGATCATGCTTTTTTCTTTCTCTGAATACTCCAGATTTAGTTGATAATGGGAGAAGCCTACGGATTTCAAGTTATTATTAACCATTTTATTAAAAAAATTTATGATTTATTGTAATGTGATGATATCAAAAATGAATATTATTTCTATAATTATTTTAACTTCGAACTAACAAGTACATAACTAAAAATAAAACAAGAAACGGGAAAAAATCGCTCAAAACTTAGTAGATTTACTAATGTTTTTTTGATTTTTGTAACTAAATCAGTCACAAAAATAAAGGATTACATCACGTAGGATAAAAGTTAGCGGATCCTTTTAATCTTGTGTTTCATGCAGGCATAACCGGTAAATGTCGGTCAATACTGGTGAGAGTCAATGGTGGCTTTTTAACGATAGGATACAGAAGGAGTAAGCACATCCCGGAAAAACTTCTGACATAATGAATCGGCAGACATAGAGTTATCTCATTGAGTTATTGGCATAATCAATAAAATCACAAAACTCTATGCCTGTCTCGTTTTATGGGAATACCTCAGCGGAAATACCGCCTTTATCATACTAAAGTTGGGCTATTTTTTAGCTGCGGCTCTAAGTTCAGTCACATTCTTACCGCCAACTCCCCAGTTATCCGTTTCGACTTCATCGATAATAACAAAGGTTGTTGCAGGATTTTTGCCCAATACATCGACAAGTAACTGGGTAGTTCCTTCAATTAATTGCTTCTTTTGCTCTGCTGTAGCACCTTCACGGGTAATTCTGATATTTACAAACGGCATAAACAGCTCCTTTTCAACGGTTATTATTGGCAGATTGGCTCTGCCAGTGCACATTTATTCGGTATTTTTTTTATCTTGATGATGATCCGCTGTGGCTATCCAGGCAGCGCAGAACAGCGTTAAACGGGCAAAGAGATAGAAAAATGTCATCAGGCCGATAACAGAACCAAAAGCCGCGCCGGAAGGGGAGCTGGCGAGGCGAGGCAACGTCATGGTCATAATATATTTGATAACTTCAAAACCTATAGCTGCTATCAGTGTCCCTTTCAACAACGCTTTGCGTGCGGGCTGGTGGCGGGGTAATACCCAGAATAGCCACAGGAAAAGCAGATAGTTGGCTGAAATAGAAATTGTCAGGCCAATCAGGAACCAGGATGGACGCAGCCACTCAATGCCATCTAACCCTAATATCTTAACGATGGTTGTCTGAGCGGAGCCGGCGATAGAGGTCAGTGACAGCGTGATCACCAGAGCTAATAACAGCCCAATCAAAGAAATAACATCACGGATATATTTAGAATAGATTTTATCGTTCTCTTCCTGATTCCGTACCCAGACAGGGTGAAACTGGGCAAGAATTGCCTGGCGTAAATTACTTACCCAGTTCACACCGGAATAAAGAGCAATAGCCAAACCGGTTAATCCCACGGTAGTCCGCTGTTTAATCGCAGTATCGACACTATTTTTCAGCGTATTGGCCAGTGTCGCATCACTAATACTGTTTGCAATACCATTGATTAGCTTTGCCAGTAAATCAGGATTAGAAGCCAGGATAAAACCCGCAATGGCGAAAGAGAGCATCAGAATGGGGATAAGCGATAAGAACGAAAAATAGGTTATCGCCGCCCCAAACTGATTACCCATCCGATCATTAAAGCGCAGCGTTGCCCGGATAAAGTGAGCGATGATAGGAATATTACGGATATAATCTCCTGCCCTGACGGTCAGAGAAATCGCTTTTTTACCGTGATGAATGCCTTTCTCCAAAGGTGTTCTGGATAACCTTTCCGGCTGATGTTCTGTTATTTCCTGTCTTTCTACATCCTTTGGCATGAATAGCCTCAACAATTACCTTGAATAAACATGAGTGATCTCATCATGCCACTTTAAGATGATTATTAACAATTCAACATACCCAGGTAATTAAGTATGCAAATGTTAAATGAAGACTTTTTCAAGGCTGGGGTTTTGCAGGCCAGATTTGTCATGGAGGTACAGATAACGGATAGAAGTTAATTTACTGATTTACCTGAATTGTTCTTAATACAATGGGACTAAATGCATAGGCGTTCAGCTAACTGTTGACTGAATTCACGTGCAGCCCAGGGAATATATTTGGCACCCCTTCCGGAGAAACCGCTGAAGATTGCAATATCGCGATCAGGCAGACACTGCATTTCTGGCAGATAGTTGGCGGTGTAGCCATCATATCCATTTCGCCCGTCTACGACGGTGCTCTGACAGAGAAGGAGTTGATTTGCTAACTGGTGATGACGTGCATTCGCCTGTTCTGGCTGCCAGTGAAGCTGGTCGGGATCTGATGCATCATACTGCGTAGCTCCACCCACAAAGAAAAAAGAGGAAGATTCAGGGCGCAGGTAGCCTCCTGAATTTTCATCAATAACACACTGCTCCGGTGCATCGGATTGCATACTTTGTAGACAACTGAGCGGAATAGTTCGACTGAAGATCTGACTCTCCGGGTACAGTTGCGGCGTGTGAGCTCCGGTTGCAATCACTGCCAGCCTGGCCGGAAGTCTTGTACCTACTCCGGTGATCACTTCAACTCCGCCCGGCACTTCCCGCACCGCTTTAACGGGTGAGCCTTCGAGAATTTCTACACCATGAAAACGCGCTTTATCGACGAAAATATGCGCCGCTTGACGAGGATTAACATACCCACCAAGCGGCTCCCACAACGCAATGCGCCCGTTGGAAAAGCAGTGATGTTGTAGAGCAGGAAAGCGGCAGGCAGATTCGGCTTCACTTAGCATATGAATAGGGTACTCATCGGAAGAAAACTCGGCAATCCGCTCACGAGCCAGTGCCTGATGTTCGGCTTTTAGCAGGTAAACCAGGCCACAGCGGGTAAAGACATCGGGATGCGTTACTGCGATCTCGCTCCATACCTTAATGCCTTGGATACTCTTTGTCATCAGAGCATACAGTGGATCATAGACGCGTATGATCCCCCGTGAATGTGCTGTTGCTCCTCCGGCGCCGGGCACTGTCGCTTCCAGCAGCAAAATTTTAAGTGGTAATTGACTGCACCAGGATGCCAATGCACTACCAGCCAGTCCTCCCCCAACGATAATGAGGTCCCATTGTGAAGCCATGTCTCACCCTCTGTTTTGGATACTGTTGCCCCCAAGAGGGCCAAAAAAAATCACCCATGTTCTGAAATCGCTGCTGAACGATTCAAAGCGATGATCAACATAAGCGGGAACAAATAGAAAATCTCCAGCCGAGAAATTGACATAGGTTTCACCCCGACGGAAAACACCATGACCGGAACTGACGATATAAATTTCGTCCCTGTCATGCGGTGTTTGAGTATCCACTCCGACAGGAGAAAAGAGTTCAACGGAGAGCTGCCCCCTTTCAAACAGCACGGCAAAAGGCTGTGGCAGGCAAGGAAGGAAAGTCGCTGTTTCAGACTCATTGATATGTAAAATATCGTCAGGAATATTTGTATCGGATACTACACTCATCTTGCATTGCTCCCGGTACTCAAAATAGGCAGATCGTTCTTTGAAATCAGTCCCCATTTTAGTCCCTGTAACTCCCCTTGTGGCGAAAGGGTCAATTCACCATAAGGGGTTTGCCAGCGTTGCTGACGCAAATGCGCTATTAATGCTTCTCCTTGCAGATGTGGATTGTGTCGCCAGCTGTCACATAGCGCCCGAATAGCCAGATAACTCGTAAAGAAATAAGCTCCCGGTTGTCTCCCCGATAGCGCGAAAGCCCTGCTAAGTAGCTGAGATTGAGTATGATCCAGCATATTTCCGCCATAATTAATGAGAAAAGGCACGGCAATATTTGGATGTGTCAACTGTCGTATTGCTGGGCCATATGCATCATCCGACAAAATGACTTTTGCCACCGGAGAAAAGGCATATCGCTGCATTAACCCAAAGGAAAACGCTTGACTGCCCAACAGATAGACGACACTACTTTGTAAAGCCAACTGTATTATCTTTTCATCACCGATAGCAGGCGAAGCAGACAGATAAACGTTAGCCGTGATACTCATAGTCGCCAGCGCGGCATTCAGCTGATCGGCAAGACGTTCTCCATAATTATGCTGTTGCGCCAGGATCAACACCCGCTCGTCAACGGAGCAGCCTGCGATAAGACACCGTAACTGTTCATCATCATGGCCAAAAAAACGCAGCGTATTTCGCTTTTGGCGACATAACTCAGGATGGGAACTTCCAGGCGCGATAAAAGGCAGTTCGCTGGCTTCATAGAGAGGGCTGGCCGCTAATGCGGTAATACTGCTGAAATGTCCCACTACCGCATGACTGCCAGCCGAAATGGCTTCCCGTGCCGCCTTTTCCGCTTGCTTGGCCTCACGCCCATCATCGAAGTAACGCAGCCTGACAGTTATCCCGGCGTCGCTGACCGCTAGCCGGGCTGCCATCAATAAATCCTGTAGATTGGGACCATCACTTTCACTGAGTGAAAGCTGGTGGCAATGATGGTCACCATGAAGACAGTTGGTACGGTTAATCCATTCTGGTAACATCTCTGTTTTCCTGGTTCACTCCGCTGCATAATACGTAAGGTTCATTCTGAGCATCAAACGGCTGCTTGAAGGTAAATGCATAGGGTGTAACGCCATAATCGTGTAAATGCTCAAGCCGGTAACATGCCTCACGCCAGCATGGTTGATGATGTTCAGATACCCACCAGACGACGTAGATAGGCCAGTTTTGTTTGCCGAACCAGTCTTTCTGGTAGTTTGTCATCCAGACAATATCTTCCACCGGTTTGGCCCGGTCGATAAAGCCTTTCGACTTTTCTGCTTCAAGAAAAACATCGGGGGTGCGATCGTCAAACTCCTGAACCTGTATATCGCCATATGGAGAACGAAGTATGGAAAAGGTCATCAGGCAAGTTTTGGAAGTCATACACTTTTAACCTCTTTGCTACTGATACAGGGAGAAAAAAATGACGAAGGTAAATCGCACAGATGAAGGAAGTCTGTCGTATTCAGTGTCATCTGGTCTATTGCCGTTAACCGATGGAATAATTTTTCACTGCTCTGTGGCATTAAAGGCCAGGCAGCTTGCGAGAAACATTGCAGTAACCAGCCAACCCCCCGTAATGACTCTGCATCATGATATTGAGATAATGTCATCTCAATAAATTTCATCAGATGTAATAAGTCTTCCGCGGCTTGTCGCAAATGAAAACGTTCTAGGGTATAGCTGGCTAAAATCCGCTGACGGGCAGATTCACCAATTTGGCGCCATGTTGCTGACAGCGGCGGTAATGGCGTAACGCAGGTTGCCACTTTTTGATTCCATGCTGCGGTAATGCTTAGCCAACTTTTTTCCAGAGAGTTCTCAAGCACCCTCATCATATCCGCTTCATTAAAGTTGGCTTTTTCAAAACCGGGGGTATTAAACGCTGCATAAAAGCGAATGGCATCCACACTACAACGTTGCGCCAAGTCAGATGCCCACACGAGATGATTGTTGCTGGTAGAGAACTTGGCGTGATCGAGATTATAGAACTCATTAATCATCGTTGCCCAAGGCAGCCAACGTCCGTTATCGATTTGCGACAGCATGGCGACATGTACCACTGCGTAAAAATAGGAGTTATCAAAACCAAAGAAATTAACGGGTACAGGAACATCATTTAACTGTGGATCCCGCTCAATAGCCCGTTGATAACTGTACAACAACTCCGCCATAACTTCCGGCCAGGCATTGATCACCTGACCAGGGAAATCAGCATGGGCCATAGAGATACCCCAATTTCCCGGCATAGTGACCGGAAAATCCGGCAGAATCTTAGACAGAGCATCTTCTGCAAGCCATTGGTAGCGCTGACGAAATCGCTTGTTTTGCTGATAGAATTGCGTAATCGGCTGGCGGAAACGCTCCAGTTCGAGTACTAATACCTCTGAGTGGCGAATCGTCACCTCGGTTGACCCGCTGTTTGTCACACGCGGCGTAATAATGGTTTCAGCATTCGTCAAATTACCACAGGCTTCACAGATGCCACATTTACAGGCGGCTAAACAGACTGGACAGTAACCTGAAATACCCGCTTCATCGTGCCAGATTTGTTCTTTCTCACTGTAAAAGAATGGAAAGTGTTTTTTAACTAAAACACCACGCTGATAAAGCTGATGGAAAAGATTCCGCACCCAAGTTACGGCTTCCTCTTCCGGTAAAAAATAATCAGCTACATCAATATGATAGAGTTTAAGTGTTTTAATAATATCATCAGTCCAGTAACGATACAGCGCTTCCGGATCGCGTTGCTGACGTTCCGCCGTCACGCGTACATAAGATTGATTAATATCGCTGTAACAGGTCACAAAGCTGTGCTGGCCTTGCAAACGTGCTGCCCGGGCAAATACATCACCCGCCAGAAACGGACCACTCATGTGCCCAACATGTAGCCCGCCGTTAGGTGTTGGAGGCGGTAATGTGATAATAAAACTGGTTGGCGTCATTTTGGCTGCCTTAATTTGATCATCATTTAAAAAACGGAATCAGAGCTACCGCTCATATCCCAGTAAATATCTAACATCACAAATGGGATCTTTTCTGAACGGTTGCGTAACTGATGTTCTGAAAAACGCGGCAAATAAACCACATCGCCATAGGATATGATGGCCGTCTCCCCGTCGATGAATAACTCAGCTTCACCACTGATAACAATAAATGTCTCTTCTTCGTCATGTGAATGCCGATCAACATCTTTACCGGGCTCAATCATTACCCAGATACAGCCAAATTCAGTCAGTGGTCGTTGTGTGTTAACTTTTCCTTTCCAGGGAAATAACCGCCGGAGTTTGCAGTTATATTCATCGGTATACTGGATATCTGCTTTACGGCGGATCAGGGTTTCAATTTTGCGGTTAGTGACTTCTGACATATTATTCACCCATGCTGTGGTTTCTGTACTTGGTTGTCAGAAAATGCTCGATTTTCTCTGCTATTAACCAGGAGCGAATTGAAAGCAAACTGAATGAACCTGCGTCACCAAAACCATGAGTTGATTCACATAAGCCGTTAAGAAAAAAAGGCGATAACGGTTTATCATTGCTTTCTAAACAATAATCCCGCGTTACATGCAGGGATCCATCTTCCCGGCGCTTAAAATGGTCAGCTACATTGGAAAGTAGTGGATGATTACGCTCCTGATTTTCCTCACTGCCCATATTTTTGAAGCCGGTGGCAAGAATGACGCCATCAACTTGTAATTTCCTGACTCTGCCAGAGATTTTATTTTTATAATAAATTTCTATGCCCGACTTATTCTCTGTAACCTGGGAAATATCGGTCATATTGTGCAGCGCAATATGTTCTCGCCCGTCCAGCTTCTGTTCGTAAAGTTTTACATAAAGCATTTTGATCACATCGTGATCTGCGGAGCTGTAATTACTGCGCCACAATTCTCGAGTGAGCGCTTTTTGCTGCTCAATATTGAGCTGATAAAACTCATCAACAAACTCAGGAAAATAGATATGTTCAGTAAAAGGGCTGACATCTTTGAGCTGATAAGAGTAGCCTCGGAAAATATTATGTATTCGCAGATGTGGATAACGGGAGGAAAGATCCAATATTAATTCTATGGCACTTTGGCTATTACCAATCACTGCAACAGATGTTAAATGACTTTCTACTTGCCATTGCGACAGTGCTGAAGTCACGCGGGTAAAATGAACGATCCTCGATGAGTGACACTGCTCGAATTGTGGTGGAATATAGGGTGTCCTTCCTGGCCCGAAAGAAACCACTTTCGCAAGCAAGCTTCTTCCGAGGCTGGTTTCAATCCGGTATCGATCGGAAAAGGTACTGTCCAGCGTAATGATGATGACTGTCTCTCCATAGCTCACCCAGCGATCAAAATGACGTGCTACCCAGCGTACATAGCGCGCATAATCTTTCCTTAAAGCAAACTCCAACCCGAGATTGAGATACTCAAACAAGCGGTTTTCACTTTTCAGATAGCTAAGAAAGCCGTAGGGACTGATGGGGTTACGCGGCGTGACAAAGTCGCGCAACGGGTTGTGCTGTATATCCGAGCCAGCCAGTAGCATTTCAGGTTGCCAGTCCGGTGCGGTGTTACTTTCCAGAAATAACACCGAATCTGTGGTTTGTTTTTCTTCTAATGACACGGCAAGGGAAATATTACCCGGCCCAAACCCTATGCCGATCACATCGAATTCTTCAATAATATTACTCACAGGCTCACCTTCTTGATGGGTAACGTTGTTTCAGCATGCCTTAATGACTGAATAATATTTCGTGTAGCCGCAATGATTCGCTCTGCCCCTTCTTGTAATCTTTCATCTTCGATGGTTAAAGGCGGCATACACTTAACGACCTCGTTTTGTGGTCCACAGGTTTCAATCAGAAGTTTTCTTTCGAAAAGAGAGCGACTAATTTTTTTAGCCAGAACTGAAGCGGTAAATTTAATTCCTACCATCAATCCCTTGCCTACAATGGAGAATGGTGTGTCCAGATCTTGTAGTTCGGACTGGAAAATAGTTTTCAGAAACTGCTCTTTTCTCTTTATCTGCTGCGAAAAGCTCGCGTCTCCCCAGTATTTCTTCAGAGCTACGGTTGCCGTGGTCATGGCGAGATTATTGCCCCGGAAGGTGCCGTTGTGTTCACCTGGGTACCATTTATCGAGATCTGGAGAGATAAGGTTGATTGACATGGGTAATCCAGAACCGCTGATCGATTTTGAAATGCAGACAATATCCGGAGTAATGCCAGCCTCTTCAAAGCTGAAAAAGTTTCCTGTCCGGCCACAGCCAGCCTGGATATCATCAATGATAAGCAGAGATCCAATTTCCCGGGCCAATGTGGTAAGCCCTTGTAGCCAGGCTACGGAGGCGCAGTTGAGTCCTCCTTCACCTTGAACACATTCCAGGATGAATGCGGCGGGCAGATCAATACCATTGCCAGGCTTACACAACATATCTCTAATGAAACTTAATTGCTGACCAACATCTGTGACGGAAAATTGATCGTAAGGCAGTCGTAATACTCCCGGTATTTGCAGACCAGTAGATTGCCGCTTGGCAGGATTTGCTGTGATGGAAAGCGAGCCTAAAGACATGCCGTGGTAACCGCCAGAAAAACAGGCGATAGTGTGTCGTCCAGTGACCTTACGTGCCAGTTTCAGTGCGGCTTCAATCGCATTGGTTCCTGTCGGTCCGGTAAACTGAACTTTATATCGCAGATGGCGTGGCGCCAAAATATATTCGTGTAAAGTGGTAAGAAAGGTTTCCTTGGCTTCAGTATGCATATCCAGCCCCTGAAGAATGCCATTTTCACTTAAATAATGTATTGCCGCTTCAATCATGGAGGGATCATTATGTCCATAATTGACAGATCCCGCTCCGGCAAGAAAGTCTAAATATTCATTACCCTGTTTATCAAATAGTAAGGCATTTTTACCTCGCGAAAAAATAGAGGGAAAATTCCGGCAATAACTTCTGACCTCAGATTCTATGTTTTCAAAAACAGAAAGGTTCATAAGTAACCTCTATTATATAAATGTTGCCCGGAAAAAGCAGAATATTAACGACATTCAATTTGATAATGATACCAACTGGTTCTACTATCCGAGAGGCTGTCATATAACTGTTGAGCGGTAATATTATTTTTCTGAGTTGTCCAGTCTAGGGAAAAGAATTTCCCTTGCTGTTTTGCCCATTGCAGTGCATGTAAAATAAGGCTTTTTCCTACTCCTCTTCCACGATAATCTGGAATAACATATAAATCATTTAATAATGCATTTTCAACCGCATTAACACTGGAGAAAATATAATAAATTGTCGAAAATCCTATAGCATCATCCTGTTCATTCAAACAAAGATATTGTCGGCCTTTTTCTTTATTATGGATAAATTGAGAAAAGAATAGTCTATTCTTTTCCTCATCAGGTTCACTGACACCATAGAACCTTTGATAATCTGCCACCAGTTTCAATAGACTGGAAAAATTCTTCTCATCCACAGGTACTATTTTCCACGGTGTTTTTAAATTAGATAGTTGTGTCATAGATTATTCCTCTTGTTGTAATTGTTGTTTCATTTTCTCTTCCTGCTTTTTCTCTATCTTTAAACCGATAAATGAAATGACTACCACGCTGATAATTGCGATAAGTGAGTAGATGGAGAGTGCCAGACGACTATCAAAATGCGCAGCGCCAAAGTGGATACCCAGCGCATTCATGACATTCACTGCGTATTCAATAACGTCTTTGACCTCTTTTTCTGAAGGATGAATAAAAAGTTCTTCCGAATAAACAATTGCACCACTTGACAATGTTTGTTTTTTGTACAGAGATGTATTGGTGATGTAGTGTGTTTTATTCAAACTCACGCTATCGACGACATACTCTTTCCCTTTGATAAAGTTATCTTTATTGTAGGAGGCCACATAAACTGTCGGTATATTTGCACTGATTATAATGCAAATACTTGAAAATACTCGCGAATAAAATTCACCAGCGAGATATTGCCCGCTGGAATAGGGGTCAACAATCGCAACAGTTTTCATGGGATACTCCGTCGATATTTACTAAAATTCATCCAAGCATAAAACATATACAAAGTAAATAGGCTTATTGCATTAAGAGAACAAAACTATATATTTTGTGACTTATGTAGATAAAGTCTATTCTTTTCCGCTTAATTGATGGTACGGATATAATATCAACCATTGAAATAATAAATCAGCGTTTATACATCAGGAAAAAAATATAGGGAAGCGGCGATAATGATTTAACTGTCCGAATAATATTAATGCCTATGGTTATATCTTCACTGTCAATATCTACTATTACAATGGGGCCTGATTGGATTGCTCAGATATAAACGGATGGGAAATATAACTTATGAAGGCTTACCTTGCTCATCTGGTAAAAATAATATTGGACATGAGATATAAACAGTAACAAAAAGATCCTTCATTTGAAGGATCTTTCATGAATAAATTAACCAATAACAAATTAATGAGATTTACGGTTAATTATTTCGCCATTAATTGTACCGTTTTCAGTTTCATTACTATAGGTTTTCACCAAAGGTATTTTACCGGACAGTACACCGTCCTGGACTTCCTTAATAATTCCGCCAACAGAATCAGGCAATACTAAACTGCCGCCTTTGCTATTGTCATAGCCTGTGACAGATTGTTGTTCCACATTTTGGGTGTTAAGAGTGACATTACCTTGTGCACTACCAATCTGACCACCAATCAGATGTGTATTTCCTTTTACATCCAGATTAACGCTCTGATTACCGGAAATTACCGATTGTTCACTGACAGTTTCCCGATCTTTAATATCGACATTACTTTTGAATTTACCTGTAACACCATTAATCCCTTTAATATTATTAAGGCTATTAAATGCAGAGGCTAGTCTTTCTTGTAATCCTTTCTGCCGTGGTTCTTCTGTTGTGTTTTTCGATGGATCATCTTTCGACACATCGTCTTTAGAGGTTTCATCTTGAGGTGTATTACCTTTAGTTGCCTCATCTTTGGGGATGTCATCACTTTTGACTTTAGATTCTTTCGTGTAATTAATACCGGCATCAACACCGACATTTAACCCATGCTCAGTATCTTTCCGGCTTTCAACACGCAAGTCACCGCCAATACTGCCTTTTACCTGATCAGCATCTATCCGTGCTCCGCTTACTGTTGTGTCACCGCCACTGCCTTTCAGGTTCACTTCCCAACTATCGTTATTAATCCGATCCTGAGCAGATACCAGTTCGATATTTCCTTGTTTGGCATTCAGATCGATCTGCTTACCTGTCACTTCAGTGCCTTTTAGCGTCAGGTTATTGCCTGCACTCAGATTGACGCCTTGCTTACCGCCAATCTCACTTACCTGAGCTGTGGTGCTGTTTTCGTCGTGCTGTTGGTGGCGTTATCAAAACGGATATTACCTTTAGCATCTACACTGGCTTTGCTGGCGCCGGCATTCAGGGATGTACCCTGATATTCGGCATCCCGCTCGACATGGATATTAATGTCATCTGTTGCGGTAATTTGGCTGGTGACTGCTTCGGTTGTGGAAGTATGGCTGCTTTGTGTGTCGCCTTTGCCTTTACCGTTAGGGTGATTAAACCGGTGGGGATTATGTGTAAATGATTGACTCCGAGTTCAAACACACTCAGCGTCTGGCTGCTGACGTCGATCTTGGCGTCATTGATGTAATTGATGTAATTCTTGTAAATAAGCTGCCCGCTGACGGTATTAATCTGAGACTGATTGCGATAGAAGGCAAAATCAGAACGCATCCCTATTTGCTGAGTATTCCCATAAATTTTTACGGTGTTGGTTTGCAAATGGGGATGAGTGGCATATTGGGAATAACTGCCAAATCCACTGAATATTGCTGCGCCGTAGGATACGGAATAGAGAAGGGTAGCCGCGCGGCTGTAGCGATTGGCTGGGCTATCCAACGTACTACTGGCATTTAGGCTGATAAAATCGGATAAGCCGAATGGACTATCAAAACTGGCATTGGTGCGAGTTAGCCATTTTCCGGTACTTTTCTGCCCATAATTATCGGTGATGATATTCAGCAACCAAGGTTTACTGTGCTGATTATGCAGTTTAACGACTGAGCCGCCATTAACTGTCCCCGGTAAAATATCCAGCGTGGTTTTATTGGACTGTAACCGGTTAGTCTGATCTAAACCTTGATCAAGTTGCGTGATATTTAGAGGCTGTTTTTCCAGACCGGGAAATAACATACTGCTGTTAACCCAACGATCGCCCCCTCGATTTTCTCAATAAACCCTTCAATAACATTTATCCCTAACTCTCCGTCGGCATCGGGAGCAATAAACTGAATACGGGCGGTGACATAGCCTTTACTGATATACAACTTCGTCAGCTCATGGCTGAGTCGGTTGATATCATGACTACTGATACACTCCGGGGATAAAGCGCTGAGAGTATTTAACTTCCGAACAGAAAGAAGCGAGATCCCTTTCAGATAAACACCTGTTAACCGCAGACATTGCTTGGATTCTGGCAATACCGGCGCAGGCGTTGATTCAGGGACAGTGTTAGCCTGCTGTTTTAATTGCTGATATCGGCGTTGTTCTATCAGTTGGTTAATTTCCCGGGAACTATCTTGCAACGTTCTCCTGGCCTCAGTCATCGGCAGATTATCATTTAACTCTGCTGGTGAAGCGGTTATTGGAAAGGAAATAGTACACAATATTAAAATAGATATTATTTTTATCATACATTCACCGATAAGGATGATATTTTATTCCATAAAACAAAAATATGGGGTTTTAGCCTGATAGGTAATTGTATGCGTATTGGCTAACTTATTCGTTATTAAAGCATACTCCTGGTTATATCATGCTCTGATTAATGAGTGGCGTTTCTGTTACATCTCGATTTTCTATTAGAAATTTCAATTAATTGGTTATTGGGATAATAATGAGTTAATAAGAGTACTTATTTTATTGTTTATTAATGAATTAACTTAAGTGGAATGAGTAACAGGAGGTGATTTTGACGGATAATAGAATAATTATATTAGGAATATCTTTAAATAAATATGGCATTAAGTCAAATAAGTAATGATAAGATAAATTCCTATTCGATGTTGTTTAATTTAAAAAATGATAGTGTCTAATGTGATAGTTTTTATAAGTGATTTTTTATAGAAATGAATAATAGAAGGGATAGCGCTTAAATCTTAAATAGAATAATTGTTGTAATATTGTTAACCCAGTCACATAGTTATCTATGCTCTTGGGGATGCGTTCACTTGCCGCTGCGCTGCAAATTGAAATCTATTGGGTATAGGTGAAATTGATAAAACGGACAATACTGGAAAATTATTAAAATAATTTTCCAGTACAAGGTTATCTTATCTAAATACTTTTCTATTGGCTACATAGGTTATATTTAAATTAATTAATGATACTAATTACAGTATTGTCTGTAGTGTAATAACAATAACCAACTAATCCACTCTCCGGATCGTCTTTTGTTTTCGCTCTATTATAGATAGCTATATACCATGTGTACTCAACGTTACCTGCACCGGTTAGTGTAGATTGTTGATAGACATTGTTATCGCTTTCGGGTATAGGGGTATATGGTGTATTTTTTATTCCTTCTGAGGTTTCCATATTAGGCACCATAACCATAGACGTTTCTGGTAGTAATTCTGGGGCAGTAATCAGTGTTGGGGGTGCTTTTGTCTCCATCTTATATAAAAATGCTTGATGGTCAAATTGGGCAGATAGGCTTGAAGATCTCCATCTAACTATATCACCAATTCTACCTGTAAGTATAAGTTTATCTGAGGCATTCTGGTTTATGGAGTATATTTGATGTTGAGTGGTAATATAATAAAAATATTTCCCATTAACTTGAGTTGGATTATTTCTATATGGGCTTAATGTCTTATTGTCATCGGACATGTCCGATAAGATAGATTCTACATCAACAGCGACAAGAATATCAATAGTATTGTTGTTCATGATTTTTTCTCCATTGTTCGATATTTTTATGTACTATTAACCCTTAACGATAATGAAAGGATCATGATCAATATATCCTATAAGATTTGCTCCTTGGTATATAGACATATTCCAAAGATAATTTTCACTTCTATCAAATGTATCTTTAGTTGGAGCGATAGCTTCTGATTGATGATAATAGCTTGTTACCATATGACAGTTATTTGGGTCGTCGCTATCCGTATATGGAACATTAATGGGACTAATAAAAAGTTCTGGCTGGCTTATATTAACACTTACTTCTCCGCCTGACATTGTTTGTAAAAGTACTGCGTAGTAATATTGTTGTGTTAAAGATATTGGTCTCCATCTGATAGAATCACCGCTATTAACTGTTATTATCATTTCCCCTGTAGCATTATCTGTAGGGGCATAATATGTACCTTTAGCTTTACTTCTAACTATATAGTACATGTATTTATTATCTACCTGAATGGAATGGTCAGGAGACAGGTGATAGTTGTTAACGATAGATTCTGCATCTACACAAACAAGAATATCTACGATATTATTACTCATTTCTATGCCCCTTCGTTAAAAGTGCTAGATTGCTAATATTAGGTCGTTAAATAACTATTTATATAATTAATCATTAATGCTCAAAAAGCTACTAGTATAATTGATAGTTTATAAAATAAAACTACTGATATATTTATCAATGTCTTTCTTAAATATATTAAAATCTTACCTTTAGCTCTTTTTAAGTGTGAATGCTGTTGAATTATTTTATAGGTTGTTTCGATTTATTCTATAAATTTATATTGTTTTTTAAATCAATGAATCATTGATAAATAACAAAATCATATATAGATTCAGTACAGATATTTTAAGTAACAATAAGACTTTTTTACTATACAGAGTTAGATATATTAAGGTGTATTTTTTATTATAATTAATTTGGTACATACGAACTTGAGATTAACGAATTTAAATCCAATGTCGGGTTTATTATTCGCTTTATTTTATTGCAACTAGATTCAATAAAAATATTCAGTCAGTTGAACTACTAATCGTAACAGTAAGCGGCAGGCCATTTAAACCCTGTAGGCTTTCTTTGCTTGATAGACCATGAGAACAATAACCAATAAGTTTCGATCTATTATAAATAGCCAGATACAATGCATAATAAGAAAATCCTGTGTTAAGTAAAGTGGATTCCTGATAAGAAATATGCTCCTTTTGATAGGTAATAGATGGGGTTATGCTATTTTTTTGTGGAATGGGAATATCAGTGACCTCTTTAATAAGGTTTACAGGAAAAGAAATATTATTCTCACCAGTTATTTTTTTCATATCGTATAAAAGTACTTGGTATGCAGATTGGGCAGATAAGCTCGAAGCTCGCCATCTAACTATGTCGCCAATGTTTCCTGTAACTTTAAGGTTACCTATATTATTATAGGTTTTCTGTTGACTTGTCATATAATAAAAATATCTACCATCACGTACGGTTGGTTTTTTGTAGTCTTGGCTAAAACTTAATTCCGATGTTTGGATATCTTGTATGATAAGTTCTACATCAACAACGATAAAAATATCAATTATTTCAATTGATTGATTGTTATTATTCTTGGGGGTTTTAAGGTTATTTGAACTATATATATTATTCATTATGTTATCCTAATAATCATATAGGGAATGTTATTTTCCCTATTTCTAAAGGGATATGTTTAATATATCCCTTTAGCTCTTTTTGTTGATATATAGCCATTAACCAAGAATATGTTCCCCCGCCTGATCCAATAGCCACTGATTGAAAAAAACTTTTCTTTTTTAATTCTTTTTCTATATCTAGTCTATCACTATTATTTACAATATAACCAGAGTTTATTTCACTTTGATCTAATTTTGGATTTGTTATAATATTGTTGATAATTGTTCCTGTCATCTTATATAAAATCGCTGCATACTCAAATTGTTGTGATAGAGATATTGCTCTCCATCTAATATTGTCACCAATATAAGATTTTATTTCCATTTTTCCATTAGTGTTATTTTCAGGAATATAGATATTGCCAAAATTAGTAATATAGTAAAATAATTCATCGTTTATTAGAGTAGGATTTTCAGGATCTTGGCTTAAAAAAGGATATTTTTTAATAATAGATCTGGCATCTACACAAACAAGAATATCTACAATATTACTCATTCCTATGCTCCTTCACTGAACTAAGATGCTTGAAGAGTTAGTTATCACCTAATAATTGACCATTAAGGTTGAAATTTCTACTGGTATAAATCATAGTTTATATAAGAAAGTTACTGATATGGTTTAGAGGCTGGCTTAGTGCATGAAATAAATTTGGGAATGTACCGGTGATTAATTATTTAAAAAAGAAAAAATATTTATTCTAGATTAATATATTAAAATAATAGATTAAATTGCTTTAAAAGCAGTGCAATATGCTTTTCAGATAGCTATGAGATATGTGCATATGTTGTTTGGATCGATGATAAAAATTTCAACCATATTGATATAGTTCTTCTGATTAATGGATAAAACATAGTTGGTTATCCAATTCTTCGATTTTTTATCACAATAAATAAAAATTTTACTTATCAAATAAAGTTTCTTCTACTATGATAAATATTGAGGTTCACTATCAATACTCTGAATTTATAAGAGGGAATTGAATGAATATTCACCGACCGTATATTTCACCCTATAAATTTCATGAATTAGATGTAGATGTTCACTTTGTAGCTGAAATTTGTGAACTTATTGATAAAATTTCAGGATTTAGTTTGTTTTCTCTTGTATTAAAAACTCGTTTCCCGGTATCTGGCCGAGAAGTGCATTTTTTTGATAATTATCACGAATCTTGGAGGGCGCTTTATATAGAAAAAAGGTATTGGATGATTGATCCTGTTCTACACTTCCGGCCTGTACCGCCTGTTTTTTCAAGAACGTGGGACTTAGATTTTTTTTCGGAATCCAATGGAAACGAACTTTGGTATATGACGCAGGAACATGGGTTTCGGTCTGGGATTACATTTGGGCTTCCAGCATTTTCGGGAACTTATGGAATATTCTCCGTTGCAGGAAAAGATGGACCCATTGATAGCGATACAATGTATAAATGTAGTGGGGAGATTCTAAAGGTATCAATTAGAAATTTTTAGATTCTTATATTTTTCACTTTATAAAATAATCTATATATTATTACCACAATCATATCGATAGTGGTTATAGATAACGACCTGAATGGATTAAAGAGTGAGTTTTAATAAAGATTTGGAGGCTTCATCATTGTTGGCTTTATTTTCACAATTGTGAATAGGGATCAGGCATGATTCTATCTGACAAAATTGAAATGATATTTTTTTAAAATTGGAAAACACATTCAATCAAATACTCTTCTCCTTTGGCAGAATTGTAATGTCACAGTTCTGCTTGTTCTTTGCTTAATGTTTGGTAATAGATTCAAGATCCAATAAAGGGAAAACGTAAAATTCTGCTCTAAAGTGCTTATCGGAAACAAAAAATTTCGCCAGATAATCTATCGTGCTATTTATTAAATAATACTTCAACAACACTCATTTGGAGTCATTCTGTCTGTGCAGAGAAAATAGAAAATTGCGTTTACGAAAAACTTGTGATGATAAAATCTCTAATGAAGTATTGTAAAGGAATAAAAAACTGTTTATTCTCAGAATAATGATGTTGTACTTACTACTCGAAACCGAATTTCATTATTATATACCCGTTATCTTTCAAGTTGCCTCTTTGTTGGCTGCACTCGCTCACCCCGGTCACATAGTTCGCTATGCTCCCGGCGATTCACTCCCTTGCTGTCGCGATGCATCTTGAAATCTATTGGGTATATGAGGTGATATTAATTATAGATATTTAGGTGTAATTGATAAAATAAAATACTGGAAAATTATTTTAATAATTTTCCAGTAGGAAATGAAAGTATACAAATACTTAGCTATTAGTTACTTCAATATATGGATCGTATCGATAATAACCCAGGAGTTTTGTACCGTCATAAGCGGCAAAAAACCATGTATATCGTTCTACACCTGGCTTATGAGCCGTTGCTTGAAAATAACTATCTCGAGATTCAACAAAAATTGGCTTAGGTTCATCCTCTCCTGCATTAACTCCTGAAGGGATCATTGGTGTTTTTTTACCTGTTGGGTTCTGTGACCATATTTGTGATGGGACAGAGATGATATCATCTTCTGAATTAAGCTTTTTAAATTTATACAATATAATAGAATAGTCGAAATTATTAGATACAGTTGTAGCCCTCCATCTAATATTTGCATTAATAGGAACAATTATACGAGCACCAGATGAACCACTCACGGTCATTCCAAACGCAGGAGTATAACTCACTATATATACATGCGCCTTGATTATTGTTGGATCTTTCGGATCCAGAGAATTTTTAATCTGGTTAGTACGAATAAGTTCAATAATTGAATCAACATCAATAACAAAGGTAACATCGGCTGTAACAGAGTTCCTGGCTGTAACAATATTATTTTTATCTTGAATTACTTCACTCATTATAATACCTCTTTATATACTTAAATTATCTATTGGAAATTTCACTTATTAGTCGAATCTGCCGTACATTATTATTTTAATAAATTTCTTTTTTTTTAATGATTAACTATTAAAGCAGAAACATCCACTGGTATAAATCATAGTTTATACGGAAAAATCACTCATATATTTACCAGGGGTTGATTTATATAGTTAACTATTTAAGTTAACTTATTGTTACAAAAGATAAAATACAAGAATTTTAGATTGGTATATTGAGTGATTGATTATATTGTAAATGGTTTAATATACTCCATATGGATATATACCCTTCATCTTTCAAGTTGCTGCTTTGTTGGCGGCTTTCACTTACCCCAGTCACATCGTTATCTATGCGCCTGGGGATATGTTCACTTGCCGCCGCGCTGCAACTTGAAATCTATTGGGTATATTATATTTCTATATATTGTTTTATCTGATTATTAAAATTTAAATCATATTGATATAGTTTATTTTGTTTACGAATAGTACATTGTGACTTATCAAATACCTTGCTTTTGTATAGCAGTAAACGATTATTTTATTTATTAAATTGAAGTTTTTCTACTATAATTAATGCTGGGATTTACTATCAATATTCTTAATTTTCAAGAGGACATTGAATGAATATTTATAGAACATATACCTTACCCTATAAATTTCATGAATTAGATATAGATGCTCATTTTGTGGCTGAAATTTGTGAAATTATTAATAAAATATCGGGGTTTAGCTTGTTCTCTCTTGTCTTAAAGGCTCGATTTCCTATATCTAACCGTGAAGTGTATTTTTTTGATAACTATCATGAATCTTGGAGAAACGTTTATATAGAAAAAAAGTATTGGATGATTGATCCCATTCTGAATTTTCGGCCTGTTCCACCTTCTTTTTCAAAAGTATGGGATTTAGATTTTTTTTCAGAATCTAATGGACAAGAACTTTGGTATGTGAATCAGAAACATGGGTTTCGTTCTGGGATCACATTTGGGCTTCCTGCATTTTCAGGAACTTACGGAATATTTTCTGTTGCGGGGAAAGACGGGTATATTGATAACGAGACAATGTATAAATGCAGTGGAGAAATTTTAGGGGTATATATTAGGATAATAAGATATTTGACATCAAACGCAAAATATTTGCAATCGTTCTATATAGATGAAACTTCATTTTCAAATAGAGAATTACAAATATTAAGGTATACCGCAGATGGGATGATATCCAGTGAAATTGCAGAAACCATCTGTGTAACTAAAGGTACCGTTGATTTTCACCTAATGAATATCGTTAAGAAACTGGGCTGTAGAAATAAATTTCAGGCAATAGCTAAAGCTGTATTACTGGGCTACATATAATTAATATCAATTAAAACTATTAGATATTTGTATTTTTTACTTTGTAAATTAATCTGAATTATTAATGTTATTATCCAAATGGATTGATAGGCGAATTTGAACAAAAAATTACTTATTACCTCCGTATCTTCATTGGTACTATTGTAAATAGGAGTTGGAAATATTTTCTCTGACGAGATAAAAATGATATTTATTAAAAATTTAAAAACAGCTTCAACCAAACGTACTTCTCCTTGGGCAGAATTGCAATATTACGTTCTGCCTGTTCTCTGCTTAATATATGTATAATTCTGAAGTTGTTAGTGACTGTTTAAGTCATTGTAATGTGCCTGTTAATCCAATAAAGGGTGAACGTTAGACTTTATTCTAAAATTTTTATCGACGATAGGCGACTTCCCCAGATAATACGTAGGGTTATTCATTAAACAATACCCGTTAAAGTCATTATATTGGAGATAAGAGCCTATCCCAATAGGGTTTTATTCCAAACGATAATCCCGCATGCAAAATGTAACATCGCTTCATAGTTTTCGACCTTCTTTTCCCATCGGGTCAATATCCGACGAAAGCGATTCATCCAGCTATGAGTTCTCTCGACAACCCATCTTTGCGCTTTAAAGCCCGTATTTTGCCAGGCATCTGATCCTTCCTTGCGAGACTGGATGTGTGGCGCGTAACGCCGACTTTGTCGATAGCTTTTCAGCCATTCAGCATCATAGCATTCAGGGTGTTCCATTGGCAGCCCGTTCTGAGCACAAAGAAGATGGCATCCATCGCGGCGCGGTTATCAACACGTTTGCGATGTGTCCCTGGCGGATGCTGAGTTTTATGTTTGGGGATAAGTAGCCTCATTTTTTCCCAAAGTTCATCACTGAGCCGCCATTTGTTGTTTGTCATACTCTATACCTTTCGAAATTATTCATTATAGAATATGACAATTCCTTTTGGGATAGGTTCTTATTTTCTTATATTAATCAAGAGAACTCTATTAATGACAATAGTATTCCTTCATGCATAAATAGAGCCAAATTTGATAAATGGCGCTCAAAATACTGTACAAACCATTCAAAAAATTTTAACCATAAATAGCACGAGTTTCCGTCACATGCTCACGCTTATCAGATCCAGCAACAGTAAGAAATTCACGCCACAACGTAATCAATCGCTCAAGATCAGCACGGGAAACATCAAGGTGCGTCACTAAGCGGGTGACAGAATCTACGCTCAGAATCACACCTCGTTCTTTCATCCAAGGCCCCAACTGCGCAGCTTCGTGCGCAGGTATGCGTAAAAATACCATATTAGTCTGTGCCCCAGACGCCAAAACGTCCACACCCAGCGCACTCAATTGTTCAGCCAGCCACTGGGCATTATCATGGTCCTCACGTAACCGTTGAACATTATGCTGCAAGGCATAACGCGCTGCGGCAGCTAATATTCCGGTCTGACGCATTCCTCCCCCAGTCATTTTGCGCCAACGCCGTGCCTGCCTGATGTATTCTGCATCACCACACAGTAAAGAACCCACTGGCGCTCCCAACCCCTTGGACAGACAGATGGTCAGAGTATCGCAATACTGAGAGAGAGTACTCAGTGGCACATCTAACGCCACAGCCGCATTGAAAATACGCGCCCCATCAATGTGCAATGCCAAGCCTTTCTCCTGCGTAAAAACGCTGGCCTGTTGCAAATATGCCAGCGGTAACACATTACCACCGTGTGTATTTTCTATGCTGAGTAAACGGGTTCGGGCGAAGTGAGCATCATCCGGCTTAATAACACTCGCAACAATATCCAGAGGCAATGTGCCATCAGCCGCCATATCAATCGGTTGCGGCTGTATACCGCCCAATACGGCAGCACCACCCGCTTCATAGAGGTAGTTATGCGCTTTCTGACCCACAATATATTCATCACCTCGCTGGCAATGGGTGAGCAACGCCACCAAATTAGCTTGCGTACCAGTAGGTAGAAACAGCGCAGCTTCTTTACCCGCCAGTACAGCGCCTTCGTGTTCAAGCTGGTTAACATTAGGATCGTCGCCATAAACATCATCGCCCACCTCCGCTAATGCCATGACCTTACGCATAGCCTCGCTGGGTTGGGTAACCGTATCACTACGTAAATCAATCATAGGTGGCTCCTGTATATTATTTTGAAAAATTATTTTGCTTAAATAACCAGAGGATAATCTTTTTTATATCCGATAATGCCATTTGGTTGAATAATCAAATCACTCTCGAAAATTGTCGCTGGCGGACCTGCTGGCGCAGGTAAATATCAAAGCACATACAGATGTTACGGATAAGCAACCGGCCCCGTGGTGTTACCTGGATCTGTTTTTCATCCATTTCCACCAGCCCATCTTCAACCAATGGTGCCAATAATTGCAAATCTTCCGCGAAATACTGGGTAAAACTCAGATTATATTGTTGCTCAATATCAGCAAAATTTAGCCGGAAATGACAGATCAGAACCTTAATCACATCACGACGGATACAATCATCCTGAGATAGGGTTAAACCACGCCACAGGGCATGCCCCTGTTTTTCGACCTGCGCATAGTAGGTTTTTAACTCTTTCTGGTTCTGAGAATAACTATCGCCCAACATGCTGATAGCAGAAACGCCTATTCCCAGAAGATCACACGCTTCCTGAGTGGTATAACCCTGAAAATTGCGGTGTAACTTCCCTTCCCTCTGAGCTACCGCCAGTTCATCATCCGGACGCGCAAAATGGTCCATGCCAATAAACTGGTAACCATTTCCCGTCAGTGTTGCGATGGTTTCCTGCAAAATATCTAACTTTTGTTCGGCACTTGGTAAATCATGCTCTTTAATTTTACGCTGGGCGGCAAACAAATTCGGCAAATGAGCGTAATTGAAAACACTCATTCTGTCCGGTGATAACGCTAATACGCGTTTCAAAGTGAAAGCAAAACTTTCAGGTGTCTGTTTCGGCAAGCCATAAATCAGGTCAATACTGGTGGAATTGAAACCGGTTTCACGGGCACGTGCTACCAGTGCAAAGATAACCTCTTCATCTTGTTCACGATTAACCAAGTGCTGTACTTCTTTATTAAAATCCTGCACTCCCATGCTCAAACGGTTAAAACCTTCACTGCGCAGGTGATTAATCACATCCCGTTCAATTTCACGCGGATCGATTTCAATAGAAATTTCAGCATCCGGCAAAAAATTAAAATGGTGACGCAACATTCCCATCAATTTACTGATTTGGTTTTTATCAAGATAGGTTGGCGTCCCACCGCCCCAATGCATCTGGCTAACGTTACGGCCAGAAAACAGTTTCGAACGCTCACAAATTTCACGCTCAAGCAGTTGCAAATATTCATCTGCTTTATGCTTCTGGCGAGTCACCAATTTATTGCAACCACAGAAATAACAGAGTTTATGGCAAAATGGGATATGGACGTAGAGAGAAAGCGATCGTTCAGGGTAACAAGCAGCCGACTGCATAAATGCTGCATTATTATACTGTTGATGGAATTCCAGCGCCGTAGGGTATGACGTATAACGGGGGCCGGAGTAATTGTATTTCTGGATCAAAGGCAGATCCCAAACTATGTCTTGCTGAGACATTCTCATTCCTTCCGATGTTCCGGTCTACCAAAACGCAACGCTTGCCAGTGTTTGATGTGTTGCGCCGTGGTGACTCTGCGCAGCCGGATTTTACGCCGCGACAATCGCCATAGTTTACCCAATAACCACAGCAGATAACATACTAACAGTGTGGTTATCAGGATTAATCCGCCTTTGATCATGGAGGATTAAATTAATTGCCTTTCAGCAGTTGCATAATGTCATCTGGCTTCTCTTCTTCGTCTTCTTCCTCACCTAGCTCAATCCCCAGTTCTTCCATCAGGACATCAATGCGATCCAGTGTGGTGTCAACATAGACATTATCTTCTTCAGACAGTTTTTCGCCATTTTCCAGTCGCTCCAACAATGCATCCAAACGATCATCGTTTTCCAACATTGCCAGCTCTTCCTGTGGCGACAGGCGTGGCTTTGTCTCAGCTTTAGCTTTGGCTGCCACGGGTTTCATCGGTGTCTCTCCGACAATCAGTGGAACAAGCACTTTACTGCCAAGACGTGGATCATGCGGCTTCCTGCCTGCTTGATGTTTGTCGCTGTTTTGTTCCTTATGACGGCTACCTGCCGGATTACCACTGTGCTTTTTCTGGCGCTTACGCTCACGCCCTTCCGCATTCAATTCTTCGCGGTTTTTTCTTTTCTGTTTACCAGCAGATGCTTTTGCCGGTGCTTTTTTCTTTAACTGGTTCATAGCCCGTTACTCAGTTTGGTTTATCAGGGTATTGCTGCGGCGGAATCTAGCAGAAACCTCACGTATAGAAAAGCGCCACAGATAATTCTTTCTCTGTGACTTGCTCCCACCACTAAGTCACCAGTGACTCAAGTGGGAGCTTCTTATGACCTTTATTAGCCACAGCTAATAGCCAGACCACTGGGCTGTTGGCTATCCATTCTCCCCTAATCCTAAAAGTTCGCTTCACTTTCAATGAGAATTTAGGGGGAAGAATGCCGCAATGTTGTTAAAAACCTAAAAATCTAGCTAAAGTCCTTTATTATTCATGATTGGTTTAACCATCAACGAATATTCTATTAATCTTGGCTTTCAATAAGTGATGAATTGATATGCTTTTTTCTGATACTTCTTCCTACAAACCCGTCTATTTATGGGTAATTGGTTATGCTTTGTTATGGATTATCGTGAGTTATTCATTTGACCCAACTGTCCCCTATGATGCCGTCGAAGCATTGAACTGGGGTAAAAACGGAGAATGGGGCTCACCTAAAAATCCGTGGCTGGTAGGCGCAATGATGCTGCCTGCTATCCATATAAGCGGTATTTCATTAAGTTTTTACTGGTACTTCATACACTTTGTCGCTATCGCTATTGGTATGCTGGGTGTATGGCATCTGGCGTTCCGACTGACAGGGAAAAAAGAGCTGGCATGGCTCGCCATGCTAACATTGAACCTATCTGGTATTATCAACTTTGATATTATCCCTTACAACGATAATTATCTACTGATTATGCTATGGCCGTGGACGATGCTGTTCTTTCTGCGGGCAGTGTATGACAACCCATACTGGTGGATAGCATTTGCACTCAGTTCCGGGCTGGCAACGATGGGGAAATATTCCTCTCTGGCATTGGTCGGCTCAGTTTTTCTACTGACTCTGTTTGTACCCAGAGTTCGTCAGTGTTACCGCCAACCGGCTCTTTATATCGCCCTGGTTATCTGGTTTATGCTGGTACTGCCTAACGTTTGGTGGCTGTGGAACAATGATTTTGCTGCTTTCAAATGGGTAGATTCACAGATTGATCGCGGTTTTAATCTGCACACTACCAGATCGTTATTATCCGTGTTTTATCCACTGATTATTGTTGGCATCATTATCTACACTCTTGGGGGCCGTATTGGCTGGCCAAAAGAGCAACTGGCCCGACTGGCAAACATGGTTATTCTGTTACCGTTACTGATTATCTATTGCTGGTTCTCATTCAATGAAGGCGGAAGAATGACTGAATGGTTACAACCCTTTATGTCTGTTTCATCAGCGCTGTTGGTCAGTTCCATTACCCGTTTTCCACAAAAATCATTACTCAGCACCCTGCGAGGGTTGATTGTCGTCGCGGTATTGATCTTGACGGGATATATGTCGGTTATGATTGCCAATGTCCGTGGTGCCGGCCATGAATTTGAAGGTATCAAAGATTTTTCCTGGCAACTGGAGCAACGCTGGCATCAACTCTATTCAACACCACTTCATTATGTCGGTGGCGAATACTTGCATCATTGGCTAACTTTCTACGCGCCAAGTCAACCAGAAACGATCCAACCCTGGACGCAGGAAGGACAAGCACCCAATATCTATAACCGCCATGTCAAAGCAAGCGATATTGTACGCGACGGCGCTATTTTGATCGGCGGAAAGGGAAAAACCTGTGAGCAGGAAGATTTTCACCATGTTCTGCAAGACTGGCCGAAGCTGAAAATAAAGAGTACTGAGGAGTTTCTTTTCCAGCCTGAACCTGAAACGCAACCAATACTGATCTGCGTAGGTTTTGTGTCACCGGAAAAATATCAGTAGTTTTCTCTGAAATTTGAAAGCCCGTTTCACGGGCTTTCAAACTGTTGACAAACCCCATGTTTTAACATGACATTGTTTTTTATTATTTTCATATAACCACTTGCTTATTTAACTAAATGATTTCATTATTAATTATATTTCCAAATGAAAATATATTTCAATAATATATACCCGTGCTCATTGAAACTGCTTGATTTTCCCCCAAATGAGACTCAGGGTATCAGTCATGAAAATATTCATTACCGATGAACAAAAAGCCGAGCTTGAACACCTCCATCACACCTGCCGTGATAAGAGGGAGTGTGATCGCATCAAAGCGGTTCTGCTGGCCTCTGAAGGCTGGAGTTCAGTGATGATCGCTCAGGCCCTGCGTCTTCATGAAACGACCGTTAATCGTCATATCAGCGATTACCTTAATCACCGCAAACTCAAGCCCAAAAATGGCGGCTCTCAGAGCCCTCTCAGCGAAACCCAGACTCAGGCATTTATCGGCTTATCTGACCGCGAATCTTCTGCCCACCACACAGGCTGTTATCCGCCTTGTCAAAGAAGAGTGGGATATCCGTTACACCATTCCCGGCATGAATAAATGGCTGCACCACAATGGCTTCAGTTATAAAAAACCGACCGGCGTGCCACACAAGTTCAACGCGGAACAGCAACGGGCCTTTATGGAAGCCTACGGGAAACTGAAGCAGGAAGCTGGAGACCATGAGCCCATCCTGTTCATTGATGGCGTCCATCCCACGCAGGGAACGAAACTGGCTTATGGCTGGATGCGCAAAGGCCAGAAAACGGCGGTGAAAACCACGGGAAGCCGTACTCGTCTGAACCTGATGGGCGCCCTGAATCTGGCCGATATCAGTAAAACGGTGATACGCGAGTATGACCGTATCGACAGTTATCACATCGCCGAGTTCTTCATTGCCCTGCGTGAAACCTATCCGGTCAGTCAGAAGGTTCATATTATCCTTGACGGAGCCGGTTACCACCGGAGTAAGCTGGTGAAAGACTGGGCTTATGTGATGAATATCGACCTTCATTACTTACCGCCATACAGCCCGGATCTGAACCCGATAGAAAGGCTGTGGAAGGTGATGAATGAACAGGTCAGAAATAACCCTTATTTCGCCTCGACGGCCTTGTTCAGGCAGGCAATACATCGCTTTTTTACGGAAATATTACCGGAACTTGCCGGGAGCCTGTCGTGCCGTATTAATGACAACTTCCAGGTTTTGAATCCTGCATCTTCAAGTTAAGCGGGTATATTATCAACGTCAAACCTTGGGATTTCATCAATACCAAAACTAATTGATGTTGAATAAGTAATACCATCACGGCTGAGCGTAATATTGTAAATATCAACACTCGATGTATCTATGTTATAAACGCCTGAATAATATCTACCAGCAAATAATGTAGATGCTATTCTTGCTCGGGTTCCACCATCTTCTCCGTTAAATGCTTGCGCTATAGCTGACTTAACCTGTGTTTCTATATCAGCAGGAAGGTAATCGCTATTAGCAAGTGAGACGTCAACATAGACACGAATAGGCGCTGGTATCACATATTTAATTTCATATTCGGGGTAAGGCTGAACATAGTTTTCATCATCCACAATTATGTGAGTTGTATTTCCGTTCGTAGGAATACCTGGCGGCTTTTTCTTCCAGATTGCTCTAACAACATCCTCAGTTTTTCCCCCATACACAGCACTATAAATAGAGTTCGGCGCTATTCTGTATTTTGATACCCCAACCGTTTTTACTACCGAAGTATCATTTGAAATAACGTATGCGTCTGCCACGCCATTTACTTCTGATACTGCCGCATAAATGGCATGTAATGAGTTTGTCGCATTTTTAGCAACAGATTGTTTACGACGATACTCAAAATTAGCGCGGGTTTCCTCATCTGCGCCAAGTACGCCAGCACTCGCATTACTGATACCAGACCAGCCGGGCACCGAGCTATAAATCGTGTTCAAGTCATCAATTTGGCACGCTAATAGCCCTGTTGTTGAGTTTTGGAAAACAACATCAACAGAGCCGCTGTCAGGGATCTTAGCCTCTGTTATTGAATGATAAAGATACCCTTTTTTATCTTGAGCAATACTACCAATTGGAATAACAGTATTAATTAACCCAGTGCATGTTGCCGTTACCGTTGTTCCCGATGCTGGAATTCGATCTAAAAAATAAATTCGCCAATAGCATCTTGAAAACGTCCGGTTGCATATTCCGGGTTAATTTGATTGACGATAGCAAGTAACTGATCGTTCTTGTCAGCAATGATAGCCGCATCACTCATGGCTATTTGACCTTGCGGTGTTGTTAAGCTCGTACTCATTGCACCACCCATTGCTGTAGCCAAATCATTTAGCCGCCCATTTAAAATATCAACCTCGTCGGGCACAGTTAGACTCGTCTTTGTAAAGGTTATACCTGGAACACTTGTTGTCAGCACTAAAGAATTAGTCATCAGAAATTTACCACCATTGATTGATTGTTCGAGTCCGTTATTGCCATCATGCCCGCAGAAGTTCTCTCCTTCCCATTTATAACTTTACAAGTGGCAGACTGAACATAAGGTAACTTCATTGCTTCTTGTTGCATTTTGCTGTTGATTAGCTGAGTTCCTGGCCAATGTCCCAAAATTCGCTGGTAATAAGGAATACCCAATGTTGTGTCATACCAGCATTCACCCAGATATGTACTACAGGCACAGGCGACATCCTGCGCTACAGAATAGGGATTATCAGTAATGGCGATATTTCCAGAATCATCTAACGTTAAATCCCATGACTCGGTATCAAGCAGAAGTGAACGAGCTTGCATTTTCGAACCCTATAGAAATAAAAAAACCGCAATTAAGCGGCCAGATATGAAAAAACCTGTACTGGACGGGTTTAGTTATTATCTCTGAAATCCTGAGCTATTCTTGCCAGGTAACTCATTATCTTGGGATTTATAGCTTTTCCATGAGCATCAGGATGCATTATCGCCAATAAGGAATATTTGTTTTCTTCCAAGAGACCTTGAACATATACTAGACAAGCATCATTTTCTGGGCTATTTGATTTACACGTTCTATAATACTGAACCCTATTTGTGGGGAATGAATCAGGCGGAAAGCAAAGATGAATATGCATCATACATGATTTATATGCTGCTTCTGGCTGAGTGTAAGCAACATCCCTACCAAAATAATCAGGGACTTCTCCGGTTTCTTTATAGTGTTTAAAATCTTGCAGAATAGCCTGTTCAAGATCTGGATGCTTTAGGAAGACGTCATCAAAAAAATCTTTCCTTGTATACTCATTTATTGATACATCCACTTGTTCCATTTATCACCCAGTAAATGAAAAATTCCCAGACTCAATCTTTTTGGTTGTATAGGCAGCCAATTCTGATAGAGCAGCTTTATTTATATCGCTTTTATAAATCTTAGGCAAAGTAAATAATTGACGAGAAAAATCATTAAGACGAGTTATCTCAAATCTGGCCTTTGCTATAGATATCAGATACATCCTCATTTCTTGTTTTTCTTCATCGGGTCGATCTTGCTTCAACATAGCTTTGAGCCCCTGCTCAAATCCTCTCATTGTGGTTTCGCAAGCCTTATTAATTTCTATATCGTTTTGAAGCAAAATACCACGAATTTGACTTTCATCAAGGCTTAGGAGATTTAAATAATATTGGTTAATTTCATTAGCTAATGAATCAACAATCTCTCTTCTTTCTTGATATTGAGTTTTCAAATCATCCAGACTACAGATAGTTTCACCTACTTTAAAGCTAAGCATACTACAACCGTCCCTCGAATCCACATAACCAGCAGAGAATGAAGGAACTGACAGCACTCCTCCGAATAAAACCACTGCTAAACAATTCCTTAGTGATAGATTCATGACGTTCTACCTTATCAAATAGTTTATTATAGTGAGTCACAAACAGTCATAATGTGTCACTATGTATCATATTAAACCACTATTCTGAACCTTACAACCACGCAGTAAATGACAATTAGCCACCTATGTAAGCCTTATTCCAGAAGATAACGAACGTTAAAAGCAAGATTTAGAAAAATAGCATCACATTGACATTATTTTGTCATGAGTGTCATACGTCTGATGAAAATACGCAACAATATTGTACTGTAAGCCGAAGATGACTTTATACACCAACACGACTGGGGATTTATAGGTTCTTGAACCGTTCGATTCTATATTTTTCCCGCTGCTTTTAACGCGTTGTAGCTAGGAAGATAACGTTTTGGATTAACGATACATAGCTGCTGAAAAACGGATGAAATCCCTTCCCCCTGCGACAACATTGCTTCATCATGATTCTCATAGTAATACCGGATAATATTCATTACTTGTTTCTCTTTTAGCATCAATTTTTTTCCTTGATTTACAGCATCTTCCTTTTGAGCTTTATATACCGGGCTTTCAGTCGAGTAACTTCCTGTTTGTGACAGGACCTCTTCTGCGAGGGTGAACGGATCTATATAACCTCAGCTTCGTTTAAATTTTGTTTTATCTAGCAAAAACTTTGATCGTGCCTCAGGCACTAAGTTCCCTTCTTAAGCAAACCTCAGGTTAATTAATCTATTTAACATGCTTATTTCCCTTTTTTTACTGGGTATATAATCATTAATAAGTCCAATTGTTTTTTACCGATATTTTTATAATTGAAAAGTTTTAAACTGTTATTAAAGTCCATTTTTTAATCGATGCAATAAGGTTTTAGCCGTTGTTTTTACTGCTTTTACATTTGCTTTTTATTAAGTTTAATCATTATGGTATATTGTATTTTACGTATAATCAACGTTGATTATACTTGATTTTATCTTTGCTGACACTGTTTTACTGGCAGTTATGAGCAGTTTTTATAAATCATAATCCTTTATTTTATCTTCATAAATCAACCTGTAAATAGTCTGATGGTATAAAGATACTCTTTTATGTTTTTTCGGATAATCAACCTCTTTTTTAAGCGTTTAAATCCTGCCAGATTAACCGTTTTATCCATTTATTATAAAGAAACGACTAAAAATCACATTTATATCAGGTTTTTAAGATAATGTTCTTTTTCTCGCTGGTTTATTTTCAACTCGCTGCTAATGGTGATAGTTAATGGACTTCGATTAAACTTAATTAACATCCTTTTAAAAAGTTGCACTTATAGTTAAAGTCGTCAATGTCATCTTTTGCAGAGTAAACACTCTGTTCATCATATATTTTGCTGGTTTTTTGTGTATTTTCTTTAATTTGGTACCCAAAATCCGGTTGTTTTAGAAATTCATTCATATTACCAACAGTACCTTTATTCGGTTGATAAGGTTGGTATCTTTAATCCTAACTCTGTATCAGTCTGATGGATAAAAAAGATTAAATGTTGTTTAATTGGTAATTAAATAAATAGCTTTTCATAATACCGATACAGTTGGTCTATTTGATTAATGTCCGAGTAGTGCAAGTCTGATGCTTGATAGGCAGCATTAACTTATCGCTCTGCTATGCATAGCGCACAGCCCTTGCTACACAAAGCGTTGTACGGAGTGGAGCACTATTTTGGAAAGTTATTTATTGATAGGAAGTTAAAATAATCCCAGCCGTAGCTGACTGGGATTAGAACTTTACCTATGTTACTGGTCACTAGTCGATATTTTAGTTAACGGACATTGTGACATTTTTTGAATTACAGAATGAACTGTACCGGCAGGTAATAAAGTCTCTTTTATTGTATTCCCATCATCAACACTCCAAATTAGGCGATCATTTTGGCTTGTTTTCATAAAGTAAATATAATAGCCATTATCCCCCATTGCAGTACAAGTCATATCAAACAAGCTATCAATAAGATCTTCTCCTTCTCCTGTAAAATAACTTTCTGCATTTCTGTATAAGGTAATAGGATCGAAGGGAATATCATTACATGCCAACTCATCTATTTTCATATTTGAGTAAAAGCCAATTGTTGTTCTTAATTCGAAAACATCAACAAGGTCAAATAATTTATTTCCTTCTAAATAGAAAGAAAATACTCCATTTTTCCAAAAGCTATCTGGAGAGTTCCATGACTCAACAATGTCAAATTGAAGAGAAAAGTAAAATGGATCACCATAAATCACTTTAGTTTCACTCCTAGTTTTTTCTGAATATCACTTGGCACCTGCTTGCTTGTTAAGGAATTGTTAATATCTCCGGAGCTGCCATTCCAATGATATTCTCCGTTAGTTCCTTCGAATCGGTGAACGTTACCGTTCTTGTCTACTGAGAACCGAACCTCTTTATTGTTATAGTTTTTTGAGCTTGGTATAGAGTTTTCAAAAAGAATTAAAGAGTCTCTAGGTTCTATTCCTGCATTTTTGCGATTTCCATCACCTCCGGGAGTATGTTTAGGATTTGATTTGTAAGTTAGCCCATTAGAAGCGACTATTGGCTCCGGTACCGGTATTGCGCTTCTTCGGTGTTTCCCAACAATCGAAGCAACTGAAACCTGACTACCAATAGCACCACCAATACCGGCAGATTCTACCGCTTCTTTGGCTATTAATGCACCTTTTTCCCAGGCAGGCAGTGAGTTATATAACAGCCCTAAATCGTTTTGGTTTTCGGTGGTCACAAACTGGTTGAGACGATGGGTACCTTCTTCCGACAAGCCAAACATCCATCTCAGGCCACTAATGGCATCGGCTGTTTTTATCCCACCTTCCATTTCGGCTTGGTAGGTCAGTGTGCATAACCCACCGCTCCCGGCACAGTCAGACAACATTTCTGCCCGTTGCGCGGCGCTCAGTTCTCCGTATTTATTCCAGATGGCTTCGGTAGCGGTGCCTTGCTTATTGGCCTCTTGAAGTTCTCTGGTTAGATTGTAAACATTCATGGAATGCAGGTGATTGAAGAGGATCACGATTTCCCCAGCATTAGCACCGCTGTTAGCGCCTTCTGTGCTATTGGTTGCGATTGCCCCGGCAACGCCGCCGATAATTTTACCGCCAGCCTGAATGCTCATTGGGTCGCTGAAAGTTTTATCCAGTGTTATCGCTGCCAGTTCCGCTGCCAATGCACCCACCGCAGCTCCTTTTGCATTACCGCCACCTATCTCGGCCGCCAGAGCAGATACAGCAGCATGGCTGATCGCCTTGGCGGGTAAACCTAATATTTGGCCGTTTTTCCCAATTAAATTGGCCCCTTCCGCATTAATCTGACTACCAATATTAGACAGCAAAGCCGTGGTGAAATTGTCTTTAAAGCTGCCGCCATTAATCGTTGTTCCCAGACTGGCACCGATAATGGACTGGCCTGCGACCCGTTGAGCCACTTTGCTCCAGTCATGATTGCTCAGTTGGGGTAAGGTGGCTTTTGTCGCATTATCCCATCCCATCACCGTGTCAAAGCCCGCCAGTGCGCCGCCCATTGCCATGGACGTGAAAGTGGATTTAACCGTGTCGCTGCTGCCCATCGCCTTTAAGGTTTTGGATAAGTCACCCTGATTATCAATCAGGGCGACCGCCGCCTGAGAGGCCAGCGCCGCCATGCCGGAAGCCGTCGCGCCGTAAGCCATTGAACTCACGGTAGCGGCGGTGCTGGCGGTCGCCCCCGCTGAACCTGCCGTGCCTGCGGCTGACCCGGCCACCGAAGCCGTTATGCCTGCGCCTGCTGTCACAGCAGCCACCGCAATCGCTATCACCGCTGAAGCCACCGGATTCAAATGTTGGCTCTTATAATCCCAGCGGTCATACGCGTCTTTGACTAAGTTCCATTGCACATCCTGACGTTCATTGAGCCCTTTCAGCCAGGCGGTTTCCGGGGTATTGCCAAAGACGGAGACAACATTTTGTAACGACTGACCGTTTTTGGCTTTAATATCCGCGTTGATCCCGTTGGCTGCTTCTACGGTGAGTTTTCCACCGAGATGAATAGCGGGAAGCACCCATCTATTTTCGGTGTAACCTTTATCTGTTTGCCTGATGTAGAACCCTTTGGAATGGGTAATCGTTTGCGCAAAGGTGCTGTTTTTTACCGCTTTAAAATTAACCTGACCGCGAGTACTGGTCAGTTTGGCATTTTGATGGGTGGAAATTTTACTGGCTTCATAGGTGCTGTCATCCTGGCTTAACAGGTTAATATCACCGCCGGCGGTAAATTCAGTCACTTTGTTCGTGACATCATGACGGGTGCGTGTGGTGGTTTTCTTTTTGCCATACCACCTGCGTGTAGTTTCTGTTTTCTCATAGTGACTGGATTCTTCCATCGCCTGAGCGTACAGATAACCGCCTTGTGCCGCGATATCCATCGCCCCTTTAGCAGCCAGTTTGGTGGACTGGAAAAGAATACTGCCGGTTGAGATAACCGTGAGTATGCCGCCACTGGTCAGTTCAGTGCCCTGCTGAGTCACGGATTCGGTGAATTCCCTGTGACCTTCCCGGTAGGTGTGGTTCTGAACCGGTTCAAAACGCATATTGCCGCCGGAGGAGAGGGTGACATCACCATCAGAAGTCAATTGAGCGCCCACGGTGGTGAGAGTCCCATTTGCTGCTATCGTCAGTTTTTTATCACTCCGGATTTGAGCAATAATATGTCGGTCATCTTTGTTGTTATCATTAGCCGGGTTAATTACAGCATAAGCCAGGGAAGGTAATGTGATATTTCTTCCGGCGGATAGTAATGTATTACCGTTAGCCTGTATCTGAACCGCTTTCCCATTAATATCCCCGCCACTCATTATACTGATATTATTCTTTGCGGTGATTTTGCTGCTGAGTTCTGTTGAGTCTAGCGGCAGGATATGATCTTGACAGGTTAATTATGCGGAGCTCAAATCAATATCTTTTGCTGCGCTTAAATAAATATCTTTCCCCGAAGAGATATCTGAGCCTTTAGCGGAAATAGTATTTCCAGCATGGATTGTCAGTGATTCAAGGGCATTTAACACCCCTGATATGGGTGCGTTATGCCTGTTTGCTGTCTTTAATTTTGCAAAATTATAGGTGTCCGCATGGTTTTCTACGGTCACATTATTACTTGCTATCAGAGCGATATTTTTACTCGGTTGTAAATAGACGTTTTGTAACAGGAGATTTTTACCCGAGTGGATAGTTAAATTATTAACAGCATCCAGTTTATTGGATACAGGATGATCATGGGTACTGTGTTGGCGCCAAAGATAACCGAATTGATCACCATTATGAAATAGAATATCTCCATGACGGCTAATAGCGGTGATATCCTTTCCTTTTATATCACTTTGCCAGATATTGATATTATTGACGGCAGCCATAGATAAATTATTGGCTGTCGAAAGTATTGAATTTTTAAGGGTAATATCGTTTTCAGAAATGATGTTTAAATCATTAGCCGCGTTGATTTTATCTTTGAGGGTGATTTCTCCACTGTGTAATAAGATACTTTTAGCCGACAGTATTTCCGGCAGTTTTTCACTATTGGCGGGAAGCTCATAATAGAAATCTGAACTGGGCGGCGATTTACGTGGGTAGTCAGTATCAATATTAATGCTGTCGCTAAAGTCAGCGATAAGATTACCTTTTGCGATGATACTTGCCCGTTCAAGAATAAGGTTGTCTTTTTTTATATCGTATTTTACTTCACCCGGCGGTAAAATATGATAACTTTTATCATCCCATGGGTGATATGTGTTGATTTTTTCCAGGAGCTTATTAGACGAGAGTTTATAAATACCGGAAGGGGTATTCAGTGAATCGGTGATAGAGACATAAGTGTCCTGAGGGAAGTATTCAAACAGATTAAAATACCCTGATGCCTCTTCCAATATTCTGCTTGTATTTAAAAGTTTTTTCCCCGTCAGGAAAATATCTTTTTCAGCTTCAATTTTGCTCAATTCCTGATTTGATAATATCTCACTGTTAATATAAATATTTCCACCCGATGTGAGGACACTGGGTTGCATACTTTTTAAATTATGTCCATGTTTATGTTGTGCTTCGAGGATGTTGAAATTTTTATCTGCCGGGTTAGGAGCGACTTCTCTTTTTTCAAAAAAATAGAGACTGCGGGCATTATTCAGCTCATGAGTCCTGACAACCAAATCGCCCTTTACAGTTTTTATCGTCGCCGATCTGTTCTCAACTAATTGACCTTTATTCCCCTGCGCATCTTTCTGTATCCACAGATTATCGCTGGCTTGCAGTAAAGCTTTATCACCGGTATTCCGCACGGTGTCACCGAATACCCGCATATCCCGGCCGGCGGTTACGCTGCCTTTATTCTCCAGCGTGGTGTTTGCCAGGGTAATATCCCGCTCTGCTTGCACGGTAATATTCGGGGCAATATCAGTTTCTTTGCCGATAATATTGAAGTCGGTTTTAGCCTTGGCATTGCCTAATTCAATTTTGCCATTAACGTTTAAAGTAATCTCACGCTGGTCGCTAACCATCTCTTTCAAATTAACCCCAACGCCATCCTCAGTGGCGACAAGCCGGATTTTATTGGCATACATGCCGCCTAATACTTTGGTATCAATGGCTAATTGCGGTTTAGCGCCTTCTCCGGTGAGCGGGTTAACCGTGCCGTCTTTTAAGTGTAGCGGTCAAGAAATACTGGACACATTTTTAGCCTCTTCCCACTGTTTTTCGTATTCAGTCGGTGAAATGCCTCCGTTAAAACTATGTGGGCGAGGGTGATTGTAATAACCGCCCAAATATTGAGTGATATCCCGTATTGCATCATGGATATCCAGATAGCCTTCCGGAGTGACCCATTCACTCTTCAGACTGCGAAAGACCCTTTCCATTGGGGAGTTATCTAAACAATTGCCGCGTCGGCTCATGCTCTGGATAATTTTGTTTCGCCACAATAAACGACGGAACTTATTGCTGCTGTATTGGCTTCCTTGCTCTGAATGGAATATCAGGCCCCCCTTAATATGACGGGTTTCGAGTGCATTGCTCAATGCCCTGCACACTAATTCGGCATCCGGTGAAACCGATATCGCCATGCCGACAACACGGCGGGAAAATAAATCTATCACGGTCGCCAGATAGCACCAGCCATCACGAATTCGAATATACGTAATATCACCGCACCACTGAGTATTCGGCGCGTTGGGCGAAAACTGTTGCTTTAACCGATTGGGGGAGGCCGGAGCTTCTTTCCCTGCCGGGCGATAGCGATGTGCCCCCGGCTGGCGGCTTTGTAACCCACATTCCTGCATCAGACGCCGGGCCAGCCAACGTCCAACCGGTCTCCCTTCATTTGTCAGCAGATGGCTCAATGTGCGGCTGCCTGTCGCCCCCCGACTTTGGTTATACAGTTCACGAACCCGGATGCGCAACAGCACACGTTCCGTGTCAACAGGCCGTTGTCGCCAGTCATAATAGGCACTGCGTGACACCTGAAGACTCTGACATAATTCCGTAACCGGCCATCGGGTGCTCAGCCGTGTGATCAACTCATAGCGCCACGGCGCATCTCGCTCATCAGCACGGCCGCCTGCTTTAGGATTTTTTTTCCATTTCAAGGCGTTTCACCTGTTTCTCTAATGCCTGTATCTGGCGTTGTTCGGGCGTCAGTGCCTTGTCAACAGGCGTAATTCCCTGCATTTCAGCCTGGTATTGGCGAACCCATTTTCCCAGAGTGCTGGCATCAATCCCCAGTGAACGAGCGACCTTAACAACCCGCTGCTGATGGAGAACAACCTGTTGAACCGCTTCCAGCTTAAATTCAGCGGAATAGTGGCGTTTGGTGGGTTTCAATTTCATCGTTACACCTCATTGTCATGTTAATAACATGAGCAGGCTTTTGAAGTGTCCGAGATCCTTATACCACTACAAGTCCGCGTTGGCTTACCGTGGGTATGCGCCACGGTAGATCATCAGAAGGCCGGAAGATCTCGAAAGATCTTTCCGGCTTATTTTTAAATGCTACTAAATTCTATATTTTTAGAAGGAAAACCATCAGGGAATGACATGCATTTGACGTTTCTTGATAAAACACCTTCTAAAAAATCAATGAAATTTTCTTGCCTATATTCAACTTCTGGAGCCCTTGCCGCAATAATAGCGACATTCCATAAGTCACTATTATCTGACGATACAACCCAAAATATATAATCGCCGTTATCTGTAACTCCCATAGGAAGCAATCCATTAATATCAGGATAAAGAATAAACGGATAATAATCTGGATCAGATTCAACAAGGGACTGAAAATCTTCAATAATCCATTCTTTTTTCCTAAAAAAATTTAAATCATCATCTTCGCTAAATGGGTTAAATATAGTGATAAAATCAGCAATCCTACCTGTTTCATATTGGGTTATAAAATCAATATAGTCCTTAGGAAAAGAATACTGTTCATCTATTAACGGCCACGTTTTACCTTCACCATTTTCATTAGGATGAACAGGTAAGGGCAATAGATTCTTTAAGCTCTCTATACTCATTATTTATATTCCTGGAGGGTTAAGAACGGTGACATATTCAAAGAAGCCCCCTGAACCTTCGGCTTTCATTGTAATACCTGCTGGTATTCTGGATGGTCCCTTATAAATAGGAATAGAACTCATTTCAACAACTTCTCCTTGTTCTAAGGCTTTTCTTATTCTACCTTCGACTCCACTCATGACCGGACTCTTACAGTCGGCATTGGCTTACCGTGGGTATTCACCAAGATAGATCATAAGAAGACCGGAAGATCTCGAAGGATCTTCCGGTTTTGATTCGAATCATTATTGAGTTAAAACATCTAAATCAAAATGTTCTGGTTGGAAACCTCTGCTAACAACAAATTCAAAAAAATCCTCTTTTATTGATTCAATGCTTCCATCCCCTGATGAATCAAAAAAATATACTTCATTTTTATATTGAGTCTTCTCTTTTAAAAAACCGTAATAACCACCAGTTTCATCATCACTAAAAGCAATAAAACCTTGTGGCATTGAGACCATTTCATATTCTTTATTCTTAACAGGTAAATACCACTCACTATTAGGATTAAGAGAGTAAATATTCACGAATGCAAAATACCCGGTATTATAATTCTTTGAAAAATAAACATATTCATCTGGTAAAGTTCCTCCTACAAGCAACTCTACTTGTTCTATATCCTCCTTACTTGCCAAATATTCATCTCCTGATAAAAACCAATTTGGTTTGATGCTTTTTACATAATTAACAACTCGTGAGAATTCATGTGTATTCATGTTAGGCTGTGTCCCTTAATGTAAATTGATAGTACTATCATCTAAACTGTTTTCAATATGGGAAAAAGATGATGGCACGTTACGACATTCCTGATGACGCATGGGTAGTGATAGAACCTTGTTTACCTCCGGTCCATTCAGAGCGGGCAGGACGTCCACATGTTGAACACCGCCGTGTGATGAATGGAATGTTCTGGGTCTTGTGCTCTGGGGCACCGTGGCGTGATTTACCTGAACGCTATGGTTCTTGGAAAACGGTCTATAACCGATTTAATCGCTGGTCAAAATCGGGCATTATCAACAAGATATTTAATCGGTTACTGTCCATTCTGGATGAAAAAGGCTCGATTGACTGGGCTGAAATTTGCCTGGATGGCAGCAATATTCGCGCGAGTAAAGATGCGGCAGGCGCGAAAAAAAACATCCCGATATCACTGACGATCATGCGCTGGGTCGCTCACGCGGTGGTTATGGCACCAAAATCCACCTGGCAACCGACGGAAAGGGTTTTCCCCTCAACCTGATGTTGACCGCTGGGCAAGCTCATGAAAGTCAATCCGCCATCCCTTTGCTCGACGGCATTGGTATACAACGCAAAAATGGTTTCCTGAAACGGCGCGGCAAAGCGGTGCTGGCAGACAAAGGGGACTCGAGTAGAAAGCTTCGCGGTTATCTGCGTAAATTGAAGATCAAGAGCGTAATTCCTTATAAAATCAATGAAAAAGGCTGTTCTGATGGTCGTACGCAATTTGATGAACCGGCTTATCGTAACCGCAATGTTGTCGAACGCTGTTTCGGTTTTCTGAAAGGAAATCGGCGTATTGCAACCCGTTACGAAAAAACCGCCCGACACTATTTGTCCATGGTGAAATTAGGCTGTATTCGACTCTTTTACAGGCGGTTAAATAATTAAGGGACGCAGCCTAATATATGCCCTGCATCATCATCGTTATTACCTAGCGATCTTGCATATTTACGAGATGATGCATTCGTAACTGAGCCTGTTCCTAGAACATTTGGGGTTACAGTTGTTCTTGCTGAGCGTAACCGCCCATTTTTATCAACTTTAACTGTTGGACATTGTGCTAGGCCGAACGGATCAACCCATCCGGTCGGATTTTGCACATAGCTATAGGTATTCTCACCACCCCAGAGGCCGGTTGGATCGGGACTGAGATAATACGCCGCTTCCGGCAAATAATAACGGAACCGGTTATAACATAAACCACTTTCTTCATCAAAAAGTTGCCCGGCAAACCGGAGGCCCGGATCCAGCTGCGGGTTCTCATCCTGCTCCGCCAGACGCAGCCCGTACAGCGACTGTTTCGGCTGCCGCCACACCCGCTTGCCTGCCGGGTCAAACAGCGCCAGCGGCTCACCGGTCGGGGCGCTCACCGCATACTGGGTTTCAATCGCCCCCACCACCAGGTCCACCCGGTTGTCCAGATTGAGGGTAAACTGCTGCGTCTGCTGGGCCATCAGTGCCCAGCCGTCAAACACCAGATGGCGGATGATTTTCAGCTGGCCATGCTGGTATTCGGTAATGTTCCGGTGAACTCACCTTGCGTTGTCAGATAACAACAAAATGGGATGTTAACGGAAGGGATTCTCAGGCCAGGGCAGCAGCTCATTCAACCGACTGTTCGGCCAGACAGGCAGCCGACTGAGGACATCACGTAACCAGACCCAGGGCTCATGTCCGTTGGCTTTGGCCGTTTCCAGCAGGCTCATTATCATGGCCGCCCGTTGCCCCGCGGCCAGTGAACCCGCAAAAAGCCAGTTCTTTCGGCCGAGCGCCACACCCCGGACCGCATTCTCCGCCCGGTTGTTGTCTATCGGCACCCGCCCGTCATCCAGATAACACACCAGCGCCGGCCAGCGCTTCAGCGTGTAATCTATCGCTTTGCGTAACCCGGAGTTGGGTGCCGTTTGGGCCTGAGTCGTCTGCAACCAGGACCGGAACTCATTCAGCCACGGCCGGGCATAACGCTGTCGCCACTGACGCCGTTTATCCGGCAGCCGGTGTTTGATTTTTCGCTCCAGCTTGTACAGGTCACGAATGCCATCCAGCGCCTGTTTCGCCACCGGACTTTGGCTCGCTTTGTATTGGTCAAAGAATTTGCGGCGGGCGTGAGCCCAGCAACCCGCTTCGGTGATATCCGCCCGGGCATGCAGCGCGTTGTAACCGGCATAGTCATCCGTCACCAACGTGCCGCCCGACCAGTCTTTCAGCAGGCTCTGGGCATAACGGCCGCTGCGGCCGGGATGCAGCTCATAGTACACCACTGCCGGCGAGGTATCGGGGCCGGTGACAGACGTCCACAGGTAAGCTCGCCGGGTCTGGCCTTTTCCCGGGGCCAGTATCGGCAACGGGGTCTCATCGGCATGCAGCACCGGGGACGTCAGCAGCGTCTGCTTCAGGGCATCGGCCAGCGGTTGCAACGCCACAGCCACCTGCCCCACCCAGTCCGACAGGGTGCTGCGGGCCAGGGTTACACCGCTGCGGGCATAGATTTGCTGCTGACGGTAGAGCGGCAGGTGGTCACGATATTTAGCGACCACCACCTGAGCCAGCAACCCCGGCTCCGGAAGGCCCTTTTCAATAAGATGGGCGGGCTGGGCTTTAGCATGAATTCGCTGGCAGGCCGCACAGCTGTACTGCGGACAGACATAACGCCGGACGATAAACGTGGCCGGACAGTATTCCAGTCGCTCACTGATTTCATCACGCAAAAAGCGCAGGGCATGACCGCAATCCGGGCAGCTCTCCGTCTCCGGCACCAGCCGGATATCTTCACGGGGTAATGTCGCCGGCAAAGGCTGACGTTTAGGCTGGGCCGGGGGCGCGTTTTCCTTGATATGCAGGCGTGACAGCCGGGTTTCCAGCACCGCGATATCGGTATCGGCATCTTCCTCAAACTGACAGCGTTTGGGACCGGCAGGCAGGGTTTCGCTGTGCGCGCCAAAACGCCAGCGTTGCGCCTGTTTCAGGGCCTCTTCCAGCTGGCGAATATAATCACCTTGTTGCTGAAGCAGCGCCAGTGCCCGCAGGCGGAACTGGCCGGGGTCATCCAGCGCGATTAAGTCATTGAGCGTCATGCCGACAGTGTACCGGATAATTCCCCGTCGTTATCCGGTAAAAGTGTGACCGGGGTAGCGGAATTAGCTTCGCCAGCCGGACAGGTCATCTCCCTCGACTTGTTGCCAGTGAATGCCGCGGATGAGCCAGTCAAACTGGGCGGGCGTCATCACCCAGCTGCGCTCGCCCTGCTTCGGCCAGACAAAATGGGCCCGGTGCAGACGGCGGGTACACAGCCAGACGCCGTGTCGGTCCCAGCGCAACACCTTGAGACGGGAGCGGGCCTTGTTGCAGAAAACAAAAGCGGCCTCGTCCTGCCAGCGCAAATTCAGTCCCTCCAGGTGCCGGGTCAGGGCATCAATGCCCCGGCGCATGTCGACGGGCTCTCGCACCAGAAAGAGCTGTTGCGGTTTCAGCATCGGGCCAGTACCCGCATCACGTCAGGCAACAGCGTCAATGGACAGGCGATGGCATAGCCGTCTGGGGTATACAGGGTAACGGTGCGCGCGTCGTCAGGCTGGAGTGAAACTGGCAAGAGGGCGGGCAGTGTCTGGCTGAGAGGTTGGCGTATTTTGTGACTGTCGGCAATCCAGTCGCGAAAAGCGGAAAAACTCAGCTGATGCTGTTCGCAATACTGTTTTCGGGTCAGGTCACTGTGGCGCCATTGGGTCACATGTTGCTGTTTTTGTTCCGGGGTATATCGGCTACGGCTCATGGTGTCAGTCTCCAGGTGAAGATAAGGAAGCAGTAGCGTGCATGGGCCGGAGAGGAAGAACAAGGTGAGATGACCGGACGTTTACTATCAGGAAGGGGTGTCTAAAGTTAAGAAAAGAAATCAGTTCAGGATAAAGTGGAAAGATGTATTAAGTATTTATGACAAAACCGAAAACTTAGATTTAAATAAAGGTTAATTAAAATGAACTTCTGTTCAGGAGGGAAAATACGTTCGGCATGACGATAATATTCCTTACTTTTGTTCGGCAAGATGAGTTCACCGGACTCTTACTTTACAGGACATTCAGTTAACTCACCTTGAAGCGCTGGCCTTAGCCCAACTGGTTAAGCGGCTGAGCTGGTCTGAGATACGGGCCTGTGCGATTGATGACACGGAAGCCTGGGTTATCAAGGCTGCGATAGGGCGGCTCCAGTCGGCACTGGCGTATCACGGGTATTCGCCACGGTAAGAAAGAAACCAGCCGGAAGCGATTCCGGCTTTTTGCTGTTTTAGAGAGAAAACAGAATAAAATAGTAAAAATATATATTATGTATATATTTACTATTAATCTTATATTTTTCTATATTATTCCTTTGTTTACCTTCTTATTTATTTTATATTTTTGTGATTTTAATTTATATATTTAATATATAAGACCGACCCTGTAAAATATTTATTTAAGCATAAAAATAACAAAGCCGAAAGATCACGGGGATCTTTCCGGCTTTGTTAATTATTAACTACCACTTATATGGATACGCATGATTTGATAAGATTTGCTGCTTAATTCCCTCATCAAGAGGACTATTTTCATGTTTTTCTAAATATTCGACTCTTTTGATTACAAAATTCTTATCTGCTTCTAGAAATTTTGAAAAAACTTTATCCCAATCATCCTTATAACCATACATATTCAACATTTTTTCCAATGCTGAATTTATCAAAGGACTACTTGAATATATCAATGTTCCAGGATCTTCACATTCAAACTTTATGTAAAGGATCAGCTTGATTATTGCATTCACCTCTTCCCTTGCTAATTGAATAGATTCGTGCTTCATTATTTTCCTCCGCACTTTCTGATTTTAACTTGATTATCAGTGAGTTTGAGTCTCGTATCATAATCAAGATGTTCTAATATGGCATATGGGTTTTTACCGGCATACAGAATATTATTCAATTTCAACTTTCCTTCATGAGTATATTCTAATCTAGAAGGTGAGCGGATATTTCCTCTTTCCCCTGGATCTATTTTGAAAATAATCGCATAGTCTCCTCGTCCTATATGATTGGGGTTGTTTATCAATAAATCTCTCATTACATCTTTTGGAGACATTAGTACATCCGTTATATAAACTTTTCCACTGACGTTTGGATGAAGAACACCGCTCTTCATAATGCCGTCAAAACCCGCTTTATTTGTATAGTGAATAAATACATTTTCACCAGCAAGCCCTAGAGGGTCAATAAATTTCGTGGGATTTTGCACATAGCGATAGGTATTCTCACCACCCCAGAGGCCCGTTGGATCTTAGGGACTATCCCGACGCCATCATACGGCTGAGCGGACCTTTCCCCCTGATTTAGCCGCCTTTTTCTTCGCCGGCTTTTCCCACCCTGTTAAAGAACATATCAACTCGCCCCGACGGGCACTTTCCCGATGTTAGCGCATTTTTTCCCCGACGTCAGCGCCGGGTTTCGGCCCGCTTTGCCTGCCAGAACCGGGTTTTATCAGGAACCCGTGGCGGCGGTGCAGCTTGTCTGCGCCGCTGACGCGGGTTGGCCGGGTGCGGGCTGGCGAAGCCCGCTTATCGACGGGGTTCAGCGGGGAGCCCCCGCCCGCGGGGGCGGACGGGGCGGAGATGGCGAGTACGGGAACGAGCAAGGAGCTTGCGACTGCGAGCCGGACGCAGCCAGTGCAGCAGGGTTGGGTGGGGGCAATAAACCGCGGCCAGCTTGCTGGCCTGCCTTCAGGGCCGTTGACCTTGACGGCCTGACCGGCAACGGCTTAAGGCAGATGTTAACACCGGAGCCGCCAGGGAGGGCGGCGACTGCGGCGGTGGGATTTTGCACTGCGGCTGACAGCGGAAGGCGTCCGCCTTGCGCGCCTTTGGGGCTGAGAGGCCCCACCCGGCGGCCAGCCGCGCACCGGGGCTGAGGTAACCGCGCAGCGCCCTTGGGTGGGCGGCGCCGACATAATGTACCATTAAGCGTTGTGGGCCGTTCAGGCCCATTTCGCTTAATGCCACATTATGTTGAATGGGGGTTGACCGGCAACTGTGTTGACAGAGAACACTTGAGTTGAGGGCCGGGCGGCCACCATTTACCGCCGGCACTCCGAAGGTGGGCAGGCAGTCTGTGCGCAGGGAGGCGCGCAGTCTGCCTTTCACTGCACCCCACGCGCTCACCGGGAACCGGCTAACCTTAAAGACGGTCCGGCAACGCAGCGCGTTCAGACCGGCTTCGGGCTGTCCGGCTGGTCGCTATTCGCCTGCTTGTCGTCTGGCAGCGTGGCCTGCTTTGACTGCCGTTCTGCCGGGTGGGTCTGCTCATGCACTTCCTTTAAGTGACCGATAGCCACCCGGGTATAGATTTGGGTGGTTTCCAGCTTCTCATGCCCCAGTATCGCCTGGATATGCCGGGTGTCCGCGCCGTTCTCCAGCATCTGGGTTGCCATTGAGTGGCGGAACAGATGACAGGCCCCCGGTTTAGCCAGTTGCGCCTGTTTACGGATGCTGTCGGCGGCTATCCAGGTTAACGTGCCTCTGGCCAGTCCCCGGCCTTTCCTGGTGATAAACAGGTGACCGCTGTCCTCCCGCCGCGTTAACTCGGGCCGGACGCTGAGCCAGCGACTTAACCAGTGCAGCGCCTGTTCGCCGATGGGCACCACCCGGTCTTTACCGCCTTTACCCTGTCTGACCAGCACCACCCCGCGCCCGAAGTCCACCTCGCTTAACAGCAGGTTGGCTACTTCCATCCGCCGGATACCGGTACTCCACAGTACTTCAAGGATAGCCCGGTTTCTCAGCCCGGTTGGGGTGTTGATATCCGTTGCGGCTAATACCGTGTGGGTTTCGTCTTCATTCATTACCTGTGCCGGCAGCCGTTTTTCTTCCTTCGGCAACACCAGACTGTCCACCGGGTTATACAGGATATGGTGACGTTGCAGCAGCCAGCGGAACCACTGGCGTAAGACACTCAGGCGGTCCCGCTGACTGCCCGGGGTGTAGGGCTGGCCGTCCGCTTTACGGTGGCTCCTCAGCCAGCGCTGGTAACTTTCCAGCAATGGCAGGCTGACCTGCGGTGCGGTCATCACCCCACGCGCTTCGCACCAGTTGATGAACGGCAACAGCCGTTCTTCATAGGACTCCTGAGTCCGTTCGCTTAACCCCTGTCCCTGCACGGCGTCCAGCCAGGCGGCCAGATGCTGGCGTAAGGTGGCGAAGCGGGCCGGTATGGCGTCGGGTTGACCGTGGGTCTCCGTCACCGAGGGACGTTTTTTTCTGTCTGGCGAGGCCAGTGTTGCCGCCGGGCTGGTTGGGATAGCGTGCTGTTGCTGCAACCAGTCGAACCACAGGCGTAAGGCGCGCAGGCGTCGGCGCTGACTGTCCGGCGGGTAGGGCTGACCGTTGGCTTTGCGGTACCGGGCCAGATGCTGCTGCCAGTTTTCCAGTAACGGTTCGGTGACCTGAGCCGCAGATATTACGCCCTGTTCCTCACACCAGTTGACGAACGGTGACAGCCGTTCATGACGGGCGGACTGGCTCTTTTGACTCGCCCCCTGCAACAGCAGGTTATCCAGATACGCGTCCAGATGCTGGCGCAGGGTCAGCGGGCGGGGGTTGGATTGATGTTTAACGGGTGATGACATGATGGGATTTCCTGTAGGGAACAGCGGTTAATGGTTATCGGTGTGTGATGCATCACTACGGTACGATGGCTTGATTGTTAAGTGGCCGGAACAGTCCTTTTCTGCCTGCCCCAACTTGCGGACCGTTCCACCCAGTATTGCTGCGGTCTGGCGTCCATTTCCCGGCCTCCAGCTTGGGCCCCACTTGACCCCAACTTGAGGGCAACTTGCGGTTCAGTCAGTCCAACTTACGTCGGTCGTATTCCGGGTTTTCGGGTTCGATGATGAGCTGGCAGTACGATACGACGACTTTTTCTTATTATTGCCGGAACAGTGTTTTTCAACCTTCTCCAACTTGCGAGCCATTCCGCCCAGTATTGTTGCGGCCTGAAGTCGGTTTTCCGACCTCCAACTTGGACCCAACTTGACCCCAACTTAGGGGCAACTTGCGGTTCAGTCAGTCCAACTTGCGTGAGTCATATTCAGGGTTTTACCGGTTTTTCCGGCGCTGTCAGGTCAATCAGGCCGCACAGGTGGGCTTCTTCTGCGTTGTCGCCGTTCCACAGCAGTTCATACTGCAACAGATGGCCGCGGCTGCCGCCGTGGACTAACAGGTATTCCATGTCGGCCAGTCGCTGACAATGGACTTTTAACTGGTTATCGCTCCATTGGGTGTAACTGCGGATATCCCGGCGGGTAAAGCGGACCGCGTTCATCGGGCGTTGCTGCGCTGTCGCCGTCTCTTTCACCATCGCTTGTATCAACAGTAACAGTTTTCGGGTCTGGGGTGACATTTCATCCAGCGTGCGGCCTAATATCTCGTGGGCCAGCCGGTTCGCCAGGCGGATATCTTCTTTGGTGACTTCGATATATTCAAGCCGTTTGCCCCGGTGTTCCGCGGTCTTCACCTCGCGCTGGTGCTGATGCAGCAGGGCGATACTTTGTATCAGGGTGAGATATTTCATGTGGTCGCGTCGGGTGCGGGTTTTATCGCTCATGAACGTTAACTGTGAGGCATAAGGGTTAACCACATTGAGCGGGCGTAGCAGCCGCTGGGCGTTCTGATGCAGCTCGGTGATATACGCCTTTTCATTCTCTGCCAGTAAGCCTTCGAGGGTCTGCTTATGGCGCTGCAAGGCGTGGATAGCTTCGGTCTGTTCCCGCGATTCGTTCACCGTCAGCACCAGACAGCGGTTTAACAGCTCTTCATCGACATCTATTGCGGTGGTGGTGAGCATCAGCATCACCGGCCCTTTCACCGTGTACTGTTTGGTGACCAGATTCCCGCTGGCATCGTCTTTACCGGTGCTGGCAATGGTCAGTTCGCCGTCGCTTTGCAACAGCTTAAGCGCATAGGCGGCCTGCCGCACCCCTTCTTCTTCGGCTATCGCCAGTATCTTGTGTTGCAGGTTGGTTTCCCCCAGATAGAACAGACTCTGGCCGGTCATGGCGCTGTATTGCAGCCGTTCTTCTTCCGGTATCAGATTGAGGACCGCATCCATCAGTGAGCTTTTCCCGGCAGCGCTGCTGCTCTGTATCAGCACGGCCAGCGGACGGTCCAGCTTGCGACTGACGGCGGCTAAGTAACCGGCCAGCAGGTTAGTGGATTCGCCCACCACGCCACAGGCGGCTAAATCAGCGGTGATGCGCTCACTCAGTTTCGGGTCTTGCAGCAGGGCCAGCGCCGCGGCCCGCTGGTCCCCGCTCAGTTCGGGAACCGGTGGGGTTTCGGTTTGCTCACCGACGCCGGCCTGTTGACACTGTTCCAGTACCAGCAACACCTGCCCCAGCGCCCGGCGCAGGTCACCTTCGGCCAGCCCGAGTTCGGTGGCGGCCAGTCGCGCATACCCGCCCCGGCTGCGGGCGCTCATCATGTCCACGCTGTCGGCGAACATCACGCCGCTGTCAGTATCAACGACCTGAACATTCACTTTCATCACCGCCGCCCCGGCTTTCACCTGTGACAGGCCCCGGATACCCCACTGTTGTGTGCCCAGCGTCAGGGATATCTCGCCGTTAGCGCCGGTTTCCCAGACCACATTCGGCATCGACGGCAACGCGGCTATACCGGCGGCTAATGCGCTGACCATTTCCGGCACCGGAACCGGCTGATGTTTAGCCAGTGCGGCCCGCTCTGTTGCGGTGGTGGCCTGTATCTCTGCCGCCTCCTGCATCGGCACGGCACTGTCCAGCAACAACCCGAAGGCCCGTTCTGGTTCGGCGACCTGACACAGATAGCCGTTGGCATCCATGCCCTCGGGGAACACCACCCGGAACACGGTGATACCGGTGGCAGTCAGTTCGGCGGCCAGTTTCACCGCGGCATCATTCCCGGCGGGGTCATTATCGAAGGCAATCAGCACCTGCCTGACCTGATGCTGTTTCAGGGCCTGCCAGTGGTCGGGAGTAAACCCGTTCACCCCGTAGGCGGCGGTGACATTACGGTAACCGGCTACCCAGAATGACATCGCATCGATTAATGATTCACACAGGATAAGCGAGGCTGACGCGGCTATGGCCGGTTCATTCCAGACCCCGCTATGCGCCCCGGGCAGATACAGATGCCACGGGGTGTTTTTGCGCAGGTCGTCACCGATTTTACGGCCATAGATTTCGCGTATCTGGCCGTGCATATCGATAACCGGTATCACTAATGACCCTCTGAAGTGTTCATGCCCGTTGTCCCGCAGGATACCCGCCGCCATTAACCGGACCCGGATAGCGGACCCGGCCTTGTATTTACTGGCGGGCAGCCGGTAACCCAGGGTGCGGTTGGCAAAGCCCGGTTTAAAACAGGCGACTAATTCCGGGTGATTTAACCGGCGTTTTGCCAGATAAGCCAGGGCTTCGGGGGCGTTCAGCAACGTGTGGTGGTAGAACTCAACCACCCGGTTGAGCAGCGCCTGCCGTCCGGCTTCGTTTTCGGCCAGCACGGCGGGTTCATCCGGCTGGACCAGCGGGGCCATTGCCGGATTTTCGCCCAGTTCCCCGCGCAGGCATTCCACGGCATGGCGCAGGCTTAAGCCTTCGGTTTTCATCACCCAGTCCAGTACTGAGCCGCCGGCATCACAGCCAAAACAGTGATAGAGATTTTTTGCCGGAGAGATAACCATTGACGGGGTTTTCTCCTGATGGAACGGGCACAGCAGTACGTAATCTTTGCCGCGTTTAAAGAGCTGTCGCCCCTGTTGCTCCACCACGGCGACTAAGGAGACGGCGGCTTTCAGGTGCTGTAATTCTGCGTCGGGTATCCGTGCCATGTTGTTGACTCCTAAATCCTGTCAAGATTTAAATTGACTCTTAATTGGATTTATTTATAATCCTTTTAGGAGTTACTTGCAACCCCTAATTCAGACAAGCCCTTACACTAACGGAGTCACTATGCAAACAGAGTTTTTGATTATGCAAAATGCTGAACTCCGCAAAGAGTTTGGGGTACGTCTCAAGGCGCTACGTAAGCAGAAGGGATGGCCTCAGAAAGAACTGGCTGGGAAAGTTGAGATCCGTTTTCAACAACTGAACAAGTACGAAAGCGGACTTAACATACCTCCCGCTGAGATGATGGTTAAGCTGGCTGATGTGTTAGGGGTCACGGTGGATTATCTGCTGACAGGCAATCCTGTTGAAGATTCACCGCTGGCTAACTCCCGGTTATTTCGACGCTTTCAGGTTCTGGAACGACTGGCACAGGAAGATCAGGAAACGGTTATCAAGATCATTGATGCCATGATCGCCAAGCAGCGCATGGAGTCTGCGTTACTGTCTGTTGATGAACCGGAGGGATAAAAATAGCGCGGCGCTGATGTGTTGAGACCACACCAACGCCGCTCACCACAAGCAACTAAGAAGGAGTTGAATGATGGCTAAGGCGCATTCTAAAGCAGAAGCGGCGATAAATAAAGCTGTGAAAACAGAACGTTATTACACGGTGGGCTATGTGCCGAACGGGAACAGGGTTAGCAACGCCACCCCGGCGATACATCTTAAGGGGCAGTGGCTGAGACAGGCGGGATTTAATACTGGCGGCCAGATTACGGTGAAGGTGATGGACGGTTGTCTGGTGCTGATCCCTGACAGTGAAGCCACGCAACAGCAGCATCAACAGTACCAGCGGCAGCAGAGCCAGCTCAATGAGATTAAGCAACAGATGCGGGCGCTGATAACTGGTTTTGTGGGTTAAGGGGAGAGCATGAGATGACGATAGCCATTGAACATTTACAGGACATTCAGTTAACCCACATTGAAGCGCTGGCCCTGGCCCAACTGGTTAAGCGGCTGTGCTGGGCGGAGATACGGGCCTGTGCGGTGAATGACGAGGAAGCGTATCAGATCAAAGATGCGATTTCTAAGCTTCAATCTGCGTTGGCTTACCGTGGGTATTCACCAAGATAGATCATCAGAAGGCCGGAAGATCTCAAGGATCTTTCCGGCTCATATCTCATATAATTAAAACTCCATAAAAGCATCATTTTCAAAATAAAAAATAAATGCCTTCAATAGATCATTAAGAGATGGATTGTCTAACTGGGCCTTAGTATTAGCTACTACTTCTTCAATTGTTCCTCCATCTAAAACTTCAATCCACCCGTTTTCTTTTACCTGTTTAGGTAAATAATCATCAGAATCAGGTGGAAAATCAGCACTACTCAGAGAAAAAATTCCTTCTGTTTCTAACGTCCAACTATTTTGATCTGGAGGTAAGCAAAACCACTCGCTGGAATTATTTTCTGGGGTCGATAATACATCAGCAATAGAAACTAACTTCATAAACTACCTCATTATTTATAGTCCACCACATTTTCCACTACCCAACTTTTTAAATCCTCCTTCCTGATTTGGATGAAGGCTTTTCTGTACAGCGCCAGGCGCTTGATGTTGAGATCTTGGAATAAGTTCTATCTTAGTTGGATTTTGAGCATTATGGTGCCATGAATGATTAGGCGGGCTAGTACGTTCAAATCCACCTTTTGGACCTGGCTGTACATGCGCTACAACTTCAGGCGGTAACGCTTTAGCTAAACGTGGATCTTTTTGTATTACTTCATACAGTTGTTTATTTGCATTATTAAAATGCTTAGGTCTGCTACTTGAATGTAAATCTGTGGGGATATCTGTTTGATACCACACACTATAATTTGGACTGGATAAAGGTCTACCAGAAGCATCAAAGCCAGTTAAGCCTAATGGGTCGATCCACGACACCGGGTTATGCACGTACGCATACAGGTTCAGACCCCCTGCTAATCCAATCGGATCGGGACTGAGATAACATGCCGCTTCCGGCAAATAATACCGGAACCGGTTATAACATAAACCACTTTCTTCATCAAAAAGTTGCCCGGCGAATCGCAGGCCCGGATCCAGCTGCGGGTTCTCATCCTGCTCCGCCAGACGCAGCCCGTACAGCGACTGTTTCGGCTGCCGCCACACCCGTTGCCCGGCCGGGTCGAACAGCGCCAGCGGCTCACCGGTCGGGGCGCTCACCGCATACTGGGTCTCAATCGCCCCCACCACCAGGCCCACCCGGTTGTCCAGATTGAGGGTAAACGCCTGCGTCTGCTGGGCCATCAGTGCCCAGCCGTCAAACACCAGATGGCGGATGATTTTCAGCCGGCCATGCTGGTATTCGCGGATTTCCGCCGGCACATCCCCGTCCCATAAATACGTGGTCAGCTTACCGGTCTGGATACAGCGTTTTTCGGTGCGCCGCCCGAAGGCGTCATAACGATATTCCCACCGGCGGCCGTCCGGGGTGAGGAGGCCGGTCAGCTGGTTCTGGCTGTTCCAGCGGTATTTGGTCACCGCCAGCCGGTAACCCTCGGCTAAAAACTGTTTCTCCTGCACGCGGCCGGCCAGGTCGTAGACAAACCGGTGCGAGCCCACCCAGTTCAGGCGGTGGCCCTCCTGGTAGAGGGTTTCCCCCATAATCTCCTGCGCCCCGTCAAACCGCCGTGACGGATAACCAGTGACATCATACTGATAATGCTCGCGCAGGCTCCTTTCATCACTCACCGAGACCACCTGGCCGTTGCCGTTGAGGATATAGTGCAACTGCTGCGCATCGTCACGGGCCGCCGTCAGGTTCAGGGCCGCATCGTATTCATACTGTCTGGCCAGACTGGCATAGGCGGGGTCGGGCATCTCCGCCAGGTCAGCCGGGCGGAAGAAGTGCGGGTTACGCCCCGCCCGCTGCGCGGTCAGTAATCCCATCAGGTTATACTGCTGACGCACAATGAAGCCGCTTTCGGTGTAACGGCCGGTGTCCCGCCCCGCCTCATCCCGTTCCACCGTCAGGGGCGGCTGACTGTCTAAGGTCAGCCCGGTCAGCTCCCCGGCCCGGTTAACCTGTACCTGACTCTGCCAGTGCCCGGGGTGGGTCTGTCCGGTGAAGCGGGCGGGCCCTGCAACCGGGTCGGTTTCGCCGGTGAGCAGCTGGCGTCCGGCGGTGCGGTTATCCGGGTAGTGACGCAGAATTTCCCCGTATGGCTGGATTTCCCGCACTATCCGGTCCTGGTCGTCATATTCAAAATGCAGGGTGTTGTCCGGGGATTCTACCGTCAACAATTTCCCCATGACATCGTAATGATAACGGGTCGTACCTTCTGGAGTATCCAGCGCGGTCAGTCTCTGAACGGCATCATAGGTGTAGCGGGTCACGGTCTCTTCCCCGTCCCGCTTTTCAATGCAATTTCCGGACAGGTCATAGCGATAGTGCCAGCGGGTGCCGGCATAATCCTGCTCGGTGATAACCCGGCCTTCCGCATCCAGCGTGTAGCGGTAGGTTTCCCCCATCGGGTTAATCACCTGCGTCAGTTGCAGGGTATCGGCATCATAGCGGTACTGCCAGCGATGGCCTTCGCCGTCCCGCCGGGCGACTGGCAGGTCAAACGGGCCGTATTCCACCTGCCAGGCCACCCCGCGCGCGTCGGTCCAGCGTGTCAGGTTCCCGTGGCGGTCATGCTCAGTATGCTCCAGGTGGTTGTCGGGCCGGTCAGTGGTAATGTTCCGGTGAACTCACCTTGCGTTGTCAGATAACAACAAAATGGGATGTTAACGGAAGGGATTCTCAGGCCAGGGCAGCAGCTCATTCAACCGACTGTTCGGCCAGACAGGCAGCCGACTGAGGACATCACGTAACCAGACCCAGGGCTCATGTCCGTTGGCTTTGGCCGTTTCCAGCAGGCTCATTATCATGGCCGCCCGTTGCCCCGCGGCCAGTGAACCCGCAAAAAGCCAGTTCTTTCGGCCGAGCGCCACACCCCGGACCGCATTCTCCGCCCGGTTGTTGTCTATCGGCACCCGCCCGTCATCCAGATAACACACCAGCGCCGGCCAGCGCTTCAGCGTGTAATCTATCGCTTTGCGTAACCCGGAGTTGGGTGCCGTTTGGGCCTGAGTCGTCTGCAACCAGGACCGGAACTCATTCAGCCACGGCCGGGCATAACGCTGTCGCCACTGACGCCGTTTATCCGGCAGCCGGTGTTTGATTTTTCGCTCCAGCTTGTACAGGTCACGAATGCCATCCAGCGCCTGTTTCGCCACCGGACTTTGGCTCGCTTTGTATTGGTCAAAGAATTTGCGGCGGGCGTGAGCCCGGCAACCCGCTTCGGTGATATCCGCCCGGGCATGCAGCGCGTTGTAACCGGCATAGTCATCCGTCACCAACGTGCCGCCCGACCAGTCTTTCAGCAGGCTCTGGGCATAACGGCCGCTGCGGCCGGGATGCAGCTCATAGTACACCACTGCCGGCGAGGTATCGGGGCCGGTGACAGACGTCCACAGGTAAGCTCGCCGGGTCTGGCCTTTTCCCGGGGCCAGTATCGGCAACGGGGTCTCATCGGCATGCAGCACCGGGGACGTCAGCAGCGTCTGCTTCAGGGCATCGGCCAGCGGTTGCAACGCCACAGCCACCTGCCCCACCCAGTCCGACAGGGTGCTGCGGGCCAGGGTTACACCGCTGCGGGCATAGATTTGCTGCTGACGGTAGAGCGGCAGGTGGTCACGATATTTAGCGACCACCACCTGAGCCAGCAACCCCGGCTCCGGAAGGCCCTTTTCAATAAGATGGGCGGGCTGGGCTTTAGCATGAATTCGCTGGCAGGCCGCACAGCTGTACTGCGGACAGACATAACGCCGGACGATAAACGTGGCCGGACAGTATTCCAGTCGCTCACTGATTTCATCACGCAAAAAGCGCAGGGCATGACCGCAATCCGGGCAGCTCTCCGTCTCCGGCGCCAGCCGGATATCTTCACGGGGTAAAGTCGCCGGCAAAGGCTGACGTTTAGGCTGGGCCGGGGGCGCGTTTTCCTTGATATGCAGGCGTGACAGCCGGGTTTCCAGCACCGCGATATCGGTATCGGCATCTTCCTCAAACTGACAGCGTTTGGGACCGGCAGGCAGGGTTTCGCTGTGCGCGCCAAAACGCCAGCGTTGCGCCTGTTTCAGGGCCTCTTCCAGCTGGCGAATATAATCACCTTGTTGCTGAAGCAGCGCCAGTGCCCGCAGGCGGAACTGGCCGGGGTCATCCAGCGCGATTAAGTCATTGAGCGTCATGCCGACAGTGTACCGGATAATTCCCCGTCGTTATCCGGTAAAAGTGTGACCGGGGTAGCGGAATTAGCTTCGCCAGCCGGACAGGTCATCTCCCTCGACTTGTTGCCAGTGAATGCCGCGGATGAGCCAGTCAAACTGGGCGGGCGTCATCACCCAGCTGCGCTCGCCCTGCTTCGGCCAGACAAAATGGGCCCGGTGCAGACGGCGGGTACACAGCCAGACGCCGTGTCGGTCCCAGCGCAACACCTTGAGACGGGAGCGGGCCTTGTTGCAGAAAACAAAAGCGGCCTCGTCCTGCCAGCGCAAATTCAGTCCCTCCAGGTGCCGGGTCAGGGCATCAATGCCCCGGCGCATGTCGACGGGCTCTCGCACCAGAAAGAGCTGTTGCGGTTTCAGCATCGGGCCAGTACCCGCATCACGTCAGGCAACAGCGTCAATGGACAGGCGATGGCATAGCCGTCTGGGGTATACAGGGTAACGGTGCGCGCGTCGTCAGGCTGGAGTGAAACTGGCAAGAGGGCGGGCAGTGTCTGGCTGAGAGGTTGGCGTATTTTGTGACTGTCGGCAATCCAGTCGCGAAAAGCGGAAAAACTCAGCTGATGCTGTTCGCAATACTGTTTTCGGGTCAGGTCACTGTGGCGCCATTGGGTCACATGTTGCTGTTTTTGTTCCGGGGTATATCGGCTACGGCTCATGGTGTCAGTCTCCAGGTGAAGATAAGGAAGCAGTAGCGTGCATGGGCCGGAGAGGAAGAACAAGGTGAGATGACCGGACGTTTACGTACTTGACAGCTTTGTCAAGAAAGCAATGGTTGAACAGGCAATGGGATTTAACAGCACTAAGCGTTGAGATAGCGCGGCAGACGGTGAGTTCGCACCTCACGTCTGCCGCTTACCACAGCAACTAATAGGAGTAGTCACTATGGCTAAGGCGCATTCTAAAGCAGAAGCGGCAGTAAATAAAGCTGTGAAAACAGAACGTTATTACACGGTGGGTTATGTGCCGAACGGGAATAAGGTCAACAACGCCACACCGGCGATACATCTTAAAGGGCAGTGGCTGAGACAGGCGGGGTTTAATACTGGCGGCCAGATTACGGTGAAGGTGATGGATGGCTGTCTGGTGCTTATTCCTGACAGTGAAGCCACACAACACTATCAGCAGCAATACCAGCGGCAGCAAAGCCAACTTAATGAGATTAAGCTGCGGATGAGGGAGATGCTGGCTGAATACAACGCGGGCTAAGGGAGAGGATAAAATGAAAGTGGTGATTGAGCATTTGCAGGACATTCAGTTAACCCACATTGAAGCGCTGGCCTTGGCCCAACTGGCTAAGCGGCTGAACTGGGCGGAGATACGCGCCTGTGCCGTGAATGACGAGGAAGCGTATCAGATTAAGGATGCGATTTCTAAGCTTCAATCCGCTCTGGCTTACCGTGGGTATGCGCCACGGTAGATCACAAGAAGGCCGGAAGATCTCGAAGGATCTTTCCGGTTTTTTATTTAAGAGAATTTTATTTTTTCTGCCAAGGAACAACTTGCTAATTGAGAATCAGATGGTCTCGTACTAATAAACGTACTTCCTGAAAAATTACTTCCTGAAAATTTTGTCTCATCAAAAGAACATGACTCAAAAAAACAAGAATAAAAATTAGCTTTTGAAAGATTTGCTTTATTAAAATTACAATTAATAAATTTTTTTCCTCGAACTAAGACATCCTTTAATTTACTGTTTGTGAAATCACAACCTTCAAAGCAAGCGTTTATCCTGCATGCATTGAATGAAGCGCCTTGGAAATTACAACAAATAAACTTTTCTGATAAATTTGCTGGTAAATCAGCCTCTATGAAATCACATCTTTCGAAGAGTAAATTACTAAATCCAGTCAATCCCCTCGAAAATCCGTATCCTTCTGTTTTTTCACTAATTGCCTGAGAAAAAGAAAAATCAATTTCTACGACATATTGATATTTCAATGGCTCTCTGAATGGAAAACCTCGAAAGTCTGCTTTACCTAATTCTGTCAATCCAAAAGGCTGAATCAACCATCTAACATTAGGCTGTTCTTTATCTTTCCAATTCTCTTTTTTAAGGCCATTGTTAATCTGAAAATCAAGTTCTGCTGACCAGCGTTCTCTAAGATCCTTTTTCAACTTTCTACTCATCATAACACCTCAATAAAGAATATTAATCAACCAATCAGTCACACCATTAACATTATATTTACTTATCTTAGGTGCTTGACCAGGTGTTGTTATATCAAATACAGCTACCTTACCATTAGGTAATTCAATATGATAATCTGGCCTCAATTTGCCCCACCAAGCTCCTGTCTTATTCCTTACAATACCGTCAAGATACCTATTGTTTGCAGTTAATTTGTCCGTTATCTGCTGAATAGCATTCCCTTTAGATACATTTTTTAACCACTGAGGTATGTGGGGGTTATTTGCCCATTTTTGATGTATTTTTCCCCATGGAGTATTCATATGTCCCCCACGATTAAGGAGACGGTTTGCCCTTTGAACTGCTGTATTTAATTCAGCAGCAGCGCGGTCTACTGCTTGATGCCCTCCTAATCCTTTACCGCCAGAGCCTGCACCACACGCTACTAACCCGAATGGGTCGATCCATCCCGTCGGATTATGCACATACCCATAGGTATTCTCGCCACCCCAGAGGCCCGTTGGATCGGTACAGAGATAACACCCTCCTTCCGACAAATAATAACGGTGCCGATTGTAGCAAAGCCCTGATTCTTCATCAAAAAGTTGCCCGGCGAATCGCAGGCCCGGATCCAGCTGCGGGTTCTCATCCTGCTCCGCCAGACGCAGCCCGTACAGCGACTGTTTCGGCTGCCGCCACACCCGCTTGCCTGCCGGGTCGAACAGCGCCAGCGGCTCACCGGTCGGGGCGCTCACCGCATACTGGGTCTCAATCGCCCCCACCACCAGGCCCACCCGGTTGTCCCGATTGAGGGTAAACTGCTGCGTCTGCTGGGCCATCAGTGCCCAGCCGTCAAACACCAGATGGCGGATGATTTTCAGCCGGCCATGCTGGTATTCGCGGATTTCCGCCGGCACATCCCCGTCCCATAAATACGTGGTCAGCTTACCGGTCTGGATACAGCGTTTTTCGGTGCGCCGCCCGAAGGCGTCATAACGATATTCCCACCGGCGGCCGTCCGGGGTGAGGAGGCCGGTCAGCTGGTTCTGGCTGTTCCAGCGGTATTTGGTCACCGCCAGCCGGTAACCCTCGGCTAAAAACTGTTTCTCCTGCACGCGGCCGGCCAGGTCGTAGACAAACCGGTGCGAGCCCACCCAGTTCAGGCGGTGGCCCTCCTGGTAGAGGGTTTCCCCCATAATCTCCTGCGCCCCGTCAAACCGCCGTGACGGATAACCAGTGACATCATACTGATAATGCTCGCGCAGGCTCCTTTCATCACTCACCGAGACCACCTGGCCGTTGCCGTTGAGGATATAGTGCAACTGCTGCGCATCGTCACGGGCCGCCGTCAGGTTCAGGGCCGCATCGTATTCATACTGTCTGGCCAGACTGGCATAGGCGGGGTCGGGCATCTCCGCCAGGTCAGCCGGGCGGAAGAAGTGCGGGTTACGCCCCGCCCGTTGCGCGGTCAGTAATCCCATCAGGTTATACTGCTGACGCACAATGAAGCCGCTTTCGGTGTAACGGCCGGTGTCCCGCCCCGCCTCATCCCGTTCCACCGTCAGGGGCGGCTGACTGTCTAAGGTCAGCCCGGTCAGCTCCCCGGCCCGGTTAACCTGTACCTGACTCTGCCAGTGCCCGGGGTGGGTCTGTCCGGTGAAGCGGGCGGGCCCTGCAACCGGGTCGGTTTCGCCGGTGAACAGCTGGCGTCCGGCGGTGCGGTTATCCGGGTAGTGACGCAGAATTTCCCCGTATGGCTGGATTTCCCGCACTATCCGGTCCTGGTCGTCATATTCAAAATGCAGGGTGTTGTCCGGGGATTCTACCGTCAACAATTTCCCCATGACATCGTAATGATAACGGGTCGTACCTTCTGGAGTATCCAGCGCGGTCAGTCTCTGAACGGCATCATAGGTGTAGCGGGTCACGGTCTCTTCCCCGTCCCGCTTTTCAATGCAATTTCCGGACAGGTCATAGCGATAGTGCCAGCGGGTGCCGGCATAATCCTGCTCCGTGATAACCCGGCCTTCCGCATCCAGCGTGTAGCGGTAGGTTTCCCCCATCGGGTTAATCACCTGCGTCAGTTGCAGGGTATCGGCATCATAGCGGTACTGCCAGCGATGGCCTTCGCCGTCCCGCCGGGCGACCGGCAGGTCAAACGGGCCGTATTCCACCTGCCAGGCCACCCCGCGCGCGTCGGTCCAGCGTGTCAGGTTCCCGTGGCGGTCATGCTCAGTATTCTCCAGGTGGTTGTCGGGCCGGTCAGTGACTGCCACCCGGTGATGGCGGTTATAACGCCAGCGCCACAGCGCGCCGGCGGCGGTCAGGCTGCGCAGCCGGTCCTGGCTGTCATAGCCCAGGCTGACGGTGCGGTGCTCCTCGTCAAACAGCCTGACCAGCCGCTGATGGTCATCATATTCCCGGGTGCGGCAGTTGCCGTCGGTGTCTTCTTCGGTGGTCACCAGCCCGAAGGCATTGCGGGTCAGGGTGGTTTTCCGGCCATCCGGGGCAATAAATCCGGATGGCTGGCCGCGGTCATCATACAGTGGCAGCCAGGTCCGTTGCAGCGGGTCGGTGATGCCGGTCAGGCGCAGGTCGGTATCATAACTGTACTGCCAGCGGGCCCCGGCCGCATCGGTGAAGGCGGTCACCCGGCCCGTCTCCGCCAGATAAGTCAGGGTCCGGGTTTCCCCCTGCGGTAACACCTGCCGGACCAGATTGCCCCAGTCATCATAGTCATTGCGGGTCACACTGCCGCAGGGCGTGTGGATTTCCGTGACCAACAGCTGGTCGTTGTAATGCCAGGTGGTGGTGTGCCCCTGCGGGGTGGTGGAGCGGGTGAGACCCGGCGCATAATCCAGATGCACCGGGTAGAAACCGCCGGCCCCGACACTGTCAGTACAGCGCCCCTGTTTATCGTAGCGGTAATCCACCCAGGTCTGGTCACCGTCAGACCAGCGGCTTATCAGGCCCTGCGCGTTGTATTCATAGTACAGGTGAAAATGCTGGGTGCTGTCGGCTTCGGCCAGCCGGCCATCCGCATGGTAGTGATAGCGGGCCATCACTTCCTGTAACCCGTCATCGGTACGCAGGATGTCAGTGAGCTGCCCGTTCAGGTTATATCGCAGTGTCAGGAGCGGCCCGTCACTGTGACTGACCTGAATCAACTGAGATTGCCCGTTGTAGAGAAACCGCAGCCGGTTGTTATAGACGTCCCGGTGTTCGGTCAGCAGCCAGCGTCGGGGCTCCTCAGCGGAACCCGGCGCGGGCAGGGCAAAATACTTGCGGACCGGGGAATCCCGGTGGCGGAGGATATAGCCCTGTTCGCCGCGGCTCAGGGTGAAATCCGGGTGGTCCGGGCTGGTGCTGTGCGTATACGCGGGCGGCAGGGCAAAGTAAAGCGAGGCCCCGTCGGCGGTGCGGATTTCAATCCGGTCGCCGGTCGTGAGGGCGCATTCGGAGAAGCTGTCGGTCCAGCCGGGCCCCAGTAAGCCCTGTTCCCCGGGGGCCCAGCTGCGCAGAAACACCAGCGGCAGGGTCTGGCCGAGGGTGATATCGGTGCGCTGGTCGAAGAGCTGGCCGGTGGTGACGTCAATCGGGTCACCGGTGAAGAACTTTTTGGTGCTTTCCCGGTAACGTTTCACCCCCCGGGTTTCTTTAAAGGCGGTTCTGGCGCAGCAAAAGGTTTTACCGGATACGATTTTCCCGACGTGCCGGGCCCCGGCTTTTGCCCCGTTCAGCACGGCCAGCCGGCCGGTTTTTGTGAACAGTTTACCGAGGCCCTTAATGGCTCCCCGGGAGGGCGGCACCAGAAATTCAACCGCCATCAGCAGGGCCCGCTGCCAGGCGGAGAATTCTTCGGCAACGGCTAAGTAGGTGCCCTGTCCGGAGCCGATGAACACGGTTTTGGCCCCGGCTTTGATGGTGGCGCCACAGACCAGTTTGTCATCCACCCGGGCGGCCGGGGAGCCGTTGATAAACACGGTTTCACTGCCCTGGGCAATCAGCGGCGGTGCCGGGTGTTTCGTGCAGCCCGCAGTATCGGTGGTGGCCCGGGCCGCCGGTTTGCCTTCAATAAACACATCCGGGGAGCCGGTCAGCAGTGCGCCGCTGGGCGGGCCGATGCTGTCCACCATGTTTGTGACTGCCGAACTGGCGGCACTGATGACCGTCCCCAGCGCCAGCGTCCCGGCCGTGCCGAGCGCAATCACGGCAACGGTGGCTAATCCGCCGGTCCCCACGATGACTGCCGCGGCCACGGCAAATACTGCCGCGCTTATCAGGGCACCGGCAATCGCCCCGGCCAGCGCCCCGAGGAAGCTGGCATGTTTAATCGGGTCGCCTTTGCGGGCTGCGGCCGGGCCGGAAGCGCCCGGTGGGGGCGCCCCCGGGGCGGTATGTAACGCGCCAGCCCGGGCAATCCGGGTGACGATGTCATCACCAAGTGACATGCTGAACCTCCTGTCAAATCATCCGGCGGCCTGGAAGCTGTCGATAACCGTCAGCAGTGCCTCGCGCTGACCGTCCGCAAAGGGGGCGGGGGAGGTCAGGTTGAAGGTCAGCAGCCGTGTGCCGCGGATTTGCAGCACCACGGTCTGGTACATGTCGCCTTCCGGGCTTGTCCACTGGTAATCCAGCCGGCGGGCGGGTTGCTGGCTGAGGGTGATTGCGCTGCGCTGGTGCTCCTGATAACCGGGCAGATGAGTGCAAAACTGTGCCAGGGTCTGTTCATAGTAAGCGTGGTAATCCAGGCCGGCGGGAACCGGGGTGCGGCTGACCACCAGATTAATGCCGCTGTCATCCGGCAGGACGAAGACATGCAGGGATTCATCCCGCCAGTTGGCGGGGAGAGTCAGGGTGCCTTCATTCATCTGATATGGTGTGTTTTCCATGTTTTTTTCCCGTTAATTGTTATTGATTGAAATCATGTCCTGAAAGGTGTTCGTGGGTGAATACCGGTCAGTTCACATTGACCTGTTTACCGTTAATGGTGATATTGGCACCCTGAATGCGGATATTGCCGGCACTGTCGATAGTGATGCTGCCCCCGGCAGTCGCCATTTCGATACCGCCGGCCCGGGAGTGTATCTGGATGTTATTTTTGACGTTCAGCCGGCTGTCTTTTTCGACAGTGATTTGATGCAGGCCGGTGATGGCACTGACTTCGTTGCCTGTCACCTCTTTATGACGGTCATGTCTGACTGACAGTATCTGGTCATTGCCGATGCTTTCGGTGTGGTTGTGCATGACCCGGGTTTCGCGGTCATTGAGCACCACGGTGTTCATATCGCGCTGCGCATGCAAAGCCAGTTCTTCACTGCCTTTGGCATCCTCAAAGCGCAGTTCGTTATAGCCTTCGCCCTTGTGGGTTTTCGAGCGGAAGGCCATCTGGGTTTTGCTGCCTGGCAGGGTGCCGGGCGGGAGGTTGCTGGCGTGATAGGTGCGGCCGGTGACAATCGGCTGGTCCGGGTCACCGTCGAGAAAGTCCACCACCACTTCCTGACCGATACGCGGGATAGCCAGCATGCCCCAGCCCTGGCCGGCCCACGGCTGGGTCACCCGTATCCAGCAGGAGCTGTGGTCATCACTCCGGCCGTCACGGTCCCACAGGAATTGCAGGCGGATACGGCCGTATGAGTCGCAGAAGATTTCTTCCCCGGCCGGGCCGACGACTTTGGCAATCTGCGGGCCGTCCATCACCGGTTTGCGCCCCGGCCTCGGACGCCAGTGCTGATGCGCGGGGATAAAGGTGAACTGGTTGCTCATGACGGTGCCGGCCTCGCCGCCAGCCTGTTCCAGCGCCTGCGGCTGGCTGCCGTTGTGGGAGACGCTGACCAGCTGCCAGAGCTGGTTGAGGTCATCGCGGGGATGGTCAGTGAGGGTGAAGAGGACCCCCGGCAGCATGGCGGCGTGGTTACTGTCCCCGTGGCCGGTCAGGGCGTCATTGCGCAGGGCTTCGAGCCGGTAGCGGGTGAAATCGGCACCGTGCTGCTCGTCTTTGAAGCGGCCGGGGAAATCGAAGTGTTCATAGCCGGTGTGCTGGAGGTTTTGTTCCTGCATATGGTGGCGAAACTCGGCGGCCCAGACCGGGTTTTTAAAGGTGTAGTCTTTGAGCTCGACGGAGGCCGGGCGGACCTGCGCCTGCCGGGTCAGGGTGGTGACGCACAGCTGCGACGCGTCGGCCGCTTCACCGGGGTGATAGGGCAGGACCGGGCCTGTGGCGAGGGCGCCTGCCACGTCGGCGAACACCAGGGTATTTTTGCTGCCGGTGAATTCAAAGAAGTAAAACAGGCCTTCTTCGGCGGTCAGCCGGTGCAGAAAGTCAAAGTCGGTTTCCCGGTACTGGACGCAGAATTCCCGCTCCGGGTGCGGATGGCGCAGGCGGAACACCACATCGCGGACGCCGCTCTCTTTGAGCAGGGTGGTGAGGATGGTTTTGATATCCTGCCGCTGAAAAATCCGTGAATTCTGGCGCAGGGTGGTGCGCCACATATCGGGGCGGAGGGTCATCTCATAGCGGGTCTGATGTTTACCGGTGTTGCCCTGCACAAAGCGGGCGACCATGCCGGTGACGGTGCGTTCGATGTTGCCGGCGCGCAGGATGGAGAGGGTGGCGCGGTTATCGAGGACTGCGGCGAAATCAATGGCCGGGTCGGCGCTGGCTAAACTGACGTTCAGGCTGAAAGGGGTGGAGAGGGCTTCATTGAGCGAAAAGCCGGCGACGACAAAGGTGTGGGGCGGCAGGCCGGCGGCGGTGAGGGTGAACTGCAACCCGCCGGCGGGTTGCGCCGTCATCCGGTCAGCCATGTGCCGGGCCAGTCCGGCTGTTTTTTTCTGAAATGACATATTAAGGGTTCCTTTTCTGACGTTACGGGTGGTCTTTCCCGGGGGGAGTGGTCAGCCCGGCGTCTTTTTGCAGTGCATAGTAGCGGCTGAGCAGGGCGTTAAAGCGGTCATCGGTCTTTTTTCTCAGCGCGGGGGAAACGGGGTGTCCCTGTTCGACTGCGGCGGAGAACTGGCGCAGCAGCTCTTCCAGTGGCACCTCGCGGTCGTGGCTGGTCTGAATCTGGTAAATCGCCGTTTTCAGGTAGGAGAGGGTGAAGCTGCCCCGGTTGCGCTCCTGCGCCAGGATGCTGTCGGCTAATTGCCGGAGCTGATGGCGGGTCTGGTGCCAGCTGCCGGGTAGCGGGGCATTCTCCAGCCGGATGGCCTGTAACTGTTGCCAGCGGGCGGTTTCGCGCTGCTGTTCGCGGTCCTGCGGCCAGGTCTTTTGTGCCAGGGCGGTCAGCTGGTCGGCATGTTGCAGTCCCGCCAGCGGTGAGGCGTCTGCTAACCGGGTCAGCTGCTGTTCATAGGTGTGCAGGTCAGGCTGGTACAGCCAGGCCAGTCGTGCGCCGTCCGGTGTGCCGGTCAGGGCCGTGAGCTGGTGTTGCAGCGGCCGGTAAAGTCCCAGCCAGCTGCCGGTCAGGACAAATGCGCCCAGCAGTACACCCAGTCCGAAGCCCTGTAAGGCACTCATCCGGGGCGGCGGCTCCGGGAAACGGACCTGGACTTTGGGCTGCTGGCTGTCGTAGCCGGGGTTGTAGCCGGTTTCCGGTTCAGCCGGCTCCGGCTCTGTATTGGCCAGGTAGACCAGCGGCGGCATCTGGACAGGTTTGGCCGCCGGTGTGGGCAGGATACGGGTATTTTCCAGTTTTTTCGCGGTGTTCTGGAAAAACCACAGCAGGTTTTCGACTTTGGGCAGGCGTTTCAATTCGGACTGCTGGAGCCGGTCGACTATCAGCTGTAAGGCCCGTTCTGCCCGGTAAATCAGGCGCAGGTCGCGGGCGGTGTAGTCGTGCTGGCGCAGGGCGTTACCGCTGCGGGTGTTAAACCAGTCGAGCATGTCGGTGCGGACCGCGGGCTGTGGCGGCCACAGCGCATCCCACTGGCTGACCATCACCCCGGCCAGTAACTCACAGCCTTCGGTAAAGCCGGCCAGGCCGCTCAGCTGCATCCGGGCCAGGGTGTAGTAAATCGCGCTCTGTAAATCGACGCCGTGGGTGCGAAACAGCGTCAGGGCCAGGGATTCAATCAGCGGCCAGTTGACGGCCGGCTGAGACGGGTGGTTAATTTTGTTGATTTCTTCGCGTATTGCCGTGAACGCTGGCAGGTGCATCGGGTTCCCGCCGGCACGGATAATCAGGTTTTCAGGGTGTTCACGCATGGCAGTTTATCCTTGCCTGCCGCCGCCGGCGCGGGGCAGGTTTTTTTATTAATAGAGGGTGTCAGGCAGGGTGAACTGGCTGAACAGGCCGCCGGCAAACGGGTTGTCGGATTCATCCACGTAGATACGGTAGGTCATGTCCCCCCCGTCCACGCTGAACAGCACATCAAAGGAATCCTGACGTACGCTGGTCAGTTTGCCGCTGTTAATCAGCCGCAGTTGTGCCCACGGACCGGTGAAGCGGATGGCGCGTGGGGATTTGCCGCTGACGTCCGGTATCAGGGTGAGCTGACTTTCCACCCCGGCGCGCATGGAGTTCGGCCAGATTAAGTGCACGATGCTGCCACGGCCGTGGGCATAATCGAGTAACTGTCCGTCAAGGTTAAGCAGGCTGCGGCGTTTGTTGCCGGTCAGGCTGAGGGGTTCAATGGCAAACTGGGCGCCCAGGCCGTTTTGCGGGGTGAAGAAGGTGTCGCGGATACGGTTAGCCAGGGTCAGCTGTTTCAGGACATCAGGGCGGATAAGCGGTTCACCGTCAGTGCCGTAGATTAAGTTGTTCTCGACAAACGGTTTGAGGTTCTGCTGATAGAAGGCATCCAGTGTGCCGCCCGGGCGGAAGAAGCGGTCGAACTCACTGAGCGGCACATCCTGGGTGGCTTCCGGGTTGAACGGATAGCGGCCGGCCAGGTAGGTCTGGTACTGTCTGACGACGTTTTCGCTCCATTCGACTTCGAGCGAGCTGACTGCGGCCATCATGACCACCCGCCACGCCTGTTCAGCCAGTTCACCGACCCAGCGGTTTAACGGTTCCGGCAGGGTTTTCGCCAGCTGCTGCACTTCGAAGATGGGGTCGCTGTTGTTCTGTTCCAGTCGCAGCTGGACGGCTTTCAGGGCGGCTTTACCCGGTACCGGGGCGTTCTGAATCGCCAGCAGGTAGCGGTGCAGCCCCTGTATCTGGCGGGTGAAACTGAACAGCGGGCTGCGCTGGTTGAATCTGGTCGGTAAGAAAGCCGTCCGGGTCAATGATGACCGCTTTTTCCCCCAGCCAGCAGCTCCATTGCCAGTATTAGTTCAGCGGGATTGTTGCTGTGTTGCAATTTGAGAAATGTTGAATGTTATCTGCCCGCCGTTATCAGTTTTGATGGTCAGGGTGTGGCCTGTCATCAGTCGTTTAAATCCTTCAATTTCATACTATTGGATAAGAAATTTGGTAACTTACTGATATTTGGTTATTTGAATAATATTTTTATTTTGGATCGAAGATGATGGATTGGGTATTTCGTCTGAAATGGTGTCTTAATTCTATTAAAATGGTCAGATTGAATTACTGGGTAAAGTAAATAACTGTATAAATATCCACAAAGTTCTTTCATCTGGGTCAATTGAGTGATAATGTGTCACTAAATAAAACATTTTATGGATAAAAAAAATGAAAGAATTTTTTTCATATGCCCAAGATCTTCATGAAAAATCAAAATTATTTCAGCAGCAAAAGTTGGCGGAAGATAAAAAGCTGATGGGGAGACTTTTTGAGTCTTATGATCAAAAAACTATTGCAGAACTTTTGCGCAAAGTAAGTTATAACGACTGGACCCGTGAAACCTTAAATCGCTGGTTTAACGGAAAATCAGTCCAAAAATTGTTAACAGAAGTTGAAGTTGCTATGCTCCAAAAAATGCTCCCTGAACCACCTAAAAATCATCTTCAATACGATTTCCGTTTCATTGATCTTTTTGCAGGGATTGGCGGAATTCGAAAAGGTTTTGAAGAAATTGGTGGTCAGTGTGTTTTTACCAGCGAATGGAACAAAGATGCTGTTCGTACCTATAAAGCAAACTGGTATTGTGATCCAGAGTACCATAAATTTAATTCTGATATTCGTGAAATAACATTAAGTGAAAACCCAGAAATAGATGAAAAAGAAGCTTATAAAAATATTGATAAAGAAATTCCAGATCATGATGTTCTTTTGGCTGGTTTTCCATGTCAGCCATTCTCATTAGCAGGTGTTTCGAAAAAGAATTCTCTTGGTCGTGCTCATGGGTTTGAGTGTGATACACAGGGAACTCTTTTTTTTGATGTGGCTAGAATTATTACAGCTAAAAAACCTGCTATTTTTCTTCTGGAAAACGTTAAAAACTTAAAAAGTCATGATAAAGGGAAGACATTCCGTATTATCATGGATACATTGAATGAGTTGGGATATGCTGTTGCTGATGCGGATATCATGGGGCCGAATGATCCAAAAATTATTGATGGAAAATATTTTTTGCCTCAGCATAGGGAACGGATTGTGTTAGTTGGTTTTCGTAAAGATCTGAATATTCATCAAGGATTTACACTTAAGGAAATTAGTCGATATTTCCCGGAAGAACGACCAGCACTTGCGGATTTACTTGAACCAGAAGTTGATAGTAAATATATTCTTACCCCTCATCTTTGGAAATATTTATATAATTATGCCAAAAAGCATCAAGCTAAAGGAAATGGTTTTGGATTTGGCCTTATAGATCCCAATAATAAGAATTGCGTCACTCGCACACTTTCTGCTCGTTACCATAAAGATGGATCAGAAATACTTATTGACCGGGGATGGAATAAAGAGCTTGGGGAACAGGATTTTGATAATCCAGATAATCAGAAAAATCGCCCACGTCGTTTAACACCGAAAGAATGCGCACGGCTAATGGGGTTTGAGTCTCCTCAGGGAGGAGCATTTCATATTCCGGTCTCAGATACACAAGCTTATCGACAGTTTGGAAACTCAGTTGTTGTGCCTGTATTTACAGCTATTGCTAAATTATTAGCTCCTTATATAGCGGAAGCAGTGGAACAACAGCAGACAAACAAAGATCAGGCGGCATAAATAAATTATGGCTGATGTTCACAATCCATCTACTCGCAGTAAAAATATGAGAGCGATCCGTAACTGTGATACAGCCATAGAAAAAAAACTGGTTAAAATTCTTCATAATCTTGGGGTAATTTATAGAATGCAGGTAAGTGATCTTCCAGGTAAGCCTGATTTCGTTATTGATGAGTATCAGGCTATTTTATTCGTACATGGTTGTTTCTGGCATGGGCATAATTGCCATCTTTTCAAAACGCCAGCTACCCGTACTGAATTCTGGTTAGATAAAATTGGAAAAAATATTAAAAGAGATCAGTGTGTTATGAATTTTCTTTCAGATAACCGTTGGAAAATATTAGTTGTCTGGGAATGCACTTTAAGAGGACGTTTGAAACTGACAGACAATGAGTTATCAGAAAGGATTGAAGAGTGGTTATGTGTAAGTGAAACTCATGCGGAAATTGATACCGTGGGGATACATAAAGTATTTTTGCAGAAAAATAAATAGTTTTTTAAATTAAAAGTGTTTTTTAACTCTTTTTTGTAAGATATCGTTACATTACATACTAAGGCTCCTCCACCTATAAGTTTCATTTTGATTAAAAAATGACCTGTCCTTCTGTGCAGCATTCTATTTTTACTTTAATAGAGTTAATCTATAGAAAGATTGTAACTAATAGATGGAGCAGGAAATGGCTAATGAACTGATAAATATAGAAAAAATATCATTTATCATGAAAGGTTTAGGAGCTAAGAAAATTATAGTTAAACCACTTTCAAACAATGACAACTCTAAGCAACAGATATATTTAGGATCTGATTTTACTGTCATACAAGGTATTCCTATTGGTGAACTGAAGAGTGCTGGTATGTCAAAAAAAGGTGCAATATTTAAGGCTGCATTAAATTTATTTTGGATAAATGCTGACGGCTATAAAGAGCAGGCATATGGGTCTCAAATTATTTTATATCCTAAATATCCAGAAATTCGTCTGTCGGGAATTATAAAAAGTTGTTCGATAGCTCCATCTCATTTAATGCAACCACCAACAAAAGAAGAAAGGATAAATAGATATGATAAGAGCCGTTATTTAATTTTTGGTATATGTGAAGACATTATTCTTGCTTATATGAGTTCTTGGGAAGATACTCTTTCTATTGAGCTCAGAAAATTAATTGATAAGAATATAATAAATCCTGTTTTCTCCGTTTTTTATGAATATTATTCTAATATTAAAGATAGCCGTATTGATCTTATAGCTCGTCTTAAAGAAATTTATTCTTATGGTTTTATTAAATCGCAAAGATTAGATAAAAATGGCAATGTAATTGAATATAGAGCAAGAAATGGGGCTGGTTTTACTTTAGAAAGTTTATTTGGAATTATACCAAATGGCAGATCTGGTCCTGATTTTTCTGGTTGGGAATTAAAAGCACATTCAGGAAGCGTCGTAACTTTAATGACTCCAGAACCAAATAAAGGAGAATATATAGAAAATCTACATAAATTTATGAGTGATTATGCATCCTCTAAGAAAGAGGATAGAGTTGATTTTGCCAGTATACATAAAATCGGATTGTTAAATGAAAAGACGAAGCTGACTTTATATCTTGAAGGATATGATTTTGATAAGAAAGAAATTATAGATCCTGATGGTGGATTAGTACTTAGGAGTACAAGCGGTAATATTGCTGCTGTTTGGAATTTCGGAAAATTATTAGACCACTGGAAACGGAAACATACTAAAACATGTTTTGTTTCGTATGAAATGAAATATGCTGACTTCCCATACTATAAATTTGGTCCCCAAATTGTATTAGCTACAGGTGCTAATCTTACTAAATTTATAAATGCGCTTGAATCAAGTAAAATATATTATGATCCAGGTGTTAATATAAAATATCAGGAAGGGGTGTCTAAAGTTAAGAAAAGAAATCAGTTCAGGATAAAGTGGAAAGATGTATTAAGTATTTATGACAAAACCGAAAACTTAGATTTAAATAAAGGTTAATTAAAATGAACTTCTGTTCAGGAGGGAAAATACGTTCGGCATGACGATAATATTCCTTACTTTTGTTCGGCAAGATGAGTTCACCGGACTCTTACTTTACAGGACATTCAGTTAACTCACCTTGAAGCGCTGGCCTTAGCCCAACTGGTTAAGCGGCTGAGCTGGTCTGAGATACGGGCCTGTGCGATTGATGACACGGAAGCCTGGGTTATCAAGGCTGCGATAGGGCGGCTCCAGTCGGCACTGGCGTATCACGGGTATTCGCCACGGTAAGAAAGAAACCAGCCGGAAGCGATTCCGGCTTTTTGCTGTTTTAGAGAGAAAACAGAATAAAATAGTAAAAATATATATTATGTATATATTTACTATTAATCTTATATTTTTCTATATTATTCCTTTGTTTACCTTCTTATTTATTTTATATTTTTGTGATTTTAATTTATATATTTAATATATAAGACCGACCCTGTAAAATATTTATTTAAGCATAAAAATAACAAAGCCGGAAAGATTATGGATGGCTGTTTGGCGCTGATCCCTGGCAGCGACGATACTCGCAACATTAAGCAACAGTCCTGCGCCAGCAAGACCAGCTCAGAGAGATCAAGCTCCGAATGAGGGAGCTGATTTGGAAGTATTAAGGCAGGATATTGAGTTAATTTTCTCATATTTATCGATTAAAATTCTATTTATATAAATATTCAGCCAAGATAGTCCTAACTCATTATCTTGGCTGACTTTTAGATATTTATATTCCTAAACTATAAATATCATTTGCTTCTTTGTCCGCTTCCTTATCCATTTCTACGGTACCTAAAGCTCCCAAGTCTAGGCTATAAATAATATCACTTTCCTTATTTTTTTCTGCATATATAAAGTAACCAAGATCACCATCTTGACCGATTAAAAAATAATTTGGTTCAGCCTCTTGAATGTTATATGTTTTATTTCTTTCAATAACATATTCACAATTATAAACATATATATTTTCTTGATCTTTGCCGGTTATTTCAATATAAGGTTCATTTTGAATCTTCTCGGATAAAAACTTTCTATAAAAATTAGGCAATTTAATATTCAATTCTTTTTCAATAGAATTTAATTTTTCTAAAATATCTTCTTTCTTCATAAAATTTTCCTCTTAATAAATCTAGATATCAAAAAATGGATTGTTTTTATTAGCGCCTCTAAGCTTATCAAAATATTTATAAGCATCGCCAAGGGCTTTTCTTGCTTGAGCTTGAGGTACGCCAGCATCAATCATCTCTCTATAACTTGTATGAAACTCCTCTTTTAATGTCTTGTCCCATCCTCCAGGCATCGCCCTTCTTGTCCTTTGTGCTGCACTGATTTGAGCATGAGGCATCCCAGAAGTTGAATGTAATAATGTGGCGGGCGCTGAATTTCTTCTATAACCCTTTATGCGTTTTTTAGCCCAATGATCTTGTATTGGGTGATGACTCTGTACAAGATTATCAGCTTTAGTATTACTGTGACCTAGTGCTCTATTAACGCCCGGAGATAAATTGCCATGCAAGTCTACATCACCGGCTTTATATCCGTGAGGGTTTTTACATTCTAATCCGAATGGGTCAATCCATCCGGTGGGATTTTTGACATATGCATACGGATTTTCACCACCCCAGAGGCCCGTAGGATCAGGGCTGAGGTAGCACGTCGCTTCCGGCAAATAATACCGGAACCGGTTATAACATAAACCACTTTCCTCATCAAAAAGTTGCCCGGCGAATCGCAGGCCCGGATCCAGCTGCGGGTTCTCATCCTGCTCCGCCAGACGCAGCCCGTACAGCGACTGTTTCGGCTGCCGCCACACCCGTTGCCCGGCCGGGTCGAACAGCGCCAGCGGCTCACCGGTCGGGGCGCTCACCGCATACTGGGTCTCAATCGCCCCCACCACCAGGCCCACCCGGTTGTCCAGATTGAGGGTAAACGCCTGCGTCTGCTGGGCCATCAGTGCCCAGCCGTCAAACACCAGATGGCGGATGATTTTCAGCCGGCCATGCTGGTATTCGCGGATTTCCGCCGGCACATCCCCGTCCCATAAATACGTGGTCAGCTTACCGGTCTGGATACAGCGTTTTTCGGTGCGCCGCCCGAAGGCGTCATAACGATATTCCCACCGGCGGCCGTCCGGGGTGAGGAGGCCGGTCAGCTGGTTCTGGCTGTTCCAGCGGTATTTGGTCACCGCCAGCCGGTAACCCTCGGCTAAAAACTGTTTCTCCTGCACGCGGCCGGCCAGGTCGTAGACAAACCGGTGCGAGCCCACCCAGTTCAGGCGGTGGCCCTCCTGGTAGAGGGTTTCCCCCATAATCTCCTGCGTCCCGTCAAACCGCCGTGACGGATAACCGGTGACATCATACTGATAATGCTCGCGCAGGCTCCTTTCATCACTCACCGAGACCACCTGGCCGTTGCCGTTGAGGATATAGTGCAACTGCTGCGCATCGTCACGGGCCGCCGTCAGGTTCAGGGCCGCATCGTATTCATACTGTCTGGCCAGACTGGCATAGGCGGGGTCGGGCATCTCCGCCAGGTCAGCCGGGCGGAAGAAGTGCGGGTTACGCCCCGCCCGTTGCGCGGTCAGTAATCCCATCAGGTTATACTGCTGACGCACAATGAAGCCGCTTTCGGTGTAACGGCCGGTGTCCCGCCCCGCCTCATCCCGTTCCACCGTCAGGGGCGGCTGACTGTCTAAGGTCAGCCCGGTCAGCTCCCCGGCCCGGTTAACCTGCACCTGACTCTGCCAGTGTCCGGGCTGAGTCTGTCCGGTGAAGCGGGCGGGCCCTGCAACCGGGTCCGTTTCGCCCGTCAGCAGCTGCCGCCCGACGGTGTGGTTATCTGGGTAGTGACGCCGAATTTCCCCGTATGGCTGGATTTCCCGCACTATCCGGTCCTGTTCGTCATATTCAAAATGCAGGGTGTTGTCCGGGGATTCTACCGTCAACAATTTCCCCATGACATCGTAATGATAACGGGTCGTACCTTCTGGAGTGTAAACGTCCGGTCATCTCACCTTGTTCTTCCTCTCCGGCCCATGCACGCTACCGCTTCCCTATCTTCATTTGGAGACTGACACCATGAACCGTAGTCGATATACCCCGGAGCAAAAACAACACCATGTGACCCAATGGCGCCACAGTGACCTGACTCGAAAACAGTATTGCGAACAGCATCAGCTGAGTTTTTCCTCTTTCCGCGACTGGATTGCCGACAGTCACAAAATGCGCCAACCTCTCAGCCAGACACTGCCCGCCCTCTTGCCTGTTTCACTCCAGCCTGACGACACGCGCACCGTCACCCTGCATACCCCAGACGGCTATGCCATCGCCTGTCCATTGACGCTGCTGCCTGACGTGATGCGGGTACTGGCCCGATGCTGAAACCGCAACAGCTCTTTCTGGTGCGAGAGCCTGTCGACATGCGCCGGGGCATTGATGCCCTGACCCGGCACCTGGAGGGACTGAATTTGCGCTGGCAGGACGAGGCCGCTTTTGTTTTCTGCAACAAGGCCCGCTCCCGTCTCAAGGTGTTGCGCTGGGACCGACACGGCGTCTGGCTGTGTACCCGCCGTCTGCACCGGGCCCATTTTGTCTGGCCGAAGCAGGGCGAGCGCAGCTGGGTGATGACGCCCGCCCAGTTTGACTGGCTCATCCGCGGCATTCACTGGCAACAAGTCGAGGGAGATGACCTGTCCGGCTGGCGAAGCTAATTCCGCTACCCCGGTCACACTTTTACCGGATAACGACGGGGAATTATCCGGTACACTGTCTGCATGACGCTCAATGACTTAATCGCGCTGGATGACCCCGGCCAGTTCCGCCTGCGGGCACTGGCGCTGCTTCAGCAACAAGGTGATTATATTCGCCAGCTGGAAGAGGCCCTGAAACAGGCGCAACGCTGGCGTTTTGGCGCGCACAGCGAAACCCTGCCTGCCGGTCCCAAACGCTGTCAGTTTGAGGAAGATGCCGATACCGATATCGCGGTGCTGGAAACCCGGCTGTCACGCCTGCATATCAAGGAAAACGCGCCCCCGGCCCAGCCTAAACGTCAGCCTTTGCCGGCGACATTACCCCGTGAAGATATCCGGCTGGTGCCGGAGACGGAGAGCTGCCCGGATTGCGGTCATGCCCTGCGCTTTTTGCGTGATGAAATCAGTGAGCGACTGGAATACTGTCCGGCCACGTTTATCGTCCGGCGTTATGTCTGTCCGCAGTACAGCTGTGCGGCCTGCCAGCGAATTCATGCTAAAGCCCAGCCCGCCCATCTTATTGAAAAGGGCCTTCCGGAGCCGGGGTTGCTGGCTCAGGTGGTGGTCGCTAAATATCGTGACCACCTGCCGCTCTACCGTCAGCAGCAAATCTATGCCCGCAGCGGTGTAACCCTGGCCCGCAGCACCCTGTCGGACTGGGTGGGGCAGGTGGCTGTGGCGTTGCAACCGCTGGCCGATGCCCTGAAGCAGACGCTGCTGACGTCCCCGGTGCTGCATGCCGATGAGACCCCGTTGCCGATACTGGCCCCGGGAAAAGGCCAGACCCGGCGAGCTTACCTGTGGACGTCTGTCACCGGCCCCGATACCTCGCCGGCAGTGGTGTACTATGAGCTGCATCCCGGCCGCAGCGGCCGTTATGCCCAGAGCCTGCTGAAAGACTGGTCGGGCGGCACGTTGGTGACGGATGACTATGCCGGTTACAACGCGCTGCATGCCCGGGCGGATATCACCGAAGCGGGTTGCCGGGCTCACGCCCGCCGCAAATTCTTTGACCAATACAAAGCGAGCCAAAGTCCGGTGGCGAAACAGGCGCTGGATGGCATTCGTGACCTGTACAAGCTGGAGCGAAAAATCAAACACCGGCTGCCGGATAAACGGCGTCAGTGGCGACAGCGTTATGCCCGGCCGTGGCTGAATGAGTTCCGGTCCTGGTTGCAGACGACTCAGGCCCAAACGGCACCCAACTCCGGGTTACGCAAAGCGATAGATTACACGCTGAAGCGCTGGCCGGCGCTGGTGTGTTATCTGGATGACGGGCGGGTGCCGATAGACAACAACCGGGCGGAGAATGCGGTCCGGGGTGTGGCGCTCGGCCGAAAGAACTGGCTTTTTGCGGGTTCACTGGCCGCGGGGCAACGGGCGGCCATGATAATGAGCCTGCTGGAAACGGCCAAAGCCAACGGACATGAGCCCTGGGTCTGGTTACGTGATGTCCTCAGTCGGCTGCCTGTCTGGCCGAACAGTCGGTTGAATGAGCTGCTGCCCTGGCCTGAGAATCCCTTCCGTTAACATCCCATTTTGTTGTTATCTGACAACGCAAGGTGAGTTCACCGGAACATTACTTTCTATTTCCTGCCTTACTTCATTAGAATAAATATTATGATTACTGCTGTGGAAAACTTTCATTCCTTTTCCTACATCTGCTTTCATGGCGGATTCACTGCGCGGAAAAAAGCCGGAAGATCTCGAAAGATCTTTCCGGCTTCTACATTATATAATTACCACGCCTTAAGAAGATTGAATGAATCAAGCTCTACAAATAATACTTTTTCTTTTTCAAAAAGCAGTACTATTTCATCCCATAGCTCAGGTTTAAAGACAATTAATGTTTTACCTGATTCAGGCATATAAAAATCACTAATAATAAAACCACAGTCACGTCTTATTAATTCATTAACCTTTTCAGAGCGATACAAATTATCTTTATATAGTTCTAAAAGAACAGGGTTTAAAGGTAAAGAAATAGGAGGCAAACCTTTTTTCTCTCTAAATTTATTTTTTAATATAATATGACTGTAATTATAAACCTCGCTCATTATTTTTTCATTTTCACTGTTTTCCCCATAAAAATATATTCCATCTTTATTAATGTTTTCACGTTTCTTCAATGAATTGATTGTAGAGTCAAAAAAGTACAACTCATTGAATATATTTGATATTATTTTCTGGGATATATCAGTAAGAAAACCATAAGGTCCATAACCGTTCTGAGTAACATTGTATTGATAGCAAATACAATATGGTTCAACGATTAATTTATTTACGTCAGTAAAAACATTTGCCCATTCAGGGAAAGGATATTTAATTAATTTTTCTATATACATATATATGGTCACCTTATTACCATACAAAAATATGCTCAACTCCCTTCGGATCTACTGCATGTATATGCCCTCCGGAGTGATGTTCTGGAATACCAGGTTGTCCAGCATCAGGATGGCCGTCCGGATGTTCAAACCAACTGTTTTTGCCATTGGGATTGCGGCGACCTAATTTTTTACCACCTTCGGCTTTCATTTTACCCCAATTATCCCCACGGCTACTTGCATTCAACTCATCAATTCCAATATCTTGACCGCCTCTTGAATTTCTAGGAACTTGCGCATGTTTTTTGGCTTGACGGATAGCATCATTCCTGCTTTTTGCCTTGACAGCATTACATCCGGCTAACCCGAATGGGTCAATCCAGTTTACCGGATCATGGACATAGCTGTACGGGTTAAATCCACCTGCTAATCCAATTGGGTCTGGCGATAAGTACTGTCCCGTTTCCCTGTCGTAATAACGGTGCCGATTATAAAATAACCCGCTTTCCTCATCCTCATACTGCCCACAAAACCGCAGATGACACGTCAGGTTGCGCTCGTCATTGCGCGTCAGTACCCGCCAGCACTCCGCTTCGCCCCAGGTCAGCAGCCGGCCCGCCCATATCAGTTCCCCGTCCTCGGTCAGGATTTCCCGCACCGTCCCCTGATGGTCACTGACCACATAGTGCAGGGTGCCTTTCTCATACCGTGCCGACGGCGTCAGCGCCCCCGGCTCATACAGCCAGTGAATGCTCCGCTCATAAGCCACTGTCCCGTCCGCAAGAACCGGCGTCTCTTCTATCAGCTGGTCGCCGCTCCACAGGTAATCGTAACCGATAATTGCGGTCGGTTTCACCGCCTGACCGGCGTTGTCCCCTTCTTTTCGCTTACTGATCCGCCGCCCGAAAGCGTCATAACCGTAACGCCAGCGCACCCCTTCCGGACTGATGAATCCGGTCAGTCGCTGTTGCCCTGGCCTGATAATCTCTTTAGTTAACATCCCATTTTGTTGTTATCTGACAACGCGAGGTGAGTTCACCGGAACATTACGCTGCGGGAGATTAAGCAGCAGATGCGGGCGCTGATAACCGGTTTTGTGGGTTAAGAGGAGAGCATGAGATGACGATAGCCATTGAACATTTGCAGGACATTCAGTTAACTCACATTGAAGCACTGGCCTTGGCCCAACTGGTTAAGCGGCTGAACTGGGCGGAGATACGCGCCTGTGCCGTGAATGACGAGGAAGCGTATCAGATTAAGGATGCGATTTCTAAGCTTCAATCCGCTCTGGCTTACCGTGGGTATTCATCAAGATAGATCATCAGAAAGCCGGAAGATCTCGAAAGATCTTTCCGGCTTTAATTAATTATATTTCTACACTTTATCAAGCCATTGTGCTGCATATTTCAGTATTGTCTCTAAATTTGCAATACCTCCATATCCTTTAAATTCTCTTTCACTTGCCTTTATATTTACCCAATCGGCATCAGTGTTATTTACAATAATATTTAATGGGTTTTTCCCATTTTCTCCTGATATATTAACCTTCCAACCAGGATTATCTAATGTACTGATATCAAAGCCATATTCATGTTCCCACATTCCATCGCATTTAGATTGATACCAGTTTTGAAGGTGTTCAATGATATTATCATTCATTTTAATATCCCTTGTTTTTTAGCTAGTTCTCTAGCTGTACGTATATCTTGCTTCGTAGCAGGTCTGGCTACTTCCTGCTTTTTCAAAGGAAAGCGTTTTCCATTAGGAGCTATATTTATTGGTGAAGTTTGAACATGTGGAGTTGGTATATCCGTTTGGGTTATTTTATCAAAATGCGCTCTACCTCTTAAATCTATATGCCCCATAGTCGTTGGAGTTGAGAATGTCACTGTATTTTTATTAAGTTGATTAGCTAACTCCTCTGCCATTTCTTGAGCATTTTTAGGCTTATTACCAACATCTTGGCAATTTTTACCGGCTAACCCGAGCGGATCAATCCAGTTCGCCGGATTATGGACATAGCTGTACGGGTTAAATCCACCACTAAGATTCAGCGGGTCCGGCGAGAGGTACTGTCCCGTTTCCCTGTCGTAATAACGGTGCCGATTATAAAATAACCCGCTTTCCTCATCCTCATACTGCCCACAAAACCGCAGATGACACGTCAGGTTGCGCTCATCATTGCGCGTCAGTACCCGCCAGCACTCCGCTTCGCCCCAGGTCAGCAGCCGGCCCGCCCATATCAGTTCCCCGTCCTCTGTCAGGATTTCCCGCACCGTTCCCTGATGGTCACTCACCACATAGTATAGCTGACCTTTTTCATACCGGGCCGAAGAGGTCAGGGCGCCCGGCTCATACAGCCAGTGAATGCTCTGTTCATACCCGACAGTGCCATCCGCATATACCGGCGTCTCTTCAATCAGTTGCTCGCCGCTCCACAGGTAATCATAGCCGATTATTGCGGTCGGTTTTACCGGTGGTCCGGCGGCGTCCGTCTCCTGTCGTTTGCCAATCCGTCGCCCGAAGGCATCATAACAATAACGCCAGCGCACCGCTTCCGGGCTGATAAAGTCGGTCAGCCGGTCGTGCGCATCTCAGCGATAGCGCCAGGTCCGCGGCCAGTAACCCCGTCGCTGTTCGGTTTTCTCTGTTCGCCGCCCGTTCTCATCGTAGTGATAAGTGCAGGCCCCGTGCTGAATCACCGCAAGAGTGGATATTCGCCACGATAGATATCATAAGAAGGCCGGAAGATCTCGAAGGAACTTTCCGGCTTTATTTATTATTTAATGCAACGTAAAACTAAATTATTGCTTTTTTATTGATGTAATTATTACATCTGGTTTCTTGTTTTTTTTACTTTTAATAAAATCACTAAGGTGCTCATGACCAAATTTATCGCCATTAAGTTCAATTAGAGAAATAGAGTTATTTATGAATAAAACTAATTCCTTAAGTTCATCAACAGATGCTTGAAATGTGATTTCATTCAAGCTAACCAAGTCACTATCTTCTGACTCATAACCATATATTTTCATGTTATACCCTATACTATTAACTAAGATATTAATCTGGTGGCGTCCATCCATGATCACGGAGCCATTCAATCGCTTTTTTACTGGGATTTGGAATACCTCGATGAGCGTCATGGACACCGCCACTTTGGTTGGATGAAGTTCCATCTTTATAGTGGACATGTGGTTCTTGACCTGGAATATGTCCTTTATCTACCCTTTCGATATCTCTTGGAGCTTGACCTCTCTCGACTTGTTTTTGCATAGCTCCAGGCGTAGATGGTTTAGAGCCATATAGTTGTTGCCATTCTTTTTGACGAGCTTTTATACTATCAGGATGCCAAGGATCACCTTTCAATGCTGGAGATGGTTTCTTTATCCCAGGACATCCAGTTAACCCCAGAGGATCAATCCAATTGACCGGATCATGGACATAGCTGTACGGGTTAAATCCACCACTAAGATTCAGCGGGTCCGGCGATAAGTACTGTCCCGTTTCACTGTCATAATAACGGTGTCGGTTGTAAAAAAGCCCGCTTTCGTCGTCTTCGTACTGCCCACAAAACCGCAGATGACACGTCAGGTTGCGCTCGTCATTGCGCGTCAGTACCCGCCAGCACTCCGCTTCGCCCCAGGTCAGCAGCCGGCCCGCCCATATCAGTTCCCCGTCCTCGGTCAGGATTTCCCGCACCGTCCCCTGGTGGTCACTGACCACATAGTGCAGGGTGCCTTTCTCATACCGTGCCGACGGCGTCAGCGCCCCCGGCTCATACAGCCAGTGAATGCTCCGCTCATAAGCCACTGTCCCGTCCGCAAGAACCGGCGTCTCTTCTATCAGCTGGTCGCCGCTCCACAGGTAATCGTAACCGATAATTGCGGTCGGTTTCACCGCCTGACCGGCGTTGTCCCCTTCTTTTCGCTTACTGATCCGCCGCCCGAAAGCGTCATAACCGTAACGCCAGCGCACCCCTTCCGGACTGATGAATCCGGTCAGTCGCTGTTGCCCGTCCCAGCGGTAACGCCAGGTCCGGGGCCGATGGCCGTACCGGCGCTCCGTTTTTTCCACCCGGCACCCGTTCTCATCATAGCGATAGGTGTTAGCGCCGTGCTGAACCACCCGCCCGGCCTGCTGCTCCTGATACGTCTGCCGCACGTCGTCGCTGAGCCGCGCCGGCACCCGCTTGTGGTAATGCCTATTCTGACCGGCATCATACACAAACTGTTCGTCGCACGCGGTCGGACCACCAAACTGCGCCGTCACCACCTGGTCGTTCGCATTGTAGCCGTAACGGGTCTCCGCCCAGTGAGTGTCCTCAATACAGGCGACATTGTGCGCCGGATTGTAATGCCAGCGGCGGGTCACCGCACTGCCCGATGGTGGATAATGCGGGTCCGCTTCGTGCCGTGTCTGTTTAAACAGCCCTGGGCGGCGCCCGGCCGTCTGATGGGCCAGCAGCCCGACCGGGGTGTAAGCCTGTGACTGGATAAAACCGGCGCCGCTTTCCCGCCCGGTTTCCCGTCCCAGCGGGTCATGCTGTATGTGCAGCGGGGCGTGGCCGTCAAGCTGCCACTGCGTCAGCTGGCCGCGCAGGCCGTAATCCCAGCGCAGGGCCGGCAGGTTATCCGCCTGTTGGCTGACCGGTAAACCGCTCAGGGCGTCCCACTGATGATGCACGGTCCGGCCGTTAAGGGTTTCCGTGGTGATATTGCCGGACGTGTCGTATTCAAATGCCACCACGGCGTCCGGGTTGACGGCGCGGATAAGCCGGCCTTTGTTGTCATAGCCGTATTCCGTGACTGCAACCAGCTGACACTGTGTTTCGTCTTCCTGCCAGACTTCCTGCCGGGTGAGGTGGTCTTCCGGGGTATAGCACCAGCGCAGCAGCTGATTATCCGGGTAACGGGCCAGTATTCTGCGCCCGGCCTTATCATACTGATACTGGATAGTCCGTCCGGTAAAGTCGGTTTCCCCGGTAATCCGCCCGGCCAGGTCGCGGGTGTAACGGTAAGTTTCCCCGGTCGCGTTGGTCACAGCGGTCAGTCGGGTCAGTCTGTCGTAGGCAAACGTCAGGGTGGTGTTATCCGGGCGGGTGACGCGGCTCAGTAAGTCAAACGCCTCATAGGCATAACGGGTGACCCGGCCTTCCCCGTCGGTCAGTGCCGAAACCCGCCGCTCACTGTCATAGTCCAGGGTCTGACGGCCCCCGTCCGGCAGGTGGATTTCACAGACACTGCCCGCCGGGCTGGCATGAAAGGGGCTGTGATGATAGCGGGTCTGCTGATGCAGGGCATCGGTTACCGTCAGTAACCGGCCCAGGCCGTCAGTGTCAAACCGGGTGACGGTGCCGTCCGGGGCCTCAATTTCACTTAACTGCTGTTGTTCATAGCCGTAGCGCCAGGTGCGGCCGTCCGGCAGGGTATGGCGGAGGATTTCACCTCGTGGGCCGTAACGGGTCTCTTCAATCCGGCCCTGCGGGTCGGTGACTGCGTCCAGACTGCCCCGGTCGTTATAGTGAAGTCGCCAGGTATCGCCGTCCGGTTGTGCCACCGCGGTCAGCTGACCGTATTCATCGTAGTGGTAAGTGGTGCTGTCCCCCTGGGGGTTCGTGGAGAGGGTCAGTTCCCCGTACAGGTTGTATTCACAGTGGACCGTGCGGCCTGACGGGTCAGTTTGTGAGACCGGGCGACTGAAATCCCACTCAGTCAGGGTGTCGTGACCGAGCGGGTTAACTTCCCGGGTGACCAGCCCGTCCGCATTGTATTCGTAACGGGTACAGCCGCCTTCGGCGTCGAAATACCGGGTGACGCGGTTTTCGTCATCATACGCAAAGCGGTCCTGCCAGTAGCCCTGCGGGGTGGTTGTGGCGGTTACCCGGCCCGCTTTATCATAGTGAACGGTGACATCGGTTTGGTCGGTGTCATGCCAGCGGGTCATGTTCCCCTGCGGACTGTATTCATGCCACAAATGGTTAAACTGAAACGACGCGCATTCGGCCAGGTAACCCTGACTGTCATAGCGGCAGGTGACCAGCCGCTGGTGCTGGCCCTGATGTCGCCAGTCAATCGCCGTGAGCTGAGACAGTTGAGTCTGAGACGCGGGTTCATAGTGCAGCACCAGTTCAGCCCCGCCGGGCTGCACGATATCCGCCAGCCGCCCGGCGTCATCGTAACGAAAGACCGTCCGGTTGCCGTGGCGGTCCGCTATCGCCGACAGGCCGCGTTTATCCGCCTGGGCCGGCACTGGCGCAAAGCTCAGGGTGTGCTGGGTGCGGCGGTTAAACAGGTGCAGTTCGCCATTTAACTGGCCGTACAGCAGATAATGACCGGCGTGCAGGTTGACCGAAAAGACGTTTTCGGCCGGGGTGTGGAAGGTGTAAATCACCCCCTCGCCGTCGGTGAAATGGGTCTCTTCGCCGTCCCGTCTCAGGTGCTGTGACCAGTCGTCCGCCCATTTGGGGCCAAAGAGGCCGGAAAAATTGGCGGTTGAGCGGTACACCCGGTTCAGGGTCAGCGGCAATAACCCCGGCAGGGCGAGCACCGGCCAGAGCTGTAAGAAATCCCCGGTCGCCACATCCACCGGTTCACCGGCTTTGCTACAGAACTGGCTGTTGCAGCCTGTTTTTTTCACCGACGGGGTGGGCTCTTGATGGGGGTTGCCTTTTTTCCCTCTGGGCAGGGGGATTAATCCGGCCAGTGCCACCGCCCAGCGTAACTCTGTGTCGCTGCTTTCCATGATGTCATACACCCCCTGCGTCTCCTGGGTAATGGCAATGGAGGCGGCGGCGCTGTTGATATTGGCGTCACAGGTGGTGCGGTGACCCAGCCGGGCAATTGGTTTGCCGTTGGCAAACACGGATTTAGCGCCTTCGGCAATCACCCCCGGGCCGGGGTGGTCGCTGCACACAATGTTATCCCCGACCCGGGCCACCGGTTTGCCTTCAAAAAAGACATCCGGCGAGCCTTCAATAATCGTGCCTTTATTTTCGCCGTATTGCCCGATAGCGGCACCGATACCGGCTACCATGCCACCGACAAAGCCGCCGGCTAATCCTGCCGCCGCGCCGGCCACCACGGCCAGGGCCAGCCCGCCGGTCGCCAGGGTTAACGCCCCGACGGCGACCACCGCCACGGCACCCAGCAGAATGCCGCCCAGCGCGCCCCATAAGCCGGCTTTTTTATTCTGGTGGGCAATCGCATCCCCGAGCCGGGCCGGCGCATGGCCTTCGGTTGCTACCGTCTGCATGCCCAGGAAATTGGCTATCTGATGACCCATTTTATCGCCGGCATAGCTGCCGGCATAAGCCCCCACGGTGCCGGCGGCCAGGCCTGCGGCAAAGGGCGCCGCTGCCCCGGTCGCCACGGCATAGGCACCGGCGGCCCCCATAGAGACCTGGCTGAACGCATCGCTTTCCAGAAATTCCAGGGCCTTATCCGAATGTGAGGTTGTCTTTGCGGTCCGGGGCGGCGGGGCGGATTTAACCGGTGCCTCTGTGCCGGCGGCGGTTTTCCGGGGTGATGCGGCGGGGGGACGGCGGGCCGCACCGGCCCCCACCCAGACATGTTGTAATAGGCTCATTGCGGCTCCCTGAGGTTATTGTTTATCACCCGGACGGGGCTGAAACGAGGTTATCATGGCGTGCATCTGCGCGCGCTGAATCTCAGTCATCCTGCCGGAGCAGGTGCCGGTAAAAATCAGCACCTGTTCCGGCAGGTGAAGCAGCAGCATCAGCTGATGCAGAGTGCCGTGCGGGGAGTCCCAGGTGAACTCCGAGGTCACGGTTTCGCGGCCCTCCAGCTGGCCGTTTTCCTGTGAAATGAGCTGATAGTTTTTCAGCTGCTGACTGAGTGCGGTGATTTCCCGTTCGGCAAACGGGATAAAGTCGAGTCCCCAGGGCAGGGTATCGCGGGAGAGGGTGAAACTGCTGCCGTTTTTGTCATTGGGACTGCTGAGTACCAGCATACTGACATCCTGCCAGTCGTGGGGTACTTTGACCGAGCCGGCATTGAAGTGAAACGGGACTAAAGAAGTTTTCTGGGTCATTGGGTTGTCCTGGTGAGTGTTTAGGTTTTTTGCCGGCGTCCGGGTGATTTAATTCAGGCCAATTTTTGTGCCATTAATCAACACCCCGCCCGGGTTGAGTTCAATCACGGAGCCGCCGAAGGTGATTTTGATATTCTCTTTGGTCATGACCATTTTTCCCGCGCCGACCGTCAGCGTAATAGTGTCACTGGCTTCGTACAGCTGGGTTCCGTCTCCGGCTTTGCCTGCTTTGGCCCTGACCTGCACCTGATTGGCTTCGGTGCTGCGCATCAGACAGATAGCTTCGGTGAGATTACCCTGTTCAAGGGTGGTTTTTTCATCACCGGTCTTCACCGTGACCTGGCGGTTACCGGTTTCCACGACCAGGGTCTGGTCGTGTTTCACCACGGTGTTCATATCGCGCTGCGCATGCAAAGCCAGTTCTTCACTGCCCCGGGCATCCTCAAAGCGCAGTTCGTTGTAACCGTCGCCCTTGTGGGTTTTCGAGCGGAAGGCCATCTGGGTTTTGCTGCCTGGCAGGGTGCCGGGCGGGAGGTTGCTGGCGTGATAGGTGCGGCCGGTGACAATCGGCTGGTCCGGGTCACCGTCGAGAAAGTCCACCACCACTTCCTGACCGATACGCGGGATAGCCAGCATGCCCCAGCCCTGGCCGGCCCACGGCTGGGTTACCCGTATCCAGCAGGAGCTGTGGTCATCACTCTGGCCGTCACGGTCCCACAGGAATTGCAGGCGGATACGGCCGTATGAGTCGCAGAAGATTTCTTCGCCGGCCGGGCCGACGACTTTGGCAATCTGCGGGCCGTCCATCACCGGTTTGCGCGCCGGCCTCGGACGCCAGTGCTGATGCGCGGGGATAAAGGTGAACTGGTTGCTCATGACGGTGCCGGCCTCGCCGCCGGCCTGTTCCAGCGCCTGCGGCTGGCTGCCGTTGTGGGAGACGCTGACCAGCTGCCAGAGCTGGTTGAGGTCATCGCGGGGATGGTCAGTGAGGGTGAAGAGGACCCCCGGCAGCATGGCGGCGTGGTTACTGTCCCCGTGGCCGGTCAGGGCGTCATTGCGCAGGGCTTCGAGCCGGTAGCGGGTGAAATCGGCACCGTGCTGCTCGTCTTTGAAGCGGCCGGGGAAATCGAAGTGTTCATAGCCGGTGTGCTGGAGGTTTTGTTCCTGCATATGGTGGCGAAACTCGGCGGCCCAGACCGGGTTTTTAAAGGTGTAGTCTTTGAGCTCGACGGAGGCCGGGCGGACCTGCGCCTGCCGGGTCAGGGTGGTGACGCACAGCTGCGACGCGTCGGCCGCTTCACCGGGGTGATAGGGCAGGACCGGGCCTGTGGCGAGGGCGCCTGCCACGTCGGCGAACACCAGGGTATTTTTGCTGCCGGTGAATTCAAAGAAGTAAAACAGGCCTTCTTCGGCGGTCAGCCGGTGCAGAAAGTCAAAGTCGGTTTCCCGGTACTGGACGCAGAATTCCCGCTCCGGGTGCGGATGGCGCAGGCGGAACACCACATCGCGGACGCCGCTCTCTTTGAGCAGGGTGGTGAGGATGGTTTTGATATCCTGCCGCTGAAAAATCCGTGAATTCTGGCGCAGGGTGGTGCGCCACATATCGGGGCGGAGGGTCATCTCATAGCGGGTCTGATGTTTACCGGTGTTGCCCTGCACAAAGCGGGCGACCATGCCGGTGACGGTGCGTTCGATGTTGCCGGCGCGCAGGATGGTGAGGGTGGCGCGGTTATCGAGGACCGCGGCGAAATCAATGGCCGGGTCGGCGCTGGCTAAACTGACGTTCAGGCTGAAAGGGGTGGAGAGGGCTTCATTGAGTGAAAAGCCGGCGACGACAAAGGTGTGGGGCGGCAGGCCGGCGGCGGTGAGGGTGAACTGCAACCCGCCGGCGGGTTGCGCCGTCATCCGGTCAGCCATGTGCCGGGCCAGTCCGGCTGTTTTTTTCTGAAATGACATATTAAGGGTTCCTTTTCTGACGTTACGGGTGGTCTTTCCCGGGGGGAGTGGTCAGCCCGGCGTCTTTTTGCAGTGCATAGTAGCGGCTGAGCAGGGCGTTAAAGCGGTCATCGGTCTTTTTTCTCAGCGCGGGGGAAACGGGGTGTCCCTGTTCGACTGCGGCGGAGAACTGGCGCAGCAGCTCTTCCAGTGGCACCTCGCGGTCGTGGCTGGTCTGAATCTGGTAAATCGCCGTTTTCAGGTAGGAGAGGGTGAAGCTGCCCCGGTTGCGCTCCTGCGCCAGGATGCTGTCGGCTAATTGCCGGAGCTGATGGCGGGTCTGGTGCCAGCTGCCGGGTAGCGGGGCATTCTCCAGCCGGATGGCCTGTAACTGTTGCCAGCGGGCGGTTTCGCGCTGCTGTTCGCGGTCCTGCGGCCAGGTCTTTTGTGCCAGGGCGGTCAGCTGGTCGGCATGTTGCAGTCCCGCCAGCGGTGAGGCGTCTGCTAACCGGGTCAGCTGCTGTTCATAGGTGTGCAGGTCAGGCTGGTACAGCCAGGCCAGTCGTGCGCCGTCCGGTGTGCCGGTCAGGGCCGTGAGCTGGTGTTGCAGCGGCCGGTAAAGTCCCAGCCAGCTGCCGGTCAGGACAAATGCGCCCAGCAGTACACCCAGTCCGAAGCCCTGTAAGGCACTCATCCGGGGCGGCGGCTCCGGGAAACGGACCTGGACTTTGGGCTGCTGGCTGTCGTAGCCGGGGTTGTAGCCGGTTTCCGGTTCAGCCGGCTCCGGCTCTGTATTGGCCAGGTAGACCAGCGGCGGCATCTGGACAGGTTTGGCCGCCGGTGTGGGCAGGATACGGGTATTTTCCAGTTTTTTCGCGGTGTTCTGGAAAAACCACAGCAGGTTTTCGACTTTGGGCAGGCGTTTCAATTCGGACTGCTGGAGCCGGTCGACTATCAGCTGTAAGGCCCGTTCTGCCCGGTAAATCAGGCGCAGGTCGCGGGCGGTGTAGTCGTGCTGGCGCAGGGCGTTACCGCTGCGGGTGTTAAACCAGTCGAGCATGTCGGTGCGGACCGCGGGCTGTGGCGGCCACAGCGCATCCCACTGGCTGACCATCACCCCGGCCAGTAACTCACAGCCTTCGGTAAAGCCGGCCAGGCCGCTCAGCTGCATCCGGGCCAGGGTGTAGTAAATCGCGCTCTGTAAATCGACGCCGTGGGTGCGAAACAGCGTCAGGGCCAGGGATTCAATCAGCGGCCAGTTGACGGCTGGCTGAGACGGGTGGTTAATTTTGTTGATTTCTTCGCGTATTGCCGTGAACGCTGGCAGGTGCATCGGGTTCCCGCCGGCACGGATAATCAGGTTTTCAGGGTGTTCACGCATGGCAGTTTATCCTTGCCTGCCGCCGCCGGCGCGGGGCAGGTTTTTTTATTAATAGAGGGTGTCAGGCAGGGTGAACTGGCTGAACAGGCCGCCGGCAAACGGGTTGTCGGATTCATCCACGTAGATACGGTAGGTCATGTCCCCCCCGTCCACGCTGAACAGCACATCAAAGGAATCCTGACGTACGCTGGTCAGTTTGCCGCTGTTAATCAGCCGCAGTTGTGCCCACGGACCGGTGAAGCGGATGGCGCGTGGGGATTTGCCGCTGACGTCCGGTATCAGGGTGAGCTGACTTTCCACCCCGGCGCGCATGGAGTTCGGCCAGATTAAGTGCACGATGCTGCCACGGCCGTGGGCATAATCGAGTAACTGTCCGTCAAGGTTAAGCAGGCTGCGGCGTTTGTTGCCGGTCAGGCTGAGGGGTTCAATGGCAAACTGGGCGCCCAGGCCGTTTTGCGGGGTGAAGAAGGTGTCGCGGATACGGTTAGCCAGGGTCAGCTGTTTCAGGACATCAGGGCGGATAAGCGGTTCACCGTCAGTGCCGTAGATTAAGTTGTTCTCGACAAACGGTTTGAGGTTCTGCTGATAGAAGGCATCCAGTGTGCCGCCCGGGCGGAAGAAGCGGTCGAACTCACTGAGCGGCACATCCTGGGTGGCTTCCGGGTTGAACGGATAGCGGCCGGCCAGGTAGGTCTGGTACTGTCTGACGACGTTTTCGCTCCATTCGACTTCGAGCGAGCTGACTGCAGCCATCATGACCACCCGCCACGCCTGTTCAGCCAGTTCACCGACCCAGCGGTTTAACGGTTCCGGCAGGGTTTTCGCCAGCTGCTGCACTTCGAAGATGGGGTCGCTGTTGTTCTGTTCCAGTCGCAGCTGGACGGCTTTCAGGGCGGCTTTACCCGGTACCGGGGCGTTCTGAATCGCCAGCAGGTAGCGGTGCAGCGCAGTCAGTTTCTGATAAACCCCCTGTAGGGTGCTGTTTTTATCCTCATATTCCACCAGCACGGCGGTTTCGGGGGCGAATTCCCGGTTGATGCGCACCAGCAGGCGATAATCCGGTGTGTCGCGTAACTGCTGTTGCTCTTTGGCCGGCAAGGTCGTATTCATCACCGGCAGGCGGGTGTTGTCGCTGAGGATTTGCAACGCGCGGCTGAGGGGCTGTTCCCCGCTGATAACCTGCTCAATGGCGCTGATGGCCTGCGGGATATCGGTAAAATGCCGGATATCCAGGTTGTTCATGGCCCCGCGCCAGGTGGCGGTGTAGTCCCCCAGGTACTGTTCGGTGATTTGGCGCTGGATTTCTTTCCGGTCAGTCTCGCTGTACTGCACGTTGTGCGACAGATTCAGCACCCAGCTGTCCATCACGGTGAGGTCAATCAGCTGGTCGTCCTGTTTGACGAAGTAGTTGTTCAGGCCGCTCATCGTCAGGAACTGCGGGATAATCAGCTGCTTGTCATTGTTGGCGATAAAGATGCTGTCAAAGCTGGAGCCAATCTGGTCACGCAGGTTAAGAGGCGGCGGCAGTGAGTCCTGGGCTTTGATGCGCAGGTTCTGGTACACCCGCTGGTAAATGGAGAGCTGGCTCAGTTCTTTCTGGGCGTTTATCATCGGCAGTTTGTAAGGGGCAAAGCTGCTGATAGCCGTCGGGTTATCCGCCTCGCGTGCCGCCCGCCAGTCGGTGTGGTCCAGGGCATAGTCGAGGTGGGTGAGCAACTGTTCCTGTACCTGACGCTGGCCGTTAAACACCTGACTCCAGCGTTCGCGCATGTATTGTTCTACCAGTGACTTGTTGCGGCCACTGCGGTCTTCCAGCATCCGCATGATGCGAAGGACTTCGAGTTTCTCTTCACTGCCTTTGGTCGCCTGGTTCAGGTCATCCAGCAGGCCATTCATCAGGGCGGGCAGGAAGCGCTGGGACAGCAGTTGCAGGTAGGTGTTTTCAACATACGGACCGACATCAGAGCCCTGGTACAGCCCCATATCCGCGAGCAGCCCTTTCTGATGGTAATCCCCGTAGGCCAGGGTCGCTTCCCGGATAGGGTTCAGCAGGGGCAACTGTAGGTTTCCGTTGCGGTCTTCCCCTTTTGGCGGGGGAATGGACAGGAAGGTTTTGGCCTGTGCCAGCACTTCTTCACCGGCCCGGTAGTTCTTTTGATAGTTATCGTGCCAGCCTGCCCACAGCGCCAGGGCGACTACGGCGCCGGTGGTGGAGAAGGTCAGGAGTTTGCGGCGGTTACGGCTTAACCACAGGCGGTTTTCTGCGGCCAGATTGGGCTCGGCCAGCAACACGTCTTCAAACAGCGAGCGGGTGAAGTAGGGGGCGGTATCGGCCACTGGCCAGGTCGGAAAGGCCTGGGGCCCCAGGTGATACTGCACGGCGGCAGACTGGGTAAAGATGTCATCCATCTGGCCGATTTGTCTGGAGGAGGTGAGATAAACGCCGCGCAGTCCGGGCTGTGCCGGGCCGCCATTGTAGAGCATGCCCTCCAGCAACTGAATCAGGTAACTGTGCAGCCCCTGTATCTGGCGGGTGAAGCTGAACAGCGGGCTGCGTTGGCCGATATCCACCTTGTTGAGCATCATGTCCGGCATCGCGGCATTGAGCTGTTGCATCCACTGGTGCCAGAACTGCGCCAGTTCAGTACGCCAGCTCTGTTCATCATGCGCATTCAGGCTGAAGGTGACGCCCAGTATCTGGGTGCGTTGCGGTTTGTCCAGTGACTGAAATGCCGCACTGAAGCCATGCAGCAGATCCAGTTTGGTCAGTACCAGATAGAAGGGCAGGTGGTTGTGCAGGGTTAACCGCAGATCTTGCAGACGCAGATGGAGCGCGGCGATATACCGTTCGCGCTGCTCTTTGTTGTCGGTCAGTAAACGCTGGGTATCCACCGTCAGGATAATGCCGTTGAGGGGCTGGCGCTGACGGTTTTCGGTCAGCCAGGTGAGCAGGGATTGCCACAGGCGGGCGGGCAGCTGGGGCCTGCTGGTATCGGACGGGGATATCTGGTCGATAAGGAAGCCGTCCGGGTCAATGATGACCGCTTTTTCCCCCAGCCAGCAGCGCAGGTGCAGGGGGTGAACCTCTTCCCCCTGATGGCTGTCAGGAAGGGCAATGTCAGTCAGTTTGTAGCCTTCTTGGATCAGTGCGGTTTTGCCGCTGCCGGTGTTGCCCAGCATCAGGTACCAGGGGCGCTGGTAGAGGTAATTCCAGGTGCCGAGGTGGCGCTGCAACTGCGCTTTCCAGTGATTAAGGTAGCTGTCCTGATGAGTAATGTCGGCCAGTACCGGATCGATCTCCCGCAACTCCACATCCAGCTTGAGTTTTTCGAGCTGACGCAGACGGCGCCAGATTTTGGTCCCGATAAAGCCCAGTGCCAGCAGCAGAATAATGACGGTTGCCAGCCAGCGGGCGGAGAGATTTTCCAGCGGGTGGGTTTGTCTGAACTGCCAGCCGGGTCCCCACCACCATATCCAGATGAGGGCAATACAGGGCAGGAGGGCCAGTATCAGCGAGGCGGTGGCTTTGAGCGGCGGCAGGCGCGGCATCGCCGGTTTTTTAATATTTTTCAGAAGAAGAGAGAGCCAGTTCATGGGTTAACGCTCCTGTTTGTCATCGTATCCTTTGAGGCGGCGGTCATTGCGGCTTTTTCTGCCAGTCCCGCCAGCAGGCCGGGCTCCCAATGGGTGAGTAACAGGTGCTGTCCTGCCTGTAACAGGTGCCGGTAATGTTGTTGTGCCAGGGCGGTCATGCCCGCCTGTTCAAGCAGTTGTGCCGTGAGCAACTGCCCATAGAATTGATCCCGGGGTTCGGTCAGTTGCTGCTGGTGCTGTTCTGCCGCGTGGAGTGCGGCCTCCAGTCCGTGTTGCCGGAAACAGTGCCAGACCGCTTCCTGCTCCTGTGTTGTGCTGCCGCTGGCGGCCGTCGTCTCCGGCGGTTGCAGCCAGCTCAGGGTTGAGGATGAGATAAGCGGACTCATATCGGAAAAATACAGGGTCTGTAGAACCGGCAGGCGTTCAAGAAATGCTTTCAGTTCGTCACGGATGGCCCCGGTGACGGCGGTATAGCCGAGTTTTTCGGCAGCTTGAGCCGCGATAGCGTGGCCGTCAAGCCAGTAAGGGGCGAGGGTCAGGCTCTGTTCTATCTGCCGCAGCAAAGCGTTATCGGCTGTGGGCAGTTTTGCCAGATAATCTGCGGTCCGGTCGGCAGCAGCAGGCGCGAGTGGGGTTTTGCCTTCATTGCTGGCCATCGGGGCGGTGGTCAGTGTGTGCCAGATGGCATAACGGCGCAGACGGTAACCGGTGGCGGTATCGGGCTGGCGTTCGCACAGGAGATCAGCGACGGTGAGTAAGGTTTGTTTCCAGGCTTTTTCACTGGAGCTGTCTATCGCGACATTCGGTGCCGGTGTCTGCGCTGAGGTGCCCGCAGGTTGTGCGGCGGTTTCTGCTGATTCAACCGGGGCGGCGGTGGGTTTTGGCGCGGGTTTGCGGGCATAGCGGGCGCGCAGCTGGTCTATCTCTTTAGCCAGTGCGGGTTCATCGGTATGCCAGCATTGCGCCAGATGCGCCAGTGCGCCTTGTGCCTCTTCGCGCTGAGTCTCATCAGCCTGTTCGCAGAAGCCGGTCTGAGCAGAATCAAAACGTTTGATGACCTGCTGTGCCAAGCGACGTTTGAGCAGGGGTTTTTGCGGCCAGGCGGTCTGCCAGTAATGCCGAATGTAACCGGCCAGCAGCTCCATTGCCAGTATCAGTTCAGCGGGGTTGCTGCTGTGTTGCAGTGTGCGCAGTAAATGAACCATCAGCCTGAAATCTTTGCTTTTTTCGCTGAACAGTTGCAGCGCCTGACGCTGGATCTCTTCAATATTGAGGGTGGAATGGGCCAGTGATCCCAGCTTAACCATTTCCCCGTCAATATATTCCCAGGCGGGTTCGTTTTCATCGAGTTCCCTGCCAGTCAGTTCATCCGATAGAGGGGTCAGCAGGAGTCCCTGCCAGTCAAATTGTTTCCTGATATCCATGGGATCACCAACGACAGGCGGTGCGTAAAGGTTTCACCGCCTGTTCCAGTTGAGAAATGTTGAATGTTATCTGACTGCCGCTGTCAGTTTTGATGGTCAGGGTGTGGCCTGTCATCAGCCGTTTAAGTTGTTCAATGCCGGGTAGCCCACGGCTGGATTCCAGCAGGTAGCCGTTTTCGCGCAAGAACCAGTCGGCGCTGAATTGGGTTATGTCAGTTGAAATCATCACCGTGCCACTGTCTTGTGGTTTAGCTAAGGCGACCTGTATCCGGGTGATATTATCGATACAACTCAGCATCAGTACCGGGCGTGGTGGCAGAGCACCGATCGCGGGTGTGGTGAGTATGACGCGGGTCGGTATTCCCGTGGATTGGGTCGTGATAAAACCGGTTGAATGGTCAGTTCGTTTCATTTCTTGTTCCATTGCCTGTCTCCAAGCCGGGCCGGTTTTTTCTAATGGTATAACGGTAATGTTATCCACTTTATCCAATAGACGGTCATAGCAATCGAGTCTGATCAGCGGTGAAGGTTCTGAACGGCATTGCAGCAAGGCCGATTGTGGCGGTTCTGTTGTGGTTTCCTGAGCGGGCTGAATATCGGCTGTGCCCGTCAGGGATGCGATTAATGAACTGACAAGTAACCAGAAACTCATAATTTACACCTGTATTTCGCCAGTTTGTAAGTCAGTGTACGGGGAGCAATTCCCAGGCTTTCAGCAATCTGTTTGGTGTTGTTGCCATAGATATGCTGGCGTTGTATCAGTACCGCAGATTCAAACTCTTCGATTGCCTGAGGCAGGTTGTCAATTTTGCTGTAATCGTGAGAGACGCTGGCCGATATTTTGTTTTCTGCTGTGGTGCTCAATGAAGCCAATAATTCATCAAGCTGTTTTTCTTTTTGGCGCTGAGTCTGAAAGACTTGGCGGATCTGGCGCAGTTGTTCACGCAGTTGTTCTAATTCTTGTAATCTTTTCAGCCGGTGCTGCATGACATAGCAGTAGATGTAAAACATGTTGCTATCGTCGGCAAAGCGACTGACATCTTCGGCAAAAATAGCAATGACACCACACGCTTGTCCGTTGCAGTTAAACAGCGGGATGGCATGCAGACCACAGCGATGGGGAAGCTCTTCTACAAAGGTGCGAAAGTTTTGATTGTCTACTCGTACTCCTTGATTGAGTGATTCCCAGGTTGTGGGGGTGCCTTTGTACAGGATTTGTACCAACGGGTGGTTGATATCGCCAATATTGACATCCAGTTGTAGAGCGCTTATTTGGTTTGGCGCTGGCAGTCGGTAGCATTCAAGGCAGTTTTCATTCACGTTAAGCAGAGAAACCAGCAAGGCGTCAAAACGCTGGCGTTGGTGATTCACCTGAAGAAAGTGGTGAACCAACTGCTCAATAGAGTCATTTTCCAATAACGCTAATGCGCTTTTCAGCCGTTGTTTCATGGTATCTCCTTAACCACCGCGTTGAATTCATGTGCATCAACGGTCAGTTGGATGGTATTGATCTGTTTTCCTAAAGCCATTTTCTGTAGCAGCAGCAAGGATAGTGGCGGCAATAAAGCGCCATCAATGATCGATTCCAGCATACGTGCACCGTTTTCAGCTCGGGTTGCCCGTTGCAGTATCTCTTCAATAACGTCGTCACTGATGGTGACTTCGGCATTGAAACGTTGACGTAATAGGTTATCGAGGCGGACCAGTTTGCCTTGGATAATGGTTTTCAGGGTGTCGTATCCCAACGGTAGATAAGGCACCACTTCCATTCGCGCCAGTAGTGCCGGTTTGAAGAAAGCCGCCAGTTCAGGGTAGAGTAGGTCGTTCATTTCTTCCGGTTTATCAGCGTTATCGACGATGGTTTGATAGCCCAAGTTGGAGGTCAGGAAGAAGGCAACGTTTTTGCAATCAATCACCCGGCCTTCACCATCGGCCAGTTCACCTTTGTCGAATGCCTGATAGAACAGGTTCAGTACGTCAGGGTGGGCTTTTTCCACTTCATCAAGCAGGACAACGGAGTAAGGTTTTTGGCGAATAGCTTCGGTGAGCACGCCACCTTCACCATACCCTACATAGCCCGGAGGTGAGCCAATCAGGCGGGAAACGGTGTGTTTTTCTTGAAATTCGGACATATTGATGGTGGTCAGGTATTGACGGCCACCGAACATTAATTCTGCAATTTGTAAAACGGTTTCCGTTTTACCAACACCGCTTGGCCCTACTAGCAGGAAAGCTCCCAGTGGGCGACCCGGGCGGCGCAGGTCGGCTCTGGCAGTCAACAGATGTTGATGCAGGCATTTGATGGCGAGATCTTGCCCTTTGATGCTTTGTCCCAGATGGATTGGCAGTTCAGTGACAACAGAGAGTTCACTTTGTGAAAGACGATTAAGTGGGACGCCAGTCCATTCAGCGATAACCGCCGCAATTTGGTTTTTATTCACATGAGGAGAAACCAGGGTTTGTTGTTGCTGTAACTGCTCCAGCTGTTGATTAAGTTCAGCCAGTTTGGTAATCAGCTCTTCGGTTGTTACCTCTGAAGATGTTGAGTTCTCTTCTGTTTCATCGGTTATTTCATCCGTTAACAGCTGACGCCGCAGTTCAATAACTTGTTGAACCAGTTGCTGTTGTTGCTGCCAACGGGTTTCCAGTTCAGCCAGTTTTTCTGTTGTCTCTTGCTGTTGCTGACTCAGTTCATCCAGTCTGTCAGTATGTTGGTTCAGCCCCATCCGTTGTTCCCTTGCCAGCATATCCGATTCCATATGCTGTTGGTGGAGTTGGTTTTTCAGTGCGGAAATCTGACGTGGGGGTGTTGTCAGGTTGATGGCAACACGTGCACATGCGGTATCCAGTACATCAATCGCTTTGTCTGGTAACTGGCGACCAGAGAGGTAACGGTCACTTAATACCGCAGAGGTTTTCAGCGCTTCGTCATCGATCAATACGCCATGAGCCTGTTCATAGATTGCCCGCAGGCCACGCATAATAATAGTGGCTTCTTCTGCTGTCGGTTCGGCTACTTTGACCAGTTGGAAACGGCGGGAGAGGGCCGCGTCTTTTTCGAAATATTTTTTGTATTCTCCCCAAGTGGTTGCGGCGATAGTTTTCAATTCACCACGCGCTAGGGCGGGTTTCAGCAAGTTGGAGATATCCAGCCCGCCCTGTTGATTGCCTGCGCCAATCAGTGTGTGGGCTTCATCAATGAACAGAATAATGGGTACAGATGACTGGCTGATTTCACTTATGATGCCTTTGAATCGTTTTTCAAATTCACCTTTTACCGCTGCTCCCGCCTGTAGTGCGCCCAGATCTAGCGTCATCAGTTCACTGTTGCGCAATTTTTCCGGTACCTGGTTGTCGATAATGCGCAAAGCTAACCCTTCAATCAGTGCGCTTTTACCCACGCCCGCTTCACCGACCACAATGGGGTTATTTTTACGGCGACGGCAGAGAATATCGATCATCAGGTCGATTTCGGTGTCACGGCACAGAACCGGATCGAGTTTTCCCTGACGGGCTTGTTCTGTCATATTCTGAGTAAAACGGGCGAGCAGACTGTCACTGTTGGCGGTGGTTTTGCCTTGTCCGTTTTTATCGTTCTCCACAACAGGTTGTTCGGCAGAGCCAGCAGTCCATTGTGTGAAATTCTGACGTAGCAATTCGCGGTTTATTCCCGACAGAAGACGCGCAGATTGCGGTGTCAGGTAGCGTGATGGGCTGAACAGTAATGTCATGAGCATGACACCGCTGCGTAATTCTTGATGCTGCATTTCGGTTGATGCTAGCAGCCAACTATCCTGTAACCATTCCACCAACATCGGGGAGAAGTTGGGGTAGGCTTGAACCATCGTTTGATGGTGAAGGATCATTTGATCAAGCTGTTCTTTCAGCAAGTCACTGTCTACCTCGGCTTGGCTGAAGATCGCTCTGACATCACTGAGAGGTGTGTTGATCATTTGCAGCAGTAGCTGAGAGACAGTGATCTCAGGTTGCTGCTGGCTGACACACTGTGCTGCCGCCGTTTCCAGAGCGTGCCGGGTCATCGGATTTAAGCGGTTAACTAATGTGGGTAGATCAATCTGGATCATCGGTTCTTTCCTAGCTCAGTAAATTATTTAGCTGTTGTAAGATGTTCTCGGTCTGGCTGTGCAGCCGGACAGCATAGAAGCCATATATCACGGCGAGCAGTGCAGTGCCGCTCCAGAACAGGTGTTTGATGGTCAGACGTTTACCTAGTCGGTAGCGGCCATCACGCTCGTTAGCGTTACTGTGCAGAATGGTTGCTGGCGCTTCGCCCCGCAGTGTGTGCAGTTGTTGGTGTAACCGGCGGAATAAATGTTCAAAATCATCACCTTTCTGCGAAGCCACTTTGTAGCGACCACGGTAGCCAAGGCAGAAGCAGAGATAGATAAACTCCAGCAGATGTTGATAGCGCTTAGGTTCACCCATTAAACGCTCCAGTAACTGAAAGACTTTTTCACCGCCCCAGGTTTCATTGTGAAATCTCACCAGCAGTGATTGTTGCAACCACTCATTTTTGCTGTTCCAGCCATGTCCCAGTGCGGTTTCGTCAATGAAGGTACAGAGCATGTAGCGGAAAGAGACAATCGCGCCCGGTTCATAACCTTTAGTTTGCAGAAATTGTTCGATTGCCTGAATATCGGTTACAACCTGTTGGTAAAGTTGGTCCGGCAGCGGCTGATCACCCATGTCTTTCATGCGCATTACCATACCGAGTAGCGGCGTGGCGGCATCAATCATTGGATTCAGGCTTTCTCCGCGCAGCGGTAGCTGATACTGACGATGCAATACAGTATCAGTGACTTCCGGCGTTAGAACCGGGTTGTCATTCATGGCTTCGGGTTTCATTAGTCACTCCCATTGCTGACTGCCCAGAATTGCATGTCTAATCCAGGGAAGTCCCCCGAGACATGGAAGGCAATGGTGGTGCCTTTCAGAATCTCTTGCCACGCCGAACCTTGTTGATCAAAGCGGAAATAGGTGTAGCCAGCGTGATAAGGCAACTGACGTGGAGCAGCGGAAAGAGCTTCTATAGAAACGCCTGGCAACTGGACGCTGACCATATCGCGAATTTTTTCCTGTGATGTGACTTTGATTTGCTGAACAAACTGTCGGCGTAACTGCTCCTGTGGCATTTGTGCGCGGACGGCCAGAATGAAATCTGCTTTGTGCAACAGATCAGGGTCATGGATAGTCGCCACCCTGAAGCCATTTGCTTGAATCTGTAGTGGTAAGGAAACGGCTCGTGGTGTCAGGACGACACCCATTTCCTGGCGCATGTGGTGCATGATGTTCAGGAATGTTTCGGTAAGATCGTTATGATCGTAGTTTGGCATACTGTCGATCAGACGAGATTTATTCGTAAATGTTCTTAATTCAGCCCAAGTCTGGAGGACTTGAGTAAAAAAATCTTGTGGATGGAGAATGGGTTGTTTGGCGTAATGGGCAAACCATGGGTGGGTTCGGTTAATTAATTGGAGCATCATAAATTCAGACACATCAGCGACGCCTTGTTGACCGGGCAGACCAATCCTCTTTGCAAGGGATTGAGCCCGTTCCGCCAACGCTCCTCCTATTTCATTCATATAGCGTTTCAATAGTGGGGACACCTTAACGGCAGTACAGGTCGGGATGAAGTCCTTATCAAGAGTGATGACTCCATCCGTAAGCCTCTCTTTGATCCGGCATAGCGGCAACAAGGAGAACGCGCTGAGATCCTCTGAGCCCTGTTTCAAAACCGGTGTCAGTTGTGCCAGCATGAGCTGGCTGATATCACCACCATCTGTGTGCAGGTCTCGGACATCAGCCATATGTTCACGGTAGCGTACAGCCCCTGCTTGATTGGATTCCGAATGGGAAATTTCATTGAGGGTATCGTTGGTCATGGGTAGCGTCAGGTAGATATTTTTGCTGTCTGTCCCGCTAATATCGACTATATCAAGCGGTTGGGGAATAGCATCCTGGTGCGGAATAGAGAATATGGTACCATCCGGCATGATACCGCTGGCCTCAATGATACCGATACGCCCCAGAGCGAGAAGATCTTGGTCGATAGTTAAGGAACTGAAGCCGTAATAGTGGTTGATAAAGGTTGCCAAGCGGCTGTGAGCCAGATAGTCATTATGTTTTTGTTGCTGCTGAAAGTGTTGTGGCTTGATAAATAATCCTTCGCGCCAAATCACCCGATTTTTACCTGACATAATTATTGCTCCTCTTTTCTAAGTTCAACTTCGTTCGCTCTGATGTGCACCAAGATGTGGTATTGCTGCCCTGTGTCTTTGACTTTGATCACTTTTTTCCATTCGGATTGATTGATATCGGCATAACGAACGATGACGCCGATGTAACGGCTATTTTTTTCCAGTGGGATGACTGGCAACGGTTTGTATTGCCCCGGCAATAAGGTGTAATCCTGATGGTCGATGTAATTTTTCCCCAGCGCTTTATCCAGTTTGTCGCTCTCAAGTTGATCATAATCAGCGGCAAGCAGACGGGAATCTTCACTGAGATAGATCAGATGCATTTCAACCGGCGTGGGTTCGCCATTTTTGTTGGGATTGATATCAGGCTCTGCCAGCAAAGTGATCGCTGCGGTGGAAGGTAAATCCGCAGGTTGACCGACAGGGGTCGATGGGTCCCAGACAACTTGTCCGACTTTCTTCGTCGCCTGCCATGCACTGCTGCAACCGCTTAACATCAGCGCTGCCAGCAATACAAACCATAAGGTATGATTACTGAACCATGAGGTATTACCGCCGGAGCGTTTCATTACTGGCTATCCTCTAAACCCTGACGTAGAGCGCGGTCATAAGCCTGTTCATAGACTTCACTAAACAGTTTTTCGAATCCTTGCTGGCGGCTGGAAGCCAGTTCACGGTAGTAGCTGGTGTACATTTCCCACGCCCAGGTTGCGTCTCTCTCCTGCGTTTCATTACTGCGACGGTATTGGGCGAAGCGGTTGAGCAGGTGCTCCGGTGAGAAAGCATCCAGCATGGTGTTTAATGCGGCAGTGATCGCGATCCGGTTAGCTTGATAGTGCAGTTGCAGGTTGTGCAGACTTTCAGCGACAGCGGATGGCGCAGAGAGATGTACCGGGCTTTTTTGATCCGCGAACATCACCTGCATGGTGGTGTCGTAATCCATATTGAGCCGCAGTGGGTTATCTTCGATAGGACGTAGTTGCTTGTCACGCAGACCATGTTGTGCACTTTGTAATGCCAGTAAACCTTCAATCGCCGCTTTCATGGTTTTACCCATTTCTTCCAGAAAGTCGTTAGCCTGTTGGCTGTTATGCAAAGGTAAGTGTGTGCTTAACCCTCGCATCAATGGTGTGATAGCGACATGCTGCTGTTCCATGTCCTGATATTGTTCACTTAAAGGTGAAGAGATACTCGGTAAATCAACAAAATCCCGATCCATAGCATTGCCTCTGTTGTCTGAGAGGGGAGAGAAGAATAATGGGGTGTTGTAATGGCCTTGTTGCAGGCTCTGGTTTATTTCATTACTCACTGGGGTTTGGTCCAGTGTGGTCAGATTTTCGCTGTCGAGAACCTTAAGTGGGTCATGGCTGAAATCGTGGTTAATCGTTGGTGCTAAAGAATGATGATCGGTGTAAGTGGTATCCTGGGCAGGATCTTTTTCCATCATGGCATCCAGTGGATTGCTATAGCTAGAGACAAGCGATTCCGGTGATACCATCATTGGATCAATCCGATCTGCGTCGGAAAAACTGATATGGCTTTTGATCACCAATTTGCCGACAGTAATTTCATCCCCTTGTTGCAATCGGATGAAGCCGGTACCCGAGGTTAGTGGTGACTGATTCACAAACAGAGGCCCGGCGATCATTTGCAGACAAAATGCGCCATCACGCCACTGAATAGTAAATTGTGATGGATTGATATTGCCTTTCTGATCCTGAATAGACCAAAGATGGCTTTCGCTGTTGCCGACTGTGCCGCCTTGAGTGGAGAACAGGCAGCTGGCAGATTTGCCGCTTTCCAGTTGATCGCTGTTGATCACGCGTAATGAAAGGGTTGGCTGTTGTTTTTCCATCGTCTTTATCCACTAACTGAAATTGTGATAAAGGGTTTCTTTTCCGGCTCGCCGAGAAAGCTGGTCCACCCTAGGTTATTGTTTTGTTTCGTACCAAGCACCATGCCGCCTGCCTGGTTTTCGGCCAGCCCAAGACGCAGATCCCAAGCCAATTGATCTCGCAGGACAAAGCAGATAAACATCACCAGCGGCAGGAAATTTTTTCCGTCCGGTAAAAATGACAGGAAGTGTTCACGGGATAGATCATTGATACATATCATAAATTTACTGTTGTAGCCTTTCACCCATGAACCGATGGTGAAGTTTTCGCCCAGTATGGACATTTTCACATTTTTCTCACCGTCAGCTTTCTGCTTTTGACCCAAGCGGTTTTGCTGTGATAAGGGAATAGTGACTTTCCTTAATTGCCAGCCATGCACAGTAACATCCTGTAGATCAAAGCAGTGTGAAATCAGGCTGCATATCACTTCCGGCGATCTGCTCGGACTGGCTAGCATCCCGGCATAGGCCAGCATCTTGCTGTGATTGATGTTCAAATCAGTACGATTCACATCACTGCCAAGTCCTACCAGAGAGAACATGCGCTGAGAAAAATCGTCCATTCCGTTCTTGTCAAAACAGATGTAATAACGATATTTCCGCCAGATTTGATAAAGCATGACGACTGAGCGGTGATTGAAAATATTTAGAAAATTAGTCAGTCGGTTTTCGCCTTGAGCCTCCTCCCATGCCAGTGAATCAAGGTAGTAACCAGGCATCGGCGACTGGCTACCATGTAATCCAAGAAAAGAGACTTCTACCTGAAAACGGCCTTGCTCGGTACGTTTCACAGAGACAACATCTCTGGTGGGGAAAGCCAGGCTGGCACTGGATCTGAAACTGATTGATTCCCGGTCTGGGCGATCGGTTTGCCCTGTTTTTTCCCACGCTACCGCCAATTGGTTGAGTAATTCAACCAATTGATAAAAGTTGTATTTTGATACATCCAGTACTCGATTTTCTGTCGAGTTTTTACCTGTTACATCAACGCGTGTTGACCTATTTGTACCGGCCATTGATAACATTCCTGATTATCTAAATTGATCACTTTCAGCATGTGGAAGGAATTAATGCTGGCATATAATGCAAGGAAACGTGACAGTATGGTGCCGAACATATAGAGCTCGCCTTCAGAGCTAAAAGCCTGTTGTCGGATATATAATGTTGATTCTGAACCACGTACAGGAAGCCCTTTAAACAGGCGATCTATTGGTTTCGTTTCGATCCGTTCAATCGCGTTCAGCCGTTTTTGTGATGACCGTGATGACTGCCTATTATGTATGCTGGGGAGATCGTAGGTATTCAGGACCTGTTTCAGGGAGTCCTTATTCAGTAATGTCATATAGTTCAGTGACATATTGGAAATGAGTGACCAGTGATATTTGCCGCTCATCAATGGATAAAGTGGAACAGATGGGCGGGTTATATTACGAAATGACGCAAATGACGGGCTGCCCAATGAAGCGTAATTAATGTCACCTACCCGTAGTTGCAGTGGCAATTCGCGGTTGGTGCAGGTCAATTTGACAGAAACATTTTCATGTCTTTCCAGTTTCAGTAGCTGTGATGCATCGCCACGTACGAAAGAGAGATAGTGCTCAAGCCCTTTGCGGAAAGGGGATTCTTTGACCTTGATACGGAAATAGCGGGTGTTGAGTTCGCTTTCATGCTCGATTTGATGATGAAAACTTTCAAATGGTACATAGCTCCGCTCACTACCGCGCGTGAAGTCGGGTTTACCATCTGGACCAAGCAGATTGCTTTCCACTTTATCAATGGAAAAAATGTCGTAGCGATCAGGATGGCTATAGCTGGCTTTTAATGGATATTCCGCCTGGCTACCATCCAATTGAATAGCTTCGCTATCCATTGGGAAGAGATTAATTGCCGGCACACAATGCAGCCGGAAAGTATCCTGACGGATTTTCACTTCCGGGGGAAGTGCTTCTGAGAAATAGAGATTCAGCGTGAAATCACTGGCTTTAAGATCCGCCGGTAACTTGGGGAAACCAGTGATATCAAAAAACAGAAACCCTTCAGAAAAGCAGAAGTATTCCTGCAAGATGCGATAACCCATATAGGAGTTTTTCGGGTAAGGCAACAGAGCGTCTTCCCGGTTAAAACCAACCGGAACGACATCAAAATCCGGCAATGAAATGGTGGTATTGCCTACGATAAGTTTTGCGTCTTCAAGGTAGTAACTGAGCCAAAAATAGAGCTGTGTACTGCTGTAATTATCGCCGCTCAGATAAAAACGCAGCTTATCAAGTTGCAGCTCTTGTAAGCTGAGTTCTGTCTTTGAGGTAAAGTTCAGACCAATAACACCTTGCTCATTGCTGTTATTGACGGAAATGTCCCTGATCGACATTGGAAACAGCCAGACATCACGGCATAAAGTGAAAGTACAGCGGTTGTTTTTGTCTGATTTATTTGGGTCGCTACTGCTTGAAAAAATATTTTTATCGTCTCCGTCATCATCATCATTTGCGAGCTGGCAACTCTGGATTTGAGTGCCGCGCTTAACCTGTGTGGCTTGTGTGACGGTGCTTTCATCGGGCGTGTACTGGATAATGGTCATGCTGGGTGTTGGCCGCAGATAATTTGGCCATAGCATGTGCAGTAACCCGTGAGTCAGTTCGGGGAACTGATCATCAATTTTTGCCCGTAAGTTACCGGCAAGAAACGCAAATCCTTCCAATAGACGCTCAACATCCGGGTCAGAGCCTTGTTCAGACAGAAATGAAGCGAGGTGAGGATGTTCAATTGCAGCTTGTTTCCCCAATTGTCTCAGGTAATCCAATTCCTCTCTGAAGTATTTTTCAAGTGACATTTTATTGAGTCCGCTCTAAGCAATAACGCCGGTTGTTATCCAGTTGAATGTTAAATTCAACAGCATCATTAATATCATCCAGGGAGACCTGGGCACTGATGTGAAAACTCAACAGCAGCGGGTCACTATCATCGTGGATTGCACTGACAGAGACTGACGATATTCTTGGTTCATAATTTCTAATGCAATGCTCTATTGCCTGTTCAATACTTTGCTTAAAGTCAGTTGCGGTGGTTGTGGCGTCATTGAGATCAATAACGCCAAGATCTACCGCACTCTGACAAGCCCCCGGATGGGTATTGAGAACATTATTCAGGTGCCGTCTGATGGAGTTGAGTAGCTCACGCATTCTTGACTGGCGGGAAGAACCAGAGTTCTTCCCCTGAATACGCTCAAACAAGCTGGCAGAACCTTCTCTATTCCAACTGTACAGCGCAGCCATGACTAATTATTCCTTATCCAAACGCCCTACTAGTGACAACTCAAAGCTGGCTCCCATGTATTTGAAATGAGGGCGAACTTGCATTGCCACCTGATACCAGCCAGGATCGCCTTCCACATCCAAAACCTGAATTTGGGCGGAACGCAGTGGGCGACGGCTGCGGACATCTGTTGGTGGGTTTTCCTGATCGGCGATGTACTGTTTCAACCAGATGTTCAGTTCACGCTCCAGATCCTGACGCTCTTTCCAGGAACCAATCTGCTCGCGCTGCAACACTTTGATGTAGTGTGCAAGGCGGTTGATGATGAACATATAGGGCAGTTGAGTACCCAGTTTGTAGTTGGTTTCAGCCATTTTCCCTTCGCGGGTATTCGGGAATACTTTTGGCTTCTGAACTGAGTTGGCAGAGAAGAATGCGGCGTTATCACTGCCTTTACGCATTGTCAGGGTGATAAAACCTTCTTCAGCCAATTCGAATTCACGGCGATCGGTAACCAGAACTTCTGTTGGGATTTTGGCCTGGATTTGTCCCATTGCTTCGAACAGGTGAACGGGTAGATCGCTGACAGTACCACCGCTTTGCGGGCCGATAATGTTCGGGCACCAGCGATATTTGGCGAAGCTGTCAGTCAGGCAGGATGCCAGAAGATACGCGGTGTTACCCCACAGGAAATGTTCGTGATCTTTGCTGACATCTTCCTGATAGTTAAAGTTTTTAATTGGGTTTTCAATAGTTGAATATGGCAGACGCAGCAGGAATCGTGGTGTTGTCAAGCCGAGATAACGTGAATCTTCAGATTCGCGCAGAGCACGCCATTTGGTGTGAGCCGGGCCTTCAAAGACGGATTTCAGATCTTTGATTGCTGGCAGTTCTGTAAAGCTGCTGATGCCAAAGAAATCAGGCGCGACAGAGGAGAGGAATGGCGCGTGAGCCATCGCACCAACCGCGCTGACGTATTGCATCAGTTTGATATCGGGTGAGCTATTGCTAAACGCATAGTTACCGATGACTGCGGCAACCGGTTCACCACCAAATTGACCATAACCTGTTGAGTAAACATGCTTGTATAAGCCTGACTGGATAATTTCTGGCGAGAATTCAAAATCTTCCAGTAATTCTTCTTTGGTAGCATGAATGATGTTGATTTTGATGTTTTCACGAAAATCTGTGCGATCAACCAACAATTTCAGTGAACGCCATGATGATTCCAGCTCCTGGAACTCTTTGGCGTGCATGATTTCATCGACTTGAGTGCTCAGTGTTTTATCAAGTTCAACGATCATTCTGTCAACGACGAGCTTGTTGATAGGTTCTTCGTTAGAACCTGTATCCAAGATGCTGCTGATAAAAGCCGCAACACCTTGTTTTGCTATATGGTAGCCGTCATTTTCCGGCGTCATTCTTGCCTGAGACATAATCTCGTCAAGCAAAGAGGTGGTAGACCCTGGGGCTAATGTTGTACTGCTCTCTTCATGCAAGGACATGTTAAAAACTCCTTTTCAGTCAATTACTTTTGATTGACGATTTCAAGTTCTTTTAGAAGTTGTTCGCGGACTTTTTCATCACCCAGTAATTCTTGTAAACGGGTGCGGAACGCCGGAATATTTCCTAACGGCCCTTTGAGTGCGACAAGTGCTTCACGCAGTTCCAAAAGTTTATTTAATTCAGGAACTTTCTTTGCTACGTTATCGGGTGAAAAATCGTTTAGTGATTTTATTTCCAGGTTAATTGGCAGATCATCTCCACTATCATCATTGAGACGATTAGGGACACTAAACGTGAGATTGATGTTTGCTTCATTCATCACGGAATTAAAATTATTTTTGTGCACAGAAACAGCTTGACGTTCTTCAATTGGTGTATCTTCTTTCGTCCCTTTGATATCACCGACAATAAGTAAATTAAGTGGTAATTCAATTTCAGCTACCTGATCACCGGTATTAGGAACGTATTTGATATTAATCCTTTCCTTCGGTGCTACACTGCCTGGGCTATTTTTACTCATGTTAAAATCCTTCGGGTAATACAATTAGGCAATTAGGAATTATTGATAACAATATGATGAGAGAGTTGCCTCTGATACCTACCTATATGTGACGGATAACATAAAATCCCTTCCTGGTTTAAAGAAACGGAGGATTCGCTGCATTGAGTTGGGTAGTCAGTCGACTTGTATGAGTATTATAGATAAATACGGATTCAGAATATTCTTACTCATCGAGCAATAGCATCAATATAGACAGCTCTGCAAAGTAGAGTGTCGCATTTTGTTTTTTTATTGTAAAGATAAAACATAGATAGATATACCCCGCTATTCAGCCTTTTGATGATTTTATTATGTTTGGCAGTAATTTACGCCTTGATGTTTTCTTTACTATTTTTTCTGTAAAATCCCTCTATGTAGTAAGATTAGCAGCTATTTTTCGAGGTATTTATAAATTTTTTGTTTAATTTTGTAACAAAGTGTTTCTAAGTGTATTTTTTGTTTTAATTTTAGAGTTAGTTTCATATTGAAAATATTATCATGATTATTAATAAGGTGATGGGGATCAGATTTTTTGATCTATTTTTTATTTTCCAATTGCCCAAGAAATAAATTTACTTGACATTAATAAATTCATTATATTTCAATATTGTATATGTATTTCTCATTGGGCTGAATTATATTACCTAGTCTTATATTCTTAAAATTTACCTATGTAAGAATGATAATATTGTAAAAGTTGCCATTATAATATTTTGATTCGTTGATGATGAATGAACTATTTTGTAATTGAGATTTTATTTTGAAATGAGCTCGTTGGTATTTATTATTCATTTTAGCGTTCGATGCATTCGCAAGTGATTTCTTTCGAGATGAAATAGTTACTATCGAAATTAATGTGAACGCTACTTTGAATATCGATACAATTTTTTAAAGGATATTTTCATGCCAACTCCATGTTATATTTCCATCACTGGAAAAACCCAAGGTAATATTACTGCTGGTTCATTCACTGCTGAATCAGTGGGTAATATTTATGTTCAGGGGCACGAAGATGAAATGCTGGTTCAGGCATTTGATCATGTAGTTACCGTACCAACTGATCCTCAATCAGGTCAGCCTTCTGGTCAGCGTGCTCATAAACCATTCCGTTTTACAGTTGCATTAAATAAATCGGTTCCATTGCTTTATAACGCATTGGCTTCTGGTGAAATGCTGACGAATGTGGAATTGAAATGGTACCGCACTTCTGTTGAAGGGAAACAAGAGCATTTCTTCACAACTCAGTTGGAAGATGCCACGATTATCGACATTGATTGCAAAATGCCGCATTGTCAGGATTCAACAAAATCTGAATTTACTCAGTTGGTTCGTGTTTCTCTGTCTTATCGTAAGATTAACTGGGAACATACAACCGCAGGGACTTCTGGCGCAGATGATTGGCGCGCACCTATTGTTGCCTGATAGGTAATATAATCATTCAGCCAATGGAATACTTTTTCATTGGCTGAAAAACTTAGTTGTTTTATTAAAATTGAAGATTATGAATAGCCACCTTCAATTTGTTTCAGTTTATTTTTTCTTTTCTCCTTTCATTATTTCATCTATTTTTTACACGTACTGTTTAACGATATTACTAACTACTTCCGATGACACTCAGCCATTTTCTTGCTTTTCTTTTAGCCATTTTCTTGGTTGTAGCGGATGTTAATGTTTCTCAGTACCGATGTTAAACGGGTGATTTGATAAATATCACTATAGAATATTATATATTCCGGTGATTGTTTAGTGACTTGTTTTTTAATTTCACAACTTCTGCTTGTTTATGTTGTGTAAGAATTTCTTATGATTGGTAGTGAGAAGGCAGGTAGTATCGCGTTCTTAAATATCATATTTGGTCCTGATAGAATGTTTTACTTACCCTAAATTTTCATGAATATGACAAGATTGATCTTCTGGGGTTGGTATTCAGGATCCTGCCATTTTTATCGCTAATGGGGCTATAATGGTGTCTTACCATCTGTCCCACCTACTGGGATGGGTTTTTAGTTGTCAGGTATTCCATACTGGCAAGTAATCTATTCTCTGCTCTGGGATCTAAAACCTAATGTTAAGTTATCGTCACAGCTTTCACGCCGGTAATCATGCCGATGTATTGAAACATACTGTACAAAGCCTGATCATTGAATCTCTTAAAGAAAAGGAAAAACCTTTTCTTTATTTGGATACTCATGCTGGTGCTGGCCGCTATCAACTCAGTGGTGAACGCGCTGAACGTACTGGTGAATATCTGGAGGGGATTGCCCGCGTCTGGCAGCGTGAGGATTTACCACAAGAATTGAAAGCTTATATGAGTGCAGTCACTGCACTGAATCAGAGTAGTAATTTACGTTATTACCCGGGATCGCCTTTAATTGCCCGCCATTTGTTGCGGCAGGATGATAGGTTCAATCTGACTGAACTGCATTCGAGTGACTATCCTTTATTACGTAATGAATTCTCCCGTGATAACCGCTCTAGGGTTGTGCGTGAAGATGGCTATCAGCAATTAAGATCACAATTGCCACCACAGAGTCGCCGTGGATTTATCCTTATTGATCCGCCTTATGAGCTGAAATCTGATTATCAGGCGGTTGTTCAGGCCATTCAGGAAGGTTATAAGCGTTTTGCCACAGGTGTTTATGCGTTGTGGTATCCGGTGGTATTACGTCAGCAGATCAAACGGCTGGTTAGAGATCTGGAAGCAACCGGCATTCGCCGCATTTTGCAAATTGAGCTGGCTGTCCGGCCTGATAGCGATCAACGAGGGATGACTGCCTCTGGCATGATCGTAATTAATCCCCCTTGGAAGCTGGAACAGCAGATGAAATCGGTGTTGCCGTGGTTACATAAGGTTCTGGTGCCGGAAGGAACAGGCCACATATTGGTTAAATGGATTGCATCAGAATAACTTTCAACAATGGCAGTGAGAGCCAGAACCATCACAACTGATTGATACTTTTTGCCATAATAGGCTTTCGGGTATTAACCCCTTAAACTGATTTAGATGGAAACGACTCAAATGAGTAAACATTACAACTATATAGCAATTGGTGGTGGCAGTGGTGGCATTGCATCAATTAATCGTGCGGCTATGTATGGACAGAAATGCGCCCTGATTGAGGCTAAAGCACTGGGAGGAACTTGCGTTAATGTGGGATGTGTGCCGAAAAAGGTGATGTGGCATGCGGCGCAAATTGCTGAGTCTATCCACCAGTACGGGCCGGATTACGGCTTTGATACCACCGTCAACCGCTTTGATTGGAAGACGCTGATTGCCAGTCGTACTGCTTATATTGATCGTATCCATCAATCTTATGAACGTGGTTTGGGTAATAATCAAGTTGATGTGATCCAAGGTTTCGCTCGTTTTGTTGATGAACATACTGTTGAAGTAAATGGCGAGAAAATCACCGCAGATCATATTTTGATTGCGACGGGTGGGCGCCCTGTACGTCCTGATGTACCAGGAGCGGAATATGGTATTGATTCTGATGGTTTTTTCGAGCTGAAGGCGATGCCAACGCGGGTTGCGGTTGTTGGTGCGGGCTATATTGCGGTGGAAATCGCTGGTGTATTGCATGCACTTGGCAGTGAAACCCATCTGTTTGTGCGCCAACATGCACCGTTGCGCTCTTTTGATCCGATGATTGTTGAAACGTTATTGGAAATTATCAGTACCGAAGGACCCACTTTACATACTGAATCTGTGCCGAAAGCAGTGATTAAAAATGTGGATGGTAGCCTGACTTTGCAACTGCAAAATGGCAAAGAACAAACCGTTGATACCTTGATCTGGGCTATTGGCCGTGAGCCGGCAACGGATAATTTGAATCTGTCTGTAACCGGTGTTGAGCTGAACGAAAAAGGCTACATCAAGGTTGATAAGTACCAAAATACCAATGTGAAAAGTATTTATGCAGTAGGTGATAACACTGGTGCGGTGGAATTAACCCCTGTTGCGGTTGCCGCAGGTCGTCGTTTGTCCGAGCGCTTGTTTAATAATAAGCCGGAAGAATATCTGGATTACACTAATATTCCAACTGTCGTATTCAGCCATCCGCCGATTGGTACTGTAGGTCTGACTGAACCTCAGGCAAAAGAGCAATTTGGTGAGGATCAGGTGAAAACTTATCAATCTTCTTTCACTGCGATGTATACCGCTGTCACTCAACATCGTCAGCCGTGCCGGATGAAACTGGTGTGTGTTGGGCCAGAAGAGAAGATTGTCGGCATTCACGGTATTGGCTTTGGAATGGATGAAATGCTGCAAGGTTTCGCTGTTGCGTTGAAGATGGGAGCAACTAAGAAAGATTTTGATAACACGGTTGCAATTCATCCAACAGCGGCAGAAGAGTTTGTAACGATGCGGTAATGGTATGTCGATATACCTTTCCTACTCGGAAAATACGTTTAAAGGCCGGTTTTATCCGCAATGCTGATCAGTAAAGGATCGGTTGACCAATCCTTTTGATGAAGCAAAATCGGAAATCAGTAAGTGATTTCCGATTTTTTATATGTTTCTAAGACCTGCTATCCAGTTAATCGCAAAGCAGTTCCTCTTAAGTGAACTGTATTGGGGATTAGAAAATTCTATCAAACTATTGGGATAAGCTGATGTAAATTTAGAAGTCGCCTTTAGGAAATCTCAGCAAAACTGTTATGAAATCTATCCCTTCTATGACTTATCTGGCTTTCTATAATTTCTACAGAACAATTTTCTGAGAGTAAGTTGTGATAATGCGATGATGTTGTTGAAAATCTTCTTATATATGCTCTAAATACTGGGGAATATTCCTCAGAAAGCTAGATTTAACTGGCTTTTTTTAAGGTGGATCAAATAAAAGGGGATTGAATGTGGAAAAACTTCAACAACAAAGCCGTAGGGCTTTTCTCCGTCAAACGGGTAAGCTCACCACCGTTTGTGCGGCGATTTCCCTGACGGGGGGGATCGCACAGGCGGTGCCGTCAACTGTCGGAGCCGAAGTATCACAGATGCAGACTACTCTTACTGATTGTCATTACTACCTAATTGATGTGCTGTTGGAAGAGGGATTTGAATATGACGGTGATACGGTGATCGGCACCCGTACTGCACTATATACGTTGGAAATTAAAGATGGCAGGATCATTGCCATCCATGCTTCCGGTACGCCGCTTGACACGGATCAGCCATGCTATCAGGCACAGGAGCAGTTGCTGTTACCCGCCTTCCGCGATATGCACATCCATTTGGATAAAACTTTTTACAGTGGCCCGTGGCAGGCACCGAGGCCGCGCCAGGGTAAAACCATCATGGATATGATTGCCCTGGAGCAGACTCTGATCCCCAAACTGCTACCCACTTCTCAGCAGCGGGCAGCGAGCCTGATTGCCCTGTTGCAATCTAAAGGCAGTACGGTGGCACGCAGCCATTGCAATATTGATCCGGTTAGTGGTCTGAAAAGCCTGGAACATTTACAGTATGCTTTGGAAAATCACCGTGATGATTTCACTTGTGAAATCGTTGCCTTCCCGCAGCACGGTTTGCTGCATTCCAAAGTGGAAGGGCTGATGCGCGAGGCGATACAGATGGGCGTGCAATACGTTGGCGGTCTGGACCCGACTAACGTGGATGCTGCGATGGAAAAATCACTGGATACTATGTTCCAGATCGCGCTCGATAATAACGCGGGTGTGGATATTCATCTGCATGAGATCAGCCCGGAGGGCGTTGCTGCTATCAATTACATGATTGATACGGTGGAGAAAACACCCGCCTTGCGAGGCAAGGTCACTATCAGCCACGCTTTCGCCCTGACCACGTTGGACGAGGGTGCATTGGCAGAAACCGCTTCCTGTTTAGCGGAGCAGCAAATCACTATCGCCTCCACAGTACCTATCGGTAGCCTGATGATGCCATTACCGCAGCTCAGAGCCAAAGGAGTGTTCATTATGACCGGTACTGACAGTGTGATTGATCACTGGTCGCCATTCGGTACTGGTGACATGTTGGAGAAGGCTAATTTGTATGCGCAATTGTACTGTGGTTCCGATGAGTTTCATCTTTCCCGCTCTATGGCTATTGCTACAGGCGGTGTGTTGCCGCTTAACGACCAAGGCCAGCGTATTTGGCCTCAAGTGGGCGATAAAGCTGACTTTGTCTTGGTAGCAGCGAGTTGTTCTGCTGAGGCGGTGGCACGTCTGCCTGCTCGTCAGGCAACGTTCCGTCAGGGGCGTCTGGTGGCTGGTACTGTAGCCAAGGTTTGATTCAGAAAAAAGTACTGTCAGTCATTTCCTCATTAATGACTGTTTTTGGTTTTCTGCCCTTGTCTGAGTGTGCCTTAATGCACCTGATTGTGGGCAGAAACCGTACTTAACCTGAACTGCGTTTAAGAAGGAAATTAAAGTGTCTGAGATACGATCAACGTTTTTGTCAAAGAAAATTCAAGACATCGCAGTCTGCTTGGTTTCTTGCTTAATATTCCTTCAATATAAAATAAAGTATGTTACCATTCGCCGATGAAGAGAAAAAATACACCAACACCACATGACGCTGTTTTTAAACAGTTTTTAAGTCATATTGATACGGCCAGAGATTTCCTGGAGATACATTTGCCTGCTAAATTACGGGCAGTTTGTGATCTGGATACACTGCGGTTGGAATCAGGGTCATTTATAGAAGACAATCTGCGTGCGCATTATTCCGACATTTTGTATTCATTGAAAACGGCGCGAGGTGAAGGTTACGTGTATTGCGTGATTGAACACCAGAGTTCCCCGGACAAGATGATGGCATTCCGGCTAATGCGCTACAGTATTTCAGCCATGCAACGACATCTGGAGCAGGGACATGAAAAATTGCCGCTGGTCATTCCGGTGCTATTCTATCACGGGAAAGTACAGCCGTATCCCTGGAGTACCAATTGGTTCGACTGCTTCGATGATCCGGCCTTGGCGAAGGAAATCTATTCCGGTTCCTTCCCGCTGGTCGATGTGACGGTCATTCCTGATGATGAGATCCTGACGCACAAACGGGTCGCGCTACTGGAAATGGTGCAAAAGCATATCCGTCAGCGAGATATGGCGGAGCTGCTGCAAGAGTTGGTCATACTGCTGACGTATGATTACTATACAGATGAACAGTTAAAAAGCGTGCTAAACTACTTATTACAGGCGGGAGATACCGCCGATCCAGAGGGTTTTATCCGGCGACTGGCAGAACAGTCCCCGAGGTATGAGGAGGTACTGATGACAATAGCGCAAAGATTGGAACATAAAGCCCGTCAGGAAGGGCGTCAGGAAGGGCGTCAGGAAGGGCGTCAGGAAGGGCGTCAGGAAGGGCGTCAGGAAGGGCGTCAGGAAGGACGTCAGGAAGGGCGCCAAGAGGCAACTTTAAAGATTGCTCATGCATTGCTGAACAGCGGAATCGATCGTGAAACGGTGATGAAAACTACCGGTCTGAGCCAAAACGAACTTGAGCAAATACGCCACTAACTCATGTTGAGAGTGCTTAGCCAGCACTAACAATTCTTGTTAAAAGAGGATGTTACGGTGACTGTCAAAACAATCACCGGAGTCTGAGAATCGACCGTGAACGGTGATGAAAATCACCGGGCTGAGCCAGAGTGAGCTTGAACAAATGTCCGACAAACTTACTGGCTGATACGTTATCGGCATAAAAATGCTTGAGTCAATGCACGAAATGCATAATAGAAGCAGCACATTTACATGCCAAGCGATAAGAGCGAGTCTGAATCTACGTGCCATTTCTTAAGCAGAGCTGAGGTTACTTAAACTCGTCATGTTAAACCGTTCTATAATGCAACCAGTTGCCTGTTTAAGAACTTTGTAAGGTGTTTTTCCACTGGTTTTTGAGGAGCGAGGGAGAAATACCATTGCTTCTATCCGCTTTATGCTTGATCACGAAGATATGTTTGGCCTAAAAATAGATGTATTAAGTTTGATCGTGATGCAATGAAAAGAATCAGGCGGTGTTATTGATGAATTTATCCAGCGTGGGAATGCGGCTGATTTTGCAACCATTCCACAATAAAATCAGCCACCTGTTCAGGCTGATTGATACTGAGTTGTGGCAAAGTGGTCGCCAATATTTCATCACTGGCAACAGCAATCACATATTTATCAAGAAGATCGCTTAATGGGCGGTTAAGAATGCAGCGGTATAGCGCAATCTTATTGATTGGTTCACTCTTAAAGCCCTCGACGAGAATCAGATCCAGTGAATCTGGATCAAAGCGACTGGCAAGATAGCTCAAATCTAATTCCTGTGAATCTGGCGTTTCTGTCATTAATGCCCAGCGTTGTTGGCTGGCGACCAGTGTTTGCTCTGCGCCAGCTTTGCGCAGTTCATAACTGTCTTTGCCCGGTTTATCTACATCCATATCGTGATGAGTGTGCTTTATCAGACCAATCCGGATTTGCCGTTGACGCAATAATGGAATCACTTTTTTGAGAAGCGTGGTTTTTCCTGTACCGCTATATGCTGTGATGCCAAGTAGTGGAAGAGGTTTTGTACTCATTTTCTGGTCTCCTGCATATATTCCCAATTCCGGCAATCTTCTGGTGTGTTCAGATTGGCAAAAGCAACGGGATTATCGTCAAACTGAACGGCTATTGCACCAATCTTATGCATAAACAGCATCAGTTTGCGATCACCATCAGCCAGATAATTTTCCAATTGACAGAACAGACTACAGTGCAGCAGAGCGAGAGTAGGGTGAGCACGATTGCCATCATCTGCATAGGCTGCTAATGCCTGCTGTTTGCCTTGCCATAAACGAGTGACTAAATCAGGGGGGAAGTCAGGTACATCACAAGGAACAAACACAATCCAATCGTGACTGGCTGATTTTAGGGTTGCCAGCATTCCAGACAGTGGCCCAGAGAAATCTGGTGTTAAATCAGGAACAACTTGATCACAACTTTGTCGGTAAATATCCAGATTACGGTTGGCATTGATGATTAATTCATCTACTTGTGGCAGTAGCTTATTCGCAATATGCTGGTACAGCGGTATCTTATGTAAGAGAATTAGCCCCTTATCATGGCCGCCCATGCGGGTAGCACGGCCTCCTGCGAGGATCGCACCGCTTATTTTTGGTTGCATAATGTTCAATCTATCAACTAAGACGGTTATTGCCTGCTAATGTAACCTTTTTGAGTTTGGTTATTTGGGCTTCACCAAACGTTTTTCATATAAGATCACCGGATAACTCGCTGATAAAATAATAATCTTTACGCTTATTGACAGAGCAATTCTTTCTCTGTGTGGCTATCCCTGTTAATTTGTATAGGCTTTTGTTTATAAGGAATTTGGTATGAAATATCATCGGCTGAATTTTTGCAGAAGTTGGCGAAAGAAGCGGGCTTTTTCGGTGAGTTATCTAAGTTGACCGATGATATTTTGATTTATCACTTAAAAATGCGTGATGCTGAGGCAACAGGAGAAATTCCGGGGCTGAAAAAGGATCACGAAGCAGATTTTGAAACTGCGTTATTGTGCGCCCGTGGCGTTATTACAGATTAATCAAGAGAATAGAATGTGCTAACAGACCAGTCTGCTTTTAATTTCCGGGAATTAACACCGGATTTGATTATGGATGCATTGGTGCAGACCGGATTATACATAGATTCTGGGCTGACAGAATTAAACAGTTATGAGAACCGTGTTTATCAGTTTACAGATGAAGATCGTAAACGTTATGTCGTGAAATTTTATCGTCCACAGCGTTGGGATCGGCAACAGATTCAGGAAGAGCATGATTTTTCTCTGGCGTTGCAACAGGCTGATTTGCCGGTGGCCGCGCCTCTGGTGTTTGATCAGCAAACTTTACTGACTTTTAAGGATTTCTTTTTTGCCGTTTTCCCGAGTATCGGGGGCCGCCAATATGAATCCGATAATCTCTTTCAGCTAGAAGATGTGGGTCGCTTGCTAGGTAGAATTCATCAGGTTGGTTGTCGGCAAAAATTCACCTCTCGCCCAACTATCGGGTTAAATGAGTATTTGCACCAGCCGCGACAGTTTTTGGCTGCATGTGAGTTAATTCCTCCAGTACAGAAAGTGCAATTTTTGGCTGTATTGGATGATCTGATCAACGCCGTAGAATCAAATTGGCGCGACGATTGGCAAATATTGAGGCTTCATGGTGACTGCCACCCAGGTAATATCCTGTGGCGTGACGAAGCCTGGTTTGTTGATCTTGATGATGCGCGTAGTGGTCCGGCAGTTCAGGACTTATGGATGTTGCTTCATGGTTCCCGTCAAGAACGGTTATTACAGTTGGATACTCTGTTGGAAGCCTATGGTGAGTTTACGGATTTTGACTCTGGGGAGTTGTCATTAATAGAACCATTGCGTGCTATGAGGATGGTCTATTATTTGTCATGGGTTGCCCGACGTTGGCAGGATCCTGCTTTTCCCAGAGCGTTTCCCTGGATGACAGATGCTGATTTTTGGTTAAAACAGACGTCACTTTTTGCTGGGCAGATTAAGCTGTTACAAGAACCACCTTTGCAGCTTAACCCAATCTATTAATGTTTATCATGGAGATATTTATGAAAAAGTTTTGGTTAGCTTTAGTCGGAATGGTGATGGCATTTTATGCCTCTGCTGCTAGTTTTACCGAAGGAACACAGTATGTTGAACTGAAATCACCTGTGGCAAATCAACCACAGGTGCTGGAATTCTTCTCGTTCTATTGCCCTCATTGCTATCAGTTTGAAGAGAGTTTTAAAGTTCCGCAGACGGTGAAACAGAATTTACCGGAAGGAACGAATTTTGTTCGTTATCATGTGGAGTTTCTGGGGCCATTGGGTAAAGATTTGACTGTGGCCTGGGCAGCGGCAATGGCGATGGGTGTGGAAGATAAAGTGACTCCGCTGCTGTTTGAGGGCCTTCAGAAAACACAGACTATTAATACCCCGGCCGATATTCGCAATACCTTTATCAAAGCTGGAGTAACCGGTGAAGATTATGATGCTGCCATGAACAGTTTTGTTGTGAAATCTTTAGTTGTTAAGCAGCAAAAAGCTGCTCAGGACTTGCAACTGCGTGGTGTACCAGCAATGTTTGTTAATGGCAAATATATGGTGAGAAATAATGGCATTGATGCAACTTCTGCTGATACCTATGCGAAATCATATTCAGATGTTGTTAACTTCCTGTTAAAGCAGAAGTAAGGTTGGCTACTGAAATAGAATAACATGAGCATGTGCCGGAGTGAGAAGCTTTGGCACAATGCGTACCAGAAAGAATTTTGTGTAAGACAGACTCCGGTTATATCCACAACTCTGTGATCTATAAGGTAATATGACAGTTTAATGACTAGGATTATAAGTCATTGATTTTTACCCGCCGTTGATAAATTTTTTTTATCAACGGTCTATGCTGGAATGAAACTCGTAATATCTATGCACAAAGTTATCCACAGAATTTATAGCAAAGTGTGAATATCTGGATCTGGCTTCAGCAAAGAAAATTCACACAAAATTCGTTTCCTGCTTCTTGCTGTGGCATCCTATTCCTATTACACCCGTAACAGATAATGAAGAAGACTTATGGCTCAGATAGCAGACAATCCCCTGATTTTGGTTGATGGTTCCTCATACCTTTATCGTGCTTATCATGCTTTTCCTCCGCTGACCAACAGCGCTGGAGAACCGACTGGAGCCATGTATGGCGTATTGAATATGCTGCGCAGCTTGGTAATGCAGTACAAACCGAGCCATGTGGCGGTAGTCTTCGATGCTAAAGGTAAAACTTTCCGTGATGAATTGTTTGCTGAGTATAAGTCTCATCGTCCTCCTATGCCGGATGACCTGCGTGCGCAGATAGAGCCGTTACATCAGATGGTAGAAGCTATGGGGTTGCCGTTGCTGGTGGTTTCGGGAGTAGAAGCCGATGATGTTATCGGGACTCTGGCGTTACAGGCGGAAAAGGAGGGGCGTGCGGTACTGATCAGCACGGGTGATAAAGATATGGCGCAATTGGTAACGCCAAATATCACACTTATCAATACAATGAATAACACCATTCTGGGGCCGGAAGAAGTGGTTGAGAAGTATGGCGTGTCGCCAAATCTGATCATTGATTTTCTGGCACTGATGGGCGACTCTTCAGATAATATTCCTGGCGTGCCTGGAGTAGGGGAGAAAACGGCACTGGGATTGCTGCAAGGAATTGGCGGCATGGACGATATTTTTGCCAATCTGGATAAAATTGCGGGGTTGAGTTTCCGTGGCGCAAAAACGCTGGCGGATAAGATGGAGCAACATAAAGATGTGGCTTATCTCTCCTATAAATTGGCAACGATTAAAACAGATGTTGAGTTGGATAAAACCGGTGTTGCTTTGTCAGTCAAAGAGCTTGATACAGAGAAACTGTATGAATTGTTCTCGCGTTATGAATTTAAACGCTGGTTGAGTGATCTGGCAAATGGTGATTGGTTGGTTGCTAAGGGCAAAAAACCGATATCCAAGGGTAATGATGAATCATCTCCAACTGAAGATAAATCTGTTTCGGCAACGCTTTCTTCTGATAATTATCAGACTATTCTCGATCAGAAAAGCTTCGATGAATGGATTGAGAAGCTGAAAAAATCGCCGGTTTTTGCTTTTGATACTGAAACTGACAGCCTTGATACTCTGACAGCTAACCTGGTGGGGATGTCATTTGCGGTGACTGCCGGAGAAGCAGCTTATCTACCTCTGGGGCATGATTATCTGGATGCGCCAGAGCAGCTTGACCGAGATACGGTACTGGCGGCATTAAAACCGCTGCTTGAAGATAGTAATTTGCTGAAGATTGGTCAAAATATTAAGTTCGATCGTGGTGTGCTGGCTCGCTATGGCATTGAACTGCAAGGCATTGCTTACGATACCATGTTGGAATCTTACGTGCTTAATAGCGTTGCAGGCATGGGGCGGCATGATATGGATAGTTTGGCTGAACGTCATTTGAATCATAAGACCACGACTTTTGAAGAGATCGCGGGTAAAGGCAAAAATCAGCTTACTTTTAATCAGGTTCCCGTGGAACAGGCTGCAATGTATGCCGCAGAAGATGCAGATGTCACTTTGTTGCTGCATCAGGTTATGTGGCCGCAACTGGAGAAAGCCCCGGCGCTGGGAAAAGTGTTCCTGAAAACAGAAATGCCGCTGGTAATGGTGCTTTCCCGCATGGAGCGCACAGGAGTATTGATTGATGCAAATATTCTGGCTGAACATTCAAAAGAGATCACTGCCCGTCTGAATGAACTGGAAAAAGAGGCACATGAATTGGCAGGTGAGGTTTTTAATTTGGCTTCACCAAAACAGCTACAGGCGATATTATTTGAAAAATTGCAGCTGCCGGTCGTGAAAAAGACGCCGGGTGGTGCGCCCTCCACCAATGAAGAAGTGCTGGAAGAGTTGGCGGATAACCATGCATTGCCGAAAGTGATCTTAGAGCATCGTGGCTTGGCAAAATTGAAATCCACTTACACAGATAAACTGCCGCAGATGGTCCATCCGTTGACTAAACGGGTTCATACTTCCTATCACCAGGCGGTAACAGCAACCGGGCGTCTCTCTTCGCGTGATCCTAATTTGCAAAATATTCCTGTCCGTAATGAAGAGGGCCGCCGCATTCGTCAGGCATTCGTGGCACCTGAAGGTTACCGGATTATGGCTGCTGACTACTCTCAGATTGAGTTGCGGATTATGGCCCATTTGTCTCAGGATCAAGGGCTGTTGAAAGCTTTTTCTGAAGGGCAAGACATTCACCGGGCAACGGCGGCGGAAGTCTTTGGTTTGTCGCTGGAGCAGGTAACCAGTGAGCAGCGCCGTAGTGCTAAGGCAATTAACTTTGGTTTGATCTACGGTATGAGTGCATTTGGCCTTTCCCGTCAATTGGGCATTCCACGTGGTGAAGCTCAACGTTATATGGATCTCTATTTTGAGCGCTATCCGGGCGTATTGGCGTATATGGAGCGGACCCGTAAGCAGGCGGAAGAGCAGGGTTATGTTGAAACGCTGGACGGCCGTCGTCTTTATCTGCCAGATATCAAATCTCGCAATGCCATGCGCCGTAAAGCAGCCGAGCGTGAAGCTATTAACGCGCCAATGCAGGGAACTGCGGCGGATATCATCAAAAAAGCAATGATTGCGGTGGATGATTGGATTATTAACGAAGAACCGAAAGTTCGCATGATTATGCAGGTTCACGATGAGCTGGTATTCGAAATCCATGAGTCACAACTTGAATATGCAGAACAGAAAATTCGTGAATTGATGGAGAAGAGTATGGTGCTTGATGTTCCGTTGAAAGTAGATGTGGGTATCGGTGACAACTGGGATCAGGCGCACTGATATGCCAGCTTAATAAGCGATAGGTTGAGCTGAGATATTTGGTTCAGCCTTTTTTAATCTGTTCAGTGTCCAATGGCCCTGTTAATCATAGTCACTATGTGCTCTGGTATCCCCGCCTTCCCAAGCGATGACATAGCGGTTGCTCCGGCACTTGATACCAAGGTGCTATTATTGCTGTCATAGGCATTTTTTCTCTATCTTAAGGCTGACGAAGCATGGTTATGTTGATTCATTTATTCTCCTGATCAGGCCATATTGAATTGACTGTTTTCCATAGGGAATTTGTGCCGAAAAATCCCACTATAATGGGCGGTTTGGCAGGATTTTTAATTTCACTGGATAATATTAGTAGTGAATTCAGTGTTGGTGTAGCAGAGAAAAGTGATCAAATAGTTGTGTGGTTCTGTTTTGCTGTAAAGAAGATACTAATAATGTAATGGTTTTTGTATTGTTCGAGTATATTAGATCTAGATCGCATAAATATGTAATTAAACTACACTTGGTGGCGATAAAACAATCAAAATCTTAAGCTGAATCGAGATAATCATTGAAAATAAATTACAAAAGGGCTTTTTCTGAGAAATAAAATAAGGTAGAGTTACTGGCGTAGGGTACAGAGGTAAGATGTTCTATCTTTCAGACCTTTTACTTCACGTAATCGGATTTAGCTGAATATTAGCTGCCCCAGTCAGTTTTGACTGGGGCATTTTTTTCGCCTGAATTTAATGTGTGGGAATAATAACAGTGCTATTAGCTATTGTTTTCAATTTGAACGGTTGGTTGGCTGAACCATATGTCCAGTTTTTGTTGTAATTTATCGATCCCGATTTTTTTTAGGGCGGAGAAATATTCCACCTGAATATCTCCATTGAGGGCGGCTAATTCTTCACGTACTTTATTCAACTGGCTTTTACGGGCACCAGATGCCAGTTTATCGGCTTTAGTTAGCAACACAATAACCGGTACATGCATTGCCACTGCCCATTGGATCATCTGTTGATCAAGATCTTTCAGTGGATGACGGATATCCATCAGCACGACCAGCCCAATCAGGTTCTCACGTTTTTGCAGATATTCACCCAATGCTTTCTGCCATTTACGCTTTATCTCTTCTGGTACTTCGGCATAACCATAGCCGGGTAAGTCAACTAGGTGAATTCCTTCTTCTACTTCGAATAAATTGATGAGTTGTGTTCGCCCTGGCGTTTTGCTGGTACGGGCGAGGCTTTTCTGTTTCGTCAGGGCATTTAACGCGCTGGATTTACCTGCGTTTGAACGACCGGCAAACGCGACTTCAATGCCCAGTTCTTGAGGTAGATGGCGAATATCAGGTGCGCTCGTGATAAAACGGGTCATATGATAGTTGTGGTTTTTGATGGTCAAAATGATTATCTCCCTGAGAAATGCACTGAATATATGCCAAAGGAGATTATACCGGTAGCCACTGTTGGTTGACAGGATTAAAAATAATGACATATTTCTGATGGGTTAAGCCAAATTTGCTATTTTGCCGTCAATTATTGCCTTATTTGTGAAATAAAATCTGATCTATTGTGAGAGGATAAATTTTTATCCAAGGCATCAACCGATTGATATCGTAAATGTAAGTAAATATTGAGCACTATGCTGAGGAGATTATTAGAATTGATTTCAGCTTGTGTTGTTGACCTTAATATATAGGAATCCAGAATGTTTAAACGTATTTTAGTGACGCTTGTAACTGCATGTTCTCTGAGCGCAATGGCACCTTTGGCTCTGGCTGTGGGTGAAACCCATGTGAAGCTGACGACAACAGAGGGTAATATTGAACTGGAATTAAATAGCCAGAAAGCGCCGATTACAACCAAAAACTTTATTGAATACGTCAATGAGGGTTATTATAACAACACAATTTTTCATCGGGTGATCCCGGGATTTATGGTTCAGGGGGGCGGTTTTACCAAAGACTTGCAGCAGAAAGCGACTAAAGAATCCATTAAAAATGAAGCGGATAATGGGCTGCGTAATTTACGCGGAACGATTTCTATGGCGCGTACTGCTGATAAAGACAGTGCGACTAGCCAATTTTTTATCAACGTAGCAGATAATGCTTTCCTTGATCATGGTCAGCGTGACTTTGGCTATGCAGTATTTGGTAAGGTCGTAAAAGGTATGGATGTTGTAGATAAAATTTCTCAAGTAAAAACTGAAAATGTTGGTCCTTATCAGAATGTGCCGGTGAAACCCGTGGTGATCCTGTCTGCTAAGATTGTTCCTTAACTTCTTTCTGAGACATTAATGATCAACTGCGATTATGGCAGTTTTTGGTCTCTTGGGGCGTTTTCATCTGATGAATAATCGGGCCTTCGTTTGAATGAAGGCCCGTTTTACAGTTATTCATACATTTTCTTGGTGAATTCTTTATTTCTTCGGTTCGTGGATAATATCTGTCTTTGTAGCATTTTTTCTCTTTACTCTCGCAGTGAACACCATTACTCAAAGTGTAGGATGAAAGGTCAACATCTTTCCCATCACCAATTATTTCTTTCAGGCGCTCCGATACTTTTTTCCCTAAATATCTTTCGGTGAGTTTTAGCGATAAGCCTTGCTGATCAGCGCAGTATGCTCCTTTTTTATCACAAATAACCCCTTGTACCGGAAAGAAAATATTTGCAGATTTAGTTATAGCCAGCGTGGGGAAGGACAGCAAAAAAAGAGATGCTATAGCCAGTTTTGTCTTCATAACAATTACCTTACTTATTGAATATCAAAATAGAGCCTATGTTTTGTAGCGGTATCAGAGTACGTTGATTGAGGAAAAAGTAATCATTGATTTTGTTACACTATGCTACAAGTGCTTATGTGCTATGATAGCCGCCCCGTTGTCGTTAGGCCGTTTTACCTGAAATCATGTTGTTCATGATAAAACAAGTTGCAGGATTGGCAGGACAACAAATACAGCGATAAAAATGGGTAGGATAGACTCCTATGTTATTAATAATAGATAACTATGATTCTTTTACGTATAACTTATATCAATATTTTTGTGAATTAGGAACAGATGTTTTAGTCAAGCGCAATGATGAATTACAGCTTGAAGATATTGAGCGATTGGCACCTACACATCTGGTTATTTCCCCAGGCCCTTGTACCCCAAATGAAGCAGGAATTTCTCTGGTTGCGATTTCTCATTTTTCGGATAAATTGCCGATTCTGGGTGTTTGTCTTGGGCATCAGGCAATTGGGCAGGCATTCGGGGCCAGTGTGGTAAAAGCCAGGGAAGTGATGCATGGGAAAACTTCTGCCATTCATCATAATCAGCAAGGTGTGTTCAAAGGACTAAACCGGCCATTAACGGTTACCCGTTACCATTCATTGGTGATTGCTGCAGAGACTTTACCCGCCGTTTTTGAAGTCACTGCATGGAGTCAGCATAACGGCAATGTAGATGAGATTATGGGAATTCGTCATCGTACTCTGCCCCTGGAAGGTGTGCAGTTCCATCCTGAAAGTATTCTCAGTGAACAAGGGCACCAGCTACTGAGTAACTTTCTTAGATATTAACCCGATACCAATAATTTCTTCATTTATTCATCTTTTTCATTTGCCCATCTTTGATTTTTTATGCATATTAAATGATTATATTTTCATTTTTGAATGGCGTATATATAAAAAACGGGTGGGAAAATGATGGAGCATGCTGGAGTAAACAGAAATACATACGATCAAGTCATGTTGCCAATTTATTCACCGGCCCAGTTTATACCGGTGAAAGGGCAAGGCAGTCGTGTATGGGATCAGCAAGGGAAAGAATATATTGATTTTGCCGGTGGTATTGCTGTTATGGCTTTGGGGCATTGTCACCCTGCATTAGTGGATGTTTTAACGCAGCAAGGGGAGAAACTTTGGCATATCAGTAATATTTTCACCAGTGAACCAGCTTTGATACTCGCGCAGAAACTGATTGATGCAACTTTTGCGGAGCGGGTATTTTTTGCCAACTCGGGAGCGGAAGCGAATGAAGCCGCATTTAAGCTGGCGCGTCACTATGCTATTACCCGTTACCATCCATATAAAACCAAAATCATCGCATTCCATCAGGGTTTTCATGGTCGTACTCTGTTTACTGTCTCTGTTGGTGGTCAACCAAAATACGCTGATGGTTTTGGGCCAAAACCCGCAGATATTATTCATGTGCCTTTTAATGACTTAAATGCAGTAAAGGCGGTCATGGATGATCATACTTGCGCTGTTGTATTAGAACCTGTTCAGGGTGAAGGGGGAGTCACGCCGGCGACACCCGCATTTATTCATGGGTTGCGTGAACTTTGCGATAAGCATCAGGTACTGCTGGTATTTGATGAAGTACAAAGTGGGATGGGACGTACCGGTAAGTTATTTTCTTATATGTATTATGATGTTGTGCCGGACATTATCACCACAGCGAAAGCATTGGGAAGTGGTTTCCCTGTTAGCGCTATGCTGACTACGGCGAATATCGCTTCGGCGATGGCACCGGGGACTCACGGCACAACTTATGGTGGTAATCCGCTGGCTTGCGCGGTTGCAAATGCCGCTTTTGACATTATCAATACGCCAGAGGTCTTGAATGGTGTTGAAAAACGGCATCATTTGATTGTGAATTTTCTGAACGATATCAATCAAAAATATTCGATATTTGGTGAAATCCGTGGCAAGGGATTGCTGATTGGTGCGGAACTAAAAGCGCAGTATCAGGGAAAATCTAAAGAGATCCTGCAACTGGCGGCTGAAAATGGTCTGATGTTATTGAGTGCTGGTAGTGATGTACTGCGTTTCACGCCTTCGCTGATTATCAGTGAAGAGGAGATAGCCCAAGGGATGGAACGGCTGGAGAAGGCAATTAGCCAGTTGGTGTAACAAGGATAAGAGAAATCAGCGCAGTATCATGCGCTGATTAATCCGGAATTAACGTGTACCGTAAACAACAATTGTTTTGCCGTGTGCGGAGATCAGGTTTTGATCTTCCAGCATTTTCAGAATACGGCCAACCGTTTCACGGGAACAGCCAACAATCTGGCCAATTTCCTGACGAGTGATTTTGATTTGCATCCCGTCAGGGTGAGTCATTGCATCGGGTTGTTTCGCCAGATTCAGTAAAGTCTGAGCAATCCGGCCGGTCACATCCAGGAAAGCCAGGTTACCGACTTTCTCAGAAGTTGTTTGCAAACGGCTTGCCATTTGGGCAGATAAACGCATTAAAATATCCGGGTTTACCTGAATCAGTTGACGGAATTTTTTATAGGAAATTTCCGCTACTTCACAGGCGCTTTTGGCCCGTACCCAGGCTGTACGCTCTTGTCCTTCTTCAAATAATCCAAGTTCGCCAATGAAATCTCCCTGGTTTAAATAGGAGAGGATCATCTCTTTGCCTTCTTCATCTTTAATCAAAACTGCAACAGAACCTTTTACGATGTAGTAAAGCGTCTCTGCTTTTTCGCCTTGATGAATAAGCGTGCTTTTGGATGGATATTTATGAATATGGCAGTGTGACAAAAACCATTCAAGAGTGGGGTCTGTTTGTGGCTTGCCGAGAACCATTCGCTTCATCCTCTGTTGTTATCGCTGCCTAAATAACACGAGAACCTAAAAGTTTCTCGTCAGGCTGGCATATAAAGACACTAGCTTAACATATTAGTTTGCTGAAAAACCGACAGGTGAGGGTTTTATATAGGTTATCTGAAATTTGAAACTTGAGTATTGATCTTAACCCACATATACCTGGACCTGCTTCTGTTTTTAACACAGGAAAAGGTTTCTGTCTTGTCTTGTATTGTTTCAGCACAATAAACTGCTCATTAGATTGCCAGTTTAATACTGAAAGAGTAGGCTTTGATGCAAAAAATGACTTAAGAGGTACTTATGCAAGCGCGGGTAAAATGGGTTGAAGGGTTGTCTCTTTTGGGGGAGTCGTCTTCGGGCCATCAGATCATGATGGATGGAAATGCTGGTGATAAGGCACCAAGCCCAATGGAAATGGTATTAATGGCAGTGGGTGGTTGCAGCACGATTGATGTTATTTCTATTTTACAGAAAGGCAGATATGACCTAAAAGATTGTGAAGTGAAATTAACCTCCCGCCGTCGTGAAGAGGCACCACGCTTGTTTACTTCTATTAATCTGCATTTTATTGTTACCGGCAAGGATTTAACAGAGAAAGCGGTTGAACGTGCCGTCACGCTTTCTGCTGAGAAATATTGTTCTGTTTCGTTGATGTTGGGGAAATCAGTTGAGCTTACCCACAGCTTTGAAATTAAAGAGACAGATTAAGATATTATTTCCTGATTGAAAAATAACGACAGGTAACTAATATCAGTTACCTGTTTTTTTAACTGAATAATATAAGAAGTGGATTCAAACACTGGGTTTTCTAGATTTATCCCAGGTTTTGATCAACAAATTTTTTCCCCTTCCAGTAATCGCTGTACCAATGGTGTCATAATTAATTCCATGGCCAGTCCCATTTTTCCGCCGGGAACCACGATGGTATTAATACTTGAAACGAATGAGCCCTGTAACATGGATAACAAATACGGGAAATCAATTTGAGTCAGATCACGGAAACGGATGACGATAAAACTTTCATCCAGAGAAGGAATGGCTTTGGCTGAAAATGGATTGGACGTATCAACAGTCGGGACGCGCTGGAAATTTATATGTGTCCGGGAAAATTGGGGGGTAATGTAGTTAATATAATCATCCATAGAACGAACAACGGAATCCATCACGGCTTCCTGTGAGTGTCCCCGTTCTCCGGTATCGCGGATAAGTTTCTGTATCCATTCAAGGTTGACAATCGGCACCACCCCCACCAGCAGATCGACATGACTGGCAACATTATGTTGTGGTGTTACCACGCCACCGTGCAGGCCTTCATAAAACAGCACATCGGTCTGCTTTGGTAAGGTTTCCCACGGAGTAAATGTACCGGGGAGCTGGTTGTAAGGCACTGCGTCATCATAGGTGTGAAGGTACTTACGGCAGCGGCCTTCACCGGTCTCACCATAGTCAATCATGGTTTTCTCCAGCATGCCAAAATCATTGGCTTCTGGCCCAAAATAACTGATATGTCTGCCTTGCTCTTTGGCTTTACGGATTGCTGCGTCCATTTCAGGGCGGGTATAACGGTGGAAACTGTCTCCTTCTATCTGTGCTGCGCTGATGTTAAGTTGCTGGAAAATCTTACGGAAAGCTAAACTGGTTGTTGTTGTTCCGGCACCGCTGGAGCCGGTAATCGCAATAATTGGATGTTTGGCGGACATAAGCAGTAAACTCCATAGTGTTAAGAATGGAACATTTCTTTTGGCATAATATTGATGCTCTCATGCAGTTCAGACCACACCAGCATAACATCCCCCTGTTCCAACTGACGACGTATGTCAGCGACTTTCTGCTCAAGGGATTTTTCATCTTCGCCGTAGTCAGTGCCTTCCCGCAGGATAAAACTCTCTATCAAATTTAGCAGAGTTTCTGGTTCCAGTTGTTGCCATGGAATAATCATCGTTGTTGCTCCGGATAAGATGACAGCCAGCTTGGAATACGTTGTTCCAGCCACATTTGTGGTTTCTTCAGTGAACCACTGACAAAGCCGACATGTCCACCGTATTCTGTTAATTGGTATTCAATATTTTTGGGTAGTGTTTTGAGGTCGGGAACGACTTCCGGTGTCATAAAAGGATCGTCTTTTGCATGAATAATCAACAGTGGCACAGTAATGTCAGGCAGGCGTGGCAGAGCGCTGCACTGGCGGTAGTAGTCCGCTGCATCTTTAAAACAGTGGATTTTTGCGGTCACAATTTCATCAAATTCTCGAATATGCTTCAATCCTTTTACCTGAGACAGATTGATAGGTAGCGAACCCGGGTAGCGGAGCAATTTGCGGGTAACATTACGTTTTAGATTGTTAAGCAAATAGCGCTCGTAAACCTGAGAAAATCCTTTTTCTATCCGGCTGGAACAGGCTTCTAACATCAGAGGGGCAGAAACAATGACTGCTGCATTGAGCTGGGCCTGCGTTTTTTCTTCTGCCAGATAGCAGGCCAGCATATTACCGCCGACTGAATAACCCACGGCTGAGGTTGGTATATCACCGTAGGTCTGTTTTAACCAGTTCAGAAAATAACGGGCATCGCTTGTTTCGCCAGAATGATAGAGACGTTTTTGGCGGTTCGGTTCACCACTGCATCCACGGAAATGCATGACAACGCCAAGCCAGCCTTTTTTCTGACAAGTATGAAGCAAACCGTGAGCATAAGGGCTATGGAAACTGCCTTCCAGACCATGAAACAGGATTAGCCGTGGCTTATGTGCTGCGGTTGCTGGATCTTCACTCCATGCCAGGTCAACAAAATCGTTATCTGGCAGATTAAGTCGTTGCCAGTAGGGTTGCAGTTCAGGATACCGCCGCACCAGACGCGGGAGCAATGTTTGCAAATGCGGATTACTGGCTCCGGTTAGAGGACGAAAGATATCGGACATAATGGTTTCGAGTTAAATTGATTAGTTATCTTGTATGGTGAATAACATACTGATATTTTCTGTGAAAGGGAAACGCCATTATTCAGGATGAAAGGAACCATTCATGACAGCAAGCCTGATTTTTTCATTAACAACTTTTTTGTTTATTTCTGCTATTACCCCAGGTCCAAACAATATGTTACTGACCTCATCGGGTGCAAACTTTGGTTTTATCCGTTCTTTGGGATTGATATTTGGGATTCTTCTGGGAATGCAGACGATTTTATATCTGTCCGCTTTCGGTGTGGCGGCATTACTGCTGGTTTATCCTACTATTCACACGATAATGAAAATAGCGGGTAGTCTCTATTTACTGTGGTTAGCATGGAAAACGGCAACAGCCAGTTACCGGCGTCTGGATACCCAAGGTGGCGTTGTCATCAAGCCGGTGCGTTGGTATCAGGGTTGGTTATTACAGTTCCTGAATCCGAAAGCCTGGCTGATGGGGTTGGGATCGGTTGGCAGTTACAGTATTGCAGGTGAACAGTATCTCTATTCCATCATCATTATTAGTGTCGCAACGATATTGATAAGTTTTTTGAGTAGTATCGTGTGGACTGGTTTTGGTTCGTTGATTGGAACATTACTTCGTAGTCGCAATGCCTGGTTTATTTTCAATATTATGATGGGAATATTAACAGCAACCTGTGTGCCATTGATCTGGATTGGATAATTTAATTCGTTAATTTAATTTTGGTTATAAAGAATATTTATTCATTCTTTAAGTGACGATTGCTTATCAAACTTCGCCAGAGCCGGCAAAAGTCGTCCAGTATCATGGTGATTTTGTCCGGCAATTTGGTGCTGATGTTCAATGGCGCAAATTTGACAGTGGTTCTGCTGTGGGCGCTGACTTCCCGTGATATGCAAATCGGTAATATCAAGTTAAATCGACATTTTTATTGCCGAACAGCAGAGTCAGGACAAAACCACTGATATAAGCAACCACCAATCCCGCGGCATAAACTGCCATCCCGATAAAAATACCGCTGTTGGAGGTCATTAGTGGTAGTGCGACTAATCCAGATGGCCCAAAAACCGTATTCAGCCCAACAGGTAATCCCAAATAAGCCACTAAGCCGATAAAGAAACCACCGGCAGCACCTCCCAGACAAGCAGTGATAAAAGGTTTGATGCGTGGCAAGGTTACCCCGTAAATCAAGGGTTCACCGATACCGAGAAAGCCTGGAATAATGGCACCTTTTATTTGAGTACGCAGCAGAGAATCCTTATTCGCTTTGACATACAGCGCCAGTGCTGCACCAACTTGCCCGCCTCCAGCCATAGCAAGGATTGGGAACAGAGAGTTAAAGCCTTGTGCGTCCATTAACGCGAAATAGACCGGAACAAACCCCTGATGTACACCAAACATAACGGCGAGCAGAAACAGCCCTGCCAATATCGCTGTACCAAAAGGATTGCCGTTAAGATTAAGGAATAACCATGACATGCCGCTAAACAGATAGCTTCCCAACGGCATGATAATAATAAAGGCGATTGCTCCCATGATCAGCAGGGTAATCGCTGAAGTGAGGATCATATCCAGATTGTCTGGAATGATCTTACGAACCTGTCGTTCTACCCATGCTCCCAGAATAGCGGCGAGCAGAACGCCGATAATATTGCCGCGTGGATCGATACTGTAACCAAAGAAAGTGGAGATACCGGAGTAGAAACCGCTGGTGGCATCCGGGTTATAACCCAGTACAAACAGCGAGGCGATAATTGCGCCGTTTATACCTAATCCACCAAAGGCTTTTTGCGCGTTATAACCAACCAGGATACTCAAAAAGCTGAACATTCCTTTACTGAATACTTTCATATAACCGATGATTTCAACCAATACAGTATTAGGATGTTCAACGCCCTGAATGGCGATCTGTTCAAGTAAAGTGGCAAAGCCCAGCAGTAAACCAACGGCAATAAAGCCGGGGATCAGCGGTGTAAAAATAGTGGCGAATTTCGTCAGAAATTTATGTACTGCGCTGACCTGTTTCTCTTTAAGCTGCTTTTTATTGGCGGAGGCTATATGGGTTAAATCAGTGTCGCTTTGTGCTGGTTGTTCTACATGAACAGAAGAATCCAGCAATTGATTCATTATTTCAGCCGCAGCCTGGGCTTTTCCCGGTCCAAGGACAATCTGCAACTGGTTATCACTTTCAATAATACCCAGCACATTGGGGATCTGTTTCAGTGTGGCTTTATCCACCTGAGTATTATCATGCAGTGTCAGTCGCAGGCGGGTCATACAGTTACCACATTGAGCCACATTACCCGCATTGCCGATAGCTGTAAGGATCTGAACAATTATTGCCTGATTAATTTTAGCCATCTTATTTATTCCTGTTCAGAAGAAGAAACGATTACCGAACTGTTGAGATTGCCGGGCGAATAAAACCGTGATTCTTTTCCAGTAAAGCCTTTGCTTGTTGAGCATCTATCTCTGCCAGAATCATCACAATGGCTGTTTTGCAATGTCCATCACATGCAGCCAGTGCCTGTTCAGCTTGTATGCGGTTGCATTCTGTGGCGGCTATAACGATATTTTTCTGCCTTTCAACCAGTTTGGCATTTGTCGCTTCTACGTCCACCATCAGGTTGCCATACACTTTTCCTGTGCGGATCATGGCACCGGTAGTGAGCATATTGAGGATCAGCTTTTGTGCTGTACCTGCTTTCATACGTGATGAACCAGTGACGATTTCTGGCCCAACGACAGGTGTTATGGCAATATCGGCTGCTTGTGTCATCGGACTGTCAGGATTACAACTGATACAGGCGACGGTGGCTCCCACTGATTTCGCATACTCCATGGCACCTAGAACGTAAGGTGTACGGCCACTGGCGGCAATACCAACCAGTACATCTTTAGAGTTAAAGTTTAGCGCTTGAAGATCATTTGTGCCTAATTGCCGGTTATCTTCTGCATTTTCAACGGCCCTCAAGATGGCTTGATGCCCTCCTGCAATCAAGCCAACCACTTGCTCCGGTCTGGAGCCATAAGTGGGTGGGCATTCACTGGCATCCAGGATCCCTAACCGGCCAGATGTACCGGCACCAATATAGATTAAACGGCCTCCCTGACGGAAAGCTTCGGCAATTTTATCTACCGTTGCAGCAATTTGCGGCAAAGTTTGCTCTACCGCCAGTGCGACTTTTTTGTCTTCATCATTAATGACCTTTAGCATCTCAAGGGTAGGCAGAGTGTCAATGCAGGCACTGGCTGGGTTGCGGCTTTCTGTCACCATATTGTTGAGATTGATTTTCATATTACTTTCCTAACGGAATACTTTTAAAATGATAAATAATTATTTACTCTTCTTTGTCATAAAGCGCAAATTTGATCGGTATTTCGATAAAAGCGATGGCTTTGTTAAGTGAATGTATTTTATCGGTTATAGAACAAAGTGCTGTGAATAGGTTTGAGAAAATTTTTGTTTTTCATATATTAAGTGAGAAACGTCAATACTAAGCATATGTAATATATATGCTTAGCTTGGCTTGTTTTCAATAAATTCTGTCATCCCAAATGCTATAGGCTGATGTGCCTGCCGTTACGTGATTCCAGGAGATGGATTTATATTTCAGGAGGACTTTTTCATACGGCATCATTTCATTATTGTTTATCGAATGCGGATAGGTACAAGAAACGTCAACAATGCTCGCTTCTGTTAATTTGACCTCATAGAAAAGTTCTAACTGTCCAGCGGTGTTTGTTCTATAAAAGAGAAAAACCGCATGCAATAGTTCGTTTGAAGAGATTGCCATTGATAATAATGGAGATGATTTATCTATTGGCTTAATGAACTGCAATGGGTGATGATCTACATTTTGTTCGCGAGTGATCATGTGACTTAAACTCAATACCTGTATTTGATCTTCGTGCCCCTTTTGATATCGGTTGCCTATAGAGTCCAGCGTTGAACAACCAGCAGAAATTAAACCTTGTTGCTTACCGTTTAGCGACAAATAAATTATATGTGACATAAACAATTACCATATGAGTTCTTTGTTTAAATTACCTAAGCTGTGTGCTTAGTGGCGGAATTGTAACCTTAACATTAAAATATAGAAAAATTAATAGTTCAATATCGAATTTTTTCCATAAGTATCTAACAATTTATTTACTTAAGAAATAATCTTTTTATTTGAAGCACTACTCTTTACAAACGCTTTGCTATTATATAATTGATGTGGTTACTTTCTATATAATGGTGTTATACTCTAATTTTAATTGTGAATGGGTTTAGTCGTATGGACGATAAAGATAGAGAACAGTTATTACAACAACTCAATGATGCGTTAGAGAATAGCTCGTTAGTTTCAGAGGAGAAACTGGCATTGATGATGATGCTATGTTTTCAGCTGTTATCGTCAATTGAAGCTGATCTAATTAATATGAGAGTTTCGGATGGTCGTACTCTTTCCCTCAAATTGGAAATGCCATCCGCTAAACACTAATGTGACGGTTCTTGATTTTAAGAATATTGGAGGAAGTTTCACGATGACATATAAAAAATACAATCCTTCTTTGGAGGGGTATATGGGGGATTTCCTAAGAGGCAATGTTGGGGTTGATCAATTAAAACCTCAGCATGAGTTCTTTGATGCGATTGGTCTTGAGAAGCAGTTAAGAGAGAATACAACGTATATTGCACTGTTGTCATTAGAAGAAGCGAAAAGTGCTTTGCAGGATATTGTCTCTCCAAAACCTAAAAGTCCATTTATGAAGAAGGTGTTCTCAGTTGCCGATCCAATAGCGTCATATGCAGGTAATATACATGATGCTTTTGACTTTACAAATGTAGTAAGAGAATTTAAACAATTAGGGATTATAGCGACAGAGTATGTTGGTAAATATGGTAAAAAATATATTAAAATATCAGGCTATGCTGGGGTTAGAAAAATCATCACTGCATCAAGATACAGTGCTTCTAATATGAAGATGATATCTATGGGGATTGGACAACAAGGAATAAATAGTGGCATAGTTAAGGGAATGAAATTCTGTATATTATTTTCTCTGGCTTATCGGACTGTTGAATATATCTTTAAGGATGAATACACGCTGGCTGACTTCTTAGGGAATATTGCTGTAGATCTGGCTAAAACAGCAGTGGCAGCCTTTGCTTCTTGGGTGACGGGGGTTGCTCTTTCGTTTGTATTGGTAACAGGCGCCAGCATAATTGTTGTAGCTGGTGCAATGTTTATTGCAGGTATTTTAACGGTATATGTACTTAATGCTTTAGATAAAAAATTTAAAATTAGTAAGACTGTAGTTAATTTAATAAAAAAAGAGATGAAGAGAAAAATAAGAACTCCAGAAGCTAATTTCAACCAATTTCTTCATAATTGGGGATGTTATGGAAAATAAGAAAAAGGTTATACCAGTAATCTGTGCTATTGCTATTTTAATTTTAGCGTCAACGGGTTTATTTTTGACAGGGGGGAATTTAATCTCTTTAGTTAAAATGGATGAGGAAATAACATTTTCAGCTAGTGTTTTTATTATATTTTTTTCTTTTCCTTTTCTTTCGTATCTTATGGTTTTATCTATTATTGTTAATATAACTAGCCGTTATCCTAAACGTCATGATGCCTATATTAAATATTTGTCTGTGATAGCTTTTTCTTCGATTTTTTTAAGTTTTCCCATATCTTTCTATGTAGATTATAAATTAAAAAGTGAGCACTATTTGGTGTGTGAAAGAATATCCTGGATGTCACCAAATACCTATGTAAAAAATATCAAGCTATGTGATTAATGTGAGAGATAGGATCGTGGATAATAAAAGAAAAATAATGAATATAATTGGGGTGATTTTTATATTGTCTTTGATGTCTTTTGGGGTGTTTGTTGTTGTTGATAGTCTATATTCATTGATTACAATGGCTGAGATGATCTTTTTCTCCAATGGAATAATAATTGCGTTTTTTTTCTTCCCATTGATTTTTTATTTTTTAAGTTTTATTATTTATTTTAATTTGACAGCGCGTACTCCAAAGTATCACGATATCTGTGTTAATTGTCTTGGTATGATAGCTATTGTTGCATTTTTCTTGAGTTTTCCTACCGCTTTTTATGTGAATTATAAACTAAAGAGTGAGAATTATTTGATATGCCCAAAGATATCATGGTCGTCACCGAATAAATATGTAAAAGATATTAAGCTATGTAATTAACCTGAGTTCAGATTAATTAATATATGAGTAAAAAACTTTTTAGTAAGGAATGGTTAAAGGATCTTTTTTTAATATGGTTTAAAGATCTTTTGTGGGAGGTCATTCCTTTTGGGATTATTGTTATTTGGGTATTTGTAGCTAATATCTTTTTTCCAGATATATGGTTTAGTTTAACTTTGGTTGGTATTTTTATTGTTTTTGTTGCTATGTGGTTTATTGGTAAGCATTACTAAGCATTACTAAGCATAATGAGTTTTTTGTTTAAATTACCTAAGCTGTGTGCTTAGGTGGTGGAAGTATAACCTTAACATTAAAATATAAAAAAACTAATAGTTTAATATCGGATTTTTTTTATAAAAATTTATAACACTTTGTTTACTCACCTTATAAGGGATAATTTGAAACACTACTCTTTACAAACGCTTTACCATTATATAATTGATGTGGTTACTTTCTATATAATGGTGTTATACTCTAATTTTAATTGTGAATGGGTTTAGTCGTATGGACGATAAAGATAGAGAACAGTTATTACAACAACTCAATGATGCGTTAGAGAATAGCTCGTTAGTTTTCAGAGGAGAAACTGGCATTGATGATGATGCTATGTTTTCAGCTGTTATCGTCAATTGAAGTTGATCTAATTAATATGAGAGTTTCGGATGGTCGTACTCTTTCACTCAAATTGGAAACGCCATCCGCTAAACACTAGTGTGACGGTTCTTGATTTTAAGAATATTGGAGGAAGTTTCACGATGACATATAAAAATACAATCCTTCTTTGGAGGGGTATATGGGGGATTTCCTAAGAGGCAATGTTGGGGTTGATCAATTAAAACCTCAGCATGAGTTCTTTGATGCGATTGGTCTTGAGAAGCAGTTAAGAGAGAATACAACGTATATTGCACTGTTGTCATTAGAAGAAGCGAAAAGTGCTTTGCAGGATATTGTCTCTCCAAAACCTAAAAGTCCATTTATGAAGAAGGTGTTCTCAGTTGCCGATCCAATAGCGTCATATGCAGGTAATATACATGATGCTTTTGACTTTACAAATGTAGTAAGAGAATTTAAACAATTAGGGATTATAGCGACAGAGTATGTTGGTAAATATGGTAAAAAATATATTAAAATATCAGGCTATGCCGGGGTTAGAAAAATCATCACTGCATCAAGATACAGCGCTTCTAATATGAAGATGATATCTATGGGGATTGGACAACAAGGAATAAATAGTGGCATAGTTAAGGGAATGAAATTCTGTATATTATTTTCTCTGGCTTATCGGACTGTTGAATATATCTTTAAGGATGAATACACGCTGGCTGACTTCTTAGGGAATATTGCTGTAGATCTGGCTAAGACGGCAGTGGCAGCCTTTGCTTCTTGGACTATAGGAACTGTTCTTTCATCTTTTTTTGTGGCAGGCGCCAGTATCATTGTTGTAGCTGGTATCGTTGTTTTGGCAGGTTTAGCTGCTGCTATTGCACTCAATTACCTAAATAAGGTTTCATAATTCCGCTACACATGGTTTTATTCAACTCATTGTTATACATAGGGTTGTTGGTGGATAAGGTGTAGCGCCATTTTGGAAAGTTATTTAGATAGAAAATATCAAATAAGCGAAAAAGTTATTAAATTGATAAAAGAAGTGTATAACAGAGAAAGAGCCCATGAAGCTGATTTTAATAGTTTTCTTCATGATTGGGAGCGATATAGTTGTGGATAATAAAAGAAAAATAGTGCATATTATTTTGGCGATTCTTATATTGTCTTTGATGTGTTTTGCTATGTTCATCGCAAGTAAAAGCTTATTTTCATTGATTACAATGGCTGATGAAATTACATTTTCAGGAAAAATGGTAATTATGTTTGTTTCCTTCCCTTTAGGTTGTTATGCTTCTATTTTTCCTATTTATTTTCTTTTAACATCGCGTATACCAAAATATCACGATGCCTATATGAAATGTTTTGGTATGATGTTTTTGGTTTCAGTTTTTTTGAGTTTTCCAATCTCTTTCTATGTGGACTATAAACTGAAGAGTGAGAACTATTTGGTATGCGAAAGAATATCTTGGATGTCTGATAATACCTATGTAAAAGATATTAAGCTATGTAATTAACCTGAGTTCGGATTAATTAATGTATGAGTAAAAAACTTTTTAGTAAGGAATGGTTCAAAGATCTTTTTTTATATGGATTAAAGATATTTTGTGGAACACAATTCCTTTTATCTTGATTATCGCTTGGTCAGCTATGACCGCAGCCTGTTTTCCAGATATATGGGGGCGATTAACATTATTGGGTATTGCTGTTGTTACGGCTTTTGTTTTTTGGTGTATTAGTAAGAGGAGATAAATATATTTATATATGTTTAGCTTGTTTTATTGCAATAACTAATTAATTAGCATTTTAGCATGGGTGTGAGATCAGGAAATTTTTAGTAAGAAATGGTTTAAGGCGCTTTTTTAATATGGTTTAAGGATCTTTTATGGGAGTTAATTATTTTTTTGGATTATTGTTATTTTGGCATTAATTTAATCAAAAAAGAAATGGAGAGAAAACCAAGAATGTCAGGGGTTAATCTCAATCAATTTATTCAAACTGGGGTGTTATGGTAAATAAGAAAATATTATACATATAACCGGCTATCTTGTTCTTTTTATTTAAAAATAGCATACGTCAGGTAAATTGCACTATCCTGTATAGCAGAAATTACATATCACAGGGTGCCTGGTAATTGATATAGGAAAATTCTTAAAAATGAAAAAAATTATCATTTTCTAATGCGTTTTATTTAATTGGATTACTTACTTGTTTATCTAGAAAACATGCGTAAATCGTTGTGGTAAATGTCGTGATATATATAATCGCCGATTTTTTAGAATAAATTAATTGATCATCTTATAGTTGTTGTTTAATCTTTGTTTAATTAATTTAAGCATAAAGAATTTAGTTCATTGATGAAATAGTAACTCAAAGAAAGTACATAAGATAAACCTGAGTGGTGAAAATGTGGATATACGTAATCTAAAAGCTTTTATCGTGTTAGCTGAAACACTTAATTATCATAAGGCTTCTAAAATATTACATATTTCACAACCTGCGTTGACAAAGAAAATTAATGCACTGGAAGCATTATTTGGCGCGCTGCTTTTTTCTAGAGGTCCAAATGGGACCAAATTGACTGATTTTGGACAGAAAACACTAGAGAATGCTCAGAAATTACTGGGGCATTTTGAGCAGTTTCAGATTCAGGTTCATCATGATTTGCAAGACGATTCACCAAATTATCTTTATGTGAGTTCTTGTTTTCCTATTTATGATTCTGGGAAAATGAAAGAGCAGCTTTTTTTAGGTAAACAGGAAAAAACGGTGCTTGTGCTAATTACAGGTTTGCCATTCGAGCAGCAAATGAGTCTGTTAAATTCTGGTTTATTACATATTGCTATTGTTCCTTTGCCGTTAATTTCATCACTTATGCCTAAGCGGATTTTTACTGAAAAACTCGTTTATCTTTTTAAAAAAGGCAGTGATTGGACTCAGAATTTTGCTGAATTCAATGCTGAAATAGCATCTTTATATCATCTTAGTGATACTGATGAGAATGATATGCCGATTGATTTTACCGATGGTATCAACACATTTTCTATTTATGATAATAATAGTATGAACTTAATGTTAAAGACCAATGATATCATGATAATGATTGAATTGATCGTTAAATGTAATGGCTTTTCTTTAGTTCCGCAGAAAGTGGTTCGTACAATTCCATCACAATATTTTGATTCACTCGGAATTTTAGAAACTGATATGGAGATTGATTTTGGTATCTTATGGAGTCCAGTTATAGGCTGTGATTTAATAAATGCAGTAGAGCTATTTTCTTCATTAATTGATAATATGTGAATCAGAAAACAGGTATTATTGTTTTTAATGTTGAATTAAATAACGTTTCATAATTATGCTATATGTGGTCTTATTCAACTCATTGTTATACATAGAATTATGAGAGGTATAAGGTGTGGTGCTATTTTGGAGTCTTATTTAATAGAGTGGCATGTTATTCTTGTAATGGTTTTTGTATATAAATGAAATTTTAGATAAAAATAAATTCCACCATAACTATTTTAATAAATTTTTTCGGTATGAATATTATTAAAAATAAAGCGGATTGTTTTCTCCGCTTTATTTTTTTAATATAATTTATGAAAGTATTTACCCTTCAAATTCTTGCGCCATTTGCTCAAGTTGTTCCTGAATTTCCATCCACTCTAATTCAATTTCTTCCAGTTTTGATTTGGTCTGATTTTGTTTTTGCAGATATTCAGTCAATTCGGTTTTACGGCTATTATCATAGACAGCGCTGTCTGACAGCTGTTTTTCTAATACGGTCAGTTCGTTACCCAGTTTATCCATCTGTTTTTCCAGATGGGTAAGCTGCTTGCGCAATGGCTGCGTTTGGTTACGGAAGTCAGCTTGACGTCGTTTTTGATCTTTTCTTTCCTGAGCACTTTGACCGGAAGGTTCTTTTTCCTTATCGTTGCTCTCACGTGATTGCTGATTTTGTTGACGCTGCTGATCTGTCAGCCATTGTTGATAATCTTCCAAATCGCCATTGAAAGATTCTACCCGGCCATCGTGAACCAGATACAGCTCATCGGTTGTTGAACGCAGTAGATGCCTATCATGGGAAACCACAACCAATGCACCATCAAAATCGATCAGCGCTTCTGTCAGGGCCTGACGCATATCCAGGTCGAGGTGGTTTGTTGGCTCATCAAGTAACAGTAGATTAGGGCGTTGCCAAACTATCAATGCTAAAACTAGACGTGCTTTTTCTCCCCCAGAGAAACGTCCGCTTGGGTCAGTGACTTGATCACCTTTGAAACCAAACCCCCCCAGATAATCCCTGAGTTGCTGTTCTCTTTCCTGTGGCGCCAGGCGCGCTATATGCTGTAATGGTGATTCATCAGCACGCAGATATTCCAACTGATGCTGGGCGAAATATCCCAGTTTAATCCCTTTGGCTAATTCCATATCCCCACTCTGGGATTGCAGCTCACCAGCCAGTAATTTGATCAACGTGGATTTACCTGCGCCATTTCGGCCAAGCAGGCCAATGCGGGAGCCGGGAACCAAATTCAGCTTGATGGAACCTAAAACCGTTCGCTCACCATAGCCTGCGCTGACTTTTTCCATTTTCAGTAGTGGATTTGGCAGACTTTCCGGTTTACGGAAACTGAAATGGAACGGGTTATCAACATGGGCAGGTGCTATCAACTCCATCCGCTCCAGCATCTTGATACGGCTCTGAGCTTGTTTGGCTTTACTGGCTTTGGCCCGGAAACGGTCAATATAACTTTGCAGATGTGTCACTTTCTCCTGCTGACTTTTATAGAGCGCTTGTTGTTGTGCCAGTTTGGTCGCGCGCTGGCGTTCGAAAGAGGAGTAGTTGCCACTGTATTCAAACAGGGATTGTTGTTCGAGATGGAGGATCTTATCGGCAATCGGATCCAGAAAATCCCGGTCATGGGAGATGAGGACTAATGTACCAGGGTAGTTTTTCAGCCATTTTTCCAGCCAGATCACCGCATCCAGATCAAGGTGGTTGGTTGGTTCGTCAAGCAACAACAAATCAGAACGGCAGAGCAAGGATTGGGCCAGATTGAGGCGCATACGCCATCCACCGGAAAACGCACGTACTGGTTGATCCAGTTGATCCTGAGAAAAGCCTAGACCGTGAAGTAAACTTGATGCTCTTGAACGGATGGTCCAGGCTTGAATCGTATCCAGTTGGTTGTGTAGATGAGCGATCAAATTACCGTCATTTTTTTCATTGGCTAATTGTAGTTGCCGTTCCAGTTGACGGAATTCACGATCACCATCAATGACATATTCCAGAGCAGGTATTTCCAGTGCCGGCGTTTCTTGATTCACCCAAGCCAGAGCCCAGTTAGCGGGAAAAGTGAATGTTCCTGCTTCAGCCTGAAGTTCATTTTTTAATAGTGCAAGTAAGGTAGATTTGCCACAACCATTTTTTCCTACCAGACCAACTTTTTGTCCGGGATTGATAGTGGCGCTGGCATTATCCAGCAAGACACGGGTTCCGCGACGAATTTGTAATGAAGAGAAAACAATCATAGGTGTCGTTTGTATAGAGTATGTTAAATTATTAGATGTAATGGGACGATAAGTGCCCTGATTTTATCACTTTGTATGCATGGTAACGGAAAATACGTGTCCTGACACGTTCTTGAGGAGGGAACGATGTTACAGCCGCCTAAAGTCCTGCTGCTGTATGCCCATCCTGAACCACAGGATTCAGTAGCAAATCGCGTTTTGTTGCAACCTGTGCTGGATTTAGAGCATGTTACGGTTCACGACTTATATAGAGCTTATCCAGATTTTTTTATTGATGTTCACCATGAGCAACAACTGCTGCGTGAACATCAGGTGGTTGTTTTTCAACATCCACTCTATACCTACGGTTGTCCAGCTTTATTAAAGGAGTGGATGGACCGCGTGCTGACGCGGGGGTTTGCCAGTGGTACCACTGGGTTGGCATTACAGGGGAAATATTGGCGTTCAGTGATCACCACCGGAGAGCCGGAAGGCGCTTTCCGGGCTGATGGCTATAACTTCTATCCGATGGAAGAGATTCTTCGCCCTTTTGAACTGACCGCATCCATGTGCCGTATGCATTGGTTATCACCGATAATTATTTATTGGGCACGTCGTCAAAAACCTGAACTTCTTGCCATCCATGCTAATGCTTATCGTGAGTGGCTCAAATCGCCATTATCATTAGGAGGGCTATAGCTATGGAGCATTCAGCGCAACTCAGCGCCGGGGTATTATTTTTATTTGCGGCGGTAGTGGCAGTGCCGATCGCACAGAAATTCAGGATTGGGGCAGTATTAGGTTATTTGTTAGCCGGGATTGTCCTTGGCCCGTGGGGGTTAAGCTTTATCAGAGATGTTGATGATATTCTTCATTTCTCTGAGCTGGGGATCGTTTTTCTGATGTTTATCATCGGCCTTGAACTTAACCCTTCTAAACTCTGGCAACTCAGGCGATCGATTTTTGGTGTCGGTGCGGCTCAGGTTATTCTCACCGCGGGTGTGCTGGCCGGGCTGTTATATCTGACAGATTTTTCGTGGCAGGCGGCGGTTATCGGTGGTATCGGGATGGCGATGTCCTCAACAGCAATGGCTCTGCAACTGATGAAAGAGAAGGGCATGAACCGTAATGAAGGCGGGCAGCTGGGTTTCTCTGTTTTGCTGTTTCAGGATATGGCTGTGATCCCGGCTTTGGCGTTGATCCCGCTTCTGGCCGGTGAAACAGCATCCAGTGACTGGTATCGGATAGCATTAAAAATCGCTGCCTTTGCCGTTATGTTGTTGGGTGGCCGGTATCTGTTACGTCCGTTGTTTCGTTTGGTCGTCAGAGCTGGAGTACGTGAGGTGTTTACTGCGGCGGCATTATTAGTGGTGCTCAGTTCGGCGCTGTTTATGGAAGCGTTGGGTTTTTCTATGGCTTTGGGAACCTTTATCGCCGGGGTATTGCTGGCAGATAGTGAATATCGCCATGAACTGGAAATATCCATAGAACCGTTCAAGGGGTTACTGTTAGGACTGTTTTTTATTTCAGTAGGTATGTCCCTGAATCTGGGCGTGCTACTGATACATTTGTCTGATGTGTTACTGGGTGTACTGGCTTTGGTCATTGTGAAAGGCGTTGTTCTTTATCTTATCGCATGGACTGCTGGTTTACGGGGTTCATCCTGCTTGCAATTTTCCGGCGTTCTCAGCCAGGGCGGAGAATTTGCTTTTGTTCTGTTTTCTGCTGCACTGGGCCAGAATGTACTCAATAGCGGGCAGATGGCTTTATTGTTGGTTGTAGTGACGATATCAATGATGACAACGCCGCTTGTGATGCAATTGATAGATGCCATTTTGGCCCGCCGTTATAATGCCTCGGATGAGACGGAAGAACAGCCATTTGTGGAAGATGACGACCCACAGGTGATTTTAGTTGGTTTTGGCCGGTTTGGGCAGGTAATAGGCCGTCTTCTGATGGTGAATAAAATCCACATCACAGTGCTGGAGCGTGATGTCAGTGTTGTTAGTACCATGCGGCGTTATGGCTACAAAGTTTATTATGGTGATGCGGTTGAATTGGAATTGCTTCGTGCGGCAGGGGCGGATAAAGCCAAAGCGATTGTTATTACCTGTAATGAGCCGGAAGATACCATGATGATCGTTCATTTATGCCAAAAACATTTCCCGAATCTGCATATTATGGCGCGGGCCAGAGGGCGTCTGGAAGCGCATGAATTGCTACAGAATGGCGTAGAAAATTTCACCCGCGAAACTTTCTCTAGTGCATTGGAGTTGGGCCGTAAGACGTTAGTCGGATTGGGAATGCATCCACATAAGGCTTATCGTGCAAAACATCATTTTCAGCGGTTGGATATGCGGATGCTGAGAGAATTGATGCCACAGCTACAGGGTGATGTGGCTCACATATCCCGTATAAAAGAGGCGCGGCGGGAGCTGGAAGAGTTGTTTGATCGGGAAATGCTGAATGAGCGCCTCCAACCGGATGGTTGGAATGAACACGAACATATGAATAGTAGCGGAGCAAACAATGACAGTAAGCCGTAAAAGATTTATTGCTGGTGCTGTCTGCCCTGAATGTCACTCTCAGGATACGCTGGCAATGTGGCGGGAAGATCAGGTGGATGTGGTGGAATGTGTCCATTGTGGTCATCAACAACGCCAAACTGATGAGAAAGTGGCCTCTCATGTGAGAAAACAGGAGCAGGTTATTGGTATTTTTACACCACAGTAATTGTGTGAATTTTAATGCGGGTGGGTACAGAGGCTTAGAATTCCGCTACAATTGGTAAAAATTTTTAGGTCTACGGGTAGGAGATGTCATGAAAGTAGCAAAAGACTTGGTAGTCAGCTTGGCTTATCAAGTAAGAACAGAAGAGGGTGTTTTAGTTGATGAGTCACCGATGAGTGCGCCGTTGGACTATCTGCATGGCCGTGGTTCATTGATCAGTGGTTTGGAAAAAGCGCTGGAAGGCCGTGAGGCTGGTGAGAATTTTGATGTCAGCGTACAGGCTGATGATGCCTATGGTCAGTATGATGACAATTTGGTTCAGCGTGTGCCAAAAGATGTCTTTGTTGGTGTTGATGAATTGGAGGTTGGCATGCGTTTCCTGGCTGACACCGATATGGGACCCGTACCTGTAGAAATCACTGCGGTTGAAGATGAGCACGTTGTGGTTGATGGTAACCATATGCTGGCTGGTCAGAATCTGAAATTCAATGTTGAAGTTATTGCTATCCGCGAAGCGACCGAAGAAGAGCTGGCTCATGGTCATGTTCACGGCGCGCATGGTCACGAACATGGCGAAGGTGGTTGCTGTGGTGGTCACGGCCATGACGATGGTCACCACCACCACAGTGAAGGGAACGGATGCTGCGGTGGCGGTAGCTGCCATTGATAGATTAAAGCGGATTATCAGGCTTTAATCTTAAAAAAGCGGGGCAAGCTTGGGAGAGTCGGTTTCTCTTACTTGCCCTGTGTATTGTGACTGGTTGTTTTTTTACTTAGTCAAAATCAGTAATGAGGTGGTGGCGTTTCTTCAGATTGTGAAGCGACCATTGAGGGTTGAGTGGCTTTCAATCGTTCTGTCATCAACCGCAAATGCTCTCTTAATTTAGCCATCTCCATTTGCTGTTCAGTAACCACCTCATTCAGCTCTTCGATAGTGATTTCCTGAAAGGCAACTCGGCTTTCCACATGCTCAAGCCGTTGCTCAAATTCTGACAGTTCCATGATTTCCTCCCGTTTCAGGTTGTATATGACCTGTGTTAGATGCTTCATATTCATTAAGAGTAACCTATTATGCCCAAAATATTCTGTGAAATACGGTTGTTATGAAACCTCTTTTCATTCATGTTGTCTCAACAGCTTTGGGGCACTAAAAAGCAGCAAATATTGTGTTGTGCTCCTGTAGAAAGTTATAGTGACTTGATTGCATAACTTTTGCTGACGGTAAATATCCCCCAAAGCTATTGGAGAAACAGATGAAATCATTGTTTAAAGTTACCCTGCTTGCTACCACATTGGCGATGGCTTTCGGCGCCCCTCAGGCGTTGGCCGCTAAAGCGGATGGTCAGAGCAGTACAGAATTGAACAGCGCATTTAAAACAGAAGATCAGCAAAATGCTTATGCTCTGGGCGCATCTTTAGGGCGTTATATGGAAAACACCCTGAAAGAGCAGAAATCTTTGGGTATCCCATTGGATAAAAATCAATTGTTGGCGGGTGTGCAGGATGCTTTTAATAATAAGAGCAAACTGAATGACAGCGAAATTGAAAATACTCTGCGTGCATTTGAAGGCAAAGTGAAGTCTGCGGCTGAAGCTAAGATGGAAAAAGAAGCCAGCGATAATGAAGCTAAGGGCGCTAAATATCGTGAAGCATTCGCCAAGGAAAAAGGTGTCGTTAAGAGTAAAACCGGCCTTTTGTATAAAGTAGAAAAGGAAGGGAGTGGTAAAAAGCCTGCGGCAAGTGACACTGTCGTCGTAAACTATAAGGGGGCATTGATTGACGGCAAAGAGTTCGACAGTTCATATAAGCGTAATGAACCACTTTCTATTCGTCTGGACGGCGTTATCCCTGGCTGGACAGAAGGTCTGCAAAATGTGAAAAAAGGCGGAAAAATCAAACTGGTTATTCCACCAGAGCTGGCCTATGGTAAAGCTGGTGTTCCAGGTATTCCTGCAAACTCTACGTTAGTGTTTGATATTGAGCTGCTGGATGTGAAAGCGGATACCAAAGCTAAGTAATCTATTCGCTAAATATCTTTGATGAATATAGATAAAACCGTTGGTAGAAATTCTGTCAACGGTTTTTTGTTACTGAAAGCTGTGATAGAGGCCAAATGTCTGAACAGCTATGGCTTGACGATAATGTCATGTGGTTTTAACGTCAATATTTGATGTGAATGGAAAGATCTTTGACTGAGATCTCTGTTAAGCTGCGATAGTTGAATTTTCACAAGAAATTTTTATACGTTTATCACGTTGTGTTTTTAGCAAGACGTTGTCTGCGTTTGAAGGATGGTGTATTTAATGTCTAACCCGTTATTATCTGGTGATATCAATGATATCGATTTATTGGAAAACCAACCGTTTACTGAAACGGATCACGAAATTTTAAAATCTTATGAAGCCTCGGTTGATGGCTTGGCTATGCTAATTGGTGGGCATTGCGAGATTGTCCTTCATTCACTGGAAGATCTTAAATGTTCAGCTGTCAGAATAGCTAATGGAGAACATACAGGTCGTAAAATAGGTTCACCTATCACTGATCTTGCTCTGCGTATGTTACATGACATTACAGATGAAGACTGTAGTGCATCCAAGGCCTATTTTACCCGGGCAAAAAGCGGTTCATTGATGAAGTCAGTCACTATTGCGATCCGCAATCGGAATCGCAGAGTGATCGGCCTCTTGTGTATTAATATGAATCTTGATGTCCCTTTCTCTGAAATAATTCAGACATTTATTCCAGAGGAAACCCATGACGTTGCATCAACAAATGTAAACTTTGCATCATCCGTGGATGATTTGGTGGCACAAACGCTGGAATACACTATCGAAGAAGTTAATATTGATCGCAATGTATCTAATAATGCTAAGAACAGGCAGGTGGTTCTGAATCTCTATGAGAAAGGCATTTTTGATATTAAAGACGCAATTAATCAAGTTGCCGAGCGCTTAAATATTTCTAAGCATACTGTTTACCTCTATATTCGCCAGTTTAAAAATGGGGAATGTTTAGGGCCTGATCGGTAATGTCTTCGTTGTCTTATTGTCTGCTGGTAACGGGGCCTGCGTATGGTACCCAGCAAGCCAGCAGTGCTTACCAATTCGCGCAAACTTTGATTGCGATGGGACATAAACTGGATACCGTATTTTTTTATCGGGAAGGGGTTTATAACGGTAATCAATTGACCGCACCAGCCAGTGATGAGTTTAATTTGGTTAACGCGTGGCAGATGATGGCAACAGAGCATCGGTTTGGTATGCATATTTGTATTGCCGCCGCTCTTCGCCGTGGCGTCCTTGATGCGCCGCAGGCGAATGAATTGAATCTACCTGTTGCAAACCTGGCGGAAGGGTTTGAATTAAGTGGATTGGGAACGCTTGCTGAAGCCATGCTGACTTGCGATCGTGTGGTGCAATTCTGAGAGGCAAAGAGGCAAAAATGAAAAGAATTGCTTTTGTCTTTACAAAAGCACCTCATGGTGACTCTGGTGGCAGAGAAGGTCTGGATGCATTATTGGCAACCTCGGCATTAACAGAAGAGATTGGTGTATTTTTCATTTCTGATGGTGTGCTGCAACTCCTGCCGAATCAGCAACCTGACAGGATCCTCGCCAGAAACTATATCGCTACGTTTAAGGTCTTGCCTTTGTATGATATTGAAAAATATTATTTGTGCCAGGAAGACCTTATCATGCGTGGGTTAAGCTCAGTCCGCAATTGTATTCTGGATGCGGAAGTGATACCCGCAAAAGTTATTCGTGAAAAATTGGCTGACTATGATGTGGTGCTGACATTCTGAGCGATTGGAAGGACGATGATATGCTATATACTGTTGGCCGATCCCCCTATCAATGTGATTTCAATGTGATATTCAATCTGCTTGCCAGTGGCGATGACGTACTGTTTATTCAGGATGGTGTACTGGCAGGCATTGATGGTAATTGCTATCTTCCGGCTTTAGTTAGTCATGGCGTTACATTGTATGTTCTGAAAGAAGATATTGAGGCGCGGGGATTGGCCGGTCGGATTTCAGACAAAGTGCAAGTTATCGACTATACTGACTTTGTTAACCTGACGGTAAAACACCATCAACAATTCGCCTGGTAGGTCAGAGAAAATGTATATTTCTTGACACCCTGGCGAGTCAGCCATAAAATTCCGCGTCCTCGTGTTTTGCCGTCAGGGCAGACAAGAGATTTTATCCGTGTTTACGAAGCAAAAAAACCAGGAGTTTTTTTAATAATGGCAACTATTAACCAGCTGGTGCGCAAACCCCGCAGCATGAAGGTTGCAAAAAGCAACGTTCCTGCTCTGGAAGCTTGCCCACAGAAGCGTGGCGTATGTACTCGCGTATATACCACCACCCCTAAAAAACCAAACTCCGCACTGCGTAAAGTATGTCGTGTGCGTTTGACTAACGGTTACGAAGTTTCTTCCTACATCGGTGGTGAAGGCCACAACTTGCAGGAACACTCCGTAATTCTGATCCGTGGCGGTCGTGTTAAAGACTTGCCAGGTGTGCGTTACCACACTGTTCGCGGTGCACTGGACTGTTCCGGTGTTAAAGACCGTAAACAAGGTCGTTCTAAGTACGGTGTGAAGAAGCCAAAGGCTTAATGGTTCTCCGTTAAGTAAGGCCAAACATTTTCACTTTAATGTCAAAATAAACTCGTAGAGTTTTGGACAACCCTGAATTCGAAACGGAGTATTTCCATGCCACGTCGTCGTGTAATTGGTCAGCGTAAAATTTTGCCAGATCCAAAGTTCGGATCTGAATTACTGGCCAAATTTGTCAATATCCTGATGGTAGATGGTAAAAAATCTACTGCGGAAGCAATTGTATATAGTGCGCTTGAGACCCTGGCTCAGCGTTCTGGTAAAGAACATCTGGAAGCGTTTGAACTTGCACTGGATAACGTGCGTCCAACCGTGGAAGTTAAATCCCGCCGTGTTGGTGGTTCTACTTATCAGGTTCCAGTTGAAGTTCGTCCGGTTCGTCGTAATGCTCTGGCAATGCGCTGGATCGTTGAAGCTGCTCGTAAACGCGGTGATAAGTCTATGGCCCTGCGCCTGGCGAACGAACTATCTGACGCAGCCGAGAATAAAGGCTCTGCTGTTAAGAAACGTGAAGACGTTCACCGTATGGCAGAAGCTAACAAGGCGTTCGCACACTACCGTTGGTAATTCCATTGTAGTGATGATGCCCTGGGTGGCAGCTCTGCCACCCAGATTTAAATTGAACGTCCTAGGAATAGAGGAATCAAATGGCTCGTACAACACCCATTGCACGCTACCGTAACATCGGTATCAGTGCACACATCGACGCCGGTAAAACCACCACTACCGAACGTATTCTGTTCTACACTGGTGTAAACCATAAGATCGGTGAAGTTCATGATGGCGCTGCTACTATGGACTGGATGGAACAGGAGCAGGAGCGTGGTATTACCATCACCTCCGCCGCAACAACTGCTTTCTGGTCAGGTATGGCTAAGCAGTTTGATGCGCACCGTATCAATATCATCGACACCCCAGGCCACGTTGACTTCACTATCGAAGTAGAACGTTCTATGCGTGTCCTTGACGGTGCGGTCATGGTTTACTGTGCGGTTGGTGGTGTTCAGCCACAGTCTGAAACCGTATGGCGTCAGGCGAATAAATATAAAGTTCCACGTATCGCGTTCGTTAACAAAATGGACCGTATGGGAGCGAATTTCTTACGCGTTGTTGAGCAGATCAAAAGCCGTTTGGCTGCAAATCCAGTTCCTCTGCAATTGGCAATTGGTGCAGAAGATGTTTTCACCGGTGTTGTTGACTTGGTGAAAATGAAAGCTATCAACTGGAACGAGGAAGATCAGGGAACTACCTTCACTTATGAAGATATTCCAGCTGATATGCAGGATCTGGCTGAAGAATGGCGTAACAACCTGGTTGAAGCCGCTGCGGAAGCATCAGAAGAGCTGATGGAAAAATACCTCGGTGGTGAAGAGCTGACTGAAGAAGAGATCAAAGCGGGTCTGCGTCATCGTGTTATGACTAACGAAATCATCCTGGTTACCTGTGGTTCTGCATTTAAGAACAAAGGTGTTCAGGCAATGCTGGATGCCGTTATTGAGTACCTGCCGGCACCAGTTGACGTTGAATCCATTAAAGGTCTTCTGCCAGATGGTAAAGATACTCCGGCAGAGCGTCATTCTGATGATAACGAACCGTTCTCGGCACTGGCGTTTAAAATTGCTACTGACCCATTCGTTGGTAACTTGACCTTCTTCCGTGTCTACTCTGGCGTGGTTAATTCCGGTGATACCGTTCTTAACCCAGTGAAAGACAGAAAAGAGCGTTTTGGCCGTATCGTTCAGATGCATGCTAACAAGCGTGAAGAAATTAAAGAAGTTCGCGCAGGCGACATTGCAGCTGCGATCGGTCTGAAAGACGTGACTACTGGTGATACTCTGTGTGATATCAGTTCTCCAATCATTCTGGAGCGTATGGAATTCCCAGAGCCGGTAATCTCTGTTGCGATTGAGCCAAAAACTAAAGTCGACCAGGAAAAAATGGGTATCGCTTTAGGTCGGCTGGCTCAGGAAGACCCATCATTCCGTGTGTCTACTGATGAAGAATCCGGCCAGACTATTATCGCGGGCATGGGTGAGCTTCACCTAGACGTTTTGGTTGACCGTATGCGCCGTGAGTTCAAAGTTGAAGCGAACGTCGGTAAACCTCAGGTTGCTTACCGTGAAACCATCCGTACTACTGTTGAACAAGAAGGTAAATTTGTTCGTCAGTCTGGTGGTCGTGGTCAGTTTGGTCACGTATGGCTGCGTATTGAGCCAATGGAAGCAGGTGGCCCAGGCTACCAATTCGCTAACGAAATCGTTGGTGGTGTTATTCCTAAAGAATATATCCCTGCTGTAGACAAGGGTATTCAGGAACAAATGAAGAATGGTGTTCTGGCCGGTTACCCGATTGTTGACGTTAAAGTAGCCGTGTTCGATGGTTCTTACCACGAAGTTGACTCCTCTGAAATGGCGTTCAAAATCGCAGGTTCTATGGGCTTCAAAGAAGGCTTCATGAAAGCGAAACCAGTTCTGCTGGAACCTATCATGAAAGTTGAAGTTGAAACTCCAGAAGACTACATGGGTGACGTTATCGGAGACCTGAACCGTCGCCGTGGTATGATCGACGGTATGGAAGATCTTGCTACCGGTAAAATCGTACGTGCTCAGGTACCATTATCTGAAATGTTTGGTTATGCTACTGACTTGCGTTCTCAGACCCAAGGTCGTGCTTCTTACTCCATGGAGTTCCTGAAGTACAATGAAGCGCCGAGCAACGTCGCTCAGGCTATTATCGAAGCTCGTAAAGCTAAATAAGCTTTTCGGGTTTAATATCTAGATTTAGCTCCCTCCCCATATAACGAGGGAGCGATATTAAGGAATAGAGTCGTGTCTAAAGAAAAATTTGAACGTAAAAAACCGCACGTTAACGTTGGTACTATCGGCCACGTTGACCATGGTAAAACTACCCTGACTGCTGCCATCACTACTGTATTGGCTAAAACCTACGGTGGTAACGCTCGCGCATTCGACCAGATCGATAACGCGCCAGAAGAAAAAGCGCGTGGTATCACCATCTCTACTTCTCACGTAGAATACGATACGCCAAGCCGTCACTATGCGCATGTTGACTGCCCAGGCCACGCCGACTACGTGAAAAACATGATCACCGGTGCTGCCCAGATGGACGGCGCGATCCTGGTAGTTGCAGCAACTGACGGTCCAATGCCACAAACTCGTGAGCACATCCTGTTAGGCCGTCAGGTAGGCGTTCCTTACATCATCGTGTTCCTGAACAAATGTGACATGGTAGACGACGAAGAGCTGCTGGAACTGGTTGAGATGGAAGTGCGTGAGCTGCTGTCTCAGTACGACTTCCCAGGCGACGACACGCCAGTTATCCGTGGTTCTGCTCTGAAAGCACTGGAAGGTGAGGCAGAGTGGGAAGCCAAAATCATCGAACTGGCAGAGGCCCTGGATAGCTACATTCCAGAGCCAGAGCGTGCTATTGACCAGCCATTCCTGCTGCCAATCGAAGACGTATTCTCTATTTCAGGCCGTGGTACTGTCGTTACCGGTCGTGTAGAGCGCGGTATCGTTAAAGTGGGTGAAGAAGTTGAAATCGTGGGGATTAAAGACACCACGAAAACAACTTGTACCGGCGTAGAAATGTTCCGCAAACTGCTGGACGAAGGCCGTGCGGGTGAGAACGTGGGTGTTCTGTTGCGTGGTACCAAACGTGACGAAATCGAACGTGGTCAGGTATTGGCAAAACCCGGTTCAATCAAGCCACACACCACTTTCGAATCAGAAGTTTATATTCTGAGCAAAGACGAAGGCGGCCGTCATACTCCGTTCTTCAAAGGCTACCGTCCACAGTTCTACTTCCGTACAACTGACGTAACCGGGACTATCGAACTGCCAGAAGGCGTGGAAATGGTGATGCCAGGTGATAACATTCAGATGATCGTTACCCTGATTGCACCAATCGCGATGGACCAGGGTCTGCGCTTCGCAATCCGTGAAGGTGGCCGTACAGTAGGTGCTGGTGTTGTTGCTAAAGTTATCGCATAATTTTTTGATGTGATTACTCTAAAAGGGCATCAACTGATGCCCTTTTTGTACGTTGTTTTATAAGAACCTATCTCATCAATAGTTGTTTTTAATTATTGGTGAGATAGGCTCTGATACAACGAATTGGCTATATATCTCTCAGATATACAATGTCATACTGAATTATGGCGCCAAGTCAGATACAATCACTCAAATTTTTTGGTTCGGTCTGATTTGTTTTGCTCTTGCGAGGCAAGCTGGCTATCTATTTAAATCATAGTTACAGGTTGGTTTATGAGTGCGAATAGCGATGCTCAAGAAAGCAGGCGCGGTCTTGAGATAATGAAATGGCTATTAGTGGCAGCTTTATTAACGGCTGCTATCGTTGGTAACTACCTTTATCGGGAGTATAGCCTTCCTTTGCGCGCGATAGCGGTTGTTGTTATTGTTGCTCTTGCGGGAGCGGTTGCGCTCTGGACAGCGAAAGGTAAAACCACACTGGCTTTTGCTCGTGAAGCCCGTGTTGAAATGCGCAAAGTTATTTGGCCAACTCGCCAGGAGACGTTGCACACAACTTTGATTGTGGCGGCAGTGACTGCATTGATGTCTTTGATCCTCTGGGGTCTTGACGGCATCCTGGTGCGTTTAGTTTCATTTATTACAGGCCTGAGGTTCTAAGATGTCAGATTCCCCAAAAAAACGTTGGTATGTCATACAGGCATTCTCCGGGTTTGAAGGTCGTGTTGCACAATCTTTACGTGAACATATCAAACTACATGATATGGAAGATTCTTTTGGCGAAGTGATGGTGCCAACAGAGGAAGTTGTTGAGATTCGTAGCGGCCAGCGTCGCAAAAGTGAACGCAAATTCTTCCCTGGGTATGTGCTGGTACAAATGATTATGAACGATGCAACATGGCATCTTGTTCGCAGCGTACCACGTGTCATGGGTTTTATCGGTGGCACATCTGACCGCCCGGCACCAATCAGTGATAAAGAAGTTGATGCAATTATGAATCGTCTTCAGCAGGTTGGTGATAAACCGCGGCCAAAAACATTGTTCGAACCAGGCGAAATGGTCCGTGTCAGCGATGGCCCATTTGCAGACTTCAATGGTGTTGTGGAAGAAGTCGACTACGAGAAAAGCCGCCTGAAGGTATCGGTTTCTATCTTTGGTCGTGCAACCCCCGTTGAGCTGGATTTCAGTCAGGTAGAGAAAGCTTAATTTTTAGGCATGTCTTTTGCCGGCTTGCAATAGGCGTGAAATTAGCATACAATTTCGCGCCTTTTGTTTTTAGTGGCTTGGCCTGAAAAGGCGGGGCTGAAATAACAGGGGAGCCTTTTAAATAGGCGATATCACCCACATAGAGGAAATTATCAATGGCTAAGAAAGTACAAGCCTATGTCAAGTTGCAGGTTGCAGCTGGTATGGCTAACCCAAGCCCTCCAGTAGGTCCTGCTCTGGGTCAGCAGGGTGTTAACATCATGGAATTCTGTAAGGCGTTCAATGCTAAAACTGATAGCATTGAAAAAGGTCTGCCGATTCCGGTTGTGATCACTGTGTATTCTGATCGTTCTTTCACTTTCGTGACTAAAACCCCACCGGCAGCTGTTCTGCTGAAAAAAGCAGCGGGCATTAAATCAGGTTCCGGCAAACCGAATAAAGAGAAAGTTGGTAAAGTAACCAGCGCTCAAGTTCGTGAAATTGCTGAAACTAAAGCTGCGGATATGACGGGTGCTAGTGTTGACGCAATGATGCTTTCAATCGAAGGTACTGCTCGTTCCATGGGCCTGGTAGTGGAGGATTAATCGATGACTAAACTGACCAAGCGCATGCGCACAATCCGTGAAAAAGTTGATGCAACTAAACAGTATGACATTAACGAAGCTGTTGTTCTTCTGAAAGAGCTGGCAACTGCTAAATTTGTAGAAAGCGTTGACGTTGCTGTTAATCTCGGCATTGACGCTCGTAAATCTGATCAGAACGTACGTGGTGCAACAGTATTGCCTCACGGTACTGGTCGTTCCGTTCGCGTAGCTGTATTTACCCAGGGTGCAAACGCTGAAGCTGCTAAAGCGGCTGGCGCTGAACTGGTAGGTATGGAAGACCTGGCTGAACAGGTTAAAAAAGGCGAAATGAACTTTGACGTTGTTATTGCATCTCCAGATGCAATGCGCGTTGTTGGCCAATTAGGTCAAATCCTCGGTCCACGTGGTCTGATGCCAAACCCTAAAGTGGGTACTGTCACTCCTAACGTTGCTGAAGCTGTTCAGAATGCTAAAGCGGGCCAGGTTCGTTACCGTAACGATAAAAACGGCATTATTCACACCACCATCGGTAAAGTTAACTTCGATGCTGACAAACTGAAAGAAAACCTAGAAGCTCTGTTGGTTGCACTGAAAAAAGCAAAACCATCTTCTGCTAAGGGTGTTTTCATTAAGAAAGTTAGCTTGTCCACGACTATGGGCGCAGGTGTAGCGATTGACCAGTCTGGTCTGAGCGCTTCAGTTTAATTTGAACTGAGTGTGATTACCGCTTTACCTTGGCGTCAGATTTGTCTAGAATTTGGCGCCTTATGTTTGGTTGGTAGATTACTTATTGGCTAAACAAACAATTTTCGGTTGGAGCTTGGCCTAATCCAAGCCCCGTCCAAGACCGCAGGTGTAAGTGATTACTTAATATCCCTGCGTAGACGGTGACAGAACCAAATGAAATTCATTTCTGGATTCTGCTCACCGTGTTTTAGAGCTCAGACACCTTGTTGGTGTTATGAGTGATGTGAGTTCCGGGTTTTTCCCGGTTAATCCAGGAGCAAGAAGCTAATGGCACTAAATCTTCAAGACAAACAAGCGATTGTTGCTGAAGTCAGCGAAGTAGCCAAAGGCGCGCTGTCTGCGGTGGTTGCGGATTCCCGTGGCGTTACTGTAGGTAAAATGACTGAACTGCGTAAAGCAGGTCGCGAAGCTGGCGTTTATATCCGTGTCGTTCGTAACACACTGATCCGCCGTGCTGTGGAAGGTACTGCCTATGAGTGCCTGAAAGAAGCGTTTATTGGTCCAACCTTGATTGCTTTCTCTAACGAACATCCGGGCGCAGCTGCTCGTTTGTTCAAAGAGTTCGCGAAAGCGAATCCAGCATTCGAGATTAAAGCAGCAGCCTTTGAAGGTGAGTTTATTTCCGCGGCCAATATTGACCGTCTGGCAACACTCCCAACTTACGAAGAAGCAATCGCACGCCTGATGTCAACCATGAAAGAAGCCGTTGCAGGCAAACTGGTTCGTACACTGGCAGCGTTACGCGAGCAGAGAGAAGCAGTTTAATTGCCAATTTCCTTCGTTGCTTTTTAACGTATAAATTATTTCTGAATTTTAGGAACACTTGTTATGTCTATCAATAAAGAACAAATTCTGGACGCAGTTGCAACAATGTCCGTCATGGATGTTGTTGAACTGATCACTGCAATGGAAGACAAATTCGGCGTTTCTGCTGCTGCGGCTGTAGCTGTAGTTGCCGGTGCTGCTGAAGCTGTTGAAGAGCAAACCGAGTTTGACGTTGTTCTGTCTTCTATCGGCGGTAACAAAGTTGCCGTTATCAAGGCAGTACGTGGCGCAACTGGCTTGGGTCTGAAAGAAGCAAAAGACCTGGTTGAAAGCGCTCCAGCAGTACTGAAAGAAGCTATCAGCAAAGATGATGCTGAAGCACTGAAAAAATCTCTGGAAGAAGCAGGCGCTTCTGTTGAGATCAAGTAAGTTTAGCTTTAAGTTAGCAGCCTGACTTGAAAGGCTGACGGCTGGTGATTAAAAAATCACCAGCCTTTTTGCGCTGTAGGGTATTAGTAGCATTTCCACTGTTTGGCTACTAATTAACCCCCAAATGCTTTTTCCTATTGACGACTTAATATACTGCGTTCTCAGCTACGATCCACTCGGGTAGCTCGGTAGTAAGGTAGCGCAATGAAATGATTTAAGAGTAATAGCAATGAGTATTACAGAAAATAATTCAATTTTCTGTTCGAAAAAACAGTGTCGTAAAGAGCTGTCCTTTAGGGCGGACAGAGTGGGTCACTGATCAGCGAGCTGAGGAACCCTATGGTTTACTCCTATACCGAGAAAAAACGTATTCGTAAGGATTTTGGTAAGCGTCCACAAGTTTTGGATGTACCTTATCTCCTTTCTATCCAACTTGACTCGTTCCAGAAGTTTATCGAGCAAGATCCAGAAGGCCAGAATGGTTTAGAAGCGGCATTCCGTTCTGTATTCCCAATCCAGAGCTACAGTGGCAGTTCGGAGCTGCAATACGTTAGCTACCGTCTTGGTGAGCCAGTGTTTGATGTTAAAGAGTGCCAGATTCGTGGTGTCACTTATTCTGCACCTCTGCGCGTTAAACTGCGTCTGGTCATCTATGAACGTGAAGCACCGGAAGGCACAGTCAAAGACATCAAAGAACAAGAAGTCTACATGGGTGAAATTCCACTCATGACTGACAACGGTACTTTTGTTATCAATGGTACTGAGAGGGTTATTGTCTCCCAGTTACATCGTAGTCCTGGTGTATTCTTTGACAGCGATAAGGGTAAAACTCATTCATCCGGTAAGGTGCTGTATAACGCGCGTATTATCCCTTACCGTGGTTCTTGGTTAGATTTCGAATTCGATCCAAAAGATAACCTGTTTGTGCGTATTGACCGTCGCCGTAAATTGCCGGCAACCATTATTCTGCGCGCAATGGATTACAGCACTGAAAACATCCTGAACCTGTTCTTCAGTAAGACTGTTTTCGAAATTCGTGACAACAAACTACAGATGACACTGGTGCCAGAGCGTCTGCGTGGTGAAACGGCTTCTTTTGATATTGAAGCAAACGGCAAAGTTTATGTTGAAAAAGGCCGTCGTATTACCGCACGTCATATCCGCCAGTTAGAAAAAGACGAAGTGAACCGCATTGAGGTTCCGGTTGAATATATCGCGGGTAAAGTTGTTGCAAGAGATTACATTGATGTCAATACAGGTGAAATTATCTGTGCGGCTAACATGGAACTCTCTTTGGATCTGTTGGCCCGTTTGAGCCAATCTGGTCATAAATCTATCGAAACCCTGTTTACCAACGATTTGGATCACGGTGCATATATCTCTGAGACTCTTCGCGTTGACCCAACCAATGATCGTTTAAGCGCTTTGGTTGAGATTTATCGCATGATGCGTCCTGGTGAACCACCAACCCGTGAAGCAGCAGAAAATCTGTTTGAAAATCTGTTCTTCTCAGAAGATCGTTATGATCTTTCTGCGGTTGGCCGCATGAAATTCAACCGTTCACTGAGCCGTGAAGAAGTTGAAGGCTCCGGTATTCTGAGCAAAAATGACATCATTGATGTTATGAAGAAACTCATTGATATCCGTAACGGTAAAGGCGAAGTCGACGATATTGACCACTTAGGTAACCGTCGTATCCGCTCCGTGGGTGAAATGGCAGAAAACCAGTTCCGTGTTGGTCTGGTACGTGTTGAACGTGCGGTTAAAGAGCGTTTATCTCTGGGTGATCTGGATACTCTGATGCCTCAGGATATGATCAACGCCAAGCCGATTTCGGCCGCGGTGAAAGAATTCTTTGGTTCCAGCCAGCTGTCTCAGTTTATGGACCAAAACAACCCGCTTTCTGAAATCACTCATAAACGCCGTATTTCTGCGTTAGGCCCAGGTGGCTTGACCCGTGAGCGTGCGGGCTTCGAAGTGCGTGACGTACATCCAACTCACTATGGCCGTGTATGTCCAATTGAAACCCCGGAAGGTCCGAACATCGGTCTGATTAACTCATTGTCTGTTTATGCGCAGACTAACGAGTATGGTTTCCTTGAAACCCCATACCGTCTGGTTCGTGATGGTGTTGTCACTGATGAAATTCATTACTTGTCTGCGATTGAAGAAGGTAACTTCGTTATCGCACAGGCAAACACCGTATTGGACGATGAAGGTCACTTCGTTGAAGATCTGATAACCTGCCGTAATTATGGCGAATCCAGCTTATTCAACCGTGAACAGGTTGAATATATGGACGTTTCCACTCAACAGGTGGTTTCCGTCGGTGCTTCCCTGATCCCATTCTTGGAACACGATGACGCAAACCGCGCATTGATGGGTGCAAACATGCAACGTCAGGCTGTTCCTACACTGCGCGCTGATAAGCCGTTGGTAGGGACAGGTATGGAACGTGCTGTAGCGGTTGACTCAGGTGTCACTTCCGTTGCTAAACGTGGCGGCGTGGTTCAGTACGTTGATGCATCCCGTATCGTTATCAAAGTAAATGAAGACGAAATGTATTCGGGTGAAGCAGGTATTGATATCTATAACCTGACTAAATACACCCGTTCTAACCAGAACACCTGTATTAACCAAATGCCATGTGTTTCTCTGGGCGAACCAGTAGAACGTGGTGACGTACTGGCCGACGGTCCATCCACTGACTTGGGTGAATTGGCGCTGGGTCAGAACATGCGCGTAGCATTCATGCCGTGGAATGGTTATAACTTCGAGGACTCCATCTTAGTTTCTGAGCGTGTTGTCCAGGAAGATCGCTTTACAACTATTCACATCCAGGAACTGGCTTGTGTGTCTCGTGATACCAAATTAGGGCCTGAAGAGATCACCGCTGACATTCCTAACGTGGGTGAAGCCGCACTCTCTAAACTGGATGAATCCGGTATTGTTTATATTGGCGCAGAAGTTACTGGCGGTGACATTCTGGTTGGTAAAGTGACACCTAAAGGTGAAACTCAACTGACGCCAGAAGAAAAACTGCTGCGTGCTATCTTTGGTGAGAAAGCGTCTGATGTTAAAGACTCTTCTCTGCGCGTACCAAATGGCGTATCCGGTACGGTTATCGACGTACAGGTATTTACCCGCGACGGCGTTGAAAAAGATAAACGTGCTCTGGAAATCGAAGAGATGCAGCTGCGTCAGGCTAAGAAAGACCTGACAGAAGAGTTGCGGATCTTTGAAGCTGGCTTGTTTGCTCGTATCCGTTCTGTCCTGATTTCTGGCGGCATCGAAGCTGAGAAATTGGATAAGCTGCCTCGTGAGCGTTGGTTAGAACTGGGCTTGGCTGATGAAGAAAAACAGAATCAGTTGGAACAGTTGGCTGAACAGTATGACGAACTGAAAACTGAGTTCGAGAAAAAACTGGACGCTAAACGTCGTAAGATCACTCAGGGCGATGACTTAGCACCGGGTGTGCTGAAAATCGTTAAAGTTTATCTGGCGGTTAAGCGTCAGATTCAGCCTGGTGATAAGATGGCGGGCCGCCATGGTAACAAGGGTGTTATCTCCAAGATCAACCCGATCGAAGATATGCCTTACGATGAAAACGGCACTCCGGTAGATATCGTACTGAACCCGCTGGGCGTCCCATCACGTATGAACATTGGTCAGATCCTGGAAACTCACTTGGGCATGGCTGCGAAAGGTATTGGTGACAAGATCAACGCAATGCTGAAGCAGCAGCAGGAAGTTGCCAAACTGCGTGAATTTATCCAGAAAGCTTATGACCTGGGTGATGAAACCCGTCAGAAAGTTGATCTGAATACTTTCTCTGATGAAGAAGTTCTTCGTCTGGCAGAAAACCTGAAAAAAGGTATGCCAATTGCGACACCAGTGTTTGATGGTGCGAAAGAGAAAGAAATTAAAGAACTGCTGAAACTGGGTGACTTGCCAACTTCTGGGCAAATTACCCTGTTTGACGGTCGTACTGGTGAGCAATTCGAACGTCAGGTTACCGTTGGCTACATGTATATGCTGAAACTGAACCACCTGGTGGATGACAAAATGCATGCTCGTTCAACCGGTTCGTACAGCCTGGTTACTCAGCAACCGCTGGGTGGTAAGGCGCAGTTCGGTGGTCAACGCTTCGGTGAGATGGAAGTGTGGGCATTGGAAGCATATGGTGCCGCGTACACCTTGCAGGAAATGCTCACCGTCAAGTCCGACGATGTTAACGGCCGTACCAAGATGTATAAAAACATCGTGGATGGCAACCACCAGATGGAACCAGGAATGCCGGAATCCTTCAACGTATTGTTGAAAGAGATCCGCTCTCTGGGTATTAACATCGAGCTGGAAGACGAGTAAACCGTATTCCCGCTGGTATTCTGCCCTGAATGGATATGACGGGCAGTTTACCAGCCAGTGGTTGCACTGGTCATAGGGGAGAGTGGCATGGGCCGCTCTCCTGACAGGTCTAACTCCGACAGGAGCCATTTCGTGAAAGACTTATTGAAGTTTCTGAAAGCGCAAACTAAGACCGAAGAGTTTGATGCGATCAAAATTGCTCTGGCCTCACCAGATATGATCCGTTCGTGGTCATTCGGTGAAGTGAAAAAGCCGGAAACTATTAACTACCGTACGTTCAAACCTGAGCGTGACGGCCTTTTCTGTGCCCGTATTTTTGGACCGGTAAAAGACTATGAGTGCTTGTGTGGTAAATACAAGCGCTTAAAACACCGTGGTGTGATTTGTGAGAAGTGTGGCGTAGAAGTTACCCAGACTAAAGTTCGTCGCGAGCGTATGGGTCACATCGAACTGGCTTCTCCAACGGCACACATCTGGTTCCTGAAATCATTGCCATCCCGCATCGGTTTGTTGCTGGATATGCCACTGCGTGATATTGAGCGCGTACTGTACTTCGAATCCTATGTGGTTGTAGAAGGCGGTATGACCAGCCTGGAACGCAGTCAAATCCTGACAGAAGAACAATACCTGGATGCACTGGAAGAGTTCGGTGATGAATTCGATGCGAAGATGGGCGCGGAAGCTATCCAGTCTTTGCTGAAAAATCTCGATCTGGAAAATGAGTGTGAAACTCTGCGTGAAGAGTTAAATGAAACTAACTCTGAAACTAAACGTAAGAAGTTGACCAAGCGTATAAAGCTGTTGGAAGCATTTATTCAGTCCGGTAACAAACCAGAATGGATGGTTCTGACCGTTCTGCCAGTTCTGCCGCCTGATTTGCGTCCACTGGTTCCATTGGATGGTGGCCGTTTTGCAACATCGGATCTGAACGATCTGTATCGTCGTGTTATTAACCGTAACAACCGTTTGAAACGCCTGCTGGATCTGGCTGCACCGGATATCATCGTTCGCAACGAAAAACGTATGTTGCAGGAAGCGGTTGATGCCCTGTTAGATAACGGTCGTCGCGGTCGAGCAATTACCGGTTCTAACAAACGTCCTCTGAAATCCTTGGCTGACATGATCAAGGGTAAACAAGGTCGTTTCCGTCAGAACCTGCTGGGTAAACGTGTTGACTACTCAGGCCGTTCTGTCATCACCGTGGGCCCTTACCTGCGTCTGCATCAGTGTGGTCTGCCTAAGAAGATGGCGCTGGAACTGTTCAAGCCATTCATCTATGGCAAGCTGGAACTGCGTGGTTTAGCGACTACGATTAAAGCAGCCAAAAAGATGGTTGAGCGTGAAGAGGCGGTGGTATGGGATATCCTGGATGAAGTGATTCGTGAACACCCGGTTCTGCTGAACCGTGCACCAACACTTCACCGTTTGGGTATTCAGGCATTCGAACCGGTTCTGATCGAAGGTAAAGCGATTCAGTTGCACCCACTGGTGTGTGCGGCATATAACGCCGACTTCGACGGTGACCAGATGGCTGTTCACGTACCGCTGACACTGGAAGCTCAGTTAGAAGCGCGTGCATTGATGATGTCTACTAACAACATCCTGTCTCCTGCGAGTGGTGAGCCAATCATCGTGCCATCTCAGGACGTTGTTCTGGGTCTGTATTACATGACCCGTGACTGTGTTAACGCTAAAGGCGAAGGCATGGTGCTGACCGGGCCTAAAGAAGCAGAACGCGTATACCGCGCAGGTCTGGCTTCTCTGCATGCCCGTGTTAAAGTGCGTATCTCAGAAGAAGTGAGAGATGGCGAGGGTAATGTCACCACCAGCACGGGTCTGGTTGATACTACCATTGGTCGTGCAATCCTGTGGATGATCGTCCCAAGAGGTCTGCCTTACTCTCTGGTTAACCAACCACTGGGTAAAAAAGCGATCTCCAGAATGCTCAACACTTGTTACCGTGTGATGGGCCTGAAGCCAACCGTTATCTTCGCTGACCAGATCATGTACACCGGTTTTGCCTACGCTGCACGTTCAGGTGCATCTGTTGGTATTGATGACATGGTTATCCCAGAGAAAAAAGCGGGGATCATTACGGAAGCAGAAGCAGAAGTTGCTGAAATTCAGGAACAGTTCCAGTCTGGTTTGGTAACAGCTGGCGAACGTTATAACAAGGTTATCGATATCTGGGCCGCCGCAAACGAGCGTGTTGCTAAGGCAATGATGGAAAACCTGTCCACTGAGACAGTCATTAACCGTAACGGTGAAGAGGAGCAACAAGTCTCCTTCAACAGCATCTTTATGATGGCTGACTCCGGTGCGCGTGGTTCTGCCGCTCAGATCCGTCAGTTGGCGGGAATGCGTGGCCTGATGGCTAAACCAGATGGTTCCATTATCGAAACGCCAATCACCGCGAACTTCCGTGAAGGCTTGAACGTACTCCAGTACTTCATCTCAACCCACGGTGCTCGTAAAGGTTTGGCGGATACCGCACTGAAAACGGCGAACTCTGGTTATCTGACCCGTCGTCTGGTTGACGTTGCACAGGATCTGGTTGTTACAGAAGACGACTGTGGTACGCACGAAGGTATTCTGATGACGCCGGTTATTGAAGGTGGTGATGTTAAAGAGCCACTGCGTGAGCGTGTACTGGGTCGTGTAACGGCAGAAGATGTTCTGAAGCCGGGTACTGCTGACATTCTGGTTCCACGTAACACCCTGCTGAACGAAAAATGGTGTGATCTGTTAGAAGAGAGTTCAGTTGACAGCATTAAAGTCCGTTCCGTTGTAAGTTGTGAAACTGACTTTGGTGTTTGTGCGAACTGTTATGGCCGTGATCTTGCCCGCGGACACATCATCAATAAAGGTGAAGCTGTTGGTGTTATTGCGGCGCAGTCCATCGGTGAGCCGGGCACACAGCTGACGATGCGTACATTCCACATCGGTGGTGCGGCATCTCGTGCGGCAGCGGAATCCAGCATTCAGGTTCGTAACAAAGGTAGCCTGAAACTGTTTAACGCGAAATCTGTTACCAACTCCGTAGGTAAGCTGGTGATTACTTCCCGTAACACCGAACTGTGCCTGATCGACGAATTTGGCCGTACTAAAGAAAGTTATAAAGTGCCTTACGGTGCGGTACTGGGTAAAGGTGATGGCGAAGCAGTTAACGGCGGCGAAACCGTTGCTAACTGGGATCCACATACCATGCCAGTTGTCAGTGAAGTATCCGGTATCATCCGTTTTGCTGACATGGTAGATGGTCAGACCATTACCCGTCAGACGGATGAGCTGACGGGCCTGTCTTCACTGGTTGTTCTGGATAGTGCAGAGCGTACCGGTAGTGGTAAAGACTTGCGTCCGGCACTGAAAATCGTTGATGCCAAGGGTGACGATGTATTGATCCCAGGTACTGATATGCCTGCTCAATATTTCCTGCCAGGCAAAGCAATTGTTCAGTTAGACGATGGGGTCAGCATCTCTGCGGGTGATACGTTAGCGCGTATTCCTCAGGAATCCGGCGGTACGAAAGATATTACCGGTGGTCTGCCACGCGTAGCCGACCTGTTCGAAGCACGTCGTCCGAAAGAGCCTGCAATTCTGGCCGAAGTCAGTGGTATTGTCTCCTTTGGTAAAGAAACCAAAGGTAAACGCCGTCTGGTTATCTCCCCATTAGATGGTGGTGATGCTTACGAAGAGATGATCCCTAAATGGCGTCAGCTCAACGTATTCGAAGGTGAGGTTGTTGAGCGCGGTGATGTGATCTCCGATGGTCCAGAGTCTCCACATGACATCTTGCGTTTGCGTGGTGTTCATGCGGTTACCCGTTACATCACCAACGAAGTTCAGGAAGTTTACCGTCTGCAAGGGGTTAAGATTAACGATAAACACATTGAGGTTATCGTTCGTCAGATGTTGCGTAAAGCAACCATCGAAAGTGCCGGTAGTTCCGAATTCCTGGAAGGCGAACAGGTTGAATATGCCCGCGTTAAGGTGGCAAACCGTAAGCTGGAACAGGAGGGTAAAGTCCCTGCAATTTATGGACGTGATCTGTTGGGTATCACCAAAGCATCTTTGGCGACTGAATCCTTCATCTCTGCGGCTTCGTTCCAGGAAACGACCCGCGTGCTGACAGAAGCGGCGGTTGCGGGTAAACGTGATGAACTGCGTGGCTTGAAAGAGAACGTCATCGTAGGTCGTCTGATCCCAGCGGGTACGGGTTATGCTTACCATCAGGATCGTATGCGTCGTCGTCAGTTGAATGAGCCTTCTGAAGCACCACAAGTGAGTGTAGATGAAGCAACTGCGAACCTGGCAGAACTGTTGAATGCCGGTTTTGGTGGCGATAAGAAGTAATTCTTAGAACACGCTAGCTAATTAGATGCCCTCCTCAAAGGAGGGCATTTCAACTTTTTGATAACGTGCCAATTTTTTACTTGGCGCTCTGTTTTAATCGAATTCCATTCACCAAATGGAACTTGCCGCCACGTTAAGAATCCTCCCCTCGAATTTTTCTTTCCGAAAAGAGTTCACTTGCAGACTTTGTTCCTTACAATCATCTGGTGTGTACAGTCAATGCTGGCACCCAGCTATACAATGTAGGAACAGATACGCTGAGATTTCTTACTATATCCTTCCTATATTGCACTGTTAATTAAGTGTTTTTTAAATGAAATCGTACTTGTTCTACAGAGACTAGTGATAAGTTAAATTTAGGGTGAGGGATTGCAATTATAGCTAGTAGGCTATATGTTGGTTTTGTAGTTTACAAACTATGATAAATGAATATGTGGAAAGTTATCACAACAGAAGTGTTTGATGCTTGGTATAACGAACAGAGTGAAGAGTTACAGGATGATATTCTGGCTATGCTGAAAATTTTGAGAGAGTACGGCCCGCAATTAGGCAGACCTTATGTTGATACGCTGTATGACTCTAAATTTCCCAATATGAAAGAGTTACGTATCCAGCATGCCGGAAATCCTGTATGGGCATTCTTCGCTTTTGATCCATGTCGGAATGTCATTGTCCTTTGCGCTGGCAATAAAACCGGACTGAATGAAAAACGGTTCTATAAGGACATGATCAAACTTGCTGATGCTGAGTTTAAGAAGCATCTTAAGAACTAACTAAACTAAATAACTTTCCAAAATAGTGCTCCACTTCGTACAACGCTTTGTGTAGCAAGGGTTGTGCGCTATGCATAGCAGAGCGATAAGTTAGTGCTGCCTATCAAGCATCAGACTTGCACTACTCGGACATTAATCAAATAGACCAACTGTATCGGTATTATGAAAAGCTATTTAGAGAACTGAAATATGGCTACACTTGATGAATTGCTTGAAAAACGCAGCCCTGAAAGCCGCCGTAGGATTGCTAAAAAAGTTGATGAAATGAAACGGGAGATAGGGCTTTATCAGATCCGCGAGGCTCTCGATGTTTCACAAACTGAGCTGGCAACTGCACTTGGAGTCAAGCAACCGACTATTGCTAAAATAGAACAGCCTGGTAATAACCCTAAACTTTCAACATTGAAACGCTACGTTGCAGCGTTAGGTGGAGAGTTGAGCCTTGATGTTCAACTTCCTGATGGTAAACGTATCGTAGTCCATATTTGACCCTTAAATATTATGGCGTTGTTTCAGTAAAAGAGGCAGAGCTCGTCGTTCTGCCTGCTGAGGTTCATGTCAGACTTGTTAAGTATGAACGCGATAGCCAATGAAGTGGGAATCTTCGTGTTCAATCGGGTGGGGAATAGTCTTTGGTACCGGCAAAATCACCTTGGCTATGTAAGGGATATTATTCGGTATGCAGAAATAGCTCATCGTATTTAATTCAGGGGGCTAGTCAATATAATTATTTCATTTAAAGTCCCATCACATAGAATTTATGAAAGATTATTCTCTTTAAAGTCCCTATTTTTATCCGTATTCTTACATGATTGATGAAGACTTAAATTTAATTTTTCAGGATAAATAATCTCGGTTTTTTCTGCTGTGGATCTTTAAATTATGATACAGGTCATAAAATACAATATTTCATGATTCATATATTCACAAATGAATATAAACTGAAAATGAGCAGCAATTGTCACCAATATAAAATAATGGAGAATGGAGTAAAACTGAACTATGAAGATATAACGGAAGGGAATTATATCCTAATAAATAATTTTTATAAGCGTGATATAGGGAGCTTGGATTATTTTATTTGGAAAAATCTGAAAGAAAGGAAATATAATCTTTCTAGTGAGATAAGCGCATTTTTTTATAAAAGAAACGATATATGCTTGTCAATTCTTATAACAAGGAAGTGTGCATTCACTCTTAAACACAGACGAGTATCCATTAATATGCTTAGCGATTTTGGGACAGATGAAAGTGTGAAATCACGCACTTTGATAATAGAAAGCGCTAAACAAACACATAGTAATGATGTAAGAATAATGATTGTAGATTTCTGGTGGCCGGACGTTTTTTTAATAATAAATATCATGCCGTTGATGATTTGATGAATATTAGAAAGGAACATCGATTTTTATTTGAATCTATTCCAGAAGAGCCATTTCGTTTAGATATATCATCAACAGAAATAAGGTTAATGAACAAAGAATAGGAGATGGGACATGAGTAAAGAAGATAATAAAAAATTGCTGGGTAGAAAAATTAATTTAGATTCAACATATTTAACCAAAGAGATTAAGAGAAGATTAAAGCAAGCTTCATTTATATTTAATCCTAGCCAGAAAACTTTAAATTGTCAGTTAACTAGTTCACAAATTAAATTATTTTCTGAAATATGTATGTTCTTGGAACAGGACGATAACTTAGATATTCTTTCCTCTTGTATACACAGGGCAGGATCTCACATTTTTTATATGGTTATTATGGATAAAAACAATCCTCTACAAGCTCAATAAACACACAGCCAGGATATCAAAACCTATCAATAAAATCGTATTGAATGTGAGAAATTATCAATATCTGCTAACTATTTTTAGCACTTTCACAGTTACATGGTCATTGGGAATTACATATGATAGGTTCTGGTGAGGATTATTTAAAAGGATTATCTTCACAACTTAATATAAATAACAATATTATTTGGCACGGTTGGAAAGAGCAGCCGTGGGAATTTGTGATGGATAACATAAAAGAAGTATCCGTTCTTATTTTAACATCAAAATATGAAGGTTTTGGCATGGTATTAGCGGAAGCAATATCTTATGGTATCTATTGTATAAGTTCAGATTGTCAATGTGGCCCGAACGATATTATCAATGATTTAAACGGTGAGCTTTATAACCTTCATTCCGCACCTAATTCAGGAATAAACCGCTTTATATTGTGAGCCTAATAAACTCAAAAGCTCATGGTGGTAAGATTGCATTCCTGTCACCATTTTATGTTCTTGAAATTCAAAGGTGCTGATCCCTTCAAAGGCCAGAAACACCCAACGCGCGGTGGGGGATTGTGTCGGTTTGTTCTTCATATCGGGGAAAAACGGCACACTTTGTTTCAATTCATGGCGAATTTTATGTTCCAGCGCCGCATAAACCATGAGACAACATGTCATCACCATTAACAGCGCTTCTATCCGCTCTGGTTTTTTCAGGAAAATAGCAGACGTCAGGAATTCCGGACTTTTCAGGAAGCGAAAACCCCGTTCCACCTTTTGTTGTGCCTTATAATTAGCCAGTAACGCCGCCATATCAAGCCGTCCTTCATCCCGTTCATTGGTCGCTAAAATAAACCTCCCGACCCGCAATCTGGCCTGCTTCACCTTGTCTAACCGGGTATAAACCTGACCAGCTAATTGATAATGAACCGATTTGGGGTGTTGATGCTTGCCGGGTTTCCCGCGCCCCGCATAGACGGTAATCGCCTGAATTTCCGGCGAGGCGATGCCGATAAACTGGCATTGAGACTCAAAATCATGCAGTGCCTGTAAGGCATCTTCCCGGCAGGCAAAGGATTTTTTGCCCAGTTTGTCGAACTGTTTAGACTCGTTTTCTGTTTCCCTGAGTGTGTTTTTCCGGAAAGTCTGGTTTTCACGTTTTTCTGCCGCCGTACTGTTCACCAGTAACCAACGCTGAGGAACGCCGCCATACGATGACGTCACCCAGCAGCCTGAATAGCCCTCACTGATGGGGCTGAATTGCTCCGCTGTCACGTTCAGGAGAGACTGTTTAGCTTCCTTGATCGTCAGGGGAACACGCGTAATAAATCGTTGTTTTTGCTGATGAAGCGAAGCGATCGCGGCTTCAGTATAAAGGGCAGCATCGGCCACAAAGTAGCGGCTGTTTTGTGCCGCTTTCAGACATTGAATATGGGTTTTGATCGTCTGGGCAAAGGCTTTGGCATCATTCGTATTCCCGCTCATAGCCTGCATATAGACAGGGATGCCTGCCTGATTTTCGCAAATCAGTTCAAGGACAACCTGGTTCAGTTCAGGCCGGTGATCCCGGCTATAACCCGGCACCAGTGCAATGCGTTTTGTGTCATCTCCCAACGCGCTGTCATAGTCACCATCGACATGAAAACTCGTGATATCCAAATGAACGGAATCGGGCTTCAGCCCCAATTTATCAACCACTTGCTCAGCAAGCACCTGATAAACTTCCGACACCCCCGCTTCATATAAGGCATCCAGTGTACGGCCGAGCACATCATCATTAAGGTGTTCAGCTTCAATATCAGCGCCAATTAAACGCGCAATCGGCTTATGTTGAAAAAAGCCGGAAAACATGTGCAATGTCCGGCTGTGAAACCCCAGCCCGTTAAGGATCATCGCCAGAAAAGCGTCGCCGTGAGAGACGGTATGCGATGAATATTTTGGGATAATGGCATCAATCATGCGGGGTAAACCGGCTTCATGACAAAAAGCGGCGATAAGGCCAAGATGATCGAGACGTTTAATGGCAGGTATGGGTGTGGACATATTCGCTTTCCGGCAAATAAAAGTAATAGATCAAAATTAGCGATTACCGTCAACCCCACCGATGTCATCAATACAAAAAACCTGTGTAAGATCACATTATTTTTAAATCAGAAATACGGTGCGGAATGACGGTTATAAATCAGGCAATGTTCTTGCATTGTCTAAAAAATTACAACTCATTATTGATGAATGTAAAATAAGAGATCATCATGCAATAAAAAATTCTATTGCCTTTCTTTACGAAGATAATTTCCTGTTAAGAATCATGAAAGCTTTATCACGCCAAGCCATAAGTATCCGAAAATATCATAAGAGTTAAACCTGATGCCCTCCTTTTCGGAGAGCATTTGTTTTGTAAAATAGTTTATCTCTTGTTTTTGATACTGTTAATAAACGTTTCTCGTGCAGTTGAAGATCCCAGGCGTTCTGCTTCATCAAGCAGATTCAGCGCCTTATCAATATTGCCGTTATTAATTTCTTTTTTAATTGCATCACTGAAATAACGTTCTGTGTCGCTCAGGACAGGTTTGGTTTTCAGTGGCGTGCGCTGTGTTGCGGTAGCTGGTGTTGACCCAACAACGACTGGCTCCGGTGCCGGGCTTGATAATACCTGACCAATAGTGATGTTGCCGGCATTTTGTTCTGATTTCACTTTCAGCTTCAACGTACCGGTTTCTGTATGGCGGGCAACGGGATCTGGAATGGCAGGAACGGCGTTGCCGACGCCTTGAGCATAAGCTTTGGCTGGATCAATCATTTGTGTCGATTTTTGCAAATCGGTACGAGTGGTGTAGACCAGCACATAAATCTGCTGTTGCCCCAATGCTGGCGTCAGCTTTAATGTACCTTCCAGCCGATCTGTGGACATAACCCCCGGACGTTCATACGGAAAATAGTCACTTGGATAAAATGCAGCGGGGTGTAATCCCTGATCAAGCACCAAAACATTCGGTGCGTAAACTTGTTTATCTTGCACTAAACTGCTCAACATAATGTCCAGTGAGCCCCGGTTTGCCGGAATTGCGAACGCAGCTATCGGCCCTTGGATATTTCCTTCATTAAGGTGCTGGGATTTGGCATTGAGAATAATGGTTTGCGTATTGCTGGTGTGAATCGGCTGCCAGTTCAGTTTTTGCAGTGTTGCTGTTGAGAGGGAAGGTGCAACAGCATCCTGTGTCGTGGTTGCCTTAGTTGTTGTAGTGATAGGTGTAGCATAGCTTATCAGAGGAGCCGCGCTACAGAGTAAGGCACTAAGACAAAATGAGAGCAGTGTAATTTTCATTTTTTACCCTTGTCCGGTTAAAAAAAGAGACTGATACCCACGGGCAAAAGGCATATCAGTCCAAGGGGCTAAAAGTAACTAAATAATCTTGCTGATCTGAAACCAGCAGTTTTTAATGGCATTACCACCAGGCTTCGAATTGTGCACCAAAGGTGAATTCATCATCGTTGCCACGGCTGAATTTATGCGTTGCTGTATCACGGTAGGCCATGCCATCGATGTAGCCGTCGTTTTTATTCGCATTACCCCATTTTTCATCCCACTTGGCATAGGTGACGAATAGGCGGATAGCTGGGCGGGACCAGATGCTGTCGCCCGCCTGCCATTGTTGGGCTAGGGTGATTTTGTATTGATCGTTAGTGTCATTGGTACGTTGAGATTTGACATTATCATAGCCAATATCCATCAGGGTACTCATCGTTGGTGTCCATTTATACATTGGACGCACACCAACCGTATACCATGTGTTGCCGTTGTTGTTATCACGGTCAGTATCCTGATACATCGCTACATACATGAGATCCCATTTTTCTGCGAGATTAATGGCACCATGATTCAGGATGCGTAGCATATGGCCGTCATTGTTTATGCTGGCGCCTTCAGAGTGACCACTGTTGGAGGAGGTCATGGAATCTGTCGCGTACTGTACGACAAATTTGTTGAAGCCTCCGGACACACTTTGTGTATGTTCTGCGGTAAACATGAAACCATCTTTGGATGCATTTCGGTCAAGAAGGTAGCCGTCTCGCGCGTTGGCGCGGCCGTAGTCAAAACCAAGTTCCAGACTACCGCCTGGGTTAACTTCTAAGCCAGATAGACGTATGTCGTAGACATCGTTAGACGTGGGAATTTCATGGTTCCGACCGGCAATCCAGCCATGAGAACCGCCAGATTCGGTGTTGCGGGTGACGGCCAGAGAGAGCTTGCTATGGCCCAGATCGATATCTTGCACACCCGCACCCGGACCGGAGATATCCCAGTAGTAAAAGTCGATCATATGCACGTCATGACGCTGGTAGAAACGTTTACCAGCCCACAGCGTAGAACCTGGCAACCAGTCGATGATGTTCTTCGCCTGGACATTCACTTCACGGAAAGCGGGATTGGTAGATTCCCAGTCACTTTGCTGCGCTACGGAATAGGCTACGTTGGTATCGAAGTAGAAACGCTTATCACCGTCTTTCCATAGCTCCTGACCCAGCTTAAGTTCAGCATAGGTTTCACATTCATTACCTAAACGGTATTTGCTCTGCGCACCGGTGCTTTGGAAACACTGTTGCTCGCCACCGCTGCCGGCCCAGCCAATACCGGAACGGGCATAGCCGTGGAATTCTACGGCTGACGCCTGCATGGACAGTAATCCAGCCATAACTGTTAATGATATAGGTAATATACGCATTGATTTCATCAATTATTCTCCTGTCGTTTTTTAATTAGCTCAGGCTCAAACACCGGGTTCTTTATGCAAACGCTGGCATGCTGTTCCGTCTTCCCGGAATAAATGGCAGCGGTGGGGAGGTAATCCGATGGTGAAGGAGGCCCCTTCTTCCACCAGCACAACATCAGGCTGGCGATAAACCAGATTTTGATGAATAGCCGGGATTTCAATGTGAACCTGGGTTTCATTCCCCAGTTGTTCAACAACCTGAACTCTGCCTTCCAGTGTGATATCTGCGATATCACTCGGAAGGAGGTGTTCTGGGCGTATTCCCAGAGATACATTGCTGCCTACTTTTACCCCTCTGCTTTCTACGGGCAACCAGATTTGCTGGCGATTGGGCAGCGTAATTTGCACCTGATCGACGGCGGTGGCCGTGACTTTAACTGGCAGGAAATTCATTTTGGGTGAACCAATAAAGCTGGCAACAAAACGATTAACGGGATAGTGGTAAAGCGCCAGTGGTTTGCCGATCTGGGCGACATCTCCGCCATCCAGTACCACGATTCTGTCGGCCAGCGTCATTGCTTCAACTTGATCGTGGGTGACATAAATCATCGTACGTTGCAGACGTTTGTGCAGGCGTGAAATTTCAATGCGCATTTGGACGCGCAGTGCGGCGTCCAGATTGGAAAGTGGTTCATCCAATAGAAAAACATTCGGTTCGGCTACCAGAGTACGGCCAATGGCGACACGCTGGCGTTGCCCACCTGATAGTGCTTTAGGGCGACGATCAAGCAGATGAGCGAGTTGAAGCATCTCCGCAACTTGCTTCACGCGCTGCTGAATGTCACTTTTTTTGGCACCGGCCAGCTTCATACCAAATGACATATTGTCTGCAACAGACAGGTGGGGGTACAGTGCATAGGACTGAAAAACCATCCCAACGCCACGCTTGGCTGGTGGTACATCGTTTATACGTATATTGTTGATCAGCAAATCACCAGAAGTAATATCTTCCAGACCTGCAATCATCCTAAGTAGTGTCGATTTTCCACATCCTGATGGACCGACAAAAACCACGAATTCTCCTTCCTGTATCTCAAGGCTGATGTTCTTAGAAATAATAGTTTCACCATAAGCTTTAGATACATTACGTAGTGTGACGCTCGACATGTGTTCCCCCGGACTATCACCGCAATCCACGGTGAAAAATGATAAGCCAGAGTGTGTTTAAGATAGCGGGTGAGTAAATCCTCCATGCCCAAGTTTTTTATGGGGGAGGAGTCAGGAGGATGAGATAAGAGTTGTTGAGGTGATTAGGTATGATCTACTGGATAAAGTGTGATCTTTACTGCAAAAAAAGGTGTCTCTTTTTGTGGGTAACAACACGGTTTCTCTGTTTTTGTAATGCAGATCACACCCATCTCAGTTGGGGCGTAGAGTAAGGGAGGATGAGTATTTTTACTGTCGGTTGCACACTAGCTTCGTACGCTCCGCCAATGTAACAACATAGTTCACCCTGAACCTATTCAAACTATAAGTAAAGGACGGAATGATGACAAAAACAAACCTGAAAATAGGCGCCCGTACCCTAGCGCTTTCTGTTTTAGCCACTCTTGTGCTTTCTGCCTCTGCTTTCGCAAAAATTGAGGAAGGTAAGCTGGTTATCTGGATCAACGGCGACAAAGGCTACAATGGCCTGGCACAAGTTGGTGAGAAGTTTGAAAAAGATACGGGTGTCAATGTTACGGTTGAGCATCCAAACAAGTTTGAAGAGAAGTATTCACAAGTTGCAGCAAACGGTGATGGGCCGGATATTATTTTCTGGGCACATGACCGCTTTGGCGGCTACGCCCAGTCTGGTTTGGTGGCGGAAATCACGCCGGATCAGAACTTCAAGGACAAGTTATTTCCATTCACTTGGGATGCTGTGCGCTACGACGGTAAACTGGTTGGTTATCCTATCGCTGTTGAAGCTCTCTCTCTTATCTACAATAAAGACTTGGTGAAGACCCCACCAAAAACTTGGGAAGAGATACCAGCTCTGGATAAGGAACTGAAGAGCAAAGGCAAAAGCGCCATTATGTTTAATCTGCAAGAGCCCTATTTCTCCTGGCCGCTCATTGCTGCGGACGGAGGGTATGCTTTCAAGATGGAAAATGGCGCATACGATGTGAAAAACGCCGGAGTGAATAATGCCGGTTCCAAGGCGGGGCTGAATTTCATTATAGATTTAGTGAAAAATAAGCATTTGAACGCAGATGCTGACTATTCCATTGCCGAAGCCGCGTTCAACAAAGGTGAAACGGCGATGACCATTAACGGTCCGTGGACGTGGTCCAACATCGATAAAAATAACATAAATTACGGCGTGGCGTTGTTGCCGACCTTTAAAGGTCATCCGTCTAAGCCGTTTGTTGGTGTATTGACAGCAGGTATTAATGCCGCCAGCCCGAATAAAGAGTTAGCGAAGGAGTTCTTGGAAAACTATTTGCTGACCAACGACGGCTTGGAGATGGTGAATAAGGATAAACCGTTGGGAGCTGTGGCGCTGAAATCCTATCAGGATATTCTGGCCAAGGACCCACGTATTGCTGCCACGATGGAAAATGCTCAAAAAGGCGAAATCATGCCGAATGTCTCACAAATGAGCAGTTTTTGGTATGCCATGCGCAGCGCTGTGGTTAATGCGTTGACCGGCCGTCAGACCGTTGATGCTGCATTAAGTGATGCAGAAGCCCGTATAACCAAATAACCTGTGGGAACTCTTCTCCCGAGAAGGGTGTCTCTTTCCTGCAACCAGTAAGGATGCCTGTTTGCAGGAAGATTGATTACGCTATCCGCAAAGCTGTTACGTCGTAGTAAAAAGGAAGAGCATTATGTCAGCGACGCTCGAAAAAACATCATGGTGGCAGTATTCTGCTCTGAAATGGTTTGCAGTGAGCCTGTGTATACTCTTTACCGGTTATCTGGTGGTATTGATGTACTCACAGGGCGAGTATCTATTCGCGATACTGACACTGGTATTGTTAGGAATGGGGACTTACGTTTTTGCCAACCGCAATACTTATGCCTGGCGTTATGTCTATCCGGGTATAGCCGGGATGGGATTGTTTGTACTGTTTCCGCTTATTTGCACCATCGCCATCGCTTTTACCAACTATAGCGGTACCAATCAACTGACTTTTGAACGTGCACAATCGGTCCTGATGAGCCGCCAGTATCAATCAGGGCAAGCATTCACTTTTAAGCTCTACCCAAAATCGGACTTGTGGGTTTTGGCACTGAGTGCACCGGGCCAAACTAAGCAACTGGTATCAGAGCCATTTTCTCTGTCAGTAACAAAAGAGACTACGTTACATTTGCACGAGCAGGACAGTATTCAGAACGGTGAAGCGGCGACATTGCGCATTATCACCCAGAATCGACAGGCGCTGAACCAGTTAGTTGCTGTTTTACCGGATGGTAACTGGCTGAGAATGAGTTCACTACGTCAATTCGCTGGTGTGAATCCTCAATACTCGCTTGGGGAAGATGGTAAGACCCTTACCGACAATCAAACAGGGACGCTTTATCGCCCCAATACGGATACCGGTTTCTATCAGTCTGTCAATGCTGAAGGAAAATGGGGCAATGAGACTTTGACGCCAGGATTTACTGTTGCCATCGGTTGGAAAAATTTTCTGCGGGTGATACAGGATGAAGGTATTCAGAAACCGTTCCTTGCTATTTTCGTTTGGACGGTTGTCTTTTCTCTGTTCACTGTGGTGCTGACAGTAGCTGTTGGTATGGTTCTGGCTTGCATTGTGCAGTGGGAAGCGCTGAAAGGCCGTGGTATTTATCGCATGTTACTCATTCTGCCTTATGCAGTGCCATCATTTATTTCCATTTTGATTTTTAAAGGATTGTTTAATCAGAGTTTCGGCGAGATTAATCTGTTGCTTAACGGCCTGTTTGGTATTAAACCGGCTTGGTTTGCCGATCCGACGATGGCCCGAACCATGCTGATTATAGTGAATACCTGGCTTGGGTATCCCTACATAATGATTCTCTGCATGGGATTGTTAAAAGCAATACCAGACGATCTGTATGAAGCATCGGCAATGGATGGGGCGGGGTCGTTTCAGAATTTTTTCAAGATTACTTTCCCATTATTGATTAAGCCATTAACGCCGCTGATGATTGCAAGTTTTTCTTTTAATTTCAACAATTTTGTTCTAATTCAGTTGTTAACCAATGGCAGGCCGGATCGCATTGGTACCACGACGCCAGCAGGCTATACCGATTTATTAGTGAACTATACCTACCGTATTGCTTTCGATGGTGGTAGTGGTCAGGATTTTGGTTTGGCGGCGGCAATTGCCACAGTGATCTTTTTGCTGATTGGTGCATTGGCGATTACTAATCTGAAAACTACCCGTATTAAATTTGACTAAGGAAGGAATGCAATGGCAATGGTTCAACCCAAATCACAGAAATGGCGTTTGTTGGCGACACATTTATTGATGTTAACCTTTATTGCCATGATCTTATTCCCTCTACTGATGGTTATTACTATCTCCCTGCGGCCGGGGAACTTTGCTACGGGGAGTTTGATCCCGGAAAGTATCTCCTGGGAACATTGGAAATTGGCACTGGGTTACAGTGTGGTATCACCGGATGGCCGTGTTACACCACCACCTTTCCCGGTTATGCTATGGCTCTGGAACTCTGTTAAGGTGGCCTTTATTACCGCTGTAGGTATCGTTACCTTATCAACGACTTGTGCTTATGCTTTTGCCCGTATGTATTTTCGCGGTAAAAGTACTTTACTGAAAGGCATGCTCATTTTTCAGATGTTCCCGGCGGTACTTTTCTTGGTGGCGCTGTATGCTTTGTTTGATCGATTAGGGGAATATGTACCGTTTATCGGCCTTAATACCCACGGTGGTGTGATTTTTGCTTACTTGGGTGGCATTGCGTTGCATGTCTGGACGATTAAAGGTTATTTCGAAACCATTGATGGTTCCTTGGAAGAGGCTGCTGCGCTTGATGGCGCGACACCGTGGCAAGCTTTCCGTATGGTGCTGCTACCGCTTTCGGTACCGATTCTGGCAGTGGTATTCATTCTTTCCTTCATTGGTGTGATTACGGAAGTGCCTGTTGCCTCACTGCTTTTGCGAGATGTGAACAATTACACTTTGGCGGTGGGCATGCAGCAGTACCTTAATCCACAGAACTATCTTTGGGGTGATTTTGCCGCCGCCGCTGTGCTTTCTGCGCTCCCTATAACCATTGTCTTCCTAGTTGCCCAGCGTTGGTTGGTCAGTGGTTTGACCGCAGGAGGAGTAAAAGGCTGATTATGGTACTGAATAATGTAATGTCAGATCGTGAAATTAAATATTAAACGATAACGTTGATATTGAGATGTATGTAATATGTGGTTTATACCCTATAGATTTCAAGATGCATCGCGGCGGCAAGGGAGCGAATCCCCGAGAGCATAGATAACGATGTGGCCGGGGTGAGTGAGCGCAGCCAACAAAGAGGCAACTTGAAAGATAACGGATATATATGTGTTTTATATATAAACCACATAATGAGATAGTTCGACAGCAACTCAAAAAAGAAAATGTATCATTGTCTGGAGTGTATAGTGAATAACATTTATATAAAAACTCCCTCCGAAGTAGATTTAATGAGGCAATCGGGTAAGCTGCTTGCACAAGTTTTTGAGATGCTTGATCTATTTATTAAACCCGGAGTTACCACGATGGATATTAATGATAAGGCTGAAGACTTTATTATTAATGTCTTAGGGGCCCGTCCTGCGAGTAAGGGGCAATATGGCTATCAATACGTTCTGAATACTTCAATAAATGAAGTTGTTTGTCATGGTATTCCTAATAGAAATTACAAAGTGAGAAGCAGTGATATTGTTAACGTAGATATCACATTAGAAAAAAACGGTTTTATTGCTGATTCAAGTAAAATGTATGTTTTTTCAGAAGCTTCGTTGCTAGCAAAAAAACTGGTAAAAACGACTTATGATGCCATGTGGGAAGGTATTAAAACGGTAAAGCCAGGTGCACATTTAGGTAATGTGGGCTATGCAATCGAGAAACATGCTGAACGGGCAGGTTATAGTGTTGTGCGCGAATATTGTGGTCATGGCATTGGGAGAAAAATGCACGAAGAACCACAGGTTTTGCATTATGGCCGCCGTGATACAGGCTTAATTTTGCAAGAGGGTATGACTTTTACTATTGAGCCCATGATTAACCAAGGGTCGGCGAAGATAAAAATGAAGAAAGATGGTTGGACAGTCGTGACCCGAGATAGAAAACTGTCCGCTCAATGGGAGCATACAATTTTGGTTACAAATAATGGGTATGAAGTTCTCACACTGAGAAATGAGGAGTTAGCTGTTGCTACCCCTCTGTCTGGTACGAACCGTTCTTTGTGAATACCTTTAATTTGTGGGTATTAAAGGGAAGTCACAGAAATATCTGTTACTGCTGGTGGTGAACCTGACGGTTTAACTGCCATGACAGTAAATCAGTAAATATCTTCCAACGATGAAACTGTTTAGTCTGCTCTGCTGTCATTGGCTGTGGTTCACCTAATAATAATCCCGTTTGGTTTGCCCATGGTCGAAATTCACCTTTGCCTATCATAATATAGGCACCTTGCGGTGTAATAGTCACTTCTGGGTTATATCCCTGACACCAGATAGGGTCCAGATGTTCCGTCAGCAAATTACAGCCAGTACGGTAATAAGTCGTATTTGATAAGCTTAAATGATAGAGCGTGGGCCAGATATCTTTATGACTGCCGACTCTGGCCGCATCAAAAGTCGTGTTATAACGATAATCAGGCGGCACGTAGAGATAAAGTGGTACGCCGTGACCCATTGCCAGTTCATGGGCATCTGGATAACTGATACCCCGCATATTATGGTCACCGGTTGCTGCAATAATAGTATGGGAAGCCAGTGACTGAGATTTTACCCAACTGATAAACTGTCCTAACTGATCGTTGGTATAACGCAGAGTATGGAAGACCTCCTGTAACTCATCACCACTAGCCAGATGGCTTAGGCGTTGTTTCTCTGCATCGTTTAGCTTAATGTCGGTTTTCTGATAGCCTTTTGGTGACTTATACGGTGGGTGATGGGTAGTGGACAACGACAAAATCAGAACATGTTCTCCGTTCTTCTCTGCTTGAGCTAGGCGTTCTTCAATATAACGGAACATAAACTCGTCAGGTACACCCCAAGTACCGAATTTGGCTTCCGGGTAGCGTTTTTTCAGCCCATTCTGATCGATAAATTCACTGACGCCCAGATTTGGTAGGAACTGATTTAAGTTACGCCATGCTCCGTTACCTGATGTGACGAAGATAATCTTGTAACCATTTGTCAGATAGGGCTTAAACATATTGCTGGTGAAATCGAGATTTTGGGCCGTGGATTGGCTGATTGCGCTGTTTGGGCTACGGACCAAGAAGCGGCTTAAACTGTCAATGGTGCCGTCCCCTTCAGAAACAAAACGTTCAAAACGCCAGTCGTTCTGCCAGTGCTGCCGTAGGGCACCAAAAACATCCAGGTTTGGGCGATCCAGGCTTTGTAGGTGATAGCCCATGCTTTCCATCACGTTAAATATTACATGGGGTGGTTTTTTCTGAGCGACTGGATTGTCGGCGGTTTTAGCCATGAATGGCGACAGACTAGCCGGCGTTGGATTATCCAGAAATTGGCTTAATAGCTTGCTACCTTGTTCATCCGTTGCTTCTAGGAAGTCGCTATTTTTGTAATGATCATTAAAGGCCCAGTTCAATGCCATTGGACCATTAGGTGTCAGCATATTAAGTATTTTAACTTCTGAAACTTGTGTATTGGACTGACGCAGTGGAAAGGTCCCTATGGAGCCGCGCATTCCAACGAAGCAGATAGCCAAAATAGCCAGTGTCGCTACAACAGAAACCGGTAGGCTGGTTTTGCGCACTGTACGTAAGGTAAGGTGGCGTTGCCAGCGGAGACAAAGCCAGAAAACGAAAGCGGTGAACAGAACTAAGCAGAGTAAGCCACGGATAATGGGATAGTCACTCCACAGGGTATGCAATACGGCTTTCGTATCATCTTCCACTAAACCGAAGATGAAAATATCGATCGACCGTTCATAAGTGGCATAGTAATAAATATTGCCTACAGTTAAAGCCCCAACCAGTGTATTGAGTATTGCAGCCAGCCACGGATAGAAACGCTGCCATATGCTGAAACTGTTTTTGTTAATGGCAAATAAGCTGGCAATCAGCAGACAGGGAACAAATAGCAGACTGGCAATACGGATATCGAACAGCCCGCCAATCCAGAACATTCGTTCTACATCTTGAATGGCGTCAGCAAGGAGCTGATGGCTGCCATAAGTGAGGAGAAGATAGATTCTTCCCACCATTTGTATTGATACAGCCAGTAGCCAGGGAAGTAAAAGAGCGATAAAAGCCTGTTTAAATCTGGGAAACCACATAGTGCCTTCTTAATTAGAATGGATTAGTAAGATTAATCCGGTATTTTATGGGTAAAGATCCTAGCTTATTCAGCAAATGATTGCCTGTCCTATGTTAGCAAAAATCGCCGTAAACCCTCGACAAGGCTGACGGGGATATAAAGCGAAAAGTCCGAAGGACTTTTAGGTTGCTGACAAAACCAGTTTAAAAATAGGTTTTCGCATCATCGAAAATTTCAGATAGTGTGTTGTCGGTTGAGCAGTTTTTTCTTGTCTAATAACGGCTTATTGCATCAACGATGATAAAAGGTCTGGCAGATTAATCAGCCAGAAAAGTGATAACAGTTGGACAGGTATTTAAGCGTTAACAGAGCGCGAAAATAGTTTAGATTAAAGGCATAAAAAGAGGCATAGTTTAAATCAAATCGCAGACCAAACTGATTAAAGCAGTGCAAATCAAGTTTAATCTGGCGTATTAAGGGGTTGCAGTTTTGCATAATAAATCGCAAAATAATAACATAGCAAGTAACCCAATTTATATTCTGTTAAATCATTAATTTAAGAGATTTTTTATGATTGATTATTTAATTGATTTATGAAAAAGTTTATTGTCAGTTGAAAACGTTATTAAAGTCAGCTCCTTTGGAAAAATAAATTTTCTGATTAAGTTATTCATATTCTTATTTATCTTTTTTTTCCGGCGAGATGAAGATGAGCATTAATAAAGTTTTTGTTTTCACTGATAGTTTTATGATGGGTAGGTTTTAAACTGTTATTAAAAGTCATTTTTTTAACTTTTGATTTTAATCGGTATAAGGTTTTATACCCTATGGATTTCAAGATGCATCGCGGCGGCAAGGGAGCGAATCCCTGGGAGCATAGATAACGATGTGACCGGGGTGAGTGAGAGCAGCCAACAAAGAGGCAACTTGAAAGATGACGGGTATAACCATTACTTTTACCCTTTTTGGCGCCTAAGGGGAGGATTCCACTTTATTTATAATTTATCCAGATAGGGTTCGCTTCTAAAATGAGGAACTAACCAGCCCTGATGGTATACAGAAATATTGTTAGCGCAACGCTTGCGTACTTAATATCTGTACAAGTACAGTTATGGGTACAACATTGTGAGGTAATGACTATGAATACGATGAGTTATTCAGCATTCCAGGCTAACTTAGCCAGAACCTTGGATAAAGTGAATGATGACCACAAGCCCGTTATGATCACTCGCCAGAACGGTAAACCAGCGGTCGTTATTAGCCTGGAAGATTTTCAGTCTTACGAAGAGACGGCCTACTTGATGACCAGTCCCAAAAATGCTGCTCGCTTGAACCAAGCTATCGCGGAAGTGGAGGCCGGTAAAACTGTTGAGAAAGGATTATTGGAAGAATGATTTTATCTTGGGCGGAAATGGCATGGGAGGATTATCTGCATTGGCAACAAACTGATAAAAGAATCCTAAAGCGCGTAAATACGCTAATTAAAGAGGTTAAATGACAGCCTTTTGGCACTGAAACATAATTGGTCGGGATATTGGTCCAGGCGGATTGATCGAGAACATCGCCTAGTTTACAAGGTGACAGACGAAACAATCGTTATTGTTCAATGCCGTTATCACTACTAATAAAACCTTATTGATGCTCCTTGCTGTGCGACATCAGAAAATGTCTTTTCTTAACGTCTGTTTTATTTATTGTATTGGTGAAAATTCAGCGGTGATAATCAAGGAGCTAAAAATCAGCAGCCTGAAAGATGGTTTACATTATAAACCATCCTCGAAAATTATAATTTCATTAAGTTATCAAGTAGGGAAAGATAGCGCTTTCAGAGGGGGAACCCGGTGTTACGGTGTTCAGCCCTCGGCCTCCCCTGCTTTTTTACGACATGTATTCAAATCATTCAGTAATTGGTTTACATGATCATCACTGAACATCGTTTCCAGTGAGGTATTCAATTTACGTCGCCAGTTAGGATATTCCATTACCGTACCTGGAATATTGACGGGTTTATCCATATCCAGCCAGTCTTCGGGTTGCAGTCCCAGCAGTGCGCAGGTGCTGTGGGCAATATAGCGATGTAACCCTTGGTTTATCTCGGGTGACATTGCCACCTCTTTTGCCGTGTGGCCGATATGTTCCGGAATACAGCTGTAGCGATGCAATCCCTCTAATAATTCTTGTTTGCTTGCCTGACGTTCGGTATATAACCTTTGAAGAAGATCTTTATCAGGATATAGCCCGAGTGATTCCCCAAGTGTCAAATCAGCACTTTGCCAGAATCCGCGCAAAGTAGGCAAATCATGGGTGGTTATCGTTGCCATTGCTTGTACTGGGTAATCATCCGATGCACGGACTTCCCCTTGTTCATTGCGCTCAAAATAGAGCACTTTATAAGAATAGACGCCGTTATTGCGCAGTTTATCTACGATAGCTTCCGGAACGATACCCAAATCTTCACCAATGACCAGGCAGCGATGGCGTTGACTTTCCAGTGCCAGAATTGCCAGCAGATCATCAACCGGATAATGTACATATGCCCCTTTGTCGGCGGTTTCGCCATAGGGGATCCACCAGAGCCTGAGCATCGACATAACGTGGTCAATGCGTAGGGCACCGCAATAGGTCATATTTGTGCGTAGCAGCTCAATGAATGGTTGGTAAGCCTGGGTTTGTAAAACATGAGGATTCATTGGTGGCAGGCCCCAGTTTTGACCCAGTGGCCCCAGAGCATCCGGTGGCGCTCCCACGGATGCTTTGGTGCAGTAGACAGCCCGGTTGCACCAGGTTTCCGATCCTCCTTCGGCTACGCCAACGGCTAAATCTCGGTAAAGCCCAATCGGCATTTCACTGGTTTGACTTTGTGCAAAGCAGTCTGCAAGTTGAGTATGGGCCAGCCACTGTAGCCAGAGGAAGAATCCCACTTCCTGTTGGTGAGATTGGCAAAATGTTTGTACGGCTTCGCCGTGTGGATTGCTATATTCTTCCGGCCATACAGGCCAACCCCAACAGGTACTATTTTTAGCGTATAGCAGACAGTGCAGAGCGTCATAGACGGCTTGATAGTAGAGGCATTCACCACCTTGAATGACAAATTGGCGAAAAGAGACTTGTTGAGAGTCAGTTTCTGAACGGGTATTGAACTGTTGATATGCCAAACGCAGTGCTGCCATTTTCAACGCCATAACTGTGGTGTAATCCACCCATTTTGTGCTGCGGGCATGTTGTAACATGCGCCGAGTTGTCTGAGTTTGCCACCACATCTGCGCTTCTTCACTGTGTTTGAAATCTTCAATCTGATTAACATCAATGTAAATCACATTGAGCCAGTTGCGTGAAGAGGGGCTATAGGGACTGGCGCTTTCTGGCATAGCTGGATGCAGCGCATGCAATGGATTCAATCCGATAAAGGAACCCCCGTGTGCCGCTATCTCTTTCAGCATGTATTTCAGATCGCCAAAATCTCCGATTCCCCAATTGTTTTCTGAACGTAGAGTATAGAGTTGCACACAGGCACCCCAAAGTTTTTCCCCTTTTAACAGCGCATTTGGCTCATAGCAGCGTTTGGGCGCGACTATAATTTGCATAGACCAGCATTGGCTACTTTGTGTCAGAGTAAGATGATGGTATCCCAGCGCAAGGGTATCAGGAAAAGTCAGTTGATGGCTGCCATATCCCTGAAATTCCTCTCCTTGTTCCGTCCGAATCTGCCATTGGTAGTCCCTTTCGTCTTCCAGGGTGATGGTGAAGCGCTGTCCTTGAGTAAAAACTTTTACCGTTGGTACGGGGGAAACCGGCTCGCTGGCCGGTTTATTTACATTTATGGCATCTAACAGGCGGTGTCTGGTTTCCGCTGGAATCGCCTGTGGTTTTCCATAAGCATTAATATAGCTGGCAACAATGCCAGCCTCGGTCGCTAAATGATCGAGGCTCTTACCCTCCATGATTTTTCCTTATCTCTTTGCTTGCCAGATACGTTGTTGATAATCCCGGATTGTCCGGTCAGAGCTGAACATGCCCATTCGGGCGGTATTCAGAATGGCGCTGCGTGTCCAGCCTTGAGTATCACGGTACAAGGCATCGATCCGCTTATGGGCATCGCAATAGGAGGCAAAATCAGCCAGTACCAGATAAGGGTCTCCACCTTCAATCAAGCTGTGCAGCAACATGTCAAATGCCCGCTTATCACTGTCGCTGAATTCGCCGCTGGCCAGTGCCTTGAGTATGTTGTCCAGATGTTTATCTTCCTTGAGTAACGTCAATGGATCATAACCGGCAGCTTTCAAAGCTTTCACTTCTTCGACGGTGTGTCCGAAGATGAAAATGTTGTCGTCTCCCACTTGCTCGGCAATTTCGACATTCGCTCCGTCTAATGTGCCGATAGTCAGTGCGCCATTCAGTGCGAGCTTCATGTTTCCTGTACCGGAAGCTTCTTTACCGGCAGTGGAGATTTGTTCTGAAACATCGGCAGCTGGGATCATGAGCTCTGCGACAGAAACTTTGTAATCGGGGATAAAAGCGATCTTGATGCGATCACGAACGATAGGATCATTATTGATCTTTTCGGCGGCCTGATTGATTGCAGAGATAATGTTTTTTGCCAGATAGTAGCCTGGTGCTGCTTTCGCACCAAACAAGAATACGCGTGGAACGATATCCAACGCTGGATTTTCCTGAATTTGTTTATAAAGCGATAGGATATGCAGCAGGTTCAGGTGCTGACGTTTATATTCGTGCAAGCGTTTAATGTGTACATCGAAAATGGCGTTTGGATCCAGCTTAAGTCCCATTACTTTATTCACATAATTGGACAGGAGGATCTTGTTGCCCTGTTTGACCGCCCGATACTCTTCGCAGAAAGCAGCATCATCTGCATAAGGCTCAAGCACGTTAAGTGCATCAAGATCGTTAATCCATTCACGGTTAAGTGTCCGGTCAATCAACCCTGACAGGGCCGGGTTACATTGTTTGATCCAGCGACGTGGTGTAACACCGTTCGTCACATTATGGAATTTGTTCGGCCACAGTTGGTGATATTCTGGGAAAAGATCCTGAACAATCAGCTCTGAGTGCAGCGCCGCTACCCCGTTCACGGCAAAGCCGGCGACGACGCAAAGATTTGCCATCCGCACCTGATGGTTATAATGTACCGCCAATTTTTCCCATACGGCTTGATCGCCTGGCCAGGTTTTCTCCACCAGATTTTTGAAACGGCGGTTAATTTCTCGAATGATGTTGTAATGGCGTGGCAGCAGGTGGCTTACTAGGTGTTCATCCCAGCGTTCTAGCCCTTCCGGCATCAGCGTGTGGTTAGTGTAGGCGAAAGTATGGCTGGTTATCTCCCATGCTGCTTCCCAGCTCATTTGGTATTTATCCAGCAGAATGCGCATCATTTCGGGAATGGCAATCGCTGGATGGGTATCGTTAAGCTGAATAACCTCATACTTCGGCAAATCTTCTATTTTGCGTCCCGCCAGATGATGGCGACGCAGGATATCTGCCACAGAACAGGCACACTGGAAATATTGTTGCATCAGGCGCAGGCGTTTGCCTTCCTGATGATTATCATTCGGATAGAGAACTTTCGTCAGCTTATCTGCCTCAACACCTTGCTGTTCTGCTGTCAGGAACTGTCCATCGTTGAATTTATCGAGATCAAATGGTTCAGCATGTGTTGCTTGCCACAGGCGCAGTGGCTGGGTAACACCGTTGTGATATCCAATAACCGGTAGATCCCAGGCTTCCCCAATTAATGTAAATTCAGGTGCCCAAGTTTCGCGCCCATCATCTGTCATTAAGACTTCGCCACCAAAATTAACTTCAACATCCAACTGAGCATTGTGGCGGAACCAGGGATAGGATTCACGTCCCCAATTGTCCGGTTTTTCAATTTGTTGTCCCTGATTAAAAGATTGGCGGAACAAGCCATATTGATAATTTAGGCCATAGCCGGTTGCTGATTGACCAACGGTTGCCATAGAGTCGAGAAAACAGGCGGCAAGCCGCCCGAGGCCGCCGTTGCCTAAAGCAGGGTCCGTTTCTTGCTCCAGTAGATCGCTAAGAATGATATTTTCTTCTGCCAAGAAAGTCTGAACGTCTTCGTACCAGCCAAGGTTAAGCAGATTGTTTGCAGTCAAACGGCCAATCAGAAACTCCATAGAGATATAGTTCACATGGCGTTGTTGGTCGGAAGGAACAGTGATCTCAGGACATGAGGGCAATAGCTCTGACAGGGCCGCACTGACGGCTTGCCACCACTGATGCTGAGTCATTTCTTGGGCTGATCCGAGGCCAAAGCGCTGCCATTGACGCGTCAGCGCAGCTTGAAACTGGGCTTTATCTAATCTGGTCTGTTGCATGGAGTCTTCATCCTGTAGCTGAAAAAGGAAAATTTAGACGTTATGCTGAATGCTCTTAGAATCTAAAACATCATCCTGGAGAGGTATTAGTCAGGGTGGAGTAAAAGGGCGTAGCCGATTATCCTATTTGCCTTAATTTTTGATCTGTGTGAATTCATTTTTTTCCTGGAGATTGATGGAATGGTTTGCGGTCGGTTTCCATAATTTATCGATGGAAAATGGAATTTGCTGTTCAAGAATGTGATAGGGTGCGCAACTTAATAATGAGGTTCGTAAACAGGTTTGCAAAGGCTGTGTATTTCACTAAATTTGATTGGGCTTATTAATGACATTATTACGGGCCGTGATATAAATTATCTAATAACATCACATAGGGTTCCGGCGTAGGTTTTATTTATCGCTTCTTATGGGCACGGAAATCAATGCTTATCCCATCAAAACTGAGTCGTCCTGTTCGTCTGAATAATACGGTTTGGCGTAAACGCCTGTTGATTAGACTGAATGAGTCGTCTAACTATCGTCTTGTTCTGGTAACCAGCCCTGCTGGTTACGGCAAAACCACATTGGTATCTCAATGGGCGGCCGGGCAAGATAATCTGGGATGGTATTCTCTGGATGAAAGCGACAATCAGCCGGAGCGTTTTGCCAGCTATCTTATCGCGGCGTTGCAGCAGGCCACACAAGGGCACTGTGCCAAAAGTGAAGTGTTGGCCCAAAAACACCAATATGCCAATTTACCCGCGCTCTTTGCTCAACTGTTTATTGAACTCAATGAATGGCGCCGACCGATTTTCCTGGTGATTGATGATTATCACTTGATTATGAATAACATTATTCATGAGGCTATGCGGTTTTTCCTGCGTCACCAGCCTGAGAATCTGACTTTAACCATTTTATCACGCAATTTGCCTTCTCTTGGGGTTGCCAATCTGCGTGTGCGTGAGCAATTGTTGGAAATCGATAGCCAGCAACTGGCTTTTGATCATCAGGAAACCCAGCAATTTTTTGACAAGCGTTTGACCTCATCGCTTGATGCCGACGATTGTAAACGTCTGTGTAACGAAGTGGCTGGCTGGGCAACGGCGCTTCAACTGATTGCGCTTTCAGCGCGGCAGTCGTGTGATGCTGCTGAACTGTCGGCTAAACGCTTATCGGGCATTAACGCCAGCCATCTTTCCGACTATTTAGTGGATGAGGTATTGAATCAGGTGGACAAATCGACCCGTGAGTTTTTGTTGCGCAGCTCTATTTTGCGCTCCATGAATGATGGTTTGATCGTTCGTCTTACCGGCGAAGAGAATGGTCAACAGCGTCTTGAAGAAATCGAGCGCCAGGGGCTGTTTATCCAGCGTATGGATGATTCTGGCGAATGGTTCCGCTTTCATCCACTTTTTGCCTCATTTTTACGTCAACGCTGTCAGTGGGAAATGGCGTTGCAATTGCCTGAATTGCATCGCGCTGCCGCAGAAGGCTGGTTGGTTCAAGGGTATCCGGGTGAGGCTATTCATCATGCTTTAGCGGTGGGCGATACCGCCATGTTACGTGATATTTTATTGCAGTATGCCTGGTCGTTGTTTAACCACAGTGAACTATCTCTGCTGGAAGAATGTATGAATGCGCTGCCTTATGAACAATTGTTGGAGAGTCCACGCCTGGTACTGCTTCAGGCTTGGCTGGCTCAGAGTCAGCATCGCTATTCAGAGGTAAATACACTGTTGAGCCAGGCAGAACAGGCACTGCAACAGAAACAAATTGCTATTGAACCGGATTTACTGGCTGAGTTTGACGCTTTACGGGCTCAAGTCGCTATGAACAGTGGTAAGCCGGAGATGGCTGATAAGCTGGCGAAGAAAGCTTTGGCGGCACTGTTGCCTCAAAATGAATACAGTCGTATTGCCGCAACTTCAGTGGAAGGTGAAGTATTGCATTGTAAAGGCGAGCTGGCTGATGCATTGACGCGGATGCAACAAACCGAGCAGCTTGCGCGCCGTTTCCAGGTTCATCACTATGCGTTATGGGCATTGTTGCAGCAAAGCGAGATTTTGCTGGCCCAAGGGTATTTGCAGACCGCCTATGAAATGCAGAACAAGGCATTTGAATTGATCCGTGAACAGCATCTGGAGCAGCTTCCAATGCATGAGTTCCTTTTGCGCATCCGCTCACAGCTTTTGTGGTGCTGGTCCCGTCTTGATGAAGCAGAAGAGGCCGCGCGTCGTGGCTTGGAGGTGTTGTCTAACTTTCAACCTCAGCAGCAGTTGCAGTGCCTGACACAGTTGGCTAAATGTTCTTTGACCAGGGGAGATATTGATAATGCCCGCCGTTATTTGGCCCGTTGTGAAAACTTATTGAATCATGGGCAATATCACAGAGACTGGCGAACCAATACTGACAAACTGAGAGTCATCATTTGGCAAAATATGGAAGAGAAAAGTGCGGCTGTTCGATGGTTGGCACAGACCGAGCGACCAGATAGTGTCGATAACCATTTTAATCAGGGCCAGTGGCGTAGTATCGCCCGCGCTCAGATCCTTCTCGGCCTGTATGATGAGGCGGAATCTATTTTGGATATGCTGAATCAACATGCGAGAGAACTGCAACTAATAAGCGATCTGAACCGTAATCTACTATTGTGTAACTTGCTTTACTGGCATGTTGGACGTAAAAGTGACGCGCAGAATGCGCTTATCGAAGCATTGGCTTTGGCTAACCGCACTGGGTTTATCAGCCATTTTGTGATTGAAGGTGAGTTGATGGCCCAGCAGCTACGTCAGCTTATCCAGCTCAATACTTTGTCTGAACTGGAGTTACACCGGGCACAGCGCATTTTACGTGATATCAACCGTCAGCATCGTCATAAGTTCGCCCATTTTGATGAAAGTTTTGTCACACAGTTGCTGACACATCCTGATGTTCCTGAGCTTATTCGCAATAGTCCACTGACACAGCGTGAGTGGCAGGTGCTGGGGCTGATTTATTCAGGCTACAGCAACGATCAGATTGCCGCCGAGTTGGATGTGGCGACGACAACCATTAAGACCCATATCCGGAATTTGTATCAGAAGCTGGGGATTGTGAATCGCCAGGAGGCGATTCAGCAGGCACAACAATTGATGCAGATGATGGGGTTAGGTGTGTGACTTCCGCTGCGCAAAGCCATTGTTCTGATCAGTGATACTGAACAATGGCTTTGCGTGACAGATTTTAAGATTTTAGCGAGACAATCCGCCCTTTCAGGCTGCGACTAAGTAAGTGTGCTGACAAGGTTAGCGCGGTACCCAGTAACATCACCAGCATCAATGATTGTTTGGGCGGAAATGGTAATGCCATAGCGCCCAGTGAGATAATGGAACCAACAGCCATCTGGACGAATCCTATCAGTGCGGAAGCGACACCTGCTTCTTCAGAATAAGGTTCCAGAGCATAACTGGTTGCGGGCCCCATAACAAACGCCAGACCTGCACAAGCGAAAGCAACCGGCAACATATAACTTAGCCAGTGTTGGCTGGCTACGTTTGGTAGCAGATGCATTCCTGAGAACAGAGATAGGCAGCCTAGTGCCATCAGAATTACCCCTAACAGCAAGCAGAAAGGGCGGCCTGTTCGATGAAGGAGTTTATTAGCGATCAGGAAGGAGATCATAGTCCAGAACCCGTTGCCACCAAAAATCAATGAAAATGCTAGTGGTGAGATATGGCCTTCGGTCATTAGTACAGTTGGTGCGAATGAAACATAAGTAATCATTATTGCCATGATGCCGGCATTAACCAGTGCAAAATGTGTAAACCGGGCATTGCTGAGAATCTGATAATACTGTTTCAGCGGTAATCCATGAATGGGTTTAGTGTTTGCGGGGCGCGTTTCTGGCAGCCAAATGGCAATGATAAGCAGCACAATAACGGAGTAGCAGACCAAAAACCAGAATGGTGCCCGCCAGTTAAACATTTCAGCCAAAAGACCACCGAGCAACGGCGCGAGAGCCGGAACAATATTCAGTGTACTGTTAAGAAAACCGTAGGCTTTAGCTGCCTCGTCACCATTCAGGCGATCGCGTACACTGCTGATGCAGACGACACTGGTACAGCAGACAGCACATCCTTGAATGATCCGCGCCGCGACAAAAATCTCGGAATGGGTTGAAAGTGCTGCGATCACAGAACCAATGATATACAAAATGATCCCCATTAAGGCAACCGGTCGACGGCCAAATTTGTCTACCAATGGTCCGGCGATTAATTGTCCTAGTCCCATGATTAGCAGAAATAAGGAAATAGTCGACTGAATGACCTCATTATTAACCTGAAAATCTTCAGCAATGGCGGGAATCGTAGGTAAAAATAGATCGATACCTAGTGGTCCGAAAAGCACCAAACTAAGTAGCAGAAAAATGTAATTTCGCATATTTATTCTTTTAGTATTTCAACAAATTGTGGTGGTTTTGTTAGTAAATCGGCACAGTGGCATTGAGTTTCCAGCATGATTAAAGATTTTGTGTACGCTAGAAATCCTACTGGCAGATTATTTCAAACTGGCGATAGGCTTATTTAATATTGTGCACAACTGAACTCTTTACTGCTTTTTCAAACTTGAACTTTATACGAGCGGCTTAACTGTGTAAACCGGCCAGGCTGTTTCAGCACCTTTTTGAAGAATTTTATCAGAAAACGCTTCGTACACTGCATTGAAAGATAACGGGTATATATCCAATGGATATCTCTTTTCCCTTAAATATAGGCACGATGGTATAACGCTGTAGTACCGGTATATTTCTCACCTTGCGTAGTAAGAACTGGAGTTTGAATATATTGACTGTCTGTAAGGTGTATCAGACTGTTAACAGCCGCTATTCTAAGGCGCTCTATTTGAAATTATTTCATCTATAAATAGTTACTTTATTTTTTTATTTCTTTGGGAACTCATTTTCAATAAAAAAGTATATCGTTTCTGACAAATCAGAAATATTCAAGGATCTTTTAGTGCATCCTGTAACCTGTCAGAAGATAGATAGCCACCGGCCATACAAATGTCCTCATCGTTTGCGATTAAGTCGTAAGGTGGAAAATTTTCGGCGCAGTTTTACAGGGGCTTAAACCGAATTTCTTACCATTAATCATATGAACCAGCAGTTCTGCATATAATTAACAATGCATTCAAAACAATAATGTATTTTATATAAAATACATTAAATTTTTAAATGTTATTTTGGATTTTTGTGAGTTTTTGTTGATAAAAATTAATTTTTGGTAAATATTCTCTTACCTGTTAAGTATTATTGTGCTTTCTTATAGTTATAAATGGTTAATTAAGGTAATAAAATGATGGAAAATGGCAAACGATTTGAAGATATGCTTTCTCGCTTTGTTGGTAATGGTCCTTATTTAGAAATAGATGGTGAAAAGTATATTGATGCAGCCTCGGGAACATTTAACCTTCCACTGGGGTACACTAATCGTAGAATATCAGAAAAATTAAAACAGCAGATCGACAGATGTACACACCTGAGTTCAGCTTATACCCATGAAATGTCGCAATATATTCTGAATAAATTGGTTAAACATACCCCCGAAGGAATTAATAGAATGTGGTTGCGGGATGTTTCCGGATCTGGGGCGGTTGAATGCGCCATCCGTATTGCACAAAAAGCAACAGGGCGGTCAGGGGTTATCTCTTTCTTTCTTGCTCATCATGGTCAGTCTTTAGCGACAGCACAAATTTCTGGTAATGCTTTTAGAATTAAAGACTTCCATGTCAATATTGATGGTTCTTTAAAAGTGCCGACTCCTGCCAGCGTCATGTCTGAATTGGAACCGAACGCAGAACCAAATCAGTATTTTGATTTGGAGCAATTTATTCAATTGGGCTCAAATGACAATATTGCCTGCCTAATCATTGAGCCTATTCAAGGAAATGGTGGAAATATCGTTTTCCCTGTTGATTTTTACCGTAAGATTAGAGATATCTGCCATAAACATGACATTATCATTATCGCAGATGAGGTGCAGACAGGGTTTGGACGCACAGGAACATTCTTCGCATCAACCGGTTACGCCAAAGAATTAGAACCAGATATTATTGTTTTCGCTAAAGGCGCTGGTGGCATAGGTATTCCTACTGGTGGTGTATTGATGCGTAGTTCATTGGATGTATTAGAGTCTTTCGAACATTCCAGCACATCAGGTGCTAATCCTCTTTCACTCACAGCTCTCAACGAAATTATCGATATTATTGAAGATGAACATGTTCTGGAGAATGTGCAGAGTAACGAAGCTTATTTGTGTAATGGCTTATTAGCATTACAGCGTAAATATCCAGGAATTACGGGTGTCAGAGGTGTCGGTTACATGTTTGGTTTTGATACGCCATCACCGGAATTTGCTGCAAAAGCGATTGCAACTGCGAACAGTCATAATTTGATCATCCGGGGCTCTCGTTATGGGAAAGGCCGTGCACTCAAAGTTCGTCCGCCATTAATTTGCACTAAGGAACATTTAAGTGAGATTTTACATAAATTGGATCTGACTTTTGCTGATCTGACTTTAGATATGCTGGACAACAAGGAGGTAGCATAATGAAAGCACTTAAATTTAATCAGGTATGGGATGTTCAAATCCGGGATGTTGAACCGTTACATTGTGTTGAGTCAGATGATGTTGTGGTTGATATTGCGGTTTGTGGTGTCTGTGGTACGGATGTTGGGATTGTCACGGGTTCTTACCCTGTTGCGATTCCGGGGACGACTCTCGGTCATGAAACGACGGGGGTTGTCACTCAAATAGGAAGAAGTGTTACGCGTTTTAACGTGGGTGACCGCGTGGTGATCAACCCAACTTATTCCTGTGGGCACTGTCGGATGTGCCAGACAGGAAGCCCAAATCATTGTGAAAAGAAATTGGGAACCGAAGCTGGGGTTTCCTATGACGGAGCATTTGCTGAACAGTATCTGGCTAAAGAGAGCTCACTGATAAAACTGGATGATCATGTCAGCATGGAAGAGGCATCACTGACCGAGCCGTTGAGTTGTACATTGACCGGTGTCGATAAGCTGGGTATCACTCATACTAATATCCGTGCAGCAGTGGCTGGCGCAGGTCCAATGGGTATGCTCTACATTTGGGCTTTACATGCCAGAGGCGTCAAGGCTTTCATGGTCGAGAAAAACGAGAGCCGTGTTCAGTTTGCCAGAGAAAATCTGCCGCCGGAATGTGAATTGTATACTGATTTTGATGAGGCGTTGACGCAGAAATATGGCGATAAATCGGCATTGATCGATCTCTGTGTGGATACTACTGGACAATTAACAGAATACATTTTCGAACATCTGGCTCCTGGTGGAAAATTGCTGAATGTTGCGCTTAAAGATAAACATGCCAGCCTTGATATTCTTAAAATCGCCGATAAGAGTCTTTCAGTCATTGGGTCTATTGATTCTCTGAATAACAGCTTTGAACGTGCTTATACCATGATCCGTGATGGTATTATCCCAGTGGGTCGTCTGGTCAGTCAGGTCTTTGATTTTAATGATTACTTGCAGGCTTTTCTCACGGTGGGTTGTGATATTGCGGGCAAAACCCAAAAACCGCTCTGTACCCCAAATTGTAAGGTGCTGATCCGTATTTCCGATCTGAAGTAATGGAGTTTTTCACATGGATAGATTTAATGTGATTTTTGATATTGATGGGGTCATTGTCGATAGTGAGCAACTGCACTTTGATGTTCTTTGTGATTTGGCCCCTGACTACACACATCATGTAAAACCGCAGCAACTTATCGGCCTGAGTTTGAAAGAAACGCTGGATTATATTGGGGTTCCAGCTCAACAGCAGCAAGAGATCACGGCTAAAATTGTCTCTGTTTACAAAGATAAGCTGTCTCAAAGTTACCTTCGCCCAGGGATTGCCAGGCTGATAGAGGCTTTACAACAGCACTGCATCCCTTTTGGTTTTGTCTCTACTGCGCCGCGTGAAGTGTGTTTGGCTAATATTGGATTATTGGGATTGAGCGAAAGCCCAGCGTTGATCTCCGGCGACGATGTTGTAAGAACGAAACCGAATCCCGATCCCTATCTTGCCATGTTGGAATTGAAGTCTATGGATGTTCATCAAACATTGGTAATTGAAGATACAGATTTGGGGATTACAGCGGCAGTACAGGCAGGTATTCCCTATGTGTATGCCTGGCCTCATGCGTTATCTGTTGCAGAACAGTATCAACAGGCAACCCGTATTATCGGAGTGCTGACAGATATTCCGCAATTTTCCAAGATTAATTTTGCATAAGTTAATGCCCTCCGTGAGTCATATCGGAGGGCGTTTTTATTTATATAGAAGGAGTATGAGTTGTCTGATCTGAATATGGTCTCTTTGGTAAAACAACCCATCATGGCGACGCGCGTCGCTTTTTTTATTGCTGGCTTTAGTCTTGCAAGTTGGGCTCCCCTCATTCCTTTAGTGAAAGAACGGCTACAACTTGATAATGGCGCGATGGGGCTACTGATGCTGGCATTCGGTATTGGTTCTTTCATTATGATGCCGATGGCAGGCATGTTGGCCGCACGTTTTGGATGCCGGCAAATTTTCACTTTATGCGCCTTGTTGGTGCTGGTTATGTTGCCAGGCCTTAGCGTATTACCTACACCGTTGACACTGGCCTGCGCTTTATTTGTTTTTGGTGCAGGTATTGGTGCAATGGATGTTGTAGTAAATATCCACGCGGTTATGGTCGAAAAAATGGCTCAACGGCCAATCATGTCTGGTTTTCACGCGTTATTCAGTTTAGGGGGAATAGCGGGTGCAGGCTCGGTCAGTGCATTATTGTCTCTAGGAATATCACCCCTTCAGGCGATGTCAATGGCGGTGTTACTGATTGTGCTACTGCTATTACCGGCATGGAGTGGGTTGTTGAACGAAGCAGAATCGGGCAATACACCATTTTTTGCTGTGCCCCATGGCATCGTGATTTTGTTGGGTTTTCTCTGTTTTGTTGCCTATATCATGGAAGGATCAATGCTGGATTGGAGCGGTATATTATTAACCAGCGTCCATAATATCAGTAGTCATCAGGCAGGTATCGGTTATACCTTGTTTGCTATTGCTATGACATCGGGCCGTTTTCTCGGTGATAAGATCATTGCCCATTATGGACACAGACGGGTTTTTATCAGCAGTTCTTTATTGGCTACTTCTGGGTTTATTCTTATTTACTCGGCATCAACCGCAATGGTGCTAGGGCTCTCTTTCCTAATGATCGGAGCTGGATTATCCAATATAGCGCCAATGCTTTTTACCGCTTCTGGTCAACAGAAAATTATGCCTGATTCTCTGGCCGTTGCTGCGGTTTCTACAATGGGATATTCAGGGATTTTGTTGGGACCTGCAATTATTGGCGGATTAGCGCATATTGTGACATTACACGGTGCTTTTGCTTGTATTGCTTTACTCTCTATCTCCTTACTTGCAGGATATAAATTGATTAATTCAAGCGGAAGATAATAGAAGGAATTCCTATGGGCTTGTCGCAATATCATTGGCTTAATGAACCATCTGATTGGCAATGTGGCAGTGATTGGCTTAATGTCATCACAGAGCATAAGACCGATTTTTGGCAACAAACATGGTACGGTTTTGAACGTCATAATGGTCATGTTTTTGGGCGTTATATTGAGGATGATTTCACTTTTCAACTCTGTATTGAAGGTTGTTTTGAACATTTATACGATCAAGCCGGAGTCATGCTATTAGTCGATGAAAAACATTGGCTGAAAGGAGGAATTGAATATTCTGATGGTCATGCCACGATTGGTAGTGTGCTGACACGTAATCATTCTGATTGGTCTATGGGCGTATTTCCTGGTGATTCTGGTAAATTCTGGTTACGTTTGACTCGTGAAGAGGGATATTTAAGACTGCAATATTCCACTGATGGTTTACGGTGGCCATTGTTGAGATTGTCTCCTTTTTTTGAAGATAAACAGCCTGTCTTTGTTGGTGCAATGTGTTGTTCTCCAGAACGGCACGGATTACAGGTGCGGTTTTCTGATTTCAAATTGACACCGCCAATAAAAAAACCATTGCATGATTTAAGCTAGATGAGGTTATTTTCGGAGAATTATCTCTACTGAGGCAGGTGTTAAAACACCCGGAGTCATGTGCTTCGGGTGTTATATATCAAGGCCAGATGCTTAAACCCTTTCTAAAACAAAACCGGTAAAGTCAGCGGTTTCTCTGTCTGGTCGATGACCAACTTGGTCTTTCAATAAATAAACGCGTAAAAGTCCCTCTTGATCTGTACTTAATTCTACCGAACCCGTTGTAAAATCGGTGTTGTTTACAGCAAAAGAGTTGGGGCCATCGGTGCGACTCTGTAAACCAAAATAAGCTGATGAGGCCCATTCTGCTGATACGCGCGCTGTACCTGTTAGTTTATATTTAGTATTAGGTTCTAATCCTTCGATAATTTGATCAATGACGCCAGAACCGGTAACGCTTTGGATTCTGATAAAGTGAACGCCATTTTCAGATAAGATTTCTACTGATTCAGGGGCTGGGATTCTCCAGCCGTTATATCCCTCTTCGAATGAGCCGTTTATCAGTTCTTTATGAGAGTTTTTCTTGTTATCAGAATAATCTTCATTATTCAGGATTTCTTGTACGTTCATATAGTAGTCCTTTTTAAATAGATAGAAATAAATTTAATTTCTTTCAGCGCTTTGTTTTTCGGGTGGGCACTTTATCAATAATGGGATAATACTCAATTGTATTTTTTGTTGGTGGTGAGTTGTAATTTGTATAAATTAATAAGGAATAAATAGTATGGAATTTAAATATATACAGAAAATATAGTATTTTCTACTTATTCGATATAGGTATAAGCTGGATTTTTATATTTTTATTTCTGTGAGGAATATCTGTATATGCCAGAAAAAAACATGCGTAAAATGGCCCTATTGCAATAGAGTATTGAAATGAATTTTTAATGTTGGTTGGATTGATTAGAGATAAAGTCTTTAATTTTATATTCAGAATGATTTTTTTAATGGAAATTATTTTTCAGGTGATAATGATGATGAATAATATAATGTAGTGGATTGTTATGTGGTTTTTTATAATGTTCGATCTGTATGGGAATAATAGAGGTAAATTAGATTTATATTTTAATTTTAAAAAGTAAGGGTTGCCATTTATTTTTTCGCTGAAATTTAGGTATTTTTATAATCGGAAGTTATTTTTTATTCTCAGTTTAATTTTATTGAGTTTGGTTTTTACTGCGAATATTATTTTCGAATGTATTGGGTTATATTACTGTCTGGTATTAGTACCAGACAGTTTTTTATATTAAATCTTATTTCGTGTAATGATTGCCTGTTAAAGGTTCTTACCTAAAATAGAATTATCGACCTAAATAACTATCCCAATCTTTCCAGACAGGTTGTAACCCAGCTTTAATTAATGCGTCTGCGACCTGATAAACGGAACGGTTATCATGCGGAATAAATTGCTCCAATTCTTCATGGCTAGTATCTGCGTAACCACCGGGTTGAGTTTTCGAACCGGCACTGACATTGTTGATTGCCAGTGGGATGACGTGATCGCGGAAGAATGGGGATTCACGAGTAGAAATAGAAAGTTCTACATCTGGAGCAAATAGACGAAAAGCACAAATGAGTTGTACCAGTTCTGCTTCACTCATTAGCGATGCAGGTTCAATCCCTCCGGTACAAGGCCGCAAACGGGGAAATGAAATTGAGTAGCGGCTCTGCCAGTATGTGTGTTGCAGAAAGGATAGATGTTCAGCCACCATATAGCAATCTGTCCGCCAATGACTAGAGAGGCCAATCAGTGCCCCTAAACCGATTTTATCGATTTTTGCCCGGCCAAGGCGATCCGGTGTTTCTAGTCGCCAGTGAAAATCTTGTTTCTTACCCCGTAGATGATGCAGCCGATAAGTTGGCTCATGATAGGTTTCTTGATAAACCATTACACCATCTAACCCCAGAGTTTTTAATTCTGAGTACTCTTCTTGTGTCATGGGTTGGACTTCCATCATTATTGAGCTGAAATGCTCGCGGATAAGTGGTAGATAACGGCGGAAATAAGCCATACCTACCTTGCCTTGATGTTCTCCAGTGACTAATAGCACACTGTCAAAACCCAGCGCTTTAATTGCCTGGCATTCCGCAATAATTTCATCATTATTCAATGTCTTGCGTTTAATGTGGTTACTCATTGAGAATCCACAATAGGTGCAATCATTGGCACACAAATTCGAGAGATAAAGCGGAATATAAAAACCAACGGTATTACCGAAGCGTTGACGAGTCAGTTTCTGTGCTCGTTGTGCCAGCGGTTCTATATAGGGTTTCGCTGCTGGCGAGAGCAACGCCATCAAATCATCCAAGTTTAATTTGTTGTTGCTCAATGCCCGTTCGACATCCTGCGAAGTTTTGCTGTTAATACGAAGGGTAATGTCATCCCAACCCAGTTGCTGCCAGTGATAACCAAAACTGTTGTTCAAAAGATGATTAGACATTAGAACGTTCCCAGAAAATCAGTCAATGGGCTGGATGCAACAGCATGTTTTTTTGGACTTACCAGACCAGCCTGATGGGATAATTCACCTGCTTCAATCGCCATTCTGAATGCCTGTGCCATTTTTACTGGGTTATGCGCGACGGCAATAGCGGTATTAACTAATACGGCATCAGCCCCTAGTTCAATCGCTTCCAGTGCATGGCTTGGTGCGCCAATGCCCGCATCGACAACCACTGGCACCTGTGCTTGCTCAATAATAATTTGCAGGAAATCCCGGGTTAGCAGCCCTTGATTAGAGCCAATCGGCGCGCCCAAAGGCATGACTGCCGCGCAGCCCACTTCTTCCAGACGTTTACACAAAACAGGATCCGCACTGCAATAAGGCAGAACGACAAATCCGTCTTTGACCAGCATTTCAGCGCCTTTGAGCGTTTCGACCGGATCAGGCAGCAAGTATTTCACATCAGGATGGATCTCCAGTTTGATCCAGTTGGTTGCCAATGCTTCACGGGCCAGACGGGCTGCGAACAGAGCCTCTTCTGCGGTTTTGGCTCCAGAAGTATTTGGCAGCAATTTGACGCCAAGTTTTTGTAATGGCACCAGAATAGCGTCATTACCTCCTTGCAAATCAATGCGTTTCATCGCCATCGTGACAAGCTGACTGCCAGAGGCCGCTATAGCCTGAATCATTAAATCTGAACGAGCGAATTTGCCTGTACCAGTAAACAAACGGGAATCAAAAGTAGTATCCGCGATCTTTAACATATCAACCTCCGGCAATAGCCTGAAACAAAAGGATATTGTCCCCGTTATTAACTTGGTGCGTACTCCAGTTCGAACGCGGAATAATGGTTTGATTAATGGCCAATGCAGTTCCCGGTTGCGTTCGTTCAAGTTGTTCCAGTAATTGTTGTAGAACCAGAGGCGCGGTAAGCTCCATCAGCTGGTCATTTATAGTAATTTTCATGCCATATCTCCGCAGATTGGGCATTGCTGCGATTGACTGAGCTGTAGCGTGCTCCAGCTTTGCTGCTTACCATCAAACAGCCGAAGTTTGCCGCTCAACGGAGAGGGAAGCCCGGTTAACATTTTAATGGCCTCCAATGCTTGCAATGTGCCGATGACGCCGACTACCGGACCTAATACACCCGCAGTTCGGCAATTTCGCTGTGGTTCTTCCTGATCAGGGTAGAGGCAGGTATAGCAGCCGTGAGAATAAGGGGGCTCAAGCACCATAAGCTGACCGCTGAACCCAATGGCACTGCCGCTGATTAAGGGTTTTCGCGTGGCGACACAAGCCGCATTGATAGCGTGGCGGGTTGCCATGTTGTCACAGCAATCAAGAACCAGATCGACCTGTTTTACGGTTTTTTTCAGCGATTCCACGTCTTGACGTTTATTAAGAACAGTTATTTTTACCAGTGGATTCAGTGCATTGAGTTGATTAGCTGCAAGTTCAGCTTTTGCCGAAGGGATATCCTCAGTGCGGTAAAGGATTTGCCGTTGTAAATTGGAGATGTGCAATTGGTCATCATCAGCGAGATAAATTGTTCCCACACCGGCCCCGGCCAGATAGAGGGAGGCAGGAGCGCCTAGCCCTCCCAGTCCGACAATCAATACGCGGCTGGATTTCAGTTTTTCCTGCCCTTCCGGGCCAATATCTTCGAGTAACAGTTGTCGGCTGTAACGCATAAATTCTTGATCATTCAGCATAAGAACCTCTCTATCCCTTCAACTAAATGCCTTCAACCAGATGAAGCAACCGCGCGGTTGCCTGACGCCAATCCTTTGCTTTGGTAATCGCACTGACCAGTGCCACACTGCCAACTCCCGTAGCAATAACATCCGGTATACGTTCGAGAGAGATGCCTCCAATAGCGACAGTAGGGTAATCCGGTGTGTTTTCTACCTGTTGTTTTAGTGCTTCGAGCCCTTGCGGAGAAGAGGGCATTGCTTTGGTAGTCGTCGGGAAAATATGGCCGAGGGCGATATAAGATGGATGTAAAGATTTTGCCCATGCCAATTCTTGTTCATCGTGGGTGGAAATACCTAACCGCAATCCGGCTTCCTGGATTGCATTCAGATCGGCATTATCTACATCCTCTTGTCCCAGATGAACACCGTAAGCGCCATGTTTGATTGCCAGTCGCCAGTAATCGTTAATAAATAAACGGGTGTTATATTGATGGCCGAGCGTGATGGCTTGCTTAATCTCTCTCTCGACTTGATCTTCTGGCAGGTTTTTGATTCGTAACTGGATAGTGGTAATTCCTGCCTTTAACAGGCGGGAAATCCATTCCAGTGAATCCACGACCGGATACAGCCCCAATCTGTGTTCAGTCGGGGCAAATGGGGCATTAGGCAGATTACTCATGAGAGACTCCCTCCGCACTGTGATATAGCTCGCTACCGCGGGCGCGGAATTCTTCTGACATCTGTTCCATGCTGGCGGCATAATCGCGTACTTCCTGAGAGATCTTCATCGAGCAGAATTTAGGCCCGCACATAGAACAGAAATGCGCAATTTTGCCGGAGGCTTGTGGCAGCGTTTCATCGTGATAGGCACGTGCGGTGCCTGGATCAAGCGCCAGATTAAACTGATCTTCCCAACGGAATTCAAAACGTGCTTTAGACATCGCGTTATCGCGGATTTGCGCCCCGGGATGACCTTTGGCGAGATCGGCGGCATGAGCAGCAATTTTGTAGGTAATTAGCCCTTGCTTAACATCATCTTTGTTTGGCAAGCCGAGGTGCTCTTTTGGCGTTACATAACAGAGCATGGCGCAGCCAAACCAGCCGATCATGGCAGCACCAATACCGGAAGTGAAATGGTCATAACCGGGTGCAATATCTGTTGTTAGTGGGCCAAGGGTATAGAAAGGGGCTTCGTGACAATGTTCCAATTCCTCTGTCATATTACGGCGGATCATCTGCATAGGAATATGACCGGGGCCTTCGATCATCACCTGAACATCATATTCCCAGGCAATTTTAGTCAGTTCACCTAATGTGTGCAGTTCTGCAAACTGCGCTTCATCATTGGCATCTTGAATAGAGCCGGGTCGTAAACCGTCTCCCAGTGATAGAGAAACATCATAAGCAGCGCAGAGTTCACAAATTTCACGGAAATGTTGGTAGAGGAAGCTTTCTTGATGATGAGATAGACACCATTTCGCCATGATTGAACCCCCGCGGGAAACAATTCCGGTGAGGCGTTTGGCTGTCATCGGTATATAGCGCAGTAATACACCAGCATGAATGGTGAAGTAATCCACCCCTTGTTCAGCTTGTTCCAGCAAGGTATCACGGAACATTTCCCAGGTGAGGTTTTCCGCTACGCCATTAACTTTTTCCAGAGCCTGATAAATGGGGACTGTACCGATAGGAATCGGGCTATTACGCAAGATCCATTCGCGGGTTTCGTGGATATAACGGCCAGTGGAGAGATCCATTACCGTATCCGCTCCCCAACGGGTAGACCAGATTAACTTTTCTACTTCTTCCTCAATAGAAGAGGTGACTGAAGAGTTACCGATATTAGCATTAACCTTCACCAGAAAATTACGACCAATAATCATGGGTTCTGATTCAGGATGATTGATATTGGCAGGAATAATCGCCCGGCCAGCAGCGACCTCCTGACGGACAAATTCTGGTGTGATATTTTCTGGCAACTGAGCACCGAAGCCTTGCCCGGCATGTTGTTGGCGTAGTACATCGCCGTGGATACGTTCACGCCCCATATTTTCCCGTAGTGCGATAAACTCCATTTCCGGTGTGATGATGCCTTTACGGGCATAGTGCAATTGAGTCACGCGTTTGCCTTTACCGGCTTTTAATGGATGAGGGCGGTTATTAAAACGTAAATGATCGAGACCAGCATCCGCCAGACGTTGCTGAGTAAAATCAGAGCTGAGGGCAGTAACGGGTTCTGTATCTTGACGTTCGTCGATCCATTGCTGGCGCAGTTTAGTTAACCCAACATGCACATTCAGCATGGAATCAGGATCGCCATAAGCGCCGGAAGTATCGTAAACAGGGATAGCTTCGTTTTCCTCATATTGCGGTTCTTCGTTTGTTCCACCGATCAAAGTAGGTGATAACTGAATTTCCCGCATTGGGACTTGGATATCGTCACGTGAACCTTGGAGATAAATTCGTCGTGAATTAGGGAACGCGACGCCTTGAATAGAATTAATAAATTCCTGAGCGGCATCGCGTTGAGCTTTACGTGGGCGTGCTGGGCTGGGTTTTGGTGAAATATCGGTTGCAGGGATAACAATATTATTAGACATAGCAAATTCCTAACCGTGTTATTGGGAAAATTGCTTGTCTGGAGCTCGCAGGGAGTAATGATTGGTGGCTGGATAGACTCTTGGTAAGAAAACTGAGTTATCCGACAGCGCTTGATTACTCTTGTTCCCTTCGCGGGTCTTAACCCGATCAGGTTCCGCGGATCCCGAATTAACGGTCTCAGCCTGTGTATGCTGCGATAAAACAGCTTACGCTAGGCACTCCGACAAGAAAGTAAACAGTAGTATAGAAGGGATTATGAAAACTACAACTCTTACTGATTGAAAATATTTACAATGACCAGGTTAATTGTTGCCAGCCTTGTTGTTGTGCTTCGGCTTTTAAACGTGTATCGGCATTGATAGTAATTACCTCATCGGCAAATTGACACATTGGTAGATCATTAATTGAATCACTGTAAAAACGGATAATTTCAGGATAACTATTTTGTTGTTCCAGCCACTGTTTGATCCGTTTGACTTTACCTTCACGAAAAGTCGCAATACCGTCTATTTGGCCGGTATAACAGCCATTTTCCATCACCATATCAATGCCTAGTGCAGTGTGAATATTTAATTCGGTAGCAATCTTTTTCACAATAAAAGAGACAGTGGCTGAGATAATAATGACCGGAATTTGTTGCTGTTGATACTCTGCAACTAGCGCTTTGGCTTGTGGATAAAATCGAGGTCTGATTTTTTCTTTAACAAACTCAACCAAAGATCAACTTGTTCTTGTGAAACTTGATGCAGTGTTTGCAGGCTAAATGCCAGATAATGACTCATATCCAGTGAACCGGCGCTGTAATCAGCCATCATTTTTTTATCTGCTTCAATAAAACTTGGATCAGTAATGATGCTTTTTTCCCATAGAAACTCTGTCCATATAGCGCTGGAATCACCGGAGATTAAGGTGTCATCCAGATCAAATACTGCAAGCAGTTGTGACATGGTATTGTGTTCCTTATGATAAACAGTAACAAAAATACTCTTTTTTTGACTAAAAAGCGTATGATTTATACAGATATTTGTAATAAATAAGATGCCATAATGATGATGCAGCAACAAGTAACAGGTATAGAACGAGGCTGGTGGATTGTCAGCGATGAGAATCGTATTTGGCTCCCAAAAGGTGAATTACCTTTTGGAATAGCGACTCAATGGTTACTGCAAGGAAAAATAGCATTGCCTATCGGTGAATGGCAGGGCGAGAAAGTTTGGCTTATTCGTCAAGAAATGTCTTCCGATATGGTTTCGCTACGGCAAATTGCTTCAAATGATCACGGATTGTTTCAATTAGCTGGCCGGGGAGTACAGCTAGCAGAGTTTTATCGTTCCCATCAATATTGTGGTTATTGTGGCAATGAAATGAACCACAGTGTCAGTGAATGGGCTTGTCTGTGTAACCATTGTCATGAGCGTTATTATCCGCAGATTGCGCCTTGTATTATTGTCGGTATTCGTCGTGATGATCAGATTTTACTGGCTCAGCATCAGCGCCATCGTGGTGGCATATATACAGTGCTTGCTGGGTTTGTTGAAGTAGGTGAAACACTTGAAGAAGCTGTATCCCGAGAAGTCATGGAAGAGAGTAATATTAAAATCCGCAACTTACGCTATGTGGCTTCTCAACCATGGCCTTTCCCGCATTCACTGATGATGGCATTTCTGGCTGATTATGATAGCGGTGAGATCCGCCATGATCCGAAAGAATTGATCAGTGCAAATTGGTACCGTTATGATCAACTACCATTAATTCCACCGCATAATACTATTGCCCGTCGGTTGATTGAAGATACAGTTGGTCTGTGCCGAAATGCATAATATACAGTTTGGCGCAATTAACGGGAGAGATCTATCTGTCATGTTACAATGGTGTCTAATCATTGCAGTCAGATAATATTGCGGCCAATCAATAAACGGAGCCTGTCATGAATGAGTTGAAAAACGACCGCTATTTGCGAGCCTTACTACGCCAACCCGTTGATGTTACACCTGTATGGATGATGCGTCAGGCGGGCCGCTACTTGCCTGAGTATAAAGTTACTCGTGCTGAAGCAGGTGATTTTATTGCTTTATGTAAAAACACTGAACTTGCCTGCGAAGTCACTTTGCAACCTTTGCGACGTTATCCGCTGGATGCGGCAATTCTCTTCTCTGATATTCTCACTATTCCTGATGCAATGGGGTTGGGACTCTATTTTGAGGCAGGTGAAGGCCCGTGTTTTAAATTCCCTATTTTAAGTCGTGCTGATGTGGAAAAACTGCCGGTTCCTGATCCTGAAATGGAACTGGGTTATGTGATGGATGCAGTGCGTACAATCCGTAAGGCTCTGGCGGGTCAGGTTCCTTTGATTGGCTTTTCCGGTAGCCCGTGGACACTGGCGACTTATATGGTGGAAGGCGGTAGTAGTAAGGCATTCACTAAAATCAAAAAAATGATGTATGCCGAACCCGCCGTCATGCACTTATTGCTGGATAAACTGGCAGACAGCGTTACCCTTTACCTTAATGCCCAGATTAAAGCGGGTGCTCAGTCCGTGATGATTTTCGATACTTGGGGAGGCGTGCTGACAGGTCGGGATTATCGCGAGTTTTCCCTGCGTTATATGCACAAAATTGTTGATGGCCTGATCCGTGAAAATGAAGGCCGCCGTGTGCCAGTAACATTGTTTACCAAAGGTGGCGGGCAATGGCTGGAAGCAATGACTGAAACGGGTTGTGATGCCTTGGGTTTGGACTGGACGACAGATATTGCTGATGCGCGCCGTCGTGTGGGGAATAAAGTGGCTTTGCAGGGCAATATGGATCCATCTATGTTATACGCCGCTCCAGAGCGGATTAAGCAGGAAGTTTCGACAATTTTGCAAGGTTTTGGTGTGGGTTCTGGTCATGTTTTTAACCTTGGTCATGGTATCCATCAAGATGTACCGCCGGAACATGCTGGTGTATTTGTTGAAGCGGTACATAAACTTTCAGCTAAATATCATCAGTAAAAATATGATTAACACGAAAGCATTACGTCAGGAACAAATAGAAAAGGCTCAACAAGTCATTCGTCATGATGATTTTTCCTCACCAAAATTGATTGCTGGTGCTGATGTGGGCTTTGAACAGCAAGGAACGGTTACCCGTGCCGCTATCGCTGTTCTCTCTTATCCTGCCCTTGAACTGGTGGAGTATCAGATAGCCCGAATTGAAACTACGCTTCCTTATATCCCTGGTTTACTCTCTTTCCGTGAATACCCTGCATTGATGGCTGCCTGGCAATTGCTGAAACACACACCTGACCTGGTCATGGTGGACGGCCATGGTATCGCTCATCCACGTCGTTTAGGTGTTGCCAGCCATTTTGGTTTATTGGCGCATGTACCTACGATTGGTGTGGCAAAACGTCGTTTATGTGGTGAAAGTGAACCATTGAATGAGCAACCCGGCAGTTATCAGCCTTTGATTGATAAAGAGGAGCAGATTGGTTGGGTATGGCGCAGTAAAAAACGTTGTAATCCATTGTATATTTCTACAGGACACAGAATCAGTCTTGATAGTGCATTGCTATGGGTAGAGCGTTGTGTGAGAGGTTATCGTCTACCTGAAACTACCCGTTGGGCGGATGGTATCGCCTCAAATAGGGCGTTTTTTGAACAAATGATGCAGAAAAATCCTTAAATTCGGTGTAAGCGTGTGGATCTTCTTGAATTTCAGGTAAACTGCGAAGCAAATTATGCATTAATGAGTAAGAACTAATGTTACGAAACCCGATACATTTACGGCTGGAAAAACTTGAAAGCTGGCAGCATCTGACTTTCATGGCGAGTTTATGCGAACGGATGTATCCAAATTACCAGATGTTCTGTCGTCAGACAGCGTTCGCGGAACCTGCACTTTACCGCCGTATTCTGGATTTGGTGTGGGAAACATTAGTGGTAAAAGATGCCAAGGTTAATTTTGATAATCAGCTGGAAAAGTTGGAACAGATCATTCCGTCAGCCGATGATTATGATATTTACGGTGTGTACCCGGCAATTGATGCGTGTATTGCATTAGGGGAAATGCTCCATGCCCGTCTGAGTGGTGAGAGATTGGAGCATACAATTGCTGTGAGTGAAATTTCAATTCGCACTGTTGCTATGCTTGAAATGACCCACGCTGGGAAAGAAATGACCGATGAAGAATTAAAAGTTTCACCTGCCATTGAACAAGAGTGGGACATTCAATGGGAAATTTATCGCTTATTGGCCGGCTGTGAAGAGCGGGATATTGAGTTGATTAAAGGATTGAAAGCTGACCTTCGGGAGTCAGGAATTAGCAACATTGGCATAAATTTAACGCAGTAAAGTGAAAAAACGTGATTTAATGCTTTAAATGCCATGTTCAAAGGCTTCACTTTTGCCCCCACTCTGTTCTACATTTGGGGGGCGAAAAGAAGTGGCTATCGGTGCGTGTATGCAGGGGTGCTGTCATTCGGCATATCCGTCGCACTCGATGCTTTGCAAACGATAAACACACTGTAAGGATAATCTATGAATAAGACTGAATTAGTTGATGCAATCGCAGAAAGCGCAGATCTGACCAAAGCTCAGGCGAAAGCTGCTCTGGAATCAACTTTGAATGCAATTACTGAATCCCTGAAAGAAGGTGATTCAGTACAGCTGGTGGGCTTTGGTACTTTCAAAGTTAACCATCGCGCAGAGCGTACTGGCCGTAACCCTCAAACCGGTAAAGAAATTACAATCGCTGCGGCGAACGTACCTGCTTTCTCTGCTGGCAAGGCACTGAAAGACGCAGTTAAATAATTTCATTGCAAAAAAGAAAAGATAGAAGGGGTGTTTATCCCCTTTTGTTGGTTCGTCAGGGGCTGATGACACTAGGATTCGTCTTCGCGCTCAGCGCCTGTACCAATCAACCCAAAGAACCTTCTTTTAGTGCAAGTGGATTCATCGCAGATGATGGCGTTGTCCGCTTGTGGCGCCTCAACGATCAAAATAGTCAGCCTCTGGTTCTAATGAGTGTTTACAGTCCTTATCGTAATGGCAATACCATCGTGACTTTTTATGAATATAAACAGGGCGATTTACGTCAAATTCGTCGTGAAATCCTGAATGATGAAAAGCCATTGGCTGAACAACTTCGTTTAGATAAATCCGGTGATGTGATTTTTATGCAAAAGCAGTCAAAAACGCGGCGTGAACCCCTTTCCAGTGATGATATTGTTCGTATGCAGTTTGACGCTAAACGGGCTCTTGAATTAAGTGATGCGCTGATCGTGGGAAATGTGCGTTTGATGCAAGGGCACTGGCATAACGGCAAAGTCACTACTTGTGCGGGTGACACGATTGCCGTCGAGTTTGAACCTTACGCGAGGTCATGGCTTGAACAGCGCGAAAAAAGAAGCTACGGTCAATTAACCATTGCTTGGTTGGAAGCTTCGGCTGGCCGCGAATTACTGCTGGTAGCTAATAACGACTTCTGTCGTTGGGAACCGACGAAGGACAGCCTCTGACCTCCGTCAGTTTTGTGATTATTTCAGCCGGTTAATTGCCCGGTATCCAATATCCTTGCGGTAAAAACAGCCACTCCATTCAATCTCTTCTGCTTGCTGGTAACTGTTTTTCTGTGCGTCGGCAATGGTTTTTCCCAAAGCGGTAACACACAGAACACGCCCACCTGCGGTAATAACATCACCGTCTTTCAGCGCTGTACCTGCATGAAAAACCTTGATGCTTTCATTTTCTTGTTGGGGCAAGCCATGAATAATGTCCCCTTTGTGATAATTGGCAGGATATCCGCCAGCAGCCAGCACTACACCCAGAGCAGGGCGTTCGTCCCAATCAGACGTTTTACCTGCAAGCTCGCCTTTTGCACCGGCCAGACAAAGTTCAACTAAATCGGAACGCATACGCATCATGATTGGTTGAGTTTCCGGATCACCAAAGCGACAGTTAAATTCAATCACTTTCGGTTCGCCATGCTGGTTGATCATCAACCCGGCATAAAGAAAACCGGTATAGACATGACCTTCAGCAGCCATACCATTAACCGTAGGATAAATAATTTCTTCTATAATACGCTGGTGGATTGCATCGGTGACGACCGGTGCGGGTGAATAGGCCCCCATCCCCCCAGTGTTCGGACCCGTGTCACCGTCACCTACGCGCTTGTGATCCTGGCTGGTTGCCATAGGAACAACATTCTTGCCATCGACCATAACGATAAAACTAGCTTCTTCGCCAGTTAAAAACTCTTCAATAACAATCCGATGACCTGCATCACCAAATGCATTTCCGGCCAGCATATCTTTTATGGCGGACTGGGCTTCTTCCAGTGTCATAGCAACAATCACACCTTTACCCGCAGCCAACCCGTCAGCTTTTATGACAATAGGAGCGCCGACTTTATCCAGATAGGCGAGCGCCGGTTCGATTTCTGTAAAATTCTGATAAGTTGCGGTTGGGATCTGATGGCGTGCCAGAAAATCTTTGGTGAATGTTTTTGAGCCTTCTAGTTGAGCGGCTGCTTGAGTTGGACCAAAGATAGTCAACCCTGCTTTTTGGAATGCATCGACAATACCAATGACCAATGGCGCTTCAGGGCCAACGATAGTCAGCCCGATATTATGGCTTTGCGCAAATGCTAATAGGCTATTGATATCTGTCGCTGAGATATCAATATTTTCCAGATTGCTCTCCAGAGCGGTTCCTGCATTGCCTGGAGCAACATAGACTTTATCAGCCAAAGGAGACTGAGCTGCTTTCCATGCCAGAGCGTGCTCGCGTCCACCGCTACCAATAATTAAAATATTCATTCAATTCACTCCTACTATTGATTAGTGGCGGAAATGGCGCATGCCAGTAAAAATCATGGCGAGACTGTGTTCATCAGCCGCTGCAATGATTTCGTTATCACGGATAGAACCGCCTGGTTGGATAACACAGCTTACGCCGACAGCCGCTGCTGCATCAATGCCGTCACGGAATGGGAAAAATGCGTCAGAAGCCATTGCACACCCCTGAACCTCCAAACCTTCGTCGGCGGCTTTAATTCCAGCAATTTTTGCAGAACAGACGCGGCTCATTTGGCCTGCACCGATACCAATAGTCATATCATTTTTTGCATAAACAATTGCATTTGATTTGACAAACTTAGCGATTTTCCAACAGAACAGGGCATCTTTCATTTCTTGTTCCGTAGGTTGACGTTTGGAAACTACACGTAAGCTGTCTGTGGTTACCATACCAAGATCGCGATCTTGTACTAGCAGGCCGCCATTAACACGTTTGAAATCAAGACCAGCAACGCGGGTTTCCCATTTGCCACTGACCAGAACACGGACATTTTGCTTGGTAGCCAAAATGGGTAATGCATCTTCATTTATTGAAGGGGCGATAATTACCTCAACGAATTGGCGATCGATAATGGCTTGTGCAGTTTTAGTATCAAGTTCGCGGTTGAACGCGATAATACCGCCGAAAGCTGAGGTAGGGTCTGTTTTGAATGCACGATCATAGGCTTCGTGAATATCTTTACCTACTGCTACGCCGCATGGATTAGCGTGCTTAACGATAACACATGCAGGCTCTGAGAATTCCTTAACACATTCCAAAGCTGCATCTGTATCTGCAATATTATTATAGGAAAGCGCCTTACCTTGTAATTGAGTTGCCGTTGCGATAGACGCTTCAGAGATATTCTCTTCTATATAGAAAGCGGCGTCCTGATGGCTGTTCTCGCCGTAACGCATATCTTGCTTTTTAGTGAAATTCAGATTCAGGGTACGAGGGAAACGTCCTGATGGTTGAGTGGTGTCACCGTAATAAGGCGGAACCCGTTTGCCAAAATAGTTAGCGATCATGCTGTCATAAGCAGCGGTGTGTTCAAATGCCTTAATTGCTAAATCGAAACGGGTCGATTGTGTCAGTGAACCTTGATTGTTACCCATCTCTTCAATGATTTTTTCATAATCATTACTATTAACTACGATCGCAACATCTTTATGGTTCTTAGCCGCAGAGCGAACCATTGTTGGTCCGCCGATATCAATGTTTTCAACAGCATCTTCCAAAGTGCAATCTGGTTTAGCAACAGTTTGTGCGAATGGATATAGATTCACAACTACCATATCAATTGGTGAGATTTGGTATTGCTCCATGATCTCATCATCTTGCTCGCGGCGACCAAGGATTCCGCCATGTACTTTAGGATGCAGGGTCTTAACGCGTCCATCCATCATTTCAGGAAAGCCGGTGTAATCTGAAACTTCAGTAACCTTCAGACCAGAGTCAGCCAGTAAACGGGCTGTGCCGCCAGTAGAAAGTAATTCAACACCGCGTTGAGATAAGGCTTTTGCAAATTCAACAATCCCTGATTTATCGGAAACACTAAGCAGGGCACGACGGATTGGACGAAGCTGTTGCATTGGTTTGATCCCTTGGATTTTATAAGGCAATAACATGTTATTGGGAAGAACCTACTATTATCAGGACATGAAAAATGGGCACTGCAATAACATTTCAGAACAGTCAGCTAAAATCACGTAATGATTTTAGCCACCGAATTGTAACGAAAACGTTTGCGTGATGCTCGATAAATTTTAACCCAACTAACCATTTGTGGATAAGTCTGTTGGTAAATGAGTATAAAGTGGGATTTTGCTGTGGAATTAATCAAACGATCAATTTTCTTTAAAATAATTATTGCCAGCGCCGAAGAACTCCCTATAATGCGCCACCACTGACCGACACAACGCTGACAAAACGTGTGAGGCCAGGCAGAGTAAAGTGAATAAGCGCTTGACTCTGCGGGCGAAAAGCGTAATATACGCAGCCCGGCTGAACGAGAATATCAATTTTTATTTCAGCCTGCTCTTTAACAATTAATCAGACAATCTGTGTGGGCACTCACAAGACCGTATCACAAAAAAATACGTTTTAAAGTCTTGAAGAGTGAACAACAGTGAATTCATTACGAATGAACAGTCAGTTTCTTTGAGCATCAAGCTTTTAATAGAAGAGTTTGATCATGGCTCAGATTGAACGCTGGCGGCAGGCCTAACACATGCAAGTCGAGCGGTAACAGGAAAGTGCGTGCACTTTCGCTGACGAGCGGCGGACGGGTGAGTAATGTCTGGGGATCTGCCCGAGGGCGGGGGATAACCACTGGAAACGGTGGCTAATACCGCATAATGTCGCGAGACCAAAGTGGGGGACCTGAAAAGGCCTCACGCCCACGGATGAACCCAGATGGGATTAGCTAGTCGGTAGGGTAATGGCCTACCGAGGCGACGATCCCTAGCTGGTCTGAGAGGATGACCAGCCACACTGGGACTGAGACACGGCCCAGACTCCTACGGGAGGCAGCAGTGGGGAATATTGCACAATGGGCGCAAGCCTGATGCAGCCATGCCGCGTGTATGAAGAAGGCCTTCGGGTTGTAAAGTACTTTCAGCGGGGAGGAAGGGTATAACCTGAACAGGGTTGTATTTTGACGTTACCCGCAGAAGAAGCACCGGCTAACTCCGTGCCAGCAGCCGCGGTAATACGGAGGGTGCAAGCGTTAATCGGAATGACTGGGCGTAAAGCGCACGCAGGCGGTCAATTAAGTTAGATGTGAAATCCCCGGGCTTAACCTGGGAACGGCATCTAAGACTGGTTGACTGGAGTCTCGTAGAGGGGGGTAGAATTCCATGTGTAGCGGTGAAATGCGTAGAGATGTGGAGGAATACCGGTGGCGAAGGCGGCCCCCTGGACGAAGACTGACGCTCAGGTGCGAAAGCGTGGGGAGCAAACAGGATTAGATACCCTGGTAGTCCACGCTGTAAACGATGTCGATTTGGAGGTTGTTCCCTAGAGGAGTGGCTTCCGGAGCTAACGCGTTAAATCGACCGCCTGGGGAGTACGGCCGCAAGGTTAAAACTCAAATGAATTGACGGGGGCCCGCACAAGCGGTGGAGCATGTGGTTTAATTCGATGCAACGCGAAGAACCTTACCTACTCTTGACATCCTCAGAATTTGCTGGAGACAGCGAAGTGCCTTAGGGAACTGAGAGACAGGTGCTGCATGGCTGTCGTCAGCTCGTGTTGTGAAATGTTGGGTTAAGTCCCGCAACGAGCGCAACCCTTATCCTTTGTTGCCAGCGCGTGATGGCGGGAACTCAAAGGAGACTGCCGGTGATAAACCGGAGGAAGGTGGGGATGACGTCAAGTCATCATGGCCCTTACGAGTAGGGCTACACACGTGCTACAATGGCGGATACAAAGTGAAGCGAGCTTGCGAGAGTGAGCGGAACACATAAAGTCTGTCGTAGTCCGGATTGGAGTCTGCAACTCGACTCCATGAAGTCGGAATCGCTAGTAATCGTAGATCAGAATGCTACGGTGAATACGTTCCCGGGCCTTGTACACACCGCCCGTCACACCATGGGAGTGGGTTGCAAAAGAAGTCGGTAGCTTAACCTAAGGGAGGGCGCTGACCACTTTGTGATTCATGACTGGGGTGAAGTCGTAACAAGGTAACCGTAGGGGAACCTGCGGTTGGATCACCTCCTTACCTGAGATGCAGTTGAGTGCAGTGCTCACACAGATTGTCTGATGAAAGAACAGAGTAAATTATCGTAACAGGCTTGTAGCTCAGGTGGTTAGAGCGCACCCCTGATAAGGGTGAGGTCGGTGGTTCAAGTCCACTCAGGCCTACCAAATTGACTTGTCCTGGTATTTTTCGAACGCGGCGTGGCTGGCGTTGAACTGTCCGGCGGTTAAGTGAGTTGGTGAGGGTAAACCGGCGATAACGAATTTGTATGGGGCTATAGCTCAGCTGGGAGAGCGCCTGCCTTGCACGCAGGAGGTCAGCGGTTCGATCCCGCTTAGCTCCACCATACTAAAATAATAGTTCAGAGTATATTGGCGACAGTATGCTGTGAATTATTTTGCTCTTTAACAATCTGGAACAAGCTGAAAATTGAATACAGTCAATAATCTCCCCGAGGGGTTATTGATGAGTCTCTCAACAATCTGCAAGCCGAGACAGTTTCGGGTTGTGAGGTTAAGCGACTAAGCGTACACGGTGGATGCCTAGGCAGTCAGAGGCGATGAAGGACGTGCTAATCTGCGAAAAGCGTCGGTAAGCTGATATGAAGCGTAATAACCGGCGATGTCCGAATGGGGAAACCCAGTGCAATCCGTTGCACTATCGCTTGATGAATTCATAGTCAAGCGAGGCGAACCGGGGGAACTGAAACATCTCAGTACCCCGAGGAAAAGAAATCAACCGAGATTCCCCCAGTAGCGGCGAGCGAACGGGGAGCAGCCCAGAGTCTGCATCAGTGAAGGGGTGAGTGGAAGCGTCTGGAAAGTCGCACAGTAAAGGGTGAAAGTCCCGTACACTAAACCCTCTTCACTGTGAGCTCAACGAGTAGGGCGGGACACGTGGTATCCTGTCTGAATATGGGGGGACCATCCTCCAAGGCTAAATACTCCTGACTGACCGATAGTGAACCAGTACCGTGAGGGAAAGGCGAAAAGAACCCCGGCGAGGGGAGTGAAACAGAACCTGAAACCGTGTACGTACAAGCAGTGGGAGCCTTCATTTATGGGGGTGACTGCGTACCTTTTGTATAATGGGTCAGCGACTTATATTCTGTAGCAAGGTTAACCGTTTAGGGGAGCCGCAGGGAAACCGAGTCTTAACTGGGCGCATGAGTTGCAGGGTATAGACCCGAAACCCGGTGATCTAGCCATGGGCAGGTTGAAGGTTGGGTAACACTAACTGGAGGACCGAACCGACTAATGTTGAAAAATTAGCGGATGACTTGTGGCTGGGGGTGAAAGGCCAATCAAACCGGGAGATAGCTGGTTCTCCCCGAAAGCTATTTAGGTAGCGCCTCGTGAATTCATCTTCGGGGGTAGAGCACTGTTTCGGCTAGGGGGCCATCCCGGCTTACCAACCCGATGCAAACTGCGAATACCGAAGAATGGTATCACGGGAGACACACGGCGGGTGCTAACGTCCGTCGTGAAGAGGGAAACAACCCAGACCGCCAGCTAAGGTCCCAAAGTCATGGTTAAGTGGGAAACGAGGTGGGAAGGCTCAGACAGCCAGGATGTTGGCTTAGAAGCAGCCATCATTTAAAGAAAGCGTAATAGCTCACTGGTCGAGTCGGCCTGCGCGGAAGATGTAACGGGGCTAAACCATGCACCGAAGCTGCGGCAGCGACACTAAGGTGTCGTTGGGTAGGGGAGCGTTCTGTAAGCCGTCGAAGGTGTGCTGTGAAGCGCGCTGGAGGTATCAGAAGTGCGAATGCTGACATAAGTAACGATAAAGCGGGTGAAAAACCCGCTCGCCGGAAGACCAAGGGTTCCTGTCCAACGTTAATCGGGGCAGGGTGAGTCGACCCCTAAGGCGAGGCTGAAAAGCGTAGTCGATGGGAAACAGGTTAATATTCCTGTACTGAATGTGACTGCGAAGGGGGGACGGAGAAGGCTAGGCCATCCGGGCGACGGTTGTCCCGGTTTAAGCGTGCAGGTGGGCAGGACAGGCAAATCCGTTCTGCTGTAACACTGAGGCGTGATGACGAACCGCTACGGCGGTGAAGTGGTTGATGCCCGGCTTCCAGGAAAAGCCTCTAAGCATCAGGTGACATTGAATCGTACCCCAAACCGACACAGGTGGTCAGGTAGAGAATACTCAGGCGCTTGAGAGAACTCGGGTGAAGGAACTAGGCAAAATGGTGCCGTAACTTCGGGAGAAGGCACGCTGGCAGCAGGTGAAGGAAGAAACATCCGGAGCCGAAGCCAGTCGCAGAGACCAGCTGGCTGCAACTGTTTATTAAAAACACAGCACTGTGCAAACACGAAAGTGGACGTATACGGTGTGACGCCTGCCCGGTGCTGGAAGGTTAATTGATGGGGTTAGCGCGTAAGCGCGACGCTCTTGATAGAAGCCCCAGTAAACGGCGGCCGTAACTATAACGGTCCTAAGGTAGCGAAATTCCTTGTCGGGTAAGTTCCGACCTGCACGAATGGCGTAATGATGGCCAGGCTGTCTCCACCCGAGACTCAGTGAAATTGAACTCGCTGTGAAGATGCAGTGTACCCGCGGCAAGACGGAAAGACCCCGTGAACCTTTACTATAGCTTGACACTGAACATGGAGCCTTGATGTGTAGGATAGGTGGGAGGCCAGGAAGTGTGGACGCCAGTCTGCATGGAGCCATCCTTGAAATACCACCCTTGAATGTTCGATGTTCTCACCCAGTTCCGTGATCCGGAACGGGGACAGTGTCTGGTGGGTAGTTTGACTGGGGCGGTCTCCTCCCAAAGCGTAACGGAGGAGCACGAAGGTTGGCTAATCACGGTCGGACATCGTGAGGTTAGTGCAAAGGCATAAGCCAGCTTGACTGCGAGAGTGACAGCTCGAGCAGGTACGAAAGTAGGTCTTAGTGATCCGGTGGTTCTGAATGGAAGGGCCATCGCTCAACGGATAAAAGGTACTCCGGGGATAACAGGCTGATACCGCCCAAGAGTTCATATCGACGGCGGTGTTTGGCACCTCGATGTCGGCTCATCACATCCTGGGGCTGAAGTCGGTCCCAAGGGTATGGCTGTTCGCCATTTAAAGTGGTACGCGAGCTGGGTTTAGAACGTCGTGAGACAGTTCGGTCCCTATCTGCCGTGGGCGTTGGAAGATTGAAAGGGGCTGCTCCTAGTACGAGAGGACCGGAGTGGACGCACCGCTGGTGTACGGGTTGTCATGCCAATGGCATAGCCCGGTAGCTAAGTGCGGCAGAGATAACCGCTGAAAGCATCTAAGCGGGAAACTTGCCTTGAGATGAGTCTTCCCTTGACTTTAAGGTCACGGAAGGAACGTTTGAGACGAAGACGTGGATAGGCTGGGTGTGTAAGTGCAGCGATGCATTGAGCTGACCAGTACTAATGAACCGAGCGGCTTAACCTTACAACACCGAAGGTGTTTTGGTGAGAGAGACGAAAAGAATTTTAGCTTGTTGACCGGATTGGTTCTGATGGTGGTGCGAGCTGTTAAAGGCGGGTATCACGGTTGGAATGGAATGAATTTGCCTGGCGGCGATAGCGCGGTGGTCCCACCTGACCCCATGCCGAACTCAGCAGTGAAACGCCGTAGCGCCGATGGTAGTGTGGGGTCTCCCCATGTGAGAGTAGGGAACTGCCAGGCTTTGCATTAAGCGAACCCCCTCAGCGTAAGCTGGGGGTTTTTGCGTTTTGGGGGATGCTGTTATTGACAGACTGGCCTATTGACCGGCTTCATTCGATGTGCATTTTCTTGAAGAAACCAGGGCGCGATTTTACATTTTTAGAATGAATATTTTATTTAAAAATAAATCACATGTAATTAAAAAAACAGACTGAATGGTTATTAAAGACTATTCCCCGTCCATAAGGTTTACGAGAAATCCTGAGCAGGTTTTATCGGTCATCATCCTTTATTTTGTCTTAATAAATCAGCAATTAATCAGCAATTAAATAGCTTGATGATTTAAAAATACGCCTTCCTTTTTTTTCGGATAATCCCCCTCCCCCTTTTTTCATGGCTTAAATCCGGCCAAATTAACCGTTTTATCCCTTTTTTATTGTGTTATTTTTGGGTTTTTTCGTAAAATAGCCGATGAGAAAATACTTAAACCCCCCTCTGTTCGGAAAATATTCTTTTGCGCGCAGATTTCTTTTCAACTTTCTATTAATGGTTAATGATTTTCGATTAAATAGCATTAATTTTCCTTCTGAAAATCTGTATTTATTGCGTTAAATCGGCTCTGGATATAAAAGCTTTAATGCCGCTGTATTCGCGCGTTTAAATGATTATGGTAGATTAGGTAAATGTAAAATAAGTGGAGTATAGAATCGCTGATAAATAAATTAAATAAGTCTTTTAAACTGATAGAAAGAAAATGAGTCACGATATTCTAAGTTCAGCTTGTTATGATGGGAGTCTTTTCATATATTCATAGAGCTAGCTTATTGAGCGGGTTGTTGGCAGATTATAATGAGTTTGAATATCTGTCTCAGAGAAATTTATATGTATTTCAATCCGTTTTTAAGTAAATTTACCTTATTATATTTTTATATAAAAATGAAATTTAAATTATTTCTTGTTTGAAATATTAAAAATTTATTAACTATTATCATGTTGGACATCGTAGTATGGACAAAATGAAATAATTTCAGCTTACTTGTAAAGCCTCGACATTCAGCTAATACTTAGTTAAATTTAGCTATCTAGAAGTCTAAACGTATAAACGGATAAAAATCGAGGTTATAGCATGCCAATTTGTATACCGGATGAATTACCTGCTGTGAATTTCTTACGAGACGAAAATGTGTTCGTGATGACATCTACCCGCGCAGATATTCAAAATATACGTCCGCTAAAGGTATTGCTGCTTAACCTGATGCCAAAGAAGATTGAGACAGAAAATCAATTTTTACGATTGCTATCCAACACACCTTTACAGGTAGATATTCAGTTACTCAGAGTAGATAACCGGAAGTGTAGAAATACGCCTATTGAGCATTTGAATAACTTTTATTGTGATTTCGAGCAGATAAAACACCAAAATTTTGATGGTTTAATTGTCACTGGGGCTCCATTGGGGTTAGTTGAATTTGGAGATGTGGCATATTGGGGACAAATCGAAAGAATAATTAGTTGGGCAAAAGAGCATGTAACTTCTACTCTATTTATCTGTTGGGCGGTACAAGCGGCTTTGAATATTTTGTATGGTTTGCCGAAGTTTACCAGAGAAGTAAAATTATCAGGCGTTTACTATCATACTACTCTGGATCCTCTGGCACTATTGACTCGAGGATTTGATGAATCCTTTTTTGCTCCCCATTCCCGCTATGCGGACTTTCCTGAGCAGGTTATTCGTCAACATACCGATCTGGATATTCTTTCCAGCTCTGAGGATGCCGGCGTGTATTTACTGGCGAGCAAAGATAAACGCATGGTGTTTATAACGGGCCATCCTGAATATGATGCCGGAACACTGGCTGGTGAATATTTACGTGATTTAGCGGCAGATTTGGATCCAAAGATCCCAGTAAATTATTTCCCAGATAATGATCCAGAAAGAAAACCATTGGCATCATGGCGCAGCCACGGGCATTTATTGTTCTCTAACTGGTTGAATTACTATGTGTATCAGATTACCCCATATGATCTTACCTACATGAATCCAACACTGGATTAATATCTTCATAAATGGCTGAATTTCAGCCATTCCACCACCCGGATTTTTTTCTGATCTTCTGTCAATACCGCACTTTTTGTAGTTTATCTTAAATAACAAAAACTTAACAAAATGATTGTATAATTTATGGAATCAATTTCTCTAATTATACATGAGTAATTTGTCATTTAATTCATTGTTTTTTCTTGAATAAAAATAAATTTATTTAAAAATGGAAATCGTTTTTGATTTATTTTAAATATCGATTACTCTTATTCAAGTGTGTTTTAAAATGAGGATGAGTGAATGACGCAGCAAACTTTAGCGACTGAATTATCGTTTTTTAAGCGATTTGGAGCGGCAGAGCAGGAGATTTTGACGCCTGAAGCGGTAGATTTTCTGGCAAATCTGGTTGTTCAGTTTACTGATATAAGGAAAAAACTATTAGCGGATCGGGATATTTGGCAGAAGAAAATTGATGGCGGCGAATTGCCTGATTTTATTTCGGAAACCAGTTCCATTCGAGAAAGTGAATGGGGAATTCAAAATATTCCAACCGATCTCCGTGACCGCAGAGTAGAAATCACTGGACCAGTAGAACGGAAAATGGTTATCAACGCTTTGAATGCAAATGTAAAAGTTTTCATGGCCGATTTCGAAGATTCCTTAGCACCGGCTTGGGATAAGGTTATTGAGGGGCAAATCAATTTACGCGATGCTGTTAATGGCACAATTTCTTACGTTAATGAGCAGGGGAAACAATACCAGTTACGATCAGATCCTGCTGTTTTGATCGCACGGGTAAGGGGGCTTCATTTACCGGAAAAACATGTTCTCTATCAGGATGAACCCATTGCCGGCGGATTGTTTGATTTCGCGCTCTATTTTTACCACAACTATAAGCAATTACTGGCAAAAGGGAGTGGCCCTTATTTCTATTTACCCAAAATTCAGTCTTACCACGAAGCGCTTTGGTGGAGTGATGTATTCAGTTTTGCAGAAGATCGCTTTGATTTGCCGAGAGGTACAATCAAAGCAACTGTATTGATTGAAACTTTGCCCGCTGTATTTCAGATGGATGAGATTCTTTACCATCTTCGTCACCATATCGTTGGTCTTAACTGTGGTCGCTGGGATTACATTTTCAGCTATATCAAGACACTGAAAAATCATGGTGATCGGGTTTTACCTGATCGTCAATCTGTCACGATGGATCAACCTTTCCTGAGTGCTTATTCCCGTTTACTGATTAAAACCTGTCATAAACGTGGAGCATTTGCGATGGGGGGAATGGCCGCCTTTATTCCAAGCAAAGATTCTGAACACAACAAATGGGTGTTAGATAAAGTCCGGGCGGATAAAGCGTTGGAAGCGTGTAATGGTCATGATGGTACATGGATTGCTCATCCAGGTCTTGCCGATACGGTAATGGAGATTTTCGATAAGGCATTGGGAGAACAGCAAAATCAGTTAGCTATTTCCCGCAGGGAAGATGCGCCTATTACGGCTGTGCAATTGCTGGAGCCTTGTCCCGGAGAGCGTACTGAAGAAGGGATGCGAGCCAATATTCGCGTAGCGGTTCAATACATTGAAGCCTGGATTTCAGGAAATGGGTGCGTGCCTATCTATGGCTTGATGGAGGATGCTGCGACAGCAGAAATTTCTCGGACATCCATTTGGCAATGGATTCATCATGAAAAATCATTATCCAATGGTAAAAAAGTGACAAAAAGTTTGTTCAGGAAAATGTTGGAAGAGGAAATGGAGGTCATTAAGCAAGAAGTTGGAGAAACACGTTTCAGCCAAGGGCGATTTAACGATGCGGCCAAGTTGATGGAGCGTATTACGACTCAGGACGAGCTAATAGATTTCCTGACACTGCCGGGATATCAATTGCTCGACTAAGCAACGAATAATAATAAATCACCATTATCCGATTAATTTAATAAAGAGTAGGAAGTAGAAGTCATGACAATCTCCAAAACTCAACAAATTGCTCAACTGGAACAGGAATGGAAAAGTGCTCGCTGGAATGGAATTATTCGCACATACAGTGCGGAAGATGTGATCAAATTGCGCGGTTCGGTTAATCCCGAACATACATTGGCACAGCTTGGCGCTAAAAAACTGTGGGAATTGCTGCATGGCAAAGCAAAGAAAGGTTATGTGAACTCATTGGGTGCATTGACCGGCGGACAGGCATTACAGCAGGCAAAAGCGGGTATTGAGGCGATTTATCTTTCTGGCTGGCAGGTTGCGGCTGATGCTAACACCGCATCCAGTATGTATCCTGATCAATCCCTCTATCCGGTGGATTCGGTTCCAGCGGTGGTAAAACGTATTAACAACAGTTTCCGCCGTGCAGATCAGATTCAGTGGGCAAATGGCATTGGTACTGATAGCCCGGAATATACCGATTATTTTCTGCCAATTGTGGCAGATGCGGAAGCAGGATTTGGTGGTGTTCTGAATGCGTTTGAATTGATGAAAGCCATGATTGAGGCTGGCGCTGCGGCTGTTCACTTTGAAGATCAACTTGCCGCCGTGAAAAAATGTGGTCATATGGGCGGTAAAGTTCTGGTTCCGACACAAGAGGCTATTCAAAAATTGGTTGCTGCGCGCCTGGCCGCGGATGTTTCTGGCGTGCCGACACTGCTCATTGCCCGTACAGATGCCGATGCAGCTGATTTGCTGACTTCTGATTGTGACGCTTATGACAGTGAATTTATTACTGGCGAACGGACTTATGAAGGATTTTTCCGTACCAAAGCAGGTATCGATCAGGCGATTAGTCGTGGCTTGGCTTATGCGCCGTATGCTGACTTGGTGTGGTGTGAGACATCAACACCGGATATCGAAATGGCTCGCAGTTTTGCTGAGGCGATTCACGCCAAATATCCCGGTAAATTATTGGCTTACAACTGTTCTCCGTCGTTCAATTGGAAAAAGAATTTGGATGATAAGACCATTGCGCGTTTCCAGGCTGAACTGTCAGCAATGGGCTATAAATTCCAATTTATTACTCTGGCGGGTATCCACAGTATGTGGTTCAACATGTTCGACTTGGCACACGCTTACGCGCAGGGCGAAGGTATGAAACATTATGTGGAGAAGGTGCAGGAAAGAGAGTTTTCATCCATTGAGCGTGGTTATACTTTCTCTTCCCATCAGCAGGAAGTGGGTACAGGCTATTTCGATAAAGTGACCACGATTATTCAGGGTGGGACATCATCGGTCACTGCATTGACTGGTTCTACGGAAGAGCAGCAGTTCTGATTGCTGTGTTTCTTATTCTATTCAGCCTGCTTATTGCAGGCTGAATATATTGAGGAGTTGCGATGGGGATAGATTCAGCACATCTGATAGCACAAACGATTTTACAAGGATTCGATGCACAGTATGGTCGCTTTTTAGAGGTGACTTCAGGTGCACAGCAACGCTTTGAACAGGCTGACTGGCGCGCCGTTCAGCAAGCGATGAAAAAGCGTATTAATCTTTATGATCACCATGTTGGGTTGGTCGTTGAGCAGCTAAAATGTATACATGGTGCTTTCGGGTATGATGAAGAGTACATTGCCGAAGTGAAGGTGGTTTATACCAGTTTATTACCGGATTATCCCCGGTTTGAAATTGCCGAAAGTTTTTTTAATTCTGTTTATTGCCGTCTGTTTGAGCATCGTAACCTGACGCCGGATAAGTTATTTATTTTTACCTCCCAGCCAGCTCGCAGATTTCGGGATATTCCCCGGCCGTTATCCCGTGACTTTTTCCCTAATGGCAATCTTGCTTCAATGCTACGGACAATATTTAATGATCTGCCGCTGCGTTTGCACTGGGAAGATCTGGAGAGGGATATTCGTTACATCACGGATTATCTGCAACGAACATTTCCAGTTGGGGAATTATTACAGGCGACATTTCAGATAGCGAATGAACTGTTTTATCGTAACAAAGCCGCCTGGCTAGTGGGTAAAATCCGCATTGAAAATCAGGTTTATCCTTTCTTATTGCCAATCCATCATAACGAATCCGGTGGGATTTTTATTGATACTTGTTTGACTGATCAGGCTGATGCCAGCATCGTATTTGGTTTCGCCCGCTCCTATTTTATGGTTTATGCGCCTTTGCCGGCGGCTTTGGTTGAGTGGCTGAGAGAAATTTTGCCGGCCAAATCGACTTCTGAGCTTTATATGGCAATTGGTTGTCAGAAGCATGGTAAGACAGAATATTACCGGGAATATCTGGCATTCATTACCTTCTCTAAAGAGCAATTTATGATTGCTCCTGGTGTTAAGGGGATGGTGATGTTGGTGTTTACTTCCCCTTCACTTGATAGAGTCTTCAAGGTTATTAAAGATAAATTTGCGCCACAGAAAGAGGTGACGCAGGATCGGGTGCAGGAGTGTTACCGTCTGGTCAAAGAGCATGACCGTGTGGGGAGAATGGCTGACACACAGGAATTCGAAAATTTCGTTATTGATAAGGTCCGTATCAGTTCTGAACTAATGGCTGAGTTGCAGAAAGAAATACCGGAAAAACTGGAAGATTTGGGGGATAAGATCCTTATTAAGCATCTGTATATGGAACGCCGGATGACACCGTTGAATATCTATATGGAACAGGTGGATGAACAGAAACTGAAAGATACGATTGAAGAATATGGCAATGCGATTAAACAACTTGCGGCGGCGGATATTTTCCCCGGAGATATGTTGTTCAAAAACTTTGGTGTGACACGGCATGGGCGTGTGGTGTTCTACGACTATGATGAAATCTGTTATATGACGGAAGTTAACTTCCGCGATATACCGCCGCCGCGTTATCCAGAAGATGAATTTGCCAGTGAACCTTGGTACAGCGTGGCACCAAATGATGTTTTTCCTGAGGAATTCCGGCATTTTCTTTGTACTGACAGTCGTATTCGCCGTTATTTTGAAGAGATGCATAGTAATTTATTCAAAGCTGATTACTGGCGGGCACTACAGGAACGAATTAAAAGTGGTCATGTGGAAGATGTATTTGCGTATCGCCGTAAACAACGGTTTAGCCAGCGAATTGAGATTAATGATGCGGAAACCCGTTGTGCTGTTGCCTCCAAAGATTCAGTGTGATTTTTACTTATGGCAGTTGCTATTGGCAACTGCTGTTTTCATCAACTATTAGTCAAATATGTTGCTCATCAATAGCTAATATTATTCTCCTCATTAAATTATTTCTCTGAATGAGATATAAATCAATTCCATTTCATTTTCCTTGTGCGATATATGCGTGTCCAGAATAAAAATAAATTTTAAATTCAATAGAATATATAGAGTTGTTATTAAATTGATATCATCAGGTTTTAAATTAAAAACCACAGATTTAATGATTGTATTAAGAAATAAAAATATATCTTATAATTTTTTATATGATCTATAATTTCACTGGGTTTAGAAAATATATTTTTTGTTACAGCTAATGACTAAAAAATAATGAATATTTTTGAGTCTTAATTGAAATCATTAAAATTTTATATCACTTAATGAAATTATTTAAGGAGTTAATAATGGCTAGTGTAATTCTGTATGGCGATAAGATTCATATTAGAAATAACTATCTTGGAAATGGTGGATACTTGGATGTTAATGGTTATGCAAATGTGCCGGGAGCCAAATATAACGTATACACGGCTACTTCGCCGACACGCGGTCCGGGTACGGGTTCATGGCAAATTCTGTCTGCGAGCGGAAAAGGTATGGGAACAGAGGTTTACAGTGGTGATACGGTATTCCTGATGAACCTTTACCAGAATAATGGGGGATACCTTGATATTAATGGTTATGCTCCGTCACCTGAAATTTATAATGTTTATACGGCAGATCAAACAGCACGTCCGGTTGGGACACGGACGTGGTATATTTTTTCAGATACCACAAGTGAATATGATGGTAAAGTTCGTGAGGGCGATATCATCCGTTTCCTTAATGGCTATAATAATGTACATGGAGGGTTTCTCGATACCTGTTTTCCTGCTAACATTCCTGGTGAATTATATAAGGTATATACCTCAATTCTTTCTAATCGAGGTAATGGAACAGGCACTTGGAGTTTATCAAAAGCATGATGCTAATCGGTTAATGCTCTAGTAACCAAGCCTTTTCTATATAAGAATCCGGGAATAGTATTATTTTCGGATTCTTTATATTATTTCTCGGTGATACTGTTTCCAGATTCGTTGAATAATTTCGTTATTATTCTGTTATATTACCGATAATGTTTTCAGGGATATTATAAATTAAGTTGAATTTATTGGACTGAAAAGTCAGGGCACAACAAAACCAATGCCCTGTGAAGGCTATGATTATCGGGAAAAATTAACGAATTCCGCCATATTCTTTACTGATCTCTTTTGCTGCACGGATAACCAAGGCGCCAAGTTCAGTGACGCGATCATCGGTGATCCGAGATACCGGGCCGGAAATAGAAATAGCGGCAAAGGCTTCGTGATGTTCATCATAAATACAGGCGGCAATACAGCGCAGACCCAAAGCATGTTCTTCATCATCGAATGAATACCCTTGTTTGCGTGCTTGTTCCAGATTTTCTTTTAAACCTGAAGGGGTTGTCTTGGTATGTTGCGTGTAAGCATGAAGCCCTTTTTTATGCAGTAACTGAACCAGTTGGTTATCTAATAGCGTTGAAAGGAATGCCTTTCCTGCCCCAGAAGCGTGCATGGGTAACTTGCCACCGATAGGTGCGGACATTCTCATCAGAGCATTACACTGCACTTGGTCGACAATAACCGCCTCATATTCACTGTGATCAAGAATAGCCAGATTGACGGTTTCACCGGAATCTTCCATCAGGCGGCGAAGGATAGGGTGAATAAGTGCCAATAGATTGCGGCTCTGCAAGAAACTGCTGCCGACAATAAAAGTATGTGAACCGATAACCCACAACCCTAAATCGCCAATCTGGCGGACAAAACCGTGCTGTTGCAGGGTCGTTAGAAGGCGGTGAGTGGTGGAGTTGGGTAATCCGGCTTGTTGTGCTAAATCAGTTAGCGCGATACCACCGGGAGACTCGGAAATAGATTCCAAAAGATTAAGCCCCCGACTTAATGACTGTACTTGCCCGTTAGCAGCGGCATTATTCGTCGTAATCTTAGTCCGTTTTGTTTTTTTACTGGTAACGGCAGTGCTCATCGAAATACCCTCTGAATAATAAGATGGAATTCATTTTCATTTCTTATTATGGACGATAAACCCCAAAAACACTCATCCGATGTGTGGAGAATGCTACCTGTCATTGAGATCTGAAAAAATTTATCATGGAGGCTAACGTGACTGGTTCAGCGTGATTCAACGTACTCCGTGTAGCTCCGGTTTCTGTGCGCTGTCCGTGTTCACTATTTATTATAAAAACGGTTTGCAACAATAACGCTGAATAGAATGGTGCTGAGTCCTATAAAATTAATGGCTATCATTAAAGCTAGCCATAAAAATAAGATATTAGAATAGCTGGTTAATTTCATGAATTAAAGAGTAGGGAAATGTATAATTTATGATATTTAATAATGTTATTGTGTAAATATTATCAAGAGATAATGTAAGTAATTAATAGTTTGTTTTAGTGAAAATATAATATTAAATTTATTGTGTAAAGATAATGTCCAGAAATTATTTCTGGATATATTGTTTAATTGGAACATGAATAAAGTTAATTTTTTTATGTATTTTATCAATTAAGATCATTTGTCTTCATTATTAACTGTTTATTTTTCTATATATAGTTATTTTTCGCTGAAAAAGTTAGTTATATATATTTAATATATTCAGGATTGGTATTGTTATTAGTTGGTAATTAATTATATTAATGTCTTAATGATATGATTTATATTTGAAATTAAATTATTCATGGGGTGTAAAATAATTATTCCAGCAAATAATTTGGAAAATAAGATATGTTTCTTGATTTATCGAGGGCCTGTTACTAAGAAAGTATAAGGGGCTTTTTATTAGTTAATAATAAATTTAAAAACCATCAATAGCCCAAAGAGGTAGATATGAACAATAATATTGCAGATAATAGTTTTAACGTGGCTGGCAATTTTCTCTGTAATTATAAGGTTTATCAGGGAGATAGTAATAGCAGGGTTATTGTATTGTTACCGGCTATTGGTGTGGAAATCAGGAAATATGAAACGCTGATACAACAACTGGTAAAAGAGGGTTTTCAGGTTGTGACTGCTGATATGCCAGGTTATGGAGACAACCAACCTAAACCCTGCCGGAAGAATGATTATAACTATTCCGATCTACTGCGGGATTATCTTCCGGCAATGTTGGACAAAGCTGTCCAATTAAATAGCAAGGAAATTCCTATTGTTTTTGGTCACAGCCTTGGAGGGCATATTGCGACGCTTTTTGCCTGCTCAACTGACCGGCCTTTTTCTCTGTTTTGTGTGGCAACCGGGAGCGTGTGGTATAAGAATTGGCAGGGAATGGGGAGGATACAGATGATAAAGGCTGCTGTTATTTTTAACATTTTGACTGCGTTATATGGTTATCTCCCTGGGAAAAAGATTGGTTTTGGTATAAGAGAAGCTAAGGGGTTGATGCGTGATTGGTCTAGGACTGTCTGGACAGGGGATTATGGTCATGTCAGTGCTTATAAGGGTAAAAGGAATAAGAATTTATCCAAAGCAGTTTATATTTGTTTCAAAGAAGATAATTGGGCACCGTTAAAATCCACTCAATCATTAGCAAGTCTTATACCTCACGCAAAAGTGAGTGAAATAACCTTGGGTCTCAAAGGGAATCCTCATAGTGTCTGGATTAAACAGCCAGAAGACATTATTGCAATCATGAAGAGAGAAATGGTGGAGAATAGAAATGATTAATACATTGAAAATTCTGCGTTGGGAATTTCTGGGGTTGTTTTTCATCAGTTTATTTCTGACCTGGCAGCTTGAGAGTTATATCAATTGGTGGCAATTTATTGTGTTATTTTTTCTGATTGATATTATCGGCTATTACCCCGGGCGGATCTGGAGCTTGCTGAATAAGAAAGAGGTTCCTCCACCTGTTTTTTATATTGTTTATAATACTTGCCACAATTTATTCACGCTTAGTATGATTACTTTGCTCTGGCTCTGGTTATTTCAGGATAATTACAGTGTTATTGCGTTATTTGTCCATATTTGCTTGGATCGGGGCGTACTGGGAAATTTTCCTAAATTATCTATTAATGTATTTAAGCAGCCAACTGTTCATTAAAATGAAACATTATATACCCGTTATCTTTCAAGTTGTCTCTTTGTTGGCTGCGCTCACTCACCCCGGTCACATAGTTATCTATGCTCTCGGGGATTCGCTCCCTTGCCGCCGCGATGCATCTTGAAATCCATAGGGTATAGAGAGACTCCATCTAAATAGGAGCTTATATCATGAGTTTAATTAAACAGGCATCGGAAATAGAAATGCAGGCAAAGGATTGGGGATTGGGTGAATGGTTTACTGAACAGGTAGCGGTTGAAAAAAGACAAAAAACCAATTATGCCAATGATCCTAAACTAGCCTATTTACCGGGTGATTTGCGGGAGTCTCTGATCAGGGAGCTTTCTTTCAAATCGATTTCAGAATATGAAGCGACTAAAGCATTGCTGCTGCTTGCAGATAAGGCACCTGACAATATCAACTTTGATTATATGCTGACCCAGATATTTGACGAAGGTAGACATGCCAAATTATTCAGGGAACATCTGGTTAGAATAGGTTTCGCGGATATCGACAATGTAGCCGGAAAAATGGAAAGCCTCTTACGGGGAAAAATGACCCATATGCTGGAGACATTGAGAACCTATTTTGACAAGTGGGTGGTATTGAAAAATGACTATATCGCCGGTGTGCTGATCATTACTGTTGTTCTGGAAGGTGTGCTGGCACCAACTTCAGAACTCAGCGAGATCAAATGGCGTCCTTTTGATATTGCTGCCGCTGAGACTCAGGCCAGAGCTAACGCCGATGAATTAAGGCATCTGACTGTGTGTGCAAACATTGTCAAAATGGCGCTCGAAAATGACAGCTCGCTAAAGCAACCGGCTCTTGAGTGTATAGAAGAAGGATTGGCGTTATGGAATCAGGTCTCTGTTGATGACCTGTTTGTGGAGCGCGAAATGTTCTATCAACGGGGTATGCAGAGCAATTTGCGCTTTATTGAAGGCTATGAGTTGGTGCCTGGGATGTTGTTGTCCGATTCTACAGTGGAATCTCGCCTTGAGCTGTCTCATTCTCTGGTGGAGCAGATGCAACAATCCCGCCTTGAGTACATGGGCTTAGTGTAGATATCAGGCTTATTCAGTGGGTTGTTTGAATAAGCAAAGGAGAGTTGAAAATGACAGATATTGTTGAAGATCTCAGGAAAAATAGCGGGAAATATCAGCATTTGACGCCTGATAGGTTGAAAAGATTGTTGCTGAATTCTGGGGCCGCTTCACAATGCCTACGTTTGGTGGCTCAATCCAGCCCCGAGGGGCTGGATCAGGTGGGTAAGACTGTTCGTGAAGTCTCTTCATGGCTTCCCTCTGTCGGTATTGCCTTAACCATGCATAATCATATTGTACTGGCTTGCAGTAAGTTTCCCGATATATTCGAAGATAACAACACATTATTGAATGAAGTGATGGCGTCAAAAGCGTTGGTTGCTTCTGCTTTTGCAGAAGGATTGCCTGGAGCGAATATTTTTATGCCATCACTTAAAATGCATTCTAAAGGAGGAAAACTATTTGTTAATGGTTCGAAGAAACCCTGTTCTCTGTCTTCGATTGCTGATTATTACGTATTATCGGTCTGCGACACAGATAATGACAATGAAATGAGAGTCGCGTTGGTTTCTAAATCGGTGCAGAGTATTAAGGTTATTCCTTTCTGGCGACTGGGGATTTTTACTGAAAGCGATAATCAAGAAGTGAAATTTTTGGATACTGAAGTTTCCTCAGAACGTCTTTCTCATTATAAGGGGATTGAGCAGCAAACAATTCTTTCCTACGGTTTATCACTATTTAATTATTTTGCCGCTAATACTTACTCTGGCGTTTTGGATGGGCTTGCTCGTTTTATTCCTGAGAAAGTCGCAGAACAGCAGTCGATTAAATACACCCTGACCCAAGCTGATTATAAGATTAATGTTATTCTTGATCAGATGCTGATGATAGCTTTTTATGCTAGTCAGGATGAAAATGCCGTCTATAAGATCCTCGCGTTACGTTATACCTTGGAAAAGATCCTTGAAGAGACCGCCAATTTCATCTTCCGATGTTGCGGTGGGATTAAGGTGATGACAACACCAGAAATTATGAGTTTCTATTCCGTTATACAGTTATTCAAATTTCATCCTATGGGGGAATTTCAGATGATTAACCAAATAATGCAGCAAGATTAATGGCTTTTTAGATCACCTATTTATAACTCAAGAATTTTCCCATGCTGTTTACAGCATGACTTTGTGCACCTAAAAAAAAGAGAGAGAGAACTATGTTTGTTAATCAATATCGTGAGAGTTTATTAAACTCTGTGGGCCTTGAACTGGATATTAAGTCTGCTGAAAATAACCGGCTAACATTATCGGATGGCCGGGTTGTTAAAGACTTTTTGGCTCAATATGGTGCATTACCATTTGGGCATAATCCTGATTTCGCTATCACCGAAGTCAGCAAGTTCATTGAAAATAAAGAACCTATCTTTTTTCAGCCCAATATTCACAAAAAGGTACGGTTATTGGCTGAAATGCTGGCAGAGCAAATAGATAAGGAAAAATATACCCACTGTACTTTTACTAACAGTGGTGCTGAGACGGTAGAAGCGGCGATTAAGTTTGCACGCTTGGTAACGGGCAGAAAAAGTATTTTAAGTTTGAATCGCAGTTTCCACGGTAAAACCTACTCGGCATTATCCGCTACAGGCTCAAATCGGTTTAAAGCTGATTTCATTTACGATGATAAGCTGTATGAACATGTTGATAGCGAAAACTTGGATGAAATAAAAACAAAGCTGGAAAGTCGGGAATTTGCCGCATTTATCATTGAGCCGGTACAGGGAGAAGGTGGAATGAAAGTGATTCCATCGGATACGCTCTCCAGTATTTTGCAACTGTGTAAGGCTAATGGCACGTTATCAGTATTTGATGAAGTTCAGACTGGCATTGGCAGATTGGGGGCATTCTGTGCGGCCACGCTTTACTCCCTGAAACCGGATGTGATCCTGTTTTCTAAGGCGTTGGGTGCGGGTATCTCGCCTATTGGTGCAATGTTGTATTCAGATGAACTTTATGTTTCCGAGTTCGACAAGAAACACAGCTCCACGTTTGCCAATAATGTTCTGGCAGCGACGATGGGGATTGCGGTCATCCAGCATCTGACGAAAGATGATGGTAAGGCGTTAATGCATGTTCAGGAAGTCAGCAGTTATGTTGATCAATGTCTTGAACAATTGTCTGCTAAATACCCGGCGCTTTTTTACTGGCAAGGTGCCGGCTTGATGCGTGGTCTTGAAATACAGGACAGTAAAGCTGTTTCCAACATATTTATCAATTTTAGCCAACGAAGCGGTGGTCTGGCTTACATTATTTGTAGTTTCTTATTGAAACACTATGGCATTTTCACCATGCCATTAATGTCCCGTCCTTGTTCTGTACGTTTTGAACCGCCGCTTAACATTGCCAAAGAAGATATTAAGGCATTTTTCATGGCTTTTGACGAGGTCTGTAAACTGGTCCAGAATGGGCGATATGACATTCTGTTTTCACACTTGATAGACCTATCTGTTGCGGATCTCCCGCCACCGTCGGTCAGTTATCCAATCTCAAGAAACAGCCATGTTGCTCAGATTAAAGCGCCTGTACCGCAATTGATTGAGGGGAAGAAATTCGCTTTCCTGATTCATACGACTTCGGTCAATGAGCTTGCGCATTCCTATTGTCTGTCAATAAAGGAGAATTACACACCGGAGCAACAGAAACAGCTCGGTAACTGGATCACGGAAGTTTCCGCGATTGATTTCAATCCTGATATCGCGGTTGAGTTTGGCGTCGAAAGTCCAACGGCATATGCTAACGGTATGCTTCTTTTCTCACCTATCAGTCCCGAAGATATGATGGCATTGTCGGTAAGAGAACGGACGGTGTTAATGAAGGAATATCTTGATATAGCAGAGAAAAATGGTGCTGAAATAGTCGGATTAGGCGCTTATACATCGGTGATTACTGATGGGGGTAACAGCGTGGTGAATAATCGGCAGGGCCGGATAGTGACTAACGGCAACTCTCTGACGGCGATGGCGGTGGTTGAGGGGATTCGCTCAATGTTGGCTGAAAATGGGTCCCAGCAAACGTTGGCGGTAGTGGGTGCCAGAGGTTCTGTCGGCCGGCTTTCCGTTACTGGTTTAGCCCATAACTTTGGCCGGATTATTCTGGTTAGCCGCCCGAATAAAGCACGCATTTTGCTTTCTGAACTGACTAAGGCACTTCTCTCCACGGTGTTAAAAACTCACGATATTATCCAACCGGATTCTGTCATGGATAAGATGAGAAAATGGATTTTTAAACAAAATCCCGGTGTTACCGATGCCCGTGTATTGCATCAGCAAGCCCTTGAGGTTATTGACACCTTTGGTTTGGAAGCGATAGAGAGTTATGAACAATCTTTGAGTCAGGCTGACTTTATCGTCTCAGCAACCAGTGAAGGCAAGCCTTTCTTGAATACGCATTACTTGAAAGATTCCGCCATTGTTTTTGATGCGGCCAGACCATTCGATTTCATTCGTGATGGTAACCATCACGTTTATGAAGGTGGTTTGGTCTATCAGCCTGAGAAAGTCACTTACAGCGATTGCAATTTGATCGATGTTCCAGCGGGGGTCAATTTGGCTTGCTTGTCGGAAACTATTGCTGTGGCGCTTGAGCAGGTAAGTGTTCATCAAAGCATCGGTAAGTCTATTGATTACAATGACGCATTGGCTATCCGGGATATCGCAAGGAAACATGGGTTTATCCCGGTCCAGTATGCTCCGAAGAATCAAGGTGAACGTTATGAGTATGTTGCCTGATGTTCCCCAGGTTATTACCACCCGGAACGCTCATGATGTTCTTGACAACAGTCATCTTAGAAAGGTGCTCTGCTATGCAAAGCACCCGTTGAGTAGCCTGTTGTTCAATAGTGAAACACAGTGGTTTACGAATCAGAAGGGAGCGATTGGTTTCTTCCAAGACAAAAACTTGCATATGTGTGTTGGTGGTATCTTGGCACCTGACGAGGAACGCGCGGCACTTTTGCAGTTATTTCTCAATTTCATCAGAGAAAAACGGGCTTTCCCAGTTTTTCTGCACGGTGATGAGAGTGACTTTGTGTTGTTGAAGAACAATGGCTTTTCTGTGAACCAGCTTGGGGCCAGTTATTCACTGAACCTTAATGGATATAGCATGACAGGCAAGCGGTTTCAGCAGCTTAGAAATAAAATCAGCAAATCCAGAAGGGCAGGAATTTCTGTTCGTGAGATAAGCTCGCCAGAGGAATATTATCGGCTGAAACCACAACTAGAACAGATTAATCAGCTTTGGTTGAAAGAAAAACATGCTAAGGCCCTGAAAAAACTGGTGATTGATTTCAACACCGTAGAAGTGAATTCAGGTGAGCACAGAGTCTATATTGCAACTCGGGGAGAACAGATTCAGGCATATATCGTCTATAGTTACACTTGGGGGGAGACATCGGGGTGGTTTCATAATCTATCCCGAAAGAAACCGGACATACCCGACGGCACTATGCAGTTTATTAATGAAACCGCGATTAATGACTTCCTGGAAGAGGGGACAGTTTCCTACCTTCATTTAGGTTTCACCCCATTGGTGGAGTTTGGTGAGGAGAGGAACTTCAATGATTCGGCAATCTTTCATAAAGTTGCCAAATGGTTGTCATCAAAAGGCGGCATTGTTTATCCTGCCGCTTCGCAACGTCAATATAAAATGAGCTGGCGGCCGTCGTTAATTGAACCGGAATATATCGCTTTCCCCAAGGGAAAGGCCATGAAAGCATTATGGTCAACATTGCGGACGACCAATAGTATTTGATGTTATAAGAAGTTTTCTTTTAATGTTGGGTAACAGGTGATCAATGAGGGGGCTAAAATACCGAGCTGATCACCTGTCATGGTTAATGGTTATTTTTATATTGGTCTATTTTCTATGATGAAATTATTTTCACTGAGCGTATATATCTAAAGTTATTTTTCTCTTCATAAGTTATTGTTACCTTATTTTTTTGCTGAAATGAAGATAGTAACGTGTTATATATTATGGATAAACCAATATTCATGTTCACGTCCAGATTCCAATCTAAATAAAATTTAGATTGTTGGTCATTATTTTGTTTAACTTTAATTTCTGTATTATTGGGATAGGGGTTTCCTGTTCCTGATTCTAACGATAATATTATTCCTGTGGCGTTTTTATATGGGGGAGTTAATTCTATATTTTCTTTCATTTTTTATTCCTGTTTTTAACTTGTTTTTTATGATGTATAAGGTAATTTTAATTTATCTTAGTAGGAGGAGGGTTCCAATGTTAAATATTGAAATAAGGAAGAGTTATTTTATTTTTGGAATGTAAATTTATAAGAGATCAATATAAATGTAATAATAATATTATCTTGTGTTTTATTATCAGCTGTTGGGTGATAGGATAAATGGAAAAATTAACATAAAATAACCAAGTAAATCATCTTGTTTTTTCTCACTTAAAATTGACTTGAATTATTACCGACCCACTTTAGACGATATTTATTGATTTTTTAACATAATATGCCCCCTCAGTCTTTTGGCTGAGAGGGATATCAAGGTCTACGAAACTATATTCACTCACTCAAATAAACACTGATGAAGCGTTTGAACAATGTGCTCTGCATCGTTGCCTTGGACAAGCAGGCATAGGTTATGGTTGCTGGCACCGTGACTGATCATACGGAGATTGAATCTTTCCAGCGCACTAAAAACCTGTTTTCCTAATCCACTGGTTTGAGAAAGTTGATTACCAATAATCGCTACCAGTGCCAAATCTTCTTCCACATCAACCCTGCACAGCGTTGAAAGCTCAGTCATCAGTGCATTGGTCAGCAAATTGCCATTTGTGCTGGTGGAACCGGTAGTGTCAAGTGTTAATGCCACATTCACCTCAGACGTCGTGATCAGATCCACAGAGATGTTATGACGTGACAGGATGGTAAATATTTCAGCCAAAAATCCCTGTGCGTGTAGCATTTTCAGACTGTGCAATGTCAGTAATGTTTGTTGCCGGCGCAGGGTGATAGCCCGGAACCGGGGTGGTGTTTCTATCGTATCGCAAACCAGCGTACCGCCGGCCTGGGGATTTTTACTGGAGCCAACAAATACCGGAATACCACAGCGAATAGCCGGTAACAGTGTTGCCGGGTGCAGGATTTTAGCGCCAAATGTTGCCATTTCCGCCGCTTCATCAAAGGCAATTTTATCAATTCGTTGAGCCGCTGAAACCGTCCGCGGATCTGTGGTGTAAATTCCTGGGACATCTGTCCAGATATCAACACGTTTCAGATTCAGGGTTTCCCCCAACAGTGCCGCAGTATAGTCACTGCCACCACGTCCCAGCGTGGTGGTACGGCCTTTCTCTTCACGACCAATGAAACCTTGAGTGACAATCAGGGTATTTTTCAGATGAGGTAAGAGATGTTTAGTTGCGAGTATTCGAAGCTGTGTGTTGTTTGGTTCTGCACGACCAAAATGATCATCGGTACGCATAATTTTGCGAATATCAAACCATTCGGCATTGGTACCACGCTGGCGAAGCAACTCGGTAAACAGCAGCGTGGACATCAGCTCTCCGTGGCTGACTAATTCATCTGTCAGTTCATCCGACGTTGCCAGCGATGCAGTTTCAGAAAGTGCTTTAATATTTTCCAGCAGACGGTTGATTTCCCGGTGAATAGCATCAGATATGTGCAAACGATCAGCAATCGTATATTGAATGGTGTGGATCTGTTTCAGATAGTCAGCCCGTTTATCTGCATCGCAGCCTTCCGCCAGTGCGATTAATAGGTTAGTCATACCCGCAGAAGCAGACAACACAACAACACGTACTTCTTTATTTGCCAGTACGATATCTGCACTGTTATTCATGGCATCGAAATTTGCCACGCTGGTACCACCAAATTTTGCGACGACATACCCGCCAGTTTCCGGGAATAGGGATGAAACAGAACTCATTGCGATAACCTTAATGTTGACTGGATAGTCTTTTAGAAATATCGGGTTAACCGGTTTGAGTCAACGTAGTGAGGGGTTATATCAATATCTTTCATGATGATAGGAGAATCATAAAAGATATTGAGGATGGTAGAGAAGAATAACTATTTTTTATGCACCTTAGCAAATAGAGCTAGAAAAACTTCATTGTTTTGACCAATATCAGCGATTAAAGGAAGGGAGGCTCCAATCATAGAATTACAGGTTACAATCTTTCTTTACCTCCAATTATTTACAGTCAGTTGATAGAGAGCATAGCCATGAAAAATATCAATCCTAGTCAAACCTCAGCCTGGAAAGCATTAGAACAACATTTTACGCAGATAAAGGATATTCACATACGTGAGTTGTTTGGACAGGACAAAGAGCGTTTTGCTAAGTTCTCCGTAACGTTTGATGACCAGATCCTGATGGATTTTTCAAAAAACCGCATCACAACCGAGACATTGGAAAAGTTACAGGTGCTGGCGAAAGAGACAGATGTTGCCGGCGCTATTCGTAGCATGTTCTCCGGTGAGAAAATTAACCGTACGGAAGAGCGCGCTGTACTGCATATTGCTTTGCGTAACCGTAGCAATGCCCCGATTATTGTTGATGGGGAAGATGTTATGCAACAGGTCAACGCTGTGCTGGCAAAAATGAAAAATTTCAGTGAGCGGGTGATTAACGGTGAGTGGAAAGGTTATACCGGTAAGGTGATGACTGATGTTGTGAATATCGGCATCGGTGGCTCAGATCTCGGCCCTTATATGGTGACCGAAGCGCTGAAACCTTATAAAAATCATCTGAATATGCATTTTGTTTCTAATGTTGATGGGACTCATATCGCGGAGACCCTGAACACGCTTAACCCGGAAACAACGTTGTTCCTGATTGCTTCCAAGACGTTTACTACTCAGGAAACAATGACCAATGCTCACTCTGCCCGTGATTGGTTTCTGAAAACTGCTGGTGATGAAGCACATGTTGCGAAGCATTTTGCCGCGCTCTCCACCAATGAGCAAGACGTTAAGAAATTCGGTATTGATACCCAAAATATGTTTGAATTCTGGAATTGGGTAGGGGGCCGTTATTCATTATGGTCAGCGATTGGTTTGTCTATTGCGCTCTCTATTGGGTTTGATAATTTTGAACAACTGCTCAGTGGTGCACACGCAATGGATAGGCATTTTGCCCATACCCAGTTTGAGCAGAATATCCCCGTATTACTGGCGCTGATTGGCATCTGGTACAACAATTTCTTTGGCGCGGAAACAGAAGCGATTCTGCCATATGATCAATACATGCATCGTTTTGCAGCATACTTTCAGCAGGGCAATATGGAATCCAACGGTAAATATATTGACCGCAATGGTCATCCGGTGGATTACCAAACCGGTCCGATCATCTGGGGAGAGCCTGGAACCAATGGTCAGCACGCTTTCTATCAACTTATTCATCAGGGCACTAAACTGATCCCTTGCGATTTTATTGCTCCGGCGATCAGCCATAACCCATTGAGTGACCATCACAACAAATTGTTATCCAACTTCTTCGCTCAGACAGAAGCGTTGGCATTTGGTAAAACCCGTGGACAAGTGGATGCTGAATTTGCCGCCAGTGGTAAAACTGCGGTTGAAGTCGGGCATGTTGCACCATTTAAAGTGTTTGAAGGAAACCGTCCGACGAATTCCATTTTGTTGCGTGAAATTACTCCATTCAGTTTGGGGGCGTTGATTGCCATGTATGAGCACAAAATATTTGTACAAGGGGTGATTCTCAACATCTTCACCTTTGACCAATGGGGAGTTGAGCTGGGTAAGCAACTGGCTAATCGTATTTTGCCAGAACTCGAGAATGGTGAAGAGGTTGCCGATCACGATAGCTCGACAAATGGGTTGATTAACCGCTTTAAAGCATGGCGTTAATCACTTGTTCTGAATCAGGGAGTTAAATTTATATGAGCGAATTGTGTTGATCGTAATTCGCTCATTTTTGGCAAGTATTATTGACAGAATTTGTCATAACTTTTTATTCTGTATACCTACAACGTGGTATCCTCAGTGCCCATCAATTGTACGACCGGATAAAAGAAATTTGTCCTAATGGAAACTCGCATGTTAACTGACTCGATCTTAACGACGGTGCCTATTCAGTGGGTTTCGGTGGATTCATCCGGCTTGCCTGATGAGATTTCAGACTGGCTGATGGAGTTGGGGTCAATGACCCGCCGTTTTGAACAATACTGTGACCATGTTCATGTTGTACCATTCAGAGAGTCTTTTATCACAGTGGAAGAACTTTCCGATGAAAGTGAGCATTTGCTAACTTGTCAGAGGTACTGGCTGCGAGAAGTCGTATTATATGGTGATAATATCCCCTGGTTATTGGGAAGAACGTTAATTCCTGAAGCAACATTAACCGGCCCTGATGAAAGTCTGGTTGATTTAGGAACAGTCCCGCTTGGGCGATATCTTTTTAGTAGCAATAAATTAACACGGGATTATATTCATGTAGGGCAACAGGGGAAACGCTGGGCAAGGCGATCATTGCTGAGATTATCAAGCAAGCCATTATTATTAACGGAAGTCTTCTTGCCTGAATCACCTGTATACAAAAAATAAAATTTAAACAAGGGGGAAACAGAAGTGGCGGGAAGTATGGCGCAAAGTAAATGGCAGGCCTATTGCCGTTTAGTGCGTATTGACAGACCCATAGGTTCGTTATTGTTGTTATGGCCGACATTTTGGGCTTTATGGATTGCCGGGAAAGGTATTCCGGATATGCACATATTGTGGGTCTTTACTGCCGGTGTGTTTCTGATGCGTGCAGCAGGGTGTGTGATTAATGATTTTGCTGACAGAAAATTTGATGGTTATGTCGAACGCACAAAAGCACGTCCCCTGCCCAGTGGTGCTATCAGTGAGAAAGAGAGTAAGATCCTGTTTGTTGTACTGGCGCTGATTTCTTTCGGGTTGGTTCTGGCGCTGAATAAGATGGCTATCTGGTTGTCAGTCGCTGGGTTAGCTTTGGCTTGGTTTTATCCCTTTGTTAAACGGTTCAGTCATCTTCCTCAGTTTGTATTGGGCGCGGCTTATGGCTGGTCTATCCCAATGGGATTCGCTGCGGTTAGTGAGTCCTTACCACTAGAATGCTGGCTATTGTTTCTGGTTAATATCTTGTGGTCGGTTATTTATGATACACAGTATGCCATGGTCGATCGTAACGATGATCTGAAAATTGGTGTTAAGTCTACTGCTATTCTGTTTGGTCGTTTCGATAAGCTGATTATTGGGTTACTGCAACTTGCTATGTTGCTGGTTTTACTGCTGGTGGGTTATATGATGAATCTGGGTGGCATCTATTATTGGTCATTGTTGCTTGCCGGTGCCTTATTTATTTATCAGCAGAAACTGATTGCAGGTCGGGAAAGAGAGCTTTGCTTCCAAGCATTCCTCAATAATAACTATGTTGGTGTGGTATTATTTTTGGGTATCTTCTTCAGTTACGTTTGATATATGGGGTGATAATGGGGAAAACCCATTATCACCCGGATGTTAAAAATTATGCTTCTTGAGTTGTCTCTTCTGCATCGTTGTGTTCAGCTGGCAAACTGACACTCTCGATAGTCAGACGGATTTCAGGTGACATCAGTTCACTCAATACCTGATACAGCTCCTGAGTATTTGCTGTAATCACATCACCACGATCACTGATATATCCTTCTTCACGCAGTGTATTTACCGATGTGGTGAATACCGCCTTATCGAAGAATTCAGGTGCGTTAATGCCATGTAATACCGACAGACGTTGTGCCAACATACGGCTCTCTTTTTCCAGCGCACCCCGGCTGATTTCCGGGTTGGCATTCAGTAAAGAGAGGGTGATGGCATAACGTTGCAGGGTTTCGCGGACACCGGCTGCCAGCAATTGCAATGGGCGAATACGTGCTGGATTCAATACCAGCATACCTTGTTCTTTGTTACAGATAAGGCTCTGGCGAGTAAGCTCATTAACCAGGATATTAACCACTTCTCGCAGATCTGCTTTGTTGTAACGTATAAACAGTTCTGCTTTGAGCAGAGGATAAATGATTTCTACCTGGCTGAGTAACGCTTCACGGCTGATACGGCGATGATCAATAACGATGCAGGCAATCAATGATGGCAGTACCAATAAATGCTGGATATTGTTGCGGTAGTAGGTCATCAGAACCGCACGCTCACGCGGCAGGATAATGATGTCGCCCATACTGTCTTTGTCTACCTCGAACTTATCCATTTGCAGAGCGTGCTCTAACAACTCTTCTGCGGTTTTCTTTGGCACAGTAACATCGGTTGTATAAGGCGCGTTGTGCATGAGTTGTATATAACAATCCAGTTGCTCAAGCAGTTGCTCGCGAGTAAGCGCTCGCTGACGTGATGACAGTAGGGCGGTTGAACACAGGTTGATTGCGTTAGCAGCTGCGGCATTGTTGATGTTCACCATAATTTTCCCGGCCAGCTTACTGACTGTTGGGTTAACCCATTCAGGACGGTGAAACTCTATTGGATCAATAGAATCACGCCAGTCAGGAACATGGTGATTAAGATATTGGATCAACGGGATAGGTTCACCAAAGTTTACATAGCCTTGCCCCAGATTACGAAGCTTACGCAAACCGCGTATCATCTGGAAAAAGCTCTCTTTCTCTTTGGTTGCTCCCCGCAGCTCTTTGGCATAGGTGGCAACTTCCATCACATGTTCGTAACCGATATAAATTGGCACGATAGTGATTGGGCGTGATTCACCTCTCAACATTGCTTGTAACGTCATGGTCAGTGTACCCGTTTTGGGATCGAGCAAACGACCTGTCCGGGAACGACCACCTTCCATAAAGTATTCAACAGAATAGCCGCGTGCAAATAACTCACCCAGATATTCACGGAATATCGTGGCATAGAGTTTATTACCTTTAAAAGTGCGGCGGATAAAAAATGCACCAAGGCGGCGGAATATCGGCCCTGCTGGCCAGAAATTCAGGTTGATGCCTGCGGCGATATGGGGCGGTACCAAACCCTGATGATAAATCACATAGGAGAGCAGCAGATAATCCATATGACTACGGTGGCAGGGCGCATAAACCAGTTCGTGACCATCCTGTGCCAGACGACGAATGCGTTCAGCATTGTGGACATTGATCCCCTGATACAGACGGTTCCAGGTCCAACCAAGTACACGATCTGACAGCCGTACTGTTTCATAAGAGAAATTCGCTGCAATCTCTTCCATCATGTTAACGGCATTCTGCTGCGCTTTCTCATGGGCGATTTTCTTGCTGCGGGCCTCATCAATAACGGCCTTTTCTATTGCTTTTGAAGCCAGTAGCTTGTTAAACAGCTCCTGACGAACAGGCAGACGCGGACCCACTGCCGCCAGGCGTTGGCGTGAATAGTGCATTCGTGCCACGCGAGCCAGCTTGTGAGCAATTGTCTTGTCTGTGCCATGCTCCGTTGCCATATAACGCAGAGATACTGTGTTTGAAAAACGCACAAAACTGTCCCGGCCCAGCCAGAGAATGGCGAAGAATTTCTGGATACCATTAAGTAGCCGTAGATGTGGGGTGCTGTGTCCTTCACGTCCGGGTGAGCGACCAAACATGACAGAAACTGGCAGCATTTGAATATCCAAGTTTGGATTATTACGGTGCAGATCCAGATACGCATGGAAAATTTTTACGGATTCCTGCTTTGGTGCGCAATAGCGGAATACGCGTGGGCCATTATCGATAAATACATAGCCCGGAAGCTCAGTATCACCTATCTCCAGTGAGTTTAAAGGGTCTGGCAGATCCTGCTCAAGACATTGCTGACGTAATGTCAGTAAGTCTGCTTTGGAGTGATACGGCAATACGTACAGAATAGGGCGTGTCGTATCGAGCCGTAATTCGGTAATGGGATCTGTAGGAATAAGTTTGCTCTTTACCAGTATTTTTAGTGGTAAATTCAATAATTTATAATATATTTTACGCCAACCTGACATAAATAAACTTGAAGCCTCTTGTTAGCAATACGTCGCAAGCATACCAGAAACAGGTGTTGAGATCTGTTATGTTAAGACGATATAAAAGTTAAAAGTGGCAAATAACCTTACATTTGGTATGAATAATTTATGGCAAATCAATCCAAGGGACTGACCCGTATCATCAAAGCAACCGGATATTCGATGAAAGGTCTCAGGGCTGCGTGGCAAAATGAAGCGGCTTTCCGGCAGGAAATAATTGTGGCGATATTAGCGGTGATTGTTGCATTTTATCTGAATATCAGCGCAATTGAACGCATTTTACTGATTGGTTCAGTAATGTTGGTGGTGATTGTAGAGATTCTGAACAGTGCTATTGAAGCTGTTGTTGATCGTATTGGCAGTGAATTCCATGAGTTGTCCGGCCGGGCGAAAGATATGGGATCGGCGGCGGTCTTTCTGACGATGCTGCTGTCGTTAATTGTCTGGAGTACCGTTCTCTGGCGCTATTTTGTGACCTGATTTAGTTTAATAATGCGTCATTATACTATAATGGGCTGATTTTCTACCCTGGCAGGTTCCCAATCGTTATTTACCTGTATATACTCACAGTTTGACTGTATAAACACACAGGGGGCGGAATGAAAGCACTTACCGTAAGGCAGCAGCAGGTTTATGACCTGGTGCGTGACCACATTTCGCAAACGGGTATGCCGCCAACGCGTGCTGAAATTGCAGCACGTCTTGGTTTTCGTTCGCCTAATGCGGCTGAAGAGCATTTAAAAGCATTGGCTCGCAAAGGGGTGATAGAGATTGTTGCCGGGGCATCCAGGGGTATCCGTTTGCTGCTAGAAGACTCTGGTTTGCCGTTGATTGGCCGTGTAGCCGCAGGTGAACCACTGTTGGCGCAGGAGCACATTGAAAGTCATTATCGGATAGATCCCGCACTGTTTAAGCCCAGTGCGGATTTCCTGTTGAGAGTCAGCGGTATGTCCATGAAAGATATTGGGATTATGGATGGTGATCTGTTGGCTGTGCATAAAACACAGGATGTCCGTAATGGGCAGGTTATTGTTGCTCGTATTGAAGATGAAGTGACTGTAAAACGTTTTAAACAGACTGGAAATAAAGTTGAATTGTCGGCAGAAAACCCTGAGTTTAAGCCAATTGTGGTGGATTTGCGTGAACGAAGCCTGACAATTGAAGGATTAGCCGTTGGGGTGATTCGTAACAGTGATAAGTTTTGATAGTAAAATATCGAATCGTTGTTTTTTGGTGATTGTCAAAGAGTTGCAATATTCTGGCAGAATCATGTTATTGGGTTTATCAGTATGATTATCTTGAACGTGATTCTGCGGTTGCCTGTTGCTATTTACAGGTTCTCTACTTCTTTTTTACCTCAATACTGTGGTCGTGCTGGCATTCATCCCGTTCAGTACAGGATTCAATCTCTGCACAAGAAGAACATAAACCATGCGCTTCAATGACGGTATGGCGTAAGCTGAATCCGGCGGTTTTTGCTAACTGTTGAATAGCGGATTCAACGGTTCCACCATCTCGTTCTGTAACAGAACCGCAGCGGTCGCAAATAAACATTGCTGAGGTGTGGCTTGGTTGTTCAATATGGTGGCACAGCACATAACTGTTGGTAGACTCTATTTTATGAATAAATCCCTGTTCTAGCAGAAATTCCAGTGCCCGGTATATTGTTGGTGGTTTAGCCTGTGGTTCTGCTTCCCGCAATAAATCCAGTAAATCATAAGCACTGATTGCGCCGGGTTGTTCTGAAATCAGACGCAAAACTTCAAGCCGCTGTGGCGTAAAGCGAACTCCCCGTGTCAGGCAAATAGCTTCGGCTTGTTCCAGTAACTTTTTTTGGTTAATCAGTTTCATTGCGCCCCTTACAGCCAGCATGATAACAATATTGGGATGTTATCATGTTTCTGCGATAGAAAATATTCTCCAGAAAAGTTCATTGTGCTTGTCCCCTGATGGAGTTAATTTGGTTAAATTGATACTTAGCAGCAAAAATAATGTTTTCCTGATGTTTGTGATAATACAGATAAGAATTATCATATATGGTAGGTAATTTGTGAAAAGGAATCATTTGTGATGAAAGAACTTTTACAAAATCAGCCTCATTATAGGCAGTTCCCTGCTAAAGGCTATCAGGTAATAAAGAATATTATCTGTGAAAAAAGAAATTTACCTTTTCTGAGTTCATTATATGCGGTGATTAATATTTTATTTGTAATTGCAGTCTGTATGGGGATTATATTATCTGTGGCAATTGTATTATTTATAATAGGTAATGTATCTGTCCCTGATACAGACTATTCACTTTTGGCACAAGTAGTCAGTGTAGCATTATTTGTAATAATGTTACTCTCAGTTATTATTTATCGTATTGCTAAACGTCCTGAATGGGAACAACGGCATTATTACCAACAAGCAGGTTTATCTTTTTTACCGGAAGAAAAGCGTCAGGTATTGCGGTTAAATATTGTGAGTGACTATTGGCTGGGCTTTTGGAGTGAAACTCTGGAGCATTACCCTTTGCAGTCACGGGTTGCTCATGATAACTATCGTTACTGCCTGCTCCCATTATCACCTACTCAGGAACATCAATCTCAACTATACAGTGACTGGGGAATTATTGATGAAGAAGGTTATATGAAAATGTTAACTGGTTTGTGGAGTGGGGCGCATTCAAAATATTTTGCTGTTGATGCTGCTCTTAGTGATGGCAAAATGTTTAAAGTTCTTGCCAAATTAGTTGAAGTAACACCTGACTCTATTCGTAAATGTTCTCAAATTGTAAATGGGCGTCCACCTGCATTGGTGTGGGGATTTGATTTGTGGCTTGCAATTGTTTTAAGCCGTAATTGTTTTTGTGCTGGTTATATCAGTGAAGAAATGGCATGGAAAAATATGCTGAAAACTGCTAATTATATTTATGAAATCTTTGGCAGCTTTGATGAGTTTCATACCAACTTCCGGTTGGGTAATGCCTATTGGAGTAATGATTTTGATAAGACGAAAGAGCGGCTGGATCAGTTTAATTATTATAAATTATATTGTGACTGGCCAATTGCCAGCCTGCCGTGGCCTGAGCCAAAAGGTGTTATGATGGAACGGCAAATGATGACAGGTTTTTCTGCATTAATAGACGATGTTTTACGCAGCAGAATGGAAGAACAACAACGTGATGAAATTGATATTGCCGAGCCATCAGCGTCTCGTATACTTCATTAATATTTATATGAAATATTTCCCCTTGAAGAATACTTCAGGGGAAAAGTGAGAATTCTATTTTACCGGTTAAATTATAAAAACCACCGTGGTTAATAGAATTAACCCCGTTTCCTTAAATCACCTATTTCAAATGAAACGGGGCTGATATTTACGTCATCAGTTAATGAGTTAAATTAAACTGATAAACTTTCTCTCAATATCTTTAATAGCTGCGCATCCCGCCAGCTTCATGCTAAGTTTCAGCTCATCTTTAAGCAGGTTTAAAACGGAAGTTACGCCTGGTGCCCCGCCTAATGCCAGTCCATATAAAATGGGTCTGCCGATAGCGACAGCTTTGGCACCTAATGCAAGAGCTTTAAACACATGAATACCGCGACGGATACCACCATCTAAATAGATCGGAATATGATGCCCAATGGCTTCAACAATGCCTGGTAATGACTTGATTGCTGCCGGGACAGTATCTAATTGCCGGCCACCGTGGTTAGAAACTTGAATAGCTGCCGCTCCGTGGTTAACACATTCTTTAGCATTTTCGGCGGATTGAATACCTTTTACGATGATAGGAAGACCTGATTCTTTGGCGAGAAATTCCAGATCCTTAAAATCAAGATCCCGCTTAAATAGCGCTGTAATCTCTGATAATGGTGCACCGGCGGTAGCGCCAGGAATATTAGGAAATGGAAGTGAACGTGGGTAGGTAAATTTATTGCGTCTATCGGTTTCCCTATTACCACTCCACTCTAAATCAACCGTAAATACGATAGCGGTCGCACCCATAGCTTTAGCCCGGCGTATTAGTTCACGGTTCATACCCATATCTTTGGTAAAATAGATTTGGAACCATTTGGGGCCGTTACTCACTTTTGCTATCTCTTCGAAAGATGAATTAGACAGAGTTTGTGCAGTAAACAAGGCACCGGCAGCGGCAGCGCCTCGCGCTGTTCCCAATTCAGCAGAGATATGAGCCAGTCCGTGTGCTGCCATCGGTGGAACGAAAATAGGTATATCCACTTTACTGCCGAGTAATTCGGTTGTTGTGTCAGGTTCTTTTATCCCCGCGAGATAGCGGGGAATAATTTGGTAATCGTCAAAGGCTCTGGTATTTTCACGTAGCGTCCATTCATCACCTGAACCACCGCTAATATAGCCAAATTGAGGGGCAGGAATCAGTTTACGTGCTTCTTCTTCCAAATCATAAAGACTAATAATATCAAGGGCTTTTTCTGCGCTACCTGTTTTAAAAGCTCCTTGCAGTTTTGTGTTAACAGTTGCAGCATTAGCTGAAGATACCGTAGATAGGATACCGGCAGCAGCAAGACTTAATCCTCCAACCATGACGTCTCTTCTTGATGGCATACAATTCTCCCTTACTTAAAGTAGGCTTATAAATATTGACAATAGAATTTGTCCACATATATAAGAATAGACAAATTCTGGATAATTCAAGCTAATAAATACTCAAGCATGTTTTTATGAGCTGACAAAGCTTGTTGGACTCGGTGATTTTTTTGTGAGAGGTTCATCTAAAAACTCAAAATTTGGTTTCAGGTGTTGATCTATTATTTCAATTAACTATACGAAAATAGTTAATTACTATAAGTTATAAAAAATTTTCATCGTTCTTTATCAGAAAGAGACCATTATTGAAATGCAATATCAAAATGATATTCGATAACAGGAAAGATGTTTTATTTTAATATCTATTAACTCAAAATCTTATTTAATGAAAACATTGGTTTTTTCCTTAAGGAGGAATTATGAGTAATAAAAATGAATTTAAAGCTTTTTCTGCTAGCCAGGATGCTAATGTTATTTCTCAAGGAGAATATGAAGAAAGTCGGGATCTGGAGACTGGGATGTCACCAAATACTATTTCCATTGATTTATTAAATAAGGTATTGCGTCAATCGTCAACCATATCATCGGTAGTCGCTAATTTTATCTCTACACAATGTAGTGATGATGTTTTGGATGATGGCGATATAGATAAACTCACCATCCAGTTAAATACAGCTTTGGAGAAAAAAGCTTTAACGGAGATTCCAAGTACTTCATTAACACAAAAAGGTGTTATTCAACTTACAGATGTACTTGGCGATAGTAATACATTGGCAGTCACGCAAAAGCTTGCCCAGGAAATAATAACTTTGTTAAGTGAAAATATTAATAGCAGAGTACCCAATATCCGGCAAGTTAATGGTAAGGCATTATCTGAGAATATTTATCTGGATGCCGTGGATATTGGGGTATACACAAAAGAAGAAGTAGACAATCAAGTTAATGCCAAAGGTAATAGGAATTCTGCCAGTAAAGAAATTAATGGTTGGTGGAGATGTGGAGATGCAGGCGTTATTTACCAATGGGGGCGTACTGGGGTCATTGATGCTGGTCATATAGAGCGTATTCAATTGCCAATTAGTTTTTACAATACGCATTACGTTGTCAATATTAATGCTATTCAAAGTAAAATGGGTTTTATGGGAGCATCTGTTGGTTATGTAAATGTAATTAATAATTCATTTTTCGATTTGTTAAATTCTTGGGTGAATGCTAAATGGGATAGCCCATTCTTTTGGATAGCGATAGGATATTAATTATGTATTATTACAGTGCAAAAACAAATGCTTTCTACCCTGTCTTATTATTTTTTATAGTGTTAAAAATCATTTATTAAAAAATAAATTAACTATAAAACACCATGAAAAAACGACTCGAATTACGTCAGCAAAAAGCCGATTTAACCCATCAAATGCGCTCACTGCTCACCAAAGCGGAAGACGAAAAGCGTTCTCTGAATGCTGAGGAAGCCAAATAATTTGACGAGCTGCGCAATTATATTCTGACTGGCGAAACTCGTTCCCTGCCTATGGGCGTGCCCTTAGACGGTGGTTATACCGTTATCCCGGAACTGAACAAGCAGATCATGCAGCAATTGGCGGACGAATCCGTCATGCGCCAGATTTGTACGATTAAAACCACTCGCAGCAACGAGTATAAGCAGCTTGTTTCAGTCGGTGGTGCAGCGGTAGCCCACGGGGAAGAAGGCAAAGCACGCGGTGAGACAACGACACCGAAGATGGAAGAAGTCAGCATTAAGCTGTTCCCTATCTACGCTTACCCCAAGACTACCCAAGAGATTATCGATTTTAGCGATGTGGATATCTTAGGCTGGCTGACCGCCGAGATTGCCGATACGTTTGTGGATACCGAAGAAACGGATCTTGTGAGCGGTGATGGCAGCAAAAAAGCAAAAGGCTTCCTGTCTTATCCCCGCGATACCCAGGCCGACAAGGTACACACCGATAAGTCTCTGGGCGGTGGGCTGGTGGAATCCAATGCAATTCATCGCGAAAGGAACCGCAGCTGTCCATGATAGCCCGTTTTTTGAAGCCGTTTTGGATCGGTCAAATACAAGTCGGGACATTGATTTGCAACGTTTGGTTTATTTTGGAAAATTCGGCATTCATGCCTTTTAATTCCGGTATGTGATGAAAAAGCGATGAGTTTACTTTTTCCCCTGAAAAAGCAAGAAAAAGTCATACACAATAAGGTCATTTATTGGTGAGTGCAAAATTGATCTTATTTTTTGTATTGAGAGTTTTTAGAGGTTCCCTATAGAAGGACAATGTGTAATCAAATTGAGGGAGAAGATAGGAACAATCAGGTAACCTCGAAAGGGTAGAGGAGATAAAATGTTGCCCGGTCATTGTATGCGTTTGCAAAAGCGTTCAAATGAAACCAGTACACTGAACTAATTGAAGGCGTTGATGTTGAATGACGTAAAGTCTATCGCTGCGTATAAGGAAGCCGACAAAGAATTGGAACGGATACAGATATTGTTTAGATATGCGTGAACGTTCTGGCATGTCTCAGACTGAGCTGGCAGAGAAAATCGGTATCAAACCATTCAGATATCAATAGGCCTTGAAAAAAATCCTCTTGGCGCAAGTATGAAGATTTTGGAACGTTATGCAGCAGCGTGTGGTGCGGTTATTAACTTCAACGTTCAATATCAGTAAAAGGAATGGGACTTTGGTCCCGTTTATCCCTTAAAGCTGAAATAATGACACTAAAAAGTAGTAAACGTACTCCGCGCTTTCCCCAAAATATTCCTGATAGCAAATGTACGGTTCTACCTTAAATCACCTGCGATATTTCTTAACGTCAATTGTCAACGATACCTAATATTGTCATCAGTACGGGGACGTTTCTCTATGCTATAGTAGGCCATAATCTAATATCATTCTCCGCTTTATATCCCCCTATTTATGGGATGCTGAGAATGCCAAAATAATCTAAAAAGTATAGCAATGCACCAAAGTAAAGAAATTAAAAAAACTTTTAAATTCAGCGAGAAAGATAAAGAAACGGTCAAATATAATCCTAACCGTTTCTCCGTCGCCCCGATGTTGGACTGGACAGATCGTCACTGCCGTTATTTCCATCGTTTATTAAGTCAGCAAACGCTGTTATATACCGAAATGGTGACAACCGGGGCGATTATTCATGGTAAAGGCGATTATCTGGCATACAGCGAGCAAGAACATCCGATAGCATTACAACTGGGTGGCAGTGAGCCGCAGGCGTTGGCGAATTGTGCGAAGATTGCACAGGAACGTGGCTATGATGAAATTAATCTAAATGTTGGTTGTCCTTCTGACCGGGTACAAAACGGTCGTTTTGGTGCTTGTCTGATGGGGGACGCTGAACGGGTCGCTGATTGCGTTAAAGCCATGCAGGATGTGGTAAATGTGCCAGTGACAGTTAAAACCCGTATCGGTATTGATGAACAGGACAGTTACCAATTCCTGTGTGATTTTATTGATATTGTTGTGCAACGCAGTGGTTGCAATATATTTACCATTCATGCCCGTAAAGCATGGCTTTCTGGTTTGAGCCCAAAAGAGAACCGTGAGATTCCACCGTTGGATTACCCACGAGTTTATCAATTGAAAAAGGATTTTCCTCAATTAACGATTGCTATTAATGGCGGTATTAAATCGCTGGAAGAAGCGAAACAGCATCTACAATATGTAGATGGCATTATGATTGGGCGTGAGGCTTATCAGAACCCGTCTATTCTGGCACAGGTTGATCATGAATTATTTGATGCTTCAATGCCGGTGGTTGATACCGTTGCGGTGGTCAAAGCACTTTATCCTTATGTAGAGCAAGAACTGTCAAAAGGAACATCTCTGGGGCATATTACCCGCCATATTTTAGGTATTTTTCAAGGGATTCCGGGGGCACGTCAGTGGCGTCGTCATCTTAGTGAGAATGCACACAAACCGGGCGCAGATATTTCTGTTATACAACAGGCGTTAGCTATGGTGACTGAGCGGATGTAATACCCGCTCATTTTACTGTTAAGGGCACAGTCATCTATGAGAATTGAGTACTAAAATACTTATGGATATCGTGTGATTTTTTACTGTGCTTTAATCTGTTTGCAGATTAGCTTTCTATTATCGCAAGAAAAGGGATCGATCTCATACCGGGCTTTACATATGTGATTAAATATCAAACAATAGGCTTGATGTATTTAAGATAATGATGATCTTAAATAGCCATCGAAAAAATTTTAAGCTAAGAAACGTAATGCATTGACGTAAATTCAAAAAGCGCATTAGCTATTTATGGAGCAAGAAAAGCAAATGCCAGACCATTGATATATTTTCATCAAGACGAAATCCCACATACGGCTAATGAATCCACCTTCTTCAATCGTTTCCATTACAATAAGTGGTCTTTCCTCGATGGTCTTATTGCCAATCTTAAAAATTATGGTGCCGACTACCTGGTCTTTCTTTATTGGGGCAGTAATCTGAGGAGCATTAAGAATATAGCTGGTTTTTAATTTTTTAAGTTGGTCACGAGGTATGGTAATAGAATCTTGTTTACCCGCATTGAGTTTGACTTCTTTTTTATTTCCAAACCATATACGTTGAGTAATAACAGTATCGTCAGATTTAATAGGTGTCACTGTTTCAAAGAAGCGAAATCCCCATGTCAGAAGTTTTTCTGATTCCTGGAAACGAACAGAATCGGTCTTTGCTCCCAGAATAACAGAAATTAAGCGCATATTACCCAAGGTTGCTGATGCAACTAAGTTATAACCGGCACCAGAGGTAGTTCCGGTTTTCATGCCATCTATATTGAGGTCGCTGTTCCATAATAATCGGTTACGATTGTATTGACGAATCTTATTAAATGTGAACTCTTTCTCTTTATGAATTGCATATTCATCCGGGACATCATGAATGAGGGCGCGCGCTAACAATGCCATGTCTCGTGCTGTACTAAATTGCCCAGGAGCATCTAAACCATGCACTGTTTTAAACGTTGTATTGTTAAGCCCGATTTTTTGTCCATAGCCGTTCATAAGATTTATGAACGCGTCCTGACTGCCAGCTATATAATCAGCTAATGCGACACAGGCGTCATTACCGGATTGAATAATAATTCCTTTTAGCATTCCCGGCATGAATAAATGGCTACACCGTCAGGGTTTTTCTTATAAAAAACCTTGCGGCGTCCCTTTAATAATTTGATTTTTATTTTAAATATGCTGTTGGTGGATTGTCATGGATGACAATAATGCAGCGATGAGAAAAAAATATCATGGAGAGATTTATTCTCCTATGCGACTGATTCATCAGGCTGATAGCCTTTAAATATATTTGGTCAAAGGATAATAGCGCCTCAATCTTATCGTTACTTACCTATCTGAGGTGTGATACCCCTACCAGGAGGGGTATTGTTCTGTTTTATCTTTCATATATTCAGCTAGCATTGCCTTCCGGTCTAATTACCGTTAAGGGATCAGTAAACTTGATCCTTGCGTTGCCCGACTTTCCAGAATCTGATGTGCCCTTGTCGCTTCACTTAGCGGGAACTTCTGATTTTCTGGTACGTCCACATTAATTTTGCCGCTGGCAATCAGATCAAATAATTCTTGACTTGCCTCATCCAACTCTTCGCGCGTTGAAATATAGCCGGCGATAGAAGGGCGGGTAACAAACAGTGAGCCTTTCTGATTTAAAATCCCCAAATCGACACCGGTAACTGGCCCAGATGCATTGCCAAAACTGACCATCAAGCCGTGGCGTTTCAGGCAATCCAGTGAGCGCAGCCAGGTCGATTTACCAACAGAATCATAAACTACACCGACTTTTTCACCGTTGGTGATTGCATAAATTCGTTCGACAATATTTTCACGGTTATAGTTAATAACCTGCCATGCACCGGCATCTTTAGCGCGTTGTACTTTCTCTTCAGAGCCGACTGTTCCAATCAGTTTTGCACCCAAAGTTTTTGCCCATTGGCAGGCAATTAGCCCAACGCCACCTGCGGCGGCATGAAACAAAAAGGGTTCGCCTGACTGGATTTTATAGGTACGGCGTAGAAGATAGTAGACTGTCAGCCCTTTTAGAAAAGAAGCGGCAGCTTGCTCGAAGGAGATGGCATCCGGCAGAACAGCGACTTTACTTTCCGGGACATTATGCACCTCACTGTAAGCGCCTAAAGTGGATTGTGCATAAACTACACGGTCACCCACTTTTATGGACGTTACAGCGGAGCCTACTTTGCTAACTACGCCTGCGGCCTCAATACCCAGGCCGCTTGGCAGGTGTGCCGGTGGATATAGCCCGCTACGGATATAAGTATCAATATAGTTGATTCCAATAGCTCTATTTTCTACCTGTACTTCATCTTTAGCAGGTGCTGCGGGTGTGAATTCACAATATTTAAGGACTTCAGGGCCGCCGGTGGCGGAAAATTCAATATGCTTTGCCATGACTCAACCTCGTAAATATAGGGAGAATGTTTGCACGTAGTAGTTGAACTGATTTAAGGTGCCAGAAATAATTACATTCTATATTGTAATTACTCAAGGCACTTCATAGCGTATACTCTGTGCTGTTGTAAATTTATCAGTGGATTATTGCGGGATTCATGGCGGGAAAAAAATCAACTCACAACAAAATGGCTGAACCAAAAGATCGCCAAATGGAAGGGCTGAAGCTTCCGCCACACTCTTTGGAAGCGGAGCAATCCGTGTTAGGTGGTTTAATGCTGGATAACGAGCGTTGGGATAATGTTTCCGAACGAGTCACCAGCAATGATTTTTTCAGCCGTCCACACCGACGTATTTTTTCTGAAATGCAGCGGTTGCTGGAGATGGGCAACCCCATTGACCTGATTACGTTATCTGAATCTCTTGAGCAGAGTGGGGATCTGAATAATGTAGGCGGTTTTGCTTATCTGGCCGAATTATCCAAAAATACGCCAAGTGCAGCTAACATTAATGCTTATGCGGATATTGTCCGCGAACGTGCTGTTGTCCGCGATATGATAGCGGTAGCAAATGAAATTGCGGATGCGGGTTACGATCCTCAGGGACGGAGCAGCGAAGAATTATTGGATCTTGCTGAATCGCGAGTATTCCAGATCGCAGAAAACCGTGCCAGTAAAGATGAAGGGCCGAAAGGGATAGAACGGATCCTGGAGGAAACTGTCGAGCGGATTGAGCAACTCTATCAGCGTCCTCATGATGGCGTAACCGGTGTTTCTACCGGTTATCAGGATCTGGATAAGAAAACCGCAGGGTTACAAAAATCAGATCTGATCATCGTAGCTGCTCGCCCTTCTATGGGTAAAACCACTTTTGCCATGAACCTGTGTGAAAACGCAGCCATGATGCAGGACAAACCTGTTCTGATCTTCAGTCTTGAGATGCCCGGCAACCAGATCATGATGCGTATGCTGGCATCCCTTTCACGGGTGGATCAAACCCGTATCCGTACAGGCCAGCTTGATGATGAGGATTGGGCGCGGATCTCCAGTACGATGGGGATATTGCTGGAAAAACGCAATATGTATATTGATGACTCTTCCGGCCTGACGCCGACCGAAGTGCGTTCCCGTGCCCGGCGTGTTTTCCGTGAAAATGGCGGATTGAGCCTCATTATGATCGACTACCTGCAATTAATGCGGGTTCCGTCTTTATCTGATAATCGTACTTTGGAAATTGCAGAAATTTCCCGTTCACTCAAAGCGTTGGCTAAAGAACTTCAGGTGCCAGTAGTTGCACTTTCTCAGCTCAACCGTAGCCTTGAACAACGGGCAGATAAGCGTCCGGTTAACTCTGATTTACGTGAATCCGGCTCTATTGAGCAGGATGCCGATCTGATTATGTTTATCTATCGTGACGAGGTTTACCATGAGGGCAGCGACATGAAAGGTGTGGCTGAAATCATTCTTGGTAAGCAGCGTAACGGTCCAATCGGTACAGTTCGCCTGACGTTTAATGGTCAGTGGTCACGGTTTGATAACTACGCCGGGCCGAGTTATGACGATGAATGAGTATTAACACCAGAGAATTAATCAATAAAGGAATAAAATGAAAGCGGCAACCGCAGTTATTGACCGCCGCGCTCTGCGACATAACCTGCAACGGGTAAGGGCTCTCGCCCCTAAAAGCAATCTTATTGCAGTTGTGAAAGCAAACGCTTATGGCCACGGTTTACTGGAGACAGCACATACGCTGGAAGACGCCGATTGTTTCGGTGTAGCGCGAATTGGTGAGGCACTGACGTTACGCCATGGTGGTATCGTCAAACCGATTCTGTTATTGGAAGGATTCTTTGATGCGGCTGACCTGCCTGTACTGGTCGCCAACCATATTGAGACGGTGGTGCACAGCGTTGAGCAATTGGAAGCACTGGAGCAGGCTGAATTATCTTATCCGATAAAAGTGTGGATGAAGCTGGATAGCGGAATGCACCGTCTTGGTGTTCGGCCAGAAGATGCGGACGCTTTCTATGAACGGTTAAGTCGCTGCCAAAATGTGCGGCAGCCAGTCAATATTGTCAGCCATTTCAGCAGGGCTGATGAACCCACCGTAGACACAACCCGCCAGCAGATAGCCTGTTTTCAGGCTTTCTGTGCTAACAAACCGGGAGAAAAGTCTATTGATGCGTCGGGGGGGATCCTGTTGTGGCCGGAAGCCCATCAGAACTGGGTACGCCCTGGGATTATGATGTATGGTGTATCGCCATTGCCTGATAAAACGGCGGCGGATTTTAATCTGATCCCAGCGATGACATTAAAATCGAGCTTGATTGCGGTTCGTAAACATAAAGCTGGTGAATCAGTCGGTTATGGTGGAACTTGGGTCAGTGAACGGGATACTTGGCTTGGTGTTGTGGCTATCGGTTATGGTGATGGCTATCCGCGCAGTGCTCCCTCAGGAACGCCAATCTGTGTTAATGGTCGTGAAGTGCCGATTGTTGGCCGTGTTTCAATGGATATGATATCTATTGATTTGGGGCCGGATGCGACAGATAAAGTTGGTGATGAAGTGGTTCTCTGGGGGGATGTTCTGCCAGTGGAACGGGTTGCTGAATGCACGGGCATCATTACTTATGAGCTGGTGACTAAGCTCACTTCCAGAGTTGCAATGGAATATCTGGACGAATAATGCTATAGGCTATATTGTTTGTTGAATAACTGATTGACAAGGAGTATAGCCTGATGTTCCAGAATGTTGATGCTTATGCCGGTGATCCTATCCTTTCGCTGGCTGAAGAATTTAAAAAAGATCCTCGTGCGGAAAAAATTAATCTGAGCATTGGGCTGTATTACGATGAGCAGGGTGTGACTCCGCAATTACAGGCTGTGGCTACCGCCGAAGAGCAACTTCGTGCGTTGTCACAGACTGCCTCTCTTTATTTGCCAATGGAAGGGCTGCAATCATATCGTCTTGCTGTTCAGGAACTGCTATTTGGTAAAGATCATCCCATGTTGCAACAACAGCGGGTGGCGACAATTCAAACGCTAGGGGGTTCTGGCGGTCTGAAAATCGGCGCTGATTTTCTGCATCGGTATTTCCCTGATTCAGAAGTGTGGTGCAGTGATCCAACCTGGGAAAATCACGCGGCTATTTTTACGGGTGCTGGTGTGAAGGTGAACTATTACCCTTATTTTGATGAACAGACCAAAGGGGTAAAATTCAGTGAAATGCTGGAAACGTTCAGAAAATTGCCGGCAAAAAGCATAGTTTTGATGCATCCTTGTTGCCATAACCCAACGGGATCGGATCTGACAGATGATCAATGGGATCAGGTTGTTCAGATTGTTGAAGAAAGGGAGCTACTGCCATTTCTTGATATTGCGTATCAGGGGCTTGCGGATGGCATGGAAGCAGATGCTTATGCCATTCGCGTTATGGCGACAGTCGGTTTGCCTTTCCTGGTGAGCAACTCTTTCTCCAAGATATTTTCTATGTATGGTGAACGCGTTGGTGGCTTGTCTGTTGTTTGTGATGATGCACAGACGAAAGATCGCGTGTTTGGACAATTGAAGGTGGGTGTGCGCCGTATTTATTCTAGCCCACCGAATTTTGGTGCACAGGTTGTGGCTAAGGTTTTGACTGATCCGGATTTAAAAGCACAGTGGTTGGTGGAGGTTGAACATATGCGCCTGCGTATCTTGGAAATGCGCACGGTGCTGGTGGATGCCCTGAAAACCGCATTGCCAGAGAAAAATTTTGATCACTTGCTGAAACAGCGCGGCATGTTCAGTTATACCGGCTTTAGTCAGCAGCAAGTGGATCGCCTGCGCAAAGAGTTTGCTGTTTATCTGGTCGGTAATGGCCGTGTCTGCATGGCTGGGGTTAATTACCATAACGTTGAACGTATTGCTCAGACATTTGCAGCGGTAAATAAGTAATAAATTTTAATGTAAATGATTTGCTATTGATGATAACGATGGGCAGATTCGTAAAATAGCAGTACATCCCTCTTTAGAAGCGCACTATGTATGGTGCGCTTTTTTCTCTCTCGTATTTAACTCAATCCATTGAATTATAATGTTTTTATTGCGGTTTTTCGTCCTGTAATTATTAGTCAAACTAGTAACGAGTCATGACACAATGACTGTGACATCAGGCGGCAAGTCTGATCGAGGATGGGGAGGTGGCAGTGGAAACTCAGGAGATCATGAACGGGTTGACCGTACAGGAAAAAATGAAGGGGTGAATCTATCCTTATTTCCAGAGGCGCAGGCATCGGCAGCTATCGGCGCTCAACCGATGAACATTTCTGTCATTGATGGGCTGTGGGGATTGACATTATTTCGAAAACAGATAGCCAGTGCTGTGAGTTCGACATTAACCCGATTGGGCAGTGTTGCATTAGACGCCGCACCTTATGTGGGACGTTTTGCTGGTGTGGCAGTAGGAGCTATGTGGCCTGGTGAATTGGGAATACCTGAAGATGAAAAGTTTAAAGCAGAACGGCAGAGGATGATTATTCAGGCAATACAAGCCAGTCAGGTCACAAAAACGCCTGTATCTCAGTTAGCCACAATGTCCAGCGTGGTTACTGATATTCAAGTACAGGATGTCATTGAGAAAGATAAGCAGACATTGGCAATTGCTAGAACGCCAGCTAGAACTGTGAGTGTTCCTGTGGTTAAAGCGGTAAAAACTAAACGGCAGAATGTCTTCACCGCAAAAGTTGTTCCGAGTATGCCTCCAGTGCATATCAGAATAAGTGATCCTCCAAGAAGAAATATATTTATTAGTAGAAAAGAGGTAACACCAGTAGCTGATGTGCCGGTTAAACCATATACACCAGCACCGGTTAAAAATACAGTGGATGCTATCGTCCATTTTCCAGCGGGGTCAAATGCAGAACCAGTGTATGTTTCGGTGATGACAGTATTGAGTACGGCGGAAGCTAAAAAACAGGTGGCAGAGGCGAAGCAGCAACAAGAAAAGTGGGAGAAAGCACATCCTGTTGAAGCAGCGGAGCGGCGGCTCTATGAAGCAGAACAAGTATTCAAACCGCTTGATAAAATTTATCAGGAAAAGCTAAAGGTATTAAATCAGGTAAAAAATACGCCGGAAGGTAAAGCGCTGGCAGATCCTGTAAAAAATCCTCTTGTTTATACAAAGGATATTGAGATAGATGGGAAGAAACTTAAAGTAGAGATAAAAACGGATAACAAAAAAGTTTGGATATTCTTTTAAAAGAAGGCGTAAAAGCATACGTGCTTGCTATGACGCGTTCAGATTTTGAGAAATTGCAGGGTATTAAAGATCCTAAAGAAGCTCAAGTACAAACGAGTGCAGCGCTTTTAAAAGCGATATACTATGAACGTTTTGGTCGTCGGTTGTTAGACGCTTGGAAGGAAATAAATCCAGCGCAAAATGAATTTAACATTGCAATGGAAAACCGTAAAAAAGCGGAACAGGCAAAAAGTGAGGCAGAAAAGAACCTGGATAAGGTAAAAAAAAAGAATAAATCTAAAAACTTAGTTATTGATGATAAAATACGTGATCAGATATCTAGTCGTGGATGGACTGAAAAAGATATTAAAGATGTTGTTGCAAAAGGACCAACTGGAGAATCAACAGATAATCGTCGACCTAATAAAACGTCAGATAAATTAGGACGGAATGATACAGCGACAGTATATGGTACTCCTCCAAATGGATATATAGTAGTAAATGATAGAACGGGAGAAGTTACTCAGATAGCTGATACAACGGACTCTGGTTGGAATGCTGATAGTCGAATTAAGTGGAGTAAATAAAATGAGTATATCTATAGATAAGTTACGTGTTTATACTAATCCTAATGAATTTTTTACCTTAGGTGGAAGCGTGATAATGAAGTTAACATCTCAAGCAGCGATCGGAGTCTGTGAAATTGCTACTAATAAGAATTTAGTAATTTCATGTATTGAAGGTTTTATTTGGCATCGTAACATCGGAAAATTTGAAGCTAGGTTAGATGCTATTTGGGACGGATTAATGAACCCAGAAAGTGATTTAGAGAAGGTGAAAAAAAATAATAAAGAAGCTATAGAAAACATCCGGGAAGATGAAAAAAGTGGACATGATGTATTTATTATTACTATAGCTAAAAAGCGATAAATTACTAGATTATAGCTACCTTTTTTGAATTGTTCCCAAGATGTCAGGTAAGAATCAGGGATTAATAAGGGCTGAGATCTATATTGAGTAGGGCTGGGTCCTTTGAAGTTAGGTTTGATCTTGTTGTAATTTTAAATTAGATATTAATTTTATTTGGCAAATTGTTCGTCCTGATATTTATAAGGAAAATAATATTTAAGGTCATTATATAAATCTATTGATTAAATAACGCTTCATAATTCTGCTACACATGGACTTTCTCAACCCATTGTTATACATAGAATTATAAGTGGTATAAGATGTAGCACTATTTTGGAAACTTATTTAACTACTATGAATGCATAATTCACGTAGGTAGAAAATAATTCATTTTGTAAATATACAGATATAAATTACTATGGAAGTCATGTTAATCAAGGTATCGGTAATATTAATCAGTTTGCCAAAAATACTACCATTTGAGTATGATCTAGCTTTCGCTATTTATTGTGAAACAGATCAATTTTTCATGAAACCTGTTTCAGGTGGTGAAAAATAATTCTCACTATTTCAAGGTATATCCAAACATTTGTTAGCTTTCAATAAGGGTTTACTTAGTGCTTTGTTTTATTGAATTTATTTCTAGCATAAAACACCGGTTGATTATTAATATACAGCAAAAAGGAGTTTTCAACAGGATTTAACTTGATGGTTATCACATAAAATAGGGCTGATAATCCAGTCATTGGCTCTTACGATCGTTCTTCCAACTTCGTTGTAAAATAAAAAATCCCGCTTTACTGTTTTGTATTCAACACATAAAACAAACGTATGTTTAAAAACAAACAAGTGCCTAAAAATGACGAACCGGGAAAAACAAATATTGCAACTTCTGAGACGAGATCCATTAATTCCACAGCAGGAAATTGCCGATATTTTAGGTATAAGTCGCTCCGGTGTTGCTGGTCATATTATGAATTTAATGAATAAGGGATATATAAAAGGGAAAGGTTATATTTTATCTGATCATAATTATGTGGTGGCAGTTGGTTCTATTAATATGGATGTTTACGGTTATGCATCGGATAAACTTATTTATCAGGATTCTAACCCAGGGAAAATAAAATGTACCCCTGGTGGTGTAGGCAGAAATATTGCTCAAAATATCGCGTTATTAGGTAAAGAATGTCATCTTATTTCTGTTGTTGGCGATGATTTCTATGGTAGCACTTTACTGGATCAGGCCAGATGCGCAGGTGTTAATATTGACTACTGCTATAAGCTTTATGGTGAAAATACCTCGACATATGTCTCCTTATTAGATGACGGTGGTGAGATGTTGGTTGCCATCAATGACATGCATATTTTGGAAAAATTGACGCCATCGTTGTTAGCGAATCATTATGATCTTATTCAACATGCAGGCGTACTGGTTATTGATTGCAATTTATCCGAAGAAGCTTTGGTTTGGCTGTTGACTAATGTCGGAACAGTGCCGGTATTTGTGGATACAGTATCCGCATTTAAAGCACCTAAGATTAAAAACTGGCTTTCCTATATCCACACCTTAAAACCTAATTGTCTGGAGGCGGAAGCGCTTAGTGGAATGAAAATTACCCAACCTACCGATGTTCCGGCAGTGGCACGGTGGTTTCACGATCAAGGTGTGCAACGTTTAGTGCTGAGTATGGGTGTAGAAGGTGTTTACTTTAGTGAAAGTGATGGTATGGCGGGTTGGTCACATCCTATCAGTGTTAAGGTTATTAATGTTACGGGCGCTGGCGATGCGATGATGGCCGGGCTGGTGAACTGTTGGCTGGAAAATATGACGCTGGCAGAGAGTGTTCGTTTTGCTCAAGGGTGTTCTGCTCTTACATTATCTTGTGAATTTACCAATAATCCAAATCTATCGACTGGCAATGTCCGAAAACTATTGGAATTACCATCATGAAAAATCACGCTATTGAAAATGAATATCTGGATGTTTCCCCGGAAGTTGCAGAAGCTTTAGCGGATAACCAACCTGTCGTAGCGTTGGAATCTACGATTATTGCTCAAGGGATGCCTTATCCGCAAAATGTAGAAATTGCGCTACAGGTTGAGCAGAAAATCAGGGAAAATGGCGCTATTCCCGCAACGATAGCCGTTATCAATGGACGCATGAAAGCCGGTTTGTCGCATGAAGAAATAGAACTTTTGGGCAGTGAAGGCTACAAGGTTACTAAAGTCAGTCGTCGTGATTTACCATTTGTGGTAGCTGCCGGAAAAAATGGGGCGACCACCGTTGCTTCCACCATGATTATTGCGGAGATGGTGGGGATTAAAATTTTCGCTACCGGTGGCATTGGCGGGGTGCATCGTGGAGCAGAGCATACTTTTGATATTTCGGCCGATTTACAGGAGTTGGCGAAAACCAGTGTTGCGGTAGTCTGTGCGGGTGCTAAATCCATTCTGGATCTTGGTCTGACAACAGAATACCTTGAAACTCATGGTGTACCGTTAATTGGTTATCAGACCCACTCTTTGCCGGCATTTTTCTGCCGTACCAGTCCATTTTCTGTCAATATTCGCGTGGATTCTCCAGAACAGATAGCTCAGGTAATGGCGATAAAATGGGATACCGGATTACAGGGGGGATTAGTGATTGCTAACCCGATCCCTGAGCCGTATGCCATGTCGGAAACGGAGATTAATGCCGCTATCGAACAGGCGGTGCGTGAATCCATTGAGCACGGCGTGAGTGGAAAGGAATGTACGCCGTTTTTGTTGGCTCGAGTGGTCGAGTTGACCGGAGGCGATAGTCTGTCTGCCAATATTCAATTGATACTTAATAACGCTGAACTAGCGGCAAAAATTGCTTGTTGTTATTGGGAAAACCGTAGGTGAAATGAGTTTCGGAAAGTTACTGGCAGAAAACAACGGGGCTCAACTGAGCCCCTATTTGTGAATTAGGTTTTTTTCTTCAATATCGGTTTCAGGAAACGCGCAGTATGTGATTGCTCACATTCGGATACCTCTTCTGGGGTGCCTGAGATCAGAATTTCGCCGCCACCGCTTCCTCCTTCTGGGCCAAGATCCACGATCCAGTCAGCGGTTTTAATCACATCAAGATTATGCTCAATAACCACAATGGTATTTCCTTGATCGCGTAATTGATGCAAAACCGCCAATAATTGCTGAATATCAGCAAAATGCAGACCCGTTGTTGGTTCATCAAGAATATATAACGTCTGCCCCGTTCCACGTTTGGAGAGTTCGCGCGCCAGTTTTACCCGTTGTGCTTCACCACCTGATAACGTCGTTGCTGATTGCCCCAGACGGATATAAGAAAGACCGACATCTATCAGTGTTTGCAGTTTGCGGGCCAGAGCAGGAACAGCATCAAAGAATTCACGGGCTTCTTCGATCGTCATATTCAGCACTTCATTAATATTTTTGCCTTTATATTTTACTTCCAATGTTTCACGGTTATAACGCTTACCTTTACACTGATCGCAAGGGACATAAATATCAGGCAGAAAGTGCATTTCTACCTTAATGACGCCATCACCCTGGCAAGCTTCACAGCGTCCACCTTTAACGTTAAAACTGAATCGTCCGGGTGTATAACCACGGGTGCGGGATTCAGGTACGCCTGCAAACAACTCACGGACTGGCGTGAATACACCGGTGTAAGTTGCGGGGTTAGAGCGGGGAGTTCGGCCGATCGGACTCTGGTCAATATCAATCACTTTATCGAAATGCTCTAGTCCTTGAATATCAATATAAGGAGCCGGATTGATATTGGTCGCGCCATTTAATTGGCGTTGTGCAATGGGGAACAGCGTATCATTTATTAGCGTCGATTTACCGGAGCCAGAGACCCCGGTAATACAAGTGAATAATCCGACCGGCAGGCTGAACGTTACATTTTTCAGGTTATTCCCTTTTGCGCCAATCAGCTTCAGTACCTTTTTCGGATCAGCCGGAATACGTTGCTCTGGGATTGCAATTTCCCGTTCACCACTCAGGAATTTACCTGTCAGTGAATCTTTGCTAATCATGATATCTTTAACTGTACCTTCCGCGACGATTTCGCCACCGTGCACACCAGCACCAGGGCCGATATCAATAACATGGTCGGCAGCGCGGATGGCATCCTCATCATGCTCAACGACAATCACAGTATTCCCCAGATTGCGCAAGTGGATCAGCGTTTCCAGCAGGCGTTCATTATCCCGCTGATGTAACCCGATAGACGGTTCATCCAGTACATACATTACGCCTACCAAACCTGCACCAATCTGGCTGGCAAGACGGATACGCTGAGCCTCGCCACCGGACAGTGTCTCGGCGGAACGGGAGAGCGTCAAATAATTCAGACCAACATTAACCAGAAATTTCAGGCGGTCATGGATCTCTTTCAGTACTTTTTCGGCAATTTGTGCACGCTGACCGCTGAGCTTGATATTTTGGAAGAAGTCCATTGCATGGCCGATGCTGAAATCTGAGATTTCCGGCAAGGTTGTATTCTCAATAAATACATAACGGGCTTCTTTGCGTAAACGAGTTCCGTGACAGGAAATACATGAGCGGTTACTGATATATTTCGCCAGTTCCTCACGAACGGCGGTAGATTCTGTCTCTTTATAACGGCGTTCCATATTATGCAGTACACCCTCAAATGGGTGGTTGCGTACCGTGGTATCGCCACGGTCATTGGTGTATTTAAATTCAATGGATTGTTTACCGGAACCGTATAACACCACTTTCTGAATATTGGCGCTTAGGGAGTTGAAAGGTGCTTCAATATCGAATTTATAATGGCTTGCCAGTGAACACAGCATCTGAAAATAGTAGAAATTACGGCGATCCCAGCCCCGAATTGCCCCCCCTGCCAGAGAGATATCACCATTCTGGATGACTCTGTCAGGATCAAAAAATTGTTGAATGCCTAAACCATCACAAGTTGGGCAGGCACCGGCTGGGTTGTTAAAAGAAAACAGGCGAGGTTCCAGCTCACTCATGCTATAGCCACATGCAGGGCACGCGAAGTTAGCGGAGAAAATCAGTTCTTCAGCTTTATTGTCATCCATCTCGGCGACAATGGCTGTGCCACCTGAAAGCTCCAGCGCTGTTTCAAAAGATTCAGCCAGACGTTGAGCCAGATCGGTGCGAACTTTAAAGCGATCAATGACCACTTCAATGGTGTGTTTCTTCTGTAATTCCAGTTTTGGCGGATCGGACAGATCACAGACTTCACCATCAATGCGTGCGCGGATGTACCCTTGTGCTGCCAGATTGTCCAGCAACTTCGTGTGTTCCCCTTTGCGCTCTTTGACGATCGGTGCTAGCAACATCAGGCGATTCCCTTCCGGCAGTGCCAGAACATTATCTACCATCTGGCTGACAGTCTGTGCCGTGAGTGGAACATCGTGATCAGGACAACGTGGTTCACCTACACGGGCAAACAGCAAACGCAGATAATCATGAATTTCGGTAATTGTTCCCACGGTGGAACGTGGGTTATGGGAAGTGGATTTTTGTTCAATGGAAATAGCCGGGGATAGCCCTTCAATATGATCAACATCGGGTTTTTCCATCAGTGACAGAAACTGGCGCGCATAAGCTGAAAGCGATTCAACATAACGACGCTGCCCTTCTGCATACAGAGTATCGAATGCTAGAGAAGATTTACCTGAGCCGGACAAACCCGTGATAACTATCAGCTTGTCTCGGGGAATTATCAGATTGATATTTTTGAGATTATGGGTGCGTGCGCCCCGAACTTCGATGTTATCCATGAACCATTTCCCAGATTATTCGTACGTGCATAACTAATAATAAGTGCGTTATTATTACACAGAGTTGACTGATTAGATATACAGTGGTCAAGTGAAATACTGTAATCAGTACAGTATAAAGTACGGTGAGCTTCGCAAAGTCAGTTCTAATGTGGCTACGTTTCATTTTTAGCGTCGCATGTTAAACTGCTTTGCTTATAATTGTAGAAATTCATTTCATCAGGAGTATTCCCAATGGCCAGCAGAGGCATAAACAAAGTTATTTTAATCGGCAACCTGGGGCAGGACCCAGAAGTCCGCTATATGCCAAATGGTGGCGCAGTTACCAACATTACTCTGGCGACGTCTGAAAGCTGGCGCGATAAACAGACCGGTGAGATGAAAGATAAGACTGAATGGCACCGGGTTGTTTTGTTCGGTAAACTGGCAGAAGTCGCGGGTGAATACCTGCGTAAAGGTTCACAGGTTTATATCGAAGGCGCTCTGCAAACCCGTAAATGGCAGGATCAGAACGGCCAGGATCGTTACACCACTGAAGTGGTAGTAAACATGGGTGGTACCATGCAAATGCTGGGTGGGCGTGCGAGCGGCCTCCAGGATAACCAATCGCAAGGCGGTAGCTGGGGACAGCCACAGCAGCCACAATCACAACCACAACAATCTCAGCAGTTCAGCGGCGGTGGTGCGCCTTCCCGCCCGGCTCAGTCCCTTGCTCCACAAGGCAATGAACCACCGATGGATTTTGATGATGACATTCCGTTCTAAAAAATACCATAGATGTTTTTGTAAAATTTTAATCTCTAAGCCCCGAATTACGGGGCTTTTCTTTGTGTGCCGGGCATGCTCAGCAGCTCGGGGGTGAAAGTCCCCTGTCCAGCCTGATGGTGGCGAAGGACTAGTGAAACGCAAGGGCGTCGTTGCGAGGCGGGGTCTGAAGGAAGCGTGAAGCAAAACTATGACCTGACGAACAGAAATCAGATATGAGGCCAATCCGGCTGGCAGAGCGAGCAAAGGGTCGCAAAAGCCATAACCATCAAGAGCCGGGGTGGTAAATCTGGCAGGTGTGTAGTGAAAGCGGCTGAGCTTACCCCGGGAGGCCTGTCCGGCGTCCTAAATTCAGGACTGAGTGCACCGTAAGGTGCGCTGACCGGCGGACAGGAGTCAGCAGAGGGCATAGTAGGACGTTACGTCTGAAGGCCCGAACGGTAATGAGTGACGAGTATCACGGAGGTTCTGAAAGGTCATGCAGCAGAAAACGCATCGCGGCCCTGAAACCCGCAGACGGGGTGAAGCCCCGAACGCCGGTTCACAGGGGGCTGAAACCGTGCAGACACCAACGACCAGAGAAAGTCCTGGCTGATGGAAGCCATCTGTGAACCAGTCAATCTCAGGTATGCCCTGAAGAGAGTGAAAGCCAATAAAGGTGCGTCCGGCGTCGACGGCATGAACGTAAGCGAACTGGCGGGCTACCTGAAACACCCCTGGCCGGAACTGAAAGCGCAACTACTGTCAGGCAGTTACCGCGCATCCCCTGTGAGAAGAGTGGCCATCCCAAAACCCGGCGGCGGCGAACGCCTGCTGGGTATCCCGACGGTGGTGGACCGCTTCATCCAGCAGGCGGTGATGCAGGTGTTGCAGGCGCAGTGGGACCCGTCGTTCAGCGCATCAGGCAGTGAAACGGGCTCAGGGATAGATCGAGTCGGGTTACAACTGGGTGGTTGACCTCGATCTGGAGAAGTTCTTCGATCGGGTTAATCACGGTGTATTGATGAGCCGGATAGCGAAGCGGGTGTCGGATAAACGGGTACTGTCACTTATCCGTGAGTTCCTGAATGCAGGCGTGATGGAAGCGGGTATGGTAAGGCCGGTGACAGAAGGGACGCCGCAGGGCGGCCCGCTGTCGCCGCTGTTATCGAATCTGCTGCTGGACGACTTCGACAAGGAACTGGAGAAACGCGGCCTGAAGTTCGTACGTTACGCAGACGACAGTAATATCTACGTGAAAAGCGAACGGGCAGGCAACCGGGTGATGGCGGGAGTGACGCACTGGCTGAGCCGTAAACTGAAGCTGAAGGTCAACGCGAAGAAGAGCGCGGTAGCGCATCCGGAAACGCGTAAGTTCCTGGGTTACAGCTACAGAAGGGGCAGAAAGGTCTGGTGTGTGGTGTCGCCGGAGTCGGTGAAACGGTTCAAAATGCGGATAAGGGAGCTGACGGGACGTAACACGGGCCGAAGTCTGGAACAGCTAATCCAGCCGTTAAAGCGTTATCTGACGGGGTGGAAAAGTTACTACAAACTGAACCAGTGGCCGTCCCTATTGTGCAATCTAAACGGGTGGATAAGGCGCAGACTGCGAAGCATCCTCTGGAAACAGTGGAGAACGGGCAGAAAGCGTTACAAAGAGCTGCGCAGCCGGGGAGTAAGCAAAAATCTCGCGGCGCAGACGGCGGGGAGTGATCATAAAGAGTGGCGGATAAGTTGTAGGCCGGCGCTGAATATAGCACTCCCCAATATGCTGTTTACCAGACTGGGCCTGCCGGAGTTATAGGCAGGCGACGATCAACATAACCGAACCGCCGTATACGGACCCGTATGTACGGTGGTGTGGGAGGAGGCTGGTCGTGAGATCAGCCCCTATCCCGATTTTAGAGTTGCAAATTTCTGCTTGAGAAGTTTTTGGTTATCAGCTACGTTTAGAAAACGTAAAGAATGGTGACCAATATGATCAGATTAGTGACCAGGCATATTGTGAGTGAAACGGGAGAGAGGCTGAAGCTTCTTGTCGATGGTCCTTCAGGTGTCCCGTTGTTTTACCCCAACTTGTACAACACTTCTCAAATCCGTGGGGCCTCTAAATCTGTAGCTACCATTCAAAGTTACATAACTTCAATGAAAGTCCTTTATTCTTGGGCTGCTGAGTATTCGGTCGATATTGAAAAGCGATGGAAGAGAGGGGAATGGCTTAAAACTTGGGAGGTTGATTCTTTAAGGGATTATTGTTCTTTGCCATTGAGATCTCCTTCGGAGCTGCAAGAGAAAGTTGTAAATATAAGACAAGGTCGTCCAGTTATTTCTGCAAGTGTTAATTCACCAACCAAATACGTTCGCATGACTTTCATCGCAGATTATCTGCGATGGTTCGCTGACATGCTAACTAAAACTTCCAGTAAGAATTTAAAGATTGAAATAGAGGCGATGTATAAAAGTATCAAGTCTCATCGCCCCAAGATGAAAGGGAGGTCAGTTATCTCTCGAGAAGACAAGGGGCTTGATTCTGACTTATTGCAGGAAGTAATGAAAGTATTGAAACTTGGGCATGATAATAATCCTTATCAAGGTTACTCCTTACAAGTGCGTAATGCTGCAATCATAGCATTGCTACATTATTTAGGCATTCGCAGAGGTGAGTTACTTAATCTAAGAATTGATGATATAAATTTTGTCACCAATGAGGTTAGGATTGTCAGGCGTGCCGATAGCTCCAAAGATCATCGCGTTTACCAGCCTTTAGTAAAAACAGAAGAGCGTATCTTACCAATAAGTAGCAGGTTGGCCGAGATATTGAGTGAATATGTTATAAGGTACCGTTCAGCTTTTCCTTTTGCTCGTAAACACCCTTATTTATTTGTGACACACAAGAAGGGACCCTATCAAGGTGACCCTCTTTCCAATAGTGGTTTTGGAAAGGTGATGTATAGCAGACAAATTTTCACCTATTCACGCGCACGCCTTTAGGCATAGTTGGAACTATAGTTTTTCAAAGGCATTAGATCAGGCTGAAAATAAGCATAGTCCAGAGAAAGAAGAGCAAATGAGGTCTTATCTAATGGGCTGGAAAGAAACCTCAGGTACAGCAGCCATATATAACAGACGGCATATAAAAGAAAAAGCTAAAGAAGTAATTTTGGACTTTCAACGTAGCATTAGGGCTTTAGGAGCTGATTCTGATGATTAACTCTGAAAAAATCAATGTTAAATATGAGAGGGCGATATTTATTTCTCGTGATGGTAGAGAGTTTAATATAAATGATAATTCTTGGAAGCTAAATAAGAACGTTATGGTTGCCGTTAAATGGATTTCGAGATTGAAATCAATTGTAGAGTTACCGTTAAAGACTGTGCTAGCGCGGTGCGCTGAGGAATACGCGGCGGAAACAGTAACAGGGCTAAATAATCAGGCGAGGCGGTATTTTAATCTCACGGGAGATCGTGAGTTTCTGGTTGATTCACTAATTTGGTACCGCACGACTTTATCGCGTGATAAGGAGCAAAATCTATCCCAAATAAGAATGCTCGTGCGAAATTGGATTGGATGGGGGTATCCAGGGATATCTCAAGAAGTTCATGATTTTTTAGATGGTCTACGGCTAAGAGGAATGGAGAAAGGAAAAGCGATAAAGAGGTTAGACCCTAAGAATGGGCCGTTAACTGAAATTGAAATGAGTGCACTCATTGACGCAATGTTACAAGCATATATTTCTAATAAAATAAATCTTTCGGATTACACGCTGTCGGCAACGCTTGTTTATACCGGTAGAAGACCAATACAAATTACAAGCATGAAGATCAAAGACATCTGTTCGCGTAAAGTTGGTGAAATTGACGAATACTGGATAAATTTCCCAAGAGCTAAACAAAGATTTTCAAAGTGGCGAACAGAGTTTAACGTTTACCCAATTAACGAGGAGCTTTGGAGACTCTTAACTCAGCATATACTAAACGTATCAAGCAAGGTCGCTAAATTAGTTAAGTTCGAATTATCCGCTCAAGTAATACAAGAACTACCAATATTCCCAGACTTTTCTGCAATACGTGAGTACAAAGACAATAAATCATTTATTGCTGCGTTGGATAGTGATGCTCTGCATGTTGAACGGGATTTTTGTAATGAAGTAATGAAAAAGATGACGGTTCTTCTTGATGTTTATTCGGAACGTACAGGACAAAGGCTAAATCTCTCTACTCGGAGATTTAGATACACGCTCGGAAGTAATATTGCTCGCGAGGGGAAAGGGTGAACTTATTATCGCTGAAGCACTGGATCATTCTGATACGCAGAATGTTGGTGTATATGTGAAGAATTTACCTGATGTAGTAGAGCGTATAGATAAGGCAGTTGCTCTACAGTTGGCACCATTAGCGCAGGCGTTTCAGGGTGTATTAGTCGATTCAGAGGCTGATGCTGAGCGTGGTTGCGACCAGAGTAGCCGAATAGGGAATGCCGACGTAAATGTAGGTAATTGTGGAAGCTATGGTTTTTGTGGAGCGATGGCACCAATAGCCTGTTACATATGTAAACATTTTCAGCCATGGGTAGATGGGCCGCATGAAGTTATTCTGGATGAGTTGATCGAGAAGCGCGATGAAGTGTTGCAAAAATTGCCTCTTCGAATGACAGATTAATACTAGCTGTCGCACAAGTTATTCGAAGGTGCAATGCAAAAAAAATTGAGCGATTACGCTTGGAGGGATGCTAATGGCGGAGATTTTCCATTTTCAGCCCAAGGTTGAATTGGATGCCGAGGCTAATGTGAATGAATTTATACGGAGATGCCGTGATGATTTAACTGTATTCGGAAAAAACCTTAATTGGGATAGCTGGAATTGGAAAGGTGTGGTCAACTACACGAAAGTAGGTGCGCCAGGCCGAGGCGTTAAGCCAGAGCATCTGCTTGATGAAAAAATTCAGAGTTTTGCGAAAGCTTATATTCGCTACCAGCAAGGGCATAATCCGACAAAGAATATTCAAGAGATAAAAGCGATTCGGTGTATTGAGCCTGCACTAGTCAAAACTAAAGGTGTCGCAGATATTACCAAACTAGACGTGTTAGTTCTCGATGAGGCAGCAGTGGTCGCCAGAGAGCAATATGGTAGTTCTGGCTATCATGCTGGAGCGCATCTGGAGAGGCTCGCTAAGTTTCTGTCTGACAAAGGAATGGTTGCATCAAAAGTCAATTGGAAGAACCCTATCCCTCGATATATGGATCGAAATAGAACCGGTGAAAAGGGTCAGGCCCACAGGGAAAAGAAACTCCCTAAAGACTATCACCTGGGCTATATGGCTGAAATGTTTGCAAATGACTTTTCTGATCCGCGTGACCGTTTCACGACCTCAATGTTTGCATTAGGTATGTGTGCTCCTGGGAGAGTATCAGAATTTCAGGACTTATCAGTTGATTGTATTCATGAAGAAAATGATAGAAAAGGAGTGCTTAGACTAGGACTACGTTTTTATGCGGGAAAAGGTTATGGTACGGATATAAAATGGGTCAGTACACCGTTTGTTTCGATTGCTAAAGAGGCAATTAAGCGACTTAGGGATCTTTCTATTGAAGGCTTGAAGCTCGCCAAATGGTTGGAGACTCACCCTGATGAATTTTATCGACATCAGCAATGTCCAAATGTCGGTGAAGATGAACCATTAACAGCCATACAAATATGTCAGGCTATGGGATGGGTGGTCCAGGAAGGTCGATCCGCTATGTCTGTAGCGTTCAATCCGTGTAAAAAAGAAATATTGTCAATTCGACAGAGTAAGGGAGACATTACTCTTAGAGACCTTAACCAGATTGTGCATTCCAATCTACCTGTTGGTTGGCCTTGGAAAAATAAAGAACGTGGTGTGAAGTATTCTGAGGCATTATTGTGTTTAAGGAAGAATGAATTTCACGGTAATAGAGGCGTTTCACCTGTAATGCTTTGGACACCAGACAACTCTGCTTTTACTTATGACCTCGGCCCCAGAAAAGGCACTGATCAGAGAAGTATTTGGGTGCGTCATGGCTACAAAAACCCAGATAGTTCAGAGATAAAACTAACCTCGCATCAGCTGAGGCATTTGTTAAATACGGTAGCCCAGCGAGGAGACCTCGGGCAATTCGATCTAGCGATGTGGTCTGGACGAACCAATATCCATCAAAACCGCACCTATAACCATATTTCTGAATATGAAGTATTGGATAAGGTGAAAGCTATTCCTAGTGTTGTGGCTATGATGGGCCCACTCGATAAGGTGAAAAGCCATATACCCGTGACCCTCATGGATCTGGATGCTATTGGAGAGGGCATTGCCCATGTCACGAAATATGGGTTTTGTGTTCATGATTTTTCAATGATTCCTTGCCAGAAGCATCTCGACTGTATCAATTGTACTGAGCAAGTATGTGTAAAAGGTGATAGAGAAAAACTTAATCGTCTCATAATGCAAAGAGATAAGACCATAACCCAGTTAACGAAAGCGTCTACAGGAATGGTAGAAGGTTTTTATGGAGCTGGACGATGGTTTGAGCACCAAAAGAGAACTTTAGAACGAACGGTGGAATTGATCCGACTTCTTGAGTCAAATCATATAGAAGACGGTTCCGTGATTCGTTTACGCAATGAGACAGAGTTTAGCCCGTTAAAGCGCGAGTTGGATGCAAAAATTACGCAGCAGAAATTAGAGTCTGAAGTGCGGATTAAAAATTAAATGAGAGCTCTTTTGGGAGGAGATTTTGGCTAAGCATTTAACCCAATTAGATATAGAGAAAATCCTTGGAGCCTTGGACGGTTGGCAAGGTAAACTGACATGGGACACCCTTTGTGATGCTATAGTTAAGCACATTGGCAAACGTCCAACGCGGCAGTCACTCAATTCTAATAAACAGATTAAACTGGCATTTCAGAATAAGAAATCAAGGTTGAAAGGCGACCCCGAGGATATAAAGATACCGCCTTCATTGGCTATCGCGGGTCAGCGTATAAAGCGTCTTGAAGAAGAAAACTCTAGGTTGAGAGCAGAAAATTCCCGGCTTCTTGAAAAATATATTATTTGGCAATACAACGCATATCGACATGGTTTAACTGAAGAAAATCTAAATATGCCCTTGCCCGCGATAGACCGTGAGAGTTCCAAATAATTTTTTAATCTTGTGAGCTTTATCACCTTTTTACTGTCATCTTTAGATTCAAATATTACATAGCATAGTTTAGACATTAATTCGAAAATGTTATTAATAATGGGGATTAAGATAATAAGTAAGAATTTTACGATACATCTTAAAATCCCAGTTAGGTCCTGGATAATATATAGTGAGGGAGTGAAATGCTAAAGAAATTCAACCACATTAAAAAACTGGGAGTATTCGATAACTTCATTTGGGATACTCAGGTTTTAAGTAAAGGAGGTGCAGTTCAAAGCTTTGTCGATATTAATATAATATATGGTAGGAATTACTCAGGAAAAACAACACTTTCCCGCATTATTCGTGCTTTAGAAAAGGGAGAGATTTCTAATAAATATGGCACGCCTTCATTTAATTTAAAATTCGCAGACAATGTTGAAGTTACTAATCTTAACTTATCAACACATGATAAAAAAATACGTGTTTTTAATGAGGACTTTATTCGAGATAACTTGCGATTCATCAGTAATCCTGAAGAGAGTATTGAGTCTTTCGCTATCCTTGGTGACGATAATAACAAAATAGAAATGGAAATATTGGAATTAAATTCTGAATTAGGAACAAATGAAGAAGGAAAAGAAACAGGTCTATATGCAAGAAAAAAAACGGCAACTGTAACCTATGATACTGCTTTTATGAAGCATAAAAGTGCTAGCGATAACTTGGATAAGCAGCTAACAAATAAGGCTACAGGAAAAGATATTGGAATAAAATACAAACCAGAACGTTTTGGTGACCAGAATTACACTATAGTAAAGCTTAAAAATGAAATTGCGGAAGTTAATAAAAGTAGTTATAAACCACTAACAGAAGAACAGTTGGTACAATACGATAAGTTGATTACAGAGCGAGTATTGCCAAATTTGCCTCAATTTAAACCGCCTACTCTTAATCTCAAATCATTTGAGATAGACGCTGAGAAACTAATTACAAAAATAATTAGTGCGTCTGATAAGATTGAGGAATTAGTTAAAAATGCAATCTTAAATAGATGGGTGAATGAAGGTCGAACACATCATAGAGATCACCATGATAAATGTGCATTTTGTGATAATGTCATTTCGCAGGAACGATGGATAAAACTAGACAAACATTTTGATGAAGAGTCAGAACAACTGGAAAAAGATATTGATGTTCTGACCAAGAAAATTGCAGAAGAAAGAAAATCAATAAAAACGGTGTTGTCAGTCAATAAATCGTTCTTTTACTCTAGGCTGTGTCCCGCAATTCATTTGGACTGGCTGAAGGTGAAGAGAAAACGTCAATCTCGTTCATTTTTTGAACCATTAATCTGCATTTTTGCTATCAATCACCGAGAAAACTGCATGGTTTTCCACTGTGCAGACAATTGAGGGACACAGCCTAGGTTTCATAATGAATTAGATGAATTAGATTTAAATCTTGAAACTGCCGGTAAAAATTATGAGGTATCGCTGGATAGTCTTATTCAGCAACTTCATGATAGAAAGAAGGATACTTTAAATGCCAAAAAATTTGATATTCCTCTCGACTCTACATCTGAGTTGATTGATGTATGGGACAAGTATTTAGATATTTGTAGTAAGAATGATACATTTACTAGGGGCTGTTGATGTTTTAAAGTCATTATTCAATCAACCCACATCGGCAACCAGACAATGATGAATGCGAGTGCCACCATACTGGTATAATTCTGTTCAAGTTTATCGTATCTCGTTGCTATTGCTCGAAAATGCTTAATTCGAGCAATAGCATTCTCGACTAAATGGCGATAACGGTATAAGCACTTATCAATACCCTGGTCTGTTTTTCGACTATTTTTACGATAAGGGAGCACTGGAGTCGCATCCCGTTGTTTAATAAACATCCTGAAACGCTGACTGTCATATCCTTTATCAGCAATAACTGCTTCGGAAGTGGGAGACTTGGAAATAAGGCTTTCTGCGTGAACACTGTCATGAACCTGCCCCCCCGAAAGTTCAAAATGAACGGGCAAGCCTCCGCTGTCTACCGCTAAATGGATCTTGGTTGAACGTCCACCACGACTTTTGCCTATCGCCTCGTCGTTATCTGAAGCAGCTCCAGCACTATGTTGATGAGCCCGAACGATAGTCCCATCAATGAACAACCACTCTGTATCTGCAATCGCAGATAACCCTTTGAAAATAATCTGTAAAATACCTCTCTTTGACCAAGCGTTGAAACGCGAAAAGACCGTATTCCATTTGCCGAATTCTGTGGGTAAATCGCGCCAGGGGATGCTTGTTCTCATCCGATAAATAATGCCTTCCAAGGTCAAACGGTGTTCAGGTTTATCATAAATCCAACCGGTGTGTTGCATGAATGCGGATAGCTTATTCCAGTAGAGATCTGTTAACATTGTTCTCGGCATGATGGTGAGGTCTGGTTGTTTTTTGGCGAAAGTAATTATATCAAATCATCATGCTGTCTAATAATCCCCCGAAAAACATCAACAGCCCCTAGTTCCTTGAGTTCTGAAAAAACTAAGGCGATGAAACTCCTTAGATATAACGAGGTTTTTAATTATCTAATTACGATAGATTACCAAAATCTGACCAGTTCAATAGCTGGATTGAAAAATAAGTCCGATGAAGCAAGTAGTGAACTTTCACTCATTACCGGGATGATTTCTCAAAAGCAATCATTGATCATTGAAAAGAAACGTGAGTTAAATGATGAGGAAAAAGGGGCAAAAAAAGTTAATGAATATTTAAATAATTTTTTTGGTCATAAGTTTCTATCTCTTGAAGCCCAAAAAGGTCAGAACGATGATATAAACTCCACTAAAATTCGATTTGAAGTAATGAGAGATGGAAAAAAAGCTTACCATCTCAGTGAAGGTGAATGCAGTCTTTTGGCATTTTGTTATTTTCTTGCAAAATTGGACGATATTGAAACACGTGATTCCAAGCCAATTATTTGGATTGATGATCCAATTTCCTCACTTGATGGTAATCATATATTTTTTATTTATAGTTTGTTAAATACTGAGATTGTATCTACTGGAATATTTAAACAGTTATTTATCTCGACACATAATTTGGATTTTTTGAAATACTTGAAAAGGTTGAAAGACAGCTTTATTGATAATGTTGGCAGGAAAATTAGTTTCCAAAAATCTTACTTTATTGTTGTAAGGAGTGAAAAAACGTCTACTATTCAAATTATGCCATCGTATTTGAAGGAATATGTTACTGAATTCAATTATCTTTTTCATCAAATATATAAATGCTCTACTATTGATGTCATTGATGATACTAATTACATTACGTTCTATAATTTTGCTAATAACGCTAGAAAGTTCTTTGAGATATATTTGTACTATAAGTACCCTGACCAGGGTATGAACGAATCAACACTCAATTTATTTTTTGGGGAAGACAAAATTCCGGCCATTCTATCTGACAGAATTAATAACGAATACTCACATTTGTGTGGTGTATTTGAACGAGCTGCAACGCCTGTGGAAGTGCCTGAGATGAAAACAGCAGCATGCCAAATAATCGAAAAGCTTAAGGAAGATGAAGGCCAGTACTCAGCACTGCTTAAAAGCGTTGGAGAGTATATAGAGCAAGAGGAATAAATAATTTCTATTTAATTATTTTAATATAACAATTTTATTTTTCATTGCAGACCCGAGAGGAAGAGAAATAGTGTGTCATTCCTATAATTTATTCTAAAAAGGAATGATACTCGTCTCAATTCTTAGATATCTATAATGCACTGAAAACGCTACAGAAGCTGGTTATTCCTGATTATGAATGGATCACATACGGGTGTAGCTGAGCAGGCGAGAAGCCCTGCTGTAAGTACCCCGCTACAGCACATCAACGTTTGGTATTCAGTTTTAGTTAAAAATATATTTTAATCAATGATATGTGAGCATTCTTGTACAGATGTGCTGGAGAGGGATCCTATATGACTTTTAGTCCAGTGATTCAGCTCACTGCTGCACCTGCAAGATTATCGAAACTCTGTATACGGATACCCATGAGGAGTTATAATGGTTCGTAATATTGAAAATGGAGGAACAGTTCGGTGGTTAGAGTCCCGGAGTTTGGTATGAAAAAAGTTGGCTTAGATGCAAATGATATTATTGATATTAAAGACCAATATGGTTGCATCATCATTGGCCATACGGAACTAAAAATGTATTCCTTGGGTACTCTCTTGGAAGGAATTTCCGCAGTTAATCTTCACCAAAAAATTGGCTTCGGTTTACCAACAGGTAAAGAGCAGCTCTAATTTTTTCACGCTGTTCCGAAAGCTTTTTATGTTCTTCCAACCTGCTGAAAATTTAGAAGGAGGGGCAGAGAATCCAGCACTGAGTGTGGTCGGCAATTGTCATCATGCGTTAATCATTTTATGTACAATAACATTGAACCGCGTTCATTCAGATATTCGTAGCGAAACGTTCGTTAAAGCTCTCAATACACATATTATGTGTCGGCTTACCGGGATGCTTACAATTTAATTAACCACTTTATTTGTAATGGTATTTTGCTCTCAAGACTCAATATTTTCCTTCTAATTTACAGTGGAAGTTTCTTGAAAAACCTTGGTGTACGCTGGTTCATTCGAGACCCATTCTCGTTCACCTCGCGTAATGAAATCTGCGATAGCAGATTCAATGACGTCGCGGCTCAAAACGTCAACATCAACGATGATCTGTAAACCAATACCATTTGCATAGCCGGGTAGGATACGATAACCACTGTGAACTACTGGTGGGTTTTCTCGGGCTATTTCCTGTTCTCGCTTCTCAAGATATTCCATCCATGTCAGCCCTGCGAATTGGGAGAGTGCTGGTTTATTGCACAAATCACAGAGCCGTTCGCCATCATCCAGCATCGACCATGCTTCATTGAATGCGATTGATTCGGCTCTATCACTAAATTCTACACTGGCCGTAATTATCTCCGCATTCCAGAAAACCGCAGAGTCACTTCCCAAGAAAAGTATGTCGCTATGATGCAATAAACCGGTTAATCGCGAGCGGCAGCTCCTGGAGCCAAGTACAGAGGGTTCTTGGCTGTAGCAGGGTGACGATCAGCAACGCGGTTAAACTTAAACAATGTGGCAATGGGAAGACATCGGGTAAGGTGGAAACGTAGGAATAGTTAATTTTTGTCCGTTCAGCGTGCTGTGCTAATGTCCGTATACATTAGCACCAGCAGGCCCGTTTCTCACTCGATACGTAGGATGCGCTGCAGCTGCTACAGGGCTGGGGCTGACCGTAAAAGCACAACGGAAAGATTATCTGCCAGCGGTGTAGTCATAACTTGATCGAGCAGGCGTGTTAGACCAGCATTGTCTGTAATCCTGAAGATATCCTTATCGTCCAGCTGGCTCCAGAAGCCATCCGAGCAGACAAGAATGCATTCATTATTGCTCACAGGTTTGCTTTCCCAGTCAGGCAAATACTTTAATCCTTGGCCAGCATGCCGTGTGAGTTTATTGCGATAGGGGTGGAAGCGAATTTTTTCTGCGATACAACGCCCGCTTTCTACCGAAAATTGTGCAATAGAGTGATCTTCCGTACGGAGATTTTCTGCAGGCCAGTAAATTCGCGTATCTCCCAGTGTGGTATATCGATAATTCGCCGCATCCGATACGACAAAGGCTAGGCTGGCTTTACCCGGATAGCAGTCAGTTTGCTGCAATAACCGGACGATCTCATCGCAGATATCATCACAGTCAATCCCGGAATCCTTCAGCAGTGAAAGCTGTTCCGTCAGCCAGTCTACATAGTGTGGTTTTGCTGAACAGCTGGAATAACCATCTGCAAGCATAAAAAACCTGCAACGGCCTGTTTCTACAGCAATATAACGATCAAGCTGCTCTTCCCGTGATCCTTGATTACAGTAGAAAAAATCAGTGCTGAACATTCTGCCACCCGGAGACTATATCCCACGGTAGTGAAGCATAAAACGCACGCAGTCGATCGTAAGCCTGGTTGAAATCCGGGAGCTCTCCCTCTATTTCATCTATAAGACGCTCATATTCTTTCGACGACCGTTCCCGAATGTCAGGATTGTTTAACGTGTCTGGATTCACAGTGCCAGCAGGAAGACGACCTACTGATTTATCCAGTAAAGTGGTCAAAATGGTAAGTTTTTCTTTTTCATCTGGGGTAACGGTTTTCAGAAGCAGATTGAGATCATAAACGTCCTGTCGGCGTGCGCGGTTACGCTCAACCTGCTGGATGACAGAACGGATTTTCTCGGCAACCAGATCTGTAAAACTGTAGGCCTGGATTTCTTCCTCGTCTGTCAGCGTGATGTGATCAACTGCGTGGCTGTTCTCATTGAAGCTATAGTCAATTTTGACCGTATTAGGTGATTGTCCGTTTTTGAAACGGTTCATTTCGGCTTCATAAGTGCGGCGTGCATATCCGATTGTTAGTTTAAAAGAGGGGAATGTGGCGTTTTCGACATCCTTTGGCTGTATTGCAAGTTTCTGCACGCCGCAGATTACCTGGTAAGGCAGTTCGTCAGAAGCAATCTGCAAGGCTTCTTCCAGTTCTTGACGAAAATGAGCTTCATCAATATCGGCATAACGCATGCTGGTCGAAAAATCGATGTCTTCAGTAAACCGCGAACTCTGATAGCGTAGACCTAACAGCATACCGCCTTTCATGATCATACGAGGTTTCAGATATTCACTTGAGGCAATGGCCTGTAGCACGATATGTACTGCCTGACGAAACGTTACACGATCCTTGGGCGCAGCAGCTATCCAGTCTTCAATTGAATATTCCATAGTACTTAATAAAGTCAGTTGTTAATTGAGATACACCATATCTCGGAATATTCATTTTTGTAAGGATTTGACGCTACCAACTTTCTACTTCCTCCACGCTGTACGCTAGCCTTCCAGCTATCAATAGTCCGGTGCGACAAGCTGCATATCTCTTCCAGTACATAGCCGGTTCGTGCCTTATCGATACTGGTTCCTTTTTTATCCACGGTTTTGACAATCACTGGTAAATGTTCTGCCGCATATTCCTGAAAAATGTCCTGTACGTGTGCATATCCGCCACACATATCTGGCTCACGAAGCATATCGAGAAAGGTCTCGCCAATAGTGGTAACTCGTATTCCTCCGGAAGCATGAAGATCAGCCCTGAGTCGGTAATTTCTACGGGTATGCTGATGCAACTCCTTACCGTCAATTTTTTCGTGCGAAGTGAATCCGCGAACCATTAAAGGTTGTTCGTTCTGCAGATCGGGAAACTTTTCCTTCAGTTGCGTCAGCTGCTGATTTCTGGCCGTACTCAGTGGAGCCTGAATAAGGTGAAGGACATGAGGAATACGGTCAGTGATCCCATGCCATTCCATTGCTGAAAGATAGGCAAGATGTGACCACGGAGTAAGGTTGCAGACGATCTGCTGCGCGGTAGCCGCATCCCGGTTACTCAGCTGCCAAACGTAGCCTGAAATAACAGGTGAGAGGATGCCCTGCTCGATGATACCCGCCAGATTATCTGCAAGCACACGGGAATCTGGCTCGGGTGACTGTATTTTCCCAATCCTGCTACCTTCAAATGTTTTGTCACGGTACAACGCATAAAGATAAGCATTGAACTCATGGAGGGCGATGACAGGTTTAGGATGATGGTTTAACAGCGTCAGCCTCATGGCTTCGCGTAAAGAAATTGTTTTGCTCATGATGTATCAGCCAATGTATAAGTCCTGAGGACTTATACATTGGCTATGGTGTATTGTCAATGAATTTTTGAGCATAGTTGTAGATAACTTACTGAATTGAGAAGTCTAAAAAATTAAGCTTGACAACAAGTAGCTGTCACCATAACAATGTCCTTAGGACATTGTTATGGTGACAGTTATTGGTTTTTATTTTAATAGAACAGTAGCAACTCATATCACCTGACATTGATATCAAAATCTCCCGCCGTAAATCAGGTCGTCGCATCAGTGGTTTATTGAGTCTTTCTTGCAGACTTTATCAGGGTGAGAAACAAGGAGTCTGAAGTCCAAACTATGAGCAGCGGTGGGAACGGCAGAAACAAGGAATAGCCAGAGCAAGGAAGGAAAGTATAGGTCGTCAGCCCGATCAGTCCCGGTACGATGCAATCAATGAACTGCTTATTGGCCCAATGGGAGCGAAGCTGCGATTTGCGACATTTTAGCCCTGTCCGCAACCGGACGGTATCGGACAGCCATAATGATACCGTCCGAAACTAAGCAAAATGACTTTCGGACGCACCATCCCATTCGTACACCATTTTCGGACAATTAAGTGTCTCAAACGAAATATGACTAAAATTTAGTTATAACAATGAGTTGTTATAGATGTCGCATTTTTCAGCTTCGCTCCCACTAGGCCATGTGGGATTCCGAATTTTACGGATTCAATTGCACATCCCACTTTTTTCGCAAGCAAACATGGGCTTAGCGGGTTTACAACTAAGCTGTCCCAGCAGTTGTCCGAAGAAAACATACGTGTTACTGGGCTGTACCCACCGGATTTCGAACTTACTGGGTTAGATACAATTGTCGATAATCAATCCAGAATGGGGGAGCATCTGATGAATGGGCGATCGGTCTGCGAAACGATTCGTTTTGTGCTGGCTCAACCTCGTAGTTGCCATATAAGTAGCATCTACTTTCAAGGCCCAACGCGCGAAGACCTGAATGTTAGGGGCTGAATCTGGTGACGTTGAACAGAATAGTCAACGTCCGCTCCTCGCTCAATGCGGACCATCAACGACCGAAGAAGAGAAAAGTAAAGTTTGGCGTGCTTAGTTGACGAATTTTTTACGATAAATTTTACGAAAAGAATCCTGACAATTACTAGGGGCTGTTGATGTTTTAAAGTCATTATTCAATCAACCCACATCGGCAACCAGACAATGATGAATGCGAGTGCCACCATACTGGTATAATTCCGTTCAAGTTTATCGTATTTCGTTGCTATTGCTCGAAAATGCTTAATTCGAGCAATAGCATTCTCGACTAAATGGCGATAACGGTATAAGCACTTATCAATACCCTGGTCTGTTTTTCGACTATTTTTACGATAAGGGAGCACTGGAGTCGCATCCCGTTGTTTAATAAACATCCTGAAACGCTGACTGTCATATCCTTTATCAGCAATAACTGCTTCGGAAGTGGGAGACTTGGAAATAAGGCTTTCTGCGTGAACACTGTCATGAACCTGCCCCCCCGAAAGTTCAAAATGAACGGGCAAGCCTCCGCTGTCTACCGCTAAATGGATCTTGGTTGAACGTCCACCACGACTTTTGCCTATCGCCTCGTCGTTATCTGAAGCAGCTCCAGCACTATGTTGATGAGCCCGAACGATAGTCCCATCAATGAACAACCACTCTGTATCTGCAATCTCAGATAACCCTTTGAAAATAATCTGTAAAATACCTCTCTTTGACCAAGCGTTGAAACGCGAAAAGACCGTATTCCATTTGCCGAATTCTGTGGGTAAATCGCGCCAGGGGATGCTTGTTCTCATCCGATAAATAATGCCTTCCAAGGTCAAACGGTGTTCAGGTTTATCATAAATCCAACCGGTGTGTTGCATGAATGCGGATAGCTTATTCCAGTAGAGATCTGTTAACATTGTTCTCGGCATGATGGTGAGGTCTGGTTGTTTTTTGGCGAAAGTAATTATATCAAATCATCATGCTGTCTAATAATCCCCCGAAAAACATCAACAACCCCTAACTATTTAATAAATAATGGTTTATCATCTTTGTGATGCCTAAGAGGTGGTTATAACCTTTTTAAGTGCGCCGTTTTGCTTTGTAAATCAAGTGGTTAATTCGAGTTGTTGAGTTAATCATAGGCTGTTGGAGTGCCTATTGCAAGCCTGACTTATCCTTATCCAGTAATGGGTTTGAACCTCGAAAGAGGGAGGGGAGTGTAGCATGTCAGGAAAAGGCTGGTTGCGGGGAAATAACCTACTTTGCGTTAAGCAGCCTTTAACTCTTCCACGATTAGCATGCCAGCAAGCGTGGCATGCTAGGCGAGAGGGCGATCCGGCATTGCTGGTTGTGTGGGGCCATACTGACGTGTAGCTAATCAACCTGAACTTCACTAAAGAAGGAAATTAAAGTACCTGAGGCGCGATCAACGTTTTTGTCAAAGAACATTCAAGACATTGCAGTCTGCTCGATTTTTTGCTTAATATTCCTTCAGTATAAAAAAAAGTATGTTACCATTCGCCAATGAAGAGAAAAAATACACCAACGCCCCATGATGCTGTTTTTAAACAGTTTTTAAGTCATGTTGATACTGCCAGAGACTTCCTGGAGATACATTTGCCTGCTAAATTACGGGCCGTTTGTGATCTGGATACACTGCGGTTGGAATCAGGGTCGTTTATTGAAGACAATCTGCGTGCGCATTATTCCGACATTTTATATTCATTGAAAACGGCACGGGGTGACGGTTATGTGTATTGCGTGATAGAGCACCAAAGTTCCCCGGACAAGATGATCGCATTTCGATTGATGCGTTATGGGATTTCAGCAATGCAACGGCATCTGGAACAGGGACATGAAAAATTGCCGCTGGTCATTCCGGTGTTGTTCTATCACGGGAAAATACAGCCGTATCCCTGGAGTACCAATTGGCTCGACAGCTTCGATGATCCGGCCCTGGCGAAGGAGATCTATTCCGGTCCCTTCCCGCTGGTCGATGTGACGGTCATTCCTGATGATGAGATCCTGACGCACAAACGGGTCGCGCTACTGGAAATGGTGCAAAAGCATATCCGGCAGCGAGATATGGCGGAGCTGCTGCAAGAGTTGGTCATACTGCTGACGTATGATTACTATACAGATGAACAGTTAAAAAGCGTGCTAAACTACTTATTACAGGCGGGAGATACCGCCGATCCAGAGGGTTTTATCCGGCGACTGGCAGAACAGTCCCCAAGGTATGAGGAGGTACTGATGACAATAGCACAAAGATTGGAACATAAAGCCCGTCAGGAAGGGCGTCAGGAAGGATTGCAGGAAGGCGAAAAACGGGGGGTTCTGAAAGTCGCGTGGGCGATGATGGACATGGGTATCGACCGTGAAACGATAATGAAAACGACTGGGTTGAGCCAGAACGAGCTTGAGCAAATACGCCACTAAACCCGTGCTGAGAGTTCTTAATCAGCATTCAACGATCCGTGTTAAAGGTAATGCTCCGTTCTAGATCCTGGACGCGAAGCACGATGTGATCAATGTGTTTTACAGTAAATGGTCTCATGGGTGCCCTCTTGATGTGGGTTTCCTTTTAGCCAGCAAGGTAAGACGATTCTGGCTTCAACTATGAAAAGCAGTGCTTATCGAATCGTTAGGATGTCGATAGGCACTAAGTTTGATACTCAGGTGAGTTGGATGAAACGCCCCCTGGCTACTTCACTTTGTCGAGTAGTTTCGGTGTATTGCCCGAGAAGTCAATCCAAGGATTGGTGTTAAGCCATTGCGCGTGAAGGACGCTGGGCTCTTTCTCAAGGAATGTGAGTGGAGATTTAACACACCATATGTAAAAGACAAATTTAATATTATAAAACAGATAGTTAAATGGAAAATATAATCTTTATCTAGGACAGCCCCAACATATTAATGGATTCGTATGTGATTTATTTATTATCAGAACAAATTCCCTGCAATACCTTGGCATGATACGCGATATGCTCGCCAATAAAACTGGCGACAAAATAATAGCTATGATCATAACCGATGCGCAGGTTCAGTGTATAGGAATGCCCAGCGTTTTCGCATACATCTTTCAGCAGTTCAGGACGTAGCTGCCCTTCAAGAAACGGGTCATCAGCCCCGATATCAATTAACACATGCAATGGCTCGGCGCTATTAGCCAGCAGCTCAACTGTATCATAGGCTTTCCATGTGTCAGGATCTTTGCCCAAATAAGCGCGAAAAGCTTTTTCTCCCCAAGGAACTTGAGAGGGAGCAACAAGTGGTGAAAAGGCTGATACGCTGCGGTAACGATCTGGATTGCGTAGTGCGATCGTCAGTGCGCCATGACCACCCATAGAGTGACCACTAATGGCCCGGGCGGCTGTTACCGGGAAGTGTGCTTCGATCAGTGCCGGTAGCTCTGACACCACATAATCGTACATATGATAGTGCTGTACCCAAGGCTCCTGTGTTGCGTTGAGGTAAAAACCGGCCCCCTGACCCAAATCATAAGCGTTGTCATCTGCAACGTTCTCTCCTCGAGGGCTGGTATCTGGGGCGACAAGGATAATGCCCTGTTCGGCAGCGTAACGTTGAGCCCCCGCTTTAGTGATGAAATTCTGTTCATTGCATGTTAGACCTGAGAGCCAGTACAGCACCGGTAATTTCTGATGTTCAGCCTGAGGAGGAAGGTAGACAGCAAAATTCATGGTGCAGCCAAGTACGGCCGATTCGTGCTGATAAACATCCTGCCATCCTCCAAAACAAGCGTGGCGTTCAATCCTTTCCATTCTTTTTCCTCTCTGTAAAACCTATGGATTCACTCATTTCACGGTGAACCCGGCCAGCGTTTCCTGTGTTGTTAAAAACCGTCTGTCACAGCACGGTTTTAACTCCCGCAAAACAGCTTAGTAATGGATGACCGTGCGAATGGATTTTCCCTCATGCATCAGTTCGAATGCTTCATTGATGCGCTCAAGCGGTAAGGTGTGAGTAACAAAAGGTTTTAATTCAATTTTACCTCCCATTGCCTCTTCCACCATGTTAGGCAACTGACTGCGGCCTTTAACACCACCAAAGGCGGTGCCTCGCCATGAACGGCCAGTGACCAGTTGAAATGGTCGGGTTGAGATTTCCTTTCCTGCACCCGCCACACCAATAATCACTGATTGCCCCCAGCCACGGTGTGCACTTTCAAGCGCGGCACGCATCACATTGATATTACCAATACATTCGAAAGTATGATCCACTCCCCATTCTGTCATCTCGATAATGACCTGTTGAATAGGTTTGTCGTAATCATTCGGGTTCAGGCAGTCGGTTGCTCCGAACTGTCTGGCCAGCTCAAATTTTGCTGGATTTGTATCAATGGCAATGATCCTACCCGCTTTTGCCTGACGAGCTCCCTGGAGCACGGCAAGACCAATGCCGCCGAGTCCAAAGACGGCGACAGAATCACCAGGTTGCACTTTCGCGGTATTGTGCACTGCACCAATGCCAGTTGTGACACCGCAGCCCAGCAAACACACCTCTTCATGGTTTGCTGCCGGGTTGATTTTTGCCAGAGATACTTCGGCCACCACTGTGTATTCGCTGAATGTGGAGCATCCCATATAATGGTAAATAGGCTGTCCTTTGTAGGAAAAACGGGTTGTGCCATCCGGCATGATACCTTTCCCCTGAGTTGCCCGCACGGCCACACATAGGTTGGTTTTTCCTGATTTGCAGAACAGGCACTCTCGGCATTCTGCGGTATAGAGAGGGATAACGTGGTCACCGGGTTTGACGCTGGTGACGCCGTCGCCAACTTCAACGACGACACCTGCGCCTTCATGCCCGAGTACGGCAGGAAAAATGCCCTCTGGATCATCCCCTGACAGGGTGAAAGCATCTGTATGACACACACCGGTATGGCTGATTTTGACCAGTACTTCACCGGCTTGGGGTGGGGCAACATCGATTTCAACGATTTCAAGGGGACGGCCCGGCCCGAATGCAACAGCGGCTCGTGATTTCATATTTCTCCTTAATGCATAACCGCTCTAGGATTTACCGTAGGCAGGAAAAGTAAATATTTAGCCTATAAGGCCCTGCTTTTGCAGGGCCTATATGTATTACTGTATAACATCGATTAAGCCAAGATCATTATTTAATGTTGTACCACTGATCATATAGTTGGCAATCGCTTGACTTCCTTTTTTGTATGAAAAAACTTGATGAGCTTCATTATCACGCCCCCATACTACAAACACATGCATATAAACCATCGCTCCATCAGGAACCCCAAGATCGCCTGGATCAATAGTCTTTGTTACGCCAAGAGTAATATCATCACCTTGCTGACTTAAAAATTTTTCACCATTGTCATCAATATAACTAAATTGGATTCTAGCAACAAATCCGCCTGAGTTTTTAAGGCTCATTTGTCCAATTTTTTGATATTCCATAATAATTTCCTCTTAAGAAAAATACTAATGATATTTAAATATGCAACTACACAAATCGCCCAAGATTTTATAAATAAAAATAAACCCTAGTGGGTGAAAATAAATAACATCTTAAAACAACCAGGGCAAATAAATATTATGTGTGTTTTTGGAGTGACAGAGTTATCATGATAAGCATCAAGAATATATGGTTTGTTTATTTTTATTTTTTGAGATATTTAATATAGTTACTGTTTTTTCTTTGAAATATAATTCGGTGAGATATCTGTTTTTTATTATATAATAACGATTTTATTGTTTTTATATTGTTTTTATAATTATCATATATTGTTTTTATTGAGAATGATTTCAATTTGCAATGTTTTTTTGTTGAGTGATTAAAATTAAAAACTTAATCCAGAAATAAATGTCTTTTTCTTGGGTGATTTCCTAATGATTCGTTATTTTCAAACATAATATCATAGCGGAAAGAATATGGAAGATTTAATTAAAATAAAAATTTTTATATTGTTAATGTCTGTTATCCTATTATAATGATTTTATTAAAGCTATTATTTTACGCAATTAGGATTTATTCTTATTATCCATAATTTCTTTAAGTGCAATAAAGTGCTCGATTAATATATTCTTTTCATTAGGTTTAACTGAAATAGCAATTGATTGTGGTAAAACTGGAAACTGACCATTGATACAATGCTGTGGGGCAACTGTTCTGATAACGGTTTCTTCAGAATTGTGTGCAAATAGAATAAATAGCATCTTTACCGGAGACATTCCTAAAGCCATATTTTCATTAACTTGATGTATATTAAGTAAATACTTTCTTGTTAATTCATTAATATCATATTCTTTTATTGTTTTTGCATCTTTATATTTTGCATCAAGTATTATAATTAGTGGATTTTTCCAACTTTTTGAGCTTACTTTCACGATAAAATCAGGGCGAAAATGGTGTTTTCCATATTTATTAGAGTCATTGCTGTTACTCGTATTAACAATGTCCCCTTTTTTACTGTGGGCGCTTAAAGGGAAAATTTTTGCTTCATAAAATAATTCAATGTCATAGTTTTCATTTTTAAATAAGAAGTAATTATTAATTTCATTTATTGGTCTTTCTTCTTTTACTCCACCGAAAGGTAATTCTTCCGAATGCAGTCTGTAATTCTGTTCAATAAGTTGAACTTTATAACTTTCTTGAATAATCTCATGTAATAAAATCAATACGGTAGTTTCATAAATTATTGAGAGGTTTTTTAATCCCGAAAAAAGTTCTTTGCCAATGAAAGAAGGTGTTGGCGCATGGTGATATTGTTCAATAAGATAAAAGGTTTTTCTGTAATGATTATGTTTGGCAACATAAGGTGTGACTTTAGGAACAATATTTATTGGCGCTGTTGAGGGTATCTTTTTATTAAACAATAATCTTGTTTTTTCTAAAGTGCCAATTAAATTTTCAATTTTTTTAACTTTATTTCTTAAGGTTAAATCTGCATATTTTGACATTGTATGGTTAAATTGGATAAATTCATTTTTTTCTAAAGATTGGCTTTTATCTTTAGGGTAACTCAGTGATTCTTTATGCATCATCAGGAAGACATTAGCTTGTTTTAGAAAAGCGTGGATGACTTTGTTTTCGTAAATATCTGTATTCTCTTTTAGTGTTTCTTTAGGCAGTTCATTGAAAGAATATCCTCTGTTATTATAGAAAATTTTGGCGTCTTCATTATTAGCAGGAGATAATTGGTCAAGATTGTATAATACCCACATAATTGAATCTGGACCGGTTGGCTGCCCTTGTTTTGATAGAGTTAGTTTTGTTTCTAAAACGTGTCTATGTTCTATAATAAATAATGGAAAATGTTGAGTCAAATAATTAACTGTTTCTTTTATTATTTCGAATTTATTGAAGTTAAAAATGTTATCTTCATCAAATGATGCAATTTTCCTGCTTTTTGAAAAACAAATGGAAACAATATCTTCTAAGTTTTCGGTTAAATATTCTAGCATAATGTTTGCTAAGGCGGCGTTTTCTCGTCTTGCCAGAATATCAAAGGTAACACTATATATAGGACCATGTTGATCGCCTAAATATAGAGAAACTTGGCTTTCTCCAAAAAAATTATAAAAATATCTTGAACGATGTGAATTTAGTGGTTCTATTGATGTATATATTTTTTCGCTATTTTCATAGTGAGAAAAAATTAATTCCAGAGATGTATCTTCTATGATTATGATAGGAGTGCCATTTTTTTTAACATCATCTTCCGATAAAGAAACTCGAAACAGAATATGATCTAATTCTGTAATTTGATATTTGTTGTTTATTCTGAGATCAACAACGTCTTCATTAGAAATTGAATTGATAAACATTTCCCAGCGGATCATATATTGGCCCCATAACAGAACATATTTTGGTTTCCGGTGTTAATAATTTTTTTCAGCAGTTTATGTGAGCGTTCCATTTCGTCAGGTAAATTATCTAATAGAGTACTTAATCGATTGCCAAAATTCTGTCCATAGCCGTTTAAGAGAGGTAATATATGTTGAGCTACAGCGTAATCTAATGCTTTGTATTTACTTTCGATATACATCATTGGGCCCGCTACATTATGGTATGAGCGAATAGCTTTTATTTTTCGATATGAAACAATAACGGGAGTTCCGAATTCTGGGTTATCATCGCGTAAAGTTTCGATTATTAATTGCAGAATTCTATCGATATCTGGTGTCATTTCTAAAGATCTTGGAAGGAAAATATCAATGAATTTATTTCCAGTAATGGGGGAAATGTTTAAATCTTTATGGGTATTTGATTTTACTACACTCAAATCATAGTCTTGTTCAAAATCATCAAAATTGATTATCGCAGCCCTGTCTAACAATCTGGGAGTAAGGGATTGAACAGATTCGTCTTGATTGATAGTGCCTAAAAAACGTAAATAGGTGGGTACCTGGAAATGTTGTTCCTCTGGATTGCCAGTTAAAATTATTCGCTTGGACTCAGGATCGGCCATTTCAAGGAACGGGCTGAAGTAGTGTTCCGGTTGTGAAAGGTTAAATTCATCAAGTAAAATAATAGCGGGAGCGGCTGATTCAATTTTCTCTTTCATTTCGTAATGAAGATGTCTAATTAAATCAAACAACCCAGTAGCGGAAGGTATAAAGGATTGGGATAAAGCATTATAGAAACCTAATACATCTCTTGATGAAGTCCAACCTCGCGCAATAGGGATATTTAATAAGCGATTTTGTAGCCCCAGACTGGCTGCGAGTATTTTTGCCAGCGATGTTTTCCCCGTTCCAGGTAATCCGCTAAATAATGTAAACTGACATTGTGCTATCGTTGTCAGAATATTCGCAACGGTATAATAATCTGTTTTACGACCTCGATTATTTAAAGCATCAAGGACGCTATTGATTAGATTTTCACGGGTATCTTCATCACTTTCAGTTGCTGGAATTTCCCTTGTTATGACATTATAATCCAATGAGCTCAATACTGCTTTTGGTTTTAAACCACATAAAGCATCCACATCGGGTTTAAGCTGAACTAATCTGCTGGTTAATATTTCATTACTTTCTCTCAGTTTTTTCGCAACATCTTCAACCTGCTCTTCCATTTGCCTTTTTCTGTCTCTATATCTGTCGCGTTCACGTTCCAGATCATCTATTTCATTTTTTAAGTCTTCGATTTTTTTAAAACGACTATGTTTTTCTTCTAAAACTTTTACTTCTGCGGTTAAAGTATCTAATTCTTTACGCTGGGAAGATAGTTTCTGTTCAATCTTATTTTTTTCTTCTGCCGTAATGGTGATTGTTGATATCTGCCCGCCATTGAATTGAAACAGCTCTCTTGCTCGCAGCATTTTGCGGATATCAGCTTCTACTTGTTCTTTTTTATTGACTAATTCATTAAATGCTTGCTGCTGATTTAATTTATCTTCTTGTAATTTCTTTAAAAAAGATTGTTTCTCTTCCCGAAAATATTCTTCTTTATTTTCGTCGATATATTTTTTTAAAATTTTTCTTCCTCTATCAATTGAAAGAAAACTATCCATCAAATCTTTCCTGGTATTATCCCAACTTTCTGCCATTTCTAAACTTTGAAATAGCCTATTAAATCTTTCAGGGAAAGTTCTGAATTCTTGTGAGGACGTGTAGCATTTACGAATTTGTGCTATTGTTCCTTTGTTGAAGCTTCTTATTTCAGAATTTTGTGCAATTCTATTTCCATAGGTTGAAATGATTTGATCGTTAGTTATATAATCAATGGTGTCATCTATGTTTTCAAATATTCTTTTTATATTGCATAAGAAAGTCATATGTGAGTAATTACTTTGTGATAAATATGCGATACATTTCTGGATGCCTATTTTTCCAATATGAAATTGCTGGATTTTATTTAATGGAGTACTTATGGATTTTAGATTTAAAATATATTGATTTGTTGCTGGGTCTATTTCATCAGCATAATCGAAAGGCCCATAGATATAGCTGTTATCTTGGATTAAGATTGTTTTTGTTAAGGGTTTTTCTGTTAAAACAATAACGGCTTCGTTAACATCAGGAAATGGAAGATCGTAAACTTGGCAGGCTAAAAGCCCTTTGATGTCTTCGCAAAAGTTTGCTTTGGTGATATATTGGCAGTTCCCCTCTTTTTTTTCAAAGTTTGTTGGAACACAGGTTGCTGCAAAAAGTGAGGAGCTGTACTTTTCACGTAATTCGCTATACCCTGAAGTAACGAAAACCTGTTCAGTTTCACAAAATAAACTTTCTTTATTAATCGGTACAATTTCACCATTACTCAAAATCTCAAAATATACTCTGAGCTTCCCTAGTTGATCTTCTTTTTCGTAGGAATATCCTTTCTCTATAGTGCATAGTACTTTTCTTTCGTTTGTTTGCATCTTGTCTCTCGTGGCTTAAGTAGTGTCTGAAAATGAATCATAACATATCGTAAAATATATTCACCTATGATTTAATTTAGCCAAAGTTGGTTTATAGAGTTCTTAGTTTTTCTATTATTGAAAATATCTAACTACAATCGATAAAATGAATGACTATATTATCCATTGAAGTATAAAACGGATTAACTAAGTATTCATTTTATAAGTGAGTGCCGATGTATTTTAGGACTGGAAATATTCCTCAATCACTGCACAGATTATTACTTGTCATAATTCCGCCATCTGGTGAGGTATAGCCGAGGCAACCGAGAATGGTGTCATATAGTTCAACATGGCGATAGGCATTACCTGTTTTGGCCTGTGTTCTGAGGTTTTCAAAAGCCTGAGTATTATTTTGGGCATCCAGGAATTTATCTGATGCCCAAACTATCAATGGCACACGGAATTGTTCCGGTGGAGCTATATGCCGTGGTGTGCCGTGTAGATGGGTATCATCGCTGATCGATTCGCCGTGGTCTGAGGTGTAAAATACCAGCGCTTTTTTATTCCGTACTTGGTCGATGACGTTTTTGATAAAGTAATCGGTGTATAAGATGCTGTTATCAAATGCGTTGATGAGCTGTGCTTTGCTACAGTTATCATCGACGTTCACGCATTCCGGCTGATATTTAGCAAAGTTGCGCGGATAGCGTTGTGAATAGAGATAGTGAGAGCCTTTAGTATGCAAGATGACCAGATGTTTGCCGCTTGGATGATGTTCCAGTGATTCTTTTAATTCATTAATTAACATCATATCGTCAACAGGCTTGCCAGCGTTGCGGTTCTCAGAGGCGATCAGTTCGCGAAAAGAAAAATTGTCCACTTCGGTCTTGTTATAAAACCAGACTTCACTTTGCATTGAGAAAAGTTCTGAGCTGAACCCCAATTTATGCATAACTGAGAATATGTTTTGCTCTTTCAGTGTGCGCTGGTCGTTATTTTTGGTGCCGCCTTCGCGTACAAACATACAGCGCAGGGAAAGTTTGGTGGCGGTGTCGCAGGATTCACCACGGAATGCAACCAGATTTGGTTCTTTGCTCAGAAGTGGGGTTGTATCGCGTTCATATCCCAATATTCCCATATGATCCCAACGCGCAGTTTCACCAATGATAAATATCATGTAGGTATCATTAATGCCTTGTGGAGCGATGTAAGTGAACTTTTGTGTCGGATCAAACAGTTCATTCTGATTCAGATATTCATCTGTCGCAGTAGTGATATATAGCCCCAGTGCAGTCAGCCAGTTAGAAGGTAAGTAAGAGTGTGCAACCACACCGCCATAGCTTGGCATATCGACATTATTGAGCACGTCGTTAGCTTTTTGCTGAGTGTTCATCCAATCCAGCGGAACCCATACTAGTAATGCAGCTATCAGCATGACTGCCAGTGATTTTATTCGCTGGCCGGGCATTCGCAGTTGTTCAAGCAGAGTATTGTGTAAATGACTCGACCAGATAAGTAGTAATGGCAATATATTGAGTAAAATTAGCCAGATGATAAAGTTGTAACCCACAACTTCAACGGATAAATCAATATCTGTAGTCAAAACTGAAGCAATAATGCCGTAACCAATAACGACATTAAAGAAGGTCATGTAATAGCTGGCGGCAACCGAGAATAGAACTAATAAGCTGGCAGTAATGCGGTAGAACCAGCGTCCGCCTAAGGAAAGAAGACGTAACAGAAAAAAGGTGAATAGAACAATGGCGAGAGCTTTAATACTACCGGTAATCAACTTAGAAGTGTGAATACCAACATGAGTCTCTTCAAAATGACGATAAAAAACTGATAGATTGAGAAAAATACCGATATAGATCGCCAGTAATAGCGCTTGTATAGGATGTGGCAGAGATTTTATTTTTTTCATTAGCTTAGGAACCTTAGTAAACTTAATTTGAGAAATGAGGCAAACGGGTAGATCATTCATTACTTAACGAATATTTGTGGTTATTTACAATTCTGGCTCCTTCATTTTTTCCACGATTCCATTACCCGTACATTTGTTCATAAAGTGTGTCTTTAATTTCTGTGCTTATTTTTTGCAGATTGTTCTGACAAACGACAGTAAAAGCTATTAGTATTGAGACAATGATCACTCGGATTGATAACTATTTTCAGGGAAATATCAATGTTACATGTACTGACATGGGCCGATCTGTTTATTTGTATTTTTGCAGTTTTTTTTGCTTATCTGGTTTTTGGCATGGCTGGGTTTGGTTCTGCACTTATTGCTAGCCCGATTCTGGCGTTTTATATCCCTGTAGTGAAAATTGTTCCTCTACTTGCGTTGATAGATTTAACCGCCGCAGTGATTAATGTTGCCAGAGATGGCAAAAGAGCCGAGTTTAGTGAGCTCAGGCTAATTGTTCCGTTAATGATTATTGGTAGTTTGATGGGTGCCGCCATTTTATTGATGGCCCGACCCGATGTTTTGGTCTTGGTGTTAGGATTGTTTGTTGTTTTCTATTCACTTTATTCATTATTTTCTGGTAAAGCCTATCGTCAATTCCCGGTTAAAGCGGCGATTCCGTTTGGTTTGGCGGGCGGTGTTTTCAGCGCATTATTTGGTAGTGGTGGTTTTCTGTATGCCATCTATTTGGCTGGGCGGATACCCGATAAGGAAGCTTTCCGGATTACTCAGACGACTTTAATTGGCTTCAGTACTCTGACAAGAGTGATTATTTTTATTGTCCTGGGTATTTATCTGGATAGTTCATTCTTGTTATTAATACTGGCATTTATCCCAGCCATGTTATTGGGCGTTTATTTAGGCCGACAGGTGACACTGAAAATCTCCAGAGAAACATTCCTGAAATTTATCAATATCATTGTGCTGGTTTCGGGGTTGATGCTGATATGTCGTTATATATTTACTCTTTAAAATAGTAACTATTAAAAATTTATTTATTTCGTATAATACCATTAACTTGTTATTTTCGATTCATTTCGCATTTATTTTCTCTGTTTTTTGCTGGAGGGGTGGGCATAAATAAATGAATAGCCGTCATTACAGGAATAGCCGTTTCTTCGCTATTTTTGCTATTACCAGTAGTATCGCTGTCATTGGTATTGTGATTGGTTTGACTATCCCAATGGTAGCGTTGCGCCTGAATAGCCAGGGCATTGATGAGCTGTACATTGGTTTAATTTCTGCGGCTCCGGCATTGGGTGTTTTGTTGAGTGCCCCGGTAGTCCAGAAAATTGTGGTCTTGATAGGTAAGAAACACGCTATGCTGATTGCGACCGTGGTTTCAGCTGTCAGTTTGCTTCCTCTGCTGAGTTCGTTACCGATGACGTTACTTTTTCCTTTGCGGCTAATCACTGGTGCTGCTAGCGGGTTAATGATCTGCCTGGGGGAAACCTGGATTAATGAACTTGCTGAAGAGAATATACGGGGCAGAATACTGGCTGTTTATACGACGACTTTTACTGTCAGCCAGTTGCTTGGTCCTTCTATTATCGCTTTGTATGGTGTAGCAGATAAGACACCGATATTGATTTGTACTCTGATCCATCTCATCTCTGTGGTGCTTTTTTTAATGATAGATCAGAAGCAGGGGGATAAGTTGCCGAAACATAGCAAAGGATCCAGTTTCTCTATTGTTCAGTTTGTGAAGGTTGCACCGGCGATCTGTGGTGGGGTGCTGTTTTTTTCTTTTTTCGATGGCACTATTCTTTCTATGTTACCCATCTACGGAATGAGTTGTGGGTATACCGAAGCGGTAGCGGCGCTGATGATAAGTGCTATTCTGGCTGGTGATGCATTGATGCAAATCCCATTCGGTTGGCTGGCAGATCATATGAATCGTATGCGTCTGTACCGAATTTGTGGTGCGGCAACGCTCGGAGCAAGTGTTTTACTGCCGTTCACTATGACACATCATTATTTTGTCTGGCCTTTGCTGATTGTGTTGGGTGCGACTGCCGGGGCTATTTACACCATTGCATTGGTACAGATTGGTCAGTATTTTTCAGGAAATGACTTGATAGTCGCTAATGCTTCTGCGGCTATGTTATGGGGAATCGGGAGTTTGTTAGGGCCATTGCTTGCAGGTGTGGTGAGTTCAGTGGCGCCGTCTGGTCTGCCTGTTCTACTCGTGATTATTGCAGCGCTATTTTTGGTTTCGACAATGGATCGGTTTAATTCATAGAGTGAGAGCGGTTGAGGTGTTCAGCTGGATAGTTTTAGCGTAAGTTTTATCGCCATTTTGATTTGTCGGTTATCTAACTCATTGAGTTTATTTCTTAATATCCGTAACGCATCAGATGGGGAGGTATCTGGAATTTTTTTATATCATCTATCAGTTTGGTTTTGGTGCTCATGGTTTACCTCCTGTTGGTGGCTTTATCAGCAATTATGTTTTTATTAAGTTTTTCACGAGAAAAACGTGACAATTAACAGGCAGATTTTTTGTGCCAAAATAATACTGTTAACTCTTGATTCCTACACCATGATCACTGGATAATCTTTCGCCTCAAATTCGCTCACCGTTTTTTATTCTGAAAGCCAAACGATTGCTTTTATGGTTTGTTAAACCGATTGGTGCAATATTTATTATTGTTATTAAGCAAGGTAATCGTTTTCGTTTGGCAGGAAGCGGAGAAATACATGAATATAATGCAGGGGAACAACATGATGTCCGGCACTCAGGCACCAGCTAAATGCAAGCTGGATAAGTTTTTTAAATTGACCGAACGAGGAACAACGGTACGCCGTGAAATTCTGGCAGGGCTCACGACTTTCCTGGCGATGGTTTACTCAGTCATCGTTGTTCCGGGTATGTTAGGGCAGGCCGGATTTCCTCATACTGCTGTCTTTATTGCGACTTGTTTGGTTGCCGGTTTTGGCTCTTTGTTAATGGGGCTTTGGGCTAATTTGCCAATGGCAATTGGTTGTGCAATTTCACTGACTGCATTTACCGCTTTTAGTTTGGTTTTGGGGCAGCAAATCAGTATTCCGGTTGCGCTTGGTGCGGTATTTCTGATGGGCTGTTTGTTTACTGTGATTTCTGTTACCGGTATTCGCTCCTGGATTTTGCGCAATATACCCATGGGTATTGCGCATGGTGCGGGGATTGGTATTGGGCTATTTTTGTTACTGATTGCGTCAAATGGTGTTGGTTTGGTCATTAAGAACCCGTTGGAAGGTCTGCCTGTTGCTCTGGGTTCGTTCACCTCTTTTTCAGTTATGATGACTTTGCTTGGTCTGGCGGTTATTTTTGGCCTGGAAAAATTGAAAGTGCCTGGTGGTGTGCTGCTGGTGATTGTGGTGATTTCTGTTATCGGGCTGATTTTTGATCCGGCGGTGAAATATCAAGGATTCTTTAAAGTACCCAACCTGGGAGATGACGGCCTGTCTTTGGTTTTTAGTATGGATATTATGGGGGCTTTACAGCCGATTGTATTACCCAGTGTGCTGGCATTGGTCATGACCGCCGTATTTGATGCAACCGGCACAATCCGCGCAGTGGCGGGGCAAGGGAATCTGTTGGATAAGGGCGGGCAGATTATTAATGGCGGTAAAGCGCTAACTGCCGATTCTGTCAGCAGTATTTTTGCAGGCGTCATCGGTGCTTCTCCGGCTGCGGTATATATCGAATCAGCGGCGGGTACTGCCGCAGGGGGTAAAACAGGTTTAACTGCAACAGTTGTCGGCATCCTGTTCCTGTTAATTTTGTTCCTTTCTCCACTTTCATATCTTGTACCCGTGTATGCGACCGCGCCGGCGCTGATGTATGTTGGTTTGCTGATGCTGAGTAATGTCAGAAAGCTGGATTTCGATGATTTTGTTGGAGCAATGTCCGGTATGCTCTGTGCGGTCTTTATTGTTCTGACTTGCAATATTGTCACTGGTATTATGCTGGGTTTCGGTTCTTTGGTTATTGGCCGTGTTTGTTCCGGTGAATGGCGTAAGTTGAATGTCGGTACAGTAGTGATTACGATCGCTTTGGTAGTATTTTATGCTGGTGATTGGGCTATTTGATTGATTAAAAAGTGCGTAAGGTGTATCCATGCCTGCGCACTTTGCCATTTCTTGCGATTACTTTTAAATTCTCAATTATTTCACCGCTATTTATCTGATTAGTTTACAATATTCCTGCAATTCTTTCGGATACGACTCAGCATGTATCTACCTTTTTCGATTGATTCAGTTATTTTAGCATTAAGATCTATTCTCACTGTTTTTGTTTTGACGGGAAGAAAAAAGTCTCAATCTGTATATCAACGGTTCTCAGGTAAATTGTAAGGGCAACATGGAAATATTCTTTACTATTCTGATCTTGATTTTGGTGGTTTCAGTCTCTGGTGTTTTGGCTAAGGTGATTCCGTTCCGCATACCTCTGCCGTTAATGCAAATTGCAATGGGTGCATTGCTGGCCTTGCCGCATTTTGGCTTACATGTGACTTTCGATCCTGAGCTGTTTCTTGTCTTGTTAATCCCTCCTTTGTTATTCGTTGATGGTTGGAAAACGCCAACTAGAGAATTTTTCCAGTACGGAAGGGAAATTTTCATACTGATGCTGGTATTGGTGCTGGTTACTGTTATCGGTATTGGTTATCTGATTTACTGGCTGATGCCAGGCATTCCATTAATTGCTGCCTTTGCCCTTGCCGCTGTGCTATCGCCAACGGATGCGGTGGCTTTATCATCCATTGTCGGAAAAGGGCGCATGCCTAAGCGCATGATGAGTGTGATGGAAGGGGAAGCGTTAATGAATGATGCTTCCGGTCTGGTGGCCTTAAAGTTCGCTGTCGCGATAGCGATGGGAACGATGGTATTTACTGTTACCGGTGCGACTATCGAATTCTTCAAAGTTGCTATCGGCGGTTTGTTATCTGGTATTGCGGTGACCTGGTTGTACAGTAAATCCTTGCGTTTGATGAACAGCTGGAGTGGTGGTGATCCGGCGACTCAAATTGTTTTCATGCTGCTGCTGCCCTTTGCTTCTTATTTGATTGCCGAACATATTGGTGTTTCCGGTATCCTTGCTGCCGTCGCTGCGGGTATGACTATCAGTAAATCTGGCGTTATCCGTAACGCGCCGTTGGCGATGCGTTTACGGGCCGATAGTGTCTGGTCAATGCTGGAATTCGTGTTTAACGGTCTGGTATTTATCATGTTGGGCCTGCAATTACCGGGGATCTGGGAAACGTCCGTTGTGCAGGCAGAACTTGATCCAACGGTTGAAACCTGGATGCTATTTGCTGCGGTAGCTGTGATTTATGTTGCGCTTTTACTGCTGCGTTTTTGTTGGTTGTGGTTGATGAAGAATATCAGCAAAACCTTTATGAAAAAAAATCCACTGGATTTTGCTAATTATACCGCCCGTGAGTTATGGTTGGCGTCTTTTGCTGGTGTTCGTGGTGCAATCACACTCGCTGGTGTTCTGTCTGTTCCTTTGTTCCTGACTGATGGTACGCCATTCCCGGCTCGTTATCAGCTTATCTTTATTGCAGCAGGTGTCATCCTGTTTTCTCTGTTAATTGGGGTTATCTCTTTGCCATTCCTGTTACGGGGAATTAAAGCTTCCGATAAACAGGCAAATATCAGTGAAGTGCGAATGGCGCGGGCAGCAATGGCAGAAGTGGCTATCGTCAGTATGAATAAGATGGAAGAACGCCTTTCTGTCAGTCCAGAAGAGCAATTGGATGCTGAGGTTATTACCGAAGTTGCTTCCAGGGTAATTGGTCATTTGCGTCGCCGTACTGTGGGGCAGGATGAGATAGAACATAACTTGTTGGTGGAAGATTTGGAGCGTCGTTTCCGTCTGACTGCGTTAAGAGCAGAACGCGGTGAGTTATATCATCTGCGTGCAACCAGAAAAATCAACAATGAGACACTTCAGACTTTGTTGCATGATTTGGATTTACTGGAGGCTTTACTGGTAGAGAAAGATCACTGATTCTCTGTGATTCACGGGCTGTCACGACAATCTTGTCGATTGTGCCATTCAACCTGATTGGTGGATATCTCACCTGTCAGGTTGATAGCTCATTTGCTTGGTTTGCTGGTGTCTGGCTGACGGTGTTGGTTTTCCTACCGGAACCTTGGCAATGATGGAGAGTATCTTGGTTCCGGTGGGGTAGCTGATAAATTTACCATTGGAGAAAGTTTGGTTGATGAGTTGTTCTTGGTTCACCAACACTTGATCTTGAAATGCCCTTCACGAATGGCAGGTTATCCATTGCGTGCTGGCGTGCGGAATGGATAAATGCGTCAATCTCAGGCTGGTATTGTTCGCCTTCCCGGACGGCAGCATACAGCCTGCTCCATAAACCTTCTCCCAGTGTTTTCGTTACGACTAGCCCTTGTCGTTCAAATGTTTCAACAACCCAGTGTGGCAGAGCAGCGATCCCCATACGGGCAGCGACCATTTGAATCAGTAATAGCGTGTTATCCACATTTTTCAGTGTGGGGATGACGCCGGCGGGTTGCAAGAAACGTCGCCAGATATCAAATCGTTGGCGCTGAACGGGATAGATCATCAACGTCTCGTCAATTAAATCCTTTGGCTGAATGTGCAGCTTATTTGCCAGAGGGTGATCTGGGGCGATAATCAATTTGACCTCATAATCAAATAGTGGTGTGTAGTGCAGATCACTATCAGGAAGAATATCTGATGTCAGAACGACATCTAATTCTCGTTGCAGTAGTGCCGGTTGTGGATCAAAAGTGACGCCGGATTTGAAATCCACATTGACTTGCGGCCAGGTTTCGCGGAAATGTTTGAGTGCGGGGGTCAGCCATTGAATACAACTATGGCATTCAATAGCGATACGCAGATTGGTCTGGCCCGGTTCCTTGCATTCGCGCAGTGCGTTTTGGACCAGCGGGAGCACTTGTTCTGCCAACCGTAATAAAACTTCACCCTGTGGTGTGAAACGAAGTGGTTGACTTTTACGGATAAACAATCGGAAACCAAGACGGTGTTCAAGATCACTGAATTGATGAGACAAAGCGGATTGTGTCTGATGCAGGTGATTAGCCGCTGCTGCTAATGAACCACAATGACTCAATGATTGTAATGTTTTTAAGTGTTTTATTTCGATCATGAGAAACCTTCAGGATGATAATGAATAAATTGCGCTTGTGGTTTATACCTTACCTGTTGATTATGGATGTGTAAACATCTAGACGGCTAAAAATGACGGGATAATGAATATGACGATTATTAATCACACACTTGGCTTTCCACGTATTGGTTTGAAAAGAGAATTAAAAAAAGCTCAGGAAAATTATTGGGCAGGGAAAATTTCTCAGCAAGAATTATTGGAAACTGGCCGTGAGTTACGTGCCCGTCACTGGGAACAACAGAAGCAGGCTGGTGTTGATTTAGTGCCGGTTGGTGATTTCGCTTGGTATGATCATGTTCTGACCACCAGCTTATTGCTGGGTAATGTACCACCGCGTCATCAGAATGCAGATGGCATTATTGATCTGGATACACTATTCCGTATTGCCCGTGGTCGTGCACCGACTGGTGAGCCTGCTGCTGCCGCAGAAATGACTAAATGGTTTAATACTAACTACCATTATATTGTGCCGGAATTTCAGCAAGGCCAGGAATTTAAACTGAGTTGGACTCAGTTACTGGAAGAAGTGGATGAGGCCCTAGCTCTGGGTCATAAAGTGAAACCCGTTTTACTGGGACCGGTGACTTACCTGTGGTTGGGTAAAGTGAAAGGTCAGGTGTTTGATCGACTCTCTTTACTGAAAGACATTCTTCCTGTTTATCAGCAAGTGTTAGCTGAGTTGGCTAAACGTGGTATTGAATGGGTTCAGATTGATGAACCTGCTCTGGTACTGGAATTGCCGGAAGAGTGGCTGGCAGCTTATCCGGTTGCTTATCAGGCACTTCAAGGGCAAATTAAATTGTTGCTGACCACCTACTTTGATAGCATTGGTCACAACCTGGAAATCATTAAATCGCTGCCTGTACAGGGGTTGCATGTGGATCTGGTTGCCGGCAAAGATGATGTTGCGCAGTTGCATGAGTCACTGCCAAAAGAGTGGCTGCTTTCCCTGGGTGTAATTAATGGCCGTAACGTATGGCGAGCTGATTTAACCGCTAAATATCAGTTGATTAAACCACTGGTAGATAGTCGTACACTATGGATTGGTTCATCTTGTTCTCTGTTGCACAGCCCTATCGATCTGAGTGACGAAACAGCTCTTGATGCAGAGGTGAAAAGCTGGTTTGCGTTCGCATTGCAGAAATGTGAGGAATTGGTTCTGCTGGCAGCGGCGTTGAATCAGCCAGAAGGCAGTAAACAAGCAGAATTGGATGCCTACAGTGCACCAATCCGTGGCCGCCGTGAATCTAAGCGGGTGAATAATCAGACTGTTACACATCGCCTTGCCGCTATTGAGCCACAGGATAGTGAACGTAATCAACCCTATCCACAGCGTGCGGAGGTACAGCGTCAGCGTTATAACCTGCCATTGTGGCCAACAACAACGATTGGATCATTCCCGCAAACAACGGAAATCCGTGGCTTGCGTCTGGATTTCAAAAAAGGCCGGGTAGATGGTGCCAGCTATCGCACCAATATTTGTGAACATATTAAGCAGGCAATCAACGAACAGGAACGTTTAGGATTGGATGTATTGGTTCATGGTGAAGCTGAACGTAATGACATGGTGGAATACTTCGGTGAACACTTTGACGGCTTTGTTTTTACGCAGAATGGTTGGGTTCAGAGCTATGGCTCCCGTTGTGTTAAGCCCCCGGTGATTATTGGTGATGTCAGTCGCCCTGAAGCTATCACTGTAGAATGGGCTAAATATGCTCAATCGCTGACGGATAAACCTGTCAAAGGGATGTTGACCGGGCCGGTGACTATCCTCTGCTGGTCATTCCCAAGGGAAGATGTCAGCCGTGAGACTATTGCTAAACAGATTGCATTGGCACTGCGTGATGAAGTGGACGATTTGCAGAAAGCCGGCATTGGTATCATCCAGATTGATGAGCCGGCATTGCGTGAAGGTTTACCACTGCGCCGTGAAGAGTGGCAGGCATATCTCGATTGGGCTGTAGATGCCTTTAAATTGAGCGCTGCAATTGCCGAAGATGACACACAGATTCACACTCATATGTGTTATTGCGAGTTCAATGACATCATGCCTTCCATTGCGGCACTGGATGCGGACGTGATTACCATTGAAACTTCCCGTTCAGATATGGAGTTGCTGGATTCATTCGAAAACTTCTCTTATCCGAATGAGATTGGACCCGGTGTTTATGATATTCATTCACCTAACGTACCTAGTGTTGAATGGATTGAAGCATTGTTACGCAAAGCGGCTGATCGTATTCCGGTTGAACGCTTGTGGGTTAACCCGGATTGCGGCCTGAAAACCCGTGGTTGGACTGAAACCCGTCAGTCACTGGCAAATATGGTACAGGCGGCGAAACGTCTCCGCGAATCAGTAAAATAACTCAATCCAGTAATTTGCCCATCACCTTTATTGGTGGTGGGCTTTTTCATAAATAATATTTTTCTTGGGGATATTTGTCGCTTAATGGAGCCTATTCTGTAATCAAACTTTTTATGACTTATATATATATTCCATATTGATATTGGAAAAAATACGTTTTATTAACAAAATACCCGCGACGTAACAAAATGGGATCTGGAAGCATTGTAATAGAAACTAAATAATTAAAGAGAGGATTATATGGATGTAAATAATTTGCAAGGTAAGAAAAGTAGCTCTCGAAGAGATTTTTTAAAAGGTAGTGCTGCTATCACGGCAACGGCTGCACTTGCTCCAATTGGCCTTGCACGTGCGGAAGGCAAGTTATTGTCACAGAATGGAAATGGAATAGGTGTGTGTACCCTTGCCCCAGAGCAGATATCAGGGCCATATTTTCGGAATAGTAAAATTGTCAGGAGGGATATTACTGATTCAGAAGCAGGAATACCTTTTTTATTAAAAGTAACTATTATGGATGAGAAAACGTGTAAGCCTGTTGATAAATTATTTGTTGATATTTGGCACTGTAATAGTCGGGGGAAATATTCTGGTTGGAGTTATATAAGTCCGGATATACCACCTGAAGTTGGTGAAATATCCGGTATCAACAGAACTGATGATAAAGTTTTTCTAAGAGGGGCTCAACAATCGGATAAAAATGGGGTGGTCAATTTTACCACTATTTACCCAGGATTTTATGTTGGCAGAGCAACTCATATTCATATTGCAATTAGACAAATCAGCAAAGATATAAATGAAGAAGAACATTTTGCCTTTGTTGGTCAAATGTATTTTCCGGAAGAAGTCAATACAGAGGTCTATAAATATGATTTGTATTCAAAGCGGAGGGTAATCAGAACAAAAAATCATGAGGATAAATATTTCAAAAATATGAATGGCCATCTTTCAGAAATAAAAGTAACAAAAATAGACGAATCTGATATTAATCGTGGGATACTGGGTGAAATAATTTTGTCAGTAAACTTGGAAAACATCTCTAATCTCATAACTAAAGATGATTTATATTCACATACAGTATGATCGATTTTGTTGAATAAATTAAACTTCAATATAATAACAGTCGAAATTATAAAGTAACCTATGTAACTGGAGTAAGTGAAAGCAGCCAACAAAGCAGCAACTTGAAAGATGAAGGATATAGTTACATACGGACATTGTGCAGGCACAGAGCGGATTATCTTTGCAACATTATCCAGTAGATCATATTTCTCTGTGCCTGTCACTTTTGTGGAGAATTTTTAACTGTGCGAGCAGAATATCAAATTAATGAGTTGCACCTCCACTGATGACGATATCCTCACTGTTTTTTAATGCTTCATCAATGGCGATTTCCAATGCTGTTATTACTGTTTCCAGTGCCATACTCGGTGTGCCAGAGTACCGCACTGCCTGCTCAGGCAGATAAGGGATATGGATAAAACCCCCGCGTATTTCAGGATTGGTGTACGTCAGATGATGCAGCAAGCCATACATGACATGATTACAGACGAAAGTACCTGCGGTCTGTGAAATTGAAGCTGGGAGTCCTGCTTCATGTAAACCTTTGACCATTGCATTGATTGGTAACGTAGCAAAATAGGCAGCGGGACCAGTTGCTACGATCGGCGTATTGATAGGCTGGTTACCTTGATTATCAGGAATGCGTGCATCGTTGATATTAATCGCCACGCGTTCCACGGTGATATCAGCTCTACCGCCCGCCTGTCCTACGGCAATCACCAGATCAGGTTGGGCATCATGGATAGCAGAATATAAGCAAGTCAGGGAGACGTCGAACACGCATGGAAGTTGGCGTGCTTCTATACGCGCTCCACACAATTCGCGCCCTTGTAACTGCTTGACTGCTTCCCATGATGGATTAATCGTTTCATTGCCGAAAGGCTCAAAACCTGTAATTAAAACTATTTTCTGTCTTGCCATAGGTAGTGCTCCTGTATGATGGAAAGGTTCTGATATGTTTAAACAATATGTATCCTATTAAAGGGTGACGGTGATATCTATATTTGGTAATTGTTTTATTTTTGTTGAAAATATAAAGAGAATATGGTGAAAAATAATAAATAATATTTCCTCGTTAATTATAGGGTGAAATGCAGTTGATTTTTAAATATGTTTTTCATAGGAGAAAGTTACTGTAAAAATCATTCGGATCATTGTGCTGTTGCTTTTAAGTATTATGACATAAATTTTAATAATAGTGGCTATTTTTATTTTTGGAAATTAACGGTTATTGGGGTGTATATTTCTTTATGACTAGAACGATATTTACTGCTATCAATTCTCTGGATAGAAAATTTCGATGAGATAGTCATTTTTTTCGTCTTGACAATTAATAAATCAAGTTAGCCATTTGGATATATTCTGTTCCCAATATTGTTCAAATCATAAATATAATTAAATAATTGGCTGTTTGCTCTATAATATGAGCGTATTCAGTTTAGCTTATGGTAGAAAGGAAACGCCCAGTTCTTTATTTTTGAGTTTGTGATTACTATTTAGGCATGTGTTAATTTTTTTCTTTATAATAGTCCGCTTATTTTGACTCATTTTATGATTGTTTTGTGACTTGCATCTCAAAATAATGTACGTTTTTCTTTTTTATCTTACTTTGAAGTGATATTTATCACTAAAAGATGTCTAAATGCTCAATACAGTAGATTTCAACTAATTTCGTTATAAATTCTTCCCTTTGAGGAGTCTGATATGTCTGATGTATTTCACCTAGGTCTGACCAAAAGCGACCTGCAAGGCGCAACTTTAGCTATTGTTCCAGGCGATCCGAAACGTGTGGAAAAAATTGCAAGATTGATGGATAACCCAGTTCATCTTGCTTCTTTGCGTGAGTTCACGTCGTGGCGTGCAGAAATTGATGGTAAAGCGGTTATTGTCTGTTCCACGGGTATTGGTGGCCCGTCAACTTCCATTGCTGTTGAAGAATTAGCGCAATTGGGGGTTCGTACTTTCTTGCGTATTGGGACAACAGGCGCAATCCAGGAAAATATTAATGTTGGTGATGTGCTGGTAACCACGGCCGCTGTTCGTTTGGATGGCGCTAGCTTGCATTTTGCGCCAATGGAATTCCCGGCGGTTGCCGATTTTGACTGTACTACTGCACTGTATGAAGCCGCAAAAGATTCCGGTACAACGACACATGTGGGTGTAACGGCCTCTTCCGATACTTTTTATCCTGGTCAGGAACGCTACGATACCTATTCCGGCCGTGTTGTGAGCCGTTTTAAAGGCTCAATGGCGGAATGGCAGGCGATGGGTGTCATGAACTATGAAATGGAATCTGCAACTTTGTTGACTATGTGTGCAAGCCAGGGGCTGCGTGCAGGCATGGTTGCCGGTGTTATTGTTAACCGTACTCAGCAGGAAATTCCTGATGTTGAGTTACTTAAGAAAACAGAAAGTAACGCATTGGGGATTGTAGTCGAAGCTGCTCGCCGTTTGTTGTAAATAATACTTTTTGGGCCGGAGTATTCCGGCTCACTCTTCTTTTAAACAGAAATCTGTTAATGTTTTAAAATTTACAACTAATTAAGAGTCATCATGATTACAACATCTTTATTGCACCCATCAGTACTTCCCCTTCATGGCGGGATTAATTTTCGTGATTTAGGCGGTAAAACGGTAGCCAATGGTGGGAAAGTTAAATCAGGTTTACTTTTTCGCTCCGGTGCTTTGGATCGTTTAACGGAAAAAGACCAATCTTTTCTGACAAATAAAAACCTCTTTCAAATCATAGATTATCGTGACATAGGTGAAATAGACGATAAGCCTGATCAGATATGGCATGGGGCTAATTATCATCATGCTCCTGCCAATCCATTATCTAAGGAAGTGAATGCGAATCTGGAAAAATTGACATCAGAGATGTTGGAACAATTTGATCCGCAGTCATTTATGTTCCGTCTTTATAAATTACTGCCTTTGAATAATGAGGCCTATAAGATATTAGTTAAGTTGCTGCAACAGCCAGAAAAGGGCGGGATAGTACAACATTGTGCGGTAGGTAAAGACAGAACCGGTGTGGGTTCTGCACTGGTGTTGTTTGCACTTGGAGCCGATTTAGATACGGTAATGGAAGATTATTTGGTGACGAACGCCACACTGGCACCTTACCGTGAGTATTTGTTAAATGAACACGCGAAAACCATGAGTGATGATATGGTTGAGAAATTCGCTTATGTTTATTCCGTCAGAGAAGAATTTTTAATGGCGGCACTAAACAGTATTAACCAGAATTATGGCAGTGTAGATGTATGGCTGGAGAAAGATCTTGGCCTTGATTTTTCTGCCCGTCAGAAATTACAAGGTTATTTCCTTGAATAAGAAGTTGGTTTAATTCTGGTTAATACAACAGTGGTTAAATTGAATGTGGTATTAATCAATACAGGAATTTGAATTTGAGCCTTCATGAAATAGTTGAATTGGTAGTCGCTTTTGTTAAAGCACACGATACCTGGATCATGCCGATTGTTTTCTTACTTGCTTTTGGTGAATCTCTGGCTTTTTTCTCCTTGTTATTGCCTGCAACGATCATTTTGCTTGGATTAGGTGCATTAATAGGTGAAAGTGGCCTTAACTTCTGGTCAATTTGGTTGGCCGCCGCAGTAGGGGCTTTTTTGGGCGATTGGGTATCCTATATCGCTGGTGCGCATTTTAAAGGTGATGTTGGTAAAATTTGGCCTATTTCCCGTAAACCACAATTGCTGACACGAGCGCATAATTTCTTTGAGCGCTGGGGTATTTGGAGCATTTTCTTTGGTCGGTTTTTTGGGCCATTCCGGGCAATTGTGCCATTGGTGGCAGGTATTTGTACCATGCCGTTGCGTTACTTCCAGATTGCCAATATCTGTTCCGCACTTATCTGGTCTTTTGGGGTATTAGCTCCGGGCGCTTTTGGTTTGCAATGGTTATCTCAATGGATAAGTTAATTGAGAGCGGCTTCGCAGGCTGAGACACTTGTGTAAATCAACCTGGACATTTATACAGTGTTAATTTAACTTAACAGGTCGAAGAATATAACAGAGGAAATACAAGTGGATATCCAGTTGTTATATACGTTGATTGGCGTTCTTGGTGGCCTGTTGGGCGGTGGGGCTCTCGTCTGGCTTTTCATTCATCAACGTATTCAGCAGCAGGAACTGGAGTTACGGGAACTGAGTAGTCAGCTTGCAGTTGCCAATGAAAAACTTGAGCAGTCTGTTTACTGGCGGGTTGAATGTGAGCAACTGAACCAAGAATTACGGGCTCAGAGAGAAATCAATAACGTGCAAGAATCTGAGTTGCGGGAAGTGACTACACGTCTGGAAGAGAACCGTCTTGCTGCCGAAGAGAAACAGCGGTTATTGATCAACAGTGAACTACGCCTGAATACCCAATTTGAAAATCTGGCTAACCGTATTTTTGAACAAACAGGCCGTCGTACTGATGAACAAAACCGGCAGAGTCTCAATAGTCTTCTGGCACCATTTCGTGAACAGCTTGATGGTTTTCGCCGTCAGGTACAGGAGAGTTTTGGTCAGGAAGCCCGTGAACGGCATACTCTTGCACATGAAATCCGTAACTTGCAGCAACTGAATGTTCAAATGGCGAAAGAAGCAGTCAATCTGACCAATGCACTTAAAGGTGACAACAAAATTCAGGGAGATTGGGGGGAAGTGGTGCTGGCGCGTATTCTGGAAGCGTCCGGTTTACGGGAAGGACATGAATTTCGCACTCAGGTGAATATCAAGGCAGAGGGTAACAGCCGCTTCCAACCCGATGTGATTGTTCATCTGCCGCAAGGGAAAGATGTGGTGATTGATGCCAAAATGTCGCTGGTCGCTTATGAGCGTTATTTTAATAGTGAAGATCAGCACCAGCGGGAATCAGCCCTTCAGGAGCATATTAGCTCAATTAAAGGTCATATCCGTGGTTTGAGCCGCAAAGATTACCAGCAGTTGCCCGGGTTGAAATCGCTGGATTATATACTGATGTTTATTCCGATTGAACCTGCTTATTTGGTTGCGCTCAACAGGGCGCCTGAGCTGCTTGATGAGGCACTTAAACACAATATTATGCTGGTTAGTCCATCAACATTATTAGTTGCTGTACGTACTATTAATAACTTGTGGCGCTATGAATATCAAAGTCAGAATGCGCGTTTAATCGCGGATAAGGCATCCCGTATGTACGATAAGATGCGTTTGTTTGTTGATGATATGCAAGGCTTAGGGCAAAGCCTGGATAAAGCTCAGATGAGTTATCGGTTGGCAATGAACAAGCTCACTGAGGGGCGTGGTAATCTGATAAGCCAGGCAGAAGGGTTTCGTAAGTTAGGGGTTGAGGTGAAACGTTCTATTGATCCCGAATTGTCTAATAAGGCTAACCAACCCTCCTGTGCTAATGATTAACGCCAGGATAGGGTTTTATCTGAAAGGCTGATACACTTTTATAACAGTTTGAATAAAAAACGGGCAAATAACATGGTAGACCAAACGAAACAAACCACACATTTTGGTTTCCGCACCGTAGCCAAAGATGAAAAAGAAGGTATGGTAGCCGAAGTATTTCATTCCGTTGCGGCAAAATACGATTTAATGAATGATTTGATGTCGTTTGGCATTCATCGTGTTTGGAAACGTATGGCTATTCATGCCAGTGGTGTTCGCCGAGGCCAGAGAGTCCTTGATTTAGCTGGCGGTACCGGAGATTTGGCCGCCAAGTTTTCTCGTATAGTTGGTGAAACGGGTGAAGTTGTTCTTGCTGATATTAATGAGTCTATGTTGAAGGTTGGGCGTGAGAAATTACGTGATACCGGTATTGTTGGTAATGTCAGCTATGTGCAGGCTAATGCGGAAGCGTTGCCTTTCCCTGATAACTATTTTAATTGCATCACTATCTCTTTTGGTTTGCGTAATGTAACTGAAAAAGAAAAAGCCCTGCGTTCTATGTTTCGGGTTTTGAAACCGGGTGGGCGCTTATTGGTACTTGAGTTTTCTAAACCGTTGCTCGCACCATTAAGCAAAGCTTATGATGCATACTCTTTTCATGTACTGCCAAAAATTGGGCAGGTTTTTGTCCAGGATGCTGACAGTTATCGCTACTTGGCGGAATCCATTCGTATGCATCCTGATCAGGAAACACTTAAAACCATGATGGAAAATGCGGGTTTCGAACAGGTGACTTATACCAATATGACCGGCGGTATTGTTGCGCTACACAGAGGTTTTAAATTCTAAGATGGAAAGACCATCATTGAGTACAGCTATTAATTCCACACTTATGCCGGTCTTAACCGCAGTGATGGAAAGATCGTTGAATCACCTGTTGTACCGCGAACCTGTATTAAGGCCCGCCCGTATGCGGCTGGTGGGCAAAGTTTTGTCGATTGAACTGCAAGAAATGAATACACCACTCACATTAGTATTCAGTGAAAAACAAGTGGATGTATTAAGTCAATGGGCTGAATCTGCCGATTGCACGGTTAAAACTAACTTTGCTGCTTTGCTTACGCTACGGGATCGACAACAAATTTCCAGGTTGCTTAATAGTGGTGAAATGGTTATTGAAGGGGATATGCAGGTTGTTCAGCAATGGTCTGCTTTGTTGGATATGGTTGAATGGGATTTGGCCCATTATCTTTCCCCTTATCTCGGGGATATCGCTGCTGAAGGCATCAGTCAGGCCATTAAAAAAGGATTTCAGTTTGTTTCCAGCTCAATAGAATGTCAGAAAAATTATCTGGTGGAAACATTAACGGAGGAATGGAAACTGGCACCAAATGCGCTTGAAGTGGCTTATTTCAGCGAAGAGGTCAGCGTGTTGACTAAAGATATCAGTCAAATAGAACAACGATTGACAGTATTAGAGGAAAAATATGACTCCAGGTGAATTAAGGCGCCTTTATTTGATCATACGGGTTTTTCTTTCTTACGGGTTGGATGAGCTGATTCCTCGGATTCGCTTGACTTGGCCTCTTCGTTTTGGACGTTATTTGTTGTTTTGGATCCCGAATAGACATAAAGATAAATCGCTCGGGGAGAGGCTGCGACTTGCCTTACAGGAGTTAGGTCCTGTCTGGATTAAATTTGGACAGATGCTTTCAACACGGCGTGATCTTTTTCCTCCGGCGATAGCTGATCAACTGGCGTTGTTGCAAGACCGAGTTGCCTCTTTCGACGGTGCTCTGGCTCGTCAATATATTGAAGCCTCTTTAGGGGGGGCGCTGGAAATCTGGTTTGATGATTTTGAATCTGTAGCTTTGGCCTCTGCTTCAATTGCGCAGGTACATACTGCCCGGTTAAAAGAGAATGGTCAGGAAATTGTTATCAAAGTGATCCGCCCTGATATTCTGCCGGTTATCAAAGCGGATATTCGGTTAATGTACCGCCTGGCTAATTGGGTACCTATGTTGCTGCCTGATGGGCGTCGTTTACGCCCTCGTGAAGTGGTGCGGGAATACGAAAAGACGTTGATTGATGAGCTGAATTTACTGCGTGAAGCTGCTAATGCAATTCAGCTTCGCCGTAATTTCGAAAATAGCTCAATGCTTTATGTACCGGAAATTTATTCTGATTATTGCCGTGAAAATGTTTTGGTGATGGAACGGGTTTATGGTATCCCGGTTTCTGATATTGCAGCACTGGAAGCGCAGAACACCAATATGAAATTGCTGGCTGAACGGGGAGTACAGGTCTTTTTTACTCAAGTCTTTCGTGACAGTTTTTTCCATGCGGATATGCATCCTGGGAATATTTTTATCAGTTATGAGCATCCTGAAGATCCGTTTTATATTGGTATTGATTACGGTATTGTGGGTTCGCTTAATAAGGATGATAAACGTTATCTGGCGGAAAATTTTATCGCTTTCTTTAATCGTGATTACCGGAAAGTTGCTGAACTTCATGTGGATTCAGGTTGGGTTCCCAGTGATACTAATGTTGAAGACTTTGAATTTGCAATCCGTACAGTCTGTGAACCAATATTTGAGAAGCCACTGGCGGAAATTTCGTTTGGTCATGTTCTTCTGAATCTATTTAATACTGCCCGCCGTTTTAATATGGCAGTGCAGCCTCAGTTAGTGCTTCTGCAAAAAACGCTTTTGTATGTAGAAGGATTAGGACGACAGCTCTATCCGCAGCTTGATTTGTGGAAAACAGCAAAACCATTTCTGGAGGAGTGGTTACATAGCCAGGTTGGATTGCCGGCTGTTATTCGGGCGCTGAAAGAAAAAGCACCTTATTGGGCAGAAAAGTTGCCGGAACTACCTGAATTAGTGTATGGCAGTCTTCAACAGCATAAACATTTGCAAGCCAACATTGAGAAGCTATCAGATCAGTTAAAAGGGCAGCAGATAAAACAGCGACAGTCACAGTATTTGTTCGGTGTTGGTGCGACACTATTTCTTTGTGGGAGTTTGTTTTTGTTGTCTGGCTTAGTCAATATTCCTTGGTTGTTTATGGGTGTCGGTGTCGTTTCATGGCTGTTTGGCTGGTGTCAGTTAAGTAAAACAAAGTAAAATTTGTCTTCGGTATTTTCGAGTATATAGTTCGTCATATAGTGAGCTATTAATGATAATCCCTGTTAAAGAGGTAAACCAGAATGGGCGGTATAAGTATTTGGCAATTACTCATCATTGCTGTCATCGTAGTACTGTTATTCGGCACAAACAAACTCCGTACTTTGGGGTCTGATCTGGGAGCGTCTATTAAAGGTTTTAAAAAAGCGATAGGGGATGATAATCCGCCTCAGCAAGCTCAGAAAACCAGTAATGATGCTGATTTTGAGACTAAAAACATTGCTGAAAAGCAATCTGTAGCTCAATCTGAATCATCTGAGAGCAAAAACAAAGAGCAGGTATAAACCGTGTTTGACATTGGTTTTAGTGAACTGCTGTTGGTTATGGTCATTGGCTTGGTGGTTCTGGGGCCAGAACGGTTACCGGTGGCAGTTAAAACGGTTGCCGGCTGGATCAGAGCATTACGCTCTTTAGCAGCTAACGTCCAAAATGAGCTTGCTCAGGAGCTGAAATTGCAAGAGCTCCAGGAAAGCCTGAAAAAAGTCGAAGAAGAGGCGGGGTTACAGAATTTGTCCCCGGAATTAAAAGCTTCGATGGATGAGCTAAAAGAAGCGGCTGAGTCTTTGAAAAAGGCATACCAAAATGAGCCTGATGTAGGGAATATGAAAGCATCAGAAACAGATGCGGTGGCCCCAAAGCCAGCAGCGTCTCAGATTGTGGCTTCGCCCATATTATCTTCTCCGGTGGATGATAAAGCGGTTTCTGAAACGAAGAAAAAAACTTCTGATTAAGTTAATGGTGAACACGAAAACATGGCTGTTAATGATACTCAACCACTTATCAGTCACCTTATTGAACTGCGTAAGCGAATTCTAAACAGTTTACTTACTGTATTAGTGGTTTTTTTAGCGTTGGTCTATTTTTCTAACGATATCTATCAGATGATCTCTGCACCTTTGATTAAGCAATTGCCTCAAGGTGCCAGTATGATAGCGACGGATGTTGCCTCTCCCTTTTTTACACCAATAAAGCTAACCATTATGGTGTCTATATTCGTATCTGCACCTATGGTTCTCTATCAGGTATGGGCATTTATTGCACCCGCGTTATATAAGCATGAACGTCGCTTGATGATCCCTTTGCTCGTTTCCAGTAGCCTGTTGTTTTATTTGGGGATGGCATTTGCTTACTTCATTGTATTTCCGATTGCTTTTGGATTCTTTGCTAAGACAGCTCCTGTAGGGGTTCTGATTGCAACGGATATTAGTAATTATCTGAGCTTTGTCATGGCACTATTTATGGCCTTTGGTGTCTCTTTTGAAGTCCCGGTTGCCATTATTTTGTTGTGCTGGAGTGGAGTAGTTACACCTGAATCCCTGAAGAAAAAGCGGCCGTATATTTTGGTAGGTACTTTTGTTGTTGGCATGTTATTGACGCCGCCGGATGTTTTCTCACAAACCTTACTCGCTATTCCTATGTATCTGCTGTTTGAATTGGGGATTTTACTTTCCCGATTCTACACTGGACAGCGCAAACTGGGAGATCGTTCAGAAGAAGAGCAAACATCAGAAGCAAATACGGAAAGGTGATAATAGTAATCTTAACATGTTGTTCTGTAGTGCTAAGATAATTAACTCAAAGCGATAGCATATTAATTAACCCAGCGTCTATGTGCTGGGTTTGAGTTAGGAGAGCTATATGAGCTATGCATTTCCAGGAACTTTCCCTGGTCGCCGTATGCGCCGAGTGCGCCGTCATGATTTTTCCCGTCGTCTGGTTGCTGAAAATCAATTAACTGTTAATGATTTAATCTATCCGGTGTTTGTGATGGAAGGCACTAACCGTCGTCAAGAAGTACCTTCTATGCCAGGAGTGTATCGTCTGACAGGGGATCTTTTGCTGAAAGAAGCTGAAGAGATTGCCCGACTGGGTATTCCTGTTTTGTCTCTGTTCCCTGTTATTGAAGCAGATAAAAAATCTTTGGATGCGAAAGAAGCGTATAGTCCTGATGGACTGGTTCAACGCACGGTTCGTGCGCTGAAAAATGCTGTTCCTGAATTGGGATTGCTGACTGATGTAGCATTAGACCCATTCACTACACATGGTCAGGATGGGATCATCGATCAAGATGGTTATGTGATTAATGATGTAACCAAAGAAATTTTGGGCAAACAGGCTCTGTCACATGCAGAGGCTGGGGCTGAGATTGTCGCACCGAGCGATATGATGGATGGACGTATTGGTGCAATCCGCGAGTTGTTTGAAGCGGAAGGCCATGTAAATACTCAGATTATGGCCTATTCTGCTAAGTATGCTTCGGGTTATTATGGCCCATTCCGTGATGCGATCGGTTCAAGTAGTCATCTGAAAGGGGGTAATAAAAAAACCTATCAGATGGACCCGGCTAACAGTGATGAAGCATTGCAGGAGATTGCACAGGATTTGCAGGAAGGTGCTGATACTGTAATGGTTAAACCGGGTATGCCTTACCTGGATGTTATCCGCCGGGTAAAAGACACCTTTGGTGTGCCGACCTTTGCTTATCAAGTATCTGGCGAATATGCTATGCACATGGCTGCGATCCAGAATGGTTGGTTGCAGGAGCAGGTCATTATGGAGTCCTTGTTATGCTTCAAGCGTGCAGGAGCGGATGGTGTACTGACATATTTTGCAAAACAGGTTGCTCAACAGTTATATGAGCAGAGGTTTTAATATTTGATTAAAAACGGGTGAATGTGAATTCTGCCCGTTTTTTTTCTGATTAAAGCTTCACAAACTGTTTGTTATCAAGTGCTTTAGGTAATTGTTTATTCAGAATATTCAGTAATAGAATAGAGCGGGTTTCTCCATCTGGCTCATTGTAGATAGCCTGCAATCCTTCAAATATTCCTTCTGTGATTAATACTGTATCACCGGTCACAGGTGTATTTGGTGATACATATTCTTGTTCTGTTGCAGACATGATTTCATTAATAAGAGCGTCCGGTACGATAGCCGGGCGTATACCAAAACGGACAAAATGGCTAACGCCGCGTGTTGAATGGATAGTCGTGGTATGAATAACTTCTGGGTCAAACTGAACAAATAGGTAATTAGGAAAAAGGGGTTCTGTATTCACAGTACGTTTACCGCGAGTTATTTTTTCAATTTTCGCGGTAGGAGTCAGGCAGGCAACATCCTGTCGTTCCAGATTTTCTATTGCTCGTGAAATTTGCCCACGCTTACAGTAGATGAGGTACCAGTTTTCCATGTTTATTTAACCTTGATCCAATGACTATTAAGCATAGCAAAATAGGAAAGGGCATTACAGGAATTATCTTAGTGATAATTATTTGATGATAGATATTTATTGTTATGAGTGGAATGGGTACTGCGTTTCTTTGTGAAAATGCTGTAAGTAATATCATGGTAAGCCATGAGTAAAGCGAAAAATATAATATTGGTGATTCTTTCTGCAATTAATATAAGGAAAAGAAAGAGAGAAGTATTTCTGCTGAGTAATAGCAAACTTTTAGGTAATCCGAATTGGTTGAGTTAGGCGAAAGCGCTGACACTAAGGTATTCACTAATTTGGGTCTCATTGTGTTGTATTTGGCTCTGAGGTCGCAAGGTTGAGTAAAATCCATTGCTTTTTAGTAAGTTATTGGTTTAGTTTTGTAGTCTTCCGATAAAAACATAAAAAAAGCGCAGTGGGATAGCTTATAATGTTTTTCCCCTTAAAAACCGGCATGAATGGATAGTATGAAATACCGTGACTTAAGAGATTTTCTAACCTTGTTGGAGCAGAAAGGTGAGTTGAAACGCATCAGTCTCGAAGTTGATCCTTATTTAGAGATGACTGAAATTGCGGATCGGACCCTTCGTGCTGGTGGACCTGCTTTGCTGTTTGAAAATCCCAAAGGTTATTCAATGCCTGTATTGTGTAATTTGTTTGGTACTACTGAGCGTGTTGCTATGGGGATGGGGCAGAAAGATGTTAAGGCTTTGCATGATGTAGGTAAGTTGCTGGCTTTTTTGAAAGAACCCGATCCTCCGAAAGGCTTTCGTGACTTGGTGGAGAAGCTACCGAAATTTAAGCAAGTTCTTAATATGCCGACCAAACGGCTTAACAGTGCGCCTTGTCAGGAGCAAGTTTGGGCTGGTGACGATGTAGATTTAACCCGCCTTCCTATAATGCACTGTTGGCCAGAAGATGCTGCTCCGTTGATTACTTGGGGGCTGACGGTAACCCGTGGTCCGAATAAAGAGCGGCAAAATCTTGGGATTTATCGCCAGCAAGTGCTGGGTAAAAATAAACTCATTATGCGCTGGTTATCTCATCGTGGTGGAGCCCTTGATTTTCAGGAATGGTGTCAGGCACATCCAGGAGAACGCTTCCCGGTAGCTGTTGCGTTAGGTGCCGATCCGGCAACAATATTGGGGGCTGTGACACCCGTTCCTGACACGTTGTCGGAATATGCATTTGCTGGGTTATTACGAGGATATAAAACAGAAGTTGTGAAATGTCTTTCAAATAATTTGGAGGTACCAGCAAGTGCTGAGATCATATTGGAGGGATATATTGAGCCTGGCGAATTAGCTGCAGAAGGGCCATATGGTGACCATACGGGTTATTATAATGAAATCGATATGTTCCCAGTGTTCACCGTAACGCATATTACTCAGCGTCACGATGCCATTTATCATTCTACTTATACTGGTCGCCCGCCAGATGAACCTGCTGTGTTAGGGGTTGCACTGAATGAGGTGTTAGTCCCGATTTTACAAAAGCAGTTTCCTGAAATTGTCGATTTTTATCTGCCGCCGGAAGGTTGCTCCTATCGTCTTGCCGTTGTGACCATGAAGAAACAGTACGCAGGTCATGCCAAGCGAGTCATGATGGGAGTTTGGTCATATCTGCGGCAATTTATGTATACAAAATTTGTTATTGTTTGTGATGATGATATTAATGCCAGAGACTGGAACGATGTCATTTGGGCAATAACTACACGAATGGATCCGGCAAGAGATACAGTATTAATGGAGAATACACCAATCGATTATCTCGATTTTGCATCACCAGTCTCAGGATTAGGATCGAAAATGGGAATGGATGCAACGAACAAATGGCCGGGGGAGACGCAGAGGGAATGGGGACGCCCTATTGTGATGAGTGAAGAAGTGCGTACCCGCGTCAACAAGATTTGGGATGAATTAGATATTTTAGGACCATAAGAGGGAACGCATGACAACACTGAGCTGTAAAGTAACCTCTGTAGAGGCTATTACGGAGACGGTTTATCGGGTTCGGTTACTTCCCGATTCTCCGTTCTCATTCCGCGCCGGTCAATATCTGATGGTGGTGATGGATCAGAGAGATAAGCGTCCGTTTTCAATGGCATCAACACCTTCAGAAAAGAAGTTCATTGAATTGCATATTGGTGCTTCTGAACTGAATTTATATGCGATGGCTGTGATGGATAGAATTTTGGATCAGAAAGTGATCAATGTTGATATCCCTCATGGTAAGGCTTGGTTCCGTCAGAGTAGCACGAATCCGCTGTTATTGATTGCGGGAGGGACGGGTTTTTCTTATACCCGTTCTATATTGCTGACAGCGTTGGAAGAACAACCTGAGCGCCAGATCTCTATTTATTGGGGTGGCAGAGAATCACAACATTTATACGATCTTGCTGAATTACAATTGCTTACAGAGCGTTACCCTAATCTGATGGTTGTTCCGGTTGTTGAACAGTCGGAGAATGGATGGTGTGGACGTACTGGAACCGTGCTCAAAGCAGTATTAGAGGATTTTGGCAGCTTAGCCAATCATGATATCTATATTGCAGGGCGATTTGAAATGGCAAAAATTGCTCGTGAGCGCTTTTGCAGTGAGCGTGATGCTTCTGCTGACAACATGTATGGCGATGCTTTCGAATTCATTTAAAATAATAATAATAAAAAAACCCGCCCCTGACAGGCGGGAATTACGGCAACAACGACTCAGTTATAATAATATTTTTTTACAGATAAGTTCTTAATCCATTCTTTCTATAATAGTGGCAATACCTTGGCCTAAACCGATACACATGGTTGCCAGCCCAAACTGAACATCGCGGCGCTCCATTAGATTCAACAATGTTGTTGTAATGCGAGCACCTGAACAGCCTAATGGGTGCCCGAGAGCGATTGCTCCACCATTAAGGTTCACTTTGTCATCCATGCGATCCAGCAAATTCAGACCTTTCATGCAGGCAAGTGATTGAGCGGCAAATGCTTCGTTTAGTTCAATGACGCCAATATCATCCAACTCTAAACCTGCTTTTTTGAGAGCCTTCTGTGTAGCAGGGACAGGGCCATATCCCATAATGGAAGGATCACAACCAACAACTGCCATAGAACGGATACGGGCGCGAGGTTTTAGCCCCAGATTTTTAGCATAGCTTTCACTGGTTACCAGCATTGCCGATGCACCATCGGATAAGGCAGAGGAGCTGCCTGCTGTAACCGATCCTGTTACTGGATCGAAGACAGGACGCAGAGCTGCCAGATCTTTCAGATTGGTATCTGGACGGATAACTTCATCGTGATCAAACAGTTTTAGTATGCCATCGGCATCGTGACCATAAATTGGTGATATCTCATTGGAGAATGCACCTGATTGCGTTGCTTGTGTTGCACGTTGGTGAGAGCGAAATGCAAATTCATCCTGCATTTCACGGCTGATATGGTGAATCTTTGCCAGCATTTCGGCGGTTAAACCCATAACTCCTGCGGCCTTGGCGACACTCAGGCTCATTTTAGGATGGAAATCCACACCATGAGTCATCGGAACATGACCCATATGTTCTACACCACCAATCAGTGTGACACTGGCTTCTCCGGTCATAATCATGCGGGCACCATCATGCAGCGCTTGCATTGACGAACCGCATAGCCGGTTAACGGTCACGGCAGGTACAGAGTGAGGGATATCAGCCAGTAGGGCAGAATTACGGGCAATGTTGAAGCCTTGCTCCAGAGTTTGCTGAACACAGCCCCAGTAGATATCATCTACTTTGTGTTTCTGTACTGCCGGGTTACGTTTAAATATCTCTTTCATCAGGTGAGCAGAGAGATCTTCAGCCCGGACCTGACGGAATGCACCACCTTTTGAGCGCCCCATTGGGGTGCGGATGCCATCAATAATGACTACATTTTCCATGTTTCCAGACCTCACGCTGTTGTTCCGGTGCTGACAGCAATCGTTGCTGCTGTAGGGTAGTAACTTTCATTACGTTCAGCTTTGGCTTTCAAACCAGGTGGTACCTGATAAAGAGCACCGAGGTGAGCATAATTCTCAGCCATTTTAACGTAATTTGCTGTTCCCATTGTTTCCAGATAACGGAAAACACCACCGCGGAACGGAGGGAAACCAATACCATAAACTAGGGCCATATCAGCTTCTGCCGGGCTGGCAATGACACCTTCTTCCAAACAACGGACAACTTCATTGATCATGGGGATCATAGTACGGGCAATGATCTCTTCACCGGAGAAATTATTCTTCGGTTGGCAGATGGTTGCCAACAGTTGATCTGTTTGCTCGTCCTGCTCTTTCTTTGGTTTGCCTTTCTTATCCTGTGTGTACTTATAGAAACCGATACTGTTTTTCTGTCCGTAGCGTTGATTTTCATATAGAACGTCAATAGCATCTTTATAATCACGCTGCATACGATCCGGGAATCCTTGAGCCATGACTGACTGAGAATGATATGCAGTATCAAGACCAATGACATCAATAAGATAAGCAGGACCCATCGGCCAGCCAAATTCCTTTTCCATAATTTTGTCTATCTGGCGGAAATCACCACCGTCACGCAACAACATACCGAAGCCAAGGAGATAAGGGAGCAGCACCCGGTTGACAAAGAATCCTGGACAGTCGTTAACGACAATAGGTGTTTTACCTATTTTGCTGGCGTAAGCAACTACAGTTGAAATTGTTTTTTCAGAGGTTTTTTCACCACGGATGACTTCAACCAGTGGCATACGATGCACCGGGTTAAAGAAATGCATACCACAGAAGTTTTCTGGGTTTTTTAGGGACTTAGCTAATTCTGAAATTGGAATTGTTGAAGTATTGGATGCTAGAACACACTCTTTATTAACTAGAGTTTCAGTTTCTGAGAGTACAGCTGCTTTGATCTTAGGGTTCTCTACTACGGCTTCAATCACTATTTGAGCCTGTTCGATACCGGCATAATTTAATGTAGGTTGAATAGAAGAAAGGGTTCGCGCCATTTTTATGGCATTCAGACGGCCACGTTCAAACTGTTTGTTCAGCAGTTTTGCAGCTTCATTCATACCTAATTCAAGGGCCTGTTGATTGATGTCTTTCATCATGACAGGAACCCCTCTACGGGCAGACTGATAGGCGATACCGCCACCCATAATCCCTGAGCCCAGAACTGCGGCATACTCAGGTGTGGTGACTTCTTTCAGATGTTTTTTCGCCAGTCCTTTTATGTACTGGTCATTAAGAAAAATACCGACTAAAGCACGGGCAACATTTGTCTGTGCCAGAGTGATAAAGTTGGTGGCTTCCACTTTCAGTGCTTCATCACGGCCAAGTGTAGCGGTTTTTTCTATGGATTTAACTGCGGTAATCGGTGCAGGGTAATGAGGACCGGCAACTTTCATCACCATACCTTTTGCCACGCTAAAACTCATGCCACGTTCAACTTCATTGAGTTTCAAAGGCTCTAACTTTGGCTGGCGTGCTGCTTTCCAATCAAGGTTCCCTGCAATAGCCTGTTCCAGCATTGATATTGCAGAATTAATCAGTTTTTCACTAGCGACAACGGCATCAATCAGGCCATTTTTCAATGCTTCTTCTGCACCAATGTCTTTACCAGCAGCAATAATATCCAGTGCGTTATCAGTCCCGATTAGGCGTGGAAGGCGAACTGAGCCGCCAAAACCAGGCATAATACCAAGCTTGGTTTCTGGCAGCCCAATGCGCACATCGGGGGAGGCTATACGGAAATCTGTAGACAGAACACATTCACAACCGCCACCAAGGGCATAACCATTTATCGCTGAAATGGTTGGGACGGGTAAATCTTCTATCCGGTTAAAAATGCTATTTGCGAAATCAAGCCACTCTTGCAATTTTTCTACAGGTGCATCGAATAAAGAGAGAAATTCAGTAATATCTGCACCAACAATAAATGCAGCTTTATCAGAGCGTAATAAAACGCCTTTTAATTCAGTTTGTTGCTCCAGACTGGCGACAGCCTTATCCAGAGATGCAACAGTTTTGGTATCCAGTTTATTAATAGCGGCGGGGGCATTGAAAACCAGTTCAGCAATGCCATCTTTCAGCCAGCTTACTTGAATTGTTTCACTTTGATAGAGCATGTCGTTCTCCTAAATGAGCGCATACCATCTGGTATGACCAGATAGACTTGATTGTGGTTATTATGTTAAGTAAATGCAAATGAGTGATTAGTTTTTTGCAAGGGTGATCACAAGTAAGATTTGTATCTCATTGACGGTAATTGTTTTTATATTTTTATAAATAAGGAGTTAGCAGGATCCGATAAATTGGGATGATTTTTGCGTGATACCTGCAAATATCAATGGCTGTGATAAGCTAATGGTTCAGCCATAAAATAAAAAAAGGTCAATTGAAATGGAAAAGTTGGCATCTCTGTACCACGAACATATCTCTACATTGCAACAACGTACCCGCGAAGTACTGGCCCGTAATCAATTGGATGCTCTGCTTATTCACTCCGGTGAATTACAGCGTATTTTCTTGGATGACAGAGACTATCCTTTTAAAGTTAGTGCTCACTTCAAAGCTTGGGTACCCGTAACGAAAGTACCTAATTGTTGGTTATGGGTAGATGGTATTAATAAGCCTAAATTATGGTTTTATTCACCGATAGATTATTGGCACAGTGTAGAACCGTTGCCAACCAGCTACTGGACTAAAGAAGTTGAAATGATTCATCTGGCAAATACCGGAGATATCAATTCAGAGTTAAGTACTTATGTGAAACAGAATGTTGCTTATATTGGTTGTTCACAACCAAGAGCAAAAGAAATTGGTTTTTCTGAGCATAATATCAATCCGAAAGCTGTTCTGGATTATTTGCATTTCTATCGTTCATATAAAACAGACTATGAACTGGTCTGTATGCGTGAAGCGCAAAAAACGGCTGTTGTCGGGCATCTGGCAGCTTATGAGGCATTTCAGGCTGGAATGAGTGAATTTGATATTAATATATCTTATCTGATGGCAACAGGTCATCGTGATACAGATGTGCCTTATGACAATATTATTGCTATAAATGAAAATGCGGCTGTTTTGCATTACGCCGTATTGCAGCACAATGCACCTTCAGAAGTGCGTAGTTTCCTAATTGATGCTGGCGCTGAATATAATGGCTATGCAGCAGATATCACCCGTACTTATTCAGCAAAAAGTAATAACGAATTTGCTGCTCTGATTAAAGATATGAATGCTGAACAAAAAGCGCTAATCAGTACGATTAAAGCAGGAGTTTGCTACACCGAATATCATATTCAGATGCATCATAGGATTGCTAAGTTGCTGAAAAAATACGGTATCGTGAAAGATATCAGTGAAGAAACTATAGTTGAAAAAGGGCTGACAACGCCATTCTTTCCACATGGTATTGGTCATCCTCTTGGATTGCAGGTCCATGATGCGGCAGGGTTTATGCAGGATGATACAGGTACACATTTAGCAGCTCCGGCCATATATCCATATCTGCGTTGTACCCGTATTTTAGAGCCCCGTATGGTGCTAACTATCGAGCCGGGCCTTTATTTCATTGAATCGTTGCTTGCACCTTGGCGTGAAAGTGAGCTCAGTAAGCATTTTGACTGGAATAAAATTGGGATGCTTAAACCATTCGGTGGTATTCGTATCGAAGACAATATTGTTATCCATGAAAATAAGGTGGAAAACATGACTAGGGATCTGCAACTGCCATAATGAAGCCTTATTTGATACCCACGGCTCCAGTGAGTTTGACTGAAGAGATTAAAAAAAGTCGCTTTATTACCCTGCTGGAGCATACCTGTGGGGTAGATGAAGCTAAGGCATTTATCCAGCAAATCAAAGCTCAATACCCTGATGCCCGGCATCATTGCTGGGCGTTTGTTGCTGGTGCTCCGGATGATTCACAACAATTGGGTTTTTCTGATGATGGAGAGCCTTCTGGGACCGCAGGTAAGCCGATGCTATCCCAGCTTATGGGAAATAATATCGGTGAAATAACCGCAGTTGTTGTCCGTTATTTTGGCGGAATAAAATTAGGTACCGGTGGATTAGTAAGGGCATATGGAAATAGTGTTCAACAGGCGCTGAAATTACTGGAAACAAAATATAAGGTTCCACAGAAAATCTGCTCCTTGCAGTGTGAATATGCCCATATCTCTATGATTGAACAGTTATTACAGAAATCAGAGGGGCAGATTATTGCCAGTGAATATGCAGAGAGTGTTACTCTGCGAATTTCACTTCCAGCTACCCTGGTGGGTGAAGTCGGTGATAAATTACGTGATCTGAGTCGTGGTGTACTGTATTTAACACCTGATCTGTAAATTTTCTCTATTAACTGGATTTTTAAGGAACCAGCTGAATGCATTTTCGTGCCATAACCCGTATTGTTGGGCTGCTTGTCATTCTTTTCTCTGTTACCATGATTATTCCAGGGTTGGTAGCACTAATCTATCGTGATGGCGCTGGGCGTGCATTTAGTCAGACATTTATTTTTGCTTTAGTTATCGGTTTAATGCTTTGGATACCAAACCGGGAACAAAAACATGAATTAAAGCCTCGGGAAGGGTTTCTTATCGTTGTTTTGTTTTGGACGGTACTGGGTAGTGTCGGGGCTTTACCTTTCATCTTTTCTGAGCAGCCAAATCTTTCTATTACAGATGCATTCTTTGAATCTTTCTCTGGTTTAACAACAACGGGTGCTACAACACTTATTGGGCTTGACACCTTGCCTAAAGCAATTCTCTTCTATCGGCAGATGTTGCAATGGTTGGGGGGGATGGGGATTATTGTGCTGGCTGTTGCAATACTGCCTCTACTTGGGGTCGGAGGAATGCAGCTTTATCGGGCTGAAATGCCAGGGCCTTTGAAAGATAATAAAATGCGTCCACGAATTGCTGAAACAGCAAAAACTTTGTGGTTGATTTATATGTTACTGACAATTGCCTGTGCTCTGGCGTTATGGGCGGCAGGTATGTCAGTTTTTGATGCTATTTCCCACAGCTTTTCAACCATTGCAATTGGTGGATTTTCTACGCATGATGCCAGTATTGGTTATTTTAATAGCCCAGTAATAAATACTATCATTGCGATTTTTCTGCTGATTTCTGGTTGTAATTTTGGTCTGCACTTCGCGGTGTTAACGGGACGCAGTTTGACAGTGTACTGGCGGGACCCAGAATTCCGTATGTTCATCTCTATTCAATTAGCACTGGTGATTATCTGTACTTTTATCTTATGGCACTATGCTGTTTATACATCGGGGATGGAGACACTGAATCAAGCTTTTTTCCAGGTTGTTTCAATGGCGACAACGGCTGGGTTCAGTACAGATAGCTTTGCCCGTTGGCCATCATTTTTGCCAATACTGTTGTTGTGTTCTGCTTTTATCGGCGGTTGTGCGGGTTCGACGGGGGGGGGACTGAAAGTCATTCGTATCTTATTGCTATTCCTCCAAGGTTCTCGTGAGTTGAAGCGGTTGGTTCATCCGAATGCGGTTTACACCCTAAAATTAGGGCGAAGAGCATTACCTGAACGTATTATTGAAGCTGTTTGGGGATTCTTCTCTGCTTACGCTTTGGTATTTATCATCAGTTTGTTATTACTTATCGCTACTGGTGTAGATGAACTTTCTGCTTTTTCTGCGATAGCCGCTACACTGAATAATCTAGGGCCTGGGTTGGGTGTTGTTGCTGATAACTTCACTGCAATGAACCCTACGGCTAAGTGGATATTAGTTATAACGATGTTGTTTGGTCGTTTGGAAGTATTTACTTTGTTAGTTTTATTTACTCCGACCTTCTGGCGTGAATAATCTATTGGAAGAAGGATGTAGCTATGAACTGCTTATTGCTTTACTCCAGCCGGGATGGGCAGACTAAGAAAATTATTACCCGCATTGCTGAGAATCTACGCAGAGTAGGACAGATATGTGATCTCAGAGATTTGGCAATAGCAGAAACAATCGATTTGAAATCTTATGATAAAGTTATGATTGGAGCTTCAATCAGATATGGTCATTTTAGTTCAACACTGAAAAAATTTGCTATTCGTCATCAACAACAGCTTAATAAAATGCCAACTGCATTTTTTGGTGTGAATCTGACAGCAAGGAAACCCGAGAAACGTACACCTGAAACGAATGTGTATGTTCGTAAATTTCTGCTTAATACCCCTTGGCAGCCAGATATGTGTGGTGTTTTTGCTGGTGCGTTACTTTATCCTCGTTATCGCTGGCTTGATCGTGTAATGGTTAAACTGATCATGAAGATGACAGGTGGGGAAACTGATACAACGAAAGAAATTGAATATACTGACTGGCAGCAAGTCGATCATTTTGCTGATGATTTCCTTGGAATAGTGAGTAAAAAATAACTGATTTGTTCTTTTTTTCAGTGTTTAGTTGAAAAAAAACGCGAATGACAGTTTTTTTTAAATAAACGCTTGCCAGCGCCGAAGAACTCCCTATAATGCGCCACCACTGACCGACACAACGCTGACAAAACGTGTGAGGCCAGGCAGAGTAAAGTGAATAAGCGCTTGACTCTGCGGGCGAAAAGCGTAATATACGCAGCCCGGCTGAACGAGAATATCAATTTTTATTTCAGCCTGCTCTTTAACAATTAATCAGACAATCTGTGTGGGCACTCACAAGACCGTATCACAAAAAAATACGTTTTAAAGTCTTGAAGAGTGAACAACAGTGAATTCATTACGAATGAACAGTCAGTTTCTTTGAGCATCAAGCTTTTAATAGAAGAGTTTGATCATGGCTCAGATTGAACGCTGGCGGCAGGCCTAACACATGCAAGTCGGGCGGTAACAGGAAAGTGCGTGCACTTTCGCTGACGAGCGGCGGACGGGTGAGTAATGTCTGGGGATCTGCCCGAGGGCGGGGGATAACCACTGGAAACGGTGGCTAATACCGCATAATGTCGCGAGACCAAAGTGGGGGACCTGAAAAGGCCTCACGCCCACGGATGAACCCAGATGGGATTAGCTAGTCGGTAGGGTAATGGCCTACCGAGGCGACGATCCCTAGCTGGTCTGAGAGGATGACCAGCCACACTGGGACTGAGACACGGCCCAGACTCCTACGGGAGGCAGCAGTGGGGAATATTGCACAATGGGCGCAAGCCTGATGCAGCCATGCCGCGTGTATGAAGAAGGCCTTCGGGTTGTAAAGTACTTTCAGCGGGGAGGAAGGGTATAACCTGAACAGGGTTGTATTTTGACGTTACCCGCAGAAGAAGCACCGGCTAACTCCGTGCCAGCAGCCGCGGTAATACGGAGGGTGCAAGCGTTAATCGGAATGACTGGGCGTAAAGCGCACGCAGGCGGTCAATTAAGTTAGATGTGAAATCCCCGGGCTTAACCTGGGAACGGCATCTAAGACTGGTTGACTGGAGTCTCGTAGAGGGGGGTAGAATTCCATGTGTAGCGGTGAAATGCGTAGAGATGTGGAGGAATACCGGTGGCGAAGGCGGCCCCCTGGACGAAGACTGACGCTCAGGTGCGAAAGCGTGGGGAGCAAACAGGATTAGATACCCTGGTAGTCCACGCTGTAAACGATGTCGATTTGGAGGTTGTTCCCTAGAGGAGTGGCTTCCGGAGCTAACGCGTTAAATCGACCGCCTGGGGAGTACGGCCGCAAGGTTAAAACTCAAATGAATTGACGGGGGCCCGCACAAGCGGTGGAGCATGTGGTTTAATTCGATGCAACGCGAAGAACCTTACCTACTCTTGACATCCTCAGAATTTGCTGGAGACAGCGAAGTGCCTTAGGGAACTGAGAGACAGGTGCTGCATGGCTGTCGTCAGCTCGTGTTGTGAAATGTTGGGTTAAGTCCCGCAACGAGCGCAACCCTTATCCTTTGTTGCCAGCGCGTGATGGCGGGAACTCAAAGGAGACTGCCGGTGATAAACCGGAGGAAGGTGGGGATGACGTCAAGTCATCATGGCCCTTACGAGTAGGGCTACACACGTGCTACAATGGCGGATACAAAGTGAAGCGAGCTTGCGAGAGTGAGCGGAACACATAAAGTCTGTCGTAGTCCGGATTGGAGTCTGCAACTCGACTCCATGAAGTCGGAATCGCTAGTAATCGTAGATCAGAATGCTACGGTGAATACGTTCCCGGGCCTTGTACACACCGCCCGTCACACCATGGGAGTGGGTTGCAAAAGAAGTCGGTAGCTTAACCTAAGGGAGGGCGCTGACCACTTTGTGATTCATGACTGGGGTGAAGTCGTAACAAGGTAACCGTAGGGGAACCTGCGGTTGGATCACCTCCTTACCTGAGATGCAGTTGAGTGCAGTGCTCACACAGATTGTCTGATAAAAGTAGAGCAAGACGCGTCTGCGAAGCCGGCCATTGTGTCCCCTTCGTCTAGAGGCCTAGGACACCGCCCTTTCACGGCGGTAACAGGGGTTCGAATCCCCTAGGGGACGCCACTTGCGGTGATGACGGGTGAAAGCCGTTGTCGTGTTATCGTTAAGCGGATTTGTGATGAAGTCGGCTTACCGATAAAAGCTCTTTAACAATCTGGAACAAGCTGAAAATTGAATACAGTCAATAACCTCCCCGAGGGGTTATTGATGAGTCTCTCAACAATCCGCAAGCCGAGACAGTTTCGGGTTGTGAGGTTAAGCGACTAAGCGTACACGGTGGATGCCTAGGCAGTCAGAGGCGATGAAGGACGTGCTAATCTGCGAAAAGCGTCGGTAAGCTGATATGAAGCGTAATAACCGGCGATGTCCGAATGGGGAAACCCAGTGCAATCCGTTGCACTATCGCTTGATGAATTCATAGTCAAGCGAGGCGAACCGGGGGAACTGAAACATCTCAGTACCCCGAGGAAAAGAAATCAACCGAGATTCCCCCAGTAGCGGCGAGCGAACGGGGAGCAGCCCAGAGTCTGCATCAGTGAAGGGGTGAGTGGAAGCGTCTGGAAAGTCGCACAGTAAAGGGTGAAAGTCCCGTACACTAAACCCTCTTCACTGTGAGCTCAACGAGTAGGGCGGGACACGTGGTATCCTGTCTGAATATGGGGGGACCATCCTCCAAGGCTAAATACTCCTGACTGACCGATAGTGAACCAGTACCGTGAGGGAAAGGCGAAAAGAACCCCGGCGAGGGGAGTGAAACAGAACCTGAAACCGTGTACGTACAAGCAGTGGGAGCCTTCATTTATGGGGGTGACTGCGTACCTTTTGTATAATGGGTCAGCGACTTATATTCTGTAGCAAGGTTAACCGTTTAGGGGAGCCGCAGGGAAACCGAGTCTTAACTGGGCGCATGAGTTGCAGGGTATAGACCCGAAACCCGGTGATCTAGCCATGGGCAGGTTGAAGGTTGGGTAACACTAACTGGAGGACCGAACCGACTAATGTTGAAAAATTAGCGGATGACTTGTGGCTGGGGGTGAAAGGCCAATCAAACCGGGAGATAGCTGGTTCTCCCCGAAAGCTATTTAGGTAGCGCCTCGTGAATTCATCTTCGGGGGTAGAGCACTGTTTCGGCTAGGGGGCCATCCCGGCTTACCAACCCGATGCAAACTGCGAATACCGAAGAATGGTATCACGGGAGACACACGGCGGGTGCTAACGTCCGTCGTGAAGAGGGAAACAACCCAGACCGCCAGCTAAGGTCCCAAAGTCATGGTTAAGTGGGAAACGAGGTGGGAAGGCTCAGACAGCCAGGATGTTGGCTTAGAAGCAGCCATCATTTAAAGAAAGCGTAATAGCTCACTGGTCGAGTCGGCCTGCGCGGAAGATGTAACGGGGCTAAACCATGCACCGAAGCTGCGGCAGCGACACTAAGGTGTCGTTGGGTAGGGGAGCGTTCTGTAAGCCGTCGAAGGTGTGCTGTGAAGCGCGCTGGAGGTATCAGAAGTGCGAATGCTGACATAAGTAACGATAAAGCGGGTGAAAAACCCGCTCGCCGGAAGACCAAGGGTTCCTGTCCAACGTTAATCGGGGCAGGGTGAGTCGACCCCTAAGGCGAGGCTGAAAAGCGTAGTCGATGGGAAACAGGTTAATATTCCTGTACTGAATGTGACTGCGAAGGGGGGACGGAGAAGGCTAGGCCATCCGGGCGACGGTTGTCCCGGTTTAAGCGTGCAGGTGGGCAGGACAGGCAAATCCGTTCTGCTGTAACACTGAGGCGTGATGACGAACCGCTACGGCGGTGAAGTGGTTGATGCCCGGCTTCCAGGAAAAGCCTCTAAGCATCAGGTGACATTGAATCGTACCCCAAACCGACACAGGTGGTCAGGTAGAGAATACTCAGGCGCTTGAGAGAACTCGGGTGAAGGAACTAGGCAAAATGGTGCCGTAACTTCGGGAGAAGGCACGCTGGCAGCAGGTGAAGGAAGAAACATCCGGAGCCGAAGCCAGTCGCAGAGACCAGCTGGCTGCAACTGTTTATTAAAAACACAGCACTGTGCAAACACGAAAGTGGACGTATACGGTGTGACGCCTGCCCGGTGCTGGAAGGTTAATTGATGGGGTTAGCGCGTAAGCACGACGCTCTTGATAGAAGCCCCAGTAAACGGCGGCCGTAACTATAACGGTCCTAAGGTAGCGAAATTCCTTGTCGGGTAAGTTCCGACCTGCACGAATGGCGTAATGATGGCCAGGCTGTCTCCACCCGAGACTCAGTGAAATTGAACTCGCTGTGAAGATGCAGTGTACCCGCGGCAAGACGGAAAGACCCCGTGAACCTTTACTATAGCTTGACACTGAACATGGAGCCTTGATGTGTAGGATAGGTGGGAGGCCAGGAAGTGTGGACGCCAGTCTGCATGGAGCCATCCTTGAAATACCACCCTTGAATGTTCGATGTTCTCACCCAGTTCCGTGATCCGGAACGGGGACAGTGTCTGGTGGGTAGTTTGACTGGGGCGGTCTCCTCCCAAAGCGTAACGGAGGAGCACGAAGGTTGGCTAATCACGGTCGGACATCGTGAGGTTAGTGCAAAGGCATAAGCCAGCTTGACTGCGAGAGTGACAGCTCGAGCAGGTACGAAAGTAGGTCTTAGTGATCCGGTGGTTCTGAATGGAAGGGCCATCGCTCAACGGATAAAAGGTACTCCGGGGATAACAGGCTGATACCGCCCAAGAGTTCATATCGACGGCGGTGTTTGGCACCTCGATGTCGGCTCATCACATCCTGGGGCTGAAGTCGGTCCCAAGGGTATGGCTGTTCGCCATTTAAAGTGGTACGCGAGCTGGGTTTAGAACGTCGTGAGACAGTTCGGTCCCTATCTGCCGTGGGCGTTGGAAGATTGAAAGGGGCTGCTCCTAGTACGAGAGGACCGGAGTGGACGCACCGCTGGTGTACGGGTTGTCATGCCAATGGCATAGCCCGGTAGCTAAGTGCGGCAGAGATAACCGCTGAAAGCATCTAAGCGGGAAACTTGCCTTGAGATGAGTCTTCCCTTGACTTTAAGGTCACGGAAGGAACGTTTAAGACGAAGACGTGGATAGGCTGGGTGTGTAAGTGCAGCGATGCATTGAGCTGACCAGTACTAATGAACCGAGCGGCTTAACCTTACAACACCGAAGGTGTTTTGGTGAGAGAGACGAAAAGAATTTTAGCTTGTTGACCGGATTGGTTCTGATGGTGGTGCGAGCTGTTAAAGGCGGGTATCACGGTTGGAATGGAATGAATTTGCCTGGCGGCGATAGCGCGGTGGTCCCACCTGACCCCATGCCGAACTCAGCAGTGAAACGCCGTAGCGCCGATGGTAGTGTGGGGTCTCCCCATGTGAGAGTAGGGAACTGCCAGGCTTTGCATTAAGCGAACCCCCTCAGCGTAAGCTGGGGGTTTTTGCATTTTGGGGGATGCTGTTATTGACAGACTGGCCTATTGACCGGCTTCATCCGATGTGCATTTTCTTGAAGAAACAGACCGTTGGTTCATCAATTTGTGAATAATCAAAATACGCTATAGCAGTAGCAGACATTAAAAATAACTTAAACAGTATCTTAAAACTGATAGAAAAGAAAATGAGTCACGATATTTTAAGTTCTGCTCGTTATGATGGAAATTTTCCAATATATTCATAATATTCATAAGTCTAACTCATATGCAGATAATGAGCCCGGATATCTGTTTTAGAATGACCAAAAATTTTCACCTCTCCATTATCACAGTAATAACTCTTGATCTGCATCTCTTTCGTTAGCGGTTAGACTTACTCATGCAGTGGGGATCATGTATGCGTTATGTTTATATCATCTAATAACATTCCACCTTTATATCATTATGAATATAACTGTAATGTAAACGTCCGGTCATCTCACCTTGTTCTTCCTCTCCGGCCCATGCACGCTACCGCTTCCCTATCTTCATTTGGAGACTGACACCATGAGCCGTAGTCGATATACCCCGGAGCAAAAACAACACCATGTGACCCAATGGCGCCACAGTGACCTGACTCGAAAACAGTATTGCGAACAGCATCAGCTGAGTTTTTCCGCTTTTCGCGACTGGATTGCCGACAGTCACAAAATACGCCAACCTCTCAGCCAGACACTGCCCGCCCTCTTGCCAGTTTCACTCCAGCCTGACGACGCGCGCACCGTTACCCTGTATACCCCAGACGGCTATGCCATCGCCTGTCCATTGACGCTGTTGCCTGACGTGATGCGGGTACTGGCCCGATGCTGAAACCGCAACAGCTCTTTCTGGTGCGAGAGCCCGTCGACATGCGCCGGGGCATTGATGCCCTGACCCGGCACCTGGAGGGACTGAATTTGCGCTGGCAGGACGAGGCCGCTTTTGTTTTCTGCAACAAGGCCCGCTCCCGTCTCAAGGTGTTGCGCTGGGACCGACACGGCGTCTGGCTGTGTACCCGCCGTCTGCACCGGGCCCATTTTGTCTGGCCGAAGCAGGGCGAGCGCAGCTGGGTGATGACGCCCGCCCAGTTTGACTGGCTCATCCGCGGCATTCACTGGCAACAAGTCGAGGGAGATGACCTGTCCGGCTGGCGAAGCTAATTCCGCTACCCCGGTCACACTTTTACCGGATAACGACGGGGAATTATCCGGTACACTGTCGGCATGACGCTCAATGACTTAATCGCGCTGGATGACCCCGGCCAGTTCCGCCTGCGGGCACTGGCGCTGCTTCAGCAACAAGGTGATTATATTCGCCAGCTGGAAGACGCCCTGAAACAGGCGCAACGCTGGCGTTTTGGTGCGCACAGCGAAACCCTGCCTGCCGGTCCCAAACGCAGTCAGTTTGAGGAAGATGCCGATACCGATATCGCGGTGCTGGAAACCCGGCTGTCACGCCTGCATATCAAGGAAAACGCGCCCCCGGCCCAGCCTAAACGTCAGCCTTTGCCGGCGACATTACCCCGTGAAGATATCCGGCTGGTGCCGGAGACGGAGAGCTGCCCGGATTGCGGTCATGCCCTGCGCTTTTTGCGTGATGAAATCAGTGAGCGACTGGAATACTGTCCGGCCACGTTTATCGTCCGGCGTTATGTCTGTCCGCAGTACAGCTGCGCGCGCTGTCAGTGCGTGCATGCTAAAGCCCAACCCGCCCACCTGATTGAAAAGGGCATTCCAGAGCCGGGGTTGCTGGCTCAGGTGGTGGTCGCCAAATATCGTGACCACCTGCCGCTCTACCGTCAGCAGAAAATCTATGCCCGCAGTGGTGTAACCCTGGCCCGCAGCACCCTGTCGGACTGGGTGGGGCAGGTGGCTGTGGCGTTGCAACCGTTAGCCGATGCCCTGAAGCAGACGCTGCTGACGTCCCCGGTGCTGCATGCCGATGAGACCCCGTTGCCGATACTGGCCCCGGGAAAAGGCCAGACCCAGCGCGCCTATCTGTGGACGTATGTCACCGGCCCCGATACCTCGCCGGCAGTGGTGTACTATGAGCTGCATCCCGGCCGCAGTGGCCGTTATGCCCAGAGCCTGCTGAAAGACTGGTCGGGCGGCATGTTGGTGACGGATGATTATGCCGGTTACAACGCGCTGCATGCCCGGGCGGATATCACCGAAGCGGGTTGCCGGGCTCACGCCCGCCGCAAATTCTTTGACCAATACAAAGCGAGCCAAAGTCCGGTGGCGAAACAGGCGCTGGATGGCATTCGCGACCTGTACAAGCTGGAGCGAAAAATCAAACACCGGCCGCCGGATAAACGGCGTCAGTGGCGACAGCGTTATGCCCGGCCGTGGCTGAATGAGTTCCGGTCCTGGTTGCAGACGACTCAGGCCCAAACGGCCCCGAATTCCGGGTTACGCAAAGCGATAGATTACACGCTGAAGCGCTGGCCGGCGCTGGTGTGTTATCTGGATGACGGGCGGGTGCCGATAGACAACAACCGGGCGGAGAATGCGGTCCGGGGTGTGGCGCTCGGCCGAAAGAACTGGCTTTTTGCGGGTTCACTGGCCGCGGGGCAACGGGCGGCCATGATAATGAGCCTGCTGGAAACGGCCAAAGCCAACGGACATGAGCCCTGGGTCTGGTTACGTGATGTCCTCAGTCGGCTGCCTGTCTGGCCGAACAGTCGGTTGAATGAGCTGCTGCCCTGGCCTGAGAATCCCTTCCGTTAACATCCCATTTTGTTGTTATCTGACAACGCAAGGTGAGTTCACCGGAACATTACACTGTAATCAGCCCTGGGCGATAATTAATTACTTATTTTTCCATTTACATCACAACTAAAACTGGAATAATCAGTCTTGTCATTACTATGGTTATGTAAAATAGTATGATTGATTAGAATAGTATTTAGAAATACAGTTGTATTAGTACTGACCGATATTTTGGGTTGAATACTCTTTTTAATGCGGGTAAATGACGGTAATTAGGCATAGAAAATAGGAATCCGTCACTATTTAATTATATTTGCCAGTTAAAGCATACTGATTATGAGCATTGCGGTAAATGGGGGTATCATTTCTCTTGCATTTTATGTTGTTACCGTTCTCGTATTAGTACCCGTAATGGTGTTTTTCTGGGAGATAATTTCAATAGCAGGTAGTAGTAAGTTAATTAGTAGCTTAGTACTTTAATTCTATCTGAGGTTAACCGACAAACACTATAGAAAACATTGCCTGTTAAATTTTACATTTTTGCTGGAATTGTAGATAAATGTTATCGTTGTATTTCACATTATATATTGACTGAAAATTGTTCTACAGAGTCTGAATAGATAACAAATCGGGATCACGCTTCCACTACCAGACTAAATTCGAAAAAAGCGTATCCTGATAGTGTATAAATATGTCATAGCACTGTGTTTATTATCCTAAACTTTACTAATTTTGTATTGCATTGAAATATGAAGAAAAAACGTCCTATTTTACAAGATGTGGCTGATCGTGTTGGCGTTACAAAAATGACGGTAAGTCGTTTTTTGCGTAACCCCGATCAAGTTTCTGAGCCATTGCGAAAGAAAATAGCTGATGCTTTGGATGAATTAGGTTATATCCCGAACCGAGTGCCGGATATTCTTTCTAATTCTACTAGTCATGCTATCGGTGTTTTGTTGCCTTCTTTGACTAACCAGGTTTTTGCGGAAGTTATCCGTGGTATCGAATATGTGACAGATCGTAATGGTTATCAAACCATGCTGGCTCACTATGGTTACCATTCAGAGAAGGAAGAAGAACGTTTAATTTCCCTGCTTTCTTACAATATTGATGGCTTGATTCTTTCTGAACGTACTCACACACCGCGAACCTTGAAGATGTTGAAAACGGCCGGGATCCCCGTCGTTGAGCTGATGGACTGTGTTTCTCCTTGTTTCGATACGGCAGTCGGTATTGATAACTTTGAAGCAGCCCGACAGATGACAATGGCAATGATTGAGCGTGGTTGTCAGCGGGTGATTTATCTTGGCGCAAGGCAGGATGAAAGGACCATTATTCGTCTGGAAGGTTATGAGACTGCAATGAGAAGCGTAGGTTTAAAGCCAGGTAAGGTCATGACACCTGACAGCTCTTCTTATACCTTAGGGGGGCAGTTACTGAATGAAGCGCGAACAAAGTATCCTGATGTGGATGGTCTGTTTTGTACCAATGATGACCTCGCTATTGGCGCGATTTTTGAGTGCCAGCGTCAGGGGATAGCTGTACCGCATGATATTGCGATAGCTGGTTTTCATGGTCACGATGTTGGTCAGGTGATGACACCAAAACTTGCCAGTGTGTTGACACCTCGTGACTTAATGGGACGGAAGGCTGCTGGATTATTGATGGCACGGCTGAAAGGTGAACATTTACCACAGAAAATGATCGATATCGGTTTTCAGTTATCCTTAGGAGAAAGTATTTAATCGGTTGATTGGATCCACATTTTTTGAATTTATTTGCGATAAACATCACATTTTCATTTCTTGAGTATTCCGTGTTGTTGCGAAACTTACCTCTACTTCTGATAATGTTACCGATAATAGTTACCGGTAACATTTTGTGGGTGAAATATCTGCGCTAAGGAGTTGATATGAGAGATACCCAGCATTCGAATCATGTTTTTGTGCTTATGGGGGTATCCGGCAGTGGTAAATCTGTTGTTGCCAATGCCGTGGCTTATAAACTGGACTCCGCTTTTTTAGATGGTGATTTTTTACACCCAAGATCTAATATTAATAAGATGGCTAAAGGCTATGCACTGAATGATGAAGATCGTAAGCCTTGGTTGAAATCACTAAATGATGCGGTTTTTGCCATGCAACGCACAAATCCGGTTTCCCTGATTGTTTGTTCTGCTTTAAAAAAGCATTACCGGGATATGTTGCGTGATAATAATCAGGATCTGTCATTTCTTTATATGAAAGGTGACTTTGATTTAATTGAAAATCGGTTGAAAGCACGTAAAGATCATTTCTTTAAACCTCAAATGTTGGTATCTCAATTTGAGGCATTAGAAGAACCGGGTAGTGATGAAAAGGATGTTTATCTGATCGATATTAGATCGTCTCTTGATGAAGTGATTAATCACTCAATAAGAATAATTAATAGTGTCATTTCAGGGGAAAAATAATGAGTACTTTGACCTTAGTGCTGACAGCAGTTGGCTCTGTTCTTTTACTACTGTTTCTGGTGATGAAGGCCAGAATACACGCTTTTGTTGCGTTAATACTGGTTTCTATGGGGGCGGGTGTTTTTTCTGGTATGCCATTGGATAAAATTACCGAAACAATGCAAGAAGGAATGGGGGGAACATTAGGTTTTCTGGCGATTGTTGTCGCACTGGGTGCGATGTTTGGTAAGGTGCTGCATGAAACCGGTGCTCTGGATCAGATTGCGATTAAATTACTAAATAGTTTTGGTGAAAGCCGTGCGCATTATTCATTGGGGATTGCTGGTCTGGTTTGTGCTTTACCGCTGTTTTTTGATGTAGCGATTGTTTTATTGATTGGTGTAGCATTTGCAGTCGCGCGCCGTACTGGCGGTAACGTAGTGAAACTGGTTATTCCTTTGTTTGCCGGTGTTGCGGCAGCCGCAGCGTTTCTGTTACCCGGCCCAGTTCCGATGTTGTTGGCTTCACAGATGAATGCTGATTTTGGCTGGATGATCCTGATTGGTATCAGTGCAGCGATTCCGGGGATGTTACTGGCCGGTCCAATCTTTGGTAGTTTCGTCAGTCAATATGTCACCTTGGATTTACCCGCTGATATAAGTGAACCAAGTCTTGGTCAAGGTAAAATGCCATCTTTTGGTTTGAGCTTGTCGCTGGTTTTGCTCCCTTTGGCTTTGGTTGGTTTAAAAGCTGTTGGTGAGAGTTTTGTTGAACAAGGTTCTGAATTGTATTTGTGGCTTGAATTCATCGGTCACCCATTCTCTGCGATTCTGGTTGCTTGCCTGGTTGCCATTTATGGTCTGGCAATTCGTCGTGGGATGAGTAAAGAAAAAGTGATGGATATTTGCTCTTCGGCTATTCAGCCGGCTGGAATTATTTTGTTGGTTACCGGGGCCGGTGGTGTATTCAAACAAGTGTTGGTGGATTCTGGGGTTGGCCCTGCGTTGGGCAATGCATTGATTGGCGCGGGTCTGCCAATTGCATTAGCGTGTTTTATCCTTGCTGGTACCGTACGTGTTATGCAAGGGTCTGCGACCGTTGCCTGCCTGACAACCGTTAGTTTGATCCTGCCAGTTGCCGATGTATTGGAATATTCTGGGGCCCAACTGGCTGCCCTTTCAATCTGTATTGCTGGGGGGTCTCTGGTATTGAGCCATGTTAATGATTCCGGTTTCTGGTTGTTCGGTAAATTTACTGGCGCGACAGAATCTCAAACACTGAAAACCTGGTCAATTATGGAAACTATTCTTGGAATAACGGGAGCTGTGGTTGGGATGGTTTTCTTTGCCATGATGTAATGCCCTTGCTGGGTTTTTAAGGTGCTGTTACAAGATGAGAAGATGAAGCTTTTAAGAGCTAAAACGTAAAGTACTTTTTGGGGATGTTAAATTAATGCCGTTTTCTATGAAAACGGCCATATAAGCCATATAAGTTAGTTGTGTAAGGATATTGATGAAACTAGAATAAGCTCCTTACTAATGGATGACGATTGCACCAGCGATCTTTATAGCTAAGAGAAGGCCTGCCAATAGAATAACGCATAGTTTTTTGATGTTGCTGGCAGAGGTCTGAAGCGTTATGAATATTTAACCACATTAAAATACTGCCAACACTGAGATTGGAATATTCAGGATCGAGCCCACCGTCTACTGCGTCAAATGAAATCCACTGGGGACTGTCTGCTTTTATGACGAGATCGTAAGCTACCGGGGTGCCATTGATAGTTAAGACGTTCCCGTACAGATGTTGTTTGAGCTCGGTATATAATTCAATTAATTTTTCTTTTTCTTCTTCATTGTGCGTTTTATATGTCCAGCGTTTTTCGTACAGTGTAGTGTAAATATTGACGAACTCTTGACAGGTAAAATCGTTAATTTGATGTATTTCCCCACCAGAACGCTTAAATTTGTTAATTTCATTACTTCGATTTCTTCTTGTTTTATAAGAAAAATTATCTTTAGCAAGACAGACTGTTCGTTTGTTTAACCGACCATAACAAACGTTGATAAAATTTTCTTTGTGCAGGAGCGAAATGGCTTTAGATTTCCCTGGGATTAGGGTTTTTAGATGCTTGGCGATAGGAAAGATAATTTCATCATAAGTGAAGAAATGGTAATTTTTTTGATGACTTGCTGCCAGATGATGATCTTTGCATGTAAAGTATGCACCTTCGATAACATTTTCTGTTTTTGGGTTTTCTTTAACGTAAAAGATAAAATTATTCCCAAATTTTTTGTTTAAAAAACTTACAATATTGGGGTGAGTAGATATTCCACCGCCATAAAGAGAATAGGCTTGTTGGTAACGTTCAAAACTACATTCTTTCCAGCCGGAAATGAATCTTCTTATAGAACCTTTAGGATATTTTTTTGAAAAAATCATATTTTAAATACTCTTTTTAATGCTATGTGTTACAGATGGCATAAACTTATTTTTTATTGCATTCAATATAGTGAAAAAGATAATTTATCTTTAATTAAATTGATACCTTGTGAACTTGCTCATATTGTCGTTCACAACTCTAAGATTTTTTTGCCCTAAATACAATACGGGTATTTAGTCCGATTCCCAATGAAGCTTCATTGTTGCTTATTGATCGAGAATACTTATTAATTGCTGATATAAAGCTTTAGCACTGCGCTCATAGCCTGTGGCTGAAAGGTGAACATAATCTGGGCGTGCAAGATCTTGTTGTGCCCAGGCTCTAATTGAACACTCTCCACCCATATATTCACGCCAGTTCCAGAATAGCGTGTGCTGCTCTTGAGCGACTTCCTGCTGAATACGGATGACATCATTCAACATTGCTGGTTGTTGTGTTGTACAATTTGCTGCTTGACTGTTTTTCAAGGAATCACTTGGACCGATAATAAGGATAACTGTTTGTGGTAAATGATTACGAATTTGTTTTACCTTGGTTTCCAGTTGCTGATGATAATTTGATAAGTCTAGAGAATCATTAAATGCTTCATTGGTGCCATAAGCGAGGATTACCATATCGGGGCGCATTTGCGCTAATGTATTAATCCATTGTGGCTGCCACTTATCGATCGTATTAATGGTTGCGCCATTAATACCTAAAGAGGACAACATAACACCTGGTTGTTTACGTTGGATAAACCAGCCACCTAATTCTAACTGATTATTTTGTATCGCCATAATATTAACCGGGAATGTGACCGATTCTTCGGTAGAAAATTGCCATTGACCGTGAGTTGCCGGTAATTTAAGTATTCTCTTGGTTGCAGACTGAACCTGAATCTGAGAATCATCAGTTGCCTGATATAGCGTTTTAAGTTGATAGCGATCTCGAGATGATGCGAACAGTTCCAAAATTAATTGACTTGTTTGGCTATCGGGTTCTGCAATTGCACCACCGAGAGGGAAATCGGGCCGATTATCTTTGCGACTGGTCGTGAGTTCCCATTGTCGTTTATTACCTGTCATACTGATTATCGCGTTACGTTGGCCAGGCACATTTATTGGGCTGATAAAGCCAATACCTGCATCGCCAAAACGTTTCTGTAATAGAGAACGGAGTTTGCCAGTAAAAAAGTCTGCGGCAGTGTGAGAATCACCTATCTGAACAAAATGCAGTTGATTATGGCGGCTGTTGTGAAGTTTATCTGCCAGTAAGGTGATATTGGGTTCACCAAAGTCTGTTAACTGCTGGTTTGCTTTTGCAGGCTGTTGCGTTGGCAACGGCTCTGGTCTTTGCTTATGGCATGATATCAAACTTAAAGAGAGCATGATGACCAGACCAAGGCCGATAGAGTGATATCGCCGGCGGCGTTGTTTAAATCTTTCCATTTTGTTTGTCTGGTTCCTGAATAAATTCAAGTAATGAGAATATATTGTCTGAGATAGTTTGTTGGCCTTTCAAGCTAAAATGTATCCCATCGCCGCTTCTGAGTTTAATTTTGTTACTATTGTCGCCAATATAATCAGAATAGTCATCCGTATGGTATTTAAAAATATCATTAACAGAAACATAGATTTCCCCGGCTTTCGCCACTTCTGATTGATACAGTGATCTCAGATATTCCATATTAGCAGAGAGTTTTTTCTGTCGCATATTGGGAGGGCCAATCCAGATAACATCAGCACCGTGGTTACGTGTTTCGGTAAGGATCATGTCGATACGTTGGCGATAGAGGTTTTCCCAATCAGAACTTGCGAATTTCAGGTAGGTGCTTCCATGTTTTGGTGGCATATCCCAGGGGTCATTTGGCCCTAGGAAGATAACAACCAGTTTGATATCGTGGTTAGCTTCCAGCGCTTTATCGATAGTTTCCGGCCAGTTAAAAAAACTGGGATAAGCAAGCCCGGTACTTTGTTTGCTGAGATTAATACTTGAAACACCGTAATCCTGATAGAGCCGACGTTTCAGATGCGGGGCAATGCCCTGCATCATTGAGTCTCCGGCAAAAAGCACTTTATCTTTGGCGGTTAGCGTCACATTGGTTTTGGTGATAACGATACTGGAATGAACACTATTGCCTGAATTGTGGGGCACCGATGAACCGACAGAATTAGTATGAGGGGATTTTTGTAATAATTCAGGGAAAGTGGCAGGAAGATTTGCAATAGGAGAGGTATAACCCCCCAGGAGCTTCAGCCCGATCTGAAAACCTGCGGGAAGGGTGATATTCGCTTCTAGGGGAGCTTGCTGATGATTGTCACTGTTATTGCCAGTGGTATGTAAGACGAATGCTTCTCCCGCAGCGAGTACAGCTTGTTCCAGATTATCCCCTAAATCCCAGAGTGGATTATCGTGCAAGGCTGCCCACGGGCTTTGCTGGTGGTATTTCTGTTGCCAGAATCTATCCAGTGAACGGTGATTCAGCCAGATTAACAGCAGGCTGGTTAATACCACGATAAAAATGACTTGCCCGGCAGTTTTTAAATTAGATTTGAATTCAGAAGTTAGCATAGATGAATCCTGGCATTCCTTGCGGTGAAAGCATGAATACTAAAGTCAGAAGGATTGCTAATGGTATTGGGTAGTATATCCATGAAATCTGAGAGTGAATTTTCTCAACGGCTATTTTTAGATTAATCAGCCATGGATAAATAATAAAGAGTCCCCAAAACATCAGTAACAACCCACCGCTGGCTATTATCGAGTGAAATAAATCTGGTGATATCAATTGATTTAATAGTGTCAGGGCATCATCCAGAGTAGGGCAACGGAAGAAAACCCATGCCAGACAGACAAAGTGGAAAGTGATAATTCTGGATAAAAATGAAGTCGCCCGATTTTTAGATGTACTTTCGTTTTTTTTGTTTTTTGAAGAAAACAACTGATATTTGACATTGAGGATGATTAATCCTAATCCATGAATAGCTCCCCAGATAATGAAGTTAATTCCGGCGCCATGCCATAAACCGGAGATGACCATAGCGGCGAACAAATTAAGATTTTTACGTACAAACCCTTTTTTATTACCGCCAAAAGAAATATAGACATAATCACGAATAAATTCAGATAAGCTGATATGCCAACGGTGCCAGAAGGCTTGTAAGTTTTCCGCCAGATAAGGGGCATTAAAGTTTTCAGGTACTCTGAATCCGAGGAGTAGCGCTAATCCGGTAACAAGATTGGTATAGCCAGAAAAATTAAAATAGATATGCCAGGCATAGGCATAAATACCAACCAAGATTTGCCCTGCATTGTAGCTGGTAGGATCATCAAAAACTGGGTTTACATAATTTTCGGATAGATAAGAGCTGAACAGGAATAGTTTGGTTATTGCCAATGCAATCAGCAATATTGCTCTTAATGGTTCAATGATCACTCTTGATGAAATCTGGATTTGAGGTAAGAAATCTTTAGCTCGGTTTATCGGTCCGGCAACAATACTGGGAAAAAAGCAGAGATATAAAACGACATCAGGGAATGATGCCCGGGGGATTTCTTTTCTTGTGACAGAAACGACATAACTGACGGAATGAAATGCATAGAAAGATAAACCCAAAGGCAGGAGTAGTGTCAGTATGGGTAAATCTATGGATAAACCAAATTTGGCAAATGCTTGTTGCAGGTTTTCTTGAAAGAAAGAGTAATATTTGAATGCGGTGAAACATCCCAGAATACCTATCGTCAGAATGGTAAATGTGATGCGTTCGGATAGAAATTTGCCAGCTATGTTTGTTAAAAGATAGATAAATAGCGTATAGCCAAATAAGATACCGGCGAAAAGTGGATTAAAAGAAAAGACAAACAGATAACTTGCGATTATCAACAAGTAGTTTTGTGCTTTCGTACTTTTTTGTAGTATCCAATACAAGAGAAAGAGGGCAACAAAGGACCCTAGAAACTCAAAAGAAAAGAAATTCATATTAAACTCTGGCTAATCATTTCGTCGCAGTACAAGGGTAATAATGAGCGATATTATAATATCTAATCTAAATATTCTATCAATGAGAAAGACACGCTGGTGAACGTAAAAAATCATCCGCTTCATACCTTTGTTATGAAGCGGATGATACGGGTTGTTGGGGCTACATATGCGGGTTCATACTTATTGAGCACCTTAGTTAGGGTCGTTTTTAGCGAACTCTTGTGCTTGGGTAATAAGCCCTTTGTTACTGTTAAACACTTTATGCAGGTAGCTGTTGTAAGTAGAACCTAATTGTGAATATCCTTCAAGATTATCAATCAGTTTGCTAGTATTCAGCGATTCCTGGCTGTTTCTCTGTTTAGCGCGTGAAACACGTAATGATTCATAAGCGTTGTGGGTATTCATATTTCTCATATAGGCTTCGACAGAATCATTGATAGTCGGATAAGAGGAATAACCTTTTATCTTACCTTGGGTCCTCTTACAGCTGTTACCGCAACGCATACCAAACAAGTTGTTATTTTGTTGTGCAAGCTTAGATGTTCCCCAACCAGATTCTGTTGCCGCCTGAGTCGCGACAAAATGGGTTGGGATGATGTCAACACGGCTCAGTAGCTTGTTCCAGTTAACTTTTTTAGGCGAGCTGCTACAGCTCACGTTGTAGTTTTTGCAAATACGTTGCAGGAACCTGATATCCTGAGTGGACCAACGTTTGGCTTTCTGGTGTTCCAGTAACCATTTCCGTTCCTGCATAATTCGTTGATTGTGTTTATCAATTACAGGGACAACAACATTTAAAAACGCTTTCTTACGTGGGATGCCTGAAGGGTATTTTCGCAAATCTGGCAAATTGCTTTGTGCGCCATTGTGAGAATACTCTATGCTTTTAGCGGTGCTGGTTGATGCGTGACTAAAAGCGGAAAACAGTAATGAAATAAAGAAAGCGAAGATGGCGGTTGTCCTCGTCGTTTGAGAGGGCATTGCTTTTCCTCGTTTGCTCTGAATAAAAAACAATCTAAATGCTAGCAAAATAAATCCAGCATAGCCAGAGTTATTAGTAATTCATAAATATATTTTCTGTAATGAAAGTTGTTATGTTGCTAATTTATTCTATAGTTTTTTATTAATTTATAGACGGTTATCTGTCATTGTTGTGCAAAACGTTGCTTTCATGGACTGAGCTATTCATCAGGTGTAATAATGATTTTTTTGTCCATTTCATGCCTGAAAGGTTTTTTCTAAAAGAAACATGATCTGTAAATTAGCTGGTAGAGTATCCAAAATTATTGAACTCAGTTCGAGCCATTTATTTATAGTACTGCTAATCGTAGAAACACCGCAGCGAGTAATAAACTAATTGATATTAATATTGCCGCTATAAGAATAAGTATCATTTTCATAAAAAGGTAACCTGTTACCGATATGGTTTTTCCTCTGTGAGTTAAAATTGAACTGTATCTGTCAGATCTGAGTTGATTTTATAATATACCCATTATCAGTTGGCTTGGCGCGGTGCAGGATATTCGATATGGTTCTAAATGTTAAGTTAAAATAAGTAACAATGTGTTACAATTATCTATTTTGGATAGATGTTATAATAACACAATAATATGGGTGTATATAAAAATAATAGTTTTTTAATAATTTGTTTGTTTATAATATAAATGTTTATCTCTTAGTTTATATATGATCAGTATTTTTTGAATATAAGTTATATTTGATTTGTTATTGAGTAAGTTGTGTTTGTTATATTATTGTATCTCATAGAAATATATTAACGTCTAATAACTTGTTTTTACTTATTTTATACTTGTCTTTATATCATTGATTTTTAACTGATTATTTTATTTTTAAATATATTTAATTGAATGTTTATTTTGTATTTTTTCATTGTTATTTATATTGTTTTTACCTGATTGTTATCCATTTTATATATTTAAATGTAAAGTTTATTATGATATTTTATATTTTTAATAAAAATATAAAATATAGATTTTGCATTGTTTCTTTATGTTATTAATAAGTGATGACGTGTTTTTTATGTTTTTAAAATAATTGAACTATTTTATTAGAAAATTAAGCGAGTATGCGTGATTATTTAATATTAGAATTATCATTACCTTACATTCATTTCGAGTAAGTTGTAAATGTAAATGGATTTTTTTGTAGAAACACTTTGTTACACATTGTTACTCATTGAAACATAAATTTTTGGTTGAGCTGAAAGAAATAGAGGACATTGCCCTTGCCTCTTGGTTAATTGTATTCAAAGTTCAGAACAGACGTTGCTTTCAATTCCCCTGCTATGATGTTTTGGGGATCATAAACGTAGTAGTAGGCATTAAAATCGATTGTAAAGTGTTTATCGATAACGTTGCCGGCATTTTTGCTGAATAGCTGTGTTGCTCCACGAGAGGAAGACTGCGAAGCGCTGAACGTTATGGGTGTTGAATTACCTGGTTGAGAGACACGGATACCAACGCCTTTAGCGGCACCTGCTTTGCTATCGATTAACGTTTGGTTGTCGTTTGGTCGTAAATTATTACTGCTTAGGTAGGCTTTAACTGAACGTGAGGTTTTACCGTTTTTGAGATAATCGCATGCAAAGTTGAGTGTAAAAGGTGTTTCTCCTCTATTTGTTCCGTTAAGCAGTGTTGCGCGGTTAACTTTTGGCAGGTTCACTGTTAATCCCGCATTTGAGAAGTTACAGGTTGTTTCTTTACGATCAAAAATCATGGTGATCGGTTGATAATAGATATCCTCAGAATGAGTTGGCCACACCCAGGTGAGAATAAAAGTCAGGAAATCTGTAGCAAAACGAACAATGGCGTCAAGGATCCCTAGATTAGTGGTGTCCATCGCAATAACAGCTGTTTTTAATGTTGCATTATTGCCGGAAAAGACGTGAATGTTATTACCTCCGGGTCTGCCATTCAGTAGCTTAACATTAAGCGTAAATTGGGCCTGTAATTTGCTGGCCGGATAGGTTGTATTACTGTTTCCCAGACTAATCGTGCCGCTAGGAGAAAGATCTGTGATAGCCACTTCGACATAATCTTTACCGCCATTGAACCCCAAAACAACCTTGTTTCTGGTAAAAGGAGAGCCATTAGCCACAGAGTTTTGTTTCCACAATGCGTTTCTGGTGCATGTAAAATAGCCGGAATACCGGGTGTTCAATAGCCAAGTTTCATTACTGTTCAGATAGAGATTATCTGTCATATCAATTGTGATTGCTGGTGCGGTTATCGCATGATTGGGTTTACAGTCCGCATAAGTGATACTGCTGCCACCCAGACTGATTAAAGTCGCCAGATACAATAGCTTAAGTTTCATTATCTTCTCCCTTAACGGCAAACATTGGCGGTTGAGTCCATTTCAGGCTGTGGATCGTTTATTATGCAGCTCTTTTCGCCTGACTGACCGATACGGACATAAATTTGCTGTGGTAATTTCTCTACTCGCAGGAAAACCATACTGCCCTGACCAACATATCCCAGGCTGTGACCTCCTGAATCGACAATTTCAGTACCAAAAGGTAGAGGTTTACCCTTGGCTTGAGTGGCGTAGAAAATAAAAATTTTCCGCTGGTCTGTTTTAAATCGGAGATGCGCAATGGCACCGGAATACGGCGCAATGTCTCTGATGTTACCGATAAGTTCAGCCGCCCCTTCCGGCATTTCACTGGTATCTAGCATGATGGCGTTTTTACGGTAAGGAGAAAGATAAGGTATCAGCAATTTACCGCTGTTATTGGTTACCATGCTTTTATCACCATTCAGAGAAGCGTTAACTGTGCCTGGCGCGTCAATGATTGCAAAAGTTTCCCCGACTTGGTTAGCGGCCAGAATTCCACCCCGATAAGCGACTAAACTGCCTGTTGCACCCAGCCCCATTTGGCGATAACTCTTGGATTGGCTATAAGAGCTATTCAGTGTGGAAACGGGTGTTTTATAGGTCAGATTTGCACTGGTTGTTGTGGAGCCACTTTTCTGATCTGAAACGTTGAAGTGGTAATTCAGACGGTTGTTCTGGCCTGCGCTGCCACTTAATCCCAAATCACTGTTGTTGTAATGTTTGTCATTGATTGAGACATGACTTGTCAGATAGGCTGGAGAGTCAAACAGCTCAAAAGGAACAGAGAGTGTCAGATAATAGCGTTGCTCCTCTTTGTTTTCTGTTTCATTGATATTGTATCGGACACGGCTTGCCGTCAGGGTATAATTGATTTTGCCCAGACTGTTGGAATACCCCATTTGATACTCTCTGTTTTTGTTCTTTGTTCCCCAATAATCACGGAATGTCCCTGAAAGAAAAAGTGAACCCGCACCGTTACCAAGACTCTGGTTCAAATTGATATTGAACGTGTTTTTCTGGTGAGAATAGTATTGTTGGTTATATCCGTTGCTCATCCAGTCATGTAGATTAATGGCATCGAGCAGGTTCAGGTATTTTTTAGTGGAATAGCGATAAGCCGCCAGAGAGAAGTTCGTTCCTGTTTGTGGAATATAGCGGCTATAAGACATTTTGTAGCTCTGGCCTTTCATCGCTGGGCTATTATCAAACTTGGCACTGGATCGTGAAATATCAAGTGAGATAGCGCCAATTGGTAGATTAAAGCCACTGCCTAACAGTAATGAGTAATAATCTTGACTGATGATGGTACCGGTATAACCCGTCAGGACATTATTAAAGCCATATTGATAGCTGGCTTGGAAAAAGTTTGGTTTATAACGACTGTTGGCAATTTGTGTTTTACCTGCACTGATATCGTATTTGCCAAGACCTTCTTTCATCATATTAGGAACAGACGAAAAGGGAACGGTAAAGCTATTGGTACGCCCTGTTGCTTCTGTGACTTCGACAAATAAATCTCCACCCGAACCTGTTGGTAAAATAGTATCGATAGCAAAAGGTCCCGGTGGTACATTGCCTTGATAAATAACAACATTGTTCTGGGAGATTTTTACCAGAGCGTTAGTTTGCGCAACTCCCCGGACGATAGGGGAAAACCCTTGCCAGGCATCGGGGTACATGCGCATATCTGTTTTCAGGTTGATACCCCGGAAACGGAAAGAATCGAACAGATCACTTGATGTATAGCTATCACCAATGCGAAGTTCTGCGTTAATTGATGAAATGCCCCGTTGCAGATAACGGGTATTATTACTCCATTTATTGCCACTTGAACGCGTATAGTAATAAGAGGATTGATCACGTAATTGCCAGCCAAACAGGTTCAAACCGCTATTAAGTGACACGTAAGCATTATCTTCATTCTCATAGTTACTGTTCTGTTGATTCCTGTTTTGAGTATGGTAATAGTTGGCATGATAGGAAAGCATAGCGCCGGGAATTCCTCTGTCCCAGAAGGCAGGATCGATATAGCCTTTTAGTTCATTTTTAATATAAGCCTGAGGAACGACCAGATGCAGGCTGAGTTTAGAAACATCAAGATTAGCGGTTCCCTCATGTATTACGTTAGTCAGAAGAATTTCACCTTTGGATAAATTTTCTGCTGGTAATTGATTTATATCACTTTTTATCCCCAGTCTTGGCAGATCTTCAGTGAATAAGTAGATGTCTTTGCCATCGTTCAGGATATTAATATCAAATCGACCTTTCCAGTCATTATTCAGATATATATCAATACCGTAGCGGCCGGCGGGTAATTCTGAGGTAGACGAAAATCGGGATAAATCTGCTTTTGCAGATTCACCGGCTAGAAAATCAGTATTAAATGTTGCGGCATAACATAAGCCATCTGTATACAGAATAGTGGCTATTATCAGAGTTAACGGGCTAACTTTTTCTCGTATCATGTTCTACGCTATGCCAGTAATATCACTGTTGAAGTGGTAAAGTGAATTTATTTATAGCACCAAAATCATCAATAATAGCCAGAGTTAATTTATCTCCCGCTTTTACTTTTTCATTGGTACTGAATGAATGAGAAGAAAACGGTTTGATGATGGTTCCTTCGTTTAATAAATTAGGTTTCGCATTGGAAGATTTAAGACCGACGATATTCAGGATATAGGGTGATGAATTTTCCAATTTTAATTGGTTGCCATCGCGTTTTAATGCAACATGCTGTTCGATCTGCTTAGGTGAAATAGAGAGCTTTTTAGGCCGGTAGAAAAATTTGATCCGGGTATGAATAGCAATCTGCATGACGTTTTTATCGGCACTGTTTTCTGTAATGGGGGGAATATCCATCACATTTAAATAAAACAGCGATTCACGATCAGTAGGTAGGTTGCTATTAGTGTACTTTATTCTCAATTGCTGGCCGTTATTGCCGTCAACTTTGACTACTGGAGGCGTGAGCAGAAAGGGAACTTTAGCTGTCTCCGGTGTTGAATTAGGATCGCCATCATCTATCCAAGATTGTACCAGAGAGGGTTGATTGCCCGTATTTAATAATTGAACGGATACTTCTTTATTATCGGCTGGATAAATAACCCGTGTTGTATTAATAACAATGTTGGCATGTGCAGATAAAGCTGTTGCCGAGAATAATGTAGCTAGAAATAATTTTTTCATAACGTTATTTTTGTCAAAGTAAATAAGCCTATTTGGATAAATAGGCTTTATTTGTTGTAGTAAATGATTATAAGTAAGCAACGTGATAAGTCACCATCGTTATTACTTTACCGGGTTCCGCATCAGCAGTGCCTACTTTATAATATTTCGCATAGAAATCGACAACCTCAGGTGCTGGAGTCGAGCCCTTGATTCCCGTATCAAAAGCTTTATTCAGCATGAGCGGGGTATTTTCTTCTTCATATTTAACAATAGCGATACCTACGTTTTTAGGTTTGCCATTTGCATTCAATTCTTGGTTCATCAGGTATTTACCATCGTTAGCAATGGCGTGTGCTGATGAGAAGTGGATTTTCAACATGGAGGTTGCTGGGTCGAAGCCAACAGCGTTGGACTGGCAGTTAGAAAATTCCAGTGAAAACGCTCTTTTACCAAAATCAACCAAGCCTTCCTTTTGTCCGGCTTGGGTGACTGAGATAGGTTCCAATACTATTGTCAGATTAGTTGCGGCACCACCGTTAATTGTACAAGTGGCGTCAGTAACTGCACCTGAGAAATGTAATGTACCGCCGGCAGAATTATCAGCCGCAACAGCAGAGCCTGTAAAAATAAGAGCGATGGCAGTGGATAATGCTAGTTTATTCATTTTTCCTCTCCAGGAGTAGGGACATCTTTAATTGATCTTATCAGGGGGTGAAGAAAGGGGCCCTGAATCCCCAATACATTAGAAAGATTTAAAAATAATATCTGTATCTATCGATAGAATGAGTTTGATTTTATAAGTTTAAAATGTAAATCAATATATTATATGGTTGAAAATAATTTGGTAACTTAAGCCAGCTTGAATGAATTTAAATATTTCCGATGTAAGTTATTATTTTGTCTACTTAGATGAAGCTGATATTGTTCATGCATGTTTATAACTTGGAAATATACATTATAGACAGGTTGTACTTATTTAAGAAGGTATTTGCATTGTTTAAGTTAAATTAAGAGTAAACCTCTTGTGTCATCGAAAAAAATAACGAAAATACTCTATTTTTGATGTTTAAAAAGGATTAAAAACTAAGTATTTTGTTATTTTTGAATTTTATTTCTGTTGGTGTTTGTTTTGTTGGCTAATGTTTTTGTGATTTTTTTATTTATTCTTTAAATGTTGTTTAATATTAATTATTTTATATCAGTTGGTTATTGATTTTTTATCTTTGTAAATATTTTAATACGATTTTTTATCCTGTGAAATAATGTATTGGTAATATGGGTTTTTCTTTGTTGGCTGTAATTGGCATAGTTTGGTTTTATTATAGATGATGATAAGTTTATATTGTGATGTGACATTATGAGAATGATAAGTAATAATCAATTATAGTTAAATGGGATTATTATTTTAGAAATAGTCATCTAAGATTTTCTTCCTCTCTGTGAAGAGGAGCAGTCAATAGAAATATATGAGTCAATGACTCTCTTGCTGCTCTTTCGCTTTTTCTGCTAATTGTGGGAAATCAAGAACAGTCCAGTAGCGTTCTGGCACTGGAAGCTCTTTCATTTGATGGCTGGGCCACAATTGTAATTCGGCCAATTCAGATAATGTGTAGCCAGAATATTGTTGTGGCAAAGTAAGCCTGAGTGGATGTTGCTGCTCTGTCGGCACCATATTCGGTGTACGATCGCTGTGAGTATGATAATCACGTTGAAGAACCAAGCGCTTATCTGGCACACGACGTTTACTGTCCCACCAGATACCGTCGATCTGTTCAAACATTTTTCGGGTTTCATCAGAGGAAAGGGCTTTCAGTTTATGCAGTGCAGGCGGCAGAATAGCTTGCATTGATAAGCTGTATTGCTTCATTGAAGGTACTTGTCCTGCCAGTATCAATGAAAGGGAAAGACGCGCTCCCAGTAAATTAGAGTAAAGATCTTCAGGAGAAAACGCAGAGACTTGTTCAGAAAATCCCGGTACAGATTGGTAACCATACCATTGGGCAATTTCATGCCATGCGGCAAGCTCAAAAGCCAGTTTTACCGCCAGATAAGCGCTTAGGGTATAACGTTGTTCTATCGCAGCTGGTGGCGTGAATTGATAAAACTGGATGCGGCGTGATGCTAATTCGTTGCCTAATTCTATTTGCCACTCTTCCCCAAGACGAGGCCAAATTTGACTGAACAGAAAAACGGCATTATCAGCTGTATCCCGCACATGGGAAATATCAATGAACCCACCTCTGCGAGTATATATTATCCCTACTTTTTCATTACTGATTCCTGTTAATGAAGCCACGGTGCCAAAAAAGCTATTGTTATAATGATGTTTGCCAAGATCATCGGCATCCAGCACATTAGCTATTTGATAAAAAGGGATTGGAATAGCCAATAGTTGTGTTTTCAAATCATAACCAAAAGCACAGCAGGCTCTTAATCCTTCGGGAGAGCGGATTGGGTCAAGAGCAGGCCATGCACGGGTTGCTTCGGCAGTTGTTTCACTGTTTAGATCAGGTTGTACGGGTACAATTGGTGAAAAAGTTACCTGACATCCTGCAACTAAAGTTAGAGCAGCAATCCATAAACGCAATTTCAAAAAGCCTCTCCCACCTGAAAATAAAATCCGTTGCTTTTTTTACCGATACCAAAGTCCAGTCTTACATTCATTTTAGGTTTGAATTCAAAGCGATATCCTGCCCCTACGGTGGGGAGCCAGTTTCCTGAGCCAATATCTTCGGCGTAATGGCTCATGGTGCCGGCGCCCGCCCACAAGACAAATCCGTGTCGCCAGTCCAGTTTGTGTCGATATTCCAGTTGGGTGCTGATAACATTTTTGTCCCGGTACCTGCCTTCATAATATCCACGCATCCGGTTACTGCTACCCAGCATCGACAGCCTATTCCACGGTACCTGACCATCAGTGAAACGGCCATGACTATCGAATGCCAGTACCGATTTTTCATTTAATTGGTAATAGGCGCTGTATTGCAGATCAACGGTGTTAAACCGGCGGTCGCTGCCTAATGCCGGGGAAAAATGGGTGTAAGTAAGATCAAGAACTTGTCCCCGATGAGCGTTAGGCAGAAAATCCCGTGTATCATAACTGAAATAGGCACTGACACCTGAACTTAATATGGATTGTCCGTCCTTTTCTGCGGCGAATAGTTTTTTCGCGCCATTATCAGGATCTTTGGCGTATAGCGATGAAAAATCCCAGCCAGCGCCCAAGTAGGTGGAATCAGCAACCCGATAGAGAACTCTGGGTTGCAGGCGCAGTTCCTGTGATCGGTATTTTTCTTTATTATCATCTACCTTACCTGCGTCATAACCGCTTCCCCAATAATAGGTGGGAACGTTATTCAGTGTGCCGGAAAGGAAAAAACGCCATTGATCATCAGCAAAAAAACTGTAGTTATCAAATGTGAATCCAAAAGCACCTGTTGAAGAAGCAAATCCATTCAGGGAAAGGGAAGAGATTTGGCTGGTATGGTCGTGATCATCTGGCCGGTAAAGCCCAATTACGGCAACACCGATGCCAGCGCCTAATTCAGGGGTATAAAAAGGGCCAGGCAAAACGCCCCAGTCAATGGCTTTACTGCTGTCATAGGTATTACTGCCGCCTAATTTTTCCAGCCAGCCGTCGATTTTTTCCCTACTAAGTGGCAATTGACCATATGAGAAATCAGAAATAAAAAAGCTGGCTAAAGCCAGCCCATATAAAGTACAGCGGATTTTCATTAAAAGCGGAACTCACCTGAAATATAGAAGCTGTTACGTTTGTTAAAGCCAACTTCCGTCAGTAAATTGAAATTGCGTGTGACTTCCAGCCTTGCCCCAACAGTATTATTCCAGCGGGATGCAACATGCTGTTTTACTTTGAATTTCATACTATCGTAATCATCGAATGCACTTACTATTTTGTCAAACATGGGGGGTAAATTCAGATTACTAATATTACCTTCAAATTCCTGAGTAATTCTCTGGTACATACCGCCGGTCCATACCTGCAATTTGGTATTTCCCTGTCCGGGGATGATTGGCTGGAATGTAAACTCATAACCAATACGTGGGGTGACAACCAAGGCACTGATTTTACCATCCAGAATATCCAAATTGGTGTAGGTATAGTTGGTATCAAGGGTACCAAAGAATTGATCATAACCCCCTGCCAGAGTAAAACCGGCACCATAGGTTTTACCTTTAAAATCCAGTGCGAAGGGGATATCTTTTATTCCTTTAATAGGAGAACCACTAAAGCTAATTCCCTCAATATTGGTTTTTGATGTGCCCTTTGTCCAGCCATAAACGCCATAAACATTCAGAAAAGGCAGAACCCAAGTATCCAGCTTGAGCATATGCGATTCATTCTTTTCTCTGGTTTTGCCTGTTTGAATGCCCAGTGTATCTTCAAATCCAGGGGTGTTCGGTATAATAATTTTAATCTCGTCTACGACGATATTTTGGCGCATATTCATATAACCGTAACTGGCGCCAAAGGGCTCAGGTAAGTCATAGCCTCTGGCTCTGGCCTCATCACCCCAAAGAGGAAGTACACGTGATTCCTGCTTATTTGGTTTTCTGGATAAACTACCATCAGCAGTCGTTTGGCTTCCACCGGACTGGCTGACAGAAAGAGAAAGAATTGGGCGATCATCTGCATAGCTATAAGGCATTGCCAGACATGATGAAATAACAGCTAACTTACTAATATCAAAAAGTTTCATAATGGAAAACTCGGTTTGCGAGTAGAGAGATTAAGGTTGTTAATGTCTCATCATAATTTTCAGAGTACAGAAGCAGCGGCAAACTATCACAAGTTTTATAGATAATAAATATCATAAGGTGCTGAAAATTATAATTTTACTGTGTGTTTAATGAGCGATCTTGTTTTTTCCGGGCAATGATAAAAGAATCATGGTTATTACACCACCGATTAATCCCCAGAATGCAGCACCTATGCCAAGTAGTGTTACGCCAGAAGCCGTGATTAAAAATGTGATTACTGCGGCATCCCGTTGTTTTTCATTCTGTAATGCCTGGAGCAAGCTACCGGAAATGGTTCCAAGCAATGCTAATCCGGCGATGGTATGAATAAGGGCAGTGGGCAGTGCGCTGAATAACATGCTGATTGAGCCACCAAACAGGCCCGCGATCAGGTAAAACACACCCGCTGCGGCAGCGGCCATATAACGGCGGTTAGGGTCGGTGTGGATTTCCGGACTCATACAAATAGCGGCTGTAATGGCAGCAATACAGACGGAAAAGCCACCGAAAGGTGACAAGACCAGTGCGATCAGCGCCGTCCAGCTGATCAATGATGAAACCGAGACTTGATACCCTGCGGCTTTCAGTGTGGCGATGCCGGGCGCATTCTGAGAGGCCATCGTGACAATGAAAAATGGGACGCCTACACTCAATAATGAAGAGAGTGTGAAACTAGGCGAAATAAATTCAGGAATAGCAAAGGCGACAGCTGATTGTTGTTCAAAATGAATATCGCCTTGCAAAGAGGCGATAATTAGCCCTGATAACAGTGTGAAAATAATGGCATAGCGGGATAAATATCTGCGTGCCAGTAGATAAGTCAGACACATTCCAGCAGTCAGTACAAAATTGACAGAAAACGAGGAAAAGGCGTCAAGGCCAAAACGTAACAGAATTCCGGCCAGCATTGCTGCGGAAAGTGCCTGTGGAATATAGTTCATTAATCGTGCAAACAGGCCGGTAATACCACATAACAAGATCAGGGCAGAAGCAAAGATAAATATCCCAATGGCTTCATTGATTGATGTTCCTGGCATGGTTGTCGCCAGCAGCGCTGCGCCTGGTGTTGACCATGCAGTCAGGACCGGCGTTCGGTAATAAAGCGAGAGCCCCAGAGAACTGATGCCCATCCCGAGCCCCAGCATACTCAGCCAGCCACCGATCTGTATGGTTGTGGCTCCAGCGGCTTCCGCAGCTTGAAAGATAATTGCCGCCGAGCTGGTGTACCCAACCAGAACAGCGACAAATCCGGCTATGATTGCCGGAAAAGAGAGGTCTCGCAGGGAAATTGCATGGCGCATCGTGGTCTCCATATTAAATTATTTTGGTTAAAAGAATCTGAATTTGTCTATAATTTGGTTAACTATCAGCGTAAAACAAATTTATCTATAGTGAACTTGTTGGTGCAAACTTGGATTACGACGATATAACGGTGGAACCTGTCAGAATTTCAAGTAATTTAATACCACCATAGAGACAAGTAAGCTATCGGATGAATTCCTTGTCGAAAGATTTGCCGCTAAAATAACTATTATTGTAATTAATTCTTATACTTATTATGGAGCATGCCCAATGGAAAACTTTGTTCGTCCTGTTTTAACGTTACCGGATAGTGTGGAACGATTATTATTGCACTCTTGTTGTGCTCCTTGCTCCGGTGAAGTGATGGAAGCATTGCATGCCTCTGGCATTGATTACACTGTCTTTTTCTATAACCCGAATATTCATCCAAAACGGGAATATTTGATCCGCAAAGAAGAGAATATCCGCTTTGCAGAACAACACAATGTGCCATTTGTGGATGCGGATTATGACAGCGACAATTGGTTTGAGCGCGCTAAAGGCATGGAATGGGAGCCGGAAAGAGGTGTTCGCTGCACGATGTGTTTTGATATGCGTTTTGAGCGCACGGCTTTGTATGCTTATGAAAACAATTTCAGCATGATCTCAAGCTCTTTAGGTATTTCCCGCTGGAAAAATATGCAGCAGATAAATGATTGTGGAAAACGGGCTGCAAGTCAGTATCCGGGGGTTAACTATTGGGATTACAACTGGCGTAAGCAAGGTGGCTCCGCCCGGATGATTGAAATCAGTAAACGGGAAAGATTTTATCAGCAGGAATATTGCGGTTGTATCTATTCATTGCGTGACAGTAATAAACACCGTCAGTCTCAGGGGCGGGATATTATCAGGATTGGTGTGAAATATTATGGTGATGACGATACCGAAGGTGCTTGTTAAACCATTGACTTTAATATGTTGAGGGGGGATTTGTCCCCCCTGAATTTACGACTATTACACTATCAAACCTGTGTTATAACCATTTATCGACACCGCCATGATGGGAACAAGTCCCTCTACGATGTTGGCTGTAACTGAAAGAACCGTCTCTACAGCGCGCGGTTGCCTCAGATAAGATGGGCGAACTCAGTGGGTTTTCTTTGCTTCTTTTGTCGCCTTATGATGCGAATGTTGTTTGCCTGCTTTAGAAGCGGCTTTGCCTGATTTAGTTTTCTCCACATGGGAAGATGTAACCTTGGTATCCGAAGATTGGGTTGCAGATGTGGTTGGTGCGGCTAATACTGCGCCAGAGAACAACAGTGATAATGCAGTTATAGATAAGCCTAAACGTGTCATGATAATTTTCCTGTGTTTTAACTTTGTTGTTTCATTTGCTGGGATACATTTTTAGTGCCTAATAAGCTACTTGATATTCCAGATTTTTTTAATGCACAGTGAGTATACGGCTGTGATCATTAATTCAGCAAATTTAAGATAATACCTTTTTATGGTTTTTTATAATTTGTTGAAGAATCGTTGAAGTTTTTTGGCATGATTTACCTGACAACTGGCCGCGTTGATTTAATAGCAATGGTTTTCAGTGGTTAATTAATGAGCGATTATTTCAGGCGATGTGGTTAATGACCGGACATTCATTGGCATAGCTAATGTGGTATGGTTTGTCTCTCAGTATCTTGTGCTAGTGAATTATAGAGAATAGCCATGTTTACGAAGAAGTAGTTCATTGCCATACTTTCAAAGAAAAATGCCAGACTCTTATTACGTGTACACTATGGGAGATATATTTAATATTCTTATTGAAAATGGAATAAACGTAATATATTTATATTCTGTATGAAATACATTATTGATTGATTAAATGTATTTTTATTTTATTATGTTTTTATGAATATTGCTATTAATGAATTTAAATTTAAAATTATAATTGCTTGGATTGGAATTTATATATAATGACAAATGCCATTCAATTGTTGAAATTAAATAATTGTCTCCAGGCGGTTATTTCTGCAATGATTAATTAAAATAAATGTAATTTAATGGAATTATCCTATAGTAATGTTTTTTATTTAGACAGGGTGAAATATTATTACAACTAATTCTATGCCCTTTGTGGACAACGGTGAAAACTATACTATTATGAAATTGATGCATTGAAATAATTAATACAAATTTAGCCGTTCAGTAACTACATCACAGTCTATAATAACACACTGAATATATTAACGCTCTATTTAGGGAAAAACTTATACAGTTCATGATGAAAAGGCAATGAGGTGTCATAACAACTCATTGGCTATAGTCAGGAAAATAATGTTAACCAAGTGGAGATAGATGTATGTCTAAATATAAATTAAACCGATATATATTAACAAGCGCTGTATTATTCTCTTTCATATCAGGAAATGTTATCGCCGCCAACCCTAAAATATCTGCATATTATCTGAGTGGACCTGCTGCGCAGGCGGATACTCAAGAATATTATGCTAGCTTGGATAATTTTAAAAAATTAAGCAGAAATATTGCTAAAAACAAGAGTAACTTTAATACGCTGGTATTGTCTTTTGTCCAGCCTAGTTTTGTTAACTATGAGAAAAACAGCCTGAAATGTTCAGGATTGTTTGGTTATACCTGCACCTCTGGTCAAGTCATTAGCGCAATAGAAGCTCAAAATGCCAGATCTGATTTTGTAGCATTAAAAGGCATTATTGCTGATTTAAAATCTCATGGAGTGGGTACTTATATTGCTGTCGGTGGATGGAACTTTAGTTGTTATCCGAAAATTTATGATATAACCGCCAACAAAAAAGACGCTTGTGGCAATGAACCGGGTGCGGTTTATGATATTTTCCCTAACCCAATGACTAAAATTCCCCGTTTTGATAGTAGTATTACGGGTAAGGCGGCAGAGGGTGTATATAGAAATATTGTTAATTTGGCTGCCGATTTAGATGTAGCGGGGATTGATGTGGATTACGAAGAGTTTTGGCATGCTGATATTAATGCAAAAAGCTGGAAATTAACGCCTGACTCAATCAAGGTTCCCTCTAATAACAGTGAAACTCTTATTACATCAACGTTAATAGCAAAGGGGTTAGGTGGTTATGTTTATGATGCGTCAATGAATATTGTCCCTGGCGCAGAAAGAATTCCCCGCGCGATGCCTGCAACTGTGGATAAATTCGCCGCTATTTTAGAGTCTTTTTACACTTCAATTAATGCAGTTAAACCGTCGCTTCAGTTAAGTACTGCCGGTCCTGCAACTGGGGGTATCCCGAATATGTCTGCTAACTGGGGAACCAACGCGAGGAACAGTGATATTTATGGTGGTGCCTGGTGGGGGGGAAATCTCTATGGTTTGATTTATAATACCGCGCTGAGTTACCCCAAAATTATCAACCGACTCAGCTATATTGGTGTGATGACTTATGATTTGAGTGAAAAAGACTGTGGATTGATCGGGGGAGGGCAAACTTATATTCCTTGTGACCTGCCCGGACAAGTTAAATATTATTATGGTCAATATATTAACTGGCTTAAGTCAGGTAATGAAGTTGTGACTTTCCATGTCAAACTGAAAGGAGCGCGTAATTATGCTCAGGCATCAGTTCAACCGCGAAAATTATTGGTTTTGCCGCCGATTACAGTGGGATTTGAAGTTGGTAAACCTGCAACTGGCAATTTACCGCTCACGAAAGCCAGGCTCAACAGCATATTAGAGGGTACGATCAAATACGGTAAAACGGGTCTTATTATGTGGGATCTGTTTAAGAAGGAACGTTATGACGGAAATAACTGGAAAGATGAGTGGGCAACACCTCATGATGTTTTGTCTACTGCCTGTAAAAAAATAGGGCTGACAGGAGAGCATTATCATTGTGATAGTCCGGTTCCGACACCTGAGCCTGTTTCGGCTTTTGCCGGGGAAAAAAATGAGGGTTGATATTTTATCTTTAATTCTGGTGGGAGGCAGGTTTCCTTGAAAGGAGACCTGCATTATTAAAAAGATGGGTGGAACATACCGGAAATGCTGAATGTCCGTATTTGCAACGATGCCAGCTCAAACTTTTTGGGATGAGCTGGCGATTTTGTTATCGTCTGCTGTGCAGCAGTGGCTGGTGGGTAACCTGAGAGGGTTTATCCATAAGCATCGTAATGATGACGGGTGATACGGGTATCGGTATCACCTCCTGCTGTAGTGCGGTGAAAACTGATTTCACGGATAGTCAGGCCACGGTTGTCCCGAATGCTGACGGTAGGAGTACCGGCAAAGGTTGCCGGATTAAAAAAGGATGTCATATTTCTATTCCTCATCATGTTGATAGATACTGCCCCGCTATGTACTCGGGGCAATGGGTAAAATTATGGGTTTCTTGACGCGGTGTCGTTTTCATCCTCACTGACGACAAACCACGGGGTGTACTGTTTTTCCCGCAGGTATTTCTTCGCGGTGATGACTTTGTATTCACGTCCCAATGGATCATAAATGTGGGTATCGGCGAATAGGTCATCGCGTGCACTGTCGTCACTGACATAGCGCCAGTCATTTAGAAAATAGGGTTGATAAGTGCGCACAGGCTGACCTTTATCATCATATTCCGTGCGACCGGAAACGGCCCAGCGGGTGTCTGTTGATGCGCTGACCCGCGCCCCATAAGCATCCACTATCAGCCCGCCGTCCTCTTGCCGTTGCCAGGCATCACCGGATTCATGGCGGACTGAACTCTGGAGTAACCGACCAAAACCGTCGCTGAAACTCACCGTTTGTTGGTGCTGCTGCTGTGGTTCGCTGTCGTAACGGTCAGTGGTGATCATCAGCCCATGTGGAGGTAAACGGGGAATATCTGCCAATAAGGAGGCTTCATGCACAGTCAGTTTCTGGCTATCTGTCGCACGTTTCCAGCCCAGTGCATACACCTTCCCATCCTCGGTGACTACCTGGGTGGTACGAAGTTGCTTCCACCGGGTTTCGGCCTCTTCTTGTGATCCGAAAAGCTGAGACGGGGATAGCGATGGCATCCAACTGTCAACGGCATAAATTATGCATTGAGCAATGGGAAGTACATCTGTTAGCGCCAGCGCTTTATCAACGGAATTTGGTGGCGTAAAGGGTTTCTCTTCTGGTGTTGAATAACCTGTGGCTTGTTCGGACTCTGTGCCCCAGAACCGGCTGGTGGTCACGCGGCCTAGCGCATCCAGTGTCACAATGTGTTGATTATCATTAACATCTGACAGTTGTACCGGCGTCAGGAAACGATAATCGTAACGGGCTTGCGTCGTTAATCCTGCGGCGTCCTGAGTTTGAGCGACGACACAATGATGGGTATCCCAGCTCAGGGTTGTTTTTCCTGTGAGTAATGAGTTGCGTTGAGCCTGAGGCCGCCAGAACTTGGCAGCATCACCGTAATCGGTATATCCCTGATGTGCCACCCATACAGGGCTTTCTGATCCGGTCTTAAACAGCCGTGGTACTTGCTGATAGCCGGCCTGTGTCAGTGCGGTATTCAGCTCCTGTTCTTCCATGACGTCTTTGTAAGCCTGCAATGAAGTTTCGTCCAGCATGGCAGTTTCGCTGAATGCTACCAATGCCTGAAGCGTTGGTTTTTCCAGCGGTGTTTCTGATTGACCTGCGGTATAAAATGTTCGTTGCTGTCCCAGATAAACAGCGGCTTTCTCATCTGCCAGCAAGCCATCTTCTTTCAGCAACACTTCGAGAGAAATCCCTTCTGCTGGAATTTGAGTCTGGTCATAGGTATAAACATCACTGCGTTGCGCATCAGGTAAACCCAGCCGCCAGTTTTCTCCGTCAGTCAGATGATGCCAGCGATTTCTTTGCTGAACCAGACGCAGTAGCTGTTGCTGGTCATCATAACTGCTGTCGAATAGCGTATCTGGCAGTGTTGGCGGGTAGGGATTTTTAGCGGGTTTTACCCTGCGCGGCCAGGCAATATCAACGCCTTGCAGCGGCTGACCAAAAATATCTTGTTGCAGTTGGATACGTTGGGTGAGCTGTGGATCACTGATAATACGCTCATAGTGATAGTGGCGGTTTTCAATGGTGGTGACCCAAACGGCTAATTCAGTTTCTTTATTGACGGGAATAGACCGTGCCTGATAGCGCGACTCACTGACGGTATAAGGGATTGTTTGATTATCTGTTCCGTCCAGACCATAGACCTCATTGCGTAGTCGCCGGCCTTTAAGTGCTCTGGTCAGCCAGTTACGCTGTGTGTCATTGGGGGTGAACACCTTGTCTGTTTGGCTGGCATTGTCCCAGGCGGTATAGCGGGTTTCAAATCCGGTGTAAGCCTGGGTATCTCCCTGCCAGTATTCTGCCACTAACTGGCTGTCTACTTCATCCATCCCGGTGGCAAACCAACTGATGCTCAGTGACGGTGCAGCCTGTTCCGGTGCGGTGCCGTGAGAAAACGTCGTGATATCTGTCTGTCTGACACAACCAAATCCTCTGAACTCGCGCTCTTTACCGTCCCAGACGCCGTGGCTGTAGCTGACGTCACTGGTGAGCCGGTTACCGCTGATTTCATCCTGAATTTCGGTATGCCATAGCAGATGCATTGGGAACGGCAGGTAACAAGCCTGCGATTTGCCCGCTTTCGTGAGCTGTAACTTCTCATCCAGCCAGAATTGGGCAGAACTGCGATAATGCAGGGTGTGATGTGCGCCCCGGTTATTGTTCATCACATTTAACAACCAGGGTTTGGTCAGTGACAGGTCACAACGCCAGTGATGCGGTGCCCTATGAGGCACGGTCAAAATCAGGCTGGCGACTCCCAGTCCCTGGATATCAGCAACCTGTAGCTGACAGGTGTTATCGAACTGTACCCCTTCCGGCAAAGCCAATGTGAGTGGGTCATCAAACTGATTACCGCTTTGGTTGAGATAAATCAGCAGGGAGCTGGATTGAGCATAGATAAGATCGGTGGTGCCGGAGCCGTCAATATCGGCCAGAAACAACTGTTCAGGATTAAAGCTATTTTCGGGCTGGCTGAATCCAGGCAGGGTCAGTGGCTGGCCGAAACGGCCATGCCCCAGATTGGGCCAGCAGGTGACGTTGTTAGCCCGGATTTCCACCAGATGTTGCTGACCGGAACCGAGCATGTCACTAAATGCCACCAGTTTACGGGCATCGGTTCCGGTGATTGGCAGGGTGATACCTGCGGATTGGGGGACATCCTGACCTTTGCGCCAGCCATCCCGCTGGTTCGCGTACAGACGTACACTCTTCGGCCCGATTAACACCAAATCGGATAATCCAGCCCCGATAAGATCGGCGAATTGGGCGCTTGGATGGAAATATTCCACCGGCAAGGCATTGATTGGCGTAAAGTGTGTCCATTTACCGTCGGGCTGCTGGCTGTGGTATCCCCGGACACCAGAAGCGGTGACCACCCAATCCAGTTGACCATCCCCGTTGATGTCCATCAATGAGGCATTCTCCTGCAAATTGGGCAGGGTGGGCAACGGCGCTATTTTGCTGTAGACCACGGCATTACTGTCTTCGCCCTCCTGGCGTTGCGGGGCTTTATACCACCAGGCACCGCGTTCCTGATATAACATGCCCGGCAACCCTTCCCCCCGCAGGTCAACCAGTTGGTAACGTTGCTGGGGATTGAAGTTATCCAACGCATCGAACCGCTGCCAGGCGGGTATTTTTTCATGGTCGAATCGTTGCCAGGCTAACTCCAGAGGGGGAAGGGTGATGGGGCTGCCGTCGGGTTCGTGATTTAATTGACGGGCGGCAGTCAATGTGGCGATGCCAGCATTTTTGTCATAGTCCAGTATCAGGCGTCCGACCAGCTCCGGTGTATCATTTGCGCCGGCTTTTCCGGCCAGCAATACGGTGCGGTGAAACATCAGTATTTGCTGACACAGGCGGCGGGTACGCACTTCAAAACCGTATTCATAGCGGGAGAAAGTATCTGGGCGTACAGACCATTGCGCTGTACCTGTATCCCATGTTGGTACGGCATAAAGTGAAGTGTCCCGTTCACCGTGGTCAAAGACCAGATGAAACAGCCATTCTTCTGGGGTGAGTGGGGTGTTATCCAATACAAACAGGCTGGTTTGCGGTTTGATATTCCCGTAATTTACCTGCACCAGATAGCGTTGTGCCGTGGTATTCGGGTGGCGTGTTTTTTCGTTATCGTCGCAATTAGCCTCATCTTCGGCCCGGTACTGGTAGCTGACATGCTCACCAGTCGGCGTCACCGTTTCTTCCAATAACCACTGGGCGATTTGCTGGTCATTTTGCGGATTAGCCAGGCAAGCCTGTGCTGTTTTTCCCAGAATATGCAATTGTCCGTCCGGCGATGATATCAGCCAGAACGCGCGTCCTTCCTGACCCGAAGTTGGTTGCCAGTATTCGATTTTACTGAAATCCTGTATTTGGCGGGGCTGATAGCAGGTCACGGTATAGGCAACCGGCAGGGTAACGCCTTGCAGCGTCTTAACGTCCTGTCGCATATCGGGTTGCCCCTGATCATTCAGGGCGATATTCATCACCTCGCCGCTTGGGGATAAAAATGCGTCGTTATTATCGTACTGTGGAATGCCGTGTTGAGTACGTCGGCTAATGGTCGTGACGCCGCATTGCCAGCCGATACCGAAAGGCCCGTTACCTGCACTGCTGCTATAACTCAGTGATAACCCAGGAGCAGTACCTCGCCCGGCGGAGAGCGGTAACGGTAGGGAGAGAGTTGCGATTCCATCAGGACCGGCGGCGTTAAGTGCTTCTCCCATACCACTGATAGCGCCACCGCCTTTGGGGAGTGACAGTGTTGTAACCGATACTTCTGATGAATCCTGCATAAAATACTCCTTATGACAAGCCCCTTTCAGGGACCTGTGATAGACAAAGAAAAGAAATTTACGCGTCTATAATGAGGTAATTCAGATACACAATGATGTCATTCAGGTTGGCAACCAGATCATGTTGTGATCCTTCTTAACTGGCATGGGAAATATTGAACGCCAGCATGCCGATTGTCGCCTCTCTGCCTTCAAAAGGCAGGAAACGGCTGTCGTTGAAGTCGGTAACAAACCAGCCATCGTCATTCAGATTGTGTGACAATTCATAAATATTCCTTTTTGTTTTTACTTATTTATTACTAATTCATTTAATGTGGTACATGGATGAGTAAACTGATCAGCAAGAGAAAACTTATCCAATATGCTTATCGCAAAAGGTGTTAAAAAATTGATGTATAATAATGGACTAATCCATGATTTATCTTAGGTATTAGGCTTATTTTACTATTTGATAAGTTTTTCTAATTTATATAGGGATAACTTTATAGTGTGGGGGCTTATTATGTTAAGCTCATTTTTTATTAATCTAGGAATAAAAAATTCATTCAATGGTGGCAGTGGAGGAGGAGGAACCACGTAACGGTTTGAGGCTGACAATAATCAGGCTTGCATTTATTGAGGCGTTTTTGATCTTCTGTTAGCCAATTTATTGATAGTTTTTAAACAGTTCGTGAATGAATACCCTCGTTGTCTATTTGCTGGCTAAAACGTACAAAAGCCGGTTTTATTCCCTTTTGCCAGCTTCATTTGAGTTATAACGATGCTTGTTGTTACCGCATCTTGCGCCACAATGGCATGATATTGGTTAATACATCAGGGGGAGGGCAAGGATCATTCACCTTTGCCATTTTCCACAAACCGGTATGACTTTTACGGGTCGCATTATTGGACATAAATACTTGATATAACGAACCTGTGTCTCCGGCATGATTATGGGTATCAAGAAAACCTTTGTTTCCCCATCGATTATAGAGAGAGAGGCTATCGCCTTCTCTGATGTTTCCATTTGGCAACGTAGTTTCACAATAAATAACCCATTCCAAGGTTGATCTTTTACGGATATCTGAGGTGTAGACTTGGTGTACCTCCGTTGATTGCTCATATTGATCCACCACATTATAGTACCGTAAGTAACCGCCATCACAGTAATACAGGTTGTGAAGTAAGATAATATCATTATTCATTATCTCACTACCGGCAGGTTTTTCTGTTGCTGACTCAATTCTCCATGCCCCGCCATAAATAGCTAAAGATGCATCTACTGTTACAACGGCATATTTGGTGCCGGGTTTATTACCGTTGCCAAATACACTGAGATATCCACCGCTCCAGCTCTTATAGCTATTTAATATTGTCACGGTATCTCCATATTTAAGTACATTCTCCATCATTTCCTCGGCAAGTATGTTATTTTTCTCTGAATAATTGATACCCCCCTGAAATTACTTTCCATTCGATAATGCTATTTCTTGCATATATTCTTGGCGTCATTTCCGGGTTTGGCTATCGTAACAAGCGGGTTATCTCACCTTTTCTATGATCCCTTGAGGGCCTGAAATAGGGTCGAATTCCTGCATCACTGAATATTCATAGCAATGGGAGATAGAGAAAGAAAAGTTAAAAAAGTTAATTTTTATCGAATAAGGGGTTATTTGGTGGATTGCAGGTTATTTTCCGGTTATTACGTTACCTAAAAGTTGAAATATTATTTTTTCTGTTTATCACAGTGCACTATCGCCGTAAAGGAAGTCTCTTTTTACTGATATATCTATCGTGGAGCACAACAAAAAGCGACATAACGCCGCTTCAATTGACAGATAAATTTCATCTCTACTGGCATTGCTGGATTTGCCAGGACGATATACCCTTTATCTTGCAAGTTGCCTCTTTGTTGGTTGCACTCACTCACCCCGGTCACATCGTTATCTATGCTCCCGGGGATTCGTTCCCTTAGCCGTCGCGATGCATCTTGAAATCTATAGGGTATATATTTTTACTTTTTGTGATTCACGCCTGCGGCCAGATCAACACCACTATGCTGTCGTTATATTTATTGGTGGTACCATTTTCAGCACCGATAAGGGTTGTTCCTGGTTTTACGTCAAGGGGATTATTGGCATATCGCAACTTACAGGGTTTGCCATCTCCTGCAATTTCGATGCGGATTTTGCCTGTACCTGACGAGTAAGTCTTAAAGCCCAATACGCTATTTACGCCTTTACCGGTTAATGTATCTGCCAGTTGGTCGTCAATGTACACCTTTATCGTTTGCTGATGGATCTCCGTATTAACGTAAGCAGACAGGCCGAACTTTATATTGAGAGGTAACTGGATGCAGTGTTTACCGGTGCTGTTGGTACCGCATATTCCGCCACAGTTTCCACTGCTGTTACTGCCTAATAGATCGGTATCAACCGATACCGCCGCTTGAATTTTATTGAAAGTCACGCCATGCCAATAAGTTTGCATGGCGGTAGGTCCACCATCAATAGCATTCAATTGCGTGTTATATTGGATATAGCGATTGCCTTTGAAAAGATAAATTATCGAGCCGGCAATATTCTGCCATAAAATAACCGCATCCAGATTTTCACTGAATTCTGAGTATTTCTCTGTTGTTCCCCATCTATCTGAGATAGTTTTCTTATTGGCTGTATGTGAACTCATTGTATAATCGATGCAATCTTTGCCTTTAAAAAAACAAACGGTATTTGTTGTCAATTCTGTGGCGGCATCTATGCTGTTTTCAAATCCAGTACCTTTCAACCCGGGCCATCCATCCACAATGGGTTTTGGGCCATCGATTATTTGTGCTTTTGCCGTGTCGAATTTAAGATATTGCGATCCTTTGAAAAAATATAATGAGCCGTTTAAGTTAATCACATCATCAATATTCTTTTGGAACTCGATGGGCAGGTTGGGCCAGTCATTACGGATAGGCTGGGGAGTATCTCCTTTGTTTATTTGAGGATCATCATAATATTTAATGTTTTCTGTATTAAGAAAGAAGTAGGTATTGGTATTCATTAGTGTGTATCCTTAATAATAGTTGAGTTAAACATTATTTTGGTGATTTCTTAACTTTCTGCTTTCAGATATAACAGCGATACATTTTTGTCTTATGATAATGACCAATTCAACACTACCACACTATTGTTGTAATTGTTATTGGTTCCATTGCTGGCATTGATAACGATTGTTCCCGGTTTTTCGTCGAGTGGGTTATCGGCATACTTCAATACATTATCCATACCTTCTCCAGAAAGTTTGTCACTTGTTTCTAACAATGAATAGTCCTGTGAAGCTATCGCTGCTTGATTATTCTGCTTTGTCGTTATCAGCTTCATCTCAAACCTGGTTTTGCCAGAAGTTCACTATGATGATACGCAGCGCTTTTTTTTAATCTGTGCGTGAGGTAAATTGATGACTGCATAGATGAAATTTACGCCAACTGGAATTAGAATTCATAATGTCAAAGTTAATTGAAAATAATCAGATAGTTATTATTGCGATAGTTGTTGCATTAGTTCAGTTTATTAATGCGTTAGAGTACATGATGGTGACTCCACTTTTTGTGTATATGTGCGATGATTTTCACATGCCTGTGACTATGGCGGGAGTGATTGCCAGCACTTATGTTCTTGCCTCCGTCTTCTCTGGTCTGGCATCCTTTTTCTTTCTCGATCGCTTTAATAAAAGAAAGGTTCTCATTTTAAACACGTTACTTCTTGGCCTGATTACTTTCCTGACAATTTTTGCCTCAGAGCCATACCAACTTATTCTGCTCCGTATGATTGCGGGTCTGTTTGGTGGCGTGACATTGGGAGTAGGGATTGGGATTTTATTGAATAATTCCCCAGAAAATATGCGGGGAAGGGTATTGGGGATTGCGTTTTCATCTTTTTCATTCGTGAGCATTTTAGGTATGCCGCTGTGTTTATATCTGGCGACGAGTTTTACCTGGAAAATTCCTTTTTTATTGATCGTTATTTTATGCATCGTGAGTTTGCCTCTGATCCTGTGCTTTATTCCAGGAACAGAGAAGGTAAAAAATAGCCAGAATAAAATTGTGCTGACCAAAAAAATAGCATTGGCCGGGTTAGCAAGCGGTGTCAGTAACTTTAGTCCCTTCATGCTGATTCCGATACTTGTTCCGCTATTAACAAATGTGTTTTATGTTCCAGAAGAGCGGGTTTCACTGGTATTTTTTATTGGTGGTCTGGCGTCTTGGTTGGGGACTTATTTAACTGGAAAGCTGTGTGATAAATATCCTCCTCAGAAAATTACCATTGCGGCGGCTGTTTTGTTTATCGTTAATATCCTACTGGGATTGATGGGCAAAATGAATGGATATATATTCTTTGCCTTTTTTATGTTCGCGACTTATGTGCAGGTTATGGCGGCCAACGTACTGGCTTCTTATGCTTCGACGCCGGAAAATCGTGCCGGCTTTGGTGCCCTTCAGATGGCGTTATCCAATCTGGGTGCCGGTGTTGTGTTCTTCTTCTCCTCCATCTTCTTAAGTGGTAAAGCAATTACGGCTAAAAGTGTACAGCCTATTTTCATATTGTCTATGGTCAGTGCTCTAATATTACCTATATATGTAAGAAAGTTAGCTCAAGTGTTGAAAAGAGATGCTAAGAGTTTAATGAGTAATTCTTGCCGTAATAATTAAAGGAAAATAACGATAGATATGTGATCTAGCCTTAATGGTAAAATAGCAGTTTTGAGCTATATTTAAGTTTAAGGCTAATCATTGATATAAGATCATTGGCGTGATTAATAAAAATGGAATGTTGTTGAAAGTATAATGTCACTGGAGGAAATTAACATTATATACCCTATGGATTTCAAGATGCATCGCGGCGGCAAGGGAGCGAATCCCTGGAAGCATAGATAACTATGTGGCCGGGGTGAGTGAGTGCAGCCAATAAAGAGGCAACTTGAAAGATAACGGGTATAGAATAATTCGGGTCAATGCTGGGTGAGAGTGTACGAAAGGATAAAGTTATTATAAGTCCTATCATGATTATTATTGAACTTATTAATTAATATAGGTGAATAAAATGGAAGAGAAATTAATTGACACTAAGAATAAACCAGCTGTTAATATTATCGCGGGCGTGACAAATATTAAATCCATTTATAATAAAACGCCTTGTATATTTGTCATTGAGCATGGGTATATTGCCAGGAAAAAATTTACTGTGGATAAGATGTCTGAATGGCATGGTGATTTATGGGCTCCCTGGATAGGTGATAAGTATGAACCCAATAAGGCCATTCATCTTTATACCGGCAGAGAATGTAAATCTGAGATTAATGTTTGGATATTTCAGGATTATTGGAATCCACCGAATGAAAATGCGGTTAAGTGTTCTTTAAATAGAGTATTCAGTTATGATGATGCATTAGAGATCCCTGGCAATAATCGAGGCGGAGGCAATAAGATACTGACTTTAGAACTTAATGATAATAATATTGATTTGAAAATAATATAACATTGCATTATAAAATATTGAATATAACGGATAAAATATTGTATCCATATATATTCATTGGAAGGGAAATATTTCTCCGCGTGTTGTTTAGTGTTTTTGATTTTCCTGCTTATGATCTAGATTTATTGATTATTAGGCAGGTTCCTGTTCGAGTCAATGGTTAACTGATTAGAATACCGATACGCGTAGAAATCATTTCACTGTCTTAAATAACCTATTTTATTAAGCTGTTTTATTTCCCCTTATTTGTAATAAAGAACGAATCTGGAAAAAAATGGATGAAGCAAATGATTCCTCGCGTGCAGCGTACATAGTTGTATATCTGTTAATTACCCATTCATAACTATCTGATTCAGTGTGTTATTTCTAAAATTTATTATGAAATGACCACTATATTCTTATTTTGTTCTTTATCGAGGAGTTATCAATGACTGCGAGTTTTCAAAATGAAGTGCCTAAATCGCGTATCTTTCGCCGGAAGCTGGAGCATATTTGAAATGTTGAGCGATTGAATAGAACAAACCAGCGATATGCTGCTGGCTTGTTCTATCGCAAAAGAGAAGGGTGCAACGCGGCCGATCGTTACCAATACAACCCCTGTGGGACGTGCTGCCAACCATAGGGTTGAAACCAGCCTAATACCGAGCGCAGTCGCCTGCCAGCGATTGCAAAAGGTTCCAGGTTCTTCATCAACATCGCCGGTGCAGGCGACATGACACAATTAAAACAGGAGTAATATTATGGCGATCCCCGCTTATTTGTGGCTGAAGGATGACGGCGGTACAGATATCAAAGGTTCTGGGGATGTTCAGAGCCGTGAAAGCAGTATCGAAATCGTCGTGCTGGAACATGCTCTGCATATCCCGACTGATAACAATACTGGCGAACTGACCGGTACCCGCGTGCACTCTCCACCAATGTTCACTAAAGAAGCTGATTTTTCAAGCCCCTATTTGTATAAAATTGTCATTTTTGGTCGAATTTTAAACTATTTCGACATCAAATGGCACAAAATGGATAATGAAGGCGTGGGTATTGCTTCTGTAAATCAAATAATAAAAATCGCATAGATTAAGAAACTGAATATTTGCCATCAAATTGGAACCAGAGAGTTATACCTGATGATACTCGGATGCTGGGGAATAATTGGCTGAATGTCGGCTATTTTATAGGTCTTATTGTGCCTTCTGTTGTGGTTCCGCATGAGAATAACCTACTTGTTAATCTTCAGCATCCTAGCTTTCGACCTTCCTTAAATAGTGTGATTATCACTGATCATTTATTTGATCCCCGGTTAAATAACATTTCTAAGTAGTGACTCCCCTATTTTATTTATTTTTTATAATCAATATTGATATGCATGATATTCGTTTGCATACCTGTTTTTTAGATTAAGTGGTTATACTTCTATGAATGTAAGTATTAATCAATAGTGAAGCATAACTATAAAAGACTATTTTAGTTAAAAAAATAAGATGGATTTATATAATCACATAGTGGAATATGATGATATTATGAGTTATTGTAAGTATAACGTTAATTTATTATTGATATAAATGGGTGGTTGTGAATATTTTTTGTTAATGCTGACAGAAATTGTCACTGAATTGTGAATAATACTTATGAAGGGTAATCGTAGTTTTTTGTAAATAAAAAAAATATAAATAACGATAGGAATAATTCAGATGAAATATGCCTTTATTACTGGTGCGACAGGAGATATTGGTTTCGCAATTACAGAAAAACTCTCTGAGGATGGTTTTGAGCCAATATTATTATCACGCACTTCTGATCGTCTTGATAATGCAATTGGTAAACTACGCAATAAATATGGTAATCAATTTGCAAAAAAAATAGTTTGTGATGTCTCTGATCATGAAGATGTCAGCAAAGCTTTTGACCAACTTGAACTTGAGAATAATAAGCTATCCGTACTGGTGAATTGTGCAGGTATTTCCGGTGGTGGAATTACCGCTGAAATAAGCCCTCAAACTTGGCAAAATGTAATAAACGTTAATTTAAATGGCACTTACTTTGTCATACATGAAGTTTTGACAAGAAAGCTAATGTTATCTGGTGGAAGAATTATCAATATTGCGTCAACCGGTGGTAAGCAAGGTGTTATTTATGGTACACCATATTCCGCTTCTAAACATGGTGTTGTCGGTCTCACCAAATCCTTGGGGCTTGAATTAGCGCGTAATGGTTCAGGCGTCACTGTTAACGCAGTATGCCCTGGGTTTGTTGAAAGTGATATGGCTGTGCGTGTCAGAGAGCATTACGCCAAGATTTGGGGTACCGATAAAGAAGAAACGAAAAGAAGAGTAGAAGAACGTGTTCCTATCGGAAGATATGTTGAACCTAATGAAGTTGCTGAAATGGTTTCTTATCTCGCATCCCCGCTCGCTGGGGCAGTAACTGCTCAGGCGCTTAATGTGTGTGGTGGATTAGGTAATTACTAATTATGGGAAATATTTCTTTATCATCTGATTTTTTTGATCTTTGGATTATAAAAATCGATGATATTGATTTAACGTCTATTGAACAGTTAGTTTATAGTTCTGATATTGTTCGCCATAATCAGATCTGTTTAGCGGATAGAAGGAAAAAATTTATATTTAGAAGGGTTGCGTTGCGTTATGTTTTAAATCAATATTTATCGGATTATGAAATAATAACGAATGATAACGGAAAGCCTTATATATCCACGGAGAAAGACTTAAGATACTATTTCTCACTGAGTGCTTCAAGAAATTATTGTGTCATTGGCCTTAGTGCAAGAGAGATGGGTGTTGATGTTGAAGTTACGCCTTCTAAGATAAAAATCTCAGAAATTGTTGAGTATTTTATTAAGGATGAGAAACTGGAATATATGAAAGGTATCCTGTTAAAACAACCATTAGGTGTTAGCTTGGGATTTAAGAGTTATTATCATTTAACATTATTATATTATTGGGTTAGACTTGAGGCATATATTAAATTATTTGCTTCGACTTTGCATGAAGAGTTATTGGTTAATAGTGCTGTTTCTGTGAAAAATATGAGAGAACTGGAGGAAAGTACATTGCTAATTCATCATCAGGAATTTGTTTGTGCTTTGTCTCAAAAGAAGATAATTTCCACTCCGAATGTTAAGAGAATAAACTATTCCGACATGATAAGGAACAAAGATGAATAATATTATTGATTTAAGTGTTCCTATAGATTGTGATTTTTGGGAGCCTGAAAAAGTCACGAGGGAAATAGTCGATCATAAAGAAGGCGCCAATAAATTAGGTGAGAGTTATTTGTATTTCCATACCAGTTCATGGTGGAAAAGAGTCTTTGTAAAACGCTTCAAACGCAAAAAGTGGATCATTGATCATAATGATTTCCCTGATGGTATGGGATTATCACTTATGTATTATCGACTGACAACGCATACCGGAACACATATTGACTCACCTTATCACTATGGATGGCATAAAGAGCAAGAGCAGCCGGCAACAATTACCGATATTCCTTTGGATTGGTTTTATAGTCATGGTGTATTACTTGATTTTAGCCAAAATGATCAGTTAATTGATAAACAGGCAGTAGAAAACCAGTTAAAAGAAATTAATTATAAAATAAAAGAAAATGATATTGTTCTTATAAGTACTGGCGCTGATAAATTAATAGGCTCAAAATCCTATTTTACTCAGTATAGAGCGATTGAAAGCAGTGCTGTCCAATGGTTAGTAGAGCAAGGCGTAAAGATTATTGGAACAGATGCATTCAGTTTTGATCGGCCATTTATAGAGATGATTAACGATTACAAAAAGACAGGGAATAAAGCTTGCTTATGGCCTTCTCATTTTATCGGACGGGATCATCCTTATTTGCAAATAGAACGACTTTGTAATTTAAACAGTATCCCTAAACCTTATGGATTTAAAGTGTGTTGTTTTCCAATAAAATTAGAGAAAGCGGATGCTTCATGGAGTCGGGTTGTTGCAATATTTGATAATAATATATAAGGTTATATAAAGAAGCGAAAAATAGATGATCTTTGCTATGTTTTATTATTAGCAGCCATATCAGCTCTATTGTAATAAATTTGTCATATCCTTTCTGGATGATTTTTAAGAGTAAATTGGGCTATTAAGAAAAGGCTGAATTATTCTTTGTAAAGATCGAATGGAATTAACTTAATTTGGTTTAATCTGGGATATTCATGCCATTCTTGTATGTTTGGTAGATGATAAGTCAGAGAGAGACGCAAATTGATATTTAAAGGGAATTATGGTTGGGCTTGGTGCTCATTCTCAAGAGTTTTGGTTAGGAGATAAAGATCAAAGATATATATGACAAATATTAATTTAAAGCTAATCAAAGTAGTTTGAGATAACTACTTTCAGATAGGGGTTTTCTTAAGTAAAAGGGGGTAAATTTTATGTAAATAAAACTTACCTGACAATAATTCTGTATTCTATTTCTATCGAGATAACTATTGTGATAATAAATAACAGAAATGAATCTCAAACACAGAGAGTGGTGGTGACAGGGTTAGGTATTATTTCACCAACAGGTATTGGCATTAATGAATTTTGGGACAATATTCATAATGGGAAATCGGGGGTCAGTGAATATACGTGGGGAAGAAAAAAATTCGGATTTAAAAGTGGAGCTATAGGAAAGGTTGGCGATCTTGATATCGATAACAAAGAATATGTTTTGCAAAATGAGCATAAATATCTGCGGTTTGCTTTGGATGCTTCCGAGATGGCAATGCAAGATGCAAATTTAACGCCTTCAGAAATTGACGGTAAACGCTTTGGTGTTGCAATAGCAACCGCTATTGCCGATGCTGCTGGAATGGAAGAGTGTTTGCTCAGAATTACCCATGGAGGCAAAGAAGAGATCAGCCCTGATTTAATTCAACCAGAGGATTACGATAGCTTTGATTTCAGCTCTGCGGCAACCTCTGTGGCGAAAAAGTATGGTGCGTCCATGTCGGTGAGTAATATATCAACGGGATGTGCGGCAGGGCTTGATGCTTTAGGAATGGCTCTTGAACATATTCGTAATGGAAGGGCTGATGTCATGCTGGCCGGTGCAAGTGAAGCTCCGCTTTGTCCACTGTCTATTGGCTCTTTTGAGGCTTTGGGGGCATTGTCATCAAGAGAGCTGGAAAATCAGCAATCGGCAACCTGTCCTTTTTCTCTTGAACGTGATGGATTTGTTATTGCAGAAGGGTGTGGAATATTAGTTTTAGAGTCTTATGAACATGCGAAGAAGCGTGGAGCACATATCTATGCTGAATTGGTAGGATATGCATCAGTCAATAATGCTTATCATATGACGGATTTACCCGCTGATGGATTGGCAATGGCCCGGTGCATTGATATGGCATTGAAAGATGCCAAGATCGCCCCATCAGCAGTAAATTATATTAGTGCACATGGAAGTTCTACGGCTCAAAATGATATTAATGAATCAAATGCAATTAAATTTATTTTGGGAGAAAAAGCATTTGATATTCCCATTAACTCATTAAAGTCAATGACAGGTCATGCTTTAGCTGCCGCCAATGCGATAGAATCTGTCGCATTATGTCTGGAAATAGAAAGACAATATATTCACCCAACAATTAATTATCAAACCCCGGATCCTGATTGCGATTTAGATTATATCCCTAATCAAGGTTGCGCATATCCTATTGACACTGCGTTAAAATTATCCAGTGGTTTTTCCGGTATTCACAGTGTTATTGTTATGAGGGCAATTAACAATGCGTAGAAGAGTTGTTGTTACCGGTGTTGGCGCAATACATCCTGATGGCAAGGATGTGACATCCATCAAGTCAAATCTGATTCAGAAGTTCTTGGGCCAAAATTCAATAAATAATATGTCCTCAAGCCCTGTAATACGGACATTGAGTGATCCCGATGAAAAAAAATATATCAATAATCGCTTAAAGCGCAAAATTGATGACTTTTCTATTTATGGCATTGTCGCTGTCGAGATGGCATTAAAAGAGAGTAAATTAGATTTAGACAAAATTGATCCTAATCGCGTCGGGATATATGTTGGAAATTGCTTTGGTGGATGGAAACATATTGAAGACGAAGTGAAAGCGCTCCATATTGAAGGAATTCAGGGAATGGGGCCTTATGTCGCTACGGCATGGTTCCCTGCTGCACTCCAGGGGCAGTTATCACTTCTTTATGGTTTTAGTGCACAATCTAAAACGTTTTCTACATCGGATGTGGCAGGGATCCAAGCAATAGGTTATGCGGCCGAAGCTATTTCTAATGGTGTAGCGGAAGTGATGTTATGTGGTGCGTCAGAACATCTTTCGAGCCCATTAGTTAAAAATTTACTGGAGCAGAAATCAATACAGAGAAACTCTGAAATATTTGGCGAAAAATTACCAGAAAATTTCTCGGAAGGGGCTGCATTTCTGGTTATAGAAGAAATGCAACATGCTTTAGAACGTGGCGCTTCGATATTATGTGAATTAACTGGCTTTATTGATTATTTTTCACCTGATAAAAACACAAGAAGTGACACCTTAAAATACACTGCTGAACTATTCAGCCATAATGAGAATTCTGCATTTATTATGGACGGAATATATGATGATGAAAAGGAAATGACGAGTAAAGTATTTTCAGATAAAGATATAAAAACATCTTTTGTAAATCTGAGACCTTATTTAAATAATCAATTTTCGGTCAGTGGCGTGATTGATTCAGTCCTGGCTTCATCATTCTTATCAGAAAATAATGGAGAACAACAGCCTGTTACAATAAATGAATTTTCAAATACTAATCAAATAGTCATTCAGCGACTCAGTAACAAAGGTCATGTGTGTGCGTTGAGTTTTTCAGCTATTTAATCTCTAAAATATTTAAATGTGCGAGTGTAATATATGAATAATAATCCAGAAGTAAAAATAAAAACTATTTTGTCATCTTTTGTTAATATTGATTTTGATGATTTCAATATGGATGCAGATCTTGCTCAAGCTTATGATATGGATTCTACTGAATTAGCTGACTTAGCAAAAGAAATTGGGAAAGAATTTGGTATTTCTGTGACCAAAAGTCAATTCAGTAATTGGGAAACAGGAAGAGCTGTTCTTGATTTCGTCTCAGCAAATTTAAGTGATAAAAATTAATTGTTAACCAATGGGAAGCAGAAATGAAACTAATTTCTATGTTGTTACATTCAGTGCGTGATAATTTAAATGACGATTGTATTATCACTAAGGATTCTCATTATACAAGAAAGGAGGTAATATTTTCTGTTTCCCACATAATTGATAATTTATGCAATAGAGGAATTCATAAAGATAATAAAGTTATTGTTATATTTGAACATGATGAATTAGGTATTTTCTTCTTGGCTGCGGCCAGTGCTATGGGATTGCATTTGTTAATGCCCTATAATTTATCATCAGCGACAATCGATGAATGGATCAATTTTACCAATGAGGTTCAATACGATTTTGTTGTTTATCTTAAAAAAGATAAATATATTGTCGAAAAATTAAAAGAAAACGGCATCAATGTTATTGATTTTTCAGATCATGAGATCAGCATTCATGGCATAGAAGAAACTCCTGTTATCACGTATTCACCACAATCTATTACTAACTTTATTGTACTTTTCACAAGTGGAAGTACAGGGAAACCGAAAGCAATTAGTATTTCAGAATCCTTAATATGTCAGCGAATTTGCACAGTAACAGAAAAATTAAAGTTTACTCAGGATGCTAGAATATTCATGTCAGGCTTATTGAATAATACTACCGGTGTGATTTTCTCTTTCGGTGCATTATTACATCAGTCAATACTTTTTATACCAGAAGACAGGAATATAGAAAAATGGCCTGGCTATATTTCCCGCGATAAAATTACGCATATTATGTTACGCCCAGAATCGATGAAATTATTTGTTAAATCGGCAGAAGAAGATGATATCGATCTAACTTGCTTACACGTTGTTGCTTATGGGGCTGCGGCTATGCCGCCCAGTGTACTTGAGAAAGGGCGTAAATTAATAGGCTGTGAATGGATGCAGGGATACGGATTAAGTGAAACTTATGGTCCGTTCTGCTGGGTGGATGAGCAAGATCATCGTGATAAAAGGTATCTCAACTCAGTTTATTGTGTTGGGAAGATTGATAATACATTGGAAGTTGCTATTAAGCCTATTATGGGCTCATCTGATAATATTGGAGAAATTATACTAAGAGGTAAAAGTATGATGGAAGGGTATTATGATGTGATTTCTGGGAAAGTCACTCCGCCTGAAAAGTGGTTTGCTACCGGTGATTTGGGTTATATCGATGACGATGATTATTTAATTTTAAAGGGACGTAAGCAAAATACATTTATGAGTGCTAACGGACATAGGATTTACCCTGAAGAAGTTGAATCTATTTTATCAAGAGTACCCAATGTGAATGTTGCTACTGTTGTTGGTTTTTCTTTCCATGAAAATGGTATTGCTATTAACCAACCTGTTGCCTGCATGAGTGGAGATATTTCGAAGAAATCATTACCTGAAATTGAAAATATTCTTTCATCATTTCTGAGCGCTAAATTAAGTCAGGAAAAATGGCCTGATTGGTTCTATGTTACGGGTGAGTCATTTCCGAAAAGCCATAACGATAAGATACTAAAATCAGCGTTAATTAAATCAATCGATCCTAAAAAATTATTTAAATTAAGGTGTCAATAATGAATTATTCAGAATCACACTCCATTATCTGTAATACTCAGGCAGAAAAGGTATATCAAGTTATTGTCAATTCTGACAAGTGGCCAGAAATATTTGAGCCTTGTCAGGAAGTAAAGGCTATCTTTAGAGATAAAGACAGTGAAAAAATAGAAATTAAAGCGTTAGTTAACGGTATCATCATGCAGTGGGTATCGGAGCGTAAATTTCATGCAGAAACATTCAGTATAAAATCAAAACTGACCAAGCCAATGACATTAGTCAACGGGATGGAAACATCATGGCGGGTTATTAAGATCAATTTTCAACAATGTATGCTTATGTTAGAGCATGATTATGATATTGAGCCAGAAATAACAGGATTAGTTGATGGTGTTGAAACAACGCAGCAGGCCCATGAATTTATTAGTAAAGGAATTGATCTTAATTCAGTTAAGGAGCTCAATAATATAAAGAATATTGTAGAAGCAAATGAAGGATCGAGGGGGGAATTAAACGGAAATTTGACTCATTCAATAATATGTGAGGCACCGGCAAAGGATGTATATACTTTGGTTAAAGATGTCTCTTATTGGCCTGATATTTTCTCATTTTGTGAAGGTGCTGAGGTATTAAATAGAATAGATGATTCAGAGCTTGTTGAAATTAAAGCAAGACAGAATAATAACACAGTAAGCTGGCAAACACAGCGATATTATTCTGATTCTATTTATAGAATTGATTATGTCCTGCTTAAACCTATGCCATTATTAAAGAAAATGAGTGGGAGATGGCAAGTTATTCCTATTAATGATCAACGTTGTCTTCTGACAATACAGAGGAATTGGTCTTTATTAGATGATATTATTGGTATTATTGATGATGTTGATAATCATGATCAGGCTAATTTCTTTATTATCTCATTTATTAATGACAACACTCAAATGGAGATGGATAGTATAAAAAATAAGGTGGAAAGTAATAAAAAATCAGAATTATTAACTTTCACCGCTGGGTATTCTGTTCCTCATCAAGTTGATGATGTTTACAATATCTTTTTAAATATCAACGATTGGAGTCAGATATTACCGCATTGTGATTCAGTGAAAATAATTCACAACGATGATAGGCACCAAGAGTTTAATATGGCAGTGTCAACGCCAAATGGAAATGAGACTTTCCGGAGCATACGATTCTGTGATAGAGATAGTTTATCGATTGAATATTTTCAACCAGAGCCTCCATTAGTATTAAAATCTCATAGCGGTTCATGGCGTATATTTAGCAGCGGAAGTGGTTCGTTCGTTGTTTCTAATCATAGTGTTGAGTTAGACCATAATTTATGTGCAATTAAGTTTGGTACAGAAGATAAATTAATACAACAAGAAATAGTGAAGAATGCTATTTCAGAAAATAGTAAGAAAATGGTTTTTGCCTGTAAAGAGTGGTTAGACGCTCGTATTTAGTAAATTAAAGGAAGATACAATGAATAATAAGCATAAACCAAATAGAATTTCGACAGCACTTTTTTCTACTTGTGGTTATTTTATGCCAAGACTTTTTTTCTTAAATTCTCAATATGCGCCTCAGGTTCATTGGGGGGATGTGGTTGAGGCATTGAGTCATTTTCAGGAGGAAAACTTAGACTTATCATCTGAAAAATTCTGGCAGGAGTGGATGATTAATTGGTCTCAAGTGGGTGATAATTATATCAGCATCGCTAATTCTGCCAAAAATGAAGTCAGTTATGTTCGTGCTCTGAAGAGTGCTGCTGCTTGTTATCATTGGGCTGAATTTATGTATTTCAGTGATAAAAGCAGAAAGATCCAGCTCAGAGAGTATATTCGTTCATGTTTTTTATCCGGTATAAAGTATAGTGATTTACTGGTTGAGCATCAGTATATTGTTGTTGATAAATTTCATATGCCGTTCTTCCTTATATTTCCTAAAGGATATAAAGAAGAAGAGAATAATCCTTTACCTTGTGTTATTTTATCCAATGGATTGGATTCAATGACTGAAATTGAAATATTATCTTTAGCTGAGTTTTTCTTAGAAAAGGGTATGGCGGTAGCTATATTTGATGGGCCAGGGCAAGGAATAAACCTTGGGAAATCGCCGTTGGCTATTGATATGGAATTATATGTTACCTCTATAATTAAATTATTAGAAGATGATGCTAGAATTAATAGTAGCCTTCTCTGTTTCTTAGGAATTAGTTTCGGAGGTTATTTTGCTTTACGTCTTGCACAAAAAATTGGCGACAAATTTTGCTGTATCGTTAATTTATCGGGTGGGCCTGAAATAGCCGATTTTGACAAATTACCCAGAAGACTTAAAGCAGATTTTCAGTTTGCCTTTATGCAAGATAATCATATGCAGTCTCTTTTTGATGAAATAAAATTAGATGTATCTTTAACTTGCAAAACAAAGGTTTTTACTGTCCATGGCGCATTGGATGATATATTTTCTATTGATAAAGTTAGAGAGTTAGATCACTTATGGGGTGATGATCATAAATTATTATGTTATGAATCAGAAGCTCATGTTTGTTTAAATAAAATAAACGAATATATGATACAAGTTTTGGATTGGGTTAATGAACAATTCAAACTAAATAGCGCTAAGAAAAATTAACTTATTTTACACTTAGCACCTATTTTAGTTGGTGTAATTATTGTAAGCGTTCTTATAAATGAATAGTGAACAAGGACAGCGCACAGGATCTATATCGTACATATAATACGTGAGGATGACTCGTTTTTTGCCCTTTGGCTGCTGCATTAACGTGTATTCAAAAGTTAACGCTTTTGCCTAAGTACTGTCTTGGTTCGCTGTTTATTATAAAGGATGGAAAATAGTATATTTTATAGAATGTTATCCTTTAACGTTAGGTATTTTATACCAAATAAAAATTTAAATTAAATATTAATTACCTTACCTAAATAACATTTTTTTAATGGTCGTGAAGGTAAATTTTATTTTAGTTATATCTTTTAGTTGAATTGTTCCTTTACTATAAGTTACATACCCTATGGATTTCAAGATGTATTGCGGCGGCAAGGGAGCGAATTCCCGGGAGCATAGATAACGATGTGATCGGGGTGAGTGAGTGCAGCCAACAAAGAGGCAACTTGAAAGATAACGGGTATAAAATGAAATCATCTTCATAAACATGACGAAGCGAAATTTCCGAATAATAAGTTCATATTTCTACTGCTTAAATATTGACTGGTAGCATGAAACTTGACTTTAACATTTAAGTTTTCTTATAGTGTCAATACATAGTAAGTTTACTTATTGAAGACTAATATTATTTTTTGTATTGATTATCGCTATATATATTTTAAATGTTTACTCTATGATTCCACACTTACCTCTACCGTGGCTTCAATGTAATGTATCGAGCATTTACTCTTGATAGGGTAGAGTAATTATGAAAGGCGAAAATATTATTTTAGTTAACTCAGATAATTTAGAGCTATATTAAATATAAGATTTCCAGTTGATAGTTTTATGGTGAAGTCTCGACATTGTTCAATTAATCAATGACTAAGAGTGAATGGTTCTATTGGATAGTTGGTTAGTAACTCAATATTATTTATTTAATAGAGATTTTCCTATTTGATTTTTTATTAAAATAAGGAGTACGGAAATGTCAAGAACCGAAAGACTCATAGCATTACTGCAATACTTAAGACAAAGAAGATATCCTGTCAGTGGTAAGTTACTGGCTGGCGATTTAAATGTAAGTTTGCGGACTCTTTATCGAGATATTGCTTTGCTAAATAGTCAGGGAGCAAATATAGAAGGTGAACCAGGTTTAGGTTATACATTAAGACCGGGTTTTATGTTACCTCCTTTAATGTTTACAATGGATGAAATTGATGCCTTAGTTTTAGGTAATAAATGGGTTATTGAACAAAATGATGTTGTTTTGGCTAAGTCTGCTCATAGTTTCATATCCAAGATCGCGGCAGTACTTCCCGAAGAACAACGCGCTCAACTATACTGTTCGCCAATGTTTGTAAAAACAGAAGGTTATAGTAAAGTTACTGATAATAATTCGATATTATCTGATATTAGGAAAGCGATATATCGTAAAGAAAAGATAGTGATAACTTTCTTTGATTTAAATAATGAACGTATAGTGAAAACTGCTTGTCCATTGTCAATTTTTTTCAATAACGAATTTTTTTTAGTTTCTTGGTGTGAATTTAGTCATGAATTTCTCAAGTTACAAGTAGAAAAGATAGAGAAATTAGAAGTGTTACCGGAAAAATATATACAAGATCGAATATTATTGTTAAAAAAATGGGGCGAGAAGGAAGGATTGTCTGAGAATTTTTTATCTTGATAAATGATTATTATTAAACAATTTATATGGATGTTTATCTAATGCAAGAGTGAGAGTTCTTTTTATTGAATATCTAGTTGCAAATATATATTTGTGTCTTTAGTGGGTTTTGATGATTATCTGAACTTTCTGCTTTCATTTAAGCTGTAAGATTAAAAAGTTTAGTTGTTTCCTCAGATTTACCGAAAGTTGATTTTGTTTTTTTAAGTCCAGAAGCGAGAGCGATTCTTTGGAAAAGCAAGCCCTGGAGCGCCGATTGTGAATGTCAGAATAAGTCACGATTTGGTAATCTGGGGCAATTGATAAAAGAGCATTACCTTGAAATTATGGGTAATAGCTTTTATATATTGTAATGACAGACCATATTGTTTGTTATTTTATCAATCAAACAAAAATTGAATTCTGGATATTGTTAAAATGACACGTAGAAAGTATTAAATATTATAGCAGACTAAAATCCAGTGTTTTATTATGATTGAGTGTCGAATTTATTAAAAAAATATAAGGTATTAATGTAGGTGGGTTATATATTTGAGTCCATAATTATCATATTTTAAGCCGGTTCAACAAAAATCATGATTTTTGTTGAACCGGCTTCATATTATATCTTAAGGCAGAGACTAAAACTCGTATTCTCCACATGATTATTTTTACTTATATAAATAATTCAATGGAATAAAAACTACCATTTCCATGTGTCTGGGCTGGTTCCAGAAGGTAATACACCGATTCCATAATCACTAATGACAACGGCAACATATATATCATTGTCATAACAATCTAATTGATATTTTCTTCCTCTTTTAGTCCACTGCCAATAATCAGTTTTCCCGCTTTCAGGATAGAACTCTTGAAGAAGTGAGGCTGTTGCTGGATATAACCCATCGATATTGAGTACACTCGTATTTCCAGAGTTATTCCAAACCACATCACCGGTTAAAATTTTATTGGTTAGATTAACAACGAAAAAGGAATGGCTATTAACGCCAAGCATTTTACCTTTTTCTTTTTTCTCAATTTTTTTCATCTTATGCTCCTGAACGAATGGATAAAGCTGCTAATAATTATAGAAATAACCATAGTTTCTCTGTAATTTCTATTTTTACTGCTATAAATTCAATAGCCATGACGATAGTTACAGTGGAAATAGATACAAAGTAAGTCTATTTTTACACTTCATTATTTTAACTTGGATAGGTTTCTCTTAAAGAATATATTCGCCACGACATGTTATGAATGTTCTAGGTAATCTATTGTTTATAATTTAATTATATTTATGAACGCGGATAGAAAATGATATATCAGATATTTTTATAGTAGCGTAAAAATACGGAATGTAAAGTATATCGTCATTATGTTTTACCTGAATACCACAGAAAATCGAGTCAGTAATTTTGGGGCGAGCTGAAATTGCTGGTGAGAACCTGAAAAACGTGAGTGGGTGAATCGGGTGGTGGTTTTTCTCGTTCACTTTTTGAATCGGTAATTCCAACCTGAACGTCGAAGTTCAAGTTGGCAACGAACTATAAAAGAGATTCTTGGCCTGGAAAAACTATTTCTGATGAAAATTGGTTTGTAAAAGTCTGGATGGATGCAGTTTCATTTGCTGCTAACGACACGGAACTGGATATATTTTCGAATGAGTGTATCCGGAGTTTGACATCGATATTATCATCGGCGTTTTATCCGGATTAATCTTCATGTGTTTTTTATCGTGAGTGCTGATTTTAATAAAAAGTGGTTGCAATATAGAGTAATATTTGAGTTGTTGAAGATGTATAAGTTTCTGACCAAATATCTTCTTACTTCTAGGGAGGGAACCATAAATACTTTGGCTTGGAACTGGTATGTTTTAGTTTATTTCTTTAGTGGACTATGTTTTATATGTTCATAATCTAAAATATCTCAGAATATAATCACATCAAATGTATGTATCAGTTATATCATATAGTATCCGATATTTATTAAATGAGGATAGTCACCCCATTGGGGTATCTGAAAGACCTGTGGTAACAGGGGTTCAGGAGGTAAATGGGAATGACCTCATTCAAAGGCGAGTTGCTTGAGGGCTTGTTGCTGCAACTCAATAACAGTAGCAGGCACTGGTTAATTAATGCGAGTATCAGCAACTTTTTTGGCTCTCTCCATTAATTCACGAAAATCGTTATTATCACCGATGCTACAGGGCAGATTTTGTTGAAGGGGAACTGATCAAGATGCTGGTTTATTGTTATTCAGTCTGGTGTCAATTAATGACGACAGACTAGCGGATGTTTCAGGTGATCGGGTCAGGCAGATATTCCAACGAGAATCACCATGCTTTTCGCGGGAAGCCCCTTCCATTCAGGTTATAGGTATCTACACATCGTCGAACTGACCCAACACACTTGCGGCTAGCTGGGTCAGTTCCTCTGCCGAATATTCCGACAACAACTGTAACGTGTTTAGCAGCAGTGATAAGTCCGCCAGAATGGACGGCGTGCTTTCTCGTCGCCCCCGTTTCTGTTGACGTCCCGATAAGCGATACAATAATCGCCTTGCCCTGACGTTCTCTTCATCCGCTCCTCTCGTTGTAAGCGCTATGCCAGTACACAGGCTATACTCGCAATTAAAAGCTGGCGTAACACCGCTCTCGCACAGGCCAGCCATCTGCCAGATGGTTGGCTTACAGCTTCTGCACGGCTTCTGTGATAGTGGGTGCCTTGCAGACTGTCAGTGTACTTTCTCGTTGATATATATCATTAATCAGGTCGGTGACCTGCGCGGTAAAAACGTCTTCACGTAATGCAGCGCAAGTTTTATTCGGTATCGGTAAAAAAATCGGGTTCATGATGTGTTTTCCTTGAATTAACGTCAGATAAAGAAAGCCCCCGCCCAATATCGGGAAGGTGTTTTTGGCTCCTCGTTCAGGGGCCTGACGAGTTTCAGGATGAACGCCTCATTATCTTGACGTAGTGTGATTTCTCCTTTTTTCAATGAATACGCCTGCTGTCAGGCGAGTGTGTTGAGAGATAAACCCGATAGTCGCGGAGCGATTGTCGGTAAACAGGATGTTCAGATGGGTGTCATTGAGTAATGCGGGGTTCAAATCGGTTGTTAAGCCAGGTCGGACATTCGCTGGACGTTGGCCGCCTTGGTGGCGTCACTTGGTAATCGCGGCGCTGTTACGTAAGTGGCGCCAAGCAGCAAGGACGTTTATCATGATGGATTCAAAACGTGGGGTTAGTGCCATACAGATTAAAACGGTATCGATTAAAGTAAGACAGAGTGTGTTCTGCCCATATTGCGTGGGTAAGCCGGTATCACAAAAGAGACTGGAAAACTTTTATCGCCAGACGGCGGGTTATTTTTCCGACGATATCTGCTGCCAAAAGTGCGCAGATGTACCGCATTACGATGCTCTCTCTTTCAGTTTACGTAAGTTTTGTTTTCGCCACCCGAAGATAATTCTTGCAGGCGGTGGATCATTGATAATTACAATCAAAGATGTTAGCGATTGTGTCAGATAGCTCAACTATTTGCTTAATATTTGTTACCCATGTAGGCTAAGTAAATTATGAATACAAAATATCAGCAATTCCTCGTGGCTATCTTTTCAAGGCACTGAAAAATACCTTCGGACAATCTCCCGCCCAATTGCCATTGATGCTGTTGCTGCTGGTGATGGTGCGTTGCAAATATGCAATGAACGACGACCGACCAAAAAGTGAAAATCATCTACTAGTTTGCCATCAGCTGTCAGCGCTTGAGCGCGAACTCCGGCTGCTCCTAGAGTAATATCTTCTGGTTGTAAATCAGGGATAAGCCGACGAGCATCGTCGGTAAAAAGCTTGTGCGAAAATGAACGCCGTATTTCTGCCATACCTTCGCTAAAATAGCGTGTAGCAATCTTCCAAAATCCTTTATAAGTGAGGGTTTCCGCCAGATCACGCAAGGAAAAATCTGTCTTGCGATACCCCTCGCGCTTAAAAGCCAATACCGCATTGGGACCAACATCCCGTTTGCCATTGTACATCCGAGTGAAATGAACACCAAGGAATGGAAAATCAGGATTAGGGACGGGGTATATCAGATGATTGACCAAATAATTTTTATTGCTGTTCAGAACATAATACTCACCGCGGAATGGAACAATTCTCATTCCAGTCTCATAACCTGCCAACTTGGCAATTCTATCGCTATGCAATCCCGCACAGTTCACAAGCTGTTTAGTTTGATAACTCGTTTGCAGGGTTTGTACTTCAACATACTCAGCATGTTCATGAATAGCATGCACATGTTGCTGATAATAAATATTACCGCCTCTGCTTTGAATGATTTCTGCCAATTTTTCTGCAATCTCTGGATAATTCACTATCCCTGCATCTGGCACTAAAATTGCCTCAAGTCCATTAACATAAGGCTCACGTTCTTTCAATTCTGCTTGTGACAATCGACTAATTTCAAGCCCGTTCTGTAATCCCCGCTGATAGATATTCTCTAACAAGGGAAGCTCTTTCTGTTGAGTTGCCACAACTACTTTGCCACAGCGGTCATAATACAACCCATGTTCCTGACAAAATTGATAGGTAGTTCGGTTGCCTTGTTTTGCCAGACGTGTTTTCAAACTGCCGGGAGTATAGTAAATACCAGAGTGGACAACATTACTGTTATGGCCGCTTTGATGGGCAGCCACACCATTTTCTTTGTCCAGCACTAACAGGCGCAATAGAGGATTATGTTCCTGCAAAGCGTTGGCAATACCCAGCCCCACCAATCCCGCTCCAATGATGATAACGTCATACATTTTTTAGCTTTTTCCTCATCATGAGCTGGAAAAATAACTTTTCCAGCTAATTTGTTTTTTCAAGCTCAAGATAATCATTAAATAACAACTAATACCTGAATTCTTTAATCTCATTGTGGGTTGCTTTGCCCTATTGCGTTCCCTATACGATGAGCTCCATTTTCTTCTATCAAATTTTAAGTGAATCAAACTGTTTTATCGTTATAACAATTCTCTCAACATCACTGTCCGAAAGATGATGGTGACAAGGAATAGTCAGTATTTCTTGCGATAAACGTTCTGTATTGGGAAGAACTATGTGAGGCTGACTACTCAGCCATGCATGTTGCTGATGAATAGGCTTCGGATAGTGGATTGTTGCTTCAATATCGTTCCTGCCGAGATGTTGTTGTAATTTATCCCTGTTTTCTGATTTCACAACATAGTGATAGTAGGAGTTACCCGCCCTTCCTCCCCCGAGATCCGTTCCAGTCGTGGCGTTGGATAACTCTTGATTATAAAAGGTCGCTATTTCCTGACGACGTTGAAGCCACTGATCCAGATATTGAGTCTTAATATTTAATGCGGCTGCCTGCAAGGTATCAAGGCGTGAGTTGATGCCGAACAAAACAGATTCGTTGCGAGTCTGCAATCCATGATTACGTGCAAGTTTTGCATATTCGGAGATATTCGGGTTAGTTGTGATAAGAATACCACCATCTCCGAAGCAGCCGAGAGTTTTCAATGGGTGTAGTGAGAAGGCCGCCGCATCAGCCGATGTACCGACTTGCTGACCATTTATGGTCGTTCCAATAGCCTGAGCACAATCTTCGATAACAAAGACTCCCTTAGCACGACACAACGAGACAATCGGGTCAATAGCTACAGGCCGTCCACGTAAATAAACAGGTATAACAGCCTTGGTTCGATCGGTTAGCAGCGGAGCAATGGTATCAACGTTGATGAGTTCATCATCTCCTACGTCAGCAAGGATAGGTGTAGCACCGGCAGCAACTATTGTCCCGACGGTTGCTACAAATGTATTCGCACAAGTTATGACCTCATCGCCCGGCCCTATTCCTAGAGCTTGCAATGCGAGCAGTAAAGCATCAGTACCGGAGTTAAGTGATACAGCATATGCTCCTCCGCAATACTGTGACATCCATTCTTCGAATCTTGAGACTTCTTCACCTAGCACAAAATCACCAGCCGCCAGAACATCTCGCCACTGCTTGAAGATAAATTCGGATAGGTCTAGCGCCTGCTCTTGGATATTGTTGCATTTGATCATAATGTCGTTGCCTTTTTTAGGTTCTTCGAGTGATAGCTACAAGTACGATGACAGCAATTCCCACGGCACTGACAATCGCGGTTATTGTCAATGTTTCAGAATATCCGACCATCGCACCAAATATTCCTGCGCCAAGATAGATGAATGGATGTGCACCACTGGTCACAAAGGTATCGACGGCAACAACTTTTCCAAGATCTTTTTCCGGGGAAAGTGTTTGCATCGCAGTTGCCCAACCCGTCAGCCACGACGCCTCAACAATCCCGATAAACGTTGCCCCCAGAATGACCATCCAAGCAAAACTGCCCATTCCCAACAAGAGCATTGCGCTACAGAGAAATAGGCCGCAGATCACGGCAAGTAATATTAGACGCTGATGGCCGGAAGTCAGTACCGTAATGACTGAGCCGATACAAGCGCCAGCTCCCGATGCAGCCAGACAAAATCCCCACATTGTATCGCTGAAACGATCACTGATTGCATATGGTGCGACAACCAAAAAGATGGGAAAACACAGGACATTCAGGATCAACGTCGCAGTAAACCCAAGTGACAAAACAGAGTTGCCAGTAATAATCGTGATACCATTTAATACCTCCCGTAAGGAGAATTTATCGTCTGAACCACGCACCCCGATATCGGGTATCAGCGCAGTGAAAAAGGCTGCGGCGAAAAACGTTATCCCATCCATGAGTATTCCCCATACAGGATCCCACAATATGATCACAACACCGACTGTGGCAGGAAAAACTACGGCCACAAAGTTGTCGATAAAATTCATCGCACCATTTCCGGCGACTAACGCCTGCTTGGGGAGCAGATTCACTAGCAAAACTTGGGCGCATGGACGAGAGACTCCAATACCAATGCCAAAGATGAGGTAGGTAAGGACTAACCCCCACCACGGAGCACTTGACATGATTAATACAGTTGCAGCAACTTGCGCCAATCCCCTGGCGGTGTCTGTCGCGATAAGCACATGTTTCGGTGACTTTCTGTCTGCCAGAACTCCGCCGGCAAGAGCACCAATCACCGTACCTACCCCTACCGCAGCCATTATAATTCCGAAAACATCTGCACTAAGTTTGGCATGGATCAGGGCAACGGGCAGAGCCGCCAGACAGACGGCGTCGCCAATCATTGACAACCCTTGACCAATCAGTAACTTTCGAAAGGATGAGGAGCGTAATACCTCGGAATAAGGTAATGCGCGTTCAGAGAATGGGGTCATTCTGTTTCTCCGCAAATAGATATGCGCCCGTCTGAGCAGTATTCAGCCGCCAGTTTCTTCTCACCGCTATAAATGTCGACTATGCCATCTGCAAGTATCGTGATCAGCAGTCGTTTTCCTCGAAAATAGACTGTGAATCGATAGGAGTTCCAATGGGATGGTAATTGGGGACGAAAATAAAGTCTTTCACCGTCAACGCGAAGTCCGGCCAAGCCTTCAACAAGCCCTTGCCATGCTCCGGCATAAGCTGACAAATGCAATCCATTGTTGTAATTTGAGATAGGAGTGAAATCTAGATTATAGCGACTTGCACGTGATATAAAATCGGCACAATTGTCTGCCTCACTGATGTCTGCTGCAAGCATTGCATGAGGGCCGTAACTCAATGATGATTCATGAACAGTACGAGGTTCGTAGAATTTGAATGCAACTTGCTTCACTTCATCTGAGAAATCATCAGGAAACATAGACATGAGCAGAACGACATCAGCCTGCTTTATGGCTCCGGAAGTGAAATTCTCCAATTTTGCGGCAGAAAACCGTTCATTTTCATCCATAAACTGTGGCCCTCGCTTCTTTTCATTCCTCAGCCCAGTTTCCTCAAGAGTTGCATATCCATCGAATTCTTCAGGAATAGAAACACCATCAATCATCATCCAGGGAAGATATACGTTGTTGCTAATTGCTTTCCAATTTTTCATCTCGGTTACGGAAATTTCGGGGAAAAATTTACAATCAATCAGTGAAAGAGCAAATTTGATGCACCATCTGAGAAGATAATTCGTAAAGAAGCTATTATCGACATGATAATGATATTCATCCGGTCCCATCACCGAGTTGATGACATACGCCTGTTTTTTATCAGACCACGTGAAAACAGATGCTGCAAATCTTGCACATTCAGCGATGATCTTATAACCGCGCATGTTCATATAAGTATCATCATTGGTTGCCGACCAATATCTGTATAAGGCATAACAGACATCAGCAGAAATGTGTAGTACTTCATCGACACTCCATTCTCGTACCATGCCAGCATCAGGATAAGACAGCACATAATGAGGCCCATTCTCTGTTCCACGATCATTCGAAGCCTCAGGAAAACGAGCACCGGAAAATCCCGTGGATTTTGCGAATTCAATCGCTGCTTCCATACAGTGATATCGGTAATCAATGAGTGTTTTTGCGACTTGCGGATCATTCCAGATCCAAAATATGCATTTGTGAAGTTCTGTATCAAAGAAAGTTGCCCCTGAATGATAGGGGCTAGTCAGGCCGCGTGCCGGAGAAATAGAACCCAGCATATGGTTATATGAATCAATACCGTGCTGTAAAAGCTGAAAAATTGCATACTTAATGCCGAGTTCTATTGATTCATCGGATGCATTGATTGTCACATCATGCTCTTCCCATAGTGTTCTCCATTGAGTTTGGTGCTCACTTTGGCAAGCTGTAATATCAAATGGAGAAGACGATATTCCAAGCCCCAAGCTGTCCGCTTCTGAACGTATCTGCCAGTGTGTGAATAGCTGATGACATTCGTTCATAGAAAAATCGAAAGTCACTGATGTGGCGCAGCTCTTCCCTGAGTCTGCCCATGTAGTTGCGAAGCCAGAAGAGAATGACTGTTGCCTGAATTGGATGTCGTAGCATAGACGTCGTTCTGCTGTTGTGACAATAACGCTAAAACCGCCTTCACTAAAATGGCACTGACCAATACCATAATGACGGGCGGTTAGCCATGGAGCTGTGCCTAAATACTCATTAACTGCGGAAGCATCAAGGCCGTAGTCCAGCCGCAATTGACGTGGCTTTCTGGTGGTGCCGATGTTTATCTGACGCAATTCTATAATGGTTGAAACTTCAGTTTTATTGGGAACATCAATAAACTGCGTCACTATCAACTCGAACGCCTCTCCTCTGACATGTAAATATTCGGTGCTAGTGACAGATGCCGTGTCGATAGATAAGGTAATTTTTGCCGTTTTCCCGTCTTGATAGCTTGCTGGTTCACCGGTTTCTACATCATAGAGTCGGAGAATTCTTGGTGCAGGCAATGATACTATCTCACGTGAGACTCCAATCCCTGACGCATATACCCTGTCCATAAGTAGCTGTACTCTCTGCGTCCGTTCAGATGATTTTGGTACATGTGGACGTAGACCAATAAGGCTATTAGCCAACGTTGTAATACATGAAATAAATGTAGACGAGTCTGGGCTGATTTCAGTCACTATTTCATGTTTTTTTCCATAAGAGATGATCAGCACGAAAAACTCCTTGACGAGTTGAAAGACCAATCTGCACATTTCATATTCAACATATTATGGTAGCGAGAGTCTTTGAGGATATCAGTGCTGTCAATAAACTTTCCTGATTGCCACTTCTCACATATTTCTAAAACAGCATCCCTGATTGTATAAACAAACTGAAACCCAAGTTCTTTCTGCACCAAACTAGAATCAAGTCGGTAAGATCTCACATCATCAGAGGATGTCGTTGTGATAGGTACATCAGTAGCAAAATAGCGGTCAACAACTTCTTTAACTTGTTGTGCGATGTCGGTTACAGTGTGGTTCTCATAACCGACATTAATGGCACGCCCGCAGAGTGAACCAAGAGAATCACCTCGAACAAGTGTTGTATATAGACGAGTTAAATCGCCAATATGAACATTGGGTCGGTATTGGCCCCCGCCAAAAACGGTAATTTTACCTTGTGAAAGCGCACTCGCAGTCAGAATATTGACAGTCAGATCCAGACGCTGCCTAGGCGACCAACCACAAACTGTCGCCGCTCTGACTGCGATGGTTTCAAAGTTCGCATCTGTCAGGTCAAAAAGAACTGCTTCACCTTCTGCCTTATATCGGTTGTAGTCAGTAATGGGAACACACGGTTGGTTTTCGTCGACGATAGGTTGATCATTGATTCCATAAACACTCGCTGATGAGGCATAGATAAAACGTCGGCATCCCTGACGCTTAGCACTTGTCATGAGATGAGGAAGACACCCAATATTTATAGATCGGCTCACTTCTGGGTCGGAGTTAAAGCTAGGATCGTTTGCAACCGCAGCAAGGTGTATTACTACTGTGACTCCCTGTAATACATTTTCGACGAGCGTTTGGTCACGAATATCACCTTTAATGAATTCCAAATGAGGATGATCAAGAAAGAGGCTCAGTCCGTTGGGGAAGAACTGGGCATCTAGCACTTTGACCTTGTAGCCAGCAGCTAATAGTTTAGGCACTAACCGCGACCCTATATATCCTGCTCCGCCTGTTACAAGAATAGTTGAGTATTGAGTCATATCATTTCCTTATATTGTATCAACAATCGGAATTGTGATGTTATCAAGTGATCGAAGGATAAAAACGCGTGGGTCAGTAGCTACAGGCAGAAGTTCATTACGGTGGAGTTGATAAGCTCGAATGCCAAGATTACAGGCTACATCGACAGAATGTGGAGAATCATCAATAAGCGTGACACCTTTTGAATCATGCTCTTTGATGAGCTCTAAGAATAACCCCTCTCGAGTCTGATCTCGCTTTTGCTGCACTACGTTTTGTTGATTGAGAGATATGCCAGCCTTACGTAGCATGGAATCGAATAAGCAAGATGCGTTTTGCGAGGCTGTATAAAATTTGACATACTGTTGTGATAGTTCGAGCCGTTTTAATAGCCGCAGTGCATCATCAAAAAACTGGGCGTATACAGAAAGTCGGAGGAATTCAATCTGTTTAATTTCCGCTAATGCACTACTACTATTTATATCAACGGACAGGCTATCCCTTTTCAGTTCCAGAAGCCGGGATGCACCTTCCAGGCGAGGCCGTCCAGCTATATTGACAAGATATTCTTCATGGGTAAGTTCTTTGTCTCCGATTTGACGTGCAGTGTTACGCCAAGCTTCGTAGTGTGGAGTGTCAATAAGAGTTCCGTCGAGATCAACCAATAGAAGTGTTTGCATTTTGTCCCCACTGTTCACATGCTTTCGTGCATGATTATGTTTGCAATTCGCGATGTCGAATCCATCACTTTGTCGTCAGTGAAAACTATCCGTCCCCCATTGCTTTCGACCAGTTCTTTTTCTGCATATAGTCTCGGGTCTGTGCTGGCACCATAATCTGCACCTTTAAAAAACACATCGGGGTGGAGAGTCGTGAGCATAAATTCAGCGGTCGGTGAGTGGTTCACTATCACATGATGACAGTACCGAATTGATGCGATGAATTTGGCACGATGACTGTCAGAAAAAATGGGTCGATCAGAACCCTTGTTGATGTACTTATCAGTGGTAATTGACACGAAAAGACGATCAACGAGTAAACTTGCCTGTTGTAGATGGTGTATATGTCCAATATGGACGATATCAAAGCATCCGTGACACAGTCCAATTGTCAGACCATCTGCTCGGTAATCTTTAGCGAGATCTTTTAACTCGGTGATGCTGTTAAGAACGGCCATACAGCGCCTCCTATGAAATAAGATGTTTTGCCATTATGTTTAGGTGTTCGGACTTTCCCCAATAGTCAGGAATTTGCCCGACTATCTGGAATCCGTTGCGAAGATGGAATAGATATGCAGCACGTTCTTTGTCGATGTTGCCAATATCTAGGCACAGGTATTTTTTCTCAAGACTTAACGCGAATGCCTCAATTTCGTCATAGAGCAAGGAGGCAATACCGTATCGGCGATAGCTTTGATCAACAACCAACCAGTCAGCCCAGAGAGCGTGCTTTGATGGTATCGATCCAAGGCCACATCCCATTGTTCCAATTAACAAATCTCCTTCAGTTGCGATAAACCGTGCCTCCTCATAATGGGGATTATCTAGTTCACGCATAAATTGAGTGCGCGCAGACTGGACTAGATCATCTGTAGACTCAATTTGTGAAATAAGTTTAAGGACATCTTCCATATCAGAGACATTAAAGCGTCGAATAAGAGTCATGCGTGTATCTTTAATTATCATGGTATTCCAACCTCGTCAGCGCGGAGTCCAGACGATCACATGCACTATCTATCATCTCCGCAGTATGCAAAGCAGATAGTGTCACTGGTTCTGGGCAATAAGTCAGAGGCAATAAAAAGCCGTATAAGTTATATTCTGTTGACAGCAGACGGAATAATTTATGTGCGAACTTCACAGGGTAAGTTTGTTCTATATCCTTCATTGTTTTTGGGCGCATTGAAGTCCCGATATGGACTCCAACTCTGCCACCATAACCATCGATATGGCACGGAATGTTGTGCTTATTAAATATTTCCCTCAGATTTTTTATCAGTTGACTTTCCAAACCTGCAATATGTTGGTAAGCAGCGCCATCTTCTAAATGTTCAATAACCGCCAAAGCAGCAGAAACAGACAGATATCGACCTGTATTTGTTCCACTTATCTGCACAGGTCCACGTGGCGCAATCACATCCATGTACTCAGCTTTACCAGCGATCCCCGCTATCGGCATTCCACCGCCGAATGCTTTACCATATGTTGCAATGTCGGGAATAACGCCATAATCTTTTTGGGCACCGCCAATATTCGCTCGGAATCCTGTTAATACTTCATCAAAGATCAGCAATGCCTTATGTTTTGTCGCGAGCATACGCAGATTTTGGAGAAACCCTTCATCTGGTTTAATACAACCGATATTCAGAGCTATAGGTTCAAGAATGATCCCAGCGACATCATCGGAGTAAGTTTCGAATGCCTTTTGCACTGCATTTAGATCGTTCCATGGCAATGGTACAGTGAGTTGGCCCAGTTCAGGGGGAATGCCGACAGTACCTTCAAGGCGTTCTAGTTCACCGCTACCATTTGAGAGCATTGAGCCACTTCGTGGAGAAGAATCAATATTCCATGTCAGGGTGTCATTTAAGCCATGAAAGTGACCTTCAAACTTGAAAATAATGCGTTTACCTGTCACGGCTCGAGCTATCCGTGTTGCATACATCGTGGCTTCTAATCCCGAATTTACAAGACGCAATTTCTCTGCACACGGAATTGCGGCACAAAAGCGCTCACTTAACAACTGATGCTTTTCAGTTTCATATTGCTGAAGAAAACCGCGTGACAGCGCATCAGTGATAGATTTTCGGATAACGGAGCTATCGTGACCAAGGAAACATGATCCCCACCCCATGATATAATCATCGTACCATTCACCTGATGATAACTGTATTCGGGAGCCAGAAGCATTTCTGATCTGTATTGGCCCTATAACAGATAAGTGATTCCAACCAGCTAATACGTTACCTACACGTGTTTCGTTAAACTTTATCATTATATTTCCTCATAAACGTCGCTAAATAATTCTTCAGAATAGAGTGCCCGTGTTATGAATATTAATTAGGATTCAATTTAGGTCTGACAAATGAAAATAATCAATCTATATACCGGTCATTCCACACTTAATTAATGGCTCGCTCATTATAATAACAATCGAAAATTTGTGAATAAAACAATTAAATTAATTATAAATTAGTTTTCGGTACTTTTATTCAGTTAAATTATTCCTTTTCTTCATCAAGAAATCATCACACTATCATTACAGAGGCAACCATAGTTTATTCCTGAATAACTATTTCCCAGAAATTCTACATTTCCAAATAATTTCTGAAATCCGAAAAACGCCATGCTCATGCAACCATTTTCAGCGAAACAAATCCTCTAAACATGTTTTAAATGTCAGATAGATAAATTAGTTATCACAGATATGGTCAGATGTATTTTTCCAATAGGTCAATAACTTAAATTTAATACTTGGTGGATCACTCATATTCTCACCCTGCTCCACTCCATATTTTCCTCTAAATAGGTATCAAAAAATTATGCAAAGTACTCTACTATTTTAAATCCGATTATTAATTAGGAATTTTATTATTTATATTTATTATAAACAACTCTATAACATAATGAATTTAACTTATAATTCAGGGGGTAATAAAAAGTTAATATTATAATTCACTCTGTCAACTAAAAATTAAACGCATTATACCCGCTTAACTTGAAGACGCAGGGCCTGAGCGATCATCACTGAACTCCAGCCCTCAGAGGCCGGCAGAACCGCTTTGATGCGATCACACTCTCTTTTATCACGGCAGGTGTGATGGAGGTGTTCAAGTTCGGCTTTTTGTTCATCGGTAATGAATATTTCCATGACTGATACCATGATCCTCATTTTGGGAAAAATCAAGCATCTTCAATGATTACGGGTATATAAGGTAATTTTTATATTTTATTATAGTGTTTTTTATAAATGCCAGAATTAGTAAATAATAGAATAATCACATAGGTGAAAGTAAACTAATGTTCATACGGTGAATTATGAAATAGATCTTAATTAATTTGCTATTGTTATTTTTTCGGTGTTAATAATGTTGGGTTGTAATTCTGGATTAAATTATGAAATAAAGTGGTAAATGGTAACAGCATTTAAAATATAAGCAGTATATTGTGTATCTTTGTGATTTTACCATAGTAAAAACTTTTAGTTTTTTATTGAAATATAGTTATATATGGTATAGCTTATTAATGATTCTTATTCGGTTGTTATTTGTATATTTTATTTCTTGCTGGAGATGATAATAGTTTATAAAGAAATTTTAACGTAAAAAATTAATAAAGTAAGTAAAGTAATTATATAAGAGCAGATTTCTATCGTGTGTATAGGAATATGTTTTTTAATGGATTTTTATGGTTTTAAAAAAATTGATTGGTATTAGTCATAGTATGAGTAGCTTGTTTTTTAGGCGATGAAAGTATCGATAATAGAAACGCAGATTGAAAACATGTGTTTTTTATACTGTTGTAAGTAATTCAGCCTATTTCTCATTATTGGATAGAAACAGACTATATGATACTTCTCTTGAATTGACTTAATTATTAAAAGTAAAAATACAATTTATTTTATTTTGATGGTTATCTTTCTGGTAAAGATATTTTTTTCTATTGGTGAAATTTACTGGAAAAATAACGCTGTTGATTATTGTTTTAACGATTAATTATGTGTAAATATCGTGTGGCGTATAAGCAATTATGATTAGATTCGATGATAAGGTTATTAAATATAAGCTCGTTATTACATTGGTCTTAGTTAAATCATAGTTGTTGTATTTGTTCTTATTTTCTTTACAAGGAATTAACAAGTCTAGATATTATTTTTCACAAAATGGTGACTCATTTTCATTTGGTTAAGTAGTTGTATTCAATATATGGTCATTTTTTTCGGTGGGATATTAGTTATTTTACTTGCCGGATGATGAAACAACTCACTTATTATATTAAGGGAGTAAATCCCCCTTCTTTCTTTATTTCTGGAGATGACTTTTGACTTCTCTTGCTTATGTTGACGCCCTTTGCGCGCTTGATCATCCTTACCGTGCCGATAGTGCTTGCGACCAACTGTTTGACGCGGCCATGCGCGAGCTGACGCGGTACCATTGTGAACACACTCCCGGTTATCACCAGTGGCTGAGGGCGAATGGTCTGGACGATCAAATACTGGAAAAAATGAACGATTGGTCGCGTTTGCCGCCCATTTTCGCGAATTATTTTAAACATCAGTTGCTGCTCAGTACCACCGGTCAGGATGCACTGGAATTGACCTCATCCGGGACAACCGGTCAAAAAAGCCGTATGCGTTACGATACACGCAGTATACATGCAGCCCAGAATATGGTTGAGCGGATTTTCGAGTATTACGGCTGGTATACGCCGCAACAGCCCTGTAATTATTTGCTGTTGAGCTATGAACCCGCCGGAGCGATAACGCTAGGAACCGCCTATACCGATCAGTATCTGTGTAAATACGCGCCAGTGAATCAAGTCTGTTATGCACTGCGCCATAATGGAAAAAGCAATGAGTTTGATCCGTTTGGTGTGATCCGATCTTTGCAGGCGTTTGCTGTGCAAGGGTTGCCGGTGCGTATGCTGGGCTTTCCGGCATTCCTGTGGTTCGCACTGGAACGGATGCAGGAAATGGGCCTGCCGCCGATACAGTTACATCCTGAGTCACTGGTATTTTTAGGGGGGGGCTGGAAAACACACGCCGATAAAGCCATTCCAAGATCGTTGTTGTACCAGCGTTTGGGTGAACAACTGGGGATTCCTGACGAGCGTTGCCGGGATGGTTACGGTTCGGTTGAACATCCGGTGCCTTATGTTGAGTGTCGGCATCACCATTTTCATGTGCCAACTTATGGCCGTGCCTATATTCGTGATACGGCTAATATGGCGGTTCAACCCTATGGTAAGCCCGGTTTTCTGCATCTGGCATCGCCTTATATCACCTCCAGCCCGGCACACAGTATCGTGGTGAGCGATTTGGCAGTGCTGCATTCTGCCGCTGAATGTGGCTGTGGGTTGGCTACCGACTGGTTTGAGTTGCTGGGTCGTGCCGGTACAAGTAAAAGCCGCAGCTGCGCGATTGCGGCCTCTGAGTTGATAAAGGAGTCCTGAAATGTATTTAGTTAATGGCAAGATGATATCTGACTTGGAGCCCGTCGCTGTATTGGCCGAACTTAAAAGCAGCCTTGCGGATACGCTGGCTTGTCCCCCAAGTGTACAACAAGTATTGGACTGTGCCGGGCGCTTTGCCGACAGTCTCGATACTGTCGCTTCTGAGCTTGCACTGAATACAGCGACAATCGCCGCTTTACGCAGCTTTTGTCATCGTGGTTCGCTGGAGGCAAAGTTACGGCACGAGTTGGGCGAACATCCCTTTTCCTTGCGTCGTTTTGACTATACACAGCCCCGTTTTGAAACCTGGCAACCTCTGGGGCTGGTGGTGCATATCACACCGGCTAATGCTCCATTGTTGCCATTTATGGCGGTGCTGGAGAGTTTGCTGGTAGGTAATGTTAACTGGCTACGTCCCAGTAGCAGTGATCACGGCCTCAATGCACAGTTATTGACGGAATTCCTGCGCCATGACCTGAGTGGCAAGTTGGCTCCTTATGTATCTGTATTACCTTTACCATCTGATCAACTGTCAATGTTGCTGGAGTGTGCTGATGCCGTGTCAGCTTGGGGGAGTCATACCGCATTGACCGCTATCCGTAGTCAATTACAGCCCGGTTGCCGCTGGATCGATTGGGGACATCGTATCAGCTTTGCCTATCTGGATCGGGCGTCTGCCGCCCATGCTGATTACGACGCTTTGGCTGATGATGTTTGCCGGTTTGATCAACAAGCTTGCTCCAGCCCACAGTGTTTGTTGGTAGACAGCACCGACGAGAACGTTTTGCGGGAGGTGGCGAGTGCCGTGGCTGCTGCGTTGGCACGACGGGCACCAGTATGGCCGGCCTTACAGCCTGACATACAGGAAGCGGCTGAAATCAGCAGCCAGATGGCATTTTTGCAGTTAGATCACACTTTTGCTGGTCTGACTGGTTCGGTAGAAGAGGGTGATGGATGGCGGGTAGCTTGGGTGCAACGTCAGGAGCTTGCGCCATCGCCATTGTATCGTACCCTGCAAATTCGCCCGGCACCGCGTGCGCGACTGGTGGAAATTTTGTTGCCGTGGCGCCCCTATTTGCAAAGTTGTGCTTTGATAGCCGAAACAAATGAACTGCCGATGTTGAGCCGCCAGTTGCTGGCCGCAGGTGTCAGCCGGGTCTGTCAGGCTGGAGCGATGCACGATGGTTATGAAGGTGAGCCACATGATGGTGTTTATGCATTAACCCGGCTTGCACGGCGTGTGTCAGTCAGCTTGAAAGCGGAACAATTGCCGGGCCATGTCACACTGGATAAATTGGCGGTCAATCCTCCAGAACTGGCTGGGGTTCCAGTGATGGATAAAGAAAAGTTTCAGCAAGATGGGGTGACATCGAAAGCACAAGTGTTTTTTCGCAGCGGTGGCAGTAGCGGTACGCCGAAACTGGCGGGTTTCAGTCACAGAGATTATCACAGTCAGATGCAGGCAGCGGCGGATGGTCTGTTTTCCGCCGGTTTAGATCCGGCACAGGACCGGGTAATGAATTTGTTGTATGGCGGTAACTTGTATGGTGGTCTGCTGAGTTTCTTCACTATTCTGGATAAATTATCCGTGCCGCATTACCCGATGGGGGGCCCAATAGACGATGATTTTAGCCAAATCAGGCATTTTATTGTCACTCAGGGGGTCAATACGCTGGTAGGGATGCCAAGCACTATGTATCAGCTGTTTGAACGTGAAGAAGCGGCGTTACGTGCCTATGGTGGTGTGTGTAAAATTTTCGCTGGTGGTGAGCATATTAGTGAAGAGCGTCGTCAGTTTTTATCCAGTTTTGGCATTCAGGTGATTCGATCGGCAATTTATGGCTCCGTTGATGCCGGTCCATTGGGCCATGCTTGCGCCTGTTGCCACGATGGGGAATTCCATCTGTTATCTGATATTCAGTGGCTGGAAATATTGGCTCTGGATAGTGATCAGCCGATCCAACACGGCGAGACTGGTCGGTTAGTGTTCACGCCTTTGGCGCGGGAAGGGCAGGTGATTCAACGCTATGATTTGGGTGATTTGGGCCATTGGTTACCCGGTCTTTGTGCCTGCGGGTTGCCGGCGCCGCGTTTTAGATTGGTAGGCCGTCATGGGACATTGATACGGGTAGGTTCTATTTTTGTCAATCCAACCGAATTGTCAGCAGGTTTGGTGTTTCCGGTGCAGTGGCTGATAGGGAATCACGCTGGTGGTGGCGAATACATCCATGTGTTAGCGGATGGTGATGTTAACCCGGTACGCGGGCATCTTATGCGACATAGAATGCTGAATCAGGTTGTCAGTGGTGGAATGCTTCAACTGGAAATTATCCCTACGCCAGTCGGACAGTTCCACCGTCACCCTCAAAGTGGCAAAACGCCGCTGGTGCTGGATAGCCGAATTTGAGACCCATAATATTACTTTTTGAGTAAATCATGACATTATCATTACACGATTTGGTTGAATATGCCCGCAATCATGCTCCTTTCTTTAGGGATCTTTATTGTGATCTGCCTCGCTCTGGTTGGACGTTGACTGATCTACCATTAATCGATCCTACTGACTACTGGCAGCAGTCGCAACCACTGGCAAACTGGCCGGTATTGACTGGTCCTATCAACGGAGGTCATGTTTTCAAAACCGGTGGCTCTACCAGTGAAGGTAGGATGTCGGTGTTCAGTTGCAATGAATGGCGTGCTTTTGTGCGCGCATTTGGTCAAGGGTTGGCACAGCAACTACAGCCTGGTGACCGCGTTGCCAATCTGTTTTTTGCCGGTGATCTGTATACTAGCCTGTTATTTATTCACGGTGCTTTGTCCTATTCACCGGTGCCGGTGGTGGAGTTTCCGTTTACCTGTTCAGTTGATGATCGGGCGTTGGCTGACGCGATTGTCAGCTTGGGGATTAACGTTCTCGCTGGGGTGCCGGCGCAACTGTTACGTTTTGCCAGTACCTTACAGCAGAGCGGCCAGACCATGCCAGGTATTGAGCGCTTGTTGTACGGCGGTGAAAGCCTGTTTCCAGAGCAGTTGACACTATTGGGTCATGTATTCCCCCATGCACGCATTGGCTCAATTGGTTGTGCCAGCGTTGACGCCGGTCTTATTGGTGCGGCTTCTCCCGATTGTGGTCACGGGGAACATCGGGTTTTTGATACGGATACGATGATTGAAATCATTGATGAATCCAGTGGTCAGCCGATTACCGTGTCAGGACAAAACGGCATGTTGGTTGTTACCAACCTGCAACGGCGTCTGATGCCGGTTATCCGTTACCCTACTGGTGACCTGGCCTGTTGGTGTGAAGAACCTGGGCGGCCACGTCGCAAGTTCGCTTTACAGGGGCGGGCGGGCAGTGCTCACCGGGTACGGGTTGGTACGTTATCCCTTTTTCCTGACCATATTGCGCATTTACTGCGACAGCAAGAGGGAATACTGGCCTGGCAGCTATTACTGAGCCGTCAGGATGGTATAGATAAAATAAAACTCTTGTTAGCCAGCGACTCGTCACCGATGCCGCTTGCGACGGTAGTACATCAGGCGTTGCTGGCGGCACAACCCGCGATGGCAAAGTTATGTTGTCAGGGATTGCTGCATGTGGAAGTCACTTACTGCGCTTTGGAAAATATGGTCACGCATCCACGTTCCGGTAAGTTGATGCGGGTGGTTGATCATCGTGGTTATCGTGCTGAAGAGAAGGCAGCATGAGTATAAATCCAGTAACACCATTGATTCGATTATTCCGGGAAGAGGATTCTACCAGTGTCAGTGCTTTGTTTCGGGTTGTTTACGGCGAAGATTATGTTTACCCGGAAGTCTATTTGCCAACCATGCTTGGCCGCTATAATGCGGCAAGACACTGGTATTCTGCTGTTGCGGTACAGGATGGACAGGTGTTGGGGCATGCGGCGCTATGGCAGGATAAGCGCTGTCCATTAAGCGCTGAACTGGCACTTATCGCGGTGCATCCACAGGCGCGTGGTCAGGGGATTGCTACTGCACTGGGGAGATACTTGTGTGATCAGGCCAGGGAAATGGGGTTAAGCATACTCACTATTAAGCAGGTATCGTCACATAATCACAGCCAGCGTCTGGCTCAAAACTTGGGTTTTCACACCACGGGGTTGCTGCCGGATTATGTCACCTCGCCATTTGATCAGACACATCCGGAAAGCATCGTACTGGGTTGCTTGCCTCTGCAAAGCTGGCCCTTTCCAGAGTTACACTGGCCTTCAGGTTGGCAAAATTGGCTGAACTCGGTGACTCAAGTGTTTGGTCAAGAGCCTTTACAACCGGAAGAGCCGGTTGATGCCGATATCAGCATGACCAATCATGGACGCCGGCTGGAAGTGTGGGTGGAAAAGCAGACAATTGAGCGGGTAAAAGAGGTGGCGGAGTTACCCACTCATAAACTGGTATATGTGAAACTCCCGGTGGGGGAAGGTACACTCCAGGCTATGGAAATTTTGCAGCAAGCGGGATTTGCCTGTACGGGATTTGTGCCCGGTCATCATCATCGTTGGGAAGCTTTACTGGTTCGGGGGCATAGCAAAAAAGAACTGACCTTAAGCTGCCAGTTTGCCCACAATCTACACCAGCAAAGTATGTTTGCCTGTGCAGGCGGGTAATTATTTGATTGGTTTAGTAAAGCTCGTCAGAACCTGAACAACTTTGCCGATTAATGACAAAGTGTTGGTCTTTTGGTCAGCACTTTGAACGGATTGTGGGTACGTAGCAAAAAATGATCTGACTATTATTCGAAAAAACCTGCTTTACCATCCTGTCAATCCGACACAGGAACGACATTGTCTGTATTTCGCTCAATTTCGCGTTCAAGGGAAGTATTTAGAGGTTCTCTAACGATTATAATCTCTCTCAAGATCTCCCTTGCAGGTTACGGGAGTTTTCGTTCGCCACCCTAAGGCTGATCCTTGCAGGCGATAGGATCATTGATAACAATTAAATACTTTATTGGTCGGGTCAAGTGGGGCCAAATTTTTGTTTGATGATGGAGTATAGATAAAAATTTCGTTATTTTTTATAAAACAATGTTACCACGATTCATAACCTTAACAGGCTTGCGAGACATCCTGATTTTACGAATTACTACAGTCCTTCTGGAACTTAGTGCATCAGAGAAAAGATGGCACTGTTTGCAATTGAAAAAAGGAGGCCATTCATCATATTAGTTTAACTTGTTACAATATGGAACATCTTGGCACGTACGGTTTTGCGATAATCGCCAGGAGAAACGCCGATGAGTCGTTTGAACTGACGATTGAAGTGCGCAATATCCTGATAGCCAACCAGCACAGCTATTTCCTGGATGCTGAGGTTGGTCAATTGCAACATATTGATTGCCGCTTCAATTCTGGTATTTAATAAATATTGCAACGGGGAAAGGTCGGTGGCGTTTTTAAAGCGACGGTTAAAGTTGCGCAAACTCATTCCAGCCATATCTGCCAGCTTTTGCATAGGCAAATTGGTTGTACAGTTCTCTTTTATCCAAGTTTGTATCTGAATAATATCTTCGTCTGGGTGGGGCTTATTTTCGCCACGATAGCACTGACGCTCAAAGTTGCTGCGAATTTCATGGAAAAAAGTGCGTTGTGTATGATTGGCAACCTGCTTTCCGTAGACGGTTTCAATAAAATGAACGGTAAGATAGGAAAGTGCTTTAACACTGGCGGCACAAAAAATCGTGTCTGATTGGGTAATGAAATACTTGGTTTTTAAATTAACGTTCGGATAGTCGTGGGCAAACTGTTCGAAATAATGCCAATGGGTAGTGGCGGGTTTTCCATTGAGCAGATGGGCCTCAGCAAGGAAGCAGCAGCCGGTACCAACGGCGGCGATACGCGTCCCTTTCGCGGCCTGAGCCACCAACCACTCGGTGAAAGCCGCGTGATTTCTGACAACGGGACGTGGGTTCCGCCACAGTGCAGGGAGGTAAATGATGTCATAGTCTGCGTCATCTTCTAGCGTGCTATCGGCAATAAGGCTAAAGCCGCTATGGGTGGGTATAGGATTTTTATTAATCCCAAGCGTTCTGACCGTAAGGAGCTTGTCAGGTTTACTCAATTTAAAAGTATATTTCCCTTGCTGATCCTGACTTTTTTTTGCTCTGCTAAATAACTGTTTGCTGCTGATTTCCACATTTCGATCGGTAAGCTGAGGCCGGAACTCAGCATGTGCTCACACAATATAAACCCTATCTTTGTATTTATCATTTTCCAATCAATGCCTGATTTATTATTAGATTATAAATATCTAAATTGTCTTGGCCAAAAAATTCAGTTTTTTGGCCGGATTTGCATATTAACTTTTGCTAACGATTTGTAAACTATTATCTAAAGTAAGTGATGGATATTGATTTCACAGAAAGACTAGGAAGCACTATGGCTAAGTTACCTGTCATCACTGCATTTGGTGGCTATGGGCCAGCTGGCCTGAGTTCTTCACACCATGCGTTTCGTCGCATGGTGATAGATTCTTTGCACGAGGAACAGCAGCAAGAGACGATATTATCATTAGCCGTGTTGATGAGATTGCTTAAATATGATCAGGATGGTTATTATCATCTCCATGGGGAAAGATTATCGGCCGTTCAGGCCGCCGCAGAGATAAAAGAGGCGGCGCTGGAAGGTTCGTTAATCAGAAAGATTACCAAAGACTATTTTGATGTTGATGCAATAACCCGTCATGCCAAATTATCGATGGCGGCAGATGCAGGTGTGTTTAGTTTTGATATATTCACGCGGCAAATACCCAATCCTTTGCCACAAGGTTGGTCAGTGGCACTGTTAACGGACGATCAGGGGTTTGGCGGCATGCTTCAATCCCGTCTGAAAGGTGGTCGGGTCAGTGCAAAACAGTGCCCATTAGGTTTAAACAGCATGTGTGCTGACTTCTTAAATGCCTATGTTTTGGGAAGCGTGGGGCACACCAGTGCAACATTGGGTGCTTGTGGCACGTTTCTCTATAACCTGAATGCCGTTGTGGAAGATGTCAAGGCTGGCCGGATCCGGGTAGCCATTGTTGGGAGCTCTGAAGCGCCAATTCTACCGAAAGTCATTGAAGGCTTTGATGCGATGAGCGCTTTGGCAACAGAGAGCAAACTCAAGCGTATGGATGAAAGTGACATCGCTGATTGGTGCAGCAGCAGACCGTTTGGTAATAGCTGTGGCTTTGTAATAACAGAATCAAGTGTGCAAAAAGCCTCATTTATTCAAGCCTATGGTTCAAGTACGCCAAAGAACTGCGTCTCCGAAGCGGACATTTTTGACCGCGTTGCTGAGGTGTTTTCCATCAGTGAATGGCCTGTCACTGCCGTTAAATCCTATTTGGGCCACTCATTGGGGCCTGCCAGTGGTGATCAGTTAGTCAGCTGTCTTGGCACCTTTAAATACGGCATTTTGCCGGGAATCAAAAGTGTCTCCCAGATTTCGTCACAAGTGAATAATGTCCGTTTATTGATTCCGACCCAGGATCGGGCGTTACTTCAAGAGCAAGCGCAGGTGGCGTTTATCAATTCCAAAGGGTTCGGTGGTAATAACGCCACAGAGGTGGTTTATTCCCCACTACTGATGGCACAATGGTTGCATAGACGGCATGGCGAGCAGGCTTTTGTCGATTACCAGCAGCGGAATCAACAAGTCAAAGCAAGGATGATTGCCTATGATACGGCAGCATCACGTGGGAAATTGAACGTTATTTATAAGTTTGGGTTGCATGACGTGAATGAAGATGAGGTTAAGATTGATATGAACGGCATAACAATGCCAGGATTTGAACAACCAATTCGTTATTCTAAAACAAAAAAATTCATAGATTTCTAATTATATTTTTCAAAGTTTATATAGTTAATTTTTAAAGCGGTTTTTTATAAAGGTACTTACAATACCGTAAATACCTTTTCTATATGTTAATAATTATCAGGAGAAATGAAGTGGCTAACCTCAGTGAAATACTGATTGTCTTTGGTTGGGGCGGTATTATTGTCGGAATTATGATGGGCGGGTTAATGGGAATGTATGCTTTTAAAGGGCCATTCAGGGCACCTAAAGGTCATGAGAATTATACTGACTTAAACCGCAGGATGCTCAGGTTAGCGCATATTGCTTTTATTATGTTGCCGCTGATTTCTATGTTATATGGTATGAATATTGACGATTTACAGGTTCCTTATATTTACAAGTATTATGCAACAATATGCATGATGATTCTTTCTATCGGAATCCCTGTATTATTGATTGCCTCGTGTTTTTATTTACCGTTCAAATATGTTCAGGTTATTCCTTTTAGCTGTGGAATGTTTGCATTAGTTGTAATGGCTGTGGGCAGAGTGTTAGCCCTGTAATTTATTAATCGTAATCTTTATATTGAGATTTTAATCATGGAAAAATTACTGAGTGCACGTCAACTCGGCAGGGATGCTATTATTGCAACCGTCGAAAATAACCAATATCAACGCAATCATCAGCTTGCAAAGCGATTGATCAACCGCGTCGAATCGCACCCTCTGATGAGAAACCCAATTTTGTTAAAGATGAATAGCGGTGAGTTCGACATCAGCCAGATGAGGATATTCCATTTGGAGTTTTATCACGCCTTTGCCCAAGTATTTACCGATGCAGTGATCGAAGCATTAAGCTCAGCAAAACAGCTGGAAGGGCGTCTGGGCGCGCGGGCAAAAATGGCAGCCCGTTTTTTGCTGCAAATTAATCTGCTAGATGAGTTAGGTTTCCACCCAGGAACAGGCACTGACAGTGGTTATAACGGGCAACCAGCACTGGCTCATTATGTGCAATTCTTCAACATCATTGAGCAATTGGGGATGAGTGAGAATGAGGTGAAAGCTTGGTTTCCGATGTCCAGTTCAGTGGCATGTCGCGCGACATTTGAAAATGCTTACGGTGACTACCCTCAGTTGGTGACACTATTAGCTGTTGCTGAAACAGTGTTCCACGACTTTGCTACTCCTTGGGCGAAAAGCGTGGGTGTAGCGACAGATATTGATGTGTCTACCGGTTATCATAGTATTCACGTAGAGACTGAAATCGGTGAATCAATTGAAGACGGTCATTCTGAGGATGCTTGGATCTTATTCTGTCAGGCGATTACCGAAGAACGCTTTAATGAAATAGAACAAAAAGTAGATTTGTGGCTAAAAGTATGGAATGACTTCTGTAACGATCTGCTGACAGTCTGTGCTGCAAAATAAAAATAATTTTAGTTTGATTTAACTTTTCATATATAAAAAATAAAGAGCTAATCATTATGCCGTCCCACCAGTTGTTTAACAGGAGATTTAATTCTTTCAACCAGCTATTGCCCGAGCTTGCTGTTCAACATACTGACAAGACGGCATTTGAGTTTTCACGAAGTGCCAGGGAAATACAAAATCAAAGCTACGGACAATTGCATCAGCGTGCCGCATCATTAGCGAGTGCACTTCAACAATATGGCCAGCGCGGTGATAGGGTTATTTTACTTTATCCGGATGGCGAAGACTTTATCGGGGCCTTTTTTGGCTGTCTTTATGCGGGGATGATTGCTGTGCCGGTTCCTATGCCAGCGAAATCTTCAGGAAATGCGTGGGAGCGTTTTGTTGGTGTTTTGAGAAGTGCGAAAACGGAATTTGTTGTAACGACAGGAAAAGGAACCGAAACATTAATACAGCTGGCTTTACTGTCCCCCCCACTTATTTTTACTTTTGATAAACCGGAAGCCATATCACTGCCTGCCGGATACCGCCTTCATTATGTGGATCGCTATTTTTCCGGGGCATTTAATCCTGCTCAAGTGACTGACGCCGATCTGGCATTTTTACAATACACCTCAGGTTCCACAGGAGCGCCAAAAGGAGTGATGGTTACCCACGGCAATTTGTGGGCAAACTCACAGGCAATTCACCACTATTTTGGTCACCATAGTGAAAGCCGCGGCATGATATGGCTGCCGCATTTCCACGACATGGGGCTTATCGGTGGACTGTTACAGCCCGTGTATGGGGCGTTTCCATGCCGGGTGATGTCACCAATGATGCTGATGAAAAATCCGCTTAACTGGTTAAAACAGATCTCAGAATATCGTGCGACCACGTCCGGAGGGCCGAATTTCGCGTACGACCTTTGCGTACGCAAAATTAGCCAGCAACAGGCTGAATGTCTAGATCTTTCCAATTGGGACGTGGCGTTTTGCGGGGCTGAGCCTATCCGTCCTGCCACATTACGCCAGTTCGGGGAGCATTTTGCCCATGTGGGCTTCTGCGCCAAAGCATTTTTATCCTGCTATGGAATGGCGGAAACCACGTTGATCGTTACCGGCATGGATAAAGGCCAAGGCATCGTCGTTACCGCAGAAAATGGAAAAGATCCCGGCGTTGTCAGCTGTGGCCAGGCATTGCCAAATACTGAGGTACGCATTATCGACCCTGTTAGCCTGCATGCGCTTGAAGATGGGCTAACGGGAGAAATCTGGTTACGTGGGCCCAGTATTGCATGCGGTTATTGGGATAATGCGGTTGCGACAGAAGCCACTTTTCAGGCTCAGATTGAGAATGAATCGGCGCATTGGTTACGCAGTGGTGATTTGGGGTTCCAACAGCAAGGCGCTCTATACGTTATCGGGCGTGTGAAAGAGCTCCTGATTGTCAATGGTCAGAACCATTACCCAACGGATATTGAGGAAACGATTCGGAGTGCTGATACTGTGTTGGCTGATGCCACCGTCTGCGTTTTTGCCAGTGATATTGCGCAGACAGAACAGGCCGTTGCCTTGTTGGAGATCCCTGAACGCTCCAGGGAGTCTGTTGATACGGCGGCGTTAAACGACCGCTTGAGAGCGGCAGTGGCGGACCGACATGGCATAACGTTGGGTGAGTGGGTCTGGGTTGGCCGCCGGGCGATTCCGCGCACGACCAGTGGTAAACTGCAACGAACGCGTGCCAAGGCAATGTACCAACAAGATGAATTAGTGGTGCAATGGCGTAGCCGAGCGGTCCAATCACAAACGGTTTCTACAACAAATTGTGGGATGTCTCTCAGTGTGCCGGCGCTGGCGTCGTTTATTGCAGGTCTTATCAGTACGGCGGTTAACAGAAACGTTAACGAACAGCATTGGGATGATGCGTTCACAACTTTTGGGTTGAACTCACTGCAGGCCGTTGGCGTGATCGGCGAGTTGGAACAGCATCTGGGTCGTGAGCTTTCGCCATCGCTGATTTACGACTATCCGACTATCAATAAACTGACTGCGTCACTGTTGCAGCCTGAGGAACCAAAAGCTGCGGCGGCGTTGGCTATCACTGATGATGCGATTGCGGTGATAGGGATTGGGGTTGAATTGCCAAGGCACAGCGGCGTTCAGGCATTATGGTCCTTACTACAAGAAGGACAACGTACGACTGGGGATATTCCGGCTCACCGTTGGGCTGGTTCGGCGTTAAACGGTTTTAATCGTAAAGGCAGTTTCTTTGACACAGTAAGTGACTTTGACGCCGGCTATTTTGGGATTTCGCCGCGTGAGGCGGAGTATATTGATCCGCAACATCGTCTGTTGTTAGAAACCGTGCAGCAGGCATTAACCGATGCAGGGTTAAAGGCTTCTACCCTGCGGGGAAGTGATACCGGGGTGTTTATCGGTATCAGCGCCAGTGATTACGCTTTGCTCTCGGGCGATCGAGTTTCTGCCTATAGCGGGTTGGGTAATGCGCATAGCATTGCGGCTAACCGCATTTCCTATATTTATGATTTCAAAGGCCCAAGTGTCGCCATTGATACAGCCTGCTCCTCTTCCCTGGTCGCGATTGACGGGGCGATACAAAGTCTGCGTTCGAAGCGTAGTACGCTAGCTATCGCTGGCGGCGTCAATCTGGCGCTGACACCGCATTTACAAACTGTTTTTACACAGGCGCATATGTTGGCACCCGATGGTCAGTGCAAAACCTTCGACACGCGGGCCGACGGATATGTGCGTGGCGAAGGGTGTGGAATTGTCATTTTAAAACCGTTGGCGCAAGCACTGGTCGATGGTGACCGAGTTTATGCCACTCTGGTAGCAAGTGCTATCAATCAGGATGGTCACAGCAATGGGATCACTGCGCCGAATGGCCCATCACAACAAGCGGTTATTGCACGGGCGCAGGCCGAGGCGGGCATCAATAGTAACCATATCGATTACGTGGAAGCACACGGTACCGGTACGGCATTGGGCGACTTGATTGAGTTTCAAGCTCTGGAGGCAGTGTTCGCGCAACGCCATCAACCCGCAGCGGTACAGGTGGGATCGATCAAGACGAACATTGGTCATCTGGAAGCAGCCGCAGGCGTGCTTGGGGTTGTGAAAGTGGCCTTGATGCTGCACTACCAACAGCGTGTACCCCATTTAAATTTCCAACAAATCAATCCTCATATTGCCGCCATTAGCCGTCGGGTTTCGGTAGAGGGAAGCAACAGTTGCGCATGGGAGTCGGCTGCGGGCCAACGCTATGCAGGCGTCAGCAGTTTTGGTTTTGGGGGAACCAATGGTCACGTGATCCTACGTGACTGCCCGCAGGTGGAAAAAGGTGAAGAGGGTGCGTTACCATTAACGTTGCTGCTAGTGGCATCTCATGAAGAACAGGGGCTTAACGCTCAGCGTGACGGTGTATACCGCAGCTTGCAGTTGCAGCGTGATGCTGACGTATCGGCGTGGTGCCGCTTGGTCAATACCCGTTATGACCACCCACGCTACCGTGGGTTTGCCTTTGGAGTCAACCGCCAGCAATTGGCCGAGAACCTGATGCAAATCACCGGTATGAAAGTGGGCAAAGCGCAACCTCAGGTCTGGTTATTCCCCGGGCAGGGAACGCAACAAATTGGTATGGGGGCTACCTTGTATCAGTATCTGCCGTATTACCATACGTGCTTTGACCAACTGGCTGATACGGTTTTACAACGTTATCAAATTGATATCCGCCAGGTGCTGCATGCTCAAGACGACAGTTGGCAGCGCTGCGCTAAAACTTGTCAACTGGCCCTGTTTGCGTGCAGTTATGCCATAGCAGAGAGTTTGATGCAATTTGGATTACGCCCAGCGGCTGTAATTGGTTATAGTTTGGGTGAATATTGCGCTGCAGTTGTTGCCGGCCAGATGTCGTTGGAGCACGGGCTAGCAATGGTTCATCAATGCGCTCACTTGATGGCCAGTCTGACCCAGCATGGCGCGATGGCTGTGGTGTTCAGTGGTGAAGATGAGGTCCGTCGCTACATTGCCCCGTGGGCGGCAGAGGTTGCCATTGCTGCGTTTAATACGCCGACGCTGACAACCATTACTGGGAGTACCGCCGCGATTGAAGCCTGTCTGAAAGACATTTCTGGACTGGGCGGTCACGCCCGTCGCATTAAAACCACTAACGCATTACATTCCCACCTGATTGATCCCATCCTGTCAGAATATCGACTGTGGATAACTCAATGCATTGATTTTAAAGAGAATGGTGTTCCTTTCTACAGCAACCTTGACGGTAAGGTACGCCAATATACGACGTCTGACTACTGGATCCAGCAAATTCGGCAACCGGTGCACTTCTTGCAGAGCATACAGGCACTGCTTGGAGAAGGAAATTATACGTTTGTGGATCTGAGTGCAGACAGTTCGCTAGGTAAATTTGTTGTGGCGACAGACTGCGGGCAACAGGTATTGGCTGCCGCTGACTATCGACATGAATACCAATCACTGCTGACGTTGCTTGGCTCATTGTGGCAGCAAGGGTATGACATCGAGTGGCACAGGCTGTACCGCTCAATGGGCCGTGAGGCTCTGACGCTGCCAGCTATCCAATTTTGTAAAAAAAACTACTGGTTGGCAGATGAAAAGCCAATGCAGCCACCATTTTCACATGAGGACGTTATGTCACAAAAACACCCATTACGGGGCGAAATAAAAGCGATTATTGCAGGGTATCTTGGGGCGCAGCCTGAGGATCTGGATGACGATCTGTCTTTCTTGGAAATGGGCGCGGATTCGTTGGTTCTGTTGGATGCAATCAATACCATTAAAGATCGTTACGGAGTCGTGATCCCTGTACGCTCACTATTTGAAGAGTTAAATACGCTGGATAGGGTGATCCACTATGTAATGGAGCATGCTCAGGTGTCGGAGTCCGTTGCTCCGGCCAATGAAAACCTCGGCGCTATGCCCGTTGGGCCACGTGCAGAACTCACGGTAATACCTTCATCGGAACACGAGATACCAGCACCAATTGTGGCTCCTGAAGCACTGCAAGACTTGATTGCACGGCAGTTAGAGGTTATGTCACAACAGCTTAACTTACTCAATGGCGGCACTGTTAAACCAGCTCCGGTACCGCCCGCTGTAGTGGCTAGTGCACCGGCGGTGGCACTCCCGCAGCCAGTTGCGGCTAAACCGATGGTTACGGATAAGGCACCGATCAATGTAACATTACCTAAAGCCCATGCGCACAACAGTTGGTTTAGAAAGGAAACCAAAAAGGTTTCCTTGGGGGCTGAACGTGACAGACATATTCAACAACTGGCCGAACAATTTGTCAGAAAAACGGTAAGTTCGAAACATCATGCCCAACAATTCCGCGCCGTCCTGGCCGATAACCGGGCATCTGCGGGCTTCCGTTTGTCCACGAAAGAAATGCTCTATCCTTTGGTTGGCGAGCGTTCACAAGGTGCCCGTATCTGGGATGTGGATGGCAATGAATACATTGACTTCACCATGGGATTTGGTGCCAACCTGTTAGGGCATGCGCCGGAATGCGTGCAGCAAGCCGTTGCAGCGCAGTTGTCTCAAGGCATGCAAATTGGGCCACAGAGCGCCCTTGTCGGTGAGGTGGCAACGTTGATCGCAGAGCTGACGGGTCAGCAGCGTGTAGCTTTTTGTAATTCTGGTTCTGAAGCGGTGATGAGCGCTGTGCGCTTGGCGCGCGCTGTGACAGGCAAAAATAAAGTGGCGCTGTTTAGTGGTTCTTATCACGGCGTGTTTGACGGCATTTTGGGACGCCAACAGGGGGGAGGAACGCCAGAACGCTCGGTACCTATTGCTGCCGGTACACCAGCGTCACTGGTAGAGGATCTGTTGGTACTTGAGTATGGCAGTGAAGAGAGCCTGGCGCTGATTGCTAAATATGCCGATCAATTAGCGGCGGTCATCGTCGAGCCGGTGCAAAGCCGATATCCCAACCATCAACCGCGCGAATATTTGCATACGCTGCGTAAGTTGACAGTTGAACACGATATCGCCTTGATGTTCGACGAGGTGATTACCGGTTTCCGTTTGGCTGCTGGTGGTGCACAGGCGTATTACGGCGTGAAAGCAGATATTGCTACCTATGGGAAAATTGTCGGTGGCGGTATGCCAATTGGTGTTATTGCTGGCTCTGCACGCTTTATGGACAGTATCGATGGTGGCTTCTGGCAATATGGCGATGAGTCTTGGCCACAGGCCGAGCTGATTTTCTTTGCGGGGACGTTCTCCAAACACCCGCTGACCATGGCTGCGAGCAAAGCCGTACTCGAATATATCAAGAACCACCCTGGGCTCTATGACGATATCAACCAGAAAACGCACGACCTCGCACAAACGCTCAACACATGGTTTGCGACAACGGGAACTCCAATCGAGATTGTTTCCGCTGGCAGTTTGTTCCGTTTCAAATTTAGCGGTAATTACGACATTTTGTTCTATCATCTCATGTTGCGCGGCATCTTTATTTGGGAAGGCCGTAACTGCTTTGTGTCCACTGCGCACACTACACAGGATATTGAGCTGTTTATTGCAGCAGTTAAAGAAAGCGTTAATGCTATGCGTACCGATGGTTTCTTCGGTGAGGATGGTTTGCAACCCAATACGTCTTACCCTGCCACTGACCGCCAGCAGCGTTTTACACTGCTGGCCGCTGAGGGGGAATTGGGGTTACGTGCGGGTAACATTGGTTGCGTCATCGAAACGGCTCGTCAGATCGACGGTTCCATGATGCGCCAAGCTTGGACTTTATTGAGTGAACGACATGAAGCATTGCGTATGCAATTCAACGGCATCGGTGAGTTGCAGGTTATGGCATCTTGCGTAGGTGGCGTAGATTTTACCGAAGAATGCAGTGAACAGGCAGAAGATAATGCCCGATTGGTGGCGTTTGCGGCTCAACAGTTCACTTTGTTAACTGCTCCATTGGCTCGTGTATTACTGTTACGGCATGTCGGAGGCTCAACGCTGGCTTTGGCAGCGCACCATACAGTTGCAGATGGTTGGTCATTTATAGTAATGCTGCGCGAATTACTCCATATATATGATTCCATTGTGGCAGGGTACTTGCCTGAACTGGCAGCAGCACCAAGCTATTTGCGCTTTATACATGCGGAAAAGACGGCAAATACTGCCCTGATTGCCCAGCGCTTAGCTGAATTACCCGCACAGCGTTTGAATCCTGCGCATGCGTTACTGGTTATCCAGCAAGTAGCGCCATATCAAGGTAAGCGCCTAAAAGGGGGCGTGGATTACCCAAGATTACAGTCTCATTTACGCAAAGTTGCCACAAAGCTACGGGTAACTCGTTTTGTGATATTGAACGCCTTGTTTGTGTTGACCTTAGAGCGGTTTATTGGCCACTCTTTGCTGCCTGTTGCCGTACCGGATGCTGGTCGGGATTTTGAACAGAGTGAAGGGCTTGTGGGGCAATGTGTCCGTTTGATGTCGTTTTGTTTTGACAGCTCAGCCAGCTCGTCATTGTCTGAATTTGTTACTGCGATACATCAAGCTGTGTTGGCTCAGCGTGATGCGCCAGCATTACCAGCTCATTGTTTCCATGGAGAAGGCGCGCAATTCCCTTTGCTGGCCACGTTCAATGTTGAACCCCATGCACCGTTGGCCGAAATGCGACAGTGGCAAGCTAGTCTGTCAATGCTGCCTATTGGTGCAGTTGAGTTCCCACTAATGGTGAATATAGTGGAAATGGCTGAAGGGTTGTCAATCGAGCTGGGCTATCAGGAGCGTTACTTCTCTGCGCATATAGCTGCTGAGCTGCTGGAACATTACCTAGCTGTGATCAATGTTCTGGCAGAGCAGGGCGTGGATGCAGTGAGTCAGCAATTTTATTCGCCTGCTGTAGTGGAAGCCTGATGAAAAAGCTGATAGGTATTGCACTGGTTATTGCCGCGTTGGCGTATGCGATCAATCTACTTTTTGATGCGGGCGTTTTCTACAGCGTTCAAGATATTCACGTGCAGCAGTGCAGAAAAGTGACAGGTGTCAGCGGGGCTGAAGATATCGTCCCGTTGCAAGATGGCGGGGCGTTAATTAGTAGTCTTAACCGCCACGGTAATACACCGGGAGCCCTCTATTACTTACAACTGGGGCAGACTCCCCTGCTGCTGCCAGGCGATTATCCAACGGAATTTTTCCCGCATGGTATAGACGTATGGCAGGAGGAGGGAAACACTTGGGTTTACGTGGTGAACCACCGTTATCAAGGGGATCGTATTGACGTTTTCCGTTTTGATCGTGCAGCAATGCGGTTGGTTTATCAACCTGCGTTGTCACGCAGTGTTGGAAAAAATATAAATGATATCAGCGTTATTGATAAAACCCGCTGGTTGCTAACAAGGGATCACGCTTATTCCGGCCTGCTCGGCCGTATTGAAGATTATCTGCGTTTGCCACTCTCACACGTGTTGCTGATCGATGATTCAGGGGTGCACACATTGCTCGATGGGTTGCACTTTGCGAATGGTATTTACTATGACCGACAACGGAAGCGGCTGTATGTGGCGGAAACCACAAGCGGTGCCGTGAGCAGTTGGGCATGGCAACAGGGAGGGGCGGCACCGACGTTGCTGAGTCGGATAACCGGCTTGCACGGGGTAGACAATATTATGCCTGATGAGAAAGGGGATGAGTTATTGGTGGCCGCACACCCACAACTGCTGAAACTGGCAGCGTACCAAAAGGATGCGAAAGCACGTTCACCATCGCTGGTCTGGCAGTTGGCGATAGCCCCAAATGGGGAAGCAGAACACGCTCAGGTGATTCACCAAAGCCATGGTCAGATGTTGGCGGCAATCAGTGTCGCGGCACCGTTGGCTGGTCAAGTTGTGATGGGCAGCGTATTTGATGATGGGCTGCTGATGTGTGGGGGAAACTAGCATGTTGAAAAAATGGTTCACCCGTCGTTCGACCTTCACCGGCACGTTAGCAAAAATCGCCGTAAGCCCTTGTTGTGGTCAATAAAAATTGGTCATTAACTTAGCGTTTTTCCCAAAATAATCGGTCTGATCCGTTGGGTGTCAACCCATTGTTGTACCAATGGGGCCGAAGCTGACTATAATAACCTGTTATATAATTCGTGATTGAGTGAAAGGCTTCTCTAAAATCTGAATATCCTTCTTCAGGAACCCATTCACTTTTTAAGCGCCTGAAAAAACGCTCCATTGGGCTATGATCCCAGCAATTACCCCGGTGGCTCAGGCTTTGTTTGATGCCATAATGCCACAATAACCGTCTGAACGTTTTGCTGGTATAGTGGCTACCTTGATCACTGTGAAACATGACACCTTGTGGCTTCCTCCTTGATTCAAACGCCATTTCCAACGCTTTCTTGGTCAATCCAGAGTTTGGAGAGAAAGACATCGCCCAACCCATGGGCTTACGGGCAAAACTGCCTGATGGCTCAGGGGCACAATGTGATCCGTTTTCATTTTCATGCCGTGCTCTGAGAATCGAACGCCTTTGATGGTTGCCTTGTGGCGGGAATTTTCCACACGGCGTTTTCAAGGTCAATTTCCTGCCAGCGGGAGAATCTCAGCTCACTGGGGCGGATAAATGTCAATAGCGCCAGTTCTACTGCGATTTTGGTCAGTAATCGCCCGCGATAGGCTGATAAGCGAACCAGAAAGTCAGGCAAATCTTCATGCGGCAGCACGGGATGGTGACGGGATTTCGTTATAGTGAGTGCGCCTGCCATATCGTTAGCAGGATTGGATTCCAGAATGTCATTCTGGACGGCATAACGCATGAGGGCGGTGACACGTTGCCGTAATCGCTGTGCAATATCGTGTTTACCCTGTTCATCAATGGTTTTGACTGGCGCTAAAAGCTGACTGGTGCGCAGTGTGGTAATATCGCGCGCGCCGATATGATGATCAGCTAGCGGTTATTTCACGCGATCAGACGGCTATTAGTATTGAGCTTAAACATTCTCAGTTAACCGCTGAAGAAAATGAGGCGCGCCAGATTGCCGAATTGCGCATTGAGCAGGCACAGGAATGTTTACGACAACAGGCCGATCGACGGCAGAATGCACAGACAAAGCTATCCGAGGCCCGCAAACAGCAAGATAGCGCAGAGAAACAGCTGCACGATGCCCGTGCCAGCTTGCATCAGGCTGAGGAACAATTGCAGCAACTGCATCGCCAGTTGGATCCTGAACAGGGGGCATTACGGCACTTCTTGCGTTCACGTTACGAGGGCTGGGAACAGAATTTGGGCAAGGTCCTGAATGAAAAACTGCTGGAACGTAAAGATTTGCAGCCTGATGTAAGGGAGCTGTCGGAATCTCTGTACGGCCTGCAACTTGAATTAAACGTGCTGGATATGCCGGATTTTGCGCTGGATGAGGCTTCAATCCGACGTCGCCTTGATAAGGTGGAACAAATTAAGGGGCATGCTGAAGAAGCGAAGAAAACGGCTGAAACCAACTTTCAGGAGCATCATCGGGACGTCAAGCGCCTGAAATCACAAGCGGACGAGTGTGAAAGACAATATCAACACCAAAACCGGGAAGTTGACTACGCCCGTGATGCCCGTACCCGTTTAATTGCAGAGCATGATGCGCTGGAGAAAAAACGTTGGCAGGAAAAACGCGCCCGCTTAAGCGCATTAGAAAAAACGCATACCGAATTAACGCAGCAGAAAGTACAAGATATCCGCGCGTTGACGGAAGAACACAATGCGCAAACGCTACAATGGAGTGTCGACCTTCAAAGTGAGCTGCAGCAAATTGACGAGAAGGTAGAAGAACTGTCCCGGCAGATAAATAAAAAACGCGCCGACATGGAAGAACGGATAAGAATATTCCAGCAGGCTCTGGACGATGATTTAGCGAAAAAGGGAATTGATCCCCGCGAAGTCAAAATACTTCGGGAGCGTATTGAAACGCTTAAAAAAGAGATTCAGGCGGTAGAAGAACGTCGAGATGAGCTGATCGAATGGCAGCGTTTTATCAACGTTGACTACGGGCCGTTGCGCCTGGAGCAACAGAAAAAGGAAAGCGATCTCTCCCAGCAGAATCGTGAACTGTTGCAGTCAGAACGTCAGTTAAAAGCAGAGTATCAGAATAAAAAAGACAGGCTTTATGATGAGAGAAAACAGTATGATGCGTTGATGCGACAGGCCGGCGAGCTTGTCGGGCAGTTAAAAATATTGCTGGATCGATTATTACCTCTGCCTTTGGTCGAAATGGTTCCGGCTTATGTGTGCCACGAATGCACCCTGTGGCAAATAAGGGTGCAATGCTGTGCGAGAGATGAGGGTCGGCCCCTCGGAGGCGGTGTCCAGACGCAGCCTTCAAACTACCCTGAGCTGCTGCCGTTAAGAGCGGTGGTGGTGAGCGTCAGGGAAAAGGCGCAGTCAGATGCGTCATGTATGTGTTGTGAAGATGAACGAGAGTGAACTGTAGATGCAGTGTCGAAAGGAACAAGATGATGTCAAAAACGCGCTTTCTAAGCGGCGTGTGATAAGTCCAGCGGTTATCTGGTTACTGGCTGGGCGGCATCCGGCATATAGACAGCATGAGCACAACACAGGCTCTGGCATGGAACGTGGGAACCTGTCGTCCCGATGTGAAGGGAGCGGCGTCAAGCAGAAAACCTGCAAGCGCCTGAGTACCGAGGCGGGGCACAGGGGCAGATGGCTCCGTAGTAGTGATGAAGCGTCTGTAATGGACGTGGAGCGAAGGGGGCCAGTCGTTGGGGTTGTATTACGGGTCAACCGCACAAGTGGGAGGAACCTGTGAGCCAGTCCAAACCGTTTGCGTTATCCAGACAGTCTGTCTGGAAAGCGTACAAGAAGGTAAAAGCCAACAAAGGTAGCGCTGGAATCGATGGTCAACCGATTGAGGAATTTGAGAAGAACCTCGCGGGGAACTTGTACAAACTCTGGAACAGAATGGCCTCGGGCAGTTATATGCCGCCAGCGGTTCGGCGTGTTGAGATACCAAAGGCGACGGGGGGAACGAGACCACTGGGGATACCCACGGTAGCGGATCGCATCGCGCAGATGGTGGTCAAAGACAGGCTGGAGCCGATTCTGGAGCCACAATTCCACGTTGACTCCTATGGCTACCGCCCGCACAAATCTGCGCACGATGCCCTGAGAGTAGCCCGGCAACGATGCTGGCGCACTGACTGGGTGCTGGACGTGGACATCAAGGGGTTCTTCGATAACATCGATCATGAACTCCTGATGAGGGCGGTGCGCAGGCATACGGATTGCAGATGGGTGTTGCTCTACATTGAGCGATGGCTAACCGCGTCGGTGTACATGCCGGATGGAACGGTGCAGATAAGGGATAAGGGGACTCCTCAGGGAGGGGTCATTAGTCCGTTGCTGGCCAATCTGTTCCTGCATTACGCATTCGATATGTGGATGAAACGGGAATTTTCCGTCGTCCGGTTCGAGCGGTACGCTGATGATATAGTCATCCACTGCAAGAGTCATGCGCAGGCAATGATGTTGCGTGGCAAGCTCAGAAAGCGTCTGGCTGAGTGTAAGCTGGAGATGAGCCCGGGTAAGACGAAAGTCGTCTACTGCAAGGACAGGGAAAGAACGGAGACATATCCTGAAATCAGCTTTGACTTTTTGGGCTACACGTTCAGGCCAAGAAAGTCGGTCTCGAAAGAAGGAGAGCTATCGGTGAATTTCCTGCCAGCAATGAGTGCCAGAGCTGCGAAGGCAATCCGGCAGACAGTACGGGGCTGGGATTTGAGTCACAAAACACCGCTGTCGCTGGAAGCAATGGCACGATGGCTCAATCCCATGTTACGAGGCTGGGTCAAGTACTATGGGCGCTTTTATCGGTCAGCAATGGATCGTATAGCCAGTCATGTCGATTTGCACCTTGCTAAATGGGTTACCCGCAAATATAAGCGGGTGCACGGTAGCCTGGCTCAGGCATATGAATGGTTAGGCAGGATAAGGAGTGTTAAGCCTGGTCTGTTTGCACACTGGGAAATTTGTACGCGGCGCGAACGGTCAACGGCAAGAGCCGGATGACGGGAGACTGTCACGTCCGGTTCCGTGGGAGCGCAGGGGGGAAGTTCCCTTGCGCGACCCGATATTGATTCAGCCGCCGATATTAATGAACGGATGTTGCGTACCAGCGATATGCTGGAGCAACACTCCAGCTTAATCCGTGCGCTGGAGAGCAAACTGAATGAGTTTAAGTCACGCTTTAATCAGGATGCGGATCCCACTTTCCTTGAATTATTGGATTCTGAGATAGATAAATTACCCGATCCTTCAAGGACTCGGCAGCAGTTGCCAATACTTGAAAAACTACTACAGCTTCTTAAAGATAAACAGCAGCAATTGCTGGAGATAGGTGAAAATATCGGTGGTGATCTGAAAAAATTCTTTGATGTTTTCAGTGATATCAATCGCCGGATTTCGCAACAAAGTCGGCGGTTGAGCGATGCGGTTACCGACGATTTGCAACTGGAAGGCATCAATAAATCAGAAGTTCGTATTTTATCGACCATCGACCAATTACGATTCTGGAAACCATTAAAGCGCTTTGCTAAAAACTATAGTGACTGGCGCTCGTCTGGTCAGCAACTTCCTCCCGAAAGCTATTTGAATGCCCTTATGGATGTGGTTGAACTGCTTAATGCCGATGAGCGTTTCACTATGGAATCGTTATTAAATCTTGAACTTCATCTTAATGAAGGTGGGGAAGATATTGTTATCAAAAACGATCGCCAGCTACTGGAAGCGTCAAGCCACGGTATGGCCTATCTGATCTTATGCAAATATCTTTTGGCGTTCACGCGTTTGTTAAGAGGCAAATCAGACGCCGTTATTCACTGGCCTATTGATGAAATCGGCACGCTGGCCTACCACAATGTGGAGAAATTATTTATTGCCTGTAGCCATAATAATATTGTGATTGTAGGCGCTTTTCCGAATGCGGAATCTGATGTGTTAATGCTGTTTAAGCATCGTTATTTGCTTGATGCCGATCAACTAGAGCCGACTCAGCGCAGGCTGAAAAGGATCCAGCCGAAAGTGAACCGTCTGGCGGTCCGACTGGCGCAGATGGAACAGGAGGCAATGTAATGCTGGAACATGGTCCTTTAATCAAAAGGCTGCTGACAGGGGAATTTATTTGCCGTATCAACGACCCGGATGCTTATCGTCATTTACAGGATGATAATACCCGGCAAGCAATTGATAACTATTTGTGCCCTCTTAACTACAGAATTGTCAGTAATGAAACGCAAACCGTCTATTATGCGGGCTTTTATGAGATGAATCGCGATGCCCGCAGTCAGCTTATGAATCAGTTTAAGGATATCATCTCTTCTCTGCTGCCTCTGCTTGAATGGTTACAACTCATACAGGAGACGCAAGGGCAGGAGAGTACGCTGACAGCAGGTGACTATATCAGGTTGTCGGAAATAATGACGCGTGTAGAGGATAATCAGAGCCTGCAACAGCGTCTGAATCAGCTTTCCAGCGATCGTTTTTTCAATTGTAAGAGTGATTCCATTGATCTTCAGCTCAAACAAATTTTCCGGCGTTTGAAAGAGCATGGCTATGTCAGACAACCCAACGCCGAGCAGCAGATATTTATTGCCACGGGGAAAATTGATTATTTGATTGACATGATCCGCTTTATCCGTGATGAAGAGCATTTACCGGTTGAAGACACACCGCCTGTTCAGCAGGAGCTTCTATAATGGTGCAGGAGATTTCTCCGATATCCGGTCTGTTTAAAAACGGCGCTGAACGGTTGGCATTATTGGGAAAATACCATCACGCCTTAATGAAGGGTTATGTCGATGGGTTTATTGATGAAACGGCTTTTAGCGAACAGACATTAAAAAAGCTGATCGCTGCGCGTATTGTATGGCGTGCTGATGAGCAACAGCCGCTGATGCTACGCCCGTTGGTGAGCGAACTTATCGCCAGCATGGTTGCTGATGAGAGCCGACGACAGATTAACGCGGATGTGGCAGAAAAACTGGAGCAGATCCGCAATAAGGTGCAGGCCTGGCGCGATGCTTATTATAAAGGTGATTACAGTATTGCTGAACGACAAATGCAGAGGTTGACTGAGCTCGTTCACGATCTCAGCGGGCAGTTTGAAGAGGCTATCGACAGCCTCTGGCATCGACTGAATAATGATTTCGGTTTCGTCAGCAGTCTGAATGAAAAAATTAATGAGAATGCGCGGGCGCAAAAACAGGTTCGTCGGTAGATTAAAACAGCAGGAATACGACCACAGCAGCATCGGGTACTGCTCCGTCTTAATCTGCCCTTAGTCAATGAGTTGGGGATGACTATTGAGGTTGTCGATACTGATTGGCGTAATATTATTCTGACGCAGTTTGATGTTCTTATCGCGGTAGAAAATCAGGATTGTTTCTACCATCTGGCGCTTTTTGATTATTCCCAATGCGATTTCCATTCGCCCCTGATTATTTACCGTGGTGATCGGGCATATAGCAAGGGGGCTGTTGCATTGAAGAGTTGCTGGTTGAAAACAGGGAAAACTGCGATCTATTTTGGCGATTTTGACCCGAAGGGCGCCAGCATTGCGACGAATGAAGGTTATCATTTTATGTTATTACCTTCACCAGACGTGGTGATAAAAAAATCCTCTTCAGCGATGTTTCCTGATGCGCAGTTAAAGTTTTTACCTGAATTATTAAGAGGTGAGGTACATTCCCATTTTCGTGACTATCTGTTGGTTTTGGAAAAACATCAGGCGCTGAGACAGCAGAAAATGCAGGGCAAAATTTTAAAAATGGTTATGTTAAAAGCATCGGATTAAAATATTTTGTGGCTGGTCGTGTATTTTTATCTGATGAGCAGGTCATTATCCTACAAATGCCCCCGCAACCACTCCGTCACGCGCTCAACATCAAAAGCACGTAACCCATACTCCTGCGTCAGCAACGCTTCCGGTAAGTACTCATCATATTTTTCGAGGCACTTTTCAGCGATGCTTTCGGCGAGACGGGACTCGGATGGCAAACCTTCCTGAAGCGCGCTGGCTAACGTCTGCTTAACTTCCGTGACCGTGGTTTTTTCAACTTCAACCACACCCGCAAATGAGCTTGCCTTAAAACCGCGCTGGATAAGTAATGCCGACAGCGTGTTTACGGTTTGATCGCCCAGCCAGGGGAGAATGTAGACATGCTGCCCCTGCTGAATAAAACATTCAGAAGCCAGATTATTGTTGCGAAAACAGCGTAGCCCTTCATCAAACAGGCTTCTGGCAGTGGCGTCGGCAAAATCGGCTTTACGATCGCCAACGGTGATGCGGTAGTCGCCTTCCCGATAAATGGTGAGCATTTCCTGGCGGACGACATCATGAATGGACATCCCTTGTCCGCCGAATAACGGTGGCTGCCCGCCCTTTGTCGCCTCGACATAGATGACTTTTTTATCGCCATCGATATCGGTCACTTTCCAGCGTCGACCGCCGAAAATAATATGCTGGTCAGGCATCAGTGGAGAATCAACGGGAATAGAGCCCAACGTTTTGCTCCCCGCCACAATACGAAACTCTTCCGGTGTGCTGAATACGGCGTAGAAGGTGTATTGATTCACCTGACGCTCGCCCTCGACGCACAGAACGAGTTCACCGCTTGATAGCTGGGTCAGAAACTGGTGTTCCCCCATATGCTTCAATAACGTTTTGAAGTCATCAATTCTGACTTTCTGGAATGGCCCTTGTTGACATAGCTGCGACCAGATCTGATCCGCACGTACGCCTCCCCATTGTGCAACAATCGCCAGAATCTGATGGAACAGCGTGGAATAGTGCATCTGCCGGGTATCGGCTGGTTCAAACCACTTGCTGCCGATAAGTAAGCGGATCATGGCCAGCGACTGAACAAGCTGGAGCCTGAGTTGGTCGACAATGCCTGACGTCGGCGTCAGTTCGTGTTCGGCAATCAACATTCTCAGTACGGCAGGGGAGTCGCGCCTGCCGGAACGTCCCATACGCTGGCGCAGGCTAGCAACGGAATGAGGGGCCGTAACCTGCACTACGGAACTGACTTTGCCGATATCGATGCCCAGTTCAAGGGTCATGGTACAAATGGCGGTGGTAGGTAAGTTGCCTTTCTGAAGCCGTTGTTCCAGCGTTTCACGCAGATCTCTGGACAGCGATCCGTGATGGGGGAAGAACTCGTTAGGAACGATGTTCATTTCACTAAGATCGCTAAGCGTAGCGGCAATGCTTTCGGTCCGCTTGCGACTGTTAGCGAACACCAGATGGGAATCACCACGACAGAGGCGAAAGATATCATGGCAAATTTGCGTCTCTGCCGACGGTGGCGGTTGCTGGCCTGAGGTGGTCAGAGGTTCCTGATAACCTTTAATCTGCACTTTTAGCGTGGCGTGAGTCTGGCTGTCGGTAATAATGTCGCAGGGCAGACGTTGATTTGGCCGCAGAGATAACGGCACCCGTTCCAGTTCTCCCAGCGTTGCGCTGAGTGCGACCCGGGGTACTGGATTGTTGATTCTTCCCAGCAGGTGATCGATCCGATTTAACAGGGAGAGAAGCTGCATACCCCGCTCAGAACCGATGAAGGCATGGAATTCATCAATGGTGATATACGCTAGGGGAGCGAAAGCCTGCTTTAACCAGCCCGCATTGCGGATCAGCATCGCTTCCAGCGACTCCGGGGTAATAAGCAAAATACCGGCAGGATTTTTCTTCGCTTTTAGTTTTTTGCTCTGCGCAACATCGCTGTGCCAGGGCGTGACCGGCATCTCCAGCGCATCGCCGAGGCTTTCCAGTCGTCGATACTGATCGTTAATCAGGGCCTTAAGCGGGCTAATATATAAAATACCGAAGCCGCTCTGAACATCCGTGATAGCAGAACAGGCGGGTAGGAAAAACGCTTCCGTTTTACCTGCGGCAGTAGCGGCGCTGATCAGTACATCCCGATCGCCCGCTAATATCGGTGGAATGGTTTTTTTTTGCAGTTCCCTGAGATCTGCCCATCCCTGCCGGTATATCCACTTCTGTATGCGTGGATCCAGCCGTTGATATTCATTCATCATAATCTGAAATCAGCCAGCCCGTCCTCATCGGCATCTTCTGTCGACGTCATTTCATCCATATCGCTGGGTTTTTCTTCCTCGATCGCGACATCGGCAATTAACTGTGACCATTGAATGGACGGGTTTTGTTCCAGTACGGCAAGCATATCCAGGAAGGCTTTTATTGTGTTTCGTGGCGTACGGAAATAGGCATCACCGATAGTATTGCTACAGTGGCGTAAGAATGCCGTCAACGCATCATCGGGAACCAGATAGTTATCCGCATCGCCGCCGGAATAAACGTGACGAAGGTTTTTCAACAGAATATAGAGCTCTTCCGGCGTCAGGCTGGCTAAATGCAGGGAAGGGGATGAGTAATCAATTACACCAGCCCGCTGAGCAAAGCTGTTTTCTGCCAGTCGTGACTGGAGCGCTTCGTAGCTGTACAACCCTTTACGCGGATCGAACAGGAACTCCGGCGTGCCGCCAAGTAAAAAGCCGATATATTCAGCCGTTCCTTGCAGGCAATCATTCAGAATACGCAGTATTTGTTCATAGTTAGCAACCCGAGCCTGCGTATTGCTAAGTTTGTACAGATTGACCATTTCATCCAGATTCACCAACAGACCCGCGTATCCGGCTTGGCGGACAAACAGGCTCATCAGCTTTAACGAATCGTAGAAAGAGGCGTCAGAGATAATCGTACGCACTCCGAGATCGTTACGTGCGTCAGTTTTCGTTGTGTATTCACCTCTCAGCCAGCGAATGGCATTCGATTTTAATGTCTCGTTATCCTGCTCGTGGCCCTGCCAGTAGCATTCAATGACTTTAGCGAAATCATAACCGCCAACCATATCGGACAGGGCGGCGAGCTTGTGGTGAATAATCGTCGGAACGGGTGTATTTGTACTTTCTGCTTCTTTTCTGGCTTCTGTAATAAAACGCTCAACTAGGCTTAATAAAGCATTGCCATCCGGCTTATTTCGAGTAGATAGATTTTTCATGAGCTCAGAATAGAGGTTTCGCGCCTGCCCGCCCGTCGCGTGGATGCGGCGATCCGGGGATAAATCGGCACTGATTGTCACCAACTTTTTTTCTAACGCAATTGAGCGCACAACACTTAAAAAGAATGTCTTACCTGAACCGTATTCCCCGATAATCAGTCGGAACCCCGCACCACCATCAGTGATCCGCTCAATATCCTGATACAACGCTTTTATCTCGTTGACCCGGCCAACCTGAATATGCTGAATGCCAATTTTAGGCGTGACGCCTGACTTCAGTGACTGAATAATGGCGTCTCTTTCTTTGAGACGAATACGAATGCCAGACATAAGTTATCCTTTGAGTTCTTGTGCAATTTCCAGGTCAACGTAAATATCATCGTCATCATCAAGTACCGGTGCGTCAACCTGTTCGAAAGACCAGTCATTAATCGCTTCAATCGCGCCACTCAGCATCAAATTAAGCTGCTGGCATAGCTCAGTGACTTCGTTACGCGCCCAACGCTCTTTTTCCAGCAAACGTTGGTAAAGCTGGTGATGTGCTTCATCAAGACCCGCGCCAGTACGTGACGGGATCTCTGCTGGTGGTTCGTCTGCGGGTTCATCTTCGGCAAAGATGGTGCTCAGTAACTGACGTACGTCTGTTGTGTCGGATTCATGACGGGCAAGGATCCGTTCATCAAGAGAAAACGTGCTGCTCGTCTCTGATGAGGTTTGTAACGTAGCCGTCGAGGTTGTTTCTGCGGTTGACAGACGGTGGATATCGCTGGTGACGGTACTGCTGTCCAGACCGAGGCTGACGTAGATTTTTTCCAGTTGCTTAATTTCAGCCGGGTCGATTTTTCCATCTGCGCAGGCGACGCTAATAATAACGTTGCCAATAGCGGATTTTTCTTTATTGCTGAGTTGCTCAATTTTGCCTTTCAGACCGGCCTGACTTGCAGGCGTATTGAGCCGCCAGGTAAGGTAGGCGTGCAGCGAACGTTTTTCAGTTGGTGACAACGCATCGTTATGACCAATCGTTCTCTCCAGTGCGGCCTGTTCAGCAACGTCCACACGCTTGTCCATTTGTGCAATCATGGCACCCAGTCGAAGTGCCACGGAGACTGACGTAAATTCTGCAGACGGTATGTAGAATTCAGCGTGTCCTTCGGGAAATAAAACAAGATGACCTTTTGGCTCTGGTCTGGCAAGGTGATAGCGCATATCTGGCGCAATGCCGTAACCTGCTCGTCTGGCGAAGTTTTTCATCAGCTCGGCTTCTCTCTTATTGATCTTATCCGGTGCAGGCATACCCAGTCTGGCCCAGAAATCAACAACTGTTGCCAACCCTGAGTTCTCACGGATCCGCTCATCTGCCCAGCGTTTGAATTCAGCGAACATCTGTTCTGCATCTTCGGTCAGGATTTCATCAGGGAGAAGCATGATGGCGGCGACATCGCTTCCTGAGGCATCTTTTTTACCGAGATAGCGGCTATAGGCATCCAGCGCGTTGATGCAGGATTCTGCGATGGGGATCAATTTCTGAACCGGTGCTTTTAAAACGCTGGGATCGGGAAGGTCGATCTGTTTTTTGACCTGGATCTCCCGAAGCGTACTGCTGGCGGGTGTATAGCTTAAATGCAACCGTGTTTTATTGGGTTTGACGACAATACCGTCACCATATTTTTGGGTATAGCGCCGTTTGAATAACGCGGAAAATTCAGAATGACATCGACGGGCTGGCGTGCGCAGTGTGTAATCAGGAAAAAAGTGTATCCATGCCAGTGCCAGATCGGCGGAAACAGGTTGTCTTTTATCAACCACAGTCGCCAGATTCAGTCTGAACAGTAATGAACTCCTCGAAGAGAAATACTCGTTTTCGCTGTGCATCGAAAGCAGCTTCGGTCTGAGAATGATCATCATTTCCAGCAACTGTGTTGCATAATATCGGAAAGAGCCGTTCGCCTGAAATACGGTTCTCAGGCGCGATATCTCTTCGAATAAGGCTTTGAATTCATTGTCATAAATGGCTTCTTGTGTGCCATCTGCCAGTACGCGGCGTTCAAGGCCGTAAAAATAGATAAAAACATAGCCAATAGGACAGCTCGCATCGCTTCGGTCGCTTGCCAGCCAGTCAAGATAGGCACCACGGCAACGAGGAGAGAGTGTGGCAAAGCTGGGCCAGTATCTCAGCGACTCATCATAGTAATGTCTTGAAATAGACTCGATGGATAAAGCGTCGTTAACCAGAGAAGCGTCGGAACCATCGTTATAAAGATAGCCATATTCCCCTGATGAATGTGTTTTTAACTGCCCACCGAAATAAAAATTGCCATGATTAATGACGATGTTTTGAATTGTGACGCTTTCTCCGGGTTTGACCCATCGTGCTGGCGTGGTATTGCGCCGGGCAGCGGGTTCTCGCATGGTGCCGTATTCAACTGTCAGCTCATTAACGAAGGTAAAGGTTGCCAGTTCATCATCATCGGATGCCTGAGAATTCATACTTGCTGCGCTATTGATTGGTTTATTGAGAGATTTTTGTTGGGGCGTATTATTTATTGGGGTGATGTTTTTGCTGTTTATTCTGGGGGAGGGCGATTTTTTCTTTTTGGAAAAAAGAAGCCAGATAATAGCCAATGCAATAACAAATATCCAGAAGCCCATTCCGTGCCCTTAATCGCTGATAATGCTTCCCGGCATTGTTCAACTATCGGCAAAGGCGGTAAGCATAAAACTGGAAGACAGATCGTAAAATGATACCGCGAATGGGCTGGAATACAAGCATAAAAACCATATTATTCAAAAGGCTTATGCTATATGGCTGGGCGATCTATTGGCAAGACCAGGTTATATCTGTGAGTCGCGCATAAAACGATTGATTTCATCTTGCGCATGACGAAGACGGTCAGCAATTGCAGCAAAGCCGTCAGGCTCGCGAAAGAACATCCCGCCTTCAACGGCTGTCTGATGATCCCCAGCGATGGCTGCGAACCGTTCAGCGTTGTCAGGCAACAACCGCAAACTTCCAACAGCGACCTGAGCAAAATCCACGCCCGGTACAGGCCAGCGGCGTTGCTTCATCTCAACCACATTACACATAGCCTCCTGCGTTTCATACGGGCTGGCGAAATTATTACGCAGCAGACAATCCACATCATACCAGTGGCGTGCCAGTCGGGCCGGGTTTGGCGCTTTGGTTTGCGTACAAAACTGGTGCAGTGCCGTCAGTTTTTCCCAAAGAATATAACCGGTGTTATAAGCGTTTACGGTTGCGGTGGGTAACTGAAGTGCATCCATTCCGGCAATTCCGGACAGGTAGCTCACAACAGGCATCCGAGCGGTTGGCTCGCCACGATTTCGGCCGCCAAATTCCAGCAGAATATGATCGCGTTGATAGGCCATACTGTCTTCTTTCACCCGAGGGAAATAGATATCTACTTTTTCGCCACTGCTGTTGGTTTCCATTTCTGCTTCAAGGCCCTGAATTTCATAGACCTGAAAACGTTGGTTTAACTGTTCTACCAGCGCGCTTGTCCATTCTGTTAAGCGCTCTTGCTGCTGCTCTCTGAACCGGCGATTCTGGCTATTATTTAGCGTGCTTGTCATGTTAATAACATGAGCAGGCTTTTGAAGTGTCCGAGATCCTTATACCACTACACTTGGGAAGAATTGGAAAAGATGCACATACAAATGAAACGCCCAGCGCTCAATTTTTCTATCAAGGATTTTTTGCATCTATGACTTTATTACTGAGTGATTATGGAAATTATGTAAATAGAGGGTGGATAGAAACACTGAATGATCTTGATATATCATCAATTTTTCAGCGTGCAGAAAGCGATCGGCTTTATGATACAGAAGGAAACACTTGGTATGACTTTATTGGTCATTATGGTGCTACACTATTCGGTCATTACTATCCTCCACTATGCAATGCATTACAATCAGCACTGAGTACTCAGCCCCCGATTGGAACTCCGTTAGGGATCTCTGAACGTGCACCTTTGTTAGCACTAAATTTATTCGACAAATTAGCCTTGCGAGGAGAATGGAATAATTGGACCCTGACTACTGGTGCTGAAGCTGTCGAAGGCGCATTAAAAATAGCTGTTACTGTGACTAAGCGCCATCGAATTTTAGCCAGATCCCAATCATTCCATGGACTCAGTGCCCTAACATTGCAGCTTAATGACGAAGCTTCTTGGTATAAAGGATATGAAACACTGGTAGATAATAATAGAGTTGATTTTTTTCATGATATCAATGAAGCAGTCAATTTAGTTGCTACCAATGATTACGCGGGTGTAATTATTGAGCCAATACAAGCAATTGCTGGAGGTCGACGGGTTACGGCTCATGAGGCAGCAATGCTTTGCCAAGCATGTGATGATAATGATACTTTGCTTATTGTCGATGAAATATTTACTGGTATGGGGCGCTGTGGCCATTATAGCGCTATGCAAGCACTAGATTGGGTAATTCAGCCCGACATCATTTTGCTATCTAAAACCCTCACTGGAGGGTTACTTCCATCTTCACAGTTAGTGGTGCGTAAAGATTACTTTGACATATTTACCACACGACCGGGTTGTGCTCGTCTTATTGCATCAACATTTTCAGGAAACAGCCTTGACCACATAGTAGCATTAGAATCAATAGTTCAATTATCTCAAGCCCTAGATGATGATATCTTACGAGTACGTCAGTATGAATTTGCACGTTCTCTAAACAATCTTGTGCATCAATATCCTGAGCTTATACAACAAATCGATTCGCTTGGTTCATTACATTTCTTACATTTTATATCACCTGAATTCGCTTGGGATATCTGGAAATATCTACATAACAACCGGATTCTCACTCTTTTATGCACTCATAGCCCAAACACATTAAAGTTAATTTGCCCCATTAATCAGGCTACCGAGGCTCAGTTAGCTATTTGTAATGCTATCAACTATCTTTGTGACGAGGCTCAATATGCAAGCTAATCAACATCATGTGTTGTTACTTGGTCCAATAGATGATTGTATAAAAAAAGTACAATCATGTAATATAACAGCAACAATCCTTACCGAACTCACTCGATTAACACCATGGCAGAAAACACAAAGGAATACTGTATTATTGGCTGATTTACATGATATTCCAGCAATTTTACTAGGGGCTGTTGATGTTTTAAAGTCATTATTCAATCAACCCACATCGGCAACCAGACAATGATGAATGCGAGTGCCACCATACTGGTATAATTCCGTTCAAGTTTATCGTATTTCGTTGCTATTGCTCGAAAATGCTTAATTCGAGCAATAGCATTCTCGACTAAATGGCGATAACGGTATAAGCACTTATCAATACCCTGGTCTGTTTTTCGACTATTTTTACGATAAGGGAGCACTGGAGTCGCATCCCGTTGTTTAATAAACATCCTGAAACGCTGACTGTCATATCCTTTATCAGCAATAACTGCTTCGGAAGTGGGAGACTTGGAAATAAGGCTTTCTGCGTGAACACTGTCATGAACCTGCCCCCCCGAAAGTTCAAAATGAACGGGCAAGCCTCCGCTGTCTACCGCTAAATGGATCTTGGTTGAACGTCCACCACGACTTTTGCCTATCGCCTCGTCGTTATCTGAAGCAGCTCCAGCACTATGTTGATGAGCCCGAACGATAGTCCCATCAATGAACAACCACTCTGTATCTGCAATCTCAGATAACCCTTTGAAAATAATCTGTAAAATACCTCTCTTTGACCAAGCGTTGAAACGCGAAAAGACCGTATTCCATTTGCCGAATTCTGTGGGTAAATCGCGCCAGGGGATGCTTGTTCTCATCCGATAAATAATGCCTTCCAAGGTCAAACGGTGTTCAGGTTTATCATAAATCCAACCGGTGTGTTGCATGAATGCGGATAGCTTATTCCAGTAGAGATCTGTTAACATTGTTCTCGGCATGATGGTGAGGTCTGGTTGTTTTTTGGCGAAAGTAATTATATCAAATCATCATGCTGTCTAATAATCCTCCGAAAAACATCAACAACCCCTAGAAGAATATCAAAAACAAAAATTGGGTCGCTGGTTAATGGAGTGCTGTCATTCGCATCCTGCTCTAACTCAATTAAGACGTATTATGCTTGTCACATCAACAGCTCCTTGGTTATACGAAAAGATGGGTTACACACCAGTAAATCGCGAGAACTTTGTTTGGAACATTGTGCGCCAAGATATCTATAAGCATAAAGTATAAAAAATAATAATTATAACCCTACGAGAATTTAGTAATTTAATTAATGCAACAGACTCAAACTGTACTGACGCGCTGCGCTTGCCTTCTCTGAGTTACCGGACTAATGTATTAGCTCGGTAACTCAGAGAGCTGAAAAAACACCTGCCAGAGAAAACTTTTTTGCTTACCCCCTCCGTATTAAAGAAATAGGGATGAAACTGTTCACCCTGTTCACCTTTATATATTTTCATTTAAATTCATATCGTTAAATGATGATGACTTAAAATTGAACTCATCACTACTCTTCACCCAACCGTTCACCTCAAATCTGAAAAAAGGTGAACAGGGTTGAATAGTTGTGAACAGTTTAAAAATAACTATTCACCCTATAATAGATTGATATATCTGGTTTAAATTACAGGGTAAACAGTGGTGAACACTTTTTTATATTTCTTTGAAAGTTATCAGCAATAAAGAAAAAAATTATTCTTCTGGCAGGTTATCCCTTATCAGTTTTGGCATCCATTCGATGGCAGTATCAATATCGAGGCTCAAGTTGCTACGAATGCCGTGTTTGCTTTTCTTGCGCAGGTAGTGCTGGTTATACTCTGCCAGCGCTCCGGGCATATCCATCCCAAAACGAGTCACAGAAACCGGTTTATTCAGGTTATTGCCTTTCATATAAGCAAGATAGGCATGATAGAGATATTTGCGGGGATTAAACGGCATAATTTCCGCATTACCGATGAGCAGGGCATCAGCTTCATCGGATGCAATCAAGTAGCCGCAGAAATCAACCAGTGGATCTGTGCCACGTTTGATATCCAGTGCTTCTGCGGATTTTTGTTGCGCTGCCAGTAAACGCCTTGCGGCTTGTGGGTCACCGAACCGATGCAGCAGATGCCGGATAATCACAGGCAATTCTGTTGCAATCTTCTCCCGTAGAAGTGGATCACGTTCGTTTTCTGGCACAACTTTGGAAAAGTTGAAAATCACCCGCCGCCGTGACACGCCACCACTGCGATCACTGAAACTCATGGCATTATTTTTACCGCCAATACCACAGCAGGAATACGGGTGGAATAGGGCTGCTTATGCTTCGGATCGATAGCAACTGCATCCCCACCTGTAATGGCTTTGATACCGGAACCATCGCCCACATAGCAGAGCTGATGCCTTGCGGTGAGTACGGCAGTTTTTCTTCCATAAAGGCTGCCACCATTTCCCGCTTTAAATCGCGGTTACTGACCGGATGCCAGACAATACCGTCATAGTGATGAACGCTTTCCGAAGAGCCATCCAGTGCCAAATTTCCGTCATAACGCGCCAGTAATACTTCCCCGCGCTGGCTGGCTCCCATCTGGCATAATGTCAGTTTTGAAGGCTCCCCATCATTGAGCTGAATGGCTGCTGTTTTCTTGCTTGATGTAGGTTGATAAAGCCCCTGAACAAAGGCCAGCTTTGCTATTTCCATACCATATTGTTGGCGGTAATCGTCCCAGTCAGCTTTGTGCTCTGTCGGTGGTAACGTAATCCAACCATTAACCGCAAGAGCTGCTTTTTCTGCTGGGATTTTGCCAATATTCGTTTTAGGTTTGCCGTTCTTATCCAGATCACTGGGGCTATGCCAGTCATTATCTGCTGCAATAATGATTTTCGTGTCCGGCCAGCGTTCCCTGGCTGATTTGGCAACGGAGGGCAAATTGCCTGCATCCAGAGCCGCCAGAACAGTGCCTTTACAGAGTTGGTTAACCGTGAGTGCAATGGCGTAACCTTCGGTAATGATTACTGTGTCGGGGTGTTCTTCCAGCTCTGATAACGCAATAAATGCGCCTTTTTTCTGGTTGCCAGAGAGTAATTTTTTCTCGCCATTGGGCTTGACGATCTGCACACCTGTTACTTTTTTATCCAATGTTGTCAGTGCCAACACTGCCGAATTATCGGGTAACAAACGCTGATTAGGATAATGCAGCCCTTTTGTCGTCAGATGGGGGGATTGCCCGGCGACAGTTTGCGCCATCAGTGCTGCGACTCTTTCGGCAATGGATTGTGTTGGATAGATGGCTTCTTTGGCGGGCTTGAGTTCCGGTAAAGGCAATGCCTGCACGTTAGCAACAACTTTTGCTGCTTCAAGAATTGAGATCCCGTTGGTTTTTGCGACTAAATCCAGTCCATCACCATAGTTCGGGGCGTCACACTGGCGACAATGCCAATTGCCATGATGGTGATCGTCGGTAAAGTGAAAACGGTCGGTGCCGCCACAGACCGGGCAGGCGCCATGTTTACCTTTTGCTGGCACATCAATGCCACAGGCAGGTAACAGATTTGACTAGAAATACATCGCTGATGTTTTCACGGTTTGAATAAGATCAAGTGGTTTTTGATTGCCCGATGTTTTTGGGGCTGTAAATTCAGGGCGAGTTTGGGTATGCTGTGTATCAGCCATCGTTTTTTACCTTACTGAATGGTTAGTTAGATGCCCCGACAGTGTTTGCACCACTTCGGGGCGTTATATTTTATGTTTCTTATTTCATATTCTTTTCTGTGTTATGCCGCGCGTGATTCCGCAATACGCTGGGCGATCCAGTTATCAATCTCTGCTTCAATAAAGGCCACTGAACGCGGACCAATTTTGACCTGCTGTGGGAATTCCGTCGCTAATCAGTTTATAGAGCCACGCTTTGCTGTAACCCGTTCTCCGCTGTACTTTCGGCAAACGAATAAAGTTTGTCTTTGCTGTCACTGTCATAATTAAATGAACAGCGTTAATTGTTTTTCTCACGATGAAAATTAACGGGTTACAAATTGTACTAACGGTTCTTTTTGTCGCGCAGCGGTTTGGCGAAGTCATACGGTGTAATGGCCTTTTCCCGGTTTGCATCCAGATAATCCGCCCACCACTGCACCATCAGCCGCCGCTCGTCCAAGTGTTTAGACGTGTGAATATAGGCTGCCCGGACGTTATTTCGTTCGATATGGCTTAACTGGCGCTCGATGGCATCATCGCTCCACAAGCCGGATTCGCCCATTGCGCCCCGCGCCATTGTGCGGAAACCGTGCCCGCAGACGTCGGACTGAGTATCGTAGCCCATATTGCGTAGCGCACTGTTAACAGTGTTTTCACTCATGACTTGCGCAGAACCATGATCACTGGGGAACATCACGTCACAATTACCGCTCAGTTTGTGCAAAGCAGTAAACAGCGCCCCCACGAAAGCCCCCATAAAAAATCACTTTGTTTTTGTGATGATTGTCACGAAAAATCGGTGTTTAGCGAATAGGGCTTCGTTATGTGTGGAGTTAGGTCCACATATAACGCCCAGAACTCCACACATAGCGGCGGTAAAAAATCCATACTGCATTATGCAGGCAAAGCCCCGTCCCCTTCGCGTTGAACATCTTTCAAACTTACATTTGATATGTTGGAACAACGGTTTTTGAGATAATCAGAAACGGTGTTCTTTCTAATTTATAGATTCTATTAGTATTTTTGCTATACTTTTGAGATACCGTCATGCACCAGTTGAGATAACTAAACATCATGGCTCAATTTAATCACTTTGAACTCTCGCTTCTGAACCCCAGCTTTGACTCTCCTTTGGTTGACGCGCTGACGGAACTCGAGTTACTCCGGCATCTACGGTTGGAAACCGATGTTCACCCTATCTTGTTTGCGCAGTTGAAGGCCGTTTTCCACATGCTGGAGAGCCTTGGCTCTGCAAGGATTGAGGGAAACCACACTACGCTTGCCGATTATGTTGAAAGCAAGGTTGAAGGAACGCAGGGTTCGACGGACCAGCTCAAAGAAATCAACAATATTGAAGCTGCGATGGAGTTCATCGACGAATACCTGAACAATGGCGATGACATAACAGAATATTTTATCCGCGAGTTGCATAGTCTGGCGGTAGCCGGGCTGCAACAGGAAGGCGACAGAACTCCTGGCGCATATCGGCAACATAACGTCAGCATCGCTCAGTCTGACCATTTACCGCCGGACCACATCCGCGTTCCTGATTATATGGCGGAACTGACCGCCTTTATTAATCGTGCCGATAAGCCAAAGTACGATCTGATGAAGATTGCGCAGGTGCATCACCGCTTTGGCTGGATACATCCCTTTGGCAACGGTAATGGCAGAACGGTCAGGTTGCTGACCTATGCGTTACTTATCAAGTATGGTTTTAATGTTCAGGCTGGTGGCCGGGTTCTCAATCCGACAGCGGTATTCTGTAACGATCGTGAACGCTATTACGCCATGCTTTCGTTAGCTGATAAAGGAACAGAGCAGGGGCTGGAAGAATGGTGCTTATATGTGCTCTCGGGGATTTCCTCTGAGCTGAAGAAAGTCGATCAACTGACAAACCACGCTTTCCTGAGCGAAAAGATTCTGTATCCGGCCATCGATTTTTCGTCGGAGAGAGGACTGATAAACCCACTGGAATCGAAGGTTCTGAAACGAGCTGTTGAGCTGGGGACGATAAAAGCGGGCGATCTACGCACTGTTTTACCTGACCTGAAACCGACGCAGGTGACTTATCAGCTTGGTAAGCTGATTGAGCGGGGATTGATCCAGCCAGTAGAAGAAGGTGCTCGTACCTATACGGCGAAGTTTTCTAACTCGTATTTGATTCGTGGTGTGATTAAGGTTCTGCGGGACGAAGGGTTTATTCCTGGTTTGTGATTTAAATATTGTCTGCTGTAGAGCTGGGGAAAATACTTGATCTTAATGCACTATGTCATTTGTATCAGAAAGTAAATATAACTGTTCTGCTCAAGAAAAATCGGACATTTTTACGAAGGCCATTTCATATTCCACGGGGGTTAAGTCATTATTAGCCGTGTGTAATCGCGTTAAATTGTAATAATGCAGATAATCCAGCACATCTTTTTTCATCTCCTCCTGATTTTCATGATGCGTTTTGAAGAGCCAATCATGTTTTAAACTGCCAAAGAAACGTTCAACGACAGCGTTATCCCAGAAAGCCCCAACATCCGCCTGACTCGCTCTCATATCATAACTGTCGAGTAGGTTCCGATATTGCAGGCTTGTATATTGACTCCCTCTATCACTGTGAAAAACACAGCCTTTTGAGGGCTGGCGTAAGTGATACGCTTTCATTAGAGACTGACTGATCAGCATCGTATCTATCTCCGTCGACATCTGCCATCCGACTATTCGGCGCGAGTATAAATCCATCACGATGGCCAGATATAACCAACCTTCGGGCGTTTTGAGATAGGTAATATCTCCTGCCCAAACTTCATTCGGGGCCAACGGATTAAAGTTCCGGTTAAGCAGGTTACAGGCCGTTGATAGGGCTTTGCCTTTGCGGGGAGCCCGGTAGCTTTTACATTGCCTGACGGATAATCTGAGCTGCTTCATGAGCTTTCGGGTCCGATAATCACTGATAGTAAAGCCTTTTTTGCGTAATTTTTTCGCCAACATCCGATTGAAATGAGGAAATAGAGATGGACAGTATGACCTGGGATAACCTGCTGGATGAGTATTTTTTTGCCAGAATTTTGCGGCCGGATACGGAGTCAAGTTATCGCAAGGTGGTGAATACCTTCCAGGTGTTTGCAGGTGTCAACAATCGGCCTGCTCAAGTGACCCGACAGCAGGTCCTGGCATGGCGCAGATATGTGTTGCATCAGCACGGACTGAAAGGTGTGACCTGGAACAGTAAGATTGCGCATATGCGGGCGGTGTTTAATTTTGCGATAGAAGAAAAAATACTGCCCCAAACGGAAAACCCCTTTAATGGTGTGGTGGTCAATGCGAACAAAAATAAAAAGAAAACATTGACCAAAAAACAACTGACAGCCTTGTATCTCACGATGGGGCAATTTGAAGAGCGGGAGCGAAAGGCAGGGGATAACCATCGTGCCCGCTGTGCATTATATCCGACCGGGTACTGGCTGACGGTACTGGATACGTTGCGTTATACCGGGATGCGGCAAAATCAGTTATTACATATCCGGTTGAGGGATATTGACCTGGATGAGCGTCGGATTATTCTTTGCTCCGAGGGAAGTAAGAACCATTATGAACATCAGGTGCTGGTGGTGAAATGGTTGTATCCGCGACTGGAGATTTTGCTGGAACGTGCTCAGGCTGCTGGTGCAAAAGAAACCGACCAGTTACAGACGATAAAATCATTCTTTCGGCGCTTATCAAAAGAGTGTGGATTTGATGTGGGCCCACACCGTTTCCGGCATACCCTGGCAACTGCACTGATGAAAGCGCCTGATCGTAATTTGCAAATGGTGCGCGGGTTACTGGGGCACCGTAGTATTGCCACGACGATGGAATATATTGATATCAATCTGGAGACTGCCGGGCGCACGTTGGAGCGTGAATTAATGCTGTATATCGATGCTGAGCCAGAGAAAGGCGAAATGTTAATCGGATAAAACAGAATATTCCCGTTGTTGTCCGAATCTGTCTTTTTCTACATAAATCATTCCCTGTCGCAAGATGGGGAATTTTTTTGAACCGATGCAATCTCCCATCACTGACCTTTTTCTGATCAATTGGGAAGTCTGGACAACCGATATACAACATCGTGTTAATTAATTCATTGATTTTAGTGTGGATGGCTTGACAGTTGCAATAGAACTTGTAAATATTTCGCTCGAAAGAAAAAAAGACATCTGATTTCTCAGATATCCTGAATCTAGAACCCCTTTAATTAACATCGAAATATTGCATGATTGAATAATGCCACACGATGCATTTTTAGGTTCCAGTATCGAAACGCCCGTTAAACTTTTATCTCCCAACAAGCGCGCTTTGAATTGGTGCCGGACTCGGAATCATATCCACGATTAAGATGCTGTTTGTCATTGGTTTTGATGACATTTCTTGTAAACAGCGCCCCCACGAAGGCCCCCACAAAAAATCGCTTTGTTTTTGTGAGGGTTATCACGAAAAATGGGTGTTTGAGGGTAGGGAGCTTCGTTATGTGTGGAGTCAGGTCCACATATAACGGCGTGAAAAACATACTCACCTCGCTCGTAGGTGTTTCGTTACCCCTGAATTGAGCTTTAGGCGCTTTTGAGATAATATTTGACGGTGTTGATTATTATTTATTGAATTATATAAATATTTTTATCTGTATTTGAGATATAGCCATGAGGCAGTTGAGATAACCAAACATCATGGCTCAATTCAATCTCTCAGAACCAGAGCTAAAAATACTGCTCCAGAACCCCCTCTAACTTGCTTACCGCCGCCGCATACTTGGCCGGATTCTTATCATTCAGCACTGCTAGGTTACGCTGCTTCCAGCGAATAGCCGGTAGGTGTTGAATTTCAGGATAGCGATACAGCGACCAGTCAGGGGTATTTTGCTTATAGCAGAGCAAGAACTGGCGATCCCGATCCGTAAGGTGCGATTTCAGCGCTTTTGGTAGTAAAGTCGTTACTGACAAAAGAGACTCCAGCGACGTTTTCTGTTGCGTCATCCCTGAGAATTCCTGCGCGTACAGCGTGGCGATCCGCGCTGTATCCCAGTTTGGTGCCAGCAGCTCGGCAATAGGGCGGGGATGGCCTGCCAGATAACACAGAAAACCATCAAAAATCTCGCGCGTCAGGCCCGGTTTCTCCAGCATATTCAGCACGTCAAACAGATCCCGTGGATGCTGGCGGTCAAGCACGGCGCAGATTTTACCGCCGTAAAGATCCGCCGGTGAGACAATATTCATGGTGGTGAAGCCATACTCTATTTCCACCTGCTCGCATACCGGCATTTCTGTTGGCGGTAACAGCAATCCGCGCCATACCGGGCTGACTTCAATCTTTATCTGCGCATCGGCGGCGTTAACGATGATGCGTTTTTCATCCGCTTTATTCTCCTGCCGGATAGCCGTGATCCCCGATCTGTTGTTCAGCGATTCAGTAATTCGCATCAATGCATCATTGATGGCCACCAGATCGGTATCGCGATCTGCAAAGCTTTTATATGCCAGATCGATATCCACCGACAGGCGAGGGAAATCCTGTACAAACAAATTGATTGCCGTGCCGCCTTTCAGCGCGAAACAGGACTCCTTTGCCACATGCGGCAGGGCGGTCATTAATAGCCTGACCTGTCGGGCATAAATATCACGCAGATCCATCTTCGACTCCTTCCGGTTTAAATGCGCGGGGAACGGTGATTTGATAATCCGGTTCCAGCCAGCCGCCGGATACAATTTGCCGCTTTCCCGTACCTGTTTCTATACCGCTTTGATCGAGATACTGAAAATAAGGATGCGCATTGCGTTGGGCAAGGTAGAGCAGCACCCGGTTGGTTTTAACCGAATGACTGGCGCAAAGCAGCGCCTGTAATTTACGCGGGCTGAGAAGGTTCATCCCCTGAAACAGGGCGTCGGCATGTTCGAACGAGATCAACGCAGGAACGCCGCAGGCGATCTCATACGCGGCCAGTTCCGGGACACTGCCCACTAACTGCCGGTCGCCGATATTCAGTTTTGTCGTGAATGGTGTTATATCGACGGTGAGGCCAGAGGTATACTGCGTGACAAACGTCGCGGATTGTTCAAAGGCGACAAACCATCCCGGCAGTTTGACGTAAGCCGGGAGTGCGAGCCAGATTTGTTGTTTGCCCGGTTCGGTATAGTGAGCGTGGCCCTGTAGCGCAAGGCTGGTCAGCCCCGCCACGCGAACCGGTTTTTCCCACTGCGTTTGCAGGCAGTAAACCGCGTCCACCCAGTCCGGCTCACGGCCCGTCCGGCAGTATACGCCGTGTGCGATCCGCCTGAGCCAGCCATTCTGGACATAGAGGTAAGAGAGCTTACGGTCTATGCCGTTGCGGGTCAGCCATGACTGGAGCAACACCTGACCGGGTTGGGTGTTCTGCATTAGCCAGTTTAGATAGTTTGGCAAATGTCGCCTCTTGATGGACAATTTTGAAAATTATTAAACCATTATAGGTCTTATTTTCAGACTGGTACAGGCATTTGACTAAATAGTTATAAGTCCTTTAGGAGACTTAGTTGTATGATTTATACAGATTATTTCTAGTGGAGCAATCATGCATATCATAACTAAAGATTTTGTACATAGAATTGACGACAAGTTGATAGCCGCTGATGTCGCGCTTCATGCTCGCCAATTTTGTGTTGTAATTGAATGGATGAAAGAAAAAAATATCACTGGCGATATATTGGATAAGGGGATATGGGAACCAGTGATGAGGATTTACAAATCTCTTTACCCAAAAGGCAATTTTTCTATTCCATCATTAATGGTTGGCGGTGTTGCTCTGCGTGATGTGATGTATCCTGTGCATATTAATGTCGCTTATGGTTCTTTTAGTATTGAGCCACTTAAATGTATTGATATCTCGCAAAGCGAATTAGAATTTATTTTTCAGCATTATCCAGAACAAGGTTGGAGGGCCTTTTATGGGGTCTGTGACCTTTGGGATTTTGGATATGGCATTGACGATCTTATTAATATGGGATCTCCAGCAAAGGAACTTTTATGTAATGCGAGGTCATCTGCTGTTGCGACCCCCCGTATTTTATCTGGGACAGATCCTGATGCTGCTGTTCAAACGGCATGTTTGATGGCTGAATTATCAATTAAAGCTTCACTAACTCACTTAGGATGGACTGGTGACCAACTAAAAAAATTGTCACATCATTTACCCAAACTAGCCGCTGAATTAATTAAGATTAGACCTGCACGCAATGATGAGCGGTTGTTCCATGCATGCTCAAATTTTCCAAATTATGTAGAAAGCCGTTATGCCTCTCATGGTATGACTCGCCTTGAACTTATGGCACTTTCAATGCGTGCACTATTTGTTGCTTCTGAAGCGATCCGTCGCATATCTCAACGTAATATGGCTAACGAGATGGAAGATCGATCTGATTGTCCTTCCCGACCAGTGCTCTGATGGGATGAAAGAATAATATTAACTTATTGAAGGGTTATATATGGATAAGTGCAGATTATGTGGGAGAGAAACAGTATTAGAACTTAGTCATATTCTTCCCAAGTTTATATTTAAATATGCAAAATCAACCTCATTGACAGGGCATATAAGAGCAACAGAAAATCCGAATCGAATAGTTCAGGATGGAAAGAAAGTTCCATTTCTTTGTAAGGAGTGTGAGACTTTGTTTAGTGGTTGGGAGAGCTATTTTTCTCAAAATATTTTTCATCCATATCAGAATGATGAAAAAGTTAGCTTTAACTATGATTACCGATTGAGTAAGTTTCTTTCATCAGTAAGTTTTAGAGTTTTGTTATATTCGTTTGAGAATGACAAAGATGGTTTTTTGATAATCCTATTTTAAAGTATGCTCCTGTTGCTATGAATAATTTAAAAGAATATTTATTGGGCAATAATCCACATCCTAAAGATCAGCGACAATCTCTGCTTCTTCTTGATAAAACGTCGGATGAAATTAATGATAAGAATATGTATCTAACAAGAGCAATTGATTTCGATGTTATGACTACAGATGATTGATCATTTATCTATATAAAATATCTTAAATTTTTATAACTATGCCCCATAAAACTTAAAACTAACAGAGGGTGGCGTACAGCCAGGATCAGTAATGCAGCAGGAACCCTATGTATGAAAGATCAGGAATTACCAGATTATGTTTTAATGAAAGTGAACCAATCCATTAAATTAATAAAAAGTCAAAAATGTGAATTATCTTCTAATCAAAAAGATAAGATTGAGGAACGAATTATTAATAGTATTTTTGACCAATGCAATTAATATTAGTGACTTATTACTAAGATTACATTACCTGATTGGGTTGATGTAAGCTTAGTTTTATATAGGTTTAATAGTATAATTTATCTAATCCACTTTTGAGGGATGAGTCCATCTCCTTCATCTTTCCAGCAAGCCGATTCATGAGTATTATCAACTTGTCCCCATATTGAGCTATCAGCATGTTCAAGAACGATAATCTGGAAATTTAGATTATTATCTTTAATTGCTGATGATAATCTTTCAAATATGCATCTTGTAGCAGTAATATCATCTTTTCTATTTTTGACTTTTCATAAATACTTACTTTTGCGTCGAAGTAGAGGGGAATGGTAGCCCATTTTAAGGCTACCATAATGTCGTCATATCTTATGATTATAGTTATGCTGGCTCGGCTACTAGATCTGGTGAAATTTCAGTTATTCCCATCATTAATTCATAATGGCCATTTTGTTTCGCTTTTGTAAATATATCTTTAAATACTCGCAAATAGGTCTCATTTGTTCTTTCTCCATGATTAATATATAAATCATCATGTATTGAATGAGAACCATCGTTTACCCAAGAAAATAATGACTGACAGATTAGTCTGTCTCTACCATCGAATAATTCACATATGGTATCTTTTGACATTCCACCCCACATCGTGAAGTAGTTTTCGATAATGCGACGCAAAGTATTTTGTAATGTCATACTGGTAGGGTTAGGTTTTTTGACTTCTTCCCATAGTAACTCATAGGCGGATTTTATTGGGTTACAGTTACATTTTTCTATATAAGAGGTTTCTGCCTGTTTTTTTACCATCCAAAAAGTTTCTTCTGAGAGAGTGTTGTCATGAGGGCGTTTTGGATGATAACTTATTTCTTTGTGGAAATAAACATTGTGCGTCATTATAAATACTTGCTTAATATATCCTTTGTTGTTTCTTATTTCATCAAAAATACCTTTAATCAGACTGCTGACAATATATAAGATATCACTATCTAAGCTGGATATAGGATCGTCAAAAACAACGACTCGGGATTGAATTATCCCGGATGACTCCTGTGCACCTTTAATTAATGAATAGAAATATAAGAAGGTAATAAATGTTTTCTCACCCTCACTTAATGAACGGCTAGCATCATCTCCGTTGTGACGACATATTTTATAATGACCTTTTTCGTCTACAACATCTATGTTGAATGAAGTGAAACCAAATGAACTAAGTAAAGAATTGATTGCGTCTTTGGTGGGGAGTATTGAGGTTGAATTATTTTCTTGCTCTTTAATTTTCTGATCAAGAAGTTTCCGTCTACTTTCCTTATCCTCTAAACTGGTTTCCATTCCATTAATTGTTTTTTGTAGCCGAGTCTTGTTGGTATCATAAGTATCGAAATGAGATTTTAACTCTTCCAGAATGAATCTCCAGATCTGAGATGTAAGTTGTTTTTTCTCAGCCTGTAAGTTATCAACTGTGAGGTTATGTTGGTTTATGGCTGTATTTGCTGTATTGATTTGGTTGCATAATGGTGTTAAAAATTCATTGAGGGGCGCAAGAGTTATTCTTCGACTGGGTTCTTGTTGTTTAGCTTGAATCCGTTTTAGATTGCTCTCCATACGTTCTTTTAATGCACTGGCAGAAATATCGAAACGTGCGTAGTCTAAATAAGTAGACTGCATGCTACTTATTGTTTGAAGAGTTGATAAGAATTTTTCAATTGCATCTTGATAAGAAACTATTAATTGCGTTATTGCATGTAATTCAGTTTCATAGGCATCGTTAAAAAAATAGCTGAGACTTTGAGCTAATTCTTTATTAGTGGGTTGTTGGCAAAAAGGGCAGATGTCATCATTATTATTATGGAAGTGTATTCCTTGTTTTACCCAATCGCTATTACTCAGCTTATTGATCATTGCGGCAATATCAACATCCTGACTACCAACTATTATTTTTTGTAAAATATCGGATGATGCCATATCGATCAGAGGTTGAGCATTAATTAGTGATATTTTTTCTATTTTTTCTGGTTTTTTTGAAAAAATAGTGGTGGATCTTTCTATAAGAATGTTAATGTCGATAAGTTCTTCATTATTTGAAGATTTTTCTATTAATACTTTTTGCTTGAATTTATCAGCACTATTACGAACACCAGTAAAAGCTTGTTGAAAATGAATGTCATATTTTTGTTTCATTTTCCAACATTGAGACTGTAGCGTGCTTTCTAATTCTAAGAGTTCGTTCCTTTTAATGCCGCCACGGACTTCACCGTACTGGCTGACCACGGCGAAAACTTCGCCGAAACCCTGATGGAAAACGACGATCCGGCCCTGAAAATGGCGCAGCCCGGTGTTTATCCGCTGAGATCTGCTTTCCGGTGTGACTCGCTGAATGGCTCAGGCCACCTGAACCTGCCTGTCATACCGATATGGCGCAACAAACTTCTGCCGACAGGCGTCGAGATAGTCCGACCACCACTGCATCATCTGCGTGCGCTCGTCGAGGTGCTCCGCCTTGTGGATATACGCGGCGCGCACGTTGTTGCGCTCCTGATGGCTCATCTGCCGCTCCACGGCGTCTTTCGACCAGCGCCCGGATTCGATCAGCGCGCTACAGGCCATCGTGCGAAAGCCGTGACCGCACACGTCCACCTTTGTGTCGTAACCCATCACCCGCAGCGCCTTGTTAATGGTGTTTTCACTCATCGGCTTGCGCGGATCGTGGTCGCCGGGAAACAGCAGTTCGCTATTGCCGGACAATAGCTTTAGCTGTTTCAGCACCGTGACCGCCTGTTTTGACAGCGGCACCAGATGCGGCGTTTTCATCTTTGCGCCGCGCTCCGAGTAACGCACGCCCGGAATAGGCTCACGCTGCGCGGGGATCGTCCACATTGCGCCATCCAGATCGATCTCCGTCCAGCGGGCAAAGCGCAGCTCGCTGGAGCGGATAAAGATCAGCAGGTTAAGCTGTACCGCCAGTCGGGTTAACAGCCTGCCGGAATAGCCCTCGAAGCGCTCCAGTAATTCCGGCATTTTCTCCAGCGGCAGGGCGGGGTAGTGGTTTTTCGGCGGTGGCGCGATGGCGCCTGTAAGATCGTTCGCCGGGTTGCTGGCAATCAGGCTCTCCTGCACCGCGTAGCGCATGATCGCCGTGGGGCGGTCTCCAGATTGCCTTTTCTCTCCGCCACCCGCAGCGGGATCAGCAGATCGGCGGTTTTCAGGTCGGTAACGGGAATTTTGCCAATCAGCGGGAAAACGTGCAGCTCCAGCGAGCGCAGGATCTTCGCCGCGTGATGCTCCGTCCAGCGGATATTGCCTGCCAGCCACTTACGGGCGACTTCCTCAAAGGTATTGCCGCTTTTCTTTGCCAGCTTCTCCTGCTGCTTTTTCACCCCCGGATCGTCGCCTGCGCTGAGTACGGCGCGGGCTTCTTCACGCAGCTTACGCGCATTCGCCAGCGTTACGGTCGGGTAAGCGCCAAACGCCAGCTTCTTCTCCTTGCCGCCAAAGCGGTACTTGAGTTGCCAGAGTTTAGAACCGTTGGGCTTAATCAGCAGGTAAAGACCCTGCGCGTCGCTGAGCTTGTAAGGTTTATCGAGAGGCTTTACATTGCGGATGGCGGTATCGATGAGTGGCATGGCGGGGGCTCCGGAGTGTATCGAACCAACAGATCCCCAATTAATCCCCCAAAAACTCTGGATGTCAAAAAACCTGACGGAAATTTTCAGTACCATCAGGTTTCTTTAACTTACTGATTTTCTAACGTTTCAGGACTTATAGGAACGCCATGAAACTAAATTTTGGTGCCCGGACTCGGAATCGAACCAAGGACACGAGGATTTTCAATCCTCTGCTCTACCGACTGAGCTATCCGGGCAACGGGGCGAATTAAACCGTATTCAGCCTAAGTCGTCAATGCCTTTCTGATAAAAAATGATAGAAAGACGATTGGTTGCTGACTTTTTGCCCCAAACTTGTGTGGTTATTCATCTTGGGCGGATTTTTATTAGCTTAATGCACCATTTTTGCGGCACTTGGCGATAGCCAATACATCTTCTGCCAACAGTTTTGCCGTCGCGATATCATCAATATCCCGTTTGATCAGTAGCTTACTCAGGCAACCTTCCAAAATCAGTTCCATCTGTTTGGTAATCAGTTCACAATCTTCGATATCCAGTTGATGTAATAGCTCGGTGGTGTAATGGGAAGAAGCCTGTTTTTGCAATTCAGCTAATTGATGGATAGGGTGGTCAGATTCAGGGAATGTACTACAGGCCGCGATAAACAGGCAGCCTGGATAGCGTTTCTCTTTTACTTTTTCACCAAGCGCTGTATAACGAGCCAGTAGCTTTTGCTCTGGTGTCAGATTTTCATCCAATAACATCTGTCGTTGCCAGACTTCAATCTGTTGACCGTGATAACGCAGGCTGTCATAAAGCAGCGCTTCTCGATCAGGCCAGAACTGCTTTAGATATTCCATATCCATGTTAAGTGAACCAAGGAGCATCTCAGTTGTGGCGGATAAGCCATGTTGCTCCAGCAAGTTTAAGACATGACTAAGAACTTGTTCTCGTTGCACGGTGTTCTCCCTCAGATCATTTTTGCAGATGTTGCAAATGCTCGTTAAAGCGGGTTGCATTCATAAAACCATTTACCCGTGAATTGGGGATCTCTTTTCCTTGAGAGTCAAAAAACAGAATAGCCGGTAATCCCCGAACATTCAGTTTTTTCAACAGTTGTTTTTGCTGTGGGCTGTTATTTGTGACATTTGTCTGTAACAGCAAGGTATCACGTAGTTGTGACTGAACCTGTGGATCACTGAAAGTATATTTTTCAAATTCTTTACATGCGACACACCAGTCAGCATAGAAATCAAGCACGACGGTTTTATGATTGTTTTGTGCCATTAGGTGTTCCAATTCTTGCCAGTTATTTATCTGGCGGAAATTGAGGCTGTGTTGCGATTGGTGTGTAACTGCCGTGCCCCAAAACCAATCCTGCAATGGGCGGGTGGCTATCAGCGTCAGAACTAACAATATCAGTTGTATGACTCTCATCCAGCCATTTTGGCTTCTGAGTGTCAGAGCAAATCCCCATCCCAAGAAGCTGACCGCCAGCAGGCTCCATAACCGTATTCCCCATACATCACCGATTACTCTTTCCAGCAGGAAAACAGGCAGTGCAAGGATAATGAAGCCAAAAGCTTCTTTGACATATTGCATCCAGGGACCGCTGCGTGGCAGGAGTTTATGGCCAAACAGGGTGACGGCAATAAGCGGTAATCCCATTCCTAAAGCATAAAGATAAAGGGTTACGCCCCCTGCTACTGTATTACCACTTTGGGCAATGTAAAGCAGTATGGCGCTTAAAGGCGCGGTAGTACAAGGGGAGCAAATTAATCCCGCTAATGCACCCATCGCGAATACACCAAAGAATGAGCCACTTTTTTGCTGGTTACTCCAGCTGACCAGGCGGGTCTGAACAGAGGAAGGCAGTTGCAGGGAATAAAGGCCGAACATCGATAGTGCCAATAGAATAAACAGTATCGACAAACCAATCAGCACATATGGATGTTGCAATGCGGCCTGAAATTGTAAACCCGCAGCCGCGACAATCAATCCAAGTAAGGTGTAGGTGATTGCCATTCCCTGAACATAGCTCAGTGCCAACCAGAAGATCTGTTTCAGGTTTTTAGGGTGTTGGCTACTAAGAATAATGCCGGAAATCAGTGGATACATCGGCAGTACACAAGGTGTAAAGGCGATACCAATGCCAATCAAAAGCGCCCAAAGTGGTGAAAAAGGTAAATTCTGCTGGTCATTTGATGCACTTTCTGGCGCTTTCTGAACCGGTTCGGTGGGTATTACGTTAGTTGTTTTTGATGGGATAACTGTACTTAATGGAACAAGGCGGGTTTCCGGTGGGTAGCAGTATCCTGCTGCGGCGCAGCCCTGATAAGTGACGACGATATTGGATTTATCATTCGCCGCTGTAATAGGAATATTTACCGCGAGTTGTTGGAAATAAACCTCCGTTTCACCAAAGAATTCATCCTGATGAGCCGTACCTTGTGGCAACGTAATTTTACCTAGTGTGGTCTGTTGTGGTTCAATACGAAGTTGTTTGCGGTAAAGGTAATAACCCGGTTTGATTTGCCAATTTAGTGTCAGTTTGTCGCCTTTTTGCTGAAAATCAAACATGAATGCCTGATCTGCCGGCAAATACAGGTTTTGCCCCGGTTGTTCAAACAGCGCATTCGCTGCCTGTGGGGTAAACATCGCACTGCAAAGCAGTAAAAACAATATCAGAGTACGTTTAATCATAAGGTTAATGATCGCTAATAGAATAGAAATATTCAGCACTATAACCGAAGGCTGTCAGACCAGAAAGTGTTCTGGTTAAGATTAAGACAATAATCAAGGTCTTTTAGAGAAAAGAGCATCATTTCAGAGAAGAGTTCAGGGGCGGTGTATGCCCCTGAATTAGGTTGTTATTGACGGAATTAGAGGATCATACCGCCGAACAGGAAGCCAAAGGCAACAGCCAGAGCAACCCCGATGGTGCCGGGAATAAAGAACGGATGGTTGAAGACGAAACGGCCGATACGGGTAGTTCCAGTGTCATCCATCTGAACTGCGGCAACTAGGGTTGGATAGGTAGGCAGAATAAACAACCCGGAAACTGCGGAGAAAGAAGCGATTGCCGTCAGTGGTGTGACGTTCAGAGCCAGAGCCATCGGCATCAGCGCTTTTGCTGTTGCAGCCTGTGAATAGAGCAGGGCGGAACAGAAGAAGAAAATAACTGCCAGCAACCAGGGTTGAGATTGGATTAAGCCGCCGGCAGTGCCTTTGATCCAATCAATATTCGCCTGTACAAAAGTGTCACCTAGCCATGCAACACCCAGAATACAGATACATGCGCTCATTCCTGCTTTAAAGGTACTGGAATTCAGGATGGCGTCAGTATCAACTGCGCAGGACATCGTCGTGATAGTTGCGACACTCAGCATAATGATCAGAATAGCGTGAGTGGTGTTCATCAGTGGCTCTTCAACCAGACCGATACTTGGACTATTGACGATAGCGTAAATAACAACACTGATAACGCCTGCTAAGAACAACAGAACAGAAGCCTTAGCCCTTGGTTTAATGTCAATCTGTTTGCTGCCACGCAGAGTCACCAGGTTTTCTGCCAGACGTTTCAGATAAACAGGGTCATCAGACAGTTTTGAATTAAACAGCCAAGAGATGATGAAGGACATCAGAACGATAGCCGCGAACGTGGATGGCAACAGGACCATCAGCAGATGAATATAACTGACACCGTGGCCTTCCATCAGAGAAGACATATAAACGACCGCAGCGGAGATTGGCGAGGCGGTGATACCAATCTGGGCTGCGACAACCGCAGTGGAAAGTGGACGGCATGGTTTAATGCCTTGTTCTTTTGCAACCTCAGCAATTACTGGCAGGGCTGACAGAGAGATGTTACCTGTACCTGCAAACAGTGTCAGGAAATAGGTAACGATAGGCGCGAGGATCGTGATGTATTTTGGATTTTTACGCAGCAATTTTTCAGTTTGTTGAACCAGATAATCCAGACCACCGGCAACTTGCATTGCAGAGATTGCTGCGATGACCGCCATAATGATGGAAATAACATCGAATGGAATATGCCCCGGTTTAACTCCAATTGCTGACAGTACCAAAACGCCAAGACCACCGGCAAATCCAATGCCGATCCCCCCTAATCTTGCACCTAGGAAGATGACCAGCAGAACGATAACCAATTCTACGGCTAACATAATATTTACTCCTTGAAATAATTAAAAATTTGAAAATTTTAGGTTAATACTTTGTGCATGTAGGGAAGTAAAAAGGCACGCTATCCAATTGGAGTTGCGTGCCTTATTGCTAAGAGCTATTTTTTATTATATTCAACAAATTATCACCATTCTCATTAGGCTGTTTTATTGGTCATTCTTTGCCGTTAAGAGCGGCCTGCAACAATAACGCCTACTCGATAGGTTTAATCATCACAACGTCTTGCTTTATAAGCCGGACGTTTTAAGTTTTCTACACAGAAAATATCATCCAGCTCAGTTTCAGTCAGTAAGCCACGTTCCAGCACGACTTCACGAACACTCTTACCGGTTTCAGCACAGATCTTACCGACAATATCACCATTGTGGTGACCAATGAATGGGTTCAGATAAGTGACGATACCGATCGAGTTGAATACGAAGCTTTCGCAAACTTCTTTGTTCGCCGTGATGCCGTTAATGCATTTTTCTACCAGGTTGCGGCAAGCGTTGCTTAACAGGGAGATAGATTCAAACATGGCCTGACCAATAGCGGGTTCCATTACGTTTAGTTGTAACTGGCCGGCTTCGGATGCCATAGTAACACAAATGTCGTTGCCGATGACCTTGAAGCAAACCTGATTCACAACTTCTGGAATAACAGGGTTAACTTTTGCCGGCATGATAGAAGAACCTGCCTGCAATTCGGGCAGGTTGATTTCATTCAGTCCGGCGCGAGGACCGGAAGAGAGCAAACGCAAGTCATTACAGATTTTAGACAGTTTAACCGCCAGGCGTTTCAACGCGCCGTGAACCATAACGTAAGCACCGCAGTCGGAAGTTGCTTCAATCAGGTCTTCGGCTGGTATGCAAGGTAAACCAGTGACCTCGGCCAGTTTTTCAACAGCCAATTTTTGATAACCCGGTGCAGTGTTCAGACCGGTACCGATAGCAGTAGCACCAAGGTTAACTTCCAATAACAGTTGAGAAGTCCGATTCAGGTTTTTAACTTCTTCTTTTAGCAGGATTGAGAATGCGTTGAATTCCTGTCCCAGCGTCATAGGAACTGCGTCCTGTAACTGGGTGCGACCCATTTTCAGAATGTCATCGAATTCTTTGGCTTTTTTATTGAAGCCGGCGATCAACAGTTCAAGAGACTCGATCAGTTTCATGATGGAGTTATAAACTGCGATGCGGAAGCCGGTTGGATAGGCATCGTTAGTTGATTGGCTTTTATTCAGATGATCATTGGGGTTCAGGTACTCATATTCACCTTTTTTATGGCCTAACAATTCCAGACCGATGTTTGCCAGAACTTCGTTGGAATTCATGTTGAGTGAAGTACCGGCACCGCCTTGAAACACGTCAACGGGGAACTGGTCCATACATTTGCCAGTATTGAGCACTTCGTCGCAGGCTTTGATAATGATATCCGCAATTTTTTTTGGAATGGTTTGTAATTCCTTGTTAGCTAAGGCGGCGGCTTTTTTTACCATCACCATGCCACGGATAAATTCGGGTACATCATTAATGGTGTTGTTACTGATGTAGAAGTTTTCAATCGCACGTAAGGTGTGAATACCGTAATAGGCTTCAGCGGGGATTTCTCGTTTACCTAACAGGTCTTCTTCGATACGAATGTTGTTTGACATGAGAACCTTCTTATTAGATTACGTTTTTACTGTCTAATTATGCGTTTGTTAAATAATTATGTTGCCAACAGCAATAGTTATGATATGAACCCTTCATCACCAGATTGCTGGCGTGATCATATGCTGGTTAGCAATAAATGCATTGAATCTGGATCACTTTATAGTGGTATTTGCTTAACGTGATTTGATATATGTGATGTTTATCACAATTATGAGCCTAATCAGTAAGATTTTCAGAGGATTGAAAACGATGGCTGTGACCCCAATCATATCTCTAATAAGCTGAAAAAATGTTAATTTGGTTGTTCCTTGGATTTTGTTGATATGATTTATTCAGGATACAACCTTTTCATCCACATCAATTGAAGGAGCACCAAGTGCGTTGGTTGCCATTGATCCTGATATTTTTGCTTGTCTACATTGAGTCAACCTTATTTGTACGTGTTGCCTCTGAATTAGGTGTGTTATTAACTCTGTTACTGGTGCTGTTTACTTCTTGTGCCGGTATCTCTCTGGTACGTAATCAGGGAATAAAGAATTTTATCCAGATCCAGCAAAAGCTGGTTGCCGGGGAGAGTCCGGCGGCAGAAATGGTAAAAAGTGTGTCTCTTTTGCTGGCAGGTTTCCTGTTACTATGTCCTGGTTTTTTTACTGATTTCCTTGGCTTGCTGCTGTTACTGCCGCCGGTTCAAAAAACATTAATGATGAAACTGATGCCACATATCAATTTCTATCGTCCTCATAATAGCAGTGGGTTCAAACGGGAGAGTAATACCTTTGAAGGGGAATACGAGCGCAAGCAAGATGACCCCTCCCGTAAGTTGAACGATGCTAAACCTGATGATAATGATGAACATAAGCCTCGTTGATAAGAGGTCATCTTCTGAATGTTTTGTTAAATCATCGGTTTTTTTCTGTAGGTAAGAAAAAAGTAAAATATTTTTTTGCCTGCCCTTGAAGTATCATAAATAAGTCCCCATTTAATCTATTATGATACTAGTTCAATGAAAGCATACTGGTATCAATCCTCTTACCTGATATGGACTTTCTTATAGGAGAGCTATCAATGAATATTCGTCCATTGCATGATCGTGTAATTGTCAAGCGTAAAGAAGTTGAATCAAAATCTGCTGGCGGGATTGTGCTGACTGGCACCGCTGCGGGTAAATCCACTCGTGGTGAAGTTTTGGCTGTAGGTAATGGCCGCATCCTTGAAAGCGGTGACGTAAAAGCACTGTGTGTGAAAGTTGGAGATATCGTTATTTTTAACGATGGTTACGGTGTTAAGTCAGAGAAGATCGACAACGAAGAAGTGTTGATCATGTCTGAAAGCGACATTCTGGCAATTGTTGAAGCGTAATTGTTGCGCTTAGATCTTCTTAACTGAACGAATTTAAAGGAAAGAAACAATGGCAGCTAAAGACGTAAAATTTGGTAGCGACGCTCGCGTTAAGATGCTACGTGGTGTGAATATTCTTGCTGATGCAGTAAAAGTAACCTTGGGCCCTAAAGGCCGTAACGTTATTCTGGATAAATCTTTTGGTGCACCTTCAATCACTAAAGATGGTGTTTCTGTTGCTCGTGAAATTGAACTAGAAGACAAGTTCGAAAACATGGGTGCCCAGATGGTGAAAGAAGTTGCCTCTAAAGCGAATGATGCTGCGGGTGATGGTACAACCACTGCAACTGTATTGGCTCAGTCTATTGTTACTGAAGGTCTGAAAGCCGTAGCCGCTGGCATGAACCCAATGGATCTGAAACGTGGTATTGATAAAGCCGTGATTGCCGCAGTTGCAGAACTGAAAAAGCTGTCCGTACCTTGCTCAGATTCCACCTCTATTGCTCAGGTAGGTACTATCTCCGCTAATTCCGATGAAACTGTGGGTAAATTGATCGCAGAAGCGATGGATAAAGTCGGTAAAGAAGGTGTAATCACCGTTGAAGAAGGTACAGGCCTGGAAGATGAACTGGATGTCGTTGAAGGCATGCAGTTTGACCGTGGCTACCTCTCCCCTTATTTCATCAACAAACCAGAAAACGGTTCTGTTGAGTTAGAAAATCCATATATTCTTCTAGTCGATAAAAAAATCTCCAATATCCGTGAACTGTTACCCGTTCTGGAAGGCGTCGCTAAGGCAAGTAAGCCTTTGCTGATTGTTGCTGAAGATGTTGAAGGTGAAGCACTGGCAACTCTGGTTGTTAACACTATGCGTGGCATCGTAAAAGTTGCTGCGGTTAAAGCGCCTGGCTTCGGTGACCGCCGTAAAGCTATGTTGCAGGATATCGCTGTTCTGACTAGCGGTATCGTTATCTCTGAAGAGATTGGTTTGGAACTGGAAAAAGCCACGCTGGAAGATCTGGGTCAGGCAAAACGTATCGTTATCAACAAAGATACCACAACGATCATTGATGGCGTTGGCGAAAAAGTTGCAATTGATGGCCGTGTTTCTCAGATTCGTCAGCAGGTCGGAGAATCCACTTCTGATTACGACCGCGAAAAACTGCAAGAGCGTCTGGCTAAACTGGCTGGCGGTGTTGCAGTTATCAAAGTGGGCGCTGCAACAGAAGTTGAAATGAAAGAAAAACGTGCCCGTGTTGACGATGCTCTGCATGCAACCCGCGCAGCAGTGGAAGAAGGCGTAGTAGCTGGTGGTGGTGTTGCACTGGTTCGCGTTGCTGCTTCTATTGTTGGCCTGAAAGGCGACAACGAAGATCAAAACGTAGGTATCCGTGTTGCAATGCGTGCAATGGAAGCACCTTTGCGTCAGATCGTTGACAACGCAGGTGAAGAACCATCTGTTATCGCGAACAACGTGAAAGCAGGTGAAGGCAACTACGGTTATAACGCGACTACTGAACAGTATGGCGATATGATTGCGATGGGTATTCTGGATCCAACCAAAGTGACCCGTTCTGCACTGCAATTCGCAGCATCTATTGCTGGCCTGATGATCACTACTGAATGTATGGTGACTGATTTGCCTAAAGATGATAAAGCTGATTTAGGTGCAGCAGGCGGTATGGGTGGCATGGGCGGTATGGGCGGCATGATGTAATGTGACAAGAGTCACATTGCTTTGATGTAGCTATACGTCTTTAGTGTGAGCAGGTTAATCCTGCTCACACGCCCTCTGATAGAAAACGTACCACAAGATGAATAGTTGTGTGGTGTTTCAATTCAAACTCAAAATAAGTCACTGGCTGTGACAATAACGATTTTCCCCACTGCGAAGTTGCAATCCACGGTTATGGGGATTCTTGGTGGTCCAAGTCAGATATCTTGATACTTTTCTTATAGAGTACCTTACCTTAATTGTGAGCTAAGATTAAGGGAGGACATCTTCAACAAGTTCATCAAGTACTCAAGCAATAGGTTGATCGAATGCCTCAGGCGCATCCTAGGTGGTCAACTCCGATAGTGTAGAGTTCTTGTAAGTCGGCAATTAAAGGTTTCCGGTCTATCGTTGCTTCAAATCGGTACGGGATTGGCGGTAAGATGCCAAATTCAGATAGTAGCTGTTTTCCTCGCCGTACTTTGTGCAAATAATCCACCGACTCTCACAAAGAATTTCCTCTTTTCTCAAAACTAACTCCCATAGGAGGAAACTCAACGAGTCGATCCCCGGTGGCGAATCCCTTTGGAAAGGGCAGGCATTGAAGCTGCCGAGCTGTCGTAGTAAAAATATACCCTTCGTCTTTCAAGTTGCCTCTTTGCTGGCTACGCTCGCTCACCCCGGTCACATAGTTATCTATGCACAAATGCAATAGATCTACAGAAATGGCTGTATTTGTTCAGGTAGTTGAGTCGGAAAGCCTCTCTGCTGCTGCTTGCAAGCTCGGCATGACGCCATCAGCAGTCAGTAAGCTTATTAATCGACTAGAGATACGACTCGGTGTACGGTTGCTGAATAGAACGACACGTAAGCTTCAATTAACACCTGAGGGCTCTGTTTTCTATGAGCGCAGTATTAGGATTTTGGAGGACATCGTAGCCGCTGAACAAGAAGCAAATCAGGGGGCGGCACCTCGTGGACGAATACGCGTGCATTGCCATGTTGCATTTGGAAAACACTGCTTGATGCCTTTGCTACCGGATTTTCTGCAACGTTACCCAGAGATCACACTCGATATCTCATTATGCGACTTGGTAGTGGATTTACTTGATGATCGTAGTGATGTGGCGATTCGCGTCGGTCCTCTGGACGACCTGCGTCTTATGGTGCGGCGGTTGGGTTCAAGCCGAATGGTTGTGGTAGGAGCTCCTTCATACCTTGAAAGAATGGGGATACCTTCTACGCCTGGAGACCTCGGCCGCTACAATCGGCTCGGTTTTGGCTTTACCCGCCATGTGAAAGCCTGGCCTTTCATTGATTCAGAAGAGCGGGTGCAACAACTGCCTTCAGGAAATTTGTTGCTCGGTGATGGAGAAACCATGCGTAAAGCTGCGATAGCCGGACTTGGTTTAGCATGTTTCCATGTGAATGCTGATATTCAGGCTGGTCTACTGGTACCTATACTTGAAAATTATAATCCTGGTGATGAGGAAAAAATATATGCAGTTTTTGTTGGCCCAGGCCGTCAATGCCCATCACGAGTTCGAGTATTTCTGGACTCTCTGACAGAGAATATCCACATTGGTGATGAGGAGTGATAATTGCAAAAGATGACATAATGAAAACGCTGGGTTGGGCGTTATCATGGTGTCAATGGATACTATTTTCAGTATTTCTACTGAATGAGACGCTTCTTCTTTAGCCCATATTTCATGTTTGTGAGTGGCTGTTAATAATCACTTTTGTATTCGCTATCAATAGTCCCTTATATAATCGTGTATCCAATATCTTTTGTTGATCCAGTGATATATCAGCTGTCAGTGTGACAATTGTAAAACAGAAATTATTCGGGTGATTAATAGAAAAAATACCATTATATTTAATTTTTTAGAGTGGTGATTAAAAATTTCGTGATTTTTTAAATAGAATTAAATCCATGTGAAACTTAGATGAATATAATATCTAAATCTCTTAATAGGTGGATTTCCATAAGATGTAATGTCATATAATTTCTCGATAAAAAATGAAGTAGAGTTAATTGGATTATCACGATTTATTATTTTTTAGCATTTTTATTAAATTTTTTTATTTACGCTATGAATGGAACGTAATGAGTGTCACTTATCTTTTCTATTTCCATACGATATAAGATAGTCGATGCACTAACTAGCCAATTAATTTTCATGAGATAAATGATTTGTCCATATTGTTTATTCGGCTATTTTCTCTATTTTTTGCGGAATTCATACTGGTGTAAAAAGTTTCTGACTTAAAAAACCTCACCTTAAGGGTTCCTTTATAAATTATTTGTTTTGCGATATTGGTGTACAACAAGGTATATTGATGATTAGTTGTGAAATTCCAACGATAAATGGGGAAAGACATGCGAATTAAAGTTTTGCTCAGTGCTTCAGCGTTGTTACTGTTAGCAGGGTGTACAGTCACAAATCAATTAACTTCCGGTGGTTCACTGGTTCGTTTTGTTGATACTAAGCCAGGTAGTGAGTGCCAGTTATTAGGTGAAGTGGCGGGTACTCAAAGTAACTGGATGACTGGTGTCAGTTATGAGAGCAGCTCAATGCGTGGTGCGGCTAATGATTTACGCAATAAAGCCGCAGCTATGGGTGGAAATGTGATTTATGGTGTAACTAGCCCAAGTGAAAGCCTGTTATCGAGCTTTGTTCCACTGGACAGTAAAATGGTTGGTCAAGTCTATAAATGTCAGTAATTGTATTCTGGATTTGAATGACATGCCCGGCTGAAAAGTATCCGGGCATGAATTTTCTGTTAATTTTGCCTTAGTCCCAAATCTAACGGCGTTTTACTCGGTTCTCCGCCGATCTCCCTTGCCAGACGTGGCACCAGATAGCCTGAAATTTTTGTCAGTAATTCCCGGATAAGTCCTCTGGCTTCCTCATCACTGACCATAAAATGAGCGGCGCCTTGTACCTTATCCAGTACATGAATGTAATAGGGCAGAATACCCGCATCAAATAGAGCGTTGCTCAGATCAGCCAGAATATCAGAGTGATTATTGACACCGCGTAATAGCACACTTTGGTTTAGTAACGTGACACCTGTTTGTTTTAGCATCATCATACTACTCCGTAAGGATGAGTCGATCTCATTGGCATGATTGATATGCGTCACCATGATCACGTGTAATCTCGATTGTGATAGCCGATCACAAAGCGTTGTTGTGATCCGGGCAGGGATAACCACAGGCAAACGGGTGTGAATACGTAGTCGTTTGATATGGGAAATCTTTTCCAGGTTACTGATCAACCAGTCCAGTTCATGATCTTTTGCCATTAACGGATCGCCGCCAGAGAAGATAATCTCATCAAGCTCAGGATGTTGTTGAATATAATTTAGCGCTTGCTGCCAGTTGCGCTTATTACCTTTATTAGCTTCGTATGGGAAATGACGGCGGAAGCAGTAACGGCAGTTAACCGCGCATCCTCCTTTAACCAGTAGCAGTGCGCGGTTACGGTATTTATGCAATAAGCCGGGAACGGCACTGAGTTGTTCATCCAGAGGATCGGTGGAAAAACCAGGTGTAAGCGTAAATTCTTCTGGTGTTGTTATGACCTGTAGTAACAATGGATCATTAGGATCGTTGGCTTGCATGCGGGCAGCAAAAGCTCTGGGTACTCGTAGTGGAAATAGGCGACGTGCGCCACTCCCTTTGGTTAATTCCGGGTGTTCATGTAACGACAACAATTGTAATAATTCGTCAGGATCGGTAATAACATCTGTAAGTTGTTTCAACCAGTCTTCTCTGATGAGGATCTTTGGGGTTATAATATGCGCCATTTTTTGGCTAAGCCATTTTGTTTAAATTAGAGGGTCTCCATGGCTACTTATAGTACCAACGAATTCCGTTCAGGTCTTAAAATCATGTTAGATGGCGAGCCATGCTCTGTTATTGAGAGTGAATTTGTTAAGCCGGGCAAAGGCCAGGCGTTTGCCCGTACTCGTATTCGTAAGCTGATTTCCGGCAAATTACTGGAAAAAACGTTCAAGTCTACTGATTCTGTAGATGCTGCTGATGTCATGGATATGAACCTGACTTACCTGTATAACGATGGTGAGTTTTGGCACTTTATGAACAACGAAACCTTCGAGCAGTTAGCTGCCGATGAAAAAGCTGTTGGAGAGAATGCGAAATGGTTGGTTGAGCAGGCTGAGTGTATCCTGACGCTGTGGAATGGTCAGCCTATCTCTGTAACACCACCAAACTTTGTTGAACTGGAAATCATTGAGACTGATCCAGGTCTGAAAGGTGACACTGCGGGTACAGGGGGTAAACCAGCAACTCTGAGCACGGGTGCTGTGGTAAAAGTACCTTTGTTCGTACAAATCGGTGAAGTGATTAAAGTGGATACTCGTTCTGGCGAATATGTTTCCCGCGTAAAATAACTGCTGGTTGTATTCGGTAAAAACCGCCGTTCTGGCAACAGGCTGCGGTTTTTCTTTTCTAAGCGGCTGTCTACAATATTGATGTACAAGGCAATAAGCTATTTATGTCTTCAGGTCACCGTAATATTATTCTATTGATACCACAATCTTGCACGATTATAATTTGCCTTCATTTCTAATAGTTATTCGGGACGACCTGGATATACTTTGGTTTTTCGGGGACGGCCCCACAACTCAATGGGCGTTGATATGTCCTGGTTTATTCTTATTATCGCAGGTTTATTTGAAATCGTCTGGGCGGTTGGCCTGAAATACACTCATGGTTTTACCCGTTTGACACCAAGTCTTATTACTGCTGGTGCTATGGCTATCAGTGTAGGGATGCTCGCTTATGCAATGAAAGGCTTACCCGTTGGCACAGCCTATGCTGTGTGGACGGGAGTCGGTGCAGTGGGTACTGCCATTTTTGGCATTATGGTGTTGGGTGAATCAGCAAGCCTTGCCAGAGTATTTAGCCTTGCCCTGATTGTTGCTGGTATTATCGGCCTGAAACTGACTAGTTAATTTTAAACCGCACTCCAAAGGTTAAATATAGCGTCTTACCGGTTGGTAGTGCGGTTTTTTATGAAATATCCTTTAGCAAAGAATACTGGCCTTTTGCGGTAGCTGCATATGATTGGGCGGGGCACAAACAAGCAATCAGAAAGTCCAATATCAGAGCAGTATGATTTAAAACTCATCCAGATGATTGTCGCCGTGCATTTACTTATGAGTTTTTACGCTGATAAGGACTCTTGGCTCGAGTTAGTGGTGCATTTGTTCAGGCATTGATCCGAAGAGGGAATGCTACGGGTACGGGATAGGTTAAAGACCGGATGGACCGGCCTTTAAAGGTATTTCTCGGCGTGAAAAAGGTGCGAGGATGGGTTTTCGACAACATTGATCAGAGTGGAGTGTCGTTATAACCTTAAGCTCGTTACTGTTTGATTACAGGGTGAAAACAGCGATGATAGTGATGACATTCAAGATCGCTGCCAGGCCGTAGAAAACCCATTTGCCTGCCGGGACATGAATTTTCAGGTCATGCATACCGTGATGAATACGGTGTAAACCGCACCATAGCGGCAGAGTAATCATGAGTAATAAGAAAGCCCGACCAATCAAGCTCTGACAGAAAGTCAGAATCCGTTCATAGTTTAACGCTTCCGGTGCGGCTCCCAATGGTAAAAGGATGGTTACCAGTAAGATAATGGCTGGAGCCACAATTGCGCCCCACATACCTCCGGCACCAAATAATCCCCAGAAAATCGGTTCATCGGAACGTTTAGGTATTTGATTCATCAGATCCTCCTGATTGGGGCTAAAGTAAGGCTATGCCTAAGATAATGGCGGTGACAATAATGGTGACGGCCCATAACAGCTTGATCACGGGTTCAGGTCCCATTTTTTCACCTTTTATCACGACGTTCGCTGCCTTTGGTGCCAGTTCAAACCATGTTTTGGTGTGTAGCAGAGCGCCCAGTAAAGTGACGATGTTAATCAGCAGAATAACTGGGTTTTGCAAGAAGGTGACGAATCCATCCCAGCTTTGTGTACCACCTTTTAGAGCGAACACACCGTATATCAGCAAGATACTGAACCACACAGTCGTAACCGCAGTACTTTCACGCAGAATATAGAAGCGGTAAAAGCTCAGTTTCTGCCACCAGTTGGGGGCCATGCTGCGAACATAAGGTTTACGTTTGGTCGTCATTGCGCTATTTCTCCCCTTATTGTGGTTTCAGCATGGCGATCATGAAGTCTTTTGCACTTTCGATCTTGCCTTGTTGAATAGCGGCAGCCGGATCGACATGTTTTGGGCAGACTTCAGAACAATAGCCGACGAAAGTACAGCTCCATACCCCATTCTGACTGTTAAGTTGTGGCATACGTTCTTTCTTACCGTGGTCACGATTGTCAAGATTGTAACGATGAGCCAGAGTAATTGCTGCCGGTCCGATAAACTCGGGGTTCAAACCGAACTGAGGGCAAGCGGCGTAGCAAAGGCCACAGTTGATACAACCGGAAAACTGATGATATTTGGCCATCTGTGCCGGAGTCTGCATGTTCGGACTTTCAGAAGGTTTACGGTCATTCCCGATAATGTATGGTTTGATAGCTTCCAGACTTTCAATAAAGTGAGTCATATTCACTACTAGGTCACGTTCAATAGGAAAGTTAGCCAGCGCTTCAACTTTCATACCGGGTGAATAATCACGCAGGAAGGTTTTACAGGCCAGTTTCGGCACATGGTTAACCATCATGCCGCAAGAACCACAGATAGCCATCCGGCAGGACCAGCGGTAAGAGAGGTCGGGGGCCAGATTGTCTTTAATGTAGCCTAACGCATCAAGCAACGAAGTTTGCTCATCGTAAGGAACCTCATAGGTTATAAAATGAGGTTCAGTGTCATTTTCCGGGTTGTAACGCATAACCTCCATTCCTAGCGTTTTCATATCAACCATTCACCTGCTCCTTTGTTTCTTGTGCTGCGGCTTCGCCGCCGTATACGCGTTTTGCTGGAGTGGACTGGGTAATTTTTACGTCACTGTATTCCAGACGAGGTGCACTTTCAGAGTGATAGAAAGCCAGCGTATGTTTCAGGAAATTTTCATCATCGCGTTCGGTACAACCTGTATCCAGACGTTGATGTGCGCCACGGGACTCTTTACGGTTTATCGCAGAGTGAATCATACATTCGGCCACATCCAGACCAAAGCCAAGCTCAATGGTGTACAGCAGATCAGTATTGAAAACACTAGTGTTATCAGTGATCTTCACATGTTTGAAGCGATCTTTCAGCTCAGCAATCTTATCAACCGTTTTCTGCATGAGTTCAGGGGTACGGTAAATACCGCAGCCTTCCTCCATAGAGATACCCATTTCATCACGGATCTTCGACCAACTTTCCGTTCCTTCCTGTTTGAGCAAGTGATTCAAACGCGTGGCTACATCATTTGTCTGGGCATCCAGTGCGCGGTCATTGACAGGTTTGGCTTGCTGAACATGTTTAACCGCTTCTTCACCAGCCAGACGGCCAAAGACCACCAGTTCAGCCAGCGAATTGGATCCAAGACGGTTTGCACCATGCAGACCAACAGAGGAACATTCACCGACAGCGAACAGACCTTTAATGCGGGTTTCACATTTCTGGTCAGTTTCAATACCACCCATAGTGTAGTGTGCGGTAGGGCGGACCGGAATGGGCTCTTTAACCGGGTCAACACCTACATACGCTTTTGCCAGTTCACAGATAAAGGGCAGACGCTCAAGTAATTTCTTCTCGCCCAGATGGCGCAGATCCAGATAAACCACGTCGCCACGCTGAGTGGAAATGGTACGACCGGCACGCGATTCATGCCAAAAAGCCTGAGAAACTTTGTCACGGGGACCCAGTTCCATATATTTGTTTTCAGGTTTGCCCAGTGGGGTTTCAGGGCCGAGGCCATAATCTTGTAAATAGCGATAACCGTTTTTGTTGACCAGAATCCCACCTTCACCACGACACCCTTCGGTCATCAGGATACCGGAACCTGGCAGGCCGGTTGGATGATATTGAACGAACTCCATATCACGCAGTGGTACGCCGTGACGGAATGCTATGCCCATACCATCACCGGTCACGATACCGCCGTTGGTATTGTAACGGTATACGCGACCTGCGCCACCGGTTGCCATAATAACGGCATTAGCCCTGATCTGAATTTTGGTACCTTCCATCATATTCAGCGCCACCAGGCCACGCGCTTGTCCTTCATCTACCAGAATATCGAGAACAAAATGCTCATCAAAGCGTTGAATTTGAGGATACTTAAGGGAGGTTTGGAATAGCGTATGCAGCATGTGGAAGCCAGTTTTATCCGCAGCGAACCAAGTACGCTCTATCTTCATACCACCAAAACGACGCACGTTGACGGAACCATCTTCTTTACGGCTCCACGGACAGCCCCACTGCTCTAGTTGGATCATCTCTGTCGGGCAATGTTCGACGAAATATTCAACAACATCTTGCTCACATAACCAGTCACCACCGGATACCGTGTCGTTGAAATGGAAGTCATAGGAGTCGTGGGTTTGGGTGACTGCGGCTGATCCACCTTCCGCTGCCACAGTGTGGCTACGCATTGGGTAAACTTTTGAGATCAGAGCAATCTTCATCTGAGGATTAGCCTCAGCGGCGGCAATTGCGGCTCGTAGGCCCGCGCCTCCGGCTCCGATAATCGCGAGATCGGCATTAAAGATTTGCACTGTGCTTCTCCATTGTTTGAGTGAAATTAATGAGTAAACAAAATCGTCGTAACTTTCCTAAATGTTGTTGTTATTTTTCATATGCGAAATTCTGTAGGCAAAATCCGGCGTTTTAACGATTAAGGGAAGTTATTTATGACTATTTGTATTGAGTTAAGTATAGCGGGTTCCAAATGAGGTAAATTTGATATGAAAGGGTATTTTGTCAGATTTAGTCACTAAAACATGATCTGAGACAGGAATTAGTTATTCTTTTCTTTCGTTCATCCCGATCTGGGTAGCAAGATTACCTTTTGGGGGAAATGATAGTGTGTCATGGTAGGGATGAACACTCAGGCTGTGTAGTGTGAATTTAACTTATCTGATATTTTTTCGGTATTAGAAATTGTGTAAGTTCAGTGAGATTCAGATGATTTTCGTCTTTGATAATATTGTAGTTAATAATCTTAAATAATTTTTTTCTATGGTTGTTTTTAACTTAAATATAAAAAAACCTCTGTCTTTTTGTGAATGTTATAATTGAATGTAAAATAATTATGTCATTAAAAATAGGTGTGTTGTATATTTTTTATTTGATTTTAATGACATGTATTTAGTAAAGGCGTTTTGTTTTTATAGGTATAAGTATAAGTGGTATTTAAATGGTTTTTCATGATTTAACTTATTTAACTTATTTAACTTAAGAGGTGAAAATATATTTAAATAGGAGGTTTTCATGGAATTTTAGAATATCATTATTGCATTGAAAGCAGATGATAATCTCTATCTTATATTGTTTTATTAAATAATAATGTTAATGGGTTAATATGTAGATAAAATAAATTTACCATTTTGAAGTAATTGCTTATGATGTGTTCTTGGTGTCATAAATAATTTTATATTTAATTATGTCGAATTATTTTACATTGTTTATAGTGTCTTATTTTTTAATTTAAATGCAATAATTTATTATAATTATTTGATAAATTATCGTAAAATAAAAAAATAATCATATCTATCATTTTTAGTAAAAAGAAAAATATATTTTATTATTTAATGATGATGTTAATCGTATATATTTAAAAAGGGGGTTTTTACAGAAGCAGTGAATAAATACAGTTTTTAAATGATATTCTATAAGTAATGTAACGTAATCAATTTAAGAAATTAAATATATCTAAACAGGAGAATATTATGGGATTTCTAAATATTACTATCGCGTTACAGGCAGATAATGGGCTTTATTTAGGGAGAGTCACTCAAGGAGGCGTTAATTATATCCAGGCTGAGAAATCTGCTATTGATGTTTTTTCTAGATATACTGTAATACAACTTAGTTCCAATACGATAGCACTTCGTGCGGACAGTGAGCTTTATTTGAGTCGGATCAATCAAATTGATGGTGATTTTATTGAAGCAGAGAAACCAAGTATTGATGTTTTTTCTATTTTTACAGTGGAAGATGTCGGATTAAATGTGGTAGCTCTGCGTGCAGATAATGAAAAATACCTAAGTAGGGTTTGTCTGGACGGTATTAACTATATTAAGCCGGAGAAGGATGATATAGATGACTGTTGCCTATTTAAAGTGACAACACTCATCGGATAAACAGTGATTTTTTCTGACATTGGCTTTGTTGTGGTCAGATAAATCTGGCCACTATTTATTAATGTTATTTATAATACCATAATTAATCATATTAAATGACTTATTTTGATTTTATAGTGTCTTATTGCTCTAATTTAAATATGAAAATGAATGGCGGATTCGACTAATAAGTGCAATAATTCAAAGTCAGGGAACGTATATTCTATTATGTAATGATAATCTTGTGTATTCAATAAATGTATTTTATTTTTACAGGCATAGAGAGTAGAGATAGTGTTTAAATGATATTCTATGAATAATTCATTTAAGAAATTAAATATGTTGAAACTGGAGGGTATGATGGCATTATCAGAGCACACTATCGCATTGCAGGCAGATAATGGAAAATATCTGAGTCAGATTAACATCAGTGGTCTTAATTATATTAAGCCGGACAAGACCGATATAGACGTTTTTTGTCAATTTAAATTGATAACATTGTTCGAGTAAATAGTGATTTTGGCTGGCATTGGTTTTGTCGTGATTAAGCAAAATCGACCACAACTTTAGTATTTATTTGACAGTAATATTTTGGCAGATAGCGAATAATAATATATTCGGCAGTAGTAAATCTGCGATTAGCCTTGATGCAAGACAAGCTAAGTTGTTCCGGGATGATCAGGCGGTAATAATTTGTCTGATATGTGTGATGCAGGTAGACTGCATGTTTTGTTTTATTTTGGAGTCATTTACATGAGCGAAACAGCAAACTGGCAGCCAAGTGCACCTATCGCCAACTTGTTGAAACGGGCGGCTATTTTAGCGGAAATACGGCGCTTTTTCGCAGAACGCGGGGTACTGGAAGTTGAAACACCTGCGATGGGGCAGTCTACAGTGACTGATATTCAATTGTTTTCTTTTCAGACAGAGTTTGTTGGTCCAGGCGCCGCAGATGGCATGACTCTATATCTGATGACAAGTGCGGAATTTCACATGAAACGCCTGCTGGCGGCAGGAAGTGGCCCTATTTATCAGATCAGCCGCTGCTTCCGTAACGAAGAAGCGGGTCGTTATCATAATCCTGAATTTACCATGCTGGAATGGTATCGGCCTCACTATGATATGTATCGTCTGATAAATGAGGTTGATGACTTACTTCAGCAGATTTTGGACTGTGAAAGTGCAGAGTCACTCTCTTATCAGCAGGCTTTTCTGCGTTATCTGGATGTTGACCCGTTGTCCGCAGAGAAAGAAAAATTGCGTGAAGTCGCTGCTAAACTGGATCTGAGCAATATTGCTGATACAGAGGAAGATCGGGATATTTTGTTGCAACTTTTGTTTGCTGTCGGTGTTGAACCGCATATTGGTACTGAAAAGCCAACTTTTATCTACCATTTTCCCGCGTCTCAAGCTTCTCTGGCGGAAATCAGTAAAGAAGATCATCGGGTTGCAGAGCGCTTTGAAGTCTATTTCAAAGGTGTTGAGCTGGCAAATGGTTTCCGTGAACTGACTGATGGTGATGAACAACGCCAGCGTTTTGAACAGGATAACCGTAAACGTGCAGAACTGAGTTTACCTGTCCGGCCGATTGATGAAAACTTGATTAGTGCTCTGAAACAGGGGATACCTGAATGTGCAGGTGTAGCACTTGGTGTTGATCGTTTGGTGATGCTGGCTTTAGGTGGAGAAAGGCTCAGTGATGTCATTGCCTTTTCGGTAAACAAGGCATAAAACAACAGGGCGCTGATTAAGGCGCCCTGTTTGTATCTCACTTATGTTGATGTTTTTTTTGTAGAAACTTCACACCCAAATCAGGAAAATCGGTAAATACGCCGTCTACACCCGCTTGGTTATAAATAATATCGAAAAGTTGATCGCTGTTGGTGGCATATTTAGGCAGTGCATCAACCCGAATGGTGTATGGATGGACTTCCATATTATTAGTGTGGGCATCTTTCACCATACCGGTTAACTTAATATTGGTTGGTGTGGAATCTTCCGCCACAATCATATGGTAATCAGGGCCAATGCCATCGGCATACTGTGCCACTTCTTTCATTGCACCCGGTTTGAACATCCAATCGTAGCTGTAATTTACCCATTTGCCGTTTGGATGCTTTTCATAGGTTTCATTCCAGTTGGTATAGGCGATAAGTTGAATCAGTTTCAAATCTATGCCCAGTTTAGGTTCCAGCTCGTTTTTAATGCGTTTGAGTTCGTTGGCATCAAAACATTGCAGATAAATTTTATCGCTTTTCTTGGTGTAACCATATTCTTTCAACACCGTCAGCACTTGAGTGGAAATATCTTTGCCTTCTTGCTGATGGAACCACGGGGCTTTGATTTCAGGGTAGATGCCGATATTTTTACCCGTTGATTTATTCAACCCTTGAACAAACTCAATTTCTTCCTGAAAAGTGTGGATACGGAAATCAGATTTCCACATTGGGAAACGGCCAGAGAAGTTCTGTTCCTGTCTGTCATTTTTAATATCGAAACCTTCCGTGAATTTTAGTGACTTGATTTCAGGCAAGGTAAAGTCGATGGCATAGTAGCGTCCGTCCTGACGGGCTCGGTCAGGAAACTTATCCGCAACGTCAGTCACACGATCAAGGTAATGATCATGTAATACCACCAGCTCGTTATCTTTAGTCATAACCAAGTCTTGTTCCAGATAATCGGCACCTTCGGCATAAGCCATAGCTTTAGCTGGCAGGGTGTGTTCAGGCAAATATCCGCTTGCGCCGCGATGGGCGATAACAATCTTATCTGTTGTCTGCGCGATGCTCGACATAGATGATGCTAAGATAATGCCCACTACCATTGTTTTGATTGGAGTTTGCATATGTGTTTTTTCTCCGTTTTAGCGATGAGATAAAAATCAATCCTATCAAGCTGTTTGTCTTGTTATATGAATAACGCCTATTGGTATAATCTCTTAGTTTAAACATTGAAAAAAGCCGCAACATAAATAATGCCGCGGCTTAATTGATATTATCAGTGGTATATCACAGTTTAGTGATAATGATTAGCCATACTGACGGGCCAATTCCTGTTTATGTTTGTTTTCTGTGATCATGACAATCAGTAATAGAATAACGGCCAGGATACTACCGCCAATCATCACCATAAAACCGGTGTCCCAGCCGAAGAAGTCAACGGTGTAGCCGACGATAGCACTTGCCGCAACGGAGCCACCTAAGTAGCCGAATAAGCCAGTGAAGCCAGCGGCTGTACCAGCCGCTTTCTTCGGCACCAGCTCAAGAGCGTGTAGACCTGTCAGCATAACTGGGCCGTAGATAAGGAAGCCGATAATCAACATACAAGTCATATCTACCGTTGGATTACCGGCTGGATTCATCCAGAATACGACGGTGGCGATAGTGACTAATGTCATAAAGAATACGCCTGTTGCACCACGGTTACCTTTAAATACTTTGTCTGACATCCAGCCACACAGTAATGTACCTGGGATACCGGCATATTCGTACAGGAAGTAAGCCCATGAAGATTTATCCAGTGCGAAATGCTTGACCTCACGCAGATAGGTTGGTGACCAATCAAGAACACCGTAACGCAGCAGATAAACGAACACGTTAGCCATAGCGACCATCCACAGGAGTTTGTTCGGTAATACATACTGCATGAAGATCTGCTTGGCTGTTAATTCTTCTTCGTTTTTCTCTGTATAATCAGACGGATAGTCGTTTTTATGTTCTTCAATTGATGGCAAGCCACAGGATTGTGGTGTGTCACGCATTAAGGCAAAAGCGATCAGTGCAACGAGAATTGCGGCGAAAGCTGGCATATAAAGGGCGGCTTTCCAGTCATTAAACCACGCCATGCCCAGCAGGAATAACAATGGAGGTAAACCACCACCGACATTATGCGCACAGTTCCAGACGGAGACGATCCCGCCACGTTCTTTTTGTGACCACCAGTGCACCATAGTACGGCCGCAGGGAGGCCAACCCATACCTTGGAACCAACCACACATGAACAGCAGCACAAACATAACCGAGATACTGGAAGTTGCCCAAGGTACGAAACCCATAAATAGCATGACAGCCGCAGCGAGAATCAGACCGGCGGGTAAAAAGACCCGCGGGTTAGAACGGTCGGATATGGAACCCATGATGAATTTGGAGAAGCCGTATGCGATAGAGATCCCTGATAGCGCTAAACCAAGCTCACCTTTGGAAAAACCTTGTTCAATTAGATAAGGCATTGCGAGTGCAAAGTTCTTCCTTACTAAATAGTAAGCGGCATAACCAAGGAAAATCCCCATAAAAATTTGCCAGCGTAGGCGGCGATAGAGTGGATCTATCTGTTCTGTTGGCAGCCGGGGCTTATGAAGCGCCGGCTTGAAAATACTTAACATATTTTGCCTCCGATGGCTTTTTTGGTTATGTGAACAACTCACCGGTTGACAAATGCCACCGGATGGGAAAGTGAGAGGTTTTGTAAGTGATTATTTTCCATAACGAAAATTATGATAGTCGAAATAACCCAACCTATCTGTGAGACAAGACTCAGTTGTTAAAATCGTTTTGCCCTAGTGGTGATTTTGAGTGATTTGCTAACTTTTTAAAACGTACTTTACCAATGAAATTGTGACTATCGTCACAATAACGAGCTTTACTTAATTTTTGGTGAGCGTTTCTGGTTCGTTTTTGTTCTTTATCAAACAAAAAACCCAGTTTTTGTACATATTCTATTTAGAAAAAATAAGAGCGGGACGTTTCCCCGCTCTTTTCTGGTTTAATACAGCCAGTCGCGCCCCATCCGATCAGCAGTAAGAATAGCGGCATACACTTTTTCCGGTGTCACTTCAAAAGGCAGATTGTGAATAGTTTCGCCTTCAGCACAACTGGCTTCCGCCACTGCCATCACTTTCTCTTTCAGCTTTTCACCATCTTTTACGCCAAGCTGATCTAATGTAATCGGTAGCCCGACCTGCACGCAGAAATCAAGTAAAGTATCCAGTTCTTCATTTGTGCTATTTTCCAGCACTAGCTGAACCAATACCCCGAAAGCGACTTTTTCGCCGTGATACATATGGTGGCATTCTTCCAATACGGTAAAGCCGTTGTGTATGGAATGAGCGGCAGCTACACCTGTATTTTCAAAGCCCAGGCCACTCAAATAAGTAATGGCTTCGATAACATTTTCCACCGCTGGTGTACTGACTCCTGCCTCAACAGCCAGTTTTGCTTTATAACCTTCTTCCAATAAAGTGTCGTAACAGAAATGGGAAAGCGCCATTGCGGTGCGGGATATTCCACCACCGGTCATTCTAGGCTTATGACCCGCATGACAGACGCGTGCTTCGAAGTAAGTTGCCAGTGCGTCGCCAATTCCGGCAATCAGGAAGCGGGTTGGGGCTTTAGCAATAACACAGGTATCAATCAGTACAATATCTGGGTTGGTTGGGAAAAACAGATAATCCTCATATTCGCCGTCATCAGTATAAACAACAGAGAGCGCACTGGTTGGAGCGTTAGTAGAGGCGATAGTTGGTGCAATCAGAATAGGTAATTTGGATTCGTGAGCAACTACTTTTGCGGTATCTTGTACTTTTCCTCCACCGATACCAATAACCGCTTGGCATTCGTGCTTTTTAAGCATGTCAGACAGGCGCTGAATTTCATTACGGCTACATTCACCGCCAAACACTTCAAAATGGCTGGTAACATCAGATTCTTCCAGGCTGCTATGGACAGTATCTCCCACTAATTTCATAGCAGAGTTACCGATAATAACAAAAACATGGTCGGCGATAGTTTTTGTGTATTTACCAATATGGAGCAGGGCATCAGGCCCCTGAATATATTTGGCTGGGGATTGAATAATTTTCAGCATAAAAATACTCCTTTTGTGGAAACTCAATGTCTGTTTGCCGTATAAATCTTCCTGACAAACAGGGAGCAGAATGTGACAGACCAGGAAATTGGCTTCGGATGAAAAAAGTACTTAATGACTTAACAGACTAACACCGTATGATAAAAAGTAGTGGTTGATTATGGATAAATAAAGTTGTTATACCCGTTTTATCGCGGGAAATATGCATTTTTTTGATCTGTGCCCGGTATCTGCCGGGCAGATGATAATCAGCGAACCTGGATATGAGCATTGCCAGCCGGGTAAGCGAAAAAATATTTCAGGATCAGATTCAGTGAAATGCCGTAAGCTGGTAGAAAAAAGATCAAGCATATTAATAGCTTAAAACAGTAATCCACTAACCCAATCTCGACCCAGTTAGCGGCCATGAAGGCATCGGTACTGCGGTAGAAAGCGATAAAGAAGAAGGCCAGAGTATCAAGCAGATTGCCAAAGAACATCGCGACGGCGGGCGCGATCCACCAGTTACGTTTTTGGCGCAAGCGGTTAAAGACGTATACATCCAGTATTTGCCCAAGTGAATAGGCCATAAAGCTGGCACAAGCGATACGGGCAACAAATAGATTGAATTCAGACAGCGCTGTAAACTTTTGCCATATTCCCTGGAAGAAGAGAGTTGAAATAATATAAGTGATCAGTAGTGCAGGGATCATAACAGTAGTAATGATTTGCCTTGCCAGTGGTGCGCCGTAGATACGGACAGTCAAATCTGTTGTAAGAAAGATAAATGGGAAAGTAAAAGCTCCCCAGGTGGTATGAAAACCAAAAATAGAGACAGGTAATTGCACCAGATAATTACTGGAGATGATAATCAGGATATGGAATAACGAAAGCCAAATCAAAGCAGTCGTTCGCTGCCGCGTAGTTGTAGTTAATAAAAGCATATTGTACCTTTTTGGATAATGGGGTGAGGGAACCCAATGAAATAGCTGCCGCTTTAGCTGGCGGCGCTTCGTATGATACGTCTGTTGCCTGAAAAATCAAAATGTCTGCCTGTAAAGTTAATTTTTGATAGCGTTTTTATAATATAATCCACCGTCATAAATTGCCTGAAATTACAGAGATAGTTATGCCAGATGTTTTTGCCAATCCAGATAAGACTCTTGATACACAAGGACTTCGTTGTCCTGAACCTGTGATGATGGTACGGAAAACCGTACGTCATATGGAAGCAGGGCAGATGTTATTAATTCTTGCTGATGATCCGGCAACCACGCGTGATATTCCCGGTTTCTGCCGTTTTATGGAGCATCAGCTTGTTGCGCAAGAAACGGAACAGACACCTTATCGCTATCTGGTGCGGAAAAAAGAGAGTCAACTCTGAACATACCTATAGATGATGTAAAAGGGGATTTCTATTGTGTGGATCGTATAGACAACACCAAAACAAATGCGCTCTTGAGGGATTAGGCCTCATGACGGGATATTGATATGGGTCGACCTTTTGGAATACGACCCATATCCTCAATTGGTATTACAGTGATCACTGGCGGTAATAGCTAAACAGTTTTTGTCATTTCACCTTAATTCTCAGTAGCCTGACCGCGTTTGCAGTCACAAGGGCGGTAGCGCCAGAGTCCGCCAGTACTGCCATCCACAGGCCAGTAATACCTAACAGACTGGTGACAAGGAGGATCCCTTTTAGCCCCAGTGCAATAGCAATGTTCTGACGGATATTATTGTGAGTGGCGCGAGAAAGGGCGATTATTTCCGACAAACCGGTCAGACGGTTGTGAGTCAATGCTGCATCTGCGGTTTCCAGCGCAACATCAGTACCACTTCCCATTGCCACACCGATACTGGAAGCTTTCATTGCAGGTGCGTCATTAATGCCGTCACCGACCATCATTGTGCTGTGATCTTTGTTCAGCGTCATAACAGCTTTGACTTTATCTTCCGGCATTAATCCAGCGCGGAAATCTATTCCTAACTGACCCGCAATTGCGGCCGCAGCACGCGGGTTATCACCTGTTAGCATTACTGATTTTATACCCTGATCTTGCAGTAAACGAATGGCATCTATTGCATCCTGACGCAATGTATCCTGCATAGCGATAAGGCCGGTAAATTGCCCATCATGCATCACGGCAACAACGGTTTTACCGTGATCTTCTAATTGAGCAATTTTCTGTTTCCAATGATCGGATAACGCGCTTTCTGGCAGTTTTCCGGGCGCACTGACTAGAATGCGTTTGCCGTCTAACTGACCTTCAACACCAATACCAGCGAGCGCCTTTCGATGATCAGCTTCAGTGACATTAATGCTTTTCCTTTCCGTATGTTGCAGGATAGCTTTGGCCAGTGGGTGATGGGAGCCACTTTCTACTGCGGAGGCCAGAGCTAATAGCTGAGATTCGTTGATATTTTCTACTGGTTGTACATCAGTGACTCGTGGTTTACCGGCTGTCAGTGTACCTGTCTTATCAAAGGCGATGGTTGTGATTCGGCCCAGTTGCTCCAGTGCTGCACCACCTTTAATCAGTGCACCCCGGCGGGTTGCAGCTGCAAGTGCTGAGGTGATTGCGGCTGGTGTGGAAATCACCAGAGCACAAGGGCAACCAATCAGTAGCAAAGTCAGGCCACGGTAAATCCAGGTTTCCCATGGCTGGCTGAATACAGTGGGTGGAATGATAATAACCAATGCAGAGAATAGCATAATTAGCGGCGTGTAAATCCGGCTGAAACGATCAATAAAGCGCTCAATCGGTGCGCGGCGTTCTTCTGCTTCTTCAATCATTTGCAGGATGCGGTCAATGGCGTTGTTACCCTGTTCGGACAGCACTTTCATCTGTGCTGAACGATCCACAGACAAACAACCCGCCGGGACTTTTTCACCCAGCATTCGTTCAACAGGAATGGATTCACCGGTCAGAGCACTTTCATCAAAGCTGGCGAATGAACTGAGTAATTCAGCATCAGTCGGTAAACGTCCACCTGGTGCAACCTCAATAATATCTCCGGGGCGTAGATCTGCGACCGGGACAGTTTTTTTCTCACCATTTTTTACCAACAGCGCTTCTTCCGGGACCAATGCCATCAATGCACTTACCCCCCGACGTGCACGGCCAGCGGCGTAGGATTCCAGCATTTCACCAAGCATAAACAGCAGCAGAACCATTGCCGCTTCGGCGGTGGCATCAATAAATAGCGCACCGATTGCTGCAACGCTCATCAGTGTTTCAATAGCGAATGGTGTGCCTGACCGTATTAGCCGCCACGCTTTGCTGGCAATAGGCACCAATCCAATTACGGTGGTGATAATAAAAGCAATGCGGCCAAGTGGAGCGTTAACATTAGAGATTCCCCAGCTTGTCAGCATCATAAGTGAAAGAATGATGATCGGTGCAAATTCTTTCCAGCGACGGCTTTTTGGCACCTTCTGATTTGAATCTGGGTTGTGTAGGTCAAATCCAGCCTGATTAACGGCTTGGATAACGGCCGAACGTATATCTGTATCGGCATCCACGACCAGTTTTTCAGTTGCAAATAGCACTTTGGCTTGCTTCACTTCTGGAATTTTACTGACTGCCGTTTCAATTTTGCGCGCACAGCTTGGGCAATCCATGCCATTAACAATCCAACTAAAACGCTGGTTTGCTAAAAGCTCAGGCGCTTGTGTCTCTTGTGTATTGTGAGAATGGCTGTGTTCATGTGAACAGGCTTCACCATGTTCGTGATTATGTGAATGCTCACTAACGGTTTTTGCCTGATCTGTGTAGGCAGTAGAACCACAACAGCTTCCATGCTGGTGGCTATGTTGGTGAGTGTTATTTTTGTTTGAGTGCATGGGCTCCCCTTAGCAGAGTCAACTCAACGATAATGACTGAACTCTACACTTTGGAGCCCACTCCAGAGTCAAACAAAAAAGAGAAAATAAGTTGGTAAATGGTGCGACTGAGTGTTGATACTGATTTTCATCTGCAAGATCGGTTTCATGATGCAAAGTTCTTTGGTGAGTGTATCTTGGTGTTGAGAAAGGTAAGTGCAGTTATTAGTCGAATCCGCCGACTTATTTTTTATTGTGTGAATAAATAAATTTCTGTGAGTTTTTTAATGAAATTAATTAGCATCCTTATTTTGGGAGGGGCAAAATGATTAGCACCGCTTCTAGCTAATTATATATCAATAATTATTATATCTTATGCCGTGGAAGATTATTCCTAAGGTATAGTACCAACATATAAAATCGAGGGCTGTTTATGGTTATAGAAAAATCTGACCTTTTCATTGTGTCTGCCGATACGCCATTTGAATTGATTGGGTGGGTATGGTGAAATACTTAGCAAGAATAGAAGAATTGGAATTCACTCTCGTAAAATAAAAATAGAAACACAAGAAATACCTAAAAATGAAAGGTGTAATATATGTGGTCTTCAACCAAAATAATAATAACATATTCTGTTATTTTTAATTCTTTGAGGATGCTCATTGGCGCTACTTCATCGATTTATCTTTTAAGCAAAGGCGTATCTCTTGTCGATCTTGGTTTAATGAAGACCATGCAGGCCAGCGTTTTTTTTATATTGGATATACCAACGTCTTATCTTGCTGACAGGATCAGCCGGAAATATGCGATATCTCTTTCTGTCTTCTTTGGTGGAGCTTGGCTTGTTTTAACGGGTGTTTCATCCCACTTATATGGTTTTTATCTGGCTGAATTTTTCAACGCGATCTCTTTGACGATAATAGGTGGAACATATAATTCATACTTGATTGATGTATATAAATCAGAAGGTGGTAAAGATACTCATCAAATACTGGGAATTAACGGTAAACATCATTATATGTCTATGTCTATGGCTATTGCTATTGCCGCTGCAATAGGTGATGTAGATTCACGATGGATATGGATTCTTGCCGGAACCGGTAGTTTTATATTGATGTTTTTTTCCTTTTTGCTTCCTGAATCAAAGGTTAAATCAGTAAATGGGAAAAAATCAGGGTTAATAAATGATATAAAAGAAATATATTCTCTTTTAATTAAAGGAAGTAAAGATTTCTTATTCGTGTTTTTCGCTGTTGTTTCAAATATAGTGTACTTTCAAATATTACTTCAGTATTGGCAACCTTATGCTTTTTATGGGTTTTCTGGTGGAGTTAACGACTCCTTGTCATATGGAGTATTATTTGTTTTTATTCTTATGGCTCAATCTGTCGCAGGATGGATCATTAGTAAAATCAGTGATAATAAGAAACTGATTTGGTTTGGCTTCCTTTTGATGTTTATTTCCACCGGAATATGCCTGTTAGGAAGGGAACGTTATCCATATTTAATACCTGTGGCTTTAATTTTTATGTTTGGTAGTAATCAATATCTAACAATGGGGCTGAGAGCTGTTTATCACGACTATTTTGATGCCAGTTTGAGGTCAACATTTGACTCTTTATTATCGACATTTTCTCGTTTAATCGTTTTGATACTTTTTCCGGTGGTTGCATATCTTACGGAAACTTTTGGATGGCAAATAATGTCATATTCACTCATTATCTTGTCTTCGATAGTTATTTCTTTTTATGTGTTTAGCCTGAAATTATCGTTCAGGCAAACACACTAAGGATCTCTTCCAACGCAGAGTAAGATAAGCGGGCGGCTATGAATGAACGGTGGCATCTATGCTTATTCGTTTTCGCCAGTTTGCCTGTGACTACAAGTGAGCATTTCCCGCTAATTGGTTTATTTTTTTTGCTGTTTTTTCTGCATTGACAGCAGTTCAAAAACACCAAAAAAGAAAATTTTGGTTTGCATCAGGCCAGAGAGTTTTTGGTCTTTGGGTTGACCGGCTTTCAGAAGCAACATCTGAAATGCGTGCATTACCACCATGAAAATCATGGCGACATCGATAAAATACTTCAACGGTTTAGGAAATGGATTAATTAAGTTAAATATCAAAAATCCCCAAACACAGACCATTAGCAGTTTGCCCAGTTGAATAAACATCAGTGTGTACTCCAAGATAATAATTATGCGGGTAAGTAGCGGATATAAAGCCGATATGCCACTTGCCCGGCAATTTTTTCGCGATGAAGTTGCCAGTTAACAGGCACATCAGTCGCCGCTGATTCAGATTCAGCCTCAACATAAATCCAGCTTTCATCTGCCAGCCAATGCCGTTCTTCCAACAATTTTATTGTTTCGGCAAGCATTCCTTTACGGAAAGGTGGATCAAGGAAAACGACATTATAGGGTGTTCCCAGTTGAGATAAATAGCTTGACGCACTGTCGTTAATAACTTTGGCATTTTGAGCGCCGAGCAGAGCCAGATTAGCGGAAAGTTGTTTTGCTACATTACGTTCATATTCGATAAGTGTAGTTTGTACTGCATAACGGGAAAGTGCCTCTAATCCAAGCGCTCCGCTTCCTGCATAGCAATCCAGGCAGCGTGCTTCCTGAATAACTGGAGCCAGCCAATTAAACAGGGTTTCTCTGACGCGATCGGTGGTTGGACGTAACCCGGGGCTGTCCGGTACAGGCAATTTCCGGCCTCGCCATTTTCCACCAATAATGCGGATTTGTCCTATAGATTGCCGTTGTGGTTTTTTTGCCATATTTTACATAACTTAATAATTAGTCATCAGATAGTGCTGCATAACCGAGACATATTTTTGAAAATGTCAGATAAAGGAAATACGCGTTAAGACTTACTGGCATTAATTTACCATGAAATACATGATTGATATGTATTGCGTTACTACGAAAATGTTAGACTGCATCTAATTTCGTTATTATTCACTGTTATAACGCCATGATTTAACCTTGAGGAGTGTAGTGGCTAATGGCAAAAGAGAAAAAAAGAGGCTTTTTTTCCTGGTTCGGGCGTGGCCGTCAGGAAGAACAGCAAAAAGAAGAACAATTGGCAGCAGAGCAGACGGAACAACAACGTCTTGCTGAGGAAACTGCAAAATTGGCGGTGGAGCAAGCAGAACAACAACGCCTTGTTGAAGAAGCAGCAAGATTGGCCGCGGAGCAGGCAGAGCAACAGCGCCTTGCTGAAGAGTCGGCAAGATTAGCCGCAGAGCAGGCGGAACAACAACGCTTTGTTAAAGAAGCAGCAAGATTGGCCGTGGAACAGGCAGAGCAACAGCGCCTTGCCGAAGAGTCGGCAAGATTAGCCGCAGAGCAAGCGGAACAACAACGCCTTGTTGAAGAAGCTGCAAGATTAGTCGCAGAGCAGGCAGAGCAACAGCGCCTTGCCGAAGAGTCGGCAAGATTAGCCGCAGAGCAAGCGGAACAACAACGCCTTGTTGAAGAAGCAGCAAGATTAGCCGCAGAGCAGGCAGAACAGCAACGTCTTGTTGAAGAAACCGAAAGATTAGCTGCACAACAGGTACAAGCTGAACAGTCAAAACCAGCTATATCAAAAGAACAAGAGCGTCCCACTAAAGAGGGCTTTTTTACTCGTTTGAAACGCAGTTTGGTTAAAACTCGTCAGAATCTGGGTTCCGGCTTTCTTCGCCTGTTCAGTGGTAAAAAGATCGATGATGATCTGTTTGATGAATTGGAAGAGCAGCTATTGATTGCGGATGTTGGGGTTGATACTACCCGCAAAATCATTGGCAGCTTGATGGATCATGCCAGCCGTAAAGAGTTAAAAGATGCGGAAGCATTGTATGCCAAATTGAAAGAAGAGATGTCTGGCATTCTGGCTAAAGTTGATAAGCCGCTGGATATCGAAGGAAAAACACCGTATGTCATTCTCATGGTTGGTGTTAATGGTGTTGGTAAAACGACAACAATTGGCAAGTTGGCACGTCAGTTCCAGGCGCAAGGTAAATCGGTCATGTTGGCGGCCGGGGATACTTTCCGTGCAGCTGCGGTTGAACAGTTACAAGTGTGGGGGGATCGCAACCATATTTCGGTGGTGGCGCAGCATACTGGTGCTGATCCCGCTTCCGTGATTTTCGATGCTATTCAATCAGCTAAAGCTAAAGGTGTAGATGTACTGATTGCAGATACCGCCGGTCGTTTGCAAAATAAATCTCACCTAATGGAAGAGTTGAAGAAAATTGTCCGGGTGATGAAAAAACTGGATGAAGATGCACCACATGAAATTATGCTGACATTAGATGCCAGCACCGGCCAGAATGCGATAAGTCAGGCTAAATTGTTCCATGAAGCTGTTGGGTTGACAGGTATCTCACTGACAAAACTGGATGGGACTGCCAAAGGTGGGGTGATTTTCGCCATTGCGGATCAATTTGAAATTCCTATTCGTTATATTGGTGTCGGTGAAGGAATTGAAGATCTGCGACCATTTAAGGCAGATGATTTTATAGAGGCACTTTTTGCCCGAGAGGATTAATTACCATGATTCGCTTTGAACAGGTCAGTAAAGCTTATCTGGGGGGACGGCAAGCCCTGCAAGGGGTGAATTTTCATTTGCGCCCTGCGGAAATGGCATTTCTAATTGGTCACTCAGGGGCAGGTAAAAGTACCTTGCTGAAACTCATCTGTGGCATTGAGCGACCTAGCGCCGGACATATCTGGTTTTCAGGCCATGATATCAGCCGGTTAAAGAGTCGTGAGGTGCCTTTCCTGCGTCGCCAGATTGGTATGATTTTCCAGGATCACCATTTGCTGTTGGATAGGACGGTATACGATAACGTGGCAATGCCACTGATTATTTCAGGTGCGAGTTCTGAAGATATCCGTCGCCGGGCTTCTGCGGCATTGGATAAAGTGGGTCTGCTGGACAAAGCGAAAAATTTTCCGATTCAGCTTTCGGGGGGTGAACAGCAACGTGTCGGTATTGCCCGGGCAGTTGTGAATAAGCCAACTGTTTTGTTGGCGGATGAACCGACCGGTAACCTTGATGGTGAATTGTCAGAGGGCATTTTACGGTTGTTTGAAGAGTTTAACCGGGTAGGCGTGACGGTGCTGATGGCAACCCATGATATGGCACTGATTGAACGACGGAAATATCGTATTCTGACTCTGAGCCAGGGCCGTATGGCGGGAGAGCATCATGGTTAAAAATGTGCGTAAGGCCGCGGGGAAAGTAACAAGATCGAAAAGTAAAGCGCTGCAAGGGGGATGGCGTGAACAGTGGCGCCATGCCTGGATGAATGCGCTGACAGATATGTTGCGTCAGCCACTGGCAACTCTGCTGACGATTATGGTTATTGCAATATCTCTGACATTACCAAGCGTTTGTTATATTGTCTGGAAGAATGTCAGCCAGGCTGCGGAAAAATGGTATCCCACCCCTCAATTGACGGTGTATCTCGATAAATCACTGGATGATAACAGCGCTGAAAAATTAATAAGCGAACTGAAAGCACTTGATGGTGTGGATAATGTTAACTATCTCTCGCGTCAGGAAGCGATGACAGAGTTCCGCACTTGGTCTGGTTTTGGCGGTGCGCTGGATATGCTGGAAGAGAATCCACTACCCGCCGTCGCTATCATTACGCCGAAAATTGATTTTCAGGGCTCACAGACGTTGACTACGTTGCGTGACCGGGTTTCTCAGGTCAAAGGTATTGAAGAAGTTCGAATGGATGATAGCTGGTTTGCCCGTTTGGCGGCGTTGACGGGGCTTGTTGGTCAGATTGCGGCAGTGATTGGTATTCTGATGGTCATGGCGTTGTTTTTGGTCATCGGTAATAGCGTGCGTCTCAGTATTTTCAGCCATCGTGATACGATTAACGTGATGAAGCTGATTGGCGCGACTGATGGTTTTATTTTGCGTCCATTCCTCAATGGCGGCGCTTTGTTAGGGGGGCTTGGTGCGATGTTATCATTGATACTCTCTGCCCTATTGGTATGGAAGCTCTCTGATGTTGTTACACAGGTTGCCAGCGTGTTTGGTACGACGTTTAATTTACATGGGCTTTCATGGGATGAATCCCTGTTGCTAGTTTTGATCTCCGCAATGATTGGTTGGGTAGCTGCCTGGTTGGCGACAACTCAGCATTTGCACCACTTTACGCCAGAATAATTGAATTAATGTTTGTTATGGCGGGTACACATAAAGTTACTTGCATAAATATAAAACAATCTGTTATTTTTTGTTCCGTGATCCCACGGTGGATGTTATCTGTACTGAAATTATTACAGCCTCACGCATCTGTAACTTGAATATGCACATTCTGGTGATAGACTGTACCGCTGTATGTTGAGCATTGGTTTATAAACACTGATGTAATCTGTACTAACGACTTGAGCCCTAATTTGAGAGGATTTGAATGGCCAAAGAAATGCAAACCTTAGCGTTAGTTCCTCAAGGAAGTCTAGAGGGCTATATTCGTGCCTCTAATACCTACCCGATGCTGACAGCGGAGGAAGAGAAGGAACTGGCTGAAAGGCTGCATTACCAGGGAGATCTGGATGCAGCTAAGAAGCTGATTCTGTCTCATCTGCGCTTCGTTGTTCATGTCGCTCGCAGTTATGCTGGTTATGGCCTGCCCCAGGCGGATTTAATTCAGGAAGGGAACATTGGCTTGATGAAAGCAGTACGTCGTTTCAACCCGGAAGTGGGGGTGCGTCTGGTTTCTTTTGCTGTTCACTGGATTAAAGCTGAAATCCACGAATATGTACTGCGTAATTGGCGTATTGTTAAAGTTGCGACAACTAAAGCACAGCGCAAGCTGTTCTTTAATCTGCGTAAAACTAAACAGCGTTTAGGTTGGTTTAATCAGGACGAAGTGGAAATGGTCGCCAAAGAACTTGGTGTGACCAGTAAAGATGTGCGTGAGATGGAATCTCGTATGTCAGCGCAGGATATGGCGTTTGATATGTCTGGTGATGATGATAGTCAGGAAGGCTTGCCGGTTGCCCCAGTTCTGTATCTTCAGGATAAAGCTTCTGATTTTGCAGACGGCATTGAAGAGGATAACTGGGAAAACCATGCCGCTGATAAATTATCGGTAGCGATAGAAGGCTTAGATGAGCGCAGTCAGGATATTATCCGTTGCCGCTGGTTGGATGATGATAACAAATCTACCCTGCAAGAGCTGGCTGATAGATATGGTGTTTCTGCGGAGCGTGTACGTCAGCTTGAAAAGAATGCCATGAAAAAACTGCGTGTAGCAATTGAAGCATAAATAAAGTGATTTTGCGTTAACGCATTCACAATGAAAATGAATAAGTAAAAAGGGCGATAATGATTTATCGCCCTTTTTGTTCCTTCTTTCAGCGTTTTCAACCAAGCTAATCCGATGAAAATTGTTATTGCACCTGATTCATTTAAAGAGAGCCTTAGTGCCTTGCAGGTTGCTGAAGCGATAGAACAGGGATTTCGTGAAATTTATCCACGAGCTGAATACATTAAACTGCCGATGTCTGATGGTGGTGAAGGTACGGTTGAATCAATGGTGGCAGCCAGCGATGGGCAAATTATCCACTTGCCGGTTACCGGCCCGTTAAATCAGCCAGTGGATAGTTTTTTTGGCGTGCTGGGTGATGGAAAAACTGTTGTTATTGAAATGGCGGCGGCTTCTGGCTTACATCTGGTTCCGATGGAAAAGCGTAATCCGCTGATAACCACGACGTATGGTACTGGAGAGCTGATACTGTCTGCTTTAGATAAAGGTGTCAGTAAGATAATCCTCGGTATCGGTGGTAGTGCGACTAATGATGGTGGTGCCGGTATGATGCAGGCACTGGGTGCTCGTCTGCTTGATGATTGTGGTGAAGCGCTGAAGGCTGGCGGGGCCGCCTTAAGTCAGCTCGCTGAAATCGATCTCTCTGGTTTGGATCCTCGTTTGAGTCAGACTGAGATTATCGTTGCCTGTGATGTGACTAACCCGTTATGTGGTGAGTTTGGCGCATCTGCCATTTTCGGGCCTCAAAAAGGGGCGACCCCAGAGATGGTGAAAGCATTGGATGCTGCTTTGCGTCATTACGGTGAAAAAATTGAATTCCTGACAAAAGTGAAGGTTATGGATGTACCTGGTACGGGAGCCGCAGGTGGTATGGGGGCTCCTTTACTTGGTTGGCTTAAAGCGAAATTAAAACCGGGAATTGATATTGTTATCTCCACGTTGGAATTGGAGAAAGTGGTACAAGGTGCTGATTTGGTTATTACTGGGGAAGGCCGGATGGATAGCCAGACGGTTTACGGTAAAACACCAATCGGCGTTGCTCGTATCGCCAAAAAGTATGCTATTCCAACCATTGCATTGGTTGGTGGTATGAGTCAGGACTATAACGTCGTTCATGAGCATGGATTGGATGCTGTTTTCTCAATTATGCCCGGCGTTTGTTCTCTTTCTGATGCTCTTGCTTGCGGGCATCAGAATTTGCGGGTGACAGCCCGCAATGTGGCTGCCGTCTGGAAGATGAGTCAGCCCAAGTAATAGTTTGAAGTGGTGTCATAACGAAAACCACAGGCATTCATAAAACCTTTTAACGCCGGTTCGTTGGCATCTGGGAAACTCGCGAGACTGAGCTTCCACTGTTTAACCGCAGGATGCCGGGCCTTTAATTCATTTACCAGATATAAACCCACCCCCCGACGACGTGTTATTTCGCGAACACATAAATCTTCAAGCAAGCCGGATTGATGACTGAAAGTGATTTTTACTGCGGCCAATAATCTGTCATTGAAACGGGCGGCGAACAGTTTATTGCCGTTTTTTAGATGGATTTGCCATTGTTCTGGCGTTTGCTGAGGCCAGATCTTCCCCAAATCAACCATATCTTGTGCTGATAAAACAGTCAGTTGTTCAATAGTTAACTTCATGGTTTTTCCATATCCATTGTCGATGAATAAACAGTCAGAATGTTGTGTGACCATTTTTATACGTTACTGGAAAAAATGTTTTTAACGCGATCGATCTTTCGAGTTAAAGATTGCTTTACTAAGATTTAACCAGAATATCACACCATGATTAGTCTAAATTACACCCCTTTCTGGCGGTATTTTATTCTGTATTTGATGCTTTTTGCTGCCTTTGCAATTTGATTTTAAGCATGAAATGCTATTTTAATAACATGAAAAATAAAATCATATCAATAAAAATCACTTTATCTAATCATTAATCACAAACGGTCATGATTTCCAGCCAGATAATGAAAGACCTTAAAGGCAAATACAATCAGCAGGCCAATAACAATACGGGGATAAATAAATGAAAATCGTAACAGGTAAAGCATTATTAACCGGTTGTATTGCCATGGTGATGAGTTATTCACTGTGGGCAAAGGAGATTAAAGTAGCGATTGTGGGGGCGATGTCTGGCCCGGTTGCTCAGTATGGAGATATGGAATTTACTGGTGCACGTCAGGCGATTGCGGATATTAATGCCAAAGGTGGTATTAATGGCGATAAGCTGGTGGGTGTTGAATATGATGATGCCTGTGATCCAAAACAGGCTGTTGCAGTTGCTAACAAAGTGATTAATGACAACATTCGTTATGTTATCGGTCATCTTTGCTCTTCATCGACTCAGCCAGCATCTGATATCTATGAAGATGAAGGTGTCATTATGATTACACCTGCGGCAACTAATGCTGATCTGACAACTCGTGGCTACCAAATGATTCTGCGTACCACTGGGCTGGATTCTGATCAGGGCCCAACGGCAGCGCAATATATTGTTGAAAAGATCAAACCTCAACGGTTGGCAATTGTTCACGATAAACAGCAATATGGTGAAGGCTTGGCACGTTCCGTTCTCGATAAACTGAAAAAAATGGGTGTCAATACGGTATTGTTTGAAGGTGTTACTGCCGGTGATAAAGATTTCTCAGCACTGGTTGCCCGTCTGAAAAAAGAAAATGTGGATTTTGTCTATTTCGGCGGTTACTACCCTGAAATGGGACAAATTCTGCGTCAGGCTAAACAAGCGGGTTTGAATATCCATTTTATGGGACCGGAAGGTGTCGGTAACTCTTCGTTGTCTAATATTGCCGGTGCTGCTTCTGAAGGAATGTTGGTAACACTGCCTAAACGATACGATCAAGTTCCGGCAAACAAAGCTATCGTTGATGCAATCAAAACTAAGAAAGAAGATCCAACGGGCCCATTCGTCTGGACAACCTATGCCGCCCTGCAATCTCTGACAACGGCAATGAACCGTACCGGCAGTATGGAGCCTGCTGATTTGGTGAAAGACCTGAAAACTAATCCGGTCGATACCGTGATGGGAACACTGAACTGGAATCAGGCTGGTGACCTGAAAGGGTTCGAGTTCGGCATTTTTGAATGGCATGCAGACGGTTCTTCTACATCTGTGAAGTAAAGCCATCCGAATAGCCGTCAGCCCCTGCTTGACAGGGGCTGCTATTCCAGAGGTACAAGATATGTCAGAGCAATTTCTCTATTTTTTACAGCAGATGTTAAACGGGGTTACCTTGGGTAGCACTTATGCCTTGATTGCCATTGGCTATACGATGGTTTACGGCATTATCGGGATGATTAACTTTGCTCATGGTGAAGTTTATATGATTGGCAGCTATGTCTCCTTTATTGTGATTGCTGCTCTGATGATGATGGGAATTGATCTGGGCTGGTTGCTGATTACTGCTGCTTTTTTAACATCAATTGTGATTGCCAGCGCTTATGGCTGGAGTATTGAGCGGGTGGCTTACAAACCCGTTCGCCATTCCAAACGCCTGATTGCGCTGATTTCTGCAATTGGGATGTCTATTTTCCTGCAAAATTATGTCAGCTTGTCACAAGGTTCCCGCGATCTGGCATTGCCAAGTCTGATTACCGGGCAGTGGCTATTGGGTGAAAGCGATGGGTTTTCTGCCAGTATTACCGCAATGCAACTGACTATCTGGATAGTGACATTTCTTGCCATGTTGGTACTGACGATATTTATCCGTTATTCCCGTATGGGGCGTGCCTGTCGTGCCTGTGCGGAAGATCTGAAAATGACCAGTTTGCTGGGGATCAATACTGACAGAGTTATTTCTTTAACCTTTGTGATCGGCGCTGCAATGGCAGCGGTAGCGGGTGTTTTACTGGGGCAGTTTTACGGTGTGATAAATCCGTATATCGGTTTTATGGCCGGCATGAAAGCATTCACTGCGGCTGTATTGGGAGGCATTGGTAGCATTCCGGGGGCGATGATTGGCGGTTTGATCTTGGGCGTTTCTGAAGCCCTGACTTCTGCTTATTTGAGCACAGAATATAAAGATGCGGTCTCTTTTGCTCTGCTTATCGTTGTGCTGTTGTTTATGCCTACCGGAATTTTAGGTCGTCCAGAGGTAGAAAAAGTATGAAATATGCCAATTGGATTAATGCCATTATTGCTTCAGCCGCTTTATTTGTTCTGGCTGTTTTTATGATGGGGATGCAGTTGTCACTGGATGGTCCGAAGTTGGTTGTTTACCGTGCCGATGAAGTCCGATGGCTATGGATTGGCATCGGCTGTACGGTTGTTTTCCTGTTCCAGCTATTGCGTCCCGTTGTTCAGCAGACGATAAAGAAAGTGCCAGTAAAAAGCTGGGCGTTGCCGGATTTCGATGGTTCAAGTAAAGGACAAAAACTACTGGCAGCATTGATTATTGTTACCGCGATTGCCTGGCCATTTATTGTCTCCCGTGGCAGTGTCGATATCGCGACACTGACATTAATTTATGTCATGTTGGGGCTAGGGTTGAATATAGTCGTTGGTTTGTCAGGGTTGCTGGTGCTTGGATATGCAGGTTTTTATGCTATCGGCGCTTATACCTATGCCTTACTAAGCCACTATTACGGGTTAGGATTTTGGCAGAGCTTGCCGTTGGCGGGATTAACGGCTGCTTTATCGGGGCTGTTGTTAGGTTTTCCGGTATTGCGATTGCGAGGTGACTATCTGGCAATTGTCACACTCGGTTTTGGCGAGATTGTTCGCATTCTGCTATTGAATAATACCGAAATAACGGGTGGCCCGAATGGTATCAGCCAGATTCCAAAACCCACTTTCTTCGGGCTGGAATTTAACCGCAACGTGAAAGAGGGCGGTTGGGATACTTTCCATAACTTCTTTGGTCTGAAATACGATCCAAGTGATCGGGTTATTTTCCTCTATTTGGTCGTATTGTTGTTGGTGATACTGACCGTATTGATTATCAATCGGTTACTGCGTATGCCATTAGGCCGCGCGTGGGAAGCACTGCGTGAAGATGAGATTGCCTGTCGTTCTCTTGGGCTGAGTCCAACCCGTATTAAACTGGCTGCGTTTACTATCAGCGCTGCATTTGCCGGTTTTGCCGGAACCTTGTTTGCTGCCCGGCAGGGTTTCATCAGCCCAGAATCCTTCACTTTTGCTGAATCTGCTTTCGTGCTGGCGATTGTGGTACTGGGTGGAATGGGTTCTCAGACTGCGGTAATTCTCGCGGCCATTCTGTTGGTGGTTTCCCGTGAGATGATGCGTGATTTGAATGCCTATAGCATGCTGCTGCTGGGGGCCCTGATGGTGCTGATGATGGTTTGGCGTCCGCAAGGATTGCTACCGATGAAACGCCATAATGTTAAATTTAAACGGCAGGAAAGCCAACCTCAGGGAGGAGAATCGGCATGAATGCAACACCATTATTGCAGGTTTCCGATCTGACCATGCTCTTCGGTGGTTTGCTGGCGGTTAACAATGTTGCCCTGATATTAAATCAAAGCGAAATTGTCTCTCTTATTGGGCCTAATGGTGCAGGGAAAACCACGATCTTTAATTGCCTGACAGGATTTTACCGTCCGACCTGCGGCACAATAAAATTGCGGGAAAAACATCTGGAAGGGTTATCTGGGCAGGCTATTGCCCGTATGGGCGTTGTCAGAACATTTCAGCATGTGCGATTGTTCCGTGAGATGACGGTGATTGAAAATCTATTAGTAGCGCAGCATCAGCATTTGAAAAGTGGTTTTTTTTCCGGGCTTTTCAAAATGCCGGCATTCCGCCGTGCGGAATCTGAGGCTGTAGATCGAGCGGTCATTTGGCTGGAGCGGATTGGCTTGTTACCACTGGCAAACAGACAGGCGGGTAATTTGGCCTATGGTCAACAACGCCGTCTGGAGATTGCTCGCTGCATGGTAACACGCCCGGAAGTTTTGATGCTGGATGAGCCTGCTGCGGGCCTGAACCCGAAAGAGACAGCAGAGCTTAATGTCTTAATTGCTGGACTGAGAAAACATCATCAGGTTTCTGTGTTGCTGATTGAGCACGATATGAAACTGGTGATGGGGATTTCTGATCGTATTTATGTGGTTAATCAGGGAACACCTTTGGCGCAAGGGCGACCGGAAGAAATTCGCAACAACCCGGACGTTATTCGGGCATATTTGGGAGAGGTGTATTAATGATGTTGGAATTCAAACAGGTATCTGCCCACTATGGCGAAATTCAGGCGCTGCATCAGGTGAGTCTGAATATTCAACGGGGAGAAATTGTCACTTTGATAGGTGCAAACGGCGCAGGAAAAACGACGCTGCTCAATACGTTATGTAATGAACCCAGAGCGACTGAGGGCGCTATTATTTTTCGTGGCAAAGATATCACACAATGGCCGACCGCACGTATTATGCGTGAGGCCATTGCGATTGTTCCTGAAGGGCGCAGAGTCTTTGCCCGTATGACAGTGGAAGAAAATTTGGCAATGGGCGGCTTTTTTGCTGACAAAACTCAGTATCAGCAGCGCATTGAACGGGTTTATGATTTATTTCCCCGGTTACAGGAAAGACGAGATCAGCGGGCTGGAACGATGTCCGGTGGTGAACAGCAAATGCTGGCAATAGGTCGCGCTTTGATGAGCCAGCCACAGTTATTATTGCTGGATGAACCTTCACTGGGATTGGCACCGATAATTATTATACAGATTTTCGATACCATTCAGCAGTTGCGGGAAGAAGGGATGACAATCTTTCTGGTTGAGCAGAATGCAAATCAGGCGTTAAAACTGGCTGACCGGGGATATGTCTTGGAAAACGGCAAGATCGTACTGGAAGACAGCAGTGCGGCGTTATTGGTTAATGAAGCCGTGAGGAGTGCGTATTTGGGAGGGTAATATCTTTCTCAGCCTAAAGGCGAGTGTTATGTGCATTGGTAAACAGTGCTGGAAAAGTTATTTCTCCCAAGGTGATGGTTCCATTAATAATGCCTTAAGCTTGATATTATCTGGAATTGGGGTAACTAGTGCGGCTATTGGTTAATAGGGCGTGCAGATTAGGTTAGACGCACGTATTAATAGAGGCTGTTTTGGAGATAAGTCAATTACTTTTGTATATCTATTTGATATACGTTGTAGTGTGGCTAATCATTATAGATAGGCTTATATTATTTGCGACCCATTAGTAACATTCTCTCCTGAAAATATGCTGTTAATACCTGAAAATGTAATGAAAAGTGGGGTGGAAGGCTCTTCTCTGTTTGAATTGAATATGATCTGATTTTTCTGTAAGAGAATGACTTTTCGACCAATAAATTATTTAATTCTTGGTTTAGATGTCAGTTAATTATTAAATAATATAGCCAGAAGAATCATTCTCTTTTGGCTTTAAAGTTAAAATTATTATTTTAGTATAATGATTATTTGTTGATTAATTTATTGGTTCTTTTGTTTTTCCATCTATTTATATATTTATGAATAAAGAAAGTTTTCAGCCAACGATTAAGGAGTAATACACCCAATATTAAAATAATAATACCAGACCATGAAATAGTATAATTAATTACCCAATTGATTAACAACAGGATAATGCTGATAATAATAAACCTCACTAAATGACGATAAAATTTTGCCTCCAATGCAACTTGTTGCTGAATTTCATCTCGCTTTTTATCAATGGATTTAGCTTGTTCTTGGGTGATTTTGTCGGTTTCTGGGGAATAGAGATCTGTCACTTTTATATTAAACGCGGATGCTATTGCGGCTAGCGTTTCTAAACTTGCTTTTTCGCCATTTTCCAGACGTTGTATGGTCCTGACACTTAAAGATGATAATTCAGCAAGTTGCTCCTGTGACCAGGCTCTGGATTGCCGTAATTCTTTAATTTGATATCCACTCATTTTCAATACCCTCTTTAGCATTCAAAAGTGAATCTATCATAAAAGAAGTATAACAACAGGAACACGACAGATACCAGACAGGAAACTGACACTTGGCTGCCAGATGCCTATTTAGCATCATGGGTGTTATCTCAATCATTACCTTCCTTATAAGCAGACATATATTCTCTTGGTGGTTGCCCGGTCATTTTCTTGAAAAAGATGATAAAGGCGCTGTCACTGGAAAATTCTAATTCATCAGCGACAAATGATAAATTACCCTGTTTCGCCAGTAATTCTATAGACTTGATCAAACGCCACTGTTGTCGCCATTGTTGATAACTGAGACCTGTTTCCCGGCGAAATATCCGGCTGATAGTTTTCTCACTGGCGCCGATATTCATTGCCAGTATTTTGAGCGGTGGTGGAAGTGTTGTCATAGGGATGCAGGCCAAACGACGATCGAAAGGGAGTGGTAATAATGTAGGTTCTCTTTTTGCCAGGCGAATTTCGTCAAGGCAAACTGCTAATAGGTTGGCAGCAGGCCCATGTAACCAGTCTGTGCTAAAAGATGACTGCGCTATTCGTTCCAATACTGCTCGTAGCAAAGGTGTCACGTCCAGTATTTCAATGTGTTCTGCCAGACACCCGATCTGATTGATATCCAGATAAATCGAGCGATATCCGACAGATTCTCTTATCTCTGCTCTATGAGAAATACCCGGTGGGATCCAGGCAACCCGGGTTGGTGGAAGTATGCATAAGTGATCTGCCAGGGTGATACTGATACACCCTTGCTGGGTAAATAATAATTGTCCCATCTCATGTTGATGAAATCCTGAATCATGCTGGCCTAGTTCAGCGGCGATCCCAACAACCGGTACTCCGAGGCTATCGGGATCAAAACTATCATCGCGGGAAAGCCATGCCATATTAATGTCCTATTTAATAAATAAATTGTCTTTATTATTATAATAAGACAATTGAGATCATGCTAACTTATGCTTATCGTCTAATTGAATCAGGCAAAATCACAATGCAACGTAAACTTGGGCTTATGTTGGCAACAGCGCTAATGATGTTTCCACAAATTGTAGAGACCATTTATAGCCCAGCATTAACCTATATTGCAAAGGGATTTAAGGTGAATGCTGAACAAGCAGCTCAAACTTTATCTTTATATTTTTTTGCTTTTGCTATTGGTGTGGTTATTTGGGGGCGCATGTGTGATCTCATAGGCAGACGTCCAGCGATATTGAGTGGGTTGCTGCTCTATAGTGGTGCTTCATTAATGGCATTATTCAGTAGCCAATTTGAGTTATTACTGGTTGCCAGAATGTTATCTGCATTTGGTGCCGCAGTCGGTTCGATAGGAACTCAAACAATGATGAGAGATTCTTATCAGGGGAGCGAATTAGCACAGGTGTTTTCCGTCATGGGCATAGCCTTAGCGGTAAGTCCGGCAGTTGGCATGATGAGTGGTGCTGTTTTGGTGTATTTAGGGGGATATAAAGTCGTCTTTTTCGGTTTGTCTCTGCTTGCGGTATTACTGTCAGGTTGGTCTGCCCTTTATTTGCCTGAAACCCGCCCGGCGACAGTGGTAATAACACCGCTCACAAGTACTTTAATTATGATGTTCAAGGATGTGGCAATTTGGCGTAATGCTCTGTTGATAGCACTCTTTAACTTATGTTTATTTAGCTATTATCAATTAGCTCCGTTCAATTTTGAACGGTTGGGATTCTCTTCTGAGATGTTGGGTTATACCGGGCTGCTTTTGGCGCTAGGGGCAGGTATCGGTGCTTGGTTAAATAACTTCTTGTTAAACAAAAAATGGCGTTCATCAAATGCAGTATTATTTGCTGCTATTATCCTCCTGATGGGAGGAGGAATGATAATGGCTCTGGAAGCCACTTGCTTTTTTATCCTGCCGATGATTTTGATTGTTGTGGCTTACGGAATCGCTATTCCCAATATCTTGGCTGCTGCGTTGATTGATTATACGGATAGATTGGGAACAGCAGGAGCATTGTTAGGTTTGCTGTATTATTTGATATTGGGAGGGGGATTGGTGTTAGCAGGCTGGAACCAACGTCTTGGTGTTGTCTTGGTATGCTGTGGTTGTTTTATTCTATTGTTGGCGGTAATTAATTATTTAATATTAATAAAATCAGAGAGTAATATATCAATTACGGAATAATATGATGTTGGAATAATTCTGGGTTATCGGCAATTAGTTGACAGGTTAATAATATCTGAAAATGACAGCAACAAAGTATATTTATAATAATAACTTCTTTAAATAAATGGTCGCATTTGAAAAGTGCTGAAAATTTCTTATTTGCAACAATGCATTCCTGCAATGGGATGATGAAATTATATGAAAGCATTAGGAAATTAATATATGAAAAAGCGTAGTTAAAAGAAATTTCCGCTATAAAATCCGATTAAAAATAACAAATTAATCTCTTTCTGAAATAAAAATATAGCTTGATTTGCGGTTTTTGAGTGAAAAAAAATTTAAATATCTTGTGCTATACTCTCTAAGTGACAAATTGAAGTGAGCAAACTACGTAGCTAACTCATTAATAGTCTGGTCATTGTCCTGAATTATCTGAATATTTAATGGATATTCGGCTAAATAAGAATTATGGAGAACTGATTATGTCACGTTCTAACGATGTGTATGTAGCAAGTCGTGATTCAGATTCGAAAAATATCTTTCCGAAATGTTTATCTGGAAAGCACATCACTCCAATAGCGCTAGGAAATTTGGACTCTTCATCAGAATCTATCCTTTTTTTTAGAGAATTACCGTTTAACATGCAGCGGCAAATTCAGAGTAATTGGTGCTGGGCAGCTGTGCCTGTATCTGTTGGGCTTTATTTCAACACAGGTTTCTGGACGCAGTGTGATGTCGCTGACAAGCAACTGAAAAGGGCGACATGTTGTCGTTTTCCGGGGCCATGTAATGTTTACGGCTATTTGGATCAGGCTCTTATGTATACAAGAAGCTTGGCAAATTTTTATACCAATTTGATGAAGATGTCAGAAATTAAAGCTCAAATTGATGCCAGGTGTCCGATCTGTTTGCGTTGTGCCTGGTATGGCGGAGGTGCCCATTTTCTGGCTATTATCGGGTACAACCCTGTGACTGAAAATATATCTGTTACTGATTCTATATATGGTAACTCTATCCAATCATTTAGTTTATTTCCTTTCTCATACAATGGTGGTGGGAACTGGACTCATACTTATCTCACTCGAAAAAACTAGGGATGCATCATGAAAATTGTATATCCTGAGGCGCCTCTGGGTGGAGTAGAAGTTATAATTCCTGTGCTTCAAGAGGCATTACAAACGGCTCGGAATAGGCCAACCAGTCCTTTTTCAAATAGAGATCCGAACAGCCTGATTATCTCAGATCCTTATCGTTGCTATTCGTTGGGTATTGAAAACCTGGTCAATGGTGAAGTTTTGAATAATGCCACCCCAGGTAATTGGCGCTATTTTATTTTATCGGATGGTAAAACAATTGCTGATCTGGAATTAAGGGAGGTTGACGGTGAAGTTAAATTTTCGTCTTTAAACGAAGGTCCTATTGCTTTATCTGCGGTTAATGCACTACGTTTGGCCGAACGCTCTACCAAGTATGAGGGAAAAATGTATGAACTCAGAATGCTACTAGTTTCTGGATTACACTTTGTATCAATATGGCTTCATGCGATAGATAAAGGGCTTAGTGATGCGGTTATTCCAACGAAACCAACACCAGCGGATCTGGCAGGTATGAGATTGTATGATGAGGTAGAAATAATAAAGTTGCTTCATATTGCTGCAAAAAAGGCAAAAGAGAGACTTGATGCAGATGATTCAGAATTGCTAGGCAACTAAATAATCTGCATTTTGTCGCGTAAGGTCCTCAAAATTCAGCATTACTTTTCTTGATTTGGTAAAAAAGGCACTTTACCAAAAGGTAAAGTGCCTTTTTTAATGAACTAGTTGATAGCGATTAGTTCATGCCGTATAAGAGGAATTTATGTTTTCGTGTTTTTCTGTGATTTAATTAAATGATTATAAATCAATAATTTACATAATTATTATACTGTGTATTTTTCCAGTGCTTATTGACGTTTTACCACTCTTACATCAAACTGTGGGGTAATCCGAGACAATGTGAACTCACTCTTTATGGATATACACATGGCTGAGCTAAATAAATCAACTGATAAAAAACTCAGAGCGTTACATGGAACGGAAAGAGATAAGTTAGTAAAACTTGCTGATGGTGCAGGGTTGATGATTCGTGTCACTAAAAAAGGCGCTATCAGTTGGTTTTTTAAGTATAGAACTGGCGGATGTGATACAGAAGCCGATATCATCACGCTTGGACGTTATCCTGATATGAGCCTTAAAGAAGCCCGTGAAGTTCGTGATAAATGTAGGAATTGGCTCTCATTAGGTAAAGATCCAACTTAATCTGACTATGCAGGAATCTTTAAATCCAATCACCGTAAAGGAATCTATAGAGTATTGGATTGATAATTACGCTAAAGATAATAGGAAAAATATAGATAAACACATATCTCAACTAGAGAAGCATATATACCCAAGAAACTTCAAGATGCAGTTTTTAGCACCTGAAAATGGTCGTTAATTCTAGACATCAGCGAGTCCGCTATATCCGGTAGCGTTGTGGTGAAAAATTTGAAGACTTTGTCTCGAAATTCATGTTTATCAGCGAAATAACGGTTATTTCGAACCTGTTCATTCATGACCTTCCATAATCGCTCTATCGGGTTTAAATTTGGGCTGTATGGAGGAAGGTAATGTCACTCAATATTGCTAACATAAGCCCACTCCTTCACGAGATGAGCTTTGTTGTCACCCGCCCCATCTACAATAAGATGAATTTTTTGATGATAGTCAGGATAAGACTTCCTTATTTCATTGAAAAAACAGCAAATGTTGTAGTCATTGAGGGTTTGATATTCCTGGAACACCGTACGACCAATGGCATTCAGGTTGAGCGCGCCCAATATATTCAGGCGAGTTCGGCTTCCTGTTGTTTTGACTGTTTTTTTCTCGCCTTTTCGCATCCAGCCATAACCGAGTTTGGTGCCTTGAGTCGGGTGAACAGCGTCAAGAAAAAGGATGGGTTGGTCTTTCGCTGTGATTTTAAGATTTTCATCATATTCAATAAATTGTCTCTGTTTTTCTGCCTCGAATTTATGAGGGACGCCACAAGGTTTTTTATAAGAAAAACCCTGATGGTGTAGCCATTTATTCATGCCGGGAATGCTAAAGGTCATATTCCAGAGCTGAGCAACATAGGCCACGATTTCATGGGTGTGATGGAAAAGATGTTGAGATAAGTGATTGATTAAAAAATCAGTTTGTTCTTGAGAAAGTCAACTATCAGACCCCCCATTATCAGATTGAAGTTTCCCCTGATTGAGGTAATCACCGATATGGCGGTCAACGGTGGTCTGATGGAGTCGTAATGCCTGGGCTATCATCACAGAACTCCACCCTTCAGAAGCCAGAAGGATCGCTTTTATTCTGTCTCGTACCTGACCATCACGAGTGGTGTCGTGAAGATGTTCAAGTTTGATTTTTTGTTCTGATGTAATAAATATTTTCATAGCGAGGATAATGATCTCCATTTCGGATAAAATCAAGCATCTTCAATGATTACGGGTATAGTTATTTTTTAGCTATACACTAACTATACATTCTCTTCATTCATATAAAAAAGGAGTGAACAGGTGATACAGTGAATGAATATCGTATTAATTACGACAAACCCAGATATAGCAAGGCTTTGAGGAGAATGTGAAGAAGGTGCATAACTGAGAGGGCGAAAAAGATTTATAGGGGGGTATCTCTGGCAGGTAAATAAGAGCCTGATAAATCAAAAGATGTAAAATACGATATCAGCCTGATTTGGTGCTACCAGAAATTTAAGCGATGTAATCTTCTGATTTACTTTAAAAACAGAGATTAATCACAAATTCATTGCTGCGCTTTCACTCAATCTGGAATAGATAAATAATCCTGTTGTATTCTGCTTCATTTATTCGGTATTTTCGGAAGTCAGATCACAGGAGACAAGATGTCACATATCATCTATTTGTCGTTAAAAGGTAAGAAGCAAGGTTTAATTTCAGCCGGGTGCTCAACGCCTGAATCCATTGGAAACCGCTATCAGGCAGGCCGGGAAGATGAAATACAGGTATTGAGTGTCAGCCATTCAGTGAACCGCGACCAGAACGCACATCATCACCCCGTTAGCTTTACCAAGCCTATTGATAAATCCTCGCCGCTCTTAGCGATGGCAATTGATGGTAACGAATTGTTATAAGCTGTTTTTTTGTGCTATCGCACCAGCCAGTTAGGACAATTAGAAGCCTTTTATGAAATCAAACTAACAGGAGCAACCATTGTTGATTTTACCTGTCATTATCCCCATTCGATAGACAGTAATGACCAGATCCCGTATGAAACGGTGCAGATTGATTATAAATCTATTTCATGCAGGCATCTTACCGCCGGAACATCGGGTTATAGCATTACACAATTATCCGGGCGCGAAGAAGGCAGGCCGTTATTATCTGGGTTCACGAATGTTAAACCACTTAAGAAGCCGCTGGTTGAAGAGACTCCGGCAAAACCTGCTAAACATCATGCTCGCTACCGTTGTGTAGATGATGAAGGCAATCTTTTAACCGAACGCAAGTATCGGGTTTGTCTGCCAGATGGTCAGATAAAAGAAGGGAAGACCGATAAACAAGGTTATACCCAATGGCATCTCACTGATGATAAAAAGAACCTGAGTTTTCATATTGTAAAGGATTAATACCATGCCGACCTATACCGTTTACACAAAAATAGAATCAAATGTACCTGCCGAAAACTTGCTGTATGATTTAATCATTTATCGTAAGGACGTAAAAGGAAACCATCATATATTGCTTGATATTTTTCAGGCACAATTACAGAGCAATTATGAAACTCAACAGCATGTCACTGAAGAAACAGACGATGACCTTTCCGTGATTTATATTATGCAAATCATGCTTTATCGCAAACATGGTTCAAATACGATTCAGGCATTGCAAGCCCCTTTTAAAAAGATGTATACACTGGGTGAGTTTGTAGCAGGTAAAGCCTGTTCAGAAAAGAAACGGGAAAATGCGTGTTATTTTGAAAGCACGATTGAAACAAAACCGGTCAGCGATGGGGATAATACCGTTGAATTAAAAATTACTGTTCCTGAAAGACCCTTTATTGCTAAAGAATATCCAATTGGTCACAAAGATGATCCATTTGAAAAAAGTAAAATTGAATCACAAATTCAGGATAGGCTATCTAAAAAAATTATCCAATTCAGGGTGATGCAAGTTTATGTGGTCCTGCTGCATTTTTTTATTGTTTACAAATGGACAGACCGGATATTTATGAACAAGCCGCTTATGAGTTATGGAAATATGGCAAAACTAAAATAGGCCAATTAAAAATTAAGCCGGGTGATGGTTGTCTTTACCCTAAAGGTTCTTTTTATGACCAATATGGTTCAAGAATATCAGGATTAGATTGGATCACACTGGCGAGCTTAAGAGACTCAGAAAATATGATTTTTAGCTATGATGAAGTTGATGATCAGGCTGCTGGTGTGACTATGTGGGGGAAATTGACTGAGTGGTTTGAAAAAGCGGGCTATGAAAAAATATTTAGTAATATTAGTTTGATGCATAGTAATAAAGAAGACATTGAAACACTGAATGGTTATATTGATCAAGGTTATCATGTGGTTTCCTTAATTTCTGCTGGTATGTTAGAAAATATGGAAGAAACATCAGGAAAAAATCACTGGATTTCTTGGAGAAGTAAAGCAGAAAAAGATGCGAATGGGTGTGTAGATATCATATTATTTTCATGGGGAAAAGTTAAACCTTGGATGAAAATTAACTCATCGTATGATTACTTTATTGAACATACTTTTGGAGGATTGGTTTTTAAGCCACTTAAGTAAAAATGAAAAAAATAATATTTTTAATTTTTATTATATTGACTGCATCATGTAGCTCAGTTTCGGTATCTATCTATCCCGAAGGGAACTACTTGCCTGATGCCACTGTAGGTAAAAATTACCATGCTTCTATACATATAAAAGGAGGTAGTGCATATGTTATAGAAGGAACACCAGTCACCATAGAACCGGCTAATTCAGGAATAACATGGAGTCCTCTTAAAAGAAAATTTTTACTTGATGGTAAAGAAGAAATATCAGAAAATTTTAATCATCTAATAATAAGCGGTAAACCATCGAAAGTAGGCGATATACACATAACAGTAGTAAGCAGGGTTAATGGAGCAATGTTTACAAGTGGAGGAGGAGTCCACAAAACTTATATTATAAAAGTAAAAGATAAATAACATAATCAGAATGGCGATTTAATTCGCCATTCATTATGGCTTTAACTTAAAAAGCATAATAAAACAGAGTAATTTTTTAAAAATTACGAATATTAAATAATAAAATAGGAGTGATGGTGAATAATATTAACAATAAAAAACAACGATATGTTTTTTTGTTACGTTATTTTTATATGGTACTTATTTAATAGGCGGATTCGACTAATAAGTATAATTTTTCAGTTTTTTTTATTGCTTGCTTTTATTATTGCGTGGGTCATTTTCTCCCCACTAATTAATTGGTTAATTGGGTTTTTCTCTAACTTTATTCCTTTTCATTGGATTGAAAATATCAATAATAATTCTTTCGTAAAATTATCTAATAAATAAATGTATATTCTTGTGATCATATTAACTTTAACTATCCCAGTTGTTTATATAAGCGATCCATTACTTAATATAGCTCTTAGAATAGACGCTTATGCGATATCTGATTGTGGAGGAACAAAGACAAATACAGCCTATTTAAGGAAAAATAATAAAGCGTGCTATAAGTTTTATCCATACTTTAGTTTTGTAAATCCCAGCGTTATACCAAGTGAAAAAGGTAAATAATTGTAAATTCTCTTTTAGAAAGCCATGGTTAGTTTTGTTTTTTATCATTATTTTTATAATGTGGATGTTATTTCCATCAACATTGTTCTTCGGTAATTGGAATAAGTATTTTGAGGAGAAGGGTGAAGATGGTCAATATACCGCAGTGGTATATAAAAAATTACTCATATCTCCATATGCAATGTGGAAGTATGTCATTATGGGAGACAAATATTTTATTGTTTTATATGATAATAAAAACAGAGATATCTGGAAGAGTTCTCCTTTTACGTCAATATCATATGGGGCATTTTCTGCCTCATTTAGCCTTCCAACCGCTAATAAAGATGCTTTTATCTATCCAACAAATGACGGATATGAAGTCATCTATGTAAATGAATTAAAATAATTTTTTGTAAATATTCTGTTTCCACGTTTCCTCTTGTTTAGCCTCTAAATAATAGAGGCTTTTTTATTATTTTTATGGTGTTAAATAGTATTTTAAAGAAAATAACTATTCCGAAAAACACCATGAAAAAACGACTCGAATTACGTCAGCAAAAAGCCGATTTAACCCATCAAATGCGTTCGCTTCTTACCAAAGCCGAAGACGAAAAGCGCTCACTCAACGCCGATGAAGCCAAACAATTTGATGAGCTGCGCAATCAATCTGATGCACTCAATTCTGAAATTGCCCGTTATGAGGCTTTATCTGATGAAGAACGTAATCAAGCAAAGAACTAGCCGACCAGTGGCAAACTCAGCAACGACGAATTGGCCACTATATCCTGACCGGTGAAACTGGCATCCTGTCTACAGGTATCCCCTCAGATGGTGGCTATACCGTTATCCCTGAGCTGAATAAACAGATCATGCCGCAACTGACTGATGAGTCGGTCATGCGTCAAATCTGTACAATCAAGACCACACGCAGCAGCGAGTACAAACAGCTTGTTTCTGTCGGTGGTGCAGTGGTAGCCCACGGGGAAGAAGGTAAAGCACGCGGTGAGACTGCCACGCCGAAGATGGAAGAAGTCCGCATTAAACGGTTCCCTATCTACGCTTACCCCAAGACTACCCAAGAAATTATCGATTTTAGTGATGTAGATATCTTAGGCTGGCTGACCGCCGATATTGAAGTGCTCGGGTTCGCGGTGGAAGGTTCACGCGGCGCAGCAACCAGTAACCCGTCATGCTGAAAGCGAAAGCTGATGCAGAAAAAATCATGATAAAAATGTCGTCACTGCTTGGCTTCAAGGTGAAAGCGACCGGATGCCGGAAATACCGCAGCGCCTATATTCAGGTGCCACGAAAAAATGCCAAATCCACCGTTGCTACGATACTGGCGAACGGGTTCTTGGTCATGGAACAGGGACAGCAGGATATTTACATCGCCGCCGTGAGCCGGGATCAGGCGCGTATTGTGTTTGATGATGCCCGCCAGATGTGCCTGTTATCGAGACCCCTTAAGAAACGGGTAGCTGTCCAGCAACATAAAGTGACTTATGCAAAGAGTGACAGCCTGCTAAAGCCACTGGCAGCCAAAACCTCAACGGTTGAAAGCACTAACCCCAGTCTCGCCATTGTCGATGAGTACCATTTGCACCCCGATAACGCGGTTTACTCTGCCCTTGAATTAGGGATGGGTGCACGTCCTGAAAGCATCCTGTTTGCCCTGATCTACGAACTGGACGACGAGAACGAGATTGATGATGAAACGCTTTGGATTAAGGCCAATCCGAATCTGGATGTATCGGTAGACAGCGCTTCACTGCATGACACGATACAGAAAGCGCGAGGCATTCCGTCACAACGGCGATCCGGTGCTCTCATGGGTGATGGAAACGGAAGCAAACGCTAATATCAAGCCGAACAAGAAGAAATCGGCGAACAAAATTGACCTTGCTAGTGCGTTCCTGATGAGCTTTGGCATATGGCAGGCCCCTATTTCAGGTCTGCCTTCTTCATAGAAGAAAATTAATATAAAAAAATATGACTGATTCTCAAAATAACAAATCGATTTCACAATCTTCATTTTCAATCCCATCGGACATTGATCCTAATAAAGACAGTTACGTAATTAAAGGTGGAGCAGGATTAGCTGTTGTTCATGTAACAAAGCCATCAGATGAAGTTCTTTCAGTGCGTATCCGAGCAGATGGAGAATTTCGCGAAATGGTATATTTTAACCCTTCACAGCTAGCGGTTGACGAACGCAGGCATCTTGAACGTGAACTATATGAAAAAGGGCATACTCATGCAGATATAGCTGATCTAGTCGGTGTATCTCAACCGATGGTAGCGTATCTTTTGAAAAGAATCAGATAATTTATTTCAAAAATACTATATTTTTTGAATAGCTAATCCTCACTTTAAGATCGCCGGGAAGATAGGTAACGGGATATCTTCTCACTGGTAATAATATTCGTTCCTATCACCCCCAATAAATTTCGACGAAATCTGTTGAAACCTCTTCATACAAGATTGATGAAGTTAAACATACCGACCTACCACCGATAGCACTTCATATCAGCATGATTGATGTTCTCGTCTTATACCGCGCTTATAGATCCGTTCAGAGAACTATGCATAAACATTTGTATAAACATAAATAAAAAAGCACTTCCTCAAACGAGAAAGTGCTTATTCAACAACATGTTAGCTGACTAGGATCAGTTCATGCCATATTTTTTCAATTTCTTACGCAGTGTGCCACGGTTGATGCCCATCATCAGGGCAGCACGTGTTTGGTTGCCACGGGTGTATTGCATCACCATGTCCAACAATGGCTGCTCCACCTCAGCCAGTACCAACTCATACAGGTCATTAACATCTTGACCATTTAGTTGAGCAAAATAGTTCTTCAGTGCTTGTTTAACTGAGTCACGCAAAGGTTTTTGAGTAACCTGATCTTGTGAATTTACAGTAGCAACGGTTAGTACGTCAGAATTTACGCGTTGTTCGAACATAGTTCTGTCAGCTCTTTTCTTTATATTACGCAAAATTTTCGAAATATGCCTTCAACACCTCCAGCTGTTCGCTGGCATCCTCTATGGTGTTGAATGTGCGCCGGAACTGGTCATCAGGAGCATGTTCCCGGAGATACCAAGATACATGCTTACGTGCGATACGGGCTCCCTTGCCTGGACCATAAAAGTCGTGCAATTCCCGTATATGCTCGTTCATTAAATGCTGCACTTCGCCAATCGGCATCGGTGGTAGCAATTCCCCTGTTTCCAGATAATGCTGGATTTCCCGGAAGATCCAGGGTCTTCCCTGAGCAGCACGGCCTATCATCAGGGCATCAGCCCCGGTGTATTCAAGCACTGCTCTGGCCTTAAGCGGGTCAGTTATGTCACCATTGGCAATAACCGGGATGGCAACAGTCTGCTTAACTGTCCGAATATTGTCGTACTCTGCTTCTCCGTTAAACAAACAGGATCGCGTCCTGCCGTGAATCGTCAGAGCCTGAATACCACAATGCTCGGCCAATTGGGCAATCTTTACACAATTTCGTTCTTCTGGCGACCATCCAGTGCGGATTTTCAGCGTAACAGGAGCATCTACTGCATTTACAACCGCGGACAGGATCTTTTCGACCAATTCCGGGTAACGCAATAAAGCTGAACCTGCCAGCTTACGATTCACTTTCTTGGCTGGGCACCCCATGTTGATATCAATGATCTGAGCACCATTAGCGACGTTAATCTTCGCTGCCGCTGCCATTTCATCAGGATCATTGCCGGCAATTTGCACGGAACGAATTCCCGGTTCGTCACTGTGAACCATACGTAGCCGGGATTTGTCTGTCTTCCAGACCTGTGGGTTGGAAGATAGCATTTCCGATACTGTCATACCTGCACCCATTTCGTAACATAGTGACCGAAACGGACGGTCAGTTATGCCAGCCATTGGGGCCGCAATAAGACAGTTTTTCAGCTGGTATTGTCCGATACGCATAGACGAGAAAGAGTGGCCATACTGTGACTGCAAGGGCGCGTATATTACGCATTTTTCGCAAAATATGAAAGGCCAAACTTTGAGCAAATCGACATTTGTTACAATTTTTTTCCAGCTTTCCTTCTGGGGTGAATATAATTATTCATAAATAACATAGTGTTATATGTCATCGGTAAAGTTTATCACTCAGGATTTTTCTATCAGCCAGTTTGTCGATAGCACGGATTATCATCAGTGAGTGATCAAAAATTACTCTCGGCATCATAACAAAATACAATAATTCTAACTTGCTGCTATTTTTACCCCAGATATCCGACACCATTCTTCCTGTTCCGCAACAGGATCGATCACGAATTTATCAGTATAGGCTTGAATAACACTTTCTGCCTGACTTGCTAAAATACCGGATAAACCCAACAGACCACCTGGTTTTGGTAATGCACCAATGATAGGTGCGAGTTCACGCAGAGGGCCTGCTAGAATATTAGCAATTACTACATCAGATTCAAGATCGTTTGGCTGATCTTTCGCCAAATATAGCGTTAAACGCCCCAGAACGCCGTTACGCTCTGCGTTATCGCGGCTGGCCTGAATAGCCTGCGGATCGATATCGATGCCGATAGCGTGTGCGGCACCGAGTTTTAACGCTGCAATTGCCAATATGCCAGAGCCACAACCAAAATCAATGATGGTTTTACCTTCCAGATTGAGGCTATCTAGCCATTGCAGGCATAACGATGTGGTTGGATGGGTACCTGTACCAAAAGCCAGCCCAGGGTCCAGCATGACGTTAACGGCAGCGGGATCAGGAACATCACGCCAGCTTGGGCAGACCCACAAACGGTGACCAAAACGCATTGGGTGGAAGTTATCCATCCATTCTCGTTCCCAGTCTTTGTCTTCTAATTGCTCGATCTTATGAACAAATCCTTGACCTAACTGAGGAACTTTTTCAAGCAGGCTGATAACGGCTTTCATATCCGTTTCAGCATCATAAAGTCCGATGACATCTGTATCTCCCCATAAACGGGTTTCACCTGGTAGGGGCTCGAATACAGGGTTATCGTGGCTGTCTTGAAAGGTGATTGATACTGCCCCACTTTCCATTAGATTATCTCCCAGGGATTCTGCCAGCTGTCCTGTGGTATTTAATCGAAGTTGTATCCAAGGCATAAAAATTCTCTTTAATTAAAAATAGGTTAAAACGATCCGCTTAATAAAGCTTGACCACCCGTTGCGGCAACCGGTGGCCGATGGTATTACCAATCCCGAAAGCCAACAGGCTGAGTAGCAGTGATGGTACGATCGGATGAAAGTCTAATAGATAAATATCGAAACTGGCGAGCAGAGTGTAACTTGCTGCCCCTGTAATCATCGAACTGACAGCGCCATATGCATTGGCTTTTTCCCAGTACAGTCCCAGCACCAATGGCCATAGGAATACGGCCTGTAAGCCACCGAAAGCCAGTAGATTCAACCAGATAATCATCTCTGGTGGGTGCCAGGCGGCTAACAGCAGTAACAAACCGAGAATCAGGGTTGAGAAACTGGAAATCCGGGCCAGTTTTTTCTCCTGTACGATTTGTTGTGGAAACAGGTTGAGGTAGAGATCTTTCACGATTGTTGCAGAAGATTGCAACAGTTGTGCATTAATCGTTGACATAATTGCTGCCATCGGTGCGGCCAGAAAGATTCCGGCAGCGAATGGCGGCAAGACAGTGATCATCAATGTTGGGATGACTTGATCGGGAATGGCCAGATCAGGAATAATTGCCCGGCCAAGTGCTCCTGCCAGGTGCATACCAAACATAAGGATTGTCATGGCGATGGTACCGATGATAATCCCTTGATGGACAGCTTTGCTGTCGCGGTAGGAGATACAACGAACGGCGGTATGTGGTAGCCCAATGACACCAAAACAGACCAATACCCAGAATGATGCCATGAAAGGCCCGCTGAGGATATGGTCCGCTCCTTGCGGGGAAACAAGTTCAGGATTGATCGCCCGTAGTGTGTCAACCGCTTCCGCCAGACCACCTGCTTTATAAATAATTGCCACTAACAGCAGAACGGTGCCTAACAGCATGACCAGCCCTTGTAGGGCATCATTGAGGACACTCGCTCTGAAGCCACCAAATGCGGTATAGAGTGCGATAGAGACACCGAAAATCATTAATCCGGTGCCATAAGGGATACCTGCGGCAGTTTCCATCAGGCGTGCACCGCCAATAAACTGAACGGTCATCGCACCAACAAAAGCGACTAAAAGACTCAGGCTGGCAAACCAAACCAAGAGGCGACTGCCATAACGGGCATACAACATGTCATTAAGGGTGACGGCATTATAGCGACGAGCAAGAATGGCAAATTTCTTACCCAACACACCAAGAGAAAGCCATATTGCCGGTAACTGAATCAGCGACAGTAACACCCATCCCAGACCATATTTATAGGCTGCTCCTGGCCCGCCAATAAATGAGCTGGCACTGATATAGGTGGCGGTAATGGTCATTGCCAGTACAAAGCCACCCATTGAACGGTTACCAAGGAAATACTCAGTCAGGAAAGCGCCTTTCTTGCGGTGCCGGTAAGCGTAGATTGACAGAAGAAATACCAGCGCAAGATAGCCTAGCAGAGGTAAGATAACGTCACTTTGCATTCTCATCCTCCAGCGGGACTTCTTTGAAAATAAACTTCACCATTAACCAGCAGAGGATGATAAAGACTACGGGTAGTAACAAACATGCCATTTCAAACCAACGAGGTAAGCCCGTGACACCTGGGGCATCACTGGGTAAATAGGCTGTTATCAGCCAGCCAACGAGATAAGCAAGCGTCAAGAACACAGCCCAGCGTGCTTCTTTATAGGATTGAACAAATCGTCTGTCCATTCGTTCTTCCGGTAATTAAATAAATGAGATGGGAAAGGCGGAATTGTACGGCAAGATGCGGGTTTATTCAGGAAAAATATGATATGTAGTTAATAGCCTGAGTTTTGTTTAAAAATAGCAACGGACAAAGAAAGAGAGAATCTGTTTTCACAGACTCAGAGCGAGCCTAGGCACATAGGGCAGGGGCAGGTGAGAATGTAAATATCGCAGTCGGTCAGGTGCTCGGTCCCGAGCTTCTTGCACGCTTCCCGTACGGCCAGGATTTCCGCGTGTGCGGTCGGATCTCGGGTCTGTGCTACCAGGTTCGGGCTTTCAGCGAAAAGCATGGTGAGGACATTCTAAACGATGTTTGTTACGTCTACCGAGTATCAAGCTTCAATTATTCAAATGTCAATCAAGCGGACAAACTGTAGCACTATTATGAAAGGTTATTTAACAGAGAGCAAAAATAGTGTGGAAAATAACGATATAAATTGATTTTAGCGTTAAATCACTATAAAGGTATAAAAAGAGGAACGGTTTAATCAAACCGTAGAAAAGCTATGCTATTGGCGATTTAACATAGTGTAAAGCCAGTTTAAATTACAGTATCGAGTAAAACGATTCTCATGTAATAAAGAGTTTTCACTGAGCCATTTTTTTTAAACCTAATGGTTTTTTCCATTTCCCAATCCATCGTTAATTTCGCTATTTTCATTAAACTGATACTGAGTTTTTTTGTTTTTCCTTTTCTTGTATTTAGTTTTCAAGTTTTAAAATCAGAGAGGGTAACAGGTATGTGAATGATATAAAGATTAACACCCATTTCTTTAACTGTTTTTAATGTGACTAAATAAATTTTTTATTCTTCTTTTTCGTTTTTAATCCCGTTAGCCTAAAGGTTTATCGGTGTTCTTTAATGGTTGTCTATAATTTTACGTGAAATTTTTACGGTGTTTTCCTATACCGAGTTTTCGAAGATGATGATTTAATTAGTTTATGACAAAGTGTATGTTTGGTTGAGAACGTTATTAAAGCTATCTGCTTTTGGTAAATATATCACCTTATTAACCTGTTTATATTATTATTTGTCTTTTTTTAGGGGGGTATAAGATCAATAAAACCAATTTTTATTTTTCGTTTTCCATTGGTAAATTTGTGAGAGCAGGTTTTAAACGATTATTAAAAGTCATTGTTTTAACTCCTGATTATCTCGCTATTATCGGATGTTGATTAATATTGTATTTTTATTTTACGGTGTTAACTGAATTAAACCAGTGATCACCTTTTCAAGGTACTGACGAGGGCAACCCAAATTTACCCGGATAACCCCTTTTCCCCTATCGCTAAAATTCCATTCCATTGAAACGGTCAGCACCAGGAGTCAGTTCATCTCCTTAATAATCCGAATTATCCGCCAGCGGCTGCGTTACAGGAATAACAAAAATCAGAGTCTTTTCGGTGTCTTTTTGCGCAGTAAAATTAATTTATGTGATATAAATCACAAAAATAAATAAAAAACAAAATTATTTTGAAATTATTACCATTGGTTATTAAATGATTAATATTAATCTGTTTTTTATATGATTTGTAACATTTTAATAACATTGGTTTATTTTTTGTGTAAAAATATAACGCCTTGTTTTTGTTATTATCTTATTGAATCAATCCCCAATTTAGTTGCCCAGTTGATTATCAACCACAAATATTGATCACTAAGTGCAATGGGTGGTTAATACCGCTTCGACATTGTGGAATAGAAAGTCAATGAAAAGCAGTATTTTAGTGTTTGCGGTTTTTTGTAGCGTAGTCTCAGACAGTCAGGCCGCCGACATTGCAGATCAACAGCTGATCCATCAACAGGCGCGTCAGCAAGCGCTGGAGGCGCAATTGGCTCCACCCCCTGCGGAGGTTCGCCTGTCGGTACCCGAAAAAGCGGTGTCATCCCCATTCCCAGTGGAAACCCCGTGTTTTCCCATCACCCGCGTCATCCTGGCAGGGACCGAAAATTTCCCGCACTGGTTACCGTTCAGGCATGTTGCCCAACAGGGCGAAAACCATTGCCTCGGTGATAAAGGCATTAGCCGGCTGATGACCCAATTGCAAGATCAGCTCATCAATCATGGCTATGTCACCAGCCGGGTTCTGGCTCCTCGTCAGGATCTGCATACCCAAACCTTAAAACTGGTGATGATACCGGGAAGGATCCGGCATATCCGCTATACCCCTGACAGCGGGAAATATATCCAGCGGATAACGCCTTTTCCCGCGCGTGAAGGAAAACGGCTGGATTTACGGGATATTGAGCAGGGACTGGAAAATCTGCAACGTTTTCCGACGGTTCAGGCCAATATGAACATTGTCCCGGCAGAGCAACCGGGGGAGAGCGATATTGTGCTGGACTGGCGTCAGTCACGGCACTGGCGAGTCGCCACGTATCTGGATGATACCGGGTCCAAAAGTACCGGGCGTTATCAGGGCGGATTCACCTTTTTTCTGGATAATCCTCTGGCGCTCAGCGATCTATTTTATCTCTCCGCCGGGCGCGATATTCACGCGTCTGCCGGAAAAGGCAGCCAAAACAACACGCTCTATTACTCCCTGCCCTTCGGCTACTGGATGGCGAGCGTGACGGCCAGCCATTACGATTATACCCAGACGATAGCCGGGCTGAATCAGGCGATCCAATACCGGGGCAAAAGCCAAAAACTGGCGGTCCAGCTCAGCCGGGTGCTGCACCGTAACGCCGATCAGAAAACTCTGCTCAACAGTGAAATTTATCGCCGGACTTCGCACAATTTTATTGATAACACGGAAATCGACGTTCAGTGCCGGGAAACTGCCGGCTGGAAGCTGGGGCTGTCCCATCACCACTTTATCGGCAGCGCGACGCTGGATACTAAGGTGACTTACCAGCAGGGCATGCGCTGGTTTGGCGCGCAACCTGCGCCGGAAGAGTCCCGCAATGAAGGGACCGCCTTGCCTAAAATCACCCAATTCTCGGCGACGCTTGCCGGGCCGTTAACCCTGTTTTCTCAGCCCTTTTCTTATCAGACCCAGTATCTGCGTCAGATAAGCGCCAGCCCATTGACGCCCCAGGATCGATTCTCAATCGGTGGCCGCTGGACGGTGCGCGGCTTTGATGGCGAGCTGACCTTATCCGCGTCGGGGCTGGTACAGCCGGAACGAACTGGACTGGCAAACCCCGCTGAAAGGGCAATCGCTGTATCTGGCAATGGATTATGGCGAAGTGGGCGGACGGGGCAGTGACGCCCTGCTCGGTAAACACCTGGCGGGGAGTGCCCTGGGCTGGCGCGGCAGCCTGAAAGGGGTGAGCTACGACCTGTTTGTTGGTGTCCCGCTGTCCAAACCCGCCGGTTTCCAAACCTCCCCCGTTACGGCCGGATTCAACCTGTATTGGCAGTACTGATTCAAATAGCAAAACTGCCGGTGGGTAGTGTTGTGTGGAGTAAAAATCATGAACAAGCAGTTATATCGTATTATCTTTAACCAATCTCGCCAGATGTGGATGGTGGTGGCCGAGATAGCGCGGGCCGGACGGGGAAGAACCGGACGCCGCGCTCATCACCCCTCTTCACCACAGCATCGTTGCCGACTCACTGCGCTACGGTTTGGATTGTTGTTAGCCTTTGGCGGGATTTCGCTCACCGCACAGGCGGCGATTGTGGCCGATGGACAGGCGCCGGGGCGCCAGCAACCGACCCTCGTTCGCAGCGCCAACGGCACGCCGCAGGTCAATATCCAGACGCCGGGCGCCGACGGCGTTTCCCACAATACCTACCGTCAGTTTGACGTGGATAAACAAGGCGTTATCCTCAATAACAGCGCTAACACCACGCAGACGCAACTCGGTGGGATGGTGGCCGGTAACCCGTGGCTGGCGAAAGGGGAAGCCAGCATTATCCTCAATGAAGTCAACAGTCATGACCCCAGTCACCTTAACGGCTGGATCGAAGTGGCTGGCCGCAAAGCGGAAGTGGTTATCGCTAACCCCGCTGGTATCACCTGCAACGGCTGTGGGTTTATCAACGCGCATCGTACCACGCTGACCACTGGCGAGGCGCTGATGGAACAGGGCCGGTTAAAAGGGTTTGATGTCAATCAGGGGGACGTGCGGATTGACGGGCACGGCATGGACAGCACACAGCAAAGTTACACCGATATTATTGCCCGCGCCGTCGCGATTAACGCCAAATTACACGCGCAAGACCTGAAAGTGACCACCGGACGCAATATTGTGGATGCCGCGCATCAGCAAATTGAAAAAAAATCGGCTGACAATAAAAAGTCCCCGGCGTTTGCGTTAGATGTAGCGGCACTGGGCGGCATGTATGCCCATAAAATTAGGTTGACAGGCACCGAAGCGGGTGTGGGGGTGCGTAACGCCGGTAACCTCGGTGCGACGGCGGGTGAAGTGCATATTACCGCCGATGGGTGGATTGGGAACAGTGGCACCATCAACGGCCGTGATGCGTTGCAATTAACCGCTTCCGCTAATATCTCGAACACAGGCAAATTGCTGTCACAATCGACGGTGAATTTACACGCCAAAGGGGCGCTGGATAATCAGGGCCGGGTGGAAGCGCGTGGTGATACCACCGTCACCGCGGACACGATACACAGCAGCCATGACAGTGTGTGGGCCGCAGGGCTGGATGATAACGGCAACACCACCCGACCCGGTTCACTGACCCTGACGGCGCAGCACGTTCAGGCCGGCGGGAAAAATCTGGCGACAAATGCCCTGACGGTTCAGGGGCAACAGATTGACCTGAGCGGCAGCCAGACCGTAGCCAATCAAATTCAATTGACTGCCAGCCAACAGGGGATAAGTACTGCTCACGCTACCGTCAACGCCGACCGTTTGACGGTGAAAACCCCGGGCCGGTTTAACAACAAGGGCGGCCAGTTAGTGGCGCGGGCAATCCACCTCACGACCCCGGATATCGCTAATCAGCAGGGAAAAATTAACCAGACGGGGAGCGGTGAGCTAACGCTCAACACCCACACCCTGAATAACGGTGAGGGCACTTTGTTCAGTCAGGGAAAATTGACGCTCACTGCGGACCAGCTTAACAACCGTCAGGGCACTATTGCCAGTCAGGGCGAGGACCTGCATCTGACTGCGCATCAGGTGGATAATACTCAGGGCACGGTACAACTGGCGGGCAACGGGAAACTGTCGCTCAACACCCAACGATGGCTGGGCAATCAGGGTAAATTGCTCACCCATGGCGCCCTGACGATACAGGCGGTGTGATGCAACAACGGGGTAAGGATGACTTGTCCCTCACCACCCGACGACTGGATAACCAGCACGGCACCATTGCGGGCAACGGCAACCTGAACCTTGAAGCAACGACCGTCGATAATCATCACGGCAATATCGTGGCCGCCGAAAAAGGCTCGTTGAAGCTGACCGTCAGTGACACGCTGGACAATCAGTCGGGTCGGCTGGAAGCGGGCAACGCGCTCCAGCTCAGGGCGGCCCAACTGAATAATGGTCAGGGCAGCATTGTGGCAACCGGAGACAGCGCTACCCTCACCGTTGGCAAAACTATTCAAAACGTTAACGGTCATCTTGAAGCCAAAACCCGGCTGACCACCACCAGCCAGACCCTGGATAACACGCAGGGCGTGTTGCTGGCGCAACACATTGACAGCCAGACCACCGGCCATCCCTTCACCAATACCGCCGGACAGGTGATAGCCGAAGACACCCTGACGGTCAACAGTGGCGAACTGGATAACACGGCGGGGTTGCTACAGGCGGGTCGCGAGATGGCCATTGATACCCACGGGCATAAGCTCACCAATACCCGCCATGCCGACCAAAAAGCAGGCCGGGTGTTAAGTGGCGGGCAGTTAACTTTGCGCACCGGCGATATCAATAACACCGGCGGCATAATCGCGGCGGACGGCAAAACCGTACTGACCAGCACCGCGCTCAATAATACTCAGGGCCAAATAGCGGGGAATGGCGGGCTGAACATGCACAGCCAGCAACTGATAAACCGCGAGGGCACTTTACAATCCGCCGACGCCCTGACGCTGGAGACTGACGGGCAGTTGCTGGATAACCAACAGGGCCAGATTATTGGAGAAGGAAAAACCACAATCACCAGCGGCCCACTGGACAATCGCCACGGTCACCTTCAAGGCGGACAGGTGGTTATCGACACCCGACACGCCGCGCTGGATAACCGGGACGGCAAATTGTTGTCGACAGGGACGCTCAACCTGACAACCCAGCGGCTCGATAATCGTCACGGTCAGGTGCAGGCGGTGGGCGACACTCAGCTTGATGTTGACACTCAAACCGATAACACCGGCGGCCTTATCCGTGATTGAGAATAACTTTTTGAGCGCGGAGCAGATAGATGACTTTGCGGCCAGAGCCAAAGGGTGTGAGGGACGCGGCGACTGCAAACAGATCACGAAGGAAATGGAAGATCTGAGCCTCAAGCAGCAAAAAGAGCTGATCGCGGTGTGTTCTTCCAATCCCGCCGCCTGCAAGGAAAAATACGGCGATATCCCGGCTAATGGTATGCTGGTACGTCAAGCCATCGATCGCGTACTGGGTGACGATGTGCCTTCACGGATGAAGAATGACATGTCTTCTCTGTTGGCCCAGCAGATTGAAGCTGAAGGCGTCGTTTCGAGTACGGAATTTGCGCATCAGTTGCAAAGCCGCTACGGTATCGACAAGCAGCAGGCAGAAATCTTAGCGGGCGCTGCACTGGGTGCTGTAACTGGAGGATTGGGTAAAGGTAAATCTGGAAACTCTGCAAATAATACAAATTCTGGGGCTACCCTCCCTATGGGAGGTAAACAGAAGCAGATGAATCAGCCTAAGAATCCCTCTTATCAACCCGTAAGGAATGAACCTGCGACTATTAATAACAGAGAGTATTCCGGTCATGCCTTGGATCGTATGCAAGATCGCGGAATTACTCCATCTGTTGTAGAAAATACCATCAAAAATGGAATATCAACCCCGAGTAGAGGGGGAACGACTGTTCATTATGACCCAATGAATAATGTATCTATTGTTACTAATGAATCAGGTAAAGTGGTAACGGTGAAATATGGAAAATAAAGAATCCTTGATAAAAGATGCGGTTAACTCATTAGATGACTTAATGGTGTTCTCTAGGTTCATTCATTCATCAGAGGATCTGTACGATGATGAGCGATATCAGAAAATATGGTTTGAATTAGAAATAATTAATGCTGTTGCTTTAGCTGAATGGGAAGATCAAGGTCGACCAAGTGATTGGACTAAAGAATGGAGCATTAAATTTAAAGAAGAAGCCACTGAAGTGATGGCTTCACTTATTAATCGAATAAAAGAATCTTAGTAAAATTCCCGGCTTTATGAATTGACCAAGATCTTTCTTTTAGCTGTTAGTCATTTTCAGCCAGTTGAATGATTAACTGTCCGGCTTCGCTGGTAATAGTGATCGGCTTCCCTGTGGTAAAGCCCAACGCAGCCAACCAACGTCCCTTAATGGTGAGCTGCGGGTACGGATTGGGCTTGCCCCGGTTAGGCCGGTAGCCCACGGTGTAATGCCGTGGCTTTACAGCCTGCACTTTAGTTGTAATGGTTTTTGCTTTAGAATCGCATTTAGCCATGATGAACTACCTCTGATAGTTGGTGATGGTTAGCGGCGCTGGAGTGTTCCCGCACTTCAGCGCCGTGCTGTGTTAACTCTCTTCCTTCGCTGTTGTTGAAATACAGGCCATTGTGCCGGCAATCTGAGTTTTGATGATCATTGCATCCAGCAACTCCTTAATAACCTCCTGCTCATACTGCGGCATACGAGAAATTGCCTCAAATTGATAGCGCAGCCGCTCACTAGGCCCGCGCTCCTGTTCATCAAAAACCAGCATATCCGCACTGACACCGAGCGAAATAGCCAAGCGACGTATTACCTCTAAGGTAGGTTGTGCTGAGCCTCCCTCATAACGCCGGATCTGTAAAACTGCCACACCAGCCATATCAGCCAGCGCCTGCTGAGTGAGCCCGCGTTCCTTGCGTAATGTGGTAAGCCGTTCAGGGAACTGCATATCGAGAAACCAGGTTGTTGAACTTGATATCACTATATATCCCCCTTTTAAAAAGCTTGTTTTTGGATATCTTATCAGATATGTTTTAAATATCAATATAGCATCTTGACAGGTTTTTACAGGAGGTCATTGATGACCCGCGTTCCCGACACCGATTTAGTCCACTTAAAGCAAACCGTCTCGTTACTGGGGCTGGCGCGTAAGCAAGGCCGTCCGATGAAAAAACGCGGTGAGGATTATGTGCTGCGCTGTCCGTTCCATAACGAGAAAACGCCCTCAATGGTGATATCGCCGGCCAAGAACCTGTATCACTGCTTTGGCTGTGGCGCAGCGGGATCGGTGCTGGACTGGGTGATACAAACGGAAGGGGTGACGCTGAAAATCGCTATCCGCCGGCTGCGGGAGCTGGCCGGGTTGCCGGACATGGACAATGCGGTTGTGGCCGCTTCTTCTTTAGCCGCCCCGCCGGGATCACAGGCGGCCCCTCTGCCGCGCCCGAAACTGGCCGATCTGGACGATGACGGGCAGGCGCTGTTGCATCAGGTGATTGATTTTTATCATCAGCACTTACTGGCGTCACCGGAAGCCAAAGCCTGGCTGGCACGACGCGGGCTGAATCATCCTGAACTGGTGAGTCACTTTAAGCTGGGGTACGCGGGCCATCACGGGATCGGCGGTTCAGCGGGCTTATTACCGTCCAAGAGCAGTCAGGAAGGCCAGCAACTGCGCGACAAGCTGTCGGGGCTGGGCGTGTTGCGTACTACCACCCGTCAGGACCACTTCCGGGGCTGCGTCGTGGTGCCGGTGATCGGCTGGGCCGAATCGGCCAGTGTGGCCAGCCGCGGGCGGGTGCTGCAACTGTATGGCCGCCGAACCCAGCCGGATTACAAAGTGCTGAAAGACAGCCCGAAGCATCTGTATCTGCCGTCACCGCTAGCCGGGGTCTGGAATGAGGAAGCGATGAAAGCCGCTTCGGAAATTATCCTGTGCGAAGCGCTGATCGATGCCATGACGTTCTGGTGTGCCGGGTTCCGCAACGTGATCGCCGCGTTCGGGGTGAACGGGTTTAACCGCGAGCATCTCGGAGCCTTGCCGTATCACGGCGTGAAACGGGTGCTGATTGCCTTTGACCGGGACGAGGCCGGAGACCGTGGCGCGGCTCATGTGGCGGCTGATTTACTGGAAGCCGGTATCGAGGCATGGCGGGTGCAGTTCCCGCCGGGCATGGATGCCAATGACTATGCGCTGAAAAGCGGCAACGCCGAACATGCGCTGGGGCTGGCCTTGCAACAGGCGGTCTGGCTGGGACAGGGAACCGCACCGGGCGCGGTGTTCAGCCATGAGCGGCCCGTCTCGCCGAGTGTGACGGAAAAGCCCCAAAGTGCCGGGGTGGCTAAATCTTCTTCTTTAGCCGCCCCGCCGGCGCTGACCGTTGCCCCCGTGCCCTGTGAGCGCATGGCCTCCGGTGAACTGCTGATGAAAAGCGGCCCCCGGGTCTGGCGGATACGGGGAATGAAAAAATCCCCGGTGCCGGATGTGATGAAAGTCAATGTGCAGGTGCGGGATGAAACGTCCGGCCTGTTCCATGTGGATACGCTGGACATGTACCATGCGCGGCATCGTCAGCACTACATCAGCACGGCGGCGCAAGAGCTGGCATGCGAGCCGTCGGTGATTAAACGTGAAGCCGGGCGGGTGCTGCTGATGCTGGAGCAGCAACAGGATGCTGAGCAGCAGGCGGAGGCCGAAGCCTCAGGGACAACGGCGGTGACGGTCAGCGCGGAAGACGAAGCCGCCGCGCTGGCGTTGCTGACATCGCCGAACTTAACAGAACAGATTATCAACGATATGGCCGCTTGTGGGGTGGTCGGCGAATCGACCAATCTGCTGACCGGGTATCTGGCGGCAGTCTCGCGCAAACTCGATAAACCGCTGGCCGTGCTGATACAAAGCAGCTCGGCGGCCGGGAAATCTTCCCTGATGGAGGCAGTGCTGAACCTGATGCCGGAAGAGGAGCGTATCCAGTACTCGGCAATGACCGGGCAGAGCCTCTACTATCTTGGGGAAACCAGCCTGCAACACAAAATACTGGCGATAGCCGAAGAGGAAGGCGTGCGGCAGGCGGCCTACGCCCTGAAACTGTTGCAGTCCGACGGCGAGCTGAAAATCGCCAGTACCGGCAAGAACGAACAGAGCGGCGAACTGGTGACGCGGGAATACAAGGTACAGGGACCGGTGATGCTGATGTTAACGACGACGGCCATTGATGTGGATGAAGAACTGCTGAACCGCTGTCTGGTGCTGACGGTCAACGAATCGCGCGAGCAGACGCAGGCTATCCACGCCATGCAGCGACACCGCCAGACGCTGGCCGGGTTACTGGCTGACTCGGAGAAAGGCTATCTGACGCAGTTACACCAGAACGCCCAGCGCCTGTTAAGGCCGCTGAAAGTGGTCAATCCTTACGCCCATCAACTGACGTTCCTGTCAGACAAAACCCGGATGCGGCGCGACCACATGAAATACCTGACGCTGATACAGGCCATTGCCCTGCTGCACCAGTATCAACGTGAAGTGAAGAAAACGCCCCACCGCGGACAGGTCATCGAATATATTGAAGTCACCCAGGACGATATTGCCCTCGCCAACCGGCTGGCGCATGAGGTGCTGGGGCGCACGCTGGATGAAATGCCGCCGCAGACGCGCAAGCTGTTACTGCTGATACAAGAGATGGTGAACGAACAGGCGCAAATTCAGCACTGCCAGCCAAACGAAGTGCGCTTTACCCGGCGGGATATCCGCGCCTTTACCCACTGGAGCGACAGCCAGCTCAAAAACCACTGTCAACGACTGACGGAAATGGAATACCTGCTGTTGCATGGCGGCAGCCGGGGGCATCTGCTGCATTATGAACTGCTGTGGGACGGAGAAGACAACGGCGCAGCCCACCTGTGCGGCCTGCTGGATGTCGGAGAAGCGGACTCAGAAACCGCCGGCAGTGAACGCAAGTCTGACCCGGAAGGTCATAAGTCTTCCCCAAGTCCGGGGCAAGTCTGGCCTGAGTCTGGGGAAGAAAAACCCGCGTCAGCCCGGACAGCACAAGAGCCAGCGGGTGCACAAGTCCGGGCAGATGAAAACGCCGTTATCAGGGAAAATAATCACGGAGACGCATTGCCTGTACCCGACAGGAATAAACCGCCGGCAGCCGTCCCGACAGGTCATGAGAGCAAGTCTGACTTAAATGAACACCCGTCTGCCTCAAGTCTGGGCCAGGTCCGGGCTAAGTCTGGGGTGAAAAAATCCCTATCCGGGCAGGCAGAGCACGGGTTCAGCGTGCCGCAAGTCGGGGTAACGGAAGACACAGTGATAAAAGGAAAAAAGAAAACGCGCCCCTTGTCTGCGCCCGCCCCTCAATCTCAACCGGAGGTCAATCATGGCAAACCGTAAACCGCGCAAAGGAAGTCTCCTGACCGTCAATGACGTCTACCGTCAGCCTGTAGGGCCGGCACATGACCCGAAAAGCCTGTATGCACTGCTGCTGCGCTTCGTGGCCTGGCGGCAGGAACGGAACTGGTCGGAAACCACGCTGAAAGTGCAGACCCATCACACCTATCACTTTATCCTGTGGGCCACGGACCGGGGCCTGTACTATGCCGCGGATATCACGCGGCCGATACTGGAGCGTTACCAGCGCTACCTGTACCAGTACCGCAAGACCAACGGAGAGCCGCTGAGCATCCGCACCCAGCGCACGCAGTTGCAGCCGTTACAGGTGTGGTTCAAATGGCTGACGAAACAGAACCTGATACTGGCGAACCCGGCAGCGGACATTGAGTTGCCGCGGGAAGAAAAACGCCTGCCGCGGTATATCCTGAGCATTGATGAAATCGAGCATATCCTGTCGCTGCCTGACCCGAATACGTTGCAGGGCGCGCGCGACCGGGCCCTGATGGAGCTGCTCTGGTCAACAGGGATACGACGCAGTGAAGCGGCCCGGCTCGATATCTACAGCATTGACGGGTCACGCAAAACCGTGACCATCCGGCAGGGCAAGGGGAATAAAGACCGGGTATTGCCCCTCGGCGAACGGGCCTTAAACTGGCTCCAGTTCTATCAGCAGCAGGTTCGCCCGCAACTGCTGGTCACCCCGGACATCCAGTCGCTGTTCGTGGCAATGGACGGTCTCGACGGATTGCAGCCGAACGGTATCACCCATGCCGTGAGCGGTTATATCCGGGCCGCCGGCATTGAGAAAAAAGGGGCCTGCCACCTGTTTCGGCACGCGATGGCGACCCAGATGCTGGAGAACGGCGCGGACCTGCGCTGGATACAGGCCATGTTAGGCCATGCCAGCGTGGGATCCACCCAGGTGTATACGCAGGTCTCTATCCGGGCCTTGCAGGCGGTGCACGCCAGTACGCATCCGGCGGAGCAAATGGCCGACGAAAAAGTCCGCGACGCCGATGAGGTGGGTTTACTGGCCGACCTGTACGCCGACGATAACGCCGGCACGGACACGCCGCCGGACAGTTCAGAGCCGACCTCAACCCCCGATAGCCGCTGAGCGTCCGCACGCCCCCGTTGAGTTGGGCGGGTTCGGTGTGGGGGCAGACCGTGGCCGGACTGCCCGTTAGCCTCGGCGCACGCGGGGGTAAATAGTCGTCAGGCGGCTCAACCACGAGCGTCCCCGTTAAGCCGGTCCAGGCCGCCCAACGCCTATTCAACATAATGCGGGGGAATTATACGCACTGCGCCGGTGAGCCCGGGCAACCGCCTGAGCATTGATGAGCGGCTTAATGCGTATAATTGGCATTATGTCTTGCGCCCCCGCGGGTCGGCATTGCGGGGAGTGGCGCACAAGGCTGACGCCTTCTGCTGTCAGCCGTTGAGCCGGCCATCGGCAAAAACCCGTGTTCTTCTTTAGCTGCCGTGCCAACGTCCGGCCAACAACCCTGAAGGCAGGTCGGCCTGACGGCCTCCGTTATTTACTTCCCCCCGCCCCAACCCCGCTGCACTGGCTGCGCGCGGCTCGCAGTCGCAGGCTCCTTGCTCGTTACCGTGCTCGCCATCGCCGCCCCGTGCAGCCCCCGGGGGCTTCCCTGAACAAAACAAAACCGCGTGGTCATGCAAGGTCATACGCAAACCGAAGCCACAGTGCCTCAGAGCGTCGCAGGGGCGCCGCTTGCGGGCTCTATGCCGCCCGCGCCCGCAGAACGGGCGTCCGCCGCCCAAGCGAGTTGGGCGACGTTCGCCCGTTGCCGAAAAAGGCGCTACACTGACAATGGCACGGCGGGAAAAACCGGCCTTTGGAGGCGAAAAGCGCGTCAGGGGGTTTTGGGTCCGGCGGTGAACGCACATTGGAAAAAACGGGTGGTAACTGGCTGAGGGCATTAGGAAAATCGGCGTTCGGTCATCAACGTCGCAATGGAATGCGTTGTTATTGAGAATAACTTTTTGAGCGCGGAGCAGATAGATGACTTTGCGGCCAGAGCCAAAGGGTGTGAGGGACGCGGCGACTGCAAACAGATCACGAAGGAAATGGAAGATCTGAGCCTCAAGCAGCAAAAAGAGCTGATCGCGGTGTGTTCTTCCAATCCCGCCGCCTGCAAGGAAAAATACGGCGATATCCCGGCTAATGGTATGCTGGTACGTCAAGCCATCGATCGCGTACTGGGTGACGATGTGCCTTCACGGATGAAGAATGACATGTCTTCTCTGTTGGCCCAGCAGATTGAAGCTGAAGGCGTCGTTTCGAGTACGGAATTTGCGCATCAGTTGCAAAGCCGCTACGGTATCGACAAGCAGCAGGCAGAAATCTTAGCGGGCGCTGCACTGGGTGCTGTAACTGGAGGATTGGGTAAAGGTAAATCTGGAAACTCTGCAAATAATACAAATTCTGGGGCTACCCTCCCTATGGGAGGTAAACAGAAGCAGATGAATCAGCCTAAGAATCCCTCTTATCAACCCGTAAGGAATGAACCTGCGACTATTAATAACAGAGAGTATTCCGGTCATGCCTTGGATCGTATGCAAGATCGCGGAATTACTCCATCTGTTGTAGAAAATACCATCAAAAATGGAATATCAACCCCGAGTAGAGGGGGAACGACTGTTCATTATGACCCAATGAATAATGTATCTATTGTTACTAATGAATCAGGTAAAGTGGTAACGGTGAAATATGGAAAATAAAGAATCCTTGATAAAAGATGCGGTTAACTCATTAGATGACTTAATGGTGTTCTCTAGGTTCATTCATTCATCAGAGGATCTGTACGATGATGAGCGATATCAGAAAATATGGTTTGAATTAGAAATAATTAATGCTGTTGCTTTAGCTGAATGGGAAGATCAAGGTCGACCAAGTGATTGGACTAAAGAATGGAGCATTAAATTTAAAGAAGAAGCCACTGAAGTGATGGCTTCACTTATTAATCGAATAAAAGAATCTTAGTAAAATTCCCGGCTTTATGAATTGACCAAGATCTTTCTTTTAGCTGTTAGTCATTTTCAGCCAGTTGAATGATTAACTGTCCGGCTTCGCTGGTAATAGTGATCGGCTTCCCTGTGGTAAAGCCCAACGCAGCCAACCAACGTCCCTTAATGGTGAGCTGCGGGTACGGATTGGGCTTGCCCCGGTTAGGCCGGTAGCCCACGGTGTAATGCCGTGGCTTTACAGCCTGCACTTTAGTTGTAATGGTTTTTGCTTTAGAATCGCATTTAGCCATGATGAACTACCTCTGATAGTTGGTGATGGTTAGCGGCGCTGGAGTGTTCCCGCACTTCAGCGCCGTGCTGTGTTAACTCTCTTCCTTCGCTGTTGTTGAAATACAGGCCATTGTGCCGGCAATCTGAGTTTTGATGATCATTGCATCCAGCAACTCCTTAATAACCTCCTGCTCATACTGCGGCATACGAGAAATTGCCTCAAATTGATAGCGCAGCCGCTCACTAGGCCCGCGCTCCTGTTCATCAAAAACCAGCATATCCGCACTGACACCGAGCGAAATAGCCAAGCGACGTATTACCTCTAAGGTAGGTTGTGCTGAGCCTCCCTCATAACGCCGGATCTGTAAAACTGCCACACCAGCCATATCAGCCAGCGCCTGCTGAGTGAGCCCGCGTTCCTTGCGTAATGTGGTAAGCCGTTCAGGGAACTGCATATCGAGAAACCAGGTTGTTGAACTTGATATCACTATATATCCCCCTTTTAAAAAGCTTGTTTTTGGATATCTTATCAGATATGTTTTAAATATCAATATAGCATCTTGACAGGTTTTTACAGGAGGTCATTGATGACCCGCGTTCCCGACACCGATTTAGTCCACTTAAAGCAAACCGTCTCGTTACTGGGGCTGGCGCGTAAGCAAGGCCGTCCGATGAAAAAACGCGGTGAGGATTATGTGCTGCGCTGTCCGTTCCATAACGAGAAAACGCCCTCAATGGTGATATCGCCGGCCAAGAACCTGTATCACTGCTTTGGCTGTGGCGCAGCGGGATCGGTGCTGGACTGGGTGATACAAACGGAAGGGGTGACGCTGAAAATCGCTATCCGCCGGCTGCGGGAGCTGGCCGGGTTGCCGGACATGGACAATGCGGTTGTGGCCGCTTCTTCTTTAGCCGCCCCGCCGGGATCACAGGCGGCCCCTCTGCCGCGCCCGAAACTGGCCGATCTGGACGATGACGGGCAGGCGCTGTTGCATCAGGTGATTGATTTTTATCATCAGCACTTACTGGCGTCACCGGAAGCCAAAGCCTGGCTGGCACGACGCGGGCTGAATCATCCTGAACTGGTGAGTCACTTTAAGCTGGGGTACGCGGGCCATCACGGGATCGGCGGTTCAGCGGGCTTATTACCGTCCAAGAGCAGTCAGGAAGGCCAGCAACTGCGCGACAAGCTGTCGGGGCTGGGCGTGTTGCGTACTACCACCCGTCAGGACCACTTCCGGGGCTGCGTCGTGGTGCCGGTGATCGGCTGGGCCGAATCGGCCAGTGTGGCCAGCCGCGGGCGGGTGCTGCAACTGTATGGCCGCCGAACCCAGCCGGATTACAAAGTGCTGAAAGACAGCCCGAAGCATCTGTATCTGCCGTCACCGCTAGCCGGGGTCTGGAATGAGGAAGCGATGAAAGCCGCTTCGGAAATTATCCTGTGCGAAGCGCTGATCGATGCCATGACGTTCTGGTGTGCCGGGTTCCGCAACGTGATCGCCGCGTTCGGGGTGAACGGGTTTAACCGCGAGCATCTCGGAGCCTTGCCGTATCACGGCGTGAAACGGGTGCTGATTGCCTTTGACCGGGACGAGGCCGGAGACCGTGGCGCGGCTCATGTGGCGGCTGATTTACTGGAAGCCGGTATCGAGGCATGGCGGGTGCAGTTCCCGCCGGGCATGGATGCCAATGACTATGCGCTGAAAAGCGGCAACGCCGAACATGCGCTGGGGCTGGCCTTGCAACAGGCGGTCTGGCTGGGACAGGGAACCGCACCGGGCGCGGTGTTCAGCCATGAGCGGCCCGTCTCGCCGAGTGTGACGGAAAAGCCCCAAAGTGCCGGGGTGGCTAAATCTTCTTCTTTAGCCGCCCCGCCGGCGCTGACCGTTGCCCCCGTGCCCTGTGAGCGCATGGCCTGCGGTGAACTGCTGATGAAAAGCGGGCCACGTATCTGGCGGATACGGGGAATGAAAAAATCCCCGGTGCCGGACGTGATGAAAGTCAATGTGCAGGTGCGGGATGAAACGACCGGCCTGTTCCATGTGGATACGCTGGACATGTACCATGCGCGGCATCGTCAGCACTACATCAGCACGGCGGCGCAAGAGCTGGCATGCGAGCCGTCGGTGATTAAACGTGAAGCCGGGCGGGTGCTGTTAATGCTGGAGCAGCAACAGGATGCTGAGCAGCGAGCAGAGGCCGAAGCCTCAGGGACAACGGCGGTGACGGTCAGCGCGGAAGACGAAGCCGCTGCGCTGGCGTTGCTGACATCACCGAACTTAACAGAACAGATTATCAACGACATGGCCGCCTGCGGGGTGGTCGGCGAATCGACCAATCTGCTGACCGGGTATCTGGCGGCGGTCTCGCGCAAACTCGATAAACCGCTGGCTGTGCTGATACAAAGCAGCTCGGCGGCCGGGAAATCTTCCCTGATGGAGGCAGTGCTGAACCTGATGCCGGAAGAGGAGCGTATCCAGTACTCGGCAATGACCGGGCAGAGCCTCTACTATCTGGGGGAAACCAGTCTGCAACACAAGATACTGGCGATAGCCGAAGAAGAAGGCGTGCGGCAGGCGGCTTATGCCCTGAAACTGTTGCAGTCCGACGGCGAGCTGAAAATCGCCAGCACCGGCAAAAACGAACAGAGCGGCGAACTGGTGACGCGGGAATACAGGGTACAGGGACCGGTGATGCTGATGTTAACGACGACGGCCATTGATGTGGATGAAGAGCTGCTGAACCGCTGTCTGGTGCTGACGGTCAACGAATCGCGCGAGCAGACGCAGGCTATCCACGCCATGCAGCGGCACCGCCAGACGCTGGCCGGGTTGCTGGCTGACTCGGAAAAAGGCTATCTGACGCAGTTACACCAGAACGCCCAGCGCCTGTTAAGGCCGCTGAAAGTGGTCAATCCTTACGCCCATCAACTGACGTTCCTGTCAGACAAAACCCGGATGCGGCGCGACCACATGAAATACCTGACGCTGATACAGGCCATTGCCCTGCTGCACCAGTATCAACGTGAAGTGAAGAAAACGACCCACCGCGGGCAGGTCATCGAATATATCGAAGTCACCCAGGACGATATTGCCCTCGCCAACCGGCTGGCGCATGAGGTGCTGGGGCGCACGCTGGATGAAATGCCGCCGCAGACGCGCAAGCTGTTGCTGCTGATACAGGACTGGGTACGGGAAACCGCCGGACAACAGGCGGTCAGGGTCGATGAACTGCATTTTACCCGGCGGGATATTCGGACCGCTCTGCACTGGGGCGATACGCAACTGAAAGTGCATCTGGCGCGGTTGCTGGAAATGGAATACCTGTTGCTGCATCGCCGCGGGCTGACCTATGAATATACGCTGTTGTGGGATGGTGAAGATACCGGGCAACCGCATCTGTGCGGGTTACTGGAGATGACTGAATCCCGGTCAGAAATGACAGGCAATGCGTTCCGGTCGGGGTCAGAGGATATTCAGTCGGGTGCTGGTCGGGGCATGGTCGGCAGTCAGTCGGTCAGTCAGAATCCAGCCTCAGGGCAGGCAACACCAGACCTGTCGGCGGAAGTGGCCGGGGTAAAGCAAAAAGCAGTTATCAAGACAGAAAAAAAACCGGCTTCAATCCCCCTGCCCGAAGAAACAGAAATGACGAATGACGCTGTTGCGGGCAAGGCGTTCCGGTCGGGGTCAGAGGGTGTTCAGTCGGGTACAGGTCGGCCCCAGGTCGGTACACAGCCGGACAGACAAAATCCGGCCTCAGCACAGACAGCACAAGGCTTAACAACAGAACCGGGCGGAGCCGGAAAGAAAACGGTTAACAGACATAAAACGCAAAAGGCCCCACCGCCCGCTGCCTCAGCCGCCCATCCCCAATCCGAAACGGAGGTTAATCATGGCAAACCGTAAACCGCGCAAAGGAAGTCTCCTGACCGTCGATGACGTCTATCGTCAGCCTGTAGGGCCGGCGCATGACCCAAAAAGCCTGTATGCGCTGCTGCTACGCTTCGTGGCATGGCGGCAGGAACGGAACTGGTCGGAAACCACGCTGAAAGTGCAGACCCATCACACCTATCACTTTATCCTGTGGGCCACGGACCGGGGCCTGTACTATGCCGCGGATATCACGCGGCCGATACTGGAACGTTACCAGCGCTACCTGTACCAGTACCGCAAGACCAACGGAGAACCGCTGAGCATCCGCACCCAACGCACGCAGTTGCAGCCGTTACAGGTGTGGTTCAAATGGCTGACGAAACAGAACCTGATACTGGCGAACCCGGCAGCGGACATTGAGTTGCCGCGGGAAGAAAAACGCCTGCCGCGGTATATCCTGAGCATTGATGAAATCGAGCATATCCTGTCGCTGCCTGACCCGAATACGTTGCAGGGTGCCCGAGACCGGGCCCTGATGGAGCTGCTCTGGTCAACAGGGATACGACGCAGTGAAGCGGCCCGGCTCGATATCTACAGCATTGACGGGTCACGCAAAACGGTGACCATCCGGCAGGGCAAGGGGAATAAAGACCGGGTATTGCCCCTCGGCGAACGAACCTTAAACTGGCTCCAGTTCTATCAGCAGCAGGTTCGCCCGCAACTGCTGGTCACCCCGGACATCCAGTCGCTGTTCGTGGCAATGGACGGTCTCGACGGATTGCAGCCGAACGGTATCACCCATGCCGTGAGCGGTTATATCCGGGCCGCCGGCATTGAGAAAAAAGGTGCCTGCCACCTGTTCCGGCATGCGATGGCGACGCAGATGCTGGAGAACGGCGCGGACCTGCGCTGGATACAGGCCATGTTAGGCCATGCCAGCGTGGGATCCACCCAGGTGTATACGCAGGTCTCTATCCGGGCCTTGCAGGCGGTGCACGCCAGCACCCACCCGGCGGAGCAAATGGCCGACGAAAAAGTCTGCGACGCCGATGAAGTGGGTTTACTGGCCGACCTGTACGCCGACGATAACGCCGACACGGACACGCCGCCGGACAGTTCAGAGCCGGCCTCAACCCCCGATAGCCGATGACTGTTCGCACGCCCCCGTTGAGTTGGGCGGGTTCGGTGTGGGGGCAGACCGTGGCCGGACTGCCCGTCGGCATCGGCGCACGCGGGGGTAAATAGTCGTCAGGCGGCGCAAGCCCCGGTGTCCCCGTTGAGCCGGTCCAGGCCGCCCAACGCCTATTCAACATAATGCGGGGGAATTATACGCACTGCGCCGGTGAGCCCGGGCAACCGCCTGAGCATCGATGAGCGGCTTAATGCGTATAATTGGCATTATGTCTTGCGCCCCCGCGGGTTAGCCCTGGAGGGTGTGGCGCACAAGGCTGACGCCTTCTGCTGTCAGCCGCTGCGCCAGTCCTCGGCAAAAACCCGTGTTCTTCTTTAGCTGCCGTGCCAACGTCCGGCCAACAACCCTAAAGGCAGGTCGGCCTGCGGCCTCCGCTCATTGACTTCCCCCCGCCCCAACCCCGCTGCACTGGCTGCGCCCGGTTCGCAGTCACCGGCTCCTTGCTCATTCCCGTGCTCGCCATCTCCGCCCCGTGCAGCCCCCGGGGGCTTCCCTGAACAAAACAAAACCGCGTGGTCATGCAAGGTCATACGCAAACCGAAGCCACAGTGCCTCAGAGCGTCGCAGGGGCACCGCTTGCGGGCTCTATGCCGCCCGCGCCCGCAGAACGGGCGTCCGCCGCCCAAGCGAGTTGGGCGACGTTCGCCCGTTGCCGAAAAAGGCGCTACACTGACAATGGCACGGCGGGAAAAACCGGCCTTTGGAGGCGAAAAGCGCGTCAAGGGGTTTTGGGTCCGGCGGTGAACGCACATTGGAAAAAACGGGTGGTAACTGACTGAGGGCATTGGGAAAATCGGTGTCCGTCGGTCAACTTCGCAATGGAATGGGTTGTTATTGAGAATAACTTTTTGAGCGTGAATGAGCTGGACAATTTTGCGCATCAAGCCCGCACCTGTGAAGGCGAAAGCTGCAAACAAGTGATCAAGGAGATGGTTGATACCAACATCCGTAATCAGCAGGAAATGGTGGACTTTTGTAACCACAACCCGACCCAGTGTGCGCAGAAGTATGGTTATCTGGTTGATCAGTGGCCGGTGTTTGAGCGTACCCTCAAAAATATGGACCGGGATGGCACATTGCCGGTTGAGTTCAGAAATTACCTGTCGGCGGTGAATACGTTAGGTCAGGCGGCCACAGGCAAGGTAGGCGAACTCGGCTGGACAAAACGCTTTGAAGCGATGGGCATGAGTCAGGAGACTGCCGCTGCAATGGCGATGACGCTGCCTATTGTGATGGAGGGAGCCAAAGGGCCGAAGTCGTCACCAAAATCATCGCAAAATAATGCTGGCAAAGATGCTCAGCCTAAGTTAGTAGGGAAAAACACAAGTGGTGCGGAAAATGCGGCAACTTATCCGAAGTTAAAAGAAGACTTGGTGCAACGAAACCTCAGTCATATTGCTTCGCAAGACCCAAGGTTGGCGGCTGTAGTTAAAGTAAAAGTTTTTGTTCTCTGATACTCAGATGAGGTTGCCTTGCTGGGAATGATGTTCAGACTGCATTGTGCTTGGTACAAAAAGGGCAAGTACATGTTCGTGCTGGAATCTCAAAATGACTTTTTAGTATTATATGTTGTGATTTGTGTTTTTTTTATTCATTTTTGAACTTAAATTCTGTGTTTTTTTGTTTGCTAAAAGTGATGTTGGTGTTACTATTTTTTCAATTGATATTTATATGAGTTTATTTTTTTGAAAGTTAATTATTGAATAAGTTGTGTAAAAGTATCTCAATATTTGGAGGGGTTATTTATAGAGTAAGAAATTATTCATCTAAAGTGTGGGTGGGATTTTGTCTTTATGTTGTTATAAAGAGCTCTCAATTCTCGCAGTATAAGATAATATGCAAAGTAATTTGTTGTTTTTACATGCAAGGTGTTAATTTTTTCATTAAATAAGTGATTTTGTGCATTTAATGTAAATTTAACTGGCATGTGACTTTTATTTTATACGGAATTTATTTGGGATAATATTTATTATATTGATTGGTTAATGGCCCATGAACAATAAATCTTCATCTTTATTATTTATCGTTTTAATGGCTTTTCTTTCTATGGGGGGATTGGTTTCATCGGATATATTTCTACCCGCCTTGAATAAAATGGAAAGCTATTATCACGTTAGCGAATCTAGTATACAAAGTGCAATAGCTATATTTCTATTTGGTATAGCCTTTTCTCAACTTATTTATGGACCGTTAAGTGATTGTTTAGGAAGAAAAATGGTTCTTATTTCTGGGATGATTATATGGCTGATTTCAACAATCGGTATTTTTTACAGTACGCATATTAGTGAGTTGCTATTATTGCGTTTATTCCAGGGAATAGGCGCTTGTGCTGGTATTACATTAAGTCGTGCTATTATTAGTGATCTGATGGAGAAAGAAGAGGCAGCCAATTTGTATCTGATTATTTTCCCTTTTGTGGGAATGTCACCCGCTGTCGCACCAATGATCGGAGGTATGTTAAGTGAATATTATGGCTGGAAAGCCTGTTTTTTATTTCTTACTTTATTTATAACAGTCACGCTTATATTGTGCTTACTAGTGTTGAAAGAGTCACTACCAATAGATAAACGCCAAAAATTGAGTGTTAAAAATGTATTAGTCAGTACTTACCAAGTGATAATAAATAAAGAGTTTCTTTACTATGCAGCAATACCTTGTTTTGCTTATACGGCATATTTTTCTTATTTGATTGAATCTCCATTTATTCTTACCGCTCTGGGATTACCAGAAAAATATGTTGGTTACACCTATATAATGCTCTCTTTAAGTTATGTGTTGGGTAATCTTACCGCTAAAAAATTAAGTCGCCAGCAGGGTGTGAGAAAGACAATTTCTCATGGCTATCTCATCTTTGCTGTTGGAGGTATTGCTTTCACGATACAAATGTTTTTTAGTTCCTACCCATTGATAACTTCTGTGCTAACAATCTCAGTATTGACTTTCGGTAATGGTTTTTTATTGCCACTAGGTACTGCATCGGCAATTGCCACTCATTCTCAAGCCGCTGGGGCAGCTTCCGGCGTAATGGGAACATTGCAATTAGGTAGTGCAGGACTGGCGTCATTGCTTATTGGTTATATATCTAACCATGAACCTATTAAAGTGGCATCTATCATCACAGTTGTTTCTTTGGTCGGTAGTATTATTTATATAACGGGTAATAGAGGTGATAAAGAAACAATAGAAACTAAAATAGGAATGAAAAATGGTTAATAATATAGATGTCACATTACGTGATGGTGGATACCTGAATAATTTCAACTTTACAACAGAATACGCTATAAAGCATGTTGAGGTATTGACTAAAAGTGGCGTGGAATGGTTTGAAATCGGTTATCGCAATGGCTCTTTTAAACCTATCTCTAATATTGGTCTAACAGGTATGTCTCCGGATAGTTATATCCGAGATATTCATCAATCGGTACCTGAGGCAAGATTGGTAGTCATTGCTCATCCTCACAATATCAATGCTGATGATATTTATGCAGTGAAGATGAATGGAGTTAGTTTGCTTAGGTTATGTATTAAAGTTGATAACCCGTAGCCATGCTTAGAGTTGTGCGAGATTGCTCGATCTACTGGAATGGCTGTGGGTATTAATTTTACACGAGCGAGTCAGCTCTCTATCAGTAAAATTATTGAGATTGCCAAACAGTGTGAACAAGCGGGTGCTGATATTATTTACCTGGCGGATTCAAATGGTAGTTTGTTCCCTGAACAGGTAGCGCAGATGTTTTATAGGTTAAAATCTGCCACGCAATTGCAATTGGGATTCCATCCTCATGATAATCTGGGTCTTGCCACAGCGAACAGTATTGAAGCTATGAGAGCTGGAACCAATTTTATTGATAGTTCTCTATCAGGGATGGGAAAAGGTGCCGGAAATCTCAATTTGGAAAGCTGGCTATCATTTCTCAATCTGAGCCAAAATAGTAAACAATATGACCTTGAACGAGTATTTAATCAACTCAATGAACTGCAATCCCATTGTTTTTTTGCCGCCTCTAGGCGTGATCTTATCGATATAATGATGGGTGTGTACAATTTGAGTGTAGAGAATAAAACAGCCCTCGAAGAAGGGTTGAGAAATGGTATTCATTATGCGTTTCAGGTTGTTAAATCTTTGCGAGGAGCAACGACATGACACGGCCTAATAACCATGCTGGATGTTTCAGCCTCGAAGCGGTAATTCTCGCACCTGTGATGCCGCTTTGGGATCATGGCGATTTTTGCACTCCATTGTGCATATTATTAAAGAAAATGGGATATCAGGTGTCTATTATTGATACATTATCCTTAATTAATTCATCTGATCCCGACTACGCTATTAATATTATTGAGTCTGAACTCAATCAACGTTTTTCCCAGCCTTATTTGCTTATCGGTTTTGCGATGTCAGGTACTCTGGCGCAATTGCTTGCGTCGCGCTTGAAAAACCTCACGGGAGTAATCTCAGTGAGTGGTCCTGGATATGCTGATTCGTTACTGACCAATAGGCTGGAGCAATTAATAGCATTACTGAATAGAAATCAGCTAGATGAAGCGATTTCTGTGTTACATGGCTTTGTTATTCCTGAAGGTGGGACTCCACTTCCTAAAATGCCTGCGATACCTGACCATTTAAGAAATACTGCTCGGGAACGTATGATAGTGGGATTTTCACTGTTGCTACAACTAGATGCCAGAGCAATATTGTGCAATTACAAAGGAAAATTTCTGAGCATAGTTGGCGGACGTTCGCGATTAGCCACAGAATGTAATCAGGTGGTCAATACTAATCCTATGCACTGTTTTGTTGTCGTGGATGGAGCAGGAATGCGGCCTTGGGAAGATAAGCCGTCATTTATTAACAGTGTAATTAACGATTGGCTAAAAACCTTATGAATAAAAAAATTCTTATTTTACCTGGGGACGGTATTGGTCAGGAAGTATGTGATGCTGCTCTTCCCGTTTTTCAGACCCTAAATCTTCCTGTGACATTGGAAATTGGGGATATTGGTTGGACTTGTTGGGAAAGAGAAGGTAACTCAGTACCTGCCAGTACTTGGGAAAAAATAGCTTCAGTAGATGCGGTGTTACTCGGCGCTATTACTAGTAAAGGTAAAGAAGAAGCACAACAAGCGTTGCCACCACATCTGCGTGTGAAAACGAGAAATTATGTGTCACCTGTTATCCAATTACGTCAGCGTTTGGGATTATATGCAAATATCCGACCAGTACGTTATGTAGAAGGGGACCGTAAACCATTTCGTTGCTGTGTTATCAGGGAAAACACCGAAGGACTATATGCAGGGTTCGATTTTAAAGGAATTCCCGCTACTGCAACGACTTGGTTACAGCATCCAAATATAGATAAATATGGTCCTGAAGAAGCTGCATGGACAGTCCGTCTACAAACCCGTTTTGGTTTAGAACGTTTGTTTATCACTGCATTTGAGTATGCAAAGGAAAATAACTACTCCCGTGTAACCTTTGCGGATAAACCAAATGTAATGCGGGAAAGTGGGCACTTTGCAAAAGGTATTTTCGATACTGTTGCGGCACGTTACCCTGAAATAAAAGCGGATATCCACAATGTAGATGCAGTAGCTTTATGGATGGTAAAGAAACCGCATGAATTTGGTGTCATTGTCTCTGAGAATATGTTTGGTGATATTTTGTCTGATTTGGCAGCGGGTGTAATGGGAGGGCTTGGTTTAGCGCCTAGCGCTAATATTGGTAGTGATATTGCATACTTTGAGCCTGTACACGGTAGTGCGCCTGGTATGGCAGGTAAAAATAAAGCCAATCCGGCAGCGATGTTTTACACAATAGCATTACTACTGGAACATCTTGGCTTTGCTGATGCAGCACAGCAAATTAACTGTGCAGTAGATAATGTGATACGTGAAGGACGAGTTGTTACTTATGATCTGGGTGGTAGCGCAACAACCCAACAAATGGCGCAGGCTATTATTAGTACTCTAAGTAAAAAATGCACTAGCTATTCTGCATCGGTTATTACTATTGGTGATGAGCTCCTGAGTGGAAAATATCCTAATACTAATCTTCAGGATATTAGCGAATATCTCACGGAGCAGGGATATAAAGTGAAGCAACATCAGGTTTGCGCTGATGATATTAACCAAATTGCTACCGCAGTGGTTCGTAGGCTGGGGCAGGATACTCTCATTGTTGTGTGTGGCGGTCTTGGCCCGACACCGGATGATAAAACCCGTGAGGCGATAGCAAAAGCGGTAGGAAGTCCTTTGGAAATACGTGATAACGTCTGGGTGGAAATACAGAAACAGCTGGAAAAACTGGGAGTATATTGTGATCCCTCGAATCGATTCCAAGCCATGTTTCCGTCCGGAGCAAAGGTTATTTCCAATGTTGCAGGTACAGCTCTTGGTTTCAGTCTTAATGTTGATGGTAGCAAAATAGTTGTGTTGCCAGGTCCTCCGTCCCAAATGCGATTAATGTTGTCGGAAGAGCATTCTATCCCTCCAGTAGCTGGCATGAGAGAGCGAAACTACCATTGGACACTAATCGGCGTTAGTGAAAGTAAAGTCGGTACGATGGTGAATGCATTCTTTGATGGTGTTGAGTGCGATATTCACTATCTGTGGAAGGCGCCTTATGTAGTAGTACAAGTTATTACGCCTGCTGATGCCCCTCTTTCCGTACAGCAATTGACTAACTTTGGCGCCATGTTTGAAAACAAATTGGTTAGTGATTGTCAGATGACAGCTATGGAAAAACTCAGTGAACAATACTGTATTAACTGGTTCACAGATGATGATGAATTAAATACATATCTACACACAACATATGCAGTAAATAGTCCTTCAAAATCTCTTTCGGTGAATATTACTGCTTTTCCTTCTATAAGTTCATTTTTGTCTGGTGAAGAAATGCTTGGACAGATGACCCTGACAACCATAGATGATGAAGGACGACAACATTCGGTGGATTTTCCATGTAATAAATTGCTACTGCAACAATCTATACCAGAATATGCCGCCTGGAGTGTCCTGCGCACACGTGCATCGAAAGAGGAAATGTAATGCAAACTACACAAATTGATCAAATCAAAAAGCGCTTAATGGAGCTTGACAGCGCGGCCATATCGGATGCAATGGATAGTCTGCATATTCCTGCTGGACTGGCTGGAATTGTGCCACGTAGTAATGTCGGGATTAAAATGGCTGGACCCGCTTTTACTGTGCGCTATGAACCTATTATTCTGGAACAGGGCAAGTTTCTTAATGCTGGAAACTACATTGATGAAGTACCTGCTGGATATGTAATAGTGGTTGATAATCAGGGGCGTACGGATTGTACCAGTTGGGGCAATATCTTAACTTTTAAAGCTGTACAAAAAGGAATCTCAGGCTCTGTAATTTATGGGTCAGCCAGAGACTTGTCTGAGGTTCGCAGATTGGAATATCCCTTATTTACGACGGGGGTTTATATGGTATCCGGAAAGAATCGTGCCAAGGTTGCTGCAACACAATGCACTTTGGATATTGGCGGTGTAGTGATATCTCCAGGAGATTGGATTTTTGCCGATGATAATGGCGCGTTAGCCATCCCGCAGCAGCATTTGTTCACCGTTATTGAGCGTGCGGAAAATGTTGACAAAACTGAACAAGCTATTATTGAGGCTATAACTAACGGAGAAGATCTGGTTAACGCCCGCGAAAAACTGGGATATGCCGTACCTTGGAAAACTGTGCAATGAGTCTGTTTATAGAATACTGGGAGAGAAAACTTCGTTTTCTGGATGTACATTATCATGCTCGTCCCGATAGTTACATTCGGCGGTACAATGTACTTGAAGCTGGAAGGGAATATGCCCGACATGGTGGTGGGGTTGTACTTAAAAACCATCTGGGGAGTGTTACTGCTTTGTCGTCACTGGCTCAGGAAGCAGGACTTCCGGTTTTTGGTTCGGTAGTATTGAACGCAACCTCTGGAGGGCTGGTAATTAACTCTGTTATTCAGTCACTGAGTCAGTACCAGTTCTGTAGAGTTCCGCGGCTGCTGGTTCATCTGCCGACGATTGTCCCTACAAGCCATAAAAGTGTAATGAAGCGTTCTTGGGCAAATGCTTTCGCGCAAACTTTAGCACAGCAACCTTTGTCTGTTGTCGATAGCAATGGGCGGTTGCATAACGAGATCCATGAGTTAATTAGTTTTGCGCAGCAGCATAATGTTGTGCTGTCATCAGGCCATGCTTCACGTTATGAAGTTATGCAACTTATTGATGCGATTACCGCTGCGGGTGGTTGTAAGTTCATGCTGAACCAACCTGCCAGTCCTATGACAGGATTAAAAGCGAAAGATCTTAAAGCGTTGGGTAAACATGATTGGCTTTATGTGGAGCAAACGGCATTAACTGTTTATCTTGGTTATCAGACAACTGAGGATTTTTTTGAAGTGTTATCGGAGGTGAATAATGTTGTCTATAGCTCCGATCTTGGGCAGCCAGTTCAGCCAGATGTTAAGCAATGGTTGAACGATAGTGAACACTGGTTTAAAACCGCTGGCCTTGGTGAAGAACACATCCGAGATATCTGTTTACTGAATCCACTGCGGATGTTGGCTCCGGATTAGATATTATATTCATCGACTGAAAAGACAATAATGATCCATTGTTGGTTGAATATGGAAAGTTGCAACAAAGATCTATGAAACTAGCTGAAATTATTTGACTACAACACTACTAGAACATGACCATGCTCGCGCTTTGAAAAACGGTATAGCAATATCCAAATCATTTGTGAAGTTGGCGGGCAATGGTTTTTATAAAGAGGAACGGTTTAATCGAACCGTAGAAAAGCCATATTACATGCTCTCCCACTTTGAGTTTTATCATGAGCAGGTTTTAAACTGTTATTTAAAGTCACTGTTTTAATTTAGGGTTTTAATCAGTATAAGTGTTTTGATGGTTTGTGGTCACTTTTACCACCTGATTTTTATTACTATAGGATATCTATTTTACGTTAAATCAACGTTAATCATACCCTTTACTGACGCTGTTTTACCGGCAGTTCTGAGTAGTTTTAATAAATTACTACCCTTGATGTTTTTTCAGATAATTACCCATTTTTTCAGGGTGTTAACCCTCATTTTGAAAAGTTGTATGTATTTAGTTAAATCCGCCTTTTATATAAAAGTTTTAATATCTCTGTATTTTCGCTTTTAAATGGAGTATAGCATCGCTGATAAATGTATTAAATATGGCGGGAAGTAAACAGTTTTTTAGTCATTCTGTCTTGCTTAAAAATCTGGTATTAATCGGAACCTATTTTTTTAACCTTTGTCTGATGGATAACTGAGTTAATCACCTCTAAAAAGGTACTTGCGATCGCCAAAAAAGGAAAATAGCTAATTTCTTTAATCATCTTTAATGCTTTTAAACGTTTTTGTTCTTTTTTTCATTTCTAATCTAAAAGCTTATCAGTTTTTTTAACGATTATCCTCATTTTTCGTAAACTTCTTTCAGGAATGCGAAATATTTTGTTTGAGAAAATTTTCTTAATGCGGTTAATAGATTTAAAAGCTGTTTTTCCTGATGTTTTCTCTTCCAATATCAGTATAGTACTGAGTTTTTTACCTGCTTTAAAAAATCTTTAATGGCTTTCGGTTTTATCTTTAATGATTAACGTTTTTACCGGTTTTTTCGTGATACGTTTGCCCTTTTTACAGATTCTAAAATCATACTGATTTTACCTCAAGGTAGGTTTTAACGTGGTGGTAAACTCCGTTTGGCGAATAGAACTTGACTAAAACAAAGTGTCGGCTAAAAAGCGGCGCTTTGTCAGTAATCTGAAGGAGCGTTTATACGCTCCTTCAAAGATATTGATGTCATTAAACCAGTCTTACGTTTCCTGTAATCCCAGTTTTTTCTCCAGATAGTGAATATTGGTGCCGCCATTCTGGAAGTTTTCATCATTCATAATCGTCTGCTGAAGCTCGATATTCGTCTTGATGCCATCAATGATCAGTTCTGCCAATGCATTTTTCATGCGGGCAATGGCGTTATCACGATTTTCACCGTAAGTAATTAACTTACCAATCATGGAATCATAGTAAGGTGGTACGGTATAGCCGGCATAAATATGCGATTCCCAACGTACGCCAAATCCACCCGCTGAGTGGAAGCGGGTAATTTTACCCGGGCTTGGCAGGAAAGTGCGCGGATCTTCGGCGTTGATACGACACTCGATGGCGTGACCACGAACAATAACGTCTTTCTGTTTAATTGAAAGTGGCATACCGGCGGCAATCCGCAATTGTTCTTTAATCAGATCAACACCGGTAATCATTTCTGTCACTGGATGCTCAACCTGAATCCGGGTGTTCATTTCAATGAAATAGAATTCGCCGTTTTCATACAGGAATTCGAAAGTACCGGCACCGCGATAGCCAATTTCAATACATGCGTTGGAGCAGCGTTCACCAATGCTGCGACGCATTTCTGGTGTGATGCCTGGAGCCGGGGCTTCTTCAACCACTTTCTGGTGACGGCGTTGCATAGAGCAATCACGTTCAGCCAAATAAATTGCTTGACCCTGACCATCGGCCAGTACCTGGATTTCAATATGACGCGGGTTTTCAAGGAATTTTTCCATGTAAACCATATCGTTATTGAAAGCAGCTTTTGCTTCCGCACGGGTCATGTTGATTGATTGTTCCAGATCTTTATCACTGCGGACAACGCGCATACCACGACCTCCGCCGCCACCGGATGCTTTAATGATCACAGGATAGCCGATGCGTTTAGCAATGGCTTTGTTTTTCTCTGTGTCATCAGATAACGAGCCATCAGAGCCAGGTACACAAGGAACGCCTGCTTTTTTCATCGCATTGATAGCGGAAACTTTATCACCCATCAGGCGGATCGTTTCTGCTTTTGGGCCAATAAAAATAAAGCCAGAACGTTCAACTTGTTCAGCAAAATCTGCGTTTTCTGACAGGAAACCGTAGCCGGGGTGAATAGCTACTGCACCCGTGATTTCTGCCGCAGAAATAATTGCTGGGATATTCAGATAGCTTTTTGCAGAAGCTGCCGGGCCAATACAGATAGTTTCGTCTGCCAACAGTACGTGTTTTAAGTCACGATCCGCAGATGAATGTACCGCAACAGTTTTTATCCCTAGCTCTTTACAAGCTCGCAGGATACGCAGGGCGATTTCACCACGGTTAGCAATTACAATTTTATCAAGCATGGGAACGCCTCGTTATTCGATGACGACCAATGGCTCGTCAAATTCAACGGCTTGACCGTTTTCCATAAGAATGGCTTTAACCACACCCGCTTTGTCAGCTTCAATCTGGTTCATCATTTTCATGGCTTCAACGATGCAGAGGGTGTCACCTATATTGACGCGTTGACCGATTTCGATAAATGGTTTCGCATCTGGGCTGGGTGTACGGTAGAAGGTCCCCACCATTGGAGAACGAACAACGTGACCACTGATTGCTGCCGATCTTTCGCTGATTGTTTCCGGCAGAGCTTGAGAAGGAGCAACAGCGTTAGCCAGAGCAGGTTGTTGAGCTTGAGCGGGAATATATTGTTGAGCTGCCGGAAAACTCTGGGGGGCTAATGCGCGGCTGATGCGCACTGACTCTTCCCCTTCAGAAATTTCCAGTTCAGAAATGCCAGATTCTTCAACCAGCTCGATCAGTTTTTTTATCTTACGAATATCCATGAGTGTGATTCCGTACTCTTCTGTTTCATTTAGTTGACTTTTGACAAGCGGTTTACCGCTGCCTGTAATGCAAAGCTATAGCCATCTACCCCTAAACCGCAGATTACACCAACAGCAAGATCTGAAAGATATGAGTGATGACGAAATGGCTCGCGCGCGTGAACATTGGAGAGGTGGATCTCAATAAATGGGATCTTCACCGTCAGCAATGCATCACGCAATGCCACGCTGGTATGCGTGAATGCAGCAGGGTTAATTAAAATAAAATCAGTATTACCCTGTGCAGAATGAATTCTATTTATCAGCTCAAACTCTGCATTGGATTGCAGGTGACTGAATTTAACGCCTGATTGATAGGCCTCTTCAGACAATTTGCTGACGATGTCATCAAGTGTTAAGTTGCCGTAGATATCCGGCTCCCTGGTTCCTAACATATTCAGGTTAGGGCCGTTAAGGAGTAAAATGTGAAATTTGTCTGCCATTGTGCTGGTATCTCCGGCAATTTGTCAACAATTGCCCAACATAATCCTATATTAACGATTTGTCATCTTTTTATAACAGCCATAAGTTCATTTCGGCGATAAAGCCCGACATTATAATGATATCGTAGCATTTAGCAGCTAAATACTGGTCTTATCAGAGAAAATGTCAAGAATAAAGCCACCGTACTTTAGAGGCTAGTCACAATTCTTAACGAATTCTTACCAATGTACGTCCTGTAACTTGGTTAGCTATCAATTTATTTGCGTATTCCACGGTTTGGTCCAGTGTTATCTCAGTCGTTGCCTGCTGGTAAAAAGAAGCAGGTAGCAGTTTTTGCAAGCGTTGCCACACAGCAGATCGCTTGGTGGATGGAACCGTGACAGATTCTACGCCTTGCAAACGTATGTTCCGTAAAATAAATGGCATGACTGTTGTTGGCAGATTTGCACTACCAGCGAGCCCACAGGCTGCAACGGTACCGTTATAGTGAGTTTGGGCCAGTATTGTCGCCAGTACATTACCGCCTACAGTATCAATTGCTCCAGCCCAAAGTTGTTTTTCCAATGGGCGGGGGGGTTGGCTAAGTTCATTACGTGGCAAAACTTTTTTTGCCCCAAGGGATAACAAATATTCGTGATTTTCCGGTCTGCCGCTAACGGCAACAACAGAATAGCCAAGCTGTGAAAGAAGTGCTATCGCAGTACTTCCTACACCACCGCTGGCACCGGTTACAATAACATCACCGCTTTCTGGCTTAACGCCGCCTTGTTCCAGCGCGATAGCACACAGCATTGCGGTAAAGCCGGCAGTACCAATGATCATTGCCTGCCTGCTATCCAAACCGGTTGGTAAAGGTGTCAGCCATTCTCCTGAAACGCTGGCTTGTTCTGCCAGGCCACCCCAATGATTTTCTCCTACACCCCAGCCGGTTAACAACACATGCTGACCGATATGAAAACGGGGATCTTCTGTATTGTGCACAATTCCAGAGAAATCAATACCCGGTATCATTGGGAATTGCCGGATAATTTTCCCTTTACCTGTGATGGCTAATGCATCTTTATAGTTTAGGGTTGACCAGTGAATATCGACGGTAACGTCTCCCACGGGAAGGTGAGAAGCATCAACGTCTTCTATGGACGCTGATAGTTGATTCTGTTGTTGTTTAAGTAGCAGAGCTTTCATTAGATGGTTCCGTTCTCTAGTAAGTCATTTTGTTATTAAATAAGAATAGATAAAAATTGGCAGTTTACATAAAGAATATAAGAAAAAATAAAGTATTGATGGATTATAAAACAGAATCTGTTCGCCTTTTTCCGGTGATGCCAGTGTTAGGTTTCAGTCTCAATATATGGCAAGCCATTTCAGAAAGTTCTGTTTTTTTATTATTTTATAGCAGAAGATACTGTATTTTAGTCACAATTTATTACATTATTAACTTGGTCACGACATAGACTGATACTTACAGTTAACTATCGGAAATAGTGAGCAGAAGTGTCGATCGTAAGTGAACTTACAGGAATAGCGACTGGTCGAAATAGAGATAAGCGGATGGGTTGTGACGGTAACGGTGGCACTATAACGTTGAATTATGCAAAACCGAGTGGTTCCTGCACTTCGTTATGGAACAATTGGTAAAATTAACCCATTTTTATGCAGTTTTTTTCTGCTCCGTTTGGAAAAAGTAACGTAGAATATTGCGTTGTTGATATGAATAACGTAGCCACTTTTTTATTGAAGCAGGTGCTTATGCGCCTTGTCCCTGCTTCATGTGGTTGGTAGAGTAGACGGGTTTTGTTCCGTCCCCAGCTTGCAGGATTATCCTTTCGCTATGTTTAAAAAATTTCGTGGCATGTTTTCCAACGACTTGTCTATTGACTTGGGTACCGCCAATACCCTTATTTATGTCAAAGGTCAGGGTATTGTATTGAATGAACCTTCTGTCGTCGCAATCCGTCAGGATCGTGCAGGTTCATCGAAAAGTGTTGCTGCCGTTGGGCAGGAAGCAAAGCAAATGCTGGGTCGTACACCGGGTAATATCGCGGCGATTCGTCCGATGAAAGATGGTGTCATTGCCGATTTTTATGTTACAGAGAAAATGCTGCAACACTTTATTAAACAAGTTCATAGCAACAGTTTTATGCGCCCAAGCCCGCGAGTTTTGGTTTGTGTGCCAGTCGGCGCAACTCAGGTTGAACGCCGGGCCATCCGTGAATCCGCGCTCAGTGCCGGAGCCCGCGAAGTGTTTTTGATTGAAGAGCCTATGGCGGCGGCTATCGGTGCCGGCCTGCCTGTTTCTGAAGCAACAGGTTCAATGGTCGTGGATATTGGCGGCGGTACTACAGAAGTCGCGGTTATCTCTCTGAATGGTGTGGTTTATTCATCATCTGTACGCATTGGTGGTGACCGGTTTGATGAGGCTATTATCAACTATGTCCGCCGTAATTATGGTGCGCTAATTGGTGAAGCGACGTCTGAACGTATTAAACATACTATCGGTTCAGCCTATCCTGGCGATGAAATGCTGGAGATTGAAGTTCGTGGTCGTAATTTGGCTGAAGGCGTACCGCGGGGTTTTACCCTTAATTCCAACGAAATTCTTGAAGCGTTGCAAGAGCCGTTAACGGGTATTGTCAGTGCTGTCATGGTCGCTCTTGAACAGTGCCCGCCAGAATTGGCTTCCGATATTTCAGAACGTGGCATGATCCTGACCGGTGGTGGCGCACTACTGCGTAATCTTGATCGTTTACTGATAGAGGAAACCGGTATTCCGGTCATCGTTGCGGAAGATCCGCTGACGTGTGTTGCCCGTGGTGGTGGAAAAGCGCTTGAAATGATCGACATGCATGGTGGTGAGCTCTTCAGCGAGGAGTGAGTATTAACTTGCAAGTGGGGGAGGGATGACGGGTAGATCAGACCTCCTTGCTATTGCTGTCTGGGAATTCCATTGTTTATGAAACAGCACAGTTTGGAATAGCGCAGCTTATGAAGCCAATTTTTAGCAGGGGGCCTTCCCTGCAATTACGACTTTTCTTCGCTGTTATTGTTGCCATTACTCTGGTTGTGGCAGACAGCCGCCTTGATGCTCTCAGTAAAGTCCGTAACTATATGGATACGGTAGTCAGTCCATTTTATTTTCTTGCCAATGGCCCGCGTCAAGTACTTGATGGCGTGTCAGAAACGCTTGCCTCCCGCGAACAACTGCAATTAGAAAATCGTGCCTTACGCCAAGAATTATTGGTTAAAAACAGTGAGATGCTGCTATTAGGGCAACTTAAACAGGAAAATTCCCGCTTGCGTGAACTGTTGGGATCACCTTTGCGTCAGGATGAACACATGATGGTGACACAGGTGATTTCCGGTAAGGCTAATCCTTATAGTGATCAGGTGGTCATTGATAAGGGCTCAAGAGAAGGCGTTTATGAAGGGCAACCTGTTATCAGTGATAAAGGCATTGTGGGTCAGGTTGTCGCTGTCAGCCAGTTTACCAGCCGGGTATTACTGATTTGTGATACGACCCATGCTTTGCCAATCCAGGTTTTACGTAATGATATCAGGGCCATTGTTGCGGGTGCAGGCTGTGCTGATGATTTGCAATTTGAGTCATTGCCAAGTAATACCGATATTCGGGTTGGGGATGTGCTGGTCACTTCTGGGTTAGGTGGCCGTTTCCCGGAGGGTTATCCGGTAGCGGTGGTATCGTCAGTTAAAGTCGATAATCAACGGGCCTATACTGTGATTCAGGCTCGGCCAACCGCAGAATTACAGCGTTTGCGTTATTTGCTGTTATTGTGGGGGGCGGACAATAACCCATCTGAACCATTGCCTCCATCAGAAGTTTATCGTGTAGCTAACGAGCGCTTAATGCAGATGATGCCTCAGGTATTGCCACATGCAAATGAAATGGGGCCGCCAGCCCCGTCTTCTGTTTCTAATGAAATAACCAAAACGACAGGAAGAGTGGAAAATTCTAAACCGGTAGTAACATCTGCTAAATTTATAAATGCGGGAAATCGTTAATGAATCAATACCGGAGTCATGGGCGTTGGATCATTTGGTTATCTTTCTTGATTGCGATGGTGCTGCAAATTATGCCGTGGCCGGAGCAAATTTATATGTACCGGCCTACCTGGTCAGCACTATTACTCATTTACTGGGTGATGGCATTGCCTCACAGGGTCAGTGTTGGTACGAGCTTTGTATTAGGGATCATTATAGACCTGATTCAGGGGGCAACGCTGGGTGTCAACGCCTTAGCTTACAGTCTTGTTGGTTATTTGGTGTCATTTAAGTTTCAATTATTCCGTAATATGGCACTTTGGCAGCAGGTTTTGGTCGTCGTTGCTTTATCGGTGCTGATGGATCTCAGTGTTTTTTGGGCAGAATTTTTGTTATCAAATGTTGTTTTTCATCCAGAAATATTCTGGAACAGTTTGGTCAACGGTATTCTTTGGCCGTGGTTATTCCTGTTAATGCGAAAAATCCGTCGTCAATTTAATGTGCATTAGTGGTTGGATTGCGGTTTTTAATGTCCCGGCTAAGAGCTTATTCCGGTAGACGTTATTGAAAGCAGGCTATGCTTGCCGATAAATCGTGGATACGGACAGCGTACATAACCTGAAACGTACATAATAGTATGTGAGGATGATTCGTTTCGCTCGCCCTTATGACAAGAACGGCAAATAAAAAGCCCTAATGAGATAAGTAGTAAGGATAATATCATCATGAAAACCCTCTATCTGGCTTCCGGCTCACCAAGGCGGCGTGAGCTGGTTGAGTTATTGGACTTTAAATTTGAAATTCTTTCTCCTCAGGTAAAGGAGCAATGGCAAGAGGGTGAAACTCCGCGTCAATATGTCAGCCGATTAGCAAAAGATAAATCTCTGGCGGGGGGAGTTATTGCGCCAGAGGATTTTCCCGTGTTGGGAGCGGATACTATTGTTATATTAAATGATAGGATTTTGGAAAAACCCCGTAGTAAGCAACATGCCGTTGAAATGCTCAGTGCACTTTCCGGGCAGTGTCATCAGGTAATTACAGCTATTGCTTTATCAGATAGTCAGAGTACTTTAAGTGATATAGTCGTTACAGATGTGACCTTTCGCCAGTTATCCACGCAGGAAATTTTGGATTATGTAGCAACCGGTGAGCCAATGGATAAAGCGGGTGCTTATGGTATTCAGGGAAAAGCGGGTTGCTTTGTCAAAACGCTGAATGGTAGTTATCACTCAGTAGTGGGTCTGCCATTAGTGGAAACGCATGAATTAATCACAAAGTTTTTCGCGTTGGTTGATGGAAAGAGGAACACATGACAGCAGAGTTATTAGTCAATATAACACCATCAGAAACGCGCGTTGCCTACATTGATGGTGGGATTTTGCAGGAAATCCATGTCGAAAGGGAAGCTAAAAGGGGCATTGTCGGCAATATTTACAAAGGTCGTGTAAGCCGGGTGTTACCAGGGATGCAAGCGGCCTTTGTTGATATTGGGCTGGAAAAAGCGGCTTTTCTTCACGCTTCAGACATTATGCCCCACACGGAATGTATTGCTGGCGAAGAACGCAAGAACTTTAATATCAGAGATATTGCTGAATTGGTTCGCCAGGGGCAGGATTTGATGGTTCAGGTAGTGAAAGATCCCCTTGGCACCAAAGGAGCCAGGTTAACTACGGATATTACATTACCTTCCCGCTATCTTGTATTTATGCCCGGTGCTTCCCATGTTGGGGTTTCACAACGTATCGAAAGTGAAGAAGAGCGTAATCGCCTGAAAAATATTGTTGCTGACTATTGTGATGAGCATGGTGGTTTCATTATCAGGACGGCTGCCGAGGGCGTTGGTGACGAAGAGTTAGTTCAGGATGCGGCTTTCTTGAAACGATTATGGATCAAGGTGATCGAGCGTAAAAAGCGCAATATCACTAAAAATAAACTTTATGGCGAATTGGCTCTGGCTCATCGTATTTTACGCGATTTCGCCGGAGCAGCCCTTGATCGTATTCGTGTGGATTCTCGTCTGACGTTTAATCAGTTACAGGAATTTATTAGTGAATATATTCCTAAAATGACAGCCCGATTGGAACTTTATAATGGTAATCAACCTATTTTCGATCTGTTTGATGTAGAAAATGAGATCCAACGGGCACTCGATCGTAAAGTTGAATTGAAATCAGGTGGTTATCTGATTATTGACCAAACAGAAGCGATGACCACAATTGATATTAATACCGGCGCATTTGTTGGGCACCGTAATCTGGAAGAGACTATCTTTAATACTAATATTGAAGCGACGCAGGCTATTGCCAGACAATTAAGGTTACGTAATTTGGGGGGGATTATCATTATTGATTTTATTGATATGAATAGTGAAGATCACCGCCGACGGGTACTCGCTTCTCTTGAACAGGCCTTGAGTAAAGATCGTGTTAAAACAACGATTAATGGTTTTTCACAACTCGGGCTGGTGGAAATGACGCGTAAGCGGACCCGTGAAAGTATCGAGCATATACTTTGCGACGATTGTCCTACCTGTCATGGAAGGGGGACCGTAAAGTCTGTTGAAACTGTCTGTTATGAAATTATGCGTGAAATTGTGCGTGTTCACCGGGCAGTTGATGCAGATCGCTTCCTTATCTATGCCTCACCGGCGGTGGTTGACGCGCTGAGAGGGGAAGAATCTCATGCACTGGCAGAAGTGGAAATTTTTGTCGGTAAGCAGGTAAAAGTTCAGACAGAACAGCTCTACAGTCAGGAGCAGTTCGACGTCGTTATGATGTAATTTGTCTGGTGTGCTGGCATAACAGCGCTGGCAACCAAGGAGATGCGTGTGAGGCGACTGCCGGGAGTATTATTAGCGACAGCCGCAATAGTCATTATTATTATGGCTTTGCTTGTCAGTGGGTTACGTTTTCTACTGCCGCATATTAATGGCTATCGCCCGCAATTGCTCGCTACAGTTGAGTCAATTGCTGGTGTACCTGTTGATGTCGGATATATTGCAGGAAAATGGGAATCCTTCGGGCCTGTTCTTGAATTACGTGATATCAATGTGAAAACTGCCAGTGCAGATGTGAAAGCAAAAAAAATCACGGTGGCATTGGATATCTGGTTATCTTTGCTGAGAATGCGCTGGAATTTTCGTGATCTGACTTTTTATCAATTACAGGTGGATTATCATCAACCGTTGTTTGATGATCAACGCGGTAATCTGTTTTCCCAATCAGATACGCTTTCTAATCTGTTTCTAGAACAATTTGATCATTTTAATCTGCAAGATAGTCACCTTACTTTTCTTACCCCCTCCGGTGAACGGGCTAATCTGTTGTTACCACAATTAACTTGGCTGAATAAAAATGACCGTCACCGTGCTCAAGGGGAAATTAGCCTTTCTTCTATTAATAATCAGCATGGAAATGTACAGGTTAAATTTGATTTGCGTGACACCCATGGCGTATTAGATAGCGGCACTATTTATTTACAGGCAGATAATGTTGATATGCATCCGTGGTTGAGCCATTGGTTGCAGGATAATACTGGGCTGAAAGATGCTGAATTTAGTTTGTCTAGTTGGATTACGCTCAAAAATGGGCGAATTGATGGCGGTCAACTGCAATTACGTCAGGGAGAAGTTAATTGGAAAGTTGCTGACAAATCTCACCGTCTTTCTGTCAGTGATCTGGTGTTACGGATGCGCCGTCAGGATAATGGTTGGTTGTTTGATGCGCCTGAATTGGCAAGCCTGGCCACTGACGGTCAGCAATGGCCGTCAGGCAAGGCGTCTGTGCTCTATCTGCCGGAAGCTAAGAAGTATGATGGTAAAGATCACTGGCGTATCCGGGCGAAGAATATTCAACTCGAACGGTTGAGCAGTATTTTACCCACTTTCTCTTTTTTGACTCCTGATGTTGTCAGAGATTGGGAACATCGCCAGCCGCAAGGATTAGTAAATCATCTTGCTCTCGACATAACACCGGAAATTACAGATGATTTCCTAATGAGTATGCAATGGCAGGATGTGAGTTGGCAGCGCTGGCAGGGGCTGCCTTCTATTGATAATTTCTCTGGTTCTCTCAACGGTAGCTTGCAGCAAGGCGCACTTAACTTTGCTTTGAAAGGTAGCGTAGCTGATTATCGCGATATGTTCCTGGCGCCGTTTGAGATATCCCAAAGTCATGGAGAAATATTCTGGCGGCAGGATAAGCGAGGTTTACAACTTTGGAGTCAGGGGTTGGATTTGCAGGCGAAATCATTGTGGGTCAATGGTGATTTTCGTTATCAACAGCCAAAAGAGCAGCCTCCGGCGCTGAGTATTCTGGCGGGAGTACGGGTTTATGATGCGAGTGATGCCTGGAGATATTTTCCTGAGCCTTTGATGGGGACATCTCTGACTGACTATCTGACCGCTTCAATTATTAAAGGGCAAATAGAAAACGCAACTTTTGTTTTTCAAGGCAATCCCAAAGATTTCCCATTTGTAAATAATAATGGTCAGTTTCAGGTTTTCGCTCCACTGCGTCATGCTACTTTCCAGTATCAACCTGATTGGCCTGCGCTGCTGGATCTTAATATTGATCTTAATTTTCATAACAACGGTTTGTGGATGCTGGCTGCGCAAACTGCGCTTGGCAAAGTGAAAGCGAATAATGTTTCAGCGGTAATTTCTGATTATAGTAGAAAGAAATTGTTCATCGACGCTAATATTCTGGGAGATGGTAAAGATATTCATGAATATTTTACCCATAGCCCGTTAGCGGATTCTGTTGGTGAAACGCTTAATACATTACAGATTGGTGGTCAGGTTGCGGGTAATTTGCATTTGGATATTCCGCTCAATGGCGGCAATGTGGATGTCAGTGGTGAGGTCACTTTAAAAGATAACCATTTGTTGATTAAGCCGCTGGGCAGTGAAATGAAAAATGTCAGTGGCCGGTTCCGCTTTGATAATGGTAATTTACAAAGTGACAAATTATCAGTGCAATGGTTTGGACAGCCTGTTACTGTTGATTTTGCTACTAAGAACTTATCAAAAAACTATCGGGTAGATGTTGGTCTGAATGCTCATTGGGCTGCTGCAAAATTACCTGAACTACCACCAGCAGTTGCCAAAACGCTTTCTGGTTCTGTTGACTGGGAAGGGAAAGTGGGTATTAGTTTACCGTTTCAGGGTAAGGCCCAATATGATGTGAAAATCGACGCTGATTTGTCACAAGTAGATAGCCATTTATCTGTCTTGAGAGCAGATGAACTGCGTAAACTGAAAACGCTTCATATTCTGGCTGATGGTGATATGGATCAGTTGCGGGTAAAAGGGACGTTAGGTAAGCAGTATGCGTTTAATACTCAATGGAGTTTGGCAGAGAAAAGTACTCAACTGTCACGGGGAATTTTACAAAGTAACGGTGACGAAATTCCTGACTTACCTGAAAAATCGTTATTGGAATTGAATCTTCCGGCAATTGAGGGTGAAGAGTGGTTAGGGCTAATTGCGCCTTTGACTTCAAATTCTTCATTGGCAGGAAGAGCTCTGTTGCCACAACATCTGCGTGTGTCGCTTCCGTCACTGGATGTGGGGGGACAGCGTTGGAATCAGTTATTGTTAGATGTAGAACAACAGTCCTGGGGAACACAGGTTAGTGCTGATAGTCAGGAAATCAACGGTAAGCTTAATATTCGTAATAGTGGCCCGTGGCAGCTGAATTTGAGCCATCTTTACTATAATCCTCTGCAATATAGTCCTCAGCAGCCTGAATCAGATTTATCTAAGCAATCTCAAACAGGTACAACTCAGCGTTATTCACTGAACCAATGGCCTTCATTAGATATTGTCTGCTCTGAGTGCTGGATTATGGGGTTGAAACTTGGGAAGGTGTCTGGTTCCCTGATACCAGAAGGTCATTCGCTTGTATTAAGAGATGGAATGGTGGACAACAGCGTCAGTAAACTAAATTTGACAGGTCGTTGGCAAGAAAGTGCTGGAGAGAATAATACTCATCTTATGGGACAATTCTCCGGTGAAAAATTTGATGAGATGGCATCTTACCTTGGTATTGTCGTGCCAATTGTTAAGTCGCCGTTTAACTTCTATTTTGATTTTAACTGGTTGGATACACCGTGGAAACCCGATTTACAGACACTGAATGGCAATTTTAAAAGCGATTTAGGCAAAGGCGCTATCGAGAAATTGGGCGGGGGAAGTGCCGGTCAGCTACTAAAACTGGTCAGTTTTGATGCTTTGTTGCGTAAATTGCAGTTCGATTTTAGTGATACTTTTAGCCAGGATTTTGAATTTGATTCAATCCGTGGCGATGTTTCAGTAAATAATGGGATACTCAAGACTAAAAATTTACGGATCGATGGGCTGATTGCTGATGTGATAACGAAAGGAGAGATTGATCTTGTTCGCCAACAGATCAATATAGAAGCTATCGTCACGCCGGAAATTTCTGCTACTGTCGGTGTAGCAACGGCTTTTGTTATCAATCCGGTAGCAGGTGCCGCGTTATTTGCGGCAACCAAGGTCTTGGGGCCGTTATGGAATAAAATATCGGTTATTCGTTACCGGATTACCGGTAATCTTGATCAACCGAAAATTGATGAAGTCCTACGTCAACTTAAGGAGAATAGAGGAACATGAGAAACGTCAATGTTGCACTCTTACAGTTATGTAGCGGTGAGAATATCAAACATAATTTGGCGCAAATTGAACAACAAATTAAGCAGTTGCCGGATACGATCAAGCTTGTGATGACCCCGGAAAATGCATTGTTGTTTGCTAATGCTGTCAGCTATCGTCATCATGCAGAACCGCAGGGAAAAGGGCCTTTGCAGCAAGCTGTCAGTGAGATCGCTCGTCGTTATGGTGTCTGGTTATTAATTGGTTCTATGCCGCTTATCAGTCGTGAAAATCCTGAACGGATCACCAGCAGCAGTCTGTTGTTTGATGATCAGGGTGAGATCCGCGCACGTTACGATAAAATACATATGTTTGACGTCAATATTGATGATGAACATGGATCATATAACGAATCGTCTGTTTTCCAGCGCGGGGAACATATTACTGTCGTGGATACACCTGTTGGTCGTCTTGGTATGACCATATGTTATGATCTGCGTTTCCCAGGGCTGTTTCAGGCTTTGCGTGAGCAAGGCGCTGAGTTGATATCTGTGCCTGCGGCGTTTACCCGTTTAACAGGAAAAGCACATTGGGAGCCACTGTTACGGGCCCGCGCTATTGAAAACCAGTGTATTCTGTTGGCACCGGCTCAGGTTGGTGTACATGGAACCCGTCAAACATGGGGCCACTCAATGGTCGTAGACGGTTGGGGGAAAGTGATTAAGAAAAATCCAGATGCAGTCAGTGCATTACAACTGAATGTCAGGGCGGATAGCCTGAAGATTATGCGTGAGCAGATGAAAGTGGTGAAACATAACCGCTTCCGGCCGCAGTTGACGTCCCTGATTGAAAAGAATACAGCAAATTAAAGAGTATCCATTATGAGTTTAACTTCTGTCAGTGAACATTTACTGGCTGCAAATAAATTAAGCCATCAAGATCTGTTTTCAGTACTTGGTCAACTGGCTGAACGTCGGCTGGATTATGCCGATCTCTATTTTCAGTCCAGCTATCATGAATCTTGGGTGTTGGAAGATCGGATTATTAAGGATGGTTCCTATAATATTGATCAGGGCGTTGGTGTTAGGGCTATCAGTGGTGAAAAAACCGGTTTTGCTTATGCGGACCAGATCACATTGAATGCATTGCAACAAAGCGCACAGGCTGCCCGCAGCATCGTCCATGAAACAGGAAATGGTAAAATCCATACCTTTGGAGAAGTGGCTTACTCTCAACTTTATGCGGCCATCGATCCGCTGCGAAGTTTCTCCCGTGAAGAGAAAATCGCATTATTGCACCGAGTGGATCAGGTCGCTCGTGCTGAAGATCCGAGAGTGCAGGAAGTGAATGCCAGCCTGACAGGGGTCTACGAACAGGTATTGGTTGCAGCGACCGATGGGACTTTAGCGGCTGATATTCGTCCTCTGGTTCGCTTATCTGTCACGGTGCTGGTGGAAGATAATGGTAAGCGTGAACATGGGAGCAGCGGCGGTGGTGGCCGTTATGGTTATGAATATTTTCTGGAAATGATGAGTGGTCAGATCCGTGCAGAACAATTTGCATGTGAGGCTGTTCGTATGGCGCTGGTAAATCTTTCCGCTGTTGCTGCCCCGGCTGGTACTATGCCGGTTGTTCTGGGGGCGGGTTGGCCGGGTGTGTTGTTGCATGAAGCTGTTGGTCATGGGTTGGAAGGCGATTTTAACCGCCGTGGTACCTCCGTATTCTCGGGTCAGATTGGTGAGAAAGTCGCTTCTGAACTTTGTACGGTGGTTGACGATGGCACGATAAAAGGTCGTCGTGGTTCATTGGCAATTGATGATGAAGGTGTTCCTGGGCAATACAATGTATTGATTGAGAATGGCATTCTCAAAGGTTACATGCAGGACAAAATGAATGCACGTCTGATGGGGGTTGCGCCGACGGGCAATGGCCGCCGTGAATCGTATGCCCATCTGCCTATGCCTCGTATGACTAACACCTATTTGCTGGCGGGTCATTCCACACCGGAAGAGATCATCGGTAGTGTAGAAAATGGTTTATACGCGCCAAATTTTGGCGGTGGTCAAGTGGATATCACTTCCGGTAAATTCGTGTTCTCGACATCTGAAGCTTATCTGATTGAGAACGGCAAGATTACCAAGCCGGTGAAAGGTGCGACCCTTATTGGTTCCGGTATTGAGGCTATGCAGCAGATCTCTATGGTAGGAAACGATCTTGAACTAGATAAAGGTGTTGGGGTTTGTGGCAAAGAGGGCCAGAGCGTACCTGTTGGTGTTGGTCAGCCTACTTTGAAACTGGACAACTTGACCGTTGGAGGAACAGCCTGATTTTTGGCTGGTTAATACTCTTGTTTGAAGACGTGGAAGAGGAACTGGAAGGGGAACTGAGTTTTAAAATTTTCCCCTAACAGAATTAGCGTTTTGTCTGTTTTAGATAGTTAGGTTGATTCGGCCATATCTTTAAGATACTGGAAAATCTGACGATAAGATTTAGGTGGCTTATTAGCCGCCTTTTCTTTTTTAGCATTGCGGATCAGTGTGCGCAATTGCTGGCGATCGGTTTGTGGGAATAATTCCACCACTTCATCGATAACATCATCATTGCCATCAATCAATTTATCACGTAATTCTTCCAGCTTATGGAACAGAAGGATTTGCTGATTGTGACGATTTTTTAGTTTATCGATTGCAGTGGTAATGGGCTCGACATCCCGGGCACGCAGCATTTTACCAATTAATTGTAATTGGCGACGGCGCCCCTCTCTTTTGATCTTCTGTGCAAGTTCAATGGCTGCCAGCAGATCCTCATCCAACGGAATGCGTTCAAGCGCATTTTTGCTGAGATCAACCAATTCTGCACCTAGCTTTTTCAATGCCTCTGCATCACGTTTAATTTCGCTTTTACTGACCCAAATTATCTCTTCTTCTTCCTCTTCGGCAGGATAATCATTGAGCCAATCTTCAGGCTGCTTTGCCATGGTGGTTTTCCTTTTAAAAAGGCCGGATCTGGCAGGTTAATTTTTGGTGCATGACCTGTAGCCCGGTGGGTGTTAACATCCTAATATTGGGTATTGTAACTGGGAAAAACGCCTGATTACCACTCGGCATTACTTTTGTGGATAAAATGGTTCTGTTTTCCTGACAGATTTTCCCTTTATTCATCAAATTACGGGTAATTAATGAAAATCACTGATCAAATCGCGGAACAACGCAAACAACTGGAAAATGCAGTTTCACAGGCATTAGAACTGGCAACAGCGGGTTGTGACGCCGCAGAAGTTGCTGTTAATAAAACAACGGGTATTGGTGTCAGTACCCGCTTTGGTGAGATAGAAAATGTAGAATTTAATAGTGATGGTGCGCTAGGGATCACCGTATACCATCAGCAACGTAAAGGGAGTGCATCATCAACAGATTTAAGTCCGGATGCTATTGCCCGTACTGTTCAGGCTGCGATTGATATTGCCCGTTATACTTCTCAGGATCCCTGTGCTGGCCCGGCGGATAAAGCGTTACTGGCATTTGATGCGCCGGATCTTGATTTGTTTCACCCAACAGAATTGGATACGGATAAAGCAATTGAACTGGCTGCCCGCGCGGAACAAACGGCATTACAAGCAGATAAACGTATTACCAATACTGAGGGTGGTAGTTTTAATAGCCATTATGGTATCCGGGTGTTTGGCAACAGTCACGGTATGTTGCAAAGTTATTGCTCTAGCCGTCATTCGATGTCGAGCTGTGTGATTGCTGAATTTAATGGCGATATGGAGCGGGATTATGCTTATACCATTAGTCGTCGTATTGAAGATTTAAAATCGCCAGAATGGGTTGGGCATGAGTGTGCTCGCCGTGTGTTATCCCGTTTATCTCCGCGTAAATTACCGACCATGAGAGCGCCTGTGCTGTTTGCCGCAGAAGTTGCAACGGGTCTTTTCGGACATTTGGTTGGCGCTATTAGTGGTAGCAGCATTTACCGTAAATCCTCTTTCTTGCTTGATCATCTGGGCAAACAAATCCTGCCATCATGGCTGACGATTGAAGAGCGTCCGCATTTGCTGGCAGGGTTGGCATCTTCTCCATTTGATAGCGAAGGTGTGTGCACCAGTGACAGGGATATTATTAAAGATGGCGTATTACAGACCTGGCTTCTGACAAATTATTCTGCCCGTAAATTGGGAATGGCAAGTACAGGCCATGCTGGTGGGATCCATAATTGGTGCATTGCAGGGCAAGGTGAGGATTTTGCAGGTTTACTGCGTCAGATGGGAACGGGATTAGTGGTTACTGAACTGATGGGACAGGGTGTTAGCGCAGTAACTGGCGACTATTCCCGTGGTGCCGCCGGTTTCTGGGTAGAAAATGGGGAGATTCAGTATCCTGTCAGCGAGATTACTATTGCGGGTAATCTGAAAGATATGTGGGCCAATATGGTCACTATTGGGAATGATATTGAAACTCGCAGTAATATCCAATGTGGTTCGGTGTTACTGCCGGAAATGAGTATCGCTGGTCAATAAGGGATACTCAGATTCGGTTACAGTGGCCAGCCCTGTTCAAATGGGCTGGCTGAATTAACGATGGAGCTCACCGGCAGCTTCTAGTTGGTAAAGCAATTCTAATCCTGTGAATACCATAAGAAAATAAATTAAATACATATTTATCAATGAATTATGAAACGGCAAGTGCTGATGAACGCTGAGGTTTTAAGTTCTCTGCCGCCACCTTGTCGCCATTTTTTAACTGTGATAACGGGTTGTATATCAAGGCATCATTCAGATGGTCAGGTGCAAAATGTGCGTATCGCATTGTCATGTTAATAACATTAGCAGGCTTTTGAAGTGTCCGAGATCCTTATACCACTACAGTTTTTTACTCCGCACCCTAGGTTGATATTTTATGCTATAGGCATTAGACTGGTTATGTCAGTTAAGGAATATCGCGCTAGGACTGAGGCTACCAATCTCGGTAATAGCACAAAAGATACCCGCGCCCTGTATGGGTAAAACAAAAAAGCCAACCTCACCAGTTGGTTTTTTTGTTTTTACCAACTCACCATTTTAATTGATTGAATCATCTGAAAATAAACCTATAATCAACGGCTGTTAGTTTTGGGTAGCGTTCTGGCCTGTGTATCTCTGACGCAAGTTTTCGTAAGTCCTGGCTGAAGGACAGGTGGTGCTGCTTCAGTGCCTCGGTCAGAGCGCGATATTCCTTAACTGACTGGATGGAAGTCAGCCGGACAGGCAGCGTAAAGGTAATGGCTGGTTAAATCGTGCTCCTAACTGGAGCAAACGGGTGAAAGCATTTATTGACACTGCTATCATCGTTCTCAAAGCGTTAATCGCGTTTTTAGAGCTGATCCGTGCATTTCTGAAATAGATAACGGAAACGTAGCTAAGGCCATCGGAGTAACCTCCCGGTGGCCTTTAACATTTACCGCCTTTGATCAAGCAAACCACTCTTGTTTAAGTGGCCCAATATACTGATCTAAAAGTTAAATTTGGTCATCCCGACTGGACTTGAACCCGAGTTCAAGCGGTTATTGCTTCGGTAGTATGGGAGAATAGCCAACAGATTAGTGTCGTTTACCGCGAGTCATACACATAATAACACTAGAACGCCTTTTTAAATACGGTATCAATTAGCGCTACGGGTTCGTGTTCTAATGGTCTGAAATACAATTATCTCGCCCGCAGTATGCGGGCTTTTTTACACTTTCATAGAACTTGAATACAATTCTGATATTAAAAGAATGGGCAATAAGTGTAATAAAAAACTGATAATTCAGCGTGTTATATTAGCTTAGTGATTTAAAAGTTGTCGTTACTTTTTCGGATATAGAAATAACTTATGTGACATCAGAATTGTTTGGTAAATCATTTCGGGCGGTTCGTTTGATCGGCTGCTTATTTTCGTCAAAATACCGACTGGGCCATATTTCAGCAGGGTGACATCAATTTCCTGAGCAATCAGTAATTCCCCTTTAGGCCAGGGGCGCGTTAAAGCATTTGCTAATGTTGAAGCACTTAAGCCGTGCTCTCTGGATAATGATGCCAGCGTTTTATTCTTCTTACGTATCGCAGCGATAATATCGGCGGTATGCCAGTCTTTTTTCATATTCCTGCTTCCCTCTTTGGTGGTGGCGATAGCAGGCACACTGGTAAGAAAATAACCTTACCAGTGGGATGTTCGTTCAAGGCTGCGATCCCCTGACCATCGGATTTTGCCAATGGCAGTGCTACTTTAACCGATTGTATTATCTGACTCAAGAATCAAATAAACACTCTGGTGGCGGTTTGTCTCACTGCGCTTATGACGAAATAAATGGGCCTATGGTGAAAACGGCACTACACTGCACCCGCCTGCACGTTTTGGATCAAAAAATTTTTTCAGTTTTAAAATCCTACAAGGCAAACAGCCAAACCGTGCCAGCACTGGCGGAGTGGGAGAAATCACAAACTGAAATAATTGAAAAGATTTTCAGGAAATTTCAGTTTTCGGGTCAAAAGCGGATCACGGGAAAAATATCAATATAATGATATTAAAGGAAAAATTCTATTTTACGTGGGAGATAGGATCATGACCAGAAGCCGCGCTGATTTTAAGAATTCAAGTAGGACACTGCCTTACTGAACACATAGAGCTGAAATTAGTTGTTAAGGAATGAAACCTAATAAAACTGAGTGAATAGGATAGTTATCTGGACTTATACCACTTGTAGCAGAAAGTATTATCCAGCCTCCTTGAAGATATTGATTTACTGATTCATCTATATCAGAGCCAATGAATATTTTAGTGTCTCTTACTTCTTTAAGAATTGACAGATTGTTATTATTTCCGATCATTATAATTACCTCATAATATATAGTGGTTAGTTGAAAAGTAATTGAAGATATAAAATTCCTGTCGCCATTTTATCGCCATTTGGCTATCAAAGATAAAAAACCACTTGTGCGATAGTGGTTTTTTATCTTGATTTAATAGGGTTTTATCTGTGATATTCACCGGCAGCTTCTGGTTGGTAAAGTAATTCTAATACTTTGACCCGGGTTTCTTCGCCATTTGGCAATTTCCAACTGATTTCGTCGCCGATACGAAGGCCCAATAATGCCGCTCCCAGAGGAGCCATAACAGAAAGCTGGTCTGAACTGTCTTGCAGTGACGCAGGGTAAACCAGAGTGCGCACTCGCTCTTCACTGCTTGTCAGGTCAAGGAAACGAACCCGGCTATTCATAGTCACAACATCTGATGGAATTTCTGCTGGAGGCACAATCTCTGCACGATCCAGCTCCTCATTCAAAGCGTCAGCGATACTAGTATCTGCAAACGCTGGCTGTTCCAACAGGGAATCTAAACGTTCTGCGTCTAATTCGTTGATGATAATTGCTGGTTTAGTCATACCACACTCCAAATGGAATCCAATACAAAATAACACCCCGCACCGTGAGGAGGGGGGTGTTATTTAAAATGATTAACCTGATAGTAGGCTGTTCTTACTGGAAAAGAAAGAGATCATGATCACGAACTGTTTTGTGTTGCTAATGAAAGCAGTTAAGAACATGATAAGCTGGAGGAGTCGGTGGCGTTATTCTTCGTCAAATCCTGAATCAAATAGCTTAATGATAGCGGCAAGAGCCTGTTCTTCATCTGGGCCACTGGCTTCAACTTCAATATAGCTGCCTTTTTCTGAATCCAGCATCAGCATGGCAATCACGCTGCTGGCTTCAGCTTCAACATGGCTATCATTGCGCAAGACAACATGAGATTCAAAGAGCTGTACCAAATCATACAGCTTCATTGCTGGCCGGGCGTGCATTCCCAGCCGGTTTTTGATTTCAAGTTTCTGCTTGGCTGTCATTACTTTCGCTTTTCGAGAGTACGGTGGCGCGACTGTACGTTTTTGCCACGGGAGCGGAAATAGTCAGCCAACTGCTCTGCCACATAAACAGAACGGTGTTTACCGCCGGTGCAGCCAATCGCCACGGTCAGATAACTGCGGTTATTGGTTTCAAGCATGGGTAGCCAGAGTTCAAGATAACTACGGGTCTGATAGATGAAGTTATGCACTTCCGTATGGCGGTCGAGAAAAGCGGCTACGGGACGATCAAGACCTGTCATTGGCCGCAACTTTGGGTCCCAGTGCGGGTTTGGCAGGAAACGTACGTCAAAAACATAGTCGGCATCAATTGGAATGCCATGTTTGAAGCCAAAAGATTCAAAGACCATTGTCAGCTCACGTTCCCGTTTGCCCAGCAGACGGGTTCTTAGCATCTCAGCCAATTCATGGACTGACATTTCGGAAGTGTCAATAATCAGATCTGCTCTTGAACGAAGTGGTTCCAGCAGATCGCTTTCTTGATCAATCGCGCTTTCCAGAGAAAGGTTTTTGCTTGATAGTGGATGCAGACGGCGGGTATCGCTGTAACGGCGAATTAGCGTATTACGGTCAGCATCAAGAAACAGTAATTGCGGTGAGAAACTGGCGGGTAGTTTAGTCAGGGCTTCTTCGAAAACTTCGGGGGATTCCGGCATGTTTCTTACATCAATACTGACAGCAGCAGAAATATCGCGATCAGCCAGCGTATTTGCTAATTCCGGCAGCAACACTACCGGCAAGTTGTCTACACAATAAAAACCCATATCTTCCAGTGCGCGCAAGGCAACGGATTTACCCGAACCGGAACGGCCACTGACTATCATCAGCACCATGAGGCGACTCCCCTTAATTTCTCAGTGGTTATTATTATGAGCCACTGTTATCTGTTGCTCTCCATTCATTGCAACAGCTATTCAGTGATAATTGCGTAAAGTTCTTGATCACTTTGTGCCGATCTTAAACGACGGCAGAGATTTTTATCTGCAAGGCGTTTGGCAATCAATGACAATGTGTGTAAATGTGTTTGGCATTGATCGTTTGGAACCAGTAAAGCAAACAGCAAATCGACTGGTTGATTATCAATGGCATCAAAAGCAATGGGTTGTTCCAGATTGAGGAAAACGCCAACAGCGTGATCTGAGCTTTCTTCATCCAGCTTACCGTGAGGGATAGCAATACCACTGCCAATTCCAGTAGTGCCTACTTTTTCTCTGGTCAATATTGCTTCGAATACGATATTCTCGGGTAATTTAAGCCGCTTAGATGCCAGCTCACTGATAATCTCTAAAGCCCGTTTTTTGCTCGAACAATGTACATTGTTGCGCGTACATTCGAGGGAAAGTACAGAGCTTAGTCGTAAATCTGCTTGGTTATTCATTTTTCTATTCGCTTAGGTGCTTATTGATACCGGATGCCATAGGTTAGCTGTGGCATCCGGTATTTGTGCACTGTTTTACAGCAAAACTCCGCTGTTTTTATTACAGCTATCGTTAAATAACTGTTAATGTTGTCTCAGTTTATCTTTATGTTTGGTTAACTGACGAGCCAGTTTATCAACCAGTCCATCAATGGCTGCATACATATCTTCATGTTCTGAGGATGCGTGCAACTCGCCTCCGTTAATATGTACCGTGGCTTCGGCGATTTGTTGTACTTTTTCCACACGGAGGATTACCTGAGTCAGGTTGATCCTGTCGAAATATTGATCCAGCTTGCTGCATTTCGCAGTGATAATGTCGCGTAATGCATCAGTAATTTCAATATTGTGGCCAGTTATTTTGAGTTGCATATTGTCTTCCTTCTCTGTTCATTTCAAACCAGACGCTTACGTTGGTTTGATGGCGGAATGGATAACGACTCTCGATATTTTGCGACAGTCCGTCGGGCAACCATAATGCCTTGATTGGCTAGCATGCTCGTCAGTTTGCTGTCACTTAATGGTTTGGCGGAGTTCTCCGCTGCTACCAGTTTTTTCACCAAGGCCCGTATTGCAGTTGAAGAGGCTTCGCCTCCACTTTCTGTATTAACATGGCTGGAGAAAAAATACTTCAATTCAAAAATACCCCGTGGGCTGTGTAGGAATTTCTGGGTAGTCACCCTGGAAATGGTAGATTCATGCATATCAACCTGGAAGGCTATGTCTGCCAAAACCATGGGCTTCATATGTTCTTCGCCATGTTCAAAAAATTCCTGTTGCTGCTCTACAATGCAGCGCGTAACTTTCAGCAGAGTATCATTTCGGCTTTCCAGGCTTTTGATAAGCCATTTAGCTTCCTGTAGATTATTGCGGATAAATTGGCTGTCACTTTCATTGTGTGTATGTTGCCCAAGTTCCGCATAATGCTGATTAATATGTAAACGGGGAATGCTATCTGTATTTAATTCTACTTGCCAGTGTTCACTTTCTTTTCGAACCAGCACATCAGGGATGACATACTCTGATTCACCTGTGTTTATTGCCAAACCAGGCCTTGGTTCAAGTGACTGGATTAAATCAATCACTTCTTTCAGGGTATCTTCTTTCAAGCGACTTAAACGGATTAAGTTGCGGAAATCCCGATTACCCAGTAATTCCAGATGTTCGCAGACGATCAATTTCGCTTCTTTCAGATAAGGTGTTTCTGGTGGAAACAGGGATAGCTGGATCAGGAGACAATCTTTTAGATCACGGGCAGCGACACCGATAGGATCAAAATGTTGTACCCGTTTGAGCACGGTTTCCACTTCTGCCAGAGTCAGTTGACCGTCGCCAATGCTGGCAAGGATATCCTCCAGTGGTACAGTAAGGTAGCCTGTATCATCTACGGCATCAATGATTGATGTGGCAATTGCTGCATCTGTTTCTGTAAAAGGGGTCAGTCCTGCCTGCCACATCAAATAGTCTTGCAGGGTTTGGACTGTTTCACCTTGGTAAAGTGGCAGGTCGTCATCACTATAGTCATTACGTGTACCGGAAGGTGTACCAGCTGTATAAATTTCATCCCAGCTGGCATCCAGTGGCAACTCATCCGGCATATCCTTTTGTTGTAGGGCATCAAGCGTATCCATAACGTCAGTTTCGTTGTCAGAAGATTCCTGGTTACTGATTTCTTGATGATCTTCATCCTGCTCAAGCAAAGGGTTCATTTCTAACGCTTGCTGTATTTCCTGTTGAAGTTCAAGCGTAGAAAGTTGCAACAAACGAATGGCTTGTTGGAGCTGTGGTGTCATAGTCAGTTGCTGACTGAACCTGAGTTGCAAACTTTGCTTCATAGCGTTAAATCAATTCTCCTGGCTGAATTAGAGCCGGAAACCTTCGCCTAAATAAACGCGCTTCACCTGTTCATTATTAAGGATATCATTCGGTGTGCCGTGAGCAATCAACTGCCCTTGGCTGACAATATAAGCACGCTCACAGACATCTAATGTTTCACGGACGTTATGGTCTGTGATCAGGACGCCCAGCCCGTAATCTCTCAAATGCTGAATAATTTTTTTGATATCGATTACTGAGATGGGATCTACCCCGGCGAAAGGTTCATCCAGCAAAATAAATTTAGGATTGGCGGCCAGTGCGCGGGCAATCTCTACGCGGCGACGTTCACCACCGGAAAGTGATTGACCCAGATTGTCCCGTAGGTGGCTGATATGGAACTCCTCCATCAGCTCTTCGGCCCGTTCCTTCCGTTGTTCCTGAGTTAGATCCTGACGGATTTCCAATACGGCCATCAGATTGTCGAATACATTCAGACGGCGGAAAATAGAAGCTTCCTGAGGCAAGTAGCCAATACCACGGCGCGCCCGTTCGTGAAGTGGCAGCAGGCTGATATCTTCGCCATCAATGGTAATTATTCCTGCATCCCGTGCAACAATACCTACGACCATATAAAAAGTCGTGGTTTTCCCTGCACCGTTAGGGCCAAGTAGGCCAACAATTTCACCGGAGTTCACGTTTAAGCTGACATTTTCAACGACCTTACGGCCTTTGTAAGCTTTCGCCAGGTTTTCTGCGTTTAGTATTGCCATATCTCGTTATTTACTCTTGTTGTTAACCGCAGGGCTTTCTTCTTGTAACTGGGAAGGTAACAGAACAGTTGTCACTCGTTTACCTTTGTCACCGAACGCTTCCATTTGCTGGGTTGGGACCAGGTAAGTGATACGGTCGCCTTTTATATTGCTGTCTAACTGTTCCAGATAGGCGTTGCCAGTCAGTGTAATCAGCTCCTTATCCATTTCGTAACGCATTTTGGCACCGCGGCCCTTGATTGGTTTGCCGTTGTCCTGTAGCTGATAGAAAGTTACCGGATTACCAAATGCTTCAACAACCATTTTTTTAGAGTCGCCATCCGGGCGGGTCACAACAACTTTGTCAGCGTGGATATCAATAGAGCCTTGTTTAACGATCACGTTTTCTGTAAATGTGGCAGTGTTCCCAGTCATGTCAAGGGATTGCTTGGCAGAATCAATAGAAATGGGTTTCTGTGTGTCATCTTTCAGTGCCAGAGCCGGAAGACTGACTGTAAAAATGGCACTGGCAATAAGAGCATTACGGATTCTGTTGTTCATGTTGGATTTCATAGTAGGTGTTAACCTTTTCAATCAGTTCAGCGGTTTTGTTCCGCAGGTTGCCACGCATTTTCATACCGACGGACTTCAATCCTACGCCAATCAGTGTGACCTGATCGTCGGATGAAACATCCTGAGTGACCAGATTGACGATAGCATTTTCTGTGGTAATACGCTGTAATTGTGCCGTATCAGTCAGATTGTCAACCTGCACATCTCCGTAAAGATAGAGCATTCTGTCGTTGGTCAGTTTGGCTTTTTTCGCACGAACTGTCCATGTAGCAATGGCGTTTGAGTCATATGTCGTTAATACCGGCTTGGTAAACCAGGTAAGTTTTGATTCAGCATAATTTTGGACGTCATCAGCGACCAGTTTATACGTCAGCTTACCCGTAGGATCATAAACAAAGGTTATGGTTTCCTGACTTTGGTATGTTGGCTGACTGTTATCTGTGTCAGAAGATGAGTTAGTCTCGTTTGAATCAGATAAGTTCCAGCCAATTAACGCCAGGGTAATTAACGCCAGTATTATAGCCAGCCAGGATTTGATTTTATCCATTCTCGTTTCGCTTCAACCTACTATATTGATAGTCCTTTGGCCTCTTCCAGCTTATTCTGAGCGAAAAGCACCAAATCACAAAGTTCTCTTACCGCGCCGCGTCCCCCTGCAATCTGGGTGACATAATGCGCTTTTGGTAGTAGTAATGGATGTGCATCTGCCACAGCGACAGATAAGCCCACTTGTTCCATGACTGGCCAGTCAATCAGATCATCACCGATGTAAGCAACCTGTTCTGGTTTTAGTCCCAGTTTATCTAACAGTTCTCTATACGCCAAAACCTTATCACTTTGTCCTTGGTAAAGATGTGTAATGCCTAGGGTGTTTGCTCGATCTTCCAGCAATTTTGCCTTACGGCCGGTAATAATAGCGACTTCGATTCCTGAAGTGATCAGGCAGCGAATCCCGTAGCCATCACGAACGTTAAACGTTTTCAATTCTTCGCCGTCATTGCCCATATATATCAGGCCATCAGACATCACACCGTCAACGTCGCAAATCAGCAGACGGATTCTACTGGCTTTTTCAATAATGTCTTTATTCACTGGGCCATAACAGGTGTCCAGATAAACTAATTGGCTCATTAAGGTGTTCTCTCAGGTTAAACTACACCAGCTTGTAGCAGATCATGCATATGCAATACACCAAGTAATTTATTTTCCTCGGTAACCAGTAAGGACGTGATATGGCGTGACTGCATTAAGTTCAATGCATCAACGGCAAGGGCATTCGGTTTGATACGGATACCGCCAGTTGTCATAACAGCTGAAATTTTGACATTGTACAAATCAATTCCCATATCAAACACTCGCCGCAAGTCACCATCGGTAAAAATACCATCAATATACATATTTTCATCGCAAATGACGGTCATACCCAGTTTTTGGCGGGTGATTTCGACGAGTGCTTCACGTAAAGAGGCATCGCGATTCACTCTTGGGATATCATCACCTGTATTCATTAAATCACTCACCAGTAGCAGAAGTTTACGCCCAAGTGTACCGCCTGGATGTGATAGTGCGAAGTCTTCAGCGGTAAAGCCACGAGCCTGGAGCAATGCAACCGCTAAAGCATCACCCATAACCAATGTTGCAGTAGTACTGGTTGTCGGTGCTAAACCTAGTGGACAGGCTTCCTGTGGGACTTTGATACACAGGTGAATATCCGCAGCTTTTCCCATGCTGCTGTTGTAATTGTTAGTCATGCAGATAAGCGGAATTTTTTGGCGTTTCAATGCGGGGATCAATGACAGAATTTCATTGGATTCCCCCGAATTTGAGATGGCCAAAACGATATCTTTAGGTGTAACCATACCGAGATCGCCGTGGCTGGCTTCTCCCGGATGAACGAAAAAGGAGGGTGTACCCGTACTGGCGAAAGTTGCGGCAATTTTACACCCGATGTGGCCGGATTTGCCCATCCCCATGACAATAACCTTACCTTCGCAGTTGAACATCAGTTCACAGGTGCGGGCAAAATCTTCATTGATATAGTGTTCAAGTTCTGCCAACCCATCACGTTCTATCTGTAAAACTATCTTACCCGCTTGCTGAAAATCAATCTTAGGCATTTCTTTTTCCTACTAATTCGTGTTTATTCAATATTGTAATTGAAAATAAACAGCACGATAAAATAAGCGATAAAGCAGCTTAATAACAGGACACCTTTAAATCGGTTTAACCGGTGTTTACCACCCAGACAAAATGCAGCAAATATTGTGCTGGCTACCATCATGACCCAAAAATCACGGTGGAAAGATTCAGGTGAAATGGCTGCTGGTGAGAGTAATGCGGGAAGGCCCAAAACAATTGATATATTGAATATATTCGAACCTATAATATTCCCGAATGCAATATCGTCTTCTCCTTTGAACGCGGCTGCAATAGCGGTTGCCAGTTCTGGCAGGCTGGTGCCGACCGCAAGCACAGTAAGTCCGATAACTAATTCACTAATACCATAAATGCGGGCAATAACAGTTGCATTATCAATAACCATACGAGTCGCCATAGGTAAAATAATCAACCCTAATAGTATCCAAAGCAGGGCAATGCGTTTATTGCCTTCGAGCGGTAATTCAGAAACTTGCTCTTGTGTGTAAATATCAGCTTCGGCACAGCGTGGCAGAGCCGCCATTTTTATCATCAGTAATATATACGCAATGGCAGAAGCCAGTAATACTAACCCGTCCATCCGGCTGAGATAGTTATCACTCATCAAATAACCACAGAAAGCAGTGATCAACAGCATTAAAGGCAGTTCCTGCCGCAGCATATCTGATTTTACTTCCAGAGGGCGAATAAATGCGGCGGCACCGGTTATCAGCAGCAGATTGGTAATGTTGGAGCCAATAACATTACCAACAGCCATATCGGGTTGGCCGTCCAGCATGGCAGTAACGGAAACCATTAATTCGGGCAGAGACGTTCCAATGCCAACAACGGTAACGCCAATAATAAAGGGAGGCAGTCCCAGAGTACGGGCAAAAATTGCAGCACCATATACTAATCTATCGGAACCATATACCAGTAAAATCAACCCGGTAATTAAGAGTAAAAAGGTCAGAAGCATGAAGCGTCCTTTGTAAGGTATATTCCGAATTTAATATTAACGTTGGTTGATTTCTTAAACAAAAATTGTTTGTTTAGTTAGATGGGGTATATTCTGACGGCGGAGGGTGGAAAAGTAAAATTTGTCACAACTTTAGTGGCGAAAATTCTCCAACTTTTTTGTAGTATATGTGATTAATATATGAACCAAATATAAAGCCAATTTATTAACCGTTAAGGTCTATCAATAATGAGTCAACAAGCAGCAAATCTCATCGAGATCCGTGGTATGTATTTTACCCGTGGTAACCGGCCGATTTTTGCTGATATTAATCTGGCGGTGCCCAAAGGAAAAGTCACTGCAATCATGGGGCCTTCTGGGATAGGGAAAACAACACTATTACGATTGATTGGCGGTCAGTTGCGTCCTGAACGAGGAGAAATCTGGTTTGATGGCGATAATATGCCTGTTTTATCCCGTTCTCGTCTGTATGCTGCCCGCAAGAAGATGAGCATGTTGTTTCAGTCCGGGGCATTATTTACTGATTTGAATGTTTTTGAGAACGTCGCTTTTCCGCTGCGTGAACATACGAATCTGCCTGAAGAAATTATACAGACGACTGTAATGATGAAATTGGAGGCTGTTGGATTACGTGGTGCCGCGAATTTGATGCCTTCTGAACTTTCCGGTGGTATGGCAAGGCGTGCTGCTCTGGCTCGTGCCATTGCACTTGATCCTGATCTGATTATGTTTGATGAGCCTTTTGTTGGTCAGGACCCGATTACGATGGGGGTTTTGGTAAAACTCATAGATGAACTGAATAAGGCACTTGGTGTGACCTGTGTGGTTGTTTCCCACGATGTGCCGGAAGTTCTGAGCATTGCAGATTATGCTTATATTATGGCTGAACAACAGATTATTGCAGAGGGTACCGCTCAACAGTTGCAGTCTAATTCTGATCGGCGGGTACGGCAATTTCTTGATGGCATTGCTGATGGGCCGGTACCTTTCCGTTTCCCGGCAGGGGATTATAAAACTGAGTTATTAGGATAGTGGAATGTTGATGTTAATACAGGCGCTGGCGGCACTTGGCAGGCGGGCCATTGAGGTGTTCGCCTCTTTTGGCCGTGCCGGTTTTATGCTTTTTAGCGCGATAATTGGCAAGCCAGAACCTGCCAGACAATGGCCATTACTCCGACAACAGCTTTACAGCGTAGGTGTTCGGTCATTGTTGATTATCATGGTTTCAGGGCTATTTATTGGCATGGTGCTCGGCTTACAGGGGTATCTGATACTGACAACATACAGCGCAGAAGCCAGTCTTGGCATGATGGTGGCGCTGTCTCTATTACGTGAACTGGGGCCGGTTGTCACTGCCTTGTTGTTTGCCGGCCGTGCAGGATCAGCGTTAACCGCAGAAATAGGTTTAATGAAAGCCACGGAACAAATTTCCAGTCTGGAGATGATGGCGATAGATCCATTACGGCGTGTGATCGCACCCCGTTTCTGGGCCGGGTTTATCAGTATGCCGTTATTATCTTTGATTTTTGTGGCTGTAGGCATTTGGGGTGGCGCAGTGGTTGGTGTTGATTGGAAGGGGATCGACAGCGGTTTCTTCTGGTCTTCAATGCAGTCTGCTATAGAGTGGCAGAAAGATTTACTTAACTGTTTTATTAAAAGCGTTGTTTTCGCCATTACCGTGACCTGGATTGCTTTATTTAATGGTTATGATGCGATCCCCACTTCAGAAGGGATCAGCCGGGCAACGACCAGAACAGTGGTTCATGCGTCGTTAGCCGTTTTAGGTTTGGATTTTGTGCTGACAGCACTCATGTTTGGGAATTAAGTCAATGCAAAGCAAGAAAATTGAAATTTGGGTTGGGTTTTTTATCTTGATTGCACTAGCTGCAATCGTCTTTTTATGCCTGAAAGTGGCAGATATTAAATCGGTCGGTAACCAACCGACTTATCGTTTGTACGCAACTTTTGACAATATCGGTGGTCTTAAAGTGCGCTCACCGGTAAAAATTGGGGGGGTGGTGATTGGTCGTGTTGCAACTATCTCTCTTGATGAAAAAACTTATACACCGCAGGTGGCACTGGATATCATGAAGCAATATGACCGTATCCCTGATACCAGTTCTCTTTCCATCCGCACTTCTGGTCTATTGGGTGAGCAATATATTGCCCTGAATATGGGGTTTGAAGATCCAGATATGGGAACCCATATCCTGAAAGAGGGAGACCGCGTGCAGGATACCAAATCAGCGATGGTACTTGAGGATCTGATTGGTCAGTTCTTGTATAAGGGGGGCGATAACTCCCAGAGTGGAGCAGAACATACTCCAGCACCAACCCGCAATTGAATATCATTAAGAGGAACCAATTATGTTGAAGAGATTATTAATGGTGGCGCTGTTGGTGGTTGCGCCATTAGCGAGCGCAGTTGATCAGACGAGCCCTTACAAGTTGATGCAGGATGCGGCAGAAAAGACGTTTACCCGTTTGAAGAATAGTCAGTCCCAGATTCGTCAAAATCCAGATTATTTGCGCCAAGTAGTGAAAGAAGAATTACTGCCCTATGTACATATCAAATATGCTGGGGCATTAGTTCTGGGGAGCTACTATAAAGATTCGACGCCAGCGCAACGCGAGGCTTATTTTACCGCATTTGAATCTTACCTTGAGCAGGTTTATGGGCAGGCTCTGGCAATGTATCACGATCAAACTTATCAGATTGATCCTGAAAAACCATTGGGAGACAACAATATCGTTGCGATTCGTGTCACTATCATTGATTCGAATGGCCGCCCGCCAGTTCGCCTTGATTTTCAGTGGCGTAAAAACAGTAAAACGGGTCATTGGCAGGCGTACGATATGATTGCTGAAGGCGTCAGTATGATTACAACTAAGCAGAGTGAATGGGCTTCTATCTTACGTCAGCAAGGTATTGATGGTTTGACTAAGCAACTTGAAATCAGTGCCCGGCAGCCTATTACGCTGGAAGAGAAAAAGTAACATGAATGAGAGTCTGAGCTGGGAAAAAACAGGGCAAACATTGATCCTGAAAGGTATTTTGGATCGTGACACTTTGCTGCCTCTCTGGCAGCAAAAAGAAAAATTACTGGCCGGTATCAATGGCGTCAATGTGTCACAGCTTGAGCATGTGGATTCTACCGGGTTGGCTCTTTTAATCCGTTTTAAACATCATATGCGAAAGGACGGGGTTAAACTGCTCTTTTCTGGCGTCAGTGAACGGCTTGGCACCTTGATTACGCTTTACGATCTGCAAGAAATTATCATTGATAGCTAGCCGATAATCTCATCATTATCTGTATAATCAGCGCCTTTGTAAGCAGAAATGTTACAAGGACGTTTTCATTGTTTCAGAGTCAGTCGGATTCTATTAGGATAGGTGGCTGTCTAATGATGTCTAACTACAGAATTGAGCAATTATGGATACCAATGAGATTAAACAAGTGCTGATGGATAAATTAGCACTGGATGAAGTCATCGTTAACGGAGATGGCAGCCATTTCCAGGTTATTGTGGTTGGTGAAATGTTTGCCGGCATGAGCCGGGTAAAACAGCAGCAAGCCGTTTATGCGCCTTTGATGGAATACATCGCTGATAATCGTATTCATGCCCTGTCAATCAAAGCTTATACACCGGATGATTGGAAGCGGGATCGTAAGCTCAACGGTTTTTAATGCTGTTTGCCTCGCCGCGAACAGCAAATTATATAAAGAGAGTCGTCACAGATGGATAAATTTCGTGTGAAGGGGCCAACTCGTCTGTCGGGTGAGGTTTCTATTTCCGGGGCAAAAAATGCTGCACTGCCAATCTTGTTCGCCGCATTGTTGGCTGAAGAGCCTGTTGAGTTGCAAAATGTTCCAGAACTGAAAGATATTGACACTACGATCAAATTATTGAATTGCCTTGGGACCAAAATTGAGCGTAATGGTTCAGTCTTTGTGGATGCCCGTAGTGTGAATCAATATTGCGCGCCTTACGATCTGGTAAAAACGATGCGTGCCTCTATTTGGGCGTTAGGTCCTCTGGTCGCGCGTTTTGGTCAGGGGCAAGTTTCTTTACCTGGTGGTTGTGCTATCGGTGCACGCCCGGTTGATCTGCATATCAGTGGCCTGGAACAATTAGGGGCTGAAATTGTTCTGGAAGAGGGCTACGTTAAAGCTTCCGTTAATGGGCGTCTGAAAGGGGCTTGCATTGTGATGGATAAGGTCAGTGTTGGGGCGACAGTCACGATTATGACGGCGGCAACACTGGCTGAAGGGACAACGGTTATTGAGAATGCGGCACGTGAACCTGAAATCGAGGATACTGCTAATTTTCTCAACACCTTGGGTGCAAAAATTACAGGTGCTGGCACTGACCATATCATCATTGAAGGCGTAGAACGTCTTGGTGGTGGTGTATACCGGGTATTACCTGATCGCATTGAAACAGGTACCTTTCTTGTTGCGGCTGCCATATCGGGTGGTAAGGTCGTTTGCCGTCATGCTCAACCTGATACGCTGGATGCTGTATTGGCTAAATTGCGTGAGGCGGGTGCTGATATTGAAATTGGTAAAGACTGGATAAGCCTTGATATGCACGGTAAACGACCTAAGGCTGTGACATTACGTACTGCTCCCCATCCCGGTTTCCCGACAGATATGCAAGCACAGTTCAGCTTGCTGAATTTGGTTGCGGAAGGGGTTGGTATGATCACCGAAACTATTTTCGAAAACCGTTTCATGCATATCCCTGAATTAATTCGTATGGGGGCTCATGCCGAAATTGAAAGTAACACCGTGCTTTGTCACGGTGTTAAAAAGCTTTCTGGTGCTCAGGTCATGGCGACTGATTTACGTGCATCAGCAAGCTTGGTTCTGGCGGGTTGTATTGCGGAAGGTGTGACTGTCGTTGACCGCATCTATCATATTGACCGTGGTTATGAGCATATCGAAGATAAACTGCGCGGGCTTGGTGCGGATATTGAACGGGTGAAATCAGCGGAAAAATAATTTTGTTTCTTTCATTTGGAAACAGGAAGCGGTGTAGTTTAGAAAACCAGGTTGATGATGGGTAGAGAAGTGAAGTGTATCCGTAGGGTGCACGACTCAAGCCGATAAAAGATATTTATGTGCTATTACGATCTACCCATCATTACGACTGTGATTGAAAGATTTTTACCGGATAATTAATATTCATCAAATTCTGCAATCGTCACTTGCAGTGACAGCATCTTCCCATTACGCAATAAAGTGACAGGAACAATGCTGCCGGGGCGTATTTCAGCCACTTGATCCATTGTTTCAACAGCAGAAATAGCAGGTTTATTATTGACACTGATAATGATATCACCCACTTTAATACCGACTTTTTGGGCGGGTCCATTTGGGGTAACCTGAAATACTCGTAACCCCTGAATTTGATTAATATTGCCGTTATAAGAGTGAATGTGTGGGAGTTCCTGCGACGCTATACCGATAAAGCCCCGGATAACCCGCCCGTCACGGATAAGTTTCTGCATAATCGTTGTGGCGAGTTCAGTAGGAATAGCAAAACCCAACCCTTCTGGTGTTTCACCATTTTCACTTTTATCAAATGATAATGTATTAATTCCCACCAGTTCGCCAAGGGTATTAATTAATGCGCCACCAGAATTACCTTGATTAATAGAAGCATCAGTCTGGAGAAAGTTTTGGCGTCGGGTGGGGCTTAATCCAACGCGACCAGTCGCGCTAATAATCCCTTGGGTAATGGTTTGCCCCAAATTGTAAGGGTTACCGATGGCGAGAACGACATCTCCCACATGGGCCACTCTATTTGGGTTAATCGTAATGACAGGCAGGTTTGCGGCATTAATTTTCAGGACAGCAAGATCCGTTAAACTGTCAGAACCTATGACCAAGGCTTCATAAAAATGACCGTCTTGTAGTGCAACAATAATTTGTCCTGCATTATTAATGACATGTTTATTAGTGAGGATATAACCCTTATCACTCATAATGACGCCGGAACCGAGAGTATGGTTTTCTCTGCCTTCATGAGAAAAACTCCCCATGTTGCTGCTGTAGACATTAACCACGGCGGGTGCCGCTCTGCGGACACCTTGATTAAAACTGAATGGAACTTCGTCATTACTGTTGCTGGTAATGGCAGATATCAGTCCGGTAGGGCGCAGTGATGGAACGGTAACCAGCATAATGATAGCTACAAGTAATCCTAAGAAAGCAGAACGAAGCAATTTAGTAATCATGGGTATTATTCAGTATGAGTTAATGAGTCATTGCAGGATAACATAGATATTAATAGACACAGCATTATGCTGTGTCTCAGATTGTTGACTTTTCATCAATGATAAAACGAAAAATTTTATACTGGCAGTTTACATTGGCATTAAACGCCTTTTCATCGCATTTTGCTGCAATTAGATGGATTTTAACGCTGTTTTAACCTTGTGGTTTAGTGCTTTTTATTTACTCCGTGGATCCCGATTTGCTCAGGTTAAGTTATGTGGATTGTCGTTTTTCGTGTCATTTGAAAGTAAAGGGTTATAGAAACTTTCACTCATTAAGGTAAGATGAGATGCACTTTATCTGATATGTGATAAACAGCTTTTAAGAAAAACCATTTTTATCTGTCAGTGTGGTTTTAAAATCTAGAGAAAATGGTAATCGTATCATGAGAAAAATAGGTAAAAACTTTAATCATTAAAGGTAAAAATAAGTGATTAAGGATTTTTAAAGTGGGTAAAAAATCTGACGTTATATTGATATTGGAAGAGAAAACATTAGGGAAAATGGGTTTTAAATTTATTAGTAGGGTGATAAATTTATAGAATTGAAAAACAGTATTATATAAAAACAATTAACGGCATTAACGGCACAGGGCGGGATTCCATTCATTTGATTGTTAAAGGCACAGTTTTAACTTTTTAGCAATATATTTATTTTATACTTGGATTTTTTTATTATTTTATGGTTTTTGTCTTTAATAAAATGGCTGTTTTAGAGTAATAAATGGGATGTGAATTTAGTGAATTTTATTTTTGAAGAGTTTTGATTGTCAAAATAAAATCGTTTATTTATTAAAATAGGATATTCATATGATTTTCACTTAACGCCATCCACTTATATCTGTTTAAATCGAACGGTAAATTAATTTAGTAACGATTTATTACATCAACAATAGTGGAAATTATCGAAGATTAATCAGTCAGAAAGGTTATAATGATTAAATGGGTATTTAAGCGTTAAATCACATTAACGGTATAAAAAGAAGAATGACTTTTATACCATAGAAAGGTAATGTTATTGGGCTGGATAAAAGAGTATAAAACAAGTTTAAATGGGTGTGTTTAATGTGTTACATGATAAATGCAACATAATAACGTCGAAAATAATCTAGTTCGTATTCAGTTAAATCATTTATTTGCAGATTCTGTTATTAATGACAATTTGGTGATTGCCCAGAACGCACTGCTGGAGCCGATTAACCACTTCCTCTGGTTGTTCCCGCATAATGAAGGAACAGATGTTCGTATCCAGCATATATGTTCTTTTCATAACTTAATGCGCCCTTCTTCCACAATATCCGACCGTTCCGTTAAAAAGTCAGCGTCAGCTTTTTCTTGTTGCAAAAAGGAATTCCAATTGGGTTTAGCTGGTCGCAGAATAATGGTATTGCCTTCACGAGTAATCTCCAATTCGTTCACTCCTTCGAAATCAAGGTCGCGAGGTAAACGTATAGCAGCCCGGTTATTACCATTTTTAAATACGGCTACAGTTCTCATGTTGAGTCCTCCAGGAAAACAGACTTATGGATAGTATATGTACAGCATATGTAAACATATGTATGCAATGACTTCATGATATGGACTATTCGCGTAAGTGGGGGATTTACCCATGGCAAGCCGCAGGATTACAAGATCTGTCCATAGATTGAAAAACTGATTTACAAGACCACCTGTCGCAAGGGATATCAGCAGGTGAGTAAATTTGATTAATAAGGAAAATGGACCAAAACATTTTTGCTAATGGGAAAAACAAACCCCATTATTTTAAATGAGGTTTGTCAACAACCGGAGATACAGCATCGCGCTGTGTCTTAGATGGAATTAGATCGATTTTCGCTAAAAATATCAATTTCTCAGTAACAGATAGATACTTTCTTCACCGCGAAGAATGTTCAGCGCGATTACTGGAGGTTTAGAATCAATAACTTTGCGCAGTTCGTTAATGTTCTGTACTCGTTCATTATTGATCCCAACAATCAGGTCACTTTTCTGTAAACCAGACATCGCCGCAGGTGAGTTTTGCATGACACTATCGATTTTCACACCGAGAGTCCCTTTCACTTCGCCATTACTGAGAGTTGCGCCTTGCAGGGCAAGTGTTAGGTTTCCCGCTTTGGTGGTTTGACCTTCACTGTTTTCCAGAATAACGGAAACCTCCATTGGTTTGCCTTTACGCAATAAGCCAATTTTAATTTCTTTACCTGGTACGGTCGTACCAATTTTGGCTTTCAGTTCAGCAAAGCTATTGATCTTCTTACCGTCAACAGAAACCAGAATATCACCGGATTTAATGCCTGCTTTCGCTGCCGCGGATTTTGGCAATACTTCACTGACAAATGCACCGCGCTGGGCATCAATATTGAATGCCTTGGCAATATCGGCATTCATTTCAGTACCTTTGATACCGAGAATACCGCGTTTGACTTCACCATGAGCGATAAGCTGCTCACTCAGGGTTTTTACCATATTACTTGGGATGGCAAAGCCGATACCGATGTTACCGCCGCCTGGAGCCAGAATTGCTGTGTTGATACCAATCAACTCGCCATTCAAATTAACCAGCGCACCCCCGGAGTTACCTCGGTTTATAGAGGCATCGGTTTGGATAAAGTTTTCCAGCCCTTCCAGATTCAGGCCGCTGCGTCCTAACGCCGAGATAATTCCCGAGGTTGCAGTTTGACCAAGACCGAATGGATTACCCACCGCGATAGCAAAATCACCAACCCGAAGTTTATCGGAATCGGCTATTGTAATTGCCGTTAAATTTTTGGCATCTTTCAGTTGCAGCAAGGCGATATCAGTTTGAGCGTCGCGACCTAACAGTTTAGCTTCATATTCACGCCCATCGTTCAATTGCACACGGATTTTATCCGCATTTTCAATAACGTGATTGTTGGTCAATATATAACCTTTGGCAGCGTCAATGATGACACCTGAGCCAAGTCCCTGAAACGGGCGGGTGCTTTCACGGCCCATTGGCAGATTTGGGCCAAAGAAGAACTTGAACTCTTCAGGTATATTCTGCTCCTGTTGTACTTGAGTACCGGAAACATGCACGCTGACAACCGCTGGCAATACTTTTTCAAGCATCGGTGCAAGGCTTGGCAGCGCCTGACCAGCAATAGCAGCAGGCAAAGCAGCGCTACTGATAGCAGGAGCGGAAGCGACGGATAACCCGATACTGATTGCTAACGCACTGAGGAATAAGTTTTTTCTTTTCATCTAATTTCTTTCTCTTGTCTATCTAAGCCAGAAGGCTAATAAGTTAATTTGGGCAAGTTGCCATGATTACTCTATGACTATTAATTATTAAGTAAAGTTCATCTGGCAAACAGATTTAGTACACTTTTTTACAGGTATTTACATGATGGAAGAATAAAAAAACAAAACTTTTTGCAGGTAAAGGAAAGATCTTGCGTTTGGAATTAATGCTGTAGCACAAAACATGCCACAGCAGAAATATTTACTGGTTTTTTTCATTAACCGGGCGGAACAAGCCGGAAGCGCCATCAGAGTAATCTCTTGGTGGCATTTTAACCGGAGCCTGATCGTTATCTGCTTCTGATTCAGTCAGTCGATAATTGAATGGGTTTTCTTGTACTGGCATATTCGGCATCAGCTCGTGAGAGCTTTTGGCCATATGCTGATACAACTGACGATAATCGCGGGCCATATTATCGAGTAATTCTGCACTGTGGGCAAAATGGCCGACTAATTCTTTACGATACTCTTCCAGTTCTGATTTATTATTCTCCAGTTCAGTTTGTAAGGCTCCCTGCTGGCGCAGCTTAGTGTTACCAAAGCGCATGACTAGCGCTCCGATAACAAAGCCAACTACTAATCCAATCAGTGCATACTCCCAAGTCATAGCTACTCCTTCATCAACATCGTTGTTCAGCAGAATGTTTCACTTAATTATCGTCACTATAACCGTTAATCTAGTTAGAATGGAATATTGATCATGATTTACATATTGTTTGTAGACCTTATTCTGAACCTTATTGTAGACAATTGATCCAGTGATAAGGTCAATCTGAATCATAAAAACGATAAAAAACGGGCAATTATTTTTTAAGGATTTTTTTGTCATGCCATCATTGATTATCCCTTCGTTATTCTATCAGAAAGCCCTTTCTAAAGGGGAATATCAGCCGGATGATGTCCAACGTCGTGTCGTCGCTCAATTGGATGTTATTCACTATGCCCTGATTAATACTTCTCCCGACATTCCAGCGAAGCGAAAAAGCTTGAAAGGACGACTGAGTAAACTATTAGGCAAGCAGATTTCAACGACCTGTACACCTGTTCAAGGGCTCTATATGTGGGGTGGTGTTGGCAGAGGGAAAACGTGGTTAATGGATATGTTTTACCAGAGTTTGCCGGGTGAAAGAAAACTGCGTTTGCATTTTCATCGCTTTATGCTACGGGTGCATGAGGAATTAAAGGCGTTACAAGGGCATGAGGATCCGCTGGATATTGTGGCGGATGGTTTTAAAGCAGAAACCGATGTGCTCTGCTTTGATGAATGCTTTGTTTCTGATATTACGGATGCCATGATTCTTGGCACATTGTTGGAGGCTCTATTTGTCAGGGGGATCACGTTGATTGCAACGTCGAATATTCCTCCTGATGAGCTCTATCGTAATGGTTTACAGCGAGCTCGATTTTTACCTGCTATTGAGCAGATTAAAAAATATTGTGACGTCATGAATGTGGATTCAGGTATTGATTATCGTCTGCGTACTTTGACACAGGCTCATCTCTATTTCACACCGTTGAATGAAGATAATGAGCGGGCTATGGACCGAATGTTTATCCGTTTGGCGGGTAAAAGCAGTGAGCAAGCACCGGTGTTGGAAATTAATCATCGGCAGATGCTGGCAATTCGTAGCGCTGATGGTGTGTTGGCAATTGGATTTAAAGTTTTGTGTGAAGATGCCCGTAGCCAGATGGACTACATTGTTTTATCAAAACTTTATCACACCGTTTTGTTATATCAGGTTCCGGCGATAATGTCCGGTAATGAAAACGCCGCCCGACGTTTCTTGGCGCTGGTTGATGAATTCTACGAACGTCGGGTAAAACTGATAATTAATGCCGCAGTACCGATGGAACAGATTTACCAAGGGGTTTTGCTGACTTTCGAATACCAGCGTTGCTTGTCCCGTTTGCAGGAAATGCAAAGCGAGGAATATCTGAAATTACCTCATTTGCCTTAATCTTGTGCTTATCCTGTCTATTTCGGACTAAAGTTGATTTTAAATAATTCAAATTGGGGTCGATTTTTATTTGTGACTTCTCTATAATCTTGCGACCCCACGTTACAGCAATGTTTTTTTTCCCAAAAAACTTGCATAGTGCCGGCATAGGCTATTCGAAGGGGTAGGTTTGCTGGACAAGAGTCGTGTGAACCTCAGCAGTTTATGAACCTTGAGTGTTCACCAACGTGTAACTTATTATTGGGTAAGCTTTAATGAAAACTTTTACAGCTAAACCAGAAACCGTAAAACGCGACTGGTATGTTGTTGACGCAGATGGCAAAACTTTAGGCCGTCTTGCAACTGAAGTGGCTTGTCGTCTACGCGGCAAGCATAAAGCGGAATACACTCCGCACGTTGATACCGGTGATTACATCATCATTGTTAACGCAGAAAAAGTTGCTGTAACCGGTAACAAGCGTTCTGATAAAATTTACTATCACCACACTGGTCACATCGGTGGTATCAAGCAAGCGACCTTTGAAGAGATGATTGCCCGCCGTCCTGAGCGTGTAATTGAAATCGCGGTTAAAGGCATGCTGCCAAAAGGGCCACTGGGTCGTGCAATGTACCGTAAACTGAAAGTTTACGCAGGTAGCGAGCACAACCACGCGGCACAGCAACCGCAAGTTCTGGACATTTAATCGGGATTATAGGCAATGGCTGAAAATCAATACTACGGCACTGGTCGCCGCAAAAGCTCTTCCGCACGTGTCTTTATTAAGCCAGGTAGCGGTAACATCGTAATCAACCAACGTAGCCTCGAAGTTTATTTTGGCCGCGAAACAGCACGCATGGTTGTTCGTCAGCCACTCGAGCTGGTTGATATGTTGGGTAAACTTGATCTGTACATCACCGTTAAAGGTGGTGGTATTTCTGGTCAGGCAGGCGCAATCCGTCACGGTATCACCCGTGCACTGATGGCATACGACGAAACTCTGCGTCCTGAGCTTCGTAAAGCTGGCTTCGTTACGCGCGACGCTCGTGAAGTTGAACGTAAGAAAGTCGGTCTGCGTAAAGCACGTCGCCGTCCACAGTTCTCCAAACGTTAATTTTTTGTCTTTATGGCAATTAGTTAATGTTAAAACCCGTCTTTATGGCGGGTTTTTTACTTAATTACCCATACACTTCCCCCAAAATGTACAAAATCTGGTAAACTAGTGCCAATTTTTGCCTCATCCATTTATCTGCCTACTATCTGAACGATAGCCATTGTGTCGAGTAGCGCATTCCGTATTCACCGTTGCGGCGCAGAAACATAAGGGGTGAGAATGAGTGAGTAGGAATAGTCGTTATAGCGTGGGACTATTCATTCCTTTTTTAGATAAACTTGGAGGTTTTCATGGCTGTCGCTGCCAACAAACGTTCGGTAATGACTCTGTTTTCAGGCCCGGCCGACATTTTTAGCCATCAAGTGCGAATTGTACTGGCGGAAAAAGGTGTCAGTGTTGAAGTTGAACAGGTTGAGGCAGGTAATTTGCCACAGGACCTTATCGATCTGAACCCTTATCAGACAGTTCCGACTTTGGTTGACCGTGAGCTGACGCTGTATGATTCCCGCATCATTATGGAATATCTTGATGAGCGTTTTCCTCATCCGCCATTAATGCCAGTGTATCCGGTTGCCCGTGGTTCCAGCCGTTTGATGATGCACCGCATTGAGAAAGACTGGTATTCCCTGATGCACACTATTGAGAAAGGTAATTCTCAGGAAGCCAATGCTGCCCGTAAACGATTAGCAGAAGAATTGCTAGCAGTGGCACCAATATTTAAAGAAATGCCATTCTTTATGAGTGAAGAATTCAGTTTGGTTGATTGCTATCTTGCCCCTTTGCTATGGCGTTTACCTGAACTGGGTATAGAGCTACCGAGTTCTGGTACCAAAGATTTACAAATTTACATGCAGCGTGTCTTTGAACGTGATGCATTCTTGGCTTCATTAACCGAAGCTGAACGTGAAATGCGCTTGCAATCCAGGAACTGATTTATGGAGCTGTCTCAAATGTCTCCTCGTCGCCCTTATTTGTTGCGTGCTCACTACGAGTGGTTACTCGATAATGATATGACTCCATATCTGGTTGTAGACGTGACTTTACGTGGAGTCAATGTACCAATGGAATATGCCCGTGATGGGCAAATTGTGCTGAACATAGCGCCGAGAGCTGTTGGTAATCTTGAGTTAACCAATGATGAAGTACGTTTCAATGCCCGTTTTGGCGGTATGCCCCGTCAGATTAATGTACCAATGGTGGCGGTTCTCTCTATTTATAGCCGTGAAAATGGGGCAGGAATGATGTTTGAGCCTGAAGCAGCTTATAAAGATGAATATCTTTTTGAGTCTACTCCAGGGCATGATAAAGCTGGCGCTTCTGTGGCAGATAACTTGGTATTAGTTACGGATACCCTCCGCGATGCTGAAGATAATAGTGGAACTTCACCTGATGATGAACCACCAAAACCGACAAAAGGGCGTCCTGCTTTACGGGTAGTAAAATAAGCGCTAAATAAGGGGGCTGAGATTGCCTCCTTATTTTTCAAGTTTATTGATTAAAATTCCACATTGTAGGCTTTCTCTAACTCCCAGAAACATTCTTCTACTCTGTTTTTAGCTTCGTAGTCTGTGATGGACCCTAAACTCTTTCTGACTTTATTGACAAATTCTATTTTATTCTCTCTAGTCTTAAGTTCTGGCGGGATTGTACAGATATCAGCTAATGATATGTTGTTTTCTTTACCGGCAGTAGCAAGGACATCAACGGGATTATTAATTAATGCCATAGAGAGTGAGTAACGTATCTCTTTGGAGAAATCCAGATGTATACTTTGAGTTAATTTAAAAGCCAGTTTTATCCAGTCATGGTCACCAGTCGTAATTTTGTGAGTGATTTCTTGTCTGGTTCTTGTTTCCCCTAATTCTGCAACGACAGAGTTGATACCTCTATTGATAATCTCTTTATTAATATTATCGGGTGTAACGTTTCGTGGCAACGCAAGCACCGAAAGACTGGTACCAGCAAGCAACGCCAAAGACAACAAAATTAGAGTTTTTATTAATTTCATTAATATTTCCAAGACTTATAGTTGAATAAGCATAGTGCTATCTTAGCTGGGTAGTTGGTAAAATCCACGCTGATAAGATGAAATACACATAAATGTTAATTATGGCAGAAGCAAGTACGGAATGTTCATTAAATACATTCACTCTTCATATAAAAATAGTCCGGCTAATATAAATTATAGAGTCGATAATAGGAAGGTATGGGAGCTGGAAAGCTCCCTTTGTTTATTAGATATTGAGGTGGTCGAGAATGCCTTGTGCGGCTTTACGTCCTTCGGCAATGGCTGTTACAACCAGATCTGAGCCGCGAACGGCATCTCCGCCAGCAAATATCTGAGGATTGCTGGTTTGGAAAGGAGTGTCTGAAAACTCTGGTGCAACGATACGCCCCTGTTTATCCAGCGCTATTTTATGGTCATTTAACCAGCTCATTGTATGTGGTTTAAAACCAAATGCCATAATCACGGCATCAGCTTTGAGCAGATGTTCGGAACCGATAATAATTTCAGCTTGGCAGCGTCCATTTTCATCAGGTTGACCTAATTGAGTCCGTACCATTTTTATGCCACAAACTTGACCTGAGCTGTTGATTTCAATGCTGAGAGGTTGCAGATTAAACAGAAATTCTACACCTTCTTCCCTGGCATTTTTCACTTCGCGGCGGGAGCCTGGCATATTAACTTCGTCACGGCGATAAGCACAAGTAACTGAAGCCGCTTTTTGGCGAATAGACGTTCTGACGCAATCCATCGCCGTATCGCCACCCCCGAGAACCACGACCCGTTTACTCTGCATATCAATGAAAGGCTGTGATTGCAGGGGGGGATACCCCATCAAGTGCCGGGTATTGGCAATCAGAAATGGCAGTGCATCATAAACGCCATCAGCATCTTCATTTGCCAGTCCCCCGCGCATTGACTGATAGGTTCCTACACCAAGAAATACGGCATCAAACTGCTCTGTCAGTTCAGATAGGGCGATATCTTTGCCTATTTCAGTATTGAGCCGGAATTCAATTCCCATCTCAGAAAAAATTTTACGGCGGCGTACCATCACCTCTTTTTCCAGTTTGAACGCAGGTATGCCAAAAGTGAGTAATCCACCGATTTCTGGGTGGCGATCAAAAACGACTGCTTGTACACCATTACGGGCCAATACATCAGCACAGGCCAGCCCTGCGGGGCCGGCACCAATAATCGCAACTTGTTTGCCTGTTGGCTGAACTTGTGACATATCGGGCTTCCAGCCCATAGCAATCGCTTTATCGTTGATGTAGCGCTCGATATTACCAATAGTGACTGCACCAAACTCATCATTCAGGGTACAGGCACCTTCACAAAGGCGATCCTGTGGACAAACGCGGCCGCAAACTTCCGGCAGGCTGTTCGTCTGATGGGATAAATCAGCGGCTTCCATGATGCGCCCTTCATTGGCAAGTTTAAGCCAATTGGGAATGTAGTTATGAACAGGGCATTTCCATTCGCAATAAGGATTACCACAGGAAAGGCAGCGATCTGCCTGGGTTTGTGCCTGAATTGCTGAAAATGACTCATAGATTTCCACAAATTCTATTTTGCGGATCTTCAGCAGCTTTTTAGGCGGATCGACGCGTTGTAAGTCGATAAACTGATATACATTCTGGCTCATCTGGGTTCCTTACTGTGCTTGAATTCGCAACTCTGCGGAAGAACGACTGCGATGTCCCAGCAGGGCTTTTACATCACTGGATTTTGGTTTCACGAGTGCAAATTTACTCAACCACTGTTGCCAGTTAGCAAGAATATCTTCACCGCGTTGGGAACCGGTCAGCAGAACGTGTTCAGTGATAAGTCCTCTCAAATGTTCTTCGTGGATAGCTAAGGTCTCTACTGCCAGAACTTCTACCAGCTCTGGGTTGACCCGTTTGCGGAAATCATCATTTTCATCCAGAACATAGGCAAAACCGCCGGTCATTCCTGCACCAAAGTTTATTCCGGTGCGTCCGAGAATGCAGACGATACCGCCTGTCATATATTCACAGCCATTATCTCCGATACCTTCTACAACCGTAATAGCACCTGAATTGCGAACAGCAAAGCGTTCTCCGGCACATCCAGCGGCGTACAGCTTGCCGCCTGTTGCCCCATACAGACATGTGTTACCAATGATGGTTGCCTGGTGGCTTTTGAAGGCAGAACCGACAGGGGGGTGTATTACGATGCGGCCACCGGTCATACCTTTACCAACATAATCATTGGCATCACCGATAAGTGTCAGCTCCAGACCGCCAGCATTCCAGACACCAAAACTTTGACCGGCAGTACCATTGAAATGAATTTTTATTGGAACAGCTGCGACGCCCTGATTACCATATCGGGCAGCGATAAAGCCAGAAAGAGAAGCCCCGACTGAACGATCGGTATTACGGATATCAAAATAGAAAGTTTTACTTTGTTGGCTCTCAATGTAACTGGAGGCTTGAGATAATAAGTTTTTATTCAATGTGCCATTATCAAATGGCGGGTTATTTTCAGTGCAATATAACGTTTTGCCCTGATGGGGTTCAGCTGTTGCTAAGAGCGGCTCAAGATTTAATTTGCTCTGTTTTGCTGAAATGCCTTCCAATACTTCCAGCAGTTCAGTTCGGCCTATTAAGTCAGTCAGATTTCTGACCCCTAATTCCGCCATGATCTCTCTGGTTTCACGGGCGATAAAACGGAAGTAATTCATTACCCTCTCAGGCAATCCGTGGTAATGGTCGCGGCGTAATTTCTCATCTTGCGTTGCAACACCGGTCGCACAGTTATTCAGGTGGCAGATGCGCAGATATTTGCATCCAAGGGCAACCATGGGACCGGTGCCGAAACCGAAACTTTCAGCACCAAGAATGGCCGCTTTGATAATGTCCACGCCTGTTTTCAATCCACCATCTACTTGTAAACGGATCTTATGGCGCAACCCGTTGGCAACCAGAGCTTGTTGGGTTTCTACTAATCCTAATTCCCAGGGGCATCCGGCATATTTCACCGATGACAATGGACTGGCACCAGTTCCGCCATCATAACCTGCGATGGTGATTAAATCGGCATAAGCCTTGGCAACACCCGTTGCCACAGTACCAACGCCTGGTTCTGAAACCAGTTTTACTGAGATCAGCGCATTGGGATTGATCTGTTTTAGATCGAAAATCAACTGAGCCAGATCTTCAATAGAGTAAATATCGTGATGCGGTGGTGGAGAAATAAGTGTTACGCCTGGTACGGAATAACGTAGTTTTGCAATATACGGTGTGACCTTATCACCCGGTAATTGCCCGCCCTCCCCGGGTTTAGCACCTTGGGCCACTTTAACCTGAATCACATCAGCGTTGACCAGATAAGCGGGTGTCACACCGAATCGGCCGGAAGCAACTTGTTTGATACGGGAAACTTTTTTTGTACCATAACGTGCGGGATCTTCTCCACCTTCACCGGAGTTGGAAAAGCCACCCAATGTATTCATTGCTTCAGCCAGAGCTTCGTGTGCTTCAGGGCTTAATGCCCCAATCGACATTGCCGCAGTATCAAAGCGTTTAAACATCGCTTCGGCGGGTTCTACTTCTTCAATGGGGATAGGTTCATCTTTTGTTTTTATCGCCAGCAAATCACGGATTGTGGTCACTGGGCGCTGATTAACCAAGCGGCTATATTTCAAATAATCGTTGTATTCGCCACTGTGAACCGCAGATTGTAGAGTGCTTATGACATCTGGGTTATAAGCGTGGTATTCGCCGTTATGCACATATTTCAGTAACCCTCCCTGATCAACTGGATGGCGGGGAAGCCATGCGCGTTTGGATAAGTTTCGCAGATCCTGTTCAAAATCGCTGAAGTTAGCACCACCAATCCGGCTGACAACACCATTGAAGCAAAACTCAGTTAATTCAGCGTGTAATCCGACAGCTTCAAACAGTTTAGAACAGCGATAGGAGGCGATAGTCGAGATGCCCATTTTCGACATGATTTTATATAGCCCTTTATTGATACCATTGCGGTAGTTGAGCATGACATCAGCATAAGGTTTATTAATCGTGCCATTATCGACCATTTTGGCCAGTGATTCGTAAGCCAGATAAGGATAAATCGCTGTTGCACCAAACCCCAGTAATACAGTGAAATGATGTGGATCACGGGCACTCGCTGTTTCTACTATCAGGTTGGTATCGCAGCGCAGGCTTTTTTCTACCAAACGGTGCTGAATGGCACCAACAGCCATAGGGGCCGGTATGGGTAACTTCTCCGGTGTAATATTGCGGTCAGACAATACCAGCAATACTGCGCCATCTCTGGCGAGTTGTTCGGCTTGGTCACACAATGCAAACAGCGCATTTTGCAGATGAGTTTCCTGCGCATTGAAAGTTAAGTCTAATCGTTCTGCACGATAGTGTGGGCTCTGTTGCGTTGTTAATTGATGAAAATCAGAGTAAAGCAGAATAGGGGATTTAAAACTTAGACGATGTGCCTGTCCTTCTGCTTCACAGAATACGTTCATCTCCCGTCCAATACAGGTAGTGAGAGACATAACATGCGCTTCGCGTAATGGATCAATTGGTGGGTTAGTGACTTGAGCGAATTGCTGGCGGAAATAGTCATAAAGAATCCGAGGACGGCTGGAAAGTACAGCAAACGGCGTATCATCACCCATTGACCCTGTGGCTTCCTGACCATTCTCTCCCAGGCCTCGGATAATTTGATCCAACTCTTCATTACTGTAAGCAAATTGTTTGTGATAGACCGCCAGTGATTGATCGTTCAGATCCCGGTGGCCGGCTTGAGCTTCCAATAATTCGTCAAAGGGGATCAGGCGCTTGACGTTTTTATCCATCCATTCTTTATAGGGATGGCGGCTTTTCAGGTCATTGTCTGTTTCTTCTGCATGGAGGATACGGCCTTGTCGAGTATCAATCACCATGAGTTCACCGGGGCCGACTCGTCCCTTTTCTACTACTTCATCGGGCTGATAATCCCAGATACCGACTTCGGAAGCACAAGTGATCAGCTTATCTTTAGTGATGACATAACGTGCCGGGCGCAAGCCATTACGATCCAGATTACAGGCAGCATAGCGGCCATCTGACATGACAATACCGGCAGGACCATCCCATGGTTCCATGTGCATAGAGTTGAAATCAAAGAACGCTCGCAGATCCTCATCCATATCAGGGTTGTTTTGCCACGCAGGCGGGACTAGCAACCGCATAGCACGGATTAAATCCATTCCGCCATTGAGAAACAGCTCCAACATATTATCCAGCGAGCTGGAATCTGATCCTGTTTCATTGACAAAAGGAGCGGCAGATTGCAGATCAGGAATAAGTGGGGTTTTGAATTTATAGGCTCTTGCCCGCGCCCATTGACGGTTACCGGTGATGGTATTTATTTCACCATTATGAGCAAGATAGCGGAAAGGCTGTGCCAATGGCCAGCGTGGGACGGTATTGGTTGAGAAACGCTGGTGGAATAGGCAAATGGCTGATTCCAACCGTAAATCAGCCAGATCAGGATAGAAACGGGGCAAATCTGCCGCCATGCACAGTCCTTTATAGATAGTCACCAGATTGGACAAACTGCAAACATAAAAATCACTGTCGCTGATGCGTTTTTCTATTCGGCGGCGGGCAACGAATAAACGGCGTTCTAAATCACAAGCGCGCCAGCCAGCAGGAGCATTAACAAAAATCTGTTCGATACGGGGGAGGCTGGAAAGGGCTATTTCGCCCAGAATATCCCTATTAATTGGTACTTCACGCCAGCCAACGACTGATAGCGTTTCATTTTGCAGTTCCTGTTCGACTATTTCCCGGCAGTTTTGGGCAATCTGAGGGTCCTGGCTGAGAAATAGCATACCGACTGCGTAATTGCGGGCTAAACGCCATTCGTGCTCCTGTGCGACCATCCGAAAAAAACGGTCGGGTTTTTGCAGTAATAAACCGCAACCATCGCCGGTTTTACCATCTGCCAGGATTGCACCACGATGTTGCATTCGTGCCAGTGCATGGATAGCGGTACGGACTACTTTGTGGCTTGGCTCCCCTTCAATATGGGCTATCAGTCCAAAGCCACAGTTATCCTTTTCTTGAGATTTGTTATATAGCATAGTGTGAACCTCCCCAGGTTCTGTCCGACTCTCACAGAAACTCACAGAAATTTGTGAGATGAATATTTTTACAGGCGTCTGAATTGCGCCCTCAATCAACTGCCACCTGTCTATTTCTATGAACAGGCGGTACTGAAATAATATTATGTCACTGCATAATTATGGTTCAGATGAGGATCTGACGGATGATTTCTAGTGACTTCCCAAGTTAACGAGAAATGTAGATTAGGTCAAATATAGCCGGAATACGATAAATGTAGGCGATAAAATGATATAATATCATGATTTTTAAATAAAAAAATCAATATGGAAGTTGTGTGATATAGATCATGTTAGGATTTTAATGTGAGTCATATCACTAATATTAGTGTAATATCTGTTTTATATATACTGTTAAATGTTTATTTGTTGGTTTCAAATTCCGACAAATATAAACTAAATAGAATAAATATATATATTTATTTCTTTATAAGAATAAAGTTTTATCTTTTTGTGGTTATCAAAAAGAGTGAAAAGAATTTTATGCTTAATTTATCAATGAATTTGATTATTTATTCACGCTTGGATTGTGCGAAAAGACCGGCAGGGGTAAAAAGCCAGAATAATGTTTGGGAAGTCATAATCAAAACCATTAAATAATACTATTGTTTTACCCGATCAACAATTTCTGTATTCCTTCAACGAAGTAGCGGGCTTTTTACGGTATGATTTGGATTGGTCATATTTAACGGGAGTCTTTAATGAAATGAAGCTGCTTAGGGGCCTGGCCCAATATTATGTTGATTTAATGATGAAATTGGGGTTAGTACGCTTCTCTTTACTGCTTGCATCTGCGTTAGTTGTTCTTGCTATGGGTGTACAGATGGTGGTCACTTTTCTGCTTCAGGGAGGAGTGCAAAGTATTGATTTGGTTCGCTCAATTTTCTTTGGTTTGCTGATTACTCCTTGGGCCGTCTATTTCCTTTCGGTTGTTGTTGAACAGCTTGAAGAATCCCGCCAACGATTATCCAAATTAGTTGAAAAATTAGAAGTGATGCGTCAGCGTGATCGGGAACTTAATCAGCAACTAAAAGACAACATCATCAAGCTGAATCAGGAGATCTCAGAAAGAGAAAAAGCTGAACAGGCGCATCTGATATTGTTGGATAAACTAAAAGAAGAGATGAAGCACCGTGAGCAGACTCAGATTGAATTGGAACAGCAATCTATATTACTGAAATCTTTTCTCGATGCTTCTCCTGATTTGGTCTATTACCGTAATGAAGATAATGAATTCTCTGGTTGTAATCGGGCGATGGAATTGCTGACGGGTAAAAGCCAGAAACAACTTGTTGGGTTAACACCAAACGATGTTTATGACAAAGAAGTTGCCCGCAAGGTGATGAAAACGGACGAAAAAGTGTTCCGTCATAATGTTGCCCTGACTTATGAACAATGGCTGGTTTATCCCGATGGACGAAAAGCTTGTTTTGAACTGCGGAAAGTCCCTTTTTATGATCGGGTAGGGAAAAGACACGGGCTTATGGGGTTTGGGCGCGATATAACGGAGCGTAAGCGTTATCAGGACGCTTTGGAGAATGCGAGCAGGGATAAGACGACTTTTATCTCAACGATTAGCCATGAGCTTCGTACGCCTTTAAATGGCATTGTTGGTTTGAGTCGTATTCTGCTCGATACTGAACTGACCTCTGAACAAAATAAATATCTGAAAACGATTCATGTCAGTGCTATCACGCTTGGCAATATTTTCAATGACATTATTGAAATGGACAAAATTGAGCGGCGTAAAGTCCAGATTGATAATCAGCCAATTGACTTTACCGGTTTTATGTCCGATCTGGAAAACCTCTCCGGGCTGCTGGTACAGCCGAAAGGGATTAAATTTGTGATGGAACCAGAGCTGCCATTACCTGCCAGAATCATGACAGATGGTACTCGCTTGCGCCAAATTCTGTGGAACTTGATTGGCAATGCAGTGAAATTTACTCAAAAAGGCGAGATTAATGTTCGAATCTGGTATGAAAAGGGTGAGCGTTTGTTGTTTGAAGTCACGGATACGGGGATTGGTATTCCACTTGATGAGCAAGAGAAGATCTTTGCAATGTATTATCAGGTGAAAGGCAGTCATGGTGGTTGTCCGGCAACGGGAACCGGTATTGGACTGGCTGTATCCAAACGTTTAGCTCAAAGTATGGGAGGCGATATTTTGGTGGAAAGTGAGCCGGGACAAGGTTCTCGATTTACACTCTCTATTATTGCTCCTGCTATGGAAGAGAGTCTGCCATGCAGAGAAGATACAGAAGATTGCCCACTTCCGGCTTTGCATATTTTGCTGGTAGAAGATATTGAGCTGAATGTGATCGTTGCTCGTTCAGTACTGGAAAAATTGGGTAACAGCGTAGAAGTCGTTATGAATGGTAAGGATGCTCTGGAAGTGTTCAAGCCAGGGGAGTTCGATCTGGTATTACTTGATATTCAGTTGCCTGATATGACCGGATTAGACATCGCTCGGGAATTACGTGAGCGATACGCCAAAAAGGATCTGCCCCCACTTATTGCGCTGACTGCAAATGTTTTAAAGGACAAAAAAGAATATCTGGATGTGGGCATGAATGGCGTGTTGAGTAAACCGCTGTCTGTGAATGCCTTAACTGCCATTATTGAACAATTCTGGGGAGAACAGTCTGTGCATCATATGAAGCCAGAAGAAGAGGAGTCAGGATTGATGAAAGATGAAGATTTACTTGATATAGAAATGCTTAATCAATATATCGAGCTGGTTGGACCTCAATTGATTCGCGATAGCCTGAGTGTATTTGAGAAGATGATGCCGGGATACCTATCTGTGTTGGAATCGAATATGACAGCTAAAGATCAGAAAGGCATCACGGAGGAAGCACATAAGATAAAAGGTGCGGCGGGGTCGGTTGGATTACGTCATTTGCAGCAACTGGCTCAACAGATTCAATCACCTGATTTACCTGCATGGTGGGACAATGTTCAGGAATGGGTTGATGAGTTAAAGCAAGAATGGAGAAACGATACGGAAATTTTAGGGGAATGGTTGGCAGGCGCCGAAAAAAAATAACCCCAACCGAGGTTGGGGTGCGCGAATACTGCGCCAACACCAGGGAAAACTTTTTACACGCCTATCTAATGCATCTTTGTTGCGGCGAGTAAATGGGGAATTCTCCGTACATCATACAAGTACCAACATAGCAAAGATAAGATTTTTTGTTACAAGATTCATTAAAATCTGTGATGAAGATTGGTGTTTAACCCCCTAAAGGGTTAAGCAATAATCGACTACAAATGGAGTGAGCTATGAAATCAGTTGCGGTTGTCTTAAGTGGATGTGGTGTATTCGATGGCAGTGAAATTCATGAATCAGTATTGACTATGCTTTCTTTAGATCGTTTAGGTGTTAAAACGAGCTTTTTGGCACCTGATGAGCCACAACGTCATGTTATTAATCATATTAGCGGTGAAGGAACTGGCGGAGAACGTAACGTCCTACAGGAATCAGCCCGTATTTCAAGGGGAAAAATCGAGTCTTTGTCTCAAGCAAATGCAAATGAGTTTGATGCCCTGATCATTCCTGGGGGATTTGGTGTTGCAAAGAATTTATGTGACTTTGCTGCTAAGACAGTTGATTGCGAAATAAATAAAGATTTATTAAGTTTAGTGAGGGCTATGCATAAACAACATAAACCTATGGGGTTTATGTGTATTGCACCGGTTATGTTGCCAAAACTACTTAATACACCGGTGAAACTAACTATTGGTAATGATCCTGAAACTGCGGCTCAAGTGGAGGCAATGGGAGGCGTTCATATCGTTTGCCAGGTAAATGATATTGTTGTTGATTTGGAAAATAAAATTGTTACAACTCCAGCCTATATGCTTGCTGAATCTATTTCTCAGGCGGAGGAGGGAATTGATAAACTTGTCAGAAAAGTATTGGAAATGACTGAGTAACTGGATGAGAAATCCTTTGCAATTTTTATGGTGCTGGCTTAAAAAAATCGTAATCTCAGTTATTATCTTATGGATAGTTTCTGTTGTTGCGTTTTCATTCTTGCCAGTGCCATTTTCTATGATTATGGTTGAGCGCCAAATTAACGCTTGGTTATCAGTTAATTTTTCTTATGTATGTCATTCTGCCTGGGTAGGGCACGAACAAATATCCCCAAATATCGCATTGGCTGTTATTGCTGCTGAAGATCAAAAATTTCCACTGCATTGGGGATTTGACTTTGATGCTATTGAAAATGCCCTTGAGCATAATCAAAATAACTCTGGTAGGTTGAGAGGGGCTTCAACGATTTCTCAGCAAACGGCCAAAAATTTATTTTTGTGGGATGGACGTAGTTGGTTGAGAAAAGGATTGGAAGCTGGAATGACCTTTGCTATTGAATTGGTATGGTCAAAAAGCCGAATTCTGACGGTTTATCTTAATATTGTAGAATTTGGTGATGGTATTTTTGGTGTTGAAGAGGCATCCAGATACTATTTTCATAAATCAGCCAGTAAATTGACTGCATCAGAAGCTGCTTTACTCGCTGCTGTATTGCCTAACCCGCACCGCTATAAAGTTAACGCCCCTTCGGCTTATGTTTTACAGCGTCAACAATGGATTTTGCGACAAATGCGGTTGTTGGGCGGCGTGAATTACCTTAAGAAAAACGAGTTATTGAAAAATAATTAAGGGAAGAATGGCAGGTTACCCAGTTTTATGTTGGATATTTGACGTCGGATAGTAAAAAAGGGAAAGCGTCCGCGTCAAAGAATGACGCGGCTTAATATATCCAGGGTAGATTTATGGTGCTATCCCCCCCTCAGTAATATGCTTAGCTTAATTCAGATAAGTAAACGCAGTTGTTACCCGCTTAACACCATCAGTTTCGCTGGCAATTTTCGCAGCGGCGTTACCTTCTTGTTTAGTCAGAATACCCAGTAAAAAGACCTCACCGTTTTCTGTAACGACTTTTATGTTGGAAGACTTAACAGAATCACTGGTCAGAATTTTTGAGCGTACTTTAGTGGTAATCCAGGTGTCTTTAGAAGCCGTACTTAATTCAACAGGTTTCCCCTGACGAATTTCATTGTACACAATATGAGCTCCATCAACACGCGATGCTATCTGTTTTGCACGGTCTGAAAGGTTTGAGTCCGGGCTTTGGCCTGTCAGCAAAACTTTCCCTTGATAGGCGGTGGTAATAACACGGATACGCTCTTTGATCTGCTTATCTTTGTTAAGTGCATTACTGACACGCGCTTCCAGCGTCCCATCGTCAACCTGTTGACCAATAGTACGGGGGTCGGTTGCGCTTTTAGTCGCTACAGCGGCAGAACCTACCACAGCTGCACCAATACATCCTTGTAGCATTACTGCGGCACAAACCGTAGCTAATAGGGAGAAAAATCGCATTATTGGCTCCTTAGTCATCCTGATGGGGAAAGAGTGTATTATCGATTAAGTCACACAGGCAATTAACGGTCAGCATATGCACTTCTTGAATTCGGGTGCTGCGATGAGATGGGATACGAATCTCCACATCTTGTGGCCCTAACAAGCCAGCAAGTTCACCACCATCATAGCCGGTAAGGGCGACAATCGTCATATCGCGGGTTACAGCCGCTTCAACGGCTTTAACAATATCCCGGCTATTTCCATGAGTGGAAATAGCCAATAACACATCGCCTGGCTGACCTAATGCTCGTACCTGTTTAGCGTAAATTTCATCATGTTGTTTACTACTTGAAATCGCTGTTATCACCACATTATCTGCGTTAAGCGACAAGGCAGGCAGACTTGGGCGTTCAGTTTCAAACCGGTTGATCATATTGGCAGCAAACCGCTGGGCAGTTGCAGCAGAACCACCATTACCACAGCAAAGGATTTTGTTACCATTCAGCAATGACTGAACCATCATTATTGCGGCCCGGGAGATAGCATCAGGTAATGCTTCTGCGGCTGCAATCTGAGTTTGAATACTTTCTGTAAAACAGACTTTAATTCTATCCAGCACGTTTATAACCTACCCAGTATCATTTTAGCGAGCGAACTCATTTTGATTGAAAGCATTTGGCAACCATATAAATTGTTGACCAGTAATAGCACAAATATCAAAGCGACAAGAAGTGGTTTCAAAACATTCACCACGTTGAAACAGCCATACTGCGGCAGCGTGTAATAATTTTTTACGCTTGCTGCGGGTCACTGTCGCCAGTGCATCACCATATTGCTCTTGTTTGCGAAAACGAACTTCAATAAAAACCCAGGTCTGTTTGTCTTTCATAATCAGGTCAATTTCACCACCATGAACTTTTACATTCGCAGCGATAAAAGTTAGCCCCTGTTTTTGCAAAAACAACTTTGCCTGCGTTTCATAGTTACGTCCCAGCAAATAACTTGTTGGCTTTTTTATTTTCATCCTGAAAAGAGTTAGTTGAATTTAAATGCCGCCTGATAACAAGCGGTAATTAATGCTTAATTAAATGGCAGTGATTTGGCCTTGATGATATTGCATCCATGAAAGCTGCCGAAAAATTGCGCAGTTCTCCTGAACAGACAGCATCCCTGAGGCACCATTGAGATGGAAATCACTTTGAAGTTGAACCTGATTGAACTGATTTGCTAATGACCAGGCATCAATACCCATAGCGTAGAGACGCATCAAAGAGTAATCATTGGCAAATTTACCGGCTGCTTGTTGCATCAGTGGCAGGTTAGCGCCAGCGATTAATGGAATGTCGCTGAATTGCATTCCTTCCATCTCCAGACGGAAATCAGGACCAGCGCCAGCCTGATTACTGCGGGAACTTGCATAAAGGGCCGGTTTGTTGCGGGAACTGATTGCCATATCAATCATTGGCTTAATCAGAGTCAGTTCATCCAAAGTGGAAATAATATAAACTGCGTCCACTGAACCGCCGGCAGAAGTAGGAACAGCATCTGTATTTATCTGGGGAATTTCCAGATCACCAATAGTGGTTGATACAGGTTGATTGTTTGTTGCACTAATGGCTGTTCCAGTCAGGCGAATACCTGTACCTCGATTAATTAACTGTTTCAGTTCGGCGGAAGAACCAAAGGTTTGTTGCAGAACGGTATGCCCACCTTGTTTTTGCCATTCTTGTGCAAATGCCTTGGCGATCCGGTCACCAAAAGTACCTCGGGGAACGAGTATCAGAGGATTCTGTTTTTGTTGCTGCCAAATATGTTCTGCGGCATTTTTCGCTTCATCTTCTGGTGACAGAGAGAAATAACAGATATTGGGCCGGGGTTGCGCATTATCTAACTCGTTCAGCACTAGCATGTTTAATGGTGTATTCATCTGAACCAGTTTAACCACATCTGGTTTAAGTAACGGCCCGACAACTAAATTCACACCGTCTTGTTCAGCCTGAATCAATAAATTTTCCAATGGCTGGCTCGTTGTGTCATAGATTTTGACCTGTTGTGTGTTAACCGGCACATTGGCTATGACACGCGTTGACTGAACGGCTGGTGGTGTTGATTCAACGGGAACCGCTGCATTTGACAGGGCATCGGCAGAAACCACGGTATCTGACGTATTATCGTTGGTTGCTGTAGATAAATTTTCTGGGTTTTCTGTTGGCAGTAATGGGGTTGGCAAACCAGCCTGAGCATCAAGAAAGCCCTGACGGATTGCTTCACCGAATACTTTTGCCTGACCGCTTAATGGCAGGAACAGTGCAATACGGATGTCAGTACCTTGCGATTGGATGGCGGCGGGTTGTAACTGGGTTGGGAGTGACTGCGTGGCTGGGTTTTGTGGATAACGAATTTTCCAGTCACGGATAGCTGCTTGTAGTTTGTCAGAGTCCTGTTTGTTATCCTGATAGGTACTGAGTAAGTCTAGCCAGCCTTGCAGAATATTTTCATCAGCGTTGATGACCAACCCACTGCGATTTTGTGGTGAAAGACGGGTTAGCATTTGCCAGGTATCATCAATATTTTTTTGATGAGCGGCATTGTCTTTCAGAAGTGGTTCCTGAGCGATATAAGCACGGATGACATCCAGAGAAGGTTCGCCACTAGCGGCATCAATGATGGATTGATAACGGGCGATTTCTGTACTGACTTTGTCCTGAGTTTGCAAAGGTTGTTGTCCCTGTTGGTCAGGCACGGTACACCCTGCGATGATCATAACTGCCAGCATAGCTGAACAGACTAAACCAGTTTTGATACGCACAAAAATTGAGGAAAGCATACTGTATCCAGCGATGTTTTTTTCAAAGATGCTCAATTTTAAATCGGTCATTCGGATGAAACAATGAATCAACCCAATCGAGCAGTGGTTACGACATCCACGCTATATGTTGTGCCAACCCCCATTGGAAACCTGGGTGATATCACTCAGCGTGCGCTTGAAGTTCTTGAGCATGTCGATCTGATTGCGGCCGAAGATACGCGACATACCGGCTTGTTGCTTCAACATTTTGCCATTAATGCGCGCATGTTCGCACTTCATGATCATAATGAACAGCAGAAAGCAGATCAATTAATTACGAAACTTCAGCAGGGGCAGAGTATTGCATTAGTCTCTGACGCGGGAACGCCACTGATTAATGATCCTGGTTATCATGTGGTTCGCCGTTGCCGTGAAGCGGGTATCCATGTTGTTCCTCTACCAGGGCCTTGTGCGGCTATAACCGCATTATCTGCTGCGGGCCTGCCATCAGATCGTTTCTGTTACGAAGGATTTTTGCCGGCTAAGCGTAAAAGCCGGAAAGATACTTTACGGGCTTTGGAGCAGGAATCGCGGACGTTAATTTTTTATGAGTCCACTCATCGTCTAATCGAGAGTTTAGAAGATATGGTTGACGAGTGGGGAACTGAACGTTACGTCGTTCTGGCCCGGGAATTAACAAAAACTTGGGAATCGATTCATGGTATGCCGGTAGGTGAGCTTCTGGCATGGGTTAAGGAAGATGAAACCCGTCGCCGTGGTGAAATGGTGTTGATCGTTGAAGGTGATAAAAAACCGGATAACGAAGCTTTACCTCCAGAGGCATTAAGAACGTTGGCGCTCCTTCAGCAAGAGCTGCCGTTGAAAAAAGCGGCTGCTCTGGCGGCAGAGATCCATGGTGTGAAGAAAAACGCGCTTTATCGCCATGCTCTGGGACAGCATGAAGAGTAACAACAGTTGTTGATAAACAGGCAGATAATGAGTAAACGCCTATACATCGTTTGTTAAACCTCTTATAATCTGCTGCGGAGTTGACTAGACAGTCGCTGCTTTGCCATCGTCCTTTGGACGATAGGTAGAGGAGAGGAAAGTCCGGGCTCCACAGGGCAGGGTGCCAGATAACGTCTGGGGGGTGAAAGCCCACGACCAGTGCAACAGAGAGCAAACCGCCGATGGCCTGCTTATGCAGGATCAGGTAAGGGTGAAAGGGTGCGGTAAGAGCGCACCGCGCGGCTGGTAACAGTCCGTGGCACGGTAAACTCCACCCGGAGCAAGGCCAAATAGGGGTTCATTAGGTACGGCCCGTATCGAACCCGGGTAGGCTGCTTGAGCCAGTGCGTAAGTGCTGGCCTAGATGAATGATTGTCCACGACAGAACCCGGCTTATCGGTCAACTTCACCAATTTAACCCCATCAGGTTTAGCCTTGATGGGGTTTTTATTTTCTCAAGCGGCTAGATCAATTAACAACCCTTGGAACTCAGTATCTGCTTTTAACACCAGACGATTTTCTTCATGAATAAAAGCGCCATCTCCACATTTAATCAAAGCATTATCCTTCGAATTGCCTGTTATTTTGATATTGCCGTTCAGGGATTGCAGATAAGCATTTTTTCCTTTCAATTGCAGATGATGAGCTTGATTCTTATTAAGAGAAATATGATTTACCCATACTTGCTGACGCAATTGCATACTGCCATCTTCTGCGGTTGGAGAGGCAAGCATAGTTAATGGCTGTTCTGGTAACGCCATCCGTTGCAATGGTAAACTTTCCTGTTGCGGGAAGGCATTTAGCCAAAGCTGCAAGCGGGTCAGTGGCTTATTAGCACTGATATTATGTTCACTGTAGCTGATTCCTTGGCGGGCAGAAAACAGTAAACATTCTCCCTTGTAAGCTCTGACATGATTGCCTTCGCTATCGCGATATTCGACTTCGCCTTGCAGAATAATATTCAGTATATCCACATGGGGATAAGATTTAGGCTGGAAAGCGGCTTTTGGTGCGATAACCTCCTGATTCAGTACACGTAGAGCGCCATAACCCAAAAACTTTGGATCAAAATAGTGACCAAATGAAAATGTATAACGGGCTTGTAGCCAACCATAGTCAGCTTTTCCACATTGCTTTGTTGTTCTATTTATAATCATGATGGCGGTTACCTTCAAAAAACACACACTAACAATAGTAATTATCTGGACGGCGAAATGTTAGCCAGTTAATCTGGTCACCATATTCAAATTTCCTGATTGAGAAAAATATGAGCAAAGAACGAGCGCTTACACTGGAATCTCTACGGGTCATGGATGCGATTGACCGGCGGGGAAGTTTTGCTGCGGCAGCTGATGAGCTTGGCCGTGTTCCTTCTGCACTGAGCTATACGATGCAAAAGCTGGAAGAGGAGCTGGATGTAGTGCTGTTTGACCGTTCGGGTCACAGGACCAAATTCACCAACGTTGGCCGTATGTTGCTTGAGCGTGGACGTCAATTGCTTGAAGCTGCGGATAAATTAACCGCTGACGCAGAGGCATTAGCGCGGGGTTGGGAAACTCACCTGACAATCGTTTGTGAGGCACTGGTCCCTGCTTCTTTATTGTTCCCCTTGGTGGGCAAACTTGTTCAGAAATCGAATACCCAGCTCTCTCTATTGACTGAGGTCTTGGCGGGGGCATGGGAGCGGTTGGAAACAGGCCGGGCAGATATTGTTATTGCGCCAGATATGCATTTCCGCGCATCGGCAGAAGTGAATTCACGTCAGCTTTACAGCATTACCAATGTCTATGTTGCCAGCCCTGACCATCCTATTCATCAAGAGCCGGAGCCTTTGTCTGATGTAACGAGGGTGAAGTATCGTGGTATTGCTGTGGCAGATACCGCAAGGGAACGCCCGGTCTTGACGGTTCAGTTATTAGATAAGCAACAACGTTTAACGGTGAGTTCGCTGGAAGATAAACGTCGGGCTCTTTTAGCCGGGTTAGGGGTTGCTACGATGCCTTATCCTATGGTGGAGCAAGATATTACGACGGGCCGTTTACGGGTGATTAGCTCTGAATACAGCCACGAGACAAATGTCATTATGGCATGGCGACGAGACAGTATGGGGGAAGCTAAATCCTGGTGTTTGCGGGAAATCCCTAAATTGTTTGCGCACCGCTAAGATAGATGAAAAAGCCGGAAAAATCCGCCATGATCTTCCGGCTTTGTTATCTACTGTGAGAATATTCTTGCCAGGCCAGAATGATATTATTGTATTATTAATATGATATGGGGTGTTTTAAGTATATACCCGTCATCTTTCAAGTTGCCTCTTTGTTGGCTGCACTCACTCACCCCGGTCACATCGTTATCTATGCTCCCGGGGATTCGCTCCTTTGCCGCCGCGATCCATCTTGAAATCCATAGGGTATAGTAGTTATTATAATCTGTTATTCTCGATATTCATTTTTCAACTTGCGAATAAGTTAATAATATAATTGCATGGTGATTTAACTGATATGTTTCTATATCTTACATTTATAGATCTAAAATAAAACATCTATGCTTTTATAAGTAATTTATATAAATTTAAGATTTTTATTTCTGTCAGTAAGATAAAATAGTGAAAATATATTATAAAACCTTTTTATTACTCTATAGATGATGTGGGGTTAAATGTAGTAATACGATAGTATTTATTAAGATAAATAGATTATTGGATAATTAAGGCTAAAGTATGATTGTAAAATTTAATAATAAAAATTTTGTATGGTTATGGTTGCGATTATTCGCCTTTAATGGGTTATAAATTAATTTTTTAATGTAATCAATTTGTTAGGTTTTGTTTATTCGTTTTTTAGCTGTGTTAAATGATGTGTAAATGGCAAGTCATATTCTTGTTTTTTATTTTATAATGATTTTTATTTATTTAAATCCCATAGTAAAATCATGAGGTTATTATGGGATTTAACGTAATGTAAATTCTGTTTTTATTATATTATTAAAATGTTTTTATTTGTTTTTCAATAATTTAAAAATATATGTTTTAAGATATTTTTATTAATAATTTTAATTCAAATTCAGATATATTTTTATTTTAATGTATTTTGTGAAAAAATGCATTGAATAATGTTGTTATGGGGTTAATATATAAATTTATTGAGATTTTAGTGTTATTGTTTAACTTGATTGCGCTTTTTGTTATTGTCATTAATATTTTGGCGAAATGTATCATGTTTTATCGGAGCTACGATGCTTTAATAAAGCAAACCGAAAAATCTGTTAGATTTTCCGGTCAGCTATTTATCTTGAAACTTAATATGAAATCGTTATCTAATAGGATAGTTGAGCAAAGTGGGCGTTTGATGGTTTTACTCTTTACCTAAAAATGTTATTTCTCAGATTCAGAACAGCAACAACAGTATATTACCAATTTTTATTCATCAAGCGGTCAATACTGAATTTACCTGGACCGATGATAGCCAGTAACAGGTAGCCACCGCCGATAGTCAGGTTTTTTAGAAAAATAGTCTGGTTCATACCTTCAGCAAAATTGCTGTGGAAAAGTAAGGCAGTCAGAATACAGAAACCAAAGGTAAATAGTGCTGTTGTACGGGTTAAGAAACCGAACAGAACGGCTAGGCCGCCACCCAGTTCAAGCAAGATAGTCAGCGGTAATAAAAAGCCAGGAACCCTCATCGCTTCCATATATTGTTGAGTGCTAACATAGGCATCGCCTAATTTTCCATAACCTGCAACGATAAACAGGATTGACATTAAAATACGGGCTAATAGCAAGGTTCTATCTTCAAATTTTTTCATTAACAACTCCAGGGATACAGGTAAAGTAGTGATGATTAGTCGGTACTAACTTGAAATAGCACAATTTGCTAATCATTAAGGAATGGAATGTATATTAAAGAGAGGAGAGCTTAGTTGTAAGCAAGGATTATTAACAATTTTATACAAAGTTTTTGAATGTGAGTAATGTTGTTGATAATCAATAAGATATATTATGAAGAATTATTACTTCTTCCTTTTTAGTATCTTCAATGCACCAATGACTCGGCGGGTCCAGCGATAGAATTTCACTGGGTGACGAAGACCATATAAAGAGAGGGTACTGGCCCCGAGTAGCAGATAAGATTTTAATGACAAAAGCTTTTGCCAGCCTTTGTCATAGGGGTCAGTGATATTTCGCCAGTGCTGAGTATCGTTAGAAAGTATAATTCGTTGTAACAGGATGCTTTTGAGTAATTGCTGTTTTTTTAGTTTTCTTTTTTGGCTCTGTTTACTCATTACTGTGATCCTCCAGCATCTCTCTATCAATCCTTAATTGCTCGCGGGTTGCGTTGAGTAATGTTGAATGACGGGATTTCCTGATGGTCCATATCAGGCCAATGAGCGCCAGGGTCAGCAAAGTACCTGTGGTGATGGCTAATGCAGTAAGACGCCAGGCTGGATCGACAGCCCAAAAAATCAGAACAAGTAGACACATCAGACCAAAAGCGGTAAACAGCAATGTCAGACCGACCATTAATATCAGTTGTATCAGGGTTGCTTTTTCTTTTTCCAGTTCTACAACGATCAGCTGTAAGCGGGTTTCTACCATCCTGATAATGATGGTGGCAATGCGTTGAAGAGAATCAAGGACCCCTTTACCGGGGCCTTGAGATTTGGATGGGTGGTTCATATTAGCGTTTAGCCAATAACACACCTAATACGACAGCCGTTACTGCACCGATGCCGATACTTGTCCACGGTTTTGCGTGAACGTAATCATCAACATGACGAGCCATCTCTTTAGTTTGCATAACGACTTTATCACTGACAGTGCCAAGTTTCATGCGAGTTTCTTCGAGCAGGCTTTCTACTTTGTTGCGGATTTTTTCCAGTTCGGTATCGGATTTATCACCGGAATTTTTGATCACTTCCTCTAGTGTTTTCGATAGGGATTTTAATTCAATGCGTAAGTCTTCAGCAGTTTTGTTATGTACCATGTAAATTACTCCTTATGTAGGTGTGTATATTTGACTTAGTCGGTCGATTTTCCAGACGCTGGAAAAGACTATGATTAAATATAGCTTATATTTTAGAAGGTGAATGAAAAACATTAGCGTTATTTTACTATCCTGCCGCAAACGATACTTTTGTTTGCGGCATGGGGAGATTTAAGGGTTTTTCAGAAGGAATTACTTTTTTTGAGGGGGTTGGCACGTTTTTTTACGTAATACAACTAACAAACTGCCGCTAAAACCAATAATTAGTAAAGCAAGTGGCAGTAATATCAGGAAATTCATTACCAGATCTTCATACTGACGAAAAATGGGGGTTTTACCGAGTGCATAGCCCAAAGAGGTTAGGATAACGACCCACAGGAAACCACTGAGCCAGTTAAAAAACTGGAAACGACTATTTTGCAGACCCGTCAGGCCCGCAAGTGTTGGCAGCAAGGTTCGTATGAATGCGAGGAAACGGCCAATAAGTAAAGCAGACAGGCCGTGGCGGTGAAAAAGACTGTAAGCTCTTTGGTGATAATGAGCCGGCAAGTGAGAGAGCCAACCTTGTACTATCCTGGTATTTCCTAACCATTTCCCCTGAAGATAACCGACCCAGCAACCTAAGCTTGCTCCGGTGGTTAATATAACAAGCGTTACTGGGAAACTCATCGCACCTTTGGCAATTAATACGCCAACCAATATAAGTAAACTGTCTCCAGGTAAAAATGCTGCGGGAAGCAGGCCATTTTCAAGGAAGAGGATCAAGAATAGCATGATATAAATGGCCCATAGTAGGGATGGATTGGCCAGAGTTTCATAATCCTGGTGCCAAAGTGCATATATAAGTTCTTTTACTATTTCCATCAGGTGTTCCTAAAATGCCTTTGTTTGTTCATCCTGAAAGCATGGGGCTAAACTGATTAAATTGCATCCTGTTGTAGTTATTTGGCCGGTTATAACGCCTTTTCAATCCGTTGAAAGAGGAAAATGGCATGGCCTGCGACACTGTAACAAAATCAAGAGTGACTAAACAGAAAATTTTGGCGATCAATTGAACATTGATTGAAATGGAATAATAAACTTGTTTGATGCGATTAGTTTATTGGATTTTTAATTTAAATTAATCGCTATTTTCTCACTATTTTATTTGCGGTTTATTGGTTACTGTCTATGAGTCAATATTTTTTGCGGTGGTAGATTGATTCTTGTGTGAATTTGATTTACTTTTCACCACAGCAAAGGGGAGTAACTTCCTTGCCGGTTTATCGTCATTACGATGCAATAGCATCCGGTAGCCGGGCAACCTTGAACTGATACCTGGTGGTACATTTTCTGTGTTGTAAGTGAGACCTTGCCAGAAGGCGAGGGTTGCTTGCAATACATCCACCTCCATTGCGTGGGGAAGAAATATAGCAACGGCTGGCGTCTTCTGAGACTTCGGCCGTTTTTGTTTATGTAGAGAAAGAAAATGAACTCAGTGGGTAGTCCTGTCTTATGGGGAAGTTTCGCCGTTTTAATTACGATTATGCTGTTACTGGATCTGCTCTTACAAGGGCGTAAGAAAGAGCAGGCAATGTCATTTCGTCAAGCTGCTGTCTGGAGCGTAATTTGGGTAAGTCTGTCGCTCTTATTTGCATTAGGATTATGGTGGTATTTCAGAGAAACTGTGGGGGAAACTGTTGCCAATAGTCAGGCAATGGCTTTTCTTACGGGTTATTTACTTGAAAAAGCACTTGCTGTTGATAACGTGTTTGTCTGGCTGATGTTGTTCAGTTATTTTGCTATTCCGGCAAATTTGCAACGCCGGGTGCTTATTTACGGTGTCTTAGGTGCAATTGTGCTGCGTACTGTGATGATCTTTGCAGGGAGCTGGCTGGTTTCTCAATTCAGTTGGATACTCTATCTGTTTGGCATCTTTCTGCTGGTTACCGGTGTTAAGATGGCGTTGGCAAAAGAAGATGACGCTCTAGTCGGTGATAAACCTTTTGTCCGTTGGTTAAGATCGCGTATTCGTATGACGGATAATCTGCACGGAGAACGTTTTTTTATTAAAGAAAATGGTTTGTTATACGCGACACCATTGATCCTGGTTTTGATTATGGTTGAAATCAGCGACGTTATTTTTGCTGTAGACAGCATTCCAGCTATTTTTGCAGTAACAACAGACCCTTTTATTGTTCTGACTTCTAACCTTTTCGCTATCTTAGGATTACGTGCAATGTATTTTCTGTTGGTCGGTGTGGCAGAGAAATTCACAATGTTGAAATATGGTTTATCAGTCATTCTGGTATTTATCGGTATTAAGATGCTGTTAATGGATGTTTATCATATTCCTATGGGCGTTTCTCTGGGGGCTATTGCGAGTATTTTGACAATAACAATGATTATTAATGTTTGGATAAATAAGTATAAAGCTAAAGAGATCCAGTAATCAGGTAACTATTTTTTAACAGATAACCCTATTTTCCTGAACGGGAATATAGGGTTTTTTCTGGTCTTAGGTTACTGAAAAATGGTTAAACATAAAAATAAATAATTGTGCTCTGTAAATGTGTAAATTGCCGTTTTGATCACACAAATGTGAATGTATTGTTAATAAGTGCTGGAAGGGTTGTATATTTTAACTGTTTCTGCTTTTCACCCTTCTTGGTTTCCCTATACTGAGGCAGCAAACACAGAAAATACAATTTTAGTAGAACAGTTAATAAAATGGGTCAGTTATGGAAAAACAAAAGCGTGGCTTCGTGCATTACATTGCACAAGGGAGCTTGGTTAAACAAATTTTGATCGGTTTAATTGCAGGGATACTGTTAGCGTGGTTGGCACCTTCGGCTGCTAAGTCAGTCAGTTTGCTTGGGACGTTGTTCGTTGGTGCCTTGAAAGCAGTTGCCCCGGTATTGGTATGGATTTTGGTTATGTCTTCTATTGCTAACCATAAAGAAGGCCAGAAAACCAATATTCGTCCAATTCTTGTCCTCTATATTCTGGGTACTTTTTCCGCCGCTTTAGTTGCTGTGGCCGGTAGTTTTATGTTTCCGTCACAACTGGTGCTGGTTGTCAATGATGCTCAGATGTCTCCTCCTGAAAACATAATGGAGGTGATTAAAGGGGTATTGGGCAATGTTGTCGCTAATCCGGTGAATGCGTTACTGAACGGTAATTATGTCGGTATTCTTGCCTGGGCTATTGGTTTGGGGATCGCACTGCGTCACGCGAAGGATTCAACTAAATCTCTGATTCATGATATGTCTGAAGCGGTTACTCAGGTTGTTCGGGTCGTAATCCGTTGTGCACCTGTTGGTATCTTCGGTCTGGTATCTTCAACTATCGCAGAAACCGGTTTTAATACTTTACTGGGATATGTCCAACTGTTGGTTGTGTTACTGGGTTGTATGCTGGTTGTCGCATTTGTTGTAAACCCGCTGATTGTTTACTGGAAAATTCGTCGTAATCCTTACCCACTGGTATTTGCTTGCTTGCGTGAAAGTGGCGTGACGGCATTTTTCACTCGCAGTTCGGCTGCGAATATTCCGGTGAATATGGCTATGTGCCGCCGGATGAATTTGCATGAAGATACTTATTCGGTTTCCATCCCGTTGGGGGCAACGGTCAATATGGAGGGCGCTGCGGTGACTATCACCATCCTGACGCTGGCTGCGGTCAATACGCTTGGTATGCCGGTTGACTTGCCTACGGCATTGTTGCTAAGTGTGGTGGCTTCAATTTGCGCATGTGGTTCTTCTGGTGTGGCGGGAGGTTCCTTACTGTTGATCCCTCTGGCCTGTAGTATGTTTGGTATTTCCAATGAAATTGCTATGCAGGTTGTGGCAGTTGGTTTGGTTATTGGTGTATTGCAGGATTCGGCGGAAACGGGTCTAAACTCTTCTACCGATGTATTGTTCACCGCCGCCGTTTGTCAGGCTGAGGATGACCGTCTGGCGTCGGATCAGCTAACTCGGCGTAATTGATTGAAGTTTTCCGGTTGAAGTCAAAAAGGCAGTAATAGGTAAGAAGAATAAAACGCCCGCGCCAGTAATGGCGCGGTTTAAGTGTTTACTGCATCTTTATGGTCTGCTTGTGATTGGCATTACTTATTGTCAGATTTTAAGCCCCAATCGGGTGCCCTGATTGATAGCCCGTCGGGCATCCAGTTCAGCAGCAACATCTGCGCCACCAATAAGATGTACGGTTTTTCCTGCTTGTTGTAACGGCTGATACAATTCTTTCAGTGGCTCTTGTCCGGCACAAATAATGATGTTATCTACGGCAAGACAGCTCTGTTCCCCATTACAGCTGATATGTAATCCCTGATCATCTATTTTCAGATATTGCATATTGTTGAGCATTTTCACGCCACGCATGTGCAGACGGGTTCTGTGTACCCAACCTGTTGTTTTGCCTAACCCTTCACCCACTTTGGTTGGTTTACGTTGTAACAAATAAATTTTTCGGGGGGAGGGTTCTGGTTTCGGGCCTGTAGGAGATAAACCACCACGATGTATCAGATTCTGGTCAATGCCCCATTCTTCGCTGAAAGCGGTACGATCAAGGCTAGTACGCTTTTCTGGTTGACTCAGATATTCTGCGGTATCAAAACCAATTCCACCTGCGCCAATGATAGCCACACGCGGACCGACATTTTTCTTATCCCTGAGTACATCTAAGTAGCTCAGTACTTTTTCGTGATGAATTCCATCAATAGTGAGTTGGCGGGGCGCAATGCCACTGGCGATGATCACTTCATCGAAATCGGCGAGTATTTCTGTTGTTGCGGTTTGGCTCAACCGCACATCAACATGATGGATTTCTAATTGACGCTGAAAATAACGTAATGTTTCATGAAACTCTTCTTTACCGGGGATCTGTTTGGCAATATTGAATTGCCCGCCAATCTGCCCATTACGTTCAAACAGTGTGATGTGATGACCACGGCTGGCAGCCGTCACGGCAAATGATAGTCCAGCAGGTCCTGCACCAACAACAGCCAGTCTTTTCGGCACGGTAACCGGTTCGGCTGCCATTTCTGTTTCGTGGCAGGCGCGGGGATTAACCAGACAGGAGGCGATTTCACCGACAAAAATCTGATCCAGACAGGCCTGATTACAGCCAATACAGGTGTTTATCTCATCAGCTCGTCCTTGTTGAGCTTTCTGAACAAATTCGGCGTCCGCCAGAAAAGGCCGCGCCATGGAAACCATATCCGCACAACCTTGTGCCAGCGCTTGCTCTGCAATTTCTGGATCATTAATTCTGTTTGTTGTGATCAATGGGATTGAAATTTTCCCCATCAGCTTTTGCGTTACCCAACTGAATCCGGCGCGGGGAACCATAGTCGCAATAGTTGGAATTCGTGCCTCGTGCCAGCCGATACCCGTATTGATAATAGATGCTCCTGCTTGTTCAATGGCGACGGCTAATTGCTCGATTTCCTGCCAATCAGAACCCTCTTCAACTAAATCCAGCATTGAAAGCCGATAAATTAGAATAAATTCCCGTCCGGTTGCTTGACGGACCGCTTTGACAATTTCCACGGCAAAGCGCATTCGATTTTCAAAACTTCCACCCCATTGATCTTGGCGGTGATTGGTGCGGGTAGTCAGAAATTGGTTAATCAGATAACCTTCAGAGCCCATAATTTCTACACCATCATAACCTGCTTGTTGTGCTAGTTGCGCACAGTGAGCGAAGTCAACAATGGTTTGCTGAATGTCTTCTTCTGTCATTTCACGGGGTACAAATGGGTTAATCGGCGCCTGAATGGCCGTAGGGGCGACAAGATTCGGCTGATAGCTGTAACGGCCGGTATGCAGGATTTGCATGGCAATTTTTCCACCAGCCTGATGAACCGCATCTGTAATAACTTTATGATGGACAAGGTCTTTTTTATCTACCAGAAATGCTGTGCCTTTTCCTATAACACCTTGTTTATTTGGAGAAATTCCACCTGTGACAATCAATGCTACGTCTCCGGCTGCCCGTTCAGCATAAAAGCGGGCAAGCCTCTGGGCGCGATCGGGATGTTCTTCTAATCCGGTGTGCATTGATCCCATCAGAATGCGGTTTTTCAGTGTGGTGAACCCCAGGTCTAAAGGGGTGAATAGGTGAGGATAGTGGCTCATTGCAATCTCCGTCGGGTGTTTGTCAATCATAACCAGATTATTGTTATTGTGTCCGAAACCACGGGATAAAAACATTAGGTGGTCGGATGAGATGGTGGTTCAAATCTAGACGGAATAAGGTTAATTGGGAAAAAAATGTTAAACGAATGTGATGTATATCATAAAATCTCGCTCTGCTATAGAGTTGATAACGAGAGGGGGAGAGGATAAGGTGATGTCTACTATCCTTAATTTATTTGTTAACACCAACGGTTATTATGAAAAAACAAATGACGGAATGGGTAACTTTGGGAGGAAAAGGGGTTACTCTTGAACCTTTGACGCATCAGCGGCATGATGAATTTGTACAGGAAATTGAAGAGGGTGAGTTACATAGATTATGGTACACCCATGTTCCTTCACCGGTTGATTTGAGTAAAGAAATTGATCGCCGCTTATTTTTGCATGAGAAAGGTACTATGCTGCCTTTTACTGTTGTTGACCATCGGACAGGCACAGCAGTTGGAATGACCACGTATATGAATATTGATTCTCATGCCTACCGGGTGGAAATCGGTTCTACTTGGTATGCGCGTTCTGTCCAGCGGACACATATCAATACAGAAGCGAAATATCTGCTATTGAAATATGCTTTTGAAGAATTGGGTTGCATCGCCGTAGAATTTCGTACTCATTTTCTTAATCACCAGAGCCGGAAAGCGATAGAGCGGCTGGGTGCGAAACTTGATGGAGTTTTGCGGAGTCATGTTTTATCTAAAGATGGTAGTGTCAGAGATACTTGTGTTTATAGCATTATCAATTGTGAATGGTCTGCGGTTAAAAGCCATCTTGAATGGCAGATGGTTAAACCAAGATAGAAGCCATTTTAAGATCAGGCTATGCCACACTGGGTGGCGGCCTGATTCTGAATTCTGATTTAATTTGAAGGCAGAGAATCCCGCATTCCATTATCCAGTTCATCCAGTAATTGATAACGGCGACGATATTCGGCTCGCTTCTTACTGGCGATATCTTCAAGCGTTTTTCTTTCAATGGCTAATGGCAGATGGAAATCTTTATTTTTTCCCCTTGCTCCACCTAATGACTCCCAGAAAGAGTCGTAATCAGCCACTAATTTATCTTTCTTTTTATGCCAATAGCGCAGGCTTTTATAGATGTGTGTATCATTGCTGGCAGCCAGAATTTGCTGACAACCAAAGTGGGCAGCAAAACGGCAAACAGATTCAAGCAGTAAGCGTTTTGGAAATAATCCATAACAATCTTTCGTAGCATTGCGGATAACTTCAAGGGTTGTATCTTCTTTAGAGCCCTGTAGCCCACCAATAAATAGTGTTTTTTTGCCGGCAATCGTCAGTAATGTAAAGGCACATCTTGCCAGAGTTTTATTATCCTCTGTCCCAATAAATAAGGTAAGTTCGCCCTCTTTGTTAAAACAGTCCATGGAATCTACAAAAATAGTGTAAGTTCCACTCTTACCATGGATAACCGCTAATGGATATGCATTGGAACAAAATATTTTATTAATAATAGACTTATTTAGCCCGGTAAATAACAACTGATAATGTTCATTTATTGCGCGTAGTGTTTGCCCTTTGTTGAAGTTAATACTCAGATAAGGGCGATGTAGTTTAGAAGGCAAACAAGGTTGTTTCTTCAAAATATCCAGATAAAACGGTGTATTAACTATCTGATTTAATAGCTTTAGCGTCGATATTGGCATCAGAGCGCTACGTAAAGCAAATTTAGTGCGATTCTGTGCCGAATACCAGTGAGGACTGGGACTGATTTTTTTTCCGACTAAGTCTGTGAACAGTCGAATGCCTGAGTTGGCGGGTTGATACATATATTCCATTTCTTTAATCTAGTTCTAAAAAATACAGGAGGGAAGATGATTTAAACTCGCTGAGTATACTCCTTTGGTATTAAACGATACTTCAACAGATGTATCTTTATATTTTTTTAAGATAAAAAAACAATGGTTTTTTAATAAATTTTTAGCAATTAATGATATTTTTCTTGTTTGTTTATTATTTGTTTGGTTTTCTGTGACGTTTTGTAGTTATAAAAGTATGCAAAAGAATATGGAGGGAGACGCTATGGCCTGGTGTGATACATGTTTTATGACAAATTCAACAACCCCTAGTTATATCATTTTATTATGAAATTAATTTGATACTTGCAGGGTATGTATTTCGATTTTATGATTAATTAATATTTATGTTTTAGTTTGCTTCACAAAAAGGTCATTAATAATGGATGAGATGCTTATTCTTGTTGATAAATATCACAATCCCATTGGTTCAGCGGGAAAAATGGATGTTCACCAGAAAGGTATGTTACACCGGGCCTTTTCTATATTTATTTTTCATAACAAAGGAAATTTACTACTACAAAAACGGGCAACAACAAAATATCATTCTGCCGGGCTTTGGACCAATAGCTGTTGCGGTCACCCTCGGGTTGGTGAAGCACTGGATACCGCAGCACACCGGCGTCTTGGTGAGGAGATGGGTTTTGATTGTCCATTGAAAAAAGTTTTGTCATTTATTTATCATGCCACACTCCCTAATACTTTGATTGAATACGATCATATTTTTATCGGGCAATTTGATAAAGAACTGAAAATTAATTCTGACGAGGTATCCGATTACAAATGGGTTAATCCACTAAAATTGAGGGATTTAAATAACGTTTCATAATTCTGCTACACATGGCCTTCTTCAACCCATTGTTATACATGGAATTATGAGTAGTATAAGATGTAGCACTATTTTGGAATCTTATTTAATTAATAAGGTTCCTGGGGAATATCCAGTTTGGTTTAAAAAAATCATTGATGGCCTTTCGAATCAAGATTCGATTTCGTCCGACATCAAGAGAGCGGTAGCCTTTTTTAATATAACTTTCTCCCGCTCTAACCGATTAACTCTGGCCTCCAGCTCTTGAATGCGCTGCTGCTCTGGCGTCAGGGCTTTAGCCTTCGGTGTCACACCACCTCGTTCTTGGTCAAGTACCAAACTAGCAGCATCACGCTTAAACTCTGTAGAAAACGTACGACGTTGTCTTGTCATTGAACACCTCTTTTAGCTAACGTGGTAATTTTACCACCTAAATGGGGGGCCGGTTTTATTAGACCACTACAATTTTTACCTTTTCTATGTGGTAAACAAAAGTGTTGATATGGTAAGCATAAATATTTACTGTGTTTGTGTGTTCAACAGAATGGAGGAGTGGTGAAGCAAAGCGAGTTTAGACGGTGGCTGGAAGCTCAAGGCGTCGAAGTTTCAAATGGGACAAACCATCTGAAACTGAGATACTAGGGGAAACGAAGCATTATGCCGAGACACCCTAGCAAGAGATCAAAGAGCCACTGAGGAAAGCAATCATTAAGCAATTAGGATTGTGATAAAAACCCGCCTCGCAAGGGGCGGGTTCTCGCACAGGTTCATCATTAAAAATATGCGATATCCAGTCACACTAGAGCCAGTAGAAGAGTGCGGTTATTTCGTCTCATTCCCGGATATCCCCGAAGCTTTAACCCAGGGGGATACACGGGAAGAGGCGCTAGAGATGGCACTCGATGCGCTAATAACCGCTTTTGAATTTTACTTCGAAGATAATGAAAAAATCCCGCTTCCTGGCCCCGTAGGGCAGGATTATGTTGATGTGCCCTTAAGCGTGGCCTCTAAGGTGCTTATGCTCAATGCGTTTCTTGATTCCAAGTTAACGCAAATTGAATTAGCCAACCGTATGGGGGTGAAAAAGCAGGAAGTGACCCGTATCTTTGATTTACGGCACTCAACTAAAATTGATACGGTGGGTAAGGTCGCATCGGCTATCGGACATCAGTTAACTTTGTCCATTGAATGAAAATCATCATTAATTAACAGGCTGCGTTAATACGTGGCCTTTTTTATATCCTGATAAACTGCGACCAGATGCATACAGCACTGTTATCAATCAAACCAATACGTACCAGGTCAATAATGTGGTATCAATCAGCGCTACGGGTTTGTGTTTTTATGGTCTGAAACACATTATTGATTAATTATCTCGCCCGCAAAATATGCGGGCTGTTTTACATCTTCATAGGGCTATGAATACAATTTTGATATTAAAGAATGGGCAGTAAGTGTAATAAAAAAATGATAATTCAGCGTGTTATATTAGCTTGGTGGTTTAAAGGTTGTTGTTACTTTTTCGGATATAGAAATAACTTATGTGATATCAGGATTGTTTGGTAAATCATTTCGGACGGTTCGTTTGATAGGCTGCTTATTTTCGTCAAAATACCGACTGGGCCATATTTCAGCAGGGGTGACATCAATTTCCTGAGCAATCAGTAATTCCCCTTTAGGCCAGGGGCGCGTTAAAGCATTTGCTAATGTTGAAGAGCTTAAACCGTGCTCTCTAGATAATGATGCCAGCGTTTTATTCTTCTTACGTATCGCAGCGATAATATCGGCGGTATGCCAGTCTTTTTTCATATTCCTGCTTCCCTCTTTGATGGTGGCGATTCAAACAGGGTTTGCAGACCGGCGTTCATTTCCGGCGAGGTGTTAACCTCCCCTGCCTGAACCGCCATAGAGGGGCGATAGCAGGCGCACTGGTAAAAACTTCTTACCAGCGTCCATGAACGCAAGGCTGCAAAACCTTGGTCACTGGATTTTGCCAATGACAACACTGCTTTAACCGATTGTATTATCTGACTCAAGAATCAAATAAACACCCTGGTGGCGGTTTGTCTCGTTGCACTTATGACGAAATAAATGAACTTATGATGAAAACGGCACTACACCGCACCCGCCTGCACGTTTTGGATCAAGGGAGGATCATGGCAGAAAGGTTAACACAATGATAATAAGGAAATATTTCTATTTTACGTAAGAAGTAAGATCACGAAGATAAGCCGAAGGAAATTTCAAAACACAGTACTAGCGCGGTCTTGTGGCTATTAGAAAATTGAAATCAACTAAGTTAAGTAAATATATTTTTATTGGCAGAAAATTTTTTTCGCGTTTGGTTCGTTCGGTCAAAAAATAATCTTCCTTGTGTATGAACAATGGCACAACAGGGACATGAAAATTTTCTCAGGGGACAAAAAGGGGGCACTGACTAAAAGACATAAAAAAACCACTCTTGCTTGAGTGGTCTATCTATCTGTTTTCACAGCTAAAATCTGGTGGCCCCTACTGGACTTGAACCAGTGACCAAGCGATTATGAGTAGGAATCTAGGGGTAATAAAATCAATAAATTATCTTATTTATCAATTTGTTATATTATCATTCATAACGAATGATGCTGAGGGTTTTGATCCTATGCCGCCATCCTGTCGCCATTTTTTATCAGTTCTAACGGGTTGAGGGTTATAGCCTCATTCAGATGGTTTGGTGAAAAATGAGCATAGCGCATGGTCATTTTTATATCAGTGTGACCAAGTATTTTTTGTAGTACTAAAATATTACCTCCAGCCATCATAAAATGGCTGGCAAATGTATGCCGCAGAACGTGGGATAACTGCCCTGCTGGTAGCTCTATTTTTGCTCTTTTTATTGCTGTTCTAAATGCAGAATAGCATGAATTGAAAAGAGGCTTTGAGCCTTTCGCTTTTGGCAGTTCAGCGGCTAATTTAGGGCTAATTGGTATAGTACGGTTTTTCTTTCCTTTCGTTTTAGTGTAGGTAATCAGGTTATTATTAATCTGGGCACCTTTCAGGCGTTCGGCTTCTGACCAACGCGCGCCTGTAGCTAGGCAGATTTTAACAACATGAATTAAATCAACTGACTTACTGTTTTCACATTCTCGCAATAGACATCTAATTTCATCCTCGTTTAAAAAAGCCATTTCCTGTTCATCTGTTTTATAGGGACGAACTTTTAAAAGTGGATGTTCATTCTTCCACTCGTCAAGGCGAATGAGCTCATTAAACATTGCGCGGAAATAGGCAAGCTCTAAGTTGACCGTCCGAGGTGCAACAGCCTTTTTCCTATCAGTGCGGGTAATATCACCACTTAACCGTTTTTCACGATAGGAAGAAAAGAGCTTTGCGCTAAACTCTGTGGCTAAAGGGTCGCTCATTGCTTCACAGGCAAAATTCATTGTTGCTTGTCTTTTGCCTCCATCACTTAAGGTGACGCCATGTGCGCGATACCAAGTATCAACAAGTTCGGTTAGTTTACGTTTATCCTGTTTTTCACCAATCCAAGGTTTATCCTCTGTTTGTTCTAAGATAAAACGTTCATAGGCAATTGCTTCACCTTTAGTTGTGAATTGCTTACGGATTCTACGCCCTGTTCTGCCATTTGGATAAAGTTCAACTAGCCATTTACCGCTGGTTTGTTTGTTTATTGCCATGAGTATCTATACCAACCACATTAGTTAACCAATCATGAAAATAATATTTTTTGTAACCCTCTGATGAAATCATTGTTATTATTCTTTCCTTTTCTACGGGATAACAAAATCCAGCGATAAAATAAAGCAATCACTAGTAAAGGTAGATAAATAGCAGCAGCAAGAGTTGATACGCCATTATTAATATTTATAGAAATAATAACAAGGATCAATAGTAAAAAAGCAAGAGTGGCTACTTTTACAGAAGTTAGAATTATATTTGATAGCTTCATGATGTTATTGAAGGCAAATAATTACAACACGACCTAATATTTTAATATCTTCTAGGTCACAATCAAACGCCATACCAACCCCAGAAACGCGGACGCGCTTAATAGGAATTCGAGTTAATTCACGGATGCTGATTTTTTCCTCAATTTCAACCAGCCACTTACCGTCGTAAATGTCGGTAAATTTACGATCAATGATGTAGTTAGTTTTGTTATCCAGAACACAAATAGGATCAGAAGGTGAGGGAACTCCAGCAGTAAACATTAGCTTGTCGAACATAACGCAACCAGACTGATACAGTTTCCCGTCTACCAGCTTATGGTTCGGCAATTTTATGATGTTCAGCTCATCATCAGCAAATTTTTTTCCTTGACCAGTTGCTAACCACTCAAGTGTTGCTCCTGTCTCTGCCATACAGCGGACGACCATATCGGCAGGAAAAATATTCCGTTTATATCTTCCAGCTAAACTACTTGATGCCATATCAAAGTGATGGGCGAGCATAAGTTTAGAAGTAAATCCATAAGCTTCTATTATGCGATCTAGTACTGGAGTGCTTTCTCCAGCCATATCAATGTTTAGTACTGTCATAGTAAATTAACGATTTTACGTAAAAAGCGATAGCGTCTGTTGACGTGTAGCTAAATACGATATAATCTTAGCCTTAAGTTGTAGTTTTTTACGATAATTGACGAATGTAAACTGATAAAACCGAGATAAAAATATAGAGGATTTTGCCTTATGCGCCCTAACATTACAATCGCCATTACTGATCCTTATGTGACAATAGAAGAATTCTGTCGCCGTAGTTCTATACCTATGTCTACTGCTCGCGACATGATCAGAGATGGCCGCTTACCAGTTCGCGAAAAATCTAGTGATATGAAACGCGGCAAGGTGTTTATCAATATGGTGGCCTTAACGTTGGAAGCAGTACAAGCGAGTAATATCGCTAATATTTTGCTTGCTGCGTAAATAATTCTTCGCTTTTGGAGAAAAACAGCAATGTTTGATTATCAAGTTTCCAAACAAACACACTTTGATCATGCTTGCCAGGCATTTGCCAACGTTCATAGGGGCAACTTAGCTCAAATTTCGGGAGTTATCGGAATGAATCCGCAAATGCTGCGTAACAAGCTAAATCCTGAACAGCCTCACATACTGACTTGTGTTGACTTAATGAAGTTAACCGATGTAACGCAAGACGCATCTATTTTGGATGGATTACTGGAGCAGTTGCGGTGTCAGCCATCGGTACCGGTGAATGAGATTTGTGATTCCAACATGTCGAATTATTTGTTAGGTGTAACGGCAGAAGTGGGAAAACTGGCAAGTGCTGTTGTTTCGGGAGGTCATTTCAATCATACCCGTGTGGCTGAGTTTAAGAGGACGGTTAATAATGCGATCAGATTATTAACTTTAGTGGGTATTACCATTTCATCAAGATTGCATTCTAATGCCTGCGTCTAGTTCGGTGGTTGATGTTGTTGCAGGTATTGGAGCATTGTTAGTGTGAGGTCAGCATGAACGCATTAAAGCAACAAGAACACCAATATAAATTGACTGGTGAATCATTTAAACCCCAAAAAGATAGGTTTATCTATCCAATCGTTCTATGTGCTTTTGCTTATTTTATTCTGTTCCTGATTCGATGAGGTTTATATGAACACGGAATATCAATTTGAATCAAGCGAACAACGTGCATTCTCAATATCTTTTGAAACGCGGGTTAATGGATTAAATAAAGTTGCTCAAGTCAGGACACAATATTTCAAATCTGATAATAAAGAGTTAAGTGTCTTTATTAATGAGATGAGAGATAAACGTAGCGAAAACTATGTGGATAATAAACGCGTGTTAGCTGCCATTTTCTACATAGCACGTATACCAACCAATAGGCATGAACTGGCATTGAATGAATTAACTCGTGAAGAAATGATTAGTCTGATACGAGCAATAAATATTATCAAGGAAACGAGTGTATTATTACCCAATAATTTATCGTTGCCGAACTAAATAAAAATAACTACCGTTCTAATTTTAATGGCGCTAACACGTCAGGGATTTTTATTACCAAAAACAAGGAAATTAATAAATGAAAGCTACAGGTATTGAGCAGTTAATAAAAAAGGTGCGGGAGGATGAACGTAAACATTATGCAGATTTATTTTCATTCCGTTTAGCAAAACTGTCCGTTCATGTTTTGAGAAATAAAATGGATCATGCGGCCAGTGCAGCGCTTTTGCAAAGTGAATCTGAGAACGTCGAGCGTCAGGCTCAGGAGTGGTACTATGTTTGATGTTATCGACCGTGCCTGTCAACATGCAGAGGAAACATTGGAACGCAGAATCTTAAGGCATATAAACCGCCCTGTTAGTGTTTCTGCGTTTGAATGTGAAGATTGTGGGGAATTAATCCCAGCAGAGCGACGGATGAAAGTCATGGGTGTTACCCGTTGTGTTTCCTGTCAGGAAGTTTTCGAGATGGAACAGAAACATTATCGGAGTGTATGGGATGACTAGATATCATGATCTAACAACTAAAAATTTTGATTGCATTGTGTCAGATAGTCAGCTTTGCATTGATGTATCGGTATTTATGCCTGTAATTGAGGAAAACGATATTGTTATTTTACGTGAATATAAAGGCGTTAGAGTTAAAACCTTTATCGTTAATTCTGTCATAAGAGATGATGTTAGCTGTGATTATTCATATGGAAATATCAGATATGAGCTTACATCGCTATCACCGAATTTTTTCTTTCGTGAGGGTGAATAATCATGAAAGTGAAAAACAAAACTCATCATTAAAAAATAGTTTTTTTATAGCCATTGATAACGGAAAGAAAAAATCAAAATTTAGAGTAAATGATCAAGAATATAAAACAGGTGATTTTCTTGCATTGAATAAAATTGGTGACAATGGAAATTTCATAGGAAGATTGATTTCAGGAAAAATAACAAATGTAACGGTAATGAATAAAGATTTGTATCCGCAGAGAGCGGAAGAATTTGTTTTGCTTTTATTCTAATTAATTCCCGTTAATTTTTTGTCACATGAATATTGAAAGAAAAGAAGAAAATAACGGCGATGCACTGCGTTCAATGTATCGCCAGAGTATAGAATTTCAGCCAGGGTTGCCGAATGATGCAACTCTGGCTGAACGTATTATGTGGGAGGCGAACCCTAACGATTATGCATGGCGGCATCAATATCTTGAGAATGTGCCGCATTCACTGGCGATCTACCTTGCAACACGTTACGCCAATATTTTCGATCAATCTGGTCGCCGCCGGGCTAATACGTTTTTACGTCAGTTCTGCGAGAACGTATTACCACGGTTAAAATTGGTCAATGAACAATACGAGTTCCAGCATATTGTATCTGGTGTTATGCCGTTCCCGTTTATCGAATCACTGGAACAATTGCCAACATTAGGACGTAAAGAAATAAAACAGCTTGCGCATGAGGTTGCGCGGTTTATGGCTGAGAGTTACGACCAATATGTTGAACAGGCCCTACAGAATGAGCAGGACGCTTACTGTAGATTAATTCACGTCTATACCTGTTTGGCTAAATTGACACAGCAAGCGGGAACGATAGCCCCATATTGGCAGCAATTTGCAAAAGGTCGAATTAAACCGACAGAAGACCAACTATGTGCGGGATTGCTGCGCATGATGTCAGATCAATGGTGGTACATCCGTTTAAAGCGGATACGTGATATTCGTGCCGAACATATTGCAATTGCTGTCGGACAGGTACAAAAAGCGGTTTCATCCTATGTTTCACGTCAGACTTTACATGAATGGATAGAGCAGAAGCGGCTAAATTGGGAGTTTCTGCAATCGTTCGATTTAGAGAATGAAGATGGAAAGCGAGTTTCGTTAAGCGATAAAGTCTTGGGCAGTATTGCAAACCCTGCCGTTCGCCGTTGTGAACTCATGATCCGTATGCGCGGATTTGAGGACTTGGCTAACGAAATGGGCTGTGTGGGAGATTTTTATACTATTACAGCCCCTTCTAAATATCACTCTGTACATAGTGGTGGCGGTTTTGTGAAAAACTGGAACGGTGTGACTCCAAAGGATACACAAAAGTATTTGTGTAAGGTCTGGGCAAAAATCCGGGCGGCTTATTCCCGTGCGGGGATCAGTGTATTCGGTTTTCGTGTGGTAGAGCCACATCATGACGGTACACCGCATTGGCATATGCTGCTATTTATGCGCCCTGAGCATGTCGATGAAATGCGCGACATTATGTGTTATTACGCCCGGTTGGAAGATTCAGAGGAATTACAGGGACAAAAGGCACTCAAGGCGCGTTTCCATGTGAAGCCTATCGATAAGGCAAAAGGTTCGGCCACAGGCTATATCGCCAAGTACATCTCCAAGAATATTGATGGTTACGCGCTGGATGGCGAAAAGGATGGGGAAACAGGGCAAAACCTTAAAGATATGTCCCGTTCGGTTTCTGCTTGGGCAAGCCGTTGGCGCATCCGTCAATTCCAGCAGATTGGCGGTGCTCCGGTTTCTGTCTGGCGTGAACTGCGTCGCTTATCTGGTGATGAACAAATTTTACCTGATGCGGATATGGATAATGTCCGATTTGCTGCGGATATTGGGAATTGGTTCGCTTATACCGAATTTCAGGGGGGACCGCTGGTTGCACGGAAAGATTTAACCGTGCGGCTGTCCTATGAAATCACCGAACAAGGCAACGCCTACGGTGAGGATGTCCAGCGTATTTTAGGGGTTTACTCGCCCCGTTTGGGCGATTCTTCTGCTTTTATTACTCGTACTGTTAAATGGAACATTGTTCCCAAATCCAGCCCGGTATCTGCGGGCGAGGGGTTGGTTTTTTCTTCCTCTTGGAGTTCTGTCAATAACTGTACGGAGGCACGAAATACGGTTAGTCAAGGAAGTGATCTGTATTTAGCTGAATTCTATTACGGTTGGCATCAAATGAGTGAGAAGGAAAAAATACAGCGAGTTCATGAATCGGCAAAATTACAGAGTTTGGAGATGAGTGATGTGTTGGCTCGTTCGTTACTGGAGGGGGGGGAAGCATGACCATAGATGGACAGCGTTATTGTTTATCTATGTTTGGTTATCTACATAAAGTTAAAAAAACGCATACTGAAACAACAAAAATGATAATGAGTAGGTTAAGTGAAAAATTGGGGGTTGATATTTCCGGGATATTCCGTGATCCAAAAGGTCATTATTTGACTATGTTGCGAAAAATTAACCAAGGGCCGATTGAGGTCACATAACTAATTATTTCTCAATGAAATTGATGCATTTGTTAATTATATTAAATTAAACTGTATATAAATACAGTAAATGGAACGGTAAAAATATGATGTCAGATTATCTGGATAAGTTGGCCGTGTTGGAACGGATTGAATTGATTGTTAAAGTTGGTAATTCAGGTATTTGCACTAGTCGAGAACGGCAAGTCGCATTTGATTGGATTGCAGAACTGGCTGAGCAGGTCAGAAAAGAAATAATCTCAAATGTAAAAACTAAAAGGCCACTAAGTAGTGGCTCAGAATTACGCAGTAGGGCGAACTTTTAATAAATCCAATGCCATTTGACGCTGTTGCGGGTTGAGGTTGTTAATCACGGTCTGCAACAGTTGATCACCTGTTTTTGCGCTGGGACTTAGCGTGTGCGAAAACGTCAAATTCATAACAAATGTATAACCACATTCAACACTGGAACACGCGCAGTACAGATCAGCAATTTCACGGTGCTTCCGATTCGTCTTGCGAATAACCGCCTTAGCGCCGCACTCAGGGCAGATAATTTTTAATACGCGCATATTCCTCATTCCCAAAGTATCCATTTTCGGTAATTTTACCTGTTTTTTGCGCATTTTGCACCCAAACTTACGCGATCTTGTTTAAAACGGATATGTAATATTTCGGGGATATCATGGGTATTTATCGCATTCGTGAACATATTTTGAACGGGGATAACTTCATCCTGACGATAGACCTCACGGGCTTTTTCCGGATCACCTAACCCGCCGATATTGGTTGGGATAATACCAGCTAATCCCGCCGGGAATCGGTGAGCGGTCAGCACATCTTGTGAACTGATACTTTTTACATTGGCAAATTCATCATTGGCTGAGATATCACCAACCGGAATAAATTTGATCCCGTCAGGGTCGCCGTTGGGAATGTTCACGAACAGGGTTTCAAAGTTGCCAATACCTTTGCTTTGGTGCAGCTTGCGTATGATTTCCTCTTCGGTCTCGTCAGAGATATTCGGGTCATTGGTGTAAATGATACCGCCAGTGTGAGCGCCATTGTGGTAATAACGACGACGGAAAATGGTGGCTTCAGCGTTGAGCAGTGCGGCATGAATACCGCCAATATAATCCGGCAATCCGTAAACTTGCTGTTGCGGGTCATACTGCTTAATGAAAATGACTTCTTCCGGTGAGTAAACCAGTGGTTCACCCTCCTGCAAGACCACAAAATATTTATCCTTACGGCGACGTAGGTATAGGGAAGGCAAGACCTCCAGTGCAACCACATCACCCCAGAAGTTACGGACTTTCAGAATGGCGACATCACCGAAAATCAGGAAATTAATCACGGCTGACTTGAATTGTTCATGACTCACTCCGCCGCGAACGCCGAAATAGTCCGAGGCAATCATATTGTGACGAGCATAGAGTACACCGCCGTGTTGACCGTTCATGTTGGTCAGTTGTGCCAGGGCTAAACGGTCAATCGGTAGTGTGTAATGGTCATAATCATTGTCATACCAGATATTTTGATAATCCGTCCTGGTGGTGAGTATCGGTTCAGGTTTGCCCAACGTGATTAAGCTCATTTGCCGTTGGCGGTGGTTTGTGCGTGGGGAATGTGCACGGGTTTTCCTTAACTTTTTCTTCATTATGCAGCCTTTGCAAATGTGTATTTAGAGGTGCGTTTCTTGTCGTAATTTAACGGCTCATTCATCAGGGCATGAGCGATTGCCCAGAAGACGTCAGCGTGTCCGGTTTCCCGCGAACGGTCAGCGACAAAGGTCATGCTGCCGCCTTTTTTCGTCGTGGTGTGTCGAATAGCCAGAAATGAGGCCAGAATTTCCTTTTGTTCCACATCCCATTCGATACGCTCCTCACTGACCACATCAATCATTTTCATGACCAGTTGGTTTTTGCTTTGTGGGTTGTAGTGGATAGCGTGGGCTTGTCGGGGGGCGAAGTCCTGCACCATTTCATAGACACCGTGACCAATCCCCGTGGTATCAATACCGATATGAGTAAATTTGTAGCGTTTGAAGAGATCTTCAATCAGTTTCGCCTGATGTTTCCAGTTCATGCCTTGCCAGTAGAACGTTGCCAATACCCGAAAAACTTCGGGTACCATCATGGGCGGGGCAATAATCACAAAGGTTGAAGTATCGCCAGAGCGGGCCGGGTCGAAGCCGCCCCAGACTTCGCGATCCCCAAAAGGACGCGGTGCATTGGGATCATGGTCTTCCCAGAGATGGATATCCGCACCGCATTTTTCCAGTTGGTGATATTTGAAAACAGATGCGCCACTATCAACAAACACACACAGATACAACATGTTAAATGTGTCTGGGTTATAACGGTTCCGCAGTTTTTCAATGGATGCCAGGTTGAATCCGCCCTTAATGGCATCTTCCAGCGTAATGACGTAACGCCATTGACCATCCGGGCAATCACGACCGCCATCACGCAATTCATCAAATGAGGGAAATTCAACAGGTTTGCGTTTTGGATCATTGCCGCGCCATTCATCACCTATCCAAAACGGGTAGGCGGGATGGGTTTTGGCGCTGGGGGTTGAAAAATACGTGGTGCGCCATTTATCATGTGTCGCCATTGCCGACGCCACTTCATTGAGGCGTTTAAAATCAGGTACCCAAAAATATTCGTCACAATACAAATGGCCGGAATAGGATTGTGCCGTGTTTTTATTGGTTGACAGGAAACGCAGTTCGGCACCGTTGCTGAGCCGAATAGGGTTACCGGTCAGTGTCACACCGAAGAAGTGTTCAGCAATATTGACGATATACGAGCGGAAAACTTCTGCCTGTGGTTTTGAGGCGGATAAAAATATTTGAGGATCGCCGGTTAACACGGCATTTTCGAATGCTTCAAAGGCGAAATACCAGGTTGCACCGATTTGCCGACTTTTGAGAATATTTCTGATCTGTTTTGCCAGACTATTGCGCAAATGTTTTTGATAGCCGAAAAGCGTCTCATCGACAAACTGCTGGAAATCTTCTTTAGTCAGTGTCGAAATATCATTTTTACGATAGCGTTTCTTTTTTTTGGGTTCACCCTCACTGGAGGGGATATCATCACCGCCTGATTTTTCTTGCGCCTTAATGTCGGCCAGCTTTTCTTTATGCTTATTTTCCTGTGCCATCAGTTTTATATGATGTGCAATTAATCGGTCGAGTTCGTCTAATTCCAGCGTGGTTTTATTGCTGCGCTCACTGAGCACGGCAATCCGGCGGTTAATGGCCTCGATAACACGTTCATGGTTGAGCATATCCGCCCAATGCCATTTTTCCGCCCAATAGTAAATGATCCGCCGATTCGGCAGATTTAACTCATGGGCAATTTCTGCCGGAGTATATCGCCGCAGGTATAAAGAACGGGCGACATTGATTAGTTCATCAGAGTATTTAGCCATAGTCATCATATTATGCCGGGCTAAATATATCCTGACGTTCATTCAATTTCGGCATGAATGGGTTATGGCGTGATAGCCGAATTCATCAGAATTAAACCGTTCGCGGCACTTTATTGAATCCGCAATACTGTATTTGATTCAAATGGAAGGAATTAAATATGTTTCAGTTAATGACTAACTGGATATGTATTGCCACGGAGGGCGACACGGTTGATGGCCGAGTGATGGAACCTCAATGGATTTTAGAGGCTGCCGAACTCTATAACCCGGAGTTGTACACCGCCCGCATTTGGCCGGAACATGAACGTGGGTTCGGTGCAATGGGCGAAGTGTTAGCCGTTAAAGCAGCGCGAGATGATGACGGGGTTTTACGCTTATATGCGCGACTGCGACCCAATCATCATTTGTTACAGGCCAACCGAGAGGGACAATTATTGTTTACCTCTGTTGAACTGACGTCTGATGGCAATTTTCGCGGAACCGGCAAAACATATCTGGAAGGGCTGGCAGTGACTGACTCACCCGCCAGCGTGGGCACAACGCGTCTGCAATTTAAAAAAAGGAACAAACATCGTCGATTCGGTGCGTATAAGCCACTGGTGATTGATGAGGTTAAACACATTAAGGATAACGGCATGGCAAAAGCCAAAAAAGGATGGAAAAGCTTTTTTAATATTGAAGAACCCGAAGAAACTGAGTCAGCACCCTCAAGCGATGATGCGTTGCAGGCGCTGGCCCAGGCTGTAGCCGATTTGGAAGCACGAATGACCGCGCTTGAGGGTAAGCAGGCGTCGACCGAGCAAGAAGTTGCAGACGTTCAGGAAGATGTCGAGACAATGAAAGCGGTTGTCGATACCGAAGCATTTGCGCGTTTACGTGACAGTTTGCCCGATATTCTAAAAAAGTTTAACAAATTGGACGGTATTGCTACCCGCTTACCATCGCGTAACCCAAAAGGCGACAAAAACGCGCCTTTTAAATTTCTGTAATTCCATGATGGAAAAAGGCAAAGGGAAGAGCTATGCAATTGAATCATCGGGCGCGGACATTTTTGCAGAAATATGCGGCGGGGTTAGCTGAATCTTATGGGATTGAAGACACATCACGTTACTTTTCACTGACTGACCCAAAAGAAACCGCCTTGCGCAGCGCGTTGTTGGAATCCGTGGAATTTCTCAGCATGATCACCTGTGCGGATGTGGATCACCTTTCCGGCCAGGTTGTATCAGTCGGCAACCCAGGGTTATTCACCGGGCGTAAAAAAGATGGCCGCTTTATGCGTAAAACGGGGGTTGATGGCAATAAATACCGCTTAGTTGAAACCGATTCCGGTGCTGCCTTGCCCTGGGATTTGTTATCTGTCTGGGCGAACTCAGGTTCAGAAAGTGAATTTTTCCAACGTATGCAGGCATTCACTCATGAATCCTTTGCACTGGACATGATCCGGGTGGGTTTTAACGGCCAGCGCGTGGCGGAGACTACTGATCCAGAAGCCAATCCGAATGGTGAAGATGTGAACAGGGGTTGGCATCAAATCGCCAAAGAATGGAATAATGGCAAGCAGGTGATTACGACACCGGTGAAACTGGATGAGCACGGTGATTTTACCTCACTGGATGCGATGGCGTCAGACCTGATTAACGCCTGTATTCCGCAGCAATTCAGGCATGATCCGCGCTTGGTGGTGCTGGTCGGTGCTGACTTAGTGGCGGCTGAACAATATCGACTGTATCAGGCGGCAGATAAACCGACTGAAAAAATCGCGGCGCAAATGTTGGGGAGTTCCATTGCTGGCCGTCCGGCCATGATACCGCCATTTATGCCGGGTAAACGTATGTCAGTCACTATGCTGTCTAACCTACAAATTCTGACACAGCGTAATACACGCCAGCGTAAGGCGGAATTTGTGGATGACCGTAAACAGTTTGAAAATAAATACCTGCGCAATGAAGGTTATGCGCTTGAAACCCCGGAATTGTACGCCGCCTATGATGAAAGTGCCGTCACTATCGGTACCGTGGCTGAACCTGCTGAAAAACTGGATACAGAATAGTGCTGTCGCCTGCTCAACGACACCGGGCCGCGGTTGAACTTCGCCAGAAACTGGCGCGGCAACAACCGGTTGCGATTGCAGAGGGGGCGAGTATGCACCTGCAAGCTCGCGCCATTGAGCAGGATATTAAGCGGTTACGCCAGTTGGCGTTAACGACGGAACGCGTAGAGATGAAAAAGCGGGAATTGTTGCCTAATTATCTGCCCACGGCGGAACGCTACATCGCCGAGGGAGAAATTTACCGAAACCCGATTTTTGCTTACTGCGTGATCTGGTTATTTGATATTGGGGATTTTGCCAAAGGATTGGATTGGGCGGATATCGCCATTGAGCAAGGGCAGCTCACCCCTGACAATTTTCGCAGTAGCTTTCCGGCCTTTGTTGCTGACACGGTTTTACTCTGGGCACAGGTGGAAGCTGACACCGGGAATAGTATTGAACCCTATTTTTCAAGGACATTTCAGAATGTCACGGGCAAATGGAAAGTACACGAAAAAATTAAGGCCAAATACTACAAATTTGCTGCCTTAAACCTGCTGAAAGGGGATAACGCCGAAATTAAGGTGAGTTCGGTTGATAGGTTGGATGTGCTGGAGCAGGCGGATATCTGGTTATCAAAAGCGCATCAGTGCAACCCGAAAGCAGGCGTAAAAACTTATCGGCAACGGATTGCCGCCCGTTTACGGGCATTGACAACCCAATAGCGATACCACGATAAACAATGACTACCGCAAGCCGGAGCGGGCACGGTGGAGGCATGGCAAGGATTGCTCATGGCCGTGGAAACCGGGCTGCCCGCTTTTTTATGGATGAGAGAGGCGAGATGTTTAGTGGCAACCCCCTTGATTATCGGGATGAACCGTTGACCAATGACGGTTTTTGGCCGGATTTGAATCTGCGCGAATTTCAGGTGAACCGCAATATTCCGGCTGACTTAGATAATGACCTGTTAGCCTATGCCCTGCTGGCAAGTGCCGCTGAAATCAATCTTGACTTACAGCGTCTGAAAGTCCGATTGCAGGCAAAAGGCTATCAGAAAGCGGCCAATGTGCCAGGCATTGCTATCAATGGCGTTAATGCGTTAGTGGGTCAGTATAAAAAGGCGGTTTATGCCAGGGCAAAAGCGGATCTGTTGGGGGAATACACAGCTATTGTTAGTCGTGCCCCTCATCCGCCACAAGAAAGTTCTGAACTACGTCCCCGTTTATTAGCAGAAGCGGCTTTTGTTATCCGCAATATGAAGGGATACGGTCGCACAACGGTACGCATGATATGAGCAAATTACATCATTTAACGGCATTTTTGCGGGAAAACCTGCCAGAACGTCTCTGTAAGATAGAATTTACCAGTGAAATGGATGAAATTCGTTTCATTCCTGCGCAACGGGATTTAGGTCTGGGGCAATACCAGATGTTTATCCAGCAGTATGAGGCGGTGATTGCCTGGGGGCGTTTCCCATACCGAGAGTTTGATCCGCGATATGTCCCATTGTTAATAGATGTGTGGCTGACTGAGCAGGGCAATGATTTAGGGGATGCCAATCTGGAGCCGGAACGGCCAGCGATGACCGTTGAAGTGGATGAGGAAACCGCTGTAGTTGTGGTGTCGTTGTCACTGTCAGAGCCTGTTGTCATGCGTGAAGATAAAAACGGCATCGTCCCCTTTGAGGGTAAGCGCTGGAGGCTGGCTGATACTGAAATCTGGTTTGCTGAAAAGGGTGTTGTGCATAGTGTGAATGAGTCAGGGGCACCCGTTGGACAAAGCCAATAATGATGCAGGGGCAGTTAAACCGAAATCAGTTTAAGGCACTGCAAAACGCACTGAGTGACCTTGAACTACCCTCGAAAAAGCGCCAACGCCTGTTATGGCGGATTGCGAAATACGGGGTGATCCCGGCGGCAAAACGCCATGTGCGCAATCAGCAATCACCGGATGGCGGGCGATGGACGGCCAGAAAAAGCCCGTGGCGCAAGAAAATGCTCAGGAACATGCCGAAGCTCTTGCATATTCGGGAAATGCCGGAAAATAACGCCGTGCGCATTTACCTGCAAGGCGGGCATTACCGGAATGGAAAACAACAAGTTCCTGCGGGTGTTGTGGGGTATGCACAGCAAAACGGGATGCGTATTCAGGTCAGTCGGCGGCAAGTACAAAAGCGCGTTGATCGTGAGCGCATGGCAACCATTAAGCAGGCGAAAAAACTGCGGGATTTGGGTTATCAGGTTAAGAAGGGTAAACGCTGGCGTAAGCCCCCGATAAAGGAAATTACCGCCAATATGAAATTTATTCAGGCAGGGGTATTGATCCGCGAACTGAGCGGCGGGACGGTTAAACGTTCATGGACGATTGAAGTTCCTGCCCGTAAGTTCTTAGGTATTAATGATGAAGAATTCAGTCAAGCGCTGGTTCGCCAGTTGCAAGGCATGGGATACGGTGTGGGTTAAGCGCATTGATAAGGGATTAAATTATGTGGCCACATGTTCAGGTTAACCAGGTTAATCAATTGCAAGGCGAAACCAGGGAAATTGAGCGAGTCTTGCTTTTCGTTGGGACGGGAAAAACCAACGTAGGTAAAACTATTGCGGTTAATACCCAGACGGACTTTGATTCTGTACTGGGAGCGGCACAAACCGTCCTCAAACGTCATGTACTGGCCGCAATGGCAAATGCGGGGCAAAACTGGTCCGGGTATATCCATGTATTGTCGGAATCAGAGGATGAATTGGCGTTTGTTGGGGCGGTGACGTCGGCGCAGCGTATAGCCAGTATTGAGGGCTATACGCTGACGGTCGGCGCAACCAAAGCCATCATTAAAGCCGCGAAAACTTTGCGAGCCAACACGATGGCTAAATTTGGTCGCTGGCAGTGGGCCATTCTGGCGGTTGATGGCACACAGGCAAAAGAGATTTGGGCGGATTATGTCACTCGCCTGGCAGAGCTACAAAAGGGCGAAGCCGTGGCATCGGTGCAACTGGTGCCGTGTTTGTGGGGCAATGAGGCGGGCGTGCTGGCCGGGCGATTATGCAACCGCGCCGTCACCGTGGCGGACAGTCCCGCACGGGTACAAACCGGGGCGTTGATGGATTTGGGTTCAACCGATTTTCCAAAAGATGGCACAGGTCAGCCGATTGATCTGGCAACCTTGCAGGCATTGGAAAAACTGCGTTTCAGTGTGCCGATGTGGTATCCCGATTATGATGGCATGTATTGGTCAGATGGCCGCACATTGGACGTAGAAGGCGGAGACTACCAGAGTATCGAAAACTTGCGGGTTGTCGATAAAGTAGCGCGTCGAGTGCGCTTGCAGGCTATCGCTAAAATTGCCGACCGTAGCTTAAACAGCACGCCGGGCAGTGTCGCAACGCATCAGGCATACTTCGCCCGTACCTTGCGTGAAATGTCGCGCAGTACCGAGATTAACGGCGTGACTTTTCCGGGGGAAGTGAAATCGCCGAAAGATGGAGATGTGGTGATTACATGGCGCAATAAAAACACGGTGGAAATTTATATCACTGTCCGCACTTACGAATGTCCGAAAGGGATCTCCGTCAGTCTGTTGCTGGATAGCAGTCTGGAGAAAATCGCATGAGCAAACGTATTTCAGGCCAGTCGGTTGATTTTAATATGGACGGGGATCTGGTTCATGCGGAAAAGGTCAATCTGTCCATTACGGACAACACCGCCGCCGCCCAAACACAGGGTGTACCGGATGGCTATATTTCCGGTGATGTGGCGGCAGAAGGGGAGATTGAACTCAGTACCAAATATCTGGAGATTGTGACCGCTAAAGCGCGCACGGTGGGTTCATGGCGGGGTATTCAGCCCGTCGATTTGATGTGGTATGCCAAGGCCGGTAACGAAGAAATCAAAGTTGAGGCTTACGGCTGCAAGCTAATTGTCAGCGACATTCTGGACGTTGATCCGAAAGGCGGCAGTGTCATGACGCATAAAGTGAAATTTGTGGTGACCAGTCCCGATTTTGTGCGCATTAATGGCATTCCCTATCTGGAAGCAGAACTGACACAAAGCCTGATAGGGTAAAGAGGGGTGTTCATGGAAGAACATGAGAAAACCTTTGTGACGCTGGTGTTATTGGGGGCACTGATTGCGTTAGGAAAGATGCTAACAGGCGATGAGCCGATCACCCTGCGGCTTTTCATTGGCCGGATTATTTTAGGGTCGGCTGTGTCAGTGATGGCGGGGGTATTGCTGATTTGGTGGCCGGGCATCAGCCCGATAGCGGTGACAGGGATAGGCAGCGCATTAGGGATTGCTGGCTATCAGTTAATTGAAGTTTGGCTACGCAAGCGCGGCAGCGCTTTGTTAACAGGAAAGTTGAAGAAATGACACTGAGTGAAAAACAGCAATTATTTGCGGTACTGGTCGCACAATTGATCTTATGGGCGGACGAACGCGGTTATCGCCTGACTTTAGGCGAGGCTTATCATACACCAGAACAAGCGAAGTTAAACGCTCAGATAGGGAAAGGCATTGCCAATAGCTTGCATATTCAGCGGCTGGCGATAGATCTGAATTTATTTATCGGGTGCGAGTACCAGACAAACAGTCATGCTTATTTACCGTTAGGAGAATATTGGGAATCTCTTGGCGGCACGTGGGGTGGGCGATTTTCTCGACCAGACGGCAATCATTTCTCACTGGCGCATAATGGGGCGAAATGATGTTCAATACCCGGATGCTGTATTTGACTTTCCTTGCATTGGCATTCTGTGCAGGCTGGCGAGTAAACCATTATTACCGTGACAGTCTGGAACTGAACATCACGCGGGCAGCGGATGCTACAGGGGAAAAAATTCGGCAGGAACTGCAACACATTTCCAGTATATCCGCCCGACAATTGGAAAATAAGCTAGAAGGGATAGCCCATGCCGCCCCACGAGAGATTCATACTGAAATGGTTCGGCCTGTTTTTACTCATGTGTGTGTTAGCCCTGAATTTGTCAGGATGTACAACGATACAGCCGAAAGTATTGAACGAACACTATCAGGAAAACTTACTGACAAAATGTCAGGACAGATTACCCCGGCTGACGGGAACAACCGGAAATAATCTGGCAAATGTTATAATGGATTACTCCAAATTATATGGTCATTGCGCCGCACGGCATAATCAATTAGTGGATGAAATTAATAAAAGAAAGGAATTAATCTATGAGCAAAGAAAATAAAGTCATTACTTTAATTGTCGGTGAAAATGAAATTACATTCGAGCCGAATATTGTTGCTTATAATAGTATGATTAACGATATGGCAATGGATAATAAGGTTGTCCCCATTGTTACCTATTTGCGCCGTATTGTTCAGCCCGAGTCTAAATCAATTTTAGATGAATGGTTAAAAATACCTGGTGCCGCGATGCAAATCGTTGAAAAAGTCAATGCCGAATATGCGCCAAAACTGGAAATTGAAATAAAAAACTAAATACGCGGGTTAAATCCATTGATAACAGCCTGTTTGAACAAGCGTTAATATTGCGCTGTCATTATTTACCGAATGAGAACGATAATACGGACAATTTAGCCCGTGCAATTTGGCTGGATAATCGTTATTGGGAAAATATGCGAATCGCCACCGCGAATGGTATTGCATTGGCATTAAAGGGTGAACCATGAGGCAATTGGATTTTACATTAAGCCTAATTGATAAACTGACACAACCGCTTGCCAGTGCGAAAGCGGCTGTTTCTGGGTTTGCCAAAGCATCACAAACGGCGTTTGAAAAAATTGCAGTCGGCGGCGCAGGGTTAGCGGGGACATTTTGGTCAATTAAAGGGGTTCTTGATCCGGCTATTCAATGGGATGATGCGATGACAGAGGCATCACTTCAGGGGGTTGATAGTGGTGTGATGGCGAAAGTGGCGGCGGATGCCATGAAGTTCAGTTCATTGTATGGCAAGTCATCGATTGAATTTGTGCAATCAACGGCGGAAATCAGTAAGAAGATTAGCGAACTGTCACAAAATGACTTACCGCAGATGACTCACATCACCAATATCACCGCCGCCGCCCTGAAATCCAGCGCGGCAGATACGACTAAATATATGGGGCAGATGTTTTCGAATTTTTCCAGTCATGCCAAAGCCGTAGGGAATATTCAGTTTGCTGAGGAACTGGCGGGAAAAGCCATCATCATGTCGAAAACATTTGGTGCCAGTATGGAAGAAATTGCGGATTTGATGGAGGGGGCCCGCGCAGCAGGAACGCATTTTGGGGTAGGTATTGATGAACAATTGGTGGTATTGGGGGAATTGCACCGTTCATTGGGTACAGAGGCCAGTAGTGTTTATGAATCGTTTTTGACCGATGCCGCTGAGGGTGCGAAAAAACTTAGCATCAGCTTTGTTAATGTTTCTGGTCATATGCTAACCCTGCCGGAAATGTTGGAAAAGCTACAGGCCAAATATGGCAAAAGTATTGAGGGCAACCTTAGGGCACAAAAGGAAATTGAGGAGGCGTTTGGCGATTCCGCCATTGTCGTCAAACAATTGTATGGAAATGTGGATATGCTGCGTAAGAATATTTCGGCGTTAGGGGCCAATGATGGTCTGAAACGTGCTCGCGAAATGGCCGAGCGGATGGCGAACCCGTGGGCGCGGTTACACGCTATTTGGCAGAATATCCGCATTGCCGTAGGCTCAACAGTGCTCCCGGTTATCTCTTCACTGGTCAATAGGCTTGCCAATGCCGGTCAATTACTGGTGCGCTGGCTGAAACTGTTTCCCAATATCGCCCGCTGGATCGGTTATATCACTCTCGGTATTCTGAGTTTTGCCGCTGCGGGGGCTGCCGCCAATCTCGTAATGGGCGTATCTAAATTTATCTGGATTGGCCTTAAGGGGATTTGGGTGGCCTGTACGCTTGTCATGAAACTGGGTACGGCGGCGGTGTGGCTCTATAACGCGGCTATTATTGCATGGAACACCACATTACGCGTGTTACACGGGGTATTGCGGGCTGTCAGGATTGCGGCCTTTTTAGCGGGTATTTCATTCAGCTTCATGACCTGGCCGATCTTGCTGATTATTGCTGCTATTGCGTTGCTGGCTGTTGGCATTTATCTGCTTATCAGGCATTGGGATGCCATCAAAGCGGCCCTGATGAACACGACCGCCTTTAGGATGGTGGCGGCGTATGTGAAATGGGTTGGCGGGATATTCAGTGCGGTTTGGGGCGGGATCGCCGAGGGCTGGAATAACCTGTGTAACGGGTTTAGCCGTTTTTCACTGGCGGATACCTTTTCGGGCATTGTGGAGAATATCGGCAATATTTTCGGCGGCTTATGGGATTGGCTGATGAACTCCTTTTCCGATAGCTACCATTGGATTATCGATAAATTAAATAATATTCCCGGTATCAATATTGAAACCCAGGCTATTGAAAAAACAGTCGCTGAACCAATGGGAAAAGCGACGGTTCCTAATATGGGCATAGGAGAAAATCCCCCAAAATTGATGACGCAATCCAAGGGTATTTTTCAGGGGCAACCTCAATCCATGATCCAGCCTGTGCAAGCGATTAAACCGCCAGAAAACGAGCGTGTATTAACGGGCGGGAAAAAGCAGGGTATCGGCAAGCATGGCCTGATAAAAGGGATAACAACCCATTCACAGACCATCAATGATAACAGTCGCCGAATTGAAAATGTGACGTTGAATATTTCCAACGGCATGACACCGGAGCAATTAACGGAATGGGAGCAAGTGGCATATGGATGAGCCGAAATACATTGATTTGTTCATTAACGAGCGCAATTTCACACTCAATTCAGGGAATGAGCCACGTTTCTGTCATAACCGTGTTTCCATCGGTCAGGATTGTGTACACGCCATTATTGAAAGTGGTCTGGCAACGAAACTTATTGCCGAACGCAGTCCAACGCTACGGGCAGACATTCACACACAGATAGGCATACTGGTCGAAGACGATGAGCGGATTATTCCGGGAACCGTCATCATTAATGAAGAATCACCCATTAAGTTATGGATAACCGCCGAAACTTATGATTTTGGCCGTATTAACGTGAGTGTGAGCAGTGGAAACGAAACCGACGATTGATTATGAAAAGGTCTTACGTGATAGCGGGATGCCAACCACGGAAGCCGATATCAGCACGGCATTCGCTAAAGTGGTCGATGAAGCCGGGTTGGTGACCAACACCTCGCGGATGTCCCCGTTTTGGCGGCTGATTGACACCCTAGTGATACGCCCTGTGTTATGGCTGAAAGCGGTGTTAATCCATGTCACCTTAAAAAATATGTACTTGGCGACCGCATCGGGCACATGGCTGGATATGTTTGCGTGGGGCGTCAACCTGAAACGTAAACCCGCATCCGCTGCGCAGGGTGTGCTCCGCTTCTATAAAACCGCAGGTGCATCGATGGTGACCGTGCCCGCCGGAACGGTGATCCAGACCGAACGCATTAATGGCGAAATCTATCGCGTCAGCACCACGGAAAGCGTAGTGATGGCCGATGATGTGTCCAGTGCCTTATTGCCTGTCAGAGCAGAAGCCGCAGGCGGTGCTTTCAACCTGGCCCCCGGTTATTTTCGTCTCCTGCCCGTGGCAGTGTCCGGCATTGAGCGAGTACAGAATGAAGAGGGGTGGCTATTGATGCCCGGTTCAGATGCCGAATCCGATGATGATTTGCGCGACCGCTGCCGCAACCAATATAACTGGGTGGGCAACTATCATACTGATGCGGTTTACCGTGGCATGATTGCCGCTGTGGCAGGCTTAAGCATTGACCGCATTTTTTTCCTGCATGATGCGCCTCGCGGCACCGGAACGGCAAACGCCTATTTGTTGCTGGATTCTGGGATCATCAGCCAGCCCTTTATTGAGGCAGTGAACGATTATATCACCCATCAGGGGCATCATGGGCATGGGGATGATATGCAGTGTCTGCCGATGCCTGAAACGCACCATGAATTATTGGTCACGCTGTTTGTAGCAAATCTGGCGAACTACAGCCAGGAACAGGCAACAACATTAAAAACGGATGTTGAAAACCTGATCCGCTGCGCCTTTCGGGAAAATAGGGAATATCACGTGAAAAAAACCTGGCCGTATGCCCGATTTTCCTTTTCCAACCTGGGGCGAGAAATACACCGTGAATTTGCCGAGATTGAATCACTGACTTTTTCATTGGGTGACATTCTGAGTGATTTAAGTGTGCCCAGGCTGCAATCACTGATAATTGAGGTGAAGCATGTCTGAATTCAGGGAACGACTCAAGCGGCTGGCCTTGCCGTCATGGATGGATAAGGGAGAACCCGCCAAACTGCTTTGGGCCGCGCGTGAGTTCTGGTTAATGATTTACCGCTGGCTGACATGGCCGTTAGCTCAATTGGACGCGGAAACTTGTTCGGCGGAATTACTGCCGATGCTGGCCTATCAGCGGGATATTCAGCGCTTTAACGGTGAACCGCTGACATTATTTCGTAAACGGGTGAAATACGCGTTTATTAATGCCAGAGAGGCGGGCAGTGTCGCGGGATTTATCGCTATCTTTGAACGTTTAGGTGTCGGCCATGTTGAAGTACTGGAACGACAACCGGCGATAGATTGGGATGTGATTATTTTGCGCGTCAGTGACGGACAAGTCGCTGAAAATCCTGATTTGCTGATGAGCATCATTCGTCAGTATGGCCGTACTTGCCGCCACTACCGTTTTGAAGTGATGGCGAATAATAAACTGTTTATGCGTGTGGGCAGTTTAGGCGCGGAATATTGCTGTTATTACGCGGCCATGCCCTCGCCGTCCCTGCTATTAAAAGTGGGTTACATGTCGGGTGAGTCCGTTTTTGATAGTGCCAGTTTAAAGGCGATTACCGTATCTAATATGACCTACGGTGCATCATTATAAGGAAATAATATGGCGTCAGTGATTACAGTAGACTTTGAAAAATGGAAAGCGCAGCAGGCCGCGGCGGGAAAGCCCGTGGTTTTGGATGAGTTTGTTTTTGCTTATGTGCCGGATTTAGATCCCGCTCTTGCCATCAATCGCGATGAGACATTACCCGCAGAAAGTCATATTGTGCATCGTCAGGCTGTGAACAAAACAGGGTTAGCGAGTGAAAACGCGGTAGCCTACAGTGTCACATTGGGAACGGAAGTCGGTCATTTTGATTTTAACTGGATTGGCCTGATAAATAAGGCTTCTGGCATTATTGGCATGCTTACCCATGCCCCAGCTCAGAAAAAAATTAAGACCGCGAACGGATTACAGGGAAATGTGCTGACTCGCTCTTTTTTACTGGAGTTTGAAGGGGCAGCTAAAGAGACCGCTATTACGACCACGGCGGAAACCTGGCAGATTGATTTTACCGCCCGTTTATCTGGCATCGATGAAATGCAGCGCCTGATGAATACTGACAGTTACGGTGAGGCGGCGTTTTTCGGTGATGGGTTTTCCGTGGTTCGTCGTGGTGACCGGTACACGGTCAAAAGGGGGCTGGCTTATATCGGCGGGTTGCGGGGTGAGTTGGCGTTTGACCAAACATTTAACCGCCTGCGCGATACCCGCGTTTATGCGGATTTTAGCTATCAAGGCAATGTGGTCAGCCAGTGGAAAACCGTTGTTCATATCACCGCCGCCAATGATCTTAAAAACTACATCGATGCGGCAGGGTATCCGCATTATGTCTTTGCGGTTGCGGGTATTGATGGTCACGGTGATGTGCTGGATTTGCGCATTAACGGGTCATTGAATGACCGTGATATTGCCGCTATTCATCAAGAGATTGATAGCGTGAAACGGGAATATGCGACTCAGCAGGCATTGGAAAGTGGTCTGCATGGGAAACAGCCGAAAGGGGACTATGCCACTAGTGCAGCATTAACCGTTGTCAGCGAAAACGCCAATAGTCGCCTGGCTAAAAACCAGAACGGCGCAGATATTCCCAATAAGAGTGAATTTGTCAAAAATATCGGTTTAGTGGAAACCGTCGAACAGGCAATGAATGCTGTACCGAATGACAGGAGAATTAACGGGAAATTGCTATCGTCTGATATCAGTTTGATGGCGAGTGATGTTGGTGCCTATCACCAGACTACCTATATGACTGAGCTACCTGGCAGACATTATTCAGGGCCATTTTCTTGTGGTCGGGAAAATGGATGGGCCAAAGGGGTGAGTATCGGTATAGGGGGTGACACGGGGCAAATTTGGATTGATGCCGATGCACAGTTGCACACCAGATTTCTCAATGCTAACGGTGCCGTAGAGCAAAAGATTACGATAGGTATCCCGATTGGCGCTACTATCGAATGGCATGCGGCTGCGCCGATACCTGCCGGATATGAACCCAATGAGGGGCGCTCATTCCGGGCGGCAGATTACCCTGAGCTTGCCAAAATTTTTCCCGACCTGAAATTACCCGATGACAGGGGGCTGTTTAAGCGTGGTTTAGATAGAGGGCGGGGACTAGATTCTGGTCGTTCGCTAGGGAGTGTTCAGGGGGACGCGATCAGAAATATCACGGGATCATTAGGTAATCCCACTATTGAGAGCGGGAGCAACGCCTCTGGTGCATTCAGTTACCAATATAAGGCAGGCGGTCGCGCAGCCGGTGCCGGTGGTGGGGTGATTTCATGGACATTTGACGCATCCAGAGTGGTCCCGACCGCAAATGAAAACCGGCCTGTCAACAAGTCAGTGATTTATATTACGAGGGTAAAGTAATGACTAAATACAGCGCAGATATTCAAATGGCCCGGTTTGATGAGGATGGGTTAGCTATTGTTAGCGGATGGGTTGCGGTTTATCGTTGTCATCCTGAAACACGGGAATATATTGGGGCCGATATGGATCGCGTGTCACGCGGTTTTTCTGTTGCGGCTAATGCGTATCTGGATGCGCCTGAATTACCTGACACGCATGATGTTGCGATTTGTCGTAGCATAGATGAAAAATCCTGGCGACATGTGCCTGACTATCGGGGTAAAACGGCGTATGCAACCGATACAGGCCAGCCGATCAATGTTACCGCCCTCGGCGCGTTGCCAGATAATCTTACCCTGCAATCACCCCAAACCCCCTTTGATAAGTGGCAGAATAAGCAATGGGTCACAGATAAATCAGCCCTAAAATCTCATCAAATTGAACAGGCTGAACAGCAAAAAATCGCGCGACAGCAACAGGCAGATGCGGCAATTAAACCCTTACAGGATGCCATTGATCTGGATATCGCCACGGATGCCGAAAAATCAGCGCTCGTGGAATGGAAAAAATATCGTGTGCGGGTGAACAGAGTAGACTTTTCTACTGCCCCCGATATCAACTGGCCTGAGCAACCCGCGTGATGAATTGGCAACGGAAAATGGTGCGCATCTCCCCGAATATGATGGGGATGCATTGCGCGATGTTGTCCGTTCATCCGTTCGTATACGGTATCGGACAGAAAGCGGACAGCGGTCACTACCTGAGTCCGGCAAACGCTATCAATTATCTGGCAAATAAAATCCGGGGAACGGGAAACATGAGCGCGGTGGTACTCATGATCTGCGCGAAGACGCATAATGAATTTATCCAGCATTTAACCCAATTTTCAGCGGTGTTGCCGTTGCCGGTATTTTCTCAGGTCACCCGTATGGCAAAGACAGCGGAACGTCTGGCGATCACCAGAATGCAATTGCCTGGGAAACCGGGCAGCGGTTTGCCTCCGTTGCAACCATTTTCAACATCAACCAGCCGCATAGCTGTGAATGCGCAATTGATTGCACAGGCTAAAACACAGGTTAGTGTCGGCAGCAGCATTGCGGGATTGAAATCACAATTAACAAACTTCACGACGGCAAGACAGAACGCCTTACAACACGTTACTGCCGCTCTGAATGGCGTCAGGAGCAAATCGGCCCGTGTCTGGGCATTCTCAGGGAAAGGGAATGCCGCATTACTGGCCGAAAAACTGCGTCAGGATATCCCCGAACAGGACGCCGTTTACACGCTGGCGACATTATTTGCCGGGGACGATATTCGCGCATTAGAAAGGATGCTACACAATGAGCCAAATTATCACACTGGCCCTTGATGGCGAGGCCATCCCATTAAAAAGTCTGATCGTAACCCCGTCGGTGGTATTTCAGGACACAGACCAAAGCGGCCAGTCATCCAGTACCGCCGTAGCGGAGCAAGGCATTAAGCCCAAGGAGTTACGTGTTACGGGGATCATTCCGTTTACTGAGCAAAAAACGCTGTCACGCCTGTTTGCACTGGCGGAGACCAAAGAGAAGGGAAATCTGAAACGTTATCGTGTCGCTAACCTGACCGCAGGTGCTATCAACTTTCGTATCGGGACATTCACCCATACCATTGATGCCAGTAAGATCGACGGTAAACAGGCATGGCAGGTCACATTTACTTTACGTGAACATTTATCCGTTGCTGAGAAACGTGATGCCCGCGCTGCCGATAATATTCAGGCCAGAAAGCAAACAGGTCAGGGGGCAGCCGCAGCAAAAGAAGCGCCGGAAAAATTAAGCTGGTTTGAAAGCAAAGTCCTGAAGCCCATCAATGACAAAATAGGACCGGCTAAATAATGACACCGATTAACCGGCTCTATCTTTCCGGTGATGAAATTCACCTGGTTGACGCCAATATTATGTTGGAACTGGCATCCTGTGGTCGTGGCTTTATCACGGCGGAGACGACAACGGACTACACCGGAAAACTGGTGCGGCTGGACGTGGGTTACACGGATTTGGTATTACGCTGGTTTACGGGTTATGTGGCACGCTCACAGCCAGCCCAAAACGGTTATCAGCGTCTTTTTGTGCGTGAACTGGTTGGTGTGTTTGACCGATTATGGTCGTGTTCATTTCAGCATCCAACACTGAGCCAGATTGTGGATTGGTTGCAGGAGTACAGCGGACTCACCTTCACATTGCCGGATGCCCCTTATACAGAGACACCTATCCCGCATTTTACCCATCATGGTACCGGCTATCAGTTGCTGGCTAATCTTGAGCAGGTTTTTTCGATTGAGGATTATCTCTGGTATCAGTTGCCGGATGGTTCGGTTTATGTGGGCAGCGGGGCGCATTCGATGTTTGCGGGGAAACCGGTCGATATTTCGAATGCATTTAGCCAGCGTCAGTCCGCGGGCAATGCGATGACCATTCCCATGATCCCATCGTTGCGCCCAGGCGTGGTGATCAACCAGCACCGGTTGAACAAGGTCAATCTGAACAATGAAAACATGGTCATTACATGGGAAGCCGTCAACAAACTGACCGGTCAGTCGCAGACCAAAACGCCAATGCAGCGTCAGATTGATGCCGCTTACCCCGAATTATCGGCAGGGCTGCATTTACCCAAATTTGCCCGCATTGAGGCACACCCTGAAAACACGGTCAGCGGCGATATCTCCGACCCATTCCGGCCACGCTATGCGGTTGATGTGCAATTATTGGCTGATGATGGTCAGGATGCCGCGGTTCCTGTTTACCACGCGGTTCCGCTGCCTTTGCCGATGGCGGGCAGTGAGTCCGGTATGTTCCAATATCCGCCAGTCGGAACGGTGGTTGAAATCGCCTTTGAGGCAGGCAGACCGGATAAGCCCTTTATCCGGCAGACATTAAGCCAGGGTAATACCTTGCCCGATATCAAGCCAGGCGAACAATTGCAGCAGCAGCGGGCGGAAGTCTCGCAGAGAGTGACTCAGGAAGGGCATTGGATCCGTCAGACTGACCAAACTATTGATGAATCGTCCATGCACCGTGAAGTCAGGGCAGACACGGAAACACGTAACGTCGTTGTACGGGAAACCACAATACAGGCCACGGATAAAACCACGGTTTTGGGCACGTCTACGCTATTGGCGGGCACCGTTCAGCAAATTGCAGACGGTGACTATAGTATGGCGACCTCATCAAATTTCGTTGCCAGTGTAGGGAAAGAGGCCAATATTGAAGTCGGGCAAAAGCTGATAGAGAAGATTGGTCTGCTTAAGCAGAGCATCGCCGGTGCCAGGCAAGAAATCGTCGCGCCCGTGGTTTGGGTGGGCAGCCAGCAAATCAATGTCATGACCTTGATGTTAGAGACGTTGGATGTGGTTAAAGCACTGGCGGAACAGACTGCCGCCCATACTCACCACAACACAGGTATGCCGGAGAACGCCAGCGCGATAAGGAACACGGGCTATAAATCGGATGGGCTGAAACAGAAGTATTCACCTGTGATTGGTTGAATATCATTCCATTTGTATGAGCTTTTTTACGCTATGACATAGGTTGATAACACCTTTTTTAAGGTGTAGACTGATTATGTTAGCAGGAGAATGTCGCGCTAGAACCGAGGCTACCAATCTCGTATAGCACAAAGACAAACTGCCCTATCCAAGGGTTAAAATAAAAAACCAACCTCACCAGTTGGTTTTTTATTTTTATCTACTCATCATTTTAATTGATTGAATCATTTGAAAATAAACCTATAATCAACGGCTGTTAGTTTGGGGTAGCGTTCTGGCCTGTGTATCTCTGACGCAAGTTTTCGTAAGTCCTGGCTGAGTACAGGTGGTGCTGATTCAGTGCCTCGGTCAGAGCGCGATATTCTCCTGCTAACACAGATGAGGGCCAGCCGGACAGGCAGCGTAAAGGCAATGGCTGGTTAAGTTGTGCTCCTAACGGGAGCAAACGGGTGAAAGCATTTATTGACACTGCTATCATCGTTCTCAAAGCGTTAATCGCGCTTTTAGAGCTGATCCGTGCATTTCTGAAATAGATAACGGAAACGTAGCTAAGGCCATCGGGGTAACCTCCCGGTGGCCTTTAACATTTACCGCCTTTGATCAAGCAAACCACTCTTGTTTAAGTCGCCCAATATACTGATCTAAAAGTTAAATTTGGTCATCCCGACTGGACTTGAACCTGTGTTCAAGCGGTTATTGCTTCGGTAGTATGGGAGAATAGCCAACAGATTAGTGTCGTTTACCGCGAGTCATACACATAATCACATTGGGACGCCTTTTTAAATGCGGTATCAATCAACGCTACGGGTTCGTGTTCTGATGATCTGAAACACATTATTGATTAATTATCTCGCCCGCAAAATATGCGGGCTGTTTTACATCTTCATAGAGCTATGAATACAATTCTGATATTAAAGAATGGGCAGTGAGTGTAATAAAAAACTGATAATTCAGCGTGTTATATTAGCTTGGTGATTTAAAAGTTGTCGTTACTTTTTCGGATATAGAAATAATTTATGTGATATCAGAATTGTTTGGTAAATCATTTCGGACGGTTCGTCTGATAGGCTGCTTATTTTCGTCGAAATACCGACTGGGCCATATTTCAGCAGGGGTGACACCAATTTCCTGAGCAATCAATAATTCCCCTTTAGGCCAGGGGCGCGTTAAAGCATTTGCTAATGTTGAAGAGCTTAAACCGTGCTCTCTGGATAATGATGCCAGCGTTTTATTCTTCTTACGTATCGCAGCGATAATATCGGCGGTATGCCAGTCTTTTTTCATATTCCTGCTTCCCTCTTTGGTGGTGGCGGTTCAAACAGGGTTCGCAGTACCGGAGAGTAACCATTCCGGCGAGGCATAGCCTCCCCTGCCTGAACCACCATAGAAGCGATAGCAGGCACACTGGTAAGAAAACAACCTTACCAGTGGGTTACTCATTCAAGGCTGCGACCCCCTGACCATCGGATTTTGCCGATGGCAGTGCTACTTTAACCGATTGTATTATCTGACTCAAGAATCAAATAAACACCTTGGTGACGGTTTGTCTTGCTGCGCTTATGACGAAATAAATGAACTTATGGCGAAAACGGCACTACACCGCACCCGCCTGCACGTTTTGGATCAAAAAATTTTTTCAGTTTTAAAATCCTACAAGGCAAACTGCCAAACCGCGCCAATACTGGTGGAGTGGGAGAAATCACAAACTGAAATGATTGAAAAGATTTTCAGGAAATTTCAGTTTTTGGATCAAAAGAGGATCACGGAAAAATCCCAATGCATTGATATTAAATGAAAATTGTATTTTACGTGAAAAATAAGCTCACAAAGAAAAGCCGTGCTTTATCATAGAAATCAGATAGAGCGCGGCTTTACAGGATATACAGAACTGAAATTGTTTTCTCCTTTTGCATTATGACAAGGAAGAAAGTGAAAGTATTAGTTAACGTACTTTTAATTCATTAATAAGCGTAAGGCTACGTTCAAGCATCTTAAGTAGTTTCAGTGATGAACCAGAAGGAATGCGGCGGTGTTGTTCCCAGCTTTGAATTAGAGACGCAGAAACGCCAATAACTTCGGCGAATTTACTTTGTTTTAAACCAAAGGTTTCACGTAAGTTTTTTACATCAGGCAGGCGATGGTAATGGATATTTTCATCAGGAACAGAAAGTCCGCCTTTTTCAATGGCTACCATCTGATTCATGCTTTCAACCAGATCGTTAAAAAGTTTTTTGTCCATAGTCTCTCTGTTGTATGAACATTATCACATATCTACACGGTGTTGATTACTGTAATTTGCGCCCAGAAATTGAAGCTGGCTAGTGTGTTTTCATCTAGGCAATGGCTTTATGAAAAAATCTCTGTCGCCATTTTGTCGCCACTGACTACCAGAAACAAAAAAGCCACTCTTGTTTGAGTGGCCTAATGTACTGATTTAACAGCTAAAATCTGGTGGCCCCTACTGGACTTGAACCAGTGACCAAGCGATTATGAGTCGCCTGCTCTAACCAACTGAGCTAAGGGGCCGTTGGATGGGAAGGATTATACGTACAGTTTTGCTCGCGGTCTAGCTTTGTAAACTCGTATGATCACTTTGTATACAAAATTAAGTTTTTATTAAGTAGTAGAAGGGGATAGCGGTATATATTGGTCGTTTTTATGGCTTATTTAACGTTTTTATAAATCATTGGATTAGTTTTTAATAAGATCTTTGGTATTATCGAGTCATATTATTATCTTGGTGATCAATATATTTTTATATGTGATTATATTAATACTAATCATCTCTCTTTATAAAAAAACAAAAGCGTCCGCCGAAGCAGACGCTTTTCAGTTAGCATGACTTGAAAATTACTGATTATTCATCAAGGAAGCTACGCAGCACTTCAGAACGGCTTGGGTGACGCAGTTTACGTAATGCTTTCGCTTCGATCTGGCGGATACGTTCACGGGTGACATCGAACTGTTTACCGACTTCTTCCAGTGTATGGTCAGTATTCATATCGATACCGAAACGCATGCGCAGCACTTTTGCCTCACGGGCGGTCAGGCCAGCCAGAACATCGTGGGTTGCTGAACGCAGGCTTTCTGAAGTTGCAGAATCCAGCGGCAGTTCCAGCGTTGTATCTTCAATAAAATCACCTAAATGTGAATCTTCATCATCACCAATCGGGGTTTCCATTGAGATAGGTTCTTTGGCGATTTTCAGTACCTTACGGATTTTATCTTCCGGCATTAACATCCGTTCTGCCAGTTCTTCCGGTGTTGGTTCACGTCCCATTTCCTGCAACATCTGACGGGAAATACGATTGAGTTTGTTGATTGTCTCAATCATATGAACGGGAATACGAATGGTACGAGCCTGGTCGGCAATTGAACGTGTAATTGCCTGACGTATCCACCATGTAGCGTAAGTTGAGAACTTATAACCACGACGATATTCAAATTTATCAACCGCTTTCATCAGACCGATATTACCTTCTTGGATCAGATCCAAGAATTGCAGACCACGGTTGGTATATTTTTTGGCGATTGAAATAACCAAACGTAAGTTGGCTTCAACCATCTCTTTTTTCGCACGGCGGGCTTTTGCTTCACCGATGGACATCCGACGGTTGATATCTTTCACTTGTTCAATGGTTAAACCGGTTTCTTCTTCAATCTGACGAAGTCTGTTCAGACTACGTTGTATTTCTTCTTCAACTTCAAGTAATTTTTCAGACCACGGCTTGTTCATTGCTTTTGCAGCGGTGAACCAAATGTCACTGGTTTCATTACCGGAGAACAGAGTGATGAAGTTCTTCTTCGGCATTTTGCACTGCTCAACACACATTTTCATGATTTGACGTTCTTGAAGACGAACGCGATCCATCATAGAACGCATGTTGCTGACCAGATAGTCAAACTGTTTTGGCACCAGACGGAACTGTTTGAAAACTTCTGAGAGCATTAAGATTTCGGCAGCCGTATTTGGATGGTCACGGCCATTTTTCTTAATTTCCTGACGGGTGATCTCATATTGTTCTTGCAGTTCTTGGAATTTCTGGCGAGCTAATTCCGGATCGATGCTGTTGTCATCATCACTATCGCTATCTTCGTCACTGTCTTCATTTTCATCGTCTTCATCATCATCAAGTTCTTCCTGTGGGAGCTCAGAACCAACGTGAGTGGCGGTAGGCGCGAGGTCTTCTTCTGCGTTCGGGTCAACAAAACCGGTAATAAGATCTGACAGGCGGGCTTCACCTGCTTCGACCCGATTATACTGTTCCAGTAAATAGGTGATTGCCTCAGGGTATTCAGCAACAGAGCACTGTACCTGATTGATGCCATCTTCAATGCGTTTAGCAATGTCAATTTCACCTTCCCGGGTCAATAATTCAACAGTACCCATTTCACGCATGTACATACGTACCGGGTCGGTGGTACGACCGATTTCAGATTCAACGCTAGACAGAACTTGCGCAGCAGCTTCCACAGCGTCTTCATCTGTGTCGTTAGTGGTTTCTGCTAGCATCAGATCATCGGCATCAGGTGCTTCTTCCATTACCTGAATGCCCATGTCATTGATCATCTGGATGATATCTTCGATCTGATCGGAATCGACGATATCTTCCGGCAGATGGTCATTGACCTCAGCATAGGTCAGATAGCCTTGCTCCTTACCACGGGTGACAAGTAGCTTTAGCTGTGACTGCGGGTTTTGCTCCATAAGACGGTATCCACACTTCAGAGTATTTGGGTTGGTGTCGGTCGGCGAAACTAATCTGCCAACAATAACTTTTAGGGGCGTTTTCGTTGTATTGCCGCTGCCCACTTATAGCGGCAAAATGTAGGGTTGCTTCCCTACCTAATGCGGCACTTAAGCCGTGAATTCAGTATTTACTTTCTGGCACGCGATTCATTAATCAAGCGAACTTCTTCGCGCTCTTCCGGTGTCAGGCCTTCGGTTCTTGCTCTGGCGATAAGAATATCTAAACGTTCTTCCAACGCTGAATCAACGAGATGATCCAACGCGTCACGAAATGTATTTTCTGCTATTTCTTCTATTTGTATATCGTTCCATGCAGCTAATTTTTCAAGTTGTTTACTAAATTTATTGTCACGATATTGTTCTAGCAACTGTCCAGTTGTCAGCCCTGGCTGAGTAAGACAAACCTCTACAAGCTCCATAAACAATGGCAAGCCTGCAATTTTGGCCTGCATAATTCCCTGTAGTGGGGGAACTAAAGCGGCTAAGTGTGGGTTTTGTATCAACAGTCCTATAAGTATACGCATAGTTGTCGGTTTTAGCTGCGGCATCTGATAATTATTCCCACTTTCCAGACGCTGCGGTAATAAACGTTCCAACTGTACTGCATCGGGAATACCTAACATATTGCCAAGTTCTTGCCTCATATAGAGACGCAGAGTTTCTCCCGGGATCTGGTTAATCAATGGTACAGAAAGTGAACTGAGTTTTGTTTTTCCTTCAGGATTACTCAAGTCAACTTGTGGCAGTAACGATTCAAACAGAAATTCAGACAACGTGTGAGATTGTTCCATTCTTTGTTCAAATGCTTCACGGCCTTCTTTACGAACTAGTGAATCAGGATCTTCGCCATCAGGCAAAAACATAAAACGTAACTGCCTACCATCATTAAGATAAGGCAGTGCTGTTTCCAATGCTCGCCATGCTGCGTCACGCCCCGCTCTGTCGCCATCGTAACAACAGATAATGTTGTCAGTAGCACGGAAAAGTAACTGAATATGTTCCGATGTCGTCGAAGTACCTAACGAGGCAACGGCATAATCAATACCAAACTGTGCCAGAGCTACCACATCCATATAACCTTCAACCACTAATAACCGTGAAAGGTCATTGTGATTTTGTTGTGCTTCATAGAGGCCGTATAGCTGGCGGCTTTTATGGAAAATGTCAGTTTCTGGTGAGTTGAGATATTTTGGGAGTGCGTCTCCCAGAACTCTTCCACCAAATGCAATCACACGCCCCCTGCGGTCACGGATTGGAAACATGACTCGTTCACGGAAACGGTCGTAAGTACGGCCATTATCATTTGATACCAGCATACCGGCGTCATTTAACTGTTGACGATCTTCCGTACTGCGGGCAAACCGTTTCAACGCGTTATCCCAGCCAGCGGGAGCGAAGCCAATTGAGAAACGGTGGATAATCTCTTCACTAAGTCCACGTTGAGCCAGATATTGCCGGGCTTGTTGTGCAGCGGAGCTACTCAGTGAATTCTGATAGAAGCTGTTGAGCTTATCCATCAGCTGATAAAGATTTTGTCTTTGGTGGCGTTCTATCTGACTGCTGCCGGAACCTGCTTCATAAGGGACTTCCTGCCCATGCATAGCGGCCAATTCTTCAATAGATTCGACAAACTCAAGTCTATCGTAATTCATCAGAAAATCGATAGCGTTGCCGTGAGCGCCACAACCAAAGCAATGATAAAACTGCTTATCGCCATTAACAGTAAACGAAGGCGTCTTTTCATTATGAAACGGACAGCACGCGTGGTGATTTTTACCCTGTTTTTTAAGTGGCACACGAACATCGATCAGGTCGATAATATCGGTACGAGCTAATAAATCATTGATAAATGCGCGCGGAATTCGTCCAGCCATAAGCCCTTTTTACGCCTGTTGATGAACGACAATAAGCCGCGCTCCCTTTCGGAAAGCACGGCCTTTATCTGCAACTACTGTTGTCTGCAAATTCAATCACTATGCGGATCAACCGCAAGGATTAGTACAGACGAGTGCGGCGTGCGTTTTCACGAGCCAGCTTTTTAGCGTGACGTTTTACAGCAGAAGCTTTAGCGCGTTTACGTTCAGTCGTTGGTTTTTCATAGAATTCACGACGGCGAACTTCTGCTAACACACCTGCTTTTTCACAGGAACGCTTAAAGCGACGCAGTGCTACGTCGAATGGCTCGTTTTCACGTACTTTAATTACCGGCATGTGCCTCTCACCTCAATAGAAATCGGTCTTGCTGGCGTGGGATGCCAGCCATCTTAAAATGGTGCGGAATTTTACTTCAATGAACATGGCTTTGTAAAGCGCCGCAGCAAATTGAAACAACAACATTACTATGGTGACTTGCAGCGAAATTTGCCAGTCAGTTCCGTAAATATTGATGATAACCACACAGGGATTTTACGTAGGGTGCTGATTATAGACTAAACAGTAAAAATAGTCAGCATGTAAACCGCGCAAATTATCTTATTAATGATAAACTGACTCTCTTCTGTGGAATATAGGTAGTGTAATGCGAGTTTTAGGTATAGAAACGTCTTGCGATGAAACCGGAATCGCAATTTATGACGATCAAGCTGGTTTATTAGCAAATCAATTATACAGTCAGATTAAATTGCATGCTGATTACGGCGGTGTTGTGCCTGAACTGGCTTCACGTGACCATATCCGCAAAACGGTTCCCTTGATTCAGGCTGCTTTGAAAGAGGCGAGATTAACCCGTAAAGATATTGATGCAGTGGCTTATACTGCGGGTCCTGGTCTGGTTGGCGCATTATTGGTGGGGGCGACTATTGGCCGTTCTCTGGCATTTGCCTGGGATGTTCCTGCGATACCTGTTCATCATATGGAAGGGCATTTATTGGCTCCGATGCTGGAAGATAATAGCCCTGAATTCCCGTTTGTGGCTTTGCTTGTGTCCGGTGGTCATACTCAGCTTATTAGCGTAACCGGTATTGGTGAATATGAGTTACTTGGTGAATCGATAGATGACGCCGCTGGTGAAGCATTTGATAAAACAGCTAAATTACTGGGTCTGGATTATCCGGGAGGTCCGTTGCTCTCCAATATGGCTCAGAAAGGAGAAACCGGGCGTTTTGTGTTTCCTCGTCCGATGACAGATCGCCCTGGGCTGGATTTCAGTTTCTCGGGACTGAAAACGTTTGCATCTAATACGATTCGCAGTAACAGTGATGATGAGCAGACCAGAGCGGATATTGCCCGCGCTTTTGAAGATGCGGTTGTTGATACATTAGCGATTAAATGTAAAAGGGCGCTTGAGCAGACCGGGTGCAAGCGGTTGGTAATGGCAGGCGGCGTCAGCGCCAACTTCACGTTACGTACCAGAATGAAAGAGGTCATGGCAAAATTGGACGGCGAAGTATTTTATGCACGTCCTGAATTCTGTACAGATAACGGCGCTATGATTGCGCTTGCCGGTATGATCCGCCTGAAAGGCGGAGTCAGTGACTCTCTTGGCGTGACGGTTAAAGCCCGCTGGCCCCTGTCTGAATTACCTGCATTATAAATCTTTATATAGTGAAAATAATAAAACCAGTCACTCAAATCAGTAACTGGTTTTTCATTTGGCGATGTTGTTAATCTTCTTTTTCTTGCTCTGCCTGAATTTTTTCTTTTTCAGTCATCTCTTTTTTCTTTTTGAGCTTGTTCCAGATACGACTTTCCTGGCCGCGCCACAGGCGCTGGATATTATCATGGTGACGGAGCAATACCAGACAGCAGAGCATGGCAACTGGAAAAGTAAATTCAGGTTTAAACCACCAGACATAGAAAGGTGCTATCAAGGCGCTGACAATTGCGCCTAGAGAAGAATAACCACTCAGTAATACTGTCAACAGCCAGGTGCCTGTCATCAAACCCATCAGATCCCAGCCAATTGCGGCAATAGCACCAAAAGCAGTTGCTACTCCCTTACCGCCTTTAAAATGGAAAAAGATCGGATAAATATGGCCGAGACAAGCAGCTATTGCCGTAATTCCCAGATAGAAAGGGGGAACATTAAGCTGATAAGCCAGCCAGACTGGGACCATACCTTTCAGAACATCACAAATCAGTACCACTGCCGCAGTACTGCGACCACCAATCCGTAATACATTTGTCGCGCCTGGGTTACCTGAGCCATGCTGGCGGGGATCCGGCAATCCAGCCAGACGACAGATAAGTATTGCGCTGGAAATTGAACCGCAAAGATACGCGAAGATAATCATGCCAAGCGCGATAGCACTCATAATGTCTCTCCAATAATAATGGTCGTTTTCTTAGCCTAGTCATGGATAATACGCATATTTAGTCGGAAGTGGTATCCGACAAGTTGAAAAATAGGAAAGCGACGTGATGGATATCGTATTTATTGAGGAATTAGCTGTCATCACCACCATTGGTGTTTACGACTGGGAACAGACCATTAAACAGAAGTTAGTGTTCGATATCGAAATGGGATGGGATAATAAACGCGCATCTTCCAGTGATAGTGTCGAATATTGCCTGGATTACGCCGAAGTTAGCGAAGCGATTATCAACCACGTAGGAAATCAGAATTTTGCTCTGGTTGAAAGAGTCGCAGAAGAGGTGGCTGATCTGCTATTAAACCGCTTTAATTCGCCGTGGGTACGGATAAAAGTCAGTAAGCCGGGGGCGGTGGCACAGGCTCGTCAGGTCGGTGTTATTATTGAGAGAAAAAAATAATCCGATCAGCAGTGAATTCAATTGTCATATTATTGTCATTATTCTTGCATAGGCTGGCATGCATCATTGGCAGGTGTGATAATTTTATGTCAATTGATTAATGGTAATGGAAAAATGGTAGCTGGATTCATCTGTGCTACCTGTTTTGGCGATTTGTTTAATGGAGTGCGATCTCTCTATATGACTGACCTTTCTACCTTGTTTCATGCATTTATTCTTGGTGTTGTTGAAGGGCTGACCGAGTTTCTTCCTGTTTCCTCAACTGGTCATATGATCATTGTGGGTCATTTGCTGGGGTTTACCGGCGATAAAGCTGAAACATTTGAAGTTATCATCCAGCTTGGATCGATTCTTGCCGTGGTAGTGGTATTTTGGCGTCGTTTGCTTGGATTAATTGGTATTCACTTTGGTGAAGTTCCTCACGAAGGTAAAACCAACGGCAAGCTGAAACTGAGCCACATTCTTTTGGCGATGTTACCTGCGGTGACGCTTGGACTGCTGTTCCACGATACGATTAAATCGCTGTTTAACCCACAGAGCGTTATGTACGCCTTGATTATTGGCGGCATGTTACTGATTACCGCAGAAATTCTGAAACCTAAAACACCGAGAGCAGAAGGGCTGGATGATATTACTTATCGTCAGGCTTTTATGATTGGTTGCTTCCAGTGTCTGGCATTGTGGCCGGGATTCTCCCGTTCAGGCGCGACAATTTCGGGTGGAATGCTGATGGGGGTGAACCGTTATACCGCATCAGAGTTCTCGTTTATTCTGGCTGTACCGATGATGATGGGGGCGAGCGGGCTGGATTTATATAAGAGCCTGCATTTTTTGACTGCTTCTGATATCCCAATGTTTGCTGTCGGTTTTATTACTGCATTTATTGTCGCATTAATCGCAATTAAAACCTTCCTGGCATTGATTAAGCGTATGTCTTTCATCCCATTTGCTATCTACCGCTTTATTGTCGCCGCCGCTGTTTACTGGGTATTTATGTAGTGAACGATTCCCCTGATATCGATTTAATTCAGATATCATCCAACGTTTGATATCAGGGGATGCACAGAATATTTGATCTTTCAGACCACAGTATTAATCTTGTTGTTGCTTCCATTCAGTCAACGTTTGCTGACGCTGGCGTCGCAACTCATCACCAATATCTGCACCACGCAAGCCGCTGTCTACAATACTTTTCACCTGGACCTGGCTGGCAACCTTAAATGCCTGTCGCAGATAATGACCTTGTGGATAGGGGGTATCTTCAAAACCGGTACGACCCCGCGCATCGGCTTCACTGATGATAATCAACTGATCTATTCGCTGAGGTTTACGCCACACATCAACAGCATCAAACAATTTAAGTAATGTTTTTGGTCGCAATTGATCGACGGTATGCACTAAATCATGATATTGAGCGGCCAGTTTTGCCAAATCACGGGCAGAATTAGGCACACGCAGACGTTGGCATAATTGATCGACTAACTTAACGCCTGCCGGACCATGCCCATAATGATGAGGCCACTGTTCTGGCGGTGTCAGTCCTTTGCCAAGATCATGGCATAGGGCAGCAAAACGGCTATCTATTTCGTCTGTCAGATCAGCGGCAACTTTCAGCACCATCAATGTGTGAATACCGGTATCAATCTCAGGATGCCACTTCTCCGGTGCGGGAACGCCAAACAGATTATCAATTTCAGGAAACAGTAGCACTAATGCACCACAATCACGTAAAACCTGAAAAAAAACTTGCGGTGAATGGGTGGAAAGGGCTTTTTCTGTCTCTTTCCAGACACGCTCCGGTATGAGCGCTGATAACTCTCCGTTAGTTGCCATTTTTGACATTAACGTTAATGTTTCTGGTGCGATGGTAAATCCCAAATGGGCGAAACGGGCGGCAAAACGGGCTACTCGTAATACTCTCAGTGGATCTTCAGAGAAAGCATCGGAAACATGGCGCAAAATACGATTATTTAAGTCATCAACCCCACGGTACGGATCGACAAGTTCGCCTTCGGATGTTTGAGCAATTGCGTTAATGGTCAGATCACGGCGCAGCAAATCATCTTCCAGTGTGACATCCGGCGCGGCGTAACAGGTAAAACCCGTATATCCCGGACCGGATTTTCTCTCAGTGCGTGCCAGCGCATACTCTTCATGGTTTTTGGGATGCAGGAATACCGGGAAATCTCTGCCAACCTTTTGATATCCTTGAGACAATAGTGCTTCCGGTGTCCCGCCAACAACAACCCAATCCCGTTCTTTCACAGGAAAATTGAGTAGGCGGTCGCGTACTGCACCGCCGACCAGATAGATTCTCACCTGAATATTCCTTATCAACTCATCCAACGGTCATTACGCTTACGACGCGGAACCATATGTGGCAGTAACAGCCCTAAAATTAAACCAGCACCTGCAACACCACCGCCGTACATAAACCATTGCAGAATGATATTGCGTTGTTTGTCATCAAGTTGCAGATTCGCCGCATCAAGTTTTTTCTCTGCCACAATCAGTTTATTTTTCAAATGCTCATTTTCTTTTTTCAGCCCTGCAATAATGTCACTGCTGTTTGAAACGTTTTGTTGCATGTCGGCAGTGCGTTGATGCCAGCTATTGTCTATATTGGCTAACTTATTCGTCAGTATTTTGACTTCTTGCTCCATTTCCGGGAGGCGGGTACGTAAGCTCGGCTTATCACTGAGCTGGTTAACGGGCAGCCAGACAATACGGCCTTTATCATCTTTCACCTGAGCGTAATTACTGTCCCGGTTGATGCTTATCAATGTGACTTCATCCCCGGCATTCAGTGTGCCGGAAATGCGATATTTGCTACCGGGTCCAGCGTGCGTGTAGGTAGATAGTTCATCAGATACGTAGCGTTTTTCTTCCGCGTGGGTAGTAAGCGAAAAGCTTAGGCTCAATAGCGCCGTAAGAAGTAAAGGTAATTTTCGCATTGTGATTTCAACTATTCTTTATCTATGGTGAGTTTAGAATTTGATAGTAAAGAGTTAAGTTTGCTAGAGCAAACAGTAAACCAAAATAGGAACTATCTTATATGGGCACGAATACAGTATTTACGGGTTGTTTGTTTAACAGAACGTTTTTTGTCAATTACTATCATAACTTTCAGAAAAGAGAAAATTTTAATTTTTTCACGCAGTCGTAGAAAAAAGAGAAATCGGGGTAAGATGATGACCAAAAATTGCCATCAATGGTGCAGATAATGAGTGTAGAAATTGAATTAAAACTTATTGCCAGACCGCTGGCTATTCCTGTAATTCGTCAGCAATTATTGTTATTTCCTCATCACTACGTTGCTCCTCAGAAACTGACCAATATCTATTTTGAAACAGAGGATAACCAACTGCGCGGTCTTGATATGGGGTTGCGTATCCGTGGTTTTGACGATCAATATGAGATGACCATCAAAACGGCTGGTGAAGTGATCGGCGGGCTGCATCAGCGACCGGAATATAATGTGCCATTGTTAAAGCCGGAACTGGCGTTGACGCTGTTTCCACCTCATATCTGGCCTGAAAACTGTGATGTGGAAGTGTTGCAATCCCGTTTAAATGCGTTATTCAGCACTGATTTTATGCGAGAGAAGTGGGTGGTGACTTACGGGAAAAGTGAGATTGAAGTTGTGCTCGATCGGGGAGAAATCATCGCGGCAGGTCGCAAAGAACCCATTTGTGAATTTGAATTGGAGCTGAAACAAGGAACTGTAGCGGATATATTAGCGTTGGCTATTGAGTTAGCAAAATCAGACGGCTTGCGTCAAGGAAATAAAAGCAAAGCTGCCCGTGGTTATCAGTTAGCCCAAGGAAAAACAAAGGCAGTTTTACCTTCAATTCCGGTAGAAATTGACATGCAGCAGCCATTATCTTCTGTACTTTCGTCAATATTAACTTACTGGCAGGAGCAGGAAGAGCGTTGGCTGGCAGGTTTGTCAGAAAGTCGGGATGGTGTGCAGCAAGTATTGAGGTTAGTTCAGCAAGCGCTTGAATGTTGCAATGAACTGGCAGGCTGGACGGAACCGTTGGATGAGCAATTAGCGGCGATCAACCAGGAATTATCAGTAGCGGAAACCGTGGCTGAAACGCTGTGTTACAGCTCGTGCTATTTGCAATGTAAGTTAGCACTGACTATGTGGTTAGTTCATTTCTCTGCTTGAATAACAGGAATTCTCTATGTTGCCACTTTCAACCCCGCTTTTGGCTCAGTTACCGAGTGTGACTAAGCATTTTCAGGCACTGGCTTTGTGTGTTGACGTTTTTGCTCCTCATGAGCAGGCGGTGTTATCACTGAGTGATTTTGTTGCTGAAAACCTTAAAATTCACCCTGAATGGTTAGCCGAAATCCGCCAGAATCCACCGCAAGCGCGGGAGTGGCATCAATACGCCGAATGGCTGCAACAGGTACTTTCATCAGCAGAGGATGAAAATACCCTGATGCGGGTTTTACGTCAGTTCCGTAACAAAATTCTGGTCAGAATCGCCTGGTCACAGGTGCTGCACAGCAGTACGACTCAGGAGACGTTGCAACAGCTCAGTATGTTGGCTGAAACGCTGATTATTGCTGCTCGCGACGGGTTGTATCCGCGTTGTTGTCAAGATTGGGGAACCCCTTGTAATGAGCAGGGCGAACCACAACCCTTGTTAATTCTGGGAATGGGGAAACTGGGTGGTGGCGAGTTGAATTTCTCTTCCGATATTGATCTGATTTTTGCCTATCCTGAAAACGGTATTACTCGCGGTGGCCGCCGTGAAATGGATAACGCTCAGTTTTTTACCCGCCTGGGGCAGCGTCTTATCAAAGTGCTTGATCAACAAACGGTGGACGGCTTTGTTTATCGGGTTGATATGCGTTTGCGCCCATTTGGTGACAGTGGGCCACTGGTATTCAGTTTTGCCGCATTGGAGGATTATTATCAGGAACAGGGTCGTGATTGGGAGCGTTATGCGATGGTTAAAGCGCGAATTATGGGCGCTGGCAGCGAATCGTATTGTGAAGAATTACGCCGGATGTTAAGGCCGTTTATCTTCCGCCGTTATATTGATTTCAGTGTGATTCAGTCCCTGAGAAACATGAAAGGGATGATTGAACGTGAAGTTCGTCGCCGTAGTTTGAAAGACAATATCAAATTGGGTGCGGGAGGTATCCGTGAAATTGAATTTATCACTCAAGTATTCCAGCTTATTCGTGGTGGACGTGAATTGTGTCTGCAATCTCAGGCTCTGTTGCCAACGCTTCAAGTAATAGAAAAACTGGAACTTTTACCGTCATCACAAGTAGAACAACTTGTTGACAGCTACCTCTTTTTGCGGCGGCTGGAAAATCTTTTACAGTCAATTGACGATCAGCAAACTCAGACGTTGCCGGAAGATGAGCTGAACCGTTCACGGTTGACGTGGGGAATGGGATTTGAACGTTGGGATGAGTTGATGATTGCATTGAATAGCAAGATGGGTGCTGTTCGGGTTATTTTCACGCAATTAATTGGTGATGACAGTGATAATAATGAAGAAGAAGCGGGTCATGTGCCATTTAAGAGCTTATGGCTGGAAAATCTCGAAAAAGAAGAGTTAATCATACTGGCTCCACATCTGGATGAATCGGTTGCACAGCAGATATTACATGTCATTGCTATATTCCGTCAGGATGTGGGAAAAAGAACCCTTGGCCCTCGTGGACGTGATGTACTTGATCACCTGATGCCACGTTTGTTGGCAAAAGTCTGTTTGCGACAAGATACCAATACAGTGCTGGCGCGGGTTATTCCGTTGTTGTTGAGCATTGTCAGCCGTACAACTTATCTGGAACTGATGTTGGAATCGGAAGCGGTACTGACGCACGTTATCCGGCTGTGTGCCGCTTCACCGATGATTGCCACTCAGCTTGCTCGTCACCCTTTGTTGCTGGATGAATTGCTTGATCCCCAATTTCTATATAAACCCCTGCCTCTGAATGCCTATAAAGATGAGCTGCGGCAATATTTGTTGCGAATACCGGAAGATGATGAAGAGCAGCAATTAGAGGCTCTTCGCCAGTTTAAACAGGCGCAATTACTGAGGATTGCGGCGGCGGATATCACTGGGGTGTTGCCGGTGATGAAAGTGAGTGATCATCTCACTTATTTGGCAGAGGCAATTATTGAGGCGGTGGTTCAACAGGCGTGGGGACAAATGGCAAAACGTTATGGTATTCCATCACATCTGAATCAGCGGCAAGGGTTGGGATTTGCCGTGATTGGTTATGGCAAACTGGGGGGATGGGAACTGGGTTACGGCTCCGATCTTGATTTGGTTTTCCTGTTAGATTGCCCGATGGATGTCATGACTGAGGGTGATCGGTCGATTGATGCCCGGCAATTTTATTTGCGTCTTGCCCAACGCATTATGCACCTGTTCAGTGCCCGAACTTCCTTTGGTGTGTTGTATGACGTAGATGTTCGCCTGCGACCGTCGGGCGAATCAGGAATGTTGGTCAGTACCATCGGAGCGTTTGCTGATTATCAGCAGAATGAGGCGTGGACTTGGGAACATCAGGCATTGGTACGCGCCCGAATGGTATTTGGTGATGAAAATTTGCATCAGGATTTTGACCGGATACGCCATCAGACACTCTGCACGGGACGAGAACCCGCTTTATTACGTCAGCAAGTCAGGGAAATGCGAGAGAAGATGCATAAACATTTAGGCAGCGTTCATTCAGATCAATTTGATATTAAAGTTGATCCGGGCGGGATCACGGATATCGAATTTATTGCTCAGTATCTGGTACTGCGTTACGCCCCTGAAAATGAACGCTTGACGCGCTGGTCGGATAATGTGCGGATTTTTGAGTTAATGGCGGCTTATGGAATTATGGATGAAGATGAAGCGGCTGCATTGACTCAGGCTTATGTCTCCATGCGTGATGAATTGCATCATTTAGCGTTACAGGCGTTTTCCAGCCGGGTATCAGCCAATTGTTTCAAAAAGCAGCAGGAGCGGGTAGGTCATAGCTGGCAGCAGTGGTTGGGTGAACAATAACGGGTTATAGCGGTTTGGTGCATGGATTTTACTGGCTTATGATAATATTTGGTCCCAGTTGATATCTGATATTTGGAGCAAAGGATGAAAGTGACACTCCCGGATTTTCACCGTGCAGAAGTTTTAGTTGTCGGTGATGTAATGTTAGACCGCTATTGGTATGGACCAACCAGCCGGATTTCACCGGAAGCACCGGTGCCTGTCGTTAAAGTCAATACCATCGAAGAACGTCCGGGAGGGGCGGCCAACGTTGCTATGAATATTGCTGCCCTTGGGGCGAATTCACATTTAGTTGGTTTAACAGGGATTGATGACGCGGCGCGTGCGTTGGATGAAAAACTGAGTAGTTTTAAAGTGCGCTGTAATTTTGTTGTTGTGCCGACGCATCCGACAATTACCAAACTGCGGATACTTTCCCGTAACCAGCAATTAATCCGCCTGGATTTTGAAGAAGGTTTTGATAACGTCGATGCGCAACCAATACTTGAGCGCATTGAACAGGCGTTACCTCACATCGGCGCGCTGATTTTATCTGACTACGCCAAAGGCGCATTAAGCCAGGTTCAGAAGATGATCAAACTGGCAAACGATGCTAACGTGCCGGTGTTAATCGATCCGAAAGGGAGTGATTTTGAGCGCTATCGTGGAGCAACGTTGCTAACGCCGAATCTGTCTGAATTTGAAGCGGTGGTAGGCCACTGCAAAGATAACGACGAACTGGTTGAAAAGGGCACTAAACTGATTAACGACTTGGATCTTCAGGCATTACTGATCACCCGTTCTGAACAGGGGATGAGTTTGCTGAGTGTTGATCATCCACCACTGCATTTACCAACACTGGCGCAGGAAGTGTTTGATGTTACTGGTGCCGGCGATACGGTGATTGGTGTGCTGGCAACGGCGATTGCGGCTGGAAAGCCACTGAATGAAGCCTGTTTCCTGGCGAATGCCGCCGCGGGTGTTGTGGTTGGCAAATTGGGGACTTCAACGATTTCGCCGGTTGAATTGGAGAATGCTGTTCGTGGCCGTGCTGAAACGGGGTTCGGTGTTATGAACGAATTTCAGCTTAAACAGGCAGTGGCTCATGCTCGCCAGCGTGGCGAAAAGATTGTGATGACCAATGGTTGTTTCGACATTTTGCATGCCGGTCATGTCTCTTATCTGGAGAATGCCCGAAAATTGGGTGATCGGTTGATTGTCGCCGTTAACAGTGATGCATCAACTAAGCGGTTGAAAGGTGAAACTCGTCCTGTCAATCCACTGGAACAACGAATGATAGTGCTATCGGCGCTGGGGGCTGTGGATTGGGTTGTTCCGTTTGAAGAAGATACGCCCCGCCGTTTGATTGCAGATGTTCTGCCGGATGTATTGGTGAAAGGTGGAGACTATAAGCCTGAAGAGATTGCCGGTAGTGAAGAAGTTTGGGCGGCGGGTGGTGAAGTCAAAGTGCTGAACTTTGAAGATGGTATTTCAACAACCAATATCATTAAAGCGATTAAAAAACAGTGAATAATGCTTTATAAAACAGAGCTTGCTGGGAAATAAGGTACTGGCAGGGGGATGCCGATTGGAGTGAAGAATTAGCGATACTCCAACGGCATGGTTTTGTGAACAGGGACAGTAAAATTTTTCAGAAAGGGAGTTAATTGCATTTAATCGAAAATCATTAACCATTAAAAGAGAGTTGAAAAAAATTTCACGTAAAAGGATATTATCCGAACAGATAGGTATTTAAATGCTTTCTCGCTGGTTATTTTATGAAGAAAACCTTAAAAATAATACAATAAAAAAGGAATAAAACAGTTAATGCGGCAGGATTTAAATCCTGAAAAAGGAGGTGATTATCGGAAAAACAGAAAGGGACATTTTTATATCATCAGGTTATTTATTGGTTGATTTATGAAGACAAAATCAAGATGTATTATTTTTTCTCCCGGGTGTAGCCCTGTTTAAAAAATAGGGTAATTGAGAGACCCAGGCGGGAAACAGTCAGTTCATCGCCATTGATAAAAAGAAAAGAGGTCAGTTGGGATTTTAACTGGGAAAAGTAATCTACAGTTCCCATATTCTCTCCGTTCATGATGAGGTAATGGATAATCCGTTATTCCCACATATTTTTTCCTTCCCGTATCAGGTGCCAGATCGTTGTGCCCGTTTCCGCGCCCTGAATATCAAAAGCCATCGCGCCCTGCGCAAAGAAATACTGCTTGTCAGGGATGCTGTCGGTTCGCCAGAATCCACTGACTAGCGCAGGATTGCCGCCTCTCAGCGGGGTCACATGCAGAGGTCCACGGTCATAACGGGCATACCAGGCCAGCGTGGAAATATCATCAAAATGACCCTCGCCATAGAAGTGCAGAGAATGGCCTTCACGAGGGATCACCCGTATCGGGCGTATCAGCTGGTTAATGGCAAAATAACTCTCCGGCACGCTGCCCGGTAGCGGTGTCAAGTCTGGGTATTTGCCTGCGCGGATTATCAGACCATCGCGGTAAGAGCTAATCACCACATCTGTGTAGCGGGCCAGCATTGTACGTATCCAGTGTTCCCCACCCAATTGTCCTACAAAACGTTTGGACAGCAGGGTGATCCAATTAATACCGCGGATGGAATGTTCATACTGTAATACCGCAGTATGAACCGCCGAGTTCACTTGCAAGGAAGGGTAACGTTGCGCTAGCTGGTACTCTAAGGGGAAATAGTCATGGTAATCTCTGGGGATGACCAGGCTGTAGCCACAATCTCCACTGTCCGGTTCGAGTTGTTCGCACAGAAACTCCAGCCAGGCCATAAATTTGGTCATGCCGTCTTGCTCTTTCAGATAATCCCAAGGAAGTGTCAGGCTTAGGTAAGAGCTACTGTCATCACCATCAATTTCTCGGGAATCCAGGTAACGCATCAGATAATGAGGGGCTTCATAAATATTTTTAGCGTCACTGACTACCCAACTAGAAAGCTGGTTTTTTTTCCGATTAAGAATACCTTCTTCGACTTTGGCAATATTTTCTGGGGAATATTTTTTTAATCCCTTCAGTGAATGACGATGAAAACGCAGGTGGGTACCAAACTCTTCGCGAAAACGGCGATAGCAGGCCAGAATGCATTGCTTTTTCTCTTGAGTGTAGCCCTGTTTAAAAAACAGGGTTATCGAGAGACCCAGACGGGACACAGTCAGTCCATCGCCATTGATAAAAAGAAAAGAGGTCAGTTGGGATTTCAATTGGGCAAAGTAATCATTAGTATCCATCATTTTCTCCGTTCATTATGAGGCGGTGGCGAATGTCACACTCGCCAACATTGCCAGGATGGCGGCTAATGCCGCAGCGCTTACCGCAGCAGCAGCGATTAAAATTTCTCCCAGTTCAATCAGCGCGGCAGCGACGGCAAGGGTGACGAGGATAACAACGGCAACTTCGGCAATAATCACAACCACTTCCAGCATTCCTTCACCCACCTCTTTTAATATTTGCATCCAGCTCATGTTTTTTAGATCTTCCAGGGTGATATCTGAACCCTGTTGCACAGTCTGCCACCGGGCTTTTATCTCACGCTCAGTCCAGGTCACGATTTTTCCCGTTTGTTCATTAACCCAGGAAAAAACGTAGCTGACCTGATGGCTTATCGGGTCAATAATTTCTTCACACACCCACTTGCCGGCTTGATTGAACCAGGTACCAAACTGGGCAAGGAGCTCCCGGGTACTGTCGCGGACATAACTCAACCCATTTTCGGCCAGACCAGCCACTTCCTGTCCGAGGATAACCCAGTCTTCATAGCTGGGTAAGAAAGACCAACGGGAAGTGCTGAGAAGTGGTGGATTTTTTGTCAGGGGTTGCGGGATCGTACCCGGCACGCCCTCTTCGGGAGGTACGGGTAAAGCTTCATCATCAGGAGGCGAACCGGGTGGCAGTGGTATAGGATTTTTATAGTGTTGGGAACCGGGTTGGTAATGTTTTCGCCACGCTTCATCGTACTGCTTTTGCTCCTCTGTGCGATTATCCATGACACGCATCACGCCAAAGCGTTTTTCTGTCGCAATTAGCATATAATCTTGTTCTTGCTCGTCAGAGAGATCATCCCCCGGAAATTTCACCTCAATCAACATCTTCAAATTATCAGGGTGAACAGAACCATCGAAATAGGTGGCATTTCTGCCCGGCCAGCGGAGAGCGTCCTCTTTGACTAGAATAATATCGGGGCGGCGAATACCAACAACCCCAAATTTTTCCATATCGTCAGCAGAAGGCCTGGCAAACGGGTTACTGGATTGCGGTAGATTATCACCATAACGCTGCTTAGAGACTTGACTGGTCGCCAGCATAGGCAGAGGAACGTCCTTTTTCCCTCGGATAGCAAACACCACTTCTGCTTTATAGGACCATAAAAAATTATGTTTAAGCTCTTCAACCTTAATCAACCCACTCATAATGATTTGATTAAGAAAGCGGATCGCCCCCTGTTTAGTCACAATCATCGCAGGCAGACGCAGGGCATATTCAGCTTTTTCCGCCAAATAGCAGGGGTCTTCATCGGCCGGAAAGACCCCGATTTCCATCGTACAGTTAATTGAGGTGACGGCCGGGCACATCTTGCCGCTGTTGGATATTGCCATACTTATTTCTCCTTAAACTCCATAATATACTTTACCAGCGTGTTACTGCTGGCCCGGTACAAGGTTTTCTTCGATGGGGGCAGGTAAAGACTAATCCATCCATATTTGAAACCTTATATAATGATTGAACCCTAATCCTGAAACGGCGTCATGACGATAGAGGCCATTAAACGAATAATCACGTTCTGTTCTTTTAAATAGCGCCGTGCAGCGCTTCTTCATATTACCGAGCCAGTGTTTCAATTTTGTGGCTCTGAATACGTGGCATTTGAGAGAACAATAAACAGCGTCCAGCTGAGTAGAGTAGAAATGAATTACAGAGAATTTCGCCCTCTGAATTTTATGACTACAAGATCATGATATTTATCATATGAATATGTTAAAGTGTGATGCACATCACAAAAATAGTTAATTAATCACTACCCATCATATGGAGTGAATAAAAATCGCCGTACATTTTCACCAGATACGGAAGAAATATAAAATCATAAAAGCGTCAAGATATATGCTTTAAATATTTCTATTACTGAATTCGGTGACCGTCTTAACGATCACCTTTAATTGAATAGTAATGAGATAAAATGGTGTGCAGAATTAATTGAGCAACTAACTGACCAATTACTCTTCCTTTACCGTGTTATCAGCAGATGGCGTATTCTTATCTTCAAGCTTCGCCTCCAATTCATTTAAACGCTGCTCCATCGCCGTTAATTTTTCACGGGTACGCAGCAGAACCTGAGTTTGAATATCAAATTCTTCGCGGTTAACTAAATCAAGTTTGCCAAGTTGGGATTGCAAAATCATCCGTAATTTTTTCTCTATATCGTCACCAAACTCTTTCACTCCCTTTGGCAAGGAATCCTGGATTTGGCGGGCAATTTGTTCAATTTTTTTGGGATCGAGCATGATGCATCCTTTTTATGACATAAATAATCTCTGATAGTGTAATACCAGATAGTAAAACCACAAACCATTGTGAGCCAGGTTTCACATCTGATTTTGTTGATTGCCCCCGGTAAATATTAGCGTTATAGTTTGCTGGCTTATCTCAGGGCGGGGTGAAAGTCCCCACCGGCGGTAAACATCAGGTCATCTTTCGGGTGGCTGGGTGAAGCCCGCGAGCGCTCCGTTTGTGGTTATCTTTATGATAAAGCGGAGGTCAGCAGATCCAGTGTCATTCTGGAGCCGACGGTTATAGTCCGGATGGGAGAGAATAACGGCATCTGTCGGGCTTTTTGCCCGCCTGTTGTTCCGGCTATGGCATGCGAACATTATATTAATAATATTAATGTTACGATGTGGTGTCATAGTGAGAACTCCTCAAGACTGCCCTGATTCTGGTAATCCATAAATTTTAACGAGGTTTTTTACCATGAATCAGACGCTACTTTTTGAATACGGCACATCATCAGAACGTGTTGAACGCGCTATTGACGCTTTACGTGATGGCGGCGGTGTGATGGTGCTGGATAATGAAGATCGTGAAAATGAAGGTGATATTATCTTTGCGGCCGAAACGATGACCGTAGAGCAGATGGCACTGACTATCCGTCATGGCAGTGGTATTGTCTGCTTGTGCCTGACAGAGGATCGCCGCCAGCAATTGCAATTGCCCATGATGGTGGAAAATAATTCCAGCCCGTTCCAGACGGCTTTTACTGTAACCATTGAGGCTGCTCAGGGTGTGACAACTGGCGTTTCTGCGGCTGACCGTATCACAACTATTCGTGCAGCGATTGCGGATCATGCGAAGCCAAGTGATTTGAACCGTCCGGGGCATGTTTTCCCACTGCGCGCGCAGCCAGGTGGTGTTCTGGTCCGTCAGGGGCATACTGAAGCGACAATTGATTTGGTTAGTTTGGCCGGTTTCAAGCCAGCAGGTGTATTGTGTGAATTGACCAATGATGATGGTTCAATGGCCCGTACTCCTGAGGTGGTGCAATTTGCGAAATTGCATAATATGCCGGTAGTAACCATTGAAGATTTGGTGGCTTATCGTCAGGCAGTAGATCAGAAAGCCAGTTGAAATGTAATCATCTGATCATCGGCTGAAATATCGGTTATAACACACATACATTTATCCAAACCACAGTTCGCACAAGCTGTGGTTTTCAGTTTTTTTGAATAACTCCATCACCTTTGGCACACTGTTTTGCCTGTCTGAAAGGCGTAATCTCTCTGCAAGTATTAAAATTACCTATATTTGGTATGGGAGGTTGTATGAATATTTCCAGAATGCCAGCCCTGTTTGTTGGTCATGGCAGTCCAATGAACGTACTGGAAGAAAATCGTTATACCAACGCTTGGCGTGAGCTTGGCGAAAGGCTGCCTGTCCCCAGAGCGATTTTGGTGATTTCTGCTCATTGGTACACCAATGGCACCGCTGTAACGGCCATGACTCAACCGAAGACTATCCACGATTTTCGTGGTTTTCCACAGGAATTGCATGAAACTCAGTATCCGGCTAAGGGGTTACCTGAACTGGCTGCTTTAGTGCAGGAAATACTGGAGCCTGTGGAGGTTTATGCCGATCACCATCAATGGGGATTAGATCACGGGACTTGGGGTATTCTGATTAAGATGTATCCTCAGGCCAATATCCCTGTGGTTCAGCTGAGTATAGACGACGCTAAACCCGCGACGTATCACTATGAGTTGGGGAAAAAGCTGGCTGCTTTGCGAGATGAAGGTGTGTTGATCCTGGGAAGTGGTAATGTGGTACACAATCTTCGTGCCACGAAACGGCAGGAACCTAATGCTGAACCGTACCCTTGGGCAGAAACATTTAACCGTTATGTGCGTGATAACCTTATCAGCAATGAGCAGCCTTACCCTTTGGTTCATGCATTGGATAGGGAAGATGGTCAGTTATCCAATCCATCTCCTGAACACTTTTTGCCATTGCTGTATGTCATGGGAACGTGGGATAGAAAAGAAGTGGTTTCTATTCCTGTAGATGGCATTGTGTCCGGGTCATTGAGTATGCTGTCTGTGCAAGTTGGTTAAATAGTCAATTTTTGTGCCGTATTGGTTGAAGTTTTTTACCCTTTTGTTAGGACTACCGGTGGCGAGATCATCGCCACCTTGTCTGCGGAAAGGGCTGCAATCTTGATTCAACCTAAAAACTTCATCTTTATTTTCTCCTTCACCATTCAGAATGGTATTAATAACGGCTGGATTCTTTGCTTTTTAAAGTATGATTAGGTGACAGATATGACAGGGTTTTGCTTGCCTATTACGTGAAAATGTAATGATGCCACCAAAAATTTCATTGGCTCAATTATCTCTGTGTTATATAAAAGAATCGGTTTCGTGAGCAGATTAATAGAATGAGATCGATAAAAGCTGTAAAGTGGATATATTGATTTTTAGCGTCAAAAAAGATGAGCAATTGTAGCTATAATTTTAATATTGCTAAACATTATATAGGTGGATCAACTAATGACTGTTAGAAAAGATATAAAGGATGACAAATTAATTTATACGGAGGATTTGGGATGGATAGATCTTGGTCATGCTAGTGGTCATGATTCTAAAATGTTATGGGAACAGTTGATTACTGAGAAAAGTAGTTCTCCTTTTATGAAAGGGTACTTTCTGGTTAATTATGCTCAAGGCATGAGTAAATATATTTTTAAATCATCAATTCATGCTCAATGGATGGTAAAAAAAGGATTGCCTATTGAAGTGAAAAAATCCATTGCATTTTCAATGATGTATTGTGTGTCGTTGGAGTTCGAAGAGTTACAGTCAAATTTTGTTTTTTCAAATATTACGGACAGTGGGTTTAGTTGTGAAGATTTAATTTCAAACTTATTAGGTTATTATAAATCAGTGCAACCAAGGGATTATATGTCTTTAATAAAACCAAAATCTAAAGAGTATGCATATAAAATATGGGATTATTACGGTCCTGTAGGTAAGTATAAGAATAAAGAATTAAGACCTTGGATTTTTCCTGATCCAGAGAAATACCCTAACAATGCTTTTCCGTATAAGAAGAATTTGCCATATTATTTAAATACAATTAAACCTTTTTCTTCTTATGAGAAAGATATTGTTATAAGTCATGTAAAGCCAATAGCTTCTTATGAGGTTAAGTTGTGAGAATATTATTTTTTTTCGTATTTTTTTTATTCGTTCTTATTTTTTGGGGGTGGTGGTTTTTATCAATGCCTAATGTATTTTATAGTGAGAAAGATTTTTTTAAATATAATTTATTAACATATATTGAGATAAGGAATTCTCCCCGTGTATCAGAAAATTATGTTTTCGAATACTCGCCGAATGATGAAACATCACCACAAAGAAGCACCATTTATTTCTGTGATTTAAAAGATATAAGCTCCAGTTATAATGAGCTGATTCATTATATAAATAAAAATGGTTTTTTTATATCAAGAAACAATTCGTTGTTATATAAAGATAGCTCAAGAGATGATGTATATTTTATCTTGGATAAAGTGATTTTTAATAAAAAGGAATGTTTAGAATTGATCTTTTCAAAAGAAATAAAATGATCTGAATTATTTGGGGATTTCTCCCCAAAATATTAATTTTAACTAACCCTTTCATCCCATATGCTATATCCTGATGTACCTGCGGTATGGTGTTTCCAAGTTATACTTCCATAGGCAATGGATATAATCTCATAGGGCTGTGCATCATTATGGGTAAGTGAATTGGGATAATGGGTGGATATATTGGTTATCGATGCATACATGATTTCAATTGAATAATATTTCTCTTGAGAACCATTATTTGATGTCCTATAGAAATCTAATCTGCAATTTATTGATTCGTTTTCTGATATTGCTATGCCTAATAGAGGCGATGATTTGTCTATTGGCTTAGTGATTGAAATAGGTGAATGATTAACATTTTGTTCTCGGCTGATATCATGGTCAAATGAATAAACATAAATTTCATTTTCATGACCCGTTTGATATTTATTACCGATGGAATCATAGGTAGAACAACCACTGGATATAAGCCCTTGCTTTTTACCTGTGATGGTTAAATATATTGTGTTCGCCATATTATTTATCCTTTTTTTATAAGCTTATAAGGGGACAACGTTTTTTCATCGGATTTTTAAGGGAGGAATTTTGGGCGTTTTTACGATCTTCCTCACTCCTCCCTTGTCTGGATATTAATCCGAAATAATGTGCGGATAGAAGCGGGATAAATCTTGAGTTATGAGTTCACGATCTTCACGCAAACCAATACCACAAGGCTGATCATTGACCAGCCAGCTACCAATCAGTGTATAACTGTCACCGAATTTTGGCAGTGTATGGAATTGCTGAACGATCATGCCTTCTTTACCGTAAGGACCATCAGCACTAGCAATTTCCTTACCATTCTCAATGATGCGGATATTCGCCCCTTCCCGTGAAAACAGCGGCTTAATAACATAGCTGTCCATTGCTGGATGGTTATCATCAGCAAAATAAGCGGGTAACAGGTTTGGATGATTCGGAAACATCTTCCACAACATTGGCAGTAATGCTTTGTTGGAGATAATGCTCTTCCAGGCAGGTTCTAACCAGCGAACGCCGGCATCTTCCAGTTTGGTAGCGAAAATCTCACGGAACATCATCTCCCAAGGGTAGAGTTTGAACAGATTGCTGATCACCTGGTCTTGTAAATCAGTAAACTGGCCTTTCTCACCCAAACCGATCTCTTCGATAAACAAGAATTCAGTTGGAACACCGGCTTCCAGCGCACAATCCTGTAAATATTGAATGGTACCGCGATCTTCTTGGGTATCCTGACAGCAGGTCATGTGCAATAAGCCAAAACCATATTCATCACGCAATTGAGCAAAACGTTCAATCAACTGCTCTTGCATGCTGTTGAATTGATCGGCATGCGTTGGCAACAAACCGGCATTCATCTGATCTTCCAACCAGATCCATTGGAAAAAAGCAGATTCATACAGTGAAGTTGGCGTATCGGCATTATTTTCCAACAATTTTGCCGGGTTTTTACCATCGTAAGCCAAGTCCAAACGAGAATAGAGTGACGGCTGGCTGGTAATCCAGGAACTGCGGACAAAGTCCCAGCAATGTTTTGGGATCTGGAATTGGGTCAACAGCTCTTCACTATCGACGACTTTCTCTACCACCTGCAAACACATCTGATGCAGCTCGGCAGTGGTATTCTCGATTTCTTCAATTTGAGCAAGAGAAAACTGGTAATAAGCATCTTCACACCAGTATGGTTCGCCATGCATGGTGTGAAAATTAAAGCCATATTCTGTTGCTTTCTCGCGCCAGTCCGGGCGCTCAGTAATCGCAATGCGTTTCATCCGCGATTAGCCCCCCATTGAGCGTGAAGTAGAACTAGAAGAGGAACTACGTTGCATGGTTGACTGTTTTGCAACAGAGTTACCGAAGCCGCCGCGGGTGATGGTTGTCGTCGTGGCGGGTTTTGGCGCCATAGCGGTTTTAGGAACCGTCATAGAACGGCCACCGGCAGTAGCAGGGCCATAGCTTTTACCCGTCGCATCAACAAATTTACCGTTTGCCGGGCTGGTGGCAGATTTGGAGCTAAACAGCGGTTGTGAAGGTGCCGCGCCACCGCCCATCAGACGGCCCATCATAAAACCGGCCATCAGAGGCATCCAGAAGCTGCCACTTTGCTGCGGTTGGGCTTGTGCATTGCTATTCGCAACTGTGCTGGAGCCATCCATGGTAGATGTGCTGCCAAGGCCCGCCTGTGCCGGAGCTTGAGTACATTGTGCTTCACCAAACTCAGCGATACAGTCTTCTTTGGTCGCATATTTAGGCGCTGTTTTTTCCGCTTCTTTCAAAGCGTTGTTGTAAGTCAGATTACATTGTTCACTTTGTGATGGGTTTGTCTGAGAACAATCATCTGCATTCATGTAAAGAGAGACGGTTTCATCACTCTGTTCACAGGCAGATAACATGAAAACTGCACTGACAGCGATTGCCACAGGGGCAAGGCGATAGTTGCGCCAAGCCTTACGGAATGCGTCGTGATTAATATTTTTGGTCCGCTTTATTGTCATAGTCGTATACCCAGATTTTAGGTGTCTGTGATTCTTTAATGAAATAGCTCTAAGGATAGGGGAAAGATGAGCAAAATTAAAGCATAAACCTTCGAATTGATAACCTAATTTTTTGTCTGACAAAGTGGCTGCCGGATATTGATTGTCTGGTATTCCACTTAGTTTGGTTTTAATGCTGTAAAATATATATGGATTTTAAAAATTAGTGCTGTAATTGATATTTTGTGGTATTAATTCCACCCGCATAAGTTCCGGTAAATTAAGGATAACTAAACGGGTAACGTTATGATGTAAATAAATCTGCTAATTACAGTATCTGCCGTTTTAGCGCTAGAAAATAATCTCGGCAATATAAGTTTAAATTAGTAATCAATTGTTATTATATTATTTGTGTTGTATTTTCTATTTTAATTAAGGAATTCAGTAGGATGGATAAAAGTCAATATTCAGAAAAATGGCAAGCGCGTTTTACATTTTTTGAACAGCACGGCGCTCCTAAGGCATCTGAGCATAAAGCTGCCATGAAAGCAGAACCATTTGGGCGCCGTATTTTGTTGAACATGAATTTTATCGCCTTCTTTTTTGGTTTTATTTACTTCTTTGTTTTAGGTTTATGGCGAAAAAATCTGATTTTATTCGGCATCGCGGTTGTTATAATAATGCTATTAGGGGTCATTGAAGGTGTTCTGGGTATTGAGATCCCTCCAGCTGCTGACAAGGGGATTAGCTTCGCTTTTGCGGCAATATGGGGAATGACTGCTAACTACGCTTACTATTTGAAAGAAACAGTGAATAGCCAGAGCTGGAATCCATTTGAAGGATTTTTCTGATTTATATATTTTCTGCATTAAGATAAATACCGGGTTTTCTTTCGGCTCAAATTGTCGTTGGGCCGGAAATAAAACAGCCCGCTTTCCGGCGGGCTGCTATTAGTGAAGGTAGAAGAACTGAATTAGTTACGGCCAGATGTTACTGGCGCGTTTATTTCCCGAACAATACTGCTGGCTGACGTTGAGATCTGTTTATCTAGCGTATTATTCAGCGCTGCTAAATCGTTCTCATTAAGCGTGCCAAGCGCATGCTGAATATTCAGTTGATTAATCAGATAATCATAGCGAGCATTGGACAGTTTTTGTTTGGCATCGTACAACGTTGTCGTTGCATTCAGCACATCAACAATGGTACGTGTACCGACCTGATAACCTGCTTCCATTGCATCCAGTGAGCTTTGCGCGGAAACAACAACCTGCTTGTAGGCGTTGATACTGCTGATGGAGGCAGATATGTTGTTAAAAGAAGAACGGACAACCTGTATTACATTGCGATAGGTGCTTTCCAACTGTTCGCTAGCGCTGACAAAACCATATTGTGCCTGCTCAACGCGGGAACTGGTTGCTCCACCGCTGTAAATTGGCAGACTGAGTGTCAGACCAACACTGTTTTCGCCATTATAGGCATTGCCGGGTTTTTGGTTGGACTCATAGCCGGAGCCGTGAGACTGGATGTTTGAGACGCCGGTAGAGGCGCTTAGATCAATTGTTGGCATATGGCCGGTTTGTGCTGCTTTGATTTGCTCACGAGCCAGGTCCTGACCTAAACGGGCGGATAACAGGCTTAGATTACGTTTCTCCGCCTCTTTCACCAGAATATCCACTGCTTCTGGTTTATGTGTATTGAAGCGATCAATGTTCAGCGAGGATAACTGAGGGTAATAAGTACCGGTTACCTGACGCAGAGCTTCTAACGCATTATCCAGATCATTGCGGCCAACAACTTCCTGAGCGAGTACGCTATCGTAGTTAGCTCGGGCGTTCTGAACATCGGTAATGGCGACCAGACCGACATTAAAACGCTGAGTGATTTGATCCAACTGGCGGTAAACCGCTGCTTTCTGCGCTTCAATGTAGGAGAGTGAATCAATTGCGCGCAGGACTTTGAAATAAGCCGTTGCACTATCCAAAATCAGTTTTTGTTCACTGCTCTGGTAGGTAACGTCGGCAATACCCGCCGTTTTTTCTTGTAAGTTCAACTGGCGCCATTTAGACATATCAAAAATGGTTTGAGTCAGCTTAAGCGTTGCGCTCAAAGCATTGTTTTCTGTGTCGCGTGTATCGCGGTAACCACTGTTGTAGGTATATCCCGTATTTAATCCCAACTGAGGTAATAATGGACTACGGGATTCATTAATTTTTTCAAAAGCTGCATTACGCTCAGCCATTGATTTACGTAGTTCAGGATTACTTTCTTTTGCTTGCTTATAAACCTGCAAAAGATCTTCAGCCTGACTGACAGAGCTAAATCCCGCTAGGCTCATAGCGATAAAAAGGGAGAGCAGTTTCTTCATTTGCATTCCTTGTTGTGCAGCTATTTTGCTTGTTGCCTTGATGAAAAACGAAATATCACTGATTCTAGCAGAGTATGCTATCAGTCGAAGGTAGCCGTTTGTGCCATATTGCCTTAATTTAGCTTAACTTTACACCATCAAAAGATGAATTTTTTAACTCTGCTTGATTAATATCATTTAGTGGCTAGCAAATAAGGAAGTATATCAGGAGAATTTCATGAATAAAAAACCGTCCATGCCAGTTATGCTGAATAAACAGGATGTGGAAATTATAGCGAAAAAGAGTCTGTACAAAGGATTCTTCAAACTGACAAATTACCGCTTCCGTCATCGTCTGTTTGCTGGTGGCTGGAGTGAAGAGGTCAGTCGCGAAGTTTTTGAACGAGGACATGCGGGGGCGTTGCTACCTTATGATCCACGTCGTGATGAAGTTGTGCTGATAGAACAGATCCGAATTCCGGCGATAGAGACTAAAGCAACGCCGTGGTTGCTGGAAATTATTGCCGGTATGATTGAAGAGGGCGAGGATGTCGAGCGTGTAGTGCGCCGCGAAGCGATGGAGGAGGCGGGAATTGAAGTTAAACGCTGTAAACCAGTGTTGAGTTATCTCTCCAGCCCTGGAGGAACAACGGAACGTATCTCCGTGATGGTGGGTGAAGTGGATGCCACTAAAGCTGCCGGTATTCATGGATTGTCGGGTGAACATGAAGATATTCGGGTACATGTGGTCAGCCGTGAGCAGGCTTATCAATGGGTGGAAGAGGGCATTATTGATAATGCCGCTTCAGTGATTGCGATACAATGGTTAGCATTGCACCATGAAAAGTTAAAAAAAGCGTGGAATTCAGATAATTCCTGATTTTTAACTGAGAAAAGGGAAGTGTGTGCCAGTCAGCAGATCTCTTGCGTTAAAGCGGGTTATGATGCTCGCCAATGATTTATAGGACAAGGAAACCATTTGGAAAGCCAGTTTAAACTGCCTGTGGTAGAAGGAACCACAGCCAAAATATTACAAATAACAGATACGCATCTTTTTGCCGGCAAAGAAGAGACTTTGTTGGGTGTTAATACTTATCGCAGTTACCACGCGGTGCTGGATGCCATCCTCAAACAAAATGCTAATATTGATTTAATCGTTGCGACAGGTGATTTAGCACAGGATCAGTCGCTGGCAGCCTATTGGCATTTTGCCGCTGGTATTGCCCGTTTGCCAGCACCTTGTGTCTGGTTGCCCGGTAACCATGATTACCAGCCTGCGATGGTGGATGCCCTGGCGGCTGCGGGCGTTTCTCCGTCGAAACAGATTTTGGTCGGTGAGTACTGGCAACTCCTGCTGCTTGATAGCCAGGTATCGGGTGTTCCGCACGGCGAGTTGTCGGAATATCAGCTTGAATGGATGAAAAAGTGCCTGGATATATATCCTGAACGTTACACGGTGATCTTGCTTCATCATCATCCATTACCATCGGGTTGCACCTGGCTGGATCAGCACAGTTTGCGTAACTCACACATTCTGGCTGAGTACCTGCAAGGTTATTCACGGGTTAAGGCGATGCTTTGCGGGCATATCCATCAGGAGATGGATCTGGGTTGGAATGGCATTCGTATGATGGCGACACCATCAACAAGCGTGCAATTCAAGCCACACTGCACTAATTTTACGCTCGATACCGTCGCGCCGGGATGGCGTTATCTCGAATTGTCTATTGCCGATAATGGTGAATTTAGTTTGACAACTCAGGTCCATAGACTGGAGAGCCATGAATTCTGCCCTGATTTAGATTCGGATGGATACTAGGTTGTGTTTGTCTCTTTGTGCCGCTGTGTTACTCTCTGCTTATTGGGTCTGCCAAGCCTCACCATTTGTGGCTTATCGCACAGGAACGTAGCGGCCAGTCGTATTTACGCACAATTGAGGGACACAGCCTGATGTCAACGTTACTCTATCTGCATGGTTTTAACAGTTCCCCACAATCCGTAAAAGCGAATGCCCTGAAAAAGTGGCTGCATCAACATCATCCTGAAATTGATATATTGGTGCCTCAGTTACCGCCTTATCCTGAAGAAGCGGCTGAACTGCTGGAAAATCTGGTGATGGAACGTGCCGGGGATAATTTGGGTATTGTTGGCTCTTCTCTGGGCGGTTATCTGGCGATATGGCTTTCACAATGTTTCAGTTTACCCGCAGTTGTTGTCAATCCGGCGGTTCGCCCGTTTGAGTTACTGCGGGATTATCTTGGGAAAAATATTAACCCCTATACCAATCAACGGTATACTTTGGAACAGCGCCATATCCATGATCTCAAAATCATGCATATCGAACCGCTAGAGTCACCGGATCTTATCTGGTTATTGCAGCAAACTGGGGATGAGGTGCTGGATTATCGTCAAGCCGTTGCCTATCTTATATTATGTAAGCAAACTATTGAATCTGGTGGTAATCACACCTTTATCGGGTTTGAGCACTATTTCCCGCAAATCATCAACTTTCTTGGGTTTTCCAGTGATGGCGAGAAAAAACTTGCCAAAAATGTTTGAACGACTGGTATTATCAACAGTATACAAAACTGATTATCCCTTTAATCAAGAAGCAACCGACAGAATTACAACATGACTCAATCTAGTTACAACGCAGATGCCATTGAAGTTCTCAGTGGTCTGGAACCGGTTCGCCGTCGTCCGGGAATGTACACTGATACAACGCGTCCGAACCATTTGGCACAGGAAGTGATCGATAACAGCGTGGATGAAGCTTTGGCGGGTCACGCTAAACATATTGAAGTGATCCTTCATCGCGATCAGTCACTGGAGGTCATTGATGATGGCCGTGGTATGCCGGTTGATATTCATCAGGAAGAAGGGGTTTCAGCGGTTGAACTGATCCTGAGCCGCTTACATGCCGGTGGTAAATTTTCTAATAAAAACTATCAATTTTCCGGTGGTCTTCACGGTGTGGGGATCTCTGTGGTTAATGCTTTGTCCAAGCGGACTGAAGTCACCGTCCGACGTGACAGTCAGGTGTACCAAATCGCTTTTGAGAATGGCGATAAAGTGCAGGAGCTGGTGGTGATCGGCCGTTGTGGTAAACGCAATACCGGTACCAGTGTTCATTTTTGGCCTGATGAAAGTTTCTTTGACAGCCCACGTTTCTCAGTTTCCCGTTTGGCGCATTTGCTGAAAGCGAAAGCAGTTTTGTGTCCGGGGGTGGAAATTGTTTTTAAAGATAAAATCAACGACACCGAACAAAAATGGTGTTATGCCGATGGTCTGACCGACTATCTGATGGCGGCGGTTAATGGCCTGATAACATTGCCGGAAACTCCTTTTGTCGGGACTTTCAGCGGTGAAACCGAAGCGGTTGACTGGGCACTGCTCTGGTTGCCGGAAGGGGGAGAACTCCTGGCTGAAAGTTATGTGAACCTGATCCCGACCGTACAGGGCGGTACGCATGTAAATGGGTTGCGTCAGGGGCTACTGGATGCCATGCGTGAATTTTGTGAATTCCGCAATATCCTGCCACGCGGTGTGAAGCTTTCTGCCGATGACATCTGGGATCGCTGTGCTTACGTTCTGTCTGTAAAAATGCAGGACCCGCAATTTGCCGGTCAGACGAAAGAACGTCTCTCTTCCCGCCAATCTGCTGCCTTTGTTTCTGGTGTCGTTAAAGATGCGTTCAGTTTGTGGCTAAACCAGAATGTACAGGAAGCAGAGCAATTGGCTGAACTGGCGATCGCCAGTGCACAACGCAGAATGCGCGCCGCGAAAAAGGTTGTGCGTAAAAAACTGACCAGCGGCCCTGCGTTACCGGGAAAATTAGCTGACTGCACATCACAGGATCTGAATCTCACCGAATTATTTCTGGTGGAAGGGGATTCTGCGGGCGGTTCGGCGAAACAGGCCCGTGATCGTGAGTATCAGGCGATCATGCCGTTGAAAGGAAAAATTCTGAATACCTGGGAAGTCTCTTCGGATGAAGTGTTAGCGTCACAGGAAGTTCATGATATCTCAGTTGCTATTGGCATCGACCCGGATAGCAACGATCTCAGCCAGTTACGCTATGGTAAAGTCTGTATTCTGGCTGATGCCGACTCAGATGGCTTGCATATTGCGACGCTGTTGTGTGCATTGTTTGTCCGCCACTTCCCAACATTGGTTAAGAACGGCCATGTTTATATGGCAATGCCGCCTTTATATCGTATTGATTTGGGTAAAGAAGTGTATTACGCACTGGATGAAGAGGAAAAGAGCGCGGTGCTGGATCGCCTGAGCCGCAAACGGGGTAAGCCTAACGTACAGCGCTTTAAAGGGTTAGGTGAAATGAACCCGCTGCAACTGCGTGAAACGACGTTAGACCCGAATACCCGCCGTCTGGTGCAATTGACTATCAATGATGAAAACTATCAGGAAACCTTCTCTGTGATGGATATGTTGCTGGCGAAGAAGCGTTCAGAAGATCGCCGTAACTGGCTGCAAGATAAGGGTGATACTGTGGAAATTGAAGTGTAACGCCCACAGGGATAGTCAAAGAAGATTCTGAGGAAATTAACGAATGAGTGAGATAACTCACGATGGCGTGGAGCGTTTACCGCTCCACTCGTTTACTGAAAATGCTTATCTGAACTACTCCATGTACGTCATCATGGACAGGGCGCTGCCCTTTATCGGTGACGGTTTGAAACCGGTTCAGCGCCGTATTGTTTATGCCATGTCAGAACTTGGGCTGAACAATACCGCTAAATTTAAGAAATCCGCCCGTACCGTAGGTGATGTATTGGGTAAGTACCATCCACATGGTGATGGTGCCTGTTATGAAGCGATGGTGCTGATGGCGCAGCCATTCTCTTACCGTTATCCGCTGGTGGATGGGCAAGGGAACTGGGGGGCGCCGGATGATCCTAAATCTTTCGCCGCGATGCGTTATACAGAATCCCGTCTGTCCAAATATGCAGAGTTGTTGCTGACGGAATTAGGTCACGGCACGGTTGACTGGGTACCGAATTTTGACGGCACGTTGCAGGAACCGAAAATGCTGCCGGCGCGTTTGCCAAATATTTTGCTGAATGGCACCACCGGTATTGCGGTAGGCATGGCGACAGATATCCCGCCTCATAACGCCCGTGAAGTGGCTAATGCACTGATAACGCTGCTGGATAAGCCACAAAGCTCCCTTGATGAGCTGATGGAACATGTTAAAGGTCCTGATTATCCGACCGAAGCGGAGATCATCACGTCGCAAGAAGATATCCGTAAAATTTATAAAAGTGGCCGCGGTTCGGTACGAATGCGTGCAGTTTGGTCAAAAGAAGATGGCAATGTGGTGATCACTGCGCTGCCACATCAGGTTTCTGGCGCTAAAGTGCTGGAACAGATAGCCAACCAGATGCGGGCTAAAAAATTACCTATGGTTGATGATTTACGTGATGAATCTGATCATGAAAATCCAACTCGATTGGTGATTGTTCCCCGGACAAACCGGGTGGATGTGGAGCAGGTAATGAACCACCTGTTTGCGACAACCGATCTGGAAAAGAGTTATCGCGTCAACCTGAATATGATCGGATTGGATAACCGCCCGACCGTAAAAGGTTTGGTTGAGATCCTGGCCGAATGGCTGGTATTCCGCCGTGAAACTGTACGTAAGCGTTTGAACCATCGTCTGGAAAAAGTTCTTAAACGCCTGCATGTGCTGGAAGGTTTACTGATCGCGTTTCTCAATATTGATGAAGTCATCCATATTATCCGTAGCGAAGATGAGCCAAAACCGGTGTTAATGGAACGTTTTGGTTTAAGTGAGACTCAGACGGAAGCCATTCTGGAACTGAAATTACGCCACTTAGCTAAACTGGAAGAGGTGAAAATCCGTGGCGAGCAGAATGAACTGGCGAAAGAGCGTGATAAGTTACAGGCAATTTTAGGTTCTGAGCGCAAGCTGAACACGTTATTGAAGAAAGAGATTATTGCTGATGCGGCGACTTATGGCGATGAACGTTGTTCTCCAATGAGAGTACGTGATGAAGCCAAGGCCATGAGCGAGCACGACATCACACCTTGTGAACCGGTGACCATCGTATTGTCAGAGATGGGTTGGGTGCGCAGTGCGAAAGGTCATGATATCGATCCGGCCGGGCTGAATTACAAAGCGGGCGACAGTTTCCGTGGCGCGGCTCGTGGTAAGAGCAATCAACCGGTTGTTTTTATTGATACAGCGGGTCGCAGCTACTCTCTTGATCCGCGGGATATGCCTTCTGCCAGAGGTCAAGGGGAACCACTGACGGGTAAATTGACTCTGCCCGTGGGTGCAACAGTAGAACATGTACTGATGGCATCTGATGAACAGAAATTTTTGATGGCATCTGATGCTGGTTACGGTTTTATCTGTACTTTTAGTGATCTGGTCGCCAAAAATCGGGCGGGTAAAGCACTGATTACATTGCCGGAAAATGCTGGCGTCATGACGCCGCTGGAAATAAATAACGCGCAGGATGATATGCTGCTGGCAATCACCAGTGCAGGCCGGATGTTAATGTTTCCGGTTGCGGATTTACCTCAGCTTTCCAAAGGGAAAGGAAATAAGATCATCTCTGTTCAGTCAGCGTCAGAAAATGATCTATTGAGTTGGTTATTGATACTACCGCCACAATCGTCAATTACACTTTACTTTGGTAAACGTAAACTGACTCTGCGTCCTGAGGATTTACAGAAATTCCGTGCAGAGCGTGGGCGTAAAGGAACATCTCTACCTCGTGGGTTGCAACGTATTGAGCGGGTTCAGGTTGATACACCACCCTCTGCTATTGGTGTAACTAAATAGTGGAATTAAATGAAACTAACGGGTTTGAGCGAGGCCCGTTAAACAAGAGGCAGCTATGTTAGCTATTATTCGTGGCATTATTGTTATTCTGTTTTCGATTGTGGTGTGTGTATTCGGTGGTATTTACTGTTTATTCAGACCCCGTAATCCAGACCATGTCATGGTATTTGGTAATATGTTTGGCCGGTTGTCGAAAATATTTGGCATCAAAATAATTGAGCGTATTCCTGCTGACGCCAAAAATTATGGTCCGAGTATCTATGTAGGCAACCATCAGAACAACTATGACATGATAACCATGTCCAATGCGGTTCAGCCGGGTACGGTGACGGTAGGCAAAAAAAGTCTGGTGCTAATCCCGTTTTTTGGTCAGCTTTATTGGCTGGCAGGTAATATCCTGATTGATCGAAATAACCGTGCTAAAGCACACGGCACTATTACCCAGGTTGTCGAGCAGATTCAAGAACGCCGTATTTCTGTCTGGATGTTCCCGGAAGGAACGCGTAGCCGTGGCCGTGGCTTGTTGCCGTTTAAAACCGGTGCTTTCCATGCCGCTATCTCTGCGGGAGTGCCGATTGTCCCGGTCTGTGTCTCTTCCATCACTAATGGCAATATTAAGTTGAATCGCTGGAATAATGGCACCGTCATTGTGGAAATGTTGTCGCCCATTGATACTTCCGGATATACCAAAGAGCAGGTGCGTGAATTGGCAGAGTATTGTCATCAAATGATGAAAGACAAAATAGACGCACTGGATGAGGAATTAGCTGCAATGAAGAAGCCGGGCCAGTACTCATAATCGGTTATTTTGTTTGCTGTCTTTCTTTGTATTAAGAGTGGGCCTGACAAAAGCGAACGTACTTTAATCCTCACATACCGGGTGTATGTGAGGATTTTTGCCTGTTGCCCGTGTCCACAATGTATTGATAGAAATGATATGTACTGATCGCTTACAGAGATAGATTCGTGTAATGCATTCGGATAGTTTAATTCCCGGTCTATTCGCGTTATGATGAGCGCTTGATAAATAATGTTTTTGTTAAATGCAATCAAAAGGATAATAAACTTTAATAACTTCAATAATGAGTTATTAGCCTCCAGGTGAATGATTGCAATATTTCAGGTATTTCTGAAGCACATCATACCTGGAATTTAATTAGGCTTGTCGCGGAGAAAATATGTCATTTAGTCGGCGCCAATTTATTCAGGCATCAGGCTTGGCAATGTGTATCGGAGCCGCTCCTTTTGTGGTTGGGGCCAGCAAAAAGCTGCAAACTGCTTTGCCGATCCCCCCTTTATTGGAATCTCGTGGTGGACAGCCACTATTTTTGACTTTACAAAAAGCGCACTGGACTTTTGATGGGCAATATAAAACCAGTGTGTGGGGGATTAATGGTCAATATCTTGGCCCGACGGTACGGGTTTATAAAAACGATGATGTCAAACTGATATACAGTAATCGGTTGGCAGAACCGGTTTCGATGACCGTCAGCGGATTGCAATTACCGGGAACGCTGACGGGGGGAGTTACCCGTCAAATTTCTCCGGGGGCTGACTGGTCGCCGGTGTTGCCTATTCGTCAGCAGGCGGCGACTTGCTGGTATCATGCCAATACACCTAACCGGATGGCACCCCATGTTTATCACGGTTTGGCTGGCATGTGGCTGGTGGAAGATGAAACCAGCCGTAATTTGCCGTTGCCAAAACATTATGGTGTGAATGACTTTCCGGTTATTTTGCAGGACAAGCGGCTGGATAATTTTGGTGTTCCTGAGTATCAGCCTGTCGCGGGTGGTGGGTTTATCGGTAATACATTATTGGTTAATGGCGTACAGAATCCTTTTATTGAGGTCTCTCGTGGTTGGATCCGTCTGCGTTTACTGAATGCATCCAATGCTCGCCGATATCAGCTCCAGATCAGTGATGGCCGTCCTTTCTATATGATAGGCACCGATTTGGGGCTGTTACCTGCGCCGGTAGCGGTTCCGCAACTGTCCCTTGCGCCAGGTGAACGGCGTGAAGTATTGATTGATATGTCTGAAGGGGATGAAGTTTCTGTTACTGCGGGTGAATCAGCCGGCATACTTGACAAGCTGCGTGGGTTGTTTGAACCATCGACTACGTTGATTTCCAGCACTGTTCTGACCATAAAACCGACAGGTCTGTTATCTTTGGTGACAGATGCCTTGCCATCCCGTTTGGTCGATGATGTTATGCCGGTTGCTAATGCAATCCGTAACCGGGAAATTTATCTTGATGATAATACGCCGGGAATTAACGGTGTGTTGTGGGATATGAACCGGGTAGATATTACCAGCCAGCAGGGAACATGGGAGCGTTGGATCGTAAATGCAACCTTCCCACAGCCGTTCCATATTGGCGGTGTGCAGTTTAAAGTGATTAATCACAATGGTGAGACACCTCAGCCACAGGATTATGGTTGGAAAGATACCGTCTGGGTTGATGGGCGAGTGGAATTACTGGTTTATATGAACCAGCCATCTTATGAACACTTCCCATTCCTGTATTACAGCCAGATCCTGGAAATGGCCGATCGCGGTTCTGTGGGGCAGCTAGTGACCATCCCTGCCAATCAGTGAATCAAAATTTGGTGCGCGGTATTAATACCGCGCACGTTTGGGTTCTTCTGGTCTATTATCGTTATGTGAATTCAGCATTAATCATTGGAATCAAGAAGATGACTGAACTCACTGAAATCAACGAATGTCTCAGGGGTTGGTCCCAGACGTTTGCCGATATCCAGTGTCGTCATAGCGGTCAGATCTTCTTTGTCCAATTTGAAGTCGAACACCTCAAAATTCTCTCTGAGTCTTGATAACGTGGTTGATTTTGGGATCACAATCATACCGTTATCAATGTGCCAGCGGATAACTATCTGAGCCGGTGTCTTGCTGTACTTTTGCGCCAGATGTTGAACCAATGGATTATCAAATACACCTTCACCACCTTGTGCCAGCGGACTCCAGGATTCGGTAACAATATTGTGAGTGGCGTTCCAGGCATGAAGCTGGCGTTGTTGCAGTAATGGGTGTAATTCGACCTGATTAATCACGGGGTGAACGCTGGTTTCATTGAGCAGCCGTTGAAGGTGATCGGTATGGAAGTTAGAAACCCCGATACTGCGGATAAGCCCCTCTTTCTGTAATTCAATAAATTGCTGCCAGGCTTCTACATATTGATCCTGCGGTGGTGCAGGCCAGTGCATCAGATAAAGATCAATATAATCCAGTTGCAACTTTTCCAGACTTTCTGTCAAAGCGGCGCGAACATCTTGATGCCTGTCATTCCACAACTTGGTTGTAACAAAGATATCTTCACGAGGGATATCTGTTTCTTGCAACGCTTTACCTACTCCTTTCTCATTATTGTAAATAGCGGCGGTGTCAATTGCCCGATAACCGATATCCAGAGCGGCATGGATTGTGGTAACTACCTGTTGATTATCTGCGGCCCATGATCCAAGCCCCAATTGTGGCATATGGTTTCCATCAGCGAGTCTGATGATTGGTTGATTGTTCATGACTACCTCCTAAAAGATAGATTTAAAATATCAGCTAAAATTAATAATGTAGCCTCATAACAGGGTGGTTGATATTAAGTTGATGTTAAAGGTAATTGAAGAAAGTAATACGACAGGCGTGATCTAAGCCATGCATTTTAACTAAGATATGGCTCAATACATGAATTGACCGGTTTTATGGAGCAGCGACACCAAGAATATCACCCATTGACTGGGCCGCAGTCCACATAATATTGACGCATTAAGCTAAGAATAAAAATCCTGTTGCGGCTTGTAAACCCTAATGACTTTTATTTACGTTTTACCGCAGTGATTCTCCTGTGGCGCCAGTACATCAGCAGAGAGGCGATTAAACCACTTAACAACAGCACGATGGGTAAAATGATCAAAATGTTTATCACCAGATCCTGGTGGTTTTTAATAAACGGGATCTGATTGAGGAGATAACCAAAACCGACCATGATGACGACCCATAGTAAGCCACTCAGCCAGTTAAAAATTTGAAAACGTTTATTGTTGAGTCCAGATATACCTGCCAGTGTCGGTAACAGAGTACGGACAAAAGCCAGAAAACGGCCAACCAGCAAAGCGGCCAGACCATGTTTGAAAAACAGCATATCGGCCCGTTGTCGGTATTGAATGGGAAGTTGCGCCAGCCAACCTTTAACCCGTTTAGTATCACCAAGCCATCTTCCTTGAAGGTAGCCGAGCCAGCAACCGATACTTGCCGCAGTTGTCAGTATGAAAACAGTTGGGATAAAACTTATTACCCCTTTGGCAATCAACGCACCGGTGAGGATTAAGAGTGTATCACCGGGCAGAAAAGCGGCGGGCAATAAACCATTTTCCAGAACCAGTGTTACAAACAGAATGCCATAAATAATCCAGAGAACATCGGGGTTGGCAAGTTTGGAAAAATCATGCTGCCATAATGCTTGCATGATCTCGTTTAGTACTTCCATTGCTGATCCTGTGACTGTTATAAGTCAATCTATTTCATTTGCATATATAAAGTCAGTTTACCGTAAAATCTTAACCATGGCTTGCTTGATCCTTGATTAATGGCTTTATTGGTTTACCACGACAGCTTTGACAAGAAACCAGAACAACATGAAAATTTATCTGCACATAAATATAATTAACTTATCTACATATTGAACTCGTTCTCGGATGTTAAGCTACGGTTTAATACATTTTGTACTTGTTGTAGCAGGTCAGTAATTTCAGTCGTTAAAAATATAAAAAACTTTTCTTTGTGCAGCGTACGTTCTTGCACATCATGAGGGATAAAACGCATCATTTCATTACGAAAAGCATCACCTTTAATGATTTCAGGTAAATGTGTCAGTATATTGGCTAGCTTTGCCGGATAGTCATTAATACGATAGTCCATAATCTTGTTGTTCACCCAATCCATACGTAGGCTGGCTCCTTGCTGTTTTAGCCAGCGCAAATCCCAGATATCACGGTGGCGTACATAGCGTTGTGTATTAACCAGAGAAACCAGTTTATCCGCCATGATTTCATCCAGTGATTCTGTTAAGACCAGTGTATCGGTGTAGCCATCAGGTAAGAAGTTGTAGTTAGCCATCAGAGCCTTTGGTTCCCGTGAATAAGAGGGGATATTGGCAACTTCAATTTTGATTTTCTGTTTGGGGAGATCTTTGCGTTTAGGCGCAGTGACAATGGAAACTTGCCACTTATCTACATTAAGACCTGCATATTCAGGTTCGTTTCTTAAATCGGCTGGTTCTTTAACTGAAACTTCAAAACCGTAACGTTTGCCAATGTAGTGTTCCAAACACGTTTTCATGGCCTGTAATTGATTACGGTTAAAGTCAACACCGCCGGAAAAGTCCAGATCTTCACTAAAACGCGGAGCGCCGTGACACAAACGCAGAGATGTGCCGCCTTGGAAAGTCAATTGATCTAACAGTCCATCAGTATCAAGGCCATAGAGAATATCGTAATGCAGCAGTTCCTTCTCAATAACTGGTCGCATATGGGAGCGTCCCGGTACCTGCATTGCCAGTTCGGTAAGTTGGGTAAAATTCGCTTTATTAACCATGTATGAGTTCCTGTTTATTGACTAAATGGATATTGCGACCAACTCGCTTTAAGTCACGTAGTGCACATTCAGGTTTGGCGAGTCTTAAAGGGCGGCCTGTTTGCGTGATACTGGCTAAAATATCTTCCTGTTGGCGTTTAGTATGAGTGAATTCAATAGTGCCAAGTGGCGTGTAATAAACACCTTTCCTGCCTGTTGTCATCACGGTGAGTCTGTCGATAGGGATCTGTGAAATGATCCCATATTCACTTAATGCGGATTCAAGGCTAACGTAGTTGTACTCACCGCGTCGTAGTGCTTTGGCGATATGTTCAATGGTGTAACTATCGCGGCTGTGAGCAAAGTTAAATAGATAAACTCCGCGTACAGGCCGCGAGAGCACCGATTCTTTAACCAGGCGATTTAAGCCTGCCTGAAGTGTTTTAGTGCCATCTTCAGGAAAGATTTTTCTGAGATCGGCAAGGGTGAAGATATATCGTCCTTTTTTGTCCCAGTCAGTTAATCGATAAAGTGCAGTGGATCTATTCATTAGTAGATAGCAGCTCTATGTATTCGTGGTCTTAATATCTACTTAATTAACGATAGCTTTACTTTAAGTAGACATTAAAACTACATGATTATAGTGTTAACGTCCACTTAATGTGCTTGCTCAAAAATAGTAAAGAAGATTCGTATTTCACTAGCGTAGTTAAATTATTCCAATAACCAATTGATATTTAATAAGATATTATAAGGGGGTTTTCTCTGTTAACTAAACTTAAATGCAACATGAAACCAATAAGATTAATCAGCAAAAATTCGACTAAATCCCTCAGCTAAGTCATCAATCAAATCCTGAACATTTTCCAGCCCGACATGCAAGCGGAACAGGGTGCCTGTTTTTTGTGGGGTATCGTACTGGCGCATTGTTTTGATCTCTTCTGGTTGATAACCCAAGATCAGCGATTCGAAACCACCCCATGAAAATGCCATTTTAAAATGGTGAAAATTATCCAGATAATTTGAGAATTGCTGGTGTGTTAACCTTTCTTTCAATTGAAAAGAGAACAGGCCATTACTGCCGCTAAAATCGCGGATGAAATTGTCGTAGCCGGGGCAGGAGGGTAAGGCCGGATGATAGACCGCTGCAACCTCGGATCTTTGTTGCAGCCACCGTGCTATCTCGATACTGCTTTTTTCATGCTGTTTCAGGCGAATTGCTAAAGTCCGCAAGCCGCGACTTGCCATATACACCGTATCGGCATCCGCCATTTGTCCCATTAAATAGGAGCTTTCCCGCAGTTGCGCCCAGCAGCGTTCATTTGCGACGGCAATACCTAACATGGCGTCTGAGTGACCAACAATGTATTTGGTGCCGGATTGAATAGAAATATCGATGCCGAACTCCAGTGCTTTAAACAGCACACCGGCGGCCCAGGTATTATCTATCATAATGACAATATCTGGATTGACTTGCCGTACCGCGCGGACAATTGCGGGAATATCCTGTACTTCCATGGTGATTGAGCCTGGGGATTCAAGAAACACCACTTTGGTATTGGGCTTAATCAGTTCAGCAATCTCCTCACCAATCATCGGATCGAAATAATCGGTAGTCATATTCATCCGTGACAATATCTTGTCACAAAAGCCTTGTGTCGGATCGTAAGCTGAACCTGTTAACAGGATATGATCGCCAGTGGCGACAAAAGAGAGAATGGCATTGCTGATCGCGGCGGCACCAGAAGGATAAAGCGTACAACCAGCGCCCCCTTCCAATTCAGCCATGGCTTCCTGAAAAGAGAAATGGGTTTGTGTGCCACGCCGGCCATAAAACAGTTCGCCATTGGCGCAGTTGTGTGTTGCCTGCCTTTTGGATGCGACAGAATCGAAAATCACAGATGATGTTCGTTGAATGATCGGATTGACTGCGCCTTGAGTAAATTTACGGCTTCTGCCCGCATTGACCAGTGAAGTTTCCAGTTTTTTTTCTGTCATGATCCATTGTCACCTTCATTTCAAAGTTTGAAATGGTGTAAAAAAATAGAGTTAACACGTTAAAATATTTAGGCCTTTTTGTACAAAAGGATTAGACCAACTTGACGAAAATTCATCTGATTACCGGTGTGTGAGGTTTCTTTGACTTTATTTTGTGAAGAGGTAACACTTTTTTATTAAACAATAATGATAATTACTATCAAATCGCTTAATGTTTGATATCATCAGCCTTCATTTTCATTCAATTTGTTGAAGATGAGTTAAGACTCAGCGTAAATAAGGTTAGTGAGATGACGAAAGGTAATTCACTGCTAAATAACAAGGTTTATAAGAAAGGGAGTAAAAGCCAACTGATGCGTAATTTGACTGCTTCAATTATCTTAGCGTTTGGGCTGACCGGTTCAGCGTTGGCTGATACAACACCAGCATCTGCAACAGATAACAGCACCACGACAAAAACCGCACAGATTACAACATCTGCTCCGGCGGCTACCTCAACAACTTCGGGCACAACTACACAGTCGGCAAATCAGGTTGCGCCACAAACTGCACCTGCAACAGACTCTCCCCAAGTGATTCCGGTTGCCACTGATATTGCTGTGCCTACCGTTTCAGCTGATGAAACCAATCTTTCCAGTGGTTTTGCTACCGATTTGTCCATCTGGGGTATGTATAAGAACGCCGACATTGTTGTTAAGACCGTGATAGTTGGCTTGGTAATTGCCTCTGTTATTACTTGGGCGCTATTCTTCTCAAAAGGAACTGAACTGTTGGCTGCCGGTCGTCGTTTACGTAAAGAGCAATTGGCTCTGGCGGAAGTTAAGAGTCTTGATCAGGCTGCGGAAATTGCAGAAGGTTTCAGCAAATTCAGTATCAGCCGTTTACTGTTGAGTGAAGCACAGGCAGAACGCCAGTTATCTTCTGAGAGTACTGATCTGAATAGCATAAAAGAACGTGTCTCTTTCCGTCTGGAACGCTCAGTTGCGGCTATCAGCCGTCATATGGGGCGTGGTAACGGCTATTTGGCGACTATTGGCGCGATTTCTCCTTTCGTTGGTCTGTTTGGTACGGTGTGGGGGATCATGAACAGCTTTATCGGTATCGCACACTCACAGACAACTAACCTTGCCGTTGTGGCGCCGGGTATCGCGGAAGCGTTGTTAGCGACAGCGCTTGGTCTGGTCGCGGCGATTCCGGCTGTTGTGATTTATAACATCTTCGCCCGTATGATCGCGTCTTACCGTGGTCAGGTTGGTGATATGGCGGCACAGGCATTATTACTGCTTGGTCGTGATCTGGATTTGGCAAATAGCAAGACAAGGTGATTTATGGCAATGCGTCTTAATGAAGATTTGGACGATAGCGGCGAATTGCACGAAATCAACGTCACACCATTTATTGACGTGATGTTGGTGCTGCTGATTATCTTCATGGTAGCGGCACCACTGGCAACCGTTGATATTAAAGTGGATTTACCCGCATCGTCGGCAAAACCGCAACCTCGTCCTGAAAAACCGGTATTCCTAACGGTTAAGGCTGATCGTCAGCTTTACGTCGGTGATCAACAGGTCGATCATGATACTCTGGCAGCGGTATTGGATCAGACAACTCAATCCAATAAAGAGACAATAATTTTCTTTCAGGCTGATAAAACCGTGGATTATGAAACACTGATGAGTGTGATGGATGCTTTGCGTAAATCGGGCTATCTGAAAGTGGGATTGGTGGGAATGGAAGCAGTTTCATCGGGTTAGAGATTGTGATCCTTCCATTAAATAACCGCGCTGAAAAGCGCGGTTGAGATTAAAGGGTAATTAAGCGAATATCTCAATTATCAACAACCTGTTGATTAAAGATCTAATCGCTTGGTTTGCCATTTTTTAGATTTCCAACGCCAAGTATTAACCAATCCCCGCAGCCATTCATCACAGAAGAAACCGATCCAAATACCTAAGATCCCCATTTCCATCTTGATGCCAAGGAAATACCCTACTGGAATAGCAATACACCACATAAAGAACATTGCAGTATATAACGGGAAACGGGCATCACCGGAAGCGCGTAATGCGTTCACCATAATGATATTAGCGGTACGGACTGGCTCCAGAAAAACAGACAGTAAGAATAATGGCAACAACAGTTTGATAATGGATTCATCTTGCGTCAGAAAATGCAGAATCGGTACTCTGAGCAGCCAGAAGGCGGCGACAACACCGATGGTCACGATACAGCCAATTTTCAGACTATTAAAGCCACGAATATAAGCATCTTCAAACCGTTTGGCACCGACCAGATGACCAACCATAATTTCGTTACCAATGCTGGTGGCAATACCAAACAACATGACAAATAGTGATAGTTGGAAATAGAGTGTTTGTGCTGCCAGTGGAATTTCACCCATCAATCCAATGAATGCTATGGCGGTCATATATTGCAGGACCCACACCATGTTTTCGCCCGCAGCGGGTAAACCGATATGTAAAATTTTGCCCAATATACTTTTTGACCAGAGCAGGAAACCTGTCAGTTTAAATTTAATCCGCAGGCCATAACTTAGCAGACAGAATAACAGGATAACAGCAACAATTCGGCCAAAGACGGTAGACCAGGCAACACCTTCCAGACCATATTGAGGCAATCCGAAAAAGCCATACAGGACGATCATATTACCCAGCACCGTTAGCACGTTAGCAATCAGCGTAACATACATCGCCGGTTTGGATTTTCCATAAACCCGTAAACAAGTCGCCAGGATAATCGAAATGGCTTCCGGGATCAGACAGATCCCCAGAATGTGCAGATAGCTGAAACCATCTTTCATCAGGTGTTCTGGCATATTCATGATATGCAAGATCTTATAGCCGAAGAAGATGGTAATCAGCGCACAACTAAACCCAAGTAAAAAATTGAATGCAATAGAAATATGGATCGCCTGACTGGCCTTATCCCGTTTACCGGCACCAATGTATTGCGCAATAACAACACTGCAACCGACACTGATAAAGCTGAAAATAGTGATAAACAGGTCAAAGACCTGATTACCTACTGCCATAGCAGCCAGGTAAGAAGTAGAAACATGGCTCACCATATAAGTGTTAATTAATAAAGTGGCCAGATGGAGGAGAATATCAATAAAAATCGGCCAGCTTAACGAAAAGAGCGAGCGCTCAGTAACATCAGTTTGATGCATTTGAAAAACCTGCTTATTGAAAAAGGTAAATATAAATAGTTTTTTGAGATGCGGCGTACTCAGAAAATATTCATGTATTGTACATGGTTTATTCATTTGTTAATAGAGAGAGGATAAGAATAAAAAGGTGAGTGCTATTTTTCAATTTGTTTGTATCTGAATGTTGGTTATGGTGCCTGGCTGCCAATCTATGATACCAGGTCGATTAGTGAATAATTTCGGAACTATATCAAATCAAGCAAATTGTTGTCTGATAACAGCGGGAAGTGGGAAATTTTATATGTTTTGTTTAATTGTTTTAGTGATTTTATCATATAATTAATGCTAATGTATAAATTAGTGAAAATTAGGGGGTCGTGTTTTTGTGTTTGGGTAATATTTAAAGTTTAATTTATCTAAATAATTTTATTTCTTCATTAAAACTTAAACGCTTCATCAACAAAAAGATAAAAGAACTTGTTTGGTTAAATTTTGTTCTATAATGAATTGAAGGAGTAAAATATATGGAAATAAAAATATACCATTTAACGAGGTGATATGATGATAAATAGATTACAGCGTCGATTTATAATAACTATTTTGATGTTGACTTTTTTTTCTACTTTTTCTGCATTTACCTATGCTTGTGTATTAAAGCCACATTTCCCTATATGTGCAATAAAATGTGTCATTTTTTCATCCCACACTGCGACATGTCTTATCGGTTCTGATGGTCATAATAGTTCAACGCCTGATCAATCAACCCCTATTGTATTTAAGAATAAATAAGTAATCGAGGCTGGAATGCATTGATTTTCAGATGGCGCAGTTATTGTGCTATACAAAATGCTATTTCTGTTATTTCTATTCCGCCCTTTAATAAGGGCGGATTTTTATAAATGAATTAAACGTTAAGGTGTCCTATTTAACCTAATGAAAATAATCTAAATTAGTTTATTTTAGATGTAAGTAATTAAACCGATTTATTAAACTGAAATATAATTGATCAATAAAAATAAATGTGTTTGTTGGTATGTTGTTTATGTTTTTCAGCGTCATAATAGTATTTAGGCGTCAAAAAAGTGAAGGAACTGTCGGGAATAAAAGAATATACCGTTCAATATGTCATTATGTTTTCTATGAATTGGCTGAAACGTAGCAGATAGCCATCGGGATCTTGTACCAGGAATTCTCTTTGGCAGGCCAGTACTTTATCAACGCGGTAATGATTATCTTTAACTTCTCGGTATAATGTTATGCCATTAGCTTTTAAATTGTTAAGTAGAGGCGTTAAATCATCAACTTCAATTTGAAAATTCACACCTCTTCCCAGAGGATAATTTAGTGAGGCAGTATTCCAGCCATCATCATGTAGTGCTTCAAGCATTAGCTGTGCTTCGCCTAATTCTAGATACGCGAAATCTGGGGTATTGCGACGAATAAGTAATTTGAAGCCAAGAATTCTTTGGTAAAAATCTAAAGATCGAGAAAAATCAGTGACGGTGAGCTCTGGCACCATACGATTCCAATAGGGTTTATGTTGGTTCATACATTATTCCTTTGTCTTGTGATATTTGTTCTATTATATCAGTATTTTTCATTCCATGAATTGTTCTATTTTCCTGCCAATCGTGTAGCGCTTGCTTTTAGAAAATGTATATATAGCGCTTAAGCAGGTCAAATTTATGAAGTTTATTAATTAATAGTGAAAGTAGGATGAGTTTAACTTACGGCGCTATTTTTTATATGTATCGTGAAAATTATTCTTCATCTTAACGTAATAATGGATCAATTTCACACATCGATAATCATAGTTGGTATTTTATTTCTGGGGCTAGGTTCGAATGATCTAACTTGACCAAGTTTTTTGAGCCTTTTGATGTAGTTCGTCGTATGGAGAAGGTAACTAGTATTCGTGATAAATAAATCTTTTAAGCCTACATCAATGCCAGCCATTTTTGGGATGACTGGCAGTATTTAGGTTTAAATTCACACAATCAGAAAATAAAATATCATCTGGTGGCATTTTAGGTTCTGGATAATCGAGGGAGAAATGGTAAAATAAAGATATTTTCATAGTGAGTTATATTAATTAATTCATTATGTTAACTGTGGAATTTTTTTATTTATTAATAATATTCTTATTGTGTTAGCATGTTGCCTTATTAATTGATCTTAATTGTGTGGTTATAATCTTCATGTTGGTTTTTATACGTCACTTGTTAATTTGTTTTTTAGGTAATATAATCAATTTACTTGATTGTATATAAACATTTACTTTTTATGATTTTTATTTTTTTGCGTGATTGGTCACAGATAATTTAAAGATTATCTATATCTTAGTGACGGGTTTTAACTGTGGAATAAATTCATTATATGACTTCTATATTCTTACATTATCATTTTATTTATTCTTGTAATATACAGGCATGGTTTAATGTCGATCACCGTATTTCTAACTATTTCCCTAATTAATTCCTCTAATTGTATCTCTAGTTAAATCTTTATTTTTAATCACTGCATTTATTGTGGCGTATTTTTGTGTGTTTTTCAGGGTTTTTCCTGAATTACGCAGTATAGACAATTATTGGATAAAATATTCATGAAACGTATTCCAGAACCTTTCCGTATTAAAATGGTAGAAAATATCCGTATGACGACGCGTGCGGAACGTGAAAAAGCATTAGAGGAGGCTGGATATAATCCATTCCTGTTACCAAGTGATACTGTTTATATTGATTTGCTGACAGATTCCGGTACTGGTGCAATGAGTGATCGCCAGTGGGCGGGAATGATGATGGGCGATGAGGCGTATGCGGGTTCCCGTAACTATTATCATTTATGTGATAAAGTTAACGAGCTGATTGGCTATCAATATACCATTCCAACTCATCAAGGTCGTGGTGCAGAACAAATCTTATTCCCGTCATTGATTGCCCGCAAAAAAGCGCAAGGGGGCGCAACACATCCGGTCTTTATTTCTAATTTCCATTTTGATACCACGGCTGCCCATGTTGAACTAAATGGTGCGAAAGCGATTAACGTTGTTACGCCAAAAGCTTTTGATACAACTACGTATTACGACTGGAAAGGCGATTTTGATATTGATGAATTGAAAAAAACGATTGCGGAACAGGGGGCTGATAATATTGTGGCAATTATCACAACCGTGACTTGTAATAGTTCAGGTGGTCAACCTGTCTCTATCGCTAATATGAAGTCTGTGTATGAGATTGCGAAGCAATACGATATTCCTGTAGTGATTGATTCGGCTCGTTTCTGTGAAAATGCTTGGTTTATTAAGCAAAGAGAAAAAGGTTACGAGAATAAATCAGTCAAAGAAATTGTCAGAGAAATGTATCAATATGGTGATATGCTAACCATGTCAGCTAAAAAAGACCCGATGGTCAATATTGGTGGTCTTTGCTGTTTCCGTGACGATGAAGATTTATTTAACGAAGTGCGTACCCGCTGTGTGCCAATGGAAGGATTTGTCACTTACGGTGGTCTTGCCGGGCGTGATATGGAGGCTCTGGCAATTGGTTTGGAAGAGGGTATGAATGAAGATTATCTTGCATATCGTATTAATCAGGTGGCTTATTTAGGCAACAGATTAAGAGATGCTGGCATTCCTATTCAGTATCCTACTGGTGGTCATGCTGTATTCGTTGATGCTAAATTATTATTGCCACATATTCCAGGAGAGCAGTTCCCTGCTCATGCATTGAATAATGAACTGTATCTGGATGCGGGAATAAGAAGTGTCGAAATTGGTTCTTTATTGTTAGGTCGTGATCCGAAAACAGGAAAGCAAAAAGAATCACCAATGGAACTTTTGCGTTTAACTATTCCTCGCCGGGTATATACCAATGATCATATGGATTATATTGCAGAGGCTTTTATATCCCTGAAAGAGAGAGCGACTCAAATCAGAGGATTAACATTTACTTACGAACCTTCAGTATTACGGCATTTTGTTGCAAGATTAAAGCCAATTAAATAATAAAAATGGGGTGCTTCCTATCTGAAAGCATCCCACATTTTATTTCGTATATTATAAAGCCACGCGAGGATCACGCACATGGCTACTTTACCAATAAAAAAATCGTCTCCATCTTTACTTGGTGGCGCAATGATCATTGGCGGAACGATTATTGGCGCAGGCATGTTTTCCTTACCCGTTGTAATGTCAGGAGCATGGTTTTACTGGTCAATCGCTGCTTTGGTTTTTACCTGGTTTTGCATGCTACACTCAGGGTTAATGATATTGGAGGCCAATCTTAATTATCGGATTGGCTCAAGTTTCGGGACGATAACAAAAGATCTTTTAGGCAATGGTTGGAATATCATTAATGGTATTACGATTGCATTTGTTTTATATATTTTGACTTATGCTTATATTTCTGCCAGTGGATCGATTATTCAGCATGTCATGCAGGAAATGTTGATAGATTTTTCGCCGCAACTTGCCGGTTTTTTGTTTGCTTTTGCTGTTGCATTTATTGTCTGGTTAAGTACGAAGGCGGTCAGCCGGATAACCTCTATTATTCTTGGCGCCAAAATATTAACTTTCTTTATGACTTTTGGTGGCTTGATTTATAACGTTGAATCTGCTGTTTTATTTAATACCGCTGAGATTAATCCGACTTATTGGCCTTATGTATTAGCAACCTTACCTTTCTGTCTGGCTTCTTTTGGATATCATGGCAATGTTCCTAGCCTAATGAAATATTATGGAAAAGAACCACAAAAAATAAAGAAATGTTTATTCATTGGGACGTTAATGGCGTTAGTTCTTTATCTGGTTTGGTTGATTGGAACAATGGGGAATATTCCCCGGTCTGGTTTTATTAAAATTTTGGAACAAGGGGGTAATATTGATGTTCTGGTCCAATCATTAAGTGGAGGCTTAAATAGTTCAACACTGAATTTATTGCTGACCCTTTTTTCTAACTTTGCTGTTGCCAGTTCATTTTTGGGTGTCACGCTGGGGCTGTTCGATTACTTGGCTGACTTGTTCAAATTTGATGATACCAAACTGGGGCGTTTTAAAACCGCACTGGTAACGTTTCTTCCGCCAATGGTTGGTGGGATGATTTACCCGAATGGTTTTATTTATGCGATTGGTTTCGCTGGCCTTGCTGCGACGGTTTGGGCAGCTATCGTTCCTGCTTTACTTGCCAGAGCATCCCGTAAACGGTTTGGTAGCCCGGCCTATCGAGTTTGGGGTGGCAATGCGATGATCGGCTTGATTTTGTTGTTTGGCGTATTGAATGTCACAGGCCATATCTTATCAAGTTTTAATCTGCTGCCCGTTTATTCATAAAAAAACTCCTGCGGTGGGTGCCGCAGGAGCCTGGTGTTGACGGAGATAAGCTCCGAAAAGGAAGATAACAAAGCAGGTGTATTTATTTTTTAATTTAATTTGTTAACTTCCAACATCTTACAGCAGGGTTATTAACAGGAAGTTCTTATGGCTTCCCTTTAGAACACACAGCACTTGACTGCTTTATTTAGTACAACATCTCGACAGATACGTGAGGTTGTGACTGATAGAACAATAGCATCAGCATGCACTATTTTGACAACTTTTTGCCTAGTCATTAATTAGTTGTATACAATCTTTCATTGTCAGTACTGCTTCTAAACCGGTATTATTGCTGGTGTTCAGGCCCATTAATATCTGCTCCTGCTTCAATGGTTGTTTACATTGAACCAGAACTTAAGTTGTCATCATCTGCTGGTATTCGCTAATCACCTGTTGGCAGAATTCAGGTGAATTCACATGATGAGGGCTTTTAATGAGTTGTCTGTTTTCCGTTTCTATAAATGTAGACTCAAAAGCGTTGATAAAGGCTTGAGTCGCATCAGGATTCCAGAAGGGGCCACCTTCAATGTCCAGAGCGGAAAAACCGCCTTCGGGAATAATAAATTTTACGTTTCCTTCGCACCGATTAAGCTTTTCAGCAATCCAAATCCCCATTTGGTGGTTTTCTTCAGGTATGGTGCGCATTAATGTTACTTGAGAATTGTGGCGGTAAAATTGCCGGTATTTGTAACGTTCCGGGATAGTATTCAGATGCCCGAAATTTACCATATCCAACGCGCCGCAGGAGCCGATATAAGGTGTTTGCGTGCGGGCTATTGCACCTAAACGGTCGGCATCACAGGCCAGAACGCCACCAAACAGATAGTCACAAACTTCAGTTGTGGTGATATCCAGCAGGCTATTCAGCAGACGGCTTTCGGCCAGTTTTTCCATTGTTTTGCCGCCGCTACCGGTTGCATGGAAAACCAGACAGTCATACTGTTGCTCCAGCTCTTTGGTCAGTAATTGTATGCAAGGTGTTGTGACGCCAAACATTGTCAGACCGATAGCTGGCTTATCTTCAACATTGTTCTCTTGGTAGAAATAAACTGCGCCTGCAATTTGGTTGGCCGCGTTTTTCAATACCTGACGGGAGATACGGTTAAGGCCGGACACATCAGTGACTGAATAGAGCATGGCGATATCACTGACTCCGACATAACTTGAAACATCACCGGAAGCCATAGTAGAAACCATCAGTTTTGGTATACCTACAGGCAAAGATTGCATTGCGGGTGTAATCAGTGCTGTCCCGCAGGAGCCCCCCAGACCCAGAATCGCTAAAACATCAGTTTGACTTGATAAAAAAATATTAAAAGCGACTGACATTGCGGATATCGCTTTCCCCCTATCATCACAGAAAACAGCATCTTTGCCTTGTGGATGATGCTCTGCTACTGTTAATGCAGTGATGTCCGCACCTCTTTCGAGCGGGCCAGACTTAGTAGTTAAATCCACAGTACGAACGGCAAGGCCAGCTTTTTCTATCAGATCCTTGACGTAGAAGATTTCTGCGCTCTTGGTATCAAAAATAGTGGCGATATAAACACAGCCTTGGCTTTTTTTCATTATAATTATGAATGCTTCTCTGGTGCTGACGGCTAATTCATGGACAGATTATAGACAAGATGAGACGCTAGTATCACTATTATATTACCAAATTGAGACTATCATCTCATTTTACCCATAAATAAACTGAATCAATTTGGGTATTTTGTAGATAATTAAGTAGGGTGATGATAGCGAAGAAGAATTTTAACCATAAGCTTTATCTAGAGATTTCTATTGTGAAAGAGTTGTGGCAATGATGGATTTGAATACTAAACCTCACTTTACCGGGACTCGGAAAAAAACGTATGCATTGCTGATAAACGCTGCACTGGAACTTTTTGAGCAGAGAGCGATACCTTCGGTTTCCGAATTGGCACTGTATGCTGGTGTTTCCAGAGCAACGGCATACCGCTATTTTCCGACCCAAAGCGATTTAATTGACGCAATTGTTGGTGCTAGCCTTGGGCCAATTCTCACTTGGAAGCCTTCCAGTGAGAAAACCGAAGAGCGGATTATTGAGCTGTTGGATTTTGCCTATCCCCGTATGTTTCAACATGAAGGTGCATTGCGGGCGGCTCTGTTGGTTTCTTTACAGCAATGGGCTCAGGGGCGTGATTTGTCTGCGTATAAGCAGGAAAAGAAACTGGTGCGCGGGCATCGTAAGGAGATCCTTGCAACGGTTGTTGAACCACTAAAAGGGCATTTCCCACCGGAGGCTTTGGAAAATGTCATTCGCTCTTTTTCCCTGATTTATGGCTCTGAAGTTTTTCTGGTAATGAAAGATATTTGGAATATGGATAACGAGAAGATTATTGAAATCACTAAATGGATGGCAAAAGCCATTGTTAATCAGGCGTATAGAGATTTTGAGCTCTAGTTGCTGCTTTGTTGGCTGCTTTCACTTACCCCAGTCACATAGTTATCTATGTGACTGGGGATGCGTTCACTTGCCGCCGCGCTGCAACTTGAAATCTATTGGGTATATACCCGCTTAACTTGAAGATGCAGGATTCAAAGCCTGGAAGTTGTCATTAATACGGCATGACAGGTTCCCGGCAAGGTCCGGTAATATTTCCGTAAAAAAGTGATGTATTGTCTGCCTGAACAAAGCCGTTGAGGCGAAATAAGGGTTATTTCTGACCGGTTCATTCATCACCTTCCACAGCCTTTCTATCGGGTTCAGATCCGGGCTGTATGGCGGTAAGTCATGTTTTGCTGAGAGGGCTCTGAGAGCCGCCATTTTCGGGCTTGAGTTTGCGGTGATTAAGGTAATCGCTGATGTGACGATTAACGGTCATTTCATGAAGACGCAGGGCCTGACGATCATCACTGAACGCCAGCCCTCTGAGGCCAACAGGACCGCTACACTCCCTCTTATCACGGCAAGTGTGATGGCGGTGTTCACGTTCGGTTTTTTGTTCATCGGTAATGAATATTTTCATGACTGATACCATGATCCTCATTTTGGGAAAAATCAAGCAGTTTCAATGAGCACGGGTATATTGACATATGTAATTTCGAATCATTATTTCATAAAATAATAACCGGACTTGTTCGATTTTATCTATCTACGTGAATAGACCGGTTAAAGTCATAATTTGAATTTATTGCTAATTTTTAAAGTCAGGCTTGCCATTTTTAGCTCGCCATTCTTTTACCACTTTAAGTACACCTTCGGGGCTATCTTCGGTACCATCTTCTGGATAAAATAGCAAATTTGTACCGCTAGGATATTCTGAGACTTTCACAATGTTGTTTACGATTGCATCGTGTTCTATCTCTGAAGAATATTTTCCTTCGAAAACCATGTTAATTAATTCTAAAAATTCGGCTTCGGTATAATCTTCTAACTTTTCTTTTAACTTCATCTTATTTCCCTTTATTTGAATGGATTTCGTACTTTGCTTGATTTCCAACATGTTCTTAACTTTTGCTTTATTCTTCCAACATAAACATCCCAAATGGATGGATCTCCAGATAATAATTATCGCCAACATTAGGCTGTAATTGGGTCGCATTAATCTGTAACAGCAGAGTTTGATCTTGCCAGTTTACCGTGACGTCATATTGTGGCCCCATATAAGCCACATGGCTGATGGTACAACGCTGGCTCGCATTTCCGTGACGGCTCAGGGTAATGGCTTCCGGTCTGACGCCGACAGTTACCGATTGACGGTGGGCGGTAAAGTTTTCTGGCCGTGGCAGGCGATAGTGGAAAATTTCCACATAATCAGAACCCAGAGTGGCAGGGAAGATATTGGCATCTCCCATAAAGCTCGCCATAAACTCAGATGCAGGCTGGCGATAGAGCGTTTGTGGTGCGCCAATTTGCATGATTTTGCCTTTGTTCATCACCAATACGGTATCGGAAACCGCAAATGCTTCACTCTGATCATGAGTGACATATAACGAGGTGATATTGAATTGTTGCTGCAATTCACGGATCTTTTCACGCATACTGCGGCGCAGGTTAGCATCAAGGTTACTGAGCGGCTCATCAAAAAGCAGGACTTTTGGCTTAAGGATCAGCGCGCGGGCAAGTGCAACACGTTGCTGTTGACCACCGGAGATCTGATCTACATAACGATCTTCAAAACCAGCCAGGTCTACCTGTTCCAATGCTTCTTTAACCCGCTCGCGTATCTCTGCTTTAGGTCGCCGCAGCATTTTCAGTCCATAACCAATGTTTTCTCCCAGCGACATATGCGGAAACAGGGCGTAGGACTGAAACACCATACAGATATCCCGCTGCTGAATAGAACGATCTGTAACATCCTCACCGTCAATGAAAATTTTACCTTCGCTGGGTTTTTCCAGCCCGGCAACCAGACGCAATACGGTGGTTTTACCACAGCCGGATGGCCCTAACAGCGTGACCATATGCCCTTGTGGGATAGACAAATCCAGATTATCGATCACGGTGTTGCTACCGAACCGTTTGGTTACATTTTTCAGTTCGACAAAATTGTGTTGTGTCATGTCGTCACTCCGTGATTACTGTGCATTTTTGGCTTTGGTACGGGAAACCCGTGCTTCGCCAATCAGATAGTCAAATAGGAAAATAATGGCCAGCATGACCACAATCAGGGTAGAGCCGTAAGCGATAGCGACGCCATATTCACCATCTTCCACCCGGTTCAGGATGTAAGCGGTCGCCACGCGGGTTTCTGGTGTGACCAGAAATACAATAGCGCTGACGGTGGTAATGGCGCGAACGAAGCTGTAAATCAGGGCAGATAGGATTGCCGGGCGCAATAATGGCAACAGAATATGGAAGAGGGTTCTCATCGATCCGGCGCGTAGGCTCAACGAAGCTTCATCCAGTGATTTATCAATCTGCCCAAGGCCGGCAATGCCTGCACGGATACCTACCGGTACGTTTCGCATAGTCATAGAGATAATCACGATCGCCGCAGTGCCGGTGAGGTAAAAAGGTGAATCATTGAAGGCCAGAATGTAGGAAACCCCGGCAACGGTACCCGGTACGGCAAAGCACAGCATGGTGGTGAATTCGATCGTTTTCTTACCACGGAATTCCTGACGTACAACGATATAAGCGATAAGCAGGCCAAGGATAGCGGTGATGGGGGCGGCGATACCGGCGTAGAGCAGGGTATCCAGTAGTGAAGGCCATGCGCCATCATGCATCCCCTGACCAAACAGCTTGATAAAGTTGTCCAGTGTCAGTGTGTAATCCACTCCCCAGTTTACGGTGAAACTGCCGTAGAAAATGCTGCCGTACAGCAGAACGTTGAACACAACCCAGATAAACAAAATGGCACAGACACCCCAAACCAGCGAAATCGGCAGCGGCTGTACATCACCACGATAGGATTTACCGGAAACAGTGACATAGGAGCGTTTACCAATCCACAGATACTGAACGCAGAATATCAGCAGGGAAAAAACCAGAAGCGAAGCGCCCAGCGTACTGGCTGCCGGATAATCAAGCTGGGAACCGGTGATATAAAAGTAAATCTGGGTCGCGAGTACATCAAAGCTACCGCCCAGTACCAATGGGTTACTGAAATCCGCCAGCGATTGAACAATCACGATCAGGAAAGCGTTTGCCAATGCAGGTTTCAACAGCGGAATAAAAACATGGAAGAAAGTTTGATAGCGATTGGCGCGCAGAGTATAGGCGGCTTCTTCCAGTGAAGGATGGATAGTTTTAATGGCACCCTCAAGGATCATAAACGCCATTGGTGTAAAGGCCAGGACCTGAGCCAGCCAGATCCCGGTAAAGCCATACAGCCAGTTGGTATTGGTGAGGCCAAACCAGGTTGCCATAAACTCAGTCATATAACCGGAACGGCCCATCATCAGCGTGACGCCTAAGCCGACAACAAACGGTGGTGTGACGATGGGCAAGATAGAGAATACTCGGCCAATAATGGCGGAGCGCCGTGCGATTCTGGAGGTATAAATTGCCAGAACCAGCCCGAAGAAGGTACAGCCCACGCCCACTGCCAGCGAAAGCAGAATGGAGTTAGTGATAACCTGAATAATATGTGCCTGTCCCAAGATCGAGATAAAGGCAAACGGAGCAAATTGACCGGTATCATCCGTAAACATCGGTATAAAGATGGCGATACTCGGATAAAGGATAAACGCCCCGATCAGGACAATAACCGCAACCAGTGAGCCGATAACAAAACGATCACCGCCCAGCCATTCAAGGCGGGTCAGGGCGAGAGTAATAATTGCGCTCAGTGAGATAAACAGAATAATCGTCGAGTAGCCCAGACCACGACCGATAATGGCCGCACTGATAATGACAAACAAGGCACATAATAAGGCGTAACCCGCATCAAAATAGTGCCGGTTACGCTGATTGCGGTTTGCTGGTGTGAGTGGGCGCAGTAACAGCGCCGATGGGAGCAGGAACCACAGTAAGCTGATGTTGAATCCGTTCCAGCCATAGGCGGTGAAAATTTCATCTTGAGTGGAGTCGAAAAGGCCGTAGTCCAGGCTCCAGGATGGCAAAAGGGCGAAAGCCAGCCATGTCAGGGCAATCCACCAGAACACCGCATCCCGCTTTTGTCTGGTAGGCAAAGTAAGCGTGTAAGACATAATTTCCCTCTTTTATTATTATCGTGAGGTAACAACAGTAAGAATCTATCCTTGTGGCGTTATTAATACAGGAAGACAAGATAGTTCGATGGATAGTTTCTAAGGGCGGTGTTATCCGCCCTTGATCGACTTTATTTAGCCATCTTCACATCTGTCACCCATTCGGTGATGAGTGCTTTGCGCATATCATTGGAACCAAATTTATCCATGTCGTAATTGATCAGTTTCAGATCGGACAATTTAAGTGCCAGAGGAGACGTTTTTGCCGTAGTATTGGTCAGGATCTGATAGGCTTTACCTTTCTTCCAGCTCAGTTCTTGTGCTTCTTTGGACAGCACCCAGTCAATAAACAGTTTAGCGTTGTCCATATTGCGGGCATTTTTGATGATACTGGCACCGCCGATTTCATAACCGGTACTTTCGCATGGTGCGATAAGTTTCAGTGGTGCGCCATTTTCCACTTCCAGAGAGTAATCGTGCAGGAAGCCGATGCCGATGGTGGATTCACCACGGGCGGCGTTACGTGCGGGTGCGACACCAGATTTGGTGTACTGGGAAATGTTGGCGTTCAGTTTTTTCAGGTAATCAAATGCCTGATCTTTGCCCCATAACTGCACAAAAGTTGCCAGTGCGGTGTAGGCGGTACCTGAACTTTGAGGATCAGCGATCTGGATTTCACCTTTATAAATCGGTTTGGTCAGATCTTTCCAGCAGGTTGGAACAGGGATCTTTTTCTCTTTCAGACGTTCGGTATTGACGCCATAACCAAGAATTCCGACGTAAACCGCAGAGGTGTAGTTGCCCTTACGTTTGGCCGGATCACGGAACTGTGGCATGATTTGCGCCAGATTAGGGGATTTATATGGGGCCAGCAGATCCATCTCACCCGCCTGAGAGTGTGGGTCTAGCGTGCCGCCGTACCAGACGTCAGCTTGTGGATTGCGTTTTTCCGCTTCAATTTTCGCCAGAGTACTGCCTGAACCGTTACGGACAAACGTGGTTTTTACATTATATTTTTCACCGAATGCTCTGGTTTCAGCTTCACACAAGGCGTTAGTCGCACTGCAATAAACGATCAAGCGTCCGGCGGCCTGAGCACTGTGGGTAAATGCAGCAACGACCAGACCTGCTGCGATAAGTGTAGAGAGAGGTTTCAGTTTCATTATTTTGTCCTTTGTATTCAGAACTTCTTATCATTAGAAAGTAGCGATGCTACCCCTGCCATATGTTCCCTTTTACTGACGTCTGCCATTAACAGTGGCATCAACAGCAAACCCATCATGGCGGCTGCGAGGGTGAGCAGGGCAAACATCCCTGACCAGCCATAGTGTGCAACGACCTGACTTAGCGGCCAGCCTGCCATTGCAGCGCCCAGGTAGGCGTACAACCCCAGATAACCAGTGACCGTTCCGGCGGCTTGTTTATGGCAATATTCTGTTGCCGCCAGCCCAATCAGCATTTGCGGGCCAAATACAAAAAAACCGATACTGAAAAAACAGACTGCCAACAGCGCATAGTGATGAATGGGCATTAGCCACAATGCGGTGACAGAGATAAACAACCCCAGAGCAAACAGTAAAATCATCGGGGCGCGTTGACCACGGAACAGTAAATCAGCTCCCCAGCCGGAAAAAAGTGCGCCTGTCAAACCGCCCAGCTCAAACAGCGAGAGTGTTGCGTTGGCACTGAGCAGATTGGCGCCATGTGTTTCTGACAACCACAGATTTCCCCAGTCATTAATCGCCATTCTGATGAGGTAGACCAGAATGTAGGAGAGTCCTAATAACCAGATAGTTCTGTTAATCAGTATTGTGTCCCGCAGTATCTGCATCATCGGCATCGGGGGCGATAGCTGCTCGTGCCGAAGCTCCAGTGAATCCTGCCGCCAGTGCCCTACACTGGGTAAATTTTGCCTTTGTGGTATGTCGCATAATTGATGGCAGAGCCAGATACCCAGTAAAATACCGATAATTCCCGGCATCATCAGCGCCGTTTGCCAGCCGTAAGTCGTCGCCAGAAAAGCTGACAGCATCGGGACAGTGACACCGACGACATTGATGGAGATATTCCAGCATCCCCACCAGAAACCCCGTTCATTGCGGGAGTACCAGTGTGTCAGTAATCTGGCACAGGGCGGCCATCCCCAGCCCTGAAAGAAGCCGTTCAGGGTCCAGATAATCAGTAGTGCAGGAAATGATGAACAAAAAGCGAAAATAATGTTCAGCACGCCCGTCATCACTAATCCGGTCCCCATAAACCCGCGATAGCCGGTGCGATCATGGAATACACCGGAAACAAATTTTGAGCCGCCGTAAGCCAGATAAAACAGACTGGTTATCCAGCCGATATCCCCTTTATCCAGCCCCAGTTCCAACTGCATGACCGGCATAACAAAGTTGAAGCTTTTTCGTGTCAGATAAAATGCGGCATAGCCAATAATCATGGAAATCAGCAAACGGCTGCGCCAGTAGCGATAACGTTGTGAAACTTGTTCCTGGCTGGTGGTTTGCATATGCGGCTCCTCCATGAAAAGGGAATGTAAAGAAATATTAATGAAAATGAATGGGATAAGGTTTTAGGTAACTAGGAGTAATTCTTAGTTATGCTTGATTTTCATCAGAATTTGTGGGCAGGTTAACAATTATGCGAGAGCCGTTATCGTTGTTTAACTGCCAGTCTCCGCCTAGTGCCCGGATACGCTCTTCAATCCCCTGGAGGCCAAATCCGCCTTTCCTTTTATCTTCAGTGATACCGATGCCGTTATCACTGATTCTGAGTTCGATCACATCCTTGCGTTGCCGCAGCGTGATATTGATGCGGGTCGCTTTGGCATGTTTGCTGATATTGTTCAGTAACTCCTGAATTAAGCGATAAAGGGTAAAGACCACCGTTTCATTCGCTGGATTTTGGGGAAGTTGATAATTCAGCTGACAATCAATCCCCTGCTGTTGAAAAGCAAACTCATTGATTAAATGGTGGAGCGCTTTTTCTAAAGACATCTCTTCCAGCACTGGCGGTCGCAATTGGCGCAGTAATTGACGGGTGGATTGATGGATTTGTTGGGCAAGATGATTGATTTGCTCTGCGATCATTGCTATTGCCGGGGTGGTGGCAGTGCGTTTTACCAGTGTTGCCTGAATTTGGATAGCAGTAATATTTTGCCCAATTTCGTCATGTAACTCGCGGGCAATACTTTTGCAAATATCTTCTTCTGTGTGAACCAGTTTCTGCATCAGAATATGGCGGGCGGTTAACTCCTGCTCCAATAATTCGCGGTAGCGTTGCAGGTTTTCAGCGAGTTGTTGTTGACGGCTGATGGCTATTCCAAGCCCTATTCCTAATAGCGCCTGAATGGTCAGGAACATCTCCAATTCGCGTAAATCGTGAAAAGCGCCACTGAATTGCCGGGCTGACGTTATCATCAAGCTGCCCAGTAACGCTGCCAATACGCCACCTTGCCAGCCATAGCGATAGGCCATAAACACATTGGGAATAAATATTAGGATCACCAAAAGCCGCTCAATTTCCGGTGACATAAAGATCTGAGCGCTCAACCCCAGCAAGCAGAACAGACAGCACCACATCAGCAGTGAAGTACGTAACTGTGGATCCGGATGGTCAGGTTCCAGCATATTTCTCAGATGTTGCTGACGCAGATATTCATAGATCAGATAAACAAAAGGTGATAGTAAAACACCGCCGGTCAAAGAGGTAAGAAACAGATGGCTGGCACTGGCAGTCAGAGAAAATCCCAGACAGGCAGCCTGTAACACACTATTGGCGGCTACGGCTGCCAGCAAAATAGAGAGCCGTTGCCAATACAAGGTATAGCGCCACCAGATCCGCTGTACCATAAAGGCAGGTATCAGGCTGAGAAATGGCGATAACAGAATAATATTGTGAGTAATAAGCTGCTCGCTATCAAGCCATAGCAAGATGATAACCTCGGTTGCTAACAGGGTTGGCAGGTAGCGACGTCCCAGCAGAACAAGCAGCGCCAGCCGTAACCCTTGTGGCAGCAGCAGTGCAGCCTGTTGCCCATTGTCATTCAGGTAGAAGCTGATGGTCCACAGAGCAAGCCAGCTCAACGAATAAAAAATCAGCAGGAATAGTGATAACAGGCCAAATCGTGATCCTCCGTTCATGCGTTACCTGTCAGAATCTGATGTTGCAGGGCGTAATGAACCAGCTCGATCGTGCTCTCGCACTGCAATTTGCCAAGAATATTGGCACGATGAACATGAACAGTTTTATGACTGAGATTAAGTTGTTCGGCGATAGCTTTAACCGTGATGCCATTGATGAGCAGATCAAATATCTCCCGTTCTCTGGGCGTCAGGGTTTGCAGTGCTTTAACTTCTTGTGGTGTCTGACGCAGGGCTTTCAGGGCATCAGCACACAGATAGAAACCGCCTTTATGTACCGAGCGCACTGCCTGTACCAACTCTTCCGGGCCACATCGTTTGGTGAGATAGCCGCAGGCTCCGGCATCCAACGCGCTTTGTACAAATGCGGTGGTGTCATAAGTGCTGAGAATAATGGTGCGAAAATCAGGCCGTTTTTGCCGTAACCGGGCGAGCAGGTGCAAACCGCTCTCATCCGGCATAGCGATGTCCATCACCGCCACATCAATCGGGTTTCTGAGTAAATCCAACCAGGCCTCGCTGGCACTGGCGTATTGCCCGGCAATTTCAAAATCATGTTCAAGCGTTAGTAATTGGGCAAAGCCGGAACGGACGACTACATGGTCGTCAATAAGTGCAACTTTAATCATAGCTTTTGTTAAGAAGTCATTATTAATACAATAAGTTCCATGATGTGCAGGAAAGGCAGGTTGTGCAAATTAATCAACTCAATCTGTAAGAAAGCTAACAGATTTAGCAAATTGTAGGGTGATAATTAAGTAGATAAGTGGAAGGGATTGTTTGTTAACTATGCGTTTGTGATCAACTGATAAATAGAGTGCGGGCAAATTCCTGCTATTTCAGGCCAGTTGCTTTGCGTATTGCTTTAACATCAATTTCGATGAAAGTGTGAATAGGTACCGAAGATAGCCCCGAAGGTGTACTTAAAGTGGTAAAAGAATGGCGAGCTAAAAATGGCAAGCCTGACTTTAAAAATTAGCAATAAATTCAAATTATGACTTTAACCGGTCTATTCACGTAGATAGATAAAATCGAACAAGTCCGGTTATTATTTTATGAAATGATGATATCAGCGACAGTGCCTTGATTCTCGCCTGCCGCAGTCATCAAGCCAATGACAACCTCTTGCTGTCCTTCCAGCACGGAGAGATAACCTGCAATTTTTTCAAATTCTGTGAGTTCTTTTTTCATGTTTGCCTCTGCGGTTACCGACTAAAACCCCGCCCAGGGGAGTGATGTTGGCGCTGTTGTGGTTTCTTTTCCTGCTCGGCACGTTGTCGCACCTGCCGCTCGTGTTCTAGCTGTTGCTTGTTCAACAACCTTGCCCGCTCTTCCAGCTGTTTTTGCTCTTCAAGGCGCTTTTGTTCTTCCTGCGCCTGCCGCAATTTATCCTGCTGATAATTTTCTTTAAATTACCTAATTCCATTGAAAATATCGTATTTACACTGAAAATGAAGCATGTCTCGGGTAATTTCAGGTGAATACTCTATTTTGTCTTGTTTTTCCATCAGTTGAACAACCTGCTGGCTGTTTATCTGATCACGGCGGATATGCCGATATTCAATGATGGCATTACGCTCTTTCGGTCTTCGCCATTCACTGGGCAGCATTTTTTTCTCCGACACAAGATCTAACCCCTGCTTGGCATAGCTGCGCATATCGACACGCTCAGGACGCTGAGCCAGCGCCAGATGGTGATTGCAAGTTTCTTCCCAGCGCTCACGCAGGGCAACCAGCTGCTCTTTCCTTGTCTTGTAGACAGCGAAGTATCCGAGCCGAAACCGAATGGTGAACGTGATACCCCCGAAATTGAACAGATTGTGGAAGCCGACAGGTTGCTCAACTGGCCGGCAACAGGTTTCCGGAAGAAAATATCAGATCGCCGTTTTCTCAGGCTGATTGAAGTGCTGATAACCGCACCCGTTCTGGAAGATGGTAAATCACACAGTAATGATATCGGCTGTCCTCAGGGTTCCATATTGTCTCCGGTACTTGCCAATATCTACCTTCACCATGTGATAGATGAATGGTTTGCTGAAATCAGCCGTTCGCATATTCGGGGGAAGGCAGACATGGTCAAATATGCAGACGATATGGTATTTACTTTCGAGTACCAGCATGAGGCTAAACGCTTTTACAGCGCGCTGTGGAAAAGACTGGGCCGGTTTGGCCTCGAACTTCACGAAGACAAATCGCAGCTTCTCGCTGCGGGTCACGTGGCGGCGATGAGGGCAAATCAGAGGAGAGAACGTCTTCCGACGTTCAACTTTCTGGGGTTTACCTGCTACTGGGGAAGAACACGCAAAGGGTACTGGCGGCTGAAATATACCAGTCGGAAGGACCGCTTCGCGGCCAAGCTGGAAGGCCTGAGAGACTTCCTGTGGAGGAACCTCAGCACCAACAGAAGGCAGATCCTGAACACAGTTATTCGGGTAGTGCGTGGGTGGATTAATTACCATGGTATCTCAGATAACAAAAGACGTGTGGGGCAGTTCATCTACCAGAGCAGGCGGATCATCTACAGGTGGTTCACCCGTAAAGGTGGCCGACACCCAATGACATGGGAAAAGCTGGATCTGATCCTGAAAATGCGGGGATATCCATCGCGATGGAGAACTCAGTCAATGTTCCAGACTTGCTGAATATGTGTGGGGGCACTGATCTGTCGGGGGCCGGATGCGGTAGTTCCGCAAGTCCGGTTCTGAGGAGGGGCCCGTCCGGGTAACCGGCGGGTCTACTCACCTCAGATCCCTAATATTGTTTTATTATTATGTTATGAAATTGTTGGCAGCAAGATTGCGATATATTTGAGTTAGAAGCTCGTGTTGCAGCGCACGCCAATCCCCTTTTATTTCTGGATCTTAGCGCAACAGCTAGAAATGCAAGAGCGTAAAAAAGTGCGTTAGTTGAAACTGGCCCACAAACTTTCAGAGCTAATTCCTTAAATATTCAATTGGCGCTTACGAACAATTAAAGATGAAAGCCGAAAGTCGGAAACTACAAGCCATCATGGAAGGCGCTGGTTTTGACGGCGTTAAGCGGGTTAACCCGTTTGACGGCTTCCCACCCCCTTTTGACTTCTTTGGGCGCTCAATCGAAGAGACTCACGCGATGATGAGCCGTCTCTATGTGAGCGATGCCTACAACTCGCTATCTATCGAAGGTTACAAGGTTACGCCAGAGTTAATCGAGCGCTTATCTTCGGTGGATACCCCTGGACGGTGATTAAGCTTAAAAATAGAACACAGTATCTATCGGCGCTGGAATCGGCTTCGGTAGGAAAGAACGTGAAACCATTTGCAGAATTTGTGAAGCAATCTATGCAGGAGATAGCCGGGTAGCAGCACTTGCTCCCGGCTTTCGGTATATTCAGGGGCCTCACCTCCTGGCAACATGGCAATGTATTTGTGTGCCATGTTTAACATCAGGATTTTGCCGGAAGTATTGCAACATGTTCACAATGGCGGCTAGAGCGGCTTTATTATCTGCACCCAGTAGGCTGGTGCCGTCAGTCACAATAATATCGTCACCAATGTAGTTTTCTAACTCAGGGAATTTACTTTGGCGCAGGTAAATATTCAGCTCGTTATTCAGGCAGAGATCGCCACCGTTATAGGGTAAGACTTGCGCTTTGGTATCATTGGTCAGCTCGGCACTGGTATCAAGGTGACCGAAAAATGCGATTGTCGGGACGAAATAGTCCACATTGGTGGGCAGAGTTGCAGTGACAATTGCGGTATCACGTACAATAATATTCTGTAATCCCAGTTGTTCGAGCGCTTTCCCTAATTTTTCGGCTAATACCTTCTGACCTTCAGAGGAGGGCATAATACCTGCTGCCCCTTGCTTGCTATTGGTAGTGGTATTGATTTTGGTATAAGAAATAAAACGATCAACAATATTCATGTTTTTCTCCATTATGTTGGTTATGTACAGAGATATTCCTGTTTTACTTGTTTTACTTAATTAATTGATTATTTTTGAACGATATTTCATCATCAACAAATAGATGTTTTTGATATCAAATGCCAATAATTTCATTAACAGTATAAATATTAATAAAATATTTAAATTATAATTTAAGTTAATGTGACTTTATTCGCTAGGAGAATAAAATTTAATAATGAAAGTGTGATGTAACGAATGGTTTTTTATTTTTTTAGCATAAAATTCTGGTCACATAGCTCAAGCTTATTCATAATAATTTTTGATATGAATAAATTTTTAATGGAATGTGTCATCTTCCTATTTTTGTATTTTAGGCGGATAGACTAATCATTTTTCGAAGGAATAGGTTTTATGCAGAGTAAGTTGGTTTTATCTTCAATTTGTTTGGCTTCGGCAATATTATCAGGGTGTGCAACGGAATCTTCCAATACCGTTCAGGTGCAAAAAGTGAATTCTTATAACACCGTATATCAAGGTGTGCGCAGTCCAATTGCTATCGGTAAGTTTGAAAACCGTTCCAGTTATCAAAACGGGATTTTTTCTGACGGCGTTGATCGTCTCGGTAATCAATCTAAAACGATTTTAATCACACACTTACAGCAGACCGGGCGCTTTACTGTTCTGGAACGTACTAACATGACGGAACTGAAAACAGAAGCGGGTTTACAAGGTAAATCACAGAAGCTGAAAGGGGCTACCTACGTTATTACCGGTGATGTGACTGAATTTGGCCGTAAAGAAGTTGGCGATCATCAGTTATGGGGCCTGTTGGGGCGCGGTAAATCACAAGTGGCTTATTCTAAAGTCATGTTGAATGTGGTGAATGTGGAAACTTCTGAAGTAGTTTTCTCTGTGGCAGGCGCAGGTGAATATAAATTATCCAACCGTGAAATTATCGGCTTTGGTGGAACTGCCAGCTATGATTCCACGCTGAATGGTAAAGTGCTGGATCTGGCAATTCGTGAAGCGGTAAACAGCCTGGTTGAAAATATTGAAACGGGTGCATGGAAACCTTCTAACTAAGAAACATAGGGATATATTCTCATGGTATTAATGAAAAAAGCGGGCTTATTGTTGGCAGCTATGGCCCTGGCGGGTTGTGCGACTCAGCCAAAAACGATTTATGAATGGGATAAGTACGAACCTACAGTTTATCAGTATTATCAGCAGGATAAGATGGGGTTTGAGGAGCAGTTACAGGCTTTGCAGCAAGTGATTGAAAAAGCAAAAGCGAAAGATAAACCTGTACCGCCTGGGTTGCATGCACAGATGGGCTTGCTGTATAGCAAAACTGGTCGTGTTTCAGACGCGTTCCATCAGTTTGAAGCAGAGAAGAAACTGTTTCCTGAATCAGCGCCATTTATGGACTTTTTATTAAGTAAAAATAAAGGAACTATGCAATGAACCGTATTCTCGTGGCGTTAAGTCTATTGGCTGCGTTTGTGCTGACTGGGTGTAGCAATAAATCTGTTCCTTATGATTACACCGCATTTAAAGAGAGCAAGCCAAAATCCATTCTGGTATTGCCGGCAGTGAATAAATCTCTGGAAGTCAAAGCAGGTCACAGCCTGATATCTCAAGTGACTTATCCATTGGCAGAATCGGGTTATTATGTTTTTCCGGTTGCTGTGGTGGAAGAGACATTTCAGCAAAATGGGGTGACAGTGGCGCAGGATGTTCAGAATATCAGCTATAAAAAACTGCATGATATTTTTGGTGCAGATTCCGCCCTATATCTGGATATTGAAGAGTACGGCACGCAATATCAGATTATCAACAGTGATACCCGTGTAACGGCTTCGGCCAGGCTGGTGGATCTGCGTAGTGGCAAGCAACTGTGGAGTGGCATGGCCATTGCTTCATCAACTGAAAATCAAAATAACTCGAATAATGGCCTTATTGGAATGTTGGTGTCTGCGGTTGTTTCACAAATCGCCAATACGATTATGGATAAAGGTCATGAGATTGCGGGCATTACAAGTCATCGCTTACTGACAGCCGGCGGAAGTCGCGATTTACTTTATGGTCCCCGTTCTGAGAATTATGGTAAAGAAACGCATTTGATCTCTAATTAGTGTGAATGGTAATAATGGGCAGGTATAACACCCTGCTCACTATTATATTTTTATTTAAGTTGTTTTCCAAAAACACCCATATTTCTTTAATTTTCGGTTTCTATTTCTGAGCGCGGTTATACCAGACGTTTCGTGCCAAACAGAACCAAAATAGTTGCTAATAGTGCGCATCCGCCGCCGCTGAGAGCGACACCACTCCATGAAAAATGCCAAGCTGCTATTGCTCCCAAAGGCGGGCGCCCACCGTTCCCGACTGAGGTGATGGTTCGCATCATTATCCTGAAACATTTCCATAATCTTTCCGATGAAAAGATGGAATATCAATTACTTGACCGAATGCGCTGGCAACGTTTTTGTCGTCTGACCGATGTCATTAATATTCCAGACCGTAACACGATTTGGTGTTTTGAAAAACGGATTGGGCAAGCCGGTGCCAGTGCATTGTTTGAAGAAGCGAAGCATCAACTTTCGGCACAGGGATTCATTCCCAGAGGGGGACAAATCATTGATGCCACGTTGCTCCCCGTGCCTAAGCAGCACAATAAGAAGGAAGAGAATAAACAAATCCGTCAGGGTAAAACCCCGGATAACTGGACGGCAAACAAGCGATGTCAGAAAGATACCGACGCAACCTGGACGAAAAAGCACGGTAAAAGCTATTTTGGCTATAAACTCACCATTAATATCGATGTAAAATATAAAGTGATCCGTCACATCGCGACAGGAACGGCGGCTGTCCATGATAGCCAATTTTTTGAAACTGTTTTGGATAGGTCAAATACCCGTCGGGATATTTACGCGGATAAAGGGTATGCCAGCCAGATGCGTGAACGGGCACTGAAAGAACCGGACTATCGTGTCCATATTCAGAGGAAAGCATCACGCAATAAACCGTTATCAGACTGCCAAAAAGGGCGAAATAAGAAAATAGCAAAAACCCGGGCACGGGTAGAACATATCTTTGGTGCTTTCGCTCAGATGGGTGAAAAATGTATCCGAACGGTAGGCCAGTTACGAGCCAATTTTGTGATGACGCTAAAGGCAACCTGCTATGATTTACAGCGTTTAACTTATTTTGGAAAATCCGGCATTCATGCCTTTTAATCCTTGAAAAAGTCAGAATGCATCGCGTTCAATAAGGTCAATTTTATTACGGATGGGGAAAAAATTGATTTTGTTTTTTTGAGGGGTTTTTAGAGGTTCCCCTCTCTATACCTTTCGAAATTATTCATCATAGAATATGACAATTCCTTTTGGGATAGGTTCTTAGTATTGCAATTATTATGAATATAGTCATTTGTTTTTATTTTTTTAATATTGCTTAGTAATAGATAATTTAAAACCGCAAGGGGTTTTATTAAATAACTAATATCCAAAGTATATTTACAGCATGTATTAATGACTTGCAATTATATATTTATTGGTAAAATCTAATGGCTATATTGTTTTACTTTATGCTATTTTATTATGATTATTATCAATTTCTTACTGGGAACTTTATTTTTGTGATTATTTTAACTCTGATATTATCAAGTAAATTATAGTGTTGTTCTTATTATCGTTGATAATTATATCAATGTAATTAATTGGTTAATGAAATAAATTTAAATTAATAGCTGATAACTTTAATGCGTAGTTAAAAGAGATATTTAACTATTATCTAAGTATTCGCTTCATTTATTATTATTGAATTGTCAGAGAGATATATTTATTCTTTGATATTGTTTTTGATTTATAAAAATATAAGATATTAATTAATATAGAGGTTTATTATGACTAAAATTTTTTCTTTTAATAAGAATCGTCGAGATTTATCTGCGGGGCATAACTCATGTCTTAAGGAAGTTAATGGTATGAATGGGCTGCCTAAATCTCTGGCACCTGGCTTCCCTGATTTAGATGATCAGTTTAATCAGATGGGAATCAAACATCTCCGGCTTCATGATGGTTTTGGTATTGGTGATATGGATAATTATTTTCAAGTGGATAGGAAAAATAATCAAAATCAAATGATTATCAATGTTCCAGAGGAAAATCATCCAGCGGCTAAAAAACTTGTCTCTGATATTGCAAATGTTAGAAGTATTTTTCCCAATGCTGCTATTGGAATGAGAAATCATGATGTTAATCTTGCATTAAAAGAGGCTAATTATGAAATGACGGATGCTTATTTGCGCGATATTTTGAATAATCAAGCAGATCTGAATCCAGATAATATTCAGCGCCAAATCATGTTTCGTATTGGGCGTTCTCTTGATGGCGGTTATGAAATACCAGAAAATTTTGATATTTATGCGATATTAGTGAAAGCTTTGGTGAATCGTTATGCTATAAACTATGCTAACATTGGACTGCCGAAAAAAATAATTTATTGGGAGGTTTGGAACGAGCCTGATTTACTGTTTTTCTGGAATAGTGATGATCCACAAAAATATTATCTATTATATGAAAAAATAGTGAGAGTGATTAAGGCTGTTGATCCTGATGCTAAAGTCGGTGGTGCTGGCATTTCGTTTAGTAATAATGCAGGAGGTGATTATATTGATGGTTTTTTTCGATATTGTAAAAATAATAATGTACCATTAGATTTCTTTTCTTGGCATGGATACGTTGATACTGGAGACCCGCAAAACATTATTGATATGGGGAATACGATTCAGAAAAGTTTGCATACTTATGGCTTTACCAAGACAGAAAGTATTTGTACTGAGTGGAATTCCAGTCCTTTTGGGTCGAGAAATACATTTACAAAAGTGCAGAGTCCTAAAAATGCAGCATATATTGCTTCGTCGCTTATTTATATGCAATATACGAAAGTTGACCTGGCGCATTATTACCGGGGAGATGGCTTATCTTTTGGCTTGTTTAATGATCAACCTAACCCTAACAATACAAATGTCAGAAATTTCTGTACCTATTCAGCTCAATCTTTTGGTCTTTTTGCTAAAATGTTAAAAACACCTTATATATTGAGTGGTTATAAAGATTTTTCAACAGGTTTAACGGTTTTGGCGACCGAGAATGAATCAGGTAATAAAATTAATATTCTTGCAGCAAATTATAAAGTGGACAAGCGTTTTTCAGATAGTAATGTTGCGCCCGTTCCTGCGGATTTATATCGACAATACTATTTTGATAGCAGCCGATCATTGGACCAATTAACGGATACCTATAGTAAAAATAAATGGTTTGGTGGTGTTAATCCTACAACAATTCATCCTAATAATGCAGTAGTGCAAAATGATCCGGTACAGCAGATTCCGCTTGATACTCTTTTGAGACCTAAAAGCCGTGATTATACTGATAGTGATCAAGGTGTTACTGTGGTGATTGATCATATCGGTTGTAAAAAAGTTAAAGTTAAAGCATATCGTATTCAGGAAGGCGGATCTTTGGAACGAATGAGACCACCAGAGGTGACTAACCAAATTACCGTATCTATATCTAATAATAAATTAACATTAGTGGATAAAATGGCAAAACCTTCAACGGTGACATTATATTCATTAGAACTAAGTCATCATTAGCTCTTATGGAATTAAAATATTATAGTAAGCTATTTATTCTTTATTATATTGTTAAGTGGAAAATAAAATAATTATAGTTATGTGTCAGATGTTTATTTTAATTAATAAGGCTCTGGAGTGAGCCTTTTTTAATAGTAAATAGTTGTCATGAATATATTTAATCCAGAACACATATAATGATTACTATTGAGAGTTTGCATGTTTTTTTATATTAAATTATTGTTTTTGATTTATAGAATGTAATTTCTTAATTAATCTATAGGTTTATTATGACTAAAATTTTTTCATTCAATAAAAATTATCGAGATTTATCGGCTGGGCATCACTCATTGCTTAAAGAGGTTAATGGCTTGAATGGTGTGCCTAAATCTTTGGCACCTGGTTTCCCTGATTTAGATGATCAATTTAATCAGATGGGCATTACGCATATACGGCTTCATGATGGTTTTGGTATTGGCGATATGGATAACTATTTCCAGGTGGATAGACTAAGTGATCAGAGTCAAATGATTGTTAATGTCCCAGAAGAAAATAAACCCGAAGCTAAAAAATTATTTACTGATATTTCAAATGTCAGAAGCATTTTTCCCTATGCTGCTGCCGGGATGAGAAGTCATGATATTAGTCTTGCATTAAAAGAAGCTAATTATAAAATGACTGACGCTTATCTGCGCGATATTATGAATAATAAAGCAGAGCTGAATCCCTATAATATTCAGCGACAAATCATGTTTCGTATTGGGCGTTCCGGTGAGGGGGGGTATGAAATACCACAAGATTTTGATATTTATGCAATATTAGTGGGTACCTTGGTGAATCGCTATGCTGTAAACTATGCCAGAATCGGCTTGCCGAGAAAAATAACTTATTGGCAAATTTGGAATGAACCTGATTTACTTTATTTCTGGAATAGTGATGATCCTCAAAAATATTATGAATTATATGCAAAAATTGCAAGAATAATTAAAGCTGTTGATCCTTCTGTCAAAGTAGGTGGTGCTGGTATTGCGTTTGTTAATAGTAAGATTGAAGATTATGTGGATGGATTCTTACGATATTGTAAAGATAATGATGTACCGTTAGATTTCTTTTCCTGGCATGGATACGTTATAACTGGAGACCCACAAAACATTATTGACGTGGGGAATGCGGTTCAACAAAGTTTGAAAGCTTATGGTTTTACCGATGCAGAAAGTTTCTGTACTGAGTGGAATTCCAACGCGATTGGGACGAAAAATACATATACAAAAGTGCAGAGCCATAAAAATGCGGCATATATTGCTTCCACGTTTATTTATATGCAATATACCAAAGCCGATAGAGCTTATTATTATCGGGGTGATGGCTTATCTTTTGGTTTGTTTAACAATCAATCTAGCCCTAAAAATCCAAACATTAAAAATTTTTGTACCTATTCAGCTCAATCCTTCTATCTATTTTCCAGAATGTTTGAAACACCTTATATCTTAAGTAGCAATAAGGATTTTTCAACAGGATTAACTGTTTTGGCGACTGAGAATGCAGTAGGTAATAAAGTTAATATCTTAGCTGCAAATTATAAAGTTGATAAGAATTTTTCAGATAGTAATTCGGCACCTGATTATTTATATCAACAATATTATTTGGATACTAGCCGATCACTTAATCAATTAACCGATACATCGAGCAAGAATAAATGGTTTGGTGGCATTGATCCGACGACAATTCATCCTGATAATGTGGTAGTGCAACATGATCCTGTTCAGAAACTTCCGGATGATAATATGTTGAGAGCTAAAAGTCGTGATTATATGAATAGTGACCAAGGCCTTACCGTGGTGATTAATCAGATAGGTTATAAAAAATTTAAAGTTAAAGCGTACCGTATTCAAGAAGGTGGAGGGTTGGAGCAAATTTCACCACCAGAGGTGACCAACCAAATTAATGTTTCTATATCTAATAATAAGCTAACGCTGGTAGATAAAGGAGCAACTCCTTCGACGGTAACATTATATTCATTAGAGTTCAGTTATCATTAGTTTGATATAAAATGGAAATGTTATGGCAAGTTTTTTCCTGTTTGGTTAATAAGTTAAATCAAGAAATAAAATTATTTTAACCTGTCAGGCTCTGAGAAGAGCCTGTTTAATAATAACGAATAGTTTGGAGAGTTAATTTATTGTTGTTTTAAATGCAACCCTTTTTCTGTCAAACGATAACGTTGTAATGGACTGCTGGTTTTTTCTGGGTGACTCATTTCAATCAATCCCGCTTCCAGTGCGGGTTGCAGATAGCGTAGACGGAATGAGCTACGATCTTTTAATCCAAGCGCTAATTGAAGTTGCTCACGATTCATTTCTCCTGCCAACGCTATAATTAATTGTCTAACTTGGTGGGTAACCTGATGGGTGGATTCCAGAATTGCGTCACGTATCATGTTCAACATAAATTCAATAAAGGGTGCACAATCAACTTGTTGGGTACTGAGATTCATTGCTTGATAGTAATCAGCCTATTCTGCCGTTACCATCAGCAAACGGGTGAATAAATTTAAATTCATAATGGAAGATACAACTGGCAATAAGTGGATAAATATCCGTAGAGTTCAGCCAGTAAAGAAGATCCGCTATCAGTTTTGGAACCCGGTTTGTCTGTGGAGGTAAAGATGGTAAATAGCTTTAATTCTGTTATTGGGTTTTGAAAGACGTCGGTATTATCGCCAGTAAGGTGATAGTGAGCAACAGACTGGCGATTGTCACACGGATTGTCGATTATTTTCCTGCTAGCACACCATACATCAGCGGTATACGAGGCATTCCTTCCGGTTGTACCATTTTGCCGCCACCGATATTACGCATTCCTTCAAATCCACCCCATCCATTCGAGTAAGGGTATTCATTAAATTGTTCAATTCGTAATCCTGCTTGTATCAGAGCGTTTAGCACTTCATTGATTCCCCAGTAAAATTCATAACTGCGGTGAGGATTTTGGAAATCTTTAACACCTTCTTCTATTATGCCTCCTGGACAGAGAGTTTCGGTGGATTCAGCAACATAATCGTGAACACCATTTTCTTCCATTATTGCGCCTTCCCTGAAATAGTCATAGTGGGGCTTCCATTGTGCATTAAAATAGAGGGCGAACGGATGAAATTCAATTAGTACAAATTTCCCTTCTGATGTTAATAATTGTGAAATAAGTTTGGCCCAGTTTTTCAGATCAGAAATCCAAACCAATACACCATATGAACAGAAAACCCGATCAAATTTCAGATTTTCTGTAATGGCTTGTTCCATCCAATCAAAAATATCAGCCCGGTGAAATTGAGCCGGAATGCCGCTGTCGGCGGATAACTGACGGGCGAAATTAATCGCTTCATCAGAAATATCGACCCCGGTTACATTGGCGCCATGGTGCGCCAAACTTAAAGTATCCTGACCGGAATTACATTGCAGGTGTAAGATATTTAGACCTTTTATATCACCCAGGAGTGATAGTTCTTCTGAATAGAGTGTATTGCCTCCTTGCCTGAAAAAAGCGGCCTGATCACCTTTATGACTGTTATGGGCAACAGTAGCGGCATTCCACGATAAACGGTTTGCTTCATGTAATTCTTTATTCATCTGTTTTTACCTATGTTGACTGATAAGAAAAATATTACAATAAAAAATCAGGATTATTATATTTATTTTAATGGTAATTAAAAACGCTGTTTTGGGAAAATTATCAGTGAATGTAAATTCAGTTACATGTTATATTTAATAATGTCATTTACTATGGTTTCTTATAGAAATAATAGCGGTTCAAACTGAGAGGGCGATATTAAGTCATTGTTAGGTTATACAGTAAGTATCGTTGTTATTTTTTTAGTGAATCCAATGAGTTATACCTGAAAATACATACATTATACTTACTGGAAAATGCGCTATTTAATCAGTTGTCAGAACTTATACCACTCTGGTGTCGTTAGCTTAATTCCCTGATAATCTTGCCAAACCATATTAATATGGCTGAGGGAATTTTGAATTTATTTCTCTCAAAATTAAAGTATAAAGTTAAGAAAGGCATAAAAATGCCGCTCTGAAAAATAATCCAAAGCGGCAGATAGCTTAAGGGCTGCTGTTATTTTTCCGCTTCGCCACCCAGCGCTTCAAGGGTGTTTTTAATCAGCGCACTTAATTCACCGGCCATTAAAATAAAGTCAGCATCAAACCGTTGGGCATAATCTTCCCGATCGATATCGTCATTTTGTTCGCGCAGGGTATCACTGAATTTTATGCGTTTGAAAGTACCATCATCTGACAACATAAACTGAATACGTTCTTCCCAGTCGAGAGCTAGCTTGGTAACACATTTTCCGGCTTCAATATGGGTGGCGATTTCATCAGAAACCAGATCCTGTTTTTTACAGCGGATTACCCCACCTTCTTCCAGAATAGCTTTCAGTTCGGCTTCATCCATTAAAGCAAAGCCCGCCGGCAGATCACCGGAACGTACCCATTCTGTCAGGGTTAATTCGATTGGATCTTTAAATGTCAGAGGAACAACAGGTAAAGAACCGAGGCTTTTTCTCAGTAATGCCAAATTATCTTCGGCCCGTTTAGCACTGGCGGCGTCAACAATGATGAGATTATTGGCTATATCGATCCAGATATAAGTTTGGCTGAAACGGCTAAATGCTCGTGGCAGCAGGGTGTGCAATATCTCATCTTTCAGAGAGTCTTTCTCTGTTTTTTTAAGTTTGCGATGTTGCTCTCCTTCCAGTTTTTCAATCTTTGCCTGTAGCGCTTGTTTGATAACTGGTGAAGGCAACATCTTCTCTTCTTTACGGGCACAAATCAGGATTTGATTATTCGCAACATGGGTGAAAGCGTCGCTGTGAGAACCCATTGGCGGTACCCAGCCTGTTTTCGCCATATCCTGACTGCCACATGGGGTGAACGCTAACGGACTTAATTGTTTTTCCAGTTCATCCGCAGAAAGTGAAATTTCCCGGTTTAAACGGTAAATCATTAAATTTTTGAACCACAACATTGAAGTTACCCCATATTTTTGCTCATTTAATCGGTGAGCATCTCAAACATAAGTCCGCATAATAACGAATCACAGAGGTAAGCCCTAGTCTCTTGTGTCAATTTATCCTGAATATAATCCAGGTAATCTAGCCTTGATGGTCTGTTTAACTCAGTCAATGATGCGGGTAATGAATTGTTTCAGCCAAAATATCAGAATAAAAAGTGAGTTAATGTGTATAGGTGTAGATTTGGGTGGCTCGAAGATTGAAGTGATTGCTCTTGGCGAGCAGGGGAAAGCGCTTTTTCGAAAACGGGTTGATACCCCCAGAGATAATTATCAGAAAACATTACAAGCTATTGCCGGTCTGGTGACTGATGCAGAGCAGGCAACCGGACAGAAAGGCTTGGTTGGTATCGGCATTCCAGGCGTGATTTTTCCTTTTAATCAAAAAGTGAAGAATGCCAATTCTGTCTGGCTTAACGGGCAGGTTTTGGATAAGGATATTTCCGCTCTGCTTGGACGGGAAGTGCGGGTGGCGAATGTGCCACTCCGATCAGGACAGCGGTTCATGGGGACTCGAGTGGTGTGCGAGGTGCTGCTTGGTTTAATATTGTTGTAGATGATTTTTTATTAATTGTTAATTGCAGGTCGTTATAATTGTTATTTTCTTATAAAAAACATGAAATCTTTAGCCAATTTGATTGATTAACTCATTGTTTCAGGAACAGCGAATACAGTATTGGCCGCAGTCACTTTTGTCATGTTTTTTTAAACCAGAGAAAGCGGCACGATTTTCATGGTACTGGAATGGCATCGAAATTAGTGTGTGTGTGTGTGCGGGTTACTATCTGCGTGATAGAAATGCAAAGACCTTTAACTATAAAAAACAGGCTTACGCCGTTGGTTTAGATAAACGTTTTGCAGTTTAATAGCCGGCGTTTGTTCGTTGAAGTGGCATAGGATGGCACACACAGCGACAAATCCAGCTTATGAGAATAAAAAACAGACTATTCTGGAAACAGGAGCTCGTCTGTATTGCTAAGTTGAAAGTGATAAGGGGAGCTGAGGTTCTCTTTAACTAGCCTAAAAAGGGGTGTGAAATGGTTAAGAATGTGTTGAAAGTCTCCACATTAGCCTTATTGGTCGCATTTAATGTCAATGCTGCAACGGTTGACTTGCGGGTAATGGAAACATCTGATGTTCACAGTAATCTGATTGACTTTGATTACTTCAAAGATAAATCCACCGAGCAATTTGGTTTGGTACGTACCGCGAATTTAATTAAAGCGGCCAAAGCAGAAGCCTCCAACACTATTCTGGTCGATAACGGTGACCTGATCCAAGGTAGTCCGCTGGCAGATTACATGGCGGCAGAGGGACTTAAGAACGGGGAATCTCATCCAGCACATCAATTAATGAACACAATGGGTTATACCGTGGGTAACTTTGGTAACCACGAGTTTAACTTTGGTTTGGATTATCTGAAAAAAGTCATTGCTGGGGCGAAATTCCCTTATATCAATGCCAACATAATGGATGCTAAAACCGGTAAGAATTATTTCACGCCTTATATTATCGTTGATACGCCAGTGAAAGATCGAGAGGGTAAAGATCACACCATTAAAGTTGGCTATATCGGTTTTGTACCACCACAGATTGCTATCTGGGATAAGCCCAATCTGGATGGGAAAGTTGTCGTTAATGATATTACTGAAACCGCGAAAAAATTTGTTCCTCAAATGAAAAAAGAGGGCGCAGATTTGATTATCGCTATTCCTCACTCTGGCTTTGCCAAAGAACCTTATAAGGCAATGGCTGAAAACTCGGTGTATTACCTGAGTGAGGTTGAAGGTATTGATGCGATGATGTTTGGTCATGCGCACGGTGTGTTCCCAAGTAAGGAATTTGCAGGCATTAAAGGTGTTGATGTTGCCAGAGGTACGGTTAATGGTATTCCGGCCGTCATGCCCGGTCAGTGGGGTGATCATTTGGGTGTTGTTGATATGGTTATCAACAATGATGGCGGGATCTGGAGGGTGGCGGAAGCAAAAGCGGAAGCACGTCCGATTTATGACAAAGTGGGTAAAAAAGCACTGGTTGGGCGCGATAGCGAGTTAGTGAAGATTATCGAGAAAGCTCATCAGGGAACCCGGGGTTTTGTCGGTAAATTGATTGGCAAAGCTTCTGCCAACATGTACAGCTATCTTGCCTTGATCCAAAGCGATCCGACAGTCCAGATCGTGAATGATGCACAGGCAGATTACGCGCGGCATTTTATTCAGGGTGATCCGGATTTAGCGGATATTCCTGTTCTGGCAGCGGCGGCACCTTTCAAAGTCGGTGGTCGTAAGAATGCCCCCGCAGACTTCGTTGAAGTTGAAAAAGGTGATTTGACGTTCCGTAACGCGGCGGATCTCTATCTATATTCAAACACACTGGCTGTTGTGAAGGTAACCGGTGCTGATGTGATTGAGTGGTTGGAGTGTTCTGCCGGCATGTATAACCAGATCGATCCAAATTCAACTCAACCTCAGTATCTGTTGAACTGGAGCGGTTTTCGTACTTATAACTTCGACACGATGAGTGGCGTGAATTATAAGATTGATCTGACTCAGCCCGCTAAATATGATGTTGATTGTCAGGTCATCAATCAAGAGGCGAACCGTATCAAGGAAGTGACTTATCAGGGGAAGCCTATCGATCCTCAAGCTAAATTTCTAATTGCTACCAATAATTATCGTGCATATGGCGGTAAATTCGCCGGTACAGGCGAAGATAACATCGCATTCGCATCACCGGATGAGAATCGCGCTATCCTGGCTTCTTACATTGTGAACGTGTCTAAAGAGAAAGGTATGGTAGCGACCAAGGCTGATCATAACTGGTCGATTATGCCAATCAAAACTGATAAGAAACTGGATATTCGTTTCGAAACTTCTCCCAGTGAGAAAGCAGCGAAATTCATTAAAGCGTTCTCTCAGTATCCAGTGAAATATTTGGAAAACGATGATATCGGTTTTGCGGTGTATCAAATTGATCTAACTGGAAAAAAATAATCTTATTTTAATAGTCGCCTGCCCTTGTTTGGGCAGGTTTTTGTTTGTTTACCTTTCAACAGGGAAATAGTTTCCCATGAGGAACGATGATGCGCTTTTCTAACTTATTACCGGCAGTATGTGTTTTATTGGTTGTCGGCTGTGCGAAGCAACCACAAATGATTGATTCTTTTGAACCACAACCGAAAGACGCTATTTCCTGTTTATTGCCCGCTAATCCACCAGCAAATTATGACTACGTTGCTAAAAATGACCGTTATGGTCAGAACGCTAAAGCCTCTACAGATTACTTCAAACTGGCGATTAATTATTCTCCGGCATTTTGTAAAAACAAAGAGAATGAGATTAATAAACTGAAAAAGAATAACCAAATTGCCAAAGCGCAGCGTGAATATGAAAAGTTTTCATTGCAATGTTTCTCAGAAAACAAATTTGGCTGGATAGTTCATGGCCTGTGGGCGCAAACCTGTGATGGTAAATCAATGAATCAGTGTCGTGACTGGTCTGATATCCGTAAACATCCACGTTTGTGTAAGGGTGATTTGCCATCACTGGATTATCAGGCGATTAAACCTTATCTGTGTACTTCTCCAGGTGTAGATCTGCTGCAAGCCGAGTGGGAAAAGCATGGCGCCTGTGCGTTTGAAACTCCAGATCAATTTTTTAGTAAACAGCAAGAACTGTTCAACGGATTGGTATTGCCAAAGGATCGTCTGTCTAACGAGCAGTTGATTAAGTTCCTTCAGGAAAATAACCCGTCATTAAAAGGTAAAACCATCCAGATAAATCATAATGAATTTTACATTTGCTACAGCAAAGATTTCGACGTGATTGACTGTCCGAAACGTGAGTTATAAAGGTAAAGACGAACTGTTGCGTAAACAGAATGGGGGTTGCCATCCGGTGACGGGTTGTCAGGGATCAAACCCATTTACTGGTGCGAAGTTTCAGTATCTGGCAGCAAACGTAACAGTTAACGAAAACAGGTAAGACTCTGTTTCCTGAATATGTCATCAAAGAATTTAAGGGCATTCCGGTTGCCTTTATTGGCCTGACTCTGGAAGGTACGCCAGAGATTCTAAACAAGCTCGCATTGTTGATGTGAATGAAAAATAACCCAACAACCTACTTTTGTTGGGTTATTTCGTTAATAATGTCAGATGATATAGTTTTAAATGAATTGTACCTCTGGCTTATTGAGCGGGATGTAGAAATGGGGAACGGATGTTCTACCGTACCACATCCCGATTCTTCCTCGTTTTATCCACAGCTCCCTGAAATAAAAACACTAAAGTCACCTAAGCAACGAATTGATAAATAGTTTCAAGATCTGATGTTATAGAATATCATCAAATTTAGATTTTAAATTGACCAACTTAGCCGTAACTTAACCAATTAAAACGTGGATCTATCATGACAAATAGAAATGTTACATGGTTAGTGAGGCCTGTAGGCTATCAGGCCATTTTGAAACGTTGCCCTGGCTGTGAGGTGAAAAAGGAGTTTTATCCAGCAGGTACATTCAGGGTTAATGCGCAAAAAAAAGTGTTGGATGTGTGGAGCATCTATAAATGCGAAAAGTGTGATTACACTTGGAATATTGATATTTTTTCAAGGGTCAATGTCAATAAATTGGATGGCGACTTGTATGAACGATTTTTGCACAACGATCAAGATGAAATTCGGCGATATGCCTTTGATTATCGAATATTGGCAAAAAACAGAGCTGAACTTGGCGATTCCCCTGACTTTATTATAGAAGGTAAAGAACTTCGGGATCTGGCTCAAACACAGGCCGTACAAATTACGATTCAGCTTGAATATCCCATTCCCATCAGACTTATCTCAATTCTGACGAAGAAATTTTTGTTGTCACGTAGCCGAGTGACTAAGCTCGTTGATCAAGGCGCTATTCAGGGGGTAACAACCGTTGAATTAAATAAAAAGCTCAAGCGTGATATCACTCTTAGCATCAATGTTAACGATTTATTGCAAGAGTCTGATAATAATTTTGTCTGAATTAATCTGGTTTTCCGGAGATGACATAAAAGTAAGAATGGATGAGTGAAATGAATATTATAAAGAAATGGTGGGTGCTCTCTACTGTTTCAGCGGCGTTATTGCTGGTTGCTGTCGATATGACAGTGTTGTATACCGCGCTTCCGAGCCTGACCCACAGTTTGGGCGCGAGCACAACGGAGAAGTTATGGATAGTAAATATCTACCCTCTTGTCGTCTCTGGGTTGTTGTTGGGTGCGGGTACTTTGGGGGATCGCGTCGGGCATAGACGGTTGCTGGTTTGTGGTCTCATAATATTTGGATGCTCATCGTTGGTGGCAGCCTACTCTTATTCATCGGAAATGCTGATTGTTTCCCGGGCATTGTTAGGGTTAGGGGCGGCAACGATGATGCCTGCTACACTGTCGATTATCGCCTTAACATTCGATGATGAAGACGAGAAATCATTTGCCATTGGGATCTGGGCAGCAGTTGCCTCTGGAGGCGCGGCAGTAGGGCCACTTATAGGAGGCTTATTGCTTGAATATTTTTGGTGGGGATCGGTATTCCTCATCAATGTTCCTATTGTGATTTTGGCATTAATCTTGTCGTGGTTGTTTGTCCCAACGTCTAAGACAGATTCGTCTCATCCGTGGGATCTTGTTGGTTCATTGCAGATCATGGTTGTATTGATCAGTTTTGCCTATGCCATCAAGGAGCTCGCCAAGCGAGATCCCTCCTATATCGGGATACTTGTTACTTTCACTCTGGTGATAGGTTTTCTGGTGTTATTCATTCGACGCCAGAAGCGAAGTGTGCATCCGTTGATTGATTTCGACATTTTCAAAAGCCCGGCTTTTTCGTCGGCAGTCATTGCCGGGTTGGTGGCTTCCGCCTGTTTGATGGGGATTAATCTGGTTTTAAGCCAGCGTTTGCAGCTTGTATTGTCATTAACACCTTTGCAATCTGGGCTCTATTTTCTGCCATTTTCATTGGGCGCGATTGTCGCAAGTCCAGTGAGTGGTTGGATTCTTCCTCGTTTGGGTAGTGCTCGATTGCTCATTTCCTCTTTGTTGATGTATGCCTTTGCCATACTTGCACTCATGGCCAGTTTTTCAGCTCCTCTGTTTTTGCAGGTAATTTGCTTTTTTGTGCTGGGAACATGTCTTGGGGCAACAATGACCGCTGCGTCCAGTACTATCATGCAGGCTGCACCACCCAATCGGGCAGGTATGGCAGCGTCCGTTGAAGAGGTTTCCTATGAGTTGGGCGGTGGATTGGGCATTGCGATAATGGGGAGCATCATGTCGGCTGTCTATAGTTATTCCCTTGAACTTCCGGCTGATTCTCCCGTTAATGATGTTGCCAGAGAGGGTATTGATGGCGCTTTACTCGCTGCGGAAGGAATGGCACCTGATGCTGGAGTGGCTCTTGCAAACCTTGCCAGGTCAGCGTTCGACGATGCCGTTTTTTCTGTGATGGGGGCCTCATCCCTGTTTCTTATCGCGATGGCTGTGTTGGTATGGTTCAATTTTCGCCGGGCCTCCTGAGTGACTTCTCTCATGCTTCGATTCGTAGTCGGTATAATAGAATCAAAGCGGAGGGGATGTAACTTGGTGAAATAGGTGAATAGATTGGTTTCGCAGATTGCTTTTTAACAAAACTGCGGAATTCTCCCACTTCAATTCTCATTGAGAGTGCAGCGAACTTTTAGGATTAGGCGGGAGATGGATAGTTAACAGCCTAAAGGGCTGTCAGCGGTTTGAAGCCACATTTTTGTGGCTTCTTCTCTTCTGATCGGTGAGTGTGCTTCGATGTCTAGGGGGGGTCTGACTGGCTGATTAGCTCATCACTCGTTTTTATTAATAAGAATACTTATTTAATAGTAATAATATCTTAATTATTTTAGCTCAGTTCAAATATTTGGATTGATTTGTGGAGGTTTCTTTTTTTATTGCTACTTTTAAAACCGTCACTATGTTGTTTATTACTGTAGCAAATGGCGCTAATGATCATTCTATACAGGGTAGGTAAGCTATCGTTTCTCGTTTTTACTCTGCCTGTTCGCTTTCTCTGGTAGTCAAAAGTAAACGCTGTGTTATCCAACTAGCTTGTATGCAGGATAGTATGGAGCAGGCACAACGTTTTAATTTTCGTCTCCGCCCGTTAGGGCTTGCAATGAAAAGGTGAAGGTTATGCGTGTTCAGTTAGGGCAATTATATGACTTGCGATATTCACTGAGAATTGATCAGTTATGTGTCGGTGAAGTATTAATGCCCTTGGAGCGATTGGCGCCTGAACATCTTAGGGTGGCGATTGAATACCTGTTGAATAAGTATGCTGTTTTGAGGGCACGATTTATCGGTAATGGCATGAATATGGAAATGGACTTTGTGCCTCCCAGCAGTGAATTTTTGCACCAGGTTTTTGAAGTCAGAGAGCTAACAGGCAGTCAAGATGATCGCCGGCGTTTAATATCAAATTATATCGCTGAGGTTAGAGCCACGATGAATGTGGCAACGCCTCCACTGTTGCGTTATTGCCTGTTTGATGGCGATTGTGCCCGTGAGCAGAGGCTGGTATTGATATTCAATCATCTGGTATGTGATGGCATTTCCAGCCGGATTTTATGGCGGGATCTCTCAAAGGCGTACAGAATGTCTGTGAATGGTCAGCCTCTTGCTCTTGAACATGCCACTAATTATGAGCAATTTTGCGCCGAGCTGTATGAACGGCATAAGCAAATTGCAAAAGCGGTTATCCCCAATACTGAACGAGCGATTGAAAAGACTACACTTAATATTCTCGGTGAGCAGTGTGTTGAGTCACTTCCCATTAGCAGATTAGCGGAGGCCGTTACAGAATTCAGGCAGCTTGATGATGAGGTGTTAAAGAGGATACGCTGGTTAGCCCAGCAACGTCGTGTCAGTGTTGCAGATTTGCTGCTTGGTAGTTGGTTAAAGGCTCTGGCGGTTGTCTTCGGGAAAGGCAGTTTGGATATGTTGATGTGGGTCAGCCCTCATTTTGTTGGTTATTGGGAAACCTCAGTTTCTAATCTTGTCGGATCAGTATCATTTCCGATCACCGTTAAGTTTCATCTTGATCCGAATCTATCACTGGATAGTACCCTTCAGCACATGGCACAAGAATTGAATGGCGCGATGGAAAAAGCGGCAGATTATGCCGCCACCTACTTTGTGTCTGATTCTTCATTTGGCTGGCCAGAACTTCCTGCGATTTCTTTCAATTTCGTTGGTGATCAACGGCGATCGCCTCATGTTATCGGCTATGAACTGGCCCCTGAAAAAATACGTATTGGCAAGCCGGATGAAGATGCGCAAGACATACCATTGAGCATGGATATAGAGATATATGCCAGTACAATGGATGTCACAATTTCTTCCAGGCCAGATTGTAATCTTCAGTTTTTACCATCCCGTTTGATGGCTCTTTGGTTGGAAACAATCGGTGAGTCTGGAGTTGAACTGCCGTTTTACTCTGGTTTTCAATAGCATACCCTACCGTTTTTCGTCTTTTATCGTTTCATCAGTAGCACGGCTGTTCTCTGGATCTGATCGTTATTGAGAGGATTTTGATATGGATGCATTGCCTGGTTATTTGAAGCGTTGGCGTTGTTCGCTAACACGTTTGAGTAAGGGGAAATATTGATGAGTCAAGAAATTCACGGGCGTGAAGTGTCACCGAGCCAACCCGTTATGCGTGATCCCTTGTTTCCTGATTTGGACGAGAGTGGCATTCAACTGTTCAATCTGAATTGGGTGAAATGGCATGCCGTCTTTCCAAACGCTCCGTTATTAACTAAATGTACGGTTATTAGCAGAAATACCGATTTTGCTCACAATGTGAAGGGATTGTTTGAGGCTAAGGGAATTGATGTTGTCACCATTGATCTTGATGCAGATTTGGCTTCCCAACTTGACGCGATAGAAGCCACAGACACATTGCTCTATTTAGCCGGCCACGAGAAGCTCTTGAGCGCTTCAGACATTGTGGCTCATGAGTTACACGAATTCGAAAGTTTACGTCTTATTGCTAACAAAGTTGCTGAATGCCGTCATGAGGCAAAATCGCAACTCTGGATCCTTACCCAAGGTGTACAGGTGTTTGGCGGGCAATTTGATGCGGTAGGTTTGTCTGGTAGTGGTTTATGGGGATTAGGCCGTGTGATGGCGAAAGAGTATCTTTCAGTTGAAGTCAGCCTGATTGATTTACCTGTTGAACAGATTGGGGACGAAGAGATCGTCTCGGCTCTTACCATCATGACACAGGCGAGTGGGAAGAGGGAGTTTCTCATTGATGATCAGGGCATTTTGCAGCGTCAGGTTGGATCTGTAGCCCTTAGCCATGAAAAGACCGAAATAAAGCAGGATGCAAACTATCTTATTACCGGAGGGTTTGGCGATACCGGGCGTATGCTGACCACGAATCTTTTTGCATCAGGGGCAAGGCATGTAACGCTGATGGGACGCTCTGCTCCGCCAGCTAATTTGATTACCGAATCTGAGCAACTGAAAGCGCAGGGCTTCAATCTCTATTTGTTCCAGGGGGATGTAGCCGATATTGAGGATGTCAAGGCGGTGTTGCGGCGTATCGATAGAGCGGGTCCCCCCTTGCGGGGAATCTACCATCTGGCAAGTGTTGCAGAAGATGGAATGCTTGCCACATTAAGCCGCCGTTCGGTTGAAAAAGTTTTCCGTCCGAAAATTGCCGGAATCTGGAACTTGCACCTGGCTACCCAAAGGTTAAGCCTGGATTGGTTCATCGCATTTTCTTCATTAGCAGGGACTATTGGCATTGCGGGGCAGGGGCCATATGCCGCCGCAGACTCATTTGTGGACTCTTTAATGCGGTATCGGCTGGCGACTGGGCTTCCCGGTACGGCTATCGCGTGGGCACCCTGGCGTGGTGGGATGACTACACGTCTTAATCCGTTGCACCTTAGCAGACTTGAAGCAATGGGATTGTCGCTCCTTGATATCAAAGATGTCATGGATATCGTTACCAGAAAGCGTATTCATCACTATACAGGGCTGATTGCCGGAAACTTTAGCCGTGTTGCTTTGGAGAGGCTGATTGACTCTCAAGATCCTGTGAATGATATAGAGACCGCTTTGGATTCTGCCCGAAGTGATGACGCTATGGTCGCGTCTGGTCAACCTTCGCATGAGGAGCAACGCCATGCGATGACGGAAATAGTGATAGAAGAGCTGAAAAAACTTGTTGCAGGAGGCGAAGTCACCGCCGACACGAAGTTGAGTGACATTGATATGGACTCCATGTCAGCGGTTGCGATTGTTCAACGATTGCGAGGAAACATTGGGAAATTAGTCCCCATATCACTCTTTTTTGACGACTGTAGCATTGCCGAAGTTGTTGAAAAGTTGAAGCGCTATTTCTGACGAGCCGTTGGCTGATGCAGTAACACCAAGCACAAACCTTGCCCTTTCCGTGACGAGGCTGGCGTAGCCGGAGGGTGGGGATACTGTTTAGTATTGATGGAGCTTGACACGTTATGTATAAAGATTGCCCACAGACTGGTGATGCAGAGTTGTTGTCCATGCAGCAGAGAGCTTTATGGTTCATTGCCAATTATGCTCCTGACGATGCCAGATATAATATTGCTCAGGCTTTTCGTATTCACGGATCGTTTCAAATTGATGCTTTTCGCTATGCGGTTAATCGACTGGTTTCCAAAAATGCCACATTGAGAAGCACGTTCGTGAACATGAACGGCGAACCAAGGCTTGTTATTAACGAACACTTGCCGCCGGCATTGGCGGTTTTCGATGCAACGGAATGGAGCCAGAATGCCCTCAAACAGGCAGTTCAGGATTTTCATGCTATTCCTTTTAAGTTAGAAGAAGAGTCATGTCTGCGTTTCGGTATCTATGTGATCAGTGCCGAAGAGCACGTTTTACTGATGTGTGTGCATCATATTGTGTCAGATTTTACTTCACTGGGTCTGATGTGGGATCAACTTGAGCATTTTTATCTGGCTGAACTTGGTGAAGATTGTGATGCTTGGTTACAGCCAGCCGAAGTTTTCAAGGATTATGTCTCTCGGGAACAACAGTATTACCAGAGTGAAGCGGCGGCGGAATCGAAAACTTATTGGAGTGAGTGTCTAAAGAAACCGCCGGCAATACTGCAATGGAATAGTTTTTGGCGAAAAGGCCATAGTGGTCAGTCGTCTGTGGTTTTTAATCTCGGTGAAGAAACCACCAAAAAAATAAAGCAGCTTGCGGCGCAAATAGGCGGATCGGTCTTTACTGTCATGTTAGCGGCATGGGGGGCTTACATCGTCAAGGAGACAAGAACGTCAGACGTTGTGATGGGTGTGCCGGTGTCGATGCGTGACTCGGTTCATCAACATATTATCGGCTGTCTGTTTAATGTATTACCTATACGTTTGTCCGTTGATCGAACATTTCATCATCTGTTATTAGCTGCAAAAGAAAGATCGTTATCGGCCCTTGATCATCGAAATTTTTGTCTTAGCCAAATGCTTGATCACCTTGCTGTGGAGCGGCATGAGGGGCGTAACCCGTTGTTTCAGACCGCCGTGAATATGCTGGGACACGTAGGGCAGTCGCGTTGGTTGAAGTTGGAGCTGGCGATGGCTGAGGAGGCTGTTTCGGTTTTATGGGCGGGGCGGGCTATTTCCCCATTCAGGCTTTGTCAGCAGGAAGGGCAGGTTGATATTGAACTGTTATTTTTGGATGCTGATTGCCAATTAAGATGTGAGCTCAAAGGGGACAAACATTTTTTCTCACATTCAGGTCTTCAGATATTTGCAGAGCGCTTCGAGAAAGTGGTTGAAATGCTGATTGCGGAGCCTGATAGGGAGATTAGCGCTTTGTTGGCACCAAAATCAGAGGATTATAATCTTCCATCCGGTCCGCTTAATACGGATAGGCTGCCTGAGATACCGAACCGAACCCTCGTTTCGCTTTTCGATCAACGGGTTGTGCAACAAGCGGCGTCCGTAGCAATTCGTTGTGGTGTCGATAAATTAACTTATCTGGATTTGCAGCGTTGGTCATTGGAAGTCGCTGCCCGGCTTATGCAAAATGGGGTCGTGCCGGGCGATCGGGTGGGGGTCGCATTATTGCCTTCACTGGAAGCCGTGGTGACGATGCTTGGGATTATGCGTATTGGCGCAGGGTATGTACCGTTAGATCCCAGGCTGCCACAGAAACGTCTGGAGAGGATTGTCGAACAATCAGAGATGAAGCTCATTGTTGTTAACGCGGATGTTGACTCAGATTATTCGTTTATGGCTAATCTGATGATAATGACCGCGATGGAACCACAATGTGCTGTAGAGAGGGTTGATTATTGTACATTTTCTTCGATTGCATATAGTGTTTTCACGTCAGGCTCTACGGGTACCCCTAAAGGCATTGATGTTGAACACCACAATGTCATTGCCTTTCTCAATGCAATGGACCACTACCTGGCACCGGTGCCAGGAGAGATATGGACCTGGTTCCATGCCGCCAGCTTTGATTTATCTGTGTGGGAGATTTGGGGTTCCCTCTGCTCTGGTGGCACTTTAGTCATTGTGCCTGATGACATACGTAGCCAACCTGACAAGCTTCTGGATCTTATAGCAGCGGAACAGGTAACTATCGTCACACAGACGCCGGCCAGTTTGAAAAACCTGCTATCTGAGTTTCAGAGTCAGCCAAGAGCTTATGCGATAAAACATTGGGTCATTTGTGGTGAAGCACTTCTCAGTGCCACTGTCCGGCCTTATTTGAATAGCCAGTGGACAGTGTGGAATATGTATGGTCCAGCGGAGGCAACAGTTTACACCACAGTGGAGAAGGTCACTGAAGCACTGACCGACTACAATGTGATCCCGATTGGTAAACCGTTAGGTTTCGCAACTGTCTATCTTTTGAATACCTCAATGCAAACACCTCCGATGGGTGAGGTCGGCGAAATTTACATTGGCGGCCGTGGTGTCGCCAGGGGATATGTTGGTCTCGAACAGTTAACTGCTCAATGTTTCACTCCCGATCCCTATATTGATAATGGACGTATTTATAAAACCGGTGATTTGGCGTATTGGGACGGGGAACGAATTCATTTTTGTGGTCGCGTGGATAATCAGGTCAAAGTTGCCGGTTATCGAATTGAGATTGCAGAGATTGAGGATTGTCTCAATCGCTATCATGCTATTGCGGATGCTGCCGTTATCGTTGAATCTCACGAGGACACAGATCGTTTAGTGGCAATATTGGTACCGGCGAGTCAGCGCAATTTACCCGAAGAGTCTGCCATTCGTGATCATCTCAGAGCTTATCTCCCCATCTACATGTTGCCCGGCAGGATTATGCTGGCTGATGAATTGCCATGTAATCCCCATAACAAAGTTGATCGAAGAGCGTTAAATGATTTGATTAAAGCGGGGAAGTTGACGGATATCAGTTCGTTAAGACCTGTCCCTGTGTTACCTGTTGACTCGGTTTTCGCCGAGATTTCGAAGATTTGGTGTGAGGTGTTGGGGAGAACCACCGTCGGACTGGATGACGCATTTTTTGATATTGGGGGTAATTCATTGGCACTGATGCAGATTCATGCGCATGTCGTACAATTACCGGGATGCAGTGCATTGCTCCCTTCAGATTTATTCCGCTTTCCGACTATCCGCCTGTTGGCTAATGACCTTTTGCGTCCTCTGCAACTGATAACACTGGCAGAAGTTGCAGATAAATCTTCCCAAACGCGACGTCAGAAAACACTGAATTCAAGAAGATCATTGAAAGGGGAACAAGATGTCTGAGAATGCAATCGCTATCATTGGCGTCACTTGTCGGTTACCTCTGGCTAATAGTTTGGATGTGCTATGGGATAATCTTGTCGCGGGCCGAATTCTGGCAAAAAGATACAGCCGGGAAGAGCTTGCCCGTTTTGGCGTCGCCCAGCATATCGTCACTGCAAAAAATTATGTGCCTGTCGATTCATGTTTGCCGGATATCGATCTGTTCGATCCGGATTTTTTTTCGATAAGCCAGCGAGAGGCTGAATTACTCGATCCTCAACACCGGATTCTTCTTGAGTGTGCATGGGAGCTGGCGGAAGTGACTGGCTATGGTCATCCTTTCCGCCGCCCCCGTATCGGTGTTTTTACCGGCAGTTCAATGAATACTTATTTACCCAATGTCATTGGATCTGAATGTGATCTGGCTTCGTTAATGGGGACAGAGCTCATGCTGACAAATGATAAGGATTATCTACCGGCACGAATTTCATACAAACTCGGTTTTGACGGGCCGAGTATGACGGTTCAGACGGGCTGTTCGACATCATTGACGGCGGTTCATACCGCGATACAAAGCCTCTTGCTTGGCGAGTGTGAGATTGCTTTCGCCGGTGGGGTTTCTGTGCATGCTTATTCCCGACCGGGCTATTTTTATCAGCGTGATATGATCTTCTCAGAGGATGGATATTGCAGACCATTTGATGAGAAGGCATCGGGCACTTTCTTTGGTGATGGGGCTGGACTTGTGGCTCTTCGGCCATTAGATGAGGCTATGAAAAATGGGGATACCATTCATGCCGTGATCCTTGGCTCCGCAGCGAATAATGATGGTTCTGCCCGGGTAGGTTTTGCCGCGCCGGGTGTTGATGGACAACGAAAACTCATTTTGGATGCTCAGATGATTGCAGGGGTTGAGCCGGATGAATTAGGAATGATCGAGGCACATGGTACTGCGACGCCACTTGGGGATTCGGTCGAATATGCCGCGCTTTGTCAGGCTTTCCGTCAGGGTACTGACCGTGAGGGATTTTGTGCGTTAGGATCGATCAAAGCTAATATTGGTCATTTGGCGGCTGCCGCAGGATTTGCGGGGTTGGCAAAGACGATTATGGCACTGAAAACCGGCACGATTACCCCACATCCGACTTTTAGCAGAGCCAGCTCTGTGATGAACCTTGAACACAGTCCTTTCATTATCAACACGACTCCCATCGACTGGCCTGTGAAAGGGCCACGACGGGCGGGAGTCAGCTCTTTTGGTGCCGGTGGCAGCAATGTTCATATGATTTTGACACAAGCGCCGGCACGAATATCAGGCAAAAGTAAACTTGGTTGGCGAGCTATTCCGTTGGGAGGGCGTAGTGCCAATGCGTTGGATACATTGAGTACAAGTTTGGCGAACATGCTGGAGGCTAAACCTGATACGCATATTGATGAAGTGGCTTTTACCTATGCGGAAGGACGCGCAGCGCAGCCATACCGAGCCTGTTTGTATGCTAAAGATGTGAAAATGTTGATCGACAGCATCAGAAGCACGGATCTCACCGTCACCGCACAAGTTTCTGAACCGCAACGCTTGGTGATTGCGCTTGGGGCGGGTATTCGCTCCGCTTTATCCGTGAAGATGCCTGGCTATTGGCAAGAAGTGGATAGGTTACTCGCTGAATTACCGGCGGATCTTTCCTATGACATCAATAGCATTGACATCACTGACATGGCAGAAAGTGATGGTAACAAGGGGAAGGTTGCCAATATCGTGGCGGTGATCGCGGCTATCCATTGTTGGCAGAGAATGATGTCGACGCCGATATTTATCAAATCCGATAGCCGCTATGATCTTGCCGTTGCCTGCTCATTGGGCATGCTGACATTGCCTGAAGTCGTTGATAAGTTGCTGGGAAATGTGTCACGGCATGTCACTCGGGAGCGTGTGGTATTGCCCGGAGGTTTTTGGTCCAGGCATCATGGGGTGGTTGATGGGAATAATGTAAAAGCCATCTTGATGGATGGAGCGCTTCCGATCTTACGGCAAGAGAGTGAGGTTATATCTGCAAACGATGTGATATTAGATTTTAGCCATTCATCTGACCGTTTCTCTGAAATAGTTTCAAACGCTGAAAATATTATTCGTTTGGATGCCGTTCGTGAAGAGGATGACAAGGCTTTAGTCGAGCTGATCGGAAAGTTATGGCAACGTGGCTTGGTTATCGATTGGTCTGTATTAAGAGGCGGGGAAGTTGTTTCACGTATTCCGCTTCCGGTTCAACCTTTGCAACGTCGGCGGTGCTGGTATACAGGTTCAGCAGAGACAGAGCACCAGCAACAACTTTATGTTGATCAGCCAGTGGCAAGCCCTGAAATTGTTGACGGCTCCGTCGGTGTTTATGTTGAACGCTGGAAACGAACGTGGCGTTTATCGCCTGTATCATCAGTAGATAAGCGTAATTGGCTGATTTTATATGATAAAAGCTGTAACGAAGTTTGTCCGATCGCTGATGTTCTGCGTGATCTGGGACAGAGCGTGTTTGAGGTGCATGAGAACCGTGTCACGCCTTTCGATGAAACAGAGCTCACAGTCAACTTTGGCGATACCGCAAGTGTGCAGCATTTAATGCTCACGCTAAAGAAACCGCCAGCGGATACACCCGATCATATCCTCTTCATTTTGGGTGATATCCCGCCAGATTGTGACGTGCGGACAGAGGAAGATCGTTTCCCATTTACGCTATTTAATAGGGTAAAAGCGTTTTCCCAAGTTGGCAATAAAGCCATTTCGTTGACATTGCTGGGACACGGTTTTATCGATATTACTGGCGGCGAACCACGGGTTATCGAACGGGCCACTGCGCTTGCATCCATCTCTGCGATCAGTCAGGAATTGCCAGGCATGATGGTGAAAGTGATAGACATACCTGGTGAAGAAATTGGCCGTCTTAATCATGCCCAACATATCGTGGCTGAACTTTTCACTGCCGGTGACCAGCAAGTCGTTGGGGTACGTCAAGGCTGGCGGTGGGAGCGCTATTTTGAGGTTGTCAGCCCATCAGTCAGCCGGGCAATTTCACCTGGAATGATCTGTTTAGTGACGGGGGGATTGGGTACGGTTGGTTTTGGTATTGCGCAATATCTTGTCACGCAGTTTAACGCGAAACTTATCCTTCTCGTTCAGACACCCATAGATTCCACCAAGTCTGATACGTTGCAGCGTCAACGATTAGCGGAATTGCGAAATATTGGCGCTAGCTTTGAAGTTATTACCGCCGATGTGACAGACAAAACGGGTGTGCTTGCAGAACTTTCCCGGGTGGAACCCATCCTGGGTGAAGCGAATTGTTTTGTCCATGCTGCCGGGCTTTCTGGTCAGGCCGCGATCCAGTGGTTGCAAAATTCGGACCATCATGACTGGGAAAAACTAATGCATCCAAAACGAAAAGGGGCGGTTGTTTTGCATGAAATATTTGCTGATCGTCTTCTGCGATTCGGTTGTTTTATCTCGTCTCTATCGGTTTTCGCTGGTGGTTTGGGTCTTGCTCCTTATGCCGCTTCAAACGAAGCCTGTGCGGCATTTTCTTCAATGCACAGTGTGGATAAACCCTATTTCTCAATTGATTGGGATGGATGGGAGGGTTGGGAGGCGTCAAATAGCTTCAAATACAGCGTAAATCGTGCTCGTCCCTTACGTGATACCGATGTCGTTAATGCGTTGAATATTATTTTTGCCGCATGCCATGCAGAGCCCCGTTTTGCTGTTTCTACCATACCTTTAAACGAACGGTTGCACGAGATTGTGAAAATGCCACTTCAAGGCGATGCAGAGAAGCCTGTCATGACGTCTCCTGCGACATCAGACGAAGCCATTATCGATGATATGACGGCTATTTGGTGTGATGTACTGCGTTGTCCTGTTGATCATGAATCGAACTTTTTCGATTTAGGGGGCGATTCATTGGTGGGAGCTGAATTGGTGCGACAGGTTAACACTCATTTTAATGTTGTTGTATCTATGGTTGATCTTTTCGAATCCAGCACCGTGGTATCTCTTGCGATGCAGGTAAAGAAAAAGCGAATTGAAGGTGGTGTGCTGTAGCTTAAATCGGCAAGAACAACTTGTTCGGGAAAGGTAATTAGAATGAAGTCAAAAACACAAATACGCTATTCAACAGATATCGCGATTACCAGCATCGCTGGGCGTTTTCCTAATGCGGATTCGAGTGAAGAGCTTTGGGACGCAATCTTAGGGAAACGGGAACTGATTTCTGGTTATACCCATGCAGAACTTCATGATAGGGGCGTTAATGCGGAGGCAAGAGAATTGCATTACGTTCCGCGTGGTGCGTACCTTCAGGATCCAGAAAAGTTTGATTATGGCTATTTTCAACTAATGCCAAGGGAAGTGTCGAAAATGGATCCCCAACAACGGATTTGCTTGGAGGTTTGCCATGAGGCGCTTGAACGGAGCGGTTATTCAAGCGGTGCGGACGCGGGACTCTGTTCAGTTTTTGTGGGTTCTCGCCAAAGTACCTGGCACGCAAATGTGCCGACGCTGAACAATTCTCCGGCTGACACAATGCTGCTGTTTGGGGGAAGTTCTATTGATGCCTTGGCAACTCGTGTCGCGTACAAGCTCAACTGCTTAGGACCGGCTGTGAGCGTAGGAACTTTTTGTTCAGGCTCGCTTGTCGCTGTACACATGGCTTGTAACAGCCTGCTGTTAGGTGAAAGTGATATGGCTCTGGCTGGCGGTGTTTGCGTCAGGTATCCCGCTCATGTTGGATATATTTACCATGATGGCGGCATATTGTCTCCGACAGGACGCGTTTGTGCGTTCGATGAGAGAGCTGACGGGACGATTTTCTCTGATGCGACGGCATTCGTGGTATTGCGCCGTCTGGAGGATGCTCTGCTCAATGGTGAACCTATTCTGGCGGTTCTCAAAGGATCGGCAATAAACAACGATGGCGCTGTTAAGGCGGGTTATAGTGCGCCGGGGGTTTCAGGGCAGGAACAGGTGATCCGTCGTGCGCTTGCTGCTGCTGATGTACGGGCCGATCAGATTGGTTTGATCGAAGCGCACGGAACCGGTACGCCAGTGGGTGATGCGATTGAGTTACGTGCGTTGGGGCGAGTGTTTGAAGGCGTCTCTGCCAGAGCTTGTGCTTTAGGCTCGATTAAATCCAATCTTGGTCATGCTGATTGTGCATCGGGTATCGCCGGACTGATAAAAGCCATCTACGCTGTTAATTCAGGCATTATTCCTCCTTCAATTAATTGTGAATCTCCCTGCGCTGAACTTCGAGATCCTGAATCCCCGTTTTATGTCCCTACCGAATCCACGATCTGGAATAGTGATGATTCCGCCAGAATTGCCGGGGTTAGCTCATTTGGAATCGGTGGCACAAATGTTCATGTTGTGGTTGCCGGGCCACCGGCGAGAAAACCTGATATGCCTTCCCTTGAGGCGGCCCATCTGATCCCGCTGAGTGCACGTACTGAGGCGGCGTTAGCGCACAAAATCTTGGATCTGGCGAAATATCTTGAGCAGTGCCCAGAGGTGAATATCGCTGATGTTGCATTTACCTTGCAGCGGGGCCGACGACATTTATCAAGACGAAAGGTGATTGTCGCCCGTGATATCCATGAACTGCTATCAGGTCTGTTAGATAAGGCGATTGTGGTGGCTCCCGAATTGATCGAACTGCAAGATGCCTATATTTCGCCTGCTTCTGCCTGGCAAGCTGGGGAAAATATCAATTGGAATATTTTTTACCAGAACGAGCATCGCAAACGGCTCCCGCTTCCGACTTATCCATTTGAAAGAATGGTAATTTGAGTTGTAAACACGGTAGAGATCGTCTTCATTTTAAGGAAGGTGAGGTTGATATGAGTGATATTGAAATTATTCAGAGAGACATAATAACTATTTTTGCAGAAACATTTGGTTTACCGAGAGCAGAGATAAAACTGGAAATACCGTTGGTTGAATTGGGTGCGGAATCACTCTTATTATTTGAAGTGCTGGATCCCATCCATAAACGATTTGGTATAAGACTTTCAGTGCGGCAGTTTTTTGCAGAATTACAAACGGTTCGTCAACTCAGTGAATATGTGTTGATGGCAGATAAAAAAAGTGCCGGGGGAGATAATGATTCGGCAATTCAACCCCAAAAAGTGTTGGTTGACCAAGAAATAACGCTTGATCAGGCAGATGCGATAGATATTCCACAGGTTAAGACAGAACGCATTTTCCAATGGATGTCGAGAAGTGCGCCACCTATCGAATCTGAGGAGAGAAGAAAATATCTGGCTTCATTCATATCTAGGTATAACGAGCGAACGATTCAATCAAAAACGCATTCGGTAGCGGTACGTAAAAATATTGCAGATAGCCGTTCTGGTATTGGATTTAAACCCTCCATAAAGGAGCTTCTTTACCCGATTGTATGCACTAAGTTTGAGGGGGCGGTTGTCCAGGATATTGATGGTAATGATTACATTGATATGACGATGGGATTTGGAGCACATTTGTTTGGGCATAGCCCATCCTTCGTTACTCAAGCGCTCACTCAGCAAATAAGCAACAGTTTTGGTTTGGGAACCCGGCATGAGATAGGTTTGGAAGTGGCTGAACTTATCAAAGAGATGACTGGCATGGATCGTGTTGCTTTTGTGAATAGTGGAACGGAAGCGGTCATGAATGCGGTTCGGGCAGCAAGGGCGATCACTCGTCGAAATCACATCGTGCTTTTTTCCAGCAGTTACCACGGGCATTGGGATGCAGTACTGGCTAAAGCCAGTGAATATGATGAAGTCAATGTCACAAAACCCGTTTCGGTGGGCATACCTGAGAATATGGTTGCTGATGTTTCGGTGTTTGAATTTGGTTCCAATGACGCTATTGAGTTTCTCAAAGTTAATCGCAGCAGAATTGCGGCTGTGCTGGTAGAACCTGTACCAACGCGTGACCCTGGTCTCAGTAATCCAGATTACTTGAGACGTTTGCGCCAAATGACCCGTGACTTAGATATTCTGTTGATATTAGATGAAATCGTGACGGGTTTCAGATCTCACCCTGCCGGTATCCAAGGGTTATTTGGGATTGAGGCTGATATTGTGACTTATGGCAAAACGATAGGGGGTGGAATGCCGTTGGGAGTGATTACTGGCAGGGGAAATATGCTTGATTCGATTGACGGTGGAAACTGGAATTTCAACGATGACAGTTTTCCGGCAGCGGAACCGACATTCTTTGGTGGAACATATTTTCAACATCCACTTTCCATGGTTGCAGCGAAAGCCACTTTGCTGGAGATCAAGAGGAGAGGGGAATCTTTTACTCAGGCACTGACGCAGCGTACTGAATCGTTTGTTCTACGTTTGAATCGTCTGTTCTTAAGTCGCCAGGTTCCCATTGAGGCAAGATCGTTCTCTTCATTTTTTAGATTAATTCATCGTGACAACCTGGATTTGCTTTACTACAACCTGCTGATGAGAGGTGTTTATATCTGGGAGTGGCGATGCTGGTTTATATCTGATGCACACGATGACACCCATCTGGAAAAAGTTTATTTGGCATTTGTGGATAGCTTAGATGAACTTGAGGAAAATCACCTTCTTCCACGATATAGCTAGATCAAACGAGATTGTTGTAAGCGATAAATTATCGAATTGTGAAGCATCTTACCCTCTGGCTGTGCTGAGTTTGATGCTCTGAAACAATTGCTCATAGTCTGTTGGATAACGAAAATTAAAGAGGGTGTTATGCCGTTGACAAACAAGAGTGTTTTCATTGGTGGGCCTATTCAGTCCGCGATTTATGATGGTGGTTTTCATGAAGAGTTGAGGATGACTATCCAATTGGCGGTTAAGACAGTAACGGCACTGAATGGCAATGTATTGTCGGCACATTTGACTGAGAAATTTGGCATTGACACACCCAATTATACGCCGGAGATGGTATCGAAACGGGATTTCCAATGGATGCAACAGTGTGATTTTTTCATGCCGATTCTTCCGGTTCAAAGTGGTGAGGAGCTATTGCGTACTGATGGCACACATATTGAACTTGGTTGGGCCTCCGCTCTGAAACGGCCTGTACTGCTGATCACTCAACTGCCGATTGTGCGCGGTGGTAGCCATTTGTTAAAGGGATTGGAGCATGTTTGCAATTTGTCGAAATTGGACATTCACGATTTTCGTAATAATCCGTGGCAGATTGGTGAGATTTTCAGAAACTTTCAGTTGAGCAGTTATTGATCCCTTTTTGGGGACACCACCTGCTCTATTGGGGGCTGGTTAATAGCGAGTTTGCTTGAATGCGTTAATTCATGGAGTTGCGATGGAAAATCAAGTTGTCAAACAAACCTATGATGTTTTGGGCATGAAGATAAAAAATCCAATTATTGTTGGATCGGGTCTGCTTTCTGATCAGGATAAATATATTCGCCAGTTTGTCGTCCATGGCGCAGGGGCGGTCGTGACAAAAACCATTTACCCAAATTCGGAAAAATTGCATACAGAAAAGACCTATTCCATCAGTACCGGGATGTTGAACAATACGACTTACTCGAAGAAAACAGTTGAACATTGGTTGACCATTCTCAGTGAATTCAAGAATGAACAGCTTCCAGTGATAGTCTCCATCCATGCAGAATCGCCTGAGGAGCTGGGTTTATTGGCTGCTCGTATCTCAGCGGTAACCGATGCCCCGTTGGAATTGGGCATTTCGTGCTTGCATGCAGATGATTTTACGGAAGATACGCCAGAACGTGTATTCAACTACACAAAAGCGGTGAGAGAGCGAGTGGATACCTCTTTTTCTGTCAAACTCGCGCTTGGTGACAATTTGTATGGGCGTGTTCAGGCGGCCATAGAAGGCGGTGCTCATTCGATAACGTTGAGCGATACCATTTCGGGGATCGTATTTGACGGGGTGAGTGGCAAGGTTTTACTTAATGGGGTTTGCGGATACTCAGGGCCAGGGATAAAACCGTTGGTGCTTGCTGCTATCTATAACCTGCGCAAGCGAGGGCTGACGATCCCGATACTGGGATCGGGAGGTGTGCAAGATGGTAATGACGTTCATGAGTACATGCTTGCCGGTGCGAATACTGTGCAAGTTTACACTGCTCTTCATCGGCATATGTACAAAACACTACGGCGTATCGTTCTTGAGCATGCCCAGATCACGATGTCAAAATAAGGTATTAAAAAAGGGACAATATCATGAGCAATCAAGTAAGAGAATTTGCAGAACTGACCAGTGAGCAGGTTTTAACTGAGGTTGAAGGTAAGACTTTGATATGGCCGATTGGCGGTATTGAGCAGCATGGACCTCATCTGCCGTTGAACGTGGATACCGTGATCCCGGAAGCATTTGCCCGCGTGTTGGCAAATGATATTGCTGGGTTCACATTGCCGGTACAGCCATTAACGGTAAGATCATTGCCACAGAGTGGGGGGGGACTGGAATTCCCTGGTACGATTTACATTGATGGACCAACATTTACAACTTATATGGGTCGGGCAATTAAGAGCTTATGTTCATTACCTTTCAAGCAACTTGTGATTATTAATGGCCATTACGAGAATGAAGGTTTTATTTTCGAGGCGGTAGACGAATTACGGACAGCGGGTCACTTTAAAGATCGTTCCGTTATCGTGTTTAGCTGGTGGAGTTTGGTGTCTGATGTCTGGACTCGTGAACATTTGACAGATTTTCCCGGCTGGCATGCTGAACATGCCGGGATAACAGAAACAAGTCTGATGCTTCATTTGCGCCCAGATTTGGTTAGAGCGGAGCGGGTTGACCATGAAAACCCCCCGCGAGCAGGGATCTATCAGATACCGATTAAAGAAGAATTTTCAACGAGAGGGGTTCTTTCTAAAACATCCGGTGCGAGTGCAGAGATCGGCTCACTCATTTTCGAGCATGTCAGACAGCAAATATTGGAACTTGTTACTGCGGATTAACCTGATATTACTGAACTTTTTCGGTTTTACCTTGGTTACTTGGAAAAGAGCCTATCGTTTTCATTAATGGTGGGCTTTTTCCGGTAACAACTACAGGGAACCTCTAAAAACCCCTCAAAAAAAACAAAATCAATTTTTTCCCCATCCGTAATAAAATTGACCTTATTGAACGTGATGCATTCTGACTTTTTCAAGGATTAAAAGGCATGAATGCCGGATTTTCCAAAATAAGTTAAACGCTGTAAATCATAGCAGGTTGCCTTTAGCGTCATCACAAAATAGCTTTTACCGTGCTTTTTCGTCCAGGTTGCGTCGGTATCTTTCTGACATCGCTTGTTTGCCGTCCAGTTATCCGGGGTTTTACCCTGACGGATTTGTTCATTCTCTTCCTTCTTATTGTGCTGCTTAGGCACGGGGAGCAACGTGGCATCAATGATTTGTCCCCCTCTGGGAATGAATCCCTGTGCCGAAAGTTGATGCTTCGCTTCTTCAAACAATGCACTGGCACCGGCTTGCCCAATCCGTTTTTCAAAACACCAAATCGTGTTACGGTCTGGAATATTAATGACATCGGTCAGACGACAAAAACGTTGCCAGCGCATTCGGTCAAGTAATTGATATTCCATCTTTTCATCGGAAAGATTATGGAAATGTTTCAGGATAATGATGCGAACCATCACCTCAGTCGGGAAGGGTGGGCGCCCGCCTTTGGGAGAAATAGTTCGTGGCGCGACACGGTCTACGGTGTCTGCCAGTGCGGAGAAATCAACATACTTATCAAGAACAAGGAGCGGATCACCTAATGCATCAATTTTTCGACGGTGATATTCAGCGGCCAGCTTGTCTTTTTTTAACGCGGAACGAATCGGTATCATGATGGCGCTACCTTACAGAGATGTACCGTGCCTACATTTTACTCAGTTTTGTGGCGGTGAAAAGTTTTTAGAGGTTCCCTACATAAAGTGGAATCTTGCCCTGCTTTTTATTGAATTTAATCATTATCGGATATCGTGTTTTACCTTTAACGAAGGTTAATCATACCCATTTTTTATCTTTATTGACTCTGTTTTACTGGCAATCCTGGGTGGTTTTCATCAGTTATCCCCTTTTTATTTTGTTTTCGTAAATCAGCAAGTAAAATGGCCTGATGAGATAAGAATACCCCTTGCTGTTTTTTAGGATAATTATTCCTCCTTTTTCAGTGCTTAAATCCTGCCAAATTAATCGTTTTATCCCTTTTTTAATTGTGTTATTTATAGGGTTTTCTCAGTAAAATAACCGGCGAGAAAGCGTTTTAATACCTATCTGTTCGGATAATGTTATTTTACGTGCAGATTTTTTTCAATTCACGATTAATTGTTGATGGTTTTCGATTAAATGCGATTAACTCGCCTTTTGAAAAATTGTATTTATTGAGTTAAATCTGCTTTGATATAAAGTGTTTAATACTTCTGTATTCTCGCTTTTAAATGATTATGGTAGGTTAGGTAAATATAAAATAAGCAAAATATAGAACCGCTGTTAAATGAATTAAACATGGCAGGATAAACAAAGTGGGCTCCTGCCATGGCGCTTTCATTTTAGTGATGGCTTTTTATTATTTTCCGCTATTGTTTGTTATAACGAAACTCAGATGAGAGTTTACTTATTCCAAGTCCATTAACTTTTTTAACTTTAATCTGTACTGGGATCCGTTCTTTCATGGCTTCGACGTGGCTTATAACACCAATGGTTTTCCCAGAAGCATTCAGATGATCCAGAGCGTCGAGTGCAATATCAAGAGTTTCTGGATCAAGTGTGCCAAAGCCTTCATCTAGGAACAGCGAATCAATACAGGTTTTATTGCTGACTAAGTCAGACAAAGCTAAAGCCAAAGCGAGGCTGACCAGAAAACTTTCACCACCGGAAAGCGTTTTGGTATCACGAATGGCATCGGCTTGCCAGGTATCAACGACTTGCAGTTCAAGACCATCACTGTTTTTGCGTTGCAAATAATAGCGTCCGTGAAGTTTTCCCAGCCGTTGATTGGCAAGATGAACCAGATGATCCAGTGTGAGCCCTTGGGCAAAACGGCGGAATTTAGCGCCATCGGCTGAACCAATCAGGTTATTAAGGTAACTCCAGTCATCATAATTTTGTTGGCAATGGTTGATCTCTTCCAGCAAGGATTTTTGTTGTTGGCGGCGTACTGCGTCATTACCAAGCAGGTTTCTTAATTCTCCTTGTTGTAAGGTGTTTCTTTTCAGCTTATCAGTGATGTTTTCCAACTGTTCAGTCAGTTGTGATTTTGAATGTTGAGCAAGTAACTCAGGGCGATTTTTCAGATGTTGTTGCAGGGTTTCTGCTGCTTTTTGACACAAGACTTTGACCTGCATCTGTTGTTGTTCGAGCCGTTCTTTAAGTTGTTGCAGCTCCTTACGTTGCTCTTGTGATAATAGGGCTGCTTCAAAGGTACTTTGATCGGTAAATATACTTTCAGCTAATGCAGAGTTGAAATGCTGTTCTGCCTGCTGTTTTTGTTGTTCAGCTTGGTTGCTGTTTTTTTCAGTCTCATGCATTGCGCCGGTAAGCTGGCTGATACTGGATTGTGCTTGTTGCAGATGTGACAGTGCCTGTTTGTACTCTTCTTCCCGCTTCTGAGATTGTTGCTGTAATGCCTGAGTAATTTTCGCAACCGACTGTTCACCAAATAGTTTTTGGCGCTGTTGTCGCGTATTTACGAGTTGCTGTTTCTGCTGCTGCTCTTTTTGCTCAAGTGTGTTTAAACGGGATACATATTCTTCTTTTTGTTTACTCAATGATTCAATCTGATTTTGAACGATGGCTTGTTCTTTTTGAATCTGTTGCCAATTTTCACGGCAGTTTTGATATACCTGCCACTCATTTCTACGTTGTTGCAGCCAGTTTTCAGCATCATTCAGGATTGGCAGTGATAAGTCATATTCCTGTAATTCAGAAGTCATTTTTTCGATAATATCAGCCAGTTTACTCTGCTGTTGCTGTATCTCTGGTTGCAGTTCAGACTGGTGTTTTTTCAGGGCATTGTATTGTTGTTTATTCAGTTCAATTTGTTGCTCAATTTTTTTAATTTGTTCTTTATGCACTGTTAGTGCTTTTTCTGTTTTTTGATGTTCTTTTTCTGCCAATTCAAATTCGGTTAATTGGGTTAGACAAAGCTGATAAGCCAATTGGTTCTGTTGTACAAATGCGTCAAGTGCCGGTTTATCTGAGGGGGAAATTTCAATTTGTAATGTTTCGCAGGTTTGCAGCCATTGCTGAGCTAATGAATTCAATTGTGGCTCAGCATCAGCAATTTCTTGCAAAATATGGTTGTATTGTTGTTGTTGAAATTCGTTTTTATTAACTAACGATATTCTGGTAGTTTGTAGTTCTTCAAATTCTTGACGTAAATCTTTTAGCCGTTGTTCTGATTTTGGTAATTCAATCTTTTGATAAGCTTGAATAGCCGGATGATGTTCAGAACCGCAAAGTGGACAAGGAACGCCTTCTTTGAGTTGTGCGCGTTCTTTTTCCAGGTGGACAATTTTTTGTTCTAACTGAATACGTTGAGCAAGATCGGCTAAATGTTGTTGTTTGTCTGAGAGTTGTTTATCAATAGATCCAATTTGAACAGGCAGTTCCTTTAATAATTTTTCCGGTTGTTGTAAACGAACACGATTACTGGCAACTGTGGTTTGTAATTGCAGGATCTGCGGGGACAGTATTTCCAGTTTATGTTGTAGTGGCAGTCGTTCCTGATATTTAGTTAATTGTTTTTGTACTCTTTCCGGAGAATACTGTTTTTGCAGACTAAAAAATTGCTGTTCTGCTTGTTCAAATGCCAGTTTCAGCGGTTGGTTATTTTCAATCTGTTGTTTTAGGCCTGCTTCTTGTTTATTCAGGTTGTCGCTAAGTTGTCTGGTTTCGGCGTTGAGTTTGTCAATTTTTTGATTTTGGTGATCAATCTGTTGCTGTTGTTCTTGCCACCAGGAGAATTGGTATTGCCAGAAAGTAATTTTTTCACCGAAATATTGATGGTAAGTCTGTTGTTCGAAATAGTCTTCCAGTTGTTTTCTTTGACTGGTTAATGATAGGACGTGCTGGTTTGCCGCGTTATATTGCTGATCATTGTTTTCAAACGCTATTTTCTGTTCGCCGATTTGTTGCAGTGTAAGATTAAGATCTTTAATCTGACCATCAATCTGATGATCCAATGGGATCACCTGTTCTGATATCAGTTTTTCTTGTTGTTGCCGGTGTTGTTGATGTGCTTCTCTGGCAGAGTCGGCATCAGTCACTTTTTGTTGTATTGGCGTGAATGTTTGCTGCTGTTGATGAAGTTGCTGACGCATATCTTCCAACTGTTTATTGACTCTCTGATGTTCATTCTGAGTTCGGTTTTTGTCATCCAATAATGGACGAAGTATTTCTGCTGGTTCACTGTTGGTCAGTTTTTGCAGTTGCGGTTCTGCATGGGTAAGCGCGTTTTCTGCCTGTTGTAAAGCAACCTGATTTTCAGTAGCAACTTGTTGAAGTTCTTCCTCTCGAATCAGCCATTGCTCCGAATGTTGCAGGGTTTTTATTTGTTGATTCAGTCGTGATTCAGAATCAGCGAGTTGTTGCTGTTGTTCGAGATATTGTTGATGCTGCTCTGCCGTTAGCAAATCAATGGCAGAGGCTCTGGCTTGCAGAATACCCAGCTCTGATTGGGCCTCTTTATGTTGCTGGTAAATTTGCTGGGATAAAATACCGTAAATTTCAGTACCGGTTAATTCTTCTAATAAATCAGCCCGTTCATTGGGTTGGGCATTGAGGAAAGCAGCGAAGTCTCCTTGGGATAACAGCATGGACTTAGTGAAACGACCGTAATCCAATCCGGTGATTTCGATAATTTTCTCTTTCTTATCCTGGATCTTATCTGCCAGAATTTTGCCGTTACTGCTGAATGCGAGTTCCACTTTCGGGGCTTGCAGATTGCCGTCCGGCTGGTTGCGCGCTCGCCGTTGGCTCCAGAAAGCGCGGTAAGCGACACCTTTCACTTCAAACTCAACCTCGGCCAAGGACTCTGCTGTGTGGCGGGTCATCAGCTCATTTTGTGATGCTGAAACGGTCAGGCGTGGTGTTTCGTGATAAAGGGCAAGGCAGATGGCATCCAATAATGTGGTTTTACCCGCACCGGTAGGGCCGGTTATTGCGAACAGACCATTGCTGGCAAACGGCTCTGTTGTGAAGTTAATCTTCCATTCACCTTGTAATGAATTAATGTTTTTCAGCCGCAGACTCAGAATTTTCATGCCTGTTCCTCCTTATTTTTATCCTGATAGATATTATTCAGTGTTTGTTCGAAAAGGGTGGTCAGACGTTTTTTGTGTTCTTCATCTTCAAGTTCTGATTGTTCCAGCCGCCGGGTAAAAACCTCGTTAACGCTGAGTTCTGTCAAGGTTTCGCTGTTTTCTTGTGCCAGCATATTTTGTCGCTGTGTTTTACTACGCCGCAGTAGAATGACTTCCACAGGAAGTTTTGCAACCATCAATTGAATTCTTTTCTGGATATCGTGGAGATAATCTTGTGTGGCAACTTCAATATCTAACCAGACGGGTTGCTCGCCTTTATAGTCATTAAAAGTCTGTAACTGTTGCTCAATTTGTTGCAGATCCCCCCTGATAAGTTGCATGGGCTGATATTGAGGAATGGGTAAAAGTGTAATGGATCCCAGTTTGTCTTGGGTAAATTCCACCAAACAGACACTTTTTTCCTGCCCGACTTCATCAAAACTGAGTGGTATGGGGGAACCGCTGTAACGGATATGTTCAGATTTAGCCACGATTTGCGGCCGGTGAATATGCCCAAGTGCAATATAGTCCGCCGGTGGGAAAGCTTGCGCCGGGAAGGCATCAAGTGTACCAATATAAATATCCCGGACTGACTCTGTCACCGTGGCGCCAACGGTGGTCAGATGCCCGGTGGCAATAACAGGTAAGGGCAAATTCAGTTCATCACGTAATTTACATGCTTGCTGATAGAGTTGATCATAGTGCTCTGCAATCGCTGTCTGTAATGCCAGTTGTTTTTGTTCTCCTGATTGGCCTGCCTGGCTGGTCATAATATCTCTTGGCCGCAGAAAAGGGATTGCGCAGAGGATGGCACCAGCTTGTCCTTCCCTAGTGTTAAGTGTTTTTATCTGTCTTTGCGGATCTTCGTCAGCATTTGCAATGACGGTGGTATTCAGGCAGGAAAGCAGTTCCTTTGATTCATTCAACGTTGCCACGGAATCATGATTACCACCCAGGATAATTAACTGACAGCCAGTAGGTTGCAGTTCGACGATAAAGCGATTATATAACTCGCGGGCGTAACTGGGTGGTGAGCCGGTATCAAACACATCTCCGGCAACAATTAATGCATCGACCTGGTAATTCTCAACTTGTTTAATCAGCCAACGCAGAAAATGTTGATGTTCAGCAGCCCGGCTTTTTGTAAAAAAATATTGACCAAGATGCCAGTCTGAAGTGTGAATAATACGCATAATGCCACCACAATGGGTTAAAGTGAATGATGATTATAATGGCTATATTCTGGATGTCGCTTGTAAATCTGCTTTCATGAATATATCTCCGAGCTGCTTCGCATTCATGATGAAATGTGACAGTTGTTTAAATTAATTATTGCGAAACAGATTGCAGGTGAAGGATAACCGAGGCAGGATTTCATAAATCTGTCATAAAGCTGACGCATAATGCTTTTCAAACTAAGTCGCGTTTTTCTCAATATATTAACAGGATTAACCATGACAAGACGTATTCTGGTTGTTGAAGATGAAGCTCCGATTCGTGAGATGGTCTGTTTTGTACTGGAAAAAAATGGCTATCAGCCGGTAGAGGCGGAGGATTATGATTCCGCCTTGGCATGTTTATCTGAACCCTATCCTGATTTGGTGTTATTGGATTGGATGATCCCCGGTGGTTCTGGTTTGCAAATAATCAAGCAAATGAAACGGGATAATAATGTCCGTGATATTCCGGTGATGATGCTGACGGCACGTGGTGAAGAGGAAGATCGGGTTCGTGGCCTCGAAGTTGGGGCTGATGACTATATAACCAAGCCTTTCTCTCCTAAAGAGCTGGTTGCCAGAGTCAAAGCGGTATTGCGGCGCATTTCACCTATGATGATGGAAGATGTCATTGAAATGGATGGCTTGGTTTTGGATGCGACTTCCCACCGCGTGACCAGCCAGGATCTGGCGCTGGATATGGGGCCGACTGAATTTAAATTACTTCATTTCTTTATGACTCATCCTGAGCGGGTCTACAGCCGTGAACAGTTGCTCAATTATGTTTGGGGAGCCAATGTTTATGTTGAAGACAGAACTGTCGATGTACATATTCGCCGTTTACGTAAAGTATTAGAGATTGGTGGTCATGATAAAATGGTGCAGACTGTTCGTGGGACTGGTTATCGTTTTTCTACCCGTTACTGAATCTGCGCACCGGAGAACCTGATGTGTTAGAACGTTTATCCTGGAAAAAACTGGTTTCAGAACTGTTTCTTTTTTGTTTGCCTGCATTAATTCTGTCGATGTTTGTGGGGCATTTATCCTGGTGTTTGTTTGCTGCGGTATTTTTGGCGCTGATATGGCATGGCTATAATTTGCTGAAACTTTCGGATTGGTTATGGTTAGATCGCAGTATGTTACCACCGTCGGGAAGAGGCGGGTGGGAGCCGATTTTTTATGGTATTCACCAGATGCAGCAACGGAATAGGAAACGGCGTCGTGAACTGGCGCTGTTGATCAAACGGTTTCGTAGTGGTGCTGAGTTATTGCCGGATGCCATTGTTATGATGACAACCGAGGGTAATATTTTCTGGTGTAACCGTTTGGCCCAGCATTTATTGGGGTTCCGTTGGCCTGAGGATAATGGGCAACCTATTTTTAATTTACTTCGCTATCCTGATTTTAATCGGTACATGCTTTCCAGGGATTTTGCACTTCCGTTATCAATAGAATTAAATAATGGTTTTACTGTTGAGTTTCGGGTTATGCCGTACTCTGAAGATCAATTATTAATGGTTGCCAGGGATGTGACGCAGAAACGGGCCCTGGAAAATGCCCGCCGTGACTTTTTTGCCAATGTCAGCCATGAAATGCGGACCCCTTTAACGGTATTGCAGGGTTATCTGGAAGTTATGCAGGATCAGGAAGTGTCTGGTTCGCTGAGTAATAAGGCACTGAATACGATGCAGGAGCAAACCCGGAGGATGGATAGTCTGGTGAAGCAATTATTGCAGCTTTCCAAAATCGAAGCGGCTCCTCAGATTAATATGAATGAAGTGGTTGATGTGCCTCTGATACTTAAGGTACTGCGTCAGGAAGCTGCTGCGCTTGGTAATGAATGCTATAAAATTAATTTTGATATTGGTGAGAAACTGAAAGTTTTCGGCAATGAAGAGCAGCTTCGTAGTGCAATGTCTAATCTGGTTTATAACGCGGTTAATCATACCCCAAAAGGCACTCAGATTGATGTCAGTTGGAAAAAGAACTCTCACGGTGCCGAGTTTACCGTGAAAGATAATGGACCGGGTATCAGTGCAGAACATTTACCCCGTTTGACCGAACGTTTCTATCGGGTAGATAAAGCACGTTCCAGACAAACGGGTGGAAGCGGTCTTGGTCTTGCTATTGTTAAACATGCCTTACATCATCATCATTCCCACCTTGAAATCTCCAGTGAAATAGGACAAGGGACAACTTTTAATTTTACCTTACCGTCAGGACTGATTGTACCGATTAGAATAACCAGTAAAAGAGATAAGGATAGTTTGATTAAAAGTAATAATTAATCTTCGCAATTAATCATTAACTTTACAGGTTAAAAAAAACGCAAATCATATAGTGTGTATTCAATGATAGCTAACAGCAATCACTGGTTTTGAAAAAGAGTACAGTATATGACTCTGCATTCTGGTTTATCTATTGCCTTCTGGCGCTATAAAAGTTTTACTTGTGGGCAGTTGCTGGCGATTATATCTATGATAACCACTATAATTCTGTATTGGACAGGTATCAGTGAATATTATTTTGATAATAAGTCGTTAAATTAGGGTTCAATATTGTCAATGTGGGGTTAACTCTTGGCAGTATTTATATTATTCAAGCCATTAAAATGGTAACAAAATATTAATAATCATTATGACACATCGTTTATCATCTAAGGATATTTGGGCGTTAGGGTTTATGACTTTTGCCCTGTTTGTAGGGGCGGGAAATATTATTTTTCCTCCTATGGTGGGATTACAATCGGGTGAATATGTTTGGGTGGCTGCATTAGGCTTTCTAACCACTGCGGTTGGTTTACCGGTAATGACAATCATCGCGTTGGCAAAAGTAGGCGGTGGTATTGAAGAACTGAGTTCACCCATTGGTAAGGTTGCGGGTTTGCTGTTGGCGACGGTTTGTTATCTGGCTGTTGGTCCTCTATTCGCGACTCCACGTACTGCAACGGTTTCTTTTGAAGTGGGGATTGCTCCCCTTGCCGGTTCGGGTGCATTACCGCTCTTTATTTACAGTCTGATCTATTTTGCTCTGGTGATTGCTGTCTCGCTTTATCCTGGTCGTTTACTTGATACCGTCGGGCATGTGCTGGCACCCATTAAAATGCTGGCGTTAGGTATACTTGGTGTTGCTGCTCTACTTTGGCCTGCGGGTAGTTCGATTCCTGCAATTAATGCTTATCAGCAAATTCCATTCTCCAGTGGTTTCGTTAATGGCTATCTGACGATGGATACCTTGGGTGCTATGGTATTTGGTATTGTTATTGTTAATGCAGCGCGTTCAAGAGGAGTTGTTTCATCTTCATTGTTGACTCGTTATGCGATGTGGGCAGGGGTGATTGCCGGGTTTGGTCTGGTGCTGGTTTATCTGTCTCTGTTTAAACTGGGTTCTGGCAGTGGTGCACTCATTCCTCATGCGGAAAATGGTGCTGTCATTTTGCATGCCTATGTTCAGCATACTTTTGGCGGTGTTGGTATTCTTTTCCTCGCTGCGTTGATTTTTATCGCCTGTATGGTAACGGCGGTTGGATTAACTTGTGCGTGCGCTGAGTTTTTCAGCTGTTATCTGCCTTTGTCTTACCGTTCATTGGTTCTGATCTTGGGTTTGTTCTCCATGCTGACTTCTAACCTTGGTTTGAGTCATTTGATCAAGATTTCTATTCCGGTACTGACTGCGATTTATCCACCTTGTATCGTTTTGATTGTTCTGAGTTTTACTCTGCGCTGGTGGAATAATTTCAGCCGTATTTTGGCTTCGGTTATGTTAATCAGTCTGCTGTTTGGCATTTTAGATGCTATCAAGTCATCAGAAACCTTGGTGCATTTATTACCAAACTGGGCAACTCGTTTACCATTGGCTGATCAAGGGTTGGCTTGGTTAACGCCATCCCTGTTGGTTCTGGTTGTGTTTGGTATTTATGACCGTATTTGGGGACGTTCTGACACACAAGAAAGTCAAAGTCATCAATGATAGTGGTCTGTTTATTTGACCGTTTGTCATCGTCAGATAGCTAGATAAGGTACGGGATGGCGCGCCTGAGAAAGGTATTCCATCCCGCTATCTTGATCTTCTTCTATATATGTTCTTCTATAATATATATAGTTTGCTGGTTTCCGGAACTATCAGTCATTAGTAACCAATAGCAGCACCTGCCGGGCGTCGAACATCATTGGCACCATAGAAATAGTTTTCACGAACTTGACCAGATACGGCTGCATCATTACCCGAAGAACCTGTATTTGAAGCGCCAGCGGTTTTTGGTAAACCAACCATAATCAACTCAGCTGCGCCCCACGGTGTTTGTTCCACCATCTTATACCCCATTTTTTCCAGCAAGTTCAGTGAGTCTTTAGAAATACCACGTTGCTCATAATAAACTTCATCTGGTAACCATTGATGGTGAATGCGGGGGCTATTGACCGCTTCCTGAGGAGGCATACCGTGATCAATGATGTTTAAGGCCGTTTGCAGAGTGATAGAGATAATACGGGAGCCACCGGGAGAGCCGAGAACAAGGAATATATTATTGTCTTTAGTGACGAGTGTCGGGCTCATTGATGATAGTGGGCGCTTACCGGGGGCGATAGAGTTAGTTGCACCCTGAACGAGCCCATACAGATTTTTCTCACCAATTTTTGTCGTGAAATCATCCATTTCATCATTGAGGAAGAAACCGGTTCCGGGTGCGATGACGACAGCACCGAAAAGGCCATTGATTGTATAAGTAGTTGAAACCGCATTACCTTCTTTATCTACAATGGAGTAGTGTGTGGTTTCTGGTTTCTCATGTGGTTCCATACCCGGCTGAACATTTTCTGATGAGGTTGCTTCTCCTGGTTTTATTTTTTTACGCAGAGATTCGGCGTAGCTCTTACTCAGTAAACGGTCGATTGGATTTTTGACAAATTCGGGATCACCAAGGTGAGTATTTCTGTCCATATAGGCATGACGCATCGCTTCCGTCAGTGTGTGGATATAGTTAGCCGAGTTGAATCCCATTTCTTTAAGGTTGTAACCTTCCAGAATGTTCAGAGTTTCACACATTGTTACTCCTCCTGAACTGGGTGGCGGTGAAGAAATAAATTTATAACCGCGATAACTACAGGTGATCGGGGCTGTTTCTGAGATTTTATAACTGGCAAAATCCGCTTCGGTAATAATGCCGCCTGATTTTTTAGCTGCTTCTGCAACTCGTTTAGGAATATCCCCATGATAGAACGCTTCTTGCCCTTTTTGGGCAATTGATTCTAGTGTATTTGCCAGATCGGTTTGTATCAACTTGTCGCCCGGTTGATAAGGGGAGCCATCTTTACGCAGGAAGATGCGGGCTGCTTCTGGATCTTTGCGGAAACGTTTGATTGAAGTGTCCAGAATATCTGTGTCTGCACGGGTTAATATATAACCTTCGCGTGCCAGCTTAATCGCGGGTGCCATGACCTGTTCACGACTGAGTTTGCCATATTTTTTTAGGGCACTGTCCAGTCCCATCACGGTTCCGGGCACACCGGCAGCCAGGTAGCCATATAAACTGGCTCCTTTAATAATGTTGCCTTCTTTGTCCAGATACATATTGGCACTTGCCGCATTTGGTGCGGTTTCGCGGAAGTTAATAAATGTATTTGTGCCATCGGCCAGATGAATGGTCATAAAACCGCCGCCGCCGATATTACCACAGCATGGGTTTACAACGGCTTGAGCGTAGCCAACAGCAACGGCTGCATCAATCGCATTTCCACCTATTTTGAGGATATCTACACCAACTTGTGAAGCAAGGTGTTGGGCTGAGACAACCATGCCATTCTTAGCTTCAACGGCGGGTTCTGAAGCGGCATAAAGATGGGAAGAGATGAGTAAGGATATTATTGCCAGTAATGTTTTCCATGTTTTCAACATGTTGTGAACTCCTGTCGTTTTGCGGGATGATTTGTATAAAGTGGAACTGCTTGTTTTATTGACACGAATTTTAATGTTAACCAATTGTAAGTTTAATTATAAGAGGTGATAACTATTTAGCAAAAACTGCCGTAAACCCTCGATAGGGCCGGGAGTAGTCACAAAGGTTTATTTTTTTGTGTAAGGTTGCAAAACGAGGAATTTCAGCGATAAAAAAACCAGTTGGAAGAAGCCAACTGGTCTGAATTATTGGTAACGTTTGAGGTTACAGTTTAGATGCGTTCTGAGACAGGTACTTAGCTACGCCGTCTGGAGACGCGTCCATACCTTCTTTACCTTTTTCCCACTGTGCAGGGCATACATCGCCGTGCTCTTCGTGGAATTGCAGTGCGTCAACCATACGCAGCATTTCGTCAATGTTACGGCCCAGTGGCAGATCGTTAACAACCTGGTGACGGACAACGCCGTTTTTGTCGATCAGGAAAGAGCCACGCAGAGCTACGCCAGCTTCTGAGTGCTCAATACCGTATGCCTTTTGAATTTCACGTTTAGTATCAGCAACCATTGCATATTTAACTTCGCCGATACCACCGTTATCGATAGGAGTTTTACGCCATGCGTTGTGGACGAATTCAGAGTCGAAAGAAACACCAACAACTTCAACATCGCGTTTTTTGAACTCTTCGTAGCGGTGGTCGAATGCGATCAGCTCAGAAGGACATACGAAAGTGAAATCCATTGGCCAGAAGAAGATAACGGCTGGTTTACCGTTCAGGTGTTTTTTCAGGTTGAAATTCCCAACTATTTCGCCGTTGCCGAGGACAGCTGCTGCTGTAAAGTCAGGGGCTTGACGAGTTACCAGAACCATGAGTTACTCCTGTAGTTTTAACCGGGGTTTATGTGAAAATTGGATGTAGAATAAGGAATTAGCGTACATCAATAAAGGGTAAAATACTAATTTTTGCAATAGATTTTACCTATCAATACTTTATTTTTATTTTCTTTACTGTAACGCTTTACCCGCGTTAATTGGATGAGGTTTCCAGTTTCATTTGGGGGAGATTATAAAAATCTTTATTTTCTGCTTTTTCCATCATATAGGGATAAAATTGCCAGAATAACGCTTCGAGGTCAGAATAATGTTGTTCTATATCTTGGAATGATCCCGATAAAGCCGATAATCTGGGATGTCTTCGGGCCATTCCATTTAATACATTTGAGATAAATGCAAGATCCGCATAGCGGATCAACCAGTTTTGTGACCATAAAAACTCGTTCATTTCCTGAAATTTTTCGGGAGTTTTATAAAGATAAGGTTCTATCTGATTGCGGGCACGATGAATAAATGCCGGTAATGAGTCATCGGGAACCAGTTTATCCCAATATAGGGAAAGGAAGTGATCCCAAATAATATCCAATGTAATTGGCGCAACCCGTCGATATTGGTCACTGAATAGGTGACGGGCTTGAGTAACCAACGGGTGGGTATCTGTTAATACATCAACCCGTCGATGCATGCGAATGCCTGCAACCACGTCAGCGCTGTATTGTCCCTCTGGATTACCGCGAACAAAATCCGCCATCAGGTTCCCTAACAGGGAGCTTTCAGCCAGAGTAGCTAAATGAAGGTGAGCGAGAAAATTCATCCAGCGATTATAATATAAATTAGCGAAGTTATGTGCTTATTTGTTGCACCCTCAGAGCTGCGGCACTAGACTAGTCCGCCTGTTTTTCTGAATGATTAAATACAATGCGAGTCTCCGATTTTACTTTTGAACTTCCTGACGAAATGATTGCTCATTATCCTCAACCACAACGCAGTGGCTGCCGTCTGCTCTCTCTTGATGGTGAAACGGGGGCGTTAACGCATGGTGTTTTTACGGATGTTCTCGATAAGCTGAATACTGGGGATTTGCTGGTTTTCAATAATACCCGAGTCATACCCGCGCGTATTTTTGGCCGGAAAGCCACCGGGGGTAAACTGGAAGTTCTGGTTGAACGAGTGCTGGATGATAAGCGAGTACTTGCACATGTGCGCGCTTCCAAAGCGCCAAAAGCGGGGGCAGAGCTGTTGCTGGGTGACAGTGAGAACGTTAAAGCGACGATGATGGCCCGCCATGACTCGCTGTTCGAAATACGTTTTGATGATCAGCGTGATGTGCTGTCCATTCTGGATGATGTCGGCCATATGCCTTTGCCGCCTTATATTGCTCGTCCTGATGAAGAGGCGGACCGCGAGCTGTATCAAACGGTATACAGTGAACGCCCAGGCGCAGTAGCCGCACCAACGGCGGGCCTCCATTTTGATGAGCCATTATTGGAAGCCCTGCGTGAAAAAGGGGTGGAAATGGTTTTTGTGACATTGCATGTCGGGGCCGGTACTTTCCAGCCAGTGCGTGTAGAAACCATTGAAGACCATATTATGCATGCTGAATATGCTGAAGTGCCGCAGGATGTGGTTGATGCTGTCTTGGCATGTAAGGCCCGGGGGAATAAGGTTGTCGCTGTTGGAACAACGTCAGTCCGTTCGCTGGAAAGCGCAGCAAAAGCTTGCCAAAATGGATTAATTGCGCCATTTTTTAATGATACGCAGATTTTTATCTATCCGGGGTTTGAATATCAGGTTGTTGATGCGCTGATTACGAATTTCCATTTGCCGGAATCGACACTTATCATGCTGGTTTCTGCATTTGCTGGTTATAAAAATACCATGAGCGCTTATAAAGAGGCGGTTGCGGAAAAATACCGTTTCTTTAGTTATGGTGATGCCATGTTTATTTGCCGTAATTCTTTGGCTTTCAAGGAAAAAGTTTCCTAATTTATTGTCATAATGTATGAAATCAGCATCAGACTGTTTATCTGATGCCTGGAGGTTAAGTGAAATTTGAATTACAAACTACCGATGGTCAGGCTCGGCGCGGTCGTCTGGTTTTTGAACGTGGTGTTGTAGAAACGCCGGCGTTTATGCCTGTGGGTACTTACGGCACAGTAAAAGGAATGACACCGGAAGAAGTAAAAGAGACCGGTGCGCAAATCCTGCTTGGCAACACTTTCCATCTGTGGTTGCGTCCGGGGCAGGAAATAATGAAGCTGCATGGCGACTTGCATGGATTTATGCAATGGCATGGCCCGATTTTAACGGATTCAGGCGGTTTTCAGGTATTCAGCCTCGGCGCGATGCGTAAAATCAAAGAGGAAGGTGTACATTTCCGCAACCCAATTAATGGTACGCCTGTTTTTCTCAGCCCGGAAAAATCAATGGAAATCCAGTATGACCTAGGTTCTGATATTGTGATGATTTTTGATGAATGTACGCCATATCCTGCCGACTGGGATTATGCGAAACGTTCGATGGAAATGTCTTTGCGCTGGGCGGCTCGCAGTCGTAAGCGTTTTGATGAATTACAGAATAAAAATGCTTTGTTTGGTATTATTCAAGGAAGCGTTTACGAAGATTTACGTGATATCTCAGTAAAAGGTCTGGTAGAGATTGGCTTTGATGGGTACGCTGTAGGCGGTCTTGCGGTTGGGGAACCTAAAGAAGATATGCACCGTGTTCTTGAACATGTTTGCCCGCAAATCCCGCAGGACAAACCACGTTATCTGATGGGGGTAGGAAAACCAGAAGATTTGGTGGAGGGGGTTCGCCGCGGCATTGATATGTTCGATTGTGTAATGCCAACCCGTAATGCCCGTAATGGTCATCTTTTTGTCACCGAGGGTGTCATTAAGATCCGTAATGCCAAACATAAAGAAGATACTTCGCCGCTGGATGAGCAATGTGATTGCTATACTTGTCGAAATTATAGCCGGGCGTATTTGCATCATCTTGATCGTTGTAACGAAATTCTCGGTGCAAGGCTGAATACTATCCATAATTTGCGGTATTATCAGCGTCTAATGGCTGGGATCCGTAAAGCCATCGAAGAAGGTAATCTTGAACAGTTTGTTGAAGATTTTTATCAGCGGATTGGTAAACCCGTTCCGCTATTAAATATTTGACTTGAATGGTGATTGACTGACCTCAGTGTGTATAGCATATTGCGGTTGGTTTTTTGATTACTATCGATTTTGATAACAATGAGGGAAAAGTTTAATGAGTATTATTTCTGAAGCAACGGCATCTGCTGGTGCACCGGCAGCTCAGGGAAGTCCATATTCTCTGATCATCATGTTGGTTGTTTTCGGTCTGATCTTCTACTTCATGATCCTGCGTCCACAACAGAAACGTACGAAAGACCATAAAAAACTGATGGATTCTATTTCCAAAGGTGATGAGGTTCTGACCAATGGTGGTTTGATTGGTCGTGTAACTAAAGTTGCTGATACGGGTTATGTCGTTTTAGCACTGAATGACACCACTGAAGTGACTATTAAACGTGATTTCGTCGCTGCCGTTTTACCGAAAGGTACAATGAAGGCTCTGTAATTTCTGATTTTCCCGAAGGGAACTGCCGTGCTAAACCGTTATCCTTTGTGGAAGTATCTGATGCTGATCGCTGCGATCCTCATCGGTTTGCTTTATGCACTTCCCAACCTTTATGGTGAGGATCCGGCTGTACAAATCACTGGCGCGCGAGGCATTGCCGCCAGTGAGCAAACGCTGGACCAAGTCCGTAATGTTTTAGAGAAAGATCAAATCACGAGTAAATCTATTGCGCTGGAAAATGGCGCGATTCTTGCTCGTTTCAATAATTCTGATATTCAGCTTCGTGCCCGTGAAGCCCTGATGTCTGCATTGGGCGATCAGTATGTGGTGGCATTGAATCTGGCGCCAGCAACACCAACTTGGCTGGGTAAGATTGGCGCAGAGCCAATGAAACTGGGCCTTGACCTGCGTGGTGGTGTGCACTTCCTGATGGAAGTGGATATGGAAACCGCATTAGGCAAACTGCAAGAGCAGAATATTGATGGCCTGCGTACTGATTTACGTGAAAAAGGTATTCCTTATTCCACTGCCCGCAAAATTGATAATTATGGTGTAGAGCTCCGCTTCCGTGATGAAAAAGCCCGTTCTGATGCGGAGAGCTATCTTACTCATCGTCACCGTGATTTAGTGTTCAGTGTTGGAGCCAATAATACCCTGAAAGCGGTGATGAGTGATGAGCGCCAGCGTGAAGCCCGTTCTTATGCGGTACAGCAAAATATTACCATTCTGCGTAACCGCGTTAACCAACTGGGTGTGGCCGAACCGTTAGTTCAGCGTCAGGGATCTGACCGTATCGTGGTGGAATTACCGGGTATTCAGGATACTGCCCGCGCTAAAGAAATTCTTGGCGCGACAGCAACCTTGGAGTTCCGTTTAGTTAACTCCAGCCTTGATGTGACAGCCGCTGCGTCAGGTCGGGTACCGGGTGATTCTGAAGTGAAAAATACCCGTGATGGTAGCCCGGTTGTGTTATATAAGCGTGTTATTCTGACCGGGGATCATATTACAGATTCAACCTCTGGTACGGATGAATATGGTAGTCCAGAGGTAAATATTTCACTGGACAGCGCCGGTGGCGCTGCGATGTCTAATTTCACCAAGGACAACGTTGGTAAGCCAATGGCAACGCTGTTTGTGGAATATAAAGACAGTGGTAAGAAAGATGCTAATGGTCGTGCTGTGTTAGTCAAAAATGAAGAAGTGATTAACATCGCCAATATTCAGGTTCGTCTGGGGAGTAATTTCCGTATCACCGGTATTTCCAATGCAACTGAAGCCCGTCAGTTATCCTTGTTACTGCGTGCTGGCGCTCTGATTGCACCGATTCAGATTGTGGAAGAACGTACCATTGGGCCAACCCTTGGTCTGCAAAATATTGAGCAAGGTCTGGAAGCCTGTTTGTGGGGCCTGGTCGCATCAATCCTGTTTATGGTGATTTACTACCGTAAATTCGGTTTGATTGCGAGTAGCGCGCTGTTGGCTAACCTGGTGCTGATTGTCGGTGTTATGTCTCTGTTGCCGGGGGCGACGCTAACCATGCCGGGGATTGCAGGTATTGTTCTGACGCTGGCAGTGGCAGTCGATGCTAACGTGTTGATAAACGAACGTATCAAAGAAGAGCTGCGCAATGGACGTACCATACAGCAAGCGATACATGAAGGCTATAAAGGCGCTTTCTCCAGTATTATCGACGCCAACCTGACTACGCTGATTACTGCGATCATTCTTTACGCTGTTGGTACAGGGTCAATTAAAGGCTTTGCAATAACAACGTCAATTGGTGTTGTTACTTCTATGTTCACTGCTATTGTCGGTACCCGGGCTATCGTGAACCTGCTATACGGCGGTAAGCGTATTAAGAAGCTGTCAATTTAAGGAGCACGTTGTGGCACAGGATTATACTGTTGAACAATTGAACTACGGTCGCAAAGTCTATGACTTTATGCGCTGGGACAACGTTGCTTTCGGAATTTCGTTGCTACTGTTGGTGGCTTCTGTTTTTGTGATGGCAACCCGCGGGTTTAACTGGGGATTGGATTTTACCGGTGGAACGGTAATTGAAATTAAACTCAGTAAATCGGCTGAATTGGATAAGATGCGTGATAGCCTGGCGAAAGCGGGTTTTGAAGATCCTCTGTTGCAAAATTTCGGTAGCAGCCGTGATGTGATGGTGCGTATGCCACCGTTGATGGGTGCTGCGAATGAGGAACTGAGTAAAAAGGTTATTAAGGTCATCAATGACTCCGTTGATAAAGACGCGAGTGTGAATCGTGTTGAAATTGTTGGGCCTAGTGTCGGTGCTGAACTTGCCCAAAATGGGGCGATGGCGTTATTGGCGGCGCTTATCTGTATCTTGATTTATGTTGGATTCCGTTTTGAATGGCGTCTGGCGTTGGGGGCAGTTCTTGCACTTGCGCATGACGTCATCATCACGCTCGGGGTTCTGTCGTTGTTTCGTATTGAGATTGACCTGACAATTGTGGCGTCACTGATGTCCGTTATCGGTTACTCATTGAATGACAGTATTGTGGTTTCTGACCGTATCCGTGAAAACTTCCGTAAGATCCGCCGAGGTACGTCGTATGAAATTATGAACGTCTCTTTGACTCAAACATTGAGCCGTACCATCATGACTTCTGCGACTACCTTACTGGTGGTGCTGATGTTGTATATTTTCGGTGGTGCAATGCTGAAAGGCTTCTCTCTGGCGATGTTAATCGGTGTTTCTATCGGTACGATATCTTCTATCTATGTTGCTTCCGCATTAGCGTTGAAACTGGGTATGAAGCGCGAACATATGCTCCAGCAAAAGGTTGAGAAAGAAGGGGCTGATCAGCCATCTTTATTGCCTTAATTATTTTGCCTTAATGCTGTTTAAACACCCTGTGAGTATCCGGCTGGCAGGGTGTTTTTTGTTTAGATTAAGGTAAACTGTAAACTTAGTTCGGACTAACTACCAGGAAGTGATATGCATTGCCCATTTTGTGCCGCTGTTGATACCAAAGTGATTGATTCCCGTTTAGTGGGGGATGGCTCGCAGGTACGCCGGCGTCGCCAGTGTCTTGAGTGTCATGAACGATTTACCACTTTTGAAATGGCTGAGTTAGTTATGCCGAGAGTGATAAAAAGTGATGATATCCGGGAGCCATTCGATGAAGAAAAACTGCGCCGAGGTATGCAAAAAGCATTGGAGAAACGTCCGGTCAGTTCTGATGATGTGGAAGTAGCGATTAGTTATATTAAATCTCAGTTACGTGCTACCGGTGAACGGGAAATTCCATCTAAAATGATTGGTAATCTGGTGATGGATGAATTGAAGAAATTGGATAAAGTCGCCTATATCCGTTTTGCTTCCGTCTACCGAAGCTTTGAAGATATTCGTGAATTTGGCGAAGAGATTGCTAGATTACAGGATTAATAAGTAGTGAATAACGATGAAAAATATATGACGCGGGCTTTCGAATTGGCGCGTCAGGGATGTTTTACCACATCACCTAATCCTAATGTCGGTTGTGTGATTGTGCGTGATGGGCAGATTGTTGGGGAAGGTTTTCATTTACGTTCTGGTGAGCCACATGCTGAAGTCCATGCTTTGAGGATGGCCGGAGATAAAGCTAAAGGCGCAACGGCTTATGTTACTCTTGAGCCATGCAGCCATCACGGTAAAACACCGCCTTGTGCCGATACTTTGATCGCTGCCGGTGTTAGCCGTGTGATTACTGCTATGCAGGATCCTAACCCGCAGGTAGCGGGGAGAGGGCTTTATAAGCTGCAACAGGCGGGTATTGAAGTTGAACACGGGCTGATGATGCCGGCGGCGGAATCCCTCAACAAAGGGTTTTTGAAGCGGATGCGTACAGGCTTCCCGTATATTCAGTTGAAGATGGCGGCTTCTCTTGACGGACGAACGGCGTTGGCTTCTGGAGAAAGCAAATGGATTACCTCATCCCAAGCCCGTTATGATGTGCAAAAATTCCGTGCTCAGTGCAGTGCGATTCTGAGTTCCAGTAGTACTGTTCTGGCTGATGATCCTAGCCTGACTGTTCGCTGGAATGAATTGGATGCAGAAACTCAGGCGATTTATCCTGAGGAAACACTTCGTCAACCAGTGCGTGTTATTGCTGACAGTCAGAACCGTGTTACCCCGCAGCATCAGGTCATACAACAACCCGGTTATTGTTGGCTGGCCCGTACCAAAGCGGATGAACATGACTGGCCTGAAAATGTAGAGCAGATACTGCTGCCTGCTCATGGTGCTGGTGTAGATTTAGTGTCACTGATGATGCAATTGGGTAAACGTCAGATTAATACTGTCTGGGCCGAATGCGGTCCGCTGTTGGCGGGTGCATTACTGACTTTGGGGCTGGTAGATGAGTTGATACTTTACGTTGCGCCAAAAGTCCTGGGTGATACTGCCTGTGGTTTGTTTGCCATTCCTGAACTTAAAAATCTGGCGGATGCGCCGGAATTTAACATTTTTGATGTACAGCAAGTCGGGCCTGATCTTCGTTTGCGTCTGCGGCCAGTATACTGACTGAATATGTAAGTATGGGTTAGCCCTATTTTTATGCTCTGTTGCTAAATCGGCAGGCGCGGCTAACGAAAGAATATGATAGAATCCGCCCCCCGCGGATATGAACAGATATGAGGAAGGCTATGAACGTCATCAAAGGTATTGTTGCGGCTCCACAAGCTCGTGTGGCGATTGCCATTGCACGTTTTAACAGCTTCATTAATGATAATCTGTTAGAAGGCGCGGTAGATGCACTTGAGCGTATCGGTCAGGTTGCCTCGGAAAATATCACTGTTGTCTGGGTTCCTGGTGCATATGAATTACCGTTGACGGTAAAAACATTGGTCGAAACCCAAAAATATGACGCAGTTGTCGCGCTGGGTACCGTTATCCGTGGTGGTACCGCTCACTTTGAATACGTTGCTGGTGAATGCAGTTCCGGTTTGTCTAATGTGGCAATGACCAGTAAAATCCCAGTGGCATTTGGTGTTCTGACTACAGAAAGCATTGAACAGGCGATTGAACGTGCTGGAACCAAAGCGGGCAATAAAGGCGCAGAAGCTGCGTTAACCGCACTGGAAATGGTCAATGTAATTAACGCCATTAAAGGCTGATTTTAGTTTTAATTAAGGGGAATCTTGTGAAACCTGCTGCTCGTCGTCGTGCTCGTGAGTGTGCTGTTCAGGCTATATACTCATGGCAATTATCTGGCAATGACATTGCTGACGTTGAATTACAGTTTCTGTCGGAGCAGGACGTCGCTGGTGTTGACGTAACCTATTTTCGTGAATTGCTGTCAGGAGTCGCTGTGAACGCAGTGAAGCTGGATGCTTTGATGGCTCCTTATCTTTCCCGTCAGCTTGAAGAGTTAGGTCAGGTAGAAAAAGCCATTTTGCGTATTGCTATGTTTGAACTAAGTTATCGTGATGATGTCCCTTATAAAGTGGCTATTAACGAAGCTATCGAATTGGCAAAAGTTTTCGGTGCTGAAGATAGTCACAAATTCGTGAATGGGGTACTGGATAAATCTGGCCCAGCAGTACGCAAGAAAAGATAGTTCTCACTGCTTGACGGGTTTTTCCCACCGTAGACGATGATTTGTAAGGCCGGGATACCGGCCTTATGTTCGTAATCATCAGTAACTTTTTGGGATTCTATTATGGCATGTGGCGAATTTGACCTCATTGCGCGTTATTTTGATCGCCAGACGACTAACCGGCGTGATGTAAATCTGGGTATTGGTGATGATTGTGCGCTGATGACGCTGGCCGATAAACAGCAATTGGCTGTCAGCACGGATACCTTGGTTTCAGGCGTTCATTTCTTACCTGATATTTCTCCTGAAGATTTGGCTTATAAATCTCTGGCGGTGAATCTGAGTGATCTGGCTGCTATCGGTGCTGATCCTGCCTGGCTTTCACTTGCATTGACATTACCGGAAATAGATGAGCGTTGGCTAAGTGGTTTCAGTGATAGTTTGTTTGAACAACTGCACTATTACGGTATGCAACTTATTGGTGGTGACACCACCCGTGGCCCGATGAGCCTGACGTTGACGATTCATGGTCTGGTTCCCGTAGGTAGAGCATTGCGGCGTACCGGCGCAAAAAATGGTGATTGGATTTATGTAAGTGGTTCGTTGGGTGACAGTGCGGCGGGTTTGGCTCTGTTACAAAACCGTTTGCAAATTTTTGATCCAGTGTCCCGTGATTGGCTGATTCAACGTCATCTCAGGCCGCAACCCCGTATTTTGCTAGGGCAGGCATTGCGTGACCTGGCAACATCAGCAATTGATTTGTCTGATGGCTTGATTTCCGATCTGGGCCACATACTGAAAGCCAGCCGATGTGGAGCCAGAATAAATCTGGATGCGATCCCTTACTCTGATGCAATGAAACAATACGTTGAACCGCAACAGGCGCTTATGTGGGCTTTGAGCGGCGGGGAAGACTATGAATTATGTTTTACTGTCCCGGAAAGAAATCGTGGCGCGCTGGAAATCGCTTTGGCTCATACCGGCGCTGGTTTTAGCTGTGTCGGACAGATTATGCCGGAATCAGAAGAGATCCGTTATTACAGCAAGAATAAAGAGATTAAATTGGATCTGAAAGGGTTCGATCACTTTATTACCGAGGAAGCACATGGATGAGGCAAAACGCCGTTTACGGATGAGTAATCCCTGGCATTTATTAGCGACAGGTTTTGGTAGTGGGCTATCGCCGGTAATGCCAGGAACAATGGGATCTGCTGCTGCTATTCCATTCTGGTTATTACTGATTCAGTTTCCAGAATGGATTTGCTGGTTGGTGATTATTGCCGGAATGTTGTTCGGGATAATGATTTGCCAGCGTACTTCTGATGATATGAAAGTTCATGACCACGGCAGTATTGTCTGGGATGAATTTATCGGTATGTGGATCACATTGATGGTAATACCTGTCGTTAACTGGCAGTGGGTTTTAACGGGTTTTATTGTGTTCCGTATTTTGGATATGTGGAAACCGTGGCCGATTCGTTGGTTTGATCGTTATATTCACGGCGGATTAGGTATCATGTTAGATGATATTATCGCGGCTATATTTTCTTTCGTCATTATTTGGTTATTGGCGTTTTATCAGATTTTGACTTTCTGATATGCGGTGTGTTTGATTATTAAATAAATAGGAATTCTAACCCATCATTGGTTGAATTACCGAGGATATCCGTGGCGTTCGATCATCATGGGATATTCCGCCTCCAATTCCTGACAGAGAACCTCTCTAATTCTCAAAAAAGGAATCCCCGTCTGAGCCATCTCCACGCCTCGATCATGAATGTCTTCTTGCCCGTAGCTGAAAAACATCAGATCCCGCTCAGTGAAATACGCGTTATTCACGAGGATTCAGCCAGGCAGCACCTCGTCCACATTCTCGCCTCCGGGGAAATACCCGAAACCATCACACGGCGGATGGTGTCCAAAACCTTCGCTGACGGAAAACCACCGACATCAGATGCTGCCTACGAAGAACCGACTCAGAAACTCACTTGTGCGGCAATTACGAAGGAGTATTTTGAGAAAGCCGCTGGCGATCACAAAGGCTTAGACGCTATTCTGGAGGTGTTTTTTGAGGACTGCGCGTGGTCGAGAGCCCTGGCATATGTGCGTGGGCTTCAACTCAGCCACATGCTCGGTGTTTCAACCGCCATTCGTCTCAATCTTGTTAATGAAGAGGGATATGTGAGTAAAGGCGATTTAATTACTGTCCAGATATAGCCAAGATAATAAGAAAATAATCTTCATCTTTATTTGTTGAGGGAGAAAATTATGTACAGTTTAGCCCAGCCGATATACTTGGATAATAACGCTACAACGGCATTAGATCCCGATGTGCTTCAATCTATGATGCCCTATTTTACCAGCGCTTATGGCAACGCTTCCAGTAATAACCATGTATTTGGGTGGAAAGCGATGGAAGCTGTTGATGGTGCGCGAAAAGTGATATCGACATCGATAAATGCAGCGAGTCATTCCGATATTATATTCACGTCTGGCGCGACCGAGTCGATCAATCTTGCAATCGCGGGCCTTCAACATCTGGGTAAAAGGGGTCATGTCATCACATCGACAATTGAGCATAAGGCCGTTCTTGATTGTTGCCGTAGGCTCGAATCAATGGGAGCGGAGGTGACCTATTTACCGCCGCAAAGCGACGGTGTCGTATCCCCAGATTCAATATCTCGTGCAATGAGGGATGATACCTATCTCGTCTCGATCATGGCCGCTAACAATGAGATTGGCTCAATACAAAAAATTGAAGAAATAGGCGCGATCTGTAAGGAGCGTGACATTCCGCTTCATACAGACGCTACGCAAGCGCTCGGCAAAATAGAATTTGATGTACAGCGCATGAACATTAGCCTTGCCTCATTTTCCGCGCACAAAATATATGGACCAAAGGGGATCGGTGCACTTTATATTAATTCACGTAATAAACATATGACACTCGCCCCTATTATCGTCGGAGGGGGACATGAGCGAGGCTTACGCTCTGGAACCCTTAACGTCCCAGGGATCGTAGGTTTCGGGCGTGCCGTTGAACTATCTGTTAAAAACTTGGCCGCTGAGACGATGAGGTTACGTTATTTACGGGATTTGCTTCGGCTGTATATTACCGAGCATGTAGCTGACGTTCGGATAAACGGTCATCTCACCGAATGCCTTCCCGGTCTGTTAAATGCCTCCTTTGACGGTGTAGATGCTGACTCGCTTTTGCTGGAGCTTTCTGAGGTTGCGCTGTCCTCTGGGTCTGCATGTACATCCGCTAACAGGGCACCTTCACATGTACTGAAAGCAATAGGGGCCAGTGATGCACAGGCTCAAGCCAGCGTGCGCTTTGGACTGGGTAGATTTAACACTGAAGACGAGATACGGTATGTTTGTCTCCGTCTGGAAAAAGCGGTGAATAAACTGAGGTCGATGGCGCCAAAGTCATTCTGTACCCAATACTAATGAAGAATAATTAAGATGGAGTTTGATTCATGCGAACAATGTCGGCACTTTTTCTCCTGTTCGGAACCCTGCTCACTGCGGGGGGATATGGAGCCACCTTCCTTATTTCCGCGTATTTTCGGTCACAAGGAGGGAGTGACATTGACACCGGGACGACTCTCAGCGTGGCCTTGGTCGGCACCTTGATTGGTGTTCCTTTGGTTGGATGGTTTGCCGGGCAGTTGGAAGCATCCCGGCTTGCCGCCCTTGCGGCGCTGGCGATGTCTTGTGGCTATCTTCTTTTAGGCGGCTTCAGCGGTGAACTGGGTTATATTCCGCGTATCGCGGCGTTTTTGATTGGACTCGGGTGGGGAATGTTCTATATCAGTGGGCCCATGGCGTTGTCGGAGCGTGTCACCGATGCTGACAGGGGCCACTGGTTTACCCGCTTCAGTGCGTTTCAAATGGCTGGGATTTGCGGCAGTCCCATCCTCCTTACCGCAGCGGTTGAACAGGCGGGAGTGCCCATCCAGACAACGTTTCTCTTTGTTGGCGTCGCTGGCACTCTCGCCTCACTGCTTCTGGCGACCTTTGGTATCAAGGAGCCGCATGGTCAACGGGAATTATCACTGAGACCCTGGGTGAAAAAAATAACGAAGATCGCTACAAGTAGCGCGATCCGCCCCATTGTGATGGTAGGTCTGGGAGGCTGTGTATTCTCTGGAATGATGTCGTTCCAGAGTTCACTCGTCGAAGGGACGCGTGCAAATGCAAGTACATTCTTCGCTGTACATGCTGCGACCGTGGTTGTGTCGCGGCTTTTGTTGGCCCGACGTTTATCGACGATGTCCCGTATCCCGTTAGTCACTGCGCTGATGTTATTCTTAATCGTGGGCATTTTGGCCTTGCTAGGCATACCGGCTCATCCCGTGTTCCAGATTGCGGCGGCCATGTTAACGGGGATAGGGTATGGATTGGTGTATCCCGTCATTCAAACATGGGCAATAAACGACTCTGCTCTTGAGAATCGTCATGCGGCCCTCACTTGGTTCGTTGTCGCCTATTTTGTGGGTATCTTTGGATTTCCGGCGATAGGTGGATGGATATTAGTTGGCGCGGGCAAGGCCATGTTTATCCTTGTCCTGGCCGCAATAGCTTCTCTTGAACTTGTAATGGCGTTATTGGGAGGGCGGTGGTTTTGTCGTATTAAGGACAGGCTGACGGTACCGAATAAAGCATGTTAACGGTCTCTTGATAATGCATTCGACAGACGCTCATTGGATAGGCGGCAGCGATAGGAACGTTGCCCGCCTGAGATTAAAAAATCCCTAGCAGAGTTATTGTTGAGGCTATGAATGAGGCGAAAAGCGCAATGAATGCGCGTTTTAACAATGCTGATGATTAGTTGATACTTTTGTCCACTAATTGTATTTAATTAGGTGATTGGGACAGTAACACTGCCCAATCACAATTTACATACAACTTCGGATAGTAATATGAATATTTGGCTTAATAGTGTTTTAAATAAAGACTTCATTGATAATATATTCGATGCTAACAGTAAGTTATATAGTAAGTCATCATTATTACATTTCCAATTTAACTCTCAACAGGTTGAACAATATTTAATTTCACACGAAGGAGAACTTCACAAATATGTAATGATATATGATCAAACAGAAAATTATCATGTCCATGCAAATACAAAGTTTTCCCAAAAATCTCAGGTTGATACTATACGAGAACGTTTTCAATATGATGCAACCCTAAAAATTGAACAATTAGAACGACGGCAACAAGAAATCAGCGCCATTTGTTGCAAGTTAGAAACTTTTTTTGGTGGGACAACTTTTGTAAAAGTTTTTTGGACGCCAGCAAATAAAAAAGGATTAAAAGTACATTTTGATCCTGTTTCTGCTTTTATCATCCAACTAGAAGGTGAAAAGAAATGGTTTCTTTGGGATAAATTAGAACATAACCCTACACAACAAATGTCAAAAGTTCTTGATGAAGAAACAATTGGATCACCAAGAGAAGAATTACTTCTAAAGGCAGGTGATGTTTTATACATTCCTGCTGGAATGCCACATCGTGCAGAATGTACTGATACTTCATCTCTTCATATAACAATAGGGCTATCTGTATGTAAAGTTTTTGATTTACTACATTTCGCAGTTGAACAACTCTCTCATAAAAATGCTATCTTTCGCCATTCAATTACTCCTGATTTGCCAAACTGTGAGTTTATAAAAGCTCAGTTAGATACAGCAATAAATCAATTAAATAACGTGAATGCTGAACAACTTATAAAATCTTATACGTTGGCAGTGAATGCTTCTCGACCAAATATTCACAATCCATTGCTTTTGTGATACAACAGTGAATGTATTTATAAGCACTCAAGAGAGTCAACCTAGTCCGCTACATTATGACTATCACGATCTTGTTAATATACAGCTTCTAGGTGAAAAAAACTGGCAAATTTTTAGTGTTGCAAATGATGTAACATATCCTCTAACCGGTTACAAAATAACAGAGAATACGGCTAAAAAAAGTATATTTAATGGGAGAGTTAAAGTAGGTACTTTATTTACTATACCGAAAGGTTCAGCTCATATAGTAAGTACTGCAAGTGATATTTCTATTCATATTGCAATAGGATTGAGATACAAATCAGTTGCTGATTTGATTTTGCGATTACTTAGCCATAAACTTGCTGATTATAAGGAGCCTATTTTATCAATTTTAGATAAATTACCACAAGAAATAGATATAATAAAATTGTTAGATCTTTCACTTTCTGAAATTAATGATGATAATTTAATTAATCAGGTATTATCACTACAAAGATTACTACCATTATCTTCTATCAAAGAGTCAGAAAAAATAAATAGACTAATATTTGATCGCGGTGTATTCTGTTTCCAGAAAAAAGGAGATTTCCTTAATATTAAGCTACCACTGATTTTGAATCGGACAGTGACGATAGAAGAAAATATTTTTAACGCTGGCTTATTAAGGATTCCCATTGAGCTTGAAAATATAATAAAGGGTATTTTTGAATACGGAGAAATAAATAGAGACAGTATTCTTAAAGAATTTGATGATGAATCTGCATCAGAAATTATGAATATTCTATATAAAACAGGTCTCGCATCAAATTCCACTTCAAGAGATTAACTAAATAATTACATAAGTGTTTTTTATGAATATAAAGCTTAAAAATATTCTTTTCGGGTATTGCACATCTTCATTAGGTTCATGGATTGATTTTATTACAATTCTAACTTTATCTGCTTACCAATTCAATGCATCTCCATATGAAATGGCGGTAATCAGTGCCTTAAGTTTACTTCCGGGGATCATTCTTACAAAAAATCTTGGACAGTTGTTGGAGTCAGGATCAGTTATATTGATTTTGATACTATCTTTACTCTTAAGAATAGGAGCAACGGTTGGGATAATTTTATCCCAATCAATAGAGATTTTTATTATATTCGTAGCTTTGCGTTCAGTATTTAACAGTGTTATGCAACCAGCTATCAATGTACTGAGTATCCAAATGTTAAAAGGAGAAAACGCAACAAAATTTTATTCACTCATGAATATGATCAATAATATTTCGAAATTGATAGTTCCTATATTAGGGGCTGTATCAAGCTCAGTTATAGGCGAAAGAGCTATTTTATTAGTTTCGATTGGTTTTACTTCTATATCACTATTATCTTTCTTATTACATCATAAAAACAGTGAAATCAGTATTGACAAAAAAATGCAGGAAAAATACCTCCAGGAGGAAATTTATCAAAAAAGAAGCCTAACACCATGCTGCCTTTACTCTGGTGTGTTGCAACTTATTTTTTCTTTGTTTTTATGTTGAATAATCAAATGGCTATTATACTTATGTATCTGCAATTTGATAAATCAGCATTAGGGATGTTGATGTCTTGTTCTGCTGCTGGAAATATCTTATCGGGAATAATGACTGCCAAGTTTAGTATAAAGTACCCAATTACAGGAAAGTTATCTGAGTTAATGATACCTGGTGCAAGTACTGCCGTAGGTTTTGGATTAATCGGTATTACTTTAAATCTACCACAAAGTTTCTCACTTTACATATTACTATTAGTTTTCTTTAGTGTTGGAATTTTTAGTGCTCGCTTTGCCATAGCTAGTAATGTTTTTGTTAGCTTAAATTACTCCCAATTTTCTGGTATCGCTTCTGTGCGATTACAATCGATACAAAATATAAGTATACTTATTGCCCCTTCAGCTGGTGCATATATACTCAGTATTGCAGGTGCCAAGACACTATTCTTTATATCAAGTATTTTGGGTTTAGTTTCATTTTTATTTTTATATACCCAAGAAACTTCAAGATGCAGTTTTTAGCACCTGAAAATGGTCATTAATTCTAGACATCAGCGAGTCCGCTATATCCGGTAGCGTTGTGGTGAAAAATTTGAAGACTTTGTCTCGAAATTCATGTTTATCAGCGAAATAACGGTTATTTCGAACATGTTCATTCATGACCTTCCATAATCGCTCTATCGGGTTTAAATTTGGGCTATAGGGAGGAAGATAATGTAACTCAATATTGCTAACATAAGCCCACTCCTTCACAAGATGAGCTTTGTTGTAACCCGCCCCATCCACAATAAGATGAATTTTTTGATGATAGTCAGGATAAGACTTCCTTATTTCGTTGAAAAAACAGCAAATGTTGTAGTCATTGATGGTTTGATATTCCTGGAACACCGTACGACCAATGGCATTCAGGTTGAGCGCGCCCAATATATTCAGGCGAGTTCGGCTTCCTGTTGTCTTGACGGTTTTTTTCTCGCCTTTTCGCATCCAGCCATAACCGAGTTTGGTGCCTTGAGTCGGGTGAACAGCGTCAAGAAAAAGGATGGGTTCATCTTTCGCTGTGATTTTAAGATTTTCATAATATTCAATAAATTGTATCTGTTTTTCTGCCTCGAATTTATGAGGGACACCACAAGGTTTTTTATAAGAAAAACCCTGACGGTGTAGCCATTTATTCATGCCGGGAATGCTAAAGGTAATATTCCAGAGCTGAGCAACATAGGCCACGATTTCATGGGTGTGATGGAAAAGATGTTGAGATAAGTGGTTGATTAAAAAATCAGTTTGCTCTCGAGAAAGCAAACTATCAGACCCCCCATTATCAGATTTAAGTTTACCTTGATTAAGATAATCACTGATATGGCGGTCAACAGTGGTCTGATGGAGTCGCAATGCCTGGGCTATCATCACAGAACTCCACCCTTCAGAAGCCAGAAGGATCGCTTTTATTCTGTCTCGTACTTGGCCATCACGAGTGGTGTCGTGAAGACGTTCAAGTTTGATTTTTTGTTCTGATGTAATAAATATTTTCATAGCGAGGATAATGATCTCCATTTCGGATAAAATCAAGCATCTTCAATGATTACGGGTATATCTTTATTGTTATTGGATAAAAATAGTTAGTGTTTTTAAAAAGATAGTAGGGAATGTTTTTAGATAAATATCGCGGTGTTGCATAATAAATGCAACATAATAACGATAAAAATAATCCAGCTCGTATTTTATTAAATCATTTGTTTGTGGATTTTTTATAAATTATCATTTAACTGGTTGATAAAAAATTTAATCTACAGTTGAAAAGGTTATTAAAATAGGTTGATTTTTTAAATATATTATCTTGCTAACCTATTTTATATTCTTATTTGCCTCTTTTACGGGGTACATAAGCATTAATAAAGCCAATTCTTTTTCTCATTTTCCACTGATAATTTTGTTATGGGCAGGCTTTAAATTGTTATTAAAAGTCACTATTTTAGCTCCAGGGTTTAATCGGTATAAAGTTTTAATCGTTGTTTTCACCACTTTGATTGTCTGATTTTATTAAGTTTAATCATCATAGGATGCTGTATTTTACGTTTAATCAATGTTAATCATATCCGATTTATCTTTGATGATATAAAAATATCCTTCTATGATTTTTCAGATAACCTTATCTTTTTTCAAAGTTTAAATCTTGCCAAATTAATCGTTCTATCCCTTTTTTGTTGCATTATTTTTTATGGTTTCTTCGCAAAATAACATTGAGAAAACACAATAAATATCAGTTTTTTCGGATAATTTTTTTCCTGATGTTTTCTCTTTTAAGAAAAATTTAACAGTGATAGTCGAAATGCTAAAAGTCAGTAAGCTGAAGGATAATAGGATAAATATCCTATTATCCCTATACACTCAGGAAAATAGCCTTTTATTGATGCTATTTTGAATACCTGCGGCATCAAGCCCTAATTCCGCTCTCATTTCTTCCTGACTACCTTGTGGCACAAATTGGTCAGGCAAGCCAATATTTAGAATTTGCACCAAGCGACCTTCCTGCATTAGTAGTTCATTAACGCCACTTCCGGCACCGCCCATAATGGCATTTTCTTCCAGTGTGACCAATAAATCATGGTCATCGGCCATTTCTAATATTAATTCTTTATCCAGTGGTTTGACAAAACGCATATCAATAACGGTCGCATCCAGCGATTCTGCTGCTGTTATTGCATCAGGTAACAGAGTACCAAAGTTCAGGATCGCTACCTTCTTACCCTGACGGCGAATAACACCTTTACCAATTGGCAATTGTTCAAATGGTTGACGTTCTGCGCCAATTCCTGCTCCTCGTGGATAGCGCACTGCTACCGGGCCTTGCTGGTAATGATAACCGGTATGCAGCATTTGGCGGCATTCGTTCTCATCACTCGGTGCCATAATCACCATGTTGGGAATGCAACGAAGGAATGAGAGATCAAAGGCGCCTTGATGTGTCTGACCATCTGCGCCAACGATGCCACCGCGATCTATTGCAAACAGCACAGGCAGATTCTGGATTGCGACATCATGAATAACCTGGTCATAAGCACGTTGCAGGAATGTTGAGTAGATAGCGACAATTGGCTTATAGCCACCAATTGCCAGACCAGCGGCAAAAGTCACGGCATGTTGTTCTGCGATAGCGACATCAAAGTATTGATCTGGATATTCGCGGGAGAATCGCACCATACCGGAACCTTCACGCATAGCCGGAGTGATCGCCATCAGTTTCTTATCGTTAGCGGCTTCTTCACATAGCCAGTCTCCAAATATTTTGGAGAACGTCGGGCGGTTGTCTGAACTCTTGGGTAATGTACCGCTAGCCGGATCAAATTTAGGCACAGCATGCCAACTGATGGGATCTTTTTCGGCTGGCGCATAGCCACGGCCTTTTTTGGTCATGACATGCAGAAGTTGTGGCCCTTTCAGCTCGCGCATGTTTTTCAGCGTCTGAGTTAACGTCAGCACATCATGTCCGTCAATCGGTCCTATGTAGTTAAAGCCCAATTCTTCAAACATCGTGCCGGGAATGACCATCCCTTTGATATGTTCTTCGGTTTTTTTCAGTAATTCTTTAATGGGTGGTAGGTTAGAAAAGACTTTTTTTCCACCTTCTCGCAGAGTGGTATAAAGCTTACCCGAAAGAAGTTGAGCCAGATGGTTATTTAACGCTCCGACGTTCTCTGAGATAGACATTTCGTTGTCATTAAGAATGACTAGCATATCCGGGTCGATATCCCCCGCGTGGTTCATCGCTTCAAAGGCCATACCCGCCGTTATCGCGCCGTCACCAATCACACAGACTGTGCGGCGGCCTTTGCCTTCGTGCTGAGCGGCGATTGCCATACCTAACCCTGCACTGATAGAGGTAGATGAGTGCCCGACACACAAGGTGTCGTATTCACTTTCATCCCGCCAAGGGAAGGCATGAAGCCCATTTTTCTGACGAATAGTATCAATACGATCCCGGCGTCCTGTCAGGATCTTGTGCGGATAAGCCTGATGACCAACATCCCATACTAGTTTATCGAAAGGTGTTTTATAGACATAATGCAATGCCACAGTCAGCTCAACGGTACCAAGACCGGAGGCAAAATGACCACTGGAGCGACTGACACTGTTTAGCAAGAATTGCCGAAGTTCATCACATAACTTCGGCAAGCTCTCTTTTGGCAACATACGAAGTTCTTCAGGATTTTCCGCTAATGCCAATGTTGGGTATTTGGCTATATCAATGCTCATTTGATGCTCGTTAAGAAGTGTTTATTAATAGAGCTGCTGGAGGTCAAATTTACCAACAGACCTTAGAGCCCATCCCATTAGGCTATTTTATGTAATGATAATGCCTATTGGGATAGGCAATTAGTTGTTACGTTCAATGATAAAGCTGGCAAGTGCGCGCAGCATTGTTGTGTTATAGGATTTTTCTTCCAGTTTATTCAATGCTTCTAGCGCTTCTTGATACAGCTCGTGCGCTTTTTTCTGTGCTTGTTCTAATCCCAGTAATGCCGGGTAGGTACTTTTTCTTAATTGCTGGTCACTGCCTTGACGTTTTCCGATCATTTCGGTATCGCCAATGACATCAAGAATATCGTCATGAACCTGGAAAGCGAGGCCAATAGCCTGGGCATACTGATCCAATTCAGGTAAGGCGTTATGTCCACTCTGGCCTGCGCCATAGGCTCCCATTCTGACAGCGCAACGGATAAGAGCACCTGTTTTGTGGCGATGAATTTGTTCTAGTGCATGAAGATCAATGTGTTTGCCTTCCGCTGCCAAGTCTAGGGCTTGGCCGCCACACATACCGGCGATACCACTGGCTGTTGCCAGCTCAGAAAGCATTTCAAGGCGATCAGCCGTTGTCACATCTGGCATGTCTCTTTTAGATAAGATTTCAAATGCCAGAGACTGTAATGCATCTCCCGCCAAAATAGCGTGAGCTTCACCAAATTTGATGTGGCAAGTTGGTTGCCCACGGCGTAAATCATCGTTATCCATTGCGGGTAAATCGTCATGAATTAATGAAAAAGCATGAATACATTCAACCGCTGCGGCTGGTGCATCCAGATTATTGGTAGATAATCCGAACATGTTACCTGTGGCATAAACTAAAAATGGACGCAGACGTTTGCCACCAAGTAAAGCGCCATGCTGCATTGCCTGAACCAGTAGTCTATCTGCAAATGTCAATGAAGATAATGTGCTTGTCAGAACGTTATTGACGCGTTGTTGACAGGTTTTAAGCTGTTCTTTGAATTGAATTGGGTTTTGTTCAGACATAGGCTCACTCAGTATCCGGGGAGAAGTTATTTAGCGGAGATTGGGCGTCATCGTTAAGAAGAATTTGCACCCGCTGTTCTGCTTGTTGCAAAGTCTGTTGCCCTTGACGGGCTAATTGAATACCACGCTCAAACTCGTTCAAGGCTTCTTCCAGTGACAGTTCACCGGATTCCAGACGGACGACAATGCGCTCCAACTCTTTTAATGAGCTTTCAAATGTCATTGCTGGTGTGGTTTCTGGTGTACTGCTTGGGCTTTCTGATGTTGCGTTTTTCTTTGGCATAATCTTTTTACTATTTAGAGTTCGCCTGAGGGTTGCAGACTATCCTATTATGCTGGTGCAAACAAATCCTTAACTGGTTTTGTATTTTTTGCGCGCTATGTCTGAGATAGTGCTATACTCCGCAGCCTGATTTGACTACCAGATCATGATGTCAGTTTCATTTACCAAAACTCCTAACGACTACTATAACTCACTATGAAGTTTATTATTAAATTATTCCCAGAAATCACGATTAAGAGCCAAACTGTCCGTTTGCGCTTTATTAAAATTCTTGCCAGTAATATTCGCAATGTGCTCAAAACCTTGGGAGATAATATTGCCGTAGTTCGCCATTGGGATAATATCGAAGTTCGTACTAAAGATGAAAACCTTGGCGCTCAAATTTGTGATGTGCTGACACGTATCCCCGGTATCCACCATATTCTGCAAGTAGAGGAACGTGAATTTCGTGATATGCATCATATCTTTGAACAAGCTTATGAGGCTTATGGCGAATTGCTCCACAACAAAACATTTTGTGTACGGGTTAAACGCCGTGGTAAACATGCGTTTACTTCTAATGAAGTAGAGCGCTATGTCGGTGGTGGTTTAAACCAGCACATTGAATCTGCGAAAGTAAAACTGACTCATCCTGATGTTACCGTTAATCTGGAAATTGAGCAGGATACACTGATTCTGGTGAAAGCCCGTTATGAAGGCATTGGCGGTTTTCCTATCGGAACGCAGGAAGATGTGCTGTCTCTGATTTCCGGTGGTTTTGATTCTGGTGTTTCCAGCTATATGTTGATGCGCCGTGGCTGCCGTGTTCATTATTGTTTCTTCAATCTTGGTGGTTCTGTTCATGAAATTGGTGTAAAGCAGGTTGCTCATTATCTTTGGAACCGCTTTGGCCGTTCCCATAAAGTCCGTTTCGTTGCCGTGGATTTTGAACCTGTTGTTGCTGAAATTCTGGAAAAAGTTGATGACGGCCAAATGGGTGTGGTGCTTAAACGAATGATGGTAAGGGCGGCATCTAAAGTTGCAGAACGCTATGGCGTACAGGCTATTGTGACCGGTGAGGCATTGGGACAGGTTTCCAGCCAGACGCTGACCAATCTGCGTCTGATTGATAATGCATCGGATACTTTGATTCTGCGGCCGCTGATTTCTCATGATAAAGAGCACATTATCAAACTGGCACGTGAAATTGGCACGGAAGATTTTGCTCGTACTATGCCTGAGTTTTGTGGCGTTATTTCAAAAAGTCCGACTGTAAAAGCGGTTAAAGCCAAAATTGAAGCAGAAGAGGCTAATTTCGATTTTGATATTCTGGAAAAAGTCGTCAGTGAAGCTCAGAATATTGATATCCGCCAGATCGCAGAACAAAGCAGTGAGCAAGTCGCCGAAGTTGAAACAGTCACTGAATTCGCGCCAACTGATGTATTGCTGGATATTCGTTCACCTGATGAACAAGATGCTCGGCCATTACAGATGAATAGCGTGGAGATCAAATCACTGCCGTTCTATAAATTAAGCAGCCAGTTTGGTGACTTACCTAAAGAGAAAACGTATCTGCTCTATTGTGAACGCGGAGTGATGAGCCGTTTGCAGGCACTTTATTTGTGTGAGCAGGGGTTTGATAATGTGAAAGTTTATCGGCCTTAATTACGATACTTAGAGGCTTCCCATCAGGGGAGCCTCAATGATGAGTCTGAAGCAGGGCGCTTTTGTTTACGTTTTCACTACCATGAACCAGGCAAATGAGTGCTGAATGGTTCATAATCACTTTCCTTACATTTTATCAGGTTATATATACGGGTATTCTCAGGAGCAGGTAGGCCATGAGTACGGGCCCGGCGCAATAGATATCCAGTGATATAGTCAATTTCAGTGTGACGTTTTGCGCGGATATCTTGCAACATTGAAGAGTAGTTTTTTGCTGTGTGCTCAATAACATCGTAGATATAGGCAGTTAGGTTACTGATGGAAGTATGTATATTTTCTCGTTCCATAACCTGAATGATTTCTTCACACAAAACATTTAATTGTTCCGGGTAGCGAAGCAAATCTCCATTCCGGCATTCATAAATCGCAGTAAGTGGGTTTATGACACAGTTAGCTGCGAGTTTTAGCCAACTAATAGAGAGAATTTCATTATGCCATGCAACGTCCGGTAAAGCCTGATGCAGAATATCGGCCAGAGAGCTAAGTGCAGTTGCATTTGATGTTGCAGAGCCAATATGTGTTAGTCCAGAAGCTGTATGATAAACCTGTTGGTTATTCTGATATGCGCCGTGAGTTGTGATGCCAAGGAGTATTGGATTAGGCGCAGATAACAATTCTTCTTGGGAACCCATACCATTGTGTAGTAATAAGATTGGGCAATCAGATGAAAGTTTGGGCAGTAGATTATTAACTGCATCAGATAATTGCCAGGCTTTCAGGCAGACAATCAGTAATTCGCTGTTGGCAAGGTGGTCATTGTCATTAGTTGGGATCGGCTGGTCAAATGCCTCTCCATTAATTTCGTCAATATGAACAGGTAAATCAGGCTGGGGGATCTTTAGCCAACCTTGTACCTGGTGTTTTCGTTGTGATAATGCTGCCAGCCACAGTTTTCCTATAGCGCCACAGCCAAGAACGGTTATCTTCATAATATACCCTCGTTGCAAGACGCTGTAATATTGAATGGAAATAGCAAGATCCCGCTAATCTGAGTATAGAGCTTTTGCTGATAATGGAAAGCGGTTATCATGCCAACTTATTGATTATCAGGAGGTCACGGATAATGCCATCTTTCGATATTGTCTCAGAAATTGATATACATGAAGTTCGCAATGCGGTAGAAAACGCACAGCGTGAGCTTGCTACACGCTGGGATTTCCGTAATGTCAGTGCCAGTTTTGAATTAAATGAAAAAAGTGAATCTATCAAGATTGCCAGTGAGTCAGATTTTCAGGTAAATCAGTTGGTTGATATTATACGTGAAAAACTGTCTAAACGTGGTATTGATGGAGCTGCACTAAATATCCCTGATGATATGTTGCACAGTGGTAAAACTTATAGCGTTGAAGCGACTTTGAAACAGGGGATTGATACCCCTACAGCGAAAAAGATCGTGAAGCTGATTAAGGATAGTAAATTGAAAGTGCAGGCTCAGATTCAGGGTGAGCAGGTGCGGGTAACCGGTAAAGCGCGTGATGATTTGCAGAGTGTTATGGCATTGGTTCGTGGAGCAGAATTAGGACAGCCATTCCAGTTTACTAATTTCCGGGATTGATTTTTTTCGTATTGGCTAACTAGCTTCGCTTAATGCATTAACATATCTGGTCTAATGTGGGGTGGGATATTCCTGAGTGGGAATCCCATCCCCAGTTTCCCTTCAATATCTAACCGGAATGAGAGGTTTTTGTTAGCGAAAGCCGCTGAAGTTATGCTATCAATTGCTCAAGTTGTGCTCTGCTCGTCTGCTTAATATCTACTTTTATGTAAGCGCTAGACTCTTCTGGCACAATAACAACTTCGCGAACACCGGGTTGAACAAGAATTTTTTGTTCCAGCAATGTCTTATTTACGATATTTTCTGGCAGCGAAATTCTGATACTACTGACATAAGGGGGCTGTTTCATTGTCGTGCTGATAATAAACCAAATAATTGTCAGAGCGATACCTGCCATAAATACCAGCGATGCTCCCTTTAATTCATATAACCAGCCACCAAGGCTACCACCCAAAGCTACACCTAAAAACTGGCTGGTGGAGTAGATTCCCATTGCTGTACCTTTATAACCCGCCGGCGCTTCTTTGCTGATAAGTGATGGCAGAATAGCTTCCATTATATTGAAAGCAATAAAGAAAATTTGTATGCCAACAAAGATTGTCCACAAATGGTGCCCCGCTGACCACAATACAATTTCGGCGATAAATAGCAGTGTGATACACAATAGAAACACTTGTTTCATGCGGCGCTTTTTTTCTGCATAGATAATGAAAGGCAAAACAGATAAGAATGAAATCAGCATGGTGATCAGATAAACCTTCCAATGCTGTTGGGCTGGGAATCCAGCTTGTTGCATAACCAGAGGCAGGGCGATAAAGCTTGCCATGAGCAAAGCGTGCAAACTGAGAATGCCAAAGTTAAGTTTTAGCAGTTGGCTATCAGTTAAAACTTTATGGAAACTGTGACGAACAATGTCTGATTCACGGTTAAGAACGTGTTTATCTGTGGAAGGAACAGCAAATAATGTTATCAGAATGCCACAACCGGCTAGAACGGTAATGCCCCAAAACAGGCCATTTAAGCCAATGGCATGAGTAAGAATTGGGCCAAGTACAATTGCTATGGCGAAAGTGACTCCAAAGCTAATGCCAATAAATGCCATTGCCTTAGTTCGGTTTTGTTCGCGGGTCAAATCAGAAAGTAGAGCCATAATTGCGGCGGATATAGCCCCGGTGCCTTGGATCGCTCGTCCAACGATTATGCCCCAGATAGAATCACTGAGAGCAGCCGTGATACTGCCAAGAACGAAGAGTAGTAGTCCACCAACAATTAAGGGCTTACGGCCAATTTTGTCAGAAAGCAAGCCAAAAGGGATCTGGAAAATTGCCTGCGTTAAACCATAAATGCCAATAGCGATGCCAATAAGTGCTTCGGTAGAACCTTTTAGATCAAGACCATAGGTTGTTAAGACAGGCAGGACCATGAACATGCCCAGCATACGCAAAGAAAAAACTGAACCTAAGCCCCATGTCGCCCTAAGCTCAAGTGGCGTCATTTTATTATCGTTCATGGTTACCTCGAAATATTTAGATGTGCCATTGTAGATAGGTTTCTGATAAGCGGTAAATAGTTAATTGAATTAATAATATTGAAGTATAAGGGGAGAGGGGGAGGATATGAAAAGGAAACTGATGGCAGAGGCGTATGCCACTACCATCAGGGAGAATTACCGGATGTAAGTTAGAAAGGTTTCTGAGGATACATTTGGGTCAACAGACATCATGACGCTCAGGGAAGTGATTGCCACAATGGAAAATACAAATAACTTACGGGCCCAAACGCGGTCATTAGCCGTTTTATAACCGGATAATGCCATTCCCAGCCACCAGATGCTGACTGCTGCTGCAACAATCAGATATTTGTAACCAGCGTAACCGCTGATTGTCAACATGAGAGTTGCAATCATAAATGCCAGGATATAAAGGATAATATGGTTTTTCGCCACAGATATGCCTTTAATCACGGGTAGTACAGGGATGTTCGCTGCTTGATAATCCTTGAAACGGAAGATAGCAATGGCATAGGAGTGCGGCATTTGCCACAAACTGAAAATCAGTAACAGGATCAACGCGCCCATGTCAAACTGACCAGTTACCGCACAATAACCGATAACCGGAGGTGCAGCGCCGGACAAACTGCCGATCAACGTGCCATAGACAGATTTCCTTTTCATGTAGAGGCTGTAAACCCCTACATATACGACAAAACCGATAATCGCTAATTGCATTGCTAAGGCATTGGCTGCTACATAGAGCAGCACCATGCCAGCAATACCCAGAATTGATGCATAAATCAGGCTGATTTTCGGATCAATAAGCCCTTTTACAAGGACGCGGTTTTTTGTTCTTTCCATGATCCGATCGATGTCACGGTCAATGTAATTGTTAAATACACAACCAGAAGCCACGACTAATGAGACGCCGAGCAGAGTCGAGAGGAACAAAGGGTAATCAATCACCCCTTTCGAGGCGAGTAGAAAACCACCGATCACAGAAATTAAATTGCCGAAAATAATTCCTGGTTTAGTTACTTGCAGGTATTGCTTAATCATAATATGCAGCTCTTTAATCAACCATCATATTAATGTTGAGGTTGTACATGATCCATAGCGAGCCAACAACAACAATACCGATAATCAAAATAGTGAACAGCAATGCTACTAAATTCCAGCGCTCTTCTGATGAAGTGTTCATGTGCAGGAAGTAGATAAAATGAACAAGAATCTGCACAACAGCCAGACCGACTACCGTTGTCAGGATAGTGGCATGGGAGGCGGAACCATCCATTACCATCCAGAACGGAATCACTGTTAGGATGACGGAAAGAACAAAGCCGATAATATAAGATTTCAGGCTACCGTGGCTAGCTCCAGTATGAGCTGTATTTGAATGACTCATTACATAGCTCCTAACAGATAAACAACGGTAAAGACACAGATCCACACCACATCAAGGAAGTGCCAGAATAAGCTCAGGCAGTTCAGCCGGGTTTTATTAACATCGGTTAAGCCGCGGCGTGTTACCTGAATTATCATGATGATAATCCAGACCAGACCACAGGTAACGTGGATACCGTGAGTGGCGACCAGTGCGAAGAATCCAGACATGAACGCACTGCGGTCAGGGCCGTAGCCGTCTGCAATCAGATGATGGAATTCATACAGTTCCATTGCCACGAAGCCAAGGCCGAACAGGAAAGTCATACCGAGCCAAGCGTTAACCTGGCCGATTTTGCCTTTGTTCATACCCAGCATGGCAAAGCCATAAGTGATACTACTGAATAACAGCAGGAAAGTTTCAACCAGTACAAAAGAGAGGTCGAAAATTTCTTTCCCAGATTTGCCGCCTGCGGTTCCGTTAACCAGCACTGCATAAGTCGCAAACAGACATGCGAACAAAATACAGTCACTCATCAAGTAGATCCAGAAACCGAATACCTTAGTGGCTCCCGCATCGTGGTGCCCATGATCTTCATGGGCATGATTATGGTTAGTCATAGTTTCAGTTGACATGGTTCAGACCTGCCTTGCTAATTTGTTCATGGTGTTGATTCTCAATTTGCTCAACTTCAGCAACGGGTACGTAGTAATCAACATCGTCATCAAAGCTTTTCGCAATCCAAGTGATAATCATGCCGGCGAAGCCTGCGATAGCCAGCCACCAGATATGCCAAATCATAGCGAAACCAAAAAGCAAGCTGAAGCCAGCAATAATCACACCTGCACCGGCATTTTTAGGCATATGAATTTCTTCATATTTAGCAGGACGCTTATAAGCTGTGCCTTTTTCTTTCATATCCCACCATGCATCACGGGTTTGAACATGTGGAACGTCAGCAAAGTTATAGAATGGCGGTGGAGAAGATGTTGCCCACTCCAGAGTACGTCCGCCCCAAGGGTCGCCAGTCAGGTCACGGTTTTGGTCACGGTCACGGATACTGACGTAGAATTGAATGACTTGACACAGGATACCAACGGCAATCAGAGCAACACCGATCGCGGAGACAACCAGCAAGGTGTGGAATTCAGGGTTGATATCCTGGCTGATACGACGGGTCATACCCATGAAGCCGAGTGCGTAAACTGGCATAAAGGCGATGAAGAAGCCAATGAGCCAGAACCAGAATGCGCGGACACCCCATTTTTCATTTAGTGTGAAACCAAATGCTTTCGGGAACCAGTAAGCAGTACCCGCGAAACAACCGAAGACAACACCGCCGATGATAACGTTATGGAAGTGTGCGATCAGGAATAGACTGTTATGCAGAACGAAGTTTGCACCCGGAACCGCCAGCAGAACCCCAGTCATACCACCGATCGAGAAGGTGACAATAAAGCCAACAGTCCACAACATCGGGGTTTTATACTCAATACGGCCCTGATACATCGTGAACAGCCAGTTGAAGATCTTAACTCCCGTTGGAATCGAGATAATCATGGTGGCTATACCGAAGAAAGCATTAACGTTCGCGCCGGAACCCATTGTAAAGAAGTGGTGTAGCCATACGATGAACGACAACACGGTGATGGCAATGGTTGCCCATACCAGAGAGGTATAGCCAAACAGTCGTTTTTTCGAGAACGTCGCAGTAACTTCAGAGAAGACACCAAAGACCGGCAGTACCAGAATATAAACCTCAGGGTGACCCCAGGCCCATATCAGGTTGATGTACATCATCATGTTGCCGCCCATATCATTGGTAAAGAAATGGGTGCCCATGTAGCGGTCGAAAGTCAGCAGGGCAATGGTAACAGTCAGTATCGGGAATGCTGCGATGATCAGTACGTTAGTACACAGTGCTGCCCAAGAGAATACAGGCATTTTCATCATTGACATGCCGGGGGCACGCATACGCAGGATCGTGGCAAAGAAGTTAACGCCTGTCAGTAACGTACCGATACCAGATATCTGGAGACTCCATATCCAGTAATCGACCCCAACGCCAGGGTTATACTCTATACCTGACAGTGGAGGGTAGGCTAACCAGCCAGTTTGAGCGAATTCACCCACACCCAGCGAGATGTTAATCAGCGCGACACCAACGACGAAGAACCAGAAACTCAGTGAGTTCAGGAATGGAAACGCAACGTCACGGGCACCGATCTGTAGTGGAACCACGATGTTCATCAGGCCGACAACGAAAGGTGTTGCCATGAAGAAAATCATGATGACGCCGTGGGCGGTAAAGATCTGGTCATAGTGATGTGGCGGCAGGAAACCTCCTGCGTCAGCGGAGGCGACAGCCTGCTGACCACGCATCATGATGGCATCGGCAAAGCCACGGAGCATCATGACCAGTGCCACGACGATGTACATAATACCGATTTTTTTGTGGTCAACGCTGGTTAACCACTCGCTCCACAGCCATTTCCATTTTCGGAAATAGGTCAGGGCTCCAACAACTGCGAGCCCTCCGAAGAGAATCCCTGCAAGAGTGACCATGATAATGGGCTCATGCAATGGGATTGCATCAAGTGTTAATTTTCCCAACATTACTTTATTCCTCAACTCCGGCATGAGCAGTTTCACTCATGTTCATGTTATGACCTGTTGTTGCACCGTGGCCGCCATGCATATTCATGTCGCCCATAAATTTGGCAATAATGTCTTGATACAGGTTAGGCTTAACGCTTGAGAAGTATTCAACCGGATGGTTCTGGCTTTGTTTGGCTAACTCATCAAATGCCTGCATGGTATCCAGGGTTTTGGGAGAGGCTTTTACTTTTTGGACCCATTGTTCAAAACCTTCACGATCTGCGGTAGCTGTGGCAGTAAATTTCATGCCGGAGAAGCCGTGCCCGCTGTAGCTGCTGGACAAACCTTTATAAGTGCCAGGTTCATTGGCAATTAAGTGAAGTTTCGTCTGCATACCTGCCATTGCGTAAATTTGACCACCTAACTGCGGGATGAAGAATGAGTTCATCACAGAATCAGAGGTGATTTTGAAGTTAACAGGAACACCAGTAGGGAAGGCAATTTCGTTAACTGTAGCGATACCTTGCTCCGGGTAAACGAATAGCCATTTCCAGTCAAGAGAAATTACTTCAATAGTCACTGGTTTTTCGTCGCTGACCAGTGGCTTATATGGATCAAGCTCGTGGGTTGTTTTCCAAGTAATAGTTGCCAAAATGATAATGATAATGATAGGAACCGTCCACACTACCAGCTCAATTTTATTTGAGTGTGCCCAGTTAGGGCGATAGGTAGCGTTTTTGTTGGCTTCGCGGTAACGCACGGCAAAGGTAAATGCCATGATGATTACCGGAATAACAATGATAAGCATCAGGCCAATAGCTGTGAGTATTAGCGTTTTTTGTTCAGCGCCGATAGCGCCTTTAGGATTCATCAGTACCATATCACAACCATTCAACATAAGAATGGCTGCCAGTAATGACAATATCCCAATACTTTTATTGTATTTCATAAGTCTAACGACTCCAAATAACAAAAGCTCTATTGTCGTTTCATCAGTGTGGGCATTCTACGGTAAGGCCACAGGAGTGTAAACATTTGTAATAGTTAGTTGATAGGTTGTTGACCCTTTATGTTAGTGGGATCACATGTAAATGGAAGATGCAGCAAGAGCTAGCTTGAAAAGGTTATTTAAGCTTAACGAGGTGTGACTGAAATGTGATGGAAATATTAATTTATATTAAAATATTTCTATATTTTTCAGCGGAAGGAAAAATATAAAAATTTACTTTAAAGATTTCTATGACGGCAATTTTATTTAAGAATTAAATTAACTGGAGCTACCCCAGAAGTAGCTCACAGTTAACATCAATAATTAGAAATTATATTTGATGGTGTAGACAATCCCATCCTGCCAGAACCCTTCACCTAATTTATGATCGGCATATCGATATTGAACGCCGGTTGTGAAAGAGGGGTGAGGTGTCCACCACAATGCCACTGCACCGTTAACACCGTCCCGTCCGCCATTGCCATAGCGCTCATTCCGGTTAAGTTCTATTTCATTCCAGTTAGTTATACTGAATTTTTCTTGCCAGAGCTGAAAATCATAACCTGCCACCCAGCCGACAACATAGCCGTTATTACCAGAGTAGAAAGTTTGATCAACATAATGTAATGCAACGAATGGTTTGAACCAGACACCGGCGATGTCAGTGTTGTAACCAATACCATACAGGGTATTTACCTCATGGAAATTTCCACCATGTGCTTTTCCTGGGAGGGAATAAGTACCGTAAACATGACCGTAAAGATTGAAACCAGTATCAGCTAGATAGAAGCGGCCGGTTGTTTTAAAGGTATATCTTTGGTTATCCCCTGGTTGAGCATGCTTACTGTTGAAAGCATTTTCCAGATCAAAGAACCCATATAATTCACCCCAGTCAAATCCGGTTCCGCCTTCCAGTTCCACATAGGCAAAGTCGTCTTTATGAGAGGTTTGCCCTGATTTATGCGTGGTGTGGCTGGTCCAGTCGAGGTAGTTCATGCTGATATTAGCAAAGCCCCCTTGATATTCAGCATAAGCTGGAACTGAGACAGTAGTAAATAAGGCAGTAGCCAGAATTGTTTTTCTCATAAATTTCTCTAACGCATCCATGAAAAGAGGTTTTTAAGTTTTAACGCTATATAGTAAGCCTTAAAATGGTAGTCTGATTTTACGTGGATATGAATATTGAACAATCCAATAATGACTCAAAAATAGCACTTTTAGATAAATGACTATCCAAAATGTGATCTTTATCACTTAGTTTTTTGCCGGATATAAAAAGGCTGACAGTAGTCAACCTTTAATAAATTAATTTAATGCTTTCACTTTCTTAAGCCAATTTGTTCCTTCTTAATGCAAGATAATCTAGAACGCTACCTAAAATGATGCCGGCGATACCGAATTGCACTCCCAACAAGAGTAATTGTTCGGACAAATTAGGTGCATTGGTCCAGTTGAGAGCATTGGTGATTATGGTAAATAACCAAAATGTAAGAAGGATACTTGCTAATGATAGCAAGCCAAGTGCCAGACGATAGAAATTTCCGAACTTAGTACGTGGCATAAAATCATTGGTTCGGTGGGTGTAAGCCAGAGTCTGGCGGCAGATAAATAGTAGTAATAAACTTGGAATAGAGGCTGCTATAGAAAACAGATAGAAGTTTGACCAGCCATGTAATTCAACGAACCAACCAGCAATCGGGCCGACGTATACTCGTCCAACAGCCGATAAGGCAGATAATAAAGCAAACTGTGTTGCGGAGAATGCTTTGTGACATAAAGCCATAAGCAAGGCAACAAATGCCGCGGTTCCCATTCCACCACAGATATTTTCCAGAAAAATGGCACTGCCCATAGTGTAAATACTTTTGTCAGTGATGGATAACAGCCAGTATCCAGTATTAGAGATGGCCTGAAGAATGCCAAATATCATGAGTGAGCGAAATAAACTCCATCGTTGCATCAAATAACCACCATATAATGCACCGAAGATAGTTGCGGCTAATCCCAGTGTTTTGTTGACCATACCGACTTCACCAGCATCAAAACCCATACCACGGATGAGAAATGGGGTGCTGAGACTGGCAGCAAAGGCATCGCCTATTTTATACATGACAATTAATAGCAGTATCAGCCATGCGTTATTGCGACTGAAAAAATTGACCAATGATTCTATTGCGGCCTGATGAAGTGTTTTGGGTGGGGGGATCTTAACTTCAGGTTCTCTGGCTCTTAAAGTTGCATAGATGCCAATCAGCATCAATCCAGCCATCAACCAGTATGTATGTTGCCAGCCTATATAGCGGTCTGCGATCCATAATGCTAACCCGCCTGAAACTAACATTGCTAACCGATAACCAAGTACCGAAATAGCAGCACCTACACCCCGTTCTTCGCTACTGAGTAAATCTGCTTTATAAGCGTCAAAGACGATATCCTGCGATGCAGAACAGAAAGAGACGGCGACTGCTAGGGCGGCTAGCCACCATAAATGTTGAGATGGCTGGAGAAAACCCATTGCAGCAATACTGGCTATCAGTAATAACTGTGTAACAAGCAGCCAGCCACGGCGGCGTCCAAGGAAAGAGGGGGTATAGCGGTCCATAAAAGGGGACCAAAGAAATTTGAAAACATATGCCTGACCGACAAGAGAAAAGAAGCCAATAGTTTTAAGATCGATGTCTTCAACGGTCATCCACGCTTGCAGGGTGCCGGCGGTCAGTGCGAGAGGTAAACCAGAAACAAAGCCAAGTAAAAGCAGGATACGTGAGTTATGTTGTGTAAAAACAGTGAGATAACGATAATGCATGAGCCTCCCAAAACTCTGTCCTCAGCGGACAGAGTAAGTAATTAATCCTTAATTAGCGGGCATTTTGTTTGATGAAATTACTGACGGAAGGATCTTGAGCCATATCTGCGATGACTTCAGATAGTACAGTATTTACTGCATCAGCAATTTTCTCATTGGTTGCTCCGAGAGGACCTTGCACATTGTAGCTGGTACGGTAGTTTTTAACTTGTTTACTTCCGTTTTGTGCTGCACTGATGATGGAAATATCGACTTTTGTTGAAATATTATGGCGTAAGCTGCCTTCTTTAACATCTGCATATAGGTTGTTTACAATAATTTGCAGATTAGCATTGGCTGGCGAACCAATCATATAACCACGAGCGGCCATTTGTTTTTCCAGGATTTCCTGGAGTAGAAAGCGCAGATCACGGGACGGTTTCAGTATTTCCAGCTTTGCATTACGGTTAACTTGAGCGAGTGTCTGAGATTGGCGATTGTCGGCACCACTGATGCTGATGGTAATAGCCCCCATAGTTGGGTCTGCTGTTGGCAGCGTAATTTTAGGTTCGATGGTCAGGGAATTGCTGGGAACAGCACAACCAGCAAGAAGAAAAAGGGCAATAAGCGGGAATAATATTTTTTTCAACATGTTGATTTTCTCATCAGTGATAAGGATGTCCAGTAATACTTATCAATAAGCATAAACTACGCCAATAATAGCACTGCCTTTGATCATGGCATATCCCTGATGAGGTAAACGTGTATAAAAACCTTTTGATGTGGGGTTTGATTAAAAGGTATTTTAATATGCTAGTGCTATAACTTATGAAGAATAGACTAAAATCATTAATATGGTTGGCAGTACGATTGCTGTGTGGTTAAGGAGAATGGTTATGGTGTACCAGGATATAGAAGAGAAATTACAGGCTGCATTTAACCCATCATATCTTGAGGTTATTGATGAAAGTTATCGTCACAATGTACCCGTAGGTTCTGAAAGCCATTTTAAGGTTGTAATCATCAGTAATAAATTTGTTGGTGAACGTATGCTGAATCGCCATCGTTCTGTTTACGGCATATTATCGGCAGAACTGGATGCAGGTGTTCATGCTTTAGCGTTGCATACCTATACCGAAAAAGAGTGGGATGAATTGCAGGATACTGTTTTAGCTTCACCGGCTTGTCGGGGTGGTAATGTGGCTTGAGTACTGAGTTGGGACATTCTCCTGAAATTGCGATATCAAAATAGAATGGACTCGATTGACGGCCTTTGGGCCGTTTTTGCGTTTTATATGTGGCACATTTTGAACGCAATTCTGATAGCTAAAAAATTGTTGTTGCATGAAATTGATGAATACTTCGGGCTTTTGTTCGCAATTCTCGACTCACACCGTCTGCATCGCTATAATGCTGCGTCTAATTTTTAGAATGGTTTCGGGATGCTTCTGACATCAGGGATTCTCGGTTTTTAAATGCGACCGCCCCGGTTCTTAGAGAGTGTTGCGATTGGCACATAGAACATCTGCCGGTTGTACGGTCTCTGGAGTTGACCGAGCACTATGATTTTTTTGAGGTAAAAAGATGCAAGTTTCTGTTGAAACCACTCAAGGCCTTGGGCGTCGTGTGACAATCACCGTTCCTGCTGCCGATGTTGAAAAGGCAGTTAGCAGTGAGTTGGTCAATGTAGCAAAAAAAGTTCGTGTTGATGGTTTCCGTAAAGGCAAAGTGCCTATGAACATCATTAAACAACGTTATGGTGCTTCTGTTATTCAGGATGTTCTGGGTGATCTGATGCAACGTAACTTTATTAATGCAATCATTGAACAAAAAATCAATCCTGCGGGTGCACCAAGCTATGCGCCAGAGCAGTTCAACGACGGCGAAGATTTCACTTATTCTGTCGAGTTTGAAGTTTATCCAGAAGTTGAGTTGAAAGATCTGGAAGCCATTGAAGTTGAAAAACCCGTTGTTGAAGTAAAAGACGAAGATGTTGATGCAATGCTGGAAACATTGCGTAAGCAGCAGGCTGACTGGAAAGAAACCGAAGAAGCTGTGAGTGCAGAAGATCGTATTACTGTTGACTTCAACGGTTCTGTTGATGGTGAAGAGTTTGAAGGCGGCAAAGCTTCTGATTTTGTTCTGACTATGGGTCAGGGTCGTATGATCCCAGGTTTCGAAGAGGGCATTGTTGGTCATAAAACTGGTGAAGAGTTCATTATTGATGTGAACTTCCCAGAAGATTATCATGCTGAAAATCTGAAAGGTAAAGCCGCTAAGTTTGCGATCACTTTGAAAAAAGTGGAACAGCGTGAATTGCCGGAGTTGACTGAAGAATTCATCAAACGTTTCGCTATTGCTGATGGCACAGTTGACGGCCTGCGTGCAGAAGTACGTAAGAATATGGAACGTGAACTGAAAAATGCAGTTCGTAACCTTATTAAATCTCAGGTTATTGATGGCTTAGTTAAAGCTAACGAAATCGAAGTTCCGGCCGCTGTTGTTGATGGCGAAATTGATGTTCTGCGTCGTCAATCTGCCCAGCGTTTTGGTGGCAATGAAAAACAAGCGTTGGAATTGCCTCGTGAACTGTTTGAAGAACAAGCTAAACGTCGCGTTGTTGTTGGCCTGTTATTAGGTGAAGTTATCAGTAGCAATGAGCTGAAAGCTGACGAAGAGCGTGTTAAAGGACTGGTTGAGGAAATGGCTTCTGCTTATGAAGATCCTCAGGAAGTGATCGAATTCTATGGTAAGAACCAGGAATTGATGAGCAATGTTCGTAATATTGCTCTGGAAGAACAAGCTGTTGAAGTTCTTTTGGGTAAAGCAAAAGTTTCTGAAAAAGAAACAACTTTTAATGAGTTAATGAATCAGAATCAAATGGCATAAGCGTTGGCTTTGCTTGAGATAACGAATTTATCATCTCTGTGAAATTGAACCCGCAGATTTATCTGCGGGTTTTTTTATGAATAAAAGGCAAAATTTTTCTTGAAAAAAGTGGGTTTAACCCCAGATCCTTTTTTACATTATGTATATGATTACAAGATTTTTCAGGGGTAATCCTCCTTTGATTGATTAACTTTTGAATCATGGTCATCATCGCTTATCTCAAGTAGAATCGGTTATGAATGGCACCAACATGAATTCTATTAGGAGACGGAAATGTCATATAACGACAAGCGGGATCAATATGTGCCTCATATGGCTTTGGTGCCGATGGTAATTGAACAGACTGCACGTGGAGAACGTTCGTTCGATATCTATTCACGCCTGTTAAAAGAACGTATTATTTTTCTGACCGGTCAGGTTGAAGATCATATGGCAAACCTGATTGTGGCTCAAATGTTGTTCCTTGAGGCAGAGAATCCGGAAAAAGATATTTTCTTATATATTAATTCACCAGGTGGTGTGATTACTGCGGGCATGTCCATTTATGACACGATGCAGTTTATTAAACCGGATGTTAGCACCATTTGTATGGGGCAGGCATGTTCAATGGGGGCATTCTTGCTGACTGCCGGCGCAGAAGGAAAACGTATCTGTCTGCCAAATTCCCGGGTCATGATCCATCAACCATTAGGTGGTTTCCAAGGGCAGGCTACAGATATTGAGATCCATGCCCAGGAAATACTTAAAGTTAAAGCGCGTATGAATGATTTGATGGCAAAACATACGGGAAAAACCCTTGAAGAAATCAAGAAAGATACAGAACGTGATCGTTTCTTGTCAGCAAGTGAAGCCGTAGAGTATGGGTTGGTTGATAAGATTTTCACCCATCGCGATTAATTTATTATTCCCGGAAGCTATAATATAAATATTCGCCTTACTATTTGGTAAGGTTATGTCGTTCGGGGTAATAGTAGAATTTCCTGCTTTGCCAGATGAATCTGGGGTGGCAGTTGATTAAAGTGAGGTTGTGACTGATGACAGATAAGCGCAAAGACGGTTCAGGAAAGCTGCTGTATTGCTCTTTCTGCGGGAAAAGCCAACATGAAGTGAGGAAATTGATTGCTGGCCCGTCAGTGTATATCTGCGATGAATGTGTGGATTTATGTAACGACATCATTCGCGAAGAAATTAAAGAGCTTGTACCACATCGTGAGCGTAGTGCATTACCAACTCCTCATGAAATTCGTCAGCATCTGGATGATTATGTTATTGGCCAGGAAACGGCGAAAAAAGTGTTAGCAGTTGCTGTTTATAATCACTACAAGCGGTTACGTAATGGTGATACTAGTAACAGTGTTGAATTAGGTAAAAGTAATATTCTGCTTATTGGGCCGACAGGGAGTGGTAAGACACTGCTGGCTGAAACATTGGCCCGTTATCTTGATGTTCCCTTTACTATGGCGGATGCGACTACGCTGACTGAAGCGGGATATGTGGGCGAAGATGTAGAAAACATTATTCAGAAGTTACTGCAAAAATGTGACTACGATGTGCAGAAAGCTCAGCGCGGTATTGTTTACATTGACGAAATTGACAAAATTTCACGTAAGTCTGATAACCCGTCAATTACCCGGGATGTTTCAGGGGAAGGTGTACAGCAAGCGCTGCTGAAATTAATTGAAGGTACAATTGCAGCGGTTCCTCCTCAGGGCGGGCGTAAACATCCACAGCAAGAGTTTTTACAGGTAGATACCTCTAAAATCTTATTTATCTGTGGTGGGGCGTTTGCCGGTCTGGATAAAGTGATTAGCCAGCGTCTAAATACCAGTACTGGTATTGGCTTTGGTGCGAAAGTCAAAGGTGAGTCAGAAAAAGCGACTGAAGGCGAATTGTTTGCGCAGTCTGAACCAGAAGATCTGATCAAATTTGGTCTTATCCCTGAGTTTATTGGGCGGTTACCTGTTGTTGCTACGCTTACTGAACTGAGTGAAGAAGCGTTGATTCAGATTCTAAAAGAGCCTAAAAATGCGCTGACTAAGCAGTATCAGGCTCTATTTAACCTTGAGGGTGTCGATCTGGAGTTCAGAAATGAAGCTCTGATCGCTATTGCTAAGAAAGCGGTGCTTCGTAAGACAGGGGCCCGTGGTCTGCGCTCTATTGTTGAAGGCGCATTGCTGAATACGATGTACGATCTGCCATCAATGGAAAATGTTGGGAAAGTTGTTGTAGATGAATCTGTTATTAATGGTCAATCTGCACCATTACTGATTTACAGCAAACCGGATGCCCAAGTTTCTGGTGAATAATTGAGGCCAGGACAGGGAATTCACTAAACGAGATATTATTGAATAAAATGAGGGGGTTGCCCTCATTTTGTTTTTAATTAAAGTATCATACCATTGAATGTCAAATTCCTGTCCCCATATATTTTATATTCTATGAAGTGAAACTCGTGAAAACCGTGTTTCACGAGATTCCTTAAAAATTGGCGAAAGCTAAACGAAGAGAGAGCTCTATGAATCCTGAGCGTTCCGAACGCATAGAAACCCCTGTATTGCCTCTGCGCGATGTAGTGGTTTACCCGCATATGGTGATCCCTCTGTTTGTAGGGCGTGAAAAGTCTATTCACTGCCTGGAAGCAGCAATGGATCATGACAAACAGATCATGTTGGTTGCGCAAAAAGAAGCTTCAACTGATGAGCCAGGGGTTAATGACCTTTTTTCCGTTGGTACAGTAGCTTCTATTTTACAGATGTTAAAACTGCCAGATGGCACCGTAAAAGTGCTTGTCGAAGGGTTGAAACGTGCCCGTATTACGACTCTGACTGACAATGGCGAGCATTTTTCTGCTCAGGCTGAGTATCTTGATTCACCAATTGTTGATGAGCGTGAGCAGGAAGTTCTGATCAGAACGGCTATTAATCAGTTTGAAGGTTACATTAAGCTTAATAAAAAAATCCCGCCGGAGGTTTTGACCTCACTGCACAATATTGAAGATGTCGCTAAATTAGCGGATACAATCGCTGCTCATATGCCATTGAAACTCAGTGACAAACAGACTGTTCTGGAAATGTCTGATGTTGTTGAGCGCCTTGAATATCTAATGGCAATGATGGAGTCAGAAATTGATCTGTTACAGGTAGAAAAACGCATCCGTAATCGCGTGAAGAAACAAATGGAAAAGAGCCAGCGCGAGTACTACCTGAATGAACAGATGAAAGCAATTCAGAAAGAGTTGGGTGAAATGGATGATGCGCCTGATGAGTATGAGACTCTCAAGCGCAAAATTGAAGCGGCAAAAATGCCAAAAGAAGCCCATGAAAAAGCGGAAGCTGAATTACAAAAGCTGAAAATGATGTCTCCTATGTCGGCGGAAGCGACGGTTGTCCGTAGCTACATTGATTGGATGGTACAGGTCCCGTGGGTTGTCCGCAGTAAAGTTAAAAAAGATTTGGTTAAAGCCCAGGAAACTTTGGATACCGACCATTATGGTTTGGAGCGCGTGAAAGAACGTATCCTTGAGTATCTGGCAGTACAAAGTCGGATCAGTAAAATTAAAGGACCGATTTTATGTCTGGTTGGGCCTCCAGGTGTGGGTAAAACTTCTTTAGGACAATCTATCGCACGAGCAACCGGACGGAAATATGTGCGTATGGCACTGGGCGGAGTTCGTGATGAAGCGGAAATCCGTGGTCATCGCCGTACCTATATTGGCTCTATGCCGGGTAAATTGATTCAGAAAATGTCCAAAGTTGGGGTGAAAAATCCATTGTTCCTGTTGGATGAAATCGACAAGATGTCATCTGATATGCGTGGTGATCCAGCTTCTGCCTTATTGGAAGTTTTGGACCCGGAACAGAACGTGGCATTTAACGACCATTATCTGGAAGTCGATTATGATTTGTCAGATGTCATGTTTGTTGCAACATCCAACTCTATGAATATTCCAGCACCATTGCTGGATCGTATGGAAATTATTCGTCTTTCCGGTTACACCGAAGATGAAAAACTAAATATTGCCAAACGTCATTTGCTGCCTAAGCAGATTGAGCGTAATGCCCTGAAAAAAGATGAATTAACTATTGATGACAGTGCCATTATTGGCATTATCCGTTATTACACCCGTGAAGCCGGGGTGCGTAGTTTAGAACGAGAAATTTCTAAACTATGCCGTAAGTCGGTGAAAACATTGCTTATGGATAAGAGCTTAAAACACATTGAGATCAATGCAGATAATCTGAAGGATTATCTGGGTGTTCAACGTGTGGATTATGGTCGTGCGGATACAGAAAACCGTATTGGTCAAGTCACAGGACTTGCATGGACTGAGGTTGGTGGTGATTTATTGACCATTGAAACCGCATGTGTTCCAGGGAAAGGTAAGCTGACCTATACCGGTTCATTAGGTGAGGTTATGCAGGAATCCATTCAGGCTGCATTGACCGTTGTTCGTGCCCGGGCTGATAAACTGGGTATCAACTCTGATTTCTATGAAAAGCGGGATATTCATGTCCACGTTCCGGAAGGCGCAACACCAAAAGATGGCCCAAGTGCAGGTATCGCTATGTGCACAGCATTGGTTTCCTGTCTAACAGGTAATCCAGTTCGGGCTGATGTTGCTATGACGGGTGAAATTACTCTGCGTGGTTTAGTTCTGCCAATTGGTGGTTTGAAAGAGAAACTATTGGCTGCGCATCGAGGTGGTATTAAAACAGTCTTGATTCCGGAAGAGAATAAACGTGATTTGGAAGAAATTCCTCAAAACATTATTGCGGATCTACAGATCCATCCGGTTAAGCGTATTGAAGATGTTTTAGCTATTACATTGCAGGATCCTGCGTTTGGTGCGGAATTAGTGTCAGTTAAATAGTATAAAAATAGTGAACGATCTTAAGAGCTATGGATGAAATATAGGCTGGTAAGTGAATTCAGGCTTACCAGCTTTTTTTATATCGTTAACTTGGATGAGTTGTCGAATAAATATTTTGCTGTTTTATGATTTCTTGCCAATATCGGAAAGGATTGATATAACGGCACTGCTATCGGGTTATCCGTTAGGATTCTGATGCGATAGTAAAATACTATATGGGGATGATAAGAGTGAATAAATCACAACTGATCGACAAAATTGCTGCTGACTCTAATATTTCCAAAGCAGCTGCAGGGCGTGTAGTAGATGCATTCATTTCTTCTGTAACTGCTGCATTAAAAGATGGCGATGATGTTGCTCTGGTGGGATTCGGTACTTTTGCTGTTCGTGAACGTTCTGCACGTACTGGTCGTAACCCTCAAACAGGGGAAGAGCTCAAAATTGCTGCGGCTAAAGTACCTGCTTTCCGTCCAGGTAAGGGTTTGAAAGACGCGGTTAATGAGTAATACAAACCAAATATTCTTTGTCAACGTCTGCTATATTGGTAAACATAGACTGACGAGACAGATTTGGTAAGCTAAAATAGAAGCGCATCAATTGATTGGTGCGCTTTTTTTCTCTTAACGCTTGAATTAGCGTAAGATGGCGTTTTCTATTTCACCAAAGCGGAGTTTTGCCTCTTTATGATGGACAACCTACGCACGGCGGCAAACAGTCCTGTGCTTAAAATCGTGCTGGTTCTCATTATCCTGTCTTTTTTACTGACGGGGGTTGGGGGCTACTTGACAAGTGGAACGGGTAGTTATGCTGCCGAAGTGAATGGTCAGACTATCAGTCGTGCTCAATTGGAGCAGGCGTTTCAGCAAGAGAGAAACACGTTGCAAGAACAACTGGGAGATAAATTCTCTGTGTTGGCAAGTGACGAACAAAGTATGAAGCAGATTCGTAGCCAGGCTTTAGAACGTCTGATTAATAACGCGTTGATTGATCAATATTCCCGTGAATTGGGTTTATCTGCCAGTGATGAGCAAGTTAAGGATTCTATCCGAAATACCCCTTATTTTCAGACAAACGGCAAATTTGATAACAACAAATATCTGGAATTGCTCAACCGTTTCAGCATGAGTCCGGATATTTTTGCTGAACAAACACGCCAGAATTTAATTAATCAGCAATTAATTATGGCTTTTTCTGGTAGTGAAATAGCATTGCCTGGTGAAGCAAAACTCAATGCTAAATTGCTTTTGCAAAAGAGAACAGTCCGTCTGGCTACACTGGAGCTGAAGAAAATTCAGGCGCTGCAAGAGGTGACAGATAAAGATTCACAGGATTATTATAATCTAAATAAGAACAGCTTTATTGCTCCTGAAGAAGTGAAAGTCAGCTATATAAAAATGGATGCTGTAGATGAAATGGATAAAGTTTCAGCCACATCCGCTGATATTGATACTTACTATGAGCACAACTTGAAGCGTTATACTCAATCAGAGCAGAAAAAATACAGTTTGATTCAGCTTGCAACCGAAGCTGAAGCCAAAGCAGTGCTTGATGAGCTGAATAAAGGCGCTGATTTTGATAAATTGGCGACTAAAAAATCCACAGATAAGTTTTCAGCGAAAAATCATGGTGATATTGGCTGGATGGAAGCAGATTCTCTTCCGGAAGAGATGAAAAAAGCTAACTTAAAAGAGAAAGGCCAAACTTCTTCTGTGATTAAAGTTCCTAATGGTTTCGCCATTTTTCATTTAGATGATGTTAAGCCCCAAATAATTAAGCCTTTGTCTAAAGTTCGCCCTGAAATTGAGAAAATCATTAAGCAGGAAAAAGCGGTAGATGCTTTCTATGCTCTGCAACAGAAGGTCAGTGATGCGGCTACCAGCGATAATGAATCTTTAGCTGCTGCTGAGGAAGTTTCAGGTATTAAAGTTGTGACGACTAATTGGTTTGATCGCAATAATGTGCCGACAGAGATTAACTTTAGTTCTGTTATTCATGCAATTTTTGACGGTAATCTTGTTGATGGGCAAGGGCCAACAGGCACTAACTCTGATGTTATCTCAGTTGAAGGTGATCGTGCGTTTGTTCTGCGTGTAGATAATTACAAACCAGAAACAGTGCAGCCATTTGAGAAAGTTAAAGAACAGGTTATCGAACGAGTTAAGCGTCAGAAAGCTGAAAAACAGCTTCAAATTGAAAGTGAGAGATTACTTGTTGCCTTAAAAGAAGGTAAAGGTGAACAAGCTCTGAAAGACGCAGGTATTCATTTTGGTGAATCTCAGGTTATTCAGCGTATACCTCAGAATAATGTGTTGGTTGATGCGGTATTCGCTTTACCGCAGCCAAAAGAAGCTAAGGCAGAGTATGGTTTAGCAAAAAATAATTTGGATGACGTTGTTTTGATTCAATTGGATAAAGTGACTCCAGGTGTTGTATCCGGAGAGCAAATTAAAAGCATGACTGATGGTTACCAGAGTGAGATGGGTAACGCGATGTTGGAGTCGTTACTGATTAGCTTGCGTGAAAAAGCTAAAATTAAGTTAGGTCATGTCGAATAAAAATTTGCGGGGAGTATCGCAAATATCCTTGTAATTATCTTGTTCATAAAGGCCGCTTTCGCGGCCTTTCGCATATCTGATACTCGTCTATTGTGCTCAAATTTATCTGTGGCAATCTTTTTTACGCGAATAAAACACGGAGGAATGAGTATGAAAAAATCGGGAATTTTATCTGTTTTGCTTGCTGGCTTGCTTTATACGTGTGGAGGGCAATTTGCAATCGCCGCTGAGCAAGTAAAAGACAAAGTAGCTAAAACAGCCAGTACTATAAGTAATTCTTCATCAGAAAAGCAGTTACAGCAGCCAGATGCTTTGAAAGTAGAAGAAAAGGGAAAGGTGAATATCAATACTGCAACTGCAGAAGAGTTAGCAAAAGCACTGAATGGTATTGGGGTAAAAAAAGCTCAGGGAATTGTTGAGTATCGTGAAAAACATGGCTCATTTACTGCTGTGGAACAGTTACAGGAGGTTCAAGGAATAGGGCCAGTTTTTATTGAACGAAACAGAAGTAAGTTGAGTTATTAGTAGTCATCCAGCATCCTCATTCATGATTTATTTTGTGAGCGGGGATGTTGTGATCGGAGTTGCAAATAAATCACTTTAATTCGTGTAAATTTTTTGTTTTGCTATTGTTAACCAAGTCTGGTCAGATGAGTGACGTTAACGTTAGGAAATATTATGAGTTCAATTATAAAAGTTCATGGTTATCATATCGATTTATTTCAACATGTAAACAATGCCCGCTATTTGGAATTTATGGAAAGTGCCCGATGGGAATGGCTATATAAGCACTCTGTAGTGGAATGGATACAGAAAAATAATGTTGGGTTTGCGGTGGTTAACATGAATATTAATTATCGTAGTTCAGCTGTTCTTGGTGATGAATTGGAAGTGGATTGCCGATTGACTGAGTTGAGAAACAGAAGTGGTGTATTTTCGCAGGAAATAATACGCAAGAGGGATAATCAACTCATCACAGATGCTAAAACCACATTTGTGTGGATTGATAGGAAAACGCAAAAAGCATTGTCTATTGAAGGTGAATTACGTGAAATCATGGGAGCTTTGATGAAAACGGGACAATGAGAGGAGAATGTTCTCATTGTCCTTTAAGTTAGGCTAAATGTGTTTTTGCTTTCATTTCAGTCATTATTTTCTCAGGCGCATTCAGATATTGCTCCAGTCCGCTAGCTCTGAGATGACAAGCTGCACATGTACCACACCCATTACCTTGGATGCCGTTATAACAAGTCAGTGTCTGGCTACGGACAAAATCTAAATGCTGATAGTAGTCGGACAATGCCCAGGTTTCAGCTTTGTTGAGCCACATCAATGGGGTTTCAAAGTGGATATCACGGGCAACGCCAAGGCTTACAGCTTTATTCAGTGCCTTAACAAATTCATCACGGCAATCAGGGTAGCCAGAGAAATCAGTCTCGCATACACCAGTGATAACTGTTTCAGCTTCAACTTGGTAAGCATATATAGCAGCCAGTGTCAGGAACAAAATATTACGGCCAGGGACAAATGTACTGGGTAGGGTGCTTTTTTCACTTTCACTATAGTTAGGGACAGGGATGTTATCACGAGTCAGACTGCTGAGAGCCAGTTCGTTAAGTAATGTGACATCAATTATCTTATGTGCAATAACACCAAGAGAATGGCTGATATCACATGCAACATCAATTTCGGCACGATGGCGTTGACCATAATCAAAAGTGACACAATGTACTTCATCATATTGATTAATTGCCTGAATCAGGCATGTAGTGGAATCTTGCCCACCACTGAATACAACAACAGCTCGTCTCATTGTAACATCCTCATTGGAATAAAACGGTTATGTTACTTATAACCTTGGAGATTGGGTAGCTGCTTGAGGTAAGGTGAGATATCGCCGATATTATTTTTTACCCAATCTGGGTTGTAATAAGTGTCGAGATAACGTTCACCACTGTCACACAGTAAGGTGACTATTGCTCCTTGTTCTCCACGTTCATGCATTTGATTGGCAAGCAGGAGTGTACCCCAAACATTGGCCCCCGTAGATGCTCCAACTTTTCTGCCCAGTAATTTTTCCAGCCAGTAAATCGTTGCAATGCTGGCGCAATCTGGTATTTGTATCATGTCATCGATAACTGTAGGAATAAAAGAAGGCTCTGCCCGGGGACGGCCAATACCCTCAATTTTGCTGCTGTAATTGCCACGAATATCACAACAATTTTGACGGAAGCAGTCATAAAATACAGAGTTTTCTGGATCAACAACAATCAGCTTGGTGTTATACCCTTGGTAACGGATATAGCGCCCTAATGTTGCGGAAGTCCCGCCAGTGCCAGCGCTCATAACGATATAATCTGGCTCAGGAAATGGTTCCATTTGCATCTGGCGGAAAATACTTTCAGCAATATTATTATTACCCCGCCAGTCTGTTGCACGTTCAGCATAAGTGAATTGATCCATATAATGACCATTTAATTCTTTCGCTAGTCGTTCTGATTCGTCATAAATTTGCGCTGGATGGTTAACAAAATGGCATTTACCGCCGTAGAATTCAATTTCTTGAATTTTACGTTTTGCGGTATATGAGGGCATAACAGCAATAAAAGGTAATCCAAGTAGACGGGCGAAATAGGCTTCGGATACAGCAGTACTACCCGATGAGGATTCAATAATTGGAGTATCTTCCTTGATCCAGCCATTGATAAGTGCGTAAAGGAATAAAGAACGAGCAAGCCTGTGTTTTAGACTGCCGGTTGGGTGGGTACTTTCATCTTTCAGATATAAATGGATACCTGGAAAAGCCGGTAAATTAAGGCGGATGAGATGAGTATCAGAACTGCGTTGGTAATCTGCCTGAATCTCTTTGATTGCCTTGGTTGTCCAGCTGTGCGACATAAATTGTTAACTCTTAATTAGAATATAATTGATGATGAGTAGATTAACTTTATACTGGGAGAAATGGATTGTTATTTTTTTCAATATGTGGTTTCTTTGTGGAAAAATTTTCTATAAGAGGTGGCTATGTTAGATAAAACAGACCGCAAGTTGCTTAAGTTACTACAGAAAGATTGTAGCCTGTCTCTGAATGCGTTGGCGGAAGCTGTTAATCTTACCTCTACCCCTTGCTGGAAACGTTTAAAACGGCTTGAAGACGAAGGCTATATCGTTGGCAAAGTGGCTTTGCTTGATAGTGAAAAATTAGGGTTAGGATTGACAGTGGTTGTTATGATCAGAACTCAGCAGCATAACAGTAGCTGGTATGAGGAATTTGTTGCATTTATAAAGCAAATGCCAGAAGTTTTGGCTTTTTACCGTATGGCCGGTGAATGTGATTATCTGATGCATGTAGAAGTTGTGGATATGAAAAGCTATGATCTCTTCTACAAGCGCATGGTTAATGGTGTTTCGGGATTGATTGATGTTACATCCAGCTTTGCAATGGAAAAAATCAAGTACACTACAGCATTACCGATACCAGATTAACTAATTATTAATCAATGAATTAACTTCATTATTATGAATGTTGTTCAACATTCACACTATCTATTTTTATTTCAGGATATACGCGTGTGAGATTATTTTCTCAATTAAGCTGGTACTTCCGCAGCGAGTGGCGTCGCTATCTTGGCGCAGTGATTCTGCTTATTATCATTTCTATTCTGCTACTGGTTCCTCCATATCTGGTAGGTGTTATTGTTGACGGCATCCGTGCTGGTTCTATGTCATCTCACCAACTGATGGTGTGGATTGGTGTTATGCTAGTCATTGCATTGATTGTTTATATTCTGCGTTATATATGGCGCTTGTGGTTGTTTGGGGCGTCATATCAATTAGCGGTTAAATTACGGAATAATTTTTACCGGCAACTTAGCCGACAAACCCCTGAGTTTTATCTGCGTCACCGTACGGGTGATTTGATGGCCCGTGCTACTAATGATGTGGACCGTGTGGTATTTGCTGCGGGTGAGGGGGTGCTCACTTTAGTTGACTCGTTGGTTATGGGTTGCGCAGTGCTGATTATGATGAGTGTACAAATTAGTTGGCAGTTAACTTTATTGTCTTTGTTACCTATGCCGATTATGGCAATTATCATTAAACGATATGGTGATCAACTTCATCATCGCTTTAAATCTGCACAAGGTGCCTTTTCTGCTCTGAATAACCAGGCTCAGGAAAGTCTGACCAGCATTCGCATGATCAAGGCGTTTGGTCTTGAAGATCTGCAATCAAATCAGTTTGAACAGGTTGCTGTGGAAGCGGGTCGTAAGAATATGTATGTTGCCAGGGTGGATGCCCGATTTGATCCGACAATTTTTATTGCTATCGGTATGTCAAACTTTCTGGCTATCGGTGGTGGTAGCTGGATGGTGCTGAATGGTGTTTTGACTCTTGGGGAGCTTACTAGCTTTGTGATGTACCTTGGCCTGATGATTTGGCCAATGTTAGCGTTGGCATGGATGTTTAATATCGTTGAACGGGGAAGTGCTGCATATAGTCGTATCCGTAGCTTATTGCAGGAGCCTCCGGTTATTGCGGATGGTAACCGTCATTTATCTCCTGAGCGTAGTATTCTGAATGTGAATATCAAAACGTTTCATTATCCGCAAAGTAACAAAACTATTCTGAGTCAAATTAACTTCCGGTTATCACCCGGACAGTTACTGGGGATATGTGGCCCAACGGGTTCCGGTAAGAGCACACTACTTGCGTTGATACAGAGACAGTTTGATGTGACTGATGGGGAAATTCTTTTCCAGTCGATTAAAATTGCAGATATCCGGTTAGATGAATGGCGAGCACGGTTTGCTGTTGTCAATCAAACTCCTTTTCTATTTTCAGATACCGTTGCCGGGAATATTGCTTTGGGGCATCCAGAGGCAACACAGGAACAGATCGAAGAAGTTGCCCGTCTTGCCAATGTTCATGAAGATATTCTTCGTTTACCTGAAGGGTATCAGACGGAAGTGGGCGAGCGTGGAGTGATGCTTTCTGGTGGGCAGAAGCAGCGCATCTCTATTGCAAGAGCATTGCTTTTAGATGCAGAGATTTTGATTCTGGATGACGCTTTATCTGCGGTTGATGGGCAAACTGAACACAATATCTTACAAAACCTCAACCAGTGGAGACAACAACGTACGGTTATTATCAGTGCCCACCGCCTGTCTGCATTAACTGATGCTGATAATATTCTGGTGATACAGCAAGGTTCTGTTATACATCATGGACGGCATCAGCAACTGGCGGAGCAGCCAGGATGGTACCGTGATATGTATCATTATCAGCAGCTCGAAGCAGCATTAGATGACGAGGAAGCCACTGAGGGAGATAAAGATGACTAAGGTTCGTCGATTGTGGCCGTCTCTGAAACGTTTGCTGGTTTATGGAAAAAATTATCGTAAGCCGTTGGGAATGGCGGTACTGATGCTGTGGGGGGCCGCAATTGCGGAAGTCAGTGGCCCGATTCTGATTAGCTACTTTATCGATAATATGGTTGCAACGGGTAATATGCCAATAGGGGTGATTATTGGGCTGTCTGTAACCTTTATTGCTCTGCAATTGATTACGGCCGCATTACACTATTTCCAGGCTTTATTGTTCAATCAAGTGTCAGTTGATATGGTTCAGCAACTTCGTACTGATGTGATGAATGCAGCATTACGTCAGCCGCTGAGTGCTTTTGATAATCAACCGGTAGGGCAGTTGATTTCCCGTGTAACGAACGATACTGAGGTCATTAAAGATCTTTATGTCAATGTGGTTCCTACGGTATTCCGTAGCATTGCATTGATTGGTACGATGCTGATTGCTATGTTTGTGTTGGAATGGCGTATGGCATTGATTGCCATTCTTATTTTTCCTGTCGTGTTGATTGTCATGGCGATATATCAGCATCTAAGTACGCCAATTGTCCGGCGGATACGCAGTTATTTAGCTGATATTAATGATCATTTTAATGAGGTCATCAATGGAATGAGTGTTGTTCAGCAGTTCCGGCAGCAGGCGCGTTTTGGTGAACGTATGTTGTCAACAAATCGTGCTCATTTTAAAGCGAGAATGCAGGCGCTGCGATTAGATGGGATTTTGTTACGTCCATTACTGAGTTTATTGTCTACTATGGTGTTGTGCGGTCTCATTGTGTTGTTTGGGTTCAGTGGAGCAGGAGTGATCGGTGTCGGGGTATTGTATGCTTTTATCGATTATCTTGGGCGGTTGAATGAACCACTAATCGAACTGACTTCTCAGCAATCAATCCTGCAACAGGCTGTAGTTTCTGGTGAGAGGATATTTGAATTAATGGATAGCCCTCAACAAGGTTATGGTATGGATAGTCAACCCTTATCCAGTGGTCGAATTGATATAGAAAATGTTAGTTTTTCCTACCGTGATGACAAAATAGTTTTACAAGATATTGACTTACAGGTTCCGGCTTATGGTTTTGTGGCTTTAGTTGGTCATACCGGTAGTGGGAAAAGTACGCTGGCAAATTTACTGATGGGATATTACCCGTGGCAGAAAGGGGAGATTTACCTTGATGGTAGGCCTGTATCATCTTTGTCTCATTCGGTATTGCGTAATGGTGTGGCAATGGTTCAGCAGGATCCTGTCGTTCTTGCTGACTCTTTCTTTAACAATGTTACGCTTGGTCGGAATATTTCAGAAGAGAAGGTTTGGCAGGTACTGGAAACTGTGCAATTAGCTAAGTTAGTGCGCACGTTTCCTGATGGCCTTCATACTATCTTGGGAGAGCAGGGCAATACGTTGTCAGCCGGCCAAAAACAATTGCTTGCTATGGCGAGAGTGTTAGTGCAAGCACCGCAAATTTTGATCCTTGATGAAGCGACAGCAAATATTGATTCTGGTACGGAACAAGCGGTACAACAGGCTTTACGATTGATTCGTCAGCAAACAACACTGATCGTGATTGCTCACCGTCTGTCCACTATTGTGGAGGCTGATACTATTCTGATGCTGCATCGTGGTGCAGTTATTGAACAAGGACGCCATCAACAATTATTGGTAAGACGTGGACGTTACTATCAGATGTATCAGTTACAACAAGTAAGCGATACATTAAATGAATGTGGCACAATCTCTGAGAAAGAGATGTTGATTTAATCGAATTTGCACTAATTTGGTGCGCTAACGGGAGAGTACATTCGTTGCTCTCCTCTCTTCTTCTCTCCGTGGTTTTTATTTACTCTATTATTACTTGATTTTTATATATTTTTAATTTCTGGCACACCTCTTGCTATTTCCTTATTGCAAACACAATAGCCGGATGGCGGGGGATATATGAAGCTCATTACGACAATTATAAAACCATTCAAATTGGAGGATATTAGGGAAGCTCTCTCTGATCTTGGTGTTCAAGGGATGACTATAACAGAGGTAAAAGGATTTGGTCGTCAGAAAGGACATGCAGAGCTTTATCGTGGAGCTGAATATAGCGTCAATTTTTTACCTAAAGTAAAGATAGATATTGCTGTAGCAGATGAGTTAGTTGAGGAGGTAATTCATGCAATTCAGCAATCGGCTTTCACCGGAAAAGTTGGCGATGGTAAAATTTTTGTCATCGAATTACAACAGACGATCCGTATCAGAACAGGTGAAACTAACGATGCGGCAATATAAGTCACTGATAGGGAATATATATATGAAAAGACAATTATCTGTGGCTACCGGTATTGTGGCCAGTTTTTTACCCTCATTATCTCAGGCAGCGGAAGGCGTTGCTGATAGCGCTGATAATGCTTTTATGATGATTTGTACAGTACTTGTTCTGTTTATGACAATTCCGGGAATTGCTCTATTTTATGGTGGATTGTTACGGAGCAAAAACGTTTTATCGCTGATGGCGCAGGTTATGGTGAGTTTTGCTCTGGTATGTGTATTGTGGGTGATTTACGGTTATAGTCTGGCTTTTGAACCTGGGAATGGTTTTTTTGGTAGTTTTAGTCAAATGATGTTAAAGAATTTGGCAATTACGAACTTAAGCGGCAATTTTTATCAGTTAATTCATGTGGCATTTCAGGGCTCTTTCGCTTGTATCACTGTTGCTTTGATTATTGGCGCGTTAGGGGAGCGTATTCGTTTTCCGGCTTTGTTAATTTTCAGTGTGCTGTGGTTAACGTTTTCTTACTTACCCATGGCACATATGGTTTGGGGCGGAGGTGTTCTTTCACAGGATGGTGCGTTAGATTTTGCTGGTGGTACAGTTGTACATATTAATGCTGCTGTAGCTGGATTGGTTGGTGCTTACTTACTGGGAAAACGTACTGGTTTTGGGAAAGAGGCATTTAAACCGCATAACTTGCCGATGGTCTTCATCGGTACTGCTGTGCTCTATATCGGTTGGTTTGGTTTTAATGCGGGTTCTGCTGGTGCGGCTAATGAAATCGCGGCTCTGGCATTTTTGAATACAATTGTGGCGACTGCCGCCGCTATTCTGTCATGGGTTTTTGCAGAATGGCTTTTCCGTAATAAACCTTCTCTTTTAGGGGCATGTTCAGGTTGTATTGCTGGACTGGTTGGTATTACACCTGCTGCGGGAATGGTTGGTGTTGGTGGTGCACTAATTATTGGCTTAATCGCGGGTTTTGCCGGGCTTTGGGGCGTGGTGGCCTTAAAGCGGTGGTTACGTGTTGATGATGTGTGTGATGTATTTGGTATACATGGCATATGTGGGATCGTGGGTTGTCTCCTAACTGGAGTTTTTACAGCGAAATCATTGGGCGGAACCGGTTATGCAGAGGGTATAACCATGTTGGAACAAGTGAGTATTCAGGCTTTTAGTATATTGATCTGTGTGGTTTGGTCGGTAATTGTTTCTTTTATTGCTTTTAAAATAGCAGATCTGCTGGTAGGGCTGCGGGTTACTGTTGAAATTGAAAGAGAAGGTCTGGATATTAATTCCCATGGAGAGAGTGCTTATAATTAATCTGTGATATAAACAGGCAGCAATAAGACCGTAAGTGTGATGCTGGTTTCTTATTTGCTGCCTTTATTATTTTTATTTGTTCCGTTTCCTGATTAGCCCTTCTTGTACAGTGGAAGCAACAAGTACACCTTCATGATTATAAATCTGCCCACGAACAAAACCACGGGCTCCAGAAGCTGATGGACTATCTATAGCATAGAGTAACCAGTCGTCTAGTTTAAACGGACGGTGGAACCACATAGAGTGGTCAATAGTTGCTATCTTAATATCTTTCTCAAGGAACCCAACACCATGTGGCTGCAATGCTGTTGGTAGGAAATTAAAATCAGAGGCGTATCCGAGCAGATATTGATGCATAAAAGGATCAGCAGGCATGTCGCCATTACTGCGGAACCAAACATAGCGTACAGGTTCTTCTGGTAGGTAATTGAATGGACTGTAATATTTTACTGGTCTCATTTCCAACGGGCAGGGGTGAAGAAAAATATTCTGCATCTTCTGCGGCAGCAGATGCGACATTTTTTTCGCAATTTCGTCCTGAGGGATAAGTTCTTCTGGATAGGGGACATCCGGCATCATATTCTGGTGTTCAAAACTTTCTTCATGACTTTGGAATGAGGCGGTCATATAAAAGATAGGCTTACCATTCTGAATCGCACTGACTCGCCGGGCACTGAAACTTCCTCCATCGCGTAGGAGCTCGACATCATAGACGATGGGTTTGCTACTGTCACCGGGGCGTAAGAAATAGCTATGGAAAGAATTGCTCATCCGGTCATCAACAACGGTTTGTTTGGCAGCATAAAGTGCCTGGCCAATCACTTGTCCCCCGAAAACCTGAGGAAAGCCCAAATCTTTACTTTGCCCCCGGTAAATACCTTCCTCAATTTTTTCTAAGTTCATCAAATTTATCAGATTCTTTAATGCCTTGCTCATAATATACCTTTGTTTTCTATTTGGTTATCAGAGAGTACAAGAGATGATTATTGTCCCATTAATAAATGATAAATAAATAACTAAATTGTAAACGTTTTAAGTCCTGATAGTAGTGCAATAAAGAATATGAGAATAATTGGAGTTTTATATTCAAGTTTTTAATCTATAATCCAGGCGGTTTAGATTTAACGGTTTGATATTTCAATTTATTTTATTATTCATATAGATTAGTGAATAGTGGAGGAATGTGTATGAAATTATGGCAGTTCCTTGCGAGCGTATTACTGGCGGTTGCTTTGGTTGGGTGTAATGGTAAAGGTCCTGAGATAGTAGATACTCAGGTGGAAAAGATTGAAAATCCAGTAAAACGCTCTTTTGTTGAAGGCAATATTAATATATTGCAGCGTATAGCGTTGCCAGCGGATGCGGTTCTGACAGTGACTTTATCTGATATATCTTTGGCTGATGCGCCTTCAGTTACTCTGTCCAAGAAGGTAGAACGTTTAGGTGGGAAACAATCACCTTTCCATTTTGTTCTGCCTTACCGGCCAAGCGAAATTAAGCCATATGCACGTATTGTTGTCAGTGCTTCTGTTTCGCTGCATAATCGTTTGATGTTTGTTACAGATACTTCATATGAGGTGATTAATAATGGACAGACTAAAGATATCGAAATTACGTTGAAAGATGTCAGATAATACATTTCCTTGTGTATTTACTTGTAATGTGCAATAAAGCATCATTTGGGCCTGCTTGTCTTGCTATTTAGATAGGTATGAATGATAATGGTGTCGCTTTGAAGTTAAAGCAACACGTCAATGGGGGCTCTGTTGGTTCTCCCGCAACGCTAACTTGTTAACTTGGTCAGGTCCGGAAGGAAGCAGCCATAGCAGGGGATGTGTGTGCCGGGATGTCGCTGGCAGAGCCCTCACCAATTATTAATAATCCAATAAGCCGATAGCACTTTACCGGCCCGGATCACTTTCTACCTGATGAAAACTATTTTAGCGAACGTATTTCCACACAGAAGGTGGAATTCTGTCATACAGTTTATTCATGGTCAGCTCAGCTAGTCGGTGATCCGCAGCAGAGTAGAATAGTTCAAGTTCGTCTCCTGAAAGTTCATATTTGTTCTTTTCAATCACACGTTCCAGTGTATCAATTGTGGTGCATTTTCTTAAACGCATCAGATAATCAGTTTTAGTCATAGTCGCCTTTCTTATTTAAGATATATAAAAAATTATTTAGTAAAATATTCAATCAAATTTTGCTCAGGGAGCAATTTAAATCGTGTAACAGGATACTGGTTAAACATTCATTAGTTTTTTACCATTCCGTAAGTTTATAAAAGCTAATCTTCTTCGTTTCCAAAAAGAAGCATAAGTATATGTATTATAAAAAAATTTATCAATTCAAGTGAGATGGCTGAAATCATCAGAATATTTTATTTTAAAGCGCTGAACTAAAGTTGATATGTACTCAATCAATTCATTTAGCTTTAAATTATTCTGTGACGTAAGAATTATTTACACAACCAGTCTCAATGTACTCTGTCACTAGAGGTGCTTCTTGCCTTAGATTCTCACATCAGCATTTTAATTCAGCAATGTCATGTCATCCTAGTGAATATTCATCCATGCTATGTATCTCTCCCGTATATGTATGGTATTACTTAATTTGAGTCAAACACTAAACATATGCACATATTATAGAAATTTTTTTCAAGAGATTATTATTATGTGTCTATAATCGTTCTTTGGGATTATTTATCTTTTTTACAGGAAACCCTGATTTGCTTTTAGTAAATCAGAATCACCTCTTAAACAAAAACTCACACCTTAACGTAATAAACTATAAATATGGCTGGTATATGCGAGTTAATATATGGGCTTATATAAAACAGTATTATCCTCAGGTACCCATAACAGCAGATTATAGCCTGATGGCTACAATAATCAATGAATATAACATCATTATTACATAAGTCACTATGTGCTGGTATTGTTTTTTGTCATTTAGTGTAAAAAAAGATAAAGCAGCTTTTGTCCAACAATTTTCCCGTTAATTTTATTAAAGTCAGTAATGCTTGGATTTTTAAAGATATTTTTTACTCATAAGTGGTGATTTTAATTAAATTTAAATGAATTTATGTAAGAATTCAGCAGTTAGATTAATGATCGGAATCTTGCCTGATGCAGGCAACTATTATATTTAAGAAGGCCGTTTTAACGGCCTTCTCTGATTATTTTTTAGTTGCATTAGTGATTAGCGAGATTCTGACGCGGGTTCAATCTCCTCTGCTTTCTTACTAAAACGTCGTTTGATAACGACAAAGAACACAGGTACGAAAAAGATAGCTAGCGAGGTTGCAGCAATCATTCCGCCCAATACCCCAGTACCTACTGCATTTTGAGAGCCGGAACCTGCACCATTACTCAGTACCAGAGGGATAACACCCAGCATAAATGCCAATGATGTCATTAGGATTGGGCGAAGACGCATTCTTACGGCATCTAGCGTAGCTTCTATCAACCCTTTTCCTTCTTTTTCCATCAGGTCTTTAGCAAACTCAACGATTAGGATTGCGTTCTTTGCCGATAAACCGATGGTAGTCAGCAAGCCGACTTTAAAGTAAACATCGTTATCCAAGCCTCGGAATGTTGTTGCTAACAAGGCTCCAACGATACCCAGTGGTACTACCAGCATAACTGAGAATGGAATTGACCAGCTTTCATACAGTGCAGCCAGACAGAGGAATACCACTATCAATGACAGTGCATAAAGAGCAGGTGCCTGATTACCTGACAGGCGTTCCTGATAAGACATGCCTGTCCAGTCGAAACCGATTCCATTTGGTAACTGGGATGCTAATTTTTCCATCAGAGCCATTGCATCACCGGTACTTTTACCTGGAGCTGCTTCACCCAGAATTTCCATGGATGGCAAACCATTATAACGTTCCAAACGTGGCGAGCCATAGGTCCATGGTTCTTTAGACATATCTGCAAAGGCAGATAATGGAACCATTTCACCCTGTTTGTTACGAACATATAGTTTGTAGATATCACCTGGCAGCATACGATAAGGTGCTTCTGATTGAACATAAACTTTTTTGACACGACCACGGTCGATAAAGTCGTTCACATAGTTGCCACCAAACATCGTGCTTAGTGTCGAGTTGATATCAGAGATAGAAACACCTAAAGCTTCTGCCTTTTCCTGATCAATTCTAACCCGATACTGAGGGGTATCTTCCTGACCATTAGGGCGAATACCCACTAACATATTTGGATGTTTTTGTATCATGCCAAGCAATTGGTTACGAGCTTCGGTCAGTTTATTATGTCCAAGGTTTGCTTTGTCAATTAATTCGAAATCAAAGCCGGTTGCTGAACCTAACTCTACAATTGCCGGGATGTTAAACGCAAAAACCATACCTTCTTTGATTTTCTGGAAGTGAGCACTTGCCCTGGCAACAATAGCAGGTACTTTGCTTTTAGCATCAGAACGCTCACTCCAGTCTTTCAGGCTTATAAATGCCAGACCAGTGTTTTGCCCCTGACCACTGAAACCAAAGCCACTTACTGTAAATACAGAAACCACAAGATCTTTTTCTTCTGTATCGAAGTAGTCACTTATTTCATCCAGAACTTTCTGTGTCTGTTCCTGTGTTGCACCTGAAGGTAATTGAACCATTGTCAGCAATACCCCTTGATCTTCTTCAGGAAGGAAGGAGGATGGCAGACGAGTGAACATGACAGCCATACCAGCAACCAGCAATACATAAATCACCAGATAGCGGCCTGTATTGCGCAGAATACGGCCGATACTGTCAGTATAGTGGTGGGTACTTTTATCAAATATGCGGTTGAACCAACCAAAGATCCCAGTCTGTTTACCGTGGCTGCCTTTAGCAATAGGTTTCAACATGGTGGCGCACAGAGCCGGTGTTAGGATTAATGCCACCAGTACAGACAGTACCATTGCAGATACGATGGTGATCGAGAATTGACGATAAATCGCACCGGTTGAACCGCCGAAGAAAGCCATTGGGACAAATACAGCAGACAGCACCATGGCAATACCAACCAGGGCGCTTTGGATTTGCCCCATTGATTTCCTGGTTGCTTCTTTCGGCGATAGACCCTCTTCTTGCATAACACGTTCAACGTTTTCCACCACAACAATGGCATCATCTACCAGTAAGCCAATCGCGAGAACCATGGCAAACATAGTTAATGTATTTATTGAATAGCCAAATGTGGCGAGTATTGCAAATGTTCCCAGCAGTACGACTGGAACCGCAATGGTTGGAATAAGTGTTGCTCGGAAGTTTTGTAGGAATAAGTACATAACCACGAACACCAGCATAATTGCTTCAACCAGTGTTTTCACTACTTCGTTAATAGAGATTTTAACGAATGGCGTGGTGTCATATGGATAGACGATTTTCAGCCCATGCGGGAAGAAAGGCTCCATATTTTTTAGCGCTTCTTTTACCGCTTTTGACGTATCCAGAGCGTTAGCACCTGTTGCCAGTTTGACACCGACACCAGCAGCGGGTTTACCGTTAAAGCGGGCAATTATATTGTAACTTTCTGCCCCTAACTCCACTTTTGCCACATCTTTTAGACGGATCTGAGAACCATCAGTATTAACGCGCAGAAGAATATTGCTGAACTCTTCCGGTGAAGTCAGACGTGTTTGGGCAATAATCGAAGCATTCAGCCGTTGACCTGGAACGGGAGGGGTTCCCCCTAACTGACCGGCGGCTATTTGGTTATTTTGTGCTTTGATTGCATTTATTACATCCAGAGTCGTCATTTTGTAGTCAACGAGCTTGTCAGGATTCAACCAAATTCGCATTGCATATTGGTTACCAAACAGCATTGCATCACCCACACCAGTTACACGGCTTAACGGGTCTTTGACGTTTGCACCAACATAGTCAGCGATATCCTCCTGTGACATGGATCCATCATCAGAAATGAACCCTGCAACCATTAGGAAAGAACTCGTGGACTTATCCACATGTATCCCTTGCTGCTGTACTTCTTGTGGTAACAGAGGCATAGCCAGTTGTAGCTTGTTCTGTACCTGTACTTGTGCAATATCAGGATTAGTACCCGCTTCAAAAGTTAGCGTGATATTCATGTTGCCAGCAGAGTCACTGTCGGAAGACATATAAACCAGATTATCGATACCATTCATATTCTGTTCGATAACCTGAGTAACTGTGTTTTGCACAGTAGTGGCATCTGCGCCGGGATAAGTTGCGGAGATAGAAATCGCCGGTGGTGCGATAGTTGGGTACTGCGCCACGGGTAATTTCATAATTGCCAGCAGCCCAGCCAGCATGGTAATAATTGCGATTACCCATGCAAAGATTGGCCGATCTATAAAAAACTTAGGCATGAATCACCGACTCCTTAATTAAGACTTTTTTGCAGGCTCAGCTTGGTTCGTAGCAGGTTTTGCATCTAAATCCACTTCTTCTGCCTTAACTGGTATGCCAGGTTGAATTTTTTGCAAACCAGTAACGATAACCCGATCACCTGTTTTCAGACCGGAAGTTACCAGCCATTTGTCACCAATAGCCTGGCTTGCCGTGATAATGCGTGGTTCGACTTTTTCGCCTTTACCGACCACCATGACTGTAGCTTCGCCACGAGGTGTGCGGGTAATTCCTTGCTGAGGAACCAGTATTGAATCCCGACGAATACCTTCTTCCAGTTTTGCGCGAACAAACATACCTGGTAGCAATTTTTCATTTGGGTTAGGGAATATTGCACGGATGGTGATAGAACCGGTTGTTTCATTTACAGTGATATCGGAAAATTCCAGATAGCCTGTTTCACTGTAATTTTTACCATCTTCCATAACTAGGTGAACTTTGGCTTTACCTTCTTTCTGTACGATACCTCTGGTGATTTCATTTTTAAGACGTAGATAGTCATCACTTGACTGAGTGACATCCACATAAATTGGATCCAACTGTTGAATGGTTGTCATTGCTGTTGGTTGACCAACAGAAACCAGAGCTCCTTCAGTTATAGTCGATTTGCCGGAACGACCGCTAATTGGTGCTGTAACTTTGGTGTATGCCAAATTAATGCGGGCAGTCTCTACAGCCGCTTTTGCCGCTAGTACCGCAGCATTCGCCTGTGCAGAGTCAGCACTGGCCTTATCAAACTCCTGCTGACTAACATAGTTTGTACCTAACAGTGGTTTATAACGGTTCACTGTCAGGCGTGCTATTTCCGCATTAGCCTGAGTTTTAGCCAAATCAGCTTTAGCACTATCATAGGCAGCTTGGTAAGTTGCTGGATCTATCTGGTATAAAGAAGTCCCCTCTTTTACATCGCTTCCTTCTTTATAGTTTCGCTTCAGAATTATACCACTGACTTGTGGACGAACTTCTGCAATACGGAAGGCTGATGTTCGGCCTGGCAGTTCAGTTGTGACCATCAGAGGTTCAGTTTTCAGCGTCACGATACCGACTTCAGGAGCCTGTTGATTTTCAGCAACTTGCTGAGAGTCTTTGTCGTTACATCCTGAAAGAGCTAAGCTGCCTGAGAGTACCAGTACTGTAGTCAGAGGCAAAACTCCCCTGTTTATTCGCATAAGTAAACCTCAATATTTTTAGATGTTGACCTTTCAATCCGTAAAACCACTACTCCATTAATAGCAGCATGCTATAATACAAACATACATGAATGTATGTAAATCAGCTTCAGGTTAAAAACAGAGTATATGGCACGAAAAACTAAACAACAGGCTGAGGAGACCCGGCAACAGATTATAGACGCAGCTATAAAAGAGTTTTCTGAGCGCGGTGTCTCTGCTACTTCACTGACAGATATTGCCACAACGGCTGGAGTAACCCGAGGTGCAATCTACTGGCACTTTAAAAATAAAGTAGACCTGTTTTCCGAAGCTTGTAGAATAACAGATTCTAAGATTGACGAATTAGAAAAAGAGTATCAAGGAAAATATCCCAATAATCCACTCCTGATTTTAAGAACTTTAATAATTCATATCCTGACGTCGGTCATTGACGATCCGAAAAACCGGCTATTGATGGAGATTTTTTTCCACAAATGTGAGTTTGTTGGTGAAATGTCTGCTTTGGTGGCAGTTCGTCAAGAACTGTGTGTTGCAGACTATGTTCGTATTGAAGAGTCACTTTCCGACTGTATTGCCTCAGGTCAGCTTCCTTGTAATCTTAATCTGCGGCAAGCCGCTATCATGCTGAGAGGGTTGATAACTGGTTTACTGGAGAATTGGTTATTTGCACCAGACAGTTTTGATATTCAGAAAGAAGCTGAACCGTTAGTGGATAGTTTTATCGATATGCTTAAATATAGTGAGCATATGAAAGTCACAGAAAAATGAAAAACCAGAATAATAGAGGTAAATTCTATTTTGGTAATTGCTAACAATGCGGCTAATGGTCAACAGTCATTATCTTATGCTCTTTGTTTATTTACTGCTATATACAAGGAATAAAACTTAGTCACTGAGCCGAAATTATTTCTAATATCGGGTATTTCTGCTGCTGGCCTTGTAGGATAGTGACCAAAGAAAAACTATAACTTAAAACAAATTCCGAAGATTCTGTCTGAGAAAAATGTATTATTTAAATTCGGAAAAATGGGTTAAATTATTTAATATCAATAAGTTATGTTTATTTGATGGTGTGGAGATCATTACGTTGGTTGAATTTGCCCTACGGATTTTGCAGTCAGATAGAGTGCTAAGTTGATACCGTGTTTTGTAGCTAGTCACAATTGTTGAGGGATAACCATCTATGCTGGAAATACGAAATGTAACGCATGCTTACGGCGAGCGTGTGGTATTGAAAGACTTAAATTTGCAATTGAAGGAAAAGCGAATTGCCGTCATAGGTAGCAACGGTTGCGGCAAGAGCACATTTGCGCGTCTTCTTAATGGATTACTGGTACCGAAATGTGGTGATGTTTTGGTGGAGGGTCTGAATACCAGAACGGAGGGTAAAGCGATCCGGCGCAAGGTTGGTTTTGTATTCCAGAATCCTGATAATCAGATTGTCTTTCCAGTTGTTGAAGAGGATTTGGCCTTTGGAATGAAAAATCTCGGTTTTACCAAGGAGACAATTCAGCAAAGAACGCAGGAGGTACTTTCACGATATGGTTTACTTCAGTTTAGGGAGCATCCAGCCCATCTTTTAAGTGGCGGTCAGAAACAACTCTTGGCAATTTCTGGTGTTCTCGTGATGGAACCTGCTTACATAATTTTCGATGAGCCTACGACTTTACTGGATTTACGCAACAAGCGTCGTGTTGCTGAAGCAATCGATAACTTATCTCAAACTGTGATCATAGTTTCTCATGATCTTGAGCTTTTGGCGGGGTTTGATCGTGTGCTCGTTTTTGATGATGGTCATGTGGTTGTCGATGATATTCCCTCTGTTGCTATTCCTGAATATGTAAGGATGATGTCATGAGCTTGTCTGGGTATGATCTTGGTTCATCACTTGTGCATCGAGTTAGCCCTGGGTTCAAAATTATTTCTTTGCTCATTTTGGGGACATTACTCTTTATCGTTCCGCGCATCGATCTTTCTATTGCAGCGTTGGTAGGTATCGTACTTTTATACTCATTAGCCAGAATCTCATTAAGAGCTGCCTGGGCGCAACTACGACCTGCTATGTGGATCTTCGTGCTTATTTTTATAGTCCAGGTGTTTCTACATCACTGGACTGCCGGTGTACTTGTAGTCGTTCGTCTTGCCTCACTTTTGCTGTTAGCCTCGCTTGTCACCCTTACTACTCGTTCCTCCGATATGATCGATGCATTGGAAAAGGGTCTTTGGTGGTTGTATTATTTTAGAATCAATCCAGGAAAAGTGAGCCTGGCTCTATCTCTTGCCTTGCGGTTTATTCCTGTTCTCGCGTCAATTACAGAAGAAGTACGGGAGGCGCAGAAAGCAAGAGGTCTCGATAAGAGTGTCATAGCAATTGCCGTACCCGTTATCGTGCGAACTCTCAAAATGGCAGATGATATTTCTGCTGCTATTGAAGCCCGGTCTTACGATCCAGGGTTTGAGAGAAAGAAATCAAGCAGCAAATAAAACCTAGTTTGTGGCTTTATCGAAAAAATGAGGGGATTAAATGTCCACGAAAGATATTGTTTATATAGCACTATTTGCTGCGCTAACCGCAGCACTGGGTTTATTCCCACCATTGGCGCTTCCCGTTATAGGCGTTCCGATAACAGCCCAATCAATGGGAGCGATGTTTGCCGGCGCTATTGCTGGTGCGAAACGAGGTGGATTAGCATTATTGCTCTTTTGTGTTCTTGTTGCAGTTGGATTACCGGTAATGGCGGGAGGTATGGGAGGATTGGGGGTATTTTTCAGTCCAAGTGGTGGTTTTGTTTTGGCGTGGCCGATTGCCGCTTTTGTTATCGGCTACTTGTATGAGTGGAATCTTGCAAAACTAAGCACCTTTAAAGAGGCTATATTTCTTGTCTTTGGTGGAATTGTGATTGTCTACGTGATGGGTATTCCATGGGTTGCGGCATTTGCCAATATCAGCTTCTGGCAAGCAGCCATAGGTTCGATGGGATTCATTCCGGGTGACATTATCAAAATCGTACTGGTTATCTTAATTGCGAGAACTGTTCGCCGGGCTTACCCGACTCTTGAACCACGCTCTTAAATTGCTGATCTTGGCGGCGTGAGGACCAAAATTATCCTGGTCAGGCTGACTGTAGCACCTACTAGCATGATCTATCACGACCATAAGATCAGATTTTTCTCATTTAACAGACCGATGAAGGAACCGGTTGCAATCCGATTGCCATTCGCAGGCAGGACGATGTGAGGATTACAGGTGTTAAAAATGACGACAGAACCAACTTGAGGCCGGAAAGTGAAAGATTCGCAATCACCCAATAGCGAACTATCATATGGTTTATAGATCTTATCAATGGCAGTACTCTTGAATGGTTGATTATAGATTATTGTTTCCCCTCCTTGTGAGGGAGACAAAACATAGAGGTTCCAGGCGAGCTGAGTTGATATATCTCCGATAGATAAATTGCCTTTCGCAAAAGTGGGGGCGTAGTCCACATGTAGATCTGAACCACCGGAGATAATACGGACGATACCGGCAAAGTAGGGACCAAACCCCGGTTCTTCCGCGATCGAAATGCTGAAATCTGTATCGTGATTGATGTGTCGTATGAACCGAACAATTGGATCAAAAGCTTGATTGAGCACTTGAGTACGCTCTTGTTCAGCGGCGTTAACTTGAGAAAAATACTCTTCTTTTGGGCGATCACGGTAATGAGAGAGTGGATTTCCCAAGTAAAATCCTGGCCTGCCGAATTCATATTGCTTTGCTTTCATGCTCAGTATTGCTGCAGAAAGCTGTACTGATTCCTCTGTAGTTGCAAAATCATCTATCATTACCGCCGGAATCTTGTTGTCTATGATTGCCTGCAAGCTTTCTGATGATAATTTGACAAGCTCTTTTGATGCCCACCTTGACGACATGATTGCCGATTCCTAGTCTATTTTCTTTATATTAGAAAAATTGATCTATTGAAGGTCAGTGTCAATCGTATAACATTGTTTGTATAATAATGCAATACTTGGTTGCACTCCATACTCAGGAACGCAATAATGACAATATCTCTGAGAGGTCATCACCTCCTGTGTATTCTTACTTACGCGGGCAACGGATATTCCCCTGGCTTTATTGAAAACTACAATAAGATTATTCCGCGAATTCAGAACGAAGATATCCTGATTGTGGAAGGACCAGATGATATTTGTGCTCCTTTGCTTGGAGAAGATGATCCTCATTGTTTGGGCAAGAGTGTCATTGTCCGGGATAGCCGTGCTTTGGAGGCTGTTGGTGCTCTTATGGGCCGACCAGTTGAAGTGGGACATACACTGAGACTCGACGAAACCTATTTAATACAGGCTCGATGGGCTTTTAACCGCAGGATCGTAAGATCTGCCTGTGTAGGCTGTGAATGGGAGCAGCTTTGCACTCGAATCGCTGCGGACGATTATGCTTCAACGTTTCTTAAACTCAGCAATGGAAAGAATGAATGACGACATCAAGCCATTTTGCAAAGGTTGATCGAATGCGTGCGAGAAAATTCTAAGACTAACTAATGTAGATCTTTTATGGTATCGACAAAGTATCTATGAAGTGTTTGTAATAAATCGCTCAATATTCCTTCGTAGATTGTGACTGCTCCGCTAACTTTGCTTGATAATCATGTTTGACTATTTCCAGTGCAGCGAGTGCAATTTCGGGCGCGATTTCATTGCATTCCAATAGATAGATCAGATCAACCGCAAGCTGAACTTCAGGTGGTGCGTGTTCGACTGACATAAAACTTCCTCATCTGAGTCATTAATCCATGTTCTCTTTATATTCGATTGATTTTTCAATTCGCGTCAGAGATTGGCGGCAACGTGCTAGTCTTCCGGCTAATGCTGCGATTTCTTTCTGTATTTTTTGCTGATTACTCAGTGTAGTTTGTTGATTCAATTTTAGCTCTCGATCATTGCTCATGGTGAGCAGACGTCGTTCATAATCTTGATGTTCAGCCAGCTTGTGATACAGATCAGTAGCTTGTTGTTTATGTTCGAACTTGCTCTCTTTTTTTCTCAGTGATTGAGTGGACAATTCACGCTTTAATGCTTCCATTTGAGCAACTAAACGTTCGGTCAGAAATGCGACTTGCTCCGTTCGGTTATCCTGAACACACTCTTTAAGTTGTTCCATGTTATGCCTGACTTCTTGCAGATAACCACGGAGTTTATCACTGCGCCGATTAAATAAAGTTTGATCAAACCGGGCAGTAGAAAATGGGATATCTGCCAGAGGTGTGAGCTCTTCCGCCAGTATATTGATTTGCTTTTCGAGTAAATTTAATAACGGTTGCGTACTCATTTATACCCTACAATGATTATGCGTTGCGAAGCAGGATTAACCTGGAACGACAAAAAATTAGGTTGATGTATGTTCATCGGTTGCTTTTTTTTATCAGTTTGCATAGATTTTAGCACTCTCGTGTTCTACTCACTGGCACCGATTATGACTGCAAACGCTCAGCAACTGCAATTTATTAAAGACAGTATTGAAACTATCCCTGATTACCCTAAACCGGGGGTCCTTTTTCGTGATATTACGACCTTATTGGATAACCCTCTTGCCTACCAGGCAACAATTAATCTTCTGGTAGAACGATATCAGGACAAAGGCATTACAAAAATTGTGGGCACTGAAGCGCGCGGTTTTCTATTTGGAGCTCCAGTTGCGTTGCGTCTCGGTGTTGGTTTTATCCCTGTCCGTAAAGCAGGCAAATTACCTCGTGAAACATTGAGTGAAACTTACGATTTAGAGTATGGCACTGATACACTGGAAATACATAAGGACAGTATCAAAGAAGGTGATAAGGTGCTGGTTGTTGATGATCTGCTGGCAACGGGTGGCACTATTGAGGCAACTGTTCGCTTAATCCGTCATTTAGATGGTGAAGTTTCTGAAGCTGCCTTTGTTATTGGCCTGCCTGATTTGGGAGGGGGTGAGCGTCTGCAAAAACAAGGCGTGAACAGCTTCACGCTATTGGAATTCCCTGGTCATTAATCTGCTTATTTTCGTATTACTGACATATCGGCCTCGCTGTCTGTAGTGGGGCTGTGTTAGCATGGTACCCAATTATATTTAATTTTCTCGGTATCAATGAGCTATCAGGTACTTGCCCGTAAGTGGCGCCCACAAATATTTTCTGATGTGATTGGTCAGGAATATGTCCTGACTGCGCTGGCTAATGGTCTTTCCCATGGCCGGCTCCATCATGCCTACCTGTTTTCCGGCACTAGAGGTGTCGGGAAAACGACGATTGCCCGTTTGTTTGCCAAAGGGTTAAATTGTGAAATAGGTATTACTGATAAGCCTTGTGGTAAGTGTGCTAATTGCCTTGAAATTGAGCAAGGGCGATTTGTCGATCTCATTGAGATTGATGCGGCTTCCCGTACTAAAGTTGAAGATACGCGCGAATTGCTGGATAACGTGCAATATGCTCCAGCTCGTGGGCGTTTCAAAGTCTACCTGATTGATGAAGTGCATATGCTTTCTCGCCATAGCTTCAATGCATTATTGAAAACGCTGGAAGAGCCACCTGAGCATGTGAAATTTTTATTGGCAACCACTGATCCGCAAAAATTGCCGGTAACTATCCTTTCCCGCTGTTTGCAGTTTCACCTCAAAGCGCTGAATGTTGATCAGATAAGCGGTCAGCTCGAACATATTCTTAAAGCTGAACATCTGGAGAATGACAGCCGTGCCCGTCAGCTTCTGGCCCGTGCTGCTGATGGTAGTATGCGCGATGCGTTGAGTCTGACAGATCAGGCTATTGCGATGGGGCAAGGCCAGGTAACAACTGAAATAGTCAGCTTGATGTTGGGAACATTAGATGATGAACAGCCGTTATCAATTATAGAATCATTGATTCGGGCTGACGGTCAGCAGGTTATGGCATTGGTGGAACAAGCCGCTTCACGGGGGGCTGATTGGGAGAATTTGTTAGTAGAGATTCTTTCATTACTGCATCGTATTGCAATGATCCAGCTATTACCTTCTCAACCAGAAATTGCTGCTGCTTCCATTGAAGGCCGTTTGAGAATATTGGCAAAAGCAATTTCACCGGAAGATTTACAACTTTATTATCAAACTCTACTGATTGGTCGTAGAGATTTGTCGTATGCACCGGAACGCAGGATGGGTGTTGAAATGACGCTGCTCAGAGCTTTGGCATTTCACCCAAAAACAGTCATTGAAGAGGTTGCTAAACCGGTTGTGCATGGACATCCTGCGGCTATCCCATCAATTGCAGCACAGCCACAACATAATCATCAGGGCAATACGCCATCTGATTACCCTATTGATGAGCCAGTACCGGTGGGCAGCGTTTCTCAGCCGGAACCTCAGATACCCCAGGCACTTGCATCAAGCCCAACAGCGCAGTTGCTGAAAGCAAGGCGTGTGTTATCCCGGCAACAAGAGCAAACGCCACCAAAAAAGCCTAAACCGGCTACGCCTGTTAAGGCGAGGCCGGCGGCAACCTCGGCACTGGAGCGGATTGTCGCAGTGTCAGGGCCGCGATCTCAGTCATCAATAGCTAAAATGCAGGAAGAGAAACCTGAGAAAAAAGAGGCTTATCGTTGGCAAGCCAAGAATATTGAAAAAAAACCAGAAAGTTATGTCGCTACACCAAAGGCGTTAAGAACGGCTCTAGAGCATGAGAAAACGCCGGAGCTGGTAGAAAAATTAGCTGAAGAATCCAAACAAAGAGATGCATGGGCAGCAGAAGTTGATAAACTTAAAATTCCTAAACTGGTGCAACAATTAGCATTAAATGCGTTTAAAGAGCAGATCAGTGTTAATAATATCTGTTTACACCTGCGTTCGAGTCAGTGCCATCTTAATTCCGCTTTTGCACAAAAATTATTAGCAGAGGCTTTAAGCGAGTTGTACGGTGTAACGGTTGAATTCAGCATTATTGAAGATGATAATCCGGAGGAGAAAACTCCACTGGAGTGGCGACAAGCCATTTATGAAGAAAAATTGGCACAAGCTCGCCAATCAATTATTGCGGATAAGACTATTCAGACATTGCGGCAGGTATTTGATGCTGAACTGGATGAAGAGAGTATCCGGCCGGTCTAACCGCGCTGCAATCTGTACCTGTTGTACGATGTAGCCATAGCGAAGAGAGAAAACTATGTTTGGTAAAGGTGGTTTGGGCAATTTGATGAAACAAGCCCAACAAATGCAGGACAAGATGCAGAAAATGCAGGAAGAGATCGCTAATCTGGAAGTGACAGGTGAATCTGGTGCAGGCCTGGTTAAAGTGACTATCAATGGTGCGCATAATTGCCGTCGTGTTGAGATTGATCCAAGCTTGATGGAAGATGACAAAGAGATGCTGGAAGACCTGATTGCGGCTGCATTCAATGATGCCGCCCGTCGCATTGAAGAAACTCAGAAAGAGAGAATGGCAAGCGTTTCCAGCGGAATGCAACTGCCCCCAGGCTTTAAGATGCCATTCTGATGCAAACCAGTCCTCTCCTTGAATCCTTGATGGAAGCATTACGCTGCTTGCCAGGAGTTGGCCCTAAATCTGCGCAGCGGATGGCTTTTCATTTGTTACAGCGTGATCGCAGTGGTGGAATGCGCTTAGCTCAGGCATTGACGAGGGCGATGTCGGAAATTGGACACTGTAAATATTGCCGGACTTTTACTGAGCAGGAGCAGTGCACGATCTGTGCTAATTCACGTCGTCAGCAAAATGGTCAAATTTGTGTGGTTGAAAGCCCTGCGGACATTCATGCTATTGAACAGACTGGGCAGTTTGCCGGGCGCTACTTTGTGTTGATGGGGCATTTATCTCCATTGGACGGCATTGGCCCGATGGATATTGGTTTGGATTGTCTTGAAGAACGCCTCTCCACTGAAGAGATTTCAGAGGTGATTTTGGCGACTAATCCGACAGTGGAGGGAGAGGCAACGGCCAATTATATTGCAGAAATATGCGTTCAGTATGGTGTAACAGCAAGCCGCATTGCTCATGGTGTACCGGTTGGTGGTGAGCTTGAAATGGTAGATGGTACAACTTTGTCGCATTCACTTGCTGGGCGGCAGAAGATTACTTGTTGATTTTCTGTCAATGTCTAGTCGTTTTATCTGACTGGAAAAGAATACAGCTGTATACCCTGTATGGATCAAATCGTAAAGATGTTGAGGCGCTGCATTTATGTGGCGCTCGCCTTTGAATTCATTCCGCTATGGTTATAACCTATTTAAATATCTAACTTATTTGCGTTATTTGATACTCTTTTGAATAATCAAACTTGAAACCCGGCTTATTTATCCCCATCTGCATATTATCGTCTGATTTTATCTGTCTGAACTGGATTGAGATTGAGGTAACAAATGAGTATGAAAGGTCAGGAAACCCGTGGATTTCAGTCTGAAGTAAAACAACTTCTGCAATTAATGATCCATTCACTTTATTCCAATAAAGAGATTTTCCTTCGTGAGTTAATCTCAAATGCTTCCGATGCTGCTGACAAATTACGTTTCCGCGCATTATCTGCTCCAGAACTTTATGAAGGTGATGGTGAAATGCGCGTTCGCCTCTCTTTTGATAAAGAAAAGAGAGCTATCACGATCAGTGATAATGGTATTGGTATGACCCGTGATGAAGTCATTGATAATCTTGGCACTATCGCTAAATCAGGAACAAAAGCTTTCCTGGAATCTATTGGTTCAGATCAGGCTAAAGACAGCCAGTTAATTGGTCAATTTGGTGTTGGTTTTTACTCTGCCTTTATTGTATCTGATAAAGTCACGGTACGTACCCGTGCTGCCGGTGCTTCAATTGATCAAGGCGTATTCTGGGAATCCGCTGGTGAAGGTGATTACACTGTCGCTGATATTGAAAAAGAAACTCGTGGTACCGAGATCACCCTTCATTTACGTGAAGGGGAAGATGACTTCCTGAATGACTGGCGTTTGCGTTCTGTTATCAGTAAATACTCTGACCATATTGCTCTGCCAGTTGAAATTGAAACTAAAAATAAGAGCGAAGAAGAGGGTGAAGAAGATACAGTAACCTGGGAAAAGATTAATAAAGCTCAGGCCTTGTGGACTCGTGGTAAATCTGAAATTACAGATGAAGAATATAAAGAGTTCTACAAACATATTTCTCATGATTTTACTGATCCGTTGATCTGGAGCCATAACCGCGTAGAGGGTAAACAGGAATATACCAGTATGCTCTATATTCCCTCTCAGGCACCGTGGGATATGTGGAACCGTGAGCATAAGCACGGGCTGAAATTGTATGTCCAGCGCGTGTTTATCATGGATGACGCAGAACAGTTTATGCCAAACTATTTGCGCTTTGTTCGTGGCCTGATTGATTCCAATGATTTGCCACTGAACGTTTCCCGTGAAATTCTGCAAGATAATTCTATTACCCGTAATTTACGTAATGCGTTGACCAAACGTGCATTGCAGATGTTGGATAAGCTGGCGAAAGATGACGCGGAAAAATATCAGCAATTCTGGCAGCAGTTTGGGCTAGCGATGAAAGAAGGCCCGGCAGAGGATAATACGAATAAAGAAGCTATCGCTAAATTGTTGCGTTTTGCCTCTACTCATAATGACAGTTCTGCGCAAACAGTTTCTTTGGAAGAGTATGTCAGTAGGATGACCGCAGGTCAGGATAAGATCTACTATATCACTTCAGACAGTTATGCTGCGGCAAAAAATAGCCCTCATTTGGAACTGTTCCGTAAGAAAGGTATTGAAGTTCTGCTGCTGTCAGAGCGCATTGATGAATGGATGATGGGGTATCTTACTGAGTTTGATGGTAAGAAATTCCAGTCAGTCAGTAAAGCTGATGAATCTCTGGACAAACTGGCAGATGAAGACAAAGTTGAGCAGGAAGAAATTGATAAGCAGCTGGAACCGTTTGTTGAGCGTGTGAAAACACTACTTGGCGATCGGGTCAAAGAGGTTAAATTGACTCATCGTCTGACAGATACTCCGGCAATTGTGACAACAAATGTGGATGAAATGAGCACTCAGATGGCGAAATTGTTTGCGGCGGCGGGTCAACAAGTGCCGGACGTTAAATACAACTTTGAACTGAATCCTGATCATCAATTGGTAAAACTGGCTGCTGATATCAGTGATGAAGCTCAATTCGCGGATTGGGTTGAACTACTGCTCGATCAGGCATTGTTTGCTGAACGTGGCACATTGGAAGATCCAAACCAGTTTATTCGTCGTATGAATCAGCTATTACTGCCTGAAAAAGCTTGATTTAATTATTTCTTGGTAACGATTGTAAACCACGCCTCCGATAGTGAAATGGGGCGTGGTTTATTTTTTGCAAAAAAATATCACGAAATCGTTTTCCTGTTTTCTTGAGCGAACCCCATACCAGATGGTATGGTGACTCGTTTTCTTACAAATATAAAAACTAACTAGCAAGGGGATTTACGCAATGCGTATTATTCTGCTGGGCGCTCCGGGCGCCGGTAAAGGGACTCAGGCGCAATTTATCATGGAGAAATATGGGATCCCTCAAATTTCTACCGGTGATATGTTGCGTACTGCAGTTAAGGCTGGCACAGAATTGGGCTTAAAAGCAAAAGAATTGATGGACAATGGCAAGCTGGTTACTGACGAGCTGGTCATTGCTTTGGTAAAAGAGCGTATCAAACAAGATGACTGCCGCAATGGTTTCTTGTTGGATGGGTTCCCGCGTACCATTCCTCAGGCTGATGCAATGAAAGAAGCCGATATTCATGTTGATTATGTCCTGGAATTCGATGTTCCTGATGAACTGATTATTGAACGTATCATTGGGCGCCGTGTACATGCGCCATCTGGCCGTGTTTATCACATCTCATTTAATCCACCGGCGGTGGAAAATAAGGATGATGTTACTGGTGAAGAACTGACTATTCGTAAAGACGATCATGAAGATATCGTGCGTAAACGTTTAGTTGAATATCATCAACAGACTGCTCCTTTGGTGTTTTATTACCAGAAAGAAGCTGAAACAAGTGATACCCAATATTTCAGAATTGATGGTATTCGCAAGGTATCTGAAGTTAGCGAAGAATTAGTCAAAATTCTGGATTAATCAATCTTAGTGATGTTTAAAAGGCGGCTTATAAGCTGCCTTATCTTATATTGTTTCTTTACTGCTTCAGGTAAACCTGTTGGTTTTTATTTATTGTTTCGATGGATAAACATGATTTTCATCTGTATTTTATTGTGTTAGGGTTCTCACCAGAGAAGACAATAGGGAATCGGCATGATGAGCAGCGGTAAATATGGCGTTTTATTAGTTAATCTTGGCACTCCTGATGAGCCGACCACTGTGGCTATAAAACGTTACTTAGCTGAGTTTCTGAGTGATCGAAGAGTTGTCGATTTTTCCAGCTTGATCTGGAAGCCAATATTATATGGCGTTATTTTGCCTTTTCACTCTCCACGTGTGGCAAAGTTATATCAGAAAGTCTGGACTGATGAAGGTTCTCCCCTGTTAGTATATAGCCGTCGTCAGCACAAATTGCTGGCGGAAAAACTAGCAGATATTCCTGTTGAATTAGGCATGAGTTATGGTTCTCCATCTCTTGAACAGGCAATTGATAATCTGCTTAAGCAGGGTGTTGAGCAATTGGTTGTTTTACCACTTTATCCCCAGTACTCCTGTTCTACTTCTGCGGCTGTGTTTGATGGTGTCAGTCAAATATTGCAGAAATACCGTACTATTCCTGGGATTCACTTTATCCGTAGCTATGCTGACCATCCTGCTTATATTTCTGCATTGAAAGAGACCATTGAACAGAGTTTCTGTGAACATGGTAAGCCGGACAGATTACTCTTTTCCTTTCATAGTATTCCGCAGCGTTTTGTTGATACGGGTGATATTTATTCTGAACAGTGTGAGTTAACAACTCAATTGCTAAAGCAAACAATTAACTATCCAGCAGATCAGGTGATAATGACTTATCAGTCTCGGTTTGGTCGTGAGCCTTGGTTAACGCCATACACAAGTCAAACCATGAAATCATTGCCTAATCAGGGAATAAAGCATATTCAGGTTCTTTGTCCTGGCTTTTCGTCCGATTGTCTGGAAACGTTGGAAGAGATAAAACAGCAGAATAAAGAGATATTTCTTAATGCTGGTGGGGAGAAATTTGAATATATTCCTGCGCTTAACGACAATAGTAATCATATTTTTCTACTGGAAGCATTGGTTAACAGGTTTGCCGGAAGTGAAACAAATAGTATATAGGATTAATCTATCATTAGGATTAAATGGCTCTTTAATGATATATTCTCATGCGGGAGCCTATCTATCCGAACGGTTGCACTCGGCTTTTCTGGATATTAGCTAAAGGCTCAGTGGGATGATGTTTTGTAGAATAGTTAGTAACAGTCATATTTGAATTTGGACATAAATAATGAGTATTAAACCGATTAAAAGTGCTAACTCCAGTGAAGAATATTTTAATTATTACAATTCAAAGCAAGACGATGAAATTGATTTGTTTGAGTTATTCTCTGTTTTATTTCAATCAAAGTTATTGATTATTGCTGTTACTATCATTTTTGCTGTTATTGGTTTTACAGTAGCATCTTGGATGCCACAAAAATGGACCAGTTCAGCTTCAGTTATTCAACCTCAACTTGAAGAAATACAGCCAGTTAAAAATATCTTGACTAGGCTAGAGGTTTTAAGCTTGCAACCATCGGTAACTTCATCGTCACTGTATGATAATTTTTTAAATAATTTTAATTCACGGGTTTTACGAGAAGAATACTTGGTTAATACAGAGTATTTTAAAAATCTAGTAACTAAATCAGATGATCATTCACCACTTGCAAAAAGAAAACTTATTGAAAAGATTATAAATGATAATATTTCATCTTCTTCAAAAGGGGAAAAAGGTGATGAAAATAGTGGTGAAACTAAACTCACTTTCAGTGCCGGAACCGCTGAAGATGCATATAGCCTGCTAAATGGCTATATCAGTTATGTGTCGTCTGTTGTCCGTAAGCAGATGCAAAGTGAATTGAGTGATATGGTGAAACAGAAGCTTGCCTACTCCGAAGGCTTGTATGCAGTTGATTTGAACCGTGTTCATAATATACAGAGAGCTAATATTGAGCGATTGAAATATTCATTATCTATCGCCAATTCCGCGGGAATTAAAAAGCCTATTTCCAGCGAAGGAGCAATGATCAAAGATGATCCGGATTATTCCATTGCTTTGGGCGCTGATGCATTACAACGTAAGCTGCAAATTACCGAAGAGATCAAAGATCCATCCTTGATTGATGGTGATTTACGTAACCGCATGTTCTATATAAACGAACTTAAATCACTTACAATAGATAAAGTTAACTTCCAGCCATTTAAATATATGCAGGCTCCTTATGAACCAACGGCGAAAGATTCGCCTAAGCGTCTGCTTATTCTGGTAGGCAGTGCCTTTATTGGTTTGATCCTGGCGGTGATGTTTGTTCTGATTCGTCACGTGGCGCGCAGTCGTCAGAAAGTGGCTTAATCTCTTTGGCAGCCGGTGTCGCAATGACACTTGCTGCCTGTCAGTTTTTATTGTGCTAATATGCTGCATCTTTTCCGCGTTATAGCATCAATCAAATATGAAATTCCCTGGTAAACGTAAATCAAAACACTATTTTCCCGTCAGTCTGCGTGATCCTTTACTCCAGCCAATTAAAGAAATGATGTATGGTGAGAATAACCGAGCTTATATCGTTGGTATCGATCAGATATTAGTGGATATTGAGGCGAAAGTAGATGAAGATTTTATCCGGCGTTACCACCTCAGCCAGGGACACTCATTAGTTATTGAAGATGATGTAGCTGAAACCTTGTATAGAGAACTGACGGATAACAATCTTATCAGCCACGAATTTGCCGGTGGCACGATTGGTAATACCTTGCATAATTACTCAGTGCTGGCCGATGATCGTTCCGTTTTACTGGGCACAATGTGTAACAACATTCAGATTGGCAGCTATGCTTACCGCTACTTATGTAACACCTCCAGCCGAACTGATCTAAATTATTTACAGGGTGTGGATGGCCCAATTGGCCGCTGTTTTACACTGGTAACAGAAAATGGTGAACGGACTTTTGCCATTAGCCCTGGACAAATGAATCAACTAAAACCGGAGAGTATTCCAGAACAGATTATCGCTGAAGCTTCAGCTTTGGTATTGACTGCTTATTTGGTTCGTTGTAAGCGAGGAGAGCCAATGCCAGAAGCAACAATGAAAGCCATCGAATATGCAAAAAAACACAGTGTACCTGTCGTTCTGACTTTGGGGACAAAATATGTTATTGCTGAAGATCCACAATGGTGGCGCGATTTTCTGGTTGAGAACATTTCTGTTCTGGCAATGAATGAAGATGAAGCTTATGAGCTTACGGGTTTCAGTGATCCGTTATTGGCGTCAGATATGGCTCTGGATTGGGTTGATTTGGTTTTGTGTACCGCTGGTCCTGCGGGATTATATATGGCAGGGTATACGGAAGAAGATTATAAGCGTCAGACAACTCACCCACTGCTACCAGGTGCTATTGCTGAATTTAACCGTTATGAATTCAGCCGTGCTATGCGAAAATCTGATTGCCAAATCCCAATGAAAGTTTACTCCCATATTGAACCTTATATGGGCGGACCAGAAAAAATTATGAATACCAATGGTGCAGGTGATGGTGCTTTATCTGCTTTATTGCATGATATAACCGCTAATAACCATCACAGAATGAATGTGCCTAATTCCAGTAAGCATACTCGTAATTACCTGACATACTCATCACTTGCTCAGGTTTGTAAATATGCAAACAGAGTGAGTTATCAGGTATTGAGTCAGCATTCGCCACGATTAAGCCGGGGTTTACCAGAAAAAGAAGATAGTTTGGAAGAGTCTTACTGGGAACGGTAATTATTAAATAATATCAACTCATTATATTCATCATTGAGTAATTTAATACGGTTGTAGCTTACAGCCGTATTTTTTTCTAAACGGAATAGATTACACTGATCATTAACATACGTAATGGCATGAAAGAAAATGACTGACTTCTTTAGGAGCGTGTAATGCTAAAGAATATTTCTCAGATAGAATATTAAAGACATCATGGCCGTCAGTTTTTTGCTGGGGAGAGCACTAGGATTGATAACTTATACGTTATTTAGGATAGCTTCTTAATTATTTATTATTGTAATAGTTGTATAAATAACGTTTCATAATTCTGCTACACATGGCCTTCTTCAACCCATTGTTATATATAGAATTATGAGTAGTATAAGATGTAGCGCTATTTTGGAATCTTATTTATTGTAATTTTATGTCTTATTAGTAAGTGGTTTTTGTTTTAGGATGAATAGTTTTTTTTAACATTATCACTTCTTTTATAATGATTAAACTTAATGTTATTTTTTTATTTTCAATAAATCAATAGCTTTATTATAATATTTCATTTTGTTATTCTAAATTAACATAAAAAACACATTTGTTTGTTTTGATTTTTTACTGTATTGTTAACTTAATAAAAAGGAGATGTTGTAGTGATACAATCATTGATAAATCCTCAGCATAAATGCACGATGCTGAGTCGTTTTTTTTACATTACTCAAAAAAATAAACACCTGACAGCGGTGAAATATAGAAATCAGACAGTTTCTTATGGGCTTTTAAACCAATGGGTTGGAAAGATTGCATCTTATCTTTCATTAAATGGTGTTAAGCCGGGAGATTTTGTCGCTGTAGAGTTAACACCTTCGGCAGAGTTAATTGCATCATTGTTGGCTGTTCAGGCTTTGGGGGCAGCCTATGTACCTTTGGATAAAAAGGCACCCATAGAAAGAAACCAACTGATTTTGGAAGATGTTCAACCTGTATTCATTATCGGGGATAAGGATAACTTTCATCAGGAAGATTACCCCTTTTGTGATATTTATCATTGTATTCAGCAAATGGATATATCCCAGTCAGTGAGCGATTCATCGCAGTTGACTGGTGTTGCATATGTTATTTATACCTCCGGTACAACGGGTAAGCCTAAAGGGGTACCAATAACGCATAATAACTTGAGTGCCCTGTTCGAAATTACGGAAAGTTTTTATCAGTTTAATTCCAGAGATGTGATTATGTTATATCACTCTTATGCTTTTGATTTTTCCGTATGGGAAATATGGTCTGCTATCGCCTATGGTGGGACGTTGTTAATACCAGATGATGAGACACGAATTGAACCTGAAAAACTCTCACAGCTAATAAAAAATGAAAATGTAACAGTATTAAATCAAACACCAACAGCTTTTTCTATTAATGCACCTAAATTGATGGGTTTTAATCGTTCGGAACTAGCGTTACGTTTTATTATTTTTGGAGGAGAGCGCCTTAACTTTCAGGCATTGAAGCTGTGGGAGAAAAAATTTGGTTTAGATTCTCCATTACTCATTAACATGTATGGTATTACTGAGACTACTGTTCATGCGACTTTGCATGTAGTTAAAAAAAATGATCTCGATAAACCAGAATCTATTATTGGTAAAGTATTACCGAGTTTTAATTATATACTTAGGAAGCTCCAAGATTCATCGCCTTCTGATAATGGTGGCGAATTACTTCTTTCTGGAAGACAGGTTACTGAAGGATATCTGAACAGCGATAACACTTCATCACGAAAGTTCATCGAAATAGAGAATAATAATTTATCAAGAGTCTATTACTGTTCTGGTGACATAGTAAAATGTAACGATAATGGAGAATTAATCTATCAGGGTAGAATTGATCAACAAGTTAAAATCAACGGTTATAGAATTGAAATTGGTGAGATTGAATCTATTATGGCTCAACTTGATGAGATTGAAGATGTTTGCGTTATAGCATTAAGATCTAAAATGCTTGGGGACTACCTGCTTTGCTGTTTTTCTTCTTCTATAGAGTCTGATGTTACATTGATAGAAAGATTTAAAATATTGGCTAAAGATAAACTTCCTGTTTATATGAGACCTCTGAAATATAAAAGGTTAGATAGAATCCCAAGAACTGTTAATGGAAAGATAGATAAATCTGCGATTATACATTCACCGGAGTTAGCATATGTTAGTTGATGAATTATCTGAAAGTAATATAAGAGATGATAAGGTAAAAGCCTTAAAGGATTATATAACATGGTTGCAAGATATCTTGGAAGTGTCTGTAACAGAGGACGATAACTTTCTTGATTTGGGTGGACATTCAATGATTGCAGTCTCGTTGAATGAACGTATTAATAAACAATATGGTTTTTCTATCTCAATGGAGAGGCTTTATAACGTGTCATTAATCGAAGCCTTCTCTCAGGCCAAATAATCTTAATTTCAAGTTGATAATATATTATGAATAAAGAATCATTTTTGACTGAACAACAGTTGTACGATTTTAATAAAAATGGTTTTATTGGTCCTTTGACAATCTATACCCTGGAAGAAATGGCCGAGATATGGAATAATGTAAGAAGAGCATTACCTGATAGAAGCTATGCGGCGTATTTTGCTGATTCTTACAGCGCAGCAACGAATATCTCAAATTATGATCGTCACTTAGATATTGAACTATTAAGCAAGCATATTACCAACCCGCGTATTGTAGCGCCTGTATCAAGTATTTTGGGTAATGATGTTTTATGCTGGCGTACAGAGTTTTTCCCTAAATACCCTGGAGATGAAGGTACTGATTGGCATCAAGCTGATACATTTGCTAATGCCAGTGGGAAGCCTCAGATTTTATGGCCTGGAGAAACGGAGAATAGTTTTGGTAAGGGGACATTAACTGTCTGGACTGCATTTACGGATGCTACTATTGAAAATGGATGTCTGGAAATTATACCAGGCACACATCATAAAATGAATTATGATGAAAAAAAATCAATGGACTATCAGACCGATATTGTTAATGAGCTTGAGAAAGAGGGCAAAAAGCGCGGCTTTTTTGGCTACGATTATCGTAACTTGCAAATAGACCCTGATTGGAAACCTGATGAAAATCAGGCTGTGCCTTTGGTAATGAAGGCGGGGCAGTGCGTAATATTTTGGTCGACACTGATGCATGCGTCTTACCCAAATAGTACGGAAAAGGATTACCGTATGGGATTTGCGACGCGTTATGCGCCAAGCTACGTTGACATTTATCCTAATACAGATACTGTGCATGAATATGGAGGAAGCATTCCTCTGGATAAATTTGGTAATGTTATCGTGGCAGGTAATAGTAATAACCAAAATAATAAAATTGCAACGCATAACCTGCGAGGCTACAAGTTTAATACATTATTAGTGTAATAACCGCGGTGGAACGATTATGACCCAGCATCAATGTTATATTAGTGATACTTATTGCTTTCATTTAGTCAGCTCTGTTTTAGTAACGGGCAATGATGAATGTGGTCACTGGATTGCGCTAGAGGAGAACATTTTTCATCCTCAGGGGGGAGGACAACCGGCAGATAGCGGCTGGGTTAATAATGTTCCGGTTAAAGTAAAAAGGCAACCTTCAGGATTGATTGTCCTTTACCCTGAAAGAATATTGGATATGGTGCCTGGGGAAAAAGTTGAAGCATCAGTGTCCCAGTCAGAGCGTTTATTAAATACGGCGCTGCATAGCGCCGGTCATTTGCTTAATTGGGAACTGCGCCGGTATGGGTGGTTGGCGAAAACCGGGCACCATTTTCCAGGGGAGTCGAGGGTTGAATTTACAGTAATGGGTTCAGATACAGTTCCCGTAAGCGAATTACCGCTTGCAGGAATTGAAACTTCGATGCAAGAGAAGATAAAAGCGAATCTGCCGGTTAAAACTTGGATAGAAAATGAAATACGCTTCTGTTTGATTGAAGGAACTGAAGCTATGCCTTGCGCGGGAACACATGTTAAGACATTAGGAAGTATCGTTGAATTTTCAATCAAGGCTGTGAAGCTTAAAAAGAGCACACTAAGGATCAGCTATGATGCCACCCATGGTGATTTAAGGTCTGACTATGTTGAATGATACCTTGCGTCCACCAAGAGCACGACTTTATCTGATCGATATTGGTTTGATTGCTGTTGCCCTCTCATGGGGGGCAAGTTATTCTCTGATGAAATTAATCATTCAGGCCGGTGTTGCCGTACCACTGTTTTTAATGCTGCGCTTTGCTTTGTCTGTTCCTTTTATGTTTATGGGGACGCGGATTAATTTTGCCAAAATACGGCAGGGTGAAGTGGTAAATGGTGTTATCTTTGGTGTTTTACTGTATGCAATTCTGACCTTTGAAACTTTAGGTGTTAAGTATACAACTGCATCAAATGCGGGATTTCTAATTGCTCTGTCGGTTATTCTTGTTCCAATTTTTGAACGAGTGATTGGTAAGAAACGGCAGAGTAATATGGTCTATCTTATGTGCCTGCTCTCTTTGGTTGGCGGTGGATTACTGAGTTTTTCCGATAGCAGATTTTTTAGCTTTAATAGTGGAGATATACTGATTTTACTTGCTGCATTGATCCGTGGTTTCCAAATATTTATGTTTGGACGGCAAACAGTAGGGAAAGATTATTCATTGGTGCATATTACCTTAATTGAATTGGTGACGGTGGCGGTATTGGGCTTGGTAGGTGTATCGCTATTTTCTCCATCATCGTTTAGCATGATTTTACATATTCCATACCATATATGGGGATATATTTTATTTCTCAGTTTGTTTGCTACGGCATTTGCATTTTTAATGCAGTTATACGCTGCTAAAGTTACAAGCCCGACTCGTGTTGGCCTAATCATTTCTCTTGAACCGGCATTTGCGGGGATGTTTGCTATTATCATTATGCAAGAACACATTGGGTTACTGCAAAGTATAGGTGGCGGAATTATTCTATTTGCTGCACTTGTGGGGAGAATGATTGAGGGAAAATGATATGAATGATTCTCATGGCTTTCATGCTTTGTTATTTCCTCATGCTGGAGGAAGCGCCGCCGTAATGCATGATTTCTCTGCGACTCTGAAAAAATATTTTTCGGTTCATACAATGGAGTTACCTGGGCGTGGGAAACGTCGTAAAGAGCGGCTTCTTTATAAGATTGATGATGCTATCGCCGATTTTGCTACGAAGATACCATCGCAGGGGGCACTAACTTTTATTGGACATAGCTTGGGAGCTTATTTGGCCTATATGATGGCTAATTATGTACGATGCCGTCAACTTGGGCGTCAGGTCAATCTGGTTGTTATTTCAAATCTGCCGATACATTTACGCAAGTGCTTTTGCGAAATACGACAGGGAGAAACATCAGAGGATAAACTCCTTGATTTTGCGACTTATGCTGGCGGGTTCCCTGCCTGGTTAAAGGATGAACCTGAGCTAAAATCGCAATTTTTACAAGTTTTGGCGGCCGATCTTTCAATTGCGGATTCTATTAATCAAAATAGGCAGCTGGAAAATATTCCTTTATTCGTCATATATGGAAATAATGATCCTCTTTTAGATGAGAGAGTATTGGAGTGGAGCCAATATAGCACCGGAATTTTTAAAGTATTAAGTTTATCTGGAGGACATTTCATCTTGTCAGATAAAGGTGAGGAGATTGCTCATCAGATTATAAACTTCGTTCATTCACAAAAAATTAATTGAGAAAGTGTTTTAAGCTACTTTTTTGCAGTATTTATGTTTGGGGAGTTAACATCTTTATTCTTCCATATGAAAGGTTAAAACCACCGACTTTAGTCGGTGGGTTAGTGAGTTAAATTTATCACCTTAATCTTACTACTTATTTTAGAGGGGATTATCTAAAGGTGAGTCTTAACTAAAATCACAATTTTTAAAATTCTTAGTGGCTGATCTTTTCAATTATTTATTTCACTAATTAGAATCAAAATAATCGGATAGTAATTATTCCTTTTTTAGTTATATATACCTAATAATTTATAAAGATCATTCAGGTAAATATTTATTTCCCGCCGTAATTATTTGACTTTTCTGCCGATATTTTGACAAGGTTTTTAGTCTCATTTGTTGTTTAATCGGAATTATTCCATTGAGAGGTATCTGAATATATATTGAGATTATTAGCATTTGAACAAAAGATGAAGTTAATAGCTGCTAAGAGAAAATAAAGCATATAATGACTATAATTTTATATTGTTAATTTTATAAAAATAATTATATGATGGAATTTTTATTAAGTATTTTATATATAATTTGAATGATGGGTTATTATCCAATGATATTATTGGGAATTGTTTTTATTATATTGAAATTGACCATGTGAATATTGTTTGATTGTTTTTTCAGGGATGATAAATATCTTTTTGGTATTGGTTAATTACTGGGGAGAGAAAGTGATAGGATTTAATGATCATGATTTTGTATTGTTAATTTGAAAGAAAAGAAGTATATGATAGAACTTGTACCAAGGATTTTCTATATACGCTTTGAATGATGAATTATTATCTAAGGATACTATGAGGAGTTATTTCGATTATGTAAAAGTTTCCAGCATGGTGACTATAAGCTTAGTTATGTCAAGATTGAGAAATACCATTTTGGTATTAACTAGGTATTCATATGATTTTGTCATGACATTCAGTCTGATATATCTGGCTATTTACATTGATATTGAAAATAGGCTTGAAAAAGATGAGCTTAATAACGGTTAAGAGAAGGAGATAGTATTTAATGACTGTGGTTTTATATTGTTAACTTTAGAGTAAATAAGTTCCGGAGTTTTTATCAAGGATTGTTTATATACATTTTTAATGATAAATTATTATCTAAGGATACTATGAATAGTTATTATGATTATGTGAAAATTGCCGGCATGTTGACAATGGTCTTAATGATGCTTGGGCCGACAAATACCCTTTTAGTATTATCTGGATATTCACATGGTTTTATTAGCACACTTAGGCTGGTATTGGCTGGTATTGGCTGGTATTGGCTGAGATGTTGGGTTATCTAACAGCAATTAGTTTATGGGGATTATTGTTATCCATAATTCCTCAGACTTTCATATGGTTGATATTAGTTTTAAAGCTTTGTGCTTCAACATACATCGCTTATCTGGCTTTTAAAGTCTGGCATTTTTCATTAAGTAAAAATGGGGTGAAAGTCTGTTTCAACGTTGTATTATTTACCACTTTGCTTAATCCCAAAGCATTTGTCTTTGCTACATATGTATTGCCTTTTACTGCGTTCACTCAGTGGGTAAATTATATTTTTTCCATGACGACTTTTGTTTGTGCATTGTTACCCGTTTCCCTGATTTGGACGGGGGTGGGAAAAATATTATATCGGGAAGGGCAGGAAGTTGGTCGTTTAAAACCTAATCTATTTTATCGTTTTGCTTCTTTAGTACTATCTGTTTTCTCATTCTCAATGTTTTACTCCTCAATCAAGGGTATTTTATATCTCTGATGTAATATTGAGATTTGATATTGTTTTGCTATTAGTTTCCCAAGTAAAGAAGATTTATCCAAAAAGATACTGGAGACTGTCGAATTCGTGTTTGATTTTCTCTGTTCTAAAATTGAGTAAAATGGGTCATGGGATATCTCATATGATAAAAATCATGACCCAGCTCGGTTATGAATAGGAAATTATTCCATTATCAGCGGTATTTCCTCAAAGCGATGGAGAAAAGGGCGATACTGGGGGAGGTTCAACCGGGTAACCTTGTTCACTGTTTATCAGCACACTTGCCATTGTTTTGGCAATTTCGTGTTCGCCAATAATGACATGGCTAGCTCCACGTTCTGTGATATAGGCAACTTCGTCATCATAGTCAGCACGGACAATAATATTAATATCCGGGCGGATTTCTCTTGCGCTGGCGATAATTTCACCTGCCTCATAACCATTAGGGATTGTCAGTAACAGGGAACAGGCACAGTCCAGGCGCGCCAGTGACATAATATCTTTGCTGACGGCGTTACCCATGACTGCACTGATACCTTGTTCACCCAGTTCCTCAAATTTGGCTCTGGTATTTTCAATAACAACCAGAGGGAACTCATTTTCCTGTAAGCGTTGGCATAGTAGGCTACCAGTGCGTCCGTAGCCGACAACAATAGTGTGGCCACAGATATTGACAGGAATTTGCGTCTCTTCTTCCAGCGTTTCTTCCAATAATTGTTCTTCGATTGTTTCTGTTTTTTCCAGATAACGATCTAGCAAGCTAAACAGAACCGGGTTTAGCATAATAGAAACAATCGCACCAGCCAGAACAAGGTTACGGGCATTCCCGTCAAGCAAGCCAAGTGCAACGCCAAGACCAGCCAGAATAAAGGCAAATTCACCGATTTGTGCCAGACTGACCGAAATTGTCAGCGCAGTACGGCGTGAATGGCCGAACATCTTTACCAGCAACATTGCAGCGGCAGATTTACCGATAATAATAATTGCCAGCGTTGCCAGTATCTCGAGCGGTTGCTGAATCAGTACCATTGGATCAAACAGCATACCAACGGATACGAAGAATAGAACAGCGAAAGCATCTCTGAGTGGCAATGTATCTTGAGCAGCCCGGTGGCTGAGTTCTGATTCGTTCAGTACCATACCGGCGAAGAATGCACCTAGAGCGAATGAGGCATCAAATAGCGTAACGGCACCGTAAGCGATACCCAGCGCGATAACCAGTACGGCAAGGGTAAATAGTTCTCTGGAACCGGTACTGGCAGTTTTTGCCAGTACCCACGGAATGAGACGGCGGCCAACAACAATCATCAGCAGAATAAACGCGATAACTTTTCCGACGGTAATAGCGAGCTCCATAATTAACTGCCCGGCATTGGCTTCCTGATTACCCAGAATACCGGCAGCAGCGGGCAGTAATACCAGCGTCAGTACCATTGCCAGATCTTCAACAATCAGCCAGCCGATAGCTATCTGACCTCGCTGGCTATCGATCAGTTGACGCTCTTCCAGCGCTCGTAACAGAACGACAGTACTGGCAGTGGACAGGCAGAGACCAAAGACGATACCGCTAAATAATTCCCAACCCAGTATTGCTGATAGCCCTACACCAAGTAGTGTTGCTACCAATATTTGCGCAATAGCACCGGGGATAGCGATGGATTTTACTGCCAGCAGATCTTTGAGTGAAAAATGCAGCCCGACACCAAACATTAATAGGATAACACCAATTTCTGCCAGTTCCGGTGCCAGTGATGCGTCAGCGACAAAACCGGGGGTAAAAGGACCCGCGAGTACACCGGCGGTAAGATAACCAACCAGTGGTGAGATTTTCAGGCGTTGTGCCAGCATACCAAGCAGATAAGCGAGGATGAACCCGCCAACGAGAGTGGTGATAAGTGGTGTCGAATGCTCCATTAAGACTCCTTCTTACTGAGGCTATTAAATAGAATAGTGAAGAGGTAGGTGTAACCGTATTTTATAGGTAATTCGAGGTAAATTCGCTAAAAAAATGAATAAAACATCAAAAAATATGGATTGAAAGGATTAAATTACCCGTAACATCGATTTGTATTGATTTGTTTGCGCATTTGTGAGGTATATAAAGGTTATGCCCACATAAAAAATAACTTTTATGTGGGGTTGTTTGGCGATTTTTCTAGTTGTTATCTTCTATATTAGGTAATAGTGCGGTAAATATTCCAAGTAACGGCAGAAAAGCACAAATCTGATAAATCAGCTCAATACTTGTTCTGTCCGCAATGTAACCCAATACCGCGGCGCCAATACCTCCCATACCAAAAGCCAGTCCGAAAAACAGGCCGGATACCATCCCGGTTTTACCTGGAATAAGCTCCTGAGCATATACCAGGATTGCAGAAAACGCGGATGCCAGAATCACACCAATAATCACTGACAGAATGCTTGTCCAGTACAGAGAAGCATAAGGCAGAATCAATGTAAAAGGTGCAACGCCAAGGATTGATATCCAGATAACGTACTTTCTGCCGATTTTATCACCAAGCGGTCCACCAATGATGGTCCCTGCCGCCACTGCGAATAAAAAGATGAACAGATGAAGCTGGGCGTTTTGTACGGAAATGCCAAACTTGTGCATTAAGTAAAAAGTGTAATAACTGCTGATACTAGTGAGATAAAAATATTTAGAAAATACTAAGATCAACAGAACAGCCAGAGAACTGAACACTGTTTTTCTTGATAAAACTTTAACAACAGGGGCAGTTTTGGCTTGATTTTTTTTGGTATGATTTTGGGCCTTATACCATTTACTGACTTGCAACAGCACGATAATTCCCAGTAATGCAGCCAGAGAGAACCAGCCGACATTGCCTTTACCATAAGGCGCGATAAACGCAGCCGCCAGCAAAGGCCCGAGGGAAGTGCCAAAATTACCGCCGACTTGAAAAAGAGATTGAGCCAGCCCGTGGCGCCCACCGGATGCCATGCGTGCTACGCGTGACGATTCAGGGTGAAATACCGAAGAACCAGTGCCAACGAATGCAGACGCTAATAAGATTATCGGGAAACTTTCAGCATAGGCCAGCAGTAACAGACCTAATAAGGTAAAGCCCATCCCAATGGGTAATGAATAGGGCTGTGGATGTTTATCAGTATAAAGACCTATCAGTGGTTGTAATAAAGAGGCTGTAATCTGATAGGTTAGTGTGATCATACCAATCTGCACAAAACTCAGGTTGAATTCTGATTGCAGCAAAGGATAAATCGCTAGAATCAGCGATTGCATCATATCGTTCAGTAAATGTGAAATACTGATCGCGCCAAGAATAGTAAAAACGGTATTTCTGGTTTTTTTTGCATGAGGTGGAACTATGGTGGTGTTACTCTGTTCGCTCATATTGACTGCCAGCCTGTCTTATTTGGACGTAAGTTCGTTGGTTATTTGTTGCACTTCAATACATATTAGGCTGATAGTTGATTTTTTACTATCCCAGATAATAGTTTGATAAGATGCTAAAAAAGATGAAACGAAGCATGTTCTAATAATCGCATCACTAACCTATTCCATAGAATGATCAGTTAATCCCGCCTTGTTAGCTTATGAAGCTGTTTTTGCATGGCAATTCACTAAAAACATGGAGATATACCATGAGATTTTCGTTTAAGACCTCAGCTTGTGCTTTGGTTGTTTCTATGACACTACTTCCAGCAATGGCAAATGCATGGGAAAAAGACAAAACCTATGACATTACTATCTTGCACACGAATGACCATCATGGTCATTTTTGGCATAACAACTACGGCGAATATGGTTTGGCCGCTCAGAAAACGGTAGTTGATGAAATCCGTCAGGAAATTGCCAAAAAAGGCGGTAGTGTGTTACTGCTCTCCGGCGGAGATATTAATACTGGTGTACCAGAGTCCGATTTGCAAGATGCGGAGCCTGATTTTAAAGGTATGAACCTAGTGGGCTATGATGCAATGGCGTTGGGTAACCATGAGTTTGATAATCCTTTGCAAGTGTTGCGTCAACAGGAAAAATGGGCAAATTTTCCATTCCTTGCGGCTAATATTTACAAGACAAGCACCGGTAAACGTTTGTTCAAGCCTTATACCATTTTTGATAAACAAGGTGTGAAAATTGCGGTTATCGGGTTGACGACTGATGATACGGCGAAAATCGGCAACCCTGCTAATTTCCCAGATGTTGAATTTCGTGTTCCCGCTACAGAAGCTAAAATGGTGGTTGAGGAACTGAAGAAAAATGAAAAACCAGATGTCATTATTGCGGCAACGCATATGGGACACTATGACAACGGCAATCATGGTTCCAACGCACCGGGTGATGTTGAAATGGCACGCAGTTTGCCAGCGGGTTATCTGGATATGATTGTAGGTGGTCACTCACAAGATCCGGTCTGTATGTCTGCGAAAAATAAAAACGACAAGCAGATCGATTACGTACCAGGAACGCCATGTTCGCCTGATCGCCAGAATGGCACCTGGATTGTTCAGGCTCATGAGTGGGGCAAATATGTTGGTCGTGCTGATTTCCAGTTCCGTAATGGTGAATTAAAGCTGACTCACTATCAGTTGATCCCCATTAATCTCAAGAAGAAAGTGCAAAAGGAAGATGGTTCTGCTGAACGTGTTTACTACACTCATGAAATTGCTCAAAACCTGGAAATGATAAAGTTGCTGACGCCTTATCAGGATAAAGGTGATAAACAACTTGGCATAAAAGTGGGTTCTGTTGAGGGTAAATTGGAAGGAGATCGCAGCAAAGTTCGTTTTGTTCAGACTAATCTGGCCCATGTTGTTCTTTCTGCCATGATGGAACGCGCTGATGCTGATTTCGCGATTATGAGTGGTGGTGGTATTCGTGATTCAATTGAATCAGGCGACATCACTTATAAAGATGTGCTGAAAGTGCATCCATTTGCTAACACATTGGTTTACGTTGAGATGAAAGGCAGCGAAGTTGAACAGTATCTGGCGACGATTGCGAATATGAAAGTTGACTCCGGTGCTTATGCTCAGTTCGTGAATGTCAGTTTGGTTGCTGATGGTAAACATGTTAAAGAGGTAAAAATTGGTGGTAAGCCATTGGAACCAAATAAAATTTACCGCATGGCAATGCTTGACTTTAACGCTATCGGTGGTGATGGTTACCCACATATTGATAATTACCCAACCTATGTCAACACCGGTTTTGTTGATGCAGAAGTTCTGAAAGGCTATATTGAGCAGCACTCACCACTGGAAGCGGCCGATTATGAGCCAAATGGTGAAATTGTTTATCAATAATCCCTAATAAGGTGATAATAAGGTTATAAATTGAAAGGGCTGCCAATCTGGCAGCCCTTTTTTACTGGGATTAAGCTTTTGCTATATCGGCAAAAGTCCCATTCAGCAAACGACACAGATCAGCAGGTGCCAGTTCAATATCTAATCCCCGTTTACCGCCAGAGATAAACATTGTCGGGAACTGTTGCGCCTGGTTATCAATAACTGTTGGCAAGTGTTTTTTCTGTCCTAACGGGCTGATCCCTCCGACCAGATAACCCGTGATTTTTTGGGCTATGTATGGATCAGCCATATCTGCTTTTTTGGTTTTAAAGACTTTGGCGACCTTTTTCAAATCCAGTTGACCTGAAACGGGGGTGACGGCGACTACCAAATTTTTAGCATCACCATTAAGTGCGACCAGCAATGTTTTAAACACTTGCCTGGCGTTTAATCCTAATTTCTCAACCGCTTCATCACCAAAGTTATGTTCATTGGTATCATGTTTATAGGTGTGAAAAGTAAAGTTAACTTTTTGTTTTTCTAAGAAAATGATCGCTGGTGTCATAATTTCATTACAGAGGATAATTTTGTAATCTAGGATAACGGATGAAATAAAATTGTGAAATTGATATTCTGGTTTTGCGGTTTTGTTGCCTGTATACAAACAGGTAATACTCCGAATAATAAGAATAACGAAAATAATAGGTTATTCCTCTTTTGACTGGCCAATAGAAATATTGGCCTTTTTTTAACGCTGCTCTTCCATTAACATCTGAGGCAAATTACCTTCACCATATAAGTGCAAAGCCCCGACAGCGATTAAATACCGGCCGGCAGGTAATTCCCGTAGGCGCTGATTCCATTGCTTATTACGTTCAGTCATCAGCAGTTGATATATTTCTTTACTGAAAGTTGTTGGTAAAGCATGTTTTTGCTGTTTAGGTTGATAATCCATCCACCAACTTATCATCGTTTGTAAAGCGCGGGCATTGGCGTGCCAATGGACTAAGGTATCTTCCAGTAGTGGTAGGCCGTTATTTGGTATTTGATTAAGTAACTTAACCTGTGAGTCAGCACTTTCCAGTTCGATAATGGCTTTCCCTTGTGCTTTAGCTGCATTCAGTAGCTGATAATCGATACCATAGTGAGGGTACAATCCAAGATTTTGCGCTTGTTCAGCCTGTAAAATTAAAGCGATTTGCCATGAGGGTAATAAATTGAGCCATTCTTCCTGCTGTCGGATTTCATGGCAGCAGTGCTGAAAATCTTGATACATTTCAGAAGATAGACGTTGTTCAATACGGGAATACAATTGAAGCTTGTCATGAAATGGGAGACTTGCCTGAGTAATATCGGCTTCCACGATTAATGTATCGGCTTGATTAAGCTGCTCCATTAATATCTCTGAAAGCGGAAACATGTTTTCCGTGCCCATATGAATACTGCCTACCAGATGCAGATATCGGTCATCTGCCAGTGTAATATCACAAGCTGGATAAGGATAACGGCGGGAAGAATTCAGCCCCAGTATATTGGTAAGGTGTTTAATCAGTTGTCCCATTTGAACTCCAGTTCAGCATTTATTTTTTAGGCTAACTATTTTCAGGTTAATATTACAGCTGTATCTTTATTCATTTCTATTGAATGTTTCTTTACTACTATCAGTATACAAGGATATTTTCCTTCATGGCGGCACTTACCTTTGCCAACTCTTTAGTAATCCACAATCTTTCAGGTATGAGCATCAGCCAGTTGGTATTTAACGTTAGATAGAAATGAACCAAAATTAGATTGCCTTGACTTGGTAAGGAATATTCCTTACTGTGTGGTTGAAATAATAACTGGAGATTTGTTATGTCAACCATCTATGAACTTGCAACATTGACTTCTAAAGGTCAGATCACGTTACCTAAGTCTATCCGCCAGGCATTAGGTGTTAATACAGGTAGTAAGCTAGCCTTTGAGTTGCGTGATGGTGAGGTTGTCGTGACTCACGTAGGAGTTGAGCATGAAGACCCGGTGATTGTGGCATTCCTTGACTTGTTGTCTGCGGACATTCAGGACGGGTATCATGTGAGTAGTTTACCCAAGGAACTGGACGAGGCTATGCAGTACAATGTTGGTCAGATTATCGATCTGAATGAGAACATTGATGGAAATGTGGTGATTTGATGCAGAGACATGGATGGACACTGTTGTATCACTCATGTGTTATACAACAGCTTCAGAAGCTGCATGAGGCAGTAAAAAGGGCTGAGAAAAGTGATCCATACGGGTTCGAGAGCAATGCTAGTGTCAAGCTATTTCGGGCGTTGAGCAAATTGATTCTGGATGTGGTGCCAAGTGATCCCTCCCGGGACGAGTATCGGCAAGGTAATACTCTAGGATCAGCCCGTCGCCACTGGCGGCGAGCCAAGATTGGTCGAAGGTTCCGTTTGTTCTTCCGTTATGATTCCAGGGCTAGGGTCATTGTGTATGCTTGGGTTAACGATGAGGAGACCTTGCGTTCGGAAGGTAGTAAATCTGATCCTTATACGGTCTTCGAGAAGATGCTAGGACGAGGAAATCCTCCCGATGGCTGGGCTGCATTGATCGCAGCCAGTCGGCAGAAGTGGTCATAACCGAAGTAATCAGAAATAGAGAGTGACAAAGGTAAATGTAATCCCTTGCTTAAGTAAGCGAGAACGCTTTGGTCGCGAATTTGCGAGGGATGATGGGGTAGAAGCGTAAAGTATGATCATGGATATGCATTTTTACGATCCACCCCAGCAGCATCAAAGCAGACTCATTTCTCTGGTGATTCAGAATTTTGGCTTAAACCTCAGTAATCGGTTAGCGTTACTTACCACCGTAATTGAAGAGAGCGCCATAGCTGCACCTGCTACCACCGGATCTAACAATGTTCCGGTAAAGGGATAGAGCACGCCAGCGGCAATGGGAATCCCTAATGTGTTGTAAATAAATGCGCCCAACAGGTTCTGTTTCATATTGCGCAGAGTTCCTTTGGACAGTTCAACCGCATCAGCCACACCATGCAGACTGTGACGCATCAGGGTTATTGCTGCGGTTTCAATAGCGATATCACTACCGCCGCCCATCGCTATCCCAACATCAGCTTGTGCCAGTGCGGGTGCATCGTTAATACCATCCCCCACCATAGCAACCTTGTGGCCTGTTGCCTGAAGCTTCTGAATAGCTGCGGCCTTGCCATCGGGTAGTACACCTGCGATCACCTGATCAATACCCGCCTCTTTGGCAATTGCATTGGCAGTAACCGGGTTATCTCCGGTCAGCATCACTAAACGGTAGCCTTGATGATGTAATCGTTTCAGTGCGCTAAGGGTGTCTTCACGCAATGGATCACGAATTGACAGCACTGCCGCCGCTTTGCCCCCTGCCGCCAGAATAACCGGCGTGATGCCTTTTTCTGCCTGTTGAGCAATCAGGGGTTTTAATTCCTGTGTATCAATTTGGTTTTTTTCCAGCAATGCCTGATTGCCCAGCAACAGAGTTGTGCCATTCACTTCACCACTGATACCCAGCCCAGCCAGAGTGTGGAATTGTTCAACTTGCGGTAATTCCAGTCCTTCTGCTTTGGCAAGAATTGCTTTGGCTAATGGATGGTTAGAACCACTTTCCAGTGCGCCTGCCCAAATCAATACATTTTGTTCACTGTATCCGTTGAAAGTATGGATATCAGTAATTTGTGGCATACCTTCAGTCAGCGTACCGGTCTTATCGAAAACAAGGGTGTCCAGTGCGCTTGCCTGTTGCAGGGCATCGGCATCCCGTACCAGAACCCCGAATTCTGCGGCACGGCCAACACCCGAGATAATCGACATCGGGGTCGCCAGCCCAAGAGCACAAGGACAGGCAATAATCAGCACCGTGGTAATAATGACCAATGAATACATAATCTGTGGCGCCGGGCCAACGAAATACCAAATGGCGCCTGCCATCACGGCAATCGCCACAACAACCGGAACAAACACGGAGGAGATTTTATCTGCTAACTGACCCATCTCAGGTTTACTGCTTTGTGCCTGACGTACCAGTTTGATAATTCGTGCTAATGTCGTTTGGCTGCCGACTGCGGCGGTAGTAAACAGTACGGCGCCATCCTGTACAGTTGTACCCGCGTGAACGTTATCGCCTCTGGATTTCTGCTGTGGAATCGGCTCACCGGTCAGCATTGCTTCATCTAGCCAGACTTCACCCTGAATGATTTCACCATCAACCGGAACACGATCACCCGTCGTCAAACGTAATGTCATTCCCAGTTTAACATCGACCAGAAGTATCTCTTTTTCGCCATCTTCTGTCATCACACGGGCGGTTGGTGGTGTCAGATCCAGCAGGCGTTCCAGTGCTTTTGAGGAGCGCTGGCGGGCACGCTGTTCCAGAGCATGTCCCAGGTTTATCAAACCGATAATCATGGCACTGGCTTCGTAATAAAGATGACGGGCTTGTGGTGGAAAAATATCCGGCCACAGGTTGACACTGATGGAGTAAAACCAGGCTGCACCTGTTCCTAATGCCACCAGTGTGTCCATTGTGGCACTGCCATTTTTCAGGCTTTGCCACGCGTTATGGTAGAAGTGACCACCGGCAAAAATCATCACGGCAAGCGTGATAATCCCGATAGTCAGCCAGATGTTATGGTTTTCCGGGGTGAGCACCATATTATTGCCCATCATGCCCCATACCATCACTGGAATACCGACGACCAAGGCTAATGCCGATTGCCAGCGGAAACGGCGCATATTGGCTTCAGAAACTTGTTGTTGGCGTTCACGACGCTCAGTTTCGTCCTGAATCAGTTCTGCTCCATACCCGGCTTTTTTGACGGCCTGAATCAGCGCGTTGGGTGATGCGTTACCGGTAATCAAAGCGCTGCGTTCAGCAAGGTTCACTCTGGCATTTTCCACACCATCGACACTTTGCAAGGCTTTCTGAACCTTGTTCACACAACTGGCACAAGTCATACCATCCAACAGTAACTGGATACTGTCATCACTGTCACTGACCAGGAATGCATCAGTTTTTTCGACCGGAATAGAAGAAATTGCCGCCGCCAAAAGTTCCGGTCTGTTTGAAGCAGGTATTGTCAGCGGCTTAGATTTTGGGGAGTTTTGACCAACAGCCAGTTTTGCGTGATAACCAGCCTGCTCAACGGCGGCAATCAACGTATCGGTATCGGCTTTACCGTAAACTTTAGCGGTTTCAGTATTCACATCTGCGGCGATAACACCATCTACGGCTTCCAGTGCTTTACGTGTAGTACCTGCGCAATGCATACAACGCAGGCCAGAAAGTTCCAATTCGACATCAGGCTGGCTGGCAATGGCGGCTTCGTAACCTACTTCTTCAATTGTTTCGATTAAAGATTCAAGAGAGGCTTCGCCGGTTACTTTGGCATAATCAACAGTAATATCTGTTTGCTCCACATCGGCACGATTTTCCAGTGCTTTTTTCACACGGTTAACACAGTGCATACAGGAGAGCCCCTGTAATGTTAAGATAGTGGTATGTGACATAAAAAACCTCCTAACATAGAGTGATATCATTATTCTTCATATCGGATGATAATTGATGATGATATCTACACAGTTCAAGTGAATTTCTGACTTGTTGCGAAGGTTAAACCTTCCCGCAAGGGTAAGGTCAAGGGGAAAAAATGAACATCAGTGAAATTGCCCAAAGAACCAGCCTGACCAGTAAAGCTATTCGGTTTTATGAAGAAAAGGATCTGATCACACCACCGGAGAGAGGTGATAATGGCTATCGTTATTATCAGCAGAAACATATTGATGAATTAACGCTGTTGCGTCAGGCGAAACAGATCGGTTTTACGCTTGAAGAGTGTCGTGAGTTTTTAATGTTATTTCGAAATCCTAACCGTCACAGTGCCGATGTAAAAGCGGCAACATTGCATAAAGTGGCTGAGATAGAAAAGACGATTAAAGAGTTACAGGAAATCAGAAGTAAGTTGTTATCTTTGGCGGAAGAGTGCCCAGGAGATGACGGGGCTGCGTGCCCCATCATAGATCATTTGTCTGGTTGCTGTTCTCGTCAATGAGAATCGACGGGTTTTACTTTCAGTGTAATGCCATCAACTGCGATGACTTCTACTTCGGTATTGGCGGGTAATTCTCTATCACAGTGAATTCGCCAGCTTCCATCTGCAAGCTTGATCCGGCTGTAACCATTTTCGGTATCCGCAGTCAGTTTAGCTTGGGTACCGATGAGCTGGTGGTCTTTCTGGTTCAGTGTATCGCTGCCTTTTGGCGGGCGGCTACGTAACCAGTAGCGCCATAGCACCGCAGAGAGCAGCGTCAGAGTTGCAAACAGAATACCTTGCAATTCCCAGCCCATTCCTGGTAGTAACCAGGTGATAAACGCAACAACGATAGCAGCTATACCGGTCCATAACAGGTAGCCGCCGGTTCCCAGAAGCTCTGCGATTAACAGTAAACCGCCGAAAGAGAACCAAAGCCAAGTTGTTTGAGCCGCAAGTTGTGCAATCATGGTTATTTACCTTTTTTGCTTTCGCCAATCAGTTCAGCAATACCACCAATAGCACCCATCAGATTACTGGCCTCCAGAGGCATCATAATCACTTTGCTGTTATCGGAGGCACCAATGCTGGTCAGCGCATCGGTATATTTTTGGGCAACAAAGTAGTTAATGGCTTGCATATTACCGTCAGAAATCGCGTCAGAAACCATTTTGGTTGCGCGAGCTTCCGCTTCGGCGGCACGTTCACGCGCTTCTGCCTGAAGGAATGCGGACTGACGTTCCCCTTCCGCTTTCAGAATCTGTGACTGTTTTTCCCCTTCGGCTTTCAGAATCGCCGCCTGACGGATACCTTCTGCTTCCAGAATATCAGCACGTTTGGTACGTTCTGCTTTCATCTGGGCGTTCATGGCAGAAATCAGTTCCTTCGGTGGGCGCACATCACGGATTTCAATACGGGTAATTTTCACGCCCCACGGGTTAGTGGCTTCATCAACAATATGCAATAGACGGCTGTTGATGGAATCACGCTGCGACAGCATTTCGTCCAGCTCCATTGAACCCAGAACGGTACGGAAGTTCGTCATAGTCAGGTTGATGATAGACAGCTCAAGGTTGCTGACTTCATAGGCAGCCCGAACAGGATCGACAACCTGAATAAAGCAGACCGCATCAATAGTCACATTGGCGTTGTCGCGGGAAATCACTTCCTGTGAAGGAATATCCAGCACTTGTTCCATCATGTTAATTTTACGACCAATGCGATCGATAAAAGGGATAATAATATGCAGGCCCGGTAATAAAGTTCGGGTATAACGGCCGAAGCGTTCTACTGTCCATTGATAACCCTGTGGCACTGTTTTTACGCAAGTAAATACAACCACCACTGCAATGAATATCAGAATAGGGACGGCACCAAAAGCGAATAAGTCCATAGCAATTCCTTAATTAAATAAATCAGTAAAGTAGTGAATAAACCTGACGACGGTATTTCGACGCCAGAGCATTACCGGTTCCCATTGCAGACATAATATCCATTATTGTTTTCCGTACTGCACCATTAGCGGCAGAAAGATCCTTTTTCAGGAAGCCCAGTAATAATTCCAGAGCTTCTTCGTTACGATTTACTTCGTGCAGTTTCAGAGCCAGCTTAACAGCCAGATCTGCATTTTCCGGTTGAGTGGAGAATTCCTGTTGCAATTGCTGGATTTCCGGTGTGTCCGCCGCTTGCTTTTGTAACTCAATTTGAGCCAGTAAACTATGATAATCCGTGTCTTGATCCTGTAATGGGATAAGATTCAGAATTTCCTGAGCTTCTTCTATATTATTGAGCATAATTTGCACTTTGGTCAACGTTAGTGCAATTTCACTGTTTTTAGGGGCTAATTGCCAGGCTTCTTTCAACAGAGGTAGTGCTTCCTGAGGTTTCCCTTCCTCGATAAGTTCCTCGGCCTGAGCGGCTTTCAACTCTTCCGGCTTGGGCAATACGCGGGAAAGCATCTCTCTGATCGCATTTTCAGGTTGCGGCCCCTGAAAACCATCTATTGGCCGGCCTTGTTGCAGCATATAAACAGTAGGAATGGCCCGTAAACCAAACTGTGCAGCGACCTTTTGCTCTTTATCGCAATCGACTTTTGCCAATATAAATTGATCTGCATATTCTGCTGCCAGTTTATCCAGAATTACGCCCAATTCCTGACAGTGGGGGCTATGTTCAGACCAGAAATAAAATAAAACAGGTACAGTCATAGACTGTTCAACGGTTTGATGTAGGTTACTTTCGTTAACGTTAATTCCAGTAGTGGTTGATAGCATCATATAATGAGTCTCTTAAATTCGGTTGTTGTAGTGTCTTATTAAACAGATGAGGTTATTTTCCTGACTTTCAAGCTGTACCGCTCTGTTTACTCAGTATTTTATCCATTAATCTTCCCGGTAAAACCCGGCGCATAATGGTTACAGCATGAGTTATCCAAGTGACCGGATAGCGTAATTTAGGATTCGGACTTTCCAAAGCATGAATCAATTTGCGCACAACGGCTTCAGGGGTCAGGGTGAAATGGCGGGCTATCCTGGAATTTACGACGGGTTTATCGCGTTGAGTCTGATTCACATTTTCTGCAAAACGTGTTTTTATCGGGCCAGGTACAATCAAACAGGATTTAATTCCTGTTCCTGTTAATTCCATTCTTAATGCGTCTGACCATGCTTCCAAAGCATATTTACTGGCAGAATAAGCACCGCGGCCTGGGGTTGAAATTAGCCCCATGACTGAACTGGTTTGGATAATACGGCCTTCACCATGAAGCTGCATTGCCGGGAGTAATAAACAGGTAAGTTGATGTGTACCAAACAGATTGGTAGAGAATTGGCGTTCCAGTTGTTCACGGCTGATAGTATTTAGCGGGCCATAAATACCAAAGCCGCCATTATTAAACAGTCCGTAAAGGCGACCATTGGTTAGCCGGATAACTTCGGCAGCAGCACGTTCGACACTGATTTTATCATCAAGATCCAATTCGATAGGTTCTAGCCCCAATTCGCGCATATGTTGTAAATCCTTGGGCTTCCGGCAGGCTGCTAATACTCGGTAGCCCCGTTGATGGAGTGTTTTAGCCGCTACCAGGCCAATCCCACTGGAACAGCCGGTGATAAGAACTGACTTTTGCATAACTTTACCTGCTTATATACATCAATTTGTAAAAACTGATGGTTTACTACTTAAGAATGATTAAGGTGTACTAATAATATGTCAGATATCCAGTCGGCGATAAACGGTTGAGCGGCCAGATTGGGATGTAATCCATCCTGTTGTACCCATTCTGGCTTAATAGCGACTTGTTCCATGTAAAACGGGAGCAGGGGAATTTGATTGTGTTCTGCCAGTTTGGGGTAAATCTTGGCAAAAGATTCGGTATAACGGCGTCCATAGTTTGGTGGCAGACGGATTTGCATCAATAAAGGCTGAATATTGGCCTGTTTCACTAAAGTGATGATCTGTTGCAGATCCTGTTCTGTTTGTTGTGGAGGAAACCCGCGTAATCCATCATTGGCGCCAAGTTCTATCAGGACCCAACGGGGTTTATGCTGTTTAAGTAATTCAGGCAGCCTTCCAAGGCCCTGAGCTGCGGTATTACCGCTGATGCTGCCGTTGATAACCGTGATCTTATTGCCGGATTTCTGCCACTTTTTGTCCATCAAAACAGGCCATGACTGCTCAACTGGCAGATGGTAACTGGCGCTGAGGCTATCACCCAGAATCAAAAAAGTATCAGCGGCAGTCGCTCTGGCGCTGAATAGCACCACCAGTAAAAGGAAGAGTAAATGGTAAAGGGGAGTATTCTTGAAGTTCAGCATCTTAGTAAGCACGTTGGTCAGGGGGAACATAGGATCACTATATTGCAGGGAGTTGGGTTGGTTGTCGAGCCTGCACAGACTATTGCTCTGGTGGGTGAATCGGGTTCGGGTAAATCCACGTTGCTCGGCATTATTGCCGGGTTGGATGATGGTAGTGACGGTGAAATTCGGCTGTTAGGGCATAATTTAAGCCAGATGAATGAAGAACAAAGGGCGCAACTACGGGCTGAAAATGTCGGTTTTGTCTTTCAGTCATTTATGTTAATTCCGACGTTAAATGCATTGGAGAATGTCCAGCTTCCTGCTTTATTACGCGGAGAGTCTGAAAATAGTAGCAAGAAACGGGCGGTTGAATTACTTGAACAATTAGGATTGGGGAAGCGTTTGAAACATATGCCCGCACAACTTTCTGGTGGTGAGCAACAGAGGGTGGCGTTGGCACGGGCATTCAGCAGCCAACCCAAAATTTTATTTGCTGACGAGCCAACAGGGAATCTGGATCGGCAAACGGGCGATCGTATTGCTGATTTACTGTTTTCTCTCAATCGTGATTACGGCACAACATTAATTTTGGTCACTCATGACAGCCAGCTTGCTGCCCGTTGCCAACGCTGTTTACGATTGGTTGATGGCAAATTGAGGGAAGAAAAATGATTTGGCGCTGGTTTTGGCGCGAGTGGCGCACCCCTTCTTTATTGATAGTCTGGCTATCTCTTACGCTGGCAGTGGCTTGTGTGCTGGCATTGGGAAGGATCAGTGATCGTATTGATCAAAGTGTTCATTACCAGAGCCGGGATTTTCTGGCCGGTGATTTAGTTCTGCGAGCCTCTTACCCGGTAGATGAAGAGTGGTTACAACAGGCGGGAAACCTTGGGTTACAGTTGAGCCGCCAGCTCTCTTTCTCCACAATGACTTATGCCGGGGACGTTCCTCAACTTGCCAGTGTCAAAGCTGCGGACAGTCGTTATCCGTTATATGGTGAGCTGGAAACCAATCCACCGGGTTTGAAAGCAGAGAAAGGCACGGTTCTGGTAGCACCACGTTTGCTTGAACTGTTGAAAATTAAAGTTGGCGATAATCTGGATGTGGGTGATACCACACTCAGGGTGAGTGGAGAATTAATTCAGGAGCCAGACAGTGGTTTTAATCCATTCCAGATTGCGCCACGGATTTTGATCAATCTTGATGATGCGCAATCTACCGGCGCGATTCAGCCTGGCAGCCGTCTGACTTACCGTTATATGTTTTCTGGTGATAAAGAAGTGGTTTATCAATATCAACAGCTAATTGATCCTCAACTTAAGACTGATCAGCGTTGGAATACTTTGAAGCAGGATAGTGGCGCGCTGGCAAAATCTATTGATAGGGCGCAGCAATTCTTGCTGTTATCGGCTTTGCTTACATTATTACTTGCTGTCGCGGCGGTAACGGTATCCATGACTCACTATTGCCGTAGCCGCCATGACTTGATTGCGGTGCTTAAAACACTTGGTGCGGGACGTTGGGCGTTACGTAAATGGGTGATTGGTCAATGGCTGGTGATATTGAGTGCGGCAGCGCTGGTGGGGGCGATTCTTGGATTGATGTTTGAATATCTGCTGGTGCAGATTCTGGCGGCGATGTTACCGAAGACGTTACCGCAAGCGGGATTCTGGCCGTGGGTATGGGCGTTAGGGGCATTATCTGTTATCGCTTTGCTGGTGGGGGTACGTCCATATAAACAGTTAATGGCAACCCAACCATCAAGGGTACTGCGTGATGATATTATCGCGCCTATCTGGCCGTTACGCTATTACCTGCCGTTGGTGATGCTGGTGGTGATGAGCGGGCTGAGTCTGTTGGCTGGAACTAAACCGATGTTATGGGCGTTACTTGCTGGCATGATGATTGTTGCGGTATCATTGGCTGTGCTCGGTTGGGGGGGATTGTGGCTATTGCGTCATCTTAAATTCCGCCAGCTCAGTTTTCGTCTGGCGGTTAACCGATTACTGCGGCAGCCATTGCAGACGGTAACGCAATTGGCAGCTTTCTCTTTATCATTTATGTTATTTGCTTTGTTGTTAGCGGTCAGGGGAGATTTACTTGATCGTTGGCAACAACAACTGCCAGCGGACAGTCCTAACTATTTTCTGATTAATATGACTGGGCAGCAAATTTCACAGGTAGAAAATTTGCTAGCTCAGTATCAGGTTAAACCGGCGGAATTCTATCCGGTGGTATTGGCCCGCTTGACTGAAATTAATGGTCAATCAGCGATAACGTGGGCTGATGCCAGAGAACCGGACAGCAACACGGTGAGACGGGAATTGAACTTGACATGGAAAGAGGAATTGCCGCCGTTTAATACTCTGGTTGAGGGGAACTGGCCACCTAAAGAGGATGAGGTTTCTATTGAGAAGGGGGTTGCTGAACGTTTGGCAATCAAAATCGGCGATAAACTGACATTCAGTGGCGATACGCAGCAATTCAGCGCCACAGTAAGCAGCATCCGGCAGGTAGATTGGGAAAGTTTTCGTCCAAATTTCTTCTTTATTTTCCCAAAACGGGCATTGGAAAATCAGCAACAAACCTGGTTGACCAGTTTCCATTATCAAGGAGATGGCCGACTGCTAACCAGCCTTAATCGTCAGTTTCCAACATTGAGCTTGCTTGATACCGGTGCGATTATCAAGCAAATTCAGGGGATTTTGCAGCAGGTAGGCCGGGCGTTGGAGGTTATGGTTGGATTAGTCATGGTATGTGGCACATTACTCCTGTTGGCACAGGTTCAGGTAGGGATGCATCAACGACGGCTTGAATTGGTGGTTTACCGTACCTTGGGAGCCAGTAAATCATTACTGCGCCGTACTCTCTGGAGTGAATTTGCTTTGCTTGGGTTAATGGCGGGTTTTACCGCAGCATTAGGCGCTGAAGTTGCGCTTTGGTTGTTGCAGACGAAGGTGTTTGATTTTCCATGGCAACCGGAGTGGAAAATGTGGTTCTTATTGCCAATCGTCAGTAGCCTGCTACTGTCGTCGTGTGGTAGTTGGTTAGGGATCCGGCTGTTACGGGGTACGGGATTGCACCGGCGGGTGCAGGGGTAAAAAGGCGATATTTGTAACCTCCGAGGAATGGGTAAGATCGCCGATACGGGTGAACCCATTCCCAGGGAGATAAGCCATATTATTTGCTGATCTGTTTATCGCTGTTTAGGCAAATTCGGCTCTGAGTTGTGGCAGGATTTTTGCACCGAAAGTCGTGAGACCTTCGACATAATCAGGAAAGATCAACATAACTCCATCCAGCTCGCATTCACGCAGCAAATCTGACAATTGTCTGCTACAAGTTTCTGGATTGCCGATAGCCGTGTGGGTCATAAAGGCATTTTGGGATCTTTCAACCATAGCATTGCTTTTTTCACCAACATCGACGCCGAAACTATGCATCATGCTTTTAACTGCGCCGATATCCAGGCCATCACGATAGAACTGAGCTAGAGTTTCAGCTTCTTCATCTGTTTCGGCGCAGATAATCGTACACATACAAAAGGTCTTGGTGGTTGTACCGTATTCTGCCGCAATACGTTTGGCCATTAGGCTTATTTGCTGTGTCTCTTCTTCATCCTTGCCACCAATGAAACATACATCAGTATTACGTACACTAAAGTGCAGCCCACGTTCTGATTGACCGGCACAGACTAAATAAGGACGTGGAACGGAAACAGGTTTCGGTTCAGAAACACACTTCTTCAAATTAAAGAACTTTCCTTGGTGATCAACCTGCTTCTCGCACCAAAGCCGTTTGATTAATTGGGTCCATTCTTCAGTCATTGCATAACGCTGATCGTGATCTAAATCACTATCCCATTCTCCCATTTGTTCAAATTCGTCTTTGAATGAACCGGAGACAATATTCAACCCGGCGCGTCCATTACTAATCTGATCCAATGTGGCGATCATCTTGGCCGTCACGGCAGGATTATGCAGCCCGGCGTGCATGGTCGCGATAAGTTTGGCATGATGAGTCACTTCGGCAATGCCAGCCATCATCGTGACGGATTCCAGCGAACAATCCCAATGTTCCGTTTCACCGCCAAAACCACGCCATTTACTCATCGACATAATGAAATCTAGACCGATTTGATCCGCCAGAATAGCCGCTTCACGGTTTTGCTGATAAGAAGCATCCAGTGGCGGTGTATTTTTAGAAATAATCCACCCACCTTTGGCTATGGGCAGAAATACACCGAATTCTTTTTTTGCCATCATTAATTCCTTGTTTTTGTGTTGTAAGGAATACCTTTTCAGGTCCATTTTGTTTTTAAATTCAGTTAAGCAATGTACTGTTATCAGAGTGTTTCTTCACTATTTGTGAAGGTGGTTGCATCGTGAATGTGACAATCAGAATGGTAAACACGGGTATGGCAATAATGAAGAATGCGGGTGTAAAACTACCTGAATAATCTTTAATCGCCCCCACCAGGAAAGGGGCGAAACACGCGACAGTAGAGATCAAGTTCACCACCGAGAATAATTCCAGGTAAGGTTTACGCCCAAAGTAATTGAACAGTAATAGGCTGGATGCCAGAAAGGTCATGCCATAACCAATGCCAATACATAAAGTATACAGGATTAAAAATGTCCATGAAGAGGCAGCACTTAGTGCGATAAGACCACAGATAATTATTGACAGACTGCCAATAAGAAGCTTTTTGGGATCGAGCCATTCACCAACAGCTCCTCCGGCAAATCTTGAAAATGCATTGATAAAAGCCAAAATACTGAGCGAAAAAGCCGCAACAGACTCACTGAATCCATTTTCGGTGATATGGGCTACAGCAAAACTGTTAACGGTTATTCCGCACAGTAAGAAAGAGGTATAAGCTGCCGCAATGGCATAGAATTGCCAGGTGCGCAGTGCTTGCCGGGCATTCCAGATTTCCTTGGTGCGATAGATGCTGGAAGGGGTTTGATCTTGTTGATTTTTACTGACTTGTGCAGCATGGGCATTTTCCTTTTTGCCTTCGCGCATCACTAAAACAGTCAACAGGCTGAACAGGGTTAGTAATACCCCGGAGATTGCCCAGTGCATGCGCCAGCTTCCCCAGAATACTGTTGCTAGGAAATAGATCCATGGGCCAAGTACACCACCTAATCCACCAATGGTGAAATAGATACCAAAGGCCAGCGACTGCTTTTCAAAAAGCCGGCTAATGACATAAGTTCCTGGAACGGTAGCCATAAGGCTAAAACCGATCCCCAGCAGCGTTGTGCCGGTGAAATAGGCGGTGATACTGTGGGTGTTGTAGAGGATGTAAAAACCGGTGATGAAGATTAACGTACCGATCAGCAAAGTAGCCCGGACACTCGTGTGGCGAATAAGCATCGCAGGAAGGTAACTGGACAGCCCACATGACAGGCCAAGTAAAGTGAATCCCAAACCTGCGTCAGTCCAACTCCAGTGTAATTCCTTGATCATGCTGGGTAACACAACGCCCAATGAGGTAAATGTCGTTGCGGTGACCAGAAAATAAACCAGACCCAAAAGTATCAGTAGGAGCCACTGATAAGTACGTCCGAACCTGTCATGTTGAATGGGCATCTTGACTCCATAATGGATAAAGGTCATCAAAAATTCCTGATATTTTATTTCGGTATCAGAAAAAACTATATCGAATAAAGATCCCGTAGCTAAATTGATCCGTTCGATAATAAGGGGTATCTTTTATTTTGTATTTATTTTTTATTGGGTTCAGGACGATGCCAGTCCATAAGTGACCTGGTTGATTGCCTAGGAATTTTCCTAAATCATAGTGCAACTCGGGTTTGAAATCGATAGTTTTGGGTTGTCCGTGTAAGCCTAATGTATAATCGAAAGTCCCGACAACCCGGAAATCACCTAAACGGTTATTGAAGGGAATTCCATAGTCAATATGAATTCGCTGATCGTTCCAGCTCCCTTTGGCGTTATTCTCAAAATAAAAAATTGTCCGTAACCAGCTAATCCAGTCTGCTTGCCAGTCAATGCTGATACCTGGGAAGTAGTCGTAATCTATCCCTTTGGTTTTAGCAACCCACTGAGCGAACAGAATATCTTTCAGCGGCCCAAAAGAAATGTCATTACCAGTCACTTTACTAAAGCTCACTCTTGGTACAATTTTATAATAGTAGGTGCTTTTATCACCTGTATAATCGCTTTGCAGTGAGTTTTGCCAAATACTATAGACATACATATCTCCAACACTGTAGTCACCGAAAGCCTCTAAAATGGGTGAGATCGTTTTTCTGGGATCGACCCGGTTTTCAAATTGCATATAAAGGCTGGTATCAACAGATTGAAAATTAACAAAATCACTTGCCTGAGCTTGATTGATTGCCGATAGTAATAACAATATTGAAGATAATTCTCTCTGTTTTAATCTGGTGCTGATCCAATACCAGGCCATTACCAGATAGCCGGCATAAGAAAATGGAGAAGAGAGCCCTAAAGTGAAAAAAAACTGTGGGCAGCTTTTAGGATTGTGGGCTTTCCCGGCAAATAACACGAGGGTTCCCCTTTTCATACGTTATCGGACTAATAATATTGATAGCATTGATCTAATGAGACGGTTTTGTCAAAGGAAGATTTGATTTTATTGATAAAATGGTGAACAGTGTAGAAAGATAAGATTATTCTAACTTTAGTTATTTTTTAGTATCGCTAATATATTGATTATTTAATTAGCGATGGTTTTTATTTAACGTTCTGTTCTATAACAGAAAGAATATTGTTAATTTATTGTTGCGTGGAAATGTTTATGCAATTGTGACTTAGATCACTGAATTTTATTATTTTATTTATATTAAGAAATAGTCATAGAAATGACAACAATGAATTAATATTTCTATGTCATAGTGGAGCGAAGGTTAAATAATTCTTCTACATGTGAAATTATTTAACTCATTGTTTTATATGTAATTATTGTTGGTATAAGATGTGGCGCTATTTTGGAATCTTATTTAGTTGTGAATTACAATTTAAATATTGTAAATTGCTATATAAAATATTTTATAAGATGTAGTCTGTTATTATTTTTTAAATATATAGATGTGGATTTTAGAATTATCATTATAATTAATTTAAATTATAAACCTTATTTGGTATTTAATTGTTTGTTTAACAGTAAAAGAGAATAAATTTAATTTTATTAAAAAAATTATGTTGAGTGATTAATTAAGTTTTTAATTTATGATATTTTTATATATTAAAATAATAAATGTATAAAAACGTGATAAAATAATTCGTGAAAATACCATTGAATAGTTCTTTACCGTAAATATATTTCAAGATAGTATAAAGATTATTATTCAATGGTTTTTTACTTAATATAATGGGGTGATTATGTATACTGGAATTGTGCAAGGAAAAGAAACAGTATTATCTCTTGATAAAAAAAATGGATTTAGCACATTGACTATAAGTAATATTAACCATTTCTTTGACGATGTTTCTGTGGGTGCAAGTGTTGCTATTAATGGCACATGCTTGACTGTGACACAATTTAAAAATGATATTGTTTATTTTGATATTTCAGATTTTACTTCTGACGTGACGACATTAAAGTTTTTAGATATGGGGGATAAAGTTAATATTGAAAGATCACATCAAATGCATAAAGAAAATGGCGGGCATAGCCTGTATGGGCATATTGAAGGCGTAGCAAAAGTCGTTGATTTTATCGAAACTGGAGAAACCTATCGATTAATTATTAATATTCCTGGAGATAATATCAAATATTTTTTCCATAAAGGTTTTATCGGTCTTCATGGTTGTAGTCTAACAATAAATGGCATAAATGAAGAAAATAAAACTATAGAATTGAATTTAATTCCAGAAACATTAAGAGCGACTAATCTTAGTGATATTAAAATTGGTGATTTACTGAATTATGAAGTAGATCAAACAACGAGAACTATTGTAGATACTGTATCCAGAGCTATTAATGCTAATAAATTAACACAATAATCAAAGGAATATAAAATAATTCGGAAAGAGTGGGAATGTGGAGCGATAAATTATTTTATTTCCGCTTCCACATTTAACTTAAGGCTATTGGATAATAAACAGCTAATGTAATTTTTTCTGCACCCACTCCAGACCGCTCTGATATTCAGGTGGCAGCATTGGGATTAGTTTTTGCAACGTATCTTTTAATTTGTTTTTATCTGAATGAGAAAGATTAAGGTGACCGACTTTACGCGCTGGACGAACGTCTTTCTCATACCAATGCAAGTGTACTAATGGCAAACTGAGCCATTGATTATTGACATTTGTGCCAATCAGATTAACCATGACTGACGGTGCAGTAACTTCTGGGTGAGGCATAGGTAAATCCAGAATAGCGCGAAGGTGTAATTCAAATTGGCTGATGGAAGCACCGTTCTGAGTCCAGTGACCACTATTGTGAACCCGTGGTGCCAGTTCATTAATCAGTAAATGATCATCGACGATAAAACACTCCATGGTCATTACGCCGACATATTTCAGCTCATGCATAATGGCTGACAACATGTTCTGGGCTTGCTGTTGTAACTGGCAGTTTTCCTGAGGAAAGGCAATGCTGGCCCGCAGAATGCCATCTTGATGCAGATTGTGAGTCAATGGATAGAACACACACTCACCACTTTCATTGCGTGCACCTACCAATGACACTTCACCAGAGAAAGGAATCGCCTGTTCGGCAATACATTCACCATAAATATCGGTCGGTAATTCTGTTTCATCTCCGGGGCGGATGCGCCATTGTCCACGGCCATCGTAACCGCCGATACGGCGTTTAACGATGACGAAATGACCGAGTTCTGCAAATAGTTGCGGCCATTGGCGGATATCAGACAGTAATTGCCACGGAGCAGTTGCAAGCCCAAGGCTATCTATTAATTGCTTTTGTGGCAGACGATCTGCCAGGCGGGGAAAAATATCCCGATTAGCAAAAGCCTTATGGCGGGCGAGTTCTTGGGTAAGGGCGGTTTCCGGCCAGCGCTCAATTTCGGCGGTGATAACACTATTTTGGTAAGGAACAGCTTCGGGTTCTGCATCCAGGCCAACCGGATAAACTGTGATACCTAAAGGCTCACCTGCCTGACGTAACATCCGGCCGAGCTGACCGTTACCTAATATACAAACTGGCTTCATGCTTCCTCCCGCGGATCGGGATTATCGAGTACATCCTGAGTTTGTGTTTCACGCCAACAGATAAGGCGTTTTAGCAAATCTTTATCATGACGGGCTAGAATCTGTGTTGCCAGTAAGGCTGCGTTTGCCGCACCTGCTTTCCCAATCGCAAGTGTGCCGACAGGAATACCTTTTGGCATCTGTACGATTGAATAGAGGCTGTCTACACCATTAAGTGCCGCACTTTGAACGGGTACGCCCAGAACCGGTACTAGCGTTTTAGCCGCCAGCATTCCGGGTAAATGGGCAGCACCACCTGCGCCAGCGATAATGACATCAAAACCATTTTGTTCAGCTTGTTCGGCAAAACTGAACAGCTTATCTGGTGTACGGTGGGCAGAAACAATTTCAACATGGAAGGAGACATCAAGGGAGGTGAGAATATCTGCCGCGTGCTGCATGGTCGCCCAGTCGCTTTTGGACCCCATAACGATGGCAATTTTGGCGTTGTGTTGAGTTGTTCCTACTGAATCAGGCCGGGCAGTCATAAATCAAATGCTCCTGTGTTTTAACGTCCACCAGAACGAAAATAGCGCTTTAAGGCCGCAGATCATATCATGCTCGCAAGCTAAGGAAAACGATTGCGTTGCTTTATACTTTGATTGTGCTGCTTGGGTTTGAGTGCTCCCCATCAATCAGAATGGGAAAAAGATAAGATCTGTTGATTCGCCTGTGACTTTGAACATTGATCCCTGATGGTGCCATGCACCAAGCACACCACGGTAGTATATTTTGTTATGCAGAGGAATTTCATGTACAGCCGGGCGGTGAGTATGCCCATGTATTATCCAGTCAGCTTGATATCGCTCAAAAACATCGATAACGGCTTGCTGGTTGACATCCATGATTGCTTCGGATTTTCTGCTGTTGACAGATTGGCTGTTTGCCCGCATTTTTTCGGCGATTTTCTGACGGATAAACAGAGGTAATAATAAAAACAGGCGCTGAATCCACGGAGTATGTACCCGTTTACGATATTGTTGATAACCTTCGTCATCAGTACACAAAGTATCTCCATGTAAGATAAGCACCCGCTTACCATACAGTTCCACTATTTTTTCCTGTGGTAACAATATCATTCCGCTTTCTTCAGCGAAGCGGGAGCCGATCAGAAAATCACGGTTACCATGAATAAAATAACAGGTAACACCTTGTTGCTTTAATGTTTTTAATGCGGCGGCAATTTCATGGTGGAGAGGATTGTTATCATCATCGCCAATCCAGTAATCGAACAGATCACCGAGAATATAGAGACTATCCGCCTGAATAGCATCTTTACGCAGAAAGCGTAGAAAACCGGCAGTAATTGCCGGTTCGTGTTCGCTGAGATGTAAATCTGCGATAAAAAGTGTGCACATATGTAGTCAATTACTCGCTGACGGTCACTTTTTCGATGATAACGTCTTCACGTGGTACATCTTGGTGCATACCGCTGCGGCCGGTGGATACGTTTTTGATTTTATCAACAACATCCATACCTTCGACCACTTCTGCAAATACGCAGTAACCCCAGCCATCAGGACCCTCAGAACGGAAGTTCAGGAAATCATTATCAACAACATTGATGAAGAACTGCGCAGTCGCGGAGTGTGGATCGTTGGTACGCGCCATAGCCAGAGTGCCACGGTTGTTTTTCAGACCGTTATTGGCTTCGTTTTTGATAGCCTCTTCAGTCGATTTTTGTTTCATACCAGGTTCAAACCCACCACCTTGAATCATGAAACCGTTAATAACACGGTGGAAAATAGTGTTATCGTAGAAGTTATTGCGGCAGTAGTTCAAGAAATTTTCAACAGTTACAGGAGCTTTGTCAGCGAAAGTATTAATTACGATATCGCCAAAATTGGTATGGAAAGTCACCATAATTGAAATCCTAATAATAGTTTTGATTAACCCGGTTTAGGGCATTTGGACCAGGCGGCTTTTATATCACATCTACTATAATGAGTCAGTACCTATTAATTTCAGCAAGCTATATTGATCGCTAACCTTGCAAAGCGCTTAATATCAGGTTTCAATATCTTATTGGACTATGCCATATCGAGTATTTATTTATGAGATAAAGACATAAATCCAGAATTATCAATTCGTTATTTTTAATCACACGTACAGTGAATTTACGGAAAATCCCGATGCTAAAAATTTTTAATACCCTCAGTCGCCAGAAAGAAGAATTTAAGCCAATCCATCCAGGGAAAGTAGGGATGTACGTGTGTGGTATCACGATTTATGACTTGTGCCATATTGGTCACGGCAGAACATTTGTTTCCTTTGATGTAGTTGCCCGTTACCTGCGCTATCTGGGATACGATTTGAACTATGTGCGCAATGTGACCGATATTGATGACAAGATCATCAAACGTGCAGCGGAAAATCATGAAAATTGCGATGATCTGACCGGCCGTATGCTGGCAGAAATGCATAAAGATTTTGATGCGCTGAATATTTTACGTCCTGACTTGGAGCCACGAGCGACCCGTCATATCCCAGAGATTATTGAACTGACAGAATCGTTGATAAAACGTGATCATGCTTATGTGGCAGATAATGGCGATGTCATATTTTCCGTCGAGAGTGATCCAGATTACGGATCACTTTCCCGTCAGGATCTCAGCCAGTTACAGGCAGGTTCACGAGTAGAAGTAACCGATGTCAAGCGTAACCCAATGGATTTCGTATTGTGGAAAATGTCTAAGCCAGGTGAACCAAGCTGGGAATCGCCGTGGGGAGCTGGTCGTCCTGGTTGGCATATTGAATGTTCAGCAATGAACAACAAACAGCTAGGTAATCATTTTGATATTCATGGTGGTGGTGCTGATCTGATGTTTCCGCATCATGAAAATGAAATTGCACAGTCTACTTGTGCTCATGATGGCCCGTATGTGAATTATTGGATGCATTCTGGAATGGTGATGGTGGATAAGGAGAAGATGTCTAAATCTCTGAACAACTTCTTTACTATCCGAGACGTACTGGAATATTACGATGCGGAAACGGTACGTTACTTCTTGTTGTCAGGCCATTATCGCAGTCAGCTTAATTACACTGAAGAAAACTTGAAACAGGCGCGTACTGCGCTTGAACGTCTATATACTGCTCTGCGTGGCACCGACGCTTCTGTATCGCCGGCAGGTGGTGAAGTGTTTGAGGCGCGTTTCAAGGAAGCGATGGATGATGATTTCAATACGCCAGAGGCTTATTCGGTACTGTTTGATATAGCACGTGAAATCAACCGCTTGAAATCAGAAGATATAGCAGCGGCGAAGGGTTTGGCGGCTGAGTTACGTAAACTGGCAGGGATTTTAGGCTTGTTGGAACAAGAGCCGGAACAATTTCTGCATAGTGGTGTTCAGGCTGATGATGAAGAAATTGCCAAAATTGAAGCACTGATTAAACAGCGTAATGATGCCCGTAAAAACAAAGATTGGGCGCTGGCAGATTCTGCCCGTAATCAGTTGAATGAGATGGGGATTGAGCTGGAAGACGGCCCGCAGGGAACGAGTTGGCGTCGTAAATAAGTTAGATATATTTTGAGTCACTGAGGTGGCTTTATAAAATAGGCTCCCTTTTGGGGGAGCCTATTTTAGTTATTCTTTGATGCAAACAGAGTCACCGTTGAAGGTAACAACCTGTCCGGCAGTAATTTTGCAACGTTTGCGCGTCTCTGTCTGACCATTGACTTCAATCAGACCTTCAGCAATAACGGCTTTGGCGGCAGCACCGCTTTCACTCCATCCTTGAAACTTTAGCAGATCACACAGTTCCACATAAGGATGGCTTTCTAAATAAAAAATTTCCATTAACAACCTTCAGTTTTTTCCACGTTGTGGTATTCCTCGCAGGCTTGCAAGGTGTTCTGGATAAGAGTGGCTACAGTCATTGGTCCAACACCACCTGGAACAGGCGAAATCCAGCTCGCTCGCTCTGATGCGGTTTCAAAATCAACATCACCAATGACCTTGCCGTCTTCCAGACGGTTAATGCCTACATCAATAACGATAGCGCCTGGTTTAATCCATTCGCCGGGGATAAAGTTTGGTTTACCGACAGCCACAATGAGCAGATCCGCATGTTCCACATGGTGGCGTAAATCTTTGGTAAAGCGATGAGTCACCGTGGTAGTACAGCCAGCCAGTAGCAGTTCCAGACTCATTGGGCGACCAACAATATTTGAAGCACCGATAATGACGGCATTCAGGCCATAAGTATTGATTTCGCAGCGTTCAAGCAACGTTGCGATACCGCGCGGAGTACAGGGGCGCAGTTTTGGAGCACGTTGACACAGACGGCCGATATTATAGGGATGGAAACCATCAACATCCTTATCAGGTTGGATACGCTCCAGGACTTTGACATTGTCGATACCGGCAGGTAAAGGGAGCTGTACCAGAATGCCATCAATTTCTGAATCGTTATTGAGCTGATCGATAAGATTCAGTAACTCTGCTTCACTGGTAGTATCTGGCAGATCATAAGAACGGGAGACAAATCCGACTTCTTCACAGGCACGGCGTTTGCTTGCGACATAAATCTGAGAAGCGGGGTTTTCCCCTACTAAAACAACGGCAAGACCGGGAGCACGTTTTCCCGCTGCGACACGTTGTTGAACACGTTCTGCGACTTCTCTTCTTATTGTCTGCGCAATCGTTTTCCCGTCAATAATTTTTGCTGGCATGTACTAATAAATCCATAAATCAAACATTGGGATATCGTCTATTTTGTCAGAACATGAGCGTGCTGTCAGTTTTATTGATAATCAGAAAATAGACAGATGAAGATTTATAAGCAGAAAAGCCATTGACTCAAGGGCTTGTCCCCGTATAATCTCACCCCGCATCAAAGCATTATAGATGCAGCACATCTCCCAAGATGCGCCCTTAGCTCAGCTGGATAGAGCAACGGCCTTCTAAGCCGTAGGTCACAGGTTCGAATCCTGTAGGGCGCGCCATTATAAATCAATAAGTTAACCATGATTTGTAAATTTCACTTCCTCTGATTGGGCCGAATTTGGGACGCAAGCGTCAAAAACCGCATCAATTTGTTTAGCATGTTCAGTTAAATGATTAGGTGCTAAATGCGCATAACGCCTCACCATTTCAATTGATTCCCATCCTCCCATCTCTTGCAATATAGATAATGGAACTCCGGATTGAACTAACCAACTTGCCCAAGTATGTCTTAAATCATGAAAGCGGAAATTTTCTATCCCTGCCCGCTTTAACGCAGAATTCCACGCAGTGTTATTATCTACACGCATTTTTCTGACTTTAGATGTTTCCGTTCCATCCGGTCTTTTTGCAGCTTTCGTGTGGACAAAAACCCATCGATTATGATTTCCTATCTGATCACGTAATACCTTGCAAGAGGTTTCATTCAGGGCCACCCCTATGGCTCTGGCTGACTTGCTTTGATCTGGGTGTATCCACGCGACCTTTCTTTGCATATCAATTTGAGACCATTCAAGATTAATGATATTTGACCGCCTTAAGCCTGTTGCCAGAGCGAACTTGACGACTGACTTTAGCGGTTCGGGGCATTCATCAACTAGTTTTTGAGCTTCATGAGGTTCCAGCCATCTAACGCGCTTATCTCTGACAGTTGGAACCTTAATCACTGGCGCTTTCTCTAACCACTTCCAATCTCGCTCAGCCGACCTTAGCAAGGATTTCATCAATGATAAATGCTTTGCTTTAGTTGCTGTTGAGACCGAAACTTCTTTATATGCAGGGATTTCCTTTCCTTTTTTCTGCGCAGCTTTTACACGGCTTTCCCAGCGTTCCTTAGCCTTGCGATTTTTCATCTTGCTAATCGCTGCATAAATACTAGCTTCTGTTATATCCTTTAACCTAAAACCCTCAAAATGTGCCAGCCAAAACTCTAAGCGTCCTTTATCATCATCCAGTGATTTTTTGTCCGCCTTCTCTTCAATCCAGCGTAAACAAGCTTCTTCAAAAGTGACATCAGGGAAGTCACCCAAGCGATCTATACGCCAAAACTCGGCCTTTCGCTTGTCGTGCAACTCCTGAGCTTGCTTTTTGTCCGTTGTCCCAAGAGACTCTTTAATTCTTTTGCCGCTCGGCGTCGTGTAGTTCCCATACCATGTATTTCCTCTACGGAAGATTGACATTGCTTATCTCCTTTTTCTGTCACATCCACCGTGCTCACTGGCACAGTTTTGATCGAATTGTTGATTGCCGCAATACATGCGACACGTGTAAATAAATACGGTGAGTTTGGTTTGGTGGGATTTTTCTTTGTATAGGCTATCTTACCTATCTTGCACCATAATGATAATGTGTCTACATCAATCCCTATAAAGGCTGCTGCTTTCTTCCTAGATAGGGTTACGCTTTCTATCCCATCGTTGCTAGTGATGAGTTCCATTATTTTATCTCCTTTAATTTCTCTGCAAAATCACGAGCGATCAATTCAATTCTGTCACTGAGTTGTTGCAACGTTTTTATATCGGCACGATTGACATCTAGCATTATTATTCTGTTTGTTAATTCGTATACCGTTGTATACTGAGCAAAGTTGACTAGTCTTTCTTTCCCTTTATGTGGTCCATGTATCAATATTCGTTTTGTATTTAAATAAAATCGGTTATCGCGATATGTAATAACATATTTCCCTAAATCAATTCTCATATCTCCTTCCTTATATCCCGAACATAATAAGAAATCCAGATTTTCGGACTGGCTTTTCTCATCTTATGCTCATTCAGAATTAATTTGAATTTCGGTGTATATTTATCGAGTATTTCCGTGACTGCTTTATCGTCGTATTTGTTAAGAGCTGTCAGCTAGCTTAAGCATTCCCTTGCTATTTTGCGACGTCCGTTTTCGTATATCTGCTCTGACATCAGACTTGAACTAATGTTTCTCTCCAGTCGATACTTTCTAAATCGACGCACGCGACTGGCATACAAAAAGAATCAAATTTAGATGCAAGCCATGCCACATCGTTTAATCTCGGCGCTCCGCGATATGCGTATATAAACCCATCTTCATCAGTTGCAAGACATTCAACAATTCTTAGAACTGTTAATTGGATTCCGAAGTAGTCAACAGTCTTTGTCTCGATCGGGAATGATTTAATAAGCTTCATGTGATTTTATTTCCTTTAATATGTTTGAGCCAGTTGATATTAGTTCATCTCTATCAATTGTAGTGAATATACAACGAGAATTGATAAATGGTCGCCATATTAATAATAAACTTCCTTTGTTATTTCCGTTCACTGGTTTTCCAGTGTTAGCATTAATAAATGAAATGCGACCGCCTGTTATTAATCTCACTTCATCAATGCTTTCCATAGCTAATTTAAACCAGCCGACTGATGTGTCGGCGGGAACTAACATAACAACAGTCTGTAATTGCTTCCTGCATTGTTCTGCTGCCTTTTCTATCCACGGGCCAATATTAGAATACGGAGGGTTACACCAGATTGCTCCGTAACTTATCCAATCACATTCAAGTGCATTATCTCGTTCCGTGAGATAATGAGCACATAGTGTATTTTGAATATCAGCAGCAGCATCTAAATAAAATCCGAATTCTAGGTCTAATGCTGTAAATATCTCAATCGGGGTTTGCCATTTATCGCGCAACTCTTTCGGTGTATTGCTTCCTCCAAAGTCAGTCATTTAATCCCCTCATTATCCTCTTTTTTAATTGCATAAAAGATTGGTTCATATTCAAGGCTAACATTAAATACACTCAAGATTTTCCCGTTAATATAAATTTCTAAATCGACCGGCCATTCCGATCCCCATCCGTCATGATTATCATAGTAATCTTTTGCGGCATCTTCTGTTAAGCGTGCTGGATAATCTTCATTCCACTCTGATTCAAACTCATAAGCATCGTCGGGATATTTATCGCCACTCAGTACATATTCGTATTTATCCATTATTTACCTCGTCACTTATAATTACTGCAATATTTCCCTGCGACCACGACAGCGGCCCACAATTTCTAATTGCTATATTTAATATGTCAAATGCGCGTTGTAGTTCAGCCGGTAATTCTCCGTCGTCCGGTAAGTCATTACGAAAATAATACTCTCCGTCAATTTCATCTGGAAAATTCGGCTCACAAATAACAAGCTTTAATTCTTGCGGACTTACATTGTTTTCATCGCAATATTCTAATAAATCACATTCATTCCAGAGATATTGATCGGTATTAAAAATTACGATAGGTGTTTCCCAGTTCCATTTTTTGCGTTCCATTGCGTTAAATTCCTCGTTATTTTTTTCCTCACGACAGATGCTACAATAATCGTTTCTGCGAAATATTGGGTGTTCAGGATTATTTTTGCATTTGCGATGAGTAGAACCCGAATAACGTGCAGTGTGCTCATCATCGCCCCAAAAGCTACCATTCTTTGCAACCCATCCGGTGACTGTTTTAATACTCGCAGCTTCTTCTGAGTCGTACATAATTATTTTTTCATTACTTGCTACTCTTGCTAATTCGTGACATGCAGATATTAAAACTTCTGTGTTTTTAGTCATGATAATTACCTCTCTTAATAATCATATTTTCGCAAATTTCTTTAGCTCGATGACAGGTGTCAATATCGAACCAACCGAAGTGACATTCACTTGTCTTAATTCCAAGTCGATTTGCTAGCCATTTATACGCGTCAGTGCGTGTTAGTTTTCCCGATTGCCATATTTCTTCAAAATATCGTTTACTGCTTAATCTTGCATTCCGAGTCGCTTTATCAGCCAAAGTTCCAAGTGGGATATCTGTGAACGGGTGCATGCCGACATATGCGCTACATCCGGTGCAAATATATAGCCACGGCCATTTGTTATAATCTCTCCCGAATACCTCCTTGTGATTAGCTATTGTTACTTGCTCATTGCAATATCTGCATTTCGTCGGAATTGGGAGCGGGTCTTTAACCCGCTGAATAGCTCTTGCGTCAGGGTTCCGGGGTGTTTTCTCCATAATAATCCTCCCGCCTCATAGCGGCTGGTTATTGATTAATGGGTGGGTTATATAGTGCTATTTACATCTTTCAGGATTTCCAAGAATAAATACGCTATGAGTGAAATCGTTGGGATTGACTTTATTTCTACTCTCTCGCTTGCGCTTTTTGACTTTCTTTTCTCTGTTGCTCTGACATTCAGTACAGCTACCATTAGACACGTATCTTAGCGTGTGCCCCCGCGGGCACGGATCGCCATTAAATTTTTCACCGTACACTAAATTATCCTTATTTAACTCATCTTCAAGAGACTTAAGATAATTGTTTTTATCCTCAGCAGCATTACATGCTGTAAAAGGATTTCTGGTTATTTTCCCTCCTGGAATTAACCACCCTTTATGAAAATTAGAATATGGACAATAAACCCTCCCAACTTGGATATCATCATGATTGTGTTTCATTTCCATTGATCGCCAAATTTGAAACCGATTTCATATAATGATTCGTCCATTTTTTCTATGAAATCGGGAACAAGGTCGTCGAATTGCTGCATGAAATCCTTATCACGCTCAACGACGACATAATGAATTCCTTCTCTTGTCATGCGTGGATCATAATTAGCGAAGTACCATTCATTTTTGCCAGTAACCCACATGCTGAATTGAATTTGTGACATATATTCAGATTTAATAGCATCAAAACCACCCAGTCTAAATTTCATAAATACGGCAGTAGTGAAGGGGCATTTAAGTTCAAGCCCCTGCCCATCACTGCAAATTCCATCCGGGGAGCATGCAGTTCTGAGTGATTCATCTTTGAATAAAATAGATGTTTCGATCACATTTACATCAGCTACAAATTCAAAAGTTGCTCTTGCTGATTCTTCGTAATTTTTTCCCCACGCCAATGCTTTTGCATTTACTTCCGGCGCACCGCCTGTACATATTTCACCGAGTAACGTATAGAAATATGTCAGCTTTGTGTCAGTCCATTTTGTGCCACTGCGCGGTTTTGATATCACTTTTCCGGCTTCCGATGCCGTTATTACTCCCAATCTTAACCTCTGCCAGTCATAACTTCCCTGTTCGGCTGTGAGTAAATTAATCCCAGTTTTGCTCATCACTAACTCATGACTGACCATTTTTAGCCGCCTTTTTTTTCAAAAAATCTAGTGCCTTTATTGCTTCTGATTCTGATATATCAGCAACGGCAATACATTCACGATTAAATATTTTTGAGCACAAGGGCAATAAATCGTCTCTCCATGTTTTACCCATCGACTCTAAGTACATATCAATATTTTCCTTTGTTGCTTGAGTCAGTTCGTCGGATTTCTGCCCTGGCAAACGACCGTCGATATCTTCGTCTGCTGTTGCTATTCCCAATGCTCCAGTCAGCGTATATCGTCGCAAATAAGTGATAGCTGATGCTGATTGCTGAATATTGTTTTTGCCGCCTGACGCATCAGGAGTTGATGACATTTCACACGACTCTTGATGCCCAGAGCGTTGGCTAACAATACATTTAACTGTTATCACTCCATTTTCCATTTTTTGTTCAAAGCGATACGAAAGTCCATGTTGTTGTAAATAGGGCTTTATCTGCTCTGAAATATCATCGAGTGATGCATATTTATATTTGGCTTTTCCGTTGCCAAAGTCAGCGCTTTTTAGTTTCTTAATTGTGGGGACCGCGCTCTGGAATGATGCCATCGCATCTAAAAATTCTTTTCTTGATTGCCCAGCTTCCCATTTTGTTTGTAGTTCCAAAAGTTTTTCTAGTTTATCAATATCAGCATTTGAAGATACCGCCATTTCAATTAATTTCATCGGGGCATTAGATACGTTCGCCACTTCGTTATATTCGCTGCGTACTAACTCTTGTGTCATCATTAAGTCTCCTTGTTAATTAAAGCCATCCGCTGGCATTATCTAATTCCCATTCCGCGGGGTCTTGTTCTTGACTCAATTCGAGATAACGCTCAATCATTGAAATCCTTTTCAATATTTCCGTTTGAGTGTCATATAAATATTCGTCAATAAAATCAGAGTCAGCTAATCCACTCAAATCATCATTGCTTAATATCATTCCACAAATCCGTGCGTCTATGATAACCCTTTTAAGCGAAGTTAAAGTTAATTCATTTCTTTTGCATTCGATTTTATATTCAATAATCTCCTTTTCTAAAGGATTGTTGAATAATATCTTTTCATAAGCTGATAATCTTTCATCAGCTATTTGACCACGAGTTTTCATATTATTTATCTCAAAAAAATTAAAATTAACGTCGCGAAGAGAATTAAACACGATGGATATAACATAGCGAAGAGCCACTCTTTAATCATCTTCATATGCCAATCTCAAGTATTGCATGGCTATAAACCACTCTATTTGACATTCTATTCTGAATGCCACCTTTGCTTTAGACTGAGCTAAATTGAAAAATTGTTTGTTTATTTTCATAATTAATAGATGATTTTTAAGTGAGATGTTTTGCCTGCTGCAATGGCTTTAATGCAGTTCATTGCGCATTCTTTCGTGATTCCGGCTTTAATTAACTCTTGCAGAGATTCATTGTTAATACGTTTACGATGATCAATGTCAGCCCGCCGCCGCATCTCTTCATCTTTCTGACGCTGAATTTTAGCCAGACGAGCTTGCTCAGCTGCTGCTGCTTTGCGTCGCTCTGCTTCAATTGCGGCTTGTTTCTCACGTTCAGCGTGTTCTAATGCTTCCAGTTTTTCACGCTCGGCACGTGCTGTAGCTGCTTTTGCTTCTTCCTCGCGTCGTGATGCTGCTTCGATTTCAGAGCGTGCTTTTTGCTCTGCATCAAGCCTGGCCTTTTCTGCTGCCTGCTGCTTAATTTCTTCTTCACGAGCAATGCGTAGACGTTCTTCAGCGGCTTTCTTTTCTGCCAAATCTCTATCAAATTTTTCATTCATTAACAGAGCAATTTCATGATCAGTTTCGATTTGCTTTGCCAGTTCCTGTGCTGCTATTCGTGCTTTTTCTTCACGAACAATGCGCTCTTGTTCGGCTTCCCAGTCAGTAAGCGGCTTACGAACTTCATCGCGTAGCTCATTGCATGCATCAACAAAGCGCTTAATTTCTTGTTCAGCGGGCTTTACTGCATTTTTGAGTCGCTTAAGGTATTCACGTCCCGGTTTTTCTATTGCTGTTTTGCTACGTGAAACCTGTGCAGCTAATGACGCAATTCTGTCACGGCCTTTTTTTGTTGTTAAATCAGGAACCTCATTTGCTGATTCTCGGATTTTATTTAAAAACTTATCAAGCCCATTTTCAACATAAAGAGTTGGAGCCTGTTCTGGTTTTATATCAATAACAACCAATTCATTTTTATCTGACATATTTTATTACCTCTGTTATTTTCATGATATATCTCCGCGCCATCCACTGGCGTCATAACTCCGTATGTATTAAAACTCACCTCTACTTATTTTAATTAATGCATCACAATGTTGCTGAGCAGCTTCTTTTGTTAAATGAATCTGACCTCTTTTTAATAAACGCATATCAGTGTCACCGGCATCCCAGTGATATATATAACAATCCCAATCAGCCACCCAGTACCCCGCACCTGTTTTTAATTCATAATCAACAGGCTTCGGAAAACTGACTTTTCCGACTGTTATCATCTCGGGCTTGCGGCGATATTCATAAAAATCGATCCATTTTGGATTAGAACCGCATTTTAGCCATCCATCACCTTTTTGCCTCCATTCATATAGCTCCCAAGGTTTATCAGTCTTCGAAGCATCTATCGCATATTCCATCATTAACTCAGCGTGCACGTGTCTTTTATTGTCTGACATTGTTTAATCCTCGCCTTTAGATATACCAATCATTTTGTTTAAGTCTTCAACTTTTACTGACAGTGAAGTGTTTATACTTCTGATTTCCTCAGATGGAATTAAATCTTTCGCTTCCTGCCAGACTTCAATAAGTCGCTTTGTTGTAGTGACTGAATTTAAAATAGCGTAAACGTTATTTTTTATTTCCTCTTTCTTATTGTTTAGCTCACTGACTTTTTTTTCTATCTTCGTAAATCGAACAGAGAGTTCATTGTCCGCTGGAAAACGACAATGTTTCCGCTCAGGTGTTATTAACTTAATGTCTTTTCCCAGTTCATCTTTGCCGTAAGGTAATCTTCCCGACTGTAACCCACCAAACGCCGCACATATCCCGTAATCTGTTGCCTTATAAATATGAATATCGCTGTCAATATTAACTTGAAACTCTTTAATAGCTTCAAGTGCCTTATCATATATGAGATTGTAATGTTTGGATTTTTCTTCTCCGCCCAACGCCGCAATTCGGACGTCTTTTGCGAGTTGGTACTTTTCTTGCCCCAATTGTACATATGATTCAGAAATCCCGGCTAATGACAACGCATTATTGACTATTTCTTTCTTTAAATCTTTTGTTAATTTCTTTGACATTGTTTAGTCCTCTCATTTAATTTAATAGTGGGCTTCCCTGCCAGTAATTCCCTGTTGTTTTCCCGGTAAAGAAGGTGCTGTATTTAACAAGGGAAGCAATTTGACTTTCATTTAGTTGTACCTTTTGCATATTCATACCCTTAATGAGCTGTAATTAGTTAATTGAAATAAACTTCAATTCGACAAATGAAGTGGATAGATAACGTCTTCGTATATTTTCATGCACTTTGCTGCTGCAACACATCCTGATAATATTTTTAAACATTTCTCCTTGTCTAAAATATTAATTTCTTCTGCACGCAATAACGCTTCAATACTTTCTATAATTCTTTTAAGTCCGTGTTCAGATAAATTTTCAATAGTCATTTTATTAACCCCTCGCTGTAATATCTTTGCTACTTTTCTTGCCGACTGAGAAAATATACGAGTCGGGTAAACATCTGTTATTAAATGATTCCACTGTCTTATTTTGTGTGATAGCAGATAGTGAGACAGCTTTTAATGTTTTTGTTGAACATCCTGTTAAAGTCATGACGATCTTCCTTTCTAACTTTCTGTCAGCTTCAATAAGCTTTTGTTCTTTCATGCGCTGGTTTTTGCGACGTAACTTACAACGTTGTTTCGCATTCATATATACCTCGTTGTTTTTGCCACACTCTCGCAGTGACCGCGCCGCAAAGCGGTGGAGTGTTATAGCTTACTTATGCGTTAACCGGGCGCTAACCGGAACTCAGTGATGCCTTAAGCTTCTTTTCCCGCACTGCGTCGCCGTGGGAACTCGACCTCTTCACCGTCGTCGTGTGCCTTGTCAGGCTGGTGGCGGTATAACCGCGTTACTAAACCATAATGATGCCCTCTGTGGTTAAAGTATGTACACCTCGCGGCATACTTGTCATATTGTTAAAGAGCGGAACTTCCTTTTAGTTACTGCTTCCTGTTGTTACCGGTACTACGTTGTTTCTAGCACTTGCGAATCATCCCGATATTCGTGCGCCTCGGGCGGCTACTTCGTGGGCTTTCCTGCCTTTTCGCTATCTTGTGTGCCTTTGATGTGATTAAGTTTAATAAACAATAAACATATTCGTCAAGCAAATACTAAACTAATGTTTAGTAAAATTAAGTACCTCATTGATTTTTCGATTAATTTATTTTGAAAAAATTTTTCTGAGGTGGGGTTTGGCTAGTTTGGTGGGGAGAGGGTATAAAAAAGCCCTCACGGGGAGGGCGATATGATGCTGATAAGTATGTTAAGCTACTAGCCGATGAATCCATGCTTCTTTTCTAGCAAATGGTAAAATATGACTAGTTTCATTAAACAATAATGATAACTGTTGAATTTGATCTCCTATAGAATCGTCATCAACAACAACATATCTATTGTTCAGATCTATGTTGGCGCTCTTTAGGTCGATTAGCTTACCAAGCAGGGAATAGGCACTATTCCAACTACCACCTTTTTTCACACTGGATGTGAAAACATACTTGGGTGTTGGTGTATTGATTGTCATAGGTATAACTATTTGGTGTCCACTCATACCCACAACCGAACTCCGCAAAGAAATAATGTCTTTTAGTTCAGTACGATATAGAAAGTTTATAACTTGACCTTCAAACTTTTCTGTTTGTACTGGTTGGTGCCAATCTTGTGACAAAGTTGATGCCAAGATCCCAGCGCGAATAACATCAGACGTTACGGAGCCAACAGTATCTTCTGTTGCCCAACCAATAATTTCACCTCTTTCATTTAATTCAGAGCCTTGATTCTTTAGAAAGGCTCTGATTTCCTCAATTCTTTTTTTTGTAAGTGAAATTCCTCTGGCTTCCATGTTCATTAAAGCATCACACTTATCACTTATTAGATATTTACCATTTATCTCTTTGACAAAGGCACCAACATGCTCCCCATCATCACAGTATGTGAACGGGCTAATTATTCTCAGTAGTTCAGACCCAATTGGGTGGCACTCGAACCCGAGATTTGATATCACAGTTGAGCACATCATAACGGTAATCCTATTTGTCCAGAATCATTTTCTAAAGGTAATGGCAATTTCCCTATATAAGTAATATTTAGTTTCTTACAGAAAAAATCCCAATAGCCAAGCAGGTCATCTGGTTTTATGCTGCTTTTGATTGGAAACCCTATATCACTATAGTTCCCTGCTTCTTCGTAGTAAACATGATAATGAGCGCCTAATACATACTTTTTAAAGTCTGGGTGATCTATTACGTAACGATTTGTATGTCCATCAAATGGATATGTATCAACAGCAAAAACTCGTTTTTTATTGTATAAGGCTACAATATTTATCTTTGGATAAACCTGACCCCCTTCCTGTTTAGGTTCATGATCAGGTTTCCATTGGATAAGGATGGATAGCCCTTGAATAGGTATACCATTAGAGTCAGTTGGGATCCGGTTCATTTGTAACCATAAAAAAGGTCTATTTGGAGGCGGTTTCTCTCCCCAACTAGCACCAGTAAAATCGACCTGTTTTTTACAGTAAAGCACATTATCAACTTCTGCCTGATTAGGCAGATAATCTGTAGATTTTGTCACTGTTAACTATCCATTTCCAGCATATCTATATGATTCCTAAAGTTAAATAGTGCTGATCCATCTCCACCCCGCAGGGAACTCATTTCTTTACCGAACGAACACACGGTTCATCCCCTCAAACGGGGAGCGCTTTGGTTATTAAAAAAATTCCTTATGCTTTCTTTTTGCTCTTCTTTTGTGATAGTTCTTCTAGTAATTGATTGTAATACCGTTTTTTTTCTTCAAGAGTTTTTAAAAGTTCGTCAGCTTCGCTGTCTGGGAGTTCATCAAACAGTTCAAGAAGAATTTTTTGTCTCTTTGATAACTCTGTACATTGAGAAACCTCGTCAGTGCTTGTATCTGAGTCTAAGTATCCGATCGGCATGTGATAATCACGTTCCAAACGCCGAGCCGCCCTCTCTCCGAAAGAAGCTTTACCGTTGATAAGTTGCGACAAATAACTCTTCTCTTTTTCGGGAAGAGCCTTGGTAGAAAACCATTCTTTAAGGCGTTTTTGCCTGATGCTTTTTATGTCCATTCTTTAATTTTGATTAGTATTGACTAAACAAGCAAATGCTTGACGTTTAGTTTAGTGTTTAATAAACTCATGTTTGGGACTTAAGGAGTGAAACATGGAACTAAAAAAATATATCGATTCACTTGAGCGTGGTGGAGCCAAAGCATTAGCAAAAAGATTAAATGTATCGGCATCTTACTTATCTCAAATGGCGTCAGGGCAATGCCCTATTTCCCCATCTCGTTGCGTAGAGATAGAGATTGAAACGAGTGGCAAAGTCACACGTAGAGACTTACGTCCTGAAGACTGGGAAAAAATTTGGCCTGAATTAAAAGCAGCATAACAATTAAAACCGCGCGAGCCGGTATAGCTCGCATGCTCTTTAACAATCCGCCCCCTACGCTGAAAAGTGTAGATCCCTGTTTAAGCAATAGGGATTCCTCGTTAATCGGGGAGCGTAGCCCTTGGGCTATTAACTTTATTTTATTTTATTTAGGAAATTTAACAGATGAATATCGCAATGGAACGCAAGTTTCGAGAAATGGAAAGTAAATTGATTAAAAAACTGGTGCTAAAAGGTGCAAGGAATGTCGCTGAAACTGTTGGGATACATGAATCTCAAATTGCACGCTGGCAACGACCGCAGCGAATTGATGACATTAGTTTCATTGAGAAAATGGCTCGTTTCTTAGTTGCAATTGAGTATGACGCGAAAGATGAATCAGTTGTGATCACAGGAGAGGATGCCAGGGCGCTATTAGCTGCTTTAGAGCATATCAGAGAACCGAAAGAAAAAGCCCCGGCTGCGTCAACAACTGAGGCTAATCAAATATGAGTCAAAGGGGGAGCTCTCATTTCCCCTATACCACTAGCGAGGTGATTATGGACAGTTTCGACTATCACGTCAATGTCTTGATGCCGGCGAATTTCTTTCGTGATGATGAAAAATGGATTCGAGAAATGTTGTTACAACTCGATCCGTCTACTCGCGGAAAAATCACGGTCCGGTATGCCGAGGTTTATCAATCAACGTGGGATGAAGAACCAGTTTCATATCGGAAAGATAACAGGGCAAGACATGCAGCAAATATCCGGTTGAGGGAGTTTGTCAGGAAATACGCTGCCTTTAGTCAGGGGTATGTAACAACACCCAATGAGCTGCTGAAAACAGGCACTAGCCAGAACAACCAGCTTATGCCGGATGTCGCTTAAACACCGGTGCCGAATAAAACACAGTGGAAGGTGCTTTTCTGGTAAGTGCTGAAAGTCAAAGTTTGCACAAAGCCAAAACCCGAAAAATAAGGCCAAGGTCAACGGCGGATCGAGTCACAGAATCTGACATATAGAATCATAGAAGGGACGACTTAAAAATATGTTTAAAATCAATGAGTTAAAAATGCGTTTTTCCCACAGTATGGGACAATTTGTCCCACAGTATGGGAAAGTCTTTAAAAACAGTGGGTTATAAGTAATTTGGCGGGTGAGGTGATGACTAAACAGTCAAAAATACACGATGTTGAAATTATACCCAATCATGAGACTAAAGGCCATATATTCATTCAGGCATACGATAAAGGTATTGATTTTATTACTAAATGTGCACAGGAGAGAGATAACGCAACAATAATTTTGTATCTGAGAATGATCAAGGACATGGACAAAGAGACGGGCGCATTGATGATCGATGCGTCAACGCTCATGTCACAGACCGGCTTATCAAAAAGTGCGGTGTACAGATCGATAAAAACCCTGAAAGAGTCAGGGATGATACGCAGCAGGTATAGCAAAGTTTATGAAATAAACCCGGACGGGTTTTGGAAGGGCAAGCGAGAGTTACGAGATACCGCGCTGTTTTTTGCTGAATCAAACCGGGCAAGAAATGTGAAGTACAGGCTAAATCCGGCTAGCGCTTCTACAGATTCATTCACCGTTCCAGCCACGTTTGAAGAGGAAACGTAGCGAAATCATCAATAAAAACCGATTCGGAAAACTTTGGCGAGCGACTCCGAACCGACTTCTAAGGAAATTAACATGCTAAATATAACACCGAAGCTTAAGCAAGTCACAGCACTTAACATGCTTCGTCACGACTGGAAAAAGCACCGGACGTTTTTATTATCAGCGAGTGTAGGCTTTGGAAAAACGGCGATAGCGGCGTTTATCACAGACGGATTTGTTTCTCGCGGAATGCGGGTGATGTTCGTTGCACCGTATACCGTGTTACTGGATCAAACAGCAACCCGGTTTGTTGAGTACGGACTGCCAGCGGACCAAATTAGCTATGTTTGGCGAAATCACCCGCTATATGACTCAGAACGACTAATTCAAATTGCGTCGGCTGACACGCTTATCCGTCGTGAATTTCCTGACAACATCGATCTGTTGATCATCGATGAAGCCCACATGAAGCGGCGCAAGTTGCTTGAAATTATCAGAGATAGCGATATTCGCGTCGTCGGTTTATCAGGAACGCCATTTGCGGCATGGATGGGTAAATATTACGAGAAACTGATTAAGCCGACGACGATGAAAGAATTAATCAGCATTGGGGATCTGAGTCAATACGAGTTCTACGCACCCGACCGGCCCGATTTAACAGGCGTGAAAACAACCAGCTTAGCGGCATTTGGTAACGACTATAACGAGGAGCAACTAGCCGAAATTATGGGTGATTCAACGCTGGTGGGCAATCTTGTCAGGAACTGGCTGGAGAACGGCGAGGACCGGCCAACTATCTGTTTTTGTGTGAATGTTAAGCACGCTAACTATGTCACGATGGAATTCAACAAGTCTGGTATTAACACCGAAGTGATGACAGCAGAGACGCCACATGATGAACGGCAGTTGATCATCAATCGATTTGAGAGCGGGGCGACAAAAATCATCGTTAACGTGGGTGTGTTAGTTGCTGGGTTTGATAGTGATGTCCGGTGCATCATTTACGCCCGGCCCACCAAATCAGAGATCCGCTGGGTCCAATGTCTCGGTCGCGGATTGCGCACTGCAACGGGCAAAGACAAATGCCTTATTTTCGATCACTCCGGCACTGTCCATCTCCTCGGCTTCCCGGATGAAATCGAATATGACGAATTGCCGAGCAAGAATGACGGTATGAAATCTTCATCAAGTTTTAGCGAGAAAGTGAAACAAGAGAAGATCCCAAAGGAATGTCCCGGCTGTCATTACATGAAACCGGCTGGCGTCTATGTCTGCCCGAAATGCGGCTTTAAACCGCTGATGGGCGAGAACGTTGATGTTGATGAGTCACGTGGCTTAAAAAAATTGGGGAAAGGCGACAAGATTTACTCGAAAGAGGAGAAACAAAGCTGGTGGTCACAAATTAAATATTATCAGCGTGAGCGGACCAACCAAGGCAAGCCTATTTCAGATGGCTGGTGTGCTCATACTTACAAGAAAAAGTTCGGTGTTTGGCCGAATGGCTTAAGCGATCACTTAATTGAAATCTCACCGGAGGTTTACAATTTTATTCGTTCTAAACAAATCGCATGGGCCAAGATGCAGGAGAAACAGAATGCGAACGGTGGAAGCAGTGAAAGGGCGGTGGCCTGAAATATTCGAATACTACGATTTACCGCCCGTGACAGGAAAAAAACATTATGCAGGAGAGTGCCCGGCATGCCAGCGAAAAGGGAAATACAGATGTGATGACAAGAATGGGACGGGATCGTGGATATGCAGTTGTGGGGCGGGAGATGGGTGGAAGTTACTAGAATTAACTCAAAGAAAAGATTTCAAGACGCTGGCAAGGGAAATTGATTCACTAATCGGAAACAGTTACAACTACAAAGGAGGTCATGATAAGCAGCAGCCAGAGACCCAAACAACTCGCGTAAAAGTCGTCAGCAAGTTTTCAACATTACTCCCCCTCAAAGATACACTAGCCCAGGACTATTTATTCAGTCGCGGCATATTTGAATTGCCGTCAGGGCATATTCGTTTCAATACGGAAGAAAAAACGCCGTTTGGAAGTAAACAGGCTATTTGGTCAATTGCTACAGATGACAAGGGGGCGGGTTGTTATCTTCATAGAACCGTACTAGACGGAGAAAAAAAAGCCGATTTTGATGGCAATAAGCGGATGCTGAAATTACAGGAAGACAACTATCTTAACTTTGCTAATTCCATCGCTATTCGCATGTTTCCGGTCTCATCAACGTTGGGTGTCGCAGAGGGAATAGAGACAGCATTGTCATGTAAACAGATATATGGCTGTAACACATGGTCAACGCTAAATGCCGGGTTTTTACGTAAGTTCCGCGCCCCAAAGGGAGTTAATCATTTGATTATATTTGCTGACAGAGATAGTAACGGTACGGGATTAGCGGCGGCGTTTGAGTGTGGTAATAAAAATATTCTGAGTAACAACGACGTTGAATTAGTCAGTATTAGGTGGCCGGAAATTGGCGATTTTAATGATATGTTGATTAATGGTGCAAAAGTATTTCAAGAACAATTACAGAGAGAAAACAGGAAGGACTTTTAATATGAAAATAAAAATAGAAAATTTGACAGGCCGTGGATTAGATTATGTTGTTGCTATTTGTGACGGGTGGGGTGTTGATTATTTAGATAAGAATCATGATGCTATACCTGAATACTCAACAGACTGGAGTGAGTGCGGTAATTTAATTAATGAATATGCAATTGAATTTATATGGATTAGTGATGCAACAATTGAGGCTCATTCTTATTTGCTAAATGATGCACGTGGATGTGGATATAATCACTTAGAAGCCGCTTGCAGAATGATAGTGATTGCCAATTTTGACAAAGAAATAGAGATACCAGATGAGCTATTAGAATAAATAAAGGGGGCTAGATGGAAGCTGATTTTTGTTTTCACGAATCGAATAAATCCCAAGCGTGGGAAATATTAAAAGAAACACTCCAAACAAAACAGCCGCACCGCATTATTATTAAGCCGTGGAAAGATATTCGCTCAATTCCACAAAATAACACTTTTCATTTGTGGTGCGGTGAAATAAGCCGTTATTTAAATAAGAATAACGCTAAATTAACGCCGGAGGATGTTAAAGACGCACTTAAACATACATTTTTGGGTTATGAAGTCATAGAGGCTATTGATCTCACTACTCAGCTTACAGAGCGCGTCAGAACGCTGAGAAAGACGTCAAAATTAGACACGGGTGAAATGTTCTATTTTATGGCGCAAGTTGAAAAGTGGGCTTTTGACATTGGTTGCTTAGTGACTATTCCAAATAATTCTCAATATATGAAATTAAAACAGGAGCAAGATAAATGATAGCAGGTAATAAAAATTGGTGTAACTTCTGTGGTAAATCACAAGATGAAGTTAATCATTTAGTCTCAGGAATGAATAACAGTGATATTTGTAATGAGTGTATTATCCAATGCGTTAATGTATTAATCAATAGAAAGTCGGATGAAATAAATGAGTCAACAAACATCACAGACTCAGCGAGTCATCAATAATCTAATCTATAAAGTCCCATCTAATAGAAAATCAAAGCCAGTTCCCACAGAGTCCGAAGTTAAAACGTTTGATTACGTTCATGAGCTTCTGCGTGCAAAGTGGGACAGACGGAGAAACAGAAATGAAAAAACCAGCGAGGCGGAAATGTAAAATATGCTGCGAATGGTTTATGCCAAAGTTCAATAATATATATTGGTGCAACCCGGAGCATGGCGATGAATTAGCAATCAGAAAAAGAAACAGGGACCGGGAAAAATTAGAGCGGGAACTTAAAAAGAAACAGCAACAAGAGTTAGCAGAGAAGAAAGATAAACTTAAAGTCCGTAAGTTAGCAGTAAAACCATTGTCATATTTCAAAAATCAGGCACAGCAAGCGTTTAATGCGTTTATCAGGGAAAGAGATAGAGACCTTCCGTGTATTAGCTGCGGGCGATTTCATGATGGGCAATATCACGCAGGGCACTATCTAACAATTAAGGCTCATCCCGAGCTGAGATTTAACGAGGATAATGCTCATAAGCAATGCGCCCCATGCAATAATCACTTATCGGGAAATATCATTAATTATAAACCGGGTCTGATTGAGAAAATTGGGCAAGAGCGATTTGATAAATTGATGTCTCATCATGCTTTGCAGAAATGTAAACGTGATGATTACGAGCAGATCCGGGATTATTACAAAGATAAATTCAAGAGATTAAGCAATGACAATCTTCACTGATATTGAAGCAGCAATAGAAGAAGCCAGATTTTTACGACATGAAACAAAGCATCATCATGTTGTTACTCAAAAACGAAATGGAACTCTCGTAGTTAGACAAGAAGTCGGAATAAATAAAGAGAGTCGTCTACGTAAAGCATATAGCACTCGTTACGATTGTCGTATAGCAACAGTATTGAAATAGCTGGAGAAATATATGCGTGATATTCAATTGGTACTGGAGCGTTGGGGCGCTTGGACGGCTGATAATAGAGAAGATGTTTATTGGTCGCATATTGCTGCTGGGTTTAAGGGACTGATACCCAGTAAGGTTAAATCGCGGCAACAGTGTTGTGAGGATGACGCTATTGTTGTTTCTAGCTGTATGGCAAAGCTGAATCAAAAGAATGACGATATCCACGATTTGCTATTTGACTACTATGTGTTTGGTAAAACATTTATGCAATTAGCTTGTGACCATAAATGCTCTGACGGCCATATCGGTAAAAAATTACAAAAAGCGGAGGGTGTTATTGAAGGAATGCTGATAATGCTAGATGTAGAACTGGAAATGGATAAATATGTTCAAAAAATTGCAGCTTAATTTGATAAAAGAGTTTACGTACGTAAAAAACCGAATATCATGATAAGAGTGATAGCTATGTCACACAACTTATCGAATTAACAAGCCTCGTTTCCGCGGGGTTTTTTCATATATAGGGCTACGCATTGCGTGGCTTTTTTTTGTTGCGGTGTAAGGAATTAGTTTAGCTCTTTTTCTTCTAATTCAGCTTTTTGAAGATTACTAGATGATTCAATCTGCATATTTTGGAAGTCTAGCTCTTTAATATCTAAATCTTCCAATTTTTTATTCAGTAATTTTTTATGTTCCTCTGATGGTGAATTATTAATCATTTTTTTCAAAGCAGTCCTTTGCTTTTTTACTGATATTTTAAACATCATCGCCGGAAGACTTGGCACGTTAATTAAGACCAATAACAGAATTATTACGTGCGCGATACCCACGGATATTCCTGGCAAGAAAGGAAGAAGACTATCTAAAGTGACTAGATATGCTTTAATTAACTTACTAAGTATATGGTTGATTATTGGAATCAACCAAGCTTGCATCAACAGGTACTTAGAACCACCAATCAATTGGAGTGTTCCTTGTTTTGAGTATTTTTCTTTATCTCACTAAGTGTTGCGGCAAGCTGCTCTGCATCCTCTTCTCTGAGAGATATTTTTTTGGAATGTTTAGTTCCATTCCTGTCAGTGTAAATTACATTCACATATTTACTTGGGAAAAAAAATGCCAGCAGGTAATACACCCCAAATCTTGCGAATTGGAATGAGATCACCAGTACTGTTATTAATATCATGATATTCATGAACATGTTGGCATCTTCTTCTCTATGTGATTACACAATTTTTCTGTCGTTTGCGGCTCGATGGCGCATAACCTGTTCAATTGAGTATCTTGGATTACCCACCAGAACACCATCGGTTTTGGTCTGAGTTTTAGTATACTTCACTTGGAATAAATCATCTTTGCTGAACGATGCTTTATTCAGGTTTATCCTTTCAATGAAAGCAGCATCATTCATTGAAATCGAAACCTCTTCCCCATCGTGGAACATCATTTTCCAACCGGTTTTCTTGGTGAAATTAACACTGGTTATGTGGACTTCACTGGTATGAGTTTCTGAGTCTTTCTCAGATTTGATAGGAGAACGGCTAAGTTGAAAAACATTTTTTTCCGTTTTCTCTATAGTCTCAAGTGGCAAGTCGTCCTTTATGAATGTCACGCTGGATATTTCGTCATCAGTCAAAGGAGCGTATACGATATCATTCACTCCTCTCATAACGATGTCTGATGATATGAGTTTTTTAACGGTCTCTGTGCACTCAATCTTTTCGTTATCTTTTGTTATCAAAGAATAAGTATCTGTATCCGCATCATATTCGCTGTCAGCAACTTTACGGCCTTTAAGCCACTTGATTACCCCAAACAAACTACCGATGGTTGCACCTGTGGCGGCTGTTTTTGTCAATCCAATGACATCAAGCACATCAACATTTGACATGTCTTGGGCAATGGAAAGCAGTAATTCAAACGATCCTTCTTTATGTGCTCTGACATCTATGTGAATCTCTGATGATTCGCCATTGATTATTTTGTTGGATTGCTCGATTAAATCGCATAAAGACACCATTGATGTCCCCAGTAATCGAGCGTCAATTTGGTGATTTAATGGGCCATTTTCAGTGTCACCGTCATATTTTATTCCAAAATTTATAACGTTTAATTCTTCCTGCTCCATGACTATGTCTCATAAAAAAAATATTAATAGGCCACTAAAAATATACTATAGATGAATGAATGTCATGTGAATGAATTCGTACTGATATACAAATCACAGTGTACATATCGAGGCTTTTTACTGGCAACAACAAGAGCATTGGAGCGTGACAGACTCGGCCGAACGCATCGCTCACATAGGCAGGACCACAGTTTAAATTCAAAAACCACGTGGGATAACACCCGCTAAACATTACACATTGCGTATCCGCCGTCGCCAGTTCGGGGCGGCATCCTATTAACTCATTCACGGGGCGAACATAGCTCACCCCCACGGACGCCCATTTTATGGGGGTGGAAATGAAACTCATGGACAAGCAGCCTGATATATGGATGCAGCTATGGTTATGGCTGTTATCAGTCAAAGAGCAAGGTTTAGGCGCGGCACTGGCTGCAACAATGGCATATCTCAGAGGCCGATATAACGGCGGTAAATTTTGGAAGACAATGATTGATGCGCTGATGTGTGCACTTATCGCATGGTTCATTCGTGACTTACTCGTCTTCTTAAATCTGAGTACCGACTTAGCATATATCGGCAGCGTCATTATTGGTTATCTGGGCACTGATTTTTTCGGCCAGTTGATGCGTGGGACTTTGAATCGTAAAGCGGGGGTATCAGATGCAAATCAGTGAAAAGGGTTTAAAAGCACTCAAAATCTACGAAGGGTGCAGTCTGATGGCGTATCGCTGTCCCGCGGGTGTCTGGACAATTGGCTATGGTCATACATTGGAAGTAGAGCCAGGTGATGTAATCACAGATGAGCAAGCTACTCAGTTCTTGCTTGATGACTTAGCCCCGGTTTACATCACTTTGGAAAACTCAGCCAAAGTGCCACTGACTCAGGGCCAATTTGATGCTCTGTGTTCATTTATCTTCAACTGTGGTGTCAGTGCTTTCGTTCGTTCTACGTTGCTGAAAAAGCTTAACGCGGGTGACTACAAAGGGGCAGCAAATGAGTTTATGAGATGGAATCAGGCTGGTGGGCACGTCTTACCCGGTCTTGATGCGCGACGGGCATCTGAAAAATTGATGTTTTTATCATGAAATTCAACCAAGTTATAAGGAATTGAGTGATGAGCATTATTCAGATTCTGGTTCCGGTAATTTATTTTGTCGTTGTGATTGCGGCATTGATTATTTTTACATTGATAGAAAAACAATCTAATTACCCGGCGGAATTTGGGTTAATTATGTTTATGTCAATCATATGGCCGCTATGGGTTATTTTGATGCCAATTGTTGTTGGATTCGTTTTTTTTAACGAGAAATACAATCAATTTGTTGGCAGGCGGTCATGAAATTCAACGCTCATTACTACACGATACTCGCATTAATCGTTATCTCTCTGACAGCGTATTACTATCACTCTGAGTTACAGAGAGAGCAACGAATTACAAAGCAGCAGCAATCAGAAATTCAGCAACTCACAGACACTATCAACTATCAGAACTCTCACATCACGATGTTGAACGAGCTTGATGTGAAACATACAAAAGAGCTTGCTCATGCCAAATCTGAAATTGATGCTCTTCGTGATGATGTTGCCGCTGGCCGCCTCCGGTTGCGTATCGCGGCAACCTGTAATCAAAGTGAAACCGGTTCCTCCTCCCGCCTGGGCGATGCAGGAACCCCACGATTTAACCCGGCAGCTGAACAAGATTATTTCGCTCTCCGAAGAATGATTGTTGAGAACGAAAAGCAAACTAAATACTTGCAGGAGTACATCAAAACTCAGTGTCAGTAACAGCCTCGTTTAATTCGGGGCTTTTTATTATCTAGCGCATTCACACGCGCATCTATTTCTAAACGCAGAGCCTTACAGAAAGCGAACCTGAGAAAAACGTTAAATGGTATTTCTGCGGGCGGTATTTCTGTGTGAACAGGTTCGTCTTTCTATAGGGTAATACCATGAGCACATCATTAACTTTCAAAAATCACACTATTGTCCCGTTCGATAATCATGACGGGAAAACCTGGTTCACGAGTAAGCATCTTGCAGAGTTGCTTGAATATAAAAATGAGAAGTCTGTAACTAACCTTTTTAACTCAAATAAAGATGAGTTCACTAGCGATATGACAATGGTCACTGAATCAATGACCATTGGAATAAACAATAGCTTACGTAAGAAGAAGGTCAGAATTTTCTCTATCAGAGGCTCTCATTTACTTGGCATGTTGGCAGATACAGAAGCCGCCAAGCAACTTCGTCGGTGGTTACTTGATTTGGCAGACAAGGAGAGTCAGACAGATCTCTCTTTGATGGACATGGAAAGCTTAAAGTCACTGACACTTAGTGAGATGCAGAATCGAGTAGTTGCCGCTGATAAGTGGTCTTATAGCAACTTTGGTAGACCCGGTAGTGAAATGATGAATCTTCGTAAGCGTCATCTAAAGAAACTACGCAAGGCCAGGCAAACCATTCTGGAATTATCGCAGCTTACGTTGCCCGGCTTTGATGACTTCTCTGGCGGAGAGCCGCAAACATGAATCATGAGCAATTCATAGCGAATAACATACAGGCCGAGTTAGTTAAGCTCGGCTTTTCTTCATCTATTTCAGGAATGGCAAGTGACAAAGCACTCGATCACTATCGAAGAGCTTCATCAGCGAGTCGTAAGGGCAAGATGTACGATGACTGTCTTCATATAGCCAGGGCGTGGGCGAGTAAATACAGTTCAGTCAGGCCATCCCCAAAGTGAGGACCTCGGAGAAATCAATGAGATGTCTATCAGAAACAGGAAAAATCAAATGTTCAGATATAATTTAAAGCAGGCTGTCAAAATCAACATCAGCGGTGAAGTGGGTGAGATCAAAGGCCGGGCAGAATATATAAACAACCTCAATGACTATTTGATTAGTTATAGGGCTTCAAATGGTTGCGCATCTGAGAAATGGTTCGATGAAAGTGAGATTTCATCAGCAGATGAAGAGTAGTCATTCATTCAGAGCATTCTGCTGATAGAGTGCTCGATAGTAGTGATTCAATCCGAGACGGTATTTAAAATGCCGGGGATTTATCAGACTGAAAAGTAGAAAGTTCTGATTACAACTGTTTTCGGGTCGGGAAGGGTTCAACATGGTCGCTTCGGTGGCATTTTTACTTTGAGGGGAATAAAATGGCGGCTCCAAAGAGCAATAGATTTTGGGAGGCCCGAAGCAGTCATGGGCGGAACCCGAAGTTTGGTTCGCCTGAGGAACTGTGGCAGACATGTTGTGAATACTTCGCATGGGTAGAAGATAATCCCCTGCATGAAACCAAAGCCTTTCATAATCAGGGCGAAATCGTTTATGCAGCATTGGCAAAAATGCGGGCTATGACAATATCAGGTCTGTGTATTTTTTTGGATATATCACGCTCAACATGGACAGAATACACAAAGCGCGAAGATTTTTCGTACATCACTACACGCGTGGAAGACATTATTTATAACCAGAAGTTTTCGGGTGCAGCGGCTGACTTACTTAATGCCAATATCATTGCACGTGATTTGGGATTGAAAGAGCAAACCGTTAACGACCATCTTTCTACTGACGGCTCAATGTCCCCCGCCAAGATAATATTGATACCCGGAGGTCAGAGTGACGACAGCGAGGATTGAACTCCCGCCTAAACTCATTCCGGTATTCAGCGGCAATTATCGTTACCGTGGTTCATATGGTGGACGGGGATCGGGTAAGACCCGCTCATTTGCTAAGATGAGTGCCGTTCGGGGTTACATGTTCGCGGAATCAGGGATCGAGGGAGTTATCCTTTGTGGGCGTGAATTCATGAACTCGTTGTCAGAGTCGTCGATGGAAGAAGTTAAGCACGCTATCAAATCAGAACCGTGGCTTGATAATTACTATGAAATTGGCGAGAGCTACATCCGCACGCGTAACCGTCGAGTTTGGTACGTATTCACAGGGTTACGTCACAACCTAGATAGCATCAAATCCAAAGCCCGCATTCTGATAGCGTGGATAGATGAAGCAGAATCAGTTTCCGAAACTGCATGGCGAAAGTCGATCCCCACGGTACGTGAGGAAGGCTCAGAAATTTGGGTAACGTGGAACCCGGAAAAGGATGGTAGCGCAACGGATAAGCGCTTTCGCAAGACACCGCCTGATAGTTCCTGCATTGTCGAAATGAACCATGACGATAACCCGTGGTTTCCTGATGTGCTTGAACAAGAGCGGGTTAATGACCAAACCAGACTGGATGCTTCTACTTATGCGTGGATTTGGGAGGGCGCTTATCTTGAGAACTCAGATAAACAAGTATTAGCGAATAAATACAAGATTGAATCATTTTCTGACGACTTGTGGCAGAAGGCTGACAGGCTATTATTCGGCGGGGATTTCGGTTTTGCCCGGGACCCGAGTACGCTACTTCGCATGTTTATTCTTGATAACTGTTTGTATATCGAGTACGAAGCTTATGGCATCGGGGTAGAACTCGACCACATGCCCGCGTTTTATGACAACGTGCCGGAGTCTCGTAAGTGGCCTATTAAAGCCGATTCAGCCAGACCGGAAACCATCAGTTATCTTAAGCGACAGGGATTCAATATCTCTGCTGCTAAAAAGTGGCAAGGTAGCGTAGAAGACGGGATCACTTTCTTACGCGGATTCAAGAAAATTATCATTCACCCGCGCTGCAAAGAAACAGCAAAAGAGGCTCGTCTTTACTCATACAAAGTGGATCGTATCACTGGTGAAGTGTTACCCGTCATTGATGATGCGCATAACCACTGCTGGGATGCGGTTAGGTATGGGTTAGATGGATACATCAAAGGCAGAACAACGGTTTGGGACATCATGTGATGACGAAAAAAACGATGATTGGCCGTCTTACTGATGGTCTTCACAGTATGTTGACTTCGCTCGGTGAGCGGGTGGCAGCAATAAAATATGCGAGCAATGGTAAGGCTGATGTGCCTGATAAAGAGTTGCTCGCAATGTATAAAAACTCATGGGTGGTCAAGAAATACATAGATAAGACCGCTGATGATATGTTGAAGCTACCCCGTGAGTTGTCAGGTGATATTGATAGCTCCCTGATTCAACGTATCAAAGACACAGAAACAGCACTAGCCGTCTATAAGATATTCCGCGACGCTTTAACTTGGGCTTCATTGTTGGGAGATTCATTGATTATTGCAATAACTGATTGCTCTGATGAGATGATCGGCGAACAACTGAGATTGCAGGATGAAGATATCGTTAAATTTCTTGTTCTTAGAAAAGGTGAATACACGCCGGCTAGCAACGTGATCTCTGATATTGCTTCACCGCATTTTGGACAGCCACAGACATATCAGATAGACATTGGTAATAAACAACTTAAGTTTCATCACTCACGCTGCCACAGAACAAAGCTGGGTGAGCATAGCTTAAAAGATATGCCAAGGTTCGGTACGTCTGACATTCAAGCGCCTTACGACGCTATCAAAATATTTGACGCCGCAATTGTCAGCACTGGGGACACAATCCAAGAGGCCAATGTTGATGTGATTTTTCTGCCGGGTCTAAACGCACAGATTGACGCGGGCCAAGAGACTCAAGTCATTGAATACGCTCGCGTGATGAAACAGACCAAATCGTCGACAGGTTTGATGTTAATGGATGCAGGTGATAGCACAATGCAGAGCCGCTATGAGCAAAAAACAGCACAATTCTCAGGGCTGTCTGACGTTATTACAAAGATGGCAAATGTCTTAGCTGGTGCGCTTGATAGGCCAATCAATATTTTGTTCGGACAATCAGCTAGTGGTTTTAACTCCGGTGAAGAAGATAACAAGTCGTATTACGAAACAATCAACGGTTTGCAAGAAACGCGGTTGCGACAAATGCAAGACTTTGTTGATCAATTCATTCTCGACAAACTGGCAGCGAGCATCGACGTAATCAGCTACGAATATCAATCGATTGACAGCATCAACGAAGCTGACGAAGCAACACGATTTACTCAGTATGCAACAGGATTCACTTCTTTAGTTCAATCTAGCGTAGTTACAGAAGATATTGCACTGCGTGAAATGCAGGCAAAGGGGGTGCTGACGACTGTAACTAATGATGAAATAGAAGCTATGGCAGGGGTGAATAATGGACAGTGGTATCAGTCTGAAACAGATGCTGGAGCGCAAACAGGGGCGTTTGAAGGCTCGCAACCGTTTAATGCGTCCGCCGACGCCTAGCAAACGAACGGAGGTTTGGTATCGCGACAGGCTCATTGAGTTTATTAGGATGATGCAAGATGTTGTGATAGAAGACCTAAAAAAGCCAATATTAAACGACGCTTCAAATACACCCCTTCTTTCCATCACTTCAAGACTTTCAAGAGCAATCCAAAAACTGGCTAATGCGTCCATTGCTGATATGGCAACGCACTTGTCATTCGGCATGGTCAAGCGTGCTAATGATCAAAACAAAGATCAAACACAGAAAACCTATAAATCGGCGTTTGGCATTGATTTGACGGGCATGCTCGGTGATGAGGTAGTGAAAAAACAGATTGATGATGCTGTGAAAGAAAACGTTGATTTAATCAAGTCGATACAGACTGATTTTATCAATGATATCGGCTCAAAAGTATTCACAAATCTGTTTGATGGCGGGCGTCACGAAAATCTTATTCAGCTTATCAAAGAGCGCGGGCAAGTAACAGAAAGCCGGGCAAAGCTTATTGCGCGTGATCAGACGGCCAAGCTGAATTCGGCACTGACAGAGACGAGGCAAAAAGCGCTTGGCATCGACTTGTACGACTGGGGTGGTGCGGGTGATGAGCGAGAGCGTGACAGTCATTTCGTATTAAACAACATGACATGCAAATACTCGGACCCTACTGTCTATTCAGACGATGAAGGAAAAACTTGGAAGAAGCGTAAAAGCATTGGGGCGTTTGAAGGCAAGCCCGGCGACGATTATCAATGTCGCTGCGTTGCCCTTCCGAAAATATCTTGGGATTAATTATGGCATGGAAAAAAACTCCGCAGGGGTATGTTGTGACCTCGGCGCAGATAACTCGTGCTGGCCCGGTTGAATATTATGGGCATGAAGTCGGGTTAACCGGAAAAGATATCAACAAAAAGATCACGATTCACCGCACTATCGAAGAACTTTCAAAACCCGAAACGCTGAAATCATTTGAGGGATTACCCGTCACGCTAACGCATCCGCCCCGCGGTGAAGTCAATGCTGACGAGTGGAAAGATAAAGCAATTGGACACATACAGAACGTACGCATAGAAGGCGATTACGTTGTTTGTGATGTGTATCTGAAAGATGCAAAGGCGATTCAATTACTTGAAGAAAAAGGCATTCGAGAGCTCTCGGTCGGTTATGAGCCCACTGAGATAGTCAAGAAAAACGGTGAATTACATCAAGTTAATATTCTCGGCAATCACGTTGCCGTTGTATCAGAGGCGCGCGTCGGCGCTGATTGTAGACTAAACGATAAAAAAGGTAGACCAATGAAAAAACTCTCATTGAAAGATGTCATTGCGTTGCTTAAGGGTAAACGCGCTAACGATGCTGAGGGGCAACCTCTAACAGAAGAAGAATTGATCGGCATGATTGCCGCATTAGAGAAAACTTTGCAAGAGCTGGAGGGCAACGCAACACCAGAGGCCACAGCTAAAGCACAAGAAGTTATTGCGCAATTGGGAGAACTTAAGGCTCAGCTTGAACAATCAAAAGTGGCTGGAGCACCGCCACCCAATGATGCCGATCCCGATCCTGCTGGTGGCGGTGATGACAAAGACGCGCGTATTGCCGCGCTTGAGGCAGAAAACGAGCAACTGAAAGCAGAGAACCAGGCGCTTAAAGAAGAGCTTGAAAAACTGAAAGGCGAAAGTGATACAAGCACAACATTGAACGACGCCAAAGCACGTTTCCCTAAAGTGAAGTTTAATGATGCGAAATGTGCGCGTGATGTGCGCATGCTCGCATTGTTAAGCACGGGGGCATTCAATGATTCACAAGTAAAAGCCATGTCGGATGATGAAATTCGGGCTGCTTATGCTGCGGCTAGTGCGCTAAATAAACCACGGAGCAATATCGGCTCAATATTGTTGAATGACTCTTCAGCGAAAGCGAAGAAAACAGCTTCTCAGCGTTTAGGGGGTAAATAATTATGGCATTTGGATTTACAGATTGGGATGCCGTCACCGGCACAATCAAACCCGGATCAATCAGACGGGCTTCAAGCTCAAACGACAAGGTGTGGGGCGAAGAAAACCGCACTGAAACTGATTTGTTATACGGTACTTTTGTAGCAGTAAACCCAGAGGGCGGAGTGAAGCCTATCACGTCGGCAAGCGACGTTATCCACGGCATTGTCGTTCGCGACATTTACGGCGACGCCGCTCCGCATAACAAACAAGTCAACGTAGGGCACTTTTCGCACGGTGATTGCGTGGGAGCGCTGGCGGTTGAAAAAGACACATTCACTCGTGGGGATAAGGTTTATATCGTTGCGACGGGTAAAGATGCAGGCAAAGTGACCAGTACAGCAAAAGGCAACATCGATCTGGGCTATTGGGCTGAAGAAGTTAGCGCGGGCAATCACTGCGTAGCTATCACTTTGGGTTATATCAACACTCAAAAAGTAGGAGAGTAAGATGGCTATGGAACCAGCATACTTCGAAGAAGTATTACAGGAAGCGCTGACAGAGCGCGACAAACAGTTACAGGAAAAGGAACTGCCCGAAATTAATATCGGTGAAGCATTGCCGATAACAGATGGGTTAGACTTTTCCCTTGAATACGTCGATTTCGGCGTAACTGATTCGGTCGGCTCTCTGAAAGACGGCATTATCGGCAACAAAACGAACTCACTGAAAACTATTGATAGTGATATTGAGTGGCTCAAAGCGCCGGTTGGACAGTGGGGTAAGTCAGCGACATGGACACAGCAAGAGTTAGAGAAAATTGCTCGCTTGAATATTAACTTGCAAACAAAAAAACAAGATGATCTGTATGCCAACGCAACGGCAACTATTCAATATGCAGGTTATGTCGGTCATGAAGTTGTAAAAGGGCAAGAAGGGCTATTAACTGGCTCTAAAGTGCAGTTACTTGCAGAAGTAACAGGCAAAACAATCAAAGACATGTCTGCAGAAGAATTCATTAACATGGTTCTTAATGCTTATAACGTCGCATGGGCTAAATCGGGTTATCGCATTCAGCCAACCCACGTGGCGATGGATGCGTCTGATTTTATGCTGGCAATGCAGAAGTTCGACACTAATAGCGTGATTGTGGGTGTTGATTTGCTGCCTGTTTCGGCCATGGATCGCATTATGGCGGCACTGCGTAAAGCATCAAACAATGATTCATTCAGCATTACTTTTGTAAAAGTCCCGTCCAATTTTGCTAAAAACATTGTTAAAGGGAAAACGCGTCTGGCGATTTATACTTACAGCGAGGACTACATCGAAATGAAGGTGCACATGCCTGAATTACTGCCAGTCCGTCAGCGTGACCTGCTGACATACGAATGCGGTTATCGTGCCGCTTTCGGCGGGGCAATGTGGAAACAGCCTCAATCCGCTGTCTACGTCGATTACAAATCTTCACCGACTTCGCAGTAACTGCAGGGGGTAACATGGAATTTCTCACTCGGTACCCTGAATTTGCTAAAGTTGACATATTGCGTATAGAGATAGCCTTGCAAGATGCTGCTAATCAAATGAGTAGCAAGGTGTGGGGTAAGCTTTATGAGCAAGGACGGCAGGTTCTTGCGGCTCACCTTTTGTATTCATCTGGTGCATTAACTAAATCAGGCAATAGCAACGGCAAGCCCGTACAAATAGCGACAAGTAAGTCGGCTGGTGGATTATCTATCGGCTACTCTGCGCCTGATGCGGGATTTGGTGCTAATCATGATGGTTATGCATCCAGTGCTTATGGGCAGGAGTATTTGCGCCTGCGTAAGTTGGTCTCCCGGCATATGTTGGTGGTGAAATGATTAGAAACTCAGGTAGATTCAGCGGCGCGGGACTCAAAGCACTAGAAGCCCGCATTCGCGAGATGGGTAAGAAAAAAGTGGTTGTTGGTGTACCTGCGGCGACTAATTCTCTTCGTGATGATGATTTAAGCAATGTAACCATTGCGGCGGCGCATGAGTTCGGGGCAACAATCAAGCATCCTGGCGGTACACGGTACGATAAAAGCTCTAACGGGAGAGCAAAGTTCGTCAGCAATTCATTTGTTGGGCCAGTGTGTGGGGTTACCAGTGCGCATGAGATAGTTATCCCTGAACGATCATTCCTGCGGTCAACGTTGGACGAAAACAAGGAGAAAGCGGCGAAATTATTGGCTAATAGTATCCGTGAAACTCTATTGACGGACGGTGATAAAACAGCGCCGTTTGCGTTGGTTGGCGAAAAAATGGCAGGTGAAGTTAAGCGGAAAATTCAGGCGGGTATTAATCCAGCGCTAAATCCGAAAACTGTCAAACGCAAAGGCTCTTCCAAGCCGCTGATTGATACAGGTCAGCTAGTCCAGTCCATTACTTATGAGGTGCGCGAAGATGGATGATTTTGTCGATGATATTTTCGATGATGAATTCTTTCGGCAGGAACATGGATTCACGTCCCCTGATGGTAATAGACGAACACTGGTCTGTATCGTTTTTCCAGCCGGAACGGAAGATTTGCAAATCCTGCCAGAGGGTGATCGCTATAACCCTACCATTAAGGTACTGACACAAGAGGAAGTGAAAGCAAAAGACCTGCTCTTCTGGAATGGCTATCGCTGGCGCATTATCAGTAATGCACATTGGAATGACTATGGATACTACGACTCTCTCGCAACTCGATATGAGGGCAGTCAGACAGATGATAGCGACGGCTTTGAAATTACCTGAGTCTCATGTTTTAGATGCTGACGGTGAAACCGATGTGTCTGATATGCAATCATTTATCACTGTGAATCGTGTCACATCGGAATCAATGGGTGAAGAATATAAGTTCAATGCAAAGAAAGAAATTGAAATTATCACTGTCACCCGCGAAACCCTTATCTCTGTCAACGCCTTCGGCAATAACGCTTATCTTATTATCGAAAAACTCGCCAGTGTCTTAAGCACGAGTTACGCGCAAACACTTTTTAAACGCATCGGCGCTGGCATAGTTCGAAAATCCCAGGTCCGAAATCTGCCGACTGCAATTGCTGGTGGCAAAGAACAACGAGCGCAAATTGATTTAACTCTCTCTCATATTCATCGTATTGAAGCGCCTGTTAACAGAGCTGAGGCGGTCGATATTACAATTTATAAGGATTAATAATGAGCTTATCTATTAATCAGGTAGTCAATGCTCAGATCATGCCGCAGGCCATGGCGGCACAACGCCGCGATTTGAGCGTGATAGCTATTTTTACGCCAGAAATTGGCACATCGTTCACTGATGCGGATACGCGCTATATCATTGTGTCTAGTGCACAAGATGTAGCAAATTTATTCGGTACCAAATCAGAGACGTACAAAGCAGCACAAGCGCTTTTCTCAGTACGCCCAACACCTAAACGCGCTCTCGTTGCTCGATGGGCGAAAGAGAAACAAGAAATTCCGGCAACAGCCAACTCGCTTAAGGGATCAACTATCTCTGTGGGTATCAATGCATTTAAAGCCATCACTGATGGTTCGTTAATGCTCAATGTCGGCGGTAAAGATGTTCCGCTCTCCGCTTTGGATTTCAGTAAAGTAATTGATTTCACTGATGTTGCGAGTGTTCTACAGGCGGCATTACCGAAAGAGAGTAATTTAAAGGCTGTCTGGGATACTGTCGGCCATCGTGTCATTATTCAGGCACAAACAGCGGGGACGTACCCTGCTACCAAATTGGGTTATGTCATGGAACCGGACGCCGGTACTTACGTCGGCAAGATACTGAAACTGGAAGACGGGCAGGCAACGATTGCTGTTGGTAAGGCCGCTATCACTGTTGAAAAAGAATTGCCCTCTGAAGCCCTGCATAAATTGCAGAACATCTACCAGGACTGGTACGGAGCTTATTTTGCATCCGCAATTACAGATGAGCAATTGGACGATATACATACGTGGGTAGCCTCCGCTGACATGAAAGTCTCTGCTTATACGGCATTGCGTGACGAACAAATCGAGTGGAGCAACGACAATATCATCAAAAAGTTATATGACAAAAACAGTGGACGTTTGATGTCTCAGTACAATAAGACCGGTGATGATCATGCTGCCGTAGCGTTACTGTCTATCGCATTGTCTACCAACTGGAATGCGCAGAACTCCGCTAAGACTGTCAAGTTTAAGCAGCAAACAACCGTTCGTTCTGATGACCGGATTACGCAATCAGAAGCAGAAAAATGCAAGCGTCTGGGTGTTAACTTTTATACCGACTATGACGGCGTGAGTATGCTTGCAGAGGGTACGATGATCGGCGGTCAGTTCATTGATGAAATTGCTGGACTAGATGCATTCATTGATGCCTGTCAGAAACAGGCATTCACGACATTACAAGCCAACCCGACGAAAATCTCACAAACGGATAAGGGGCAGGCTATGTTGATTGGCGCCCTGAATGTTATCGGCGCTGAATTTGTGAGGAATGGTTTTCTGGCTGGTGGTATCTGGCGCGGCAATGATATCGGTGAGCTGACATACGGTGACAGGCTGGATGAGGGATTTTATTTCTACTCTGACAGTTACGACTTGCAGTCTATTGCTGACAGAGAAGCGCGTAAGGCTATGCCGATTATGTGCGCAATCAAATTAGCCGGTGCCATTCACTCCGTTGATATATCAATTCAATTTAATCGATAGGTATAAGTATGTCTCAATACAATCATGCAAACTCTATTCTGACTATCTCGGGTTATGAGATATCGGGTTATGAAAATGCGGCTGATGCCCTCAATTTTGCACCCGTGGGTGATGATGGGGATATTACTTACGGGGTGGATGGCGATGGCGTTTATGTGGCTTCGTGTAATAAAGGATTAATTATTACAATAAAGCTTTTGCAACATTGCGAATCTAATGAGTATTTGAATAACTTACGTAATACTCAAATCAATATACCGAAAGCGTACACTCCTGCTTATATTTACTATAAAGACGTCATTAATGGTGATGAAATTATCGCAGAGCGCTGTTTTTTCACCACTCCACCCACTATTACACGCGGCACCGCCCACAACACAATGACGTGGACACTGAAATCAACAAAATCAACAATGAAACTCAAAAAGGGAGTTTATAACTGATGATCATCGATAATATAAGTTACGAGCATCGTTTATCTAATTTCATCGAAGCCAAAAATCATGCCTTAAAACTGGTTGGTTTACTGAAAGGCTGCATCAGGTTGGACGGTGATAAAGTTGATATCGATGTTGGCGCCATTGTTTCCAATGTCGGTTCACCAGAAATGCAGGGCATTGAACAATTTATTTTGAAATATGTCACCGTGACGGGTGCGGATGGTAATACCGTATTGCTGCAAAAACCCGATGTATTTAACCAGCATTTCAATACGTATCGCGCTCATTATTTCCAGCTAATCATTGATGGACTTAAATTTCACTTTGCGGATTTTTTGCCCGGTGGGGTCGCGTCTGTTGTAAATACCAACAGTTTGGCGGCTCTGAATCTACAGTGAGTGACGTTGACTGGATAGTGTGGACGCCGATCATGAGAAACATGTGTACTCTGCATGAGCTCCGTACTGTCTATTCACTTTCTGATGTCATTGATATGCATGAAGCAATAGCCGAAACGCTATTGTCTGAGAAGAGGGCTAGCGATGGAAATCGACGAACTACTCGTTAGCGTCGGCGTAGACACGTCACAAGCTGCGAAAATCAAAGATGTCATTGTTGCTCTCGGTGCTGCGGCGGTGCAGATCGCGAATGAGGCTAACGGGGTCAATAAAATCCTTGACGGTGTTGGCGAAGAGTCAGTTAAAAGCACTGAGCAGGCGGCTCAAAAAGCGGAAGAGGCTGGCTCATCAATCAGTAAATTAAAATTGCTTGCTGTCGGCGTTGCTGCTGCTGTCAGTGTTGCGACTACCAAAGTGCTTGGCTTTATCAACAGCTCGATTACCGGAGCTAAGGACCTGGCGAAGGAGAAAGGGCTGCTTTATAAGATATCAGACAGAGAGCTAAAACAGTCCGATGAGTACGAGAGATCCATGAAAAAAATGGGGCTATCTGTCGACTCGGTTAAGACAAAGATAGCGCTCAATCTCGTTCCATCAATGACCAAGGCTGTTAATGGCATCAATAACTGGATCGCTTCAAACAAAGAGCTGATTACCGACGGTTTAACAAAGATTATCAAAGTGGGCGGTAAAGTCATTCAGGTTATTGTTAACTCAGTCCGTGCGATAAACAAAATTGTCACGTCAACTACCGGCTGGAAAGCGGCAATCATGCTTATCGTCGGCGCGTTAGCAGTTCTTAAGCGCTCAATGATAATGGCATTCATTGCTAACCCGGTGGTGTGGGTCATTGCGGCAATAGCGGGCCTGCTTCTCTTGCTTGATGATCTGATGGTCTATTTAGATGGCGGCGAGTCATTATTCGGGGCGTTCTGGGGGCCTGCTATTAAGTGGGTTAAAGATGTCATCAAGTGGGGACAGGACTTTTACGCTAAATACAAGGGGATTATTGATAACCTTGTGTCGATTTGGAGTCAGTCATTTAAAGCTATCTGGACCATCTTCAGCGGAGTTTTCCAATATATCTGGAATGTCATTAAGTTGTTTGTTGGCCTCTTTACTGGCGATATGGATCTCGTTAGTGAAGCATGGGCCGGAATGACCGCCTCACTGATGAAAATATGGAATGGGCTGATTGCCTATCTCAAAGCCTTCTTTGCTTTCTTTGGGGCAATGTGGGATATCGCAGGAAAGCTGGCAGGCAACGCATGGAATGTGATGAAGAAACTGGCAGGCAAAGCTTTCGACTGGATAAAAGGCAAGGCTAAAGGTTTTGTAAGTAGTATCGGTTCTATATTCAGGAAAGTCTGGGGTCACATTACCGCGCCATTCAAGAAAGCGTTTAAGTTCGTATTGGGGCTGTTTGGTGTGAGTGAAAAGGATGCTGATAAATATATCGATAATATCGGTAAGGCGTTTGATGCGGTATTTGGGTTCATTACTCAGCCGTTTAAGAACGCGTTTAAACTGGTTAAATCGCTCATTGATATTGCCACCAATGACAACTTAACCTTTACTGAAAAAATCGAGGAAATTTTCGGTGCCGTGTGGGGTTTCATCACATCACCATTCAAGAAAGCGTTTAAGTTCGTGCTGGGCTTATTTGGGGTGAATGAAAGTGAGGCCGACAAGTATGTGTCTAATATCGGCAAGACCTTTGATAATGTCATAGAGGCTATCAAAGCTCCGTTTAAAGCCGCGTTTGACTGGGTTGTGGAGTATTACGATAAGACCGTTGGGAAGGTGATAGGGGCGATAAAAGATTTCTTCATTGGAAACACAAAGTCAGAAGAAGCTACATTTGGTTTTAGTGATGATGATCTTAAGAATATTCAATCTTCTGTTGTGGCTGGCTCCGGTGATTTTATTGGCGGAGCTATCGCTAATACTACAAATACCACTAATTCGTCACAAACAATGACAAGTCATGGTGATGTAAACATGAATGTATCTATAACATCACCATCACCGGAAAAAGCCGCGCAATATTCTGCAAATGAGTTCAATAAAGCATTAAAAATTGCCGGTTACAATACAAAGGGACAGTTTTATAACGGCGCTGGTGGTTAGTTTGCTTTCTCTTGCGGCCCTTAAGTGATTTAATTGGCAGTGGTCTTAACTGCTGTGAGAAAAAGTTTATGAAAAAATTAATATTACCAATTGCGTTGGCTATCTTTTTGGTTGGATGTGGAGAAAAAGATCTGACGATTGATGCTTCAAGCTCTGAGGCTTTAAAGTCTTCTACGCAAGAAATTTATCGCTCTCTTAATAAGGATGATGCAGCAAAATTTAAGCAGGCCGTCCTTAATGTCGGCTTGGCCGCTAACATAGTAACAAACAACGAAGAGGATAAGATAAAGGCAATCAACAAGCTGATAGGCGGCAAGACTGCAAAAGAGATCATTGCACTAGACGAGAAGAAGTAAAACAGCCCCTTGCGGGGCTTACTGGTTAAAAAATCAGTAACAAAATTTAATGTTAAGTGCTTAAATATATAGGTTTAAACATTAGTTAACTAAATACATATAGGCACTTAAATGAAAAAAGTATTGAAATGGATAGGAATAATATTTGTAGTTTTAATTGTCATTGGGATCATTGCCGACAATGACGATGAAAAACCAACGGAAAAAGTTTCTGTTTCCTCCGGTGAGTCAAAATCAAACAAATCAATTTCTTTGTCACAAAAAGAAGCTGAGTTTATTAATGTTGCTATCGAAGATGATGCGAATGTAGCCTTTGAAGGTGGAGACTCTATGTTTAAGCCTGACATTATCTTCGTGACAGCTAGCGAATTACAAAATGACTATTCCGCCAACGAGGCAAGAGGTGATAAAACCTACAAAGATAAGAACCTCGTCATTACTGGTATGGTGTCATCTATTGATTCCAGTATTGGTGACATCCCTGTTGTTACTTTAAAAACGAACGATATGTTTAACAGAGTTCATGTTAGATTTAAAAAACAATACAGGGATGCCGCCATTGATTTGAATAAAAACCAAAAAATTGCTTTTTTCTGTAAAGGTGATGGCGTGATAATAGGATCACCTACGGTAAGTGACTGTACTCCTGTTGATGTAGCGAAAAGCGATTTTATCAACCAGCAAAAGCAGTATGTTAATAAGGCTATTGATGGTGATAAAAGCGTACCAAATGATATAAAAACTATCATCATGTTTGCAAAAGTTGCAGGGGAAAAAACTAACGACTTTGCTAATTGCAGCAAGATAGATAAGAAATGTGTTAATTCTGTAGGGCCGCTGATGCAAAAAGTATTGAAAAGTAAAGAAGAAACTCCGATCATGAAAGAGTTAAAGGAAAAATTAAGTATAAGTAATTAAAAAAAGCCCCTTATGGGGCTTTTTTGTTATCTGACTGATTTTGCTTATCTTTCATCTCTTCGATAGATTCAGCCAGGGCAATGATTTTATCCATCAATTCATTGCTGAGGGAAACCGTTGGTTGAGTCTCTGGAGACTTTCTATCTAAACAGTCCTGTATCATTTGGACTATTTCAGAGTTCATCGAGCGGCCATTTTCTTTGGCTCTTTCGGCAATAGCTTCTCTCATACCATCGGGCAATCGAAGCATGAATTTATCTTGTGCTGATACTGGCTTATTAGTCATCTGCATTAATCGTTTAGTTGAAACAGAAAAATAATACTAGCATATTGACATCATGTAAATGCGTGTCATAATGCTATCATGTCATTATGACATCATTAATAAGGAGACAAGATAATATGATAAACCTAGATAACAGAAAAAAGAGTGCACAAATGCAACTGAGAACAACAGAGTTCATGAAGGAGCAAATTTGTAAATTGGCAGATAAAGAGGGGATTTCTCAGAACGCAGTTCTGAATCAGGCTTTGGCTTGGTATATGAATGAAAGGGCAAAAAATGCAGCACAATAATAGCGAAGCCCCAGTTGCACGAACAACTAGGGCCTCTGAGTGTCATTTACTACGTGAGATAAACGACTCAGCCATTGTAACGAATGGTGAATCAATTTTCCAGAGTACTAAAACGGAAAACCAGCAGTTTGCCGCTGCTGGTATCCAAGTTGATATACCACCGGAGAGATATATGAAGTCAATTATCAAACATTTTAAGTTTAAGTCAAGCGATGACCAATTGGTAACCATCTCAGGCTTGAAATATAAAGATAAGCCTGTGTTTCTTGCGGTTGAATTGGCGCAGGCATTAGGCTATTCAGATCCTCACGATGCACTTAAGAAACACTGTAAGTCGTTGATAAGACTTAATTCCGGCGAAACGCAGGAATTAGGGTTTGGGTTTAAGCCGAAAGGTGTCATTCTCGCTGGTCAATCAGATATGTTCCGGCTCGTCATGAAAAGCGCGTTGCCGTCTGCGGAACGTTTGCAAGACTGGGTGTGTGAAGAAGTGCTGCCGTCCATTATGGAAACTGGTAGTTACTCCATGCAACAAAGTAAGTCCGGCTTGCCTGAGTATAGAAAAGCCAGAACCTTGAAAATGTCAGTTGATGCGATCAGTAACCTGTTTGAGCTTATGCCTAATTTGAGTAATGAGGCAAAACAGTGTGCAGCAGCTAACATTGTCAACCCGATAGTTGGTTTTGAAGCTGTTCCTCTCCCTGCACTGGAAGAGAAATATTACACAGCCGGTGAGGTAGGAAAGATGCTGGAATTGTCAGCTAACAAAATCGGGCGGATTGCTAATGATAACAATCTGAAAACCGAGCAATACGGGAAGTTCTTCCTGGATAAATCCGCCCACTCTAATAAACAAGTTGAGGCATTTCGTTATAACGAGAACGGCATCAAGGCATTTAGACATTTGATCCACGGTGTTGAAGTAGCTTAACGGATTTAGAGCCACGGACGGCTCTGTAAATAAATTCAGTATCGTAATGTAATATTATGGATATATATATTTTGCTTTGATATATTTTTGGCGGGCGCTTGGGACTATCTGTCTCTGGCGTGCTGGAGCAGATAGAAGAAAGCCCCAAATGATCTTTCAATCAATTTGAGGCCAATTCTTTATGCATAGCAACATAAGATTAGCCTCTTACACGCCGAAAGGCAAGGAGACGCTAACCATGAAACAGCAAAAAGCGATACTTATCGCCATCGTTATTTGCATTGCCGCTTTAGCGGTTGTGCTGGTCACGAGGAAGGACCTCTGTGAGGTTCGCATCCGAAGCGGCCAAACGGAGGTTGCTGTTTTCATGGATTACGAACCCAGGTAAGAGCAACGGCGGGGAGCAATCCCCGCCATCTCTTGTTGTTGAGTATGGCTCTCAAGCGCCCTTTTTAATTTCTTAAGTAGTAATCGATAAACCCGTCTTTGAGCGGGTTTTTTATTGCAGGTACTGTATGGACTTACTCAGTGGCTTTAATACTACAACGACAGCCTCAGTAATAACCCGCTCAGTCGGTGAGTTTCAGTTTGACTGCGTGACCATCGAGGGTCACGAGTCTAGTTTACGCATTACTGAAAACCCGATTGAGTCGGGAGCGGCAATAGCAGATCACGCCGTTCTTGAGCCGAAAGAAATCACAATTACGGGGGTAATGGTTGGCTATGAACCACCGCAATATTCAAAAGATATTACGGGTTTTGATTCTGACGTGATTGATACTTTTCCCTTACCTGTTGAAATCCGCGCTCAAACAAAACAGGCCGAAGCCATGGTAAACCGCTATATCTCTGTTGCTGATAGTTTTATTGAACAATCTCAGCGAGCAATAGCACCGTTTTTACCCGATTATCAGGGGCTGTCGGGTGACTCTTCACCGACGCTTGATAGGGTTGGTAAAGCATATAACGACTTGCTTAACTTACAGAAAAAAGGCGAAACAATCACTGTCCAGACAGGCTTAAAACAGTATGAGAACATGATGATCGTAAGTGTTAGTGTTTCTCAGATGTGCGATAGTTCTGCCGAGTTTTCTCTGATATTGCGCGAGATATTCATTGTCGAAACTCAGAAGGCAAAAGGGCTGAATGTAAAAAAATCACCTAAAAAGAAGCAGATGGGTAAAACGCAGCCGAAAGAAAAACAAAAATCAGCGATTAAGGAGTGGCTCGGATGATTTACGAAATCCCGTTATCTACAGAAGAAATCCAAGAGCAATCATTCAGTCTATTTAATATGAACCTTAGATTTACTCTGCATTTCAATAGTATATCTAGCGGCTGGCAGTTTGATTTACTTGATACAAATACAGATCAGTACATTGCTCAAATGTACGGACTCGCAGTTAATAGCCCGGCGCTGATAACAAAGAACTTACCATTCGTAATAGTAATGAGTGATGGCTCTGGTTTTGGCCTAAATTCTATTAGACGCTCTGAGTTAGGAACCAGATTAAAAGTGTATTTTATTGATAAGGAGTTGTGGCATGAGGCAATTCGGACGACAACTTAAACTCAGCATTGGCAATGAAAAAGAAAGCATTGAAATTACTAACTTAAGAGTTGCGTTCGAAGTATCCAAAACCATCACAAGTGAACCGAACGCGGCAACAATCCGAGTCTATAACCTCAATCAGTCACACCGCAATCTGATCACCAGTAAAACCTATAACAAGGTATCACTAGCTGTTGGCTATGAAGAACTGCGAGTGATTTATACCGGCGATATTATCGAAGCAATTACGATTCATGATGACATGGATTTTATTATCGAACTGACTTGCGGGGATGGATATGAAGCCTATACCGGTGCACTGGTGAACAAAACGCTAAAAGCTGGTGCGACTGATGCTGATATTCTGTCTGAAGCTAAAAAATCAATGAAAGTCGGTAACGGGGTGGTTGATTTACCAAAAGATCGGCAATTACCGCGTGGCAAGGTCTTAACGGGTAACGCTCGTGACATCATGCGCAAGATAGCCCGTAACAATGGCGCTGAGTGGTCTGTTCAAGATGGAAACATGATTGTGTTACCAAAGAGCAAAGTACTGGCAGATAACGAGGGTTTTGTGTTGTCACAAGAAACCGGAATGATCGGCAGCCCTGAGAAAACCGATGATGGATTATCTGTCACCTGCTTGTGTAACCCGGCGCTAAGAATCGGCGGCCTAATTCGAATTAAGTCAATTATTCCCGAATACAACGGTGACTATAAAATCACTGAATTAGAGCATGCAGGTGATTTCATGTCAGATGATTGGAATACGCTGATAACGTGCACAGGTGGAAAATTTCAAAAGGTGAATAATGAACAAAAATCCAACTCTGCTTGATGTTATTGACAAAAAAGCAGAAAACGAACGCTTAGATATTCACACCGCATTACCCGCCCGCGTTGTTTCATTCAACGGCCACACAGCAACAATTGAACTAATGATCACGCAAACACTAAGTAACGGTGAAAACATTGAATTACCTCCTCTGGTAGATGTTCCTGTTCAGTTTCCGCGGGCGGGTGGATTTTGTTTCACGGTTCCAGTGAAAGCGGGTGATGAGGGACTAGCGATATTCTCCGAGCGTTGCATTGATGGTTGGTACGCTACAGGCAATAAATCCGCGCCTCTTGATGCTCGCTTGCATGACTATTCTGACGCATTTTTTATCCTCGGAGTTTGCAGCCAACAAAAGAAAATACCCGATTTCTTTCATAGTGGCGCATCAATGCAGACCGATGATGGTTCAACATTTATCCGGCTCTCCGAAGGAAGAATACATATTAAAGGGGAGATTTTTCACGAGGGGAATAGTAAACAGGTCGGACAACATGAACAAGCTGGAAACTGGAACCAGATAAGTGGCAATAGTGAATCTAGCGGAACTGTGAGTGCTGCAAAAGTTGTCGGCGGGGGCATTGACCTACAAACCCACATACACGGCGGCGTACAGTCAGGTGGCAGCAACACAGGAGCGTCAAAATGAGAGTAAGACGCCTTGATAATCACGACTGGACATTTGGCAATGGTCGCAGTGATTATGCAACTAAATCAGAAGCTATCGCCCAGTCGGTACAAGCTCGGCTTTTATCTTTACGCAATGACTGGTTTCTTAATCCCGATCATGGGGTGAGATGGCTTGACTATTTGCGGAAAAATCCAAATTTGATGCAAATGGAATCAGAATTGAAAACTACAGTTCTGAAGACTGATGGGGTGACAGAAATTACCAATTTTGACATTCAAATTGATAGAGATAGCAGAAAATCACTGGTAACTGTCACTTATATTGACATTTACGGCAATAAAAAAGAGGTTAATGCAGATGCTCCAAATTACTAAGACAGGAATAGTCATTGACCAACTTGCAGATATTCACCAGCGTCTTTCAGATGGCTTCAGGCGTATTTATGGCGAAGATATTAACTTAGATGCTGATACACCGGACGGCCAGATGATAGGGTTGTTTTCGCAAGAACTAGCCAACATTAACAAAGTGATTGCTTTTATCGGGCAGATGTTAGATCCCTATCAATCTACCGGTTCATGGCTGGAACAGCGAGCTATGTACGCAGGAATAATACGCCGTGGTGCAGAATACAGCTATCTTGATGATGTGGTGATAACTGGTAATGCTGGGGCAAGCGTACCGAAAGACACAGTTTTGACCGATGATAACCGTGTTAAGTGGGTAACGTTAGATGACATAAAACTTAATAACCAGGGATCGGCTCGTGTAAATTTACGCAGCAATGAATTAGGTGCTTTCTCTCTGCAATCAAATAAAGAGCTACAGACTGAAACAGTGATTGTTGGTATAGAAAAAGTTGTTACAACAAAACCCACCAAGCAGGGCGCTGATGAAGAAACGGACGGTAATTTGTTACTTCGTTTTATGCAATCACATTCAGTAAATAACTATGATGATAGAGCGGGTATTAAAGCGGCCTTATTATCGCTGCCAGATGTCAGACAAGCAGAAGTTTACGAAAACTACACAGGCCAAACAGATCCTGTTACCGGCGTTCCTGCGCATTCAATGAACGCTGTCGTCATCAGCGGCAATAATAAAGATATTGCGCTGATGTTAATTAAGAAAAAAATCGGCGGGTGTGCATTTTTTGGTAAACAAACATGTGAAATTAACTTCGCTGGAGCGAACAGAAAAGTTAATTTTGATAGAGCTGAAATGATTGATATCAATATTGATGTTGCGTTAGTCAGAACTAGCGAATTTCATGATATTGATATAGATGGCATTAAATCAGCATTGACAGCCACTAAATTTAACATCGGCGAATCAGTTTATGCCATGCGTCTGACATGCCAAGTTAATTCAATAGCAGGCTTCTATATCAAATCAATTACAGTCAATGGCTCTGACAAAGCAAATATTGGCCCTCGACAATGCGCAGTCATAAAACACGAAAATGTGAATGTGGAGGTGTTGATTGAGTAAAAAACCAGAGGATTTTTTGATATGGCAGTACAGAGGAAAACCTAAGGCCCGGCGAACAGTCGGGCTTTTGCTTTCTGAGAGCGCTACAGTTTTCAAATCAGCAGTTAAGCTGACTGAAATACTCGATATTAATAAATCAGAAAATTACGGGCTAGATTTAATCGGTCGGCATGTTGGCATTAGTCGAACAATGAAATCATTTGTCCCGAAAGACTATTTTGGTTTTCTGGGAATAGAAAGCGCACTTGGTTTTAACGCCGGTGTTTTCTATAGATACGGGGACTCTCTGAATGATTCAACAAATCTTGATGACAAAGATTATCAGTTTTTTATTAAAGCCAAAGTTATCAAAAATTACCAACGCCCGACGCTTGGAAATATAACATTATCGATTTCTTACTTGCTTGGAGATCAAGCATTCATTATCGATAATTACGATATGACAATGAATATTGTTATTCCTTCAAGCTATTTAACTCCCTTTAGGCTGCATGCGATAAAAAAATTGGACATATTATCCCGTCCAGTTGGCGTGCAATATAAATACATAGTAATCACAGATCATTATCCATTCGGGTGGGCTAATGATCCCCATGCGTTCGGTTTTGGTGACGGAAAATTCACGAGGATTGTAGATGTCAATAATTAACAAACCAGACTACAAAGTTTTTGCTCAAGACGCCAAATCCGGCGAGATTGAAACATTTCCTGATGTGCTCAGAGGATGGGGTGTCACACTTGATAGAACGGCGGGTAAGCCCCCTTTGGAGTGGTTCAATTCTGCGGGTAAGCGAGTAGATGAATGGCTGATGTACCTGTCGCAACGCGGGTTAGCGGAGTGGGATACAACTGTGGATTACCCTCAATACGCTGCTGTTCAGCATTCTATGAAGTTTTATGTAGCACTCAAACAAAACATAAGCCAACAACCTGATAGATCACAAAATAATTGGCAGTTGATGACTGATTTCTTGGGTGCTCCAAAATCTGTTCTCGACGCTTTAAACACAAAGCAAGACAAGGGAGACTATGCTACAAACACTCAGTTAAATAGCGTGTCTACTGAACTGAACAAGTCAATCAGTGCAGCAAACACTAGTGCCACAAACGCAAACAACAACGCCAACACTAAGCTCTCAAAGAGTCAAAACGGCGCAGACATCCCCGACAAAAACGCGTTTGTGAAAAACCTCGGATTGGTGGAGACGGTGAGTAAGGCCAATAATGCGGTACCGGGCAGCAGGAAAGTGAACGGTAAGGTGTTGACTGGGGATGTCAGTTTGAATGCCGGGGATGTGGGGGCGTACTCTAAACCGGAGTCTGACAGTCGATTTATTCAGTTAAATACGAATACAAAAACATCAGGCTATATATTAACTAAAACAGCAAATTATTTTGATGATCCTAATTCCCGCAATCTTGGCCGTTCAGGTTTTCTTAGACCGAATGGATTAGATAATCTTGGAGACTTAGCAATTCATATCGCTCATCCGGGCAGTGATGGACCATCTTGGGCACGCGGCATTTCTTTTAGCTATGGCAACGATTATGGCAACTTTGACATATCAACTTACGCTTTCGATGGAGATGGAAAATTTAAAGGTAAAAAGAGAATTTTGACGGAAGATGATGTTAATACGCCAGTTGGCCCCCCCATCCCGTGGCCGCAACCCAATCCCCCATCAGGTTACCTGACGTGCAACGGCCAGGCATTCAATAAATCCCTATATCCGCAATTGGCGGCAGCATACCCATCAGGAACACTGCCCGATTTGCGTGGTGAGTTTATTCGGGGGTGGGATGATGGGCGTGGTGTGGATAGTGGTCGCGGGATTTTGTCTTATCAAGAAGGGCAAGCGCCGGTATCGGCGATTAAGGGTTATTGGGACAACAACTGGAACAATGGTACACGTCGAGATACGGGGTTTTCAGCAGCGACGGGAACAAATAACGGCAGTTTTCATACTATCATCCAAGAATATGAAAATCAGAGAGAAACCCGCCCCCGCAACATCGCATTTAACTATATAGTGAGAGCAGCATAATGACAGAACAAAAATACTCTTTAGAACATGAAACAGCCGTATTGGGTAAAGATGGTTTGGCAATTCAGGCAGGGTGGATAAAGGTTTATCACTCGAATCAAATCACACGAGAATTCACGAGCTCTAATATTGAATATGTGATGCTCGGTGTCAGCTTATCAGCCGGTGCTTATCCCGATGCCCCGGAACTCCCTTCATCTCATGATTTTGCTGTCTGTCGTAGTATAGACTGCAAGTGTTGGGAAATCTTATCTGACTATCGCGGAAAGACCGCTTACGATACGAAAACTCGCGCTCCGACTGAGATAACGGAAATGGGGGAGCTATCCGATACGCTCACATTCAAGAAACCGCCCACAGATTTTGACACGTGGAACGGCAAAGAGTGGGTAGTTGATAAAGACTTACTCAAGTCTCATCAAATCAATGAAGCAAAACAACAGCAAGCAGCGCTGTTACAACAAGCAAATGAAACACTCTCATTGCTACAAGACTCTGTTGACTTAGAAGTCGCGACAGATTCAGAGAAAGCCGCATTGCTGGAGTGGAAAAAGTATCGTGTGTTACTCACTCGTGTAGATGTGAATCAAGCGCCGAATGTTGAATGGCCGGAGATGCCGAAATAAATAAAAACAGGGCCGTTTGGCCCTTTTTATCACGCCGCCCTGACGATATAGTTAAATGCTATATTGCGTGGTCTAGTCTCGTTACCGCCTGTGCTACCAGTGTTTTTCTGATACATTTTCCCGCCAGTTCCTCCTGCCCGACCCTGACCCGGTTCATCAATTGTCTGATAACTGTGTGAATGTGCTTTTAACTCATCTGCCTGCAAACTCAAAATCACTCGACCGCTATCAACGTCACGCGCACCAGCCCACCCTCGAATAAATTCCCCTCTTAAATCAGGCAACACCCCAGATGGATAAGCAACTGCCAGCTGTGGATATTTAGATTTTTCAAATGCTTGCCCGCTACATATGATATAACCATCAGGAGCGTTTGGTAACGGCCACGGTATAGGAGCACCGACTGGATAAGCATTAACAATACCGCCTCTTGCATTCCCGTTACTGTTTAAGAAATATGCGTGTAGCTCGCCGAGCGGAGTGATATATACTTGGCCCACATCTCCACCCGCAGAACCTACGTTAATACCCTTCAACCAGCCACCGCCTTCTCCCACAGAAAAAGGCCCTACATATGATCTAGCAGGGATAGAATTAAACCACGTCACCCCCGGAAAAGCCCCCACGTCCCCGGCACTCAAACTAATATCCCCAGTCAACACCTTGCCATTAATTCTCCTGCTATTAGGCACCGCATTATTGGCCTTATTCACCGTTTCCACTAAACCGAGGTTTTTCACAAACGCGTTTTTGTCGGGAATATCTGCGCCGTTTTGACTCTTTGAGAGCTTAGTGTTGGCGTTGTTGTTTGCGTTTGTGGCACTAGTGTTTGCAGTGCTCGCTAAGTCATAAGCATATTTTACGGCCCGTGGAGTAGCGGCAAGTCTCTCACTTGTGCTATCTGTAGCGTTACTTAACTGTATTATACCTTTTTCTGTGAGTGTAGCGTCCCGTACTTCCGGCAATGCATTTTTAATTGCTAATGCCATGTTACTTTTCAGTGCGTCGATATTCCCATCATCCAGAACATCATTACCCGATTCTTTTGCGATAAAATCAGCAAGAATATGGGTAATAATAGATGACTGACGCCACGCTTTATTTAATTCACGTGACTTGGCAACACCCGCACTAAAACCATTAACCCTTGCCGCCAATGCCGCATACTCTTCATTTGATAATACGTTAGCACCCTCGGCAATACCGAAAGTTAAAAATTCATTCTTCGCCATTATTTTACTCTTAATTTAATAGAATGGGCCAACCGCCTACATCGAATCCGGCGATATATTTACTGTCTGAATCGAAACCAAAAATAACTCCCTGATTTTCCGAATTAGTATAATTATTAACTCTGACTGCGCCGGGCTTAATATTTAAATACCCTTGTTGAATTACAGCTTTGACGACTTCGGGCACGACTCCCCCGGTGACATAAACGTCCATCGACATATCTTGATTATCGACGAAAAATATTAATACTGACTCGTCAGGAATAACGCCCTGATAAATTTCAGCCAACATTTCATTTGTACCGTCCCAGTGATTTGCACGAATTTTTGAACGTAATATTGTTCTGTAAGTTTCGTCGTCAAGTTCAGTAAAGCCAGAATCAGAGTCATGTTGTCGTTTCCAGCTGCCTTCATCTAATCCTACTCCTTCCATATCAAACGCAAAATACACACCGACAATCGGCGTTTTAACATAACGAGATATGCCAATCCATTCACCCACAGCATCTAATTGAACCCCTACAGCTTCATCAATTGAAAACTGACTGTTCAGGCGCTGTGCGGCGTTAATAATGTCAGATAGTGGACGGGTAATTAAATCGATGTGAGTAACAAATTTATTTGCGGTTCTGTGCTGAGAGGTAATCAGTGATAAATAATCTCTCATCTTCACCTCGCTATTAATTTAATATGCTCTGGTTTACAGGTAACCGCTTCATCAAATGTCACAATTAAATTACTTGGTGATATATCATCTTCGGACCTGCCTATTTGAATTTCGAAAATGTCATAAGTTAAGCCTTCTTCATCACGCAAGTTTGCGGGGGAAAATAAACGACTCAAATAAACATTATCACCAATTAATTGCGCATCGATATAACTCGCTATTGCTGACCGAATTCTGTCGCCCACCAGTGTTGTATATCCCTCGAATGCAGTCAAAGTTATTTCAACGAAGACAGGAACATCTTTCGGGCGTGAGAAATGAATCGGGTGAAGAATGCCATAGCTATCCGCAACTTTTATCTCAGTATCGCCAAACGTGCCTGCTCCCGGTCCTTTTTTCGTTTCGATAGTTTGAGCGATTAACTTGGCATCACCCCCATCAACGATCATTGCTATAGAATGAGGCGGAATGCCGTTGTTGTCAGTCACGTTTGTATCATTCTCAAACCCACGCCGACGAACAACACCGGGTATCAGGCTAATGGCGCCTTGGATCCCGTCTAGCACGGTTCTTGATGGCAGCGCTACAGATTTCCGTTGCCGTTCTCGCAGGACCACATCCGACTCAATCGGCTGACCTGATGTTGCAACTGACGGATTTGTAACACTTTGCCAGCCCTGCGTTGGAGTGCCAATGATGGAAACATCCCCGACTAATGCCGTAACATTTCCCTTTGTTTGACACGCCGCAGTAGCGATAACAAAGCCGTGTATCCCAACAGCTACACTTGCGGGAAGGCTCCAGCTATAGCCGTTGATATCCCGCACTATGCCATTTTTTACAACCGTTCCAACAGTGCCAATGAGCTTAACATCAACCGTCGAATACGTGGATTTGTGCCGGGTTATCCCGTTAATTCTTACGTTGTTAGATAACGCTGCGCCGGTTGCTGATGCCGGGCTAAACGAATTGTAAGCAGCAATCACAGCATTGTTCGCGTCATGTATCGCTAGCGCATAAATTGCCAGCATCTGGCCGTCTTTACTGTCTGGCTCAAGGTATGCATCAGCACCGTATATCTGACGGGCAAACTCAGTGATTTTACTCAGGATTGCTTGGTAATCAGGCGCACTGATGCCGCTCGCAGTCACTGAGGCCGCAAGCCCTAAAGTGTCAAGATTTAACATTATGCCTCGCTTGTTACCGTAATTTGTCCGTAAAGCGTGTCAATAGTGGCGGTGAAGGTGAGGCGGCGCGTCGTACCATCGTTGCGTGTATCAAATGAAAGGATCGACTTAACACCTTTAGTTTTCAGGATACGGTCACGAACGGCAAGGATATAAACGTCAGATCGCTGCTTTCCCAAAACTGACTGTACGTAAGGGGTGCCTTCTTTCATATCTAAGAACCAATCCCCACGCCATAGCGCCAGCCGGGTTTTGACTGCCAGCGCAACAGCTTCGGGCGAATTCGTCAGAAACGTATTATCCCCCTGGCCGAAACTGTAATCGCCATCGGGATCATCACGTCGGTATCTCACTGGGGACCTCCCGTTTTACTACCGCCCGATTGCACGCCACTATGCACATGATTTTTAAGGCTTATACCTGCTGCTGTCACATCGTTACTCACGGTGACCGGACCTTGCATCATTGCGGTTCCTCCACCCGCACCCATGCCCTGTGATAAGTTGCCGTTAATGGTGACGTTGCCGTTCAGGGTGATTTCAGGTGAAGTGATTTCAGTACCGCCATGTGCAGTTGCAATAAGTTTTGCAGGTGTGATAACCGTGACGTTATGGCTACCGGGATCGAGTTCGATATAAGCCGCGCCATCATCACTTCTCAGTTGCGCGGTGCTTGTGCTGATATTAGATATTTTTCGCTGTTGAGACTGAGGACCAACAATCGCAAAAGCATCAGACAAACTGTGCTGGCGGTCGTCTGCTGGTTCTTGTACGCCGCCAGATTGCCACCAGAAATCAATACAGCGATCAGCAAAGACGACTAAGCATTCATCACCGGCTCTTATCGGAAAGGTTAACGTCACGCCACCGCCCCTTGGGAAGATAACCGGCACGTCCACCAGCAGGGGCAAGGATACCGAGGTAGTTTTCCCCTCAGCATCAGCAACACTGCTCTTAATCGCGGGCTGAACAACACACGTTACCGCATCAGCGTTAAAGGACTGAATAATGCCGGGTACCGCTACTCTGAGCTGAGAAGAAAGAGAATGGTTTATGGCTTTCAATGTTTCGGATAAATCGCCGGTTCTTGATTCGGTTGATACGGGCATGGGGAAACTCCATAAAAAAAACCGCAGTTAAGCGGCTTAGTAAATAATAGGGTTGTTAAATTAAATCCAGTGAAATCCTTTAGCCATTAAACCCGCTAATCCAAGCGCCACGGCAATTATCGCACCAAATAACAAGCGGAAATCTGAACGTGCGTCTTTTCTCATTTCCTTAAAATCTGTGCGTGTATCTTTTTTCATTTCCCGTACGTCAGCTTTCACCTCGTCTATAGATTTTTTGATATGCTCAACGTCTGATTCGAGACGAGCTACACGGGCCTCCATATCTTCACCTCCACCGTTTCCGCCACCCTGTTTGAATGATGAACCATTATCATGTGAATGTCTACTTGGTGGCGTATCGGTAGACGACCACCGTCCATCAGAAAATCGCATACCATCAATGACAGAATCGTCACTACCCATTACGCGCCTCCGATAAAATCATTCTAAAGTGGGCTTCTGATTTATGAATAATCTCGTCAGGCGTATCAGCACGGGCTATAGAACATTTTATTACATAAATCCCAGCATTTATTACCTTAATCGAAAGCGAAGCACTCAAAAAACCCGGCACGTCTGTTGGTTCTGCTTCAAGATCATCAGCGGTTACTGATACCTTTGCGGGTATATCTTCTGTCCGACCGTGTAGAATTGTTGTGCCATTGCTGTCAGTAATATCGATAGAAATTAGATAGTCTTTAGATTGGTGAAGCCCAACAAAAGCGGCAGCAATAAGAATTTTCGTCTCAACAGGCAATGCTGGACATCGAAAACTGAGGATCGGTTCTTCCCTATCTCTGGCGTCTTTTGTAGCGGGAAAAATGAAAGCTATTTTCTCTGAACTCATTCAGACCTCTTGTGTGTTCTTGCTGCTGTTTCACAGCCGATACATCGGATTAATCCGCCACTTATCACTTTTACGTGTGCAAGAAAGGCTTCTTGAGCTTCTTTATTATTTGGATTTAACGATAAGTTTCCGTTCTCATCAACGATTATCTTTCCATTACCTGCCGTGGTTCCGTGAGCGGAGGTTTTTGTGATCCGCATTAGAATTTCATCAGGAGGCGCATTAAAGTAACGCAGCACTCTTGCTAATCTAGTCATAACTCCCTCCTAACTCGCTATGGTGATAATAGTTCGGTTGAACTGCTAGTTCAACGCATTTAACAATCAAAGTTGTATTCTTATTGTTCTGTGATGTATCAAAATGTTTCAGATTTGCCACCCTTGACCTGTGTGACCTCGCAATAAAAAACCGCACATAGCAGCATAGCTGATCAAATATCAGGATTTTCAAAAGAATTGACTGACGTATATTCATTATGCTTTACCAAAGTCCCTTCGATAGTCAGCGTAGCTTTTTCATTGAAAATAAGAATGCTGATAACTCTCAGCAAAGAAACAATCACTCTTAATTTACTGGCATAGGAGCCATTAAACGTTATGTCTAAACCGGTATTCACAATAAAACCCCATAAAAAAACCTGCCGAAGCAGGTCTATATTTTTTTTCTTGGTAAAAGGATTATGCGCTGACATGATTAAGCAATTTCAATTCTTGCTCACTTAGGCACTGGAAAGAATCTTCTACCATGCGAATAAGTCTACTCATGAGCTTATCAATACGTGCGTGAGCATCAGGTATCACCACGGCGATAACTTGATAATGATTTTCGTAATACCAATGTTGGGCATAAACCAGATAATTGTCACTTTTCCTGTTGTGTAACATAACTTTCGCCGGCCACGGTTTTTCATTTAAGGGGCGAATATGTAATTTCCATATCCCTGATTCCATAGCCTTCATGTTGAACTCAAAACGTCCCTGACACCCAAGCCAACCCGAAACCTCTTCTGCATCGCTCAGATATTTAGCTAACATGGACGCGTAATCATAAGCGGCTGCGTTGAAAAGCAGATCTTCTGCCACACTGACATAGACCATGCTTAACCCCATGTAGGTAATGTGATACCAAGCTTTTTATGCGAGAGATTCACCAATTCTCTATAGCTTTCCGCGTCAGCTTTCGGTGTGTACTCACTTGCATTAACTGGCAGGTACTGTTTTAACGTTACTGCAATACGCAATAAAACGTTTCTGTTGTTTGCAAAAACCCGCAACATTTCCTGAGAATGTGTTTGGAATAGCTTGACGTGCGGCCCCCATGCGGGTGAAGATTCCGCAAGAATACAGCTTAATTTCAAGAGATGAAGTTGACTCGTAACGATTTTTGCAGCAGATTCGTAACGCTCAACGACATCACGAATATTTATACCGGACTCGATCCCGTCACGGTCAATAGTATCAAGTAACTCAAGGCTAATTTGGGCATTCTCTTTCAGGTAGGCAAGCGCCATTTTAGACTCAGATAAATATGACATAACTTCTTGAGCTGTCAGTGTCTTTTGCCCTGATCTATCCTGTACCAGTTGCGTAATCGGCGCAGAAAGATATTCTGGCAATTTTGCTAACTGATTAGTATCAGGGAGCGGCGTTAGCAACATTACTAACGTTGTCATTCCTACGGCCATGTGAACCCCCTTATGAAACAAAATAGTACTAAAGAAGTACAGTATACTCACTTCCCGTATCACCGATAAGCTTATCTTTTATTTAATCCGCCACTTTCTTACACGGAAACGAGCCGATGATCTTCGGTGCAACTATCCTTAAAACCCCCTTGAACTATAAACACGAGCCATACCTGCCCAGTGTGAGAACAATATTTCGTTATCAAGGGGACTATATCGATTATTTCCATCAATTGCACCAGCGAACCACGCTCTATCCGAAATGGATTTATCGCGTGCCGTCGCGCCCCATTCTTTAATGCCCTGAGCAATACCCGCCACGCACGCATTATTTACAGACCTTGAGTCTGTGTACGCCCCAACTTCGTAACATCTCTGAATGGTCATTTTTATACCATTTATGAAATCAATGACATCAAAATTCCCAGTAGGATATATCTTTCTCCCTTCCACGTAATAGGTATATGTCGTAGCCAAATTCCCGTATTCATCAACAGATCGCTTTTTCGTGAAATGAAGATGGTCAAGTTGTTCTTTAATGAATTTCTCACTGGTTGAAGAATTTGGACCAAAATCAGGATAAATACGTATAGCGGGTAAACTCGCTTCAATCTCTGATTTACGTTTGGCCCCTTCTTTACGGATACGCTCATTTTCCTGCGCATTTATTCTGGTGCGTTCCTGCATTGCTTGGCTGTATTGAACTACAATCGAATCCTTCTGGGCTGCAAACTTACTTAAGCTGACCTTGAAGCTCTCTTCATCAACATTATTAAGCCCCATACTCCAGCGATCAGTTTTAAAATCGGCGTATATTCCTTCAACTATCGACTTATGCGAAACATAATCAGCAATGCGGCTAAAAATATATAGCATGCGGGTATAATTTTTGTCATTACGCATAGCGTAAAAATCATCATCAGACAACTGCCCAACACCTGCTCTACCATATTCATGATAAGACGCATAAAAAATAGGGATAATATGGGGATTCGAATTAACAAGGTCAATCAACTTATCGGTAGTGCATGGGGAGTTCCCCCAATCGAAAAGCCCTTTACCATTAGATTTGAAAGTCTGACAATCATCATTTGACAACTTTTCTATGACACTCCAGCCCGGGCGTTTTTTATAGTTATCATTTTTCTTAATGTGAAGTTCTGTAAGTACTTTGTCTGGATCAATCTTTCCATATGTGCACCCCATAAGTGAGGTAGTAATGATAAAAACAGCAGAAACCTTAACAACCTTGAGTATCAGCATAATGATAACCGTAATATATTATTTCATGGCATTCTTGCAATAGCCGAGCCGCTTAATAAATCCTTAGCCCCACGCGCCTCACACATCATTTCCTGGTACCACGCATTGCCGCGAGTGTCGCCAGTATACATAATGCCCCGGACGATATATACACCATCAGTAGCTATGCTTGCTGGAGGATTAGACACCCCGCTGACGTGAAGGTTCCCGTTATCGTTTTCATCCGTCAGCCGTCCGCCTGACATCTGTATATCGGAGTTAGGTAGGGATGTTCTATATACCGAACCTTCGTCTAATTTAATCAGGCCGTTGACTTTGATATTGGGGTTGATCAAACACTTCACATTAACGCCCGCCCCAATAGTCTGTTGCGGCATGCCAATCAACCCGGTCCGGCTGTTCAGGACAATAGCATCGTGTACCGACATCTCATCTGAAACCATCTCGCGTTTGCCGTCCACAAACTGCCACGTCGCCTTACATTGCCCGGCGATATTATCCATCACATCCCGTGACATCCCAAAAAGTACTTTCCCTCGCGGGAATACGGTAGTCGGCATCGCCGGCGTATGCCCCTCAGTAATCCCATAAGGGGCGAACGTGCGCATCGTTAATTCGTTGATATCAGCAACGGTATAACCCGCTGCCACAGTTTGATTGATAGTGGCGTAAGCAAACGCCTCCTGGCCGTCACAGGCCTGAATTTGGGTATAGGTATCAGTCGGGTTGTCACGGCCAGTCAACGTAAACCGGATATCTCCGCTAAAGATCTCCCCGTAATTTTGGCCGTCACGCTGTCCCGTTGTACCCGGCTCAACCGGTCGGGCTTTGCCGACTTCACTCTCAGGAACGGTAGGCGTGATGCCGTCATAGCCCACGATAATTTTTATCTTCGAGAACTCGCTGCCAAGAATACGATTACTGGTGTCTTTTGACAGATTGTAAATTTTTAACGTCGCCACTCGCGGGAAACTAATCGTGAACCACTCAATATTAAATATGACTCTAAAATCCGATAAAACGATCCCTTTACCCTGATCGTCTAACAGCATTAATTCAAAATGACGCAACCAATTCTGACTCATATTTTTGCCTTATTGTTGTATAAAATAAAGATGACTGGACAACCCAAGATTTGTATCTGTCGGATATTCAGCACTGTCTGCATCACTGGCGATAACTAACATGCCGCTGATCCCCAAATACGGATATTGTTCCAATAAGTTAATACCGGGTATGAGCGGTGCGCCCACCAGCAGATCCACCCCCGATTTATCCTGAATATCCATTACCCAGCCGGCGCTATCCCTGTAAATCAGGCGCATTTTCACATTCTGATCACCCAGCTTTATTGCAAACATTTGATTGCTTGCAGTTAGTGGGATTTCCGAGACTTGCATCAGCCGCCTCCTTTTACATAGCTTTTAAACGCATTAACAAAAACCCCTTTTGTTTCCGACAAAACAGATTCATTGACGGGTTGCGTGGCCTTGGTGCCTGAGTTCTCAACGGCCGATGTGCTCACCCCGGTTTTCATGACCTCTTTTTCTGCTACTTGTACAACCTGGGTAGACGAAATAATCACTTCACGTAATGTCAGGGTACATAACAGCACGTTCTCGCTATGCCGGTCGGTGGTGACTTCAATCGCTTTGATTAGCATGTTTTCATAAGTACGCTTACCCGTAATAACATTGAAGGGTTCTCGCAGCTCTTGAAGATCCAGTATCTTCTGATAGGTCTCTTTCGGGCTTAAGCCCATGCTCAGGCCAATCTTTGACGTATCAACAAAGTCGAGAAGCGAGCCGCCACCCGCAAAGCCCAGTTCCATCGTAATTTCCGAGGGTTTTTTGTAGGCATGGTCACTCACCGCAGCACCGATCTCTACCGGATGTTCAGTAATTTCCAGTGCATCTGTGTGCTTTTCAGCAATAACGACGCTCGGCACAAGTAACATACTTTCAGTGCCAAACGACCGGGTTTGTTGCTGAAAAATGGCAGATAAAATATCCATTAGCTCACCTGCTTTTGAAGTTGTATCAGCCGGGCATTCACGCCATTTTGCTTATTGGCAATCTCATCCGCCGTGGCTTTTGCATCGGTTGCCCCGTGCACGGTAATGTTGGTCGTTTGCTGAACGCCGCCACTGCCTGCTATCGCGGCTTTACCCATCAGTTCGCTGTTGTACGGGTTACGACCGTTTTCGCGCTGAATGATGCCGTTCATCATCGCTGTCAGGGTTTGCGGGTCCTGTAAATTTAACTGGGCGTTCGGATCAACGCCGAGCCGTTTTGCAAGGAAAGCAATGTAGTCTTCGGTGTCATTTTCCTCAGGGGGCGCATATTTCGTGATAATGTCACGGACTGTGGTGAGACCACGTTTTGCGTATAACGTTAACTGTCGTGAGAGCGCACGCAAGCCGTCAAACGCGGTTTCAAATCGGGCAAATCGCCCCTCTCCATTTTCCCTTGTCGCCCCGCGTTGCCCCACAAAGTTCAGGTTGCCGGGATTATTGTTACGCAATCCTCTTTCACTGTATTCGGGAGAGGGCGGTGGAGTCGGTGCGCCAGGCATGCCGGGGATATCAGCCGTGACAGGGTTCGGCAAACCACCCTGGTGCTTATTGGCCCAATCGTTATCGATACCCAGCCATTGACCAAAGTCCCCGATCCCGCGTTTTATTTGCCGGGTATTGTAGTCCCATGACGTCGCGGCACTTTGTTTGATATTGTCCCAGTCACTGTATAAGTATCCACCATAGGCTACTAAACCCAAGAGTGGGGCGAGGCGAGCCAGTAAGGGGGTTAATGCCGCAGACACTTTCGCGAATCCCGCGAGCATTTTTCCCGCCCACGTAGTTGCAACAATCCCGCCGAGAATTAAGAATGCATTTTTCCAGCCGCCAATCGTTTTAACGCCTTTTTTAATCCACCTCCCGATTTCCTTAAACGCACTAATCGCGAGATCGATTTCTTTTTCCCATTGACCCCAGTCAATCAGACTTTTGCCACCCTCTTTCCATGTCTTGTAGTCGTCGTAGAGGAGGAGAAGGGCACCAATTAACACGGTGATCATGCCAATAGGCGACATCAGGAACGCACTATTGAGTAAACGCCACGCGACAACAATAGCCCCAAACATAGCAATGAGCATCTTGCTGCTTTCATCCAGTCGCTTCCACCAGTCTATAACATCTCCAATGCATTGAACTACACGGTAAACCATCCTGCTAAAGACCTCAGCAAACCCTAGAATGCCTTTGATAATCTTGGTGAGGGTGGCTTCAATTTTTGGGAAGTTATCCAGTATCTTCTGACGTAACGAGTCGAAGGAACTCGCTAAACCACCCGCAAGATTGGCCCCAATCTTATCCCGAAGGATACCCAGTAACGCGTTAAAACCGTGTAGTGCCGTGGTAAATTTATTCGCCTGTTGCGCGGCTTTATCCGCATTGAACCCGGTTTTCTGCAACATCATTTGATAGTCAGCAGTAAACCCAGCCAACCCGCGCCGCATCGCCATCAGCGTATTTTCATCGATACCGAGCATTTGGGCATACTGATTGGCACGATAATACGGCATGTTACTAAGCCGCTGGCCGACACCCGCCAGTATGCTCGCAGCATCCCGCATTTGGCCTGACGAATCGCGAGTCTGAACACCGAGCCGATTAAGCCAGCCCTCCGCGCCGGGATTGTTACGCATAAACCGCGCCATGTTTTCAAGCGCACCCTGCGCAGCTTCTGCGCTGCCTCCCATTTGTGCAACGGCATAGCTCAACGCTTTGATGCCCTCAACCGTAGCGCCGGTACGCTGTGACTGCCAATAGAGCTTATCGAGGCCATTTGCAATTTTAGTAGTAAAACCGACGATGGTAAGTGCTGCCCCTTCAACGGCTGCCCCCACTTTCAGCACGTTGGCGGTAACGCCTTTTAATACGGCATCAAATTTACCCCGGCCTTTTTCGTCTACATCAAACCCCAGACTGATAAGGAAGTCTTTAATTGTGTCAACATTACCGCTCATGGGCATCTCTCCAGCGTGCTATACGGGCCTCGTTATCGGCTTTTAAATCTAACCAGTCGTTCATGCGGGCGATATCAGCCAGGTCAACAACGCCGCTTAAGAGATCGGGATATTGGATATAGCCGGCGTCAACGGGGCGCATCAGATAATCTTCCCCGTCAGGCAGGCAATCGAGCACTAAGCCGCTGGCGGGAGTGGCGTCCCGTTGTCGGGGAGTGCGTGCAAAAAATTTCCTAATGAATCCCCGATCACTCTCGCGACTAGCTGCAACAATGTTGGCAGGTCAATGTCATCGAAGTGCAATACCCCCTGCGAGAATACAGCAGTCCACCCTTTGCCATGTTGCCGCGATACAACTGATAAGCAGGGGTAGAGGATCGCATTGCAATCTTCGTCGCTTAAGTCAGAAACGGCTTGTGCGATTTTAGGCAGCGCCTTCTCTAAAGCGCCCTCCATGTTTTTGTCTTGCGCCATTGTCTGTACGGCGCGAATATCAGACACTAACCCGGCCAGAACAGGCAGCAACTTACGGGATACTTTGAGTTGATCGAACACGCTCAGCTTTGCCGTACGATACTGAATACTGTTAATTTCAAATTCCATTATTAAAACTCCCCTAACACTTGATCGATTTTGATGCAGTCAAACGCCCACGCGACGGTACCGCCGTCTTTTGCGTTTGTATAATCGGGTTGTTTCTGGAAAGCACCGCCCCGCGCTGTCGTGATTTCCCCTGATACGTGGTTTCGAATAACAATCACGTTATTACCCCATGTACTTGAAGACAGTGATTGCGCGTTATACGCCAGTGACAACTTTTTATTGGTCGGTGAGGTTTTCAATAAAGTCACTGTGATGGTGCCGGATTTGCCCGCATGTAACGAGTGCATCCCTTCCCCGTCTGCGCCAATCGTCATGGTGTTCTTGGCTTCGGTCATCGTGATTGTGATCCCCTCTTCCGAAGTGGCTGAACCATACCCCATATCGATAACCCCGGTTGGGCCGGTCAAAGATGCCGAAACATCCATAAATGAATAGGTTGACATGTTTACCCCTTATCGAACGACATTAATCAGTACATCTGCATAGTGGACAGCACCCGCTAACTTGATAGCGCACTGGATAACCGGTGCTTTTCGGGCTTCCCTGTCTGCCTGCGCTTGTGTCGCAATTGCTGGTGCGTAGACGTAATACCCTTTAGTTAAGGTATCACCCGACTGGATTTGTCCAATGCTCCCGCCGTTCCAGATACCCGGTGCCACCAGCCCGTTGGTGACGGCCTGATCAAGGGATTGCTCAACGTTGGTCAGTAAACGCGTGACACCCGCATCCGTCTGGGGGATCTTGCCAGTACTGGTGTAAAGCAGGTTATAAAGATTGTTCTGCACGTAGTTCTGTAACCAGTCCAGCCCGTGGCGCTCATCAATGAAATCCCCGTTTGCCATGACGCCTTCCTGAATAATGGCCGTGTCGTTGTTGTATTTAACGAAAACATTGCCGTTTTTCGTCTTCAAGGCGTTAGCTTGGGTTGCTGTCAGGCTTTCCGCCGTCACAGCCGGTTCTTGTTTGAATTTCAGGGTAATGGTGGTGTTATTGCCATTGAAATTGACGGTAAACATCCGTCCCATCAGAGAAGCGGCGGTATACGGTTTACCCGATGAATATTGCCAGAGCGTGCGCTGATAGTTGCCCGCTTTCAGTTTTGAACCGATATCAGTAGCAACGTCAGCATCCAATACCTCTGTTTTCTGTACTGTATGCCCATAGATACGAGAAACCGATGCAGATTCGATGTAGTCGGCAACAGACAAAACATCTTCATCCGTCAATGTACCCTCAGCAACCACCAGCCCATACCAGCCACTTGACGTAGCACCCAGTGTTGCCACCGCCTCAGCAAGGGTTTCTGCTTTGGCCGGTTCGATAGCGGTAGCGCCCGATCCCTGATTCAGCTTTAACAGGTCACCAATATAAGTCCCGGTAGTTGCCAGTGAGACATAACCCACCGTCCCTGATGCTTGCAACGAAATCACAAAACGGGAGGTATCCCACGTCACCGCGCAATCTTTCAGCTTTTCCGCAATTCGTTGGGCCACACCGTTCAGATTGGTTTCTTTACTCAAATCAATGCCGCTGCATACCGCTTCTTTACCGTTAATCACTAACTTAAAAGAGCCATCCGTAATGGTAGTAAAAATGCTAATGGCTTGCTGTTGCTTCGTCAGTATTGCCCCTCTTAAGACAGCAAACGACTGATCTTTTACCCATCGGCCGATATATAAATCAACCGGGCGGGGTGACTGGGAATAATAAAGTGCCGCCGCCTGATACTCTGGGGTATCCAGACCAAAATCAGCTCCGACGCCATCAATATCGGAATACAGACGTAAACGTTCTTGAGTATCAATCACATTGCTTGCACCCACAATGAGTAGTGAGCCAAAGTTTCGGGATTGCGCGGCACGCGGGGCCATGTTTATCGTGACATTGACGATATTTGAAACAGGTAATCCCTGCATAATTTAATCTCCAAAGAATTTAACCGGCGCGTCCACCAGCGATTTAACACCGTATTCACGCTCGACTTTTCGCCGTAAGGTGACCGTCATGTCATAGCGACGCACCCACTGGTTATTGATAAGTTCGGGCGCTGAAAAAATACGGCTGTAGTTGCTGAGTGACAGACCGATTCGATTTAATTCTGCGTTGTTGGGGCTGAGCGTGATCCCATCCCGAAATTGCGTGCAATGATGTTGACCTGACGGACCATAAAACGAGATAAGGCATTCGATTTTCTCATGTCGCCACAATTCGGTACTTTCATCCGTTTGATTAACGAAAGCGGGCGTATCATCGGAAACTATCGATGAAATCCCGAACGCACACCAGTTAGTATCGTGACTGGGAAAAACTCGCGTTTCATCATTAGGTTGCCATTTTGGGAACATCATCTTCCCCATCAAGCCACTTACTGAACTTATCCAGCGTGACAGCTTTCGCTCTATCTCGCGGTCATAGTCTGGGCCTGACAAGGGTGTGAGCCAGCCCGGTTGGGTGCTATTGCTCAATGGGTACCCCTCCATCAAATGGCAATAGCTCACAATGCGCCTGCACGAACCCGGCCCCGTAAGCTGTATACGGATCAACGGATTTGACTAAGTAATCCCGGTTTTGATACGTGACCACATCGCCCGTTTTATCGGTTTCGCCTGCTATCAACCGTGTTGCTGTAATAATCAGAATATTACCGCTGACGACTTGCCCGGCTATTCTCATCTGAGCCTCGAGAGAGCGGTCAACGGTCACTACCCCGGCAAAACTTTTTGTAGTTTTTTCCGAAGTGGCAAACCCATCATCATCGACAATGACTTTGCGGCGTGTATATTTCAGCGACGTATCGCAGAAATCGGGATCAAATAAAACCTCAGTGACATCAAGAAGTGGCATTTTTATTCCTCACAACATAGTTGATAGAACGCAGCAAGTAACCGTGAGCGTATAGCGGTTTGTCGCCGGGTATCCCCTGCCTGCGCCGAGCCTCTTTTGTCGCGTCAGCAATTGGCGTCAGTCGATCACCGTCACCAATGACTTTCTTGGCGCCGTCACGCGCAATCTGTCCAGCCCGTTCCAGCTCACGGACAGCCGCATCCTGCTTACCATCAAGAGCCAACTCTGCCGCCGCTTTTAAATACAAGGTTGTGCGGTCCTTGGTATCCTCAATACCAAGTTCAAGAAAAGGTCGGGGATGGAGCGTGACAGTTTCGCCATCAAGCTCCACTGTCGCCCCGGTTGACTGTAGATAGCCAATTTCTGCGTTGTTCAGCGCTTCCCCTTCTTCACGCGTAGCATTTTCGGCCGGGATACCCACCAGCACGTCCATATCTGATAGCTTTTTGAGGGATTCCAGTATTGCCGCCGCATTGTCCGCCTTGATAGTCAGACCACTTTTCATAACAGTTGTCTCCCACCCGCGCCGAACATGGACCACCACCAAAAGAATTCTCTTCCGTATGCCGTATTGTTCCAAAAGCCCGCATCGGGATTGATAATCCCTGATGTGTCGTAACTCATTGAAACTTTGTCTACCGATTTCGACGTCAACACACCACCGCCCGCCGTATTCACGCTGCCGCTGATAGAGGCACCCGCAATAGTTTTCCCTCTCAGCTCAACGTAATGCGCGGTGAACAACTCACAGAGATAGACGAACTGGTCACCGTGTACGTTTTGGTCAAGTAGCTTATCCGCCTGGCTGAGATAGAAATTGATTGCAGTGTCGGGATAGTGAGTGCTGTCGGAAAATTCAGGGAAGTCGGTGCGGAATTGATCAACTGTCGGCAGAAGACTGTTTTTTGCCATTGCCAGCCCCCGGTTTCTTTTCAGTATTGTTTTCTGTCAGGGTTTTGTCAGATTTAACGTCGACCTGAGCCTTCATTTCCTCTAAGACTTTATGCATTTCGGAAATGGTCACGTCTTTAACGGCTATCTGAGACTTAAGATCTTCATTCTCAGTAACCAATTTCTCAATCACCTCTTCCAGAAAGGCCGAAGAGTCATTTAAGTCCTTTTGTTTCAGCTCGTTTTCATCAATTGGCTGGGCATGAGCTGAGAATGCCCAATGGTTAATAACTTCATCGGGAAAGCTGCTAATGCCCGGTTGCAGTTCTATTTGAGTACCGTCTGCAAAACTCAGGATCGCTTTCTTTGATACGAGGTATTTCATGTCAGTCTCCATGAAGGCGGAGGCGTCCCCGCCATTAATTAAGATACCGGAACATCCAAATAGGCAATGGTATTCGCATACGGCGTTTCAACCTGCCCCAGTCGGCCATAATAGGTTGTCAGTTGCCATAGTCCGCGATATTCCAGCGGGGTATTCAACAGGGGTACCAACGGAAAACGGATATATCGCTCTTCTTGTGTATAAGCGACCATTCTGTGCGCACCCCGTGCGCCACGCTTAGAGGCCCATTTCATGGAAACGATTTCCAGCGGTTCGCCGTTCTCCTGGAATGCAATGCAGTTTATTTTCACGTATTCCAGTACGGAAATATTTCCGGCGTTAGATACTTTCTTGCTTGAAAGCAACCCAAACAATTCAGGCGCTAAGCCAACTTTGCCGGGACAAATCGCGTAGCCGGACGATACCCACGCGTCAGTGAGGAGAATATTAAAGTCCTGAACGATAACGTCCGGGTCTGTCGTCGCCGTCCATGGGGCCGCTGCTGCACGCGGGATAACTTGCGGGATATTCAATAACCCGCACATCCCCTTTTCTGCATCACCGATGTATACCTGCTCGTCAACATCCATGTTGTATTTTAGCTTCATCGCGTCATGCTTCTGGCTGTCAATGGGGCGCCCCACTTGCATAGCCGAAGCCAATTCGGTGACGGTATAACCCACTTCCATCCCCCACAGTTCGAGCGCTTGAGCCGTACGTTCAATATTTAGGATTGGCCCGGAATTCGCTGTTGATGTTGTGCTGATCCAGTTCTTACCGTTAGGGTTTGATCCCCCCGCCGCCGCAAGTGAGGTGTTTGTGTAGGAAGACACTTCATCGGCGATAGAAACGTCAGTACGAAGTGGCATATCACGTGACCACTTGGTCGACACAAGCGGCATGTTCAGTGTCTGGTCCCTGCGCTCCAGCTCACCAATAAGAAACACGCCGGTTGAATCTCTTGTGGCTTTATCGATAGTAAACATAGCGTTCCTTATTAAATGTTGTATGCGATTTCAATGTTGCCGTTAGCATCACTCGGCCCCATCACTTCGGCGCCCGGCAACGCCGGTGTATTTTCCCCTGTAACATCCTGTATCAGCACAAATGACCCAACCGGGCTATCGGCTGTCGCCCCGGCGACGCGCACATAAACCGGATTGCCTTTGCTGGCGCTAACACTAGCAGCGGATACACCCACCGCCACGCAGATATAACCCCGTTTCAGATTGTCGGCGGCGGATCCTGCTTTAACCCCAAGATAAGCCAGATCTGTCTGTGACTGGGTAGGGTAGGGACGAACGAGAATACCTTTCACTTCGTCTACCGTATCACCCTCCTCAAGCGGGACAAATTTCCCGTTCGAATATTTCCCCACCAGCCCATATGCGCTGAACAGTTTCTTAGGATCGACGGTTTCAGGCTGAATAGTCAGGTCACGGGGACGAGTTACAGAACCCGGAATGCCCAGCGGCATCCGGTCAAGATAAGAAATTCCACCCATTGTATTTACCTTATTTGTTACGTTTCCAGAGGTTAGCGTACAACTCATTCAGTTGCGCCGGCGTAGCGTGCTTTGATCCCACTGCCGAACCAGCAGCATCAACAGTTTGAAAAGTGATAGGATTGAGTCGGTTCTTTTGCCGGTTAATTTCTACCGCAGCGTTAAATACCGCATCAACGGTTGCCTTTGGTGTTTTGGAAAAATCACTGATGCCAAAGGATTTCAGGCTATCACCGGTACGCATTGCATGACTGAGCACTTGCCGCTTGAGGGACTTATCCCCTGTGGGTTTAAAGCCCGGACAAATAATCTCCGCGTCAGCAATGATGTTGCGACGGTATGCAGCATCACCCGTCACTTTAGCGTCGTCCTCTTCATCTTCGGGGTTACCGTCCGCCGTTTTCCCCTCCAGCGTATCTAAACGCGTTGATATGGAATCCATAAACTTTTGAGCCCATTCCGGTACCGCGTTATCCTCTGTTTTGTTTTCAGTGTTGTTTGGCTTGTCATCAACCGTCGTGCGCTCCGCCGTCGGTAATGCTGTTGCTTGTGCTGGCGTATTCATGTTGATTGTCACTCCAGGAATGGAGGCCATCCCATCAGATGGAAGGTCCGGCGCTTCATCAATGAGTTTCGCTAGCGCGTCGTCGTCTCTTGTTTTAACGGCTTTCGCCAAATTTTTAAGCCATGACATAACCGGCTTCTCCTTCTTGAATTTTGGGGCTGAGTCCCCGATTGCACAACGGGAACCCGCCCGGCCATTTTTGACAATGGCAAGGTGATTTCCTGTGATTTGGTATTGCCTGCCCTTGCCGGGCGCTATCTGCTTGTATTGCGTGTCATAGCCGCAACTGACATCGGTTATTCCTGCGTTTATTGCATCAATGGCCTCTTGTCGCTTAACCAGCACGTCAGCCACCAGCAAATCCGACTTATCGCCAGTGCCGCGTCGGACGTTCTGGATATGTCCGTGAGCCAGTTCGGAGAAATTGGAAGGATTAACAAAAACGACATTCCCTTCTTCGTCCTCGGGGTGATCTAGTGTGACGGCCACCCCCTCGAATGACGCCATTGTCTCCGGTGAGAAAACCTCATCTTCGGTGCGATAGACTGTGACCAATCCACTGGCATCAGGTTGTAAGTCAATTTCTTCGGGCAGATAAGTTTGTGTGCCTGTACGAGCAATGGGTACGTCTTTACACAGCAATGAGCTATCGGCTTGCAGATAGCGAGTCTCCCCAAGCCTTGTAGTAAAAAAATATTTCATTTCCTAAGCTGCCTGTCATTCTCTCGGCGGGGGAATATGCACTTCCGGCCAGCACTTACAGTTCGGCAGACACCCCGCATGGCCTGTCATTCCGTCCAAAGTGGGCGGATCTTCCCAGCGCACAAATTTATCTTTCATCTTTCCGTGTGAGGGTCGCGTGCCAGCCCCTTCGATACGCCACCAATAGCCCTCTGAGCCGACTGATAACGCGCGAGCCTGTGTAAGCGCCGTTGTCGCTCTGCCAATCTCCGTACGGGCTATCATCCTCGCCCGGTTCGCCGCGACATTCCCAGACTCCATTATCATTTGATAAAGTTCATCTGGCCGTTCGCCATTGATAACGGCCTGTATTGCCCTATCCTGAATCTCTTTAACACGTTCGGCAGCTTCGAGCGGCAGTGATTTCATCAGTTGAATCTGACGATAAACGATATCTTGAGTGACTTGCCCAATCGGAGTATTTCCCACTACATCGCGCAAGCCCGCCGAAATCTCTTGCGACACAGAACGCCACTGGCGCCATTCTTCACCCTCCACTTGCATGAACATTTTATGCGCGACGGAAGTAATCCAATCGTCAAGAACCTGCGAGTAGTCGATAAGATGACCCGCGGCGGTATCAGCGCTGGCTTGAGAACCATCGTAAGAGCCCGTGATGATTTGATTTATTTGGCTGACTATCGCCTGTAGGCTTTTGTTGTATTGAATTTCCGAACGTCGGCGGAGGGCGGGTTTCAGATTCAGACTCCGCCCAGATCGCTTTTGCGCTTTCAATGTCTTCATCTGTAATTGAACCTCCAATACCGATGATGTCAGCCATGTTACGTAAATCCGTCATTGCCGCATGAATAGGCAGGATCTGCCTGTCCACCAGCGTCCCTATTGCAGAAGCCACATTGTTCGCCATTGTTGATCTATCCGTGTCTGACATTTCCCAAAGTTTGTTGAACTCGAAAGTGAAATCATTAGGAAGCGGCTCGCCGAATAGTGACCGATGCGAGATATCCAGCAACCATCTCAATGGGTGACGGAGACGTCTTTCTTGCAACGTGTTAACCCGACTGTAGTAGTTCTCTAAGTCACCGTCGCCGGTGCTAAACCCGGATGGCGATTGACCAAACAGACGCACTAGCGGGATACCGGTAGCCCCAGAGACTTGTTCAGCAAAGCGCAAGATGACATCAGCAATACCGGCGAACGAATAGCTATGAGTTTGGAATGCGTCCAACGCATCCATTAACGTCATGCCTTCAATTGTCTGGAATTCGCGGATCATGTCCATATGCTTCATCAGTGCGGCATATGCAGGACTTCCTTCGCCTGTCGCTAATATTTTCCTTAAGCCATCAATGCTATACGTCCGCAAGTGCGCTTTGTGAATGAGTTGCGTTGTCCCAACAGTGGCTGTATCAAACGCTTGGACACGCTCGAAAATGCGCTCTACCACCGACATCCCCCAGCCATTTTCTGTCTGTGCTTGCTGAAATGGCAATGTATCACCTTCCATCCTGATAACGCGCGAGTGATGAATCTTCCAGGGTGGAATTCCCTGCTGATTGATCACCACGTTATAGAATTGGGGTTTTCCGAAGTGCGGGCCGTACTCTTTGACTACGTCGCTGTCCGTCGGTTTGACCATCCACCGGTCAAGACACAAAGTGCCCTTGAACTGCCCCTCACCAATCGTTTCAAGGTTAAGAGGCGTTGACGGGTCTTGTCCGTCAATCAGTACCACCAGCAATGCCCCGCCATACAAACGAGACCATTTCAGGGTATTATTGAGTTCGTCCCAAATCCCGATATCTTCCCAAAACGTTTCCAGTCTTCCTTTAGCATCTGGCTTCATTCGTGAGCTGATCGATATGCCCTTGCGAGTCATATCATCAGCCATGGCGTCCACGCCCGCGCCAATTAAAAATGAACTGCGATAGCCAAACTCAATCTGTACTCTGTTACGTGAAATGTAGCCAGGTATGTACGTACCATTCGATTGAATGTTTGATGTATACCCGCCGAGTTTTGCAGTAAAGTTATTGTACCCGTCAGCAGTCCTAACGGGCTTTTTTGCGTCGTTACGACGATTTTTACGGGCCATTACTATTGTCTCCCTAATGCTTCCCATATACCTAGGTCGCCAGATTTCATGTCAGAAATAGCATCCATTAACGGATCGAGCTGGTCATCGTGCGTATTAAACTCTGGAGTGATAGCTTCCATTTCAGTGAGAAAATCATTTATCCATTCAGCCTCGGCGGGTAGATAAATGTAACCCGACTCAATATAGCCTTGAACATCCATCAGCCGCGTGAACTTATCCTTATCTCTCTGAATGGGTATCACCGGGCATAGGGCCTCTGTCTGGATTTCTTGGATTAGCCCGGTACCGGAAGCTTTATCTTCAATCTTCATCGAAATCAAAGAACCGCAATCTTTTCTGGCCTTACATTTCGTCCAAAAAGCGACTGCGCGACGTTTGAGTTCCTTGGATTCCCACTTTCCCCGGATCATGTCAATCAGGTACATCTTGCCGTCTTCACCCAAGCCCCACAGCTCAAAAACAGAGAAGTCATTGGCTTCTTTGATTTTTTGTGCTGTATCGCCATAGACCGTACTCCAGCGGATGGGCGGTAAGACCGTATACTCTTTGAACCACTCTGATTTGATTAAGCCGCCGCCTTTTGCCGTGGGTCTCTGTTGGTACAAAGCATTCCAGACCAGCGAGCCACGTTGCTTGCATTTATCAACAAAATCCTGTGGCATGCGTTCGGGGAACAGGATTTCACCCGGCTTTCTCAAGCGGTATGTTTTGCCGTTCAGAACGTGAATTTCTTCCTTTTCGGCTTCCATCGGAAAACTGACTACTCGCCATTGCTCTCCGCCTTCCTCTGCCAGCTTGAGTAGCTGGCCCGCTAAGTCATTCTGATGCCAGCGAGTGAGAATAATCACAATGCCATTCAGCTTCGGATCTGCGCGGGTGAAGAACGTGGTGTCATACCAGTCCATAACAGATTCTTGATAGACCGGGGATGAGGCTGTTTTGTAGTCCTTTGCCGGATCATCGATGATACCGATATTCATCCCCTGCCCAGTAATGCCCCCATTAACGCCCGCCGCACGATAAGAACCGCCGTGCAATTGACCTTTAGCGTCCAGTACTTCCCATAATTCCGCTGTACGAATTGCCCCACCCGCAAGCGTCCTAATGTTCGTTCCATTGAGCCGAGTGTTCGGAAACGCATCTTGATATTTTTTGGTATCAATAATGCGCTGCGTGTCGCGTGACATGCGATTAGCAAGATCAGACGAATATGAACAAGATATGATGTGCCAGTTTTGATGCTTGCCCAGCACGTAAGCGGGAAGCCGACGAGATGCCAATTCGCTCTTCCCTGAACGTGGAGGGGCAAATATCATTAGCCGGGGCATCTTGCCATTCTCAATATCACTCAGAAACTGATCGAGCTCTAAACAAAGTAACTCATTGAACCAACCCGTTTCATACCGTGAGTTTGTATAGAGCGTGAAATCCATCAGAGATGATCGGGCTTGTTCTATTGCTCTACACCGATAGGCTTCAAGAGTCTGTAAGTTTCTCATTGAGCTGACTTGAGCGACGGCCATAGCCAACCTCCTTTAGTCTCTCTTCAAGTTGCTCATCGGTTAAGTCAATTTGTACCGGCCCTCCATCTTTACCCGTTAATTCAGTCTTAACATTCTCACGGAACGCCTGCACGCCAACATGCTTACCCAGTAATTCAAGATTTTTAACCTTATCAGGCCATTTGATTTTTTTAAGAATGCCGACAATTTCTCTATCCTCGCCTCGCCCCTCGAACATCTCTGCCAAGTCAAAGCCGCTAAGATAACGTCGCCAGGTTGTCGGCCACTCCTGTACAGATTTTAGGCTCATATCTGCGTGAAGAATATCGGCTATGTCCATCCTGTCGATCTCAACGAGTCTCATCAGTACATAGCCTGCGTCCACACCCAGTTGCTGAACGCGTTCTTGTTTGAGCTGTCCAATGTATTGATTAACGAGTGGATTCTTCAACAAGCTGTAGCCCATTTCAGAGGCCCGCTTTGGACTGTACCCGGCGCGGATAGCGGCTTGTGTAGCATTAAGATCGACAATGTACTCATGGCTAAACATCCGCTGCTTAGTGGTGAGTTTTTTTGTCATATATTTACCTGTATATAAACGTAAAAAGCCCCGGATTAAACGAGGCTCATTGATTAGGTATTCTTATTTTGCGGATAGTTTCACAAGATCTATAAAATCTTGACATAGTTCTAACTTATGTCCGTGATCGTCAACAAAGTTATATCTGTTAAAATATTCTAATATTTCCTCGGGACTTTTCCCATATAGAGGAGATTTAGAAAGTGAATTGAGTTCCTGTTTCATCTTCAAACCTTCATTCTGTTGGTTATAACCAAGCGACAAAAACATTGGAAATAGCTTTCCGTGATGGTGCGTTCATCAATCCTTGGTGTTCCTCCACAGATACACCAAGGATTGATGAACGCACCTTCTAAGGGGCGATATTTCAATAAGCATATCAAGGATGTCTATTCCTATCGTAAGTAAGATAGGTTGATTAATTCAGCGGGGCTATGCCTCGCTTTTCTGGCTTTCTGTTACTGACACTGAGTTTTGATGTAGTCCTGCAAGCCTAATACCTGCTGATTGATTACTGCTATTCGCTCTCTGAGGGTCCAATAATGCCGGATAGCGGTGTCATCAGGTCGGGCGGCTGTTGCATCATCCAAGCGGGAGGAGGAACTGGCTTCACTCTTTGGACATGTGGCTTTGACGAGCAGCCGACGACGGCCAGCGGCAACATCACCACGAAGAGCATCAATTTCAGATTTGGCATGAGCAAGTTCCTTTGTATATTGATTATCCAGTTCAGACAGGCGTTTTATCCTCTCCTGCTGACTGGCGATTTCATTCTGTTGCTCCAGCAACTCGCTCTGTAGCTGGACTGTCGTATCAAGCTGTTTAGTGTACTTACCGTAATAGTGATGAGCCACCAACGAGACAAGAACCAGGGCAACGAAGGTGTAACCGTGTAAGTTAAACTTCATCATATCGCCCTACAAAAGTGAAAAGGCTTTATCAATGACCTCGTTGTCATAGGGCTGACTACCATTCTCTACGGTAATAATGGCCTTAATCAGTTTTGTCATAAGTGCCTGATTAAACACATCAACAACCTGATCACGAGTAACATCGGTGTCTTTACACACACGATTAACATAACCCTCGGTATTATTCTCATTGGGCGGGGCCCAGCGTGAAATGATCCCCTTCACTGTTTTGAGACCATATTTTCTATTGTAATTATGTAAAATTTTAATCATGGCCCGAATACCATATTCAGGGCTGACAAACTGACAGAACGATTTATCGGTACGCTGTGATTCAGACGCCAAACCCAGCCAGTCATCACCCCAACGGATATTGCCGGGGTTATTATTTCGTATGCCTCTACTTTGCATCTGATACCCCCGCTTTACGATTCAAAGTCCCACGCATCAACTGGCCGAAAAAGTCCGTTCCCAGATAGCCAATAATCACACTGCCGATGTACGCTAAATCCGTGCTCAAATTTAAGAAGACGAGTAAGTCACGAATGAACCACGCAATCAAAGCGCACATCAGCGCGTCAATCATTGTCTTCCAGAACTTACCGCCGTTATATCGACCTCTGAGATAAGCCATTGTTGCAGCCAGCGCCGCACCTAAACCTTGTTCTTTGACTGATAACAGCCATAACCATAGCTGCATCCAGATATCAGGCTGCTTGTCCATGAGTTTCATATTTCCACCCCCGTTGGGGATTAAGTCCCCGCGATTACGGGCGTGAAAACAAAAAGGCCGCGCATTGCGCAGCCCTTGAAGTGTTGCCGGGTATTTCACGCCCGGCGCGTGGTATCATCTTTAGTCCCTACAACCAAAGAGGAATCTGTTATGACAGATGCGCAAACTCTTGCATTTGAATATTTACGCCGTTCTGACAAAAAACTTTCACCCGCTCAATATTTGCTTGAACTCAGAAAACTTGAAGCGGAATTTACCGAGCTATTACAGATTGATGATCTTGAGCAAAAATTGAAAGACGACTCCATGAAGACATGGAAAGCTCTTAGCTCTTAGTAAAAGTCAATGCGGAAACAATAGCTTCGGCTGTTGCTTTCGCATGTTTAGTCACTATCTCGATGTCTTCACCATTTTTTGAATGGTGAATGGCGACTTCACAGACTGCGGGTGCGATAACTTCGAGCAAATGGTATAGATGCTCTCGTTCTACCTCTTTTCCTGCAAAGATTACTGTTGAATTTTCTTTGTTTTCCATCCTGGTTTCTCCAGTTGTTTAAACGTTAGCGCACAGGCACGGAACCAGCCAGAAAAGCCATCAGCTTTTCATACCCTGTTAATTGAATGTCCGTTGGCCTGCCTAAAACCTGACTGGCCTGTAACATTGCCGGATACACTAGTGAGGCCCACGGTCTATTGTCATCCTCCTGAATGTCCACAAGCCTGTTTAGCAATTCTTCATCGGAGATGATCAGATGTGAAGTGTTGTAGAGCATCAAATAGCGTGCTGATTGCTTATTGGCGCGTTCTGATGTCACTTCGAATGAAAACATGATTTTCATTGTCGCAATGGCAGTGATTAACAACCCTGCAAATACCGTATAGTAATCCCCGATAATAGCGATTGTTGAACCGAGTAGTATCAGCAGGAAAGAAGATGTCCAATTAATCTTATCAGTAATGACACTCAACATATTCTCTAAGCAATATGAATAGTAAATCTGGTATAGCTGGTCTTCTCTGCTCATACATCCTCACTCAGTTAACATGAAAAAGTCCTACATCTTGGAGGTAATAGCTTAAGGCGATAATCACCCTATTCTCCTGAATAAAAGTGACATTTCTATTTTGGGGAATTAGGTGACATTTTAAACTTGCAATAACAGGGGTTCGGGTAAAAATCCGTGCCCGCTGAAATAGAACAGTTGAAACAACGTATTGCTGAACTAAGTTACAGGCTTGACCGGACGGAACCTGATCCTATGTTCGCAGATTTAGGCGTTCAAAGGGATGTGTACCCGTGTGCTAAATGCGGTTATGAAACTTTTAAGCAACACTCACTCAGCTAAGCGTTTTGTAAGGCGCAAAATGCAAAAAGCCTCGCGGAAAGAGCGAGGCTTTATTCAGGGTGCAAGAAACCATTTTTTACATAATAACACAGTTTTTGCGGGCCGCACAAGGCTTTTCCGTATTAACTTCATCGTCCATGTCAAGTTTAATATCGAGCATCTCAAGGCACCCGGCAATAAAGCTTTCAGCGACTTGCACCATGCGTCTGACTTCACGCTCGTGGCATTCCAAATGACGCGCAATGGAACGCTTTGACCAGCCATACATGTAGTACTGTTCGATACAATCCAGCTCGTCTGCGCAGTCAATCACGCGCAGTCGGGCGACGCACATGTCGATGATTAAACCGTCTGCGTCAGAGCACTGAGGCTCTCGTTGTGAATGCACAACACGTGGCAGACAGCTAAAGCCGGCAGCAACCGGCGACCAGTCTACGCCGGTGAAGTTATTCGCCCAGCATCCCCATCTTTCAAGTACTTGTTGAATATCTCGCATTGCTTTTCACCTGTAGTTTTATGTAGTTTTCTCGATGTGCTGCGGTTTAAATCGTCTTGCATGTGTAACCACCTCGCCAACCACCTGTAACCACCTTAATTTGTTTATTTTCAATGATATAACCACAATGTACCCACCGTAACCGCCATTTTCCTATTGTTATCCTTTAAACCACTTATATATATAATGGGGTTCTTCACTAAAAGGTGGATACGGTGGATACGGTGGATACAAACCGCTTACCACCTGCGCTACCGTGTAACCACCTCCGTTTTTAAGGTGGTTACACGGTAGCGCAGGTGGTTACGTCTATGCCAAAAACCTTTTTGAAAATTACTTTCACAGTAAAATTTCTCATTAAAAGGTGGTTACAGTGGATACGGTGGTTTCACAAGTTCCCAAACCTTACCAGTTTTCCCATCAACCCGACGCTGTATACGTTTGTAACCACAATTTTGTAAAACACCACTTACCCTCATTTCTTCGCGTTTGCCGATTCGCGAAGTGTCAAAGTTCAGTGCTTCTCGCAAAACGTCACTTGCGCGTAAAAAATCCCGGTCACGAGGCTTTTCCCCTGTCATTGCATCGGGTTCATCTAGCCAGCGCACGACCGTTTCTAACCACACATCCTTGATCATGTGTTGCTCGTGGACTTCGGTAGCGAGGCATTCCGCGGTTTGAAAAGCAACGCCCGACTGGTTGAATAGTTCTCGTGCTTCAGCCCAAAGTTGCAATCGGTCTTCGCGTATGGCACCGACATTGACTTTCTTTACTCTAACGGGAAGCCAACGCCTGTTACCGGTGTCATCTGCTAAAAACTCATCCTGATTGGTTGTACCGATGAACACAATGCGGCGAGGGAACTGGGTGGCAAATTCCCGGTACTTAGGTATCCAGTTCTCATGCGTGCGAGAGATAAACGCTTTGATGGCTTCCAATTCCTTTGTATGAAGTCCGCGTAATTCACCGATTTCACCGACGAGCCGGCCGCGCATTTTCCGCGCCAGGTCATCTTCTTTTTCACCTAAAGCTATTTCGGTGAAAAATTCAGGATCTGGCGATAACGCTGCAACGCCGGTTGACTTACCGCAACCCTGAGCACCCACGAGAATCGGTACCATATCGGCTTTGCAACCGGGAGCCATCACACGCCCGGCTAATGCTGTCCACATATACATTGAAACTGCTCTGGTATACTTCGAATCTTCAGCGCCGAAATGTGTATGGTAAAACTGCTCCACGCGGGGCACGCCGTCCCACTCAAGCGTATTCAGCCATGTAACAGCGGAATCAAAAGGATGTTCATCTGCGGTTAACAGCACGACATCCCGGATCAACTCCCGGCCAACCGGCTTAAAACTTCGTTGTTCTAAGGTAATGCGTAACCGTGAATAATCGGCATCACTAAAAGTCTGCCATTGCTCAACCCCTCTTGGCGTAAACATGATCTCATCCCGGAACTGGTCAAAACGAATTTGTAAGCCGCAAAAATCGGGCCGTGCTACGGCTTTTGCGACGTTATCAATCGTTGATTCGATTTGGCCGTACTTATCACGCTTTAGCGCAGGCAAGGGTGCGGGTTCATCGTCGTCCGCTTCAATGACGTCGAAATCCTGATCACCAACGGCAACAGGCATCCCGCGTTCTGACGCCGGGTTTTTCCAGCCTGCTTTTTGAGCCAGTGCAAAGATGGAGGTGAATTCGGTACGCTCCGCGCGTAGTGCGTCTGAATCCCATTTAGTGGCGGCGGAATCCGGATCTGAATTAGCTGCCGTAGCGGACCATTCAAGCCACAAATCACGCGCATGGTCTTCGTATTCCGTAAATTTGAACCATGCCAGCCGGTTACCCATGTCTACCCAACTGGGATAAGTTTCGGCATGGGTAAGTACAGAGGGGTGCCACAGCGCACTACGCAAATCGTCAAAGACATGATCATTAAGCTGATGTAATTTGACCTCCCTGTCAAAACTATCCAGCTCAGTAGGTTGCATAACGCGATTTTCGTCATGCGGTACAGATGCCAGTAAAACATCGACATCAACGGGCGCGCCCCGAAACGTCACACTTTCAGCGCGTTCATCGGGCAGAAACAAAATTTGAGAGGGCTGGTAAACGCGGCTATCCCATTTAACAGGTGCATCACAAATCAAATCGTAGCTGTCCATTAGTAACGCTTCAAAAGCACTTCCAACGCGCAACAGCTCATCGGGTAAAACGGCGCGAGATGTAGCTAACACAATCCGCCAGCGCTGTTTACCCTCAGCCATGTGATGTAAATGACTGGCCGTCGTGTAAGCAAAGCCCCGGAAGTCTGTAAGAAAAGCTTTTACTACCTCCCATCCCTCTTCAGTAGTCCCGTCTAAGTCGAGAGAAAGGTAGCAACATTCAGCAACGTTGGTTGCCACTCTGCCAACCGCGCTATCAATGGGATAACGCCAGATATACGGCAAGCGTTTCTTTTTCTTAATCAGTATGGCTTTGTCGTCGCTATCGTTGATACCAATGACTGTTTTATCCGTCAAAATGGTACGTTCAAACGTATCAAAATCGGGTACAGATAGCGGGATGGGCTGTACATCAATCGCATTCAGGCCCCGTGAGTAGCGTATCTGCATGCCTAAGCCTCTTTATGATTTAACAAGTGCTTTTTATTCTTTAGTAATTTCTCGATCTGTAATGCTCTTAATTCGGGGATATCCTCCCCCCACTGTGAAACAGCTCCTTTTGAGACTTTTAGCAATCGCGCCAATTTGGCTTTACTACCCGCCAGCGCTATAGCGTCTATTTTCTTCATCACGGCTTCCTTGGAATGTTTAGTCAAATGTAAGGTTAAGAAAACTAAACGAACAAGTCAAGACAACGTTACAACATTTAAGTTAAGCTATCTAAACTAATTATGAGGCAATGACATGAAAAACGAACGAATACGTCAGTCAAGACTGAAACAAAAAATTACGCAAGAAGCCCTAGGAAAGCGAGTCGGCGTAACAAAAGCGACAATCTCACAGTGGGAATCCGGTGTAACTGCACCAAATGGCAAAAATCTAGTTAACCTCGCTAAAGAGTTAAGTGTAACAGTGGGTTGGTTACTTGAGGGAGTGGATACCAATGTAAATAATTCCCCTGAAATCGTTGCGAATGCAAGTGTAATCGCTGCATTTGATTGCATGAGTGACGAGGAAACACAACTCAATGAGGATGAAATAGAAATGCCATTTTTCAAAGAGATATCATTATCAACGGGAAAAGGAAGTACCGTTGAACTTGATCACCGAGGAAACAAATTACGATTTGCTCGCTCTGCGCTTCTCAAAGCAGGCATTAATCCAGAGCACGCAGCATGCGCATATATCACTGGTGACAGCATGGAACCCGTATTACCAGACGGCGCAATTGTAGGTATTGACACTACGAACACAACTATCAAAGACGGTAACATGTATGCCATAGAGCATAGTGGTATGCTCCGTGTGAAAATTCTATATCGTGTCCCTGGTGGGATACGCATTCGTTCGTATAATCGTCGCGACTATGCAGATGATGAATGTATAGGTGAAAAAGCGAACGAAATTCGTATCATAGGCAGAGTATTTTGGTACACGGTTACTCTCTAATTCTTTCCAACTGAATAAGCCCGTTTACATAGCGGGTTTTTCTTCATCTCAAAAAAAATAAATTCATTTATCTTAACTTTCTTCTTGACAATTCATGTTTAGATTGCTTAACTTTAATGGCAAAGTTAAGAATACTTATCTTGACCACCTAGAAGCAATACCGCTCTTTAACAATTTGGACCGCACGACAGGCAAGTCGGATAGTTTCATAGCTGAAAAGCGCCGGAATAGGAACGAAGGCAAACGGGTTCGCGTGGCGATCAAAGCTCGTATAGATGAAGCCCCGGTATAGCTGATAAGTCGTGCAAAAAAATTCAACCACAGGAGGAACATATCATGTAATCACAAAGCGAAGTGCATTTATAAAGCGCCTTATTTGAGACGCTTTATTAAGTTTATTTTGCCACACAGGGAAAACAACAGGGAATTACTGGCAGGGAAGCCCCCTATTAAATTAAATGAGAGGACTAAACAATGTCAAAGAAATTAACAAAAGATTTAAAGAAAGAAATAGTCAATAATGCGTTGTCATTAGCCGGGATTTCTGAATCCTATGTACAATTGGGGCAAGAAAAGTACCAACTCGCAAAAGACGTCCGAATTGCCGCGTTGGGCGGAGAAGAAAAATCCAAACATTACAATCTCATATATGATAAGGCACTTGAAGCTATTAAAGAGTTTCAAGTTAATATTGACAGCGATATTCATATTTATAAGGCAACAGATTACGGGATATGTGCGGCGTTTGGTGGGTTACAGTCGGAAAGATTACCTTACGGCAAAGATGAACTGGGAAAAGACATTAAGTTAATAACACCTGAGCGGAAACATTGTCGTTTTCCAGCGGACAATGAACTCTCTGTTCGATTTACGAAGATAGAAAAAAAAGTCAGTGAGCTAAACAATAAGAAAGAGGAAATAAAAAATAACGTTTACGCTATTTTAAATTCAGTCACTACAACAAAGCGACTTATTGAAGTCTGGCAGGAAGCGAAAGATTTAATTCCATCTGAGGAAATCAGAAGTATAAACACTTCACTGTCAGTAAAAGTTGAAGACTTAAACAAAATGATTGGTATATCTAAAGGCGAGGATTAAACAATGTCAGACAATAAAAGACACGTGCACGCTGAGTTAATGATGGAATATGCGATAGATGCTTCGAAGACTGATAAACCTTGGGAGCTATATGAATGGAGGCAAAAAGGTGATGGATGGCTAAAATGCGGTTCTAATCCAAAATGGATCGATTTTTATGAATATCGCCGCAAGCCCGAGATGATAACAGTCGGAAAAGTCAGTTTTCCGAAGCCAATAAGTGAAGCCCCTGCCCTCGATACTTTATGTTATGTTGTTGCTATATGCACCGATACTGATATTCATAGTATCTTCTGGCATAACAGTTCACTGATGTTTAGAAGTTTCTTAAAGCAAGGGCTTCTTCATTTAACTGAAGATGCCGCTCAGCAGCATTTAGAAGCCTTAATTAAGATAAATAAGGGTGAGTTTTAAATCCCAATTTTACACTACTCAATTTCATTATTTTTCGTTCTGTGCGTTACTCCTTATTTGCCCCAATATTGGGGCACCTTTTTTCTTATTTTAAAGTACATCCAACTAACCGAATATACTGGCGAGTGCGCTTTAAAATACGAAAAGGAGGCATAAGCAAATGCAAAAAGTAAAACCTGTCCCACTAGAAAAAATGCCAACAAATAACGCCGTTCGTCGTTTACGTTGGTTACGTAAGCGTTATTTGTTGGAAAAAAACCCGAACGTTACTTTTCCACTTAATTTATATGTGTAGCGAGGTACCTTTCTATGAGTCTTGAATCAAACTTAGCGTTGAATAATGAACTGTTATCGCAACAGAACGTGTTGTTAACGCAATTATTAGCCGCACTCAGCAACAATAATACCCCCACCCCGAATACTCAACCAACACCAGCGAAATTTAAAAATACCAAAAACAAATCGGAACAACCGATTACTGATACGGAAATTACAATTAAAGATGTCAATATTGACACCTTGGATTTAGAGACGGTAGTCGCTCTTGCAGTGTTGTTTAAAGACGATGCGCATACCCTGACTAACGATAAATACCAAGCCGCCCGGAAAATCATAGACGCGGTGGGTGATACTCGGAACGGGCGGGCAGATGCACTGCATTCAGCATTAGCGGGTTTATCAGAACTCAAAGGGAAAAATAACTCGGTCATTCTCGACCTGTGTTTAGAAATACTTGCTAACTGGGCGGATATCCCCGGCATTACAGAACGCCGAGAGTTCGCTCTCGAACTGTTAAGTGAGGGAAAAATTCACACGGAAGCTGACGACGACGAAGCGCAGGAACCCGAACCTGTAATTGACACAAAAGCGCTTCTTAAAGAGGCTGAAACATTAATTTTACAGCTCGTTAAAAATGGGTATCGTAGTGAAGCCGTTGATATTTTAGCAAAATTTGACGCTAAAAAATTAGGCCAGGTTGCAGAAAAACATCTCCCGGAAGTCGTAGCCTTAGCTAAAGCTGCAATGGAGGGGTAACCATGCCTGAACTTCATGCGAAACTCTCTCCGTCCAGCGCACACCGCTGGCTTAATTGCTCCGCTGCATTGGCGATAGAACAGTTTGAACCTGATACAACAACGTCTAACGCACAAGAAGGTTCTGCGGCACACGCATTAGCGGAATGTGTACTTAGAAACCGTCTTCAAGCTGCAACTCACGGTCTGAGCACTGCCGACTACTTAGGTACCTATCCATTACTGAAAGCCGGAACGCCACAAGTCGATCAAACAATGGTTGAGTATGTTGGTGAGTATGTCGAAACTATCTGGAACTTAGCACAAGATGGCGATCTTTTCATCGAAGAGCGCGTTGATTTTTCAAACGTAACGGATGTTGAAAATTCATTCGGTACCGCCGACGCCATCATTATTAAGAATGACGAGCTGCAAATTCACGATCTTAAGTACGGCTATGAAAAAGTCGATGCATTTGAGAATCCGCAGTTGATGCTGTACGTGCTGGGGGCTATTAACCAATTCGGTTTATTGTACGATTTTAATAGCGTTCGAATGTTTATTCATCAGCCGCGAATTAATCACGTCAGTGAGTATGCATGCAGTATCGACAATCTGAATGAATTCGGGCAAAACGTGAAAAGCATTGCGGCGAATGTCCTTGCCATTGCAGAACAAGCTGCGGTATTTGGTCAAGACAGTATACCAACTACCGCGTTCCAACCCGGTGAAAAAACCTGTCGTTGGTGTAAGCGACGCGGTAAATGCCCGGCTCAAGCTGCATACGTCTCTGCATCACTGTTAAACGATTTCGATGTCATCGATGACCCCGTGCCTGTTGCTGATGCTTTACAAATCGCGCAACAGCAACTTGCAAAAGCCGACAGTCAGTATCTTGGTGAAATGCTGCACGTAGTTGATGAAGTTGAAGCCTGGTGCAAAGGGGTACGTGATGCCGCATTTACTACGCTACAGAACGGCCTGCATATTCCCGGTTTTAAACTTATTGTGGGTAAACCTGGTAACAGGACATGGAGCAATGAAGCGGATGCCGAAGCACTTTTTAAGAAACTGAAAATTAAAAAGGATGAGATGTATCAGCGTAAGCTGCTGACTCCACCTCAAGCCGAAAAACTCCTTAAAAAATCAAACCTTGCAAAGTGGGAAAAACTCGAAGGATTGATTATACGTCCCGATGGCAAACCCACAATAGCACCTGAATCTGACCCTAGAGAGTCTTTTTTCACGAACCTTTTCAACGATTTTGAAGATATCGAAGCCGCTGAATCCCTCATCTAAATAAAAAAGGTATTTCAACATGAAAGTGAAATTAACTAACGTTCGTTTAGCATTCCCCGATTTATTTGAAGCAACTCAGGTAAACGGCCAGGGCAACTTTAAGTTCCGCGCCACATTTTTAATCCCTAAAGCCGATAAAGCGCTAATCGCGAACATCGAAACCGCGATCAAAAAAGTTGCCGAAAATAAATGGGGCGCTAAAGCCGATACCGTTCTCAAAAGTATTCGCGGAAACTCAATGCGGTTTAACTTCCGCGACGGCGATGAAAAATCCGACTATGACGGGTATGAGGGCAGTATGTACATCAGCGCCAACAACAACGCACGCCCGCTCGTCATAGACAGAGACCGCACCCCGCTGACCGCACAAGATGGACGTCCTTATTCCGGCTGTTATGTAGACGCTTCGATTGAAATTTTTGCTTATGACAACCAGGGTAAAGGCATTTCGGCGTCGCTGGGCGGCATTCAGTTCAGAAAGGATGGGGACGCATTCGCTGGCGGTGGCGTTGCCTCAGTCGAGGATTTTGATGATATCAGCGCCGGAGCGGATGCCGAAGCCCTGATTTAAACCAACTGACCCCGGCCCCGTGCCGGGGGTGTTTTATCAGGGAACCACTATGACAACACTCTGGCTGGATTTGGAAACCTACAGCGAAACCCCCATTAAAAACGGCGTTCATGCCTACGCTGAACACGCAGAAATTATGCTCTTTGCCTGGGCAATTAATGATAGTCAAGTGCAAGTGTGGGATTTAACAAGTGATGTACAAATGCCTGATGCTCTTCGAGCGGCGTTAACAGATGAAAGCGTACTGATTTTTGCTCACAATTCGCACTTCGACAGAACTATCTTACGACATACAATGCCAGATATCGTACCAAAAATTTCGAGATGGCGGGACACAATGGCCCAAGCGCTGGCACACGGTTTACCCGGCGCGTTAGGCGCTTTATGTGAAGTGTTGAACGTTCCGCAGGATAAAGCCAAAGATAAAGAAGGCAAAACGTTTATCCAGCTATTCTGCAAGCCACGTCCGAAGAATTCTAAAGTGCGCCGGGCGACTCGCGAAACCCATCCCGATGAGTGGCAACGTTTTATTGAATACGCGGGCCTTGACATCGAAGCCATGCGCGAAATCCATAAAAAGTTACCACTCTGGAATTACCACGGCGCTGAGTTGGCATTGTGGCATCTTGACCAGCACATTAATGATCGCGGTGTTGAGATGGATATCACGCTTGCCAACGCCGCTATCGCGGCTGTTAATCATGAGCAAAAACAGCTCGCAAAACGTACTCGAATATTAACGGATGATGACGTGCAAGCAGCAACGCAGCGTGACGCACTGTTGCGGCATATCATTACGGGCTATGGCATTGAACTGCCAGACATGCAAGCCAGTACATTGCAACGTCGGATAAACGATCCGGATTTACCGTTTGAACTCCGTGAACTGCTCTCAATTCGTTTACAAGCAAGCACAACAAGTACAAGTAAGTACAAGACTTTGATAAATGGGGTAAACAGGGACGGACGCTTGCGCGGTACGTTACAGTTTTGTGGAGCGTCACGTACAGGTCGCTGGGCCGGGCGCTTATTCCAGCCTCAAAACCTCCCACGGCCCGTACTAAAACAAGATGTCATCGATTTTGGTATCGACGCGCTAAAAGCCGGTGCCGCAGATTTGTTATTCGATAACGTTATGGCGCTGACCAGTTCCGCGTTGCGCGGTTGTATTATCACACCGAAGTATAAAAAACTGGTTGTGAGCGATTTGTCAAATATCGAGGGCCGCGTACTTGCCTGGCTTGCCGGTGAAGACTGGAAAATTCAGGCGTTTCGGGATTTCGACGACGGCAGCGGTCACGACCTTTACAAGCTGGCCTACGCACGTGCCTTCAATATCCAGCCGGATGAAGTCACGAAAGACCAGCGGCAAATCGGAAAAGTCATGGAATTGGGTTTGGGCTACGGTGGTGGGGTTGGTGCGTTTCTGACGTTTGCCGCTGCATATAGTTTAGACTTAGAAGCCCTCGCCGATGCTGCTTTAGCTAACATCCCGATTAACATCCAACGAGAGTCGTTGAGTTGGTATAAGAAATCGGTTGAACAAAAAAAGACCTACGGTTTAACTGAGCGTGTTTTTATCACTTGCGATTCGCTTAAGCGGATGTGGCGCAACGCGCACCCGGCTATTGCGTCCTTTTGGTATGAACTGGAAGAAACTGTAAAGCGTGCTATCGCAAATCCCAGCTTCACACTACTGTGTCGTAAGTTAAAAATCAGGCGGGACGGTAATTGGCTACGTATTCAGCTACCGTCTGGCCGGGCAGTTTGCTATCCCTCCCCCAACGATGACGGCAAGATCAGTTATATGGGGGTAAATGCCTATTCTCGTAAATGGCAACGACTCCACACTTACGGCGGGAAATTAGTAGAAAACGTGACGCAGGCTACGGCTCGTGATGTCCTTGCATCTAACATGCCGCGCATTGAAGACGCAGGGTACAATATAGTGTTGACTGTACATGATGAAGTATTAACAGAAGCACAAGATACCCCAGATTTTACACATAAGCATTTAAGTAGCCTGCTTTCAGCTAACCCAGATTGGGCTTTGGATTTACCATTTAATGCGGGGGGATTCGAAGCTTATCACTATCGTAAGGATTAATATAAATGAACGTCAAAGAAAGAACAAAATGATGTGATTTCCAAGTATATTTCTAACAATCAATTTCATCATTATTTCATTAAAGCCAAATAAAGCCAACATATAGGATAATATCATGTTTAATGTCATCAGCATCTCCGGTGGCAGAACGTCAGCTTATCTTGTCTATTTAATAGAGCAATACAGGAAAGCCGGTAAGATTAAAAATGTCATCTATGTGTTTATGGACACTGGGTGCGAACACCCACTGACCTATCGTTTTATCAGAGATATCGTAAAATTCTGGGATATTCCGCTAGTAATATTGCAAGCTGAAATGAACCCCGAACTTGGCGCATCGAACAGTTATACTGTGTGGGAACCGAAAGATATTCAAACGCGAATGCCGATATTAAAACCATTTCAAGACATGGTGAAAAAATATGGAACTCCATACATCGGTGGTGCGTTTTGTACTGACAGACTTAAATTGAGGCCGTTCAGAGATTATTGTAATGATAATTTCGGAAAAGGAAACTATCACACGTGGATCGGAATACGCGCTGATGAACCCCGACGATTAACTCGCAAGGATGGAGTTAGTTATTTGGCTGATATTAGTGATTTTGATAAACATGATGTTTTAAAATGGTGGAAGAAACAGCCATTTGACTTATTAATACCCGAACATTTGGGGAACTGTGTTTTTTGTATAAAAAAGAGCAGTAAGAAAATTGGCTTGGCATGTCAAGATGAACCGGGTTTGAAAATAATATTCGAAGAATGTTGCATTAATGATAAGCAAGTTCGCGACGGGCACAGGAAGACTTCTAAAGAAATAATGTATCGCGGCAATATGTCGTTAGATGGAATAGCTAAGATGTACTCAAATGCAGATTATGAAAATCTATATCAAGAGATGATAGCGGCTAAACGATTTGATACCGGTTCTTGCTCTGAATCATGTGAAATATTCTAGTTAGACTTACACAGCGGAGGATATAATTATGGCATTTAAACATCGTGACAGCCCGCTTTATTTACGGGCTGCGCATGAAGCTGCACAGCTTGAACGAGGGGGTGAGTATAGACAGGCTGTTCAAGCCTGGTCTAAAGCTAATCGCTTTTCTCGCAACCCTATGAATCAAACATGGAGCGAACACCGCACCGACTTTTGTCTGATGCAAATTGAAAGGGAAAAACTCAAAAAGAAAAAGAGGTGATGTTATGGCATATATCCGTGAGGACCGTATTGAAAAGCATCTCATCAAAGCCGTTCAGCAAGCCGGGGGTATTGCTTATAAATTTGCGTCCCCCGGTCGGCGTTCCGTACCTGACCGACTTATTATACTTCCTGGTGGCCGCATCATATTTGTTGAATGCAAAGCCCCTGGTCAACAACCACGACCAGACCAGCTACGCGTACATGAAAAACTACGTGCGCTGGGTTGTGAGGTCTTTGTACTCGATTCTAAAAACTTAGAAGGAATTTGCTGATGATTAATGCAATATGCCCGATTTGTAAAAAGCGGGAACATAGTCAAATTCAACCAACCTCTCATGTTAAAGTTTGTAGCTTTTGCAGCACTCGAATTTTTAAGGCATACGATAAAAATGACGCAGGTAAATATCGGTTTAGTCTATTACCTTTACAACCGATAATAGAAACCCTACGCGTTTTGGAATTTGGAGCCAATAAATATTCACCTAACGGCTGGAAATATGTTCCCGATGGAATAACCCGATATTTCGACGCGTTAATGCGGCATCTTTTCGCGTATCGTTCAGGTGAAAAATTCGATCCCGAAAGCAATCTTTCCCATCTTGCACACGCGGCGTGTTGCATCCTATTTTTGATGGAATTAGACGACCTTATAACTGAGAAACAAAAATGAGTAAACCACTCACTGTTGACACGCTTATTTCTCAATTACAACAACTGAGTAAAAAAGGTAAAGATAATTAATCGAGCATTACGATCCCATTCTTAAAGTAATAAAAGCCTTATCCTTCCCCTTAGTACCTTTATTTAACTGCCACATGTATTTGTGAGACTTACATATATGCGAAAAGCATTTCACGCTCGACCGTACCAAGACCTCATAATGAATCATGAGATCGACATCCCGCGTTCAAATGTCTGGGCCGGGATGGGGATGGGGAAAACCGTTGCAACATTAACGGCGCTAGAAAATCTGTATATGGCAGGTTCAGAAACCCACCCATCGTTAGTCTTAGCGCCACTTCGCGTGGCGCAATCAACATGGCCCGATGAAGTCGATAAGTGGGACCATTTTAGGAATATCGAAGTGCAAACAATTACAGGCATGGCTAAAACACGCGCTCTTGCTTTACAAAACACAAATGCCAGTGTCTTCACGACCAATTACGACAACCTAGTTTGGCTTGTACAGACCCTGGGAAACAAATGGCCGTTTGGTACCGTCATTGCTGATGAGAGTACAAGACTTAAGTCATTCCGCTTGCGGAATGGGGGTAAACGTGCGGCAGCGTTGGCAAGGGTCGCTCACAAATTTGTAAGCCGTTGGGTGAATCTGACAGGCACCCCATCCCCTAACGGCCTCGTAGACTTGTGGGGGCAAGCCTGGTTTTTAGACCAAGGGGAACGCTTAGGGCGTACGTTCGGTGCGTTTACTTCACGTTGGTTTAACAGTATTCCAATCGGTAGTACGGGTATTAACCGAATTGAAGCCCGGCCCTATGCGCAAGAACAAATGCAAGACGCATTGCGCGACCTGACAATCTCACTAGATGCCTCTGATTGGTTCGATATCAAAGAGCCGATACATAACGTAATCCGTGTGGACATGACTGATAAAGCTTTCAAGCAATACAAAGCAATGGAAAAGGAAATGTTTTTAGAGATTGGGGGTACCGACATAGAAGCGCCGAACGTAGCGGCCAAGACCATGAAATGTTTACAAATCGCCAGCGGGGCAATCTATACCGACGATACCGGTAATTGGTCAGAACTGCACGACGCTAAATTACAGGCACTTGACAGCGTTATCAATGAATCCGGTGGAACACCTGTTTTAGTGGCTTACCACTGGAAGCACGATTTAACACGGTTGCTCAAAGCATTTCCGCGTGGACGCCATCTTGATGACGATCCCAGAACTTTAAGAGACTGGAACGCCGGAAAGATCCCAGTTTTGTTTGCTCACCCGGCGAGCGCAGGGCATGGCTTAAATTTGCAAGATGGCGGCAACATTCTAGTGTTTTTTTCCCACTGGTGGGACCTGGAGCAATATCAGCAAATCATCGAGCGTATCGGGCCAACCCGCCAGGTGCAGGCAGGTTACAACCGGCCAGTATGGATACATCACATTATTGCAATCGGCACAATGGATGAAATGGTCATGGAACGGCGCAATTCAAAACGGGAAGTACAGGATATCTTATTAGAAGCAATGAAGAAAAAGAGAATATGATTAATAAGGAATAAGTAAATGGCGACAAGATATATTGGATTGAAAGAGATGTGCAAGCTAACAGGAAAAAGCCATCCCACGTTGTGGCGCATGTGGGCCAAGAGGAAAGAATTCCCCAAACCTGAAAAAACCCCAGGTGGAACATTTCTTGGATGGCCCGAAAGCGTATATGAAAAATGGGTACGGGAGCAAAACCTTAACGACACCCGTTAGAACACCTGCTTTTCTAACGACACCCGCATAAATGCGGGTAACTCTTTGATTTTACTGGTACGCCCTACAGGATTCGAACCTGTGACCTACGGCTTAGAAGAGAGTAGAACTACTTTTCAAATCAACTAATTACCACATCTATCAGTGCTCACATGTCCCACCTTACCCAAAGTTACCTATTGTTACTTTGGCTTACCCTGCGATACCCGTCCCATCTATGTCCCATCAATTCACAACAGGAAAATACTTATACACAGTAGAAAGAGAAGCATTGTAAATTAACGCCAATTCTTTCCGACTATGGCCTTTCGCTAGCAGTCTTTTTGCCTGTTGCCGCTCTAATAACGTCATTGAAACCGGTCTTCCTCCCACTCTCCCCTGAGCACGAGCTGCTATCAACCCAGCATTCGTCCTTTCAACGATCAGCTCCCGTTCCATTTCAGCCAGCGCACTCATAACATGAAAGAAGAATCTCCCCATAGCGGTGCTTGTATCGATACTGTCAGTGAGGCTTTGAAAGTGAATGCCACGTTCGCTTAAGCCAGAAATTAAGTCTACTAAGTTCTTTACACTTCTCCCCAGTCGATCCAATTTCCAAACGACTAAAGTATCGCCTTTTTTAAGTTGTTTTAAAGCCCTCTTTAAGCCCGGCCTGTTGGCTGTTTTACCACTGATTTTATCTTCAAAAATATGCTCGCAATTTATACTCATCAAGGCATTTCTTTGTAAATCGATGTTTTGGTCATTTGTTGATACACGGATGTACCCTACTTTCATTGCTTTTTATCCTTGCAAAATGATGAAAATATGAAAAATGGGGGCTGATATGGGTTTATAAAAAACCTCGGTTTAGTGGAAACGGTGAATAAGGCCAATAATGCGGTGCCTAATAGCAGGAGAATTAATGGCAAGGTGTTGACTGGGGATGTCAGTTTGAATGCCGGGGATGTGGGGGCGTACTCTAAACCGGAGTCTGACAGTCGATTTATTCAGTTAAATACGAATACAAAAACATCAGGCTATATATTAACTAAAACAGCAAATTATTTTGATGATCCTAATTCCCGCAATCTTGGCCGTTCAGGTTTTCTTAGACCGAATGGATTAGATAATCTTGGAGACTTAGCAATTCATATCGCTCATCCGGGCAGTGATGGACCATCTTGGGCACGCGGCATTTCTTTTAGCTATGGCAACGATTATGGCAACTTTGACATATCAACTTACGCTTTCGATGGAGATGGAAAATTTAAAGGTAAAAAGAGAATTTTGACGGAAGATGATGTTAATACGCCAGTTGGCCCCCCCATCCCGTGGCCGCAACCCAATCCCCCATCAGGTTACCTGACGTGCAACGGCCAGGCATTCAATAAATCCCTATATCCGCAATTGGCGGCAGCATACCCATCAGGAACACTGCCCGATTTGCGTGGTGAGTTTATTCGTGGCTGGGATGATGGGCGAGGTGTTGATAGTGGTCGTGGGATTTTGTCTTATCAAGCCGGGCAAGCGCCGGTATCCGCGATCGCCGGATATTGGGATAATGATAACTGGAAAAACGGTAAACACAGAGAAACTGGATTTTCGGCAGCAACAGGAACCAACAATGGTGGCTGGCATAACATTATTCAAGAATATGAAAATCAAAGAGAAACCCGTCCCCGCAACATCGCATTTAACTATATAGTGAGAGCAGCATAATGACAGAACAAAAATACTCTTTAGAACATGAAACAGCCGTATTGGGTAAAGATGGTTTGGCAATTCAGGCAGGGTGGATAAAGGTTTATCACTCGAATCAGATAACGAGAGAATTCATAGCATCGGATATTGAATATGTGATGCTCGGTGTCAGCTTATCAGCCGGTGCCTATTCCGATGCTCCAGAGCTGCCGAAATCCCATGACGAGGCTGTTTGCCGAAGCATAGACAGCAAGTATTGGGAAATCTTACCGGACTATCGCGGAAAAATTGCTTACGACACGTTAACACGAGCATCGACTGAGATAACCGAAATCGGGGAGTTACCCGATACCCTGACATTCAAAAAGCCTGATACTGATTACGACAAGTGGGATGGTAAAGAATGGGTCGTTGATAAAGACTTACTCAAAGCTCATCAGATTAACGAAGCAAAACAACAGCAGGCAGCACTGTTACAACAAGCAAATAACACACTCTCATTGCTACAAGACTCTGTTGACTTAGAGGTTGCTACCGATGCAGATAAAGAAGCTCTGTTGGAGTGGAAAAAGTATCGTGTGTTACTCACTCGTGTAGATGTGAATCAAGCGCCGAATGTTGAGTGGCCTGATGTACCGAAGTAAGAAGTAATAAGCAGGGCCGTTCGGCCCTTATTACTCACAGCGATAGCAGCTTACTTTCCCACAACTCTATAATTTCTCTCTTCTCTTTCAGATAGTCGTAGCGATCATAGTGCTTTGTTGAAACACCTGGTTTCTTGTGATTTTGCAACTTATCCCTCATCTCAGAACTAATTCCCATTGCTCCCGCAAGTGTTTTAAATGTGCGCCGGATATCTCTAGGGGTAAAACTAGCAAAATCATTACGTGAGCAAAATTTTCGTAATTGTTTGGCATACTCGGCAGGAAGAAGATGCCCTTCTTTCGTGTTGCCGGGAAAAAGAAAAGGCGATTCTGGATATTGTTTTTCTTGGCGATCTAAAACTTTTGTAGCTGATTCACTTAATGGTATTACATGATAATCGCCATTTTTAGAAATGTGAGGTGGAACTGTTAGTGTATTGTTACTTTTGTCCCAATTATCACGTGTATTTGTCATTATTTCCCAAGGACGTTGACCACCACTAAAAATACACATGAGAAGCAATTGAGCGTAATCAGGATTCATTGGGCATGCAACATCCGGCACTTGAATAAGTTCAAATAGATTGTAAAGTTCATTCCACGAGAGAAAACGGTCTAATGCTTTGTCAGCCCCTTCTTGGCGTGGAACTACCCCAACTGGGTTTCTATCTAATCCATAGATGACTTTTTCATTTATCTTGGCTGGGTCGTTGTCGGCAAACAGACCAAAATTAAATACAGCATGAAGGTTTGAGCGGACTTTATTTGATCCCGCTACCGCACCACGCGAAATAAATTCTGCTAGTACCCGTTTAATTTGATCTGGAGTAATATCTTTTGCGGGTGCATCTTTGTTTATATGCTTACTGTTTAATACTTGGTTAAGCCTATTCTCCGTCTTTTCATATGAGCGCTTTCCCCTTTTCTTTTGATCTGCGATATAATCATCAAAGAGTTGTTTGACAGTAGCGTGCTCAAAAATGGCTTTTTCAGGCACGGAAATATTAACTAACGCATTTTGTGCCTTTACGGTTGCTTCGGCTAATGTTAATGAAGGGTAATCGCCAAGAGTTAAAAATCTGCGGGAACCATCTTTATGGTATTTATACACGAACACCTTGCGTCCAGATGGATAAATCTTGATCCCTAGTCTACCGGTTCCGCGCGTTGCTGATGCTTGCCACACATAGTAAGCCTGATCTTTTGGTTTAATGCCTTTAATCTTGCTATCAGTGAATAATATTCCTGCCATAATGGGTGCTCTAACGGGTGTCTTAGTAATGAAATACTATGATATGGCATGAAATCATTCAACATGATAAATTCTTTTAAAATCATACAAATGAAATGCTTTGAAATAGCAAGAAATCGTTAGAAATCATATATTTTCGGCCTTCTAAGCCGTAGGTCACAGGTTCGAATCCTGTAGGGCGTACCATCCTTTCATATCTTAACGTCTTCCGAAGTCTACAAAACCCCATTAAATCCACAGTATTGGCCTTTTCTTGTTCTCCTGTAGTCTAGTCAGGTATGTTGAAATCTACGATCTTATGGGGGTATATTTAGGGGTATGTTCAGGTTCAATAAAGTGAGATACCCCCAAATGAAGCTAACAGCCCGACAGGTAGAAACTGCAAAGCCTAAAGATAAACCTTATAAACTTGCAGATGGTGGTGGATTATATCTATTGGTTAACCCTAATGGCTCTCGTTATTGGCGGTTAAAGTATCGGATCGCAGGCAAAGAGAAATTACTCGCATTGGGGGTATATCCTGATATCTCTCTCGCAGAAGCAAGAAATAAGCGAAATGAGGCAAGGCGAACACTATCAGGTGGTAGTGATCCGCTTGAGGAAAAGAAAGCTGAAAAAGTCGCCAGAGTTTTTGCGGTCAATAATAGTTTTGAGTCCATCGCCGTTGAGTGGCACGAACATAAGCGCCCCAATTGGTCAAAAGGATATGCCGAAGACATTCTGGAATACCTGCGAAAAGATATTTTTCCCTATGTTGGGAAACGTGCTATTACTGATATTAAACCCGCTGACATGTTAGCCGTTCTCCGAAAGATGGAGCAACGCGGCGTGTTAGATAAATTGAAAAAAACCAGACAAGCATGTCGGCAAATTTTCACATATGCCGTTATTACAGGACGAGCAGAATTCAATCCCGTTACTGATCTTGCCAGCGCGCTTAAGGCACCAAAGCAAAAACACTTCCCACACCTTTTAGCAGATCAAATGAATGACTTCCCGATAGCCTTGAATGATTATAGTGGAAGTAAGGTTACTCAATCAGCTACATGTTTGCTGATGCTTACTGGAGTGCGTACCATCGAATTGAGAGAATCAGAATGGACTGAATTCGATTTAGATAAAGATATCTGGCAAATACCTGCCGAACGTATGAAGATGCGCCGTCCTCACATCGTACCGCTATCAAATCAGGTTAAAGCTATTCTTATTAAGTTACACGCTATTACAGGGCGCGGGAAATATGTTTTCCCTGGTCGTAATGATGCGGGTAAGCCAATGAGTGAAGCCGCCATTAATCAGGTTCTTAAGCGTATTGGTTATGATGGCAGGGCAACAGGCCACGGATTCCGCCACACTATGAGTACAATTTTACATGAACAGGGGTATAACTCAGCTTGGATTGAAACGCAGCTTGCTCATGTGGATAAAAACAGTATCCGAGGAACTTACAATCATGCCCAATATTTGGATGGTCGTAGGGAAATGTTGCAATGGTATGCCGACTATATGGATGTACTCGAACAAGGCAAAAATGTATTACATGGCGAATTTAAGAAGCGCGCTTAACTGGGTGAATAAACAACAATAGTTGTCGTTCAATATATAACTACTTAAGGTTATTTTTAGTCATAAGTAGTTATGTCTGTAAACTGTAAGGTATATTACATTCTTTGTATGAAGTAAGTTACTATTCCAACGTGATGATCTCACATTATAAATTCGGTTTAATTACTCCTGTTCTAATAACATCCAGAAACATCAAATATGGACAAACTAACAGGGGAAACTATATGTCAACAATTACCACATCTAAAGAAAGTCTTATTCGCTTGTCCGAGGTTCAACGCAGAACGGGTTACAGTAAAGCGTGGATTTACAAACTCATTGAAGAAGATAAATTTCCGAAGCAAGTCAAAATTGGCACTCGCTCAATAGCTTTTATTGAGTCAGAAATTGATAGCTGGATAGCTCAACGTATCGCTGAATCTCGCGGTGAGATGATGTAATGAAAAAATACATCTCACCACCCGACGAACAGAGGAAATATATTCTTTCTGCTTATGGTGAATCTGAAAGAAGAATAAGGGAAACAGAACGCAAAAGATTAACGAGTATATCAAGGGGACATTGCTATAAATTAGAAGCCTTGGGTTTATTTCCTCCACGTTGTCATTTTGGGCGTAATTCCTGTGCGTGGCTTTTAAGTGATATTTTATGGTGGATACGCAATCCTCCAAAAGTAGAAAATGTAAACAACCCATATAGCCGAAAAGCACAGTAAATAAAGAAAAATCATGAAAAATAAAAAGACGGATAATAACCGTTACGGGTATCCCTACGCTAAAAATCAGGAAAGTGATATTTCAATTAGTTGTATGGTGATTAGCTGGGTGAAAAAAGGCGGGGATAGCACGGTGAATGCTACCCTTAACTTACTTGCTTTTAGCGAGTTAGTTAACCACCGGATTTATTGTCGGTTAGTTCAACCTTTTGGCTCTATGCCTAGCTGTTCTAATTCTTTGCGGCCTAATGTTTTTAACCAGTTGCCTAAAGTCATTCCAGCATCGGACGCAGCGTCTTCAAACTGTGCTTTTAGCTCAGGTGTTATTCTGATTTGGAAAGTGGGGGACAAGCCTTTTCCTTTTTCAGTTTTATCTCTTTTTAATATTGACATGTACGTACGTAACCTTATAGCATGTGATTTATTACGTACGTACTTTATCATGGTGCACGTACAAAAAGAAACGCCCCCGAATGATATTGGTCGTATCAAACGAGGGCTAACCACCAACGATAACGACAATATCGAGGTAGCTATGTATCAATATACCTTTCTCATCGGAAAGGGCAAAGCCCGTTTGCCTAAAATCCTCTCTATGCGCTTTACCTCCATTCAGGGGGTATACTATGAGCAATAAACCTATCTCATTAAAACAGGCGCTATATCGCGCAGGTCTGGGAATTTCACTTTTCGCGTACATTACCCAAAAAGCCAAAGATGAATGCGAAACCAATTTAAATAACCTGATTGCACTGGCGCATGGTATTCATCAGGAAGTTCACCGCGACCTGTTGAAACACGTCCCGCAGAACCCGGTGAATAAATTAGTCAATTGCATTGTACGCAGGGAAATAGATCCATTAGGTCAGTCCTCGTTTCGCGCGGGCTTATGCACTTCTTTATATGAAATCCTTCTTGAGCAGGCCAGCCAGCACTGTTCCGAAGAATTACATGATTTGCTTTCACTGGCCTGTGATATCAATCAGGAAATTTACTATTCGCTTTATGCGGCGGTTAATGGCGAGGACGAGTGATCATGAGTCAGGGAAATAATAACCAGAAAGGCCGCCCGTTAGATGTTATCCGTGCAGTGAAGCAATCCGCCGCCAATCATTGGCAACTTTTGTTGCCCACCTGTGGTATTGACGTTCCGTTAAAGGGTAAGCATGGGGCTTGCCCGATATGCGGTGGCACTGACCGCTTTCATTTTATCGATGATAACCATAACAGCGACTGGCATTGTCGCCAGTGCGATGAGCCGAATCATGGTGATGGGCTGGATTTAGTAGCGAGAACCAAGGGGATCACGGTTTATGCAGCGGCTAAGTTGGTGGCGGATGTGTTGGTAATGCCTTTGCCCGAACCCAAAACCGTCAAAGAACAACCGCGAGCAGCCAAGCCGATTGCTGAACGCATCGCGGCACTGGTTGCCACGGTTGTTAAGGGCGAATCTCAATATCTGGTGAAAAAGGGGCTGCAATGCCCCAATCAACGATTATTGCAAGATGGCTCGTTATTACTGGTGGTTCAAACACTGGACGGCACAATCACGGGCGCTCAGACCATCAAGCCAAATGGCGAAAAGCGTCTTGTTTCCGGTACGCAGAAAAAAGGCAGTTTTATCCCGGTATCTGAGATAACCGGAACGCCGGACACTTTCATCATCACCGAAGGTTATGCCACCGCTTTAACGGTCAGCCAATTACATAAGGGTGTAGTACTGGCGGCCATTGATGAAGGGAATTTGCTTGCCGTTACTGAACAGGTTAGAACGCAATGGCCAACGGCTAAAATCATCATTGCTGCTGACAATGACTGGCATGAGCTGGGAGAACGGAACAAAAACGGCAGGCTAAAAAAGAACGTCGGCAAAATTGCCGCAGAAAAAGCCGCTCAATCTATTGGGGGATGGGTAACGCTTCCGCCCACAGAATTTAAAGCCGACTGGGACGATTATCGCCAGCATCACGGCATTAAGGTAGCAAAACGGGCATTTAATAATGGGTTATATCAGGTTGGGGAGAAAATACGAATGGAAGCAGAAGCAGTGGTGATCCACGAAGCGAAGCCAAAAAAAGCCAATAACAATCTGGCGCAAATGGCAGCCAGTCAGCGCGGGGCACTGTTGGTTGAACGTTACGGCAAAGTAGCGGTTAATCCTGAGAGCGAAATGGTTTACCGCTATAACGGTGTAACATGGGAAACTGTATCAGATAACGTGCTGCGCCGCGCAATGGTAGCAATCTTCGACCAGTACGAAACACCTTACAGCCCGAACGGGATCAATAACGCTATCTATGCCATGAAATTACAAGTGCCTGTTATCGGCGAGCAGCGGCAGGATTTAATCGGGTTTCGTAATGGCGTGTATGAATTATCGACACAACAATTTACTCCTCATCAGTCGGAACACTGGTTAATGAACCATAACGGCATTGCATTCACCCCGCCTGCTGTCGGTGAAAATTTGCCAGACCATGCCCCAGATTTTTACCGCTGGTTATCTCATGCGGCAGGAAACAATGAAAACAAAATGAATCGCATTAAAGCCGCCCTGTTTATGATCCTGGCAAATCGCTACGACTGGCAGCTATTTATTGAAGTCACGGGCGAAGGCGGCAGCGGAAAAAGCATCTTTACCTATATTGCGACCTTATTAGCGGGAGAACACAATACCGCCAGTGGCAATATGAGGGCGCTGGATGAAGCGAGAGGCCGTTATCAGTTTGTCGGAAAAAGCCTGATTACGTTGCCCGATCAGGTTAAATATGTTGGTGAAGGTGCTGGCATAAAAGCCATTACAGGCGGCGACTTAATCGAAGTCGATGGGAAATACGAAAAACAATTTTCTACAGTAATCAAAGCGGTTGTATTAGCCACCAATAATGAACCGATGAGCTTTACAGAACGTAATGGCGGGATTGCACGGCGGCGGGTGATATTCCCGTTTAATATTCCGGTCAAAGAATCAGAAAAAGATCCTGAATTATCGGAAAAAATCAGCCGGGAACTGCCTGTGATTATCCGCCATTTATTAAACGAATTTGCCGACCAGAACAAGGCTAAAAAGCGGCTACAGGCGCAACGCGATTCTAACGAAGCACTATTAGTGAAAAGTAACTCCGATCCTCTGTATAATTTCTGTGCTTATTTGGTGTCAGTCAATGATGCAACAGGGATGAAGATGGGCAATAAGAACATCAGCCCACGCGCACCGAGGCTGTATTTGTATCATGCTTACCTTTCTTTTATGGAAGCGCACGGCTTTGAACGCCCGCTCACACTGACCAAGTTCGGCGAATCTCTGCCTAAAATTATGCTGGAATACAAAAAGGAATATCGGAAAGTGCGAACCAATAAAGGCTATTCTTATCACGTTGAGTTGTCAGAAGAAGCCGAAGAGTGGTTGCCGTCCGTACCTGAATGCCGGGACTTTAAATCCCCGCTATAAACTTTTTATGTTTTAGTCTGCATTCCATACATCATTTTAAATATCTATCTGTATTTAAAGGAAAATAATAGATGTATAGTTATTTCTTAGCTATACATCAAATATACATTCTCTTCATTAGGATAAAAAAGGGGTGAACAGGGGTTACAGTTAATGAATATTATATTAATTGCCAAAAACCCAGATGTAGCAAGGCTTTCAGGGGAATGTGCAGAGGGTGCATAACTGAGAGGAGAAAAAAGATTTATAGGGGGTATCTCTGGCAGGCAAATAAAAGCCGGATGAGTCTGGGATAATAAATTTAGTGCATAATTTTTTTATTATGGTGTGACTGAAATTAAAATTAAGTAATTGTCTGATTTTGCTTAAGAATAGAGATTCATCACAAATTTAAAGGTGGATCTTTTCCATGCTGGAATGGGTAAGCATTGTTGTTATATCCTGCTTAATTGATGCTACATCGGAAATCTTGACACAAGTCAATCAATTATTAATTTGATATTGAGTGCTACGGAGAATTGAGGAATGACACATAAAAAATATAATCCCACTTGGGATGGTTATATGGGCGATTTTTTAAGGGGTAATGTAGGGATTAATCAGCTAAAACCCCAGCATGAATTTTTTGATGCCATTGGGTTAGAAAAAGTATTGAGTGATAATACCCAATATCACTTTGTTCTCACATTAGCGCAAGCCAAAAGCATTATTGAGGATATCAGTCCCTCCCATCCACAAACCCCAAGTCATGGAGAAGCATTTGCAAGAGGTACGGAAGCAGAAAATCTAAGTTACGGAGACGAATTTGCAAGAGGCGCGGAAGTAGATAACAAGAAAAAAAATCCTATGGCGTATGTATTTTCTGTCACAGATCCTATTTCCACCTATGCGGGAAATATTTATGATTCACATGGGTTTTCTGATGTTTGCCGGGAATTTAAGAGGTTAAGTATTACTGCAAAAACCTATGTGGGAGAAAATGGGAAAAAATATATTCATCTGTCAGGTCATGCTGGTCTTAGGCGTCTTGTCAGGGGAACCCGATACGGTGCTAGCCACCCTCAAATGTTAGCTATGGGGATAGGACAGCAGGGTCTTAATGCTAGTATTATCAAAGGTGTTAGATTCTGTATTGTCTTTTCGATTGGCTATAGATTGATAGAAAGTATTTTTAAGGATGAATATACTTTAGCCGATTTTATCGGCAACATAACAATGGATATGGCTAAAACTGCTATTATTGCTGCTTCCTCTTGGATTGTAGGATCACTTTTAACTGCCACTGTTTTGGTAGGTGGAAGTATTATTGTTGTTGCGGGAATAGTTTTAGCTGTTGGAATTCTAGCGGCTATCGGTTTAGATCTTGTTGATAAGCAATATGGAATAAGCGAAAAATTAATAGCACTTTTGAAAGAAGAAATGAAGAGAAAGCCAAGAACACCGGAAGCAGACTTACAATATTTTTTTAATACGATGGGAAGAATTAGGTGAATAGCAAATATTTAAAAGCCTTGGGTGGAGTAATATTGTTATTATTCCTTACATTTCTGATGTGCTTCATTATTAAATCTGCTGTTTCATTAGTATTAATGAAAGATGAAATAACATTCTCCAGCGCAGTTATTATAAGTATTCTATCTTTCCCTATAATATTTTACTCTTTATCAGGTTCTGTTTTTTTCTTTATATTTGATAGATTACCTAAATACAACAAGATACTTGTTAAGTACCTGAGTAGATTGATGATTGCATCATTTGTCATTAGCTTACCTATCTCTTTTTATGTTGATTATAAGTTAAAAAATGATGGTTATTTGACATGTGATAAAATATCGTGGATGTCACCAACAACCTACGTAAAAAATTTATTACTTTGTAAATGAAAAGTTTTGTAAATATTTCGTCTTCATGTTTCCCCTTGTTTAGCCTCTAAATCACAGAGGCTTTTTTATTATTTTTCACGGTGTTAAATAGTGTTTTAAAGAAAATAACTATTCCAAAAACACCATGAAAAAACTACTCGAATTACGCCAACAAAAATCCGATTTAACCATCCAAATGCGTTCACTTCTCACCAAAGCCGAAGACGAAAAGCGCTCCTTGACTGCCGATGAAGCGAAACAGTTCAACGAACTGCGCAGCCAGTCTGATTCTCTCAATACCGAAATTGCCCGTTATGAGGCGTTATCTGATGAAGAATGCAGTCAGGTTAAGAATCAGCCAGCCAGCAACAAACTCAATAACGACGAGCTGCGCAGTTATATTCTGACTGGCGAAACTCGCTCGTTGTCTACAGGCGTCCCGGCAGACGGTGGCTATACCGTTATCCCTGAGCTGAATAAACAGATTATGCAGCAATTGGCTGATGAATCTGTTATGCGTCGAATCTGTACCATCAAAACCACACGCAGCAATGAATATAAGCAGCTTGTTTCAGTCGGTGGCGCAGCGGTTGCACACTCCGAAGAGGGCAAGGCTCGCGGTGAGACGTCTACGCCGAAAATGGAAGAAGTGAGCATTAAGCTGTTTCCTATCTACGCTTATCCCAAAACCACACAGGAAATTATCGATTTTAGCGATGTTGACATTTTAGGCTGGCTGACCTCAGAAATTGCAGACACTTTTGTCGATACCGAAGAAACGGATCTCATTAGCGGTGACGGCAGCAAGAAAGCAAAAGGCTTCCTGTCTTATCCTCGTGACACCCAAGCCGATAAGGTTCGCGTATTCGGTACGCTGCAAAAACTGGAGGCTGCCAAACTGGAAGCCGATAGCCTGATTGATCTGAAATTCTTGCTCAAGAACAAATACCGTAAAAATGCTGTTTGGGTGATGAATTCCACAACAGCGGCGCAGGTGCAGAAGCTGAAAAACGGCAACGGCGATTATATCTGGCGCGAACGCCTGCAAGCGGGTGATCCTGATATGCTGCTGGGCTTGCCTGTTCATTATCTCGAATTTATGCCGGATAACATTATCGGCCTGGGTGACTTCAAGCGCGGTTACTTCATCGTTGACCATCAAACGGGCACCCGTACCCGTCCTGACAATATCACCGAACCGGGATTCTATAAGGTACATACCGATAAATATTTAGGCGGTGGGCTGGTGGATTCCAACGCAATCAAGGTGCTGGAAATCAAAGGCACGAAAGCGGATTAACGATAAGGGGCAATGCGCCCCTTTAACGTCTTGGAGTCTATCGAATGAGAAATGATTTTGAAATCCGCACCGCTTCCCTTTCTGCCAGTGATAAGAAACTGACAGGCTATGTGATTAAGTGGAACAGCCGATCCCAAATCTTGTGGGATGAGTTTGTCGAGCAGTTTGCTCCGAATGCCTTTAGCGCCAGCTTAACCACAGGCGCAGATATCAGGGCACTTTATGAACATGATCATATGAACCTATTAGGCCGTACCACGTCCGGTACGTTGCAACTTAGCGAAGATGCCACCGGGTTACGTTTCGAATTAACCCCGCCTGATACCCAATTAGGGCGCGATGTATTGACGTTGGTTGAGCGTGGCGATATTGCCGGAATGAGTTTCGGATTCAGGGCACTTAAAGACCAGTGGGATACAGGGCAAACTCCTTATATCAGGACGGTAATAGAAGCGGAATTGCGGGAAATTACTATTACCAGTTTACCCGCTTATCCTGAGAGCGGCGTGGAGATCGCCAAGCGTTCGCTGAATGTGACTAAACCCAGCAATGTAGATTTGCGTCATTACTGGCTGCAACTGTCTGAGGTGTGATGATGTGGCCTTTTAAGCGAAAAACTCCTGAAACCCGAAGTATGACCATTGATGAGTTTCTTTCTCTGGCAGGTATCCCGAATACCAAATCAGGCGAACATGTTTCACCCTTGACAGCCGAAGGTCTGCCCGCCGTGATGAATGCCGTCACGGTGATTAGTGAAGCGGTGGTGACTATGCCCTGTTACCTTTATCGGGTTCAGCACCAGAACGGCAAAGAGTCCCGCGAGTGGTTGAGCGATCACCCCGTGGATTATTTGCTTAATGAATGCCCGAACGATTGCCAGACTCCCTTTCAGTTTAAGCGAACCTTAATGCGCCATTGCCTGCTGAATGGTAATGCCTATGCGGTGATTGTCTGGGGCAAAGACGGACAGCCACAATCCTTGCATCCTTACCCGCCGTCAGCGGTTGTACCTCTGCGTTTATCAGATCACCGGTTCGCTTACACCATTACCGAACCTTATAGCGGCAAGGTGAAAACTTACCTACAGGAAGAAATCTTACATTTACGTTATGCCACCGAAGACGGCTTTCTTGGTCGTTCACCTGTCACTATTTGCCGTGAAACTCTGGGTTTAGGGCTGGCACAACAGCGCCACGGCGCAAGCATTATGAAAGACGGCATGATGGCGGCGGGGGTGATTAAGGCGGCTGATTGGCTGGATGGCATCAAAGGTAATAAGGCACTGGAAGCCCTCGAACGTTATAAAGGTGCGCGCAATGCCGGAAAAACGCCCATTCTTGAAGGCGGGATGGAATACCAGCAATTAGGCATGAGTAACCAAGATGCGGAATGGCTGGCCTCTCGCCGTTTCACCATCGAAGATATTGCCCGAATGTTCAACGTCAGTCCGATCTTCCTGCAAGAGTATTCAAACAGCACTTACAGCAATTTTAGCGAGGCATCCCGCGCTTTTCTGACGATTACCATGCGCCCGTGGCTTGCCAACTTTGAGCAACAAATTAAATCGGCTTTGCTGGTGGCCTCACCAAAAAGCGGCATTCGTTACCAAGTCGAATTTGACACCGCCGACCTGCTTCGCGCCAATCCGAAAGAACGCTTCCAGAGTTATGAGACTGCCATTAAATCCGGTGTCATGTGCCCGAATGAAGCCCGTGAACGGGAAGGATTATCACCCCGCGCAGGTGGTGATGAATTCAGTCAGGCATGGAAGCAAACGGTGGAAATCAAACAAGACAAGGAGAGTAACGATTGAGAGCAGGCAGATTACGGCATCGGGTGACTATCCGAAAAAATGAAGCCAGCCGAGGTAAATTTGGTGAAGTACTCAACAATTGGGTGGATGTTGCCACTGTCTGGGCAGAAGTGAAAGCGATTAGTGGTCGGGAGTTAATGGTATCCGGTGCGGTTTTCTCTGAGGCCACTGTACGTATCTGGCTGCGTTATCGTGCGGATGTGACCACAGCGAACAACATTACCTATCACGGCGTAAACACCAGAAGGACGGAATTCGACATTGTGGCGGTGATCCCCGATGCGAAACATATCCGCTTAGAGCTGCTTTGTAAGGGCGGTGTATTCTGATGAACCCGATTGAAATTCCTCTGAACGAAATCAAACAGCATTGTCGATTGGAAGAGGATTACACCCTTGATGATGCTTTGTTAATGGCTTATGCCGAAGCTGCGCTGGAAGTCTGCCAGCAACATATTGGTAAGCGGTTTGGTGATGATCTGGCTTTTAGCTCAGCGATTAAAGTCGGTTGCCTGCTCTATATCGGCTTGTTGTATGAGAATAGGGAAATGGCAACAGATGTTGAGCTAAAAAAAGTGCCCTTTACCATCAAATCGTTGTGGTCTGTTTATCGTGATGTGGGGATCTACTGATGCCGTGGCAACCGTTGAAACGCTGTAGCTATCCCGGTTGTAGGCAACGGGTAAAGTCCGGTCGCTGTGAAGAACATCGGCGGGAACAGAACAAGCAGCGTGGCACACGTACCGAGCGTGGCTATAGCAACCGCTGGGGCAGATACAGATTGATGTACCTGAAAGCTAATCCTCTCTGTGCCCACTGCTTGCAGCAAGGTAGCTACACACCTGCAATCATTGTGGATCACATCATCCCGATACAGAGTGAAGCTGATGTGCTGTTCTGGCCTGCATCCAATCATCAAGCACTATGCCACTCTTGCCATAACCGTAAGACGGTACAGACAGACCCCATCACCAAAGCACAGCGCAAACAGGGAGCTTATTGGGAGCAGGAGATTGAGGCTGCAAGGTATCGTGATTGGTTCGTCGCAGAATAATAAATCAATGAAATCATGGGTGGGGGCATCAAAAATGACAAATGCCCCTCTGAGCAGAACCGCCCACCCCTCAAATTTTTATGCACCGCAATTTTTTGGAAAATAAAACGACAAGGAATATAAAAACGATGGCAAGAGCACCTAAACCTCCAACTTATTTAAATGAGATTGCGACCAGCCAATGGAAAGCCAAAGCAAAAACTTTAAGCGAACGGGAAGATTTGAACGCCGCCGATTGGAACAATTTAGAACTCTATTGCGTCAATTACGCCATTTACCGAAAAGCCGTGGCAGATCTTGATATCCGGGGCTTTAGTATCGTTAACAGTCAAGGCAGCGAAAGCCGCAATCCATCACTGAGCGCAAAGGCGGATGCTGAAAAGATCATGATAAAAATGTCGTCATTGCTGGGCTTTGATCCGGTATCACGGCGTAAAAACCCGATAGAAACCGAGGAAGAGGACGAGCTAGACCGCTTATGAACGCATGGGAGCAGTACGCTTTTGATATCGAAAACGGTAAAATTCCGGCCTGTAATCGCTTAAAACAGGCGGTAAAACGCTATTCTAACGACCTGAATAACCCGCTTTATACGTTTGATTCCGAGATTGTAGAGCGTTTTATTGGCTTTTCTCGCCTCTGCCCGCACGTCAAAGGCCACTTGCGCGGTAAACCGATTGTATTAGAACCGTGGCAGCAATTCACCTTTGCTAATCTGTTCGGCTTCAAAGTGAAAGCGACCGGACGCCGCAAATATCGCAGCGCCTATATTCAAGTACCCCGCAAAAATGCCAAATCTACGGTAGCGGCAATGCTGGCGAATTGGTTTCTGGTGATGGAGTCAGGCCAGCAGGATATTTACACCGCCGCCGTGAGCCGCGATCAGGCGCGTATTGTGTTTGATGATGCCCGCCAGATGTGCCTGTTATCCAAACCACTCAAGAAACGGTTAGCGATTCAGCAACATAAAGTCACTTATGCTAAGAGTAACAGTCTGTTAAAGCCGCTGGCAGCCAAAGCCTCGACCATTGAGGGCACAAACCCCAGTCTCGCAATTGTCGATGAGTACCATTTGCACCCGGATAACGCCGTTTACTCTGCCCTTGAGTTGGGGATGGGCGCACGTCCCGAAGGTATTCTGTTTGCCATTACCACGGCAGGCAGTAATGTAATATCCGCCTGTAAACAGCACTATGATTATTGCTGTCAGATACTGGCAGGCGAAGAGCAGAACGAATCCTTGTTTGCTTTGATTTACGAACTGGACGACGAGAACGAAATTGATGATGAATCACTTTGGGTTAAGGCCAATCCGAATCTGAATGTGTCGGTAGACAGCACCTCATTGCATGACACTATCCAAAAGGCGCGTGGTATTCCCTCACAATGGACAGAGATGTTAACCAAACGCTTTAATATCTGGTGTCAGGGCGAAACGCCGTGGATGGGTGATGGCGCTTGGAAAGCCTGCCAGACAGAATACGATGAAAACGATCTTAAGGGACTGGAGTGTTACGCCGGACTGGATTTGTCTTCAACAGGCGATATCACCAGTATCTGTTACACGTTCCCCGTGGATAATGAACTGTTATTACTGACCCGCCACTATTTACCCGAAGCCCAGCTACAGAACTCAGCAAACAAGAACCGGGCAACCTATCGTCAATGGGCGCAACTGGGCTGGATACGCACAACACCGGGCGATTGCATTGATTATGATCGTATCCGTGATGATATTCTCAAAGACAGTCAGCAATTTGATATCAAGCTGGTGGGCTTTGATACATGGAACGCCACTCACTTAAGAACGCAATTACAGGGGGCTGGGCTGGATGTTGAGCCGTTCCCGCAAACCTACATGCGTTTTAGCCCTGTGGCTAAATCTGCCGAGGTGTTTGTTAACCGCAAAATCATTCGTCATAACGGCGATCCGGTGCTCGCTTGGGCGATGTCCAATGTCGTGATGGAAACGGACGCGAACGCTAATATCAAACCGAACAAGAAGAAATCCGCGAATAAGATAGACCCTGCAATCGCGTTCCTGATGAGCTTTGGCACGTGGCAGATTGAGCATGAAGAGTTTGCATTTACCTTAAGTGAAGAACAGCAGCAGCGCCTTAAGGTGTTTAATGGGATATAGCGAAAAAAGTTAAGCGTTTATACTGATTCGCTTATTGAGTCAGATAAACCAATCGGTTAAAGTAGCCCAGCCATTGGCAAAATCCAATGGTCAGGGATTTGCAACCCTGTAGACACTCCACTGGTAGGATGTTTCTACCAGTGTGCCTGCGTTCGCCTTTTCTATGGCGGTTCAGGCAGGGGAGGCTTCGGCCTTGCCGGATGAGTGTCCCGGTATTGCAAACCCTGTCCGAATCGCCACCATCAATGATCAATTAATGGAAGGGGTAGCAGGAATGAATAACGTTAGAAATGACTGGCATCAAGCTGACATTATTGCTGCATTACGTAAGCGTGGTACGACCTTAGCGGCTGTTTCCCGTGAAGCGGGACTCAGTTCATCTACACTAGCAAATACTCTCAGTCGGCCTTGGCCTAAAGCCTTCATTCCGCACCTAATTCAGGAATAAACCGCTTTATATTGTGCGCCTAATAAACTCAAAAGCTCATGGTGGTAAGATTGCATTCCTGTCACCATTTTATGTTCTTGAAATTCAAAGGTGCTGATCCCTTCAAAGGCCAGAAACACCCAACGCGCGGTGGGGGATTGTGTCGGTTTGTTCTTCATATCGGGGAAAAACGGCACACTTTGTTTCAATTCATGGCGAATTTTATGTTCCAGCGCCGCATAAACCATGAGACAACATGTCATCACCATTAACAGCGCTTCTATCCGCTCTGGTTTTTTCAGGAAAATAGCAGACGTCAGGAATTCCGGACTTTTCAGGAAGCGAAAACCCCGTTCCACCTTTTGTTGTGCCTTATAATTAGCCAGTAACGCCGCCATATCAAGCCGTCCTTCATCCCGTTCATTGGTCGCTAAAATAAACCTCCCGACCCGCAATCTGGCCTGCTTCACCTTGTCTAACCGGGTATCATATACAGGATCTTAAGAATTAAGTCGTTCAAAACACGCATCCAATGTTTTGTTTTTAGACGACTTTCTTTGCGGTGTTTTGAATGCATTCTGGGATAAATAGGCTTTGGCTTTTTCCAGCCAAAAACACGTTTCCGACCATGCCCTTTGGAGGAGATTTTCTATTATGGGTTTTAACCAGATCTCCGTATTTTGGGCCGCTTTAAGCAGTGAAACCGCTGGGAATAATCGCCTTGCCAGCGAGCGTCTGAGCAACAACGCTAATAAGCTCAGCCAGATAAGCCCCGTGACCAACGTTTCTTTTCGTGTCGTAAACCGGTGCCAGTTCGTGTGTGATTTGAGTTCTTTAAACAACAGTTCTATTTGCCAGCGGCAACGATAAATATCCATGATGTCATTGGCTGTAAATTCCTCGACTGATAAGTTAGTCAGCCAGAGACAGAAACGTTTTTCTTCAGCAAACCAACGGCGGATCAGGCGAAACTCATAGCCATTACGCCGACAAATCAGATCCAACACCTCAGAACGATTCGTTCTGCGTGTCACGGATTTCAGGGGCTTATCGGACAGCTTCGATAAGATTTTTCCCTGACCATTGCGTGCCCTGATTATTTGGGGATTAAGCGATTTACCGCCCCGCACAATAAACGAACCGCCTGAGCGTGAGAGTTGTTCAAAATACTCAAAATCGACATAACCGGCATCCGCTAATAATAATTGGTCATGCAATGTTGCCGGAATAGGCAGGTGAGTCCGCTCAGAGGCGGTATCTGCAGTAACAGCCATTTTCACGGGAGACTGGGTTAATAATGACAAGGTCATGTGACATTCCACTGCCGCTGCGGTTGCCTGAAATCGACAAGGAAAAACATCAGCCAGTGCCGAATGGACTTTAAATGAACTGCCATCCTGTAAAATAACATTTTGAAATTTGGCGAGTTTTTTGGGCAGGACGAGGTGCTTTTCAGCCCATTGTGCCATGGCAAACCTGACCAATATTTTGACAAATTCAACAAAAGCCGCTTTCCGTAGCTGATTATAAAAAGGACGGTAGCTAACGTGTTGTTTTTCATCGGGGCACAGGCCATTAAATTTTTGGTGTAGCTGAGCTATAGACGTCACTTTCCCCGAACTGAGCGCTGTGATAAGACTGAGAATAAGCGTATGAGGCTCGATATTTCTCACGCGCTGAATAAACCCGCAGCGAAGCGCCATTTTTTGCAAAGAAACGTCACTGAAGAATTGCATTAATTGGTGTTTTATAGCGATAATCGTCACAGGCTTCATCCGTGGTTTTGGTATTAGTTTGGCGACGATTATCAGATCATAAATGAAGCCTTTTTTCTATCTAAAATATACAGTTACTGCTTAAGAGCCTGTATATGAACCGGGTATAAACCTGACCGGCTAATTGATAATGAACCGATTTGGGGTGTTGATGCTTGCCGGGTTTCCCGCGCCCCGCATAGACGGTAATCGCCTGAATTTCCGGCGAGGCGATGCCGATAAACTGGCATTGAGACTCAAAATCATGCAGTGCCTGTAAGGCATCTTCCCGGCAGGCAAAGGATTTTTTGCCCAGTTTGTCGAACTGTTTAGACTCATTTTCTGTTTCCCTGAGTGTGTTTTTCCGGAAAGTCTGGTTTTCACGTTTTTCAGCCGCCGTACTGTTCACCAGTAACCAACGCTGAGGAACGCCGCCATACGATGACGTCACCCAGCAGCCTGAATAGCCCTCACTGATGGGGCTGAATTGCTCCGCTGTCACGTTCAGGAGAGACTGTTTAGCTTCCTTGATCGTCAGGGGAACACGCGTAATAAATCGTTGTTTTTGCTGATGAAGCGAAGCGATCGCGGCTTCAGTATAAAGGGCAGCATCGGCCACAAAGTAGCGGCTGTTTTGTGCCGCTTTCAGACATTGAATATGGGTTTTGATCGTCTGGGCAAAGGCTTTGGCATCATTCGTATTCCCGCTCATAGCCTGCATATAGACAGGGATGCCTGCCTGATTTTCGCAAATCAGTTCAAGGACAACCTGGTTCAGTTCAGGCCGGTGATCCCGGCTATAACCCGGCACCAGTGCAATGCGTTTTGTGTCATCTCCCAACGCGCTGTCATAGTCACCATCGACATGAAAACTCGTGATATCCAAATGAACGGAATCGGGCTTCAGCCCCAATTTATCAACCACTTGCTCAGCAAGCACCTGATAAACTTCCGACACCCCCGCTTCATATAAGGCATCCAGTGTACGGCCGAGCACATCATCATTAAGGTGTTCAGCTTCAATGTCAGCGCCAATTAAACGCGCAATCGGCTTATGTTGAAAAAAGCCGGAAAACATGTGCAATGTCCGGCTGTGAAACCCCAGCCCGTTAAGGATCATCGCCAGAAAAGCGTCGGCGTGAGAGACGGTATGCGATGAATATTTTGGGATAATGGCATCAATCATGCGGGGTAAACCGGCTTCATGACAAAAAGCGGCGATAAGGCCAGGATGATCGAGACGTTTAATGGCAGGTATGGGTGTGGACATATTCGCTTTCCGGCAAATAAAAGTAATAGATCAAAATTAGCGATTACCGTCAACCCCACCGATGTCATCAATACAAAAAACCTGTGTAAGATCACATTATTTTTAAATCAGAAATACGGTGCGGAATGACGGCTAAAGGAGAGTGGATTATTGCTAACTATCTTGAAATACACCCATCTGAAATTTGGCCTAGTCGCTATTTTGATATGTACGGTCAGCTTATTGAGCGAAAGGCTAGAAAAAATCCGACTAATAGTAGCCTAAGTTAAACAGATATTTTCTTGTGGGGGACTAAGCACCCCACTAAATAGCTTTCCATAATACCGATACACTTGTACCTTTTGTTTTCTTTTTGAACAATGTTGGTTCTGTAGCCTATCTCACTGATTTTACGGATCGCTTAGATGAAAAGGCTGTATGTTTTGGTATTCAAGGGTTGGTTGGAAGTGGAGCATAATTATGAAATCTTATTTAGATATTTAGATATTTTCTTTTAATTAAGAATATTTCAGTCACCTTGCGTTAAGAAATCTAAACTTACATCTCCATACATTAATAGATCAAAAGCTAAAAATAACTTTCTTAAGTCTGATTTTAAATTATCATTTTTAAATAATGGAAAAGCTTTTTCTTGAATATATTTCTTTAATTCATCTTTATTTATTGATTTTATATTTTTTATTATAACCAATAACTCTTTTTTATTTAATAAATTCTCGGATTTTATATCTTCGATTGAGCTAAACCCTCTCTTTGAGAATGTTTTATCCAGATGGACGGATTTAACTAATTTGTCTATTTTTCCATGTTCTTTTATTCTTTTTTCTATTTTTTTTATTTCTTTTTTTGATATATTAATATTGTGAAAATCACAAGATTTTATTAATTTAGAGAAAGGGGTTCTAGCATGAGGAGAGTAGTCGATAAGAAATTCAAGAGCTGATTTGTTGGGGATTTCATTTTTTTCAAATATATAATCTTCTAAATATCCAATTTCTTTCACTCTAATATAAACAAGTTGTTTATCACCTAATGCTACGACTAAATTTTTACCAGAATTAGCATATTTTTCTAATTCATCCAAATCAGAAGGCGTGACTAATAAACTACCTAGATTTCCTTTCTCCCCTTCTTCTAGAATAAGTTGCTTTATTACCCTTTGATATCTAAGGATATCATATGGTGGCAATCCTTCATCTATGTTACTTATTTCATCATATATTTTTTTATAATTATCTGTTTCTATAGATGTATACGTTATTTGTGATTTATCATCTGTCCTATGTGTTTTTAAAATATCCATTTCATTTTTTTTGAATTCAATAAAAATAATTCTTTCAGCGGATTTTCTTTTATCTTCTTTTGGGAGCTGTGAAGAAAAATCAGTCAGTAGCTTTTTTACATTTCTATCTGTTAATGAATACCCAATAAAAATTATATAGCTTTTTATCATGCTTGATAATATTTTTGCACTAATGATTATCGATTTGTTATCATATAAATAACTTTTCATAATACCGATACAGTTGGTCTATTTGATTAATATTCAATCAGTGCAAGTCTGGTGCCTGATAGGCTGCACTAACTCATCGCTCTGCTATGCATGGCACACAACCCCTGCTACACAAGGTGTTGTACGAAGTGTAGCACTATTTTGGAAAGTTATTTATTTCATAGTCATAACTATTAATTACTATTGAATTAGGTAATTCTATATCTCCGTGTATTTTATATAGTTCACTCCATCCAACAGTATCATCAAAAAAACCTTCATTACCAATATACATTTTAGGTTCAACACGTTGTTCTGATAAAAGTGTTTCAATAAATGAATCGTAATTTGTTGTAATAATCATTTTTGCATTTTTTAAAAATTTCTTAAATGATTCAAGTTCATCTTTTTTAATGTTTTGTTTTAAATTATTTTGCTTAAATCTTTGACATAAAGAATATTTGAACGGTGATATATCTTCATCAAAAACTCTTTTTGATGTTAATCCATCCAATGATATTTTTCCTGAGTTAAATAATCCATTAAATTTTTTTTCAATGTAAGTTGCCGCGTCAGCATATACTTTGTGATTTAAATCAGAGTCATTTTGTTCTTCTTTATATTTATCCTTTATTTCCGATAAGTAATTATAAAAATCCTGACCATTATTATCAATTTTATTCCAGTATTCTTCCAGCAAATCAGACCATGTTGGAGAATTTTCCAAGTATCTTTTAGACATTCCAGACCCAATAAATACTATTGGGTAATTTTTGAAGTTAAAAATAGAGTCAGACATTTGAAGCCCTTTTCATAAAAATTAGCCGACCACTGGGATACTGCATATAGTAAAGCATGCCAGATCACTTTTTCTAATACTTTGATCGTATCTTACTTAATTTGTGAGATATGCAGATGTCCAAAAAATAACTTTCATTATTATTTTTATTGATTATATTTTATTTGTTATGATTTTATTAGGTATAGTAATCATTAGTTAATTTTATAGTATGCTTTATTGACTCTGATAAAGTAATACTACAATGATACCATTACGACAAAGTTAGATAATAAGGAGAAAGAGAAAATTTTTATTGGAGGAGATATCAATTCACGGAAAGATGAATTTAAAAGATAACAAAAGAATATGGGGGTATAGCAGATAATTGAACCAAATAAAATCATTTAAAAACAATTAACTAATTGTTTTTATTGAATCCTGTAGGGCTAAAAAAAGAGAAGAATTTATCACAACATCTCATTATTGGGAGCATGACCAATCATATTCCACCTTTCTGCATTGGAATAGGCATGGCTTTGAGATCATGTGCGACGCTGAATTCTGCTTCGGTTTTTTCTCTTAGAGTTTCTAATGTGATGCCCGGTGCATATTCTTTCAGGATTAACTGGTCCTGCTCAAAGTAGAAGACGCCCAGTTCGGTGACGATCATCTTGACTTTATTGGCGGCGGTTAGCGGCAGGGTACATTGCTTGAGGATCTTTGTGGATCCGTCTTTGGTACAGTGTTCCATTGCAATAATCACTTTTCGGGCACCCGTGACGAGATCCATTGCACCCCCCATACCGAGCACCATTTTCCCCGGTATCATCCAACTGGCCAGATTGGCATGTTGGTCAACTTGCAGAGCACCCAGCACACAAGCATCTATGTGACCACCGCGGATCAGGGCAAAAGAGAAGGCACTGTCAAACATGGCGGCACCGGGCAGGATGCCACAGGGTTTTCCTCCGGCATTGACCAGATTCGGATGGGGCTCTGTAACGGGGCCAAGGCCCAGAAAACCGTTTTCTGATTGGAGAGTAATATGAATGTTATCAGGCAGATAGTTCGCGACTAGCGTGGGAATACCGATGCCGAGGTTAACAACGTCGCCGTCTTGTAGCTCAAGTGCGATACGGTGGGCAATAAGTTGTTTGGCGTTCATTATGAGTTTCCCTCTGGATAAACTATATAGTCAATTAGTGTGCCAGGTGTCATAACGCAGTCCGGTGCAATCTCACCTACTTCAACCAATGTATCTGGCTCGGCAATTGTGATATCCGCTGCCAGAGCGATAACTGGGTTAAAATTACGGGCGCTTAACTGATAGGTCAGGTTGCCCTGATGATCGGCAAGATGAGCTTGAATCAACGCCAGATCTGCGCGTAGTGGGAGTTCCAGTAAATAGTCTATTCCATTGAGGGTTATTTTTTGTTTCCCTTCTTCTACAAAGGTACCGACTCCGGTAGGGGTCAGGAATCCGCCTAAACCTGCTCCACCGCAGCGAATACGTTCGATCAATGTTCCCAGAGGAACCAGTTCCACCTCTATTTCTCTAGCAATCATTTGGCGTCCAGTTTCTGGGTTAGTGCCAATATGCGAGGTGATAACTTTTTTCACTCTGTTATTAACGATAAGAGGGCCGATGCCAAAGTCGACACGGCTGGTATCGTTGGCAATCAGGGTCAGATCTTTTACACCCGCCTTCAGTAATGCAGTGATTAAATTAGGGGGAGTACCTACTCCCATAAAACCACCTACCATGATGGTCATTCCATCATAAAAATGCTCGGCGGTTTGCTGTATGCTAATGAGTTTATTTTTCATCAGTTAGCCTCTGGGAAATCCTGTCTTTCTGGGAGGGAAGGAGGCAGTTTTCCGGTTAGAACGGTTAATTTTTTCATTTTCCTATAGGGTATCCCTTTTTTCGATTTCAGCTAAATAGACAATGATAAGTATAGCTAAAGAGATTGTCAGTGCAGATTGCATGATCATCTTTATATGCAGAGTATGTCGTGAGAGCTTGTTAATGTATTGCGCAAAACCGGTAAAGACTGGGACATAGAGACCAGATCCTTAGGGATAACAGGTACTATTTGACAGTAAGACCGTTATTTTGAGTATAAATTGTTGCAGAGTCGGGGCAAAGGGCAAAATGACTTAATGTGAAGAACATCTAATGAGTTTGGTTCGTTTTAGCCTTATGGGTGTATGGAGTGGGACTGATTTATTAATGCCAAGAGGTACGGCATCGTATTTAACGGCGTACCTTATAATCTATTCAGTGACTGCGCCCCACCGTAAACCGCAAGGCTTCCCACTTCTCAAGCCGAAACTGTCGATATGACGGATTGACGCTGGCCTCCGTGGGCAGAAACGACGAGTCCCGCCGCCTGTAATTCTGTTGTGCCCTTGTGCTGTATGTTGATTGCCGCATTGATATCGCGGTCATGTTTGATACCACAGAAAGAGTATTGCCAGATCCGCTTATGCAGCGGCATTTCCGGCTCTTTGTGACCGCAGCCATGTCAGTTCGCATCCCCGATAGCGCGAGCAATGGGGTGATTCTTCATCATATTTGCCGATTGCAGCGTCTCAACAATGACCGCTTGGTTTTCGTCAACCATTGTCCGGGAGAGTTTGTGTTGAAAATCGGAGCGAACATGGGCTATCCGCTTATGGACTGCTGGCAGACGTAATCGGGCCTTGCCGCAGTTAACGCTGCCCTTTTGTTTGAGGGAGAGCGATTTCTGCTTACGACTCAGGTTACGGGTGGCGTTGATAAGGTGACGAGAGTTATTCACCTTCTCCTTGGTCGACTGGATAAGATAGTGGGATAAACCCATATTACACCCTGTCACGCGGGTGATAACGCCCGGCTTTTCCGGTGTATCCCTGCCATCGCCACAAAGGATAGCGGCGAAATATTTTCCCGTGGCTGTTCGGGATAGCGTAATACTCTTCACTTTCCCTGTGTATGCGCGCTTCTATCGGTGACAATTTTGGGATCTTCACCGCATCATCCCGCACTTTCACCCCAACACAGTGATAGCTGGATTGCCAGCCCTGTTTGCGTTTGAACGTGGGAAATTTGGCGCTCAACTTAGGATTGAAGAAATGATCAAACGCGGTATTCAGATTGATCACCGCCTGCTGTAACGCAATGGCGTTATATTCCCTGAACCAGGCGTACTTGTGGGATTTCTCCGCAAAGGCATAGCGTAAGCAAACAGGTTGTGCATTTGATATTCATTGACAAAGTCCCGTCGAAAGCGCTTTGATGGACGGATGATAAACCCGTTACGTGAAGCATCACGTGTAGGCAGTGTATGTTTCAATTCCAGTAGTTTGCCAAGTGAGTCATCTAATCTTCGGCGTTCCAAATATGGTTTTAGGATAAGAACTTTTTATAATTAGTCAGTTATAGTGTTGGCGGTGCTATGCAGCATGCATAAATCAGTAACTTGGGAAAAGGGAAACATCTAATAGGAAAAAATAAATGAAATTAAAATTTGCTAAATGTCAGTATATGTGATTTAATAGCTTCACTGGTTTGGAAGTACAGACCTACTTTATGAAAAGCAAGTTAAAGCAGTTCACCATTTAGCGTTATCCACGATACCACTTCATTGCGAATTCCTTCTAATTAGTACCCATAAGTAAAACTGAAAAACAGACCTAACATGCCTTATATGGCAACTTAAATAAAATTAAAGGAAAATCCTATGTCTAATGCAATGACTGGTGCAGTAAAATGGTTTAATAACGATAAAGGTTTTGGATTTATTTCTCCGAAAGATGGTAGCAAAGACGTTTTTGTTCATTATTCTGCAATTCAGAGCAATAATTTCAAAACGCTGGAAGAAGGACAAGAAGTTTCATTCTCTATTGAGAATGGCGCTAAAGGTCCATCAGCGGTAAATGTTATCGTATTATCTTGATTTAACTTAACTGCTTAAATCCATTAATGACTTTACGATAGCGATGAAGGTGAGAACCTGAGCAGTTAAAGTTGTTAATAGTAGAAACCCGCTTAATGGCGGGTTTTTCGCATGTGTACCCGCCAAAATGTTACATGCTATTCCCAGCCTATTATAGAAAAATCCGGCACAAGAAATGTATACCGGATTATCCTACGGGCATAGAATCGTTCAATATCTCTCTCAAACGATCAGCACGACCTTTTTTGGTAGCTTAGGGTACCAAATCTTGAGGCCTCCATTGAACTTATAGCTCGATAGCCGTCCCTTTTCAGACCCGTATCAGGGAAGGAGGGGGCAGATCTTTGGGCTGGTGGATGTCAGGTGTAAGGCGTTGTTCAATATCGTCAATGAAACGCTCTAACCAAGCCTGTAGTTCAACCATATCCACTTTGGGCAAAGGGCGTTGTGACCACAGGATTGCTTGTCCATCCAGATCGCCCTGGACATGGGCGGGCCAATGTTGTCCAAAAAGGTTGTTAGAGCGGCTAACTTCGGAACCTAGTTCGCAGAACAACTGTAGCCAGTCATCGTGATAGAGGCCAATCAGTACCTGAAAACGTCCATTGACCTCCAAAGTGTAGATGTCATCGTCGGCAGGGAACGCCGGGAGGCCAAGTTTGGAGAACAGGGTTTCTATTAGTTGGTGGTAGTCGTGTGTCATTGTGTTTTAGGCTCGTAGTTAAGAACTTGGAAATGTTGTCCCAGACCGATTTCCTTGTTATACATGGACTTGGACCAGAAATCCTGAGTAAACCAGTTGGAGAATGAGGTTTTATCAGGGAAGTTGAACTCGCCGAAGTTAGGATCGAAGAAGGTGACCCCTTTTTGGTCATCTACATAGGCTGCTACTGTATGTCCAGCCATCTTTCCGTCAAAACTGATCTTCTTATAGCCCGATCCTTTGTCACTTGTGTCCAGGATGGCGTTTAGTAGATCTTTTGTGCCTTTGTTGCCAGTTTCGCCGCTTACTTCAAATGGGCTTCGTGGTTGGATGCCATTCTCACTGAGCCAGGATTCGGTTATTTTGGCTTGCTCGGCATATGGATCTATGCCATCCATCTGCAATTGTTTGATGGAAACCAGAGAGTCGATATGGAACTGACCTTTCTGATCCCCAACATAGAGTTGGTCAAAGACGCTCTCACCTTTGGCATGGGCGCTTATCCAGTGGGCGGATATGGATTCACAGACGCCACCGGCGGTGTCTTTGTGTTTCATGATTTGGTCCAGAAAGGCACCTTTGGTCTGGGCAAATTTGAAGGTGACTTCGCCGCCATGCTTACCTGCGGAATCCCGGACACTCCCCAGCTTAGTGCTGACTGCAAAGTGAATGATTCTGTCCATTATCATGCTAAAAGCGAAGCGGCTCTCCTGGTTTTTCTTGCCATCAGTCGTCAGTTGGCGATCGAGCATGGAGTGGCCTGGCAGGTTGCGTTGAATAGTAGCTGAGAGGCGTTCCAGCAACCCAGGTCTGGGGGAAGAGACTTTCAGGAATCGACCAGAGAGTTCGCCCTGTGGCTGATTAACGGCTGTGGTGTCGAGTTGTTGGGTAGGCAATATTCTTTGGTGATTAATACCTGAGATGGGAGACAATGGCTACTCCTTGAATAGTTTTTTGCAGGATTATTCCAGGGAATGGGAACCTGGATATCAGATAGAGTGAATCATAATGTTTTGTCGAAATAGAGAATATTAATAACGGCAGAAGAAATTTTCACTTTCCGTCGAAAACCAGTTGTATATCTGGAATGTTGTAAAACTCTCATTCCAGAAAGGTTCCAACTCTCTTTTTTATGGATGTTGCAGAAATAACGAATTTCCTGGTTATTACGTCAGGAATGTCTGTTTTTTTATCCATTTGGGTGGCGAAATAATCAACTCTACCATTGATTGTTAATGGCGGACATGAGTGCGTCGAGTTGGCTATCTAAGCTGGCATCAATGATCCCGACTTCTGTTTCCAGAATGCAGCCGCCCTGATCGAGGCGATCATCCGCCGTGACTTCTAAGTAGCCGATCTCAGGAAAGTCTTTATGTACTCGGGATATCTGTTCGCGTACTGTTGCGGCTTGTTCAGGATTAACCCGCAGGATGACTTGCTTTTGGTTGCTGACTAATGAAAGGGCTTCACGAACCACCTGTAAGGTAAGGGAAACTTGGTCATAATTCTTCAGGATTTTACGAACAGCTTGCAATACTACATTGCTCATTTGTTGCTCGATTTGTCGGTAATATTGCTGACATTGGAGCTGGGTTTGGTGAATCAAGTTGGCTTGTTCTGCGCGGGCGGCATCAATACCGGCCTGCCAGCCTAACTCTTTTTGTTGCTCATAAACGGTTTGGGCTTCACGTTCAATTTCCTGAGCTTGGATCTGAGCGGCATCAAGCAGAGACTGGGCACTGAGACAGGTTTGATAGTCTGCTTTACGCAATATCAGAAGTTCAGGAGAAAATTGAAGATGTTCTTTTGTTATTTTAATAAAAGGTAACATTCTGTATTCACTTGTTTGGCTAATTTGAGACACAATGCCTGTGCCAGTGGTCGTTCTGCCTGGCTGACAGGCCAGTCCGGGGGATTGTCATGAGGGGGAAGTCGCAAGCTCAGGCGTTTGGCGAAATCGGCAGGAAGAGGTTCCATAGCCATTAGCCAGAACTGTAAGGCACTGGTACGGAAATAATTCGCATTGATTACTGGTGGCAATGAGCGTTGCCAACCAGCCGGCCAGTTGCCGATAATGATGTCGAGGTACTTTAAGCAAAAGTGATGCCCTTCTCTCCCAAGTGAGTCATGTAAATGGCGAAGTTCTGTCGCTAACAGGCAATGGCGAATAGCTTGCCCGTGTAGTAAGGCTCCCAGCCAGGTAAGAAGTTGTTCTAAGTATGATTGCTCCAGCAAGGCAATGTTTCCCAACCCGGCAGGCAACTCATAATCTACATTCAGGTCAAATTGAGTCAACAGTAGCCCATTGACTCTGGGAGAGCTACGCCATTCAGGAAGGGAGGACAAGACTGAAAGCCAATCTGGTGATAGATGGTCCGTATGAATATAACTGGCAGGGCAAAACCGAAATTGGTAGGGCGTTAATGCTGTTGCCATTATTGCATCCTGCTTCGGTGCCACAGGAACTGAGCCAGATTGCTGATGAATAACAAAGCTAACAATAAAACCAGAATTCCGATCAAGCGGCCTTGTGATTCCTCCGTGACCTGGATAGAAAATAGCGTGGAATAGCGCGGTGCTAACGGCACCTGACGCACGCCTGCCGCAGGAACTAATACGACGCTGATGCGGTCATAACTCAGTCCTTCGATGCTGTTATTGACCAGTTGCTTTATCTGGGGAATATAAGTATCGAGTTGAACGTCAGCCGCGTGTTTGATAAACACAGAAGAAGAGGCTGGCGATAACTTTTTACCCAGTCTGTCTTGTTCCTCCGGCAAGACCACATGTACCCGTGCTACGAGTACGCCATCAATCTCAGAAAGCGTTCGGGCAATTTCCTGTGCTTTGGCGAAGTTGAGCCGCGCCCGTTCTTCTACCGGTGAGGAGATCAGGCCGTCTTTAGGGAAAACATCTTGTAAAGAGGAGAAGTTCTCCCGTGGATATCCTTTACGTTTTAGTACCTCAACAGCTTGTGCAACATCAGATTCTTCGACCAATAGCTTGATATTGTCATCTTTGTCTGGCTGCTTATCCGAGGAAATTCCTGCTTCCCTGAGCAAGGCCAGCATTTCATTGCCTTCTTTTTGGCTAACTCCAGTATAGAGTTCGATTTTACATCCTGTTAGCATGAAGACAGCTAACAGGATGCAGATTATAGGGTGTTTCTTCACAGTTCCTCACTGGGCTTTCATTAGGGTTTCAATGTTTTGGTTCAATCGTCCTACTGTTTTGGCAATCAGCTCTTCTTGCAGGGTGATACGCATGAGAGACCATTGCATTTGCATCAGGCTATTGGGATCACTGCCGGGGACTGCCAGCTGTGCTTCCAGCTCTTGTTTAGCCTGAGTAAGTTGTTGTCTGTACTGGCCTAGTTCGCTGATCAGGTTGTTTCCAAGCCCCTGATCTTGATTGGACATAGCCAGTTCAAAATGTGCAACATTTTCGGCACTGGCCTGAGGTGTGTTGAGTTCATCCAGGCTGGTTATCAGTGTCTCGCTTATTTGTGGCAGGTCCATTATTCCTCCAAATCGAGTTTGTGTGAGTTTCGTATCAGGTTATCCACCATACCGTTACGGGGGATCAGCGTTTTCAACTCACTTCGGATTAGGTCACTCAGGTACTCATTACCGTCTAGAGATTTAATCTCGCCGAGTACTTTGAGAAGGACAGTTTCTTGTTGTCGACCTGTGGGCGCGAATTCACGAACAATTGCTCTGAATTCTGGCAAATCCAGTTGTGGCTTGATGGGCAGGGTCAGACCACCAAACTGCGACCACAGATGTTCTTGCACTGGGGCAATAAGTTTGCCCTCTAACTGAGCACGTTGGGAGGGCTGGCTATCAGTTGATAAGGTCTGATGCCATTGCCAGACGATTTTTCGCTGGGTCGCCGGATTGAAGTCACCTAAAACTTCCTCCAGAGATTCCCCCCGTATCCAGCGTTGTTGTCTCTCTTTCAGCGTCTGCTGATCAGGCATGAGTTCCAATGCCTGGTCAAAGTCCTGCTTGTGTTTGGCAGTGATTGAAGGCTGTGTTGTTGGTTGTGACAGCACATTATAGGATGGTCCTTCGATCCTATTCATGAGCTAGTTGTTCCCGCATACCGTCAACAAAGGAGAGTAATTGTGGATCGTTGCTATTAGCCATCCGCATCAGTCTCTGCTCTAGGGCTGATGCCAGTCCCAGACGCCATTCACACAAAGCCAACCAGGGTTCCAGACTGGGCCAAGGAAGATCCCGTCCAAAATTCAGAGCCTGTTGATATTTGCCTTGGTTCGTCAGAGAAGAGAGCCGAATTAGGTTTGCGGCTTCTTGCCCTTCCTCGTTTAATATCAGCCAATCGGCAATAACATTGGCTTCGTCATGGCAGTGATGGCCGCTTCCAACCAGAGCAATATCTGCCAGTAGTCCTTTGAGTGAACGTGTCATGATTAGATCTTCTGTAATATGCCCTGCATCAGGTCCTTCATGGCCCGGGTGACAGTAGAGTTAATGTTGTAGATGACTGACCACTTGTTAATCTTGTGTTGTAATTCAGCTAGCAAGGCGGGGTTATCTGGACCGTTTTTTAGTGCGGTGATTGCTTTACTAACGTCGGTGTTTGCCTCGTTGGCTTTCTCATTAAGTTGAGTAGCAACCTGATCGAGTGTATTGACTGTGCCTGTGTGTTTAAAAATCTGAGCCATGATGGTCTCCTTCTGTTGTGTTAAGTATTGTGATTGCAGCTTGAATGGCGTCAGCCTCCTGCTGCCATTGTTGGTATTCTTGTACAGAACCGCCACGTCTCAGGCATTGTTTGATATCGTTCAGCGCCTGAGAGAGGCGGTGTTGAATTTCGTTGACATAAGTGGGGTCAGCACCAAACAGTCGTGCCTCCAGGGATGTCATCATAAAGCTGGGCTCCTGTTAAGTTTGACGATAAATTGCTGCTCACCTTTGATAATAACAATAGCGTCTCGACGGATAGCTTCGATCCTCAAACCATTTTCTGTTGTTGCTCCGACGGGATAACGCAGGTTATTTTTTAGTACCACGTAAGGTACACGTCCCAGAGAAACCGCCCGGACGTCGAAATTGAGTTCATCATTGCGGGAGAGCCGGTTGTTATTCAGCAATACCAATGTTGGTCGGTTGCCGAATTCTTGCTTAAATACCTGCTGTAAGCGGTAGAAATTATGAGTCTGGAGCTCATCTAGGTGACCTGTGAACTCGATACGATCGCTTTTATCCTGATAGGTCAGCGAGTTGGGTAAATCATGTTTAGCCAATAACATATCCAGTCGCTTGAGATGGCCGCCGGTCAGACGCGTCTGGTTCTCTATACCGAGTAGGCCCGGAACATCACGTTTGAGCAGTGATTCAATGTCATTCCATTGCTGATCAGGATCAGTTAATTCTCCTGTAAGGCGGATCCAACCGGGTAGTTTGCCATCGCCACTCTGGACCTGGGTATAGCCTAATTTTTGTAAAATGAAATCCACCCCCTGACGCAATTCCTCCATGGTACGTAACTCCAGCCGATAATTGAGGGAGTGAGTATCAAGATACTGTTGCAGTGTTAATCGTTGGTGGTTGAAGTTCACATAACCTTTGAGCAGCAACGGCTCATTATTGGGCATCATTTGTACATTAACTTGACGATAGGCCGAATCGTCATTAAGGAAACGGCGTAGTTCCTGTTCGGCCATACCATGGGATGGGTTGTGCCTTTGCCACCCTTCATGTCCAAGCAGTGCCAGAAAGCCGAGTGCCAATACCAAACAGAGTATCAGCATCCCGCCGGCAGCCCAGCTACGATTTTGCCGGGTAGGACGCTGGTGTGGTGTTACCACCGGTTCAGCGAGTTGATTTGGGAATGCCTGTTGTTGGTCACAGAAAGCCCATAGTAACGGCCCCGCCTCCTGGCGAGCTAGTGCTTGCAGTGAAACCCCCGGTGACAGAGGTTCACCATTCTGACTTGGTGTTGTTTCACTGGCCCATTCCAACAGGCGGATTGAGTCTGATTCTACTTCTAAGACGAGGTGTACAGGGGCAACATCTTCATCCACCAGAACGATATCTGCCTGTAAGGGATCCGAACCGATGGCTAAACGTCCTTCAGCTAAATTGACCTCAATACTTTTATTCAGTCCGCGGTAGAAGCGAATTTTCCAACTCATCTGATCGCCTTATCTTGCGCACGAACACACCAGGTATCCTTTAGTGAACATTGTTGCTCAATGACTCGCCATCCATAAGTCTTGCCCATTCGGCATGAGGCCAAAAATGAGCTTTTACCTGCTTGCCGTAGCGTTTCTTGTACTTGGCGTGCTGGGGGTAAAGGTTGGCATTGTGCACCACTCAGCACTTTACTCAGAGAAACGCTCTGATTAGAAATATCTTGTGTTGCCAGTAACCGATGGCGCAGATCTTGCCCGTTACCAAGAGCCAGATAATGCGCTATCCCACTATCAATGAGCCGTGGTTCAATAATGAACAATCGTACTGAACGCCGAACCTGCTCAGTGGTACTGCGGAATAAAACACCTAGGTAGGGGATATCGCCTAAAAATGGCACTTTGCGTTGGGTTTCACTCATCTCGTCACGGTAGATGCCGCCGATTAGCAAGCTTTGCCCATGCCCAACCCGGGCAACGGTGTCGACAATGGTTCGGCTGATGGTAGGAATGCCATCTGGGCCTGAACTGTTGGGCTTCTGGTTACCGTCTTCAATATGTAGACTTAAACTGATTTCAGCAGAATCCCCGATTTGGATGACTCTGGGCGTCATACGTAGCATGGTGCCATAGGTGAGGCTCTTGAGCTCGGCGACCCGTTCACCATTAACTTTTACGTAATAGGTTTCATTGTGGTCAATGACCGCTTGGGTGTTCTCCTGAGTCAGAAGCGTCGGACGGGAAACCACCTGAGCGCTGCCTTTGCTCTCTAACAGGGTTATTTTTGCCAGCAGGTAATCCAGGCCACGGCGATCAACTAAGCTACCCAATGCAGCTGAACCGATGCTCTTTCCCTGATCTTTGTTCTCCCTTTTTTCCCCAGTGGAGGTGGTGATATCAATATGATGACGCGGCCCGGTGTTGATACCCACCTGCCAGTCGACACCCAGTTCTGAAAGGTTGTCGGCGTTGATGTCAACGATGGAAAGTGCGACTTCAATACGAGCAGAGGGTTTGTCCAGTGCGTTGATTAAATGTGCGTACATGGACATTCTTTCCGGGGTGTCCCGTACAATGATTGCGTTTAGGGACGGTTCTGCCTGTACAACAGCACGGCTTGAATGGCTTCCGCCCATAGACGATGCTGTTTCACCGGTGACAGTTGTCACATTAGCATCACTGAGCAGGCGGGAAAGAATAGTGGCAATGCCAGGTGCCTCAATATTACTATCACGATACTGGATCTGACGGTCTGTAACTGAGGCGTATTTAAGAGGGAAAATTTCCACTGTTAACGCCCCAGTTTTTTCGCTACGCAGCAGTGATTGCTGTTCCAGCGCGGACGCAGTTTGATCGACCAGTTCAAGATAACGGGGAGGGCCTGATACGTAAACCAGTTGGTTACCTGCATCTGGACGCCAGCCAAAGCGGGGTTCCCAAATACCGGAACGTTTTAGGGTTTGTTGTAGTTCTGTTGCGTTGGTTTGTTCAAGCTTAAGGAGACGCGATTGTATTTCGCTGTTTTTGAATACATAAAGCACACTCCCATCGTAATACCAGACCAGGTTATAGAGAGAGGATAAATGTTGCAGGAATTCCTGAGGGCCATTCTGTTCAAAATGACCGTTAACTTGATCGGTCACCTTATCACTGACAACCACTGATGCGTCATAGTTAGCGCCGAAATTAACCAGCACATCCCGCAGGCTTTCTCCTTTTGCCAAATAGTCATAAGGCGTGGGCAACCAATCCAGATCTTGGCTGAAAGCCGAGGGGAGCATCACGCTACTGATACTCAACGACAACAGTAAGGAACGGCAAAGCCGTTGGAACTGTTTCATGGCTGCCATATGACTTGTTTCCATTGAGGGGAAGATTGCGTTTCCGATAATAAATCCATGATTTGTTCCAGTAGATCGACATGTATAGCTAGCATCTGTTCCAGGATTTGCACATCCAGACTGTCAGGATCAAGGCGAGCCTCCAGAATAAGATTCTCTGATTCATCCAAGGTCAGTGCGTGGGGAGCATGGCGCCCCCAACGAGTGACCTGTTGCAGCAGTGTCTTCAATAGTTCAGTGCCTGATGGATCTTTTGGGCTATGGTGCCAGTTTAGAGTGCTGGATAACACAAGTTCAGTTCCTTGTTGGCGAAGGAATAGGTTGTAGTTATCAATGTGCAGATGGTAATGCCCTTGTCTGTCGGAAACAAAAGGCTTCTGGCCCAGGCGACTGGCCAAATGATTGAGTAGAGTTTGCATGTTTCCTCTAATGATTAGGTCGTCGTCGATTGCCAATAAAAACTATCCTGTGGCAAGCACAGGGCACGAGTGCAGAGCCATTGTTGCAAGTGGATAGCAGCCGCACTGTCGTATTTTAAGGTGGATAACCATGTCCAGCAGAGTGACAGCGCTTCTGGAACTGGTGTGAAAGCTGTCAGATTGTCGTCGGTCTGGAGTGTATCCAGCCCGGTAAACCAGTTGGGCCATGCTTCGTGGGCCTGGGTTTCCGCTGCCAACAGCTGTTTTTCTAATAGTTGCTTGCGTTGGTTGAGCACTGTTTGCAAGGATATAACCTCTTGATGATGTTGTTCCCGGCATTGATATGATACGTTTTCAACCTGTTGCCAAAAATGCGCCTTAGCTCGCAATTGCCGTTCTTGAATCTGTAACTGATCAAGTTCGATGAACCAGAGTTCTATCTCTGGTTCTAATAGGCGGAACCACCAGTCAAATAGTGGCTGTAGTACCCAATACTGTAAAAGATGCCTGTCAGCCAGGTTAATGTGGTCACCCAGTACCGTGTCCCAGTCACATTCTGATTTTGCCGCCGCTCTGATCAGCTGTTGCAGGTCATTACGTTTCAAAGCTTGCCCACAATTTAGCCGTCTGCGAAACCAAACAGATTTCATTAAGCTTTCCAGAAGATGTCTGGGCAAAAGGCGTTGTAACAGAACAAACTGTTGGTTATTGATAATGTCTCTATTCTGGTACTGAATAGCCGATGATTTTCCGAGTATCTGCTCTCGGCTCGGAATCCCAGACTGCATGACAGAGATCTTGCGGCCGAGAAACATGCTGGTTCGAGTCTGATAATGGTCTTGCTGGCTCATGCTATGCTCATCTTGCGGCTAGTCACTCTTGTCGATTGGATTAGGAATGGCCTTATTTTATCTGTCAGGCCAATGGTTAACTTGTAAAAAACGTCAGATTATTTTAGCCAATCGTTACTCTTTGCCATACCTGGCTCGACTGGGTGTGCAATCAAAGCGTCTTCGATAGCTTTGAGTAAAGTAGGATTGGCTGGAGAATCCGGCTTCCATTGAGATATCAACAATACTCATCTCGCTATTGAGTAGCAGCTGATGTGCATAAAGAATACGGCGCTCACTGATCCAGGCTCGTGGTGATATGCCGTATACGGAGCGGAATAGCTCCTTGAACGTAGTTAATCCCATGCCGAATTCTTTAGAGAATTCGCTGAGTTTCCACTCTTTGAGGTAGTGATTTTCCATAAAGCTCTGTAAACGTTCTACCTGGCGATTGCTCAGTTGTCGTAATACTGACATGAGCAAAATCCCTTGTTCCCCGAAACAAATTAACAATAACAGTTCTTCTGTTCTTAATTGACCCAAGGCTGCGGGGTAATCATGAGCCAATAGATCGACCAGCCCGCTAACACTTTGGGATAGTAGCGGAGATGAGGTAAATGCAATCAACTCGGGTGTTGGCACATTATGTCGCTCGACTTCACTGAGCAGAGTACCAAAACGTTGCAGAAAACCGTGAAGGAAAGTTGTACTCAAGGGTAACCAGAGCAGCTTGCAGGTATCACTACGAGTTTTTGCTGCGTAACTGCCACGACGAACAAAAAGCAGTTCATTATGAGAGAGATCGTAGGTATTGGTACTGTCCTGCCATGTCATCTCACCTTCGAGCAGGATATATATCCCTTCCTGATGATGTTCTATAACGTTGAAGGCAGGCATGCTACGCTGGAATAGAGTGATATCCATTCCCTTCCCTGATGTTGTGATGCCGTTCATTTTATTGTCCTGGATCTATTGGTGTTGTCTTAAAAAAATATAAATCACGTTATTCTTATTGATATTAAATATATGTTTTCTTTGGTTTTACTACCTGAAATAGACAGGAAGAATAGTTTTATGTGTATAACTGGATAGTGAGTTGTAAGGCCTTTTAATTAAACGGTTTTTCTTCTGGTGGCATATTAATGTTCTCGATCCGAATAATAGTATTATTCTCACATTTTATAAACGACAGATGAAAAGTGATCAATTTTTTTTCACATAGTAAAGATTGCCTGTAGATTCCTCATTCTGAATCATAAGTTGAGCTTTTTATACTGCCTCAATTATTCGTTTTCTCCTTAATGTATGGATGATTCAGAATACGTCAATTATTGTCATGGTTAGCTGAGTATTAATTGATTACAAGGTACAGAAGTCAGTGTGCAGCCAGATCTAATAGCTAAAATAACCCTTGCATAATAGTAGATCACTTGATAAGAAATTCAAATCTGGTTTGAGCGATTTTATCAATTGATAAAAATAAAGAATCAACCTAACCGAATGGGATTGTTTATTATAATATCGGTTAAGGGACACTTAGCTATCAGTCGCCATCTTTATTTATCTTAAATTTGTTGCAATTATGTGGTTTGGTCGCAATGAATTAAGAAAAGAACCTGAGTCGAGTTTTTATCAAGTTGCTTCGTAAAGGTGGTTCAATACGCTATAAACTGAATAAATCTTAAATACCGAATCGCCGGGAATGATCGAAATATAGCGAACATTGACTTATAGCGCGGTCAGCATAGCGCATCTTACACCTCAAGTAACGCTATTTGAAAGCAAGTTACGGTTCAGGAGAGCGATCTTGCCACTGTTCTAACCAGCGTAAAACTTCTGCGGTGGCTTGGATCAGATCAGCAGGAATATAGTGGTCGATGAGGCCATCCTGATAAAGTGCCCGAGCGAGAGGAATTCGCTGTAACACGGGAATACCTTCCTCTTCGGCAATACGCCGGACTTGCAGGGCCTGCGCATCAGTGAACTTGAGCGTAATAAGAGGTAAAGGTGTCTCTCCTTTCTTATAGCGGATACCGACTGCAATATGAGTTGGGTTGGCAACGATCACCGATGAATTTTTGACGCTAGTGCGCATATTGCTTGATTGTAATTCTTGGTGAAATTGGCGTCGCTTGCTTTTGATCTCCGGGCTGCCTTCACTCTCTTTATATTCACGTTTGATCTCATCTTTGCTCATTCTGAGTTGCTTGATATGTTGGTAGTGTTCGAAAGCGTAATCGGCAATAGAAATCACGATAAACCCGATACCACACACGGTCATTAGCTGGGTTAACATCATACCGAGTACAGGGATAATACATCTTGTCCCACACTCCGGCAGGTACAGCAGCGCCTGTAGATTACCTTCCAGGGTAACCCAGACCAGGATACAGAGCAGTGTCACTTTGAGTATTGATTTGACGAATTCCATCAGGCTCTTAATAGAGAAGATTCTTTTGGCCCCTTCAACAGGATTAATCTTTTTGATGTCAGGCTTGATGGAATTCCCACTCAACAGGAAGCCGTATTGGGCAAGGTGTGATGCTAACGATAGCAAAGCGGAAACGCTCAGAATTGGCAGGCAGAGGTAAACCAGCTCCTGCATCAGGTTTTCAACGACATGATTGAAGGCTTGGGGAAAGGGTTTCTCCAGCAAACTAGCCGGGATTAGCATCAGTTTACTCAGATGTTCCAAATAGTATTCGGACATGACCATTATCATGCCGATCAGCCCCAAGATTAAGGAGGTTGATACTACTTCGTTGCTTTTGGTTACCTGGCCCTTCTTACGGGCATCTCTGAGTTTCTTGGGTGTAGGTTTTTCGGTTTTTTCTCCACTCATGGTGCCTCCAGGATAGGAATTAACATGCGCACTGGAGAAAGCGTTAATAACACCTTGTCATAAGCATGATGCATCAGTAATCGGGTATAGATAACCAGTAACAGGCTGGCAATTGCGCTCTTGATCGGCATCGCCAATACAAAAACATTGAGAGACGGGGCGAAACGGCTAATCAGAGCCAGCCCGAACTCTGCAAGAAACATGGCAATTAATAAAGGGGCAGCCATCAGGGCGCAAAGTTGCAACAGATAGCTGAATTGGCCGTAGAAAAAACGGATCCATTGGCTGGTAATGTGGGGGAAAAACTGAGCCACCGGCCAACTGTTGTAACTCTGAAATAAGGCACCAAGCAGACTAAGAAAAGCGCCGCCGGAGAAAAAAAGCGTGATCAGAGTTTGAGTCAATAGCAAACCCGTGGGTGAAGTTTGGCTTCCCAGAGATGGGTTAAGTACCGAAGCCATTGTTGCTCCCCGTTGGTTATCTATAATAAAGCCGGTAGCTTCCATGGCCCAAAATGGGATAGAAGCGATAAAGCCGATTAGCAGACCAAGCAAAACTTCCTTACTGAGCAACAGCGTCAATTCCAGGCTACCAAATGCTGGTAGGGGGGTACCTGCTACTGTTGGGTAAGCATAGAGGGCCAGTGAACAAGCCACACCGTTGCGAATCAGTCCACCGCCCAGCATCTGTTTGCTAAGTACAGGAAATATCACAAAACAGCTCATGATGCGGGGTAACAGCAGAGTATAAGCAAGGATTTGTTGCTGGAGCTCTTGTATCATTTGATCAATGGTACCTTGAGAAAGGCCATATTGGCGAAGCTGTAGAGCTCGTTGCCAAGCCAGGTAGCCGTGGCGAACAGGGTAATAATGACCGCAATTAATTTGATGACAAAACCCAGCGTTTGTTCTTGTATTTGGGTGAGTGCTTGGATCAATGAAACCAATGTTCCTACCGCAGCAGCCATCAGTACCGGTGGTAGGGAAAGAATTAACACCAGCCAGAGGGATTGGCTGGTGAAGTGCAGAATATCAGCATTACTCATATTCAGGCTCCATAACTGATGACAAGGCCGTGTGTCAGGCGTGTCCAGCCATCAAGCAGGACAAATAGCAGTAACTTGAAAGGAAGAGAGATGGTCATGGGAGAAACCATCATCATCCCCATCGCGAGCAGAATATTAGAAATAATGAGATCGATTGCAATGAACGGCAGATAAAGAAGAAACCCAATTTCAAATGCGCGGGTTAATTCACTGACTGTAAAGGCTGGCAGCAGGATCAGCAGGCTATCTGGCTCCAACCGGTCAGCATACTGGCTTGGCCAAATCTGTCGGGTGCTATCAATAAAGAAAGTGCGCTCACTGGGCTTAATATGTTGTTTGAGAAAGTTCCGGTAAGGTGCTATTCCTTCTTCCATAAATTTTTCTACCGATTCAGCGTTGCTGAATGAAACGTCATTCTGTCTCAGATAATCTTGAGTAGCGAAACCCACCGGGGCCATGACGTAGATGGTGAGGATAATTGCCAATCCATACATAGCCATGTTGGGGGGGATTTGTTGTACTCCCAAGGCGTTACGCAGCAAAGAAAATACCACCGCCAGTTTGAGAAAAGAGGTGGCCATCACCGCAATAAAAGGGAGCAGAGCCAATAAGGCCAGCCCGATGATAAGATCCAACTCGTTTGGTAGTTGGATCATGATTGTTTCTCCGTAAAGAGGTGTTCAACTCTTACACCCAAACGTCCCTGAATGTCCACCAACCGCCCGGAACCGAGGCATTTCTGATTGACAAGGATACGTACCTCACCGTCTGGCGGAACACCAAGGTCGAGTAAGGAACCGGGTTGCAGACTGGTAAGTGTATGTAAATCCAAGGTCTGACGGCCAACTTCGAAACTGACATGAACCTCCAGGCTGTTTAAGTCCGTTACCGGCAGAGTACTGTCAGGAGAGAGAGTGTGCATAGTGATTAACTCCAGTTTATGTTCATGGTATTTAAAGTAGGCCCAAGGTTGCCCTTCCAGATGTGCTAACAGAAGGGCATCTGGTTGTTGCTGTGGGGGCAGTAGCAGTACATCTCCTGGTTCTAGGGTGTGAAACTCGTCTAAAGTCAGGCTTATTGCCCCCCATTGCAGAGACAGTTGTAATGGAATGGGCAGATATTCGCCAGGTTGACGTTTTGGCAATATGGCAAGAAAGGGAGAGGATTCTGCTAACCAGAGTGGCAATGTGGCACCTGGCCGCTCAAGGCGTAGTAATAAGCAGGTTGATAAAGAGAGCTCTGATGTGGTTCGCAGCGCGGACCATGATAGATCTGGTAGTGCTTTGCTTTGGTATTCTATCAGTGCCAGCAGTAGATCCTGAGGAAGTGAGGTTAGATCCGCTTGTTGTAAATCGGGGGCGAGCCACAGAGTCAGCTCGGCTGAATGGCAGAAAAAAGAGAAAGTATGTCCTTTCCAGTGGGCGATTAGCACCTTGTCCAGTGTTTGGGGAGGAGAAACGACATCCAGAGTGAGATGACCATTAGCCCAGCTAAATTGTTGCTGATGACGGCTCAGGGTTTGACGCAGAGTCAATTCTGCCAATGAGACTTTGGGTAGGGTCAGGCTATTCATGCGTCGTTTTTCCATTCTTCATATACGCTGCGACTCTGGCGTGATCCGTGCTCGCTATCCGTTTGAGATGGGAGAGAGAGTTCGACAGTTTGTGTTGGATAAAGGAGCTGTAGACGTTCAAGTAGCTCAAAACGTGCCTGTTTCAGTTGTTGTTGGGCTGCCGGGCTCGCCAAAATCTCTATTTGAAGTTTGCCATTCTCATTGGTTAGTTGAATCTCAAGAGCACCTAGGTTAGGGAGTGTCAGATGTAATGTTGGCGGACGTTGCTGCCGTGTTAGTTCGATACTGATCTCCACACCCAATTTATCGATCAGCGCCTCCAAAAGTGGGGAAATAGTTGAGGTTGCTTGCATTGTAGCGAGTATGCGTTCACCTGGGAGGAGTTGTGTTTGTGGGAATAAGGGCATTTTCCCGTCTGATTCACTAGGATAGGAGGGCTGAATGTCAAACTTTTTTGGCTTTGATGCCAATAAATGGTATGTCTCGATTTCAGTAAGAATCTTTTTTTCCGTGATGCTGATTTCATTCGCATGGGGAACAGGAAAAGCCAGACCTGCCTGCTGGCGGGGACGTATGTCTTGCTCTTGTGTATCTTGCTGAGATCTGGATATGCTGGGCATTGTTTGCGCCACTGCATAATATACCGGTTCATCGTTTGCATCTTTCTGTGCAGGAATAGCTGCTGTGTCAGGGTAGGCCACAACAGAGGATATAATATCAACCGGCTTTAGGTCAGCAGATAGCGTGTTCAGAGCGGGTTGGCTCGTCAGGATACCGGGTGTTGACAGAGACTCTTTTATCTCTATAGCGATCTCATTGAGACGATCAACAGAGGCCAATAAGCTTTTCTTCTGATTTTGAGGTTGTACGGGTACATATTGGCCTGGTAATGGATGAGGCATAACCTCAGGTGTCGTGTTGACCGACTCAAGATTGGGAGCGTGTACTGGGAGGTCAGGTGTCGCCAGAGAGTTTGCTCTTATATCATGTTCCTGGGACTCTTTTATCTCAGTGGTGATCTCAATAGGGCGGCGGGCAAATTCTGCTAAGGCTTCTTTTTGCTCCGGATTAGCTTGGTTCTTTTCTCTCTTATGTGAAAAAGAAGAGGTGCTATGCAGTGGTAAGGCGTGTTTGTGCGGGTCATCAGTGGCTTGGTGCGTGGAGGCGAATGGAGGAAGCTCCTCATTTGCGTCATGCGTGGAATGTAGATCCGCTGTTTTGCTATTTCTGGTTGTGTCGGTTAATGGTTGATTCACCCGCCGTGCTGTTGACTGACGCGTATTGGTGGTGTGAGAGGCGATAGCCAGTTCGAAACGGCGCTGCAAATCTGCGTCCGCCGCTTCAGGGGACGTTGGGAGGGAGGGAACACTTTTGCCGATAGCTGTCAGTGGATTCATGCTCTTCTGTTTACACTCTTTCTTGGCGATGGAACTCTTCTTGTTCCAATTCTTCTAGGTATTCACCTTGGGTGCGGATCGCCTCTTGTTCCTGGCGACCCAATTCGTTAAATTTTTCCTGCTGCTGACGTGTGTGGTGCAGTACACGTTGGCATTCTTGTAATTGGCGGAGTTCCAGCTCCACTTTTTCGGTCATTTCAGCGATTTTCTTTTCCAACTGAGCTTCATTTTCACGCAACAGGGCAATTTGTTGTTGCCAGCGCTCAAGGCCTTTGCGGTCAATAGGTTGGCCCTGACACAGTTCAAAAAGACGTTGCTCTTCTGCTATTCGCCATTGACAGTAATCTTGCAAGGTTTGCAAGGCCTGTTGATGGTGTTGATGAGCCGTTTGAAGTTTCATTTGTTGCAGGGACAAATGTTGTTCAGCGCGTTCGACCCGTAATGCTTTTATGCGTTGTAAACGGCCAATCATTGTTTCGTTATCTGCTGTAAGAGCGCTAAAGTTTGTGGAAAATCACTGGGTTCGTGAGTGCCTTGGCGCAACCAGTTACGTATTGCTTCAATGTGCGCAATGGCATTATCAGCAACAGGATCTTGCCCCTTTTTGTACTCTCCAATCTGTAACAACAGCTCAACTTCTTCATACTTAGCCAGCCAATGACGTAACAAACCAGCCTGAGCCCGGTGTTCAGGAGAGATAATCTGGTTCATCACCCTGCTGGCGGAACGTAACACATCAATGGCGGGATAATGGTTAGCCGCAGCCAGCTTGCGTGACAAAATAATGTGACCATCAAGGATAGAGCGGGTTTCATCTGCCACAGGTTCTGTCATATCATCCCCTTCCACCAATACAGTGTAGAGGGCAGTAATTGAACCCTTGTCAGATTGACCAGCACGTTCCATTAACCGCGGTAAAGCTGCGAAGACTGACGGCGGGTAACCTCGTCGGGTTGGCGGCTCGCCGGCAGCCAGACCTATTTCTCGTTGTGCACGGGCGAAACGGGTCACGGAATCCATCAGCAAGAGTACACGTTTACCTTGATCACGGAAGTATTCAGCGATTGAGGTCGCCACAAACCCTGCCTTAGCTCTCTCCATCGCGGGACGATCTGAGGTAGCGACTACCAGCACTGAACGTTTCAGACCTTCTTCACCCAGATCCGATTCGATAAATTCCCGCACTTCGCGGCCACGTTCACCTATGAGTGCCAGCACGGTAACATCAACTTCGGCGCTACGAATCAACGTAGATAACAGCGTACTCTTGCCGCCGCCCGCAGCGGCAAAAATGCCCATACGCTGACCTTCACCACAGGTCAGCAAACCGTCAATAGCCCGCACGCCGAGTGAGAGCGGGTGTTCAATTCGTTTACGACTCATGGGGGCCGGAGCATCCCGATAAACCGGATACAAAGCTTGTGGTTCCGGCAACTGTCCGCCGGAAAATGGATTACCCAGTCCGTCAAGGACTTGCCCTAACAGGTAATCACCCACACCAACCTGATGCATGGCTCCGGTTGGACTCACTTCAGTATTTGAAGAGATGCCAAACATCTCACCAAGTGGCGTCAGCAGGGCTTGATGTTGTTGGAACCCAATCACCTCTGCCAGGAGGGACAGTGTATTGTCAGGATTGCGTAAATGACAAAGTTCACCTATCCGCACACCGGGAATGACAGCCTTAAGTAATGTACCCGTGACTTGAGTAACCCTGCCGCGAATCTGAATTAGTCGACATTCATTAATAGCATGGCGCATTTGGCCGGGAATATGGTCAAGGGAAAGCTTCATGATTGTTTATATAACCTCTGCTGCGAGTACTATAAAGAAGGGAAAGGGGAAGGGATTGCAACCTGAGTCGGGAGTTTTTAGAAAATGGTTGGAGTTTGCGTAGCTGTTCCCAGTTTTGATCAGTGAAGCTTCCCTATTCACGGTTGCTGCTTATGCTTGATGTATCTTGCATCAGCTTCAGTGGGCAGATAACGATGAATCCTGTCCTCAGCGATAGTTTAGGCGGATTTTGCTAAAAATTCACGGCTGATTTTGGCATAGGCATCGGGACGGTATCTTTATAATTTGTCCATTATTAACTCTGATATGACAGGATAGGCTATGGATATTATCCAGAATCATCTTCATTCGATAACTTTGTCAGAACCTGATGCCGGGATTACAGCACAACAGGAGCAGACCAGGGTCGGTCAGTTTCAGGGAGAGAAAGTGGTACTGGTTACTGCATCCCAGTCTTTTGCTGACGCAGCCGAAGAGCTTACTTTTGCATTTTCGGAACGCAAAGATATGCCGCTCTCCAGACGGAAAGTTAGCGATGGACATGCCAGAGTGCGGGAAATTGAGGCGTTGGTGGGTGAATACTTGCAGAAAGTGCCGGATCTGGAGCGTCAACAAAAGGTTAAGGCGTTGATTTCTCATTTAAATAGCAGCCAACTAACTAATATTGCTCAGTTGCAGGCTTATCTGGAAAGTTTCTCTGGCGAGGTGAGTGAACAATTCTATGCGTTGAGTCAGGCCCGTGATGCGTTGGCCGGCAGGCCAGAGGCACGGGCCATATTGACATTAGTTGAACAGGAATTGTCGCGTTTAGCGCAAGAGCAGGGTATTGCTATCGAGTTAGGAGCTCGCATTACGCCTGATGCCACTGCCGCCGCCAGAGATGGGGTTGGTAATTTACAGGCATTGCGTAACATCTATCGTGATGCCGTTATGGATTATCAAGGGCTATCAGCGGCCTGGCGAGATATCCAGGCCAATTTTAAGAGCAGTTCCTTGATGGAAGTGACAGGATTCATCATGAAAGCCCTGAGCGCTGATCTGGACAGCCAACCGCGACAACTCGACCCTATTAAGCTGGAACGTGTGATGAGTGACATGCATAAGCTCCGTCTGCTTAACAGTTTGTCGGTTCAGGTTGAGCAGTTATGGAAAAGCGTGGTAAAGGGGGAGAATCATGGCATACGGGCCTTCTGACCTTATGGGTGATGTCGTTTCTCTGATTGAGAAACGCTGGGCCAATGTGCGGGATGTTGAAATGCTCGGTCATGCTTTGGGATTGCAGAATAGTCAAACTCAAATTCATTTCTACCGGGAGTTGAAGCGATTGATTCGATTGATTCCGGTGGAAGTGTTCAGTGATGAAGAACAGCGGCAGAACCTGCTTAATTCTTGTCAGCTGGCGCTTGATACAGCAATTGAGAGGGAAGAAGACGAATTGTGGTCAGGAGAGGGAGCATCATGAACTGGATAGAGCCACAATTGCTCCAGTTTTGTCAGGATTTGGGGATGGAGATGTCTGATGCTTCCAGTTCCTTGATCCAAATCGATTTTGAATATTCTGGCACGTTACAGATTGAGCGCTATGGAGGATCATTAACGCTTTGGCTGGCCCGTGAAATTCCCTGGCATCAGGGGAGAGACGCGATGGTTAAGGCGATGTTACTCACTTTCAGCGGTCAGGGGCCCGAACTGCCCTTGCGTTGTGGTTGGCTGGGGGAAGATCGCCTGTTGTTATTTGTGACATTAGATGAACGGCATATAACGTTGCCTTTGCTGCATCAGGCATTTCGCTCTTTGCTAAGAGTACAGCGTGAGGTGCTCGCTTCGTGAGCAAAATTGCTGCCGCCCATATAGGAATTGAGCAACTAACGGCGATCAGTCGGGAAGAGATAGAGGTTAGTTTACCCGATCGCTACGCGTTATTGCCCGATGGCCAATCCGTTGAGACTCACACCGCACGTCTTTATCCGGCCAACAAGGCTGATCAGGCTTTGTTGGCTTTTGCTTGCCCGCAAGATGGGTTTCACTCTCTGTTGCGTCCACATGATTTTCGTCAGGCTGTTAGTGCTCTGCGTACAATTTTGCAACAAGGTAATGACATTAGGGTACAGCATGCTGTCTCCCTGTTGGAAAAAATGAATCAAGATGAACAGTTGTTGCAGATGGCTCTGCACCTGTTGCACAAGGTATGACCATGACTCTCAGTGCTAAACAGCAGAGCGCTCTGTTGCTGCTCGGCTGGCTTCAACTGCAATACGGTCATCCTGACCGAGCTCGTATTTTATTGGATGCATTACTGGCTTTGCACCCTGAACATCAGGAAGGACGCCGTGCTTTGGTGGTTTCATTACTTAAACTGCAACAGGGGAGCATGGCGAAAGAACATTGTGCTCTCTTACGGGATCAAGGAGAACAGAGTGAAGCTCTTTGGCTTTGCGTCAGCCGCGCCTGCCAACAGGAAGGGAACCTAGAAGAAGCACGCAGTGCTTATCAGCATTATCTCTCTCAAGGGACCGTATTATGAATCGCGGGCTTGAGTTATTAAGCCGGATAGGCGAGCGCAAAGATATTATGCTGGCAATACTATTGCTGGCGGTTGTCTTCATGATGATTTTGCCACTTCCTCCTTTCCTGCTGGATATTCTGATCGCCATTAATATGACCATCTCTATCGTACTAATGATGATGGCGGTTTATATAAACTCCCCCTTACAGTTTTCTGCCTTTCCTGCGGTATTGCTGGTGACAACCCTGTTTCGTCTGGCACTTTCAGTCAGTACCACCCGGATGATCCTCTTGCAGGCTGACGCTGGGAAGATTGTTTATACCTTTGGTAATTTTGTGGTTGGTGGAAACCTGATCGTGGGGATAGTGATCTTTTTGATCATCACCATCGTACAATTTATTGTCATTACTAAAGGTTCAGAGCGTGTGGCTGAGGTTAGTGCGCGTTTTTCCCTTGATGCTATGCCCGGCAAGCAGATGAGTATCGATGGAGATATGCGTGCTGGCGTTATCGACGTCAATGAGGCTAGGGAGAGACGCAGCACTATCGAGAAAGAGAGCCAGATGTTTGGTTCGATGGATGGTGCGATGAAATTTGTTAAGGGTGATGCTATTGCCAGTCTGCTCATCATCTTTGTCAACATTCTGGGTGGGATAACCATAGGCGTCACTCAGAGGGGGATGTCAGCATCTGATGCATTGCAGCTCTACGCCATTTTGACCGTGGGTGATGGCATGGTTTCTCAGGTTCCGGCACTGCTGATTGCCATCACGGCGGGTATCATTGTTACCCGGGTTTCGTCGGAAGACTCCTCGGATCTGGGTAATGAGATTGGCGAACAGGTCATTGCTCAACCAAAGGCGCTACTGATTGGTGGTGTTTTATTGGTGTTGTTTGGCCTTATTCCCGGATTCCCGACATTAATCTTTTTTATGCTTGGGTTGGTGGTGACTGGTGGGGGGTATTTTCTGTTCCAGCGTCAACGGCAAGCCAACGTGAGTCAGCAAGCTGATCTTCCCAGCCTGTTGGCCCAAGGAGCCGGTGCCCCGGCAGCCAAATCTAAGCCTAAGGTTGGCAGTAAAGTTAAAGGCGGTAGGCTCGGCGAGAAAGAGGAATTCGCGATGACGGTTCCTTTACTTATTGATGTGGATGCCGGATTACAGGCTGAGTTGGAAGCCATTTCGCTTAACGATGAATTAATACGGGTACGGCGCGCCCTCTATCTGGATTTGGGAGTACCCTTTCCAGGTATCCACTTACGCTTCAATGAAGGCATGAAGGCGGGTGAATACCTGATCCAACTGCAAGAGGTGCCCGTTGCCCGTGGTCGATTGCGTTCATCTCATCTGCTGGTGCAGGAACCGGTTAGTCAGTTGGAATTGTTGGCTATCCCTTATGAAGAAGGAGAACCTCTGTTACCTAATCAACCTACTTTGTGGGTAGCCGAAGCACATCAGGAGCGTTTGGCTAAGTCGGGGATGGCGGTTTTGTCGATGTCTCAGGTGATCACTTGGCATTTGTCACATGTGTTGCGGGAGTATGCCGAAGATTTTATTGGTGTGCAGGAAACCCGCTATCTTCTGGAGCAGATGGAAGGTAGTTATGGCGAGTTGGTCAAGGAGGCCATGCGCATCATCCCGTTGCAACGGATGACGGAGATACTGCAACGTCTGGTGGGAGAGGATATCTCTATTCGCAATACACGCGCGATCCTTGAAGCTATGGTGGTATGGGGGCAAAAGGAGAAAGATGTAGTGCAGTTGACGGAATATATTCGCAGTAGCCTCAAGCGTTACATCTGTTACAAGTATGCAAATGGCAATAACATCCTGCCTGCTTATCTGTTGGATCAGCAGGTAGAAGAGCAGATCCGGGGAGGTATTCGCCAGACGAGCGCAGGGAGTTATTTGGCATTGGACCCGGCGGTGACGCAAAGTTTCCTTGAACAGATGAAAAAAACGGTAGGCGATTTAACGCAGATGCCGAATAAGCCGGTGTTGATTGTATCAATGGATATTCGTCGTTATGTCCGTAAGTTAATTGAAGGCGATCATCACGGCTTACCTGTTCTCTCGTACCAGGAGTTGACTCAACAGATCAATATTCAGCCTCTTGGCAGGGTTTGCCTATGAATCATGATCCGCTTACTCCCTGGTTTGAGGATCGCGGTTATTCGGTGCAGCCTCACTGTATGGGGAATAGTCCAATTCCTCTTGGCTGGCGTGTGTGGTGTGAAGGTTGTGAAATAGCTTGGCGTTATGATGCACCGCGAGTTTGGATTGTCATGTTACGTCGTACCCGGCAGCGCCGGGGACTTGCTAATCCATTTGCTCCCCTTTATCTATTGGCAACAGCCGCTATAGAAGTGCTTGGCGTGGGTAGTCGGCTTTATGGTCAAGTGAATACCTTGGCTGACTCACCTCTTAATGATGAACGCTTGGCCCGCTTTTATTGCCGTTGGACAGGGGCGAGTGAGGTGGTGCCTGGTTGGTTCGAGTTAGATGTCAGTCGCGTTATCTCGTTACATCAGATGAGAAAACAACAAAAAAAAGCCCAACGCTGACAGGAAGAATCAATATCTGTCTTTATTATAGGAGTCACTAATGCAAGAGGAACCTAATGCCAAAGTACGGCATGCTGCTGAGGAAGCCATTAAGGACAGTGATTACAGACTGCAATTGTTACAGGAGATGTGGCAGTCTCTTGGCATCAACCCAAATATAGGTACAGCACTGTTTGGTCATGCTGATACTTCTTTGGTTCAAGATGCCGAGCAGGAGCTGTTAACAGAAGTTAATCGCTTACGAAGCAGCCATCCTCACCCTTTGGAAGAGGGAAAGCGTCTTCGCCGTCCACCTCGTATGCGTGGCATTATTGTATAAGGATTTAAAGATGGAAATTAGGCCATATCAAAATGATCCACAGCTTTTCTTAGCAGATCTGGAGAAGGTTTCTCTGCAAGAATTACAAGGTTCAGGATCTTCAGAGCTTGATAAATTAGTTGGGCTTATTAGTAAAAATAAGATCAAGATTGAAGCAAAATATGATCCGGCTAGGGATACGGTAAAGTTTGATACAAAGACTATTACTGACGATGAAGAGCTCCTGAAAAAAGTGATCGCTTATTTCTTGCCGACGGATGCTGTTGTTAAGGATGGTCACTTCGATAGCCAAATAAAAAATGGGATCGAGAATCTTAAATCCTTTTTGGATAATCCGACGAATAAATTAAGAACTTGGGTATTAAGGGATTTCCTAGCTGCGGTTCATTTTAATTTAACGCCGGATCGTCTTGATGATGATGTCACTGAAGTATTTACCTCTGTCATGTTAGGTCATGATAAAAAACGACTCGAATTGCGTGATGAACTAGCTGCATTGACTGCGGAGCTAAAGGTTTACAGTGTTATTCAATCGGAGATTAACGCGAAATTAGCAGCTAATGGGACTCTCAAGATTAATGATAGTGAATCCTTCAACCTGCTGGACTATGAGAAATATGGTTTTAGTGATCAGGACACTTTTAAGAAGAGTGCTGAATATAAGTTGCTAATCAAGATATCTACTAATGGATCACCAAACCTCTCCATTCAGACATTTCTAGCAAGCCCCAACAAGCAAAGTGGGGCTATGAGTGGTCTGAAGAATGAATATAAATATGATAAGGATAATAATCCCTTGGCTAACTTTTCTACTTCGGTCAACGATCGCGTAAATCCACTAAACAATACTGTCCAAGAAAAAACAACGCGTTTAAATGATGTTAGCTCTCGCTACAACGCCGCTATTGAAGCGCTAAACCGTTTTATTCAGAAATATGACAGCATAATGCGCAATATTCTCGGCGCAATTTAAGGAATGATTATGGAGCACCAAGAAACATCTACCACTTCTGATCAGTATGCACAAGAATTGGAGTCCTTTCTTCACGACGGCGGTACCCTTGCCATGTTGAAGGATGTCTCCAGTGATACGCTGGAGCAGCTTTATTCATTAGCGTTCAATCAGTACCAGTCAGGCAAATGGCAGGATGCGCATAAAATATTCCAGGCTTTATGTATGTTGGATCACTATGACTCCCGGTTCTTCCTCGGATTGGGTGCGTGCCGTCAGGCAATGGGACAATTGGAACAGGCGATCCAAAGTTATAGTTATGGAGCGATGCTTGATATTAACGAGCCCCGTTTTCCATTTCATGCTGCCGAATGCCTCTTGCAATTAGGAGAGCTTGATGGGGCCGAGAGTGGCTTCTACTCGGCTCAACAGCTTGCGGCAGCTTTGCCGGAACAGGCTGCTTTAGCTGCCAGTTCTAGCGCAATGTTAGAAGCCATCACAATAAAAAGGACTCAGGAAGATGACTCTGATAGCAAATGAACACCGAGCTCCTCTATTGCGGGCCGGTTTTCAGGTTGATGATATCCCTGTAGCTACACCCCCTAAAGAGGATTATCGCGTTACGCCTAGCCAGGCTGGTAATGTATCGTCTGATGTCGCTAAGTCACGAAGGGTATCATTGCCGGAACCATTAGCAGTGAGTAATACTCGTCTTGATGTTCAGCAACAAGGGAAAATAGCTAGTCTGGTCGCATCAGTTACGCAAGGCGCTGCGTTGGCAGCAGGGCTGACAACAAAGCTGACAGCAGAATTGAAAGAAACTTCGCGGTTGGCCTCTCTGGCGTTATCCTCATCTGCGGAATTGGAAATTGAACTGGGCAAACTGACCAGTGAGATCGAGCGTACTCAAACGAAGCTCAATATCCAGAATATCCAGCGGGCGCGTCAGGAAAGCTTGCAGAAAATGGATGAGAACCAGCAGAAGATCAAAGAAGCAGAAAATTCTGCCAAAGAGGCGCAAAAATCTGGGTTATTTTCCAAAATCTTCGGTTGGATCAGTGCGATTACCTCAATTGTGGTCGGGGCGATCATGGTTGCTACCGGGGTTGGTGCGGTAGCAGGCGCTATGCTGATTGCCGGAGGGGTAATGGGTGTAGTGTCTCAGGGGCTGCAACAAGCGGCTCAAGACGGTTTAATCAGCAAGGAAACCATGAAGTGGTTGGGGCCAGTAATAACTGCGATTGAGGTTACGATGGCTGTGGCAGCAGCGGCAGTCAGTTTCGGTGGTTCAGCCGCTGGCTTGATAGCCAAAATGGGCGCGAAGATGGGCACTAAAGTGGCTGAATTGACGGCTAAGATGGCGGTAAAGGCGGCAGAGTTTTCGGCAAAAGTCGCCGGTACAGCAGCTAATACAGCTAATACTATGTCTCGTAGCGTGAAAGTAGGTATTCAGGTGAGTGACGTGGTTGTTGATTTAGCTAATGGCGGTGCTCAAACTGCCAATTTTGCGTTCCAGAGTAAAGCGGCTAATCGACAAGCAGATGTACAACTTTCACGTAGCGAATTAACGGCATTCAGGGCTGTTATGGATAAGCTTAAAGAGGAGCTGTCCCAGATGGTGGAATCTTTCCAACATGTCATGGAAATGGTCTTTCAGATGCTCAATGCCAGGGGTGACATGATGAACAATCTTGCCAGCCAACCGCATAAAATTTAGGGAATAAAAAGATGAATACTATTGATAGCTTCAACGTTTCTCAGGCGATCACTTTCAGCAACACAACTGATGTTGTTATTGATAAAAATTCTGCGGTAACAATACATGAAGCAGCTATCCAGCAGTCGGAAAAAACCGGGCGTATGGATAAGGTTGATTTGATTGCACCACGACAGAGACTTGATTTCAGTCGGTTAGATAATGTCAAGCAAGAATTGACTGGCACACTGGATATGATGTCGCTGCTTTTTGAGATTGCCAGGAAGATGCGTGAATTGGGTATCTTGCAGCGTGATACTGAAAACAAGGCAACTATTAATGCTCAGAAGTCACAAGTAGATGAGATGCGTCATAGTGCCAAGCTGACGATTGCTATGGCTGTTGTTTCAGGTGTAATGGCATTTGGTTCAGCATTGATAGGGGGCTTCTCTGCTTTTAAAAATAGTCAGTCGATTAAACAGCAGAAGACGCTGGACAATAATATTGCTGGCCGTAAAGAATTAATCGACGTCAAGATGCAACAGTCAGGTAAAAGTAGTGATGCAGATCGGGCAGCGATTGGTAAAGTATGGGATACAGCGCAAGATGCTGACAAGAATGCTCTGAAATCTCTTACACTGGTTTTTGATAATCGTAACAGCAAGCAGCAGATCTCCAGTTCGGTGATGAACGGTTTAAGAGATATGTCTAATAATGCAGTGCAGGTAGAACAAGGACTTTCTCAGGCCAAAGCCAAGGAACATGAAGTCGATGCGTCTGTTGCCCAGCACGAAAAACAAAAGAGTGAAGATCAGATCTCATTGAATAACAACTTTATGAAAGATATTTTGCAATTGCTGCAACAACTCTCTCAGAGTGAGGTTCAAGTATTACGTACGGTGTAATGCTGGTAGCAGATAAATGTTGATATTGTAGATATGAGCGCCCTAGGAAGGGGCGCTCAAGCTATTAATAATGCTTTGGTTTTTGGATCAGGGCTTTGATTTACCAAGGTTAGTGTAAAAATAAGCTGACCAAGAAAACTTATCCCACGATAGTATTTCATTTGAAATGGTTATCTTCGTAGGACATCTTACAGAGCAAAATGTGTTACAGAAAAAGTATCCATTTATGATCCGGTGTTTGGTTTTTGATAATCACTGGGGTGACCTTTTTATTAAAAGAACTGCCTTTTAGTGACAGAGGTACAAAAGATGATAATAGTAAACTAATCCCCTTTTCTGCGGGAGTAACCCGTTTGCTTAACCGCGCGGTAACTTCGAGTTTACCTGATTTCCTTCTCTGCGGGAGTAATCCATGGATGTGATAGCTATCATCAACCAAGTTTTGGCTGACTTTGCTGCCAAATTTGGCTTGCCACACTTAGCGTTAAATCATGAAGGTGTGGCTGCTCTCTGTTTTGATGAGCATCTTAACCTCTCTTTGATCTTCATTCCTGAACGTGACCAATTCGTTTTACAGGTAGATGTTGCTGATATCACTGCGGTCGGGGAGGGAATTTTTCGTCAATTAGCCAGTTTTAATCGTCATTGGTATCAGTTTGATCTTCACTTTGGTTTTGATGAGTCTACTCTGATGGTGCAGCTTTATCGGCAAATGTCAGCCAGTCGGCTGAATCTGGCTGCTTTTGAAGAGAGCCTTTCGAGTATGTTAGATCATGCCGAGTTTTGGCAGGAGTTATTGCAGGCTCAACTTCCGACTGACTCTCAACTGAGTAACTCTCTGGGAATGCGAGTATGAAAATTGATAATTCATTGCCTATGCATTTAACAAACGTATCTCATGAGAATGACAATCTTTGTTGCGGTCGCCGGGTTATACCTGGACATGTACCGCAAAATGTTCATGAACCGCTTGCTGTGGTATTGAGTAGAGGTCTTGTAATAGAGTTGGAACATGAGACAGCATTACAGCGTTTGTTGGATGGGCAGCATACCCCATTATCACAACGTAGAATCAGCTTGTTATGATCAAAATAGGGCTGGCATTGCTGTGTTTGCTGATTACCGGATGTGTCAGTGAGGTAATCAAGAATGACGCATCACCGCTGATTGAGGGGGATGTAACCATGCCAATTTCTCTGCCCAGAACAGCAAACGTTGAGCTGTCATTGCTTACGGTTGTTGAAGGAAAAGTATTGACAGTGGGTGAGATGAACTATCGCCTGGATATGTTACCTTTCACTTTTTCTATGCGTTTAAATCCACAATTTTCCCATGATAAGTTGTTTCTAAGAGCTCGCCTACGTTGGGATAGGAAACAAGCCGTACAGGCAAAGAGCCAACAACGAATCGTGGCAGGAAAAAGAATTGTAGTGCAATTGTCTCCTTTATTTTGTTATCCAGAGTGTCTATAAGCCTGAGTAGTCAATATCTTGGGCTATTTAATTTAACCTGAGCTTCGCTTAAGGGAAGGGAACTAAAGTGCCTGAGGCACGATCAAAGTTTTTGCTAAAGAAAACAAAATCGTGGAGACCCTCAGGCATGGTTAATTTAGAAGAACTTTACTGCTGCGTCGATGACTTTTGCCAAAAATTTATTCCTCTCTGGCATCAACAACTCATTGAACATGGATTACGTAAACGACACCGGGAGGCATCTCTTTCTCTCAGTGAAGTCATGATGATCCTCATTTTATTTCATATGAGTCATTATCGTGATTTTAAAACATTTTATATTGAACATGTAAAACAATATCTTACAGCCGATTTCCCCGGATTAGTCAGCTATACGCGTATCCTCACCCTGAAAAAAAGGGCGCTTATTCCTTTATGCGCTTTTCTTTCATCACGTAAGGCACAAACTCAAGGAATTGCTTTTATTGATTCCACCAAAATTGCTGTTTGTCACAATCGTCGTATTCCTCGTCATCGCGTATTTGAAGGGATGGCACAACGAGGTAAAACGAGCACAGGCTGGTTTTATGGCTTTAAACTTCATTTGGTTATCAATGATTGCGGTGAATTGTTAGCCGTGAAACTCACCGCAGGAAACCAGGATGATCGTCAGCCAGTCAGCGCGTTGACAAAAGGACTCACAGGCTGTTTGTATGGGGATAAAGGGTATTTGTCCCAGGCTTTATGCGATGAGTTAGAAGCGGAAGGTGTCACGTTAATCACCAATGTCCGGAGTAACATGAAAGCCAAAGCATTATCTCTCTGGGATAGGTTGATGTTAAGACGGCGATTTTTGATAGAAACGGTCGTCGACCAGCTCAAAAATATTTCTCAGATAGAACATTCAAGGCATCGCAGTCAGCTCGGTTTTTTGTTAGAAGTTGCTGCCGGTCTTATTGCTTATACATTCCAGCCTAAAAAACCGAGCTTGAATCTACGGGATAATGAGATCGCTATCTTTAAACGAAGCTGAGGTTAATTTACATTATTTTATGTTGAATAATTTTATGGGATATTTTTTGTCTATATAATTTAGTTGATTTTCGAGGTTAAATATTTATAAGGTAATGAATTTTATAATTTTACGATAAGAATTTAATAGCCCCACCCCTAATATATTGTGAAATCCATTTAATCAGAGATGGGATAAGAATAGTCGCTGTAATAATATATGATGCTGAGTTCTATATGTTAAATAAATTCATGAATTGGTGACTACGATGTTTTGAATGCCAATTGTTCTGACTTAATCACTTGGTTGCCTCATAATTATTATGGTAAATAACTCGACATCTAACGTTGATGGTGAGGATTATATGATTAATGTATCAAACGGTTATTAGTGTAGCATTGTTCATTTTTTGTTATCATTTGGTATGTAAATTGCGTACAACACTGAAAAAGAAACCCAGAATGGTATCTATAATCTCTTTACTGAGGATAGGATTATGAGTCAATTTCACTGCAATAATATAACAATAGATTACAATGACACTGGCATCGGTCCAATAACATTACTACTGCTTCCTGGATGGTGTGAACCTAAAACGGTTTTTCTTCCATTTGAAGTGTTATCTGCGGAAACTTTCAGAGTAATTAGTTTGGATTGGCGTAATCATGGATTGTCCTCACAATCGGCATTGCCATTAACACCAGAGATGTTGTTAAATGATGTTGTTTCTTTTATTAATTCATTAGATATAGAACAGCTTATATTGGTCTCAGTTGCTCATGCCAGTTGGATTGCTACCGATATAGCAGAGATAATGCCAGAGAGGGTATCTGCACTTGTATTTCTTGATTGGATTATGACTAATCCTGATCCTGCATTTTTTCAGTCAATTAGCGATATACAAGGGGTTCTGTGGAACACCCCCCAGATCTGTAAACTTTGAGAGAAAATCCTGATTAGTCATCCCGCCAAAAATGTTGTTTCAGGTGAGATTCCAATATCCTTGCCATCGCTTCTACATCAATTTTCCCGTGATTTCTCTTAAAATTGTATCGTCCCGTGAACAACGTGTGTGTCCAGGCAATCGGCGAAATTCGCGTAAACTCATCAATAATTTCTTGAGGGACACCGTTGGCCTGCATCTTCTGGTAGACCGCATTCAGGATCATACTGTTGTAGGCAATAATGCAGTTGGCAACCAATCTGGCCGCATGGGCACTGACCCGGTTTTCAACGATTTTTTTGCCCTTGAAGATACCGTTGTAAGTTTTTCGGATGTTACTTTGGAGCTGATGATAGGCTTCCGTGCGGTTTCGGGCACTTCGGATCGCTTTTCTGAGTGCCATATTATCAATCAGATTGAGGACATGAGTGCTCTTGAAGATGGCATTATATTCAAACAACGCCGCTTTTAATCTGGCGTAACGGGCATGAGAGTTCAGTTTGCGGATGATATTGCTCTGGGTATTTTCCTGCATGATCAATGAAAGCAAGATACGCAGAACGCCTCGCCGCTGAGAGCGGATACGTTCGACATCAATCACCCCTTTGGGCTTAAGGATACCGGTATCGTAATCCAGGGAGGTAGCTGAATAAATATCGTCAGCGGCGTGACGCACATTCTTGATGCTGGGTACATAATCCACATCAATGGAATCCAGCGTGACAAAATTCAGCTTGTTCAAGGAGTGGTTATCTCCTGTCACCATATGGATATCAATCTCCGTTTTATTGTTGTAAATCATGTCGTACAGCGAATGGCCTTCGTACTCGTTCAGGCCGATATTTTTCGCATTCACCGCCACGTAATTGGCGAGCAGTGTGTAGAGCGAGATACCACGGCCTTTACCCAGATACTTTCTGGAATAACGGGATTGTATCGTACTGTCCGTGGTCGCAAACTTTTGCCCGTCTGCATCAGCCAATAGTTTGTTATCCATGAGGTTCCACTGTTTGAAGATTGCCAGTGAATGAATATGATTACTGACGATTTCATTGGCCGCACAAAGTGTATCAACCCGGATAAAATCCTCTCGTACAGCGCGAAGCTGGCTGAGTTCTAAATCTGACATATCGGCCATTTTCAACGCACCAAACCCAAAGGCTTCTGACAGCAAACAGGCATTAATTGCCAACGGTAGCGGTTTTTTCCGCTTGGTATAGCGATCTTTCAGGTGAGTAAATCCACGCCACAGATCAGTCAACTCACCGATGAACATGACAATATTAGCAATATCGACTTTGGGTAAGTTTTTGAAAAAAGCATCGTCCAGTTTTTCAACGCTGTCATAGCGCAGGCTCCAGTGTTGTTGTCCGGTTTTGGTTTCACGAACATAAAAGCCGGGATTGTTATTTGCACGAATATTGTGGGTCGTTCTCTCCCAGGCTTCATTCAGTCCCTGTAGCGCTTCATCAAGACGCTGGTCACAGTAAACAGGGAGGCGGGAATAACCAAACTCCACCGCGATCTTTTCAACGTTATCGACCAGCGCATCGTCAACCAGATCGGTATCAATATCACAGTACGAGACACTGTCATTGCAATACAGACGGCCCCGCTCAATCTCATGGAGAACCTTTAAATAGACAAAAAATTCAAATAAATACGGATCAATTCGGGTGTCCGAGGGTTTCCGCTTCAGGTAGATATTCATACTTTTGGGAAGGGTGAATCCCAGCTCATCACAGATTTTTAAAGCGGAGGGACTTTTACCGCTGGCATAATGTGTTTTCAACATAGGAATCAGTTCGCCGATTTCACTGTTTTTCTTGTAATATTCAAGTTTTACCCGGGTAAATATCGGACGCAGATACAATGAGAGCAAGCGGGAGGACTTACCGTAGTATTCCCACAACGCTGCCTTCTTATCAAAAGATTTACCTTCCAAAAATTCTGCCATGACTGAAAATTGTTCTTTAGGGAGCATACTGAACGCCACTTCATCCAGTTCAGCCTGACTCATGTTTGGGTTCCGCTCTGGAAACCATTTCAGAAACTTTGCCAGTCCGGGAAAGTCCGTGACAACTTTGGCACTGTGCTCCATGTGGGCTATCGACGCATAAATTTTACCCGCATCCATGATAGCCCGCGTGTGATAACAAAAACTCACAATCAGATTATCCATGATCTGCTGATAGCGGTGATAGACGAAACACAAGGCCTGTAGCCATTGTTGTGTTTTGCTCAGTCTGCGCAACCGGGAAGCAGCATATTGTTCGGCTATTTCCGCATAGTAACGGATGGCATTTTTTGACAACATAAGAGAAGGCAGAAAGTCTCTGGCAAACCGATAAAGATCTTCAATGCGTAATGCCTTGTCTACTTCCATTCTGACGGCGGTGTACTGAAAATCCTTTTGGTCGGCACGGATAATATTGAGGACGGTGATACCGTCATCCCGCTGTACTAACGCGGAAAGTTGCTCAGTAATTGCGGCAGGCAACAAGGAAACTGCTGCATTCAGGCGATTTTCCTCCACAATAAAGGCGTGGCTGAAAATATCCTGGAGTATTCGGTAGGACGGGAGCATCAATTTTTGATGCTCAAAGTATGCCAGCAGTTGACGAAACGCACTGTGCCCTTTGGGATAGTAACGCAACAAATAAGCGAGATGAGATTCTATTTCAGCTGTATATTGCGGAGACCAGTTTCGGTAACCAAAAAGCGAGAGTATAGCCTGCCGCTGGCTGCGCCTGTATTTTCGGGAGAGTGAACCTGTGAACCGGGCCGCATTAGTATCGCTATAATACGTGGTCACAATATACTGAACATCCTGGCTGACCTTATCAAGTGATAGGTTGAAAAACTGTTGTTTCGCCTTGAAATAGCCCAGTTGCAGGATGAAATGGATACGAGTCTGGGTATTGCGAAACTGTTCGAGAACAACCCGTTCTGCCGGGCTTAAGGAAAAATACAGGATTTGTTCGTGATCATTGAAAAACACATCGGCCGGTGTCAGCGCCAGCGCTTCATTGATGCGGGCGCCGGTATTCCACAACGTCTCGATCAGCATGCGCTGACGCAGATCGGGCAGGTAGTCGAGCAGCACCGCAATTTCCGGCGCCAGCAGGTAGCGGGGCACATCCAGATCGGCGGCAATGGCCATTTCGCGTAGCCGGACGGCACGCGCAAAGCCGCCAGGCAGACTGATCGCGCTACGTGAATTCTGTCCCATCTCGAGGGGGATGATACTCAATTTTTCATTCTCCGCACTCTGTGCACTTTCCAGCCTTCAAAAGCCACCCTCCGGCCGAACCGGCCAGGGTTTTGCCTTGGCTATCGCCTCAGACCACTATTGTGCCGTGCTGGCAGCGGCGCAGTGAAGCCGAATAAATCGGTGATCGGTCAGGACAGCATCGCATAAAAATTGGGTAAAAAACGAAATGTGCGTAAAAAACGCATCTTATACCGACGCCTGTTTGCACTGGCTTGACTTAAGGGAAACGGAGATTTGCACTAACCTTCTGTTATCAGAGGGTAAATCAGGCGAACAGCGGTCGGGCAGGGTGGTTGGGGAGTCCAGCGGAAATCCCCAACCAGACAGGTATCAGCTGTTGCCTGTTTCCTGACGCGATTTTTTGCGACAGATAACAGAATACTTTCCATCTTGACGGGACGACCATTCGACGATGAGTTCACTCTCCTGCAAGGCCAACATAAAGGACTCTGCTTCCTTATTGTTACTCAATGTCAGGGTGGCTGTCTGCTGGCTGAATAACTTCCTGTATTCGGTTTCATCTAACTCAGACACCATGTCTGCAATATCAGCCCTGCCAATGTCTTTGTACATGAGAAGCCTGATTATAAGGCTGATTTTCAGACTATCGCTAGGTGATAGTTTAACCATCATCTTAATCACGTCACTGGATAGTTTTAAACTATCCAAGAAAGAGTCACTATACGTAGTGTTATATTTTAACAGTAACTCTGCCTTTTCCTTCACGCTAAAATCAGACGAACTGCATATTTCTGACAGCAAGTCTTCAAGTAAGACGGCGTCATCATCAGCACGAAGATAAAAGTCCGTGTTACTCAGAAACTCATTTTTATACTGTATAAACCAGCACAGGAAAGTTCTGCACTCCGAATCATCCGTTAGTACGTCAAATAGGCCTATTACTTTATTGAAGGACTCATGATTTAAACAGACTTTGTTATTTACCACAATTCTATGGAAATTACTGAAACTCAGCCTTTCATCCCACCATTTCTCGTTAATTATTATGGAAGTTAAAATCGACGCATAAGCATTATCACTGATATCATCATTGCAGATAACTTTCATATAAAGAAGATCGTACTTATCCCCGTCAACCAGATCAACATGCTGATTACTCAGCTCAGTCGCATTTTTATTGATATAGTTGGACAGTACGGAAATATTACATTCTTCATAGATATAGGCCAGAAGAGGTTTCCAGTCAGGCTCGACATGATCATACTGGTAGAATAAATCGTGCCAAGAAACCCCCTCCAGTCCAACGTCTACTGCTTCATTAAACAAGTGCAGGTCAGGCAAAGTAAACTGTATTTTTTCCAGGATCTTAACCTTTACCTTATTACTGAGAGAAGGGTACTGGAGCAGGCCGACAATTGTTTCGCTTTTCTCTTCTGAACCGATAAAAATCTCCAGTGCAAATGCATCTGTATTATCTTCAATAGCGGCTTTAACATTTGACAACTTATAATCAGCAACCAGTGAAAGTGGATGGGCATCAACACTCTCACAGGTAACTTTATCATCCTCAATCAAACCTGCTACCACGGTTCTGAAATTGGCTTTGTCAAAGCGATACATTTCATTATCAGCAACAAAGCGTAAAGCATTGTGCTCCAAGAGTGTGACCGGAAGGGTAACATGATCGTAGACCACACCGAGCTTCAGAATGTTGTCCATAAATGGTTTGAACGTTTCTGAGTTTAGTTGTGAGACCAGCTTATATCCGCTGTCTTCAACAAACTTCCTGTATTGTTCGCGATCCTCTGAAGTATTTATATCCACAAACGCAACCATATTTATAATTATTTTTGTCTGTATTTCGTCTGATTCCCTGCCTTCAATAAGGGATAGCATCCTGTCAAGATAACGGTTCTTTTCCATAGAGACAACAATAAATGATTTAAATGATTCCTGCTGAGTGAATTTCGAATCCAGTATATCGAAAATAGAAATAACCTCATCAGAATTTCTTTCGAAAATCTTTGAAATTATACCGGAAAGATGACGCTCATTTACTGTATTCTGCTTATTCATCATATAAGTCACAAGCTGATGATGAATGGCACCTTCACGGTAAATGTAATTCTGTTCTATAAGTTCTGAAAGAACTTCCTTTTCATCATCAAGTGAAAAACTGTCATTAACCTCTTTACAACCTGTAAAACGACCGACTGCTTTGATGTAGTCATTATCATTAACAGAAATAGTTCCTTCATGAAAGATGGACCGGAACATCATGTAGTCCTGCATGATGTAACCATTCGTCAGCAGGTAGTAAAGAGCCTCAAATCCACCACGCCGAAAACCTGTACGAACCGTCTCCAGTTGCTTCTCATCAAGGATATCTGGATCTTTGCATTTCTCGATGTAATCTTGAGCTATTACTTTGAATTTTTCCTCGCCTATCATTGTTATTAAATCAGCAATGGTGATAGAGTTCCTTATTCTTATCTTCTCTTTAACCTCATTCAGCTCAACTGCTGTTCTTTTGTATTCTTTTATTCTATCTGTAGAAACAAGTTTAGCGCGCTCATTATATTCATCGATTACATTGTCTGCTTCTGCTCTATAGTAATGATAGTTCCCGTAGTTCTGATTATGATAGCCTATATACACGGAATAATCTGAACCAAAGAATTTTAAAAAACAATCTTCACTTTCATACAATTGTCCTGGTTGACAACTATCTGTTCCTTGGCGACCACCATATTGATCATGTGCAAAGTTCAATATGGGCCATAATGGCTTTGAAATATATCGGCAAATAATTTCCAATCTAACATCAGCAGCAGATGACGCTGATTCTTTTTTTAACCGTTCAAGTTTAGCATGAAGATCATCCTTATCTTCATCCAAAGACTTAAAATACTCTTTATGAAGTTTTTTCAGTCGGTAATCTCTTACGATTGAATACAGAACCCCTGAATTTTTATCAGTTAAGTTATAATCCTGAGCATAAATATTCTTGTAAAATATAATCGCAAAAATTTTAGCTTCATTTTTATTTTCATCAACTATTCGTCTGAATAGGTTAAATTCATTGGCAATATTTTGTAAAGACCTCATATCACTTATATAAAGTGACGTCTGCTTAAGAAGAACATCATGCCTGATGGGGAAATTTTTTAGTATATTTTTCAGATGGGTATAAGCGTTTCGCGCATCCAGCACGGGAACGACCGGAAGAATGAAATCAAAAAACTTGGTCCGGATGTCAGAGCCAAGAAATATATCATCTCTGCATGCATAGACAAATCTGACGGGATTGTTCCTTAGATTGTTATTAACTATTTGGTTAATCTCACGAAGTTTAACGAAAACTTCAGTATTACCAAGTCTATCCAGATCCTCAAACACCACAATTTTGTTATTTGAACGAGAAAAGAAATAGACTATTTCATCAAGACAGTTATTAAGCAGTGAGGAGGATTCCTGCTGAGCCACCTCGGCACTAGCCTGAAGAAAAGCTAACTTGCTTAACTTTAATTTCTTATCAAAGATACCAGCCTTTGAAGCAACCCGGACGATAAAAAAAAGAGTTATAAAAGCCAGTATTATACTACACCATAAACGCTCTGGATAAGCATTATTCACAAGATAAATGATTGAGTCACTAGCGCCGAAGGATGATAATATCCTTTTCGGAAAAACTGACAGACAGAATAAAAATAATGGGAATGCTATGCTGGCTGATGTTACAAAAAGCGAAACGACGTGATTTAAATCCCTGCTTTGAATTCTGTCAACCCGTGAGTCAGGAAGATTATCTTTATTTTCTTTATACAGGATTTGCTGAAGAATACTTAATTCAATTTCAGCATTCTCTGGCGGCTTTTCATCTTTTTTCCCCGATATTGAAAAATCTGCTAAAGAGACATTTATATAGTCTTTTTTAAGTTTAGCAGTCAGGTATGAAAGTATAACCGTACTTTTACCAGCCCCGTAGGGTCCCGTTATGGCAATGTTTTTTACATCTCTCTTTGAGAATGCGAAATCCAGCGCCTTGAAGTACTCATCCATACGGCTATCAGTTATTATTTTTGGTGTCAGCGAACCATAGACTTCCTCGCTCTGATTTTTCGTTCCAATTATATCGTGCAGATTACTTTTCAAATCACTAAATATTTTTTTTAAACGTTCCAGTATTATCATTCCCGCTCCTTACTGCTGGCAGATATTCTGTACGACTCTATAAAAAATGTCTGTCTTCATTAACCATCATATATTTTTTTTCGGGTTAATTCAGAAGCTGCTCATGGTGGTCATGCTCCCAATGATTAGATATTGTGGTAAACTCCCCGCTTTTTATTATGGGTGAGATATGGCTAAAGTGGATGTGGTTTGCCGTTACTGTCACAAAGCGGAAGAGGTGAAAGGACATGGAAAAGGGCGTACTGGGCATCCCCGCTATCACTGCTATGGGTGCCGTAAAACTTTTCAACTGGACTACACCTATCAAGCCTGTCACCCCGGCATGAAAGAGCGGATTGTGGATATGGCCATGAATAACTCGGGGGTTAGGGACACCGCTCGCGTCCTGAAAGTCGGCATTAACACGGTCATTCGCACATTAAAAAGCTCACGCCAAGAAACGTAACCATACTGCCGCTGGCGGGAAGTGACATTCAGATTATCTGTGAAATAGACGAGCAATGGGCATTTGTCGGTAGCAAGAAGAATCAGCGCTGGCTCTGGTACGCCTGGGAACCCCGTATGAAACGGATAGTGGCGCATGTGTTTGGTGATCGCAGCAGGAAAACGCTGGAAAAATTACTGGCGTTTCTGTCCCCTTTTAATATCCGGTTTTACTGTACAGATGATTATGCTGTTTACGATAGCCTTCCTGAAGGAAAACACCTCACCGGAAAGAAATTTACCCAACGTATCGAGAGAACCAATCTCACCCTCCGTATCCGCCTAAAAAGGCTGAATCGAAAAACGATAGGTTATTCCAAATCCGAAAAGATACACGATAAAATGATAGGAACGTTCATTGAAACAGAATACTACTTTTTCTAAACGATCTAACTATTGGGTTCATGACCGGAATTGTAATGTTTCATTTTCTATGTATTTCGAAGGTGCTAATTTTTCTATTGACAATATGAAATCTGCCATTGATTTATTGATATTACGCCATGAGTTAATGCGAACTTCATTTAAGACTCATGAGAATAAAATAGAACTAATACGAAATATAAAAAATGAAGTATCTATTGAACTTTCCGTACAAGATATAAAAGAAAAAGATATTATTGAATATATAAAAAGTCATGCGAACTGTCCCATTGATATAATTGATGACTTTTTGATTAAATTTAGTATATTGCGTATAAATAAATCAAAACATATAATGGTAGTTTGTATTCATAAAATAATTTCAGATAGCTTATCTATAAATATAATAATTAGAGACTTGCGTGAATTATATTATTCTATATCAAATAATAAAAAAGATAAATTACCTCCTTTAATTTTTCAGTATTCTGATTATGTTGCTATAGAACAAAAAAAATTATCTTGAAGATATATTATATTGGAATGAACAAATTTCTGGTTATCAAAATAATTTATCTCTTCCTTATGACCATGTACATACCTCTGCTAGAGTGTGGCGTTCAGCCACTTATCATTACTCATACTCATGCAAATTAAAAAATACTGTTAAAAATTTTTGTTTGTCAAACAATACGAATTTATTTATAGGATTAATGACTAGCTTAACTATAGTCTTATATCAATATAGTAAAAAAAATGATATTTTCATTGGTACGACAGTTACAGGTAGAAAATATGAAGAATTAAAAGATATAGTGGGTTTTTTTACCAATATACTACCTATAAGATTAGATTTTTCTAATAAATTGACAATTAAACAGTTATTAGAAAAAACTCATAAGGTAGCATTATGTAGTTTTGAACATCAAGAGTTAGTATTTGAACGTATAATTGAAGAGTCTAACAAAAAAAGAAATAATAACCATAGGTCATTAATTCCAATAATTATTTGCCTAAATAACTTTCCAAAATAGTGCTCCACTCCGTACAACGCTTTGTGTAGCAAGGGCTGTGCGCTATGCATAGCAGAGAGATAAGTTAATGCTGCCTATCAAGCATCAGACTTGCACTACTCGGACATTAATCAAATAGACCAACTGTATCGGTATTATGAAAAGCTATTTAGATACCACTTCTATATCTAACAATATAAATTGGTCAGATAATCTTATGATGAATAAAATTATCTTCAATAAAAATAAATTTACTGAGCATGAGCTTAACTGGAAGTTCTCTGAATGTTCAGATTCATTAGAATTAACTCTAGAATATGCAACAGATTTATTTACTGAAGAAACAATTAAACGAATGGTAAAGCATTATGAATTGGTTCTTGAGTATTTGGCGTTATTTTCTGATTTTTGTATTGATAATATAAATATGTTAAGTAATCAAGATAAAAAATTACTTACTTCAATCAATGGATCAGAAAATAAAATAGCAAAAAATAGTTTAATTAAACATTTCGAATTACAATCAATACATAATTCTGATAAACCATCATGTATCGGAACTACTATGATGGATTCTAACAAACTTTATAACAAAACATTGAGTTATTTGCAGCTCAACTCGCGTGCTAATCAAGTAGCTAGATGGTTAGTAGCTATGGGAGTAGAACGAGAAACAAGAGTAGCCGTCTATTGTGAAAGATCTATTGAATTAGTTATAAGTTTAATAGCTATTTTAAAGATTGGTGCTTGTTATGTTCCTGTTGACCCTCAATACCCATTAAGTTATAGAAACCATATCCTTAATGATGTTTGCCCAAAAGTTATTTTGACTATTGATTGCCTTACTAATGATATAGTAGAGATTAAAAAGAATAAGTTAACATTAGACTTAGATAAGAATGGTGTTTTTTTTAATATGGAACTATCCACCTTATCAGAAAATAACTTAGATATTATAGATATTATAGATATTATAGATATTATAGATATTATAGATATTATAGATAAATAAGATTTCATAATTGTGCTACACCCATTTTTTGTCTTCCTGGCTTTTGCTGTGATGAAAACGATGCCAAAAAGGCATCAACATAATTCAGTAACTGCCACATAAATTGACAACAATGATTTCGCGTTATTGTCTCATGGAGCGATTGCCATAACCGTTCTATTTTATTTAGCCACGGTGAATAGACCGGTAAAAACAACAGGGTAAATTTTGGATGTCGTGCCAGCCAGTCCTTTACCTTCTGACTTTTATGAATACAGTAGTTATCTAAGATTAATGTGAGGGTTTCCGCATGGGGATATTGATGATTCAGTTCATCTAACATTTTGATAAATAAATCAGAATTCTTTTTTACTCCTTTAACATAGGTGATTTGCTCTGTTTGGGCATTAAGGCAGCCCGCAAGGTAATGTTTTTCGTTTTTTCCCGGGGTGATAACCCGTTTTTGTTGTCCTTTGAAGCACCAGTCCGCGCCGATTTTCGGGTTTAAATCAATATCCACCTCATCTTCATAAAAAACGGGATGTTTTTCTGAAATGTTCGCTTTGGCTTCCGCGATCTTTGCCATTTTCTCATCGTATTCGGGATCAGGTTGTTTCACTGTGGGTGCCGCTCTACGCCAGACAATCCCCACCTGAGCAAAGTAACGATAAAGGACATTTTGCGTCAGAGAGAGGTTGAGTAATTCATTGAGGGTATGAGTCATGAGTTCAAGGCTCCAGCGAGAGCGGAGATAGCCTAACTTTTGGGGGGATTGCTGTAATAAGAAAAGTAAGAGGTTATAGAGCGGGGAGAGATCCCAGACAACAGGTCGGCCAACGGGTAAACTTTCGAGTCCTTCCAGCCCATATAATGTAAACCACTGAACCCAACGATTGACGGAAGAGCGTGCGGCATGAAGGGTCTTGGCGACATAAGTCACTGTCAATCCTTCATTGAGCATCAATAACGCCGTTAATCGACGGGAATAGTTCTTATCACGGGTTTTATGGATAAGTTTTCTCATTTTCTGGCATTCATCTTGAGGTATAGGTGCTATGATAGGCATCACTCAGTCCGTGTTGGGGTTTGGGATTTTTCGCAATTGATCAGATCGCAAAAATCGGACTGAGTTCCCTCCAAGTGATCTATTATTTTGAAAAGTTATTTAATAGCCTGAGTTTTGTTTAAAAATAGCAACGGACAAAGAAAGAGAGAATCTGTTTTCACAGACTCAGAGCGAGCCTAGGCACATAGGGCAGGGGCAGGTGAGAATGTAAATATCGCAGTCGGTCAGGTGCTCGGTCCCGAGCTTCTTGCACGCTTCCCGTACGGCCAGGATTTCCGCGTGTGCGGTCGGATCTCGGGTCTGTGCTACCAGGTTCGGGCTTTCAGCGAAAAGCATGGTGAGGACATTCTAAACGATGTTTGTTACGTCTACCGAGTATCAAGCTTCAATTATTCAAATGTCAATCAAGCGGACAAACTGTAGCACTATTATGAAAGGTTATTTATTATAGATATTATAGATATTATAGATATTATAGATATTATAGATATTATAGATATTATAGATATTATAGATATTATAGATATTATCAATTTATCTCAAATTGCCTGTATTATGTATACTTCAGGATCAACGGGAAAACCAAAAGGAGTTATGATTCCATACGCACAACTTCATAATTGGATTGAAGCTTCCTGGGAACGTATACCGTTTAGTGAATCAGAAGTTATGTTACAAAAAACTCCAATTATATTTGCTGTATCGGTAAAAGAATTATTAAGTGGCCTACTCCAAGGAATCCCATTAGTATTAGCGAATGATGTGCTAACTAAGGACATAAAATCATTATCAAAAATAATAAATTATTGGAGTGTGACTCGACTTTATTTAGTTCCTTCACATTTAGAATCACTACTTGATTATGCATTGATAGAGAGATTTTTATTACAATCGTTACGTTATGTGATTACTGCCGGAGAACCGTTATTACAAAGTTTGAAAGATAGAACAATGACACAACTACCGCAAGTTAGCATATGGAATAATTATGGCTGTACAGAATTAAATGATGTGACTTATTGTGAACCTTATGATTTTAGAACTGGTAGTCGTTTTGTTCCTATAGGTTTTCCAATATGGAATACTGAAGTTTATGTATTAGATGAGCAATTACGTCAAGTACCTATAGGAGTTATAGGAGAATTGCATGTGTGCAGTGTAGGTATGGCTTTAGGATATCTTGGTCAACCTAAACTTACTGCTCAAAAATTTATTGCTAACCCATATAGCAATATGCTAGGTGCTAGACTTTATAAAACAGGTGATTTAGTTCGTTATTTAAGTGATGGTTCACTGGAATTTATGGGACGTGATGACTTTGAAATAAAGGTTAGAGGGCACAGAATAGACATACGTCAAGTTGAGTCTATTGCTAATAATTATGAATGTGTAAAACAGGCAGTGATTGTAGCTTGGCCACCTAGTTTAAATCCAACTAAACTTGTAGCTTTTTTGTCGCTTAACAAAAATTCAATTGATATTACTGATTTTTCTCTATATATGTCTAAACACTTGCCATCTTATATGGTTCCATCTTTATATAAAATTTTGGATAATTTTCCAACACTACCCAATGGTAAACTTGATAGGTCTAGTTTACAAGCATTTGATGTTAATACAATGAGATATAAAAAAAATATTTCTGTGCACTCAAATATAGAAATGCAATTAGAAAAAATATTTGGACAAATATTACATTTAAATAACATTGAACTGTCTGATAGTTTTTTTGAACTTGGCGGAAACTCATTACTTGTGATGCACCTAGTATCAAAAATACAAAGTGTATTTAATGTTACACTCCAAATAAATAAAATTTTTGAGTCACCAACAATACTCGAATTATCAGAACTTATTTTTCGTTTACAGCAATCAAACCAAGAAAAAAATTTTATTGACATTAATGGATTGTTTTTTTAAAAAAATATAACCATTGGATTGAAAGTTTTTATTTAAGGTATTTAATTTACGGTAAGGTCAGTTTTTTGATACTTACCGTTTTGATTCATTTTCTATTAATCAACCAGGTTGATGTCCAAACAATCTAATAGCCCTAAAGCGTCAAAACGAGTAAATGTCGCCCCTGTAATATTATTTTTATATATATCTATGAAATAATTTTGAGCTTCGCTGAAATTGGTTTTTGCTAAGTTAGTATTATTAAATAGAGACCTTGAAAAATTACTATAAATGAAATTTGACGAACTAAAATCTCCCTCTCTGAAATCTACACCTTGGGCGCTACATTCTATCAAATTTAACTTTTTTAAAATCAAACCGTAAAAAGAAGAGTCATTCATTTTACACTTTTCAAATTTTAATTGAGATTCAAATGAAAATTTTGGGAAATTTGCTTTTGTCCAATTTATTCCAATCATTTTACATTCATAGAATTCCACATTATTAAATATGGTTTTATCTATATCCATTAAACTTAGATTACAGTTTTCAAATTTACAATCTATAATTTTACAATTTTTAAGCGTAGAGCTGCTAAAATTACAATTTTGAAACTCACAGTCATAAATTTTTGTGTTTTCAATTTTTTTTTCGGATTGTATTAAGCTATTAAATATTTCTGCCTGAATTTCTCTTCTCATTTCCAGTTCATTTTTTTTTGTCATGGATTATTCCTATAATTTTTTTATTCTATTAAATTAGAAAGTCCTACGATTATAAGATACTTCTAAATACTTTTCCATCCGGTTAACGAGAAAGGTGAACCGCGTTCGCTCGATTAACACAATAAGTGCAATGTACGTCTCGTATAGGCTTTGATGGGTGTCAATCCATTTAAAACCTTTCTTGGTGTCATATCTAATCTTCATTCCAGATCACTGATATCCAGCTCCATTAGCGAACTAAAAGCTGTTCCCTTAGTACTACAGCCGTAGCCCGCATTGTGTCATGATAGTTCTCTTCCTTCTTCCTAATTCTAAGGGAGGTGCCATATGGCCTCATCGGTCAATCTCTGGGAACAGGCGCTCCTGACCGCCCATTCCCGTCTGACTCCGCTATTTCACTCTGCCAGTTCTCAACAACGTTGTCTGGACTATCTTCGAGGATTACTCAGCGATGTTGAACGTAAAAACGGCTGGCAACTGGCTGAATGGCTGGGGGAACGCTCACCAGACGGCATTCAATATTTTCTGGAACGGGCCCATTGGGATGCTGAAGTCGCTCGCGATATCTTACGCGATGTATGTGATAGCGCATCTGGGTGATGAGCAAGGTATTCTGATTATCGATGAAACCAGTTTTATCAAAAAAGGCACCCATTCTGCCGGAGTACAGCGTCAATATAGTGGGACCGCGGGACGGGTAGAAAACAGTCAGGTCGCTGTCTTCCTGTGTTACGCCGGCAACGGCGGTCATGCCTTTATTGACCGGGCTTTATATCTGCCCAAACAGTGGACGGAAGATCGCCCCCGCTGTGACCTGTCTTTTAGTCACATCTCAAATTACGAGCAAATGACCGCAATTTGTTAAATATACCCAACTGATTTTAAAGGAAATATTTTCCAATACTGTCTCTATAAGTTTAAAATAATTCATATAAAAAACAGCAGGATACAAAGTTGTGTATAAGAGACAGGCTGTGACGCCGCCGGTATTCCTGACGCGGTGAGTTTTGCGACCAAACCTCAGCTCGCCCGGCATATGTTGGCGCGGGCATTCCAGGCCAATATCCCCTGTCGCTGGGTCACTGCCGATGCGGTCTATGGACAGGATCGCCGCTTGCGATGCTGGCTGGAATCCCAACATCAACCGTTTGTCTTAGCGGGTCATGCTCCCAATGATTAGATATTGTGGTAAACTCCCCGCTTTTTATTATGGGTGAGATATGGCTAAAGTGGATGTGGTTTGCCGTTACTGTCACAAAGTGGAAGAGGTGAAAGGACATGGAAAAGGGCGTACTGGGCATCCCCGCTATCACTGCTATGGGTGCCGTAAAACTTTTCAACTGGACTACACCTATCAAGCCTGTCACCCCGGCATGAAAGAGCGGATTGTGGATATGGCCATGAATAACTCGGGGGTTAGGGACACCGCTCGCGTCCTGAAAGTCGGCATTAACACGGTCATTCGCACATTAAAAAGCTCACGCCAAGAAACGTAACCATACTGCCGCTGGCGGGAAGTGACATTCAGATTATCTGTGAAATAGACGAGCAATGGGCATTTGTCGGTAGCAAGAAGAATCAGCGCTGGCTCTGGTACGCCTGGGAACCCCGTATGAAACGGATAGTGGCGCATGTGTTTGGTGATCGCAGCAGGAAAACGCTGGAAAAATTACTGGCGTTTCTGTCCCCTTTTAATATCCGGTTTTACTGTACAGATGATTATGCTGTTTACGATAGCCTTCCTGAAGGAAAACACCTCACCGGAAAGAAATTTACCCAACGTATCGAGAGAACCAATCTCACCCTCCGTATCCGCCTAAAAAGGCTGAATCGAAAAACGATAGGTTATTCCAAATCCGAAAAGATACACGATAAAGTGATAGGAACGTTCATTGAAACAGAATACTACTTTTTCTAAACGATCTAACTATTGGGTTCATGACCGCTCATGGTAGTATAGAAAGAAGTAATGTACAGAGGCTATCAGCCAATGAAAAAAAAGAACAGTACACCAACGCCTCATGATGCCACATTCAGACAGTTTTTGACTCAACCTAAAGTTGCGCGGGATTTTATGGAGCTGCACCTCCCCGCAGAGATCCGCAACATCTGCGATCTCAGCACACTGAAGCTAGAATCCGGTTCGTTCGTTGAAGATGACCTCCGCCAGTATTTCAGCGACGTGCTCTACAGCCTGAAAACCACCACCGGCACTGATGGTTATGTTCACGTACTTATCGAGCACCAGTCCAGCCCGGATAAGCACATGGCGTTTCGTCTCATCCGATATGCTGTCGCCGCCATGCAGCGGCACCTAGAGGCAGGCCATAAAAAATTACCACTGGTGATTCCGGTACTGTTCTACACAGGTAAACGCAGCCCCTACCCGTACTCCACCCGGTGGCTGGATGAGTTTGACGATCCGGGGCTGGCAGGTAAACTTTACAGCAGTGCTTTCCCGTTGGTTGACGTTACCGTCATTCCGGATGATGAAATCGCTTCACACCGCAGTATGGCCGCACTGACATTACTGCAGAAACATATTAACCAGCGGGACCTGGCAGAACTGGTTGACCGGCTGGCACCCATTTTGCTGGCAGGATATCTGTCTTCATCGCAGGTATTATCGCTGGTACACTATATAGTACAGGCTGGCGAAACATCCGACGCCGAAGCCTTTGTACGCGAACTGGCACAGCGTGTGCCGCAACACGGAGACGCACTTATGACCATCGCACAACAGCTTGAACAGAAGGGGATCGAGAAGGGCAGGGCTGAGGGGCTGCAACTCGGTGAGCAACGTGGAATTGAAAAAGGCGAGCGAGAAGCCACCCTTAAAATTGCACGAACCATGCTCAATAACGGTATCGACCACAATACCGTCATGAAAATGACCGGTCTGACCGCTGACGACCTGGCGCAGATCCGCCACTAATCCTTTACATCTACGTCGACGGGCAGGGTAACCATTGACAGATAAAGCCATATCCGTTCCCCCGGGAAACACCACCTCAGCGCTCAGTCACCTGGCGTTCTGCGCCCTGGCGGCGTTGGGGCTGGCGCGTCAAGATGGCATCGCCAGCACGCCGTATGCGGAAAATTTGTTCCTTATTCGCTGGCTGGCCACCGCCCAAAAGCAGAAGCGATTTCCCAAAAGCGTCGCCCTCGACATCAATTGGCTACTTGAACGCGGGCGTAAGCACGGGCCAGCCGGCAAACTGCGCCAGCACCTGGACTACCTGTGGCGCTCCTGCAGTGGCAATCTGGCCGCACAATCAGATCTGTTCCGGCTCACCTACGCCTCAGAAACGCTGAAAGACCAGGGCTGGGACAATTACGTGATGGATGCACGGGAGTGGAAATCCGGAGTTACCCTGACGCCCTCACTTAACAACGGCTTCTATGTCGAAAAAATGGCGCAGAATGCGGCCTTTACCCAGGACGGACGGCACCTGCACCCCATACCCTTTCGCATTATTGGTGACACCGTCACCTTCATTCGTGTCATGACGGAATATGGCCTGAACGCGAGGCTTGTCGACAGCACCCCAGATCACCATACGGTCGCGCTGGAGCCCGCGTAGCATTGCTCCCTGCCAAACCGGTAAAAAGGAAACACCGATGACAATGGCCGATTTTCGCCGAATGGCGGCAAAAATGGATCAGCATATGCAGCAGTTGGACGTGCAAGGCGTCAGGGAGCCGCACCAGGTGATTAACCGCATGATGGGCTACACCCCCGAGTTGCATCAGATTTGGACTGGCACCACGGATAAAGAACTGATGACGTTAACCCAGGAATATCCGGGGTTTTACCGTTACGCCCTCATCATGGAAACCGCGTTCGAGCAGGAGAGCCAGAAGTCATCCCAAGCTTATGACGGCACGCCTGAATTCTCAGCAGCCCATAAACACAGCATGGAACAGATACTCACCACGGCCGCAACGCTGGAACGGGGATACCTCGCTTATCAGGGCAACACCCTAACGGTGTTTGATGAACAAATAATCCGGCTAGGCCAATCGTTCAAATTATGGCAGGAATGCGTAGAAGACTTCAGGAAAGGGCTGAATGCCGATGAGAACGTTACCCCCATGCAGCGTGACTACGTTCATGCGGGGCTAACACGGATTTCAGATCGGCTTATCGATTTACAAACGAAATTCCAGCATAAAAAATGACGTGTGAAATGAACCACGGTGCTCACCTGCCAACACCGGTAATATTTGATGTTGGCTGACTCAATGTTCGGTGGTTCCGGCGTTTAACCCTTGACGGTTTTATTTTATAGACAGGATAAAGTAATGACTCACGAGACAGTAACTCCGCTAAACTACACACAGTCCGCAATTGAGGATCTCAGCACTCTCGAACAAGCGTGTCTACGGGAAGCACCATATTCCGCACACGTTCTACGGAACGTCATAGACCTTTTAGAGAATAGCGTAAAATTCATTCTACCGAACTGCGCCGATTTTATTGCCCCTGAAGATATCCGACAAACACATCTAGACCTTGCCAGACTACCTTATCCTGTTGTTACCTTCGAAATTCCCTGGGAGAAGGATGTTCCCCTGGAACAATATTCCGACATGCCGGTACTTCTTTCAACAAAGCGGATTGCGCTCTGCTGGGAGCTAAACAAAGAAATAGAACCCATTCCTGGTATCGTTAATCAAGTCACTGAAGTCTTCTCTGGTGGAGGAGTTTTCGTTTGCCCCATTTATTGGGCTGACAATGAGAGTCGCTGGCAGATGAGTTATGGCGGTATATTTTATCCCTATGACAACACGCTCAATATGACGGCGGATTTAAATAAACGGCCAACGGCCACGATACTCGCATTTGAATCGTTAAAAGAAGCTGGGTTAATAACAAAAACACATACAAAACAATATGTAGCCGAGCCATTCATTACACTAAAAGAATTCGCCGATAAGGCAGAAATGATATTGGGCAGTCGTGATAAACTTTTTGCGGATATCATTATAAACAGCCGGGACGAACTACAGGCATTCATTAACGCTTGCAGCATCCTGAATTGTGCCAACGTCATCGTGGATACACTCACCCCAGCAAAAACAAAAAAATCCGTGTTTGTCAGGGGGAAACGTGTGAAGCCCCAGGAACTGGTTACGAAACCCCGCTTCACCTACAAAGTATTGCAAATATCCGATGAACAAAAAACCGGGATTAATAGCAGTAGTGTAAATCTGGGGTCGCATACTAAACGCATGCATCTGCGCCGTGGGCATATAGGGCTCCGTTTGGGAAACGGAAAATATTGTACGTTAAGCTCAAATTTTAACCTGCAATGCACTGATAAATTGCAGCGTGCCTCAGCTCCCTGCTCTAAAGAAGTAGCTCATCCATGCGTCGGATCTATACCCGACTTCGGCTGACATATTTTCTGAAACCTGAGAGCCAGAAGAATGGCCCGATAACATCCAAATATGGCATTATTTCAGTGGCAGGCAGGCCTGATTTAATCATAATTATCAAATAAGGCCATCATGATATGGCTCTGATGGTTATTAACCAATACAGGACTTGCTAAAATGAAGATCATCCAGGTACGTAACGCCACACAACTCATTTCTTACGCTGGTAAAAAATTTCTTGTCGATCCGATGCTTGCGAAAAAAGAAGCCTATCCGGGATTCGAAGGGACAGCTCGGTCAGATATCCGGATCCCGATGACTGAGCTGCCTTTTGACCTTGATGTGCTGCTGGATGTGGATGCCATTATTGTCACCCACACGCACCCTGACCACTGGGATGAAGCGGCTGTGGCGCACATCCCGAAAGATAAACTGATTTATGTTCAGAATGAACATGATGAAAAGATCCTGCGTTCTCAGGGCTTCCACAACCTTGTTATTCTGTCTGACAAAAGCACATTTGGCGAAATCTCACTTATTAAAACCGTTTGTCAGCATGGTTCGGACGAAGCCTATGCTAACCCACAACTCGCAGCAATCCTTGGAGATGCCTGTGGGGTGGTCTTCCAGCATCCGTCCGAAAAAACGCTCTATCTGGTCGGGGATACCATCTGGATCAAGGCGGTAGAGGATAATTTACGTCGGTTCAATCCTGGCGTCGTTATCATGAATACGGGCTGGGCGCATGTTCTCGGATTCGGCCCCATTATTTTCGGCAGGGAAGATGTCCTGAAAGCCCATCGTATCGTGCCAGAGGCACTGATTGTGGCAACGCACATGGATGCCGTAAACCACTGTCTGCTGACCCGTAAGGAACTGCTGGAATATGCCCGCGATAACCAGATCCAGGCGTCAGTTGCCGCTCCTGCTGATGGTGAATCCGTTACGATTTAACCCGGAGGCCAGGGCATGTCCACCATCACTGTCGCGATAGTGATCACCGAAGGGTTCAGTACATTTCATGTCTCTGTTCCACTAATCCTGTTCGGGGAGATACTGGAAGGGAGGGCTCTCTTCAGCCGCCGGGTATGTGCGGAAGAGCCTGGGCTTATCTGGTCTGCCGAGGGTTCAGCGGTAAAGGCAGAATACGGGCTTGACGTGCTGCCAGAGGCCGATATCGTTATTATCCCTTTCTGGAAACACATCCATGAAAGGCCTTCTGAAACCCTGCTAAGTGCCTTGGTTGCAGCCTGGAAAAATGGAGCTCAGGTGGTGGGGCTGTGCCTTGGGAGTTTTGTTCTGGCTTACACAGGTCTGCTGGACGGTAAACGGGCGGCCACGCACTGGGAGGCTGAACGGGATTTCCAGATGCTTTTTCCGGCGGTTCATCTGGATGTGAACGTGCTTTATGTTGAGGACGAGCGGATTATCACCTCTGCCGGTACAGCCGCAGCACTGGACTGTTGTCTCCATGTGATCCGGCAGCGCCTGGGCAGCCATACGGCTAATCAAATCGCCCGCCGGATGGTTGCTCCTCCTTACCGGGAAGGCGGACAGGCACAGTACCGGCAACTGCTTCTTCCCAAAAGTACGTCCGATAACCGCATAAACCAGCTGCTGGAATACCTGTCCGCTAATCTGGGGTTACCGCATGATATTGACACCCTGGCCCATTTAGCATCCATGAGCCGAAGAACGCTGACACGCCATTTTCATGCGGCCACGGGGATGACGGTCTGGGAGTGGATCACCGCAGAGCGTCTCCGGCGGAGTCAGGAACTGCTGGAAAGTACAGATATTGCAGTGGAGCAGGTTGCCGAACTGGCAGGCTTTCAGTCCACCATTACTTTCCGGCAGATATTCCGGCAGCGGATGGGAGTCAGTCCCAGTGAATGGCGAAAAACATTCAACGGAACGCCGGAAGACAATATTCCGGCAGGTAAAGAAACTGAAAAATGAGGTGCAATATGTCTGTTGAAGAAAATATCAAAACAGTTCAAAAGTTTTATCGTCTGATTGAAGAAAATAAATATGATGAGGTGAAAAACCTCTGCCATCCGGATTTTAAATTCTATTCTCAGGTGGATACACCGCTGAACAGCGAGCAGTTTATCGTACAGGAGAAAGGTCATATGGATGCTTTTCCGGGATTTACCATGCGTATCCACGAAATCTTTGCCAGAGACGATAAAGTCGCCTGCTATCTTATCTTTGAAGGAGTTCAGTCCCGTGAATTCCTTGGGCATCCGGCCAGCGGCAGGAAAGTGCGCTTTTCACTGATGTTTATTATCACCCTGAAAGACGGAAAATATATAGAAAAACGTGCTCATTATAATACAGCGGATATCATCCGACAGTTGTCAGCCTGAGTGGCAACACGGTGCCCTGTCTGTATTATTACAGGCAGAGCTGCGTACCTGACAGGAGCGATGAGCTCAGCCTGGGAAACGTAATCCATTGAACGCCAAGGCTACTTTTTATTCAGATTCAGGTTCTCTATAAAGAGCCTGAATGCGGCATATCTGAGAGAGGCTGTATCCTGTCGCGTCTGCCGTTTCACGGATGCTCAGTTTCTTAACCTGCCGGTAGTACAGGACTTTCTGATGTCGCTCCTGATCGGCCTGTTTACCCCGGTATTTTCCCAGTGTATGCGCCCGTTCAATTCCCTGCTTTTGTCGCTGGCGGCGGCTCAGCCAGTCCTTATGCGACATCGCGGCCATCAGGTCGATAAGCATGTTATTGATGGCAGTTATCACGGCGCGGGTGATCGGGTCAGCCTGTGAAGGGTCTTTATCTGGTCATGCTCCCAATGATTAGATATTGTGGTAAACTCCCCGCTTTTTATTATGGGTGAGATATGGCTAAAGTGGATGTGGTTTGCCGTTACTGTCACAAAATGGAAGAGGTGAAAGGACATGGAAAAGGGCGTACTGGGCATCCCCGCTATCACTGCTATGGGTGCCGTAAAACTTTTCAACTGGACTACACCTATCAAGCCTGTCACCCCGGCATGAAAGAGCGGATTGTGTATGGCCATGAATAACTCGGGGGTTAGGGACACCGCTCGCGTCCTGAAAGTCGGCATTAACACGGTCATTCGCACATTAAAAAGCTCACGCCAAGAAACGTAACCACACTGCCGCTGGCGGGAAGTGACATTCAGATTATCTGTGAAATAGACGAGCAATGGGCATTTGTCGGTAGCAAGAAGAATCAGCGCTGGCTCTGGTACGCCTGGGAACCCCGTATGAAACGGATAGTGGCGCATGTGTTTGGTGATCGCAGCAGGAAAACGCTGGAAAAATTACTGGCGTTTCTGTCCCCTTTTAATATCCGGTTTTACTGTACAGATGATTATGCTGTTTACGATAGCCTTCCTGAAGGAAAACACCTCACCGGAAAGAAATTTACCCAACGTATCGAGAGAACCAATCTCACCCTCCGTATCCGCCTAAAAAGGCTGAATCGAAAAACGATAGGTTATTCCAAATCCGAAAAGATACACGATAAAGTGATAGGAACGTTCATTGAAACAGAATACTACTTTTTCTAAACGATCTAACTATTGGGTTCATGACCCTTTATCTGACAGTGCCTGCCATGAGGTGGGCACATCCAGGCTGACAATCCGCAGCTCGTGTTGCTCGATCTGCTTTTTCAGCGTCATCCAGTCGCTGTTGCTCAGACGCGTCAGACGGTCTATCTGTTCGACCAGTAAAATATCATTGCGATGACTGTCCATCAGTAAGCGCCCCAGTTCCTGGCGGTCAAGTTTTGTACCGCTGATGTTCTCCCGGTAATAACTCGCGATTTTATGCCCCCGCTCCTGAACGAACTGCTCCAGCATCTCTTTTGCCCGATCGGCGAACTGATCTTCCGTCGATGCTCTCAAATAAGCTCTGATGAACATTTTTTCACCGTGTTATCGCATTTAGGTTATTGCATTTATTCTATCGCATATAGGTTATGTCATTCATCGTGTTGCGTCACGTTTTGGTTATGGCGTCAGGGTGTACCCTTATGCGATAACAATTTTTGTTAAAAATACCGCATCGAATAATTTATGAAGGAAACTATATGGCAAGGAGGCAGATTCTTTCGCTGTCGGAAAGAGAATCGTTACTGGCATTACCAGAGGATGAGTTAACGCTGACCCGAATGGCGTATTTCAGTGAGCAGGATCTGGCATTTATTAATGCTCACCGTAAACCTGCCAGCCGGTTTGGTTTTGCCGTCCTTCTTTGCTATCTGAAAAATGTAGGCTTTGCCCCGGATAAAAAATCGTCCCCATCCGCAGAATTGCTCAAAATTATCGGTTCCCGACTTAAACTTTCAGCAGGACTCTGGCAGGAATATATTTCCGGCCGTGATACAACCTGTCTCTTGATCAGATCTCCAAATCAACTGATTTAGCCAGCAAATAGCCGTCTATCAGGGTTTGCAGCCGAAACCAGCCTTCCCAAAGTCGTTCCCATCCGACTCGACCCGTGCGTTTGGAATCGTACCAGCCGGCCAGTTTTCCCAGATTGATGAAGGCCCAATGCAAACTCGGGGCTTTTTTCGGCACACGGCGTTTTTCTTGTTTTGACCACAGTAATTTCCACGCCAGGGGGCTTAATACTGTCTCACAGCTCTCTTTCTCTGCCTCTTCTTTGTTCAGACCCATAAAACGCAGCTGGTGTATTCGTACCGCAATAAAGGCCAGCAGCACTATCATGCGCTCCAGATTATCTTTGCTTTGCATACGCAGCGCTTCTACCTGCGTGCCGCCCGTTTTCCACGCTTTGTGAAATTCTTCTATCAGCCAGCGGCGCTCGTAATAACTGAATATTTTATGGGCGTCTTCCTGACTGTTGACGGGTTCGGAGGTCAGAAGATGCCAGCAAAGCCCATCCTCCGGACCTTTTTCGTAGCAACCGACATAAAATATCCGCACCGCCTCACCGCTTTTTCCTTCGGGGATTTTCAACGTCACTTCGGCATAACTGATATCACAATGCGCGACACGCGCCTGACGCCCGCCTTTCTGTCTGACCTGAACTAATCGTTCTCCAGCACTCTGTAACCGGCTGATAAAATCATAAAGTTTATCCTGACTTTCCTCTATACGCCGGTTTTGCATCGAACGGATGACGAAACGTTGTTTTTGGCTCGTTTTATCACGCAGATATTCGATGATATCGGCTTCACGGTCACAGACAGAAATCACGTTGGCCATCTGCTCCCCTAACCGGCTGTCGACGGCTTGTGAGGCCCGTTCCCACTTATAACTCTCTTTCCCTTCATAAGGGCGTGTATCGCGTTGTCGGCTTTTGCCATAATCACTGACATCTCGACACCAGCGCTGTTGCTCTATCAACCCCACGACCTGTTGTTCTTCAGGCGCAAATAACAACACCAAGTGTGCCTGCATGCCCCGGGATTTTTCCTTTGAGGTGGTATAGCCGAGTTCATCGGCGACCGACGCATGGGAAAATGACAGGGTTGTCGTGTCTTCCAGCGCTAACAGGCAATGATAACGTTGAGCGTGAGCGACGGTGGCGGTAAATCCGGCTTCGGCGATGGCCTGAGGCGCAATGGCGGAATTTCGGGTCAGTCGGTAGGCCGCTTCAACATCGGCAGGAGAGTCAAGAGATTGCACGAGCGATTGTCCTCTATGGTTAGCCAACGAACAGGCCACTTTCACCAGGCGGTTGGTACGGCGTTTATCACCTAATTCCGCATGTTGAAACGTGTCATTTGCCCATTGTTCGGCGCAGGTTGAAAACATAAAGATTACCTCAAGTCGTGTTTTTTATTGAGATCAATCTATGAGGGAAAAGTTCAATAACGCGGGGGCGGGTTAAAATATTTGTGTAGGAAAGACAGATCAATTTCACCGACGAGCAGGTCCGGGCTATCCGCAGCGGCCATAAGGTGCAAACCCGCCAGCTGATCAAAGAAATCTGCCTCGATACCTTCCCGGAATCCCTGACTAAACGGCAGCGTGCGTTGGTGGATAAGGTTTTGCCACCCAAGTTTGGGCCGACGTTTTTCTGCCGTTTCGGCCAGGTAGGTGAGCAATTTTGGGTTCGTGAAACCTATGGCGACTGCGGTGTGCGGCTGGTCTATCGGGCTGACCTGGACGATGGCGCAGCCTATAAAGTAAAACGCTAGTTCCCGGCGCAGCAAATGACGCAGTTTGAGTCGCGGATCACGCTGGAGATTACGGGGGTACGTATTGAGCGCCTCCGCGACATCAGTGATGCCGATGCCCTGAGCGAAGGGTGCTCAATCACGGATTTACGCAGTGGTGAATGCCTGGCCGATGTGTTCGCCCGCAAGTGGTCGGCGATCCACGACGTTGATAGCTGGAAAGCCAATCCGATGGTTTGGGTGATCGACTTTAAAATCGTGGAAGATGCCCGATGAGCCGCCTGGTTATTGTGACTTTGCTGGAAGACGGCGGGGAAGAGCATGTTCACTTGCCTGCGGGTGAATTGGACGCTGGTGGATACACAACGCTGTGTGGCCTTGATGGTGGCCTGAGTGACACGGCGATGGAAACCAAACCCGCACCCCGTGGCGCAAAAGTTAACTGCCCCAATTGCTGGGCAATATTCAATACCTGCCGTTCGTTCCGGGCAACCGACTTCGATTCGGCTGTAAAGCAGGAGTAATACCCGATGCGGGAAAAAGACATCGTTCACGAGAACGGAAAATTCTGGGTGTTGCGCGATAAAGACGCTTACTGCGTGATGAAGTCCGGCGTAACCCACGCGGTGGGTGATAGTGCCTATGCTCTGAATGAAGATGGTCTGAGCATTGCGATCACGCGCTGCGACTACCTGGCAGGCCTCGTTGAAACGACTGAGCGGGTGGGTTTCGCCAAGACTCTGCATTTCTACATGACTGAAGCTTCTGCCTGGCTGTTGGAAGAGCGCCGGGAATACATCCAGCGCGTGATAGTTAAAAGGCTGGTGGACGGTATTGCGGATATAGCTGTGCTCTCACCTGAATCAGCAACCAAACCGAGCTCAATCGAGCTGAAGCAACTATATGTCGATGCTTTGGTGTTTTTCGCTGAAAGAGGTTTCATAACCAACGGAAGAGAAAATGACTGATGGCGACATTGGTACAGATGACCTGGAAGAAATCAAAATCGGGCTGAGGGCTGCGCTATGCAATATCACCACTCCGCCAGCGCCAGCAGGTGAAGTGGTGGTCACTCGCAACGAACGCGGTGATATAGTCGCCGTCACTCGGCAGGATGGCGAAGGCCGGGTAGTTGAGGTCATCGCGGAAAGCAATGCGCCGCCTGCGCCAGCGGTGCCGGATATGGACACTATAGCCCTTGAGGCGGCCAGGTTGGTTGTGCATGACGTTGACCGCAGGGATGATCTAGGAATTAAAATGAAAGTAGAGCTGACAGAAGATGGATACACACCGGACCGTATGTGGAGATTGGTTCCAGTAGAGCCTTCATCAGAACAGAGGCTGGCAAGCAAAAGATATCGCTCAAAGAACAAGATTCCCACTGGCCCTGGTATATATAAAGCCATGATAGGCGCATCACCTAAGCCTGATTGATTCTAAGATGATCATTCAGCAAGAAGTGAATCCAACCAACTGAGATGCTGGCCCACCTGTCCTTCCTTTTCAACTCCCACCAGCAAGCCCGGCTTATGTCGGGTTTGTTTATATTTAAAATTTACCCTCACGTTATACGCCAATCCGTATACGGGTTATTTATACCCCTAAGCGTATACTTGTGTTTTATACTACTTAGCGTATATGTTGACATTATCCGCTTTAGCGTATATATTAATTTTATTCGCTATGGCGTATATACTTGACGGGATGATTATCACTGTGGGGGGAGGGAGTGAAGATTACAACACCAAAGATGCTTGCTGCTGCAATGCGCGAGCAACGCAAAAAAAACAAATTAACCCAAGCGCAAGCCGCAGATCAAGTCGGTCTCAGGCAAGCGACAGTTTCTGAGTTTGAGAACACACCTGAATCAACGAAACTCGAAACATTTTTCAAAATTCTTGCCTCTTTGGATCTGGAACTACATGTAGTAAAGCGTGGCTCTACACTAAATGAAGGTAAGGTTTGGAACAAGGAGTGGTAAGTGATGAGGGCTCAGATACTGTCTGTTGCTATGAATGGTGATTTGGTTGGCAAACTAACCAAAAATACTGATGGTGGGATGTCATTTCAATACGCAGAAGAATGGTTAGCAGAACCAGGGGCGCGGGCAATCTCATTATCACTTCCTTTACAACGTGGACGCATAATCGGTAGCGCGGTTTACAATTTCTTCAGCAACCTTTTGCCTGATTCTGACGCAATTATTGATAGAATGCAGGTTCGTTTTAAGGTAAAAACAGACCATCCTTTTGATCTGCTCGCCGCTGTGGGTCGTGACTGTGTTGGCGCAATCCAGTTATATTCTCCTGATGCTGAAATTCCATCGGTGATGGAAACCCATGCCGAACCTCTAAATGAAAGCCAAATCGAAGAACTTTTAGACGGCTATCAAACCGCACCTCTTGGAATGGACGAGGATGTGGACTTTCGGATCTCCCTCGCAGGGGCTCAAGAGAAAACAGCATTACTTTGGTATCAAGACTGTTGGCAGCGGCCACAAGGCAGTACCCCGACAAGTCATATTTTCAAATTACCCATAGGCCTGATTGAACACCATAACATTGATCTGCGCGAAAGCTGTGAAAACGAATGGCTATGCTTGTGTATAGCAAGAGAATTTGGATTTCCAGTCACCAACGCTGAATTGGCAATGTTCGGCCAGAAAAAGGTACTGATCGTAGAGCGTTTTGACCGAAAATGGTCTTCATCTGGAGACTGGCTGTTGCGCCTTCCTCAGGAGGATTGCTGTCAGGCTTTGGGTATTGCACCTGCATTAAAATATGAATCTAATGGGGGGCCAGGTATTGAATCTATCATGACGTTGCTTCTGGGTTCACAAAAAGCAATCGACGATAGAGAAATGTTCTTTAAATCACAAATCCTGTTTTGGATGCTGGCTGCGATAGATGGGCATGGGAAAAACTTTTCCATCTTCATTGAATCAGGAACGTCTTTTCGTTTAACCCCTTTGTATGATGTACTGTCCGCTTTTCCTATCTTTGAGTCCAGAGGCATAGAGACCAAAAAGGCAAAAATGGCTATGGCATTACAAGGGAAAAACAAACAATACCATTTTTCTATGATCCAACCGCGTCATTTTATCAGTACCGCTACACAGGTCGGGTTTTCGACGAAAATGGCAACGCAACTGATGCTTGATATGGCCGAAAAGACAGATGCTGTTATAGCTGCCATATTACCTCAGCTACCTGAAGATTTTCCTGAGCACATTAGCAAAGCCATATTTGCTGGGTTATCAAAACAAGCTGATAAGATTAAAAGATGGGCCTCCTCACAAACTAACTAACCTCAGCTTCGTTTAAAGATAGCGATCTCATTATCCCGTAGATTCAAGCTCGGTTTTTTAGGCTGGAATGTATAAGCAATAAGACCGGCAGCAACTTCTAACAAAAAACCGAGCTGACTGCGATGCCTTGAATGTTCTATCTGAGAAATATTTTTGAGCTGGTCGACGACCGTTTCTATCAAAAATCGCCGTCTTAACATCAACCTATCCCAGAGAGATAATGCTTTGGCTTTCATGTTACTCCGGACATTGGTGATTAACGTGACACCTTCCGCTTCTAACTCATCGCATAAAGCCTGGGACAAATACCCTTTATCCCCATACAAACAGCCTGTGAGTCCTTTTGTCAACGCGCTGACTGGCTGACGATCATCCTGGTTTCCTGCGGTGAGTTTCACGGCTAACAATTCACCGCAATCATTGATAACCAAATGAAGTTTAAAGCCATAAAACCAGCCTGTGCTCGTTTTACCTCGTTGTGCCATCCCTTCAAATACGCGATGACGAGGAATACGACGATTGTGACAAACAGCAATTTTGGTGGAATCAATAAAAGCAATTCCTTGAGTTTGTGCCTTACGTGATGAAAGAAAAGCGCATAAAGGAATAAGCGCCCTTTTTTTCAGGGTGAGGATACGCGTATAGCTGACTAATCCGGGGAAATCGGCTGTAAGATATTGTTTTACATGTTCAATATAAAATGTTTTAAAATCACGATAATGACTCATATGAAATAAAATGAGGATCATCATGACTTCACTGAGAGAAAGAGATGCCTCCCGGTGTCGTTTACGTAATCCATGTTCAATGAGTTGTTGATGCCAGAGAGGAATAAATTTTTGGCAAAAGTCATCGACGCAGCAGTAAAGTTCTTCTAAATTAACCATGCCTGAGGGTCTCCACGATTTTGTTTTCTTTAGCAAAAACTTTGATCGTGCCTCAGGCACTTTAGTTCCCTTCCCTTAAGCGAAGCTCAGGTTAACTAAGACTGAACAAGAGCCCAGATTACTGGGCTTTTTTTTCGTCAACCGACGAACTGCTCGCATAATGAAAGCACCTTTTTCACGATCGAGTCACCATAATGACTAACCTCATCTGGAAACCGAGCGAAAGCCGGTGGAACCAAGGCGAGCAACTCTATCTGGGCCAATTTAAGATCGGGTCAGCTTACTACGATGCGACGCATACGCGTGGGCAAGAGTCTTATGCTACCCGTTGCAGCCTGCCTGGCCTTAAGGGCGATCTGGGTCATTATCCTGATATGGCCGCAGCCAAAGAAGTCGTAGGGAAGGCAGTAACTTTCTGGCTTAAAAAAGCTGGGTTACAATTCACCGAAGTCACCAGTAAGTCGTAAACCAAAAGCAGAGTATCGCTGTCAAAATCGAGAGGCAGTAATGACGTCTAAACGAGGTACCGAATTACCCAAGGGGGCAGGTGTTGCCTTCTTATTGTTGCTGTTCTGCTCTGGAGTGGCATTGCTCTTTGGGGTTGGGTGGCTGATTACAGCAGTTATGAACTGGCTTGAGCTTTTCCCTTATAAGCTCCGGGGATTTTCATGCCAATGGCAACCCGAACCAGGTTGCCTGACAATCATTGACGCCCCAACGTCGTTTTTGGGTTACCTTGTTACGGGCGTGGCTGGATGCATCGTATTGCTATTCTCCTGCGTTTTCATTGGTATAGCTATTGCAATGGTTTATGAGCTAGCAAAAGCCATTGACAAGCACTGCGGAGGGCTTGATAAGTATGGCGCGACGTTATTCTCACGCATATTCAAAAAGTAATTTCTGTGATAGCTGGTCTTCTTCATCAGCAAGCGCAAAGAGCCCGGCAATGTCCGGGTTAGAGGACCCGGACGATGAGCTTTAAACCCGATGACCTGGAACAATTACTTAACGCAGCGCGTAGGGGAGAGCAAGCTCGCGCATCAGGCTGCGACGGTGAAATCATTGAGGCCTCGGCCGAGTTAATGAGCCAAGTTGATGCTCTGGGCGGTATCTCGGCGGTTATCACTACGCTGGTGGAGATGATTACCGCCAAGTCTTCGAAAGGAAATAAGGAATCTTTGCGGAAACGTGTCGTTATGTCTTTGCAGACCCCGAAGGAAAAGGCCGCAGAACTGACGAAGTCGGATCTGGATGCGCTATGGAGTTTGCCGGAGGGCTGGTTTAAGCCATTTAACCTGTACATCCTGCGGCCGCAGTATCGGTGCGAACGTCTTTATGAAGCGGGGGTGCTTGAAAGCCGTATGAGCGGTGAGTACCCCGACCATTACAGAGAGTACCGCGTGAAAGAAGGGTGTCGAGAAAAACCAAAGTCATAGACAGCCACCAGCATAAGCCCGAACACTTCGGGCTTTTTTTCGTCACAGGAATGACCCGCCGGATAATGGAGTCTCAATAAACCCACAGGAGGTCACAGTGGCAAGCGAAGAAATCCTAGAGGTTACACGTATTGGACGTGCCGATGGACAGTGGGGCTGTAAATGCCCTCACTGCGGCCGTGCTATGTTCTTTTCTGAGGACACCATTGAAGAGGTGAGAGGAAGCCAGTACCAACATACTGCACGCCTATCTTTCATCTCTGAGCAACGCTGCAACGGCCGGTTGGAAGTTTCGACCACCGCCAAATATTCACGCATCATGTTTGATCAAGGGGGAAGAGTGATGCTTTCTGTTGAACGTATGGATGAAATTGCCCGCTTGGTTATTCACCTCAATCACATCAAAGGCTTTGCTGCGGTAACCAGTAGCGGTGAAACTGTTATGGATCATACGCTGGTGGAGCAGATCACTACCGCGTTGCAAGACCTTACTGCACAATTGCAGGCTGTATCTTTAAACAGCACAGGGCAAATTAACGAACTTGAGGCTTTCAACGCCATGCTGGCTTCTGACTATTCCTCCGACAAAAGCGGGGCTGTCACTGAAGCGGACGAAAAAGCTTTCATTGCTGGGCTATGGCGTGTATGGCAGGCGCGTGCCGAGTTGGCGCGTCCAGCGATCCCATTGTTTGCCGTGCCGGAAGGGTTCATGCTTGCGCCTACGAGATGGGGTTTGCCGTGATGGCAGGGGTTCACCCGGACGACTATGCAGCCATGATGGCGCAGGCTCCTCGTATTAACGTGGAGTGTGAGCATGTTGCGTATGTCACTAAAGACCGTCGGCACATGATCTTCAAAGACAGCCCGAACATGCTGCCCGATGATATCTCCGGTCTGGACAAGCTGGTGGTGTTGAAAGCGGCGGTGCCTGCGCCACAATACAAGGCGATGCCGCGTGAAATGACCGATGAGATCGGTGAGGCAATCGCGAATGAAGCGCGTTGCTGCGGCGGGATAGCGTTGTCCATCTATGAAGCGGCACTGGATGCAGAACCAGAAGGGAAGGCCAATGAAAAGTGAAGGCATAGGCGAAGAGCAGTTGATCGACATCTTCAAGTACGAACCTGAAAACTCACCGCTACGCATCATCGCCGAAGAGCTCCTGGCGCGCCGGAAAGACGATAAGGAAACTTCTCCCGAAAGCGTAGTGTTAATGTGGGACAGTGTCAAAGCTATGGACAAAGAGCTACTGCTTAACCTGTTGAGTTCTATTTGCCGCAAATACATCAAGCTGTACGGCCAGCACACCGAAGCCACTCGGCGTGCTCGCGAGCTATCCGCAAAGCTGGTGGCTATACAGGGGGAAACCGATGAGTGAAGCCAGTGACAAGGCCGATCTGCACCGGCAGCTAGTCCGCCTGGGCGATATGATGGGAGATGGTCTCCATCACGAGCCAGACGGCAAGGATCAGCAAGGAGTATCGCCGCGTAGCCAAGGCATTAGGTTACGACATGCCAGCGGTAAAGCGACAGCCGGACCCGGCGCGAGAACAACGAACTGAAGCCATCAACCAACGGATGCAAGAGCGTGTCCGTGATGTGCCCTGCCAAAAGTGTGGTGGCGCATTGAAGCAGGTCCGTTCCGGCTCAGTGAAAGCTAACTGCGAGCCTTGCAGCATCCGGTATACGTTGCTCATCGTCCAGAGAAAAAAATCTCGTTAATCTTTCAGGTCGCTCACATATGGGGCGACCTCATTTCCATATTTCGTCACCGCCAGGTCAACCTCTACAATCAGGGTATTCATTCCTTTCAAAATGGCATCAAGATGCTTTTTCCCTTTTTTATAGACGGCATATCAGGGTTTGTTTTCATGGTTTTGATAGCCATCTCTTTCATCCTCGCGATCTGGGTCAACCAATAAGGAATTACTATGCCTGAAGCTCCAAATCACGGTGCGGGAACTATTACAACATCCGATCTGTATTTTCGCTATACAGCATATTCGGGGCGTCGTCATACTCTCAAAGTCACAGCATTCAATTTTGACGGAGGGGCCTATGTTCAGGAATTCCCTACAGTGACGATCCCTGCGGATAAAATCAGGGTGCTACGCTGCACTTGCGGGGCAAACAATTGGACGGATGACGGCCGATATATTAACGACTATTGCTGCGGGTCCTGTGGCGTATACGTAACTATTTGCGCGGGTAAATAACCATTTTCAAATCCGTACTTTGTTTTTGAAAATACCCGCCCTTTGCGCCTTCGTCAGCGGTTGGGGGTAACGGAAACTAATTGCACAAGATATGAAAACTAAACAGCAATTAGGAGTCAGCATGAAAGCTCAAGCCGTTCGAAATCGTTCTGTCGATGCATTCAAAGCCCGTACAGCCAATATTATTAACGCCGTTGTCATGCATGACGCCACGAGCGCCGTTCTCTTCAGCCTGATTGTATTCGGCCTGGTTTACTGCGGCGTCCTCTTCGGTGTTCAACCTCTGAAGTAATCCAATCCCAAGGGGTCGGGCGAGAAACCCGACCATTACTGTCAGGTGCGACCCTGATGGTGTTTTAGCCCCTACTTATAGGGGCTTTTTTTTACTCTGAAGATCATAGGTTATTGCGCAAAATTCAGCCTTGTGTTTTCATTCGCCAACTAAGGGGTTCATTTTGGCTGCACGATGACTGATTCTGTTTTCAAAAAAGCACTGGCTGCGCTGGAGGGAAGGGGACTAACGCTGGCGGAAAGCGTTAACCGGATATTCCTGATCCTACCAGAGTATGGTCGTTTAAACGTAGCTGTTATAAACCAAGCTGGTGAGCCCGATACAGCTACTCTGACCGTTCAGCCTGATGGTCAGGTGAGTTGTCGGCTGTCTGGCGAGCCAAGAGACAATTCCCCCGTCAGGAAGGAATGGTGACATTCTTCGTCAGCTGTACTGCTGAAACGATAATAGGCTCTCAATCACAAAGGGGGTCTCAATGTATAGCGATGACATCAAAGCTAAAATCAAGAACAATCCTGATCTGGCAGCAACATTACTCGCGAACTGCCATCACCGGGTAACTTACAAAAACGGCCTGGACATGGACAAAATGAACCACGTTAATGCGAGCCTTGTTCGTAGTGCGGTCCGTGCCGTAGAAGGCGCACCTCTTCCGGTAAAAGCCAGCCCATCGGTCGTAAAACGCAACCAAAAATAATCACGCACCCTCGAATCAAAACAGAGAGTTCCAGTCAGTCTGGAGCTCTTTTTTTCATGCAAAAAAAGATGTTTTTTGACCAAAAAGCTTCGCCAGATCTGCGAGTGTGAGATAATTATCTTAGTTAAACAAACACACTTTTTCAGATTTGGAGGGCACAAAAATGGCATTCAGCATCACTGACCTGTTCCGTCGTACTCGTAAAGCAGTGGCACATGACATCGTATTTGTGCCCGGTAATCCAACTGATTTAGAAGACGAAGAACCAGAATTCTTCACCCAGGAAGAGCTGGAAGACATGGAAAACGAGCAGTACGCTAAACAGGTTGACTATTACTATGAAGATGACTTTGACCATGAAGTTGAATTCATCAAAGTAAACAAAAAGATTAACATCAGCGGCATGAAGCTGATGAACCAGTTCACAGAACAGGTTATTTTCGACCAGACTGTTGGCAGTCATATCACTCCGGGTGGTTTCTACGGTTGTGGTACGTTTTAATTCAGTGTGTAAGGAGGGCTTAGGCTCTCCTTTTTTGAATCTTTTCCTGCCAAGCCGCCCTTTACCTCATAGTTCACGATCAAAATAAGCGCCGCAGGGCGCGTTCACAGCAGGTTGCATAAACCAGATGTCCGCGAAAGGATGCCACAGCAGCCAGGACGAGCCCCCGCGAGGCCAACTTGTACGCCAGGATAAGACAGGGACTGGATTATCAGGCGGCTCACCAAGCCCATATGGGCACAGGCTGACAGAGGGAGGGGTTTAAACACCCCCTGACCGATGTGAGTAAAGGATCATCCAATGGTGGTTTTCCCATTTTCGGGATAACGGGGCCGCGACCGCCACCAAACACACCACCTATGCGAAAAAGGACCGCAATTCGCAGACCTTTTTTCTTTGTCGGCCAATTGAGTTAAGAGAAGATACTTAAGTCAAACGGCAGAGGTGGATCCCGCTATGCGCAGGGGCCAGTATCGAAGTCTTCTTTACTCCTTTGAAATAGCGAGTTGACTTGATACGATCAACTCACTGGGAGGCACCCAGCACCGCTGTCGCCATAGCTGGTTTTTTTTATTAAAATCTCCTAACCGAAAACTCCGCTTTAACGTCTCTCTGAATAGAGAGAATAACAACGCGAGCGGCTTTGGTATTGGCAGCGGATGGTAATTAAAAAGCCATTTTAACGTAGAGTCATCGCAGGGCCAGCACTTGTTGCTGGCCTTTTTTCTGTCTGAAATTTCGTCAGTTGATTAGGTTGAGAGATAATTAGGTTGTGCGGTGAATCTCACTCAGCGCTGAGACCAGTATCAACAGTGTATAAAGACAACTTCGGTTTCCCCTTTTTATTATGTTAAAACACTGGGTAGTACGGAGAGGCGGGCCAGCTTGATACGACAGGTTCACTGGGAGGCACCCAGCACCGCATTATCTATCACTTTCAATTGAGGTCATGATGAGCCAGAAAGAATTTGCGATCGGTGATGAAGTCACCTGGACCAGTCAAGCACAAGGCTATGAGCGTGAAAAGAAAGGAACAATTGTTGCTGTTCTGAAACCTCATGCCCATTTCACTAACAAGCATCAGGAGAGTTTCCCTGATTTGTTTAAAAGCTCCGGCGTCGGATACCCACGCGACGAGATCAGTTACGTGGTTCGCGTTCCGTAAGGCAAAACCAAAGCATTACTGGCCGCGTACATCTGCACTGAAAGCTGCTAAGTAAACCATCAATACATCAAAAATAAAGGCCGGGATTCGGCCTTTAAAATTCCTAATCATACAGAGTATGAATAAAGATGAAGTGTATGCGCCGAGTGTCCATTGGGTTGTTTGTTTTGCTGGTAACGGTAATAAACTACATATTTGTATATAATTACGCGTTCAAGCAAGTGAGACAGTTTGAAGGTAATGAGCGCGAATTTAAAGCGCTCCACGGGAACGGACTGGCTAAAAACCAGGATGGTCAATTTGATATTAAAATGCTTTCGCATCGTTTGATTGCGTTGGATAGAGAGTTCGCAGCCGCTGATGAGCGCGCGGCGGGACAAGCTATCGTTAACGTGAATGCCTACTTATCTGCTGTTCGCGCGAAATGTACTACCAACGGAAGCGATGAGGGGAACGCCGCATATGTGGCCTGTGCCGGGAACCAGATCGGTCAGCATTTTTATTATTTTTCCAGTACGGAAACTACCAGCAATTATGCTCAGCACCGCTCAGGAAGTGAAACCAACACCTATTTGATGATCGACGCTACAAATCATCTACCCATCTCTGCTTCTATCGTGTTCTCGCCGGGCCATGCCTTCTTTGCCTGGAAAGACAGCTTCGGGGAGTACCAATACTGGGAAACCACGGCCAATAACAACTTAGGGGAGTTAGCTGACCTACAAGATCCCCTGTACGTGAAAAACCCAGACCGGACCTATTACACGCCGCTTCAAGGTTCGACAATTGAAGACGTGTACTTGGCCGAAATCTATGAGGCTGCTACCAATAAGCCAGATCTGGAGCGTCTGTATCAACAGAACTTCGAGAATATGCGTATAGCTGACGTATACTTTGATCAGAAATCTCGAAATTTTGCGGTGCCGAGTAGCGACGTCGAAATGACAGAACACGATGCACACTATCTGCGTTCACTGCTTCAAACCGATGTTTCAAGTGCAAGCAAGCGCATTGCGTTGGCGCGCTACTACCTGCACTCCGGGGACCAAAAGCGGGCACTTAAAATCGTAGACGACATTAATCCATACGTATGTTTAAGCGACTGTTACGCAATAGCAGTCGAGGCAGGTAAAACCACCTATGCCGTGTTAGAGCCGGTTTATCGATGGTTCGACGAACATAGCCAGGCGCGCGGATACGCGCCAAGTGCTGGCGATTTTCTAAGTACCGTTTTTCTCTTCAACACATTTCTCGTCCTTCTTGCTTGTTGGTGGTTCATTTTCATTCGAAAATAACGCAAAACGACATGAAAGCCCGCGAAGTGCGGGTTTTCTCTTATGCAGAAAACTTAATAAAAAAGTAGTTTTTTCATCTTAGCTGTTTGTCAGCGGTTATGGCTGGGTGATACTGGATTCTCAAGAGGTAAACAAAACGAATAACTCAATGGGGATTTACAATGACTCAGCAAATCACGCAGACTCGTATCACTTTGACTTCTTTGAAGGTGCATTCATCCGTAAGCCACGAAGGCTGGTGTTTTGAAACCAATGTCAGTTTGGACGGTAAAGTCATTGCCACTTCATACAATAGCGGCACTGGTGGCTGTACCTTCATCCATGCTATGGACGGTAAAGGCAAGCAACTGGAAGAAGCTGAAGCCTTTGCTAAGAGTCTCCCTGCGATTGAGTCTGATTTCAACGACCCTAAGACGGGCAAAAAAATGATGCATGACATGGATCTGGAGTTTTTGATTGAACTGCTGGTTTCCGATATGCAGCACGAGAAAAAGCTGCGTACCCGCTTTAAGCGCGAATTCCCTAAGAAACTGCTCTATGTGAAAAATGACGCGTTGTACGGTATCAACGGCGTGGATATCAGCAAGGCCAAAGACAAAGCCGCGCTTTTTACGGGGTGCCGTGAACATAACGGTAAAGACATCATCATTCTGGCGGAACTGCCTGAAGCAAAGGCTTGGGAACTGTACAAAAGAACTATGGGTACTAAGTAAGTCACCTCAGCCCGCTTCGGCGGGCTTTCATCGTTAACATATAGCCAAAAATTAGGGGAATAAATCGAAAGGGCTTAGGATCTGACTGGTCCCCCAAGGGACATACTGAGGGCGAAAAAAAAACCGGTCTGGTGAACCGAGTTATTTTTCTGTACCGAACGCGGTTGGTGTCCGCGAATCGGAACGATTATGCCTATAATTGCAGCATGAAAATACTCGTTGCTCTACGCCGCACCCCTTGGATCTACAAACTCTGCCAGTTTGTGTTGATCATTTATTCTCTTTCCTGTTCCGGGATCATCATCTACAAACAGGCTTTTCCGGCAAGCCGGGCGCTGGACGTTAACACCCGCGAGTTTTACAACAAATACCAGCCCCCTTCTGGGCGGGATACTACGTTCACCCCATCCCTTATCTCTCACCGCATAATTGCGATGGATGCCGATGATGGAATAATCGGAGCTGTGGCTACCAGTGATGCGCTGGCAAACGTTAATAATTACCTCTCGGATGTTACTAGCCGCTGCCATTATGCACCGAGGGGTAAGGCCGCCTCAGAGTTTCTGAACTGCGCTAACGGTGTACTGCATGACCATTTTTATTACCACTCTGCCGATGATGCTGGTCGGGGATATGCGGATCATAATTCTGATTGTGATGCCAATGTCTTCCTGCTCATGGATGCAGCGAAGGAGGCTGGCCTTCCGACCTATATCGTTTACGCTCCCGGCCATGCGTTTATTGCGTGGAAAGATGATCATGGCAGTTTTCGTTATCACGAAACGACGGGGGAGAACAACAAAGGCAGACCCTTCGATTTCAGGGATAGGCTGTACAAAAAGACAATGGACAGGACGTATTATTCCCCGCGAGCGTATGACGATCCTGAAGTTTTTGCGACCTATCGGGCATTAACGTCGTCGGTATCAGGGCGCGGTGGGGAACTAGCGTCGCTGTTAAAGCGTTACCCTGACAACACCTTGATATTGAGTGCGTCGTTGCGCTGGAAGCGCCAACATGGAACCATTTCACCTGACGACGTTGAACGTATAGAAAGCACCCTTATAACCGATGTCACTGATTCTGGACTGTATCTGTCACTCACCGACGTTTATCTCAGGGCCGGATTACGAGAGCGAGCGCGAGAAGCTTTCGACCACGTACCGGCCCGTGACTGCGATGATGAGTGTTACGGTTATGGTATCCGCCTCGGGATCGCGAAATTCAGACTGATGAACCCAATATGGAAACCATATTCTGCATACATGAGCGACCACGGTGTGAGTGCGAATACATGGACGTTTTGGGGAGTATGGCCGAAACTGCTTACCCTGCTGGTGGTACTGGCGTTTATCATTCACTGGGTATTGACCGCAAAAAATCCAGAGCAGGAATACTGACCGCTGAAACCTTCAAAACCCGATTCTGTGGGCTTTCTTTGTTAACCGAACTTCCTTCTTTATAATCCCTAAACAACCTTCATCGGGAGCTTTCATGGCTATTACCATCACATATGGCATTTTGCGTAATGCAACGCACGAAGAGTTAACCAACAAAGCATACTCTACCGCAAGCAACGATCAGGAAATTGATATAGACGCTGATAAGCTGAGTGAAGAGGCAGTTAACGACCTGCGGCAAACCTGCGAGCAAATGGGGCAAAAGAAAATTGTCCGTATCATTGACTCGATCGTTGCCGCAAAGAAAGGGGATTTCACTAAGCCTGTTGCAAGCTTTCAAGCTTTTGATAGCGTCCTGACCGAATACCTGCGGCATGAGGCAAAAGACGGTTGGATATACCGCCGTGGCAGCGACGGTAATTTGTATGCAGCGCTGGTGACCTCTGTCAAACACAATACCAGCGGCAGCTACAGAAACCCGCCACCGTCTGTCGATATCAATATTACATGGTACGGCTACGGCGATAATTCGAATCGTAATAAGCCCTACGCTGTCCATACTGGCAGCATCAAGTTTTATGCCCAAGAAGTTGCTCGCCGTCATGTTTCAAAAATCCTGGCAGAGCAAAGCCTGTTCAAGGAAACGCCTGAGCTGCGCGCTGAATACGATGAACAACTAAAACGGTATCACGATTTGGTGCAAGGTCAGTTCCCTCGCCAATTCCGTGCTATCGGCGCAGCAAACAAAATGGAAGGGTATGGGAGTAATGATCGCAATTTAAATATTGCGGGTCACAAGCTAATCCACGATCTGCCCGCCAGCGAGTGTGGGCCGGTCAGTGAAATGGTTGAAACCGACCTGCTGGGTACTGATGATATTGAAGGTTTCGGCGTGTTGCCAGAAGCCACCGCAGTCCGTTTCTTCGACCTGTCACTCCATCAATTTGTCTGGGTGCATTCGAATAATGTCGAACCATACCAGTACGACAAAAACCTACGCAACAAAATGATATTGCCAGAGTCGCATAGCGATCTGTTGGACGTACTGACCACAGATATCACCGCCTTTACCAGCGACATTATCGAAGGGAAGAGTGCGGGGAATATCATCATGTGTGTAGGTAAGCCAGGGCTTGGAAAAACCCTGACTGCCGAAGTGTATTCGGAACTGACGGAAAGGCCGCTGTACTCCATCCATGCTGGCACATTGGGCATTAACGCTGAAGAGATCGATGAGAACCTTAAAACCGTTCTAATGCGCGCCCGTCGTTGGGATTGTGTGTTGCTTCTGGACGAAGCGGATGTGTTCGTAATGGTTCGCGGGATGGATATGGTGCATAACGCCGTGGTAGCTGAATTCCTGCGCACAATGGAGTATTTCGACGGGTTGATGTTCATGACGTCGAATCGTGAAAACGACCTGGATGAAGCCATCATCCCTCGTTGTGCTGCGATCATTCGCTATGACGTACCTACGATTGATGACGCCAAGAAGATTTGGCAGGTGATGGCAGACAACTTTGGCGTCGAGCTTAGCGCTGATCTGCTAAACCAGTTGGTGAACCGTTTCCCGACGATGCCCCCACGCGACATCAAGATGTTGTTACGTTTGACCCTTCGCATGTGCCGTGCCAAGCATGGCGATGAGGCTACGCCAGACATTGAAATGTTCCGCCGCTGCGCGATGTTCCGAGGTGTTCAGATCCGCTCGAAAAATGAAAAGGAGCATGAACATGTTGGACAATGAAAAACGTACTGATCAAACCTTGTCTGTGCATACCGTATCCTTGCCGGATGGCCTGCATAATGAGAGCAAAAACCTGGTTTTGAAAACAGCTGAAATCGTCGCTGAAAAAATGCGAGCCACCGAACTGAAGCGGGGGCTCACGAACGAATGGGCAAAACCCGATTGGGAATCGGCTTGCGTCAACGATTTGCTCATGCACATCGATAAAGGCGATCCGAGAGACATCGCTGTCTACGCCAGCATGATGATCCACCACGGTTGGACAACGAAAGACGCGGTGAAAAACGTTATCAGCCATGTTTTCGAACAAGCCAGCCAAGAGCTGCGTCAAGAGCTGGAAGCCTTAACGTTACTTCGTGGAGTTTTTGTTGATGCAGGCTTAATCCCACCCGAAGCCACGGTTGATGGGCCTAAAATGCTGATGCTGGTCGAGGATCTCAAAGCTGTGCTGCGTCAGTCTGTAGTCCTACCTGAGTTGAATTTAGACCACGTCAAGGCATTCCATCACGCATTTAATAATTTCAGCGACGAACCGCTTGGGCCTGAAGAGGCAGACGATATTTTGACAGGCCTAAAAGCCGTCGTAAATCTTCTGCAACGTTAACATACCATCTGCCTTGCCTGGGCGGAGTATTTCAAAAATAGGAGGCTGCATGTATCAAATTGTTCACGACGAGCTCGGGAGTACCTTTGGTTATGCCAAAGACAGTTTAAGAAAAATACTCCGTTCGGTGGAAGGCATTCCCGCAGTGCAGTACCTGGTCAAAGACGGAAAAGTCTTTGTATTTGAAAAATTGGTTGCGCTGATGAGCCAAGAAAAATCCACCGATCCGCTTAAAGCATTGGAACTGCTTGAACAGGCTTATGTATCTCCAATGCAAGCGGTTGCCGACTGGAAAATTGTGCCATACCCCTTTGAAGTGAACAGTAACGACAATGGCAACTGCGGGTGGTTGCATCACACCAAATTCGATGCCGTGATCCCGAAAAAATTCGATACGCTCGCCCAGCTGCAAGAAGCGATGGCTGATTTGCTTATTGGGCGCTCTATTACTCCGGACGCCTTAGAGCTGATGGATCCTAACCTGTTCTACTTCGAAAAGCAGGTTTACAAAAGCATCGTCAGCCTGGCCGACCTCCCGACCGATCCACTGGAAGAGTGGGACGACATGACAACGGACAGTGTTGAAATGCTAGCCGTTGATCAATATCACCCCGGACACCCACTGTTAACAGAAATCGTGTTTAAGGGGATCAGAGAGGTTTCAGGTAAATGGCAAGGTAAACTTGACTGGATGCACTGCGCTGCCGAACACGATGATCAGGCCATCTCCAGCATCTCATTCCTGCCACTTGAGCGTCTCAACGCCGATTATGCAACGACCTGGGTGCCCGAAGAAGATGACAAACAGGTCATCGCTGCTTTGCGGAGTCATTATCCCGAACTGTCTGGCGTTAGCGATGTCGCGCTCTATTTCCTGTACGACGAATTTCAGATGGCGTGTAACCAGGTTTCCGGCGCAGAGCCTATCCGCGATACTGATTTTCTGTTCTATGCGGCGGGTACCGCGCTGGGCGTCGATGATGAAGGGACCGCTGTTCGCGATGCAGGGAAGATCGTGGTTTATCTGCTTTCCGAAAATACGCCAGCTGACGTGGTGGCGAAGAAAATCCAAGAGTATGTTGCACGCGACAAATCCATCCGGCAGTTGGCACTCTGGCGCTGGAATGTATCGAAGTTTCTGGAAACATTTGCCCAGATCGAAAACGGTGCAGGACAGCCTATCGTGGTGTTTTCCGATCTGATGAAAATTGGCCGTAAATATGGGGGGGCTGCCGTGACGATAACGCAGTCACGGTCTGACTTTTCCTGACTTTGTCGGCCGTTACGGTCGTGTAACACTGTCTCTGTGTTGAATGCGCCTGCACCTACGAGGGGTTCTGTGGAACACCCCCCAGATCTGTAAACTTTGAGAGAAAATCCTGATTAGTCATCCCGCCAAAAATGTTGTTTCAGGTGAGATTCCAATATCCTTGCCATCGCTTCTACATCAATTTTCCCGTGATTTCTCTTAAAATTGTATCGTCCCGTGAACAACGTGTGTGTCCAGGCAATCGGCGAAATTCGCGTAAACTCATCAATAATTTCTTGAGGGACACCGTTGGCCTGCATCTTCTGGTAGACCGCATTCAGGATCATACTGTTGTAGGCAATAATGCAGTTGGCAACCAATCTGGCCGCATGGGCACTGACCCGGTTTTCAACGATTTTTTTGCCCTTGAAGATACCGTTGTAAGTTTTTCGGATGTTACTTTGGAGCTGATGATAGGCTTCCGTGCGGTTTCGGGCACTTCGGATCGCTTTTCTGAGTGCCATATTATCAATCAGATTGAGGACATGAGTGCTCTTGAAGAGGGCATTATATTCAAACAACGCCGCTTTTAATCTGGCGTAACGGGCATGAGAGTTCAGTTTGCGGATGATATTGCTCTGGGTATTTTCCTGCATGATCAATGAAAGCAAGATACGCAGAACGCCTCGCCGCTGAGAGCGGATACGTTCGACATCAATCACCCCTTTGGGCTTAAGGATACCGGTATCGTAATCCAGGGAGGTAGCTGAATAAATATCGTCAGCGGCGTGGCGCACATTCTTGATGCTGGGTACATAATCCACATCAATGGAATCCAGCGTGACAAAATTCAGCTTGTTCAAGGAGTGGTTATCTCCTGTCACCATATGGATATCAATCTCCGTTTTATTGTTGTAAATCATGTCGTACAGCGAATGGCCTTCGTACTCATTCAGGCCGATATTTTTCGCATTCACCGCCACGTAATTGGCGAGCAGTGTGTAGAGCGAGATACCACGGCCTTTACCCAGATACTTTCTGGAATAACGGGATTGTATCGTACTGTCCGTGGTCGCAAACTTTTGCCCGTCTGCATCAGCCAATAGTTTGTTATCCATGAGGTTCCACTGTTTGAAGATTGCCAGTGAATGAATATGATTACTGACGATTTCATTGGCCGCACAAAGTGTATCAACCCGGATAAAATCCTCTCGTACAGCGCGAAGCTGGCTGAGTTCTAAATCTGACATATCGGCCATTTTCAACGCACCAAACCCAAAGGCTTCTGACAGCAAACAGGCATTAATTGCCAACGGTAGCGGTTTTTTCCGCTTGGTATAGCGATCTTTCAGGTGAGTAAATCCACGCCACAGATCAGTCAACTCACCGATGAACATGACAATATTAGCAATATCAACTTTGGGTAAGTCTTTGAAAAAAGCATCGTCCAGTTTTTCAACGCTGTCATAGCGCAGGCTCCAGTGTTGTTGTCCGGTTTTGGTTTCACGAACATAAAAGCCGGGATTGTTATTTGCACGAATATTGTGGGTCGTTCTCTCCCAGGCTTCATTCAGTCCCTGTAGCGCTTCATCAAGACGCTGGTCACAGTAAACAGGGAGGCGGGAATAACCAAACTCCACCGCGATCTTTTCAACGTTATCGACCAGCGCATCGTCAACCAGATCGGTATCAATATCACAGTACGAGACACTGTCATTGCAATACAGACGGCCCCGCTCAATCTCATGGAGAACCTTTAAATAGACAAAAAATTCAAATAAATACGGATCAATTCGGGTGTCCGAGGGTTTCCGCTTCAGGTAGATATTCATACTTTTGGGAAGGGTGAATCCCAGCTCATCACAGATTTTTAAAGCGGAGGGACTTTTACCGCTGGCATAATGTATTTTCAACATAGGAATCAGTTCGCCGATTTCACTGTTTTTCTTGTAATACTCAAGTTTTACTCGGGTAAATATCGGACGCAGATACAATGAGAGCAAGCGGGAGGACTTACCGTAGTATTCCCACAACGCTGCCTTCTTATCAAAAGATTTACCTTCCAAAAATTCTGCCATGACTGAAAATTGTTCTTTAGGGAGCATACTGAACGCCACTTCATCCAGTTCAGCCTGACTCATGTTTGGGTTCCGCTCTGGAAACCATTTCAGAAACTTTGCCAGTCCGGGAAAGTCCGTGACAACTTTGGCACAGTGCTCCATGTGGGCTATCGACGCATAAATTTTACCCGCATCCATGATAGCCCGCGTGTGATAACAAAAACTCACAATCAGATTATCCATGATCTGCTGATAGCGGTGATAGACGAAACACAAGGCCTGTAGCCATTGTTGTGTTTTGCTCAGTCTGCGCAACCGGGAAGCAGCATATTGTTCGGCTATTTCCGCATAGTAACGGATGGCATTTTTTGACAACATAAGAGAAGGCAGAAAGTCTCTGGCAAACCGATAAAGATCTTCAATGCGTAATGCCTTGTCTACTTCCATTCTGACGGCGGTGTACTGAAAATCCTTTTGGTCGGCACGGATAATATTGAGGACGGTGATACCGTCATCCCGCTGTACTAACGCGGAAAGTTGCTCAGTAATTGCGGCAGGCAACAAGGAAACTGCTGCATTCAGGCGATTTTCCTCCACAATAAAGGCGTGGCTGAAAATATCCTGGAGTATTCGGTAGGACGGGAGCATCAATTTTTGATGCTCAAAGTATGCCAGCAGTTGACGAAACGCACTGTGCCCTTTGGGATAGTAACGCAACAAATAAGCGAGATGAGATTCTATTTCAGCTGTATATTGCGGAGACCAGTTTCGGTAACCAAAAAGCGAGAGTATAGCCTGCCGCTGGCTGCGCCTGTATTTTCGGGAGAGTGAACCTGTGAACCGGGCCGCATTAGTATCGCTATAATACGTGGTCACAATATACTGAACATCCTGGCTGACCTTATCAAGTGATAGGTTGAAAAACTGTTGTTTCGCCTTGAAATAGCCCAGTTGCAGGATGAAATGGATACGAGTCTGGGTATTGCGAAACTGTTCGAGAACAACCCGTTCTGCCGGGCTTAAGGAAAAATACAGGATTTGTTCGTGATCATTGAATTCGGGGCAGGCATAAAGTTCTTCGATTTCGGTATTGGATAATAAGTGAATACGCTTGATATTTTCCATTGTGAGTCCCGGATTCAATGAGGCCAGACAATCAAATCATTTCGCGTCCGTCCAGATGATTTGCCGGCACCATTCGTTTGTGCAGCACACCAAATATCACCGGTTGCCGTTCGTGGATGAGGTAATAAATGACATGACTGACATAAGGAAAACTCAATACGCCCGATCCGACGTCTGGCCTGTCTCTTCCCAGTGCAGGGGTAGAAGCCAGCAAACGAAAGGTTTGTTGAAGTCCTGACAGGTATTTTTCTGATTGCACCTCACCCCATTGTTGTACAGTAAAACGGCGAATTTCAATCAGATCGGCCTGGGCATCAGGCGTTAAACGGTAGTGTGATATGTCCATGATGGTTAATGATCCCTGGGAACGTCGATAATGCCCTCAGCAATACCCTGAGCCAGCATTTCCATTAGTTTGGCGAACCGGAAAAAACCGGTGTATTGCTGACAGATACCATCCAGCTGGGCAATTGATGCACTGTCTATCACCTGTTTGAAGGTATCCATATAGTCGTAACAGGTTTTCCGTAATTGCGCATCACCGGTTTCGGTTAGGGGAAAACGGGCAGCATAGTCATGTATACGTTTCACCCACCGTAATTGTTCTGCGCTAAGTCCGGCTACAGACATTTTTTTCTCCTCAATAGGTGAAATTCTAATCGTACTGACCTGATATCAGTTCATTAAAAAAAGCTTCGCCATCGAGGGTGTTACCGGATTCAATATCAACTCTGGCCTGTTCAGCTCTTGACTGCAATAATTTTAACCGGAGTGTTTCAATACTTTCGTATTCATCCATTGAGATAACCACCGCAACGGGTTTTCCGTTTTTATTGATTTGGATTGGGGCACGTTGTGCTTTGAGTAGCATGTCGCCAAACTGGGTTTTGGCTTCATTGGCAGAAAGAGCATCCATAATAGTCCTCTCATTGAATCATAGCATGATTCAAACAATATAAACGAATCGAACGACTCGATCAAATTTAAAGCTATTAAAAAGTATACCTTTTCATCCGTGCTGAAAACAAGGTTATAACTCTCTATAAACCTTGAAAACGTCAATTTTATAGAGTATTCTACAAATCTTTATCAGGTTTAAAGACTTTTGAGGGTAGTATGCACTATGCCTATATCCGGGTGAGTTCGGTTGACCAGCACGTTGATCGCCAGAAAGAGGCGCTGTCTGCATCCGGTATTAAAATTGACAAAATCTATATCGAACAGGCCAGTGCGAAAAACATCAACCGGCCACAGCTTCAGGACATGCTTCAACAGGTCAGAACCGGCGACACGATAGTTGTTCACTCCATCGATCGGTTATGCCGCAATATGATGGATATGTGTACCCTGACCCTGCGTTTACGTCAGCAAGGCATTACACTGATCTTCTTAAAAGAACAGCTCACATTTAGTGCCAACGCGAGTACGCCGATGCAAGAACTGCAGCTGCACATGATGTCGGCCTTTAGTCAGTTTGAACGGGCATTAATTCGGGAAAGGCAAGCCGAAGGGATTGCGGCGAAAAAACAACGTGGAGAACGGACAGGCAGACCGCCTGCGGAGATCAGTAAACTGCCTCAAATAGACGCACTCAGGGCAAAAGGTATCAAATTAAAGCTGGCCTGCGATAACGTGGGATTAGGCGTTTCTACGTATTATAAATTGCGGCACCAGCTCAAAAACGGGGAAATACCGTAGCCATAATCTCCGGGAGGACAGCATCATGCAATTCACTATCCAAATCACGATGATCGATAAAGCCGGTCATCGTCATACCGAAAAACTCTGCACGATAGAAAAACAGGCTGATGCCCCCAATGACATCGGGCTTTCCCTGTCTGAATCTAAGGTGCTTTTGAATACTATCCAACAATCAGTGATCCAGAAGCAGGCAGCTGAATATCTGGATGAACATCGCGCTTGCCCTTGCTGCCAGCGAAACCGGCGGATAAAAGATAAACAAATTATCCAGTACCGAACCTTGTTCGGCATTATTCCGGTCGAGGAGCTTCGGGTTTACCGGTGTGCTTGCGAGAAACAGGCAACCCAAACCGTCAGCGTGCTTAATTACTGGTGTGATTCGCATACGCATCCGGAACTCAGGTATATCGAAACCCGGTGGGCGTCACTGATGTCTTATGGATTAACCGCCAGTCTGCTCAAAGACGTTTTGCCCGTAGGGGAACACTGTAATGCCGCGACAGTCAGAAATCATCTCTGTCAGATCGCCAAAAAACAAGAGGCAGAATTAGAGGAGGTGCCAGATTTTCTCCCCGGTGATCCCCGTGAATGGGCGGAATTACCCAAACCGGGAAAGCCAATAACAGTGGGGATAGATGGCGGATACGTCAGAAACCGGGACGACAGAAAACACCATTTTGAAATCATCGCCGGAAAATCATTCGCGGCTCATGTGCCGACCAAACGCTTTGGTTTTGTACAATGTCTGGAAAATCACCCCAGAAGAAAACTCATTGGACCAGCGGGAGCATTTGAACAGAAACTTACGGTTTTGCCTTTTCGGTAGGCTCTGTACCGTAAGGTTCCCCATCAACAAAATAAGTGCCATTGGGTAATACGTGTTTATAGGGTAGTAAAGATATATGGGCTAATACGTCATCATCAATAACCTCACCATTTTCACGTAACCCTTCAACAATGTTGCTTATTCTTGATGTGTTCCAGTACAGGATTGCATTAGATACCAGACTCAGGGCGCTGGCTTTATTCATGATTTCTTCGTAATCACCAGTCGTGAATTCGCCCTGATTTGCAAAAAAGATCCATCTGGGTAACTTATGTCGGTATTCGCCTTTATTGAGCTGAAGCTGAACCGTACGACGCAAATCCTGATCGGTCATATAGCGCAGAATATATTCCGTCTTAATAATTCGCCCCAGATTGGTAAACGCCTTAGAAAGACGATCAGATGGAAAACTGTTGGTGAGCCTCTCTACGATGACATGGGCCGGTGCTGTACGTTCTTTGAGAGATTGCGATACATGGATCATCGCATCCCATTGCTCCTCAATGATGTCCAGATCTGCCGTTTTATTCAGTAATGGTGTGAAAACGCCATAATTAACCGTACGGTCAACCCGATAAAGTTGTTGATCTTTCAAATCTTTTATCCGTGGCATAAAATAATAACCAAGCAGATAACACAGCGCGAAAATTATTTCGGTATAACCGTGGGTATCTGTAGTATGTTCGCGAATTTTCAGGATTGTGTTATTTTCCAGAATCCCGTCAAGTACATATAAGGCTTCTCTTGGATTACAGGAAATCGCTTTGGTGCTGTACACCGAATATTGATCTGATACGTGCGTATATATCCCAATCGCCTTTTCGTAATAACCATAATAGCGGGGGTAATAGGCTGCAAGGAGGCTGTCTGCTCTGATTCTGAAACGCTGTGCATCAGAAGACGACAATTGCCCCGAACCGTGTACCTGACTGAAAGGAAGTTGATGATGCTGATTTACAATTTCTGCACTGGCGGCTTTAATCGTGTCTTCCCGGACGTAAAACTGCAATACATGCCGCAACATGTCGACGCTGATATCGTTAACGCTGGTACTCATAGCCACCACGCCAAGATTGGTTGCCTGTGATATCAGTGCGGAGATGAGAGTCTTATAAAAATGTTTTGGTCTGCTGTTATGCTGCTGATCGGGAATGAAATGCCTGCTGAAGTGAGTTTGCTGATCAACTTCCATGAGTAATTGCTCTATGCGAATAGAGGGCATACTGGCATCTATGACTTTTTGTAGGCGGGTGACTGACTCAGGAATTTCGGCTTTATCGTCCCGTTGAAGCCTCAGGTTTCCCCCTTTTATTTCGGCAAAAGAGTCAAGTTCGAATCGTTTTTCAGCCTCACCAACTATCTGATGGAATTCAAGTATCAGTGCTGTCTTAACGTTTTCCTGAGTTGGCTGTTGCAGCTCTGTATAAGCCGCTTCACGGGTTGCCTGCCAGTGATGTTGATCCAGCATCAGATCCCAGAACGAGACATGTTGTTTGCTCTGAGGGACAAAGAGATCGCCAGAACGAAGCGCATCCTTCATGGCGATAGCTACACCAAGCTCCCATGCGTTTCGTTGTACTTTTCCATCCTTCCTATTCAGTATCCGCTGTAGCTCGTATGGAACAAAATATGTAGGGACATTACCAGGCAATTTTTTGATTTCACCACTATCAAGCTGGCGCAGGAGCATAATAGCGTCCAGGAGTGATTCTGTTCCTGCTTTTGCCCTGAATGGCAACCGAAGAAACTCAGAAAAGTATTTACGGAGTCCTGGATAACGGGCAACCAGAATATCACCAAGACCACGCTCCTCAAGACGTTTAAAAGCATGCAGGTCGTCCACTGACCCCAGTAGTCTTTTTTCGTTAACAGATTGCCAGAGATCTTTTTTAAATAATGGCCCGTCATCCTGACTACCCAGAAGCCAGTTTGTTACCTCAAGTATTGTATCGATTGCTTTTTTCTGTCGTTTACGAAGCTCACGATGTTTCTGTTCATGAAGACGTTTTCCGTGACGTAATAAGTCCATAATAAACTGGTCGTGCATTTTCACCAGGTTATCGAGTAATACCTTCCGGGTTTCCAGCAAAAAACATAACATCAGAGAATAGCGCTTTGGTGCCTTAAAACGCTTAATATCTCTGGCAGAGTAACGACACGCCAGTTTATAGAGGTAACTCATAAACGCGGGATCAACAACAACCGAACTGATAGTATCGAGTTCACAATTATCAAGCACATAATATCGTTTCATATAGCGCTTAATTGACGTGACTGTGGCTGATGGCGGGGACTCCTTGAGCAGATAGAACAATGAGCGTTGATCTCCTGGCAACGTTACCAGCAGATCATCGATAGCCAGCTTAATCCCGGCAGAAAGCTGGTTATGCAGAGTTTCGAACATTCGCTCATGTACCTGAGCACAGATGCTGATAATTAGACGCTCAATTACTGTTGGTCCTGGCAAAATTACCCTGGCAGAAAGTAAATATTGCCCGGCCCGAAGAAACAGATCGTCCGGTAAAAAACCTTTCTCAGCCTGTTTTACTAACCAGATTTTAAGGTCCGACTGAATGTTTTCGTCATAACGGATAAAGCCCAGATAGGTCAGTATATTTTTACGTTGTTCAGCAAGTGTCGCTTCTCGCTCAGGTGAAGCAACGCTCAGTGATGGTGGTAAGGCAAGCTGGTTATTCAGGTAGCTCACAATGCGTGGTGATACGCTACCTATGTCCTGGATAAATCTGCCATAAAGACGGACTGCGCAAATCTGAATGGCGATAAACAGACGGGAACGGGCCCGGTAGCGACCAATTTCCTGTTGATCGGATGTGGTTAGCGTCCAGTCCCTCGCCATTTCCTCGTCAGAGAAATCCTGTGGCAACGTAACCGGCTGGTAACGTTGTCGCTGAGTCAGAAATCTTTCGTTTGCTGACACCGTCACCACCTCCTGAAGTTTACCGTCCCGTTGATATGTTTGTGAGGAACATGGCCGCACTCACACAGTAAAGAAAACCCTGGTTTGTGAGAATCGAATGTGTCGCTTTTCGCATGACGCAGTTTCAGAGTTTAGCGATTCTCGAAATCCATTCTTGAAACTCTATTCTTAATTCACTATGCTCACAATGAGTTTCGATAAAATAAATATTGATATGCTCAGCCGCGCCGATTGGTACCACAATAAGTCAAGGTAAATTGATACTATGGAACACATGGCACTCGATACCATCAAGAAGCATCTTCAGGAGCATTTCAGTGATGGCTTAGTGATGATCGTGGGGTCGGGTCTGTCTTGTGCTGAAGGACTTCCTGGTATGGGAGAATTGGCTAGGCACTTATCTACCGAGTTGGGTGCAGGGCTTTCCGTACCAGATATAGAACTGTGGAATAGAATCCAACCTCGTTTAGCAACTCAAGGACTCGAGGCCGTACTACTTGAAATAGCACCAAGCGCAACACTTGAAGCCGCAATAACGGCCTCAACCGGGGCACTTATAGCCAATAGAGAGAGGCAGGTAGTGTCTGAAGTTTTTAATGGTGGAAAGACGCTTCGATTAACCCGGCTTCTTGCTCATTTACTGAAGCCCCCATCTGGATTACCGATCATAACAACGAACTATGACAGGCTTGTTGAAATTGCGGTTGAAGAGGCTGGGATTGGCGCAGATACAATGTTTATTGGAAGATTTGCTGCTTCTCTGAATGAACGAGAGAGTAAACTGAGTTTTTGCCATAAAGTTACCTGGAAAAAGCCAAACATAACTTATCACTATCGCCAAAGGGCTTTAATCTGCAAACCTCATGGGAGCCTTGATTGGTATCTTCGCAATGGGGGCCCCGTGGCCTACCCTGGTGAATTGGATGAGGTAATACGCCTTATCATTACCCCAGGACAGAACAAATTCAGGAACGGTTATGCAAGTCCATTTGATCATCATCGAAACAAAGCGAATGACTCGATCGATAGGGCAAGTAGATTTTTGATTCTTGGCTATGGGTTCAACGATGATCACTTGGAAACCCATCTGATTCCAGCGATAAAAAACGGCAAGCCTACCCTTATTTTATCCCATACGCTGACGCAGAATGCGGCGAATTTGGCGCTGACATATATGAATGTCACAGCTATTGAAAGTCATACCGAAGCGGGTGTTATCGGAACAAGATTAACGATAAACAAAATGCAGCAGTTTATTCCACACCTGGAAATCTGGGATGTTCACAAATTTATAGATGAGGTTCTTGAACCATGAGCGAAAATTTTGCAGCTCTTCAATTCTCTGATACTGAACAACTAGGTAAGGTTGCTGCGGTCGATACCAGCCGTGTCACTATTGATGTTTCAAATTCCGTTCTTCTAACTCGCCTTGGGATCGGTAATTTGATCGCGATTAGGGGCAGCACCGAAAGGGAGTATCTGATCGCGATGGTGGAACGGGTAACCCGTAGTATGCGTGATGAATTACCCGATGAGCTACCGGAAGAAGGCGAAGATGGAATACTGGTATCTATGCCCACAGATCTGGTTCGGGGGGCTTTGATTGGTACCTTTCGCACAGTTGATGGTGATAAGAAAAATACGTTCAAACGTGGAGCTGATACTTTCCCTCAGATTGACCGTGATTGTTTCGTTATAGACGCGGCAAATTTACAGAGGTTTATGGGTATCTTCATATACAGGATCTTAAGAATTAAGTCGTTCAAAACACGCATCCAATGTTTTGTTTTTAGACGACTTTCTTTGCGGTGTTTTGAATGCATTCTGGGATAAATAGGCTTTGGCTTTTTCCAGCCAAAAACACGTTTCCGACCATGCCCTTTGGAGGAGATTTTCTATTATGGGTTTTAACCAGATCTCCGTATTTTGGGCCGCTTTAAGCAGTGAAACCGCTGGGAATAATCGCCTTGCCAGCGAGCGTCTGAGCAACAACGCTAATAAGCTCAGCCAGATAAGCCCCGTGACCAACGTTTCTTTTCGTGTCGTAAACCGGTGCCAGTTCGTGTGTGATTTGAGTTCTTTAAACAACAGTTCTATTTGCCAGCGGCAACGATAAATATCCATGATGTCATTGGCTGTAAATTCCTCGACTGATAAGTTAGTCAGCCAGAGACAGAAACGTTTTTCTTCAGCAAACCAACGGCGGATCAGGCGAAACTCATAGCCATTACGCCGACAAATCAGCTCCAACACCTCAGAACGATTCGTTCTGCGTGTCACGGATTTCAGGGGCTTATCGGACAGCTTCGATAAGATTTTTCCCTGACCATTGCGTGCCCTGATTATTTGGGGATTAAGCGATTTACCGCCCCGCACAATAAACGAACCGCCTGAGCGTGAGAGTTGTTCAAAATACTCAAAATCGACATAACCGGCATCCGCTAATAATAATTGGTCATGCAATGTTGCCGGAATAGGCAGGTGAGTCCGCTCAGAGGCGGTATCTGCAGTAACAGCCATTTTCACGGGAGACTGGGTTAATAATGACAAGGTCATGTGACATTCCACTGCCGCTGCGGTTGCCTGAAATCGACAAGGAAAAACATCAGCCAGTGCCGAATGGACTTTAAATGAACTGCCATCCTGTAAAATAACATTTTGAAATTTGGCGAGTTTTTTGGGCAGGACGAGGTGCTTTTCAGCCCATTGTGCCATGGCAAACCTGACCAATATTTTGACAAATTCAACAAAAGCCGCTTTCCGTAGCTGATTATAAAAAGGACGGTAGCTAACGTGTTGTTTTTCATCGGGGCACAGGCCATTAAATTTTTGGTGTAGCTGAGCTATAGACGTCACTTTCCCCGAACTGAGCGCTGTGATAAGACTGAGAATAAGCGTATGAGGCTCGATATTTCTCACGCGCTGAATAAACCCGCAGCGAAGCGCCATTTTTTGCAAAGAAACGTCACTGAAGAATTGCATTAATTGGTGTTTTATAGCGATAATCGTCACAGGCTTCATCCGTGGTTTTGGTATTAGTTTGGCGACGATTATCAGATCATAAATGAAGCCTTTTTTCTATCTAAAATATACAGTTACTGCTTAAGAGCCTGTATATGTGGGTATCTTAGGAGCTGAATATCCTGAAAACGAACGTTTAAAGTTGGGGAATTTTGTTGCGGACAGAAAGGCAGAGGCCGTCATTAGTGGGGACAAATTCTTCCAGCGCCACGCCGCTATTTTAGGTAGCACCGGCTCAGGTAAAAGCTATGCAGTAGCTCTTATCTTGGAGCGAGCATCGAAACTAAAATATCCGAACATCGTGGTGTTCGATATGCATGGTGAATACGCTCCCTTGGCTAATACCGAAAAAGGTGGTTTTGCGACACGTTTCCGTATTGCTGGACCAGGGGACCTGGAAAACCCGAAGGGTGATGCTCTTTTTCTCCCTTATTGGTTACTCAACCGGGATGAAATGCTTTCAATGATCCTTGATCGAAGCGATCAAAATGCCCCTAATCAGGCATCACGTTTTACTCTCCATGCCCGGGCTCTGAAACAACTGACGCTAGAAAAAGAGGGGAAAGTCGACGTTCTTAAAACATTCACAGTAGACTCGCCTGTACCATACTCACTTGAGGGACTACTAGAGTTGCTTCGAAAGGACAATGTAACCAAAGGTGTTGGTAAAAATGGTAGCCCTATAACAGGCGAATGGGAAAATAAATTAACACGTTTCATTTCCCGACTTGAAGCCAAGCTCGACGATCGCCGATATGGTTTTATGTTCGCTCCTCCATCAGCAGCGAATGAATACGGATGGCTCGGTACTCAGGTACAACGATTACTTACATCTGATAGTGGTCAGGGAATAAAGATCATTGATTTTTCTGAGGTTCCCTCTGATGTATTGCCTGTTGTTACAGGAACTCTTGCACGGCTTTTGTATGATGTACAATTTTGGACAGAACCTACCAAACGGTCGCCAGTCACACTTTTATGCGATGAAGCCCATTTGTACCTGCCGGTACGTAACGACGCGGATGCAGTACAAAAGCAGGCATTAGGCGCGTTCGAACGCATCGCTAAAGAAGGACGAAAGTATGGATTCTCCCTTTTGGTAGTGAGTCAGCGACCATCGGATGTTAGCAAAACTATTCTGAGTCAGTGCAATAATTTCCTGTCTTTACGCCTTACCAACGATTCAGATCAAGGAGTGATAACTCGTCTGATGCCTGATTCGCTGGCCGGACTCACGAGTATCCTGCCACTTCTTGATACTGGTGAAGCATTGATGTTAGGTGATGCCGTATTATTGCCATCACGGATCCGACTGGATAAGCCTGTAATCACTCCTGATAGTGCTACCCGGGATTTCTGGAAGGAATGGGGTTGCCAACCAGCTAATACCGAAGCTATTAATCTTGCAGTTGAAGCATTGCGCAGCCAGACGCGAGACAAGCCATGTTAATCGGTTACGCGCGGGTTTCAACACAGGACCAATGTCTTGATTTACAGAAAGAAGCTTTAATAAAAGCAGGGTGCGAAAAAATATTTGAGGACACCGTGAGTGGTATGCGCTCCGATCGTCCCGGCCTAGCTAAGGCAATGGAAATATTGCGTAAAGAGGATACTTTGGTCGTCTGGAAGCTGGATCGTCTTGGCCGAAGCGTTAAACAACTGGTAGATATGGTTGGAAATCTGCACAAACAAGGTATCCAGTTTAAGAGTCTCACTGATGCTATCGATACAGGCACGCCATCAGGGCGTTTTTTTTTCCATGTAATGGCTAGTCTTGCTGAAATGGAGCGCGAACTGATTGTGGAACGTACTCGTGCCGGACTAGAAGTTGCCAGGCAGTTAGGTCGTAAAGGAGGACGGAAGCCTAAAATGACCAGCAGCAAAATTGAATCAGCCAAAAAACTACTGGCCGGTGGTATCCCTCCCAGAGATGTAGCTAAAAATCTCGGTGTCTCTGTACCAACGTTATACCGTTGGCTACCGGCATCAAAGCATTCTTAGATTGCATACACATGCAGGAATTTACGGTTTAAATACTCCACAAAAAGTGAAACCGTAAGTTTCTGTTCAAATGCTCCCGCTGGTCCTAAGAGGAATGTAATTCATCAATCACAAAAAGGATTTTCGATGATGAGTTTACTATTAAATAAGGTGAAATATGCTTTGTTGATGGTGATTGCGATAGTTTCAACCTTACTGACTGCTTATGGACTGGGTAGCCGTTCAGCTCGAAAAGCTTATGAATTGAAACATGCACAAGATGACCGAGATCGCTTATATAAAACTGTAGTCGTCAAGAATGAGGTCAAGGATGATATTAATAAAATGTCTCCCGGCGTGGCTCATAATGAGCTTAATGATCACTGGATGCGCCAGTAATAATACGGCTATTACCCCGTTATTTTGTGAGATAGCCGAGCCTATTTACATTGGACAAGAAGATGTGTTGACCGACATAACGGCTCGCGGAATTCTCACTCACAATTTAATCGGTAAACGTCTGTGTGCTTGGACGCCCAATGCCAAATAACATCAATCCGTTATATTAAAAGTCGCCTTTAAATCCTTTAACGTGATCATTAACGTCATCGGATTTAAAGGTGAATCATTAAAACCCACAGATTTATAAAATTCTTTTGCATCTTCCGAGATAGCATGAACAATTAATCCTCTGACACCGACTAAATCTGCCGCTTGAGCGACACGTATGGATGCATCTTTAATTAAATATCGGCCAAATCCTTTCCCTTGATAATTTTTATCAACTGCCAGACGGGCTAAAATAATGACTGGGATAGGATTAGGCATATTACGTTTAAATTTACTTATTGCTTCCTCTGACATTATTGAACCAGTCGCCAATGAGTAATAGGCAATAACATTTTTATTTTCGCTTACAACGTATGTTCGCGAAGCATTTTCTTTCTGATTTTTTAATGCCCTGTCTATTAACCAATTATCAAGGGTGTCAACGCCTGAATTAAAATTATCTACACTGTGATCGTCTGTTAATAAAGTTGGGTCGTTAATCATGTTATCACCACGGTTTTGTCATATTCGCCGTTTTGATAAGACGCTCATTTGGGGTAACCGGAGCATCGAGTTTAGAGATAAAAGCATCGAAAATTTCTGGAGAAACAACCATAAATGAATGTTCCAATAAGGTGTTTTCAGCATCACGTTTAATTGTATCAAGGACATATTCAGTCACGGTTTTCCCTTTTACTTTTGCCGCTCTATCGATTAAATCTCGATCCTCTTGCCTAATCCTCAAATTGAGCGTTCTATTTTTACGACTATCAATTGTGACATTCATTTCAAATTCTCCTTTAGCTGTATTGGTACAAATAATAGACCAATGTAACGCCGCTGTCATTACACTTTAATGAGTTTCCGGTCAATGAATCGGCTGATAACTCACATTAAAACGTTTAGCCAATCTTTCAAGTCGCTTATCCAATGTCCAAAATCTTGCTCCTGGCGTTATTAAGGCTGATGATGCCAGCAACGTAATATCAATAAAACCACATCCAAGCCCGTACAGTTTTTCGTTTTCAATAAACGCCATCACTTCGGCAATACTGGCCTGATGGCTCGGTGGTAAGAGACCTAGATCACTAAGTGTTCGCAGTCTTGGAGCCGGAGGGGTACCACATGCTATCTCTGCCAATACCATTGGATGAATCAGAACCAGACCCCGACTTAGCAACTGAACCAACCCGTCATTCCGGTTTTTGAAATGGTCAACCCAGACGGATGTATCAACCAAAATAGTCATTATGAAGATGGTTCCTCGCGGCGGCGGGGAATCATCTGCATTTCAGGCGATGTACCGCCGAGCGAAGCGAGCCGCTTTGCCGCTTGCACCTGAACAAACGTTTTCACCGCTTCCCGGAAAATATCAGCTTTGTCCATGCCAGGATCGGCCATTTCCAGCGCCTGTGCATACAGCACATCATCAATCGTGACAGTAGTTCGCATTTGATTACCTCATTGATTCAGATATTGATGCAATATTGCATCAATATCTGAATCAATGCAAGAGCTTGACATCCTCTTCAGGAAGGGGTTTTACGGCGCATCGGATAAAGTATACGTTTCACCCACCGTAATTGTTCTGCGCTAAGTCCGGCTACAGACATTTTTTTCTCCTCAATAGGTGAAATTCTAATCGTACTGACCTGATATCAGTTCATTAAAAAAAGCTTCGCCATCGAGGGTGTTACCGGATTCAATATCAACTCTGGCCTGTTCAGCTCTTGACTGCAATAATTTTAACCGGAGGGTTTCAATACTTTCGTATTCATCCATTGAGATAACCACCGCAACGGGTTTTCCGTTTTTATTGATTTGGATTGGGGCTCGTTGTGCTTTGAGTAGCATGTCGCCAAACTGGGTTTTGGCTTCATTGGCAGAAAGAGCATCCATAATAGTCCTCTCATTGAATCATGGCATGATTCAAACAATATAAACGAATCGAACGATACGATCAAATTTAAGACTATCAAAAAGTATACATGACTATGCTGCCCGTTTTCCCCTAACCGAAACCGGTGATGCGCAATTACGGAAAACCTGTTACGACTATATGGATACCTTCAAACAGGTGATAGACAGTGCATCAATTGCCCAGCTGGATGGTATCTGTCAGCAATACACCGGTTTTTTCCGGTTCGCCAAACTAATGGAAATGCTGGCTCAGGGTATTGCTGAGGGCATTATCGACGTTCCCAGGGATCATTAACCATCATGGACATATCACACTACCGTTTAACGCCTGATGCCCAGGCCGATCTGATTGAAATTCGCCGTTTTACTGTACAACAATGGGGTGAGGTGCAATCAGAAAAATACCTGTCAGGACTTCAACAAACCTTTCGTTTGCTGGCTTCTACCCCTGCACTGGGAAGAGACAGGCCAGACGTCGGATCGGGCGTATTGAGTTTTCCTTATGTCAGTCATGTCATTTATTACCTCATCCACGAACGGCAACCGGTGATATTTGGTGTGCTGCACAAACGAATGGTGCCGGCAAATCATCTGGACGGACGCGAAATGATTTGATTGTCTGGCCTCATTGAATCCGGGACTCACAATGGAAAATATCAAGCGTATTCACTTATTATCCAATACCGAAATCGAAGAACTTTATGCCTGCCCCGAATTCAATGATCACGAACAAATCCTGTATTTTTCCTTAAGCCCGGCAGAACGGGTTGTTCTCGAACAGTTTCGCAATACCCAGACTCGTATCCATTTCATCCTGCAACTGGGCTATTTCAAGGCGAAACAACAGTTTTTCAACCTATCACTTGATAAGGTCAGCCAGGATGTTCAGTATATTGTGACCACGTATTATAGCGATACTAATGCGGCCCGGTTCACAGGTTCACTCTCCCGAAAATACAGGCGCAGCCAGCGGCAGGCTATACTCTCGCTTTTTGGTTACCGAAACTGGTCTCCGCAATATACAGCTGAAATAGAATCTCATCTCGCTTATTTGTTGCGTTACTATCCCAAAGGGCACAGTGCGTTTCGTCAACTGCTGGCATACTTTGAGCATCAAAAATTGATGCTCCCGTCCTACCGAATACTCCAGGATATTTTCAGCCACGCCTTTATTGTGGAGGAAAATCGCCTGAATGCAGCAGTTTCCTTGTTGCCTGCCGCAATTACTGAGCAACTTTCCGCGTTAGTACAGCGGGATGACGGTATCACCGTCCTCAATATTATCCGTGCCGACCAAAAGGATTTTCAGTACACCGCCGTCAGAATGGAAGTAGACAAGGCATTACGCATTGAAGATCTTTATCGGTTTGCCAGAGACTTTCTGCCTTCTCTTATGTTGTCAAAAAATGCCATCCGTTACTATGCGGAAATAGCCGAACAATATGCTGCTTCCCGGTTGCGCAGACTGAGCAAAACACAACAATGGCTACAGGCCTTGTGTTTCGTCTATCACCGCTATCAGCAGATCATGGATAATCTGATTGTGAGTTTTTGTTATCACACGCGGGCTATCATGGATGCGGGTAAAATTTATGCGTCGATAGCCCACATGGAGCACTGTGCCAAAGTTGTCACGGACTTTCCCGGACTGGCAAAGTTTCTGAAATGGTTTCCAGAGCGGAACCCAAACATGAGTCAGGCTGAACTGGATGAAGTGGCGTTCAGTATGCTCCCTAAAGAACAATTTTCAGTCATGGCAGAATTTTTGGAAGGTAAATCTTTTGATAAGAAGGCAGCGTTGTGGGAATACTACGGTAAGTCCTCCCGCTTGCTCTCATTGTATCTGCGTCCGATATTTACCCGAGTAAAACTTGAGTATTACAAGAAAAACAGTGAAATCGGCGAACTGATTCCTATGTTGAAAATACATTATGCCAGCGGTAAAAGTCCCTCCGCTTTAAAAATCTGTGATGAGCTGGGATTCACCCTTCCCAAAAGTATGAATATCTACCTGAAGCGGAAACCCTCGGACACCCGAATTGATCCGTATTTATTTGAATTTTTTGTCTATTTAAAGGTTCTCCATGAGATTGAGCGGGGCCGTCTGTATTGCAATGACAGTGTCTCGTACTGTGATATTGATACCGATCTGGTTGACGATGCGCTGGTCGATAACGTTGAAAAGATCGCGGTGGAGTTTGGTTATTCCCGCCTCCCTGTTTACTGTGACCAGCGTCTTGATGAAGCGCTACAGGGACTGAATGAAGCCTGGGAGAGAACGACCCACAATATTCGTGCAAATAACAATCCCGGCTTTTATGTTCGTGAAACCAAAACCGGACAACAACACTGGAGCCTGCGCTATGACAGCGTTGAAAAACTGGACGATGCTTTTTTCAAAGACTTACCCAAAGTTGATATTGCTAATATTGTCATGTTCATCGGTGAGTTGACTGATCTGTGGCGTGGATTTACTCACCTGAAAGATCGCTATACCAAGCGGAAAAAACCGCTACCGTTGGCAATTAATGCCTGTTTGCTGTCAGAAGCCTTTGGGTTTGGTGCGTTGAAAATGGCCGATATGTCAGATTTAGAACTCAGCCAGCTTCGCGCTGTACGAGAGGACTTTATCCGGGTTGATACACTTTGTGCGGCCAATGAAATCGTCAGTAATCATATTCATTCACTGGCAATCTTCAAACAGTGGAACCTCATGGATAACAAACTATTGGCTGATGCAGACGGGCAAAAGTTTGCGACCACGGACAGTACGATACAATCCCGTTATTCCAGAAAGTATCTGGGTAAAGGCCGTGGTATCTCGCTCTACACACTGCTCGCCAATTACGTGGCGGTGAATGCGAAAAATATCGGCCTGAATGAGTACGAAGGCCATTCGCTGTACGACATGATTTACAACAATAAAACGGAGATTGATATCCATATGGTGACAGGAGATAACCACTCCTTGAACAAGCTGAATTTTGTCACGCTGGATTCCATTGATGTGGATTATGTACCCAGCATCAAGAATGTGCGTCACGCCGCTGACGATATTTATTCAGCTACCTCCCTGGATTACGATACCGGTATCCTTAAGCCCAAAGGGGTGATTGATGTCGAACGTATCCGCTCTCAGCGGCGAGGCGTTCTGCGTATCTTGCTTTCATTGATCATGCAGGAAAATACCCAGAGCAATATCATCCGCAAACTGAACTCTCATGCCCGTTACGCCAGATTAAAAGCGGCGTTGTTTGAATATAATGCCCTCTTCAAGAGTACTCATGTCCTCAATCTGATTGATGATATGGCACTCAGAAAAGCGATCCGAAGTGCCCGAAACTGCACGGAAGCCTATCATCAGCTCCAAAGTAACATCCGAAAAACGTACAACGGTATCTTCAAGGGCAAAAAAATCGTTGAAAACCGGGTCAGTGCCCATGCGGCCAGATTGGTTGCCAACTGCATTATTGCCTACAACAGTATGATCCTGAATGCGGTCTACCAGAAGATGCAGGCCAACGGTGTCCCTCAAGAAATTATTGATGAGTTTACGCGAATTTCGCCGATTGCCTGGACACACACGTTGTTCACGGGACGATACAATTTTAAGAGAAATCACGGGAAAATTGATGTAGAAGCGATGGCAAGGATATTGGAATCTCACCTGAAACAACATTTTTGGCGGGATGACTAATCAGGATTTTCTCTCAAAGTTTACAGATCTGGGGGGTGTTCCACAGAACCCCAAGAAGTGTGTCATTCAGGGCAAAATATTCTTCACGTTCTGTCTGACTGAATTCTGGGCGGCGATACAGCTCATCAATTTCATCGGTTTTAAGAATTTGTATCCGGCTTGGGCGCGTCGGCTGCATGTTTTTCCTTGATAGATCTTTTTGCCAAAAAAGGTTGTCAAAAACGTTCACGGAGAGTGCTGGTAGGGTGTACTCTTAATACACTGGCGAAATGCGGTGCAGAAAATAACCCAAAGCAATGTATAACGCACCAAAATAATGACACCATGTGTGGTGCACTGATGAAAACCAATATGCGGATCTACGGATACCTGAGAGCATCAACCGATGAACAGGATGCATCCAGAGCAAAAAGCGAACTGCTTGAGTTTACAAATGGGAAGGGAGTCAAAATCGCTTGCTGGTTTGAAGAAAATGAATCGGGTGCTCGTCTCCATCGCCCAGAACTCTTCCGTTTACTTGATGTTGCCATGCTGGGCGATGTTATCTTAGTTGAGCAAGTTGACCGTCTTAGCCGGCTGAATACAGCTGACTGGGAAAAGTTAAAATATATGATTAATCATAAGGGGCTGAAGGTAGTTTCTTTAGATCTCCCAACCAGTTACCAGTTCATGAAGAATACAGACGAATTCACTGAACGTATGCTCACAGCACTCAACAATATGATGCTTGATATGCTTGCGGCAGTTGCCAGAAAAGATTACGAAGACAGGCGTCGTCGTCAGGCTCAGGGTGTAAAGAAAGCCAAGCAGGAAGGTAAGTATAAAGGCCGCCCGATAGACAAGAAACTGCACCAAAAAATCGAAGGTCTTCTCAGGGAACACAAAAGCTATAGCTATATTGTTGACTTGCTCGGTTGCTCTAGACACACAATATCTAAAGTATCAAAAGAGATTAAATTAATAGAATAAATTTAATCATAATGAATTGAATTTAATAAATTTATTTTCATTCGTGGAACTTTTCGCTGAATTGGGCACAATACCCCATTACGGCGAAGGTCTGGAAGATTGCCCTCAGCTTCAGGAAACAGAGGACTACCTCAGAACTCTCTACGAACAACATAAACGTAAAACCGCACTCTGGCCGTTGATGGCAGATAAAATCAAAGGATTATCCGTAGGAAAGGACGGTATCCGTTATAGCGGAGATGTCTCATGACATCACAGGAACTGTATGACTACGCGGTGTCACTGCTGGCAAGGCGGGATTACGCATCCGGTGAGTTGGCCCGGACACTGAATAAGATGACGGAAAACAGAGAGAATATCGACAAGGCGTTGTCGAGGCTGGTTGAGTGTGGTTATCTGGATGATCACCGCCTGATAACACACCTGATTGATAAATATGTTCGAAAAAAACATGGCCTGGCCAGAATCAAACAGGAGATCAGACAAAAAGGCTTTTCTCAGGAGTTGGTCGAGCAGGTGCTGGAGAAAGTGGATGTGGACTGGTATGCCATGGCAAGGGAACTGAAAGTCAGTAAATTTGGTGATGAGGTGGCATCAGAAGCCAAAGAAAAAAACAAACAGATTTGCTACCTCCATACAAGGGTTTTTCGATGGACATGATATTTGAGGCGTTAAGCTGATCATGGTTTGCTGTCAGAGCTCCATCCGAGACAAATGTCGTCATATTGTAGCTTCGCTCCCATTACCCCACTTTAAAGATAGGCGTGCAGTGGAGCAAATACAAGGCGGCGAGAAATTTTTTTTATAAATAACTTATATGGACACCGACTCAATTCAAGTGGGTGTCCATATAAGTTATTTATGTGACTCAAATCTAAAAAGAGAAAATTTCTAATTCTTGCATGCTTTATTATTAATTGTCAAATAAAGTGATTATCTAACGAGGATTTTATCGGGGAAAATTGTACTGACTACTCTAATGAATTATAGATACTAAAATAATTGAAAAATTAATTGCAAATGTACCTGAATGTGACGATTTTTGGGATGATTAATTTTATTATAAAATAATAATAAGCATGACATAATATTATCCTTTTTATATTGTTCATCGATGCTCAGAGAAGAGTAATTCACCAACTCTATTTTTTAATCAAAATAATTATATGGATTTTCCATGTCTCAACATGAAGGTTAATAGGATGTTGTTAAATAATTTTAAAATTCAGTGGACAGGAATATATTTTTAGCTATATTTAATTAATGACATGATAAATAAAAATAGTAGTTCCTTTTTGAAAAAAAGGATGAAATTCATCATCAGCAGTCAACTTAAAATTTAACAAGGTGAGAAAAGATTAGCTCATTAATTTATTAGATTTTTGAGCGCAAAGTTAAAATCAATTAAATTAAATTGTTAATTAATTTACACATTACAATTGAAAAGGATAATAACATGACAGAAGTACTATCATACAATTCACCTATTACGATAAAAAATGAAACAGGAAAAGACATATTAAGCGTCACTATTTATTTCATTAACAATAAATATAAATCCGAGTTAAAAACTAACAATGTTATTCCAAAAGATAGGAAATATGTACCCCTAAACAATACAAAGTCGTTAAGATTAGAATTTAACGGAGGGAGTAGTTGGTGGCTTATAACATGGATAACTGCTGAGAAAGATGAACAAGGTAATTATGTCTCATATGAAATGTATGCCTCAGACCCCGGCCCTTACGCAGGATGGTTAGATACACTAAATCGGACGGCAAGCGACATGACAAGCCCTATTGCAAGTGCAGCTACTGCCCTAATGAGTGGGACTCTTACTGCAAAAGCTATGGCAGCTCTAGCCGGGTTTAGTGTTGTTAGCGGCGTCACAATTTCCGCTGCAGCATTTGCAGCTGCAGCCACTCTTATAACTTCATTTGCAATAAATTATATTACCCAGAATAAAGATATAGAAGTTAGTAACTATGAAAGACATAATATGCCACACGGTAGCACTAATACATTTATCACCATACATGATAAAAAAGTTGAAATTAAAACAGTGACACCATGTACATCGTTGTCAAGTCCCCAAAAAGATGGTAAATGCTATAGTACTTCAGAACCATCCGTTAAACCCATAAAGAAAGTCGCTTAAAGTAAAACGCAAGGGAGAGCATAAATCTATGGTCCCCCGTTTTTGCAACACTGATTTTGACTAATTAATTAGGTCTTTAATTCGGGAGTTCATTGCACCAATATCAAATGGGGAGGCTGCATTTTCCTAAAATTAAAAGGCAACAACAATCTGCTTTAATAAATATTAAGGATCAAAACTTTAACATGAAAGAGGTTCATTATGGGCAAGACTAACTCAATCAAAGAAAAAGAAAAACGCAACCAAGCATTCAAAGAGTTCATGGATAAGTTGGACAAGGAATCTGATGCCGAAAAAACAAGGCTTTACGAAGAGGTTAATGAGGCCATTAAACACCATTACGAAAGCAACAAATGGAGTTATGCGCGCTTGTTCGGCGATCGCCGAAGCGATTATCAGAATTACAGCGACTGGAGCCTTGACCGCGTCAACACAATTATTACCCGGATCGGGAATGCGCTTCGTGGGGGAGACTATCCTTCTGACAAGGTTCCTGAATCGGAGAAGGCTGATCCGTCTACGGTAAAGAAGGCCAAAGAATTTATGGGCTTATTCGCCGGTGATTACACGCTCATCCTGGCGCGAGTTCAGGCGTTGTTATCGGGAGTGATCGCCCAGTTTTCGGTAAAGTCTGATGTGATCCGCAAGTCGGAACTACGCGACATACCTCTCTCAGGCGGTTTACATCTCTTCTTTGCGTCATCAGGCAAGCTTTACAAGGAAGAGAACTACTTTACTAATGAATTTATCGGATCATTTCAGATCGTGTTCGAGGCATACATGAGTGCCGACGAGGGACGAGTCATTGGTCTCAAGCAGATCCTCACCACTACTGAACATGAACTAGCCATCCTCGACAAGCTCATCATAGAAATTCGCCAAGAGCAGGCAGAAAGCCTCAAAAAGATTATTAAAGATTCTATTAAGGATTATACGTCGACAAAAGCCGCTTATGATCAGGCGTTAAATGAAACCAAAAAAGATCGAGAGAAGGTCTTCGAACAGTACACCAAATACAAGGGAGTCACTGATACTGTCGATCGGCTGTTCGATCAGATAAACCTGACGACATTCGGCCACCCTACAGAAGGTGAGGATCTGCTCATGGTCGAACATCTGTTCAACCCTTGGGAGGCTGAACTGGCCAGTCGCTACATCAAAGAACGGCTCACTACGTAATTTGTATTAGTCGCGACTTAATCTGACACTGAGACTTGAAAGGTTGAGAGTTACCGATTTTGATATAGGTGCTAAATTCTTATACGAAACACGAGGTAACTCTCATGCTCTCCTGTACATTTTAAATGAACTGACGAAGCACATCGGATGTTATCTGATGCGCTAGCATGCCGCACGATGTGGCTGTATTTAACTGATATTCATGCAGGAATGGTAGGGGTTTCGGGAGCAATGGAACAGTGAACGCCGTTAAGTGGTCAATTTAAATAGCCATTTAATTATAAATCAATAGATTAATTTTCTTCATTGAAAGGTCTTAACTCACCTCTGTTGACAGCATCTGGAACCGTAAAGGTGTAACGCCCCTGCATGTTAATGTGTTCACATAGTAGTGGAGACAACCTCTTCACATCTTCGTCATGAACCGGATATCCCTCTTGCCTGAGTTGTTGTACTGCGGCATCCATGTAAATCGTATTCCACAGTACAATCATATTTAGCACTAATCCTAACGAACCTAATTGATCTTCCTGCCCTTCACGATAGGCCTGCCTCAGCTCACCACGTTTTCCATGAAATACATTTCTAGCTACCGCGTGTCGTCCTTCACCACGATTAAGCTGCTGTAATGTCTTACGTCGTTTGTTTTCATCATCGAGGTAAGTCAGTATATGGATAGTTTTGTCTGCACGACCGATCTCCGCTATAGCCTGCGCCAAGCTGGTTGGCCTATCGCCCGTTTGTAAGGTTTTCATGATCGATAAAACGTTCAGACGTCCCAGTTTGAGTGAAGCAGTCAATCGTAAGACATCATCCCAGTGCGGGACAACTTTTTTCTCAAAATTCAGGCGATGTGAGGATAGGGGTTCTACGCCGGACAATGGCATTCGGTTAACCTCTTGCTGGGGCATCAAAAGAGTTCCATCGGGTTCTGGGACGCATAGATTTTCGTGGATAGTGCCTCCCAGGCCTCACCCGTTGAGTCATTCCGGCAAGTCCCTCTGAAAGAGCACAATAAAATGATTTTAAATGTTTTTTTATCCCCTGCATCAGCAAAGACAAGTGTTTTACAACGAGAAACAAACAGTTTTTGAAATTCAATTTCTGTTTATTTTCTCTGCTATCAATGCAGTCGCTATCGTTACCTCTGTGATTAATATCATTTTCCGATATCCTTGCCAGGTTCAGTAATAATATATGCGCTTGGATTTCTTGTCTGACACCTTTCTCACTCTGTGAATGGAAATCCTCAATGCAAAGGATTGACTTTGACAATTTATATAACTCTTCTATATTCCATCGATGATGATATAAATCATGAAAGGCTTCGGCTTCATAATATCCTTGTTCAACAAGAGTAGTGGCAAGAATATATTCACCATTTCGGTCAGTATGCTTTATTAGTCTTAATGTTAAGCATGGGAATTCTGAAAGAAGCTTTCTCTTTCTAAGATCTGACTTTACTGCTTCCGATGGCGTATAACTAACAATAAGATCATCTGAATTACTGTCAGAAAAATCTCTAATAGCCTTATTCCTGTTTCCCTCCTGTACTCTGAATACTGCATTCAGATTGTTTTGCATTACTTGATATAACAAGTAATAGCTAAAGTATCCCCGATCGAAGATCACGATAGCATTGCTATCTAAACACTGGAGATGCTTTTCGACACAAGCCCTCTCATTATTATGGTTAACAAAATCAACGTCATATATGATCGAATTCAATACATCATAGAGACAACTCATCATTGCATAGGGATAATGTCGTGATGTGTTTTTGGGTGTTTTATATCCATTTTCCAGCAACCCTCTGGGAATGTTTAATTTTGAGCCATCTATAGCAAACAGTCGATGTCCTTTCCATGTTTCGGGATGGGTATTATCTTCCCATACAGAAACGATATTTTTGTTTATGGTTTTTATTGCATCATCAGGTAATTTCATTCTGGCTTCGCACATTGATGAAGCCGAGACGGGCTTATGCTGAGGTAACGGTATTTTTTCACGAATGCACTCAGCCCATATTTCATTAATAATATAAGAGTATCCGTGGTTATTTTTCCCTGATATGATTTTCATGAGAAATAGAACAATCAATTTTGTGTCTATTGACCTTTTTCTTTTTCGCCAGGATTTGTCAATTTTTGAGCATGAATCAAAAAAAGTTTTGTTCAGAAAATGATATATATCCATCAGCATACTCTCCGGGGAAACTTAGATTTTTATAGCATAGTTGTTATCTTAACCGAATGCCATTGTCCGGCGTAGAACCCCAGCTTGAGGATGAAAGCCGCAGTGTGGCTAAACAACTTATGGCTGATGTGCAGGAAAAACACCGACGGGAAACGTCTAAAATCGGACGCCTGTTATCGCTTTATGTTGACGATAGCGTACCGGACCCCACAACCTTTGGCGAAGTCCGCCGTCGCGCCTGGAAAATAATGCCGCGGGAGGCACTGAAAACCACCGCACAGCGCATGAGTGTAAAACCCGTCAGTAAACTGGCTTTGCAGTGGCAGGCCGTGGATGGTATGACGGCATTAATCCGGCGTCACCTGCGACCATTATATCTGTCACTTGACCTCACCAGCGTGGTTCAGGACAGCCCGTGGACTGAGGTGCTGAGCTGGCTCAGAATGGTGTTCAGCAAAAAACAGACGCTTTCGCAGCGGCCACTGGCGGAATGCCCGCCGGAAACGTTACCAGCACGGCTGCACCCGTATCTGCTGGAGTTCGGCGAGGATGGCAAGCCCACAGGCCTGAACCCCGGGCGCTATGAATTCTGGCTCTATCGTCAGATAAGAAAGCGTTTTCAGTCGGGTGAGTTCCACCTCAATGACAGTCTCCGGCACCGCCATCTTTCGGATGAACTGGTACCGGAAGGAGAACAGGCCGCGGTGCTGGCTGAAATGAACATTCCCTTTCTGCAGAAGCCGATTAAAACGCAGCTGAAGGCGCTGTCGTCCGAACTGCACCGGCAGTGGAAAGCGTTCAACCGCGAGCTGAAGCAGGGGAAGCTGAAACACCTGGAATACGATAAAGAAACGCAGAAGCTGACCTGGCATAAATCGGTGGTCAGCCGTCATAAGGCTCAGGAGAAGCGATTTTACGAGCAACTGCCATTCTGCGATGTGACCGACGTCTTCCGCTTTGTTAACGAACAGTGCCGGTTTCTGCCCGCAATGAAGCCACTGCAACCCCGTTACGCCAAAAAGGAAGCCGATGCAGACAGCCTGATGGCGGTCATCGTTGCTCAGGCGATGAACCAGGACCCGATAACCCCATGTTGAAAAAAGCCGGAAAACATGTGCAATGTTCGGCTGTGAAACCCCAGCCGGTTAAGGATCATCGCCAGAAAAGCGTCGCCATGAGAGACAGTATGCGATGAATATTTTGGGATAATGGCATCAATCATGCGGGGTAAACCGGCTTCATGACAAAAAGCGGCGATAAGGCCAAGATGATCGAGACGTTTAATGGCAGGTACAGGTGTAGACATATTCGCTTTCCGGCAAATAAAAGTAATAGATCAAAATTGGCGATTGCCGTCACTCCCACTGATGTCATCAATACAAAAAACCTGTGTAAGATCACATTATTTTTAAATCATAAATACGGTGCGGAATGACGGATTATAATTGAAATAGATATATAACATACACCAAGTTAATTTTAATTTATGTGAATATTTATAAATTGAATAGATATAAGTATCTAATGGAAAGCATAAATATCACAGTTTTGAATAAAAAATGGATGATATGGCAGCTTAAACTCTAAAGAAGATACTATTCAAAAAAACTTGGGTGGCTCATTTTTTCTAATGTAAAAGAGGAAGTATCTATGAGTGATTTGATTTTTAATGCCCAGACACAAGCGACAAAAGACAAGATGGATGCGGAAAAATATACCGTCGAGACCTTTTATATCGAATACCCTGAATCCCATGGGCACGAAGCAAAAATATATGGCAATGGCAGAAATGCCGTTCATATTCGTGTGCATATCAAACTACTTAACCAAGACGGGACACCGGTACAAATATCTTTGCATAAGATGCGTGAATATCTTCATTTGTACGACAGTGTGAGCAAAAAAATTATCTGGAACGTACGTGGCATGTCAGGAAACAATGTTAGTGGCAGTCCTCCGTCAAATAGAATTTATTCTGATGATATGGTGGCTTTCGAGCAACCAGGCTATTATAGCGCTGGACGTTATCCAAACTTTGGGGAAAGTGAAGTACAGAATTATACAGCAGTGTCATTAGATGCGATGACCTTGGATTATTATGTTCAGTCAGCTAAAGAGCTTCAGTCGCCAGTGCACCTTTCTCTCTCTGGGTATTTCTCTACCACCACAGTACTGCCTGATGCCAAGTCCATCACAACCAGTAACAACAATAAACCACCTCTAAAATTGACTGTGGAATCGTCCATTCGCTACAACGATCCCGCTCTCTGGGTCTTAACAACACTTGATGAGCAGATAAAACTCGTCAATGCCCCAGACATTAAAGTGCATAACATTCAGCGTCAGCATGTGCAGGTCGCCTATCAGCGATACCTGCTGATTCACCATGATGTATCCGCTAGTCTTTCAGGTAACAAAATTTCTACATTTATTAGGTCACCTTCAAGGTCCCCCAATATTTTTGGGATGTGGCCGTCTCCCAGTGGACAAGCATTTTCTGATGGTGTCAAGGAAAAAATAGCCTACGCTCAGGCAATGGCTTGGGTGCTTCCCGAGCACCATGGGAGCATTAATATCAGTGGTAGTGTGATGATTGGCTCCGTGGAAGATACGAATAAGTACGTTGTCGATTTTAACAGGAACCTTGAATTATGTTCTGTGCAACCCAGCGAACATGCTATTACAGTGGTGTGCGCGAAACTTATTGTAACGGATGAGCCTCACTTCAAATTGTCAGGTAATCAGGAGTCAGGCTATGTGGAACAGACACAGTCAACAGTCTGGATTGAAGATAACTTCGGGCATCAACAAAAAGTGAATATTTCATTTAACAAAAGTACAGAGCTCCCCTCTGTTATCTGATATTCCATAATTTTCTGCTCATAAACTGTACCGAACAACTATCTTTGGTGCAGTTTAGTTTGTCTTTGTCCGCGAATCCGAGGAAGAAGGTAACAGCCTTCTTGAATATCTTATGAAAAATGTGCAAACTCAGGCGCATAATTTTACCAGCGCTGCCCAGGCGGGTGTTGACCCCCGCACTGGTATTTTCAGCTTTGGCCTCCCGATGGCCACGCTGTCAGGACACCAAAATCAGGGACCGTTCCTTGCTCTGCGGTTAAATTACTCCCCCTTGCAGCCTCAGGACGCCTTCGGGCTTGGCCGGGGCATGTCATTTGGTTTGACCATCTATGACGCTTCCACCAACCCTGGGTACCTGCAGCTGGCATCTGGGGAACAATATCGTGTCAACCACAATGTAGCCGGGACGCATTTGACACTGCGTCAGTGCAGACGCCCGCCAACACTGACGATTGAAATGCAGACTTCCGGAGAGAACTCGCGATGCGTGGTACGTCATAACACGGGTATGGTGGAGATCCTGAAAAAATATGCTCAGGAAATGTGGCTGCCGGTTCAGATAATGTCACCAATCGGCCGAAGTCTGCATCTGGAATGGAATGACAGACATCGACAGGGGGTTTATCTTCTGACTCGTATCACTGGCGAGGCAGGTAACGTATTGTGTAAGTTTGACTATAACTCTTATCTTTCCATCACAATTTGGCCGGATACCCTCGAAACCGTGACCTTTAATCTGTTGAAGGCCAACGGTTACCTGCGCAAGATCAAAAATGTCAGTTAGCCGGCCACACCGCTCACTTGGTCGCTGGACTATGACCCGTCTATAATATTTCCCGGCGATGTCAATCCGCTTTCGTATCTTGTGACACCGGCTGGGTTGACCCAAAAGGTGGACTATGCAGCCAGACAGATGCTTTACAACACCAGTCACGGTCAGGGCGGGCTGCCGGCGGTAACCCGGAGTTTACTTTTACCTGGACTGAAGCAGCCCTTGCTACAGATAACCTACCGTTACGGCAGTAACAACTATTTAGGACATGGGGCACAGTTTCAGGATTTTAATGAAAACGATGAAAACCTTTTTTCTGTGCCAGGTAGTCATTATACCTACTGGACCGAAGAGCGAGTACACCATCCTGATGGTGGCGAGCAGGTTACCCGGCGTACCTATAACAAATTCCATTTGCTGACGGAGGAACGATTTACCCAAGGGGATTGCACACATACCAAAACCACCCGCTATTATGCTGATGAAAATAAGCCGTTTTCGCAACAGCTATCGACTTATCAGTTTCCGAAACAAAACCTGTCGCATTGGCAAAAAGGAAGCACTACCTCTCCGATGTTATCGACATCAATGAAATACGATGAGCAGGGCCATCAGACATGCCAAGTCGCAGCGGATGGCACCATTGTGAAAATGCAATGGTACCCGGCTATCGGTGAACCCGGCAGGTGTCCGGCTAACCCTAGTGGTTTTTCGTGCTTTATCAAGAGTCGTACAGTATACCCGCCTCAGACATTCAAAGACGAACCGATTACCCGGGTTGAATACACTTATATCGATATCGCCGAAAAGGCGAAACATCGTCGTCAGGCGGTTATCATGCCACTGACGGAAACGCATTTTCTGTATTCACGGGAAAGTGAAGCACATCTGGTGCGGCAGAACGTTACTTATGCTTACTATTGTGACGATGTGTCGGCCAGCGACTTTGGGCGTCTCAAACGAAAGACTACCACTTTCCGTAATGACAACTCGCCGGCACATCCTTATGTGCAGCACACGGACTATGCCTTTGTTTTCAAAAACCATCGGTTAACTCGCACGGTGACACTGAGCACCCAAGCCAATGCTGCCGACCCAGATTATGGCAAGATGATACGGATTACGTCGGATACCGTATCCACGCTCAGCGGCCTCATGCAAACCCAAACGGACAGTGCGGGAAGTACCCTCCAAAACCATTTTAATGCACTGGGACATCAAACCGGCATGGTACTGCACCCGGATGAGACCGAGTATCGTCAGGAGACACGGATTGACTGGCAACCGGCCAGTGCCTCGTCGCCTGCCCAAGTCACGAAAACTGACCCTTTGGGTAATCGGATACGGATATCTCATGATGCGCTGGAGCAGGTTCTGGCGTCTGAAATTCAGGACAGTGACGGCCCGGCATCAGCCCGTGACGTGTGGCATATGATGTTGCAGCATACTCGAGATTCATGGGGAAGGGTCACAGAAAGCGTGCAGACAGATTATCTCCGGGCTCCTGGAACCGATATTGTCGCTCCTGCTCCTCTGGGGGAGCGAATTGAGATCCGAACAGCCCTGACTTATGATCATTGGGGGCAAGTCAGCACAATTACCGGCAGTGACGGGATTGTGCACCATAGTCTGGCGGACCCGATAGCCTGTACTGTGACGCACTGGACCACTGACCGAACCGGCAAGGACACGGCCCATATTGTCACCCACCACGCCAAACACACACATCTTAGGGACTATCCCGACGCCATCATACGGCTGAGCGGACCTTTCCCCCTGATTTAGCCGCCTTTTTCTTCGCCGGCTTTTCCCACCCTGTTAAAGAACATATCAACTCGCCCCGACGGGCACTTTCCCGATGTTAGCGCATTTTTCCCCCAACGTCAGTGCCGGGTTTCGGCCCGCTTTGCCTGCCAGAACCGGGTTTTATCGGGAACCCGTGGCGGCGGGGCAGCTTGTCTGCGCCGCTGACGCGGGTTGGCCGGGTGCGGGCTGGCGAAGCCCGCTTATCGACGGGGTTCAGCGGGGAGCCCCCGCCCGCGGGGGCGGACGGGGCGGAGATGGCGAGTACGGGAACGAGCAAGGAACCTGCGACTGCGAACCGGACGCAGCCAGTGCAGCGGGGTTGGGTGGGGGCAATAAACCGCGGCCAGCTTGCTGGCCTGCCTTCAGGGCCGTTGACCCTGACGGCCTGACCGGCAACGGCTTAAGGCAGATGTTAACACCGGAGCCGCCAGGGAGGGCGGCGACTGCGGCGGTGGGATTTTGCACTGCGGCTGACAGCGGAAGGCGTCCGCCTTGCGCGCCTCTGCGACTGAGAGGCCCCACCCGGCGGCCAGCCGCGCACCGGGGCTGAGGTAACCGCGCAGCGCCCTTGGGTGGGCGGCGCCGACATAATGTACCATTAAGCGTTGTGGGCCGTTCAGGCCCATTTCGCTTAATGCCACATTATGTTGAATGGGGGTTGACCGGCAACCGTGTTGACAGAGAACACTTGAGTTGAGGGCCGGGCGGCCACCATTTACCGCCGGCACTCCGAAGGTGGGCAGGCAGTCTGTGCGCAGGGAGGCGCGCAGTCTGCCTTTCACTGCACCCCACGCGCTCACAGGGAACCGGCTAACATTAAGATTGTCCGGCAACACAGCGCGTTCAGACCGGCTTCGGGCTGTCCGGCTGGTCGCTATTTGCCTGCTTATCCTCTGGCAGCGTTGCCTGCTTTGACTGCCGTTCTGCCGGGTGGGTCTGCTCATGCACTTCCTTTAAGTGACCGATAGCCACCCGGGTATAGATTTGGGTGGTTTCCAGCTTCTCATGCCCCAGTATCGCCTGGATGTGCCGGGTGTCTGCGCCGTTCTCTAACATCTGCGTCGCCATTGAGTGGCGGAACAGATGACAGGCCCCCGGTTTAGCCAGTTGCGCCTGTTTACGGATGCTGTCGGCGGCTATCTGGGTTAACGTGCCTCTGGCCAGTCCCCGGCCTTTCCTGGTGATAAACAGGTGACCGCTGTCCTCCCGCCGCGTTAACTCGGGCCGGACGCTGAGCCAGCGACTTAACCAGTGCAGCGCCTGTTCGCCGATGGGCACCACCCGGTCTTTACCGCCTTTACCCTGTCTGACCAGCACCACCCCGCGCCCGAAGTCCACCTCGCTTAACAGCAGGTTGGCTACTTCCATCCGCCGGATACCGGTACTCCACAGTACTTCAAGGATAGCCCGGTTTCTCAGCCCGGTTGGGGTGTTGATATCCGTTGCGGCTAAGACCGTGTGGGTTTCGTCTTCATTCATCACCTGCGCCGGCAGCCGTTTTTCTTCTCTTGGCAATACCATGTTATCCGTCGGGTTATACAGGATATGGTGACGTTGCAACAGCCAGCGGAACCACTGACGTAAGACACTCAGGCGGTCCCGCTGACTGCCCGGGCTGTAGGGTTGACCGTTCGCTTTACGGGAGCTTCTCAGCCAGCGCTGGTAACTTTCCAGTAACGGCAGGCTGACCTGCGGTGCCGTCATCACGCCACGCGCTTCGCACCAGTTGATGAACGGCAACAGCCGTTCTTCATAGGACTCCTGAGTCCGTTCGCTTAAGCCCTGTCCTCGTACGGCTTCCAGCCAGGCGGCCAGATGCTGGCGTAAGGTGGCGAAGCGGGCCGGTATGGCGTCGGGTTGACCGTGGGTCTCCGTCACCGAGGGACGTTTTTTTCTGTCTGGCGAGGCCAGTGTTGCCGCCGGGCTGGTCGGGATAGCGTGCTGTTGCTGCAACCAGTCGAACCACAGGCGTAAGGCGCGCAGGCGTCGGCGCTGACTGTCCGGCGGGTAGGGCTGACCGTTGGCTTTGCGGTACCGGGTCAGATGCTGCTGCCAGTTTTCCAGTAACGGTTCGGTGACCTGAGCCGCGGATATTACGCCCTGTTCCTCACACCAGTTGACGAACGGTGACAGCCGTTCATGACGGGCGGACTGGCTCTTTTGACTCGCCCCCTGCAACAGCAGGTTATCCAGATACGCGTCCAGATGCTGGCGCAGGGTCAGCGGGCGGGAGTTGGATTGATGTTTAGCGGGTGATGACATGATGGGATTTCCTGTAGGGAACAGCGGTTAATGGTTATCGGTGTGTGATGCATCACGACGGTACGATGGCTTGATTGTTAAGTGGCCGGAACAGTCCTTTTCTGTCTGCCCAGACTTGCGAGTCATTCAGCCCTGTGCTACTGCGGCTTGCCGCCGGTTTTGGCGAACCAGACTTGACCCCGACTTGGGGCAGACTTGACCCTGACTTGCCTTCATTTGAGCCAGACTTGCACCCGTCATATTCACACTTTCCTTTCTGGCTTTCAGGTTCGTTGATGAAGGGGCAGTACGGTACGACGGCCTGATTTTTAGGGGGCCGGAACAGTCCTTTTCAGGCTGTCCCGACTTGCGAACCGTTCAGCCCTTTGTCACTGCGGCTTGCCGCCGGTTTTGGCGACCCAGACTTGGCCCTGACTTGGGGCAGACTTGACCCCGACTTGCCTTCATCCGGGCCAGACTTGCACGAGTCATATACACTATTGGCAGCCTGATTTTCCGGTTCAATCAGACCGCACAGGTGAGCCTCCTCCGCTTTATCGCCATTCCAGAGCAGTTCATATTGCAACAGATGGCCGCGACTGCCGCCGTGTGTCAGCAGGTATTCCATGTCACTCAGGCGCTGACAGTGGAGCTTAAGCTGGCTGTCACTCCAGTGGGTATAACTGCGGATATCCCGGCGGGTAAAGCGGATATCTTTCACCGGGCGTTGTTGCGCTGCCGCTGTGTCTTTCACCATTTGCTGTATCAGCAGCAACAGTTTTCGGGTCTGGGGCGGCATCTCATCCAGCGTGCGGCCTAATATCTCATGGGCCAGCCGGTTTGCTAAGCTAATATCGTCTTTGGTCACCTCGATATATTCAAGCCGTTTGCCCCGGTGTTCCGCGGTCTTCACCTCGCGCTGGTGCTGATGCAGCAGGGCGATACTTTGTATCAGGGTGAGATATTTCATGTGGTCGCGCCGGGTGCGGGTTTTATCGCTCATGAACGTTAACTGTGAGGCATAAGGGTTAACCACATTGAGCGGGCGCAACAGCCGCTGGGCGTTTTGATGCAGTTCGGTGATATACGCCTTTTCATTCTCGGCCAGTAAGCCTTCGAGGGTTTGCTTATGGCGCTGCAAGGCGTGGATAGCTTCGGTCTGTTCCCGCGATTCGTTCACGGTCAGCACCAGACAGCGGTTTAACAGCTCTTCATCGACATCTATCGCGGTGGTGGTGAGCATCAGCATCACCGGTCCTTTCACCGTGTACTGTTTGGTGACCAGATTCCCGCTGGCATCGTCTTTACCGGTGCTGGCAATGGTCAGTTCGCCGTCGCTTTGCAACAGCTTAAGCGCATAGGCGGCCTGCCTGACGCCTTCCTCTTCGGCAATGGCTAAGATTTTATGCTGGAGATTGGTTTCCCCCAGATAGAACAGACTCTGGCCGGTCATGGCGCTGTATTGCAGCCGTTCCTCTTCCGGTATCAGATTGAGGACCGCATCCATCAGTGAGCTTTTCCCGGCGGCACTGCTGCTTTGTATCAGCACGGCCAGCGGACGGTCCAGCTTGCGACTGACGGCGGCTAAGTAACCGGCCAGCAGGTTAGTGGATTCGCCCACCACGCCACAGGCGGCTAAGTCAGTGATGATGCGCTCACTCAGTTTCGGCTCTTGCAGCAACGCCAGCGCCGCAGCCCGCTGGTCCCCGCTCAGTTCGGGAACCGGTGGGGTTTCGGTTTGTTCACCAACACCGGCCTGTTGACACTGCTCCAGCACCAGTAACAGCTGCCCCAGTGAACGCCGTAAGTCGCCTTCGGCCAGCCCCAGTTCGGTGGCGGCCAGTCGCGCATACCCGCCCCGGCTGCGGGCGTTCATCATGTCCACGCTGTCCGCGAACATCACGCCGCTGTCGGTATCAACGACCTGAACATTGACTTTCATCACCGCCGAACCTGGTTTCACCTGAGTCAGCCCGCGCACCTGCCAGCACAGCGCACCCAGTGTAACCCGCACTGCTCCGTGGGCGCCTTTTTCCCACACCACACCGGGCATAGCCGGCTGTGCCGCGGTTAAGGCCGGCGGAGAGGTCGGTTCTGCCGCCGACTCAGTGGCTGTGTCCGGCGCCTGCATCGGCACCGCCCCGTCAAGTAACAGCCCGAAGGCCCGTTCCGGCTCGGCCACCTGACACAGATAGCCGTTGGCATCCATGCCCTCGGGGAACACCACCCGGAAAGTGACCACGCCATCAGAGGCTAATGAAGAAGCCAGTTTCACCGCCGCCTCATTCCCGGCGGCGTCATTATCGAAGGCAATCAACACCTGTTTAACGCCATGCTGCCGGAACGCCTGTCGTATCGCATCGGTGAAGCCATGCACCCCATAGGCGGCGGTGACGTGGCGATAACCGGCCACCCAGAATGACAGGGCGTCGATGAGCGATTCGCACAGGATGACCACGCCTGAACTGACCAGTGCCGCTTCATTCCACACACCGGCATGGGGGCCGGGCAGATACAGATGCATCGGCGTGCCGGCGCGCAGCCGGTCGGTGATTTTTCGCCCGTACAGCTCATGCACCTGCCCTTGTTTGTCGATGACCGGTATCACCAGCGAGCCGGCAAAGTGTTCATGCCCGGACTCACGCATGATGCCAATCGCCTGTAACCGGGCCCGGATATCAGCGCCGGCTTTGAGTTTCCCGGGGGGCAAACGATAGGCCAGCGTCCGGTTGGCAAAGCCCGGTTTAAACTGGGCGACTAATTCCGGATGGTTGAGCCGGCGTTTTTCCAGATAGGCCAGCGCTTCGGGGGCGTTCAACAGCGTATGATGGTAGAACTCGGTTACCCGATGCAGCAACGCCTGCCGACCGGCTTCGTCTTCGGTCAGCATGGCCGGTTCATCCGGTTGCACCAATGGCACCACCGACGGGTTATCCCCCAGTTCCCCGCGTAACCGTTCCACCGCCCGGCGCAGACTTAAGCCCTCGGTTTTCATCACCCAGTCGAGCACTGAGCCGCCGGCATCACAGCCGAAGCAGTGATAGAGGTTCTTTTTAGGACTGAGCACCATTGACGGGGTTTTCTCCTGATGGAACGGGCACAGCAGTACGTAATCTTTACCGTGTTTAACCAGCTTTCGCCCCTGTTGCTCAACGACGGCCACTAAGGAGACGGCGGCTTTCAGGTGCTGTAATTCGGTTTCGGGAATGCGGGCCATAAATTTGTTCCTTCAAAAACATGTCAAGACGCAAAGAGTAAAAATAACTCTGTTGCAGAGTACTCCAATATGGAGTATTGTCAACTGCAATATTAAAAACAGGGAGTATCCTCATGGCAACATTAACGCAACGACAGATACAGGCCATGAATACGAAGGATGAACAGTTCTTTAAAGAGTTAGGCGCCCGGATTGCGCTGGCGCGTAAAGAGCAACAACTGACACAGCAGCAACTGGCGGAGCAACTGGGGATTGCACAGCAGACGATGGCGCATTATGAGGGTGGCCGATTAAAAGTATCCGCCGCGCTTTTACCGCTATTAGCTCAGATACTTAATCTTTCACTGGATGAGCTTCTGGGTTTACCGGTCGTCAGAAGGACGGGCAAACGGGGGCCAAATTCACGACTGGAACAACAAATTGAGATTATCAGTCAGTTGCCGAAAGCCAGACAGAAGTTTGTTTCGGAGATGCTGGATACGGTAATTGGTAACAACAGAGATTAAACAGAAAGATAGCGCGACTGAGACAGGTTGGCCCCTGTAACAGCCGCTCACCACAGCAACTAATAGGAGTAGTGACTATGGCTAAGGCGCATTCTAAAGCAGAAGCGGCGGTAAATAAAGCCGCGAAAACAGAACGTTATTACACGGTGGGCTATGTGCCGAACGGGAACAGGGTTAGCAACGCCACCCCGGCGATACATCTTAAGGGGCAGTGGCTGAGACAGGCGGGATTTAATACTGGCGGCCAGATTACGGTGAAGGTGATGGACGGCTGTCTGGTGCTCATTCCTGACAGTGAAGCCACGCAACAGCAGCATCAGCAATACCGGCGGCAGCAGAGCCAGCTCAATGAGATTAAGCAGCAGATGCAGGCGTTGATAACCGGTTTTGCGGGTTAAAGGGAGAGCATGAGATGACGATTGAACATTTACAGGACATTCAGTTAACCCACATTGAAGCACTGGCCTTAGCACAACTGGTTAAGCGGCTGTGCTGGGCGGAGATACGGGCCTGTGCCGTGAATGACGAGGAAGCGTATCAGATTAAAGATGCTGTCGGTAAGCTCCAGTCGGCGCTGGCTTACCGTGGCTATTCGCCCCGGTAAATCATGAATAAGGCCGGAAGATCGCAGGGATCTTCCGGTTTATATATTCTTTTAGGTATTATTTATCTAAATATGGGGATTTATATTTTTGTACTGTAAGTTCAGTAGCTATCTTAGCAATACATTCATGTGGATCTATTTTTGATACGAAATACATATAAAAATCATATCCAAAATGAAATTCACATTTATCTGATATAAGCTTGCACCAAATGTCTTCTCTCAATATTGATTTAATTACATCACCTAATTGGTTGATATATATAGATTGCCCCTCGGAATAAGAAATTTCGTCAGCGAAAATATCTAAGCCATTGATTATAATGCAATTAATTCTCAGGCAATTGCATAGATTAATAACATAATCTACGTATTGATTCTCAATCCTTTCATATTCACTTTTTTCTACTTTTTGACCAATGTCAAAAAAGCTAGTCCATTCATCAGGACGAGAAAAAACATCACCATTTTCATTGATGTTAGTATATTTTATTATTCTGTATGAATATTCCATTAATCACCTATTCTATTGAGGTCAGCATCATAAGTTCCCGATCTTGTTCGTCTACTGCCTAGATTTTTCACGTTATCAGCAGCTTTCCAAACACCACCATTATGTTGATCAACATCTGGCGTAATATATTTTACTCTGCTAGGTGCTTTTTTATTCGTATAAACCGGTTGTCCATGAGAACGCTCATTAACTTTTGTATATCCAAGTTCTTTAGCTTTATCTGAATGGCTACATCTCATTAATCCAAGCGGATCAATCCAACTCATCGGATTAGGGGCATAAGTGTATAAGTTCAGACCCCCTGCTAATCCTATCGGATCAGGTAGTGAAAATGGAAGTGTTTGCGTCTGCAGACGCTTTGGCACATAACACTCCCTATAGTGTTAGTCACCAAGAATGGGATGGGGCCGGACGTTTGCGTACCGTCACTGATGCACTAGGAAGTGTCACCCGGTATGAATACGATGTGTTTGGGCGACTGTTGCGTACGGTCTTGGCGGACAAAACCCAGATTATCCGGCGGTATGCCCGCTTCAGTAGCGCCAACCTGCCCGTTGCAGTGGCCGTGATGGCACCAGGTGAGACAGTAGAGACGGTGCTGGGTGAACAACGATTCGATGCACTGGGGCGTCCAGTCAGTATGACTGTCGGGGGACGAACTACCACGTATACTCATGAGCTTAATCCGAAAGCTCGCCCCAACAAAAACAGCATCACTGAACCGGATGGATCGATACAGGATTACCTGAATGAGCCACGCCTGGGAGGGGCGCTGATGGCGGTCATGGCGACGCAGCCAGACGGTAAAAAAGTGCATAAAACGTACCGTTACACGCCAGGAACCGGTCATCTGCTTGATGCGACAGAAGGAAATTCAGTAGTGACAGCATTGTACGCGCCGTCAGGGCATACGGCAGGGGAGATCACGAGTGTGCACGGTGGCAAGGCGCTGTCCTCGCACCGTCTATATTCTCTGGCGGGACGACTGCAGCAGGAGCGCCGTGGTGACGGCAGTTGCTGGACTTACAGCTATGCCACTTCCGGAAACCAGGTCGGCCTGTTGACCCAGATGACGGACGGCAAGACGGTGAAAGTAGTGTTTGGCTATGATAGCCTGAACCGCGTTGCCCAAACGGTGACAACGGCCCTGCAGTCCCGGCATGTACTAAAAACCGACATCGAGCGCGATGCCTTCGGGCGGGAGGTGAAGCGTATTTTTAACAGCAATGCCCAAGACACCCGTATATTGCTACAGGAATACGATGTGGCCGGTCGCGTGGTCAGACGCACCCTACACAAGGGAGACCATCAGGGGGAGGTGCTAACAGATGAACAATTCACGTATGACCTACGCAGTCGCCTGAGTGACTACCGGGTCAGTGGCAGTCTGCTACCCAAGGATGCGTATGGTAACGCGATAGTACGACAAACCTTCATGGCAGACGCACTGGACAATATCACAACATGTGTTACGACGTTGCAGACGGGGGAGTGCAATACCGCTACCCATCACTATAAAAATGCAAAAGACCCCTGCCAACTAAGCTATGTAACAAATACACTGACTTCTAGGGGGTATCCATCGAAGATCCCACTACTGTACGACGGTGCAGGACGCTTAGTCAGGGATGAGGTGGGCCGGACATTACGTTACGATGCGCTTGGACGCCTAAGTCGGGTGGAAGGTGCAAAGCACGGCAGCGGTGACTACGGCTACGATGCCTTTGATCGCCTAGCCTGGCAACAGGGGGACGACACACGGCGCCTGCACCGGTTGTACTATGACAACAGCACGCTGACCAGTGAATGGGTCGCTGTGCCAGGACAAAACCAACAGGTGGACACTGTTATCCGGTATCTGGGCACAGTGGCCCAGATCACACTGGAGTCGCACGGGGAAGAGACGCTGCTACTGGGAACCGACCAGAAACAAAGCGTGATGGCGGTCTGTCGCGAGACTCTAGCCGACCAGACATATACCCCGTACGGGCTGAATACGCCCCTCGACAGCACTAAACCCCGCGCGGTCAAGGGATACAATGGAGAGCGGTGTGATCCGATAACCGGCACCACGCACCTGGGGAATGGCTATCGAGCCTATAATCCGGTACTGATGCGCTTTCACTGCCCGGACAGCTGGAGCCCGTTTGGCAAGGGCGGTTTTAATCCGTATGCCTACTGCGGAGGCGACCCAGTCAATCACGCGGACCCGAGCGGTCATGTCAACTGGTGGAGCGTGGGGTTCGGGGTTTTTGGGATAGTCGCTGCAGGGATAACGGCCGTGCTTTTGGCACCGGTGACCGGGGGAGCATCACTGGCCTTGCTGGCTGTTGTTACGGCATCGGCGGTGGCTTCTGGTGCACTGGACATTGCCAGTGGGGTGCTGGAAGACAGCCATCCCGAACTGAGTCGTAAGCTGGGGACGGCGGCATTGGTTGTGGGTATTCCGGCGCTGATAGACGGCGTGGCACGATTACCGGGTCTAGTGCGGTCGGGATACAATCTGGTACGTCAGGCACCGAAGTTATTACGTGAGGCGAATGAGCTGTATAATGCAGGCGTGAGGAGCCTACTGGCAGCGCGACATGCCGTGTTGAGGGGGCGTACAATAGGACAGGAAATGGGGCAAAGTATTAAGCTTGGATCTAATATACGGAATTTTAAACTGATTTCAGAACACAATAATTCTGGTGCATTAATCTTTGAAGATACATACCGTCATGAGAACAGATTAAATATTATTGCTCATGGTACAGTAAACGGTAATAGTTCCGGTCTTATAATTGAAGGTGAATATGTTTCAGCTCAAGATTTTTTTGAACAGGCATTAAATGAATATAATATGAATAACTATCAATATATTAGAACTCTCGCTTGTTATTCAGCAGAAGGAGGGAATAATTCTTTTGCTGGGCAATTGGCAAATATTACGGGTAAAAGTGTTAAAGGATTTGTTGGTGTCGTGGAAGTAAGCCATAATCCAGAAAAATTCACAGAAAATCTTAAGTTACTAAGCTCAAAAAAATTACCATCGTATATGGCGTATGAAGTTGCAGAAAATAGCGAATTCAGGTTTATGAGTAGTAGGGAAAATGCGAGACGATTTAATTATCCTGTTGGTTATAGAAATCCCATTTATATATTCGGTTATAAAATTAGAAATCCTCTATGGTAATCTGTATTAGGGGTTCTACGCCGGACAATGGCATTCGGTTAACCTCTTGCTGGGGCATTAAAAGAGTTCCATCGGGTTCTGGGGCGCATAGATTTTCGTGGATAGTGCCTCCCAGGCCTCACCCGTTGAGTCATTCCGGCAAGTCCCTCTGAAAGAGCACAATAAAATGATTTTAAATGTTTTTTTATCCCCTGCATCAGCAAAGACAAGTGTTTTACAACGAGAAACAAACAGTTTTTGAAATTCAATTTCTGTTTATTTTCTCTGCTATCAATGCAGTCGCTATCGTTACCTCTGTGATTAATATCATTTTCCGATATCCTTGCCAGGTTCAGTAATAATATATGCGCTTGGATTTCTTGTCTGACACCTTTCTCACTCTGTGAATGGAAATCCTCAATGCAAAGGATTGACTTTGACAATTTATATAACTCTTCTATATTCCATCGATGATGATATAAATCATGAAAGGCTTCGGCTTCATAATATCCTTGTTCAACAAGAGTAGTGGCAAGAATATATTCACCATTTCGGTCAGTATGCTTTATTAGTCTTAATGTTAAGCATGGGAATTCTGAAAGAAGCTTTCTCTTTCTAAGATCTGACTTTACTGCTTCCGATGGCGTATAACTAACAATAAGATCATCTGAATTACTGTCAGAAAAATCTCTAATAGCCTTATTCCTGTTTCCCTCCTGTACTCTGAATACTGCATTCAGATTGTTTTGCATTACTTGATATAACAAGTAATAGCTAAAGTATCCCCGATCGAAGATCACGATAGCATTGCTATCTAAACACTGGAGATGCTTTTCGACACAAGCCCTCTCATTATTATGGTTAACAAAATCAACGTCATATATGATCGAATTCAATACATCATAGAGACAACTCATCATTGCATAGGGATAATGTCGTGATGTGTTTTTGGGTGTTTTATATCCATTTTCCAGCAACCCTCTGGGAATGTTTAATTTTGAGCCATCTATAGCAAACAGTCGATGTCCTTTCCATGTTTCGGGATGGGTATTATCTTCCCATACAGAAACGATATTTTTGTTTATGGTTTTTATTGCATCATCAGGTAATTTCATTCTGGCTTCGCACATTGATGAAGCCGAGACGGGCTTATGCTGAGGTAACGGTATTTTTTCACGAATGCACTCAGCCCATATTTCATTAATAATATAAGAGTATCCGTGGTTATTTTTCCCTGATATGATTTTCATGAGAAATAGAACAATCAATTTTGTGTCTATTGACCTTTTTCTTTTTCGCCAGGATTTGTCAATTTTTGAGCATGAATCAAAAAAAGTTTTGTTCAGAAAATGATATATATCCATCAGCATACTCTCCGGGGAAACTTAGATTTTTATAGCATAGTTGTTATCTTAACCGAATGCCATTGCTACGCCGGAACCCCAGATTTTTCCGTTATCCCAGTTTCACGGGTCCTGTGGAAGAACCCCCAGATCTGTAAACTTTGTGAGAGCTACGAGTTATCAACGTGCTTAAATGTGTTCAAAACACGGTAGATGGTTGCTTCGCCTAGCCTTTGACCTGTTGAGCTGACCCGCGCATAACCAATTTTTGCCATAACCTATCATTATCCTTTAGACCATTTGATTGAGTACTTATGATAGGACTTTTAAGAGCTATTTCCAGCGACTATTAAAAAGTATACTTTTTAATAGCTTTAAATTTGATCGAGTCGTTCGATTCGTTTATATTGTTTGAATCATGCTATGATTCAATGAGAGGACTATTATGGATGCTCTTTCTGCCAATGAAGCCAAAACCCAGTTTGGCGACATGCTACTCAAAGCACAACGTGCCCCAATCCAAATCAATAAAAACGGAAAACCCGTTGCGGTGGTTATCTCAATGGATGAATACGAAAGTATTGAAACACTCCGGTTAAAATTATTGCAGTCAAGAGCTGAACAGGCCAGAGTTGATATTGAATCCGGTAACACCCTCGATGGCGAAGCTTTTTTTAATGAACTGATATCAGGTCAGTACGATTAGAATTTCACCTATTGAGGAGAAAAAAATGTCTGTAGCCGGACTTAGCGCAGAACAATTACGGTGGGTGAAACGTATACATGACTATGCTGCCCGTTTTCCCCTAACCGAAACCGGTGATGCGCAATTACGGAAAACCTGTTACGACTATATGGATACCTTCAAACAGGTGATAGACAGTGCATCAATTGCCCAGCTGGATGGTATCTGTCAGCAATACACCGGTTTTTTCCGGTTCGCCAAACTAATGGAAATGCTGGCTCAGGGTATTGCTGAGGGCATTATCGACGTTCCCAGGGATCATTAACCATCATGGACATATCACACTACCGTTTAACGCCTGATGCCCAGGCCGATCTGATTGAAATTCGCCGTTTTACTGTACAACAATGGGGTGAGGTGCAATCAGAAAAATACCTGTCAGGACTTCAACAAACCTTTCGTTTACTGGCTTCTACCCCTGCACTGGGAAGAGACAGGCCAGACGTCGGATCGGGCGTATTGAGTTTTCCTTATGTCAGTCATGTCATTTATTACCTCATCCACGAACGGCAACCGGTGATATTTGGTGTGCTGCACAAACGAATGGTGCCGGCAAATCATCTGGACGGACGCGAAATGATTTGATTGTCTGGCCTCATTGAATCCGGGACTCACAATGGAAAATATCAAGCGTATTCACTTATTATCCAATACCGAAATCGAAGAACTTTATGCCTGCCCCGAATTCAATGATCACGAACAAATCCTGTATTTTTCCTTAAGCCCGGCAGAACGGGTTGTTCTCGAACAGTTTCGCAATACCCAGACTCGTATCCATTTCATCCTGCAACTGGGCTATTTCAAGGCGAAACAACAGTTTTTCAACCTATCACTTGATAAGGTCAGCCAGGATGTTCAGTATATTGTGACCACGTATTATAGCGATACTAATGCGGCCCGGTTCACAGGTTCACTCTCCCGAAAATACAGGCGCAGCCAGCGGCAGGCTATACTCTCGCTTTTTGGTTACCGAAACTGGTCTCCGCAATATACAGCTGAAATAGAATCTCATCTCGCTTATTTGTTGCGTTACTATCCCAAAGGGCACAGTGCGTTTCGTCAACTGCTGGCATACTTTGAGCATCAAAAATTGATGCTCCCGTCCTACCGAATACTCCAGGATATTTTCAGCCACGCCTTTATTGTGGAGGAAAATCGCCTGAATGCAGCAGTTTCCTTGTTGCCTGCCGCAATTACTGAGCAACTTTCCGCGTTAGTACAGCGGGATGACGGTATCACCGTCCTCAATATTATCCGTGCCGACCAAAAGGATTTTCAGTACACCGCCGTCAGAATGGAAGTAGACAAGGCATTACGCATTGAAGATCTTTATCGGTTTGCCAGAGACTTTCTGCCTTCTCTTATGTTGTCAAAAAATGCCATCCGTTACTATGCGGAAATAGCCGAACAATATGCTGCTTCCCGGTTGCGCAGACTGAGCAAAACACAACAATGGCTACAGGCCTTGTGTTTCGTCTATCACCGCTATCAGCAGATCATGGATAATCTGATTGTGAGTTTTTGTTATCACACGCGGGCTATCATGGATGCGGGTAAAATTTATGCGTCGATAGCCCACATGGAGCACAGTGCCAAAGTTGTCACGGACTTTCCCGGACTGGCAAAGTTTCTGAAATGGTTTCCAGAGCGGAACCCAAACATGAGTCAGGCTGAACTGGATGAAGTGGCGTTCAGTATGCTCCCTAAAGAACAATTTTCAGTCATGGCAGAATTTTTGGAAGGTAAATCTTTTGATAAGAAGGCAGCGTTGTGGGAATACTACGGTAAGTCCTCCCGCTTGCTCTCATTGTATCTGCGTCCGATATTTACCCGGGTAAAACTTGAATATTACAAGAAAAACAGTGAAATCGGCGAACTGATTCCTATGTTGAAAACACATTATGCCAGCGGTAAAAGTCCCTCCGCTTTAAAAATCTGTGATGAGCTGGGATTCACCCTTCCCAAAAGTATGAATATCTACCTGAAGCGGAAACCCTCGGACACCCGAATTGATCCGTATTTATTTGAATTTTTTGTCTATTTAAAGGTTCTCCATGAGATTGAGCGGGGCCGTCTGTATTGCAATGACAGTGTCTCGTACTGTGATATTGATACCGATCTGGTTGACGATGCGCTGGTCGATAACGTTGAAAAGATCGCGGTGGAGTTTGGTTATTCCCGCCTCCCTGTTTACTGTGACCAGCGTCTTGATGAAGCGCTACAGGGACTGAATGAAGCCTGGGAGAGAACGACCCACAATATTCGTGCAAATAACAATCCCGGCTTTTATGTTCGTGAAACCAAAACCGGACAACAACACTGGAGCCTGCGCTATGACAGCGTTGAAAAACTGGACGATGCTTTTTTCAAAAACTTACCCAAAGTCGATATTGCTAATATTGTCATGTTCATCGGTGAGTTGACTGATCTGTGGCGTGGATTTACTCACCTGAAAGATCGCTATACCAAGCGGAAAAAACCGCTACCGTTGGCAATTAATGCCTGTTTGCTGTCAGAAGCCTTTGGGTTTGGTGCGTTGAAAATGGCCGATATGTCAGATTTAGAACTCAGCCAGCTTCGCGCTGTACGAGAGGATTTTATCCGGGTTGATACACTTTGTGCGGCCAATGAAATCGTCAGTAATCATATTCATTCACTGGCAATCTTCAAACAGTGGAACCTCATGGATAACAAACTATTGGCTGATGCAGACGGGCAAAAGTTTGCGACCACGGACAGTACGATACAATCCCGTTATTCCAGAAAGTATCTGGGTAAAGGCCGTGGTATCTCGCTCTACACACTGCTCGCCAATTACGTGGCGGTGAATGCGAAAAATATCGGCCTGAACGAGTACGAAGGCCATTCGCTGTACGACATGATTTACAACAATAAAACGGAGATTGATATCCATATGGTGACAGGAGATAACCACTCCTTGAACAAGCTGAATTTTGTCACGCTGGATTCCATTGATGTGGATTATGTACCCAGCATCAAGAATGTGCGCCACGCCGCTGACGATATTTATTCAGCTACCTCCCTGGATTACGATACCGGTATCCTTAAGCCCAAAGGGGTGATTGATGTCGAACGTATCCGCTCTCAGCGGCGAGGCGTTCTGCGTATCTTGCTTTCATTGATCATGCAGGAAAATACCCAGAGCAATATCATCCGCAAACTGAACTCTCATGCCCGTTACGCCAGATTAAAAGCGGCGTTGTTTGAATATAATGCCCTCTTCAAGAGCACTCATGTCCTCAATCTGATTGATGATATGGCACTCAGAAAAGCGATCCGAAGTGCCCGAAACCGCACGGAAGCCTATCATCAGCTCCAAAGTAACATCCGAAAAACTTACAACGGTATCTTCAAGGGCAAAAAAATCGTTGAAAACCGGGTCAGTGCCCATGCGGCCAGATTGGTTGCCAACTGCATTATTGCCTACAACAGTATGATCCTGAATGCGGTCTACCAGAAGATGCAGGCCAACGGTGTCCCTCAAGAAATTATTGATGAGTTTACGCGAATTTCGCCGATTGCCTGGACACACACGTTGTTCACGGGACGATACAATTTTAAGAGAAATCACGGGAAAATTGATGTAGAAGCGATGGCAAGGATATTGGAATCTCACCTGAAACAACATTTTTGGCGGGATGACTAATCAGGATTTTCTCTCAAAGTTTACAGATCTGGGGGGTGTTCCACAGAACCCCATGATAATAAAAAATCCTTGTCAAAACATCTCGATGAAATGTACACCTATATCGAAAATAACGACATGATGATCCCGAATTACGGTGAAATGTACCGATATGGTGAACCTATTTCCTCTTCATTTGTTGAATCGACGATCAATGAAGTGATTGCCAAACGGATGGTGAAAAAGCAGCAAATGCAATGGAGCCAGCAAGGTGCGCATTACTTACTCCAGACACGTACAGCCGTACTGAATGATGATTTGAAAACCCAATTTGAGCACTGGTATCCGGGCATAAAGATACCATTTTCCCATTACTATTAATTAGTAACTTTAAGCGGCCACTTCAATGGCTAAACTACCTGCAAGGTTACGCGATGTTTTAACAAAAAGGAAAGGGCATAAAGCCCCTTTTTTATTGACGCTCCTTATTTATCGCTATACATTGTATAACAATAAATAAGGAGGCGGATATGAACAAAAACCTGACAAAAGCAATTCGGTTGAATGACGAAGATTTTCACCTGTTTGAATCCTACGCGAACGGCAAAGGGATAACATTCAGCGAATTGTGCAAAAGTGCAGTAAGGGAAAAAATCGAGGACGAGTTAGATTTACAACTCGCCGCTGAAAGCTATGAGGACTATCTCAGTGATAAAACGACAATCAGCCATGACGAACTGTTTAAATCTGTTTGAGGTGGTGAGGCATGACACGCTACCGGACAGAGTACACAAAGCGGTTTGTCAAAGAGTTTAAGAAAATCGACGCGGTACACCAGAGAGTTATCCAGAAGTACATAGAGACGCATATTAACAACGCGGTGAATCCCCGCCTGATGGGTAAAATCCTGAAAGGTGATAAAGCCGAATTTATCCGCTGGCGCATCGGAGATTACCGTCTCATTGCCACGATAGAAGATGAAAAGCTGCTGGTCATTGCATTGAGCGTTGGACACCGCAAAGACGTGTACAAGAAATTTTAATCGGAAAGGGGCATAGCGCCCTTTTTTTCATGGAGAGCGTAAAAATCTATGGTCGCCCTCGTTTTTGCAACACTCATTTTGATGAATTTTGGGCTTGCTTAAATCTATCCGGCGTCACTATAGGCAAGGAACCTGCGCCTCGATGAGTTCCGCGCCTGATGAACCTTAAAAGTGTGTCGGCTTCAAGGAGCCAATTTTTATGCCAGGTTTCTCATCAGGCCGGTAGGCCGTTCATGTCATCAATTATCAGTCTTCGCAAAACCTGTGGGGTCTCGTTTCAAATTTGTTCACAATAGGCTTGATTTAAGCTTCAAATACCGTGTGTTTTGTCGTAATAGCCCAGGCTATCCGGGCAAGTTTATTAGCCAATGCACAGGCCACAATATTAGAATGCTTTCGTTCAAGTTGCTGCTTAACCCAGTCAGCCAGTTTGCCCTTTCTATGCTCAATATGCATTATGAATGTTCGGGCACAGAGCACCAACAGTTGCCGGAGTGTTTTGTTACCCCGTTTACTGATCCCCAATAAGGTTGTCTTTCCTCCGGTACTGTACTGGCGGGGCACCAATCCCGTCGAGGCTGAAAAATCCCGGCTGTGTGCGTATTGTTTCCTATCGCCCAGTTGTGAGGAAAGCACACTCGCCGTGATGGGGCCAATGCCGGGGATCGTCATCAGCCGTTGTCCGATATCATCCTGAGCAATCTCCTGTGATAGAGCAGTTTCAATTTCGGTGATTTGCTCAACCAGATAGTGATAATGTGCCTGTAACCGCAGTAATACCTGCACCAAATAAGGAGGAAGTTCATGTTCAGCCAGCACAGCAGAGAGCCGTTTTATCACGGCAATCCCCTTGGGCATGCTGAGACCAAATTCAAGCAGGAAAGCCTGCATCTGATTGGTGGTTTTGACTTTATCCCGGACCAGCGATTCCCGGACACGGTGCAGGGCGCGCATGGCTTGTTGGGCTTCTGTTCTGGGCTGAACAAAACGCATTGAGGGCCGTGAAGCAGCTTCACAGATAGCCTCCGCATCAATAAAATCATTCTTGTTACTTTTGACAAAAGGGCGGACAAACTGCGGTGAAATCAGCTTGGCCTCATGCCCAAAATCAGCGATCCGTCTTGCCATGAAATGCGCGCCCGCACAGGCTTCCATCACCACTATTGCCGGAGAGCAGCCAGCTAAGAATTCCATCAATTTAGTTCGGGTGAATTTTTTACGCAGCAACGCTTTTCCTGATTGATCCTGACAATGGATATGAAAGGAATGCTTGCCAAGATCGATGCCAATCAATGCGATAGTGTTCATGATGGTGGCCTCTTAAATAAAAAATAAATCACACGCTGTCAATATATCGCTAACAGGGTGAGGGCGGCCATCTCATTAATGTGGGGCATGGATTCAATGAAAGCTGGATAAAATAGTTTAACCACTCAGGTTACGGGGAATTGTGGCGATTGAGTGGTTCTCACCGCTATCTGATAAGCACGCTTAATTGCTTAATTTATAGTGAGTTAAAAAAGTGCCCCACATTTTTTTACGCTCTCCCAATAATAGCTATCCGAGTTGTTCCCATGCCATACTTTCCTGTACCAATGATAATCCCATGTTTCCTCATTATTGGGAATACCAGCAGCCAACCCTACTATCCACGCGGGGCTTTCATTGCTTCCGTTTACGGGATTCATCCCTTCTTCAAGGCGGATAATACGATCGTTTCTCACGCCTTCTAGAAGTTCTTCATTAGATTCTGGGATTTTGCTTTTTTGGCAAAAACCGGGGTGAGGCCAGCTGCTCTGAGTATTACCATCTGTCCTTACGTTGCATGCGTATGCGTAGCAATTATTGCCTCTCAAGTGTGCAGGGTCATTCCACCATGCGGAATTATATGTTGCATATTGGACGGTACTTCCGTGTGTCATACCACTCTTAAAATGCGTTTCTTGGGAATCGCGCCGGGCTTTATCTGAGGAATTATATGAGACATTTCTAAGCATTTGTCCGCAAGAATTGAATGTTTCGGATTCATTTGAAAGTGTTACTTCAGCCTCATTTAGAAGAAGTTGTCCCAATTTTCGGCTGGCTGATATGTCTTTTGCATGTCCATCAGAGACGTCAAAAACCATAGGCAGTCCAAATTTTAGCGCGGATGTATGGTCGAGAATCTCAACCGTAATCCCCACAAATCCGGGTAAGAGAATATTAGGAGATATATTTATGGCATCTTGATTGCTAGAGATATATTTTAGGATATTAGATGCCTGAGGCTCATGAATTATTCCGAATGGGTTATTTCTTCCAAAGAAGATATTTTTGGTTATCTTTAACATATATTTTCCTTTACAAACTCAGCTCTGAACAGCTACAAGTTGATTTCGAATAAAGCTCAAGGGGACAGAAGTCCCCTAAAGCACTAGAGAGGCCAGGACAGTAAAACTGTTACACCATTCTTTCTGGAATGTGAATTTCTTTTTGCTCATCTACGAAGATAAGCACTGATGGGTAAATCGATACCTCGCATCCACTAGAAGCTGAGAAAGTCACATACATTTCTTGAGTGGCTCCATCGATTCTCAATGTGACATTACCATTATCATTACTACCAATAGAACAATAGAAATTGTCTTTCATTGTATACAGCCGACCACTGGATGTAATAAACTTTACCCACCAATAATCATATGGCGAACCTGAACCTGTTTCATAAGTAACTTTCAGTACACTCTCAGCCGTTTCTCCTGAACGGATATTATTTAGCGTCTCTTGCTCTTGTTTATTTGGGTCATTGCTTCTACGATGGCGAATTGTAATGGAAGAAATATCTTCACCCCAATCATTTTTGAAAGTGACAATACCTGTGGACATATATAACCTCACTTATTGATTTAACTCGAAAAAATGCGCCCTGCATTGTGCGAAAACTTAAACAATCATACAATGAAATTATCCTATGTTTTTATTTTTTACTTTCAAAGTTCATTTTTTGAAGAATGTGTTTTATTATTTATAAGCAACGACTAAACGGGCAGTTCATTTACCAGAGTCGCCGGATAATCTACAGGGAGAGCATAAAAAAGTCTGGGGCATTTTTGTTAAAACATCGCGTAACCTTGCAGGTAGTTTAGCCATTGAAGTGGCCGCTTAAAGTTACTAATTAATAGTAATGGGAAAATGGTATCTTTATGCCCGGATACCAGTGCTCAAATTGGGTTTTCAAATCATCATTCAGTACGGCTGTACGTGTCTGGAGTAAGTAATGCGCACCTTGCTGGCTCCATTGCATTTGCTGCTTTTTCACCATCCGTTTGGCAATCACTTCATTGATCGTCGATTCAACAAATGAAGAGGAAATAGGTTCACCATATCGGTACATTTCACCGTAATTCGGGATCATCATGTCGTTATTTTCGATATAGGTGTACATTTCATCGAGATGTTTTGACAAGGATTTTTTATTATCATGGGGTTCTGTGGAACACCCCCCAGATCTGTAAACTTTGAGAGAAAATCCTGATTAGTCATCCCGCCAAAAATGTTGTTTCAGGTGAGATTCCAATATCCTTGCCATCGCTTCTACATCAATTTTCCCGTGATTTCTCTTAAAATTGTATCGTCCCGTGAACAACGTGTGTGTCCAGGCAATCGGCGAAATTCGCGTAAACTCATCAATAATTTCTTGAGGGACACCGTTGGCCTGCATCTTCTGGTAGACCGCATTCAGGATCATACTGTTGTAGGCAATAATGCAGTTGGCAACCAATCTGGCCGCATGGGCACTGACCCGGTTTTCAACGATTTTTTTGCCCTTGAAGATACCGTTGTACGTTTTTCGGATGTTACTTTGGAGCTGATGATAGGCTTCCGTGCAGTTTCGGGCACTTCGGATCGCTTTTCTGAGTGCCATATCATCAATCAGATTGAGGACATGAGTACTCTTGAAGAGGGCATTATATTCAAACAACGCCGCTTTTAATCTGGCGTAACGGGCATGAGAGTTCAGTTTGCGGATGATATTGCTCTGGGTATTTTCCTGCATGATCAATGAAAGCAAGATACGCAGAACGCCTCGCCGCTGAGAGCGGATACGTTCGACATCAATCACCCCTTTGGGCTTAAGGATACCGGTATCGTAATCCAGGGAGGTAGCTGAATAAATATCGTCAGCGGCGTGACGCACATTCTTGATGCTGGGTACATAATCCACATCAATGGAATCCAGCGTGACAAAATTCAGCTTGTTCAAGGAGTGGTTATCTCCTGTCACCATATGGATATCAATCTCCGTTTTATTGTTGTAAATCATGTCGTACAGCGAATGGCCTTCGTACTCGTTCAGGCCGATATTTTTCGCATTCACCGCCACGTAATTGGCGAGCAGTGTGTAGAGCGAGATACCACGGCCTTTACCCAGATACTTTCTGGAATAACGGGATTGTATCGTACTGTCCGTGGTCGCAAACTTTTGCCCGTCTGCATCAGCCAATAGTTTGTTATCCATGAGGTTCCACTGTTTGAAGATTGCCAGTGAATGAATATGATTACTGACGATTTCATTGGCCGCACAAAGTGTATCAACCCGGATAAAGTCCTCTCGTACAGCGCGAAGCTGGCTGAGTTCTAAATCTGACATATCGGCCATTTTCAACGCACCAAACCCAAAGGCTTCTGACAGCAAACAGGCATTAATTGCCAACGGTAGCGGTTTTTTCCGCTTGGTATAGCGATCTTTCAGGTGAGTAAATCCACGCCACAGATCAGTCAACTCACCGATGAACATGACAATATTAGCAATATCGACTTTGGGTAAGTTTTTGAAAAAAGCATCGTCCAGTTTTTCAACGCTGTCATAGCGCAGGCTCCAGTGTTGTTGTCCGGTTTTGGTTTCACGAACATAAAAGCCGGGATTGTTATTTGCACGAATATTGTGGGTCGTTCTCTCCCAGGCTTCATTCAGTCCCTGTAGCGCTTCATCAAGACGCTGGTCACAGTAAACAGGGAGGCGGGACAGGGGTTACGCATGAAAATATTTAGTGGATAATTCCTTCGTTTTTAGAGGAACGCTGATGAAAGAATTAGTGGATAATTCCTTCGTTTTTAGAGGAACGCTGATGAAAGAATTAGTGGATGTCTTTTCTGATTTTCCAGATCCACGTTGTCAGGGAAAGGTCAAACACCGTTTTATTGATATCTTAGTGATCGCGGTATGCGCTGTCATTGCTGGGGCTAACGCCTGGACCGATATTGAACAGTACGGCCAGCTAAAAAAGGATTGGCTGAGTTCATTTCTTCCGCTCAAAGGTGGTATTCCCTCACATGATACTTTCCGACGCTGTTTCAGTTTATTAAATCCCGACCTCTTTGAACGTTATTTTTATCAGTGGGTTTCTTGTGACATCTCTTCAGAAAAGCGGACGATCATTACGATTGATGGTAAAAGTTTACGCCATTCGTTTGATAAGAAAATTGAACAAAGCCCACTACATGTGGTGAGTGCATTCTCGGTTGAGAAAGGACTCAGCTTATGTCAGTGTGCAGTAGACGGAAAATCAAACGAAATTAAGGCCATCCCCACATTATTATCGATGCTTTCATTGAAAGGACATCTCGTGACGATGGATGCGATGGGTTGCCAACGCATGATTGCTCAGCAATTACGCGAGAGTGAAGCTGATTATATTTTGTCGCTTAAAGGCAATCAGGGGAAAACTTTTTCGGAAGCTGTTAACTATTTTCAACAACAACAGATAACCCAAAAACCTTATCTTAAACCTGACTATGATGAATTCGATGATAGTCACGGACGTACCGTCAGACGACGCGGGTGGGTTCTGCCGCTGACATCAGAAACAAAATACTTAAGTTCTTGGCCAGATATTCAGGCCCTTCTGGTAACGGAAACGATACGACAAGAACGCTATTCTGACACAGTGACCTCTTATTTTCGTTATTATTTAAGTAGTTGTCATGATTCTCCCGCCTTTCAACTCGGTGCCATAAGAAAACATTGGGCTATAGAAAATAGTTTACACTGGGTACTGGATGTCACTTTTCGAGAAGATGATTCACGGATGAGAGAGCGGATCGCCACAAGAATATTTGCCCAATTACGTAAAATGGCGCTCAATATCGTTAAACGAGATACCAACAGTAAACTGAGTTTAAGTGCCCGTAGGAAATCAGCCGGGTGGGATAATGGCTATATGGAAGCGCTGCTATTTAATCAATTTTAGCCTACCAAAATTTCATGCGTAACCCCTGCCCGCAATACCAAGCCTGTATGGATTACCTGCGTGAAGGTGATACTCTGATCGTCACAAAATTAGACCGGCTTGCACGTTCAGTGGATCATTTATCACAAATTTCTAGTCGCTTTTAGCAAGAAAATATTGATTTGGTCGTTCTGGATCAAAATATAGATACCCGAACTTCAACAGGGCGTCTTATGTTCAATATGCTGGCCACCATCGCGGAGTTTGAAAATGACTTACGCAGTGAACGCCAGGCGGAAGGGATCGCCAAAGCGAAAGAGAATGGTGTCAGATTCGGGCGCCCCGCTAAGTTAACCGAAGATATACGAAATGATATTTATCTCAAGCGTCAGTCCGGCATTACGATTGGTCAGTTAGCCAAGGAGTTTAAGCTAGGCGAAGCAACCATCTACCGTGTTTTGAACACATTTAAGCACGTTGATAACTCGTAGCTCTCACAAAGTTTACAGATCTGGGGGTTCTTCCACAGGACCCGTCACAGATACGCCTCCTCTCATCCGATAAACATCGTCCAATCAAATCCTGAAAAGTACTGTACACAGGGGGAATGATCTGATTTTTATTGAGGTGACTTAACAATGCCCGCAAGATAAACACAGGCTTAGCTGATCTTTTAACAACCCGTGCGGCCAGTTCAGCTAATTGTTCTGCCATGACACTGCCATAGCGTTGATAATTCAGATGCTGGCAAATAAGTCTTTGCAGTTGTATCCGGGTCGTCTTGCCTGGAACTTTTATATTGGCGGCAGAATGATCAGGGAAATGGCAAGCCAGAATATAAGAGATATCCGTGATGACATCTTCCAGCGTGTAGGTAAAGAATATTTTCCTGGATTTAAAATACCCAAGCATAAGAATAAAGTTCACCCTGGAGTTAACAGACCAACCTTGCGGTATTATCTGATGCTCCGTATCGGATAAGGTGAAATAGTATTCTCGTTCCTCCAAAGTAAATCGAGGCAGGCCAAAATAGTCCTGAATTTCAGGTTGAGTCAGTATAGTCAGGCGCTTTTTATTGGTATTCATTTTTTAATTCTTAATATGGCAGGGTGACATTGAGTATGTCACTTTATCTTTTCCTTACCACCTTTAATAGACATAGATTTATATACAGTTTATATTACATCTTTCCATCCGTATTTAGGCTAAAACAAGGCTGTCATTTAAACCTTCGTTTAACTGACACACCAAAAGCGAGAAAAAAGGTTTATGGCGCAAAAAATTGATGTTCGGGGTATAAAAGTCTCTGTCTTTTCCGACAAACAAGATGACTATATATCGCTATCTGACATCGCTAAGTACAAAGATGGCGACCGCGGTGATTACATTCTGCAAAACTGGATGAGAAACCGCAGTACCATTGAGTTTATCGGTTTGTGGGAACAGCTCCATAATCCCGATTTTAATTCCATCGAATTCGATGGATTTAAACATGAAGCGGGCGCAAACAGTTTCTCTCTCACGCCAAAACGTTGGATCACAACCACCAATGCAATCGGGATCATCTCGAAAGCGGGCAGATATGGCGGAACTTATGCACATCGGGATATTGCTTTTGAGTTTGCTTCCTGGATCAGCGCGGAGTTTAAGCTCTATCTATTAAAAGAATTCCAACGGCTCAAACAAGCAGAAAATGAACAGAAAAATCTGGAATGGAATGTTTCGCGCACTCTGGCCAAGGTCAGCTATCATATTCATACAGAGTCAATAAAAACGAACATTATTCCCGCCCTGGAGCTTAACCCAAAAGCAAGAAACTTTGCTTACGCTAATGAGGCCGATATATTGAATCTGGCTTTGTTTGGCAAGACAGCCAGCGACTGGCGTAAAGAGAACCCGGAACTAAAAGGCAATATACGGGACTATGCCACACTGGAACAGCTTGTCGTGTTATCTAATTTAGAAAGCTTTAATGCTGAACTTATCGAGCAAGGCCTCTCTGCAAACGACAGGTTTCAAAAGCTGAATCGCGTTGCGGTCAGTCAAATGAAGATCCTGATAGAAAACAAATCCATTGAAAAACTTAAACAATTAAAATAGGTCGTTCATGCGAATTGGGTATACCCGTGTCTCCAAATCTGATGGAAGTCAGGTGCAGGATCTTCAACTGGATGCTTTACTTGCTGCCGGTGTTAATAAAGAAAACATTTATCAGGATGAAATATCAGGGAAGTCAGACAAACGTCCTGGATTGGATGCCTGTTTGAAAGCCCTCAGGCCTGGCGATGTATTAATGGTATGGAAGCTTGACAGGCTTGGCCGAAGCTTAAAACACCTGGTGAATACTATCCATGATCTTGCGGATCGAAAAATCGGATTTAAGGTATTGACCGGGCAAGGTGCAGAAATTGATACGACGACAGCCAGTGGCAAATTGGTCTTTGGGATTTTTGCCGCGCTGGCCGAATTTGAACGGGAGTTGATCAGTGAACGAACAAAAGCAGGACTGGCAGCGGCCAGAGCAAGAGGACGTGAAGGCGGGCGTTCTTTTAAACTCACAAAATCTCAGGTTCGCCTGGCACAAGCTTCCATGAAGAGTAGAGATTGTAGCGTATCTGAATTATGTGAAGAGCTTGGGATTAGCAGACAGGCTCTCTATAAGTATGTAGGGCCAGATGGGGCACTCAGGGAACACGGCAAAAGAGTCTTAAAATCTGAGCGCTAACTGAGTACTTTTTTTCCTCATCAACTTTGAACCCTATCGGGGGATGGGCAAAAATAGCCGTTACGGTATTATTGCCCGCGACTCTCGTGTTTTACATGCACGTGAGATACAACGTCTGACGTCCGAACGCCGCCATGCCACGCTGGCAGCCTTTGTCATTGAAAAGCAGGCGGCAATTACCGATCTGGCTATTGATATGTTCTGCAAATTGATTGGCAGCACGAGGCGTAAGGCAGAGATAAGCCAGAAGGAGCGTCGACTGAAAGCTGCTGAAGTGCTCGAAATCGTGGCTCTGGATCATATAAAGCTGGGTCAGGCGCTTCTGGCAGCCCGTGACGGCAATACAGATTTTGCATCAGCGATAACCGCATCACTCGGCTGGGAAGGTTTGATCGCCAGTATGGCGGCCGCGGCTTCCGTAGCATCTCCCCATCGCAATACCGAATTTGATGAGCTTATAGGCCGGCAAAAATCATTACGTAAGCTGGGGCGGCTCATTTTTGGTACTTTTTCTTTCAGGGCGTTGCGCCCGAATGAGCCAGTTTTGCTGGCTGTCGGACATCTTCGGGCGCTCTATCGCGGACGAAAATCACCCAACCAGGTCCCGCTCGATTTTATGTCCCGTAAATGGCAGCGGCGTGTCAGCCCGGTGGGTAAAAATACAGATCTTCAGGCATGGGAGGTCGCCGTATTCGTTCACCTGCGGGATCGGCTGAAAACCGGTGACATATGGGTTGATGGCAGCCGGGCCTGGCGCAGTTTTGAGGATTATCTTCTGCCGCGTCATGTTTTCGACCAGATGCGGGCAGAATCCAGACTCGGACTTGCCATTCCGGACAATTTTGCAGAATGGCGGGCAGAGCGAACCGCCACGCTCAACACAAAACTTAAAGCGCTGGCAAAAGCCGCCGCTGATAATGCCATACCCGATGCAGAGCTTTCCGACAGAGGGCTGTCTGTGTCACCGGTTCGCGAGGAAGACAGCGACAGAATTACGACTCTCAGCCGTAAGCTTTACATGCTGGTCCCCCGCATCAGGATCACCAGCCTGCTGGCTGAAGTTCATAGCTGGACCAATTTTCTCGATTGTTTCACCCATTATCGCACCGGAGAACAGGCAGAAGACGAAGCAGCGCTTATGGCAGCGATCCTTGCCGATGCGACGAATGCCGGTGCAGAACGAATGGCACAGAGTTCACGTGGTGTCACCATTCACCAGATGATGGTAATGGTGGATCGTCATTTACGCGCTGAAACCTATGCGTCTGCAACCTCGGTTCTGGTCGATGCGCAGCAGGAACATCCTTTTGCCGCAATCTGGGGGGATGGTCATGTATCATCCTCGGACGGGCAGTTCTTCCCTGCCGGCGGACGTGGTGAAGCCAGCCTTGAATACAATGCAAAATACGGCAAGCGCCCAGGCGCGTCGATTTATGGCTTTCTGTCGAACCGGTTTGCGTCCTTTTTCTCCAGAATGATCCAGGCCTCTGAGAGTGAGGCGCCTTACGTACTTGACGGTTTGCTTCACAACGAAAGTTCAGTGGAAATTCATGAACATGCTACTGATACTGCCGGTGCGACTGAAACAACATTTTCGATGTTTCACTCCTTTGGTTACAGGCTCATTCCCCGTATTCGTAACCTCGGGAACCGCAGACTGTACGTCATTACTCCCTCTGAGGAGTACAGGCCACTTGATGCCCTGATTGCCGGAAGGGCCAGAATGGATGTTATCGAGCAACACTGGGATGAGGTACTGCGGCTGAAGGCTTCTATCGGAGCTGGTCTGGTGCCACCGTCGGTGATACTGAAAAAACTGGCGGCTTCCCCCAGACAAAACCGGCTCAACCAGGCCCTGCGTGAAATGGGACGCATTGAACGCTCTATTTTTATCTGTGACTGGTTGCTTGATACCCGCTTACGTCGCAGATCACATGCCATCCTCAACAAAGGCGAAAGCCGTCATGCGCTTGCCCGCGCCATTTTTCTTCACCAACTTGGCGAACTTCGTAACAGGGCGGCCGAGGCCATGGCTTACAGGGCATCTGGCCTCAACCTTGTTGTGAATGCAATAGTCCTGTGGAACACGGTCTATCTCAGCCGGGCTGTTGATTACGTTCGCAGTCAGGGGATCATCATACCGGAAGAGCTGTTGTCCAGCGTGGCGCCACTACCGTGGGGTCATATATCACTCACCGGAGATTACCTGTGGAACGAAATTGACCGCCCCCTTGAACGATACAGGCCAGTTCGCACTAAGCGCTTCAATCCAAAGAACTTCACTTTTCCTTAGCGGGTGTTATTGCAGAAATGACCACGGAACCCCTATTAGAGTTTAGTCCAGTCTTCGAGTTTAAGGCCTTCGACTCGTGAGAATTCACGGGTATTATTTGTTACCAATATTGCATTAACAGAGATTGCATGTCCTGCTATTGCAGTGTCATTATTACCTATTGGCATCCCAACACCAGATAAGCATTTTTTTATCATAACTGTTGCATCTATTGCTTCTTTATCCCAGGGTAGAACTGCATCAAGACGCTCACAAAAGGCATCAACCAAAACATTATGTTTAGGTGATGCCTTCTTTCCTATTGCCCCAAAGCGCATTTCTGAATAGGTAATTGCAGAAACTACAATTGTATGACCTTTCATTACATGGCTTTGTAATTTTAAAAGTAAAAAATCTGGTTGCTCTCTCATGATAAAAGAGCAAATATTTGTATCGAGCATATAGATTTTTTTCACAAAACTACCCGCCCATCCTCGATTACATCATTACGTTCAAGCAAAAAATCATTATCTGCTTTTTCTTCTTCTCTAAATGAAAGCCAGTTAGGTTTTATTGGGCGTAAAATAATGCGGTCACCTTCACGAGTAATTTCTAATTCATTAATTCCATCAAAATCAAAATCTCTAGGTAGGCGAATAGCCCTATTATTTCCATTTTTGAAAATTGAAACTGTTCTAGTTCTCATCATGCTCACCTTATTATCTCTTTCAATCTGATTTTTACATATGTTAAGCATATGCCTATTTTTTGGATATGTCAACATATGCTATAGCTATAAAAGCATGTACTCTAGCGTCCTGATTTTCTTGATTAACGCTAATGTACGCATACATTATCCTTAAGGGGGTCCGCTTGGAATTCGGAAAATATCCTACACTAAGACTATTTTTTAGCCAAAGTAGAATTGGTAACAACTTGAATTAGTTACCGTGTTGCTTATTCGTAGCTAAAGCGGCCGTTTAAGTACTGATTATAATGAACATGACAAATGAGTAATGATCTAAGGAATAAATAACAGGATTTTAGGCTATGACATTTGGGTAGACTTATTTGTCATGGTTTATTTTCAATATGTTGGTCTTACTGGGGGATTGGGTAAGTAGAACGTCTTATGTTCGATTGTACGAAAAAGGGCTTAACGTAGGATATTTTCCGAATTCCAAGCACATCCCTTAAGTTGCAAACGGAACTATCCGGCTCAGCAATGGCATTCGGTTAAGATAACAACTATGCTATAAAAATCTAAGTTTCCCCGGAGAGTATGCTGATGGATATATATCATTTTCTGAACAAAACTTTTTTTGATTCATGCTCAAAAATTGACAAATCCTGGCGAAAAAGAAAAAGGTCAATAGACACAAAATTGATTGTTCTATTTCTCATGAAAATCATATCAGGGAAAAATAACCACGGATACTCTTATATTATTAATGAAATATGGGCTGAGTGCATTCGTGAAAAAATACCGTTACCTCAGCATAAGCCCGTCTCGGCTTCATCAATGTGCGAAGCCAGAATGAAATTACCTGATGATGCAATAAAAACCATAAACAAAAATATCGTTTCTGTATGGGAAGATAATACCCATCCCGAAACATGGAAAGGACATCGACTGTTTGCTATAGATGGCTCAAAATTAAACATTCCCAGAGGGTTGCTGGAAAATGGATATAAAACACCCAAAAACACATCACGACATTATCCCTATGCAATGATGAGTTGTCTCTATGATGTATTGAATTCGATCATATATGACGTTGATTTTGTTAACCATAATAATGAGAGGGCTTGTGTCGAAAAGCATCTCCAGTGTTTAGATAGCAATGCTATCGTGATCTTCGATCGGGGATACTTTAGCTATTACTTGTTATATCAAGTAATGCAAAACAATCTGAATGCAGTATTCAGAGTACAGGAGGGAAACAGGAATAAGGCTATTAGAGATTTTTCTGACAGTAATTCAGATGATCTTATTGTTAGTTATACGCCATCGGAAGCAGTAAAGTCAGATCTTAGAAAGAGAAAGCTTCTTTCAGAATTCCCATGCTTAACATTAAGACTAATAAAGCATACTGACCGAAATGGTGAATATATTCTTGCCACTACTCTTGTTGAACAAGGATATTATGAAGCCGAAGCCTTTCATGATTTATATCATCATCGATGGAATATAGAAGAGTTATATAAATTGTCAAAGTCAATCCTTTGCATTGAGGATTTCCATTCACAGAGTGAGAAAGGTGTCAGACAAGAAATCCAAGCGCATATATTATTACTGAACCTGGCAAGGATATCGGAAAATGATATTAATCACAGAGGTAACGATAGCGACTGCATTGATAGCAGAGAAAATAAACAGAAATTGAATTTCAAAAACTGTTTGTTTCTCGTTGTAAAACACTTGTCTTTGCTGATGCAGGGGATAAAAAAACATTTAAAATCATTTTATTGTGCTCTTTCAGAGGGACTTGCCGGAATGACTCAACGGGTGAGGCCTGGGAGGCACTATCCACGAAAATCTATGCGTCCCAGAACCCGATGGAACTCTTTTGATGCCCCAGCAAGAGGTTAACCGAATGCCATTGGTTCCACAGAACCCCTACAAGATCCTGAAAATTGGATTCCAGCTAGAGATTCTTTATTTAATTTATGGATGGGGGGAGGAAATAATAAGATCATTATGAGTCATTTAATTAAAGAAATGTCACAAGTGGATTTCCCTGTGTGGGAAGCCGCCGGAAAGGCGATAGCGGGAGCATATAATAGATATGGTTCTCCTTTAGAACGATTGAAAGTTTTTTCCGGAGGGCATCAATGTATTCATATTTATTCTTTAGACAGAAGTGATAATTATTTACTTGAGCAGCAAAAATTTTCCTCCGAACATTCATTCTTCCAGGTTAAGAGATTGGAAAATTCCAAGACCCATTTAGGGATACTTGAACAACCTGAAGAGATTTATCGTGTATTGAAGGACTTTATATTAAAAGCACGGTAATAATCCTTGCCTTTTAATTTAAGGGTGCGATGCTGGAAAATTAATAAAATAAATTTTAAATTTGGTTTTTATAGAGAAATTAATAATGGTTGTCAGGGGTGATGTTATTTTGTTGGAATAGTTAATGCGTTAATAATTTATATATCTGTTAATTATTATCATTCCCTGATACATAATGATACACCCCTGGTATTTGTTGATAAGCCCGGAATTATACTAAATGTAAGTAATCACCTTACAAAATTTAAGGCTGCGCTATGTGTGGCCTTTTCTTATTCTACTGATTTCGCAGTATTCCTATTAACTCAAATTTAAGGCTACACGGCAGCCTGTGGATTCCCATTGTATCAATGGGAGGAAAGGATGAAATACATGGATAAACAGCCTGACATTTGGATGCAGCTATGGTTATGGCTGCTGTCAGTCAAAGAGCAAGGTATAGGTGCGGCACTGGCTGCTGCAATGGCTTATCTCAGAGGTCGATATAACGGAGGTAAGTTCTGGACGACAATTATGGATGCCATCATGTGCGCCATGATTGCCTGGTTTATTCGTGATGTGCTGGATTTCTTTGGTATGAGCACGGATTTGGCTTACATCGGCAGTGTCATTATTGGTTATCTGGGAACTGACTATTTTGGTCAGATCTTAAGAAAAGTGGTTAATAACAAAACAGGCAATAAGCAAAAGGAGTAAATGATGAGCAGAGGCATTCGAAACAATAACCCCGGCAATATCCGTTGGGGTGATGACTGGCAGGGTTTGGCGTCTGAATCACAGCGTACCGATAAATCGTTCTGTCAGTTTGTCAGCCCTGAATATGGTATTCGGGCCATGATTAAAATTTTATATAATTACAATAGAAAATATGGTCTCAAAACAGTGAAGGGGATCATTTCTCGCTGGGCCCCGCCCAATGAGAATAATACCGATGGTTATATTAATTGTGTGTGTAAAGACACCGATGTTACCCGCGATCAAGTTGTTGATGTGTTTAATCAGGCATTTATGACAAAACTGATTAAGGCCGTTATTACCGTAGAAAATGGTAGTCAGCCCTATGACAACGAGGTCATTGATAAAGCCTTTTCACTTTTGTAGGGCGATATGATGAAGTTTAACTCACACGGTTACACCTTCGTTGCCCTGGTTCTTGTCTCGTTGGTGGCTCATCACTATTACGGTAAGTACACTAAACAGCTTGATACGACAGTCCGGCTACAGAGCGAGTTACTGGAGCAACAGAATGAAATCGCCAGTCAGCAGGAGAGGATAAAACGTCTGTCTGAACTGGATAATCAATATACAAAGGAACTTGCTCATGCCAAATCTGAAATTGATGCTCTTCGTGGTGATGTTGCCGCTGGCCGCCTCCGGTTGCGTATCGCGGCAACCTGTAATCAAAGTGAAACCGGTTCCTCCGGCAGCATGGGCCATGCAGGAACCCCACGATTTAACCCGGCAGCTGAACAAGATTATTTCGCTCTCCGAAGAATGATTGTTGAGAACGAAAAGCAAACTAAATACTTGCAGGAGTACATCAAAACTCAGTGTCAGTAGCTGAGTTTTGATTATGTTATTTCACAATGTAAAACAAGGTAGGTGTGGGTTGGTTATCAGGCAAGTATGCTTAAAATTAAACAGGGGATACTGTGTTTTGTAACACAACCCGATAACCATCAATATCTTCAAATGTTTTACCATTAACATCCCAGTATGGATTGTAAGAAGGAACAGCGATAAAACCAGCGGTTTCCAGTAACGATGTTTGATGTAACCACTCTGAATGGTCTGATATATAGAAGGCCAGTAAATTATCTTGTGTGGGTGCTCTGCCTGCTGTTGTACCACGGTGATGTGTAAATTCGAGATGCCAGAGATGATCTGGATGCCCTAATATGATGCCATCAAAGTTTTCATGATTTTTAAATTCACCTAAAATAGTAAACCCTAAGCCTTGGCAGTACATGTTGGCTACCTGATTTAGGTTATCGGTTGGTCTGGCTATTCTCAGGATGGTTGATTTGTTCATGATAGTTCCAATTGATAAAGTTTTTGTTGAATATATTCAACTCTTAGATTTGCTACTTCTAATATAAAACAATCGATAATCGTGAAAAACACAAAGTGGTGATCTTGGCAATCATAACAATTTGAAAGTGTGATCGGTTAAATTGTCAGATTATTAGTCTGAAAGTAGCTAATACTACCGAGATATTATTTATGAAATAATTAAATTTAGTCTATTTGACAAATTCAATAGCTGTTTTTTGGTCTGTTATCATTATATAAATGACAAAATTACTTATGCGAATACCGACTTGATACAAGTTGGTGTTCATTTTTTGTCATCTAAAACATGTATCCAGTTTCGATAAACTCTGATGAATGTTCTTGTTATCCTGTAGTCGGAGGGAGTGGTTCTTACTTGCTGCTGGGAATAATATCTTATAAAATACATTCTATAATTAAATAGTTAATAAATATATTATTTGTCTGATTTATCTTTTACCTAATAGTTTGCGCTTCTCAAAGGTATTAAGTTGATTTTTATTGCTTTTATAAAGTGATATGACCAGTAACATAGAAAATTGTGATACTTAAGCAAAATTTTTATATTATATTATATCTTATTATATTATAATCTACTTTTCTTTGGGAGATTATAATTAATACTAATTGATGTATTTTTTTATTTATTATTTTTTAAGGATAAATTTCTGATGAATATTAAGGAATTAATTATAGTTCTGGCATCATCCTGTTCTATGTTATTAGGTGGTTGTACGGTTGCTCCTGGGAGTAGTCTTCCTGTTTATAATAAAGAAATAATCAATGATAATGATAGTAACTATGATATTAATAATTTGGTAAATGTTTATCCGGTAACACCACAGTTAATTGAAAAATTACGAGTAAATTCTGCTATTGCTCGACCTAATCCTGAGTTAGATAAAGAATTACAGCAATATGAGTACCGTATTGGTGTAGGTGATGTCATTATGGTTACTGTTTGGGATCATCCTGAGTTGACAATACCAGCGGGGCAATATCGTAGTGCCAGTGACACGGGTAATTGGGTGCATTCTGACGGAACGATTTTTTATCCATATATTGGCAAACTTCATGTGAAAGGGAAAACGGTCACTCAAGTGCGTACTCTGATTACAGAGAAATTATCAAAGTATATCGAATCTCCTCAGATTGATGTAAATATTGCTGCTTTCCGCTCACAAAAAGCCTATATAACAGGCGAAGTCGCCAAGTCTGATCAACAGCCTATTACCAATGTGCCTTTAACTATTATTGATGCGATTAACCATGCTGGTGGCTTGACCAAAGATGCTGATTGGAAAAGGGTTATTTTGACTCATAAGGGAAAAGAGACGATTATTTCTCTTCAGGATTTAATGCAAAATGGTGATCTGAAGCAAAATCGTCTGCTCTATTCCGGCGATATCTTATACATTCCTCGCAATGATGATTTGAAAGTATTCGTTATGGGGGAAGTCAGAAAACAGAGCACGTTACGTATGGATCGCAGTGGTATGACCTTGACAGAAGCATTAGGTAACGCTGAAGGTATGGATCAATTATCAAGCGATGCGAGTGGAATTTTTGTTATCCGTTCGTTGCGCAATGTGCCTGATAATAATGGGAAAATAGCAAATATTTATCAGCTCAATGCTAAGGATGCAACAGCATTAATCCTGGGAACTGAGTTTAATTTGCAACCTTATGATATTGTTTATGTTACCAGTGCACCAATTGTCCGTTGGAATCGGGTTATCAGTCAGTTGGTGCCAACGATATCAAGCATTAACAACCTGACTGAAACAACCCGATGGATTCGTACGTGGCCTAATTAATGTTTAATTCTATTCTGATCGTGTGTGTAGGTAATCTTTGTCGATCTCCAACAGGGGAGCGTTTATTGCGGCAGCTATTTCCTCAGAAAGAGATTTATTCTGCGGGAATATCGGCTTTGACGGGTAAACCTGCACATGAGCTCTCAAGTAAGGTTGCGTCCAGACATGGATTGTCTTTGGAAGGGCATACTGCACGCCAGCTAACCAGTGAATTATGTCAGCAGTCAAGCCTGATTTTGGTTATGGAAAAAAAACATATTGAGGCTGTAAACCGGATAAACCTAGGGGCAAGAGGGAAAACAATGCTTTTTGGTCATTGGCTAAGTGAAATGGAGATTCCTGATCCTTATAAATCCGATATCGAGGTTTATGAATATGTATATCAATTGTTATTTAAGAGTGCTAATGGTTGGTTAGGTAAATTATAACTTATAAGTATTTTTTGATTCTGGGTTTTTTATTTTTCATTACTTCTTAATAAAGTAATTATAGGCTTTTTATGACTACATCAGATAAATCAAGTCACACACATACAGATAGTGATGAAATTGATTTAGGCCGTCTTATTAGTGCCTTATTCGATTATCGCTGGGCTATTGGCGGAATCACTCTCTTATTCATGGTTATTGGTCTTGGTTATTCCTTAGTTGCTACACCTGTATACAAAGCGAATGCTTTATTGCAGGTTGAAAAGAAAAGCAGCGCACTATCTTTAGTCGGGGATATGACGGATATGCTGTCTGGAAGACAGTCAGATACATCAGCAGAACTGGAACTATTAGTTTCCCGAATGATAATAGGCAAGACGGTAAAGGATTTGAATCTGGATATTCAGGTTACAGCCGACTACTTTCCTGTGATAGGCAAGGGGATTGCTCGTCTTCGAGGTATGCCAAAACCTGACATTGTTATTAAAAATTTTACGGTATCATCAGAGTATATTGGTAAAGCTATAAAAATATATGTCGATGATTCAGAAAATTATCAGTTGGAGTTTGGTGATCAGGTTTTTCACGGGCAAGTGAACAAGGTACTTGATGCAGATGGCATAAATTTGCTTATCTCAAATATTTTAGCTTCTCCAGGGCAAAGCTTTACATTGGTTAAACGGCCCCGATTGGACGCTATTCGTTCATTGCAACAAGCTTTACGGGTGACGGAGAAAGGAAATAATACCGGCATTATCTCGCTTGAAATAGAAGGTGATGATCGTAAAAGAATAAAATCGATACTTGACAGTGTCAGTAAAAATTATTTGCAACAGAATGTGACAAGAAAAACAGAAGAGGCTGAGAGTAGTCTTAATTTTTTAAAGAATCATTTGCCTAAAGTTAAAATGGCGCTCAATAGTTCTGAAGAGCTGCTTAATCAGTATCGTCAGGCTAATGAATCTGTTGATTTATCACTTGAAGCAAAATCAGCTTTGGAGACATTGGTCCAGATTGAGAAACAGATCAATGAGTTGACTTTCAAAGAAGCTGAGTTACAGCAATTATATACCAAACAACATCCTGCTTATGTTGCTTTGCTTGATAAACGTAAGACGTTGGCTGATACCAAAAAGGAACTGAATCAGTCAATCAAACGGTTACCGAAAACACAGCAGGAAATTTTACGTTTAACCCGGGATGTCCAGGTTGGACAAGAAATTTATGTGCAGTTACTCAATAAACAACAGGAACTGAACATCCTGAAAGCTGGGACGGTTGGTAATGTCCGTATTATTGATAAAGCTGTTGTAGAAAGTTCTGCTGTAAAACCGAAAAAACCACTGATCATTGCTGCTATGACAATGTTAGGGCTTATATCGTCAATTGGTATCGTTTTATTAAGGGTAATGTTCCGTAAAGGAATTGAAAGCCCTGAACAATTGGAAGAAATAGGGATTTCCGTTTATGCAACTATCCCATTATCTGAGACCCAGGCTAAACTTGAACAGCAACAGAAAAAGAGAACACAACGTCAGAAATTGCGGTTATTAGCCATTCATGATCCTACTGATTTAGCTATTGAAGCATTGCGGAGTCTTAGAACAACCCTGCATTTTTCAATGATGGAATCCGCGAATAAAGTTATTCTTCTTTCTGGTTCGGCACCTGAATTGGGAAAATCTTTTATTTCGGTGAACCTTGCGGCAGTATTGGCATTAGGTAATAAACGCGTTCTTTTAATAGATGCAGATATGAGAAGAGGTCATTTGCATAAGGTGTTAGAAGTTCCTCAATCTCTGGGGCTTTCTGAATATTTGGCTGGTCAGAATCAGTTAAAGGAGGTTATTACCAGAACCTATCTTACTGAGCTTGATTTTGTCAGTCGGGGCGATATTCCACCTAATCCGTCAGAGTTGCTGATGCATAATAGATTCAAGGAATTATTATCCTGGGCAGAAGAGCATTATGATTATGTCTTGGTAGATACTCCACCTATTTTAGCCGTAACCGATGCTGCGATTATTGGGAGATATGCAGGAACTTCATTGTTAATTGCCCGTTATTATAAAACGAGAGTTAAAGAAGTTGATGTCGCTATTCGCCGATTTGAGCAAAATGGCACGCATATTAAAGGCGTATTGCTAAATGCGGTAGAGAAAAACTCCAGTCTCTATTATGGCGGACATTATCAATACAGTTATAAGGATTGATCTTTTTCTCCGGCTTTGGCCGGAGAAATTTTATCAACGAAATCTTACTATATTTTGTTTTCTGATAATTAATGAGTTCGCTCGAGTAAAAAGAAGATTAATCATTTTTTCTTTTATTTCGTAAGGATAGCTACGGTGAACCCGCCGAAATTTTTCTCCCATTACTTTATGTCTTTACAGTGACAGACGGTAACTATAAGATGCATTTAAAATACATTTTATTATCAGGGAACTCCTATGAGCGATCTTGTTTGCTATAAACAAATGCCAATCTGGCACAAAAACACCATTCCTGACATGTTCACGGAAAGACACAACACCAAAGAGGGAACGTATGCTTGTCTTGAGATCCTTGAGGGTGAACTTGAATTTGTGATTTTTGACGATGATCAGGAAGATGGTGCATATTTTAATGCGCAAAAACAACCTTCTATCATTCAGCCAGAAGTTTGGCATAAGATTAAATCGGTGAGTGATGATATTAAGTGCCAGCTCTCTTTCCTATGCGAACCTCAATATCTGTTTTATAAGCAAAATAACTTGTCATTGCCTCACTCAGAGATCAGGTATTTGGCAGATATTATTTCTCCTTGTAAAACATTGGATTTGGGATCCGGCCGTGGCCGGAATACTTTCTATCTGGCAGAAAGAGGTTATGCTGTTACAGCAGTGGATATTAGTCTGCAACATATTGACGCAATTAATGCTATTAAAGAGAAACAACAGGTTAAAAATATTCATACCTCTGTTTATGATATTAACTCACACAATATTATAGGAAAATACGATTTAATTATTTCAACTGTGGTGCTGATGTTCCTACAACGGGAAAAAATCGCTGATGTTATTTACAATATGCAGAAACAGACTAATGTCGGTGGGATTAATTTAATTGTTTGCCCGGTTGAAACAGATTCTGTACCATATTCATTACTACCATTTAAATGTTTCTTAAAACCAAGAGAATTGAAGCATTATTATGCTGACTGGGAAATGATTAAGTATAATGAAAGTCCTGGGCATCTTCATAAAACAGATGAAAATGGCAATAGAATAAAATTAAACTTCGCGACGCTTATCGCCAGAAAGCGGTAAAAAATTAAAATGAATATAATAATAGCAACGGTCGGTTCAACCGACTGTTGATTTATTTTATGAATTGCAATCAGGAGTGCGTGTTCTATTCTGCTATATTCCGGTTCTTATTATTCAAGATTAACCGCAGGCTTGCATGATTTCGTTATATTGTTGTTGGTCATGGTACATTTGCAGATAGACTTGATATTTAGCCTGATGGAATGAAAATGTCTCTTTTTCCGGTTTGATAATGCTGCCGTCACGTACCATCGATTTTGCTGCCTGAGTGAAGTTTTCAAAAAAACCGCAGGCAACAGCGCCAAGCAAAGCAGAACCAAGATTGACTGCATCTTCTTCCTGAGGCAGATGAATTTCACGTCCGGTGGCGTTGGCGTATTCACGTAGCCATAATGGGTTTTTAGTTGCGCCACCACATATAGCCAATCTGTTTATCTGATGTCCGGCTTCTACTAATGCATCAATAATGTGACGAGTGCCATAGGCGATAGATTGCAGGGTTGCCAGGTAATAGCGGGCCAAAGCATCACGATCATTTTCCAGCGTGAGCCCACTGACCATTCCCTTAGCGTTAGGGTTTGCCCTTGGTGAACGGTTGCCGTGATGGTCAGCTAAAATATGTAAATGAACAGTTGGGTATTTTTCTTGTTTTTCTAACCGCGCAACGGCTTCATTCAGTAGCTGGTAGTATTGATGACCAGATGCCTTAACTTCTGCTTCCAGCTCCTGCCAGTTGTTATGCTGACGAATTGACCACTCAATTAATGCACCCGCAGCGCTTTGCCCACCTTCGTTGAGCCAGTAATCGGGTAGCATTGCGCCGAAATAAGGTCCCCAGACACCGGGAATCATGACAGGATAAGCGCTGACAATCATGTGGCAGTTTGAGGTACCGCTAATAATGACCAGGTTGCCTTCGGGATATGCGCTGGCCAGTGCCAACCCGCCTGCATGTGCATCAATAATGCCACCGGCGACAATAACCCCTGTGTGTAGTCCAAAATCTTTAGCCACTTCAGCGGTCAGATAACCGGCTTTCTCGCCAAGCTCAAGAATGGTAGATGGAACTTTATTGGTTAACTCATCTAAACCCACCTTATGAAGTAGATCTTCGCTGAACTGTTTTTGATGAGCCAGATAGTTCCATTTGCAGGTAAGAGTACAGATACTGGCTACATCAGCGGCAGTGGCTTTCCATACCAAAAAATCAGCTAAATCAAAGAAACGCCATACATCCTGATAGCGCTGAGGGAATTGGTTTTTTAGCCACAGGATTTTCGGTAGTTCCATTTCAGGGTTGACTTCACCACCCGCATAGCATAGTGCTGGATCATTTGTCTGATTTATCGTGATGGTTTCTTTGATTGCCCGATGATCCATCCACATGATGATATCGTGCTCAGGATTACCATTTTCAGCGACAGAGAGCGGCTGTCCTTTGGCCGTTACAGAAACGAGTGAGCAGGTAGCATCGAAACCGATTGATTTAACATCAATGGGATTAATATTCGCCAATGTGACAGCTTCTTTTACTGTGACACATACTTGTGCCCAGATATTGGTAGAGGATTGTTCAACAAAATCAGCTTTTGGATAAAATTGTTGAATAGGGCGAACAGAGAATGCATGTCGTTTGCCGTATTGGTCAAAAACCGCAGCACGGACATTGGCTGAACCAACATCAACACCAATGAAATATTGTTGTTCCATCATGCGATCCTCCTCTTATTCGTTAACTTAAGCCGACAAAATGAGTTGAATAGAACAGTAATACAATGAGGTTATTCAATTATTGTGAAGCGGCTTGTGAAAGAGTTGGTAATTTTATGATGAAAAAAATATTACACGCATTTTTTTATTGCTTTGTTGGCGGGTGTAATAAATCTATTCCAGATAATGGTTTGTTTAAGAGGGAAAACACGATAGTAGAGAAAGAAATTTTCGGAAAAATCGTTGATAATTTTTACTGAACGGTTATTTATTTTAATTGGTTAAAAGAGTTAAATTTATCAGTAACTTATTAAGATTAAATAGAGATTAGTTCAGATGTGAAGATTGTGTGATGGGTTTGGTATAACAAATTTGGGGCATACTATCTTAAAATTCTATCAAGTGATATCACTCACAAGTATCAAATATTTTTCCCTTTTTACGAAATTTTTTCTCGCTTATTTTCTGTAAATATTCTTTATTTAGACTGCTGCGCGTATGTTGTTATTTTGTTATGGAATATGTGAGGGTATCTATGGGATTAATCACAGAATGGCTGAGTGCTATTAACGGGATCGTGTTGGGAATACCGATGATGGTCGGTCTTTTGGGGGTTGGTATCTTCATGCAGATCCGTCTCTCTTTTTTGCCTATACGTAAACTGGGAACGGGTTTTAAATTACTGTTTGAGCGTAATCATCAGCGGGGAGAGGGGCAGATATCGCCGTTTAACGCATTGATGACTGCGCTTTCTGCCACCATTGGTACAGGTAATATTGCTGGTGTGGCTACTGCGGTTGTATTGGGTGGACCGGGCGCACTGTTTTGGATGTGGATAACCGCATTAGTCGGCATGGCGACCAAATATTCAGAGGCTGTACTGGCGGTCCGTTTCCGTGAGGTTGATAAAAATGGTCACTATGTTGGTGGCCCTATGTATTACATAAAAAATGGTCTGGGTAAAAAGTGGGCTTGGTTGGGAACGCTGTTCGCCGTATTTGGCAGTATTGCTTGTTTCGGGATCGGTAATACCGTACAAGCGAATTCTGTTGCTGACGTACTGCAAAGTAACTTCGGTGTTTCTACCTTGGTAACTGCCATAATACTGGCGATTCTGGTTGGTGCAGTACTTATCGGTGGTATTAAACGTATTGCTGATGTGGCAGGTAAATTAGGTTGTGTCCCTTAATTATATAATCTCCGGCAAAAGAGTCGAATACAGCCTAATTTCACCATCGACAGATAGTTTCGTGCTGTTTTTTCATAGCGGGTGGCAATACGTCGATTACCTTTCAAAAAACCAAAACAGCGTTCGACAACATTACGGTCACAATAAGCCTGTTCATCAAATTGTGTACGACCATCACTATGCCCTTTTTCATTGATTTTATAAGGAATAATGCTCTTTATTCTCAATTTGCGCAGGTAACCGCGGAGTTTTCTTCCCGAATAGCCTTTATCTGCCAACACCGCTTTGCCACGCCGTTTCATAAAGCCATTCTTGCGTTGGACGCCAATGCCATCAAGCAAAGGAATAGCCGTTTGACTCTCATGGGCCTGGCCTGCCGTCAACATCAGGTTGAGTGGGAAGCCCTTTCCGTCAGTTGCCAGGTGGATTTTGGTGCCATAACCACCGCGTGAGCGACCCAACGCATGGTCGTCAGTGATATCGGGATGTTTTTTTTCGCGCCTGCCGCATCTTTACTCGCGCGAATATTGCTGCCATCCAGGCAAATTTCAGCCCAGTCAATCGAGCCTTTTTCATCCAGAATGGACAGTAACCGATTAAATATCTTGTTGATAATGCCCGAGTTTGACCAGCGATTAAATCGGTTATAGACCGTTTTCCAAGAACCATAGCGTTCAGGTAAATCACGCCACGGTGCCCCAGAGCACAAGACCCAGAACATTCCATTCATCACACGGCGGTGTTCAACATGTGGACGTCCTGCCCGCTCTGAATGGACCGGAGGTAAACAAGGTTCTATCACTACCCATGCGTCATCAGGAATGTCGTAACGTGCCATCATCTTTTTCCCATATTGAAAACAGTTTAGATGATAGTACTATCAATTTACATTAAGGGACACAACCTAGTACCATTTATGACAGTTGCCTACTTAGCTGCCGGGATCATTGTTTTGGGAATGAATTTCAGCGAAATTCCCGCCGCGTTTGCTCTAATTGTTAAATCTGCATTTACGCCTGTTGCCGCGCAAGGTGGCTTTGCTGGTGCGGCAGTATGGGCGGCAATTCGTTTTGGTGTGGCCCGGGGCATTTTCTCTAACGAAGCGGGGCTGGGAAGTGCGCCGATTGCTCATGCAACAGCAAAAACCCAAAACCCGATTCGTCAGGGGTTGATTGCTATGCTCGGGACTTTCATTGACACCATTATTGTTTGTTCTATCACTGGCTTTACTATCGTCATTACGGGGGGGTGGTTAACCGGTCAGACTGGCGCGACACTGACAGCGGCCTCTTTCTCTGCGGTGATTCCTGGTGGAAACTATATTGTAGCAGGCGCTTTGATAATATTTGCTTTTACTACGATTCTTGGTTGGAGTTTCTACGGTGAGAAATGTATTCAGTATCTATTTGGGCAGAAAGCCATTACACCTTTCCGTGTGGTATGGATTATTGCTTTAATGGTTGGTGCGACTCAATCGTTGGATTTCGTCTGGCTACTGGCCGATACATTAAATGCAATGATGGCCATCCCGAACCTGATTGCACTGGCATTGTTAAGCCCGGTTGTTTACCGGCTAACAAAAGAGCATATTAAAGATGTGAATGCAGATAGTATTGATATTAAAACAAAACTTTGAATAAAAGCCTTCCAGTCTGGAAGGCTCAGATGGCTGACAAAGTGCTGGTTTTTTCCGGCATTTTGTTTCAATTAAGTTCGGTTCACCAAACGGAGCTGGCCGTCATGTCAGCCGTCAGTTGGATATGGTGATGCATAATCCGGCATTCCAGCAAGTTGCATCCGTCTGGTGTGGCCTGAAATTTTTGGTTGATCGGACAGATTTTCGTCAAAACGTCAGCATTGACGTATTGGATGTGACTAAAGACGACTTACGGTAGGATTTTTACGATGTGCCGGAAATTGTGCAAAGCGGCGGCTTTCCCTGTTGTAGTAACTAATATTATTGCCTTTACACACTTTCCCCGTTTAAATCCCATTAACTTAAATTTTCTCATCAATCCTTTCCTCAATAATATAACCAATCAACAAGTCGTCAGGGATTATTTCACCTTTAATCTCAATGTTTTTATTCCTAATTGTTACGAGTAATTCATCATCACTACCCTTAAAAAAACGGCGAACAAATAACATCTCGCTACTAATATAATATGGTTTTTTATCTGATTCTAGCTTGATGCAAATGATGTTTCTTTCATGTGTTTAACAGTATGTGTTATCGCACTCAACGATTAATTGGCTAATTTTTCTTGAAAATTTTTTATGAAGTTGGCTTTCTTTTATGATGGGTACGCTTATCGGGTTTATGTTTCCGTCTGGATTATTCTCTGATTCTTCTATGGAAGCAATGTCGTGCTCTTCCAATAGTTTTACAGAAACGCCAAAGAAATTAGCAACTTTTTCTACTGTGCCTTTCTGTATGTTTTTTATCTTGCCATCAAGAATTTTATACACAGTGGATCTTGTTACACCTGACTTTTCTGAGAAAGATAATTTGGATTCTTCTCTGCTTTTTATTAAATAGTTAATGTTTTTGACTATATTATCTTTTGTTTTTTTGACAGGTAAGGACATTTTTCATTCTCTAATGAGTTTTGGCAATCCGGCAATCCTATTCTATTAAGAAACTATTTTAAAATCAAAAGGACTCATGAAAAAAGACAGTTTGTGTGTTTTTTTGTGTTTTAATCTGGTACGATTTCTATCGATAATTATTTTTCTTTATTTCAATTTTTCAATGTAACGTCAGACAACTCCCGACTGGTACGAGTTGGGCGGAAGAGTTGCCTGTCCTATAAGTTAAATCTGGGTAACTATATGAAATATTGTTATATTCTCTATCATCATGAACGCCATTCCTCTTCAATAATGAATACGCTCTCTCAAGGGGGAGTGGAATGTTATATGCCTGTCAGGGAATGCTTTGTTCCTCGTCCAGATCGTAAGTCATTGCGCAGGGCAAAACCCAAGGCTTTATTCCCTTGCTATATGTTTGTTTTTTTAATCCTGAAGAGATTCATACAACAAAAATATCGGCAATTGATGGTGTCATTGGGTTTGTCCGATTCGGGAGTTATCCCTGCAAAGTACCTGAAAGTATTATTGTTGAACTTAAACTTTGCCGCCCAGAGATGTTGAGTGCAAATAATGAATGCCTCGAATTCAGGAATCCTCCCGATATTTTGTCAGAGAACATCCACCTTCTAAGTACGGTTCTAGCAGGAAAATTAAAAAGGTAATCGAAATACCGGATAGACATCTACGCTTACACTGCTTGATCTTATTGGCAAACACACTAGGCTTACGGCCTGAGGCTTATGTAAGGAAATGCTTATGCGTGATATGTCAAAAATAGCAAGAGGTAGGCCAGTCAGTTTAGTTTACCTTCAATTATCTGTGCAGTGAAAAACCATGCAGTTTTCTCGGTGATTGATAGCAAAAATGTAGATTAACGGTTCAAAAAATGAACGAAATTGACGTTTTCTCTTCACCTTCAGCCAGTCCAAATGAATTGATATGCAAACAGGGTATTTATCAAAGTTAATCAACTCCCTAAAGATTTTGATGTTATCGGGTATTCTGAAAAAGAATTACTCACACCATTTCATGATTTTTCCCATTTGTTTGAAGAGCACGACAGTAAGGTCTTAAAGCATATGCAGCGAATATCAGCCATAGGGATTTATCCAGTAGGGAAAGGTAAACGATTTAGATCTTATTTTTATAACAAATCCCCATTAATGGATGAAAATAATCAATGTATTGGTGTGGTTTCTCATGCCAGAGAAATAGAGTATTTTGCAATGGCTCATTATATTAAACATCATATTTTTACCCCGGTTAAATTTGAGCCGCCGAACGATATATTAAAAGAGAACGAGTGGGTGGTTACTTTCCTGTTTTTCTGCGGTCTCAGTAATAAAGATATAGCGGTCAAAATGGGTATTTCATGCCGTACTGTGGAAAGATCTTTCGAAGATATCTATGAGAAACTTTCTGTTGGCTCAGTTATGGAGTTAAGAATATTTTGTAAAGAAAATGGTTATGATCTTTATGTTCCACCAAGAGATGATAAACCTATGGGCTATTTCTTATTAAATTAATATTATGATCTGCCAAGTTTTAGGGATTACAAATAAGAAGCTTGACTTGTCTATTAGTATTACCGTTACTAATTATCTAATGATTTCTGTGATTATTAGATAATATTATTATGGAATTATATGAACTTTCAGTAAAGGGTATTTCACTTGTGTAACGCTTGATTGATCGCCGCCCGCACAAGGGGTCGGTGGATAGCGGGGATATTCAGTATCGTCGGAGCTAAAATGGTGCTTGGGTGGGTGATCAAACCGGCTTAAGGGGGAAAAATGGACACAGCATTTTTCATTATGAAAAAAACCAACCTCATTATTTTGAATGAGGTTGGCCTGCGGTCTGAGCCTTCCAGATTAGAAGGCTTCTTTAAATCACTAATCACTGATTGAGATTATTCTTCACTGGTTTTGATGTAGATGTTCTTAACCTGAGTATAAGAATCCAGCATCATTTTGTGTGTTTCTCTGCCAAGGCCCGATTTTTTATAGCCGCCAAATGGTGCGTGAGCGGGTAGTTCATGGTAAGTGTTAACCCACATGCGACCCGTTTTGACAGCTTTGGAGACACGTAATGCGCGGTTGATATCTTGTGTCCAGACAGCACCACCAAGACCATAATCAGAATCATTCGCCATTCTGATCACATCGTCTTCTGTACTGAATGGAATGACGGTCAATACAGGACCAAAGATTTCTTCGCGTGCTACCTGCATTTCATTAGTGGCATTGATAATGATGGTTGGTTGAATAAAGAAGCCATCATCATAACCTTCGCCAGTAATCCGTTTGCCACCCGTCAGGATAGTTGCACCCTCTTTTTTCGCAATATCGACATAACTGAGAATTTTTTCCATCTGTTCTTGGCTTATCTGGCTTCCCATTTGGGTTTCTTTTTCCAACGGATCACCAACCCGGACAGATTCAAATTCTGTTTTCAGAGAGTTAAGGAATTCATCATGAATATCTTTATGCAGGAATAACCGGGAACCTGATTCACACGCTTGCCCTTGATTCAGCAAAATAGCTTTGGCCGCATATTTTACGGCTTTTTTCATATTGGCATCAGGGAAGATAATATTGGCTGATTTACCGCCAAGTTCCAGTGTGGCAGGGATAAGCTTTTTGGCCGCAGCTTCGGCTACGGTATAACCTACTCTGGTGGAACCCGTGAATGCCACTTTTTCGACATCTTCATGGTCCAGAATAGCTTGACCGACGACGGATCCCCGACCTGTAACAATATTAACCACCCCAGCCGGCAGGACTTTATTCAGTATCCGGCCCAATTCAAGCAGTGTGATGGGTGTCATTGTTGCTGGATTAATCACAATGGTGTTACCCGCCGCAAGAGCCGGAGCCAGTTTCCATGCCGCCATCAATAACGGGAAGTTCCAGGGAATAACCTGCCCGACAACACCAATGGGTTCACGGATCACCAGGCTGAGTGTGTTACTATCGAGAACTGAAGCTTCGTCAGTATGGGCACGGATCACGCCGGCAAAATAGCGGAACTGGTCAATGGAGGCGGGTAGATCCATATTCCGAGATTCATTTAATGGCTTACCTGAATCCAGTGATTCAAGAATGGCAAAACGTTCTTGTTCTACTTCCAGTAAGTCAGCAATTTTCAGTAAAACAGCTTGTCTTTCGATTGGGGAGGTTTGACTCCATGCAGAGAACGCTTTTTTCGCGGCGCTGACAGCAAGATCAACATCTTCGGCATTACCGGATGCATATTCAGCTAATAATTCACCTGTCGCCGGGTTATAACTCTTCGTTGTTTCTTTAGATACACTATCTACCCATTGCCCACCGATAAGCATTTTATAGGATTTAACAGGCAACATCTCTTTCTCAATATCATGTAATCGTTTCATTAACATACTCCGGTTACTTTGGTTTAAGAATAGTGACAATTAGAATCTATTTCATTAGGTTATTTTATTTTTCATGATGATTAATAACATTATTGAGATAGCCTCTTAATATAGTTTCATTATGTGAATATATTTGCACTTTACATTTATTACCTGATCAGATTTTTCTTGTTATGTTTTATATTTTTTAGTACCTGTATAGTAGAGTACAAAATAATGGATGTCTATTAGCATGTTATATAAGATATCACGCATATTAACGAGCGAAAATTATAAATAAATAGTGAAATTAAATATCCGTTGGAATATTCCAACGGATTGAAATGAAATATTATTTTGCTGTGACCCAAAATACTCCGCTACCATCAAGGGTTGTAAAGGTTTTATGCAGATATAGGCTGTCGGCTTGCGGATCGATATCTTCGAACAAATCCGGGTGCAGGAATTTCGCTATAACTTCAACGGCAATAATGTTAAACGGCGTATCGTAATATTGGTGATAGAGTGCGATTACCCGCTTTTCGCGGAATGCTCTTAATACGTTCAGTTTTGGTCGTGTCAGTAGTTTTTCCAGCCGTTCCTGTGATTGTTTTAGATTGCCGGTATAACCCAATGGTACTGAAAGGCTTTCTGGGCGAACTTTGTCCCAGTCTGCGGCGGTCATCAGATAAAATTCAGGATTGCTGACGATTAATTGTTCTTCGTTTACCTCTCCACCTATACTTGGAAACCAACGGGCACCAAGGTTATCACCCCCTGCGGCAGTAACAAATTCACCAAAATTGCTATTACCGAAAGTTTTACAGCAATGCTCCGCGCCAAACATTCCTGCATGGCGTTCGATAAACACAGGAGGTCGCTGTTCTTTACCCAGTGTACCAACTCGTTCATTAATTGTTTTCATCCTCTCCTGATAGAAAGCAATAAATTTTTGTGCGTTTTCTTCCTCGCCGAATACTTTCCCAAGTAGCGTCATACTGGGAATAGTATTTGCCAGTGAATATTGACGGAAATCGATAAAGATAACGGGAATACCGGCTTTCTCAAGTAAAGTAATGGTTCTGCTATCATTGAGTTTGGCTTGGAGGCCAATATCGAAAATAACCAGGTCGGGTTTATAAGTCAGTGCTTTTTCAACGCTGAAATCGCTTTGATAAGGGTTAGGAAATACGGGAATATTGCGTAACTGTGGAAAGTCTTTCCCATAAGCGGTTGCCAAGTCTGGCGATTTGATTTCCAGTGCATTATCCCAAGCGACAATCCCTTTAAGCGGATTATCGGGATGAAGAATATTAAGAGCAATCAATACCCGGCTGTCAGCCAGCATAACCCGATTGACCGGCGCATTAACGTTAACCTCCCGGCCAGTGACATCCTTGACGATAATTTCTTTTGCCTGAGTAAAGACAGGCAATAGTATCAATATGGCAGTCAGAAAATATTTTGCAGTACGATGGATGACTGACATTATTTCTCCTTTGTTTTGAGTTTTATCTGCTGGTTTTCAACATGAGATTTTGTATCAGAAGCTCATTGTTGCTTGAATAAAGAACGTTCTTGGTTGGCCGGTGTATTTGAAAATTGTGGTTGGCCGTGAAGTGCAACGGAAAGTCGTAATACGCTATCTATTAGAGTAGTTAAGTCAGGCGATAAACTCAGGTACGATTTCATCTGATTGGGACCACATCTGTTCATGCTAAACTCGGAATGATAATGATAACGATTTATATTAATCAAATGGTTTTAGTGTCTCTGGTGAATAATATTTTTATTTTTTACTATTTACTAATAATAACAATGAATTAAGTTATGGTTGCTATCCGGTTAATTGATGTTCCCGTCTTAAAATACCTCTGTATTTCGAAGTTTCGCCAGATCAAACAAAGGTTAAGTTGTAGATAAAATGCTTTTTTACAACAGGAAAAGTTGCAATTTTATACATGCATATTAAATATAATTTATAAGGAACACATCATGTTCTGGGTGCAATGTGAACAAACAATCCGAACTCCTGCCGGTAATGGTTGTACTTACGCGCAAGGGGTGTGTGGTAAAACGGCTGAAACTGCTGACTTACAGGATTGATTGGTTGCTGTTTTGCAAGGGCTTTCCGCTTGGGTAATAACAGCGCGGGAATTGAGTATTGTCGATCATGATATTGACAGTTTTGCTCCACGTATATTTTTCTCCACACTGACCAATGTTAACTTCGATACTTTGCGGATTATCGGTTATATCAAAGACGCTATTTATTTGCGGGAATCACTGGCAAATCGCTGTCGTTTGGCGAATTCTGCGATTAATGTTAATCATCCGATGGCGGCGTTGCAGCTGGCAGGAGAAGATATGCATGGTCTTCGTATGCTTTGCTTGTATGACCTGAAAGGTGCGGCGGCTTATATGGAACACACACATGTACTTGGGCAAATATTTAATGAGAAATTTGGTATGCTTCCAATCACCACTGTTGAGCAGGACTGACAGGATATTCTGACAGCTTGATAAATTGTTGTCAGGGAGTTTTGGTAAGGAGAAATTGTTTTGGAATAGAATAAATGGAAAATTTCATTTTATTTCTATTATTTATCAGTTTAGCTAATTATAAACGGTTTATTGTTTCTGCTTCTGTTATTATTCCCTTGTTTGATATTCTGCGGGGGTGAATATGAAAAAATTGTTAGCAATTTGTTTGTTAGGATCTGTATTAGCTGGCTGTGATAACCAGCCTAAAATTGACGCTTCTAATGAAATCGCGTTGAAAACGTCCATTGAGAAGGTAAGAGATGCGCTGCCTGGTGATAAAAAAGTTAAGTTTGATGAATCAATTCAGGCAGCTATGTTTAATAGCATCGATTTTAATGACTTGGCCAAATCAGGTGCTAATGGCGACATAAAAGAATTGAAACAAAAATTTTATAAATCCTTAGATGGTAAAACGGCTGACCAACTGATTACTGAGGCTGAAAGAGTTAGAGTTGAAGCTAAGAAATAAGAAAATAAATAATTCCTTTATAGGATTATTTGCACTAAACGGCAAAAGGTGAAGATCTGTGCCGTTTTTTTATTGTTGTCAGTAACTTAAATTAAATCTAAACAAACAGACTATTAATCTTGAATTATTTTGATTTTTGTTTATAATTTGCACCGCATTATAAGTGCAGTATCTCGTTAGGCGAGGCTCCTATACAAACACAGGTTGCTGATCTGACGACGTCGAGAGACGCCCAAGATTAGGACAGGATATATCGAACCAAGGTATATCCCCATGTAACTTTCTGAGAATTCAGGATACGTTGTATAGTGCTAAAACTGAGACGTGGAGATAGCTGTTGCATTCTCTCATCTGGTTTCGCCCCTATGTGAGTACTGTTTGAAGTTCACAACAGTAATAGGGACTAACATCATGAAAGTCACATCCCATGAAAAAGTGGATGTATTAGCTATGGCTAATCATTCCATTAATGAAAAAAACGCTGATCAGCGACAGAAACATCAATTGAAAAATGAAGATGCAACTGTCAGTGCATATATGAGCCAGTGTTTTATTTCTGTATCCGTTGCTGACTCTGTTTTATCAGTAAAAAGTAATCTGATTGATCAGCTTGAAGGAGAACAGATCCCAACCTATCTATATGTCGTTGATAATGAAGGCTATCTGAATGGCATATTACCGGTAAAAGTGTTATTGACGGTAGCTGATGATTTATTTGTATCAGATATTATGAGGCAAAGTTATTTTTCCGTATCACCGGAACAGCCGCGTCATGATGTTTATGGTTTGATAAATCACAGTGGCATGGATAGTGTACCAGTTATTCATTTTGGCAAATTAGTGGGAGTGCTGCGACCACAGGATATTGCTGAATTGATCGAAGATGAAAATACATTAGACGCTCATTTGCAAGGGGCAACCTTGCCTTTGGATAAACCTTATCTCAGCACCAGCCCGATAACATTATGGCGTAAGCGGGTTGGTTGGTTATTGTTATTATTTGTTGCAGAAGCCTATACCGGCGCGGTACTTAAAGCTTTTGAAGATCAACTGGAAGCGGCAATTTCTTTGGCGTTTTTCATCCCGTTATTAATTGGAACGGGGGGGAACAGTGGTACACAGATTACCTCAACATTAATCAGAGCAATGGCATTGGGGGAAGTGAGTTTGCGTAATTTGGGGGCTGTGTTACGCAAAGAGGTTTCCACTTCATTTTTAGTTTCTGTAACGATTGGTTTTGCTGCGCTTATCCGTGCTTGGGTATTAGGTGTAGGCATTGAGGTGACAATTGTTGTCAGTTTGACCATCATTGCTATTACCGTCTGGAGTGCTATTGTTTCTTCCATTATTCCGATGGTATTAAAAAGGTTTTCTATTGATCCGGCTGTTGTATCTGCGCCTTTTATTGCCACGTTTATCGATGGTACCGGCCTGATTATTTATTTCGAAATAGCTAAGTTAGTGATGACAGAACTGGCTTAATATTATCAATAAGATGCCCATAATAATTGGGCATCTTATTGGCTGGATGTGAGTTTTTTTATAATTTTTGGCAGTTAAAGTAATTTATTTATTTATTTTTAAGATGATTGTGGTATATTTTAAATGCTTAAATGCTTAAATGCTTAAATGCTTAAATGCTTAAATGCTTAAATGCTTAAATGCTTAAATGCTTAAATGCTTAAATGCTTAAATGCTTAAATGCTTAAATGCTTAAATGCTTAAATGCTTAAATGCTTAAATGCTTAAATGCTTAAATGCTTAAATGCTTAAATGCTTAAATGCTTAAATGCTTAAATGCTTAAATGCTTAAATGCTTAAATGCTTAAATGCTTAAATGCTTAAATGCTTAAATGCTTAAATGCTTAAATGCTTAAATGCTTAAATGCTTAAATGCTTAAATGCTTAAATGCTTAAATGCTTAAATGCTTAAATGCTTAAATGCTTAAATGCTTAAATGCTTAAATGCTTAAATGCTTAAATGCTTAAATGCTTAAATGCTTAAATGCTTAAATGCTTAAATGCTTAAATGCTTAAATGCTTAAATGCTTAAATGCTTAAATGCTTAAATGCTTAAATGCTTAAATGCTTAAATGCTTAAATGCTTAAATGCTTAAATGCTTAAATGCTTAAATGCTTAAATGCTTAAATGCTTAAATGCTTAAATGCTTATACCCAATAGATTTCAAGATGCTTCGCGACGGCAAGGGAGTGAATCCCCGGGAGCATAGATCACTATCGTGAACTGCGTTGGCTGTTGATTAGCTTGTTTTTGCGGTTGCGAAAGGAGGTATTGGCTACTGCATCTCCCGAAGTTCGTGATTATATTGATGGAATGACTGTCTATTACAGCGGTTGTTTATTCTGGGTTCAGACTTGTAAGCGCTATTGTTCCATCAATGGTCTTTCCCACGTCGGTGTATTTGAAGGGGGATTGTTCACTGATATTTTGCCCCTGGAGAGTTTCGAATCGCTAGGGCTTCCCTCTTTTGAATGGTGGTGGGAATACGATCCGGCCCGCAAAACTCATGTGCGTTAAGGGATGGTGAATGAAAAGGATTGCTTGTCAATAAAGTGATTGTCTGTATCTCATCACATCTGAGGCGTATGAGCCGTACTTTCACGGTGCAACCCGCCGATAAGTCGCTATTTCGACGTCGATATAAAAAACTTCGCCCCGGAGATAAATCATGGCTTGCCAGTGATTGTTAACATACTCCCACTTCCCACTTACGTGCGAAACCCTTCCGTTTGCAAGGGATAATGAGCGGAGAACATCAAGTGAAAGCATATCAGCAGACAGTATCGGAATGGCTGCGCCTTGTTGGTGAACGCCAAGGCGTGGCTTTGAGCCTCGGCAGCGATGGTCACTGTACAGCACCTTTCGGCCAAGGTGGAGAGTGCATCATTGAAGTGCCGGATAATGACGACGTTCAGGCATTTTATATCTATATTCCTTTGTTGCGATTGCCGGCAGATGAACCGGACCAGTTGATGCTGACCCGGGCTGCCCTTGAACTGAATATGTTCGGTCTCACCACGGGTGGCAGTCAGATCAGCCTGGACAGTCGTACCAATTATCTGGTGTTGAGCTTCTCTGCGTTGATCGAGATGTTCGATGAAACTGCATTTATGCAGACTCTGGGTGAGTTTCTCGATCTTGGGATCAACTTGCAGGCCCAGTTTCAGGTGATTAACTCTCAGCAGAATGGAGCATCTACACTGCATCCATTACCAGGTTCAGCCATCGTATGCTGAATGGCAGTCATCTTAATAACAAAGGAGAATAAGATGTCTATTCAAGGTCTTGGGCACACTCCCAGCGCCACTGCATTGTCGCCCCTTTTGAACGGGGAAGTACAGACACCATCTCGTAATAACAATGTTCATCATCATCTTGCCTCCCATTACACCAGTACTGCCCTTGGTACTTTGGTGTCACCGGGCAAGGTGCTGACTACCACACTGAAATATCTGACCCTGAGCGCCCCAGCCCGCAAGATTGGCACTGCCATACAGGGAGGGCATGACTCCCATGCACAGAGCGCCAAAGGTAAGGCGCGTTACTGGACCGGGGCTATTATCAAAGGATTAGCTAATATTACTGGTGGTGCCAGTAGCGTAACGAGTGGTGCAATTTCGGTCGGTGTGGCAGGCGTTAAAAACCTGGCGGAATCTACGGGGCGTTTGCTGGCATCTTCTGCTCTGGGGCTGGCTGGCGCGGGTATGAAGGGAATTTCGCATCTACCGCTTGGTGCGTCCGATCGTCTGCAAGCTGGAACCCATGCCGAACAATTGCTGAATACTGCTAAGGTGCTTGTCAAACCAACGTTTGTGGCTAAAGCAGAGCAAGAGCCGTTGAATGCGGTGGGAGCCCGGGCAGTGATGGATGCGGCCCAATTGGCGAGAGTCAGCTGCTCCAGTAGTTATCGGGATATGCCGGCAGGTTACAGTCATGCCACCTTGGCTGATATCCCGTCCTCAATATTGGCTCGTCGGGAGGACGGCAGTGGCGGGACGGGCAGTGAGTTGACCCTGCATGTTCGCCATGGCAAGGGGGAGAATGAGCCTTTAATCCTTGAGGGGGATGCCTGGTCTGCGCTCAAGGTTGCTGTCTATAAGCGTGATGATACCATGGTGCTTTCCTTCGTGGGCACCCAGCCAGCCAAGCGTCCTGGTACTGTGAAGAGTGATGTTGGAGCGGCTTTAGGGATCAAGGACAGCGCGTTTCAGGATGCTGACCGTTTGGTCAAGGCCTTTACCAAACAATATGGTGGCAAGGTTGAGGTACTGGGCCACTCCTTAGGCGGCGGGTTGGCGCAATATGCGGGCATCAAACATGGGATCAAGGTCACCGCATTCAACAGCATGGGATTGCATGTAGGATTGCGGGATCGGCTGGCCGACAAGCTGGATAGTGCCAACGTCACCCACATCAATACCAGTAGCGATCCGCTGAGTCAGAAAGCCGAACATGGTATTTTGGGACTGGATGCCTCTTCTCAGGTAGGCAAGCGTTATGTGATTGAGCACTCAGGCGGTCACCGCATGGAGGCGGTGACCGCTGGTCTGGAAGCCTTACTCGCTTAATCACTGGATATGTTATGGACAACGCCTCCTGCGGGAGGCGTTGTGGCTGTCAATAGACACTGTATTTAACGCAGTTGCGCGTTATTTCAGCGCATTGAGGATTTGCCAAGCTGCTTTGATGCGCGCCTCGTTGGGGTAGTTTTTATTGGCTAGCAGCACAATACCCATTTGCTCTTGCGGCACAAACGCGACATACACGCCGAAACCATTGGTGGAGCCGGTTTTATTGATAAAAAGCGCCTCCGTTGGCGGTTCAGGCGGCGACAATTCCGTGGTTTTGTTGGCCTGATAAGCGATCTGCGCCGAGTTGCCGCTCAGTACCTGCTCAAGGGTAACGGGCCAGTGATAAAGCTCCCAACCCAGCCCTTGCGTCATTTCCCCTACCCGGTAATAGCCGGTATGGGTTGCCCGAATGGCCTGTGCCAGCTTGCTATCACTTATGCGGGAAGGATCGATATTCGCATCAACGAAGCTGATCATATCCTGCGCACTGGCTTTCAGACCATAGGCTTCCTCATCCAGTACGCCGGCGTTTACGTGAATCGGTTTATTCTCTTTTGAATAACCCCAGGCATAATTCTTCATATCCTGCGCGGGTACGTTAAACTGGGCATGATGCAGACCAAGCGGTGAAAGAATCTGGTTTGTCACCAGCATTGAGTAAGGTTTTCCAAGGCGTTGGGCCGCGATATAGCCCGCCAGGCCAATGCTAGGATTGGAGTACTGGCGGTAGGTTCCAGGCGTATACTGCGGTTGCCAGTGCTGATACCAGTTCACCATTTTGCTATTGCTGTCGATCTCGTCAGGGAATTGTAATGGCAGGCCGCCTGCGGTATAGGTGGCAATATTCAGCAGGCTTATGTTGTCAAAGGCGCTGCCTGCAAGCGGTTGAAAATGCTGGCTGGCCTTATCGGAGAGGGAAATGGCTCCCGTCACTTGCGCCCAAGAAATTAGGCTGGCAGCAAAGGTTTTGCTGACTGAGCCTAATTCAAAGATCGTCTCTTTGGTGACCGGCGTGTTGTTCTCTTTTGACGCGTCACCGTATTGATAGAAAAAATGCTGACCGTGGAAAGTTACCGCAATCGCCATTCCTGGAATGTCATATTCCTGCATCAGGGAGTGTATGGTCTTATCAACAGTATTTGTCAGATGGGACTGATCGGGTGTATTCGAAGCCTGAGCGCCGAGAGAAGCGGCGAGCAATAACCCGCCAGTCAGCACCGAAAATCGTTTTGTCATGTGGTATGTCCTTAATATTACAGCGAGAGCGCTCAGTTCTGGATTCTATCAGTCTTTTCACACCCAATCACAAAATTTGTGATCTCTATCACCTGACAAAATAAAACTTTTCGGTTGCTGATTGAAAACCAAGGGCTTTCATTTTTTTATATCAATTTCTACTAAAAAAGCGGATGAAAGCTTATGTTGGGGCGAGTATCAGAAACGATAGAACTTAATATTCTCTTTCGTTTTGTTTTTAATCGAAACCTTTTTAACCTTATTTTGTCTATATAATAGACTGTAATACCGATCACAATTTCATTTCATTGCTTTTGTTGTAATTTAATCGAAAGAGAGAGAAAGCAATTCATCACAGGCGACGTGAACTTGTTGCTGAAATCTGAGGAGTATCACGGAATGGCAATGGACACTGTAAAAAGACGTGAACAGATTATTGACCTGCTGTGCCATGAGGGCAGTGTACGTGTTGAGCATTTGAGTTCCCGTTTTGGGGTTTCCAGCGTCACTATCCGTAATGACCTGCGTTATCTGGAGCAAAAAGGCTGTGCGCTGCGTTCTTATGGCGGAGCCATGTTGAATCAGCAATTCGCCTTTGATCGCCCCCTGCAAGATAAAGGCCGGATGAATCGCGATGTGAAATCACGTATTGCGGCCAGGGCGGCACAGTTTGTTAAGGATGGTGATGCCCTGATCCTTGATTCCGGTTCCACGACTACGCAAATCGTGCCATATCTTAAGGAGCGGCGTGATTTGGTGGTAATGACTAACGCGTTGAATATCGCCTATGAACTGGCGGGATTTGATCGGATGGAGGTGATGGTGCTTGGCGGGAGTGTGCGTCAGAACTCCTACTCGCTTTATGGTCCGGCGGCGGAACAGCAATTGCGTCAGTATCGCTTTAATACTCTGTTTCTTGGTGTCGATGGATTTGATCTGGAAGCAGGGATTACTACGCCCCATCCCGGCGAAGCTCACCTTAATCGCGTAATGTGTGAGGTGGCGCATGAAATTATCGCTGTGGCGGATGCCAGTAAATTTGGGCGCAGAAGCTTTTGTCTGATCCGTCAGGCTGGACAGATTCATCGGCTGATTACTGACAGCCGGATCCCCGATAACTACAAGCGGGCATTAACTGAACTCGGCGTAGATGTGGTTATTGCCGACGAATAACGCTTACGGCGATTAGAACCTGCCTAAGAGTTTATAAACGGATTTTTGCCCGCATGGGAGACACCATGCAGTCACTATTACAACTTATTCGTCGCCATAAATCAGGTGAAGCGGTGGGGATCTATTCGGTCTGTTCCGCCCATCCCTGGGTATTGGAAAGTGCTTTGCGCGTCGCTAAAGAGCGTAAGACGCCGATACTGATTGAAGCAACGTCTAATCAGGTTAATCAGTTTGGTGGTTATACCGGTATGCAGCCCACTCAGTTCCGTGATGCAGTTTGGCGACAAGCTGATCTTATCGGCTTGCCGCGTGATCGTGTTTGGTTGGGTGGTGATCATCTTGGGCCGAACGCCTGGCAGGATCGGACCGCAGCGGAAGCGATGAAATTGGCTGAAACGTTGATACACGATTATGTGGCCGCAGGATTTCGTAAGATCCACCTCGATTGCTCTATGTCTTGCGCCGATGATCCAACACCGCTTGGTGATAATGAGATTGCGGTACGTGCGGCGCGTTTGTGCCAGGTGGCAGAACGTTGCTGGCAACAGGTGGGGGGAGAATCACCGGTTTATGTGATCGGTACCGAAGTGCCGGTCCCGGGAGGCGCTAAAGAAGCGTTGGAAGGAATGCAGGTCACGACACCTCAGGCAGCGGCCACAACGTTGAATGTACATCAACAAGCCTGGCGATTGGCCGGGCTGGAACAGGTATGGCCGCGGGTGATTGCGCTGGTGGTGCAGCCGGGTGTGGAGTTCGATCACCATAATGTTGAACATTATCAATCGGGACGCGCAGCGGCACTGAGTCAATATATCGAATCTCAGCCTTACTTGGTCTATGAAGCGCATTCTACCGATTATCAAACTGCACAGGCTTACCGTGAATTGGTACGTGATCATTTCGCTATTCTGAAAGTCGGTCCCGCTTTGACTTTTGCCCTGCGTGAGGCGCTTTTTGCGCTAGATAGAATTGATGGTGAATGGAATGGGGAACAAAAAGCTGTGCATCTGTGTGCCACACTGGAACAGGTTATGCTTAAACAGCCGGAATATTGGAACCGCTATTACCACGGTACACCGCATCAGCAGCTTATTGATCGTCAATACAGTTTGAGCGATCGCGTGCGTTACTACTGGCCGCATCCACAGGTACAACAGGCAGTGAGTACTTTGATGGATAATTTGCGCCGTCATCCGGTTTCCCTTTCACTACTGAGTCAGTACCTGCCAGAGCAAGCGCAGGCAGTTAACGCGGGAAGGTTGGAAAATGACCCGCATGCCTGGGTGTTGGACAAGATTCGTTCTGTGCTCTTGAGTTATGCTCAGGCTTGTGAGTCTGAGGCACAAGGAGCTCTCGTATGAATGAGCTGTTTTTCTATACCGAAGCTTGGCTGCGTGAGCATCACGCATTGCATACCGCCAGAGAGATTCACCAACAGCCTGCGCTTTGGCGTCAGTTATATCAAAACCTGCAATGTGAGGAAGCGTTGTGGCGACCCTTTTTGCTGCCTTTGCTGTCTGATCCGCAGTTACAGATAGTGTTGTGTGGCGCAGGTTCATCTGCGTTTGTCGGGCGCGCGCTGGCTCCCTGGTTGCGTGAGCAGTGCGGGCTGAATGTGGTTGCGTACAGTACCACGGACATTGTGCCTTCTCCTTTGCAATACCTCGATCCAACACGTTCAACGTTGCTGATTTCTTATGGGCGATCCGGCAATAGTCCGGAGAGCGTGGCAGCGGTAAAACTGGCAGATCAGGTACTGTCACGCTGTTATCACCTGATGTTGACCTGCAATCCTGATGGTGAACTGGCACGTTATGCCGAAGGACGCGCTCATGTCTGTTCATTAAATATGCCGCAGGGTTCTCATGACCAGAGTTTTGCCATGACGTCCAGTTTCAGTTGTATGACGCTGGCGACAGCGTTGCTGTTAGGGCGGTTAACGCTGGAACAGAGTGGTGTGCTACTGATGGCGATGGCTGCATTGTGCGAGCGCGAGTGGAGACAGTGGCAGGTACAGACTAAGCGACTGGCTCGCAGCGGTTTTAAGCGCATGATGTGTCTGGGCTCCAGTTGTTTTACCGGTATAGCCGAAGAAGGGGCGCTCAAGATGCTGGAGTTGACCGCCGGGTATATCGCCACCCGTTACGATTCGTCGATGGGAGTGCGTCATGGACCGAAGTTTATGATCGAACGCGATACGCTGGTGGTCATGATGCTTTCTGCTGATAAGTATCGTCGTCGTTATGATCTCGATTTGTGGCATGAACTGAATCATGACGGACTGGCGCGTCAGGTTGTTGCTCTGAGTGGCACGCCGGGGGAAGGATTGACAGCGATTAACAGTGAACAAGATGATATCTGGCTGCTTTTTCCCTATTTGATGTTTTTGCAGATGTTAGCGTTTGAAACCTCGCTGGCGTTGGGTATCACGCCAGACAATCCATGCCCAACAGGGGAGGTCAACCGTGTGGTGAAGGGGGTGGAAATTTATCCTTATCTCCCATCTTATTCACAAAGAACAGCATGTAAGCAGGAGTGATTATGTCGATACCGAATATTTTAATGACCCGAATTGATAACCGGTTGGTGCATGGTCAGGTAGGTGTGACCTGGACCAATTCACTGGGGGCCAATTTAGTATTGGTGGCTAACGATCAAGTTGCCGGTGATTTGATGCAGCAAAATCTGATGGATATGGTGGTTTCCGATGGGATTCAGACCCGTTATTTCACGCTGCAAAAAACCATTGATGTGATCCATAAAGCGGCTGAACGTCAGAAAATTTTTATCGTCTGTAAAACACCGCAAGATGTATTGACGCTGGTTAAGGGAGGGGTACCGATCCGATTTGTTAACGTGGGCAATATGCATTTTGCCGAAGGGAAGCGCCAGATCCATAAGACTGTTTCGGTTGATGATAGTGACGTAGTGATATTTCGTGAACTAGAGCAACTGGGTGTTACCTGTGAGATAAGGCGGGTACCGGATGAAGCGGGAGAGCTTATCGATAAACTGTTGTTCTAAAGAGGTGAGTTATGCTGATTGATGCGATATTGATTGGATTACTGGCCGGGTTGGCGGGAGTGGATCTGTTTGACGGATTGACCCATTTTCACCGCCCAGTGGTGATTGGCCCGCTGGTTGGGTTGATTTTAGGGGATGTACAGACGGGTTTGCTGGTAGGGGGGACGCTGGAGCTGGTCTGGATGGGAATGGTGCCACTGGCTGGCGCTCAACCGCCAAATGTGGTGATTGGCGGGGTGATTGGTACCGCATTTGCCATTTTGACTCAGGCCGATCCTAAGGTGGCGATTGGTATAGCGGTACCATTTTCCATTGCGGTACAAGGCTGCATTACGCTGTTGTTTACCCTGTTCTCGCCCATGATGCATAAATGCGATCAGATGGTGAAAGAGCTGAATTGGCGCGGTGTGGAACGTGTGAACTATCTGGGTATCACTATTCTGTTTTGCTTCTACTTTATTGTGGCGTTTTTGCCCGTCTATTTTGGTGCCGACGCTGCCAGCGTCATGGTGCAGAAAGCGCCGCAGTGGTTGTTGGACGGATTGGCCGTTGCCGGCGGAATGATGCCTGCCATTGGTTTTTCCATGCTGATGAAAATCATGATGAAAAAGACCTACATAGCCTATTTCATTCTGGGCTTTATTTCGGTCACGTTCCTTAATATGCCGATTATTGCTGTAGCACTTGGCGCATTGGCGATCGCATTAATTGATTTCTTTAACCGTTCCCGTATAGAAGATGCAGCTGAACGCGGCGCACCTACCACCCAGTCTCAGGAGATGGAAGATGGCATTTAACGACACCGATGCTGCTATGGCAGCTAAAGCTGAGAAAAGGATGGCGCAGGCACTGGCAACCAGTCAGGTTGAGCAGGATGACTATCAGGATAGTACGCCGGGTGAAGAGCTGACTAACCGTGATCTGAATCGTATGGCGTGGCGCTCCCTGTTGTTACAAGCATCATTTAACTATGAGCGTATGCAGGCGGGAGGCTGGTTGTACACCTTGATCCCTGGGCTGCGTAAGATCCATAAGGATCCGCAAGATCTGGCGAATTCTATGAAGATGCACATGGAATTTATCAATGTACATCCGTTTGATGTCACCTTCCTGTCCGGGTTGGTGCTGGCAATGGAACGGAATAAAGAGAAAATTTCTACTATCCGTGCCGTGAAAGTCGCGTTGATGGGGCCGCTGGGCGGGATTGGTGATGCGTTGTTCTGGTTGACGCTGTTACCCATCTGCGCTGGGATTGGGGCATCTCTGGCGCTACAGGGCAGTCTGTTTGGCCCCCTCGTATTCCTGTTGCTGTTCAATATCGTACATTTTGGCTTGCGTTTTGGTCTGGCTCATTATGGTTATCGTACCGGAACCAGTGCGCTGGTATTGCTAAAAAAACATACCAAAAAGATCTCCCATGCGGCATCAATCGTCGGAATGACGGTGATCGGGGCATTAGTGGCTTCCTATGTTCATCTTTCGACACCGGTGGTGGTCAACGCCGGTAAGGCCAGTGTGGCGTTGCAGAAGGATGTGCTGGATAAACTGATGCCTAATTTATTGCCGTTATGTTTTACCCTGCTGGTATTTTGGCTGATGAAAAAAGGGTTTTCGCCGGTCAAGTTGATTGGCTTGACGGTGGTGATCGGCATTGTGGGTAAATTTGTTGGTTTTCTTTAACAAGCATACTGAGGGGATGACATGTTAGGTATTGTAATCACCGGTCATGGGCATTTCGCCAGTGGTTTGTTGCAGGCGGTGGAACAGGTCGTAGGACAACAGCCCCAATGTTGTGCTGTCGATTTTCCTGAAGGGATCAGTACTGAAAAATTGTTGGTGTTGCTGGAGGCAGCTTGCTCTGCCTGTGATAGCGGTGATGGTGTGATTATTCTCAGTGATTTACTGGGCGGATCACCGTTTCGGCAGGCGGCACAATTGGCGATAGCCAATCCACGTTATGAAGTTATCACCGGAACTAATATGCAGTTGATGGTAGAAATGATGCTGGACCGTGAAGATATGGCGCTGGAAACCTTTCGTGATATGGCGCTGGAATGTGGGCGGCGGGGATTGACCAGCCTGTGGCATGAACAACAGAAACGGCGATATGACAGCCTGAATCTGGATGGCATTTAAGGAGCTTATATGTACCTGATTTCCAGTCGTCAAATGCTGAAAAAGGCTCTGCGTGAAGGTTATGCGGTTCCTGCTTTCAACGTCCATAATCTGGAAACTATCCAGGTGGTAGCGGAAACCGCTGCCCGCCTGGCATCACCGGTTATTCTGGCGGGTACGCCGGGCACTTTCAGCTATGCTGGTACTGACTACTTGGTGTCGATCTGTCAGGAGGCGGCCCACCGCCATAATTTGCCGCTGGCGTTGCATCTTGATCATCATGAGGAATTGGCGGATATCAGCAATAAAGTGGCGGCGGGTGTACGTTCTGTGATGATCGATGGCTCGCATTTACCGTTTGAAGAGAATATTCGTAAGGTAGCTGAGGTGGTGCGATTGTGCCACCGCTATGATGTCAGCGTGGAGGCGGAATTGGGGCGACTGGGAGGTCAGGAAGATGATTTGGATGTTTCCAGTGCCGAGAGCTTCTTTACCGATCCGCTGGCGGCGAAAGCGTTTGTCGCCCGTACTGGTATTGATTCGCTGGCAGTAGCGATAGGTTCTGCTCATGGTTTGTATCATGGTGAACCCCATCTGGATTTTGAACGGCTGGCGGCGATCTGTGCACAGGTGGATATTCCACTGGTGTTGCATGGTGCATCGGGTATCCCTGAGGTGATGATTCAGCAGGCGATTGGTCTTGGTATATGTAAAGTCAATGTGGCGACTGATCTGAAAATTGCTTTTGCTGACGCGGTAAAAAGCTATTTCATTCAGCACCCGGATGCTAACGATCCACGTAAATATATCGTGCCGGGAAAACAGGCTATGCAGGCAGTGGTTGAAGAAAAGATCCGGATTTGTGGCAGTGCAGGTAAGCTGTAATAGTGAAGATTCTATTTTTTCGTTTATCTGATAGAAGGAAACCGCTGTGAAAATAAGAATGTTGAATAAAATCACGCTTGGCTTGTTAGCTGGTTCCGTGTTGTGTAGTACTTCGGTTTGGGCGGATAGCTGGCAACTGGAGGGCGAGAACTACCGTGTGGCTGTTAGCGACGAACTCGGTAAAGTCACGCAACTGAAATTTGAAAATCCGAAAAACCACGATCAAATTATCACTGCCAATCCGTTTGAAATAACCCTGAAATCAGGGGAAACGCTTGCGGCTAAAGATTTTCAGGTCACTGATATCAGTAAAAAGAACAATCGTATTATCGTCTCCCTGGAACATGGCGACATTCAGGTAAAAAATATTATTACCATGGAGGATAAAGGTAAGTATGGCTCGTTTGAAATCGCCATTACACCACAGAAAAACGCATTGGAGATACGCTCTGTTTTATTGATGCCGTTTCGCGCTAAAGCGCCTTTTATTCACGGGGCTATTACCAGTTCACCGATTATCAGCGACAGTTTTTTTGTTATTCCTGGCAATCCATTGATTAGCACTGAGGCTTATGAAGGCGGGATTGCGCAAAAAATTGCACTCTCCATTCCATTAGAGCCGGGGAAGACGCTGAACTATAAAACTTATGTTGGTGTCTATCAGGAAGGGCAGTTACGGCGCAACGTCAATGAGTTTCTTAACAACGCCCGTCCGCGTAAATACAGTCCTTACCTGCATTACAACTCTTGGTACGATATTGGTTTCTTCAATCCTTATACCGAACAAGAGGCGTTGACCCGTATCAGGCAGTTTGGACAGGAATTGGTGACTAAGCGCGGTGTGACGCTGAACGCTTATCTGTTTGATGATGGTTGGGATAACCTCAAAGGCAACTGGGGCTTTAGTCAGGCGTTTCCACAAGAGTTCAAGAACCTTAAACAGGCAGCAGATAAATACCATGCTCATTTGGGGATCTGGCTTTCCCCTTGGGGCGGTTATGGTAAACCCCGCGATCAGCGGGTTTCTCATGCTGCGGAGTTTGGTTATGAGGTGATCGATGGCAGATTCGCGCTCTCAGGCCCTAATTATTATGCCAATTTCCACAACAGAGTGCTTAACCTGATTCAACGACAGAATGTATCCATGTTTAAACTGGATGGTACCGGCAACACTGATCGTGTGATTAAAGGCAGCTCATTCACCAGTGATTTCGATGCGGCTATCCATCTGATTGAAGATATGCGCAGTGCAGGAGATGATCTGTTTATCAACCTGACGACAGGTACTAAAGCCACGCCTTCTTGGCTGTTTTTCGCAGATTCGATTTGGCGTAATGGTGATGATGTTAACTTTTACGGTAAAGGTTCTAAAGTGCAGCAGTGGATCACTTACCGTGATGCGGAAACTTATCGTAATGTCGTAAGAAAGGGGCCGCTGTTCCCACTGAATTCGTTGATGCTGCATGGCATTGTTTATGCTAAACAGGCTAAACATCTGGATAAACAATCACCCAAAGATTTTGCCGATCAGGTCTGGAGCTATTTTGGTAGCGGTACTCAGCTACAGGAGTTGTATGTGACGCCTGAGTTGTTGACTACAGGGGATTGGGATACGCTGGCGAGTGCGGCGAAATGGTCAATGAAAAACAAAGAGGTACTGTTTGATACGCACTGGATTGGTAAAGATCCGACTAATCTGGAGGTGTACGGTTGGGGAGCCTGGAGTTCGGAAAAATCAATTATTACTTTGCGCAACCCTTCTGATAAAGTGAAGAAATATTATTTGGATCTGCAAAGTGATCTTGAATTACCTGATAATCAACCTTCCGTGTATAACGTTAAGATAGACTACGGTAATAATAGCGCTGTACCGAGATTTATTAATCAAGCGGTACTGATTACCCTGCAACCGTTGGAGACGTTAACGTTTTCTCTGACACCATCGAAATAATGATAGTGTGATTAAACCGCCCTGGATAAATTATTTATTCAGGGCAGTTATTATTTAGGAAACTATTGTAACGGTATTTTTTTATTGTGGTATTTAGGCGAATTTCAGCGGATCAGATCACACTAATTGAAAAACATGATTTCATTATCTCTAAGATGCTTATATCCGTTATCTTTCAAGTTGCCTCTTTGTTGGCTGTGCTCATTCACCCCGGTCACATCGTTATCTATGCTCTCGGGGATTCGCTCCCTTGCCGCCGCGATGCATCTTGAAATCCATAGGGTATATATTTAAATATAATTGTTTTTGTACGAATAAACTGAAAAGGCAAAAATAATGAAAGCGTTGATCGTAATTGACATGCTGAACGATTTTGTTACAGGAGCACTCGCTAATGAAGTAGATGCGATGAAAATTGTACCGGTAATCAAGCGGCTGATTGATCATGCCCGGCCCCAACAGGGGTGGCTGGTGGTTTATGCTAATGATGCTCATCGAACGAATGATCGGGAAATGGGGATTTGGGGCAGGCATGCAATAGCCGGAACGCCGGGTGCTAACGTCATTGAGGCACTGGTTCCTATTGGGGCAGATCGTGAAATTGTTTCGCCCAAGCGATTTTATGGGGCTTTCGATGGCACCGATCTGGAAGATGTTTTTAAAGAATATGGTGTAACGGAGGTTGTGTTAACCGGCCAGCATACTCATTGTTGTGTCAGGCATACCGCCTATGGCGCGTTTATACGCGGTTATCGCATCAAGGTCCCGTCAGACGCAGTGTGTGTCTTTCCCGGTGTTGATCAGCAGGCGGCCCTTGATTATCTTAAAGCCATTTACGGTGCTGAAATTACAACGAGTACCGCGTTAGGTGTGTAATAGAGGATAAACTATTAATATAGTTAATTAATTTGGCTGTTATGGAAGAAAAAATTATAGCAGCTAAAAATTGATCTGGCAGATATCTGAAAATATTGGCATCTGCCAGTTGAATATAATTTAGTAAAATTTAAATGTCTGGTAAATTACGGCCGTAATAAATTTCTTGTATCTCTTTTTTTAAGAGATGGGTAATTTCCAGTTTTTCAGTTTCACTTAATTGCTCTGGTGTGGCATTAAATAAATAATCATTCAGGTCAAATTCTTTTAGCATCATTTTTGTATGAAATAAATTTTCTTGATAAATATTGACATCCATCATGTAATACTGTGATTGTACTTCTTCGGTCATATAATTCTGAATAGAACTGATTTCGTGATCAATATAGTGCTTCACGCCATTCACATCTCTGGTGAAACCCCGCACGCGATAATCCATCGTGACAATATCCGATTCCAATTCGTGGATCAGATAGCTCAGCGCTTTGAGAGGTGAAATAACACCGCAGGTTGAGACTTCAATATCAGCCCGGAAAGTGCATATGCCACCGCCCGGATGACTCTCTGGGTAAGTGTGAACACAGATATGGCTCTTATCCAAATGAGCAACGACAGAGTCGGGTAATGGACCGGGATTTTCAGTATTGTCCACATCCTTTGGATCCATTGGTTCTTCGCTGACGAGTATAGTGACACTTGCTCCTTGTGGCTCATAGTCCTGGCGGGCAATATTCAGAATATTTGCACCAATGATCGAACAGGTTTCGCTGAGAATTTCCGTTAAACGATTAGCGTTATATTGTTCGTCAATGTAGGCGATATAACTATCCCGATCGGCTTGGCTTTTTGCATAGCAGATATCATAAATACAAAAACTCAGGCTTTTTGTCAGGTTATTAAAGCCGTGCAATTTCAGCTTGTGCAATTTATTTCACCTCCTGGCTCATGGGTGATTATGGGTTCTTGGATAGTGCATCCAGCAGATATTGCGGTAGGGCAAAGCTACCTGCGTGAACGGCTGGGTTGTAGTAGCGGCAGGTAAAGCCTGCGGCATTAAAACGCTGTTGCAGTGTTGCCAGATCCACATGACGTAATGCCGGGTTCTGACTTGCCCATGCAAAGGTCATTATTCCGCCGTAATAGGTTGGGATGGCAGCCTGATAGAAACTGCTGTCGGCGAAATAGTTGCTCAACTTTTTATGGCTGGTTACCGCTTCATCCTGTTGCAGGAAACAGACACCATTCTGGGCAACAAAAATGCCACCTTCATTCAGACAGCGCCGACTACCTTGATAGAATTCAGATGTGAATAATCCTTCTCCAGGCCCGATCGGATCAGTGCAGTCAGAGATAATGACATCGAATTTCTGATCGGTGGTGTTAACGAAATTAACACCATCGTCAATGACTAGGTTGAAGCGCGGATCATCATAAGCACCGGCATTATGGTTAGGCAGATATTGACGGCAGAATTCAACTACGCTGGCATCAATTTCAACCATAGTAACGTTTTCAAGGTATTGATGACGACAGACTTCGCGTAGCATACCGCCATCACCACCGCCGATAATCAGCACGCGTTTGGCGTTCCCGTGGGCGAACAGAGGAACATGAGCCATCATTTCGTGGTAGATAAATTCATCACGTTCAGTCGTTTGTACTGTGCCATCCAGCGCCATGATGCGGCCTAACTCCGCATTTTCAAAGATAATCAAATCCTGATGCTCAGTTTTATCGTGATAAAGGACTTTATCAACCGAAAAATACTGTCCAAAATTGGCGTGCAGGGTTTCGTACCAAGTTTCTTTTTGTGACATGCTGCGGCTTTCCTCCACTGTGATGGCTGTGAAAATTGGGCTCCTATAATAGCCAACAATTTTCACAGTTGCACGGTGAAATTTACCCCTTAAGGGGTATGAGGAGAAGGACTATTTAACGTAGGCAAACAAGCTTAATGAATCTCTGGCGAGGGCATGGCACTTTATCGCATTGGAGAGGTAAATACCTTTCAGATCCTGGTAACTTTCTTCATTGAGTCTATCCATCAATTGGCTGTTGTAATTGGTCAAATCCCACTTATTACGCTGAGCGAAATAGATAATGGCCCGCTTAATTTCCCGGTCAGGGATTTGGCTGTAACCACAGTCATATTTCAGATAGATAAACACCGCTGTCAGATCCGCCAGATCTTCAGCTTCATTTTCTGTCAGTGCTTTTGCGGGGTGGGAAAAACCGAAAAGAACTAATATGTAAGTCAATAAGGCTAATTTTCGCATTTGTATTATTATAATGAATGAATTCATGTCGGCTTACGTTAACATATTAATATCTTTGTCCGGTAAAATTTATTTTTTAAAATTATTGTAAAGATCGATTTAAATCACATGCCCATTGCTTGACCTTCCTGTAAGGGGAACCTTTACGTTGCTGCTATGTGTTGTTTTTTTATTGTCTATTTTTTGCCGGTTTAATTAGGAAGTTAATATGCAACGACGTGATTTTATTAAATTAAGCGCTATTATAGGTGTCTCCGGTATGTTACCTGTATGGAGCCGTTTCTCCTTTGCTGAACCTTATCCTGCACTACCCATCCCTCCACAGTTAGAGCCCGATGCGGCAGGTAAAATTGCTATTGAAATCAAAGCAGGGCAATCCCGTTTGCGGGCGGGGTCGGTGACTCAGACCTGGGGTTATAACGGTGATTTACTTGGCCCGGCACTGAAATTAACTTCAGGTAAACCTGTCACTATTGATATTCATAATCATCTGCCGGAAGAGACGACTGTTCACTGGCACGGCTTGGAAATTACCGGGGAGGCTGATGGTGGTCCACATGCGATGATTGCGCCAGGTGGAAGCCGAACCGTTAGTTTTACCCTTGAACAACCGGAAGCAACTTGCTGGTTCCATCCGCATACACATGGTAAGACGGGTTATCAGGTGGCAATGGGGCTTGGTGGATTAGTACTGATTGAAGATGAGAATAGCATTAAAACGGGTTTGCCAAACCAGTGGGGGATGGATGATATCCCGTTAATTTTTCAGGATAAACGCTTGAGTAAAGAGGGCCAGATTGATTATCAACTGGATGTGATGAGCGCCGCAGTTGGTTGGTTTGGCGATATGATGCTGACCAATGGCGTTGTTTTACCCCAGCATATTGCACCACGCGGTTGGTTACGCCTGCGTTTGTTGAATGGTTGTAATGCCCGCAGCCTGAATATCGCTGCCAGTGATGGCCGAGAATTGTATGTTGTTGCCAGTGATGGTGGCTTATTAGCGGAGCCGGTTGCGGTTAATAAGTTACTAATACTGGCGGGAGAGCGTTTTGAAGTCGTGGTGAATACTTCGGATGGAAAACCTTTCGATCTGGTGACGTTACCGGTGGTTCAGATAGGCATGACATTACCGCCGTTCGATCAGCCATTGCCCGTTTTGCGCATTCAACCTCAGCTTTTTTCCAGCCGTACAATACTGTCTGAGCAGCTTGCCACTCTTCCTGTTCTACCTTCCTTAACGGGCTTGAATAGACGTAATTTGCATCTGGCGATGGATGGTCGTCTGGATATGCAGGGGATGATGCAGTTGTCTCAGCGCTATGGTGAGCAAGCGATGGCAGGTATGGGAATGCATCATGGGAATATGAACCACGGAGATATACATCATGGTGGTGAATTCAATTTCCATCATGCGAATACGATTAACGGATTGGCTTTCTCCATGGCAGAACCTGTTTTTGATGTTAAACAGGGGCAATATGAGCACTGGGTGATTTCGGGTATTGGCGATATGATGCTGCATCCGTTCCATATCCACGGTACCCGCTTTCGCATTTTGAGTGAAAATGGCCGTAAACCTGCCGCTCACCGCAGTGGCTGGAAAGATATTGTTCATGTGGAAGGTAAGGAGAGTGAAGTATTGGTTCAGTTCAATCATACGGCGGGAGCTAAACATCCATTTATGGCGCACTGTCATCTACTGGAACATGAGGATACCGGTATGATGCTGGGTTTTACTGTTAGTCAATAATCTTGCTAACAGATTGACTCTGACTTGGCTTATCAGGGGCGGCCTCATTGTGCCTTATAGTCCATAGTTATGTAGTCTTTTCAATGAATTATTGTTATAGGATGTACATGATAGAATAAAGGTTATACGCAATTGCTTCTATTATGGACTGGTGTCGATAGATGTTTAATCAGTAGTAAATGGACACAACAAAGTATTGTCAGTGATTACCGCAGGTATTAGACTATGATACAGTTGGTTGTTACTCAGTGAAGGAGAGGTAGAATGTCTAGTTTTTTCAAGAACATGGTATGTGCTCTTGTTTCTCCGGAAAGGGTGATGGCACGTCTCGTTGGCGCACATAAAGAAACGTGTTCTGATGCTGATCAGAAAGATGAAAAGTTCATCATTAATCGTTCTGGAACGGTTACTCTGAATCGTTGTAATCCTGATGTTCAACGGGCTTTCGCTTTAAACGTTGAGTGGTTGAGTACTAAAAAAGAGGGATAACCATCAATGTGGGCAGCTGTGGTTATTGTTGTTTTAGTCTGTGGTTATGTTTATACAAATAGTCATCTACCCTCTAGATTTAAGCAAAATAAGGCCATTGGTTGGAACGCTTACTTTGAAGTAGCACGACAAGGTGGCTTTTTTCTTCTCTCAGGTTTTTGTCTGGCTTTAACACTGAGTTGTTTAATCTTTGCTGTTATGATGCTACTGAACATCCCTGTATATTTTGGTGCAAAATATATCCCTTTTACTTTTGCGCATGATTTGTTCAACTCCCGGTTAGTGGGGTTGAGTGTTTTTTCTCTTCTTATCTTAAGTCTTACCGTGTTGATAAGTATCAGTGCATCCTATAACGCAGAGAAAGATTTTAGAAATCCTGAAAAGCGCAATGGTATTTTTAAAGAAATTGCATCTAACAGTGCTATTGAAAGCCTTCTTTTGGAATCAATTGAAAGTGGTCTGTTGTTGTTAATTACTTTAAAGTCGAGAAAAGTTTATGTTGGAATGGTTGATGAAGCGAGATTTCATCATTTGGATACCGATACTATCGTTATCATTCCTTTTATGAGTGGTTACAGAGATAAAGATACGCTGACATTTTGTGCCGAGCATAATTACGCTGATCATTACAGGAATGAAGGTATTACACTAACTTCAAAGCCTTTGAGTGTGTATCAGTTTCGCCATGTTCTTCCGCTTGAGCAGATAGAGTCTCTATCGCTTTTTAATCCTGAAACCTATGATAAGTTCCAGGAAGTTATTAAAGATAAATCTAATTGAGGTAAAACGTCTTAAATAGGTTTTGTAGTTCATCAGTCCGAAGAAATTTAACAAGATAGACTTGGTCGTCTCTTTTTCTTAATGTTGTTCGGTACATGGCAGATAAATATGGAAACTTTGCGTTTTCTATGAGTAAAGAATAGCAACAACAGCTGGTGTTACTTGGAGTATTTTAGTTTGTCATGGGCTATTGAATGATGGAGGCATCATGACTGAAAGGGGGCGTAAAGTTTCCTATTTCAATTTTATTTGTAATGATGCTTCTAAGTGTTATTTTATCCGTTCAAAAGAACGGCGTATCAATCGGTATACCAATAATCATGATTTTTACTGCGTTTTATCATGATTATTATTTTTAAAAACAATTGGTTATATTTATAATGAAACACACTGTAGAAATTATGATCTCCGAACAGGGGGTTAAGCAACGTATCGCTGAGTTGGGAAAACAGATCACTGAACACTATCGTGACAGTGGCAGCGAGCTGGTTATGGTTGGGTTACTGAGAGGCTCATTTATTTTTATGGCTGATTTGTGCCGTGAAATTCAGGTTCCTCATGAAGTGGATTTTATGACGGCTTCCAGTTACGGCAGTGGTATGAATTCCACCCGCGATGTAAAAATTCTTAAAGATCTGGATGAAGATATTCGTGGCAAACATGTGCTGATTGTGGAAGACATTATTGATTCAGGTAATACTCTGAATAAAGTGCGTGAAATTCTGGCACTGCGTGAGCCCAAATCACTGGCAATTTGTACTTTGCTTGATAAACCTTCCCGCCGTGAAGTTGATGTTCCGGTTGAGTGGATTGGTTACTCAATTGAGGATAAATTTGTTGTGGGTTACGGTATTGATTATGCGCAGCATTATCGCCATTTGCCTTATATCGGGCATGTGATTTTGTTGGAAGAGTAATTTTTACAGAATCTGAAAATGGTAGCTTTCGGGCTGCCGTTTTTGTTTCGTGATTCAGGAATGATATATAGGGCTGCGCCCCTATCTGCATTTCGGCATGGCACTTAATATGGCTTCCAGTCGTAGAACCATATCAGCAGATATCCCTGGTTAATAGCAGAATTTATTCCAATATGCTGGACGCCATGGCTAAAATTTCATTAACGACAAACGCCGGTGCCTCTTCAATTTTTCTTGCTTGTCTTGCATTTAGATTGATGGAACGAATGCCATTCGCTAATAGAATTCCTTGAGTCTGTGTTCCAGTGCCCATCAATGTCACGGCAAAACCTGCAAACCTAGCATAATTTCCTCCTTGTGTTATAAGAATAATAATTGTTAAACCTAATTTGTTAAAATTGTATGGACTTATTACTAAGCATGGTCTTTTGTCACCTTGCAGCTCTTGACCAGCGACTGGGTTTAAGCAAGCCTCAACAATATCCCCTCGTTGAAATATTGCCATTACACTTCATTCCCTACAGGTTTACTGGTATCCCATTCTTTTAAGATTTCAGGCATTGGTGCTTCTGAGTCACATAGAGCAAGTAGATCGGCTAATTTGTACTTGGGACGATGGTTTACCGCAGAGATCACGATTTTCCCTTGTTCTTCAACAATTGATAATTGGTCACCCTCTTTCAGGTGGAGGGATTTCAATAGTTGAGCTGGAATAATAGTACCAACAGAGTTTCCTATTTTTCTGACATGAGTAAGCATAGAACTTTCCTCGCAAGTAACGGTTATCACATTGTTGACACTTTAGAGTGGTTTTGCCTAAGTATCAACATTGTTATTACAGGTAATGCGATTCGATCTCCCATAAAAACGTTCTTTTTATTACCATATGCATACATTCGTAAAATAAAGAAATTAAAATAGATAATTGAGATTTAAATAAGTGGCGATTTAATAAAATGAAAATCTATATGAATCTTCGTTTAATTACACTGTAGAAGAGGTTAAATATAACCTTTTCTACAGCGTATTTTTGTTAGTTATCTGAAAACTTACTTTTTATTCGTCAGCTTGGACACGGTCTGGCGATAGGCAAGTTCCAGTTTTTCACGACTGTCAGCTGTCACTTCGAGATCCTGCAATTGACCATTATGGATACCGTAAACCCAGCCGTGGATCATCACTTTCTGTCCCCGTTTCCATGCTGCTTGCATAATAGTTGAGTGACCAAGGTTATAGACTTGCTCGACAACGTTGATTTCACACAGGCGGTTCAGGCGCTCATTGGGCGGTAATTCACCCAGCATAGAGCTATGTTTATACCAGATATCGCGGATATGCAGCAGCCAGTTGTTAATCAATCCCAACTCGGTGCCATCAATTGCGGCTTCGATACCGCCACAGCCATAGTGACCGCAAATAATGATATGCTCCACTTCCAGTACGTCGACTGCGTATTGAATAACGGAAAGACAATTTAAGTCAGTATGGATAACCAGGTTTGCCACATTTCGGTGAACAAACAGATCACCGGGGGCGGCATCAATTAGTTTTTCTGCGGGTACTCGGCTGTCTGAACAACCAATCCACAAGAAATGGGGTTTCTGAGACTTCGCTAATTCTTTGAAAAATTTTGGATTTTCTTCGTTAACCGATTCTGACCACTGCTTGTTATTGGCAAGTAACTCTTCTATTTTTTTCATCATGGTGAATAGCCTGATAGTGTTTATTTAAGATAGAATCATATACAACATCAATTGAAATTTTAATATTTTATTGTTGTTTGTTTTTCAACTTTCTCCTGTTTTTGCAAAAAAAATCAGGCAGGGAAGGCGCATTATATTTTCATATTGCACGCAAAAGCGGCCATGATAATAAAGGTGTTTTTTAATTTATGACTTATGCATTGGAATTAACGCAGCTTACCAAGACTTACGCTGGTGATGTTAAGGCGCTGCGTGGGATTGACCTGAATGTGGAAGCAGGAGATTTCTACGCGTTATTGGGTCCGAACGGTGCAGGGAAGTCCACCACAATCGGCATTATCAGTTCTCTGGTAAACAAAAGCAGCGGTAAGGTTAAGGTGTTTGGCTACGATATTGATACAGATATTGTGAACGCTAAACGCCAGTTAGGCCTTGTTCCGCAGGAATTTAACTTTAACCCGTTTGAGACGGTGTTGCAGATTGTGCTCAATCAGGCGGGTTATTACGGTGTACCGCGAAAAGTGGCTCAAGCCAGAGCAAAAACGTATTTGTCAAAATTGGAGCTGTGGGAAAAACGCGATCAACGGGCGATCCGCTTGTCTGGTGGCATGAAACGGCGCCTGATGATTGTACGTGCTTTAATGCACCAGCCTAAATTATTAATCCTTGATGAACCGACAGCGGGTGTCGATATTGAGCTGCGTCGCTCTATGTGGAGTTTTTTGAAAGAATTGAATGCACAGGGAACAACGATCATTCTGACTACGCATTATCTGGAAGAAGCAGAAATGCTGTGTCGCAATATTGGTATTATTCAACATGGTGAACTGGTGGAAAATACCAGTATGAAAAACCTGTTAAGTCAGGTGGAATCTGAAACGTTCTTCTTCGATTTGGCAACGAAAAGTCCAGCACCTGAACTTGCCGGATATAATTACCGGGTGATAGACACATCGACTTTGGAAGTCGATGTTCAGCGTGAACAGGGGTTAAATGGTGTGTTTACCCAGTTAAATGCTCAGGGAATTCAAATCCCAAGTATGCGTAATAAAGCGAACCGTCTGGAAGAGTTGTTTGTCAGTTTGGTGAATAACAAACAAGGAGATCGTAAATGATTCAGTTGTACTGGGTGGCGCTAAAAACGCTCTGGATTAAAGAAATTACCCGTTTTGGTCGTATCTGGGTACAGACTTTGTTACCACCGGTTATCACCATGTCACTCTATTTTGTTATTTTCGGTAGTTTGATCGGTTCGCGTATTGGCAAAATGGGCGGTGTGGATTATATGCAGTTTATTGTCCCTGGTCTGATTATGATGGCGGTGATTACTAACTCTTATGCCAATGTTTCTTCTTCTTTCTTTGGGGCGAAATTCCAGCGCAGTATTGAGGAATTATTGGTAGCACCGGTGCCAACACACGTCGTTATTGCAGGTTTTGTTGGTGGTGGTGTTGCCCGCGGTGTTTGCGTCGGTATTCTGGTGACACTGATTTCTCTGTTTTTCGTTCCGCTTCATATTCATGCGTGGTGGATGATTGTTGTCATTTTGCTGATGACATCAATTCTGTTCTCGCTGGCTGGTTTATTGAATTCGATTTTCGCTAAGACATTTGATGATATCAGCATTATTCCGACCTTTGTATTAACGCCTCTGACTTATCTTGGCGGGGTATTTTATTCGCTCACATTATTACCGCCATTTTGGCAAGCCGTTTCCAAATTAAACCCGATAGTTTATATGATTAGTGGTTTCCGTTATGGTTTTCTGGGAATTACGGATGTTTCTTTAACAGTAACGTTGGGTGTTTTGGCTGCGTTTATTGCGGTTTTTTATTTTGTCGCCTGGTATTTGATTGAAACAGGGCGGGGATTGAGGACTTAATTTGTAGGTTATTCTGTGATTAAGTGGTGGTGATGGGTAGGGGAAGTTTATTTATAATGTCTTCACGACCTACCCATGATTGATCATGTGGTTTGTATTCAGGCCACTTGAACCGGAACGGCCTTGGCAATACGGCTCATAATATTATCACCGTCAAAGTAAGCCATATTAGGCTTATGATGACGGGCATCTTCGTCAGAAATTTGTATATATGAGCAGATAATTAGTTTATGACCTACCTCAGCACGGTGAGCCGCTGCGCCATTGACTGAAATGATTCTGGAACCACGTTCAGCGGCAATAGCATAAGTGGAAAAGCGTTCGCCGTTATCCACGTTATAGATATCAATGGCTTCATATTCCAGAATACCGGCGGCATCCATAAAGTTCTGATCAATTGCACAGGAACCTTCATAATGCAGATCTGCCTGAGTGACTTTCACTCGGTGCAATTTCCCTTGTAGCATAGTGCGCAACATGGTTTTCTCCTGATTTGATGACAACTTAGAACCTGTTATTTTATTTTTCTGCGCCAATAACGTTTGACAGAACAGACTATTATTGAGTTAAATCGACCTGCTGATTATCGATCAATCGGGTTTGCCCTAACCAAGCGGCCATCAGAATAACCGCGTTTTTACTTTCGGTATTCAACGGTGCCAGAGTTTCGGCATCACGGATAAACAACTCGTCAGGCATAAAACCCGTTTCACGTAGCTGTTCGGCAGCTTGGGTGAGCAATTGTTCCGTGTGGCGTTCACCTTGTGCCATTTTTTCAGCGATAGATTTCATGATCTTGCTGAGTTCTGGCGCAATTCTATATTCATCGGTTGTTAAATTGCTATTACGCGAACTCAGCGCCAGACCATTTTTGTCGCGTACCGTCGGCACTGAAACCAAAGTAATATCATAAGCCAGATCGGCAAGCATTTTGCGGATAAGTTGTAATTGCTGAAAATCTTTCTCGCCAAAATAGGTTAAATCCGGTTGCACCAGATTGAACAGTTTGCTCACCACGGTTGAAACACCACGGAAATGACCAGGGCGGCTGGCACCTTCCAGCATGGTAGAAAGTTCAGGGACTTCAACATATGTCTGATGTTCCATACCATTAGGGTATATTTCTTGATCGGAAGGGGCAAAGACCAGATCGACACCATGTTGGTGAAGTTTCTCACAATCTTTTTGTAAGGTACGCGGATACCTTGCCAGATCATCCTGACGATTAAACTGCATCGGGTTAACGAAGATACTGACAATGACAATATCTGCCTGCCCTTTGGCCTCATCAACTAATGTCATATGGCCGTCGTGCAGGTTACCCATTGTTGGTACCAGTGCAATGCGTTTCCCTTCCTGACGCCAGCGGCGGATTTCACGGCGTAGAATCGGTACTGTTTCGACAATCAGCATTGCTTAATACTCCTTAATGTGTTCAAAGCCTTCGGGCTAACAAGGGTAATTTATTAATTAAATGAGTGTTCTTTCCCAGGGTAGGTGCCGCTTTCTACCTGTGCTTTATACAGGCGGATGGCGTCACGCATATTTCCTGCTTCTTCAAGGAAGTTTTTCGCAAATTTAGGTGGTCTGGCTGTAATTCCCAGTGCGTCATGCATCACCAAAACTTGTCCGTCAGTCATATTACCGGCACCAATACCAATCACCGGGATTTGTAGTTCATCGGTAATACGTTTAGCTAATTCAGTAGGGACACACTCCAGCACCAGCAATTGTATGCCCGCTTGCTCCAGTGTAATCGCATCTTTTATCAACTGATTAGCCGATTTTTCATCACGTCCTTGGACTTTATAACCCCCAAGAACATGAACAGACTGAGGCGTTAGCCCCAGATGAGCGCAAACAGGTACGGAACGTTCGGTAAGCATCTTAATGGTATCGCTCAACCAGCTGCCGCCCTCAATTTTCACCATGTTAGCTCCGGCACGCATAAGTTTGGCGGCGTTTTCACAACTTTGTTCCGGTGTGGCATAACTCATGAAAGGCATATCGGCAATAAGGAAAGTATAGGGCGCACCAGCACGGACGCAACGAGTGTGGTAGACAATATCTTCGACAGTCACTGGGATGGTGGTATCAGCCCCTTGTAATGTCATACCCAGTGAGTCACCAACCAGCATGACATCAATACCTTGCCCGGCAAATAGCTGGGCAAAGCTGGCGTCGTAAGCGGTAATCGTCGCGAATTTACGTTTTTCTTTTTTGAGCTGATTCAGATCAGCCATGGTGATGGGTTTCATTATCTATCTTCCTCCTGCAATTTTTCTTGTTATAGACAGAAATCGGCCACGGACTGAACTGAGATCCTTATCTGCAATGATTAGGATCTGAGGGCTGTGACAACTGCCAGAGTACCAGGCCGTTTTCCGGGATATGTTTCAGTCTTTCAGATAAAGCTTCCCCATCAGGAAATACCAAGTCAGGGGCGATTTCAGCCAACGGGTAGAGCATGAATTCGCGTTGTTTCAGTCCGTAGTGGGGCACGGTTAAGCGTTCGGTATTTATCACCTGATCACCAAATAACATGATATCCAGATCAAGTGTCCTTGGCCCCCAACGTTCATCTTTTCTTACTCGTCCCTGAGCCAGTTCAATCGCTTGAGTGTGATTGAGCAGCTCTTCCGGTGCTAGCGTGGTTTCCAGTGCTACCGCCATATTCAGAAAGTCAGGCTGATTTTGTGGCCCCATCGGTTTAGTTCGATATAACGAAGAGCTGGCAATAAACTCTGTTTCCGGTAAATCGTTTAATGCAGCAAGTGCATTTTTTACTTGCTGCACAGGTTCTGCCAGGTTGCTGCCAACAGCGATATAAACATGGGTCATGATGTATCAGCTGTCCCTGCTCAGTCTTGATTTATAGTGGCGGCGTGGTCGTGTGCGACGACGGACAATATCGCTGCCCAGCTCAGAAATCATGCTCCGTTGTTGTGATGCGTTGGATTGTTGAAATTCTCCCCACCAATGAGCAAGGTCTTTTAGCTCATTACGGCTTTCGACATTGGCACGCAGTTCCAGCAGGTCATAGGCGGCACGGAATTTAGGATGTTCCATCAGTTTGTTTGCGCGTCTACCATGGCGGCGCGGCAGACGTAACTGTAATTGCCAGATATCACGCATGATGGTTGTCAGGCGTTTAGGAATGGCGATAGAGTGGCACTGTTCGTCCAGAATATCATTCATCGCCAGGGCGAAGGAGTCGTAGTAAGTCAGACCACTTTCCTGAGACAGCTTTTCTGCATGTTCAACCAATGGATACCAAAGCATCACAGCGAACAGAAACGCGGGATTAACCCGTTTATCATTTTGTAACCGATAGTCGGTATTCTGCAAAACCTGATTGAGCATACATTCCATAGGCGAATCGTTATTTTCGGTGAAATAGCGTTGAACCAATGGGAATAGCGGTTGAAACAGGCGGTATTCGCGCAGAAGTTTATAAGTGCTGTAACCTTGACCTGTTTGCAACAGTTTTAACGACTCTTCAAACAGACGGGCTGGTGGAATATTACTCAGCAGAAAAGCCAGACGGGAAATAGGTTCGGCGGTATCTTCGCTGATTGTCATATTCAGTTTGCTGGCGAAACGGACTGCACGCAGCATTCTGACCGGATCTTCCCGATAACGGGTTTCTGGATCGCCAATCAGACGGATAACACCGGTTTCCAGGTCATGAAGGCCACCGGCATAATCACGCAGAGAGAAATCGTTGATGCCGTAATAAAGGCTGTTAATGGTGAAATCACGGCGCATAGCATCTTCTTCAATTGAGCCGAAGATGTTATCCCGTAACAACATACCACTCTGAGCCTGTTGTGACTGATTTTTATCATCAGAATCAGTCTGTTCATGTGGTCCACGGAATGTTGCGACTTCAATCACTTCCGGGCCAAACATAATATGGGCTAAACGGAAGCGGCGTCCAACCAGGCGGCAGTTGCGAAATAACTTACGAACCTGTTCTGGTGTTGCATTGGTTGCAATATCAAAATCTTTCGGTTGTGTGCCGAGTAGTAAGTCACGGACACCACCGCCGACCAGATAAGCTTCAAAGCCGGATTTATTTAAACGGTAAAGCACTTTCAGGGCATTTTCACTGATATCTTTGCGGGAAATATTATGCTGCTCCCGTGGAATTACCGTTATTGGTAAATCTAAATGAAGATTTTCCTGCTCAACCTCCCTTTGTGTTTTCACGTTGGATGAGGACTGATGGGGATTTTGGCGATTAGAGTGAAGAGTTATGTACTCTTCCTGAGTAGAACGGTCAGATATGGTGACTGGCCTTTCACTGGTTGCCTGTAGCTCGCGGTTAATTTTCCCCTCGCGGATCAATAAATTACGGCAGAAATTTGCTACTCGGTTAAAAATGGTACACCTCGATAAGTAACTGATCATATAAAACGAATAAAAAACAGCAGCTAATCATAGCCTACTGTGTATTTTTTGAGAATGGTTGTTATGACTAAGCTTAACTTTATTCACGTTACCTGTATATTTTACCTTGCCGTGGAATTCGATCCAGATCCCAATGTGCTGTTGCTTTTTGCAACAATTGATCGCGGGAAAGATCCTGCCAGTTTTTTATGACAGGCTGATTAAGGAAAGATAACGCTTCAATCAATAACGGCCGGGGATCATCCAATGGGATTGGCTGGGCGTGATTCTGTTTAGAAAGTTTATTGCGGTCCTTATTCAGAACCAGTGGCAGGTGAATGTAATCAGGTGGTTCGAGATTTAATTGCTGATAAAGTGCCATCTGGCGGACCGTTGGCTCAATTAAATCAGCGCCTCTGACTACCTCAGTGACACCTTGGTAATCATCATCAATAACAACGACTAAATTATAGGCAAATAGGCCATCACGACGATGAATAATAAAATCTTCTTCAGCCATGATAGGATCGGCGCTCAGGTATCCCTGCAACTTATCTTTAAAACCATAAACAGGGTTGCTTTGTTTTAGCCGGATTGCGGCGTGGTTGATAGGCAGATTCAGTTCACGACAGTTTCTGTCATAAAAACCATTAATTTGCTGAATACGTTGACGGGTACAGGTGCAATGATAGCTTAAGCCCTGTTGTTGCAACTGATTAAGTATATGACGGTAAGCCTCATGGCGCTGAGATTGATAGAGAATCTTATCATCCCAATGTAACCCATAATGCTCAAGAGTGTGGAGAATACGGCTGGCAGCACCGGGAACCTCCCTTGGCGGATCAATATCGTCAATTCGTATCAGCCACTTTCCCTGACACGCCTGGGCTTGCAAATAGCTGCCAATTGCCGTGATTAATGAACCAAAGTGAAGATCACCAGAAGGTGAGGGGGCGAAACGGCCAATATAAGCGCGGGGACGTTCAGGTTTTATCATATGGGGATTAGCGAGGGTTTGTCCATACGGCGCCATTAAGACGCCGTATCAGAACAGCATTAATTAGCCAGCCATCTGTTTTTCACGGATTTCGGCCAAGGTTTTACAATCAATACACAAATCTGCGGTTGGGCGGGCTTCCAAACGACGGATGCCTATCTCAACGCCACAGGATTCACAAAAACCGAAATCGTCGTCTTCGACTTTTTTCAGCGTTTTCTCGATCTTCTTAATCAATTTACGTTCACGATCACGGTTACGTAATTCAAGACTGAACTCTTCTTCCTGCGCTGCACGATCAACTGGATCAGGGAAGTTCGCTGCCTCATCTTGCATATGAGATACAGTACGATCTACTTCATCCCTGAGCTGATTGCGCCATGCTTCAAGAATTAGCTTGAAATGCGCCAACTGGGCATCGTTCATGTATTCTTCACCTAGCTTCACTTGGTAAGGTTCTACCCCAGCGATGGCGAGAATGCTTAAGGACGAGGTTTTACGTTTTTGCCCTTCTTGCATAATACTTCTCCTAACACACGCACTATCAAACGAACCCCTAGCGGGGAAAAAAACAGGCCGCTATAAATAGCAGATGGAGCATGGGTTGGCAATTGTTCCTGCTATTAGTTTCACAATGGTGTGAAGACAACCGTATTAGAATGCCTTTACACCCTGTACAACTTGACTGTAAATATTTGGCCCATCAATAAATTAACGACTTAATACGAAAGCTAACTTATCGTCTAAAACCATCCCTTTTTCTGTAATGCTTGCCTGGTAGCAGATAACTTCGACCCCAGAGTTTCGCGCTTGTTCCAAAAGAGATGAATAATTATGGTCAATATGTGCAGCCGCCTCGACTTGTCTGATGCCGGAGTGCAAAACTGCAAAAAATAAAACTGCTCTTTGCCCTTGTTCCGTTATGTGTTGCAATTCCCGTAAGTGTTTTTGCCCACGGATCGTGACAGCATCGGGAAAATAGCCACAATTTTCTTGGAGAAGTGTCACTGATTTCACTTCAATATAGCAGTTAACTTGCTGTTCTGCCTGTAACAACAGATCTATCCGGCTGCTCTCTTCACCATATTTTACTTCCCGGCTCACTTTTTTGTATTCAGAAAATTCTGAAATCGCATTCTGTTGAATCGCCTCGGCCACTAAATCGTTTGCTCTGAGTGTATTGACACAAATCCAGTGACCATCCTGTGTTTCGGTTAATTCCCAACTGTTGGGATATTTACGCTTTGGATTGTCAGATGTGGAATACCAAACGGTATCTCCTGGCGTAGCGCAGCCAGTCATCGCGCCAGTATTAGCACAGTGGATGGTCAATGTTTCGCCTTCCGGTGTGATGACATCAGCCAAGAAACGTTTATAACGACGAATCAGAGTGGCGGATTGTAAGGGTGGATGGAATTCCATAAAAACTCCTTAATGACTGATGGCATAAGATTGAAGTAGGCAATGCTACAATGTTGGTCGTTGAAAGTTAACTTTCTTTAATGGAGTGTTTGTGTCTTTACTGCCTGTATATGAGGTCGTCGAGTCTGTCCTGAGTGCGCTGAAAAGCTCACAGCAAGTGCTGCTTCATGCGCCTGCCGGTGCCGGGAAATCGACGGGTTTGCCACTGGAAATTCTGAAAAGAGCAGATTTTTCCGGGCGTATCATTATGTTAGAACCGCGGCGGATTGCCGCTCGCAGCGTTGCCAATCGTCTTGCGGTTCAACTGAATGAAAATACCGGTCAGACGGTGGGTTATCGGATGCGTTCAGAAACGAAAGTGAGCAAGGCTACCCGCCTTGAAGTGGTAACGGAAGGTATTTTAACCCGTATGTTACAGCAAGATCCGATGCTGGAAGGTGTTTCATTGGTGATTCTGGATGAATTCCATGAGCGCAGCTTACAGGCTGATTTAGCGCTGGCATTGTTGTTGGATGTACAGGCAGGATTGCGGGATGATCTGCGGATTTTGATCATGTCGGCTACGTTGGATAATCAGCGGCTCTCTTCTTTATTACCTTGTGCGCGGGTGATTATTTCCGAAGGGCGTAGCTTTCCTGTCACCAGAAATTATCATCCTTTACCTGCTCACCAGCCTTTTGAACAGAGTGTCGCCGCTGTTGTATTACGGTTATTCCAGCAAGAGCAAGGTTCTGTGCTGTTGTTTCTGCCGGGGAGTGGAGAAATTCAACGGATATTTGGACTGCTTAAAGGAAAAGTTTCTGCTGATACCGATCTTTGTCCGTTATACGGTGCTTTGTCATTGGCTGAACAGCAAAAAGCGATCGAACCTTCACCGTTTGGTCGCCGTAAAATCGTTCTGGCGACTAACATTGCAGAAACCAGCCTGACGATTGAGGGTATCCGGTTGGTCGTTGATAGCGGCCTTGAGCGTACAACACGTTTTGAACCCAGAAATGGACTAACCCGCTTGATCACTCAACGCATTAGTCAGGCTTCTATGACACAACGGGCTGGCCGTGCAGGGCGGTTGGAAGCCGGAATTTGCTGGCATCTGTTCAGCCAGGAACAGGCAGAAAGAGCAGCAAAGCACAGTGAACCTGAAATCTTGCATGCTGATCTCAGTAGCTTATGGCTCTCCTTATTGCAGTGGGGATGTCGTGACACTTCCCAATTACATTGGCTGGATATGCCCCCTGTGGCGTCGCTGGCGGTAGCCAAATCACTTTTATTACAGTTAGGGGCGGTAAGCCATCACAATCAGTTGACATCCAGAGGCAGGAAAATGGCGGAATCTGGCAGTGATCCGCGCCTTGCCGCGATATTGTGTGCCGGTTTGGAACAGGGAACCGATGCGTTGGCAACCGCCGCTGTGCTGACAGCGATTCTGGAAGAACCGCCTCGTGACGGTCAGGCGGATATCACTTATTGGGTTGAACAGTGTCAGCCTCAATGGTTACGGCGGGCAAAACAGTTAGTCAGAAATATGGGAGGGATTTTTGGAGAGCTTGCCCGTGGAGCAACTGCAATGTTATTGGTTCAGGGTTTCCCTGACAGAATAGCCAAAAACCGGGATAAGCATGGTCGTTTTCAACTGGCTAATGGTCTGGGTGCGATGATTGATTATGAAGAAAAGTTATCCGATGAATCCTGGCTGGTGGCACCTTCGCTATTGCAAAATAGTAGGAATCCTGATGCTCGCATTCTGCTGGCTTGTTCGCTGGATATTGAACAATTGGCACAGCAACAACCGGATTTATTCTGTGAACAGAGTGTCGTTGAATGGGATGACAATAAAGGAACATTGCGGGCATGGAAACGGCTGCAATGTGGGAATCTGGCAGTAAAAGCGCAACTATTGGCAAAACCTTCAGCTGAACAATTACAACAGGCCTTGCTAAACTGGTTACGAAGTGAAGGATTACAAGCGTTGAATTGGTCACCTGAGGCTATGCAATTATGTACCCGTATTCAATGTGCGGCTAAATGGCTGCCTGAAATACAGTGGCCTGCGGTAGATAATGATTCTTTGATGGATGCTCTTGATCATTGGTTAATGCCGTTTCTTATTGGTGTGCGTGATTTGAAAGGTTTGAAACAGATTGATTTGTTGCCGGCATTGGCAAGTTTACTGGACTGGCAACAGCGCCAATGTCTGGATAATGAGCTGCCCATTTATTACACTGTTCCTACCGACAGCCGGATAGCAATCAATTATTTCAGTGATAAACCACCTGTATTATCAGTGCGGATGCAGGAAATGTACGGTGAGCAGCAAAGTCCATCGTTGGCAAAAGGGCGGGTAGCATTGGTGCTTGAATTATTATCGCCGGCCCGGAGGCCATTGCAGATCACGCAAGATTTGGCTGCTTTTTGGCAGGGAGCATACCGGGAAGTGCAAAAAGAAATGAAAGGGCGCTACCCAAAACATCTATGGCCGGATGATCCGGCCAATACGGCACCAACCCGGCGGGTAAAAAAATATTCGCAGTAGAAATTTAACAACTTTCTTGCAGGCGAATAAATTCATTAAAAAAATATGAATACCCATTATTCAGCATTTGAATGGCTTTGGAGAATTTTGGAATGTCTGGTGAAGATCGTCGACCAATCGGACGTAAAGGCAAGAAACCGGTATCCCGTCGTGAACCTCTATCGAAAAGACGGCATCTGCTGGATGATGATGATAATGGCTATGAAGATGAGGAGTACGATGATGAAGAGGCTCAACCGATGACAAAGAAAGGAATGTATTCCCGTCCACCTAAGAAAAAGAGGCGTTGGTTCTGGTTGTTATTCAAGATATTCATTATTTTTGCCGTATTATTGGTGGCTTATGGTATCTATCTGGATGCCAAAATCCGCGATCGCATTGATGGAAAAGTTTGGGAGTTACCTGCGGCAGTCTATGGACGAATGGTCAATCTTGAGCCGGGTATGAACTACAGTAAAAAAGAGATGGTCCATCTGCTGGAAGGGATGCAGTATCGCCAGGTGACGAAAATTACCCGTCCTGGGGAGTTTTCTGTCCGAGGCGAAACCATTGAAATGCTGCGCCGTCCATTTGATTTCCCTGACAGTAAAGAAGGGCAGATCCATGCGCTGTTGACTTTCAGTGATAACCGTTTGGCAGGGATAGAAAATATAGAAAACCAACGTCAATTTGGTTTCTTCCGTCTTGATCCTAAATTAATTACCATGTTGCAGTCACCCAATGGTGAGCAGCGGCTATTTGTGCCGCGCGCTGGTTTTCCTGATTTACTGGTCAATACCTTGCTGGCGACAGAAGACCGTCACTTCTATCAACATGATGGTATCCGTATCCTTTCTATTGGGCGTGCGGTGCTGGCTAACCTGACGGCGGGGCGCACTGTTCAGGGGGGAAGTACCCTGACGCAACAATTGGTCAAAAACTTGTTCCTGACCAATGAACGTACCTTGGTGCGTAAAGCGAATGAAGCTTACATGGCGGTTCTGATGGATTACCGCTACAGCAAAGATCGTATTCTCGAATTGTATCTGAACGAAGTTTATCTGGGACAAAGTGGTGATGAACAGATCCGGGGGTTCCCGCTGGCGAGCCTTTATTATTTTGGCCGTCCGGTGGATGAACTGAGTTTGGATCAGCAGGCGTTATTGGTCGGCATGGTGAAAGGCGCTTCACTCTATAACCCGTGGCGTAATCCGAAACTGGCTCTTGAACGCCGTAATATAGTGCTTAAACTTTTGCAAAATCAGCAAATTATTGATGAAGACCTTTATAAACTACTGAGTGCTCGTCCACTGGGGGTAAAACCGAAAAGTGGTGTCATCACGCCACAACCTGCGTTTATGCAGCTGGTTCGTCAGGAATTGCAGGACAAACTGGGCGATAAAGTGAATGATTTATCTGGTGTGAAAATCTTTACGACTCTTGATCCGGTATCCCAGGATGCGGCTGAAAACGCAGTGGAGGAGGGAATTGCTAACCTGAGAAAAACCCGCAAAATTGCCGATCTTGAAGGGGCAATGGTGGTTGTCGATCGCATTAGTGGTGAAATCAGGGCGATGGTCGGTGGTTCTCAACCGCAATATGCCGGATTTAACCGGGCCATGATGGCGCGCCGCCCGATTGGTTCTCTGGCAAAACCCTCTACTTATCTGGCTGCATTGAGTGAACCTGATCAGTATCGATTGAATACCTGGCTGGCGGATGAACCTCTTTCCGTGAAACAGCTGAACAGCAAGGTTTGGGAGCCGAGAAACTATGACCGCCGCTTCCGTGGGCGTGTCATGTTGGTGGATGCATTGACTCATTCACTGAATATTCCGACGGTGAATCTTGGATTGGCTGTTGGTCTTGATCATGTAAGCAATACACTGATCCGGCTTGGTGTTCCGGTAGACGTTATCCAGCAGGTTCCGGCCATGTTACTGGGTTCTCTCAGCTTGACACCGCTGGAAGTGGCTCAGGAATATCAGACGATGACCAGTGGCGGCAACCGCGCAACGCTTTCTGCGTTACGTTCTGTCATTACAGAAGATGGCACTGTGATATATCAGAGTTACCCGCAGGCTGAACGGGCTGTACCGGCTCAGGCGGCTTACCTGACACTGTATGGTATGCAGCAGGTTGTGGCGAATGGGACTTCTCGTTCTCTGACGGGTAAGTTTGGCCGTTATAATCTGGCAGGTAAAACCGGTACAACCAATGATCTGCGTGATAGCTGGTTTGCCGGGATTGATGGCAAAGAAGTGGTGATTTCATGGGTTGGCCGGGATAACAACGATCCGACGAATCTGACCGGTGCCACTGGCGCGTTAAATGTGTATCGCCGTTATCTGGAAAATCAGACACCGCTGGTGCTGAACAACATTCCACCTGAGGGAATTGCAGAGATGGCGGTTAATCAAGATGGCAGCTTTAATTGTAGCGGTGGCAGTGGCTGGAGAACATTACCGGTTTGGACTTATGATCCACAGAGCTTGTGCCAGCAAACAGCCGTGTCAGAACCTGTTCAGCAACAAGAACAAGCGCCGGGCTGGTTACGGGAGATGTTTGGTCAATGATTAATATTTGATTCAGATTAATGACAAGGTGCTGATCTTTTGGTCAGCACTTTATTTTTGCGTATCTATTAAGTGTCTTGTTGACTCTTTCTTCAATCCATTACATTTTGCTCTAACCGTTTTTCGGCGGCGCGGACATGACGCCAGATAGATTTAAACAGGCTCACCATAAATCAAACATCTTCAATGAATACGGGTATACCAACAAGTTTGGGTCACCATGCTTTTCGCGGGAAGCCCCTTCCTTTCAGGCATAGGTATCTACACATTTATTGAAATCACGAAGATAAGAAGGTAGAAGTGTGGTGTAACCAAAGCACAATCTGTGTAAAACGCGATAGACAAAAATCGACATTGTTTAGCAGATGTTTGAACCGAGCATAACCGCCACTCATGTGGCACTAGACTGTATGGCATCAACGCCAATCTGCTGCTCAGGTGGCATAAGTATCAGAATTGCAGCCTGACGGCCGCAAAAGAGGTTGTTTTAGCATCTGATTAGCATCAGCCATTAAGCAGTTCCAAGGGATTCGTGAATATGATACCCAAGCCAGACAATGCAACAGCACGACAAAACCTGGTGGGAACATTACAACGAAACCCACGGCACAACACCCGGGTACGGTTTACCACAGGAGTACAGATGCCAGCAGGAATTGCTAATGTAAGAGCTAAAAAGTGATCTTATAATGTGGGGCCAAGAACAACTATACGGCAAAAGGGGAACAGTATGCAGCCAACATGGACAGCGGTCGATAATTATCTTAAGCAACATCTAGTGAAACCTGATGTTTTCTTGCAGCAAACACTGGCTTTCAATATCGATCATGGACTACCTCCCCACGATGTATCCCCTCTTCAAGGTCAGTTTTTGGGATTAATGGCGCAGATTTCCGGAGCAAAACAGATTCTGGAGATCGGTACTCTAGGAGGGTTTAGTACTCAATTTATGGCAAGAGCTTTACCAGAGGACGGCAAGTTAATCTCACTAGAAAAAAATGCCGCTTCAGCCGATATTGCTAGACAAAATATCAAGCGCAGCCATCTGGAAGATAAAGTGACCATTATTGTAGGGGATGCTGCGGATACGTTGCCGACCATGGAAGCATGGGTACCGTTTGATCTGATTTTTATTGATGCCGATAAACAAAACAGTCTGCTGTATCTAGACTGGGCGGTAAAACTGAGTCGTCTGGGAAGCTTGATCATTATGGATAACATTGTACGTGGTGGCACGATTATTGATGAGCAACGAGATCCCCACGCAGAGGGTATTCGCCAGGCGCTGAATGCAATCAAAAATAACGATCACCTGAGTGCTACAGCGTTTCAGACAGTAGGAGAAAAAGGGTGGGATGGTTTTGCTCTACTGCGAGTGACTAAGGTACCTACACAGTTAAGAAGTTAATCCCCAGAGAGGGATTCCTGCTGTTGTAAAGAGTCCTTATCGAGGCCTTAACCGCCGATACCCGATACGGGTTAAACAACATATGACTCCTTCAGACCCGCTCTCCTGTGCGATTAAAGATATCGTCAGCGCTCAGAAAACATCATTTGCGATGACACAAGCTGTCTGGCGCTTTCTCAATAATGACTGCATCCATATCAGGGAATGCGCCAAAAAGTGGGGGAGGTCGCGGATAAACTGACTTTTCGTATAGAAAATACCCGGGCCAGACAATGGATTTGCAGGCTCTCAGGCAGACAGTAAAAATAGGGAAAATGAGAGAATGCTCTGGCTCTTCTTGCGGGATTATCTGTGCTCTTAAACACACTCATGCTGCTATCGGAATATCCACCTGAAGAACTGACCCGATTAGCGGCGGGCATATTAGGTCAGTTCGAAGATGTGTGATACCTATGCTTTTAGGAAGGGGAGGATGTCACGACTCTGTATTTACAATGCTTGTTGCTTCAGGAATCTCAATTAATTTTCCTGACTTCACATCATAGATGTACCCATATATGGCGATACTTGCAGGTACAAGGGGGTGATTACGAATACGATGAATATCTTCAACTAAGCTATTAACTTGATTGTCAATGGTAAGCCATTTGATATATTTTCCCTCAGGTGAACCGGCGCTGGTGCCGACCTCTTTAAATCCCTCATCCGTCATGATTACACTTTCCAGGCTGCTTTCCAGTAGATCGCCCATGATATTGTCTGTAAAAAGCTCCATCCCACAATGAGTATGATGAATGACAAACAACTCTTTTGTTCCGAAAAGTTTGTAAGAAATGATAAGTGAACGAATAGCATCATCACTGGCTCTTCCGCCCGCGTTACGAATAATATGGGCATCACCTTCAGATAAACCTGCAAATTTTGCCGGGTCTAACCTGGCATCCATACAAGTTAATATGGCAAATCGTCTGACAGCAGGTAAACCAAGGTTTTTTTTATCATCACCAAAAGTTGCTGCATAGGCAATATTAGCATCACTTATTTCTTTGATAACGTTGCTCATCCTCTCTCCTTCATATTTTCTGGTTTAGTAAATTGTGATGTAAAACAAAAGTATAGAAAGAAAACTCAACTTCTTAATAAAGCCAGAATATCTACTCAATAAATGAATATGAGTCTGAAAATACGTATACATAAATAAAATTTATGAAAGATATATACTCGTATCCTTTGTACTGGTCAAATGAAACAGGGTGTTTTTTTGAAGGGCAACGGATTTATAACTTACCATTAAATCGATAGCTTTATAGTATCATGTTTGGTCTATATCTTGATATATATCAAGATGTGTCATATGCTTTGATATATACCAATCAATATCAGGAGGTTTTATGGGACATGTAGCTAAGTTGTTTATGAATGGGAGGAGTCAAGCGGTGCGTCTGCCAGCGGCTTATCGTTTTGATTCTGATGAGGTTTTTATTCGGAAGGACCCTGAGACCGGAGATGTAATACTGTCCCGCAAGCCACACGACTGGGATGGGTTTTTTGCAGCATTAAAGGGTACAAATATCCCTAATGATTTTCTGGGCAAAGAAGAACGGTGCCAGCAAGAGCAATCTCGTGATCCGTTCGAGGGATGGGAAGAATGAAACGTTATATGCTTGATACAAATGTGATAGGGCATTTAATCAGAGAGCACCATTCAGTTGTACAGCATGTTTTATCTGTACCGATGTCATCACTCTGTATTTCAGCTATCACAGAAGGTGAATTATTGTTCGGATTGGCGCGTCGTCCAGAAGCAAAGCGGCTTCATACGGCAGTAAGAGAATTTCTCCGGCGTGTTGATGTCTTACCTTGGGATAGTTCTATTGCCGAGTGTTATGGTACGGTCAGAGCTGAGATGGAGAGACAAGGCAGAATATTAGCACCGCTTGATTTACTCATTGCGGTGCACGCGATAAATATGAAGATGGTGCTGATTACAAATGATCATGCTTTTCAATATGTACAAGGATTACACATTGAAGATTGGACTGTTTAGCAGAATAAATCTGGCAGTTGCCTAACAGGGTTGGTTTACTCTATAGAATCTATCAGGTTATTTTACCTATTATTAACTAACCTCAATTTTGCTTAAGAAGAGCGAATTCAGACCCCCGTAAATTCAAGCAATACGGTGCTATAATTTGGTAGCGAAGAAATTATTTCAGCTTGGCAAAGCAACGAGCGGCTGCATCCACAGTACGCTGAATATCTTCATCCGTGTGCGCGATAGACATAAAACCCGCTTCAAATGCGGAAGGTGCCAAATAAACACCCTCGTCAAGCATTAGATGGAAGAAGCGTTTGAAACGCTCAATATCGCAATTCATCACATCTTGATAGCAACTGACTGTTTTAGCATCAGTAAAGAAAATGCCAAACATACCGCCGACATGGTTAACCACTAGCGGAATGTCGGTTGCTTTTGCTGCTTTCATCAGGCCAACAGCCAGATTATCGGTAAGTTCAATCAGGCGTTGGTGTACGCCGGGCTGAGAGACTTCTTTCAGGCAGGCAAGACCTGCGGCCATAGCAATCGGGTTGCCAGATAAGGTGCCAGCCTGATACACAGGACCGGTTGGCGCTAATTTTTCCATTACTTCATGACGTCCACCGAAAGCACCAACGGGCATACCGCCACCAATGATTTTGCCGAGGCAAGTCAGGTCAGGCGCTACATTGTAATAAGATTGCGCCCCGGATAAGGCGACGCGGAAACCTGTCATCACTTCATCGATAATCAGCAGAGCACCGAATTCATCACACAGTGCGCGCAGGCCGGGTAGAAATTCTGGCAGTGGCGGCACGCAGTTCATATTACCGGCAACGGGTTCGACAATAATACAAGCTATCTCTTCAGGATATTGTTCAAACGCTTCCCGCACTGAGTTCAAATCGTTATAGGTACAGGACAGTGTATGTTTGACGAAATCAACCGGAACCCCCGGAGAGTTGGGTTGGCCGATAGTCAGGGCACCAGAACCGGCTTTTACCAGCAGACAATCTGCGTGGCCGTGATAACAACCTTCGAATTTGATGATCTTATCGCGGTTGGTATATCCACGAGCCAGACGGATAGCGCTCATGGTTGCCTCTGTGCCTGAGTTAACCATGCGCACCATATCCATTGATGGCACCAGTTCAGTCACCAGCTGGGCCATTTCCACTTCGGCGGCAGTGGGGGCACCGAAACTCAATCCTTGCTCTGCGGCTTTGATGACTGCATTACGGATAGCGTTGTGGTTATGTCCCAGCACCATAGGGCCCCAAGAACCGACGTAATCAATATAGGCTTTACCATCAACATCATAGAGATAGGCACCGTCAGCGTGTTTGATAAACAGAGGTGTGCCGCCAACGCCATTAAATGCCCGTACCGGGGAGTTAACACCGCCGGGAATAAGCTGTTTGGCCTGAGAATAGAGGATTTCGGATTGGCTCATTAAAAGGCTCCTGAATGTATCTTTGAATGGGTTTATCGTTTGTCTCACTGATTATAATGGTCTTAGGACGATAATTCCGGATTTATTCTTTACATAATCAAGGAAGGGCGAATCGACCACTTTTTTATTGGCTGCAAGTGAAGATGCATTTCTAAACATTGGGCCATTATCTGTCATAATAAAAATCCCTGTATGCGTGACATCCAGCCCGGCAAGATGTGTGTATATTCCTATATAATCTCCTGTCTTTAAGTGTTTAATCACGGAATCATTCACCTTATTACCTGGAATATATTGAATATCTCGGTTGATAACGCTCAGTCCGGGGATATATTCGCCGCCATCTGCTTTTCTATTCAGACTTTTTGTGATTTTTATATAAGAAAGACTTATTTCATTCGTCACATCTTTGGCATTTAATTTTTCTCTGGTTGACCAATCTGTGAAGAAATGTTTTCTTTGTAAGAAACTGATTTTTCCGTCAATATACCTTGTCTGGATGAGATCCTTTATAAAATCCTGTTGGTCATTTGATGTCCTTAACGATTCTACGTAATCAAGAAAAGTAAAACAGTCCAGTCCGCTAAAATCTATAACTAATTTTTCAGGTTCAGTTGGGGAACCGACCAGTTTGTTCGCGACATAAGGCGTATTGAGAAATTGATAAGAGATATTTTTTATCATTTCACCGGGATTGCCTTTATTTCCCGGTTTTACCTGGTTTTCTATGATGTCATCAATTTTCTTCGAGGTATAACTATCCATATCCATATCCATATCGACTTGCTTGCTATGAGCTACGCAGCCTGCAAGTGTGACGGCCAGCATAAGTGGTAATATTTTTTGCATAAGAACTCCGCATGGTGACGTTAATAAATACTCAATAAAGTAACTAATAATCATGATAAATCAATAAATTTTCCTTTTTATATTAAAAGATGCTCAGACAACTTGTTAGCTATTCGTGGTTGCTGAAATGACAAAACTTGAACGAACTACCCAGGTATTAGATAATTCGAATTATTAATAAATCGGCAAATTTCTGTTGTCTTGTGAATGTCTTTGCCGGGTTCCGGTCTGGAGTAAAAAATGATGAGCGATGATATAGTATTACCTTTACAGTTTACTGATGCTGCCGCCAGTAAAGTGAAAATCTTAGTTTCGGATGAAGAAAATCCAAACCTGCGTTTACGGGTTTATATCACAGGTGGCGGTTGCAGTGGTTTCCAGTATGGCTTTACCTTTGATGATCAGATCAATGAAGGCGATATGACCATTGAGAAGCAGGGGGTTGAGTTGGTTGTTGATCCGATGAGTCTGCAATATTTGGTTGGCGGTTGTGTTGATTATACCGAAGGTCTGGAAGGTTCACGCTTTATCGTTACCAACCCTAATGCTAAGACAACCTGCGGTTGTGGTTCTTCTTTCAGTATCTGATTGTTTCCCGCAATGGGTCTGTGAACGATATGGCCCATTATCGGGGATTCCTGCAATTCCACTAAACTATTTTGTTTTATCAGGAACCCTTATCGTTCAATTGCTGGCATAGCTGCTCGGCGGCCAGAACAATACGAGGCCCTGAGCGATGAAACCAATCTTCATGCAATATAATCACTTTGGCCTTCAATTGAGGATGCCAGAAATTTTCAACTAATCTGGCTTGTTCCGGCCCACCACTGATAACAATCGTCTCAGGTTTCCGAGTGAGTACTTGCTCACGGCTTACCTGTGGCCAGGGAACGGGGCTGTCAGCAAAAATATTTCTGCCACCACAGATTGAAAGCACTTCACTTTGCAGTGTATGTCCTGAAGCAGTAAACAGAGACTGAGTGCCGAATTGTAAAAAGACCGGTTTTGGGGTGGCAGAGGCATATTTTTGTTTCAGAGCGGCAAACCGTTGACGCAGTTCAGTCGCGGATTTTTTTGCCTGCTCAGGATGGGGGCTGTATTCGGCCAGTCGTTCCAAATCCTGAGCTATCTGTTCGATGGTTTTGGGGTCGGAATAAAAGATGTTAATACCAAAAGAGGCGAGTTGTTCCAGTGGGCGTTGGGGATTACCACCACGCCATGCCAGAATCATATCGGGTTTCAGTGTGACAATGCGTTCCAGATTAATGCCTTGCCAATTAGCCACTTGCTCAAGTTTACTGGCTTGAGGCGGATAATCAGAATAAGCACTGGCCGCGATCAGATGGTCACCTAGCCCGGCAGCATAGGCTAATTCTGTGGTTGACGGCGATAAGCTGATGACCCGTAAAGGTGTGGCATACAAATAATGGCTGAAACCACTGAGAAACAGTAAAAGCGATAACCAAACTGAACCTGTACTTTTTATCCATCTCATGAAAGCATGCCCTTTAATATATAAATATATTGAATGTTTTAGGCGGGGTAGACACGCCCTTGATTTCTTCTGAAAGTATTAATCAGGGCGTGACTCTGTCAATAAAATATTATTTATCGTGACTCAGTGTTGCCAGCATTGCGCTGACCATTAATGTGGATTGGCGGGCTGCCACAGAAAGAAATTCATCAAAACTGAGATGAGATTCCTTATCTGCCACGTCAGAGATTGCACGCACAACAACAAACGGTGTGTTGTATTGGTGGCAGACGTGCCCTATCGCTGTCGCTTCCATTTCTACTGCGGTAACCTGTGGGAAAGTCGCCCGGATACGTGCCAGTGGTTCCGCACCGTTAATAAATGCATCACCGCTGCAAATCAGCCCACGTATCGCATTCAAACCCAGTGAGCGAATACATTTTTCTGCCAGTGCGATCAGTTGGTTATCCGCCAGGAATGCAGGGGGGCATTGTGCCATTTGACCTGGTTCATAACCAAAAGCGGTGACATCAGCATCATGATAGCGGACTTCGCTGGAAACCACGATATCACCGATTTGCAATTTCGGATCAAGGCCACCTGCGGAACCTGTGTTGATAATCACATCAGGCTGACAATGTTCAAGCAGCAAAGTTGTACCAATTGCAGCAGAAACTTTACCAATACCGGATTTTAACAGTGCGATCTCCACGCCGTTGAGCTTACCGGTATAGATTTCGCAGCCACCTCGTGACAGTGTCTGACGATCTTCGATTTGATCGCGCAGTAAAGTCACTTCTTGCTCCATAGCACCTATCACGCCTACTTTCATTGTGTCATACTCGCTGTTGATTAATTAATCATATAAAATCATTCAGTTCCTGAGTTTAACATTTAATGCAGAACAATCAGATAATCTGTGATGTAAAACAGTGCTATCTCACACGTCGGGGGATAAATGTCCGGGATAGACTTTAGTCAGAAGCTTAATTATCAACGTAAATACAGCCATTATGATGTTGATCCTAATGATGAAGAGCAAGTTATTCGCCAGTTTGAAAGTGATCGCGGGCGGATTATGAATTCAGCGGCTATTCGTCGTTTACAGCAGAAAACACAGGTTTTTCCTCTGGAAAATAATGCCGCTGTCCGCAGTCGCCTAACTCATTCATTGGAAGTGCAACAGATTGGGCGCTATATTTCGAAAACGATTATCAATGAACTGAAAACGCGTAATTTATTGGTTCAATACCGTCTGGATAAACGGCTGTTGTCATTTGAGAGCCTGATTGAAATGGCTTGTTTAATGCATGATATTGGTAATCCACCTTTTGGTCATTTTGGTGAAGCGGCAATTAAAGACTGGTTTGCCAAAAAGCTCGATCTTAATTTTGCCCTGGAAAATATTGAGCGAAAAGATCGATGTGAAATACCTGCATTGCGTTTGTGCGGGGATGTGAAAAAAGATCTTTTCCGTCGCCAGTTACGTAAAGATTTATGTCAGTTTGAAGGGAATGCTCAGGCTATCCGTATGGTACACAGCCTGTTAAAACTCAACCTGACTTATGCTCAGATTGGCTGCATTCTAAAATATACCTGTCCTGCTTTTCGTCTTGAAAAGGCGCTGGATCAATTTAACTACCTGATGAAAAAACCGGGTTTTTATTGGTCGGAAGAGAATTTTGTCCGTGAATTGCGCCACGAGCTTAAAATGGGGGAGTTCTGTCGTTTCCCACTGACTTATATTATGGAAGCCGCAGATGATATCTCTTATTGCATTGCTGATCTGGATGATGCTGTTGAAAAGGATATTTTTGACGTAGATACCTTGATGGAATATTTGGAACAGGAGTGGGAAGAGAACGGCGGTCATCGGTCTGGAGATCTGTTCGACGCTACGATCAGGAAAGCTTATACGAGAACGAGTGGCAACGAATTACGTCGAAGTCAGCAGGACCAATTTTTTATGTATTTGCGGGTTTATATTACCGGCAGGCTGGTACCTTACACTGCCCGTCGTTTTATTGATCATCTGCCTGCCGTTTTTGAGGGTTCATTTAATCAAGCGTTACTTGAAGATAAAAGCGAGGAGCATCGGTTGCTTAAAACGCTGAAGAACATTGCCTGTAAAAGAGTGTTTAATCATCCAGAAATTGAAGAGTTGGAATTGAAAGGGTATAAAATTATCAATGGGTTATTGGATTTTTATTGGCCGTTATTGACGATGTCCCGTCAGAGTTTTATGAAATTAAACCAGAACAATTTCCATCAAGATTATTTTATTGAAATCCGCTTGCTGCACAAACTTTCCACTAAACATCGCTTGGCTTATAACGAAGCGGTAGAAGGGATCATCGCCACTGATGAAGCTGAAAAAGACCTGATGGAATTCTACTACCGCGCCCGTCTTATTCAGGATTATATCAGTGGCATGACAGATAATTATGCTTATGAAGAGTATCGTAAATTTATTGTGTGTAACTGATATTTTGGTCGTTACTCAATAGCTTTTGGGCCGCGGCAAGGACATTGTCAATTTCATCTGCCAGCTCCAGCAACTCAGGTTCTATATCGGTTAATGGAACGTTTTTTTGTAATTGTTGTTCAATTAATTGGCAGAGTGCTTTAAGTTGTGGCACGCCGCTGTAACAGCAACTCCCGTGCAGCTTATGGATTTGCTGCTGATAATCGCTAACAATGTCCCCGGATAAAACTTTTTCTGTGATTGCTTTTATATCCGGCAGAAAATCCACCAGCATTTTTATCATTTCTTTAGCTAGCTGTTCTTTTCCTGCTGCTTGTTGCAGCGCTAACGGCCAATTAACATGTTGCGATTCCGATGTTTTAATGTGACGGTTTAGCACCGTTCTCAGGCTATCTTCATCTAAGGGTTTGGTCAGAAAATCTTCAAATGGTGATTGATCTGCATCACTCTTTGACCGGCAAGTATAGGCTGTGACGGCGATAATCGGGGTATCTCGGTGTTGTGGTAGCTGGTGGATGCGTTCAGAGGTACAGATGCCATCCATACCCGGCATATGGATATCCATCAGAATGACATCAAAATGGTGGGATTTTGCCGATTGCAAAGCGTCTTCCCCATTACTGCATGTCACTGTTTTTTCTACGACGTCTTTCAGTAATGAGCTGATTAGTTTGAGGTTGGCTGGATTATCATCAACGGCCATAACGGTTATGGGTAAACGTGGGGATTGGATAATCGTTTTTTGTGGTACAACAGAGCTGGTTAGGTTGAAATCATCTTTTCCCAGCCACAAATCAAAACGAAAAACGGAACCTTTTTTCGGCTCGCTGGTAAAACTGATATTGCCGCCCATTTCGCGGATCAGTTTCCGGGTAATCACCAGACCAAGTCCGGTACCACCATAACGGCGGGAAATACTGGCATCTGCCTGATGAAAAGCTTGAAACAGATGGGGTTGCTGTGCAGGATTGATACCGATGCCGGTATCTCTGACTGTGATCTCTAAATTGATTTTATGGGATTGCTGTTGTTTCAGATTGATTTTTATTTCTACAAAACCTTGTTCAGTGAATTTAATGGCGTTACCGATGATATTGGTGAGTATTTGCTGGAGACGCGTAGGGTCGCCTATGATCAGATTCGGTATTTGAGAATCAACGTTGTGCGTTAGTTGAATGCCTTTATTTTTGGCGCTGGGTGTCAATAAAATCATGACCTCATCAATCGTATCCTGTAGAAGAAATGGAATATTTTCCAGTGTCAGCTTATCCGCTTCAAGCCGGGAAAAATCCAAAATATCATTGATAATATTCAGCAGATGATTGGCAGAACGTTCAATAATATGCAGATATTCAGTTTGCTGTACTGTCAGAGCGGTTTTCAGTGTTTGGCGGGTAAAACCAATGACGCCATTAAGCGGTGTGCGCAATTCATGGGACATATTTGCCAGAAATTCTGTTTTTATTCTGGCGGCTTCCTGAGCGCGTTTTTTCGCTATTGCCAGCTCAACGTTCTGAATTTCGAACTGCTCCATCGTTTCCCGCAGATCCGAAGTTGCCTGATCAATATCGTTCAGCATCTCTTCTTTATAGCTGGAAAGCGATTTTGCCATGGCATTAATGCCATTTTTCAGCGTATCCAATTCACCAAAATATTTCCCGTTGACACGACTGTTTAATTGCCCCCGGCGAATGCTATCAACTGTACTGACCATATCGCTGATAGGTTTTGTGATTTTGCGCACCAAATGGTAGGCAAACAGTGATGCCCAGCCAAGGCAAATCAGTAATAGCAATATAAAGATAACTATCTCTTTATATTGCTGTAAGTGAGCTGACCGTAAATCAAGATCAATAGCGATATAACCAATCGGATGGAGGGATGGGGCATCAGCGTTCTGCTGATTCTGAGATAAATGGCGCTCTGAGATAATTGGCATGCGTAAAATAATACTGTTTTTGACCTCCATTTTTGTCAGGATTGTTGGAAGTGGCGTTCCTGGTGCGATCTGGAGTTGAGCCGAGTTGTATTTATAGTTTGATATATCAAATAGCTGATTATCATCATTAAAAATGGCAATCGCCCGGACTATCTCAGAATTTCTGCGATGAAGTCTGGTTATCAATGAGTTGACGCGTTCACGGTTATGCAGATTTATCCCGATTTCACTGGCAATCGAAAGCGGTTCGATAATACTGATCCCGGATCGAACGATTTGGTTTTTTAGTTCACGATAGTGATAGCAGAGAAACGATATACTGAAAAACATGCCAACCAGTAAAATCGGAAGCAGGATCAGGCTCATCATTCGGAGGCGTAAGCTATATTTGGTCATAGGCGTCCATTGTGGGAAAATAAGAACTTGATAATTCATAGTCCGTAAGAATCATGGTGCAATTTTATTCCCCCAATCGCCGAACAGTAAACCGGCATATCATCACAGTCACTGCTGATAATCTGGATGCCCAGGGGCAGGGCGTAGCTCGTTATCAGGGTAAAACCATTTTTGTCACCGGATTATTGCCCGGTGAACAGGCACAGGTACAACTAACGGAAGAGAAGCGCCAGTTTGCCAAAGCAAAGTTGGTTAAGCGTCTATCTGACAGTCCATATCGTGTCAATCCCCGCTGCCCGCATTTTGGAATATGTGGCGGTTGTCAGCAACAACATGTTGCGTCTGATTTACAGCGTGAGAGCAAAGCTAATGTTTTGGAACATCTTATCAGGCGGGAAACCGGCATAACTGTCTCCGCCAAGCCGGTGATCTTCAGCCCTGAATATGGTTACCGGCGCCGGGCAAGGCTGGGTTTACATTATCAGATAAAGCAACGTCAACTGGTGATGGGATTTCGTCAGAATCAATCCAATGAATTAGTTGCAATAAAAACCTGCCCTGTTTTACAACCTGAATTGGAACGGTTATTGCAGCCATTATCTCAGTGTCTCAATGATCTGAAAGCGGTTAAACGGTTGGGGCATGTGGAATTGGTGCTGGCAGATAACGGCCCATTGATGATATTGCGCCATCTTGATCCCCTGAAAGGGGAAGATAAAGAAAAGTTATGCACATTTTCCGTACAACACAATGTGGGTGTCTATCTGGCGGCAGATGAAACTTCAATTGAATCACTGCATGAACAGCCAGAACCTTGGTATCAGGTCGGTGACCTGAAACTGGTTTTCAGTCCAAGAGACTTTATTCAGGTTAATGATTCGGTAAATCAACAAATGGTTGCTCAAGCGATAGCGTGGCTTGATTTACAACCGAATGACAGAGTGCTCGATCTGTTCTGCGGTATGGGAAATTTTACTTTACCTATTGGCCGAATAGTGCAGGCGGTGGTCGGCGTGGAAGGGGTTGCCACGCTGGTAGCGAATGGGCAATATAATGCCAGATTAAATAATTTGGATAACCTATCTTTCTTCCATGAAAACCTGGAAGCAGATATACATCGTCAACCCTGGGCGAAACTGGGGTTTAACAAGGTCTTATTAGATCCGGCGCGTGCTGGTGCGGCAGGAGTCATGTCACACATCGTCGAACTGGCCCCTGAAAAAGTGGTCTACGTCTCTTGCAATCCAACAACATTGGCGCGGGACAGTAAGATTCTGCTTGAGGCTGGCTATCATATTATCAGCGTGCGGATGTTGGATATGTTTCCGCATACAGGTCATCTGGAGTCAATGGCGCTATTTAGCCGCCAGGTCGTGGTTGGGTAGAGGCTGTGAAGTAATCGGGAGAGATTATGGTTGCGGTAAGAAGTGCTCATTTAACCTCTGCGGGAGAGTTTGCAGTAAATAAGTGGATCGCCAGTTTAAATATAGCGAACCTTCAATTGGGTGAAAAATTAGCCGAAACCTGGCGTTATTGTCACGAAAAAGCGCAAGATCATCCTGATTCAGAACTTCTGTTATGGCGCGGTGTGGAAATGGTTGAGATCCTTTCCACGCTGAGTATGGATAATGACAGTATGCGCGCTGCGCTACTGTTTTCGCTGGTTGACGCCAAATTGCTCGACAGTGAAACCGTCACAGAGGTGTTTGGCAGCGCGATTACCAATCTGGTGAAAGGTGTCATGGATATGGATGCTATTCGTCAGTTGAAAGCCACGCATAATGATTCGACCTGTTCTGTGCAGGTTGATAATGTCCGCCGGATGCTGCTGGCAATGGTAGAAGATTTTCGCTGTGTTGTTATCAAGCTGGCGGAACGTATTGCCCATCTGCGCGTCGTGAAAGAAGCGACTGAAGATGAGCGTGTACTGGTTGCTAAAGAGTGTTCCAATATTTATGCGCCACTTGCTAACCGCTTGGGGATTGGTCAACTCAAATGGGAACTTGAGGATTACTGTTTCCGTTATCTCCATCCAGATGAATACAAAAAAATTGCTAAATTACTGCATGAGCGCCGGATTGATCGTGAACAGTATATTGATCACTTTGTCAGCACATTGCGTAAATATATGCTCAAAGAGAGCGTAACAACTGAAATATACGGACGACCTAAACATATCTACAGCATCTGGCGCAAAATGCAGAAAAAATCACTGGCATTTGATGAGTTGTTTGATGTCAGAGCGGTGCGGATTGTGGTTGAACGCTTGCAGGATTGTTATGCAGCGCTGGGGATAGTACATACTCACTATCGTCATTTGCCTGATGAATTTGATGATTATGTTGCTAACCCGAAGCCCAATGGCTATCAATCCATTCATACCGTAGTGCTTGGGCCGAGTGGTAAAACACTGGAAATTCAGATCCGTACCCGTCAGATGCATGAAGATGCGGAATTGGGAATTGCTGCACACTGGAAATATAAAGAGGGTGCGACGGCGGTTGGTCGAGCGGGGTATGAAGGACGTATTGCATGGCTGCGTAAATTGATCGCATGGCAGGAAGAGATGGCTGATTCTGGCGAGATGCTGGATGAGGTTCGCAGCCAGGTGTTTGATGATCGGGTATATGTATTTACGCCGAAAGGGGATGTTATTGATCTGCCTGCCGGCTCTACGCCACTGGATTTTGCCTACCATATTCACAGCGATGTAGGACATCGTTGTATTGGGGCGAAAATCAGCGGTCGAATTGTGCCATTTAGCTACCAATTGCGGATGGGTGATCAGATTGACATCATCACGCAGAAACATCCGAACCCAAGCCGTGATTGGCTGAATCCAAATTTGGGGTATATCACCACCAGCCGTGGCCGGGCGAAAATTCATAACTGGTTCCGCAAACAGGATCGGGATAAGAACATCATTGCAGGTCGTCAGATGTTGGATAACGAACTGGCCCACTTAGATATCAGCCTGAAAGAAGCGGAAAAGCTGCTCATTGCGCGTTATAACGTTCATACCCTTGATGAAGTATTGGCGGGAATTGGCGTTGGTGACATCCGCATCAATCAGTTGACTCACTTTCTGCAAAGCAAACTCAATAAAACCACGGCGGCAGATGCAGATCGGGAAGCGCTTCGCAATCTGGAGAGCAAAACCCATCCGCAGCGTAGTTCTGCTAAAGATAACGGACGGATTGTGGTAGAAGGTGTGGGTAACTTGATGCATCACATTGCCCGTTGCTGCCAGCCAATTCCGGGGGATGATATTGTCGGTTTTATCACCCGTGGTCGGGGAATTTCCATCCACTGGGCTGATTGTGAACAGTTGGCGGATTTGCAGGCAAGTGCACCTGAAAGGGTGGTGGATGCGGTTTGGGGAGAAAGCTATTCTAGTGGTTACTCACTGATTGTGCGTGTGATTGCGAATGATCGCAGTGGATTACTGCGTGATATCACTACGATCCTGGCGAATGAAAAGGTGAACGTGCTTGGGGTGAGCAGCCGCAGTGATGTAAAGCAGCAGATTGCCACCATTGATATGAATATTGAGATTTATAACCTGCAAGTGCTGGGAAGGATATTGGCGAAAACCAATCAATTACCGGATGTCATTGAAGCTAAACGTCTTCATGGCAACTGATCGCAGGAAAATTGGGATAAAAGATGAAAACACCCGCTATAGAACGGTTACGGGGGATTATGGCGCAGTTGCGCCATCCCCAACAGGGATGTCCCTGGGATAAAGAACAGACATTCAAAACTATCGCACCTTATACATTAGAAGAGACTTACGAAGTCATTGATGCCATTGAACGTGGTGATTTTTCGGATCTGAAAGAAGAATTGGGCGATCTATTATTTCAGGTGGTGTTCTATGCTGAAATGGGCAAAGAGCAGCAGTTATTTGATTTTGATGACATCTGTAATGCCATTAGCGATAAGCTGGAGCGCCGTCATCCGCATATTTTCGATCAGCAGCAGAATATCAGCAGTGACGTGGCTATCAATGGCTGGGAAAAACGCAAGGCGCAGGAAAGAGCACAAAAAGATCTTCATTCGCTCCTTGACGACATTCCGGCAAGTCTGCCGGCGTTAATGAAAGCTTATAAAATGCAGAAGCGTTGTGCTTCCGTCGGTTTTGACTGGGATACTCTGGGACCTGTGTTAGACAAAGTTTATGAAGAGATCGACGAAGTGATGGATGAGGCTCATCAAGCAGTTGTTGATGAGCAGCATTTGGAAGAAGAGATTGGTGACTTGCTGTTTACTGTTGTGAATTTGTCGCGCCATTTGGGGTACAAACCTGAAATTGCATTGCAAAAAGCATGTAATAAGTTTGAGCGTCGTTTTAAAGGCGTGGAAAAGCTGATATTGAGTAAAGGCCAGACGTTAGAAGCGGCGACATTGGCAGAAATGGAAAAAATGTGGCAACAGGTTAAGAAACAATGAGTTGAAGGAATAGCCTGAAAGCTGAAATTTTTAGTTTTTTGAGGGGAAAATTTATGTTGAATAAATTTTCCTGGGCTTTGTTTGAGATAGTGTTAAGTGTTGCTAAATTAATTTTTTATTAAACATATCTGACCTGTTTAACTTCATTATGAGAATTTACCCAACCTAATTATCTCTACAAAGTAATATGAAATTTCTTCATGTTGTAATATCAAAACATTCATATGGAATTATAATTCTTTTATTTTCATATGGTTGAAGTTATTGTTTTATTATCATCACTTTTAGATAAAAATTTGACATATGGGAATATGCATCTAATATTATAAATGTTAACATTTGGTTATAAGTTAATATTTTTGAAACAATTCTGTATCAGTAATAGGGGATTAAAATGGAAATCGAATTAATTGAAGAGTCTGAACCAGAAGTTGAGGTCCTTTGTAATAGTGTTGATTGTCCATAATAACTAAATTAATCCCCCCTTATTGAATTAGGGGGGAAGGCATATAATTATGAATAAAAGAGAAATAAATATATATTTATCAAAATTAATATCAAATCCAAAGTATTCAATAAAAATGTATGAAAATCCAAATAAATTTATGGATAAATATCGTGTTGCTCAGGAAAATAGAGAGGTCTTGATTAATTTTTTTAGAAAAAATGGCGGAAGATTTGTTAACTCATCAATTTTGCAAAAAATAAAGAGAATGGATGGTCTGAAAGGAGCACTCCCTAATATATATAAATATCTAGGTGAAGAAAAGTTTGAATTTGAATTTGAAAAATATTTAAATAGTCTTAATTTTAATAACGAAGTTAAAAAAAATCCTGTCATTGAATCTGAAGTTTTTTGCAATTTCATGATTAACTCAACCGAAGATGAGATATTAGAACTAATTGCATTGTATGAAAAGGAAAAGAATCGTCTTATAATTGATCTGCAAAATATGAATAATAATAGTTGGAAGGATTATATACCAAAGACTGATATAGGTAAGATGGAAAAAATATTTGTTATTTCTCATCCAACTGTGAGGATCAAAAAATTTGCTAAAAATATTAGTGTACTATTGAATCTCCTTCATAAAGGGGAACCTCCGAATGTTTTGAAAGACCATTTAATGGAAAAAAGAAGTAATATTCTGTTTTATAAAAAAGACAAATCTAGGGAAATTGTCTCATGTATGATAGGTGATATTATCTGTCATATAATATTGTCATGTAAGAACGAAATATTAGCTAGTAATATGTTTAATGAGGCAAGTGAATATTATGGTATTGATAAAAATACTTTTGTATCTACTCTTAAGACATTAAATTCAAAAGGTTTAATCTTTCTTAGTGCTAAGGATATTCGTAATGAATAAATATGAAAAAATAGGTGTTGGTGTTAACTATAGATCATCTTTTTCAAAAGAAATTTTTCAAAATATTCAACATATTGATATTCTTGAGGTACACTCTGAAAAATTTTTTTGGGATGAAGAAGACCCTTACTTAGAAAAATGTTGTAAAGAGGTGCCAATTATATTTCATGGGCTTGATATGTCATTAGGAAGTGAGGACAGTTTGGATGATGAATATATAAGTAAACTAAGGCGAGTTATTACTGATAAGAAACCACAATGGTATAGTGATCATTTATCAGCAACACGGCATGGAGATATTGAGGTTGGACATCTAATGCCAATTCAATTTTCAATTGAAAGTTCATATCAGATAATAGACAAAATTAAAAAAATAAAATCACAAGTTAGTGATGATTTCATAATTGAAAATATTACCTATTATTATGAAATGCCTATGTCCGATTTATCAGAAATTGAGTTTATGAATAGAATAATTAAAGGCAGTGATTGTGGTATGTTGTTAGATATTAATAACTTATATATTAATTCAATGAATCATAATTATGATCCGAAAGAATTTTTGCTCAAACTACCATTAGATCATGTTGTCGAAATTCATTTGGCTGGTGGCGCATATAAATTTGATATGATTATAGACACCCATGCTAATGATATATGGAGTGAAGTATGGGAATTATATGAATTTGCACTTTCAAAAACTGATGTCAGTGGAGTTATAATTGAAAGGGATTCTAACATTGAGGATTATACTACTATTGTTGATGAGATATCTATTGCTCGTGATATATATAAGAAAGTGTATGGGAAAATAGTATGAATTTTCTAATTGTTGCACATCCTGATGATGAAATTATATGGTTTAATCCAAAGAATTTTGATTACATAATTATAGTTTTCTCTGGTAGAGAAAATAAACCGTCATTTCATAAGAAAAGAAATAAAGCACTATATGAACATCCTTATTTTTCTAAAATTATTAACCTAGGTTTAAATGAATCTGGAGATTGGGAGAATTTTGAAACGGATTTTTTAAATAAAAAACATTTTAAGACTATATGTAACTCTCTAGAGGATCTAAACATTTCTGAATATGATTCTATTACTACACATGCTGTAGATGGTGAATATGGGCATTATGATCATATTACTGTCCATAATGCTGTAATTGAAATCTATGGAAAGAGAAACACTATCTATACATCTAATGGATACAATAGGAGCCAAGATGAAATATTGTTTTCTAATTATATAAATGATTATGTGAAGATAAAAAGAATTTATCAGGCTCATGGTGTATGGACTTGGAATAAATATAAACTTCCTCTAGGTGTTCCTTCAACTAAACTAGTAATTGATAATAAGAACCTGAGAATAGCATCCATAGCAAGTATACCAGAAAGAGAATATAATTTACAAATTACTATCAACTCCATCTATTCACAGTTAGATGAATTAAATGTATATTTAAATGGATACGAAAAGATACCTCAATTTTTAAATAGAGATAAAATTAAAGTCTATATGAGTTCTCAGTTTGGGGATTATGGTGATGCTTCAAAATTTTTTCCACTGAAAAATAAATCTGGGTATTTATTTACACTTGATGATGATTTAATTTACCCATCAAACTATATTAAAAAGCTTGTATTGAAAATAGAGAAATATAAACGGCAGCAATTTATATGTGTACATGGGAATATTATTGATAGGAAATCTTTATTGTCATATTATAAATATAAAAAAGGAATTCATTTTAGTTGTTCACTTGATAATGATATCACTGTAAATGTTCCTGGTACTGGCACATTGGCTTATCATTCATCACTTTATTCATTTTCAATGGAATCTTTTCAATTAAAAAACATGTCCGATATTTGGGTTGCAGTTATTGCTAAAAAAACAAACATAGCAATTATTTCTGTTGATAGACCTGATTACTGGATTAGGTCATCAATATCAAAGTCTGACCCTAATTCTATTTACAGTAATAGGGAATATTTAGATAAGAAAATATGTGAAGTAATTGAAAGAGAGGAGTTATATAAGATATGATGAATAAATATAAAGAAGAATTAAATTGTAAAGGATATGTTCTAATAAAGAATTTTTTATGTTATGAGGAAAAAGAACTACTTAGTGCAACTGTACAATTTCTTGATGACCGTGAAGATATTCCCGGAAAAATAATGAAATATTATGAATCTAGTGTGATTGATAATAAGAAAATACTTAATAGGATAGAAAACTTTATTGATGCTAAAGAAGCTTTTTTTATAAAAAAAATTGAAAAAAAAGCTTATGAGTTATTATATTTTATTATGATGGAAGATTATTTTCTGTTTAAAGATAAAATTAATTTTAAGTTAAGCGGCGGAGGTGGATTTTCTCCCCACCAAGATTATCCTGCATTCACTAGATTCATTAATAAAGAAATGTTTAATGTGATGATTCCAGTTGATGATACTAATATAGATAATGGTTGTTTATATATTTCAAATATGCCATTTGAAAAAAAATTGATTCCTCATAGCGAAGGGAAGGCATTGAAAAATGCGTATGAAAAATATGGTTGGGACTCTATTCAAGCTAATGCTGGAGATCTATTGATTTTTAGTTCATTTTTATTGCATATGTCAAAAGATAATCTATCTCACAATAGGAGAAGATGTATTTTTCTTACGTACAATAGTTTTTCTGAAGGTGATCTTAGAAGTAAATATTTTGACTTCAAAAGAAAAGTTTTTCCTCCATTAATAGAGCGTGATAAAGGTCATGATTATTCAAAATGGATAAATAATTTGGCTAGAAAGATTTTGTAATATGTTTTTTCAGCGTGAGAATATTATTTCTTTGTTGAGAATGAGATGAAGTATTTATTAATCTATTAGTATGGTAAATATCATGTGCATGAAAAGACACTATTTTTATAGGAACAGGTTGTACAATGAAATCCCTGATTTTAAAATTACTCCAGTTAATAAAAATTTAAGTTTGATGGAGTTTCCTTATCAGATAAAACTGGATTCAAAGTTATATTCTGATAACCTAAAAGAAATTAATATAAATCGTTATCCTATTTTTGATACAAATATAATTAAAGAAAAATTATGCGAAATTAATGGTGTTAGTTATGATAGAAACATTCTTCTTGGCAATGGTCTTTTGGAATTGATTCAAACCATTTTATTATCTTTTTCTACAAAAAAAACTAATTTATTAATTCCTGATCCTTCATTCTTTATGTTTACGAGATTAGCAAACATATGTAGAGTTGATGTACATAAAATTCCTTTAAATAATGATTTTGGTCTTGATGTACAAGCATTTATCTATGCATCCCAAAAATATGAAAACTCACTAATTATTATTGATAATCCGAATAATCCAACTGGAGTATTATTTGGGGTAGATGAAATAAGATGTATTGTTGAAAACTGTAAGTGTCCTGTTATTATTGATGAAGCATATGTAGCCTATTCAACACAAGGCTCAAATATATTAAATCTTACTTCAAAATATGATAATCTCATTGTTCTTCGTGGTTTTTCTAAAATTGGTTTTGCAGGATTGCGTTTTGGATATATATTTTCAAATCAGGATTTAATTTCATATATTAATAAGTTTTCTTTAATGTATTCATTGTGTGATATGAAAATGAATTTAGTTCTAAATATTATAAATGAAGGTAGAATTAATATAGAGAATATATTAAATATAAAAAAATATAGAGATGTTATGATAAATAAAATATCAAAGCTAAATAATGTTATTGTGAGTAGAAGTCAAGCTAATTTTATTTTCTTTTCAGGAAATGTTGATAATATTAATTTATTTAAAAATAAAGTCATTAAAAATGGGATAAAAATAAGTACTTTCCCATTAGGTTATTCAAAGATTACAGATAATAGTGTAAGATTATCTGTTGGTGATAAATTAACAAATGACATTATTTTAAACCTTATCTTAGATAGTTTTTATTGAGGCTTATATGTATTATATTATTGGATATGAAAATGTTATTGAATTCGTTAATAAGACTACGGGTTTACATGGTACATCATTGAATTATTACAATGAATTTATCAAAAAGCACTCTGTTTTTAATAAAATACCCGACTCTAATATACCTCTTATAACTTCATATGAAGGTGCTTTACCGTATTGTTACGACCACCTATTTGCATTAAAAGATAAGTATACAAATAATTCTGCCAAGATCAGTTCAATGCTTATAAATAATGTTTTTTATGAATGGCTCTATACTTTGTCAAAGTATGATAAGATCTATGAATTAATGAATAGGATCATTAAAATCGTTATTATAAATAAACTATCTTCATATACAAATGGTACAACACAAAAAACAATTGGTCTTGCTTCTATGGATTTTAAAGATGAATTTGATTATCAGGACTTTGTTGAGTTGATGTTTCATCAATTGACTCATATGATTTTGTTTATTGATGATATTGCCAATATGCATATGAATGAAAATACAAAAAAAATTCACGTAGAGGTTGACGGAGTTAAATCTGTTTTTGGTAATAACATGTTTCCTGTATATTTGCTTTTTCATAGCTATATAGTAGGTGTAGAGATTCTTTCTTTTAGAGCTCAATTGTTTGGATTAAATTCATCTGCAAAATATCATGGTTCTACGGATAGAATTGTGAGATTGTGTAAAAAAATGTCAAGTGTTATTAAAGAAAATATAGATATGTTTTACGAACGTTCGAGGGAGATTTTTGAAGAATCTCTAAATTTATTGAACTTATTTGAATCTTATGAGGAAATAAAATAATGTATAATGATTACCCCTTATTTAATAATATTAAGAAAATCATCAACTCTGACTATTATAATTTTAGTGAGTTACACAATGATAAAATAATCAAATATATGCATAAGGATGATATTGAACGTAGATTAAGCAATGGGATTTATAAAGAAATATCTTCATATGGGAGTGTATATGTAATTGATTTTTATAATGATCAGGATGTTTTTGATATATCATCATGGATTGAGCGTATATTTGGAAAACCTATCACTTATAAGAATAGAGGTCTTAAAGAATATGAAACAATAAAACTTATTGATAATCCAAGATGGTTTTTCGAATCAAATGGATCTCAGCCAGTGCACACAGATGAAGGGCATGAAGAAAAACAACCAGACATAGTTGCATTATATTGTCAACACCCTTCTTATGAAGGCGGTGATAGTATATTAGTGGACTCAGGTGCCGTTTATAATTTTATTTTGAAAAAATATGGAGAAAAATCTAGTCTATTATTTAATGATGAATGTATTGTTCGTTTTTCCAATGATAAATTTTTTCAAAAAAGAATATTTTCAAGAATAGAGGATAATATTGGAATATCATTCTCACCATTACTCAATAATTTTAAATGTACGGAGGAGGTTTACTCAATGCTTATGGATATCAATATATTTATACATCAAAAGGAAAATCAATGTCGATTGCATTTAAGGAAAAACCAATGTATTGTGTTTAGTAACTATTTGTATTTACATTCTAGGACGAGATTTCCAAAAGATTCGCAAAGGACGTTGTTTAGATTTTGGTTTTAGAGGGGTATATGAATTTAATAATCGCTGATGCATTAGAGTATAAAGGAAGGATAAAGAAATTTGCTTCCGGGAATAAAAATGTCATTATATTTCTCTGTTTTTTATTACTCCCGGCAAAAGCCAGTGGTTTAATTGAAATCTTAATTTTTTTGTCTTCGAATATTGTTACGCCAGGGAGTTACATTAAATCATTTTATTTTTCTTCGATATCGCTAATAATTTATGTGTTATTTTATTTGATTAACATAAGGTTTTTCCCTACGGCAAGAAAAAGTTCATTTATTGTTTCTTTGGTAGATAAAAAAACATTGTTTCTTGGTAGTGTCGTTTTTTTTATTTACAGTGCTTTCCCGATGATTATTTTCTTTTCCTTAGGTTTTTTCTCTGTAAATGTTAATTATTTGTATTATTTCTCATCTATGCTGTTTTTGATTATTTCTTTTGCTGTAATTGGATTTTGCTTATCTGAGTTAAACTTCTTATGTTTTGTTTTTGTTGTTGCATTCTTTATTTTATTTGCATCATTCAGAAGTGGAATATTATATAATTTTGTTTTCACGTTAGCTATTTTATTGATGGCATTTAGATTATATTTAAACCTTCCATCAGGTTACACAATTAATCAAAACAAGAAGTTATTTTCATCAGGATTTTTTTCATTACCTTATATTATAAATCTCCGATATTATTTTCGTAAAAATAAAATATCGTCACTTATTATGTTATTATTCGTTATAATATTATATATATTATGTGAAAGTGCTTTTTCTCAAATTCCAGCCAAGGCTGATTATATATTATTAGTATACTTCAGTGTTGTCATATATATATGCATGTTATTGTTCTATAGTTTTTCATATATTGAAATGAACTATCTTTCATATTTATCTAATTTTTTGTCTATGCGGAAAATTTTGTTTTATAATTATTGTATTTCTTTGTTTTTATTTTCTTTTTTAACTTTTGCTTTTTGTTCTCTGGTTGTTAAATCATTCCCTGTTATTATGTTTATATCTTATGTTTTTCTTTCAGTTATTTTGTCATTTATTTCTCTATTAAGAACACAGTACACGAAACTTATTATTCTTTGTGTTATTTTCTTTTTTACATATTTTTTCGGGGTTATTTATGCTTGAAGTTATTGAACTGGAAGTTATTATTAATGATAAGACTATTTTTTCAGGAGTTAATTGTAATTTTTATGTCGGATTAAACCGTATAGCGGGAATTAATGGTTCAGGAAAAACGACTTTTCTTTCAAGTATTGCTGGTGTAAATAAGGTTAAAAAAGGAATGGTTAACTTTATAAAAAATGAGGAAAAATATCGATTTAGTTTACAAAGGCATGGTTTTTACATCTCAGATAATGTTGATTTTTATAACTTTATTACTGGAATGGATGTGATAAAGCTAGGTAAACGTTATAGGAAAAGTAATTTAAAACACCCATTAGAATACTATTTAAATGGTTTTGGCATATCTAAATATTCTGGTATTGAATATGGAAAAATGTCACTTGGGACAAAAAAGAAATTTTTATTGACATCGGCTTTTATTACGGAAGCAGATGTTTATATTTTTGATGAACCAACAAATGGCCTTGACTCAGATTCTATAACATTTTTAATAGCATTGATGACTGCTCTCGCAGAAGAGAAAATTGTTATTTTTAGTTCACATGATGACAGCTTTTTACAGGAATTAAACTTCACTACCTATGAAATAAAGGATAATAAAATAGTGCGTCATGGGGAATAAAATAGACCGCTAGTTTTTCTCCAATATTTAATAATGGGTAGATTCACATAATAAATGCAACATCATAACGTTAAAAGTAACCCAATTCGTTTGTTGTTAATCCGTTTATGAAAAGATCATCCTTGGTTGAAAACATGATTAAAACCGGCTTCTTTTGGAAAATAGATTATCTGATTAACCTATTTTATATTTTTATTTATCCTTTTTTCTAGGAGACATAAGTATTAATAAAGCCAGTTTTTTCTCATTTTTCGCTGTCATGAATGGTACTAACTTTCCGTTTACTGAATTCATAAATGTGAAATTCTCAGCATTAAAGCCAATATTTGTTGTTACTTTTCCATTTTTAACTTCTGAACTGATAACCATACCAGCATCGTATTCCTTCCCATTGTATTTAATGCCCGCTTTAACGGTATAAATAGCAGAACTTTCCTCTCATGTTTCACTTATAAAAAAACCACACTGAAGTGCAGCCTTGAATTTAATGTTTAAAACGAAATTTAATTAATACAATATTTTTATAGAAATTTCGAATTTCTAAAGTTACATGCGGAGACGTATCAAACCCAGAAAGAATTCGATTAAAAACAGAATCATTACATGGTTCATGGATTTTAATATCACCAGCAGCTATATGCTGCCCAACGGTTACTGAACCAAAAATATCAGCACGACCATAGAAAACAAAACTCGAATGTCTAATAAAAGGATGATCGCCACAATTTAATATACATGTACAATCATACGGTATATCCGGTTTTAAAGAACTAATATTTACAGCCAGAAAACATGCCTTGGTTTTTTTAGGGTAAAAAACTGGATCACAGCAGATAATATATAGGTGATCTGTATACCCGGACGGGATAAGTAAACTTCCTTTCCTTAAAATCCCATCCGACATCACCGTAACCCTTGAAGAAAACAGTCCAATTGTTGCCTTTCTATTAACTCTCGCGCCAATTTTTCAGCAACTTCAGGTGATTTACCTACAGCAATAAAAACAGAGCTCGGTGAAATAGGATAAGAACTACCGTCCGGATCCTGCCACTCAGAACAATGTTTATGGGTATACTCCACAATATCAAAGCGGCTCATGTGGCCGAACTGTCTCCAAATGACATCTAGAACCCCTAATTCAGCATCAGAAAGAGATTCAAAATCATCCCTTGTTACATTTTTCCGTCTGAGTGAAATTTCATAATTCTTTTCATTTTTAATCCACGCCCCCCAGCCAAATTCATCACTGGCGTAATCTCCGGTGATTAAATTCAAGGTTTGCGATAAAACTGGTCCCTTAGGCATAGATACCATTCGATCACCCGTGATAGGGTAACCATAGTTATTCATAGACACCCTGTCTGCCAGATAAAGCAACTTCATAAGTTTCAGATATGCCATGCGTCCGCCGCGCTTATGCAGCAGGTAGGCAGCCATTTGAGCTACTTTTTCTTCGCAAAACATAGAAATCTCCAAGACTTTTTCGAAATACCAAATTGGTAATTTACACATAAAGTGTACCCATAAACGCGCAACCTTGGCAAGATTAATTCTAATAAAGTCAATGAGTTAAAGACTATATGGCTGATATGTAAAGAATTAAAGATTTAAAAATTCTTTAATCTTTAGGCAATAAAATCGTTTGACATTAAGAAGAGCCAATCACGATTGGCTTCATGAAAAATGAAGTTTGTGTACGTACTCATGTCTGCATTGAAAATGCTGTGAGGGGAAAAAATACCTTTATTGCGTGCAGATTATTTGTAGCGAATTTAAGGTTCGGGTATACTGCTTTCCCGTCCTGTTATATCCATCATCTTTAAACCTAAACTTTCAGGTTCAGCATGAAAACTAATTATATTTTTGTGACCGGCGGGGTCGTATCCTCTCTGGGTAAAGGCATTGCCGCAGCCTCTTTGGCCGCTATACTTGAAGCCCGTGGACTCAATGTCACTATTATGAAACTGGATCCGTACATCAACGTCGATCCGGGGACGATGAGCCCAATCCAGCATGGGGAAGTTTTCGTTACTGAAGACGGCGCTGAAACTGATCTCGATTTAGGTCACTATGAGCGTTTCATCCGCACTAAAATGACGCGTCGTAATAACTTCACCACGGGTCGGGTTTATTCCGAAGTCTTGCGTAAAGAGCGTCGTGGCGATTATCTGGGAGCGACCGTTCAGGTTATTCCTCACATCACCAATGAAATCAAAGATCGCATCATCAGCGGTGGTGAAGGCCATGATGTGGTGCTGGTAGAAATCGGTGGTACTGTCGGTGATATCGAATCATTGCCATTCCTTGAAGCGATTCGTCAAATGGCAGTAGAAGTTGGCCGTGAGCACACGTTATATCTGCACCTGACACTTGTTCCTTATCTGGCAGCGGCTGGGGAAGTAAAAACCAAGCCAACCCAACATTCTGTAAAAGAGCTACTTTCTATCGGTATTCAGCCGGATATTCTGATTTGTCGTTCAGACCGCGTCATTCCTGCTAATGAGCGGGCAAAAATTGCCCTTTTCTGTAACGTGCCGGAGAAAGCGGTTATCTCCCTAAAAGACGTTGATTCCATTTATAAAATCCCAGGGCTATTGAAATCTCAGGGTTTAGATGATTATATTTGTAAACGATTCAGCCTTGATTGCCCGGAAGCAAATCTGTCCGAATGGGAACAGGTTATTTACGAAGAAGCCAATCCTGTCGGTGAAGTGACTATTGGAATGGTGGGTAAGTATATTGAACTGCCCGATGCGTACAAATCGGTGATTGAAGCGTTGAAGCATGGCGGATTGAAAAATCGTCTGACGGTTAACATCAAACTGATTGATTCCCAAGATATTGAAACCCGTGGCGTTGAACTGCTAAAAAATCTGGATGCGATTCTGGTTCCTGGTGGTTTTGGTGGTCGTGGTGTAGAGGGCAAAATTATGACAGCCTGCTATGCTCGTGAGAATAAAATTCCTTATCTGGGGATTTGCTTGGGGATGCAAGTTGCCTTGATTGAGTTCTCACGCCATGTTGCGGGCTTGGAAAAAGCCAGCTCAACAGAATTCGAACCTGATTGCCGGTTCTCGGTTGTTGGCCTGATCACCGAATGGCGTGATGAGGAAGGTAATTTAGAAGTGCGTAGCGAAGAGAGTGATCTCGGTGGAACGATGCGTGTGGGTGGTCAGCCATGCCATCTGACAAAAGACAGCCTAGTGCGTACCTTGTATGGGGCAGATACCATTGTTGAGCGCCATCGTCATCGTTATGAAGTTAATAATTTGCTGTTGAAACGTATTGAAGATGCCGGTCTGCGGGTAGCAGGTCGTTCAGTAGACAATAAATTAGTGGAAATTATTGAAATTCCAGACCATCCTTGGTTCGTGGCTTGTCAGTTCCACCCAGAATTTACTTCCACTCCTCGTGATGGTCATCCGTTGTTTGCCGGTTTTGTCAAAGCAGCCGGTAAATACCAGAAAGGCCAGCTCAAATAAGATGTGCAGTAATTGACGGCATGGCGTATGCCGTCAATTACCTGAAATGTAACTTGTACTGAGGAAAACCTAATGTCCAAAATCGTTAAAGTGATCGGTCGTGAAATCATTGACTCCCGTGGTAACCCAACCGTAGAAGCAGAAGTGCATCTGGAAGGGGGCTTTGTTGGTTTAGCGGCTGCGCCATCAGGTGCATCTACCGGCTCCCGCGAAGCGTTGGAACTGCGTGACGGTGACAAATCCCGCTTTATGGGTAAAGGTGTACTGAAAGCTGTTGATGCAGTAAATGGACTTATTGCCCAGGCAGTTATCGGTCAGGATGCTAAAGATCAGGCTAACATCGACAGGCTCATGATCACCCTGGATGGTACTGAAAACAAATCTAAATTCGGTGCTAACGCGATTCTGGCGGTTTCTTTGGCTAATGCGAAAGCAGCGGCAGCAGCGAAAGGTATGCCATTGTATGAGCACATTGCTGAACTGAATGGTACTCCTGGTAAATTCTCTATGCCACTGCCAATGATGAACATCATCAATGGTGGTGAACACGCGGATAACAACGTTGATATCCAGGAATTTATGATTCAGCCGATTGGCGCAAGAACGCTGAAAGAAGCGGTTCGTATCGGTTCTGAAGTGTTCCACAACCTGGCTAAGGTTCTGAAAGCGAAAGGGATGAGCACCGCTGTGGGTGACGAAGGTGGTTATGCGCCTAACCTGGAATCCAACGCTGCTGCACTGGCCGCGATCAAAGAAGCGGTAGAACAGGCAGGCTATGTTTTGGGTAGAGATGTTACTCTGGCGATGGATTGTGCTGCTTCTGAATTCTACAACTCAGAAACCGGTAACTACGAACTGAAAGGTGAAGGTAAGACTTTCACTTCTCAGGAATTCACTCATTATCTGGAAGATTTGACCAGAAAATACCCAATCGTATCTATCGAAGATGGCTTGAATGAATCTGACTGGGATGGTTTCGCTTACCAGACGAAAGTATTGGGTGAGAAGATTCAGTTGGTTGGTGACGACCTGTTCGTTACCAATACTAACATCCTGAAAGAAGGTATTGAGAAAGGTATCGTTAACTCCATTCTGATTAAATTCAACCAGATCGGTTCTCTAACTGAAACTCTGGCAGCGATCAAAATGGCAAAAGACGCAGGTTACACTGCGGTAATCTCTCATCGTTCCGGTGAAACTGAAGATGCGACCATTGCTGATCTGGCAGTAGGTACAGCAGCAGGTCAGATCAAAACCGGTTCTATGAGCCGCTCTGATCGTGTTGCTAAATATAACCAACTGATCCGTATCGAAGAAGCTTTGGGTAACCGTGCTCCTTTCTATGGCTTGAAAGAAGTAAAAGGCCAGGCTTGATCGGCATTAAGTATTAGTTAAACAGGAGGGGTAAAACCCTCCTTGATGCCTTAATAAACATATTTATTAAGGCATTATAGGTTGTTGATAATCCTTCATAAGGGTAATAACCCGATAATTTCTATAACGTCAACTTTTGAGTTTTCCTGAGCCGGATGTTCGCCAAGCGAAGCCAAGATGAATGTGGTCAATTACCGAGGATATCCGTGGCGTTCGATCATCATGGGATATTCCGCCTCCAGTTCTTGATAAATAACCTCAGTGACTGCTCCCCGCCGTAAAAAACGGCGAGGCTTCCCACTTCTCAAGCCGCCACCGTCTTTATGACGGATTGACGCTGGCCTCCGTGGGCAGAAACGACGTGTCCCGCCGCCTGTAATTCTGTTATGCCCTTGCGCTGTCGGTTAAATGTCTCCTTCAACGGTCATTCAGCCAGTCGATAATTATCGACTGGCTGATTTGTTGTTGCACTTATTAGTCGAATCTGCCAGTGATTAAGGATTTTTAAAAGTGGGTAAAAAACTCGATGCTATACTGACATTGGAAGAGAAAACGGGTTTTAATTTGATTAAGAAAGTGACCAAATAGATAGCATTAATCCAATAACAGGAGTATGCGGTTATATCAAAACATTTAACCCGATTAACTGAGAAAAAAGGAATAAAAAAGTTTATTTAATCTTATTAAAAATGGTTAAAGGAATAAGGGTTGTCTTAAAATCATTAGCATACCTGTTCTCCTCTTTGGTTTTAAGTCTAAAAAATAAAATATAAAAGAGGGAAAAATTAAGTATCAGTGTAATGAAAACGGTTAAGTTAAGTATGGTTCAGGAAACGAAAAAACCATTAGGTTTAAAAAAAATGTTAAAACTTTTTGCTGATTAAAACCAGAAGCTCAAATAATGGCTTTTAATAACCGTTTAAAACCTACCCGTCATAAAGCTATCGGTGAAAAATGAAAAAAATGGTCTTATTAATGTTTAAATGCCCGTCCAATCTATAACCTTTCTGGTAAATCAATTCGCCAGATTTTTAACCATCGTTGATGCTAAAATACCCTCTTGTTTTTTTAATGGGTTTGCCAGCAGCTTGAGGAAAAGTCAAACTCACCTGCTTTGATGCCCAAAAAAACTGCATAAAACGTAACGATTTCCTATGCCTATAAAGGTGTAATCATGTGATGTAACAACGAAAATCTGTATGAAATACCGTCTATTATAATTTTATTGATTGGTTCTTGCGCTTTAGATCCCAAAATTCAAAGAACTGTATTTGCTTCCTGGAGAAGACTCCTTATATTCGCACGTCTTGTATTTTTTTAACAATTGTAGCAATGGTGGATCAGATATCACCGGCGCTAATGGAGTCACCATGGATGTTTCTGAATCTTTAACCACAGCTATAAGGCCAAATTTTTCGAATAAAAAAGGCTTAATTATTCTGGCTGCTGATATTGCATTACTATTTATTCTACTTAATGCATTACCATTTGGTGAAAAGGCTAATGCAGGTTTAGCACTAATGGTATTTGTTGGCGTACTGTGGCTTACCGAAGCTATTCACGTCACTATTACTGCATTATGTATTCCAATTCTGGCAGTGGGTATGGGATTGATGAATACGGGAGATGCGCTGAAATCTTTTGCTAATCCCATTATCTTCCTGTTTTTTGGTGGTTTTGCTCTGGCAACTGCACTTCACATCCAAGGATTGGACAGACTGATTGCTAACCGTCTACTGATGATTGCCCGTGGACGTTTGTCTGTAGCAGTGATGTTGTTGTTTGGTGTGACGGCAGGTCTTTCCATGTGGATCAGTAACACAGCGACTGCCGCGATGATGCTGCCATTAGTTTTGGGTATTTTGTCTAACCTGGATGTGCGTTCTGAGCGCCATACGTTTGTATTTGTGCTGTTGGGTGTAGCTTATAGTGCAAGTATCGGTGGCTTAGGTACTTTGGTGGGAAGCCCGCCAAACGCGATTGCAGCAGCACAACTGGGTATCGATTTCTTCAATTGGATGAAGTTTGGGGTTCCGTTGGTGGTTATTCTGTTGCCAATGATGGTGGGTGTTATGTATCTGATGTTGCGCCCGAATTTGAATCATAAATTCGACATGAAGCTGGAAAAACTGGATTGGACTGGCAATCGTCTGGTGACTATGCTGATTTTCCTATTAACCGTATTTTGCTGGATCTTTAGCACGGTTATCAGTTCTGTCTTAGGGGGTGTGAAAGATCTGGATACCATTATCGCTGTCGGTGCTGCCGTTCTGATTGGTATAACGGGGGTGGCGAGTTGGTCCCAGATTCAGAATAACACCGAGTGGGGTGTGTTGATGCTGTTCGGTGGTGGCCTGACTTTAAGCGCTGTTTTGAAAAACTCAGGTGCTAGTGAAATCATGGCGAATGGTATGGCCGCCACTTTCGGTGTAAGCCACTGGTTTGTGATTATTGTTGCAGTAGCTGCGTTTATTATCTTCTTGACTGAATTTACCAGTAATACAGCAAGTGCAGCTCTGTTGGTACCCGTATTTGCAACGGTTGCGGAAGCATTGGGTATGCCGATAATAACGCTGACGCTTATTATCGGATTTGGGGCATCCTGTGCCTTTATGTTACCAGTTGCTACACCACCTAATGCGATTGTTTTCAGCTCCGGTCATATTAAACAGACTGAAATGGTCAGAGTGGGTATGGTGCTGAATATTGCCTGTATCGCGATCATCTCGCTGTTTGCTTGGTTATTCTGGTTGTAACTGAAAATTGACTCATGTCCCTCTGGATACAATAATTATTCAATATCCCCATCAAATGTATGGTGGGGAAATAAAGCCAGAGGGCGAAGATTCATAGAGAAAGATTTGTCGAACGCGTCAGCCAGAAATCCAATATTGTCAATGTAAGGCCAATGACCAATCCGACGGATAGCCCGGCCATTGCTGTGCTTGAACCTCCTGCGACTAACCCAATAGTGGCTAATGGCACTAAGCATAAGATCCCCAGATTATGGAATGTTTCTGCAAAGGCCAGAACCATACCTTTGTTAGGGCCTGCTCGTGTTGCAGAGCGTAGGAAAATGCATAGCTGGATACCAGCCAGGATGCTCCGACCGCCGTTGTCCCGAAGGCCACTGCAAGAGGGTTAAGCATGGATGACAACATGAATTCGGTTGCGCCAACAAAGAATACGGTGACTGAAAGGATAAATAAAAACGTGTATTTTGTACTCTGTTCCAGAGTGGATGAATATTGTGTTTTTTTGTTCATAAGATCGATTTAACTCCATATGTAGAGAGATGTTCGTATATTTCTTGTGGTAAAGCGTGATCAATTGGTAACGTGAAAAAGCTATTGTGAAATGCTTAGGATGGAGATGATGTCAGACTAGATCAGGCTGATGTGAAAGTATTCGGTATTGCAAAGCAGGGGAGGAAGCTCATCACCTACAGGAAACCTGGTAAAAGTCTTCCCTGTATTCGGGCGAGATACATTTGGTTAAGCTTGTATTTTGCAAGAGTGGATATACAATAAAATTGTATATCTAAGGAAGTAATATCATGCAAGTAGCAAAATGGGGTAACAGCCTTGCCATACGTCTGCCGGCTAGCTTAGTTGAAATTCTGGAATTGCGTGAAGGTGATGATATTGAGATTGTAGTGGATGATCCGCGTACCTTCGCCGTATGCAAGAAGCCTGGATCTGAGGTGTTGTTGGAGCGTCTTCGGACATTCCGCGGTAAGTTGCCGGCAGATTTCAAGTTCAGTAGAGATGAAGCGAATGGTAGGAGCTAAGTCTTGTGGTTTCATTGACAGCAATGTGGTGCTCTACCTGCTGTCGCAAGACGTGATCAAGGCCGATAGTGCTGAAGCGCTGCTGAAGGCGAATCCGGTCATCAGTGTGCAGGTGCTCAACGAAGTGGCACACGTGTGTGTGCGTAAACTTAAGATGAGTTGGGAAGAGATAGCGGAGTTCTTCGATATTGTACGTAGTTTTTGCAAAGTCGTGCCTCTTACGGTTGAAGTTCATGACCGAGCTAGGCTTATTGCAGAGCGTTATCGCTTGTCATTCTACGATTCTTGTATTGTGGCGGCTGCGGTCATCGTAGGTTGTCGGACGCTCTATAGTGAAGACATGAATCACGGGCAGATGTTGGAAGACAGCTTGGTTATTAAAAATCCATTCTCATATGTCTGACGATTTGGTGAGCCCGAGAGGGATCGAGGTTCACCTGCTGATTTAACCTGACAGACATCGATATATACCCGTTATCTTTCAAGTTGCCTCTTTGTTGGCTGCACTCACTCACCCCGGTCACATCGTTATCTATGCTCCCGGGGATTCGCTCCCTTGCCGCCGCGATCCATCTTGAAATCCATAGGGTATAAAGGTATCTGTCAGCTCAAATCTGCGTTATGGCCTTGATTTATTGTGCGTTCTGTACGAACAACGCCATGCACATTGGCCCGAACATTTGGCATTAAATTTTCTGTCAGCACTTCGATCGAACTACCAAAGTTAATGATCAGGTATCCCGGAACAGGATCAATAGCCAAAAGTTCATCATTTATGTAAGCCAATAGGCCACGTTCAGTCGATCTTAGGATGGTCACCCATCCTGAATCCCGATGAAATTTAGAGCCTCGGGTGGCTTTCTCTGATCGGAAGTGGTTAAACGATAACATTTGGTTCCTTAGGCCTTCTGAAATACCATTGGTGACGAGTTCCCAATCACGACGAGGAATGCCAACATAAGTTAGCACAGAGCGTAGTATACATATGCCGACGTGTGCCATATGGTGACCCAGTGTCGCGACCTCTGATGGCATGAGGTTCCAGTGTTCCCGTTCGACGCGGAAATGTTCCCATTGATCATGTTCTCGGTCGAAATAACCTTCGTGACCATTGGAAAAAGTACATGATTTGAATCCCGTATAGGGTCGAAGGTCACCTTCCGTGGCGGGTTCAAAGAAATGGTATGCAAATCGATCGCTATATTCAAAATCCATATATGATGGTGCTTTCAGGAGGAAAAAACCATCCCGGAGTGCTCGGTTAAAGCCGCCGTTGTCAGTAAAAATAAGATTATCTCCTTCTAGATAGGAGCGAGCCATGTCTGCTGATTTGTATATTTTTGAGACTTCGCTTTCCGATGGCATTGGTGGTAGTTTGACTGGCGTTCGCATTGTTGATGATGTTGTCATAATGATAGTCCTTAGATGCGGTGAAAGAACTTTTGTTTATTCTTTTGTATCTCGGAAATGCATATTACCGATATTACATGTGGTGCTTATTTTTATATTGTTTTCTTATCGTGTATTAATCTGTTTTTTCGTTATATCAAAGTCTGGATAATTATATTAACAAGTTTATTTGTTAAAACGCTAAGTAACTATTCGGCAAAGTAATTGATATTGATTGTTAGCTATCCTAGCTGACTTTTTGAATATTACAAGAATTTAATAGTTTATATATGAAAAATAATTGAAATATAAATAGCAACAATGGAGTCATATCTTTTTAATTGGTTGTTAATATGAAATCTTTATAAATTACTTGGTGATACTTTATTGCTTTTGTTATTTATTGTTAAGTGTAATGGTTTGTTAATGATATTTTTATAATTTTCATTAAGTATAGTAATTAATTTTTTATCGTGATTATATTATTTAAATGCTATTTCTTAAATAGCATGTTTAACATCTTGCGATATTGGTAATTAATCCGATTTTAATAATTGAGTGTTATATTTATCAATTGATTATATGGTTTCATTGTACTGTTTATCAATTCGTTTAATTTCGGAAAGAGTCAGCTAAGGTTTACTTCACTAAAGATGAAAAGATGGCCCAAAAAGAGGGCCATCTATTATTTTTCTACAACAATAAGACACTGCTGGAGAAGGTCTTAAACTTCATCATAATATTCATCAACATAAAGCATTAATTCAATTCCTGGTTTTACCTCAGTCGTTTTGATGCCATTGTTCCAGTTCATTACGTCCTGAATATTGATACCGTGACGTTTAGCAATACTGGCAATTGAATCACCTTGGCGGACACGATAAATAATAGCATTGTTATTATTTACCCTTAATATTTGTCCAATTTTCAATAACCTGGATGTTTTTAGGTTATTCATATGTTGTAATTCACGGGTAGAGACATTAAACCGTTTTGCAATAGCGGATAATGTATCTCCTGAGCGAACTTTATATTGATTTTGCTTATTCAGTCGCCGGTTGTTCTTTGCAACTTCCTGGCGCATATTGCTCAGAATAGTTTCATTTGCCAGCGAGTTTTTAAACTGATCAACTTTTGCCTTTGGCAGCATGATGTAATGCGGACCGTTAGGCGATGTGACTCCCCGTTTATATCCAGGGTTATAGGCTTTAATGGACGTCAGGGACATGCCAGCCATTTCTGCGGCTTGAGACAGTGTGATTTGCTGACCAACATCAATCTGATCAAGTGCTCGTTGATTATTGGATTTTGGTAGCGTAATGCCATATTTATCACTGTGGCGAATGACATCACTGAGCGCCAGAACTTTAGGTACATAGAGCGCAGTTTCTCTTGGCAGTGATAAGGACCAAAAATCGGTTGATCTACCTTTTGCTGCATTTTCTTTCATTGCACGCATAACACGGCCTTCGCCGCTGTTGTAAGCAGCAATAGTCAATAACCAGTCACCATTGAACATTTTATTAAGGCGTTGTAACAGATTCAGGGCGGCAGTTGTTGAGGCCGCAACGTCCCGGCGTGCGTCATACCATTTATCTTGAGTGAGACCGTAGCTGCGACCCGTGTCCGGGACAATCTGCCACAGACCTGCTGCTTTAGCGCGTGAGGTAGCATGCGGGTTAAAAGCACTCTCCACTATGGGTACCAGTACCAGTTCCATCGGCATATCGCGCTGCTTGATTTGCCTGACTATCCAGTACATATACGGTTCAGCCCGTAAAGTTACATCGTGGAGATAGCTCTTGTTTTTCAGGTAATAATTTCGTTGTTCACGAACCCTGTGATTATCAGGGATCTGCATCCTCAACTCGTCACGGATGTATCTCCACAGCTCCTGTTGAGCGCTGGGATCACCATCCTTCCAGTAGGCAGCAAACTGATTGGTGCCATCAGTTGCTGCTATCTTGCCTGTTTTTAGACTCGTTGAAGACGAATTCTGTGCCCGTTGCCCGGCTGTCGTCGACCAATCAGGTCCGGATTGACAGCCAACCAGCAAGACAGATGCGAACAGAATCGCTTTTGTCTTCATAATTAATTTTTATAGTTGCTTAAAAGACGAGCAATAATACTTATCTTGGCTTGAGATAGCAACTATCTAAATCAGAATTGGTCTTTTTGTATTCTTAGCTGACGGAAAACGCTGGAAAGCGGTTGAGAATGAGGTGTGATTCCAATATTTCTTTGTAAATCAATGTCATCACATTTTAAGAAAATATTGATTTTTTTCTCAGTTTGTAACGTGGTTGGTATTGTTGGTTGATTATTTTCCCTCATTCTAGTTACTTTTTGCTGGTATTCGCTAATAGTCTGATTGGGCAAAACAGCGTGAGCAAATTTCATATTTGAAACGGTATATTCATGGGCGCAACAGATAAGTGTGTCATCAGGTAATTCAGCTATTTTTCCTATAGATGCGTACATCTGTTCAGCGGTGCCTTCAAAGAGACGCCCGCAGCCACCAGAGAACAATGTATCTCCACAAAAAAGGTAAGGAGCTTGATAAAAAGCGATGTGTCCCAGAGTATGGCCTGGAACATCAATAACCTGGAAAGAAAAACAACCAAAATTGATGCTATTACCTCCACGTACTATTATTGTGGTGCCTTTGTTCTGGGTTTCCTCTGGGCCGTATACTGGCAGATCAGGGAATTGAGCAATAATCCCAGGGACGCCACCAACATGATCGTGATGATGGTGGGTAAGTAAAATTGCATCGGGTATCCAGCCACGGGATTTCAAGGTATCAAGAACAGGTTGTGATTCTGCCGGATCAATGATTACAGAGTGTCTATTTTCATCACAAAGTAACCAAATGTAATTATCCGAAAGGGCAGGAATGCTGATAAGCTCCATTGTATGCCTCTTATTAACAGCGGTTTATTAAGGAAAAGAAGCCATGAAATCTGCACATACAACACAGAACATGAGTCCCCCGGCTTCTTGGTCTGATTTACCTTGGGGGGAGTATTACCGTGCCGCTTTGGAACATCAATTACAACCCTGGTGGCAAAAAATATTTGGTTTCCATCTGTTGAAAATCGGTAATTTGAGTGCTGAGATTGACAGCAAGGAGTGTTCGATCTTCAATCAGATTAATGTGGGTAAGGAAGGAAAGAATATGCAGGTGATTTCCGATCCTTACCATCTGCCGTTTGAAGAAAAGTCTGTTGATGCTTGTTTGCTGAGTCATGTGCTGGCTTACAGTGCTGACCCTCATCGCCTTTTACGGGAAGTTGACCGGGTGATGATTGATGATGGCTGGCTTATCCTCAGTGGTTTCAATTCATTGAGTCTGCTGGGTTTAGGGAAATTGGTACCAGGATTATGGCGGCATCAGCCCTATTGCAGCCGTATGTTTTCTCTAATGCGTCAACTTGATTGGTTGAGTCTGCTTAATTATGAAGTGATGTATCGTGGGAGTTTTCAAGTATTACCCTGGCGAAATGAAGCCGGCTTTTTTAACCGGCATTTGCCTGTATTTGGTTGTGTAAGTCTGATTATTGCCCGTAAGCGGACATTGCCATTAACGTTAAACCAGATAAAAATGACGCTATTAAGGCCTAAACTGGGTAGTGCTGTTGGTGTAACAAAATGTTACCGAAAGCGCGATTAATCTGTATTTTCAACATACCCGGCATCAGTTTTGGTTGGTGAGTTTGCGGCGGCTCGAGCCAATTCATCACAACGCTCATTTTCGTCATGCCCGGCATGGCCTTTAACCCATTGCCAGTCAATATCATGGCGGGTAATTGCCTGATCGAGACGTTGCCATAAATCGACGTTGATGACAGGCGATTTATCTGCTTTACGCCAGCTGCGCTTTTTCCAATTATGGATCCATTGTGTAATACCTTGGCGCACGTATTGACTGTCGGTGGTTAATACAATTTTGCAAGGACGGGTCAGGGTTTCCAATCCAATAATTGCGGCCATCAGCTCCATTCTGTTGTTGGTTGTGTGATAAAAACCGTCACTGAGGGTTCTTTCGTGTTGTTGATAACGTAATAAAACACCATATCCACCTGGCCCTGGGTTTCCAAGACAAGATCCATCGGTGAAAATTTCTACCTGCTTGCTCATATCTGGTAGACTCTTCTTATTCAATCCAAAACCTTAAGTCTGACATAAAAAAGCGTTATGAGCACTGCGATTACACGACAAGTTGTCCTTGATACCGAAACCACCGGTATGAATAAGTTAGGTGTTCACTATGAAGGACACAAAATTATTGAAATTGGTGCCGTGGAGGTTATTAACCGCCGCCTGACTGGCCGCCATTTTCATATCTATATTAAGCCGGACAGATTGGTTGATCCTGAGGCATTTGAAGTTCATGGAATCAGTGATGAATTTTTGCAGGATAAGCCGATGTTTGCTGATATTGCAGATGAATTCATTGAATTCATTCGTGGCGCTGAGTTAATTATCCATAATGCACCCTTCGATATCGGTTTTATGGATTATGAATTTGGCAAACTGGGCCGTGATATCCCACCAACGGCTGATTTCTGCAAGATTACCGATAGCTTGCAATTAGCAAGAGCGTTGTTTCCGGGAAAAAGAAACAACCTTGATGCGTTGTGTGATCGTTATGATATAGACAATTCTAAACGCACCTTACACGGGGCGTTGCTTGATGCCGAAATATTGTCTGATGTCTATTTGATCATGACAGGCGGGCAGACTTCGCTTGCATTTTCAATGGAGGGGGACGTCTCTGGCAATGCGGGTGTTTCTGAAGTGCAGCGTATTACCCGGCCTCAAACTGCATTAAAAGTTATTTATGCAGCGGATGAAGAACTTGTTGCTCATGAATCCAGATTGGATTTAGTTGAGAAGAAAGGTGGGAGCTGTTTGTGGCGTACAACTTTTGGACAAAGTTAAAATAAAATTGCAGATAAATCACCTTTAAGGGTGAAAAGTTGATCAAGTGCGCTACTTTGTAATAAAAAATATTGACGGGATGATCTTGGGTTCGTAATATTTACCTCGTTCTCAACCAGAACGCTGTGCGGTGCGGTAGTTCAGTTGGTTAGAATACCGGCCTGTCACGCCGGGGGTCGCGGGTTCGAGCCCCGTCCGCACCGCCAAAGATTTTGAAGCCCTGGGTAATCGCCCGGGGCTTCCTCATTTTTTATATCATGCCGCAGTTTCTTTATTGGCAATGATGAAATTGCATTGAAATAAGACATAGAGAAGCTACCAGCTTTCTATACTTCTTGTTTCTCCAACCTTTATCAGGAACTTATTTTCTTTACCAGGTTCATAGCGTGATGGCCAAATAGTCGATGGATGTAAACCTAATTCGGTGGCGATTAACGCTTCTCCCTTTGGCCATGGACGATGCAATGCATTACTCAGTGTCGATGATGCCAAACCTGCTTTGCGGGAAACGGCTGAAAGGTTTGTCCCTTGTTTTCTTAAGGCTGCAATAATATCTGCTGGATGCCAATCTTGAATATTCATCATAATCCCCTAATTTTAATTATTAAAAAACATCGATAATAGATAACTTATTAATTTTTTTACTGTTTGGCAGTAATTAGGTATAGATTATCAATGAGGGTTAATTAAAGAGGCTATCGAAACGATTACTTAATAAGAGTGTTGGTTATTTTATAACAAAATAAGACCTATATATTGAAGGTGTTTTTGCTGGATGTAAAGGTCATAGTTATTATCTTTTAAAAGTATAGAAAAGTTTTCAGCTTTGGACATATGAAAAGTGATACCAATGCAGTGACCATTTTCATCACAAAGTGGATATTTATCACAACGGTAGGTTTGCTTGACGTTATTTTTTCCAAACAGGTGAGTTTCAAGTGATGTAACTGTTTGCATAGTTTGAATAACTTTTTGATCCTGACGACAGAATTTTTCTTCATGTTCTGCGGTAGATGAGGGTAATTCTCCCGCTGAAAGCCCGGTAATATCGAAATCTTCTGGCAGATTGAGCAGTTGATAAAAAGCTGGATTGGCATAGATAAATCTTGACTGGCAATCTTTAGCTCCCCAGGGTTCATTACTTCTTTCCCACATGTAAATTAATTGCGGAGTGATATTATTTCGTTTTTTTTATATTTAACATGAAAATCCCTTGCTAACTAATTAAATAATTATCTGAATGGCTATTTTTCTTATTCTATTTAAAATAACCTAATTATATAATGGATTGCAATAATTAATTAATCAAAGAATACTGTTTTTTATTTTGGTTATATTCTCGTTGGTTAAATTTCTTATTGTTTTATTTAAGAAATAATCATATAAGGAAATATAACCATAAGTATTATTCTATTTTAAATTATTTATTTGTTTATTGATCTAATGATATTGATATCTGGAAGGTGTTTTTTCTGCACATTAATTATTTATAAATTGAATAACTCATGGATCATTGGTGCGTAATAATATGTTCAAGGCAGATTCGACTAATAGTTATGTTTAATTAAATTACCTCTCTATATTGCGTAATGAGCTTGTTTATTACTCTGATAACGATGAAATTCATGTAAATCAGTAACCTAAATCAAAGAATTGTCGTTTAAGTGAAATTAAGATAGTTTTCTTATATCTGGCTTTAAAGATTGCGGTTTGTACGCTGTGCTGAGAAAATTATCCCCCTAAACGTTTTGATCCCACTTGGAGTAGAAAATGACCACTCGTAAAACCCTTGCTAATGCTATTCGCTTCCTTAGCATGGATGCTGTGCAGAAAGCAAAATCAGGGCACCCTGGTGCGCCTATGGGAATGGCTGATATCGCTGAAGTTTTATGGCGTGATTATTTAAATCATAACCCAACTGATCCACATTGGGTTGATCGTGATCGTTTTGTATTGTCTAACGGCCATGGCTCTATGCTGATTTATAGCCTGTTACATCTCACCGGTTATGACGTTTCTATTGATGATCTGAAAAACTTCCGTCAGTTACACGCCAAAACTCCAGGCCATCCTGAGTATGGTTATGCGCCAGGCGTAGAGACAACGACCGGTCCTTTGGGGCAAGGGATTGCCAACGCGGTAGGTTTTGCTATTGCTGAACGTACTCTGGCTACGCAATTTAACCGTCTTGGTCATGATATCGTTGACCATAACACTTATGTGTTTATGGGAGATGGTTGCATGATGGAAGGCATTTCTCATGAAGTTTGTTCTCTGGCGGGAACGTTAAAGCTGGGCAAGCTGATTGCTTTCTATGATGACAATGGCATTTCTATTGATGGTCATGTTGAAGGCTGGTTTACCGATGATACCGCAGGTCGTTTTGAGGCGTATGGCTGGCATGTGGTTCGCGGCGTTGATGGTCATAATGCAGATGCAGTCAAAGCAGCGATTGAAGAAGCACGTAAAGTTTCTGATAAGCCTTCACTGCTAATGTGTAAAACAGTTATCGGTTTTGGTGCGCCAACCAAAGCGGGTACTCATGATTCTCACGGTGCCCCACTGGGTGACGCTGAAATTGCCGCAACGCGTGAAGTGCTGGGTTGGAATCATCCAGCCTTTGAAATTCCAGCGGAAATCTATTCTGAGTGGGATGCAAAAGAAATAGGTAACGCGAAACAAGCAACCTGGAATGAGAAATTCGCTGCTTATGAAAAAGCGTATCCTGAGTTAGCGGCTGAATTCAAACGTCGTACCCGTGGCGAATTACCGGCAAACTGGGGAACCGAATCAGAAGCATTTATCGAACAATTGCAACAAAATCCTGCCAATATTGCCAGCCGTAAAGCCTCTCAGAATGCCTTGGAGGCTTTCGGTAAAGTGCTGCCTGAATTTATGGGGGGTTCTGCTGATCTGGCGCCAAGTAATCTGACGATGTGGTCTGGTTCTAAGCCATTGAACGAAGATCAGGCAGGTAACTACATCCATTATGGTGTTCGTGAATTTGGCATGTCCGCCATAATGAACGGTATTGCTCTGCATGGTGGTTTTGTGCCTTATGGTGCAACGTTCCTGATGTTCGTTGAATATGCCCGTAACGCCGTGCGGATGGCTGCATTGATGAAAATTCGCAGCATCTTTGTTTATACCCATGACTCAATCGGTTTGGGTGAAGATGGCCCGACTCACCAGCCGGTAGAACAGATTGCCAGTTTGCGTGTGACGCCAAACTTAAGCACTTGGCGTCCATGTGATCAGGTTGAATCTGCGGTTGCGTGGAAATACGCTATTGAACGTAAAACAGGCCCATCAGCACTCATTTTCTCTCGTCAGAATCTGGCACAGCAAGAACGTACTGCTGAACAGTTGGCTAATATTGAGAAAGGTGCTTACATCCTGAAAGATTGTGAAGGTCAGCCAGAGTTGATTCTGATCGCAACAGGTTCAGAAGTGGAATTGGCCATAGGGGCTTATAATCAATTGACTCAGGAAGGTCGTAAGGTACGTGTAGTTTCTATGCCGTCTACTGATGCTTTTGATAAGCAGGATGCTGCGTATCGTGAAGCGGCATTGCCAATGGCGGTTTCTGCGCGTGTGGCAATTGAAGCGGGTATTGCTGATTACTGGTTTAAATATGTCGGTATGCATGGCGCTATCGTGGGTATGGCGACATTTGGTGAATCGGCTCCCGCTGATCAGCTGTTTAACGTGTTCGGTTTCACTGTAGAGAATGTAGTCGCTAAGGCTAAAGCTCTGCTGAAATAATGAGTTAGTCTATAAGTGAGCGCATCCGGGGTAAGACGTTGATCGGGTGCGCTCTTTTACTTATGCCTCGCAGATTCCGGGAACTGCTAGTTTTTGAAATATGTGCGGCGACCCGGTTATCCCATTGGGATACTTGGCGAGCTTCGCCTGAAATTCTGGATTAGTGAATGCAGCGCGAAAACACTCCAAATTTTCCCAAACGGCATAGTTCATGAACGTACCACTGCCAGCAATCCCGCGATGCAATTGTGCGGAAATTAGACCGGTTTGTGCCAGCATATACTCCGCATCTTCCTTCCAGGCAGCCTCCAGGATGTCCGCTTGTGCGGGATCAACATGGAATATGTTCATCAGCACTATGGAGCCATCGGTGTTTGAAAATAATTGTTCCCGCATGGTCACATGGGTGTCCATTTCTTCTAGTTTGAGCATCTTTATCTCCTGAAAGTTACTTGTATTTATGTTTGTTTTACTACTCTGCCGGGGTAAGCCGCGCGATGCATGCGGTTCACGGCGGCGATATGCCAACGTAGGTATGAAGGTTGTGCCGCGCCGTTGGTGCGTCGTACTTTTAGTCGAATTCTTTGTCGTGATTGATAAACCAATCCTCAGTACTATCTGGCATCGATGGATCTTCCAGTCTGGTTTCCAGGCTGAGTAATGTGTCCAACGTCATTTTCAGTTCGTTGAGTTCAGCGTCTTTTACGAGCGATTCCATCCATTCGGTTTCAAGCGACGTCGCCGTATCAACGGTACGCTGACCAAGCCCAGTGAGTCGATAGAGCGGTGAGCGTTCATGCCGGGGATTAATGATGGCTTTCACCATTCCGGCCTTTAATCCAAGATTCAGTTGTTTCTGCGCACCTTGGCGTGTGATGCGCATCGCTGCGGCAATCTGGGGCGCTGAGAGTGGATGCGGTGCGAGTGCAATCGCACTGAGCACCTGCCATATCGCGCTCGTGATTCCCAACGGGGCAACGCGCTTATCCCCTTTAGAGAGCAGTTGGGCATTGAGCCGGAACACCGCCAATGTGATTTCGTTGAATACCTCAGACGCTGGAGTTTTCCTGATCAACACGATTGACTTCCTTTCTTGGACTTCAATAAACGACAACCAGTTTCCACATATTGAAACGGGTTGTCAATGTTTGAGCGAATGGTGTTGATAGATCAAGGTATTGGATTTGATTTATATCAAATTATGGCACAAAAAAGTGACAGTTGATTGTCATATTCATCATTTGTGGAAAGGTCGTTGTTTAATCTAGGCGGGTTCCTATGGCACGTTTTTCCATTTCGTGAGTTGATCACTTTTTACTATTGTCATCAATCTCTTTTTCCCTTAATCTCATTGTCATTAGCTGAATCGTTTCATTTTGTTGTCTGGAGAGGTTTTTTGTGCCACAGTTTTAGCAATTTTGTGATAAACAATCAGTACATTAGTGATTGAGTCAGTTATCCTAAACGGTTGCGTGGTAATAACTATATTCAGGGAGTAACATGACAATCAAGGTAGCAATAAACGGTTTTGGCAGGATAGGGCGCAGTATTTTACGTGCTCTTTATGAGTCTGGGCGTCGGGCTGAAATTGTTATTATTGCTGTTAATGAGTTGGCAGATGCCGAAGGGATTGCCCACTTGCTGAAATATGACTCCAGTCATGGTCGTTTTGCCTGGGATGTGCGTCTGAATAATGATTTGTTGCAGGTTGGTGACGATAATATTCGTCTGTTTCATCAACCCGATATATCGGCATTGTCCTGGCAAGAGCTGGGGATTGATATTGTTCTTGATTGCAGTGGGATATATGGCAGCAGAGCTGATGGGGAAGCGCATCTTGCCAGTGGCGCAAAAAAGGTGCTGTTTTCTCATCCGGGTGGCAATGACTTAGATGCGACTGTGGTCTATGGCGTGAATCAGGACTTACTGACAGCAGAGGATCGCATTGTATCCAATGCTTCTTGCACCACCAACTGCATTATTCCTATCATTAAATTATTGGATGATGCATTTGAGATTGAATCTGGCACAGTGACAACAATTCATGCCTCAATGAATGACCAGCCTGTGATTGATGCCTATCATCAAGATTTACGGCGTACCCGGGCTGCCAGCCAGTCTATCATTCCGGTGGATACCAAACTGGCCGCAGGGATAACCCGGATTTTTCCAAAATTCTGTGACCGTTTTGAAGCCATTTCAGTACGCGTACCAACGATTAATGTTACTGCTATTGATTTGAGCGTTACAGTAAAATCTCCAGTGAATGTCAAAAAAATCAATGAATTAATGCAAAAATCAGCAGCAACTTCATTTCGTGGTATAGTTGACTATACCGAATTACCGTTAGTCTCAACGGATTTTAACCACGATCCCCACAGCGCGATTGTTGATGGCACACAAACGCGGGTCAGTGGGCAACATCTGATTAAGACATTAGTTTGGTGTGATAATGAGTGGGGTTTTGCTAACCGAATGTTAGATACAACGTTAGCAATGGCTGCTACGGGTTTCAAATGATCTGTTGCTGACAGACAGTGCATAATAATAGATCTGCACACGGCACAAGATTAAACAATTTAGAGAATCAACGAGAGGATTCACCATGTCTGTAATTAAGATGACCGATTTAGATCTGGCGGGTAAGCGAGTTTTGATCCGCGCTGACCTGAACGTTCCGGTAAAAGATGGCAAAGTCACCTCTGATGCGCGTATCCGTGCTTCTTTGCCAACCATCGAAGCAGCATTAAAACAGGGCGCTAAGGTTATGATCACTTCTCACCTCGGCCGCCCTACTGAAGGCGAATACAATGAAGAATTCTCGCTGAAACCAGTAGTAGATTACCTAAAAGAGAAATTGTCTTCTCCGGTTCGTCTGGAAAAAGAGTATCTGGAAGGTGTGGACATAGCGGAAAGTGAGCTGGTTGTTCTGGAAAATGTTCGCTTTAATAAAGGTGAGAAGAAAGACGACGAAACTCTGGCTAAAAAATATGCTTCCCTGTGTGATATTTATGTCATGGATGCATTCGGTACGGCGCATCGTGCCCAGGCTTCTACCCACGGTGTCGCTAAGTTTGCTCCTGTTGCCTGTTCAGGTCCTCTGCTGTCCGCAGAACTGGAAGCATTGGGTAAAGCGCTGGATAAGCCAGCCCGTCCAATGGTTGCTATCGTTGGTGGTTCTAAAGTTTCAACCAAGCTGACCGTATTGGACACACTGTCCAAAATCGCGGATCAACTGATTGTGGGTGGGGGTATCGCGAATACTTTTGTTGCCGCGGAAGGCCACAATGTGGGCCGTTCGCTGTATGAAGATGACTTGATCCCAGAAGCGAAAAAACTGCTGATAAGCTGCGATATTCCCGTGCCAACTGATGTTCGTGTAGCAACAGAATTCTCTGAAACTGCGGAAGCCACTTTGAAATCTACCGGCGATATTAAAGATGATGAGCAAATCCTCGATCTGGGAGATGAATCCGCTCAACGTCTGGCAGATATCCTGAAAAATGCCAAAACTATTCTGTGGAATGGTCCGGTTGGTGTATTCGAATTCCCTAATTTCCGTCAAGGAACTGAAATTATCGCCCGCGCAATTGCTGATAGTGACGCATTCTCTATCGCAGGTGGCGGCGATACTCTGGCAGCAATTGACCTGTTTGGTATTGCTGACAAAATTTCTTACATCTCTACTGGTGGCGGTGCTTTCCTTGAATTTGTCGAAGGAAAGAAATTGCCTGCGGTGGTGATGCTGGAAGAACGCGCAAAACAGTAATTAAGTCATGACGGGCAGTTTTATCTGCCCGCTCTAAACGGGACCCACGTAACATGTCTAAAATTTTTGATTTCGTAAAACCGGGTGTCATCACTGGTGATGATGTTCAAAAAGTGTTCGCGATAGCCAAAGAAAACCACTTTGCGTTGCCGGCGGTAAACTGTGTAGGTACTGATTCAATCAACGCAGTGTTGGAAACGGCCGCCAACGTTCGTTCTCCCGTTATCATTCAGTTCTCTAACGGTGGTGCTGCTTTTATTGCCGGTAAGGGTGTGAAAGCTGAAGGTCAGCAAGCGGCTATTCTGGGTTCAATTTCTGGTGCTCACCATGTTCATCAGATGGCTGAACATTATGGTGTTCCTGTGATCCTGCATACTGACCACTGTGCGCGTAAACTATTGCCGTGGATTGACGGTTTGTTAGATGCGGGTGAAAAGCATTACGCGGCGACGGGTAAACCGTTGTTCTCTTCCCATATGATCGATCTGTCAGAAGAGTCGCTGGAAGAAAATATTGAAATTTGCAGCAAGTATCTGGCTCGTATGGCAAAAATTGATATGACGTTGGAAATCGAGTTAGGTTGTACTGGTGGTGAAGAAGATGGTGTTGATAACAGCCATATGGATAGCTCCGCCCTATACACTCAACCGGAAGACGTTGCTTATGCTTATGAGAAACTGAACGCTATCAGTCCACGTTTTACCATTGCTGCTTCTTTCGGTAACGTTCATGGTGTTTATAAGCCAGGCAACGTTAAACTGACACCAAAAATTCTGCGTAACTCGCAGGACTATGTTGCTGAAAAATTCAATCTGCCACACAACAGCCTGGACTTTGTTTTTCACGGTGGTTCTGGTTCTACAGCGGAAGAGATCAAGGAAGCTGTCAGCTACGGCGTTGTTAAAATGAATATTGATACCGACACCCAATGGGCGACTTGGGAAGGTATTCTGAATTATTACAAAAAGAACGAAGGCTATCTGCAAGGCCAGTTGGGTAATCCAGAAGGCGCAGATAAACCCAATAAGAAATTCTACGATCCACGCGTATGGCTGCGTGCCGGTCAGGTTTCTATGATTGCTCGTCTGGAACAGGCTTTCCGGGAACTGAATGCGGTTGATGTGCTGTAATTGGTATTGATGTTATAAGTAACCCCCTGAATGGAAATTCAGAGGGTTTTTTCGCAGGTGTTTCTATATCCAATTAACGATGTTATAGAAACACCTTTGTTTTATTTGAAGTAGCACTCCAAATTAATATTTTTATTGTGAAGCCCTCCTCATTCCTAATTTATCAGCAATAGCTGCGGAGCGAATATTAATAGCCTCTGTTGGCAGATTCGACTAATAAGTACAATTTTTCAGAAGGGCGGTCAGTTGCTATAGTAGGCATCAGAAGTCGCGAAAGCGGCAGTGAAAGTATTATACCCGTTAAAACAAAAAGTTAAGACCATCTCGTTCGATAACGGTTTGGCGTTCGCAGATCATGAAATCATCAGTGAAGAATTAGAAACCCAAATTTACTTTGCTTGCCCTTATTCGCCTTGGGAAAGAGGGATCAATGAGAATATCAATGGGTTAATCAGACAATACTTTCCAAAGGGAACCCATTTTAATGAAATCGTTGATCAGGAAATAAATTTTGTAGTAAATCGATTAAATAATCGCCCTCGAAAAACACGGGGTGGGAAAACACCGAGTGAATTATTTAAAGGAATACGAACATGTTTACTTCCAGATTAACGATATTGCACTTATCATTCGAATCCAAGATTGATAACTATTTTGTATAACTTAATTTGACTTCGTAAATAATTCTGTATAACAGCACACTAAGCGAAAAATGAGCCGTCAAGTAAAATTGCTGATGGGCGATTTGCACAGTAATGGTTTCTGATTAAATGATTCATATGTGAAGGCTATTTTTCAACCGTTGGCTTATCCATATATGCCGTTGTCATCGGGCTAATTCATATTCATGTTGCTTTATTTATCAAATAATAATAATTTTTATTATCATTTGTAATCGTATTCTTGTTGTAGCTGATAATCTAAACTTTATGGAAACTAAATGAGAGAGCTAACGACCATGCAGGCCGCTTATTGGGTTGGCCGGCAGTATGAACAGACGTTGGGTGGTGTTACCGCACATTTGTATGCAGAGTTTGATGGTACTGGGCTTGATCTTGAGCGGTTGAAAACTGCCGTACAGTATCTCTTTGATATCCATCCGATGTTGCGATTACGCGTTACACCGGATGGCATGCAAACCATAGAAAGCCTGTCTTCCAACGACAAATTGCACATTGATGATGTCAGCATATGTGATGAGAAAGCCATTGCTGATTTTCTGGAAAGTAAACGAAAAAGTAAAACCCACCAGAAACTGGATCTTGAACATGGTCAGTCTATCGACTTGAGTGTCACCCTTTTAACGAATGGAGATTTTCGTTTGCATATCGACCTGGACATGGTTGCAGGTGATGCGCAAAGTTTTCGTATTCTCATGGAAGATCTGGCCCGGTTTTATCACCAGCCTGAGCATCAACCAAAAAGTGGAGGAAGCACTTATTTTCACTATTTAGAGCGGATGCAGGCTGATAAATCCTTATTAACGTTACGTGAGCGCGATAAAAAGTGGTGGAATACGCGTATTGCCCAAATTCCACCTGCCCCTAAACTTCCTCATATCCATCGCACTTTCCCGAAGGGAGAATACTTTAGTGATCGATTCGCGGTTCAACTGACCAAAGAAGAAAAGTTGTCGTTAAAGACAACCGCCAAAAAATATCAGATTACGCTGTCAACATTATTTCTGTCTCTTTTCGCGTGTACAGTCGGGATTGGTACGCAGTCTGACAAATTTAGATTAAATATGCCTACATTCCAACGAGAAAGTTACCTCAGTGATGTGGACAAAATTGTTGGTGATTTTTCAGATTTATCTATTTTAAGTGTTGAATTACAGCGTCATGAGCCGATGATTGCGTTATGCCGTCGTTTTGCTGATCAAATCGCTTTACTCCTCTCTCACCGTGCTTATCCGGGCGTCAGTGTTATGCGGGATCTCTCCAGATACCACGGTAACATGCAAATCTCGCCTATCGTTTTTACCTCCGGTTTTGGTATCAGTGGCGATAATTTATTGTCCGAAAATGTAACCCGTGCTTTCGGTGAAATGGTCTTTGTTGTTTCGCAAGGGCCACAGGTTGCCTTGGATGTCCAGGTTGCGCCTGCTTATGAAGGAATTTTGGTCAACTGGGATGTTCGTCTGGATATTTTCCCTGAATCGTATATCCGCAGAATGTTTGATATCTATCTCTCTTTGATTCGGATGATCATTCGTTCGCCTGAACTGATAAACCAGTCTTTGGACTATTTTTTCTCATCTCATTTTTCTGCTTCGCATCAAGATGTGGGTACTGAAAAGGTGACATCCTCTTGTATTGAGCAAATGCTCATTATTTTGCTGTCCCGGCTGACGAATGAAGAAACTATCAACGCTCATACTTCTCTTTCCACATTGGATATTGATGCTGATGTTGCAGAAGAATTAACGGGATTTATTAGCAAATATATCCCACAGGCAGGACTGATGATTGAAGATATTCAGGCTCATCAAACATTAAAGGCACTGGCACAGACAATGGCATTGAGATCGCGGGGAGCGGCTGAAAAGGCGGCTGAGGCACTAGTGAAAATCCTTAATCGACAGAAGTAATCTTTCTTTTTGAAAGAGGTTAAATGTTTAGCTTGTTAATTAGATTTTGCGCTTTCTCACAATCGAAAATTGAGGAAATATCATGGATACCGCACTGACACCATTACAACGCGCGTACCTGCTAGGACGAAGTGAATTGTTACCACTGGGTGGTGTTGCCATGCATGATTTCAGGGAATTCAGAGGTCATATCGAGTTTTCTGTTATTAAGGCCCGGCTCACCAGATTAGTACAGCAATATGAAGCGTTACGTACCCATATAGATGAAAGTTCATTGGTTCAACATGTCTCCGATACTATTATCCTGAATCTTGATGAAATTGATTTCACGGGTATCCCGCGTTCAGCGGCTTATCAAAAGATAGATGAGATGAGGCAGGCGTATTCTCATAAAATCCACGATCTTTCTCGCTCTCCTTGGCATATTTGGGTCATTAAATTGACAGAGCCAGAAGATGGGGATCATGACCTTTTTACGACCGTGGTCTTTGTGAGCTTTGATGCACTGATTTTGGATGGCAGCGCTATCTCTCTCATCTTATTTAAATTGTTTAAGGAAGATGAGAATGAGCAGAAAAGATCCAGGCCAACGGGAAATATTGCTCATTTGCTTCAACCGCCTTCTGTTTCGAAAAAGCAAAGCGATACTGAATATTGGTCAGAAAAGCTAAAAGAATATCCCGGCCCACCGGCGTTGCCCTGGAAGAGACCGCCAGAATCGATTAAATCCTCTCGCTACAGAAGGGAGAAGGTCACCATTCCCAGCGCGACGTTGAATCATTTGTCTAAAATCGCTTCATCTTATGGCCTGTTTCAAAATACGATTTTATCCACCATTATCCTAGAGGTAATGTCATTTTGGACACAAGATAGTAAGTTATGTATTGGTGTTCCGGTTGCTATTCCCACCCAGAAAATGCAGTTCAGTAATGAATCTTCATTTGTCGCTGTTTGTTTTAAAAGAGACCAAGTGCCATTTTTAGAAAGAGCGACAGCTTTTCAACATGATATTTTTACCTCTCTGGAACATCTGGATTTTTCCGGCGTTGATATTAACAGGCTGATATTCAATCAACATCAGATAGGTTTGGCGCTACCGGTTGTGTTAACGAATGGTTTGTCATGGAAAACATTGCCTGCATCTGGTGATGTCTCTTTTTATGATGGATTAACGCAGACGCCGCAAGTTGCGATGGATATTCGTTTGTCCTTGGACCAGGACAAAAATTTGGTGTTATCCATTGATTATGCAGAAAAAGCGCTGGAACAAAATATCGTGCAGGATATTTTACAAACCATCACTCAGGCAATAGCGCAGATCTGTCGTCAGGAAAAACTCGCGGTGGATTTTTCTGAGGTGATTGATTATCACCATTATAAAGATAATGGTAATGACAGTGATTTTATCTGTTCAAATTTCCTGGCTCGTATTGCGGATAACCTATTGACGGGAAAATTAAAAAAAGCGGCTATTATCTGTGGGGATCAGCAGATTACGTATTCTGAGTTGGGGGCGTGTGTTCAAAAGATAGTGAATAATCTGAATCGCTGTGGGATGCGTAAAGGCAGTGTGGTTGCGATTTGTTTGCCTCGTAGTCCCGAACATGTGATGGTGACAATGGCGTGTGCGCTTTTGGGGATTATTTGGGTGCCTATTGATGTGAATTCTCCCTCTGAACGACGGGATTATCTGCTAACGAATTGCCATTCTGATCTCATTGTGAATACCGGACAGTTTAATAGTGATAAAGCCATCACATTGGAAACACTGCTCACATCAGTTTCTGAAAACGTTTTACTCCCCTTAGAGACTTTATCATCACTGAGTCATAGCATTGAACCCGCATATTATCTGTATACCTCCGGAACAACGGGTAAACCCAAATGTGTGGTGCTCAATAACAAGGCAACATCTAATGTTATCGGGCAAACGCTGAATAAATGGGAGGTTAAACAGGATGATGTGTTTATTTCCGTTACGCCATTACATCATGATATGTCTGTTTTCGACCTCTTTGCATCACTGACGGTTGGCGCAACGCTGGTTATCCCTGAACCCCATGCAGAGAAAGATGCTATCCATTGGAATCGGCTGGTTTCGCAGCACAAAGTTTCTATTTGGTGCTCAGTGCCTGCGATTTTAGAAATGTTAATGGCGTGCCAAAAGGGGGGCTCTCTCTCTTCCCTCAGATTGATAGCGCAGGGCGGTGATTATATTAAGCCTGCTCTCATCAAGGAAATTAGTGCGACGTATTCTGATACCCGGTTGTTTTCTTTGGGAGGGCCGACTGAAACGACGATTTGGAGTATATGGCATGAAATTACGTCAGAGGATGTCAGCCTTATTCCCTATGGTAAACCCCTGCCTGCGACTCAATATTTTATCTGTAATGATATCAATGAACATTGCCCGGCGTTTGTGACTGGCCGGATTTATACTACAGGAGTCAATCTTGCCTTAGGCTATCTGGAAGAGGGTCTTGTTGTACAAAAAGATTTTGTCACTATCACCTCGCCTACCGGTGAACAATTAAGAGCATTCAGAACCGGGGATCAGGGCTATTACCGAAAAGATGGCACCATCATTTTTGCCAGCAGAGTCAATGGTTATATCAAAATTCGGGGGATTAGGGTCTCTCTGCCTGATATTGAAAGTGAGTTATGTAAGCACCCACAAATCAATAATATTGTCGTCGTTGATTATCCAAATGAGCAGAATGGCGATGCAACATTAGGCGCTATGTATACGACACTAAATGGTCAGGAAATTCCCACCTCAGAATGGCGGGATTATTCTCACGGGCTTTTACCTGTTTCTCATATACCAACGCGTTTTGCTCATACTCAGGCGTTTCCTTTGTCTGCAAACGGTAAAACGGATCGACATCAAATCAGGGCATTCTTTGCGCAACCGAAGCCGGATAATTTGGCTGATAAGCAGTTTGTTACATCGGAGAACCAAAGAGTCAATAACAGCGCAGAGGATGAATATTATCAATCGATCCTCGGCATTTATTTGCATACCATTGGTGCGCAGCCGTTAACCGGTTTGAATGAAGATTCTGAATTTTTAGCGCTGGGATTAAGGCCTTCACATCTCAAAGAAATCGCTTGGCGTCTCACTGAAAAATTTGGTGTCATTCTGACGCCTCAGCTTTTAGTTAAATGCAGAAATGCCCGGCAGGTTTCTTCTTTACTTTTACAAAGTATTTAACCTGTTTTTGCTAAAGAACCGGAGTCAGACTCCGGTTCAGATTGCTGTCCGCAGAGTGACTGCTCCCCGCCGTAAAAAACGGCGAGGCTTCCCACTTCTCAGGCCGCAACCGTTGGTGCAACGGATTTACGCAGGCCTCCATGAGCAGAGACGACGTGTCCCGCCGCCTGTAATTCAACTATCCCTTTTTGCCGAATGTTGATAGCCGCATTGATGTCGCGGTCATGTTCTACCGCGCATTCAGGGCATTGCTGGCGCCGTTTATGCAGCGGCATTTCCGACATCTTGCAACCACAACAGTGACACCTTCTGGAACTCGCATACCACTACAGAGCGCTTTGTTAAAGACGCAACGCACTGCACCGAACTGGGCATTCAGAAATTCAGCCTGTTCAACAGTGGGATATTCAAATGAGTGCGCACAATGATGAATTAAAAAATTATCGACGTCGGCGACACAGTATCAGCAGGTTAGTTGTCCATTTAATCTTTACAACAAAATATCGTCGTCAGCTCCTCGATGAAACAATGATCCAACAAACCCGAGAGGCTTTTTTATCCGCAGCCGCCATGTCAGAATTTTAAATACGCATTTATCTCGTCAGTCAAAAACCCGTGCATTATGGTCACGATCTTATTTTGCATGTAGTGCAGGCGGCGCAACGATTGAAACGTTGAAAACCTATGTCAGATCGCAGGAAACCCCTGGTTAGCTCCCCTTATATCGCCGCCCGATTGGGCGACGGTTTACGGGGCAATGGCTAAAACAGTAACTTCCACCCTGTTCATTCCATCCATTGCGCCCCATATATTGTGTAACGATTTCCAGAGAGGAAAACACGAGAACGTTATTATGATTATGTCTCCAACCCTGGGTGAATATCATTTTAATTATCGGCGTTCAGCGGTGTTTTATAACACCTATCGTTGACTTAAATGGACCGGCGTCTCCGGGACATAAATATAAAACGGAATATCCGAAAACAAATCATCGTCTCCATTATCAATAATCGCATTTTCCCGTACTTCGGCTCCCTATTTCAGAAACAACCTCTTCAATAACTTTCATGCCATCAAAAAGAGCCAAAAAAATATCCCTGATTATCGCATAGGATAGGACTTCCTCATTTCCATCCGCATTATCCTGCAAAGTCTATAATTAACCCGCGGGTTACCCGGCAATATCATGAATATGACGCGGCTTAATTGAATGTATTCTCATTCGCATAATCTGACTGATAACCATTCTCTTTTTTACCCCTCCAATCAGGCACGGTTTATTGATGATTTAGTGAGTTGAAAAATAATATAAAGTTAAAAAATATCACTGAGTTTGATTGTGCTGAATGGTCTTAATGATAACAAAATAAACAAGTCGCTATCATTTTATAAAAACAAACACCACTTTATTGTGAAAAAATCTGGAAATCGTTTAGGTTTGATTTATATATTATCTGTTTTTACCCTCGTATGTCAGGTTTTATCGCTCAATAGTCTTGAACAAAAAGTGCTATTCGATAAAAAATATCTTGCTTTTAGATAAATCAGTTTACAAAATCGGCCTGGTTAGGAAATGATCTGCCCGGTAAAAACGTTTATTTATGGCGGCGGATCTTGTCGGTGTTCTCTTATTTACTGCCCGGTTAACGGCCTGCTCTGAAATATCTGAATCCGTTTTTTGTTCCTGAAATTTATTGGGCATGATCCTCATGCCTGGCGTTCTTTTTTTATTGCTGAGGAGCCGGTGATGGCCCAGAGTTTTCAAAATGAAATCCCCAAAGCCCGGGTGAATATTAAATTGGATTTGCATACCGGTGGTGCGCGGAAAAAGGTTGAACTGCCGCTGAAATTATTGGTGATGGGCGATTACAGTTATGGCCGGGATAATCGTCCCCTCTCGGAAAGAGAAAAAATCTCTATTAACAAAAACAATTTTGACAGCGTGATGGCGGAATTCAGCCCTGCGCTTAACCTGACGGTGCAAAATACCCTGGCTGAACATGGCGGCGAAGAAAATATCGCCCTCACGTTCCAGCAAATAAAGGATTTCGATCCTGAACACGTGGCCCGCCAAATTCCCTCACTGCGGGCGTTACTTTCTATGCGTAATTTATTGCGCGATCTGAGATCCAACCTGCTTGACAACGCCACCTTTCGCCGGGAGCTGGAGCACATTCTCCAGGATGACACGTTGAACGATCAATTGCGGGCTGAACTGGCGGCGCTGGTGCCGACAGCCATTTGATGATGACCGTATTGTAGTCAGGAGAGAAGTGATGACGGTACAAGAACAAACCGCTTCTGCTGCGGCAGGCACACCCTACGCCGAAGGCAGTGTTTATCAATCCTTGTGTGAAAAAATCCATTTACAGCCGGTCGAACGACTGAGTGATATCGACCGCTTTCAGTGCAGTGATGCGCTGGCGGATGTCACGGCGGATGAACGGGTGACCGCGGCGGTCAGCGTTTTTCTCACGCTGTTGAAAGCCTCAGCACGAAAAGTCGAGCGGCTGGATAAGGCCTTGCTGGATAACCATATCAGCGAGCTGGACCAGCAAATCAGCCGTCAGTTGGATGTGGTGATGCATCATCCGGCTTTCCAGCAAGTTGAATCCGCCTGGCGGGGTCTGAAATTTTTGGTTGACCGGACGGATTTTCGTCAAAACGTCAGCATTGACCTATTGGATGTGACCAAAGACGACTTACGGCAGGATTTTGACGATGCGCCGGAAATTGTGCAAAGCGGCTTCTATCTCCACACTTACATTCAGGAATACGATACGCCGGGCGGTGAGCCGATCGGCTCGGTGATTGCCAATTACGAATTTGATGCTGGCGCACAGGATATTGCCCTGTTGCGTCATATCGCCAAAGTATCAGCTGCGGCGCACATGCCCTTCATTAGCGCGGTCGGGCCCGCCTTTTTTGGTAAAAAAACCATGGAAGAAGTGGCAGCGATTAAAGACATCGCCAGCTACTTTGACCGTGCGGAATACATCAAGTGGCAGGCGTTCCGCGACAGCGACGATGCCCGTTATATTGGCCTGACGATGCCCCGTGTACTCGGGCGTTTGCCCTATGGTCCGGATACCGTGCCGGTACGCGCCTTTAACTATGTCGAAGAGGTCACCGGGCCGGATCACAATAAATATTTGTGGACCAACGCCGCGTTTGCGTTTGCCGCCAACCTGGTCAGGAGCTTTATCAGCAATGGCTGGTGTGTGCAGATCCGCGGGCCGAAAGCGGGGGGCGCGGTCACGGATTTACCGATCCATCTCTACGATCTGGGGACCGGCAATCAGGTCAAAATTCCGTCAGAAGTGATGATCCCGGAAACCCGCGAGTTTGAATTCGCCAATCTGGGGTTTATGCCGCTCTCGTACTACAAAAACCGCGATTACGCCTGCTTCTTTTCGGCCAACTCGGCGCAAAAACCGGCGTTGTACGACACCAATGAAGCCACCGCCAACAGCCGTATCAATGCGCGTCTGCCCTATATCTTTCTGCTGTCACGGATTTCTCACTATTTGAAGTTAATCCAGCGGGAGAACATCGGCACCACCAAGGACAGGCGTCTGCTCGAAATTGAATTGAACAACTGGATCAACACGCTGGTCACGGAGATGACCGATCCGTCAGACGCTGTGCAGGCATCTCACCCGCTGCGCGAAGCGCGCGTCATGGTTGAAGATATTGACGACAACCCCGGTTTCTTCCGGGTCCGGTTGTACGCCGTGCCCCATTTTCAGGTGGAAGGACTGGACGTCAATCTGTCTCTGGTTTCTCAGATGCCGAAAGCCAGGGGGTGACACCATGAAAATTGAGCGTCCGTTATGGGTGACGGGCACTATCCTGTCGCCCCAACAGTTTCAGCAACAGGCCCGCTGGGAGGCGTATGCCCGTGAATGTGTTGCCCGACTGGGGGGGCTGCCTCCCTGGGGGGTGCTGACCGCCGTGTTTGATACAGACACCCTGGCGCTGGGGCACCTAAAAGCCCATCACCTGTGTGTGCGTTTTGCTGATGGATCGCTGATTGACACCGATCAGGCGGATCGCTTACCCCCGGTGCTGGAGCTGGCGACAGTGTTGTCGCCAGAGACGCAACAGGCCACCGTCTTACTGGCGTTGCCGCACACTTACGCGAACGGGGGGAATTGCCTTAAACCCGATGAACAGGCTGATCGTCCGGTGCGTTACCGGCAGGAGTGGGTGCCGGTACAGGATGAATTCAGTGACCGCCATGAATCGATGGCGGTGGCCCGTTATGCCGTGTCGCTGCGCGTTGACGGGATGGAAAACGGCCAGTATCTCACCTGTCCCGTTGCCCGTTTGTTACGTGACGCCCAGGGCAACTGGGCCTTTGACCAACAGTTTGTGCCGCCGTTACTGCGGCTGAGGGCGAATGCCGGGCTGATGGACCGGCTCGATCGATTGCTGACGCAGTTGCGGGCTAAACAGGCCCGGTTGATGGGCATGCGCCGTGAGAGTAACGAGCGGATGGCGGATTTTGCTGTGGCGGACGTCTCATTGTTTTGGCTGCTCAATGCGCTGAACAGCTATGAACCGGTACTGCGTGATTTTCGGGCGCACGGGGAGGGGCACCCGGCGTTGTTTTACCGTGAAGCGGTCAAGCTGGCGGGCAGTCTGCTGACATTTTCGCTCGATCATGACGCCGGGGGGATCCCGCGTTATCAGCACGATAACCTGACGGCGGTGTTGCCGCCGCTGTTTGACCTGCTGAGTCAGTTACTGGAAATCAGCCTGCCGTCGCGGATGGTCGCCATTGAGCTGACAAAATCGGCACAGCAATGGACCGGGACGCTCCACGATACCCGCCTGCGTGACGCGGCGGATTTTTATCTTTCTGTCCGTTCCGCCGTTCCCGCACACCAGTTGCAGACCCGGTTTCCGCTGTTGTGTAAAGCCGGGGCACCGGATGAGGTTAACCAGATGATTAACCGGGCGCTGACCGGGATCCCGCTGGTGCCGATGAATCATGTCCCGGCGGCGGTCCCATTGCGGCTGGAGAACCAGTATTTTGCCCTTGACCTGTCCCATCCGGCGGCGAAAGCCATGCTGGCGGCGGGAACCTGTGCTTTCTATGTGTCCGATGTCCTGGGCGATATTCAGCTTGAACTGTTTGCGGTCTTGAGAACATGAATCCATCACACTTATTCACTAAAAAATTGTCACCGGATATTGATGCCCTGTTGCAAAACAGCTACTTACTGGTCACCAAACTGCGCCAGGGCGTGCCAGTGGATCAGGGGAGCACGGTATGGCAACACTGTATCGACGAGATAGAACAGGCGCAGGGGGCGCTGTCTGCTGCCGGCGTCAGTGACGCCGCACGGGGACACATCCGTTATGCGTTGTGTGCGCTGTTGGATGAAACCGTACTGACACGGGCACCGGACGAGGGCTATGCAGCCTGGCGCGCCACCTCGTTGCAGGCCCATTTCTTTGGCACCGCTGAAGCGGGCAACCGGTTATATGAGCGGATACGTACGGTTCTGGATGAACCGGTGCCCGATCAGGCGGTCCTGACCTGTTTTCACCGGGTGTTGCTGCTGGGGTTCCAGGGGGATGACCGGGAGGACACGTCATTGATACGTGAACAACTGATCACCCGCTTAAGTCAGCACATCTTACCGTTCGACAGTTTTCAGCCCTCGCCTGCGCGGGTCAGAATCTTACCGTCTTTTGCCGGGCTACGTGCCATTGGCGGTCCGCTGATCACGACGATAATCGTGCTGACCGGTGTCTGGTGGGGGTTGAGGCAGTATCTGATCACGCTGCTGCCGGGGTGGGCGCAATGAGTGTGATGTGGCGACGGGCGCTATGGGGATGGGCTGCCGGGTTAGGGCTGCTGCTCTGTCTGGTCTGGCTCCCCTTATCGCCGGGAGGCCGATGGGTGAGTGGCGCTATTATCCTGCTCTTCACGCTGGTCGGCCTGTTTTATCCCGCGCGATCCCGGCGACGGCAACACCCTGACCGCCTGTCGGCAATGCTGCCCCCGGACCGCGATCGTCGCCCGGTGGTGCTGGTGTGCAGTCACGTCCAGGACAGCCTGTTTGGTGATGCACCGTGGCGTCAGACGCCGCAGGGCGGCTGGTTATGTTTACCGTCAGGGATCGCGTTGTCTGATAGCGTGGCAAGCCTGCTGGCTGCCCGGCCGGCCTGGGGCGGCCAATTGAGCGTGATGGCCGTCATCACCCCGCAACAGTCCCGGGATGAGAGGGCCCTGGCGGGTTGGGTACGGGAACTGCGCTGGCAGCTTTCTCAGGTCCGTCGCCGCCAGGGTATTCCGTTACCTTTCGTGCTGATCGGTTACTTAGCCGGGGTGCCTCAACGTCCTGATTCACCGTGGTTTGCGTGGCAGGCGGGTCAAAACACCGTCACGGTCTGGCGCCAGGGCGTCTCGGCGCAACCGCTGGCGGACTGGTTGGGCGAGGGCAGCGTGGCGGAACAGGCCGCCCGTTTTCAGTGTGGGGTTGAGCTGACCAGCTGGGCCGGCTGGATGCAGGCAGGCGTATTACCCGCTTGCCTGACCCCCGAATACGCCCTGCCGCCGTGTCCGCCTCAGGCGATGGCGCTGACCTTTGTGCCGGCATTACCGCAGCGGTTAACCGGTCATCTCTGGCAACAGTGGTTGCAAACCCAAACGGCGCTCAACAGCGCCGGTGACCCGGTCAGCTCACCGGATACCGGGAGGCCGGTATTACCCTTCCCGGACCCGGTATGGCCTCTGTTACCCGTGAGATCATGGCAGCCCGCTGGGCTGCGGGCTCTGAGGCGGGCGTTAGGGCTGTTTCTGCTGGCGGGAATGACCGCGCTGGGCTGTTCGGCCTGGTATAACCGGCAAGAGTTGCGTCAGGTGGACGATGACTGGCAGCACTATCACGCTGTCGCCATGACGGATGCGCGCGGCAGAGCGCAGGCGGTGGCAGTATTGCGGGACGATGCCGGTCGTCTTGAAGAGTATGACCGTAACGGGGTGCCGTGGCGTCTGGGATTGGGGCTGTATCAGGGGGCGCGATTACGTCTGCCGTTACAGGCGGCGATTGCCCGTTATCACCCTGAGCATCGGGAGAAAACGCCGGTGGCGCCCCGGGTACCCCAGACAATCAGCCTGAATAGCCTGGCCCTGTTTGATGTGGGACAGGCGACCCTGAAACCGGGTTCGACCCCAGAATTAATCAATGCGTTGATCAATATCCGCGCCAAACCGGGCCGGATGATTTTCATCACCGGCCATACCGATGCCACTGGCAATGCCGCGAAAAACCAGGCGCTGTCACTGGCACGGGCCGAAGCCGTCCGTGACTGGCTATTACAGACCGGCGCGTTGTCGCCTGCCTGCTTCGTCGTACAAGGCGACGGGGCGGGGCGACCGATCGCGACAAATACCACCGCGGCAGGGCGTGCCGCTAACCGCAGAGTTGAAATCCGTCTGATACCGAACGCGGTCGCCTGTCCGCGACCGCCAACGGTGCCGGGCGTTTCAGCAACAACGTCGCCGAGACTGGCGACATCATTGACACAACAACAGGAGTAAACTTATGGCGATCCCCGCTTATTTGTGGTTGAAAGATGACGGCGGTGCCGACATCAAAGGGTCTGTGGATGTTCAGGACCGGGAAGGCAGTATCGAAATTGTGGCGTTGGAACATGCATTGCATATCCCGACCGACAACAATACCGGCAAGCTGACTGGGACCCGCGTGCATGCCCCACTGGTGTTCACCAAAGAGGTTGATGCCGCGACCCCGTATTTGTATAAAGCGGTCACTTCGGGTCAAACCCTGAAATCTGCCGAGATCAAGTGGTACAAAATTGACGACGCAGGGCAGGAAAAAGAGTACTTCAACACCCAGCTGGAAAACGTGAAGGTGGTGAAAGTGGCGCCGCTGATGCATGACATCAAAGATCCGGCCAAAGAGAAGCACAACCATCTGGAACATGTTGAGTTCCGCTACGAAAAAATCACCTGGACTTACAAAGACGGCAACGTCATTCACTCCGATGCCTGGAGTGAACGTTCGACGGCGTAACGTCCGCGTTTTTTTATTTTTTATCGTTTAGAGGCCGGTGGGGCCGTGGGCCCCGCCGGGGACCAAAACACCCGAAATAATGAAGCATCCTGACCTGATGGGCCTCGGTATACGGCTATGGGCGGTAGCGTACCCGAAGCAACCGAGGAACAGGATGGAGAAAACTGTCATGGAAAATCCGTCAGCTATTTTACTGCGCCGGTTAAATCCCTATTGTGCTCAAGCACTGGCGGCCGCGGCCACTTTATGCCAGACACGGGCTCATGCGGAGATCACCGTAGAACACTGGTTACTCAAACTGCTTGAAGGCGGTGAAGGTGATATCACGGTGATTGCCCGACATTATGCGTGGGATATGAATGCGTTGTGGCAGTTGCTGTTGACGCGAATTAATGGCCTGCCCCGCCGTATTCATCGACGTCCCCGATTATCGGCCCCTCTGTGTGAGCTATTACAGATAGCCGGGGCGGTGGCGACGCAGGAAGCGGGCAATGAATCGATTCGTTCCGTGCACCTTTTACAGGGTCTGAGCGGTCAGCTCGCCGGGGAGTGGGCGAGTGATGCGTGGCCGTTACCCTGTTTGAGTGTGACGCAACTGCAACGCTTGCGCCCGCTGTTGGATCGCCACTCAGACGAGTGCCCGGAAAAACAGGTTACGGCGCGTTTGACTGAGGCAGGATCGGCTGTTGACCTGGCGGAGACCGGCGCAGATAACTCCGCGCTCAATCCTCACGCATTATCCCCGGCTTTGCAAAACGTGTTGGATAAATTCACGCGGGATATCACTGCCTGCGCCGCTGAAGGCGGCATTGATCCGGTCTTTGGCCGTGATAATGAAATTCGCCAGATGATCGACATTTTATCGCGCCGGCGTAAAAACAACCCAATCCTGGTGGGAGAGCCGGGCGTGGGGAAAACCGCATTAGTGGAAGGACTGGCGCTGCGGATTGCTGAGGGCGATGTCCCGACCAGCCTGAAAACGGTCAGTGTGCGGGCGCTGGATCTGGGCCTGTTGCAGGCGGGCGCAGGGGTGAAAGGCGAATTTGAGCAACGGCTGAAAAACGTGATTGAAGCTGTCCGGCAATCGTCCACCCCCATCTTACTGTTTATTGATGAAGCCCACACCTTGATTGGCGCCGGTAATCAGGCGGGCGGCGCAGACGCCGCTAACTTACTGAAACCCGCGTTGGCGCGGGGGGAATTGCGGACTATCGCGGCGACCACCTGGTCGGAGTACAAACGCTATTTTGAACAGGATGCCGCGCTGGAGCGCCGTTTCCAGCGGATTAACGTTGATGAGCCGGATGATGAAACCGCTTGCCTGATGTTGCGCGGGCTGAAAGCGCGTTATGCCCGCCACCACGGCGTCCATATTCTTGATAGTGCGGTACAGGCGGCAGTGACACTTTCCCGTCGTTACCTGGCTGGGCGTCAGCTCCCGGATAAAGCGGTGGATCTGCTGGACACCGCCAGTGCCCGGGTGCGCATGAGCTTAGAGACTTCACCGGCATCGCTGACACAGTTAAAAACCGAGCGTGATTCGCTGGCGATGGAACGGCAGGCGATTGAAGCCGATCAAAATGTGTTGTCAGGTGAAGAGGTTACCCGTCTGGACGCCATCGCGTCCCGGTGGGCCGTGGTGGCGGATCAGGCGGCTCAACTTACTGAACAATATCAACAGGAAAAGGCGCTGGCTGAGCGCATTCTCGCGCAGCGTCAACATTCACCTCAAACACCGGAACTGAAGGCGGATTTGGCGGCGCTGGCGGCGTTACAAGGAGCTGAACCGCTGCTCTCACTGCATGTTGATGTTCGCATGGTCGCCACCGTGGTGGCCGACTGGACGGGCATTCCGTTAAGCAGCGTATTAAAAGACGAACAAACCGGCCTGCTCCGTTTGGAACAGCATTTGGGCGAACGGGTGATAGGTCAGGCGGCGGCGCTGTGGGACATTGCTCAACGTTTACGGGCCGCTAAAACGGGTCTGACGCCGGAGCACGGTCCACTGGGGGTTTTCCTGCTGGTTGGGCCGAGTGGGGTAGGGAAAACTGAAACGGCGCTGGCATTAGCGGATAGCCTGTTTGGCGGGGCGCGTTCACTGATCACGATCAACCTGTCGGAATATCAGGAGCCGCACACGGTTTCCCAGTTGAAAGGTTCCCCACCGGGTTATGTGGGATACGGTCAGGGCGGGATACTGACAGAAGCGGTCCGTCAACGACCTTACAGCGTGGTGCTGCTGGATGAAGTGGAAAAAGCCCATCGTGACGTGCTGAATCTGTTCTATCAGGTATTTGATCGCGGTTTTATGCGTGATGGTGAAGGGCGGGAGATCGATTTTCGCCATACCGTGATGGTAATGACGTCGAATCTGGGCAGTGATCACCTGATGGCGCTATTGGCGCAACAGCCTGACGCATCGAATGCCGCGTTGCATGAACTGTTGCATCCTGTGCTGCGGGATCACTTCCAGCCCGCCCTGCTGGCGCGCTTTCAGACGGTGATTTACCGCCCGTTACCGCCTGAGGCGCTCAAACGTATTGTCGACATCAAACTGGGGCAGGTGACCCGGCGACTCAATACCCATTATGGCCTGACCTGTCAGGTGGAAAGCGCCCTCGGTGACACGCTGGTCAGCGCCTGTCTGCTGCCGGACAGCGGCGCCCGCAATATCGACAGCCTGCTCAACCAGCAAATTTTGCCGGTGTTATCACAGGCGCTGCTGGAACGTCTGGCCCATCACCCTAAACCGGCCGGGGTGATATTGGGCGCCGATGAAACCGGTGAGATCACCCTGACATTCACTGAAACCGAGAAAACCGAGAGCCCGTCATGAACAACACCACCCCGGCGATCATTTTTGATCACAGCCGTTACAAACTGAAAGTCTGGAAAAATACCGCGCCGCTGGATGTGGTGGCGTTTAGCGGGCAGGAAGGCTTAAGCCGGCCTTTTCGTTACGCGATTGAATTCACCAGCCCGGTGAAAGAGATCAAACCGGCGCAGATGCTGATGCGGGACGCGGCGTTTACCCTGACGTCACCCGCGTTCAATCCGGGGATGCGGGGCATGCCGGTGATACCGCCGGCGCCGTTGCGCACGATCTACGGGGTGATCAGCGAATTTAAACTGTTATCCACCTCGCGGGATGAAAGCCGTTATGAAGTGACTCTGGAACCGCGGCTGGCGTTGCTGTCGAGAAGTCACCAATGTGCCCTTTATCAGAAGATGTCGGTACCGGAAATCGTGGAAAAAATCCTGCGTGAACGTCACGGTTTTCGCGGGCAGGATTTCTTATTCACCCTGGCGTACCCCTGCCCGAAGCGGGATCAGGTGATGCAATACGGCGAAGATGACTTGCATTTTGTGCAACGCCTGCTGGCGGAAGTGGGGATCTGGTACAAACTGACGGCGGACGACCGGCTGAAAATCGATGTGGTGGAGTTTTACGACGATCAGCGTTACTACCAGTTTAATGTCTATATGCCGGCCCGCCATCCATCAGGCATGCACGGTGGGGAAGAAGACGCGGTATGGGGCATGGAAACCGCGCATCAGGTGGTGGCAGGCAAAGTGGTGACCCGCGATTATGACTACCGTGACGCGCTGCCGCAATACGGTATGGATGCCGAAGTGGATGTGACGCGGGGCGATGAAACCCTGTATGGCGAAGCGTACCATTACCTGGATAACAACTACCGGGTGTTAGGCAACCGTTACGACCTGGATCCGGCAGTCGAAAGCGGGGTGTTCTATTCCCGGCTGCAACATGAACGTTACCTGAATCGACAGACCCAACTGCGGGGGTTGACGACATCCGCCACGCTGTTGCCGGGTCAGGAGTTGAAAGTCAGGGGTGAAGCGCCGGAAGCGTTCCGTAAAGGGGCGGTGATAACCGCTATTCGCAGCAGTGCGCGCCGGGATCGCAGTTTTGAAATGGCGTTTACCGCCATTCCCTACTCTGAAACCGTGTGCTTCCGACCTGTGTTAATCCCGAAACCACGCATAGCGGGCACCCTGCCCGCCCGGGTGAGCAGCTCGGTAGTGAACGACCGGTACGGGGATATTGATAAAGACGGGTTGTATCGGGTGTCGTTTGACTTTGACCGGGCGGAATGGCCACAGGGGGGAGAAAGCCTGTGGGTGCGTCTGGCCCGCCCTTATGCGGGTGACACCTACGGTTTTCACTGGCCGTTGCTGATAGGTACGGAAGTGGCGATCGCATTTGAAGGAGGCGACCCGGATCGGCCCTACATCGCCCATGCACTGCACGACTCAAAACACCCGGATCATGTCACCTTATTCAACTACAAACGCAATGTGCTGCGTACCCCGGCGAATAACAAATTGCGGATGGATGACGAGCGCGGTCGGGAGCACATCAAACTGAGTACCGAATACGGCGGTAAGAGCCAGCTCAACCTGGGGCATCTGGTTGACAGCCAGAAACCGCACCCGGATAAACGGGGTGAAGGGTTTGAGCTGCGTACTGATGACTGGGGTGCGATCCGGGCCGGGAAAGGGCTGTTTATCAGTGCAGATGAACAGTTAAAAGCACAGGGAAAAACGCTGGAGATGCAGGCGGCATTGTCGGCCCTGGCACAGGCTAACCAGCAAATGCAAACGCTCAGTGAAGCGGCTACACAGGCGGCGTCTCTTGCCGCTGATGTACAAACACAATTGAGTTATGTTCAGGAACGGGTTACGCAGTTGCAGACAGCGGTATTGTTAGCCAGCTCACCGGCAGGCATTTCTTTGGTCAGTGGTGCACACATGCAAATGGCTGCCAAAGAAAACCTGATGATCAATGTTGGCAAACACGCTGATATTGGGGTGATGAAACGTTTGTTTATCGGCGTAGGAGAGGCATTTGGTTTGTTTGTCCAAAAACTCGGCATCAAGCTCATTGCCAATCAGGGCAAGGTACTGATACAGGCGCAGCATGATGGGATGGAATTGATGGCACAACAGGAAATAACGCTTTCCAGTAGCGATAACAACATCACGATTACCACACCCAAAACGCTGACGTTGAACGCGGGGGGAACCTATCTGAAGCTGGATGGAAACGGTATCGAGTTTGGGACGCCGGGGAATTATCAGGTGAAATGCCAGAGTTACAACGTGAAGAAAGGGGGGGCATCAATCGATACGAAAGTATCCGCTTTCCCCCAAACAGAATTAACAGAAACGACCCCCGATCATACGGGTTCAATTTCAGGATAAGGAGCCTGTACGAATGAAAATTTGTTTTCCTGTCAGCCGAGAAAATGACGGTCAGCCTTATCAGGCCACCGATGATAAAAGCCTGCAAGCCATGCTGGCGAAACTGCGTTCTGAGCCCAATGGTGCCTGGCTGGTTGGGGCGAATGGCCTGTGGCACGGTGGAGTGCATCTCAGTGACCGGGCCAGTGCCCCGTATTCCAAACTGGCGCCGGATTTATTGCAACAGAACAAAGTGATGCCGCTGCGCTGCATGGCTGGGGGGGAATTGGTAGCTTACCGGCTGAATAAAGCGTATTTAGAAGCCCCCTACTTTCGTGATGAACAACTGAAATACTCCAGCACTTTTGCGTTGGTGAAATCAGAGTACAAGGCACAGGATGAAACACTGCTGACATTCTACAGCCTGTATATGCATCTGGCGCCGGTGAGCGATTACCCGGCGTACCCACGTTATAGAGCGATTGTGCAGCACACGCTGAATACCCACCGATTTACCGCAAATAATGAGGAGCAGTACGGTATACCATCTGATGTGACGGAACGGGGGGAACGGCGTGATTATGATATTCCGCCGACAAACGGCAGTTTGAAACACGGTGATGAGTTTTTGGTCTATCAGACTGCGGATTTCTTTATGACCACCATCATCTCGACCCGTTATGACAAAGTACGCTTTGGTCTGGCGCAGAAACTAGAGGGAGGCGTAGTAAAAGATAAGAAAAAATTTTGGGTGGAATTAGATCCTCATTTTGTTGAGCAGACAGGTGAAGCTCATCCTCAGATGCCGGTTTGGATGCAAGCGGCAGTTAAAAAAGGGGCGTTTGATAGTATACAAACTTTGATGGGTGATGAGGTTATCCGCATAAACGCCGGAGACCCGATAGGCCATCTGGGATTATTTGAATCGCCTGCGGCCCGGTTGCCTGACCGAATGTCTTACTATTTTACGCATATTGAAGTGTTGAGTGCTGACGATAACTTGCCGGATTTTGTCAATAACACGAAACACCTGGCGGATGGCCGGAAATATGTTACCTGCGGACTTGATCAGATGTTGCACAGCTATGATGCGACACACAAAACTTTTACCCCCTTGAAGGTCAGAACGCAGCAGGAAATCGTTCTGGCGAAAGCGCTGACCAGCCCGGTTAAGGATAAAAACGGAGTAAACTGGTACAAAGTGACGCAGACTGGCTGGGTAAAACAGAATGGGGAACTTGTAACGGAGGTAGATCAACATGACCTGAATAAACTGGGATTTCGTTTGTTGGAAGAGGAGGCGACCACGGATTTCAGCAAGTTAACGGCAGAAGAGTGTGTGAAAGTCTTATTGCGTCATTTACTGGCGGTGGCAAAACAGGACAGGCGGATAGATCATGCCTTGGTTCCGGTCCGTTATGAACGTATTTTGCGGAAGCTGGATAAAGACGGCGATAGGCAGTTGAATGCGCAGGAGGTGCGCCTTGGGTTGTATAACCCGGAAATGATTAACGTAGTGACGAGGTTTATCGTGAAGCACAGCAGTGAGTGGTATGAAGACAGTCAGGGGGGACCGTGGGAGAACTTTTTTACGAATGTGGTAAAAAACCGCACGGCGAATAAGTTCTGGCGGCAGTATCTGGATGATCAGGTGTGGATGAAGGCGGTGGGGCCGTTTAGCAGAGGGAAACCAGTATGGCATATGCATCCCGTGGTGTTTTTGGATGCCCTGAAATGTGAATCAGCTACAGGTATATCAGAAGATGGTCTGCGTTTTATTTTTAATATTGAATCTCTAAAAGGGGTAAGTAACCATCTTCATTGGCCTAGGGGGGGCAGTGGAGTAACGTTAGGTCCAGGATATGATATGAAAGAGCGTTCTCAGTCTTCCATAAAAGAAACTATGCGTAATATTGGATTAGATTCTGATATAGCAGAGAAAATTAGTAAGGGAGCAGGACTTACTAATAATGACGCAAGTAATTTTGCAAGAGATAACCGTAATCTTGTCTCATTAACTGCTGAACAGGAGACCAAGCTACTCAAGTATATAGTACCTGCTTATGAAGATTTAGTGAGAAGAAAAATAAAAGTTCCATTAAGGCAAAATCAATTTGATGCATTAGTGAGTTTTGCCTATAACCCAGGGGGGAGATTTAATAACGTGACTAGATTTATCAACAATGGTGAGGTAAATAATGCAATGGAGGAAATGAAAAAAGCTGTGACATCGGGGGGAGTGGTTGTTAATGGATTAGTTAACAGAAGGAAATATGAAGTTAATCTTTATACAAAAGGAGATTACCGATAATGAGTATGTATAGAGAATTGATTAAAAGAGTAATTTTGGGTGGTTTACTTTTCAATGCGAGTTTTAGTTCGTTTTCTGAGTCATTGACCCCAGTTTCCTTATATGGAAACTGGCAAATTAGACAGGTTGAAATAAATAATAATTCAACTAGGCGGCTTAATTATCAATTCAATGATCCTAGATTAGTTGGTAGGGTGTTAGATATTAGTGCTAATAGACTATCTTCTAATTTTCCTGAGGATGGGACATGTTTATCTTTATCAGTCTCATCAGGAACGGAAACAATAAATAGGTTAATATCGAAAATATCAGCGGGGGGTAAAAATACAACAGCTAAAGATTACGAATTGAGTATTGACGGTAATAGAATATATCCCGTGGAGAAGTTCTCTTGTAAATCAGGTTATTTTGGCCCTGGCGTTGGTAATGATGACAATAGAACATGGTTTTTTATTATAGATAGAGATACTTTATTAACTAATTGGTTTGATTTGACTATTATCAAAATGAACCGACTGCCTCAAAAACCCACTCCAATTGCGTCATTTAACTGTAAGAATGCTCAAAGTAAAACAGAAAGAGCTATCTGTCAAAATTTTGATTTGGCAGCATGGGATAATAGTGTTAATAAGGCTTGGATATTAATGAAAAAGTTACAGCAATCTATGGGAGATCGAGATAATTTAAGAAATTTACACGCGGAACAAGTGGAATGGTTAAAAAACAGAAACAAATGTGGTAGTGATGAAAGATGTTTAACTAAAATAATGAAAATTCGCATAGAGCAATTAATGTCAATGAACACTTCCGAGTGATTCTGGATGATCTAAAATTTAAGATTAGGTTGTCACATGGAACATTAATTATCCTTATGAAGATCAAGATAATTTTTTGTGAATGTCAGAAAGGGATATTTTGAATCATTAACATATACAAATGGTATTTGTAATAATTAAGTGAAATATTTTGCAGGATGATTAGGTAGAGTTAATGATTGTTTAAAGGTGATTATATGAAAAAGATTTTGTTTTTATTATTGTTTTATTGCTCCCAAGCATTTGCTTTTTCTGGCTATTGGATTTCACAGTATAATAATGACACTTATAAGCTTTACTTAAAGGAGAATAAAAATGTAATAGTAGGCAGGTATTGTTTTATAACAAATAATGGCAATAGGATAGATTGTGAGGATAATGATGTGTTAAATATAAAAGGTCATATAAATGGTAATGTTGCTGATGTTTATTTTATGAGTACTTTTGGTGGTAGTGGAACAGCGAGAATAACAAAAGAAAATAATAAACTTATATGGGTTATTGAAGATTCAAAACCATTTGATGATGTTAATATGAGTGTGAAAAGAAAAATAATATTTATACGGAGTAAATAAATTTTCAATGACTATTTTGTTAATTTTATATTGAATTGATTAATGCCCTAAGAGCAAAGGACTGACTGTATTTTTCTCGAATATACAACGGCCTCGTCAGAATGGATATGATGTAAAAATGAGTAGGAATTATGATGCGATTATATCTCACAGGTAGTTTAGTATTTTTGCTTTCTTTACTTTCTTTTCACAACTCTTATGCTAAGAGTGAAAATAATTCAGATGTTTATTTTTCATGTAATACAAAGAAAGGTAATGTAAAATTGGAAATAAAAGATGGCACGTTATCATACTCTTTGTCAAAAGAGGGAATAAACAGTTTTATATTTAATTCTTTTGGAGATAACTATTCTGGTTTTTTATATAATCATTATACGAGATATCAAACGGAGTATATTTATGTTTCTTTTGTCAATGAAAATTATAGATATACAGTATTTGATAATTATGAAAATAATGAAAAATCTAGTGGGGTAAGTGTTGTAAATAATGATAATAAAAAAGAGTTTCTGCTGATGTGTAAGACAGTGAAAAAAAACAATCTTAGAAATCTCATTACGTTTTTAGCGTGTGATAAGGATAATGCGTTGGGGTGTTGAGAAAATATAAGAGGCTGTAATATAACAGTAAATACTATAGTGTACTTGGAAAGGATTTATTGATTTATTCTAATGATCGGATTTCTGATCTTTCAAAAAATTAAGGTGGTTGGTATGTTTAGAAAAATAATTTTCATTATCTTTTGTTTTTTCCCTTTTTTTCTAATGCCAGTGTAAATTCTTATGTTAACTGTTTTACTTCCAGTGATCAGAAAGGAATTAATTTAAAGTTTGTTACTATAAATGATGGAGGGAGAGATAAATGGTTAGGTGGATATGTAAAATATGAGAAATCTAATTACCCTATAACTGTTGTTCCGATTAAAGAAAGTGCAGAGGAATTTACTGAAGGAAGGTCGTATGAATAAATAACTTTCCAAAATAGTGCTCCACTTCGTACAACGCTTTGTGTAGCAAGGGTTGTGCGCTATGCATAGCAGAGCGATAAGTTAGTGCTGCCTATCAAGCATCAGACTTGCACTACTCGGACATTAATCAAATAGACCAACTGTATCGGTATTATGAAAAGCTATTTATACTACAACTTGGATAGAAATTATCAATGGTAAACCTGAAGGTAAATACATAACTGTAAGACAAGGCGCTATTTTCTCTTTTTTTGTATATATAAACACAAAGTCGAAAAAACGGTACGATTTCACACAGGTATTTGATGCTATGAATGATGGTTCTTGTCAATGGAAAAAGCACTGACTAGTCCGGTTAAAGATAAAAACGGGGTGAACCGGTACAAAGTGACGCAGACCGGCTCGGTAAAACAAAATGGGAAACTTACGGCGGAAGTAGATCAACATGACCTGAATAAACTGGGATTTCGTTTGTTCGAAGAGGAGACGACTACGGATTTCAACAAGTAAATGGCAGAGGAATGCGTGAAAATCCTATTACGCCATTTACTGGCGGTGGCAAAACAGGACAGGCGGATAGATCATGCCTTGGTTCCGGTCCGTTATGAACGTATTTTGCGGAAGCTGGATAGAGACGGCTACGGGCAGTTGAATGCGCAGGAAGTGCGTCTTGGGTTGTATAACCCGGAAATGATTAACGTGGTGACGCGATTTATCGTGAAGCACAGCAGTGAATGGTATGAAGACAGTCAGGGAGGACCGTGGGAGAGCTTTTTTACAAATGTGGTAAAGAACCGCACGGCGAATAAGTTTTGGCGGCAGTATCTGGATGATCAGGTGTGGATGAAGGCGGTGGGGCCGTTTAGCAGAGGGAAACCAGTATGGCATATGCATCCTGTGGTGTTTTTGGATGCACTGAAATGTGAAAATGAAAAACAGATAATTTTCCCGCTAACGGTAAAACCTGAAAATAATCCAGGGAATAAGTGGTCTCATTACTATTGGAGAGATATTCATCAAAGGAATATGGCGGCTTTTGGAGCAAATCGTTCTGGAAGCAGAAGGAAGCACGCTGCGCGAGATCTATATACAAACCCTCATGAGAAGGTTGTGGCAATATGTGATGGTATAGTTCTGGATGTTCGTAGTTTTTATAGTCGGACTCATCAGGTAACAGTAAAACATTCAACAAAAGATGGTAGGAACTTTATTATTCGCTATGGTGAACTAGATCCCAATAGTATAAAAGTTGAGATTAATGAGAAGATAAAACAAAATCAACATATTGGGAATACTGGTAGGCTTATTAATAATGATGGTTCTCCTGTGCTTAAATTAAACGGTAGCACTGTATTCATGCTTCATTTTGAGTATTATACAGGAGATGATGGGCTGAATATAAATCACTCATTGACTAACCGTGATAATCTACCATTCATACGTCGAAGTGATTTATCAGATCCATTAAATATTTTAGATGAAGGATATCGAAATACTTTTCAAAATGATAATTATAGTGACACCAGATTGAATGTTAATGGATTATTTACCTCCGAAAAGGGTAAAAATTTTATAAAATCGTGGGAGGCACTAGAATTGGAGGCGTATAATGACGCTAATGGGTTTTGTACTATTGGTTATGGGCATCTAATCCAGAAAAAGAGTTGTGAGGATATTAATTTACCAGTTGATTTAGAAGGAAAAATAACGCAACAAAAAGCTGATGAAGTATTTGGAAATGATTTGCCGCGTTTTGAGAATGCAGTGAAGAAGGCTATTTCCGTTAATTTATATCAGAATGAGTTTGACGCGCTGGTAAGTCTATTATTTAATTGTGGTGAGAATTTCTTTGCCCAAAATAGAGCGCCTAATCTGGTGAATTTACTTAATAATCAAGACTATGTCAGCGCCGCTGAAGAATTTTTAGATATTACGAGTGGTGGAATAAGTGGTTTGGTGAATAGAAGGCGTGCGGAATACGATATTTTTTTGAATAAAATATACAATTCCGATCACTAATGGGGAGGAGTAAATATGAAGAATAAATTTAGTATAGCTTTTATTTTTTTATTTATTTGGTTGTTTTTTCAATCATTTTCTTATGGGGGAAATAAAGAAGTTGCTGCAAGTCCTATTAAAATAGAGTTAAATAATTCTGAATGGGGATATTCTTATGTGTCAGAGCCTATTGTGGACACATCTGATGAAGTGAGTAAAGGTGTTATTGAAAATATATTTAAGATGAGAAATATAAGTTTTAATAATAATATCATTAATGTCACTGGATTGTGCTCTTATGAGTATCTCGCTGAGAAAAAGACACCTATCGGATATTGGTATAGCAACAAGACAGTAGAATTTTATAGGGAATTTTTCTCTAAATATAATATCAAACTGGATGATTATATTTATAATATTTCTCCAGTTAGTCCTGATGAAACATGTGAATATCCATTCTCTGATTTTATTTACATAGGCAATAAGTTTGTTTTGATTTATAAGGGATATGCTGTGTTTTATTCCAAAATAGACAACTCAAAGCCATTATCCAATGCTAAAAAAATAGTTTTTGTAAACATAGAGAACAATCTATAGAGTCAGTTTATGAGAACGGAGATGTGACGGAATGTGGCTACAATGGTGTTAATATTGTAGAAGCATATGCAGCACTTAGAAATAATTATATTGAAGGAAGTGATGGATTTTATCTTACTGAGAAACTCAATGTGGCGAAAAATATAACAGTTAAATGCGATAGGGATTGTATGGAGATTAAATATCTCTGGATAAATAAAAACAAAGTGAAAATTATTATCGAGTTTTCTGGAGGCACAACAGAAATTTGTTTTAAAGAAAACAAAAATGGCACCAAAGTAATAACAAAGTCTTATCCAGATTAAAATTACCATTGATATCTTATTTGTTGCAATGGAACAAATCAGTCTTTGTGTTTTTTTATTATCAATATATATCAGGTTTTATTTTTGTTTATGGATATGTGTTAATAGTAAAATATCTGAGCCAGGTAAATATAGTATTGAAAAGAGGTATTTCTTTTCACCGATTTTTTATCAATTAATCACTTTAAATATGGAGGGCATTTATGCCGACATTTATTCGCAAGGGTGATAAAACTTCATCCGGAGGAACTGTTTTAGAAGGATCTGACTTAATCGAGTTTGATAATATTCCTGTTGCCCGAAAAGGCGATAAGGTTTCTTGTCCTAAACATGGTGAAACGACAATTGCTGAGGGCTGTCCTGATTATCTTGATGATGGGCGGGAAGTCGCACTGAATGGGCATCGTTGTGCCTGTGGTTGTACGTTAATCAGTTCATTTTCAGAGGGGGCGATAGCATAATATGTCTGTCAATCTTGATGCTATTCCGGATAAAGCCCCACGTCCGGTACGCCCAATTACTTTACGCTGGTTAATATTTTTGCTCATTTGTCTGGTAACAGGCGCAATAACGACATTATGGTTTTGGAAAGATGCCCGTTCAGGCAGTGTGTTCTGGTACTGTTTTTTCGTTTTCCCATTTTCATTCTGGTTGCTTTGTTTTGGAATACGGCGACTCGGTTATCAATGTTGGCATGTGTGGGCCGATGGTTGGGACAGGGAATGTCAAACCATTCGGGAACAGGAAATCCACAGAGGGCAGCGCAGTGCCCGGTTGATTTCCGCTCATGCGTTTACGCCTGCGGGCAGTGATGTCACACAACTTCCCGGTACGCTGCAAGAGAAACAGGTGTGGATGTCGCCGGTAACAGCAAAGGATCAAGACATAGTGATCCAGTATGCCCGGCTTTCTGCCGAATTACCGGTCGCCGAACGTTTCATGATGGCGCGAGATTTATTTTTGGCTGATGTGGTCCCGCTCATGGAGGCGCTTCCTTCCCACTGGCGTCGCTACTGTTCTATTCAGCTCAATGTGAGTGAATCCGATGTCATGACGCCGGCGATATCTTTGCCAAATACATTGCCTTGTCCAGGGCAAGGACTGACGGTTTTGGATAACTGGCTGGATATGGATCCGGCTTCACCTTCCGTTTTGATCATTATTGCCGCAGAAGTACAGGATATGCCTCGGGATATCGCCGGAGAAGCCGTTGTGGCCTTGATTTTCTCTAATCATCCCATCCCGGAGGAAATTGTGACTGAGCTGACGATGATCCACCGACCACACTGTGAGCCTGTTGCGCGGACGTCTGTGGTTATAGAGCGGGCATTACTCTGGGCAAAACAAGCGGCAGATAACATTCGCAATGGCTGGGTAACCGGTTGGGGAACATCGACTGACAGTGTGTGGAGTACGGCGATAGAACAACAAGGGCTGCTATTTAAGGATGGGGAAACCAGCTGGGCGCTGGAGAAATCCTTTGGTTATACAGGATATGCGGCACCCTGGTTAGCATTGATTTGTGCCAGTGAGCAAGCCAGGCAAGGACAGACTGCACAATTGTATGCGCATAAAACCGGCGCTAATCAACTTTGGGTGGGGGTTATTACACCTTTACTCTCAGATCAGCAGGATATTTCATGAAACTTCATTCTCTATTTGCATCTATTCTCGCAGTCATTATTGGCATATTGCTCTTGTGCGGGGGGGCATTATTGATGCTGCCAGATCAGGTCGCTCAGTGGTTTGGCTGGGACGCTCCATTTCGCCACACGATACTGATGGCTTGTGGCTTCCTTATTGCACTGTGCGTCATGGTGGGTTGGCTGATAAATATGTGGCTGACGGCCAGCGGGAAGGGAAATGCCCGGTTAGTGTGGGGTAGGTTTCTGGCAGAAGGTAATGACAATAACGAAAAGATTGCTGAAAGGACTCAACTGTCTGAGTCAATCTCTGAACTGGAAAGCTTGCCTGATCGCCTGTACCGCCGTTACGGGGTGTTCTGGGGGTATAAAGTCCGTATCTTGTTGTTGGTGGGCGAACCTGAACAGGTGGAAGCCATCGCGCCGGGGCTGACGACGCAACACTGGCTGGAGGGCCATCGCACGCTCCTGCTGTGGGGCGGCAGTTTACAACACACGGAACCCGATACCGCGCAACTGGCGGCCCTGCGTCGCCTGCGCCGTCTCCGTCCGCTCAACGGCATTGTCTGGGCGCTGACCGAACAACAGAGCGCGCAGCCGGTCTGGATGGATAACGCCCTGCGCCTGTTGCAGAAACAGGCCCGACAGTTACGCTGGCAGGCACCCGTCTATTTGTGGCAGGTGTGTCACAGTCTCTGGTCACAGGAGGGGCGGGTGACTCAGGCGGTGGGCAGCTTTTTTCCTGAACGCTGTACCCCCGAGATTGTGGAGACCCAGCTGCAACAGTTGATTGACCCGATACGCCGGCAGGGGATGCAGCAAGTCCTGGCCGAGAATGCCCATGATTTTTTGTATCGGCTGGCCGCCACCCTGGAGAAAAAAGGCCTTGCCCACTGGCGCAGGGTGTTGACGCCGTGGCTGGCGGAGTACAGTGAGGTGGTGTTGCTGCGCGGGTTGATGTTCAGTCTGCCGCTGAAAGCGACCCCGGATGCAGGACCGCAAAACTGGTTGCCCGATTTTGCCTGGCAGGGGGTGTTGGCTGACAGTCGGCACCGGCACGGCAGACGGATCGGGTGGATCCAGCGGCGCAACGTCTATCGTGGCCTGATGGTGCTGGCTTTATTGTGGGGTGCCGGGACTGTACTCTCCTTTTTCACCAACCGCGATCAGATAGCGGTGGTCAACGCGGCAGTGACCGACCTGAAAGCCCGCCCGGAAGCGTCTGACGCCCAGTTGCTGGCGTTTAAGGCACTGCGTAATGAACTGGGCCGGTTGCAGTACCGGGCCGAACACGGGGCCCCCTGGTATCAGCGTTTCGGGCTGGATCAAAATCAGCCGCTATTGACGGCGGTGCTGCCGTATTACACCCAGATGAATAACCGGCTGATACGGGATAAAGCGGCGGCGATACTGCACCAAAAACTGAGCGCGCTGGTGAATCTGCCCCCGGGCAGCCCGCAACGGGCCCGTCAGGCGAAAGCCGCGCACAACCAGCTTAAAGCCTATCTGATGATGGCGCACCCGGAAAAAGCGGAGGCCGCGTTTTTAACCCGCGTCCTCAATGAAAACGAGCCGGCCCGGGCGGGTATTGCCCCCGGCGTCTGGTTGAGTGCGGCCCCGGATTTGTGGGATTTTTATGCGGAGAATCTGCCTGCCCATCCGGCATGGCGGATTACGCCGGACACGGTGTTGGTCAGTCAGGTGCGGCGGATATTGCTGGACCAGATGGGCCGACACAATGCGGAAGCCACGCTCTACCAGCAGATACTGCAATCGGTGGCGAAGAATTATGCCGACCTGACCTTAAGGCAGATGACCGGCGACACCGAAGCGGCACGGCTGTTTACCACGACACGCGTGGTGCCGGGGATGTTTACCCGTCAGGCATGGGACGGGCAGATACAGAAAGCGATGGATAATGCGGTGGCCTCACGTCAGGAAGCGATTGACTGGGTATTGAGTGATAACCGTCAGGCCGTCCCGGCCGCCGTCTCACCGGCGGAGCTGAAAGCCCGTCTGACCGCGCGTTATTTTACCGATTTCGCCGGGGCCTGGCAGGATTTTCTCAACAGCCTGCGCTGGAACAACGCGCGTAATCTGGCCGAGGTGACAGACCAGTTAACCCTGATGACGGACGGGCGTCAGTCCCCGCTGATTGCGTTGATGAACACCGTGGCGTATCAGGGGCAGACCGGCCAGCAAGGCCCGGCGTTATCGGCGTCACTGATGAAATCCGCGAAGGCGTTGCTGAATAAAACAGCGGTGCCGGTGATTAACCCGCAAACGCCCGAACTGAGCGGGCCCATGGACCGCACCTTCGGGCCGTTACTGGCGCTGATGGGGAAAAATAAGGCATCGGATGTCATAACGGCGGACAGCAACCTCAACCTGCAAACCTTCCTGACCCGGGTCACGCAGGTGCGGCTGAAACTGCAACAGATGAACGCCAGTGATGACCCGTTGGAAATGGCGGGAAGGCTGGCGCAGACGGTGTTTCAGGGCAAAAGCAGTGACCTGACGGAGACGCAGGGTTACGGCAATCTGATGGCGGCCAGTTTGGGGGCGCAGTGGCAGGGTTTTGGTCAGACGATGTTCGTGCAGCCATTAAATCAGGCGTGGCAGGGGATACTGAAACCGTCTGCGGCCAGTCTGAATGCGCAGTGGCAGACGGCGATAGTGGCTAACTGGAATAGGGCTTTTGCCGGTCGTTACCCGTTTGCCGGAGGGGAGAGTGATATCTCATTGCCGATGCTGGGGCAGTTTATCCGCCCGGATACCGGGCGCATTGAGCAGTTTTTGACGCGTCAGTTAGGCGGGGTGCTGCATAAAGAGGGTAATCGCTGGGTGCCGGACAGGGTGAACAGTCAGGGATTGCCGGTTAACCGGCGTTTCCTGAACGCGGTGAATCAGCTCAGTCAGTTATCGGATGTGCTGTTTGCGGACGGCAGTCAGGGGCTGCGGTTTGAGCTGCGGGCCCGGGCGGCGCGGGATGTGGTGGAAACCGACCTGACGATAGACGGGCAGAAACTGCGTTACTTCAACCAGATGGAAAGCTGGCAGCGTTTTCGCTGGCCGGGAGAGACCTATAAACCGGGGGTGATGCTGACCTGGACCAGTGTCAATGCGGGGGCGAGGCTGTTCGGTGATTATTCGGGAACCTGGGGGCTCATTCGCTGGCTGGCGCAGGCGAAAGCGGAAAAGCTGGATGAAAGCCGCTATCGGCTGACATGGATGATGCCGGACGGTTTACCGATAACCTGGATATTACGCACGGAAATGGGCAGCGGGCCGCTGGCGTTGCTGAAACTGCGGGGATTTACGCTGCCGAAAACGATTTTTGACACGACACCGGGGGACGACACAAAAATGTCGGCGGTCGATGACGATGACCTGACGGAGGGATCATGTTGCAACGATTGATAACAACCTGTCTGGGTGAGTGTGATGTGTTGGCCCTCGCCCGAGAGCAGACCGAACGGTGGACGACGTGGTTGTTGCCCATTAGCGCGGAAGCGCCGACCGGGGAGGATCCGGTTCATCACGATGATTTTCAGCGCATACGGGAGGAGGTGAATAAACTCAGTGGCATTGATACCGCCCTTATCTGTCAACTGGCGGAAAAATTGCTGATGACCCACTGTAAAGATGTTCGCGTGGTGACCTATTACGTCTGGGCGCGTCTGCATCAGGAGGGTGAAAACGGTCTGGCTGAGGGGCTGACGTTGTTAGCCGCGCTGGCGGATCGTTTCGGTGAAACCTTGCTACCCCTTCGGGCGGGCCGCCGTCAGGCCGCACTGGTGTGGCTGACCGGGAGCAAAATTCAGGTCAGTTTATCCCGCCACCCGGAAGTGAATCGCGCCGATGTTGAACGCGTGCTGGCCGCGCTGGCGTTACTGGAACAGGTGTTTGCCGGCTGGGACGCGGCGACTCGTCCAACCCTCGCCGGGCTGGCGGGACTACTGGAAAACCGTCTGGCCCAATCGGGCGGTGTTGACGCTGTGGTGCCGCAAACTGTCGCACAGACCGCGTCGGCGAACGGTGACGGGCCATCACCCGTCGTGCGGCCCGTGCAGTCCGGGCGCGATGTGCTGGAGCAGGCGCGTGAACTGGCGCGTTATCTGCGTGATCAACCGCAAGGGTGGTTATCCAGTCATCGCCTGATGAAAAGTCTGCGTTGGGATACGGTCCATCAGTTACCGCAACAGGATGCCACCGGACTGACCCGTTTGGCACCGCCCCGTACTGAATACCGGGCGCAGTTGAAACGGCTCTACCGGCAACAAAGTTGGCGTGAATTGTTGACGCAGGTTGATGGGATGTTTGCGGAAGGGGTTAACCACTTTTGGCTCGATTTACAGTGGTATCTCTGTCAGGCGTTAAGCAAATTGGGCCATCCTGATGAAAGTTGGGGGGATATTGTGAAACAGGATCTGAGCATCCTGCTTGGGCGCCTGCCGGGGCTGGAGAATTTGGCCTATAACGACGGGACACCGTTTGCTGATGAGGTGACCGGTCAGTGGATAGCGCGGGACGGGGTGGCCGCCCTGGATCACGGGTTACCGGACGTCCCCCCGGCACCGGGGGAAAATGACATTCTGGCACTGGAAGCGGAGGCGTTACAACTGGCGGACAGTGAAGGTATTGAGGCTGCGTTGCGTTGGCTGGGGCAATTGCCGGGGATCATGGGGGTGCGTTCCCGCTGGCTCCTGCGCTTGTTGATGGCGCGGGTGGCAGAGCAGTACGGCAAAAATGAGATGGCGTTGCATCTGCTCGCGGAGCTGGACACCGACGACCGGTTGGGTCTGAGTGATTGGGAACCGGCGCTGATGTTTGAGGTGAAAGCCCGGCGACTTAAGTTGCTGCGGATGAAAGCGCAGCGTAGCGAACAGGATAAAGCGCTGACGGCACAACGCAGGGAGACTTTGCTGGCCGGATTGGTGGCAATTGATCCCGTCAGGGCGGCGGTGTTGTGTCGCTGATCGCCCTGGAACACGGCAGGGCAATCTTATCCCTGTGCGAGCCGTTTTACCCTCTTCACGGTATTTATTTTGAACTATTTATTTGAGGACAATCCAATGGATGATTTAATCCTGCGCTATTACGAGGCAGAAATGCGCTACCTGCGCGAAGCGGGCAAAGAGTTTGCCAAAGCTTATCCTGACCGGGCGGCGATGCTCAATCTGGACAGAGTCGGCATACGTGACCCCTATGTGGAGCGGCTGTTTGAAGGCTTTGCCTTTCTGATGGGCCGCCTGCGCGAGAAGCTGGATGATGACTTGCCGGAGTTGACGGAAGGGCTGGTCAGTTTGCTGTGGCCGCATTACCTGCGCACGATCCCTTCACTGTCCATTGTGGAACTGGGCGCGGATTGGGCACAGTTGCAACAGCTGAAAAATCCGGTGCAGGTGAAAAAGGGCTTTGAGGTGCTTTCGCAACCGATCGGCCCACAACAGACCCGGTGTCGCTATACCACCACTCAGGCGGTTCAGTTGCTGCCGATGGCGCTGACTGACGCCAGCCTTAAGGCGGAGCCGGATGGCCGTGCTGTCATTCGTTTGCATTTTGAGTGTGGAACTTTGGTGGACTGGCGCCAGATTGATTTGAGCCGTTTGCCACTGTATCTGAGTGCGGACAGCCCGCTGGCCTGTGCGTTACATCGGGCATTGACCCTTCAGACGCAACAGCTTTATTTGCGCCTGCCCGGCCAGCCTGACCGCCAGCCGTTTGACGGGGGATTCTCGCCGTGGGGATTTGGCGATGAGGAAAGGCTGTGGCCGAAAGGGGACAGTGCGTTCAGTGGTTATCAGCTGCTGCTGGAGTATTTTACCTTCCGCGAGAAATTCATGTTTGTCACGCTTTGTGGGCTGGAAAAGCTGACTGTTCCCGACAGAACACCGTGGTTTGAGCTGGATGTGGTGCTGCGTGAAAGCTGGCCTGGTGAGTGGCCGTTTTCTGCGGAGCATATCCGTTTGCATTGCGCTCCGGTGATTAATCTGTTTCCGCTGGAATCCGATCCGTTGCCGCTGTCACCGTTGAAAACGGAGTATTTGCTGCACCCGATGCGCATTCAGGACGGGCATACCGAGATTTATTCGGTGGATGCGGTGGTGTCCTCGAAACGCAGTGAGCACCATGCGTATGTGCCCTTCAGTAGTTTCCGTCACAAAGGCGGTATGTTGCGCCATGACGCGCCGGAGCGTTACTACCATACTCGGGTGAAACAGGGGCCGTCAGGTTTGTACGACACCTGGCTGATTCTGGGCGGGGAGGCGGTCGATAATGGGGGATCCGAGGAAGAAGAAAATCTGTCACTGACGATGACCGGCACCCATGGGCAACTGCCTCGCCGGGCATTGCAGGAGACGCTGCTGGATACGGCGGTTTCTCCCCCTTTGACGGGGCTGACCGTGCGTAATTTGTGTGAACCGACATTGCCGTGTTATCCGCCAAATCGGGATCGCTTTCACTGGCGGGTACTCAGTCATCTCGGCTCTAATTTCCTCAGTTTGATGGATAACCCGGAAGTGTTGCGCGGGACGCTGGCCCTGTACGACTGGACTGACGATGACATGAATGCGCGTCGTCTGGCGGCCATCGTGGCGGTGAAACATGCGCTCATTGAGCGGTTTGAGCAGGGGGGCCTGCAACGGGGGGTGCACATTGAAGTCACGCTGGACAGCAAGGGTTTTTCGGGGGCGGGCGATATTTGCCTGTTCGGCGAGATGCTCAGTCGCTTCTTTGCCTTGTACACCGATATTCATCTGTTTAACCGGCTGACGCTGATCTTACAACCCACAGGGGAACGTTTGTTATGGCAAGAGAAACACAGTCAGTACATTCCCGGCTAATGTCCGTACTGAAAGCCGATATTTCGACGCTCAATTTCTATCAGTTCTGTCAGGCCATTGAGCGCGTGTTCCCGGATCGGCTACCCTTGGGCAGTACGGATAACCCCGCCGATGATGTGATACGTTTCCGTCCCCATCCGGGGATGGGGTTCCCTATCGGTGAACTGAAAACGATAGAAACGGACAGTCATCATCCGGATCGTCCACCGACGGTCAGAACCACATTTATGGGGCTGTACGGTGTGGATTCCCCGTTGCCGACCGCTTACCTGAATGATATTGCTCAGCGCCGGGAAGGGCATGATGCGGTTGAAGCCTTTCTGGATATGTTTAATCACCGGATATTCACCCAGTTTTACCGTATCTGGCGTAAATATTCCTACCCGGCGACGTTTGCTGCCGGGGGCAGCGACCCAACATCGCAGTGTTTGCTGGGGCTGATTGGCTTGGGCATCCCGGGCAGTCAGCAGCAGATTACCACGCCGGCCGCCCGTTTTCTGGCGTTGCTCAGTGTGATGCGTCTGCCGACCCGGACGGCGGAAGGCGTATCGGCGCTGGTGACATTGCTGGCACCGCAGACTCGTGTCGTGGTGACGCCCTCCTGCCCGCGGCAGATCCCGCTGATGCAACCGGCTGGTTTTTCAGACTCGCAACCGATTTCCCTGGCGCAACGTACCGTGCTGGGCAGGATCGGCACGGATATCAACAGCCAGTTATTGCTGGCGCTGCACACGGATTGCCCGGAGGAAGCGCGGGGCTGGCTGCCGGGCGGGCAATTGCAGACGGATTTATGGGTGTTGTTGCGCGTTTATCTGGGCTGGCGGTACCGGGCCCGGCTGCAATTGACCCTTCAGACCCGAATATTACCGGTGCCGGTGTTGGGCGAGCAGTCTGTTCAACTGGGGCTGACCGGGGTGTTAGGGCTGAAAGCTGAAGATAACCGGGGGGCGGTACCTGACAAAATGACGGTGGATCTGGGGGATTATCAGGGGATACCGCCGGACAATTATCAAAACACAGGAGGACACGATGTTAACTATGCCTTTATATAAAGCCGTGCCGATGATAGCGGCAATAACCTTACTGCTGACCGGTTGCGGTCTGACTCAGACGGTAACGGAGGGCACGGTATCTGTTACCCAGGCCCTTTTTCATCGGCAGGTGAAAACATTGCGGCTGGATTTTACGCCCCGGGCAGCGGTCAACACGGATAGGGGGGAACATGTTGCCCTGTCCGTCCCGGCGCTGGTCCGGGTTTATCAGCTGCGGGATAACAAAACGTTGGAAAAGGCGGATTATGCGGATGTGCTGGAGAACGGTGACCGTGTGTTCGGCGCCGATTGTCTGGCGAGCGGGGAGGTGGTGGTCAAACCTGGGGGACATGCCTCGCTTAATATGCCGATGGCGGCACAAACGAAATATGTCGCAGTGGTGGGCCTGTTCAGACGTCCCGATTTAGCCGGGGCGACCTGGCGTACCATCATCAGGCGCCATGCGCTGTTACCGGATAAGCCCCGCACCATTGAGTTGAATGCGGGTGGCTTGACGTTGTTGCCTGAAAAGGAGTGAGTGTATGAAAAAGAAAATCCACAAGCCTTCCCTGCATGAATGCCTTTTCGGCAACGTTAGCGGCGGGTTGGATTTGCATCAGGTCAGCGAAGAGAACCAGGTGATTTTGTCGGTACTGGACAATATGCAGTATATCCTCAATTGCCGGGCGGATTCGCTGACCCATCTGCCGGATTATGGCCTGCCTGATCTCAGCACTATCCTGCAAGGGTTACCCGCGTCGTCACAGCGTTTAATCTCGACGATTGAACACACGCTGTTGACTTATGAGCCCCGCTTGAAGCAGGTCGGTGTCACGTTATTGCCGGAGATTGAACCGGCACATTTGCGTTATGAAATCCACGCTGAACTGAAAGGGGTGGGGCGGGTGCAGTTTAACACCGAATTTGTCCCGGAAGGGAAAGTCTTGATCCGCCATCTGCGCCAACAAGGGCGGATAGATTAATCTGCGGCAGACTGCCTGTTTCGCTGATTTCAGCAACAAACCTGGATGAAAATACAGTGATGACTGAAAATATTGTCTATACCGGGGATGATCCCCGGACACAACCTGAATTCAGTGCGCTGAAAGACGAAATGAGCAAACTGAGTCATCCGGCACGGCCTGACGTTGATTGGGCCAGAGTTGAACAGCTTTGTTTGACGCTATTTCAGGTCAACGGGGTAGAACTGCAAAGTGCCGCCTGGTACACATTGGCCCGGGCACATCGTGCCGGATTAGCGGGTATTCATGAAGGGTTGACCCTGATTGCGGGATTAGTGACCCCGCAATGGCCGCAATTCTGGCCTCAATCTACCCCTGTCAGGGTTGCGATATTTGCCGGGCTGGTCGCACGGCTACAGCAAATATTACGGACCTGCGTTTTCTCTTATATTGACCTGCCGCTGATTTATCGTGTGGAAAAGGTTCTTGAGCATCTGTGTGAAGTGCTTCAACGTCTGGAACTGAAACATATGAGTCAACTCGATAGCCTCCGCGAGTGGTTTCACAACAGCGCCCGGCGCTTAGAGTGTCTGAGGCCGGAAACGGGGATGATGCCTGGTGTCTCTGCCGCCTCGATACACCCTGAGGGCAATGCTATTTTGACGCCCACAGAACACCTTCGGCCACAACGGATATATGTCGTGCGTGAAACGGTCTCTGGTGTCTCCCGCCAGAGCAATGTGGTCCGGGCAGTACCCCGCTGGAAAGCCTGGCACGGTTTTGTCGCGGGTGTTGCGTTGTGCGCGCTGGCAGTGACCGGCGTCTGGGGGGTGAATGAAATGCAACAAGCCCCGCCGTTGGCGCAGGCACTGCGGGCGACCACGCAACCTTTACCGGGGACGTTGCCCCCAACGCAGCTTGCGGAGTTACGCCATCCGGACAACGCGGTACTGTTGAACCGGTTGCAGGATGAAACGCTGGCAGCCAGTCGGGAGAGGCTGGCCAGTTTGGATGCGTTGCCTGTGTTGTGGCGATGGGAATACGGAGCGCAGTTATTACACCAACTGCGAACATTGTGGCCAGCCAGCCAAACGGTGCAGGAGATGGGGAAACAGTGGCAACAGCACCGTGAAGCCACGGCGTTGCCGGTCTCTGAATTGGAAAATTACCATCTGGCCCAATTGCGGCTGCAACAATTGGCTGCCCAGCTTGATGCGCTGGACAAAAAAGGCGGTCGTTATCTGACCGGCTCTGAATTGAAATCGATGGTATTTGGCATTCAGCAACCGTTGATGAGGACACCGCCATTGGAAGAATTGCTGCGCCAATTGGCCGAACAGCAAAAAAGTGGCATGACTTCCCCGGCATTGTGCCAGCAAATTGATACCCGTTTTAATCAATTACTCAATCGCTATGCACTGCTAAAGTAAAAAATTTATTTAAGTCTCTTTTACGTTTAAAAATGACAGATTTTATTATTAGAAGTGAAATTGAAATTAACCAATATTGCATAATTGGATTTTCTGGATGGGTAATTTTTCGGCTGTGCTAAACGTCACAGCCCTTTTTTAAGGTGATTGGTAGAATGGTACGCTTATTCAGCGCCTAAAAATTCCCTAAAGAGGGATTGAGTACAGAGAGAGTTTGTGTCTGGGGCAATGTTATTTATATATTGATATCACGTCAAAAATTTTGCTCAATAACAACTTTGCATCTTCCAGCGTCATCGTGTCTAATTTTTGTTTGCGTTTATTAGCATCGGTGCATAAAGCTGAATTCGGCCCGTTTAAGCCGAGAATTAACCACTCAATTGACGTATTGCTGGCGTGTGCAAGTGTAGCCACTTTATCAATTGATGGATAAGTTGAACCGTTTAAGTAGTTCCAGATTGCTGTTTCTGACAGACCACAACGCCGGGCAAATGTGGCGATGGGTTCATCTTGCATGGCTTCACGTAAACGCTGACCGAAATGAGTGATTCTATCATCGTGGAGCCCTAGAATTAACCATTCAATTGACGTATTGCTGGCGTGTGCAAGTGCAGCGACTTTTTCAATCGATGGGTAAGTTAAACCGTCCAAATAGTTCCATATCGCTTTATCGGACAGACCACAGCGCCGGGCAAATTTGGCGGTGGGTTCATCTTGCATAGCTTCACGTAAACGCTGACCAAAATGGGTGACCCTATCGTCAATGATCATGCGATCTGGCTTATTATTTTTTTTACCTTTTTGAGTGGTTTTTTCTTCGTATGAATCTGTCATTGAGTCGTTTCTCGCAAATTTGAGAAAAAAAGTGGTTTTGGCTTTACATCTTCTTTTTTATTCAATATTGTTTACCCACAAATAGTCATTTATGGTTTTTATCAGAACACGTAAGCGTATCATGCCCATATAATATATGCGAGCAGGTAGGATTGGTATTGCATAATCAAAAAAACTCGGTGAAATTTTGCACAAAAATGTTATTTGTGAACAATCGAATGGACAGTGAAATTAGTTTAAATGTAAAAATATAACTATATGTCACCATAATAAGAAATTTCATTGTGAAGTAATATCATCTTTTATTTTATAAATAGAGTAAAATCATCGTATTTTTTGACGAATAAATTATTGTGACCTAACCTTTCCTTCAAGGAATATATTATTTAATAAGTGAGAAATTTCTGTGTCAAATAAGAAAGCCAATCAGCCGAATAATATCGATCCGCAATTAATTCATATGTGGGAAAAAAGTCATGAACCTTGGGGAACTAAAGATCTGCAATCAAGGTTTATCTATGCTAATCCGGCTTTCTATCAACTGCTCAACTTGCTGGAAGATTTCTGCAAAGAAAATAACTTAGATCGTTATGTTCCTGAAAAGTTTGTTACTATCGGTAGTAGCAGATTATAAATTTATCACTAACATAACTGTACAATAGGATTTTACTATGAAAGACACTAATCAGATAACTATTTCATCGCAAATAGTCAATACTATGGGTATAAATAATGATCCTTGGGGAATCAAAGACAAAAATTCATGCTTCATTTATGGTAATCTGGCCTTAAAGTCTCTCAAGAATTTCTCAGACTCATTTGATTTTGAGGGGCTTTATGATGATGAACTCCCCTGGGATGGCGCTGAGTTTGCAAAAGAATTTGTTGCACATGATAAAAAAGTGATGGAAAAAAATAAAAGAATATGTTCACTTGAAACTCATGTTTTTGGGAAAGATAAAATTATGTCATCTTACTTTTTGGAAAAATTTCCAATATATGATGATAAAAATGAATGCATTGGGCTCCTTTTTCATGCATGGAAAGCCCAGGATTTTTCATTGACTCGTTTGTATCATGGAAAACTTCCTGCATCCATTATGTTTCAGCCGCCAACTGATTTATTTACACAACGGGAATGGGATGTTATTTTTCTCTCTTTGCATAAATACACCAGTAAACAAATCGGGAAGATATTGAATATTTCCTATCGCACGGTTGAAGCCCATATATTTCGGATATATAAAAAGATCGGCGTTAACTCCTGTTATCAATTGGAGGAATATTGTCGCCTTAATGATTTTGATCTCTATGTACCAGAAAGATTTGTGCACCCAGAAAGCAGAATGTTTATTTAACCCTTTATAGTGGATTTTTATGAAGAAGAACTATGTGATATCGTCTCAGATTATCAACACAATGGAATTAAGCAATGAACCGTGGGGAATAAAAGATAGTTCTTCATGTTTTATTTACGGTAACTTAGCATTAAAGTCTCTCAAGAATTTCTCAGATTCATTTGATTTTGAGGGGCTTTATGATGATGAACTCCCCTGGGATGGCGCTGGGTTTGCAAAAGAATTTATTGAACATGATAAAAAAGTGATGGAAAAAAATAAAAGGATATGCTCACTTGAAACTCATGTTTTTGGGAAAGAAAAAATTCTGTCATCTTATTTCCAGGAAAAATCTCCAATTTATGATGATAAAAATGAATGCATTGGGCTCCTTATTCATGTATGGAAAGCCAAAGGCTATTCATTATCCTATCTGTACCAATATTATGATAAACTCCCCCCATCCATTTTGTTCCAACCTCCGACAGATTTTTTTACTGAACGTGAGTGGGATATTATTTTCTTTTTTTTACAGAAATACACAAGCAAGCAGATTGGAACAATATTGAATCTTAACTCTAGTGCAATTGAAAACCATATGATCAGGATATATCATAAAATAAACATTAACTCCCATCTTCAATTAGAAGAATACTGCCGAGTCAATAATTTTGATCGCTATGTTCCCGAAAAATTTTTATTATATTAGCGTCCTGTATTCTTTGGTTACTCTGTCTATCGTATTAACATGAAGTCATCTTATCTTGAGTGCCTAATTGACCGATGCAGAAGTAATATAATGCGTAATCCTTATCGATTATGTTTATTTTTGCCTGCTATTATACCGTATTTTCAATTATTTTTTATTTATGATAAATTGGGATCATTATTACCAGCAAGGACATGCATTTATATATTAAATAATTTAATTAAACATCATGTTTTAAGGACTGATTATATATGAATCAATCGAGATGCAAAAATTTTCCTTTAATTACGCATCAGCTAACAAATATGTGGGATAGAAGCTCTGAACTGTGGTTTGTAAAAGATAGAGAATGCCGTTTAATTTATGTGAACAGGGCATTTATTAAAGTTAACAAACTCCCTAAAGATTTTGACGTTATTGGGTATTCTGAAAAAGAATTATTGACACCGTTTCATCATCTTGCGGATTTGTTTGAAGAACACGACCGTAAGGTTTTAACACAGATGCAGCGAATCTCATCTATAGGGATTTACCCTTTTGGAGAAGGAAAGCGATTTAGATCTTATTTTTATAATAAATTCCCATTAATGGATGAAAATAATCAATGTATTGGTGTCGTTTCCCATGCAAGAGAAATAGAATATTTTGCAATGGCTCATTATATTAAATACAATATGTTTACTCCTGTTAAGCTTAAACCGCCAAATAATATATTAAGATCGAAAGAGTGGGTGGTTATTTTTCTGTTTTGCTGTGGTCTCAGTAATAAAGATATAGCAGTCGAAATGGGTATTTCATGCCGTACTGTGGAAAAACATTTCGAAGATATCTATGAGAAATTTTCTGTTGGATCAGTTATAGAGTTAAGATTGTTTTGTAAAAAAAATGGCTACGATCTTTATGTTCCACCAAAATATTATAAACCTATGGGCTATTTTTTATTAGATTAACATTATGGTTTGCCAAGTTTTAGGGGTTAAAAATAAGAATCTCAGCTTGTCTATCAGTAGAGTAGTTACTAATTATCTAATGATTTTTGTGATCATTAGATAATATTTTTATGGAATTTATCATCATTAAAGCGATCTGATCAGCCTCTTTTATAAAAAAGTAATTTTAACGATGACTATTTTTAACTATATCAATGAAATACCTGACTCATGTGCTCTGAACCGGAGTCAGACTCCGGTTCTTTATATATTAAGTTATTTTTTTATTCTATGAATAAAGCGCTTTTATAGGCAGGAAAAGCGAATTGCCTGTGAGCACTTTTTGTAGAAAATCAGTCAGGTTTTTCTGATGGTTTTTAACCTCTTCTTTGCCAAATATTGTTGAATCAGCATCAATATCAATAATTAATTCTCCGGCATCTACTTTCCCGCGATAGATAATGTTAAAGCTAAAGCAATCATAGAGCCCGCTGGTGAGTATATGGCGTTTAACCTGGCAATCGACAAAATTGGGAGAATCAAAAGGTAACACATTGATGAGTGGAGAAAATAAATAACGGGTATCTTGAGGTAGTTTATGATCTAAACAGATCTGTTCTATACGATATCTGGCATGAGTTCGTTGAGTATGAAGCGCGTTGATTGTCTTTCTCAAAAAGGTCTCTAATGTCTCATCCGGATTGGTGTTTATCAATAAGGGAAGAATATTCGTCATTAATGCTGGTGTATTGGTTCTGAAACGGGTTCGGCGATTCATATAGGGTAGCCATAATGGCATTGAGTATTCACCATTTTGTGTCTGTGCAGCGAAATAGTGAAGCAGGTAGATGCTTGAAAGCGCCACTAACAGATCAGGCCAGGCGATAGCTGTATCAGCCGATAAACGTGTTAAGCCTGTAACAATATTCCTGGAGAGCGCACAACTGGTGTAATGGTGTTTAGTACTATAGTCGGCACGGGCGATATCCACGGTTGGAAAGTGCGCGGATGAAAGATAATTTTGCCAGTATAAGCGATCCTTTTCATATTGCTCGCTGTTACAGTACTCTTGTTCTTCAATAAGGTAGCTGCTGAGTGAGTGAAAAGAAGCATCGGCACTGGCTTTACCAAGACAGTACGAATAGAAATGCGCACAACGATGTTCAATGAGCGCCATACCAAATCCATCAAGTAGAATATGATGAGCCCGGTTGTACCAGAGATAATGAGACTCGCTTAATTTAAATAGCCACTGAGCGGATAGCAGTTGAGTTAATAAATTCAGCGGAGATTCCACATCGGCTCGCATAAGTTGTAATGCGGTGTGGAAGGGATCGGGTTGCGTCTGTAACTCGATGAATTTTAACTGTGGTGTGGCGGCTTGATTCGGTTGTTGTAAAGGATGCAGTTCTTCTTCAAGGAGTTTAAAACGGACAGAGAGCACATCTGTTTCACTAATCCCCATCGTTATTGCTTTGCAAAGTGCTTCTTGATCGACATTACCCTGAATATCAAGATAGTGAGCGACAGTCGAAACAACTTTTTCGGAATGCAGGCTGAACTCGTGCCAGTAATATTGTTGTGCCTGCGTCAATGGCATCCAGCTAGAAGTTTGATCGATGTTTATCATTGTAAACCTTATGAATTCATCATAGAAAATAGAATAAAAAATAAGAAAACAGATAAAACTTTCTTCTATGTTTGTGATAGGTGTTCACACAATGTTAAGCTACGATATTCCCGTCTGAACAAGCCAACGCATAATCGCCTATTTATTCCCATGACATTCATTCTCCTGTTTGATCACCATTTTTCGTTGATTGTTTCTGGTTGAAATCTGAATTGGTTTTATATCTGAGAAAATGAAACATTTGTTGTGCGATACAACAAGAATGTGACGTATTTCGTGATCAGCGTTATTGTATATGATAATCATTATTAATCTCATTGTCGGATATTAGACAAAATGATACATTACGTCCACTTTGGATTATCTGAATGGGTATGCGAGGTTTCTGCATCGCAGATCCACAATCACTGTCTGAGAATGCCAGAATGAAATCGATATTAACCCTTGTATATGGCTTGGTAATTACTCTGGTCACGCTATTTGGGGGGACTGTTTATGCTGTAAACGCGAAAAATGCAGCTCAGACGGAAAACCTTTCTTGGCCAAGAGATTTTAAAAATGCTGATGGCACTATCACCTCTATTCCGACAAAACCCCAGCGTATTTTATCGACCACTGTTTCGATAACCGGAATACTGTTATCAATTGACGCGCCTGTGGTTGCGAGTGCAACGGCCACGAATGGGAAATTTTTCGCTCAATGGGACAACGTTGCTCAAGAGCGGAAAATTGAAAAGCTCTGGTCAGCCGGCAATATTGATCTGGAAATGGCTTATGTTGTCGCGCCCGATCTAATCGTGGTTTCTGTGAGCGGCGCTGATTCCGCATATGCTCAGGTAGAGCAACTTAAACAAATCGCGCCTACGATTATCTTAGATTATGGTAAACAGACATGGCAGGATTTGGCGACTGAATTAGGCGAAGCGACAGGGCTTGAAGATAAAGTTGCGGCCAGAATTACGGGTTTTAATCATTTTCTTGCTGAGTGCCGGACAAAAATTGCGATTCCCGAAGGTAAGGTTAATATTATCAGCTATGCGGGGCCGGGCACCATTAACCCCATATCAACGAGTATAAGCCCACATGCTTTGCTGCTTTCACAGCTTGGGTTTACTATCGAGTCGGCAGATCCTGCCTGGCATAATAATGCAAATAAAACCGGGGACTTTGTTTGGGCACAATATGAAAATATTACCCAGTTAACCGCGCCCACGACATTTCTTTTAAGTGCAGGAGAGCACAGAGCGACTGAATTCTTAAAGGATCCTGTCCTCGCTAATTTGGCCTCAGTCAAAACAAGACAGGTTTATGGTCTTGGGATGAATTCGTTTCGAATTGATTATTACAGTGCAAAAGAAATTGCCGATAGCATTGTTAAACGGTTTGGCATTAAGCAGAAAGCGAAATAACTTAGCAATTGTTTGAGTTGGATATGAAAAAATTGATTTTTTCAGTTGCTAATTCTGTTGTGCAATCCGATAACCGGCAATTTAAATTTCAGCGAAAAGGGTTGCTGATTTGCGGGTTATTACTTGTGGCATTTTCAGTTTTTAGCCTTTTTGTTGGGTCTCGTCCTGTCACGATTAAAGTTACCTGGGAGGCATTCACTGCTTTTAATCCTGCCAATAGTGAACATTTATTGGTTCGTTATCTGAGAGTGCCCCGGACTCTGCTGGCGATTATCGTTGGTTGTTCATTGGGTGTTGCGGGTGCCATTATGCAGGCGCTTACTCGCAATCCACTGGCTGATCCGGGTATCCTGGGCGTCAATGCTGGCGCAGCGGTTTCCATTGTCTCGGCAATTGCTTTTTTGGGCATTTCCGATGTTGTTGGCTATATGTGGTTTGGTCTGGCAGGGGCAACAATTGCAGGTGGTGGCGTGTATCTGTTTGGGGGGATCCAGCATGGGTTGAACCCGGTAAGAATGGTATTGGCGGGCGCTGCACTGTCCGTTGTATTACTTGCTGTTACCCAGATTATCACCATAAACAGTGAAGATGAGGTATTTAATCAATTTCGGCACTGGGTGGTGGGTTCACTCCAAGGACGAGGTTATGAGGTGCTTTTCCCTATCTCTATACTGGTGGCCTCCGGAGTGATAATTGCTTTAATGCTGACAAAGTCTCTTGATACGGTAGCACTTGGTCATGATCTGGGAAAATCACTGGGTGTTAACCAAACCAAAGTTTGGATTCTATCTGCACTGGTTATCATTATGTTATCTGGCGGTGCCACGGCAGCGGCGGGGCCCATTAGTTTCATCGGCCTGACCGCCCCTCATTTTGCCCGTTTAATTGCAGGGCCTGATTATCGTTGGGTACTTCCTTATTCTATGCTGATATCTGGCGTTATGGTGGTAGCGGCTGATAGCCTAGGGCGAGTCGTAGGATATCCTGGGGAAATTAGTGTTGGCATTATGGTGGCGCTAATCGGAGGGCCGTTCTTTGTTTTCTTGGTCAGAAAATGGAAAATTGTCCAATTATGAGCAGACGGAATGATGGTGAGACCGAGGTTAATATTTCCGGTAAGGTCTGGCGACAAGGAAAAGTGTCTCTTGTTTTTGTTCCCAGAAATCTTATGGTGATTTGTGCCATATTGCTGTTGATTATGGCATTAGCGCTTTTTTCCATGACTACCGGCAAATTCAATATCACAATTGAACAAATTATCACTATTTTTTTTGGGCAGGGTTCTGGTTCTGTCCGCGAAAAAATCATCATGGATATTCGTTTGCCCCGTGTATTAACCGCAATTTTTGTTGGTGTGGCACTGGGGGTATCTGGTGCGGTTTTTCAGTCTATTTCCCGAAATGCGTTAGGTTCTCCAGATGTGATTGGTCTTACAACCGGTGCCGCGACGGGGGCGATTATACAGATAGTTTTATTTGATAATAGTGCAGTGCAAGTAGCGATTGCTGCTGTTGCCGGAGGAGTATTAACTGCAGCGGTAGTGTATTTGTTATCTTTAAAATCCGGCGCAATAGGGGGATATCGTCTTATCCTGATGGGTATTGGTGTGGGCTCAGTGTTAAGTGCCCTGAACGGCTTATTACTGGTAAAAGGTAATCTGGATAATGCTGTGATGGCAAATTTATGGCTTGTTGGATCACTTAATGCCCGTACATGGGTACATGTTTTTCCTGTTTTAATAGGAGTTGTATTGCTGGTACCTTTGGTTCTTTTTATGGCCAGGAAACTGACCATTATCGAGATGGGGGATGATATTGCCAGTCAGCTCGGTATCAGGGTGGAACGCGTTCGTCTTATTATGATATTTTGCGCTGTGGTTTTAGCGGCTCTTGCCACTGGTGCTTCAGGGCCGATTGCTTTTGTTGCTTTGGCCGCCCCTCAACTTGTGGTTCGCCTGACCCGTTCGAGAAATATGCCAGTTGTCAGTGCGGCGCTAATGGGGGCTTGTCTTTTACTGTCAGCGGATCTGCTTACGCAGCTGTTACCTTTACGATCAGCAGTTCCTATTGGGCTTATGACAGGACTCGTTGGCGGAATTTATCTGATTTGGTTGTTGACTCGTTCCCGGCAAATTTAGTAAGAATTGCCGTAAATCTTCTCCTAATGTGAGGGGAGATATCAGGGGCAGCCATTCAGGTAATGAATATAATAATATACTCAATAGATTTCAAGTTGCAGCGCGGCGGCAAGTGAACGCCGCCAACAAAGCAGCAACTTGAAAGATGAAGGGGATATATTTTTTTGGTCTTTATCTGTCTTAATTGATGGAATATTTTCGTTATTTATATTCTTACTTTAGTCTGTGAATTATTTCTTTATTTTCCAAGTCTGCTTTTTTAGATCTCAAATTAATGCCAAAAAATATAGGTGTATACTTTCAGTGGATCTCTTTCTGGCTAAATATCGCTCTAAAACCACATATTTTACCGAGTTATCTTTTATTTTTTTTATTTCCTTAAAATAATAAATTGTTTTATATAGGAATTTTATTTTTCTGTTGCATTGATCACAGTTAATGATAATGATTTTTATTTACATACAATAATACACCTTGTTATGATAATTATTACTATTTAAGAAATATTATAATAAAGAAGCACCGAAGAGTAATAGTAACATAAATAAACTACTCTGCATGAAATTAGCATGGGCTGAATCACACCATGTTTTTTCCAGACTGGGATCCACCGGTCAGCAATGTCACGATTTAACTCACTAATCTATTAAAACGATTTCGTGTAAGCTGGCTAAAGGAGAAAAATGAATGAATAGGTTGCACTCAACTCTGCAACATGATGTATCAGAAAAAGAACATACTGAGAAATCAAATTTTGTAGGTATTTTTGGGGCTTTATTTTTTGGTGCTATTGTGCTGACAGGAACTGATGCTATTGCGGCAGAGGAAAACAACACACAAAGCGCCCAAAAAGGAAATACCAAGGCATTATCATCAGAAGAAGATGTATTAGTGGTAACTGGAGAGAAAGTTAACCGCTCTATTTATGATAGTGGTTCAAGTGTCGAGGTTTATAATCTTCGCAAAATGAAATCTATTCCTAATCCTGATGTTAACATGTTGCTGCAAATGACGCCGAACGTTGTTGATAATGGTATTAGTAATGCTCTTCCCGCCGTTCGGGGTGTTGATGGTTCGGGCCCTTCACAGGGGGGAATGGCTTTCATTAGTGGGACGCGTCCCAGAATTAACGTCTCTATTGATGGGCGTTCGTTTACCTATAATGAATTGGCTTTCGGTACGCAATCTTTGTGGGATATAGAGAGTGTCGAAGTATTTCGTGATCCACAAAGTTATATTCAGGGAAGGAATGCAATTGCAGGCGCGGTGATCATTAAATCACTCGATCCTACCTTTTATTGGGAGAGTGCAATCAAAAGTGGATTCGCTAATCAAGGCTATCAGCAAGTCGCTGCGATGGCTTCCGGTCCTTTGATTGACGATCAACTGGCTTTCCGTCTTAGTGTCGATCGTCAAAATCGCGATAGCTTTGCTAACTTGGTTTCTTATGATCCGGTTGGCGATCCGCACAAAATTGAATCAACAACAGTCCGTGCGAAGCTGTTGTTTGAACCACTGTCTATTCCTGAGTTATCCACCAAATTAACGGTTAACCATCTTGATAGTCGGGCTCCTCAGAACGAAGCATACAATCCAAGGGATACGCTTAATTTAAGGCATGAGCTGTTCAGACCCGTTGTAGAACGAAAAACGACCAGTGGGATCTGGGATATTTCATGGGCTTTGTCAGATACGATGAGTCTGGAAAATAAATTGATTTATACCGATCTTGCTTATCGCAGATTAACCTCGTCTAAAATTCCAAAAGCTGATACTGATGGTAAAGAGTTAGAAGTTGAACCTATTATCCGTTTTCAAGGGTTTGATAGTCGGTTGAATGGTTTGGTGGGGGTGCGTTATTTCCATGGTAAACAGGATGAGTCTATCAATCTTTTCGGGGGCAGCAAGTTTGATGACAAAACGGAAACCGCCTCTGCCTATACTGTCTTGACCTACACGGTTGTTCCTGAAATTGATGTGACTTTATCAAGCCGCTTTGAACGTGAACACAGAACACGTAAAGGGGGAAGCGAAAGTGTAGCAATCGATTTTGATAAAACCTATAACGCTTTTCTGCCTAAAATTGATGTAGCCTGGAAACCGCAGAAAGATCAAACCGTCGGGGTAGCTGTTGGTAGAGGCTATAACGCAGGAGGGGCGGGAGTGACCTTTGGCAAGCCTGTCATTAGTTATACCTATGACCCTGAATATGTCTGGAACTACAGCCTTTATACACGTAACAGCCTGCTGGATGGTAAACTGGAACTCACCTCTAATCTTTTCTATAACGATTATAAGGATATGCAGTTGCCTTACTATCTGTCACTCGATTCAACCATGATCCGTAATGCTAATAAGGTTGAAACGTATGGTGCAGAAATCGGTGCCCGCTGGCAGCCGGTCGAAAAATTTGAGCTAAACGGTAATATTGGCTTGCTGAAAACGAAGATTAAAAGCTTCGCGGAGAGTGGAGTTCAGGGTAATGAATTACCTCGGGCACCGGGATATACCGCAAACCTCTTGGCTAAATATTTACTGACAGAGGATATTGATGTTAGCGGCAATGTTATGTTCTCAGATACTTATTACTCTCAGTATGACAATTCTGCCCGTGGAAAAATCCCAGCATATTGGATAGCTAACCTTCAACTGGGTTATAACTTCACGTGGGGACGCGCCACAATATTTGCTCAGAATCTGTTTGACTCTGATAAACGTTTATTAGTTCCGGATAATAACGTTAATTCGATAATTTATCAGCGTCCGAGGATGATTGGTGCGACGTTTGAACTGAAGTTCTAAGGCGATTAATCAATGGCCTAGAACATTAACGCAATAAGTAACCGGACAGCGGGTGTAAAACTTATTCTGCCTGACAAAAAATGGAGGGCTGTTATATGAGTGGGATCGCATCCTCTGTCCGAAAAATGGCAAAAGATTAATGTGTAGATGTAGCCCTGCGTTGACTGGAGAAGCGGGAATATGGCAAGAGAGTTTAAGCGGATACTGACAGATGATGAAGCATTGCTTTTGGATGAAGTATTCAATGCCCATGCTGATGGTCATTCATCTTCGGAAGCCCAAGAAACTGAAAAGGATTTAACTGAATTTGAAGAGATGATGTGGCTTCATCATCAACAGGACCCTGATGCTTCTGGTCAGTTTGCTTGTGCCTGGTTACTGACAGGAAATATCAACATAGGCCGGCTCATCAGGGCAGTCGAGCTTCTTACTAAAGAGATAGTTGGGATTAATGTTAGGTATCGTTTTGATGATGAAGGCGATTTGCGTAAATATTGCAATCCAACAGCGGATTATCCTCTCGAAATTTATCAGATTCAGTCTGATGAAGAAGCGATAAATAGGTTACTTAAGGAGCAGTGCAAACCTATTGGGCTTGATGAACATCCACCCATCAAATTCATGTTGTTTATGAATGGCAAGCGTGGGGTTATTTTGGGTGTGATTGTGCATCATATTCTGAGAGATAGCGTGTCATGGCCACAGATGTTTACCATGCTTTCTGATGTCTATAATAATGGCCTAAGTACTATCGGATTTGGTAAGGAAGATTTATTTAGAAAGGCAATCCCAACTAAATGGTTATCATGTGAATCTGGAAAGATTGGCATTCCTTGGCTCTATAAATCTGATATCGCCAGGGGTGCGCTAATTAAAGAAACGGGTAAAATCAGTTACCTTGATGATTCTCTTCATAATCGTCTTGTGGGCAGATATCGTACTACAATCAATGTTGATGAACTTGCTCCATTTTTGCCTGCGGAAAACACAGCGTATTCAGCATTGGCAACAGTAACGGCATTATTTGGTTACTATATTGCAATGATAGGCCCTCATTTGGACGTGAATGTCAGTGTGTCGTGCGACCCAGAATATACACATGATGAACTCAACAGCCGATTTTTCTACTCAGAATTAATGTTGTTGCGTGTGTGCCGGGATGATAGAAGCCTGGATAAAATAATTGCCGATATTGAAAGGCAGATAGAAAGCGGCAATCTACAAACTGGCAATAATGAGGTAGAGTTCGGGCATGACAGCCCACATATTCTTGTGACTTGGCTTAATCAATCCCAGTCATCATTCAAACTGAATGATGCAATGGTTGAGTTATTACCTATTCCACCGTTGAACGCGTATTTTGATATTTCTCTGGCTGCCGGAAATGTCAATGAGGGGCAATGGTTTTTTGAATTAATAACGGGCCCGTCAGTATCCGCACATATTGGCGCATTTCTGTTAGAGGGTTTTTGCTCATTTATTTATGAACAAAATGTCACTATTGCGCCAAAACTTACGTCTGTTTTTTCGCCTCCAACGAAGAAAAAACATGAAGATATCAGTGATACAGCACTTATTATCGCCAAACAGCAAAAAGAACATGGGGCAACTGACGGAAGCGATAGCCATCGTAAAATAGCCAATATTATCCTGAATGAATTCAGACAAGCGCTCTCCTCACCAGAAATGACAGCCAGTGATGACTTTTTCGATCTTGGCGGGCATTCACTCATTGCCACTCGCGTGATAGGCAGATTACTGAGCTTACATAATATAGAGATCCATATTAATCATCTCTTTAGTTATCCGACGGCATTGAAACTTGCCGAATATGCGCAATGCCATGATCCTATTGATGAAAACAACGATGAATTGAGCGAAGAACAATCGGCAGAAGATATTTCGGTTGTCGCACCTTTATCTCTTGCGCAAAAATCTCTATGGAAAGCGTATGCGGCGTTTGATTTCAACGATATCTTCAACTTACCTTTTATTTTAAAATTTTCTGCAATTATTAATGAACAGGTACTTAAGCAAGCCTTTTTTGATGTACTGCAAAGACATTCTGTATTGCGTAGCCTATTTTATCAGGAAGGGGGCGAAGTCTATCAACGTGTCGTCCCAATGAAGGATTTATCGGACTATCAGTGGTTTTGGGGTTCTCATGAATATGGCTCGCTTTCCTCAGAAGAAATATTAAAAAAAGAGGGGAAATATCAGTTTGATCTATCTGAAGAACTGCCTTTGCGCATTAAGTTTGTCACCGATAACGTTTCAGGGCAGCAGTTTTTATCCATGTTGTTTCATCATGTGGCACTTGATGAGTGGTCTGTTACTTTGCTGATGGAAGAGCTAAAACATGCCTATAAATACAGGTTGGTAAATGAGACGCCAGCATGGCAAGAACAACCTTTACCGTTCCTTCAATATGCAATCAGGCAAAATAATGAGGGGATGAATCAGTCTCATCTTGATTATTGGGTTAATAATTTACGGGGTGCGCCAAGCGGAGAACCCATTTTTAAAAATGCGGCCAGCGAGTTATCTGGGCAGGCGAATTCCTGTGAAAGTATTGAGTTTGAGATTGAAAAAGTGGTGGCTCAAGGCTTGCAGTCACTCGCCAGAAAAAATGGCGCTTCATTCTTTAATATTCTTTACGCCAGTATTGTTGCATCGCTCAATTTACTGGGGGCAACCGATGATCTTATGGTGGGAACATCAGCTTCAGGGCGTGATGATGCGAGCTTCTTTGACACTGTCGGTTATTTCACCACGGTTGTGATACACCGGGTGCGCTTTACTGAACAAATGACATTGACTGATTTGATCACTCAGGTTAAGAACAACATCAATGACTCGTTGCCTTATACTGATATCCCCATTGATCTGATTGAAGAAGCCTTATCAGGCCATGCAGATCAAGGAAAAGATCATTTATTCGAGGTATATATTCAGTTACATGCAAAAAATAGTTTAAGTGGTGAGTTCCATATGTTGGATGGAAGCCATATTGCATTTCAACAGATCGTTTTGGAAAAGCAGGAATCGCTTCTGGGGCTTCACTTTGAAATTATGGAAGAAATGATTGCAGGTGAAGAAACGGTACGAGTTTTGTTTAATTATCGTTCTGATCGTTATAGTGCGGCTCAAATCACTCAAATATCAGAGACTATCAATGGAATTTTGGGGCTGTTTGCAAAAACGCAGGATAGCAATATACCACTTAGGGCGATCTTGCCAAAATTATCCGAGTGCATAGGTACTTTTTGAACATCAGAGTTTCTATTCAACACTGAATAATCCTCTTGCAGTCTGCATTGATATGAATATTGATGCAGACTGGATTAATAACGTTTTTGTGAGAGAATTGATGACAACGCTAACGCTAAAACATGATAACCAACGTGTTTTATCACCTTGTCGCTTGAGTGTGGAAGAATTGCGCCTGGGTTACGGTGAACATATCGTCTGTGATGAACTGAATCTGCGTATCCCTGATGGTCGTTTTACCGTGATTATCGGTCCTAATGGCTGTGGTAAATCCACGCTGCTGAGAAGTTTATGTCGTCTGCTGCGCCCGGAATATGGCAGGGTTTGCCTTGATGGTCATGATATTCACACTATACCAACCCGCGCTTTGGCTCGTCAGCTGGGGTTATTACCGCAAAGTGTGCAGGCTCCTCAGGGGATCAAAGTTGTTGATTTAGTCGCGCGCGGGCGTTTTCCTCATCAGCGGTTATTACGTCAATGGAGCCATGAGGATTATGAAGCGGTGCGCCAGGCAATGAATGCGACCGGTGTAACATCGCTTGCTGAATGCGTTGTTGACGAACTTTCAGGTGGGCAGCGCCAACGGGTTTGGGTTGCTATGGTGCTGGCTCAACAAACGCCATTGTTACTGCTTGATGAACCGACAACCTATCTTGATATTGCTCATCAAATTGAGTTGCTTGAGTTGTTTTGTCGCCTTAATCAAGGATCCGGATATACGCTCATCGCTGTGCTTCATGATTTGAATCAGGCTTGCCGGTATGCAGATCATCTGATTGTGATGGCGGGGGGACGGATTGTGGTGGAAGGGGCACCTGGTGAGATCATTACGACTACATTAGTCTCTGAGGTTTTTGGACTCGATTGTGTCATTATTGATGATCCCGTCAGCCATACCCCCTTAATTATTCCGCAGGGACGGCGTTTTACAAAGGGATAGATATGATGTTTAAATGTATTTTTTTATAATAATATTGATACTTATTATGAAAATAATATGAATATCGTTGATCTATGCCTGATAGATTCAATCAACAACTTTTAAGATCAGGCAGAATAACAGGATGGTGCGAAATGAGATCTCCAAATGGAATAAGGGAGAAATGTTTTAAAGATATACATTTTTATAAAATTAAATCATATCGAAATCTTATTATTGGCAATTTAAGTCATCGTTTTATTTATAGTAAGTGATGCAAAGTTATGTCGAGACAAGAATTCCATTTTCGTGATTACACGATTAACTGATAGGGGTAATACTTGTGCCATATCTATATAGAGATACTTTGCTGACTGGTTTTAATGATCTTAATAATAAGGATTTTCTGTTTCTTTCATCCAGTAAAAGTCTGTTGGCACAGGGGCAATATGCGATTGTGTCAAAGCCACTTGATGATGCAGCAAACCCTGATAGCCTGATTCAGCAAGAAATACGTCAATTATTCCAGCAAGCGAAGAGCGATGGGATTGAAAATCCTGTTCTGGTGGGGGCAATTCCATTCAATAAACAGCAAAATGCGGCACTTTTTGTCCCTGAACAATGTAATTGGTTCCAGAGAAAGCAGTTTCCCACGCTTATTTCCAATTCAACCTATACAGAAAAAAGACGCACCCAGTGGCCCGATAAAGCACACTTTAGCCGGATGGTGAACACCGCGATTGATGCAATGCGCAATCATACATTAGATAAAATTGTCCTTTCGCGGTTACTTGATATCGAAACCCATCAGCCATTAGATTCAATTCAACTATTACAACATCTTAATCAGCAAAATAGTTGGTGTTATAACTTCCATGTTCCGTTGGAAAGTGGGGCATTGATTGGTGCGAGCCCAGAATTATTAGTGCGTAAACAGGGTAATACTATTTTTTCTCAGCCGCTGGCAGGGTCTGCAAAGCGCAGTGAAAACCAGCCAGACGATGACAAATTACGCCAGGCGCTTATTCAGTCCGTCAAAGATAATTATGAGCATCGGTTAGTGACCGATATGATGAGAAACGTACTCGAAAGCCGTTGTCAAAAACTACATATCTCTGAAATGCCTTCCACCATCAGCACGCCTGTACTTTGGCACCTTGCCACCGATATTGAGGGAGAGCTGAAGTCACCACAGGAAAATGCACTTTCTGTTGCTTGCCTGCTTCATCCTACGCCGGCCCTTTGTGGCACACCGTATCAGACCGCGAAAAATCTCATTGAGGAATTAGAGCCGTTTAAACGAAACCTCTTTGGCGGCATTGTGGGGTGGTGTGACGAGAAAGGGAACGGTGAATGGGTGGTGACTATCCGTTGTGGTGAAGTAAATGGTTCGCGGGTAAGACTGTTTGCGGGAGCAGGCATTGTGCCTGATTCGAAACCAGAGTCAGAGTGGCAGGAAACAGAGGTTAAGTTTTCAACGATGATGCGTGCATTCGAGTTTTCACAGGAGGCATGTCCGGCATGATAGTTGAATTTAATCGTTGGCCAAAAGCGCTGGAACAGCGCTATCGTCAACTTGGGTATTGGATAGATCTCCCGCTTAGCGACATTTTTACCCGTCAGTCAGACAACGGGAAAATTGCGCTTATCTGTGGCGATCGTCAGTTCAGCTATGCTGAACTTAATCTGCTGGTGGATAGTTTGGCCGCAGCGTTACAACGACAAGGTGTTAAACGAGGGCAAACCGCCTTAGTTCAATTGGGGAATGAGGCCGAGTTTTATATTGTTTTCTTTGCCTTATTACGGCTTGGGGTAGTTCCGGTTAACGCTATATTTAGCCATCAGCGCAGTGAACTTTGTGCTTATGTTGATCAGATTAACCCCGCATTGTTAATTGCCGATCGCAACCATTCCCTGTTTAGTAACGACAATTTTATTGATGAGCTCAGCGCCTGTACGCCGTCTTTGTGTCATGTTGTTTTACGTGGTGATAATGACAGTATTCTGGATTTTGAGGCGCTATTGGCAGAAGGCGCGGGCGATTTTATCGCTAATCCAACACCGGCTGATGAAGTTGCATTTTTCCAATTGTCGGGGGGGAGTACGGGGACACCTAAACTTATTCCCCGAACGCATAATGATTACTACTACAGCATTCGCGCCAGTGCGGAAATTTGTCAGCTTAATGCTGAAACTCGCTATTTATGCGCACTTCCTGCTGCACATAACTTTCCTATGAGCTCACCGGGGGCATTAGGGGCGTTTTACAGCGGAGGGCAGGTTATTTTAGCGAATAACCCCAGTGCTGATTGCTGTTTTCCACTTATCCAACAACATCAGGTGAATGTTACTGCATTGATACCGCCGGCAGTCAGTGTATGGCTTGAAGCGATAGCACTAAGTGGTAACCGTGATGCACTCAACAGCTTGCGATTGTTACAGGTCGGTGGGGCAAGGTTAAGCGAGAGCCTGGCAAGACGTATTCCAAAAGAGATGGGATGCCAGTTACAACAAGTTTTCGGTATGGCTGAAGGATTAGTGAACTATACCCGGCTGGATGATGACGAACAGCATCTTTTTACGACGCAAGGTCGTCCGACCAGTCAGGATGATGAAGTTTGGATTGCCGACAATGATGGCAATCCTGTTCCTCCGGGCATCGCTGGCCGATTGATGACTCAGGGGCCTTATACCTTCCGTGGGTATTACCGCAGTCCACAGCATAATCAGCAATGTTTTGATAGTAATGGATTCTACTGTTCTGGTGATCTCGTCATCATGACACCTGATGGTTATTTACAAGTCGTGGGGCGTGAAAAAGATCAAATCAATCGCGGTGGGGAAAAAATTGCGGCTGAGGAAGTTGAGAATCTGCTGCTTCGGCACCCTGATGTCATTTATGCCGCGCTTGTCGCTATTCCTGATTCGCTAATGGGTGAAAAAAGCTGTGCTTTTGTCGTATTACGAAAACCGATAAAAGCCGTAGTCTTACGGCGTTATCTGCGTGAGCAGGGAATAGCAGATTATAAATTGCCTGACCGGTTTGAGCCTGTTCCTTCACTGCCGATAACACCTATCGGAAAAATAGACAAGCAACAATTACGTCAACTGGCTAAACAATTTGTACAGCCATCACTCGTTGGAGAAAGAAATGAGCATTCCTAAACTTAATAGTTATGACTTACCTGTGGCAGAAGGACTTCCGACAAACAAAGTCAATTGGTCGTTGGATAAAAATCGGGCTGCGTTGTTAATTCATGATATGCAAAATTACTTTCTTAACTTCTGGGAAGAAAATAGCCCATTAATTAATCAAGTTGTGACGAATATTACCAGGCTGATAGAAATCTGTCGGGAAAATGGAATACCGATATTTTATTCTGCTCAACCTAATCAGCAGAGTGATGAGGAGAGGGCGCTGTTAAATGATATGTGGGGACCGGGGCTGAACTGCCACCCTGAACTGCAAAAAATTACAGATGCCCTCGCACCTCAGGCGGGTGATATTGTCATGGATAAATGGCGATATAGCGCATTCCAGCGCACTGATTTCGAGCAACAGCTCAAAATAGCTGGGCGTGACCAACTTATTATCTGTGGCGTTTATGCCCATATTGGCTGTCTAATGACCGCGACTGACGCGTTCATGCGTGATATACAGCCCTTTATGGTTGCGGATGCGTTAGCCGATTTCAGTTATGAAGAACATATGATGGCGCTTAAATATACCGCTGGGCGCTGTGGGCGTGTAGAGACGACCGAGCAGGTTCTTATTGCCTTAGATGTAAAACAAGTGCAATGGAATAAAACCCGTCTCAAAGCGCTATTACTGCCTTTATTAGATGAGGATAGCGACGATATTGGTGATGATGAGAACTTGCTTGATTATGGGCTGGATTCTGTACGCATTATGTCTCTCATTTCCCATTGGCGCCAGCAAGGATATGAAGTGGATTTCATTTCGTTAATGAAAAATCCAACAATAAATGGTTGGATGACATTATTCACTGAACGTCAGGGAGCCTGAAATGAGTATTGCGCTTGATTTTAGCGATAAAATTGTCTGGGTAACTGGTGCCGGTAGCGGTATTGGTTATCAGACGGCTTACCGTTTTCAGCAAGCAGGCGCGAAGGTAATTGGGTTTGACATCACGTTCCCCGAGGGGGATTTGCCTTTTACGCCGTATTTGCTTGATATCAGTGATCCTATTGCCGTTTCACGCTGTTGTGAACAACGCCTTGCACAACAACCACAACTAGATGTGCTGGTCAATGGTGCAGGAATATTACGCCTTGGCGCGATTGAAGAGATAACGTTTGAAGATTGGCAACAGTGCTTGTCTGTCAATGTGGGAGGGGCATTCAATCTATTTCAGGCGACTATTCCCCAATTTCAACGCCAAAAGGCGGGGGCAATTGTCACTATTGCGTCAAATGCGGCTCATGTTCCTCGTGTTGGCATGTCGGCCTATTGTGCTTCTAAAGCTGCACTGCGTAGTCTCTGCCTGAGTGTTGGGTTGGAATTAGCACCTTATGGCGTTCGTTGTAATCTTGTTTCACCAGGATCGACAGATACGCCAATGCAGCGGGGCATGTGGCAAACAGAAGCGTCTAAACAGCAAGTCATTCAGGGGTTTCCTGAGCTGTTCAAGCTTGGCATCCCACTTGGGAAGATAGCGACACCAACAGAAATTGCTGATGCGGTATTGTTTATGGCCTCTGATCTCGCAAGCCATATTACTTTACAAGATATTGTCATCGATGGTGGTGCAACGCTTGGTGCTTAATCGTCTGTCATGATGAATAAAGCGCTGTATTAGAGATTGCTGGAAATAAAAATACCCTTTTTCATTTCCAGCATTTGAAATCTTCAATACAGACTTACGTTTTCGGCAGCATTAAAACGACCTGATCATCATCTTTCATAAAAAGTAAGCTACCGCTCTGGTTTTTACCCATAATATCTATGCTAAAAATGTGAGATTTCGCCCTGCGGTATAAAGAAGAGTTATTGGTCAGTTAGTTGCTCAATTAATTCTGCACACCATTTTATCTCATTACTATTCAATTAAAGGTGATCGTTAAGACGGTCACCGAATTCAAATAGAAATATAATATTTAAAACATATATCTTGACGCTTTTGGGGTTTTATATTTCTTCCGCATCAGGCGAAAATTTACGGTGATTTTTATTCATTTCATACGATGAACAGTGATGAATTGGTTATTTTTTGTGATATGTATCGCATTTTTATCATGTTTATATGATAAATATCGTGATCTTGTGGTCCTAGAATTCAGAGTGCGAAATTCTCTATTATTTATTTCCACGCTACTCAGCTGGACGCTGTTTATTGTTCTCTACAAATGCCACGTATTAAGTGACTTAGTTTTCTGCTTTCACTACGGAACAGGCTGGAACTATTTTTGTATTCAGAGCCATAAAGTTGAAACACCGGCTCGGTAATATGAAGAAGCACTGTATGGCGCTATTTACGTGATTATTCGTTTAATGGCCGCTGGCAGGTGCTCTCTGTCACTCATCATGGGCGGCAGCCTATTGCGTCAAACGACGGCGGCGAAGGGACAACACTGACAAACGATGTCATTTTCATTCCAGGGCGACAGGAGCAGAGCGGTAAGCCGCTGGTGGATACCCTCTACACTATCACCACCGCTGACGGGCAGACCCTTTCCGGTAAAACCGACGCGCTGGGCAGAACCGTGACTGTACAGAGTAAGGTTGAAGAAAATCTGCAACTGAGTTCACCGGAAGCCCCACCGAAACCGAAGAAAACCGTATACCGAGCCAGCGGTAATACGCCGGTAGAGTATGTTATGGAATTTACGGAGAAATAAGTATGACAATATCCAACAGCGGTAAAATGTGCCCGGCCGTTACCTCAATTAACTGTACGATGGAAATCGGGGTCTTTCCGGCCGATGAAGACCCCTGCTATTTGGCGGAAAAAGCTGAATATGCCCTGCGTCTGCCGGCGATGATTGTGACTAAACAGGGGGCGATCCGCTTTCTTAATCAAATCATTATGAGTGGGTTGATTAAGGTTGAAGAGCTTAAACATGACTTTTTATGGTCCTATAAAGCGGAAGTGGTGGTTTGCTATCAGAGGAAAGCAGGATGTTCCTCTGCCCATGCTGGCGACCAGTCAAGTTTCTAAGCAGCGTTATGGTGATAATTTACCGCAATCCAGTAATCCGTTTGCCCGGCCTTCTGCCGCCGATGCGGAGAAATTTGGTGTTAAGCGTATTCGCCGCCCCGATATTATTCTGGTTAAAGAGGACGCTCTCCGCTGGCCGGGCAGAAATGCCACTTACTTTGATGGTTCTGTGCACCCTGATAATCTGAAGATGTTAATTGAGGTGAAATTTCCGGGTGATAAACTTACTGAAGACCAAGAGAAAGATTATATCCAGATTGCTACCCGTTCTTCTTTTTATCAATGGCGATGGACTGACTGTTTCCCGTCTGGGCCTCTCGATAACCCTGTTTTTTAAACAGGGCTACACTCAGGAGAAAAAACAGCGCATTCTGGCCTGTTATCGCCGCTTTCGCGAAGAATTTGGTACTCATCTGCGTTTTCATAGCCATTCACTGAAAGGGTTAAGCAAATATTCATCGGAAAATATTATTAAAATAGAGGAAGGCATTCTCGCCAGGAAAAAAAATCAGCCTTGTGGCTGGGTTGTCAGTGATGCTAAAAATGAAGATGAGGCACCTCATTATCTGATGCGTTATCTGGATTCCGATGAAATTGATGGTGACGACAGTAGCGCTTACCTGAGTCTGGTATTGCCTTGGGATTATCTGAAAGAGCAAGATGGCATGATTCGTTTTATGGCATGGCTGGACTTTCTGTGTGAACAACTCGAACCTGACTGGGGAGACTGTGGTTATTGTCTGGCCCTGCCCAAAGACTACTATGATTATTTTCCCTTAGAGTACCAACTGGCCTTACGCTACCCGACCCTGCAAGTCAACTCTACAGTTCATACCACACTGGATGATTATGCCCACTCGATACGGAGCATGAACTGGATCACCCTGCTGTCCAAACGCTTTGTAGGACGATTGGGTGGGGAACATTGGATACGTCAAACGCTGGCCCGCTACCCGGATGTGGTAATTAGCCCTTATCGCGATGGCCTGATGATCCGCGCTGGTGAATACCCAGACTTGACACCGCTGCCGGGCAGTGTCCCGGAGAGTTACTTTGCCATTAACCAGCTAATACGTCCGATACGGTTTGTGCCGGGAGAAGGTGATTCCCTGCACTTCTATGGTGCCGGTCATTTTGATGATATGTCCACACTGGCCTGGTACGCCCGTTATGATCGTGGACCTCTGCATGTGACCCCTCTAAAGGGAAACAATCCTGCGCTAGTCAGCGGATTCTGGCGAACCGACAGCATCCCTAACAAGCAGTATTTCTTTGCGCAGGGCGCGATGGCTTTTGATGTTCAGGGGGCGGAGTCGGGCACAACGATCTGGCATTTAATACGAGAAGCGGAAAATCCAACGGAGTAAATCATGCGAAGTGTGGTAGAAGGAAAAAAAATTATCCTTAAAGGTGATACCACCACAACCGGAGGCGATGTTTTAAAGGGCTCTGGTTTAGTAAACCAACAATCGTCGGTTGCCTGTAAAGGCGATCCGGTATTTTGTCCCGCCTGTAAACAAACCGGTGCCTACCGATTAAAGGTGCGGTCATAAATATCACATTCCAAGGCCCTTAATGGAAATACCCATAAAACCAGAGCAGGTTTTAAACTGTTATTAAAAACTATTGTTTTAATTTATAGTTTTAATCGGTATAACATTTTCACCGTTGTTTTTACCGCTTTTAATACCTGCTTTTTATTAAGTTTAATCATCATTAGCCATCGTGTTTTACGTTTAACTAACGCTAATCATACCCACTTTTTATCTTTACTAATGCTGTTTTACCCGCAGTTTTAATAAGTTACACCCCTTTCTGTGTTTTCCAATAATCAATCCTTTTCTCAGGGCTTAGATCCTGCTAGATTAACCGGTTTATCCCCTTTTTATTGCATTATTTTTATGATTTTCTTCATGAAATAACCGGAGAAAAAGTACTTAAATACCTGTCTGTTCGGATAATGCTCTTTTACGTGCGGATTTCTTTTCGGTTTTCTATTGATGGTTAATAATTTTCGATTAAATGCCATTAACTTTTCTTTTGAAAAGTTGTATTTACTGCGTTAAATCCGCCCTTGATATAAACGCTTTTATCTCTCTGTATTCCTGCTTTTAAATGATGATGGCATACATCTAAAATTATTAAAAAAGTGCTGGTTTTTTTATCCGGCATTCTGCTTTAATCAGGGAAAACATCATGAAAAAGGGGTTTTAAATTGATTAATAAGGTAACGGAACTAACCAAATAACAAAACATGGGATTAGATTAAAATATTTAATAGGATTAACCGGATAGTGAAAAAATAGCATTTAGCAGTATTAAAAATGATTAAAGAAATGGACTTTGATTTTAATACCATTGGTATATCGCTTACCCTCTCTGGTTTTAAACCTGAGAAATCAAATGTAGTCATGAAGCGAGTAATGATCGTGGAGCGAAGGGCTGGCAGACAGATCGAGCGTAAGAGGGCAACAATGACCGTACACAGCAACGACGGGCTATCATGGTTAACAAAATGAGGCACCTGTTGAGCAGTGAGTGAAAGTCGGGTCCTTCAGGGGCCTGCTTAAATGGCTACGCCGTTTACTTGAATAGCCACAACATCCCGTTAGTCGTTGCATTGCTTTCCAGCCTGCTCTTAGCTCTGTGGACGTTCAAAACCCTTGAGCAACCGGCAGTGAAGGGCACGTACAAGGTGATCGCTGATCTCCACCGTCAGCTTTGGGGAATGTTGAAGGAGCAAGCACAATGACGGCAATGTTTGTGGGTCTTGATGCCTTCATAGACAAGCCCACGAGCATGAACTTGCCATTTATGCCCTTTCTTGTCTCGATGGTGAGCTTTACCAGTGATGTGCGTTTTGAACAATTAAACCTGCGTAGCCGATCTTCGTATTCACGGAATATACCCCAGAGTTCGCGGGTAAGTACGTTGGCTTCACTGATGTTGTTCAGCTTAGGTGGCTCGGCGGTAAACTGTTTTTTTTCATGAACGGGGAAATTACCGGACTGGCAGGATCAAGTGACAGGCAAAAGCGGATCAAGAAATAAGCGTCACACTTTTGTGTCAATAGGGCGCTGGTGAAGGACATGCTGAATGAAAAAACTAACTCATGGTCAGGATAAGATGCTCAATATTGAGCATCTTATCCTGACCATACAAATTACCTTTATAAGAAAGTTAAGCAAAGGTTAAGGGTTTTTATATTTATAGCTATTTTTTTCAAAAATAACGAATTAATTAAAATAACAGTAGGGAAGGCACAGGGTGAGATCATGAATGCTCATTTATTACTCCAGGCATTAAATCCTGCGGCTAATACCTTATCTATACCCGTAATCATTGAAGATGCTTGATTTTATCCGAAATGGAGATCATTATCCTGGCTATGAAAATATTTATTACATCAGAACAAAAAATCAAACTTGGACGTCTTCACGACACCACTCGTGATGGTCAGGTACGAGACAGAATAAAAGCGATCCTTCTGGCTTCTGAAGGGGGGAGGTCTGTGATGATAGCCCAGGCATTGCGACTTCATCAGACCACCGTTGACCGCCATATCGGTGATTACCGCAATCAGGGGAAACTTCAATCTGATAATGGGGGTCTGATAGTTGACTTTCTCAAGAACAAACTGATTTTTTAATCAATCACTTATCTCAACATCTTTTCCATCACACCCATGAAATCGTGGCCTATGTTGCTCAGCTCTGGAATATGACCTTTAGCATTCCCGGCATGAATAAATGGCTACACCGTCAGGGTTTTTCTTATAAAAAACCTTACGGCGTCCCTCATAAATTCGAGGCAGAAAAACAGCGACAATTTATTGAATATGATGAAAATCTTAAAGTCGCGGCGAAAGACGACCCCATCCTCTTTCTTGACGCGGTTCACCCGACTCAAGGCACCAAACTCGGTTATGGCTGGATGCGAAAAGGCGAGAAAAAACAGTCAAAACAACAGGAAGCCGAACTCGCCTGAATATATTGGGCGCGCTTGGTACATGATGCCGCGCGCGATAAATTTCCCTTATTCGCGCAATAAATGAAGCGGTAATTGTGTTTCATCTATTGAAAAGTTTTTACATAACTAACCGTCATAGATATGACTGTAGTTTATCCAATTTACCCATTTTTCCTTTGAATCTGTAGTACGAGCCTGTAGGGCAACTCGATATCGAGACGCAACTTACTACCAGTCGCTTCAACACAATGTTTGAGGGAAAACAGTATCAAATCGCGACCAAGCTTCCCCATGTCAAAAACTGTGGATTGGTAATAACTTTGGGTTCTTCATTCGCCAGTATTTCAAAATGATTCAACCTTTCGGTTCAATACCACGTGCCAGCAGCTCTTTGCGCAAAATTCGTTTTATCCATGTTGCTAGGGGATGTTGACGTTTTGTGTTCATCATTATTTATTCTGCCCACATTGGCAGCCATATAATGACAAATGCCAGTGCTGACATACTAGCGTAATTTCTTGCTGATTTATCGTATCTTGTTGCAATAGCTCGAAAATGTTTTATTCAGGCAAACGCATTTTCGACCAAATGTCGATAACGATATAAAACATCATCAATACTCTTATCAGATTTTCGGCTATTTTTCCGATCTTGAAGAGTCCTGGCTTTAATTTATGCTCTCCTGTTTCACCTTCTTTGGCAAAGATCGCTGTTATTGCGACTAGGTACCATGATGGCATATAAGCAATTAACGTCAACACGTGTGCCTTTTCGGCATACATCTATAATCGCGTGAGCTTCTTAATCTTTACATACCGAATAGTTTTTAATGAAATTATACCGAACTGACAGAATTAATAGATATATATTATTAATATTATAGTCAGCTTGTTTTTTTATATTCATATTTATCAGGCTAAAGTACTGTCCATTTATAGATATTGGCTGAAAGCTGGGGTTTCATGTGACTCATTCTTCCATCAATAGAAATAAAATATATATTTGGATAAGTAATGAGTTATGTTATTTTTTATTTTGATATTATTTATTTAAGGTATTAAATTCAATTTATTTTCATATTCATAATGTTTTTCTATTATTACAAGGGAATATATACAAAAATTAGTATTTATTTGAAATTGTTTCATTCCGGTGTTAAATGTAATTAGCGTTTACATTAGTTGTATAATTTGATTATTATAAAATAATATGTCGTTAAGTTAGTTTATATTTTATATGGGGAAATATGCATATATTTATTGTAACACCATGATAACTAATATTTTTATTGGGTTTTCTCGTTGCTTGGTTGTTGGGGGGATTGATATTTATAAACACCTGGTTTTATCTGAAATAATTTCAATCAGATATTAATACTAAATGGACAAAATACAGCAAGGACTTAGCGCTCATGCCAGTAGATATATTCAATAGATCCATTTTTATTTAGTTGTGGAATTCAGCGTCGGCCAATAAAAAATTGACGTAAATCAAAGACGCTTATCTAAAAAACAGGAAAAAAATGGAATGCCTTATTTCGGTTCATCTGATGAACCATTTATTCCGTTGTCAGGAAAATTATCGTCGCAAAATTGTTAATTATGCGGATGTTAACCGGGCTATTACATCCAACAGCTGAGAGAAAGTATTGCTGGAGTCTCTTTTGATGCCTGGTGTGCCCGTTGTTATTTTTCCGAAAAGTCAAAGAAAAACATTTGTGATGGTTACTGGGAATAACCGTTTTCAAATATCCAATAGATTCGTTGAGGTAGTAAGCAGATGAAAGAGAGAATTGCCAGAAAGGAAAATACCCTTGGCGCGGGGTTAATGAGTGTGTCGTCAGAAACGGAGAGTGACGACATATCTGTCCGAAAGTTTAATGTGTTATCTGAGGCTGAACGCACATTGTTGCTGGAAACTTGGAACGCCACTGAAACAGGGTATCCTGACCAGCTGTGTATCCATCAGCTGTTTGAACAACAGGCAGAGAAAACCCCGGCCGCCACGGCGCTAATCGCCGGGGATCAGATCCTGAGTTATGCGGAATTGAACGCCCGGGCCAACCGGCTGGCTTGTCAACTGATTGAACAGGGAATTTACCCGAATGACCATGTGGCGATCCTGTTAGAGCGCTCGGTTGAACTGGTGGTGGCTCAATTGGCTATCCTTAAGGCTGGTGCGGTTTATGTCCCCGTCGATCCTAACGTACCGAATGAGCGAAAAAGCTGGCTGATAAACGATTGTGCCGCCAAATTACTGCTGACGGATATACAGACGGAGATCCCAACTGACTTGGGTGTCCCACGGCTCCGTCTTACCCCCGAGACAGAACCGATCCGGGAAGAAGAGCGTTGCAATCTTGAGTTATTGGGTTCCAGCACGGGGCCGGCGTATATCATGTATACCTCCGGTTCGACGGGGATACCAAAAGGGGTCATCGTGCCTCACCGGGCGGTCGTCCGGCTGGTCATCAATAATGGCTATGCTGACATCGACCCCAATGACCGGATTGCTTTCGCGGCTAACCCGGCTTTCGATGCCAGCACCTTCGAAGTTTGGGCACCATTGCTCAACGGTGCTGCGCTAGTGGTTATTGATCATACTACGTTGCTGACGCCGCGGGATTTTGTCCGGGCATTACAGGCGCATCGCATTACAGTTCTGTGGATGAGTGTCGGGCTGTTTAACCGGCTGGCGGCGGAGCTATCCCCGGTGTTGCCTCAACTTAAAATGTTGTTGGTCGGGGGCGATGTCCTCGATCCGCATGTCATTGCTCAAGTGCTGCGTAAGAACCCGCCACAACAGTTGTTGAATGCTTACGGCCCGAGTGAGGGAACCACGTTTACCACGACCTACCATATTGACGCGTTAACATCGGGGATGACTTCTATTCCTATTGGTCGGCCCATTGCCAACACCCGGATTTATGTGTTGGATACTGACGGTCAGCCGGCACCATTGGGGATAATCGGTGAGATTTATGTCGGGGGTGACGGCGTGGCCTGCGGTTATTTCAATCGCCCTGAACTGACCGCTGAACGCTTTCTCACCGATCCATTTAGCGATAAACCGAATGCGCGTATGTACCGAACCGGAGATTTGGCCCGTTATCTGCCGGACGGCAATCTGGAATTCCTGGGCCGTAACGACCAGCAGGTGAAAATCCGCGGTTTCCGGATTGAACCGGGGGAAATTGAGGCCCGGCTGGTGGAATATCCGGCGATACGTGAAGCCGTGGTGCTAGCGTTAGGGGAGGGGCAGGACAAACAACTGGTTGCCTATGTGCTGACCCAAGAGAATGACGGATTGGCTGCCCGCCTGCGTGAACACCTGAGTGCGCGGTTGCCGGATTATATGGTACCGGTGGCCTTTGTGCGTCTGGATGAATTCCCCTTGACGCCGAATGGTAAATTGGATCGTAAGGCGTTGCCGGCACCGGGGGAGGACGCCTTCGCTCGTCAGGTTTATGCAGCGCCGCGAGGAGAGATGGAGATTGTTCTGGCGACCCTTTGGCGCGAATTACTGGGTATTGAGCGGATTAGCCGACATGACAGTTTCTTTGCATTGGGCGGTCATTCTCTGCTCGGTGTACGGATGATTGAACGCTTGCGCAGCCTGGGATTGACACTGGCTGCCCGTAACCTGTTCCAGAGCCCGGTGCTATCAGAACTGGCCCAAACATTGGAGCAACATCAGGTTGTCGTGGTGCCGGCCAATATCATCACATTAGCGACCACGGCGTTGACGCCAGAGATGTTGCCGCTGATTGATCTGACCCAGCCTGAGATTGACCACATTGTTGAACAGGTGCCGGGCGGGATCGCCAATATTCAGGATATCTACGCTCTGTCGCCGTTGCAGGACGGTATCTTGTTCCACCATCTGCTGGCGAAGGAAGGCGATCCTTATCTGCTGGCCTATCCGATGATTTTTGCTGACCGGGCGTTGCTGGACCGCTATCTGGTGGCGATGCAACAGGTGGTTGATCGCCATGCTATCCTGCGGACTGCGTTTATCTGGCAGGGATTATCTACACCGGCGCAGGTGGTCTGGCGTCAGGCACCTTTATCGGTCACTGAACTGATCTTGGATCCGGCTGACGGGCCGGTTGGCGAGCAATTGGCTCACCGTTTTGACCCGCGTCAGTATCGTTTTGATCTGAGTCAAGCCCCATTGTTGCGTTTTGTGGTGGCGCAGGAAACCGATGGCCGCTGGCATGTGCTGCAATTGCAGCATCACCTGATTGGCGACCATACGACAATGGACGTGATGCACCACGAAGTGCAAGTCTGTCTTGCCGGGCAGAGCGACAACTTGCCGGTACCGGCACCTTTCCGCAATCTGGTGGCGCAGGCCCGGCTGGATGTCAATCAGGCAGAGCATACCCGCTTCTTTACCGACATGCTGGCTGACGTGGATGAGCCGACGCTGCCGTTTGGCCTGACCGAGGTGCATCGTGATGGTTCGCAGGTGACACAATCGCACCGGATGTTATCGCCGGAGCTAAACGATCGCCTTCGTCAGCAGGCGAAACGTCTGGGCGTCAGTGTGGCAACATTGTGTCATCTGGCCTGGGCGCAGGTGCTGTCCCGGACCAGCGGGCAGAAGAAAGTGGTATTCGGCACCGTGTTGTTTGGGCGCATGGCGGCGGGGGAAGGGGCTGACAGCGGTATGGGGCTGTTTATCAATACCTTGCCGCTGCGATTGGATATGGATGACACGCCGGTGCACGACAGTGTACGGCTGGCACAGTCCCAGCTGGCCGGATTGCTGGATTATGAACATGCGTCACTGGCGCTGGCCCAGCGTTGCAGTGGGGTAGCGGGCGGCACGCCACTGTTTAGTGCCCTGTTGAACTACCGGCATAATGAGCCGCCGCTGATCTCTCATGAGTCTGTACCGGGTATCGAATTCCTGGGCGAACAGGAGCAGACCAACTACCCGTTTGTGTTGTCGGTAGAGGATGGGGGTTCTACTCTGGGGCTGACTGCGCAGGTAGTACAGCCGTTTGAACCGGATCGGGTATGCGGTTATATGCAACAGGCGCTGGCAAGTCTGGCAGAAGCGCTGGAATGGGCACCGGAAACGCCGGTACGGGCACTGAACATTTTGCCTGAAACGGAACGCGCGTTATTGCTGGAAACCTGGAACGCGACCGAAACACCGTATCCTGAGCAGTTATGTATTCATCAGTTGATTGAACAACAGGTAGAAAAAACGCCTGAGGCCATAGCGTTGCTGTATGAAGGACAGACCCTGAGCTATGCCGAATTGAATGCTGATGCCAATCGGCTGGCCCATCAACTGATTGCTCTGGGAATCACGCCGGATCAGCGGGTGGCGATCTGCATGGCAAGCTCACTGGCGCGGGTAGTGGGGTTGTTGGCGGTGCTGAAAGCCGGTGGTGTCTATGTGCCGCTGGACCCGGCTTATCCGGGGGAACGTCTGGCGCATATTCTGAATGATGCGGCCCCCTCAATCATATTGGCTGATGAGATCGGCCGGGTCGCGTTGGGCGAGGAGGCGCTTACCGGGCTGACTCTGCTTGATCCAAATACCTTGCCTGATCAACCGGACAACAACCCGCAGGTACCGGCGCTGACTTCCCGTCATCTGGCCTATGTGATTTACACCTCCGGTTCTACCGGCATGCCCAAAGGGGTGATGGTTGAACATCGTGGGCTGGTTAATCTTATTCGGGATAAAATTGTCCAGTTTGGTATTCATTCCGGTAACCGGGTGTTGCAGTTCGCTTCATTTGGTTTCGATGCCAGTGTCTGGGAAACCATGATGGCGCTGATCGGTGGAGCGGATTTGGCTATTCCGACCGACACGGTTCGTCAGGATCCGCACCGCCTCTGGTATTACCTGGAAGAACAAGCGGTGACGCACGCTTGTTTGACTCCGGCTTTGCTACGGGATGGGGCTGATTTACCGGCGCTGACGATAAAGCCGACCGTGATACTGGGCGGTGAAGCGCCCAGCCCGGCGCTACTCCAGACATTGAGCCGCCGGGCCAGGCTGTTCAATGCCTATGGCCCGACAGAAATTACCGTGTGTGCCACCCACTGGCACTGTCCGTCAAACTATACCGATGTGTTGGCACCTATTGGACGTCCGACGGCGAATACCCGGGTTTATTTGCTGGATGACTATGGTCAGCCAGTGCCATTGGGGGCGGTGGGGGAGCTGTATATTGGCGGTGCCGGTGTGACGCGCGGCTATCTCAATCTCCCTGACTTGACTGACGAACGTTTCCTGGCCGATCCATTTAGTGATGTCCCTGATGCGAGAATGTACCGCACCGGGGATTTGGCCCGTTATTTGCCGGATAGCAATCTGGTGTTTGTTGGCCGTAATGACCAGCAGGTTAAAATCCGTGGATTTCGGATTGAACCGGGTGAAATTGAAGCCCGGTTGACAGAATATCCTGTGGTGCGCGAAGCGTGGGTGCTGGCGCAGGGCGACGGGCAGAACAAACGTCTGGTCGCTTATGTCGTGGCAGAAGAAGATAACGGATTGGCGGCCTGTTTGCGTGAACATCTGAGTGCTATTTTGCCTGATTATATGGTGCCGGCGGCTTTTGTGCGTCTGGATGCCTTTCCGCTGACGCCAAACGGTAAGCTGGATCGGCGGGCGCTACCGGTGCCGGATCAGAATGCCTTTGTTCGTCAGGTTTACACTGCACCACAAGGGGAGACAGAAACTGCACTGGCGGCTATCTGGTGTGAATTATTAGGCATTGAGCAGATAGGCCGACATGACAACTTCTTTGCGTTGGGGGGGCATTCATTGTTGGCGGTACGGGTTATGAACCGTATCGCCGCTTTCGATGTTGAACTGCCGCTGGTTGCCTTATTTACGTCACCGTCACTTGCGGCCTTTGCGGAGAGGATCTGCGCCCAGCGCAATGTGGGAGGGAATAAATTATCTGAGATTATTCCCGTATCCCGTAATAGCGCCTTACCATTGTCATTCGCTCAACAGCGTCTGTGGTTCCTGGCGCAGTTTGATGGCGTCAGTGATACCTATCATATTCCGCTGGCACTGCACCTGCGTGGTCAGCTTAATATTACCGCCTGGCAGCAGGCGCTGAATCATCTGTTTGCCCGCCACGAAGCGCTGCGTTCAGTTTTTATCATGGTTGACGGTCAGCCTCAGGTTGAACTGTTACCGGCGGAATTTGGTCTGCCGGTGAAACAATACGATCTGCGTAACGCGCCTGAAGTGGATGAACAACGTAAGCGCCTGTGTGCACAGGAAACAGAAACGCCGTTTGATCTTGCCCGTGGTCCTTTAATCCGTTGCGCATTGATACAACGGGCCGATGAGGATTACGTCTTCTTGCTGACTCAGCATCACATTGTGTCCGATGGTTGGTCTTTAGAGATATTGAAATCAGAACTGGGTGCACTTTATGCGGCCTGTTTAAATGAACAGCCTGATCCATTACCGCCCTTGGCGATTCAATATCCTGATTATGCTGTTTGGCAGCGTAAGGTGTTCTCTGGTGAAGGGTTACGGGTGCAAAGTGATTACTGGCACCGCACGCTGGCTGATGCTCCGGTATTGCTGGAATTGCCGACAGATCGGCCCCGTCCATCCCGGCAATCATTTACCGGTGGCCGGATACCGGTGCAGATTGATGCCACGTTGGTACAGGCCCTGAAACAGTTGGGGCAACAGCACGGTACCACATTGTTTATGACATTGCTGACCGCTTGGGCGGCATTATTGTCGCGCCTGTCCGGGCAGGAGGATCTGGTGATCGGTATACCGAGCGCCAACCGCAACCGGCGGGAGATCGAACCGCTGATCGGATTTTTTGTCAATACCCTGGCGTTGCGCATTGATTTGTCCGGTACACCGGATATGGTCACACTGCTCCAGCGTGTGCGGCAGACGACACTGGGCGCACAGGCGCATCAGGACCTGCCTTTCGAGCAGGTGGTTGAGATCGTACAACCGCCCCGCAGACCGGAGCATACCCCGCTATTTCAGGTGATGTTTGCCTGGCAGGAGAGTGACACCGAACAGTGGCAACTGCCGGGATTAGCGGTGACGCCAGTTGTACAGGGATACGATATTGCTAAATTCGATCTGCAACTGGAATTGACCGAAAAAGCGGGTGAGGTTGTTGGGGAGCTGAATTATTCTTCTGCCCTGTTTGATCCTGAAACGATTGAAAGGCAGGTCGGCTATTTGCAGGCCCTATTACGGGCGATGGTGAACCATCCTCAGCAATCAGTCACGACCGTCGATATTTTGTCATCCACTGAGCGGACGTTATTGCTGGAAACCTGGAATGCCACCACAGCGCCGTATCCTGAACAGTTGTGTGTTCATCAGTTGTTTGAACAACAGGTGGAGAAGACCCCGGACGCCATAGCGGTAAGGTATGAAAATCAGACGCTCAGCTATGCCGAACTGAATGCCCGTGCCAATCGGCTGGCGCATCAGCTGATTGCATTAGGTGTAATACCAGACCAACCAGTAGCCATTTGTGTGACACGATCACTGGAGAGAGTCGTGGGATTGCTGGCGGTGTTAAAAGCGGGTGGGGCTTATGTGCCATTGGATCCGGCTTATCCGGGTGAACGTCTGGCTTACCTGCTCACTGATGCCGCGCCAACGATTTTGCTAGCGGACAACATTGGGCGGACGGCACTGGGTGAAGAAGCACTGGCGATGCTAACCGTGCTCGATCCGAATACCCTGACGGATCAGCCGGACAACAACCCACAGGTTCCTGAACTCACCTCACGGCATCTGGCGTATGTGATCTACACTTCCGGCTCCACCGGCAGACCGAAAGGGGTGATGATTGAACATCAGAGTGTGGTTAACCTGACGCTGGAACAAATTGCCCAGTTTGATGTTGGTGTAACCAGCCGGATGTTGCAGTTTGCCTCATTTGGCTTTGATGCCAGCGTCTGGGAAATCATGATGGCGCTGGGCAGTGGGGCTATGCTGGTTATTCCTGCTGAAACAATCCGGCAAGACCCGCACCGTCTCTGGCATTACCTAGAAGAACAGGGGGTGACGCACGCCTGCATGACACCGGCCATGCTTCACGATGGTGCGGGTTTGCCGGCGATAGCCATAAAACCCACATTAGTATTCGCAGGAGAAGCGCCGGCTACTGCTCTGTTTCAGACATTGTGCGGCCGGGCAGATTTGTTCAACGCCTATGGCCCGACGGAAATCACCGTTTGTGCCATCACCTGGCATTGCCCGTCAGATTATACGGGAGGATTAATTCCCATTGGTAGACCGACAGTGAACAAACGTGTCTATCTGTTGGACAAACAGGGTCAGCCGGTGCCGCTGGGCGCAGTAGGTGAGTTATATATTGGCGGTGTGGGTGTGGCGCGTGGCTATCTCAATCGCCCTGAACTCACAGCCGAACGCTTCCTGACGGATCCGTTTAGTGATGACGCTGATGCCCGGATGTATCGCACCGGGGATTTAGCCCGTTACCTGTCGGACGGTAATCTGGTGTTTGCTGGCCGTAATGACCAGCAGGTTAAAATCCGCGGTTTCCGTATTGAGCCGGGTGAAATTGAGGCGCATCTGACCGAACATCCGACGGTGAGTGAAGCGTGGGTACTGGCGTTGGGTGATGGTCAGGATAAGCGTTTAGTTGCCTATGTAGTGGCAAATAATGTAGTGGTAGAAACGGATAACGGACTGGCCGCCAGTCTGCGTGAACACCTGAGTGCGATTTTACCTGACTACATGGTACCGGCGGCTTTTGTACGTCTGGATACTTTTCCGTTGACTCCGAACGGTAAATTGGATCGCCGGGCGTTGCCGGTGCCTGATCAACATGCCTTTGCCCGCCAGGTTTATGAAGCGCCGCAAGGGGAAATTGAGCGGGCGCTCGCCACTATCTGGAGTGAATTGCTGGAGGTTGAGCAGATTAGCCGGCATGATAGCTTCTTTGCACTGGGTGGTCACTCGCTGCTGGCTGTCAGGATGATTGAACGTTTGCGGCGTAGGGGGCTGGGCGTATCGGTCCAAACGCTATTTGAGCATCCGACACTCAGTGTTTTGGCCCAGTCTCTGGCGCAACATTGTGAAATCAGGGTACCTGACAACCGCATTACACCGGATTTTCTTACACTGACGCCAGAAATGTTGCCGTTGATTGAGCTGACTCAGCCTGAGATTGACTGCATAGTTGAGCAAATTCCGGGCGGGATTACCAACATTCAGGATATTTATGCCCTGTCACCGCTACAGGATGGCATTTTATTCCACCATTTGCTGGCAAATGAAGGCGATCCTTATCTGCTGATAACCCAACAGGCTTTTGCGGATCGGTCTTTACTGGATCGTTATCTGGCCGCGGTTCAACAGGTGATTGACCGCCATGATATCCTGCGTACCGCGTTTATTTGGGAGGGGCTATCAGCTCCGGCTCAGGTGGTTTGCCGTCAGGTACCCTTATTCATCACAGAATTGACACTCAATCCGGTTGACGGTTCGATCAGTGATCAACTGGGCCAACGCTTTGATCCGCGCCGGCATCGTATTGATCTGAGTCAGGCGCCATTGTTGCGCTTTGTCATTGCTCAGGATACGGATGGCCGCTGGATCCTGCTGCAACTGCTGCATCACCTGATTGGCGACCATACCACGTTGGAAGTGATGAACAGCGAAGTGCAGGCGTATCTTACCGGACGGGGAGACAGCTTACCGGCTTCGACACCTTTCCGTCATCTGGTGGCGCAGGCTCGGTTGGGCACCCGCCAGCCAGAGCATACCCGTTTCTTTACCGATATGCTGGCGGCGGTGGATGAGCCGACGTTGCCGTTCGGATTGACGGAAGTCCACCATGACGGCTCGCAGGTGACGGAATCGCACCGGAGGTTGACGTTTGTACTGAATAACCGTCTGCGTAATCAGGCCCGGCGGTTGGGCGTCAGCGTGGCGGTGCTGTGTCATTTGGCCTGGGCGCAGGTGTTATCGCGTACCAGTGGTCAGAAGCAAGTGGTATTTGGCACGGTGTTGTTTGGGCGTATGCAGGCTGGCGAAGGTGCCGACAATGGCATGGGACTGTTTATTAATACCCTGCCGTTACGGTTGGATATGGATGAAACCCCGGTGCGAGAGAGTGTACAGACCGCCCATACCCGATTAGCAGGATTATTAGTGCATGAACATGCCTCACTGGCGCTGGCTCAACGTTGCAGTGGGGTAGCCAGTGGGACACCGTTGTTCAATGCGTTGTTGAATTACCGACATAATACCCAGCCGGTCACGCCGGATGAAATCATCAGCGGTATTGAATTCCTTGGGGCACAGGAGCGGACCAACTACCCGTTTGTGTTGTCGGTAGAGGATGGTGGTTCCGATTTGGGGCTGACTGCTCAGGTCGTGCAGCCATTTGATCCGGAAAGGATATGTGGTTATATGCAGCAGGCGCTGGAAAGTCTGGTGATAGCACTTGAACAGGCACCGGAAGCGCCGGTACAGACATTGGAAATCCTGCCGGAAACGGAGCGCACATTGTTGCTGAAAACCTGGAATGCGACTGAAACAACCTATCCTGACCAACTGTGTATTCATCAACTGTTTGAACAACAGGCAGAGAATGCCCCGGACGCCACAGCATTGGTATATGAAAACCAATCCTTTAGCTATGCGGAATTGAATACCCGTGCCAACCGGTTGGCCCATCAGCTTATCGCGCTGGGTGTCGCACCGGATCAACGGGTGGCGATTTGCGTGGCAAGTTCACCAGCGCGGATAGTCGGGCTGTTGGCCATATTGAAAGCCGGTGGTGCCTACGTGCCGCTGGATCCTGCTTATCCGGGTGAGCGTCTGGTTCATATTTTGACCGATGCTGAGCCGGCTATTTTGTTGGCAGATGATACTGGCCGTTCAGCATTAAATGAGCAAATGCTTGCACAACAAGTTGTTCTTGATCCGAATTCATTGCCTGATCAGCCGGACAACAACCCACAAGTTTTTGCATTGACCTCCCGTCATCTGGCTTATGTGATTTACACCTCCGGCTCAACCGGTACGCCGAAAGGCGTGATGGTTGAACATTGCGGGCTGGTCAACCTTATCCGGGATAAAATCGCCCAGTTCGCCATTCATTCCCATAGCCGGATGTTGCAATTCGCTTCATTTGGTTTCGATGCCAGTGTCTGGGAAATTATGATGACATTAGGCAGTGGTGCCAGCCTGGCTATTCCTGACGATGCTGTTCGCCAGGATCCGCGCCGCCTCTGGCATTATCTGGAAGAGCAATCGGTGACGCACGCTTGTTTGACGCCCGCCCTGCTGCGGGATGGCGCTGATTTACCGGCGATGACCATCAAACCAACATTGATACTGGGCGGTGAAGCGCCCAGTGTGGCTTTGCTCCAGACACTGAATGGTCGGGCAACGGTATTCAATGCTTATGGCCCGACAGAAATCACTGTTTGCGCCAGCGCTTGGCGTTGTCCATCAGACTATCGGGATGGATTCATTCCTATTGGGCGTCCGACAGCCAACACCTGTATTTATCTGCTGGATGCTTGTGGCCAGCCGGTGCCTTTGGGAGCGGTGGGTGAACTGTATATTGGTGGTGTCGGTGTAGCGCGTGGCTATCTCAATCGTCCTGAACTGACTGGCGAACGTTTCCTTGCTGATCCGTTTAGTGACGCAGCCAATGCACGGATGTATCGCACCGGGGATTTGGTTCGCTACCTGCCGGACGGCAATCTGGTATTTGTTGGCCGCAACGACCAGCAGATTAAAATCCGTGGTTTCCGGATTGAACCGGGGGAAATTGAAGTTCGGCTGACAGAACATTCTGCGGTACGTGAAGCGCTGGCATTGGCGCTGGGTGATGGGCAGGACAAACGTCTGGTTGCTTATGTAGTAGCAGAAGCGGATGACGGGCTGGTTAACCACTTGCGTGAACATCTGAGCGCGTCACTGCCTGACTACATGGTACCGGCGGCCTTTGTCCGTCTGGATGCATTCCCGCTGACACCTAATGGCAAACTGGATCGCCGGGCGCTTCCGGCACCGGGGGAGGAAGCCTTTGCCCGCCAGATTTACGTGGCACCACAAGGGGACACGGAAACCGCACTCGCCGCTATTTGGCATGACTTACTGGGCGTTGAGCAGATAAGCCGATACGACAGCTTCTTTGCTTTAGGGGGGCATTCATTGCTCGCGGTGCGGATGGTTGAACGCTTGCGTAATCTGGGTTTAACGCTGGCAGTACGTGACCTGTTCCAATCTCCTGTACTGTCTGAACTTGCTCAAACCTTGAAACTGAATCAGGGCGAAGGTGTGCCTGCCAACGTCATTACACCGGCAACGATGGCGTTGACACCGGAAATGTTACCGTTGATTGATCTCACTCAGCCTGAGATTGATCACATCGTCGAACAGATACCGGGCGGGATCAGCAATATTCAGGATATCTATGCATTGTCGCCGTTACAGGACGGCATTCTGTTCCACCATCTACTGGCAAACGAAGGTGACCCGTATTTGCTGGCTGGCCAGATGGCTTTCGCTGATCGGCCTCTATTGGACCGTTATCTGGCGGCGGTTCAACAGGTCATTAACCGCCATGACATCCTGCGTACCGCTTTTATCTGGGAAGGATTATCGGTTCCTGCTCAGGTGGTTTGCCGTCAAGTGCGATTGTCAGTGACTGAACTGACACTGGATCCGGCTGATGGACCGGTCAGTGACCAGTTAGCTCAACATTTTGATCCGCGCCGGCATCGTATTGATTTGGGACAGGCACCGTTGCTGCGCTTTGTCGTGGCACCGGAGGCTGATGGCCGCTGGATTGTACTGCAACTGATGCATCATCTGATTGGTGACCATACCGCGCTGGATGTGATGAGCAACGAAGTTCAGGCCTATCTTGATGGACAGCTTGACGGACAGGAAAGCAACCTGCCTGCGCCGGCACCCTTCCGCAATCTGGTGGCGCAGGCCCGGCTGGGGGTAAGTCAGGAGCAGCATGTTCGCTTCTTTACCGACATGTTGGCCGAGGTGGATGAACCCACGTTGCCGTTCGGATTGACTGAGGTACATCATGATGGCTCGCAAATGACAGAATTACACCGGATGTTGACCACCGGGCTGAATGACCGCTTACGTGGTCAGGCCCGGCGTCTGGGTGTGAGCCTGGCCGCCTTGTGCCATCTGGCCTGGGCGCAGGTATTGTCGCGTACCAGCGGACAGGAACAAGTAGTATTCGGCACAGTATTGTTCGGGCGCATGGCCGCCGGTGAAGGTGCAGACAATGGCATGGGATTGTTTATCAATACCTTACCGCTGCGGCTGGATATGGATGACACGCCGGTACAGGACAGTGTACAGGCGGCACACAATCGGCTGGCGGGATTGTTGACACATGAACATGCATCACTGGCGTTGGCTCAACGTTGCAGTGGGGTGCAGGGTGGAACTCCACTGTTCAGTACCTTGCTGAACTACCGGCACAACGCATTGCCGACGGCTTCGAATGAAATCATGGACGGTGTTGAATTCCTTGGCGCACAGGAGCGGACCAACTATCCGTTCACGCTGTCAGTGGAAGATTTTGGTGAAGCGCTGGGTTTAACTGCGCAAATTGTCCAGCCATTTGACCCGGAGCGGGTATGCGATTATATGCAACAGGCGCTGGAAAGCTTGGTGGCGGCACTTGAACAGGCCCCGGAAACACCGGTACGGATGCTGGAAATCTTGCCTGAAACCGAGAGGCATTTGCTGCTGAAAACCTGGAACGCGACGGAAACCGCGTATACTGACCAGCTGTGCATCCATCAACTGTTTGAACAACAAGCCGAGAAAACCCCCGATGCCACGGCGTTGATTTATGAAGAGCAAGCCGTCAGTTATGCGGAGCTGAACGCTGGTGCCAACCGGCTGGCTCATCAATTAATTGAACTGGGTGTGCAGCCTGATCAACCGGTGGCGATTTGTGTGAAGCGTTCACCATCAAGGATTACAGGGCTATTAGCAGTACTGAAAGCGGGTGGTGCTTACGTACCATTGGATCCGGCCTATCCGGGTGATCGTCTGGCTTATATGCTGAATGATGCCGCTCCGTTAGATCCTGTCCCGTTAATAGTACTGGCGGATAATACCGGGTGTGCCGCACTGGGTGAAGACGCGCTTGCGAGATTAACCGTACTTGACCCGAACACCCTGCCTGATCAGCCGGACAACAACCCGCAGGTTCCTGCGTTAACTTCACGGCATCTGGCCTATGTGATTTATACTTCCGGCTCGACTGGTATGCCGAAAGGGGTGATGGTTGAACATCGTGGGTTGGTCAACCTTATCCGGGATAAAATCAACCAGTTTGGCATTCATTCCCATAGCCGGATGTTGCAATTCGCCTCATTTGGTTTCGATGCCAGCGTCTGGGAAATCATGATGGCATTGTGTGGTGGTGCCACCCTGGATATTCCTGCCGACACGGTTCGTCAGGATCCGCTGCGCCTTTGGCATTATCTGGAAGCACAGGCGGTGACTCATGCCTGCCTGACACCGGCTCTGTTGCGGGATGGTGCGGACTTACCGGAGATAACCATAAGACCAACATTGATACTGGGCGGTGAAGCGCCTAGCGCGGCGCTGCTTCAGGCACTGCGTGGCCGGGCCACGCTGTTCAATGCCTATGGCCCGACAGAAATCACGGTATGTGCCACGACTTGGCGTTGTCCGGCAGATTATACCGATGCATTAACGCCTATTGGACGTCCAACGGCCAACACCAGTGTTTATCTGCTGGATGCTTGTGGTCAGCCGGTCCCATTGGGAGCGGTAGGGGAATTGTATCTCGGTGGTGACGGTGTAGCGCGTGGCTATCTCAATCGTCCTGACCTGACCGCTGAACGTTTCCTGGCTGACCCGTTTAGTCAGACACCGGATGCGCGGATGTACCGAACCGGGGATTTGGCCCGCTACTTGCCGGATGGCAACCTGATATTTATTGGCCGTAATGACCAGCAAGTTAAAATCCGCGGATTCCGGATTGAACCGGGTGAGATCGAAGCTCGGCTGACGGAGTACCCGGCGGTGCGTGAAGCTATCGTACTGGCTCTGGGGGACGGGCAGGATAAACGGCTGGTGGCTTATGTGGTGGCACCGGCGGATGATGGATTGGCTACCTGTTTGTATAGCCATCTGAGAGCACTGTTGCCTGACTACATGGTACCGGCGGCTTTTGTCCGTCTGGACGCATTCCCGCTGACCCCTAACGGTAAGCTGGATCGCCGGGCACTGCCGGAACCTGATCAGAATGCCTTTGCTCATCAAGCCTATGAAGCGCCGCAAGGGGAGGTTGAGATCGCATTGGCGGCTATCTGGCGTGAATTGCTGAAAGTTGAGCAGATAAGCCGGTATGACAATTTCTTTGCGTTAGGTGGACACTCGCTGCTTGCTATGCGGATGATAAACCTTGCCGCAGGTCGTGGTTTGATGTGTACATTGAATAACCTGTTCCAATTCCCTGTGCTGGCTGAACTGGTATCAAAAATCACATTAGATCCACTGTCTCAGCCGCAAAGCAGTGCGATACCTGTGCGGCCATCAGGAATGGAACCGCCACTATTCTTTGTGCCTAGCGGCATGGATGATTACTCTTACGTTTTCGGGCTGGCTCAACATATTCAGTCAGACTATCCGATTTATGCTTTGCCCTGGCCGTCCATCAATGAAGAGCAGGTATCAACGATTGAAGCGTTGGCCGCCAAAATGATCACCTTTATGAAGGCGGTTCAACCGAAAGGCCGATACCGGATCTACGGTTACTCTTCTGGTGGTGTACTGGCTTATGCCATTGCCCAGCAACTTTTGAACGCCGGTGAGACCGTCGATTTCCTGGGTTTGATTGATACGCCAGCCCCTCACTGCTTCAAGCAGCAGGTCATTCAACCGAAACTCCAATTTCTTGCCGAACTGGCAAAACAATCGGGCGGGGAACATGAAGAGGAGATTGCGGTATTGCATCAGAGAATCGATAAACTGAATTTGGTGCAATTTATTGCCGCAGCGCAGCAACTGGAACTATACCCGGCAAACCTGCGTCCTGACTTGATCGCAAAACGTTGGGAACAGATGGGAAATTATGTGCAAATGGTCAAAGAATATGAACCACAAGCCTTGGCGATAACGCTCCACCAGTTCTATGCGATGGAATCTTATCCGCAGATCCCTTTCGTGACGGAAGCGACATTGCCCTCCTTGAGCATGGAACCGTCGCTAGGCTGGAAGCAGGTGGTACCTGATTCTTCGCTCCAGCTAACATCTGTACCGGGCGACCATTTTAGCCTGATGGAGGATAGTGAAAATAAAACCATTTTGGCTAAAACCTTAAGTATGGCATTGGCAATGAATTGTGAAGCGGAGGCGGTGTAATATCAGTGATATTGCAGGAATAGCAAGGGATTATTGACGACGATGTTGTCCGGTTAAAGGTATTTATAATGGGCAAGGATGCCCGCACCTTAATGAGTAATACCCCTTGTCGTTACCCATAACAAAAAAGCGACATAACGCCGCTTTTTTGTTTGTAGTGCATTTACCAAATTATTTTTAATTCACACTAGTGGCCAATTCAACATTACCACGCAGTCATTGTAATTATCCGTGGTATCGTTTTCAGCACCGATAGTTGCTATTCCTGGTTTTCCGTCAAGTATGTTATCGAAATAACGGAGTTTGTAGGGTTTGCCATCTCCTGTAATTTCAATACAGACTTTGCCTGTACCTGATGTGTAGGCTTTGGTGGCCGTCAGATTATTTTCTCCTTTACCGGTTAATGTGTCTACCAGGAGATCGTCAATATATACCTTTACCGTTTGCTGAATGTTCGTATTATTATAGGCTATCAAGCCAAACCGAATACTTTGAGGTAATTGGAAATGGTGTGTACCGGTGTCACTGGTACCGCATGTTCCGCCACAGCCTCCATTATTATTGCCACGTTTACTACCTAATAAATCTGTATTAACAGATACCGCTGCTTGAATTTTGTGGAAAGAGACACCAGGCCAACCGGATCGGGTGAGTCGAGGTCCACCATCAATAGCATTCAATTTCGTATTGTATCCAATATAATTACTGTCTTTGAAAAAGTAGATAAACTGGCTGGCAATGCTTTTCCATAAAACAACAGCATCCAAATTCGCGTTGAATGCAGCGTACTTACCGGTAGTTCCCCATCTGGCAGAGATAGTTTTCTTATTAATTTTGTGTGAACTGACAGTGTAATCGATACAATCATATCCTTTAAACAAACAATATCTTGTTTTGTATCGACCCATTCTATAGCTGCATCTATCCCATTTTCAAATTCAGTACCTTTCAATCCAGGCCATCCCTCTACAATGGGTTTTGGTCCATCACTTACTTGTGCTTTCGCTATATCGAATTTAAGATATTGTGACCCTTTAAAAAAATATATGCTAAGAAATGATGGCGATATAAATTTAATGGAATTTAAAGCGCTATTTTATGTTTTTGGTGATGGCATTTAAAAACATATTAATGATATTGCTGGTATAATAAAAAATCGGCATAATGCTGATTTGATTTACTGATGGTTTTTATTTTAGTTTATTGTTAAATAACATTAAAGGTATGAAAAGCAATACTGTTCAATGGGATAAAATAGTATTAAATAATTTTAAACGGATGTATTTAGTTAAATTATTTATTTGCGAGTTTTGTTATTCTTGTTTTTTATGAATGATTATTTAACTGGCTTATAAAAAAGTTTATTCTTCAGTTGAAAACGTTATTAAAGCAGGTCTATTTTAGAAAATAGATTGTCTGATTAACCGTCTAATATTTTTATTTGTCTTTTTCCACGTGGTATAAATAAGATTCCAAAATAGTGCTGCATCTTATACTACTCATAATGCCATGTATAACAATGGGTTAATCAAGGCCATGTGTGGCAGAATTATGAAACGTTATTTATAAGCATTAATAAAGCCAATTCTTTTTCTTATTTTCACTTATGGATTTATGATAGGCAGGTTTTAAACTGTTATTAAAAGCCATTTTTTTAACTTCTGGTTTTAATTTATATAATAAGGTTTTAGCCGTTTTTTACCACTTTTAACGCCTGATTTTTGTTAAGTTTAATCATTATGGTATATTGTGTTTTACATTTAATAAACGTTAATCATACTCGCTTTTTATCTTTATTAACGCTGTTTTACTGGCAATTCTGAGCCGTTTTTACAAGTTATCTTCTTGTCTTTTATCTTCATCAATTAACTCGTAAATAGCCTGATGGTATAACGATACCTTTTTATGTTTTTCGAATAATATCTTTTTTTGCTGATTTATTTCAATTTTCTGTTAATGACAGGGAATAAGCCGTTTTTAGTTACTCTGTCCATTTTCAAAATCTGGTATTAGTGGGCGTTTGTTTTTTCCCTTTAGCTAATTAATCACCGAAAAGAAAATAGCTTACCAATCGCCAAAAAAGGGAAAATAAGTAAAAAGAGAAACTACATAATGTTAAAAAGATGACAAATTTGTAAAGCGATTCTTATCAGTTAGTCGCCAGGAAACTTTGTCCTTCAACGGGTGACGGAAGCTACATTACCCTCCTTAAATATGGAACCATCTATTGACGGAGATGTTGCCCGGTGAAAGATGTATATAATGGCCGGACATCTCTCCCCAAATAAAATTAAGGTAAAGAACCCGCCAATTTGCGCTAATCGTTAAACCGATAAGAAGCATGGAGGGTGTTGCTCTATTTATTAAAAAGCAAGTTATCCTTTACTTATAGAATTCTTTTATTTTCATAATTATTATTACTATTCAGTGCATTGTGAAGATAAATATATCGCTTTATCTGAGCCACAGTATGGTAGATATTTTGTAAAAATATCACTAATAATATCCGTATTAATCCATTGTTTCTGACTATTTCTACCACGCATTATTCTGCATCACAGAATTTATTCTCATTCGCATTAACCTGGCTGATAATTATTTCTTTTTTACTTCTTCTACTAAGTATTTAGCTTATTATGTTGTGAATATAAAAATGACTTTAGCTGTGTGAAATTCTTCATAACCAATTGAAAAACAATAAATTATTAATATATCTCTCATTACCAAATTGCCCCTGTTAATAATAAAACAGAGAAATCCATATCATCTTATGAAAATAAATACAATATGTTTTTTAAAAAATGCCATATCGTTTAGGTTATGTTTATATGTTGTGTGTTTTTTCCATCATAGGTCAGTTTTTGTGACTGATGTTTTTTGTGCAAAAAGTGCTATAGGATAAAAAATGTCTTGATTTTATATAAAACTGTTTAGAAAATCGCCTTTTCCTATGGAATGGCTTGTCTGGTAAATTCATTTATTTATTGGCACAGGCATTGTCGGTTTTCTCTTATTTGTTGCCTGGTTATCTGCCTGCTCTGAAATATCTGAATCCGGTTTTTTGTTTCTAAGATGCGTAATGGCATGACCATCATGCCATTCATTCCATCTTTATTTTTTAAGGAACTACTGGTGATACAGAATTTTCAAAAAGAGTCCCCTAAAGTGCGTATTAATATCAAATTAGATTTACATACGGGTGGTGCGCAGAAAAAAGTTGAGTTGCCGCTGCAATTATTGGAGATGGCTGAATTCAGCCCCGCAGTTAACCTGACGGTTCAAAATACCTTGGCTGAAAATGGCAGCGAAGAAAATATCGCATTCACTTTCCGGCAAATAAACGATTTCGAGCTTGAGCAAGTGGTCCGCCAAATTCCCCAACTGCCGGCTGCGCTATTTACAGCCGGTCGAACGGGCATTGGGCAGGGTGTTCGACCTGTTCTGCTAGCGACCGCAACAGGAGCCCGTTTTTCCACACACGTCGTCAGTGTAGGCGACATGAAAATCACCTGAACTGACCAGGTGTGATGGCGGGCGCCACAGGCCTCGCTATGGAACCCCTAAAACAAACCATGGCCTTATGGGCCTCGGTATACGGCTATGGGCGGCATCGTAGCCGAAGCGACAGCGAAGCAAGTGGGAGAAAATATGAACAACATAACCCCGGCGATCATCTTTGATCACAGCCGTTACAAACTGAAAGTCTGGAAAAATACCGCGCCGCTGGATGTGGTGGCGTTTAGCGGGCTGGAAGGCTTAAGCCGGCCTTTTCGTTACGTTATTGAATTCACCAGCCCGGAGAAAGAGATCAAACCGGCGCAGATGCTGATGCGGGACGCCGTGTTTACCCTGACGTCACCCGCGATTAATCCGGGAATGCCGGGCATGCCGGTGATACCGCCGGCGCCGTTGCGCACAATCTACGGGGTGAGATGTGTTGGCAATGCCGGCAGCAATCAGTCAGTTACAGCAGGCGCAGGCGTTAACCGAAGCATTACGGGGTGCGGCAGAAACCGCCAAAGCTGAATTAGCGGATTTGCAGCAACAGAAAACGTTATTGAGTAACACGTTAACCGAACTGAGAAAATCGGCGCTGTTACTGTCCGCGCCCGAAGGTATCGCGCAGACGACGGCGAAAAGTCTCCAATTTTCTGCGGGGGACAATGTGATGGCCACCAGTGGAAAAAATACCGATTTCAGCGTGCTGAAAAAATTCACGGTAGCGGCGGGTGAAGCGGTCAGTCTGTTTGCGCAGAAACTGGGGATAAAACTGTTTGCCAGTCAAGGTCGGGTAGATATTCAGGCGCAGGGTGATGCGATGGGGCTGGAAGCGCTGAAAGACATCACGGTAAGCAGTCATGAAGGCAAAGATGGCGGTCAATTCACTGCCGTGATGGCACAGTCACCGGGACCACTTCAGTTATTACCCGGTCTGAGATACGGAAAGTGGTGGTTGAAGATTGAGGATGGAAATACACGCTATAGCTTACCGGAGAATGACCCTTATGAAGAAATCTACTTGCAGCGCGATAAATGGTGGGGATTATGCGAAGAGCGTTTAATTAACCCGGAAAATAAGGCTAAAAATCGGGCGGTAATGCAGGCAGATTGGAAAAAATATACTTACCTGTTGTCTTACGTAGTCCGGCCTTTTATTGAAGGATTAAATGGTTATTATCACAGCAATACCTATGCTTTTTATGGTAACAGTACTAAACACCTCTCTTATGGCACTGTCCGCTGGGTAGCACGTAAAGATTATTTTAATCGGAAAGGTAATCCTGAACTGGCATTTAATAGCCCGATATTTGACCCGATGAATGCGGAGCTTTCAGATATGCGCAGTGTCAAATATCCAATAAAACCTGGCAGTGACTATTCTCTAATACAAACTTTTGCTATAGCGGATCCGCAAGAGCCCGGTGATGGTACGGTGCCAGTTGAGGGGGGAAAATTTACTGCCAGTGGTCTGCGTTCAATATTGGGGGCGGAGGTTGATCATGAAGGTGCCTATAATACCGACGATACCCGTTTTTTTACCCTGCGGGCGATTGTTAAAATAGCGCAATCTGTTAAACAAACATCTTTGGCTTATCCTGATGAATAGAAAAAAAGCGCTTGCCATAATAATTGCCAGTTTGCTTGTGCTGGTATTTTACGGGGTGTGGCACTGGTTGCAGCCCTATCCCCCATATACTGTGTTAAACCAGAAGGAAAAATTAGCTGTGGACAAACTATTAGCGAATTTACAAACCCGTTGTATCGGCCGGTATTTGGTTGATTTGCCGGAAAACTATCATGATACGGTGAATGCTTCCCGGGTGAACGATCATTGGGTAGAAACTCAACGGATCTATTTACCTGCCTTTGAACAGCGTATTCAATTACGGGAAGAAGCGTTACGGCAGATGAAGACGTCATATCCCGTTGATATGCCCTATTTAAAAAATATTTACTCTGTCCCTGAAGGGATGAAAGGGATTATTTTTGAACGTATGCAAAATCAAAGTGTCCCGGATGCGGTCAGGGTATTAGAGGCCCATCTATATAGCAATGGCGTGGCGATTAAAGTAGAAATGAAAGCGACAAATGCTTCCGCTGCACGTTATGACAAAGATCGGCAGATTCATCCTGATATTTATAATAATGATGTGCCAGAGAAGCTGGCTGCGTTAAGGTATTTTTTGTCCCGTATACGGGGGCGTGAAGAAACGGAAATTCCGACTACTGCGGGAAGCTGTATTTCCAATGCGTTTATTGCCGATAATAAAAGGGATAAAGAAGATATCGGCGCATTATATAAAACTGGCCCGGATAATTATTTGAATGTGAGAATACAGACGAATAACTATATCCGGGAAAAAGACAGTATGCTGGAGCGTATCGGCCAAATTAAAGCATCCCTGTACCGGGGTGATATTTTTCGTAAAGGCGCGCGAAAAATTAATGGGCTGAATACTGAGGAATTATTGGCGGTGGGATTACAGTCGGATAGTGATGATCCGCGTTATCAGTTTACGTTACTGGCAAATGAGAAAACCGGCGGAAAGAAAACACCAGTCTTTGATTTGACGGTGGTCAATGATGAAGAGACACCGACAGCCTATACCCAGAATGAAATAGTGGCATTCTGGGATGCTATTAGTCAGACCGTTAGAGTCAGACCCGGCGCTTTCGATCCCCGATAACATGCTTTTACATTAAACCCTTTATAGGGATATAAGGGTTAACTTAATCAAGGGGATAAAGACACTAAAATACCAATAGGTATTTTACATTCAGTTGTCAGAATGACTCAGGCGGTGAAAATTGGATAAAAAAGGATTTGCCGATTTTATTAGCGATGGGGGTATTCTCTCTGTGAGAGGTCGGTTTTTTTAATAATGCATTAATGGGTGGCTCAGTGTGATTAAATTTGATTTTTGGGATGTGGTATTAGTCTGTGTTTTTCTTCTTTTCTATTATGCCTAGCCGGTCATAATGATTATTGATGGTTATGTCATTTATCGGGTGGTTCAATGTATTAAGCGAAAGAAATACAAAGTCCTGCTGTTCTTAATTCCTGTTGTGGTGTTATTGAGTGGGCCGCTTATTTATCTTTTAGTTCAGTTTTTGAAGGTATGGGGCCCTTAAGATTAAAGTCAATAATGAGATATCTCGGGATGAAATATTATCTCCTGAATATCTGATGGTTTATTTAGGGTTATTTCGATAATCAATAGAGGATATCAAAATGTCTGGTATTGTTTGTTTAGGTGATGCCACTGATCGAGGTGGAAAAGTGATCACCGCTTCTTCAACAATGTATTTCGACGGTAAACAGGCTGCTTTGGTAGGGGATCTTATTCATTGTCCGCTAGAGGGGCACGGTATTAATCCGATTATTGAGGGGGATAATACCGTTCAGGAAAATGGTCGTGCTGTAGTGGTGCATTATTGTCGCTGCCAGTGTGGGTGTCATGTATTGAGTTCAATGCCTCATAACCAGGTTGAGTCATCGTCATGAGCTGGCCTATTCCTGTGATCCCTCGTCTTCGTGTCATCTTATCGCAGACTGAGGGGCAGATACTTCCTCATTAGTGAGGATTAATGACGGGTTTGCTGACCATTATCACCGGAAAATCATGAAAATATTAAATGGGTTTCTGCTGCTCACCGGGATGATATATATCGTAATAATATTCCTGTCTAATAAGTCGTGCTTTGTTTTTGCGAGAAGGATTAGGCTTGACTGGTGATGGTAAGAATATTGTCGTCTGTTTTGGGTATCCGTGAAGGTATTCTCATTCGCATATTATGAATGAGAATCATTATTTTTTATCTGTTTAGGCTGCGGGATGTAAAGTGAGGTTGTCTGTTTTTTTTATTGTAATGCATTGATTTTAATTAAAATAAATAATTTAATTATGGATTAACTGCGCTGTTGTATTAAAACTGGGAGTCTTGCTATTTTGTTATGATAAATAAATTCTTTTTATGTAAATAAATGTAATTTTATTTATATTTTATTAAAGTATTGTATTTATTGTCTTGTTTTTACAGGTTTTATATTCATTTGACCTTTGACTTATTGTGCTTTTTGATAAAAAAGACTTGATTTATATATGCACCCATTAAGAGAATGAGATTATTCCTTAACAGTCCATGCTGTTAAGGAATAATCATCATGGATGGAGCAGGAATAGCCTGATTAATTATTTATACCCCGGTTAACTTCCGGTTGGGAAATACCTGATCTGATTTATTGTTTTCCGGATTTATTCTGACTGACTCCCGGATCTTTATTCGGCTTGAGCTCCGTTCGGCCCTGAATGCCATTGCCTGCCAGTGATTGCAGAGGGTGCCGGACTCTTTATCAACAACAGGAGTAATATTATGGCGATCTCCGCGTATTTATGGCTGAAAGATGATGGCGGTGCCGACATCAAAGGCTCTGTCGATGTTCAGGGCCGGGAAAGCAGCATCGAAATTGTTGCGCTGGAACTTGATCACAGTTGCTACAAACTGAACGTGTGGCGTAAGATTGCATGCTTTTTATCCTGCTATCAGGTCAAAGTCACTACTTCCTGTGACGCCTACGGTAGCCCTAACCACCCGATCAATATTGCCCGTTTTTTCCAGACGACGATTGGGGCGGGTTATGCCGGTGGTGCGTCGGGTAAACCGTTGCGGGAAGCGGCAGCGGAATTTAGCTGTGACTACCGGGGAGACCGGCGTGAGATACACAGTGTGAAGCAATTTGTTGTCGATAACATTCTGGGCAACATCCTTTATCTGCTGAACAGTGATGATGAGGACAAGGAATATCAGCAGATGAAAGCGGCGGGAGAGGCGTTGGTCAAACAGTTTTTCCTGACGGCTCCGGTGGGAAAAACGGGTCAACCAGAATCACCGGCGTCATTACTGGTGGCCCTGCATGACAATCAGGTACATGATTCCCGCGCCTGGTTTATGTACTCTACGCTGGATACGCGTGAACCGGAAGGCGGTTATTTCCGTTACCGGGTGATTTACTTCGGCAAAATGTGTAATAAACCCCTGTCGCTTTTGACGGTGGGCGGCAATGTGGTCGGGGCTGAGTCACCGGTTGGTAGTGCTTTGTTTATCTTCAAACGGAAAAAAGCTGGCAACATGGTGGCGGATGCCATCGACGAAGTTCACTTCACTCCGCTGGATGTGAGCGCCCACAATTTATCTACCCGAGAACTGATTCCCCTGTTACCAGACGCGGCGCAAATGCGGAATGCGTTGATATGGCGTGGGATTGAATAAGAAATACCTTACTTATTTTACTGGCTATCGTGGTTATTTATATCTTGTGGTAGTGATATTTCCCTGCCCTTTATTACCCTTTGTTAATCCAAAAAGGAAAAGAAAATGAAAACTGAAATATTAGCAAATATGCAAACCCGTTGTGTTGGGCGTTATCTGATTGATATTCCCCTAGCATTTGAAAACATCACCAATACTGGGATATTAATGGATGATGTAAGAATAGAAACCAAGCGTTTGCATTTATCCGCATTTGAACAGCGGATAGAATTAAGGGAGCAGAAATTAAGGGTGACCAGAACTGATGATCCGAAAGATCTGCCCTTTTTAAAAAAGGCTCATCATCTCCAGGGGAACTTATACGGTGTTATTTTTGACAGAAATAACAATGTCAGTGAACCCGGCTTTACCCGAGTATTAGAAGCCCATTTATATGATAATGGTGTGGCTTTTATCATAGAGATGAAATTTACAGAAATCTCAGATGATAAGTACAGTTATTCAAGAGAGATTTATATAAAATCTGGGATGGGCGAAAGCCAATATAAAATGCTTTCTCAAACTCTGGATAAAATGCAAAGGCTTCTTCCCAGAATCAGTGGCAGAAAGGATAGAGAAATCCCAACAGTGGCAGGAATCTGTATCCCTGACGGTTTTATTGCCAGTCATGATAATGATGATGAGAAAGTGAATATGACTTTTGTCTATCAGGGAAATGAGGATGATCATTTCACATTCGGTATTGAAATAATTAATGACCTTAAAGAAGGCACTCTGCTTGAACGTATTGATGAAGTTGAAAGGGATTGGTTCGTTAATTGTGGCAGGGTAATAAGAAAGGGGGAAAGAGAAATAAACGGCATTCATGGAGAGGAGTTATTAGCCGTAGGCCTGCAACCTTTTGATAGTCATCCTCGGTATCGATTTGATTTTATTATCAATGAGATGGAGATGTATGAAGAAAAAGTCTGTGTGGGTATTATGTTAATGAATGACCAGTTACCTTCAACACCATATACCGAAGATGAACTGATTATGTTTTGGGATGCAATAACGAAAACCTTTCGTAAAAGACGGGACGCTTTCGGATAGCGATATGTTTGGCATTATTTTTTAGGTGGTGCGGCTAATGAGTAAGAAAAAGCATTCTCGTTAATTTAACGAACGATTAAGAAAGGTGATATCAGGCTACGGCTATTTTTTCTCTGATGATTTTATCTCCTTTCTTCTTATTTATTCTGAACCCGTAACGGTATTTTTTAATCACCGGATATTCGCTCAGTTTTACCAAATCTGGCGTAAATACGCCTACTCGGTGACGTTTGCCTCCGGGGGAAGCGACAGGATATCTCAGTGCACGGTAACCGATAGCACGTTATCCGTCATGTACTCCCTTTTTCATCGGCAGGTAAAAACATTGCGGTTGGATCTTACGCTATTTCTTATCAATTAACTTAATGAACTATAAGGAATTTATTTTTATTATGAATAATCTTGTAACTAAAGCTTTGTCGTTGCCTGACTGGTATCCACAAGCTTTCTCTCATTTGGGGGCAGAAGAGTATGCCATTGTGTGCCAAATCTGGCAGCGCGAACCTGTGTTGCGTAAACTGGCTGCTGAACTTGATAAATATCATCCACCGAAGAAAATGCGTTACATTCCCAGTGGCTGTCATGAAGTCAGGTTTATGAGACTGATGGAGTCTACACATCCGGAGTACTATTGCCGCCTCTGTCAGCATCACCACTCTTACTATTCCGGTACACCATTTCATCAACTTGATAATAGTCAGCATGTCCGTTTATACGCGGTTCTGGTAACGCTCTGGGGCTGTTGGCATATTGAAGAGGCGATGTGGATAAGTGGTTGTTATTATAAAAAATCTTGGGGGCGCTATTGCCAGCGGTTGACGCCGGTTCTGATGCTGATTGGCAAACGTGCGGTAACACCGTATCCCCGTTATTTGCTGGGTTTCATGCCAGGCCAGCAAGGATTACATTGCCCGGTATGCCAGTCATCACAGTTAAGCTACGCTGAGGAGATGCCTGCGGGCAACCCAATGGTTCACTGTGACGCGTGCCGGCATCAGTTTGTGATCTATCCGGAAGTCCCCAAGGGTATTGATCCGTTTGCAGAGCGAACGCCGAATGATGAGGTGCCGGTGCCTGATTGGTTCCAGCAGTTATTTGCGCATACTACGCAAGCGCAATACCAGCATTTAAGGTCTGTCTGGCAAAGAGAGCCGATCCTGCGGGCGCTGGTTGATCGTCTGGATGAACAGAACCCATCTCTGGGGGAAGTCTATGAATGTCCTTGGTGTGGGAATCGGCGTTTGACAACCTACGTTAGGGGGCATCAGCATGATGAATATTATTGCCGGGCTTGCGATAAGACATTTTCTGCCAGTGCCGGCTCGATATTTTATCGGTTGCAGGAGAAATATTACTATCGCCTGTATTCCGTGTTGGTTATGTTGTGGACACAGTGGCGGCCTACGCAAGCCTTGGCAATAGGTAAGCTCCGAAAACTGGAGGTATTTAACTACTATCGTAAACGGCTACAGCCGCTGTTTGATGAACTGGGCGATCAGCCTATTACACCGTATCCCCGGTATATGTCAGGATTTAAGCCTGGGAAGCAGGGGGTTTGCTGCATTCATTGCCAGTCTTCAAATTTGGATATTGTGGGGGTAGTCACCACCCCGAATAATCCGAATATTCGTTGTCTGGATTGTGGCAGTAAGTTTAGATTGCATGTCTGGCGCTGGCAGTTTTTACCCGATACACCCTAATATTCCATTTAATCCCTTTTGTCAGAAAGAAATCGATATGTTGTCTTAACGGTAGCCTTATTAATTAAGGCTGCCGCTGTTATTATGGGTAATTGAAAATTACGTTAATAGTTTGATAATCCGATATTTAAGTTAATAAAAATTTTTCTGGTATATAATGATGAAAATTATTCGCCAGACAGTATTCTTCTAATTGTTTGCTGGAATTAATACCTATCTTGCTATATATTTTATCCATATATATTCCAACAGTATGATGAGTAATATTTAATCTCTGTCCAATTTGTTTTCTGGTGTATTTTTGTAAAAAGAAGAAAATAATATCCCACTCATGTTGAGTAAAAAGATCCGTTGGTGGTTGGAGTATAATGGATGAGGGTAAATTTTTATGATATTGATGTAATTGGGTTAATGAATACTCTTTTGCTTTCCATGCATGGAAAAGGATCCCGACACATTCGTTTTCATCATTATATAGTGGGTGTTTTTCGCAAAAATAAGATGATAGAAATTTATCTTTCCCATACTGATGTGTTTCAAGTGAACATACTCTTTGTCCTTTGGTTATTACATTTTTATCATGACTCATGAATTCCTTGGCAAACTCAGCACCATTCCAGGGGATTTCAGCGTCAAAAAATCCTTCATAATCAAATGAATCTGAAAGATTTTGAATATGCTTAAATGCCAGGTTGCCATAAGTCCAGCATGAATGTTGATCTTTGATTCCCCAGGGTTCATTACTTTGCTGTGTTGTATTAATGATTTGAGGCGAGACAATTAGCTTACTGGTTTTGTTCATGATTAAGTCCTATAATATCGAAATCTTCAGGAAGGTTGAGTGGTTGATAAAAAGCAGGATTGGCGTAAATAAATCTTGATTGTAGATCTTTGGCTCCCCAAAGTTTATCACTTTTCTCCCACGTTTGAGTTAATTTTGATATGATATTACTGGGTTTTTTTCTTATAATTGACATAGTTACTCATGAATCTTTATTTAAATTATTATCTGAAATTTTTGTTTGTTGATTATGCTTCAAGTGAAACGTCCTATAATAGAATATAATAACTTTCTCGTCAAAAACTGTGTGTTTATTAATTGGTTTTTAACTACTTAATGATGTGATTTTAAATTGAAATTAATATAACTATAAATATTGTTTAGACGGGAATTATTTTGATTTTTTATTGAATAAATATTTTTTGGCTGTTGTTGTGCTCTCTGCTGTATCTGATATATTTTAACAAGAAAGTGTAAGTTATCAACGGTAAATAAGTGTAGATTATACCTAGAATTATCAGCATCCTCGTTATTGTCAATTGATGAATGATCATTTTCCCTAATGCTTAATGGCTGTTTTACTAAACTATTTGCTTTACTCTTTTCTGTAATAAAGAGCAGGTTTGGACAGTGTTTTGAGAAAAATGATAATTTTTAAATATACTTTTAATGTGGAGAGAAGGGTGAGTGAAGCGAATCACCCCTCATATGCTACGTGTATTTTCCTGTATGCTGCCCGTGTTTACTCTTCATTATAATCACGGGCTGCAACAATTACGTCTACTTGGGTAGGTTCTAAGTTTTATTGTCAAGAATCATTTGATAATACAATTTCTAGGATAATAAAAATCTCTCTGGTACATAATGATGGAAGTTATTCATCAGACAATATTCTTCTAATTGTTGACTGGAATTAATACCTATCTTGCTATATATTTTAGCCATATATGCTTCAACAGCATGATGAGCAATATTCAATCTCTGTCCAATCTGTTTTTTGGTGTATTTTTGTAAAAAGAAAAAAATGATATCCCATTCCTGTTGAGTAAAAATATCTGTCGGTGGTTGGAGTATAATGGATGAGGGTAAATTTTTATGATATTGATGTAATTGGGTTAATGAATACTCTTTGGCTTTCCAGCAATGGTATATAACGCCTATACAATTTCCATCTTCATGATAAAAAAGTGATTTTTCACAAAAATAAGATGATAGAGTCTTTTCTTCTCCAAATATATGTGTCTCAATTGAACATATTCTTTGCTCTTTTGCCATGACGTTTTTATCTTGAACAATAAATTCTTCTGAAAATTCAGCTCCATCCCAAGGAAGCTCATGATCATAAAGGCCCTCATAATCAAATGATTCTTTAAAATTGTGAATAAACTTTTTTGTTGCTGAATTCCCATAAATAAAATTTGAAGAACTATCTTTTACTCCCCACGGTTCGTTGCTTATTTCCAGTGTATTGATAATTTGAGGTGATATTGTATAGTTCTTCATAAATACTCCGTGATAATTTGAAATTTAAATAAACATTTTGCTTTCTGGCTGTACGAATCTTTCTGGCACATAGAGATCATAATCATTAAAGCGACAATATTCCTCCAATTGATGGCAGGAATTAATGCCAATTTTTTTATATATCCGAGCCATATGGGTTTCAACCGTGCGATAGGAGATATTCAATATTCGGCCCATTTGTTTACTGGTATACTTTTGTAATGAGAGGAAAATAATATCCCATTCTCGTTGAGTAAACAAATCAGTTGGTGGTTGGAATAGAATAGATGCTGGGAGTTTACCGTGATATAAACGGGTCAATGAATAATCTTGAGCTTTCCATAAGTGATATATAATCCCAATGCAATCACCATTTTCATGATATAGAGGTGATTTTTCACAGAAATAAGATGATAATGTTTTTATTTCACCAAAAATATGTGTTTCTAGAGAAACATATGATTTTTCTTCTTTCATTACCTTTTGGTTATGATGAATATATTCCTTTGCAAATTCAGCGCCATCCCAAGGGAGTTCATCATTATAAAACCTCTCAAAATCAAATGAGTCTGAGAAATTTTTGAGAGATTTTAATGCCTGATTACCATAAATAAAGCATGAATTTTGATCTTTGATTCCCCAGGGATCATTGCTTTTCTGTATTGTGTTAATGATTTGAGATGAGATAATTAGCTTATTGGATTTGCTCATGATTAAGTCCTATAATATCGAAATCTTCAGGAAGATTGAGTAGCAGGGCAACCGCGTGAACGTTTTATAAATACAATTAGCATAAAAATAACCCAATAATGGGTTAAGTTTAAATCAAATTAACACGTGCCGTTATCAGAATAGCTTGAATACCATTCGCTTTGTTTTTTATTTGAGCATTCATGCGGTTGCCTTGGGTTGAGTAGTTGATAAAAAGCAGGATTGGCATAAATAAATCTTGATTGCAGATCTTTGGCTCCCCAAAGTTTATCACTTTTCTCCCACGTTTGAGTTAATTGTAGTGTGATATTGCTGGGTTTTTTTCTTATTTTTAACATATCAACTCCTAAATATTTATTTAAATCACTACTTGAAATTTTTGTTTACCGATTACACTTTAAGTGAACTGATCTATAATAACTTTTTGTCAAAAATCATATATTTATTAATTTATTTTTTACTATTTTATGATGCGATTTTAAATGGATGGAAATATAACTATATATTATCTTGTGCGGAATTATTTTAATGATGTGTTGCCGAAATAGCTCGAAGCTACTGCTATACATGGAAAAGGATTCCGATACATTCGCTTTCATCATTATATAATGGAGATTTTTCTTGAAAATAGGATGATAGAATTTTATCTTTCCCATATATATGTGTTTCAAGTGAACATATTCTTTCTTCTTTTGCCATCACAGTTTTATCATGATTTATGAACTCTTTTGAAAATTCAGCTCCATTCCAAGGAGTTTCATTGTCATAAAAACCTTCATAATCAAATGAATCTGAAAGGTTTTGAAGGCGTTTAAATGCCGTATTACCATGAATAAAGCATGAAGAACTATCTTTTATTCCCCACGGTTCATTGCTTATTTCCATTGTATTGATAATTTGAGGTGATATCGTATAGTTCTTCATAAAAACTCTGTGATAATTTGAAATTTAAACAAACATTCTGCTTTCTGGATGTACAAATCTTTCTGGCACATAAAGATCATAATCATTAAAGCGGCAATAATCTTCCAATTGATAACAGGAGTTAACGCCAATCTTTTTGTATATCCGTGCAATATGGGTTTCAACAGTGCGATAGGATATATCTAATAGCCGTCCCATTTGTTTACTGGTATACTTTTGCAAGGAGAGGAAGATAACATCCCATTCCCGTTGAGTAAACAAATCAGTCGGTGGTTGGAACAAAATAGTTGCTGGGAGTTTACCATGATATAAACGGGTTAATGAGAAATCTTGGGCTTTCCATGTATGGAAAAGGACTCCGACACATTCGCTTTCATCATTATATAATGGAAATTTTTCTTGGAAATAAGAGGATAGAATTTTTTCTTTCCCGAAGATATGTGTTTCAAGTGAACATATCCTTGCTTCTTTTGTCATTACAGTTTTATCGTGGGTAATGAATTCTTTTGCAAATCCAGCTCCATCCCAAGGAATGTCATCGTCAAAAAGCCCCTCGTAATCAAATGAATCTGAAAGATTTTGAAGATGTCTAAATGCCATATTGCCATAAATAAAGCATGAATCTTTATCTTTTATCCCCCAAGGATCATTACTTTGCTGCATGGTATTAATGATTTGAGGTGAAATAATTAGCTTATTGGTTTTACTCATGACTAAATCCTATTTTACAGTTAATGATTAGTGGTTTAAATCTATAATTCCCTGCTACCAATAGTGAAAAATCTCTCAGGAACGTAAAGGTGGTAATTATTTTTCTTGCAGAAATCTTCTAATTCCATATGGGGTAGTAAATTAAATTTTTGATAAATAGATTTAATATGACTAATCACATCTTCTGTACTGATCATTAATTCTTTACTGATGCTTTCTTCATCTTGTGAACGCAGAGCCAGAAACAGAATCTCCCACTCAGTCTGCGTCAGTATGTTGTTAGGTGGGATAAATTGCAGGGTTGACGGCGATGTTTTTTCATAATAGTAAGAAACAGAAAAATCTTGGATTTTGTACATATGGAAAATAATCCCCATGCAATTACCCTTTTCATCACAAAGGGGATATTTGTCACAAAGATAGGTTTTTTTTACTTTATCTACTCCAAGCAGATGGGTTTCTAGTGTAGTGACCCGTTGCATAGTTTGAATAGCTTTTTGATCCTGACGGTAGAATTCTTCTGCACATTCGGCGATAGGTAAGGGTAATTCACCAGCAGAAAGTCCTATAATATCAAAATCTTCAGGAAGGTTAAGTAGTTGATAAAAAGCAGAATTCGCATAAATAAATCTTGATTGCAGATCTTTAGCTCCCCAAGGCTCATTACTTCTGTCCCACATTTGGGTTAATTGTGATGTGATATTACTGGGGTTTTTTTTGATGTTTGACATAACAGCTCCTAACTCTTTATTTAAATTATTATTTGAAACTTTTGTTTGCCGATTATGCTTCAAGTGGGCTGTTCTATAATAGAAGATAATAACTTCTTCGTCAAAAGTCGTATATTTATTAATTGATCTTTTACTATTTAATGATGTTATTTTAAATTAATGTAAATATAACTATGTTTATTATTTTTTTGAGAAAATTGTTTTATGGTTTATTGAATAAATGGCCCGGGCTGTTGTTGTGCTCGCTGTTGCGCCTGATATCTGGCGTCTTTTAGCGATAAAGCATGTGTTATCAACGGTAAATAAGTGCAGATTGTGTCCGAAGTCATCCGTAGCCTCTTTAGTTGTTAATGGATAAATAATTATTTGTCCTAATGCTTGATAGCTATTTCACTAAGCTGTTTTATGTGCTTTCATTTATAATGAAGAGCAATTATTGACCGTGTTATGAAGAAAACGATAATTTTTGAACACCTTTCTAATGTGACCAGAAGAGTGAGATAAGCAAATTATGCCTCTTGCATTAAGTGTATATTTGGTATTATCAAACACTATCTATTTTTACTGTTCATTTGAAAGCATGGTTTGCAGCAATTATTCTTATTGAAATAAGTAGTAAATACTTAATGGTGAGACTAATATAAGTCTTACAATATAGCTACACTTTGTACACCAATTGGTTGTGATAACTTAGTATGCGTCATGCTACGCCATTAAAAAATGGTTTTAAGAAATTCATTGAAGTATTTAATACGATTCCAACTTTCTTAAGAATAACTAAACTTCTGTATCTAGATGTAACATTTCAAACAACAATCATCTCTCTTTCTATATCGGAGAATTTGCTGTGCTTTGCGGGGTTTAACGTTTTAGCACAGCTATTTTTTAGTATTCCGCACCAGTGCGGGCCCAGGGGAAAAGCTGTAACAACATAAAAACATTGGTCTGATAAATAGGAAGCGGATATGAGCATAGTACCTTGCATAACCAAACTGAGAAAGGAAACAGGAATGATCGAAAGACACGATTGGCATAAAGCAGATATTATTGCGGCGCTGAAAAAACGAGGAACATCGTTGGCGGCAGTTTCAAGAGAAGCAGGGCTTGCATCATCTACTTTATCAAATGTTTTACACCGCCCATGGCCCAAGGGTGAGCGGATTATTGCGACCATTTTGAATTGTGAACCATCTGAAATATGGCCAAGCAGATATTACGGTAAGTAAGTGATTATTCGCAGAAATTAACTTGAACTTCTCATAACGAGGTCAATGAGCAGGGAATTCAATGTCTGGGGTACGAGCAGAATTTTTAACAAATGAAAATTCTCTTTGTACATCAGGCATGATTTTGATAGGCAGGTTTTCTACATATATTGAAGTTCGGTGGTGTTTTGCAAGGATGAAAATTTATTTCTCTTTAAACAAAGAATACAATCGGATTAAGTGCGATTTGGTAACATGTTGCACTTATCCGGTTCTTCGCCATTATTGGGTACTGATATAATATTGTATTTTTATTTTATGGTGTTAACTGAGTTAAACCGGTGATCACCTTATCAAGATACTGACGAGGGCAACCCAAATTTATCTGGGTAAACCCTTTTCTCTTATCGCCAAAATTCCATCCCATTGAAAAATTGCATTTATTAGTCGAATCTGCCTTATATAAATTATCCAAGTCAATCCTATGTATTGAAGATTTCCATTCACATAATGAGAAAGGAGTCAAACAAGAACTTCAGGCGCATATATTATTACTTAACCTGACAAGAATATCGGTAAATTATTTTAATCACAGAAACGATGATGAGGAGAGTTGTATCGATAACAAGGAGAACAGGGATAAAAAATGGAAGCTGAATTTAAAAAACTGTTTGTTTTTTGTCGTCAAGCATCTCCCCTGCTCATACAGGGGAGGTTAAAAAAACATTTAAGATCATTTTATTACATACTCCACACCCATATGACAAGAATGATCCAACGAGTGAGACTAGGGAGGCACTATCCACGAAAATCGATGAAACCGAGAACACGACGGAATTCTTTTGATGCTCCGATAAGGATTTAACCGAATGCCATTGTCCCGTATCTACCCATCCTAATTTTTCGGTATAAACTAATTTTCCTTGGATTATATCATCTCTTTTACTCATGAAAACTCCCGTAATTTAGTTAAGTACGCCATAAAATTTCAGATATTAATCAATTCACACTCACATATTCATTATATCCGCAATGACATGAACAATATCATCTTCACTGCACTTTTTCCCAATAGGGCTAATCCCTTTTGATAACACAGGCTCAACTATAAAATACAACATTTACAATTTTATGACGTATAAATCAAAATAAAAATTTAATATTCTATTTTTAGTTTATTATATGATATATTATCTTTACAATTAGTAAATTACTAAATAAGTTTCCAAAATAGTGCTACATCTTATACCACTTATAATTCTATGTATAACAATGGGTTGAGAAAGTCCATGTGTAGCAGAATTATGAAGAGTTATTTAGATATGGCGAAATTTTCGGGGATTCTGGCTACATGTCTATGTAGCCAATGGACAGTCAGAAGTAATTCTGATAGAAGCATCATTCTGGGCAATAAATACAACAACGATTTAGGGCACAAAGAAACGTTTAACGCCGATTTAAACAAAGAGTCCAGCCGGATAAGCGCGGTTTGGTCATATATTGCGCTTATCCAGCTTTTTGCCATTATCTCGCCACTATCGGATGCCGATTAATATTGTGTTTTTATTTTACGGTGTTAACTGAATTAAACCGGTGATCACCTTTTCAAGATACTGACGAGGGCAACCCAAATTTACCCGAATAAATCCTTTTCCCCTATCGCCAAAATTCCGTCCCATTGAAACGGCTATTTTCGCTTTCTGTAGCAAAGCCGACTGGAGAGCATCATCATCCAGACCTAAAGCGCGACAATCTAACCAAGCCAGGTATGTGCCTTCTGCTTTGGTCATTCGGCACCAAGGGACAGTCTGCGTTATCGCTTGTTCCAACCAGCGGCGGTTCTCTGCCAGGTGATTTTGTAGCTCATTAAACCATAGACTTCCATGTTGATAGGCTGCTGTGGCCGCAGTCATCGATAGCGCGTTAAATACATCTAATCCGTGGGCGTTTAATCGATCATTGAAGGCATGACGAAGGCCGGGATCTGGAATGAGAAAGTTCGATATACGAAGTGATGAGAGTCCAAATGTTTTACTTGCTGAGGTGGCGGCAATGACGTTGCTGTGCCATTCGTTCCCCAGATGCAGTACTGAGGTGAACGTTTTCCCAGGTAAAATCAAATCAGCCCAAATTTCATCGGAAATTACCGTTACACCGTACTTTTTACAGAGCGTCAATAGCCGGGTCAACTCGTCGCGATCCCAGCATCGGCCAGTAGGATTGTGTGGGTTACATAGCAGGAGTAAAGGCGGTCTGTGTTGTTCCAACATCTGCTCTAAATGATCATCGTCAATTTGATAACCGTCCGGACTTTCAAGGAGTGGATTTTCAATAACCACTCTGTCGTTCATAGTGATGATTTTAGCGAATGAGCCATAATAAGGCCCTTGTATCACGACTCCTTCACCCGGTTTACTGAGCATCTGGATCAGCAAAGCCAGCCCGGGTATGACACCTTCTATTGAAGTGAACCAATTCCGGCATAAGGTCAACTGATGGCGTTTTGAAAACCAGTCTATTGCTGCCTGGTAATAGTTATCGTCGCGTTCGCTATAACCGAAAATGCCGTGGTCGATTCGGGTGTGTAGTGCTTGCTGGATTTTTTCCGAACATTGGAAATCGAAATCAGAAATCCACATTGGCAGAAGATCAGTTTGGTTCAATTGCAGGTAACGATCCAAAAAGTCCCACTTAACAGAGCCTGTATTGTGGCGATCGATTATTTGATTGAAATCATGCGGCTTCATGTTGGCTTTCCTTATTCTTCAGGGAATGTTCTGGTGCGACTCTTGCAATACCGAAACCAGTAAAGCCATAAATGAGTGCAAAAAAGACGGCGGCGTAGCATTGGATAGCCCAGGGCAGCAGCTCAAGCGTACTGACACCCAGCGTCGTCGCCATGTAAATGCCAGCGGCGGTCCATGGGATGAGTGGCTCAATGACGGTACAGGCGTCTTCTATTGTCCGTGACAGGTTTTTATTATCCAGCCCCATGCGGTGATAGGCCCCTTTGAAGAGTTCTGCCGGGATGAGGAGAGCCAGTTTTCCGTCACAGGTGGCGCCGGTCACAAGGATGGTTGTGGCTACGGTTGCCGCGATAAGTTGCCCGGTTGTGTGAACCGCTTGCAGAAGCCGGTTAATGATGATGGTCAGGGCACCTGTGAGTGCTAAAACGCCGGCAAACGAGAATGCACAAAATACCAGCAGGATGGTGCTCATCATCGATAACATGCCACCACGATTGAGCAGACGTGGGACGTCGTTAACGATCCCGGTGATGTTGTGTCCCTGCTCAGAGAATATTGAGAGATTGAAGCCATCTATCAACGCATTAAGGCCCTGTTTAAGTGTGAATCCCTGAAGACCTATGCCGATCGCAATAGCCAATGCACATGCGGCCAGCATAACGGGTATCACCGGACGTTTTGTTATTGCGCCCCACAAAACCAGTACCGGTGGCAAAATCAGTAATAAATTGAAGTGATAAAGACTTTCAAGGGATTGCATTATTTCTGTGACTTTTTCAGGTGTTGCTATGCTACCTACCGAGCTGGTATGACCCGCGATAAGATAAACAATCGCCGCTAAAATAAAGCTTGGGATAGTGGTATACATCAGGTGTTGAATATGGTTGTAGAGATCGGTGTCGGCGACGATGGCAGCGAAGTTAGTTGAATCAGATAAAGGTGAAATTTTATCGCCGAAATATGCCCCTGAAACAACTGCGCCTGCGGCGGCGGCCAAAGGCACATCAAGACCTGCCGCGACCCCCATTAGGGCAACACCCACCGTTCCGGCTGCACCCCACGATGTTCCGGTGCAGACTGAGATAACGCTCGTGATAAAGAAGGCGGCAATGAGTATATATTGCGGGCTAATCAGTTTTAATCCCCAGTAAACCATATAAGGTATGGTTCCGCTGATCATCCAGGTTCCGATGAGTCCCCCGACGCAAATCAGTATCAGGATCACTGGCATTGCTTTGGTTAGCTTTGCCACAATGGAATTAATAATGTCATTCCAGCGGTAGCCTTGCCAATACGCTAAGGCCGCCGCTATTCCTGCTGATACGAGTAATAAGGACTCAATGCGCAGTCCCAGTTGACCATAGCCAATAACCAGAAGTAGGAGCATTGCTACGATCGGCAGCATAGAGAGTCCCAGATTAAGCTTTTTTTTGTCATCCATTTAAAATCCCTGTTTCGGATATGTTATTGAGAAAGAATAATAAATTTTTTTCGAATGGAATGTGAGAGGTGTGACTTGTCCATGTAATCGGTTTCATGAAGTGTGAAAATGCGATCTGTGTATCGTTTTTTACGTTTGTTTTGTAGGTAATGCTTTCCTTTATCCTATGGAAAAAACAGAATCTCTGATCACGAGTTCGGCGGAGAACATATTCAGTTGTGGGGCGGGTTCTTCCTGGGCATTGAGCTGTAACGCCAGATTAGCAGCCCGCCGTGCGATTCTTTCTATTGGGTAGTGTACCGTCGTTAAAGACGGGTAGAGATATCGTGCAAGGACAATATCATCAAACCCAACAATTGACAGTTGTTCTGGTAAGTTGATTTTCCGTTGATGCAGGGCCCGCATCATGCCGGCAGCCATAACATCGTTGAATGTCACTACGGCAGTAAAGTTGATGCCGCTGCTCAAGAGCTTTTCTGTTGCCAGTTCTCCTCCTTTTTCGTCAAATGGAGCGCTGATAACCCAATTGCCAGGTACTGTGATACCCGCATGAGTCATTGCAGAATAATATCCCTCCAGGCGGAGTTTTCTATCATCAATAGGCAGGTCTGTTGTTACACAGGCGATTTTTCGATGACCATTTTGGATAAGGTAGTGAGTAGCAGCCTGCGAAGCGCTAACATTATCTAACCAAATACACCGGTTGGCGATGGCAGGCAAATATCGATTAACAATCACTAATGCTGGCGTATGCGCTGCATAACGTAATATGTCTGTATCACTCATTCGAGTGGTATGTGCCACTATCGCTTCGCACCCTTGATTGATTAAAAAATCTAAGGCGGATTGCTCGAGTTCAGCCTGATGCCCACCACTACAAACCATCAGTTTTACCCCTTTTTTCCGGGCAATTTCTTCAACTCCGCGCGCTAAACGGGAAAAAAAAGGATCAGCCAGGTTACCGGTGAGTAAACCCAACATATCCCCGCATCTTGTTGCTAGGGCAAGCGCAGCAGAATTTCGGTGGTAGTTGAATTCACGCATTGCTTTCTCGACACGTTCACGGGTACCTGGTTCGACGTAAGCTGTGTTATTGATGACCCGGCTTACGGTAGCTATGGATACTCCTGCTTGATGTGCTACGTCTTTCATTGTGGCCATATTCCTTCCCCCAGCAGTGATGTAATCAATGACAAATGTGAAGTGGGGGATCATAGCCTAATTTATTCAGATTATCATGAAAGGATTTATATACTTCATTGCAAGCGAATAACATGAATCGGACATATTTGAACAATCTTTGATGAATGGTTTAGTCATAATTGGCATGTATTGAATGCTACCCGTTCTCCCTGTCATTTAATCAGGGAAAACCGATTAAATGGCAGGGTATATAGGGGTGCAGGCATCATCTTTTATAGCAAAAAATGGCCTGTAGATTGAGAGTATTTGGGGGGGATATAGAGATCATAATTATTTTTTTTGCAAAGTAGCCGCAGTTCAGTCATCGATCCAATAGATAATTTTTCATAGATGATTTTTAGATATTTTTCCAGGGTACGATCTGAAATTTTCATCTCATTGGCAATATATTTATTGCTGACACTCCGGCAGAGTAAAAAAATTATTATCCACTCTTTCTCTGTCAATATATTATTAGGAGGGGTAAGCCTAACAGAGATAGACATGTCATTTTCAATGTAATGGTATGCTGAAAAATTATTTATTTCTTTAGTGTGACAAATTATCCCCATGCATTGATTATTTTCACCCATTAATGGGTATTTGTCGCAAGAATAGGATTTGAATTTTGGACCATTGTCTGGCAGATAAGTCCCAATAGATGATACTTTCTGCATAGATTGTAAAACCTTACGGTCATGTTCTTCAAAAAGGTGAGCAAAATTATTAAACGCTGTAGGTAATTCTTTATCAGAATATCCTATAACATTAAAATTTTCAGGTAATTTGTTTACTTTAATAAACACTGGATTTGCATACATGAAACGGAATTCTTTATCTTTTACAAACCATGATTCATGACTTTTATCCCACATATTTGTTAACTGAGGGGTAATTTGACTCATATGTGACCTTAAAAAATTTGAATATAAATAAAAAAATATTCCAGTAATGAACAAAGACAGTGATTTGTTCTATAGTGAGCTACCCAATAATCAGACGTAATCGCATTGCTATGATTGTCAGTATGTCCAGCGCCAGATTAGCCATCCATTTTATTTAACATCCAGTTTCGTATGGGTTATAGCAATAAGGTAATGAATTTGCTTCGAATGGAATGTGATGAGTATGACTTGTTGATGTAATCGGTTTCATGAGGTGTGAAAATGTGACTCATGCATCAATTTTTTATCTTGTTTTATGGAAGATTCGCTTTCCTGCTCTATCACTTTTCTGTCTTTCTAAGACAGCGTTTGGATCAGGCTTGAAGCAACAACTGACGACGTCGTTAAGCCTATGAAAATAACTAATCATTCAATGAACACGCTTTTATTTATAAATTGGTTTTTTAATGTAGGGAATCAATTGCTCGAATACCGTTATCATCATAACTCATTCTGGTTAGTAATTTTGTATTTATTCGTCGTATTTGTTTAGATAAGACTGCTAGATGTGTTCTGTTATTTTTTTACTATAGATTTTTTATTTAAAATAAGTAAGTTAAATTTCTCTGTATTCTTGATATTACAATGTAAATAGTTTGTCATTATTAATTTTATTTATGAGGAATTATTTTATAATTTCAACAAAAACAATAATTTATATCTTATTTTCGTTATGATTTAATGTTGTTTTTATTGTCTTATTTACATTTTTAGCATCAATGTGGGGATATGGGGCAATATATGGTGGGTAAACAGACTTTCTTGTGTATAAATATTGATTTTGAGTTTTGGCTCTATATTATTTTATTCTGCTTATTCATTTGATCGTATTTATAGAGATATCAGCTCATGGTGTCTTTGGGCTTAATGTTTTTATTTTCGTATATATTTTGTAATCTTTGTGAATAAATTTCTTTTTGGGATCGAAATATGTTTAAAAAATTCGAATAAGTCATCACTGATGTCAATTATAACCAAAGTATTTTTTCTCTCTATTTCATTGATTAAAAAAGAATAGTCTGGGAAATGGAGTAATGGGCGTAATAGCTGAAAACAGCAGTCAGTCTCAATCAGAGTAAATTATATAAAAGAGATCTGATTGATTGTTGTCATTTTTTGCCGTGGAAAGGCCAGAGGATTTGTATCGTCCACGGGCAATGAGATTCTCAAAACAACTGTTGTATCTGCCGGATGCAGTGGTTTTCTATTTAACCTCAACTAAATTAAAGGATTGTTTATGGGGAAATCATCAAATCGCAGTACAGAATATTTCTTTACCGGGAAATATCACGATGATGATGAGGGTAATAATATTGTTGCTATTGGAGTGGGGGGAACTATTTATGCTAAAGGAGGAGATGATCATATTACCCTCGGTTCACTTGGGGCGACAATCTATGCCGACTCTGGCAACAAGGTAGTCGATGGTGGTGTCGGATATTTAAAAATCGTGGATATTGACGGTAATCTGGCGGTACATGGCGCGGCAGGTTACGCAGGTATTGATAAAAGTGGTGATGGTAGTATTTCATTTACGGGTGCAGCAGGTGGCGTTTCTATGGATCACCGGGGTGGTCACGGTGACCTGAATTTCTCCGGTGTGGCTGCTTATAACGGTCTGACCCGTAAAGGGCAATCCGGTAATATGGTTTTTAAAGGTGTCGGCGGTTATAACGAATTATGGCACGAAACTAACCAGGGTAATTTAAGCTTTGTCGGAGCTGGTGCCGGCAATAAAATTGACCGGACCTGGTATGATCACTATGAGAAAAGTCACGGTGATGTGGAGTTTGATGGTGGAGGGGCGGCAAATAGCATTAGTTCGCGGGTTGAAAGCGGTGATATTCATTTCAGTGGTGCAGGTGCTGATAACTACATTATACGTAAAGGTCTGGAAGGCAATATTATCTTGCATGGTGCAGGAGCATCAAACCGCATTGAACGCCTGCGCCACAGTAGAGATAAATATGAACAGACTCACGGTAATATCGAATTCGCCGGTGCGGGTGGTTATAACCAAATTTATTCTGATATCGCACATGGTAATATCAATTTTACCGGTGTCGGTGCTTACAATGAAATATCGAGAATAGGCGAATATAACGGTTCCCGTGATGGTGCGCTGGAATATGCTAAAGCGGAAGAGATCGTATTAACTTCGGCGATAATGGGAGGAAGCCAGATTCAGTATTCCCAGTCAGTCATTGGCATTAAATCAACTACTGAATCTGATACTTATCTCTTTGCGTTTGTCGATGCAATGTTCACTAAGGTCAGCAAAGTTCAGCTCCGAAACGATCCTGAAACCGGTAAACTCAGTTATTACGCGACCTCTTGGTATAAACAGGGCCATCACCTTGAAAATCTGGCGGCGGAAGATATTTCTGCAAATAATGGATTTATCGATATAGGCGTCAATGATGGCTACCGTCTCTTCAATTTAATCTTTGAACATCATCAACCCGTTATGATTCAGCATATCGTTGAGGAAGATTTGCAGGAAAATCATTGGGTGACTTATGCGGGGGGAACTACCGCCAAAGCAGAAGATATCACACTGATTGATGCCAAAATACATGGGCGGGCAATCCATTCTGATGGTTCGATGTTGGATGTTTCAGCGGTGAAATCGAACTGTCAACCGAACACTTATGTTTATGCCAAATATGTTGAGTCATACACCAAAGTGGTGAAGGTTGAGTTGAAAAATGATCCTAACACTGGTGCACTGCAATATTTTGCCAGTGCGTGGTACAAAACGGGCGATCATACTGATGATCTGGCTAATGAAAATTTTTCACTCTCAAGCGGTTATAGCCCGATGGAGCCTGGGGGATATTCACTCACTAAGCTGCAATATAAAGTTAATGCGGTGCGCCGTGTCTCTGAGCATTTAGAACATACAGAAGAATATAGTCACCAGGAATTGGTGAAATCATCCACAGACATTGGTGGCAGCACCGGTGATATTAATTTCAGCGGTGTGGGTGGCGGAAACGTTATTAAATCCAGTGTGATACATGGCAATGTTTATTTTGCGGGCGAGGGCTTGGCAAACGTCATTGTTCACCAAAGCCTGCATGGAGACATGGATGTTTACGCTGGCGGTGCGGCAAATGTGCTAGTTCGAATCGGTGATGGACGGTATCTGGCTCATCTTTTGGCGATTGGCAATATCTCGATCCATCAAGGTCATGGCGACAGCCGGGTTGTCATGTTGGGAGGTTACAACACCCATACCCAAATAGGTAATGGTAGCGCGAATTGGCTAGGGGCAGGCGGTTTTAACGTCATGACTCAGAAAGGTAAAGGGGAAGTCTCCTCGGTATTGGTGGGGGGGGCCAATGTACTGACCAAGCTCGCTGCCGGCCATTTGGTTTCCGGTATGCTCGGCGGTGCCAACATTATCACGCATATCACTGGTGATAATGAAATATCAGATACCACAGCCATTGCGTTGGGCGGTGCCAATATTCTGACTAAAAAAGGCAGAGGTGATGCCGTTGCGGTGATGGGCGGTGGTGCGAACGTTCTTACTCACATTGGTAACGGTAGTACGACAGGTGTGATGTTAGGTGGCGCTAATATCCTGACTAAAGTAGGCGATGGTGCTACTACCGGCATTATGTTCGGTATTGGTAATGTGTTTACCCACATTGGTGGCTATCAGACACTGGGTGTGATGGGGGCCGCCGGCAATATTTTCACTAAAATTGGGGATGGAACCGCGATTGCAGCCATGATTGGCGCAGGCAATATTTTTACGCATGTTGGCAAAGGTGATGCCTGGGCGTTGATGGGTGGCTTGGGTAATGTCTTTACCAACGTGGGGGATGGCAATGCGCTGGCCTTGATGGTAGCCGCTGGCAATGTGTTTACTCATATTGGTGATGGAATGAGCGTTGCCCTGATGTTGGCAAAAGCTAATATCGCAACCAAAGTGGGTAACGGCATGACTCTGGCCGCGATGATTGGTGATGTCAATGTTATGACGCATATAGGTAATGGCCCAACCTTTGCGGCGCTGATCGGGCAAGGCAACATCCTGACGAGAGTTGGTCATGGGCTGACTCTCGGCTTGATGGTTGGTGAAGCCAATATTTACACACATGATGGGGAAGGAACCAGTATTGGCTTGTTTGCCGGTGAGTTGAATGTGATGACTAGGGTGGGTGATGGCACCACATTGGCGGCAATGTTTGGTAAAGCGAACATCATGACCCATTACGGTGATGGTTTAACCGGCGTGCTGGCATTGGGTGAGGCCAATATTGTTACCAAAGTGGGTGATGATTTTATGGGGGTGGTGGCTGCGGCAGAAGCGAATGTCGTCACTCATAAGGGCGATTCGACAACGGCTGGCATACTTCTTGGCAAAGGCAATATTCTGACGAAAGTGGGTGATGGCACGACTGTTGGTTTATTGATCTCCGATGTGGGGAACATGATGACCCATGTTGGTAATGGCACAACGGTTGGTTTCGCCAAAGGCCACGCGAATATTGTCACTAAAATGGGTAGAGGGACGGGTATAAACGCTGTTTGGGGTGAAGCCAATATCCTGACTCAAGTAGGAGATGGCGAGCGTTACAACTTCGCTAAAGGTGAAGCGAATATTATGACTAAAATCGGTGATAAACGGGAAGTCACGGTGGTTCAGGGGAAGAGTAATATTATCACCCATGTTGGTAACGGTGATGATTACACGGGGGCTTGGGGCAACGCGAATGTCATTACCAAGATCGGCGATGGGAGTAATGTGGTGCTTGCCAAAGGTGATGGTACCGTGGTGACCCAGGTGGGTGAGGGCGACAGCTTTAATGCTTTGTGGAGTAAAGGCAATATCGTCACCAAAGTGGGTGATGGTATGCAGGTGACGGCGGCAAAAGGCAAAGCCAATATCACAAACATCGTGGGTAATGGTTTAAGTGTGACGGCGACTCATGGTGATCTTAACGTGAATACCAAAGTCGGTGATGGTGTTTCAGTTAACGCCGTGTGGGGCGAATATAACGTTAATACCAACGTTGGCAATGGTCTTAATGTTGCGGTCATGAAAGGTAAAAGCAATGCCAATATCCATATTGGTGATGGTCTGGGTATTAATGCCTCTTATGCCCGCAATAACGTGGCGATTAAGGTGGGTAATGGCGATTTCTACAGCTTTGCTGCTGCGGAAAGCAATACGCCCAGCAACAATCTCTCTTTACTGTTTAAAAGTATTAAACTGACCGTGTTAAATGTAGAGGCAAGTCATGCGATCAATTTTCTGGTCCACGGTAATGAGGCCAGCACATCTGGGACGAATAAAGGCAGGGGCGCGATTAACTTAGTGGAAGTTTCTGCCATTGATGGCTTCCAACTGGATGAAATTGATGAAGTTCGTTCAGATCTGGCTAGCGAATTGAGGGGCACGATAACTCAGGCCGAGACGCCTGATACCAAGGATATTCAGAATGCCTTGCATGTCGGAGATAATGTTGATTTAGCTCAGAAGGGGGTATCACCACAGGCTAACGCGGTTACCAAACATGCGAAACAAGATACAGCGGCGCAAAATGCGTTAAGCGATAAAGAAAAAGTTGAAGTTGATCATCAGAGACTTGAACAAGAAAGAGACAAGCAGCGTAAAGCGATTTCGAAATCGCAGTTCCAACTGGAATCAACAGATCAAAACGCGCTGAACACCAATGGGCAAGTACAACGTGATGCAGTCAATGAAGAGTCTAGGGCCATTACAAAGGAGCTGTTCACCCTGACTCAAGGCCTGAACTTGCTTAATGGCTATGCGGATTATGATGGCAAATCAGGTGATGAGTGGCGTAATCAGTTTGCTGTTGGCTATCTGGATCGCACCCAAGGTAAATTAAATGAAGCCAGGTTCATTGCCCAGAAAAAATTAGCTGATGCACAGCGGCACTTAACTGATAACCGGCAAGAAGTCAAAAAAGCTATCGGGCAATCAAAGGCGGGTTTGGTAAAAAGCCACCAGAATATTGAGAACGCAGATGACGATATTGTAAAAGCGCGGGCAAACGCGAAATTCAGACAGAAAGAAGCCGGGTTACAGCATCAGCGGGCAAGAGCAGCAGAGGATGACGCCTATGCCGCGCATGAAAAAGCAGAAAAACGTGGTGAAAGTGATAGTACAGCGGCAGTAGATAAGGCTATTCAGGCGCGGGTTGATGCGAAAGGCGTAAAGCAGACTGATAACGCTAAACCAGAGCGTATCGGGGCGACTGGCAGTGGCTTGTCTGGGGAAGCTTATAGATTAATCGGTGTAGTGGAGCCGAAGCGCCGGATCAATCCTGAGTTAAACACTGAAACCGGTGGTAGGATCAACGAAGGACTGACAGAAGAGGATCTGGCCGCATTGAATAATGCACAACAAGCGATCAATCGGCTACAGATCAACACGGGTAAACGCTCAACAAATACTGGTGCTTCGATCGTTTCAATGTTTACTGAAACATCATCCGATAGCATTGTGGAACCAACCTTAAATGGGTCAAGGGAACTCATCAGAAAAGCCCCGGTGATTTCGGGAATCAATCTGCAAGGATTGGGGAAAACTTCTGTGGAAGTTAAGCGTAAATCCCGGTCTTATGTGCTGAAAGTGTTTGAGCCTTTCTTATTGAATGAGGGAAACAAACGGTTTATTGATTCTACCAAGAGAAATTTTGGTCAGATTAGTGTCGATCGGCCCAGTAAGGCGCTGGTGGCAGTGCGTGATGCTTTCAATAAAACGGTTGAACAGCCTGATGAAGCACATGTGTTGCAGCTGGAAACTGCTTTGGCGCACTGGCAACAGCATGATCTCAAAGAGTTCGCCCAGCGCAGTAAGCTGGTGAAAAGCCTGCGTTTTGAGATGGGGGAATGGGTTGCTTACCTTCAGGCCAAGAGAGCTGAATCCGCAGGGATCTTGGGGGTTACCCTGGCACCTGAGCAGGTTGAGCAGTTTAAACAGCAAGTCTCGTTTGATGGGATTGGCCGCGTGGTGGGTTTGAAAGGGGATATCGCGCAAAGCGAAGTTGACCGTCTCACTGATTTGCAAATCCGGCCATTGACTCAGATTAACTCTGTCGCAGAGCGGGAAGCGCCAAAAACCGAAGGTGAAAGTATCATCATTTTCGCCAGCCGATTGGAACAGGCTGCTATCCCAGAAGGTATGCCTCTGGTTGAACGGGCCAGAAATCTTTGGCTTACCGGACAAGTGACACAACAGGAAACCATCAAATTCTTTGAGGATGCGTTCACCCAGTTGCAGGCACACCCCGACCTGCACTCTCTGGCTCAACAGTTATTGGCGGATGCTCATAAGGAAAAGGCGACCGGACAATATATTGACAACCTGTTTGGTCGCCATTTTGATTCTGAACTGGCCTATGAATTGGTGAAAACGGTGCCGTCGGAGGCCAGGAACACGGCTGAACAGACAGGCCAGTTTTTGGTGCAGCAGTTTGAACAGTGGATAAGTGGTTATTATCCGGATGAGGTTGTGCGTGACCAGCACATTGCCGCTAAGATGCGGCTTTTTGCCAAGGCTATCAATCAGGATTTTCGCCCTTGGTTTAGCCGGGTACCTGAATTAACCACATTCCTGGACGAGCCGACTTTTACCAACTTCAAGATCATGATGACGAAGGTCGATGACGGCTATGCTGTGATTAAAGTGCCGTTTCTGGCGGTAAAAATGGCAATCACCCAAGGGATGGGGATGGATCGTGCGGCCTGGAAGATTGAAGGGGATCGTTTCTATGGAGATGTCATCACCAAAGCCCGTTCGACCAGTTCCCAACTGACTATCGGGGCTGATGTCACGTACAAAGTTGAAATAACGGAAAAACAGACCAACGATTATGGTACCGCGTTGCCCTACCAGCCTGCGAATGACAAGCATGATGATTTCCTGTACGGCAGAAAGGTCGCTGCCGGGCGTATTCTGGCCCCTGGGGGGGAAACTGAGTTTGAACGTAATGCGTTAGCCCAAGGACACTCGGTCGTGACCGGTGCGTCTGGTTCGACCAATATCATGGTTCACCTCAATAACTATATTGCTAGTAAACAGACTGACTTCCCGGCCGGGCAGAGTTATCTCAATACCCTGGCATTTCTGGTATTTGATGGTGGTCATTCCATCAACGAAAGTTTGGCTGTTTACAAGGCGTTACAGGCAACAGGTGATGAACGTGAGCGGGTATTGAACCGCTACACCGCCAATTATCGGGATTTGTTGGATATTGCTGGAGAGAAAGGTAAGGCATGGGTAAGCCAGGCATTGGATAATGCGTTTAAAGAAACGCAAGAATTTTATGAAAAACATACCCAGGCGAAACCGCAAAACCGTCCTGTGGTGGCCGAGTTAGATCCGTTATCCGGCAAAAATAAGGGGTCAGAGCCTGCGATTACCGACGATACCCGTTATCAGGATAAACCACTTGATACTTGGCAAACGGAGGAGGTGACGCGACAAACTGATGGCCGTGAAACGCGCTTTGATGGTCAGATCATTATTCAGATGGAAGATGATCCGGTAGCCGCTAAAGCCGCGGCTAATCTGGCCGGTAAACACCCGGATTTCAGCGTGGTGGTTCAACTTGATTCCACTGGCAAATATCGTGTTGTTTATGGTGATCTGTCTAAATTATCTGAAAAATTACAATTACGCTGGCAGATTGTTGGTCATGGCCGTGATACCTCGGATAAAAATAACATTCATCTGAGTGGCTACAGTGCCGATGAACTGGCGACGAGACTGAATCAGTTTCATCAAAACGCTAAACTGGGCGAAAAAGTAATCAGAAAGCCTGAGCATATCAGCATTGTGGCTTGTTCTTTGATCAGTGATGACAAACAGGATGGTTTTGCCCGTCGCTTTATTACAGCGTTGGACAAGCAAGGTATTCGCAGTGATGTTTCAGCTCGCCGTAGCGAAGTGGCGGTTGATGCAACGGGCCGTAAATTCACCCGTGACCAAAATAACCAATGGGTTAACAACCTGCCTGATAACAAAATCGTATTCAGATGGAATGAACAAGGTGAACTGGCGACCCGCACGGAAAGGGTGATTCGAGGTGTTGGCGAAAGTGATATCAACCTCTCCAGGGTTGGTCATACCCAGGCTGATGCGGTGACTAAAGGGGCAATTGCGGATAATTCGAATGTTTTCGTTAAGCCAGAGAAGCGTAAAAATATTAACACAAACGATCAATCGAATAATCAGCTCAGTTACTCCGGCAACATTCAGGTGAATATCGGTGAGGGTGAATTTACCGCGCTCAACTGGGGGACGTCGAATGTGGGCATCAAAGTGGGGGCCGGTGGCTTTAAGTCGCTGGCTTTCGGTGACAATAATGTGATGGTTCACGTTGGTGATGGTGACAGCAAACACAGTTTTGATATCGGTGGTTACCAAGCGCTTGAAGGGGCGCAGATGTTTATCGGTAATCGTAATGTGAGTTTCAACCAAGGGCGCAGTAATGACCTGATTGTGATGATGGATAAATCGATTCCAACGCCGCCACTGGTTAACCCGTTTGATGGTCCTGCGCGTATTGCCGGTGTACTGCAAGGTATTGCCGGTTCCGGTGAAGAACAGGATTGGTTAGCGGCGCAAGATCAGCAGTGGACAATCGCCGGTGCGAGGAAATATGTTCAAGATATGTCTGGCTTAGATCAAACCAGCAGCGTGGAATACAACACGTTGGTTGAGCTGGATTCGCAACATGAACGTAGCAGCCGGGGCTTGAAGTATGACGCCGAATTAACACTGAACAAGAAATTTAATCAGTGGTTAGGTGAAAATGGCAATAGCGCTGATATGGGCAAAATGAGCCGTGTGGATAAATTCCGTCAGGCCAATCAGACGCTGGCTTTTAACTTTGCTGTAGGTGGTCAGGGGGCAGATATCCAGGTGACAACCGGTAACTGGAACTTTATGTTCGGTGACCATATTCAGTCGATTCTGGATACTAACCTGGGTTCGTTGTTTGGCCTGATGACCCAGCAATACTCGGCAACGGGTATGGCGAAAACCACCTTTACCTATAATCCGCAAGATTTGCCGCGTCAGCTTAAGAATAAGCTGGTTGGCCGGTTGGCGAGTATCAGAGCAGAGACCACCTTAGGGGATATCTTTGGGGTGAATTACACCGCGAAGGGTCAAATTGTTTCCTGTACTGGCGAGCCTGTTGATGGCGAGGCTATTTTGCAAGAGATGCTGGAGGTCATTGGGGAATTTAGCGGCGATCAACTGCAAACGTTCACTCATCCAGAGAGGTTGCTTGATAATTTGGAAGCGGGCATCAATATGGGCGAAGAGGGAGTCAGGTCATTTGCGGAAAGTCATGGTCTGAAAGAAAAAGCGCCTGATGAAAATCAGGAACAAGGATCTTCGGTTAGCATCAACGGAGCGAATGTTCTGGTCAATGATAAACCAGAACGGGCGTTTGGCTTTAATTCGCTGAATTTACCTAATGTGTTTGCAACGATGTTCAGCGAAGATAAGCAAACAGAAATGAAATTATTACTCACTGATTTGAAAAAAAATCTGACAGCTGATTTGCTTAATATGGAGCAGAAAACGTTTGATTTCCTGCGTAACAGCGGTCATCTGCGCGATGATGGTGATATTCATGTATCGTTGGGGAATTATAATTTCAACTGGGGTGGTGACGGTAAAGATCTCGGTGCTTATCTGGGCGATAACAACAATTTTTGGGGTGGCCGTGGTGATGATGTTTATTACTCGCTGGGAACTTCCAATATTTTTGCCGGTGGTGAAGGTGATGATCTGGGCGTCCTGATGGGGCGTGAAAACTGGATGTTTGGCGGTAATGGTGATGATACTGCGGTGGTGGCCGGACGTATTAACCATGTTTTTATGGGGGAAGGGAATGACCAGACGTTTGTCTTTGGTGAAGGTGGCTTTATTGATGCCGGCAAAGGACAGGATTACGTTGTGACCTCTGGCAACGATAACCGGGTGGATGCCGGGGAAGGGCAGGATTACACGGTGACCATCGGCAATAACAACCGGGTTGATCTGGGTAAAGGCAATGACTTTGCCAGGGTGTTTGGTAATGACAATCGGATCGACGGTTACTTGGGCAATGATACGATTAAACTGATGGGCTACCATGCGGTAATCAACGGTGGAGAAGGTGATGATCACCTGATAGCGGCGGCTATGTCGAAGTTCAGTCAGTTTGATGGCGGTGAAGGTCAGGATCTGCTGGTATTAGGCGGTTATCAAAATAGCTTCCAGGGTGGCGCGGGTGCAGACAGCTTTGTGGTCAGCACAGAGGTGATTGATAACCGGGTTAGCGATATTAGCGCAGAAGATATGATCCTGTTTAACGGTGTTGATTGGCAAAACCTGTGGTTCCAGCGCAGCGGATACGATTTGGTGTTGTCGGTGAATCGTCCTGCTCAGGATAAAACCGCGCAGGGTATATTTGAATCGGTGGGGTCAGTCACCTTTCATGATTACTTTAATGGTCATCGCGCAAAATTAGTGGCTCAAATGGGTCATAAAGATGCATCAGGAGAGCGTGAATTTACTGCATTATCAGATAATGCGATTGATTCTCTGATTCAGGCTATGAGCAGTTTTGCCCCGACAGCGGGGGATAATGGTTTCATTGAGAGTCTGGATAGTAAGGCGAAAGTCGCTATGGCAATAGCGTGGACAGATACCACCTTCGGCAAGGGGAAGTTTGCCTGATTAACTCTTTATAATAAAAAGAAAAAATAAGAAAGTTGTAATAAGAATACAAAGTGGCTCACAGAACAGATGGGCCATTTTTGGTATCAACTGACAGGGAATAGAAAAGGATATAGAGTTAACCTGAACTTCACTTAAGACGGAAATTAAAGTACCTGAGATGCGATCAACGTTTTTGTCAAAGAAAAGTCAAGACATCGCAGTCCGCTCGGTTTTTTGCTTAATATTTCTTCAATATAAAAGAAAGTATGCTACCATTCGCCAATGAAGAGAAAAAAAACACCAACGCCCCATGACGCTGTTTTTAAACAGTTTTTAAGTCATATTGCTACTGCCAGAGACTTCCTGGAGATACATTTGCCTGCTAAATTACGGGCCGTTTGTGATCTGGATACATTGCGGTTGGAATCAGGGTCGTTTATTGAAGACAATCTGCGTGCGCATTATTCCGACATTTTGTATTCATTGAAAACGGCGCGGGGTGACGGTTATGTGTATTGCGTGATCGAGCACCAAAGTTCCCCGGACAAAATGATGGCATTCCGGCTGATGCGTTACGGTATTTCCGCAATGCAACGGCATCTGGCGCAGGGACATGAAAAATTGCCGCTGGTCATTCCGGTGTTGTTCTATCACGGGAAAATACAGCCGTATCCCTGGAGTACTAATTGGCTCGACTGCTTTGATGATCCGGCCCTGGCGAAGGAGATCTATTCCGGTCCTTTCCCGCTGGTGGATGTGACGGTCATTCCTGATGATGAGATCCTGACGCACAAACGGGTCGCGCTACTGGAAATGGTGCAAAAGCATATCCGGCAGCGCGATATGGCGGAGTTACTGCAAGAACTGGTTATGCTGCTGACGTATGATTACTATACAGATGAACAGTTAAAAAGCGTGCTAAACTACTTATTACAGGCGGGAGATACCGCCGATCCAGAGGGTTTTATCCGGCGACTGGCAGAACAGTCCCCAAGGTATGAGGAGGTACTGATGACAATAGCACAAAGATTGGAACATAAAGCCCGTCAGGAAGGGCGTCAGGAAGGGCGTCAGGAAGGACGTCAGGAAGGATTGCAGGAAGGCGAAAAACGGGGGGTTCTGAAAGTCGCGTGGGCGATGATGGACATGGGTATCGACCGTGAAACGATAATGAAAACGACTGGGTTGAGCCAGAACGAGCTTGAGCAAATACGCCACTAACCCGTGCTGAGAGTTCTTAATCAGCATTCAACGATCCGTGTTAAAAGAGGATCTTATGGCGACTGGCAGAACAGTCCCCGAGGTATGAGGAGGCACTGATGACAATAGCGCAGAAACTGGAGCAGAAAGGGTATCGGAAAGGGTTTCTTGAAGGGTACCAGAAAGGACTTGTTGAAGGGTGCAGAGAGGCAACTTTAAAAATCGCTCATTCATTGCTGAACAGCGGAATCGACCGTGAAACGGTGATGAAAATCACCGGACTGAACCCGTGTGAGCTCGAACAAATGCCCGGCAAACTTACTGTTGATACGTTATCGGCATAGAAATGCTTGAATTAATGCACGAAACGTAAGAAGCAGCATATTTACATGCCAAGCGATAAGACCGAGTCTGAATCTACGTGCTTCTGAAATCTCTGTTCTTAAGCAGAGCTGAGGTTAGTTATACCGCCGTATTTCCCTTTTTCTGGAGATACGGCACTGGGGAAACAGTCACGGAAGTATGGCAAACGAACGAACGGGAAAACCAGATGCTTTTTTAGGTTTGGCCACAATGTTGAAAATGACTGCACCTCGTACAGGTACCTGGTCCAAATTAGCTAAAAGTTCTATCTGATAAGTATCTTGCTTTAATACATAATCTTCGCCCAACAATGCATTATTCTTTCTAAAATCTTTGGCGGCGTCGGTATCAAATGTTTCATGCCCAATGGCTTTAACATGACGCTCCTCAAATAAAAATTTGAGGGCATCCATTCCCCACCCGGGTATTTGGTTATTGCCACGATCATCTTTATTATCCATGGTTTCCTGAGATGACCAGCGTTGACTCCAGTCAGTTCTGAGCGCAACGAAAGTATCTGCCTCGATAACTCCATATTCTTCTTCAAATTTAAGAATATCTTCTTTAGAAAGTGAAAAATTAGGATCCTGTTTTGCTCTTTCTGACTGATTAAGTACGATTAAAGGTAAAACCAATTCTTTTAATTCCAACTCATCAAGATAACGGGCATTAGGAACAAAATGGCAGGGAGCATCAATGTGAGTCCCATATTGGCCGGGAAAAGAAAATTGTTGAGCAAAAAAGCCATCTTTATAATCAAACAGTGTCTTAAACTCGGCTGGTTCAAACATAAAAAAATGGGGAGAATCTTTATCGAAACTATGCGTTAAATCGACCCATTTTTTCGATTTCAGTAAAGTGAGTGCTTGCAAGATGTTATTTGACATAAAAACCTCATTTTTGATAATTGTTGATGTTTTTTTACCGCTATGGTTTTTTCTATAATAAAAACAAAGTCATGGTTTTTCATCAATTTAAAGAGTTAACTATTTCTTCAAATGTTATATTTGAGTCTATTGCCTGATAAAAACCATTTTCGACATGTATTGGCGTAATTATATTGGTATTTTTCAATATTGGTTTATTATTAAAGAAAACAGATAGTCTTTTTCCTACGTTTTGCTTTATAAGAAGATTAAATGGTTTGCTGCAATAATCGCTATTTCTTACTTTAATGAACATGGAATAGTAATCACTCCCTTTTTTCGGGGTAATTTCCTCTATACATGATGGAGTCAAATGAAAAGTTTCGCCATTTGTTTTATAGTCAATAGAAAAAGGATGTTTTTTGGGGGCACAACCTGAAATGTTTATGACTAACATTAGTAATACGAGCGTTAATATTCTCATCTCTCCTCCTGTTATAGTCAATCCATAGACATTCTGGAAAAATAACATGGTGCAATAACTTACATCATTCTTCCGTACCCGTGTAATAATTGTCAATGAAAATCTTTATTTTGGCCAAGCTGGATCAGGAACAAGCTTTGATTCAGGATCCGCGTTCGGCGCGCCCTGAAGTTATCAGTTTCGAGGGGCTTGAGCAGCGTTGGACTGGGCAACTGGTGCTTGTGCGTTCCAGTAACAGTGTGTCCGGCGAATCCTCGCGTTTTGACTTCACTTGGTTTATCCCGGCCATCGTCAAATACCGCAAGTTGTTGGGTGAAGTTTTGCTGGGGTCTTTTGCCTTGCAGCTGTTTGCTCTGGTGACGCCGTTGTTCTTTCAACTGGTCATGGACAAAGTACTGGTGCACCATGGCCTTACCACACTGGATGTTGTCGCAGCAGGGTTGCTGGGCATCATGCTGTTCGAGTCGGCCTTGAGTGGTCTTCGTAGTTACGTGTTTTCCCATACGACCAGCCGTATTGATGTGGAGTTGGGGTCGGGTCTGTTTCGGCATTTAATCAATTTACCGCTGGCTTACTTCCAGGCCAGGCGCGTCGGTGATTCTGTGGCTCGTGTACGTGAACTGGAAAACATTCGCAGCTTCCTCACCGGCAACGCCATTACACTGATGCTCGACGTGCTTTTTTCTTTGGTATTCATCGTGGTAATGCTTTTTTACAGTGGCTGGCTGACTCTCATTGTACTGTTGTCTTTGCCACTCTATGCTCTGGTATCGGCGTTGGTGACCCCTCTCTTGCGTAAGCGATTACAGGACAGCTTCACACGCAACGCCGAAAATCAGGCGTTTCTTGTTGAAATGGTAAATGGCATCGATACCCTGAAGTCAATGGCGGTTGAACCGCAAATCATCCGTAAATGGGATAACCAGATGGCGACTTATGTGGCCGCAGGTTTCAAAACTCAAACCTTGTCTACTCTCGCCAATGAAAGTGTCTCACTTATCGGTAAGCTTGTGACGGTCGCCACACTCTGGCTTGGTGCCTGCCTTGTGATAGAGGGGCAGCTGTCGGTGGGGGAACTGATCGCATTCAATATGCTGGCTGGTACCGACGGCTTTGGAGTTGCAGGAAACGCCAGTTCACCCAGCGCCGAGAATTTTCATTTGGAGCATCATGGGCTTCGCTGTATTGGCATTGCTTTGGGCTTGCATCGGCAAAATAGAGGTCGTGGCGGTTGCTCCGGGAAAGGTCGTTCCCAGTGGCAAAACCAAGCTGATTCAACCCAGCGAAACGGCGGTAGTCAGAGCGATCCATGTCAATGACGGTCAGGCGGTGAAAGTTGGCGAGTTGTTGATCGAACTTGACCCGACGGCGGCAAACGCCGATGTCGGTCGGATCCAGAGTGAGTTGCTGGCTGCTCGTATCGACAGTGCGCGGAGCAAGCCATGCTTGATGCGATCAATCAACAACATCCGCCAAAGTCGCTGGTCGGAACGATAGCCAACGCCAATCCAGAGCAGGTGCTCAGTGCCCAGAGCTGGCTTCAAGGGCAATATCAGGAATACCGTAGCAACTTGGCGTTGGTGGATGCCGAAATCCGCCAACGCAGCGCCGAAATCCAATCGGCTCATGCACAGGTGGCTAGCCTGCGAAAAACGCTGCCGATTACCACGCGATTGACTGAGGATTACCAACGGTTATTGACGAAACAGTATGTGTCGCAGCATGAATATCTGGAAAAAGAGCAAACCCGGTTGGATCTACAACGTCAGTTAAGTGTGCAGCAGGCCAGTGTCTTGCAGCACACTGCCGCCCAAGAGGAGGCGCGGCGTCGGCGTGAAGCTGTTATTGCGCAAAATCGCCGCGCTATGCTCGATCTGCAACAGGACGCTAACCAGAAAGAGGCGATCTTGAGCCAGGAACTGGCGAAAGCCCGTCACCAGAAAAACCTGACCAGCCTCAAAGCACCTGTGGCGGGTACAGTTCAACAACTCGCTGTCCATACCGTTGGTCGCGTGGTGACAGAGACTCAACCTCTGATGGTTATCGTCCCCGCAAACCAACCGATAGAAGTGGAAGCTATGCTGGAAAATAAGGATGTGGGGTTTGTACACACAGGTCAATCGGTCACCGTCAAGGTGGAAACCTTCAATTTCACCAAGTACGGCACTGTTGATGGTGAAGTGCTCAACGTGTCGAACGATGCCATTGAAGACGAAAAGCGTGGACTCATCTATAGCACCCGTATTCGTCTGAAGTCTGATCACTTGTTGGTCAATGGTCAGCGAGTCGTGCTGTCTCCGGGAATGTCGATTACGGCAGAAATAAAAACTGATCAGCGTCGGGTGATCGATTACTTCCTAAGCCCATTGCAGCAGTATATGGATGAAAGTCTGAGAGAGCGGTAAAAGAATAAGCGTTCGTAAGAGCTTTTCTGTAGACCATAACCGCCATACAGCCCGGATCTGAACCCGATAGAAAGGCTGTGGAAGGTGATGAATGAACAGGTCAGAAATAACCCTTATTTCGCCTCGACGGCCTTGTTCAGGCAGGCAATCCATCGCTTTTTTACGGAAATATTACCGGAACTTGCCGGGAACCTGTCGTGCCGTATTAATGACAATTTCCAGGTTCTGAATCCTGCATCTTCAAGTTAAGCGGGTATATATAATGCCAGTTAATTAAAGAACCGGAAGATTATCAAGATCTTCCGGCCTTCTTATGATCTACCGTGGCGCATACCCACGGTAAGCCAGAGCGGATTGAAGCTTAGAGATCGCATCTTTGATCTGATACGCTTCCTCGTCATTCACCGCGCAGGAGCGTATCTTCGCCCAGTTCAGCCGCTTAACCAGTTGGGCCAAGGCCAGCGCTTCAATGTGGGTTAAATGTACTTCCTTTTTTGTGTACAAGTATGAAGATGAAGAAAGTGGTTTATTTTATAAAAGGAGAGTTAATGGCATTTAATCGAAAATCATTAACCGCTAATCGCAAGTTGAAAAGAAAACACACGTAAAAAGATATTATCCAAAATAGATGGATAGTAAAGCGCTTTCTCGCCGATTATTTAACAGCGTCAGTAAAGATAAAATAAATATGATCTGCGTTCATTAAACATAATCCAATGATGATTAAACTTAACAAAAAACCAGTATTAAAAAGGGTAGAAACAACAGTTAAAACTTTATACCGATTAAAACAAAAAGTTAAAAAATGATTTTTAATAGTAGCTTAAACCCTGCCCATCATAAAACTCAGGGGGGATTCACTTTATGTTTAGTTCATTTATCCGCGATCCTATATTCCACTTATTTTACATTTTCCTGAACTACCTAATCATTTAAAAACGTGAATAACAAAGTATTAAAAATTTCATATCAAGGGTAGATTTAACTCAATAAATGCATCTTTTTAAAAGGCCAGTTAATGGCATTTAATAGAAAATCATTAACCATTAATCGCAAGTTGAAAAGGAAACACACGTAAAAAGATATTATCCAAAATAGATGGATAGTAAAGCGCTTTCTCACCGGTTATTTAACAGCATCAGTAAAGATAAAGTGAATATGATCCCCGTTAATTAAACGTAATCCGATAATGATTAAACTTAATAAAAAGCCGGTGGTAAAAGGGGTAAAAACAACGGTTAAAAATTTATACTGCTTAAAACCATCAGTTAAAAAAATAACTGTTAATAACCATTTAAATCCTGCCCGATGACCGCCATTGACATTACAGTTATGAACAGCAGCAATTGAGTGAAGTGATTGCCCCGAACGGTTGCGCCACGCAACTGGCCTCTGACGGACTAGGCCGACTCCTGAGCGTAACTGATGCCCTGAATCAGCAGACCCGCTATCACCACAGTGCCTTTCATGCCAGCCCGACGGGCAGTGTCAGTGAAATTCGCTCACCAGACGGCGGACGTCACTGGCGAGACCTACCGTTACACCCGTGACTTGGCCGGGCGGATTATCGGTGAAACTGATTTTACCGGGCGCACGATTCAATATCAGTACGATAACGCCGCATCACCGCCCGTTACCCGAATAATCAACTCTTACGCTGGTGCTATACCCCGGAAAACCGCATTACCCGGCAGGAAGTCTGGCAGGAAGAGGATGAGCAGTGTCAATTGATCGCGGTCACGGCATACGACTATAACGATACCGGCCTGCCCTGCGCTGGGACTATGGCCCGCTCGGTCAGGTCACCCGTTTTGGGTTGGAAGGTCACGAATCGCTGCATATTCAATATGATGGCCTGGGACAGGAAACCGTGCGCCGCTTTTTCAATGAAAGAAGGTTAATGAACAAAATAGCCAGAAAGATCCGCGTGATCTTCCGGCTTTTTTAATGATCTACTGCGGTGCATACCCACGGTGAGGTAACAGTTTCTGTCTTGTCGTTATTTTTTAAGAATAAAATCATACTTACTGTTTTTATTTGTATTTCCTAATAATACCTAATGAGATAAATATAAAATTGAAGTTTCTAATGATCACATATTAAAAGGTAGTGATGTATCACAGAAATATTCTCTTTAATGAATGAAAAAAGTGGTAAGTTACATTAATGTCTCAAATTATGTAATTTAAATGTTGCATTCAATCGCTTTCTGTAAAGTGAATAAATACTTACCTAATTAGTTCTCATAGGAATTATTTTTTTGGCAGACTTGCTGTTGAAATATCAGAATTCTTTGCCAGAAAAAATCGATGTTTCCGCTATGGCTAATCTAGTTATTAGTCAAGGGCAAGATGCTGGCTATTAGTCATTTAGTATCACAATCGTAGTGATAGCCGTAGATACTTTGGATCTTGACCAAATGGACAACTGATATATGAAGTTATCTTAAACGTATAAACTTAGACTCAGGAGAATTCCCGTGGATAAAATAAGAACTGTTGCAGAAACTTTAGCAGTATTACATCAGAATCATCATTTGGTTGGTATAGAACGGCAGCCAAAGCAACTGAAGACCTCGGATTTTGACGGCAAGGTCATCTTTTCTAACGATCCGAAGACCGCGACTGTGCCCCCTGCATTTTTTACGGTACAAACCATACAAGCGCTGAAAGCGCTCGGCGGTGTGCCTGACAGTGAATATGGCCCTGGCAAAATGGAGCCCCACCATCCGTTGCCGGAACCGTTTTCTGCTGAACGGCTGGCAAATGTCACGGGTAATCATATTGATTTGTGCAAAGCCTTTCGGGCCTATATTTATGGTAATTCTGCTTTGGTCAAAGATTATGAAGACATTCTTAATGCTAAACGTTTCCCGATGAAGATGGCACTGTACAGTGGCGAAAGTATTACTGTTACCGCAAATAATCCAGTGATTGTTGAAGATAAAGATGGCTATGGTGAGCCGGTTGCCTTGGTGTATGACCAGATAATCTTTGAACCGGGAGGTCAAATTATTTATCACACCAGTGGTAGCATCAACGCAAACAATGTTATAGGGAATGAAAGCGCTGAAAAAGAGAACATTGTCAGTAGAGGTCATGATGGCGCCGATGGTTTAGAGGGGGCACCAGGAAATGATGGGGCTGATGGCAGCAATGGTAGTGAGGGGGTGGGACATAAAAACGGCTGTTACTTTGATGGTACACCCGGTACTGATGGAACCAGCGGTACTGTCGGAGGACTTGGGGGGAATGGCGCACCAGGTGGAAATGTAAATGACCTGACTGTGAATGCTCAATCTCTTACTGGGTTAATACAGGCGCTATCGAAAGGGGGTAACGGTGGTAATGGTGGACATGGCGGTGTGGGGGGCCGTGGGGGGCGTGGCGGTGATGGGGGTACGGTGAGAACATCCGGGGATTACCAGTGGTGTGTTCCTGGGTGTGGAGGAAATGGGGGGCCAGGAGGAAATGGAGGGAAGGGGGGTAATGGGGGGAAAGGGGGGGACAGTGGGAACATCTATATTCATTTCTCTGATGGTAATCCAATACTTGATGTTGCGTCATTTGGTGGGCTTGGCGGGGAAGGTGGGAAAAGCGGGTTTGGCCGAAATGGCGGGTATCCTGGAGATCCTCATAGAGGAAACTCTTCAGGGGCCTGTGCAAATAAACAAGGGCCCAATGGTAGGGGGGGGGTACAAGGAGACACGGGTATAGATGGTTTGAAAGGAGAATTTGGCGATGACGGTGACTGCGGCAAGATATATGTCAACGGTCATGAACGGAAACCTGATTCCTAGTGGTGCAGCAATCAGACTGGTCTGAACGATTATCAATGAGGGCGATGGGTTCAGATCTTCGTTTTGCTTATGTTCAAGTGGCTTGCATTATTAATTACTCAATCCGGGTATCAATTATTAATCATTGATGACACCTGAATTATCACCTCATCCGCCGAAATGTATTCTCAGTCCGACGACTTGGTGTTGATAGGTAAACACAATAATCGGGTAAACAATTCATCAGAGTAAGAAATATCACTATGGATATCAATATGATGAAAAGTAACAATATGGCGATTGCCATTATCGGCATGGGTTGCCGTTTTCCGGGAGGTGTTAGCTCCCCAGAGGAATTTTGGCATCTGTTATGTGGTTCAAGTGATGTTATTACCCCAGTGCCACCTGAGCGTTGGTCAACACAGGCTTATAGTTCCCGGGATCGTAATCTGCCGGGTCGAATGGTGGCGCGCGAGGGAGGATTTATCGCTGATGTGGCCGGCTTTGATGCGGCAGTGTTTGATATCAGTAATACAGAAGCGCCTTTTATCGATCCACAACATCGTTTGATGTTGCAGGTGACATGGGAAACGCTGGAACGCGCAAGGATACCGCCAAAATCGTTGGCAGGTCAGGCGGTTGGTGTGTATATCGGTGCTTTCACTCATGATTATATGCACTTGCAATTTACCGATTTACGCCAGGCAACGGGTTATACTTCAACAGGTGCAATGGGAACCATGCTGTCAAACCGTATCTCCCATGCATTTGATTTTCAGGGGCCGTCTTTGACCATCGACAGCGCCTGTTCATCGTCTTTATTGGCAGTACATCTGGCTTGCGACAGTTTGCGTCGTGGAGAATCACAACTGGCGTTGGCGGGTGGGAGCCAGTTGATGCTGATGCCTGATTTTTCGGTAGTAGAAAGCCGTACCGGATTTTTATCGCTTACCAACCGTTGCCACAGTTTTTCAGCTAACGCTGATGGTTATGTGCGTAGTGAAGGAATTGGTGCTGTTTTGCTGAAACCCTTGAGTGCGGCTTTGCAGGATGGTGATCCTATATTAGCCGTGATCCACGGTTCAGCTGCAAATCAGGATGGCCGGACTTCTACCATTACTCAACCGAGCAGTACCGCGCAGCAACAGGTGATCCGTGCAGCTTGTATTCAGGCAGGGATTGCACCAGAAGAGATTGATTATATTGAGGCTCATGGTACCGGAACGGCGGTAGGTGATCCGATAGAAGCAGAGGCTCTGGGGCGGGTATGTCGTCCAGAACCGACAGATCGCCCATTGCTGATCGGTGCCTGTAAATCCGTGATTGGTCATACGGAAGCCGCTGCGGGTATTGCTGGATTGATTAAAGCGGTATTGTGTTTACAGCGGGGACAAGTGCCGGGCAATCTACATACAGATCCGCCAAATCCCTATATCCATTTTGCTGAATTGGGCTTGCAAATCCCCCGGCGGTTAACGCCGTTGCCTGACGGCAGAGTCATTGCCGGGGTCAATTCCTTTGGTTTTGGCGGGACGAATGTCCATGTGGTATTGAGCAATAATCCAGCGCCTTCCAGACAATTTCAGGCGAGGGAAGAGCAGGCTTTCATATTGCCGTTGTCTGCACAATCTGAATTTTCCCTGAAACAGCAGGCGCAAAATATTGCCGATTTACTGCAACAAAAGCCAGATATTGCCCTTGATGATCTGTGCTATAGCTTGGCGACGACTCGTCACTGCTTTCCGTTGCGTAAGGGGGTTGCATTCAGTAATCGAAAACAATTGCAACAACAGTTAACTAATCTGAATGTACCGTTGCAACGTAACGGTAAAAAAGTGGATCGTTTGGCTTGGATATTTGCTGGCATTGGCAGTGAAGTTTGGAAAGATTCTGTAGCCTGGTTCCAACAATTTCCTGGGTTTACTGAGCAGTTCACGCGTTGCGAAGCAATTTGGACGGGGTTTGCTGCACCTTCCTTATATGCTGCATTGATCTCTGCCGATGAGTTGATAGAACCGCCAATGCAGTTTGCAGTTCAGGTATCAATGGCTGCGCAGTTGCAGAAGTGGGGGTTCAGACCAGCGGCATTATTGGGTCATAGTTCTGGTGAAATGGCGGCTTGTTATCTGGCGGGAATTTATGATTTGACGCAGGCGCTGACACTTTTACACCAGCGTTATCATTATCTGCAACGTGTGCTGAATAAAGGTGGGGGATTATTGATCGTAGCCGCTACGGTGGAGCAGATACTCCCTCATTTGTCTGCCCCGGATGCTAAACCTACCGTGATGGTAGCTGGACGCAATAGCCCCGATCGTTGCCTGTTGTCTGGGCCTGTAAGTGAATTAGCCGCCATTTCTGAACGCTTAAAGCATCAGAGGATCGCCAGTAGTCAGCTCAAGTATAGAATTGCTTCGCACTCCCCCTATTTGGAGTCAATCAGGGCGGGGTTGGCTGCGGATGCGGCAACGGTTCCGGCGGCAAAACCCTTGCTGCCGGTGTTTTCATCCGTCACCGGTGAGTTGATTAATGATCAGTTGGGCCCTGAGCATTGGGCTGACAATGTGGTCAGTCCATTCCGTTTTGACGATGCGGTAGAAAATATGCTCAAAGCGGGTTTCCACCATTTTCTTGAAATTTCACCTCAATCCCTGTTGAGTGGTGGGTTGCAGGATTGGAGTAAACCTTATCGCGGACAAGTGTTTGCCTGTCGCTCGGGGCAGAACTGGTCACAGTTACTGGGTCAATTATTTGAAGCCGGTGTTGAGCCTGACTGGCGGGCTCTTATGCCGGCGGCTCGTCCAATCGATCTGCCAACCTACCCTTGGCATCAGCAATCTTATTGGCATGAGCCAGAGATCAGCCGTCGCCGTCGGTTGCGTACATTGAGTGGTGTGCTATTGGGCGAAGCCCAGCCGGGTAACGAGAGTTGGCTGGCTGAACTGGCTGTGGAACAAGTGCCTTGGTTACTCGATCATGTCGTCATGGGGAATGCGATGTTTCCGGCCGCCGGTTATATCGAGGTTATGCTGGCGGCGGCACGTATCTGTTTTCCTGGTGTTGGATTGGCTCTTGATAATGTTGGATTGCAGTCGGCTTTACTGCTGGAATCAGGCATGGAATTCAGGCTAAAAACACAGTTGGATCGTCAACGGATGGAAGTACAGGTCTATATTACCCGTAATCTGGACGAGGATGCACAGTACCAACTTGCCGCCAGTGCACAGGTGAATATCGTTGTACCGGGCGCCACCGCCTGTACTCTTCCTCCGTTGGTTGCAAATGACCGTTATCCTGGCATACGGAACCAGGCGGTATTATATCAGGCATTCCAGCATCTGCATTTCAGCTACAGCGGGGTGTTCCGTCCTCTGTGCCATGCGCTTATCGGTGAAGGAGAGACAATTTGTGAGATTGAGTTGCCATCTGCACCAGAGGGAATGGGTTTCCATCCAGCGGCTTTGGATGGTATTTTCCAGTCGCTGTTGGTGATTCAGTCTGCTGATGTTAAGGCTCCGATCCCTACCAGCGATTTCCGTATCCCGGTGAATATTCAGCATCTGCGCATTAATGGCAAATTGTCAGGCCGGGTTCGTGCACATGCTCGGATGACTAAGCAGACACAACAACAGTGGCTTGGTGATATCGATGTGTATACCGACAGCGGCAGACTGATTTGCCAGATTAGTGGATTTTGTGTTCAGCTTGTCAGTAACAAAAAAAGTAGCTTACAGCCCAGGCTTCACAATCTGGTGGTAGGTCAACCGCTGTGGCGCAAAGTACCCTCTCAGCCATCAACCGAGCCTTTAGCGCAATGGGCTATTCTGGGTGGTGAAATTGCGCTGGCGGAAGAATTGGCTGTTGAATTGCAACGACGCGGTGGGTATGCCTCACTGCATTCTGGTTTGCCTGACAGTTATCAGAAAATGCAGGCGCTGGTTAATACGCTTCCCACTGAAACTGAAAGGATATTGATCCTTTGGTCATTACAGACTCCACGAATGGCTTATCATTCTTTGATCCATTTGTGTACGGTACTGGCGAAACGATCGGTGAAACCACGTTTGTGGATCATGACTCAATGTGCTCATCAGATAACAGAACACGATCTGCCTGATCCGTTTGCGGCGGCATTATGGGGAATGATGCGGGTGATTGGTCAGCAAGAAGCGACTGCGCTGTGGGGAGGATTACTGGATATCGACAGTACCACGGCACCCATCCGGTGGTGGGATGTGCTATTGACAGAGGATGGCGAAGATCAATTGGCTCTGCGTCATGATCAGCGTTATGTGCTGCGCCTTGTGCCATTGCCGGAAATACCCGTGTTGCCGTCAGTGTGTTTTCGTTCGGATGGTTGCTATCTGCTGACGGGTGCCTTTGGTGATATGGGGCGTCAGTTGATTCCTTGGATGGTGCAACGTGGTGCCCGTCATCTACTGTTGGTTGGGCGTCGTCATACGCTTGAAACGGATGATCGGATGTTACTGGAAACGCTGCACCAGCAAGGGGTTGAGGCTGATTATCTGCCGATTGATCTCGGTGATGTGGAAATGACTAAAATTTGTCTGGGCCAGTATCGGCAACAGGCTAGCCAGCCGATACGTGGTGTGATTCATTGTGCCGCACATGTTGAAGATCAGGGGTATCGGGAACTGAGTACCCAAGCGTTCGATAGGGTATTTGCAGCTAAAGCATCAGCCGCCTGGACATTACATCAGGTATTGATTGATGCACCTTTAGAGCATTTCGTGATGTTTTCCTCGTTGGGTGCATTATTGGCTTTGCCTGGAATGGCATCTTATGCAGCAGCTAACGCAATGCTGGATAGTCTGGCCTATCTGCGGCGTCAGCAAGGTTTACCTGCGTTAAGCCTTAACTGGGGACCGTGGAAAGCGGGGATTGCTCTACGGGATAGCCGTACGCTTTTAGTGTTGGAAAACAGTGGATTACAATCATTCAATCCAGAAGAGGGATTAGCCACGCTGGATCGCTTGTTTGCGCGAATTGAGCCACAACTGGCACCGTTCTTGACTGATTGGTCAAGTTTACTTTCCGGGCCGATGCGCCATTTGGCACTCTTGCGTGATATTCAGCAAGAAAGTTTGGTTCAGGCTTTACCCGTAGACACTGCGTTTGAGGTAAATAATCTGGATGATGTTGTCAGTCTGCTACAGGCTTTCTGTGGTGAGGTTATCGGGGTGCAAGCCGAGGTTTTCCATCCCGATTTACCGCTGGCCGACAACGGTATTGATTCTTTGAATGGTTTGATGGTGGTACAAAAGATCAATAAGCAATTACGTTTAGATATTCCACTGGAGTTGCTGTTAAGCGATAAGTCGCTGTCGGAACTTGCATCGTTGATTACGTATCGACTGCAAATTAAGTCAATGGCGGGTTGAGAATATATTTAACCTGATCTTGGCTTAAGACGGAAATTAAAGTGCTTGAGGGATGATCAGCGTTTTCTTTTACGCTGATCATCCATGCTCGTAAAAGAGTGAAAGAGAAAATATTTAGAGCTGAGATATAAGGTTAATTATTAATTTTGGCATTATAGTTTAAGGGGTTATCTCAATATTCTCGGTGTTTCAAGGGTAATATTTTATTCCATATTATTCATTGTGTTGTTGCAGTGGTTAGGAAATATTATAAATAGAGCTGATTATGATTTATAATATATTTTCAGGGTTGTTTAAATAATCAGCCACTGAATATAGACTAATTGTTTTGTTGTTAAATAATATCTATTTTTTCCTGTTTTATGATGTTTGTCCTGATGGACAATTGACATATGAAGCTATCGTTATCTTAAACGTACAAACTTATATTCAGACTTAGGAGAACGCCCGTGGATAAAATAAGAACTGTTGCAGAAACTTTGGCAGTATTGCATCAGCGTCATCATCTGGTTGGTATAGAACGGCAGCCAAAGCAACTGAAGACCTCGGATTTTGACGGCAAGGTGATCTTCTCTAATGATCCGAAGACCGCGACTGTGCCCCCTGTATTCTTTACGGTGCAAACCATACAAGCGCTGAAAGAACTCGGCGGTGTGCCTGACAGCGAGTATGGCCCTGGCAGAATGGAACCCCACCATCCGTTGCCTGAACCGTTTTCTGCTGAACGGTTGGCAAATGTCACGGGTAATCATATTGATTTGTGCAAAGCGTTTAGAGCTTATATCTATAGTCATTCTGCTTTGGTCAAAGATTATGAAGACATTCTTAATACTAAACGCTTCCCGATGAAGATTGCGCTGTACAGTGGCGAAAGTATTACTATTACCGCAGATAATCCAGTGATTGTTGAAGATAAAGAGGGTTATGGTGAGCCGGTTGTCTTGGTGTATGACCAGATAATATTTGAACAAGGAGGTCAAATTATTTACTGCACTAACGGTAGCATTGAAGCGAACAGTGTTATAGGACATGGAACCGATAAAAAGCAGGGTATTGTCAATAGAGGTACTGATGGAATCGATAATTCAGAGGGGAACCAAGGAAATAATGGGATTAATGGCAGTAATGGTAATGCTGGTACAGAGGGTAAAAGCAGCTGCAACATTCGATCCACACCAGGTACAGATGCAACCAGTGGTTCTGCGGGAGCATCAGCGGGGAATGGTGGACGAGCTGGAGATGCAAATGACGTCACTGTTACGGTTCAATCTGTTATAGGGTTAGTCAATGCGCTATCACTGGGTGGTCGTGGTGGTCACGGTGGTGACGGTGGAAATGGGGGGAATGGCGGAAATGGCGGAAATGGGGGGGGTGTTAACAAAACAAAAAGCAAGTGTAGTCCTGGGTCTGGAGGAAACGGGGGGGCTGGAGGAAATGGCGGGGATGGGGGAGATGGGGGTAAAGGTGGAGACAGTGGTAACATATATATTAATTTCTCTGACGGTCAGCCCATAATTAATGCTCTGTCATATAGAGGCGATGGTGGTAATGGCGGGAAAGGTGGGAAAGGTGGTAGTGGCGGAATAGGCGGAGAAAATAACGGCCAGCCAGGGGCATCTGGTCAAGATGGTTCTGAAGGAAAACCAGGAGATGAAGGTATATCGGGTAAGATATTTATCAACGGCCAGCCGCAGTGAATTCCTGAGTGGCGCAGGAATGAGATAAATCTAATTTTGTGCGCCATATTCTTTCTATGGCGCCCTGAATTTGTAGTATGAAATTGTTGGAAAAAAGTTACTTCAACCAACCTTTCTTTTGAGCAGATTCTAATTGTGGCAGCAGATATTGCCACAATTCGGGATAGACATCGGCAATAAATTGATTGCGATTCATCACCTGCTCAAGACGAATACCGTTTTCCACCCAGCTTTGTCCCTTATTATGCAGATTCATCAGAATCGGCATTAATCTATCCAGCGTAATAGCAAAACGGGCATCCTGACTTTCCCCTGCTTCGTATTCCTGCCAAAGCGACATAAAGTGATTTTTTTGAGTTTCAGGTAGTAAGCCAAAAAGACGGCTAGCGGCTTTAACTTCCTGATCATGAATGGCTTCACGGGCAGCTAAATCATAAACCATCACATCACCAGCATCGATTTCAACGATATCGTGAATCAATGCCATCTGAATAACCCGCTGAATATCGACTTTTTTTATATACGGCGCAAAACTCATCGCAGCGATAGCAAAATGCCAGCTATGTTCTGCTGAATTTTCCTGGCGGTGGTTATCTAATAATTTAGTGCGCCGCTGAACTTTTTTCAGTTTATCCAGCTCCATCAAAAAACCGATTACATCCGTAAAAGGGCCAAAATCAACGGCAGATACTGCTAACGACATACAAACCTCATAAATTATTTTTCTTCAACAAGGGAATAAGGCAGAGGCTGAATGGTCAGGGAATGTTCTTCATCGTCACGGACTCGAAACACGCTATCACTTTCCATATTATTATTCATGACGACCTGTACCCAAATACTCTTGTCATTCAACTTAACGGCAGCTAAAACGGTACCCGTTCTCCGCCATTTATCTCCCAGTTGCCATTCCAGATCATCACCGGCAGCAGGCATTTTGGCAGCACTACCGGCTAGCCAGTACATTGCGCGTTTATTTGCGCCGCGATATTTAGCACGAGCCACCATTTCCTGACCAGTATAACAACCTTTTTTAAAACAGATACCGCCCGCGAGCGCCTGGAGGTTAGCTGCCTGTGGAATAAATTGTACGCTGTTGGCGGCATCAATGACCGGGAAACCTGCTTCAATATCCAGAGCTAACCACTGCTCGCTGTTATTACGTTGAGCTGGAAATTTTTCTGTGAGTTGTTCAGCAGTGACAGTGTCCGTAACCAGAAGAAACCGCTCAGACGGCAAGGCAAAATGGAGCAAAGTGGTGGCTTCATGTTGAACTACTGCATGATCTGCATCCGGCAGTGCAGGGAAGATGTTGCTTAGTGCTTCACGGCCGCCTTTACCTGCGACACCTAGCAGTACCGCATTTTCATCTTGAACCAGCGTAATCCTGGAGAATACGGCATATTTTTTCATCTCCTTAAGCTGGTTTTCCAGCACACTGCGGCGTTCAATATAAGCAAGGCTCGCACCACGATGAAAGAGACGCAGATTGCTCCACATTTTGCCTTTTGCGTCACAATGTGCACTGAGCACATGTTGATTCGTTGCAAGAGCAGAAATATCTGCTGTTACCTGACCTTGTAGATATTTTTCTGCATCCGGTCCGGTTGCTGTTATCAGCCCCCAGTCATCCAGAGAGATTAACGTCAGGGGAAGGGTTGATGAAGACAATGGAGATTGTGAAGAAAACGGAGTTTTATAAGCCATGACACATCCTGCTAGTCAGATATTTGAGCCAATGATGCATAATGGTAAAAGAGCTGAAGCACAATGCAAGTAGTTATTATTGCTATTAGCTGGCATGATGCATGCGTTTGCCGGGCGATTTAATGGCTAATGGTTTTAAGATAAACAATGAGAATTAAAAAGGGGATTTTTTGAACATGGATATTGATAATAAAGCACGTATACATTGGGCATGTCGGCGTGGAATGCGTGAGTTGGATATTTCAATTATGCCGTTTTTTAAGCATGAATATGACTCACTCTGTGATGATGATAAACAACTTTTTATTCGCTTACTTGAATGTGCTGATCCTGATCTGTTCAACTGGTTGATGAATCATGGACGTCCGGAAGATGAGGCGCTGTTCCGCATGATTAAACTGATTCAGAATAGAAATAAAGCTCGTGGTCCTGTGGAAATGTGATCTCAGGGTATCCTGGAATACCCAACTTATTTCCACCTGCGTTCATGGTGTGATAGCGCTTATCGTATTGTTGGCCCCATGGCAGGCGGATGACTCTATTTTCTGGCTTCCTTTGGTACTGTTGATTATTGCCAGTTGGGGGCGTAGTCAGAAAAATATCCGGAAATTACAAGGGTCTTTGGTTCTGTTCAATAATAATAAGTTGCAATGGAAAAAGCACGAGTGGCAAATTATCCGGCAGCCGTGGGTGTGTCGCTATGGTGTGCTGATCACAGCGCAATCTTTTTATAACCGGAAAAAAATCCGTTTATGGATAGCATCCGATGGCATGCCACAGGATGAGTGGAGGAATATCAACCAATTATTGTTGCAATATCCTGATATCTGATTGAGCTGAAATTGCCCTGATTAAAGTAAAGGTTCCATTTCTTGCAGGATTTGCATACACCATTGTGATAAACGATCATCAGTTTGCTCAAATTGGTTTACGTCATCCAGAGCCAGCCCGACAAATTGTGAGCCATTATCAGTTAATGGCTTCGGGCTGGTAAATTCATAACCTTCTGTGGGCCAAAAGCCAATGAAATGCACACCAGAAGGGCGTAAATGGTGATATAGCATACCGAGAGCATCAAGGAACCATTCGCTGTAATCAATTTGATCACCCATACCATACATGGCGATGATTTTTCCCTGTAAATTAAGAGAAGGAAGTTGATCCCAAATAACCAGCCAATCTTCCTGCAATTCGCCAAAATCCCATGTTGGGATACCAAGGATCAGTACCGAATATGCTTCCATTAATTCAGGTGTTGTCTCTTTAATATCGTGGAGATCAACCAAATCTTCGCCGAGGATATCGCGGATTTTCTCTGCTACCATCTCGGTGTAGCAGGTGCTGGAGCCGTAAAAAAGACCAATCTTCATCATCAATCATTATGGTTTTTGAATATCTGGGGTAGCATTGTAACAGAATAATTGCTTTTTCAGGCATAATAGCCCGCAGAGATATGCAGATTTAAGGAAAAGAGTTTCGTGTCAAAACAACAAACTCGGTTGACAAATCCACTGATAGAACAATTTCTTGATGCTATTTGGCTGGAACATGATCTTGCGGAAAATACACTTGTTTCTTACCGGTTGGATTTACAGGCGCTGGATAATTGGTTGATACATTATGGTCATGATTTATTATCTGTTCAGGCGATGGATTTGCAGTCTTTTCTGGCAGAACGGGTGGATGGAGGGTATAAAGCCAGTAGCTCGGCACGTTTATTGAGCGCTATGCGTCAGTTATTTCTCTATTTTTACCGGGAAAAAATGCGGGAAGATGATCCGACAGCGCTGTTATCTGCACCGAAATTACCGAAGCGGTTGCCGAAAGATTTAAGTGAAAAGCAAGTAGAAGATTTGCTCAATGTACCTTGCACAGATCAGCCTGTGGAGTTAAGGGATAAGGCGATGCTTGAAGTGCTTTATGCCTGTGGCTTGCGGGTATCTGAGTTGGTGGGGTTGACACTGTCTGATATTAGTTTGCGTCAAGGCGTGGTGAGAGTCATTGGTAAAGGGAATAAAGAACGACTGGTACCTTTAGGCGAAGAGGCCGTTTACTGGCTGGAGAATTATCTGGAGTATGGGAGAGCTGGGTTGCTGAATGGTGCGATCCGGGATGTGCTTTTTCCCAGCAACCGGGGGCAGCAAATGACCCGACAGACTTTCTGGCATCGCATCAAACATTATGCTGTATTGGCCGGGATTGATACTGAACGGTTATCTCCTCATGTTTTGCGCCATGCATTTGCAACGCATTTGCTTAATCATGGTGCTGATTTACGGGTTGTGCAGATGTTGCTGGGGCATAGCGATCTATCCACAACACAAATATATACACATGTCGCAACCGAGCGGCTTAGATTGTTACATCAACAACATCATCCGCGTGGGTGAGCATGGATTTAAAGGAACTGAAAATGAAAAAAAGCGTGTTATGTTTCTCTCTTTTGCTGGCCTTATTTAGTGGAAATGCGCTTGCTGATGATGGTGCGGTTCATGGAGCGATGCAAAAGCTGGGGATCAAGGCAGAAAATATCCAGCCATCACCGATTGTTGGCTTAAATACGGTAGTGACCGAACAAGGTATCATTTATTTGTCTGATGACGGCAAATATTTATTGCAGGGGCCGATTTACGATGTCAGTGGCAGCACTCCGGTGAATATCAGTAATCAATTGTTGATGAAAAAGCTGGAGGAGATGAAAGACCAAATGATTGTTTACAAAGCGCCAAAAGAGAAGCATGTTGTTACTGTTTTCACTGATATTACATGTGGTTACTGCCATAAATTGCATGAAGAGATGAAAGAGTATAATAAACTTGGCATGACTGTTCGCTACCTGGCATTTCCTCGTCAGGGAATGCAGCATCAGTCCGCTAAAGATATGCAATCTATCTGGTGCAGTGCAACACCACAAAAATCACTGGATGCTGCGTTTAAAAATGAGGGCGTTTCGCCAATCAAAGATTGTAAGGTGGATATCACTAACCATTATAAATTGGGGCTCCAGTTTGGTGTACAGGGAACGCCGGCAATTATCCTTAAAGATGGCAGCTTGTTAGGTGGATATATGCCGCCGGAAGCGCTGGCAAAAGCATTAGATCAGCGTGGTAAATAAGTTTAGTGAATATTGAAACACAACTCCGCCGCCATCCGGCGGTGGATGATAGCCATCTTCCACAACAGATTCATCCATTATTGCGCCGTTTATATGCCATTCGTGGCATCCAGCAAGCTAATGAATTGGAACGCAGTGTTCAGGGATTACTGAATTACCAGCATTTGAGTGGTGTGGAACAGGCGGTAACGCTATTGTTGACCGCACTTCATGAACACTGGCGTATCGTTATTGTCGGTGATTTTGATGCTGATGGTGCAACCAGCACGGCACTGGCGATCCGCGCATTACAGGCGATGGGCTACTGTCATTTGGATTATCTGGTGCCCAATCGTTTCGAAGATGGTTACGGTTTAAGCCCACAGGTGGTAGAAGAGGTTGTCAAGAAAGGCGCTGACCTGATTATTACTGTGGATAACGGTATCTCTTCCCATGAAGGTGTTGTTGCTGCACATCAGCATCATATGAAAGTGATTGTGACTGACCATCACTTGCCGGGCGAAATTCTGCCCGCCGCTGATGCCATTATTAACCCCAATCTGTCCGATTGTTCATTCCCGTCTAAATCATTGGCAGGGGTTGGTGTCACATTTTATCTGATGTCTGCTCTAAGGGCTACGCTGAGAAAAGAACAATGGTTTGAAAAACAGGGGATTGCGCTGCCAAATCTGGCAGAAATGCTGGATTTGGTTGCGTTGGGCACTGTTGCTGATGTTGTCCCTTTGGATACCAACAACCGGATTCTGGTTTATCAAGGATTAAACCGCATCCGTGCAGGGCGCTGCTGTGCGGGGATCCGCGCATTGCTGGAAGTTTCTAAACGTGATGCTTATAAGCTGGCTGCCAGCGATTTGGGTTTCTTTCTTGGACCCAGGCTGAATGCCGCCGGTCGTTTGGATGATATGTCCATTGGCGTCGCTTTATTGCTCACTGACGATATGGCGAAGGCCCGTCAGATAGCTTGCGAACTGGACAGCCTTAACCATACCCGTCGTGAAATAGAGCAGGGAATGCAGCAGGAAGCGTTGCAAATCTGCGACAAACTTGAATGTACCCGCACTGAATTGCCTTATGGTCTGGCGCTCTATCATCCAGAATGGCATCAAGGGGTGGTGGGAATTTTGGCTTCCCGAATTAAAGAGCGTTTTCACCGGCCTGTTATCGCCTTTGCACCGGCAGGTGATGGTATTTTGAAAGGTTCCGGCCGTTCGGTTCAGGGCCTGCATATGCGTGATGCCCTTGAACGACTTGATACGTTAAATCCGGGATTGATACTGAAATTTGGTGGTCATGCAATGGCTGCCGGATTGTCGCTTGAACAGGATAAATTTGAACAATTCCAGCATCACTTTTCCACGCTGATGTCAGACTGGCTGGATATTTCGCAACTTGAAGGTGTCATCTGGAGTGATGGCGAGTTGGCGATTAATGAACTGTCATTGGCAGTTGCTGAAATGCTGCGTGATGGCGGCCCTTGGGGGCAAGCTTTCCCGGAGCCTGTTTTTGACGGTAAATTCAGGTTACTGCAACAACGCATTGTGGGAGAACGTCATTTAAAAGTGATGGTGGAGCCCTTAAATGGTGGGCCGATGCTGGATGGTATCGCATTCAATATCGATCCAACTCGCTGGCCGGATAACAGCGTCCGTGAAGTGGAAATTGCCTATAAACTGGATGTTAATGAGTTTAGAGGCAATCGTGATGTACAACTTTTGATCCAGCATCTTTGGCCTTATTAAAAAATAGTCACGTATTCGAATGAGAGTACGTGACAAATCGGTTGAAGTGCTATAAACCCTTTGCCAAATCCGTTACAATGCGCGGTTCGAAAAACATCCGTTTATCTACGACGACACAACGTAAGACACTAAAATATGTTTGAAATTAATCCGGTAAAAAACCACATTCAGGACCTGTCTGAACGGACAATGGTTCTGAGGGGGTATCTTTGACTACGATGCCAAGAAAGAACGCTTAGAAGAAGTTAACGCTGAACTGGAACAGCCTGATGTCTGGAATGAGCCGGAACGGGCGCAGGCTTTGGGTAAAGAACGTTCCTCACTGGAAGGCATTGTCGAGACTATCGATCAGCTTGAACAAGGTTTGGAAGATGTGCAAGGCTTGTTGGAATTGGCGGTAGAAGCTGACGATGAAGAGACGTTTAATGAAGCTGTGGCGGAATTGGAACAGCTTGAAGGTAAATTGGGTCAGTTAGAGTTCCGCCGTATGTTCTCTGGTGAGTATGACAGTGCTAACTGTTATCTTGATTTGCAGGCAGGCTCTGGCGGTACCGAAGCACAGGATTGGGCAAGTATGTTGATGCGTATGTATCTGCGCTGGGCTGAATCCAAAGGTTTTAAAACTGAAATCATCGAAGAATCCGATGGGGAAGTTGCCGGCTTGAAATCCGCGACCATCAAGATCATGGGCGATTATGCTTATGGTTGGTTGCGTACTGAAACCGGTGTTCACCGTCTGGTACGTAAAAGCCCATTTGATTCCGGTGGTCGTCGTCACACTTCATTCAGTTCTGCTTTCATTTATCCCGAAGTGGATGATGATATTGATATTGAAATCAACCCGGCAGACTTACGTATTGACGTGTATCGCGCATCAGGTGCGGGTGGTCAGCACGTTAACAAAACCGAATCTGCGGTGCGTATTACCCATATTCCAACCAACATTGTGACTCAGTGTCAGAATGATCGTTCTCAGCATAAAAACAAAGACCAGGCCATGAAGCAGTTGAAAGCGAAGCTGTATGAGCTGGAAATGCAGAAGAAAAATGCTGATAAACAGGTTATGGAAGAGAATAAATCGGATATCGGTTGGGGCAGCCAAATCCGCTCTTATGTTCTGGATGACTCCCGGATCAAAGATTTGCGCACAGGCGTTGAAACCCGTAATACACAATCTGTGCTGGATGGTGATCTGGACAAATTCATTGAAGCAAGCCTGAAAGCTGGCTTATGAGGAACTAATATGTCACAACAACAACAGGGCGCAGAACAGGCTCCCGATTTAAATAATGAACTGCAAGCCCGTCGCGAAAAACTGGCGGCTTTACGGGAGAAGGGGATTGCTTTCCCGAGTGATTTCCGTCGTGAAAACATTTCAGGGGATTTGCACGCGCAATACGACGACAAAACTCAGGAAGAGCTGGAAGCCCTGAATATTGAAGTGACGGTTGGTGGTCGCATGATGACCCGCCGTATCATGGGTAAAGCTTCTTTCGTCACGTTACAGGATATGGGCGGTCGTATTCAGTTATACGTTGCCCGTGACGACTTATCAGAAGGTATTTATAACGAACAGTTTAAAAAATGGGACCTGGGAGACATTCTGGGCGCTCGCGGCAAACTGTTTAAAACCAAAACCGGTGAACTTTCCATTCACTGTACTGAACTGCGTCTACTGACAAAAGCGCTGCGCCCATTGCCGGATAAATTCCACGGACTGGCTGATCAGGAAACCCGTTACCGCCAGCGCTATCTGGATCTGATCGCTAATGAAGAATCACGCAAGACTTTCCAGATTCGCTCTCAGGTTTTATCTGAATTGCGTAACTTCATGGTCAGTAAACACTTTATGGAAGTGGAAACACCGATGATGCAGGTGATCCCGGGTGGTGCGTCGGCCCGTCCGTTTATCACTCATCACAATGCGCTGGATATTGACATGTATCTGCGTATTGCGCCGGAGCTTTATCTGAAACGTCTGGTTGTGGGGGGGTTTGAACGTGTGTTCGAAATTAACCGTAACTTCCGTAACGAAGGCGTCTCTCCGCGTCATAATCCTGAGTTCACCATGATGGAACTCTACATGGCTTACGCGGATTACCAAGATCTGATTACTTTGACCGAAGAGCTGTTCCGTACTTTAACTCAAAATATTTTGGGCAGTACGTTGATTAAATATGGTGAGCAGGAATTTGATTTCGGTAAACCCTTTGTCAAAATGAGTATGAAAGAAGCTATTTGCAAATATCGTCCTGAAACCAAAATGGCTGATTTGGATGATATGGATAAAGCCGTGGTTATCGCTCAATCACTTGGTATTGAAGTGGAAAAAGGGTGGGGCCTTGGTCGCGTTCAATGTGAAATCTTCGAAGAAACCGCTGAAAGCCACCTGATTCAACCGACATTTATCACTGAATACCCGGCGGAAGTTTCTCCGCTGGCTCGCCGTAATGATGAAAACCCGTTTATCACTGACCGTTTTGAATTCTTTATTGGCGGACGTGAAATTGGTAACGGCTTCTCAGAATTGAACGACGCTGAAGATCAGGCAGAACGTTTTGCTGAACAGGTTCGTCAGAAAGACGAAGGTGATGATGAAGCTATGTTCTATGATGAAGATTATGTCACGGCTCTGGAACACGGCATGCCACCCACCGCAGGTTTGGGTATTGGTATTGACCGTATGATAATGCTGTTTACTGACAGCCATACCATTCGTGACGTTATTCTGTTCCCGGCAATGCGCCCACAGAAATAACAGCCAGAATTCAGCTTCAAATCGCAACTCCCTATGGCATAACTGCCAAGGGAGTTTTTATTTTCACCTGTCTGAGATATAGGCAGCTTAAACAGATAATTGCTTGCTGGTCTCTATGGCGTCGCTATAATAAAACGGATTACATCCAAATGCGGGCGTAGCTCAATGGCAGAATGAGAGCTTCCATAGCTGCTGAAACCATCATTCTTATGGGTGGAAACAATACGCACAGAGCAGATTGGTTCTGTTTATATCCATTCATGGAATTCATTGAAGACGCCTATGTAGGCAAAGGAGACACGTATATTCATGATGGTGTGTGGCTTGGTATGCGTTCAATGATTATGCCAGGTGTCACCATTGGTGAAGGTGCTATAGTCGCTGCTAATAGCGTCGTCACTAAAGATGTTGCGCCATACAGTATTGTGGCTGGAACACCTGCGAAATTAGTTAAATATCGATTTGAACCGCACATCATAAATGAGCTGCTTGGATTAAAAATATATGACTGGTCAGAAGAGAAATTTAATGCTTTAAAATCATATCTCTGTTCTTCAGATATTGAGGCGTAAAAATCTGCTGTGAAATCATATTCAGAGAAATAGTTAATTAATATTGTTAGTACATCAGCTACTTATCTGTTAGTAAAATCTGCCATAAACTTTCGCTCAATACAGTCTCTTAATTAGGCTTTCTGATTAAGAGACTGAGTAAGGCGGTAGCATTCAGCTATATTATTGTAACTCTCCAACAAAAATTTTTATTCAAAAGATTGAATTTAATATATCAGGAACTGCTCGACATTATACAATATAGCTGTCAGTATTTACCGACCTATAAGTGATGGCAATGGGGTGAAAAGCTTTATCATGTGACTTTCAATTTGTTGATCTGAGCGGATGTATCACTTTATGGCAAAGTAATGGTTGTTAAGAGTTAATGATAACAGAATATTATTTAGGGGTTAATATCGATGATCTCTGATTTAGTTAAATCTAATCGGTTAAAAATTATTTTCAATAGTATTGTTGGTGCTTTTAGTGCTTTCTTTAGTATTTGGTTAATCTCCTTGATTACCGATGATGCATTGGGGCAGATTAATGCTGACTTGGTATTATGGGCAGTCAAATTTTTATCCGGATTAGTTTGCTTATTCATTGTGAGTTCTGTTGCCAACTACCTAATGACAAAATTAAGCGTTAAGATTATTTTTGAAGTTCGCAGCACCTTGGTGAGGCGTATTTTGAATACCCCGTATGCCATTTTGGATAGAATTGGAGGGCATAGAGTTCAGGCCAGTTTAACATCTGATGTTAGTGATATCTCCAGGGCTATTTCTATCATGCCGCAGTTTATTTATCACGTAATTACAGTGGTTGCGTGCTTAGGTTTTCTGGCATTTAGAACAATTGAATTGTTTATGGTAATTCTGGTGATTTTTCCATTTTGGCTTTTGGTTTCACGTTACTTCATTAATAAAGGCGAAGTTTATGATGAGATATATCGTGATGATTATGATGAGTTTCATGAACAATTCAAAATTCTGGTGGATGGAGTTAAAGAGCTTAATAACAATAAAAAGCGTAAGCGTTCGTTTTTTAATCGTGGAATTTTGCCAGCATTAAGAAAGATTAATGAATCTGATCTTAAATCAGAAATTTTTTGGAAGCTGAGTGAAAACTGGGGACAAATATTATTATTAAAGCAGCAACTTGAAAGATGAAGGGTATAAAATCATTTCGTATTCCTTTAGCCATTATTAGTTAAAAGACACAATGTAGTTCGTTGCTTTTCCCAATATTGCGTCAATAACTATATTTGGCATTATTTTCAACGTATGGAGTTCTGTTATTGTCATCCAAATTAACTTTCTTCTTATTCCGTACTCTAAATAAAATGAAATGTCTTTTTCAATATTAGTTTTAAATATGAAATTTATTTCATGAATAGGGACACCTTTATTTTCATAAAAATTTTCTATTACCTGATGAAATTCAAGCTGTTCTGTTTTTATATCAAGTCCAAGCTCTTCTTTTAACTCCCTAGATGCAGCTTCAATACATGACTCACCCTCTTCTACTCCGCCACCAGGTAAAATCCAGTAATCATCATCATTTTCACACAAAAAAAGAACATTTTGTTCAATATCTGTTAAACAAACAGACGCTCTTTCGGATGAAGTGAGGCATTCATTTGATAAAGTCACTATTGCTATCAACAGCGTAAATAGAAAGCTTTATGAGTGTAATGAGATAATTAATTCTCTTAACGAGTATGATGAAACCAGAGATAACGGTTTTGCCATAAATCTTGACTTCCCTAATGAACTTAGAGATAGAGCAGAAGTTCTTTCATCACATATTGAAACCCTGAAAGTGGTTTTCTCTCTGGTTGAAACATCGCCATCATGGAAACCATACTTCTCCTCGATACAGGCTAATAAATCTGAGTCTATTAGAGCTGTATCTAACTTGAGAAATGCGTATCTCAATATTGCTTTGATTGCTGAACAATTCACATCTCCGATCCCGACGGTTGAAAGCAGCGTCGAAGGCACTGAAGAAAGTTTTGCTATGGCATTATCAGCGTCCAGGAGACTACTTAGGATTAAAACATCGGGGTGGCGTTAATGGTAAACGTCACTATTCACGCGTCATTAGCCTCTAATACAACAATTCAAGGATATGCAAGGAAACTGTCAACTGTCGCTTTATCTAAATATTGCGAATTGACTGAATGTCAGTCTCAATTTCAGATTTGGTGTGTTCAGCCTTAAAAACGTCATCATTGATCTTGGCGAGACGTTGAGCTCTCGTTTTGCATCACCATTAATTCCCGGCCATTTCCTGTTTCAATCGTCGCCAAAACGTAGTACGGCTGATCCCCAGATATTCCGCCGCCGCATGACGATTGCCGGAAAATCGTTTCAGGGTTTCATGAGCAGAAGGTGGGGTAACAAGTGAAGATGGCATCGCCAGAGAGGGCTTCGTACTTTTTCCTATCAGCCTGAGTGTAGGTTGGCGTTCCGGTGAAAGAGCCAATATCAATTCAGGTGTCAATATATGCTCAGTATGGGCGCTGAGGTATAACGCGATTCGCTCCATGAGATTACGCAGCTCCCGGACATTACCGGGCCAATGATAGGTTTGCAATGCCTCCTGACAGGCAGAAAGTTCTTGTACTCTTGACTGCGATACCGGCAAATTCAATGCGGTAAATGCCCGTCGCAGAAATTCCAGCGCCAATGTGCCAATATCGTTGCCCCTTTCTCTGAGAGCGGGAATATTGATCCGCAATACATTCAGGCGATAGAACAGATCGGTCCGAAAACGCCTTTCCTGAACCCAGGTATCCAAATCGCAATGTGTGGCGCAAATGATCCGAACATCAACGGCAATGGGACAGTGTCCTCCTACTCTGACGACAGATTTTTCTTCCAGCACTCGCAATAACCGTGTCTGAAGAGGCAGTGGCATTTCACCAATTTCATCCAGAAATAGTGTGCCCCGATGGGCAACTTCAAAAAGACCTGCCCGCCCTCCACGTTGTGAGCCGGTGAAAGCCCCTTCCTCATAACCAAATAATTCAGCTTCCAGCAGGGATTCAGCAATGGCACCACAGTTAACGGCAACAAACGGGCGCTGATGTTTGCCTGCAACCTGACCATACCGGAGGGCATATTCATGGTGAATGGCTTGTGCCACCAGTTCCTTCCCTGTACCGCTTTCCCCCTGTATCAGAACCGTGGCAGGCGATCGGGCATATAACATGATAGTGTTGCGTACATGCTCCATCACGGCTGAATTTCCCCGAATATCATTGAGGGTGTGGCGGGTGCGCAGGGTTTCCTGTATTGGATAGGCAGAAATTGAAAGTTGATTGAGCTTGGTCATTCTGGCGATATCCAGTGCATCATGGAATGCCCGGCGAATAGAATCCGCAGAATAGACAAAGACACCGACAAGTTCAGCTTCATAGGCGAGATCGGTAATCAGCCCGGCACCGACAATGACTTTAATACCGAGGGCTTTTAATGCATTGATCTGAGCCCGGGCATCTTCTTCCGTGATGTAGCTGCGCTGTTCAATACGTAAGTTGAATCGTTGCTGAAATTCTTCCAGTGCAGGCAATGTATTCTGATAGGCGATAACGCCAATGCGGGAGCTGATTTGTCGTGCGCGGGCCAGTGCCTGCATAAAGTCAAATCCGCTGGCCTCTGCAATAATAACAGGCACTGATAAACGGCTTTTCAGATAGGCACCATTAGAGCCGGCACAGATCACTGCATCACAACGTTCGATTGTCAGCCGTTTACGAATATGCTGAACCGCATTTTCAAAGCCAAGTTGAATAGGCGTGATATCCGCCTGATGATCGAACTCCGGCGTGATGTCACGGAATAGATCAAAAAGGCGGGAAATGGATACCGTCCAAATGATCGGTTTGTTGCTGTTATCACGCCCTGCTGATGGTGTTTCTGCCATGCTCGTCTTCCTAATATTGTGTGCTGTTTTTATTTTTTCCCACCAGAATAATTCCATGTTTCAAAAATGTTTCAATTATTTTTTTGAAACAAAATTGATTCATTATGAAACAAGAATGTTTTTGTATCAATGATGCTTTCCTGCAAGATTAACCAATGTGCTTAATGTTATTTTTTGATTTAAAAACAATATGTTAATTTCAATTTTATCTTTATTTTTAAATTTATTAGCCATTTTTTACTTTGTTGGCACACACATTGCTTTATAACAAATATATTTCATTCTAATAACAATGGGGTTATGTATGCCGTTTTCCTCTGCCGGTTTGGCATTTCGTCAGGCTATAGAAGCTGAGTCTCCATTACAGATCGTTGGCACCATTAATGCCAACCATGCGTTGTTGGCGAAACGGGCGGGCTATAAAGCCATTTATCTCTCTGGTGGCGGTGTATCGGCGGGTTCATTGGGTATGCCTGATCTGGGGATTTCAACGTTGGACGATGTGCTGACAGATATCCGCCGTATCACAGACGTCTGCGATTTACCTTTGCTCGTGGATGCTGATATCGGTTTTGGTTCTTCTGCCTTTAATGTGGCCCGTACCGTGCACTCAATGATTAAAGCTGGCGCTGCGGGGTTGCATATTGAAGATCAGGTCGGTGCGAAGCGTTGCGGTCATCGCCCGAATAAAGAGATTGTATCCAAAGAGGAAATGGTTGATCGCATTAAGGCCGCAGTCGATGCCCGTATTGATAAGAATTTCGTCATTATGGCACGTACTGATGCTTTGGCTGTTGAAGGTTTGGAAGCGGCCCTTGACAGGGCTCAAGCCTATATCGAAGCCGGGGCAGACATGCTGTTTCCTGAGGCGATCACACAATTGCACATGTATAAAACATTTGCGTCAACAACCGGGGTTCCAATACTCGCTAACATCACTGAATTTGGTGCGACTCCATTGTTCACCGTCGAAGAGTTGAAAAGTGTGGATGTTTCCATTGCGCTTTACCCGCTTTCTGCTTTCCGGGCAATGAATAAGGCAGCCGAGCAGGTTTACACCACACTCCGCCGCGAAGGGACACAGAAAAATGTGATCAGCATGATGCAGACTCGCGATGAGCTATACAAAAGCATCAACTACTACGATTTTGAACAAAAACTGGATGCGCTTTTCTCCCAGAAAAAATCTCAATGACGGACAGTTCCACCCAATTTCATCACTTTATATGGCATAAAAAACAGGAGAGGTGAGACCCATGAGCGAACAGAACACGATTACTGAGTCAACTACTTTCAAGCCTAAAAAATCTGTTGCCCTTTCGGGGGTCAGTGCGGGTAACACCGCACTCTGTACAGTTGGGAAAACTGGCAACGATCTGCATTACCGTGGCTACGATATTCTTGATCTTGCAACCCAGTGTGAATTTGAAGAAGTTGCGCACCTGTTGATCCACGAAAAATTGCCTTCCCGTGCTGAACTGGCCGCCTATAAAAAGAAGCTAACAGCACTGCGAGGTTTGCCGGGTAGTGTCAAGGCAGCACTGGAAACATTGCCTGCCGCCGCTCATCCGATGGATGTCATGCGTACAGGTGTCTCCGTTCTTGGCTGCACATTGCCTGAAAAAGACGATCACAATCTTGTGGGTGCGCGTGATATTGCTGACAAATTATTGGCCTCTCTTAGCGCCATGTTGCTCTACTGGTATCACTATAGCCACAATGGACGCCGTATTGAGGTCGAAACCGATGATGAGTCAATAGGCGGGCATTTTCTTCATCTCCTGCATGGTAAAAAACCCAGTGAATCATGGGAAGGAGCTATGCATATATCCCTGATCCTTTATGCCGAACATGAGTTTAACGCCTCGACATTTACCAGCCGGGTTATCGCAGGAACCGGCACGGATATCTACTCTGCTGTTATCGGGGCGATTGGTGCATTGAGAGGGCCAAAACACGGTGGAGCAAACGAAGTCTCTCTTGAAATTCAACAGCGCTATGAAAATCCTGACGAAGCAGAGGCAGATATCCTGGCGCGTTTGGCAAGGAAAGAAGTCATTATCGGCTTTGGTCATCCGGTTTACACCATTTCAGATCCCCGTCACAAAGTGATTAAAAATGCGGCTCTGCAACTTTCCAAAGAGGCAGGAACAACCAAAATGTTTGATATTGCGGATCGACTGGAATCGGTGATGTGGGCTAATAAAAAAATGTTCCCAAACCTTGATTGGTTTTCTGCGGTTTCCTATCACATGATGGGCGTACCGACGGCGATGTTTACACCGTTGTTTGTGATTGCCCGCACATCGGGATGGGCTGCTCACATCATTGAACAACGTATTGATAACAAAATTATCCGTCCTTCGGCCAATTATACCGGGCCGGAAAATCGGGTACTTACGCCAATTGGTGAACGTGGATAACGTTATTTTTGGTGCGGTGTTTCCTGCATTCATGTTTTTTTAACAAGGAATTATTATGTCTACCTCTGTTGTAAACAACCGTCTTGAATATGATCAGGTGATTGTGGATATCGTGGATTATGTTATGGCATACCCGATCACATCATCCATCGCTTATGAAACGGCCTATTATTGTTTTCTGGATACGTTAGGCTGTGGGTTGGAGGCGTTGGAATATCCGGCCTGTAAAAAACTGCTGGGGCCTATTGTACCGGGGACGGTTGTGCCTAATGGGGTGCGTGTGCCAGGAACGCAATTCCAGCTCGATCCCGTACAGGCGGCGTTTAACATTGGTACGATGATCCGGTGGCTGGATTTTAATGATACATGGCTGGCGGCTGAATGGGGACATCCGTCCGATAACCTTGGTGGCATATTGGCAGTGGCTGACTGGTTATCAAGAAATGCTATTGCTTGTGGCAAAAAGCCGCTCACGATCAAAGCCGTTTTGAGGGGCATGATCAAAGCACATGAAATTCAGGGATGCCTTGCACTGGAGAATGCATTCAATAAAGTCGGGTTGGATCACGTCGTTCTGGTAAAAGTGGCTTCGACGGCTGTCGTTGCTGAAATGTTGGGGTTGAGCCGGGAAGAGATCCTGAGTGCGGTATCGCTCGCCTGGGTTGATGGGCAGTCGCTGAGAACTTACCGCCATGCCCCTAATACCGGTTCACGTAAATCTTGGGCGGCGGGTGATGCGACATCCCGTGCGGTTCGTCTGGCTTTCATGGCACAAAAGGGTGAGATGGGGTATCCCTCGGCATTAACTGCAAAGAGCTGGGGATTTTATGATGTCTTGTTCAATGGTCAGCCCTTCAAATTCCAGCGTGCCTATGGCGCTTATGTGATGGAAAATGTGTTGTTCAAGATCGCTTTCCCGGCAGAATTTCATGCACAAACTGCTGTGGAAGCGGCAATGAGCTTGCATCAACAACTGAAAGATGCTGGCAAGACCATCAATGACATCACGAAAATCACCATTCGTACCCATGAAGCCTGTATTCGGATTATCGATAAGCAAGGTCCGTTAAACAACCCTGCGGACAGAGACCACTGTATTCAGTATATGGTTGCGGTTCCTTTGATCTTTGGCCGTCTCACTGCTGCGGATTATGAAGATAGCGTTGCGGCAGATCGCCGTATTGATGCACTGCGGGAAAAAATAGCGTGTGTTGAAGATGTTGATTTTACCCGTGATTACCACGATCCGGAAAAACGCGCTATTGCTAATGCATTAACCGTTACATTTGCAGATGGCAGTCAGCTTGATGAAGTTAAAGTCGAATTCCCTATTGGTCACGCTCGCCGCCGCCAGGAAGGCATGCCATTATTGCTGAAAAAATTCAGAGCCAATCTGGCACGCCAGTTTCCTGAAACACAACAGAGGAAAATTCTGTCTGTTTCTCTTGACCGTCAGCTACTGGAAAACATGCCGGTAAACGAATACCTTGATTTGTACGTTATCTAATCTGAAATGCCATCGGCGGGCGCTCTCCCTGAGTGCTGCTCTATCATTTTACGCAGTACCAGGAGAGATTATGTTATTCAAAACGTTTTACCAACAATCCATTAATGATCCCAACTCTTTCTGGGCTGATCAGGCTAGCCGCATTTTCTGGCAACAACCTTTTGAACAGGTTCTGGATCACAGTAACCCTCCCTTTGCCCGCTGGTTTTGCGGGGGAAAAACCAACCTATGTTACAACGCACTGGATCGCTGGCTGGCAAGCCAGCCTGATACCAAAGCACTTATCGCGATTTCAACAGAAATGAGACAACACTCCGGTTATTGATAATTACTGGCAGACGGAGACAGGTTGGCCGATTATGGCTATCGCCCGTGAAAAACACGGGGAGGGAAAACAGCGAATGAATTATTTAAGGGAATACGAACATGTTGACTTCCAGATTAACGATGTTGCACTTATTATGTGAATCTACCGAGTAAAAATATATAGAACCTCTTTCACTTGGATTAGTCATGGTCGCTGCGATCATGCAAGCTGGAATCTTTTTGTTAAGAAAGATGAAGATAAATTCTTATCTCTTACCGTTATGGCTGCTACTTCAGGTGTGCTTTGTGCGGGGTTGCTTTTATTCATGTCCGGGATAGATGCGAGTGCTTGGAAGATCCTTATTATTTCTGCTCCTCTTCATGCTGGATATCGGGTTTGCCTGAGCCTTGGCTACAAATATGGAGACATGAGTCAAGTCTACCCTATTGCTCGTGGGGCAACGCCTTTGCTTGTGGCGCTAATCTCTGCCATTTTGCTCGGTGCTCATCTGGAGTTCACTCAGATTGTGGGAATTGTCGCGATTGCTTTAGGGATTATATGGCTGACTTTTCACGCTGGTTTCCCGAAGAATAATGAGGGACGAGCAATGAGTTTCGCGCTCGGTACTGCGGCCTTTATCGCTGTGTTTACATTGCTTGATAGTCGGGGAGCACGTCTCAGTGGCAATCCGTTTTCATATGTGCTTTGGTTGTTTGTACTGGAAGGGATCGTGATGTTTGTGCTTGCTGCGTCGGTTTCGGCCCTGAGAGAAATAAGTGTGATTTTTGGCGTTATTTTCAGTGCGTGGATTCTTAAAGAGAAAATAGGCCCAGTAAAATTGACTTGTACCTTGGTCGTCATGGTTGGTACCTTTTTGACACTTTTCAAGTGAAGTAGAATTTGTGCTTTATGGGGGGGCGACCCTTGTTATACCACTTCCCGTTGGGTTTCATATTTTTCCAGGTACTTTTAAGGATTATTCCTGCAAAGATTTTATTGTTGGGAATATGAGCAATGTGACAGGTTGAAATTTTGGTCGAATTAATGAAAGCAATTGTGCTGGCTTGAGAAAAACATCAAATTTTGTCGTCAAAGCGACATTCCTAGATAAAGTGTTTTAACATTTGACTGTTAAATACGTACAATCCCCTCCCTGAATGTGTTCTCGACAGAATAGGCTTGGTTTGTCACTGATCCAGATTTACACATCGCGGAGCCGCTTGTCAGCCTGGCTTGGTATATTCGCGATATTGATGTTGTTCATTGCACCCGTGATCTCCCGGTCACTGGAACATGCGCGCATTGGTGAATCTCATTCATCAAGAGTGGCCGATTGTCATACGGTGATGTCATCTGACGATGATATCCCCAGGAATATGCCGCATTCTGACATGGCTTCCGCATCACCGGGCACTAACCATCATGATGGCATGCAGATGGGTATGCATGCTGGTGGTGGTATGTCGCTGTTGGAGGATATTGCCTGTGGATACTGCGTTTTTCTGATCCATATACCTATGCTGGATTTGGCGAATACACCGTTATTCTGGTCAACTTCGCTGACTTCACGGCCACCACCGATTCAAACTGTAGCTTCCTTTCTGCCGCATTTCATCTTTTCTGATTCGTTGCCTCGCGCTCCGCCTGAACAGATCTAATTTCATCGGTTTAAACATAATGAAACGCGTTGTCCTGCTAGCTTCTTAGCCAGGAAAAGTTTGCTTATACCAAAAACTGTTTGGTTGGATTCTATATCGTATTCCGCTTTTGATAGCCATATCGCTTCGGAGCGCGGATGCACATTAAGGAAAGATGATGTTCGAAAAAAATTCTCCTCATAAAAAAAATATGCTATCCCATTGTATCCGTTCGGCAATGCCGCTGTTTCTGCTGGCTGCTTTTAATGGATATGCGGTTGACACTACATCAGATTCGCACGATCAGGCGAATGGCCCAAAAACCAATGATGGTGATGTGATTACCGTCACTGCGCCTTTGTATTCTCCTTTATCAATTGTCACCTCACCAAAAACGCCTCGTCAGCCGGTTCCGGCAAGTGATGGCTCTGACTATTTGAAAACCATACCCGGCTTTTCACAAATCCGTAATGGGGGCACCAATGGTGATCCGGTATTTCGGGGAATGTTTGGTTCAAGGCTGAAGATCCTGACTGATGGTGCAGAAATGCAAGGGGCTTGTCCTGGCAGGATGGATGCACCTTCATCTTATATTTCACCGGAAAGTTATGATTTGTTGACACTCACTAAAGGACCTCAAACCGTGTTGTGGGGGCCAGGTGCTTCAGCAGGGACTATTCGGTTTGAGCGTGAACACCCTAAATTTAATGCGCCGGGAGTGAAGGTCAATGCCAGCGGATTGACCGGTTCAAATGGTCGTTGGGATGGCAATGTTGATGCCAGTGTTGGCAATGAATGGGGATATTTACGTTTAATAGGAAATACCTCCCGTTCACATGATTATAAAGATGGTAGTGGGTATCGTGTCCCTTCACGCTGGGATAAGTGGAATAGTGATCTGGCGCTGGGATGGACGCCGGATAAAGATACGCTGCTCGAATTGACCGCCGGCAAAGGTGATGGAGAAGCCCGCTATGCGGGGCGTAATATGGATGGTTCACAATTTAAACGTGAAAGCCTCGGCGTGCGTTTTGAGAAATCTAACCTCGGTGAGGCTCTTGATAAGGTTGAAGCTCAGGTTTATTACAATTATACCAACCATATTATGGACAATATAACCTTGCGTTCTCCGAGTGCTATGTCGATGGGGAAGATGGGCATGCCTTCTGCGACCTGTAAGCATATGTGTGGTATGCACATGAATATGAACAGTGGTATGTCCATGCAACTGGATCGCCGGATTGTGGGGGGACGGGCGATGGGCACCTGGTTATGGCAAGATTTCAAGCTAGAAAGTGGTGCAGATACTCAAACTAATACCCATCGAAATAAATCAGGCAGCGTGTGGCAAAAGGATGCTCAATTCCGTAATTATGGTTTGTTTGGCGAGCTGACTTGGTACGCCACAGAGCAGAGCGAGTTGATAACCGGTGCCCGTCTTGATCGCAGTCTGGTGAAAAAATTTGCCGGCAATAGCGAGAAAGAACGAAATGATACTTTGCCAAGTGGTTTTATGCGTTTAGAACATACTATCGCTGATGTTCCGCTGATGTTTTATGCCGGTATTGGTTATACCGAGCGTTTCCCTGACTACTGGGAGCTATTCTCGCCTAAACTCGGTCCGGCAGGCAGTGCCAGTGCTTTTGATGGTGTGAAAAGCGAAAAAACTACCCAGCTTGATATTGGGGCGCAATATACGGGAGAACGCTTTAATAGCTGGGTATCAGCCTATGTCGGGCGTGTGAATGATTTTATTTTGTTTAGATATAGCCCAACCAATGCCCGCCTCAGCCAGGCTGATAACGTCAATGCCAATGTTATGGGTGGAGAGATGGGCTTTGGCTATCAACTGGCAGATCATTGGAAAACGGATGCCAGCCTTGCTTATTCTTGGGGTGAAAATACCACGGAAAACAAGCCACTGCCTCAGATCCCACCTCTGGAAGCTCGTTTCGGATTGACTTATGAACGTGGTGACTGGAGCAGTACCGGTTTGTGGCGATGGGTTAGCAGCCAGCATCGGATTGCTGTAGATCAGGGAAATGTTGTCGGTAAAGATTTTAAAGACAGTCCGGGCTTCGGCGTACTTTCGGCAAACGTTGCCTATAAGGTCAACAAAAATATCAAAGTCAGCACAGGTATCGACAACATTCTGAATAAAGAATACAGCGAGCACCTCAACCTTGCAGGTAACAGCACCTTTGGTTATTCATCAAACACCTCAGTAAATGAACCCGGGCGAACGATATGGGTTAAAATGAATGTAACATTCTAATGAGAAAATGGCGTCCAGTAATTGGACGCCAATATTTTTTTACTTGTTTCATATTCAAGGCGAATGATTATCACTGACTAACCGGACTTATTTTTCCTACGGTCCCAATTTATTGCAGCGAATAATACAGTGGGAATGATTATTTCTGATTACCGACATACGGATAAACTTTCACATAATCAACATCGAATGTGGCGGTTGTTTTATTTATCGGACCGTAACCCTGAGCTGGATAACTGCGCGGTATTTCAGAGCTTAAAATAATGTATTGGTTTGCGATTGAAATCGGGACTTGCTCCAGACCAGACAAATGTTGAGAAACATCATCAACATAAAATGTGTAGCCATCTGGTGTCCATGCCACCGCAAATTTATGGAATTTACCATCAGCGAGTTTACTCATAGATAACTTCTTTGACCATTGCTTATGGGCGCTGCCATAACCATTCCAGTGAATAGCGTGATCATATTGATCTTGTTTAGCTTCAGCTAAGTGTTCAAATACATCAATTTCGACGCCTGATTTTTCTGGATTCGTCAGATCCTTACCCATGGTTGGTGACTGTATCCAGAATGCGACCTGATTACCTTCGGCGCGATTAAATCTGACAGCGGCTTCCCAATAGCCATATGACTGTAGGAAACTTTTTTGTGTTGAAATCATGCCGCAATAATTTTGTAGCTTGCCAGAAGAACTATCAGAATAGGTTTTTATGGTTAAATACCCATTCCGTACAATAACTGCTGATTGAGTATTAATACAATTATTTCTGACACCTAAACCACGGTAATCCCATTTTTGGCTATTGAGTGTTGTGCCATTGAAATTATCCTCGAATGATGGCGTGGGGCTGAATTCATTTGGGATTTTTGCCGAAGCATACCCACAGAGCAATGAACTTAATAACAATGTATAGGCTAGCTGAACTTTCATCTATTTTCCTTGTGTGTTTGACGTGAATAGTCGTCACTTGGACGTTCTTACACGTTTTTGTAGGGATAGGGAGAAGCCACTTTATCGAATATTGGCGATAGGGTTACCGATTTAATTTGTTATCCCCTGCTTTTTGTTTTAGTTGGTGAAAATGAAAGGAAATAAAAATCAGCAACATTGATTAAAGGAAAGTAATTGAAAAAGAGACAGTAAAAAATAGTTATAGCTGGTGAATAAAACCCCGTTCATCAGAACGGGGTATATTGTCACGTTAGATTATTTCGATGCATCCAGAGCTTGGGCAAGATCGGTAATAATATCATCAATATGTTCAATGCCGATTGACAGGCGGATCATATCGTGTGGTACACCGGCTTTAACTAACTCCTCGTCATTTAATTGGCTATGAGTGGTTGAAGCTGGATGGCAGGCAAGTGATTTTGCATCACCAATATTGACCAGGCGCACAATCAGTTTTAATGCGTCAATAAATCGCGCACCGGATTCCTGTCCGCCTTTAATACCAAAAGAAAGAATGGCTGATGGCTTCCCATTCATATATTGCTGTGCCAGTTCATGTTCTGGGTGGTCTGGCAGCCCTGCATATTTTACCCAACTAACTTGAGGATGATTTTGCAGGTAATGAGCCACTTTCAGGGCATTTTCAGTATGACGTTCCATTCTTAATGCCAGCGTTTCCAGCCCTTGCAAAATAAGGAAAGCATTAAAAGGCGATAACGCGGCACCCATGTTACGTAACGGTACGACCCGGCAATGCCCGATAAATGCGGCTTTGCCGAACTGTTCGGTATAAATGACGTTGTGATAAGAGGGATCCGGGTTATTTAGGATGGCGAAACGTTGCTTATGTTTTTCCCAAGGAAAGTTACCGGAATCAACAATAATGCCGCCAATAGTGGAACCGTGTCCTCCTATATATTTGGTCAGGGAGTGAATAATAATATCGGCACCATGTTCAAAGGGCCGGCAAAGCGCAGGTGTGGCGACAGTATTATCAACGATTAAAGGAACGCCATGACGGTGAGCCACTTCGGCAAACTTTTTCAAATCAACAACATTACCTGCCGGGTTACCAATGGATTCACAGAATACCGCTTTGGTCCGATCATCAATCAGTGATTCCAATGCTGCAATATCATCATGGTCGGCAAAGCGTGTTTCAATACCGAACCGGGGCAATGTGTGAGCCAGCAGGTTATAGGTGCCGCCATATAACTTGGCAACAGATATAATATTATCCCCGGCTCCGGCAATGGATTGAATAGCGCAGGTGACAGCCGCCATACCGGATGCGACCGACAATGCGGCTATCCCGCCTTCAAGTAAAGCAACCCGTTTTTCCAGTACGTCATTAGTTGGATTCATAATGCGGGAATAGATATTTCCCTCGACCTTTAAATCAAACAGATCGGCACCGTGTTGAGTATTATCAAACGCATAGGATGTTGTTTGATAAATAGGGACAGCAACGGCTTTGGTGGTTGGATCGGGAGAATATCCGCCGTGGATCGCAAGAGTTTCTGGTTTCATTTTCGGTCTCTTCTCTATATCAGTAAGATTACATGTATCTTTGATGAATAGATGTAAGTGGCTTTTATCAAAACTACAGCTCCACTTACTGCCGTTCACAAGGAATTTAACGTGTACATTTGTTTGATTGATGAACTGTCGGAGTAGGTATCTATCAGCTTAAGGGAATTTCCGGTGATAGAAAATGTGATTTTTTCGTCATTTTCTTCAATTCTCCGACGACCAATGTTATCGACGTTATTGGAAGCCCATTCGACACGATCGCCATTTAAACGACATTTAATTTTCCACAGGGAATTATCACTGGGCCGAATGTAGTGCATATACGCTACCTCATCGTTATTTTGACTAAATAGGATAGATGCGATTGCCTGGCAAATTTAACCAAGCTGAGGATGAATTTGCACCGTAGTTTTGACAGGTTGAGACGTCGTTTTATCGGTTGAAATTGTGAAAGCCCCATCACCAGTATCGCTAAAACAATAAAGATTTTATTATTAGACATTATATTTTCGCTAATTCTTTATTAATTAAATAAATAATTTAAAGATGTGACTAATTCAGTGATATCGGCCGTCGCTATTTTTTAATTATGTGGACATTATCACAAAAAGCAAAAGCTACTTAAGTCGAGTAACATTAACTATTAAAATGGAAAATGAGAATAAAAGACGTAAATAAATATCTAATCTTTTAGAAAGATCACAAAATTTTTTGTGAAGTAGTTCGTTTTCGTTAGGTTACCTGATTTATTCCCCTCTATTTCCTGAACAAAAATAGAGGATATGCCCATAATTTTAAATTTTTTAAAATTTTTCCGAATGATTTTGGTTATAATTTATTGTTAGTATGATCAATATTGGAGCTAATCGATAAATTAATGGTATTTTTATGGCTAAATTTTCAAATTGGCAGGAATTAAGACAACTTTTCTTACTTTCTTTCCCCATCATTATTGCGCAGATAGCACGTACCGCAATGGGGGTTGTGGATATTGTGATGTCTGGTCACTATGCTACCGCTGATTTAGCGGCAGTAACGTTAGGAAGTAGTATTTGGTTCCCTATATTTGTGTTGGGATATGGGACTATTATCATGCTTGCGGCAGATGTCGCAAAGCACAAAGCGCAAGGTAATGAAGAAGGGGTCAAAGAGAGCCTTAAAAATTATTTGTTTCTATCGATGATACTTTCAATACCAATAATTTTATTATTAATGTTAATTAGCAAGCTATTTGCGTTTATAGGATTGGATGATCATATTTTAGATATTACACAGGGTTATGTTATTGCTATGGCCTTTAGTGTTCCCGGGGTGATGATATTTAATGTTTTTCGTTCATTTCTGCAAGGATTAGAAGACACGAAAATTGCTATGTACCTATCTTCTGGTGCCTTATTACTGAATATACCCTTAAATTACATGCTTATTTACGGGAAATTTGGTTTGCCAGAAATGGGCGGCGTTGGCGCAGGTATTACAACGGCAATTATTAATAACCTAAGTGCGGCATGTTTAGTTATTTATTTTTTACTAAAAAATGAATATCGGCGATATCGGTTTCGTTTAAAATTCCCAAAATATCAAGATTTACTGAGGACTTTTTATATTAGCATTCCTAGTGGATTGGCTTTTTTTGTTGAAATGGTTTTTCTTGATGTGGTTGCTGTATCTGTTGCGCCTTTAGGCACTCAAACTGTTGCCGCACATAATATTATGCTTAATATCGTCACTATCATTTATACCGTCATCACCGGATTTGCGACCGCGACAACGGTGAGAGTGGGCTCCTATATTGGGCAGAGAGATAGAACATCATTAATGGGTGTGATAAGAGTTTCGATTTCATTGATATTATCTGTCTCTGTAATTTTTGGCTTTATAATATATTTCTTCGCGGCACCATTGATTTCACTCTATACTAACGATGACTCAGTGATAATAATCGCACTTAGCCTGGCTTTTCTATTCTGTTTCTTCCAATTCTTTGACTCCTTACAGGGCACTTTAGCGGGTATTTTGCGTGGTTTTCATGATACCCGATCAGTATTTTACGCACCTTTATTTGGCTATTGGTTAGTGGGTTTACCACTGGGGTTTATTTTGGCTTTGACAAACTGGATAACTGATAGTATGGGCATTGTGGGATTTTGGTATGGTTTGGTTTTAGGCCTTTTTGTGAATTCTATTTTACTGTCTATTATATTAAAGGTGAGGACGAGAGCGATAGTTTCTCAGTTAAATCCTTAATTAAATCGGCCTGATAACTATCGCACCTACATAAATTCCCTGCAAAAAGCTAGGGAATTTATGAAGTTATGTAAATAACTTATTCAATTCTTTCATGTAAGATAAAAATAGTATCAATATTTCATAAAAAATTTTCATTGTGAATAAAAATTTACATTTTAAATTTATGGTTATTAAATCCATTATAGGCGGGAGATAATATTGTAATGGCATTTTAATCCGTATAGGCAATATGTCTATTTTAGTGGTTTTAGTAAATGATATATTAGCGAAGGTTTGTTGAATGATCATATTTCAATTTTTTATAATAATTTATTTCTGTTTAAATCAATAAGATAAATTATCCTTTATTGATTTTTGTTTTAAATTGTTAAATATTTTTTGATAAATTTTGGATCAATAATTGCCATTATATTAGTTACTAATATAATAGTAACTAATAAATTAATTTCAAAATGAAATAGTTACTTTAGAATATATTACTGTGTATTAATTTTTTTACACTTATTATTGGTTTTATCTATCTAAGATTATTCCCCCTATTATACTAAGGTTATGGTAAATATTGATTTAATAATTAAATAGTTAAGTGTATTTATTGCCATTTTATACAAGTTCACATAATGATTTTATGATAATGATTATCATTTCATTTTTTATTAAAAGTACGTTAATATGCGCGTCAGTCTTCGGACGGTACTAAAACTATGTAATAAGCAATCTCTAACATTTAATTAGTTAACATAAGGAATATGCTATGAACAAAGTTAAAGTGTTAATTGCAGTATTAGGTACATGTGGATTAGTAACACAAGCAATAGCTGCGCCAGGTTTTGGGCAAACTCAAGATTTTAATCAGAATAGCCCCAGTATTAATATTGGGGTAACTGACGCGCGTGGTGGCGGTCATCCAACTCCTAGTGGGGAGCCGGGAATTGGGGTGCATTCTATTGCTAAAGGTAAGGTCACTGGTTTCTCAAGTCTTGCCGGTTATGTCGCAGCGGATGCGAATGGCGTTCATAAAATTTCTATGCCTGGATCGGGTACCCATGGTGGTATGGGGGTATTTAACTTTAGTAAAGTGGCTAATGCTGATGTCTATTTTGGTGAATGGTCACAAACCGGTCAGGTAAATGATACGACTCATACTGCCTATTATTCCGGTAAAGATGTGACGGCCAATTTACCGACTGGAGGTATAGCGACTTATACGGTTAAAGGAATTAACCAATATAGTGGCAGCAATGCTTTGCAAGGCACATTCACTGCTGATTTCGGACAGAAAAAACTTTCTGGTTCAATAGCGAATAGTGTGCTGACCGTCGGCATTAATTCCAGAATTAGAGCAGATGGTTCATTTGCCGGGACGGCGACAGCCGGAAATGTTGCTGGTACAAACAGCGGCCACTTCTTTGGTGATAATGCGTCGAGTTTAGCTGGGGTGGCTAAATTTAATTCGGATCATAGTAAAGATACCGCCTTTGGCGGGACTAAAAATCCATAATATGAGCTTGTATTGATTGAATAAGGCAAAGTTCATATAGGCTTTGTCTTATTTTGTTTATTTATTGGTCCGACTATTAAGTAGTGATATTCCGATGTTAAATATCCCCATTATCCGTTTTACCATACTGCTCAGTTGCTTGTTTATTTATCCCTCTTTGGTTCTGGCAGATGAAGATGCTGGCAGAAGATTGTGGCATAATGTACAGCGAAATTTGCAGGATCAAGAAAAAGAGCTTGTTACTGATGAAACTGTGAATGAGAATACTGATCATTTATCGATAGTCCTTAATGGTCAGACTTTCAGTGTTGAGAATAATGTGAATGAGGTTGGTCAGGCGCTGTATTTAGCCATTAATCATCAACAAGTAAAGGATGTTGAGCGTTTTTTGTCGATGTATCAGAAGTTACCTAGGCATGACATGCAATTGGTACATTTTGCTCAGGCGAATCTTGCCCGCTCGCAGGGTAATTTAGTGGCGGCAGAACAGCATTATCAAGCTATTTTGCACCAGCAACCTGATTTCACCCGTGCTAAATTGGAGTTAGCCAGGGTCTATTATGAAAACCAGAAAAATAAAGAGGCAGGTTTACTGTTTAATGAAATTTCTGCTGCAAATCACGATAACGAAAATAAATTACCACCAGCAGTCATTAAGAATATAACCAGCTATCAAGATGCGATTGAATTGCGTAATGCCTGGCGTGGGTCTTTTGCCGTAGGATATATTTTTAACGACAATACTAATATGTCACCAAATAAGCCTCCTGTTTGCAAGGAATATGCTGAAAATGGCAGTTGTATCGTTGAACGCAAGTTGCCTTTGGCAAAGAAGGCAAATGGTATCAGTTATGATGCTACGTTACGTAAGATATACCCGCTAAGTGGTCACCATGGTATATCCTTGCGCTCAATGACTTATGGTGAAAGTTATCGTAATCATAGTGAGGAAAATGAAAATACAACTTCCGCTTATTTGGGATATAACTATAAGGCACAGAAAAATGATTTTCTGATAGGTCCAATTATTGAGTTTAATCATGTTGGTAATCATTCTCGTTATCGCACCACAGGAGTGAAAACTGAATGGATGAATATTCTATCAAAAAATCTGGCATTGAATCTTGAAGGTGAATATAAACAGTTTCGTTATCATAAACTTTATAATCATAATGACGGTAATATGACTTCTGTTTATGCCACCTTATCTTATTATTTAACTGATCAGACAATTACCTTTACGGGTGGTGATTGGGTTAATAAAACCAGTGTTGAGAAAGCGGATGATTATCAACAGAAAGGCATACGAGCGGGTATTTCCACTCAGTTGTATCCGGGAATTAATGCGGTAGTATTTACCGCATTACGACAGAGGCAGTTTGGTGATTACAGTGTACCATTAAGTGCACGTCGTAGAGACAATGAACAACTCTATTCGGCCATTCTCAGTATGCCTAAATTTGATGTTTTTGGTTTAACTCCGGTAATCACTTATCGGTACAGAAAAAACAATAGCAATGTTGATTGGCTATACTCATATAACAAAAACGAAGTGTTAATTAAGTTTGAAAAATATTTTTGATATTGATTGAAATAATAGGTTATTTAAATCCGTACTATGGCAGATAATCACTATGCATAAATTAAATAATAAATACAGTAAAATAACATTGGTGATGGTATTAACTTACAACATGATACCTTACCGAGTTGATGCAGATACACCAATACCCCCTGCTCAATCAGCACAACAGCCTGCTGAAGATAAGTCCGATTTGGGAAAAATTAACGTTTCAGCAACCAGTGAAAAAGATCAGGCAGGCTATGATGCAGTTTACGATAAAGATATTACCACTATTTACCTGGGTAAGGATCTGGTAGAACGCTATAAGGGCGCTTCACCTGCGGATGTTTTAAAAAGTGCCGTCGGCGTATTTAGTGGTGATTCCAGAAACAGTGGTGCATTAGATCCTAATATTCGCGGCATTCAAGGGCAAGGGCGGGTTCCTGTCACCATTGATGGTACTGAACAGGCGATTACGACCTGGCGGGGTTATAACGGTGCTAATAATCGTAATTATATTGATCCTAACTTGATTAGCAGCATTGAAATAGAAAAAGGCCCGTCACTGACTCGCGGAGTAAAAGGCTCGATAGGTGGAGCAGTAATAATAAAAACGTTGGGCATTGATGATGTGGTACCGGCAGATGAGCGCTTCGGGATTAACCTGAAATTAGAAACCAGTAGTAATGCGATAAAAGAGCGTGCACCTAATCTGCAATGGGGACAAGATTATCGTGATATTCCTGGTTTTACTAAGGGGTTTAATTATGTTGATCCCGCGTTAGAAATTACCCCAAAAACCTCAAAAGATAATAAATTGCTTGGTCTGAAAGATAATGCAATACGTCTGGCGATAGGTACCCGGCAGGAATACTTTGATTTAATGGCTGCCTATAGTTATCGTAGTAAAGGCAACTATTTTGCTGGCAAAGGAGGTGCTCATCGCTATGATGCACCGATCAGTGATAAGGATAAAGATATCCTTGAGGGCGGTGCTAGGGCGTATGATCCTTATCTGCCTTTTGTGGCACGTATATATCGTCCTGGTAATGAGGTGCCGAATACTTCCAGTGAAATGGAATCTTGGTTACTTAAAAATACCTGGCGTCTGGCTAATCAACAGACTATCGAGTTTGGTATTCGCGATACTAAAACGATTTACGGTGAGATTATGCCTTCGCGTCTTGGCTGGGTGCGGGCTGAGGATAATGTTGTACCACAATGGCCTTTGGCTAATGTACATCAGCAGGCATTTAATGTGGATTATAAATGGAAGCCGGATGAGAATAAGTGGGTTGATTTTGATATGAAGTTTTGGATTACCCGTACTATTAGCAATACTAATACTGCTGGGGGATATCCACGTGAGCCGCGGGAACGGGATGTAGTCTGGGATAATGATCATAAGGAAAAGGATCCGAATAAAGATGGTCGTTTAGTCGATACCGCTGCTACTAATGCACATAATAATCGCTGGGGGGTTGATCTTTCTAATGCCTTTGCTCTGTCTCCTGATTTGGATTTAACATTGTCGGCCAGCCTGCAACGGGAACGGCTTGGCTCACATGATGATTATGAAGCGAAGAACTTCTCTAGTTTTCGTTCACCACCGAGAAAAGGACGCCGTCAAGAAAACAATATTGCATTTAATTTTGATTGGCGTCCTACCTCATGGCTGGCATTAAGTGCTGGCGCTAGACGAGTAAGCTATTGGTCTAAGGATGATTTTTTAAATGAACGTTTAGCTGCCCGTGATCCCGGTTATAGTAAAGATAAAAAACTGGTTGGTCAGGGATTGCGATATAAGAGAACGCTTACCGCACGAGAAGCTGAATTGTTGAAAAAATTTAATGAATGCTTTGAGTGTTTAACTGATGATGAATTTAACGAATATAGCGAAAAAATTTTTTCTGAATCAAAAGAGCGAGATTCAATTTCTCGTCCTATGATACCGGTAGATGTACTTTGGCAATATCGTGATGACGGTAAGTTATATAAACAAGATAACCCCTATTTTAATGGGGAGCTTGATATGAATGAGCGTGTTATTGATCCTATGACTAACCAAGAAGTATATAAATATGAATACAGTAATGCCCAATCTAATAGCCGTTATATTGATAACTCAGGTGAAATATTGAGTAATGGTGATGGTGGTTTAGTTTATAAACAAAAAAGTGAACAGGAACGTTGGTCTAAACAACCTAAACGTAAAGATTATGCTTGGGCACCGGTATTTTCCGCAACGGCTTATGTGAGTGATAATGCACGTATCTATGCACGTTATGCCGAAGCGGTACGTATGCCGAGTATTTTTGAAGATACCGTCGGCTTTTCCTCTGGTTTTACTGATAAACCGGCCCGCGCTTTTAAACCTGAACGTAGCAAAACGGTTGAAGTGGGTTATGTTCATGATTTAAGTCAGTTGCTAGGGGCAGAGCATAATGCGGATATTAAATTCGCTTATTACAATACGGTCATAGAGAATGTCTTTGATCGTGATGATAACTTTACGTTTACTCAATTAGATAAGCAAAAATTATCCGGTTTAGAAGTACAAGGGCGTTATGACAACGGAGGATTCTTTACCCAGTTTGGTTTGTCTTATAATCTTAAAAATAAAGTTTGTGATAAAACTTCAGCGGGTAGGTTAGATTCGACCAATCGATTTGGTGTTCCAGAATGTATTGATGGCGGTTTTCCCGGTGGTTTTTTAAGAACGACTATTCCCCCCCGTTATTCTCTTAATCTGAATATTGGTGGCCGGTTATTAGATGAAGATTTAGAAATAGGGAGCCGGGTGTTGTACCACAGCAGTGTGGAGAATAAGGATGAAAAATGGTTGATGAAAAAAATGCCGGGCACTTATAAAGGGATAAATAATAACCCGATGCGCTGGAATTCGGTAATGACCGTAGATGCTTATATTAATTATAAGGTTGCGCCAAATGTTGTCGTTGAATTATCCGGCACTAACTTAACCGATCGCTATTATCTGGACCCGTTAACCCGCTCCATGATGCCGGCACCCGGACGGACGTTTAAGCTTAGTGTCACCAGTCAGTTCTAATGCTTGACGGGAGATTATCCTACCTGTAAGAAGGTTAATCTCCGCAGATAACGAGCGGAAAGGTGGCTTGAATTATGATGAAAAATCGTATTTATATTGGCTTGTTTGCTTCTTTACTGTTACATGCAAGTGTCATCGTGATTATGGCATCTCATTTATTACGTGATGATAGCGCAAATAATCAATCAGTGAATTCGCCAATAATCAGTATCTCAATAGAAATGGTTGCTTCGGCGGTACCTGCTGGGCAGGAGCCGCCTACGAAGCAGGAACCTCTCCCGCCTCCGTTACCGCCCGAAGTGGTGGTAGCGGAATCGCCGCTTGAGGCGAAAATAGCGCTCAATAAGCCAGTGGACAGGCCACGGAAACGAGAACAGCGTAAACCGCCGGAAGAACATGCAGATGCCAAACCGAGGAGCAAGCCACAAAAAGAGCCAGTAAAAGATCTCCAGCCAAAACTGGCGGAGCATGGGCGTAAATCGGAAACGGAACAAGCAGCGGACAGTTCTCAGGTGGCCGGGAGAGATGTTGTGGATTCACAAGCTGGTGCCCGTCAGGCGACGACTCATCAACCAATGACGGGTTTGGGTTCTGATGATTTACAAGGCTATCAGTCTGCTTTACGTCGTGAAATTGAAAAACACAAACGCTATCCACGTCGGGCGAAGAAGATGAAACAACAGGGTATTGTTCAGGTAAGCTTTCGTTTACTGGACAGCGGCGATCTGACGAACCCTCAATTAGTGCGGAGTTCTGGCGCTGATGAATTGGATCGGGCTGCACTTGCGGCTATCCAGCAAGCCCGGTCTGTAGGGGTAAAACCGGCAGGCCTGCCGAGGGATCATACCTTAGCGATAGAGTTTAATTTGCATTGAGGAGATGACTCCTCATGCTTGTTTTCTCATGTGTAATAGCGGGAAAGAATTACCCTGACCGTCAGTTTCTGAGCGGTTGAAAACCTTAAACCCCTGATGCTGATAGAAACCCACTCCCTGAACATTTTGTTCATTAACATCCAGTTCATTGATACCTAATTCAGTAATACCAAAATTCAGGAGTGCTTTGCCGATACCTTTACCTCGGGCGTAAGGGGAGATAAACAGCATCTCAATCCGATTCTGATCAACACCCATAAAACCTTCAATTTCGTTTTTGTCATTTATCGCTTTATAAACAGTAAGCGTTGGCAGATAGGTATGAAGAATCAGTGGGCGAAATTCATTAATATTTTTGTCAGGAAGAAAATCATGGGTTGCTCGTACAGAAGCTTCCCAGATTTCGATCAGATTATTGAAATCTGTTTTTATTGCTGGTTGGATTCTCATATTTATTCTGCTTAATTTCTTATTTTAACCCGTCTTTTAAACTGATGATAAATTGGCTCTATCACATTTTTTGTGATGGATCGCTTCAGATGTTCATCAGATTCAGCCGTTATCTTAACCCGAATCTTCAATTGTTACAATTGTTGCTATTTTGTGATCTATTTCATGAATCGGAGGAGATGGTTGCGTTTATTTGGTCTAATATTACTTCTTATAGCTAGTTGAATTTTAAACGAATTGATTAGTTGAACTGTATGGTGACACTAAATTAAAAATGTAAAAAACAATGCAGTATATCTTCTCTTAATAACTATAATGAGGTATTGGTTAATCAGGGCAAGAATAGCGTCATATTTCATCAACGCAGGTTCTATTTGGATTGATCATTGCAATTGAACGGATAGTTCAATGATAAATATAAAATTATTTCTTGAGGATAGTTAATGAAACGGTCATTTATATTTGCACCAGGTATGTTGGCACTTTCAATAAGTGCAATTTCGAACGCACACGCTTATGACAACCTATATGTTTTTGGCGATAGCTTAAGCGATGGCGGAAATAATGGTCGATACACAGTAGATGGTATTAATGGTACTGAAAGTAAATTGTATAACGATTTTATCGCTCAACAATTAGGGATTGAGCTGGTCAACTCTAAGAAAGGGGGTACTAATTTCGCTGCCGGTGGCGCGACTGCTGTTGCCAGTTTAAATAATCAAGACAACACTCAGGATCAGGTAACTCGTTATTTGGCAAGTCACGGTGGATATGCTGATCCTAAAGGCATGTATGTTCATTGGATTGGTGGCAATGATGTTGATGCTGCATTACGAAACCCGGTTGATGCGCAAAAGATTATTACTGAGAGTGCGATGGCAGCTTCATCACAGGTACATGCGCTCCTCAAAGCGGGTGCTGGATTGGTGATCGTGCCTACGGTTCCTGATGTGGGCATGACTCCGAAGATTATGGAGTTTGTTATCTCTAAAGGGGGAGCGACTTCTGATGATATGGCTAAAATTCATGCAGCAGTTAATGAGTATCCCACAATTGATAAAGACACCCGTCTTCAAGTTATCCACGGTGTTTTCAAAAAGATCGGGTCTGAGGTTTCAAGGGGGGATGCTAAAAAAGCTGAGGAGGTCACTCAGAAGCTGATTGATGGTTATCAAGGATTAAGTAGTAACGCTTCAAATCTGGTTGACAGCTATAATCAATTAGAAGATATGGCCCTGAGCCAAGAAACTGGCAATATTGTTCGCGTTGATGTTAATGCCCTCTTACATGAAGTTATCGCTGATCCTCTACGCTATGGTTTTCTCAACACCATAGGTTACGCTTGCGCTCAGGGTGTTAATGCGGGTTCCTGTAGCTCTAAAGATACCGACTTTGATGCCAGCAAGCCCTTTTTATTCGCCGATAATTTTCATCCAACCTCGGCAGCTCATCATATCGTTAGTCAATACACTGTTTCAGTCCTCAATGCTCCGTATCGGGTTATGTTACTGACGAACGCCAACAATGTACCCGTCAAAGGGGCACTTGCTTCTCTTGACGGCCGTTTACAGCAGTTGCGTAATGTGGGTAACGAACAGGGTAAACTGGGTGTATTCGGTGGTTATAGTGGTAATCACAACCATACACTGACATTGGGTAGTGACTATCAGATCACGGATACTATTCTGTTGGGTGGCATGATCTCGCGTTATCAGGATAATTCTTCTCCAGCCGATAATTTCCACTATGATGGACGTGGCTATGTGCTCACCGCTTACGGCTTGTGGCGTTACTACGATAAAGGTTGGATTAGCGGCGATCTCCACTATTTGGACATGAAATATGAGGACATTACTCGTGGTATCGTGCTCAATGAGTGGTTACGTAAAGAAAATGCTTCGACTTCCGGCCATCAATGGGGCGGACGTATTACCGCAGGTTGGGATATTCCGCTAGCACCGACTGTCACCACCAGCCCGATTATTCAATACGCTTGGGATAAAAGTTATGTCAAAGGTTATCGTGAATCGGGTAATAACAGTACTTCCATGTATTTTGGTGAACAGCGCTATGACTCTCAGGTTGGCACGCTAGGCTGGCGTCTTGACACGAATTTCGGCTATTTTAACCCCTATGCCGAAGTTCGGTTCAACCACCAGTTTGGTGATAAGCGTTATCAGATCCGTAGTGCTATCAATTCAACCCAGACCTCTTTCGTTAGCGAAAGCCAAAAACAGGATACCCATTGGCGTGAATACATTATTGGTATGAATGCTGTTATTACAAAGGATTGGGGCGCTTTTGCATCAGTATCGCGCAATGACGGTGATGTTCAGAATCATACCTACTCTTTCAGTTTGGGTGTCAACGCCAGCTTTTAATTGTGCGTTGGTCGAAAAATTAATGATAATGCCCGATTAGTGATCGGGCATTTCCTGATCACTTGTCATTATCAATAAACTAATATTAAAACCTTACATTTTGGCGCGCTTATAAATATCTGGTCTATTTTTATCTATGTCAGTGATATATTCATATTTTTCCCAACGATGCAATTTTTCCATTCTGGTTTCCTCTGAGATTAAATAACATTAATTGGTTGTTACGTCTTTGTGATGACATTATTTTTCGAGATTCTTGTAATGAAGGAGTCATAAGTTAACAACTATAATTATAGCAAAAATAATCAGACGGATTATCCAGATGAAAATATATTTACCCTCGTTGGTGTCAGAATCAGTTGGAATGTGATGTATACAAAGTCTCTATTTGAACGAAATATATAGGGTTGTATGTTGTTTTTGTGAATTTAGCCTAATGATAGGCCCTGCTGTACAGAGCAGGTACCTATTTTTTCAGATTTTTTTGAAAGATAAATCGTTAGAAGGATTCAATTTTATCTTCTGATATATACCATCGAAGAGAATTCTTAACGGGAGACGGAGTTACCATAACTAGTCCTTTGTCAGCCAGTTTCAGTAGCAGATAACGGGCTTTGTAGATAGTGAAATCACATTGCTCTGCTACATCACGTGTGCTGGGCCATGATTCTGGTGGTGGAGCCATTTTCATTTCCCGAACGGTGCATAATTTGGATATGACATTAAGTACTTGATCCGTCTGGGAAGGTTGAGTCGAATCTTTCCGGTTTTCCATATTAACTCCAGGCTTTATCGAACCCAGTTAGATACCTTGAGTTACTTGGGGTAATCCAACGGCTAATTTCAACATATACGAACAATCAAAATGTTCGTTCATAAAGAATTGCTGGATATATCCTGTTTTGTCAAGGTTGGTTTTTGTACTATGTAGATTGATTATATCGAAAAATTAAAATTTTAGATCTTTTGATTTGATAAACAAACACAATAAAGAATTTTATTCTTATATAGATATAATTTGCGACACTATAGATCGCAAATTATAGTATTGAAATGTTATCTAAGTATTTTGTTGTGAAATTATTTGAATTTGTATTTTTTGTTTTTATTTGTTGAATTATTCTGTAATAATTTGAACGTCAATAAGGATATTGCTTACGTATAAATGTTTATGGATGAATTGTGTTTTCATTAACTTGCTTCTAATCATGATAAATCCAGTGGAGAGCCATCAATGACATCGTTTTTATTTTTCTGTGCTTAATGGATTTTTATCTGTCGTGAATTATCCGCGTTTTTCTAACAGTCATATCTATGTCAATGTATTTTGGTATCTCAACTATTTTAGTTAATAGATTCCATTCATAAAAAGTAAAAGATACTAATAATCACAAAATCATTCATTTAGAGAGTTACTCTGAAATTAAAGCTGATTTGTATTATGTGATTTTTCTGCATGTTATTAGATGCTTTTGTATTTTATTTTTATCAATATATTGAGGATTAGAAATGAAACTGAATAAAATTATGATGACAACCACAGTAATATTTGTCATTGCTATTGTCAGCGGCGCTATGATTGATGTATCGTATTTCATCAATTCGAACAATTTAGATCACACTGTAAGTCTTAGGAAAACGTCCAACTTATCGTTGAAAGGTGAGGGGAGCCAAATCCCTAAAAATACCAAAATTCGTTTGGAAAATTGCAGTTTGGAACCGGTGGTTCAGCGGTTATTGTCTCGGGTGACTTTAAAAGTGTTGCTGGTTTTACCCCGGATTATCAATAGGCCAGATAAGCCGCCAAAGTCATGCCAACGGGAGAAACTTTGTATGTTCAGATTAATGGTAAGTTTTATTTTTTAGTCGTTATTTTTTGATCAAGAACTCTGATCATGAGATAGAGAAAGTGAGTTATTTTTAAGAGTAACCTGGTATTTAAATTATCCTTCCTATAAATTCTTCATGTTCCATTTTTAGTTATTATCATATCAGTCTTATAAAACTTTCAGATCAATGTAAGGCCAATGAAAATACCGTATTTTCCTTTTTAAGATAGATTCTTGGTTTTTCACTATCAGATTATTTGTAAATAAAATTAAACATTAATAACGTGACTTTATTGTTGAACAATGTTATTAAATGGGGAATTAGGATTTATATTTTAATATTAATTTTTTCTTACTGATTGCTATCCAGGATCCTGATGGGATAAGCAGCAGGCAGCAAGAAGGAATAATAGCTTTAATCGTTTAATAGCGTTACAAATATCGGCTTACCTTCAGCATTGATTGCTATTTGTTCTGTTAAGATAGTGATTTGATTTGTATTTTCTAACAAAAAGAGTATGAAAAACAATAAGAACGTGAAAGAACATGGCAAAACATCGTTTTTCGAACAATATTTTTCTAAGCTGTATATGGGTCATGTGGAGCATTGCTCTGGGGCTCTATCTGGCGGGTAATCTGTTTAGCTGTACAGTGACAGCGATTCTATCTTTTTTGGCTTTAATATTTTGCTTTATTAACATGAGATCGAGATCAAAAACTATGTTTGGAAAAAAAACAGAGACAGTGGCTGTAGAACCCGTGTCTCAGGCTGGTGATGATAAAAAGAATGCCAGCGCAGAGGCCCGCCGTTGCACTATTGTTGCTAAAAGCTCAGTCTTTAAGGGCGATATTGATGTAGAAGGTGATATACAAATCTGGGGTAAAGTGATTGGGAATATCCGGGTGAAAGAGGGAGCAATCCGCATTATGCATGCCGGGCGGGTTGAAGGTGAACTTAATGCTCCAGAAATCATAATTGACGGTAATGTTGAAGGGACTTGTTGTGCAGCAACATTGGATATTCTTGAACATGGTGAATTGCGTGGTATCAGTCGCTGTGGCAGTATGTCTATCAAGCGTGGTGGTTTATTCTTTGGGCAATCAGAACAGATTGAAAATAATGCAAAATTAACATCTGAGCGTGTTGTACCCATAAAAGATACCAATAATGATAAATCCAAAGATAAGGTGACGGTAAAAACAAGTGCCTGATAAACCAGGCCCGTGTGATGTGTGATTCCGATGGTTTCCGGCACGGGCCACTTCCCTTTTGATTTTTAAATTACGTTGTTTTATTCCTCTTTAGTTTTATTCACTATAGCAATTTATCTGTTTAATTGTTTTAATTCTCCTGGTTGAAGTATGCGCTTTTCGTACATATAGGCATTTTGCTTGACTGCTGATATAGCTGATATTAAGGAAAATATGATGGTGACACTGGAAACAGAGAGATTAATAATGCGCACCTGGAAAGAGGAAGATAGGGCACCGTTCTTTCATTTGAATAGCAATGCAGACGTTATGGAATACTTTCCTGCCACCTTGACGGTTGAACAAAGCAATGCAATGGTGGATAGAATTATCCAGAGATTTGAACAGCAGAATGGTTGGGGATTTTGGGCCGTGGAACTGAAAGAGACGGGGAATTTTATTGGTTTTGTCGGTTTGAATATTCCTGTAGCAGAATTGCCGTTTTCACCTTGTACTGAAATTGGGTGGCGTCTTGATAAACCATTTTGGGGTAAAGGTTATGCCAGTGAAGCTGCATGCAAGGCACGGGATTTTGCTTTCACTGAATTAAAACTTGAGGAGATAGTTGCATTTACGACAGTTTCCAATTTGCGATCTCAAAAAGTTATGGAGAGGCTTGGAATGGTGAAAGATGAAAATACTTTCTTGCACCCTTTATTACCGGATGGGCATCCGCTTCATGAGCATGTGCTTTACAGAATTCGCCAGTAATAACTCTATATTCTCTTTTCTGGTTTTAGCGACCTTGGTGTTTTATACTGCTATTGCATATATAGGTATTTTGGGAATTCAAATGAAATATGAATTAGTTGTTATGGCGGCTTTAATTAAATTAGAACATCCCAACACGCGTTCAATTGTGGAAGCGACAGGGATATCTGAGCGTAAAGTGCAACAGGTTTTGCAAATACTGCAACAAGATTTAGAGGTAAAGATTAACCGTATAAGAAACGGCAAGGCCCGCTATTTCGAAGTTATTTCTTGGGGAATATTTGAAAGTGGTCAGGCGATTAACTGTAAATTAAGCGAAGTGGATTTGGTCAAGTTTAAATATTCCCGCCAGCATGAGAAAGACATCAGAAACCAAAAGAATAAAAGAACAATAATGACAACTTATAATGAAAAAAAACATTATTTCGATCGAATAAAACTAAAAAACTACAGAGATAGTATGCGCCTTGAAGGAATGAATGTTGTGATGAACAGCTTGCCTGAAACCCAAAAAGGGCAAGAAAATCTGAGAGATAAATTAATCAGAAAATACAGTGTATAGTGAGGTAATTATGGTGGATAAATATGGAGCTGGGCAAGATCCCTATACATATCTTGATACAGACACTCTTATTAATAAATTGGGTATTCATGATTCAATTGTTCTTGAACAGGCAGAAAGAGAACTTACTGAACTTGCTATATTGAATATTTCATTTCAGGAACCACCTTACGATTTAGCCTTTTGGTGCTACCTTCATAAACAGATATTTTCTGATTTGTATGACTGGGCTGGTCAGTTGAGAACCATTGATATATCAAAAGGTAATACTCGTTTTTGTCATGCTAAACGTATTGAAACGGAAGGAAGTAAGATATTTAATATGTTAGGCCGTGAAAATTTTTTCATAGGATTAAATCATTATAAACTCATTAAAAGGCTCGCTGAGTATTATGCGGAATTAAATGCGATTCATCCTTTTAGAGAGGGTAACGGAAGAACACAACGTCTTTTATTTGAATATATAGTTATAAACTGTGGATATAATATCTCCTTTGAGTCTGTGGATGCTAAACAATGGATTGAGGCGAACATTTCCGCTTATCAATGTAATTATCAGCCATTAATGAAAATTTTTGGCAATTGTGTTTCTTAAGTTATATAAGATGGAGATGATATAATAGTTAATAAGTTTATGGCATCCTATTATTTAAGACTTTTAGCTATTTCAACTATTATTTATAGGCAGGAAAATAGTTTTAATTGTGAACTTATATTAGGTATCAGAGAATAGGTATTATAAATGAATTTTTCGTCTGAGATAACTCGTTGTGGGTTATTTATCTGAGCTGTTATGAATGTAATTTAGCCCGACAATCTTGGAAATTAATTCACCCAGTTAAGTTGAATTAATTTTATTTAGTGTGAGAGGCTAGTTAAACTAACTAAATTCTCCTGTATTTTTCCTAGCATTTTTTGATAAGATTTTCTGTTGTTTCTGGTCAGATTGACAAATATCTTTCTGTATTACAGTAAAGTGACAAGAAAAAAATCATCCTTATCACTTTATTTATTAAATATTTTATTGTTAATTGAATTAGAGACAAATTGTTGCCCACAAAGGACTAAGAAGAGTCAGTGCACATATTTCTGCACATTTACCCAGAGAGTGTTTGACTTGAAAACATATATTTGCAGACGCAAAGTTAGGTGTAAAAGAAGTAATACTCAATACTAAAAGACAGGCTGATAACTTTTTCATGGTTGGTACCTCATCAGGTGTTGATTGGAGTCATATAATTTATCTGAGTTACTAATTATCGTCCAATAATTAATATTGAGTTAATTTTGTGCTATTATTTTTGCTGTTTGTTGAAAATTTGTTGAAGTTACCAAGTTTTTAATTTATTTTTTTTAATTAAATCAAATATATATTGTTGAGCCAGAGATATCTCTATTAACTCAAATTATTGGTCTGTACAATCCACAGATCCAAACTATTTAAGTGGGTGAAACGATAATCCACATAAGAAATCAATCTGATATTTTTATTCACTTATAGGAATGGTTGTTAATAATAAGGAATCAGTACAGACTTTCTACTATAACATTATATTTAATAACGTTATGTTTTATATGGTTTTGATTGTGTAATGATATATCGAATCTCGCTTATAACCACTAAAATAATAATAAAAACTTGTTATTGGCATCATCACATTCATAAAAAAGATATCACTCTAATGAACTCAAGATAGGAGATGAAAATGAAAAAAAGCTTACCCTATATTACCTTAATGGCTGGATTGATCGCTACGTCAGTTATAGCAGAGAAGCTTCCTGAGAAAGGTAAGGTTGCTGCATTACAGTTTAACTCATGTGCGCAAGGTTACATTGCCCAAATCTATGTAACAGGTGCAACAGGAAGTTGGGGTATTCAAGTGGCCCCAGAAACTTATCCAAGTAAGACGACACATTTTGTATCTGATGATTTAGTCACTGTAGATAAAGACGCAGGAAAAGCTTTGTTTTCTCTTGCATTAACCGCATTTGAAACACAAAAACGGGTTAATATTATTAACTTCAATGATGTGATTAAAGATTGCTCTCTACCGAATTCAGAATTCAATCATATTGTTGTATTTAGGTAAAACCGAATGATTCTTTTAAGGTGATGGGTTATTAAAAACAATCGAATAAATCGTGAATAAGCCGGAATTGATTCCGGTTTAATTTTGACAATGAGATATTGAAATTTATCGGTGACGTAAAAGGAATAAGATAAACGTAAAGAAAATAAATAGAACCGCAATTCAACAAAAGGCTTCGATATTTTTTAGTTGATTTTTCATGTATGGCATTATTTGTATATGAAAACATTACTGATTAGGATTACTGAGAAAATGAATGTAATAGTATTATCCTCTCATTGGTTTCTATGCAGGAACAAGATGATAGCCCGTTACGACATTCCTGATGATGCTTGGATATTGATAGAACCTTGGTTGCCTCCTGTCCATTCTGGATGAAAAAGGCCTCCTTGACTGGCCTGAAATTTGTTTGGATGGCAGCAAAATCCACTTGGCAACCGACGGAAGGGGCGTTTCACGCAATATTTATTGATGACATTGATAATATTTATCATGTTGATTTTTGGCAAAAATCATCGACTCCCCAAAAAACTTATTCTAAAGTAGATAAACTTGAGAGTTTCTATGATCTTTGTTAAAAAATTTATAGTGACTCAAGTAAGTTATTTCCTATCTTAAATGAAATCAATCACTATTAAGGAGTTTTCACAATATGAATTATTTACATTTGAAAGGTAAGAAGTCTACATTCAAAATAACAGCACTCATTTCGTTGCTTGTATCATCATTTATCAACATAGCTCAAGCATCTGATATGGAAAAACGCATTGAGATAGCACAATTTAATAATATAACATTGGCAAAGGGTCTTGATGTAACCATTATATGCAAAGATACTCTCCCTTATGTTATTGCTAATGGTTCACGAAAAGTCCTGGACAAATTGCAGGTGGATGTTCATCAGAAAAAATTATCCATAATGGGTACCGCTAAAGATTATGACTCATGGGATTTTGCAGACAATAAAGCTACCCTAAAGATTTATACTAATACTCCCATTGAAACCATCAGGATGATGCTTGGTGTTAAATTTACTGCTGATGCCTGCGCTATTTCTAAAAAAGAATTAAATGTAGACGGTAGTATGGGCGCTAGTTTTGTTATTAGTGGACAAACGGAAAAACTCAACGCAGAACTTTCTATGGGAACCACATTCAACAGTGATATCGATACATTTAAAGTCGATACCGCCAATGTGAGTATGACGATGGGTGCGGAAGCTAACTTATGTAATGCAAAGGTAATTAACGGCAGTGTGTCAATGGGCGGAATTGTTTATATTGGTTCACATACAATTGACAATATCAACGCGACAATGGGCGCGATAGTAAAAACGCGTAATTGTAAACTATAAAGAACACACAGTTGTTGGAGAGCATGAAAAAACCGTGGGGGAATCATTTAAATGCTCTCCGCATCAGAATTAGTGAGCGAGCCGGAGTACGGTACGGTGTAGTGGTCAACTAATTCCGGACAGTAAGTTAGTGATGTGACACAATAATTTTGGTCACCGTAATAGAAGTGATATTCTCACTTCAACAATAATTTAGGAAAGTGATTTTCTCCGTGCCCCATACGGACTTCTTACCAGATGAGGTGCACTATGAAAAAACCATCCCAAAAGTCTTAATCTCTGCCTGTTATTCATCCTCACTCCGGCCGGTATTAATATCGCCGCAAGCTTTCATGTTGTCGCGATTGCGCCTGATAAGACCGATGAACCGGTGAAAACATTTAAGGCCTTTACGTCGGATTTACATAAGATGGCAACATGGTTAGTCAATCAGGGTATTATGACCGTCGCGATGGAATAGACAGGCGTATACTGGGTTCCGGTCTATGAAATTCTTGAAGCGTATGGGTTTGAAGTGGTTCTTTCGAACGCACGGGAGATTCGCTCTGTACCCGGACGAAAAACCGATGTGAATGATGCACAGTGGATCCAACGCTTGCATGCCTGTGGGTTGTTAAAAGCCCGCTTTTGGTCAATTTTGTTAGTGGTCGAGTCGAGAAGTGATGTGGCATCCGCATCCCAATCGGCGCGTTCCAGTAAATACTGAATGTCATCAGGTGAGTTTTCGGTCAGCCATTCCGCCAGTTGCCAGCTATTTTTACGTTCAACATCACTGAGTAATCCCCAGAGATTGGCAGGCGATTGCATAAAGCACCTCCCCTTATTTTAAGGAAAAGAAGAGGGACCATAGATTTTACGCTCTCCTGAAATAAAAAAGCGGCCAACTTTCATGGCTGGCGATCCAATATGTTTTTCAGTACTGACGGGGAAATGAGGCAAAAATTGCTTTAAATACCGTCAAAGAGGAAATCGAGTGCCGCTTTTATCTGATTACGGTATGGCGAAGCGTTGCAAAATTCAGCACCTAAAGCATGAATAGATATACTGGCTAGTTCGTGAGTCATCACAGCATATTCTCTATCGTCTATCAACCTGATAAGGGGGATCATGCGAACAGGGCGATGGCTGTCAGGATATTTTTCAATTGGTAGTAATGGGATCACAATTCGGCGGTTTAATTGCCCGATAATATCGCTCGTGACGTCCAGCAACAGGGGATAAACAATGCTTTTCCCAGTATTACGGTAAACGGTGAATTGCATTGTTAAAATGTCCTATATTCATCACTGAAACAGCCGTGTTCATCATGGAAACGGTTTAACGCCTCCAGAGCTTCTCTATGCTCTTCCTGCCATTTCCGCGCCTCATGATGGCGCAATTCCGCATCTAAAGCGGCGGTCAATGTAGCGCTAAAATTAATACCCGCTTCACGTGCTCGGTTCAGTAACCCTCGTTCTACCGTCATTGTGACGCTCTGTGTATTACGTTGTCTTGCTGTCATGATTTATCTCCTACATTGAGTGTACGTGTAGTTTACACGTATATATACACGAATTATAGTTCTGAATGTCGGTTTTTTCAGCTTGTTCAGCAAGACACTGAAACACGGTAAGTTCTGTAGTGGTCTAATAAAACCGGACCCCCATTTAGGTGGTAAGATTACCACGTTAGCTAAAAGAGGTGTTCAATGACAAGACAACGTCGTACGTTTTCTACAGAGTTTAAGCGTGATGCTGCTAGTTTGGTACTTGACCAAGAACGAGGCGGTGTGACACCGAAGGCTAAAGCCCTGACGCCAGAGCAGCAGCGCATTCAAGAGCTGGAGGCCAGAGTTAATCGGTTAGAACGGGAGAAAGCTATATTAAAAAAGGCTACCGCTCTCTTGATGTCGGACGAACTCGTAATAGACCCGTTAAGAGAGCACGAAGCGGTGGAATGAGTCTGTGACGCGTTTGATGTTGCCACCCGCAGTTATGACGAACACAAACATTGCCACAGGCTGATTAATGTTGAACGGTTAGAGCAGCGCAGTAAAATCAAAGCGTTATTTAAAGCAAGCCGTCACTCAGCGGGCAGCAGAACTTTACTGGGCATGATGCATGCTCTGGGGTATCAAATGGGGCGTTTCAAGGTCAGAAGCCTGATGAAAGAAGCCGGGATAGTCAGCAAGCAGCCTGGTCCACACCGTTACGCATGACGCAAAGTATGAGCCGTCGTGGCAATTGCTGGGATAGTGCCTCAATGGCAAGGTTGTTCAGAAGCTTGAAATCAGAATGGGTGCCTGTAACCGGTTATATGACCAGAGCAGAAGCCCGGCGGGATATAAGTTTTTACCTGATGGATTATTACAACTGGAGCCGGCCACATCAGTTCAACGAGGGTGTGCCACCAGCAAAAGCTGAGGTTCTATCTAATTTACTGTCCAAAATTAGTTGACCACTACAGTTCCACCTCGGAGCTGTTTTTGGTGTGCACCAAAACTTTGCTCCTGGAACAGGCTTCTCGCCAATTTCTTATCCAGAATTCGGGTTAAGTAGTTTCAGTGATGAACCAGAGGGAATGCGGTGGTGCAGGTAGTGTCCATTGATGCCCATAAAAATAAAATGAGTGGACGCAAAGTGGACATTGGGCAAACAAAAAGGGCTACACCTTAGTGTAACCCCTTGATTTGCTGGCGTCCCTGTAATTACATGGATAATAAATTGATTTTTATCATTATTTTGTTATTGTTTTTAATTGAGGGTTCAATAAAGGGACCAAAGAAACACTATGAGCAAAGTCGTCTCGTTTTTCAGCGTTAAAATCATCGATTGCGCTGATGCCGAGGAGTTGAACTCACGACAAGCATCAAAATCTATTAGGGTCAGAGATAACATATTTAACGCTCATTGGTAAATCTTACACCTACCCAAACCTTTTTTTAGCCTGAAGCAAGATGAATAGCAGATGATAGTGCAGAATTTAAACGCAACGAAATTAACTGAATGATAAATAACACAATATTAAATAACTTCAAATAGAACGAAAAAATAGCACTTTTTGCAAAGATGCTTCAAAGCCCACGGCAATTGGCTTTTGCTACTCCCATCTCTAATCTGCCTAAAAATCCCCCGCCTCTTGATCAATTCGTGCTTTTTGAACGTTGATCGTCATAAGCGATCTGAAGATACTACCTCCATCAAAACAACAATGGAGAAATGTATGACAAAAGCAAAAAGATTTATCCGTTTACCTGAAGTGCTGGAAAGAACCGGATTTTGTAAAGCTTGGATTTATCGATTGATCAGTCGTGGTGAATTCCCTGCGCCTATAAAAACAGGTGATCGAGCAATCAGGTTCGTAGAAAGTGAAATAGATGCATGGATTGATGAAAAGATTTATTTCTCAAGAAATAAAGCAGCCTGAATATTATTACATGTTTTTTTATTTATTCCTGATGTATTAGTCATTAAAAGTAGAAAACCTCTCAGAGTCGCGTACAGAGCGTTTTAGAGCTACATATGAAAAATATCATTTATTTAAAGTAAAAGACTGGATTTTGATCTGGTCTTTTTTATCTAATAGTGTTTTCAAAATATTTTTGATTTTATCTATTGACTGATATTATATATAGACTTATATAATATAAAGATACAGAAAATTAAAAACTCTTCGCCGACTTTTAACTCATGTTAAATACCACTTCCAGAAGATTTTAATCTTTAATAAAGCAATAACGCTAATCCTGTGTATCGGGTATAAGAATGAAGGTTCCTCAAGTGTTTGGCGATTCTTATGTTATTGTGGCAGTGCCGGATGACGCGTAGCTGCCAACCTGAATCGCACAATCTAAAAAATTTACAGACGGTAGTCTAGACTCTTTAGTAAAACGAGAGTTGTTTGAAAGTTTTATGATTTGTGTTTGCGCGGGTCGTGGGGGAAGTATCAGGATGGAAACGTTCTGAATATTTTCAAGGCGCAATGAGCATCTCCTATCTCTCTCTATTTTAGCCTTTTTGGTGTGGGGGGTAGGGGGGGATGCTTAAAGAAAAACTATTTCCTCCTTCGGAGGAAAACTACTACGGCTGAAAGCCGTCCCGCTAAAACACAAACCCCAAAACCTTAAAACCAAAAACTTTTAAATTAATTGATTAGTACTGCTAGTACAAATTTTTTTAAATAAAAATAAAGGTGAAATCCCAGATGAAAAAATATAAAAAAGTAAGGTGCCATTTCATGAGGCACTAATAGAAGTATAAGTAATGTAAGATCATGGATAAAATAAAAAAGAAGTCGGATTACGCCAACTTCTTTTTATTGATAAAATAGTATTGGATTTAAATTAATCTAACCTCAGCTTCGTTTAAAGATAGCGATCTCATTATCCCGTAGATTCAAGCTCGGTTTTTTAGGCTGGAATGTATAAGCAATAAGACCGGCAGCAACTTCTAACAAAAAACCGAGCTGACTGCGATGCCTTGAATGTTCTATCTGAGAAATATTTTTGAGCTGGTCGACGACCGTTTCTATCAAAAATCGCCGTCTTAACATCAACCTATCCCAGAGAGATAATGCTTTGGCTTTCATGTTACTCCGGACATTGGTGATTAACGTGACACCTTCCGCTTCTAACTCATCGCATAAAGCCTGGGACAAATACCCTTTATCCCCATACAAACAGCCTGTGAGTCCTTTTGTCAACGCGCTGACTGGCTGACGATCATCCTGGTTTCCTGCGGTGAGTTTCACGGCTAACAATTCACCGCAATCATTGATAACCAAATGAAGTTTAAAGCCATAAAACCAGCCTGTGCTCGTTTTACCTCGTTGTGCCATCCCTTCAAATACGCGATGACGAGGAATACGACGATTGTGACAAACAGCAATTTTGGTGGAATCAATAAAAGCAATTCCTTGAGTTTGTGCCTTACGTGATGAAAGAAAAGCGCATAAAGGAATAAGCGCCCTTTTTTTCAGGGTGAGGATACGCGTATAGCTGACTAATCCGGGGAAATCGGCTGTAAGATATTGTTTTACATGTTCAATATAAAATGTTTTAAAATCACGATAATGACTCATATGAAATAAAATGAGGATCATCATGACTTCACTGAGAGAAAGAGATGCCTCCCGGTGTCGTTTACGTAATCCATGTTCAATGAGTTGTTGATGCCAGAGAGGAATAAATTTTTGGCAAAAGTCATCGACGCAGCAGTAAAGTTCTTCTAAATTAACCATGCCTGAGGGTCTCCACGATTTTGTTTTCTTTAGCAAAAACTTTGATCGTGCCTCAGGCACTTTAGTTCCCTTCCCTTAAGCGAAGCTCAGGTTAATCTAACAACCCGCGAGAAGCTTTACTTGCCGTTTGTCTAAAAGTATATCGTTCAACAACATCACCTTTAAACCAGATCTCAAGATCTTTCATGTGCGCTGTGCTGCTATTCTTCAATAATGCTAATCCCGGTATGTAATTTGAAATCTGAGATTCACCAGACATAACGGAATACCCCCACATTTCTTTACCATCATTAGTTTCTTTAGTCTGAGGCTCCCCATAAACACGAAGAATATCTTGTTGAGTAGTTTTACCCTTGATAATCTTAGAGGCTATATTCTGCTGTGTTTCGTCTTTAATGGATTTGTTTCCATAAACGGTACAACTCGCCAAAGGAAGAATAATAAATGCTGCCGCAATCAATTTTTTCATATCAACTCCAAAGATAAATAATAAAACACAATAAAGTTATAAAACGTATTTATTGAAAATGAGAAGCCAGCGATCGCAGATTTCCTGATTAGTCGATGATGTTTTGTTTTTCATTGGTAGATTGATTTTCAATGAAGGATTTTTTATATCATCTGTCAGTATAAAAATACCGGAACGCTGATTAGCTAGGCTGTGTCCCTCAATTGTCTGCACAGTGGAAAACCATGCAGTTTTCTCGGTGATTGATAGCAAAAATGCAGATTAATGGTTCAAAAAATGAACGAGATTGACGTTTTCTCTTCACCTTCAGCCAGTCCAAATGAATTGCGGGACACAGCCTAACATTTGTTCATTACTGTTAGCTCCAGCGGACTTTATCATAGAGTTTAGATTATTACCTGTGTTATAAACTTTTCCGGCTTCGGATAGCGTATAATTTATTTCCCTGATATTGTCGTATTTGAAAGTGCTGTCCTTATCTGTATTGAAAATACGTACTGTGTGTTTTTTAGTATCAATGACTACACCGGTGTTTTGGCATTCATATGAGAGAACATCACCATCTAATATCTCTGTGTAAGTATTGAGATACCTTCTTTTTTTAGGGCCAAAGTAAAAAAGTTGGCAGAGAATCAGAATAAAAATCACTGTCCAAAAAAGAAAAATCATGTTTTCTGTTTTCATATAATTTCATTCCCCATAGAGCGATAGTTTTCAGCTTAATCATGAAGATACCGAGGTGAGTAGCCCGGCCTCCCACGCCATGAGCATACCATGAGTGAAACGGCTCTCAAGTAAAATGATCGGTATAATAGATCAATTATAGTTTTTTGATAGATTTTATCGATTAAATTGCTTTTATCGATCGGTATTTTAATTGTTATAAACGATCGATAATTTATTTTTGATAGATTTTAACTATCATTTTTTGGGTTTCGATCGACATAAACGATATGATGACAGGTGAAAATAAATCAATTCTATCAATTGTTTAAAAACAATCTAATGCTGAATCATTCATTACGTATAAAAAGTGAGCAAAATACTTAGTGCGGTATTGGTCTGTTTCTTCTGCTCTCATATGCTTCACGTTCTTCATTAAATCTCTGTTCAGTGAATGATATTGATTGTTTAGCTGTATGAAACTTATTTTTAAACTCACTTTTTGACTGTGTTTTGTTATCTTGAGAAAGTTCAGGAACGGCAGCGCCACCCATTAGATAAGCTTTTTTCTTCGCTGCTGCTTCTTTATTTTCTAAATCCTCTAACTCTTCTTTTTGTGCTTCTGTTAAGTGTAGGTTTTTATCTGTTTTCTCATCAGTCAAATTAATATTTGATGTTGAACCCGTAGCTGCTGCTGAACTGCTTTTATTATTATTTTTAGCATCTTTAATAGTGTGAACTTTGATTTCATTATCAGCATTAAGATTTGCTTTATCTTCTTTATTGGGTTTAGATTGAAGATATTCACCAATCGTGCCGATTTTATTTTTTTGTTGTTTTCATTGCCTCCCTGTGTAGCATCTGGCAAAGATGCGGCAGGGGAGGAAGCTGGAGCCAGCGGCGAGGGCTTAAACTGTTTCTGTTCAATGTGGTTAAGTGCTTTGGTCTCTTGTGATACTTTCACTTCTTGGTGCGCGTCAAAGCGTTTTTGTCGCTCTGGATTGCGGCTATGGCCTCTATGGATAGTCGGCGATCTGTCTAAGCTGATAGCCTGCGCCTCTTGCTCAATTGTACGGAGAAGGAAGGGGATTGCGTCCAGCTCTGTTTTCTGGTCTTTCAGTGAACGATGATCAATACGCACATCGATGCCAGCCCTTTGCAGATGTTCGTTCGTTGTGTCTGCCCATCCCTTGCGCCATTGTTCTAACTGATCTTTATCATTCCATTTTCTTTCTTTTTGACCGAACCCCGCGCCGTCAGGAGTAAGGCGGCGAGTAGTTAACATTACGTGAAAATGCGGGTTGTCGCTATCGAGTTTGTGGAAAGCTATATCAGCAATCATTCCATTTTTAACGAAGTTTTCATTACAAAAATCTATTGCCAGTGCCTTTTTTTGTTCATCACTCATTTCAGAAGGAAGAGCAATATTAAACTCTCGTGCTAACTGCGCGTCTTTTCTTTTTTCGCTTTTTTCTATAGCGTTCCATAAATATTCTGCTTTCAAAAATCTTTGATCTGCATCGTCAGGGATTAATATCACACTATCTGAAACTCCCTTTTTTTTGCTGTAGTCATGGATCTCTCCCGTGTGCTCATCTGTTAACTTTTCGCCGTGGCGATAAGCCGCCGCAGCTACGCTGCTATGGCCTTTGCTGCGTGTTATTGTTTGAGCATTCATATGAAATATTGCCATTGTTTTTACCTCTTTATCTGAAAGCACATATATTTAAATAAAAAGCAAAAATATATTTGCTTTTTTCAAAATCGATTAAGTAATATGAGTATGAAGCGAATATTACTTTTTGTTTTCTGCGTTAATAAATCCCCCTAAAAGGGGGCGAACACATTCGAAGAATGTATAAGTGCGCTATTGTAGTTTTTAGCAAAACTCAAATAGCCGCTGCACGTAAGCCTTTTGTCTATAAAATCGCGCTCTGAAAATAAAAATATATATATCGCGCTTTACTTAAATAAATATGTATATTACTTAATATATAACATAAATCACAAAAAATAAAAGAGGTGGAACATGAATGATATTGATAAAAAAATAGAAGTGGCAGCGTCTGATCTTGTTAAGTTGATTATTCAAAAACTACAGGATGAAAATACAGATATTGTTTATAGGACAAGCTTATTTATAACTTACAATCTTCTTTCTCATGATAATGATTTTACTGTTGTTTATGACACGTTAGGGGGAGATCTGGAATGATTGGAAATTATAACAATGATTACGACTATTACGATAATGAGTATTTAAATGATGACACTGTGGAAGTTTCTTTGAGTTGTGAAGATGATGAATATAGAGAGGATTATTTAAAAGAAAAAGAGCTTGAAAAAAAATCTGTTTTACAGAATATGATTGAGTATAAAAACGAAAGCACATTGTTCGGACATCTATATGAGATGTCCGGTGTGATCGGGTTTTCATTATTGTTATTAGTAGGGTTTATTTTAACTTTGCCGATTTTATTGATCTGTGGATTGATTGCGTTTTTTTTTACGATAAAAGAAAAGAGAGGTTTTAAAAATGGCGTTTAATATTGAGAAATATAATAAAGTGAAAAAAGAGCTTGAACAAAAAGCAAGCTTACTAAATAGACTGGAGCAAGAAATGAAAGCTGAAAAAAGAAAAGAAGATACAGCACGTAAAATAAAACTTGGCGCTGAGTTAATAAGAATAGTTAGAGAAAATAGCAAATAAGTATCTGACGAGTTAGATTTTACTAATGATTTATCGCTATTGGTCGGGGCTTTAACTAGGCTGTGTCCCGCAATTCATTTGGACTGGCTGAAGGTGAAGAGAAAACGTCAATCTCGTTCATTTTTTGAACCATTAATCTGCATTTTTGCTATCAATCACCGAGAAAACTGCATGGTTTTCCACTGTGCAGACAATTGAGGGACACAGCCTAATCATATGGTGTTAAAAAGAATATACGATCAGCGCGAGTTTTTGAGAGCGGAAGGAGATAAGAGGCTTAACGGATGGAAGCTAAAAAACAATAAAAAAAGGAGTAAAACGGATGAATAACATAAGACCTAACCTGAACACTCTACACGAGGGAACGGCGGATATGATGAACCGCTTGAACTTCTATGATACGTCTTTTGCTTGTTTACATTTTTTAATGATAGATTTTGATAATGATATGCAAGAAATGAAAAGGAAAAAATATTTTCATCCTCTTATGCTTCTGAATAAACACGATAGATCGAGTATTGATTTAGAAATACGAAATATTATTAGAATATCACTCGCTAGCAAAATGTTAGATATTGAAAGCGAAAAACTTTTGGGTGCTGATTTATATTTTGAAAAACAAGATGAGTTGGATATTTGCGAGGACGCAAGAATAATAGCTTATGTATTTAAAGATTTTGTTAAACAACGTATAGATGCGGCCATAAAAACCATTGAAGAAAATAAGGAGTAAAATATGGGGTCGTTGTGGGGTTTTGTTGTTGTTGCTTTTTTTGTTGCTCTTATTTCTGCGGTTGTATCTTGCTGTTTCGTTGCTGCGAAAGAGTCGGCAAACGTAAGCATACAGAACGCTAAAAAATATAATATCGCACTAATAAAGGAGCAACATAGAAGGAAGGGGGGCGGTTAATATATGTATTATTTAATATGTGGAGTTTTCATGATTATATTTTTTATTTCTTGTATACTTTCCGTAATATATGCCGCTGAGATCTACCAGTGGCAACATTACAATATGTATAAATTTAAGCATTGGTTAAAGAACGGAAGAAGGAAAAAAGATCATGAAGAAGAGAGAATAAAAAAGGAAGCGAAAAAAATGACTACAGATAATATATTAAGGCTTCTACGAAAATATAAAATAGATTTTGATGCTAATGAGTTAGTGAAAGAAAGTTTTAACATTAAACTGAAATACTATAAACTTATATTGGCCGAAAAGGAAAGGTTGAAAGAAAACAAAATGTTGGATGAGGAGCTAAAACAAAAAATAAAAATAGAGGCTGATACATTTGACGCTGAAAAGTTTCAAAAAGAAGCTGATGATCGTTATAAATTATTCATGGAACTCCGCAATCACTCCAATAAGACTAAATGACAACTCCAATATTTAGGACGTCAAGAAGAATGGCGGGGGTTCCCTTTTAAGGGTTCCGCTATTGTTCTTGATGACGCATAGATTAAAAAACATTTGTATGGGTGGGTGGTTCACGTAGTGAGACATTCCACCTGTTAAGCTATATTAGGTGGGCTTACATGAAAAAGCACACACTGAGATTTGATAGTTGGTTCTGAGTAAAGGGAGGATCTAACTTTATAGTATATTAATTAATGGGGGAAAAAGGGGAGTGTTAGAAATTCTGTGTCATTCCAGTAATATATCTCAAAAAGGAATGATACATGACTCAATCTTTCGATTTCGACAAAGCCCTGAAAGCGCTTCAGGAGGGTCAGGCACTGACCGGTAAGAATGGCATCCTGACCCCATTGATTAAGCAGCTTACTGAAGCCGCTCTGGCTGCCGAACTTGACTCCTATCTGGCTAATGACCTTGAGACTAACCGGAAGAATGGTTCCACCAAAAAGACCATCAAAGCCCCGACCGGTAACTTTGAACTGGCTACACCACGGGATCGTAATGGGACTTTTGAGCCCCAACGGGTTAAGAAGCACCAGACCACGTTATCAGACGAGATAGAGCGGAAGATTATCCGCCTGTTTGCCCTCGGGATGAGCTACACCGATATCAGCCGGGAAATTGAAGACCTGTACGCCTTCAGCGTCCCTAGCGCCACCATCAGCGCTGTGACAGACAAGGTCATTCCCGAGTTAAAACAGTGGCAGCAGCGCCCGCTGGAAGCCATTTATCCCTTTATCTGGCTGGACGCCATCCATTACAAAATCCGTGAGGAGGGTCGTTACGTGAGTAAGGCTGTCTATACCGTACTGGCGCTCAATCTTGAGGGAAAAAAGGAAGTCCTTGGGTTGTATCTGTCTGAAAACGAAGGCGCAAACTTCTGGCTATCCGTGCTGACAGACCTGCAAAACCGCGGACTGAAAGATATTCTCATCGCCTGCGTTGATGGCCTGACAGGCTTCCCGGAAGCGATCAACAGCATATACCCGCAAACGGAGGTGCAGCTGTGCGTCATTCACCAGATCCGTAACTCCATCAAATACGTAGCTTCAAAGCACCACAAAGCCTTCATGGCTGATCTGAAACCCGTGTATCGTGCGGTCTCAAAAGACGCAGCAGAAAGCGCGCTGGACGAACTGGATGCGAAATGGAGTCAACAGTATCCGGTAGTCATCCAGAGCTGGCGTCGTAAGTGGGGTAACCTGTCGGGTTATTTCCGCTATCCGGCGGGCATCCGCAAGGTGATTTACACAACCAATGCCATCGAGTCAGTCCACCGTCAGTTCAGGAAACTGACAAAAACGAAAGGGGCGTTCCCGAACGAAAACAGTCTGATGAAACTGCTTTATCTGGGGCTTCTCAATGCACAGGAAAAATGGACAATGCCAATACAGAGCTGGAATCTAACGCTGTCGCAACTCTATATTTACTTTGAAGGGCGTTTGGATAATGTGATAACGTTGTAACCGCTAAATTAACGTGACACAGAATTCTGAACGCCCTCGAAAAAAGGGCCGAAACGCCCTTTTAACAACATATGTTATAACATGTTCATAGTGCTTTAAATCAAATACGTGCTTCAAATACTTGTGGATTATTCTTCAATGCATGAGAAATATAGTTTAAGCCAGAATCTCTGGGAATGACCATATCATCTGAAAAAATGAAAACTTCGTTTCCTTTATATACTTTAGCTACATTGTATTGAAGCTGATAGAGGAATTTTTTCCTGTTTTTATAATAGCTGAGTATGTTTTCAACACCATCATATGAAACAATCCATTTGATATTATCGATTGTTTGTATTGTATTAGCTATTCGTTCATGGTCTTCTGGCTTATAATAATTAAGATATAGGCCACTTGCTTTATCAAAGTAAGGTGGATCACAATACATAAAAGTATCTTCGGGAAAGGCTATAACATTTTCAGCAAAAAAATCCTCTGCATCTTTATTATAAACAAAAACACTATCTTTTTTTGATGCAATTAACTCTATACGATTTATTAGCTCTGAATGTGGAAATCTTGCATCAATTTTCCATTTACCTTCTTGTGATAATCCACCAATAACACCGCCAGTTAATACTCCTGAACGATTAGTTCTATTTAAATAAAAGGTCGAAAAACCAACATCAAAAATACTATGCTCTGATGGATGACGTACTACTTCACGATGCTTTTTCCATTCATCAATATTTAATAATGACTTAGATATCTGATTACAGAATTTTTCCGTATTGTTTAATATTGAATGCCAAAATGCATAGATATGATAAGATGAGTCATTGAGATGGACATTTTTCACATGTCCATCAATGAGAAGCTGCATTGCAACACCGGCTCCACCTGCATACGGTTCAACGTATTGACAGCCTTCCATTCCGTTCGCAATAATTAGTTCCAAAACAAAAGGGGTTAGTTTTTGTTTCCCGCCGGGGTATCTTAATGGTGTTCTATATTTAGCCATAATTAGTTATTCATTTTTTGAATTAGTGGGAAAATGCATACAAAAAGACCCGGAATATCATTACTACGGATAACAAAGTTTGGATTATGCACTAGCTGGTTCATCGAGGTTATTGACAATAAACCATCTTGGCGCGTTATTTCTGTTAATGGGCCATGTAATAATTTTACCATTTGTTTGTCAGTTTTGTTTTGAGTTAAATAACTTACAATGTCTCTTAATACATCGGCTAGGTTTCTGTCGCTACCATCTGCTTTAACATATTTTGGAGAGCCTTGGGGTGAACTTATGTCATCACAATACGCCTTAGCAGATATTTCAATCATACATCTTAGAAGAAAAATAAATGCGATGGGATGTTCCTCAGGCTTTAATTTTTCCATTTCTTTTCTAATATCGAATAGTTTTGATCTATTTGGTCCAAATAGTTTCAGGCTACGCAATAATTTTCTTACTGTTTTTATATCGTTTGTTGAGGTGGCTGATTTTTTTGTAGACGAAGAACCATTATTAGCTGCAGAAGTATTGCTATTTGGCGTTGAGCTATTCGCAGCGGTTCCATTTGTTCCAGAACCACCTGAACTATTCTGTGATGAATTGTTTGCGGATGAGTTATTAGTCCCTGTAGGACCATTTGGGGTAGTTGAGGATGTATTATTTGAGTTGCTATTGGTCGTGTTTTTTTTCGTATTCAGTGGTGGAAACCCGTACCGTATTAAGAAATCACTGGATGTACGAATATCAGGAAACTTCAATTCCTCTAAACCAATAGCATAGATAACTGATTCTAATTCTTTTTTATATTTTATGTTTGGATAGTTTAGTGCTAGATCCATAACTGAAGTGCAGTCAACTCTCTCATATATTTTGGGGAGCGCTTCATTTAAAACAGATAGGTTATATTTTCCTGACCATCTTAGCTTTTGTTCAGTTGAATAGTTTTGACCATGTTCAAGGTATTTCTCAAGCAGTGTTAAACCATACTCAGGGGCTGAATTTACTTGCTGGTTATGTCTCGCTCGAGCAACGGTTTCCCAGTCATCACGTCCAGCTTTTTGACCTTTACCATGAGTAAGGGTAACGATTTTATCGACTAAATCTGCCTCATTTGTATCATAAATTGTGCATGGGATCATTTCATTTTGAACTCGCCATGTATTCGGCAACACATTTATTCTATTTTCTATTTCTGATGGCAAGTCAAAATTATTCTTATCTATATATCCATGTATTATTTTAAGTGAAGCGATGCGACGATTTCCCTCTTTTACAAAATATATGTTATTTTCGCGAAGTATGATAATGTTTTCTGTCGGAAGGTATCCATCATCAAGTAAGCTATTCATTAGCCCCCAAAAATAATCGGGACTGATAGTAATCATAGCTTTGATGGCATCAATTTCATTATCTTGGGCGACTGTTCGAAAATTTTTGAGATCTAAAACTAGCTCTTTTACTTTCAATTGTTGTGTAGTAGCCATAAAACTTCCGTATTCAAATAGTGAGAATGTTAGCTAAAATGTCTGTCTATCCTCGATGGGATTGTCTTCGACTTATCTGATAAACCATGCGCAAACCGCCCAGTTTTGTCAATGGGTTTAACACCTTTTGTTGCTGATTCTATCTCATCGTGCAGATAGACTCAAATTCGCTGGGGTTTTCAGGCTGCTATAGACTTGTTTTTTTGCGCCAAAACGCAATCTCCCCACCACTGCATTAATGCCACTCTTTCAGCAAGATATTCGGCACGGTTATAAGCTGCGGCGATCTCGTCTCTTTTCGAGTGAGCAAGAGCCGCTTCAAGAGCTTCCGTTCTGAACTTACCAGATTCCTCTGCGGCTGTTCTGGCTATAGAACGCATACCGTGAGCAACCAGTTCACCACCGAATCCCATTCTAATGATGGCGGCATTGGCTGTTTGCTCATGCATATGATTAAGAGGTGCTTTGATGCTGGGGAAAACCCACTCACGATGTCCGCTGATTGGCTGCATTTTTTCGAGAATTCGAAGCGCTTCTTTGCTAAGCGGAACCTTATGAGGCCGTTTCATCTTCATGAACTCTGGCGGGATGTTCCAAAATTTATTCTCTACATCAATATCTGCCCAACGCGCCCGAACGGCTTCACCGGGACGAACCCAAGTCAACAACTGCCATTCAATCAGCAGACGCGTCTCAAGACGGATAGAGGCGTTAGATAAAGCAATCATGAATCGCGGTAGCTCATTTGGGGGTAGGGCTGGCATATTTTGCTTTTTAGGCTTACTGAAACGTTGGCTGAGGTTGTCCGCTGGGTTGAACTCTATGAGTTCTTCTGTTGTGGCATAGCGGAAAATTTCATTCAGTCGTGAAATTATGCGCCGTAAGGTTTCCAGAACACCACGTTGCTCAATAGGATCAAGATGCTGCTTTAAGAGCTTAGGGCGTATTTCTTTGATAGGGACATTACCCAGACCGGGAAGGATGTTTCGTTCAAGGCTACGCCAAATGTCTTTTGCGTGGTCTTGTGAGATACCCGAGGTCTTTACCTTCTCATCTAACCACTTCCGAGCGACAGCTTGTAGAGTGTGTTCAGTAGCATCCTTTAGGGCATTGGCTTTATCGTTGTTATGGATCTGTGGGTCGATGCCATTGGCAAGTAAGGTGAGATATTCATCACGTAAAGCTCTTGCTCTCGCTAAGGTGAGATGAGGGTAGGTCCCAAGACTCATCTTCGTCCGTTTTTTAGTCACTGGCACGGGATACCTGAGATACCAATTTTTCTTCCCACCTTTTGCGATGGGGGCTATCCGGAGAAGTAAGCCATCGCCATCAAACAGGCTGATTTCTTTATCTGCAGGTTTGGTATTTTTGATTTCAGTATCGGTGAGTTTCTTAGCGAGCTTTGCCATTTGGGACCCTCTAGTTTTGGACCCTTTGTGTTGGGTCCCAAAAAGGGTGCCATAAGTAGTAGCTTCTAGCAAATCTCAGTAGACTTCTGTAGACGTAAAAAAGCCCGCAAGGCTGGTTCCAAGCGGGCTTCGTAGACTTCAGTATACGTCATAATACTAAAAATTGGTGGAGCTGGCGGGATTTGAACCCGCGTCCGAAATTCCTACATCCTCGGTACTACATGCTTAGTCTAATCTTTACATTCGCTTGCCAGCTGCGGACAGACACGCCACTAACAAACTAGCCTGATTAGATTTAACGCTTCAACCCCAGGCAAGGCATCCACGCGATCTCTTTTGGGTTTGACCTCTCTTGATCCCCGTCCTAAGAGCGGAGGCTAGGGAGAGAGGGCGATATGCAGGTTATTAAGCTGCTATTGCGTATTTTTCGTCGTTTGCGACTATTTTTTTGCGGCTTTTTACGAGGCCAACCGCCCCTCGGCATGCACCTTGGGTTTCGCGAATCCCGTCGAATCCAGAATCAGCCCCAAGTATGTTAAAAACAAGTATATCAGAATATTAAACTATAATGCCAGCGATTATCGCCCAGCATTCTTCATAATACGTGCTTTGTCTAATTTCCATTCACGTTCTTTGATATCTGAACGTTTATCGTGTGCCTTTTTACCTTTTGCAACGCCAATCTTGACTTTACACCAGGCGTTTTTCCAATAGAGGGATAAGGCAACAACAGTATAACCTTCACGATTGACTCGACCGTATAATGAGTCAAGTTCGCGCTGGTTGAGTAAGAGTTTGCGTGAACGCATAGGATCACAGACGACATGGGAAGAAGCTACATTTAACGGAGTGATGGTGGCACCAAAAAGATAAGCGTCGCCATCTTTGAGTAAAACGTAACTGTCGCTGATATTTGCTTTACCAGCGCGCAGTGATTTGACTTCCCATCCTTGTAACGAGAGGCCAGCCTCAAATTCTTCTTCAATGAAGTATTCGTGACGAGCTCGTCTATTCATGGCAATGGTTGCCGAACCGGGTTTGTGTGCTTTTTTCTTTGTCATAGTGTATGCATTATACTGAATGCTTTGATGAAAGAAATCTTTTCCCGCAGCATATTTGCTGATTAATGAGTATTTATTGCATTATACGCTGACAGGTTTTTCTTTAATCGCGTATAGGTGATATTATTTGCCACAATTGAGCCTTACAGGAAATGATATGCCACAGATTAGTCGCTCTGCGTTAGTACCGTACAGCGTGGAACAAATGTACAAATTGGTCAATGATGTGAGTTCTTATCCGGATTTTCTTCCGGGGTGTGTCGGTAGCCGTGTGTTGAGCATCAGTCGTCATGAGATGACTGCGTCAGTCGATGTTTCCAAAGCGGGTATAAGCAAGACTTTTGTTACCCGGAATATCCTGGCTGATAACCAAAGCATTAATATGCAACTGGTGGATGGGCCTTTTCGTAAGTTGATGGGAGGTTGGCAGTTCATACCTCTGAGTGAAGATGCCTGTAAAGTTGAGCTTCATCTTGATTTTGAATTCACTAATAAGCTGATTGAATTAGCTTTCGGCAAGATTTTTAAAGAATTGGCTGGAAGTATGATACAGGCTTTTACTCTGCGTGCTCGCGAGGTTTATAGTGCCTGATATCAATGTCGAAGTTGTTTATGCACTGCCTGACCGCCAATATCTGCACACTGTGAAATTGTCCCAAGGTGCGACTGTAGAGCAGGCAATTGTTGCATCAGGTCTGCTGACTTTGCGTAATGATATTGATCTGCAAAAAAATAAAGTTGGAATTTATAGCCGTCCTGCCAAGCTGACGGATATCTTGGAAGAGGGTGATAGGGTGGAAATTTATCGCCCATTGTTAGCCGATCCAAAAGAAATGCGTCGTAAGCGTGCTGAACGGGCTAAAAATAATGCTCAATAATTTGTCAATAGACAACGAGTCATCTGTTTTTATGACTCGCTGTCTATATTTCTTTGATTATTGAAGATTCTCAGTAAGTGAGTTTTCGTTTCTAATGTCAGTCAGTACACCTTTACTGTCAAACGTCAGTGTTAGGGTTTGCTGAGTCACTTTTTCATGCCCAGGTTGCTGACGAAACACATAAAACCATGTTTGAGTACCAAACGGGTCCTGTAACATGGGTGTTCCTAATGTATAGGCTACCTGTTGCTGGGTCATCCCCTTGTGGATTTTTGATACATTAGCAGGTGTCAGATAGTTCCCTTGATTAATGTCAGGGCGATAAACAGCCCGTTCCAACGTAGAGCAACCCGCAGTCAGCATAACGAATGATACAGCAGCGGCAGTCAACATTTTACAGCGCATGGTAATTACATTCCTTTTGGAGTCAGGGTGTTGATAATAATAGACCTTGACGAGATTGAAAACCTTTACAAGTTTTAGCTATGACCCCAAATATCCGTAAAAGTTGTGTCATATTATGCCGCCAGCAGCTCTTTTGCGTTTGCCAGGGTATTTTTTGTGACTTCACTGCCTGCAAGAAGCCGCGCCAGCTCTTGTAATCTGGCTTTTTTGTCCAGTAATTGCATTTGAGTTTCAGTTGCTTCACCATCGGTCTGTTTACTGACATAAAAATGCTGGTGACCGCAACCAGCTACCTGGGGCAGGTGAGTGACGCACATGACCTGTGTAGATTCGCCTAACTCACGTAACAGACGACCGACAATTGCGGCTGTAGGGCCACTGATACCCACGTCCACTTCATCGAATATCAGGGCTGAAGTTTCCATTTTCTTGGCTGTTATAACCTGAATTGCCAGTGCAATACGGGAAAGTTCACCACCTGAGGCGACTTTCGCCAGTGATTGGTGTGGCTGACCAGGGTTAGTGGTGACATTAAATTCAACTTTATCTGCGCCATCAGCATTTAAGTGCTCAGGCGCAAAAGAGACATCAACGGTCAAGCGACCATGAGGCATGGAAAGCTGATGCATACTGCTAGTAATTAGCTCACTTAACTCTTTAGCGTATTGCTGGCGAACCAGATGCAGCTTTTCTGCTACTTCTAATGCTTGTTTATGGTGTCTGTTAACCTGTTCACTGAGATGAGCACTGTCATTTTCTTGTTGTGCCAGCAGTTGCTGTTCTTCCCGTAATTGTTGATATAGTGAGGGAAGCTCTTCCGGTACAACATGGTGTTTACGGGCTACTCTGATTTGCTGCGAAATTTTTTGCTCCAGTTCAAACAGGCGATTTGGATCCATATCCAGTTGATCACCATAGTGGCGGAGTTCGTCGCTGACTTCATTAATTTGGATGGATGCTTCTTCCAGCATAGTCAGCAGGTTACCGAATTTATCATCTATTGTGATGAGTTCTGCCAGCTCGTGTTTAGCGTAATTCAACAGACTGATAATATTTTGCTCATCATTATCACTCAGTAGCTGGAGGGCATTCTGACTAACCGATAGAAGCTGACCACGGTTTGCCAGCCGTTTGTATTCATTATCTTGTTCTTGATATTCACCTGGCTGTGGGGCTAATTCGTTTAGCTCTTTTAGGTGATATTCCAGCAGCTGTTGACGAGATTGGCGCTCAAGAGCCTGTTGTTGGAATTGTGCCAGATCCTGACAGCTTTGGTGCCATTTCTGATAGACCTGTTTCATCTCATTTTGTAGATTGAACTGATTAGCGTAAGTATCGAGCAGGCGTTTTTGGTGACCACTCTCCAAGAGTAATTGATGGGCGTGTTGACCGTGAATCTGAATAAGGTGAGCGCCCAGTTCACGTAATTGGGAAAGTGGTACAGCCGTTCCATTGATAAAGCCCCTTGAGCGTCCATCTAAAGTTATGGTACGGCGCAGCAAGCATTCATTATTGTCATCAAGTTGACGTTCTTCTAGCCATTGGCGGGCAGAAGCTGCATCAGAAAGAGAAAAATGGGCGCAAATATCAGCACGGGAAGCGCCGTTACGTACCATGTTGGTCTCACCGCGATTGCCCAGACATAAACCTAATGCATCAATTGCGATGGATTTACCGGCACCGGTTTCACCCGTGATGGCTGTCATACCTGACCGGAAATCAATTTCAAGCTCACGAACAATGGCAAAGTTGCTAATAGTTAACTGGGTGAGCATCATGCCTCTCCTGTGTATAAAAACACCTCTGTATTTCCATACAGTATAAACTGGTTTTTTATACAGTAAAGGAGTGAAGCCTGTTTTTTTAGAACATTTTTTTAGACCAGCTTAGTTTTGTGCTTAATGTATTGAAGTAATTATAATCTTTAGGGTGAATGAGATTGAGCTTCTGTTTGCTACGACTAATAATTACATCTTCTCCATCCTGTATGGGCAGAACTATCTGGCTATCGCAACTGACTTCATAATCGCTGCTGTTTTGGGAAAATTTCAGTCTGATGCTGCTTTCGCTACTGATGACCAATGGGCGGGCAGATAATGTATGCGGGAACATCGGCACTAGGACGATAGCATCCAAGTTAGGTGTCAGAATCGGCCCCCCTGCGGAAAGTGAGTAAGCAGTCGAACCCGTTGGTGTTGCGATAATCAATCCGTCAGAGCGTTGGGAAAAAGCAAAACGTTCATCAATATAAACTTCGAATTCAATCATGTGAGCCACTTTCCCAGGATGGAGAACGACTTCGTTGATTGCGGTACTGATACGGGGTTTCTGGCCGTTTCTTCTGACCTGTGCTTCCAGCAAGAAACGTTGTTCATTCCGGTATTCGCCATCCAGTACTTCAGAAAGTTGTTGCAGGGCATTATCAGGATCTAAATCCGTCAGAAAACCCAGATTACCTCTGTTAATCCCAATGACTTTAATGTCATAACGGGAAAGAACCCGGGCTGCCCCCAGCATATTGCCGTCGCCACCAACAACGACGGCTAAATCAGCTTGTTTACCAATTTCAGTCAGGCCGCCGGTCTGTGCATCTTTTAAACCAATATCTTTGGCTACCTGGCGATCAACAATGACGCAGTAACCTTTGGATTTTAACCAATGGTAAAGCATTTCATGGGTAGCCAGTGCTTCTGGGTGACGAGGATGACCAACAATACCAATGCATTTGAATTTTTTATTCATCGTTGTAATTTCCTTCAGCAAGAGGTTTTGTCCTCACAATATGACGGGTTCCCTTGAATCCCCAGTTTAGATCCCCATAATAAGCTAAGTAGCGAGATTAATGCCAAATACGCGGAGATATTCATGAGTAGTAAAGAACAAAAAATGCCTGACGAGCAAGTCTCGGAAGATATGGAAGTTGTATCTGAACAGCAAAACAGTGCGGATAAAGCAGAAGCATCAGAGACTGAAAGCGTTGTTGAGCCGCGTGTCGCAGAGCTGGAAGAACAGCTCAGACAGGCACAACAGTGTGAACGTGACGCCATTTTGCGTGCTAAAGCTGAAGTTGAAAATATCCGTCGTCGTACTGAGCAAGATATAGAAAAAGCCCATAAATTCGGGTTGGAAAGATTTGCTAATGAACTGTTACCAGTGATTGATAATCTTGAGCGTGCTTTAGAAGCAGCAGATCGCACCAATACCGAAATAGCGCCAATGCTTGAAGGTATTGAACTGACGTTGAAGTCTTTCCTTGGGGTTGTGAGTAAATTTGGTATTGAAGTTGTTGGCGACACAGATGTTCCTTTTAATCCTGAAGTGCATCAGGCCATGACCATGATGGAGTCTGATCAGCATGAACCGAATCATGTCATGATGGTCATGCAGAAAGGGTATACCTTAAATGGCCGCTTGTTGCGTCCAGCAATGGTAGCCGTATCAAAGTAATTTTAGCTCAGTATAGATAATCAATGCCGCTCCAACCGGGGCGGCATTTTTTTACTGTGGCAACTCAGGTGTCCAGTTAATTGGTACCATTCCTTGTTTTTCCAGCAATTCATTGGTTTTTGAAAAGTGTTTACAGCCAAAGAATCCTCTGTGGGCCGATAGTGGAGAAGGGTGAGGTGCTTTGAGAACATGGTGTTTATTGGTATCAATAAAGTTGCCTTTCTTCTGGGCGTGAGATCCCCAAAGAAGAAAAATTACGCCTGAACGGTGCTCGTTAATCGCGGCTATGACTTTATCAGTGAACGTTTCCCAGCCCAGGTTTGCGTGAGAGTGAGCGTTACCACGTTCTACGGTTAATACGGTATTGAGCAAGAGCACCCCTTGTTTGGCCCAACTGATGAGGTAGCCGTGATTTGGGCTTTGGAAACCGGGTATATCGGATACCAGCTCTTTGTACATATTGACCAGTGAAGGTGGCGCAGGAATACCAGGTTGAACTGAGAAAGAGAGTCCATGTGCCTGATTAGGGCCGTGGTAAGGGTCTTGCCCAAGTATCACAACCTTAACATCAGCCAATTCGGTGTAGCGGAATGCATTAAATACATCCTGTTGCGGCGGATAAATGGTTTTACCTGCCTGACGTTCTTTAGCGACATAAGCCAGTGTGTCGAGAAAGTAAGGTTGTTTTTTCTCGTTACCGATCACGTCGTGCCATGTGAGAGATGCGGACATAGCAAATCCTTTTTATATGATTACCAGATGGATGTTAGCTTACCGATTCCAAAATCAGAGGGAAACCTTTAATGAACACTCATATACAGGCTCTTAAGCAGTAACTGTATATTTTAGATAGAAAAAAGGCTTCATTTATGATCTGATAATCGTCGCCAAACTAATACCAAAACCACGGATGAAGCCTGTGACGATTATCGCTATAAAACACCAATTAATGCAATTCTTCAGTGACGTTTCTTTGCAAAAAATGGCGCTTCGCTGCGGGTTTATTCAGCGCGTGAGAAATATCGAGCCTCATACGCTTATTCTCAGTCTTATCACAGCGCTCAGTTCGGGGAAAGTGACGTCTATAGCTCAGCTACACCAAAAATTTAATGGCCTGTGCCCCGATGAAAAACAACACGTTAGCTACCGTCCTTTTTATAATCAGCTACGGAAAGCGGCTTTTGTTGAATTTGTCAAAATATTGGTCAGGTTTGCCATGGCACAATGGGCTGAAAAGCACCTCGTCCTGCCCAAAAAACTCGCCAAATTTCAAAATGTTATTTTACAGGATGGCAGTTCATTTAAAGTCCATTCGGCACTGGCTGATGTTTTTCCTTGTCGATTTCAGGCAACCGCAGCGGCAGTGGAATGTCACATGACCTTGTCATTATTAACCCAGTCTCCCGTGAAAATGGCTGTTACTGCAGATACCGCCTCTGAGCGGACTCACCTGCCTATTCCGGCAACATTGCATGACCAATTATTATTAGCGGATGCCGGTTATGTCGATTTTGAGTATTTTGAACAACTCTCACGCTCAGGCGGTTCGTTTATTGTGCGGGGCGGTAAATCGCTTAATCCCCAAATAATCAGGGCACGCAATGGTCAGGGAAAAATCTTATCGAAGCTGTCCGATAAGCCCCTGAAATCCGTGACACGCAGAACGAATCGTTCTGAGGTGTTGGATCTGATTTGTCGGCGTAATGGCTATGAGTTTCGCCTGATCCGCCGTTGGTTTGCTGAAGAAAAACGTTTCTGTCTCTGGCTGACTAACTTATCAGTCGAGGAATTTACAGCCAATGACATCATGGATATTTATCGTTGCCGCTGGCAAATAGAACTGTTGTTTAAAGAACTCAAATCACACACGAACTGGCACCGGTTTACGACACGAAAAGAAACGTTGGTCACGGGGCTTATCTGGCTGAGCTTATTAGCGTTGTTGCTCAGACGCTCGCTGGCAAGGCGATTATTCCCAGCGGTTTCACTGCTTAAAGCGGCCCAAAATACGGAGATCTGGTTAAAACCCATAATAGAAAATCTCCTCCAAAGGGCATGGTCGGAAACGTGTTTTTGGCTGGAAAAAGCCAAAGCCTATTTATCCCAGAATGCATTCAAAACACCGCAAAGAAAGTCGTCTAAAAACAAAACATTGGATGCGTGTTTTGAACGACTTAATTCTTAAGATCCTGTATATGAATGAACACTAAAATGAAATTTTTGATAACTATTTCAATGTTGTGAAGTATTTTTGAAAATTTATCAAAATAATTTCTTTGTTGTTAGCTATAAATATATTTCAACTATAGGGTTGAAATATATTTATATTAACTATACGAAATTAACTGAGTTGAATCAATGAGTATCCTCATTCGTGCTGGTATACCGTCATCAAAGATATTGGTTTGACCAAATAACCAGGATGATATTCTTGATAATTTGGTTTGTTACATGAATGTGGAGATAGAAATAGTTACTGATATTCAAATTGCTGATAAATACTAGGTAGAAGTTGATCTGATATCAGAGATAGAAATCACAATTCATTTTCTTTGTTAACAAAATTTAAACATTTGTTTAACCTTGTGTTGTTTCCTGCCGATAGATTAATTGCACCAATTAAATAGCTAATTAGTTTCAACTATCCTTAGGGGAAGTTCATGAGTTTATCAATTGGTATCAGTCTATCCGTCGATTCAGGTTTTCCTGTTTCAAATAAGCCTGAATTTGTTACACCATCTTCTGTTTCAACCCAGAATATTAAGAAAGCGGCCACTGAAGTTTTTCTGCTTTCGGAAACGACTAAACAGAATAATATAACCTATCAATCATTAATTAATGAGCAAAGTATTAACGTTAATTTAAAGTCAATAACAGGAATTAAGTCTGAACAAATTAGTAGTAAGCAATCTCATGAAATTGATTATATGTTGGCTTTGATTTCTGATGATGTCTATATAAGAGCCACTATGGGAATTGGTGATTATGTCCGTCTTTCTGATGATGAGTTATTAAAGGCAGGAATAGAACCGGAAAATCTGAGAAATGAAACAACGGGTTTTCAGGCAGGTATTTATCGTAATGGTGATCTCCATATCGTTGCTTTTGCGGGTACTAACGATTTGAAAGATATATTGACTAACTTACGGCAAGGTTTTGGGTTTGATGAAGCGCAATATCATCAGGCTGTTGATTTAGCGCGTACTGCCAAAATGGCGTTTGGGGAAAATATGTTATTTACTGGGCATTCTTTGGGGGGAGGATTAGCGGCAACAGCTGCATTATCAGTTGGAAAGCCTGCGGTGATATTTAATTCAGCCGGTGTTTCCGACAGTATGATGAAAAATCTGGGGCTTTCACCACAAGAGGGCAGAAATATCGCTGAGAATGGGTTGATACGGCATTATGTTGTGGAATATGACTTGCTTGATTCATTACAACAGAAACTGCCAGTGTCCCAGCCGATAGGGCATAAAATTTTGCTGAAATATAATGGTGATTTGGAAGAATCGAACAAATGGTTGCCTGCTCTGATGCGTGGATTCAGTGCACATTCTCTTAAAAAGGTGTTGGAATTATTAACTATATATAAGCCTTGGATATCTTTAAATAATGAACAGCAAGAAGAATCTTTGGTGATGCTTAACGAACCAAATCTAAGCGTTTCTGCATGATTGCAAAGGGGTATTATGAAAATTTGTGAAGTCGTTGAGTTTGAATCTGAACCGAATTTTCAACAGAATGAAGAAAATATAAATCCGCTGCAATGGGCGATATTCAATCAGCGAATGAATGATATTAATACTTTGCTGAAAGAGGGGGCTGATCCCGCTCAACCGGGTTTACAACAAGAAACTGCTTTACATACGGCTGCAAAAATCAGTAATCCTGATTATCTTAAATCTTTATTATCAGTTGTGCCTGATGTGAATATTACTCATCCTGTCACTTTAGCAACGCCTTTACATGCTGCGGTTCAGGTAGGGAGAAAGATTCAGGTTGAATTACTGCTGATGGCAGGAGCTAACCCCAACTTGGCTAATCGGGTTGGGGATACTCCATTACATATTGCAGCTAAAATTAATTCACCAGAACTGGCGTTGATATTGTTGAAGTCAGGTGCTGATCCCACATTACAGAATAAGCAGCAGTCAACGTTCCAGATCTATTTCAATCTTACACCGTTAAAAGTACGCAGCCATAAGATGCAGGCTGAATATGATAAAGTTAATAATTGGTTGAAAGCTCAACAAATCAGCCGATATTATTTGAAATAAAATATAAACGGGCTGATCCAACTGGCCCGTTTAAAGATTTACTTATCGCTAACGGTTGGAACTTCAGGTTTTGGATTACCGGTAGGTTTACGGCGTTTACCGATATTTTTGCTATCCCGATGACGTATTTTCTCTTTTTTCTTCGATTCTTCCGTTTTCTTTTTCTCTTTGCGTTTAGCCAATACTTTTTTCGAAGGCTTATTGCTGGTTTTCTCACTTGGTGATTTGGTTGTTGGGCGAAGTTCGTCAACAATTCGTGACTTCAGTGGTTCGTTCAGATAGCGGCTGATTTTACCTAATAAAACATGATCATGTGCTTCTACTAAGGTAATTGCGGTGCCTTTGCGACCAGCACGAGCCGTCCGGCCGATACGATGCAGGTAAACATCGGCGGTGCGTGGTAAATCGAAGTTGAAAACATGACTGATATCATCAATATCTAATCCGCGTGAAGCAACATCAGTGGCAACCAGAACATTGACACTGCCATCATTCAAACGCTTAACAGCCTCTGTCCTTTTAGCCTGTACCATTTCCCCTTCAAGGAACCAGGCTTTGATACCGGCTTGACGCAGTCCGTCTACAAGCTCATGTACACGTTCACGTTTGCGAACAAAAATAATGGATTTAGTGACATCCGATTGTTTCAGTAAATGGCAAAGCAGGGCTGTTTTGTGTTCCAGACTGTCTGCACGGTAGTAGAATTGCTGAATTTTTTTGCGTTCACGACGTGACGGCTCTGCATCAATTTCAACCGGATCTTCCAGCAAGCGTTCTGCAAAATCACGGATGGCTTCCCCTTCCAAAGTCGCAGAGAACAGCATGGTCTGTTTGCGCCAACGGGTTTCGCCCGCGATGGTTTCAATATCATTGGCAAAACCCATATCCAGCATACGATCTGCTTCATCAAGGATGAGTGTTTCAACTGCCCGGCAATCAAAGTTTTCTTCTTTGATATATTGCAGCAGACGGCCAGTGGTGGCGACGACGATATCCTGATTCTCGCTGAAAACTTCTGCGTGGTTCATATAGGCCACACCGCCGGTAATCGTAGCAATATCCAGATTGGTATGTGCCGCCAGTTCTTTTGCCTGGTCTGCCACTTGCATTGCCAGTTCACGGGTTGGTGTCAGGATCAAAATGCGTGGCGGCCCAGATTTTTTGCGTGGAAAATCGAGTAAGTGTTGCAGAATTGGCAGCAGGTAAGCTGCGGTTTTACCTGTTCCAGTAGGCGCGGAACCCAGAACATCACGTCCATCCATTGCTGCCGGAATAGCAGCAGCCTGAATTGCTGTTGGGCGGGAGTAACCTTTATCATTTAGAGCATCAAGCAGGCGTTCATCAAGATCGAGCTCAGAAAAGTTTGTTGCAGTCATTATATACCTCTGTTTAGGCCGCCGATTATAAACAGGTTGGGCGTATTGTTCATCTATTAAAGCTGTCATTAAGGCAGATAGCTTTTATCGGAACATAATAACCCTTATTCTATGGCAAAATTTTGTTGTGCTGACACAGATGCAGGTTATTAATTTGAAACAGAAACAACCTTGTCGCCGGGGAGGATTCACTTTTAAGCAATTTTTTGTCGGCCATGACCGATGTGCGATGAAAGTAGGGACCGATGGCGTTCTATTGGGCGCGTGGGCTCCGGTTTGTGGTAAAAAAGCAATTTTGGATATCGGTTGCGGCAGCGGGTTAATTGCTTTGATGTTGGCACAGCGTACAGATGAGAATACCAAAATTGATGCAGTGGAACTGGATACCGATGCTGCATTGCAAGCTCAAGAGAATATAGAGCAATCTCCGTGGCAGAGAAAAATAAATGTTTATCAGCAGGATATTGGTGATTTCACTGATCGGTATTCACAATATTATGATTTAATTGTCAGTAATCCCCCCTATTTTGAACCGGCTGTTGCCTGCCGGAATGAGGCAAGGGAACAAGCTCGTTATACCGGTTCTCTAACTCATCAGCGGTTATTGCAATATGTCGGGAAGTTGATTACATCTGATGGTCTGTTTTGTGTGGTATTGCCGTATGTTATTGGTGAAGTATTTGAAACAATGGCATGTCAGATGGGGTGGTTTTCTCATCATCGAGTCAATATCCGCGACAGGCAAGGTAAGCCATTACACCGGGTGTTATTGACATTTTCCCGTAAGGAAGCAACGGGCTTAATCAGTGAATTGGTCATTCGTCAGCCAGATGGTGTATATACACGGGAATTTCAGCAATTAGTCACGGATTTCTATCTCTATTATTGAAAGAATCACATTATTGAAAAAACCACGCTGGACGTGGTTATGCTATTAAAAATCAAGGGGTTAGAATTGTTGGCTTCGATTCTGGCAGTATGTCGGGATAATCCAGTGTGAAATGCAGGCCCCGGCTCTCTTTCCTTTCCAGTGCACAACGTACGATTAATTCAGAGACTTGCACCAGATTTCGTAATTCCAGCAAATTGTTAGAGATTCTGAAATTGGAGTAATAATCATGAATCTCCTGTTGCAGCATATTAATACGACGCAATGCGCGTTCCAGGCGTTTGGTTGTACGCACAATACCGACGTAATCCCACATAAATAGACGTAATTCGTGCCAGTTGTGTTGAATGACGACTTGTTCATCTGAATTGTCAACACGGCTCTCATCCCAGAAAGGGAGTTCTGGCACTTCTTTGATTTTTTCAATTTTTTGTTGGATGTCTTCCGCCGCAGACCAGCCATAAACCAGACACTCCAACAGGGAATTGGATGCCATACGGTTTGCACCGTGCAGGCCAGTATAGCTGACTTCACCGATAGCATATAAGTTGTTGAGGTCAGTGTGGCCCTGATGATCGACGACTATGCCACCACAGGTGTAATGTGCGGCAGGAACGATGGGGATCGGTTCTTTTGTCAGATCAAATCCCAGCGTTAGCAGTTTTTCATAGATCATCGGAAAATGCTGAATAATGAAATCAGTTGGCTTATGGCTGATATCCAGAAACATGCAGTCAGCACCAAGGCGTTTCATTTCATGGTCAATAGCCCGTGCGACGATATCGCGGGGCGCCAGTTCAGCGCGCTCATCAAAATCAGGCATAAAGCGGCTGTTATCTGGTCGTTTCAGATAAGCGCCTTCACCTCGCAGGGCTTCTGTCAGCAGGAAATTACGCGCCTGTGGGTGAAAAAGGCAGGTCGGGTGAAACTGGTTAAATTCCAGATTGGCAATACGGCAGCCCGCGCGCCATGCCATTGCTATGCCATCACCGGATGAGATATCGGGATTTGTCGTGTATTGATAGACCTTAGCTGCACCACCGGTTGCCAGTACAACAACCTTAGCGCGATAGGTATCTACCTGTTCCTGCTGGCGGTTCCAAATATAAGCGCCAACGACTCGGTTATGACCATCGAATTGGGCTTTATTTGACGTAATTAAATCAACTGCGTTGCAACGCTCTTTTACTGTGATGTTCGGATGAGACAGGGTTTTTTCAACCAGTGTGGTTTCGACTTCTTTGCCGGTTGCATCAGCATGATGCAAAATACGCCGATGGCTGTGTCCACCTTCACGGGTCAGATGATATTGCTTTTTGCCATCTTCACGGGTTTCTGTATCAAATAAAACACCCTGATCAATCAGCCATTGCACGCAATGACGAGCGTTGCTGGTGGTAAACTCAACGGCGCTCCTATCGCAAAGTCCTGCTCCGGCGATAAGGGTATCTTCAACATGAGATGCGATACTGTCTGTTTTATCGAATACAGCGGCGATACCCCCCTGTGCATAATAGGATGCGCCTTCGCTGAGAATACTCTTACTTAATACAGTGACTTTATATTGCGAGGCCAGCCGTAAAGCCAGAGACAGGCCGGCTACACCGCTGCCTATGATAAGTACATCGCTGTAATGTTGCGGGAATAATGATTGCATAGTTGATGATATATGAAGATGACGGGTAAAATCATGTTAACCTATCAGATAGGGTAAAGGCTATGATTGCAACAAAATGATGACAGAAATTGAACTTCGCAGAATTTTATTACTCAAAGCCATGCTTGCTTAGAAAAACGGGACATCATGGTTGGTTCAATAAATATAAATGTGGAGCTTTGCTTCGGGAGATTTGACCTCGGATGAGCGAGCAGTTAACGGATCAAATGCTGGTTGAGCGAGTGCAGAAAGGTGATCAAAAGGCGTTTAACCTACTGGTAATCAGATATCAGCATAAAGTGGCGAGTCTTGTATCCCGCTATATTCCGCAGGGTGATGTTCCTGACGTTGCGCAGGAGGCATTTATTAAAGCATATCGGGCATTGGCTTCATTTCGTGGCGATAGTGCTTTTTACACTTGGTTGTATCGTATAGCAGTTAACACTGCGAAGAACTATTTGATTTCTCAAGGGCGGCGTCCGCCATCCAGTGATTTGGATGTCAATGACGTAGAAAATTATGAAGCGTCAAATGCACTAAAAGAAATTTCGAACCCTGAGAATTTAATGTTGTCAGAGGAATTAAGGAAGGTGGTTTTTCGAACCATTGAGTCTCTTCCTGAAGATTTGCGAATGGCAATAACGTTAAGGGAATTAGATGGGTTAAGCTATGAGGAAATAGCTGCTGTTATGGATTGTCCGGTAGGTACTGTTCGTTCCCGTATCTTCCGTGCAAGGGAAGCTATTGATGATAAAATTCAACCACTGATTTAAAATTAAAAATAGTGGAACAATACTGAAGGGTACTTTGACATGCAAAGAGAAAAACTTTCCGCACTGATGGATGGCGAAACTCTTGATAGTGAAGTCGTTAGTATTTTATCTAAAGATTCTGCCATGCAGAAACACTGGGAAAATTACCACTTGATACGTGATGCATTGCGTGGTGATGTGACCGGAGTATTGCATATGGATATTGCGAGCCGGGTCGCATTAGCGCTTGAAAAAGAATCTGTGCATTTTAACCCTAGGGCTGTTCTTGAATCTCAGCCGCAGCCAGAGACTTGGCAGAGAATGCCGTTCTGGCAAAAACTTCGCCCTTGGGCGAGTCAAATTACTCAAGTGAGTGTTGCAGCCTGTGTTTCGCTGGCAGTATTGATAGGTGTGCAACAATACAATAGTCATAATGCTGTGGATCTTGAATATCAATCTGATACGCCAGCATTTAACACATTGCCAATGATGGGATCTGCTTCTCCGGTGAGTTTGGGAGTACCTTCCGGTGATGATATGTTTGGCAATGATCAGCGTATTCAGGTGCAGGAGCGTAATAAACGTATTAATATTATGCTGCAACAATATGAGTTCGACCGCCGTGTGCATTTTGAGCAAAATGACAGACGGAGAATTCCATTACCGGTTGCTATTCCGGTTCCCGGAACGCAATCGTTAGGAACGCAACAGCCGTAATGAAACATATCTGGTTTTCCGTCTCTTTGCTGGCGGGCAGCCTGTTTACTCCTTTACAAGTCTCGGCGCAATTCAGCAGCGCTGAGGCTTTGTTGCAGGAGATGGGTCATGCTACTCAGTCCCTGACTTACGAGCTTGCTTTTATTAATCTCAGTCAGCAGGCTATTGTCTCAGTTCGTTATCGTCACGCCATTATTAATGGTATTCCAATTGCTCAAATCATGCAGATGGATAGTTCCCGCAGGGAGATTGTCCAGCGTGGTAATGAGATCAGTTATTTTGAACCTGGATTGGATGCTTTCAGTCTTAATGGTGATCATATTATTGATTATTTACCTGCCGTTATTTTTGCTGACTTCACTCAGTTGAAAAAATACTACAATTTCATTGATGTCGGCCGGACTCATATAGGTGACAGACCTTGTCGGGTTGTACGCATCACTTCTAAAGATGAAGTGCGTTATAATTATATTTTACTGATCGATGAAAAAACGCATTTGCCATTACGTATCGATTTACTTGATCGTGATAGTGAAACACTTGAGCAATTTCGGGTTGTTTCCTCCATAATAGGTGGCGATATCGATAATGCAATGAGTGTTATTACCCGCCTGAATATGCCACCCATGCTGGTCATTCCATCGTCAGAGAAAGTGGTATTCAACTGGAAAGTAGGGAAATTGCCGGATGGTTTCACCGAGGTTTCACGTGGCCGGCGTAAACTGTCAAATGCTGACTCGCTTGAGTCCATCCTGTTCAGCGATGGTTTATTCAGTTTTTCAGTGAATGTGACTAATGTTGATAAAACCGGTAAGTCGGAACATCCTCTCCGTCGCGGGCACCGAACGATCTATAGTGTAATACGTGGAGCTAATGAGGTGACAATTATTGGTGAATTACCACTGGCAACCGCCAAGCGTGTTGCTGCGGGTGTCGCGTTTATAGGAGCTAACTGATGGTCAAAGAGTGGGCGACAGTAATCCGCTGGCAACAGGGGAGGGCATTATTACGTTATGGTTCCTCTTCTGGTTGTGGCAGTTGCCAGGCACGCGCGACGTGTGGTTCTTATTTACTGAATAAATTGGGGCCTGATGGTATACATCAGCTCGAACTTGAGATCTTACAGCCGTTACAGCCGGGGCAGAAAGTGGAAGTCGGGATCCCGGAAGGGAGCTTATTGCGTTCAGCGTTGCTGGTTTATTTGACACCACTTATTGGTTTATTCTTGGTGGGTGCACTTTTTCAGCTATGGGTAACCAATCAATTATGGGTGTTTTGTGGTGGTGTGTTGGGCGGTGCATTAGGGTTCTTCTTTGCCCGCAAAGTTGCCACTTATTGGGATAATCAGCAGGAATATCAACCCGTCGTTTTACAAATCGGCTTGCCTCCTGATGCAATTCATATTCAGCATCAGGAATAAATCTGTTTTAGTTATCCAGAACTTTTAATGTCTCATATTAAAGCCACAGGCATGACTAGGTTTTCGTAGATTTGGCATGTAGAATACAGCCTTTCCGGCCGATGGCCGGCCTATAAACCGTCGCTTTATGTCCCTCTGTGTGTCCATTAGGCGAATGATTCAGAAATATCAAGGCAGAAAAATATTTATAATGAAGCAAATACGAAATTTCTCCATTATTGCTCACATTGACCACGGTAAGTCGACGTTATCTGACCGTATTATTCAAATTTGTGGTGGTTTAACAGATCGTGAGATGGCAGAGCAAGTGCTGGATTCTATGGATCTTGAGCGTGAGCGTGGTATTACCATTAAAGCACAAAGTGTCACTCTGGATTACAAGGCGAATGATGGTCAACTCTATCAATTGAACTTTATCGACACTCCGGGGCACGTAGACTTCTCCTATGAAGTATCTCGCTCGTTGGCTGCCTGTGAAGGGGCATTGCTGGTGGTTGATGCTGGACAGGGCGTGGAAGCTCAGACACTGGCTAACTGTTATACCGCGCTGGATATGGATCTGGAGGTTGTTCCTATTCTGAACAAAATCGACTTACCGGCGGCCGAACCTGAGCGTGTGGCCGAAGAAATCGAAGATATCGTCGGTATTGATGCTACCGATGCCGTGCGTTGTTCAGCCAAAACAGGTGTAGGCGTACAAGACGTCATTGAGCGTTTAGTTAAGGAGATTCCAGCACCGGAAGGGGATTCTGAAGCGCCATTACAGGCACTTATTATCGACTCATGGTTTGACAACTACCTTGGTGTTGTCTCTCTGGTTCGGATTAAAAACGGCACCCTGCGTAAGGGCGACAAAATCAAGGTGATGAGTACCGGTCAGGTGTATAACGCTGATCGTCTTGGGATTTTCACACCTAAGCGTGTTGACTGCAATGTACTGGGTTGTGGTGAAGTGGGTTGGTTGGTGTGTGCGATTAAAGACATTCTTGGTGCACCTGTGGGGGATACATTGACGCTGGCCCGGCAACCAGCGGAAAAACCACTCCCAGGCTTTAAGAAAGTCAAGCCACAGGTTTATGCCGGGTTGTTTCCTATCAGCTCTGATGATTATGAGGGGTTCCGTGATGCATTGGGTAAGTTGAGTCTGAATGACGCATCTCTGTTCTATGAACCGGAAAGCTCGACTGCACTGGGTTTTGGTTTCCGTTGTGGTTTCCTTGGTCTGCTGCATATGGAGATCATTCAGGAACGTTTGGAACGTGAATATGATCTTGACCTCATTACCACTGCGCCAACGGTTGTTTATGAAGTGGAAACGACCAGCCACGATGTTCTCTATGTGGACAGCCCATCTAAGCTGCCACCACTGAATAATATTGAAGAGTTACGTGAGCCGATTGCCGAATGCCATATGTTGTTGCCTCAGGAATATTTGGGGAATGTTATTACGTTGTGTATTGAGAAACGTGGGGTGCAAACTAACATGGTTTACCACGGTAAACAGGTTGCACTGACTTACGAAATACCAATGGCTGAAGTGGTTTTGGATTTCTTCGACCGATTGAAATCTACATCCCGCGGTTATGCTTCACTGGATTATAATTTCACTCGCTTCCAGGCATCTGATATGGTTCGTGTGGATGTGTTGATTAATGGTGAGCGGGTTGATGCATTAGCGTTGATTACTCACCGTGATAATGCACAGTACCGTGGCCGGGAATTGGTGGAGAAGATGAAGGAACTCATTCCTCGTCAGCAGTTTGATATCGCCATTCAGGCTGCGATTGGTAATCACATTATTGCTCGCTCAACAGTGAAGCAATTGCGTAAAAACGTCTTAGCGAAGTGTTATGGTGGTGACGTCAGCCGTAAGAAAAAGCTATTGCAGAAACAGAAAGAAGGTAAGAAACGCATGAAACAAGTGGGTAACGTTGAGTTACCACAAGAAGCTTTCTTAGCCATTCTTCATGTTGGTAAAGACCATTAATAAGCTTGTAAGGAGTCTAAATGGCTAACACTTTTGCCCTGATCCTAACGCTGGCAACGTTAGTCACCGGCATTATTTGGTGTATTGATCGTTTCAAATGGGCGCCAGCGCGGAAGAAAAAACTTATCAGATTGCAGGAGCTGACTGAAGGTACAATGGATCAGGAGCATCTGGCTGAGACTATTAACAAGCCAACATGGGTAGATACTTGTTCATCTATTTTCCCTGTGTTAGCCGTGGTTCTGATCTTGCGCTCTTTTGTTTATGAGCCATTTCAGATCCCATCGGGTTCCATGATGCCAACTTTATTGATCGGTGATTTCATCCTGGTAGAGAAGTATGCATACGGATTGAAAGATCCCATCACGCAAACAACATTGGTTAAGACCGGTGAACCAAAACGTGGTGATATCGCAGTATTTAAATATCCGTTGGATCCCAGTTTTGACTATATCAAACGGGTAATTGGCTTACCGGGCGATAAAATTATTTATGATCCGGCAAAGAAAGAACTGCGTGTTTTTTCGGGTTGTGACAAGACAGAGAATTGTAAGGACGAATTACCGGTTTCTTATGGTTCACTGTTCCCAAGTGAGTGGACAATGCAGCAGTATGGTGTCAATTCCAAGGGTGAAGGCCTGAAAAAGATAGGTGTTTTCCAAATACCGGTTGAAGAAACGTTACCGCCTTACAGCCGTCGGCAAGGTGAGCGGATTGAGAATTTAGGAACAGCAACACACCATATTCTGGAGATTCCGGGTTTACTGCCGATGCCTAATTTCCGTCAGCCTGGTTTGCCAGAGGGAATGTGGATTGTACCCGAAGGCCACTATTTTATGATGGGTGATAACCGTGATAATAGCGCGGATAGCCGTGAGTGGGGCTTTGTTCCTGAGAAAAATCTGGTTGGCCGCGCTTCAGCGATTTGGATGAGTTTTGAGAAACAGGAAGGGGAATGGCCTACCGGTGTTCGCTTTAGCCGTATTGGTGGAATTAATTAATATTTTTATATTAGCGAAGCATTAATTTTACTCACAGTGTAGAATATCCTTTCAAACTTAATAACTGGCTCCTTTAAGGGGCCAGTGCAAACGCAACAGTTTTGTCAGAATTTCCTGTAACAGGTCTGTTGCGTGTGCGTTTTTATTTGACGAATTCTGACCTATTGGTAGCACATGAATCCCATCGTAATTAACAGATTGCAGCGTAAGCTGGGGTACACTTTTGATCAGCATGATCTGCTGGTGCAAGCGTTAACTCATCGTAGTGCCAGCAGTAAACATAACGAGCGGCTGGAATTTCTTGGTGACTCAATTCTGAGCTTTGTTATTGCCAATGCACTGTATCATCGCTTTCCTCGTGTAGATGAGGGTGATATGAGCCGGATGCGTGCCACATTGGTGCGTGGTAATACTTTGGCTGAATTGGCAAGGGAATTTGAATTAGGTGAATGTCTGCGTTTGGGGCCGGGTGAATTGAAAAGCGGTGGCTTCCGTCGTGAATCTATACTGGCTGATACGGTTGAAGCACTGATTGGTGCTATTTTCCTTGATAGCGATATTCAGGCCATTGAAAGAATTATTCTCAGCTGGTACGAAACCCGCCTGAATGAAATCAGCCCTGGCGACAAACAGAAAGACCCGAAAACTCGTTTACAGGAATACCTGCAAGGGCACCATCTGCCCCTGCCATCATATCTGGTTGTTATGGTTCGTGGTGAAGCCCATGACCAGGAATTTACTATTCACTGCCAAGTGAGTGGTATCGAACAGCCGGTTAAAGGAACAGGCTCCAGCCGCCGCAAAGCGGAGCAGGCGGCGGCCGAGCAAGCATTAAAACAATTGGAGCTTGAATGAGCGAACAAGAAACCTATTGCGGATTTGTTGCAATAGTTGGACGGCCTAATGTGGGTAAATCCACATTGCTGAATCAGCTTTTAGGTCAGAAAGTATCTATTACTTCCCGCAAACCACAGACTACCCGTCACCGTATTATGGGTATTCACACTGAAGGTGCTTATCAGACCATTTATGTGGATACTCCCGGATTGCATATTGAAGAAAAGCGGGCGATTAACCGGTTGATGAACCGTGCAGCCAGTAGTTCTATCGGTGATGTGGAACTGGTCATTTTTGTTGTTGAAGGGACGCACTGGACCCCTGATGACGAAATGGTCGTAAATAAACTGCGTAGCTTGCATTGTCCGGTTTTACTGGCTATCAATAAAGTGGATAACGTGACGGATAAAGCCACCCTGTTGCCACATATTGGTTTCCTCAGCAAACAGATGAACTTCCTTGATGTTGTACCGATAAGTGCTGAAAAAGGCATGAACGTAGATACGATCGCAAAAATTGTGCGCGGACATATACCGAAAGCAACTCACCATTTCCCGGAAGATTATATTACTGATCGCTCTCAGCGTTTTATGGCGTCTGAAATTATTCGTGAAAAACTCATGCGTTTCCTCGGTGATGAATTGCCCTATTCTGTCACAGTTGAAATTGAGCAGTTTGTAGTGAATGAGCGCGGTGATTACAAAATCCACGGTTTAATTCTGGTTGAGCGTGAAGGCCAGAAGAAAATGGTTATCGGTAATAAAGGCAGTAAAATTAAAACTATTGGTATTGAAGCCCGTCAGGACATGGAAAGATTGTTTGATGTTAAAGTCCATTTGGCGCTGTGGGTTAAAGTTAAAGCGGGTTGGGCTGATGACGAGCGGGCATTGCGCAGCCTGGGTTACGTCGATGATTTGAAATAAGAGCTCACCTGTGGACGGTTGGCAGCGTGTTTTTGTTCTTCATGGGCGTCTTTACAGTGAAACCAGCCTGTTGCTGGATCTGTTTACTGAAAATGAAGGGCGGATCAGTGTATTGGCAAAAGGTGCACGCAGCCGTCGTTCCAATCTTAAAGGCTGCTTGCAGCCATTTACCCCGTTACTGGTTCGTTGGAGTGGGCGGGGGGCGATTAAAACGTTGCGTGATGCGGATCCTATCTCTCTAGCCCTCCCTCTTACCGGCAGCATGTTGTACAGCGGTTTATATATCAATGAATTGTTGTCAAGAGTGCTTGAACAGGGAACGGCTTATCCCGCTTTATTCTTTGATTATCTCCAGTGTTTGCAGGTTCTTGCTGCCAGTGAATATACACCGGAATATGCATTACGCCGGTTTGAGCTGGCGTTGTTGGCAAATCTTGGTTATGGCGTTGATTATCTTCATTGTGCCGGAAGTGGCGAACCTGTGGACGATACGATGACTTACCGTTATAGAGAAGAAAAAGGATTTATCGCCAGTCTGGTTGTTGATCATTACAGTTTTACCGGACGTGAATTAAAATCACTGGCAGCCCGTGAATTCCCTGATTCAGTGACATTAAAAGCCGCAAAGCGTTTCACTCGTATGGCTTTAAAACCTTATCTTGGTGGCAAGCCTCTGAAAAGTCGTGAGTTATTTCGCCAGTTTGTACGTAAAAAGCCTGAATAGAAAGAAAACTAATGAATTTGTTTCTCTTCCTAATGGAAAGTGTAAACTTGTTACTATTCAATATGACTACAGGAGATAAATATGGCTGAGGTATTGTTAGGTATTAACATCGATCACATTGCGACAGTGCGCAATGCCCGTGGTACAGTTTATCCGGACCCTCTTCAGGCCGCTTTTATTGCAGAGCAGGCGGGGGCGGATGGTATTACTATTCATTTACGTGAAGATCGCCGTCATATTACTGATCGGGATGTTGAATTGCTGAATGAAATTGTTCAGACCCGGATGAATCTTGAAATGGCCGTGACAGATGAAATGATGGATATCGCCTGTCATATCAAACCTAAATTTTGCTGTCTGGTGCCTGAAAAACGTCGGGAAGTAACAACAGAAGGGGGTTTAGATGTTATTGGTCAGAAAGATAAAGTGGCTGAAGCGGTTAAGCGTTTATCTGACGCGGGTATTCTTGTTTCGCTATTTATCGATGCGGATCACCAGCAAATTGATGCCGCTAGTGAAGTTGGTGCACCGTTTATTGAGATTCACACAGGTGCTTATGCTGATGCAGAAGATGAGATAGAACAGGAAAAAGAGTTCCGTCGTATTAAAGAGGCCGCTACCTACGCTGCTGGCAAGGGGTTGACAGTGAATGCGGGTCACGGACTAACCTATCATAACGTACAACGTATTGCGGCTTTGCCGGAAATTTATGAACTGAATATTGGCCATGCAATCATCGGACGTGCGGTATTCAGTGGCTTGGCTGCTGCTGTGGCAGATATGAAAACTGAGATACGGAAAGCTCGCCGTTAATGGCTATTATTGGATTAGGCACCGATATTGTTGAAATCGCCCGTATTGAGGGTGTTGTCGGACGCTCAGGTGAGCGTCTGGCAAAACGTATTCTCAGTGAATCAGAATGGCAGCAATATCAGCAACATGAAAAACCGGTTCGCTTTCTGGCAAAACGTTTTGCGGTAAAAGAAGCCGCAGCAAAAGCGCTGGGAACCGGTATCCGTAATGGGTTGGCATTTAACCAGTTTGAAGTGGTCAACGACGCTCTGGGAAAACCTACTTTGCGGCTCTATGGTGCGGCGGCAGAGTTGGCTCAGAAACTGGGAGCAACCTCTTTGCATGTCACATTGGCTGATGAGCGCCGCTATGCTTGTGCGACAGTTATTCTGGAAAGTTAATGTCAAATTTTATCGGCATGATGCAATAGCACAAATTTATCCCACAATTGTTCTTCTGTTTCCCGGTGGTCTGGATCGGTAATAATCGTATTGTTTATCGGACAGACGGATTGGCAAGTTGGAGCATCATAATGACCGATGCATTCAGTGCAACGATCAGCATCGATTTCATAAATTTTATCTCCCATTGATATAGCCTGATTGGGACATTCAGGTTCACACATATCACAATTGATACAGTTTTTTTTGATTAATAACGACATTTTAATAACTTAGTTTATTTTTCATTTTATACCAGCGTGTTATCGTCAGTTTTAATTTCTTACTATTACACACTTATTGTATTCTTATACGGCATAAATTACATTGAAAAATCAAGTCTGGCAACAAAAAAAGAATATATGAAATTCTCCTATCTTAGAAAAACCTTATGTGTGAGCTTTATTATGCAGTTAGCTATATAGGGAATATACCAAGGACGTGTAAGGCTACCAATATTATGTGGTAACAGGGTTTGGGATAAAATATCATTGAATAATGACAGAATATTTTCAACTTATGGTATTGGAATAAATAAAATGATTGAGACCGGGTTCTATCTTGAACCCGGCCTTTTATTAGTTACGATAATGGCACAATTGGCCAATCAATTTCTTGTGCTTTCGAAGTATCAACTCGATTAAGCATCACGCGGTATTTTTTCCATGCTTTGAATAATAGCATTTCTTCATCTGTTGCTATATCAAGTTCGACAGCATCAGAAAGCGGGGTTATTTTCTCATTTGCAAGAAATATCAATTGCGATTTTTTGGCTTTTGCTATAGCTATCAATTCCTCTTTTGTCGGGGGTGGAATATCTTCCCAACAAGGAAGACCATCTGCGCCAGAGGAAAGTCTTTTTCCTTTGGGTGACATTCCCGAAAACTCATTGAATATGTCATCAGTTACAGGTACAGGATCATTTGGCCATGAACCTGCTTTAATATAATTTTTTTGTAATAATAGTGGATAAAATGCGTTATTTGATGCGCTAAATACATAGTTTTTATCATTCATAAATTTTCCAATTTTCATTAAATAATCATAATAATTTTTTTAATTAATACCCTATTGCCATAAAATATGAATAAGTATCGAGTTTATGGTAATTAAGGTTTTTATAACACCGAAACTGATTCTGATTTTCTATCGTTGCTGAGAATATACCTGCTGCTTGAGGGTCATTACCAAGGTGAGTTAGTGTGATACTAAGACATTTATTTGGAAATCGTATTGGGAAATTATTTAAATACCCAGATTGAGGATTGCTATGGTTATAAACTTGCGCTACTCCCCACATTACAATTAAACCCGAAGGAAATTTTTGCCAGCCATTCTTAACTAAGTTTGCACTGAAAAACGACATGTCTGGAATTTGATTAATTCCATTTCCCACTTTCAGGTTTACAGCTTTATCTAAACCTAAGTTTTTTACAAACTCATTTTTATTAGGAATATCTGCGCCATTTTGCGTTTTTACCAGTCTGTTATTGGCATTATTATTTATGTCGGAGACAAGCTTCTGTGTGGCAGCCAGTGTATTACTATTGCCAATCACATCTGTAAGTTGAACAATGCCTTTTTGTGTTAATGAGGCATCGGGGACTTTTTTTGTAATTTTTTGTTCTAACGCTTTATTTAATTGTGCAGTGAGTTTGGCTATATTTCCATCATCCAAAACATCACTGCCAGATTCTATCGAAATAAAATCAGCTACAACAGATGATATTGTTGATGACTGACGTAATGCCTTATTTAATACATGGGTGGTAAGACCTATTGGGGGAAATCCAGTCTGCAATTCTGAACTATTTTCATATAAATTTTGAGCCACCACATTAGCACCATCTCTAATGGAAAACGCTTTAAAATCATTCTTGGGGTTCATATGTATTTTCCTAAAGTTAAATAATGGGTTCTATAGATAATAACTTGGATTATTGTGAGGGTGATTTCCCATCGCTCATAGTTTAGAGATAAAAAAGAATAATTAAATGTCTTTATAACTTATAGGGTTAATTATTTATGTGTGATTTGAATAATAAGCAATTCAATATATCTTAATTGAAAATATATAAATAATTGGTATTTTTCTTCTGAGGTAAATCTTAAGTAATTTCTGTGTTGAAAGGTTTTCTCTGGAAAATAAATGTCAATGATGTTCAAGGCCACTAATATTGTATGAGATAACATATGTTGGCAGATAATAGCTAGAGTGATGACGTAATATTTACTGCTGTAGTATTGTAAATAATAAAATGATTAAGACCGGGTTCTGTCTGAATCCCGGTATTTTTGTTAATTACGATAATGGTGCAATTGGCCAGTCAATTTCCGGGGCTGTTAAAGTATCAACCCGGTTAAGTATCACTCGGTATTTTTTCCATTCTTTAAGCAATAGCACTTCTTCATTTGTTGCTATATCAAGTTCTACCGCATCAGCAAGTGGCGTTATTTTCTCATTCGCAAGAGATATAAATTGCGCTCTTTGGATTTCCGCAATAGCTATCAATTCCTCTTTCGTTGGGGGTGGAATATCTTCCCAGCAAGGAAGACTATCTTCTCCATAGGAAAGTCTTTTTCCTATGGGCGGCATTCCCGAAAATTTATTGAATATGTCATCCGTTACAGGTATAGAGTCATTTGGCCATGAGCCTGCGTCAACGTAATCCTGCTGTAATGATAGTGGATAAAATGCTTTATTTAATGTACTGAATACATAGTTTTTATCGTTCATGATTTCCTGCCAATTCTGATTAAATAATTATAAGAATTTAATTTTTTAAATTAATATCCTATTGCATTAAAAAATGCCAGAACAAAAGGTTGACTGTCACCTGCACCTCTATAACATTTGAACTGTTGATGATTTGCTAGCATTACTGAAAATATTCCTGCTGCCGCAGGGGCACTACCATAGTGAGTTAATGTGACATTTAAACATGTATTTGGAAACGGTATTGGAAAATTATTCAAATATCCACCATAAGAAACATTAGCTATTCCCCACATTTCAATTAAACCTGAGGGTAATTTTTGCCAGCCATTCTTAATCAAGTTTGCAGTGAAAGATGACATGTTTGGAATCTTATTAATTCTATTATTCACGTTATTATTTATATCGGAGACAAGTTTCTGAGTTGCAGCGAGTGTATTACTGCCACCAATCACATCTGTAAGTTGAACAATACCTTTCTGTGTTAATGAGGCATTGGGAATTTGAGTTGTAATTTTTTGTGCTAACGCCTTATTTAGTTGGGTAGTGAGTTTGGCTATATTTCCATCATCCAAAACATCACTGCCAGATTCTATCGAAATAAAATCAGCTACAACAGATGATATTGTTGATGACTGACGTAATGCCTTATTTAATACATGGGTGGTAAGACCTGTTGGGGGAAATCCAGTCTGCAATTCTGAACTATTTTCATATAAATTTTGAGCCACCACATTAGCACCATCTCTAATGGAAAACGCTTTAAAATCATTCTTGGGGTTCATATGTATTTTCCTAAAGTTAAATAATGGGTTCTATAGATAATAACTTGAATTATTGTGAGGGTAATTCCCCATCGCTCATAGTTTAGAGATAAAAAAGAATAATTAAATGTCTTTATAACTTATGGGCTTAATTATTTCTGTGTGATTTGAATAATAAATAATTCAATATATATTAATTGAAAACATATAAATAATTGGTATTTTTCTTCTGAGGTAAATCTTAAGTAATTTCTATGTTGAAAGGTTTTCTCTGGAAAATAAATGTCAATGATGTTCAAGGCCACTAATATTGTATGAGCTAACATATGTTGGCGGATAATAGCTAGAGTGATGACGGAATATTTACTGCTGTAGTATTGTAAATAATAAAATGATTAAGACCGGGTTCTGTCTGAATCCCGGTCTTTTTGTTAATTACGATAATGGTGCAATTGGCCAGTCAATTTCCGGGGCTGTTAAAGTATCAACCCGGTTAAGTATCACTCGGTATTTTTTCCATTCTTTAAGCAATAGGGCTTCTTCATTTGTTGCCATATCAAGTTCTACCGCATCAGCAAGTGGCGTTATTTTCTCATTCGCAAGAGATATAAATTGCGCTCTTTGGATTTCCGCAATAGCTATCAATTCCTCTTTCGTTGGAGGTGGAATATCTTCCCAGCAAGGAAGGTTATCTTCTCCATAGGAAAGTCTTTTTCCTATGGGCGGCATTCCCGAAAATTTATTGAATATGTCATCAGTTACAGGTATAGAGTCATTTGGCCATGAGCCTGCGTCAACGTAATCCTGCTGTAATGATAGTGGATAAAATGCTTTATTTAATGTACTGAATACATAGTTTTTATCGTTCATGATTTCCTGCCAATTTTAATTAAATAATCATCATAGTAAATTAATTGTTTTTAATTAATACCCTATTGCCCTAAAATAGACTCCAACAGGAGAAGTATGATTAGTAGGACTTCTATAACATCGGAACTGACTCGGACTTACCACGTGTACTGAACATATTCCGGAATCTTGGGGGTTATAACCACCATTAGTTAACATAATATTTAAACATGCGTTCGGAAAGGGTATGGTAAAATTATTTAAATACCCAGCCTCGATAGAACCATAATTATTAGCTAGTACAAATCCCCATGTTTCAATTAAACCTGAAGGTAATTTTTGCCAACCAGAACTAACCAAGCTTGCGGTGAAAGACGACATATCCGGAATTTGATTAATACCCGTTCCCACTTCTCGTTTCGCGGCTTCTTTTAAACCTAAGTTTTTCACAAACTCATTTTTATTAGGAATATCTGCGCCGTTTTGTGCTTTTTCTAGTCTGTTATTAGCATTATTATTTATATTAGAAACCAGTTTCTGAGTTGCAACAAGTGTATTACTATCGCCAATCACATCTGTAAGCTGAACGATACCTTTCTGTGTTAATGAGGCATCGGGAACTCGAGTTGTAATTTTTTGTGCTAACGCTCTATTTAGTTGGGCAGTGAGTTTCACGGTATCGCCATCATCAAGGACATCTTCGCCAGATTGTGTTGCAATGAAATTAGCCACGACAGATGATATGGTTGACGATTGACGTAATGTTTTATTTAATAAGTGAGTGGGGACATTATCTGGTGAAAATCCAGTATATAAAATTGGGCTTTCTTCATATCTTTCTTGACTCACAACATTCGCATTATCACTAATAGAAAAAGCTTTAAAATCATTTTTTGGACTCATGAACTTTCCTTAAATAAAATAATGTTCTTTTGTAATTAACATATTGAATTATGTCACAGGTAATTTTCTGTGACTAATTTCAACCATAGAGTTTAGCCCAAAAAAATAATGGTAGAGTTCTATTATAACTTAAGAGATTAATTATTTATGTATGGTTAATAGTGATAGGCAGTTCAATGTCTTGTGATCGAAAATATACTCATCATTACTTTCTTTCCAAAAATTATCTTCAATAATTCCCATGTCGAAATATTCATATTGAAAAATATTTTTATACCTTAAATTATATTTTGTTAATATTTCTGACTGTTTTCTTAAATTGCTTTCTTGAGTTTAATATATTTACTATGCGAGGCTGTGTAATGTTTTTGTTATTTCTGATGTGGCGTTGATTTATTTTGTGTATGCCTGGTTATATTATGTTTAATAAAGATAAAATCAATGAGATAATCTAAATATTTTTCTAAGTGAAGTTATTTGTATTTATGGAATGAAATTGATTGAATTAAATCATAATAATATTTCATTGTATTCTCTTTAGTAATATCATTATTAAAACCAGTTTATTGATTATTTATATACTTATGTTAGCTTCGTGTTTGGAAATTTTCATGTGAATAAAATTTTTATAAATAATATCCATTGTTTTTATGTGAGGATGATAAATGAGTAATAAGAATGATTTTAAAGCTTTTTCTACTAGTAATAATGCTAATGTCGTGAGTCAAGAAAGATATGAAGAATATCCTAATTTGCAAACTGGATTTCCACCAGGGGAGATGACCACTCATGTGTTAAATAAGGCATTACGCCAGTCGTCCACAATAGCCTCTGTCGTGGCTAATTTTATGTCAACTCAGTGTGAAAAGGATGTTCTGGATAATGGCGATTTGGAAACATTGAATAAGACTTTTACTGATTCATTACAGTGCCATATGAAAAAACAATATCCTGGCAGCCTATCACATAACGGTTATCAACAACTGCCGGGTGGATTAATACTTCAATGGGGAAGGCATAATTTTACTCCATTAACTAGGAACACGGTAATTTTACCAACGCCTTTTAAACGTGGTTGTTTGAAGGTCTTTATAACACCTGTTGGTGATTGGATATTCCCGATGTCGGCAGCACCTAACGGAACATTGGGTACTTTTGCTGCTTGGGTAGCTGCGCGAACAATTAATGCTTATGGAAGTGAGATCAAGTTATCTGCTAATGATACTTATGTTTATGGAGACTATTTTGCAATTGGTTTTTAATTAATATATGGAGATAAATAATAAGCCGGATTTATTCTGGCTTTTTTTATTCTTAAATATATTTATATGAATCTACCGTTTAAAAATAATATAAAATACAATTGTGGAGAATATATCAAACAGTCTCGAATATATGTTACCAGTGTAATGATAAGTAAATATATCTGGAAAATAAGTAAAGTAAATCGTTATAATTATCCCTGATATAATGAAATGAGATACGACAGTGATTGAAATATATAGTGATGAATATTGGATGCGTAAGGCTATGGAACAGGCAATGAAAGCATGGGATCAGGGGGAAATACCTGTTGGTGCTGTATTGGTCGCTGATAATAAAATCGTTGCTGAAGGCTGGAATCAGTCCATTATTAAGCATGATCCCACTGCTCATGCTGAAATTATTGCGTTACGAAAAGGGGGGGAGCGGTTACAAAATTATCGTCTGTTGAACACCGCGTTATATGTCACTCTTGAACCTTGCACTATGTGTGCTGGTTCTATGGTGCATAGCCGGATACAGCGACTGGTTTATGGTGCCAACGATATGAAAACCGGTGCAGTCGGTTCTTTGATTGATATATTGCGCTATCCCGGTATGAATCATCAGATTGAAATTACAGGCGGTGTACTTGCTGAAGAGTGCTCCACGATGTTGAGTGCTTTTTTTAAACAACGTCGGGAGCAGCATAAGGCATTAAAAGCCGCCAGAAAACAGCAGGAAGAAAGCTAAACGTCGTTTCTGTTTACTGAGGCTTGCGTCAGACTTGGGAAGCCTCATCCGGTCAGAATGGGGTGTCATTACAGCCAGCCAGTTGCTTACTCTGCTTTCGATTTTTCTGTTTGGGAAATTAATTTCTTCCGGTTTTCTTTGGCCTGTAAATAGCCAACTAAACTAAGCTGATAGCGGCGGATATTCTCGACATAGCGATAAGCCTCGTGCCCACGGGCATAACCATAGGTGGTATTGGTGTAGTACTTTTTCTGGCTTAACAGGGGGATTCGGGCTTTTACATCAAGCCAGCTATCGGGATTTCCTTTCTGTGATGCCGTTAGTTTGCGGGCATCCAGCATATGACCATAGCCCATATTGTAAGCAGCCAGTGCAAACCAAATTCGCTCATCTTTAGGGATGTTTTCAGGTAGTCGTTTCATCAGATTTTGCAAGTAGATTGCGCCGCCCTTGATACTTTCTTCTGGATCAAGACGGTCAACAACACCTAATCCTTTTGCCGTTGGGCTGGTTAACATCATCAGGCCACGCACACCCGTGGGAGAGGTTGCCTGCGGGTCCCAGTGAGACTCTTGCCAGGCAATTGCAGCCAGTAGTTGCCAACTGATTTCGCCGGAGTATTTCTCAAACAGAGGTTGATAAGTAGGCAGAATATGATCAATAGCACTGAGAAAAGAGAGTGTATCGAAATAATCAAATGAGCCGACATGACCAAAATATTTCTCTTCCAACCGTGGCATCACATCTTCTTCCGTCATCTGGCTGAAAAAATCCAGCATGGCGGCATAAAGGCTGTAATCATCAATACGTTTTAAATACCACGTCAGGGGATTATCTTCACTGATATCAAAAGCGATGGCCAGATTAGGGTGAGTACGCTGTTGCAACGCGACATTGATAGAGTCGCCCAAGGTGTAATCCAGTTTGCCCTCTGATACCAGCTCCAGTAATTCCCGGGTGTTGTATTGCTGTGTCTCATTCCATTCAAGTTCCGGGTAAGACTCTTCTTTCATCTTTTTCAGTGTGCTGACATGGGCTGAACCGGAAGTAACCAGCAATTTGCCTTTCAAATCCTTAAAAGAGCGGGGACGTGGAGTCCCTTTGCGGTAAATCAGTTGTTGAGAAACAGAATAGTAAGCTGGGCCCGTACGGGTCTGCTCCAGTTTCTCCTCATTATAGGTAAGACCGGCAGCTAAAAAATCAGCGTCACCCTTTTCCAGATCGTCAAATAACTGGTTGAGATTTGTTCTGAATTTGATTTCCAATTTAACGCCAAGATAATCAGCAAAGCGTTTCGCCAGCTCGTAATCAAAACCATTTGGTTCTTTTTTACTTGTAAGATGAATCAGAGGTGAGCTGATGGTGCTGATCCGTAGCTCTCCTCTGGTCATGATCCTGTTAATCTGCTCCTGCTGTTTATTCGGCCAACTGATGTTCAGACTGATGATTGCGGCAGAAAAAAGAGCGATAACAATGATAACGAAATAGTTTATTTTTATATTATTCAAACAGTTATCTCTGTATAACGCGATGTGGTGCGGTGTAAAAACGCGTTATATTATCATGGCTAAATTTCCAGTGATTGAGCATTTTGCGGAACAAAAACTTGCGGCGCAACTTAATTGATACCCTTAGCATAACCTGACGATAAGCTAATTAGCATTAATAATCGTCACGCAAACGGTTTCGTCACTGGTCGCAATCCTCTATAATGTGCCTGTTTCCCCCTGAGGCATCAGTCAGGCTTTGCTTCTAAGATGAGAGAATGTATTACTATGGAAATTCTGCGTGGCTCACCCGCTTTATCGGCATTTCGTATCACCAAGCTCCTTTCTGTGTGTCAGGAACAGCAACTTCCGGTCAATGATATTTATGCGGAATATGTTCATTTTGCAGAAATTAATGCAACGTTGAGTGATGCTGATTCAGCAAAATTACAACGATTATTAAAATATGGACCTTCTCTGGCTGAACACGAACCACAAGGTACGTTGCTGTTAGTGACTCCCCGTCCGGGAACCATTTCCCCGTGGTCTTCGAAAGCAACCGATATTGCTCACAATGGTGGTCTGTCTCAGGTTGTGCGTTTGGAGCGTGGTCTGGCTTACTACGTTCAGTGTGATGAAATGAGTGATGCACAATGGCAAATATTGTCGGCGTTGTTGCATGACCGGATGATGGAAACGGTTTTTACTCAACTGGAACAGGCGGAGAAATTATTTTCTCATCAGCAACCCGCTCCGTTAAAACGCATTGATATTCTGCAAGCAGGGCGTAGTGCGTTAGAGAAAGCCAATATTGAACTTGGATTGGCGTTGGCCCCGGATGAGATTGATTATCTGATGGAGGCTTTCCAGAAACTGGAGCGTAATCCAACCGATATTGAGCTTTATATGTTTGCTCAGGCTAATTCAGAGCATTGTCGCCATAAAATATTTAATGCTGACTGGATTATTGATGGGCAGGAACAGCCAAAATCACTGTTCAAAATGATTAAAAATACTTATGAGAAGACACCTGATTATGTCCTGTCAGCTTATAAAGATAATGCCGCTGTGATGGAAGGGTCTGCTGTTGGCCGTTTCTTTGCCAGTGCGGAAGACGGTTCATATGATTATCATCAGGAGCAGGCCCATATCCTGATGAAGGTTGAAACGCATAATCACCCAACCGCAATTTCCCCGTGGCCGGGGGCATCGACTGGTTCTGGTGGCGAAATCCGCGATGAAGGCGCGACAGGTCGAGGTGCCAAGCCAAAAGCTGGGTTGGTGGGGTTTTCGGTATCCAATCTGCGGATACCGGGTTTTGAACAGCCGTGGGAAGAGGATTTCGGTAAACCAGATCGTATCGTCAGCGCCCTGGATATCATGACTGAAGGTCCTCTGGGCGGCGCGGCATTTAATAACGAATTTGGTCGTCCGGCGCTGCTGGGTTACTTTCGTACCTATGAAGAAAAAGTAAACAGTCATAACGGCAGTGAATTACGAGGCTACCACAAACCCATCATGCTGGCGGGTGGGATGGGTAATATCCGTGATGAGCATGTCAAAAAGGGTGAAATTTCGGTTGGTGCTAAATTAATTGTGCTTGGCGGCCCGTCTATGAACATTGGTTTGGGCGGTGGTGCGGCATCTTCTATGGCATCTGGTCAATCTGATGCTGATCTGGATTTTGCTTCTGTTCAACGTGATAACCCGGAAATGGAACGTCGTTGTCAGGAGGTGATTGATCACTGTTGGCAATTGGGTGAAAACAACCCGATTCTGTTCATTCATGATGTTGGTGCTGGTGGGCTTTCTAATGCTATGCCTGAGCTGGTAAGTGATGGTGGTCGCGGTGGACGGTTTGAATTACGTAAAATTCTTAATGATGAACCGGGAATGAGTCCACTGGAAGTTTGGTGTAATGAATCTCAGGAACGTTATGTATTGGCTGTTGCGCCAGAACAGCTTCCTCTGTTTGAAGCGATTTGCCGGCGTGAGCGTGCGCCTTATGCCGTTATCGGCGAGGCGACAGAAGAGCGTCATTTGCTGCTGAATGATGAACACTTTGATAACCAGCCAATTGATATGCCGCTGGATGTGCTGCTGGGTAAAACGCCAAAAATGTTGCGTAATGTCAGTACATTAAAAGCCAGTGGTGAAAGTCTTGAGCGCCGGGATATCAATCTGGTGGAGGCCGTTAAACGCATTATGCACTTGCCGGCTGTGGCGGAAAAAACATTCCTGATAACGATAGGCGATCGCACTGTAACTGGCATGGTTTCCCGTGATCAGATGGTTGGCCCGTGGCAGATCCCGGTGGCAGATTGCGCTGTGACTACCGCCAGCCTTGATAGCGACTATGGCGAAGCGATGTCTATAGGTGAACGAGCGCCGGTCGCTCTGCTGGATTTTGTCGCCTCTGCCCGTATGGCTGTTGGTGAAGCGCTAACTAATATCGCTTCTGCTTATGTTCAGGATTTGAAACGTATTAAGCTTTCAGCTAACTGGATGTCTGCCGCAGGTCATCCTGGTGAGGATGCCGGTTTGTATGCGGCAGTTAAAGCCGTGGGTGAGGCGTTATGTCCTGCTCTGGGGCTGACTATTCCAGTGGGTAAAGATTCTATGTCGATGAAAACCCGCTGGAATGACAAAGATGAAGAGCGTGAAATGACGTCACCTTTATCGCTGGTTATTACGGCCTTTGCCAGAGTGGAAGATGTGCGTCGTACCGTAACGCCAGAGCTTTCCACTGATGACGATAATGCGTTGTTGTTAATTGATTTGGGGCAAGGGAAGAACACATTGGGCGGCACTGCGTTGGCACAAGTTTACCGCCAGCTTGGTAACAAGACTGCTGATGTACGTAGCGCTGAACAATTGGCTGGATTTTTCAATGCGATTCAGCAACTGATTGCAGAACAGAAATTGCTGGCTTATCACGACCGTTCTGATGGTGGCTTGCTGGTAACGCTGGCTGAAATGGCTTTTGCCGGTCATTGTGGCATTGAAGCTGATATCAGTGTGTTTGATGAAGATATTCTGGCTGCGCTATTTACGGAAGAGTTGGGTGCTGTGGTTCAGATCCGTGCATCTGATAAAGCGTTTGTTGAAAACCTGCTGGTTGAACATGGACTGGCTAATTGCGTGCATTATTTGGGTAAGGCCAAAGCGGGTGATGATTTTGTCATCTTGAGTGGCAATACCGAAGTATATCGTCAGAATCGCAGTACTCTGCGTCTATGGTGGGCTGAAACTACATGGCAAATGCAGCGTCTGCGTGACAACCCGGAATGTGCAGATCAGGAGCATCAGGCTAAACGGGATAATCAAGATCCCGGATTGAATGTAAAACTGACTTTTGATATTTCAGACGATATTGCCGCGCCTTACATTTTGCAACAGGTAAGACCGAAAGTGGCTGTCCTGCGTGAGCAGGGTGTTAATTCCCATGTTGAAATGGCCGCTGCCTTCCACCGGGCGGGTTTTGACGCTATTGATGTGCATATGAGTGATTTGCTGTCTGGACGTATCGGATTGGAACAGTTCCAGACACTGGTTGCTTGTGGCGGCTTCTCTTATGGTGACGTGCTGGGTGCTGGTGAAGGTTGGGCGAAATCAATTCTGTTCAACGAACGTGTCCGTGATGAATTTGCGGCTTTCTTTACACGGCCTGATACTCTGGCGCTTGGTGTTTGCAATGGTTGCCAGATGATGTCTAACCTGAGGGAGTTGATCCCAGGTGCAGAACATTGGCCGCGTTTTGTTCGTAACCGCTCAGAACGTTTTGAGGCTCGTTTCAGTTTGGTGGAAATTACGAATAGTCCGTCACTCTTCTTGAAAGATATGATGGGGTCACGTATGCCGATTGCTGTTTCTCATGGTGAAGGGCAAGTGGAATTCCGCGATAGCCAGCATCTTAAGATGCTTGAAAGCAGCCAGTTAGTGGCTCTGCGTTACGTGAACAACTATGGTCAGGTCACGGAAAACTATCCGGCTAACCCCAATGGTTCAGTGAATGGTATTACCGCAGTCACCAGCTTTGATGGGCGGGCAACCGTGATGATGCCACATCCTGAAAGGGTATCCCGCACTGTGAATAACTCTTGGCACCCAGATGAATGGAACGAAGATGGTCCGTGGATGCGGATTTTCCGTAATGCCCGTAAGCAGTTAGGGTAGTACTACAGTGTAGGTAAATTATGTCAGACGGTTTTTTAGGCTGATAGTGCTCATTGGCTTCATTGGGATTCTTTGTTCAGTAACTGACGTGAAATCACAATTGAAGCCATTTTTTATTTATTTCAGTTCATTTTGAAACAATGCCTTATTAGTTAAAAAATGTTTCTGGTTAAATTTAATATACGAGGCATCATATTCCGATAAGTTTTCTACTGGAAGGGGTAACCTAGTTTATTATTTACACCTTCTAACCTAGAAAATTGAGCTTGAATCTATATGTTTCTGAATTGACTCTTTTTAAAAATATCTAAGAATATATAAATAGGGCTGAAGGAAATTACATTCAGCCTGTTATTATGATATAAGGCGTTGATTTACCATCCTAGATAATAATCATTAGCTAACCAATGTGGTCTATTTAGATTAAAGCACTCCTGTAAAAGATTTTCTGTGACACAAAATGCTCCTTCTGTCCATCCTTGTTGGTTTGAATAAGCCTCACCAATGATATGAATTGATTCATTACATATAGGGCGGCGCATATAAGGCATTACTTCATTGACATGAACCCCTGCATGCCAGGCATGATAGCCACCGCCATAAGGATCTTGAGACCAATCCTTAATCCGTGCAATATAAGGATGTGGAATATTTACTCCGTGTAGTTCTTCAATTTGTTTTACAGCTTCATCAACTAAGTTTTTAGAAGCTTCGTTACCCGGTACGGAGATTTGCTCAATTTTTTCTTTTGATACCAATTTAGTGGGGTGTGGCTTAAATTTTTGCAGATATTCGTTATCAGGCTTTATACCTTCAAATTTAAAATCTTGGTTATATTTTTGTTGTATAAGAGGGGTCCAGAAGGATACCGTACGCATATCATTATAGCTGCCTAAGAACAAGGAATGTGAGTTTTTAGGATCAGTACCAAAATAATAGCACTGACGTATAGGTAGATCAGTAATTGACTTTCCCGCTACCGCACCGAAATCTTTTGTCCACCACGGATATTCAAATCCCATTAGTAATTTAAACGAAGGTTCACTAAATACTGAGTCTATGTTTCTTTGTAATTCATTTTCCGCTTTTTTATCAAAGAAAAAATTCTCCTGATCTAAAAGTTTTAAAGACCACCTTGGCATAGCCAAAATTATCTTGTCAGCATAGACCGTCCAGTAATATTTACCTTTTTTATTCCAAAATTTAAGAGAATAATTCCTGTTCCCATTTGAGTTTTTCTTAAAAGTCATAAGTTGATTTCTTATCCATAACTGCGATCCTCTAGACTCATTATAGTTTTTAGCTAAAGCGTAGGCGAGTTGATCATACCCATTTTCTATGGTTCTATACTCAACATCTTCTGATGAGAAATCTCCTACCATGTAAGGCATCGCTTCTGCGGCATTCCAGTTTATTGTATTTGAAAAATATCCACCAGAATCGGCTAAGAAAGAGAATCCTTCCTGTCCAATGCGATCTTTTATCAAGTTCCAAAATCCAATTTCTCGGACTTTCATTCCATTATAAGGACTATTATTTTTATAGTAAGATAAATTAATTTTTATATCATCCCATTGACGAGAGCTTATTTTGAACTCATGAACATATTTATTTATTCTTTTTACTGAATTTTCATAGTATTCGATGAACCATGGATCATCCATTAGAACGTCATAAATTACCTTGTTAAATAACTGGTTGGGACTATAACCTTCCTCATCTTTGTTGAGATAATAGTGAGTTTTAAATTCTTGATTATTTTTTTGTGCAATATCCCATGCATTACCTTTAAAACGTTGTTTACGGAAATAATAAAAATGTTTCTTTGGGTTTCCTAATGGAAATGATTTGTAATTTAGTCGAAGAACATCCTCGATCAGTTTAGTTGTAATCTTTTGTGATGTCATATAACGCATACCTCCTAATTCCCCAATGATATCTGTTCCTGGTAATTTAATAGAAAGTAAGCGGCCACCAATGCGATCATCCAAATCGAAAATATGAACTGAAGAAGGATGGTTAATATTATCTGAGCATTCACCTGTCAATAAACGGTATCCTGCATATAAACCAGATACACCTGCTCCTATTATAGCAACGTCAATAGATAATCCATCTTGGCTATCGTCTTTATATGATATTTGATCCATTTCAATTCTAGAGTTAGTCATTTTTATTTCCTTTTTTATATATTAATATTAGATTCTAAATGGGGTTATATCGTAAAATGTATGACCACTAATGGCTAATTGGGAACATATTTTCCCAAATAATGGAGTGAATTTGGCACCCCATCCAGCAGTATAAACGACAATGTTTGGATGTCCTGGTAATGAATCTAAATAGAAAGGTTTTTCACCCTTTGGCATTGCCAGCATACATGTAGATATAAATTTTGGTTCTGGATCAAGATGTTTCATATGATTTTCAACCCACAGACTTGTACCTTCGAAATCACTTTCTGTTGGAGGTATTCGTTGATCTGGGGAGTCATAGATTTTGAACGGATAATCTGGAGCTACTCTAATGTAGCCAGGATTTTTCCAAGGTGCTTCAGGAAATCCATAATATAAATTGCTGTTTTTAGAATTAGGTTTTTGAAATGCAAACCATGTTGGGTAGTTTATTTCGGGATTTTTTTTACGGAAATATGCTGAAACCATATCCCAGATTTCTAAATTAAGTTTAATACCTAATGGAGAAACTAATCTATTGGTATATGGACCAACAGCCATAACGATTTTTTTACCATGATATATTTCTTTATTTGTCGTTACAGTTACTTCATTACAACCATCTGAATCAATTTTGTTACTAAATTGTGTTCTTTAAAGTGCACACCATTATTATGAGCAAAATTGTAAAGCGTTCTTAAAGTTGCGGGTAGGTTAATAATACCTCCACTGGCTTGAAAAAAACCTATATAGTTGTCAGGTATATTTTTAAACTGATACCAATCCTCAATTTTTTGTGAGGTTAAATATTGGTAAGGAATACCCATTCTTATCATTGTATCAATGGCAGCGTTAATTCCTCCTTCAGTTGTTGGGATTTCTGGATCTCCAAACCAAAGACTACCAACATATGAAATAAGTTCAGTCACCGTTTGCTTTTGGAGTCGTTTCCATTCTGGAGCAGAATCAATAACTAGATTGGTCATAAAATCATTATTGTATTGAAAACGGAATTGACGGGAAGCTTCTGCGCTACTAGATAATTGATTAAAAAATGAAGATTGCTCTAAAACGAGAACGTCCTCTCCGTTTAATACGGTGTGTCCTCCAAAGAAAGAGGTTGCATTATATGCTGTTGAAAGGCCGATCAATCCACCACCAACAATAATTAACTCATATATTTTAGCCATAAACATACCTTTAGTATATATTTTTAGAAATATAAAACGTTTATTACCTATTTTGCTAGGCATAATTGGTACAGATAGTTTGGAACACGGAAAGACTAATTTAGTTATTTTATATTTAACTAATATAAATATATAAGCCTCTTAGACTTATATATTTGGTTATTTTCTCTGAATTAATAAACCTCGTAGTTTTGGCCAGTTTGAGCCCCATCTACGCTTTTCCTAAAAGCGAGTGCTACACGGCTGGCAGGAACTGAGTTAAAACCTGGGAAAAATTCACCATATTTATCTAATGACTCTTGCAAGACATTAGGGCTAACGCTGTTTATACGAATGCCCCTTGGCATTTCAATTGCCGCAGATTTTACGAATGCCTTGACACCACCATTTGCCATAGCTGCGGATGCCCCTTGCAGAATAGGGTCATCCATCATAATTCCAGTGGTTAAAGTAAAACTTCCTCCATCATTAATATAATTCATCCCTAAAAGCACTAAGTTAATTTGGCCTTTGAGTTTACTTCTTATGCCCACTTCATTTAACTCTGGGGTTAATTCCAAAATTGATCCAAAATGTGCGCTACCTGTTGCACTGACTACAGCATCAACTTTTCCAATTTTTTCATACATATTCTTGATACTATCAACGGATGTGATATCAACTATAATATCTAATCCGCTCCTTCCGGCACAAATAACTTCATGATTTTTTTCTAATTCTTCCTTGATTGCTTTTCCTATTGTACCACTTGCTCCAATAATAATTACTCTCATTTCTATTACCTTTTCCTGATTAATGAAATTTTGCGACTATATCGTTGCATAGAGAAATATAACTTTTAACTCGATATAGTTGTAACCCTCTAATGATACTAGACTATAAAATAAAATTTACAATTCTAATGATTGTATGAAACAGCCATGCGGGGATTTTGGATGAAATTAACTCACTTTGTGTATTTTTTATTCTTTTTTTGTGTTCTTTTTGTTCGGTTTTAGGGGGTTTTTTAAGTGGTATTCATAAAAATATATTCTGGGCTGGGTGTGAATTGAACGCATTGGTAACTTTTTGATCCAATAAATTTTAAAATATAGTATATTATTGTGCTAATTTAAGTTTGGATATGTTTTTATGAAACTCCTGAAGTGTTTATGAAATCTTTAGTAAGATAACCAATAACAATATCTACTAATAAGAATTTCTTTGGTGCTTTAGAAATAGACTTAATATCTTTCATCTTTTAATAAAATTAGAATTGTTTTTATTTTACTGTTTTATTATCTCAAGGAATAAAGATGCCTTTAATTGGCTGCTAAATTACTTGAACAATTCTCTAATGCTAATTGTTAGATGATGTCTAACCTGCGGGAGTTGATCCTAGTACTACAGTGTAAGTAAATTATGTCAGGCGGTTTTTAACAAAAACCGCCGTGAACCTTAGCTTTTTGCCAAGCTTCGCAGACTATCTCGCAGTTTATTGGATGACACTATCCGCCCAGCTTTTACGTCTTTTTCAGCACAAGACAACAAACGCAGCAATGCCATTTGTTCTTGCTGCATTTCAAACTGAACAGGATCTTGAATCACATATAATGGTTCTCTATTTTGAGTCACCATCACCGAATGAGATACATCCACAGAAGCTAGTTTTTTCTTAACCGCAGAGATTGTCGTAATTCGTGGTTTGGGAGGTTGGTACATATTTTTCTCCGGATAGAGACTTATTTTCTTCTATCTGAATGATATTAATGTTACTGATTCAAATGTGAAAGTCTTGTACCGGAAATTCTTAGAAATTCAGGCCCTGTTTCGCCATTGTCTCAATTACCCGACAAATGCCATTATACGTGTCTCAAAAAGGAGACATTTAATTATATGATTTATATCTATTTTTATTTTTATGATTTCAAGTGTCTGTAATTGGCGACAGAAAACAAATTTTATTTATGCCAGAAACAAGGTATTTTGTAGCTGAAACGTTAAGTTTCTTATTTTTTATAATAAAATCAATTCATTATGAATTTAATTTTAACGTTGGCACGGAACCTGCATTAGGTTAGCCCAGTTGCTCATTCAACTTCTTATGTCGGTCCACAGCAAGGTGGAGATATACCACATAAACATAAACTATCGAATGATGCCAGAGTAAGGTGCCTACCGTCCAACTCAGTGATATCGCTTTCGGGCCTTATCAAACATCGGGCGACACGTGGAGTGAGGCACCAACCTATGTCTGACTGTAGATAAACAGCAGGCATGCGTTATCCTCACTGGCGGGGTAGTAGCAAAAACTACTATCCCGCCATCATAATTCCAGGTTTCTGCCTGCGCCATTGTTGATTGTTCGCATCTTAACTATTTATCAGTAGCAACAAAATTTACCCGCCGATGGGTTTTTCTATCTGCCCTTTGTCGGTTAGTATAAGTATACTGGCAGGTTGTGAGATGATTTCCTTGAAAAAATGGCGTTTGTTTCCGCGCTCATTGCGCCAATTAGTTGTCATGGCTTTCTGGCTGGTGTTATTGCCGTTATTGGTTTTGGCTTATCAGGCTTATCAAAGTCTTGATCAGCTCAGTGAGAAAGCGGCTGATATAAACCGTACCACGTTGGCTGATGCCCGCCGCAGTGAGGCGATGACGGGTATTGCGCTGGAGATGGAACGCAGTTACCGTCAATATTGTGTGTTGGGGGATAAGACGCTGGAAAATCTCTACCAAAGGCAATATCGGCAATACGCTAAGATGCTGAAAGAGCAGATGGCGATACTTGATGATCAGCAGCATATCAAGACGCTTGACAACTTACTGTTGCAATTAACAAAAATCACTTGCCTTAATAGTGAACCCACCGAACCTGCCGCTCAGTTGCTTGAACAATTCTCTGATGCCAATAGTCAGATGGTACAGGCCACCCGTGATGTTATTTTCAGCCGGGGAGAGCAGCTACAGAGAGATATTGCTGATAAAGGCCAATTTTTTGGCTGGCAGAGCCTCATTTTGTTTCTACTTAGCGCATTACTGGTTGCGTTATTTACCCGCATGATTATCGGGCCGGTTAAAGGTATTGAACGAATGATTAACCGATTGGGCGAAGGGCGATCATTGGGGGTTCGTATAGATTCTTTTCCTGGGCCAAGAGAGCTTCGTTCCTTGGCGCAGCGGATTGTCTGGCTCAGTGAACGCTTGGCCTGGTTGGAATCACAGCGCCATGAGTTTTTGCGTCATATTTCTCATGAACTGAAAACACCGCTAGCAAGTATGCGGGAAGGGACAGAATTATTGGCTGATGAAGTTGCAGGTCCATTAACGGCTGATCAGCAAGAAGTGGTTGCGATTCTTGATAATAGTAGTAAACATTTACAGCAATTGATCGAGCAATTACTGGATTATAACCGTAAACTGGCAGATAGCCCGATGGAACAACAGCAGGTTTCTTTGCGGGGAATTGTTGATGAAGTGGTTTTATCGCACAGTTTACCGGCGAGATCAAAGAATATTCAGACGGAAATTCAGCTTAATACTGATATTTGTTGGGCAGAACCGACACTATTAATGCGGGTTATTGATAATCTCTACTCCAATGCGGTGCACTATGGCGCTGAATCCGGTAACATCTGGGTTTCAAGTCGTCAGATTGGCAAATGTGTTCAAATTGATGTTGCCAATACAGGTACACCAATTCCTGAATCAGAACGTAGCATGATTTTTGAACCGTTCTACCAGGGAACGCTCCAGCGTAAAGGCGCAGTGAAAGGCAGCGGTCTTGGGCTCAGTATTGCGCAGGATTGTATTAAGCGTATGGGGGGCGAACTGTTATTAATTCAGAGCGAATTTGCTGACGTCTGTTTTCGTATTGAATTGCCATTAACTGCTGAGAATGAATAAATAATGCATAACAGGTCTACTTACCGTTTTGTACAAAAGACGGGTCGGCAGAATATTGCAGTGCAGCCTGGGAAAAACGCTTTTATCGCCAGACTCTTGTTACCGCGAGTTTCAGTTTGGGGTTTCAGAATAATTCCGCTGATCTTTGCCCCTTTTTTATTGACGAGTTGCGTCAAGGTGCCGGTCAATCATGATTTAACCACAGTTGCTCAGATGGTAATACCAGAACAGCGGGTGACAGATTATCGTGTCGCAGATTGTGATTTTTTGATGTGGGATGTAGAGACGCCGCAGTCGGTTGAGAACGCACTTTACTGGCTGCGATTGATAGACTGTTCAGATTTCTTGACGTCAGCCAGAGCCCGTAATATAGCAAAATACATCGTTCCGGCTACTTGGGATCTGGCTTTCAGGCAAAGTATTTTACTTAACAGTGCCGGGCCAACGTTGGCTGAACGTCGGAAAATAGTTGAAAATCTGAATAAATACCGACTGAAATTCCCAGAACCATTGCGACCATTATTAAAATTGTGGCGCGAACAGCAGATTCAGCAAATTGCAGTTGCGGAGGAGCGGGCAAAATTCCAAAAATTACAGGCGGATACGGATAATAAAATTGATCGCTTGCGCGAAAGCCGTGCACAGCTGGAATTTGAACTACAGGAAACATCCCGTAAACTGGAAAACCTGACAGATATTGAGCGCCAGCTCTCTTCCCGTAAGCAAAATCAGAGTAGTGCAGGTTCAGGCAGCTCAAATGAGCATAGTGAGACGCCGGCAGTAGCATTACCCAGCGAAAATAGTAAGCCAGGTAATACATCTGAATCAGATAAAGGAGCAGCACAATGACAGCGCGTAAGCCAGCCCATCTTCTTCTGGTTGATGACGATCCGGGTTTGTTGAAATTATTGGGAATGCGTCTTACCAGCGAAGGTTTTCGTGTCACAACCGCAGAAAGTGGCTGTGAAGCACTGAAACTGTTAGCGAAAGAAAAGATTGATTTGGTGATCAGTGACTTGCGTATGGATGAAATGGACGGTATGGCGTTGTTTGCTGAAATCCAGAAGCAGCAACCCGGTATGCCGGTCATTATTCTGACGGCTCATGGCTCCATTCCGGACGCCGTAGCGGCAACTCAGCAAGGCGTCTTTAGTTTTTTGACCAAACCTGTTGACCGGGATGCGCTTTATAAAGCGATTGATGGTGCATTGGCGTTATCGACTCCTGCTGGTGATGAACAATGGCGGGAGCAGATAGTCACCCGCAGTCCCGTTATGTTGCGCTTGTTGGAACAAGCCCGAATGGTCGCTCAATCCGATGTGAGTGTGCTGATAAACGGCCAGAGTGGTACGGGGAAGGAAGTGTTAGCCCAGGCCATTCACCGTGCCAGTCCACGGGCGAAAAAGCCATTTATTGCGATTAACTGTGGTGCGTTGCCGGAACAACTGCTTGAGTCAGAACTGTTTGGGCATGCCAAAGGGGCATTTACCGGTGCGGTCAGCAGTCGTGAAGGGTTGTTTCTTGCTGCACAGGAGGGGACGCTGTTTCTTGATGAAATTGGTGATATGCCGCTGGCTTTGCAGGTTAAATTATTGCGGGTATTGCAGGAGCGTAAAATACGCCCGTTAGGAAGTAACCGTGATCTGGATATTGATGTGCGGATTATCTCAGCGACTCACCGTGATTTGCCGAAAGCAATGGCAAAAAATGAATTCCGTGAAGATCTTTATTACCGCCTGAATGTTGTTAATTTGAAAATTCCTGCTTTGAATGGCAGGGTTGAAGATATTCCTTTACTGGCGAATCATCTGTTGCGTCAATCAGCGAAGCGCCATAAACCTTTTGTCCGTAGTTTCTCTGCCGATGCAATGAAATGTTTGATGGCGGCAAGTTGGCCAGGAAATGTGCGCCAGCTAGTGAATGTGATCGAACAATGCGTCGCGTTGACTACCGCACCGGTGATTAGTGAAGCGCTGGTTACACAGGCGCTGGAAGGGGAAAACACGGCATTACCCACTTTTGCCGAAGCCAGAAATCAGTTTGAGCTGAATTACTTGCGTAAGTTATTGCAAATGACCAAAGGTAATGTGACTCATGCTGCGCGTATGGCGGGGCGTAACCGGACTGAATTCTACAAATTACTGGCGCGTCATGAATTAGATGCGAATGATTTTAAAGAATAACTTTTCTGCTACTCAGCAAGTTTTTACACTGAAAACTGATATGTAAATAGATTGATGGTCCGGGAGAGCCAAATTGTATGAGTCGTACTCTTAATATTACCCTCGCACAGCTTAATTGGGTGATTGGTGACATTGAAGGCAACTGTGAACGTATGTTGCAAACAGTGCAGGAACAGCAGCAACAAGATGCTGATTTAGTTATGTTTTCTGAACTAGCGCTATCCGGTTATTCTCCAGAAGATCTATTATTCCGTGCTGATTTTCATCAGCGTTGCCGCGAGCAGCTTACACGTTTACAGGCTGCCAGTTGCCAAACTGCTATTCTGGTTGGTCATCCTTGGGAGCAGGATGGGGACATTTACAACGCGCTTTCCCTATTCTGGCAAGGGGAAATTCTGGCCCGTTATTTTAAACAGCGGTTGCCGAATTATGGTGTTTTTGATGAAAAACGCTATTTCAAAGCTAGCGATCAAAGCTGCGTGGCACCATTCAAGGGATATAACCTTGGTTTGCTGATTTGTGAAGATTTATGGTTTGGCGAACCCGTTGATGCGTTGAAACAGGCCGGTGCGGATTTAATTCTTTCTATCAATGCTTCTCCATATAACCGTGAAAAGCCCTATATCCGTTATGAATTAATTAAAGAACATTGCCAGCGTACAGATTTACCGATGATTTACCTTAATCAGATTGGTGGTCAGGACGAATTGATTTTCGATGGCTGTTCCAAAGTCTTCAATGCCAGTGGTGAAATAACTCACCGTTTGGCTGCATTTAATGAACAAATCCAGCAGTGCCGTTTTAATGAATTAAATATCGAACCTATGGTTAATCCGGCACCTCAATTACCGCCATTGCAACAGATATATCAGGCGTTAGTGCTTTCAGTACATGATTATGTACGCAAGAATGGCTTTAAAGGCGTTCTGTTAGGTTTATCTGGTGGTATTGATTCTGGCCTGACGTTGGCAATTGCGGTTGATGCATTGGGTAAAGATCATGTTCAGGCGGTGATGATGCCGTTCCGCTATACATCTGAAATGAGTATAGAAGATGCTAAAGAACAGGCCGATATGCTGGGTGTTGAGTTTAATGTGGTATCGATCGAGCCAGTGTTTGATGCGTTTATGACGCAATTTGAACCTCTGTTTGCCGGTACGGCTAAAGATACCACCGAAGAGAACTTACAGGCGCGTTGCCGTGCCGTTATTCTGATGGCGATGTCCAATAAACGCCATCGTCTGGTGCTGACGACCAGTAATAAGAGTGAATCGGCTGTGGGATATTCCACATTATATGGTGATATGGCGGGTGGTTTTAATGCATTGAAAGATGTACCGAAAACATTGGTATTTGAATTGGCAAAATACCGTAATACCGTTTCTCCGGCGATACCTCAAAGAGTGATTGATCGTCCGCCATCGGCAGAATTGGCACCGGGGCAGCTTGATCAGGACAGTTTACCGCCATATGACATTCTGGATGATATTCTGGAGGGTTATGTGGAACAGGATAAATCAGTTGAGGAACTGGTGGCAGCGGGTTTTGATGAACAAGTTGTACGTAAAGTGATTCGTCTGGTTGATATCAACGAATATAAACGTCGTCAGGCACCGGTTGGCCCGCGTATTACCCCACGCAATTTTGGTAAAGACAGACGCTACCCGATTACCTCTGGTTTCGGTCGTAAAAACTGGTAACAACAGGAAAACTTCATGAAAAAGATTGATGCGATTATCAAACCCTTCAAGCTGGATGATGTACGTGAAGCGCTGGCTGAAGTGGGTATCACGGGTATGACTGTGACAGAAGTGAAAGGTTTTGGACGTCAAAAAGGGCATACAGAACTGTATCGCGGTGCAGAGTATATGGTGGATTTTCTGCCAAAAGTAAAAATCGAAATTGTTGTGGCAGATGATATTGTCGATACCTGTGTTGAAACCATCATGCAGACCGCGCAAACCGGAAAAATCGGTGATGGTAAAATCTTTGTATTCGATGTTGCCCGTGTTGTGCGTATTCGTACCGGTGAACAGGACGAAGAGGCGATTTAGATAATTTAACTTTGGGGGTGGTAACAGGCAGATCAAAGGCCACCCTCTATAAAATTACAGTATTGGCTGGTATAAAGGATATTTAAAATAGAGTAAAAATTCTGATGATATAATATAAAGATTAGATAAATATATTAATCAGTGATAATGAATGGTATGGGTAATTAAATAATTGTTTAGCAATACAATCATATAAATCAATTGCTTTTAGGTTGGTTATATACAGTTTCGATAAAGAAATTTATCTTTTCAAAGTTAAGTGCCACGATTAATGTGAGTGACAATGTTTTCTCAACGGCTGAATATGTTTTAAAATCAATTAGCAATCTTTGACTTTACTATTTTTAATCTATATTTATTGTAAGAATTTGAGGCTATCTTTAAAAAATCGATTAAAATTGTATGTTGTATAGTTTCTTTTTTCCCAGATATAGAGAGAATAAAGCGTTTTACCGATTATTTAAATTGATTATCTTTTTTAGGCTGATCAGTAGTATCTGTAAATTCCGCTTAATAATGTGGAGATATATATGATCGATTTTCATAGCTTTAACATTCATTTATCTCAAATCATGAATTGGCATTTCTCACCTGAAACGGGATCGCCATTTTGGCTCGAAAAACATAAAACATTAGATTTTGATCCATTAAAAGATGTGCGTACTTTCTCTGATTTAATGCTATTTCCTGATATTGCTGATGAACTTCGGGATATTCCAGTTGAAAGTTTGGTGCCACGCGGTTTGAAAGATGCTGTGATTGCGGGTGTGTTTGAAAGTGGGGGGACGACGGGACGCCCTAAGCGAGTTGTTGTATTTGAAGAATGGTTAGAGCAGCTTGTTGCTTGGCGCGTGGGTGATATCGTTAATAAAGGCGCGGTAAAGAATACGCTCGCGCTGATCCCTTCTGGGCCTCATGTTATTGGGGCAATAAGCCGTCTTCGGGCACGCTCTAGTGGCGGGTATTTTTTCACTGTAGATTTAGACCCTCGTTGGGTTAAGAAGATAATCCAACAAGGGGATCTTAATGGACTGGATGCTTATTGTGATCATATTATCGACCAGGCTGAAGATATTATTAACACGCAAAATATCAGTTATCTAGTTGTCACGCCGCCGATTTTAGAGCGGATAGTGAGAAGATCGGCACTGGTGAATCATTTGAATAAAACGTTGGATTTGATTGTCTGGGGTGGTACTCATATGGATCCGGATACTTTGGTGTTTTTGCAATCCTCAGTTTTTCCTGATGTTAAGATAACAGCCAGTTATGGCAGCACAATGATACTCGGTGAATCTAAAGCAAGAGATAGCCAGGATTTTGAAGGTACACCTATCTTTGACAGTTTTGCTCCTAATGTCCTTTTTGACGTTATTGATACGCTGGCACAAAAACCGGTTCCTTTTGGAGAGCGTGGTCGGGTTGTCATGAACTACATCAACAGGTTTGCTTTATTTCCAAATATTCTGGAGCGTGATACGGCTGTGAGAATTCCAAGGATAGATAATTACCCAGGAGCTTCAGTTGCCTTGGTACGTCCTGTTGAGGAGATTTCTGGTCAGACAGTAGTGGAAGGGGTTTATTAATGCTAACGGAGAGTGTAAAGCCTGACGAAAAAGCAGTAACGGTGAGAACGGTGAATAAGTTGCAACAGGTAGAGGCTTTCGCTTTGGGTCATTCCTATGTTACACATCGGCGTGCGGTTATTACTGATATTTCAAATGAAGTTGTTGGAGAAACTGCGGTAGTGCCTCCTGTTTATATCTGTGATGTTGTGCGGAAAATGAGAATAGCGCCACGGTTGAGGTTAGATGAGATTCATGCAGCGATAAATGAAGCCGCAAAAATTTATTTCAGTGAGAATGTCGCTGGTCTTTCTCCGGCAGAGTATGTACAACTGACGCACCGTGTCACTGGATTGCCCGCGGGTATTATCGAAAATTTACTGTCTGAAACGGCACAGGTGTTGATGATGATGCCTGAGATAATCACAGCATCTGTGCCACATGGCGCTGTTTGGGGTGTGGATGATAACCGGGTTGCTGAGGGATGTGCTTTATTCAGTCGGCGAGCAGATGTACTGGCTGTTCTTACGGGAGGCAATGGACCTGGAGCGCATGCTTTATGGCCGCAAGCCCTCGCTTTTGGTTATCGAATCTTAATTAAGCCTTCTGTTCGTGAACCATTCACAGCTCAACGATTAGTTTCTTCACTGGCGCAGGCTGGACTCGAAAACTACGTGGCGCTTATACCGACAGATCATAAAGGGGCTGACGAAATCGTTTCTGTGGCAGATCTGTCTATTATTTATGGCGGACAAGATATCGTTGATAAATATCATTTGAATCCTAGAGTTCTAATACAAGGACCGGGACGTTCGAAGATTGTGGTTGGTTCAGATGTAAATATTGATGAAGCGGTTTCACTCGTTGCACGATCGGTCACTTCTCTTGGTGGCGCAGCATGTGTTTCTGCCAGCGCGGTGTTAGTCGAAGGGGATCCTGCTGATTTTGGTAAGCGTTTATCTGAAGCATTTAATCAGATGGATGCCGAAGCGGTATTTCCATTATGCACTCCTTATATCACGACTTTATTACAGACGTCGCTTTATCCTGAAAAGAGAGATCATGAAAATTCCCGGTTGTCTGGTGATCAACCCTCATCGGGATATATCCTAAGACCTTTTATTACTATTGTCGATCATCCAACAGACTCGCTGATTCAACGTGAACTTCCGTTTCCATGCGTTACCGTCGCCCCTTATGTGAATCCAGATAGTTTACAAATGCTATCAGATTCGTTGGTTGTTACTGTATTTTCGAGGAAACGTGAAATTCTGGACCCTATTCTCAGTGATACAACCATCAGCAATGTCTATGCAGGAAATATACCGACAACTTGGATGGCGCCACTTGTACCTCATGATGGATATTTGTCAGAATTTTTGATGCATAGCCGAGGGATTCGTATTCAGAAAAATTGGCTGAATTCAAATGATAAAGGAGAATAAACGAGATAAATTTATACACAGATCATTAAACTGAAAGTTTAAATCACTTTATGCGGACCGAAGTATTCATAGTGAATATATTGCTTATCAATTCCCATATCTAATCGTTGTTTCGCTACATATTGCATAAAAGCAACCGGGTCGCAGAAATAGAAATGCATTCCTGCCGTTTTAAGCGTGTCATTATCCTATTGTCTATATTGAGTTCTTTGATTAAAAAATAGCATAATTGCTTCTTTTGTGATCGTTTTGTCTGGGGTATATTGCGGGCTGACAACTCAATTATAGGTAATAATTGCTTATGGCTAATGATTTTGATGTGGAACGAACCGGACTGGTTTTTACTCTCATAGCGGGTAATCTTCCTGTGAAAACTTTTGCTGTGGTTGGATTTATACTGAATGAAGCCTTGTCAACGCTATTCAGTTTGCAAGCCACACTAACCTGTGCCAATCCAGACATTGATTTTGCGGATGTTCTGGATAAATATGCGACACTGACCGTTTATCGTGACGGACAACCAGAGCGTTATATCACTGGGATTGTGACGCATTTTGAGCAGGAAGCAACGGGCCGTTATCGTAGTCGCTACCATTTGACGCTTCATCCTTCCTTGTGGCGTGCTGGGCTACGGGTCAACTCCCGTATTTTTCAGAATAAATCCGTCACCGATATTATTGACCGGCTGTTGAAAGAAAATGGTGTTCGTCATTTCTCTTGCCTATTGCGTTATGAACATCCAGCACGGGAGTTCTGCGTGCAGTACGATGAAAGTGATTTGGCTTTTTTACAGCGTCTGTTAGCTGATGAAGGGATCTTTTATTACTTTTACTTTAATCAGAGTGAGAACGAGCCGACAATTATTTTTGTCGATTCTTATACCAATAATGGCGATCTTTCACTGCCCTATAACCCAGAACTTGATGCCACAGGCAGCCAGTGTTGCATCAACCAGTTCCGTTGGGGAGAAAAGGTGGGTATTGCGGAAGTTTCGGTAAAAGACTACACATTTAAAAATCCCCGGTGTGTTGCTGATTTTCAATTCCATGAGAACCACAGGTACATCGGTAATCAGCGGTCGGATTTACGTAGTTACTATCACTATGATTTTCCAGGGCGTTATAAAGATGAAAGCGGACAGCGGATAAGTCAGTACCGGTTGGAAGCGCTGCGCAATGATGTCTTGTCCGGCAGTGGGCAAAGTGACTGCTTTGCTCTCTTGCCCGCCGTGTGGTTTAAGCTTACCGATCATCCGAAGGAGAAATTTAATACAACATGGCAAATCCTCAAAATTACCCATCAGGGCCTACAGCCTCAAGCAGATCAATCACATTCAGGTCACATGGGCACGGTTTTAACAAACTATTTTGACTTCGGTGATCCTAATCGGGTATGGCGCCCCTCACCTTACCCCAAGCCACGTATTGACGGATTGCAAATTGCCACAGTGGTTGGCCCGGAAGGGGAAGAAATCTTTTGTGATGAATATGGGCGGGTGCGGGTACAGTTTGCCTGGGATCGGTATGGCAAGATGAATGATCAGAGTTCTTGCTGGATAAGAGTGAGCCAGGCTTGGGCTGGACACACTTGGGGAATGATTGCCATCCCGCGTGTTGGTCAGGAAGTCTTGGTCGATTTTCTGCATGGTGATCCTGACCAGCCGATTATTACTGGCCGAACCTACAATGCGTGCAATATTCCACCGAACCGTTTACCGATGGCAAAAACGCAGATGTCAATCCGATCAAAAACCCATAAAGGGGAAGGATTCAATGAACTGCGTTTTGACGATGATAAAGGTAGTGAGGAAATCTATATTCATGCTCAGAAGGACATGAAAACTGAGATTTTAAACGATGAAGTGGTCAATGTTGAACATAACCGGACTCATCATGTTAAACACGACGCCCACTTACGTGTTGATAATGAATATCGCGTTCTGGCAAAAAATGATATTTCCGTTTCAACCGGGCAAAAACTTCACATCAACGCTGACGATGCATTGTTGGTACAGAGTGGAAATGAAATTCATCTCCGTTCCGGGGCGAAGATAGTCATTGATGCTGGCAGTGAGTTCACCTTACAGGCGGCAGGGCATTTTATTAAAATTGATGCCAGTGGTATCAGCAGTAGTGCCGGGATCAGTTTTGCCAGTGGAGTGCCGGGTACAGGGTCGGGTTGGGGAGGAAAACAGCCGGATATGCTGGATAAACTGAAACAGGTCAGTGCTGACATGCCAATTGCCGTTGCTAAAGAACCACTCAAAGAAATTTGTCTCAGTTGCCTGATGAAAGCTGAACTTGAAGAAGCAATAACCGTTATTCGGGGGCAGTTATGACACCTGAATTAAGCGAAAAACTGACTAATTATCAGAAAGAACATCCCGGCGTTCGGCTTTATGCGCTGGTGAATGGTTTGCAATATGAGCGCTGTTTTGGTGAGGCAATTAACTATATTGCGGGTATCAACAACCCATTGTTCCGGCACTATCCAGATTCAAAAATTGCGTTTGCAGGCCCGTGGCTGTTTGATATGGAATACGCTCATCAGTGGCAAGATAAATTATCAACACTTGAAGAAACGTCTCCGGCAGTATCATGGCTGTTAACCTCTCTGTCATTAGATAAACTGACCTGCCATCTTGTGCCATATTTAAATATTCAGCTGTCGGCAAAACAGACGGCACTGCTACGTTTTTATGACCCCCGTATTTTGCATCGTATTCGTGACATCTTTAGCCATGAGCAACTGTCTGCATTTATGCAGGGTATTAACGTATGGGTTTATCAACACAATGCTACTTACTATTCGGTGTCAGGAGACCCATTATGATTGAATTGACCCAGACACAACTTGATATCATTACCAAACTGGAAAAGCAGACCGTTATTGATCGTATACAGGCCGAACTTCTAGCCAAACATGCTGAATTAATACCTTCCCCGTCTTCGTTGAACAAACGGCTAATGGCGGCTTATGACTATTTACTGACATTAAACTTTCAGGATAAACACTTAATTCAATCCTATTTATCTCTGGTCGCGTTTAATACTGATTTTCAGCATGCCTTGCCAATCAAATCTGCCCTGGAATCCCCTGATCAGAAATCTGAGCAACAGTTTAAAGATATTCTTTGTATTGCAAAAAATAAGATAAACAGGAGACATTAATATGCCAATACCGTTACTGGCCCCTGTCGCAGTGGGTGCGGCTGAATATGTTGCCAGCGCCTGTGCCGGGGTATTAATTGCTGTCGGCATCATGGAAGCCGGTAAGGATAACCCCGTCGAAGACGATGAACACATTCACCGTAAGAAAATGGATTTTGTGATAAGTCCTGAAATCACGGATGAAGACAGAAATATTGTCTGGAGTGCCGAAGCGCATGCGGATTTTTGGGAGGATGATGATTTAGGGGAAGGATCAGTTAATACCAGTGCGGTTCAGGCGAAGGCCCAGTCTAAGGCGGAAGAGTGTGAAAAAACGGAGAGTAAAAAAGAGTGCAAGGCTTGTCTGGCTATTCCGGTGACGAGTGAAAAATATCGCAAGGTGAGCCGCTGGAGCGCCATCACAATTAACTATCAGCGATTTATTGCCCAAACGAAATATGATCCCAGCATACAGATGATCCAGGAATTTCAGTGCCTGAAAGTGACCTTTGATGGCTGGCGACCAGCGTATTGCTTATTTCTGGAGGCCAAAGCGCGGTATGACCAGTTTTTTAATAGTAAAGGAAATCCTAAAAATTGGTGGAAGGGAATTTATTCCGCTAAAGGCCAAGCACGCAGACATCAAGCGGTCAGTGACGCACTGGAGGGGACTCCCCATGTGGAATGGCATTTTTTACAACCTGCCAGTTCTGGTTATTTTAAGATATTGTTCAGTGAATATGAAAATATCAGTGTTCACTATACCCCTTGCGACAGTTTAGTTTAACACGAGGTCAACATGGCAATAATTCATTTGAAAATTAATGTACGTTATGAGCAACGAGAAAACATTACTCCTAATATCGCATTGATAGATTTGTTTCATATTACACGGCAAATCGATATCTTTGTGGGACAGAAAAAAAACTGGTTCTTAAAGGGATATTCCCGCAAAGATGCCTTGAGGCATATTGTATTTGATGAACTGGGGCCAACCGAAGTTGCCATAAAAAGTTTTGAAAAAGATTATAAGAAAAATTTTCCTGCTCTTATTAATGGAATATGGGATGGTGAAAAGGATGAGTTGGATAGCGGAATTGATTACTTTAAATCATCAACTTCTCACCCCAATTGGGTTTGGTTAATATTAAATTTAGCAACTGATACTGGTCAGCTTAGTCTATCCCGGTTAATTGACTTAGTTAAATATTTAGCGACTAGCCGTGATTCTCCTTATATTCAAGTGGAAACTAACGGCTATACCTTAAAAGGTAGACAGGTTTTCCCTGACCGCCTCAGTATCGGCTGGATGCTTTACCAGCCCCGCATTATTGATAAATCTTATTTACCTATGGCGGAGGAGGTACTTCCCGTTTATCAACATGATCAACAAATCGGCACCTTGATTGTCACCAAGAAAGGCATTTTTGACGGTGAAAATCAGAACGATATTGATAAATCCAATGATGTAGAAATACAGTTGGTGAACCTAGGATTATTGCCATTAATTACTGAAGTTTGATGGGGATGATGTTATTTACCAATCGAAAAATGGTGGAGAATGTTAATGTCAAAAGCAGTTATTCTGCTGGGTGATACAACAGATCATGGCGGTAAGGTGATTACCGCTATTGATGACTGTACTCACAATGGTATTCCTATAGCAGGTAAAGAAGATTTGGTGGAGTGCCCTCAATGCAAAGGTGTATTTCCTATTGTTCAGGGGGCTGACTCTTTAAAATATAAAGGAAAATTGATTGCGCTTGAAGGAATGCAAACAGCCTGTGGGGCAAAATTAATTGCCAGTCAGCATAAGTTTACTCTTGCCAGTTAATGTGAATTTAATTCGGAGCATTTGAATTCCCGGTCAGGGGCTGAAACAGCAGTTTAAAGATATTCTTTGTATTGCAAAAAATAAGATAAACAGGAGACATTAATATGCCAATACCGTTACTGGCCCCTGTCGCAGTAGGTGCGGCTGAATATATCGCAAGTGCCTGTGCCGGGGTCTTAATTGCTGTCGGCATCATGGAAGCAAATAAGGAGAAATCTATTGAAGACGATGAATATATTCACCGTAAGAAAATGGATTTTGTGATAAGTCCTGAAATCACGGATGAAGACAGAAATATCGTCTGGAGTGCCGAAGCGCATGCGGATTTTTGGGAGGATGATGATTTAGGGGAAGGATCAGTTGATACCAGTGCGGTTCAGGCGAAGGCCCAGTCTAAGGCGGAAGAGTGTGAAAAAACGGAGAGTAAAAAAGAGTGCAAGGCTTGTCTGGCTATTCCGGTGACGAGTGAAAAATATCGCAAGGTGAGCCGCTGGAGCGCCATCACAATTAACTATCAGCGATTTATTGCCCAAACGAAATATGATCCCAGCATACAGATGATCCAGGAATTTCAGTGCCTGAAAGTGACCTTTGATGGCTGGCGGCCAGCGTATTGCTTATTTCTGGAGGCCAAAGCGCGGTATGACCAGTTTTTTAGGAGTGATGAGGAACCTAAGAAATGGTGGAAAGGTGTTTTTTCAGCTATAAGGCAAGCCCAAAGGCATCAAACAGTCTGTAATGTTCTGGATGGTACCCCTCATGTGGAATGGCACTTTTTACAGCCGATCAGTTATGAATATTTTAAAGTGCAATTTAGTGATCATAAAAATATCAGTGTTCACTATACCCCCTGCGATAGTTTATTTTAATTTGAGGTCAACATGACAATAATTCATTTAAAAATCAATGTACGTTATGAACAGCAGGAAACTATTACCGCCCATACGGCGTTGATGGATTTGTTTCATATTACACGTCAAATTGATGTCTTTTTTAACCTGAAAAAAACTTGGTACTTAACTGGTTATTCCCGAAAGGAGGCTCTAAAACATATTGTATTCGATGAACTGGGACCAACTGAGGTTGCTATCATAGACTTTGAAAAAGATTATAAAAAAAATTTTCCGGCGCTCATTACTGGGATATGGGATGGTGAAAAAGATGGATTAGATAATGGCATTATGTATAAAAAAATGCGAACTGCTATCCCTAACTGGGTTTGGCTGGAAATAAACCTAAGTGTTGACAGCTATCAACTTGATGTCATCCGGTTAATTGACTTAGTTAAATATTTAGCGACTAGCCGTGATTCTCCTTATATTCAAGTGGAAACTAACGGCTATACCTTAAAAGGCAAACAGGTTTTTCCTGATCGCCTCAGTGTTGGCTGGATGCTTTACCAGCCCCACATTATTGATAAATCCTATCTGCCTATGGCGGAAGATGTGCTTCTGGTCCATCAAAATAATGAACAGATAGGTACTCTGATTGTCACCAAAAAAGGCATTTTTGATGGAAAAAATCAGGACGATATTGATAAATCCAATGATGTAGAAATACAGTTGGTGAATCTGGGATTATTGCCATTAATTACCGAAGTGTGATGGGGGTGATGTTATTTGCCAATTGAAAAATGTGGAGAGCATTAATGTCAAAAGCAGTTATTTTGCTGGGTGATACAACAGATCATGGCGGTAAGGTGATTACCGCTATTGATGACTGTACTCACAATGGTATTCCTATAGCAGGTAAAGAAGATTTGGTGGAGTGCCCTCAATGCAAAGGGGTTTTTCCTATTGTTCAGGGGGCTGATTCTTGAAAATATAAAGGAAAATTGATTGCGCTTGAAGGAATGCAAACAGCCTGTGGGGCAAAATCAATTGCCAGTCAGCATAAGTTTACTCTTGCCCGTTAATGTGAATTTAATTCGGAGCATTTGAATTCCCGGTCAGGAGCTGAAACAGCAGTTTAAAGATATTCTTTGTATTGCAAAAAATAAGATAAACAGGAGACATTAATATGCCAATACCATTACTGGCCCCTGTCGCAGTGGGTGCGGCTGAATATGTTGCCAGCGCCTGTGCCGGGGTCTTAATTGCCGTCGGTATCATGGAAGCCGGTAAGGATAACCCCGTCGAAGACGATGAACACATTTACCGTAAGAAAATGGATTTTGTGATAAGTCCTGAAATCACGGATGAAGACAGAAATATCGTCTGGAGTGCCGAAGCGCATGCGGATTTTTGGGAGGATGATGATTTAGGGGAAGGATCAGTTGATACCAGTGCGGTTCAGGCGAAGGCCCAGTCTAAGGCGGAAGAGTGTGAAAAAACGGAGAGTAAAAAAGAGTGCAAGGCTTGTCTGGCTATTCCGGTGACGAGTGAAAAATATCGCAAGGTGAGCCGCTGGAGCGCCATCACAATTAACTATCAGCGATTTATTGCCCAAACGAAATATGATCCCAGCATACAGATGATCCAGGAATTTCAGTGCCTGAAAGTGACCTTTGATGGCTGGCGACCAGCGTATTGCTTATTTCTGGAGGCCAAAGCGCGGTATGACCAGTTTTTTGATAGTGAAGGTGAACCAAAAATTTGGTGGAAAGGGAGTAAGTCGGGTAAAAAACAGGCGGAAAGGCATCAAACTGTTTGTGACACACTAGAGGGTACCCCGCATGTGGAATGGCATTTTTTACAACCAATCAGTTATGCCTATTTTAAGGGAATATTTAGTCAATTTAAAAATATCAGTGTCCATTATACTCCCTATGCCGATTTAATGACTAGAATCTAATTCGAGGTTTAAATGACAATAATTCGTATAAAAATCAATGTGTATTATGAACAACAGGAAACCATTACTGTAAATACAGCGTTAATGGATTTATTTCATATTACACGGCAGATCGATATCTTCTTCAGGCAGGAAAAGATATGGTATTTAACTGGCTATTCACGAAAAGAGGCCCTAAAACACATTGTGTTTGATAAACAAGGGCCAACAGAAAAGACAGTGAGCTATTTTGAAAAATCTTATAAAAAAGATTTTCCTTCACTTATTGAAGATATGTGGGATGGAGAGCGGGATGAGATAGCTAATGGTATTAGTTATAATAAACTGTCTACAAGAGGCATCAACTGGGTTTGGCAAGAATTCAATTTAAAAATTGACAGCAGTCAACTGAATGTATCCCGATTAATTGATTTAGTTAAATATTTAGCGACCAGTCGTGATTTTCCTTATATTCAAGTAGAAACCAACGGCTATACCTTAAAAGGCAAACAAGTTTTCCCAGACCGTCTCAGTGTTGGCTGGATGCTTTACCAGCCCTGCATTATTGATAAATCCGAGCTACCTATGGCGGAAGATGTGCTTCCCGTGCAGCAGAATAATGAACAGATAGGTACTCTGATTGTCGCCAAAAAAGGTATTTTTGATGGAAGAAATCAGGACGATATTGATAAATCCAATGATGTAGAAATACAGTTGGTGAACCTGGGATTATTACCATTAATTACAGAAGTATGATGGGGATGATGTTATTTACCAATCGAAAAACGGTGGAGAATGTTAATGTCAAAAGCAGTTATTCTGCTGGGTGATACAACAGATCATGGCGGTAAGGTGATTACCGCTATTGATGACTGTACTCACAATGGTATTCCTATAGCAGGTAAAGAAGATTTGATAGCGTGTCCGCAATGCAAAGGGGTTTTTCCTATTGTTCAGGGGGCTGACTCTTTAAAATATAAAGGAAAATTGATTGCGCTTGAAGGAATGCAAACAGCCTGTGGGGCAAAATTAATTGCCAGTCAGCATAAGTTTACTCTTGCCAGTTAATGTGAATTTAATTCGGAGCATTTGAATTCCCGGTCAGGAGCTGAAACAGCAGTTTAAAGATATTCTTTGTATTGCAAAAAATAAGATAAACAGGAGACGTTAATATGCCCATACCATTACTGGTCCCTGTTGCAGTGGGTGCGGCTGAATATATCGCAAGTGCCTGTGCCGGGGTATTAATTGCTGTCGGCATCATGGAAGCCGGTAAGGATAACCCCGTCGAAGACGATGAACACATTCACCGTAAGAAAATGGATTTTGTGATAAGTCCTGAAATCACGGATGAAGACAGAAATATCGTCTGGAGTGCCGAAGCGCATGCGGATTTTTGGGAGGATGATGATTTAGGGGATGAATCAGTTGATACCAGTGCGGTTCAGGCGAAGGCCCAGTCTAAGGCGGAAGAGTGTGAAAAAACGGAGAGTAAAAAAGAGTGCAAGGCTTGTCTGGCTATTCCGGTGACGAGTGAAAAATATCGCAAGGTGAGCCGCTGGAGCACCATCACGATTAATTATCAGCGATTTATTGCCCAAACGAAATATGATCCCAGTATACAGATGATCCAGGAATTTCAGTGCCTGAAAGTGACCTTTGATGGCTGGCGACCAGCGTATTGTTTATTTCTGGAGGCCAAAGCGCGGTATGACCAGTTTTTTGATAGTGATGGTAAACCTAAAAGGTGGTGGAGAGGTCGTATATCAGGGAAAAACCAAGCAGATAGGCAACAAGCTGTATGTGATGCATTAGATAAAACACCTCATGTGGAATGGCATTTTTTACAGCCTGTCAGTTATGGATATTTTAAAATGTTATTTATTGAACATAAAAATATCAGTGTTTATTGTACTCCTTGCAAAGGTTTAACTTAATTCGAGGTCAACGATGGCAATAATTAATTTGGAAATCAATGCGCGTTATGAACAACAGGAAACTATTACCTTAAATAAGATGTTAATGGATTTATTCCACATTACACGGCAGATTGATATTTTTCTCGGGCAGAAAAAGACGTGGTACTTAACTGGTTACTCTAGAAAACAGGCTCTACAGCATATTGTGTTTGATGAACAGGGACCAACTGAAGTTGCTATCAAAGACTTTGAAAAAGAATATAAGAAAAGCTTTCCTTTTTTTAATAATGCCATATGGGATGGTGAAAATGATGAGTTATCCAGTAGCATTGATTATTATAAATCGAAGCCAAATCGTCCTAACAAGGTTTGGTTAATATTAAACTTAAGAATTGACAGTACCAAATTTTATACTTCCAAATTAATTGATTTAGTTAAATACTTAGTAACCAGTCGGGATTTTCCTTATATTCAAGTGGAAACTAACGGCTATACCTTAAAAGGTAAACAAGTTTTCCCTGATCGCCTCAGTGTTGGCTGGATGCTTTACCAGCCCCACATTATTGATAAATCCTATCTGCCTATGGCGGAAGATGTGCTATCCGTTCATCAAAATAATGAACAGATAGGTACTCTGATTGTCACCAAAAAAGGCATTTTTGATGGAAGAAGTCAGGACGATATTGATAAATCCAATGATGTAGAAATACAGTTGTTGAACCTGGGATTATTGCCATTAATTAGCGAAGTTTGATGGAGGCGATGTTATTTACCAATCGAAAAACGGTGGAGAACGTTAATGTCAAAAGCGATTATTCTGCTGGGGGATACGACAGATCATGGCGGTAAGGTGATTACTGCGATTGATCAATATACTCACAATGGTATTCCTATAGCAGGTAAAGAAGATTGGGTAGAGTGCCCCCAATGCAAAGGGGTTTTTCCTATTATTGAAGGTACTGACTCCTTGCAATATCAGGGAAAACCTATTGCGCTTGAAGGCATGCAAACAGTCTGTGGGGCAAAATTAATTGCCAGTCAGCATAAATTTACTCTTGCCAGTTAATGTGAATTTAATTCGGAGCATTTGAATTCCCGGTCAGGGGCTGAAACAGCAGTTTAAAGATATTCTTTGTATTGCAAAAAATAAGATAAACAGGAGACGTTAATATGCCAATACCATTACTGGCCCCTGTCGCAGTGGGTGCGGCTGAATATGTCGCCAGCGCTTGTGCCGGGGTATTAATTGCTATCGGCATCATGGAAGCCGGTAAGGATAACCCCGTCGAAGACGATGAACACATTCACCGTAAGAAAATGGATTTTGTCATAAGTCCTGAAATCACGGATGAAGACAGAAATATTGTCTGGAGTGCCGAAGCGCATGCGGATTTTTGGGAGGATGATGATTTAGGGGATGAATCAGTTGATACCGGTGCGGTTCAGGCGAAGGCCCAGTCTAAGGCGGAAGAGTGTGAAAAAACGGAGAGTAAAAAAGAGTGCAAGGCTTGCCTGGCTATTCCGGTGACGAGTGAAAAATATCGCAAGGTGAGCCGCTGGAGCGCCATCACAATTAACTATCAGCGATTTATTGCCCAAACGAAATATGATCCCAGCATACAGATGATCCAGGAATTTCAGTGCCTAAAAGTGACCTTTGATGGCTGGCGACCAGCGTATTGCTTATTTTTGGAGGCCAAAGCGCGGTATGACCAGTTTTTTATTAGTGAGGATGAGCCTAAAGGTTGGTGGAAAGGTGTTTTCTCAGCCGAAAAGCAAGCAGAAAGGCATCAAAAAGTCTGTGATGTACTGGAGGAGACTCCCCGTGTGGAATGGCATTTTTTACAGCCGATTAGTTATGGGTATTTTAAGATACTGTTTAGCGATCATAAAAATATTAGCGTTCATTATACTCCCTATCACTTCTAACAAATTTAGTTTAATCCGAGGTAAATATGACAATAGTTCGTGTAAAAATTAATGTACGTCATCAACAACAGGAAATTATTACCGTCCGTACTGCGTTGATGGATTTGTTTCATATTACACGGCAAATCGATATCTTTTTCGGGCAGAAAAAAAACTGGTATTTAACTGGTTACTCCCGAAAGGAGGCCCTGAAGAATATTGTGTTTGATGAATTGGGGCCAACCGAGGTTGCTATAAAAGACTTTGAAAAAGAATATAAGAAAGATTTTCCTTCATTGATCACTGGCATATGGGATGGCGAAAAGGATGAATTGTCCTGTGGTATTAGTTATAAAAAAATGTCAAGTGTTCGTCCCAACTGGGTTTGGTTAATATTAAACCTAAGAATCGAGAGTACCCGGCTTGATACATCCCGATTAATCGACTTTGTCAAATATTTAGCGACTAGCCGTGACCTCCCTTATATTCAAGTCGAAAATAATGGCTATACCGTAAAAGGCAGACAGGTTTTCCCTGACCGTCTCAGTGTTGGCTGGATGCTTTACCAGCCCCGTATTATTGATAAATCCTATCTGCCTATGGCGGAGGAGGTACTTCCCGTTTATCAATATGATCAACAAATCGGCACCTTGATTGTCACCAAGAAAGGCATTTTTGACGGTGAAAATCAGGACGATATTGATAAATCCAATGATGTAGAAATACAGTTGGTGAACCTGGGATTATTGCCATTAATTACTGAAGTATGATGGGGATGATGTTATTTACCAATCGAAAAACGGTAGAGAATGTTAATGTCAAAAGCAGTTATTCTGCTGGGTGATACAACAGATCATGGCGGTAAGGTGATTACTGCTATTGATGACTGTACTCACAATGGTATTCCTATAGCAGGTAAAGAAGATTTGGTGGAGTGCCCTCAATGCAAAGGTGTATTTCCTATTGTTCAGGGGGCTGACTCTTTAAAATATAAAGGAAAATTGATTGCGCTTGAAGGAATGCAAACCGCTTGTGGGGCAAAATTAATTGCCAGTCAGCGTAAGTTTACTCTTGCCAGTTAATGTGAATTTAATTCGGAGCATTTGAATTCCCGGTCAGGAGCTGAAACAGCAGTTTAAAGATATTCTTTGTATTGCAAAAAATAAGATAAACAGGAGACGTTAATATGCCAATACCATTACTGGCCCCTGTCGCAGTGGGTGCGGCTGAATATGTTGCAAGTGCCTGTGCCGGGGTCTTAATTGCCGTCGGTATCATGGAAGCCGGTAAGGATAACCCCGTCGAAGACGATGAACACATTCACCGTAAGAAAATGGATTTTGTCATAAGTCCTGAAATCACGGATGAAGACAGAAATATCGTCTGGAGTGCCGAAGCGCATGCGGATTTTTGGGAGGATGATGATTTAGGGGATGAATCAGTTGATACCAGTGCGATTCAGGCGAAGGCCCAGTCTAAGGCGGAAGAGTGTGAAAAAACGGAGAGTAAAAAAGAGTGCAAGGCTTGCCTGGCTATTCCGGTGACGAGTGAAAAATATCGCAAGGTGAGCCGCTGGAGCGCCATCACAATTAACTATCAGCGATTTATTGCCCAAACGAAATATGATCCCAGCATACAGATGATCCAGGAATTTCAGTGCCTGAAAGTGACCTTTGATGGCTGGCGACCAGCGTATTGTTTATTTCTGGAGGCCAAAGCGCGGTATGACCAGTTTTTTAGGAGTGAAGATGAACCCAAAAGTTGGTGGAAAGGTGTTAAATCAGCTCAAAATCAAGCTATCAGGCACCAGAAGGTTTGCGATGTACTAGATAGTACTCCCCATGTGGAATGGCACTTTTTGCAACCTATCAGTTATGGGTATTTTAAAGTACTGTTTAGCAAATACAAAAATATCAGTGTTCACTATACCCCTTGCAATAGTTTAGTTTAATTCGAGGTAAACATGGAGATAGTTCGTATAAAAATTAATGTATATTATGAGCAGAGAGAAACCATTACTGCCTATACAGCTTTGATGGACTTGTTTCATATCACACGTCAAATCGATGTATTTTTTAACCAAGAAAAAGCGTGGTACTTAACTGGCTATTCCCGAAAGGAAGCTCTAAAACATATTGTGTTTGATGGGCAGGGACCAACTGAGGTTGCCATAAAAAGTTTCGAAAAAGATTATAAGAGAAATTTTCCTGCTCTTATTAATGGTATATGGGATGGTGAAAAGGATGAATTATCCAGTGGCATTAGTTATAGCAAAATGTTAACTATTCGCCCTAATTGGGTTTGGTTGGAAATGAATTTAAGGATTGATAGCCATCAGCTTGAAGTCTCTCGGTTAATTGACTTTGTCAAATATTTAGCGACCAGCCGTGACCTTCCTTATATTCAAGTCGAAAATAATGGTTATACCGTAAAAGGCAAACAGGTTTTCCCTGACCGTCTCAGTGTTGGTTGGATGCTTTACCAGCCTGTCATTATTGATAAATCTTATTTGCCTATGGCGGAGGAGGTACTTCCCGTTCATCAACATGATCAACAAATCGGCACCTTGATTGTCACTAAGAAAGGCATTTTTGACGGTGAAAATCAGGATGATATTGATAAATCTAATGATGTTGAAATTCAGTTGGTGAACTTAGGATTATTGCCATTAATTACCGAAGTTTGATGGAGACGATGTTATTTACCAATCGAAAAACGGTGGAGAATGTTAATGTCAAAAGCAGTTATTCTGCTGGGTGATACAACAGATCATGGCGGTAAGGTTTACCGCTATTGATGACTATACTTACAATGGTACTCCTATAGCAGGTAAAGAAGATTTGGTAGCGTGTCCGCAATGCAAAGGGGTTTTTCCTATTGTTCAGGGGGCTGACTCTTTAAAATATAAAGGAAAATTGATTGCGCTTGAAGGAAAGCAAACAGCCTGTGGGGCAAAATTAATTGCCAGTCAGCATAAATTTACTCTTGCCAGTTAATGTGAATTTAATTCGGAGCATTTGAATTCCCGGTCAGGAGCTGAAACAGCAGTTTAAAGATATTCTTTGTATTGCAAAAAATAAGATAAACAGGAGACATTAATATGCCAATACCATTACTGGCCCCTGTCGCAGTGGGTGCGGCTGAATATGTTGCCAGCGCCTGTGCCGGGGTCTTAATTGCCGTCGGTATCATGGAAGCCGGTAAGGATAACCCCGTCGAAGACGATGAACACATTCACCGTAAGAAAATGGATTTTGTCATAAGTCCTGAAATCACGGATGAAGACAGAAATATCGTCTGGAGTGCCGAAGCGCATGCGGATTTTTGGGAGGATGATGATTTAGGGGATGAATCAGTTGATACCAGTGCGATTCAGGCGAAGGCCCAGTCTAAGGCGGAAGAGTGTGAAAAAACGGAGAGTAAAAAAGAGTGCAAGGCTTGCCTGGCTATTCCGGTGACGAGTGAAAAATATCGCAAGGTGAGCCGCTGGAGCGCCATCACAATTAACTATCAGCGATTTATTGCCCAAACGAAATATGATCCCAGCATACAAATGATCCAGGAATTTCAGTGCCTGAAAGTGACCTTTGATGGCTGGCGACCAGCGTATTGCTTATTTCTGGAGGCCAAAGCGCGGTATGACCAGTTTTTTAATAGTGATGGTAGACCCAAAAATTGGTGGAAGGGGATGAAATCAGGAAGGAAACAAGGTGCTCGACAACAAGCTGTATGTGACGTATTAGATAATACGCCCCATGTGGAATGGCATTTTCTACAACCAATCAGTTATGCTTATTTTAAGACACTATTTATTGAGCATAAAAATATCAGTGTTCACTATACACCCTGCTCAGATTTGATGGTAACAGTTTAACTCGAGGTGAATATGGAGATAATTCGTATAGAAATCAATGTACGTTATGAGCAGCAGGAGACTATTACTGCTAATACTGCGTTAATGGATTTATTTTGTATCACACGACAAGTTGATATATTTTTTGGGCGAAAAAAAACATGGTATTTAACTGGCTACTCACGAAAGGAAGCACTAACACACATTGTGTTTGATGAACAAGGACCAACAGAAAAGACGGTGAACTATTTTGAAAAATCTTATAAAAAAGATTTTCCATTACTTATTGAAGATATGTGGGATGGCGAAGAGGACAACCTATCTAGCGGTATTAGCTATAGTAAACAGTCAATAAAACGCCCTAATTGGGTCAGATTAGAACTGAACCTAAAAATTGACAGCAGTCAACTTGATATTTCACGGTTAATTGAATTTGTCAAATACCTAGTGACCAGCCGTGATCTCCCTTATATTCAGGTCGAAACCAACGAATATACATTACGGGATAAACAGGTTTTCCCTGATCGCCTCAGTGTTGGCTGGATGCTTTATCAGCCTTGCATTATTGATAAATCTTATCTGCCTATGGCGGAGGAGGTACTTCCTGTCCATCAAAATAATGAACAGATAGGTACTCTGATTGTCACCAAAAAAGGCATTTTTGATGGAAAAAATCAGGACGATATTGATAAATCCAATGATATAGAAATACAGTTGGTGAATCTGGGATTATTGCCGTTAATTACAGAAGTATGATGGGGATGATGTTATTTTCCAATTGAAAAGTGTGGAGAACATTAATGTCAAAATCAGTTATTCTGCTGGGGGATACGACAGATCATGGCGGTAAGGTGATTACCGCTATTGATGACTATACTTACAATGGTACTCCTATAGCAGGTAAAGAAGATTTGATAGCGTGTCCGCAATGCAAAGGGGTTTTTCCTATTGTTCAGGGGGCTGACTCTTTAAAATATAAAGGAAAATTGATTGCGCTTGAAGGAATGCAAACAGCCTGTGGGGCAAAATTAATTGCCAGTCAGCATAAGTTTACTCTTGCCAGTTAATGTGAATTTAATTCGGAGCATTTGAATTCCCGGTCAGGGGCTGAAACAGCAGTTTAAAGATATTCTTTGTATTGCAAAAAATAAGATAAACAGGAGACATTAATATGCCAATACCGTTACTGGCCCCTGTCGCAGTGGGTGCGGCTGAATATGTTGCAAGTGCCTGTGCCGGGGTCTTAATTGCCGTCGGCATCATGGAAGCAAGTAAGGAGAAATCTATCGAAGACGATGAACATATTCACCGTAAGAAAATGGATTTTGTCATAAGTCCTGAAATCACGGATGAAGACAGAAATATCGTCTGGAGTGCCGAAGCGCATGCGGATTTTTGGGAGGATGATGATTTAGGGGATGAATCAGTTGATACCAGTGCGATTCAGGCGAAGGCCCAGTCTAAGGCGGAAGAGTGTGAAAAAACGGAGAGTAAAAAAGAGTGCAAGGCTTGTCTGGCTATTCCGGTGACGAGTGAAAAATATCGCAAGGTGAGCCGCTGGAGCACCATCACGATTAATTATCAGCGATTTATTGCCCAAACGAAATATGATCCCAGCATACAGATGATCCAGGAATTTCAGTGCCTGAAAGTGACCTTTGATGGCTGGCGACCAGCGTATTGTTTATTCCTGGAGGCCAAAGCGCGGTATGACCAGTTTTTTGATAGTGAAGGTGAACCAAAAATTTGGTGGAAAGGCCAGATTTCTGCGCGAAATCAAGCAAAAAGACATCAAACGGTCTGTGATGTACTGGAGGGGACTCCTCATGTTGAATGGCATTTTTTACAGCCTGTCAGTTCTGACTATTTTAAAATATTGTTTAGTGAATATGAAAATATCAGTGTTCACTATACACCTTGTGCCAATTTGGCGGCGACAGCTTAATTAGAGGTTTAAATGGCAATTATTCGTTTAAAAATTAATGTACGTTATGAACAGCAGGAAGTTATTACTGTAGATTCGGTATTAATGGATTTATTTCGTGTCACGCGGCAAATTGATATCTTTTTTGGGCAAAAGAAGACTTGGTATTTGACAGGTTATTCTCTCAAAGAGGCCCTGAAACACGTTGTATTTGATGAAAAAGGGCCTACAAGCGTTGCAATAAGGGACTTTGAAAAAGAGTATAGGAAAAATTTCCCCTCACTTATCAATGGGATGTGGGATGGTCAAAAAAATGAATTATCTTGTGGCATTATTTATGAAAAATCAAAGTCGGGACATCCTAATTGGGTTCGGCTAGAACTCAATTTAAAAATTGGCAGCAGTCAACTGAATGTATTCCGATTAATAGATTTGGTTAAACATTTGGCTACCAGCCGTCACTTTCCTTATATTCAAGTGGAAACTAACGGCTATACCTTAAAAGGTAGACAGGTTTTCCCTGACCGCCTCAGTATCGGCTGGATGCTTTACCAGCCCCGCATTATTGATAAATCTTATCTGCCTATGGCGGAAGATGTGCTACCTGTCCATCAAAATAATGAACAGATAGGTACTCTGATTGTCACCAAAAAAGGCATTTTTGATGGAAGAAATCAGGACGATATTGATAAATCCAATGATATAGAAATACAGTTGGTGAACCTGGGGTTATTGCCATTAATTACCGAAGTTTAATGGAGAGGATGTTATTTTCCAATTGAAAAGTGTGGAGAGCATTAATGTCAAAAGCAGTTATTCTGCTGGGGGATACGACAGATCATGGCGGTAAGGTGATTACCGCTATTGATGACTGTACTTACAATGGTATTCCTATAGCAGGTAAAGAAGATTTGATAGCGTGTCCGCAATGCAAAGGGGTTTTTCCTATTGTTCAGGGGGCTGACTCTTTAAAATATAAAGGAAAATTGATTGCGCTTGAAGGAATGCAAACAGCCTGTGGGGCAAAATTAATTGCCAGTCAGCGTAAATTTATCCATGATTTTTGAAATCAATGGAGCTGACGTCCAATGGGATGGGCTCCATGATAAACAAACTCTATTAAACTGAAAATTTAAATCACTTTATGCGGACCGAAGCATTCATAGTGAATATATTGCTTCTCAATTCCCATATTTAATAGTTGTTTTGCTACATATTGCATAAAGGGAACCGGGCCACAGAAATAGAAATGCATTCCTGTCGTTTTCAGTGCGTCATTCAGCACCGTCATATCCATAAAACCTTTGTGTTGATAATGGATGCCTTGCTGGTCTTCATCTCTTGGTTCACGGTACCAGATTGTGCTGCTAAGATTCGGCATTGCTTGCTCAATAGCAGTCACTTCATTGGTAAACGCATGATGACCGCCGTGTTCCGCCGCATGTAACCAATTAATCTGGCTGTTGTGATTTTGCTGATGGAGGTGATGCAGCATACTCATCATGGGTGTCAGGCCGACACCAGCAGAAATTAGAGTAACCGGTGTCTCTGGTTTAATATCAAGGAAGAAATCCCCGCGTGGAGCGGCCAGCCAGACGGTATCGCCTTCTTGCATCTTATCATGCATATGGTTGGAAACTGTTCCTTGTGGTTCACGTTTGATAGCAATTCGGTAGCTGAAACCGTTTGGTGCCGCTGTCAGTGAATACTGACGAATTTCGCGGTTATCAAAGCTGTCATCTTCCAGATATATGCTCAGATACTGACCGGGTTTATAATCCATCACCTTCCCGCCATCTTGTGGCACAAACTCAAAGCTGCAAATCACATCACTTTTTACCTGTTTTCGGCTGATATGGAATGGGCGTAAACCACGCCAACCGCCATCGACTGATTCGTCATGATGATAAATCTGCTCTTCACGATTGATAAAAACATCAGCCAGCACACCGTATGCTTTTCCCCAGGCATCCAGCACTTCATTTCCCGGCTGGAACATTTCATCTAACGTTGCCAGTAAGTGAGTTCCGACAATCTGATAATGCTCTGGTTGAATATTCAGGCTGGTGTGTTTATGCGCGATTTTTTCAACTGCGGGCAACAGTATTGCCAAATTATCAATATTGGCTGCATAGGCGCAGATAGCATTGAACAGGGCTTCACGCTGATCGCCATTGAGTTGATTGCTCATATTAAAAATATCTTTCAGCTCAGGATTATGTTTGAACATCCGCTCATAGAAATGGGCGGTTAGTTTTGGGCCAGTGGCAGAAAGCAGTGGAATAGTTGATTTGACAGTTGCAATGATTTGACCATCTAGCATGGTGAAGCTCCTGAATTTCTTTCAAATGATAATGAAAGTTATAACATGTAATTTAAATACAACTTATAATTTTTTGAGGATCTTGTAAATATAAAATGTGGTCTTTATGGTGAAAAAACATTCTTGGGAGATATTTACACTAAGGCAGGGGACGACTGAGGTCACAAATTCCGATAACGAGGGAAAATGCAGGGAGTTTTCGTTATGCCTATGAGAAAATCGATGCCTTGCAGTCATTGGTATGCAATCGTTTGCGTAAAATATTTTGTCAAGACTATCTCATTCAGTGAAAAGGGTTTACACTGTGTGCCATTCTGCCCTTTGGGGTGTTGTTTGAAGAGAAGTTAGCTGAGTCTGGAGAACCCAATGTTAAAGCGTGAAATGAATATTGCTAATTATGATCCCGAACTATGGCAGGCGATGGAACAAGAAGTTGTCCGCCAGGAAGAACATATTGAGTTGATTGCCTCTGAAAACTATACCAGCCCAAGAGTCATGCAGGCACAAGGCTCCCAGCTCACTAACAAATATGCCGAAGGTTATCCGGGTAAACGCTACTACGGTGGTTGTGAATATGTAGACGTTGTTGAGCAACTGGCGATTGATCGTGCTAAAGCGTTATTCGGTGCTGATTATGCCAACGTTCAACCACACTCGGGTTCTCAGGCGAATGCGGCGGTTTATATGGCTTTGCTGCAACCGGGTGATACTGTGTTGGGGATGAATCTGGCACATGGCGGTCATTTGACTCATGGCTCTCCGGTTAACTTCTCTGGTAAGTTATATAACATCGTACCTTATGGTATTGATGAAAGCGGTAAAATTGATTATGACGATATCGCGGCACAAGCTCAAAAACACCAGCCAAAAATGATTATCGGTGGTTTTTCTGCTTACTCTGGCGTTGTTGATTGGGCAAAAATGCGTGAAATTGCAGACAGCATTGGTGCTTATTTGTTCGTTGATATGGCACACGTCGCTGGCCTGATCGCCGCAGGCGTTTATCCTAATCCAGTTCCTCATGCTCACATCGTGACAACTACCACGCATAAAACACTGGCGGGCCCACGGGGTGGTTTGATCCTGGCGAAAGGTGGTGACGAAGAGCTGTATAAGAAACTGAACTCTTCCGTATTCCCAGGTTGTCAGGGTGGACCTCTGATGCATGTTATTGCCGGTAAAGCAGTTGCACTGAAAGAAGCAATGGAACCGGAATTCAAAGCATATCAACATCAGGTTGCTGATAACGCTAAAGCCATGGTTGAAGTTTTCTTGGAGCGTGGCTACAAAGTAGTTTCCGGTGGCACTGAGAACCATCTGTTCCTGCTGGATCTGGTTGATAAAAACATCACCGGCAAAGATGCTGATGCTGCGCTGGGCCGTGCCAACATCACGGTAAACAAAAACAGTGTACCCAATGATCCGAAAAGCCCATTTGTGACTTCCGGTGTGCGTGTTGGTACGCCGGCGATTACCCGCCGTGGTTTTAAACAAGCAGAAGCCCGTGAATTAGCCGGCTGGATGTGCGATGTATTGGATAACATCAATGATGAAGCGATTATTGATGCGATTAAACAAAAAGTTCTGGCTATTTGCGCAAAATATCCAGTTTACGCATAAATTATAATTTTAATAAGTCATTACAAAACCTGCTCTGGCTGACATTGTTTGCTTAAGCGAGGTATTAAAGGAATGATGGATGGATTTCCCGCAAGAATGTCCATCTCAGAATAGCCCTTGATATCTTAATTTCTTAAGTTAATCAGGTTAGTTTTAAGCGGGTTTTTTGCGCTTTTAACCCGGGAGGATTAATGGTTATTCAGTCGACACGCTGGCTGGCGTTAGATTATTTCACGTATTTCTTTTCTTACGGGATATTTTTGCCTTTCTGGGCCGTCTGGCTCCAGGGTGAGGGAATAAAACCCGATATGATGGGGATTTTATTGGGGGCGGGTTTGGTTTCCCGTTTCCTGGGGAGTTTATTAATCGCGCCTACCGTTAAAAATCCCGCAAAACTTATTTTCGCGCTGCGTGTATTAGCATTGCTGACCCTGATTTCTGTTGTCGGGTTTACATTGGGAAATCACTGGGCATGGCTGCTGTTCATCATGATTGGTTTCAACCTGTTTTTTTCGCCGATGATGCCATTAAGTGATGCATTGGCGGGAACATGGCAAAAACAATTTCCCTTTGATTACGGCAAAATACGCGTCTGGGGCTCAATTGCCTTTATTATCAGCTCGGCGCTGACTGGGGAATTGATCTCTGTCTGGGGACATCAGGTCATTTTGATAACCATACTGTTCAGTGTCTTATCAACGCTGTTGGCGACATTACTTAAACCCTCGATCATGCCTGTTGGTGAAGCCAACTCAGCTAAAGTTGAGGCTGTGTCATTTAAACAGTTATTGTCTGAAACATCGGTATGCCGGTTCCTGCTATGCGTGGCTTTATTGCAGGGTGCTCACGCGGGATATTACAGCTTCAGTGCGATTTACTGGGAAAAGGTAGGTTATTCTGCTGCGGTAGTCGGTTATCTCTGGTCATTGGGCGTGGTGGCTGAGGTTATTATTTTTACGTTCAGCAATAAATTATTCCGGCGCTGGAATGCCCGTAATCTTCTGTTGCTTTCCGGTATATGTGGGGTTGTCCGTTGGGGATTAATGGGCTCATTCACGACATTACCGGTGTTGATTATCATTCAAATCTTGCATTGTGGGACGTTCACTGTCTGCCATTTGGCCGCAATGCGGTTTATCAGTGCGAGAAAGGAAGGGGAAATTGTTCGTTTACAGGCGGCTTATTCTGCACTGGCAATGGGGGGCGGTATCGCCGTGATGACGGTAGTTGCAGGATTTATGTATGATTATCTGCACAGCGGCATTTTCTGGGTAATGGCCTTAGTTGCTTTTCCTGCTATTTTCCTGCGACCACAGGTTAAAGCTCATCATTATTAACAACATATATTCAGTTTCTTATGATATTTTTGTAAGAAACTGGATGCTTCTAATAATAATGTTTTCATGAGATATCATGTCGAATAAATTAACAATAAAAGATATTGCGCGTCTGGCTAACGTCAGTAAATCAACCGTCTCACGGGTATTAAACAACGAAAATAGCGTCAGTCCACAAGTACGTGAAAGAGTTGAAGCGATTATTCATCAAAATAACTTTATTCCCTCTAAATCAGCAAGAGCGATGCGAGTGAAAAGTGATAAAATTATTGCTTTAATTGTGTCACGGTTGGGGTCTTTTTCGGAAAATTTATCAATAAGTACGATGTTGCCGCTGTTTTATCAGCATGGTTATGATCCCATTATCATGGAAAGTAATTTTGAACCCCTGCTTTTACAGGAACATCTGCGTCAGTTGGCATTACGTCATGCAGATGGTGTTATTTTGTTTGGTTTCACCGGATTGTCAGAAGAATCCCTTTTGCCCTGGCGTGACAAAATAGTGGTATTTGCGCGCGAATATACTGATTTTTCTTCTGTATGCTATGACGATGTTGGTGCTGTTCGTCTATTGATGGATGAACTCTATCAGCGAGGGCACAGAGAGATCGGTTTTCTTGGTGTACGTGATTGTGATACCACGACAGGTTTTCGTCGTCATCAATCCTATCTGAATTATTGTGAACAGAAGGCGTTACACCCGCTTTCCGTTCAATGTGATTTAAACTATCAGAGTGGCTTTCAGCATGTCGACAAGGTATTAAGAAAGGAAACGACGGCCCTAATCTGTGCAACCGATAGCTTGGCATTAGGCGCATATAAGTATTTACAACAAAATAGCCGGGAAGATATACAGATAGGCAGTATTGGTAATACGCCTTTGCTGAATTTTTTGTACCCTGACACGCTTTCTGTGGATTTGGGTTATGGTGAAGCGGGTAAATATGCAGCTGGTCAATTAATAGCTCAAATAAGTCAGCGATGCCCCAAACAACAAGTAATCATTTCGAGTAAGTTGGCTTAAAAATAAGAATATTGCTGTTTCAATGTGATCGTTGACGCATTTTTGGGAACGTTCCCATGACAAGTATAACTAAATGATATTAGGATGAAATTATCTTACTAAGCATGCCATAGTAACTGATACTAACTTATGATGACTGGCTATTATGAAAAATAAAATAAATTATAAAGACATAGAAAAACTAATTACATTAATCGGTGGTTGTGAAAATATAGCCAGTGTAACGCATTGTATTACCCGGTTGAGATTTTCTTTGGTTGAACCGGCTAAAGCCCGGCCGGATGAAATAAAAAATCTGCCGATGGTTAAAGGTTGTTTTACCAATGCAGGGCAGTTCCAGGTAGTGATAGGCACGAATGTCGGTGATTATTATCAGGTTTTAAATAGCTATCTTGATCAAACTGAATTAAGTAAAAAAGATATAAAACAGGCTGAGAAAAAAAATATGAGATGGCAAGAACGTATCATTTCTCAATTTGCAGAAATCTTTTTTCCTCTCCTGCCGGCATTAATCAGTGGCGGTCTTATTCTGGGCTTCCGTAATATTATTGGTGATATTCCTTTTAGTGACGGTAAAACTTTAGTTCAAATATATCCTGTCTGGAAAACAATATATGATTTTTTATGGCTGTTAGGAGAGGCAATATTCTTCTATCTGCCGGTGGGTATTTGTTGGTCTGCGGTTAGAACAATGGGTGGAACCCCGATATTAGGCATTATATTGGGAATAACCTTGGTATCTCCGCAACTTATGAATGCTTATCAATTAGGGCAACAGATCCCTGATATATGGAATTTTGGCCTGTTCACGATTGGAAAAGTCGGTTATCAGGCGCAAGTTATTCCGTCACTTTTGGCGGGTATTACGTTGGGGTGGATTGAAGTTCGATTAAAGCGGGTGGTTCCTAGTTATCTTTATTTAGTGGTTGTTCCGGTAGTTTCGTTAATATTGGCAACCTTTTTAGCACATAGCCTTATTGGGCCGTTTGGCCGGTTAATTGGAGACGGAGTCGCTTGGGTTGTTAAGGCGTTGATGACGGGAAGTTTTGCGCCTGTCGGTGCGGCTTTATTCGGGTTCTTTTATGCGCCTTTGGTTATCACGGGTATACATCAAACCACATTAGCTATTGATATGCAGATGGTTCAAAGTATAGGTGGGACACCGATCTGGCCGATTATTGCATTATCCAATATTGCTCAGGGTTCAGCGGTTGTGGGCATTATCTTGGTCAGCAAAAAGTATAATGAGCGTGAACTGTCTGTACCTGCTGCTATCTCCGCCTATTTAGGCGTCACTGAACCGGCAATGTATGGTATTAACATCAAATATCGATTCCCTATGCTCTGTGCCATGGTTGGTTCAGGTTTGGCCGGGTTGATTTGTGGGTTAAGTGGTGTGTTGGCAAACGGTATTGGTGTTGGTGGTTTACCCGGTATCCTTTCGATCAAACCGCAATTTTGGGCAATCTACGCATTAGCCATGTTCGTAGCCGTCATTGTTCCGTTGATACTGACTATGATTGTTTATCGAAAGAAGAATATGAGCGGTATGTTAGCTGTTGAATAATTCTGTTAAATCTTCATGTGAGTAACAGATATAAAATAACTAGTTAGGTTATTCAATTCAGGAAATATATTGATAAGGCGTTTTCGATGGACAAAATTATTCCGTGGTGGTTACAAGGTGTCATCTATCAGATATATCCTAAGAGTTTCCAGGATACTACCGGTAGCGGAACAGGCGATCTTAATGGCATTACTTACCGGCTGGATTATCTGAAAAAACTGGGTGTGGACGCTATCTGGGTGACACCTTTTTACTGCTCACCGCAGGTAGATAACGGCTATGATGTTGCTGATTATTGTGCGATTGATCCGGCTTACGGCTCAATGGATGATTTTAAGCGTATGGTTGATGAAGCACATCAACGTGATATCCGTGTGATTGTGGATATTGTTTTCAACCATACTTCTACTCAACATCCTTGGTTCAGACAAGCACAGGATATTAATAGTCCTTACCGGCAATATTACATCTGGCGAGATGGGGTGCCTGGAACTCCACCCAATAATTGGTCGTCAAAATTTGGCGGAGGTGCTTGGGAGTGGCATGAAGCGAGTCAACAATATTATTTACACCTGTTTGCCGTTGAGCAGGCAGATCTGAACTGGGAGCATGAACCCGTACGGGCTGAACTGAAAAAGATTTGTGAATTCTGGGCTGATTTTGGTGTTGATGGCTTCCGTTTGGATGTCATTAACCTAGTTTCTAAGCAGCAGGATTTTCCTGAGGCAACGCAGGGTGATGGGCGTCAGTTCTATACCGATGGTCCGCGTATTCATGAATTTCTGCAAGAAATAAACAGAGAAGCCTTCCTGCCTGCGGGGGTGATGACTGTCGGGGAGATGTCTTCTACTTCCTTGGAAAATTGCCAGCGCTATTCCTCGTTAGACGGTGAAGAGCTATCGATGGTTTTTGCTTTTCATCACTTGAAAGTCGATTACCCCAATGGTGAGAAATGGGTTACAGCCCAGCCTGATTTTACTGAATTGAAAAAAATCTTTGCTAAGTGGCAACAAGGCATGCATCAACGGGCGTGGAATGCGTTGTTCTGGTGTAATCACGATCAACCGAGGATTGTTTCACGTTTTGGTGGTGAAGGTGTCTGGCGGGTTCCATCTGCTAAAATGTTGGCAATGGTGCTACACGGTATGCAGGGAACCCCTTATATCTATCAAGGGGAAGAGTTGGGGATGACTAACCCTAATTTTTCTCAAATTGAAGATTACCGGGACATAGAAAGTTTAAATATTTATCAGGAGAAGATTGAGCTGGGCGATGATAAAGAAAAAATCTTATCGGTCTTAGCGAAAAAATCCCGTGACAATGGGCGAACGCCGATGCAGTGGGATGCGACTTCCAATGCCGGGTTTACCCAGGGAGAACCTTGGATAGCGCTGAATAGTGATTACCAAGACGTGAATGCGCAAAATGCCATCCAGGATGAGGATTCCATTTTCCATTGTTATGCGTGCTTAATAAAACTGCGTAAGGAATATCCGGTATTGACCTATGGCAGCTATGAAGATTTGTTGCCATCTCATCCTTCTCTTTGGTGTTATGTTCGTCGTTGGGAAAATCAAACGTTATTGGTTATCGCCAATCTCAGCGCGGAAGTGCAGGAGTGGTCACTAGATGCTTCTTTATCCGATTGCTCATGGGTTAAGTTAATGGGGAACTATCCTGAACATCAGCTACCTGCGAAAAATAGACAGTTACAACCTTATGAAGCGGTTTATTGGTTAGCGGAGTAATTTAGGTTTAAAACGACAACAAAAAAGTTCATTGGTAACTTTTTTGTTGTCAATTGACATCCTCGCCTACCTTCGAGCTTTGTGGTTCAGAATCAGGAAGATCTTACTTTTTATGGAACTTTTCATCATTAAAATGATCTGATCGTCATCTTTCATAAAAAAGTGAGCTTGACGATAATTATTTCAAAGAATATATCAATGACATACCTGTCTTGTTCCGTGCGCTGACATCAATAAAAAAATATGAATTAATGGATGTTATTTTTCTGGTTTGCTCGGCTGTTTTGAGTGGTGTTTCTGGCTGGAAATCTTATTCAGGGATTTGGCGAGTGACAATTTAAGTGGCTTAAACAGCACACTGCTTTTACTCACGACATTTCCCGCTGACACTGTGTTGCTAATATTATCAAGATCATTGATAGTGATGCCTTGATTGAAACCCTACATCCTTGGATCAATCATCGTCGGATCAGAGAAGGGAAAAGTGTTATCGTGATTGATGGAAAAACGTTGTGGGGAGCTGGCAAAGGTAAAGAAGGGACTGTAGCCATACGACTCATTAAATTACTTGTTCTTGATAGAGTTACGTTACGTTGGATGCTTTTACATTGCCAGACGGAAACCCTCAATCTTGTCACTCAGCGTCGGGGCGACTTTATTGTAGGAATAAAAGGCCATCAAAAACAGCGCCATAAGTTTGTTAAATCTCGTTTTACCAGCCATTATGATAGTGATGAACTCATTGAGTTTACCGAGAAAAATAAGGGACTCGATCGTACAGAACAACGCACCGTGATGCAAATCAGCGCAGATCTCCCCTAGGTATGTGAGTTCATTACCGTTAGATGCTGAAGCGGTAGCAAAAGCGATTAGGCGGCAGGGGGATCAAGAATAAACTGCACTGGGTGCTGAATGTCACTTTTCGGGAAGATGAATTATTACTTAAAGGTCTAGGTGGGGCGGCATATATAGCGTTATTTAACCGGGTATTATTAAACGTGATCAAACAACATACGAGACTGAAAGACGGCCATGTATCAAAATGCCGGTGATTAGATGATTAACAATTAATTAGGATTACATTATTTTAATAAGATTTGAATATTCTTTGATTTGTATGAAGTTTTTTACCAGGGGATAGTTTAGATCAACTATAAGAGTGTCTTATAAACATTCTTAGAGAGATGGTTGTGCAATTGTAAGTGGCATCTTTTTGTTAGGATAGTTGCCGTCCCCATCAAAAAGACTAATGGGGCAAAATGTATTTCAAGAAATATAAGAAAGTGTGATTTAATTATCCGTTCCGAGTAATAGATTATTTAATAACTTATAGTGATTATTTTGTTGTCTACCACTACAAGCTGAGAGGCTTGTTATCATAGCCTGTAAGATGAGAAACGCTCCATGATTTGTGGCACAATGTTTGCGCAGGGTGTAGCGGTATTAGAAGCAGTTACTTATGATTTGCACTTGGCTACATAATATATTGATTTATATATTAAAAAAAGATTAGGGGCTGTTGATGTTTTAAAGTCATTATTCAATCAACCCACATCGGCAACCAGACAATGATGAATGCGAGTGCCACCATACTGGTATAATTCCGTTCAAGTTTATCGTATCTCGTTGCTATTGCTCGAAAATGCTTAATTCGAGCAATAGCATTCTCGACTAAATGGCGATAACGGTATAAGCACTTATCAATACCCTGGTCTGTTTTTCGACTATTTTTACGATAAGGGAGCACTGGAGTCGCATCCCGTTGTTTAATAAACATCCTGAAACGCTGACTGTCATATCCTTTATCAGCAATAACTGCTTCGGAAGTGGGAGACTTGGAAATAAGGCTTTCTGCGTGAACACTGTCATGAACCTGCCCCCCCGAAAGTTCAAAATGAACGGGCAAGCCTCCGCTGTCTACCGCTAAATGGATCTTGGTTGAACGTCCACCACGACTTTTGCCTATCGCCTCGTCGTTATCTGAAGCAGCTCCAGCACTATGTTGATGAGCCCGAACGATAGTCCCATCAATGAACAACCACTCTGTATCTGCAATCGCAGATAACCCTTTGAAAATAATCTGTAAAATACCTCTCTTTGACCAAGCGTTGAAACGCGAAAAGACCGTATTCCATTTGCCGAATTCTGTGGGTAAATCGCGCCAGGGGATGCTTGTTCTCATCCGATAAATAATGCCTTCCAAGGTCAAACGGTGTTCAGGTTTATCATAAATCCAACCGGTGTGTTGCATGAATGCGGATAGCTTATTCCAGTAGAGATCTGTTAACATTGTTCTCGGCATGATGGTGAGGTCTGGTTGTTTTTTGGCGAAAGTAATTATATCAAATCATCATGCTGTCTAATAATCCCCCGAAAAACATCAACAACCCCTAGTCAATCATAATGCATAAAATTTATTTGTTATGGTATTGTTAACTATGTAAGGATGGCAACACTATGAAAAAAGTTCTTTTTTTAGCTATAGGTATGTTTGCTCTGGGTTTTGATGCCTATATTATCGCTGGACTTGTGCCGGGAATTAGTGATAGTTATCAAAAAAGTGTTTCTCAAGTAGGACAGTCTGTAAGTATATTTACTTTATGTTATGCAATATCTGCCCCTCTATTTGCTTCACTTTTAGCAGGTAAACCTATAAAAAAAGTCCTATTAACTTCTATAATAATTTTTGGACTTGCGAATGCATTAACCGCAGTTTCTCCAAATTTTTCTGTGTTTTTGATATCAAGAGCGATTGCCGGTGTTGGTGCTGGTTTGTTTTCACCATTAGCTGTGGCTGGAGCAACTATGCTAGTGCCTGTGGAAAAGAAAGGGCGGGCACTTGGCTTAACGATAGGTGGTATGAGTATGGGAACTGTATTAGGTGTTCCTATGGGGCTTTATATCGCTGACCAATTGAATTGGCAATCTGCAATGTGGTTTGTCGTTCTTCTTAGTTTAATTTCAGCTTTAAGTATCTTTAAATTTTTACCGCATGTTCCAGTTATTGCGCCACCGGCTATGAAAGAAAGAATTGCAATGTTTTTAGATAAAAGAGTTGCTGTCACTGTATTAATAACGTTCTTTGCAAGTATTGCAAGCTTAGGTTTATATACCTATTTATCTCCATTATTACAGGATCTCAATAACTTAAGTAATTTAGCATTATATTTATGGGCTTGGGGATTAGGTGGTTTGTTTGGTAGTATATCAATTGGGTATTTAATTGACTACTTTAAAGCGCCAAAAATTTTAATGACAATTATCTTGATTATTCTAACATGCTCTGTCATATGCATCCCAGTCATGATTAATCTATCGTTTATAAAATATTTGCCGTTTTTCATATGGGGAGCTATGGGATGGGCATCAGGAGCTCCTCAGCAACACATTTTATTATCTTATCAGCCTAAACACGGAAGTGCTGCCGTTGCTCTCAATAGTTCGGTTAACTATCTAGGAAGTTCGGTAGGAGCCTCATTGGGTGGCGTAGTGATATCTCTGGGAATGGGGACCATGGCTCTAATTTATTTTGCAGTTCTCTTTATGGTAATTTCATTAGGCCTTCAGTTCTATAGTATGAAAAGTAATGCTTTTAAGATAGTAAATACTAAGTAAAAATCTAAAAATCCGCCTTCATAGAAGGCGGCATTAATTTCGCTTCAGATGGGTGCTATCAGTTCAGATTCTTAGAGCTTTCACTTCATATTTCTCGAAAATAATTGATTATACAAATGCTCATGTTTTTCCTGACATTTCACATATTCCTTATCATTCCTTCATTTATCGGTCCTGTTCTCAAAATATGCATTTAGGATTTCCTTGTATAGTACAATTTAGTCCTAGGCTGCGTCCCTTAATTATTTAACCGCCTGTAAAAGAGTCGAATACAGCCTAATTTCACCATGGACAAATAGTGTCGGGCGGTTTTTTCGTAACGGGTTGCAATACGCCGATTTCCTTTCAGAAAACCGAAACAGCGTTCGACAACATTGCGGTTACGATAAGCCGGTTCATCAAATTGCGTACGACCATCAGAACAGCCTTTTTCATTGATTTTATAAGGAATTACGCTCTTGATCTTCAATTTACGCAGATAACCGCGAAGCTTTCTACTCGAGTCCCCTTTGTCTGCCAGCACCGCTTTGCCGCGCCGTTTCAGGAAACCATTTTTGCGTTGTATACCAATGCCGTCGAGCAAAGGGATGGCGGATTGACTTTCATGAGCTTGCCCAGCGGTCAACATCAGGTTGAGGGGAAAACCCTTTCCGTCGGTTGCCAGGTGGATTTTGGTGCCATAACCACCGCGTGAGCGACCCAGCGCATGATCGTCAGTGATATCGGGATGTTTTTTTTCGCGCCTGCCGCATCTTTACTCGCGCGAATATTGCTGCCATCCAGGCAAATTTCAGCCCAGTCAATCGAGCCTTTTTCATCCAGAATGGACAGTAACCAATTAAATATCTTGTTGATAATGCCCGATTTTGACCAGCGATTAAATCGGTTATAGACCGTTTTCCAAGAACCATAGCGTTCAGGTAAATCACGCCACGGTGCTCCAGAGCACAAGACCCAGAACATTCCATTCATCACACGGCGGTGTTCAACATGTGGACGTCCTGCCCGCTCTGAATGGACCGGAGGTAAACAAGGTTCTATCACTACCCATGCGTCATCAGGAATGTCGTAACGTGCCATCATCTTTTTCCCATATTGAAAACAGTTTAGATGATAGTACTATCAATTTACATTAAGGGACACAGCCTAGTATCAACCAGATTGAAGCACGGGAACTGGGCAAAACATTGATTCATGTGATTGGCAGGGAAGGTGATTTGGTGGGACATCTGTGTTAATTCAGTTCTCAGGGATTCCAGTGGTTAATCCGCAGAAAAGAAGGCTACCAGGTTGACTATCAGAGCGAAACGCAAAAATTTGGTCAGGTGGCAGAGGATCTGTCTTTTCACGTGGCTGGCTTGGTTGATTATAAAGGCGAGAAATAGGATTTGGTGATGTGTAGCTACCTATGCATCTTTATATTATGCCGGTGAGAGTATCCTTTCGAGGTAAAAGATGGAATTGCAGGTTTAAAGGATATCGCCGTGCAATTCCTGCTTTAAAGATTGGTTTTGAATTAACGCTTCAATGACTCTGATAACTCATCACGCATTTCGGCCAGAATATCTTTAACAACGCGTGGATTACCCGCAACAATGTTGCCGGAATGAATGTAATTATGACCACCAACGAAATCGGTTATGATGCCGCCCGATTCACGTACTAACAGTTCGCCACCCATAAAATCCCACGGTTTCAGACCAATTTCAAAGTAACCATCAACCCGACCTGCCGCAACATAAGCCAAATCCAGCGCGGCTGAACCGGTACGGCGGAAATCAGCACAACGAACAAACAATTTGCCCAAAGTATTAATAAAAACAGTGGAATGTTGTTTTGCTTTGAATGGGAAACCTGTCGCCAGAACAGTACCATCCAGATCGCGGGCATTGGTGCCACGCAGACGGTAGCCATTCAACTGAGCACCCTGACCACGGGCTGTGGAGAAAAGCTCGTTACGCATTGGATCATAAACAACAGCAACTTCAGTACGGCCTTTGATGCGTACTGCAATAGAAACGGCGAAGTGAGGGAGGCGTTTGATAAAGTTAGTGGTGCCATCCAGTGGATCGATTACCCATTGAATATCATCATCTTCGCCTGGCAATTCACCACTCTCTTCAGTAATGATTGAGTGTTTAGGATAAGATTTGCGGATAACGTCGATAATGAGCGCTTCTGCGGCTTTGTCAATGTTGGTGACAAAGTCGTTACTGCCTTTTTGGCTAGCTTCAACCGCATCGGGAGTTTCATAATTTTTGGCAATCAGGTTGCCGGCTTTACGCGCCGCACGTATGGCGATGGTTAGCATCGGATGCATGGGATATCTTCCACCAGGATGTTAAAGAACGGATAATTAATCGGCGCGAAGTATAGCAGTAGTTCGGAAAAATGGCTAACGCTGTGTTAAGATATTTGGTTCTTATAACTAATCCAGAAGTTGTCATGTTAGAAAATATCCGCATTATCCTGGTTGAAACTTCCCACACCGGGAATATGGGTTCAACCGCCCGGGCAATGAAAACAATGGGATTAACAAACCTTTATCTGGTTAATCCACTGGTTCAGCCAGATTCCCATGCGATTGCGCTTTCTGCTGGTGCCAGCGATGTTATTGGTAATGCGACTATTGTTGATAGTTTGGATAAAGCGCTGGCTGGCTGTGAACTGGTGATTGGCACCAGCGCCCGTTCAAGAACCCTCTCATGGCCGATGGTCGAACCCCGTGAATGTGGCGAGCGCAGTGTTCAGGAAGCTAAATATGCGCCAGTGGCAGTTATCTTCGGACGTGAGCGCGTAGGGCTGACCAATGAAGAGTTGCAGAAGTGTCATTATCATCTGAATATCCCGACTAACCCGGAATACAGTTCGTTAAATCTGGCTATGGCGGTCCAGCTTGTCAGTTATGAAATTCGTATGGCATATCTGGCGTGTCAGGATAAACCTGAGCAGAAAACAGATGAGACCGAATATCCATTAGTTGATGATATAGAACGTTTTTATCATCATCTTGAACGTGTATTATATGATTCTGGTTTCATCAGGAAAGCTCATCCTGGTCAAATAATGAATAAGTTAAGACGGCTTTTTACCCGCGCCCGACCTGAAACGCAGGAGCTGAATATTCTGCGTGGTATCCTGACCTCCATTGAAAAATGGGCGAAAGAAAAGAATAGTTGAGTAAATTACTCGGTTAAATAGTTGACTAAAATACTCAGGAATGACACAATTTCGCCATATTTCACCACGGGGTAATCATTTATGAGATTGACATCTAAAGGGCGTTATGCAGTAACTGCCATGCTTGATGTGGCGTTACACTCACAAGAAGGTCCGGTACCACTGGCCGACATCTCTGAACGTCAGGGTATTTCCCTCTCTTATCTTGAGCAGTTATTCTCTCGCTTGCGCAAAAATGGTCTGGTTTCAAGTGTCCGTGGTCCGGGTGGTGGTTATTTATTGGGCAGAGATGCCGGGAAAATTGTTGTCGCTGAAGTTATTTTCGCTGTTGATGAATCGGTAGACGCGACGCGTTGCCAGGGCAGAGAAGGGTGTCAGGGCGGTGATCGCTGTCTGACTCATACTTTATGGCGCGATTTAAGTGATCGTATCACCGGTTTCCTGAGTAGCATCAGTTTAGAAGAATTAGTTAATAACCAGGAAGTATTAGACGTTGCTGGTCGCCAGGATAACGATAAGCGCCGCGCACCTCACGGCAGAGCACAAGAAACAATTAATGTTAATCTGCGCGCATAAGCAGAGCTTGTGATGAATTGAAGTATTAGAAGTAGGGAGCATGTGAGTAATGAAATTACCAATTTATTTAGACTACTCAGCAACAACACCGGTTGATCCGCGTGTTGCTGAAAAGATGATGCATTATCTGACCATGGACGGGGTATTTGGTAACCCGGCTTCCCGTTCTCACCGTTTTGGCTGGCAGGCTGAAGAAGCGGTTGATATTGCCCGTAATCAGATTGCTGATTTGGTGGGTGCCGATCCCCGTGAGATTGTTTTCACTTCCGGTGCAACGGAATCTGACAATCTTGCTATTAAAGGTGCTGCTAATTTTTATCAGAAAAAGGGCAAGCATATCATCACCAGCAAAACCGAACATAAAGCGGTTCTGGATACTTGCCGTCAGTTAGAGCGTGAAGGATTTGAAGTCACTTATCTGGCACCTCAGAGCAATGGACTGATTGATTTAAACGATCTGGAAGCCGCAGTGCGTGATGACACCATTCTGATTTCTATCATGCATGTTAACAATGAAATTGGTGTGGTGCAGGATATCGCCGCTATCGGCGAAATGTGCCGTAGCCGCGGTATCATTTTCCATGTTGATGCGACTCAGAGCGTAGGTAAATTACCTATCGACCTGACCAAACTGAAAGTGGATCTGATGTCTTTCTCTGCGCATAAAATTTATGGGCCGATGGGGATTGGCGCATTGTATGTTCGCCGCAAACCACGCATTCGTATTGAAGGTCAACAGCATGGTGGCGGTCATGAACGTGGTATGCGTTCCGGTACTTTGCCTGTTCACCAGATTGTCGGTATGGGTGAAGCTTACCGTATTGCCGGGCAGGAAATGGAAAGTGAATCTCAGCGCTTGCGTGGCCTGCGTTTACGCCTGTGGCAGGGTATCAAAGATATCGAAGAAGTCTTCCTTAATGGCGACTTGGAACATGGTGCACCGCAGATTCTGAATGTCAGCTTCAACTATGTTGAAGGCGAATCACTGATGATGTCATTAAAAGATCTGGCGGTTTCCTCTGGTTCTGCATGTACGTCTGCCAGCTTGGAACCCTCCTACGTATTGCGTGCGCTGGGTATGAATGACGAACTGGCACACAGTTCTATTCGTTTCTCTTTAGGGCGCTTTACCACGGAAGAAGAGATCGACTACACCATTGAACTGATTCACAAATCTATTGGCCGCCTGCGTGAACTCTCTCCACTGTGGGAAATGTTCAAACAAGGTGTGGATATTAACAGTATCGAATGGTCTCATCACTAATCAGACGGTTTCAGGAGTAATAACATCATGGCTTACAGCGAAAAAGTAATTGATCACTATGAAAACCCACGTAACGTCGGTTCTTTTGATAATGAAGATCCAACGGTTGGCAGCGGCATGGTCGGTGCTCCTGCGTGTGGTGACGTCATGAAACTGCAAATCAAAGTCAATAATGAAGGTATTATTGAAGATGCGCGTTTTAAAACTTACGGTTGCGGTTCTGCAATCGCTTCCAGCTCTTTAGTCACTGAGTGGATGAAGGGCAAATCTCTGGAGCAGGCAGAATCGATCAAAAATACTGAAATTGCAGGTGAGTTAGAATTGCCACCCGTGAAGATTCACTGCTCTATTCTGGCTGAAGATGCCATTAAAGCGGCTATTGCCGATTATAAAAGTAAGCGCCAGGGCAAGTAATTGCCCTTGATAATAAGAAAATAGAACATGAATTTGGTGGATACTGGTTGTTATATATCATCCAGTATCCGCCATTGCTGGTTTTAAAAAGTGAGGTTGTTGTATGTCAATTTCCCTTACAGAAAGTGCTGCACAACGCGTTTCGTCATTCCTGGGCCACCGTGGAAAAGGCGTCGGCTTACGTCTTGGTGTCAGAACATCAGGCTGCTCAGGCATGGCCTATCTGCTTGAGTTTGCCGATGCGATTAATGAAGACGACACCGTGTTTGAAGAGAAGGGCGTCAAAGTTATTATAGACGGCAAGAGCATGGTCTATCTCGACGGTACAGAACTGGATTTTGTTAAAGAGGGCCTTAACGAAGGCTTTAAATTCAACAACCCGAATGTTTCCAGCGAATGTGGTTGTGGAGAAAGTTTTAACGTTTAATTCCGTTTTTCGGCCAAATCCAGAGTAAGTTTAGATTATGGACTATTTCACTTTATTCGGGCTGCCGGCTCGTTATGCTATTGACCGTGAACAGCTGACATACTGTTATCAGGAATTGCAGCGTCAGTTTCATCCTGATCGCTTTGCTAATCAGCCGGAGCGTGAAAAAACGCTGGCTTTGCAGCAGGCAGCGACTATCAATGACGGCTATCAGATACTCAAACATCCACTGAAACGCGCTGAATATATGCTTTCTTTGCATGGTTTTGATTTAGCCAATGAGCAGCACACCATGAATGACCACACTTTTCTGATGGAACAGCTCATGTTACGGGAAGAGTTGGAATTGATTGAAAGTAAAGCGAATGCAGAAGCGGCACTGGCTGATTTCGCTGAACGTCTGAACGGGATGATTAAAACCCGCAGTCAACAAATGGAACAACAATTGAATGACCAGCAGTGGGAACAGGCGGCCGATACCGTTCGTAAATTACGTTTTCTGGATAAATTGCAGCAGCAGGTTGAACAACTGGAAGAACGTTTACTGGACGACTTTTAAGGAAAGCGTATATGGCTTTATTACAAATCAGCGAGCCGGGTTTATCCGCTGTACCACATCAACGTCGTTTAGCTGCCGGTATTGATTTAGGCACGACGCATTCATTAGTTGCCACTGTGCGCAGTGGGCAAGCGGAAACACTGATGGATAGCGAAAACCGTTATCTGCTTCCTTCTGTTGTCCACTACCATGAAAAGGGTATTGAAATTGGCTGGCAGGCCCGTCGACAGGCGGCGCATGATCCGGTTAATACCATCAGTTCTGTGAAGCGCATGATGGGGCGTTCTCTGGCTGATATTCAGCAACGTTACCCAAATCTTCCTTATCAATTTCAGGCGAGTGAAAACGGTCTGCCGTTAATCAATACGGTGACGGGTTTGGTCGATCCTATTCAGGTTTCTTCTGAAATTCTTAAATTGTTGGCACAGCGTGCAGAAGAAACACTGGATGGTCAGCTTGATGGGGTTGTGATCACTGTTCCAGCCTACTTTGATGATGCCCAGCGTCAGGGAACAAAAGACGCCGCGCGTTTAGCCGGATTACATGTTCTGCGTCTGCTTAATGAACCCACTGCCGCTGCGATTGCCTACGGGCTGGATTCTGGTCAGGAAGGGGTTATCGCGGTTTATGATTTAGGTGGCGGTACATTTGACGTTTCCATTCTCCGATTAAGCCGTGGTGTCTTTGAAGTGCTGGCAACCGGCGGTGACACCGCACTGGGTGGGGATGATTTCGATGCGATACTGGCTGATTGGATCCGTGAACAGGCGGGTATTGGCAATCGTGATGACCATCGTCTGCAACGCCAGCTATTGGATGTTGCCACCGAGGTGAAAATCGCCTTGAGTGATGCTGATGTTGCAGAGATAGACATTACCGGCTGGCAGGGAAAAATCACCCGTCTCGAATTTGAGGCACTGATTACCCCGTTGGTAAAACGGACTTTGCTGGCAAGCCGCCGGGCATTGAAAGATGCTGAAGTCTCTGCGGACGAAGTTTTACAAGTGGTGATGGTGGGGGGCTCAACCCGTGTACCGTTGGTTCGTCATAGGGTTGGCGAATTTTTTGCCCGTGAACCACTGACTGCCATTGATCCTGATAAAGTTGTTGCTGTCGGTGCATCAATTCAGGCGGATATTTTGGTGGGTAACAAACCGGATAGTGACATGTTGCTGCTGGATGTTATTCCGTTGTCACTTGGGCTGGAAACGATGGGGGGCTTGGTTGAAAAAGTCATTCCACGCAATACAACCATTCCGGCTGCAAGAGCGCAGGAATTCACGACCTTCAAAGACGGCCAGAGTGCGATGAGTATGCATGTGGTACAAGGGGAAAGGGAATTGGTGAGTGATTGCCGTTCACTGGCCCGTTTTACCCTGCGTGGTATTCCGCCATTACCGGCGGGTGGCGCTCATATCCGGGTCACGTTCCAGGTGGATGCTGATGGCTTGTTGAGCGTGAGCGCGTTGGAAAAATCCACGGGTGTAGAAGCCTCCATTCAGGTGAAACCGTCTTATGGTTTGTCTGATGAAGAAATCGCCCGCATGATAAAAGATTCTATGGCGAATGCTCAGGAAGATATCAATGCGCGCAAACTGGCAGAACAAAAAGTAGAAGCGGCGCGGGTACTGGAAAGTGTCACCAGTGCGTTAGAAAAAGATGCCGATCTGCTGAATGCACAAGAACACGCGGCGATTGATACTGCCGTAGAAACACTGATAAAAAGCGTTCAGGGGAGTGATCCTGAAGAGATTGAGAACGCAATTAAACAACTGGATAAGCAAACGCAGGAATTCGCTGCACGCCGGATGGATTCATCTGTTCGTCGGGCGTTGGCGGGCCATTCTGTGGACGAGATTTAATTATGCCGAAAATTATATTTTTACCTCATAACGATCTTTGCCCTGATGGCGCAATTTTGGAAGCCAAAGAAGGGGAATCCATTCTGAATGTTGCATTGCGCAATGGGATTGAGATTGAGCATGCTTGTGAAAAATCCTGTGCTTGCACCACTTGCCACTGTATCGTTCGTGAAGGTTTCGATTCACTGGATGAGAGTTCTGAACTGGAAGACGACATGCTGGATAAAGCTTGGGGGCTCGAACCGGAAAGTCGTCTGAGTTGTCAGGCCAGAGTCTCGGACGAAGACTTGGTTGTCGAAATTCCAAAATACACCATTAACCATGCCCGTGAGCACTGATTGGCAGGAGAATATCAATGAACCTGAAATGGTCTGATAGCCGTGAAATCGGTGAAGCGCTGTTTGACAAATTTCCTGATTTGGATCCAAAAACGGTTCGCTTTACTGATATGCACCAATGGATTTGTGATCTGGATGATTTTGATGATGTGCCTGAAAAATCCAATGAAAAAGTTTTGGAAGCGATTCTTTTGGTCTGGCTGGATGAGTTTGAGTAACAAATAGCATTAATTTGTTATTTATCTGTCACGGTTTTAAGGTAGTCTGAGCTTTAATGAAAAACTGGCTTTAGCCAGTTTTTTTATAGGGTTAATATCTGGCAGACGAATAATTATATGGGTGGAAGTCTGAATAGAATCCTGGCTGCCATCAAGCGGTGAATAATAAGAGGTGAGAAAGAATGACTAAACAAATCATGCCAATAACACTGTCTTATGAGCCAGCAGCAGCATGCTGGGGTGAAAAAGCGCTGATTAGTTCGAGTGAGCAAGGGATGACGATTCATCTGACGGGTAAAGGCAAATTGGGTGCGGTTCAACGTGCCGGGCGTAAAATTGATGGTCAGGGAATTCGTCATGTAGCTTTGGTTGGCGAAGGCTGGGATTTAGAAAAAAGTTGGGCATTCTGGCAAGGCTTCCGTGCGCCAAAAGGCAACCGTTCTATTGAATGGCCTCAATTGCCGGCGGCTGAAAAACAAGAATTGGAAAGCAGAATTAAAATTATTGATTGGGTGCGTGACACCATCAATATGTCAGCGGAAGAGCTTGGGCCGGAACAATTAGCGAAGCGTGCTATTGACCTGATGTGTGGCGTTGCTGGTGAAGCGGTAACTTATCGCATTACCAAAGGCGAAGATTTACGTGAACAAGGTTATGCTGGTATCCATACTGTTGGTCGTGGTTCTTCCCGTGATCCGATATTGTTGGCGCTGGATTACAACCCGACTGACAACCCACACGCGCCGGTATTCGCCTGTTTGGTGGGTAAAGGCATCACATTTGATACCGGTGGCTACAGCCTGAAACAATCTTCTTTTATGGATTCCATGAAATCGGATATGGGCGGAGCGGCAACGCTGGCGGGTGCGCTGGCATTGGCAATCAGCCGTGGCCTGAAACAGCGCGTTAAACTGTTCCTCTGTATTGCGGATAACATGGTCAGTGGTAATGCCTTTAAACTGGGTGATATTATCCGTTACCGTAATGGTAAATCTGTTGAAGTCATGAATACGGATGCAGAAGGTCGTTTAGTGCTGGCTGATGGTTTAATTGATGCTAGCAGAGAGAAAGCGAAGTTAATCATTGATGCAGCCACCCTGACTGGTGCAGCGAAAATGGCTGTGGGTAATGATTATCACTGTGTATTCAGCTTTGATGATAAACTGGCGGCTGATTTATTGGCTGCATCAGAATCTGAGAATGAATTGTTTTGGCGTTTGCCACTGGCTGAATTCCACCGTAGCCAATTGCCATCGAATTTTGCTGATTTGAACAATATTGCTGCCCCATCACATACTGCCGGTGCCAGTACTGCGGCGGCTTTCCTGTCTCACTTTGTGGAAGAATACCAAAAGGGCTGGGTTCACATTGACTGCTCTGCGACTTACCGTAAATCTGCGGTAGAGCATTGGTCGGCGGGTGCAACAGGTTATGGGGTTCGTTCGATTGCTAATTTGTTGTTGGTGAAAGCGAAATAAATCCATTTTATATAAAAAAACTGATTGGAGATTTTTATGAGTTCATTAAATGAATTAGTTTCGGTTGAAGTTGATGTGCCAAGTGGCAGCGCGATAACACTTAGCCAGCCGGAAGAATATCCTTCGCAGCTCATTGAAGCTTTGATCAGTTTATTTAGTCAGCGTAAACCTATTCGTCGTGCTTTTATCATTCAAGCCCATGATAAAAATGTGGATGAGAAACCCAATTTATTAATTGGGCTGGAAATGAATGGCATGGAGGATGAGATTGAACAGCTAATTCAGGAAGCAGGCGGTATTGCCTGCGAATACACCTCCGAAGCAGAACCGATTGACTTCTGCCTGGTTGATGAAAAGGAACGTGGTATCAGCCATTATTTGATTCAGCATACACAGCCATTTTATCAGCGTAAATTAGGCAGTTGGTTACGGGGGAATATTCCGGTAATGAATAAGTGACCATTTAGCAATTGCCCCGTAAACCGTCGCCCAATCGGGCGGCGATAGAAGGGCGAGCTAACGAGGGGTTTCCTGCGATCTGACATAGGTTTTCAACGTTTCAATCGTTGCGCCACCTGCATTACATGCAAAATAAGAACGTGACCATAGTGCACGGGTTTTTGACTGACGAGATAAATGCGTATTTAAAATTCTGATATGGCGGCGGCTGACTGATTTTAAATTATTAACCAGTACACTGATTGCCAATTTGGGTGGATAAGCCACCAATACGTGAACGTGATCAGCTTCTCCGTCCATTTCCAGTATCTCAATTTCAAGCCGTTTGGCTGCGGATAAAAAAGCTTCTCGGATTTGTTGGATTATCGTTCTATCTAAATCCACGGGTGAAAAAATCGCGTATCCCTAGCAGGCGGGAATACAAAGCGGAACAAAAAGGCGTTTATGTGGTGAAACTCGATCAGTGGTACGCCAGTTCCAGAAGGTGTCATGGTTGTGGTGACAAGATGTCGGAAATGCTGCTGCATAAACGGCGCTGGCAATGCCCTGAATGCGCGGTAGAACATGACTGCGGCATCAATGCGGCTATCAACATCCGGCAAAAAGGGATAGTTGAATTACAGGCAGCGGGACACGTCGTCTCTGCTCATGGAGGCCTGCGTAAATCCGTTGCACCAACAGTTGCGGCCTGAGAAGTGGAAAGCCTCGCCGTTTACGGTGAGGAGCAGTCACAGACCAAGCCTATAGATCTTGATATAGAACAATGCATAAAATCGGCTCGGTTGAGGAAAGCGAGAATCGCTATCCAGCTACCGGATAAAGTGATTAAACGTTGCAGTAGTTTTTGCTATAGGAATGTATTTGATGAGGTCTTTATTGCACCTTCATCGTCGCATTGTATTTCTTATCTGCCAAACAGGTATCATTACTATTGTGGAAATTTATCGCGAACATGCCTGGTGTCGGAGAGCATTTCATATCAGTTATCTGCCAGGATTAGCAATGGTGAAAACTGGTTGTGGGTATTGGCCTTCCAGTTCCAGCAATTAATCATATAAAGCGTAGAGAGGAAGACAAAACGTTTACGGCGTATATTGAATCCGGTGTTAAAGGAGAAATTATCTACGATGGCGAGGGATTTGGTATATGCAAAAATGGCAGAAAAGTTTTCTCTCAGGCCGCTATGTTTAAAAGGATATGGAATGGAGACATTGATCATGCTGTACTGGGGATCGGGGAAATTGACAAGGATGGCAATGTGAATGTGTCCCATCTCGGTGGTAAGTTCTATGGTATAGGAGGTTTCATCGATATTAGTCAATCGATTAATAAAATTTCATTTTGTTTTAGAAAAAAAACAGCATTGGAGCGGCTGTCTCATATTATTTTCCGTGTCGATGATGAAAAAGATGTTGAATATTTAGTGGGGTAATATGAGTAGTGAACAAGGATTTATTATTAGTTTCTGTACTATATTATTAGTAGGTATTGCTAGCCCTGGACCAGGTTTCTTGGTCACGATGAAAAATGCGGTTACGTATTCAAAATCTGTAGCAATGATGAGTGTAGTCGGTATTGCAACGGCCAATTCATTATTCACAACTTTGGCGTTAGGCGGGCTTACTTTTGTTTTGAAAGAACCTGCAATACTGTCTGCTTTCTATATATTAGGAGGAACATACCTGATTTATTTAGCTTATCGATTATTTCGAATAAAACCAATGAGCGATATTGAGTTGAACACATTATCTGATAAGCGAGACTGCACATTTAAGTCTGGATTTATATTGCAACTCTATAATCCTAAAGCAATTTTACTCATTAGTAGCGCTGTGTCAGTTAGCATACCACAGGATACTAATATAAGTATTTCAGTGATTATGATCTCAATGGCTTTCATAATCAGTTTCTTGTGGTACGGAGGGATAGTTATGATTATAAATTATCAGAAAATTCGTGATTACTTACTGATTAAAATTCACTTGGTTAATAAACTGTCTTCGCTGATTATATTTTTCATGGCTATGAAAATCTATTATTCTGCGCTGAACTTAATGTAAATTTTGATAATTAACCTGAACTCTGGATAAAATATGATTAAATTGATTTATATTGATAAATGTTGTGTTAGTTTATTTTATTAAATTATTTTTATGATTTTTCTCAGAGTTTTATGTTTTAAACAATATGCTTGTTTCTACCTGTAAATATATGTTGCACAGCAAGATATAATAATCACATGTTAATATTGCAAGATAATAAATATAATGGGGAGATAATCATTTCATGTTGAAGAATTAACTTGTGGCAGAGCAGCGATAATTTGTGATCTGCTTATAAGAATGTGACGATATAATGGCCTTTCATTATTTTATTGACGTGAATCAATGCTATTGTTACCCGTATCGTTTAATAGATGCATTACGTCAACAAAACTAATGGATATGCCATGTCATTAAAAATAACTGTACTTCTTGAAAATAGAACATCTGACTCATATTTGATAGCTAAACCGGGTTTGAGTCTTTTACTTGAGGATGGTGAAGAGAAGATAATTTTTGATACCGGCCCAGATGGCAGCTATCTTGAGAATGCGAACAGGATGGGAATATCTGTTGATGATATATCCAGGATTGTTATCTCCCATGGTCATTCTGACCATATAGGTGGTGTTAATTATTTTCCCCATAATGCTAAATTAATATGTCATCCCGATGCGTTAAATGAGAAGTATTATGGTGTTATGTTTAAAAATCTTGCTTTAAGATTTAAAAAAACATCGGGTAAAATTAATAAAAGAATTAAAAAGAAAGTCTTTTTTCGTTTAACAAAATCGCATGTGAAGATAAGTGAACGATTTGTTTTTTCAGGTGAAATAGCAAGTAATCATCGGAAAGCCTGTGGTTTAGTTAGAAGGCGCTCTTGGGCTAATGATTATATACTTGATGACAGTGCATTAATTTGGAAAAGTGATAATGGGCTTGTGATTATTATTGGCTGTGGTCATTCGGGTATTTGTGAAATAATTAATCACGCTAAGATGATTACCGGTGTGGATAAAGTATGCGCAGTAATAGGTGGGCTGCATTTGAAGAGGGCATTACCGACAGAGTTATTGAAGATCAGAGAATTTTTTGTAAAAGAAAATATAAAAGAAGTCTATGGATGTCATTGTACCGGTAGCTGGGGAAGGCTCTGGTTGCCAAATGTTAAGCAACTGAAAACAGGACAGGTGTTATTAGTGGAGTAACATGGTGAAAGGTATGCAGAAAATGGATTTTCATTGGGTTATTACTTCATTTGCTACGGCGTTGGGGTGGGCGGTTTTTGCTGCTTTAAATAATTGGATTTATAGTAACGATTTGTTAATATTTTTATTTTTATTTTTATTTTTATTTTTATTTTTATTTTTATTTTTATTTTTATTTTTATTTTTATTTTCGTTTTCTATTGCATTTTTTATTACAGAGGATTTTATTTTTTTATAAAAAATAATTTAAATAATGGAAGTTTAATGAGAGTAATTATTGCCACTTTTGATAAGAAAGTGGCATCATATATCAATGTATTTTAAGTTTTATGTTGCTGGATTTGTTTTATCGTTAAATGTGGTTATAATGGTCATATTAGCCAATATTAATTGTGATTATTATTCTTGGTAATTTTATTATATATTATTGGGAGTTATGATTGGATTATTTAATGATGATTTTTCTAAATGCTTTAATATTGTTGTTGGCAATGGTGCTTATATTTAATTTCTTATTTTTCATTTGAATATTATAAATAACCAATTGATTAATATAAGTTATTTTCTGCTGTCGTGTCAATGTAATGATAATGTTTTTTCTTTTTCTTTTTCTTTTTCTTTTTCTTTTTCTTTTTCTTTTTCTTTTCTATAATTTCTGGTTAACTTCTAATATATTTTTTAATTTAATGATTAATATAGAGAAATAGTTTGTTATGTATTGGGTAAGCAAGATATTCTTAAGACATATAGAGTTCTTAATCAGAGATTGAATCAATAAATTCAGATTTATTTATCGCCTTTATGATATTTAATTTGTCAAAATAAGGCGTTATTATATGAACTTAATGTCTGTACGTTGTCTTATGGTATATAGAGTAGAGGTGGTATTCAGTTGCTTATATTTTCTTGATTTAAGTTTAATATGTTGATTTACAAAACTATTTATTAAATCCTACTACCGGTTGGTTGGGATAAGGCAGGGGTTATAGTCATGAATCAAAGTCAATTCTGGCGGTGGCCGGAAAGAAAAAAGCATTATTTTGCTGTGATGTTAGCTTCTTTGCTGATGCTTGCTGGTTGTGATCAGTCTGACAACACTGATAATAATAAAGCGGCGCAATCGCAGTCCACAGAAATTCAAAGCGCAAAAGCACCTCAACAGTCAAATACTCCACCAAAATCAGTAAAACAGAAAGATGCGACATCACTGGCTGAACTGGCAAAACGTTATGCCGGTAAAGAGGTGACTATTCTGGATGCCTCAGAAGTTCAACTTGATGGCGCCAGCGCGATGGTGGTGACATTTTCTGTTCCTTTAGATCCGAATCAGAATTTTGCTCAAAATGTCCGTTTGGTGGATGTAAAACAGGGCAAGCTTGATGGAGCGTGGGAGTTGTCAGATAACATGATGGCGCTTCGCCTGCGCCATCTGCCGCCATCCCGTAAACTGCAACTGACCGTAGATAAAGGCGTTAAAGGCATCAATGAGCGTCAGCTTGAAACCGCGTATGAGAAAACGCTGACAACCGAGACGATTTCTCCGTCTGTTGGTTTTGCCAGCAAGGGCTCTTTGTTGCCAAGTAAAGTAGCCGAAGGTTTGCCAGTGTTAGCACTCAATGTGAACAGTATTGATGTTAACTTTTTTAGGATAAAGGAGACGGCATTACCCTCTTTTATTGCACAGTGGCAATATCGCAACAGCATGAATTCTTGGGAATCTGAAGAAATACTTAAAGATGCGGAATTGGTTTATACCGGCCGTTTCGATCTGAATCCAACACTGAATACCCGCGAAAAGTTACTGTTGCCATTAAATAACATTAAAGCGTTGCAGAAAGACGGTGTTTATATGGCGGTGATGCAGCAAGCGGGTAAATACATTTATGCCAACCCGGCGACAATGTTCACGCTAAGTGATATCGGTGTCTCCGTGCACAGCTATCTGGATAAGATGGATGTGTTTACCCAATCTCTGGAACAAGGCGACAGCCTGAAAGGGGTGGAAGTCCGTCTGTTGGATGAGAAAGGGCAGTTATTGTCAAAAGCAACAACAGATGCTGATGGACACGCCAGTCTAGAGAAAAATGCGAAAGCTAAACTATTGCTCGCTACCCGTGACAACCAAACCAGTATGATTGATTTGGTATCACCGGCGCTGGATCTGTCTGAGTTTGATATCGCTGGTCCACAAGGATACAGCAAGCTGTTTTTTGTTTTCGGGCCTCGTGATCTCTATCGCCCCGGTGAGACGCTGATTGTGAATGGGCTATTGCGTGATGGTGACGGTCGTGCAATTAAAAGCCAGCCAGTTAAAGTTGATGTATTAAAAACCGATGGTCAGGTTGTCCGTAGTTTTGTTTGGCAACCTGAAAACGGGTTGTATCAGTATCGCTACACGATTCCTGAGTCAGCGGCTACCGGACTCTGGTCGTTACGTTTTGATCTGGGCGATAACAAGCCCCGTTATTACAAGTTCAATGTAGAAGATTTTATGCCGGAGCGTATGGCGCTGGAAATTAGCAGTGAAGTGCAACCGGTGATGAAAAACCACAGTGTCGATTTCGACATCAAAGGCCGTTACCTGTATGGCGCACCCGCAGCGGATAATCGTCTGCAAGGGCAGTTATTCCTGCGCCCAAACCGTGATGCGGTCGCCAAATTGCCGGGTTATGAGTTTGGTGCCGTCACTGAAGAAAATCTCAGTCGTACATTGGATGAATTTGATTTGACGCTGAACAGTGGTGGTGAAGCCGCATTGAATGTCAGCGCGGACAACTGGAGTTCAGTCTCTTCGCCGGTAAAAGTGATTGTTCAGGCCAGTCTGCTTGAATCTGGCGGCCGCCCGGTGACACGTCGGGTTGAACAAGCGGTTTGGCCGGCGGAAAAACTGGTTGGTATTCGTCCGCTGTTCAATCAGAAAGCGGTTTATGACTATCGTACCGGTCGTGACCAGAGCCGCTACAATGTGGATGAAAATTCATTGGCTGAATTTGAGCTGGTTTATGCAGATGCCAATGGCAAAAAATATGCCGCGAAAGATCTGACCGCCCGTTTGATTTATGAACGTCATGATTACTATTGGCGCTGGTCGGATGGTGAAGGCTGGCAGTCAGGCTATGATCAGAAAGATTTGGTGATGGCGGATGAACATATCCAGATTGCGCAGGATGGTACCGCAAAGGTCAGTTTCCCGGTTGATTGGGGTTCGTACCGTATTGAGGTTATCAATCCAGAGAATCAACTGGTTAGCAGTGTTAATTTTTGGGCAGGTTATTCATGGCAGGATAATACCGGTGGTACCGGTGCCGTTCGTCCTGATCAGGTAAAACTGTCTCTGGATAAACCGGCTTATCAGGTGGGTGAGAAAGTAAAACTGCATATAGCCGCACCACAGGCAGGTAAAGGTTATCTGTTGGTGGAGTCCAGTGAAGGGCCGCTCTGGTGGCAGGAGATTGATGTACCGTCACAAGGTCTGGATGTGGAAGTGCCGGTTAATAAAGAGTGGCGCCGTCATGACCTTTATCTGACTGCCGTGGTTATTCGTCCGGGTGATAAATCCCGTCAGGCGACGCCAAAACGTGCAATTGGTGTGTTGCATCTGCCATTGGCGGATGAAAACCGCAAACTGGAGTTGACGCTATCCGCGCCGGAAAAAATGCGTCCGAATCAGAACCTGACAGTTAAAGTTAAGGTTACACCACAGCAAGAGCAGAAATTGCCTAAACAGGTTAATGTGCTGCTTTCTGCGGTAGATACTGGCGTACTCAGTATCACTGATTTTAAAACCCCGGATCCTTATGAGGCTTTCTTTGGCCGTAAGCGCTATAGCGTCGACCAATATGATGTGTATGGTCAGTTGATTGAAGGTGAAGGTCGTCTGGCAAATCTGCGTTTTGGTGGTTCTGGTGATGAAGATGCCCCTGCCCGAGGTGGTAGAAAACCATTAACTGAGGTGCAGATTATTGCTGAACAGGCACAGCCTGTGACATTGGATGAAAAGGGGGAAGGGGAGGTTGTTCTGCCAATTCCTGATTTCAATGGTGAGCTGAGGCTGATGGCTCAGGCGTGGAGTGAAGATGAGTTCGGTCATGGTGAAAGTAAAATTGTCATTGCCGCACCGGTGATTACACAGATGGCGTTACCTCGCTTTATGGCGGGGGGGGATCGTTCATTGCTGTCGTTGGATCTGACCAATTTAACCGAACAGACGCAAAACTTGACCTTAAACTTTACGGCTAATGGGCTGATTAAATTAGAGGATGCGGCCAGCAAGGTAATAACCTTGGAAAAAGGTCAACGTACAACAGTGGAAATTCCTGTCACGGCTGATCATGGCTTTGGTCAGGGAGAGGTTTCTCTGACGATTAATGGCCTGAATTTGCCGGGTGAAGTTCTGAAACAGTATAAAAATAGCTGGAAGATTGGTGTGCGTCCGGCACAGCCAGCAGAAACCAGGCTGTTTGCTGAAGTTATCCACCAAGGAGAAAATTGGCAGTTGCCGTTAGATGCCATATCGGGTTTAGCGCCAGCAACGCTCGAAGGCCAGTTGTTACTGACCAGTCGTCCGCCGTTACAGATTTCACGCTATATTCGTGAACTGTACGCCTATCCGTATGGCTGCCTTGAGCAGACTATCAGCGGACTTTACCCGTCGCTCTATTCAAATGAAGCGGAGCTGAAAAAACTGGGTATCAAAACGGACAGCGACAGCAAACGCCGGGCCAGTATTGATGAGGGAATTATTCACTTGCTCAGTATGCAGCGTCATGATGGGGGTTTTGCCTTGTGGGACCGAACCGGTGATGAAGAATACTGGCTGACGGCTTATGTCACCGATTTCTTGTTCCGTGCGAGCCAGCGAGGTTATAGCGTACCCAAGGAAGTGCTGAATTCTGCCAATAACCGTTTGCTACGTTATTTACAGGATAAGAATATTATTAACTATCGCTACAGCCAGAATCAGGAAGCCATGCGGTTCTCGACTCAGGCTTATGCCGGTTTGGTGCTTGCCAGCCAGCAGAAAGCGCCGTTGGGGGCTTTAAGACAAGTTTATGAGCGTCGTTCTCAGGCAGGAAATGGTTTGTCGCTGGTACAACTGGGGGTTGCATTGAAGCTTATGGGTGATAACACCAGAGCGGATGAAGCTGTCCGCTTGGGGATCAATAAAAACCGTAATGATGATGTCGGATTGGGGGATTATGGCAGTTCCATCCGCGATAATGCACTGATTGTTGGGCTATTGACTGAAAACAATATGCTGCCAAAAGATCGTGATGAGAAATTACTGGTTCTATCTGATGAGTTGACATCCCGTGACTATTTCTCAACTCAGGAGAGTAATTCACTCTATCTGGCCGGGCGTTTCTTTATCGATACTTCAGAACAACCGTGGGAAGCGGTGGTTAATCAGCAGGTTCCACCGTTGAGTCGTGACAAGTCATTGAGTCAGGTGATGAATGCGGAACAGATTCTGCAAGGTGTTGATATCAGTAACCGTGGCAACAGCACACTCTATTCTCGCCTGAATGTCGTGGGTTACCCGCTCAATTCGCCGAAACCCTACTCTAATGTGCTGAAAATTCAGCGTAGCTATCTGGATATGCAGGGTAATCCCATTTCTATTGACCGTCTGAGAAGTGGCGAAATGGTGGTGGTGAAGCTGGTAGTCAGTTCAGATAAATCAGTACCGGATGCGCTGATTGTTGATTTACTGCCTGCCGGTCTGGAAGTGGAAAACCAGAATCTGGCTAACAGCAGTGCCAGTTTGAGTGACAGTGCCGCGAATCTCCAGGAGCTGATTGGTGATATGCAACAGGCAACTATTCGTCATACTGAATATCGTGATGACCGGTATGTGGCGGCAGTCGCGGTTGATTCCACTCAGCCAGTGACATTGCTCTATCTGGCTCGTGCTGTGACGCCGGGTGTCTACACTATTCCTGCACCTCAGGTTGAATCTATGTACGTGCCTTACTGGCGTGCGGTAGGCTCTACACCTGAAAAACTGGAAGTTGTCCGCTAAACCCTGTCAGCCCTTATGCTCAGGTGTAAGGGCTGATTGCTCGTCAGGTATTCTTGCATGAAAAAAAGGCATCACCTTATTTGGCTGATTGTGCTGTTGCTGTTTCTGATCCCGGTGGGTTTATGGCTGGCAGATAAAATTTGGCCTCTGCCACTGCGTGAAGTCAAAATGGCGCGTATTGTCGTAGGTGAAGATGGGACTCCGCTTTGGCGTTTTGCCGATGATGAAGGGGTTTGGCGTTACCCGGTGAGGTTGGATCAAGTGTCACCGGAATATATTCAGGCATTGCTGACGTATGAAGATCGCTGGTTCTATCAGCATCCAGGGGTTAACCCGTTTTCGCTTGTCAGGGCTGCATGGCAGGATATTCGGGCGGGTAAAATTCTATCCGGTGGCAGTACGCTTTCAATGCAAGTGGCGCGGTTGATTGATCCGCATTCACGTACTTTGGGTGGGAAGCTGAAACAGATTTGGCGTACTTTACAGCTTGAATGGCACTATTCCAAAGATGAAATTCTCGAAATGTATCTCAACCGTGCGCCGTTTGGTGGCACATTACAAGGCGTCGGAGCGGCGAGTTGGGCTTATCTGGGCAAACCACCATCTGAACTCTCGGCGGGCGAAGCTGCTTTGCTGGCTATTTTGCCGCAGGCACCCAGCCGTTTAAGACCGGATCGTTACCCTGAACGGGCACAAGCCGCCCGTGACAAGGTTATGCAACGGTTGGCGCAGTATAAAATCTGGCCGGAAGATAAAGTGGCTGATATTCGGCAAGAGATGCTATGGCTGGCTCCCCGGCAGGTACCACAACTCGCCCCGCTTCTTGCCAGGCGAATGGCTAAAGGTCATCGTCAGGAAATCATCAAAACAACCATTGATGCAGGATTACAGCGCCAGCTTGAGGATATGGCGGTGAATTGGAAGTACCAGTTACCGGAGAAAACTTCTGTTGGGGTGTTGGTGGTTGATCATACCGATATGGCGGTGAAAGCCTATATCGGTTCGCTGGATTTTCGGGATGACAGCCGTTTTGGTCATGTGGACATGATAAATTCGTGGCGTTCGCCAGGATCAACGTTGAAGCCTTTTTTGTACGCAATGGCGTTAGATGATGGGTTGATTCATGGGGAATCACTGTTACAGGATGTGCCTCGCCGTTTTGATTATTACCGTCCGGGAAATTTTGACAGTGGCTTTAATGGGCCGGTCAGTGTCAGTGAGGCATTGGTTCGTTCCTTGAATTTACCCGCGGTGCAACTACTCGAAGTATATGGCGCCAAGCGGTTTACAGCCAATATGCGTAATGTGGGAACAATATTGCGTTTTCCTCCCGGCAGTGAGCCTAATTTATCATTGATTCTTGGTGGAACGGCAACCCGGATGGATCAGTTGGTGGCGGCTTACTCCGCGTTTGCCCGTCAGGGGAAGGTTTCCCCTCTGAGATTTACACCGCAGCAGAAATTGCGTGACAGACAACTGTTTTCCCCCGGCGCTGCGTGGATAGTCCGACGGATTATGGCCGGAGAAGGTCTCCCGCAACCTGATGATGTATTGCCAGCACAAGTGCCACTGGCCTGGAAAACCGGGACCAGCTATGGCTACCGCGATGCCTGGGCTATCGGCTTAAATGCCCGCTATACCATCGGTGTCTGGGTTGGCAGGCCGGATGGAACGCCGGTTACCGGACAGTTCGGTTATGCCACGGCGGTTCCGATAATGAATCAGGTCAATAACTTGTTGCTGGCAAATATGCGAAATGGTGCTCAACGGATCCCCTCTGATCCACGTCCGGCAAGTGTGAGTCAGGCAATCATTTGTTGGCCGGGAGGCCAGAGTCTGCCAAAGGGAGACAGTAATTGTCGCCAGCGTCGTTTGAGCTGGATTCTGGATAACACCATTCCGCCTACGTTGCCTTCTGTGGGGCAAGAAAGTATTTCTGGCATCAAGGAACAGGTATGGCTGGATAAACAGGGGTGGCGTGTCGCGCCTGATTGCCCTGATGCTCAACCAAAAAATATCACTTTATGGCCGATTAGCCTGGAATCATGGTTACCAGCGGAAGAGCGGCGGGCGCAGCGTTTGCCATCGGTTAATCCTCAGTGTCCACCGCTGAAATCAGATGAAGCTCCGCTGTTGATCGTCGGCATTCATAACGGAGATATATTGAAACGGCTTCCCGGTCTTGGCAGCCTTGATTTACGTATTACGACGCAAGGCGGTAGTGGTGGGCAACAATGGTGGTTTCTCAATGGAGAACAGATTATGACCACAGAAAATAATCAAGGGCTTGTGCAGACATTGACTCAACCGGGTAAATATCAGCTTAGTGTTTTGGATTTGGGTGGACAGGTTAATTCTGTCAATTTTATCTTGAAGTAAACGATTCAGGTAAAAGTGTGATTTGTACGAAAAAATGGTAATTTTCGCTAAGAAAAATTTAATAGAATGTTATGTTTTCTGTAGGCAACCGCCATTTGGGCCCCTATAATCAACGCCTCTTTTATCCCCGCTAGGGTTGCGGGATAAGTATTAGCCGGTTAACTTATCGGGATAAAAAATTAAAATTATCAGTTGCTGAAAAAAGAACCAAGAGGTTATTCATGACGGTTGAACGTACTTTTTCGATTATTAAACCTAACGCAGTGAAGAAAAATGCTATCGGGTCTATTTATGCCCGTTTTGAAAGCGCAGGGTTTAAAATTATTGCCGCCAAAATGCTTCACCTGACCCGTGAACAGGCTGAAGGTTTCTATGCCGAGCACAAAGGCCGTCCTTTCTTTGATGGTCTGGTGGAATTTATGACTTCGGGTCCAATTGTGGTTCAGGTATTGGAAGGCGAGAATGCAGTACAACGTCACCGTGACTTGATGGGTGCAACCAATCCTGATAACGCATTAGCAGGTACTCTGCGTGCTGATTACGCAGACAGTTTTACTGAAAACGCAGTTCACGGCTCTGATGCTGTTGAATCTGCAAACCGTGAAATTGCGTATTTCTTCACAGAAGATGAAATTTGCCCACGTAATTGATTTGTCGTTACCCGTAGCATCATTGCATTAAAGTTTGTACAATGCCGCGCCCCGTTGTTAACTCAACGGGGCGTTTATTATTTGTCACTAGGCTAAACTGATAGTGATACCCGAATTGAAACTTCGTGCGTTGAATTCATCAACGCAGAGCCGAAAGTGTAACAACGAGGCGATATAAAAAATGTCCCAACCAAATACTGCGGCGCAATTTGCTGCTTCTGTTGTGTCTGAAACTCCAGAAAAAAAAGGCGGGAAAATTAACCTGCTTGATCTGAATCGTAAACAAATGCGTCAATTCTTCACCGATATGGGGGAAAAACCCTTCCGTGCCGATCAAGTGATGAAATGGATGTATCATTACTGCTATGACGATTTTGAGCAGATGACAGATATTAACAAAATCCTGCGGGCGAAATTGCAGCAAGTTGCTGAGATCCGTGCGCCTGAGGTAGCAGAGGAGCAACGTTCAGCCGATGGCACGATTAAATGGGCTATCACTGTTGGCGATCAACAAGTTGAAACGGTTTATATTCCGGAAGATGATCGGGCTACGTTGTGTGTCTCTTCTCAGGTAGGCTGTGCCCTGGAATGTAAATTTTGTTCTACCGCTCAACAAGGCTTTAACCGGAATTTGCGGGTTTCTGAAATTATTGGTCAGGTTTGGTGTGCGGCGAAAATTATTGGTTCACTGAAATCCAGTGGTCGTCGCCCGATTACCAATGTGGTTATGATGGGAATGGGTGAACCTCTGCTCAACCTGAATAACGTGGTTCCTGCAATGGAAATCATGATGGATGATTTTGGTTTCGGTTTGTCTAAACGCCGTGTGACGCTATCCACATCTGGTGTAGTACCCGCGCTGGATAAACTTGGCGATATGATTGATGTCGCTTTAGCGATTTCCCTGCACGCACCGACAGATGATGTACGTGATGATATCGTTCCTATCAACCGCAAATATAATATTGAGCAGTTCCTTGCGGGGGTGCGCCGTTATTTGACGAAATCTAATGCGAACCAGGGGCGTGTGACAGTGGAATATGTCATGCTGGATCATATTAACGACAGCGTGGAACAGGCGCATCAATTGGCTGAATGTCTGAAAGACACACCCAGTAAGATCAACCTGATCCCGTGGAACCCGTTTCCCGGCGCACCATATGGACGCAGTTCCAACAGCCGGATCGACCGTTTTTCCAAGGTGTTGATGGGATATGGTTTTACTACGATTGTCCGCAAGACCCGTGGTGATGATATTGATGCCGCATGTGGTCAGCTGGCGGGCGATGTGATTGATCGTACAAAACGGACATTGAAAAAACGTCAGGCAGGTGAACCTATTCAGGTAAGAACAGTCTGAATGTTGGTATGTCCTGTCATGCAGTAACTGAAATTATTGCGACAATTACGTATCCTTGATGAAGTGGGGATGGAATGATACGGAAATCGTTATCGGGAATGCTTATTGCCGTTGTATTACTGGCCGGGTGTTCCAATCAACCGGCAAATGGAAATAAACAGCGAAAAGTCGCAGCAGAAACCCGGATCCAACTGGGAATGGCCTATCTGGCTGAAGGTCATTTACCGGCTGCCAGATATCACTTTGATAAGGTATTACTGGTACAGCCAGACCATTATCAGGCTCAATTAGGTATGGCGTTGTATGAGCAATATTCCGGCCAGCCGGAAGCGGCCCGTCAGCGTTACAAAATGGCGATGCAGTATGCGCCAGGAAATGATACGGTATTGTATCATTACAGCGTTTTTCTCTGTGAGCAGGGGCAGTATGAAGAAGCCAAAATTCTGTTGACCGGGAACCATGCTGACAGGCGTATTTGTTATCAGTGATTTGCCGCTAGTAAAATAGCAAATCTATTTCGCCGCGCAGGCCATTGTATAATGTAAGGATTATAGAAGGGGCCAGCGCGAAGTTTTTCACAACTTGGACAGTACCGCGTCTTCTTGCTAATGAATACTGAAACGACTCCAGAACAAGCTCATTTGACAGCAGGTCAGCTCCTGCGTCAGGCTCGTGAACAGCACGGGCTAACTCAACAGACGGTGGCTGATCGTCTGTGTCTGAAACTTTCCACTATCCGTGATATTGAAGAGGACAATATACCGGCCAATATGGTACCCACTTTCCTGCGTGGTTATGTTCGTTCTTATGCTAAATTGGTACAAATTCCAGAGGCAGAAATTCTGGCGATTCTGGATAAGCATACCCCGGCAAAAACCGCGAAGGTTTCACCAATGCAGAGTTTTTCATTGGGTAAGAAACGTAAAAAACGGGAAAGTTGGTTGATGTGGATTACGTGGCTAATTATTCTGGTAGTGATTAGTCTGACAGGAGCATGGTGGTGGCAAAACCACACCGCTCAACAGAAAGAATTGATTTCGATGGCTGATCAGTCTGCGGTGCAGATTGCTCAGAAAAAAGCCAAGGCGGCGGGTTTATCCACGGAAAGCAACGATCAGGCAACACCGTTGCAGGCCAGTGAGCCGTCATTATCTGCCGCTTCAACCGAAAATTCGGTGAAAGTGAATAAGGCTGATAACAATCGTGGGGAAACGTCTCCGCCTGTAGCATCAGCTCAACATCAGACGGTGGAAACACCTGAAATTCCGCCACAGACTGTTCCATTACCTGCGAATCAGAGTACAGCTCAAATATCGAGGGTGGTGGAAAATACAGCCCCGGCAGTGGCCGTTAGTGATAAATTGGTGATGAATTTCAAAGCATCCTGTTGGTTACAGGTTGCGGATGCTAATGGAAAAATGCTGTTTAGCGGAACTAAACATAAGGGTGATAGCCTGAACCTCTCTGGCTTATTACCTTACCAATTAACTATCGGTGCCCCGACAGCAGTGGATGTGCAGTTTCGGGGGCAAGCCGTTAATTTAAGTAACTTTGTTAAAGCGGGTCGGATTGCGCGTCTTAAAGTACCAGGAACACAATAAATGCCTTTGTAATAGGGCATTGTTGTTCATTTATAAGTAAGCACATGGAAGTACAGGAGAAACACCAGTATGCATAATGAATCGCCGATAAGAAGACGCAAATCTACGCGTATTTATGTAGGAAATGTGCCGGTCGGGGATGGCGCACCCATTGCGGTACAGTCAATGACAAACACACGGACTACAGATGTGGAAGCCACTGTTCAGCAGATTAAATCGCTTGAGCGTGTTGGGGTTGATATTGTCCGTGTATCAATACCAACGATGGACGCGGCAGATGCGTTTAAATTGATTAAGCAACAGGCTAATGTTCCTCTGGTTGCAGATATTCATTTTGATTACCGCATTGCACTTAAAGTTGCAGAGTATGGTGTCGATTGTCTGCGTATTAATCCTGGTAACATCGGCAATGAAGCGCGTATCCGTGAGGTTGTGGCGGCTGCCCGTGACAAAAATATCCCAATCCGTATCGGTGTGAATGGCGGATCACTGGAAAAGGACATTCAGGAAAAATATGGCGAGCCAACTCCAGAAGCCCTGTTGGAGTCCGCTATGCGCCATGTGGATATTCTTGAAAGACTTAATTTCGACCAGTTTAAAATCAGCGTAAAAGCGTCAGATGTATTTCTGGCGGTTGGCGCTTACCGTCTATTAGCTAAGAAGATTGATCAGCCATTACATCTTGGTATCACAGAGGCCGGTGGCGCTCGTGCAGGTTCTGTAAAATCAGCGATTGGCTTGGGTATTCTTCTGTCAGAAGGTATCGGTGATACCCTGCGTATTTCTTTGGCTGCCGATCCGGTCGAAGAAGTTAAAGTGGGTTTTGATATTCTGAAATCATTGCGTATCCGCTCCCGAGGTATTAACTTTATCGCCTGTCCAACCTGTTCTCGTCAGGAATTTGATGTTATCGGCACCGTTAATGCGTTGGAACAACGCTTGGAAGATTTACTCACCCCGATGGATGTTTCGATCATTGGCTGCGTGGTTAACGGACCGGGTGAGGCGGAGGTTTCCACCTTGGGTGTCACTGGTGCCAGAACAAAAAGTGGTTTTTATGAAGACGGAGTGCGGCAGAAAGAGCGTCTTGACAATGCTGATATGATTGATCAACTTGAGGCTAAGATCCGCGCTAAGGCATCAATGCTGGATGAAAATAAGCGTATCGACATAAGTCAACTGGATAAATAATATACCTGACACTGGCTCATTAGTATGATGAGCCAGTGTTGTTTTAGTTTGCTAATTGAAGCTCGTCCGTATTCGCTTCTATAATCAACATCATTTTTGAATTATTAACAGAGAACAGGGATAAGACGTGGCAAAAAATATCCAAGCTATTCGTGGCATGAACGACTACTTGCCAGCAGACACTGCCATCTGGCAGTGTATTGAAAGCACTTTGAAGCGCGTGTTAGCGGGTTATGGTTATAGCGAGATCCGCACACCGATTGTAGAGCAGACCCCGTTATTCAAACGGGCTATTGGGGAAGTGACTGATGTGGTCGAAAAGGAAATGTACACCTTTGATGATCGCAATGGTGAAAGTTTGACCCTGCGCCCTGAAAATACCGCAGGCTGTGTGCGTGCCGGTATTGAACATGGTCTGCTGTACAATCAGGAACAGCGTGTATGGTATTTCGGGCCCATGTTCCGTTATGAGCGTCCACAAAAAGGCCGTTACCGCCAATTCTACCAGTTAGGGGCTGAAGTCTTTGGTCTTCAGGGACCTGATATCGATGCTGAACTTATTTTATTGACTGCCCGCTGGTGGCGTGAGCTCGGTATTTCTGAACATGTGACGCTTGAACTGAATTCGATTGGTTCATTGACAGCGCGGGCCAGTTACCGCGAAGCGCTAGTTGCTTTCCTTGAACAGCATAAAGATAAGCTGGATGAAGATTGCAAACGTCGTATGTACAGCAATCCATTGCGTGTTTTGGATTCAAAAAATTCTGAGGTTCAGCAACTTCTTAATGATGCGCCGGAACTGTTTGATTATCTTGATGCCGAATCAAAGGAACATTTTGACGGCCTGCGTGCGCTTCTTGATGCGGCGGGTATCAAATACCGGATTAACCAGCGTCTGGTTCGTGGTCTGGATTACTATAACCGCACGGTATTTGAATGGGTGACAACGGCTCTGGGGGCTCAGGGGACTGTCTGCGCCGGTGGTCGGTACGATGGGCTGGTTGAACAACTGGGTGGTCGTCCTACTCCTGCTGTGGGTTTTGCGATGGGAATGGAACGTCTGGTTCTGTTGGTGCAGGAAATGAACCCGGCATTTGTGGCGGAGCTATCAGTGGCGGAGGTTTATCTTGCTTCCTTCGGCGAAGGCAGTCAGCAGGCAGCGTTGATTCTGGCTGAACAGATACGTGATGTCTTGCCGCAATTGCGCTTGGTGACTAACCACGGGGGAGGGAACTTTAAGAAGCAATTGGGGCGTGCGGATAAACAAGGCGCTAAAGTTGCGCTGATCTTGGGTGAAGATGAAGTCCGTTCTGGTCAGGCAGCGATTAAAGATTTACGTACAGGCGAACAACAAACGTTGCCGCAAAGCGAAATTGCAGCTCGTTTGGCTGAATTGTTAGGTTAAGGAGAGACTCCGTGGAAGTCTATACCAATGAAAACGAACAAGTTGACGCGATCCGCCGCTTTTTTACCGATAATGGTAAGGCGTTGGTTTTCGGGCTGGTGCTGGGCGCTGGCGCGCTAATTGGCTGGCGTTATTGGCAATCTCATCAGATAAATCAATTGCAGGGCAGTGCGGAAGCTTTTGAACAGGTAAATCGTGAATTAATTTCCGGTGCAAAAGAGAGTTATGCCGCCGCTGAGAAGTTTGCCGCTGAAACTAACAATAGTTATGGCGTGATGGCTCATATGCATTTGGCTCAACTTGCGGTTGAAAAGAATGAGCTCGCCAAAGCGGATCAATTTTTATCTGTGGCTGTTAGTCAGACAAAAAATGAAGATTTGCAGGCTCTGGCTAATATTCGTTTAGCTAGGGTTCAATTAGCGGAAGATAAAGCGGATGCCGCATTGAAAACACTGGAACAAGTGAAAGGTTCCGGTTGGGTTGCTGTGGCAGAGGATATCCGTGGCGATGCGCTGTTGAAAAAAGGTGATATTGCGGGGGCTCGTGCAGCTTATACCAAAGGTCTGGGATCAGACTCACCGCAGGCGATTAAATCGATGTTAAATCTTAAATTGAATAATTTATCCAGCTAAGGGGATCCTTTCAATGCAGTTGCGTAAAACACTCTTGGTTGGTCTGGTTACTTCTGTTCTGTTAGCGGGTTGTTCAAGTGAGCAGGACACAGTGACTATGTCACCGTTGCCACAGGTTGAGAATCAATTTAGCCCAAGTGTTGTCTGGGATAAATCTGTAGGTGATGGTGTTGGGCGTTATTACTCTCACTTGGCACCAACCTGGCAGGGTTCTGTTGTCTATGTCGCTGATCGTCATGGCATCGTTAAGGCGCTGGACATTGATAGCGGCAAAGAGATGTGGGCGGTAAATTTGGCTGAAAAAGCCGGTTTTCTCTCTTCCCGTATTCCTGCGTTGCTTTCTGGCGGCCTGACCGTTTCTGGGAATCATTTATATGTTGGCACTGAACGGGCCAAAGTCATCGCGCTGAATACCGAAGACGGCCAGATTGCCTGGGAATCTGAAGTTGCCGGAGAAGCGTTGTCGCGTCCGGTGGTGAGTGATGGCCTGGTGCTGATTCATACCAGTAACGGCATGTTGCAGGCATTGAATGAGTCAGATGGAAAAGTACAGTGGTCCGTTAATATGGATACCCCATCATTATCGTTGCGTGGTGAGTCAGCTCCGGCTGCGGCTTATGGTGCCGCGATCGTGGGGGGAGATAATGGCCGTGTTAACGCAGTGCTGATTTCTCAGGGTCAACTGATTTGGCAGCAACGTATTTCTCAGGTAAGCAGCTCGACAGAAATCGGTCGCCTTAATGATGTTGATACAACACCGGTTATTTCTGAAGGCGTGATATATGCGATAGCCTATAATGGTAATCTGGTGGCGCTTGACATGCGTTCAGGTCAGATCCTCTGGAAGCGTGATTTGGGTTCAGTGAACGAAATGGTTGTTTCTGGTGATCGTATTTACATTGTTGATCAAAACGATCGGGTTATGAGCTTGCGTCAAAGTGATGGTGTCACGCTGTGGACTCAGACAAAATTACAACACCGCAACTTGACGGCACCTGAAATGTATAATGGCTATCTGGTTGTTGGTGATAGTGAAGGCTATTTGCATTGGCTAAATATGGATGACGGTAAGTTTGTTGCTCAACATAAAGTTGATAGCTCCGGCTTAATGAGCCGTCCGGTTGTTGCCAGTGATAAGCTGATGGTACAGGCGAAAGACGGTACGGTTTACCTGTTTACCCGTTGAATATTGCTGACTGTTTGCTTCCCGGAAATAGAGAATAAAGAGTTGTTATAATCCTACGGCTCCTGAAAAGAACAGGAGCCGTTTCGTCTTTTTAGTGTTTTGTTGCGGCTAACGATGAGTAGCAAAATACTGATTTTCAAATTTAGTCATGAGGCATCAACAAATGACACCTGTCGTCGCTCTGGTAGGGCGCCCAAATGTGGGTAAGTCCACGTTATTTAACCGTTTAACCCGTACAAGAGATGCGCTGGTAGCGGATTTTCCAGGTCTGACCCGCGATCGCAAATATGGTCGGGCCGAAGTCGAAGGACAGGAATTTATCATCATTGATACCGGTGGTATTGATGGTACCGAAGATGGTGTTGAAACCCATATGGCGGCACAATCTTTGATGGCGATTGAAGAAGCCGATATTGTTCTGTTTATGGTAGATGCTCGTGCCGGGCTGATGCCGGCAGACCACGCTATAGCAAAACACCTGCGTAGCCGTGAAAAAGCCACTTTTTTGGTGGCGAATAAAACCGATGGTATTGATATTGATACATCCGTAGCTGAATTTTATTCGCTTGGATTGGGTGATATATATTCCATCGCCGCTTCTCATGGTCGTGGTGTCACCCAACTTATCGAACGGTCATTGCTGCCTTTCTCCGGTAAAGGTGAGGAAGAAGAGGTTGAGCTGACTGAGGAAGAAGCCAACGCAGCCTATTGGGCCGAGCAGGAACAGAATGAAGTAGAAATGGCGGAAGAGGAAGATGATTTTGATCCATTAACGCTGCCATTAAAATTAGCTATTGTTGGCAGGCCGAACGTCGGTAAATCTACCTTGACGAACCGTATCTTAGGTGAAGAAAGGGTTGTGGTTTATGACATGCCGGGCACTACCCGTGACAGTATTTATATTCCTATGGAGCGTGATGGGCGCGAATATATCCTGATTGATACTGCGGGTGTGCGTAAGCGGGGTAAGGTGACTGAGACGGTTGAAAAATTCTCAGTCATCAAAACCCTTAAGGCGATTGAAGATGCTAACGTTGTATTACTCGTGATCGATGCCCGTGAAGGCATTTCCGATCAGGATTTGTCGTTGTTGGGTTTTATTCTTAATAGCGGGCGCTCATTGGTTATTGCGGTCAATAAATGGGACGGAATGTCGCAGGAAGATAAAGAGCAAGTGAAAGAAATGCTTGATTATCGTCTTGGTTTTGTTGACTTTGCCAGAGTGCATTTTATCTCCGCTTTACATGGCAGTGGTGTGGGTAACTTGTTTGACTCGATTCTTGAGGCTTATGACTGCGCGACTCGCCGGGTAAATACTGCACTGCTAACCCGTATCATGCGTATGGCTGAAGAAGATCATCAACCACCGATGATCCGTGGGCGCAGGGTAAAAATGAAATATGCACATGCTGGCGGTTATAACCCCCCCATTGTGGTGATCCATGGTAATCAGGTAGCTAATTTACCTGATGCTTATAAGCGTTATCTGATGAACTATTTCCGTCGGTCTTTGAAAGTGATGGGGACACCTATTCGGATTCAGTTTAAAGAAGGGGCAAATCCTTTTGCTGACAAACGTAATACTTTGACACCAAATCAAATGCGTAAACGTAAGCGTCTGATGGCTCATCTGAAAAAGCGTTAATTCTAATAAAGAAAGGGGGTGGTGATTAACCACCCTTTTTGCTGGTATCCCATATTTGAGTCATTATTTCTGGTGCATCTAACTCTGGAAATGTGAAGTGATATTCTTCGTTTTCAGTGATGATGCAGAGCAGATAATAATGTTGGTCAGGACATGGTGATAGTGGCATAGAATCAGAAAAATTCTGTTCTATAGCCTGAACAAATAGTTGTTTCTGGTGAGGAGACAGTGATTGTAAATTCACTGTTTTATCTTGGCTAAGGCCAGGTGTAGCAGCAAATCCTCCTTGCAGGGAAATCGTGATTTTACTATCAGTTGCGAGTTCGATGATTTTATTGTTCATGATATACCAGTTTTACACGGTTATTTTTCACGTTTCTACAGTATAGCGTGAAATTCGGTGTTAACAATTTTAATACCTTTCGTTCGCTATCTTTTTTTATTAATAGGGTCTGTCAGGTTAGGTATTACAAATAATAGAATATCGCTGGTATTAAACCAGCGATATGTTTATAGATTAAACTTTAGTTTCTCCCTTGTCTTCTTTCTTATCTTCTTTCTTATCTTCTTTTTTGTCTTCCTTCACTTCCACTTTAATACCTACTTCTTTCCAACTGTCTATAGTGGCTTTCTCAACATCCTCATCAAATAAATCACGAGCATGTTTAACGGTTAACTTGGCAAAGGATAAGAAGGTAGTATCGCGTGCAAGATCTTTATCCAGCAGTGTGCTGTACCATATCTTTCCTGCTTTTTCCCAAGCATATCCGCCTAATTTTATCGCGAGATTATAAAAGGCTTTATTAGGAATACCTGAGTTAACATGAACACCACCATTGTCCCTATAAATAGGATAGTCTTTAAAATCGTCCATATGACCAGGCTGAGGATCTTTACCAAGAAGAGGATCATCATATGCCGTTCCAGGTTCTTTCATTGAACGAATCCCTACACCTTTAATACCTTTGGCCAGTAATTCTTCCCCTACAACCCAGCTTGCTTCATCAGCTTTCTGTTTTAGATAATGTTGCCTTACCAGTGAGCCAAAGACGTCGGCAATTGATTCATTCAATGCGCCGGACTGGAAGAAATAGACCAAATCTGCTGTTTTTTCGATAACACCATGAGATAATTCATGACCAATTACATCGATAGATGTGGTGAAGTTATTGAAAACCTTACCGTCACCATCACCAAACACCATTTGTCCTCTGCCCCAATACGCATTCATGTATTCTTTGCCGAAATGCACGGTGGCAATCAATTTCATTCCTTTATCATCTAATGAATTGCGATTAAAAACTTCTTTGTAGAAATTGTAAGTTGCTTCCAGATATTTATATGCGTTATCAACGGCTACGTCGCCATTATCTGGTTCACCTTCATCTCGTACTAAAGTTCCGGGTAACTTGGTTTCATTTTTTGCATCGTAAATACTGCGATGTATAGTATCGTTGACAACTTCATCATCAGTATTATCAATAGAGTCTGATGTTTTAATAACATTATCCAACATTAAACTTTGGGTATGATTTAAGGTCATTAGTACGTTATGTTTTTCACTTTCACTGTTATTTTTATAAATATTTTGAAGAATGTACGGTGGTATTAAACCTTTATAGTTATTGTTTTGTATTTGCATAAAATATCTCCTGGAATAAATTATTAGTTATTAATTAGAGGTACTCTTTAAGTACATTTTCATATTAAACACGTTTCCATCGGATAGTCATCAGGGCCAACCTGCTTCTTTTATGTTAAAGGATTGTTAATAAATTGTTATGTGATTTGTATGCGGGATTTCTGTATTAGCCGTATTAAAAATATAAATAGTTAGGAATAATTTTTTATAATATTCCTAACATGATAAAAAATCATATCCAGTTTTTTATTGGCAGAAAGTCAGTATATAAAGCAGCTTCCGCAGATCCTGGCTCAGGGTGATAGTCATATTCCCAACGTACTAATGGTGGCATGGACATTAAGATAGACTCTGTGCGTCCGCCACTTTGTAATCCAAATAAGGTTCCTCTGTCCAAAACCAGGTTAAATTCAACATAACGACCACGGCGATATAATTGAAATTGTCGTTCACGTTCACTCCATAATATGTTCTTCCTTTTTTCCATAATAGGTAGATAAGCGGAAAGAAAACCTTTACCTATATCCTGAGTAAAGTGAAAACAATGATCAAAATCAGGCGTATTTAAATCATCAAAAAATAATCCACCAATTCCACGAGCTTCATTGCGATGTTTAATATAGAAATAATCATCACACCATTTTTTGTATGTTGGGTAGAGATCTTCTCCATATGGTTGACATATATTTCTGGCGGTAGTGTGCCAGTGAATAACATCTTCTTCAAAACCATAATAAGGTGTTAAATCAAAACCTCCACCGAACCACCATACTGGTGTTTCACCTTCTTTTTCCGCAATAAAAAACCGGACATTAGCGTGGCTGGTTGGGATATAGGGATTTAAAGGATGAATAACCAGAGAGACTCCCATGGCCTGATAATTACGGCCGGCCAATTCAGGGCGATGGGCTGTTGCTGATGAGGGAAGCATGGCTCCTGATACATGGGAAAAATTAGCGCCGGTTTGTTCGAATATAGCGCCTTCTTTCATAATTCGGCTGCGGCCACCACCACCGTCTTCCCGTTGCCAGCATTGTTCAATAAATTTCCCTTTGCCATCTGCCTGTTCCAGTTGCTGGCAAATTTCATTCTGTAATGAAAGGAAAAAAGATTTAATCTTATTGACATTTGGTGTGTTCATGATTCTTTTCTCATTATAATGCAGTGATTGCTATATTATACCTATTGGTGATAGAGAACACATTTTCGTATTGATTCCGGTGCTAAAGCGAAGATAATGTGAAAATGGTTATTTCAATAAAAACAGGTTGGTTAGGGATGGAAATTCGGGTATTTCGACAAGATGATTTTGAAGCCGTGATCACCTTATGGGAACGCTGCGATTTACTTAATCCTGGTGTTGATCCTGAGATGGATATTGAGCGTAAGCTGACCCATGATCCTGACCTGTTTTTAGTCGCGGAAGTGGCGGGTGAAGTGGTTGGGACTGTTATGGGGGGTTATGACGGTCACCGTGGTTCGGCTTATTATTTGGGGGTCCATCCTGAATTTAGGGGCCGGGGGATTGCAAATGCATTAATTGCCCGATTGGAAAAGAAGTTGATTGCCCGTGGCTGTCCGAAAATAATTTTTATTGTGCCTGAGGATAACGATGCCACTCTCTATATGTGCGAAAAGTTGGAATACGAAGATTGCCATCAGGAGAGCGTTATTTTCAGCAAGCGTCTGATTATTGATCAGGAGTATTGAGTTGTGCGGCTGAATGGGTATCATTCAGCCACAAAATCATTAGTGCAATTTAGTCACTTTTTTCACATCAACTGTCACAGAACTCCACTCTTTATCAACTTCACCCTCAATGCGGACTTTATCCTGAGGTGTTATTGTTTGACCATTCCAGTATTTATGATCAATTTCGACTTCAATAACTCCTGCGTTATCACGGAATATGAAGTGATCACCACGGATACGGGATTCGATATTTCCTTCCAGCACGACCCAACTGTCATCCCACATATTTTTAACTTGTTCAGTGGTTGAAATTCTTACATTGTTATCGATAAAACCACCTAGTGGTGCTGCCTGGGTTTGAGGCTGGGTAGCATTTGGACCAGAAAAACCACCAGATTGCATATGTGTGGTTTGGGCTGTTAATGGTGTACTGAATAAAGCAATCAGGGTGACGGTTGCAAATGTTTTTTTCATCATATTGATCTCATATATGGTGACTTATTTTTAGAAAAGCAGTATACCGGCAAGCGATATTTAATCAATGTGATATTCACTCATTGTTAATAATTTAAACTGTTCTCTGAAACTAACAATCGTGGTGTGATGTCTCAGTATTCATTTCTGTATTTAATCAAAAGGAGCCAGTTATGCAGGAGTTTTCTTTAGCTAACATTTTGTCAGGATTACGTTTTGCTACAATAGGTTGTTCATTGTTATTGGCCGGTTGTGCGGGCTCATCTGGTTTTTCATGGTCGAGTTTGTCGCCTTTTAGCTGGTTTGGTGGCTCGTTAAAAATCTCAGCTCAAGGGGTTGGGGAAATAAATAGTCTGACAGCAATGAATAAGGATGCGATAGATAAAGGGTTAGATGGGAAGTACCACTTACGCAGTGGTATGGAAACGAAAAATGGTCAGTTAATGACGGTATTTCAAGCGATGGAGGGTGATCAACTGAAAATAGAACTTTTTGGTCAGGCAGATGGAAAAGTCAGCGGTATTGACGTGTTGGATAAAGATATTGAAACCGTCTGGGGGACAAAGATCGGTACATCATTCTCGGCGCTTTATAACCGGGCATTTGATGCTTGCCGAAATACGGCGAGTGAATCGGAGAAGAGGGCAGTTATCTGCGTATCTCCGCAGAGCAAAAATGTCAGTTATCTGTTTACAGGCAACTGGAATGGTCCGGAAGGTTTGATTCCCTCTGATGATGCTTTGAAAAACTGGAAAGTGGAGCGTATCGTTTGGAAGCAGTGAAAAGCCATTTCTGAGTGAAAGCACAAACTGAGTCCGTTTGGGGAATTTGATGTGTTTCTTGCGGAGCCATAACAGGCCCGCATTTTCAATTAAAAACCTGGCTATTCCTGCCAGCTTATTGCGTTTCATACTTTCTAATTGCAATTTAGTATATTAAACGGCGATAGTTATCTACCCTGTTATAAATAAACTGGATACATTAGTCACCGGAGCGTTATTTGATGAAATAACGGATAAGGTGAGAAATGAAAAAGTATTCAGTAAACAATAAAATACTAAACGGACTGGTAGCCGTAACTTTATTGGGCAGTAGTAATGCCTTTGCTGTAGCGTTGTTAAACAGCTCTTATGACGTTGCGCGTGAGCTATTTTCTACCCTTAATCCTGAATTTGAAAAACAGTGGAATGAGCAGCATCCACAGAACAAATTGATAATCAAACAATCCCACGCAGGCTCATCCAAACAAGCGTTGGCAATTCTTCAGGGATTGCGGGCTGATGTGGTGACTTACAATCAGGTGACAGATGTGCAAATTTTGCATGATCGGGGCGATCTGATACCTGCTGATTGGCAGAGCCGTCTGCCAAATAATAGTTCACCTTACTATTCCACAATGGCATTTCTGGTACGTAAAGGTAATCCCAAAAATATTCGTAATTGGAATGACTTCGTACGTAAAGATGTCAAATTAGTCTTCCCGAACCCTAAGACTTCCGGTAATGGCCGTTACACCTATTTGGCTGCCTGGGGAGCGATTCAACAGGAGAATGGCGGGGATCAGGGTAAAACCCGTGAATGGATGAAACATTTCCTGAAAAATGTCACCGTGTTTGATACCGGAGGTCGCGGTGCCACGACTTCATTTATTGAACGTGGTTTGGGTGATGTACTGATAAGTTTTGAATCTGAAGTAAGTAACATCCGTAAACAATATGGTGACGACAAATATGAAGTGATTGTCCCGTCAATAGGTATTCTGGCGGAATTCCCTGTTGCCTGGGTTGATAAGAATATTGTGCGAAACGGCACTGAGGAAGCGGCGAAAGCTTATCTGAATTATCTCTATAGTCCACAGGCACAGCAGATCATCACTGGCTTTAATTATCGTGTCAGCGATAAAAAAGTGATGGATCAGCAAAAAGCGCGTTTTCCAGAAACGAAATTATTCCGGCTGGAAGATCAGTTTGGTGGTTGGCCACAAGTGATGAAAACTCACTTCAATACTGGCGGCACACTGGATCAATTGCTGGCGGAAGGGAACAAGTAATGTTTGCGGTATCCAGTAAGCGAGTATTGCCTGGTTTTGGACTGAGTTTAGGGAGCAGTTTGTTCTATACCTGCTTGATTTTACTATTGCCCCTGAGTGCATTGGTTGTGCAGCTTTCCAGTATGACCTGGGAACAGTATTGGCAGGTTATTGCTAATCCCCAGGTAGTGGCGGCTTACAAAGTGACATTGCTGGCGGCAGCGGTTGCCAGTTTGTTCAATGCGGTGTTTGGTATGCTGATGGCATGGGTCTTAACCCGTTATCGTTTCCCAGGCCGTAGCTTATTGGATGGCTTGATGGATCTCCCTTTTGCGTTGCCTACTGCGGTAGCCGGGTTGACACTGGCAACGCTGTTCTCTGCTACAGGTTGGTATGGTTCACTTCTTGGGCACTTTGATGTGAAAGTGGTGAATACCTGGCTGGGCATTGCGGTGGCAATGGCGTTTACCAGTCTGCCATTTGTGGTGAGAACTATTCAGCCAGTCCTTGAAGAGTTGGGGCCGGAGTATGAAGAAGCGGCTCAGACATTAGGTGCCAGCCGATGGCAAACCTTCTGGCGTGTAATCATGCCGGAATTATCTCCGGCTTTAATTGCCGGCACCGCACTCTCTTTTACCCGCAGCTTGGGGGAGTTTGGTGCAGTGATCTTTATTGCAGGTAATATCGCATGGCAGACAGAAGTGGTATCGCTGATGATTTTCATCCGCTTGCAGGAGTTTGATTATCCGGCTGCCAGTGCTATTGCATCGGTCATATTGGCGGTATCCCTGATATTACTGTTTAGCATTAATACCTTGCAAAGCCGCTTTGGTAAGCGGATTGGAGGGCATTAATGGCTGAACTGTCTCAATTTTCTATTGCACAACGACCGCCTGTAAATTGGGGGAAATGGGGGCTTATCACGACAGGAGTACTATTTTCGGTCTTGCTGTTAGTGATACCAATTGTGTGGATATTTATGACCGCTTTTTCTAAAGGAATTGGGGTGGTCACTCAGAACCTTTTAGATCCTGACATGCTGCATGCCATCTGGTTAACGGTACTGATTGCATTGATCACTGTTCCGGTAAACCTGATTTTTGGCGTGATGATTGCCTGGTTGGTGACACGTTTTCAGTTTCCGGGACGGCAATGTTTGCTGACGTTGATCGATATCCCGTTTGCAGTGTCGCCGGTAGTGGCGGGTTTGCTTTATCTGCTGTTTTATGGCTCGAATGGCTGGGCAGGAAGTTTGCTGGAACCCTATGACATTCAACTGATGTTTTCCTGGTCGGGCATGGTGTTGGTGACGGTATTTGTGACTTGCCCGTTTGTTGTCCGGGAGTTGGTGCCAATGATGCTTAGTCAGGGAAGCCAGGAAGATGAAGCGGCAATATTGTTGGGGGCGTCTGGTTGGAAAATGTTTTGGCGGGTGACATTACCCAATATCCGCTGGGCGTTATTATATGGTGTGGTTTTGACCAATGCCCGGGCAATTGGCGAATTTGGTGCTGTGTCAGTGGTATCCGGTGCGATTCGTGGTGAAACTTATACATTGCCGTTGCAGGTTGAATTATTGCATCAAGATTACAACACCGTAGGGGCATTTACTGCGGCGGCATTGCTGGCGTTGATGGCAATGATCACATTGGTTGTTAAAAGTGCTTTGCAGTGGCGGTTAAGTCGCCAGCATGGTTAAGGTAGGAGCACAATATGAGTATTGAAATTAATAATATCAGTAAATGTTTTGGTCGGACTCAAGTTCTGAGCGATATCACTCTGAATATTTTTTCCGGGGAAATGGTCGCTCTGCTTGGCCCGTCAGGCTCCGGTAAAACAACTTTGTTAAGGATTATTGCTGGGCTGGAACAACAGACTGCGGGGAAGCTGAGTTTCCATGGGCAGGATGTGAGTCGCATGCATGCCAAAGATCGTCAGGTTGGATTTGTCTTTCAGCATTATGCGTTGTTCCGGCATATGACCGTATTCGATAATGTTGCTTTCGGGTTAACAGTGTTGCCACGCCGTAAGCGTCCTGATACGGTGGCTATCCGCCGTAAGGTTATGGAATTGCTGGAAATGGTGCAATTGACTCATCTTGCTGAACGCTATCCATCACAGCTTTCGGGTGGACAAAAACAGCGGGTAGCATTGGCGAGGGCATTGGCTGTTGAACCACAAATTCTGTTATTGGATGAGCCATTTGGTGCACTGGACGCGCAGGTAAGGATGGAACTACGCCGCTGGTTACGGAGGCTTCATGAAGAACTGAAATTTACTAGTGTCTTTGTGACTCATGATCAGGAAGAAGCTATGGAAGTGGCTGATCGGGTTGTTGTTATGAGCCAGGGGAATATTGAACAGGTAGGTACGCCACAAGAGGTATGGCGCTATCCGGCCAGCCGTTTTGTGATGGAATTCCTTGGTGAGGTTAACCATCTTCGTGGTGAGATTAAAGGATCTCAGCTTTTGATTGGCGGGCAACATCTGCCGCTTAAGGTGACACCAATCCATCAGGGGAATGTTGATGTATTCCTGCGTCCGTGGGACGTCATGATGAATTTGCAACCTACACCATCCAGTCCACTGCCTGTACAGGTGAAAGAGGTTAGTCCTCGGGGGCATTTCTGGCAGCTTTCCGTCCAGCCTCTGGGTTGGCATCAGGAACCGGTTGCTATTATTTGGTTCGATGAAACGTCAGTACCGATAAGAGGAAGCCGTTATTTTATTGGTGGTACTGAAGCCCGTTTATATGCGGGTGATAAACAGTTGCAAACCTTTAGCTTAGCTCAGACTGCCTGACAATGATTTAAATTTTGGTTGGTACCATTTGCTCACCTCCTTATCGCCTGGGGATGGGCATTTTTTATTTGAAAGTCTTGCGATATATTTCTGAATATGGTTATTTCGCTGTTCTATTAAATAAAAATAGGTAATAGCTGTGGTAAGGTTGGAACATTTTATAGGCAACACTCCGCTGGTAAAACTACAACGAATGGCTGATAAGTTGGGTGTGGAAATATGGGTAAAACTTGAAGGTAATAATCCGGCAGGTTCAATAAAAGACAGGGCTGCGCTGTCAATGATTCAGCAGGCTGAATTGCGGGGTGAAATTTCTCCAGGTGACGTATTGATTGAAGCTACCAGTGGAAATACAGGTATTGCGTTGTCAATGATTGCCGCAGTAAAAGGTTATCACCTTAAATTACTGATGCCTGATAATATGAGCCTTGAACGTCAGGCTTCTATGCGCGCTTATGGTGCGGAGCTTATTTTGGTGAGTAGAAATGTGGGCATGGAAGGCGCACGTGATTTAGCTCAGCAAATGGAGCGTAATGGTGAAGGTAAAGTTCTTGATCAATTCAATAACCCAGACAATCCCTTAGCCCACTTTACGACTACCGGCCCGGAAATTTGGCAGCAAACAAAAGGACGCATTACGCATTTTGTTTCCAGTATGGGAACCACGGGGACAATTACTGGTGTTAGCCGCTATTTAAAAAGCCAGGATAACCGTGTTCAGGTTGTTGGCTTACAGCCAGCTGAGAACAGCCATATTCCCGGTATTCGCCGTTGGTCGCCAGCTTATCTGCCCGGCATTTTTCGAAAGGAGCTGGTGGACCAAGTGTTGGATATCACGCAGGAAGAAGCTGAAGAGACTATGCGTTTGTTAGCTCACAAAGAAGGGATTTTTTGTGGAGTCAGTTCTGGCGGCGCTGTTGCCGGTGCATTAAAAATTGCGGTACAGAAGCCGGGTTCTGTCATTGTTGCAATTATTTGCGACCGTGGTGACAGATATCTTTCTACTGGAGTATTTAATTAATTTGGTTATAAGATGCCAGCAAGTATCGTTATGAATTTACAACAATGGCTGAAAAGAGGGGACAGCAGAGAGCCTTGGCGCTGTTGTGTTGGCAGATATCAAAAGTAGTCATTCAACGCGAGTAGAGCAAAATAGCGGTAGGCTCTGCTCACACTACCCGATTTCTGAATGCAAAGATGGTATAAATCGAATAACGGAATGAAAAAACAGCCGTTGTTGTCGGCCGTTTTTTTAATACGAAAAAAGGGTATTGTGGTAGTTAAAATATTGCTACTTTTTAATACGCATAATGAGTGTTTCACCAACAGTGACAGAACCGCTCAGTTTGGACAATTCTTTAATTTCATCCATGTTGGAAATAACAACAGGTGTCAGGGTTGATTTTGCTTTTTCTTCAAGGAGTTTAAGATCAAACTCCAAAACTAAATCACCTTTTTGGACACGCTGACCTTCTTCAGCAATGCGCTTAAAGCCTTCTCCTTTAAGCTCAACCGTATCAATACCAAAGTGGACAAATAGCTCAATACCGCTGTCCGATTCGATAGAAAACGCATGGTTGGTTTCAAATATTTTACCGATCGTCCCATCAACTGGTGCAACTATCTTACTGCCGGTAGGTTTTATAGCGATACCATCGCCGACAATTTTCTCGGCGAAAACAACATCTGGAACATCTTCAATATTGACAATCTCACCAGATAAAGGTGCGATAATTTCAATAGTGCCGCTGTTTTTTTTATCATCTGAAACTAGAGATTTCAGTTTATCAAACAGACCCATGAATCTTCTCCTAATTGTTTATACTGGACCGCGTTTTAACCGATATTGTTAGCAAAGTGTTTTTTCTTTGATAAATGTATCAACCAATTCCATCAACCCCTGAGCGGTAGACTGAGAAAGGGCTTGTTCAGCCAGCGCTTTGGCATCTTCGTAACGCGTATTACGAATGATTTTCTTAATGCGGGGAATAGAAATCGCACTCATACTAAACTCATCCAGCCCCATACCTAATAACAACAGTGTAGCACGTTCATCACCTGCAAGCTCGCCACACATCCCCGTCCATTTACCTTCAGCATGTGAAGCGTCAATGGTTTGCTTAATCAGGCTCAATACTGCTGGTAGCATCGGGTTATAAAGATGAGAAATCAATTCGTTACCGCGGTCTACAGCAAGAGTATACTGAGTTAGATCGTTTGTCCCAATACTGAAAAAATCAACTTCTTTTGCCAGGTGACGAGCAATGACTGCTGAGGCGGGTGTTTCTACCATCACACCGACTTCAATTGCTTCATCGAATTTTTTACCTTCTTCACGAAGTTGGCCTTTCAGCAATTCAAGTTCTGCTTTCAGTTGTAGTACTTCTTCTACAGAAATAATCATTGGAAACATAATACGTAATTTACCGAAAGCAGACGCACGTAAAATAGCACGTAACTGAGAATGTAAGATCTCTTTTCGATCAAGGCAAATACGAATTGCACGCCAACCAAGGAATGGATTCTCTTCTTTCGGTAGATTCATATAGGGCAGATTTTTATCACCGCCGATATCCATAGTACGTATAATAACCGCCTGGCTGCCCATTGCTTCGGTAACGGCTTTATAAGCTTGGAATTGTTCTTCCTCTGTTGGCAGTGCATCACGATCCATAAATAGAAATTCTGTACGGTATAAACCGATACCCTCGGCACCATTGCGTTCAGCGCCAGTAACATCTCGGACGGTACCGATATTGGCACAGACTTCAACCTGATGACCATCAAGAGTTATTGCAGGCAGATCTTTCAGTTTTGCAAGTTCAGCTTTTTCTGCCAGATATTCGTTTTTGGTTTTTTTTAGCTGTTCAATTTTTGTATCAGATGGATTGATATAAATATGGTTATTTACCGCGTCCAAGATCAGGTAATCACCATTTTGGATTGCTGCTGTTGAATGGGTGGTACCAACGATCGCTGGAAGTTCAAGAGAACGGGCCATGATTGAGGTATGGGAGGTACGACCACCTAAATCGGTAATGAAACCAAGAACTTTTTCCAGATTGAGTTGCGCAGTTTCAGATGGGGTTAAATCATTGGCGACCAAAATAACTTCTTCTGAAATCGAGCCAAGATCGACAATGGATATACCCAGAATGTTTTTCAGCAAGCGTTTACCGATATCACGCACGTCGGTGGCACGTTCTTTCAGGTATTCATCATCCAATTCTTCAAGGGCTTGGGCCTGAGTTTCAATCACGGAATAAACCGCAGCATCTGCGGCTTTGAAATCGTTTTTGATTAACGAAATAATTTCTTGCTCAAGTTCTTCATCTTCCAGCAGCATGATATGCCCTTCGAAGATTTCCGCTTTTTCTTCTCCGAGGTTTTTTGCCGCTATATTTTTGATTATTTCTAACTGAGATGAGGCTTTTTCACGACCTAGTTTGAAATGGGAAATTTCCTGTTCGACTTGTTCTTGACTGATTTTTTTCTGATTGATAATAATGGGGTCTTCTTTCAGTAATAATGCCTTACCGAAAGCGATGCCTGGTGATACTAATATGCCTGAAATCATGATGTTACCTAACTACTAATAATTATTTTTTAAAGAGCCAGCCCGCAGATGGTTTGCTGTTTTAGGAAATGCATTTAAACTGACATCCCCGGATAAGAATCTATCCAGGGATGTGGAGCGGCTAAGTGAATATCAGTTTATTCACAATCTCTGAATCTTGACTGGCGTTGTGGTCAACGGAAGGTTATTCCAGTTCTGCCATCAATTTAACCAGATGTTCAATCGCTTTTTGCTCATCTTCGCCTTCAGCAGAGATGGTCACAACCGTGCCTTGAGTTAGTCCTAAAGTTTGTAGCTTAAACAAGCTTTTCGCACTGGCTGTTTTGCCACCGGAAGTCAGTGTAATGTCGGAAGAGAAACTTTTTGCTTCTTTAACAAACTGTGCAGCGGGACGGGTATGTAGGCCATTTGGCGCAGTAATAGTGACTTCTTGCTGGAACATGACGTTTCCTCAATAACTTAGATTTTTGCTATGTAAGTTAAAAAATTGTAATAAACAAATCTTAACTTGAGTATTCATTAACTGCCTATCCCAGTAGGGCGCATTTATGCTTAAAGTGCGAGCCCGGCAATATTTCGACAAAAGCGATAAATAGCTTTTGAGCGCCCTTTAGTTTTACCCGAAGGGGGAGAGAAACGAATCACTCCTTACGTACACTCCGGGTTATGCGTGCTGTCCGTGTTCACTATTCTTTCACAAGAACGTCATTCACAAGAACGGGCCGTATCAATTGCGCCTACTGGGATAGACTATAAGATTGATAATGTAATAAAAGATTTTATCGATTATCAAAAAAATTATTCTTTTCGATGCTTCTGATTGATAGTTTGAAGTAAAGATAGATCACAAAACTACTTAACTGAAACTACTACTTCTGGTAATTAATTTCGAGCATCGAAATAATTATTATTGGTTAAATACTAAACCCATTGTAAGAAATCATCTAGTAAAGTGTAAAAGTTTGATCTACTGCACAGAAAAAGCACCATTTAGGTGCTTTTTTGTCAATAAAACTAAGTAACTTACTTAAATACTTTTATTCATCAGACAAGTCAGTAAACAATGCACTGCTCAGATAGCGCTCACCTGATGAGGCCAGAATGACGACGATATTTTTATCTTTATACTCCGGTTCCTGAGAAAGTTTCACTGCGGCTGCAACAGTAGCACCGGAAGAGATACCCGCCAGAATACCTTCTTTCACCATGATGTCACGAGCGGTTTTGATTGCCTCGTCATTACTGATTTTGAAAACGCGATCAACCAGTTTCAGATCAAGGTTATCTGGAATAAAACCAGCACCAATGCCTTGGATTTTGTGTGGGCCGGGTTTCACTTCTTCACCGGCCAGAGTCTGGCTGATTACAGGTGAGTCTTCGGGTTCTACTGCAACCGCAGTGACGTTTTTACCTCTAGTGTTTTTCAGGTAACGGGTAACGCCTGTTAGTGTGCCGCCAGTACCTACGCCGGTAACAAATGCATCTACTTCACCATCGGTATCTTCCCAGATTTCTGGGCCAGTGGTTTTTTCGTGGATTTCTGGGTTTGCCGGATTGCTGAACTGTTGCAGGATAATATAGCGATTGGGGTCACTGGCCTGAATTTCATTGGCTTTCTCAATGGCCCCTTTCATACCTTTAGCGCCTTCAGTTAGCACGAGATTTGCCCCCAGTGCTTTTAGTAGCTTGCGGCGCTCAATACTCATCGTTTCTGGCATAGTCAGCGTTAATTTATAGCCACGAGATGCCGCAACGTAGGCAAGTGCAATCCCGGTATTACCACTGGTTGGTTCTACCAATTCTTTTCCTGGCTGTAGGATACCGCGTTTTTCAGCATCCCAAATCATGTTAGAACCAATACGGCATTTTACACTAAAGCTTGGGTTACGAGACTCGACTTTTGCCAGAATACGTCCATTGCCAAAGTGTTTTAAGCGAATTAACGGGGTACGACCAATTGTTAAAGAATTATCTTCGTAAATTTTACTCATACTCGTCTTTCAACTCCCTTTAGTGATATCCGGTCAACGATACGCCAACAATCAGGTTATGGAAATATAGTTTGAATATATTCTTATTGCCTTAAAGAATAACATTTGAATGAATTTATTTTACAATACAAAACCCGTGTTGATCTCGATAGCGATCTACCCATATTGCAGTGGCAGCGCATACTGCGATAGGCATAATCACCAAATTGACGATAGGTATCATTGTCAAAATACTTACCAGCGCACCAAACTGTAGATTATTCATTTTGTTTTGACGAAGGGCGTCACGCATTGTTGAAAAACTGACTTTGTGGTTATCAAATGGATAATCACAATACTGAATCGACAACATCCAGGCACTGAAAATAAACCAGAGCACAGGTGCGACAGTTTGCCCGATAACAGGAATAAAATAGAGAAGCAGCAAAACCAGGGCGCGTGGAATATAGTAGAGCAGTTTTACTAATTCTCGTTTTAGGATGCGTGGAATATCTTTTACCAGTTCCATAACGCCGGTATCCGGTGCAGAAGTGCCTGTTAAATCAGCTTCCAATTTTTCTGCCAGTAATCCATTAAACGGAGCTGCTATAAAGTTCGCTATCGTGCTGAATAAATAAGTAAAAATCAGCAAAACAGAAATTACTGCCAGTGGCCATACAATGTAACTGAGCCATTGCATCCAATCCGGTACTTTGTTCAGTATCCAGGGGATCCAGTTTTCCAGTTTTTGGTAGAGCCACCAGAATGAACCACCAAGTAACAAAATATTTGCCAATAAGGGCAATAGAACAAATCTTTTAATACCTGGGCGAGTAATTAATCTGCAACCTTGCACCAAATACTGAAAGCCGCTCAAATTTTTTGGTGATTTTGTCAAATTAAGCATACTTCCTATTCTCTCCTGTATGATTGAAACGCTATCATATAGGCAGGATTTTCGACTGACTAGTATTGTTCTGTATAAAAAAAAAGCAAAAAGTGCTTGTCCGGCATCTTTCTGATAAGAAAAGTGTGTATAAGCTTGCACTTGTGTTATTTGACAAATACAGTTAATACAGAAAATGTTTCGCCGTGGTGGCATATTAATTAAACAACAGAGATAGCAATGATGCAGGATTTGCGTCTGATATTAATCATTGTTGGTGCGATAGCAATAATAGCTTTGCTGTTACATGGGTTGTGGACCAGCCGTAAAGAGCGTTCTTCGCTTTTTCGTGATCGCCCAGTTAAACGTCATAAACATGATCGTCAGGAGAGTTTCGTCGATGACAGTGATGATGACGCGTTTGACAATCAACAAAAGCCTTACGCCCATAAGCAGGTGAAACCTCATCAGGAATATAAAACTGAGCCGGTTATTGAGTGCCGTCAGCCAAAGTTGACTGAAATGGATGTTGCTACGTCTGAAGAAAGCAATGATCCGTTGCTGACTGGTCATCAGCCTGAGACTACAACCCGAAAAGCAGTAGTAGAAATAGCAGAGCAGGAACCTCAGCTTGGCTTGTTTGAATCCGAAGGACGGGATGAGCCTGAGAAAAATCGATCTCAGGCGGAAGAAAGGCCTCAGGATATGGCAAAAGAGGGAGATGGTGAGCAGGAAGTGCAGGCCAAAGCAGCAAAGGAAATCGTTTTGGTTCTTCATGTGGCAGCACACCACGGTCAGGCACTGAATGGTGAGCTCTTGCTGCAAAGTATCCTGCAATCTGGCTTCCAATTTGGAGAAATGCACATTTTCCACCGCCATTTGAATCCATCAGGCAGCGGTCCGGTGTTATTCAGCCTTGCTAATATGGTGAAACCGGGTTCATTTAATCCTGAAACAATGGCTGATTTTACCACTCCAGGGGTTTCCATGTTTATGATGGTCCCTTCTTACGGGGAAGCTAATCAGAATTTTAAGCTGATGCTACAGGCGGCTCAGCGTATTGCTTCTGATGTTGGGGGAGTGGTGCTTGATGATGAGCGCAAGATGCTGACACCACAAAAAATCGAATTGTATAAAGCACGTATTCGCAGCACACTTGATGTTCAGGTATAATCAATTTATCAAATGTTCAAGCCTCCGCCAGTCGGGGGCTTTTTATCGCTGGTTATAAGTCATGAAATCAACGGCTCAACAAATAGAAAATCTCAGAATAACACTGCGTCATCATGAATATCTGTATCATGTCATGGATGCACCAGAGATCCCTGATGCAGAATATGATCGGTTAATGCAGGAATTAAAGGTTCTTGAGGAACAATACCCAGAGCTGATTACATCTGATTCACCGACACAGCGGGTTGGTGCTGTTCCTCTAGCTGCTTTTGAACAAGTCCGCCATGAAATTCCCATGCTATCACTGGATAACGTATTTGATGAAGAGAGTTATTTGGCGTTTGATAAGCGGGTGCGTGACCGCCTGAAAGATGATCAGGATTTAGTGGTGTGCTGTGAGCTGAAACTGGATGGCCTGGCTGTGAGTCTGTTGTATGAAAATGGTGAACTGGTACAGGCGGCGACCCGTGGTGATGGTACAACAGGGGAAAACATTACATCAAATGTCCGGACTATCTGCGCAATTCCACTGCGCCTGACCGGAGAGAATATTCCAACCCGTATTGAAATTCGTGGTGAAGTTTTTATACCCCAAAAAGGATTTGAGAGGCTGAATGAGGAAGCACGCCGCACCGGCGCAAAAGTATTTGCTAATCCACGTAATGCAGCGGCTGGCTCTCTGCGTCAGCTTGATCCCCGTATTACCGCTAAACGGCCATTGGCTTTCTTTTGTTATGGTGTTGGTGTATCGGAAGGGGGGGAATTGCCGGCCAGTCACTACGAGCGATTGATACAGTTTAAGCAATGGGGATTGCCGATCAGCGATAAAATTAAAGTTTGTACTGATAGTCAACAGGTTATTGATTTTTACCACGATATTGAAAACCAGCGTTCAACATTGGGGTTTGATATTGATGGTGTTGTTATCAAAGTGAATTCGCTGGAATTACAGAAAACGTTAGGTTTTGTCGCCCGTGCGCCACGTTGGGCAACAGCATTCAAATTTCCTGCTCAGGAGCAAATGACGATTGTCCGCGATGTTGAATTTCAGGTCGGTCGTACAGGTGCTATCACCCCGGTAGCGCGTCTGGAACCGGTGCTGGTCTCTGGTGTGACTGTGAGTAATGCGACATTGCACAATGCGGATGAGATTGAACGTTTAGGTTTGCGTATTGGTGATACTGTTGTTATCCGTCGTGCTGGTGATGTCATTCCAAAGGTTGTGGGTGTTGTGGAGGACAGAAGGCCACAGGACAGTGATGAAGTTGTTTTTCCTGAACATTGTCCGGTGTGTGGGGCGGATGTCGAGCGGATTGACGGGGAGGCTGTAGCGCGTTGTACTGGTGGTTTGGTCTGTGGCGCTCAACGTAAAGAAGCACTGAGGCACTTTGTTTCCCGGCGGGCGATGGATGTTGACGGTATGGGAGAAAAGATTATCGATCAACTGGTGGATAAAGAGTATATCGAAACCCCGGCGGATCTTTTCAGGCTTACTGCGGGTAAATTGACCGGGCTTGATCGTATGGGGCCGAAATCCGCGCAAAATGTGGTAGATGCGTTGGAAAAAGCGAAAAAAACCACATTTGCTCGTTTCCTCTATGCGCTGGGTATCCGTGAAGTTGGGGAAACGACCGCCGCTAATCTAGCCGCTCACTTTGGCTGCCTGGATAAATTACGTGCCGCTGATGAAGAAGCTCTGAAAGAGGTCCAAGATGTTGGTGAAGTGGTGGCAAAACATGTGGTTAACTTCTTCAATGAACCTCATAATCAAAAAGTTATCGATGACTTGATTGATAATACCGGTATCAATTGGGAACAAGTTGTTGTAACAAAGGCTGAGAAGATTGACAGCCCATTCGCAGGTAAAACAATTGTGCTTACTGGCTCATTGCATCAGTTATCCAGAGATGAAGCCAAAGATAAACTTGTTGCGCTTGGGGCAAAAGTGGCTGGTAGTGTTTCTAAGAAAACAGATTTGGTGATTGCTGGTGAAGCGGCCGGTTCGAAATTGGCTAAAGCTAATGAGTTAAATATTTCAGTTATTGATGAAAAAGAAATGATCCGTTTATTGGGTGAATAACTTTTTGTTTGTATTCTGTTTACTGATTATTGAGAGGTTTTCTCAATAATCAGTGATGTTTGATAATGTGTTTTCGAATCTGGCTTTATACGATTCAGCTGAAAATGTGATATCTATCCCATTTAATCGCCTTTTATTACATAGAATGCATTTTATAAACTAGCTTTCTGTTGTGTTTGGAGTGTGATATGTCTCAAATCCTGCATTTCCTTTTAGCTCTGATTGTCATTGGCGGCCTTGCTATTCTGGCGAGCAGTAACCGTAAAGGTATTCGTCCTCGTTATATTATTCAGTTGCTTGTTATTGAACTTGTCCTTGCGTGGTTTTTCCTGAATTCAGGTGTTGGTCAGGAATTTGTCATGGGATTTGCCGGCTTGTTTGAGCATTTATTGAAATTTGCGGGGGAAGGGACGGAATTCATTTTTGGCGGCATGATGGATGCAAAACTGGCATTCTTCTTTCTGAATGTATTGTGTCCGATTATCTTTATTTCCGCATTGATTGGTATTTTGCAGCATATCAAAGTATTGCCAATCATCATTCGGGTTATTGGTACTCTGTTGTCTAAGGTCAACGGCATGGGGAAATTGGAATCATTCAATGCAGTAAGTTCTCTGATACTGGGTCAGTCCGAAAACTTTATCGCTTATAAAGATGTGCTGGGAAAAATGTCTGAGCGCCGAATGTACACGATGGCTGCAACTGCAATGTCAACAGTTTCCATGTCAATCGTCGGTGCTTACATGACCATTTTGGCACCTAAATATGTTGTGGCGGCATTGGTGCTCAATATGTTCAGTACCTTTATCATCTTGTCATTGATTAATCCGTATTCTGTTGACAGCGAAGAAGATATTCAGATGAGCAATCTTCACGAAGGCCAAAGTTTCTTCGAAATGTTGGGTGAATATATTCTGGCTGGTTTTAAAGTCGCACTGATTGTTGCCGCTATGTTAATTGGCTTCATTGCCTTGATTGCGGCTATTAACGCGCTGTTTAGCATGATTTTTGATATGAGCTTCCAAGAGATGCTGGGGTATGTGTTCTATCCCTTTGCCTGGATAATTGGAATTCCTGCTGATGAAGCGTTGCGGGTTGGTAGCATCATGGCAACCAAATTGGTTTCTAACGAATTTGTTGCGATGCATAGCTTGCAATCAATTGCGGCAGAACTTTCTCCGCGTTCACAGGGGGTTTTATCGGTATTTTTGGTTTCTTTTGCTAATTTCTCTTCAATTGGGATTGTTGCCGGAGCGATTAAAGGCTTGAATGAGAAACAGGGTAACGTCGTTTCCCGTTTTGGCTTGAAACTACTGTTTGGTTCAACCCTTGTCAGCTTCTTGTCTGCGGCTATTGCAGGCTTGGTGCTGTAAAAAGATAAAGTTTTATAATAGTGGAATATTGCATCATGGATGATGCAGATTTCTTCTTTCCTTTCGCATATCTTTCCCTTACCCCGTAAACTGGAGTTATCTTTTTTAATTGATATAAATGTGAGTTATGGAAAAAGAAAATCTGATAGAAATTGCCAATACTGTTATGCCATTCGGTAAATACAAGGGGCGTATGCTGATTGACTTACCAGAAGAGTATTTATTGTGGTTCGCTCGTAAAGGCGAATTTCCACAAGGTAAATTGGGCGTGCTGATGGAGATGACTTTAGCAATAAAAATAGAAGGATTGGATTCACTGGTGAAACCATTGAAGAAGAATTAACGGGGATGAAAGTTTGGTTTTTATGCAATGAATGGTGATTGTTACGCTAAAAGGCCCTGAAAGCGTGGCTTTCAGGGCCTGATAATTTTGGTGGAGCTAAGCGGGATCGAACCGCTGACCTCTTGCATGCCATGCAAGCGCTCTCCCAGCTGAGCTATAGCCCCACGATTGTGGTCTTTCTTAATTTTAGTGCCAAACACTTTACACGGGTAAAAGTATTTGGTGGAGCTAAGCGGGATCGAACCGCTGACCTCTTGCATGCCATGCAAGCGCTCTCCCAGCTGAGCTATAGCCCCAATCAAAATTAATGGAACGGGGCGCATAATATGAAACCCTGCAAATACTGTCAACGGCTAACTTATCATTCTCAGAGCAAGCGTTGAAAAAGTCATCAGTTTTGTGATGGATCGACAAAATAAAGGCTGAACAATGGGTTGAAATGAGATAGAAAGCGATTAGGGAAGTTACAAAGCGGTATTAATTAAATGAGATTTTTTTGAAAATAGAAGGCACCACACTGAATCGGTGATGCCTTTGTAGCATTAATTACTGCTGATTTTCACGCTGAGCAATAAATTCCAGAGCCTGATTAATACGGGCCAGAGTACGGGTTTGCCCGATAGCATGAATAGTCACATCCACACCTGGAGATTGACCTGCTCCAGTAGCAGCAACACGCAGTGGCATACCGACTTTACCCATACCAACTTCCAGCTCATCAGCTGTAGATTGAATAGCATGATGAACATTTTCAGGTGTCCAGTCAGTAATTGAAGCCAGTTTTTCACCAACAACTTCAAGAGGTTGACGGGCAACTGGACGTAAATGTTTCTTCGCTGCATCTGCATCAAATTCAGCAAAGTCCTCATAGAAGTAGCGGCAGGACTCGGCCATTTCTTTCAGCGTTTTGCAGCGTTCACCCAGCAGCTTAATCAGATCCGCCAATTGTGGGCCATTACGGGTATCAATACCTTGCTGTTCAATGTGCCATGCCAGATGAACAGCAACTTTCTCTGGGGGCAGGGTATTAATATAGTGATGGTTCAGCCATTGTAGTTTTTCTGTATTGAATGCACTGGCGGATTTATTGATAGCATCCAGGCCGAAGAATTCAGTCATCTCTTCAATACTGAAAATTTCCTGATCACCATGTGACCAACCCAGACGAACCAGATAATTCAGCAGTGCTTCTGGCAGATAGCCATCATCACGGTATTGCATAACACTCACTGCCCCATGACGTTTAGACAGTTTTTTACCATCATCACCTAGGATCATCGAAACGTGTGCATATTCTGGAACTGGGGCACCCAGTGCTTTCAGAATATTAATTTGACGTGGTGTATTATTGATATGGTCTTCACCGCGAATGACATGGGTGATTTCCATATCCCAGTCATCAATGACAACACAGAAGTTATAGGTTGGAGAGCCATCGGTACGGCGGATAATGAGATCATCCAGTTCCTGATTACTGAATTCAATTGGGCCACGGATACTATCATTAAAAATAACAGAGCCTTCTTGTGGATTGCGGAAACGGACGACATGGGGTTGATCCGGATTATGCTGACATTGATTATCACGGCAATGGCCGTTATAACGAGGCTTCTCGCCATTTGCCATCTGAGTTTCACGCAATTCTTCCAGACGTTCTTTAGAACAATAGCAATGATAAGCAGTTCCTTGCTCCAGCATTTGATCAATAGCCTGATTATAGCGATCAAAACGCTTAGTCTGATAATAAGGACCTTCATCCCAATTCAGATTTAACCAGTTCATACCGTCCATAATGGCATCAATAGCTTCCTGAGTTGAGCGTTCAAGGTCAGTATCTTCGATACGCAATACAAATTCGCCTTTGTTATGGCGACTATATAACCAGGAATAAAGTGCGGTACGTGCACCGCCAACATGGAGATAGCCAGTTGGGCTTGGTGCAAAACGGGTTTTAATTTTACTCATTGGGGATTGCCTTAATTACGTTTCACTTTTCAATGAACGTTATTGGTGATTTAAAGTAATAAAAGTGGGGGTTATTTTATCACTGGACTTTAATTCCTCAATGCTGTTAGCGAGGTGTTATTGAGAAAAGTCAGCATATCTGCTTAAACCGCACCCTGAGTGATGATAATTATCTCACCTTTGTTTAATTTTGAGACGAACGATATTTTTCCCTAGAAAAAGCGTTGACTCATCCTGAACTATCCCTATAATGCGACTCCATCACGACGGGGCGATTAGCTCAGTTGGTAGAGCATCTCCCTTACAAGGAGGGGGTCATCAGTTCGAATCTGGTATCGCCCACCACTCGTTGTGATAAAAATGGATTTATGATTGGGCGATTAGCTCAGTTGGTAGAGCATCTCCCTTACAAGGAGGGGGTCATCAGTTCGAATCTGGTATCGCCCACCAATCTAAATTCAGTGGTATAGACGCAGTGATAGTCATCATGAAGTGGGCGATTAGCTCAGTTGGTAGAGCATCTCCCTTACAAGGAGGGGGTCATCAGTTCGAATCTGGTATCGCCCACCACTTCATTAGATTATTTCAGCAGTATCACACCTTTTTGGAATGGGTCGTTAGCTCAGTCGGTAGAGCAGTTGACTTTTAATCAATTGGTCGCAGGTTCGAATCCTGCACGACCCACCATTCAAAAAGGCGTAGTTAGAGTAGTTCTCCTATAGATGGGTCGTTAGCTCAGTCGGTAGAGCAGTTGACTTTTAATCAATTGGTCGCAGGTTCGAATCCTGCACGACCCACCATCTCGAAAGACATAATTCAGATAGTTCCCCATAGATAGATCATTAGCTCAGTCAGTAGAGCAGTTGACTTTTAATCCATGAGTTTCAGGTTCTAGCCTGGCGAATCATCTTTAATAGGTGATATCCCGATTGTGCAAGCTATTCGTGCCCAAACTACCTATACCAATAATGTCAGATGGGATAAGCTTTACGTAATTGTTGTACTAGCTAATTATTAGGATATAAAAATGAATCTCTACGGACTAGTGGCTGATATTGGTGGTACGAATGCCAGATTAGCGCTTTGCAATTTGAAAGACGGTGCTATTGACCAGATTAAAACATATAGTGCAAAACAATACGCTGGGTTGGAGTCTATTATCAGCCACTATTTGGCTGAGCAAAAAGTAATAATAACTTATGCTTGTATCGCTATTGCCTGCCCGATAAATGGTGATTGGGTGGAAATGACTAACCACCAATGGGCATTTTCTATTAGTGAGCTGAAACAGGTGCTTGGGCTAGAAAAATTAGATGTTATTAATGACTTCACTGCCGTATCTATGGCTATCCCTATGCTGACAGAGGAACACAAAGTTCAGTTGGGAGGGGGAAAAGCGGTTAAAGATAAACCAATTGCTGTTTATGGGGCTGGAACTGGTCTTGGTGTGGCTCATTTGATAAAAGCAGGCAAGCAATGGATAAGTTTACCTGGTGAAGGTGGTCATGTCGATTTTGCAGCGAATAGTGAAGAGCAAGATGCAATATTAGCTGTTTTACGTCGTAAACTGGGGCATGTTTCGGTAGAAAGAATCTTGTCCGGTAGTGGATTAGTGAATCTCTATCAGGCCATTGCAATTTTGGATCAGAGTCAGCCGGAAGAGTTAGAACCAAAAATAGTGACGCAACGAGCATTGGATGAAAGTTGTCAATATTGCCATCGTGCCCTGATACTATTTTGTGAAATTATGGGGCGATTTGGCGGGAATTTAGCTTTAAATATGGGTGCTTTTGGTGGTGTGTATATCGCTGGTGGTATAGTGCCGCGTTTTTTTGATTTCTTTAAGCAATCGAATTTCCTTTATGGATTTGAGGATAAAGGGCGCTTTAAAACATTAGTACAACAGATTCCTGTTTATCTGATTACTCATCCACAACCTGGATTATTAGGCTCAGGAACATATTTACGGCAACAACTCTCATTGATTGATTAAGCTATAAAGACAGATATATACACATTGAAACTAGTGATTGTATATATCTGATTAAAACCTCTTAAAATATAACTTATTGTTTTTTAACGTATTAATTTGCGGGTGAATATTTTAGTATGATTTGTGTTTTTGTTGGATTTTGTTTTTTAAATTAATAATTTAAAATTATTTCTCATATGATTGATTTAAAATTATTAATTAAATGATTTTAAAAATATATTAATGACTTAAATACAAGATTGTATTTAAGTCATTATATGAAAATATTAACTTACATATGAAAAGATTACTGATTTATTCATATACCACTGTAATACATTAACTTGTACTTTCGGGATAATTAGAAATTGCATATGATTATAAATTCTGCAAATAGCGTTTCTATTAACATGAGTTGGCTATATTTTAACCCAATCCCAGCTATACTATTTTCATAGGATATTGTTTGGAATTCATACCAAGAACATGAGGTTATTAATCTATCTTATTATTTATAAAAGAAAAATGAGATTATATTACAGTTGGTGAGGTAATCTTCTGGCGTCCCCTGCAGGGATCGAACCTGCAATTAGCCCTTAGGAGGGGCTTGTTATATCCATTTAACTAAGGGGACAATATCTGCATTATAACTGTTTTTCTTTCCTAAGATAAGGCGTGATGAACTGTTTGCCTATTTAACAACCACTCAAATTGAGTACCATTCAAGTTGAATTGTCAGTAATATTTATATTATTGATGATCGTCGGTGGGTAATGCACAAATTGATTTGCCGGATCTAAGAAGTTATTGCTTGGAGAAATGTATGACGTATCGTTTGGGTGGAATCGTTCTTACAGCCGCATTACTGGTGGGATGTTCTAGTTCATCTAATACTGTTGAGCAGGGGCGTTCAGACCCTCTGGAAGGTTTTAACCGTACAATGTTCAACTTTAATTATGATGTTCTTGATCCTTATATTCTACGTCCGGTTGCGGTAGTGTGGCACGATTATGTACCCATGCCTGCTCGAAATGGTTTGGGTAATTTTCTAAGTAATCTTGAAGAGCCGGCTAGCATGGTAAACAGTTTCTTACGTGGTAACCCATATCAGGGAATGAAACATTTTAATCGTTTTTTCCTGAATACCCTTTTTGGGATGGGCGGGTTGATTGATGTCGCAACTATGGCAAACCCTAAGCTGGCAAAAGAAGAGTCAAAACGCTTTGGTAGTACTCTGGGCTATTATGATGTGGGATATGGTCCTTATACCGTATTGCCGGGCTATGGCAGTTTCACTCTACGTGATGAAGGGGGAAATTGGGCTGATATGACTTACCCAATGCTAAGTTATCTGAATATCTGGATGTCAGCCGGTAAATGGGTATTTGAAGGTATTGAAACTCGTGCTCGTTTACTGGATTCTGATGGCTTGTTGAAGAATTCATCAGATCCATACCTGATGATGCGCGAGGCTTATTTCCAGGGCCATGATTTTATGGCAAGTGACGGTAAACTGGAAGCCACGAAAAATCCAAATGCTGAAGTATTACAGGATGAGTTGGACAGTATTGATTGATAGTTGCTTCTGGTTTAACGCTATAAATAAAAAAGGATAGCAGCAGACTATCCTTTTTTAGGCACTACATATTATCAGAATGCGTAGTTGAAGTTTACACCATATAACCAGGCAGAACCTTTTGCATCAAATTCATATGGCTTATTGGCTGGATCAGGTTTTTCAGACAATTTCTCTTTAACAGTGACTTTCTGACCATGCATATAAGAAACGCCTACATCAACAGACATGTCTTTGTTAAACGCGTAAGTTGCACCAGCACTCAACCAGAAACGGTCCTGATCAGGAATAGAGATAGAACGGTTTTCAGCAGGAATCGGGCTGTCATCAAAGGCGATACCAGTACGGAATGTCCAGTTGTCATCGTGATAATAAGTTGTCCCTAAAGCAATCCGGTAGGCATCTTTAAAACCTTCATGTTTACTGAACAGGACTGAACCGTCTTTATTTTTGGTTCCTTTCAGTTCACTAAACTCACTCCAGCCTGTATATGCCAAGCTATAGTGGATAGCCCATTTAGGTGCTACGCGGTTGTAACCGGAAACTTCCCAGATATCTGGTAAATTGAGGTTTAATTTACCGCCAATGGTTTGGCCGCCGGTGGCAGGTAATTGCGCGATTTTTCCTATCTTAGGAGGAATGTCGTTTTTATAGTCACCGTCTTTAAATTTGACTTTAACTTTAGAACGGTAAGTCAGGCTGTATCGGTTATTTTCATCCACTTCATACATGATGCCTGCGTTCCAGCCATAGCCCCAATCTTTACCTGACAGATTAGCGACTTCATCTGTTGGCTTTATGAGGCCATTCAGTTTATTTGACAGAATGCCCGCATGACGGACGATTTTTGCATCAGCATAAACAGCGTTCAGTCCTAAACCAAAGCTGAAGTTATCGTTCAGTCGATACGCACCGCTTAGGTTGAAGTTCAACGTTGTCAGATCAGTTTTACCGCCGATAGGGCCTGCTTCATAGTTGTTACTAAAATCAGTAGCCAGACCAAAGTTAGTGGTGACCGAAGTACCAACAAACCATTGATCATCAATCGGCATAATAAAATGCAGATTAGGTATCCACGCGGTAGGCGCAATGTTTTTTGCGTTGGTACTTTTACCCGTCATTGGCGATTTACCGGTAATATCAACATCTGGGTTGATATAGACGGCACCAATAGAAAACGATGGGCGATCAAACAGAGTCATTGCTGCTGGGTTACGGCTGCCTACAGTCGCGTTATCAGCAACAACGCCTTCCCCGGAAAAAGCCCGGCCCAAAGCCGAAGTAGAAAATTCGTTTAACTGGAAACCAGCAGCGCCAGCGTTGGATGAAATTATAGCCACTGCAACCGCTAATGCTGAACGGGTGAACAGGTTTTTCTGGTTCATGACCAAAACCCTCTTGTTTATTATTTAACTATGCCACTTATCTTAGCAAGGAGCGCAGGATTGTAGAGTCGGTTTGTCTTGATGACAAATCAGACCAGTCGTGAAGTATAGGTCTGATAACAGTTGGTGTTGCAAGAATGTTTTTAAAATATGACCAAATTGATATCAAAAACGCGACTCAGTTAACAAAAAAATGATTTTCGAGTGTTAATAAAAACGTTTAAAAATGATTTTTCGAGATCAAATTTCAACGAGATAAATATACTTATATAGGGTAGGCGCTGGTTCTCCGGTGGTAAGGGGGATAAAATATTAAGATGAGTTATTAATACTTGGGGAATGAAAATATGACTGATGTAACGAACCAGTATGGTGCAGAAGAAATCGCAGCTTGGCTACTGCGTGGTTGTTTTGAATAAATAGCGGGGTGTTTTACTGAGACCTTCCTTCTTGTTATTTCTTTTTTTACCGCTTGCGAACATGCTCTAAGAAGCATTGAAATTATTTAGCCATTAAATAAATTAAAGTTGCGCTCCCTCTCATTTTTAGTTTATTCAGGTTTGCTATTTATAAACATTACGCTAACAATGATCTATCAGGTCAGACCTGTCCAGGTCGATTAAAAAATTTTTTCAGTAATTTGATTGAGTTAACGATAATCTTTCAGGAGCCGTTATGAGTCGTCCTTTAACAAAAGTGACACAGCAAGGTGATCGTATCGCTATTGTCAGCGGGCTACGAATTCCATTTGCTAAACAGGCAACATCGTATCACGGCATACCGGCTGTGGATTTGGGTAAATCAGTCGTCAGCGAATTGGTGACCAGGAGTGGTTTACCCCCTGAAAAGATTGATCAACTGGTGTTTGGGCAAGTAGTGCAAATGCCTGAAGCGCCAAATATTGCCCGTGAAATCGTTCTTGGTGCTGGGTTGAGTGTCAATACTGATGCTTACAGTGTATCCCGTGCATGTGCGACCAGCTTTCAGGCGATTGCCAATGTGGCTGAAAGCATTATGGCCGGCACGGTGAATATCGGAATTGCTGGTGGAGCGGATTCTTCTTCTGTACTGCCTATTGGCGTGACTAAATCCTTGGCTCGTACTCTTGTGGATATGAATAAGGCGAAAACCTTATCACAGCGTCTTAAGTTACTTAGCCGCCTTAAATTTCGTGATTTATTGCCTGTATCTCCGGCGGTAGCGGAATATTCCACAGGTCTGCGTATGGGAGATACCGCAGAACAAATGGCGAAGACTTACCGTATCAGCCGGGAAGATCAGGATGCATTGGCACACCGATCCCATGTTCTGGCAGCAAAAGCCTGGGAACAGGGATTGTTGGTTGATGAAGTCATGGCTGCTCATTTCCCGCCATACCGTGAAGCATTGCTTGAAGATAATAATATTCGTACAAATTCAGTATTAACTTCCTATGCGAAGCTGCGTCCGGCATTTGACCGCAAGTACGGTACTGTCACTGCCGCAAACAGTACACCGCTGACAGATGGCGCAGCGGCAGTCATATTGATGCGTGAATCAGTGGCAAAAGAGTTGGGAATGAAACCGCTTGGTTATCTACGTAGTTATGCATTCTCAGCAATTGATGTTTGGCAGGATATGTTACTGGGGCCGTCATACGCGACGCCAATAGCGCTCGATCGTGCAGGTATTACGCTGAAAGATCTGACTTTAATTGATATGCATGAAGCCTTTGCTGCTCAGACACTGGCAAACCTGAAAATGTTTGCCAGTGATGAATTTGCCCGTAATAAATTAGGGCGTGCTCAGGCAATTGGTGAAGTCGATATGGATAAATTTAATGTTTTGGGTGGGTCAATTGCTTATGGACATCCATTTGCAGCAACAGGCGCTCGTATGGTGACGCAGGTGTTGAATGCGTTGCGTCGTCGTGGCGGCGGATTAGGGTTAACGACTGCCTGTGCTGCTGGCGGGTTGGGCACAGCTATGGTATTGGAGGTGGAATAATGACTCAGTCTCAGCATGACGCTGCAACCATCACTGCGGATGCAAAACAGACAGCTGCTGTTTTCAGTTTTGATATAAGGCCGGACAAGATCGGTGTTATTACTATTGATGTTCCAGGAGAAAAGGTAAATACGCTGAAAGCAGAATTTGTTGATCAATTTCTGCATGTTTTCAAGCAGGCTCAACAATCTTCTAGCCTTAAAGGGTTAATTTTGATTTCTGGTAAGCCGGATACTTTTATTGCCGGTGCTGATATCTCCATGATCGCCGGGTGTAAAACCAAAGAAGAGGCACAAGCTCTGGCTGAAAAGGGCCAGAAATTGTTTTCTCAAATAGCCAATTACCCTTTGCCTGTTGTAGCGGCGATTCATGGTGCTTGTTTAGGGGGCGGTCTGGAACTGGCGCTTGCATGTCATTGGCGTATTTGTTCACTGGATGATAAAACCCGTCTTGGATTACCTGAAGTTCAACTTGGGTTATTACCGGGTTCAGGGGGTACTCAGCGGTTACCAAGATTAATTGGTGTCAGTTCAGCTCTGGATATCATTCTGACAGGCAAGCAATTACGGGCGAAACAGGCATTGCGGCTCGGTGTAGTGGACGACGCGGTGCCGTTGGATATTTTGCTGGAAGTCGCTGTTGAAAAAGTTAAAAAAGGCATTCCGGTGCGTAAACCTTTGCCATGGCAACAGCGATTGTTAGTTGGGCCGATGGGAAGATATTTTTTGTTTAATATTGTTCGCAAAAAGACGTTGGCGAAAACTCGTGGGCACTATCCGGCTCCTGAGCGAATTATTGCTGTTGTCAAAGAAGGTCTTGAGAAAGGTATGACCCAAGGTTTACGGGCTGAGGCAACGGCATTCGGTGAATTGGCGATGACACGGGAATCTGCCGCTTTACGTAATCTGTTTTTTGCTGCAACTTCACTGAAAAATGAAACGGGTTCATCAGAGAAACCAGCGAAAATAGAACGGGTTGGTATATTAGGTGGTGGTTTGATGGGAGGGGGAATTGCGAATGTAACAACCACCCGTGGCAAACTCCCGGTGCGTATTAAAGATATTAATGAAAAGGGTATTAGTCAGGTACTAAAGTACACTTGGGATTTATTGTCTAAACGGGTGAAGCAAAAACGATTACGCTCGGCAGAGCGTGCTCAACAGATGATGCTGATTTCGGGAACGACGGATTATCGTGGTTTCGAACAGACAGATATTGTTGTTGAGGCGGTATTTGAGGATTTATCACTGAAACAGCAAATGGTGGCGGAAATTGAAGCGAATACTAAACCAGAAACCGTATTTGCATCCAATACCTCTTCACTGCCTATCCATCAGATTGCAGAAAAAGCTCAACGACCAGAGCAGGTTATTGGTCTGCATTATTTTAGCCCAGTGGATAAAATGCCTTTGGTGGAAGTTATTCCACACAAAGGAACCAGTGAAAAAACGATTGCTACTGCGGTTGCTCTGGCAAAGAAACAGGGTAAAACCGCTATTGTGGTCGGTGATAAAGCCGGATTTTATGTGAACCGGATCCTTGTTCCTTATATCAGTGAAGCCGCGAATTGCCTGGTAGAAGGAGAACCGATTGATCATATAGATAAGGCTCTGGTTAATTTTGGTTTTCCGGTCGGGCCGATCAATTTATTAGATGAAGTCGGCATTGATGTTGGCACCAAAATTATGCCGATTCTGGTAGAGCAGCTAGGGCTGCGTTTTGCTGCACCTGAATCTCTTGATGCGGTACTGAAAGACGGTCGTAAGGGCAGGAAAAATGGCCGTGGCTTCTATTTATATACATCAGAGGCCAGAAAATTCTGGCAGTTTGGTAAGAGAAGCAAAAAGGTTGATAGCTCAGTTTATACTTTGCTGAATATAACACCTGAGTCGCGTATGATCTCTTCAGAAATTGCTCAGCGTTGTGTGATGCTGATGCTTAATGAAGCGGTTCGTTGCTTGGATGAAGGGATTATTAGAAGCCCGCGTGATGGTGATATTGGTGCGGTATTTGGCATTGGTTTTCCACCATTTTTTGGTGGTCCATTCCGCTATATCGATAGTTTGGGTTGTGTCAGAGTGGTGGAGATTTTACGCAGGCTGGAAAGTCAGCATGGAGATAGATTTGTCCCTTGTGATCACTTAGTGAAAATGGCTGAACAGAATAAAAATTTCTATCCGTAATAACCTATATACCCAATAGATTTCAAGATGCATCGCGACGGCAAGGGAGTGAATCCCCGGGAGCATAGCTAACTATGTGACCGGGGTGAGCGAGTGCAGCCAACAAAGAGGCAACTTGAAAGATGACGGGTATATTATATTTATGAAAAAATTGATCCCGGTGTCGTTTAGGCACCGGAATCATCTTTAATATTTTTGAATAAAAAAGATCTCTTTTAACATTTTATTTATTTTTGTTTTGAGTAGAATGCCTGCTGACCATACCTGAAATGTTTTTGTGATAACAGTTTTTATTGTATAACTTAGGTTAGCTTACTGATATTTATTATTAGTAAGCTAACTGCGCTAACTCATTTATACGGTGGATTATGCAAGTTTTTATTATGCGTCATGGCGACGCGGCTTTGGATGCAATCAGCGATGCAGCCCGGCAACTCACTCCTCGTGGCTGTAATGAATCACAAGAAATGGCTCGTTGGTTGGCCCGGCAGGAGCCTCAAATTGGTCTCGTATTGGTGAGTCCTTATATTCGCGCTGAACAGACGTTACAGGTTGTTCGCAAATCCTTATTATTACCGCCTGGTGAAGACGTGTTGCCAGGATTAACGCCATCAGGTGATGCTGCTACGGTTAGCAGTTATCTACAGGTTCTTGCTAAACAAGGATATAACGCTGTTTTGGTTGTCTCCCACTTACCGTTAGTCGGCTATTTGGTTGCTGAGTTATGTCCGGCAGAAACACCACCGATGTTTGCAACGTCTGCAATCACATGTGTGGATTTAGACAACCAAACTGGCAAAGGAACTCTTATCTGGCAGGTCAGTCCGTCACAATTGGCAACAAAGGCCTGATGATTCAGCGATATATGAGATCATCAAGTTCGACAAGTATCAATAATGCGGCGTTGCCACCCCATTCTTTCGGTGCTTGGTGGAAGGCGGTGATATCTGGGTGCTGGGCCAGCCATAGCGGGGTTTGCTGTTTGAGAATGTGTTTCCCGTGGCCGTGCATGACGCAGGCACAATAGACATGTTCACGGCGGCAAGCCGCGATCAACGCCCCAATTTCCTGCTTGGCTTGCATTTGAGTTAGTCCGTGTAAATCAAGAAACAGCTCTGGCGAATAGTCACCCCGGCGTAGTTTTTTCAGTTCATAATGGCTTGCGCCTTCCCGTACGTAGCGGGTAGGGCCTTCTGTATCAAGGTTGGGCTGAAATTCATCAGAAAAATAGTAGCTTGCATCAATTTGCTCTTGCTGTATTCGCTCGGGGGCAATATGGCTGGTCTTTTTTCTTTTGGGTGGATGTAAGACGGTATCCTGGTTTATGCGTCTGGTGCCTGCTACCGATTCTTTAAACAAGCTAATCTCTTCCTCGTTTAGGGAATATTTATTCTTCATCATTGCTCAGTTAAATCAAACTATTTTGTGACAAGTGTACTGCATCTTTTTAACGATTGTACCTGATTATATTAAATGAAACCTGATTTTACTTGGTTTGTGGTCTAAAAACACCGATAAGAAAGTGTATCTGGGAAGTCAGCAAAATAATTTGACAATTATTGTTGGTTGGAAAATAAATGTATATACAACCAAGAACCTGATTGATCAGGTACTGACCAATATAGGATGTTAATCATGGTAATAGAACTGCGTGATACTGATGTCATCTGGCGTAACGCAAGATTGGCAACAATGGACCCTTCTATCAATACAGCTTACGGATTATTGAAAGAACATGATCTTCTGGTGCGCAATGGCAAGATTTTAGCGATTTTGCCCACAGCAACATTACAGACAAGCTGCTGTCAGGTAATGGATGTCCAACAACGTCTGATTACCCCAGGTTTAATCGATTGCCATACCCACTTGGTTTTTGGTGGTAACCGGGCTTATGAATGGGAGCAGCGTTTAAACGGTATGTCTTATGCTGAACTCAGTGCTCAGGGAGGGGGTATTAATGCAACAGTTTCTGCGACTCGAACCAGTTCTCTTGAGCAACTTGAACATTCCGCACAGCAGCGTCTTGCTGCCTTTATGGCCGAAGGCGTGACGACTATTGAGATTAAATCGGGTTATGGATTAAATCTGGAAAACGAAGAAAAGCTGTTGCAGGTTGCACAAAACCTGGCGCAACATAATCCGATAGAAATTAGCTCAACATTGCTCGCCGCTCATACTTGCCCGCCTGAGTATAAGCATAACCCTGATGCCTATATAAATCTGATTTGTGAAGTTATTTTGCCGCAGCTTTGGAAGAAAAAGCTGTTCGAAGCCGTAGATGTTTTTTGTGAAAGCGTGGGGTTTAATCTGACACAAACCGAACGGCTCTTTCAGGAGGCAGAGCGCTGGAATATTCCAGTAAAAGGACATGTGGAACAACTATCCAATTTAGGTGGGAGTGAACTGGTTGCTCGTTATCATGGCCTTTCCGTTGATCACATTGAATATCTGGATCAGGCAGGCGTGGAGGCGCTCAGCCGCAGTGGTACAGTTGCTGTTCTGCTTCCTGGTGCTTTCTACTTTTTGCAGGAAACACAACGGCCACCTGTCGATTTATTACGACGATTTAATGTACCGATAGCAATATCTACAGATTTTAATCCTGGAACCAGCCCGTTTGCTTCTCTGCGTATGGCGATGAACATGGCATGTGTCCAATTTGGGCTGACTCCTGAAGAGGCGTGGTTAGGTGTAACCCGACATGCAGCACGTGCATTAGGTCGGGAAAAGAGTCACGGACAGCTGCGTGCAGGTGCTTACGCCGATTTTATTGTCTGGGATGCAGAAAATCCTGTTGATATATTCTATGAGTTTGGACATAACCAACTGAATACTCGAGTATTTCGTGGAACTATTACACATTCCAATACACAGCAGATAAGGAACAGCAAATGAATTTATGGCATGCCACTTCACCGACTATTTGGCAAGGACGAAATGATTTATCAGAAGCGGAGAATGCACTACGGCTTTTTCAAACAGTTAAATTGTCCCCGTATTTTACGCCGGAAGAATTTCCTCACTCTATTGCGTTGTTGGGGTTTGAATGTGATGAAGGGGTAAAACTCAATCAGGGTAGGCCAGGTGCTAATCAAGGCCCTGATTATTTGCGTCAGGCATTGGCCAATATGGCTAGCCATAAAGGGCATGACAGATTAGTGGACTTGGGAAGTATTCGCGCTAATCCCAATCAACTGAGTGAGGCTCAACAAGCCCTGGCTGATGCAATTACTCAATGCCAGCATCAGAATGTGCGTACCCTGGTGTTGGGTGGTGGACATGAAACCGCTTTTGCTCATGGTGTTGGGATTTATGATGCTTTCCCACATCAACGCATAGGTATTATTAACTTCGATGCTCATCTCGACTTACGGCGATCGCCCCAGCCGACTTCCGGCACACCCTTTCGTCAACTTGCTGAATATTGTCAGCAACACCAACGCCAGTTTCACTATACTTGTGTTGGCGCAAGTTTGGCATCTAATACCCAGGCATTGGTAGATGAAGCAAACCGCTTAAACGTTACGGTTATCTGGGATAATCAATGTCGTGAAGCCATGCTGGACAAAGTGCAGCGACAGATACAAGATACACTCCAGCAAGTTGATTTGATTTATATGACAATCGATCTTGATGTATTGCCTGCTTATCAGATGCCGGCAGTTTCTGCGCCGGCGGCACTGGGGCTACCATTGGAGCGTCTTCTGCAATTGATTCAGCCAATCTGTCAGAGTGGTAAATTACAGGCGGCTGATTTGGTAGAACTCAATCCAACATTTGATATTCAAGGGATCGGGGGAAAGGCAGCAGCACGCCTTGCCTGGCAATTAGCACATTGGTGGTATTGATTATCCAAAATAACAATACTATTGTGCGGTTTTATTTGGCAAAAATAGCCTGATAAAGTGAATGTAATTAATCACTTAACATTTTTATAGCAGCAAGGAATTTATTGTGACGACACACTTATCAGGACCATTTGCCAAACCTGTTCCTCTGTATGCCAGAGTGAAACAGTCCATCATCGAAAAAATCTATACCGGTGAATGGAAATCAAATGATCGTGTTCCATCAGAAGCTGAGTTAGTCAAACAGTTTAACTGTAGCCGTATGACTGCCAACCGTGCGTTACGTGAGTTGACCGCTGAAGGGCTATTAGTGCGGCTACAAGGGGTGGGATCGTTTGTTGCTGAACCGAAAGGGCAATCCGCACTGTTTGAAATTCACAGCATTGCGGATGAGATCTCAGCCCGTTTTCATCAACATCGTTGTAAAATAGTCAAATTATCAGAGCTAAATGCTGACGTAAAACAGGCTGTTGAATTGGATATTGTCGCGGGTACGCCGATTTACCAGTCGATTATTATCCATTATGAAAACGATATCCCTGTTCAGATAGAAGATCGTTACGTCAATGCTCAAGCGGTTCCTGATTATTTGCAACAGGACTTCACAAAACTTACGCCACATGATTATTTGTCAATCATTGCACCGTTAATAGAAGGTGAGCACATCGTGGAAGCCATTGCCGGCGATCCCCGATCCTGCAAATTGCTGCAAATTGAATCGGGTGCCCCTTGTTTATTAATCAGCCGCCGAACGTGGTCGGCTCATTACACGGTTTCCAGTGCCAGGCTGTTATTTCCCGGTAATCGGTATAAATTGAAAGGGTGTTTCAGCTCATAGTCACTGTTTTTAAAAGAAAACTATTGTATCTGCTATGGATCAACGGGCTCACGGAAAAGGCAAAGCAGGAAAATTTGATACAACCACAGTATCAACCCCAAATTTTCTCAGATGCTGGGCAAAAAAATCGGGTGATAGGGTAATGGGTAATGACCATCGATATTTCATCTTCGGTTCTGATATCGTCAAAAACTTCTTTTATTCCCTCAATCCACGGCGAAGCATGCAAAACGTCCGCAACATCATCTTCCTGCAAGTTTGACCCTAAGAGTTGTCATTCAGTAGTAAACCTTTTGGTATCTATCTCTCTTTTCAGAAAACTGCTTTTCCAGCAGGTGAAGTTCTGTCAGGTAATTCATCGTACGGGCAATTTCCAGACTTGCAGTGGTTCCTCTTAGAAGAGTGCCGCCCATATCAAAAACATGTAATATTTTCATAATAAACCTAAATAAATTTTCCTTATGTAAATTATATTTTTGTAAAATTAATGTAAATAATTTGTGATTATAAACACAAAAATAACAAAAACATTACTCCTTGATAATCAGAAAGAAACAATATTAATATATTGATTTATAAGGAAATAAATATAATAAACGCGTAAATATATTATTTTTGCTAACGGTTTGATCTATTGAATATACATGTATATACAACTATACATTTAACAAATATCTAAAGAGCAAAAGGAGCCAGACCGTGACCGACCAGAATAATAAATTTCGTAATGTCGATATTCGGGCACCCAGAGGGACGCAGCTCACAGCCAAAAGCTGGTTAACCGAAGCGCCTCTGCGCATGTTAATGAATAATCTTGATCCAGAAGTCGCTGAAAACGCTCATGAACTGGTGGTATATGGGGGCATTGGCCGGGCTGCCAGAAACTGGGAATGTTATGACAAAATTGTCGAAACACTGAAAAAGTTGGAAGACGATGAAACGCTGTTAATTCAATCGGGTAAACCGGTTGGGGTGTTTAAAACGCATAAAAATGCACCACGGGTACTCATTGCGAATTCGAATCTGATACCGCATTGGGCTACTTGGGAACACTTCAACGAGCTGGATGCCAAAGGGTTGGCTATGTACGGTCAAATGACGGCGGGTAGCTGGATCTACATTGGTAGCCAAGGGATTGTCCAAGGCACCTATGAAACGTTCGTGGAAGCTGGCCGTCAGCATTATAACGGTAATTTACAGGGGCGTTGGGTGTTAACTGCCGGTTTAGGTGGTATGGGAGGAGCGCAACCGCTGGCTGCAACACTGGCCGGAGCATGTTCTCTGAATATTGAATGTCAGCAAAGCAGGATCGATTTCCGCCTGCGTACTCGTTATATCGATGAACAAGCTAAGGATCTGGACGACGCACTGGCCCGGATCGAAAAATACACTCAGGAAGGTAAAGCCATCTCTATCGCATTGTGCGGCAATGCTGCTGAAATTTTGCCAGAATTAGTTCGTCGTGGTGTGCGCCCGGATTTGGTCACTGATCAGACAAGCGCACATGATCCTCTCAACGGTTATCTGCCGAAGAACTGGCGCTGGGAAGAATATCGCCAGCGTGTGATTTCAGAGCCAGCGGATGTTATCCAAGCAGCAAAATCTTCAATGGCGGAGCATGTTAAGGCGATGTTGTCTTTTCAGAAACAGGGAATTCCTGTTTTTGATTACGGCAATAATATTCGTCAAATGGCGTATGAAGTCGGCATAGAAAATGCCTTCGATTTCCCTGGTTTTGTTCCTGCCTATATTCGTCCGTTATTTTGTCGTGGTATCGGTCCTTTCCGTTGGGTAGCACTTTCTGGCGATCCACAGGATATCTACAAAACTGACGCCAAAGTTAAAGAATTGCTCCCCGATAATAAACATTTACATCGCTGGCTGGATATGGCCAGAGAACGCATCAGTTTTCAGGGATTACCTGCCCGTATCTGCTGGGTTGGTTTAGGCGAACGCGCCAAACTGGGATTAGCTTTTAACGAAATGGTACGCAGTGGTGAGCTTTCTGCGCCGATTGTTATTGGGCGTGACCATCTGGATTCCGGTTCTGTCGCCAGCCCAAACCGGGAAACCGAATCCATGTGTGATGGTTCTGATGCCGTTTCGGACTGGCCGTTGTTGAATGCCTTACTTAACACCGCTAGCGGCGCGACCTGGGTTTCTCTGCATCATGGTGGCGGTGTCGGAATGGGCTTCTCACAACATGCCGGTATGGTGATCGTTTGTGATGGAACTGATGAAGCCGCAGAACGTATAGCCCGGGTACTGCACAACGATCCGGCTACTGGAGTTATGCGTCATGCCGATGCGGGTTATGAAATCGCTACTCATTGTGCCAAAGAGCACGGATTAGATTTGCCTATGATCAATACAAAATAAGGAAAATTATGAAACAGTTAACTATTTATCCAGGCAAATTGACCCTTGATGAACTGCGTCAGGTTTATCTGCAACCCATAAAAATAACTCTGGATAGCCAGACGTTTCCAGCTGTTGAACACAGCGTGGCATGTGTTAATGCTATTCTTGCTGAAAAACGCATCGCGTATGGAATTAATACCGGATTCGGACTATTAGCCAGTACTCGGATTGAGGAAAATAATTTAGAAAAACTGCAACATTCGCTTGTCGTGTCTCATGCCGCCGGAATAGGTGCAGCGCTGGACGATAACATGACCCGGTTGATCATGATATTGAAAATCAACAGTCTCTCCCGTGGTTACTCAGGTATTCGTCTGGAAGTTATTCAGGCGTTGGTCGCTTTAGTCAATGCGGAGGTTTATCCCTGTATTCCTTGTAAAGGATCTGTCGGCGCATCTGGTGATTTAGCACCGTTGGCACATATGAGTCTGTTACTACTTGGGGAAGGGCAGGCGCGTTATCAGGGCGAATGGTTGCCAGCCAAAGAAGCGCTGGCAAAAGCTAATTTACAACCTATCACATTGGCGGCCAAAGAGGGTTTAGCGTTGCTTAATGGAACTCAAGTCTCCACAGCTTTTGCATTGCGTGGATTATTTGAGGCAGAAGACCTGTTGGCGGCAGCAATAGTTTGTGGCTCTTTATCCGTAGAGGCGGCATTGGGTTCCCGCAAACCATTTGATGCCCGCGTGCATGAGGTTCGTGGGCAACAGGGGCAGATTGACGTAGCCGCATTGTATCGTCATGTATTGGAAGAGAGCAGTGAACTATCGGATTCTCATATAGATTGTCCCAAGGTGCAGGATCCCTATTCATTGCGTTGTCAGCCACAGGTCATGGGGGCTTGCCTGACTCAGCTCCGCCATGCCGCCGATGTTATTCTGACTGAAGCTAATGCTGTATCTGATAATCCATTGGTATTTGCTGAACAGGGTGAAGTGATTTCTGGCGGTAATTTTCATGCTGAACCCGTTGCAATGGCATCTGATAACCTGGCGCTGGCATTAGCAGAAATCGGCGCATTGTCAGAACGACGTATTGCATTATTGATGGATTCACATATGTCACAGCTTCCGCCTTTTCTGGTTGAGAACGGTGGTGTGAATTCCGGTTTTATGATTGCACAAGTGACGGCAGCGGCCCTTGCCAGTGAAAATAAAGCGTTTGCCCATCCCGCGAGTGTTGACAGTTTACCGACTTCGGCCAATCAGGAAGATCATGTATCAATGGCACCGGCTGCTGGGCGTCGTTTGTGGGAGATGGCAGAAAATACCCGGGGTATTCTGGCAATTGAGTGGTTATCCGCCTGTCAGGGAATAGACTTCCGAAATGGCCTGAAAAGCAGCCCGATTCTGGAAAAAGCGCGTCATATTTTGCGGGAAAAGGTAGATTATTACGATCAGGATCGTTTTTTTGCGCCAGATATTGCTGCTGCGGTACAACTATTGGCCGGGCAACATCTTTCCTCACTACTCCCTGCTGGGCAGATATTACAGACTAAAAGTCATCGTTAAATAAACCGAGGGCCGGCTTCTGTCCGGCCTGATTGTTGTCGTTATCTTTCATAAAACCCAATAATAAAAGATAAGAGGGTAAATCATGCAAGCCACATTACACCTAGAACGAGGACTCAACGCTCGCCATATTCGGTTTATGGCGTTGGGTTCTGCGATTGGCACCGGTCTTTTTTATGGTTCTGCTGAAGCAATAAAAATGGCAGGTCCGGCGGTATTATTAGCTTACTTAGTGGGCGGTGCCGCTGTCTTTATGGTCATGCGCGCTCTGGGAGAAATGGCGGTCCACAAACCGGACGCCGGTTCTTTTGCCAGTTACGCCCATCAATATTTAGGCCCGTTACCAGGGTTTATTACGGGCTGGACTTACACTTTCGAAATGATAATAGTCTGTTTGGCTGATGTAACGGCTTTCGGTATTTATATGGGGCTATGGTATCCGGAAGTGCCGCGTTGGATATGGGTACTCAGCATTATTTTCATCATTGGCGCGTTGAATCTTTGTAAAGTCAAGGTATTTGGCGAAATGGAATTCTGGCTGTCAATTCTGAAAGTTGCGGCGATCAGTGCCATGATTATTGCTGGAGCTGGCATTATTTTGTTTGGTTTTAGCGGCCATTTTCAGGCAACAGGCGTTCAAAATCTGTGGCAACACGGCGGATTTATGCCTAATGGATTTGGCGGTATTATTGAATCTCTGGCCGTTGTTATGTTTGCTTTCGGTGGTATTGAAATCATTGGTATTACATCAAGTGAAGCTAAAAATCCGGCGAAAATGATCCCGCAAGCGATCAATTCTATCCCGTTTCGTATCCTGCTATTTTATGTACTGACTATTTTTGTATTAATGGCAATTTACCCTTGGAGTAGCATCGGCCAGGAAGGCAGCCCATTTGTCGCAATATTTCAGGGACTGGGAATTAATTCGGCGGCAAATATTCTGAATATTATCGTGATCACGGCGGCCATTTCAGCTATTAACAGCGATATTTTTGGTGCAGGCCGGATGATGTACGGTATGGCGGAGAAAGGATTAGCGCATAAAAAATTTATGAAACTAAGTCGTAACGGCGTGCCTTGGGTGACTGTTATGGTGATGACATTGGCATTGCTGTGTGCTGTCGTCCTGAATTACTTACTCCCTAAACAGGTGTTTGTCATCATTGCTTCGATTGCCACTTTTGCCACGGTATGGGTTTGGTTAATGATTTTGCTTTCTCAGTTTGCTATGCGCAGAAAGATGTCACCGGAAGAAGCACAAAAATTACAATTTCCAGTACCGATGTGGCCTGTTGCACCGATTCTGACTATCGTGTTTATGATATTTATTATTGCCGTTCTGAGTTACTTCCCAGCGACACGAATTGCGTTCTATGTGGGAGGCGTATGGATCCTGCTGTTAACAGTGGCCTATTATTTATGGATTCGAAACCATGTCATCATTGTTAACACTCAGTCTGTTAACGAGAAAACATAATTAAATATATAGAAGCCGTCTTGTTGTTGATTGAAAGACGGTTTTCACAGAAAATTGGTCAAAAATCTGTAATAAAACACTGGCACCATCCTTTTATTGTAATTAGCCTGATATGAAAGCTGATTTGTCTCAGTGATCGTGGCAAATTATTGTAATTAGCCTGATATGAAAGCTGATTTGTCTCAGTGATCGTGGCAAACTAGCGGGTCAATGAATTTACGGGGCTGGAGGGGTTTTTGGACAAGATTTTTATCGATGAGGCAGTGGCTGAATTATATACCATTCAGGATATGTTGCGCTGGTCTGTCAGCCGGTTTAATGCGGCGAATATTTATTACGGACACGGTACAGACAACCCTTGGGATGAAGCTCTGCAACTGGTTCTTCCATCGCTGTTTTTGCCGCTGGATATTCCACAGGAAATGATGACAGCACGGCTGACATCAACTGAACGTCATCGTATTGTCGAACGGGTTCTTCGCCGTATTAATGATCGTATTCCTGTTGCTTATTTGACTAACAGAGCCTGGTTTTGTGGTCATGAATTTTATGTTGATGAACGGGTTCTGGTTCCACGCTCACCGATTGGTGAACTGATTAATAATGAATTTTCAGGACTGATCGCTGATGAACCCGCCAATATCCTTGATCTCTGTACAGGTAGCGGTTGTATTGCCATCGCCTGTGCATATGCTTTCCCGGAAGCAGAGATAGATGCGGTGGATATTTCTACTGATGTATTGGCAGTGACTGAACAAAATATCCAGAATCACAACTTTGAGCATCGGGTAATTCCTATTCGTTCCGATCTGTTCCGCGATATGCCGCCTGTTAAGTACGATCTTATCGTCACTAATCCACCTTATGTCGATGCTGAGGATATGAGTGATTTGCCGGAAGAGTTCCGACGTGAGCCTGAGTTGGGGTTGGCTGCGGGTTCAGATGGCTTGAAACTGGCACGCCGCATTCTTGCAACCGCGCCTGATTTTCTTACAGAACAGGGTGTATTGATTTGTGAGGTTGGCAACAGCATGGTGCATTTGATTGAACAATACCCTGATGTGCCATTTACTTGGCTGGAATTTGAATATGGTGGAGACGGTGTCTTTATGATGACACGTCAACAGCTTATCGAACATCACGAGCATTTTCGTTTATTCAAAGACTGATCGTTGGGTGAGTTGTTGCTGTGGTCATTAATGCAGAACTTGCAGAGTTAAATATAGAGCCAAATAAAAGTTAAATAAAAGAACAACTAACAGAACAACTAACAGAACAACTAACAGGAAGGAACTGGGATGGCTGGAAATAGTATCGGGCAATTTTTCCGGGTTACCACCTTTGGTGAATCTCACGGTTTGGCGTTGGGATGCATCGTCGATGGTGTGCCGCCGGGTATCACAATCACAGAAGCGGATTTGCAAATTGATTTAGACAGGCGCCGTCCGGGGACTTCCCGTTATACAACGCAGCGCCGTGAGCCAGATCAGGTTCGCATTCTTTCCGGTGTATTTGAAGGGGTAACGACCGGTACCAGTATCGGTTTACTGATTGAAAATACGGATCAACGTTCTCAGGATTACAGCGCGATCAAAGACGTGTTCCGTCCGGGACATGCAGATTACACTTATGAACAGAAATATGGTATCCGCGACTATCGTGGTGGTGGCCGTTCTTCTGCCCGTGAAACGGCAATGCGGGTTGCGGCCGGTGCGATAGCAAAAAAATATTTGCTGGATAAGTATGGTATTCGTGTCCGTGCCTGTTTGAGTCAGATGGGTAATATCCATTGCGAATTAAAAGATTGGGCACAGGTGGAGCAAAACCCATTTTTCAGCTCTGATGAAACCAAACTTGAACAACTTGATGCCCTGATGCGTGAGCTGAAAAAAGCGGGTGATTCTATTGGCGCGAAAGTGACGGTTGTGGCAGAAAATGTGCCAGCCGGATTGGGAGAACCTGTTTTCGACCGCCTTGATGCTGATATTGCTCATGCGCTGATGAGTATTAACGCAGTAAAAGGCGTTGAAATTGGTGAAGGTTTTGGTGTTATTAATCTGCGTGGCAGTGAAAACCGGGATGAAATTACGGCTCAGGGTTTTACCAGTAATTATGCGGGTGGAATTCTGGGGGGGATCAGCAGCAGCCAGCCAATTGTTGCGCATATTGCGTTGAAACCCACTTCCAGCATCATGGTACCGGGCAAAACGATTAATCGTCAGGGTGAAGAGGTGGAAATAGTCACCCGCGGTCGTCATGATCCTTGTGTTGGTATCCGGGCGGTACCGATTGCAGAAGCCATGATGGCTATTGTTCTGATGGATCACCTGTTACGCCAGAGAGCACAGTGCGCGGATGTTGAATCCAGCCTTCCTCGTTGGTGATTAGGAAGATGAAGCTAGCCTTGAAGTCCCGGATATTGAAATGGGTAGCTGAATACGGATAAGCGGTTTCTTTTGATGGGATAAAATATGGACTGGTTATTATCAGGAGCGGAAATTTATGGTCTGCTCTTTCTGGTTGCGATAATCGCTGGATTTATCGACTCAATTTCTGGCGGTGGTGGTTTACTGACCATCCCTGCGTTGTTGTCAGTCGGCGTCTCGCCTGTGCAGGCGTTGGCGACAAACAAGTTGCAGGCAGTGGGCGGTTCTTTCTCTGCCAGTCTCTATTTTATCCGTTATGGTGCGGTTGATCTCAAATCTCAGCGCTTTGCCATATTGATGACATTGCTTGGTTCAATGGCTGGAGCCATGATTGTCCAGTTTATCAAACCCGATTTTCTCAGCCAGTTATTACCGGTTCTGGTCATTATTATTGGCCTTTACTTTCTTTTGACCCCAACGATAGGCAGGGACGATCGCCATCGTCGTCTGGCTCCAGTGGCATTCGCCTGTCTTATCGGGGGTGGATTGGGTTTATACGATGGCGTATTTGGTCCCGGTGTTGGCTCATTTTATGCGTTAGCTTATGTTACCCTGTGTGGCTATAACCTGGCGAAATCCACCGCCCATGCAAAAGTACTGAACTTTGCCTCTAACATGGGGTCACTGGTGTTGTTTATCCTTGGCGGTCAGGTTTTGTGGGTATTGGGTCTTATTATGCTGGCAGGGCAGGTAATTGGTGCACGGCTGGGCGCACGTTTGGTTTTAACACATGGTCAAAAACTTATTCGCCCTATGATCGTGACTATCTCTTTTTTGATGAGTATTAAATTATTAAATGATAATCACGGAGATACGATCCGTACCTGGCTGGCATTTTATTTCTGATTCAGGATTTTGTTTTTAATTCATGACAACGCATAACTATCAACAACTTATAGATATTTTTAATCGCTGTTTTGGCGACGAATACAATACACGTCTGGTAAAAGGTGATAATGAACCTGTTTACCTGCCGGCAGATGAAAACGTTCCTTATAACCAGATTGTCTTTGCTCATGGCTTCTATGCCAGTGCGTTACATGAAATTGCCCATTGGTGTATTGCTGGTGAAAAGCGTCGGAAACTAGTGGATTTTGGCTATTGGTATTGCCCAGATGGGCGGGACGCACAGACGCAAAGTGAATTTGAAAAAGTAGAAATTAAACCCCAAGCGCTTGATTGGATGTTTTGTACTGCTGCGGGTTTTCCGTTCAATATCAGTTGTGACAACCTTGAAGGGGATTTTGAACCTGACAGGCTGGCTTTTCAGCGTATAGTTCATGAGCAGATCGTGGGCTATTTAGCGCAGGGAATACCGGCAAGAGCGGAGTGCTTTATTCAGGGACTACAATCGTTCTACAATACGCCCCCATTGAAAGCGGAGCATTTTCCTTACCCGGAAGATATATTCGCAGATTGAAACTGAATTTAAGGAAAGATGATGCTCGCTGAGTTTGAAACACGTATTTTGGCGCAAATTGATGACATGGTAGATCATGCCAGTGATGATGAATTATTTGCTGGTGGCTATCTCCGTGGGCATCTCACTTTGGCGGTGGCAGAATTGGAACAGGAAGGTGCTCATACCGCGGAACAGCTTCATGATCGTGTTGAAGAAAGTATCCAAAATGCAATTAAAGCAGGAGAATTGGCGCCACCGGATCAGATTCTGGTTCTCCATACCTGGCAGCGTCTGCTGGATAACGCTAAAACTCAATAAATTGATTAAAGCAATAGAAAAGACGAACTGTGCCCCAAAAAAACCGTATGAATTTCTGACCTCTGGCAGTTTCGTCACCTTAGCTTCTATTTCGTTTTTTAGTTGTTGGGCTGCACTGCCCAAAAGTGACACAAATATTTCACTTCTTGGACGGTGCGGTTTCTTATGGTTTTTCGGTTTTAACTTCGCGGCCTTTTAGTAGCTTTCTGATCCAAAAACGGTTTGGATGAAGCGCTGCCAGCGTTTCATGATCCAGTGGCAAGGGTTCATCAAAGATCTGTCCTGCAAGGATTTCTGCACTTAGTGGTGCAGAGCATAATCCACGGGAACCTAATGCACCGATAACAAACAGATTGGAATAACAGGGGGCATCTGCGACAGGGTTTCCTGTGCGGATTTGTTCTGATAGATCCTGATAATTTTCCATTATTTCATTGAGATTTGGCACATTTCCCACCATGGGCATATGGTCACGAATAACACAACGAATACTCTGACGAGATTTTCCGGCAGAAATATCAACCTGATTTACCCATCCGGCATCTGGTAAACATTTCAGTAATCGATCACGATTCTCTTGTTGTTCTGTTTCAGAATATTTGCTATCAAGCCGATGGCGCTGATAACTGGCCCCGATGCAGTGATACTGATTGGTTAGATTAGCCGGTGTCATATAGCCATCATAGCAAAGCACATTTTTCAATTTACTCAGCTCTGCCGTGGTTGGAATATGACTGACCTGACCACGAACGGCGGTAACCGGCAATTTTTCGGTTTGTCTAAATTGGGGCAGATGATAGCCATTGGCAATTACTACCGTTTTATGATGTGTGTTTAAGTGTTGCCCTTGATGCATCAAATGCAGTTGCCAACCATTTTCGCTATGGTCAAGAGCGGTAATTTCATAATTGAAGAAACAGATCATCCCTTGCTGTTGTGCTAATTCTGTTGCCGCTTTGGTCAATTCGGCCGGGCATAGCCATCCCCCTTGTGGATAGTGAATGCCGTGGTGATTAATATCCAGTCCACATTTTTCACTTAGTTGATAGTGACTCATACCAATAGCGACTTCATCCGGCCATTCTGTTGCCAGAATTTTTTCAATTTTCCTACTGCTTTTTTCATCATAAGCAAGTTGACTGACACCACACCATTGATGGTCGAAATGAATTCCTTGAGCTGATAGCTGATCATACTGACGGCGGGCAAAAGTAAATGCAGATGTAAAGAATTTTTCGGGCCCATTATGATTACCGTTAAGTAACGGGTAGAGTGCGCCCTGACGATTACCGGATGCACTTTGTGCTGGAAATTCATCCTGACAATAAAGCGTAACCTGCGCGCCACGACGCAGTAGTGCAAGAGCGGTGAGAATACCGGCAATACCACCGCCAATAATCGCGATATCATCTGTGTGGCTTGCCGCAGGACGGGCAAACCACGGTGCAGGCAATGACTGACATTTCTGTGCTGCCAGAACCCCGGTCAGCATTTCTCTTTTGCGACCAAATCCTTTTACTTTACTGACACTAAAACCTGCTTGTTGTAAGCCACGACGGACAATACCGGCAGAAGTGAAGGTGGCAAAGGTGCCTTCTGGGCGGGCAAATTGCGCCATTGCGGCAAACAGTTGTTTACTCCACATTTGTGGGTTTTTTGCAGGCGCGAAGCCATCTAAAAACCAGGCGTCTATTTTACCGTAAAGGCTGAAATCCATTGTTGGCAACAGATCATTGACGTCACCAAACCATAAATCCAGTGTGACAGTGCCATTTGCCATAATTAGCCGATGGCAGCCAGCCAGCGGTTGAGGCCATTGTTGGCAGAGCTGTTGCGAAAAAATGCCAAGCTCAGGCCAGCGTTGATGGGCTGCCTGTAAGTCACTGGTTTTCAGCGGGTATTTCTCGAAGCTAATGAAATGCAGACGTTTCAGCGGGGCATCAGGGTTTTGTTGCTGAAATGCATCAAATGATTGCCATAGTGTCAAAAAATTCAAGCCTGTTCCGAAGCCAGTTTCTGCTATGACACAGTTGGTATGGGAATGAGTGCTGAATCGTTGGGGAAAGTGGTTACCGTTAAGGAATACATAACGGGTTTCTTCCAATCCATCCTGATTGGAAAAATAAACGTCATCGAATTGTGCTGAAACCGGAGTACCCTGATCATTCCAGCTCAGGGTTGCGGTACAGATGGCAGAGTTTTTCACGGTAATGCCTGCAATGTTACTGATAATAACGTGATTTTAACGGTGTTAAGCTTGATGTGCCACCTGACAGGAGAAAAGATTGGAAACCCATAAACCAGAACGCAGGTGCTGATGAAAATCACCGAGAAAAAGAATATTATCTGAAAAAACATAAAATGGTATCTTTATACCATCAGGCTATTTACGGGGTTATTTGTGAAGATAAAATAAAGAAGGGTGACTTATGAAAACTGTTTATAATTTCCGGTAAAACAGCGTCAGTGAAGATAAAAAGTAAGTATGATAAACGTTATTAAATGTAAAAAAATATATCATGATGATTAAACTTAATAAAAACCAGGTGCTAAAAGGAGTGAAAACAACGGTTAAAACTTTATTATATCGATTAAAATCAAAGGGTAAAAATGACTTTTAATAATAGTTTAAAACCTGTCTATTATAAAATTCAGGTAGGGATTTTGTGTTTGCTCAACTATATTTAATTTATTTATCAGCGATTCTACACTCCGCTTGTTTTAAATTTAATTATCCTTTCATGGCTATTTAAAATAACGAAAAAAGAGGTATTAAGGCTTTTATATAAAATCGGAGGCAGATTTAACTATAAGTGCAGGTTTTTAAAATGACGTTAATTGAAATTCATTAACCATTAACATAAAATTGAAAATAAATCGATGAGAAAAAGAATAATGTCTTAAAAATTGCACCTTAATCAGTTAATATCCAACTTTTGGGGTGCAGTTCAACAACACGGGCTTTAAGTTTATAAGGGAATATAAAATTCACACAGCTTTTTAAATTCCTTTGATTGTGTTTCCTTTAAGTGTGAGGAAATCATATCAATCATTAATATCACTTTTTGCTTGGCGGCTGATTTATCACCGTTTTTGCGATTGACTTCTTCAATATAAGATGAACATAACTTACAAAATTCAGCGACTCTTTTTTCAAGGATATTTGAATCCTTATCGATAAAATCATAATAGTGGTGATTATTAGCCTGCTTTAGGTAATCTGAATTTGATATAGGTGCTCGTATGAATGTTTTCTCTGAATTTAATCCAGAAGTATTCTTATTGTGGCTCTTGTATATAGACTCTAATAACCGCTGATTTTTACTGGATATAATCATAATTAGCCCATAAAGTGTGATGAATGCTCCAATTAGGATATGGTTCTGTTGTGACACAATCAGTCTAATATTGTTAATTTTGTTGCCGTATTGTGATGAGATGTTTGTATCCATATTAAAGGCTACTAAGATCCATACAATACCAACGCTTAATAGAAGATAACCCAGCCCTCTCATTATTAACTCCCATAAAGTTAGTGGGTGGAAGTGCTCTAATTCACTTAGGTCTTACAATGAATCGACCATTTTTATATGATATGAAATAATTACAATAATTTTATGTGTGATAATGACTTTATTATTAATAAAGTCAGAAGATTTTCTATTTTAGAACGTTTGTTACTGTAAGTTTTGAGAATTTAAGTCATTCTGTTAGTAAGATAACATAAGGTCCGTATCTTTTCATAAAAATTCTATTCATGGTTATAACAGCTATTATTAAATTCGTTTATAATTATAAGAAAATGTAATAAAAATAACAGACATAGTTGTCTCTATATAAATTAAACTTTTAATCATTGATTTAGATACCTGATAAGTTCAGGTGTTTCCTCGTGTTATGACTTGCCAGAGGAATCTTTACCTGAAATTTATTGTCATTCATTACGATCTGAATAGTTTATGCCACGTTCTATGTAGGTTAGTTGTTGTTTTGACCAGAGAATATATTGGGATCTTTCGATGGATGAATTTTTCTTCGTAATTTTATCCTGATCGGACTTGTTCGGCGTACAAGTGTACGCTAAAGTGCTGTTAGCATTGATAGAGATCCCGCAGATAAACATATTTAATGAGGTATTTAATGAAGCGTGCAGTGATCACTGGATTGGGTATTGTCTCCAGCATTGGTAATAACCAGAAAGAAGTACTGGCATCTCTGAAAGAAGGCCGCTCCGGAATAACTTTTTCCGAAGAATTCAAAGAGATGAAAATGAGAAGTCACGTCTGGGGTAATGTAAAACTGGATACTACAGGGTTAATAGACCGAAAAATTCAGCGTTTCATGAGTGATGCTTCTGTTTATGCTTATCTGGCGATGGATGAAGCAATTAAAGATTCTGGCCTGACTGATGATCAGGTTTCTAATATTCGCAGTGGATTAGTTGTGGGTTCGGGTGGGGGTTCTCCACATAACCAGGTGGCTGCCGCTGATGGTATGCGTTCTCGTGGTCTGCGTGGTGTGGGGCCTTATATGGTGACCCGTGCAATGGCTTCCGGTGTGTCAGCTTGCCTTGCAACTCCTTTTAAAATCAAAGGGGTAAACTACTCCATCAGTTCTGCTTGTTCTACCTCTGCCCATTGTATTGGTCATGCGGCTGAACTTATTCAGTTAGGAAAACAGGATGTTGTTTTTGCTGGCGGTGGTGAAGAGCTGTGCTGGGAAATGAGCTGTGAATTTGATGCAATGGGTGCACTTTCAACGAAATACAACGAAACTCCCGAACAAGCTTCTCGTACTTATGATAAAAACCGTGATGGTTTTGTTATTGCTGGCGGTGGCGGTATCGTTGTTGTTGAAGAGTTGGAGCATGCATTAGCACGCGGCGCACACATATACGCTGAAATTGTTGGGTATGGTGCAACATCTGATGGAGCGGATATGGTGGTTCCATCCGGTGAAGGTGCGGTTCGTTGTATGCATATGGCGTTGCAAGGTGTAGAAGGTTCTATTGACTATGTGAATACGCATGGTACTTCCACTCCAGCGGGTGATTTGAAAGAGTTGGAGGCTATTAGGGAAGTATTTGGTGATACAACACCGGCAATTTCTGCAACAAAAGCAATGACCGGCCATTCACTGGGGGCTGCCGGGGTACATGAAGCGATTTATAGCTTGCTGATGTTAGAACATAGTTTTATTGCACCGAGTATTAACATTGAAGATCTTGATGATAAAGCGGCGGGTATGAATATCATTATGAAACCTACTGAACAAAAGTTAAATACCGTAATGTCCAACAGCTTTGGTTTTGGTGGTACGAATGCTTCCCTGGTGATGAGCAAGTATTTGGGTTGATTCCCCTCATCAGGTTTGGACAGTGCTCAGATAAAAGTAATAACTTTTGGCGCATTTTAGGCGACTAGGTGAGCGAAACGAGTTAACCCCGTGTACTAACATGTATACTCCTGTTTCTGTGCGCTGTCCGTATCACCATTATTTTGTTTCCTGATCCTACTAATCACATACTCAGAAGAGAGCCCTTCAGAATACATGAGGTTAAAAGAAGACCGTTTTGTCGGATGATGTCAAGAGGTTGTATCCTCGTTGGGTTCAACACAAGGAACAGGGTGTGGATCTCTGAAATAAAGAACTGGAAGTTATATGATAATGCGTTTATTAACCTATTCTTTTTCTTTGTTATTTTTGCCATTTAATATATACGCTGACAGCGAATCTTGCATTCAAACAGGTGGCTATATTGAAATGAATATGCGGGGGAAAATGATAAATGATTTGGGTATTCACTCTCAGAATGTTGATTTTAAAAAAACAAGAATCGAATTGCTTTCTGATATTGAAATCAATAAAATTCTTGCTTCGGAATTTGCTAAAAAAGAGGTGAAAAAAGATAAATCGAGAGATAATTCAGTTCGACTAAGGTATCAAGATTATTATAAAAATTATACAGAATATAATCCTCATAATTTAATTGTGAAATTTACCTATTTCAATAAGCAAGGCAATGAAAATGTTTTTATTGCATCGGCAATTGTTAATGATATTGAGTGCTCGGTATCATTCAGTGATTATCTCACTGTGATTCGAGAATTTTGAATCACGGACTCGATGAAAATGGGGAGGATAAATATCAATGAAATTCCATTTTTCTGAATATTAACTTTTCGTGAAATATAATATTAATGTAACGTTTTTTTTATCCTATCAATGATAAAAGCCCATAATTTTTTGATGATAATTATGGGCTTTTGTTTATTAGGCTTTAGTTTCATCAGCCATTTGTTGAATACGGCGCTTACGGATGATGCGTAATACTGGAGGAATAATCAGAACCAATACTGCCAATATTAATAAACTCTGAGCAATCGTGCTGTTCCACAGAATACCAAATTCTCCGTTACTAATAGAAAGTGCACGACGTAAATTTTGTTCCAGCATTTCGCCCAATACGAAACCGAGAATTAATGGTGACATGGGGAAATTCATTTTCCTTAGAATGTAACCGAAAACGCCTAGTCCTATCATCAGCAGAAGATCGAATGTCGTGCTGTGTACGGCATATACACCAACGGCTGAAACGGTAGCAATCGCTGGGACAAGGAACCATAGCGGAATAGTTAACATCCGTGTAAACAGACCTATCATTGGGATATTCATAATCAACAGGATAATATTGGCAATCAGTAATGCTGCAATTAATCCCCAAACAACATCCGGTTGCTCTGTAAACATTCCTGGACCTGGCGTAATGTTATAGAGCGTTAATGCACCCATCATAACGGCAGTGGTGCCTGAACCTGGGACTCCTAATGTTAGCATTGGAATAAAGGAACCACAGGCCGAAGCGTTGTTAGCAGCTTCCGGTGCTGCAACACCACGAATATCACCTTTACCAAATGAATCGCTGTTTCCACTGATCTTTTTCTCGGTCATATAGGTAATTGCGCTGGCAATTGTTGCCCCTGCACCAGGCAAAATACCGACAAAGAAACCGATAAAAGATGATCTGATCGTTGGCATGGCGCATTCAGCCGCTTCCTTGCGATTAAACAACAAACGGCCTGTTTTGCGGATAATGGTTTTGCCGGTTGATGTATTCTCTAGCATCAGCAGAATTTCGCTGACAGAGAACAGTCCTATCACTACAACGATAAACTGAATACCATCTGACAGATGAACGTTGTCGAAAGTAAAACGGTAAACCCCGGTGTTGGCGTCTACTCCGACAGTTGCCAGGCCCAATCCTATCAGTGCCGCTAATAGTGATTTCAGCGGATTCTGACTCATCATGCTACCCAGACAGGCAATAGCAAAAACCATTAGTGCAAAATATTCAGCAGGGCCGAAAGCCAATGACCACTGCGCCAGTAATGGTGCAAACAAGATAATGCCGAAAATTGCCAGCAAAGAACCACAGAAAGAACTGACCGCAGAAATAGACAACGCCACACCCGCACGTCCTTGTTTAGCCATTGGATAACCATCCAGTGCGGTCATAATGGCAGCGGCATCGCCGGGAACGTTCAGCAGAATCGATGATATACGCCCACCATATTCACAACCGATATAAACAGTTGCTAATAAGATCAGAGCTGATTCAGCAGGCAGTTTTAACGCGAAAGCCAGTGGTAGCAGAATCGCGACACCATTAATCGGGCCAAGCCCCGGTAACAGGCCAACAATCGTACCGACAAAACAGCCAATTAAAGCAATAATCAGGTTTTGCGGCACCATTGCAACTTCAAAACCCTGACTGAGATACATCCAAGTTTCCATAAAATTCTCCGTCAGTTGAGCCAGTTGCCAAGAGGCAGGGTTACATCAAGTAAGTGGTCAAAGGCGAAGTAGAGCGTGACGCCAAGGAACACCCCGGAAATGATTGCGGCAGGCAGTGTCGCGTTAAATAACAGGGCGACACTGAATGTCAGCAGAGCGGTAGCCAGAGGAAAACCCAGCCACTCAAATGCCCAGCCATAAATAACCAAAGAGACAATCAGTATCATCAGGCGACGAATAACGGATGCATCAGGCCAGTTGCTCTGTTCTGGTTTTTTGAAAAGTAGCAATAAAGCACAGAGAGCCATCAGAGACAGAATAATCATTGGAAAAGGTCTGGGCCCCAAAGGTTCATAAGTGTATTCGCTCTGGATTTCCCAACCAATAACCATACCGATGATACAGAGTGTTAACCAAACAGCCGCAAAGAGGCGATCGCTCATGATAACTGCCCTGTTATTTGGCTAAGCCGAAAGCTTTGGCTTGTTCACGATACTGTTCAACCTGTTTTTTCACATAGCTGTCCAGTTCCTTGCCGGTCATGTTAAATTCGAACAATCCCCGGATATCACGCTGTTTTTTAAACGCATCTGTTTGTTGTAATTTATTAAAAGTATCAACCCACCACTGATACGCTTCATCGGAGACTTTTGGTCCCATATAAAATCCACGGATAATCGGCCACACGAGGTCATAGCCTTGCTCTTTGGCGGTAGGTATATGAGCTAAATCACCCTCTAGCCGTTTATCGGCATAAACAGCCAGAACACGGATTTTGTCTCCACTCAGGTAAGGCATCATCTCGCTCAAATCACCGGAGACAGCCTGAATATGGTTACCCAGCAGCGCCGTGACAGGTTCACCACCCCCCTCAAAAGCGACATAACGCATTTTGTGAGGATCAACCCCCACCTGTTTTGCCAGAAGTGCTGTTTTCATCCAGTCCTGACTGCCGATAGACGCGCCGGCACCAAACACAATGCGGGTGGGATTGTCTTTGAAAGCATTCATCAGATCATTCAGGGTGTTATAAGGAGAATCAGCACGAACCGCAATCATACCATAATCAGTACCAACACTTGCCAGCCAGCGAACATCATTAACGTTGTAGCGGCCAAATTTTCCCTGAGACAAATTGAGCAGAGAGCCACCGGAAAAGGCAACGATGGTTCCCGCCTCAGCAGGTCGCTGTGCGACGATAGCGTTGTAAGCGACAGCACCAACACCACCAGGCATAAAGGTGACGCGCATAGGTTTACTGATCTCTTTCGTATCCAGTAATGAAACCTGTACCAGCTTGCAGGTCAGATCAAACCCGCCACCCGGTTTTGCCGGGGCAATACATTCAGTTCTACCAGGGGCGTCGGCAGCAAAAACACTGCTTGTGCTAAACAGTAAAACGGTTGCAGCTAACATTTTGATTGTTCTAGTTTTCATTTAGTTGTTCTCATTGATACCCGTGTAAGATATAGCCACCATAAACGGATCAGGTTGACTCAATTGATAATAACAAAACCTTTCATTTACCTTTCATTAACAAGAAAAGTTGTTGATCTGTGATTTCAATCGCTTAATTTGCGTAGCGTTTCGCATTAATGAGTTAACGAATGGTGACAGACTTTCTTTTTTGTTTGGGTTTGTTGTAAGTTTCTCGTCGTGCTGATGTTGATCTGTTTTGTTGTTAGACATCCAAAGAATAATCGCCAGAAGGCGGCGTGGTTTTTAGCGAAAATAATCGTAAATTTTCGTTCAATGTGGGTGGAGAGATAAGGTAAAAAGCTTGAAGGGGTTGTCTGCAATCTTAAACAGCCGCCTGTAGGCGACTGTTTAACCGTTTGGCATCTTTATGTTTATTGATGGGTTACTCGAATTGCATGATTTCATCGATGTCAAGTGGTGCTGGGTTTTGTCGGCAGCAAGGGCATGTCACGTAAGCTATTCCCGGGACACTCTCTGAGTCAATTTGAGATTGGAAGAATTGCTTTAAACATTCCGTGTGCATTGGATAGCTTTCGGTGCTGCCGTGATTGCAACTGAGTTGGTAAAAGGGCTTGTCGTTATTTTCTAAACAAATGGTACATTCTTGTGTTTCATCGGGTTCAATGTGTGGCATGTGACTTCTCCTAGTATGAGGGATTATTTCGCTTTTCTGGCATATTTCTACTTAAATAGCGTTTCAAAACAGTAGATCACTCGAAGGGAACTTAATCTGGTTTTTGCGATCTGATTCATCGCAAAAAATCACAAATCACTAAATCACTCGTTGAACTGAGTTATGCAAATTATAGCACCTGTATTCCGAAATGAATGGCGCTTAATGCTAAAAACTCTTCATAGAATTTAGGATAAGAATTTGCCTGAAGATGAATGCGATGTTGACGTACGACACAAATTGATGTGAGGTCACCTGATGGTAGATTTTTTGTGCATTTGCTTAAATATTACTCATGCGTATATTTGTGCTAAACATCTTTTGAATTACATTGTAGTTCAACAAGGAGGCTTATTGTGGCTGCGAATCAACTAATATAAACCTGTATTGATGGTGAAATCAAAGCAGAGGCTGCTGCGGTTCTCGCCGTGATGGGGCTCACTGTGTCAGATGCTGTTCGCATGATGCTAACACGAGTCGCAAGAGAAAAAGTATTACCCTTTGAACCATTAGTTCCGAACGAAACGACAATCGCAGCAATGCAAGATGCTCGTAAAGGGGGGAATCATTCTTCACTGCCAAAGATTTAATGGCTGATCTCAATGCGAATGACTGAATACAGTTTTGTGTGGTTATAGGCATCGTCCAATCTTTTAATGCTATCGCGGTGACTTGTGCTGTTTGGCCAGCGATTGCAAGTGCTTCCACTCATTATCTCTATTGTCAGTTTTCAACGATAAGAAAAGCAGCAAATTATAAACCGGATAACCTACAAGATAATATGGAATAACATCCTTTATTATGCTTATTAAAATCAAGGAGATATATTTAGAATGCGCTTACTGTTAGTGGAAGACCATCCTGAATTATTGCATTGGCTGCAAAAAGCACTGAGTAGTGCAGGGTTTGCTGTAGATGTTGCCAGTGATGGCATCGTTGCCGATCAATTATTGCAGACAGAAAATTATGCATTGTTGATTCTGGATGTTTCTTTGCCGAGGCTGGATGGCCTTTCTCTGTTAGTTCGTTTGCGTAAGCGGGGACAAAATCTGCCGGTATTATTACTGACGGCTAAGGCTGATGTTTCTGATCGGGTGAAAGGGCTTAATTCTGGCGCTGATGATTATTTGACTAAACCTTTCGATTTACAGGAGTTGGAAGCACGTATCCGGGCATTACTTCGGCGTAGTGCAAGTGTTCCTCAGGAGATGCTGACATTTGGCTCCTTGGTTTATCAGGATGAAGGTTACTTTATTTTGCACGATGAGCCACTGGCTTTGACCCCGCGTGAGCTTTCTGTTTTGACAACCCTGTTCCATCGCCGGGGAAGGCCGGTTTCTAAACAACAGCTTTTTGAACAGGTATTTGCATTGTCGGATGAAGCGAATCCACAAAGTATCGAACTTTATGTACACCGGGTTCGGAAAAAATTGTCAGGCAGTAATGTGGGGATTAGCACATTACGGGGATTAGGCTATCGTCTTGAGTGCCAAAACGGATGAAATTGCTCAAAGTACCGAAGTCACTGTTTCATCAGTTACTTTTATTTTTCGGTGTTCCGCTGTTTTTGTTGGGCAGTCTGTCTGTTTATACCCATTATTTCAGTGCGAAAAATGCGGCTACATTGGCTTATGACCGTACGTTACTGGCATCAGCCCGAACCGTGGCAGAACGGCTGACAGTTGAGAATAACCAATTGATTGTCGATGTACCTTATGTGGTTCTGGATAGTTTTGAGCGAAACATGAATGATCGGTTGTTCTATCAGGTGTTATCTCCTGAAGGGAAAACAATTTCTGGTTATGACGATTTGCCATTAATACCTGAATATACGCCGCGTTCCAATTTATACACTGCATTGGTCTATTTTTATGATGCGGAATATCACGGTCAGCCTATCCGGGTTGCCGCGCTTTATCAGCCGATCAATGAAGGTGGAATGATGGGAATGGCGTTAATACTGGTTGCTGAAACGGTGGCTTCTCGTCATTATTTTGCGCAACAATTATTAATATCTTCTTTGCTGAGTCAGGGGGCTGTTGTCGGCTTGACTCTGATTCTGGCTTATTTTCTGTTGAAACAATTACTCAAACCACTACATAAACTTTCTGGTGTCATGGTTCGTCGCCCCGCTAATGATCTTACTCCGTTACCGGATATGTTGCCGTGGTCAGAACTTTCTCCGTTATTACATGCATTTAATCGCTATATAGAACGGTTGAAACTGATGGTTAGCCGGCAGAAAAGATTCAGTGCGGATGCTTCTCATCAACTCAGAACACCGTTAACGGTATTGAAAACCCAGGTGGCGGTCGCGCTTGCCAGCCAAGATCCTGAACAATGGAAAGAGAGCTTACGGGCTATTGATAGCACGTTGGATAATACGATTTCTCTGACAGACCGTTTATTACAACTCTCTCGTTTAAAAGCGCATGAAAAGGAAGCTGTTCAAGATTATAAGCCGGTCAATTTAGTCGCATTGTTGCAACAGGCATGTTTTTCTCGCTTGCAACAGGCTGAAAGTAAATATATTGATTTGGGTTATGAAGGAGAAAATACTCAGTGGATAAAAGGCGAACCTGTATTACTGACAGAAATGTGCGCCAACTTATTAGACAATGCAATTAAATATACGCCGGAAGGCGGGATTGTGACTTCCAGAATTATTCTCAGTCCTTGTAAGACATATTGTTATTTGGAAGTGGATGACAGTGGGCCGGGGATTGCTGAAGAAGAAGTTAATTTGTCACTGATGGCTTTTAATCGTCTTGATAATGCTGCGGGGCATGAAGGGGCAGGACTGGGATTAGCTCTGGTAAAAGATATCAGTATTTATCATGGTACTCATCCCCAATTACTGCCCAGTGAAACACTGGGCGGCTTATTAGTGAGAATTCCTTTCAGGCTTTCTGATGATTAATTTTCTGCGGTTCTTTTGTTTTACGGCCAAAAAGAGGAGTACGTAATTGTTGTGCCAGTATGACACCTAATAGTGTTATGCCGCCACCGACCAGATGGTAACTGTGAATTTTTTCGTGCAGAACCAGAATAGCGATAATCGTTGTAAATATCGGCGTCAAATTCATAAATATGGCAGTAGTGTTAGCACCAAGTTTTATGACACCTTGTATCCATAAATAAGGGGCAAGGATAGAGGCGGGAATACCGGCGAATAAGACTAACGAGAGATTGTTGGCATTCAATTGAACATCGTTAGTCAACAGGAAGTTTGGCAGTAATAACAGGACACCAAAAGTAATCTGCACATACAGGGATTGCCAGTTTGGTAATGGAATAGACCAGTGTTTGGTTAATACGCCATAGAGTGCGTAGGAGGTGGAGGCAATCAACATCATCAATTCACCGCGGCCTAAACCGTGTTGCAACAATGACATGGGATCACCGGTACTGACCAACCAGATTAAACCAAACAGCGATAGAACAGTACCAAGAGCAATGCCAACAGTGGGGACAACACGTAAAACAAATATACTGATGACAACAGTTAAAAGCGGAATCAATGAGCTAAGAATTCCCATAAATGTTGCACTGATGCTGTGTGCAGCGTAATAGGCCAGGCTTTGGTAAAGTACCATACCAAGTGCACCAAGGACTAATAACTTCCACCAATATTGACAGATTGTTTTCCATTGGCGAATAACAGGCAGTGCAACAAAGGGCGTTAATGTGAGAAAGGCCAGGAACCAGCGATAAAAAGAAATTGCAGCCGGATCAATCGCTGTAGCGGAGGCTTTACTCACCACGGCATTAATTGACCAAATCAGGACTGCCAGAAGCGGGAAAATCATATTCATATAGGTGAGTCGCATTGAGATAAAAATGAGTGTTTAGTCTAATGGTGTCTGATTTATTATATATAACGATAATCAGACAATGGATAAGGCAATTGAGACAATTATGGCAGAAAAAATTCATATCCCTGTGGAAGTCATGGATATTCCGGCCAGTATTTCTTTCCGTAGTGAATTATTCAGTGCGGACACCGAGTGTTTACGTCATACCCATCCATTCGGGCAACTTATTTATGTCGTCTGTGGTGTAATGGCAATGAATGCTGGAGAACAACATTTTTTAGCGTCACCGCAATTCTGTGTCTGGATACCGGAAGGAATAGAGCATTCAGGATATAGTAGAAAAGCAATGAGATTCAGGGCAATAGATATCTCTCCTGAGTGGGGGGAATTATTGCCGACGGCTCCTTGTATTATCCAACTTAGCTCAATATTCAATACGATTATGGCTGATTGTTTTGAACGTGCATTGAAAATACCGGAAACAGAACAGGATTTACGGCTGGCCCAAGTGTTGATTGATCAGCTAATTCAGTCTCCTGTTCAGCATACCTATCTGCCTTTCTCTAAAGATAAACTTTTAGCACCGATACTACAGGAACTTGAACGTAATCCGGCTGATAATACGTCATTGCTGCAATGGGCAAAACAGCGTTATACCTCGGAACGCACTTTGTCACGGCGATGCCGGCAAGAATTAGGCATGTCATTTAGTGAATGGCGGCAACGGTTGCGGTTTATCCATGCGATTTCTTTGCTGGAACAAGGGAAAACCGTTAATGAAGTCGCCTTTGATGTAGGTTACAGCTCATCTTCTGCTTTTATTGCGATGTTTCAGCAACTGGCGGGTACGACACCAGAGCGTTTCAGAAAAAGCTAATAATAAAAGAAACCGTCGTGATGGGTTTTGTTACGATTAAATGGCAAAATAGCCGGCTACGTCCGTTTTATGCCACAGGATGGAATTAAGTGAAGATTCTGGTTGATGAAAATATGCCTTATGCTGAACAACTGTTTCAGCAATTAGGGGATGTACAAGCTATTCCGGGGCGCCCGATGCCAGCAGGTGCACTGGATAACGCGGATGCATTTATGGTTCGCTCGGTGACTAAAGTTAATGAAGAACTGCTGAAAGGCAGTACGGTAAAATTTATCGGTACGGCAACAGCGGGTACGGACCATGTGGATCAACAGTGGTTATCTCAAGCGGGAATCGGGTTTTCTGCTGCGTCGGGATGCAATGCCATTGCTGTGGTTGAATATGTTTTCTCAGCATTGATGTTATTGGCTGAACGTGACAATTTTGAACTCAAAGATAAGGTTGTCGGGATCATTGGCGTCGGTAATGTCGGTAGCCGGCTGGCCGAACGGTTATCTTCCCTTGGCATACGGACACTCTTATGTGATCCGCCAAGAGCTGAAAGAGGTGATGCTGGTGAATTTTGGCCATTGGAAAAATTGGTCAAAGCGGCGGATATTCTGACATTCCATACGCCATTGAATAAATCAGGCCCATATAAAACACTTCATCTGGCGGGTGCAGAATTATTGTCGGCTTTGCCGGATAACCGCATATTGATTAACGCCAGCCGGGGTGAAGTTGTTGATAATCAGGCACTGCTTGCCGAGTTGACGCGTGGTAAAAAACTCAGTGTTGTGCTGGATGTTTGGGAACCAGAACCTGATTTATCCCTGCCATTACTGGAATTAGTCGATATAGGTACTCCGCATATCGCGGGTTATACCCTCGAAGGTAAGGCACGTGGCACCACACAGGTATTTGAGGCTTATTGTGGATTCCTTGGTCAGCCCCGTAAGGTTGCCTTATCTGAGCTGTTGCCTGAACCTGATTTCAGCCGGGTCGCCTTGCATGGCAATGTGACTCAAAGCACACTAAAGCGACTGATACATTTAGTGTATGATGTGCGCCGCGATGATACCCCGTTACGGCAGGTTGCCAGTCAGAAAGGGCAATTCGATCTTCTGCGTAAAAACTATTTGGAACGCCGGGAATGGTCATCCCTGACCGTGTGCTGTGATAACAGAGAGAGTGCTGAGTTGCTAGCCGCTCTTGGTTTCAGTACAGAACTGATTTAATTTGTGCAGGTATATATCTGCATGTCAGAAAGATAAGGTGGAGAAAACCAACATGTCGGAAGGATGGAATATTGCCCTGTTGGGTGCGACAGGCGCGGTAGGTGAAGCGATAATGGCGTTATTACAGGAGCGTCAGTTTCCCGTTGGTGAACTGTATCCTCTTGCCAGTGAACATAGTGCCGGTGAAAACCTGCGTTTTAATGGTAAAAGTTTAATTGTCCGTGATGTTGCTGGCTTTGACTGGTCACAGGTGCAACTCGCTTTTTTTGTGGCCGGAACAGAAGCCACGGCACAGTATGCTGAACAAGCGGCAGAAGCAGGTTGTCTGGTGCTCGATAGCAGCGGATTGTTTGCTATGGAGCCGGATGTTCCCCTTATTGTCCCGGGTGTGAATCCTCATGCGTTGGCGGATTATCGTAACCGTAATATTGTCGCCTTGGCAGATTGCATGACCAGTCAGGTGCTGACAGCAATTAAACCGTTGGTTGACGCCGCCGGAATTGCACGCTTACATTTGACTAATTTGTTCTCTGTTTCTGTTCATGGCAAAGCGGCGATTGATGAATTAGCTGGGCAGAGCGCCCGTTTACTTAACGGTATCTCACCCGATTCGGGTCGTTTCAGCAAACAATTGGCGTTTAATCTTTTGCCGCTGTTGGCAGATGCTGAAGGTTCAGTGGGTGAAGAGCGCTGCGTTGTAGATCAGATACGCAAAATTTTACAGGATGAGGGGTTGCCCATTTCAGTCAGTTGCGTTCAGTCTTCTGTTTTTTATGGTAATGCTCAGGTAGTCCATTTGGAAACATTGCGTCCGGTTGGTGTGGAAGAAGCCAGAGAAGAATTAGAGCGGATGGTTGATATTAACGTTTCAGAAGAAGGCGATTATCCAACTCAGGTGACAGACGCGTCTGGTAATGATTTGCTGAGTATTGGCTGTCTGCGCAATGATTATGGTATGCCGGAGGTATTACAATTCTGGTCGGTGGCCGACAATATCCGATTTGGTGGTGCGCTGATGGCGGTTGAGACAGCCGAAAAACTGATTCAGGAGCAATTTTACTGATGTCTGGTACAGAACAAACAGCATCTGTGCCAGGTTCAAAAATGAAAATTGCATTGGGAGTTGAGTACGATGGCAGCCGGTATTATGGTTGGCAGCGTCAGCAAGAAGTAAAAAGTGTTCAGGGGTGCCTTGAGAAAGCGTTATCAAAAGTCGCCAATGCACCCATATCGGTATTTTGTGCCGGTCGGACTGATGCTGGAGTACATGCAACAGGGCAAGTCGTTCATTTTGAAACGTCTGCACAACGCAAGGATGCGGCGTGGACAATGGGTGTGAACGCACATTTACCGCCGGATATTGCTGTTCGTTGGGTGAAAGCCGTGGATGAGGATTTCCATGCCCGTTTCAGCGCGACTGCCCGGCGGTATCGTTATATTGTTTTTAATCATCGTTATCGTCCGGCAGTGTTGGCCAGTGGCGTGACACATTTTCATTATCCACTGGATGAAAAACGGATGCATCAGGCCGCGCAGTGTTTGCTGGGGGAAAATGATTTTACCTCTTTCCGTGCGGTTCAATGCCAATCCAAGACACCCTGGCGTCATGTGATGCATATTAATGTCAATCGTTACGGGCATTACGTCGTAATAGATATTAAAGCCAACGCTTTTGTGCATCATATGGTGCGTAATATTGTCGGTAGCCTGATGGAAATTGGCTGTGGAAATCAGGGTATCAACTGGATGGCTCAATTGCTTGCGGTAAAAGACCGGACAAAAGCCGCTGCGACAGCCAAAGCGGCAGGATTATATCTGGTTGCCGTTGATTACCCTGCACAGTTTGATTTGCCGGGATCGGTTATGGGGCCTCTGTTTCTGGCAGATGATCTAATTTAACATTTTTGGTTTGGTTGCCGACAAGGACGTTTTGGTATAACGGGGAATATTATGGAATATCTGACACATTTCGTTGATTTTGCTAAATTTATTATTGATTTTATTCTCCATATTGACATTCATTTAGCAGAGCTTGTCGCACAATATGGTCATTGGGTGTATGGCATTCTGTTCCTGATTCTGTTTTGTGAAACAGGATTAGTGGTTACTCCATTTCTGCCGGGAGATTCGCTGCTATTTGTTGCGGGTGCTTTAGCGGCTTTGGATTCAAATGATCTGAATGTGCATATTATGGTGGTGTTGATGATTATTGCGGCTATTATTGGCGATGCGGTGAATTATGCTATAGGTCGTGTCTTTGGCGAAAGATTATTTACCAACCCGGATTCGAAAATTTTCCGCCGACGTTATCTGGATAAAACACATGAATTTTATGAAAAACATGGCGGGAAAGCCATTATTTTAGCGCGATTTGTACCAATTATCAGAACATTTGCACCATTCGTTGCAGGTATGGGGAAAATGTCTTATCGTCATTTTGCTGCTTATAACGTGATTGGCGCACTGGTTTGGGTACTGTTATTCACTTATGCTGGTTATATATTCGGTGATATGTCAATGGTACAACAGAATTTGAAACTGTTGATTGTTGCTATCATCTTTATCTCAATCCTGCCCGGAGTGATTGAAATCTGGCGTTACCGTCGTGCGGCGATGAAACAGAAAACCAATAACCCGTAACAGGTTTGAGCAGTTTTTTATCCACACTGTAATAGCATTGTGGTTTAATGGCACATATAACAAAGCTGGCACAAGCCAGATTCAGACGGAAAGATCATTCAATGAGCTGGATTGAAAAAATTCTTAATAAAAGCAACATTACCCAAAGTCGTAAGGCAAATATCCCAGAGGGAGTTTGGACTAAATGTGATAGTTGCAGTCAAGTGCTCTACCGTGCTGAGTTAGAGCGCAATCTTGAGGTTTGCCCTAAATGTGATCATCACATGCGTATTTCGGCGCGTACCCGGCTGGAGACTCTCCTTGATGAAGGCGCAAAAACTGAATTAGGGGGAGAATTAGAGCCGAAGGATATTCTGAAATTCCGCGATTCTAAAAAGTATAAAGACCGCATATCGGCAGCACAAAAGCAAACTGAAGAGAAAGACGCACTGATCGTGATGAAAGGCACGTTGAGTGGTATGCCGGTGGTGGTTGCTGCTTTTGAATTTGCGTTTATGGGGGGGTCAATGGCTTCTGTTGTTGGTGCCCGTTTTGTTCGCGCGGTAGAACAGGCGCTGGAAGACAATTGTCCTCTGGTCTGTTTTTCTTCCAGTGGTGGTGCTCGTATGCAAGAAGCGTTGATGTCACTGATGCAGATGGCGAAAACCAGTGCTGCTTTGGCAAAAATGCAGGAGCGTGGTTTGCCTTATATCTCTGTGATGACTGACCCGACAATGGGCGGTGTTTCAGCGAGTTTGGCAATGTTGGGTGATATTAATATTGCTGAACCAAAGGCATTAATTGGCTTTGCCGGTCCACGTGTTATTGAGCAGACAGTACGCGAGAAATTGCCACCAGGTTTCCAACGCAGTGAGTTTTTGCTGGAAAAGGGGGCAATTGACATGATTGTTCGTCGTCCTGAAATACGAGACACACTTGCCAGTTTGCTTTCTAAACTGACTCATCAGCCGCAATCCGGTACTAAACCCGTTGTTGCTGAATTTGTGGCAGAACCCGCTGATGTTGAGGCGGATATTCAAATAAATACCAATAAAGAAGATGTCTGACACTTTGCAAATTCCTCAAGTCACGTCGCCGCTGATGACGTGGCTTTCCTATCTTGAAAACCTGCATATTAAAGCCATTGATATGGGGCTTGAACGTGTAGGTAAACTAGCTCGAACCTTGGATCTGGTTAATCCTGCGCCTAAGGTGATAACCGTATCCGGCACTAATGGTAAAGGCACCACCTGTTGCACTATCGAATCTGTTCTGCTAGCGGCTGGGCTGAGAGTGGGTGTGTACAGCTCTCCGCATCTTGTACGTTATACTGAAAGAGTCCGCATTCAGGGTAAAGAGTTACCTGAACAGGAATTCTGTCGTGTATTTGCGGATATTGAATCCCGTCGTGGTGGTATTTCACTAACTTATTTTGAGTATGGCACATTAGCGGCTCTGCAATTGCTTAAAGAAGCTTGCCTGGATGTGGTCATCTTAGAAGTTGGCTTAGGTGGGCGGCTGGATGCGACTAATATTGTGGATGCCGATATTGCAGCCGTTACCAGTATTGCACTCGATCACATTGACTGGTTAGGGGCTGATCGCGAACATATTGGTCGTGAGAAAGCGGGTATTTTCCGCAAAGATCGTCTTGCTGTGGTGGGTGAACCGGATATGCCATCTTCTATTGCGGAAGTCGCGGATCAACTAGGGGCCAGGTTGTTCCGCTGTGGTATTGACTGGCGCTTTTCTCAACAGGGGAAAGATTGGCACTGGCAATCTGATGATATGCTATTTAGTCATCTGCCTTTGCCAAATGTTCCTCTGATGAATGCCGCAACCGCAATGGGTGTTATTTGTTGCCTATTACGACAAGGAGATAAAGTCAGTCAGGCTATTAATGAAAATGCCATCCATCAGGGGCTGCAAAATGCGCAGTTGCCTGGGCGTTTCCAAATAGTTCATGAAAAGCCGTTGTTGATTCTGGATGTGGCGCATAACCCGCATGCAGCGGCTTATTTGGTACAGAAATTAGCCCTGTTGCCCCGTCAACCGGGCAGTAAAATTCTTGGTGTAGTGGGTATGCTTGGCGATAAAGATATTGCCGGCACACTGGCTTGCCTGTCACAGCAAATTAATGAGTGGTATTGCGCTCCGTTGACTGAACTGCGTGGTGCAGATGCACAGGCATTGGTTGAGCATCTTGAACAGCCACGGGTATTTACTGATGTGGAAAGTGCCTGGTATCAGGCAATGGCAGATGCTGATGAACAGGATATTGTTGTCGTTTGTGGTTCATTCCACACAGTGGCGCATGTCATGGAGGCTCTGGACAGGGAGAAGCGAAGTGGCAAGTAAATTTCAAAATCGTTTGGTCGGCACAATTGTATTGGTCGCACTGGGTGTTATTGTGCTGCCTGCATTGTTGGACGGCGACAAGAAATATAACGAAGATAAGTTTGCATCAATTCCCCTGGTTCCGAAGCCTGGGGATGAGCAAGAAATTGAATCTATTCCTCCCCTTAATTCGCCAATATTATCAATTCCTCTGGAAGATGAGACAGAGATATTGCTGCCGGAAACACTGGAGCAGCCGGAAATACCATTGGTGACAGTTCCATCGCCACCCGCACCGATAGTGCCTCCTGCTGTTCAACCTGAAGTCAAACCTCAACCACAGATTAATCCTGAACAAAAACTGGGCATTAAGCAGCCAGCGTCGGCTAAGCCAGAGATTAAACCGAAGCCTGAAGTTAAACCAGTTGAAAAAGCACCGCAAGGGCAAGCATATATTGTACAACTAGGTGCCTTGAAAAACGCTGGAAAGGTGGATGAGATCGTTGCCAGACTGCGGTTGTCGGGTTATCAGGTCTATACGGTACCTTCATCGCCAGTGAATGGGCAGTTAACCCGAATATATGTCGGTCCGAATGCGTCTAAACAACAACTCGACTCGGTGTTATCAGAACTAAAAAATCTGACAGGATTACAAGGGCAGGTAAGAAGCTATAGACCGTAATAAAGCTGACGATGCCTATGTGACGAATAGGATAATTGTGATGAAATTAAGTAATAAATATTAAGTGACTGCGGCGATAATGCGTTTCCCATATCGCCGCTAATTATTTTCAGTGGAATAGGAAATCTGCTACGCAAACGTTTTCGTTTTCTGTTAAAATGCACCTGAAACGGATGCCGGGCGTCTATTTTGGAATTAAAACATGGTTTGGATTGATTACGTTATTATTGCCATTATTGGCTTCTCGGCATTAGTTAGCCTGATTCGTGGGTTTATTCGTGAGGCGTTGTCACTGGTCACTTGGGGATGTGCTTTCTTTGTGGCAAGCCATTTCTACTCTTACTTAGCGGTCTATTTTACCCGTTTTGAAGATGAACTGGTGCGTAACGGAATCGCCATTGCGCTTCTGTTTATTGCGACTTTGATTGTCGGTTCCGTGGTGAACTATGTGATAGGTTCTCTTGTGCAACGGACTGGATTGTCTGGTACTGATCGGGTACTTGGAGTCTGCTTTGGGGCATTGCGTGGTGTGCTGATTGTTGCTGCTATTCTGTTTTTTCTGGATACATTCACACCATTGCCTCAAAGTGATGACTGGAAACAGTCACAATTGATCCCACAGTTCAGTCATATCATCAGGTGGTTCTTTGACTACCTGCAAAATGCGTCAAGTTTCCTGCCGGAGAAATATACCTCTCCGCTTGGCTGATGAGGAAAAACTACATGTGCGGTATTGTTGGTATCGTCGGTTTTACACCGGTTAACCAGTCGATTTATGATGCGTTGACGGTGCTTCAGCACCGTGGGCAAGATGCTGCTGGCATTGCTACTATTGATGGTAACAATGGGTTTCGTTTACGCAAAGCCAACGGCTTAGTGAGAGATGTGTTTGAAACCCGGCATATGCTGCGTTTACAGGGAGCGATTGGGATTGGTCATGTTCGCTATCCGACGGCGGGCAGCGCCAGTGCATCGGAAGCCCAGCCGTTTTATGTGAACTCTCCATTTGGTATTACATTGACACACAATGGTAATTTGACGAATGCGCATGAATTAAAAAGAATGTTGTTTGAAAATGCCCGTCGCCATGTGAATACCCCGTCAGATTCCGAGATTTTGCTCAATGTTTTTGCTAATGAATTGGATCGTTTCCAGCATTATCCGTTGGAACCTGACAATATTTTCGCTGCGGTAGCGGCAGTGCATAAACAGGTTCGTGGTGCTTATGCCTGTATTGCGATGATTATCGGTCATGGGTTAGTCGCTTTCCGTGATCCGCACGGCATTCGTCCGTTGGTGTTAGGCAAGCGTACTCTGAATGATGGCCGTAATGAATATATGGTCGCTTCTGAAAGTGTTGCATTGGATACGCTGGGTTTTGAATTCCTGCGGGATGTTGCATCGGGTGAAGCGGTTTATATCACTGAGAAGGGCCAGTTATTTACCCGCCAGTGTGCTGAAAATCCTTCTCTGACTCCTTGCTTGTTTGAATTTGTCTATTTTGCCCGTCCAGACTCCTTTATTGATAAAATTTCGGTTTATAACGCCCGTGTGCGGATGGGGAATAAGCTGGGGACGAAAATTGCCCGTGAATGGGAAGATCTTCATATTGATGTGGTTATTCCTATTCCTGAAACTTCCTGCGATATTGCTCTGGAAATTGCCCGTATACTGGGTAAACCCTACCGTCAGGGATTTGTGAAAAACCGTTATGTTGGCCGGACATTTATTATGCCGGGTCAACAGGAGCGCCGGAAATCAGTCCGCCGTAAACTGAATGCTAATCGTGCGGAATTCCGCGATAAAAATGTGCTGCTGGTGGATGATTCTATTGTTCGTGGTACAACATCAGAACAAATTGTTGAAATGGCTCGTGAAGCGGGAGCGAAGAGGGTTTATTTTGCTTCTGCGGCCCCGGAAGTGCGTTTCCCGAATGTTTATGGCATTGATATGCCAAATGCAAATGAATTGATCGCTCATGGACGTGAAGTTGATGAAATTCGTCAGCTCATTGGTGCAGATGCGTTGATATTCCAGGACTTGACGGATCTGATTGATGCCGTTCGTGAAGAAAACCCGGATATTGAAGAGTTTGAATGCTCCGTATTTGATGGCATTTATGTTACCAAAGACATTGACCAGACTTATCTCTATTATCTGGAAAATCTGCGTAAAGACGATGAAATGACATTGAATAATCAGAACGAAATCGAAAATCTGGATATCTATAATGAAGGTTGATGACCTTCGGATTTAAAATCGTTGTCCAGTGTCAGCACGAGGAAAAAATGAAAAGATTGATCGTGGGGCTTACAGGAGCAAGCGGGGCTATTTATGGCGTCAGGCTGCTGCAAGTTTTACAACCAGTTGACGGCGTAGAAACACATCTGGTCATCAGTCAGTCCGCTCGTCAGACACTGGCACTTGAAACAGATTATAGTTTGCGGGATGTGCAGGCGCTGGCTGATGTTGTGTATGACAACAGAGATATAGCCGCTGCTATCTCTTCTGGTTCGTTCAAAACTTCGGGTATGGTCGTTTTGCCATGTTCAATGAAAACCCTTTCAGGTATTGTTCATAGCTATACCGATGGATTAGTGACCAGAGCGGCAGATGTTGTATTGAAAGAAGGCCGTAAATTGGTGCTGGGTGTGAGAGAAACGCCATTGCATTTGGGGCATCTCAGGTTGATGACTCAGGCGGCCGAAATAGGTGCGGTGATCATGCCGCCAGTGCCTGCATTTTATCATCGCCCTGAACAGATTCAGGATATTGTTGACCAGACAGTTAATCGGGTGCTCGATCAGTTTGATATCGAGCTGCCTCATGATCTATTTACCCGTTGGCAAGGTGCTAAAGGTGTTGAGATTTAGTGTGTAGCAGGTCTTCAAAAGCGTCCTTTAGCTGAAAATAGCGGAAGCCAAAACCAGCTTGTTCCAGTTTATGCGGTATTGCCTGCTGTCCTCCTAGTACCAGTGCCGCAGCTTCTCCCATTAATAATTTCAGCACAAAAGCAGGTATGCGGATAATTGCAGGGCGGTTCAATACTTCTCCGAGTGTTGCGGCAAACTGATCATTATGTACCGGATAAGGGGCGGTAATATTAAAAGGACCGCTCAAACCGGGCGTCATCAACAGGTAATAGATACCATTTACCATATCATCAATATGGATCCAAGGCAGATACTGCTTTCCGCTACCCATAGGGCCACCCAACCCAAGACGGAAAAGCGGTAACATTTTTTTCAGTGCACCGCCATTTTTTGCCAAGACAACGCCGGTACGTAAAAGACAAATACGGGTTTTATCACTGGCAGCTTGTAATGCAAGTTGTTCCCATCGTTTACAGAGTTGATGAGTAAATTCATCATTGGGTGGCTCATGTTCTGTCACAATTGCCTGATCCTGATCGCCGTAATAGCCCACCGCAGAGCCGGAAATAAATACTTCTGGTGGTGTCTGACTGGCATTGATTAACTTATTGAGCTGTTCTGTTAATATCCAGCGGCTTTGGCACAGCTTTTCTTTTTGCGTTGAAGTCCAAGGTTTATTTGCTATGGGTTCGCCAGCGAGATTAATAACGGCATCAAAATTATTGAGGTCCGTTTTATCTTTCAGAGTGGTCCAGCATTCGGCTTGTTTACTGAACAAAGAGTACACTTTTTGTGGTGAGCGGCTCAGAATGGTAATGGAATGGGATAGGGAAAGAAGCTGGAAAACCAGACGGCTACCAATCAAGCCTGTTCCTCCGGTGATTAAAATATGCATAACCACTCCTATAACCTAAGTTTATATAGAAACTATAGCAGGGATATCAATGCTGATGATTTAAAATACAGCTATCTGTTAGCCGGATCAAGTTTTGCGGGGAAATAGTTACCCCGCAGACAGGTATCAGGCTTTGCTGTAGGCTATTTGGGTAGCGCGGCGTTGGCTAATAGTATCAAACCATTTTTTCACTGCCGGATAATTGTTCAGATCAATATTTTGACGTTCATAGGCACGAACCCACGGATAAGTTGAGATATCAGCGATACTGTATTCCTGAGCACCCAAATAGGATGTTTTTTCCAATTGAGTATTCAGAACCTTATACAAACGTTTTGTTTCTTCTTGATAACGATTAATCGCGTAAGGGACTTTCTCAGGCGCAAAGTGACTAAAATGGTGATTTTGTCCCAGCATTGGGCCAAAGCCACCAATTTGCCAAAACAGCCATTGCAGGGTTTGAATACGTTCACGTACATCTTTGCTGAGTAACTTACCCGTTTTTTCTGCCAGATAAGTCAGAATGGCACCGGATTCAAAAATGGCGACAGGTTGGCCGCCATCGGTGGGTTGCTGATCAACAATAGCCGGAATTTTATTGTTAGGAGAAATTGCAAGAAATTCAGGTTTAAATTGATCTCCCGCACCAATATCAATTCGGTAAATGTTGTAAGGAAGGCCAGCCTCTTCAAGAAAGAGCGTGATTTTGTGACCATTTGGTGTTGGGGCATAATACAGGTCTATCATAGAACCTCCAGTGGGACATGAAATTGTATTACATATTACATTAGATCTATCCAAGAATAGCCAATTCAGACCTTGTGCCCATTCCCGCACTGGTTGGCGATCATCCGTATTGCCGGGGGTGAAGAATTTAACCGACAACAACTCCCCCGGTCATGAATCATCAGATGAAGCGGCAAAAAGAAAGGTTATCTGGAATTCGTTCTTATATTGCCATCTGCGTTAACCGCTGCCCGACTTCCGCCGTACAGATCTTTCTTGAAAGTAGAGTAATCTGTGCGGACATCCTCACGATTTTCTAATTCTGCCAATATTTCCTGGCTGGATATGCTAAATCCTTTGGCATGTATAGGAGAAGAGAAGGGTTCGGTATAGAGATTCAATCCCCACTGAGACGCTAAACCATGGTTGGCTGCACCTAAATTAACTTCAATCATAGAATGATGATTGTCATCAACCAGATAACCTGTTGCCAGCCATCGGGTTAGCTCTTTCATTTCCCGCTCCCCTCGTTGAATGGACTGATCCGGTGATTCTCCATGAGTGGGAGTACCTAAAGAAAGATCATTTTTCAGACCTGTACCCAACAACCTGGCCGCAGTAATAAAACGATCCGTGGTGCCTGAAGGCGCCGCGACAGTTGGCAAATGATGTAAGGCTGCATCCTCAGAGAATCCTGTATTTTCTTTCACATTCCAGACAGCAAAACCATTACCACGTTGTACTATAATATTTTCCTTCGCGAATTCTTGATGTGCTTTGATGGGTGCTGATTGACCAAATTGATAGTCAGTTCTGTCCAGTCGGTTGCGGGGGTTTAAACGGGCAAATTCCAACTCCCGATTGGTCAGACGATTATCGGCTTCAAGTGAAGCGGCAGATGACCAGACACTTTCCTTATCAGGAGCTGGTGTTCTGAAATCATTCTGGACTTTGGTCAGGCTATTGCCAGCCAGGGCAGGGTTACTTGTTACTTCTTTCCCTTTTTCCTGTTTAGTCACCTGATACAATTCGGGATTTTCAGAGGCATTAAATTTATTTTCATTTTTAAACGTGTAGAGAGCCAACTGATCAGGTAAGGGATTTTCTTTAGTGGAACCACGGGCAGGTGCAAAGTTTTTACTTTCCAGATAACCAATATCAATTATATCCTTGAATTCTGATTTCAATTCAGGTGATGAATAAATTTTCTCCAGAGTATCCCGGAAATAAGCTGAGTTAGTCAGATCATAGTAAGCAGTAGCCTTCTCCCTCAATGTGAGAGGTTCTGTATTTGCTCTATCAGGTCTAACACCGCTTTGCTGTGCTTCGCTAATAATTCGGGTAAATCCACCTGCACCAAGTTGACCTAAGATACTGAATCCGGGTTTATCTCCGGTATAGGCATTCAACATTTTAGTGATTGCGGTTAACTCATTACCCTCCACCCGAGTGAAAAGTTTTATCAGGTTAGATAATAGGGAATCAACTGTTTTATGGGCGGCGGTGCTTTCGCTGGCTAAACGGGAAATGTTAGCTTCAATTTGTTTGTTGGTTACGACGGATTTTTCATTCCATTGTGTGATAACAGAGGTTGGTGAGGTAAGTGGATTATCAATGGTATTATTTAGCAACGGTTCGCAACAGTGACAAGTTTTATCTGTTGAAGCTGCTTGAGACAACTCATTGTGATTAATATCAATCCTGGTGTTAGCGCTCTGTATTGAAAGATTGGACATACTTTCTCTCCATTGTTTTATTGTTTTTTCTTCTGTGAGCTCTTTGAATTTACTTTCTAAAAAAGCATATCAAACTAAAATATCGTGGGTTGATGCTGAAATGGTGTGTTTAATTTCGGGAAAAGGGAGTTCAGCTCTTATTTTTTGCAGATTTCCTAAAATATTGACCAAATCAATAGAATCGATTCGTGTTATATCTTGAAGTAAGCAGAGACGAATAGTTCGCGTTGGCTGATGCAATGCGAGCCATGCTCCACCAAGTATATTGATATTACTGTTTAATAAGAGCCAAAATTCCGCATCATTATCAACAAACGAAGTGACTGTATGATGGAAAGTCAGCATAGATCCCGTTGAGTCCACCTCTATCCACCAGGGGCCATAATCACCAATATTCAATTGCGCTGCGCCCGTAGAAAGATTCAACACAATGTTAGTCTGAGCGGCAAAATCTGCACATAATTTCTCTAATTTGGACATCAATAAATCTCGTAAAAATAGCTGAGTACGACTAAAATATTGTCCAAATTATGTGGTCGAAGCACAGGATCGTCTATCAAAAACAGACGATGATATTGTAAAAATTAATCAGACAAATTGGTTCTGCTGCGTTAACAAAACAATACCCTCTTTTATGAGTAGCTGGAGCGGGATAAGGTAGTGTGGTCAACCTTATCGCCGTGTTCGGCTATGGTTTCCCAAAATCCTCGTAGGTTGAGTGAATAGGCCAGGTACTGAGAGAACCAATGAACTGCATATTTTTTTGAATAATGTTCAAATGGAAATATATCCTAAATAACTGGTATGATATTTATATCAATAATAAATTGTATAGTATATTACCATTGATTTTTATTGTTTTTTTATTTTAAATAAATGGAATGTTTTTATTATTTGGTTAATTTAAATTGAATTTAAATAACGTTTCATAATTCTGCTACACATGGCCTTCTTCAACCCATTGTTATACATGGAATTATGAGTAGTATAAGATGTAGCACTATTTTGGAATCTTATTTAACTATTTATCATAACAGTTAGAGTGATAAATGTTTTTAGATGTTATTCAATATGTTGTTTTTTTCTATGATGGAAATAAATTTTTGTTAAGTGAGCTAATACTGGGGTTTTTATTTTGTAGGCCTAATATTTGTTAGGCGAAGTAATTAAATAAATTGGATTTTTTCTGTTTTCTCATTTTTTGCCCTGTGGTTTTTCATAATTATATTCATTTGGCATTTGTTGAATTTTATTATGATATTACGCTTGAGAGAATTAATTTTCTCTCCCACTATTATTAGTGTATTGATCTGATAATAAGCGTTGTATTACTTTCTCAGAATAAAAAAAGGAAAATAATAATTATGAGCGAATTATGCCCACGAGATACTATTGATGGTCAAAAAATTATGGAACATTGGGTGGAGTTCCAACTTGTTGATGAACAAGGTAATCCATTAGTTAATATGCCTTATTGCCTGATAAGCCAAGGGGAGTTGCGTGATGAACGTAAAGGAGTGACTAATGATCAAGGATTGCTTAGGGAAGACAGTTTGTCGCCGGATCCAGTAACGTTGTATATCAAGGCTCAGCCATTAGCCAATGAAATGGAACAGCGCCCATTACGGGAAAAGCGCGATGCCAATGCATCGGTAGTTAAACCTAAAACCAAAGCAGAAGGCCATCAATATCGTTATGTGACTATTGGTCAGATAAGTGATGGCTTACCTGTGATTGATAAATGGAAAGAGGATAAACCGCCACGCTATCATTTCCCAGATCCGGTACCGAAAGGTTTTGGTATTCCCTCAATAAACTGCCGGTATGTTCTGGAAGTGTGTCCATTTCGGGCTTGGGTATTATTGTTACATCATCAGCTTGATTACTCTTTGGTGAATGCTTATAACCTGTCGTTAATGGGAGTGCTGTCATATTCTAATAATAATGTTGATGTAACAGGTTCTATCAGCCATTTTTTTAACCGACAGATGTTGGATATATCCCAATTACCTAATAAAATAGAAAAAATAGCGCGTTCTCCAATTGTTTATGATGTGCCGTTTCGTGAACGTTACACTGATGTTGTATTTATTGATTCAAAAGCAAGTGAAAGCCCATTAGGCGATACCGAGTTATTTTATGCATCGAATCAACAAGATATTATTGTCAGTTGGCGAGGGACAGCTAGTATAGATAATGCTCTCACTGATATTATGTACCAGCCATTGAAATTGGGCTGTGGTCAAGGCGGACTATGTAGTGGTTTTATCGAAAATGGTAAAGTCCATAGGGGTTTTTGGGAAGCATTTAATCTTATTGGCAAATTAAAAGTTCCCGGTTCTGATAAAAATATGTTTGATAAAATTATTGATTTGGTTAAAAACCGAAATTTATTTATCTGTGGGCATAGCTTAGGTGGTGCTCTGGGATTATTGCACAGTGCACAACTGAAAAAATATCATCCTTGTTTGTACAGTTATGGGATGCCACGGACATTAACCCGTAGTGCGGTACAAGAACTGGAAGATATCACGCATTTCCGTCATCTAAATGAAAATGACTTGGTTCCTTCTGCTCCGCCGGAAAAAGACCTGGATAACTGGCTTTATGATTATTGGGGGCCTCTGGGCTATTTATTTAGCACTATTGAATTGTTAGGTTTGACAAAAGGTGATGAAGTTTTCTTGCATCATGGAAAAATAGTTCACTTTTATAAGGCTAATTTGATTATTGAATCTTTAAAAAAGAGCGATTCAAGTAACTTTATACAGCTTAGTGATATATTACCTGTTGACGTAAAATTGTATTTAATTCCGTCACTGAATCATGAAACGGAAGATAAGATGAAGGAGGCATTAGAGATTCAGAAAGAATTTTTTAAACATATAAGTGAAGCAGATAGGGTTAAATGGTTTCCACGTAATGATAACCCGACGTTAAAAGATGCCTTGAGTCTGCCTGATCACCGTATGTTTAAATATATTCATTACATCGGTGATCGCATTGCAGAGTTGGTTGAACCGAGAAAATATCATTTTTATCGGGATAAGGAGCGATTCTTTGAAAGAACAATGGAGGAAAGGTTTGATGTTGTTCCTGATATCCGGCAACGTAATACCCTGTTTTTACATATGGATGACCAGTTAGCACAATCGCTTATTTATACTAAACAAAATAAATGGGGTAATGTGGCTTTGAAACGCTATACGGATAATTTTGTACTGATTGGAGAGGATTGGATGTGATAAACATGAGAAAACGTTTGTCAGCAACATTAATATCAGATTTTACGCAAATATTAAGCCATATAAGGTACTGAGATTAAAACGGAACCGTATGAATATACCGAAGGTGACGATAATTAGCGGAAAGGATGAGTGGGTTGAGTACCCTGATGGGTGAATTGATATTAATAGCCAAACGGTAGGTCATTGTAAAATAATGCTGGCATAATGAGGGGCATAAATGGATTAGCCCCTCTTTTCTGGTTTTTGAGGTTGATAAGGTGCAGGTAATCAACCCCGTTACCACTGTGGGTAAAAATCTTATCACATTATGGTTCATTAAGTGTTCTATTTCGGGTTCAGTTAAAGGGTTGCATGAAGCGTCCGAAACGAATAACTTCGTAGAGCCTCTATCAATTTGGTTATTTTGAATAGGTTAACCATTTTATAGACTTGCAATTTCTTGCTAATAAAAAAGGTTTTTTGAAGATGGAACAAGAGAATACAGAGGGTGTTGAGTGGATTGATATTGTCAATGAAGACAATGAAGTCATTGCTCAGGCGACACGTCGGCAGATGCGCGCCCAGTGTCTACGGCACCGTGCCACTTATATCGTCGTTCATAATGGTATGGGAAAAATTCTGGTTCAGCATCGCACAGAAATTAAAGATTTTTATCCGGGAAAATTGGATGCGACCGCCGGAGGTGTTGCGCTGGCGGGTGAAAATATGTTGGATGCAGCCCGGCGCGAAGCAGAAGAAGAATTGGGTATTGCAGGTGTTCCTTTTGCCGAGCATGGTGGTTTTTATTATGAGGAAGAGAATTGCCGTATCTATGGTGCATTGTTCAGTTGCATCAGTCATGGCCCATTTGCTTTACAGGAAGCGGAAATTGACGATGTGTGCTGGCTGACACCGGAAGAAATCACCGCTCGTTGCGACGAATTCACTTCCGATTCGTTGAAAGCACTTTCTCTGTGGTTGACCCGTAATAATGATTTCGATGAGGTTATTTTTAATAAAAAAACTGACTGATTTAGCTATCTGTTTTAATTGAATAATTAAGCTCCCAGAAGGTGGAGCTTTTTCTGACATACTTCAATTCCTTTCTTATTACGGCGATGAGCGTTCCTTCTTTGAGTGGAAAGTTTGTTGGTACATAAGGGTTACGATGTAGCAATGATATTTGTTGCTGATGTTATGGTGACTAGTGATTATAATATGTCATTAAATGAGCTAAGACTCCCCACTGCTTCACTCAATGAAATGAAAATATTTCGATTATTCCTTTGTAATCATTCTTAAAGCGTCATTACGTGACTCTCGGTAAATATCTCCAAGATACATACTCTGTGAAGCCGCATATTTTACAGCAGGCCCAGCGCCATCAATGTGTTTTAATATATGTTGTCTAACCGCATAGGTAGGCTTTATTCTTTTATAAACATCAAGCCACCATTTACTTCCATACTTTTTAGTTATTTTTCCCTTTATTCTTTGGAAGTATTCTCTACTATCAGTTCCATCATAAGAAGCCAATAAACTAGCCCAAATCATTTTTTTATGAATTGATAATGGGTTATATTCCCGTTGAATTAATTCTGCTCGTACATCTGGATGTAAGAGTAAACTACCATCAGATATTTTACGTTTTATCCACAAGCGTTTCCCAAATTCGTAGACATGCTTTTTATCTTCTTTTTCTAGGGCTAATGTATGAGGAGGCCAACTTTCAAGGTCATCTATAAGAGATAACTTTCTTATTAAGTCTTGATGTTCTCCAGCGTCGTTCCTGCTATACATACTTGTTGTCCTTTTTTCACTAAACGAAACACCAAGTATTCAATACTTTTTTTGGGTATACCAGTAAAAGTAGGTCAGGATATTAAACATTCTGGTTCTTGATACGTTACGCATAATAATAATTTAATATTATAATTGATTGATTTTATTTAACATAACTCTCTGGAGACAATACCTCAAATCAATAGATTAACTAAATACCATCAAAGTTAGCTAATCTCTGCTGTTGTTCCTCATTGAGACTAAACGCAAAATCTTCATGCTCTACCTGCCATGTGCCAAAACTCATCAGGAATGCAATGGCAGGGTCTATTTTATTCGCGGATTTCTTCTTGTTCGGTTTGATATTAGCGTTCGCGTCGGTTTCCATCACCACATTGGACATCGCTCAAGCCAGCATCGGATCGCCATTGTGACGAATAACTTTGCGGTTAACGAACACCTAGGCAGATTTGGCAACGGGGCTAAAGCGCATATAGGTTTGCGGGAAGGGTTCAACGTTCAGCCCTGCTCCCTGTAATTGTGTTCTTAGGTGCGTGGCGTTCCATGTATCAAAACCCACCAGCTTGATATCAAAGTGCTGGCTGTCTTTGAGAATGTCGTCACGAATACGGTCATAATCAATGCAATCGCCTTGTGTGGTACGTATCCAGCCTGCTTGTGCCCATTGTCGATAGATTGCCCGGTTCTTATTCGCCGGATTCTGTAGCTGAGCTTCCGGTAAATAATGCGCCCATCCCCAGCTCAAGGGCAGAGTACACGGCGTTATCGGGGTGCAAATGGTACTCATCGACAATGGCCAGACTGGGGTTAGTGCCTTCAATGGTGGCGGCTTTGGCTGCCAGTGGCTTTAACAGGCTGTTGCTCTTTGAATAAGTCACTTTGTGCTGTTGAATAGATACCCGTTTCTTGAACGGCTTTGATAACAGACACATCTGACGGGCATCATCAAACACGATACGCGCCTGATCACGGCTTACAGCGGTGGTGTAAATATCTTGCTGCCCCTGTTCCATCACTAAAAACCAATTAGCCAATATCGCGGCAACGGTGGATTTCGCATTTTTACGTGGCACCTGAATATAAGCGCTACGGTATTTTCTGCGCCCCGTGGCTTTTACCTTGAAACCAAACAGATTGGCAAACGCGAACTGCTGCCACGGCTCTAATATAATCGGCTTGCTCCGTAAGTGGCCTTTGACGTGCGGGCAGAGGCGAGAAAAGCCAATAAAACGCTCTACAACTGCCGAATCAAACACATAAAGCGGGTTATTCAGATCATTATAATAGCGTTTCACGGCCTGTTTTAAGCGTTTACAGGCCGGAATTTTACTGTTTTCGATATCAAAAGCGTACTGCTCCCATGCGTTCATAGTCGGTCTAGCTCGTCCTCTTCTTCGGTTTCTACCGGATTTTTACGCCGTGATACCGGATCAAAGCCCAGCAATGCTGACATTTTTATCATGATTTTTTCCGCATCGGCCTTGGCGCTCAGTGATGGATTGCGGCTTTCGCTGCCCTGACTGTTCACGATGCTGAATCGCCTGATATCAAGGTCTGCCACCGCTTTTCGGTAAATGGCATAGTTGACGCAGTACAGTTCTAAGTTGTTCCAGTCGGCGGCGGTCAGATCTTCCCGTTCGCCTAAGATTTTTGCCTTGGATTTCCACTGACTGGCGGCAATCTCATTAAGATACGTCGGGGATTTGGGTGCTCTTGCCATAATTTTCTGTCTTCCTTGTGAGTTTATTTTCAAAAAAAGTGCCGGGCGTAAAAATTTGAGGAGGGGGGTCGGTTCCGCTGAGAAGCGCGTTTGTCATTTTTGATACCCCCACCCACTATTTCATTTGTTATTATTCTGCGACTAACCAACCGCGACGCTTTGCCGCTTCTGTTTCCCGTTCCTGATAGATACCCTGTTTGCGCTTCGCTTTGGTGATAGGATCTGTCTGTACGGTCTTGCGGTTATGGCAAGGTTGGCATAACGATTGATGATTGGATTCAGGCCAGAACAACACATCAGCTTCACCCTGTATCGGGATAATGTGATCCACAATCGTTGCAGAGGCATAGATATCTTGCTGTAGGCAGTGGACACATAACGGATCCGCTTTCAGGTATTGCAGCCGGTAGCGTCCCCACCGGTTACTGTAGCCTCGTTGGGCTCGGGTTCCCCGTTGTTTATCCTGTTGCCGTCTGGACTCGCGTTGATGTTGTTCACAGCGGCCTGACTTCACTCGCTCACGGCAATTAGGGTAGCTACAGCGCTTTAAAGGTTGCCACGGCATCTAATACACTCCCACATCACGATAGACAGACCACAATGACTTGATGGTAAAAGGGGTTTCTTTAAGTTCTGCTTCTGTTACCATCTCCCGATTTTCATACAGCAAGCCAATATAAAGCAGACAGCCCACCTTGATAGCAGGGGTAAAGGTCAATCCGTTATCAAACCGCTTGCCAATATGTTGCTGGCAGACTTCCAGCGCAGCTTCGGCATAGCCCATTTACAAGGCATCATCAAGCGTGTCGCTTTCATCCAGCCAGCAATGCTGTTTAATTTCATTCAGGGGAATTTCAATCCGGTTCATCAGAATACACCGCCTTTACAAAGCAACTCTAAGCGGGTGTGTTTCGCATCAGGGATAACCGCCACAATGTCAAAAGCGGTTCCTCTGGTGTTAGCCCCGTTATAGAGAATGATATTGGCGGTGGTCACGTCATCACGGCAACGCATCCAGATACGCACAGTGGCCTCAGAGAACACCGCACCGGATGCCAAACGCTCACGCCCGCTAATCGCCCTCACTTCCGCCCAGACGGTGGTGACATCCACCCACTTGTCAATAACCTGCCCTGACGGGGCACGTGACTGCTCGGATTTCTGGATAGTCACCCGATGCCTCAATCTGCCTGCCCTCATTCCTTGCCCTCCGGTTGTTTCTTGATTTCTACCGTTTGCTTCCATGCCTGACTAAATTCATCACCCCCTTCACGGGGAGAGAGTCCCTCACGTTCACGGGCTTCATTCGGGCACATCACCCCCGATTTAATCGCCGTCTCGTAGCTTTGGAAGCGTTCTTTCGGGTTGGCACGAAGCCGGTCGGCGGTATCAAATTCGACTTGGTAACGAATACCGCTTTTTGGTGAGGCCACCAGCAAGGCCGATTTGATTTGTTGCTCAAAGTTGGCAAGCCACGGGCGCATAGTGATAGTGAGTAAAGCGCGGGAGGCTTCGCTAAAGTTGCTATAGGTACTGTTCGAGTACTCTTGCAGGAAGATCGGACTGATATTGAACATCCGGGCGATATCTTCAATGGTGAAACGGCGAGAGGCCAGCCACTCCGCATCTTGATTGCTCATGCCTAATTGCTGGTAATCCATACCACCCTCAAGAATCGGTGTTTTCCCGGCATTACGCGCCCCTTTGTAGCGTTCGAGGGCTTCCAGTGCCTTAGCGCTCTTTGTACCATCTAACCAATCAGCGGACTTGATTAAGCTGGTGATCGTGATTTCTCGCAATTCAGCTTCTAACACCGTTCTGATATAAGGTTCTTGACCTGTGTCCCACTGATCTTTTAATGCCCTGAATCCGAAGCTCATCCCAGCAATATCACCCCGTTCAACCAGTGTCAGCACATCACGCCCTAATTGCGTATCAGGCGGAGTGAGTTCGAAACATAATCCAGTGGCATCTTCGCTAAGTTGTAATGTACCGGACGTGGTACGGCCTAACAGGTTCGTGTAATCATGTTCATAAAGTGCCCTGATATCTGCGCCTGCTGTTAAACTGGCGCTAAAGGCATTCGGAGCAAACTGCTCGACAAACTCATCCCACAAGATTTGGGATCGGCTGTTCCACTTAATCACGTAGCCTGTCAGTTTCTTATTGCTGGCAGATAACGAGGCGGTACGGATTTCAAAATCATTCTTCATTAGATAGACTCCAGACTATAAAGGGGCGCATTGCCCCTGATCGTTAACCCGCTTTCGTGCCTTTAATTTCCAGAACTTTGATAGCGTTAGAATCCACCAGCCCACCACCCAAATATTTATCGGTGTGTACCTTATAGAATCCCGGCTCGGTGATATTGTCAGGGCGAGTACGAATGCCTGTTTGATGGTCAATAATGAAGTAGCCGCGTTTGAAGTCACCCAGACCAATGATGTTATCCGGCATAAATTCGAGATAATGGACAGGCAAGCCCAGCAGCATATCAGGATCATCCGCTTGCAGACGTTCGCGCCAGATATAATCGCCGTTACCATTTTTCAGCTTTTGTACCTGCGCCGCTGTAGTTGAGTTCATCACCCAAACGGCATTCTTGCGGTATTTGTTTTTGAGCAGGAATTTCAGGTCAATCAGGCTATCGGCTTCCAGTTTGGCAGCTTCCAGTTTTTGCAGCGTACCGTAGGGATTAATCAGCTAAAACCCCAGCATGAATTTTTTGATGCCATTGGGTTAGAAAAAGTATTGAGTGATAATACCCAATATCACTTTGTTCTCACATTAGCGCAAGCCAAAAGCATTATTGAGGATATCAGTCCCTCCCATCCACAAACCCCCAAGTCATGGAGAAGCATTTGCAAGAGGTACGGAAGCAGAAAATCTAAGTTACGGAGACGAATTTGCAAGAGGCACGGAAGTAGATAACAAGAAAAAAAATCCTATGGCGTATGTATTTTCTGTCACAGATCCTATTTCCACCTATGCGGGAAATATTTATGATTCACATGGGTTTTCTGATGTTTGCCGGGAATTTAAGAGGTTAAGTATTACTGCAAAAACCTATGTGGGAGAAAATGGGAAAAAATATATTCATCTGTCAGGTCATGCTGGTCTTAGGCGTCTTGTCAGGGGAACCCGATACGGTGCTAGCCACCCTCAAATGTTAGCTATGGGGATAGGACAGCAGGGTCTTAATGCTAGTATTATCAAAGGTGTTAGATTCTGTATTGTCTTTTCGATTGGCTATAGATTGGTAGAAAGTATTTTTAAGGATGAATATACTTTAGCCGATTTTATCGGCAACATAACAATGGATATGGCTAAAACTGCTATTGTTGCTGCTGCATCTTGGGCTGTCGGTACACTTTTAACAGCGACAGCTATTGTAGGTGGTAGCATTATTGCTGTTGCTGGAATAGTTTTGCTTACCGGAATTGTGGTAGCTTATGGTTTGGATGTTTTTGATAAACGTTATGGAGTAAGTGATAAATTAATAGCATTATTAAAAGAAGAAATGAAAAGGAAACCAAGAACACGGGAAGCAGACTTACAATATTTTTTCAATACGATGGGAAGAATCAGGTGAATAACAAATATTTAAAAGCATTAGCTGGATTAATACTTTTATTATTTATGTCATTTATGATGTATCTAGTGAGTGAAAGTGTTTTTTCATTAATTCTTATGAAAGATGAAATAACATTTTCTAGCGGCGTTGTCATAGGTTTTATATCTTCCCCTCTATTGTTCTATTCTATAGCAGGCTCTATTTATTTCTTCCTGTTTGACCGATTACCTAAATATAACAAGGTAATTGTCAAATACTTGAGTAGGTTGATGATTGCATCATTTATTATTAGCTTTCCTGTTTCTTTGTGTGTTAGTTACAAGTTAAAAAGCGATGGTTATGTCACATGTAATAAAATATCGTGGATGTCACCAACAACCTACGTAACCTGAGCTTCGCTTAAGGGAAGGGAACTAAAGTGCCTGAGGCACGATCAAAGTTTTTGCTAAAGAAAACAAAATCGTGGAGACCCTCAGGCATGGTTAATTTAGAAGAACTTTACTGCTGCGTCGATGACTTTTGCCAAAAATTTATTCCTCTCTGGCATCAACAACTCATTGAACATGGATTACGTAAACGACACCGGGAGGCATCTCTTTCTCTCAGTGAAGTCATGATGATCCTCATTTTATTTCATATGAGTCATTATCGTGATTTTAAAACATTTTATATTGAACATGTAAAACAATATCTTACAGCCGATTTCCCCGGATTAGTCAGCTATACGCGTATCCTCACCCTGAAAAAAAGGGCGCTTATTCCTTTATGCGCTTTTCTTTCATCACGTAAGGCACAAACTCAAGGAATTGCTTTTATTGATTCCACCAAAATTGCTGTTTGTCACAATCGTCGTATTCCTCGTCATCGCGTATTTGAAGGGATGGCACAACGAGGTAAAACGAGCACAGGCTGGTTTTATGGCTTTAAACTTCATTTGGTTATCAATGATTGCGGTGAATTGTTAGCCGTGAAACTCACCGCAGGAAACCAGGATGATCGTCAGCCAGTCAGCGCGTTGACAAAAGGACTCACAGGCTGTTTGTATGGGGATAAAGGGTATTTGTCCCAGGCTTTATGCGATGAGTTAGAAGCGGAAGGTGTCACGTTAATCACCAATGTCCGGAGTAACATGAAAGCCAAAGCATTATCTCTCTGGGATAGGTTGATGTTAAGACGGCGATTTTTGATAGAAACGGTCGTCGACCAGCTCAAAAATATTTCTCAGATAGAACATTCAAGGCATCGCAGTCAGCTCGGTTTTTTGTTAGAAGTTGCTGCCGGTCTTATTGCTTATACATTCCAGCCTAAAAAACCGAGCTTGAATCTACGGGATAATGAGATCGCTATCTTTAAACGAAGCTGAGGTTACGTAAAAAATTTGTCATTGTGTAAATGATTTTTTTGTAAATATTTTGTTTTCATGTTTTCTCTTGTTTAGCCTCTAAATCTCAGAGGCTTTTTTATTATTTTTCTAGGTGTTAAATAGTGTTTTAAAGAAAATAACTATTCCAAAAACACCATGAAAAAACTACTCGAATTACGCCAACAAAAATCCGATTTAACCATCCAAATGCGTTCGCTTCTCACCAAAGCCGAAGACGAAAAACGCTCACTCAACGCTGATGAGGCCAAACAGTTCGACGAGCTGCGCAGTTATATTCTGACTGACGAAACTCGCTCGTTGTCTACAGGCGTTCCGGCAGACGGTGGCTATACCGTTATCCCTGAGCTGAATAAACAGATTATGCAGCAATTGGCTGATGAATCTGTTATGCGTCGAATCTGTACCATCAAAACCACACGCAGCAATGAATATAAGCAGCTTGTTTCAGTCGGTGGCGCACTCCGAAGAGGGCAAGGCTCGCGGTGAGACGTCTACGCCGAAAATGGAAGAAGTGAGCATTAAGCTGTTTCCTATCTACACTTATCCCAAAACCACACAGGAAATTATCGATTTTAGCGATGTTGACATTTTAGGCTGGCTGACCTCAGAAATTGCAGACACTTTTGTCGATACCGAAGAAACGGATCTCATTAGCGGTGAGGTGACGGCAGCAAGAAAGCAAAAGGCTTCCTGTCTTATCCTCGTGACACCCAAGCCGATAAGGTTCGCGTATTCGTTCGCACTTTCCGATATTCCTGTTTGTACTCCAGCATAATTTTCGGTATCGACTCACCGAACTGTAAAAACCCAACTAATACCACCAACTTTAGATGTTTTTGCACTCAATCCAGCACCATCGGCAAAAAACTCAATATTGTCCCTTTCTCTTCCGTGTAGGGTTTTAAGTTTTTTGTCACTGAGCTTGTTTAGTTCGGCAGCCATGATCATCCGAGATATTTATACAAATGTTTATACGAAGTGTGCTGCAAAAGCGGAAAAACGTCAATAAACACTGTAACAACACACAGTTGAATTATTTATTAATTATTTGATATTTATATAAAAATAATAATCATGGACAAACTTCAGAACACAAAGTAAATATAATATCTTATATATTGAATATATCTATATGCTGTTATGAAAAGGTATACTATGACAACTAAAACGCACTCGTCCGCTAAGGTAAAGAAATCTATGAAAATAGAAACATTGAGTGGGGCTGAACGCATCAATTGTAATATTGATAAAGATACTGAATATTTAGTTATTAAATTGGATCGTAACATAGTTAACGCCACTGAATATGGGAAAGCCTTATATGTCGCTGTAAACGCAGCCGTTGCAACGGTGAATTCTATTGCTATTCATAGTGATAATGACCATCCAACATTACACTTTGTTAGCCCAAAAACAGGTAATGCTCCTTCTGTATTTAAGGCTGGTAAGAGATCGATACAGAAAGCAGAACCTGGGATTCAAGTAAAAGAGAATTGAGTATAAGTAATTATTGTATATGGGAAACAGGAAAGCTTATTTATCGTCTTCACCATGAGGTATTTTCTGCTGTTCAGTTTAATCCTGGTTATGATTCAGGCGGTTTATGTCGAGCCAAAATCTGTTTTTGAATCAGAAATCGCTATGGAAGACATTGAGACTATTATTGATGACCTCGGCATGGTACCAATAAATATAGGTGGTGATCCTGATGATTAGTTAATTCGCTGTATCAGTGCTAAATATCAAGCTTAAGTCATCTTTTCATATTAAATAAGGTTATCTGATATATAGACCGTTTAATTTGGTGATAAAGCCTCTGGATATTCTGCCCTGGGTAATTTAGTTATTTAAACGATGTTGTATTTTATCGTTATATTGAAGTGATTTATTTCACTTCCGACATCACACCAATAAAAGAGGCTTTCTTCCTTAGTTCAGACATCAGAAATGCAAGTTATTCAACATAACACCTTTTTTGAGGTCATAATTCGTGCTGATTTCCAATAAATAATAAACCTGAACTTCACCTAAGAAGGAAATTAAAATATCTGAGATATGATCAACGTTTCTGTCAAAGAACATTCAAGACATCGCAGTTTGCTCGATTTTTTGCTTAATATTCCTTCAAGATAAAAGAAAGTATGTTACCATTCGCCGATGAAGAGAAAAAAAACACCAACGCCCCATGACGCTGTTTTTAAACAGTTTTTAAGTCATATTGATACTGCCAGAGACTTCCTGGAGATACATTTGCCTGCTAAATTACGGGCCGTTTGTGATCTGGATACACTGCGGTTGGAATCAGGGTCGTTTATTGAAGACAATTTGCGTGCGCATTATTCCGACATTTTATATTCATTGAAAACGGCACGGGGTGACGGTTATGTGTATTGCGTGATAGAACACCAAAGTTCACCGGACAAGATGATCGCATTTCGATTGATGCGTTACGGGATTTCAGCAATGCAACGGCATCTGGAACAGGGACATGAAAAATTGCCGCTGGTCATTCCGGTGTTGTTCTATCACGGGAAAATACAGCCGTATCCCTGGAGTACCAATTGGCTCGACGGCTTCGATGATCCGGCCCTGGCAAAGGAAATTTATTCCGGTCCCTTCCCGCTGGTCGATGTGACAGTCATCCCGGATGATGAGATCCTGACGCACAAACGGGTCGCGCTACTGGAAATGGTGCAAAAGCATATCCGGCAGCGCGATATGGCGGAGTTACTGCAAGAATTGGTTATGCTGCTGACGTACGATTACTATACGGATGATCAGCTAAAAAGCGTGCTAAACTACTTATTACAGGCGGGAGATACCGCCGATCCAGAGGGTTTTATCCGGCGACTGGCAGAACAGTCCCCGAAGTATGAGGAGGTACTGATGACAATAGCGCAGAAACTGGAGCAGAAGGCGCACCAGAAAGGGTTTATTGAAGGACGCCAGGAAGGACGTCAAGAAGGACGTCAAGAAGGACGCCAAGAAGGACTCCAAGAAGGATTGCATAAAGGCGAAAAGCGGGGGACCCTGAAAATCGCGTGTGCGATGATCGATATGGGTATCGATCGTGAAACGATAATGAAAACCACCGGGTTGAGCCAGAACGAACTTGAGCAAATACGGCACTAACTCATGTTGAGAGTGCTTAATCAGCATTAACGATCCGTGTTAAAAGAGGATGTTACGGTGACTGTCAGAACAGTCACCGAAGTTTGAGTATCGACCGTTATCGGCATAAAAATGCTTGAGTCAATACACGAAACGCATAAATAGAAGCCGCACATTTACATGCCAGGCGATAAGACCGAGTCTGAATCTACGTGTCTCTGAGATCTCTGTCCTTAAGCAGAGCTGAGGTTAATTAAGCTCCCAGAAAATGGAGCTTTTTCTGTCATACTTAGATTCCTTTCTTCTTTGCGATTCTAGTGCTTGTGTACTACGGTGGGATTGTGACTGGCTTGTTACCATGGCAAGAGAATATTTCAACGGAAGGACATATCTTTGGCGTGATATCTGGACTGGTTTTTTCTTGGTTGTCAAAGAAATGGATAATAACGAGCCATCAGTTTTATTCTTGTCGAAAGGATGAAGAAGATGACTATAACCGTCTGGTGATGAGTCTCTCCATTTATTTGGATATCTTCTTCATCCAACATTTAGCGCGGTTATGTCCATTTCAACGCAGCATCATCGATAGGCTGTTGCAAAACCTGTTGATCTTTTTTGTAATCATGTGGAACCTGCCAGGTTGAGCTGCGTCCCTGACGAGGAAGAGAATCCGCTGCACGTTTGACATAACCCGATTTCAAAGCACTAAAAATATTTTCGTCCTCCAGTATTTCACCCGGTTGAGCATATGGTGTCACAACCGTTGCACCGCGACGCTCCATCTCGTTCAACAAACGGCAGATGTATTCCGCAGATAGATCAACTTTCAACGTCCAAGCGTTATTGATATAACCAAACAGACAGGCAAAATTAGGGATATCCTGTATCAACGTCCCCTTATAGAGCATTCGATCATGGCCTTGTTGTTTTTGCCCATCAATAGAGAGTTCAACCCCGCCAATAAAATGTAATTTCAGCCCAGTTGCTGTAACAATAATATCCGCGGGTAATTCTTTACCGGATTGTAACAAGATACGGTTTTCAGTTATGCGTTCAATATGGTCAGTAACGATAGACGCTTTACCTTCTTTCAGTACCTTAAATAGATTACTACTGGGAATAAAACACAGCCGTTCATCCCATGGCATATACTTTGGCGTCAAGTGCTTCATGTCAAAATCTGGGCCGACACGTTTGCGAGCAGACGCCAGCAAAAACGATTTCAATAAGTTAGGTAAATATCGACTCGTTTTATAAAGTAAACGGTACAGAAAGAGATTGCGATTTCTACTCAATGTGTAAATCCAGCGCTGTGGAATAATGCCTTTGCAGTACTCTGCTATCTTATCTCTTCCTGGTATTGAAAAAACATAACTCGGGGAGCGCTGTAACATCGTGATATGTTCAGTATCATTTGCCATAGCAGGAAGTAAAGTGACTGCTGTTGCGCCGCTACCAATCACAACAACCCGCTTTCCTTTGTAATCTAATCCTTCAGGCCAGTGTTGAGGGTGAATTACCGGGCCTTTGAAATCTTCAATGCCGGGGAATTTAGGTATATAAGGTTCATCATAGTTATAATAACCTGTTGCAGCGACGAGAAAATCACAGGTAAATTGCCGGGTTTCTCCACTGATTTCGTCAATCGCGGTAACGGCCCACTGGCGAGTCACATTTGACCAGTCAGTCTGAGTGATTTTTAGCCCAAACTGTATTTTCTGGTCAATTTCATACTCTTTTGCTGTTGTGTGGATATAGCTTTTAATTGAAGGCCCATCTGCAAAAATACTGGTGTCTGTCCAAGGGCGGAATTTATAGCCATAGCTCATCATATCTGAATCTGAGCGAATGCCCGGATAGCGAAATAAATCCCAGGTACCGCCTATCGTATGGCGACGCTCTAAGATAATAAATTTTTTATCAGGACATTTCTTTGTTAAATGACATGCTACGCCAATGCCAGCAATACCCGCGCCGATAATCAAAACATCGTAATGGTTGTTCATTGTTATTTCTCCCACAAAGTCATCTTTTGATGAGGTCAATATCCCGTAATCAAGTTATGTTATTTTTTATTCAGTAGGATTTCCACTGTTAGAAACAGTGATTATTTCGGTTGAAATAAATTGTAACAACATGAATTGGAACTAAGATCTTATCAAACGAATGCAATATTTCACTTCTGGTATAATACCAATAAAAGAGGTTTTCTTCCTTGGCTCGGATATCAGGAATTCAAGCTATTTAACACATTTCAGATAATTAAGTGTTTTTTATGTATATTGGCAGTGTTCTCATCAACATACGCTTCATAAATATAAAATCGAATAAGAATATTTTTACCTCGGAATACATCAAAATGCAGATTGCCCTTTTCCTGAATTGAGCCAAGATGATTTAATAAAAGAACTCCATAAATAGAAAAGAGAATTCTACTAAATTTTCCTGCTCATTCTTTTTTACTCAAAAACAACTCATAGGATTTGCTGGTATATTCATTCTGGTGTATTTTGTCAGCAGGAAAACCTATTGATTGTTTATTTATTGTGGTTTAATAATATTGGCTATCCACTGGAATCTATAATCAGCACCCTCGGATCCAGAGTTTACAGTGTTTTTTTAAACAAGATGGTGGAACGATGCTTGTGTTGTTTGAGGATCGTATAAGTTAGAATTAATGAGTTTAGAGGTTAAAATGGCATTCTCATCAAAGCATCATAGTTGTTTAGAGGCAAAAATTAGAGAGTTAAATGAAATATCATCTAGGCTCAATTTACGATATCTTTCTGATATTAGAAGCAAAAATGGTTTTTTTTTTCGAAACGAATGAACTAATAAGAAATATTAATCACGAGGTAGCCTCAAATTGCTTGTCTGTTGATGGGGGTATTGAAATCATTCAAAGTGAAATAGATAATCTGAAGAAACAGGAGTTTGACCTGTTAATAAACGATAGCCAGCAGTATATGATTGTTCAAAAAGAAATGGAAGATGAACAAGTTAATTTAGTTTTAAAACAAGTTGGTTTTGTTAGTGGTGGCTCTCAAATTTTTGCAGGTATTGGGGTGTGCGTGGCCTCTCTCGGTGCAGCTTGTGCGGGTTTTGGTGTTCCATTATTGGTGCAAGGAGGAAATAATGTTTATGAGAATGGGTATTACCTGTTATTAAGAAAAGAGATTTCAGGTCCGGCAAGAGATGTTTATCGTGATGTGGCTAAAACACTTGGTTATAGTGAAGCTGATGGTGATAGAGTTTACGGCTATGTAGATCTAGGGTTGTCTGGGTACGGAATGGTAAGATCTATTGTGAGGCCAGGTACTTTTCGTCTATTTAGATATATTCAATCTGATTATATCAGAGGGTGGCAAGAGATGGGGAAAGTACCTTTGATTGCTGAAATTATCGGTGATGCTGTGACTGGTTTCAGTATTTATTCGATTTCTGATGGTGAAAAAAATGAATAATGATGTGACATTGTCATATTACAATATCTTTTTTGTTATTGTTTATTACGCAATGTCTATTTTCGTGTTTATTATACTTTTTAAATTGAGAGGGTACGTAAAAATTTATATTCAGGCGGTTTTTTTTACTATTATTCTTTCAGTTTTTACTTTTATTCAATATAATATTTTAGTAAATGGTGGGGTGCTGATATATATATTTCCACATTATTTTAGTATCTATGATTATGATTCAATTACTTATGGTACTTTGTTTTTTTTCATTGTATATTGCTGTCTGATGCCTGTGAGTAAGTTTTATCGTGATGCATCTGATGCAGAGGAAGAAGAAAATAAGAATAATGGTGAAAAAAATGAATGATGATGTGACATTGTCATATTACAATATCTTTTTTGTTATTGTTTATTACGCAATATCTATTTTGGTATTTATTATACTTTTTAAGCTAAGAGGTTATGTAAAGGTTTATGTTCAAGCAGTGTTTTTTTCTATTGTTCTTTCAGTTTTTACTATTATTCAATATAATATTTTAGCAAATGGTGGTGTGCTGATATATATATTTCCTCATTATTTTAGTATTTACGATTATAGTTCGATTCGGTTTGGTGGTTTGTTCTTTCTAATTATATATTCCTGTTTGATGCCAGTGAGTCAATTTTATCGTGAAGAAAAAGGAAAGAAGAGCAAAGGTAATGGTGAAAAAAATGAATGATGATGTAACATTGTCATATTACAATATCTTATTTGTTATGCAATGTCTATTTTCGTATTTATTATACTTGTTAAGTTGAGAGGGTATGTAAAGATCCATATTCAAGAAGTAATTTTCATTCTTGTTCTTTTATTTCTTAATGTTGTTCAATATGCCATTTTAGCAAATGGTGGTGTGCTGACATATATATTTTCATATTGCTTTAGTATTTTCGGTTATAATTCAATTGCTTATGGCGCTTTATTTTTTTAATTGCATATTACTGTCTTGTTCCCGTGAGTAAATCTTATCGTCATAAAGAAAATAAAAATGATTGAGACTTACTTAATGGTTTATAAAGCGCAGCCTGTTTTCAAGTTGTAAAACCCCACCTCCCAAAGAAGCGGGGATTTTATTAGGTATTAATATACCGTATCTTCCCATATACTATAACCACTCGTCCCTGCGATAACATGGCTCCATGTTATGCTTTTATATATTAATGACAATGTTTCTTGCGGTTGCAGATTATTATGTTCTAAAGAGTTAGGATGGAGGACACTGTGTTCCAATATTTTAGCTTTGATTAGCTTTAATTTAAAATATAATTCCAGCCCTCCATTTGAACTTGTACGATAAAGATCAATAAAGCAATCCAGTAATTCATTATTGGAAATTGCAACGCCTAATAAAGGCGTTGATTTATCAACAGGCTTTTTAATTATCACCGGTTGATGATTGACATTTTTCTTACGTAACATTGAGTGGCTTAAACTGTAAACCAAGATTTCATCCTGATGATTTTCTTGGTATTTGTTACCAATCGAATCAATTGACGAGCAACCAGCGGAAATTAATCCCTGATCCTTCCCTTTTATTGTTAAATAAATTAAGTCAGCCACAATATGTTTACTCCTGTGCCATCGGTATGAATTGCATATGTAAGAAAGTAGTTTGATTTTTAGCTTCATCTCTTTTTCTAACGTCCATCATGCTATCAAAAGGTCAGACATCGGTATGTCTGTCTGGAAAGCATTTTGAAGTATTCTGGTTTAATATCGTCTAAAGAGGAGAATGTTAATCAATACTCTTTCCATTGCTCAAAAATAGCGTATTTTGAGTGAAAGTTAACCATTTGAATTGATTTATAGGCAATGATTCACTAGCGATATCGGTATTGCTAATATGACATTCAGCAATGTTGGCTTTGGTACTTGGATATTTTGCCGGGCGTTATTGCTCATTGGTATTACTGATTGGCAAGAAAAATGCAGGAGCATAAACCCGGGGCGGGATATCCCCCCCGGTTTTTTCAGCAAATTATAAACAGTATTATCTTTTATCATTATATTGCTGTGACTTATTTCACTTCTGGCATCACACCAATAAAAGAGGTTTTCTTCCTTGGCTCAGATATCAGAGATTCAATCTCTTCAACACATTTCAGATAATGAGGTGTTTTTTTATGTGCATCGGCCGCTTTCTCATCGACATACGCTTCATAAATATAAAAACGGGTAGGAATATTTTCATCCCGTAATACATCAAACCGCAGATTACCTTCTTCCTGAATTGATCCCAGATGATTGAAGCGGAAAATTTCAAGAAACTTATCTAATTTGTCCTGTTTAACATTAATTTCAACCATAGTGACGTGCATTTTAATTCTCCTTACCCTTTTTCATTTAAAAATAATTCATAAGCTTTGCCGGCATCTTCATTCTGGTGTACGACCGCGTGAACGGCTTTCAACATCGCAACCGGTGCTTCGGATTGGAAAATATTGCGCCCCATATCGACACCAGCAGCGCCTTGATCAATTGCCTGATAACACATCTCCAGCGCCTCTTTTTCTGGCAGCTTTTTACCGCCAGCAATCACAATAGGAACCGGGCATCCACTGGCAATACGCTCAAAGCCAGGATCGACATAGTAAGTTTTGATAATTTGCGCGCCCATTTCAGCCGCAATGCGGGTCGCCAGAGAGAAATAACGCTGATCCCGTACCATATCCTTACCAACGCCGGTGACTGCCATGGTTGGCATCCCGTAACGCATTCCCTGATCGACTAACTTGATAATATTCTTGATCGACTGATGCTCATGTTCTGAGCCGATATACACCTGAGCGGCTACCGCACAGACGTTCAGACGCAAAGCGTCTTCCATCGCGACAGCGACTGCTTCATTGGACAATTCCGTCAAAATCGAGTTGGCGCCGGAAGCACGCAACACTACAGGTTTATTGGTGGCGGGCGGAACCTGACTGCGAAGAATACCGCGGGTACACATCAATACATCAGTATGCGGAAACAACGGCGCAATATTGATATCAATGCGTTCAAGGCCGGTGGTTGGCCCTTGAAAGTAACCGTGGTCGAAAGCCAGCATAACAGTTCGATTGGTTTTGGGATTGAAAATACGTGATAGTCGTGATTGCATGCCCCAATCAAGTGCGCCACAGCCTTTCAGTTCAAATAAACTGTTCTTTTGCGGGACATCAAGACCAAAATCTTTACCATCTTTAATATCGTCTAAATCTGCCATTTTTCCTCTCCTAACGAGCTTACACTGGGCCAGCAACCCTTAATGGCGGAGATTGCCGGACAGTAGAATTAGAAATCGTACTGATTGATATTGTCTTTGGTGAAAATCACCCGTTCAGGCAAAACAACAATACCGTTTCCTTTGGCTTCATCGCTGTAGCCCTGGATACGGTATAAGCTGATTGAACGTCCTACTACCTAGCAATGGTTCCTGTAGTATCAGATTAATACCAAGTTGATGTGCTTTGGGGAGATTGAGATGGCTAACATTATTGCCATCGATCTTGATAGATCCTTTATCCGGTTGTTTTATACCGGCAATGATCTTCATCAGTATTGATTTGCCTGCACCATTATCCCCTAACAGAGTATGTATTTGTCTTAGAAGCAGAGTAAAATCAATATGTTTCAGTACCATTACGCCGGAAAATTGCTTACTGATGCCACTGACTTCTAATAGCGGTGGTACTGCGGTGTTGTTATGTAACATCGCGGCATCCTCTTAATGCTGGTGTTGAGGCAAACAAAATGAACATTTATGTAAATAAAAAATAATTGTTCAACATGGTAGCTGTTAAATTGTGATATTGGCACTATTTAGATCACATTTTGTGAAAAAATTAGATCTGCGTAATATTATGTTCAAATTTTTACGGTAAGACTCTGGCGTGTTATACGTTTTAATGGTTATCTGTTGAGTGCGGATAAAAGAAAGTGGTTATGTCGATAAAATCAGCGAAAGAAAAATCAGTTAAAGAGAAAAATGTGTCGTCCGAGGACACCTATCCGGGTAATAGCATGAGTGAAGAAGAGCTGCTTGCGCGTATTGCATGGTTTTACTATCACGATGGCCTGACACAAGGGGACATTGGTGATCTATTGGGTTTGAGCCGGTTAAAAGTTTCTCGATTACTGGAAAAGGGGCGGCAGTCAGGTGTGATTCGGGTACAGATTAATTCCCGTTATGAGGGGTGCCTGGAACTGGAAGATACCCTGCAAAAACATTTTTCTTTGAAACAAGTGCGCGTTTTACCTGCACTGGCTGATATGAATCTTAATGCCAGATTGGGGGTTGGGGCGGCCCATTTGCTGATGGCGTTGATTGAACCACAGCAATTACTGGCAGTCGGGTTTGGTGAAACCACCATGTGCACATTGCAGCATCTAAGTGGTTTTATCTCATCACAACAAATCAGGCTGGTCACATTGTCCGGTGGTGTGGGTCCTTATATGACCGGCATCGGCCAACTGGATGCCGCCTGTCCAATCAGTATTATCCCCACACCACTGCGTGCTTCGACGGCTCTGGTAGCCGAAACATTCCGGCAGGAGAGCTGTGTTCGTGATGTTTTGCTGGCGGCGTGTGCGGCTGATGTGGCGATTGTTGGTATCGGTGCAGTTAATCAGAAACAGCAGGCGACCATTATGCGTTCTGGCTATATCAGTGGTGGTGAACAACTGATGTTTGGCCGGAAAGGTGCGGTGGGCGATATCCTTGGCTATTTTATGCAAGCAGATGGTCAATTGGTGGACGATATGCAAATTCATCAAGAGCTTATTGGTATCTCTATGCTGGAACTGAAAACGATTCCAACGGTTATCGGTGTTGCGGGAGGAGAGGATAAAGCGGAAGCCATTGTTGCTGCACTTAATGGTCAATATATCAATGCGCTGGTAACGGAAGAGCAGACCGCCAGAGCGATGCTGAATGTGCTGCGCTGAACCTGCATTCAATCTATCCGTGAATAAACAGAAAAAATTTGAGGTAAGGCTATAAGTTCAAAAAGTCATTAAACTGAGGATAGCATCATGAATCAACGCCGTAGTGTTAATCCATCGGGAAAATATCTGATGGCGCTTGATGCAGGAACAGGGAGCGTTCGTGCAGTAATATTTGATCTTGAAGGGAATCAGATAGCCGCAGGGCAGGCTGAATGGGTACATCAGCCTGTCCCTGATGTACCGGGCTCAATGGAGTTTGCGTTAGTGAAGAACTGGCAACTGGCTTGCCAGTGTATCCGCCAGGCACTGAAAACGGCGGAATTGCCTGCCAGTGCTATCCAGGGGGTGGCATCTTGCTCTATGCGGGAAGGGATTGTGCTTTATGACAGCAATGGTGAACCAATCTGGGCTTGTGCCAATGTGGATGCGCGTTCCAGCCGTGAAGTGAGTGAGTTGAAAGCGCTGTATAACAACACCTTTGAATATGATGTTTATCGGTGTTCAGGGCAAACGTTAGCACTGGGGGCGATGCCTCGTCTGTTATGGCTTGCGCATCACCGTCCGGATATTTACCGTCAGGCAGCCGCTTTAACGATGATCAGTGACTGGCTGGCAAATATGCTCAGTGGTGAATTGGCCGTCGATCCCTCTAATGCCGGTACGACAGGAATGCTGGATTTGGTGAGCCGTGACTGGCGTCCCAACCTGCTTGAGATGGCTGGTTTGCGTTCTGATATTCTTTCTCCGGTCAAAGAGACCGGAACCCTATTAGGTTACATCACTGAAAAAGCCGCGTCTCAATGCGGGCTTAATGTTGGAACACCGGTCATTATGGGGGGAGGTGATGTACAGCTCGGTTGTCTTGGCTTAGGGGTTGTCAAGCCTGCACAAACCGCGGTTCTCGGTGGGACTTTTTGGCAGCAGGTTGTCAATTTACCCGCGCCGGTCACTGACCCGAATATGAATACCCGGATAAACCCGCATGTTATTCCGGGTATGGCTCAGGCGGAATCTATCAGTTTCTTTACCGGTTTGACGATGCGTTGGTTCAGGGATGCATTTTGCGCGGAAGAGAAATTATTGGCGGAGCGTCTTGGCGTTGATACATATAACTTACTGGAAGATATGGCAGCCAGAGTACCCGCCGGCGCTTATGGAGTTATGCCGATTTTTTCTGACGTGATGCGGTTTAAAGCCTGGTATCATGCGGCACCTTCTTTTATTAACCTTTCGATAGATCCTGAGAAATGCAATAAAGCGACATTATTCCGTGCATTAGAAGAAAATGCGGCGATTGTCTCGGCTTGTAATCTGGATCTGATTTCTGCATTTTCGACCGTTAAACCGGATTCATTGGTATTTGCTGGCGGTGGTTCAAAAGGAAAATTATGGAGCCAGATTTTATCTGATGTGACAGGGCTGCCGGTTCGGGTACCGATGGTCAAAGAATCTACTGCTTTGGGATGTGCCATCGCCGCCGGAGTGGGGGTTGGGCTTTACGATGCAATGAGCACGACAGGGGAAACACTGGTGCGCTGGCAACATGAATATCAGCCAAATCCTGAACATTATGAAGTGTATCAAAAAGTTAAAGAGAACTGGCAGGCGATATATGCCGATCAGTTAACTTTAGTCGATCATGGTTTGACAACTTCATTATGGAAGGCGCCGGGGTTATAGCTTGCAATGAGTTGCTCTACCGTATTGCTGGGTGTACTTGCGCCGATATGCGCTTTGTGCACCAAGTATTCTCTTATGCCTGAAAATGTGTGACGTTGTGGTTTGAGATAACGGCGAATTTACCGACATTACATGGTCTGTCTGCTTCAATAATATTGTAATGTTGGCCGAGAATTAAATAGATATATGGACACCGGCTCAATGCAAGTTTTCTGATTTTTGCTGGTTATTGTACTCTTTGGACACTCTCTAGATAGCTGGAAAAGTGTCGGCTATTCTTAAATTTTCTCCCATTGCTCAGAACAATTATCAGGGCTGAGGTGCCAGCGGGTCTATGCTCGGCGACTATTGCAGATTTTCATCGCAATTCTTGAAGACGGTTGTTATTCGATATTAACGTTTTTAATAAATTGCTCCATGGATTGATGGTAATGGTGATGTATCACTGTTTCATGCAGAAATTGCACAGTTGTTCAGTTTTATTCAACTAATGGTGAATATACATACAGGAACAAAGATTTAAGTTTAGGATTTTTGCTTATTAATCAGATCGTAAGAGTTGGATTAGGTTCTTTTTAGGCTATCTGCTATTTTGAAAATTTACTTTATTGCTGTTTCTTATTGTGACAGTAATCAAATTAGTTTTCTTGACTGATATAAGTAATTAAACTACTTTTTAATAGCTACCTTGTATAAGCTAATTCGAAAAAATCGATTTAGCAGTTATCACAATATTATGCAGTTAAGTTTATTGTATGAGCCAGGTCACACAAGAGGATTTTTTAGGGCTTAAGATTAATATTGGCATGGGCTGTACATATTAAAAATATCTGAATTTTTAGCAAGCATTCATGAATGTCGCTTTATAAATTAAACTTTAAACACAAAGGATGACCACATGAAACTTGATGAACTATTTTTGCAAGCGCTTGCGCGCCAAGGTGTAACCAAATGTTTCGGTATTGTAGGCGGTGAAGCAGAGGCTATTAGATTTCCAAATCAAATCGGTATCGAATTCTTTCTTACGAGACATGAATTTACAGCTGGCATTATGGCTGATGTTTTAGGAAGATTTACAGGAAAACCTCAAATGTGCTGGTCTACTTTCGGCCCTGGTCTTACTAATATAGCGACTGGGGTATGTTCAGGAATATTAGATCGATCCCCTATGATAGTAGCATCAGCGCAGATACCGAATGGACAGGCTAAGTACAACTTAACTCATCAATGTATTGATAATGTAAGCTTTATGAAGCCAATTACAAAGGTAAGTTTCCAAATCGAGGATATTCAAGATATTCGACAAAAAATCCCCTCTGCAATAAAGGCATCTGTTGATGAATTACCAGGTCCAGTTTATATGAGCATACCCATAGACGTTCTTAAGCAAGAAATCTCTGCTCAAGAGGCTGCCAATATTCTTGAAGGGTTGCAAATACCAAAAAGGACAGAACCTGCGGCACCAATAGTGGCTAATTTGGAAAAAGTGGCTAGCTTGATAAATAATTCATGTTATCCAATGATTGTCATTGGTAACCAAATACTACGCGAACAAGTTCAAAACGAAGTAAGACTTTTTGCAGAGCAGCTCAATACTCCAATAATATGTTCTTTGGCTGCAAAAGGTGCAATCTCTGAAAAACATCACCTATTCTTAACCGCAGCTAATAAATATCTTGATGGAGTGTATCGCCAGCCAATTGTATCAGATCTTTTCGACGATGTTGATCTTCTTATTTTAATCGGCTACGACTTTGGAGAAGATCTAAAGCCATCTTTATGGGGCTGCAATAAGGATACTATTGTAATAAATAGTTTCGATGTTCCGATGGAAGAAGTTTTTCAGCCAAAAGTGAATTGCTTAGGTAATATTGAGCAGTCATTGCGTTATCTCAGGAATATTTGTACCGTGAGGAACCAAGGTTTCTGTCAAAAGCATAAAGAACTTAAAGCGATATTTGATGAGCGTAAAGCAATCAGTGTTAAGCCCGGAACGACTGATATTCCCAGAATTATAAAGGTAATCAGCAACTATTTGGGGGAGAGTGGTATTCTATGCAGTGATGTCGGCTTGCACAAACAATACGCTGGTTTATTAGCCCGTACTCATATGCCTAATAGATTCATTTGTTCCAACGTATGCGGAAGTTTTGGTTTTGGCCTTCCCGCAGCATTAGCTGCAAAGCTTTGCAATCCCTCAGAAAAAGTTGTAGCCATCTGTGGTGATGGTGGTTTTCATTCTGCAAGTCAAGACTTGGAAACAGCCGTTAGATACAAATTGCCAGTTATCATCATAGTACTGTCAGATTCTTGTTTTGGCTTAATAAAGTATTATCAAGGCTTACATAGTGAAGAGCCGGTAAAAGGCATGACCGAACTAGGACTGGTTCAATTTCATCTATTGGCGAATGCTAACGGCATGAAATCTGCTTTTCTCAAGAACCCAGAAGAACTTTCGAAAGTCTTAGAACAAGCATATCTTCTTAATGAACCATTTTTAATTGAGATCCCTGTTGTTTACGACTATAACTTATTAAAACATGTATCTTGATTCGATTCATGATTTATAGATTTGATATTCTTATATAGAGTAAATTTATATGGACGCAAGAACTGATTATTTTATTCAGTCCACATTAGAGGTTTTTGCAGAGAATCTCCTCGGTATTGTGGAAACTGATTCATATCTCCGCCAACCCGATTATTCTTCTCGGTGTGTGAGGCATTTCTACGTGATTATATCTGATAATTTCGTCACAGGTTGCATTACATCACTAAGATACCTTCAGGCGGAGTTTTTTGAGTTTACCTTAAATTACCTTACTATTAGCGAGTTATCATGTTATCCGCCTCATTGTATGTGGCAATTTACTAAGAATCCTTGGCTCTTACGGTCGGAACAAGTCAACGATGTAATATTCTCTGATACCAAAGGAAATCTTGATATATATAGACAAACAGTCTTTAGCGTTGCTCATATTTCGCGTCTTTACTACCTCAGAAACTTGACGCCGAAGACTCACGTTTGGGGAGTACGCCAGCTTGGTTGGGCAATGCGTTATGCTGAATTGGGGCTATATCGTTTGCTTGAATCGACGGAACTATCCTGTATTCACAAAGATAGCGCGTATGCTTTGAAAGCACCAACAGAAGACCTTAATTGGTTGATCACTTGCAATACATCCTGGCAAAAGTTCGAAGAAGAACTTTTGTCCAATATTAATGTTTTTCGTGATGCAGCAGCACGGTTAAGTGGAATCGCGGAGTACTATTCAACGTTATTACAGCACTTGTACCCGGAGGCACGTATTGTTTCAGCGCATGGTAAAGTAGACGATCTTCTTTCATTACAACCTCTTATTGATCAAGTAATTATTCTCTTAAGGCAGCTTATTGGAAATAGATTATTAGCCTTTTATCTCCATGGTAGTGCTGCCCGAGGTGATATGCGAAGTGGTTCAGATATAGACTCTATTGCTATCGTGGATGAAGTCGATATGGTTGTTCTTGAAGCAATCCGCTCAACACAATCTAGGTTCAAGAATTTATCCATCTCCGTATATAGCGCATCAAATGTCCACCAATATCCTAGTTTCAGAGCATATGCGCTCATTAATGGAACTAAGCGTGTCTATGGCAATCTCGTTTTAGAAATGAAACCATCATTGAAAAGCGATATATATGGTATTATTAACAACCTATTTACTATAAGGCAAATAGCTCGTTCTTATCTGGTTTCTGGTACATATGGACATCGGGCACATTATATGCTTGGATTGATGATGAAGCTCACTGATCACGGTTGTTTACGCCCTTTACAAACCCTAAAAAGTGGTTTCTATCCAACTAAGAAGACTCAGGTTTTGGAATACTACAGAGACAACGAAATTCTCACCGACATTATTAAATATACCCAAAACCTAAAAGAATATGATAATACGCTAAAGCAAAAATTGCTTATTGGAAGTCGAACTGAATTAGAAAATTTATTCTATTCATTACTTGATGCATGTGAAATAGTGGCAGAGAGACTAAACATGGTACAAGTCGAGAAGTCAATTTCATAGACGGCATGATCATATACCCTATGGATTTCAAGATGCATTGCGGCGGCAAGGGAGCGAATCCCCGGGAGCATAGATAACTATGTGACTGGGGTGAGTGAGTGCCGCCAACAAAGAGGCAACTTGAAAGATGACGGGTATAGTTCTCTTAGCTATAAGTATTACGATGAGTAAGACATTAATTCGTATCTAAACATAGTCATTAGCTAATGCAGTAAGTTAATTATTGTAATCCTATTTATACCAATGTATCAGTTTAATGCACATATATTATCAAGAGGAATAAAGCATGACGTCTAAAATATTGGAAAGATCAATTAACGAATTTTTTGAAGTACAACAATTATCAGACCAAATTATTCTCAAGCCAAATCGAAAAGTAAAGATGAAGATCCTTGATGAAGGTTTAATGCAAACAGCCATCTGTAGAAGTAATGTAGGCCGAATCGATGAAAAAGAGTTGGAGCTTGAGTACCGAGGCCATAATGTCCGAGATTTAGCAAATAACTATTCTTTTAGTGATGTTGTTTATCTTCTGATTACAGGAAAATTAAATACAGAAGGAAGTGAAGGGTTTTTGGACATGCTCCATAGCAATTACTTATCAGCACTCAAGCATATTGAAAAGTTAACACCAGTAATATTCGGAACTACACCCACTGATTTCCTCGCAATTACGGTTTTATCTTCGCAGGGTAAATGGCTTTCCGACCGTTCTGTAAAAACAAAGGACGAACGACTGATAATTACTGCATCTATTTTGGCAGCAATAGCTGCCGCTATTACTATATATGTTCAAAAGTATGCTATACCTGAACTTGTATTTAAAACTTTTTTCGATACTAAACGTCGCTTCTTTGCAAATTTTTTAGCAACATGCTTTGGGCAACCATGTGACGATGTAGCAGAAGAAATGCTAAACAAGTTTTTAATTCTTCATGCAGAACATGGACTTAATTGTTCAACTGCAACTGTTAGAGCCGTAGCAAGTTCTGGTGCAGATCCATTCAATGCTGTAGCTGCGGGTATCTGCGCATTCAGTGGCTCTCTCCATGGAGGAGCGAGTGAGGAAGTTGGTTTAATGATAGATGATATGCACGACAATTCTAAAAATATTAGTACCTTTATTGATGAACTTGTAGAAAGAAAGCAACGCCTTATGGGATTCGGACATCGAATTTACAAGCAACCAGACCCACGGGCTTCTTACATGAGCGACATTCTTGCCAAACAGAAAGCAAAGTTCGATGTTATCTCTTCCTATGTAAATATTTCGCAGGAACTTGCATCAGAAGTATCGAAAAGACCGTATTTTTCGCAACGAGGATTATACCCAAATCCGGATCTATTTAATGGGTTACTACTTCGTAGGGCTGGTTTCAAGTCGCACATGAATACTGCTCTCCTTTGCTTCAGCCGTGCTGCTGGTTGGTTGGCCCATTACTATGACAGTATTGACAGTAAAGCGCCAATTCTGCGACCACAGGAGCTGTATTTATGAAAATAAAGCATAAACCAGTACGGAAACTAATCGTATTTGGATGTGGTCCTCACTTTCTAAATAGATACCTAGATGTTCTATTGGAGTACCGTGATACCATTGAGGTTATGCTTATAGTTGATTTGAAATGCCGAGAAATGAAAATTCGCTGTGCATTAGATGAGAAAGGATTAAAACCCAGAGCATATTTGTTCCTTGATGAACAATACAGAAATTATCCGGATTCAGACGAAATTCATAGGTTACTTTCTGCAATTCCAGAATCCCATCAAGCTGATGCTGTCATAGTGAGTACTGAACCAAAAGCCCATAAAACATATGCTCTATGGGCAGCCGCAAATGGATTGGACGTGTTCATGGATAAACCAATAACCGCACCTTATTCATCAAACGCGGAAAATTTAATGACAGATTTTGCCGAATTGTTGGCTACTTCGAGAAAAACCAACAGTAGATTTGTAATCAGTTGTGAACGCCGAATGCAATTCGGATATAGATATGTGGAAAAGTTTCTAACTGAATTCATGAACTCATTCCAAATACCTATCACATCAATGCATGTTCATTTTGGTGGCGGGTGGTGGGTAATTCCATCGGAAATGCTCCATTTGGAAAACCATCCACTCAAATACGGTTATGGAGTACTATTTTATTCTGGGTATCATTATTTAGATCTAGTTGCTCGCTTTGCACTTTACAATAAAACAATACAGGATATAGACCTCCTGAAACCACATGTCAAGACAATGGTAGTACGCCCAAACGCACTGGCGGAAGCTCTACCATTTACGATTTATTCACATGCCCTTAAGGAAGAGGATAAAAGTCAATATCAAATTGCACATCAATTGTTGGACTATGGTGAATTGGACTTCTCAGTGATAGGAAATTATTCCAAAGGTATTCAACATCGAATGTCTTTCAGCATGGACTTGATGGAAACAACCTTATCTGGAAGGATAATGCCGAATAGTATTCCAAGTGATGGACGGATACGACAGGAAATCGTAAATATTCATCTCGGGCACTTTTGCTCAATTAGTATCGTATCGAATTCTTTCCGGAAACTGACAGAAGGTAACACTATACCGGAGGATTTCAGCATAACTATTGCTACCCACCCAATGTTTACCCGGCGGGGTGAACAGGCTGTGTTACGAATCAACCGCAGAGATCTATCACAGTTAAATCCAAGCCTCCCTTTATGCGCGGGCTTGAATGTTCACGCAAGAAAAGAGCAGCTTCGCGATTTTTTAAGTGGTGGAGATGCGAACTCAGAGTTATCAACTCACGAAAATTCAGTTGCATTGCTTGCTGCTGTTTATGAGCAGGTCTCTAAGACAAACACAGTTCCTCAATAGCTCAAGTAGAGTAGAGGCCGAGTTATGAGCGAAAAATTAGATCTACTACCTCTTATTACATTTGTTAGAGGTTTTCTTTTTTGGGCCGCAGCTACTGCGGCCATAGGTTATATACCTTTGCTTGTAGAAGCTACTGATTTTTCCGCAACACAAGCAGCAATCTTCTTATCGGGAACTGCTATTGGAAGAGTGGTATTTCAGCCCATTATGGGGCAATTTATCTCACCTAAAAACTGTTTACAGGTATATGCTGGTGCATTAATTGGACTTATATCTTGTAGCATCTGTTTATTTCTTTTTAGAAACCCTATTAATTTACTGCTGTGTTCCAGGCTTCTGGAAGGGGCTTTTTTTTCAGGATTCATTATCTCTTGGCGAACACAGCTTAATAGATTCTCCCAAGCTTCGAATTTTGAATCGGTGAATGATAGCTACGTTATTTCCCAAAATGCTGGGCGTTTAGTGGGTCCAATGGCTGGGGGGATTATCGCTGCGAAATTTGACCTTTATAGTGTTTTCTTATTTTCTGCAATTATGTATTCCTTGTGTCTGATAATTTTGCCCCAAAAAACTGCTATTACGTCTATTGCCAATCATAATCGTGAACAGATTCGAATAACGTACGTTCAGCTCATTAGGCGGAATTGGAGATTACTCTTGGTTCACCATCTAGAATTTATTTGTCTTGGTTTATGGTTAGCCTCATGGCCTATCTTTGCTGTATACACTTGTGGATTCAGTCCAATAGAAGTTGGTTATTCGTTCGCTATTGCGGCTGCGGGAGGTTTTTTCGTGTTACCGTTGCGTAAGCTGTTGCGAAAAACAGCTTTAAAGGCACGATTCGTCATTTCCCTTATGCTTTTGTTTTTGCAACCGAGTGGTGCTCTTTTAATATCAACTCACTTGGGCCTTTGGATAATGTTATTATTGGGTGGACTTGGTAGTACTATTTATTTCACATCCTTTCATCAGTTTGTATCGAAGACTTATCCTGTTGAGCAAATTCCTGCAATTTATGGATTCTTAGGCACAAGTACATTTTTAGCTCAAGCAATCGGCCAAGCTGTAACACCATATACTCAACAATTTGGCGGAATTGATGCACCAATTATTATCGACGCTATATTGCTGTTTATCATGATATTAATCGCTTTTAGAATATATAAAAAAGGGAGTGAGAAATATGATTTGTTCTAATTCCTTCTTAAGTGAATATGATGGTGTCGCACTTTCACCTATTTCATTTCTAAGAAGAGCAGTACTGAGTAATGGAGATGATATTGCTGTCATAGATGGAGAATGTTGTTGGACTTGGAGTCAATATGCATCTCGGTGTGAAGGGCTCGCAATATCTCTGAAAAAAATTGGTGTTTGCAAAGAAACAGTTGTGTCCGCTCTTCTACCCAATATACATGAACTGCTTGAATTACATTTTGCGGTTCCAATGGCAGGTGGTATCTTGAATGTGCTCAGTACCCGAACAGATTCAAACACTTTAAATTTTATATTCAAAAGACTTAATCCTAAGGTATTGTTCATTGATAGAACCTTTATTTCACTGTTGGATGATATTCCTCTTGACAACCAAGTAAAGATCATTGTTGTTGATGTGGACGGTGGAGTCATTTCAAAGTCGATTTCTGACTGGGAATTTATTCAATATGAATCGCTGATAACTACGCACAAATTGGGAGAGTTGTCTTTTTCTCTGCAAGATGAACAAGAAGCGATCAGCATAAATGTAACTTCGGGAACAAGTGGACAACCTAAACTTATTGTCTATTCTCACCGTGGCGTGTTTCTGAATTCCATTTCTAATGTTTTGGATTGGAATATACCAAAGCGACCGATGTTCTTATGGACGTTACCAATGTTTCACTGTAATGGGTGGTGTTTTCCGTGGGCTATTGCTGCTCGGGGAGGTACACACATCTGTATGCGCAAGTTTGACGCAGAAGAAGCGATATTGTTAATGCAAAAGCATAAGGTAACACACTATTGTGGAGCACCTATTGTCCATTGCGCATTAGGTAATATTGCTCGGAAGCAAGGGCTGCATTTTGAGGAGAAAATTAATGGATTAGTTGCAGGTGCGCCGCCTACAGAGATGATGTTTTCTCTATTAGATTCCATTGGAATAACAGTAACACAAGTATATGGTATGACTGAGACATATGGGCCTGTCGTTGTGTGTGAAGAAAAGGTCGATTGGGAAAAGCTCCCTAAATCTGCAAGAATATCTAAGAGAATACGCCAAGGTATTGTTTCAAATTTACAAGGTCAAGTTTGTGTTCTTGAGGAAAATACGGGATTACAGGTGCCTTTTGATGGTAGAACTGTTGGTGAACTCGTAATTCGTGGAAATATGGTTGCATCTTATGATCCGGATCGGTATGTGACTCTTGATGCAGCAAGTAAATGGCTTTTCACGGGGGATCTAGCTGTTGTTGACGATGATGGCTATGTCAGAATTATAGATAGGAAGAAAGATATTATTATTTCTGGTGGTGAGAATATTTCTAGTCTGGAATTGGAAAATTCATTGTCAAACTATCCCGGTGTTTTAGCTGCCGCTGTTGTAGCAAAGCCAGATCCACATTGGGGTGAAGTACCGTATGCATTTATAGAGCTTGAAGAAAATTCATCAGTTACAGAGTATGAATTGAATGATTATATTTGTACGGTAGTAGCACGGTATAAGCGTCCTAAGGGATATACTTTTTTAACCTTACCCAGAAACGCAAGTGGAAAAATCATAAAAGAGCAATTAAGACAACTAATTAGAAATTCCTGAAATCTCAAGGATGGGATTTCGTATTATTCCGTGCATTAGAAGAAAATGCGGCGATTGTCTCGGCCTGTAACTTGGATCTGATTTCTGCATTTTCGGCTGTTAAACCGGATTCATTGGTATTTGCTGGCGGTGGTTCAAAAGGCAAATTATGGAGCCAGATTTTATCTGATGTGACAGGGCTGCCGGTTCGGGTACCGATGGTCAAAGAATCTACTGCTTTGGGATGTGCCATCGCCGCCGGAGTGGGGGTTGGGCTTTACGATGCAATGAGCACGACAGGGGAAACACTGGTGCGCTGGCAACATGAATATCAGCCAAATCCTGAACATTATGAAGTGTATCAAAAAGTTAAAGAGAACTGGCAGGCGATATATGCCGATCAGTTAACTTTAGTCGATCATGGTTTGACAACTTCATTATGGAAGGCGCCGGGGTTATAAAAATTTCAGGTGTAATCTTGCTCCTGATTTTCCTGTTCTGCTTTTTTACTACCTATCCCATTAAAGCTATTTTATTTGTTCTTCTTTGTCATAAAGAGTGAACCAGTGGTGGGATAGGCTCTTAGTACTACAGCCGTACTTACTTTTTTCAACAGAAAAGACACTTATAGAAAAGCTTAATTCATGCGGTTTCTCAGAATTGTGAGCATCAAGGAAAATGCAACTTTCTGGTATCTACGGCTGTAGTACTAGAACAGATAATTTCTGAAGGTATAGAGAGTATGTTCTAAAATAGAGATTTCATACTTTAGCTGCTTACCACGAGTAATTCCTTCGTTTCTTTCGAGATCAGATAATTTTGCAAGGTTTTGTGCAAGCTTTTTTGATTCTGCTCGTAATAATTCCAGTTCCTGCTGGATTTTCCTTTTACGCTGGTCTAGTGCAATTATTTGGGAAACGTCAAAATCAAGACCTCTGTTATTGCAGATTTGCTGAATAAATTCGGGTTTTTCTCGGACTAGTTTAATATATAACACGATTATTCCTCAGGGGTTTATGTTTTAGATAGACAGATCATTCATACTTGTCAATTTTTCTATAGTTGTCAATATCAACGCGAGGCTGTTTGTTTTTACCATTAATGAATGTTTACTTTTCATCGTCTTCCTCTGCTCATTTGTCATGAAATTTGCAAAGTCATTGTCATTCTTTTACTTAAAAACCTAAATGGGTTCAATAGAGTTTGAATTTAGTGACGAACTGGCAATTGATCTTACCTGTATATCTGTTTGCGCTATTCAGAGTAAACGTTAATATTGAGTGTTAATTCTTCCTTGCTATATCTTGGTGGTTGGGGATACTTGTGTTGGTATACGGTTTAGGTTGCCAGTGCTTGTATACTTGGAATTGTGTAGTGCCATGGTAATTGATAAAGGGTATTTTATATTATAATAGATTGTAAATATTTATATTATTTTTATAAGGGAAGAGTTAGGTTTATTATTATATTTGATTGTTTTAATAAATAGTTTTATATAAAAAATTAACTATATGTAAATAATTTAATAGTGATTTATTTGTTTAATCTTAATTGAATGAAATGTAACGAGAATTTAAATGGATGTATTTAATGAGTTGATTTTTAATTGTTGAGTCTGGTATTGGTTAATAGAAGTTGCAGAAAATCAATCTAAATCGGGATGAACGTTGAATGAGCCGCCATCCTGCAAGAGGATATTGTCAAACTGCCGATGCAGGTCAGCGATGGAGGTGCAGTTTCCTTTGCTCAACGTGGCTATCAGACTAAGAACCAGTGGTGGGATAGGCTCTTAGAATCATATTTTTTTGTTATTATTAATGCGATTTTTTTATCTGCAATTCTTTAATTCTTATCTTTCTGTTCGAGATATATCCGGTAATCTTGTGATAACATTTATCCTGAAAGACTTCTATTGATGGGCCTTAATGTCTTTAGTTTCAGATTTCGGGTTAGCTGATGTAATGATAAATTGAGAATAATAACGTCAATTATATTTTCATGGTAATAATATGAACATAAATAAAATTAACATAGAAAACATTAAAATAAATTTTCTTTACGATTGGTGATTTAAAATGAATAGCACTAAAACAGTTAATATCCAACATATTATTAATAATCAAAAACTTTCGAAAGTACAATGGCAAGTATTAATTCTCTGTTTCTTAATTGTTGTTATTGATGGTTTTGACACGGTATTAATGGGATATATTGCACCCGCAGTGATAAATGATTTTAAAGTAGAAGGTGCCATTCTTGGGACAACTATGAGCGCTGCACTTTTTGGATTATCGTTGGGCTCGATTTTTTCTGGTCCACTTGCAGATCGGTTTGGTCGAAAGTCAGTGCTGACAACATCAGTCACTGTTTTTGGCCTATTTAGCCTTGTTACAGCTTTAGCTGGTTCAATACAGACATTAACTATTTTGCGTTTTTTGACTGGATTAGGTCTTGGTGCCGCAATGTCAAATGCAATTACCTTAATATCTGAATATGCACCAGAGCATCGGCGATCTTTGTTAATAAATATCGTTTTTTGTGGTTTTCCTCTTGGTGCAGCGGTAGGCGGGATAGTGTCTGCGTGGATTATTCCACATTTTGGTTGGCAGGGTGTTCTGATTTTAGGGGGTATTTTGCCATTATTTCTATCTCTGTTTCTCTTTTCACTATTACCTGAATCACTTAGGTATCTGGTTTTGCAAGAGGGTTCAGAAGGTAATATAAGACGAATTTTATCTAAAATGACCAACAACTCTTTAAATGATATAAACAAGTTTATCTTTGATGAAGAAGAAATTATACATAAGTCGTCAATCAAAACGGTTTTATCCAATCGATTCTTGCTTGGGACTGCCCTGTTATGGATAACCTATTTCATGGGAGCATTGGTTTTTTATGTGCTGACAAGCTGGATGCCATTTTTAATGAATGATGTTGGTTTCAGTATTAGTATGGCGGCAATACTGACAGCATTATTTCCTTTGGGCGGCATAATAAGCGCTGTTTTTTCCGGTTGGTTAATGGATCGAATTAATCCTCATAAGGTGGTTGCAACTAATTATCTACTAACGGGTATTTTAGTTTTTTTTATTGGTCAGGGGGAAGATGTATTATTACTGAGTATTTGTATATTTCTTGCCGGAATAGCAATGAATGGTGCTCATGCGTCGATGGGGGCCATTACTGCACAATTTTACCCTACCCATTGTCGGGCAACCGGTGTTGCTTGGATGTTAGGATTTGGAAGATTCGGCGGGATTTTTGGTGCTTTATTTGGAGCAGAATTGATCAGGTTTGAATTAAATCATAGCAGTATTTTTGCAATTTTATCCATTCCCGCTATTTTAGCTGCTTTAGCATTAACATTTAAGGATGTGAGTTATAGAAGACGTAGATAGATAACTTTACTCATTAACGACAATCATCACATTACAAGTGATTTATTTTTGAAATCAAATATCATAAATGTGGTGTATGCGACAACATTAAAACAAAAACTAAGCAACCACCGACTAACGTTGGTGGTGTAGAGTAATGCATAATAAAGTTATTTATGATTGTAAATTATTTAATTATAGTGTTAAACACAATGATGATTATGTCATTTTTGTGATTTTGTTATAATGAGATAATATATAAATGAGTTTTTGATAATATATTGTCATCATTAGAATGATGAGTGTTCATAATTATGAAAAACAGGTTAATATAATCTTTTAATCTTTTAATCTTTTAATCTTTTAATCTTTTAATCTTTTAATCTTTTAATCTTTTATTCTTTTTTAGGTATTTTTTAATTAATAAATGTTAAATGAAGCGATTATTTATACTACGCGGATATTAAATATCCATGAATATCAGATAAATCACATTGTTTATTGTTATAAAATAATAAACAATGAAGTTATTTAAATTTAAAATTGTTTTGCTTCGGTATGTGATATAGTGGGATTTATATTTTATCATGATCTGATTATTACAAACAAATATGTCACCAAGTTATTTTTAATTTTTTATTCCCTATTTTTTGGTATTTACATTATCGGCATTTTTACTATTGGGGAATAATGTGTTATAAATTATTTTAATCTGATGTTATATTTTTGTATAATTTAATGTGAATGATTTTTTGTAAATATTGAATAAGTCTAATTTTGTGTTGAAATATACGTTAATTATTAGATTTAAGGAGGTGATTTTTAAATTATTTATTGTAAGTAATTGATAATATTTAATTAATTTGATGTGTTTTTTTGAAATTATTTTAATTTGGTATTAGTGGGAAATGGATAGAATATAACATTGATTTGGCATTTGTGCATAATTAATGTAGTTGATGGTTCCATTTAAAATTATGGCATTCAGTGTCAGCCAATAATAATTTCAGCAAATTAATCGAATTTATCTAAAAAACAGGAACGAAAATGGAATGTCTTATTCTTGCCCATAAGATGAATTATTTATTCCATTGTCAGGAAAATTAGCATCAAGGAATTGCTGATTATAGGGTTATTAACCGAGCTATGGCATCCCGCATCTGGGTGTTTTGAATTAATGTCAGAAGTATCGGCTTCTATTTCTTGGGAGCAAAAACATGGGTGATAACTGTCGGAAATGACAGTTTTCAAAAAGTTAATAGATTCGTTGAGGTATATGATAGATGAAAGATAACATTGTTAAAGTGGGAAATGTTGCTAAATCTGAATTCCTTTCTCAGACGTCAGAAAACATAATCGACTCAAATTATGCATCACCACAGAATCAAAATACAAAGAATATCCTCCAGAACCTTACATCCAGTGAGTTATTCTGGTATGAACGTCTTACTGTTTTGCAACCATTCCAGTTACCTTTCGAAACCGCAGGAGAACAAGCGGAACCCAGATGGGCAATGAGTCTTTGGCAGTCCCCGTTGCCAAAAAATGGGGAAGAGGACTCATTGCGGACACTGTTGCAGGCATTTGTGATCTATCTTGCGCGCTTAACTCAGCAGACTGAATTTCAAATCGGTTGGTGCGTGGATGAGGTAAAAGATAAATCAGTAGATCTGGCATCGGTGGTGCCCATGACCGTTGAAGTGGCGTTTGATAAGCCGTGGGGGGCGATAGCTGACGGGGTTGATGACGAGCTTACCCTGCTGGCGCGGCACCGGACATTTAGTCGTGATCTCCTCGCCCGTATTCCTTCATTGCAGGTTATCCCAGAGTTGGCAACCCGCCGGCCGTGGCAGATCGCTATCTCAGTGATACCGGATGACAGAGACGGCGATCAGGAGGCACCTGGCGAATTGCTGACCCTCCAGGTGAATGGGCAGGGCGGTTTTCGCTGGATATACGATGCGAACCGTCTGAGTGGGGAAGTGGTTCAGCGAATGGGTGAGCATTTACAGGTGTTGGTATCATCGAAAAGGGTGGGTGATGAAATCCCTGTTTGGCAACTGAATTTACTGCCTGAGGCTGAACGTACATTGTTGCTGGAAACCTGGAACGCCACGGAAATACCGTATCCTGATCCGTTATGTATTCATCAGTTGTTTGAACAACAGGCAGAGCAAACCCCGCAGGCGACGGCGTTGGTGTATCAAGCACACTCCCTCAGTTATGCAGAGCTGAATGCTCATGCCAACCGGTTAGCTCATCAACTGATTATGTTAGGTGTAACGCCAGACCAACGGGTGGCGATTTGTGTGGCTCGCTCCCCGACGATGGTGGTGGGATTATTGGCGGTGCTGAAAGCCGGTGGCGCTTATGTGCCGCTGGACCCAACCTACCCGGGGGAACGTCTGGCCTATATCCTGAATGATACCGCTCCGGCGGTGGTATTGGCTGATGCGACCGGCCAGGCAGCGCTGGGTGAAGCCGCGCTGGCGGAATTGACGGTACTTGACCCAAATACCCTGCCGGATCAGCCAGACAGTAATCCGCAGGTCCCGGTGTTGACACCTCAGCATCTGGCTTACGTCATCTATACTTCCGGTTCAACCGGGCAGCCGAAAGGCGTGATGGTCGAGCATCAGGCAATGTATCAGCGTCATCGGGGTTTTAATGCTCTCTTTGTTGTCACGGCGCAAGACCGGGTGCTGCAATTTGCCTCTTTTGCTTTTGATGTTTCAATAGAAGAATTATTTTCGTCATTATGCAATGGTGCCACGTTGGTGATGCGGGATGATAGCTGGCTGGCTTCGGTGCCGGAATTTATTGCCTTAGCCCGGCAAAGCCGTATCACGGTGATGTCTCTGCCTACATTGTTCTGGTCAGAACTGATCGCCAGAGACCATGAATTACCGCTGCTGGATTGCCTTCGGCTCATCATCATTGGGGGGGAGGCGGTCAAAAAAAATGCCATTCAAAATTGGTTTACGCGGGAAATCCATCGGCCCCAATTATTGAACGCGTATGGCCCGACGGAAAATACCGTGACGGCGACTTGTAAGGAAATATTATCCCAGGCAGATGATAATTCTATTGGCCGGCCGGTTAAGAATACCTGCGTCTACCTGCTGGACAGATATGGTCAACCCGTTCCATTAGGCTGCATTGGTGAAATGTATATTGGCGGCGTTGGGGTGGCGCGGGGTTATCTGAACCGGCCGGAATTGAGCGCGGAACGTTTTATACCGGATCCCTTTAGTCCGGTCGCGGATGCGCGGATGTATCGCTCCGGGGATTTGGCCCGTTACTTGCCGAACGGTGATTTGGAATTCCTGGGCCGTAACGACGAGCAGGTTAAAATCCGTGGCTTCCGGATTGAGCCGGGGGAGATTGAAACCCGCTTGATGGAACACCCGGCAGTGCAAGAGGCGGTGGTGCTGGCGCTGGATGGTGAGCAGGACAAACGTCTGGTCGCCTATGTGGCAGCAGAAGCGCATGAGGGATTGGCTGTCAATTTGCGTGAACATTTGAGTGCCGTTTTACCCGACTATATGGTCCCGGCGGCGTTTGTGCGTCTGGATACTTTCCCGCAGACTCCGAGTGGTAAGTTGGATCGCCGGGCATTACCGGCACCGAGAGAGGATGATTTTGCCCGCCAGATTTACGAAGCCCCACTAGGGAAGGCAGAGATCGCTCTTGCCGCCCTTTGGCGTGAGTTATTGGGCATTGAGCAGATAAGCCGGCATGACAGCTTTTTTGCATTGGGCGGTCATTCACTGCTTGGCGTGCAGATGATTGAACGTCTGCGTCACCAAGGGTTGACATTGGCGGCGCGTGATCTGTTTCAATCGCCGGTGCTGTCAAAACTGGCTCAAACGTTGGGGCAGCACCGGGCCATGATGATACCTGCTAATGTCATTACGCCAGCGACGACGACACTCACGCCGGAGATGTTGCCGCTGATTGATCTGACTCAGGCTGATATTGATCATATTGTCGGGCAGGTGCCGGGTGGGATGGAGAATATTCAGGATATCTATGGGTTGTCGCCATTGCAGGACGGTATCCTGTTCCATCATTTGCTGACAACGGAAGGTGATCCATACCTGTTGCTTTATCCGGTGGCCTTTGCTAGCCGCGCTTTGCTGGACCGTTATCTGGGCGCGGTGCAACAGACGGTTAATCGCCATGACATCCTGCGCACCTCTTTTCTTTGGGAAGGGTTGTCAGTACCGGCGCAGGTGGTCTGGCGTCGGGCGCAGTTGTCAGTGACTGAACTGACGCTGGACCCGGCTGACGGTCCGGTCATTGATCAATTAACTCGGCGTTTTGACCCAAGTCAGCACCGTCTTGATCTGAGTCAGGCTCCGCTATTGCGTTTTGTTATCGCTCAGGAAACCGATGGTCGCTGGTTTTTATTGGAGTTGCTGCATCACTTGATCGGCGACCATGAAACGATGGAAGTGATGAACCGTGAAGTGCAGGCGCATTTTGCTGGACAGGGGGATCGCCTGCCTGACCCGATCCCGTTCCGCAATCTGGTGGCGGAGGCTCGGCTGGGAGTGAGTCAGGAAGCGCATACCCGTTTCTTTACCGATATGTTGGCGGCGGTGGATGAGCCGACGTTGCCGTTTGGGTTGGCGGATGTGCATCTTGATGGATCTCAGGAGGTGGGTTTCCATCGGATGCTGACGGCTGAGTTGAATGACCGTCTGCGCAGTTTGGCCCGGCGCTTGGGTGTCAGTCTGGCAGCGCTGTGTCATCTGGCCTGGGCACAGGTGTTATCACATACCAGTGGTCAGGCGAAAGTGGTGTTCGGTACCGTGCTGTTTGGGCGCATGGCGGTGGGGGAAGGGGCTGACAGTGGGATGGGGCTGTTTATCAATACTCTGCCGTTGCGGCTGGATATCGATGATACCCCGGTACGGGACAGCGTGCGGGCGGTGCATCTGCGACTGGCCGGGTTGCTGGAACATGAACATGCTTCACTGGCGCTGGCCCAGCAATGCAGCGGGGTTGTCAGCGGTATGCCTCTCTTTAATGCCCTGTTGAACTACCGGCATAATTATCAGCCAGATCCGCTGGATGAAACGATGGCTGGGATTGAATTCCTGGGTGAATACGAGCAGACCAACTATCCTTTTGCGCTGTCGGTGGAGGATGGGGGCACCACGTTAGGGCTGACGGCTAATGTGGTGCAACCGTTTGATCCGGAAAGGATATGCGATTATGTGCAGCAGGCGCTGGAGAGTTTGGTGGAGACACTTGAACAGGCCCCCGAGACACCGGTACGGGCACTGAACATCCTGCCTGAAACAGAACGCACGCTGTTGCTGGAAACCTGGAATACCACGGAACCTGCCTATCCTGATGCATTGTGTATTCATCAGTTGTTTGAACAACAAGCAGAGCAAATCCCGCAGGCGACGGCACTGGTGTATCAAGCGCAGACGCTCAGTTATGCGGAGTTGAATACCCGTGCCAACCGTCTGGCCCATCAACTGATTGCACTGGGTGTCACACCCGACCAGCCGGTGGCAATTTGCGTGGCCCGTTCCCCGGCGATGGTGGTGGCTTTGCTGGCGGTACTGAAAGCCGGTGGGGCCTATGTGCCGCTGGACTCAACTTATCCGGGTGAACGTCTGGTGTATATCCTGAATGATACGGCACCGACAGTGGTGTTGGCTGATGCAACCGGCTGGGCAGCGTTGGGTGAAGCCGCGCTGGCGGGGTTGACGGTACTTGACCCGAACATTCTGCCAGACCAGTTGGACAGCAACCCGCAGGTCCCGGCGTTAACGCCACAGCATCTGGCGTATGTGATTTACACCTCTGGTTCAACCGGGCAGCCGAAAGGGGTGATGGTAGAGCATCAGGCGATTTATCAACGGTATCTGGGTTTTAATGAGACCTACGCTGTCACGGCACAAGACCGGCTGTTGCAATTTGCTGCTTTTGCGTTTGATGTTTCAGTGGAAGATTTTTTCTCGTCATTATGCAATGGCGCGACGCTGGTTCTTCGTGATGACAGCTGGCTGGCTTCGATAGCGGAATTTATTGCCTTAGCCCGGCAATATCGTATTACGGTGGTATCGCTGCCGACTCTATTCTGGTCTGAACTGGCGGGCAGAGAGACTGGGTTACCGTTACCGGATTGCCTCCGGCTCATCATCATTGGCGGTGAGGCGGTCAAAAAGAATGCTATTCAGGACTGGTTCAGGCAGGAAGGCCACCGGCCCCGGCTATTGAATGGTTATGGCCCGACGGAAAATACCGTGACGGTGACTTATAAGGAAGTGTTATCCCCAGAGGATGACCGTTCTATCGGCCGGCCAGCTAAAAATTCCTGCATTTACCTGTTGGGCCAATATAACCAACCGGTACCCTTAGGTTGTGTCGGCGAAATGTATATTGGCGGTGTTGGGGTGGCGCGGGGTTACCTTAATCGGCCAGAACTGAGCGCAGAACGTTTTATGCCGGATCCCTTTAGTCCAGTAGCCGGTGCGCGCATGTATCGTACCGGGGATTTGGCCCGCTATCTGCCGGACGGTGACTTGGAATTCTTGGGTCGCAACGACCAGCAGGTGAAAATCCGCGGTTTTCGTGTTGAGCTGGGGGAAATTGAAACCCGGTTGGTGGAACATCCAGAGGTGCAAGAGGCGGCAGTGCTAGCACTGGATGACGGGCAGAGTAAACGGCTGGTGGCCTATGTGGCAGCGGAGGAGAAGGAGGGGTTGGCAGCCCATTTACGCGAGCATTTGAGTGCAATTTTACCTGACTATATGGTACCGGCGGTCTTTGTCCGTCTGGATACCTTCCCGCAGACCCCGAATGGCAAGTTGGATCGCCGGGCATTACCGGCACCAGGGGAGGAGGATGTTGCCCGCCAGGTTTACGAAGCGCCGCAAGGGGAGGTTGAAATCGTTCTGGCGGCCATCTGGTGTGAGTTACTGGGCATTGAGCAGATAAGCCGGCATGACAGCTTCTTTGCGTTGGGCGGCCATTCACTGCTCGCTGTGCGGATGATTGAACGTCTGCGTCGTCAGGGGTTGACATTGGTGGCACGTGATCTATTTCAGTCGCCGATGCTGTCAGAACTGGCCCAAACGTTGGGGTGGCATCAAGCCATGAGGGTACCGCCCAATATCATTACGCCAGCGACGACAAAACTGACGCCAGCGATGTTGCCGCTGATTGATCTGACTCAGCCTGAGATTGATCGCATTGTCGGGCAGGTGCCGGGCGGGATGGCGAATATTCAGGATATCTATGCGCTGTCGCCGTTACAGGACGGTATCCTATTTCACCATCTGTTGGAAAAGGAAGGCGACCCGTACCTGCTGCTCTATCCGGTGGTCTTTGCTAACCGTGCGCTGCTGGACCGTTATCTGACGGCGGTGCAACAGGCGATTGATCGCCATGATATCCTGCGTACTGCTTTCATCTGGGAAGGATTATCAGCGCCAGCTCAGGTGGTTTGGCGTCAGGCGATCTTGCCGGTAACTGAATTGACACTAGACCCGGCTGACGGCCCGGTCATTGACCAGTTAACCCGGCGTTTTGATCCGGATCATCATCGTCTCGACCTGAGTCAGGCACCGCTCCTGCGTTTTGTTATCGCCCAAGAAACTGATGGTCGCTGGTTTTTACTGGAATTGCAGCATCACTTGATCGGCGACCATGAAACGATGGAAGTGATGAACCGTGAGGTTCAGGCCTGTTTTTCCGGGCAGGCGGACCATTTGCCTGACCCGGTGCCGTTTCGCAATCTGGTGGCTGAGGCCCGGTTGGGGGTGAGTCAGGCAGCGCATACCCGTTTCTTTACCGACATGTTGGCGGAGGTGGAGGAGCCAACGTTGCCGTTCGGGCTGACGGAGGTCTATCGTGATGGATCTCAGATGACGGAAGCCCATCGGATGTTGACTACTGGGTTAAATGACCGCCTGCGTAGTCAGGCCCGGCGTTTGGGCATCAGTTTGGCGGCGTTGTGTCATCTGGCTTGGGCACAGGTATTGTCGCATACCAGCGGGCAGGAGAAAGTGGTGTTCGGTACCGTCCTGTTTGGGCGGATGCAGGCCGGTGAAGGTGCCGACAATGGTATGGGGTTGTTTATCAATACCCTGCCGTTACGCCTGGATATCGATGAGACCCCGGTACGGGACAGTGTACAGGCAGCCCATGATCGGCTGGCTGGACTATTGGGGCATGAGCATGCGTCACTGGCGCTGGCCCAGCGGTGCAGTGGGGTTGCCAGCGGTACGTCACTCTTTAGTACTTTGTTCAATTATCGACATAATTATCAGCCGGTGACTCCGGATGAAACGATGGCTGGGATTGAATTTCTGGATGAACAGGAGCGGACTAACTACCCATTAGGACTGTCGGTGGAGGACGATGGCTCTACTTTGGGACTGACGGCTCTGGTGGTGCAACCGTTTGATCCGGATCGGATATGCGGTTATATGCAGCAGGCGCTGGAAAGTTTGATCGAGGCGCTTGAACACGCTCCGGAAACGCCGGTACGGTCACTGAACATCCTGCCGGAAACGGAACGCACGTTGTTGCTGGAAACTTGGAATGCCACAGCAACCCCATATCCTGACGCGTTATGCATTCATCAGTTGTTTGAACAACAGGTAGAGCAAACCCCGCAGGCGACCGCACTGGTGTATCAGGAGCAGCGCCTCAGTTATGCTGAATTAAATGCTCGCGCCAACCGTCTGGCCCATCAACTGATTGCGCTGGGCGTCGTACCCGACCAGCGGGTGGCGATTTGCGTGGCCCGCTCCCCGGCGATAGTGGTGGCGCTGTTGGCGGTACTGAAAGCCGGTGGTGCCTATGTGCCGCTGGACCCAACCTATCCGGAAGAGCGTCTGGCGTATATCCTGAATGATACGGCCCCGGCAGTGGTATTGGCTGATGAAACCGGACGGGTAGCGCTGGGCGAAGAAGCCTTGGCCGGGCTGACGGTACTTGATCCAAATACCTTGCCTGACCAGCCGGACAGCAATCCGCAGGTTCCTGCGTTGACGCCACAGCATCTGATTTATGTCATCTATACCTCTGGTTCAACCGGGCAGCCGAAAGGGGTGATGGTGGAACATCAGTCGGTGTATCAACGTCATTTGGGTTTTAATGATCTCTATGCTGTTACGGCGCAAGACCGGGTGCTGCAATTCGCCTCTTTTGCTTTTGATGTTTCAGTGGAAGAACTTTTCTCGTCATTATGCAACGGTGCTACGCTGGTGATGCGTGATGATAGCTGGCTGGCCTCTGCACAGGCGTTTATTGCTTTAGCCTGGCAAAACCATATTACGGTGATATCTCTGCCTGCGTTATTCTGGTCCGAATTGATTGCCAGAGACAATCCATCACCGCTGCCGGATTGCCTCCGTCTCATCATCATTGGTGGTGAAGAGGTCAAAAAGAGCGCTATTCAGCACTGGTTCACGCGGGAAATTCATCAACCCCGGTTATTGAATGCTTATGGCCCGACGGAAAATACCGTGACGGCAACTTGTAAGGCGGTGTTGTCTCCTGTGGATGATAGCTCTATTGGCCGGCCGGTTAAAAATACCTGCGTTTACCTATTGGACAGAGACGGTCACCCGGTGCCATTAGGCTGCATTGGCGAAATGTATATTGGCGGCGTCGGTGTGGCGCGCGGTTATCTTAACCAGCCGGAATTGAGCGCGGAGCGTTTTATACCTGATCCTTTTAGTCCGGTATCTGGTGCACGGATGTATCGCACTGGGGATTTGGCTCGTTATCTGCCGGACGGTAACCTTGAATTCCTTGGTCGTAATGACCATCAGGTGAAAATCCGCGGTTTCCGTATTGAACTGGGGGAAATTGAAACCCGACTGGTGGAACACCCGGTGGTACAAGAGGCAGCAGTACTGGTGCGGGAAGATGGGCAGGACAAGCATCTGGTCGCTTATGTCGTGGCGGAAAAGAGTGATGGGTTGGCAGCCCGTTTGCGTGAACACTTGAGTGCAATTTTACCTGACTATATGGTGCCGTCGGCTTTTGTGCATTTGGATGTCTTTCCGTTGACGCCAAACGGCAAACTGGACCGTCAGGCATTACCCGCCCCGGACGAAGAGGCGTTTGTCCGTCAGGTTTACGCAGCGCCACAAGGCGAAACAGAAACCGTATTGGCGGCGATTTGGTGTGAATTGCTGGGAGTTGAGCAGGTCAGCCGGCATGACAACTTCTTCGCGCTGGGGGGCCACTCACTGCTCGCCATGCGAATGACCAATCTTGCCGTAGGCCGGGGTTTGATTTGCACATTGAATGCCTTGTTTCAATTCCCGGTGCTGGCCGAATTGGCAGCGAAAATCACCTCAGATTTGCTGTCTCAGCCGCATTGTGCCGCCATAACAGTGCGGCCTGCCGGAGCAGGTCTGCCACTGTTCTTTGTTCCCAGTGGGATGGGTGACTATTCCTATGTCTTCGGGCTGGCTCAATATATCCAGTCAGGTTTCCCGATTTATGCGTTGCCCTGGCCATCCATCAGTGAAGAACCGATGTTAGCGGTAGAAGCGCAGGCGGTCAGAATGATCCGCTTGATGAAAGCGGTTCAACCGACAGGCCCGTACCGGATAAGTGGTTACTCTTCTGGCGGTATATTGGCTTACGCTATTGTCCAGCGGCTTTTGCATGCCGGTGAGACGGTGAACTTCCTGGGGCTGATGGATACGCCAGCGCCTCATTATTTCAGGGAGCAACCTGTGCAACCTAAACATCAGTTTTTGACTGAGCTGGTCAGGCAGTCAGGGGAGGAACACTCAGAAAAGGTTGCAGCGTTGTACCGGCGAATTGATGAGCTGAGTTTGGTGCAGTTTATTGCCGCCGCACAGGAATTGGCGTTATACCCGGCCAATCTGCGCCCTGATTTAATGGCAAAACGTTGGGAGCAGATAGAGTGTTATGCGCAAATAGTCAGGGAGTATGAACCGCAAGCATTAGCGTTAACGCTGCATCAGTTTTATGCGATAGAGCCTTCTCCTTCTGTTTCTTTTGTCACGGATGAGAAGCCAGAATCGTTAAATAGAGAACCGTCATTAGGCTGGGCGCAGGTCATGCCGGACTCTTCACTTCAATTGATTGCTATTTCAGGTAATCATTTTAGTTTGTTGGAGGATAAGGAGCATAGAATCGCTTTAGCTCATGCTCTGAATAAGGCACTGTCAATACATTGTGATGGGGAGATATTGTAATACGGCTGTATTAACCATTATAGAATAATTTAATATTGGTATGATAATCCGGTATATATTGTTTATACCGGATTTTTGTATTTAACAATAAGGGAATGAATAATTTTCATATAATTAGATAGGCAGGGCAGTTTTATCAGTGTTGAGTCAGTGGCATTTAAGATTGAGACATCCTTTCATTATTAGAATAGAAAGCTTATTTCACAGGTCATTATCAAAGTGAACTTTTTGATAATTGAAAATCAATTTATCATTTATAATGACTTAATATCTTTTCGACATGATTTTATCAAGGCGGAAAGTCCTTAATGGGAGGATAGTCATTGATACTGGCTATTATTTGGTTTCGCAGCCAGTCAATACCTTCATCTCGCCATGTTCCAGCAGACCAATGTACCCGGATGCTAATCATTGGCAACTTAAAAGGGAGTTCGACAATGCGCAATGTTGTGCTCCTTTGTTGGGATAGAAGATGAACCAGCCGTTCTGGAACAACCGCTGTGATAGACGTCCCTGTAAGCACTTCTGGCAACATAAAGAAGTTTGGCACAGTGATCACGGGTTTGATGCCGTGCAATTGAAAACGTTCAGGCACAATCTGATGCGCTGAATTGGGAACATAAGCCACTGCATAACGGTGTAGCGCAGGCGCTGTGTCCGCATCATGCACTCCTACATACCTATCCTTAAATAGCAGTGAACTGGTTTTACGTGCCTTAAGTTGAGGGATCCAGCCAAAGGCAATATCAATGCTTCCGTCATCAAGCTGATCTGCCAGGGTACCTTCCCAGGTACTGATCGCCCGGATGCGTATACCGGGAGCTGTTGTCTCAAACCGGGACATTAATCGGTTAAGCATGAGCATTTGGCCGACATCTGTCATGTACACACTGAAAGTACGCTGAGATGTTGCAACATCAAAATCTGATGGGGCATTGAGGGCTGATTCCAACATGGTCAGTGCCGATGCAACTGGCTCAGCCCAGTTACGCGCCAGTACAGTAGGTTGCATACCTTGTGCACTGCGGATAAACAGCGGATCACCGGAAATTCGACGCAAGCGGGCCAGCAGTGTTGAAACAGTTGGTTGTGACATCCCCAGTATATCAGCGGCACGTCCCACATGTTGTTGACGAAAGATGGTGATAAAAACATTGAGTAGCCGGAAGTCGAGCTGATCAAGAGAAATATGTCGTTTCACTTTTCCTCCTAATAAAACTACCTAAGAAAGAAAAGGTATTATAAGGCCTTCAAGGCAGCATTATAAGGATTTACAGATAATGAAAATCCAATATTATGAATTGCCAGCAGGGTTTTGATAAAATAAATTAGTAGTATTTCAAAGAAATGAGAAATTATCATGAATGCTTTTTCCCGGGGAAAACCGGTGAAACTCTCGTTTTCCCCGGCCAGCGCGCCTCCACGTTTGACTTCGTTCATCGTGCTGCTTATGTCGGTGGCAGTCGGTCTTTCTGTGGCGAGCAACTACTATGCTCAACCTTTGTTGCACAGCATTGGTTCACAATTTAACGTGTCCACTGCTGCGGCTGGAAGTGTGGTCACGGTAGCCCAATTGAGCTATGCCGCCGGGCTTATCTTGCTGGTGCCGCTGGGTGATATCATTGAGCGGCGCAGTCTGATTGTGCTTATGATGGTTCTGTCTGCCTTCGGTTTGTTGATCACGGCGTTTGCACCCAGCCTCTCTTTTGTCATATTGGGCACTGTTGCTGCTGGTGGCTTGTCGGTTGTAGCGCAAGTATTGATTCCTTTTGCTTCCACTTTAGCCGCTCCGGGCGAACGAGGCAAAGTTGTGGGTACGGTCATGAGTGGGTTGCTATTAGGGATCCTTTTGGCCCGTACTGTGGCTGGCACGTTGGCCGACCTTGGCAGCTGGCGTACCGTTTACTGGGTTGCCGCTGTGTTGATGTTGGCTATGTCTGGTGCACTCTGGTTCGTACTTCCACGTTATAAAAGCCCGGTAGCGCTGAGTTATCAGCGTCTGCTTGCTTCTATAATCCGCTTGTACACCGATGAACCTCTGTTTCGCGCCCGTGCCCTGTTGGGGGGGCTTTTGTTTGCTTCGTTCGGTATGCTATGGACGTCCCTGACCTTTCTCTTAGTTAGTCCACCTTATTCTTATTCAAACACCATTATCGGGTTATTCGGGTTGGCCGGTGCTGCTGGCGCTTATGCAGCCAACTGGTTCGGACGCATGACTGATCAAGGGCAGGGCAACCGATTCACCTATATCGGTTTGATATTATTGTTAGTGTCTTGGTTACCCGTTGCATTTGGTCAGATCTCTGTATTGTCCTTGCTGGTTGGTATTTTGTTGCAGGATTTGGCTATCCAAGGTGTTCATGTCACTAACCTGAACACTATCTATCGTTTGGATCCAGAGGCTCGCAGCCGCCTTACTGCGGGAATGATGACTTCCAATTTCATTGGCGCTGCTGCCGGATCGCTGATTTCTTCATGGATTTTTTCCTACGCAGGGTGGTCCGGGGTCTGCATCGTCGGTGCTTTCCTGGGGGCGATTGCTCTGGTGTATGCAACTTGCGTCCAAAATGCTCGCATCCCTGAAAATGTGTGATGGAGTGATAATTGATATTTTCATGCTATGTCAGATTGTAAATGATAATATTCATGTTATTTAAAAAGGGATGTGAAGAAATAAGCCTGAAATGAAGGAGTTATTTTATGTAACTGTTGTGGTCAACTTAAATAATTATATGAATCTGCCGGAATATATAATTTCAGGTTTATTACTCTTTTGCTTTGATGTTTCTTCTGTTATTTTTAGTTATGTGAGCTAAATCGAACTTTATTATTTGTTTTATTGTGTTCATTGATTGTTTGTTATCGTAATCGTATACTTAATTATGAGTATTTTTGTACGAATGACTAAAACGATCCAAGCGAAGAAATGAGAGTAGTAGTTTATTTCTTGGTGGCGGTATAGATTAATTTAATTGGTTTGGACTTCATGATCTCGCTTTGGTGAAATTATTTGTATTTTAAATAATAAGTGAGAATAAAAATGAAAAAATTATCTGATATTATGTTGGTTAAACGAGATGAAATTCCATCAATGAGAACAATTGAAGTTGATGGTGTTGAACATTGGTTAGGACATGTTAAAGATTTTATGAAGAATAAATCTCTTGTCAATTTCCTTCCTGGCGATAATCGTATTTCTATGGCGTGGGTACGTTTGGAAGCAGGTGAAGAATTAAATGAGCACATTCACCCAGTCGAATCAATGATATTAATGTGTGAAGGTGGAGCACATACGACGGGTGAGATAAAGGTTGACATGAATGCCGGAGATATTCTTTTAGTGCCGCCAGGTAGACTACATGGATTTAAGGGGATGACCCCTAATGGATTTTGGGGTCTTTCAATCCAATTCGATTCTCGCGGTTTATATGAAGATATCACAGATCCATGGGCAGTCTTTTATCCTGAAATGAAATCAGAGAAGGTGGGTGATAAAAATATTGCTGAACAACTGTTCCAGCTCAATGAAAAATATATGGATAGATTTGATAAACATCGTTTATTCGCGCTTGTACGGAAAGGGTTGCTTAAAAATCCTGAAGCTAAGAAAAGATTTCTGGATTGTTTCCAAGTTTGGTCGAATCATTTTCAAAAAATGGTTCTGGCACGGGTGATAACTTTACAGGATCCTAAATTTGAAGAATTGGCTTGGCTTCATTTGATTGAAGAGTTAGGCCATAACCGTATTTTATCGAAGAGTCGAACAGATCTTCGAATTGTATTTGATCCGGTTCTAGAATCCACAAGTGCGTGGTTCCCTTGGAAAATGAACTCAATTAGTGATATTGAAAAAGTTGTTTTGGTTCACTTAGTTGTCGAAGCCTCAGCAATATTCTTCTATAAGCATATTCAGCCTGAGATGGCATCCACTGCCACTGGAGGTCATTTTGATATTCATACAATCACTGATGATCAGCATATGGCAATGGGTTATGCATTCTTACGAAATATATCTTTGGGTGACGGAGAACGATTATTTGAAATTCAACGTCAAGGCTGGTCTGTGTTGATGTCTATTATGGGGCGAATTGCTGATTTGGTAGTGCACAATTCAGATGAGCATTCAATAAATAAGAAAACGCAGGAATCAGGAAAAGGAGCTGACGTTGAAATGGCCAATTGAGGGGCCCCGTCGGGTGCCGTCTGAGGTATATACAGATCGTGAAATTTATAATCGTGAACAAGATTATATTTTCAAAAGTCGAACCTGGAACTATGTTGGTTTAACCACTGAAGTAAAGGATATCGGTGATTTTATTCAAACATTTGTAGGTGAAGTTCCGGTAATTCTTGTGAGGGACAGAAGAAATAAACTTAGAGTATTTGTAAATCGTTGTACACATAGAGGTGCTCAGATATGTCATCAAGGGCGGGGGAATGTGAAATTATTTACCTGTCCTTATCATGAATGGTCTTTTAATCTTGATGGCACTCTTGTTGGTATGCCTTTTCGTCGGGGTATTGGTGGAAAGGGAGGGATGTCACCATGCTTTGATTCAACTGAACATGGGTTAGAACAACTTAATGTAACTGAGCGGCATGGCGTTGTTTTTGCAAGTTTCAGCTTTGAGATTGAACCGTTTGAAGCGTATTTGGGGCCTGGCATATTGGCTTACTTTGATCGGGTATGTAATGGCAAGACATTACGTGTTATTGGAAAAATGCAGCATAGAGTGCATGCAAATTGGAAGCTTCAGGTAGAAAATGTAAAGGATCCATTTCATGCAGCACTGCTGCATTCATTTTTCCTGACTTTTGGTATTTGGCGTTCTGATCAAGAAACTCACGTTAAAGTAGATAAACACGGACGCAGCAGTGTTCTTGTTTCAACCGCAACATTTAAGCAAGCTCAGAATGACCCGTTTAAGAAACAGCTGAATTCTCAAAATGGTTTCAGTCTTAATGATAAACGATTAATTGAGTATCAATATGAATATGAGCATGGTACGGGGGTCGTAATGACCATTTGGCCAAATCTGATATTCTTGCAACAATTAAATTGTTTGGTCATGAGGCATGTGAAACCAAATGGGCCTGATTCATGTATTAAAACCTGGACATTTTTCGGATATGAATCGGATAGCCCTGAATTGATTCAAAAACGACTATATCAGGCAAACTTATTTGGCCCGTCGGGATTGGTAACAATTGACGATAATGAAATATTGGCAATGGCTCAGATCGGTTCAGCGGCTTCTCCCGACTCAGTAGCCGTTCTGGAAGCGGGTAATGGAGAGGAGGATGCGGATCATATGATGACTGAGTCAGCTATTCGAGGGTTTTATAAATACTATAAAATAATTATGGGTTATGCAGACAATGAATAGAACGCTAAAATTTCGTGAACTCACGTTGGATGTTCAATGGCTTTATGCCGTCTACAACGAGTCTTTGGATGAGGGTAACATTGAACAATGGCCAAATTTTTTTGTTAAAGATAGCCACTATAGAATGACATCCAGGGAGAATTTTAATCAAAATTTTCCACTGAGTTTTGTACTCTGTGATGGGCAAAAGATGATTAAGGACAGAGCTATTGCATTGCAAAAGACGGTCATGTATCGCAGAAGATCTCAATGCCGAATAGTCAGTGGTGTACGATTGATATCAATAGATGACGTCAATGTTTATGGCATTAAAGCATGTTCATCTTTTGCGATATATGAAAGTTTATATGGTGAATCCAGTAAACTACTTGTTTGTGGACGTTCACATGACGTAATAGTTCAAGATGACGGTATATTAAAATTCAAAGATAGAATGTGTATTCTAGATACAAACATAATTCCTGATTCGATTGTATTTCCAATTTAAAATATTCTAACTTCTTTTTGGAAATTAATGACTCATTATTTACAGATAGAAAATTTGAATTTTTACCTATCACTATAGGAAAAATATATGTCTCAATTACCAATGTATGATCTGCTTGTTCTCGATTTTACCCGGCATAGAGCGGGCCCTGTTACTTCCCGATTATTGGCAGATTGGGGGGCAACAATCATTAAAATTGAAGAGCCTACCGAGCTTGGGGACAGCATGGGTGGCTCACGAGAAGGATTTGATTACCAAAATCTGCATAGAAACAAGCAGAGTTTGTCTCTGAATTTGAAAACAGATGATGGGCAAAGCGTGTTTAAAAAACTGGTGAGTAAAGCAGATGTTGTTTTGGAAAATTTCAGACCTGAAGTTAAATATCGGCTTGGCCTTGATTATGACTCAGTGAAATCAATAAATGAACGTATTATTTGCGGGAGTATATCAGGATTTGGGCAAACAGGTCCTTACTGTAAAAGACCTGCTGTAGACCAGATTATTCAGGGAATGTCAGGTTTAATGTCAGTGACTGGTATACCTGGTAGCGGACCTGTACGTGTTGGTGTAGCAATCACTGATATAAGTGCGGGAATGACGTTAGCTCAGGCAGTTTTAATGGCGCTTTATTATCGTGAAAAAACAGGCCTGGGACAGTGGGTCTATACTTCTTTACTTGAATCTACGATCTCAATGCTTGATTTTCAGGTGGTAAGGTGGCTTGCTAATGGTGAGGTACCAACCCAAATGGGTAATGATCATCCAACATTAATGCCTATAGGGTTATTTCCGACGGCTGATGGACAAGTTAATATCGCTGCTGCTGAAGATTCAAAATTTAGACTTTTGTGTAAAATTTTGGATATCCCAGCGTTGGCTGATTTTCATGAATATAGCAATATTGCCCTGCGGTCTTTAAATAGAGCTTCATTATGGAATAAATTGACAGAAAGAATAAAACATTTTAAAAGTACCGAGATAATTGAAAAGCTTAATGCTGTAGGGATTCCTTGTGGGCCTTTATATACGATAGAGGAAGCAATGAATGATGAGCAAATGAATCATTTGAAAATGAAATGTTCAATTAATCACCCCCGTCTTGGTCAATTATCATTAGTTGGGCAACCATTTCATTCTAGTCGTTTTTGTGACATGCAAACCGTCAGGGCTGCTGCTCCAGAGCATGGAGAACATACTGAAATGATCTTAAAAGAATGGCTAAATTACCAAGATGATGAAATAGCTGAGTTGCGTAATAATGGAATAATATAAGATTTTTTTCTTTACTCATTTTTCTGCTCTGCTATATCTACAAAAATAAGGTAACAGAGAATTTATTGTTCTATTTTTGATTGCATTTTTTTCGCGTTAATGCGTGTTTCTTTGATAATGATGAGTGGATTATATTTTTAATCGATTGAGTCAATTTTTCATCTGCAATTTTTTATTCTGTAATTTCCTCTTGGAATATATCGGGTAATCTTATAGTAACATCCATTCTGAGAGATTTTTGTTCATTGGTTTTAATCTTTCTGGCATCAATCTTCTGGGCAGTAGATATAATAATAGGCTTGCAAATAATAACGTCAATTAAAAATTTCTTATGGTGATAACATGAGCATAAATGAAATTAATACAGAAAATATTAAGGAAAGGTTTTCTTTACGTAAGCTAAGTCCATATTTTTGTGCTGAGATAACCCGCATTGATTTGAGTCAACCGTTAGATGATGGATGTATTCAAGCGATATCTGATGCATTGGCTACTCATGAAGTTTTGGTTTTTCCGAACCAATACCTTTCAACGGAAGATTTATTGCGAATGGGGGGGTATTTTGGTGAGCTGACGGTTCATCCTTTCGCGGAAAATTCAGCAGAGGTTCCGGAGCTTATTGTCTTTGATTATAAAGAAGGTAATCCGCCGGTCTTAACTGATCGCTGGCATTCTGATGAGACATATCGGGAATGTCCACCTTTAGGAACGATACTTTATTCTAAAGTTGTTCCTGAAATTGGAGGGGACACTTGTTTTTCGAGTATGACCGCCGCTTATAATGCACTTTCAAATAAAATGCAGCAATTTATTTCTGGGCTTGAAGCTATACACGATTTTGCATCTTACAAATATCTTTTTCCTGAAACGGATAAAGGGAGGCAACAACTGCGTAAAAATGAAGATCAATATCCACCCATTAGCCATCCAGTAGTGCGTATACATCCGGTAACGGGGAAAAGAATTTTATTTGTTAATCCTCACTACACTCGATATATCAAAGGCATGGATGATAGAGAGAGCTTTGAATTACTGCATAGCTTATATCGCTCTACTTCCATTTTAGAATATCAATACCGGCATCATTGGGAACCTAATATGCTTGTGTTTTGGGATAATCGTTCTGTTCAGCATGCTGCGGTTCATGATTATTATCCCAATCCGCGTTTGATGGAACGAGTAACAATAAAAGGTGATCGACCTGTTGGTGACGGTACAATGGTTCAACAATCAGATTTACGTAAATTCAAAGTAGATCAATATGATCACACGGATGATCGTCGTGCCTTGCGCCAATTTGAACTTGAATGAGTTTCTTTTATAATAAAGGAGGGCTAAATTAACCAATTAGCTCTCTTATACCAATAAAATATTAGTTTATGCTTTGCATCCACATTTTGCATTGAGATGAATTGAAGTTAACTGGATGATTTATCTTTCTAATTAATAATAATGCACTCTTTAACGTCGGTGATTTAAAATGAATAGTATGACAACAGTCAATATCTAGAATGTTATCAATAGTCAAAAACTTTCAAAAATCCAATGGCAAATATTAATTCTTTGTTTCTCTATCGTGACTATTGATGGCTTTGATACAGCATTAATGGGTTATATTGCACCAGCAGTGATAAATGACTTTAACGTAGAAAACATTATTCTTGGGCCAGCCATGAGCGCTGCACTTTTTGGTTTAGCATTGGGCGCACTTTTTTCTGGTCCGCTTGCTGATAGATTTGGTCGAAAATTAGTACTTACAATATCAGTGGGTGTTTTTGGTCTGTTTAGTTTGGTTACCGCCGCCGCTGATTCAATACAGACATTAACTCTTTTGCGTTTTTTGACAGGATTGGGTCTTGGTGCAGCAATGTCAAATGCAATAACTTTAATATCTGAGTATGCACCAGAGCATCGGAGATCTTTGTTAATAAATATCGTTTTTTGTGGCTTTCCTTTTGGTGCGGCGCTAGGCGGAATGTTTTCTGCGTGGATTATCCCACATTTTGGATGGCAAGGTGTTCTGATTTTAGGGGGGATTTTGCCCCTGTTTTTATCTGTATTTCTTTTTTTCCTACTGCCTGAATCACTGAAATATCTCATTTTAAAAGGTAATTCAGAAGAAGATATAAGACGAATTTTGTTTAAAATGACAAACGGACTTTTAAATGAGGTAAAGAAATTTACATTTGATGAAGAAGAAATTATCCATGAATCTTCAATCAAAACTATTTTTTCCAGCCGATTTCTACTTGGGACAACTATGTTATGGATAACCTATTTCATGGGATTATTGGTTTTTTATGTTTTGACAAGTTGGATGCCGATTTTAATGAGCGATGCTGGTTTTAGCATTAGTATGGCAGCCGTGCTTACGGCATTATTTCCTTTGGGGGGTGGAATCGGCGTTGTTTTCTCTGGTTGGTTAATGGATCGGGTTAATCCTCACAAGGTAGTAGCAACTAATTATATTCTTACTGGTATTTTGGTCTTTTCTATTGGTCTGGGGGAAAGTGTATTTTTATTGGGTATTTTAATATTTCTTGCAGGGACAACAATGAATGGCGCACAGGCGTCAATGGGAGCAATTGCAGCACAATTTTATCCAACTCATTGTAGGGCAACCGGTGTTGCCTGGATGTTAGGATTTGGAAGATTAGGCGGGATCTGTGGTGCTTTATTTGGGGCAGAATTTATCAGATTTGGATTAAATAACAGCACTATTTTTGCAATCTTATCCATTCCCGTCATTCTAGCGGCTGCGACATTGATATTTAAAGATGTAAGTTATAGAAGGAATAAATAGCGTGTTTTCTCAGAAGAGGTTGCCGTTTTGTACGGGTGAATTGATGAGCTGAATTTTGTTCAGTTTATTGAAGATGCACAAGAATTGGCGTTATATCCCGTCATGATCTCATTGCAAAACGTTGGGAGCAGATAGCGCGTTATGCGCAAACAGTTAGAGATTATCAACTGCAAGCGTTAGCGGTAATTGCTGCGTCAGTTTTATGCGATAGAACCTTCTCCTTCTGTTTCTTTTGTCACGGATGAAAAACCGGAGTTGTTAAATAGAGAACCGTTGTTAGGTTGGGTACAGATAATGCCTGACTCTTGACTTCGGTTGATTGTTATTCCTAGTAACCATTTTGGTTTATTGGAGAATAATGAAAATAAAACGGTTTTAGCTCAGACCTTGAATAGGGTGTTTGCAGTGCATTGTGATGGGGAGTTACTGTAATACGGATATATTAAGCAATATAGAATCATTTAATGCCTGGGTGATAATCCGGAATATATTATTTATACCGAATTTTTTATGGGTCAAAGCAGAATAATTAAAGTTATAACTCCAATGTGAGTTATTTTTTTAAGTTTATTTGTTATTATTGTTTTTATTTTATATTGTGTGATCTAAGTTGGGTTTTATTGTTTGTTTTGTTTTATTTTTTTGATTGACTTGGTATTAAAATCGTACATTTAATTGTAGAGTTGTTGTTGTAAATATTTCTTGTAATAAATAATTTTGAGAAAGTCATCTAAGATGTGATCATGGTAATGTTTTCCCTAGTGGTAATATAGTCTGATTATTATCCTTAATATTTCATGATCTCGATTTTGGACATATAGGGCCTATTTTAAATAACTCGCTATAATTAAGAATCTACCCATTAGGTGTGATTTTTGTTGGCCGTTCTTGTGAATAAATAGTGAATGCAGACGGTGTGCATAAACCGGCATGTACATATAGTATGTGAAGAAGGCAAGAGTGAAAAAGCGGTGGAAAAATCTGAATTTATATATTTTGAGGTATATACAAATTGAATGATATTAAGCTTTTTTCTAGCTTGCACAACGTGTTGGGAAATATCGCCAGACGTCCAAAAAACTGCATAAAAGAACTATCTGGCTGGAATGTATCGGGTGGAAATCAATATTTTATTGCGTTAATTATTACTCTGCTAATATTATTTTATGATCATAAAATAATATGTGGTGGAATTAATTGTAATTTATAATGTTTCTTTATGGTATTAGGTGTAATTCTATTTATATGGAAAAAATGGAATTTCTTGTTGTGCATAATAAGGTGGATTATTTATTCCATTGTTAGGGGAGCTAGCGCCGAAGAATTGTTAATTATGCGTTATTGATCGGGCTATGGCACGGTATCTTGAATTGATATCAGATATGCCCGTTTTTATTTCTTGGGGGCAAGAAGTAAGAAAGAAATATTGGTGATGGCTGTCAGGAATGACAGTTTTCAAATTTCTAACAGATTCGTTGAGGTAATAGATGAAAGATAACATTGCTACAGTGGGAAATGTTCTTAAAGCCGAAGCTCTCTCTCAGATGTCATGTGAAAATATAACTCATAATACAAACGATACATCGATTCCATCAAAAACATGCGTCGTGGTAGGCGGGACAACCCTTGCAGTGTTCTGCGCCGGGCAAATTCAGGCGGCTGGTCATACCATACAAGCAGTGCTACCTACTGATACCATTCTGCAAACATGGGCTGCTCAACAAGGGATTGCTTGTGTGAACTCAGTTGATGCATTACAAGAACAAATCACGTTACACCCTGTCGATTGGCTTTTCTCCGTTGTTAACCCCATGATCTTGCCGGTGTCGCTGATTAAGCAGATTCGCGGCGGGGCTTTTAATTATCATGATAGTCCGCTGCCACGTTATGCGGGCAGGCATGCCACTTCATGGGCGTTGTTAGCCCAAGAAACACATTACGCTATTTCCTGGCACTGTATTGAAGGTGGTGTGGATACCGGCGATATTGCGGTGCAATGGCCGGTATCGATTGAGGAACACGATAATGCTTTCTCGTTGAATTTGAAGTGTTATCAAGCTGCCCAGAAAGGATTTATTGAACTGCTGAAAAATCTGGGTCACGGCGCATTGGTGACTCACCCACAGGATCTTTCGCAACGGAGTTTTTATGCGCTATCGCATCGCCCTGATTTTGGTGGCTATTTGTGTTGGGAACAGCCGGGAGAGGCCCTGTCGGCTTTAGTGCGGGCATTAGATTTTGGCGAGAATTACCCAAATCCATTAGGTTGCCCGAAACTGTTACTGAGACAGGGCCCGGTACAGATTTCCTGGCTTCAGAGGTTGAAACAGTGTTCTGAGGGGGTACCCGGTACATTGATTAGAGTGGAAGAGGACGCCTGGCAGGTGACAACCGGCAGTGAGGATGTGCGGATTGGGGGATTCGCTACCCTTGAAGGTCACTTACTGTCTGCCAGAGAGCTTGCTGATATATCGGCACTCAGGTCAGGTAAACAGCTTCCTCTGCTTTCTTCACAGCAGGCCCAGAATGTAAAAAATACCCTTCAGGCACTGGCACCTAGTGAATCATTTTGGTGTGAGCGTCTTGCCGCTTTGCAACCGCTCCAGTTACCTTTTGAAATGATGGGTAAACAGGCGGAACCCCGATGGGTCATGGATTCTTGGCAGCCTCCACTGCCAAAAAACAATGAAGAAGATCCATTACAGTCATTGTTGCAGATATTTTTTATCTATCTTGCGCGTCTGACTCAGCAGGCTCAATTCCAAATCGGCTGGTGTGTGGATGAGGTAAAAGATAAGTCGGCAGATTTGGCGTCGATGGTACCTATGATCATTGAAGTGGCGTTTGATAAGCCCTGGCGTGCGGTAGCTGACTGGGTTGATGATGAACTTGCCCGATTGGCACAGCACCGTACATTCAGCCGTGATCTTCCCTCTCGCTCTCCTTTACTACGGGCTATCCCGGCATTAAGAACAAGCCGACCGTGGCAGATCGCCGTCACTGCGATACAGGATGACAGACCGTGTGCTCAAGAAGTACTTGGTGAATTGCTGACGCTCCAGATGAATGCGCAGGGCGGTTTCCGCTGGATCTATGATGAAAATCGCCTGAGCCCGGAAGTGGTTCAGCGGATGAGTGAGCATTTAAAGGTGCTGGCATTGTCGAAAAGGCGTGGTGATGAAATCCCTGTCTGGCAGCTTAATTTGTTGCCGGAGGCTGAGCGTACGCTGTTACTGGAAACTTGGAACGCCACCGAAACTGTGTATCCTGATACGTTGTGTATTCATCAGTTGTTTGAACAACAGGTGGCGAAAACCCCAGAAGCGACGGCACTGATAGCGGGAGAGAAGACCTTCAGTTACACGGAACTGAATACGCGTGCTAACCGGTTGGCTCGTCAGCTGATCGAACAAGGGGTTGATCCCGGTGATCATGTTGCGCTCTTGTTAGAGCGATCGATGGGGTTGGTGGTGGCCCAATTGGCTATTCTCAAAGCCGGCGCTGTTTACGTGCCGATTGATCCCAATGTGCCGGATGAACGGAAAAACTGGCTGATAAGCGATTGTTCAGCCAGGTTATTGCTCACTGATACACGGGATGATATTCCGGCTAACCTGGCTGTTCCGCTGTTGCGTCTCTCTGATGAGACAGACACGGATAGAGAGGAAGATCGCCTCAACCCCGACTTACCGTGTGCTAGCGCTGAGTTAGCGTATATCATGTATACCTCCGGCTCTACCGGTACACCTAAAGGGGTCCTGGTGCCTCATCGTGCGGTGGTCCGGCTGGTCATCAACAATGGTTATGCTGAAATTGGACCGGATGACCGAGTGGCCTTTGCCGCTAATCCGGCTTTCGATGCCAGCACGTTTGAAGTCTGGGCGCCATTGCTCAATGGTGGCGCGTTAGTAGTTGTCGAGCACGTCACTTTGCTGACACCGCAAACTTTTGTACAGGCTTTACAGGTTCAGCGAATGACGGTGCTGTGGCTGAGTGTTGGGTTGTTTAACCAGCTGGCGGCGGAGTTGTCCCCAGTTCTTCCGCAGATAAAGCTCCTGATTGTCGGGGGAGATGCCCTTGATCCCCGTGTCATTGGGCAGGTATTGAGCACGAGTCCGCCACAACAGCTATTAAATGGCTATGGGCCGAGTGAAGGTACTACCTTTACGACGACATACCGAATCAATGCATTGGCGCAGGGAGCGGCCCGTATCCCTATTGGCCGACCAGTAGCCAACACGCGGGTTTATCTGTTGGATGCCTATGGTCAGCCCGTGCCGTTGGGGGGGATTGGTGAGATTTATGTCGGGGGGGATGGCGTTGCCCAGGGTTATTTCAATCGCCCTGAGTTAACCGCCGAACGTTTCCTGGTTGATCCATTCAGTGATAACCCGAATGCGCGTATGTACCGGACCGGGGATTTGGCGCGTTATCTGCCGGACGGTAATCTGGAGTTTCTGGGCCGTAATGATCAGCAAGTTAAAATCCGCGGTTTCCGCATTGAACCGGAGGAAATTGAGGTGCGTCTGGCAGAGCATCCGGTGGTGCATGAAGCTGCTGTGCTGGCTCGGGGGGAAGGGGAGGATAAACGGCTGGTGGCCTATGTGGTGGCACCGGCGGATGACGGGCTGGTGAACAGCCTGCGTGCCCACCTGAGTGCCATTTTACCTGACTATATGGTGCCGTCCGCCTTTGTGCGTCTGGATGCATTTCCGCTGACGCCGAACGGTAAATTGGATCGCCGGGCATTGCCGGCCCCGGACAATGAAGCCTTTGCTTATCAAGTTTACGAAGCGCCTCAAGGCGAAACGGAAATTGCCCTGGCGGCGATTTGGTGTGAATTACTGGGGATTGAACAGGTTAGCCGGCATGACAGTTTCTTTGCCCTAGGGGGGCATTCGCTGCTCGCGATACGGATGGTTGAACGCCTGCGTCACCTGGGATTGACACTGACGGCGCGTGATCTGTTCCAGTTTCCGGTACTGTTTGAACTGGCCCGGTCACTGGGACAGCATCAGGCGGTGACTGTGCCGCCTAACGTCATCACCCCGGCAGACACGACCCTGACGCCGGCGATGTTGCCACTGATTGATCTGACTCAGACTGAGATTGACCGTATCGTTGAACAGGTGCCGGGCGGGATCGCCAATATTCAGGATATCTATGCCCTGTCGCCGTTGCAGGACGGTATTTTATTCCACCACTTACTGGCAAACGAAGGGGATCCGTATCTGTTGACGGGTTTGATGGCCTTTGCTGACCGGTCTCTGTTAGATCGTTATCTGGCCGCAGTTCAACGGACGGTTGATCGGCACGATATTTTACGCACGGCTTTTATCTGGCAAGGATTGTCAGTACCGGCGCAGGTGGTCTGGCGTCAGGCCCAATTGTCGGTGACGGAGTTGACACTGAACCCGGTTGACGGTCCGGTGAGTGACCAGTTAACCCGGCGTTTTGATCCGCGTCATCATCGTCTCGACTTGGAGGAAGCGCCGTTATTGCGCTTTGTGGTGGCGCAGGAGACCGATGGCCGCTGGATTGCCCTGCAATTGCTGCATCACCTGATTGGCGATCATGAAACGATGGAAGTGATGCACCGCGAAGTCCAGGCACACCTTAGGGATCAGACGGATAGCCTGCCTGCGCCGGTTCCTTTCCGTAATTTGGTGGCGCAGGCCCGGTTGGGCGTAAGTCAGGAAGCGCATACCCGTTTCTTTACCGACATGCTGGCGGCGGTAGATGAACCAACGCTGCCATTCGGGCTGGCAGAAGTGCACCGCGACGGCTCACAGGTGACGGAATTTCACCGGATGCTGGCACCTGAGCTGAATGATCGTCTGCGCAGTCAGGCCCGGCGTTTGGGGGTCAGTCTGGCGGCCCTGTGTCATCTGGCCTGGGCGCAGGTGTTGTCGCGTACCAGCGGGCAGGAGAAAGTGGTGTTCGGCACGGTATTGTTTGGGCGTATGCAGGCAGGGGACAGCGCCGACAATGGGATGGGGCTGTTTATTAATACTTTGCCGTTGCAACTGGATATCGACGAGACGCCGGTACGGGACAGCGTACAGGCCGCCCATACCCGACTGGCCGGATTATTAGCGCATGAACATGCGTCACTGGCACTGGCCCAGCGGTGCAGTGGTGTACAGGGTGAGCTCCCACTCTTTAATAGCCTGTTGAATTATCGGCACAATACCTTGCCGGTAACGTCTGATGAACTTATCAGCGGTATTGAATTTCTGGGCGCACAGGAGCGGACCAACTATCCGTTTGTGCTGTCGGTGGAGGATTTTGGTGGATCCCTGGGGCTGACGGCTCAGGTAGTGCAACCGTTTGATCCGAAAAGCCTGTGCGGTTATATGCAGCAGGTACTGGAAAGTCTGGTGGAGGCGCTTGAGCAAACCCCGGATATGCCTGTTCGGGCATTGGAAATCTTGCCGGAAGCGGAACGTACGTTGCTGTTAAAAACCTGGAACGCCACGGAAACTGTATATCCTGATGCGTTGTGTATTCATCAATTGTTTGAACAGCAGGTGGCGAAAACCCCAGAAGCAACGGCACTGGTAGCGGGAGAGAAGACGCTGAGCTATAGGGAACTGAATGCCCGTGCTAACCAGTTGACTCATCAGCTGATCGAACAAGGGATTTGTCTTGGTGATCATGTTGCGCTCCTGTTAGAGCGATCGGTGGAACTGGTGGTGGCCCAATTAGCTATTCTTAAAGCGGGTGCCGTTTACGTGCCGATTGACCCCAGTATGCCGGATGAGCGGAAAAATTGGCTAATGAGGGATTCTTCAGCCAAATTGCTGCTCACCGATACCCGGGTGGATATTCCGGCTAACCTGACTGTTCCCCTGTGGCGTCTTTCTGATGAGACAGATACGAGTAGCGAGAAAGATCGTTTAAACCCTGATTTACCGTGTTCCAGTGCCGGATTGGCATATATTATGTATACCTCCGGCTCGACGGGTATGCCCAAAGGCGTGGTGGTGCCCCATCGTGCGGTGGTCCGGCTGGTCATCAATAATGGCTATGCCGAAATTGGACCGGGTGATCGGGTGGCCTTTGCCGCTAACCCGGCTTTCGATGCCAGCACGTTTGAAGTCTGGGCTCCGTTGCTCAATGGTGGCGCGTTAGTGGTGGTCGATCGTGTCACTTTGTTGACACCGCTGGAGTTTGTACAAGTTCTACAGGTGCAGCGAATGACCGTGCTGTGGCTGAGTGTTGGATTGTTTAACCAATTGGCGGCGGAGCTGTCTCCGGTTCTTCCGCAAATAAAGCTCCTGATTGTCGGGGGCGATGCCCTTGATCCCCATGTTATCGGGCAGGTATTGAGCACGAGTCCGCCACAACAGTTATTGAATGGCTATGGGCCGAGTGAAGGCACTACCTTTACGACGACATACCGTATCACGGCATTAGCACAGGGAGCGATCCGCATCCCTATTGGCCGACCGGTAGCCAACACGCGGGTTTATCTGTTGGATGCGTATGGTCAGCCGGTGCCGTTGGGGGTGGCCGGGGAGATTTATGTCGGGGGCGATGGGGTTGCTTGTGGTTATCTTAATCACCCTGAATTGACGGCTGAACGTTTTCTGGTTGATCCGTTCAGTGATAACCCGGATGCCCGCATGTACCGCACCGGGGACTTGGCGCGTTATCTGCCGGACGGCAATCTGGAGTTTCTGGGCCGCAACGATCAGCAGGTGAAAATCCGTGGTTTCCGGATTGAACCGGGGGAAATTGAGGCTCGGTTGGCCGAACATCCGGCGGTGCGTGAGGTTGCTGTGTTGGTATGGGGGGAAGGGGAGGATAAACGGCTGGTGGCCTATGTAGTGGCACCAGCGGATGAGGGGCTGATGAACAGCCTGCGTGCCTACCTGAGTACCGTTTTGCCTGATTATATGGTGCCGTCGGCCTTTGTGCGTCTGGCGGCGTTTCCATTGACGCCGAACGGTAAACTGGATCGTCGTGCGCTACCGGCACCGGATGGTGAAGCCGTTGCCCGTCAGGTTTACGCGCCACCGCAAGGCGAAACAGAAATCGCCCTGTCGGTTATTTGGCGTGAATTACTGGGGGTTGAACAGGTCAGCCGGTATGACAGCTTCTTTGCCCTGGGCGGCCATTCATTACTCGCTATACGGATGATTGAACGCCTGCGTCACCGGGGATTGACCCTGACGGCGCGTGATTTGTTCCAGTCGCCGGTGTTGTTTGAACTGGCCCAGTCACTGGGACAGCATCAGGCGGTGACCGTGCTGCCTAACGTCATCACCCCGGCAACCACGGCGCTGACGCCGGCGATGTTGCCGCTGATTGATTTGACTCAGCCTGATATTGACCACATTGTCGCGCAGGTACCGGGCGGGATGGCCAATATTCAGGATATTTATGCGTTGTCGCCGTTGCAGGATGGCATTTTATTTCATCATCTGTTGGCAAATGAAGGTGATCCGTATCTGTTGATGGGGCAGATGGCCTTTGCTGACCGGTCTCTGTTAGATCGTTATCTGACCGCAGTTCAACGAGTGGTTGATCGGCACGATATCTTACGTACGGCTTTTATCTGGCAAGGATTGTCAGTGCCGGCGCAGGTAGTCTGGCGTCAGGCCCAATTGTCGGTGACTGAACTGACATTAAACCCAGTTGACGGTTCAATCAGTGAACAGTTAACCCGACGTTTTGATCCGCGTCATCATCGTCTCGACTTGGGGGAAGCGCCGTTATTGCGCTTTGTGGTGGCGCAGGAAACCGATGGCCGCTGGATTGTCCTGCAATTGCTGCATCACCTGATTGGCGACCATGAAACGTTGGAAGTGATGCACCGCGAAGTCCAGGTGTATCTGACGGGGCAGGAGGATAGCCTGTCTGCCCCGACACCGTTCCGCAATCTGGTGGCGCAGGTCCGGCTGGGGGAGAGTCAGGAAGCGCATACCCGTTTCTTTACTGAGATGCTGGCGGCGGTGGCTGAACCCACGCTGCCGTTCGGATTGACGGAGGTGCATCGTGATGGATCTCAGATGACGGAATCTCACCGGATGCTGGTACCTGAGCTGAATGACCGTTTGCGTCATCAGGCCCGACATTTGGGCGTCAGTCTGGCGGCTTTATGTCATCTGGCCTGGGCTCAGGTGTTGTCGCGTACCAGTGGTCAGAAGAATGTCGTGTTTGGCACCGTGCTGTTTGGGCGCATGGCGGCGGGAGAAGGGGCTGACAGTGGCATGGGGCTGTTTATCAATACCCTGCCGCTGCGTCTGGATATCGATGAGACGCCGGTACGGAACAGTGTACAGGCCGCGCATGCCCGGCTGGCCGGATTATTAGAACATGAGCATGCGTCACTGGCGCTGGCCCAGCGGTGCAGCGGTGTGCCGGGTGAACTCCCTCTCTTTAATAGCCTGTTGAATTATCGGCACAATACCTTGCCGGTAATGTCAGATAAACTTATCAATGGTATTGAATTTCTGGGCGCACAGGAGCGGACCAACTATCCGTTAATGCTGTCAGTGGAGGATTTTGGGGAAGCCCTGGGGCTGACGGCTCAGGTCGTGCAACCGTTTGATCCGGAAAGCCTGTGCGGTTATATGCAGCAGGCGCTGGAAAGTCTGGTGGCGGCCCTGGAGCAAGCCCCGGAAACGCCTGTTCGGGCATTGGAAATTCTGCCGGAAGCGGAACGTACGGTGCTGCTAAAAACCTGGAACGCGACGGAAGCTGCCTATCCTGAGCAATTGTGTATTCACCAGTTGTTTGAACAGCAGGTGGCGAAAACGCCTGACGCGTCAGCGTTAGTGTATCAAGAGCAAACTCTCAGTTATGCCGAATTAAATGCCCGTGCCAACCGGCTGGCCCATCAGCTGATGGCACGGGGTGTCGGGCCGGACCAGCGGGTGGCGATTTGCGTGGCCCGTTCCCCGGCAATGGTGGTGGCATTGCTGGCCGTCCTGAAAGCCGGTGGCGCGTATGTGCCGCTGGACCCGGCTTATCCGGGCGAACGTCTGACCCATATCCTGCATGATGCTGCGCCGTCCGTCATACTGGCGGATGAGGCCGGGTGTGGGGTGCTGGGCGAGTCAGCGCTGGCCGGGCTGACGGTACTGGACCCCAATATCTTGCCTGACCAGACGGACAGCAACCCGCAGAGAGCGGGGCTGACTGACCGTCATCTAGCCTATGTGATTTATACTTCCGGCTCCACAGGCGTGCCAAAAGGGGTGATGATTGAGCACCGGAATACCGTGAACTTCCTGCACTGGGCCCAGCAGGCTTTTGGTGCGGAAGAGGTCCGGGAGACACTTTTCTCGACGTCAATGAATTTCGACCTGTCCATTTTTGAATTCTTTATGCCGTTGTCTTGTGGTGCGGTGATTCATCTGGTCGATGATGTCCTGTCATTGATGCGGCATGCCCTGCCGGTGACCCTGATTAACTCAGTCCCGTCGGCGATGAAACCGTTATTGCAGGCTCAGGCGCTGATGGCGTCGGTTCATACCGTCAATCTGGCGGGTGAACCGCTTAAACGTGCCTTGATTGAACAGATTTTTGCAGAAACGCCGGTACAGCGGTTATGTAACCTCTATGGACCTTCCGAAACGACAACGTATTCTGCCTGGTTGTCGATACAGCGGGGTGACAGGATTATTGAAAGTATCGGGCGTCCGATAGCTAACACCGGCCTTTATTTGCTGGACGTTTATGGTCAGCCGGTGCCGCCGGGCGTGGTCGGTGAAATTTATATCGGCGGGGCGGGTGTGGCGCGGGGTTACTTCAATCGTCCTGACCTGACGGCGGAACGTTTCCTTCTCGATCCGTTCAGTGATAACCCGGAAGCGCGGATGTACCGGACCGGGGATTTGGCGCGTTATCTGCCGGACGGCAATCTGGCGTTTCTGGGCCGTAACGACCAGCAGGTGAAAATCCGCGGTTTCCGGATTGAACCGGGGGAAATTGAAGCCCGGTTGCTGGAACACCCGGCCGTGAGTGAAGCGGTGGTATTGGCACAGGGTGACGGGCCGGAGAAACGGCTGGTGGCTTATGTGGTAGCGCCGGCGGATGAGGGATTGATTCATAGCCTGCGTGACTATCTGAGTGTTCAGCTGCCTGACTACATGGTGCCGTCCGCCTTTGTGCGGCTGGCGGCGTTGCCGTTGACGCCGAACGGGAAACTGGATCGCCGGGCATTGCCGGCCCCGGACCATGAAGCTTATGCCCACCGGGTTTATGCCGCGCCGCAGGGCGAAATCGAAATCGTCCTGGCCGCGATTTGGCGTGAAATTCTGGGGATTGAGCACATCAGCCGATATGACAATTTCTTTGCGTTGGGGGGGCATTCGTTACTGGCGGTACGGGTGATGAACCGGGTTGCGGCTTTCGGTGTTGAACTGTCGCTGGCGACCCTGTTTAAATTCCCCACTTTGCTGGCGTTGGCTGAGGTCATGCAGGGCGGGTCTGGTCAGGCGGACACGGTCCTGCCGGCTATCCTGCCGATATCCCGTGAGGGGGCATTACCGTTGTCATTTGCTCAACAGCGCCTGTGGTTCCTGGCACAGCTTGAGGGGGTCAGTGAGACTTACCATATTCCGATGGCCCTGCACATGTGTGGTCAGCTGGATATCGTGGCCTGGCAGCAGGCGCTGGATAGCGTGTTTGCCCGTCATGAAGCAATACGTTCCGTTTTCGTTTCGGTTGACGGTCAGCCACAAGTGCAACTGTTGGCACCGGATAGCGGTCTGCGGTTATCCCAACATGATCTGCGCGGGCTCCCGGAGGCGGACCGTGTGCTTGAACGCCTGTGTGCGGAAGAAGCGCGTGCTTCATTTGATCTTGAACGTGGTCCGCTTATCCGCGCTTCGCTTATCCGGCTTGCCGATGATGAATACCGGTTCCTGCTTACCCAGCATCACATTATTTCCGATGGCTGGTCTGTCGATGTGCTGATACGCGAACTGAGCGCACTCTATACGGCGTTTCTGACCGGGCAACCGGCACGGTTACCGCCGTTGACAATTCAATACCCGGATTACGCCGCCTGGCAGCGTCAGTGGCTGTCAGCTGAACGGACCGGGGAGCAATCCGACTATTGGCGTGCCATGCTGGCCGATGCCCCGGTGCTGCTGGATTTACCCACTGACCGGCCGCGTCCGTCTGAGCAGTCATTTATCGGGCATACTGTGCCGGTTAATCTGGATACGGCGTTAACGACTGCGCTTAAACGCCTGAGTGAGCAGCACGGTGTGACGTTATTTATGACGCTGCTGTCAGCCTGGGCCGTGGTCCTGTCGCGCCTGTCCGGTCAGGAAGCGGTGGTGATTGGGACACCGAGTGCAGGTCGCAGTCGTCAGGAAGTGGAGCCGCTGATCGGGTTCTTTGTGAATACACTGGCGTTGCGGATTGATATCCCGGGTGAACTGACGGTGACGGAATTACTGGCGCGGGTCCGGCAAACCGCCTTAGCGGCGCAGGCGCATCAGGATTTACCGTTTGAGCAGGTGGTGGAAATTGTGCAGCCGCCGCGTCGGCTGGCGCATACGCCGTTGTTCCAGGTGATGTTTTCCTGGCAGAGCACGGAGGGTACGGAGTGGCAATTACCGGGGCTGGCGGTGACACCGGTCAATCAACCGTTTGATGTTGTTAAGTTTGATCTTGAACTGAGCTTGTCAGAAGAGGCGGGCAGGATTGTCGGTGCGTTGAATTATGCCTCGGCACTGTTTGATCCCCCGACAATGACGAGACAGGTGGGCTATCTGCACGCGGTGCTGCAAGCGATGGTTGCACATGCTCAACAGCCGGTTGGGGCGATTGATATCCTGGCCCCGGCGGAGCGCAGGTTGTTGCTAAAAACCTGGAACGCGACGGAAGCTGCCTATCCTGAGCAATTGTGTATTCACCAGTTGTTTGAACAGCAGGTGGCGAAAACGCCTGACGCGCCAGCGTTAGTGTATCAAGAGCAAATTCTCAGTTATGCCGAATTAAATGCCCGTGCCAACCGGCTGGCCCATCAGCTGATGGCATGGGGTGTCGGGCCGGACCAGCGGGTGGCGATTTGCGTGGCCCGTTCCCCGGCAATGGTGGTGGCATTGCTGGCCGTCCTGAAAGCCGGTGGCGCGTATGTGCCGCTGGACCCGGCTTATCCGGGCGAACGTCTGACCCATATCCTGCATGATGCTGCGCCGTCCGTCATACTGGCGGATGAGGCCGGGTGTGGGGTGCTGGGCGAGTCAGCGCTGGCCGGGCTGACGGTACTGGACCCCAATATCTTGCCTGACCAGACGGACAGCAACCCGCAGAGAGCGGGGCTGACTGACCGTCATCTAGCCTATGTGATTTATACTTCCGGCTCCACAGGCGTGCCAAAAGGGGTGATGATTGAGCACCGGAATACCGTGAACTTCCTGCACTGGGCCCAGCAGGCTTTTGGCGCGGAAGAGGTCCGGGAGACACTTTTCTCGACGTCAATGAATTTCGACCTGTCCATTTTTGAATTCTTTATGCCGTTGTCTTGTGGTGCGGTGATTCATCTGGTCGATGATGTCCTGTCATTGATGCGGCATGCCCTGCCGGTGACCCTGATTAACTCAGTCCCGTCGGCGATGAAACCGTTATTGCAGGCTCAGGCGCTGATGGCGTCGGTTCATACCGTCAATCTGGCGGGTGAACCGCTTAAACGTGCCTTGATTGAACAGATTTTTGCAGAAACGCCGGTACAGCGGTTATGTAACCTCTATGGGCCTTCCGAAACGACAACGTATTCTGCCTGGTTGTCGATACAGCGGGGTGACAGGATTATTGAAAGTATCGGGCGTCCGATAGCTAACACCGGCCTTTATTTGCTGGACGTTTATGGTCAGCCGGTGCCACCGGGTGTGGTCGGTGAAATTTATATCGGCGGGGCGGGTGTGGCGCGGGGTTACTTCAATCGCCCTGACCTGACGGCGGAACGTTTCCTTCTCGATCCGTTCAGTGATAACCCGGAAGCGCGGATGTACCGGACCGGGGATTTGGCGCGTTATCTGCCGGATGGCAATCTGGCGTTTCTGGGCCGTAACGACCAGCAGGTGAAAATCCGCGGTTTCCGGATTGAACCGGGGGAAATTGAAGCCCGGTTGCTGGAACACCCGGCCGTGAGTGAAGCGGTGGTATTGGCACAGGGTGACGGGCAGGAGAAACGGCTGGTGGCTTATGTGGTAGCGCCGGCGGATGAGGGATTGATTCATAGCCTGCGTGACCATCTGAGTGTTCAGCTGCCTGATTATATGGTGCCGTCCGCCTTTGTGCGGCTGGCGGCGTTGCCGTTGACGCCGAACGGGAAACTGGATCGCCGGGCATTGCCGGCCCCGGACCATGAAGCTTATGCCCACCGGGTTTATGCCGCGCCGCAGGGCGAAACCGAAATCGCCCTGGCCGCGATTTGGCGTGAAATTCTGGGGATTGAGCACATCAGCCGATATGACAATTTCTTTGCGTTGGGGGGGCATTCGTTACTGGCGGTACGGGTGATGAACCGGGTTGCGGCTTTCGGTGTTGAACTGTCGCTGGCGACCCTGTTTAAATTCCCCACTTTGCTGGCGTTGGCTGAGGTCATGCAGGGCGGGTCTGGTCAGGCGGACACGGTCCTGCCGGCTATCCTGCCGATATCCCGTGAGGGGGCATTACCGTTGTCATTTGCTCAACAGCGCCTGTGGTTCCTGGCACAGCTTGAGGGGGTCAGTGAGACTTACCATATTCCGATGGTCCTGCACATGTGTGGTCAGCTGGATATCGTGGCCTGGCAGCAGGCGCTGGATAGCGTGTTTGCCCGTCATGAAGCAATACGTTCCGTTTTCGTTTCGGTTGACGGTCAGCCACAAGTGCAACTGTTGGCACCGGATAGCGGTCTGCGGTTATCCCAACATGATCTGCGCGGGCTCCCGGAGGCGGACCGTGTGCTTGAACGCCTGTGTGCGGAAGAAGCGCGTGCCTCATTTGACCTTGATCGTGGTCCGCTTATCCGCGCTTTGCTTATCCGGCTTGCCGATGATGAATACCGGTTCCTGCTTACCCAGCATCACATTATTTCCGATGGCTGGTCTGTCGATGTGCTGATACGCGAACTGAGCGCACTCTATACGGCGTTTCTGACCGGGCAACCGGCACCGTTACCGCCGTTGACAATTCAATACCCGGATTACGCCGCCTGGCAGCGTCAGTGGCTGTCAGCTGAACGGACCGGGGAGCAATCCGACTATTGGCGTGCCATGCTGGCCGATGCCCCGGTGCTGCTGGATTTACCCACTGACCGGCCGCGTCCGTCTGAGCAGTCATTTATCGGGCATACCGTGCCGGTTAATCTGGATACGGCGTTAACGACCGCGCTTAAACGCCTGAGTGAGCAGCACGGTGTGACGTTATTTATGACGCTGCTGTCAGCCTGGGCCGTGGTCCTGTCGCGCCTGTCCGGTCAGGAAGCGGTGGTGATTGGGACACCGAGTGCAGGTCGCAGTCGTCAGGAAGTGGAGCCGCTGATCGGGTTCTTTGTGAATACACTGGCGTTGCGGATTGATATCCCGGGTGAACTGACGGTGACGGAATTACTGGCGCGGGTCCGGCAAACCGCCTTAGCGGCGCAGGCACATCAGGATTTACCGTTTGAGCAGGTGGTGGAAATTGTGCAGCCGCCGCGTCGGCTGGCGCATACGCCGTTGTTCCAGGTGATGTTTTCCTGGCAGAGCACGGAGGGTACGGAGTGGCAATTACCGGGGCTGGCGGTGTCACCGGTCAATCAACCGTTTGATGTTGTTAAGTTTGATCTTGAACTGAGCTTGTCAGAAGAGGCGGGCAGGATTGTCGGTGCGTTGAATTATGCCTCGGCGCTGTTTGATCCCCCGACAATGGCGCGTCAGGTGGGCTATCTGCACGCGGTGCTGCAAGCGATGGTTGCGCATGCTCAACAGCCGGTTGGGGCGATTGATATCCTGGCCCCGGCGGAGCGCAGGTTGTTGCTGGAAACCTGGAACGTGACGGAAACTGCCTCTCCTGACTCGTCATGCATTCATCAATTGTTTGAACAACAGGTGGCGAAAACGCCTGACGCGATAGCATTAGTGTATGAAGAGCAAACCCTCAGTTATGCCGAATTAAATGCCCGTGCTAACCGGCTGGCTCATCAGCTAATTACGCTGGGCGTAGAGCCGGATCAACGCGTGGCGATTTGTGTGTCACGTTCCCCGGCAATGGTGGTGGCAGTATTGGCGGTGCTGAAAGCCGGTGGCGCGTATGTGCCGTTAGATCCGGTCTATACCGGGGAGCGTCTGGCCCATATTCTGACGGATGCGGCTCCGGCTATTTTGCTGGCAGATAACCCTGGACGTGATGCGCTGAACGCGGAAACGCTGGCTGCGCTGACCGTGCTTGACCCGAATAATACCCTGCCGGATCAGCCGGATGTTAACCCGCAGGTCCCTGAGCTGACTTCCCGGCATCTGGCGTATGTGATTTACACCTCGGGTTCAACGGGTACGCCGAAGGGCGTGATGGTCGAGCACCGTAATATCCTGCGTTTGTTTGAGGCGACTGAATCCTGGTATCACTTTAACCAGCAAGATGTTTGGTGCCTGTTGCATTCCATCGCTTTTGACTTCTCGGTATGGGAATTGTGGGGGGCTTTACGCTACGGTGCAAAACTGGTTCTGGTGTCGCATGTGATCGCCCGTTCCCCGCAAGAGCTGCATCAATTTGTGAGCCAGCACGGTATCACCGTGTTGAATCAGACACCGAGTGCCTTCAAAGCCTTTATTGCCAGTTATGTCGCCAACCCATTGCCGGACCAGTTGCGTTATATCATCTTTGGGGGAGAAGCCCTTGATCCCGGTATGTTGCGGCCATGGTATCGCCTGCGTGAAGAGACGTCGCCCCGGTTGGTGAATATGTACGGTATCACGGAGACGACGGTTCATGTGACCTATCGGGAGCTGAATCATGATGATGTGACGCAGATAACCAGCCCTATTGGTACGCGTATCCCGGATTTAACGCTCTATCTGTTGGATAACTACGGCCAGCCAGTGCCGTTGGGGACAGTCGGTGAATTGTATGTTGGTGGTGCGGGTGTTGCGCGGGGTTATCTGAACCGGCCAGAATTGACGGTGGAACGTTTTCTGGTTGATCCGTTCAGTGACGATCCGGATGCGCGGATGTACCGGACCGGGGATTTGGCGCGTTACCTGCCGGACGGTAATCTGGAATTCTTTGGCCGTAATGACCAGCAGGTGAAAATTCGCGGTTTCCGGATTGAACCGGGGGAAATTGAAGCCCGGTTGGTGGAATACCCGGCGGTACGTGAATCGGTGGTGTTGGCGTTGGGAGAAGCGCAGGATAAGCGTCTGGTGGCTTATGTGGTGGCACCCGTGGATGAGGGGCTGGCGAATAACCTGCGTACTCACCTGAGTGCAACTTTACCTGACTACATGGTGCCGTCGGCCTTTGTGCGGCTGGATGCCCTTCCGCTGACCCCGAACGGTAAACTGGATCGTCGTGCGCTACCGGCACCGGATAGCGAGGCTTTTGCCCGTCAGATCTATGAGGCGCCGCAAGGAGAGAAAGAAGCCACATTGGCGGCCATTTGGCGTGAGTTGCTGGACATTGAACAGGTTAGCCGGCACGACAGTTTCTTCGCGCTGGGTGGTCATTCACTGCTCGCGGTACGGATGATTGAACGCCTGCGTAACCTGGGGCTGACACTGGCGGTGCGTGACCTGTTCCAGTCGCCGGTGTTGTCTGAATTGGCTCGAACGTTGGGGCAGCACCAGGCCGTGATAGTGCCGCCTAACGTCATTACATCAGCGACGACGACACTCACCCCAGAGATGTTGCCGCTGATCGATCTGACTCAGGCCGACATTGACCGTATCGTCAGGCAAGTGCCGGGTGGAGTGGCGAATCTTCAGGATATCTATGCCCTGTCGCCATTACAGGACGGTATTTTGTTCCACCACTTATTAGCAAATGAAGGGGATCCGTATCTGGTGGTCAGCCAGATGGCTTTTGCTGACCGCGCCTTGCTAGACCATTATTTAGCGGCAGTGCAACAAGTGGTTGATCGCCACGCTATCCTGCGCACCGCCTTTATCTGGCAAGGATTATCTGTGCCGGCTCAGGTCGTTTGGCGTCAAGCCACATTATCAGTCATGGAACTGACTCTGGATCCGACGGACGGACGGGTTTGCGATCAGTTAATGCAACGTTTTGACCCCCGCCATTATCGTCTTGACCTGAATCAGGCACCGTTGTTGCGCTTTGTGGTGGCGCAGGAAGCCGATGGCCGCTGGATTGTTCTGCAATTGCTGCATCATTTGATTGGTGACCATGAAACGATGGAAGTGATGCACCGGGAAGTCCAGGTGTATCTGACCGGGCAGGAAGACCGTCTGCCTGCACCGACACCGTTCCGCAATCTGGTGGCACAGGCCCGGTTGGGGGTCAGTCAGGAAGAACACACCCGTTTCTTTACTGACCTGTTAGCTGAGGTGGATGAACCGACATTGCCGTTTGGTTTGACGGAGGTGCATCGTGATGGTTCGCAGGTGACGGAATCCCACCGGATGTTGGCACCTGAGCTGAATGATCGTCTGCGTAGTCAGGCCCGGCGTTTGGGCGTCAGTTTGGCGGCGTTGTGTCATCTGGCTTGGGCTCAGGTATTGTCGCGCACCAGCGATCAGGAGAAAGTGGTGTTCGGCACGGTGCTGTTTGGGCGTATGCAGGCGGGGGAAGGGGCAGACAGCAGTATGGGTTTGTTTATCAATACCTTGCCGTTGCGGCTGGATATGGATAATACCCCGGTACAGGACAGCGTGCAGGCCGCCCATACCCGACTCGCCGGACTATTAGAGCATGAATATGCGTCACTGGCACTGGCCCAGCGGTGCAGCGGTGTGCAGGGTGAGATACCTCTCTTTAGTAGCTTGCTGAACTATCGGCATAATACCCTGTCGGCACCGTCAGATGAGCTGATCAGCGGGATTGAATTTCTTGGTGCACAGGAGCGGACTAACTATCCGTTTGTACTGTCGGTGGAGGATTTTGCTGAATCCCTGGGGCTGACGGCTCAGGTAGTGCAACCGTTTGATCCGGAAAGGATATGCGGCTATATGCAGCAGGCACTGGAAAGTCTGGCGGCGGCACTGGAACAGGCTCCGGAAACGCCGGTACGGCAGTTGGAGATTTTGCCGGAAGCGGAACGTACGTTGTTGTTAAAAACTTGGAACGTGACGGAAACTGCCTCTCCTGACTCGTCATGCATTCATCAATTGTTTGAACAACAGGTGGCGAAAACGCCTGACGCGATAGCATTAGTGTATGAAGAGCAAACCCTCAGTTATGCCGAATTAAATGCCCGTGCTAACCGGCTGGCCCATCAGCTAATTACGCTGGGCGTAGAGCCGGATCAACGCGTGGCGATTTGTGTGTCACGTTCCCCGGCAATGGTGGTGGCAGTATTGGCGGTGCTGAAAGCCGGTGGCGCGTATGTGCCGTTAGATCCGGTCTATACCGGGGAGCGTCTGGCCCATATTCTGACGGATGCGGCTCCGGCTATTTTGCTGGCAGATAACCCTGGACGTGATGCGCTGAACGCGGAAACGCTGGCTGCGCTGACCGTGCTTGACCCGAATAATACCCTGCCGGATCAGCCGGATGTTAACCCGCAGGTCCCTGAGCTGACTTCCCGGCATCTGGCGTATGTGATTTACACCTCGGGTTCAACGGGTACGCCGAAGGGCGTGATGGTCGAGCACCGTAATATCCTGCGTTTGTTTGAGGCGACTGAATCCTGGTATCACTTTAACCAGCAGGATGTTTGGTGCCTGTTGCATTCCATCGCTTTTGACTTCTCGGTATGGGAATTGTGGGGGGCTTTACGCTACGGTGCAAAACTGGTTCTGGTGTCGCATGTGATCGCCCGTTCCCCGCAAGAGCTGCATCAATTTGTGAGCCAGCACGGTATCACCGTGTTGAATCAGACACCGAGTGCCTTCAAAGCCTTTATTGCCAGTTATGTCGCCAACCCATTGCCGGACCAGTTGCGTTATATCATCTTTGGGGGAGAAGCCCTTGATCCCGGTATGTTGCGGCCATGGTATCGCCTGCGTGAAGAGACGTCGCCCCGGTTGGTGAATATGTACGGTATCACGGAGACGACGGTTCATGTGACCTATCGGGAGCTGAATCATGATGATGTGACGCAGATAACCAGCCCTATTGGTACGCGTATCCCGGATTTAACGCTCTATCTGTTGGATAACTACGGCCAGCCAGTGCCGTTGGGGACAGTCGGTGAATTGTATGTTGGTGGTGCGGGTGTTGCGCGGGGTTATCTGAACCGGCCAGAATTGACGGTGGAACGTTTTCTGGTTGATCCGTTCAGTGACGATCCGGATGCGCGGATGTACCGGACCGGGGATTTGGCGCGTTACCTGCCGGACGGTAATCTGGAATTCTTTGGCCGTAATGACCAGCAGGTGAAAATTCGCGGTTTCCGGATTGAACCGGGGGAAATTGAAGCCCGGTTGGTGGAATACCCGGCGGTACGTGAATCGGTGGTGTTGGCGTTGGGAGAAGCGCAGGATAAGCGTCTGGTGGCTTATGTGGTGGCACCCGTGGATGAGGGGCTGGCGAATAACCTGCGTACTCACCTGAGTGCAACTTTACCTGACTACATGGTGCCGTCGGCCTTTGTGCGGCTGGATGCCCTTCCGCTGACCCCGAACGGTAAACTGGATCGTCGTGCGCTACCGGCACCGGATAGCGAGGCTTTTGCCCGTCAGATCTATGAGGCGCCGCAAGGAGAGAAAGAAGCCACATTGGCGGCCATTTGGCGTGAGTTGCTGGACATTGAACAGGTCAGCCGGCACGACAGTTTCTTCGCGCTGGGTGGTCATTCACTGCTCGCGGTACGGATGATTGAACGCCTGCGTAACCTGGGGCTGACACTGGCGGTGCGTGACCTGTTCCAGTCGCCGGTGTTGTCTGAACTGGCTCAAACATTGGGGCAGCACCGGGCCGTGGTGGTGCCACCGAATGTCATTACATCAGCGACGACGACACTCACCCCAGAGATGTTACCGCTGATCGATCTGACTCAGGCCGACATTGACCGTATCGTCAGGCAAGTGCCGGGTGGGGTGGCGAATCTTCAGGATATCTATGCCCTGTCACCGTTGCAGGACGGTATTTTGTTCCACCACTTATTGGCAAATGAAGGGGATCCGTATCTGGTGATCAGCCAGATGGCCTTTGCTGACCGGCCTCTGTTGGACCGTTATTTGGCTGCGGTACAACAGATGGTTGATCGCCACGATATTCTGCGTACCGCCTTTATCTGGCAAGGATTGTCAGTGCCAGCGCAGGTGGTCTGGCGTCAGGCACCGTTGTCGGTCACTGAATTGACGTTGGACCCGGCTGATGGGCCGGTTGGTGATCAACTGGTTCAACGTTTTAATCCCCGTCATTATCGTATTGATTTGGGTCAGGCACCTCTGCTGCGTTTTGTCGTGGTTCAAGATACCGATGGCCGCTGGCTTTTACTGGAATTGCTGCATCACCTGATTGGTGACCATACCACACTGGATGTGATGAATCGCGAAGTCCAGGCGTGTCTGACAGGTCAGGAAGACGGCCTGTCCGCGCCGGTGCCGTTCCGCAATCTGGTGGCGCAGGCCCGGTTGGGTATCAGTCAGGAGGAACATACCCACTTCTTTACTAACATGTTGGCGGCGGTGGCTGAACCCACGTTGCCGTTTGGGCTGGCGAATGTGCATCATGATGGATCTCAGGAGATGGAATCCTACCGGATGCTGACGACCGGGTTAAATGACCGTCTTCGCTATCAGGCCCGGCATTTGGGGGTCAGTCTGGCGGCGCTGTGTCATTTGGCCTGGGCACAGGTGTTATCCCATACCAGTGGTCAGGAGAAAGTGGTGTTTGGTACCGTGCTGTTTGGGCGCATGGCGGCGGGAGAAGGGGCTGACAGTGGCATGGGGCTGTTTATCAATACCCTGCCGTTGCGGCTGGATATTGATGATACCCCGGTACGGGACAGCGTGCGGGCGGCCCATTTACGGCTGGCCGGGTTGCTGGCGCATGAGCATGCTTCACTGGCGCTGGCCCAGCGTTGCAGTGGGGTTGCCAGTGGTACGCCTCTCTTTAGTGCCCTGCTGAACTATCGACATAATGATCAACAGGATCCGCTGAATGAAACGATGGCCGGGATTGAATTCCTGGGCGGACAGGAGAGCACTAACTATCCCTTTGGGTTGTCGGTGGAGGACGGGGGTTCCACTTTGGGGCTGACGGCTAGTGCAGTGCAGCCGTTTGATCCGGACAGGATATGCGGTTATATGCAGCAGGCGCTGGAGAGTCTGGTGGCGGCCCTTGAGCAGGCACCGGAAACACCAGTACGCGCATTGAACATCCTGCCGGAAACGGAACGCACGCTGTTGCTGGAAACCTGGAATGAGACAGAAACGCCGTATCCTGAGGCGTTATGTATTCATCAGCTGTTTGAGCAACAGGTGGCGCGGGCTCCGGAGGCGACGGCACTGGCGTATCAAGCGCAGACCTTCAGTTATGGCGAATTAAATGCCTGCGCCAACCGGCTGGCCCATCAATTGATTGCGTTGGGGGTGACACCCGACCAGCCGGTGGCGATTTGTGTGGAACGCTCTCCGGCGATGGTGGTGGGATTGCTGGCGGTACTGAAAGCCGGTGGGGCCTATGTGCCGCTGGATTCAACCTACCCAGGGGAGCGTCTGGCGTATATTCTGAATGATACCGCCCCGGCGGTGGTATTGGCTGATGCGGTTGGCCGGGCTGCGCTGGGCGAAGCCGCGCTGGCCGGGCTGACGGTACTGGACCCGAATACCCTGCCAGACTTGCCGGACAGCAACCCGCAGGTCCCGGCGTTGACGCCACAGCATCTGGCGTATGTGATTTACACCTCAGGCTCAACCGGGCAGCCGAAAGGGGTGATGGTAGAGCATCAGGCGATTTATCAACGGTATCTGGGTTTTAATGAGACCTATGCTGTCACGGCGCAAGACCGGGTGCTGCAATTTGCTGCTTTTGCGTTTGATGTTTCAGTGGAAGATTTTTTCTCGTCATTATGCAATGGCGCGACGCTGGTTCTTCGTGATGACAGCTGGCTGGCTTCGATAGCGGAATTTATTGCCTTAGCCCGGCAATATCGTATTACGGTGGTATCGCTGCCGACCCTGTTCTGGTCTGAACTGGCGGCCAGAGATTCTGGGTTAGCGCTACCGGATTGTCTCCGGCTCATCATCATTGGGGGTGAGGCGGTCAAAAAGAACGCTATTCAGGACTGGTTCAGGCAGGAAGGCCACCGGCCCCGGCTGTTGAACGGTTATGGCCCGACGGAAAATGTCGTGACGGTGACCTATAAGGATGTGTTATCCCCCGTCGATGCGCATTCTATTGGCCGGCCGGCTAAAAATGCCCGCATCTACCTGCTGGACCAATATGGTCAACCGGTGCCATTAGGCTGCATTGGTGAAATGTATATTGGCGGCGTCGGGGTGGCGCGCGGTTATCTTAACCGGCCGGCATTAAGCACAGAACGTTTTATACTGGATCCTTTTAGCCCGGTAGCGGGTGCGCGGATGTATCGCTCCGGGGATTTGGCGCGTTATCTGCCCGACGGTGACTTGGCATTCCTGGGCCGCAACGACGAGCAGGTGAAAATCCGCGGCTTCCGTATTGAGCTGGGGGAAATTGAAACCCGGTTACTGGAATACCCGGCGGTACAAGAGGCAGCGGTACTGGCGCGGGAGGATGGGCAGGATAAACGTCTGGTGGCCTATGTCGTGGCGGCAGCGACCGACGGGTTAGTTGCTCGTTTGCGTGAACACCTGAGTGCGATTCTACCTGACTATATGATACCGGCGGCCTTTGTGCGTCTGGAGTCCTTCCCGCAGACCCCGAATGGCAAGCAGGATCGCCAGGCATTACCGGCACCAGATGAGGAAGCCTTTGCCCGTCAGGTCTATGAAGCGCCGCAAGGGGAAGCTGAAATTGCGCTGGCGGCTATCTGGTGTGAAGTCCTGGGGATTGAACAGATCAGCCGGCATGACAACTTCTTTGCATTGGGCGGTCATTCGTTGTTGGCGGTACGGATGATGAACCGGATAGCGGCGCTGGGTATCGAACTGCCATTGAGTGCATTGTTTGAAGCGTCCACTTTAATGGCCTTTGCTGGGGTAATGCGTGCCCGGTTTGATGAGCAGCATAAGGTATTACCTTCCATCCTGCCGATATCCCGTGAGGGTGAGTTACCGTTGTCATTTGCTCAACAGCGCCTGTGGTTCCTGGCGCAGTTTGAGGGGGTCAGTGAGACTTACCATATTCCGATGGCCCTGCACTTGTGCGGTCAGCTGGATATCGTGGCCTGGCAGCAGGCGCTGGATAGCGTGTTTGCCCGTCATGAAGCGTTACGTTCCGTTTTCGTTTCGGTTGACGGTCAGCCACAAGTGCAATTGTTGGCACCGGATAGCGGTCTGCGGTTATCCCAACATGACCTGCGCGGGCTCCCGGAGGCGGACAGTGTGCTTGAACGCTTGTGTGCGGAAGACGCGCGGGCCTCATTTGACCTTGATCGTGGTCCGCTTATCCGCGCTTCGCTTATCCGGCTTGCCGATGATGAATACCGGTTCCTGCTCACCCAGCATCACATTATTTCCGATGGCTGGTCTGTCGATGTGCTGATACGCGAGCTGGGCGCACTCTATACGGCGTTTCTGACCGGACAACTGGCACCGTTGCCGCCGTTGACGATCCAGTACCCGGATTACGCCGCCTGGCAGCGTCAGTGGCTGTCGGCTGAACGGACTGAGGAGCAATCCGACTATTGGCGTGCCATGCTGGCCGATGCCCCGGTGCTGCTGGATTTACCCACTGACCGGCCGCGTCCGTCTGAGCAGTCATTTATCGGGCATACCGTGCCGGTTAATCTGGATACGGCGTTAACGACTGCGCTTAAACGCCTGAGTGAGCAGCACGGTGTGACGTTATTTATGACGCTGCTGTCAGCCTGGGCCGTGGTCCTGTCGCGCTTGTCCGGTCAGGAAGCGGTGGTGATTGGGACACCGAGTGCAGGTCGCAGTCGTCAGGAAGTGGAGCCGCTGATCGGGTTCTTTGTGAATACGCTGGCGTTGCGGATTGATATCCCGGGTGAACTGACGGTGGCGGAATTACTGGCGCGGGTTCGGCAAACCGCCTTAGCGGCGCAGGCACATCAGGATTTACCGTTTGAGCAGGTAGTGGAAATTGTGCAACCGCCGCGGCGGCTGGCGCATACGCCGTTGTTCCAGGTGATGTTTGACTGGCAGAACACGGAGGGTACGGAGTGGCAATTACCGGGGCTGGCGGTGTCACCGGTCAATCAAGACTGTGATGTTGTTAAGTTTGATCTTGAACTGAGCTTGTCAGAAGAGGCGGGCAGGATTGTCGGTGCGCTGAGTTATGCCTCGGCGCTGTTTGATCCTCCGACAATGGCGCGACAGGTGGAATATCTGCACGCAGTGCTGCAAGCGATGGCCGCGCTGGCTCAACAGCCGGTTGGGGAGATTGATATCCTGGCACCGGCGGAGCGCAGGTTGTTGCTGGAAACCTGGAACGCGACGGAAACCGCGTATCCTGACCCGTTGTGTATTCATCAGTTGTTTGAACAACAGGTGGAGAAAACCCCGGAAGCGACAGCATTAGTGTATCAAGAGCAGACCCTCAGTTATGCCGAACTAAATGCCCGTGCCAACCGGCTGGCCCACCAACTGATTGCACTGGGTGTCGAGCCGGATCAACGTGTGGCGATTTGTGTGGCGCGTTCCCCGGCAATAGTGGTGGCATTGTTGGCCGTACTGAAATCTGGTGGGGCCTATGTACCGCTGGATCCAACCTACCCGTTGGAGCGTCTGGCGTATATCCTGAATGATACGACTCCATCAGTGATATTGGCTGATGCGACTGGACGGGCAGCACTGGGTGACGAGGCGTTAGCTGGACTGATGGTACTTGACCCGAATATTCTGCCAGATCAGTCGGATCGCAACCCGCAGGTAGCTGAGTTGACGCCAGAGCACTTGGTTTACGTCATCTATACTTCTGGCTCAACTGGGCAGCCGAAAGGCGTGATGGTAGAGCATCAGGCGGTGTATCAGCGTCATTTGGGTTTTAATGAGACCTATGCAATCACGGCGCAAGATCGGCTGTTGCAATTTGCTTCTTTTGCTTTTGACGTTTCAGTGGAAGAATGTTTCTCGACATTATGTAATGGTGCCACGCTGGTCATGCGCGATGACAGCTGGCTGGCTTCTATGTCGGAGTTTATTGCCTTGGCCTGGCAGAATTGTATCACGGTGATGTCTCTGCCTGCGTTATTTTGGTCCGAACTGATTGCCAGAGACAACAATACATTATCGTTACCGGATGGTCTGCGACTCATTATCATTGGTGGTGATGCGGTGAAAAAGAGCGCCATTCAGGACTGGTTTGCACGGGAGATCCACCGGCCCCGGCTATTGAACGCGTATGGCCCAACGGAAAATACCGTGACGGCAACTTGTCAGGATATCTTATCCCCGGCAGATGATAGTTCTATCGGTCGGCCGCTTAAAAATACCTGCGTCTACCTGCTGGACAGATACGGTCAGCCAGTACCATTAGGCTGCGTGGGTGAAATGTATATCGGCGGTGTCGGTGTAGCACGGGGTTATCTTAACTTGCCGGAATTGAGTACTGAACGTTTTATATCGGATCCCTTTAGTCCGGTATCCGGTGCGCGGATGTATCGCACTGGCGATTTGGCACGTTATTTGCCAGATGGCAATTTGGAATTCCTGGGCCGTAACGACCAACAGGTTAAAATTCGGGGCTTCCGTGTTGAGCTGGGGGAAATTGAAACCCGGTTGGCAGAACACCCAATGGTGCAAGAGGCGGCGGTGTTGGTGCTGGATGATGGGCAGGAAAAACGACTTATTGCTTATGTGGTGGCGGAAGTACATGAGGGGTTGGCTGCCTGTTTGCGTGAATACCTGAGTACCGTTTTACCCGACTATATGATACCGGCGGCCTTTGTGCGCTTGGATGCTTTCCCGCAGACTCCGAATGGCAAGCTGGATCGTCGGGCATTGCCTGCACCGGGGGAGGCGGCGTTTGCCCGTCAGGTCTATGAAGCGCCGCACGGGAAGATGGAAACTATGCTGGCGGCTGTCTGGTGTGAGTTGTTGGGTGTTGAGCAGATAAGCCGATATGACAGCTTCTTTGCGCTAGGAGGGCATTCGCTGCTTGCTGTGCGCATGATCGATCGATTGCGGCGTATCGGTCTGAGTGTATCGGTAAAAACGCTATTCCAGCATCCAACACTCTGTATTTTGGCACAGTCCCTGGTTCAGCATGATGAAATTCAGGTGCCTGACAACCGTATTACATTGGGTACTACGGCGCTGACACCGGCGATGTTGCCGCTGATTGATTTGACTCAGTCTGACATTGATTGCATCGTTGGGCAGGTGCCGGGCGGGATGGCCAATATTCAGGATATTTATGCTCTGTCACCGTTGCAGGATGGTATTTTGTTCCACCACTTACTGGCAAGCGAAGGGGATCCGTATCTGTTGACGGGTCTGATGGCCTTTGCTGACCGGTCTCTGTTAGATCGTTATCTGACCGCAGTTCAACAGGTGGTTGATCGGCACGATATCTTACGTACAGCATTTATCTGGCAAGGATTGTCAGTGCCGGCGCAGGTGGTCTGGCGTCAGGCCCAATTGTCGGTGACTGAACTGACACTGAACCCGGCTGACGGTTCAATCAGTGAACAGTTAACCCGACGTTTTGATCCGCGTCATCATCGTCTCGATTTGAGGGAAGCGCCGTTATTGCGCTTTGTGGTGGCGCAGGAAACCGATGGCCGCTGGCTTTTACTGGAATTGCAGCATCATTTGATCGGCGACCATGAAACGATGGAAGTGATGCACCGCGAAGTTCAGGCGTGTCTGACGGGGCAGGAGGGCAGCTTGTCTGCACCGACACCGTTCCGTAATCTGGTGGCGCAGGCCCGATTGGGTATCAGTCAGGAAGAACACACACGTTTCTTTACTGACCTGTTAGCTGAAGTAGATGAACCGACATTGCCGTTTGGTTTGACGGAAGTGCATCGTGATGGCTCGCAGGTGGAGGAATTTTACCGGATGTTGCCTGCTGAGCTGAATAACCGTTTGCGTCATCAGGCCCGACATTTGGGCGTCAGTCTGGCGGCTTTATGTCATCTGGCCTGGGCTCAGGTGTTGTCGCGTACCAGTGGTCAGAAGAATGTCGTGTTTGGCACCGTGCTGTTTGGGCGTATGCAGGCGGGAGAAGGCGCTGACAACAGTATGGGATTGTTTATCAATACCCTGCCGCTGCGTCTGGATATTGATGAGACGCCGGTACGAAACAGTGTACAGGCCGCACATGCCCGGCTGGCCGGATTATTAGAACATGAGCACGCGTCCCTGGCGCTGGCTCAGCGGTGCAGCGGTGTGCCGGGTGAACTCCCTCTCTTTAATAGCCTGTTGAATTATCGGCACAATACTTTGTCGGCAACGTCGGATGACATCATTAGTGGTATTGAGTTTCTGGACGCACAGGAGCGGACCAATTATCCGTTTATGCTGTCAGTGGAGGATTTTGGGGAAGCCCTGGGGCTGACGGCTCAGGTCGTGCAACCGTTTGATCCGGAAAGCCTGTGCGGTTATATGCAGCAGGCGCTGGAAAGTCTGGTGGCGGCCCTGGAGCAAGCCCCGGAAACGCCTGTTCGGGCATTGGAAATTCTGCCGGAAGCGGAACGTACGGTGCTGCTAAAAACCTGGAACGCGACGGAAGCTGCCTATCCTGAGCAATTGTGTATTCACCAGTTGTTTGAACAGCAGGTGGCGAAAACGCCTGACGCGTCAGCGTTAGTGTATCAAGAGCAAACTCTCAGTTATGCCGAATTAAATGCCCGTGCCAACCGGCTGGCCCATCAGCTGATGGCACGGGGTGTCGGGCCGGACCAGCGGGTGGCGATTTGCGTGGCCCGTTCCCCGGCAATGGTGGTGGCATTGCTGGCCGTCCTGAAAGCCGGTGGCGCGTATGTGCCGCTGGACCCGGCTTATCCGGGCGAACGTCTGACCCATATCCTGCATGATGCTGCGCCGTCCGTCATACTGGCGGATGAGGCCGGGTGTGGGGTGCTGGGCGAGTCAGCGCTGGCCGGGCTGACGGTACTGGACCCCAATATCTTGCCTGACCAGACGGACAGCAACCCGCAGAGAGCGGGGCTGACTGACCGTCATCTAGCCTATGTGATTTATACTTCCGGCTCCACAGGCGTGCCAAAAGGGGTGATGATTGAGCACCGGAATACCGTGAACTTCCTGCACTGGGCCCAGCAGGCTTTTGGCGCGGAAGAGGTCCGGGAGACACTTTTCTCGACGTCAATGAATTTCGACCTGTCCATTTTTGAATTCTTGATGCCGTTGTCTTGTGGTGCGGTGATTCATCTGGTCGATGATGTCCTGTCATTGATGCGGCATGCCCTGCCGGTGACCCTGATTAACTCAGTCCCGTCGGCGATGAAACCGTTATTGCAGGCTCAGGCGCTGATGGCGTCGGTTCATACCGTCAATCTGGCGGGTGAACCGCTTAAACGTGCCTTGATTGAACAGATTTTTGCAGAAACGCCGGTACAGCGGTTATGTAACCTCTATGGACCTTCCGAAACGACAACGTATTCTGCCTGGTTGTCGATACAGCGCGGTGACAGGATTATTGAAAGTATCGGGCGTCCGATAGCTAACACCGGCCTTTATTTGCTGGACGTTTATGGTCAGCCGGTGCCACCGGGTGTGGTCGGTGAAATTTATATCGGCGGGGCGGGTGTGGCGCGGGGTTACTTCAATCGTCCTGACCTGACGGCGGAACGTTTCCTTCTCGATCCGTTCAGTGATAACCCGGAAGCGCGGATGTACCGGACCGGGGATTTGGCGCGTTATCTGCCGGATGGCAATCTGGCGTTTCTGGGCCGTAACGACCAGCAGGTGAAAATCCGCGGTTTCCGGATTGAACCGGGGGAAATTGAAGCCCGGTTGCTGGAACACCGGGCCGTGAGTGAAGCGGTGGTATTGGCACAGGGTGACGGGCAGGAGAAACGGCTGGTGGCTTATGTGGTAGCGCCGGCGGATGAGGGATTGATTCATAGCCTGCGTGACCATCTGAGTGTTCAGCTGCCTGATTATATGGTGCCGTCCGCCTTTGTGCGGCTGGCGGCGCTGCCGTTGACGCCGAACGGGAAACTGGATCGCCGGGCATTGCCGGCCCCGGACCATGAAGCTTATGCCCACCGGGTTTATGCCGCGCCGCAGGGCGAAACCGAAATCGCCCTGGCCGCGATTTGGCGTGAAATTCTGGGGATTGAGCACATCAGCCGATATGACAATTTCTTTGCGTTGGGGGGGCATTCGTTACTGGCGGTACGGGTGATGAACCGGGTTGCGGCTTTCGGTGTTGAACTGTCGCTGGCGACCCTGTTTAAATTCCCCACTTTGCTGGCGTTGGCTGAGGTCATGCAGGGCGGGTCTGGTCAGGCGGACACGGTCCTGCCGGCTATCCTGCCGATATCCCGTGAGGGGGCATTACCGTTGTCATTTGCTCAACAGCGCCTGTGGTTCCTGGCACAGCTTGAGGGGGTCAGTGAGACTTACCATATTCCGATGGCCCTGCACGTGTGTGGTCAGCTGGATATCGTGGCCTGGCAGCAGGCGCTGGATAGCGTGTTTGCCCGTCATGACGCATTACGCTCTGTCTTTGTCTCGGTTGACGGTCAGCCACAAGTGCAACTGTTGGCACCGGATAGCGGTCTGCGGTTATCCCAACATGATCTGCGCGGGCTCCCGGAGGCGGACCGTGTGCTTGAACGCCTGTGTGCGGAAGAAGCGCGTGCCTCATTTGACCTTGATCGTGGTCCGCTTATCCGCGCTTCGCTTATCCGGCTTGCCGATGATGAATACCGGTTCCTGCTTACCCAGCATCACATTATTTCCGATGGCTGGTCTGTCGATGTGCTGATACGCGAACTGAGCGCACTCTATACGGCGTTTCTGACCGGGCAACCGGCACGGTTACCGCCGTTGACAATTCAATACCCGGATTACGCCGCCTGGCAGCGTCAGTGGCTGTCGGCTGAACGGACCGGGGAGCAATCCGACTATTGGCGTGCCATGCTGGCCGATGCCCCGGTGCTGCTGGATTTACCCACTGACCGGCCGCGTCCGTCTGAGCAGTCATTTATCGGGCATACTGTGCCGGTTAATCTGGATACGGCGTTAACGACTGCGCTTAAACGCCTGAGTGAGCAGCACGGTGTGACGTTATTTATGACGCTGCTGTCAGCCTGGGCCGTGGTCCTGTCGCGCCTGTCCGGTCAGGAAGCGGTGGTGATTGGGACACCGAGTGCAGGTCGCAGTCGTCAGGAAGTGGAGCCGCTGATCGGGTTCTTTGTGAATACACTGGCGTTGCGGATTGATATCCCGGGTGAACTGACGGTGACGGAATTACTGGCGCGGGTCCGGCAAACCGCCTTAGCGGCGCAGACGCATCAGGATTTACCGTTTGAGCAGGTGGTGGAAATTGTGCAGCCGCCGCGTCGGCTGGCGCATACGCCGTTGTTCCAGGTGATGTTTGACTGGCAGAGCACGGAGGGTACGGAGTGGCAATTACCGGGGCTGGCGGTGTCACCGGTCAATCAACCGTTTGATGTTGTTAAGTTTGATCTTGAACTGAGCTTGTCAGAAGAGGCGGGCAGGATTGTCGGTGCGCTGAGTTATGCCTCGGCACTGTTTGATCCCCCGACAATGGCGCGTCAGGTGGGCTATCTGCACGCGGTGCTGCAAGCGATGGTCGCGCCGACTCAACAGCCGGTTGGGGCGATTGATATCCTGGCCCCGGCGGAGCGCAGGTTGTTGCTGGAAACCTGGAACGCGACGGAAACCACCTATCCTGAGCAATTGTGCGTTCATCAGTTGTTTGAGCAGCAGGTGGCGAAAGCCCCAGAAGCGACGGCACTGATAGCGGGAGAAAAGACGCTGAGCTATACGGAATTGAATGCTCATGCTAACGGGTTGGCTCGTCAACTGATCGAACAAGGGGTTTGTCCTGGTGATCATGTTGCGCTTCTGTTAGAGCGGTCGATGGAACTGGTGGTGGCCCAATTAGCTATTCTTAAAGCTGGTGCCGTTTACGTGCCTGTTGATCCCAGTGTGCCGGATGAGCGGAAAAACTGGTTGATAAATGATTGTTCCGCCCGGTTGTTGCTCACCGATACACGAGCAGATATTCCGGCTAATCTGGCTGTTCCGCTGCTTCGTTTCTCTGATAAGGAAAATACGAGTAGAGAGGAAGCGTGTCTCAACCTTGACTTACCGCGTTACAGCACCGAGTCAGCGTATATTATGTATACCTCCGGCTCAACTGGCATGCCAAAAGGGGCGGTAGTGACTCATCGTGCTGTAGTCCGGTTGGTTATCAATAATGGCTATGCTGAAATTGGACCGGATGATCGGGTTGCCTTTACGGCTAATCCGGCTTTCGACGCCAGCACGTTTGAAGTCTGGGCACCGTTGCTCAATGGCGGTGCTCTGGTGGTTATCGATCATGCCACGTTATTGACACCAGCGGAGTTAATACAGGCGTTACAGGCTCACCGTATCACGGTGCTGTGGTTGACTATCGGGTTGTTTAACCGGCTGGCGGTAGAGTTATCTCCAGTACTTCCACAGATTAAGATCCTGATTTTCGGGGGAGATATTCCTGATTTACATGTGATTGCTCAAGTTCTGGATAATCGTCCGCCACAACAATTATTGCAGGCCTATGGTCCGAGTGAGGGAACCACCTTTACCACGATGTATCCTATTACGGCGTTAGCGCGGGGCGCGATCCGCATCCCTATTGGCCGGCCAATCGCGAATACACGTGTTTATCTGCTGGACGTTTATGGTCAACCGGTGCCGTTGGGCGTAGCCGGAGAGATTTATGTCGGGGGTGATGGGGTAGCTCTGGGTTATTTCAATCGTCCTGAACTAACCGCAGAACGTTTCTTGGTAGATCCATTCAGTGATAACCCGGATGCGCGGATGTACCGGAGCGGGGATTTGGCGCGTTATCTGCCGGACGGCAATCTGGAATTCCTGGGCCGCAACGACCAGCAGGTTAAGATCCGGGGTTTCCGGATTGAACCGGGGGAAATTGAGACGTGTCTGGCAGAGCATCCGGCGGTGCGTGAGGCTGTTGTGTTGGCATTGGGTGATGGGCCGGAAAAACGGCTGGTGGCCTATGTGGTGGCATCAGTGGATGAGGGATTAGTGAATAGTTTGCGTGTTCACCTGAGTAAAATTTTGCCTGACTATATGGTGCCGACAGCCTTTGTGCGGCTGGAGGAGTTTCCATTGACCCCGAACGGTAAGCTGGATCGTCGTGCACTACCGGCCCCGGACAATGAAAACGTGGTCCGTCAGGTTTACCAGGCACCACAAGGAACAATGGAAATGACCTTGGCGGCGGTTTGGCGTGAATTACTGGGGATTGAACAGGTCAGCCGGTATGATAATTTCTTTGCCCTGGGCGGCCATTCACTGCTCGCGGTGAGCATGATTGAACGCCTGCGTCACCAAGGGTTGACCCTGACGGCGCGTGATCTGTTCCAGTCGCCAATGCTGTCAGATTTAGCCCAAACATTGGGACAGCATCAGGCCGTGATAGTGCCGCCTAACGTCATTACATCAGCGACGACGACACTCACCCCAGAGATGTTGCCGCTGATCGATCTGACTCAGGCTGACATTGACCGCATCGTCAGACAGGTGCCGGGCGGGGTGACCCATATTCAGGATATCTATGCCTTGTCACCATTGCAGGACGGTATTTTGTTCCACCACTTACTGGCAAATGAAGGGGATCCGTATCTGGTGGTCAGCCAGATGGCCTTTGCTGAACGGACTCTGCTGGACCGTTATCTGGCGGCGGTGCAACAGGTGGTTGATCGTCATGATATTTTGCGTACCGCTTTTATCTGGCAAGAGTTGTCTGTGCCGACTCAGGTTGTCTGGCGTCAGGCACCTTTATCGGTCATTGAGTTGACTCTGGACCCGGCTGATGGGCCGGTTTGTGAACAACTGGCTCAACGTTTTAATCCTCGTTATTATCGTCTTGACCTGAATCAGGCACCATTGCTGAGGTTTGTGGTGGCGCAAGAAGCCGATGGCCGCTGGATTGTCCTGCAATTGCTGCATCACCTGATTGGTGACCATACCACGCTGGACGTGATGAACCGTGAGGTTCAGGCGTATCTTACCGGACAGGAGGACAGCCTGCCTTCTCCAGTTTCTTTCCGTAATTTGGTGGCTGAGGCCCGGTTGGGGGTCAGTCAGGAAGCGCATACCCGCTTCTTTACCGATATGCTGGCGGCGGTGGATGAACCCACGCTGCCGTTCGGATTGACGGAGGTACATAGTGATGGTTCACAGGTAATGGAATCCCACCGGATGTTGGTGCCTGAGCTGAATGATCGTCTGCGTGGTCAGGCCCGGCGTTTGGGTGTCAGTTTGGCGGCATTGTGTCATCTGGCCTGGGCCCAGGTATTGTCGCATACCAGCGATCAGGAAAAAGTGGTGTTTGGCACCGTGTTGTTTGGACGCATGGCGGCGGGAGAAGGGGCTGATAGTGGTATGGGGCTGTTTATCAATACCTTGCCGCTGCGGCTGGATATTGATGATACCCCGGTACGGGACAGCGTGCAGGCTGCCCATACCCGACTCGCCGGGCTATTGGAACATGAACATGCTTCACTGGCGCTGGCCCAGCGTTGCAGTAATGTGCAGAGGGAGATCCCCCTCTTTAGCAGCTTGTTGAACTATCGACATAATGCATTGTCAACAACGCAGGATGAACTGATCAGCGGGATTGAATTCCTTGATGCGCAGGAGAGAACCAATTATCCGTTAGTGTTGTCGGTGGAGGATTGTGGTGAATCCCTGGGATTAACCGCTCAAGTTGTCCAGCCGTTTGATGCGGATCGGATATGCGGTTATATGCAGCAGGCGCTGGAGAGTTTGGTGGAGGCGCTGGAACAAGCGCCTGAAACGCCGGTACGGCAGTTGGAAACTCTGCCAGAATCGGAGCGTACATTGTTGTTAAAAACCTGGAACGCGACGGAAACCGCGTATCCTGATGCGTTATGTATCCATCAGTTGTTTGAACAACAAGTGGAGAAAACCCCGAATGCCACAGCATTAATGTATGAAGATCAAACCCTCAGTTATGCGGAATTAAATGCCCGTGCTAACCGGTTGGCCCATCAGCTAATTACGCTGGGCGTAGAGCCGGATCAACGTGTGGCGATTTGTGTGTCACGTTCACCCGCAATGGTGGTGGGGGTATTGGCAATACTAAAAGCCGGTGGTGCCTATGTACCGTTAGATCCGGTCTATACCGGGGAGCGTCTGGCCCATATTCTGACGGATGCCGCTCCGGTTATTTTGCTGGCGGATAAAGCCGGACGTGCTGCGTTGGGTGAGAAGGCACTGGCAGAACTCACCGTACTTGACCCAAATGCATTGCTCAACCAGCGGGACTGCAACCCGCAAATACCTGCACTAACTTCACGACATCTGGCGTATGTCATTTATACCTCGGGTTCGACAGGGACACCGAAAGGCGTGATGCTGGAACATCGTGGTGTCTGCAACTACCTGCTATGGGCGCGAAGTGATTACCTAACTGAAAGGCAATTCAATAGTATCGTTTCGTCATCGATAGCCTTTGATGCCACGGTCACCAGTCTTTACCTGCCTTTACTGTGTGGTGGCAAGATCCATTTGCTCCGTGACGGGCAGGAGTTGGTTGAATTGCTGCCCGCATTGTTGTCAATGGAGTCGGGTGCTTTAGTTAAAATTACTCCCGGCCATCTTACGGCAATGGGGCAGAAATTGAAAACCGTGGGACAAAAATGCCCCGCTCACTGCTTTATCGTGGGTGGAGAGACACTGCCCAGTTCCACTAGTGCACTTTGGCAAACATTATCGCCTGGATCACGCATCATCAACGAGTACGGCCCAACCGAAACCGTCGTGGGTTGTACCGTGTTTGATATCAACCACCCGAGCTGTTTTGCCGATAACGTACCGATTGGCCGCCCAATATCCAATACCCAAATTTATATTCTCAATACCCACGGGAAACCTGTCCCAATGAGTGTCACGGGTGAACTTTACATTGGGGGAATCGCTGTCGCCCGTGGCTACCTGAATCGGCCAGAATTGACCGCTGAACGTTTCCTGATTGATCCGTTTAGTGATCAACCGGGTGCTCGTATGTACCGTACCGGGGATTTAGCCCGCTATCTGCCGGATGGCAACTTGGAATTCCTGGGCCGCAACGATCAGCAGGTTAAAGTCCGCGGTTTCCGGATTGAACCGGGGGAAATTGAAGCCCGGTTGGTGGAATACCCGGCGGTACGTGAATCGGTGGTGTTGGCATTAGGAGAAGCGCAGGATAAGCGGTTGGTGGCTTATGTGGTGGCGCCCGTGGATGAGGGGCTGGCGAATAACCTGCGTACTCACCTGAGTGCGACTTTACCTGACTATATGGTGCCGTCGGCCTTTGTACGGCTGGATGCACTTCCGTTGACCCCGAACGGTAAGCTGGATCGTCGAATGTTGCCGGCGCTGGACAATGAAGCCTTTGCCCGTCAGGTTTATGAAGCACCACAAGGGGAAACGGAAATTGCACTGGCAGCGATTTGGCGTGAGTTGCTGGGGGTTGAGCAGGTCAGCCGGCATGACAGCTTCTTCGCGCTGGGCGGTCATTCTCTGCTTGCCATGCGAATGACCAATCTTGCCGCCAGTGGTGGTTTGGTTTGTACATTAAATGCTTTATTCCAATTCCCGGTGCTGTCCGAACTGGCATCTAAAATCACGGCAGATTTATTGTCTCAGCCACAAAGCGGTGCTATATCGGTGCGACCTGATGGAACAGGACTGCCGCTATTCTTTGTCCCCAGTGGGATGGGTGATCATTCCTATGTCTTCGGGCTGACCCGGCATATCCCGTCAGGCTATCCGGTTTATGCCTTGCCTTGGCCGTCCCTCAGTGAAGAACCGATGTTAACGATGGAAGCACAGGCGACAAGAATGATCAGCTTGATGAAAGCGGTTCAACCGGAAGGCCCGTACCGCCTATGTGGCTACTCTTCCGGCGGTATATTGGCTTATGCCATTGTTGAGCAGCTTTTGTATGCTGGTGAGACAGTGAACTTCTTGGGGGGGATTGATACGCCAGCGCCTCATTATTTAGGGAAAGAGGCCATGCAACCCAAATATCATTTCTTTACTGAGCTGGCCCGGCAGTCAGGGGAAGAGTGCACAGAAGAGGTCGTGGCGTTGTACCGGCGAATTGATGAGCTGAGTTTGGTGCAGTTTATTGAAGCGGCACAGGAATTGGCGTTATATCCCGCCAATCTGTGCCCTGATGTTATCGCCAAACGTTGGGAGCAGATAGCGCGTTATGCACAAATAGTCAGAGAGTATGAACCGCAAGCATTAGCGGTAACACTGCATCAGTTTTATGCGATAGAGCCTTCTCCCGCTATTTCTTTTGTCACGGATGAAAAGCCAGAGTCGTTAAATATAGAACCGTCGTTAGGTTGGGCGCAGGTCATGTCGGACTCTTCTCTTCGATTGATTGCGATTCCGGGTAACCATTTTAGTTTATTGGAAGATAATGAAAATAAAACGGTTTTAGCTCAGGCTCTGAATAGGGCGTTGGCAATGCATTGTGATGGGGAGGTGCTGTCATACTGATATATTAATCAATATTGAATAATTTAATATTAGTGTGATAATCCGGTATATATTTTTTATACCGGATTATTTCTATGCTGAATTAAAATAAGAAAAAGGATGATTTTTATAATAAATTATTTGATTGTATTTCTTCGATATTGTTGTTATTTCCTATTATGTGATCTATATCTAATTATATTGTTAATTTTATTTTATTTTTTTGATTGCCTGGGTATCTCGACTGTGTGTTTAGTTGTAGAGTAATTATTGGAAATATTTATTTTGATAAAAATAATAGAAGATTTGATAATGGCAATGTATTTCCTGGTGATGATATAGGCTGATGTAATCAGCTTTAATCTCATGGTCTCGTCTGGGTATATATTGTTTTTATTTTAAACATCTAGGGATAACAAGAATGAAGAAACAATGGTGGACAGTCTCAGTGTATATGTTGTTCGGTGTTTTTGAACTGAATGGCATTAAATTTTTTTCCTACTTATGTCGCGTAATAGCCAATATCGCCGGAGATCAGGGGAATTGCATCAAAGAGCGATTTTTCTGGAACATTTTCCATATTAATCAATATGATAAATACTCAATAATTACGCCCGCCACATTATTTTATTATTATGAAATAATATGTGCTGGAGTTAATTATAAATTATAATTGTTTCTTGGTGGCATTGGTTTAAATAACATTTCTATTTGGTGATGGAATTTAATTTTTTTATAAGGAAATGTGCTTAAGTTGGTGTGGATTTATTTATGGCGTCTACACTGGCAGTACTGTTTTTTTGTTATAAGACAATATCATGTGTTATTGTTTTTAACCTGAGGTTATATTTTTGTTAAATATGCATAATAAATGCAGGGAATTGGCTTGTCTTTAATTGTGTGATTTATCATAAGCTAATGGAAATGATAGAGAATTAATCTAATTTATCTAAAAAACAGGAGCGGAAATGGAATGTTTTATTCCGGGTTATAAATTGAATTATTTATTTCGTTGTCAAGGGAATTAGCATCGTAGCGTTGTTAATGATATGGCGATTAACCGGGCTATGGCATCCAGTATTTGCGTATTTTGAAGAGATGTCAGATGTATCCGTTTTTATTTCTTTGGGGTAAGAAGTAAGAAAAATACGGGTGACGGCTGTCAGTCATGACAGTTTTCAAATTTCTAGTAGATTCGTTGGAGTAGTAAATGAAAGATAGCATTGCTCAAGAAAGAAGTGCTTTTAACGCCGAACTCTTTCCACAGACGTCAGAAAATATAACTAACATAAATGACGCCTCATCACAGATTAAAAATACAAAAAATATTCTCAAGGCACTCACACTCAGTGAATTATTCTGGTACGAGCGCCTTGCCGCTTTGCAACCGCTTCAGTTACCTTTTGAGACCGCCAGAGAGCAAGCGGAGCCCAGATGGGCAATGAGTCTTTGGCAGTCCCCGTTGCCAAAAAACGGGGAAGAGGATCCATTGCGAACGCTGTTGCAGACATTTGTCATTTACCTTGCACGCCTGACTCAGCAGACTGAATTCCAAATCGGTTGGGGCGTGAAAGCAAACGATAACCTGACAGATTTGGCGCCGGTGGTGCCTATGGATGTTGAGGTGGCGTTTGATAAGCCGTGGAGGGCGGTAGCTGATTGGATTGAAAACGAGCTTGCACAGTTGGTGTGGCACCAGACATTTAGTCATGATTTCCTTATTCGCTTTCCTTCATTGCAAGCTATGCCGGTATTAACAACCCGCTGGCCGTGGCAGATCGCCGTCTCGATGATACAGGATGACAAACAGAGTGGGCAGAAGGTATCCGGTGAATTGCTAACGCTCCAAGTGAATGCCCAGGGCGGTTTTCGCTGGATATACGACGAAAATCGGTTGAACGCGGAAGTGGTTCTGCGGATGAGTGAACACTTGCAGGTGCTGGCTTTGTCAAAAAGGCAGGGTGAGGAAATCCCTGTCGGACAGCTTAATGTGTTGCCGGAGGCTGAGCGCAGGTTGTTGCTGGAGACTTGGAACGCCACAGAAAACCCTTATCCTGATCCGTTATGTATCCATCAGCTGTTTGAGCAACAAGTAGAGCTGGTTCCGCAGGCCACGGCGTTAGAATATCAAGAGCAGATCCTCAGTTATGCGGAGTTGAATACCCGTGCCAACCGTCTGGCCCATCAACTGATTGCGCTAGGCGTCACACCGGATCAGCGGGTGGCGATTTGTGTGGAACGCTCTCCAGCGATGGTGGTGGCTTTGCTGGCGGTACTGAAAGCCGGTGGGGCCTATGTGCCGCTGGACTCAACTTATCCGGGTGAGCGTCTGGTATATATCCTGAATGATACGGCCCCGGCAGTGGTCCTGGCTGATGCAACCGGCCTAGCGGTGTTAGGTGACGAGGCGCTGGCCGGGCTGACGGTACTTGACCCGAATATCCAGCCTGACCGGCCGGACAGCAACCCGCAGGTCCCGGCGTTGACGCCACAGCATCTGGCGTATGTGATTTACACCTCCGGTTCAACCGGGCAGCCGAAAGGGGTGATGGTAGAGCATCAGGCGATTTATCAACGGTATCTGGGTTTTAATGAGACCTACGCTGTCACGGCACAAGACCGACTGTTGCAATTTGCCGCTTTTGCGTTTGATGTTTCAGTGGAAGATTTTTTCTCGTCATTATGCAATGGCGCGACGCTGGTTCTTCGCGATGACAGCTGGCTGGCTTCGATAGCGGAATTTATTACTTTAACCCGGCAATATCGTATTACGGTGGTATCGCTGCCGACCCTGTTCTGGTCTGAACTGGCGGCCAGAGATTCTGGGTTACCGCTACCGGATTGTCTCCGGCTCATCATCATTGGGGGTGAGGCGGTCAAAAAGAACGCTATTCAGGACTGGTTCAGGCAGGAAGGCCACCGGCCCCGGCTGTTGAACGGTTATGGCCCGACGGAAAATGTCGTGACGGTGACCTATAAGGATGTGTTATCCCCCGCCGATGCGCATTCTATTGGCCGGCCGGCTAAAAATGCCCGCATCTATTTGCTGGACCAATATGGTCAACCGGTCCCCTTAGGCTGCGTGGGTGAAATGTATATTGGCGGCGTCGGGGTGGCGCGCGGTTATCTTAACCGGCCGGCATTGAGCACAGAGCGCTTTATACTGGATCCTTTTAGCCCGGTAGCCGGTGCGCGGATGTACCGCTCTGGGGATTTGGCGCGTTATTTGCCGGACGGTGACTTGTCATTCCTGGGCCGTAACGACGAGCAGGTGAAAATCCGCGGTTTCCGTATTGAGCTGGGGGAAATTGAAACCCGGTTACTGGAACACTCGGTGGTACAAGAAGCGGCGGTGCTGGCGCTGGATGGGGAGCAGGGCAAACGTTTGGTTGCCTATGTGGTGGCGGCAGCGAATGAGGGATTGGCATCCGATTTGCGTGCCCACCTGAGTGCCATTTTACCTGACTATATGGTACCGGCCGCCTTTGTGCGTCTGGAGTCCTTCCCGCAGACCCCGAATGGCAAGTTGGATCGCCGGGCGTTGCCTGAGCCGGGTGAAGACGATGTTGCCCGGCAGATTTATGAAGCCCCGCAGGGGGAGACGGAGATCGCCATTGCGGCTCTCTGGCGTGAGTTACTGGGGATTGAACAGATCAGCCGGCATGACAGCTTCTTTGCGTTGGGCGGTCATTCACTGCTCGGTGTGCAGATGATTGAACGCTTGCGTAGCCAGGGGTTGACGCTGGCGGCGCGTGATCTGTTCCAGTCGCCGGTGTTGTCGGCACTGGCGCAAACGTTGGGACGGCATCAGGCCGTGATAGTACCACCGAATATCATTACACCGGCCACTACGGCGCTGACACCGACGATGTTGCCGCTGATTGATTTGACGCAGCCTGACATTGACCACATCGTCGGCCAGGTGCCGGGCGGGATCGCCAATATTCAGGATATCTATACGTTGTCGCCGTTGCAGGACGGTATCCTGTTCCACCACATATTGGAAAAAGAAGGCGACCCGTACCTGGTGCTCTATCCGGTGGCCTTTGCTAACCGCGCTCTGCTGGACCGTTATCTGGACGCGGTGCAACAGGTGGTTGATCGCCATGACATTCTGCGTACTGCTTTTATCTGGGAAGGGTTATCTGTGCCGGCGCAGGTGGTTTGGCGTCAGGCGACCTTGCCAGTGACTGAACTGACGCTGGATCCGGCTGATGGTCCGGTCATTGACCAGTTAACCCGACGTTTTGATCCGGATCACTATCGTCTTGATCTGCGTCAGGCCCCGCTATTGCATTTTGTTATTGCTCAGGAAACCGATGGCCGCTGGTTTTTACTGGAGTTACAGCATCACCTGATCGGCGATCATGAAACAATGGAAGTGATGCACCGTGAAGTGCAGGCATTTTTTGCCGGGCAGGGAGACCGCCTGCCTGCGCCGGTTCCTTTCCGCAATCTGGTGGCTGAGGCCCAGTTGGGGGTGAGTCAGGCCGCGCATACCCGTTTCTTTACCGACATGCTGGCGGCGGTGGAGGAGCCGACGCTGCCGTTCGGGCTGACAGATATACATCGTGATGGATCTCAGAAGACGGAATCCCACCGGATGCTGACCGCCGGGTTGAATGATCGTCTGCGCAGTCAGGCCCGGCGTTTGGGTGTCAGTCTGGCTACTCTGTGTCATCTGGCTTGGGCGCGAGTGTTGTCGTGTACCAGTGGTCAGGCGAAGGTGGTGTTCGGTACCGTCTTGTTTGGGCGTATGGCGGTGGGAGAAGGGGCTGACAGTAGCATGGGGCTGTTTATCAATACCCTGCCGTTACGTTTGGATATCGATGAGACCCCGGTACGGGACAGCGTGCGGGCGGTGCATCTGCGACTGGCCGGGTTGCTGGCGCATGAGCATGCGTCACTGGCGCTGGCCCAGCGGTGCAGTGGGGTTGCCTGCGGTACACCCCTCTTTAGTGCCCTGCTGAACTATCGACATAATGTTCAACCGGATCCGCTGGATGAAACGATGGCCGGGATTGAATTCCTGGGTGAACAGGAGCGGACTAACTATCCGTTTGTACTGTCGGTAGAGGACGGTGCCACCACTCTGGGGCTGACGGCTCAGGTAGTGCAACCGTTTGATCCGGAAAGCCTGTGCGATTATATGCAGCAGGCGCTGGAAAGTCTGGTGGAAGCCTTGGAGCAAGCCCCGGAAACGCCCGTTCGGGCATTGGAAATCCTGCCGGAAGCGGAACGTACCTTGTTGTTAAAGACCTGGAACGCCACGGAAACCGCGTATCCTGACCAATTATGTATTCATCAGTTATTTGAGCTGCAAGTGGAGAAGACTCCGAAGGCGACGGCGCTGATAGCGGGAGATAAAACTCTGAGTTATACGGAACTGAATGCCAGTGCGAATCGGCTGGCCCGTCAGTTGATCGAACAGGGCATTCACCCGGATGACCATGTGGCGATTCTGTTAGAGCGATCGATAGAACTGGTGGTGGCTCAGTTGGCTATTCTCAAAGTGGGGGCTGTTTATGTACCGATAGATCCCAGTGTGCCGGATGAGCGGAAAAACTGGCTGATAAGCGATTGTTCAGCCAGGTTGCTGCTCACCGATACACGGGCGGATATTCCGGCTAACCTGACTGTTTCGCTGTTGCGTTTATCTGATGAGACAGACCTGGGCAGCGAGGAAGATGACATCAATCCCGGCTTACCGCGTTCCAGCGCCGGGTCAGCATATATTATGTATACCTCCGGCTCGACGGGTATGCCCAAAGGCGTGGTGGTGCCTCATCGTGGGGTGGTCCGGCTGGTCATCAATAATGGTTATGCCGAAATTGGACCGGATGATCGGGTTGCCTTTACGGCTAATCCGGCTTTCGATGCCAGCACGTTTGAAGTCTGGGCCCCGTTGCTCAACGGTGGTGCGCTGGTGGTTATCGACCATGCCACGTTGCTGACACCACAGGAGTTGGTACCGGCTTTCCAGACGCACCGCATCACGGTATTGTGGCTGACTATCGGGCTGTTTAACCGGTTGGCGGCAGAGTTGTCCCCGGTGTTTCCGCAGATTAAGATCCTGATTTTCGGGGGAGATATTCCTGATTTACATGTGATTGCTCAGGTTCTGGATAATCGTCCACCGCAACAATTATTGCAGGCCTATGGCCCGAGTGAGGGAACCACCTTTACCACGATATACCCTATCGTGGCGTTAGCACAGGGCGTAACCCGCATTCCGATTGGCCGGCCAATCGCGAATACGCGGGTTTATCTGCTGGATGCCTATGAGCAGCCGGTACCGCCGGGTGTGATCGGTGAGATTTATGTCGGAGGCGATGGCGTTGCTCAGGGTTATTTCAATCGCCCTGAGTTAACCGCCGAACGTTTCCTGGTTGATCCATTCAGTGATAACCCGAATGCGCGTATGTACCGGAGCGGGGATTTGGCGCGTTATCTGCCGGACGGTAATCTGGAATTCCTGAGCCGTAATGATCAGCAGGTGAAAATCCGCGGTTTCCGCATTGAACCGGGGGAAATTGAGGCGTGTCTGGCAGAACATCCAACGGTGCATGAAGTTGCTGTGCTGGCTCAAGGGGAAGGGCCGGATAAACGGCTGGTGGCCTATGTGGTGGCACCAGCGGATGACGGGCTGGTGAACAGCCTGCGTGCCCACCTGAGTGCCATTTTACCTGACTATATGGTGCCGTCCGCCTTTGTGCGTCTGGATGCATTTCCGCTGACGCCGAACGGTAAATTGGATCGCCGGGCATTGCCGGCCCCGGACAATGAAGCCTTTGCTTATCAAGTTTACGAAGCGCCTCAAGGCGAAACGGAAATTGCCCTGGCGGCGATTTGGTGTGAATTACTGGGGATTGAACAGGTTAGCCGGCATGACAGTTTCTTTGCCCTGGGGGGGCATTCGCTGCTCGCGATACGGATGGTTGAACGCCTGCGTCACCTGGGATTGACACTGACGGCGCGTGATCTGTTCCAGTTTCCGGTACTGTTTGAACTGGCCCGGTCACTGGGACAGCATCAGGCGGTGACCGTGCCGCCTAACGTCATCACCCCGGCAGACACGACCCTGACGCCGGCGATGTTGCCACTGATTGATCTGACTCAGACTGAGATTGACCGTATCGTTGAACAGGTGCCGGGCGGGATTGCCAATATTCAGGATATCTATGCCCTGTCGCCGTTGCAGGACGGTATTTTATTCCACCACTTACTGGCAAACGAAGGGGATCCGTATCTGTTGACGGGTTTGATGGCCTTTACTGACCGGTCTCTGTTAGATCGTTATCTGGCCGCAGTTCAACGGACGGTTGATCGGCACGATATTTTACGCACGGCTTTTATCTGGCAAGGATTGTCAGTACCGGCGCAGGTGGTCTGGCGTCAGGCCCAATTGTCGGTGACGGAGTTGACACTGAACCCGGTTGACGGTCCGGTGAGTGACCAGTTAACCCGGCGTTTTGATCCGCATCATCATCGTCTCGACTTGGGGGAAGCGCCGTTATTGCGCTTTGTGGTGGCGCAGGAGACCGATGGCCGCTGGATTGCCCTGCAATTGCTGCATCACCTGATTGGCGACCATGAAACGATGGAAGTGATGCACCGCGAAGTCCAGGCACACCTTAGGGATCAGGCGGATAGCCTGCCTGCGCCGGTTCCTTTCCGTAATTTGGTGGCGCAGGCCCGGTTGGGCGTAAGTCAGGAAGCGCATACCCGTTTCTTTACCGACATGCTGGCGGCGGTAGATGAACCAACGCTGCCATTCGGGCTGGCAGAAGTGCACCGCGACGGCTCACAGGTGACGGAATTTCACCGGATGCTGGCACCTGAGCTGAATGATCGTCTGCGCAGTCAGGCCCGGCGTTTGGGGGTCAGTCTGGCGGCCCTGTGTCATCTGGCCTGGGCGCAGGTGTTGTCGCGTACCAGCGGGCAGGAGAAAGTGGTGTTCGGCACGGTATTGTTTGGGCGTATGCAGGCAGGGGACAGCGCCGACAATGGGATGGGGCTGTTTATTAATACTTTGCCGTTGCAACTGGATATCGACGAGACGCCGGTACGGGACAGCGTACAGGCCGCCCATACCCGACTGGCCGGATTATTAGCGCATGAACATGCGTCACTGGCACTGGCCCAGCGGTGCAGTGGGATTACCCGCGGTACGCCCCTCTTTAGTGCTCTGTTGAACTATCGACATAATGTTCAACCGGATCCGTTGGATGAAACGATGGATGGGATTGAATTCCTGAGTGAACAGGAACGGACCAACTATCCGTTTGTGCTGTCGGTGGAGGATTTTGCTGAATCCCTGGGGCTGACGGCTCAGGTAGTGCAACCGTTTGATCCGGAAAGGATATACGGTTATATGCAGCAGGCACTGGAAAGTCTGGTGGCGGCCTTGGAGCAAGCCCCGGATATGCCTGTTCGGGTATTGGAAACCTTGCCGGAAGCGGAACGTACGTTGCTGTTAAAAACCTGGAACGCCACGGAAACCGTGTATCCTGATGCGTTGTGTATTCATCAGTTGTTTGAACAGCAGGTGGCGAAAACCCCAGAAGCAACGGCACTGGTAGCGGGAGAGAAGACGCTGAGCTATAGGGAACTGAATGCCTGTGCTAACCGATTGGCTCGTCAGTTGATCGAACAAGGAGTTTATCCCGGTGACCCTGTTGCGCTCCTGTTAGAGCGATCGGTGGAACTGGTGGTGGCCCAATTAGCTATTCTTAAAGCTGGCGGCGTTTATGTGCCGATTGATCCCAGGGTGCCGGATGAACGGAAAAACTGGCTGATAAGCGATTGTTCAACCAAATTGCTGCTCACCGATACACGGGCAAATATTCCGGCTAACCTGACTGTTCCCCTGTTGCGTCTCTTTGGTGAGACAGACCTGGGCAGCGGGGAAGATGACATCAACCCTAGCTTACCGCGTTCCAGTGCTGAGTCAGCATATATTATGTACACCTCTGGCTCAACCGGTATGCCCAAAGGCGTGGTGGTACCCCATCGTGCGGTGGCCCGGCTGGTCATCAATAATGGCTACGCCGAAATTGGACCGGGTGATCGGGTGGCCTTTGCCGCTAACCCGGTTTTCGATGCCAGCACGTTTGAAGTCTGGGCTCCGTTGCTCAATGGTGGCGCATTAGTGGTGGTTGATCATGTCACTTTGCTGACACCGCTGGAGTTTGTACAAGTTCTACGGGTGCAGCGAATGACCGTGCTGTGGCTGAGTGTTGGGCTGTTTAACCAATTGGCGGCGGAGCTGTCTCCGGTTCTTCCGCAAATAAAGCTCCTGATTGTCGGGGGCGATGCCCTTGATCCCCATGTTATCGGGCAGGTATTGAGCACGAGTCCGCCACAACAGTTATTGAATGGCTATGGGCCGAGTGAAGGCACTACCTTTACGGCGACATACCGTATCACGGCATTAGCACAGGGAGCGATCCGTATCCCTATTGGCCGACCGGTAGCCAACACGCGGGTTTATTTGCTGGATGCGTATGGTCGGCCGGTGCCGTTGGGAGTGGTCGGGGAGATTTATGTCGGGGGTGATGGGGTTGCTTGTGGTTATCTTAATCGTCCTGAATTGACCGCCAAATGTTTCTTGGTTGATCCGTTCAGTGACAATCCGGATGCACGCATGTACCGCACCGGGGACTTGGCGCGTTATCTGCCGGACGGCAATCTGGAGTTTCTGGGCCGCAACGATCAGCAGGTGAAAATCCGTGGTTTCCGGATTGAACCGGGGGAAATTGAGGCCCGGTTGGCCGAACATCCGGCGGTGCGTGAGGTTGCTGTGTTGGTATGGGGGGAAGGGGAGGATAAACGGCTGGTGGCCTATGTAGTGGCACCAGCGGATGAGGGGCTGATGAACAGCCTGCGTGCCTACCTGAGTACCGTTTTGCCTGATTATATGGTGCCGTCGGCCTTTGTGCGTCTGGCGGCGTTTCCATTGACGCCGAACGGTAAACTGGATCGTCGTGCGCTACCGGCACCGGATGGTGAAGCTGTTGCCCGTCAGGTTTACGCGCCACCGCAAGGCGAAACAGAAATCGCCCTGTCGGTTATTTGGCGTGAATTATTGGGGGTTGAACAGGTCAGCCGGCATGACAGCTTCTTTGCCCTGGGGGGGCATTCACTGCTCGCGGTACGAATGATTGAACGCCTGCGTCATCAGGGATTGACCCTGACAGCGCGTGATTTGTTCCAGTCGCCGGTATTATCGGCGTTGGCCCAAACGTTGGGGCGGCATCACGCGGTGATGGTGCCGGCTAATGTGATTACACCAGAAACGACGACACTCACCCCGGCGATGTTGCCGCTGATTGATCTGACTCAGCCTGAGATTGACAGCATCATTGAACAGGTACCGGGTGGGATGGCGAATCTTCAGGATATCTATGCCCTGTCACCGTTGCAGGATGGTATTTTGTTTCACCACTTACTGGCAAACGAAGGGGATCCCTATTTGTTAGTCAGCCAGATGGTCTTTGCTGACCGGCCTCTGTTGGACCGTTATTTGGCTGCGGTACAACAGATGGTTGATCGCCACGATATTCTGCGTACCGCCTTTATCTGGCAAGGATTGTCAGTGCCGGCGCAGGTCGTCTGGCGTCAGGCCCAATTGTCGGTGACTGAACTGACATTAAATCCGGCTGACGGTTCAATCAGTGATCAGTTAACCCGACGTTTTGATCCGCGTCATCATCGTCTCGACTTGGGGAAAGCGCCGTTATTGCGCTTTGTGGTGGCGCAGGAGACCGATGGCCGCTGGCTTTTACTGGAATTGCTGCATCACCTGATTGGTGACCATACCACACTGGATGTGATGAATCGCGAAGTCCAGGCGTGTCTGACAGGTCAGGAAGACGGCCTGCCTGCGCCGGTGCCGTTCCGCAATCTGGTGGCGCAGGCCCGGTTGGGTATCAGTCAGGAGGAACATACCCACTTCTTTACTAACATGTTGGCGGCGGTGGCTGAACCCACGTTGCCGTTTGGGCTGGCGAACGTGCATCATGATGGATCTCAGGAGATGGGATCCTACCGGATGCTGACGACCGGGTTAAATGACCGTCTTCGCTATCAGGCCCGGCATTTGGGTGTCAGTCTGGCGGCGCTGTGTCATCTGGCCTGGGCACAGGTGTTATCCCATACCAGTGGTCAGGAGAAAGTGGTGTTTGGTACCGTGCTGTTTGGGCGCATGGCGGCGGGAGAAGGGGCTGACAGTGGCATGGGGCTGTTTATCAATACCCTGCCGTTGCGGCTGGATATTGATGATACCCCGGTACGGGACAGCGTGCGGGCGGCCCATTTACGGCTGGCCGGGTTGCTGGCGCATGAGCATGCTTCACTGGCGCTGGCCCAGCGTTGCAGTGGGGTTGCCAGTGGTACGCCTCTCTTTAGTGCCCTGCTGAACTATCGACATAATGATCAACAGGATCCGCTGAATGAAACGATGGCCGGGATTGAATTCCTGGGCGGACAGGAGAGCACTAACTATCCCTTTGGGTTGTCGGTGGAGGACGGGGGTTCCACTTTGGGGCTGACGGCTAGTGCAGTGCAGCCGTTTGATCCGGACAGGATATGCGGTTATATGCAGCAGGCGCTGGAGAGTCTGGTGGCGGCCCTTGAGCAGGCACCGGAAACACCAGTACGCGCATTGAACATCCTGCCGGAAACGGAACGCACGCTGTTGCTGGAAACCTGGAATGAGACAGAAACGCCGTATCCTGAGGCGTTATGTATTCATCAGCTGTTTGAGCAACAGGTGGCGCGGGCTCCGGAGGCGACGGCACTGGCGTATCAAGCGCAGACCTTCAGTTATGGCGAATTAAATGCCTGCGCCAACCGGCTGGCCCATCAATTGATTGCGTTGGGGGTGACACCCGACCAGCCGGTGGCGATTTGTGTGGAACGCTCTCCGGCGATGGTGGTGGGATTGCTGGCGGTACTGAAAGCCGGCGGGGCCTATGTGCCGCTGGATTCAACCTACCCAGGGGAACGTCTGGCGTATATTCTGAATGATACCGCCCCGGCGGTGGTATTGGCTGATGCGGTTGGCCGGGCTGCGCTGGGCGAAGCCGCGCTGGCCGGGCTGACGGTACTGGACCCGAATACCCTGCCAGACTTGCCGGACAGCAACCCGCAGGTCCCGGCGTTGACGCCACAGCATCTGGCGTATGTGATTTACACCTCAGGCTCAACCGGGCAGCCGAAAGGGGTGATGGTAGAGCATCAGGCGATTTATCAACGGTATCTGGGTTTTAATGAGACCTACGCTGTCACGGCGCAAGACCGGGTGCTGCAATTTGCTTCTTTTTCTTTTGATGTTTCAGTGGAAGAATTGTTCTCGTCATTATGCAATGGCGCGACGCTGGTTATCCGTGATGATAGCTGGCTGACTTCGATGCAGGAATTTATCACCTTACTTCGACAAAACCGTATTACGGTCATATCTCTGCCGACGTTATTCTGGTCTGAATTGGTGGCCCGAGACAAAGCATCACCGTTGCCGGATTGTATCAAGTTAATCATTATTGGGGGTGAAGCGGTACAGAAGAGAGCTATTCAGGTGTGGTTTATACAAGAAACTTACCGCCCACGGTTATTAAATACGTATGGCCCGACGGAAAATACCGTGACTGCGACCTGTAAGGCGGTGTTATCCCCTGGGGATGATAGCTCTATTGGCCGGCCAGTAAAAAATACCTGCATCTACCTGCTGGACCAATATGGTCAACCGGTGCCATTAGGCTGCATTGGTGAAATGTATATTGGCGGCGTTGGGGTGGCACGTGGCTATCTTAATCAGCCGGAATTGAGCGCAGAGCGTTTTATACTGGATCCTTTTAGCCCGTTAGCGGGTGCGCGGATGTACCGGACTGGGGATTTGGCGCGTTATCTGCCCGACGGTGATCTGGCATTCCTGGGCCGTAACGACCAGCAGGTGAAAATCCGCGGCTTCCGTATTGAGCTGGGTGAAATTGAAACCCGGTTACTGGAATACCCGGCGGTACAAGAGGCAGCGGTACTGGTGCGGGAAGATGGGCAGGATAAACGTCTGGTGGCTTATGTCGTGGCGGCAGCGACCGACGGGTTAGTTGCTCGTTTGCGTGAACACCTGAGTGCAATTTTACCTGACTATATGATACCGGCGGCCTTTGTGCGTCTGGAGTCCTTCCCGCAGACCCCGAATGGCAAGCAGGATCGTCGGGCATTACCGGCACCAGATGAGGAAGCCTTTGCCCGTCAGGTCTATGAAGCGCCGCAAGGGGAAGTTGAAATTGCGCTGGCGGCTATCTGGTGTGAAGTCCTGGGGATTGAACAGATCAGCCGGCATGATAACTTCTTTGCGTTGGGCGGTCATTCGCTATTGGCGGTACGGATGATGAACCGGATAGCGCTGCTGGGTATCGAACTGCCACTGAGCGTATTGTTTGAAGCGTCCACTTTAATGGCCTTTGCTGGGGTAATGCGTGCCCGGTTTGATGAGCAGCATAAGGTATTACCTTCCATCCTGCCGATATCCCGTGAGGGTGAGTTACCGTTGTCATTTGCTCAACAGCGCCTGTGGTTCCTGGCGCAGTTTGAGGGGGTCAGTGATATTTATCATCTCTCGATGGCACTGCGCTTGTGTGGTCAGCTGGATATCGTGGCCTGGCAGCAGGCGCTCGACACGTTGTTTGCCCGTCATGAAGCGTTGCGTTCCGTTTTCGTTTCGGTTGACGGTCAGCCACAAGTGCAACTGTTGGCGGCGGACAGTGGGGTGCCGTTGTCTCAGTATGACCTGCGTGGGATACCGGATGCCGAAACAAGGCTTGAACACCTGAGCATCGGGGAAGCCAGTACGTCATTTGATCTCAGTCATGGCCCGCTTATCCGTGCTTCGCTTATCCGGATCTCCGATGACGAATACCGGTTTCTGCTTACCCAGCATCACATTGTGTCAGACGGCTGGTCTGTCGGTGTGCTGATAAGTGAATTGAGTACGCTCTATACGGCTTTTCTGGCCGGGCAACCGGCACCGTTGCCACCGCTGGCGATTCAATATCCTGATTACGCCGCCTGGCAACGTCAGTGGCTGTCGGTTGAACGAGTTCAGGCGCAATCGGACTATTGGCGTACCATGCTGGCTGACGCGCCGGTGCTGCTGGATTTACCCACTGATCGGCCCCGTCCGCCTCAGCAGTCGTTTACTGGGGGGGTTATGTTCATCGATCTGGATGCGGAATTAACAGCATCTCTTAAGCACCTGAGCGAACAGCAGGGTGTGACGTTATTCATGACCCTGTTGTCAGCTTGGGCGATGGTCCTGTCGCGTCTGTCAGGTCAGGAAGATCTGGTTATCGGCACACCGAGTGCGGGCCGCAGTCACCAGGAAGTGGAACCGCTGATCGGGTTCTTTGTGAATACGCTGGCGTTACGTATTGATTTATCGGGTGCGCCGGATGTCATTGAATTGTTGGCGCGTGTGCGGCAAACCGCCTTGGCGGCACAGGCGCATCAGGACCTGCCGTTTGAACAGGTGGTGGAAATTGTGCAGCCACCGCGCCGGTTGGCGCATACCCCGTTGTTCCAGGTGATGTTTGCCTGGCAGAACAATGAGAGCCCGGAATGGGAACTGCCAGAGTTGGCTGTTTCGCTTATTGATTCTGTTCTTGAAACAGACACAGTTAAGTTTGATCTAGAATTGGAACTGTCTGAAGAGAATGGCAGGATTGTGGGATCTCTGGGTTATGCCACAGCCCTGTTTGATCAACAGACAATCGAGCGCTATGTGGGGTATCTACACACGGTACTGCAAGCGATGGTGGTTCATCCTCAACAGCCGGTTGGGGAAATCGATATTTTGGCCCCGGCAGAGCGCAGGTTGTTGCTGGAAACCTGGAACGCCACGGAAACCGCCTATCCTGACCCGTTGTGTATTCATCAGTTATTTGAACAGCAGGTGCAAAGGACACCGAATGCAACAGCGCTTGTGTGTGGAGCTGAGACACTGAGCTATGCTGAACTGAACAGACGGGCAAACCGGTTGGCTCACGAGCTTATTGCACAGGGGGTGATACCGGAGCAACGTGTTGCGCTTTGTGTCTCCCGTTCTGCGTCAATGATGATAGGGTTGCTGGCTATATTGAAGGCCGGAGGTGCTTACGTCCCGCTGGATCCTGCCTATTCAGGTGACCGTTTGAGTGGGATTTTAAGTGATGCTACTCCTGTCATGGTGGTGGCGGATGCGATGGGGCGTACAGCTTTGGGTCAGGATGCACTGAAAGGGTTGAAGGTATTAGAACCGGATACTGATTGGGTGCAACCGGACAGCAACCCGCAAGTATTATCACTGAATTCAAGACAGCTGGCTTATGTGATTTATACCTCGGGTACCACCGGTGTGCCCAAAGGCGTGATGGTGGAACATCGTGGCGTAATAAATTTGGCAATCGACCATATTGATCGCTTAGGTGTTAAACCGGATAGCCGGGTTTTGCAATTTGCTTCCATGAGTTTTGACGCCAGCGTTGCGGATATTGTGATGGCTTATGGCGCGGGCGCTGCCCTCCATATTCTGTCAGACGATGTTCGCTATGACAGGAATGCCTTGTGGCATTATCTGGATGAACAGCGCATTACGCATCTGACTTTGCCGCCGGCTGTCCTTCAGAATGCCCATGAACTCCCCCCGTTACAAACGCATTTAACCTTGATACTTGCCGGGGAAGCACTGGGTTCTGCGCTATTGCAATCGTTAGCGGGCAGGTATAACACCTTTAATATTTATGGCCCAACTGAAGCCACTGTTGCGGTCATGTCATGGCATTGCCCACCTGATTATCAAGGGGAAGAGATCCCGATCGGCCGTCCAATAAACAATACGCGTATCTACCTGCTTGATGCACGGGGTCAGCCAGTGCCGCAGGGCGCGGTAGGTGAACTCTATATCGGCGGGGCGGGTATCGCGCGGGGTTATTTGAACAGGCCGGATCTGACCGCAGAGCGTTTCCTGGATGACCCATTCTCAGTGATCCCGGGTGCCCGCATGTATCGGACAGGTGACCTTGCCCGTTATCTGCCGGAGGGTAACTTGGTTTATGTGGGGCGCAATGATCAGCAGGTGAAAATCCGGGGATTCCGTATAGAGCCCGGAGAAATAGAAGCGCGTCTGATGGAATACCCTTCCGTTCGGGAGTCATTGGTGGTCACTGATGGTAAAGGGGAGGATAAGCGTCTGGTTGCTTATGTGGTCGCGGATGATGAGGAAGAACTGGCTCAACATTTGCGTTCGCATCTGTCAACCCGATTACCCGAATATATGATACCGCCAGCATTTGTCAGGCTGGATGCTTTCCCGCTGACCCGGAACGGTAAGCTGGATCGCCGGGGATTACCCGCACCGGACGAAAAAGCGGTTGCCCGTCAGGTTTACGCCGCACCGCGAGGAGAAACTGAAATCGCATTGGCGGACATTTGGCGTGAATTGCTGGGGATTGAACAGGTCAGCCGGCATGACAACTTCTTCGCGCTGGGCGGTCATTCACTGCTTGCCATTCGAATGGTCAATCTTGTTGCCAGCCAGGGTTTGATTTGTACATTGAATGCCTTGTTCCAATTCCCGGTGTTGTCCGAATTGGCGGCAAAAATTACCTCAGATTTGCTGTCTCAGCCGCAGACCAGCGCCATATCGGTGCGACCGGGTGGAACGGAACTGCCATTGTTCTTTGTGCCCAGTGGAATGGAAGATTATTCCTATGTTTACGGGCTGGCTCAACATATCCGGTCAGACTATCCGGTTTATACGTTGCCCTGGCCATCCATCAGTGAAGAACCGATGTCGACGATGGAAGAACATGCGGCCAGAATGATCAACTTGATGAAAGCGGTTCAACCGGCAGGTCCGTACCGGCTAGCGGGTTACTCTTCCGGCGGCATATTGGCTTATGCCGTTGCCCAGTGGCTTTTACATGCCGGGGAGACGGTTAACTTCTTGGGGTTGATTGATACGCCAGCGCCTCATGATGTCAGCGAGGAGCCTGTGCAACTCAACCATCTGTTCTTTGCCGCGTTAGTAAAGCAGTTTGGGGAGGAACACACAGATGCGGTTGTGGCACTGTACCGGCGAATTGATGAGCTGAATTTGGTGCAATTTATTGAAGCGGCACAGGAATTGGCGTTATATCCCGCCAGTCTGCGCCCTGATTTAGTCGCAAAACGTTGGGAGCAGGGGGAGCATTATATACAAATAGTCGAAGAGTATGAGCCGCAGGCATTAGCGGTAACGCTGCATCAGTTTTATGCGATGGAACTTTCCCCTCCTAATCCTTTTGTTGCGGATGAAGAACTGAAGCCTTTAACCATGGATCCATCGTTAGGTTGGGGGCGGGTAATGCCTGACTCTTTACTTCAGTTGATTGCTGTTCCGGGTAACCATGCGAGTTTGATGGAGAATAAGGAACATAGAATCGCTTTAGCTCAGGCTCTGAATAGGGCGTTGGCAATGCAGTGTGATGAGGAGACACTATAATACTGATATATTAAGAAATATTAAATAATTTAACGTTGGTGTGATAATCCGGTATACATTATTTATACCGGATTGTTTCTGTGTTAAAACAGAATAAGGAAAGGAATTATGCCCATAAATAATTGTCTTCGGATAGCCTTTTATCGGTTTCTCTACCCAAGTAAATCATTAGGATAAGGCTAGATTCGATCAATTTTTACAAATAATCTGATCAGGTAAGTGATGCTGTTATTACCTGAAATCTAACAAAGTTCAGACACCGCTAATCTTCTTGGCAAGATAGTTAATTTTGTATTAGGTTATCGTCATATTGTTCACTTATTTTGTTATTTTGATTATAGATTTACCCCGGTTTTTGCAAAATTAAATTCCGTCAAATTTTATTTTACATTTAAGTAGATAAATTTCTGGCGTTATTAATGAATAATTATTTATTTATTCTTCTCATCTATATGTATCAGGTTTAATTTATTCACAATTTATTCATTTCCTATTCACTAAAAGTGCATAAATAGTGCATAAAAATACTTCTTGGAATTTTGAACGAGATCAAAAAGTATTTTTTTTGTTTATAACTTGTGTTGACTTTGTTAAGCGCGAGCAACAGTATCTGTCCAATGGTTGAGCAACTATTTTTCGAAAATAGTGATGAGGATTAATAAGCATAATATTAACGAAATCCTGTAATTTTATTATTTTTAAGGCTTTTTAGGCTTCAACTTAGCCAACTTTTTACCTCAGAATTCATTAATAATTTGTGTAAATATGAGATAAAAAATGATGTATACCCGTAATCATTGAAGATGCTTGATTTTATCCGAAATGGAGATCATTATCCTCGCTATGAAAATATTTATTACATCAGAACAAAAAATCAAACTTGAACGTCTTCACGACACCACTCGTGATGGCCAAGTACGAGACAGAATAAAAGCGATCCTTCTGGCTTCTGAAGGGTGGAGTTCTGTGATGATAGCCCAGGCATTGCGACTCCATCAGACCACTGTTGACCGCCATATCAGTGATTATCTTAATCAAGGTAAACTTAAATCTGATAATGGGGGGTCTGATAGTTTGCTTTCTCGAGAGCAAACTGATTTTTTAATCAACCACTTATCTCAACATCTTTTCCATCACACCCATGAAATCGTGGCCTATGTTGCTCAGCTCTGGAATATTACCTTTAGCATTCCCGGCATGAATAAATGGCTACACCGTCAGGGTTTTTCTTATAAAAAACCTTGTGGTGTCCCTCATAAATTCGAGGCAGAAAAACAGATACAATTTATTGAATATTATGAAAATCTTAAAATCACAGCGAAAGATGAACCCATCCTTTTTCTTGACGCTGTTCACCCGACTCAAGGCACCAAACTCGGTTATGGCTGGATGCGAAAAGGCGAGAAAAAAACCGTCAAGACAACAGGAAGCCGAACTCGCCTGAATATATTGGGCGCGCTCAACCTGAATGCCATTGGTCGTACGGTGTTCCAGGAATATCAAACCATCAATGACTACAACATTTGCTGTTTTTTCAACGAAATAAGGAAGTCTTATCCTGACTATCATCAAAAAATTCATCTTATTGTGGATGGGGCGGGTTACAACAAAGCTCATCTTGTGAAGGAGTGGGCTTATGTTAGCAATATTGAGTTACATTATCTTCCTCCCTATAGCCCAAATTTAAACCCGATAGAGCGATTATGGAAGGTCATGAATGAACATGTTCGAAATAACCGTTATTTCGCTGATAAACATGAATTTCGAGACAAAGTCTTCAAATTTTTCACCACAACGCTACCGGATATAGCGGACTCGCTGATGTCTAGAATTAATGACCATTTTCAGGTGCTAAAAACTGCATCTTGAAGTTTCTTGGGTATAGAGCATATTGTTTTATCTCGTCCGAATACTCTCTATTTTAAAGGGAAATGATCTATGTCAGAAAATATTCAGAGAAATTGGTTTGATCACTATATGGTACCTTGTTTTTCTCCTGCTAACTTCATACCTATTCGGGCTAAAGGTTCGAGAGTATGGGATCAGGACGGCAAGGAATATATTGATCTTGCTGGTGGAATTGCAGTGAATTCATTAGGGCACGCCTATCCGGAATTAAAAGATGCGTTAATTTCTCAGATTGAAAAAATAGGGCATATAGGAAATGGTTACACTAATGAGCCCGTGCTGAAATTAGCAAAGAAGCTCGTGGAAAATACGTTTGCTGATAAGGTGTTTTTCTGCAATTCAGGGGCAGAAGCTAACGAGGCGGCATTAAAATTAGCCAGAAAATATGCTTCTGATAAATATGGAAAAAATAAGAGTGAGATTATCTCATTTAAAGATTCTTTTCATGGCAGGACATTATTTACTGTTACGGTAGGAGGGCAACCAAAATATTCACAAGATTATGCTCCTCTTCCTCAAGAAATTACGCATCTTCCTTATAACGATTTGTCTGCGATCAGAGAACGCATTTCTGAAAATACCTGTGCGGTTATTGTCGAGCCGATTATCGGTGAAGGCGGCGTTATTCCCGCCGATCCTGCATTTTTGAAGGAATTACGTACATTATGTGATCGTTTTCAGGCGTTGCTCATTTTTGATGAAATTCAGACTGGAGTGGGCCGTACCGGATATCTTTATGCTTATCAGGGATATGGCGTCGAGCCTGATATTCTTACCAGTGCTAAAGGTCTCGGAGGGGGGTTTCCTATCGGTGCCATGTTGACAAAACAACATATTGCAGAGGTTTTTCAACCTGGAACACACGGTACAACGTTTGGCGGTAATCCCTTAGCAGCAGCCGTTGCCAATAAGGTGTTTTCAATAGTTAATCAGTCTGTGTTCCTCACTGGAGTTCAGCAGCGCCATGAATATTTCATGGATAAGTTATCGGAATTGAATCAGCGCTATCAATTATTCAGTTGTTTGCGGGGCAAAGGGCTGCTTTTAGGCGCTGAATTGAATAAAGCCTGGCAGGGTAAGGCGAAACAATTAACCAATATAGCAGCAGAGGAAGGATTAATTGCCTTGATTGCCGGTCCGGATGTATTGCGCTTTGCGCCAGCATTAAACATCGAATTTGCTGATATTGATGAAGGTTTGGTTCGTCTTGAAAGCGCCATCAAGCGGTTCATAGGTTCATAGGTTAATAGTAAGTTGAAGGTGACGTTATGATGCTTTTCCGAACTGTCCGGCATAGTGACTTAAATGGTATTCAGTCCTTATCTGAACGCGCTGGTATAGGTCTGACATCTTTACCAAATAACCTGGAGCAATTACGTTCACGTATTTCACGTAGCGTGGATACTTTCGATGGAAAACTGACCAGGGCCCAACAGGGATTCCTTTTTGTGCTGGAAGATACCAGCGAGAATCGCGTTGTGGGTGTTAGCGCCATAGAAGCGGCAGTAGGACTGGAGGAGCCGTTTTATAACTTTCGTGTACAAAGAACCATTCGGTCGTCACGTGAGTTAGGAATTTATAAAGTGATTGAAGCTTTATCTCTGGAACAAGATCAGACCGGTAACAGCGAATTATGTACCTTATTCTTGGATCCGGAATATCATAAAGGGAAAAACGGTACGTTTCTGTCTAAAGCGCGTTTCCTTTTTATTGCAGCATTCAGGGATCTATTTTCTAAAATAATATTTGCTGAAATGCGTGGTGTCGCAGATGAGAAAGGAAATTCACCTTTTTGGAATGCGCTGGGACAGCACTTTTTTGGTATTCCTTTTTCCCAGGCAGACTATTTAACGGGTATTGGATCAAAAACCTTCATTGCCGAATTGATGCCCCTTCATCCTGTTTATATATCCCTATTACCCACTGAGGCACAGCGGGTAATAGGGCAGGTTCATGAGAAAACGGTCCCGGCCCGTACGATCCTCGAAAAAGAAGGTCTGGTCTATGAAGGCCATATCGATATTTTTGATGCAGGCGCTTTACTACAGGCCGAGATCGACCGGATACGCGCAGTAAAAGAGAGCCGGCTTGTTCCTGTCAGCCGGGTTAAGTCAGTTGCCAGAACCGGTGGGGTACCCTGCATCATTGCTAATCAGCGCTTTAGTGACTTTCGTGCGCTGTTACTGAATGTTGCGTATGACAGTGATGAAATTTTTTTAACATCAGCGGAAATGGATGCACTCCAAATCAATGACGAAAATCAGGTACGACTCGTCACTCTTTTTCCAAGGGAACACTAAGATATGAATCATAAAGTACATTACATTGGGGGCGAATGGGTTAAGGGGCAGGGTGAGTTGATGACTAAATTCGCCCCAATAGATCAGAAAATTCTGTGGCAAGCTAACAGTGCTGATCCTTCTCTCGTTAGAGCTGCTTGCCAGTCTGCCCGTGAGGCGTTTTATTCGTGGTCACATTTGCCCGTTAGCGAGCGAATTAAGATTGTCCAGAAATTTGCCACGTTGCTAAATGACGAGAAAGAATCTTTGGCGCGGGTTATCAGTCAGGAAACCAGCAAGCCATTATGGGAAGCTCGGACTGAAATACAATCCATGATAGGTAAGGCGGCGATTTCTATCGAAGCATGGGAACAGCGCACCGGAGAGTCGGAAATCGTTATGCCAGACGGCCGGGCCTTACTGCGTCATCGTCCTCATGGTGTGATGGCGGTTTTTGGACCGTATAATTTTCCTGGTCACTTACCGAATGGTCATATTATCCCTGCGCTTATTGCCGGTAATACGCTGGTGTTTAAACCGAGTGAACTGACACCGATGACCGCAGAAGAGACCGTAAAATTGTGGGAAAAGGCTGGTTTGCCCGCCGGTGTGCTTAATCTGGTTCAAGGGGCGCGTAATACCGGCACAGCGCTGTTGGAGGACAAGCAGATTGATGGTGTGCTGTTTACCGGGAGCGCCAATACTGGTTTTCACTTTCACCGCGTGTTTGGCGGTCAGCCAGAGAAAATGCTCGCCCTTGAAATGGGAGGGAACAACGCACTGATCGTGGATGCTTGCGATGATATTGATGCTGCCGTTTACACTATTGTGCAGTCAGCATTTATCTCCGCCGGCCAACGTTGCACTTGTGCCCGCAGATTACTGGTAAAAAATGGCGCACACGGGGATGCGGTGATTAAGCGTCTGGTGGAGGTGACTGAACAGATTGTTCCCGCTCACTGGGATGCACAACCCCAGCCTTTTATGGGAGGCGTCATTTCTCTACAGGCGGTTCAGAATCTGTTGGAAGCGCAAGATCGGCTGCAAAAACTTGGTGGGATTTCGCTGGTTTCGTTGGAACAACGCGATCCTCAATCAACGTTGCTGACACCTGGGATCATTGATGTTAGCCCGGTGGCTGATGTGCCTGATGAAGAGTACTTTGGCCCGCTACTCACGCTTATGCGTTATGACACGTTTGATGAAGCGCTGGCAATGGCGAATAACACCCGGTTCGGATTGGCGACTGGTTTGATTTCGCCGGATGCTTCATTGTTCCAACGCCTGTCGGAAGATGCGAGAGCCGGAATTGTGAACTGGAATAAACCGTTGACAGGGGCTTCCAGTAAAGCGCCTTTTGGTGGCATTGGCGCTTCGGGAAACTTCCGCCCTAGCGCTTATTATGCTGCTGATTACTGCGCCTGGCCTATGGCATCTCTGGTTACTGATAAACTCGCTTTACCTGAAACGCTTGCGCCGGGGATCCATTTCCCTGATTAACTTATACAATCTTTCTAGAGGTATCTATGTCCGGTTTTGAAGCAAATTTTGATGGTTTGGTTGGTCTGACTCATCATTACGCAGGGCTTTCAGTCGGCAATAAAGCGTCTATACATAACCGGGACCGGGTGTCTAACCCACGCAAAGCTGCGCTTCAAGGGCTGATGAAAATGAAAGCGCTGGCTGATGCGGGGTTTGTTCAGGGGGTGCTGCCACCACAACAACGTCCCAATATTCCAGCCTTACGTAATTTAGGTTTTACGGGCAGCGATGAACAAGTAATTGAGAAAGCAGCTAAATATTCTCCAGTGTTATTATCAAAACTGAGTTCTGCTTCATCAATGTGGACAGCAAACGCGGCAACGGTGTCACCTTCGGTGGATAGTGCTGACCAACGGGTACATTTCACTGTGGCAAATTTGAATAACAAACTGCATCGTTCGCTGGAAGTAGAAACAACGGCAGCCGCGTTAAAAGCCACTTTTGCTAATCAAAATCATTTTGTCCATCATCAAGCGCTTGTGCAGCATGAAAACTTCGGTGATGAAGGGGCGGCAAACCATAATCGCCTCGGTGGTGAATATGATAGGCCAGGCGTGCAGGTGTTTGTCTATGGTCGTAGCGCGTTTCGTGGCAGTCCGGTGCCTCAGCGTTATCCCGCACGGCAAACACTGGAAGCAAGTGAAGCCATTGCACGGCTGCATCAGCTTAATCCGGCGCAAACCGTTTTTGTGCAGCAAAACCCGGTCGCCATTGACAGCGGTGTTTTCCATAATGATGTGATTGCAGTGAGCAACCGAAATGTCCTTTTTCATCATCAGCATGCTTATCTGGATCAGGATCAGGCTTTGGCTGAAATTAAAGAGAAAATGGCGGTGTTGGGGCATGATTTTGTCTCACTTGAGGTCTCATCAGAGCAGGTCAGTATCGAAGACGCGGTTGATTCTTATCTCTTTAATAGTCAATTACTGAGTAAAGCTGATGGAAAAATGAGGATTGTTGTGCCGGAAGAGTGCCGTCAGAGCGCAACTGTCTGGGCCTATTTACAGTCACTGACTGCGCAAGCGTCATCACCCATTAATGAAGTCTGCGTTTTTGATCTGCGGGAAAGTATGCGCAATGGTGGCGGCCCGGCATGTTTGCGCCTGAGGGTTGTGCTGAATGATGCCGAATTTAACGCGGTCAATCCTGCGACAATAATGAATACCCGGCTTTATGATCGCCTGACTCAATGGATAGAACAGCACTATCGTGATGAGTTATGTGCCAGCGATCTGGTTGATCCCCAATTATTTCGTGAAGTTTATACCGCTCTGGATGAGCTTACGCAGATCTTGAATTTAGGGTCGATCTATGAATTTCAACGCTAAATTGGAGCGGATATGGATCTGTTAACTTTATTGCTTGAAAAGAAACTTGCTGACCATCTGATATTTCCAGAAACAATTAAGGCGAGCTGGCTGGCAGAAGGGGTATTGCAACTTATTCCCCATGTTCCCCATGAAGGAAAAAACCGGTCTCTGGTTATTTCCGCGGGTATTCACGGTAATGAAACCGCGCCCATTGAAATACTGATTCAGTTACTGGCACAGTTGGCGGATGGCACGTTACCGTTAAAAAATAACCTGCTGATTATCTTTGGTAACTTGTCGGCTATGCGAGCGAATCGACGTTATCTGCATAACGATTTGAATCGCATGTTTGGTGGCCGTTATCTGGATTTTCCTCTGGGAAATGAGCGATCACGCGCGGCTGAACTTGAAAATATGGTCAGTCACTTTTTTGCTGAACCTTTAGTGTCCTCTGCCAATATGCGTTGGCATATTGATCTGCATACCGCTATACGCGCTTCTCATCATGAACAATTTGCATTGTTACCTGCTCCAAGCCGTCCATTTTCTGCTGAATTTATGCAGTGGTTGAATGACAGCGATATTGATGCGCTTGTTTATCATCGTTCAAAAGGAGGGACTTTCAGCCATTTTCTGCATGAAAAGTTTGGGGCGGATAGCTGTACGGTGGAAATGGGTAAGGCAATGCCTTTTGGTAGAAATGATTTAACCAGGTTCCAAAAAATTGCGGATTCTCTTTATGGTTTAATCTCTTCATTACAAATAGCCTCACGCGTTAGACCTGAGCTGAAACATTACCAGGTAATTGATTCCATTATTAAGAGCGATGAAAGTTTCCAGCTTCATATTCCCGCAGATACCATGAATTTCACTGAATTGTCAGAGGGATTTGAAATCGCCAGCCAGCATGATTGCCATTGGAAAATTAAATTCCCGGCGAAATTTATTTTATTTCCTAATGCTGAGGTTGCTAATGGATTGCGGGCGGGATTGTTACTTGCTTTAAATGAAAAAAATAATTAAATAAAACATAACTCCATTTTCTTTCTGAAGCAGTGGCAACTTCTTCTTCAGAAAGATTCAGCGGTCTGTTTCTTCGCTTTAATGACGGACGGGTATTATCATGATAAAAAATAATAAAAATCAACAAAACATTTCGGCAGAAAAATTTACTGATCCGCAAGAACTTCATCGAGGGCTAAGTGCACGTCATATTCAATTAATTTCCATTGGCGGTGCCATTGGCACCGGCTTATTTATGGGTTCAGGAAAAACCATTGCGGTATCCGGTACATCGATCATTATTACCTATGCCATTGTGGGTTTCTTTGTCTATATGGTGATGAGGGCGATGGGGGAATTACTTCTCACCAAACTGAATTATCGCTCTTTTGCTGATTTCGTATCTGATTATTTAGGGACGAAAGCGAGTTTTTTTCTCGGCTGGACTTATTGGATGAGTTGGATTGTCTCCTGTATTGCTGATGTTGTTGTTTGTGGCGGATATATTCAATATTGGTTCCCGGGTGTCTCTCTTTGGGTACCTGCGTTTTTGACTCTGGGATTACTTTGTACTTGCAATCTTCTTTCTGTGCGATTATTTGGCGAAGCGGAATTCTGGTTCGCGATTATTAAAGTGATTGCGATTTTAGCGTTGATTATTGTTGGTATTGGTATGGTGATGATAGGTTGGCAATCACCGGATGGGATGACGGCGTCAGTTAATAATCTGACTGATCCGTCAGTATTTCTGCCGAATGGTATTTTTGGTTTTTTTGCCGGTTTCCAGATAGCGATTTTTTCTTTTACGGGTGTTGAGCTGGTGGGTACCATGACAGCGGAAACAAAAGATCCGGAAAAAATATTGCCGAAAGCGATCAAGAAGATTCCGATAAGAATTATTATCTTCTATATTTTCTCCATGTTAAGCATCATTGCGGTGACTTCTTGGGGAAGGATTTCATCTGAAACCAGTCCTTTTGTCACCTTATTTGCTTTGGCTGGTTTGCCTGCTGCTGCCGCTATTGTTAACTTTGTTGCATTAACGTCAGCAATGTCCTCCGCTAACAGTGGATTATATGCTTGTACGCGTATGCTTTATGGTTTGTCAACTGAAAGAAATGCGCCCCGCAAATTTAAAATTCTTTCCCGTAATACCGCAATTCCTGTACATAGCCTGATATTTTCCTGTTTCTGTATGATCGTTGGCACGTCACTTTTATTTATCATGCCGAATGTCATAAGATTATTTACTATCGTATCAACCGTTGCCTCTGTTATGGTGATTTATAGCTGGTGTATGATATTAGTGGCCTATTTAGCTTATCGTAAACATCATCCTGATTTGCATAAGCGCTCAATATTTAAGATGCCTTTGGGGGTGTCAATGACTTGGATAACGCTGGTTTTTTTCGCACTGACCATCGTCGTCATGGTTTTTGATCCCGATACACTGGTTGCACTTTGTGGCACCCCTTTATGGTTCATTGCGTTAGGTATTTTGTGGCGCATAAAGAAGAAAAATGAGGCGCAGGAAGAACATGGTCATTCCTCATAAAAAAAATAATAATCTCAGATCAAAGACTGGGATTATTATTTATGTGAGATATATTGGCGGTAATATATGAACTAAGCATTTGTGCATATATTACCATCCTATATTTAAGACTCACTCCTCGTTTCATGATTACGATAATCTTTATCCGGAGAGTTACAGGTTATTTTTGAAGTAATATTGTATTCTCCATTTTTGGATACTCTGACAAAATCTACACTTACTGGTAGAGCATAATTTATTGCAGTACCGAGTATAGTAAGTAGACCTGTTAGTTCTTTTGAAGAAGTTGTGACTCCATCAAGTACAAAATGGTAATAATTATTTTCTTTGTCTACCAATGTGAATGACACATATATCTCACCATCGCCGATAGAAACAGGAAAAGTATAGTCTTTAATGATGCCAGATACTCTTTCATTTATTTTTAAGATACTGGTATTTTTCATGTATTCTCCATATGTTTTTCCATGCAACGGAATTTATTGTACGAAAATCAGTGGCATATTTTGAGGTATAAATCTTCCTTATGCTTTATGTATGCCCAGCCAGAAGTTTTGTATGGGCATATAAGGAATAATGGAGTTTTTGATTTAATATTTAATTCATACGCCTCCGAATTTATCAACAGCGGCATTGTAATGTTTTTTTAACAAACTTGTCTCAGTGTAATTAACTGATCTTGATTGAATATCAATTTTCGTCTCCTTCCCTGGATCTTTCTTACTTTTTCCTGCCCAATTTACAATTCGAAGCCGCCAATCGACAACTGCTTCACCAATAGCATCAACGTTATCGCCATCAGGGTTAAGGGCAATTTGGATGGCTGTTGCTTTTTGACCAGAGTCGAAATCTGCTTTGTCATCCGAGCTCAGTCCGGCAAGCCAGCCACTCATAATAGACTCCATGCTTTTCTTATCAAGTGGAGAAATCAGTGTTGCAGATGTTGTATATGCGACTTTAACAAATGCTTCTTTGATTGCATCCACAGTTGAATAATAAGACTTGTTATGAGATGCAGCGGAGACCTGACCAGGGAAATCCTTGTATTGGGTTTTAAGCCAGTTAAAAATTTCTTCATTTCTGGTAATGTAATCCAGCTGTCTCATTTCATGTAGCGCTCCATCAGGCTCCCAAAGCCCCTTGGATATTGTGACGACAGAGTTATGAAGGTGATTAATTCCGAATGCTTGGTACGCCCCATTATATAATTGTGATCTGACATCTGTGATGTATTGCTGAAGTTTATCCAGGGTTGTTTCTTCGCAGGTAAGACCAAGGATAGTTAATGTGTCTTTCAAACTTTCGACAGTGACTTGATCTGGGGTGATACTGTATAGCTTAAAGGGGAATCCACCTTCTTTGATAACCATAATTTTCTCCATATAATTTAATAGGATGTTTTTATTGACATATCTAAATAATTCAAAATGCATCAAAACTACATCAATACTGAGCTTTAATTATTATAAGTATTAGACTTTAATTATTAATAGCAAACTCACTTTTGTGTTTAAAGTCACATTTTATAAAAATAAATAGATTCTCACCCAATTTTCCTTTTACTGTAATAATAAATATAGTTGAGTAAGTGTTCTCTGAATTATTTTCTCACATTGAATGAGTTAGGTATTATCCTTTATGAAAAAAATGGAATTTATATAAATTAGATAGATAATTTTATTACGATTACATTATTTAGGCCATTATGGCATAAGAACAATAACCACTTTATCGCATATATTGTTGACATATTGTTACTATTTTGTTTTTATATATTTAAATTAAATATTTTTTATTTTAATCATATTGGAATTTGTTTTTGTTTTTTATGATTTAATAACATATCTTTATTTAAGTCAAGTAGTAACAAGAGAGAATAATGTAATCGGTTAATTTATCATATGTCACCTGTAATGATATGTTATTAAAATAAGTATATTAAATAGCTTTTCATAATACCGATACAGTTGGTCTATTTGATTAATGTCCGAGTAGTGCAAGTCTGATGCTTGATAGGCAGCATTAACTTATCTCTCTGCTATGCATAGCGCACAGCCCTTGCTACACAAAGCGTTGTACGGAGTGGAGCACTATTTTGGAAAGTTATTTAATAACAACAATGAAATTTATTTTTATTCCATTGAACGTTAAACTTCTTAATTAAACAAAGCAAGGAGATAAGTATGATTTTGAATAAAAAAGTTTTCCTGATTTCCCCATTTTTACTCGCTATGAGTAGTTTTAGTATGGCATGTAAGACAGATCCACAGATAGAAAAAATAATCACTAAAAATGGACTGGAAAATACCAAAGTGATGTCTATGTATAAAAATTGCACACTTTCAGTCTTGGCAAATACACCTAATAAAGTGACATTAGTCAATAAGAAAGCGGCAAAACGTGATGATGAAGCAAAAAATGCGATGTACTGGTATAGAGGGATGGAAATAAAGGAATATAAAGTATTTCACCAGAATAAGTATAAAAGCCTTCCTTGTGTTAAAGGAGAAAGTTTTTGTGGCATTGCTCCCCAATATACCTATTCGCAAAGTTATCTGACAAATAAAAAACCTGGAGTTGTTATTGAGTTTAGTACAATAGAACCGAAATGGTTATATAATGACTTTACAACTAAGCATAAGTGTCAAGTTAAAGCTGAGGGAGGAGGCACATACGGGCTTGGTGTGACAGGAACATCAGCGAGTTGTGATGACCAATACAAGAAACTTGGAATAGGGAATGTATTTAATAAGTGGCTTGAAAAACCAGCAAAAATAGATGTTATAATTTCTTATGTATTATTAGCAAAATAAGATTTTATATCTTTTTTCAGTTTTGTGATTGTTAGTTTTAAATGTTTCTTTTCAGAATATACAGCACCGAAACATTCATGATTTCGGTGCTTTTTATTGGTGATAGATTCATACATAAATTGTAATCTTATGAGGTTGTTTATATTATTATGATATAAAAAACCAATAGTTATTACGTCATTATAGATAACATGTAAATATTGATAAATAATTTATTTTATATGTTATTGAAATTGTGTTGTTTTTAAATTTTCTCTGTCTTGTCTATCATATATTTAAATAAAATTTTTTAATTTAATTGTTCTGTAATTTGTGTTTTTTGATTTAATAATCTATCTTTATTTTATAACAATGTTATGTATTAGGTAATTATATTCTTATGAAGTTGATATGTGTTTATTAATTATAATGTAAACATGAAGTGCCCAATATCTGCGGCACAATTAAATTTTTCTGTAGTAACTTATATTTTTACTTGGCAAACATAATTAGATTTCAATCAAACGGGTGAACAACAAATGCTGAATATCCTGCTTCTGGGCCATGATGACATGTGCTGAGATCTGATTAACATTATCTATTGAGTAAATAATTCGGTATCCACCTGATGTATTGCATTCACGGTATTTGCTGCAACCTAGTTTCATGAGTTCGGCAGAAATAGGTGATCCCTCAGGAAAAGAGCAAACTTTATTTTCAAATTCCTTCACTAGTTTTTTAATTATTGGCCTTGGGTCTATTTCCTTACTGCGCAAAAATTCTGAAATAACTTTTACGCTGGTTTTAGCTGTTTCTGTATATTGAACGGTAACATTATCTGACATTTTTGATGGCATTTAGCTCTCCGGTTATTAACCGCTCATATATTTGCCAATAACTGATCACTGGTATAGGTTCGCCCTTGTTCTTTATCTTTCTCAGAAAGTGTGAGTAATTTAAGCAAAGCTATTGCTTGATCTCGTTGTTTTCTTTCTGTAAATGATTCAATAACATAGGCTGGTACACCATTTTGTGTGACCAGAATTGGTTCAGATAATTCAAGAGCAGAGGCGTTCTTTTTTATAAAGCTGATCGTTTCAATTCTCATTATGACCTTCTAATCATTTTTGTAATTAATAGTATGCTTCCTCAAGTCTGGTGTGTCAGCGCTTGTCACTACCGTCCATGATGTGATTAAGTTGGCTGATTGGTCTAAATATAGTTTTTATTTGGTCTGCTTGCAAATTTTTATCTCACTCTACTTTGCGCTATAGAATGACGTTGATGATAGTACGTTCTTGAAGATATCAGTTTGAATTGGAAGCGATTTAGTTTAATAGAGAAATAGGAGAGGGGTTAGTAAGGACTGAGTTTTGTGTAGAATTCAGTCCTTATATTCGTTTGATATGCCAGAAACGGTTACGTTTCTCCCTGTGCCGATTGAATAGCCGTTAGTGCAACAGTGTAAACAATATCGTTTACTAAAGCGCCACGGGACAGGTTGTTAACCGGTTTACGCATACCTTGCAGCATTGGCCCGATAGAAACCAGATCCGCAGAACGTTGTACCGCTTTATAAGTGGTGTTGCCGGTGTTCAAATCAGGGAAGATAAACATGGTAGCTTGACTGGCAACCGGTGAGTTTGGCGCTTTGGATTTCGCTACATCTGCCATGATTGCGGCGTCATATTGCAGTGGGCCATCAATGATCATAATGAATTCACAACTAGACATGAGTGTAAAACTAAAGCAGAAGGTGGAGGAACATATGGGCTTGGTAGAACCGGAACATCGGGTGATAAAGTGAGTAGCTGTGTTCCTGGATATAAGGTAGGGGTTGAATTTAATAAATGGTTATCTGGAAATAAAATACAAGCTCAAGTTTCTTATGCATTATTACCAAAAAAACCACCAAAATAGGCTTTAACATCTATTTTGTCATTATGTCATTATGTCATTATTAGCCCTAAATTTGTGCAAATAAATATATACCCGTCATCTTTCAAGTTGCCTCTTTGTTGGCTGCACTCACTCACCCCGGTCACATCGTTATCTATGCTCCCGGGGATTCGCTCCCTTGCCGCCGCGATGCATCTTGAAATCCATAGGGTATAAACACGAAGTGCTGCATATCTGCGGCACAATTAAATTGTTTTTTGCAGTTCATTGCGCGCAGCCTGAGCCAGAAAACCACTTCTGCTGCCATATTCAGGATGATCATGAACAATCGTGTCAATACGATACAACAAACGATGTGGAAGGGTAATATTGATACGTTCTGCTCTGCCATCGAATTTATCCATATTGACATCAATTAAGAGCCATTGACCACCAGCATAATCACAAATATTTTCAGCGAGATGCTCTTGCATTGTTCTGGCCTTGGGGAGTTCTGATTCATTTTGCGCTAATAATTCAAAGTGTGCCTCAATAGCACTTTTAGCATCTTGCCAGGTTTCTTCAAGTGTATCGCCAGCAAAATAACAGCCGGGTACATCAGGAAACCAGCCGCTTGCGCTGCCATCTGTATCAACTTCAATAAAAGCGGGGTATAACATATTTTTTCTCCTGATTTAAGTATTTTTTGGTTTACTTTATTGAAGATCTACATCTTTCATAATCTTGTGTAATGTTCCAATCTTTATGTCTTTCCGTGGATGAGGAACGGTTATAACGAGCGAGAAGTCAGGATGCCTGAATTGATGATGGCTACCTTTTATTCGCTCTAAAGCCCAGCCATTTTTTTCTAACAGCTTTATTAACTCTGAACTTTTCACCTTGCCTCCGTGCGTTATTGATAACTGTATATATTACGCATTATACACACTGTCGCAATGTTAAAATGGGAATGAAAAGGAAAATAAAAAGGCTGAACCCAGTGAAATACAGGGTTCAGCCTTTATCAATCATCAATCTGCTATGGATGAGAAACGGTTACGCTTCTCCCTGTGCCGATTGAATCGCCGTCAGTGCAACAGTGTAAACAATATCGTCTACTAAAGCGCCACGGGACAAATCGTTCACCGGTTTACGCATACCTTGCAGCATTGGCCCGATAGAAACCAGATCCGCAGAACGTTGTACCGCTTTATAAGTGGTGTTGCCGGTGTTCAAATCAGGGAAGATGAACACGGTAGCTTGACCGGCGACCGGTGAGTTTGGCGCTTTGGATTTCGCTACATCTGCCATGATTGCGGCGTCATATTGCAGTGGGCCATCAATGATCAGGTCCGGGCGTTTTTCTTGCGCCAGACGGGTTGCTTCGCGAACTTTCTCAACATCACTGCCCGCACCGGAGTTACCGGTAGAGTAGGAGATCATAGCAACGCGAGGTTCGATACCAAATGCTTTAGCCGAATCCGCCGATTGAATAGCGATTTCAGACAGTTGTTCAGCCGTCGGATCCGGGTTGATTGCACAGTCGCCGTAAACCAGAACTTGTTCTGGCAGCAGCATAAAGAACACGGATGATACCAGTGAGCTGCCAGGTGCGGTTTTGATTAACTGTAATGGTGGACGGATCGTGTTTGCCGTGGTGTGTACCGCACCGGAAACCAAGCCGTCAACTTCACCCTGTTCCAGCATCAATGTACCCAGAACAACGTTGTCTTCCAATTGCTCGCGTGCGACGACTTCGGTCATGCCTTTGTTTTTACGCAGTTCAACCAGACGTGGGACATAACGCTCGCGTACAGCAACCGGATCAACAATTTCAATGCCGGTACCCAGTTCTACTCCTTGAGCAGCTGCAACACGGCGGATCTCTTCTGGATCGCCCAGCAGCACACAGCGCGCAATACCCCGGTCAGCACAGATAGACGCCGCTTTCACGGTACGAGGCTCATCACCTTCAGGCAGAACAATCCGCTTACCTGCTTTGCGTGCCTGCTCAGTGAGTTGATAACGGAATGCTGGCGGCGACAGGCGGTGTGGACGTTCAGAATTCGCTGTCAGTGAGTCAATCCACTCTTTGCTGATGTGCTGTGCGACGTAGTTTTGCAGTTTTTCGATACGTTCATGGTCATCTGCCGGGACTTCCAGGCTGAAACTTTGCAGGCTGAGGGAAGTCTGCCAGGTGTTGGTATCAACCATAAAGACGGGCAGGCCAGTGCCGAAAGCACGTTCACACAGTTGCTTAATAGGTTCATCAATGGCATAGCCGCCGGTTAGTAGAATCGCACCGATTTCAACACCATTCATGGCCGCCAGGCAAGCTGAAACCAGAACATCTGGACGATCAGCAGACGTCACCAGCAGGGATCCCGGACGGAAGTGTTCCAGCATATGTGGAATGCTGCGTGCACAGAAGGTCACGGATTTCACACGGCGGGTTTTGATTGCGCCTTCGTTGATAATGCGGGCGTTCAGGTGTTTTGCCATATCGATTGCACGCGTCGCAATCAGATCAAAATTCCATGGAATGCAGCCAAGGATTGGCAATGGGCTATTTTTAGCCAGTTTGTTTGGATCAATGTTAGCTACGATGGCTTTTGAGGATTCATCAAAGATTTCTGACAGATCAGGACGGGTACGGCCTTGATCATCAACCGGCGCATTCAGTTTGTTAATGATAACACCGGTAATGTTCTGGTTTTTGCTGCCACCAAATTCAGCACGGGCCAGTTCAACGCGTTCTTTCAACTGCTCTTGGGAATCGTTACCCAGTGCCAGTACGAACACAATTTCAGCGTTCAGTGTTTTAGCGATTTCATAGTTCAGCGATTGGGAGAACGGATGTTTACGGGTTGGAACCAGACCTTCAATCAGGATAACTTCTGCGTCTTTGGTGTTTTCGTGGTAAAGGGCCACGATCTTTTCCATCAGGACATCTTTCTGGTTCGTGGTCAGTAAAGATTCCACATAGGCCATATCCAGTGGTTCAGCGGTTTTAATGCTGGAATGAGAACGGATGATTGCAGTGGTTTGATCTTGTGCGTCACAGCAACGGGACTGGGCGATGGGTTTGAAAACACTCAGGCTGACGCCTTTTTGCTCCATTGAGCGGATAACACCCAAACTAACACTGGTCAGACCGACGCTGGTGCTGGTAGGGATCAACATAATTGTGCGGGACACGGAAACCTCTTTACGGTTGCTCGTTGGTCAAGATAGTACCGCCAGCAGTTGCTGGCGGTGTGCAAAGTATTACGCGGTCAGGCGTGCAGCGTCTTGAGCGATGACTAATTCTTCATTCGTCGGGATCACCAGAGCAGGACGGCTGTTGTCGGTCGTGATGGTACCGGATTTACCGAAGCGGGCAGCCAGATTGCGTTCGTGATCATATTCAAAACCTAACAGAGCCAATTTTTTCAGCACCAGTTCACGCACCAGTGAGGAGTTTTCACCGATACCACCGGTAAAGATAATGGCATCCAGACGGCCTTCCATCAGGGAAGAGTACGAACCAACGTATTTAGCCAGACGGTGGCAGTAGACATCCATAGCACGTTTGGCATCGGTTTTGGTTTCGTAGTTATCTTCTATATAACGGCAGTCGCTGGTGACTTCTGTCAGACCCAGCAGGCCAGATTCTTTGGTCAGCAGTTTGTTGATTTGTTCAACACTCATGCCCAGAGCATCATGCAGGTGGAAAATGATAGCAGGATCGATATCACCGCTGCGAGTACCCATGACCAGACCTTCCAATGGTGTTAATCCCATAGAAGTGTCAACACTCTGACCATTAACGATAGCGGAGATAGAACCACCATTACCCAGATGGCAGATGATAACATTCAGCTCTTCAACCGGTTTGTTCAGCATTTTCGCTGTCTCACGGGAAACGAAGAAGTGGCTGGTTCCGTGTGCGCCATAGCGACGGATACCATGCTCTTTATACAGGTTGTATGGCAGGGCATACAGGTAAGCTTCTTCCGGCATGGTTTGATGGAAAGCGGTGTCGAAAACGGCAACGTTTTTGTCCACCAGATGTGGGAAGCCTTTTTTCGCTTCTTCAATACCAATCAGGTGAGCAGGGTTGTGCAGTGGTGCGAATGGAACCGCATCTTTAATCCCCTGAATAACGTCATCATTGATGGTGACAGAAGCGGTGAACTTTTCACCGCCGTGCACAATGCGGTGACCGATGGCGGCGATTTGAGCAGAAAGTTCTGGTTTTTCCGCCAGAATCGTATTAACAATAAAGTTCAATGCTTCACTGTGGGCTGCACCCGCACCTAAAGCAGCTTCATGTTTTGCGCCATCCATTTTCCACTTAATACGGGCTTCAGGCAGGTTAAAACACTCAGCTAGACCAGAAAGATATTCTTCACCGTTAGTAGGATCGATGATAGCAAATTTCAGAGAAGAGCTACCGCAGTTGAGAACCAGTACCAGCTTACTTGACATGGAAATACCTATATCTTGTTTATCATTGAGTCTTACAGATAAGACATGTGATTAATAAAACGTCAATTACTCATCAGCATAGCGTATAATAGTGATGACGTTAAATGATTAACATCATGCCAGACGTAAAGAGCATGATGATAAGGTTTATATTTTTTTAAGACTCCTTTTTCACCCGCCTGGTGTTAAATCATAGGGTGATTTGTTAACAAAATGAGCCTAAATACAATAAAAAAGGTAAAATATGCTGCTTTACTGCTATGGACAGTATAAAAGTGGGTGTAGGATACCGATAGCCAGCAGTAAAGACAAAATATACTTAATCCTACAAAAAATATTTTATAGTTTACAGACTTTTTTTAAAAATTATGTTTTTAATTGATCGAGGTCATGATGAGCACAATGCCTCCTGCCAGTAGCGGATGGATAAGAAAGATGCGACTGGGACAGCAATATATGAAGACTTGGCCGATTGAGAAACAACTGGCGCCCATGTTTCCTGAAAACCGGATTATTAAAGCAACCCGTTTTGGTATCCGGTTTATGCCACCGTTGGCTATTTTTACGCTGACGTGGCAAATCGCACTGGGTGGTCAATTAGGCCCGGCTGTTGCGACTGCGCTGTTTGCGTGTAGTTTACCTATGCAAGGATTATGGTGGTTGGGGAAACGGGCATCAACACCCTTGCCTGCGACGTTGCTGAAATGGTTTCATGAGATCCGTGATAAATTTGTCGAAGCCGGTATTGCAATGGCACCGGTGCAACAAACGCCGACTTATCAATCTCTCGCAGAACTGCTGAAACGGGCGTTTAAACAACTCGATCGGTCGTTTCTTGATGATATTTAGCCGGAAGAAATTGAAAAAACAGACATATTGTTGATCGCAACTGGAGATTTTCCCTCAATAAAATGGTCTACTGATCACGTTTTCGACACCGTATCTTCTTTAATTTGTTGATAGAGGCCATTTTGAATAGCGAACTCTTGTGGGTGCTGACCCTGCTATTGATAGCTATCGTTCTGTTTACCACCAATAAACTTCGTATGGATATTGTCGCGTTATTGGTGATTATCGCGTTTGTTATGAGTGGAACCTTGACGCTGGGTGAAGCAACCGGTGGTTTCAGTGATCCCAACGTTTTGTTGATAGCCGCTTTGTTTGTTATTGGTGAAGGGCTGGTGAGAACCGGTGTCGCTTATCAAATGGGGGACTGGTTGGTAAGGGTCGCTGGAAACAGTGAAACCAAGATGTTGGCGTTACTGATGATGACAGTTGCTGGTCTTGGTGCTTTTATGAGTTCTACGGGGGTGGTGGCGATTTTCATTCCTGTGGTGCTGAGTGTGGCGGCTAGAATGAAAATTTCGCCGGGGCGGTTGATGATGCCACTGAGTTTTGCCGGGCTTATCAGTGGCATGATGACGTTGGTCGCGACGCCACCCAATATGGTCGTTAACAGTGAATTGATACGGGAAGGGCTGCCCGGTTTCAAATTTTTCTCCATTACCCCTATTGGTGTTTTGATTCTGTTTGCTGGCGTTGGCTATATGCTGGTTGCGCGTCATTGGCTGGCAAGAAACCAGTCTGATAACGGTAATGATAAATGGAACCGCCGCACTTTCCGTGACCTTATCCGCGACTATAAATTATCAGGTCGTGCCCGTCGCCTGGCAATCCGGCCAGGTTCCCCGCTGATTGGCCTCTCTCTTGATGAATCGAATCTGCGTGCTCGCTATGGGGCTAATGTCGTTGGTATTGAGCGCTGGCGGCGTTTCCGGCGTGTTATGGTCAGCGCGGTCGGCAATACGGAATTGAGAGAACGGGATGTCTTGCTGATTGATATGTCAGACAGTGAGGTGGATCTGCGTGAATTTTGCAGTGAACAATTGTTGGAGCCGATGGTGTTGCGCGGGGAATATTTCTCCGAACAATCCCGTAATGTGGGTATGGCCGAAGTTTCTTTGATCCCAGAATCAGACTTATTGGGTAAGTCCCTGCGGGAAATAGGTTTTCGTACCTGCTACGGTTTGAATGTTGTCGGCGTTCGGCGTGAGGGTGAACCGTTGTTGGGTAAACTGGTGGATGAACCACTGCAACTTGGGGATATTTTACTGGTTATTGGTGACTGGAAACTGATCCGCGTCCTGCAAACTAAAATGCGCGATTTTATTGTTCTCAATTTGCCCGTTGAGATTGAGGAAGTGGCACCGGCAACATCTCAGGCTCCACATGCACTTTTTAGTTTGGCGCTGATGGTTGCCATGATGCTGACCGATGAAGTACCTAATGTGATTGCCGCGTTGATAGCTTGTCTGTTGATGGGGAAATTCCGTTGTATTGATATGGAAAGTGCTTACCGTTCTATTCACTGGCCCAGTATTATCCTGATTGTCGGAATGATGCCGTTTGCACTGGCATTACAGAAAACGGGTGGGGTTGATCTGATTGTCCGTGGCTTGATGGATATTGCGGGTGATATGGGGCCGAGGGGAATGCTGTTATGTCTGTTTGTACTTTGTGCCGTAATCGGTTTGTTTATTTCCAACACGGCAACGGCGGTATTAATGGCACCGATAGCCATTGCTGCGGCGCGTGAAATGGCAGTATCGCCTATGCCATTCGCCATGATTATTGGTGTGGCCGCTTCTGCCGCATTTATGACCCCGGTTTCATCACCGGTGAATACGCTGGTTCTTGGCCCCGGCGGTTATAAGTTCTCTGATTTTGTCCGTTTGGGCGTGCCGTTTACCATTTTAGTGATGGTGATTAGTGTGCTGGTTATCCCTTGGTTGTTCCCATTCTAATCTGGGATGTCGAGGCTAATCTCGTCTAGCGACAGGCTGAACCCCGGCACAAAAACTGTCATAAAGTAATCCATCTCTTGGCTGTGGCGAGCAGCCAGGGTTTTTTCAAGTCGGGCTTTTGCCAGATTGAATTCACTGTTACCTGCTGATAGCTCTTCCAGACATTTGAGATAAGCGCACAGGGAGTCAGCTTGTTTAACAATAGAAATTTCTTCTTCTGTATGCTGGCTGTCATCCAATATCGGACGAAAATCTTCTTGCAACTCTGCTGGTAGCATTTCCAGTAATTTTTTCTGTGCGATTTTTTCTATCTTTTTATATTCCCGTGCAATATGCGGGTTGTGATATTTGATAGGGGTGGGTAAATCCCCGGTGATAATTTCGCTGGCGTCGTGATACATCGCCAGCAACGCAATGCGTTCAGCATTCACATTGCCACTGAATTTGCGGTTTTTGATAATCGCTAAAGCGTGTGCGACAAAGGCCACTTGCAGGCTGTGTTCAGAAACATTTTCTGTGCGTACATTGCGCATGAGAGGCCAACGGTTAATCAGTTTCAGACGGGAAAGGTGGGCAAAAAAGTGGCTCATACTCATCTCTATACAGTGGGAAATTGTTTTCATTGTGAGCGGTTGGCAGGGGTAAGTAAACTTTAAAGTCTTTCCTTAATTTTTACCCTTTGGATGCAGAGGGGACACTCGGTTTGTCCGGCACATTAACCCTATTTGCCAACGGAAACTCAGACCGTATAACGCCAGTGTTATGACCGACTAATTTACATTTACTATTAACTGGCAATGTTATGATCGCAATGGGTATATTTTTTTAAAGAAATTTATTTTCCCACTCCATTTTATATACAATTTGCATACAAAAATTTCATATAATTTACAATAGTTCATTATTCCTCCAAGTGATCTCCTTTATCAAGTTTAATAAATGCGATGTTTAATTCTTTTATATCCCGCCAATGCCTTATATAATCACTACAAATTCCTCGGTGAAAATAAAAAAAACGCGTCTGTGTTACCGGTAAAAAATGAAAATTGACTGACCTTAATTTTGTAAAGTATCGTCATTTGATATCAATAAAGAAAGTAATGGAAATGGTTACCAAAGATTTCTGGCTGACAGGTGACGTGTTCACCCGTGAAGGCAAATCGGTCAGATTAATTCATCGGTGTAGAAGAAAGTCGGTTTCCTTCTACACTGATAGAACTCATGGTATGAATAATGCCTGTTATCAGTAATATCCGCTTATCGAATGGTTCTTATTTTTACTGATGATATTTGCCAATAAATCGGGCGAATTTCTGAATGGCCATTTCCAATTCATCAAGCCTTGGCAGTGTTACGATGCGGAAGTGATCGGGTTCCGGCCAGTTAAATGCAGTTCCCTGCACGAGAAGGACCTTCTCCTGTAATAAGAGATCCAGCACCATCTTCTGGTCATCATGAAGGTTAAAACGCTTCGCATCAATTTTCGGGAACATATATAAAGCCCCCTTAGGTTTTACACAGGAAACGCCAGGGATTTGATTAATTAATTCCCATGCGTGGTTGCGTTGTTCGTACAAACGACCACCAGGTAAAATGAATTCACTGATACTTTGGTAACCACCCAACGCGGTTTGAATAGCGTGTTGCATTGGCACATTTGCGCATAAACGCATTGATGCCAGCATCTCTAAACCTTCAATATAGCTCTTGGCGTGCTTCTTCGGACCGTTTAATACCATCCAGCCCTGGCGAAAACCGGCAACCCGATATGTTTTAGATAATCCGTTAAATGTTACCGTTAACAGGTCAGGGGCAAGTGCGGCAATTGAATGATGCTCTGCATCGTCATATAAGATTTTATCGTAAATCTCATCAGCAAAAATAATCAAATTATGCTGACGGGCTATTTCAACAATTTCCAGTAACAGCGCCTTACTATATACAGCACCCGTTGGATTATTGGGGTTAATAATCACAATCCCGCGCGTGCGTGGGGTAATTTTGTTACGGATATCATCTAAGTCAGGAAACCAATCTGACCCCTCATCACACATATAATGTACGGCTTTTCCACTGGAAAGTGAAACCGCCGCAGTCCAGAGAGGATAATCGGGGGCAGGAACCAGCATTTCATCACCGGTATTCAGCAATGCCTGCATTGCCTGAACGATTAATTCAGAAACACCATTGCCGATATAAATATCTTCAACACTCACATCCAGCATATTCCGGGCTTGATAATGTTGCATGATCGCTTTACGTGCAGAATATAGACCTTTTGAATCTGAATAACCCTGTGCTGTTGGTAAGTTTCGGATAACATCTACCAGGATTTCATCGGGTGCTTCAAAACCAAAAGGGGCCGGATTACCGATATTTAATTTGAGGACTTTGTTACCTTCTTCCTCAAGGCGTTTAGCTTCCTTGAGTACCGGCCCGCGGATGTCGTAACAAACATTATCCAATTTGTTGGATTTTTTAACTGCTAGCATAGAGAGTCTTACCTTAATCTTGGTAAAAAGGGGTGTCTGGCATATAGCGTCTGACATTTAATGTACTCTTCCCTCCAGGTGTTTTGAAGATGCATTGATATATTTGGTTAAAATGGTTGTTTTAGTAGGGGTGTTGTTATTCTAGTATCTTTTTATGTAAATTATGTCAGTGTTAAATTCTTAAATTTATCGTGATGTTGAATTTATAATCTGAATTGTTCTTGTTTTTTAGTGTAGATATGGAGCATTTTTAACGTCACAGCGGTGGGGTTGCGTGGTTGTGGGGGGAAAATGAGCACAGCTCAATTTGCCAATAAAAATTATTGTGTTTTTATAATTTATTCTTATGTATAAGATTTGGCTTGAATTGGCAATTTAGAACTATATATTTTAGAAAGATCGAACAATATTTTTGATCATTTCTGGAAACTAGTTGTAAATTTATCTGAATAGGATTATCAAACATTAGTAATATTGTAGATTTTTACTTTATATTTAGTTTTTCTGATATAACTTATGTTATTCTTTGACGTGAGTCAGAAAACAAAATAACCAAACTAGAAATCACATATAGGGTGTTGTAAATAGGGATGGTCCTTAGTTTATTTAGGAATCCGAGTAACTTTTGCTAAGAAAGAGGAGAAAATAAAACCCACTATGGGTTCAATAGGTAAAAAAACAGCAGTAAATCTTTGCCCTATTTAATAGAGTAGAGTACTGTCTAATTGATGTTATTTAATTTGATAGTGCTTACGTAAAAACACCAGGTTAGTTAGTAATTAAAATCAAAAAAAAGTGATGAATAAACAATGATAAATGCAAATCGTCCGATAATGAATCTCGATCTCGATCTGCTAAGAACTTTTGTTGCTGTTGCTGATTTAAATACGTTTGCAGCAGCAGCAGCAGCAGTCTGCAGAACGCAATCGGCTGTCAGTCAGCAAATGCAACGTTTGGAGCAGTTGGTGGGCAGAGAGTTATTTGCCCGTCACGGCCGTAATAAGCTTCTTACAGAGCATGGGCTTCAACTTCTTGGCTATGCAAGACAGATCCTGCGCGCTAATGATGATGCTAGTGCATCATTAACTTATAGCGATGCAGAAGGTGAGTTAAGAATCGGTGCATCCGATGATACTGTGGATACACTGCTCCCTTTTTTGTTAAATCGCATTGCATCGGTTTATCCGCGAATGGCAATAGATGTTCGTATAAAGCGAACTCAATTTATTGAAAGTATGCTGGATAGCCATGAGATCGATTTGGCGTTAACAACGGCAAAGATCAGCCATCATCCAAGGGCTGTTCTGCGCTCAACACCGGTATTATGGCATTGTGCTCCTGATTTTCAGCTACAGCCAAACGAACCTGTGCCGCTGGTTGTGATGGATGAAACAAACCCATTCCGCCAGTTGGCGTTGGATACGCTGGATGAGGTCGGGGTAGCGTGGCGTATTGCTTATGAGGCTGCTTCTCTGTCGGCTGTTCGCACGGCAGTGAATGCAGAAGTCGGCATTACTGCCCGCCCTTTGGAAATGCAAAATGCTGATCTGCGTATTTTAGGCGAGAGTGAAGGGCTTCCTCGTTTGCCTGAAACTCAGTTCTCTCTATATAGACACAGTAATGAACAGAATGAATCTGTTCTGACAGTTTTTAGTGCGATAGAGAATAAGAAAACCCCATACACTATATCATCGGGTGTTTCTGAAGAACCGCTTTCTGATGATGGCGACATTATTGAAGAGTAATATCTAAAGCACTTAATCTTTTGCTAATACCTCCATTATGGATGAAAGGAGGTATTAGCTTTCCAGATATATTTATAAGTAATCATCAACTAAATTCACCTTATTTTGCCGTTATCATGATCATTGAATATACGGTGGCTTTTTTCTTAACCCCTTCCTGATTTGGTTAACAAATTGTTATATTGTTAACAAAGTAATAATTTGCAGAATTGATAAAATAAGAGTTTCTGTAGTTAACCGTGATTTTTTTCTTATCGCATGGATGAAAAATATAATTTCCTCAGATTTGAATGAATTATCATCAGCGGAAACATTTTTTTCTGTCAAACTGTGTACTTGATCAAAGAAATACCCCCTATGAAACAGTGGAAAGGCCGGTTTTTCCTGAGATAATGATGTAGTAAAAGCGAGTTATCGGTTAAACTGGATCCCGATGTAGTTTGCATGTCAAGTGACTGACACGTTTTAGCAGTGCGGTAGCACGATCCGTTAAGATTAAGTTTGTTGTTTGTAAATAAATGTTAGATTAATTTTGTCATAACAGACAAAATATTGTTGAGAGGAGTAAAAACCAAGAAGATTCACTCCATCAATCATTGATTAGCAGTGTTTCAGATTTGGTTGTTACCCCTTCCCTTGAATCGATGTGGTGCAACACTGCCAGACAAAAGAGCAGACATTTTTGACACCACTTTTGATGAGTAAGCAATGAGTATGTCAACATCCACTGAACTCTTTGCCCATCACTGGGCATTCGCGGTATTTCTTTTAGGTGCTTTCGGTCTGTGTGCTTTGATGCTGTTAGGGGCGTTTTTTCTGGGCGGGAGAGCTAAAGCCCGGGCAAAACATATCCCGTATGAATCAGGTATTGATTCTGTCGGCAGTGCTCGTCTCCGTATGTCGGCCAAGTTCTATTTGGTCGCCATGTTCTTTGTCATCTTCGATGTCGAAGCCCTGTTTCTATATGCATGGTCAGTCTCTATCAAAGAGAGTGGCTGGTTAGGTTTTATCGAAGCAAGTATTTTCATTTTGGTGTTATTGGCAGGCTTGTTTTACCTGGTGCGTATTGGTGCGCTGAATTGGACGCCATCCCGATCAAGTCGCCAGGTGAGTAAACCAAGCGTTGTGATTAACATTAACAATAGTCATCCGCAGTAATAGCGAGGCATAAAGATGGATTATACACTCACCCGCATAGATCCGAACGGTGAGAATGACCGTTATCCCCTGCAAAAACAGGAAATTGTCGCTGACCCACTGGAGCAACATGTCCACCGCAGTGTTTACATGGGCAAACTGGAACACGCTCTGCATGATTTGGTGAACTGGGGACGTAAAAACTCCCTGTGGCCTTATAACTTCGGTCTTTCCTGTTGTTATGTGGAAATGGCGACATCATTTACTGCTGTTCATGACGTCGCTCGTTTTGGGGCTGAAGTTTTGCGCGCGTCACCCCGTCAGGCGGACTTTATGGTGGTCGCTGGAACCTGTTTTACCAAAATGGCTCCGGTTATTCAGCGCCTTTATGACCAGATGCTTGAGCCGAAATGGGTTATCTCAATGGGAGCCTGTGCCAACTCTGGTGGTATGTACGACATTTACTCTGTGGTTCAGGGAGTTGATAAGTTTATCCCCGTTGATGTTTATATCCCTGGTTGTCCTCCCCGGCCTGAAGCTTATATGCAGGCTCTGATGTTATTGCAGGAGTCGATCGGCAAAGAGCGTCGCCCGTTGTCTTGGGTCGTGGGCGATCAAGGGGTTTACCGTGCCAATATGCAGTCAGAAAGAGAACGTAAGCACGGGGAACGTATCGCAGTGAAAAATCTGCGTACACCAGACGAAGTTTAGGGCTTTTAGCCGTACAGCGTAACCAGAGCAATGTGTTGCGATAACAATACCTGATCAAAACAAACACTGATCAAAGCGTTGTGGTGAAGAATGATGATAGATCAGATAGCGCAAGAAAGCGCCCGGCCTGCATGGCAAACTCATGACCATCTTGATGATCCGGTCGTGAGTGAGCTGCGTAACCATTTTGGCCCGGATGCCTTTACTGTTCAGCCAACCCGTACCGGTATACCGGTTGTCTGGGTGAAGCGTGAGCAATTACTGGAAGTAATCACTTTTCTGAAAAAACTGCCTAAGCCTTATGTCATGCTATTTGATTTGCATGGCATGGATGAACGCCAGCGTACTCACCGCCGGGGGCTACCGGAAGCGGATTTTTCTGTGTTTTATCATTTGCTTTCTATTGAGCGTAACCGCGACATTATGTTGAAGGTCGCGCTCAATGAGAAAGATTTGCATCTCCCGACTGCAACGCCTCTGTTCTCAAATGCCAACTGGTATGAACGCGAAACATGGGAGATGTTCGGGATTGTCTTTAACGGCCATCCGAACTTGCGTCGCATTATGTTGCCGCCGACTTGGGAAGGGCATCCGCTGCGTAAGGACTATCCGGCCCGTGCGACAGAATTCGATCCTTTCGAGCTAACCCGGCAGAAAGAAGATCTGGAAATGGAAGCGTTGACTTTCAAGCCGGAAGAGTGGGGAATGAAACGGGGTACCGATAACGAGGACTTTATGTTCCTTAACCTTGGTCCTAACCATCCTTCTTCTCATGGCGCATTCCGTATCATTCTTCAACTGGATGGCGAAGAGATTGTCGATTGTGTACCGGATGTCGGCTACCACCATCGCGGTGCGGAAAAAATGGGTGAGCGCCAGTCCTGGCACAGCTATATTCCCTATACCGACCGTATTGAGTACCTCGGTGGTTGCGTCAATGAAATGCCTTATGTGCTGGCGGTGGAAAAACTGGCCGGTATTGAGGTACCTGACCGGGTGAAAACCATTCGTGTCATGTTGTCGGAATTATTCCGGATTAATAGCCACCTGTTGTATATCTCGACCTTTATTCAGGACGTCGGGGGGATGACCCCGGTGTTCTTCGCCTTTACCGACCGCCAAAAAATTTATGATCTGGTGGAAGCGATTACCGGTTTCCGTATGCATCCTGCCTGGTTCCGTATTGGCGGCGTGGCGCATGATCTGCCACGTGGTTGGGACAAATTACTGAGTGATTTCCTGGACTGGATGCCGAAACGCCTTGATTCCTATGTGAAAGCGGCGCTGAAAAACAGCATCCTAAAAGGCCGTTCTATTGGTGTTGCTGCCTATAATTCCAAACAAGCTCTTGATTGGGGCACGACCGGGGCCGGTTTGCGGGCGACGGGTCTCGCATTTGATGTGCGTAAATGGCGTCCATACTCTGGTTATGAAAATTTTGAGTTCGACGTGCCGATTGGCAATAACGGCGACTGTTATGACCGTGTGATGCTGAAAGTGGAAGAAGTGCGTCAAAGTATGCGGATCTTGAAACAGTGTCTGAAAAATATGCCTGAAGGCCCATTCAAAGCCGATCACCCACTGACGACTCCACCACCGAAAGAACGCACCTTGCAGCATATTGAAACCATGATTAACCACTTCCTGCAAGTGTCATGGGGGCCGGTAATGCCAGCAAATGAGTCTTTCCAGATGATTGAAGCAACCAAGGGTATCAACAGTTACTATCTGACCAGTGACGGCAGTACCATGAGTTATCGCACCCGTGTTCGTACACCGAGTTTCCCTCATTTGCAGCAGATTCCTTCGGTGATCCGCGGTAGCTTGGTTTCTGACCTGATCGTGTATCTGGGCAGTATTGATTTTGTTATGTCTGATGTGGATCGCTAACTATGCAAAGTGAAATTAACGCGAATGCTCAACAGGCGCGCCTTGATGTGGTTAACGTGACAGAATCTCAGGCAAAAGCAGATTTTGTGCTGAGTACCGTAGAGCACGATGAGATTGAGCAGGAAAAACACCACTATGAAGATCCGCGCGCCGTTTCTATCGAAGCATTAAAAATTGTACAGAAATATCGTGGTTGGGTGCCGGATGGTGCCATTTACGCGATTGCTGATGTGCTTGGTATTCCCGCCAGTGATGTGGAAGGTGTGGCAACGTTCTACAGCCAGATTTACCGCCAGCCAGTGGGCCGCCATATTATCCGTTACTGTGACAGCGTGGTTTGCCACATTACCGGTTATCAGGATGTCCAGGCTGCTATTGAAAAACATTTGAAGATCTGTCCGGGGCAGACGACACAAGACGGGCGTTTTACGCTGCTGCCAACCTGTTGTCTGGGTAACTGTGATAAAGGTCCGACCATGATGATCGATGACGATACTCACAGTTCTGTCAAACCTGAAGAGATTGAGACGTTATTGGAGCAGTATCCATGACAGCACATTCAGGAATAAAAGAAATTATCCGTACTGAGGAAACCCACCCTCTTACCTGGCGTTTGCGTGATGACAAACAGCCGGTATGGCTGGATGAGTACCGCAGTAAAAGTGGTTATCGCGGCGCTGAAAAAGCGTTGAAAGGCATGGCTCCGGCTGAAGTGGTTTCTCTGGTAAAAGACGCCGGGCTGAAAGGTCGGGGAGGTGCCGGTTTCTCCACCGGGCTGAAATGGAGCCTGATGCCAAAAGACGAAAGCATGAATATCCGTTATCTGCTGTGCAACGCAGATGAAATGGAACCGGGTACTTACAAAGATCGCCTGTTGATGGAGCAACTTCCTCACCTGCTGGTGGAAGGGATGCTGATCAGTGCGTTTGCCCTGAAAGCTTATCGTGGCTATATCTTCCTGCGTGGTGAATATGTAGAAGCGGCAGTGCATCTGCGTAAAGCCATTGAAGAAGCTAAAGCGGCAGGCTTGCTGGGTAAAAACATTATGGGCAGTGGCTTTGATTTTGAGCTGTTTGTTCATACTGGCGCAGGGCGTTATATCTGTGGTGAAGAGACCGCGCTGATTAATTCCCTGGAAGGCCGCCGGGCTAACCCTCGCTCAAAACCGCCATTTCCCGCCACTTCCGGCGCATGGGGCAAGCCGACTTGTGTCAATAACGTTGAAACCTTATGCAACGTTCCTTCAATTCTTGAATTCGGTAAAGAGTGGTATATCGGCCTGAGTGCAGGCAAGAGTAAAGATGCCGGTACTAAACTGATGGGATTCTCTGGTCGAGTGAAAAATCCGGGGCTGTGGGAATTGCCATTCGGTGTGACTGCCCGTGAAATTCTTGAAGATTATGCCGGTGGCATGCGTGACGGCCTGAAATTCAAAGCGTGGCAACCGGGTGGTGCAGGAACAGACTTCCTGACCGCTGAACATCTGGATCTGCCAATGGATTTTGAAAATATCGCTAAAGCGGGCAGCCGTCTGGGTACTGCGTTGGCAATGGCTGTTGACCACGAAATCAACATGGTTTCTCTGACCCGTAACCTTGAAGAGTTCTTTTCCCGTGAATCCTGCGGCTGGTGTACACCGTGCCGTGATGGACTGCCATGGAGCGTGAAAATTTTGCGGGCATTAGAACGTGGGGAAGGGCAGACAGGGGATATCGAAACGCTGGAGCAGCTCTGTCGCTTCCTTGGGCCCGGTAATACATTCTGTGCTCACGCACCCGGGGCGGTGGAACCACTACAGAGTGCCATCAAATATTTCCGTGATGAATTCGAAGCTGGGATTGTGACCAAAAACTATGGGAATTCCCACCTGATTGCGGGTATTCAACCAAACCTGCTAAAGCAGCGTTGGTAATGGGTTCTTCACGAGATTAGCAGAATTTTTGATTAACACTTGCTGAAAAGCAGGTCACTTGGAAGCATGCTGACTATGGCTACGATACATGTAGACGGCAAAAAATATGATGTAAACGGGGCTGATAACCTGTTACAAGCTTGCCTCTCTTTAGGGCTGGATATTCCTTATTTTTGCTGGCATCCAGCGCTGGGAAGCGTTGGCGCTTGCCGCCAATGTGCGGTAAAGCAATACCAAAACGCGGATGATACGCGCGGTCGTCTGATTATGTCTTGTATGACTCCGGCAATGGATGGCACCTTTATCTCTATTGATGATGAAGAGGCCAAACAATTCCGTGAGAGTGTGGTTGAGTGGTTAATGACTAACCACCCGCATGATTGCCCGGTGTGTGAAGAAGGGGGCAACTGCCACTTGCAGGATATGACTGTGATGACAGGTCATACATTCCGTAAATATCGTTTTACTAAGCGTACTCATCACAACCAGGAATTGGGGCCATTTATTTCTCATGAAATGAACCGCTGCATTGCCTGCTATCGTTGTGTTCGCTACTACAAAGACTACGCTGACGGCACGGATTTTGGTGTCTATGGCGCTCACGATAATATCTATTTCGGTCGTCCGGAAAGCGGCACACTGGAAAGTGAGTTCTCCGGTAATCTGGTCGAAATCTGCCCGACTGGGGTATTCACGGACAAAACCCATTCTGAACGTTATAACCGTAAATGGGACATGCAGTTTGCGCCAAGCATCTGCCAGCAGTGCAGTATTGGCTGTAACACCAGTCCGGGGGAGCGTTATGGTGAATTACGCCGTATTGAAAACCGTTATAACGGTACGGTAAACCACTACTTTATGTGTGACCGCGGTCGTTTTGGTTACGGTTATGTCAACCGCCAAGACCGCCCTCGTCAACCACAGCAACTGCGTGGTGATCATTGGATCGCGCTTAACGCTGAACAGGCCATGCAGGGTGGGGCGGATATTTTGCGTCAGGCCAAAAATGCCATTGGTATCGGTTCACCCCGCGCCAGCTTGGAAAGCAACTTTGCCCTGCGTGAATTGGTGGGGGCGGAAAACTTCTATAGCGGGATTGCGGCTGCTGAACAGCAACGTCTTGATATGATGCTGGAAATTCTCCAGCAGGGTGGCGTTTATACTCCGTCACTGCGTGAAATTGAAAGCTATGATGCGGTGCTGATCTTAGGTGAAGACCTGACTCAGACCGGTGCCCGTATGGCACTGGCCGTTCGTCAGGCAGTGAAAGGCAAAGCCCGCGAAATGGCGGCGGCTCAGAAAGTTGCTGACTGGCAGATTGCCGCCGTGATGAATATCGGCCAGCGTGCTAAATATCCCCTGTTTGTGACTAATGTGGATGATACCCGTCTGGATGATATCGCGGCGTGGAATTACCGTGCGCCAGTTGATGATCAGGCCCGTTTTGGTTTCGCCGTCGCTCATGCATTGGATAACACTGCGCCGGCAGTTGAAAATTTACCTGACGAACTGAAAGCGAAAGTGGAGATGGTTGCGCAGGCACTGATTGGCGCGAAAAAACCACTGATTATCAGCGGCAGTAACGTGGGTAGTGATGCGATCATTCAGGCGGCAGCCAATGTTGCCTGGGCGCTGAAGGATAAAGGTTCAGACGTCGGTCTGTCGTTTGTCGCGATCTATGCGAACAGCATTGGATTAGGAATGATGGAGGCTCAACCACTGGATGTTGCTTTGCAACGTATCAGCAGTGGTCAATCAGATACGGCTATCGTGATGGAAAATGATCTCTATCGACATGCGGCAGCCGATAAGGTCGATGGTGCATTGAACAAGCTGAAAAACCTGATTGTGGTTGACCATCAGCGCACGGCTATCATGGATAAAGCCCATCTGATTCTTCCGGCTGCCAGCTTTGCAGAAAGTGACGGCACGCTGGTGAATCAGGAAGGTCGGGCGCAGCGTTATTTCCAGGTTTTCCAGCCCTCTTTCTACGACAAATCCGTGGTGATGCTAGAGAGCTGGCGTTGGCTGCACTCCCTGCACATGACTTATACCGAATGTCATTTGGATTGGACTCAGCTTGACCATGTTATTGATGCCTGTGTTGAGGTGATGCCACAGCTTAAGGGCATTGTTGATGCCGCGCCTGATTCCACATTCCGCATCCGTGGTCAAAAACTGGCGCGTTCACCGCACCGTTACAGTGGCCGTACTGCGATGTTGGCGAATCTCAGTGTCCATGAGCAGCGTCAGCCTCAGGATATTGATTCACCGTTTGCTTTCTCAATGGAAGGTAACAATAGCCCTGATGCCTTTCGTCAGCAGGTTCCGTTTGCTTGGGCACCGGGCTGGAACTCACCGCAAGCGTGGAATAAATTCCAAGCGGAGGTCGGTGGTCATTTGCGCTTTGGTGATCCGGGGGTACGTCTGATTGAAACAACTGATGGGGGCCTGAACTACTTTGATCAGATTCCGGCGGAATTTTCTGTACAGGATAACCAATGGGTCGTCGCTCCTTACCATCACCTGTTTGGCAGTGAAGAATTAACCCAGCGTTCCGATGTGATTCAGGAACGTATGCCGGAGCCTTATGTGATGCTCAATAACAAAGATGCAGATCAATTGGGTGTGAAAGCAGGTTCTGTTCTGGAGTTTGATTGTTTTGGTCAGCAACTGCGTTTGGCAGTCCGTCTGAGTGAAAAGCTCGCTCAAGGTCAGATTGGCTTGCCAATGGGAATGCCGGGTATTCCTCCGGTCATGGCGGGTGTTTCAGTGAATAATCTGCGGGAGGCAGCACAATGAGTTGGTTAACCCCCGACGTTATTGATGTACTGATCGCTATTCTGAAATCGGTGGTGATCTTGGTGGTGGTGGTTGCCTGCGGGGCGTTGATGAGTTTTGGTGAACGACGTTTGCTGGCGCTGTTCCAGAACCGTTATGGGCCAAACCGTGTCGGTTGGGGAGGATCATTACAGATCGTGGCCGACATGATCAAAATGTTCTTCAAAGAGGACTGGGTACCACGTTTTGCTGACCGGTTGATCTTTACCTTAGCGCCTATTATTGGTTTCTGTTCTCTGTTGCTTGCTTTTGCCATTGTGCCGATCACGCCTAACTGGATGGCTGCGGATCTCAACATCGGCATTTTATTCTTCATGATGATGGCGGGTCTGGCTGTCTACGCGGTTCTGTTTGCCGGATGGGCAAGTAACAACAAATACTCCCTGCTGGGGGCGATGCGTGCTTCTGCACAGACACTGAGTTATGAGGTGTTTCTCGGCCTCTCTTTTATGGGCGTTGTTGCACAGGCCGATTCCTTCAATATGGTGGATATTGTCAACGCACAGGAACACATGTGGAACATCATTCCGCAATTCTTTGGCTTCCTGACTTTTGCTATCGCGGCTGTGGCCGTGTGTCACCGTCACCCATTTGACCAGCCGGAAGCAGAACAGGAACTGGCTGATGGCTACCACATTGAATACTCCGGTATGAAATTTGGTCTGTTCTTCGTTGGTGAATATATTGGTATTGTCACGGTTTCTGCCCTGATTGTGACAATGTTCTTTGGTGGTTGGCATGGTCCATTCCTGCCGCCGTTTGTCTGGTTTGCGCTGAAAACTGCGTTCTTCATGGTGATGTTTATCCTGATACGTGCATCTTTACCGCGCCCGCGTTATGACCAGGTAATGGCGTTTGGCTGGAAAATCTGTTTGCCACTGACCTTACTAAACCTGCTGGCGACTGCGGCAGTGATTTTGTACAACGCTCAATAAGGGGGGAATGAACCATGACATTGAAAGAGTTAGCGGTTGGTTTCGCCACCCAGGTACGCAGTATTTGGATGATTGGCTTGCATGCCTTTCATAAGCGCGAAACCCAAATGTATCCTGAAGAACCGGTTTATCTGCCACCCCGTTACCGTGGCCGTATTGTATTGACCCGCGATCCGGACGGCGAAGAGCGTTGTGTTGCCTGTAACTTGTGTGCGGCAGTTTGCCCGGTCGGTTGTATCTCGCTGCAAAAGGCCGAACATAAAGATGGTCGCTGGTATCCAGAGTTTTTCCGCATTAACTTCTCACGCTGCATTTTCTGCGGTCTGTGCGAAGAGGCTTGCCCGACCACCGCAATCCAGTTAACACCGGATTTCGAAATGGCGGAGTTTAAACGCCAGGATCTGGTGTATGAAAAAGATGACCTGACGATTTCAGGGCCAGGTAAATATCCTGATTATAACTTTTACCGTAAGACAGGTATGGCGATTGACGGCAAATCAAAAGGTGAAGCCGACGACGAAGCAAAACCTATCGACGTTAAAAGCCTGTTGCCGTAAGGAGCGATATTCATGGAGTTTACGTTTTATACCGCTGGGTTGGTTGCGATATTGGCAACCATCAGGGTGATTACACATACCAATCCGATACATGCGCTTTTGTATTTGATTGTTTCTCTGCTGGCACTTTCAGCGGTGTTTTTTTCGCTGGGGGCTTATTTTGCGGCGGCGTTGGAGATCATCGTTTACGCTGGGGCCATTATGGTGCTGTTCGTTTTCGTAGTGATGATGCTTAACCTTGGCAAATCTGTTGTTGAGCAGGAGCGTATCTGGCTGAAACCGCGCACTTGGGTTGGCCCGGGCCTGCTGTCAGCCGTGTTGCTTGTTGTGCTGGTGTATACCATTGTCAACGTTTCTCATGGTGATATTGCCGACAATATCACGGGTGAAGTTGTCAGCGCCAAAGAGGTGGGTATCAGCCTGTTTGGTCCATATGTGCTGGCCGTTGAACTGGCGTCTCTGTTGTTACTGGCCGGTATGGTGGTGGCTTATCACATTGGTCGTGAACACAAACAGGGTGAAGTGCTCAGTAACCGAAATGCGGAGGAACAACCATGATACCTCTTCAACATGGACTGATTTTGGCGGCAATCCTATTTGTGCTGGGCCTGACTGGGCTCATCATCCGTCGTAATCTGTTGTTTATGTTAATTGGGCTTGAAGTGATGATTAATGCTGCGGCTTTGGCTTTTGTGGTGGTAGGCAGCTATTGGGGGCAGCCAGATGGTCAGGTGATGTTCATTCTGGCGATTAGTTTGGCTGCGGCAGAGGCGAGTATTGGCCTGGCGTTGTTATTGCAGCTTTATCGTCGTCGCCAGAGTCTGAATATTGATACAGTCAGTGAGATGCGCGGATGAACTTACTCTATTTAACAATTCTGCTGCCACTGCTGGGATTTTTGCTGTTGGCATTTTCCCGTGGCCGCTGGTCTGAAAATACATCAGCCACCATCGGGATTGGTTCTGTTGGTCTGGCTGCGTTGGTGACTTTGTGGGTTGCTATTGATTTCAACAGCCAAAATGGGGCGGGTGATCTGGTTTACAGTCAAAACCTGTGGAACTGGATGGAGGTCGGGGATTTCAGTATTCCTTTCACTCTGGTTCTTGATGGTTTGTCTCTGACCATGCTGAGTGTGGTCACTGGTGTCGGTTTCCTGATCCACATGTATGCCTCATGGTATATGCGCGGTGAAGAGGGGTATTCCCGTTTCTTCGCTTATACCAACCTGTTTATCGCCAGCATGGTGATACTGGTTCTGGCAGATAACATGATGCTGATGTATCTCGGCTGGGAAGGGGTGGGGCTGTGCAGCTATTTGCTGATTGGCTTCTATTATACCAACCCGGCAAATGGTGCAGCGGCAATGAAAGCCTTTGTCGTTACCCGTGTGGGCGACGTCTTCCTGGCTATCGGCATGTTTATTTTGTATGACAATCTGGGAACTCTGAACTTCCGCGAATTGGCGGTTTTGGCTCCGCAACATCTGGAAGCCGGTTCTTCGGTGATGACTTGGGCGACCCTGATGATATTAGGGGGAGCAGTCGGTAAATCAGCTCAATTGCCGTTACAAACTTGGTTGGCTGATGCGATGGCTGGCCCGACGCCGGTTTCTGCGCTTATTCACGCCGCAACGATGGTGACCGCCGGGGTTTATCTGGTTGCTCGCAGTCACGGTCTGTTCTTGATGGCACCAGAAATCCTGCAACTGGTTGGGACTATTGGTGCTATCACTCTGGTGTTGGCAGGGTTTGCTGCGTTGGTACAAACCGATATTAAACGTGTATTGGCTTACTCAACGATGAGTCAGATTGGCTACATGTTTCTGGCGTTGGGGGTTCAGGCGTGGGATGCGGCAATCTTCCACCTGATGACGCACGCATTCTTTAAAGCGTTGTTGTTCCTGGCGTCGGGTTCCGTCATTCTGGCCTGTCACCACGAGCAGAATATTTTCAAAATGGGTGGATTGCGTAAATCCATTCCGTTGGTTTATGCCTGCTTCTTGGTCGGTGGCGCGGCGCTATCGGCGTTGCCAATCGTCACGGCGGGTTTCTACAGTAAAGATGAAATTCTGTGGGGGGCAATGTCACATGGTCATATCAACCTCATGTTAGCGGGGCTGGCAGGGGCGTTTATGACCTCTTTGTATACCTTCCGTATGATTTTTATCGTGTTCCACGGTGAGGTGAAAACCAAAGCGCACCCTGTTAAAGGGATTACCCATCATCTGCCATTACTGGTATTGCTGGTGCTTTCCACCTTTGTGGGCGCACTGATTGCGCCCCCATTGGCGGGAGTGTTGCCGGAAGATCATGCCACCAGTGATACAGGTAAAATGATGCTGGAAGTGGTTTCTGGTGTGGTTGCGGTTGCGGGTATTTTGCTGGCGATGGCACTGTATTTGGGTAAACGTCAGTTGGTGAATAGTGTGGCACAAAGTGCTCCGGGACGCTTCTTTTCCGTATGGTGGTTTAATGCCTGGGGCTTTGATGTTCTGTATGACTGGGTATTTGTTAAGCCATTCAAGAGCATTACCCATGTGTTACGGAACGATCCGCTAAATTCACTGATGAATATTCCGGCTGTGTTATCTCGTTGGAGTAACAAAGGTCTTAGCCTGAGTGAAAACGGACAAGTCCGTTGGTACGTTGCCTCTATGGGGTTGGGTGCAGTGCTGGTTTTAGCTCTGCTGCTACTGGTTTAATTTAAGGGACATATTGCGCTATGTTATTACCTTGGCTATTACCTTGGTTAATTCTTTTGCCCTTCATCGGAGGTTTGCTGAGTTGGCAGACTGAACGCTTTGGTACCCGTGTACCGCGTTGGATCGCGTTAATTTCGATGGGGTTGACTCTGGTGCTCTCACTGCACTTGTGGTTGCAGGGCGGCTATACCCTGGCTAATCCGCAAGGGATCCCTCAATGGCAATTAGAATTTCTTATGCCGTGGATCCCACGTTTTGGTATCAGTATTCACCTTGCTTTGGATGGCTTATCCTTGCTGATGGTCGTATTGACTGCGCTGTTGGGGCTGATGGCTATTCTTTGCTCATGGACGGAAAACCAGCCGTATCAGGGCTTCTTCCACTTGAACCTGCTGTGGATCTTGGGTGGTGTAATGGGGGTGTTCCTCGCTATCGACATGTTCCTGTTCTTCTTCTTCTGGGAAATGATGTTGGTACCGATGTACTTCCTGATTGCATTGTGGGGACACAGAGGATCAGGTGGTAAGACCCGTATCACTGCGGCGACCAAATTCTTCATTTATACCCAGGCGAGCGGTCTGGTGATGCTGATTGCGATTATGGCGCTGGTACTGGTGCACTATAACGCGACGGGCGAGTGGACATTCAGTTATGAGAAATTGCTGAATACACCAATGTCACATACCGTTCAATACCTGCTGATGTTGGGTTTCTTCATCGCCTTTGCCGTAAAAATGCCGGTTGTGCCTTTGCATGGATGGTTACCGGATGCTCACAGTCAGGCACCAACTGCGGGTTCTGTTGACCTGGCGGGTATCTTGCTGAAAACGGCGGGTTATGGTCTGTTGCGTTTTGGCTTGCCACTGTTCCCGGAAGCTTCTCATGAGTTCACACCAATCGCCATGTGGCTGGGGGTACTTGGGATCTTCTATGGTGCCTGGATGGCATTCAGCCAGACAGATATCAAACGCCTGATTGCTTATACCAGTATCTCGCATATGGGATTTGTGTTGATAGCGATTTACTCTGGCAGCCAGCTTGCTTACCAGGGGGCGATTATTCAGATGATTGCTCATGGTTTATCAGCTGCGGGCCTGTTTATTCTCTGTGGTCAGCTCTATGAGCGCTTGCATACCCGCGATATGAATCTAATGGGTGGTTTGTGGCGGCGTGTGCAGTTTTTGCCTGCGTTGTCGCTGTGCTTTGCTGTTGCGACACTGGGGATGCCGGGAACCGGTAACTTTGTCGGTGAGTTTATGATTCTGTTTGGCAGTTTTAGTGAATACACGTTAATTATCACGATCTCTGTATTCGGCTTGGTTTTCGCCTCTGTATATGCCCTGTATATGATGCAGCGTGCTTATTACGGAGTGCCAAAATCAGATGAACCACTAAGACGGATGGATATGCGGGAAATATCTATTGTCATGTTGCTGTTGATATTACTGGTGGTGATGGGCTTCTACCCACAACCTATCCTTGATACTTCAGCGGCAGCGATGGATAACATCCAGACTTGGTATTCAGCTTCAGCTTCAATTTCAACTACAAGGCCGTAATTCGCCATGACAATAACTCCTCAACAACTGATCGCGCTGTTACCGCTGTTGATCGTCGGATTGACGGTAGTGGTTGTGATGCTGTCCATTGCGTGGCGACGCGATCACTTTATCAATACCACGCTGACCGTAGTAGGTTTAAATCTGGCTCTGTTGTCCCTCTACTTTGTTGGACAGCAGGACGCGATGGATGTTACTCCACTGGTTCATGTGGACGGCTACGCTATGCTCTATATCGGTCTGGTACTGATTGCGAGTCTGGCAACTTCTACTTTCGCCTATTCCTGGCTGGAAAATTATCCGGACAACAAAGAAGAGTTCTACCTGCTGGTGCTGATTGCGACCGTGGGCGGTATTCTTCTGGCTTGTGCAAACCATCTGGCATCATTGTTTATCGGTATTGAACTGCTTACTTTGCCGCTGTTTGGTTTGATTGGTTATGCATATCGTCAGAGACGCTCTCTGGAAGCGGCGATTAAGTACATGTTACTGTCGGCGGCGGCATCGTCTTTCATGCTGTTTGGTATCGCGTTGCTCTATGCGGAATCTGGCGATCTCTCTTTTGCTGCACTGGGGCATCGTTTGTCTGACAGCTATATCTATCAACCGTTAATACTGGCAGGTTTGGGTATGATGGTTGTTGGTCTTGGCTTCAAATTGTCGCTGGTCCCTTTCCATCTTTGGACACCGGATGTTTATCAGGGGGCACCTGCACCCGTTTCTACCTTTTTGGCAACCGCCAGTAAGATAGCGATTTTCGCTGTGGTGATGCGTCTGTTCGTTGAAGCGCCGATGGCGGACAGCGAAGCGTTGCGTACGGTATTAACTGTCATTGCGATTGCTTCTATGCTGTTCGGTAACTTGATGGCGCTGACTCAGACGAGTATCAAACGCCTGCTTGGTTACTCTTCTATTGCTCACTTAGGTTATTTGTTAGTGGCATTGGTAGCGGTACAAAACCATCAGCTTTCAGAAGAAACCGTGGGTATCTATCTGGCGGGTTATCTGTTTAGCAGCATCGGTGCGTTTGGTGTCGTTAGTTTGATGTCCAGCCCATATAAAGGGCCGGATGCGGATTCCCTCTATTCATACCGTGGTCTGTTTTGGCATAAGCCGATTTTATCCGCGGTCATGACGGTGATGATGTTGTCACTGGCGGGTATCCCAATGACGCTGGGATTTATTGGTAAGTTCTATGTGATTATTGTGGGTGTACAGTCTGAACTGTGGTGGCTGACTGCGGCAGTGGTTCTTGGCAGTGCTATCGGCCTTTATTACTATCTCAGAGTGATGGTCAGTCTGTACTTACACGCGCCGAAAGCCCCTAATCGTGATACACCGAGGAATTGGGCCTTAACTGCTGGTGGGATGGTCGTTCTGATTTCTGCATTATTGGTACTGGCGCTGGGTATCTGGCCTCAGCCACTGATTGATGTGGTACAACAAGCGAAAATCATTCTCTAAATAGTCAGTCGATTGTGATGAATTATTTAGAATAATCCAAACCCGGTAAGGTTGTCCTTACCGGGTCAGTTTTGAAAAGATTTGGGTTATAAAAATAAAATCTTCTATTTGTTAAAATAGTTTCGTCATATGATTTTAAGTTTTCGCTTAAAATCATGTCTATTTAAATGAGGTTTAAATAAATCAGTAAATTCATTTAATAATGTTTTATTACAGTAAAATTAATCAGCCAGAAAGATCATAATGATTAAATGGATATTTAAGCGTTAACAGAGTGCGAAAATAGCTTTGAAAAATAACGATATAAATTTATGTTAGCGTTAAATTACATTAACAGTATAAAAGTAGGTATGATTTAAATAAAACCGCAAGAAAGCAATGTAATTAATTAGGGTGAAACAGTGAAAAATAAGTTTAAAAGGGCAGGTTTAATGTGTTGTGGTGTTGCATAATAAATGCAATGTAATAATGATAAAAGTAATCCAGTTTATATTTGTTTGAATCATTTGTTTGCATATTTTGTCCTGTTTTTCTTCCCGTTATTTTATTCAGATAAAAACATTTTCATATGAATTTATTTTTCAGTAAAGCTGATTGATAATAATTTACATGTATTAACCTATTTATTTCAACATTAATACAAAAATAATTAATCCTGTAAGTTATAAAAATATTACATTATTATTTTTATGAACTAGACTATGATTGGTTCCAATGGATAGAGTTATCTGCATGATAATATAATATATTGGTTATGTAAGAAAATTATTTGATTTGAGAGGGGTATATGAGTCAAAGAAATGATTTTAAAACGTTTTCTACTAGTAATAATGCTAATGTGGTGAGTCAAGAAAAATATGAAAAAAATCAGAGTTTACAGGTGGGATTTCCTCCGGAAAATATTTCTACTCATGTATTAAATAAGGCATTACGTCAATCATCAACAATAGCCTCTGTGGTGGCTAATTTTATCGCGACACAATCTGGTGATGATGTTTTGGATGATGGTGATATAGCTAAACTCACTACCCAACTAAATCGAGCGTTAAAACAAATAGTCACTGATAGCAACGTGCCAAATAGTCGGAAAATAAATGGTAAGACATTGACTGAGGATATTAATCTGAATGCGAGTGATGTGGGGGCATATACTCGAGCAGAAGTATATACACGAGCAGAGGTAGATAAACTGATTAAAACAACCAGTGAAATTCCCGTTGGGGCCCCTATTCCTTGGCCGTTGCCCCATCCACCTATCGGCTATTTCACTTGTAATGGCTCCGCTTTTAATAAATTACAGTACCCAAAGTTAGCCAAAGCTTATCCTAGCGGTAGATTGCCCGATTTAAGAGGCGAGTTTATTCGTGGCTGGGATGATGGGCGTGGCGCTGATAATGGGAGAACATTATTATCCTGGCAGGAAAGCTCTACAATATCTTCATACGCTGGCTTATACACAGATAATAGGATAGCGCATACCTTAACGAACATGGACGGCTCAGCATTCTATAAGTCAACTTATCACCAATATAAAGCACCAGCAAGCAGTGTTCTTGTTGAAATGAATAATTTACGGCTCAGACCTCGCAATATCGCATTTAACTACATCGTAAAGGCAGAATAATAATGACACAAGAAAATATCTTAGATTCAGAAACCGCTGTATTAGGTGAAGATGGATTAGCGATTCAAGCCGGTTGGATAAAGGTTTATCATGCTGATCTTTATTCGAAAGAATTTGCTGGAACTAATTTTGAATATATTGCAGAAGGAGTAGGTTTATCTGCGCGTTCTTACCTTGATGCGCCAAACTTTCCTGATGCTGATAATATGGCAGTGCGTCGCAGTGAAGATGAAAATTATTGGGAAATTGTGCCTGACCATCGTGAAAAAATAGCTTATAACCTGCAAACAGGTGCTCAACAAAAAGTTATTGAACTGGGTGAATTACCAGAAATGTTAACATTCAAACAACCAGCCACTGATTTCGACAAATGGGACGGTGAAGAATGGGTAACAGACATTGAATTACAAAAAACCAGTCAGATTAAACAGGCAGAACAGCAACGCACTTCCTTTCACCAACAAGCGAATGAAGTCATAACAGTATTGCAATATGCGGTTGAAACTGAAATAGCATTGGAAGCTGAAAAAGCGTTATTACTGGATTGGAAAAAATATCTGGTATTATTAAGCCGAGTTGATATTTCATTGGCTCCAGATATTAGCTGGCCTGAAAAACCTCAATAATAATATTAAAGTCATATTGCCTTTAAATATTGATACAAAGCTGTCTTTTAAATCAGTATCTTGGATTAATCAAAGCTCGTATAAAAACGAGCTTATCGTTATATTATAAATAATTTGTATAAATTATGGGGGAAGTATATGAACAAAAAAATAATTTTAAAGATTTTCCTATTAGTAACAATGCTAATGTGGTGAGTTAAGAAAAATATGGAAAAATCAGAGTTTACAAGCAAGATTTCCACCAGATAATCTCTCTATTACTGTATTAAATAAAGTATTACGCCAATCATCAATAATAGACTCTGTTATCGCTAACTTTATGAAACACAATCTGGTGATGATATTTGGGATGATGGTAATATAGCTAAACTCACCGCCTAATTAAATCGAACATTAAAACAAAAAGTCACAGCAGAAATTCCCGATGCCTCATTGACACAAAAAGGCGTTGTTCAACTGACCAGTGAAATTGGCGATAACGACACATTGGCTGTGACACAAAATCTGGCACAAGAAATCATGTAGTGTCTAATAAAACCGGCCCCCCATTTAGGCGATAAGATTACCACGTTAAAAGAGGTATTCAATGATAAGACAACGCCGTACATTTGCTACAGAGTTAAAGCGTGGTACTGCTAGTTTGGTACTTGACCAAGGCTACCACATTGCAGAAGCCGTTAAGTCACTTGGTGTTAGTGAATCGGCGCTGGGTTGAGCAGCTTAAACAAGAGTGAGGTGGTGTGATACAGAAGGCTAAAGCCCTGACGCCAGAGCAGCAGCGCATTCAAGAACTGGAGGCTAGACTAAAAAAGGCGACTGTTCTCTTGATGTCGGATAAATTAGAACGTACATGCTGACAGACTCGTTAAGAGAGTATGAAGCGGTGGAATTGGTCTGTGATGTGTTTAATGTTGCCGCCAGCAGTTATTACGAACACAAGCATTGCAGCAGAGCAGGCTGACTCATGTTGAACGGTTAGAGTAGCGTAGTAAAATCAAAGCATTATTTAAAGCAAGCCGCTACTGAAACTGTAATTTAAATTGTGTAATTGCCTTTTTTATTCAGTTTAATCATCATGATATATTATGTTTTATCTACGTTGATTATACTCACTTTTTATCTTTATCGACGTTATTTTACTGGTTCAAATCAGCCTGTAAATAGCCAGATGGTATAAAAATATTCTTTTGTATTTTTTCCGATAATATTCTTTTTAACTCTCTGTTAATAGTTTTAATGGAGTTCGATTAAACGCAATTTACTGTCCTTCTGAAAATCACGTTTATTGAGTTTAATCTGCCTTTTATATAAAAGCTTTAATCTCTATGTTCGTGTTTTTAAAGGGTCCCGATAGATTAGGTAAATGTAAAATAAACAGAGGATAGCATTGCCGACAAACACATTAAACATGGATGTGGATAGGCTGTTTTTAGCTACTCTGTATCTTTTTAAAAAGCAGGTATTAATGGAGTACCTATTTTTTAACCCTTAACTGATTAATCACCGATAAAAATGAACTTATGATTGTTAAAAAAGGGAAATACAGGTAAAAAGATAAAATGAATACTGTTAAAAAGGTGATATAGAGTGAAGCGATTCTCATTTCGAGAGTTTTCTTGTTTTTTAATTAAAAACTTATTTAATGAATGATTTTCATTGAGCCATTTTTATAAATATAATCGTTTTTCTATTTACTTCTTTGTATTTAAATTTTTCCATTTTCATTAAATTGATACTCGGATTTTCTCGTTTTTCCTTTTTCTTGTATTTGATTTTTAGGTTTAAAACCAAAAGGAATAATAAATATACTAATGGTATTAAAATCAAAGTCGATTTCTTTAATCATTTTTAATACTGATAAATGCGGCAAATTCGACTAATAAGTGCAATTTTTCAGAATGGCGGTCAGTTGCTATAGTTATTTTTTCGCTATGCGGTTAACTCTGTTAAATGCTTTAATATAATCTCATGTTTTTGTTACTTCAATTAACCCACATTGAAGCGCTGGCCCTGGCCCAACTGGTTAAGCGGTTGTGTTGGTCTGAGATACGGGCCTGTGCGGTGAATGACGAGGAAGCGTATCAGATTAAGGATGTCATCGGTAAGCTCCAGTCGGCACTGGCTTACTGTAAATATTCACCCCGGTAGATCATCATTCAGGCCGGAAGATCACAGAGATCTTCCGGTTTTTTATATTATCGTAGCGGTAACGGTAAACGACTGGTCAAGGGCCTTAATTGCTCTCTATCATCCCACAGTCCCGGAAACACCTCGAATTTCAGGTCATCACGGTTAATACCGGTATCAAAATAGCGACACAGACGTTCTGCTAACTCTTCATGTGACCACATATTGGTCAGTTCATATTTTTCAATGAGTTCCCGATCTTCTGGTAAGGTTAAGCCTTCTTTTAATACGGGTGCCAGTGTGGTTCCGATATTACCCTTAGGACCGATATCAATCAGTTTACCGCCCATAAATAAAAAAGAATTTTTATCCCCAAGATAATGATCACCATCGAATGAAGAATAAGGTTTTATCCAGTAATTATTATAGGATTGAGTATTAGGAATAACTGATTTGTCTTTAATTTTATCTGGCATCAATTTATAAACAGCATTGACAACTAAAATCCGAAACAAAATAGGCACTTGATTTAAATAAATATTTTTCCATACTCCATCTGTATTACAGATATCATAAAACTGCATTTCTACACTATTAAGCATCTGTCCAATGGTATACAGATTATCCCTCAGTTTAATATTAACCAGATGGTTATGCTTCCAGACAATTCGTTTCACCATTTAATCAACACAGCCGTCAGCAACGGCTGCCTCCTTTGCCGTTGCGTTTAATTGTTTGACCCAGATTTTCAAATCGCCGTTGTTCTAGTCCACGAGCAGTATCTTTACCTGCTTGAGAATAACCTTTATAGATAACTTCAGGTGGTTCACCACCAAAGCGCTCAAAATTGCTGCCATAACGGTAATCCAGCACTCTTGAACCCGGATGCTGCCCCTGCTTACTGGCATAGCCCACATACGGTTTGCCGGTTTCAGCATCAATACCCTGATAGGTGATATGCGTTGCCGTTTTAGGATTGCCCGCCCAACCTAAAGGGTCGATCCATGTCATCGGATTCGGCGCATAGGTATACAGATTCAGACCCCCGGCTAATCCAATCGGATCAGGCGTTATGAACCGACCTATTTCAGGTGCACAATACCGATAAGTATTAAAATGCAGCCGGTTTACTCGTATCATCCTGATACTCGCCCTTTCAGGGTAGCGCTGCGCGCTATTCAAATTTATTTCCAACAAATTTGTCTTTGTCAAAGCATTGTCCCGCATAGCGCAGGTTTTGCCGGAAGCCAAAGCCCTTCGATGGTAGATCATCAGTCAGACCGGAAGATCACAGAGATCTTCCGGTCTGCGGCTCAATCTAGAAAATCATCTTCTTCGAGATAGTAGATCACAGCTTCTAACAGCTCATCACGGGTGGCGTTGGGATGATGCTCTAGTTTGTTATTGATGATGGCTATGAATGTTTGGTATTCCAACCAGCCTTTATACTTATCTTCCATTTCATCCATGTCCTCCAGCTCATCTTCTGTTTCTGGCAGATAATAGGACGCTTTACTGATATAATTACTTTCATTCACAAAGCCAATATCAACAAAAAAGCACCACGCTTCATCAAGTTCTTTATATACTTTTAATAATCCGTCAAAGCCATTGATTATTTTCATTTTTTCCTCTTAACGACATCCATTGCCACCACCCCACTTTTTACGGCCACCTGAACCATCGGGGTGATAAATTTTGTGGTAAGACTTATGATCATTGTAATCAACTAAGCTCAACTTGCCCGGCTGATTCTCATGATGCCAAGTCATGTCCTTAGGTGCTGTAGGTTTAAAATTACCCCGGCTGCTAGGCTGAACATGCTTAGCTACATTTGGGTACTTAGTCTGCATTTCACGTCTGAATGCCGGATCGCGCTGCATTCTTTCGTACACAGATTGGTTGCCCCGTTTAAAGTGCTGACCATCAGATAACTGATATTCAGATGGATTCAGAGTATGTTCATGGAAGACATGGTACTTCCCTAAACCCCGTTGTCCCTCACCCTTGTATAACCCCCACGGATCGATCCAACTCATTGGGTTAGGCGCGTAAGTATATAAGTTTAATCCCCCTGCTAATCCAATCGGATCTTAGGGACTATCCCGACGCCATCATACGGCTGAGCGGACCTTTCCCCCTGATTTAGCCGCCTTTTTCTTCGCCGGCTTTTCCCACCCTGTTAAAGAACATATCAACTCGCCCCGACGGGCACTTTCCCGATGTTAGCGCATTTTTTCCCCGACGTCAGCGCCGGGTTTCGGCCCGCTTTGCCTGCCAGAACCGGGTTTTATCAGGAACCCGTGGCGGCGGTGCAGCTTGTCTGCGCCGCTGACGCGGGTTGGCCGGGTGCGGGCTGGCGAAGCCCGCTTATCGACGGGGTTCAGCGGGGAGCCCCCGCCCGCGGGGGCGGACGGGGCGGAGATGGCGAGTACGGGAACGAGCAAGGAGCTTGCGACTGCGAGCCGGACGCAGCCAGTGCAGCAGGGTTGGGTGGGGGCAATAAACCGCGGCCAGCTTGCTGGCCTGCCTTCAGGGCCGTTGACCTTGACGGCCTGACCGGCAACGGCTTAAGGCAGATGTTAACACCGGAGCCGCCAGGGAGGGCGGCGACTGCGGCGGTGGGATTTTGCACTGCGGCTGACAGCGGAAGGCGTCCGCCTTGCGCGCCTTTGGGGCTGAGAGGCCCCACCCGGCGGCCAGCCGCGCACCGGGGCTGAGGTAACCGCGCAGCGCCCTTCGGTGGGCGGCGCCGACATAATGTACCATTAAGCGTTGTGGGCCGTTCAGGCCCATTTCGCTTAATGCCACATTATGTTGAATGGCGGTTGACCGGCAACCGTGTTGACAGAGAACACTTGAGTTGAGGGCCGGGCGGCCACCATTTACCGCCGGCACTCCGAAGGTGGGCAGGCAGTCTGTGCGCAGGGAGGCGCGCAGTCTGCCTTTCACTGCACCCCACGCGCTCACCGGGAACCGGCTAACCTTAAAGACGGTCCGGCAACGCAGCGCGTTCAGACCGGCTTCGGGCTGTCCGGCTGGTCGCTATTCGCCTGCTTGTCGTCTGGCAGCGTGGCCTGCTTTGACTGCCGTTCTGCCGGGTGGGTCTGCTCATGCACTTCCTTTAAGTGACCGATAGCCACCCGGGTATAGATTTGGGTGGTTTCCAGCTTCTCATGCCCCAGTATCGCCTGGATATGCCGGGTGTCCGCGCCGTTCTCCAGCATCTGGGTTGCCATTGAGTGGCGGAACAGATGACAGGCCCCCGGTTTAGCCAGTTGCGCCTGTTTACGGATGCTGTCGGCGGCTATCCAGGTTAACGTGCCTCTGGCCAGTCCCCGGCCTTTCCTGGTGATAAACAGGTGACCGCTGTCCTCCCGCCGCGTTAACTCGGGCCGGACGCTGAGCCAGCGACTTAACCAGTGCAGCGCCTGTTCGCCGATGGGCACCACCCGGTCTTTACCGCCTTTACCCTGTCTGACCAGCACCACCCCGCGCCCGAAGTCCACCTCGCTTAACAGCAGGTTGGCTACTTCCATCCGCCGGATACCGGTACTCCACAGTACTTCAAGGATAGCCCGGTTTCTCAGCCCGGTTGGGGTGTTGATATCCGTTGCGGCTAATACCGTGTGGGTTTCGTCTTCATTCATTACCTGTGCCGGCAGCCGTTTTTCTTCCTTCGGCAACACCAGACTGTCCACCGGGTTATACAGGATATGGTGACGTTGCAGCAGCCAGCGGAACCACTGGCGTAAGACACTCAGGCGGTCCCGCTGACTGCCCGGGGTGTAGGGCTGGCCGTCCGCTTTACGGTGGCTCCTCAGCCAGCGCTGGTAACTTTCCAGCAATGGCAGGCTGACCTGCGGTGCGGTCATCACCCCACGCGCTTCGCACCAGTTGATGAACGGCAACAGCCGTTCTTCATAGGACTCCTGAGTCCGTTCGCTTAACCCCTGTCCCTGCACGGCGTCCAGCCAGGCGGCCAGATGCTGGCGTAAGGTGGCGAAGCGGGCCGGTATGGCGTCGGGTTGACCGTGGGTCTCCGTCACCGAGGGACGTTTTTTTCTGTCTGGCGAGGCCAGTGTTGCCGCCGGGCTGGTCGGGATAGCGTGCTGTTGCTGCAACCAGTCGAACCACAGGCGTAAGGCGCGCAGGCGTCGGCGCTGACTGTCCGGCGGGTAGGGCTGACCGTTGGCTTTGCGGTACCGGGTCAGATGCTGCTGCCAGTTTTCCAGTAACGGTTCGGTGACCTGAGCCGCAGATATTACGCCCTGTTCCTCACACCAGTTGACGAACGGTGACAGCCGTTCATGACGGGCGGACTGGCTCTTTTGACTCGCCCCCTGCAACAGCAGGTTATCCAGATACGCGTCCAGATGCTGGCGCAGGGTCAGCGGGCGGGGGTTGGATTGATGTTTAACGGGTGATGACATGATGGGATTTCCTGTAGGGAACAGCGGTTAATGGTTATCGGTGTGTGATGCATCACTACGGTACGATGGCTTGATTGTTAAGTGGCCGGAACAGTCCTTTTCTGCCTGCCCCAACTTGCGGACCGTTCCACCCAGTATTGCTGCGGTCTGGCGTCCATTTCCCGGCCTCCAGCTTGGGCCCCACTTGACCCCAACTTGAGGGCAACTTGCGGTTCAGTCAGTCCAACTTACGTCGGTCGTATTCCGGGTTTTCGGGTTCGATGATGAGCTGGCAGTACGATACGACGACTTTTTCTTATTATTGCCGGAACAGTGTTTTTCAACCTTCTCCAACTTGCGAGCCATTCCGCCCAGTATTGTTGCGGCCTGAAGTCGGTTTTCCGACCTCCAACTTGGACCCAACTTGACCCCAACTTAGGGGCAACTTGCGTGAGTCATATTCAGGGTTTTACCGGTTTTTCCGGCGCTGTCAGGTCAATCAGGCCGCACAGGTGGGCTTCTTCTGCGTTGTCGCCGTTCCACAGCAGTTCATACTGCAACAGATGGCCGCGGCTGCCGCCGTGGACTAACAGGTATTCCATGTCGGCCAGTCGCTGACAATGGACTTTTAACTGGTTATCGCTCCATTGGGTGTAACTGCGGATATCCCGGCGGGTAAAGCGGACCGCGTTCATCGGGCGTTGCTGCGCTGTCGCCGTCTCTTTCACCATCGCTTGTATCAACAGTAACAGTTTTCGGGTCTGGGGTGACATTTCATCCAGCGTGCGGCCTAATATCTCGTGGGCCAGCCGGTTCGCCAGGCGGATATCTTCTTTGGTGACTTCGATATATTCAAGCCGTTTGCCCCGGTGTTCCGCGGTCTTCACCTCGCGCTGGTGCTGATGCAGCAGGGCGATACTTTGTATCAGGGTGAGATATTTCATGTGGTCGCGTCGGGTGCGGGTTTTATCGCTCATGAACGTTAACTGTGAGGCATAAGGGTTAACCACATTGAGCGGGCGTAGCAGCCGCTGGGCGTTCTGATGCAGCTCGGTGATATACGCCTTTTCATTCTCTGCCAGTAAGCCTTCGAGGGTCTGCTTATGGCGCTGCAAGGCGTGGATAGCTTCGGTCTGTTCCCGCGATTCGTTCACCGTCAGCACCAGACAGCGGTTTAACAGCTCTTCATCGACATCTATTGCGGTGGTGGTGAGCATCAGCATCACCGGCCCTTTCACCGTGTACTGTTTGGTGACCAGATTCCCGCTGGCATCGTCTTTACCGGTGCTGGCAATGGTCAGTTCGCCGTCGCTTTGCAACAGCTTAAGCGCATAGGCGGCCTGCCTGACGCCTTCCTCTTCGGCAATGGCTAAGATTTTATGCTGGAGATTGGTTTCCCCCAGATAGAACAGACTCTGGCCGGTCATGGCGCTGTATTGCAGCCGTTCTTCTTCCGGTATCAGATTGAGGACCGCATCCATCAGTGAGCTTTTCCCGGCAGCGCTGCTGCTCTGTATCAGCACGGCCAGCGGACGGTCCAGCTTGCGGCTGACGGCGGCTAAGTAACCGGCCAGCAGGTTAGTGGATTCGCCCACCACGCCACAGGCGGCTAAATCAGCGGTGATGCGCTCACTCAGTTTCGGGTCTTGCAGCAGGGCCAGCGCCGCGGCCCGCTGGTCCCCGCTCAGTTCGGGAACCGGTGGGGTTTCGGTTTGCTCACCGACGCCGGCCTGTTGACACTGTTCCAGTACCAGCAACACCTGCCCCAGTGCCCGGCGCAGGTCACCTTCGGCCAGCCCGAGTTCGGTGGCGGCCAGCCGCGCATACCCGCCCCGGCTGCGGGCGCTCATCATGTCCACGCTGTCGGCGAACATCACGCCGCTGTCGGTATCAACCACCTGAACATTGACTTTCATCACTGCCGCCCCGGCTTTCACCTGTGACAGGCCCCGGATACCCCACTGTTGTGTGCCCAGCGTCAGGGATATCTCGCCGTTAGCGCCGGTTTCCCAGACCACATTCGGCACTGACGGCAACGCCGCTATACCGGCGGCTAATGTGCTGACTGTTTCCGGCACCGGAACCGGCTGATGTTCAGCCAGTGCGGCCCGCTCTGTTGCGGTGGTGGCCTGTACCTCTGCCGCCTCCTGCATCGGCACGGCACTGTCCAGCAACAACCCGAAGGCCCGTTCCGGCTCAGCGACCTGACACAGATAGCCATTGGCATCCCTGCCCTCGGGGAACACCACCCGGAACACGGTGATACCGACGGCGGTGAGTTCGGCGGCCAGTTTTACCGCCGCTTCATTGCCTGCCGGATCATTGTCGTAGGCGATCAAGACCTGCTTAACGCCATGCCGCCGAAACGCCTGCCGCATCTCATCGGTAAAGCCGTTCACCCCATAGGCGGCGGTGACATGGCGGTGACCAGCCACCCAGAACGACATCGCGTCGATCAGGGATTCACAGAGAATGACCGTCCCTGAACTGATCAGCGCCGGCTCATTCCATATCCCGCCATGTGCGCCGGGAAGGTACAGATGCAGCGGTGTTCCTTTACGTAAACGGTCGGTGATTTTGCGCCCGTATATCTCACGGATCTGGCCGTTCGGGTCGATAACCGGTATCACCAGAGAACCGGTAAAGTGCTCGTGCCCGCTGTCGCGCATCAGCCCCACGGCCCGAAGACGGGCGCGGATCTGTGCGCCGGCCTGCACCGCCTTGATGGGCAGGCGATAGGCTAACGTGCGGTTGGCAAAGCCCAGTTTAAACTGAGCGACTAATTCCGGGTGGTTGAGCCGCCGTTTTTCCAGATAAACCAGGGCTTCGGGGGCATTCAGCAGCGTATGATGGTAGAACCCGACAACCCGACTGAGCAGCGCCTGCCGTCCGGCGTCATCATCGGCCAGCATGGCCGGTTCATCCGGTTGCACCAGCGGGGCCACCGAGGGGTTATCTCCCAGTATTCCGCGCAACTGTTCCACGGCCCGGCGCAGACTTAAGCCTTTGGTTTTCATTACCCAGTCCAGCACGGAGCCGCCGGCATCACAGCCAAAACAGTGATAGAGATTTTTTGCCGGAGAGATAACCATTGACGGGGTTTTCTCCTGATGGAACGGGCACAGCAGTACGTAATCTTTGCCGCGTTTAAAGAGCTGTCGCCCCTGTTGCTCCACCACGGCGACTAAGGAGACGGCGGCTTTCAGGTGCTGTAATTCTGCGTCGGGTATCCGTGCCATGTTGTTGACTCCTAAATCCTGTCAAGATTTAAATTGACTCTTAATTGGATTTATTTATAATCCTTTTAGGAGTTACTTGCAACCCCTAATTCAGACAAGCCCTTACACTAACGGAGTCACTATGCAAACAGAGTTTTTGATTATGCAAAATGCTGAACTCCGCAAAGAGTTTGGGGTACGTCTCAAGGCGCTACGTAAGCAGAAGGGATGGCCTCAGAAAGAACTGGCTGGGAAAGTTGAGATCCGTTTTCAACAACTGAACAAGTACGAAAGCGGACTTAACATACCTCCCGCTGAGATGATGGTTAAGCTGGCTGATGTGTTAGGGGTCACGGTGGATTATCTGCTGACAGGCAATCCTGTTGAAGATTCACCGCTGGCTAACTCCCGGTTATTTCGACGCTTTCAGGTTCTGGAACGACTGGCACAGGAAGATCAGGAAACGGTTATCAAGATCATTGATGCCATGATCGCCAAGCAGCGCATGGAGTCTGCGTTACTGTCTGTTGATGAACCGGAGGGATAAAAATAGCGCGGCGCTGATGTGTTGAGACCACACCAACGCCGCTCACCACAAGCAACTAAGAAGGAGTTGAATGATGGCTAAGGCGCATTCTAAAGCAGAAGCGGCGATAAATAAAGCTGTGAAAACAGAACGTTATTACACGGTGGGCTATGTGCCGAACGGGAACAGGGTTAGCAACGCCACCCCGGCGATACATCTTAAGGGGCAGTGGCTGAGACAGGCGGGATTTAATACTGGCGGCCAGATTACGGTGAAGGTGATGGACGGTTGTCTGGTGCTGATCCCTGACAGTGAAGCCACGCAACAGCAGCATCAACAGTACCAGCGGCAGCAGAGCCAGCTCAATGAGATTAAGCAACAGATGCGGGCGCTGATAACTGGTTTTGTGGGTTAAGGGGAGAGCATGAGATGACGATAGCCATTGAACATTTACAGGACATTCAGTTAACCCACATTGAAGCGCTGGCCCTGGCCCAACTGGTTAAGCGGCTGTGCTGGGCGGAGATACGGGCCTGTGCGGTGAATGACGAGGAAGCGTATCAGATCAAAGATGCGATTTCTAAGCTTCAATCTGCGTTGGCTTACCGTGGGTATTCACCAAGATAGATCATCAGAAGGCCGGAAGATCTCAAGGATCTTTCCGGCTCATATCTCATATAATTAAAACTCCATAAAAGCATCATTTTCAAAATAAAAAATAAATGCCTTCAATAGATCATTAAGAGATGGATTGTCTAACTGGGCCTTAGTATTAGCTACTACTTCTTCAATTGTTCCTCCATCTAAAACTTCAATCCACCCGTTTTCTTTTACCTGTTTAGGTAAATAATCATCAGAATCAGGTGGAAAATCAGCACTACTCAGAGAAAAAATTCCTTCTGTTTCTAACGTCCAACTATTTTGATCTGGAGGTAAGCAAAACCACTCGCTGGAATTATTTTCTGGGGTCGATAATACATCAGCAATAGAAACTAACTTCATAAACTACCTCATTATTTATAGTCCACCACATTTTCCACTACCCAACTTTTTAAATCCTCCTTCCTGATTTGGATGAAGGCTTTTCTGTACAGCGCCAGGCGCTTGATGTTGAGATCTTGGAATAAGTTCTATCTTAGTTGGATTTTGAGCATTATGGTGCCATGAATGATTAGGCGGGCTAGTACGTTCAAATCCACCTTTTGGACCTGGCTGTACATGCGCTACAACTTCAGGCGGTAACGCTTTAGCTAAACGTGGATCTTTTTGTATTACTTCATACAGTTGTTTATTTGCATTATTAAAATGCTTAGGTCTGCTACTTGAATGTAAATCTGTGGGGATATCTGTTTGATACCACACACTATAATTTGGACTGGATAAAGGTCTACCAGAAGCATCAAAGCCAGTTAAGCCTAATGGGTCGATCCACGACACCGGGTTATGCACGTACGCATACAGGTTCAGACCCCCTGCTAATCCAATCGGATCAGGCGTTATGAACCGACCTATTTCAGGTGCACAATACCGATAAGTATTAAAATGCAGCCGGTTTACTCGTATCATCCTGATACTCGCCCTTTCAGGGTAGCGCTGCGCGCTATTCAAATTTATTTCCAACAAATTTGTCTTTGTCAAAGCATTGTCCCGCATAGCGCAGGTTTTGCCGGAAGCCAAAGCCCTTCGATGGTAGATCATCAGTCAGACCGGAAGATCACAGAGATCTTCCGGTCTGCGGCTCAATCTAGAAAATCATCTTCTTCGAGATAGTAGATCACAGCTTCTAACAGCTCATCACGGGTGGCGTTGGGATGATGCTCTAGTTTGTTATTGATGATGGCTATGAATGTTTGGTATTCCAACCAGCCTTTATACTTATCTTCCATTTCATCCATGTCCTCCAGCTCATCTTCTGTTTCTGGCAGATAATAGGACGCTTTACTGATATAATTACTTTCATTCACAAAGCCAATATCAACAAAAAAGCACCACGCTTCATCAAGTTCTTTATATACTTTTAATAATCCGTCAAAGCCATTGATTATTTTCATTTTTTCCTCTTAACGACATCCATTGCCACCACCCCACTTTTTACGGCCACCTGAACCATCGGGGTGATAAATTTTGTGGTAAGACTTATGATCATTGTAATCAACTAAGCTCAACTTGCCCGGCTGATTCTCATGATGCCAAGTCATGTCCTTAGGTGCTGTAGGTTTAAAATTACCCCGGCTGCTAGGCTGAACATGCTTAGCTACATTTGGGTACTTAGTCTGCATTTCACGTCTGAATGCCGGATCGCGCTGCATTCTTTCGTACACAGATTGGTTGCCCCGTTTAAAGTGCTGACCATCAGATAACTGATATTCAGATGGATTCAGAGTATGTTCATGGAAGACATGGTACTTCCCTAAACCCCGTTGTCCCTCACCCTTGTATAACCCCCACGGATCGATCCAACTCATTGGGTTAGGCGCGTAAGTATATAAGTTTAATCCCCCTGCTAATCCAATCGGATCTTAGGGACTATCCCGACGCCATCATACGGCTGAGCGGACCTTTCCCCCTGATTTAGCCGCCTTTTTCTTCGCCGGCTTTTCCCACCCTGTTAAAGAACATATCAACTCGCCCCGACGGGCACTTTCCCGATGTTAGCGCATTTTTTCCCCGACGTCAGCGCCGGGTTTCGGCCCGCTTTGCCTGCCAGAACCGGGTTTTATCAGGAACCCGTGGCGGCGGTGCAGCTTGTCTGCGCCGCTGACGCGGGTTGGCCGGGTGCGGGCTGGCGAAGCCCGCTTATCGACGGGGTTCAGCGGGGAGCCCCCGCCCGCGGGGGCGGACGGGGCGGAGATGGCGAGTACGGGAACGAGCAAGGAACCTGCGACTGCGAACCGGACGCAGCCAGTGCAGCGGGGTTGGGTGGGGGCAATAAACCGCGGCCAGCTTGCTGGCCTGCCTTCAGGGCCGTTGACCCTGACGGCCTGACCGGCAACGGCTTAAGGCAGATGTTAACACCGGAGCCGCCAGGGAGGGCGGCGACTGCGGCGGTGGGATTTTGCACTGCGGCTGACAGCGGAAGGCGTCCGCCTTGCGCGCCTCTGCGACTGAGAGGCCCCACCCGGCGGCCAGCCGCGCACCGGGGCTGAGGTAACCGCGCAGCGCCCTTGGGTGGGCGGCGCCGACATAATGTACCATTAAGCGTTGTGGGCCGTTCAGGCCCATTTCGCTTAATGCCACATTATGTTGAATGGGGGTTGACCGGCAACCGTGTTGACAGAGAACACTTGAGTTGAGGGCCGGGCGGCCACCATTTACCGCCGGCACTCCGAAGGTGGGCAGGCAGTCTGTGCGCAGGGAGGCGCGCAGTCTGCCTTTCACTGCACCCCACGCGCTCACCGGGAACCGGCTAACCTTAAAGACGGTCCGGCAACGCAGCGCGTTCAGACCGGCTTCGGGCTGTCCGGCTGGTCGCTATTCGCCTGCTTGTCGTCTGGCAGCGTGGCCTGCTTTGACTGCCGTTCTGCCGGGTGGGTCTGCTCATGCACTTCCTTTAAGTGACCGATAGCCACCCGGGTATAGATTTGGGTGGTTTCCAGCTTCTCATGCCCCAGTATCGCCTGGATATGCCGGGTGTCCGCGCCGTTCTCCAGCATCTGGGTTGCCATTGAGTGGCGGAACAGATGACAGGCCCCCGGTTTAGCCAGTTGCGCCTGTTTACGGATGCTGTCGGCGGCTATCCAGGTTAACGTGCCTCTGGCCAGTCCCCGGCCTTTCCTGGTGATAAACAGGTGACCGCTGTCCTCCCGCCGCGTTAACTCGGGCCGGACGCTGAGCCAGCGACTTAACCAGTGCAGCGCCTGTTCGCCGATGGGCACCACCCGGTCTTTACCGCCTTTACCCTGTCTGACCAGCACCACCCCGCGCCCGAAGTCCACCTCGCTTAACAGCAGGTTGGCTACTTCCATCCGCCGGATACCGGTACTCCACAGTAAATAACTCTTCATAATTCTGCTACACATGGACTTTCTCAACCCATTGTTATACATAGAATTATAAGTGGTATAAGATGTAGCACTATTTTGGAAACTTATTTACTTCAAGGATAGCGCGGTTTCTCAGCCCGGTTGGGGTGTTGATATCCGTTGCGGCTAAGACCGTGTGGGTTTCGTCTTCATTCATTACCTGTGCCGGCAGCCGTTTTTCTTCCTTCGGCAACACCAGACTGTCCACCGGGTTATACAGGATATGGTGACGTTGCAACAGCCAGCGGAACCACTGACGTAAGACACTCAGGCGGTCCCGCTGACTGCCCGGCGTGTAGGGCTGGCCGTCCGCTTTACGGTGGCTTCTCAGCCAGCGCTGGTAACTTTCCAGCAATGGCAGGCTGACCTGCGGTGCGGTCATCACCCCACGCGCTTCGCACCAGTTGATGAACGGCAACAGCCGTTCTTCATAGGACTCCTGAGTCCGTTCGCTTAACCCCTGTCCCTGCACGGCGTCCAGCCAGGCGGCCAGATGCTGGCGTAAGGTGGCGAAGCGGGCCGGTATGGCGTCGGGTTGACCGTGGGTCTCCGTCACCGAGGGACGTTTTTTTCTGTCTGGCGAGGCCAGTGTTGCCGCCGGGCTGGTCGGGATAGCGTGCTGTTGCTGCAACCAGTCGAACCACAGGCGTAAGGCGCGCAGGCGTCGGCGCTGACTGTCCGGCGGGTAGGGCTGACCGTTGGCTTTGCGGTACCGGGCCAGATGCTGCTGCCAGTTTTCCAGTAACGGTTCGGTGACCTGAGCCGCAGATATTACGCCCTGTTCCTCACACCAGTTGACGAACGGTGACAGCCGTTCATGACGGGCGGACTGGCTCTTTTGACTCGCCCCCTGCAACAGCAGGTTATCCAGATACGCGTCCAGATGCTGGCGCAGGGTCAGCGGGCGGGGGTTGGATTGATGTTTAACGGGTGATGACATGATGGGATTTCCTGTAGGGAACAGCGGTTAATGGTTATCGGTGTGTGATGCATCACTACGGTACGATGGCTTGATTGTTAAGTGGCCGGAACAGTCCTTTTCTGCCTGCCCCAACTTGCGGACCGTTCCACCCAGTATTGCTGCGGTCTGGCGTCCATTTCCCGGCCTCCAGCTTGGGCCCCACTTGACCCCAACTTGAGGGCAACTTGCGGTTCAGTCAGTCCAACTTACGTCGGTCGTATTCCGGGTTTTCGGGTTCGATGATGAGCTGGCAGTACGATACGACGACTTTTTCTTATTATTGCCGGAACAGTGTTTTTCAACCTTCTCCAACTTGCGAGCCATTCCGCCCAGTATTGTTGCGGCCTGAAGTCGGTTTTCCGACCTCCAACTTGGACCCAACTTGACCCCAACTTAGGGGCAACTTGCGGTTCAGTCAGTCCAACTTGCGTGAGTCATATTCAGGGTTTTACCGGTTTTTCCGGCGCTGTCAGGTCAATCAGGCCGCACAGGTGGGCTTCTTCTGCGTTGTCGCCGTTCCACAGCAGTTCATACTGCAACAGATGGCCGCGGCTGCCGCCGTGGACTAACAGGTATTCCATGTCGGCCAGTCGCTGACAATGGACTTTTAACTGGTTATCGCTCCATTGGGTGTAACTGCGGATATCCCGGCGGGTAAAGCGGACCGCGTTCATCGGGCGTTGCTGCGCTGTCGCCGTCTCTTTCACCATCGCTTGTATCAACAGTAACAGTTTTCGGGTCTGGGGTGACATTTCATCCAGCGTGCGGCCTAATATCTCGTGGGCCAGCCGGTTCGCCAGGCGGATATCTTCTTTGGTGACTTCGATATATTCAAGCCGTTTGCCCCGGTGTTCCGCGGTCTTCACCTCGCGCTGGTGCTGATGCAGCAGGGCGATACTTTGTATCAGGGTGAGATATTTCATGTGGTCGCGTCGGGTGCGGGTTTTATCGCTCATGAACGTTAACTGTGAGGCATAAGGGTTAACCACATTGAGCGGGCGTAGCAGCCGCTGGGCGTTCTGATGCAGCTCGGTGATATACGCCTTTTCATTCTCTGCCAGTAAGCCTTCGAGGGTCTGCTTATGGCGCTGCAAGGCGTGGATAGCTTCGGTCTGTTCCCGCGATTCGTTCACCGTCAGCACCAGACAGCGGTTTAACAGCTCTTCATCGACATCTATTGCGGTGGTGGTGAGCATCAGCATCACCGGCCCTTTCACCGTGTACTGTTTGGTGACCAGATTCCCGCTGGCATCGTCTTTACCGGTGCTGGCAATGGTCAGTTCGCCGTCGCTTTGCAACAGCTTAAGCGCATAGGCGGCCTGCCTGACGCCTTCCTCTTCGGCAATGGCTAAGATTTTATGCTGGAGATTGGTTTCCCCCAGATAGAACAGACTCTGGCCGGTCATGGCGCTGTATTGCAGCCGTTCCTCTTCCGGTATCAGATTGAGGACCGCATCCATTAAGCTGCTTTTCCCTGCCGCCGAACTGCTCTGTATCAGCACGGCCAGCGGACGGTCCAGCTTGCGACTGACGGCGGCTAAGTAACCGGCCAGCAGGTTAGTGGATTCGCCCACCACGCCACAGGCGGCTAAATCAGCGGTGATGCGCTCACTCAGTTTCGGCTCTTGCAGCAGGGCCAGCGCCGCAGCCCGCTGGTCCCCGCTCAGTTCGGGAACCGGTGGGGTTTCGGTTTGTTCACTGACGCCGGCCTGTTGACACTGTTCCAGTACCAGCAACACCTGCCCCAGCGCCCGGCGCAGGTCACCTTCGGCCAGCCCGAGTTCGGTGGCGGCCAGCCGCGCATACCCGCCCCGGCTGCGGGCGCTCATCATGTCCACGCTGTCGGCGAACATCACGCCGCTGTCGGTATCAACCACCTGAACATTGACTTTCATCACCGCCGCCCCGGCTTTCACCTGTGACAGGCCCCGGATACCCCACTGTTGTGTGCCCAGCGTCAGGGATATCTCGCCGTTAGCGCCGGTTTCCCAGACCACATTCGGCACTGACGGCAACGCCGCTATACCGGCGGCTAATGTGCTGACTGTTTCCGGCACCGGAACCGGCTGATGTTCAGCCAGTGCGGCCCGCTCTGTTGCGGTGGTGGCCTGTACCTCTGCCGCCTCCTGCATCGACACGGCACTGTCCAGCAACAACCCGAAGGCCCGTTCTGGTTCGGCGACCTGACACAGATAGCCGTTGGCATCCATGCCCTCGGGGAACACCACCCGGAACACGGTGATACCGACGGCGGTGAGTTCGGCGGCCAGTTTTACCGCCGCTTCATTGCCTGCCGGATCATTGTCGTAGGCGATCAAGACCTGCTTAACGCCATGCCGCCGAAACGCCTGCCGCATCTCATCGGTAAAGCCGTTCACCCCATAGGCGGCGGTGACATGGCGGTGACCGGCCACCCAGAACGACATCGCGTCGATCAGGGATTCACAGAGAATGACCGTCCCTGAACTGATCAGCGCCGGCTCATTCCATATCCCGCCATGTGCGCCGGGAAGGTACAGATGCAGCGGCGTTCCTTTACGTAAACGGTCGGTGATTTTGCGCCCGTATATCTCACGGATCTGGCCGTTCGGGTCGATAACCGGTATCACCAGAGAACCGGTAAAGTGCTCGTGCCCGCTGTCGCGCATCAGCCCCACGGCCCGAAGACGGGCGCGGATCTGTGCGCCGGCCTGCACCGCCTTGATGGGCAGGCGATAGGCTAACGTGCGGTTGGCAAAGCCCAGTTTAAACTGAGCGACTAATTCCGGGTGGTTGAGCCGCCGTTTTTCCAGATAAACCAGGGCTTTGGGGGCATTCAGCAGCGTATGATGGTAGAACCCGACAACCCGACTGAGCAGCGCCTGCCGTCCGGCGTCATCATCGGCCAGCATGGCCGGTTCATCCGGTTGCACCAGCGGGGCCACCGAGGGGTTATCTCCCAGTATTCCGCGCAACTGTTCCACGGCCCGGCGCAGACTTAAGCCTTTGGTTTTCATTACCCAGTCCAGCACGGAGCCGCCGGCATCACAGCCAAAACAGTGATAAAGATTTTTTGCCGGTGAGATAACCATTGACGGGGTTTTCTCCTCATGGAACGGGCACAGCAGCACGTAATTTTTGCCGCGTTTAAAGAGCTGTCGCCCCTGTTGCTCCACCACGGCGACTAAGGAGACGGCGGCTTTCAGGTGCTGTAATTCTGCGTCGGGTATCCGTGCCATGTTGTTGACTCCTAAATCCTGTCAAGATTTAAATTGACTCTTAATTGGATTTATTTATAATCCTTTTAGGAGTTACTTGCAACCCCTAATTCAGACAAGCCCTTACACTAACGGAGTCACTATGCAAACAGAGTTTTTGATTATGCAAAATGCTGAACTCCGCAAAGAGTTTGGGGTACGTCTCAAGGCGCTACGTAAGCAGAAGGGATGGCCTCAGAAAGAACTGGCTGGGAAAGTTGAGATCCGTTTTCAACAACTGAACAAGTACGAAAGCGGACTTAACATACCTCCCGCTGAGATGATGGTTAAGCTGGCTGATGTGTTAGGGGTCACGGTGGATTATCTGCTGACAGGCAATCCTGTTGAAGATTCACCGCTGGCTAACTCCCGGTTATTTCGACGCTTTCAGGTTCTGGAACGACTGGCACAGGAAGATCAGGAAACGGTTATCAAGATCATTGATGCCATGATCGCCAAGCAGCGCATGGAGTCTGCGTTACTGTCTGTTGATGAACCGGAGGGATAAAAATAGCGCGGCGCTGATGTGTTGAGACCACACCAACGCCGCTCACCACAAGCAACTAAGAAGGAGTTGAATGATGGCTAAGGCGCATTCTAAAGCAGAAGCGGCGATAAATAAAGCTGTGAAAACAGAACGTTATTACACGGTGGGCTATGTGCCGAACGGGAACAGGGTTAGCAACGCCACCCCGGCGATACATCTTAAGGGGCAGTGGCTGAGACAGGCGGGATTTAATACTGGCGGCCAGATTACGGTGAAGGTGATGGACGGCTGTCTGGTGCTCATTCCTGACAGTGAAGCCACGCAACAGCAGCATCAGCAATACCGGCGGCAGCAGAGCCAGCTCAATGAGATTAAGCAGCAGATGCAGGCGTTAATAAGTGGTTTTATGGGTTAAGAGGAGAGCATGAGATGACGATGGCGATTGAACATTTACAGGATATTCAGTTAACCCACATTGAAGCGCTGGCCCTGGCCCAACTGGTTAAGCGGCTGAACTGGGCGGAGATACGGGCCTGTGCGGTGAATGACGAGGAAGCGTATCAGATTAAGGATGCCATCGGTAAGCTCCAGTCGGCGCTGGCTTACTGTGGCTATGCGCCACGGTAGATGATGAATAAGACCGGAAGTTATAGCAGAGCTTCCGGTCTTATTATATGTATTTTGACAGATAACTATTTATATATTATATGACTACATTCTATATTAGAACAATCATAATCAATTTGGATTTGAAATGATAAATCACAAGCTATAATCCTTATTTCATCAGAATATAAATCATTAAAATGATAATCTTGATTATAATCAAGATTCCTGTTTATCTTATATGCGCCGCAGAATTTCCATTCTTCATCCATTAGTAAATAATAAGAAACTCCTGTAACCTTTTCTTTTATAAAAGAAAAAAGATCTTGACAAGAATAAATTTCCACTTCATCACTTGAGATTATTTTCTTATTTTTCAATGAATTTATAATTAAGTCTGTTTCTTCCAAACTTAAAAAATCACTAACATTTACAAGTTCATTAGTAATGGATTTAATTTTATTCAAATACTCTTCTCTGCATACATTTCCTTGAGATTTTCTATAAAGTAATGATCTTTTATATTCAGAGATATTCATTTACATCCTCCTTTACCATAATAAGCTTTACCTTTTCCATTACGCAATTGAGGACGTCCATACTTATTCATACGAGGTTTTCCATAATCATCTGTTTTAACTTGCCCTGCTTCCCAATGAGGTTTATCTGGATGGCTAATATCCATTGTTTGTTCTTGAACAGAAGATAAACCTTTACCACCGCCAGGTTTTGTTATTTCGTAAGAATATTCCCGACCGGAACTATTTCGTGATTGACTTACAGGGTGTTGACTTGTAGGAATACCCGCCTGCCTCATGGCATCACGACGAGCAGCTCCTGAAGAACTGAATGGGTTATTTTCACTGCCAATTGGTTCACCACTTAACCCCCACGGATCGATCCAACTCATTGGGTTAGGCGCGTAAGTATATAAGTTTAATCCACCTGCTAATCCTATCGGATCAGGCGTGATAAACCGGCCTATCTCCGGCGCATAATACCGATACGTATTAAAATGCAGCCCCGTCTCTAAACTTCAATCAGCGCTGGTTTATAGTTAATATTCGTCCCGGTAGATCATGAATAAGGCCGGAAGATCGTAGGGATCTTCCGGCTTGTGACTCAATCTAGGAAATCATCTTCTTCGAGATAGTAGATCACAGAGTCTAACAGCTCATCACGGGTTGCATTGGGATGATGTTTCAGTTTGTTGTCGATAATATCTAAGAATGTTGCATATTCCAGCCAACCTTTATATTTATCTTCCATTTCATCCATGTCTTCTTCTTCATCTCTCGTTTCCGGAAGGTAATAATTCGCATTATTAATACAGCTGATTTCATTCATAAAATCAGAGCCAACAAAAAAATACCATGCTTCTGGGCGCTCTTTATAGATGGACAGCAACCCATCAAAACCTTTGATTGTCCGCATTCAGTGTTCCTCCTTAACGACATCCATTGCCACCACCCCACTTTTTTCGACCGCCTGAACCATCAGGGTGATAAATTTTATGATAAGAATTATGATCTTTACGATCAACTAAGCTTAACTTGCCTGATTCATTTTCATGATGCCAAGTCATTCCCGTAGGAGCATCACCTTTGAAATTGCCACGGCTACTAGGCTGGACATGCTCTACTGTTCCGGGATATTTAGTCTGCATCTCACGCGTGAACTCTGGATCAGCCTGTAAACGTTTATAGACGGATTCATTACCCCGTTTAAAATGCTGACGATCGGATAACTGGTATTCAGATGGGTTCAGCGTATGTTCATGGAAGACATGGTACTTCCCTAAACCTCGCTCACCTTCCCCTTTGTATAGTCCGAGAGGATCAATCCACATCATCGGATTCGGCGCATAGGTATACAGGTTCAATCCACCGGCTAAGCCAATGGGATCGGGCGTAATAAACCGGCCAATCTCCGGCGCATAATACCGATACGTATTAAAATGCAGCCCGGTCTCTTTGTCAAAATATTGCCCTGCATAACGCAGGTTTTGCCGGAAGTCAAAGCTCTTTGATGACCGGGCCGGATCGGTGAAGTAAGCCAGCGGGGTGCCATCCAGTTCACCGAAAGTACTGTATTTCTCCGACCACGCAATTTTGCCCTCTTCGTCCGTCACTTCCAGCGGCGCACCGTTGATATCCGTGTGGTACCAGTAGTAATCGTGCCGGGTTCCCTTCGTGATGATGCTGGCCAGCGGGGTGTAGCTGTCATGGGATTCGTAGCAGTAGGTTTGCGTTTCACCCCTTTTTGCCTCGCGCTCCTGCAACAGTCGCAGGCCATGCCAGACAAAATCGGTTTGTTCATAACGCGCCAGTCCATCAATCCCGATCTTCACCACTTTGCGGATACGCCGCCCAAGGGCATCATAATGATAACGCGCCGTGGTGTTGCCGATTACCGCCACGGTCAGGCGGTTGTCGCCATCATAGCGGTAATCCTGGGTTTCGCGCATGCTGCCCGCCCGGCGGGTTATGTTGCCGTGCGGGTCATGCTCATAGAGCCATCCTCGCCAGTGGTTCAGGCGGTCGCCCTGCGGCTCCATTGTCTTAGACAGCCCCCGCTCTTCCGCTTCACGCTCCAGTATCGCCTGCGGTTGCTCCAGCAGGTTATCCGCCCGGTCATACCACAACATATCCTCATAAGCGTTACCCCAATGCGTCACTTTTTTCAGGCGACTTTCGGCGTCATAAAGATATTCGATCACGCCCCGGTAATGATCTTCCATTACCTGTAATTCGTCCTGGAGGGTGTAGAGCCACGCCCGCCACGGCTTACCCTCGCTGAGATAGGGCAGTGGTTCGGCCTCGGCCTGCGTCAGCGGCAGGCTGTACTGGCGGGTACAGCGCCCCAGAGGATCATAATCGCGCCGCTGGAATAACTTGCCCTGCGTGCGGCGGGTTTCCCGATGCAGGTCATCGCGCTCAAATTCAGTGATGAGTGTCTGTTCATGCCGGATTGCACTCAGGTGGCCAGAGCCGTAGTAGAGCCAGCTTAAGGTGCCGCCCTGTGGCAGCGTGAGGGCGGTCAGGTTATCCCGTTCGTCATAACTGAACTGGAGGCAGTCGTCGCCGTTCTGCTCGCGAATGATGCGCCCCAATGCGTCATAGCCAAAACGCACGGTGTTGGACTCGATCCCCAGTTGTTTGCCGTTGTCGTTCGGTTCACGGCGGGCTTCCCGCAGCCGGCCCATTTTATCCCACTGGTACTGATAGGTGTCCGTGTAGGTTTCCCGCTGGATCAACTGACCGGCCGCATCATAATGCTGGTGTACCCGGCGTTCCGGGTATTTGAACACGCGGTCACCCAGGCGCCGCTCGGTGCTCAATAAGCCCGCCGCGTTGTATTCGTACTGGATTAAGGTGTCGTCGGGGCGGATTTCTTCGATTAAGCGCCCTTCGGCATCCCGGTTCAGCAAATAGCGGCCATCGTTGGCATTCTCAATGTTCACCAGATGCCCTTCAGGGCTGTACTGATAGCGAATTTGACGTTGCAGACGGTCTGTCGCACAGACCACCTGACCGAATGCATTGTATTCCCAGGCGCGGGGCGCATTCTCATTGCGCTGGTGATGGATAAGCTGACCCGCGCTGTCCCATGCCATGTGTTCCGTGGAATCGTCAGGATAGGTGATGAGGATTAACTGGCCGTTATCGTTATAGTCATAACTGACCCTTTCCATCAACGCATTGGTAAAGCGGCTCAACCGGTGCTCATTGTCGTAGTACCATGTGCTGCTTTGCCCAGAACAGTCGGTGTGGCGGATCAGCTGCCCCTGACCATTCCAGATAAAATGGCTTTCTCCGCCTTTGGCATCCGTGATTCTGTAAGGACGCACCGTATTATTAAAGCTGTAGTGATAACGGGTCGTTTGTTTCAGTGGCGAGGTTTCACTCACCCGCCGTCCAAATTCATCGTAAGCCAGCGCCGTCTCGGTGCCATCCGGCCAGAAGATAAAAGTGAGCCGGTCGGTATCATTCTGGTACTGCCAGCCGGTCTGGTTGCCGTTGGCATCGGTGAAACTCAGCTGGCGACCATGCGCGTCCCATTCACTCAGACGGGTGTGGCCGTCCGCATCTGTGTAACCGTTCGGCAGGCCAAATTCATCCCACAGGATATGGTGTTCCGTGCCGTTGCGGTCGCGGCAGTGGATGATGTGGTGTGCGTCGTTGAGGCGCCAAACCGTGCGGCTGCCGTCGTGCCAGTGTGCCGTGCGGGTGGAGTTTTCATCATCGTATGCCAGCCGATAGCCCGCCCCCTCGCTGGTTTGCTGGGCCATGACACGCCACAGCCCTTCTTCAGTCTGTTCCCACTGGTAATCACAGCGTAATCCCCGCGGGTCCTGATGCCATGCCATCACGCCGGGCTCTGTCCAGCCGAATTGTCGCTGGAGCGCGTCGTTGCGATGGCTGACCCCCGTCAGTTGGGCGTTTTCATTATAATGGTAGCGGCAAAGCTGAATACGCTGGCCGTCATGCAATTCGCGCCAGACGGTGGTGAGGCGGGTAACCGTTTTGCCCCCGATATCCAGCGTCACATAGTCACAATGCAGGTTCAGCCCGCCATGGCCCGTGATGCTGACCATCCGGTTCTGCTCGTTGTAATGAAAGCGCTGTTCGTTGCCGACGTTATCGCGGATGTGGCTCAGGCGGCTGAGGCCGTCATTATCAAAAGCCGTGTAGTGATAAACTAATTCGCCTGCATCACGGATTGCCCAGGTGTTTTCCGGCGTGTGTACCAGGTTGCTTTGGGCCTCCGGGCAGAAACAACGGTGTCCTGCCGGCACATCAGGGAAGGGCACGATATCCCCGGCAGGGGAACGCCAGAGCAGCCCGTCTTCCACGCGCGTGAGGTGGCTTTCCCAGAACAGGCTCCAGCCCTGACCAAGTACACTGTCATACTGATAACGGCTCAGGTAGCTACGCTGCCAGTAGAGCGGCAATTCAGCGTCAAAAACGAAGTCCAGTTCATCCTCATCGTTCAGGAATTTCTGGCCGGCAATGACTTCCACCGGGTTCATCAGAATACCCGCGACCGGCACCGCCACGGCAAGCGCCCCCAGCCGGCAGGCGATTTTGCGGATTTTAGCCGCTCCCGGTATCTTGTTAAACAGCGTCTGCAACGCGCCGGGGCCTTTGGCTGCCGCGCCACCAAAACTGATTAACCCGGCCGCAAACATCGTTAAATCGGAAACGGTATACGCCCATTTGGGGATTTCCGGCGCAATGTTTGCCGTCTGCGCCGTTCCGCCGCCGATGAAGACATTAGACGAACCGGTCATGACTACCGCATCACAGACCGTTTTGTCTCCCACCCGCACCACCGGATAACCATTGATGAAAACGGAAGCAGAGCCTTCCGCCATCTGGCGAAGGCCATCCTCTTTACTGCACACCACCTGACTCCGCGTCGCGATGGCGGCGGGTTTGCCGTTGATGAAAACATTGGGGGAGCCCCGGGTGATTTCCCCGCAGGGACTTCGCGACGAGGCTCCCTGAGAGACGCCGGCGTCACGTGCCATGTCGCCTAAATATCCCGCTGCCATGCCCACCGCAATGGCGGCACCTATCAGCAAAACGCCCACCCCGATGCAGGATGTGGCCAATCCGGCCACAAAGAGGGCCCCCGCGAGTATTCCCCCGGCGGCTGAAATTAATGAACCGATGACGGTACCCGCAACCAATCCGGCCAGGGCGCTGGAATGGCCTATCGTGTCTCCGAGCCGTGCAGCTTCTGGCATAGCGCCTCCCTAGAATTGGAAACTGTTCAGGCCGTCATCCAGCCACTGCCGTTGAGCATCGGTGAATGCCTGCTGAGATGACAGGGTGAAAATCAGCGCTTTTTTCTCATCCAGCAGAAATACCGCCTGATATTGATGAACCTGCTGCCCCTTCTTGGGCCGATAACGGGAAAGCAGCGTCGTGCCTTGCCGCAGGTTATCACCCAGCGTCGCGGGCTGTTCTGCCAATAATTGCCAGTCGCGCAGACCGCTTTTCAGCAGACCTTTCTGGCGGGTGAGGTAACTGGCGAGATCTTCACCTGCGACCAGCTGATCCCGCGAGATGTTCAGCGCAGGGGCATCGGGCGCAATGAGGATGTTTACGGTCTGTTCCTGATAGCCTTCCGGTAATGTGATGCTGCCTTCAGTGAACCGACAACGGGGGCGATTGTCCATTTTTCTTTAGTCTTATTTAATCATTAAGTGATGTTATCAATATATTAAGCCTGTTTATCCGGTGAGGTGAGTGAACCGAATGCTGATGAAGTCACAACTTTGGCATCAGCACCGTTAATCCACTGTTGTCACAGATAACCTGAATTAATAACACTGACTGAACAGAGTGGAGAGGTATCCTCTTCTCAGTCATTAATAAAGATACATAATCAATCATGTTATCCGCTTAATATTCAGGCAAAAGGTTATAACAAAAAATCGGCGATGTCTTGATTAATAGGTGAATTAACACTCAGTTAATTTAATGAAATGTGAATAGCATCACAAAAAACATCAATAATCTCACTAAAAATCAGCCTTAATGAGCTAAATAACTTAAATTTTATTGAATAAAGTTACCTTACTCGGTTTATAGACTTTGCATTAATCACCAAAGAAATTTAATTCTGCATTTTTTATGATATTAAATAAAATCAGCTTTGTTTAAGAATGGTCAGTCCAGCGGCGTACAGATGTGGTTGATAACTTAAGCCATTAAGGTCAGCTGTCATGGTCTTCTAATCAGAGATTGATTTAATTTGAGTGATGTTAGCTGTAATTCCAACGCTTCATGAATCAGATCTGCTGTCATATCATCAGATACTTTAACGTAAGCCTTACGGCAACTTTGACCCGGTAAGGTTGCCCTTACCGGGTTATTGTGAGTGGTTTGATAACGCTTTCTTCCCCCCTGAGCTGTACTTCACATAAGTTTTATTAACTTATTATGTTTATACTTTGTATTGCCTGGTGAAAGCCCGGGGCAGTTGTGTTTAGTTCAATAGGAGTGCGCTGTATTGCAACTCCAGATTATTAAGGAAATCCAGCTGATCATGTATGAATTTGGTCAGATCTTGCTGGCCGGTTTTACTGTCTATTGTCTCCTGTAATTGATTAGCAAATATACTCCATACTTGTGCCAGTGTTGTTGCTTGGTTCAGTAGTGTGGTGCGCTCTGTCTCGATTTGCTGTGCAGCGCCGATACCGGTAATCCGCTTTTCTGTCTCTTTCAGTTGAGTTTTCAGGTTATCGGACACTTTATTTAATTGAGTGATTTGCTTATCCAGTTTGGATCTGGCATCGGCTAATTCTATATATTTGAGCCCCTTAGAAATATTGTCGAGAATCTTTTTGGCGATTTCAATTCCCTGCTTAAGTGCCTGCTTGATGGCCTCTTTTTTAGGGTTGCTTATGTCCAATTTGTCCACTTCGCTGGCATTGGGAATGTAGTCCTTGAACATGTCAGCCAGATTGTATTGGCGAATGATATCTTGGCTTTCGATGATTTTGTCGCGGTCTTCGGTCAGTTTGGCTTTTTTCTGCTCTTTCTGGGCAATATCGGCTTGCAGTTCCGCTTTTCGTGCTTGTTCTTCTTCCAGGACTCCTCCCAGACGTTCTGAAATCACAACGTTACGCACATCGGCAATTTTGCAGGCCAACTGGTTAGCTTCATTGTGTAAGTTGAGAATAACGTTTTTGACATCTTTATTTAGATTGCGGACCTGCTCTAAACGTGCTTCTAACAGCGTCTCCCGGGTTTCATCGTCCAGCTCAGAATTTTCCAGCTCTGCATCAATTTCGAGGATGGTCTGAAAGTATTCTTGAGGGGGGAGCTGCCGCAGGACAGTTTGCAGGTGAGGCACAGAGATACGTACTGTTTCGTCAAGATCACGGCTGTATATGCCGACCCGCAGCGTTTTTTCCTGGATTATTTCAATGCCTGAAGTTTGCTGTTGCACCAGACGCCAGATGTTTTTCACCGCTTGATTCAAGGTTTTTATGTTGATTTCTGGATAAGCAGCAGAGTTTTGTGGAAAAGTAATAATTTCAGTCATTTTAATGCTCCTTTTTTCTATTTCCTATGTAATACACGGGGAATGTGATTAGTTATAGCGTTGTTTGTATTCTTTCAGCGCTTCATCGAAAACCTTGACTAATTGTTTAGCGGAACCTTCTACCTCTTTCCAAGGGCTTATTACTTGCTGGAATTTAGTGATAAAAGAGGTCAGTTTCAGTGCGTCGTTAATTTCGGCGAATTTATCCTTGGAGGCATTGATCTGAGTTAGCATGGATTGCCACATGTAATCCAGGTGGTTCAGTGCGATTTCTGCATCCAGCAAACGGGTATCAATGTCGCTAAAATCGATAGATAAATTGGTCATAGATTCTTGCAATGCACGTTTACCTTTGATGCTTTCTTCCAGGCTGCGCACTTCTTCGATCAATGCGTTTTTCCGTTTACGTACTTCCTCTGCCTTAGCACCAAAAATACCACCTGTAATAGCAAGGCCGATAAGCCCAGCAGCGATGCCGGAGAAAGCCAAGCCCACGAATTTGTCGTAGTCTTTCTTAAGTTGAGTGATTTCTTCTTTCTTCTCGATAATTTTTTCATCCAGATCTTTGATGCCAACTGACATCTTATTGTCTTTCATCAGTTTTTTCTTATTTTCTACCTGTGGCTGTAAACCAAATGCAATGCCGCCATTTGAGAGTCTGCCGCCGATCAGTTTTAGCTTGAAATCAGATACTTCGGTTTTGACCTTCTTAGTTTTCTGCTGCTGTTTTTGAATATCGTTCTTCATGTTATCCAGAATTTCTTCCAGCGCGTGCGACACCTCTTTATCTTCATTGGTGTAGGTGATACTGGCTAATTGCCTATCCGATAACTCTCCCAGTTTTTTCTTTATACGTTCAATAATTGGCATCTCATTAATGATGCTGATGATGTTCCCTCCGGTCTCGGTAATTTGTTTACCGACAATCTCCAGATCCATACTCTGTTGCATAATATTGTTTTCCACTCCGCTCCAGCTAAGTGAGTGAGTGCGGATTTCTTCAAATAAAGTATGAATATCTTCTGGTTCCAGTCCAGGAATATCGACCTTTTGGTAGCCTAGATAGTTTTTCACTTCCGCCAGATTAAAAGGCAGTGAAAGGCCCTTCTTAACATACAGTTTGATATTAATAAGGTCTTCTTTGGTAAATATTCCGCCGGGGCGGGCAACACCTGCTTGTTTACCTGTCAGTAATTGCAAGGTAGTCGAGGGAATATCTGTTTCATTCAGTGTTTTTTCCGCTGGAAGTTGAGCTAATAACATATATTTCTCCATTTGTGGTTATTGCTTCATTGAAAAAATCATTAAATACATCAAGGCACAACCGGATGTCATAATACCCATGTTGTTGAATTTTCGTTGTATTTTTTATTGAATAATCTTAATTAAAAATACATTGATTAGCGTGATTGTTTGTTGAAAAAACAGTTTAATTCATAATTTAAATTAAACATTTGTTTGTATTTTAATCGACATTAAATGTGGGTATTTTAAGTATATAAATATAATATTTTCGGGGTTAAATGTTGTTAATTTTTGTTTTTTTGGTTGTTTATTATTAAAATAATACTTTGGTTTTCTTATTTATTCGTTATGGATTTTTATGTTCTTTCTTGATGTTAGCATGAAAAATATGAAATATTTAAATGCTATTTATGTGAAAATGTATGTTAAAACAAATAATTACATTTGTATTGTTATGTGATGATTATATAATCTCTTCCTTTCTGATTTAAAAGGCAGGTAATAGGGTCTTTTTATAAAGGATGAGCTGGATGTTTTTTGATTTACCGTTTATGGCGTGTTTAAAAATTGGATAAAATTGCACCCTATTATCTTGTGTCATGGAATAAAGATTTAGATCCCTATTTTAACTAAAGTTTTAATTGTTCATATAATGGCCTGAATTAACAAGTAAGGGGGGTGTTTTTATAATTCTATTTTACTATTGTACAAATAATATATGTTTTTTAGAGAAAGTATTTTATTCTGAAAATAAAGGTTTATTTTGTTTTCTGGCTTATAATAACGGTCTTTATTTAGTAAATTTTTAGCAGTAAGTGAAAGAGTTGCTTTGTTGAAAATTACATAGTGCAAATTGATCATATTAATGAATTTAATATTCGTTATCGGGAAGAGCAAAACATCTGATTTGTTCTGTTTCAGCATTGGAGAGCGCCTTCGTTGCTAACGGAATTGAACACGTATAACTATACAAATAATCAGGGCTTTAATTATTATTAATGCTCCGTATAATCCTACTTTTTATCATGTCTTTTGGGGCAAAGGTTGTAAATCAAGTTGCCAAGGTGGTCGTTGGTGCAGGCAAAGGCTGGAGAAGGTAGTGATAGCGTAAGGTTCAATTAACGTTGGGTGAATCCTTATCTGTTGAACAGTTTATGGTCGTAAATTGTCAGATAAAGTTCTGTAGTCAGCGAAAACAAGTCTTCGATTAAATGGCAATTCATTGAACTAGGATAAAGAAAAAATTATCCGTACCGTTAGGCTGACAGTGAGCTTTTATCAATGTTTTTTTGAGTAAAATATGTCAAACAGCGCATTTAACCGCCGCTGGGCGGAACTTTTATTGGAAGCACTTACCCGCCACGGATTACGTCATGTTTGTATTGCGCCAGGTTCACGTTCCACGCCTTTAACAATGGCTGCGGCGGAGAATAACAAACTGATTTGTCATACCCATTTTGATGAACGCGGATTAGGCTATCTGGCATTGGGATTATCCAAAGCAAGTAAAGAGCCGGTCGCGGTTATCGTCACTTCTGGGACGGCGGTGGCAAACCTCTATCCTTCATTAATCGAAGCTGGCTTAACGGGTGAACGCGTGGTTTTCCTGACTGCCGATCGGCCACCCGAATTGATGGATTGCGGTGCGAATCAAGCTATTCATCAGCAGGGTATTTTTGCTTCTTATCCATCCCAGACAATTTCTTTGCCAAGACCAACAGACGATATTGCTGCAAGCTGGCTGGTTTCTGTTATAGATAATGGAATGGCGAACTTGCAACACGGGGCTTTGCACATTAACTGCCCATTCGCGGAGCCGTTATACGGTAATGAAGAGCCTTCTTATTATGAGTGGCAGCAACAGTTAGGCAACTGGTGGAAAAGTAACAAGCCTTGGTTAAGTCACCCGGCGGCTTGTGCGGTGGCAGAAGTGCCAGATTGGAGCTATTGGCAACAGAAACAAGGGGTTGTACTGGCTGGCCTCATGAGTGCTGAAGAGGGGGTTTGTGTTGCTGAATGGGCAAAAATATTAGGTTGGCCGCTGATTGGTAATGCGCTTTCACAAACCGGGCAACCATTGCCTTGCGCTGATTTATGGTTGGATAATCCTCACGTACAGACAATTTTGGCGCAAGCGCAACTGGTGGTCCAGTTTGGTTCCAGTCTGATAGGAAAAAGCCTGTTACAGTGGCAGGCTAAATGCCAGCCGGAGGAGTATTGGGTTATTGCGCCAGTTCCTGGCCGGCTTGATCCCGCCAATCATCGTGGTAGAAAATTAACCTGCAATATTGCTGACTGGTTACTGGTGCATCCGGCACAATCGCGTACCTCGTGGGCAGAAGAGCTCATGATCTGGTCAGAGAAAGCGGTAAACTGCGTCAGAACAGAATTAGCAGGGAAGTTCAGTGAAGCCGCTGTAGCTTATCAATTACATGAATTACTGCCTGAATATGGACAGTTATTTGTGGGGAACAGCCTGATTGTTCGTTTGATCGATGCACTTGGGCAATTACCGGCAGGGTATCCGGTCTACAGTAACCGGGGGGCAAGTGGTATTGATGGATTGATTTCCACTGCGGCAGGCGTGCAACGGGCAACGGCAAAGCCAACGCTGGCGATTATCGGTGATTTATCCACACTTTATGATCTGAATGGCCTGGCATTGCTGCGTCATCCTTCCGCGCCAACCGTATTAATCGTGGTAAATAATAATGGCGGACAAATTTTCTCTTTACTGCCTACGCCGGAAGAAGAAAGGCAACGTTTTTACTGTATGCCTCAACATGTTAATTTCGATCATGCGGCGGCGATGTTCGGTTTGAATTATGCCAGTCCACAAAGCTGGACTGAATTGCGACAATGTATTGATCAGGCATGGCAACAAAATGAAACCACACTGATTGAGCTGAAAGTGCCGGGTAGAGAAGGGGCTGAGTGTTTGCAACAGCTTTTAAAACAGGTGGCTATGTTGTGAGTCTGGCTGGTCGCAAGTTCAACAGTCATAATGACCGTCCCTGGCTGGTGTGGTTGCATGGATTATTGGGTAGTGGTGATGAGTGGTTGCCATTAGTGAATCTGTGCGCTCAGTATCCCTCATTGGTAATCGATCTGCCTGGTCATGGTGATTCCAGGGATATTCAGGTAAAAGATTTCACCGATATGAGCCGTCTGCTGTCTGAAACGTTAACGGAACAGCAAATTGATAAATACTGGCTGATTGGCTACTCCTTAGGAGGTCGTATTGCCATGAATCATGTCTGTTATGGTGATATTCAGGGATTGTGTGGGTTACTGATTGAAGGAGGAAACCCTGGTTTGTTCTCCCAACAGGAAAGAAATGCCCGTCTTGAACATGATAGACGTTGGGCCAGACGTTTTCGTTCTCAGCCGATTGAACAGGTTTTGTCCGATTGGTATCAGCAGGCGGTTTTTTCTGATCTACTCCCTGAACAGCGTCGGCAACTGATTAAAATGCGCAGTTATAATCATGGCGGTGGTGTGGCTGATATGCTGGAAAATACCTCGCTGGGATACCAACCCTGGCTGGTGCCTGAACTGCAACAACTGGCGTTACCTTTTGCATATCTGTGTGGTGAAAAAGACGAAAAATTTCAGCAATTAGCAAAGTACTGCGCTTTACCACTGCAAACCATTGCGCATGTTGGGCATAATGCTCACCGATCGAACGCGGCGGCGTTTGCTGCGGCAGTAAACCATTTTTTATCACTCTTTGATTGAAGGAATACGAATATGATTTACCCGAGAGAAGAAGAGCTGTATGCCCCGATTGAATGGCGGGATTGCTCTGAAGAATTTGAAGATATTTTTTATCACAAATCCATCGATGGCATTGCTAAAATCACCATCAATCGCCCGCAAGTACGTAATGCGTTCCGTCCATTGACTGTTCAAGAGATGATGCAAGCGCTGGATGATGCCCGTTATGATGACACTATCGGTGTGATTATTCTGACCGGCATGGGTGAAAAAGCCTTTTGTGCTGGTGGCGATCAAAAAGTCCGGGGTGACTACGGCGGTTATCAAGATGCCAGAGGTACCCATCATCTGAATGTGTTGGATTTTCAGCGTCAGATCCGTACTTGTCCAAAACCCGTCGTTGCTATGGTGTCCGGATATGCGATTGGGGGCGGTCATGTATTGCACCTGGTGTGTGATCTGACTATCGCGGCTGATAACGCTATTTTTGGTCAGACTGGGCCTAAAGTGGGCTCTTTTGACGGCGGTTGGGGGGCATCTTATATGGCACGGGTTGTCGGTCAGAAAAAAGCCCGTGAAATCTGGTTCCTGTGTCGTCAATATGATGCTAAACAAGCACTGGATATGGGGCTGATTAACACTGTTGTACCTTATGCAGATCTGGAAAAAGAGACTGTCCGCTGGTGCCGTGAAATGCTGGAAAATAGTCCAATAGCCTTGCGTTGCTTGAAGGCGGCGCTAAATGCTGATTGTGACGGTCAGGCCGGATTGCAGGAGCTGGCCGGTAACGCCACTATGCTTTTCTACATGACAGAAGAAGGTCAGGAAGGGCGTAACGCTTTCAATGAGAAACGCCAACCTGATTTCAGCAAATTTAAACGTAACCCATAATGCGTACTGCAACTTTATATCGGTTCAGACTGCCGATGGAGGCTGGCGTTATCCTGCGATATCAGCGGCTTAAAACCCGTGATGGCTTTTTGGTTCACTTGCAGGAAAATAGTCAACAGGGATGGGGCGAGATTTCCCCCCTGCCGGAATTCAGCAAAGAAACGGTTGAGCAGGCGGGGGAAGCTGCGGTGGAATGGCTTAAACAGTGGCGTCTTGGTGCTGAACCGGGCGAAAGTGAACTGCCTTCTGTCGCATTTGGGATTAGCTGTGCATTAGCTGAATTACAGGGTGAATTGCCGAAAGACGCTGATTACCGGAAAGCGCCACTGTGTCACGGTGATCCTGATGAACTGATTGTTCGTCTCAGTGAAATGAATGGGCAAAAAGTTGCCAAAGTGAAAGTCGGGCTGTATGAAGCGGTGCGTGACGGTATGGTGGTTAATGTTCTGCTGGAAGCTGTACCGGATTTATCTTTGCGACTGGATGCTAACCGTAGTTGGAACCGTGCTAAAGCGGATGGTTTCGCTAAATATGTCGATCCTGATTACCGTCACCGGATTGCCTTTTTGGAGGAACCTTGCCAAACCCCGGCAGAATCTCTCGCTTTTGCCCGTGATACTGGGATCGCCATTGCTTGGGATGAAAGTCTCCGTGATGAAGGTTTCAACGTGGAGGCTGAGGAAGGTGTTGCGGCGATTGTGATCAAGCCTACCTTGACAGGAAGCCTTGCCCGTTGCCGTCAGTTAATTTCAACAGCGCACAATGCCGGATTGGAAGCGGTGATCAGCTCCAGTATTGAAACCAGTTTTGGTCTGACTCAGCTTGCCCGCATTGCTCATTGGCTGACGCCTGCGACCATTCCAGGGTTGGATACGTTGGCACTTATTCAGTTTCAGTTAGTACGCCGCTGGCCGGATAGTCCGATTCCAGTGACCGGATTGGATGAATTGGACATCGCATGGTGCAGTTAAATCCATTTACCCAGTGGCCGTGGCGCTACTGGGCATCTTTTAGCCCCGAAAAGATCGCCATTCGGTTGTGTGATCGCGTTTTAAACTGGCATCAGTTGGTTGCTGCTTTGGATGCGATTGCGGCAAATTTCCGCCAACAGGGGGTAATTGAAGGAAGTGGCGTCATGCTGCGGGGGAAAAATAGCGAACAGATGTTGCTGGGTTATCTCGCAGCACTACAGTGTGGCGCACGGGTGTTGCCACTGAATCCTCAGTTGCCAGAAGTACTGCTGTCTGAATTACTGCCTCATCTGAATATTGATTTTGTTGCTGATTTCTGTGGTGACGACTTGCCCGTAATAGATGCCAGATCCCTTGATTGGGCAAGTGAACCACTGAATTCTGATGATAACTCAGTAGCATGGGACGCAATGCGTCCTGCCAGTATGATTTTGACTTCCGGCTCTTCCGGGTTACCTAAAGCTGCCGTTCACTCAATTCATGCGCATTTTTCCAGTGCGCGGGATGTCCTTTCTGTGATGAATTTTCAGCAGCAAGATAGCTGGTTGCTCTCATTGCCGCTGTTTCATGTATCTGGTCAGGGGATTATCTGGCGTTGGTTAATGAAAGGGGCTGCTCTGGTATTGAAAAATATCAATCCACTGGAGCAGGCTTTAGCCGATTGTACTCACGCTTCATTGGTTCCGACTCAGCTCTGGCGGTTACTGGAGCAGTCGCAAAATCAACCACCGAATTTGAAGGAAGTGCTGCTGGGTGGGGCGATGATCCCCGTAGAATTGACGCAAAGGGCAGAGCAGCAAGGTATTCGTTGTTGGTGTAGTTATGGTTTAACCGAACTGGCTTCAACGGTATGCGTTAAACGGTCAGATGAGTTTCCCGGTGTGGGAAATCCATTACCGGGTAAGGAAGTTCGGTTGATCAAGGAGGAGATTCAAATTCGTTCTGACAGCCTAGCCTGTGGATATTGGCTGGATGGCAAATTACAACCATTGGCTGATCGTGATGGCTGGTTTCATACCCGTGATCGGGGAGTGATACAGCAGGGTGAATTACGAATACTTGGCCGGATGGATAATCAGTTTTTCAGCGGTGGAGAAGGCATTCAACCGGAAGAGATTGAACGAATGATCAATACCTATCCGCAGGTAGAACAAAGTTTTGCGGTTCCTGTGCCCGATCCTGAATTTGGTTATCGCCCTGTCGTTGTCATTGATAGTAACTCGCCTGAAATTATTGATTTATTACCTGAATGGTTGATTGATAAACTGGCCGCTTTTCAGCGCCCGGCAGCTTACTATCTCTTACCTCAGCAGTTTAAAAACGACGGTATTAAAATTTCCCGTCAGCAGATCAAAAAATGGGTATTGGATTTACCTGGTTTCTCTTGAGCTATTTTGATTTGCTATCAATATGCTGAATTTCGTACTGCCCATTATCACTAATGGAGTCATGGGCAGAGATAATTAATGATATGGTGTTGTTAGCAATCAGTCTTTAATTTTTGCAGCGCTTTTTCGACACCAGCACCATATTCTGGGTGAACTTTTCTAAATAGCTCAACCTGACGGCGTTGAGTCTCTTCATGTGCTTGTGACAGTTCACTGGCGATACGGTCGAACATACGCTGATGCTCTTTACCGCTGATTAAGTTATACAGTGCGCGGGGCTGACTGAAATAATCTTCATCTTTACGGTGGTTCCAGTGGTCAGCATCTCCTTCTAAAGACAATGATGGGTGTTTGAATTCAGGTTGTTCTTGGAACAACCCGGCGTTGTTTGGTTCATAAGTCACCGTGTTTCCGCTGTTACCATCCACGCGCATTGCACCATCACGGTGGTAATTATGGAACGGACAACGAGGTGTATTAACCGGAATTTGATGGTGGTTAACACCAAGACGATAACGTTGAGCATCACCATAGGAAAACAGGCGACCCTGTAACATCTTATCAGGGGAGAAACTGATACCTGGCACGACATTCGCAGGGTTGAAAGCGGCCTGTTCGACTTCTGAGAAGTAGTTCTCAGGGTTACGGGTCAGCTCGAAATAACCGACATCAAGCATTGGGTAATCGCCATGAGGCCATACTTTTGTCAAATCAAACGGATTGTATGGCACCTGAGAAACGTCTTTCTCTGGCATAATCTGAACCTTTAATTTCCAGCGTGGATAGTCTTCTTGTTCAATTGCGGTAAACAAGTCACGCTGAGAACTTTCGCGATCTTTACCGACCAGCGCTTCCACTTCATCATCCAACAGATTTTTAATGCCCTGTTGACAACGGAAATGGAATTTCACCCAGAAACGTTCATTATCGGAGTTGATAAAGCTGAATGCATGGCTACCAAAACCGTGCATATGGCGGAAAGATCTGGGTATACCACGGTCACTGAAATCAATGGTTAATTGATGCAGCGATTCAGGTTGATGAGAGAAGAAATCCCATTTATAGGCGGGATTACGCAGGTTGGTATGTGGATCACGTTTAACAACATGGTTAAGATCTGGGAATTTCAGGGGATCACGAAGATAGAATATCGGGGTATTGTTACCGACTAAATCCCAGTTACCTTCTTCGGTATAGAACTTAAGTGCAAAACCACGAATATCACGTTCCGCATCTGCTGCCCCGCGCTCACCGGCGACGGTTGAGAAACGGGCAAACATGTCTGTTTTTTTGCCTATTTCAGAGAAAATCTTAGCTTTGGTGTACTTAGTGATATCGTGAGTAACGACAAAGGTTCCATAAGCTCCAGAACCTTTGGCGTGCATACGGCGCTCTGGAATAACTTCACGGTCAAAATGGGCAAGTTTTTCTAAGAACCAAACATCTTGTAGCAACATAGGACCCCGTTGGCCTGCGGTTATGACATTATTATTGTCAACGACAGGGGCTCCGGCATTCGTTGTAAGTCCTCTCTTTTTCATCACACTTCTCCTGTTTTACATGAAAAAAAACAGCGTAATCGCTGATTAAAAAAAACAGTTCTGGTCAAATGTTAAAATTCAAATGTTGTGTTTTTTCTATAAGTTATTTATTGTTTTTTTCTTTACTGTTTAATATAAAATTATTTATATAGTTAATTATTAAGTAAATGAAATGAAAAATTCACACATATTTAGTAAGTATAGATGATTCATTTCCTTTTGTTGTCTACAGGTTTAGTTCTATTTAAGTAAGATACTTAACATTAAGTAAATAAAGAGGAAATATATGAAGACTTATCTTGCCGCAGCAGCAACCAGTTTATTGTTCATTGCCGGGACAGCAAATGCGATTTCGGTGAATGTTCAGGCTGGTCGCCATTTCACCAATACTTCAGCGGCAATTGGTGATAACAGTGCTGGATTATCATTTAACGGTAACTGGGCACGCAGTGATCATAATGGGCAACTGGGAAGTTTGGGAACGGCCTTTAGTCTGCCCGTCGGCCCATTGACCGCTAGCATTGGCGGTAAGGTTCTTTATTTGTCACCTGATGATGGGAAAAAGGGTGAGGCATTGGCTGGTGGTGTGGGTTTGAGTTGGGCGGTTATGCCCTCTTTATCTCTGTACGGTGAAGTTTACGGTGCGCCATCCCGTTTAACTTCGGGCATTGATTCTTATACTGAAGTGACGGGTGGCTTGCGTTTTACCGTATTTAAGCCGTTGACAGTGGATGCAGGTTATCGAGTGATGAATATGAGAGGGAAAGAAGGTCACAGGGATAACAAATTGGCTGATGGGTTTTATGTTGGTGCTGGTTTAAATTTCTAAACTGTTTTTATGAACTCAGTCCGCATCATCTCTGATGCGGACAATGCCAAATTCGGGTTAACCCACTTCTGGCAGTAAGCCACTGACAATACCCATCTGGATAGCAATAACTGCGATTCCACAAAGAAATACCAGCACCAAAACGGGTTTTCCGCCTATTACCCGATAAGCTGTTTGTTCAATTTGGCGGCTGCGCCATGCCAGCATTGAAGGCAGTAGCAGAGCAAGAATAGACAGTGCTACAGCGGCGAAAGTCAGAGCCATAACAAAGTTTGGATAGTACAACGCGCAAAGCAAGGGGGGAACAAAAGTCATCACCCCTGTTTGCAGGCGGCCTGTTGCATTGTTACGGCGTTTGAACAGATCCGCCATGTAATCAAATAGACCTAAAGAGACACCAAGAAATGAGGTTGCCAGTGCCAGGTCAGCAAACAAACGGACAGCAAGCTCTACACGAGGAGTGGCAACGACGTCTCTCACGGCCTGTAACAGCCCATTCAGCCCTGCCTGTTCTGCCAGAATGCCGACAAAAGTATGGGAAGAAATCGCTCCCAGTGTTGTTAATTGCCACAAAATATAGGCAGTCAATGGGATAGCACTGCCGATAACAAATATTTTGCGTAACTTGCGGGTATCGCCGCCCATATAACTCACGATGCTTGGCACACTGCCGTGAAAGCCAAAAGAGGTGAATACTACGGGAATTGCTGATAATACCAGACCTTGCTCCAGGGGCATGGAGAGCAGATTAGTGTTTTTGATATGAGGCATCATGACTGCCAACATAATCACCAGGAAGATGATTTTTGCAGTAAACAGCAAGCGGTTAATCATATCGACAGATTGAGTACCGATAGTAACAACACAACCTGCGACCATGGTGAAAATCAGTATCCCGAATGAGATCGGAACAGGTTTATCCAGCCATGAAGACAGGCTGCCTGCAAGCAATTCACCGGCGCCGCTGATATAAGCGGTGGTCAGGGCATACATCAGGAATAACATACTGAAACCGGTAAGCCATTGACCACCCCGTCCCAGATAACGTTTTGCCACGGTTCCTAAACCGGTATCTGCCGGGCTGTACTGATAAACTTCCACCAGTAATAAAGCGGTATAGCTCATCAAAACCCAAAGAGCGACTAACATTACGAAGGTTGTCCCAAAACCAACACCGGCCGCAGCCAGTGGCATAGCCAGCATCCCTGCGCCAATTGTCGTCCCGGCGACGATAAAAATACTGCCAATAGTACGATTCTTCACGCTTTCCTCTGCTTATAAACTGATTGAAATAGTTATGGAAAGGAGGCTAAAGGATTAAGTTATTTCTGTCAAATAATGGTTACAGTATGTGTAAATAAATAATTACATTATGGGTGTTTGTATTATTCTGGATTGTGTATTTCGTTAAGTATGGAAAGTTACTAATTCTATTAAGTGTTAATAAATAAGGTTATTGATCACATTTAAAAGTAATATTCATTATTATTATCTGAATTGACGGGTAAGATAAGACATTATTAATTCTTTTAACAATTAACTTATTGTGAAATGAAATTTATCAATGGAAAGAATATTTGTTTGTCTTAGAAGATTCGCGGTATCTGTTGTGTTAGCTATAGCTATATCAGGGGAGGCTTATGCTTCAGAGTTTATTAGCCCCGCAGATCAGGAGATTATCACTCAACAACAGAAGGTATTGCTGCAGCAAGCTCAACAGCAGCGTGATGCTATGCGTAATAACATTACCTTATCTCCATCTTTAGAGCCCAAGCCTGATGGAGTTGAATCTATTTGCCATACTATTAACCATATTCAATTTGACAGTGTTGAAAGCCTTTCCCGATCAGTGCGGGAAGATTTAACACGGCCTTATTTATCCCGTTGTTTAACCTTGCAGGATATCAATGGGCTGGTGCGTAAAGTATCGAATGCCTATATCGAACGGGGTTATGTCACTTCCCGCGCTGGACTCAGGGCGCAGGATTTATCTACCGGTATCCTCATTATTACCGTGAGCGAAGGTAAAGTTGAATCAATCAGCCTTGACGATGAAACACCGCTCTCATTGAAAATGGCCTTTCCGGGAATAGTTGGTAAAACGTTGAATCTACGGGATATTGAACAAGGGATGGAACAACTTAACCGGCTTCCTTCCCAACAGATGACGATTGATATTCAGCCCGGAAAGCAACCCGGTTATTCTGCGATTATCTTGAAACGAGTATCACATCGTGTGTCGGTCAGTGCCAGCTTTGGAACGGATAACAGTGGTCAAAAAAGTACAGGCACTGGACAAATCAATGTCAGTGTGAGTTTGGATAATCTATTACATTTTGCTGAACAGTGGTCATTATCAGCCAGCCGTAACAGTGACTTTCGTAATAACCACCAGAGCCGGAGCCTCTCTTCCTATGTAACAATTCCTTATGGCTACTGGCTGTTTACCTACCAATATTTGTGGAATGATTCTTTTCAAATCATTCCGATCGACTCACAAATCTATCGCTATGAAGGTGACAGCCAAACTCATCGGCTGGTGGTAAATCGGACGTTATATCGTGACGGTAAGCAGAAACTGGTACTGAATGTAGGAATGACGCGCCGTCAGACGACCAACGTGATGGCGGGAAAGAAATTATCTATTAGCAGTCCGACATTAAGTGTTATCAACTTTGGCGTTAATTACAGTTCAGTACTGGCGGGTGGTTATATCACTTTCAATCCTGTACTGAGTCGTGGCCTATCCGTGTTAGGTGCTACAAAAGATGACCCACATTTCCCCGATACTCCACGGAGTCAATTTCGCAAATTCAGTCTGAGTGCTAGCTATTTTATTCCGGTCACGGATTCCATTTATTACCTCTCATCCATTTACGGCCAGACCACATTGGACAACCTTTACGCCAGCGAACGCCTCTCATTGGGCGGGCAATACTCCGTTCGGGGGTTTAAAGAGCAATACCTTACCGGTAATCGCGGTGGATATTTGCGCAACGAATTGAATTGGCAGGTGTCAAAGTTTTCCGCACTGGGTGAACTGGCCTTAATCGGTGCGTTGGATGCCGGTTGGTTACAGAAAAAAACAGGACAAATTGATGGCGGTAACGTTGCAGGTACTGCGCTTGGTGTCTCACTGACCAATCGCAGGTTCAGCCAGATGATGACTTTAGGAACGCCATTGACCCACCCTAACCATCTGAAACCGGATAACTGGGTGGTTTACTGGTCTGCATCACTGATTTTTTAGTGATGTAATACAGGGAGTTATACCAATAACCTTGTACTTAAATTAAGAAAGGATAGAACGATGGATAGACGTAACAACCCTATGGCAAGGGGCGCTTGTTATCTTTTAATTTATCTGACCGCAGTATATCCCCTTCATCCGGCTATAGCCGCTGGGATCACGCCTGATAATAATCATACTCAGGTACAAAACCAGGGCAATATCCCGGTTGTGAATATTGCTACTCCTAATGGAGCAGGGATATCTCACAACACCTATAAAGAGTTTAATGTTGCTACTCAGGGCGCTGTACTCAATAACGCCACTCAGGCGGCTAAATCACAATTAGCCGGGCAGATAAATGCAAACAGCAACTTGAAAGGTAAAGCAGCCGAATTAATTATTAATGAAGTCACCGGTAACGGGCGGTCTGACCTTCAGGGCAAATTGGAGGTGGTAGGTAATAAAGCCAATGTGATGATTGCCAACCCTAACGGCATTACCTGTGATGGCTGTGGCTTTATTAATACCTCCAGCGCAACACTGACTACCGGGAAACCTCAGTTTGACAAACAGGGTGCATTGGAAGCATTGGAAGTCAAAAAAGGCCAAATTACGATTGGTGGTAAAGGGTTGGATGGCAAGGCGACAGATTATATTGACATTATCAGCCGGGCGACTGAGTTAAATGGAAAAATTCAGGCTAACAACTTGTCTTTTACACAGGGCGCTAATCGGATTGATTTTAACGATGGCACAGTGAAAAAAATCACAGGGGAAGGCGCTAAACCTCAATTAGCCGTTGATACCAAAGCATTAGGCGGCATGTATGCCAATAAAATTCGTTTGGTTGCTACTGAAGATGGCGTTGGGGTTAACTTGAAAGATTTAACCAGCGACCAGCGTGATATTACTTTAAATGTTAATGGTAAAATTGAACTGGGAAATGCCAAAGCTAAAACGGATTTTAATCTTAGTGCCAGAGAAACTCATATCGCTCCCAATATTAAGATACAGGCAGAACGGGATATTACCTTGGCAAACACGGCACTGGAGAATAAAGGCAGCGTAACCGCTGGTCGGGATATGCGGGTATTCGGTGACACCGTGCGTAATACCGGTGATAAAGCCTTGCTGCAAGCCAACAATAATATGTGGATACAAAAAGATGCACAGGGAAATAAAGGTCAGTTAGTCGAGAATAGATCGGCAACGATAAAAACCGTGAAGGGGGATTTGGTTGTCAGGACTAATGCGCTGAATAATGCCCGCAGTATCTATTATTTTGAAAAAAGAGAAATAGCACCCAACCCGGCAGATAAGAATTTCAACATTCTCGAAGCGCAATATAAGCATGGACATAATTTAAAAAGTATGCAACCCAGTGTTCTCACATCGGGTGGAAATATTTATATTAACAGTGATATATTATCAAATCAGGAATTGAGCAAAATTGAAGCCGAAAAAGATATTTTCTTAACCGGAAAAAAACTTTTAAATACAAGCAGAATATCTGAGGAAACATCAGGGTATCTTAATCTCTTTGAATACTTCCCTAAGGACACTTATGTATCTATAACCGATTCACTTAATACCCCCTCCGGTATCTATAAACTTTCTTCTAATAAGATCCTTGAAAAAATCAACACATATCACCAATGGGATGATAAAAGTTATCATATTTTATCGCCAGGTGAAGTAAAATATGATATAAAAAAAGACAACCTTATTCTTGAACGGGCAAGTATCATAGCAAAAGGTAATCTTATCGCTGACTTTAGCGACAGCATTAATATTGATACTGACTACCCTCATAAATCCCCTTCTGGTTTAGGTTTATTCAATGATCGCCCAATCGACAGTGAAAAACTGCCAGAAATATTGTCAGCTAAAAATATCTTATTGCATGGTGGACAAATAACCCTCAAGGATAAAATTAGAGCCTTTGATGAATTAAATATTATTTCTGAGAACGATATTGTCCTCAAGAATTCAATACTTTCATCACAAAATAGTTTATCTATTGCTGCCGTAAATAATATCAATATCTGGAAAAGTAATATAAAAGGAAGGGATGTCACTGCTATCAGCCGTAATGGCGACATTCAGTTTAAGAATGGTGATCAATTCGGTTATCTCTGGGGCCAATATGCTACTGGCGATCACCCAGCATCAAACAAGTTAGGTGCTAGCGGTAATTTAACTATCAACGCCGGTAAAAACCTTCTTTTACAAAATGTCTATTTACAGCCGAGTAAAAATATATCTCTGATAGCCAACAGTGATGTTACGATAGAAAACCATGCAGATACCTATATTTTTGCAAAATCAAAGAAAAGAAATGAGCGCTTACCTATAGCAGGCATGTTGAATGCCTCAGAATCATTGACGATTAACGCCGGGGGTAATCTTTATGCTAAAGGCTCAGATATGTCAGCCGGAAAAGATATTTATTTAAGTGCGGCAAAACAGATTGATCTGAGTTCTGCTGAATTAGGAGATCGGGGAAGTCTTCTCATACCCAGCGACTCATCAGAACTCAGCAGCAAAATTTTTGCAAAGAATAATATCAGCATAATGAGCGGTGGTGATATTCATGGGAAAGCTATTCAGATACAGGCTAACGGTAACACATTATTATCCGCAGGAGGAAATATCACATTGCCTTCCCTTGCTTATTCTGCAATTAACAAGGCGAATGATAACAACAAAGATGACCGACATATTATTGCTCAAGTCCGTGGTGATAAAAAACTGACAATAGCGGCAAATGGTACCCTCACTACCGCGGGTACTAAATTGACTTCTGATGGTGATGTCACGCTCTCCTCCGGTGGCAATATGCGTTTTGAATCGGTACAGAATCACACCTACCGGGAAGGTAATAGGGAATTCACCGAATCGGTGACTCAGCAAGGCACTGAATTGACTAGCGGCGGTGTACTGACCGTTATCTCAGACGGTAGCATTCTTTTCCAGGCCACTAAACTGGCTACTAAAGGTGCGATGGATGTCGCGGCAAAAGGTGGCTATCTATACGCTCAGGCGATGGAAGAATCCAGCCACTATGAGAAAACAGAGACAAAGCGTAAATGGTATGGCAAGAAGAAAACCATTAAACGTACCCGTCATGATGTCACTAATAAAGTTACTGAATTTACCGCTGGTGGTGATATTAATCTGTTAAGCCGGGATGACAGTACTTATGAAGCCAGTAAAATCTCCACTAATAAAAATGCCAAACTGACCAGCACTCACGGTAAGGTCAATTTTAAAGCGGTAAAAAATACCACTTTCGAACAGACCATTACCAACTCTAAAGGCTTTTATATCAAACATAGGGATAAAGGTTATACCAAAGATACGTGGATTCTTCCTGCTATTCATATCGGCGGAAAACTTACTGTAGATGCAGCAAATGGTGTTAGCGCGGATATCAAAGCAAAAAATGGTCAGACATTACAGAATGCCATATCAATCTTCGGTAATACGCCGGAAACGGCTTGGCTGAAAGGACTCAGTGAACGTAAAGATGTTCAATGGAATTTGGTCAAAGATGCTTATAACAGTTGGGATCACAAGAGCCAGCATTTAAATCCGGTGGTTTCTGCGGTGATTGCTATTGCAGCGGCGGCGGCAACAGCAGGTAGTTCTCTGTCAGCATCTGTCGCATCTTATGCGGGTAATAGCGTTGCGGGTGGTGCGTTAACTGCGGGGATGTCATCACTGGCTGCACAGGCAGCTGTTGCTATTGTGGACAATCAGGGGGATATATCCAAAGCACTAAAAGTATTAGGTAGCAGTGATGCGGTTAAATCAACCATTACCTCAATGGCGATTGGGGGTGCCTTGGCCGGATTTGATTCCTACATGGGATGGGATAAAGCGGCTGATGGCACTACATTAGATCCCACAAAAGCGAAATTACCTCAAATCAGCAATGGTGACTGGAATAAAGTCATCCAGCGGGTCGCGGGTCAATCCATTATCAGTTCCAGCCTGAATACCACCATTAACGGCGGCAGTTTTAAAGATAATTTGACTACGGCTCTGTTGGCTAATATTGGCAGCCAGATTAACGCGGAAGGCGCCCGATTGATTGGTGATAATGGCGAGGTCCTGGGAGTGCCGGGCAAAACGTTAAGCCACGCTGTTGTCGCAGGTATCAGTGCTGAAATTGGCCGGGGGAATGCCAAAGGTGCAATGGCGGGGGCTTTGGCTGCGGAACTGGCGGGTATCATGATGGGAGATAATCTTATCAAAGCCGAAGAATGGGAGAAAACCTCGGAGCGACAAGCGCAAATTGCCCGTGCTTTTGGTGGTTTTGCCGGTGCGGTATTTACCGGTAAAGCAGACGGTGCTTATAGTGGCGCAAGCGGTGCGGAGAACACTTTCCGTTATAATTACCTGGCTCATCACCAGCAGCAATTAATGGAAAAAGAACTGGCGGCAGAATCCAACTACCTTAAAAAGGCGCAGATTTTTGCTAAATGGGGTTTGATGAGTGGTTCACAAGATGGTCATCTGGCGGCAGGTTTTGTCTCCGGTATTCCATCAGAACTCTATGATAGCGTGATGGCTATTGTCGGTGCGGTCTCTAATCCTTCGGAAGTCATTGAATCGCTCAGGACACTGTTAATTCAGGAAGATATGCCCGGCTTTATCTGGCAGGCAACAAAGGATAGTTATCTCAAGCAGCTTGATGTTGTCAAAGCCGAATATGAAAAAGCGGGTCCAGAGGGAGCCTATAATGCGGGGCTGGAGATAGGAAAACTGGTTACTGGAATAGCCAGTATGGCTGGCGGTGGCTTGGGGGCGGTTAAAGGATCTACGTCTGCCACGGCTAAGTTATCGAAAATCATCTCAAAAGATCCACACTCAGCAGTAGACATTCGTCATGTGTATCGGGTAGAAAAAGATGGAAGTCAGACCCAAATGGCGTGGGGAGAAGGGAACTATAAGCAGGGGTATCCTTTTGAGGACTTTGTTGCTACGCAGATGCCAGCAGGTTCTCGGTTGCCAGAGAATTTCAAAACTTTTGATTTTTATGATCCCGCTACACGTACAGCTATTAGTGTTAAAACTATAGATACACGTACACCAGCAAGGATAAAAGATCCCAAGCAGATATATACGTCAATGAAAGGGAATATTGATTCAGCGGCAGATTTCCGAGGGTACATTAAAGATGATAAAGAGGTAACATCTTCGATAATTTCACAACGAGAAATGCGTATTGCTGTACCGAAGACAACAACAGTAGATCAGTGGGAGCAAATTAATCGCGCTATAACTTATGGAACAGGTAAAAATGTTAACGTCAAAATCACGGTGGTGAAATAATGAGCGAAAATTTCAAACAAGGGTTAAATGCAAGAGTTAAATTTAATGGTGATTTCTATTCAGTACAAACCTATTCAGGCAATGGCTTATTGGGAGCAGATCCCTCAGGAAGTAACTATTTATTACAGCCAATTGTATCTGATCAAGAGTTGGGAAAGGCTGTGCTTGATGCTTTATCAAAAAGCAGACTAATCCCACTGGATAAGTATGGGGATTATTTTGATCATGATGCAAATGCTGAACAGTATAAAAATTGGATCACCGAGATGATGGAATCTTATGATTACCGTTCAAAACGGCAGTTATTTAAGAAAATGTTAAGCTGTGGTATCTGTATGCTTGATGGTCAAATAACGATCCGGCCATCCCGCCATGAAAAATTGGAAGGCTGGTCTGAAGATGGTATTTCTGAATCTGATCATGTCGTAATTTCTGCGGATAGTTCCCCTGAGGAAGTTGGAGCAGCATTACGATTGGCTTTTTCACGTTGTAGAAGTTATGTTTGACGATAAGGTAACAGTTTATTTTTGCATTGATTATTCATGATCTTTGATTTAGAGAGTTAATTAAGATGGACACGTAATCACTATTATGTGTCCGCTAATTATCTCGAAAAGATTCAAATAGTTAACCCGAATTCTGGATAAGAAATTGACGAGAAGCCTGTTCCAGGAGCAAAGTTTTGGTGCACACCAAAAACAGCTCCGAGGTGGAACAGGCTATGGACAACTTAGTTGAAATTTTCTGTGATGTCGATGATTTTTGCCGTTTTTTCATCCCTCAATGGGAACAATTTTGTCTCGATAGCGGGCATCGTTTACGCCGCCGACAAGGTCATATGTATCCCAGTGAAATCATGACCATTTTGATCCTTTTTCATATGTCGCATTACCGTGATTTTAAACATTTTTATCTAGAACATATTTGGAAATATCACCATAAGGATTTTCCAACCTTGCTTAGCTATCCTCGTTTTGTCAGTGTGGCTCCTTCCGTTTTAGTGCCATTATGCAGCTATCTGACTCAATTAAAAGGGAAACCCACAGGCATTGCTTTTATTGATTCCACCCGGTTGAGTGTCTGCCATAACATTCGCATCCCTCGACATAAGGTCTTTGCGGGGATAGCAAAGCGCGGAAAAAATTCAATGGGATGGTTTTACGGTTTCAAATTACACCTGGTTGTCAATCATCAGGGTGAAATTCTCGCGCTTAAAGTGACTGCGGGTAATGTGGATGATCGGGAACCTGTTCGTGAATTATCAAAAGAATTAACGGGTTCTCTTTACGGTGACAAAGGTTACCTCAGCCAGGAATTGGCGGACGATTTAGCCAAAACCGATGTCACTTTCATCACGAAAAAACGGCGTAACATGAAAGCGAGTATGCAAGCTGAGTGGGATAAGATAATGTTAAAAAAGCGTTTTATCATTGAAACGATTAATGGGCAATTAAAAACTATTTCTCAAATAGAGCATTCCCGCCACCGAAGTATAAAAGGCTTTCTGTTGTGCGTTTTAGGTGGATTGATTGCTTACTGCCTTAAATTGAAGAAGCCATCACTGAAAGTTTTCTACTCAGAAGACGATTTTTCAATGACGGCTTAAGCAGAATTCGGGTTAGTTATTAAATGAGCCTGACCGCTAAAATTACAGTGGTGAAATAATGAACAATCATCCTGACCAAGGGTTGAATGCCGGAGCTAAATTTAATGGTGATTTTTATTCAATACAAACCTATTCAGGCAACGGTTTATTAGGGGTAGATCCCTTAGGAAGCGAACACCTATTACAGCCAGTTGTATCTGATCAAGAGTTGGGAAAGGCTGTACTTGATGCTTTATCAAAAAGTAGGATAATCCCACTTGATGAGTATGGGGATTATTTTGATCATGATGCAAATGACAAACAGTATAAAAACTGGATCACAGAGATGATGGGATCTTATGGTTATCGCTCAAAACGTCAGTTATTCAAGAAGATGAACAGTTGCAATATTCGCTTGTTAGATGGTGTGATAACTATTATGCCCTATGGTCACAAAAAACTTGAGCTTTGGACAGGACAAGGTATTGTCGAGTCAGATTATGTCATCATCCCGGCAGACAGTTCCCCTGAGGAAGTGGGTGCAGCATTACGGCTAGCTTTTTCACGTTGTAGAAGTTATGTTTGACGATAAAGAAACAGTTTGTTTTTGCATTGATTATTCATGATCTTTGATTTATAGAGTTAATTAAGGTGGACACGTAATCACTATTATGTGTCCGCTAATTATCTCAAAAGGCTTAAAGAATTATTAAATGAGCCTGACCGCTAAAATTACGGTGGTGAAATAATGAATACAGATTTTGATCAAGGACTTAATGCGGGCGCTAAGTTTAATGGTGATTTTTACTCTGTCAAAACTTATTCTGGGTATCGACTGCTTCGAGCTGATCCCCAAAGCTGCGAGCATATCTTGTCTCCCGATGTAAATGATAGTCAATTAGGAAACGCTGTTTTAGATTCACTTTCTAAAAGTCGCTTGATTGATCCTGATGATGATTTTTTCGACAATGAAAGGGCAGCTGAGCGATATAAAGAGTGGATTGAGCATTTAATGAAAGTTTACAATTACCGTTCAAAACGTCAGTTATTTAAGAAGATGAACAGTTGTAATATCTGTTTGTTAGGTAGCGTTATAACTATCTCGCCTTCTGGTCACAAAAAACTTGAGCTTTGGACAGGACAAGGTATTGTCGAGTCTGATTATGTCATCATCCCGGCAGACAGTTCCCCTGAGGAAGTTGGAGCAGCATTACGATTGGCTTTTTCGCGTTGCAGAAGTTATGTTTGACGATAAAGAAACAGTTGTTTTTGCACTAAATTGATCATGATCTTTGATTTAAAGAGTTAATTAATGTGGACACGTAATCACTATTATGTGTCCGCTAATTATCTCGAAAAGATTCAAATAGTTATTAAATGAGCCTTACCGCTAAAACTACGGTGGTGAAATAATGAGTATGGATTTTAAGCAAGGGTTAAATGCAACAGCTATGTTTAATGGGAGTTTTTACTCTGTTAAAACCTATTCTGGATACCGTCTGCTTTTAGCTGATCCTCAAAGCCCTGAACATATCTTATCTCCCGATATAACTGATAGCCAATTAGGTAGTGCTGTTTTAGATTCACTTTCTAAAAGTCGGTTGGTCGATCCTGATGATGATTTTTTTGATAACGAGAAAACATCTGAGCTATATGATGAATGGATTAAACAAATGATGAAAACTTACAATTATCGTTCAAGACGCCAGCTTTTTAAAAAAATGCATAATTGTGGTATCCAATTACTTGATAGTCAAATAACAATACGACCATCTTGTCATGAAAAATTGGATGGTTGGTCTGGAGATGGTTTTTCTGAAACTGATTATGTCGTTATTCCGGCAGACAGTTCCCCTGAGGAAGTTGGAGCAGCATTACGATTGGCTTTTTCACGTTGTAGAAGTTATGTTTGACGATAAAGAAACAGTTTGTTTTTGCATTGGTTATTCATGATCTTTGATTTAGAGGGTTAATTGAGGTGGACATGTAATTACTATTATGTGTCCGCTAATTATCTCAAAAAGACTCAAATAGTTATTAAATGGGTCTGATCGCTAAAATCACGGTGGTGAAATAATGAGTACAGATTTCAAACAAGGATTACATGCAAGGACTGAATTTAATGGTGATTTCTATTCAATACAAACTTATTCAGGTAACGGTTTATTGAGAGTAGATCCTTTAGGAAGTAATCATTTATTACAGCCAATTGCATCTGATCAAGAGTTGGGAAAGGCTGTGCTCGATGCTTTGTCAAAAAGCAGAGTAATCCCACTTAATAAGTGTGGAGATTATTTTGATCATGATGCAAATGCTGAACAGTATAAAAATTGGATCACTAAGATGATGGAATCTTATGGCTATCGTTCAAAACGGCAGTTATTTAAGAAAATGTTAAGCTGCGGTATTTGCATGCTTGATGGTCAAATAACGATTCGACCATCTTGTCATGAAAAATTGGAAAGTTGGACAGGTAAGACCATTTCCGAATTTGACTATGTCATCATCCCGGTAAACAGTTCCCCTGAGGAAGTGGGTGCAGCATTACGGCTAGCTTTTTCACGTTGTAGAAGTTATGTTTGACGATAAAGAAACAGTTTGTTTTTGCATTGATTATTCATGATCTTTGATTTATAGAGTTAATTAACCTCAGCTTCGTTTAAAGATAGCGATCTCATTATCCCGTAGATTCAAGCTCGGTTTTTTAGGCTGGAATGTATAAGCAATAAGACCGGCAGCAACTTCTAACAAAAAACCGAGCTGACTGCGATGCCTTGAATGTTCTATCTGAGAAATATTTTTGAGCTGGTCGACGACCGTTTCTATCAAAAATCGCCGTCTTAACATCAACCTATCCCAGAGAGATAATGCTTTGGCTTTCATGTTACTCCGGACATTGGTGATTAACGTGACACCTTCCGCTTCTAACTCATCGCATAAAGCCTGGGACAAATACCCTTTATCCCCATACAAACAGCCTGTGAGTCCTTTTGTCAACGCGCTGACTGGCTGACGATCATCCTGGTTTCCTGCGGTGAGTTTCACGGCTAACAATTCACCGCAATCATTGATAACCAAATGAAGTTTAAAGCCATAAAACCAGCCTGTGCTCGTTTTACCTCGTTGTGCCATCCCTTCAAATACGCGATGACGAGGAATACGACGATTGTGACAAACAGCAATTTTGGTGGAATCAATAAAAGCAATTCCTTGAGTTTGTGCCTTACGTGATGAAAGAAAAGCGCATAAAGGAATAAGCGCCCTTTTTTTCAGGGTGAGGATACGCGTATAGCTGACTAATCCGGGGAAATCGGCTGTAAGATATTGTTTTACATGTTCAATATAAAATGTTTTAAAATCACGATAATGACTCATATGAAATAAAATGAGGATCATCATGACTTCACTGAGAGAAAGAGATGCCTCCCGGTGTCGTTTACGTAATCCATGTTCAATGAGTTGTTGATGCCAGAGAGGAATAAATTTTTGGCAAAAGTCATCGACGCAGCAGTAAAGTTCTTCTAAATTAACCCTGCCTGAGGGTCTCCATGATTTTGTTTTCTTTAGCAAAAACTTTGATCGTGCCTCAGGCACTTTAGTTCCCTTCCCTTAAGCGAAGCTCAGGTTACTGAGTTAACTTAGTTAGCATCACTCCCCGTAATTGAAGAGATTATTTAGTGCATTCATTAAAGTATTTAATGCGCTTTCAACATTTCCAAAAATAACTAAAATTTTTGAACATTACATTTTTCTATTCGGAGAATATTTGGCTGTATTTAGCGGGGTTTAACGTCTTAGTACCGCTATTTTTTGGTATTCCACACCAGCGTGGGGTCAGGGAAAAAGCTGTAACAATATAAAAATATTAATCTTAAGAGAGTATGAATATAGCACCTTGAATAACCAAACTGAAAAGGAGAAGAAGTAATGATTGTAACAGACGACTGGCACCCGGCTGATATTATTGCGGGACTCAGAAAACGGGGAACGTCGTTATCTGCTGTTTCAAGAGAAGCGGGGCTTGCATCATCTACGTTAAGTAATGCGTTGCATCGTCCGTGGCCTAAAGGTGAACGGCTCATTGCTACCGCTTTAAATTGTGAACCTTACGAAATATGGCCAAGTAGATATCTCAAATGAATTAAAATAAACTTCTCGTAAGAAAGTAAATTGAGAAGAGATGAAGTACCTGAAACTTTTCTCATGTCTTGTGGAAAGCTTCAGGTATGATCATAGGATTAATATAGGGTTATTAACGCTCTGCCTTTTTGTCATAGTTAATTTTTTCTGCCTCAATTATTTAATCTTTTGTATTATGCTGATACTCCTCCCTATATTTCTGCTGATTTCACGGATGTTTTATATTGAATACATCTAATCCATGAGCATTCAACCGATCATTAAAAGGTACGTCGAATCGGGAAATCGCTTGCTGAGGCGTACAGGCGCTTCTACGCGCCGGGACGTAGGGGCTCTGCCAGGCAGAACCCTAATGGCACAGTGGCGACAACGATGTTGTGAATTGTTATGCTAGAGGTATATAGGGATTAGGGTTAATAAATCTGGTAGGAGCATAGTTATCATACCCCTTAGCCCTACAATATTCTTTTAATTGTTTTAATGAGTTTATTCCTATTTTCTGATAAATTATCTGTAGCCTACTTTGTACCGTTCTATAGGTGATACCTAATTTTTTGGATATATCTTTAGCGCTTAGTGATTGTAAAGCAAAAAATACTATATCGAACTCTCTATCAGTAAATAAATCAGTTGGTGTGCCAAAGGTTAATGAGTCAGGATGCCTGTTGTTTTCAAAATGGTACATGGAATAAATTTCAAGTTTTTTACCGTGTCCAACAACCCCAACGCATTTTCCGTCCTTCATTAGTGGTGTAATGTCGAGTAGAAATGGTTGGATTATTTTTTGTCTCCCGCCATAAGCGAAAGTATTTAATACTGGGATGGTTTTTTGACTAGTCATTACGTTTTTATCATTAGCTTGTATAATATCTTCAAACTCAGACCACGGTGCTGGACATTCACTATCAAGCTTACCTTCTATGTTAAAACCTTTAGGAAGGCCGCTGTAATAAAGCATAATATCGTTAGCATAGACGAATCGAGATTCGTTGTCTTTTATAATCCAAAAATCGTTGCTGTTTTCCATGTATGATATGAAGGCATCAAAGCTTTTTGAATGAACATCCAGATCTTTGTTTACAGAGAAACTCATCGTTTTATCTTTCATAATTTCACCCATCATGATTAAACTGGATAACTTCCATGTAAGGTTATCACTTTTACGACACAATGAATAATTATGTTTATGGGTTTTAAAGGGGGCGTCTCTTTTTTACCGTTCTTGTAGATATCGTCGATATGCTAATATTTTATATTGTGTAAAATTTTTCTTATTGATTATATGTTTAATGAATTATTACAGAATGGTAGTTATTTTTTTCTCTTGTTTTTGGTGTGTTATATATCTAATTCTGAGAATGGATTTCATAACGGTAGTCTGGAAAGTGAGTGATTGATAAATATATTTTGGAAGAAACCCAAATTAATGCCGCAAAAAATAAAATCCTCACACCAAGCAGGATTATTTCCTCTTTAACTTTTAGCTTCTGGACAAATTTATTATCCCATAAATACGAAGATAAAGATTCTGAGACATTACTCTGGCCTAATCTCTTAGTGCATGTATTCCCTTATGCGCCAAAAGATCTGACACGGAAAAAAATAGAAGATTTGCTCAAAAAATAAAAGGGTTAAGAAATGGAATTTTTCACCATGAGGCTATTTGGAAATTTCATTATGACGATCCTAATATTCATTTCCCGGATTATGCAACTCCAGTGCATGGTGCTCAAGCCAGTTGTGCTTTATTAATTAAACATTATGAGGACATACTTAATATGATCGGTTGGATTAGTCCTGAGCGAAAAGATAATTTTATTAAACATCATGCCAACGAAAGATTTTATGCAATTTGTAGCATTGAAGGATTAAATATATAGACAGACATAAAAGATGAAAAACTGGGCAGGCAAAGATCTTACATACGACGCTAGATTAGGCGTAGGGGTTCTGCCAGACAGAACCCTAATGGTATATACCCGTAATCATTGAAGATGCTTGATTTTATCCGAAATGGAGATCATTATCCTCGCTATGAAAATATTTATTACATCAGAACAAAAAATCAAACTTGAACGTCTTCACGACACCACTCGTGATGGCCAAGTACGAGACAGAATAAAAGCGATCCTTCTGGCTTCTGAAGGGTGGAGTTCTGTGATGATAGCCCAGGCATTGCGACTCCATCAGACCACTGTTGACCGCCATATCAGTGATTATCTTAATCAAGGTAAACTTAAATCTGATAATGGGGGGTCTGATAGTTTGCTTTCTCGAGAGCAAACTGATTTTTTAATCAACCACTTATCTCAACATCTTTTCCATCACACCCATGAAATCGTGGCCTATGTTGCTCAGCTCTGGAATATTACCTTTAGCATTCCCGGCATGAATAAATGGCTACACCGTCAGGGTTTTTCTTATAAAAAACCTTGTGGTGTCCCTCATAAATTCGAGGCAGAAAAACAGATACAATTTATTGAATATTATGAAAATCTTAAAATCACAGCGAAAGATGAACCCATCCTTTTTCTTGACGCTGTTCACCCGACTCAAGGCACCAAACTCGGTTATGGCTGGATGCGAAAAGGCGAGAAAAAAACCGTCAAGACAACAGGAAGCCGAACTCGCCTGAATATATTGGGCGCGCTCAACCTGAATGCCATTGGTCGTACGGTGTTCCAGGAATATCAAACCATCAATGACTACAACATTTGCTGTTTTTTCAACGAAATAAGGAAGTCTTATCCTGACTATCATCAAAAAATTCATCTTATTGTGGATGGGGCGGGTTACAACAAAGCTCATCTTGTGAAGGAGTGGGCTTATGTTAGCAATATTGAGTTACATTATCTTCCTCCCTATAGCCCAAATTTAAACCCGATAGAGCGATTATGGAAGGTCATGAATGAACATGTTCGAAATAACCGTTATTTCGCTGATAAACATGAATTTCGAGACAAAGTCTTCAAATTTTTCACCACAACGCTACCGGATATAGCGGACTCGCTGATGTCTAGAATTAATGACCATTTTCAGGTGCTAAAAACTGCATCTTGAAGTTTCTTGGGTATAGTGATGACAACGATGTTGTGCATTGTTATGCTAGAGGTATATAGGGATTAGGGTTAATAAATCTGGTAGGAGCATAGTTATCATATCCCTTAGCCCTACAATATTCTTTTAATTGTTTTAATGAGTTTATTCCTATTTTCTGATAAATTATCTGTAGCCTACTTTGTACTGTTCTGTAGGTGATACCTAATTTTTTGGATATATCTTTAGCGCTTAGTGATTGTAAAGCAAAAAATACTATATCGAACTCTCTATCAGTAAATAAATCAGTTGGTGTACCAAAGGTTAATGAGTCAGGATGCCTGTTGTTTTCAAAATGGTACATGGAATAAATTTCAAGTTTTTTACCGTGTCCAACAACCCCAACGCATTTTCCGTCCTTCATTAGTGGTGTAAGATCAGCTAGAAACGGCTGGATCATTTTTTCTTTCCCTCCATAAATGAAGGTGTTTAGTACCGGGATGGTTTTTTGACTCGTCATTACGTTTTTATCGTTAGCTTGTATAATATCTGCAACCTCAGACCACGGAGCTGGACATTCACTATCAAGCCTACCTTCTATGTTAAAACCCTTAGGAAGATCGCTGTAATAGAGTGCAACATCATTAGCATAGACGAATCGAGATTCACTATCTTTTATAATCCAAAGGTCGTTACTGTTTTCCATGTATGATATAAAAGCATCAAAGCTTTTTGAATGAACATCCAGATCTTTGTTTACAGAGAAACTCATCGTTTTATCTTTCATAATTTCACCCATCATGATTAAACTGGATAACTTCCATGTAAGGTTATCACTTTTACGACACAATGAATAATTATGTTTATGGGTTTTAAAGGGGGCGTCTCTTTTTTACCGTTCTTATAGATATCGTCGATATGCTAATATTTTATATTGTGTAAAATTTTTATTATTGATTATATGTTTAATGAATTATTACAGAATGGTAGTTGTTTTTTTCTCTTGTTTTTGGTGTGTTATATATCTAATTATGAGAATGGATTTCATAACGGCAGTTTATAAGAAGGTGGCTTTTCCATATAACTATTTTCGCATGAGACCTCTACTACGTAGAGGCGGCTCCGCCTTAACGCGTGTGCGTTAAATCTATCACTGATTGAAGTCAAGTTATTTTTACAAACCGCTCCGTTGACGGTATTCTATCGTTTTTTCAAAATAGGCTTCAGCATGGAACAATACATTTCAAAAGAACGTCTTGAGATTTATACTACGATCCTAAAAATTCAATCAGAACACGTAATGGCGGCCTATATGGGATGGGATAAAGTGGCTGATGGTACTAAACTCGATCCGACAAAAGCGAAATTACCCCAAATCAGCCATGGTGACTGGAAAAAAGTAGTCCAACGGGTTGTCGGTCAATCCATTATCAGTTCCAACCTGAATACCACCTTTGCCTTTTTCATATATCTTGTTCCACTTTAATCAGTATATTTTTTAAAAATAAATTACTTATAAATAATTATTCATTCTATAATCTTTTAATATTTGGTCTATTACCCAACTGGTTCGTGAGCCTGATTCTCCTGTTGAAGGGCAAAAACCTTTTCCTTGTAATTCATTAATTATCGTATTAATCAATGGCATTTCTATATGCTCTGGATTGTTAATATTAAATTGGTGTAATTTATTATTTTCGTCATAATATGAAATGGCTGAATTTCCAAAGGTAGAAAAAGATATTTTTCCTTTGTTACCAATTATTTCAACATTATCCCCTCTGGCATTCGAAACAAAATTCCATATACCTACACCTTGAATATTATTTTCAAACATAAATGACATTGATACGCAATCTTCGGCAGGATAAGCATTTCCTTGTGAATTTGCATGCCCTTTGACAGAAATAATTTTCCCCAAAAGAAAGTCTAATATATCCAGAGTATGGCATGCCAAATCAACAAATAATCCACCACCGGAAATTTCTGGTTTAACAACCCAAGGTAAATGATGAGGGTCCTGATAGCAGGGTTCTATCTCTCTGTAAAGTATACAACTTACTATTCTTGGCGTTCCTATCGCGCCTGATTCAATTAATTCTTTGATTTTTAAAAATCTCGGTAATGCTCTTCTGTAATAAGCAACAAATAATGGGACATTTTGTGATTTACAAGTCGCTATCATTTCATTACATTCTTCGAATGTTAATGCCATAGGCTTTTCTACATATATCGCTTTACCCGCCTTAGCAGCCAAAATAGTATATTCTTTATGTGTAGAGGGTGGTGTTGCAATATATACGGCATCAATGTCTTTATCATTAATCAGTGAGTTCGCATCAGAATACCATTTAGGGACATGATGTCTTTTAGCAAAATCTTCTGCTAAATTAGCATTGCGCCTCATTACTGCAACTAATTCAGAATTATCTAATTTATAAAAAGCAGGGCCACTTTTTACTTCAGTAACATCACCACAACCAATAATTCCCCATTTTATTGTTTTTTCCATTTTTATTTTCCTAATATATTTATGTCGAATTGTTTATTAATAAAACATTGATGAAGGTTATAGTTTAAATCTGGTTTATCACATTTTTTATCTCGAATGTTCATGTATATAACATGCTTTCTGTTTTTGAAGCAAGTAAGTTGATATGATTTTTACCCAATATTAATTCAGGCGATTTCAATGGGGCTATTTTTACGGTAGTTGTTTTGCGCTAATCAGTCATAGTCTTTGATTGATATAGTCAATACCAGCCTAACGAAATGTGATTTCGTGAGCTTTTCGACCAGAGTATTTTTTTGTCACCAGAAATTTGGTGAATTGATCGCCGAATTTACAGCATTTATAATTGGTATACCGGGATGGCCTTGATTAACATAAGCCTGTTCGTAGCGGATTATTTTTACTTTGCAAATGAGGTGGTAATATTTTTCATTTTACATGAGCTTATATTTACCACTTTGGTTTATTTCACTGATAAATAGGCAATTTTTATGGTAAATATTGGATGGGTAAATTTTCAAACAAATCATTGAGAGGGTATGTATGAGTAATAAAATCACATCTATGGCAGCAGCAATGGCTATCGCTATGGCCCCCGTACCTGCGGATAGCATAGGGTATCATGATGCTATCACTAGCGCTAAAAACACATTTACATTACAACAGGTTAATGATTCCGTTGTTTTTCTTCCTATCGAAGAAGCAACCGATTTTGTCGCGAATATGGTTAATCGGATGCGATTCAATTTGAAAAACCTGCGATCCGAGTGGGAATCAAAGTGTATACCTATTGACGATAAAAGTATGTCAAGTTTTGCGAAGGACAACCTTCACTACTTAACTAAAAACATTATTATCTGCGCCAATTTTATTAAAGCTGCAAAAGTCGCGTTAACATCCGTTCCTGAAACCAGCACTGAGCTACGCAGCATGATTACGCGTTTTGGTCGGGCCTCTGCTGACCTGCGTTATACATTAGAAGAAATTATTGCTTTCGTTAAGAGTACTCATGTCCCTAATAAAGTATCAAGTGTAGGGCATGACATGGATAAAAATGCAGTTCATGAGCTTATTCGTGCCGAGCATATCGCTTTAGGTTTGGAAGTCCCAGCTTTCTACTAAAGGGGATGCAGTGATCTACGTTTCTATTCACAAAGATATCGAAATCCCCACGGTAGCCCGGCAATATGCGAAAATTTTGCAGGATTGGAAAAATGGCGGATCTCTTCCGGCTATTTTTGGTGATGAAGGGCGCCGGGAAGAGCATGCATCTCTATGTCAATCTTATGTTTTTAAAATCCACATCAAACTGCCTGGTGAAACACTTTGGCCTGGTCATTTACCGCCCGCTGCACGAAAATCTAACAGTTATTTAGTTTATACGCGGCACTGGTGTGACCCGTCAAAATATCAAATTATTAGTATCATGAGTCCTAATGCTTATGAGTTGGCCCGGACATCATTTCTCGCTGTACTGGTTGACCGCGCCGAAGATTTTCAAAACATCTGAAATATTGTTGAAACTAAAAAATCCGCATTTTCAGCGGGTTTTTGCTTAGTGTGCCGGGCATGCTTAGCCGCTCAGGGGTGAAAGTTCCCTGTCCAGCTTGATGGTGGCGAAGGACTAGTGAAGCACAAAGACATCATTTCTTGCAGAGCTTGAACGTAGGGCAGAGGAGTTCCATTCTACTTGAATACTAAAGCTCGATCTCAATATCACTGAGTGGATGACAGCAGCAGGGTAAAATTTCGCCTTCATTAACAAAAGCCAGTGGTTTACGCCGATAGCCTACTTTACCTTTTACCAATCTGACACGGCAGGAGCCGCAATAACCTTCACGGCACTGATATTCAGCCTGTATTTTGCCTTGTTCCAGCGCTTCCAGCAGACTGTTATGCAGCTCAGGAGAGCTGTGAATATGATAACCCTGCATACCATGCAGGGTTACTTTATAGCTTGCCATCAGAGTTCAAAATCACTCAGATCGTCAGGGTTAACTTCAGCATCAATCTGACCAACCAGATAGGAACTGACTTCAACTTCCTGTGGCGCGACTTGAACGTTATCAGATACCAGCCAGGAATTAATCCACGGAATTGGGTTAGAACGTGTTTCAAATGGCAGTTTCAACCCAACAGCCTGCATACGGATATTGGTGATGTATTCAACATACTGACACAGAATATCTCTGTTCAAACCGATCATTGAACCTTCTTTGAACAGGTAATCCGCCCACTCTTTTTCTTGCTCCGCCGCCTGAACAAACAGGTCGTAGCATTGTTGTTCACACTCTTTGGAAATTTCAGCCATTTCCGGGTCATCCTGACCAGAGCGCAATAGGTTCAGCATATGCTGAGTGCCTGTCAGATGCAGTGCTTCGTCACGGGCAATCAGTTTGATGATTTTAGCGTTACCTTCCATCAGTTCGCGTTCGGCAAAAGCAAATGAACAGGCAAAGCTGACGTAGAAGCGGATCGCTTCCAGTGCGTTAACGCTCATCAGGCATAGATACAATTGCTTTTTCAGTTCACGCAGACTGATCGTGATGGTTTTACCCGCAACTTGATGCGTTCCTTCACCAAGCAACTGATAGTTGTTGGTCATCTCAATCAGATCATCGTAATAAGCGGAAATATCTTTCGCACGTTTCAGAATTTCTTCATTGGTGACAATATCATCAAACACAACCGCCGGATCGTTAACGATATTACGGATGATGTGCGTATAAGAACGTGAGTGAATCGTCTCGGAAAAAGACCAAGTTTCAACCCAAGTCTCCAGCTCAGGAATGGAGATCAAGGGCAGAAACGCCACGTTCGGGCTGCGACCCTGAATAGAGTCCAGCAGCGTTTGGTATTTCAGGTTACTGATAAAAATATGCTTTTCATGATCCGGTAACGCATTGTAGTCAATGCGATCGCGAGATACGTCAACTTCTTCCGGTCGCCAGAAGAAAGAGAGCTGTTTTTCGATCAGTTTCTCGAAAATAGGGTACTTTTGCTGGTCATAACGGGCTACGTTTACCGGCTGACCAAAGAACATCGGTTCCTGTAACTGATCGTTTTTTACCTGCGAAAAGGTGGTATAGGCCATAACTTCCTCAAATTAAATCTTACACGCGCCGCCTTCACAATCGGAATCAGCCGATTCCACGACTTCTTCCAGGTCACCCTGAATGTCTTCCGCACCATCACGTGTATTATGGTAATACAGTGTCTTCACACCATATTTGTAGGCGAGCAGCAAATCTTTCAGTAGTTGATTCATCGGCACTTTTCCACTAGGGAAACGTGTCGGATCATAGTTGGTATTGGCAGAGATCGACTGATCGATAAATTTCTGCATGATACCAACCAACTGCAAGTAGCCATCATTACCCGGCATTTGCCACAGGAGTTCATAAGCGCCTTTCAGACGTTCATATTCCGGTACAACCTGACGTAAAATGCCATCTTTCGATGCTTTGATGCTGATGTAACCACGAGGCGGCTCAATACCGTTGGTGGCGTTAGAGATCTGTGAGGATGTCTCTGACGGCATCAAAGAGGATAATGTTGAATTACGCAGACCATATTGTTTGATATCACGGCGCAATGCTTCCCAGTCATAGTGCAGTGGTTCATTGGTCAGTGTATCCAGCGTTTTTTTGTAGGTATCGATAGGCAGGATACCTTCAGAATAGGTGGTTTCTTTAAACCATGGGCAAGGGCTTTGCTCTTTCGCCAGCTCATTAGAAGCTTTCAACAGGTAATACTGGATAGCTTCAAATGTTTTGTGCGTCAGGTTGTTAGCGCTGCCATCTGAATAACGCGCGCCATGTTTTGCCAGATAGTAAGCGTAATTGATGACACCAATACCTAAAGTACGGCGACCCATTGCCCCTTGTTTTGCGGCAATGATCGGGTAGTCCTGATAATCAAGCAGGGCGTCAAGCGCACGGACAGCCAGAGCTGCCAGTTCTTCCAGCTCATCAAGATTTTCAATTGCGCCCAGGTTGAATGCGGACAGTGTACACAGCGCGATTTCGCCGTTTTTATCATTGATATCATTCAATGGCTTGGTTGGCAGTGCAATTTCCAGACACAAATTTGACTGGCGCACAGGGGCGACTGATGGGTCAAATGGGCTGTGAGTGTTGCAGTGGTCTACGTTCTGAATGTAGATACGTCCGGTGGAAGCACGTTCCTGCATCATCAGGGAGAAGAGATCAACCGCTTTCAGGCGCTGCTGACGGATATTGCTGTCCTGCTCATAGTGAGTATACAGGCGTTCAAATTCATCCTGATCAGCAAAGAATGCGTCATATAATCCAGGGACGTCAGATGGGCTGAACAGGGTAATATCTTCACCTTTGATCAGACGCTCATACATTAATTTGTTGAGCTGTACGCCGTAGTCCATATGACGAACACGGTTGCCTTCAACGCCCCGGTTGTTTTTCAGTACGAGAAGACTTTCAACTTCCAGATGCCATAGCGGATAGAACAGCGTCGCGGCACCGCCACGGACACCTCCCTGTGAACAGGATTTTACCGCTGTCTGGAAATGTTTGTAGAACGGAATACAGCCGGTGTGGAAAGCTTCACCGTTACGGATTGGGCTGCCCAACGCACGGATACGGCCCGCGTTGATGCCAATACCGGCGCGTTGGGAAACATATTTCACAATAGCGCTGGAAGTGGCATTAATCGAGTCCAGACTGTCGTCACACTCAATCAGCACGCAGGAGCTGAATTGACGGGTAGGGGTGCGCACGCCTGCCATGATGGGGGTTGGCAGGGAAATTTTAAATGTGGAAGCCGCGTCGTAAAAACGACGGATATAGCCCAGACGGGTTTCTTTCGGATAACCGGAGAACAGGCAGGCGGCTACCAGAATATAAAGAAACTGGGCGCTCTCATAAATTTCACCGGTAACACGATTTTGAACCAGATATTTACCTTCGAGCTGTTTGACCGCTGCGTAAGAGAAATTCATATCACGCCAGTGGTCAATAAACTCATTCATTTGCTCGAATTCGTCTTTCGAGTAGTCTGCCAGCAAGTGCTTGTCATATTTGCCCATTTCCACCATACGGGAGACGTGATCATACAGGGCTGGTGGCTCAAATTGACCGTAGGCTTTTTTACGCAGGTTGAAGATTGCCAGGCGGGCTGCCAGATACTGATAGTCTGGCGCATCACCGGAGATAAGGTCTGCGGCAGCTTTAATCATCGTCTCGTGAATATCTGAGGTTTTGATACTGTCGTAAAATTGGATTTGAGAACGCAGTTCTACTTGTGATACCGAGACATTTTTCAGACCGTCGGCTGCCCAATTAATAACCCGGTGGATTTTCTCAAGGTCAATTCGTTCTTTGTGGCCATCACGCTTTGTTACTAGCAGACTATGGTTCATGGACAGGCATACCTTACATTTACTTTCAGACTTGCTCCCACCTGCTTTGTGTCTTTACAAGACCAAAACATAATCTCCTCAGTGGTGAAGAAACCAACGAGAGAGTAGTGGTAATGGAATGTTAAGGAACACAATATGTAGGGGGTACACTAAATAATGACAACAAGATAATGTTAAAAACAGCTTTTATCAAGTGTACAAAAACACGGATTTTTGTGGATAACTTGAGGACTAAATTTATTAAAAAGCCGGAAGCCTGCATCATTACTAGCGGTTACCTTGGCAAGAACACCGTCAAAAATGAGTGAAAAAATTCCTGAAAATAGGGTTTATTTGCCGTTTTATTCATCGATCAGATGAATATGTCAGACATACTGAGTGTGTAACATATAATTAACATCCACATTGTGCCCGAGGTTAAATTTATCTGTTAGCGGATTATAATGCAGGCCGATAATGTGCTGTTCTTGCAGTGGCGTTCTGTCAATCCAGCCTATTAATTCTGATGGGCGGATAAATTTCTTCGCATCATGGGTTCCCTTAGGCACCATTTTCAGAATATATTCCGCACCGATTACCGCCATAAACCAGGCTTTTTTGTTGCGGTTAATGGTAGAGAAAAAGACGTGTCCGCCGGGTTTGACTAACTGCGCACAGGCACGGACAACCGATTGTGGGTCTGGAACATGCTCCAGCATTTCCATACAGGTGACGATATCATAAGCCTGTGGATATTTTTCTGCGTGGCTTTCCACGGTCTCCTGTACATAAGTCACAGGGATGCCTGTTTCAAGGGCGTGCAGTCTGGCTACTTGAAGCGGCTCAGTACCCATATCAAGCCCGGTCACTTCCGCCCCTTCACGGGCCATGCTTTCCGACAAAATGCCGCCGCCACAACCCACATCCAGAATTTTCTTACCGAAAATGCCGCCGGAACACTGCAAAATATAATTCAGGCGCAGTGGGTTAATCCGATGCAGTGGCTGAAATTCACCGTCCAAATCCCACCAGCGGGAAGCAACCGCTTCAAATTTCTCTATTTCCTGTTGGTCAACATTGCTTGTTGCGGCGGGGGTTTTAACGTTCATCAGCGGTTGTCGCTCCTTAAACTGGTTTTACAGGTGGATTTACTCTGTTTTAGGCATAGTATACATGGCTTAATTTTTAAATACCCGCATCTGATTTTTATAAAACTGTTGATTTGTGGTATAGTTCTAAACCTTTGAATCCGGAATTATGAGGGATAGTGGGCTTCATGAGCGACATTGCCAGAGAAATCACACCGGTTAATATCGAAGAAGAGCTGAAGAGCTCGTATCTGGATTATGCGATGTCTGTTATTGTCGGGCGCGCATTACCAGATGTTCGAGATGGACTGAAGCCGGTACACCGTCGCGTACTTTTCGCAATGAGTGTACTGGGAAATGATTGGAATAAACCCTACAAGAAGTCTGCCCGTGTTGTTGGCGACGTCATCGGTAAATACCACCCACATGGGGATAGCGCGGTCTACGACACGATTGTTCGTATGGCGCAGCCGTTTTCCCTGCGCTATATGTTGGTAGATGGACAGGGTAACTTTGGGTCAGTCGATGGTGATTCAGCCGCGGCGATGCGTTACACCGAAGTGCGTATGTCGAAAATTGCCCATGAGCTGCTGGCGGATCTGGAAAAAGAGACTGTCGATTTTGTACCGAACTATGATGGTACAGAGCAGATCCCGGAAGTTATGCCGACCAAAGTACCTAATCTGTTGATCAACGGTTCCTCCGGTATCGCAGTGGGTATGGCGACTAACATTCCTCCCCATAACTTATCCGAAGTTATTGATGGTTGTCTGGCTTATATTGAAGATGAAAACATCAGCATTGAAGGGCTGATGCAGTATATTCCCGGTCCGGATTTCCCGACAGCGGCGATCATTAATGGTCGCCGGGGTATTCAGGAGGCTTACCGGACTGGTCGCGGTAAAATTTATATCCGTGCCCGTGCTGAAATCGAAGTTGATGAGAAAAATGGCCGTGAAACTATCCTGGTTCACGAAATTCCTTATCAGGTTAACAAAGCCCGCCTGATTGAAAAAATGGCCGAGCTGGTGAAAGAAAAACGCATCGAAGGGATTAGTGCTCTTCGTGACGAATCTGATAAAGACGGCATGCGTATTGTGATCGAAGTGAAACGTGATGCAGTGGGTGAAGTGGTTTTGAATAACCTCTATTCCCTGACTCAGCTTCAGGTTTCTTTTGGTATCAACATGGTGGCTCTGCATCAGGGGCAACCAAAGCTGCTGAATCTGAAAGACATTCTTTCTGCGTTCGTCAACCACCGCCGCGAAGTCGTCACCCGTCGCACCGTTTTTGAATTACGTAAAGCCCGTGAGCGTGCCCATATTCTTGAAGCATTGGCGGTGGCGCTGGCGAATATCGATCCGATTATCGAACTGATTCGCCGTGCGCCGGCGCCAGCTGAGGCAAAAGCCGCATTAGTTGCTCAACCGTGGGAGTTAGGCAATGTTGCCTCTATGCTGGCGCGCGCCGGTGATGATGCTGCCCGCCCTGAATGGTTGGAACCCCAATATGGCGTGCATGAAGGTAAATATTATCTGACCGAGCAACAGGCACAGGCAATTCTGGATCTGCGTTTGCAGAAACTGACTGGCCTTGAGCATGAAAAATTACTGGATGAATACCGTGAATTGCTGACATTAATCAGTGAATTAATGTTCATTCTGGAAAACCCGGAGCGCCTGATGGAGGTGATCCGTGAAGAGCTGTTGGCAGTCAAAGCGCAGTATAATGACGCCCGCCGTACTGAAATCACGGAGAACACCGCTGATATCAATATCGAAGATCTAATTAATCAGGAAGATGTTGTTGTCACATTGTCACATCAGGGGTATGTCAAATATCAGCCATTGTCTGACTATGAAGCGCAACGCCGTGGTGGTAAAGGGAAATCCGCCGCCCGTATCAAGGAAGAAGATTTCATTGAAAGGCTGCTGGTGGCGAATACTCACGATACGATCCTGTGCTTCTCCAGCCGTGGCCGCTTGTACTGGATGAAGGTTTATCAATTACCTGAGGCCAGCCGTGGTGCCCGCGGCCGTCCGATTGTGAACCTTTTGCCGCTGGAGCAAGATGAGCGAATTACGGCGATTCTACCGGTGCGTGAATATGACGAAGGGCTGTATGTCTTTATGGCTACGGCCAGTGGGACCGTGAAGAAAACGGCGTTACAAGATTTCAGCCGTCCGCGCAGTGCCGGTATTCTTGCGGTTAATCTCAACGAAGGTGATGAGCTGATCGGTGTTGACCTGACTAATGGCAGTAACGAAGTCATGCTGTTCTCCGCTGATGGTAAAGTTGTCCGCTTTGAAGAGGGTGCTGTTCGTTCAATGGGACGTACAGCCACCGGTGTACGTGGTATCAAACTGAGTGGCGAAGACAAAGTTGTTTCCCTGATTATCCCGCGTGGAGAAGGGGAAATTTTGACAGTCACTGAAAACGGTTACGGTAAACGTACCGCTGAAAGCGAGTATCCAATCAAATCCCGTGCAACTCAGGGGGTTATCTCAATTAAAGTCAGCGAGCGTAATGGTAATGTGGTCGGCGCAATTCAGGTTGATCCCACTGATCAGATTATGATGATTACTGATGCGGGTACATTGGTGCGTACCCGGGTCTCTGAAGTCAGCGTTGTTGGCCGGAATACTCAGGGTGTAACACTGATTCGTACCGCTGAGGATGAGAAAGTTGTCGGCTTGCAACGGGTTGCTGAACCTGAAGATGATGAAGATGAGCTGGTAGAAGAAGGGGGGGAATTGGGAAGCGATAATACCCATTCACCTGATGCTGGCAACATCGCGTCAACTGACCCGGTTTAAGTGAAGACATTTTTTCACTCAATTAAGAAACAGGTACTTCGGTGCCTGTTTTTTTTTAAAGATTTTGATTAATATCGAAATATGCAACAGGTGATTCTTTGTGATCCTTGCACTCTGGTATATCCTGTCACTAATTACATTGAATGATGTTCGTTGTTATCAGGTAGCCTTTTGAGATATCTTTCTTCTTTTCGTACATCGCTGAAAATATCCCGTTATCTTTTTCGGGTGCTTGGTTTTATGTTGTGGGCGTTGGGTGCCTTATTAACGGCTTTTTACCTGGTTAACATTTTTAATGAAGTGAAGTCTGATATCCGGCAAGAATACAATGCTAATTATGATTCCACACTCTCTTATGTGCGTCATACAGCAAGTGTTCTGCGGGATATTCAATATATGACAGAAAAGCATTTACTGAATTCTAATGAAAAAATTGCTATTCTCGATTTTCCACATAATAACCCGGCGTTTTCTTATCATCCTTTGAATCAAAGCGCTGATTGCCATACCTTTCGTGAAAATACCCATAGTTATTTAAATTCGTTGAATAACCTGATCTTTTACTGGAAAGATAATCTTGCTGCTCCTCAGGGTTTGAATCAGGTTTTCCTTGTGGGAACGAAAAGTATGTGTATGGTGAATTTTTCCATTCGTAATACCACGACTGAACCTGATACGCTGAAAAAAATAGTCTATGAGAACTCACGCAGACTGATTAGCTTGAAAGATCAGGGTAAAGAACGACATGTTTATTGGGTTATGCCTGGAGCAAGATCTGATAGCGGTCATCTCTATGTGTTGGCACCGGTATATGTCAATGGTCAGATGGTTGCAATGATAGGCATTGAACAGTTCATCAGATTAGATACTTTTATTCAAAGACAAGATCGTCCGATTTCAATAACCTTATTAAATCGCAGTAATCAACCTGTTTTGCACTATCCGGCAAATGATGAGTACCAACTTCATTATGCCGATTATCAGCTGGAAGCACCTTATTTTGGCTATGATGATAATTTTACTGATTTATTGTTAAAACGTCGGCTAATGCCATCTTCATTCAGTATCATTTACGCGCTCCCACTGAAAAACATTTTCGAGGGTTTTAAGCTACAGATTATTAGCAGTATTGTGCTTAATGTGCTATCTGCTTTTGTCATTATTACTTTGGTGTATCTGTTTGAGCGCAAGATGTTTGTTCCGGCTGAAGAAAATGCCATTCGTCTGGAGGAGCATGAGCAGTTTAATCATAAAATTGTCGCTTCAGCCCCGGTTGGGATCAGTATATTGCGGGTAAGTGATGGCAGTAATATTCTGAGTAATGAGTTGGCTCATAATTATTTGAGAATGCTGACTCATGAAGACCGGGAACGTATTATTCATATTATTTGTGATAGAACCAGCAGTTATGTCGATGTGGTAACCAGTAATCATCATCATTTGCAAATCAGTTTTGTCCATTCCCGTTACAGAAATGAAGAGGTGGCAATTTGTGTATTGGTTGATATCAGTGTCCGTGTACGGATGGAAAAATCATTACAGGAAATGGCATTGGCGTCAGAACAGGCTAACTACTCTAAATCGATGTTTTTGGCCACGGTCAGCCACGAATTGAGAACGCCTCTTTACGGTATTATTGGCAATCTGGAGTTGTTACAGGCCCATTCATTGCCTGCTGAGTCTGTCCGTTTGTTATCAACAATGAGTAACTCTTCAGCGCTGTTGCTGAAAATTATCAGTGATATTCTCGATTTCTCAAAGATTGAATCTAAACAGCTCAAAATTGAATCCAGAGAATTTTCCTGTCAGGAAGTTATCTCTCATGTTATTTCTAACTATCTGCCGTTAATTGTGAAAAAGCCGTTGACCTTATATTGTTATATCGAACCGGATGTACCGGATTATATCCGCAATGATCCTGTTCGATTGCAGCAGGTTATATCTAACTTGTTAAATAACGCGATTAAATTCACTGATACCGGGTGTGTGATTATCCATGTGGCAGTGGATAGCGATTACTTGTACGTTAGAATAAAGGACACGGGAGTCGGCATTTCTGATAGAGCGCTGATTCAGTTGTTTGATCCGTTTTTTCAAATAATGCCAAATACGGAAAGCTCATCTCAGGGAACGGGTCTTGGCTTGGCAATTTGTGAAAAATTGATCAACCTGATGGATGGTGATATTGAAGTGATTTCACAGCCACGGATAGGCAGTATGTTCTCTATCCGTTTGCCTTTATACAACGCGAAATATAAGCCAAAAATTCAGCTAACGAATGCGCGTCAGCAAAAAGTTATTTTGGCTATACGTAATCTTTATCTTGAGGATTTTTTACAGCGTCTTCTGATTCATCATGGTTTACACATTGTTTTATATAGTGGTCAGAACACCGATGGCAGTGAAATTACTATCAGTGATTTCTCTGATGCCGTGACTTCCCCTGTATATGTTTGTGTTGAGTTATCGACGGACTATATTGGCTCGCCGGAACAAATCAGAAAAAGCTATTGGCTGCATAATACTTATCATTTGCATGATTTGCCTATACTGATTGAGAGGTTGATTTCACAGGGTAACAACGAGATGTTGAATACCGTATCGCTTGTTTCACCGGCAAACACCTCGTTTGATACGATTACCCAGTTTAATACTATTATGGTTTTGGTGGTGGATGATCATCCTATCAACCGTCATTTATTGACTGACCAGTTGAAATCTATTGGTTTTCAGACAGCGATGGCGAATGATGGATTAGACGCGCTGGAATATTTGAAGAAAGGGCGTGTTGATATCATTCTGACGGATGTCAATATGCCTAATATGGATGGCTATACGTTGACAACGCATTTGCGGAATGCAGAGTATGAGCTGCCGATTATTGGTATTACGGCAAATGCACTTGCAGAAGAAAAGCAACGTTGTATTGACGCAGGAATGAATGACTGTTTGTCTAAGCCTGTTTCTCTGGTTACGCTTAGACAAATGCTGAGTGAGGTCAGGCATATTGGCACCTGAAATAATGCCCGGTACAAGTAGCTGCCGGGCATCAGAATGACTTTCATATTAAAATAACGGACCGTATTTACTGAGCATGATAATCCGTATTGACAGCGACAGAAGCAAGATAATTGAGTAGCGCAATATCGTTATTGACTCCTAGCTTTACCATTGCTGATTTTTTCTGGCTGCTGATTGTTTTGACACTGCGATTGAGTTTTTTTGCAATGTCTGTTACCAGGAGGCCTTGGGCAAACAGGCGTATGACCTCGCTCTCTTTTTGTGATAATGGTTTGTCGCCGTAGGGGGTTTTCGTCACTTTTTTCAACAGTTCGGAAACGCTCTCTGGCATAAATTTTTCCCCTTGTTTCAGGGCAGTCAGTACATCAGGTAAATCGGTTGGTGCTCCTTGTTTTAAGACTATTCCTTCAATATCAAGTTCAAGTACAGCACTTAAAATTGCTGGATTATTGTTCATGGTTAGAACAATGATTGATAGCCTGGGATAGTGGCGTTTGATGTATTTAATCAAATTGATCCCATCACCATAGGTGTTGCCGGGCATGGATAAATCAGTGATCAGTACGTTTGCTTTAATACAGGACAGATTGTTGATCAATGTAGTGGAGTCTTCAGACTCGGCTACAACGTTGATCCAGTCAAGCCGTTCAAGTGATTTGCGGATGCCAAACAGAACAATTGGATGGTCATCAGCAATAATGACGTTAAGGTTATTCATCTTATTAGTTACCCTGCTGCAATAGCCGTTTGACGATGGCATCAATGTGGCTAATACTATTTTTAATCTCTATTTTGTTACTGTCTGTTATGCGTTGTTCCAGCGTTTCGCAAGAAAGTTTGAGGAATTCCAAGTCTAACATAGCAAAGACGCCTTTCAGGCGATGTGCTGTTTGCGAAAGTGATACCAAATCATATTGCTCTATATCAGTATACAGTTTATTAATATCTATCGGTACTGTCTCGATAAATAATTGTCGGTAATCGCTATCAGCCAGTTGTTTTTGATAACTATTTATAACATTGCCAAAATCGTAATCAGTATTTTTATCGTTAAATACTGACATTTCTGAATCGGCATCCAATTCGTTAAAACTGAAACTTCTCTCAATTAATGACGAAATGGCATTAATAACAGCTTCGCTTAGATTGTAATTACACCGAATATAGTCAGGTTTTATCTGCTCAAAGCCAGCCAGATCATCAACCAATAATATAGTCGATTTTGCTGAGTTATACGGCTTATCTGTCAATATGATATCGTATTCTCTGCTCATATTTTCTTTCTTTTTATCAAAGTAAGCTGCACCATAATGATTCAGGTGATTTTGTGTAATCTGACAGATTTCAGTGTTGCTGATATCCAGTAAAGCGGTAATGTCTTCCAGTAGCTGTGGGCATTGGTCTTGGTCGATTATCAAGGGTAGGCTGATAGCGTAATGTGTCCCAAGGCTGGGTTGGCTATTTATAGTAAAATGACCATTTAATTTTTTACACAATTGATTACATAGATAAAAGGTCATTCCTGAATTGGATTGATATTTATCGCCGGTTGTTTTGATTAAAAATGGGTAATTCAAATTAGTCAATTCTTTTGAATTAAGTCCGGAACCTGTATCCATTAATTCGATCTGGATGTGATTTTTGTCTTCCTGAGAATAATTAACTATGAGTGATATTTTCCCATAAGATGTGATCGTGATTGCATAATTAACCAACATCAGGACGATTTTACGGATGATGAAGCCATCACCGATAAATAGTGATTCAGGATTAATATTACAATGATAATAATAATTTAATCCCTTATTATTCATCTTTGGAAATACTTCTTTAAGAATATCTTCTAATGTGGATGATAATGAAAACGGCTCATTTTTTGCTTGCCAGTCACCTGATTCTAATTCATTGAGTAATGAGATGTTTTCTATCCAATCGGATATATCTGCGGATTTAGCTAATAAGTTGTCGATGGTATAATCACTATTTTCTTCTATGAGCATTTGCTTAAGTTGGCAAGCGATGTTATTTAATTCCTTTATTGGTTGTTTTAACTCAGAACGAATATTAGTCAGCATAAAACGCCGGGCTTGTACGCTTTTATCGTGTTCCAGATGGGCAAGTTGTAAGCGCCTGTTAATTAATGCTTCCTGGTCTTTATCTTGCAGTAAAAACAGATAAGTCTCTGGCAACAAGTGGATGCTGTACACTTTAATTTCATAGACTGCATCGTCAATGGATGTCTGAATGACGCCATGATGCTGTTTTGCCATCATCTTGATTTTATTTAAGTTTATATTAGGCAACAGATGATCGGCAATATTATTGCTCATAATTATCTGATTTATTGAGAAATCATAAATCAGTAAGCCAATCGGGATGTTGGAGATAATTTCGTGACTTAATGCATCTTTGATTTGTAGCTCGTGATTCATAAGTGCATTTGGGGCAATATATTTTCTACGAATGTAAATAAGGCCACCCAAGGACAGGATAATAAAGATTGAATCAGCCAGTAATAGCCAGACGTTTCTGTATAATAAATCGATCAGTAAATATTTAAGTGATATCCGATACAGTAGTTTGTATTGCGTACCCTTGAGCGGTTGAGAAAATTCGAGCCAGAAGCCATTCTGCGAGATATTCACTTTATTCGTTTCATGGGGATTTTGTGTGTCGTCAGACAATAAGCTGAAGTTTTTTGCCACCATATCCATAGGAAGAAGATGACAGATAGGCAGATCAAAAGCGATAACGGTTGCCAGTTGCCCAGGTGAATTGAACGTTGCCCGGTAAGTATAGAAATAGATATTCTCGCCACTGAGTTTGCGGATTGATGAAATATTTTCCCGTTCATCTAACGCTGTGGATTGCATCAGCATTTCTGAACGTTTCGATTCGGCGGTCAGTGTTAGATAACTTTCTTTGAATCTTAATTCTGGTTTAAGAATAGAATAAGTTGTTATCAGAAACAGACTGTTATCTTTGCCATTCAGATAGTACATAGAGTTGTATTCATTGCGGGCACCCCACAAAATCTCCATATAATTGGAGAGGCGTTGCGCCAACTTTGCACTTGCAGGGCTATGGTGACCAAAAATAATGGTATCGACAGTTTGATAACGACTCTCAAGCCAGTAAACATCAGGCCGTAGCTTCATTAGCGAAACGGGTTCCTGTGGTTTAAAAGATGAGATATTGGCTTGTTCAAAGATAGCATTAGCGTGGTAACGATAATCTTCTATCTGTAATACTATTTTGGTTGAAACGCTATTCAGCGCATACTTTTTTCCCATCAGCCAGGCGTTGAAGTAGTTATAGCTGTATAAAAACAGGGAAACAAAAAGCAGAACAATGAACAGGCCATAGTAACGGTTTATGGTTGATGAATTAATAGGAGATTGTTTGTTATACATTCGTTGAGTAAAAGCCTTAATAATTGCTTGGCTATGCTAGCGAGCTCGTTAAGTTGGTGAATCTGATGATCCGATGTATTTATGTTAATTCTAGCAGGATCGGGGCAGGGAATGATATTGTAGATCGAGGATTGAGCGAACAGTAAAAAAATAACAGAATTTTTGCGATAAAGACTAGACATATTATCATGCTATAGAGCATAATTCTGCGCCATGGAAGGATGGCCGAGCGGTCGAAGGCAGCGGTCTTGAAAACCGCCGATGGGAAACCATCCTAGAGTTCGAATCTCTATCCTTCCGCCAAATACTAACCCCATGCATACTGTGCATGGGGTTTTTTCATTGTGGTATGTCACTCAACTGATGATTAATCCATTTCCATGACCGTAAGGTGCCCATTCATAGATGCGCTGCTATCAGAGCCTTTTTCGTAAGCAAAAGGTAGGTGGCCTACCGAATCTCAAATATTGAGTATATGTACCGGTTTTGGTGTTCTGGTGGTGTCCACGATTTATTGATGAGAATGATTGGCAACCATAACGTTTGCTGAGACAGATTCTTATTCAATAAAACCGTGGAAATAGACCATAGAAAGAGTAAGAAATTAAGCTTGTTGAATCAGCATCGCGACCGCAGCGCCTAACATAATAACCGATGCGCCCCTATACATAAGCTGTTGCGCGCGCTGGCTTGATAACAGATGCCGAATACTGAGGGCACCGAAAATAAATACCGCTCCCACGGCGAGTAAGACAAAAATAGTCAATGGTACCAACATGAAACCCCAGATTTGCAACGAGATAGATTCCATGTTAATGACCAAAGGTAACAGTGCAAGATAGAAGGCAATAGTTTTAGGGTTGCCTAACGTTATGGTCAGACCAGATAAACATGCCGCCGCCAGTTCTTTTTTATTTGTTGATTGACCGTCACCAATGGGTTGATGATCTGCAAACCAGAATTGCCATGCCAAATAACTCAAATATAATGCAGAGCCCCATTTCACAACAGCAAATAAGGTGTCAAAGTGGTTCGCGATAATGGACAAACCAAATATAGCAAAAGACAAATAAGTGAGATCGCCAATAACCAGGCCAAATAACATACTAAATGCAGTTAACGCACCACCATTCACGCTTCTGGCAACCACGGCTGCCATACCTGGGCCTGGTATCGCGGCCGCAACAGCAAGTGCCGCTGTATAAGTGAGTATTTGTGACACTTCTAGCATATATTTCCTCTCAAAAATAACACATCGAAATAATTAAACACAGAAATGTCACTTGCGTATGCAAGTGACAGTTTCACCTAAAATAGTTAAGACATTTTTGTTAGTTGTCGAATGACTTCCCGGGAAAATACCATATCCTGGACTGCCAAACCGACGGATTGGAATATAGTAACACCTTGCCCAGGCAAACGGACATGAGATTGGGAAACGGTACCTATTTCTATTCCAATCGTTGATTCGCTGAGAATGCCTTTCTCCCGTGCTTTAATGACAGATTGCGAAGCCGCCAATACCGATTCGTTGGAATCAGTAAACAGGGTAGTATTGCTATACACATCTTCGTTCAGTTCCTGGAATCCCAGTGCCGAAGCGCCGATGGCATTGACATGGCATTTAGCCGGTAACTCTTCTCTACTGATTATAGGGTTTCGTGATGCTGTGGTTGTGCAAATAATGTCACTATTGAGCACCGCCTCAGCAGGTGAGGCTTTGATCGAAATAGCAAGGTTGAGCGTTTTATCACACCATGTGGCAAACTCATGGCATCTTTCCTCACTGCGACCCCATAGCGTGACTTTCTTAATAGGACGAACATATAGCATAGCTTGCAAATGTGCTCTTGCCTGTAGACCCGTGCCAAGTATCGCCAACCGGCTGGCATCTTTTGCAGCGAGAAGATGGGTTGCATAAGCAGAAGCGGCTGCGGTGCGAATTTCGGTGATAGCTCCGGCATCCACTACAGCCATACCTGAAACACCTGGCTCGTCGTAAACCAGCACACTACCAACGTGTGAAGGCTTATTGCCATCATGTTGAAACTTCACTACCACCGACTTTAACCCAAATCCTTTATATGGCCCCTCCTTTATATAAATTGGCATGGTGCCCATTAAGCTACCGTCTTCGCCTTTCACGATATTGCGTAAAGGTTGCTCTACTTTTCTTTCCGATTGCAATTTAAACGCTATTTCACTTAGTTTAAGACTCAGTTCCATTGTCAAATAACGTACAACGGCTTCTTTATCGACATAAAGCATCTTGATGCCTTTCAATATCCGTGATCAGTTAGAGGTCGCCCAGCTTGAAATTATCATCAATTTCAGTTCCGGCAATGCTATTGAGAATGGTAGACATATTCTTTTGAGAAACACCTAACACGACATCCAACATATTCTCTTTACTGAAGCCACGGCTTAAGAACAAATCGATGGCACTTCTTTTCAATTGTCCCCGGCAGTAAATAACATCTACAGTGAATTCACGCAGTGCTAATAATCGTGGGGAGAGATCATCGGTTTTTTCAATTAATGCTTTAACTGTTTTTTTATCCACACCATTATGAACGGCAATAAAAGCATGTGCTTGAATGGTATAGTCACAACCATTTTCTACCCCAGTTGTGATCCACACTACGGCCTTTTCTTCTTCATTCAGTGAGCTATCAATAAATAAATCATGTGCGCGTTGATAAGCGGCTAATAGTGAAGGAGATTCCGACATATAACCACTTTGGTTAGGTACCCAGCCAAAATCATCAATGGAACTCTGAAGTAATCTCTTGCTCTTTTCAGGTGTAGTAGTAATTGAGTGTAAAGTAAGTAAAGACATAATAACCTCCGTATATCGAAATTTTAAATAGATCTATACCCAAGAAACTTCAAGATGCAGTTTTTAGCACCTGAAAATGGTCATTAATTCTAGACATCAGCGAGTCCGCTATATCCGGTAGCGTTGTGGTGAAAAATTTGAAGACTTTGTCTCGAAATTCATGTTTATCAGCGAAATAACGGTTATTTCGAACATGTTCATTCATGACCTTCCATAATCGCTCTATCGGGTTTAAATTTGGGCTATAGGGAGGAAGATAATGTAACTCAATATTGCTAACATAAGCCCACTCCTTCACAAGATGAGCTTTGTTGTAACCCGCCCCATCCACAATAAGATGAATTTTTTGATGATAGTCAGGATAAGACTTCCTTATTTCGTTGAAAAAACAGCAAATGTTGTAGTCATTGATGGTTTGATATTCCTGGAACACCGTACGACCAATGGCATTCAGGTTGAGCGCGCCCAATATATTCAGGCGAGTTCGGCTTCCTGTTGTCTTGACGGTTTTTTTCTCGCCTTTTCGCATCCAGCCATAACCGAGTTTGGTGCCTTGAGTCGGGTGAACAGCGTCAAGAAAAAGGATGGGTTCATCTTTCGCTGTGATTTTAAGATTTTCATAATATTCAATAAATTGTATCTGTTTTTCTGCCTCGAATTTATGAGGGACACCACAAGGTTTTTTATAAGAAAAACCCTGACGGTGTAGCCATTTATTCATGCCGGGAATGCTAAAGGTAATATTCCAGAGCTGAGCAACATAGGCCACGATTTCATGGGTGTGATGGAAAAGATGTTGAGATAAGTGGTTGATTAAAAAATCAGTTTGCTCTCGAGAAAGCAAACTATCAGACCCCCCATTATCAGATTTAAGTTTACCTTGATTAAGATAATCACTGATATGGCGGTCAACAGTGGTCTGATGGAGTCGCAATGCCTGGGCTATCATCACAGAACTCCACCCTTCAGAAGCCAGAAGGATCGCTTTTATTCTGTCTCGTACTTGGCCATCACGAGTGGTGTCGTGAAGACGTTCAAGTTTGATTTTTTGTTCTGATGTAATAAATATTTTCATAGCGAGGATAATGATCTCCATTTCGGATAAAATCAAGCATCTTCAATGATTACGGGTATATACCCGTTATCTTTCAAGTTGCCTCTTTGTTGGCTGTACTCACTCACCCCGGTCACATCGTTATCTATGCTCCCGAGGATTCGCTCCCTTGCCGCCGCGATCCATCTTGAAATCCATAGGGTATATAATAGTTGCATATTTCAGAGCAATATTGGCTCTTATGCAGATTTAAATACTGACCAAAGCATTTTAATTGGTCGAATATGAGAAATAAATTTTAATTTGTGTAATTTTGCTGCCACTTCCGTTGTTAGTGCGGCATCTACCTCTGAATTGGCGACCGCTTTTGCGGCTGAACTTGTTGAGTCTTTAAAAATGATATCCACTATTTTCAGGTTATCAGGCAGCAATTCTGGAATTAACGCTTTTGGTGCCGGATGGCTTGCAATGATGATGTTATCTTTAGTTAATTCGTCACGAATAGCTATACCATAATTCGGTGTATAATTTAAAAATGCGGCCGACAAATTAAATCTATTGTCCATATAAAACTCACTAATGTTGTGATAAGCGTTGGCTACCACTAATGCTTGGCAGTTATTTAAAATAATTTGACTGCTGGCTTCTTCGTAAGTATTACATAGAACAATTTGGTAACTTTTGGCGACTTTATTTTCAATTGCAAATTCACCAAAACGGATAGCGGATTGTTCACTACTTGTACCTGATGGGCCTAAAGTCGCTATATTTAAAACATCAAATATATCTTTATCGAAACTAAAAAAAACACACTCCATGGTGTCTCCTGGGCTTACACTAATAAACTGGACTTAACCAATGTGAAAACTCGCCTATTCTGCCTCTAATTATTTCTTGATAATCTTTAGCGATAACATTGGCTATGGAATCTTCTTTTTGGATATATGATATATCGTCTATTTGCGAAACAATTGATATTTCAATGCCAGTACCTGTTAAGAAACAGGCATCTGCTTCATAGAGATCTTTTTGTTGAACTTCTGACTCAATACAGGGAATACTATGGAATTTACAAATATCGAAAACAGATTGTCTGGTTATTCCATTAAGAATGCCAGAGCTAAGAGATGGTGTAATAACACAATTATCTTTAACAATAAAAACATTTGATGTACTTGCTTCAGCACACATGCCTTGTTCATTCAGCATAATGGCATCATCAAATCCGTGCTCTTTGGCATCTTCGTAAGCAAGTGCAGAATTAACATAGGTGCCGGTAATTTTGGCAGAAGAGGGAATTGCTGCATTCGATACACGTCGCCATTTTGAAATCAGACACTTGGAAGCCGTTTTTTTAGCATAAGCGCCCATCGGTAACATATTAATACAGAGAGTTGAGTCTACACCACTTAACTTAACGCCAAATTTCTCACCAGGCATTAATGATTTTTTAAGTGCTAATGGTCTTATATAAATGTCTTGTTTAAATCCGTTTTTAATAATGATGTTTTTGGTAATATCGATCAATTCATGACAGGTATAAGGTATTTCAATTTTCAGTGTTTTTGCCGATTGAATTAACCGTTCATAGTGCTCATGTACCCTAAATAAATTGAGTTGGTTGTTATCCTGGTCCCAATAAGCCCGTATCCCTTCGAATATACCGGTACCATAATTTAAAGCTTGGGTACTTGCGAGAAAGGTTGCGCTGCTAAAGTTGATATATTCTCCGTCTAGAAATACAATCCAATCTTTATGAACCGGACTAACGATATTGGTTGTCATTTAGTTGCTCTCTTTTTCATGATTTCTAAAGCTGAATTTCGCTCAATGTTGTTGCTATCATCTCTTAGGTCATGGATCCGCGCGGCTTTCCAACTGACCATTGCCGCTGTACCAATCAGCCCACCGACATCTCCGACATGTACATTGACCTTCATATTGAACTTGGATTCCATTTTTTCCTTTATTTTATTAATGAGTGACGCATCATTTAATTCATCACTTGGCTCTAATGTTATTTTCAGTTCATCTGTACCAGATATATTGTTGATTTCAATAAAGTATTCAAAACAATATTCAAGCTCTTCAAATACTGCGTTTTCAATGTCAAAAGCGTACACATTGGTATTATTCAACACTAATACATCTTTTACTCTGCCGATAGGCTCGATTTCCCAGCGATTTAAGCCGATTGCTTTGCATCGAACCATATCCCCTGTTCTGTATCGAATCAGTGGCTTATTCCCTTTATATAAGTGTGTAATCACTAATTCACCGGCAACGTGGTTATCTCCAACATTTAATTTTTGATGAGTAAAAGGACAAATCAGCTCATAATAATTATTGAATGGAATAGTAATAAGCTTGTTAGTATCGTTGCAAGCCGCCAAAATTGAGGTTTCTTGCGATGCATACATGCAGTTATAAATTTTGGCTCCCCAATTTCGGGATAAATTTCTTAATCTATTTGGCGTAATAAGTTCACCAAGCACTAAAATGATTTCGATACCTAATTTCTGTGGATTACATCCATTGTCACGACAATATTTTAGCAACTCAGCAGCGACCGCAGGGGTACAAACTAAAGCGGTTATTTTGAGATCTTGTATCAGCCTTAGCACTCTGTGCATACCGACAACAGGTGAACGAGGCCACATTTTGATGACGGTATGTCCTAAACTGCGAAATACATCTTCAAATGTATCGCCGGTAGAGTGCAATTCCGTTGGCCCCATGACGCCAATAATATGTTGTTTATCTTCTTGGTTAAAAATAGACTCATATTGCAGTGTCAGAAAACTATTATTCACTAAAGAATCTATTTCATTCCGGGGGCAAGGTGTTGAAGGCCCGGTTGTACCTGTTGTTTCATAATATATCCAGGCGTTATTCAGGTTGTCAGAAGATATTGTGTTCCCTGCTTTACTTAAATCTGACTTTGTTGTAAAGGGAAGTTTTTCAATGAGTGAAGATAGATTGTTATCATCATTCGAATTTATTGCATTCAGACGCTCATTATAGAAAGATGATCCATCTTTTGCATAATTGATGATTTCTTTCAATTTTCCATATTGTATTTCTTCCAGGGCAGATATATCTATCTTTCCAGACATATAGTGTTTTAATTCAGCCAGGTATTTCAGCCCTAATTCATGAAGATCGCTTCTAAAAATAGAATACATAATGTGTTACCTGTAAAGTGGTAAGTTGCCAGTGAGTTTATTGATATCTTTCTTTGGTCCAACTATGCCAATTCCAGATAACTTCAATTCATCAGAATGTTCAGCGGATAATTTCCCTTCATATTCCTCATATGTTCTGCATGATTGAGCCAAACAAGAAAAAGGGCTCAACTTAAAATTATCGTCAGATTTTAATTTATGATGAATAGCATCCAGAACATCATGGCTTGCTTTCAAAATAGGCAGAGGTGTTTTAACAACACCGGGATAACAAATGCTGTCTTTACTAAAAACATCGTGCCCGACGATTCCGTTGATAGTTTTACCGATTGAAACACTAATGACACTTAATGCATTCATTGCCAAACCAAGTGGCAGGCTATCAGCAATAACGACTACGCTTTTATGCAGACTTTCGTCAAACTCCATACTACTTTCCTATTAACTGAGCAAAATTGATTAATTTATTTCTGTCGATAATAATATCCGAAACGGTCCATGTACTGATTTCTTTCCATAACACCACGCCTTCTACATGATCGGGATGATTTATATATATATTCAGGTCTTCGTAACTTTCAAAGTAGCCAATTAAACTAAAATCAACCGATTGCTTTCTATCTACTGTACTGCGACCACAAAACCATCCTTTTATTTCACTTATCTCATTTATATGATTTAAAGTCACTTTCTCTGCTAATATAGCCTGTTCGCTATCCCAGTTTATTCCATCCTTGAAGGTAAAAAAAACTTGATGTGCGATTAAGCTATTTTTGCCCGGCATAATTTACCTCATAATTAGTGATTTTGAGTTATAATAACATATGGAAATAGTCTGATTTACACCTAATCCTAGCGCATACCTGATTTAGTTTTTTTGATTTGCGTCTAATTTAAATATCATATTGCATTTATAGCAGTCAACTATTTCCAGATGGTAATAAATTAAAGATAAGTAGAAAGATTGCCGTTTGGTCAAGGATAGAAAATCTGCTATAGCTCGCCTTTGGTGTGTTAAAAAGAAGCCTAATTGGGTACTGGAATGGTTTCCTATCTACTCTACTTTTTGAAAACTTGTTTTGTGGTCTTTGTTTGAGTATCTGTTTTTTAACATGTAACAAACCTTCATATAATTTGGGGACTTTGAATGTCCTGTCTTCCCTGCCTGTCAGACAATAAGGCTGTTTTATGACCAGTGGCTATCTTCTAATAGGCGGCAGTAGCCTTACATTAGAGTGCCTTGAGATAGTTGTATGTCGTTGAATTGGTCACTAATAATAGAGTTTTGGCGGTGTTTTTACATAATTTATTATTTATGCTTGATTGTTTGCAGCAGATTGTCATATACTGCGCTCGCTTTCAGGGGCTACCCCTGAAATACGCCGGCTTAGCTCAGTTGGTAGAGCAACTGACTTGTAATCAGTAGGTCACCAGTTCGACTCCGGTAGCCGGCACCAAATCAAATGAGGATCCGCCATTTTCTTAGAAGATGGCGGATTTTTTCATGCCTATTGTCCAGGAGTACTGTTTATATATCCAGATGAATTCGCCGTTTTTCGTTACAATTTCTTGTTAAAACGGGTATTGAATTAAAGGTATAAGTACCTGCATAAAATTAACAGTTCATCAGGTTGAAATAGTTAAAACAGAAATAAAATAAATACAAACTTTCAGGTGATACGGGTTTATTTATGCTTGTCAAAGTTAACCGAGAGAAATATTAGTGTTTGTGATGTCAGTCTTTCAGGCGTAAGAAAATGTTTGCTATGGCGTGTATTTATCTATTAGTCTGATGGCGTCGGGAAAAAAAGAGATGAGGTATGGCAGAGATAGCGGAAGGTATTGATATTGTAAAAACGTATTAGATAAATGTCGCTTCAGACTAGAAAAATATTTTCTACAAACTGTCTATTGAATAGTATGAGTTAAAAAACTCGTTGGTCACAAGAAGAATATATTTGACAGCGTTAAAACTTTTTTCATGGATATTTACCTGATAATTGGTAATTTTCCGTTGGCACCATGAGTCCTATTTATGCTTTAAATGTTTTGTTTAATTTGGTTAAGATATTTGAAACACTGTTGGTTAAATCCTGTATTTACGCTGGTTTATCGTTTATTGCTATACCAACAGTATGATTTCTGTATCCTTGATTTCGGTGTAGAAACCCGCATTTCACGACCGATCCGGAATATTTTTTACACTTTAATATCTATGAGATAAAAATCTGTGCTATTTTTTTATTTAATGTATTTTTTTATCTTATAATAAGAGGGGCTGGTATGTTGTTTAAGTATTTTCGAGAAACAATAAAGAGTATTCGTATTATTTTAGGCTCTGAGTATTTTCAAAGAAGGTATATTTAAGGGTTAAAAGAAGCTTGTAAAGTTAAATAAATAATATTTAGATGAGGAAGAAAAACACCTTGTGGCCATTTGGATTAACAACGATGTTATGAGTTTGCCGCTAAAGTTAAGCCTGATCGAAACAAGGATTATTTAGTATTTTCATTTAATAGATTCAGTAAGAAGATGTATTTAAACGATGTAGTTAAGCAACAAAGAAACACAGAAATAGAGAATGAGAAATTTGTTATAATACCGAATGCATGGATGCATGAGACCATACCGAAAATAATTTTTACTACTATTTGTTACTAAAAGTTAAAAGGTCAAAATGTATGCGCAATATTCAACAAGTTTTAGAGCGTTGGGGCGGTTGGGTTGATGATGACACTGGTGTCAATTGGCCACCAATCGCTGCTGGATTTAAAGGTCTGATTACGTCAACTCGTCCATTACGTCCTTCTTGCTGTGATAACGATGGTTTGATCATTGATGCTTGTATAGCGAAGCTACAGACGGTAGATAAGTCTGAAGAAATTGAAGTTTTATTTATGTACTACGCTTTAAGGCTTTCTAAACGGTCCATAGCGCGTTTACTTGAAGTATCGGATATTGAAGTGCGTTCCCGGTTACAAAAGGGAGAAAGTTTTGTACAGGGATGTCTGGCTATGCTCGATATTAAGTTAGAAATGGATGATGAAATACGAGAGCACAAAAAGCTTACGCGTACGCAAAAAGCTATGGTAGTGTACTAATCAGTTAAAGTTGCGAATAAGCGCTAAAGCTAATAAGCCCCGATATTCTTATCGGGGCTTATTTCATTCGGCTTTTGCAGCATCTGCTATTACGTAGCGATAGAAGTGAAAATTTAAATAATCATTGTAGAGGTCGCATTTTGTTGCGGCCTTTTTCGTATTTGCCACCGCGAATCGCTCACACCTATTTCCTTATTTTTGCGGTCGGTATCCCTGTTAAATCAATCATAACCCGCTATTGGGAACGAAGCTTGTATTGGGCTTGGTTTACCCAGGAACATGGTGCGTTATTGCTGTTTGATGGAGGTGTTTTTGATGAGCAACGGTAGTGATAAAGCTGGTTGGTTAACGTCTGTCACTCCTGGGCCTGAGTACGATGAGGAACTGGAGCACACTCTGAGTTGTTGGGTGAGTGGTGTTTCTGGATTGCCTGACGATAAAGTGCGTTCCCGATGGACATCCGTACAATCGCCACCGTTACCAGTGGATGATGACGGGTGTGATTTTGGCATTATGGGTTTTATTTCGGATGTTACGCCTGCTTTTGAGAACCAGACAGAAGAAAGTACTGAATTATGGCGCCATGAAGAAATCGAATGCTTAGTTTCATTTTATGGCCCGAACTGCCAGCGGTACGGCACCTGTTTTCGTGATGGGCTGGTGGTCAGTCAGAACAATGACGAATTGGGACGTTTTGGCCTCTCAGTAGATAAATCCGGCCAGTTGGTTGCCTTACCTGAGCTTATCAATAACCAGTGGGTGCGTCGTTACGACATGACGATCACCTTGCGGCGAAAAGTAGTGCGTGAATACGGTGTTAAATCACTGGTGGAAGCGCCTGTCAAATTCTTTGGAGATTAAATTATGCAGGGTTTACCTGTTTCAAACATTATCAATGTCACGTTGAATATGGCTCCTCATGCGGCCCAGTCCCGGAACTTTGGTGCGTTACTGATAGTCGGCGCAAGCAACGTGATCAACACTCAAGAACGTTTACGTCTGTATTCTGATATTGATGGTGTCGGTACTGATTTTGGACTGACTTCACCGGAATATCAGGCCGCAGCGCTTTATTACTCCCAGTCACCACGCCCGGTTGATTTATATATTGGTCGATGGGCTAAAGACAACGTTATTTCCTCTTTGCAGAGTGCAATACTGAATAAGCAACAGCAAACAATCAATAAATTTACTGCTGTAACGGATGGCTCTTTTAAATTAATGATTAATGGTAAAGAGATGATATGCAGTGGTATTGATTTTAGTAAAGAGACGAATCTTAATGGCGTTGCCCAACGGGTAGAGGATAAGTTGAAAGATTGTTCGGTCACTTATGACATGGCATCTTCACGTTTCACCATCGTACCGCATTCTTCGGGCATGATGGATTATATCTTACCGGCAACGACCGGAACTTATATTGGCGAACTGTTAAAACTGGATGAAGTCTCTGGCGCTATGGTTACCGAACCGACTAAAGCCGAAACGATTGCAGAGGCGGTGGCAACATTGGGAGCGTTGTCCAGTGGTTGGTACGGGCTGGTTATTGCTGATGATTCACTGGCGGATAAAGATATTTTGTCTGTTGCTGACTACATCGAATCTGCATCGGTTTCTCGTATCTATGGGCATACAGTACAGAAAACAGAGGTATTGGATGCTGACGTTGCTACTGATATCGGAACACAACTGAAAGGCGGAAACTATCAGCGCACGCTCTGGCAATATTCATCGGGTAAACCGTATACCGCCGCTTCTCTGATGGGACGGATGTTTACCGTCAATTTCAATGGCAATAACACCACCATTACCCTGAAATTCAAACAAGAACCGGCTGTGACGGCGGAAAGCCTGACAGCAACGCAAGCTAACGCCTTGAAGAAGAAAAACGGCAACGTTTTTGTTAAATACAACAACGATACGGCCATTATCCAGGAAGGTGTCATGGCGAACGGCGATTTTATTGACGAGCGCCACGGTCTGGATTGGTTGCAGAACTACGTTCAGAACAATCTTTATAACTTACTTTACACCAGCACCAGCAAGATCCCGCAGACTGATGAAGGTGTCACGCGTTTGATTACTAATGTTGAACAGTCACTTGATCAAGCGGTAACCAATGGATTGATTGCTCATGGTGTATGGGGGGGCGATCCCATTGGTGCGCTGAATAGCGGCGCAACGTTGACGAAAGGTTATTACGTTTACGCACCACCCATTGCGACACAAGCGCAGGCTGATAGGGAAGCCCGAAAAGCACCGGTTATCCAGTGTGCTATCAAATTAGCCGGGGCTATTCACTACGCTGATGTCATTATTAATGTAAACAGATAAGGGTTGAAAATGGCTACATATTCTTTTCTTGATGTCTCCGCGTCTATTACCGGAGTTGGCGGTTCTTTTGATCTTGGTAACGGCGCAGCCCTCTCTGATGAGGGTATCACTGTCACAATGTTAGAAAGCAAAAACACCATGACCACAGGGGCAGACGGTGAAGTGATGCATTCATTGCATGCGTCCAAATCTGGCACTATCACCGTTAACTTACTTAAAACCAGCCCGGTGAACGCCAAACTGAACGCGATGCTGAGTACACAATCGCTTTCATCGGCAGCATGGGGTAATAACGTGATTGTTATTCGCAATAAACAGAGTAACGACACAGCTGTTGCCCGTTCTGTCGCATTTCAGAAGCAGCCGGATTTGCAGAATGCTAAAGCCGGCGGTACCGTTGCCTGGGTATTTGATTGCGGAAAAATTGACATCATGTTAGGCACATTCTAACGAATTGACTTCATAGACGCTGAAACAACGCTCAAGCCAGCATTAGATTTATATTTCAGTGGCTTGAGCGGTTTTTCGGACAAGTTTTAAGGGATGATTATGGAATTTGAAATTGACGGTAAAAAGTATCGCAGCGGCAAACTGAACGCTTTTCAGCAACAGGATCTGGCAGTGGCTTTGGCTCCAGCCATTCCGGCACTTGGGCCGCTCATGAAAAAAATTGTTACAGACAGAAATGATGATGGTGCGACGGGCTTTGAAGAACTAATTCCTTACTTGATTGAATCAATCAATGCGCTGGGAAAATCTAACCGGCATGAAATTAATGATATTTGTTTATCAGTGGTTTCCCGAGAACAGAATGGTATCTGGAGCAAGATTTATGAATCTAATGGTCAGGTATTGATGTTCGATGACATCAATGGCTTAGAATTGTTGAAAATTGTGGGCGTTATTATCAGAGACTCATTGGGAAATTTTTTTCCCGCCCCATTAGAGAGCGCAGTGTAATTCCAGGACGAGCCAGCTTAAATTTTGAAACCCTGCCGGAAGGGCGTGATTACCTGTTACGCCCGGTCATTTCGGGTATGTGCCGTTATGAATCTTTGAAAGATGGCGTTCTTGACCTGGCTGATATTGCACTGATGAATGATGCCCTTGACGTTAAATCGGAAAATGAGGCCATGATAGAGAGGTGGCGAAGTGAGCAATGACACTGAAACAATTGAAGATTTCCTGGGATCACTTAGGTTTGATGTTGACGAAGTGGGACAGCGTAAATTCATGGCTGTTATCACCGAAGTAATGGCTAATGTTCTCAAAATGCGGGCGGAAATTGAAAACGCGGCATTCGCGGTGGTTAACTTCACAACTCAAATAGCTGATGGCTTGAATAAGCTCTATTGGCAGTCACAGAAAACAGGTGCAACAGCTGAAAAAATTAAAGCCATTGGCTATGCCGTCAGTCAGGCTGGGGGAAGTATTGAAGGATTCAATCAATCACTTGAGGGGGTTGCCAATTCACTCCATAAAAATCCCGATAGTGAGGGATTGTTGCAAAACATAGGCGTTCGGACTCGGGATGCAAATGGTAACCTTCGAGATACAGCATCTCTGGTGGTACAAGCGGGTGAGCAGTTATCAAAAATGCCGCTGGATCGCGCTAATCAATACGCCAGCAGACTGGGTATTGATGAAAACACCTTGATGGCTATGCGTCGTGGGATTGGTGAATATGTCTCTGAATATCAGGGCATGATGAAAACCATCGGTTATAACCCTACCAGAGCGGCGCAGCAGTCCAATCAGTTTATGACACATATGAATTCCTTAAACAGCTTGTTTGGGATGATGAAAGAAAAAATAGGTGCAGATTTGGCGGGAGAATTGATTAAGAATATTGAATCATTTCAACAAACTATCCTGCTTAATTTCCCTGAAATAGAAAAGGTTATCACTCGTGTATTGCATGTCATACTGAATCTGGCTGATGGCATAACACTATTGGTAAGTCGGGTCGGTGAAGCTATCAGTGATTTAATTGACGGGTGGGACAGGCTGGATGGCAGTACGAAAACCGTTGTTAAATCGCTTGGTGGTTTACTGCTTGCATGGAAACTCTTAAATATGGCCTTTATGACTTCGCCGATAGGGATGATTACGTCATTGGCTGCGGCATTGCTCTTGCTTTATGAGGACTATAAGGTTTGGAAACAGGGAGGGAAACATTTTATCGATTGGGATAAATGGAAACCTTATATTGATGAGTTTCTTAAAGCCATTGAAAAAATTGCAGGTTGGATAAATGAAGGGGCTAAGGCTGTTGGAGGTTGGGAAAACGTATTAAAGGGGTTTGCGGCTTTCGTTGCAGTTTCATGGGCTGCGAAGATGATCAAAGGAATATCCAGCGTGACAAATGCCGTTCTTAGCTTGGCTAAAGCATCAAAATCTGTCACCGCCAGTGGAATATTGGGTAAAGCAGGCGTTGCTGGTGTAGTTGCTGTTGCATCAGAGCCGTATATTGATAAGGCACTCAATCGGGCTTTTGGTGGGTATAATTATTTTCAGAGAATTAGGACAGCGAAAACTTGGGACGATTTTGGCTCTGCCCTTATTGGAGAAGGCAATGCCTATTGGGATGAAAAAGGGAATTGGGTAGATAAACGCGGGGAAAGCACAACCCCGAAAGGGTATTCTCTATTCGCGGCAGATATTCCTGGAGATGCTCCTGTAGTAGCCAATAAATCAGATAAGACGACAGCAGGGAGGCAAAATAACAATCCAAACAATATTAATGTTAGACATCAGATGGCGGTGATACTTGAAAGCCATCCTAAAATGGGTGTTGATAAGAATGAATTTATTCATTTCGGTGCTGCGATGATCGGACCGCCACCGAATAAACCCTCAAAATTGGCTGGACATCTGAATAATGTCGCTCATTCTTTGAAAAATATTTCGATTGATCCCCGAATGATCCGTGGTGCGGTGACCAATATCAACAGCATGATGAATCATCAGATACTGACTCCCCATTTACTACTGCATGCGCCAATACCCACTGGCAATAATGTAATGGGGATAGGAGAAGTTAATTACCATATTGAGGTTAACGGCGTTGAATCTCCCAGAGAGGCGGCCAGACTGACTGGGGAAACAGTAGAACGCACTCACAGTATGCTACTTCGAAATATGCAAACACAGGTGAGATAACAATGGATATATTATCAGTCATGTTTTCTCAGCAAACGAGAAAAATAGGTGTCATTGTACCGAGTGTTGTTATTTCAGAAACCCATACAGATACATCTAATATAACAGATCATCCGGTCCAGCAAGGGGCGATAATCAGTGATCATGCTTATGACACACCATCAGAAGTGACAATGAGCTTAGGTTTTGCTGGTGGCGGTTCGTTGCTTGATGTTGTGGATACCACAAAGGTATTTGATATTTCTACCGGATTGAGCCTGGGAACCAACCCACGTGCGGTATATCAACAACTACTTGATCTGAAATCATCATATAAACCTTTTGATGTTGCGACAGGGAAACGTTTATACAACAACATGTTAATTCAAAATATGAGTGTTACGACAGATAAAGCCAGTGAAAATGTTCTGTCAGTCACTTTAACTTTACGTGAAGTTATGATTGTTGAAACATCGCCGAATAAGACTGCGCCGGCGGAAAATATGAAACATTCTGAAGATACTGCGCCTGTGGTTAATGTTGGAATCAAAGTCACGGTGAAGCCGTCATTACCACAAAGAATTCTTGACTTTGTTATAGAACGAGGTAAAAAATGGCTGGGATTGTAGAAATTCCTTTATCACCTAAAAACCAGCAATTTGATGTTCAACTAAATGGAATTAACTATAAAATGCGTTTGATGTGGCGTGATATTGCGGGTTGGATCCTGGATATTATGACACCGGACAGTGAACCAATAGTCAATGGCTTACCGCTGGTTTTTGGAGTTAATCTGCTTGAACAATATTGTCATCTTGGTTTTAATGGTTCATTAATCTTTTATGGCGATATAAATCAGCAGAAACCTTACAGGAATAATCTTGGCAGGGAGGATAGATTATACTTTGTAGTAAGTTAGTTTGGTAAAAGTGAAGGTAAAATATGGTGAAGCAAATTATCCTGTGACTGTTAGCGTTAATACTATCAAAACAAGCCATTGCCTCTGGTGCCTGTCCAGTCGATACCGATATCTTTTCTCTTAACAAAGGGCATGAGCTTTGTTTTAAAGGAACAGTGTTATTGGATGATATTGACGGCCCCCATAAAATTTTATCGACTATTATATCCAAAGATGGAAAGGTTGCTGGAAAACTGATTTCATATCCGGCAAAGAATGAAGATCCAGATGATGATTGTTGTGCTTATAGTTATGCTTTATATTTAAAGCAGATAAAAAGTGATGGTAAAATTGAATCAGAGATAGTGGTTGCAGGAAAAGGAAATACTGCGATTGAGATAGGATATGATAAAAAACTGTGTCCAACGTTGGGTATCAGTTTTTCTCCCGATGCATCTAAAACATACATTGAGTGCATGATGGTAACAGGGGGAAATGAAATTAGATTTGTTGATAACAAAACAGGAAAAATATCTGATGTCATTGTACGTGGGAATGGACTTGATATTGTAGGTTCAGGCAAATATGAAGGCTATATCGTTCGGGGACTTGTGAGACTTCTTGGGAACAGGAAGCCAGGTACGGTAAAAAGGCGATGACAAGCCCACCGTTCCTGTGAATGGGCACCAGCGATGGTGCCGTCATTTATAGAATCTTATTCCGATGCAGTTTTATAGCCACAATCTTTAACTTCCCATGATTTGTTACACGTGCCGCTTAATTGCGGTTTTTTTGTTTCTGTTAATTAGGTGAATTATGTCAAAACAATGGATAAGAGAATGCCACCTTATCGTTGTAGACGAAAAGGGTGAAAAAGTAGATTTATCAAACCTGAAAATCATATTTAATATCAACAGAGCTGAACACTCCTATCCGGCTACGGGTGTTTTCACGATATATAACCTCAATGACGAAACCAGTAATAAATTACGCCGAAATGAGTTTAAAACAATTAAATTTGTCGCGGGCTATAAGGAGAACTCAGGACAAATATTTTCAGGCCAAATCCAATACACACATGTGAAAAGAGAAAGTGCAACCGATACCTGTGTTGTTATTCAAGCTGCGGATGGGGATGAGCCACACAATTACGCGACAGTCAATACCACTATTGCTGCTGGGTATTCACAAGCAGATTTAGACCATCTACTGATGCGTGATATTGCCAAATATGGCATTACCGCAGGTCTGCGCCCGGAATTCCGCAAATCAGCATCCCCCAGGGGAAAAGTGCTGTTTGGTATGCACCGTAATGAAGTTTCTAATCTGGCAAAGCAATGTGACGCTAACTGGCGTTACGAAGATAACCAGTTGCATATTGTGCCCAGGAATAAATATCTGACAGAGGCGGTTGTACTTACCTTAAAAACCGGTCTGATTGGTATGCCTGAACAGACCATTGGTGCTGGTATTAACGTTAAATGTTTAATCAATCCCAATATTGGCCCCGGCACATTAATCAGACTGGATAACCGATCAATCAAGCCGGTTGAACCTTCCGGCGATGAAACATCTAAATCTGACGATCATAAAGATGCAAAAGAGCAACCGTCAGCATTGGATTCTGACGGTGATTACATCGTCTTCAGCGTAAATTATTCCGGCGACATCCGCGGAACCGACTGGTACATGGAGATGATGTGTGTTGCTAAAAGCGATCACACATTGCTGAAGAAATTAAAGAGCGATAAAGATAAGGCAAACACCTGATGATAAATACTGATGAACGACTAAATAGACCCGAAGCGGTCTTTTTTTCTATGCAAGAGGTCATTAGCGCCGGATTGTATGTCTCTTTGCCCTGCATTATTCAATCATTTAACGCTGATGCGGTCACCGTAACAGCACAACCCGCCATCAGATGGAAAATCAGTAAAAAAGACGGTGAACTGGAATCCGTATCCTTGCCATTACTAGTCGATGTGCCCGTTATATTTCCAAGGGGCGGGGGAGTGACATTAACCTTCCCGGTAAAAGCGGGTGATGAATGCCTGGTGGTATTTGCTGATCGCTGTATTGATTACTGGTGGCAATCCGGCGGCATACAAGAGCCGGTAGATCCCCGACAACACAACCTGTCCGATGGATTTGCGATTATTGGCCCACAGTCCCAGCAACAAAAAATAGCCGATATCAGTGTCAACGCCGCGCAGCTAAGAAGTGATGATGGCGCGGCTTATATCGAACTCAATCCCGGTAGCCATAATGTAACAGTGATCACACCGGCAAAACTCATTGCCACTGCACATGGTGGTACTGAAATCACTTCACCTGAAATCACCTTAAATGGCAACGTCACCATTAACGGCAACTTATCACAAGGAATGGGGGCGGGTGGCGGTACAGCAACCCTGCAAGGCCCAGTGACAGTGAACAACGATCTGACCGCGGGCGGCATAAGCCTGATGAACCATACGCACGGTGGAGTACAAACTGGTAACGGTAGCACGAGGAAACCGCAATGAGATACCGAAGAGAAATTGACAACGACTATGTATTTGGTCGTGGAGAAGCGAGTTTTCTGATCAACTCACCGGAAGCGGTCGCGCAGGCGGTGAAAACTCGCTTGATGCTGCGCAGCGGCGAATGGTTTCTTGATGATCGGGAGGGAACCGATTACGACAAAGTACTGGGTAAAGGCACCTCGGGTTTCTATGACCTGATTATCAGACAGCGAATACTGCAAACGCAGGGCGTATCAGAAATTATCCACTACCGTAGTGAAAGAAACCCCAACACAAGAAAAATCACCATTACCGCCACGATTGACACGATTTATGGACAGACAGGAGTAACTGCTGATGTATGAAAGTATTATCACCTCAATGTTACCTGCTATTGATAAAAACGGGATCAACGCGCCTGATTATCAAACTATCTTAAATGGCTGGAAGGCGATATTCAGGGACATCTACGGGAACGATATTTACGTTGAATCTGACAGTAAAGACGGGGTTTTTCTGTCGCTGATAGCATACGTTATTCACGGTTGTAACAATGCCACCATTGCTTCCTACAACTCATTTAGCCCGACAACTGCGGTGGGTGAAGGACTTTCGCGCAGTGTCAAAATCAATGGCATTACCCGAAAAAGCCCCAGTAACTCGACTGTGGATGTATTGATAACCGGTCGGGCAGGAACCGTTATCCGCAACGCTTCCGTGCGGGATGACGCTGGAAACACCTGGTCACTCCCTGACGAAGTGATTATCGACACGCACGGACAGGCTATTGTGACGGCCATATGTCAACAGACCGGCGCGATTGGCGCACTGCCTCACACGGTTAATCAGATTGCTACGCCAACCTTGGGCTGGCAAACAGTGACAAACCCTGTTGCTGCCACACTTGGCCGGGGAATTGAATCCGATGCAGAACTGCGAATACGCCAGGCGGTTTCAGTCGCGTTGCCTTCACAAACTATTATGGATGGATTAATCGGTGCGATTGCCAACCTGCATGGTGTCTCACGTTATCGGGGATACGACAACGACGCGGATCAAACCGATGAAAATGGCATACCTGCGCACAGTATAACCATCGTGATTGATGGTGGAGACTCGAAAGAAATTGCTCAGACCATCTTAAAAAAGAAAACGCCGGGCATACCGACATTTGGCACCACTGCTGAAATTGTCACAGACAGTGCTGGCAATGAAAAAACGATAAACTTCTATCGTCCTACACTGGTGCCAATCTACATTGAAATTCAGATTAGACCCTTTGTTGGATACACCTCGGATATTGGGAATAGCATTCGTACAGAAATATCGGACTATATCAACTCACTTTACATTGGTGATGGGATATATGTTACCCGCCTGTTTGTTCCGGCAAACTTGTGCAATAAAAACGGCAGTCAGACATATGAAGTCCTGTCTGTGATGGCAGGTAAAACAGCGTCAACAACACATTCGGCGAACATCAACATTGCTTTTAACGAAGCACCGACTTGTTCACCTAAAAATATAAAAATAGTGACGGTGCTCGAATGAATAAATATATGAAACTGATTCCGGCGTATCACATGGAGGGTAAAAAATACGTCAGAATGCTTGAAGCGGTTACCGATATATTTAACCAGAGTGCACTGACAAATGATTTACTGATTAGCAGTTTTGACCTTGATAAAGCGGTGGGCAAACAGCTTGATATTATTGGTGAATGGGTAGGCAGAAACCGAACAATCCAGGCGCCGATTGAATACTATTATTTTTCCTTTGATATTCCCGAATTGGGATTTGATTACGGTACATGGAAAGATCGGTTTGATAGTGACAAAAGTTATATCGACTTGGATGACAACAATTACCGAATCGTGATTAAAGCCAAAATAGGGGAAAACAACTGGGATGGAACGGGGGAATCACTTAATAACATCCTGAGTTTCATTCATTCAAACCACAACATATCCATATCCTTTGAAGATAATTTAGATATGTCATTCACTGTGACTGTAAAAGGTAAATCAATTAGTACTATCACCAAAGAAATTATCCGTCAGGGTTATCTCTCCATTAAACCAATGGGAATAACGGTTAATTACCATGTCGTTGAGGGTTAGAAATGGCTAAAAATGACTTTAAAGCGTTTGCCACGGGTGAAAACGCGAATACATTATCGCAAGAAGAATATGAAAGCTTAGGTTTTATTGAAGAGGGATTTAAATCAGGAATAGCAAGAAGTGAACAGCTCAATAAAGTTTGGCGTCAATCCTCAATTATCGCTGCGGTGATTGGGAAATATATTGCAGAAAAAACGGGTGAGGATGTTATTGATGATGGAGATCTTGAAAAACTCGTCGCGCAATTAGACTTGGCATTAAAACAAAAAATTACGGCGGAAATCCCGGATGCATCGCTTACGCGGAAAGGGATTTCACAACTTAACAACGCGACAAATTCTGACAGAGAAGATCAAGCAGCGACACCGAAAGCGGTGAACGATGTTAGAAAAATGGCCGAAGGTAAATTAAGTAGTGTTGCTGATGCTACGTTAAGCCAGAAGGGGATTGTACAGTTAAGCAGTGCTACTGATAGTGCGAATGAAACCTTAGCTGCGACTCCTCGAGCAGTTAAGGGTGCGTATGATTTTGCAAATACGGCAAATGTAGCGGCTAAGAATGCGCATGATGAAGCTAATAGGGCTACAGATAATGCTAATAGCCGGTTGGCAAAAAATCAAAACGGCGCAGATATCCCTAATAAAGGTGAGTTTATAAAAAACCTTGGTTTAGCGGAAACGGTGAGTAAGGCCAATAATGCGGTGCCGGGCAGCCGGAAAGTAAATGGTAAGGTGTTGAGTGGGGATATTAGTTTGAATGCCGGGGATGTGGGGGCATGCAGGGCGTATAGCGGCTCGATCAATACCGGTGGTGGCACATGGACTACTAAAGAGTTTATCGTATGGCTTAAGCAAAACGGGGCCTTTGATGTTCCATGCTGGATGTGTAAAGGCTCATGGTCATATGCTGGCAATCGCATAATCAACGATACGGGCTGCGGTAATATCTTTCTTGCTGGGGCTGTGGTTGAAGTCATGGGCGTAGAATCTGCAATGACGATCCGTGTTACAACACCGACGACAACAAACGGAAACGGTATCGCAAGCGTACAATTTACTTATATCAACAATGGTGAGACGTACTCTCCTGGTTGGCGTAGGGACTATAACACCGCAAATAAACCTACCGCCGGGGATGTGGGGGCTTTTCCGGGATTCATTTTTGTCAACAATATCCCGACACGTAGCTATGTTGGGGCCTGGGGCGGGTCCGGGAACGGGAGTGCGAAGTGGGCTAAAGGACTTAATATCGGCACGGTGGGTAGTGATGTAGGCCAATTATTCATTGATAGCGATGGAAATCTTTATGCATATTTTTTAAATAATAATGGCTTTACAAGAGGGGGGGTGGTCAATTCCCACCCAGTTGGCTCACCCATCCCGTGGCCGCAACCTAATCCTCCATCAGGTTACCTGACGTGCAACGGCCAGGCATTTAATAAATCTCTATATCCGCAATTAGCAGCAGCATACCCATCAGGAACACTGCCTGATTTGCGCGGCGAGTTTATTCGTGGTTGGGATGATGGCCGTGGTGTGGATAGTGGCCGTGGGATTTTGTCGTGGCAACATTACGATATCCATAGCCATTCACATGGTGGCGTTTTTACTGGAGCTCTTGAACGAGAATCACATGGTCGTGGTGGATGGGGTGCTATGAACACAAATGGAACGACAGAAGCAGCAGGAGGAGCAGAAACCCGCCCCCGAAATATCGCATTTAACTACATAGTGAGAGCAGCATAATGACAGAACAAAAATACGCTTTAGAACATGAAACAGCCGTATTGGCTAAAGATGGTTTAGCGACCCAAGCAGGCTGGATAAAGGTTTATCATTCGAATCAAATCACACGAGAATTCACGAGCTCTAATATTGAATATGTGATGCTCGGTGTCAGCTTATCAGCCAGTGCTTATCCCGATGCGCCAGAGCTTCCGAAATCTGATGACAAAGCGGTATGTCGTAGTAAAGACGGAAAGTGTTGGGAAATACTTCCTGACTATCGCGGAAAAATTGCTTACGACACGCTGACTCGTGCACCGACTGAGATAACGGAAATTGGGGAGTTACCCGATACGTTAACCTTCAAAAAACCCCCAACTGATTTTGATAAGTGGGACGGTAAAGAGTGGGTAGTTGATAAAGACTTACTCAAAGCTCATCAGATTAACGATGCAAAACAACAGCAAGCCACACTGTTACAACAAGCGAATGAAACACTTTCATTACTCCAAGACTCTGTTGACTTAGAAGTCGCGACAGAAGCCGAAGAAGCAGCGTTGCTTGAATGGAAGAAATACCGGGTATTACTGAGCCGTGTTGATACTTCACTGGCGCCTGATATCGAATGGCCGAAGATGCCAGAATGATAACAATAAGGGCTGCTTATGCAGCCCAATGACAATAATAAAATATCTTATTTTATTTGCCTCCCTCGAGATTATTCCCACCTATTGTGCTTTATTCTGCCATTTCGTTATTCACTGAGGAAGATCATTTTAACTTTACAGGCTCAGTATTCTGCCTATTAGTTGTAGATTACACCATCTGAGTTTGTATTCTCAATCAAACTGGATTTTAAGATGTTTACCCCATTCTACAGTAGGAGCATAGACAGAGTTTTTTACCTGTTAACCGTTCTATTTAACTTTAATACTAACAGGATGAATATGAGGATCAGCGAAATAGACAGTAATTATCAGGGATAGCAGTTATAAACTCATCAGTTTCTTACTTGTTTGTGTAAAACAGGGAAATAATAGAATTAAAGTCCAGCTGGCCATATGTCATCCCGATAGGGGAACAAATAAGAATGATTATGCCGAGGCCAATAAGAAGAACTCCATAAATATATAAATTACAAAAAAATAGGAGAGGCCAATATTAAAATTTTATCTAGCCAAAATCTTCCCTGGAGATTATCATATACCTTTACGTCACGTAATTTAGAATAAGCTAATATCTCGGTAAAGCAGAGTATTGTAAAAAGGTAAGTTCTAAATACCCTTTAGTAACCTAACTATCGATTACACAAAACATGCTAAAATTACATGGTGTGTAGTAAACAAAAAATTTATCGATTCATACTGTCCTAGATTTTCTAGCAGCTGATCAAATAGCAGATAATATTCCTAAGAGGGTTTACTACAAAGAAATAAGACCCTGACTACATAACAGAGCGAAATAAGAATTTCAGTAGAAAAATCATGAAACATAGCTCATTAACAGACAATAAAGGTAAGAGTAAGCAAGAATCATGAATATTATGATTACAAATTTTCATACAGGAAATGGTGGTAGTCATACCACATATATAATGAATATAGTTAAGTATTTTGATTATAACAAAGGGAAACTATTTATTGCTTGTCTACCAGAAAGTAGATTATACAAAGAGCTTATCAGCTCTGGATTCAATAATGTTGTTCCACTTTATTTTTTCTGCAAACTCAATAAAATTAAACAACTCGTAACAACCTGTAAGACCTTGTCACATACTGCAAAAAAACAAAAAATTGACGTTATTCATACTAATGGAACTTCTGATAATAAGATCGCTATCCTAGCAAAGGTTCTTTTTGGAGTAAAAAGTAAGATAATTTATACAAAACATAATCATTATTTTGTGTCCTGGTTATCCAGAATCAGGCTGAAAAAATTCAATGAAAAAATCACCTTTGTTAGTGACGCCCCCAGAAACCAATGTTCCTCTTTTATCTCTGACAAACAGGCGATTACCATAAAAAACGGTGTTAGTAAATAAGATTTCATAATTGTGCTACACCCATTTTTTGTCTTCCTGGCTTTTGCTGTGATGAAAACGATGCCAAAAAGGCATCAACATAATTCAGTAACTGCCACATAAATTGACAACAATGATTTCGCGTTATTGTCTCATGGAGCGATTGCCATAACCGTTCTATTTTATTTAGCCACGGTGAATAGACCGGTAAAAACAACAGGGTAAATTTTGGATGTCGTGCCAGCCAGTCCTTTACCTTCTGACTTTTATGAATACAGTAGTTATCTAAGATTAATGTGAGGGTTTCCGCATGGGGATATTGATGATTCAGTTCATCTAACATTTTGATAAATAAATCAGAATTCTTTTTTACTCCTTTAACATAGGTGATTTGCTCTGTTTGGGCATTAAGGCAGCCCGCAAGGTAATGTTTTTCGTTTTTTCCCGGGGTGATAACCCGTTTTTGTTGTCCTTTGAAGCACCAGTCCGCGCCGATTTTCGGGTTTAAATCAATATCCACCTCATCTTCATAAAAAACGGGATGTTTTTCTGAAATGTTCGCTTTGGCTTCCGCGATCTTTGCCATTTTCTCATCGTATTCGGGATCAGGTTGTTTCACTGTGGGTGCCGCTCTACGCCAGACAATCCCCACCTGAGCAAAGTAACGATAAAGGACATTTTGCGTCAGAGAGAGGTTGAGTAATTCATTGAGGGTATGAGTCATGAGTTCAAGGCTCCAGCGAGAGCGGAGATAGCCTAACTTTTGGGGGGATTGCTGTAATAAGAAAAGTAAGAGGTTATAGAGCGGGGAGAGATCCCAGACAACAGGTCGGCCAACGGGTAAACTTTCGAGTCCTTCCAGCCCATATAATGTAAACCACTGAACCCAACATTTTCTATAATCCATGAACTGACAGCATTCTTTGCCAGGGTAGCGGTTTAAAGCATTAAACGGGATTCAATCTGGTAAAAATCGGGCATATTCATATATCAATAAATAACCAAGATGATGATTTTGAGAGGAGTACATTAACCATGAGGGAATTATGAACATCTTTTGGGTGATAAATCGGCGGATTTGCATAGCCCCATTTGATAAGCCGATATGGTAAATCTGGTAGATTTGTTGTTGGTCATCTCATAACAGATTCTGTACATTTCTTTGAAAAATTAGCCTTTGAGCCAATATTTACCGAAACTAACAAAAGTGAAGTATGACCGGCTGATTAAAAAACTGGCGGAAAACCCGCAGATCCTACCGGAACCGGATACAAAGCCCCTTGGTGATGGGCTTTACGAAATCCGTACAATGGGTAACGATATCGTTCGCGGCATTTTGGATTTATGAGGTTGGTAGCAAGATCTATATGCTCCGTATCTTCATTAAGAAAACCCAAAAGACACCAAAAAACGAAATTGAGCTAGCTAAACGAAGATTGGAGGAAATCAAACGTGAAATTGAAAACTCATGACGAATTACACGCTGAATGGATGAAAGACCCGGAGTACTGTGTAGCATACGAGGCAGAAGAGCGAAAAGAAAAATTACAGGCGCTGCTGGCTGAATGGCGTCGCAATGCAGGTATCACATGCGCCCAAGTAGCCGAACGTATGGGGGTTAAGCCGCCGATCGTCTCTCGCATGGAAAGCAATATAAATAAGGCCAGCATAGATACCCTCGCTCGTTATGCCCGAGCTTGCGGTATCGAAAAACTCCAAATAGCACTTTAATTTTAGCCACATCCTCCGGTATCTTTATCATGAAATTTGATTAAGATACCGGGCATTAGGATTAACGTATTACGCGATAGTGATGTTCTCCATCCTACAGAGGCTGCCGTAAAAGCTAACCCTTTCAGCTAAGATCTGGGTTTCTATTCCAAACACAGATCCTCTATGACCACATTCTTACGACAACTGATGCATTCCGAACAATCACTCCCTGAATTTTAGGCGTGGACCTGCCGTGATATCCCATTTTTCAACATCATGTACTGGAAAATCTCTTAACCATTATTTTGACATCGTTCACTTGAGATAAATAAATTCACTTCATGTGTATATGTGTGTATATTGATCTCAGGTTGGGAGGATATATGAAATCAACTGACCTGATAAAAGAGCTGACTGCCGTTGGGTGTGAACTTAGAAGGCATAACGGAGGGAGTCACCAAATTTGGTGGTCACCTATAACCGGAAAGACATTCTCGGTCCCGCATCCTAAAAAAGATCTGCCTATCGGCACCGTCAAATCTATAAAGAAAATGGCAGGGATTTAATCCCCGCCGACTTTGGAGGTCATCATGTTTTTCTCAGTAGGTGTTGAGTTGCCGAAAGACGAAAATACAGCGTATGGTCTGGTTATTCCTGCGCTGTGTACCGAAGATTATGGCTGTTTCTCTGCTGCTGACGATAAAGAAGATATTGCAATAATGGCGCGTGAGGCTATCTTGTTAACAGTAGAAGATATGGTCGCAAACAGCAGAGCCGTTGAACAAATTCAGGATGCCGGCTATTTGGTTTATGCAAAAAATACAGAATATCAATATGTTGATAGCTGGTTTTTTATCGATGTTGATTTATCTGAGTTTTCTGGAAAACAGCAGCGTATTAATATCTCACTACCAGATACACTTATTCAGCGTATTGATAATCGTGTCAAAGAAAGTCCGGCACAATATCGAGACAGAAGCCACTTTTTGGCTGAAGCGGCAAGACATGAACTCAGTTAACACTATGGTGCATGGATGCGTCATAGTGTTAAAACGTGTTCAATAGCTCCCCCTGTAATATCGTATGAAAGTAAAGCTCGAATCATAAACACTGCGTCGTCTTCGTGGATCAGTAAATAAGAGTTATCAATAAAGACATTTTCCGGATCATTTTTGCTTATGCCACTGGCCTACGAATTTACATACTCCGTACATTCACCAAGAACACACCAAAAAACCCAGCGTCAGAAATAAAACTGGCATTGCAAAGGTTAGAGGAGATGACAAATGAAAGTTAAAGGCATTCATTGGTCAGAAGTCAGGGCGCAAGCCCTTTCATCCCCTGGAGCTCAGGCCGCTTATGAAGCAGCCAAACAGGAAGAGGAAATCTACGAGCTGATACAGAGCATAAAAAACAGGGCGGGCATTAACAGTTCACAGTTAGCCGAAAGACTGGGAATTACCCCACCGGCAGTAGCTAAGGTTGAAAAAAAACCAATGAAAGCCAGTGTTGCGACACTTGAACGCTATGCGGCGGCGTGTGGCGTCAACCTCAAAATTAGTATAGCTTAACTGCTGCCCACCTCTTGGATATTAAATGACTGCTCCCCGCCGTAAAGAGGCTGCCGCAAAAGCTAACCCTTATCAGCTAAGATCCGGGTTAATATTCCAAACGAGCCCCTTGTATTAACACCCTCTGAAAGGAAGGGGCTTCCCGCGAAAAGCATGGTGAGACAGTTGTTGGTGATGGATTCTCATTTTCAGTTATTGCGGGTTCATGGCAATAGAATGCAAGTCGGCGTTGATAAATGCAGGTTGTCACACTTAGTGGGCAGATAATAGTTTGAAACGGTTTCGGAAATCAAGATACGGTTAATCTGTTATAATATCTATTGCTATTGCACTAGAATAACCAAATAGGTTAATATTTGTTTTATGGAAAAACGAACACCACATTGTAAGTTATCCGTTGTCAAAACCTTGATCGAAGCCAGAAAAGTACGTACCACATATACAGCGCTAGCTGGTGCGAATGAGCTGGGACTTGAGTTCTCCGACATGCTAGCCATAGTGATGGCGCTCACGCCAGCGGATTTCTACAAGAGTATGACGACTTACGCTGATCATACGGTCTGGCAAGACGTATACCGACCAAACACACATGTGGGTGATGTGTATCTGAAGCTGACGGTCATTGATGACGTGCTGATCGTGTCCTTCAAGGAGCTATAAACATGAAATGTCCTTTTTGCAGTACAGCGGAACTTATCCACGACACGCGCGATCTACCCTATACATACAAGGGCGAAACCACAATCATTTCTGCTGTAACGGGCGACTTCTGCCCTGCTTGCGCCGAATCTGTTTTGGACGCTGCGGAATCAGAGCGTGTTATGTGTGAAATGCGTGCATTTTCGAAGCAGGTCAACGCAGCTATTGTCGATCCTAGCTTCATTGCTCGTGTGCGTAAAAAACTCGCACTTGACCAGCGGGAAGCCTCTGAAATCTTCGGCGGTGGTATTAATGCTTTCTCGCGCTACGAGAATGGCAAAACTAAGCCGTCGCTAGCTTTAGTGAAGCTGCTTAAGGTGTTAGATCGTCACCCCGATTTGCTCTCTGAAATCAGGACGGCGTAATTCCGTCTTGCACCACTGGAAATTGTGCCAGCGCACTATGAAACACTCTCAACCTGGCGGGGATTAAATCCCCGCCGATTTTCTGTCTTTCATACACAAATCCCTCGGAGCTCAGGCCGCTTATGAAGCAGCCAAACAGGAAGAGGAACTCTACGAGCTGATACAGAGCATGAAAAACAGGGCGGGCATTAACACAGTTCATAGTTAGCCGAAAGACTGGGAATTACCCCACAGGCAGTAGCTAAGGTTGAAAAAAAACTGATGAAAGAGTGAGAAGGCTTACCCGATTGCTATCAATTGCAGGGGATCAATATAGGCGTTGATGAGTTCAATTGCAGAATAATCATTCTCTTTTTAATCATGTTTTCTATAACTCATTAATTCACAGTAATCCTTGTAAAGTCGGCTTTTAAAAATATTAAATGGGACTAAATACGGTAAGAATTAGCTATATCCGTGCATTTAATAATTATCTTATTTACTTTTTCCCTTTATTGTGATTTATTGATGCATGGTGTAAGTTGAGATGGTATGTTTATATACTACGTGGGTCTTCTATATTATAGGTAAAGTATTCAGGTTTTAGATATCAAAGATAAAATAATTAGATTGCGCTTATTCACATGATGAAAAATACATAGTATAGTATTAGTAGAAAATTTGACTGGATGAAGAAATTGAATCTCAACTTTTCTTATTTTTCGAGAGCTAAACTACTTTTTACTACTATACGATATCCTATTGATATATAAATATGAAATTTACAAAAGCCCACCTAATCAAGCTATTACCAGTTGTTGCACTCTTCATTTTGTGTCTTCTAGCCCATATCGCTATGGGTTATCGTTTGAAAATAGGGTATGTATTCGCTATATTCTTTATTTTCCTATTGCTAAACAAGGTCACCATCATTTATAGAGTCCTTCTTGTCGTTCTTGGTATAGCAACTCTCATTTATGCCCCTGTAGGGCTGACATACGGATCACCAAACTTCAACTCAATTCTTTCGTTATTCTATACAAATAAACAAGAAGCCAGTGAGTTTATCTCTTCTATTCCAATTGAACATTATCTTTTTAGTGCGCTTATCTTGATGTTTTGCTTTTTATCGTTAAAGGTAAGCATTAATTTATATAAAAAGGTTAATGTCTTTCTATTTTCTTTTGCATTAATTACAATAATACACCACCCTTTAAAATCCTTTATACAAGGCAAAGAGTTTAATATCTTTGACTCAGGTCTTCCTGAAATCAGAGTAGTCAAAGATGTTACTATCAACTTTATAAGGGTAAAAAGTGAATATAAAAAAATGCAGGAAATATTGAGAGAGAAAGATACGTGGGGAACAGTATCAGAACAGTCCAAATATAACACTTACGTCATGGTTATTGGGGAGAGTGTACGTAAAGATTTTATGAATGCATATGGATTCCCGATACACAATACGCCTTTTATGAGCACAGTGAATGGGACGCTCTTTACAAACTATATCTCAGCAGGCCCATCAACCCAGATATCACTGGCAAACTCACTAGCAATGGTCAAAGATGGTAAAGAGATCTTAAGCAATAATATTGTTACACTGGCGAAAAAAGCTGGCTTTTATACCTATTGGATATCAAATCAAGGTTCGATGGGGTTATTTGATACTCCGGTTGCCAGTATGGGAGCCAGGGCCGATTCTCCATTATTTATTAAAAAAGGGGAATCCAGTTCTGGCCTTAACAGAAATATGCCTGATACCAATATAATACCTATTGTGAAAAAAGTCTTAGAAGATAAGAAAGAGAAAAAATTAATTGTTATCCACTTAATGGGATCACACTCTCCTGCTTGTACCCGAACAAATTATGAATACAAGGTGTTTTTTAAGTCAGAACAGGTTTCTTGCTATATACAAAGTATTGAAAATACTGATAACTTACTGTCAATAATTACTGATGAAGTGCAGAAAAATGAGAAGAATTGGTCCTTGATGTATTTTGCTGATCATGGAGTGTCTTTCTTTGAGAAAGATACTAAGAAAATGAGACTTGCTCATAACGATAAATATAAGCAGAACTATCAGGTTCCCATGTTTATTACTTCCTACGACGATACATCACGGAAATTTATTAATGCTCAACGAAATTCAATGAACTTCTTAACACTATTTTCAGAATGGACAGGTATTAAAGAGCCTACAATACCTGAAAATTGTAAAATGTTGTCTAATGAAATGTGTGAAAACCAAGATGATGTTTTGAATTTCAGCAATAACATCATGAAATACAGCTCATTACCAGAAGATAAAATTCCAAAATGAATTTCATGTTGTAAAAAATACAAACAGAATTTGTGTTGAACCTGATTTTTAGATAAAATTAACAGGTAATAGTGATAAGGTTAGATTAATTTATGAAAGCTAAAAAAATTGTTCTTGTAGCCTACGATATGCCGGGCTTCGGAGGAAGAGAAACTGTATGCAAAAAATTAGTATCTCTATTGTCAAAAGAGAGTCTACAATTAGATATCAGTTTTATTTTTATTAATGATATCCGCCAAGAATCTGTTGAAATAGATGATGGATGGTTAAATGGAATGTCATTTCATCGCATTCATTCTAAGATATATAATACAAAGGCCCGTAGAATACACTTTGCCTTTTCATTCTCTAAATTTATGATAAAAGAAAAGCCGGATATCGTTATTGCAATAGATCCACTAAGTTGCTACATAACAAGTTTGGCGAAAAAATTAATTTTTTCTAAAACCCCTATATTCTCATGGATTCACTCTTCTCTTGAACAATTGTATAAAAGTATTTATGCAATAAAAGCCGATTATCACCTTTCTATTAGTTCAGGTATAACTCAGCAATTTATTGACAGAGGTGTTAACCCAGATAAAATTTTTACTATTTTTAATCCTGTTTCTCAGAAAAGCAAAATTATTCCCCGGCCAATCGGAAATATAACTAAATTTCTATATGTAGGCAGATTAACCGACGATGATAAGAATATTAGTGGTATGTTTGAGGCATTATCGCAAGTTCATGGTAATTGGGAATTAAATATTGTTGGTAGCGGTCGTGATGAAAAAACATTACGTAGCGTAGCGGATCGTCTAAATATAACTAGCAATATAATATGGCACGGGTGGCATAATGACCCATGGGGCTATATTATCAATGAAATTAAAGAGATTACAACACTATTATTAACTTCAAATTTTGAAGGATTCCCTATGGTATTAGGCGAGGCTAATTCTCAAGGTATATATTGTATAAGTTCTGACTGCAAAATCGGCCCCGCTGATATTATAACCAATGAAATTAATGGTGAGTTATATCCTGTGGATAAACTCTCTGAATTAATAAATAAATTACAGAACATAGTTGACGGAAAAAAACTAACTGACAGCTATACAATAAAAATGGCGATTTCTAATTTATATGATTCAAACTATTTAAAAAGAGTGAAATTAGCACTTAACATTTAGTATAATCAACTAAATAATATAAAAGAGATAATAATGCAAGTTCCACATTCACATTTTGACAAAAAATTATCAATCATAGTTGCAGCACATAACTTAGAAGATTTAATAGGAAAATGCTTAGAAAGCATAAAAAAGTGCCTATGCAAAGTTTCTTCTGATGATTATGAGGTTTTGCTGATAGATGACAGCTCTTCTGATTCGACTCCATTAATCTTAAAGAAGTTTTCAGAGGAAAATGAATCCTTCATTTATATAAGAAAAGAGTTTAGGAGCTTAGGAAAAGTAAAAAAATATGCGGTAGAGATAAGCCATGGAGAGTATATAACATTCGTTGATGGTGATGATTTCTTATCTGATTTTTCTATGAGAGAAATTTTAGATTTCTTGGCATATAAGAAACCAGATATGTTTATTAGTGGATTAAATGAAGTAAGAAAAGAATCGGATATAATAGAAAGGTCAAGATTACTGTCTTCAATAAAAATTCTTAGAGATGTAGCAATAAAAAAATTCTTAATTCATAAAAAATTTCAGGCACATTCATGTGGGAAGTTTTTTAGGAAAGAATTATTTTATGGAAATAATTTCCATGAAGTTCCTTTTTATGAAGATGCATTGTTATTTCCTTTGTTATTGATCAAGTGTAATAATATTCATTACACTGAGATGAAATACTATAACTATATAAAAAGAGAGGGGAGCCTATCTAATTCCATTAATGAAGTTAAAGTGAATATAATGGCAGAGGTTATCTTAAAAACTGATAAAACTTTCGGGAAAAAATTTAGGAATCTTACGGCTTGCCATGCTATAGAGCTTATCTATAAGTACGGAGATAAATTATCAAAGGAGTATTTTGATTCTATTTATGAGGTAATAAATAGTCTGTCTACATTAAGATTTATATTAGACTCTAATGTTCGATTTAGTTTTAAAAGAAAATTTCTGAAAATAAGAAAGAAATAGAATTTAAAATGGTGGAAAATTCCACCATTTATTTCATCAAGGGATGAGCTTGGTATTATATCTGTAAGCAAATATCATCATTCGTAATATTGGGATTCATAACTATGAAGCCACTGCTATTTGGTGGAAGAATTTACGATATATTTATTATTATTGATGAAAGTAGATATTGCTCCCTGTCGGTCATTTTTTGTAGAGGGAAAGATATTGAAGTATAGCAACTGACCGCCTTTTTTGAAAAATGTATTTACTAGTCGAACTCTCTGTACATTTATAAATAAAACACCTAAAACTCCATCAGAAAAAATTAAGTTAGCATTGCACAGATTGAAGGAAATAACCGATAAAAGTTAAAGGTATTCCATTTTCAGAAATGAGAGTACAAACTCTTTCATCCCCTAAAGTGTAGTGGTCCAATAAAATCCTATTGGGATAGGCTCTTATGTTTCGTAGTTACACTCCCGCCAGCCTTAGGTATGCGTATACATACTAACACGAGTAAGGGCTGGGTAGTTTTAATTTAGCCAATACTAGGCTGTGTCCCGCAATTCATTTGGACTGGCTGAAGGTGAAGAGAAAACGTCAATCTCGTTCATTTTTTGAACCATTAATCTGCATTTTTGCTATCAATCACCGAGAAAACTGCATGGTTTTCCACTGTGCAGACAATTGAGGGACACAGCCTAATATTGTTATTGCAGTAGATGGAGCAGGCTTTAAGATGAGTGGGATTTATGTGTTAAGCTGATTACCAGTTTAGTTAACTTGCAGAGTTATTATGACCCTGCAAGCTTTTTTATTTTTTCATTATTAATACATACTTCTTGTTCTTTGGCATAGGTACACTAAGTAATATCTTTTCTTTTGAAGAAATCTGTGGCTCTCCTTTATCTCTTATCTTAATAAATCGAGAGATAATAAACTTATTAAAAATATTTAATTTATCTTTGCGAGAATGAGAAGGTAACCAAGAGCCGTTGAAATGATGTATTGAAAAGTTTATCATTCCCGATTCTGGGGTACAAAAATAATTAGATGGATAGATAATCGAATTGCTATTTAAATGGGTTTCTTTTGTTCCATCATAAGGTGGTGATAAATTGAATTGTTTTGAAAAATAACGAGTTATCTTTATTATGTTGGTTTCTAAATCCAGCCCATTAGGTATCTCAAAATGTATATCATTATATTGTTTTAGTAAACTACCGATAATATTGTTTCTTCTTTCTGCACCCATGACCGCCGAGGTAATAGGATAGTATTCATCGCCTTTTTCATAGCAACTAAAAAAACTCAATCGCAAGAATTTGTCTATGTTTCTGGTAATTTCAACATCAGTGTCTAAATATACACCACCTTCATGATATAGTGCATATAGCCGTAAATAATCAGAAACAAAGGCCCATTTCTTGTTGAGAAACGCCTCTTCCATATAAGTATTTCTAATTTTTTTTAAACTTTCATTGTTCCATTCAACCAGTTCATAATCAGGTAAGAATTTCTTCCATGTATCTATACAATCTAAAACAAACTGTGGCTTAGGCTTATCACCAACCCATACATAGTGAATTTTCTTAGGTATCATTTGCTCTTGCTATCTCAAAATGTAAATGTAGTCTCTATCTGCTGTTAGTGTACTGGTAGGTAATCCCACTATCAACTTCACCTAAACAATCCAATTATGGGTATTAACTTCACACTTCTATAACCCCAACACTCTTCCTCCATTTCAAAACTGATTTCTATTCATGAAAGCCTTAAATGTTCGCTGGATATCTATAGTACCGATAATAAGTGGGATGGTAAAGAGTGGATAATTAACCCAAATTCTGGATAAGAAATTGACGAGAAGCCTGTTCTAGGGGCAAAGTTTTGGTGCACACTAAAAATAGCTCCGAGGTGGAACAGGCTATGGACAAGTTAGTTGAAATTTTCTGTGATGTCGATGATTTTTGCCGCTTTTTCATCCCTCAATGGGAACAATTTTGTCTCGATAGCGGGCATCGTTTACGCCGCCCACAAGGTCACATGTATCCCAGTGAAATCATGACCATTTTGATCCTTTTTCATCTGTCACATTACCGTGATATTAGCTCAAAGGCTAATTTTTCAAAGAAATGTACAGAATCTGTTATGAGATGACCAACAACAAATCTACCAGATTTACCATATCGGCTTATCAAATTGGGCTATGCAAATCCGCCGATTTATCACCCAAAAGATGCTCATAATTCCCTCATGATTAATGTACTCCTCTCAAAATCATCATCTTGGTTATTTATTGATTCGCGGATATGCCCGATTTTTACCAGATTGAATCCCGTTTAATGCTTTAAGCCGCTACTTTGGCAAGAATGCTGTCAGTTCATGGATTATAGAAAATGTTGGTTTAGTGGAAACGGTGGATAAGGCCAATAATGCGGTGCCGGGCAGCCGGAAAGTAAATGGTAAGGTGTTGACTGGGGATATTCGTTTGAATGCCGGGGATGTGGGGGCTTTGCCGATTTCGAGTACATTAATCGCTCAAACAGGCACCTTAAGAATCAACAATGGATCGGATTGGCCGAATATCGAATTCAGAGCAGCAAACAAGCATTTTATCGGCATTGAAGGAACCGGCGGCGATTATTTGACAATATACGCTAATAATGAAAACGGCAATCGCAAATATAACTTACTAACCCCAGCGAAAGGCGGCACGTTAGCAACACTTGATGATATTACTGTTAATGCGGTACCGAACAGCCGAAAAGTGAACGGCAAAGCGTTGACCGGGGATATCAATTTGAGTGCCGGGGATGTAGGGGCACAACTTAAGGGCAATTATGCTTTGGCCGGAACGAGTTATACGAAGGGGGAATCGGATAGTAGGTACCAAAAGAGAGGGCTGATGCAAGGATGGAGACGAATCGGCGGAGGTGGTGATAGAGGTAGTTCTATCTCACTAAGCGAAGATATTAGGGGGAAATGTGTTTATTTACATACTGTTAACCCAGGGATGCTTTTACCTTTACAAATGCCTCCGATCGATAATGTTTCTGTTGGTGCTGGATATGGATTAACCGGATGGATCGTTGTGCACTCGTCAAATGGAGGTCATTTATTATCTATAACAGAAGGAGATTGGGCTAGTATAGTAGAGATCTACCTCACTGATTGAATCTAGGCTGCGTCCCTTAATTATTTAACCGCCTGTAAAAGAGTCGAATACAGCCTAATTTCACCATGGACAAATAGTGTCGGGCGGTTTTTTCGTAACGGGTTGCAATACGCCGATTTCCTTTCAGAAAACCGAAACAGCGTTCGACAACATTGCGGTTACGATAAGCCGGTTCATCAAATTGCGTACGACCATCAGAACAGCCTTTTTCATTGATTTTATAAGGAATTACGCTCTTGATCTTCAATTTACGCAGATAACCGCGAAGCTTTCTACTCGAGTACCCTTTGTCTGCCAGCACCGCTTTGCCGCGCCGTTTCAGGAAACCATTTTTGCGTTGTATACCAATGCCGTCGAGCAAAGGGATGGCGGATTGACTTTCATGAGCTTGCCCAGCGGTCAACATCAGGTTGAGGGGAAAACCCTTTCCGTCGGTTGCCAGGTGGATTTTGGTGCCATAACCACCGCGTGAGCGACCCAGCGCATGATCGTCAGTGATATCGGGATGTTTTTTTTCGCGCCTGCCGCATCTTTACTCGCGCGAATATTGCTGCCATCCAGGCAAATTTCAGCCCAGTCAATCGAGCCTTTTTCATCCAGAATGGACAGTAACCAATTAAATATCTTGTTGATAATGCCCGATTTTGACCAGCGATTAAATCGGTTATAGACCGTTTTCCAAGAACCATAGCGTTCAGGTAAATCACGCCACGGTGCTCCAGAGCACAAGACCCAGAACATTCCATTCATCACACGGCGGTGTTCAACATGTGGACGTCCTGCCCGCTCTGAATGGACCGGAGGTAAACAAGGTTCTATCACTACCCATGCGTCATCAGGAATGTCGTAACGTGCCATCATCTTTTTCCCATATTGAAAACAGTTTAGATGATAGTACTATCAATTTACATTAAGGGACACAGCCTAGGAGTTGTATAAAATACAGGGTCTGGGAGCTAATTGCTCCCTAAAGTCATTGTTACCAAATAAATTTATTTCGGTCTTTTGAATACTTGATTTGATTATTATCTTTTGGTGTATACACAATACTATTGTCTGGTATATCATTATTAATGAAGCTCATAGCACCTATCATTACATTATCACCTATGTGTAGATCGTCGCCAATAATGCATGAATTAGCTCCGACAGTAACATTATCACCAATATATATCAATCCTTTTTGATTGGATGAAACGATACCTATAGTTGTATTTTGCCGCACATGAAAATTTTTACCGATCACAGTTTCATACGCAATTACCAATCCTACATAGTGTCCTATAGAAAGACCGGGGCCAATTTTGGCACCAATACCTATTTCACATCCGTACTTAGCTTGCAATTTTCTGTGTATATATTCAGCAATCCTGATTGATTTATTTGAATGATATAAATAGTTAGCCAGCCGCCACCAGAAGTAAAACCTACGTTTAGGATTTTTCCAAGCTCTTCTTATAACTCTATCCCATGTGAATTTCTTTGTACCGGAACATATCACCTCTGCTACCAGACAACATTTTAAATGCCCAAGACTGGCATAGTCGTATTTATCCATTATTACCCTCCAATGATTTATGGTGAGTATACCAATATCAAAGTCTATTTTTTATCATTTTATGAGAATAAAATCAGTGGTAAAACAGCCAACAGGCTAGGTTTAAAATGGGCTTTAAAATTACTTAAAAAAGACGATACATTCGTTGTTTGAAAGCTAGATAGACTGAGGCATAGTGTAAAGTATCCAGTCGATTTAATTTCTGGCTTAAGCGAATGTGGTATTCACTTTCAAAGCCCACTGACAATATCGATACAAGTACAGCTATGGGCCGGTTTTCCTTTCATGTAATGAGTACATTGGCTGAAATGGAACAGGAATTGATTGTTGAAAGGACGAATGCTGGGTTGATAGCAGCTCGTGCTCAGGGAAGAATTGGCGGCAGACCAGTATCGTTACTCCAAGACTCTGTTGACTTAGAAGTCGCAACAGAAGCCGAAGAAGCAGCGTTGCTTGAATGGAAGAAATACCGGGTATTACTGAGCCGTGTTGATACTTCACTAGCACCTGATATTGAATGGACGGAAATACCAAAATGATATCAACAAGGGCTGCTTATACAGCCCGATGACAAAAATACATATCACTATGGCTTTTTAGGCCAATTGATATCTGGTGCTGATGTAACATCAATACGGCTCAGTGATATTTGGTATTTTTTCCAAGCTACTAACTGGGCTTTTTCCTCATCATTTGCCATATTTAGATCTATTGCATCTTGTAATGGTGCGATTTGATTTGTTGCTTCAGCTATTAATTGCTGTTTTTGAAATTTAGCCTGTTGCTGCAATTCTTCTTTTGTGGGTGGAGGAATATCCGCCCATTTTGGTAAACCGTTTTTACCTGCTATTCGGTATTTACCCTTTGGAGGAACATTGCCAGCAAACTCAATGAAAACAGCCTCATCGACTTCTACTACATCGTTTGGAAATGAACCAGCATTGATGTAGTCCTGTTTCCATTCAACAGGATAAAATGCGTTAGTTGTTGCACTGTAGTAGTACATGATTAATATCCTATTGCGAACCAATATGAACCTAATTGGTCACGCCCAATTACAGCACTAGTAGAATTAAATTTATAAACTGTTGAATAGTTATCCGCAGGACTTGCAGTGGCATGCACGCTAACTTGCATAGATAAGCATGCATTAGGAAACGGAATTGGATATTCTATAGTAGCCTTTCCAGCTCCTCCTTGTAAATTACATCCCCATTGATAAATTATTCCTGTATCCCCACATTTCCACCAACCGTTGACGGCTTTACTGGCTATGTTTTTATTGCCTTTTGTATTAACACGGCTATCCACTTCTATTGTGGTATATGCACCGAGCTCTCCCGGTGACGGTTTATTCATTGAACTATATACCCGAATACCTGGAGCCTCATACACTCCTTTACCGGAAATATATCCAGTTGCGTCTACATTTCCATTTACAACACCACCAGATTTTGGATATGCCCCCACATCTCCGGCATTCAAACTGATATCCCCGACCAGAGATTTTCCGTTAATTCTCCTGCTATTAGGCACCGCATTATTGGCCTTATCCACCGTTTCCACTAAACCAAGGTTTTACATAATCCATGAACTGACAGTAATCTTTACCAAGGCAGCCTGTTCAAGCATTAAATGGAACTGAAAGTGACAAAAATCGGGTATATTCACGTATCAATAAATAACCAAAATGACGATTATGGAGGACAGTATTGCGAGTGGTTGAATAACAGCCTAGATTTGATTGAAATACAACCAAGGCAGATCACATATATTAGTAAAATCTGAGACATTCTAAATCGTGGTGAGAACGGTATGATGATTTATCATGGCATCAATTATTCTGATGTGTTCTGAAAGATGATTCGGTGATGAGTGCTCAGAACTTCTTAATCATTTCAATAAATCTTATCTGTCTATTCCTCACTCACACCTTATATAGGATTCCAGATTAGTGAAAGTTACTATAATTTTTCTGATGCTCATCCCCGAACATATATTACTATTCGATATATTCATGTTGTGGTTAATAATTAAATATTTTAGTAGGGACCGAAAAATGAGTTTTTGGGGAATAGAACAGGTTTCGCTATATGGAAAATAATAAACCCCCACACGAAGGCGGGGGTATAAATAGAAAGATAAATTTAAATTTATTTCTTAGTGAATGTATCTGCTCCTGCATTTATTGGTGTCCATCCGTTACTCTTACTGGTCATCATCCATAGAGTGGTGATTTTGTGTTCTTCTTTTTTGTCGTTGTCTTCTTCTTTTTTGATTAATCTTTTTTTCACTTGACCAACCCATGCAGTTATTGCCGCTGAATCCCATCTTACCATAAAAACGATGAGATCTCCGTGCATATGTCCTATAATTGTACCTTTATGAGGTTTTTGGTCTGTGCCTACCTTACTGCAATATTCACCTAAAAAATTCTGAGTTTCTTTATTCAGCTTAATTTTCATTGTAGAGCCAAGTTCATTAATCCATGATCCAGATACATCTATATCTGGATCTCTTGTTTCTGCACTTGCTTCTATATCTGTATCGACGAGTCCAAGAATTTCTTCAAGTAACATACAATTTCCCCTCTAAATAGTGTTGTTGAGCATTTTAGCATCGTAATGACAATTATAAGTATAATTCGTATTTTTATATTTTGTGTTATTTTTATGAAAAAACTAACTTTTTGATATATATAAAAATAACCAAGGTAAGTATTGATAAATATATTTTTTATGGATATGGTTTATTATGTAAATAATAACAAATAGGTTTTGTATAACTTTAAAATTATTTATTTAATTAAGTAGGGATATCATCTGTATATTTGTTTTTTTCATATTATTTAAGGTGGTGTGTATCACATAAAATTTGAATGAAACAGAGGTTTTCTAATTGATGCTATTTAGTATTTTCGTAAAAAAAAGGCCAGCAAACGCTGGCCAATTTTAAAGACTTATTTCTTAACACCGAAATCACGATAATCTATTGGGCCTTTGTTACCCGCCTGATCCAATCCATATACACAAAAACGTACTGGGGAATCTTTCTTCATCAGAGAAATTGGTATTCTTCTATAGATAGAATATCCCGTGTAATCGTCACACTTCGTAGATTCCAAAGGACCTGATTTTATACGTAAGTCAACAATTTCCCATTGATTAAATATGGGATTAACAACCCATCTGTCATCCGCTTCAAAGACTAATCTTATTGCGGGTTTTATTGACGGAGGGGTGTTATCAATTTCACGTAGTTTTACTGACGCGTTAGATGTATCCTGCCAGCGTTTATTTTCAGTATGTCGTCCAATGACACACATTGTGTAAACCCCTTCTTTAGAAGGTGTCAGGCGTTTATCCAACGGTTGCGTAGTGACTGAGAAAGGTTTGCTGTACCCTTTAGGGTTTGAACAATCAGTATGACTCGCAAGTCCTTTTTTATAGCGGATTTTGTCAAAACCATCCTCGCCCAGTTGTAAATTCCATGTGGCAGCGCTGCCGTTAACGGTACTCTGGGTAATAAGAGGGCCACTGGCGCTAATGGTGATCCCTTTGCCATCGTCAAGTTTATTTAAATCCAGCTTTCCATCAGGGGTAAATGCCCGTGCAATTTTATTAACCGGCATATAATAACTGGCGCCTTCGCGCGAGTAACCTTTATCATCGACTAATTCACATGGCCGGCCAAGCCCACAACCACTGTAACCCGGCGTGACGGTGGTATTTAATACGCCAATTATCTTAGATTGGTTTTTCAATATAACCGGCGAACCAGAGGTTCCCCCAGAAACACCTGCACAATCAACAGAAACACTTGGCGTCCAATTCCATACATGTTCATACAAAAGCGGTGTTTCTCCAAGAATGTGGCACTCGGAATATCGCAGGTAACGTTTATCGCTCTCTACGCCATTGACAGGTATATGAGCAAGTTCAACGGCCTGGCCTGATGGCTTAAGTTCTTTTTGTAATGTCACCGGCAGTATTCCGCGCTTTGCCAGTTCTCCATAAGTTGCTTTTAGTCTGAAAACCGCCAGGTCACCGCCTTTCATGGTTGCGTATAAAACTTTATCAATATCAACAGGTTGATGTTTATCAATCAAGTCAATAAAGTAGTTTGGTGTAAACGTCCAACCAAGGCCAGCGGGTTGATCAATAATGACGTCGTTTGTGTCTAAGGTATTGTCAAGACAATGGCCTGCGGAGAGAATAAGCGCCTGTTGATTGGCGTCCGGTTTTTCTGAGCCGGCAATGAGTGTGGCGGTACAGAGGCCATTTGTTTTTAATTTTCCAACATGCTTGAATCGTTCAGCACCCGGATCAGTCGATTTTAATAGTGGAGCCTCGTTGCTGGTGTTGGATTGCTGATGAGCAATATGCTCATTTTTGCCTTCAGGGAGTGTTTGTGCGAAGCAATTTGTTGATGCAATCCCTGTAATAAGAGTAGCTAAAAAGATTTTTTTCATATTTTGACCTCAGGTTGTTTACATTTTTAATATTTCCATGTAACGAAAACAGACGTTCAATAAAATGATGTTTATTGCTAAACTTTTTTTAGGATTTTAATAAATCCTCTTTTTAGGTATTTAATGCTTACCAATTTATGAATTAATAAACATTTTTTTTAGCGCATAAAATCATTCTATTGGGTGCCGGTGTTCATTACCCAATAATAAATAACATAAAAATCAGCTGAACAGTTTTATATACGGCAATAGGGCTATAACGTTCAATGGAACGAAAGCGGGTGATAAGTGTTTTTCTGGTATAAGTTCGTCGTTATAAATGATGAATGGATTAAGTAGGATTTAAGCTCCGGGAGAATGTGAGTTTGTTAGCTGTGACTTAATTCATCACCCGGAGCATTGATTGCGGAATAATAAAAGTATTAGCGAAATAATTCTGCTTTTGCCGGAATTAACTCCAGTTCAGTTTGTAGTGTTTTCAAATAGTCAATAGCAATAGTGGCTAAAATGGGATAAAAATCATTTTCCAATTTGGCCTCCTCAGCCAGTGCCAGGTAACGATACGCCCACGGTAGTAAGTGCTGTTCCAATAGTGTACGCGCCGCAGGTTTATGCCCTTGTTCCAAAATATAAACCAGGGCCAGCAACATCAGGCCGAATTGATCTTCCGGTTCTCGTTGTTTACTGGATATGATCATATTTTGTTTCGCCAGAAATTCCCGGTAAGCCAATGTGCTTTCACCTAATAGCAGGTTTTCTCTGTCCAGATAAACGGAACCCCAAGGCGGCACTGGCATAGCGCCTTGTCCTTCGAACAGGATGGAATAGTCATATTGCAGGGATTCTGCCGGCAGAGTAGCGATTTTTTTCGTCAAGTTTCCTATTTTTCCGCTATCCGACCAGGGAAATAATTTATCAATATCTGTCAGCAATGGAATTAGCGGACGGATTTGTTCTGACAGCGGTGAGTAATAAAAACAGGCACCAAGAATGCGGGGTACAGTGGTATCTAATAACATCAGCAGCTCTCATTGTGATTTGGTTATACCGAGGGTGTAAGAAGCTATTTTATGACAAACATCATCATAAGCTTATATGATGTGAATAGATAGTTGATTATGATCAACGATTAATCTGCTGTGGTGTTGTTACTATCTTTGTCATCAGATTGGCGGTGGTTTTTGTTATAAATCGGATAAATTTATCGTCGAAAATAATAAGTTCAACCGTTTTCTTGATGTGAAGAATATATATTTAATTTACATCTTAATTCAATAGGGTTAATAAGGTTATTGTGATGGGAATGGGGGTATATCATTAGCCATCTAATAATTTAATAAATAGATCACGTTAAAAATAAATAAACCGCTGTCGGGTTAATACTGCACCTCAATGGTGTGGTTGGGAAGGAGGTGAGAATCCTCCGCAGCCCCCGCTGCTGTGATGCTGACAACTCCGCTGATGCCACTGGTTGGAATGACTGGGAAGGTGGCGGGGAAGGATGACGCTAAGCCAGAAGACCGACCTGACAGGTATGAGATATTCAACTCCTTCGGAGGGAAGCGGGTTGTCATCCAATGGATGTGTGCAGTGCTGATGCTGCGTTAGGCACGTCTTGTTGACACCTATTCTCGGTCGATATATCGGGAATTTTTTATGCAACAGTCAGGCAAGAAGGCGTTTGTTATTGCAGGTACGGGGAGTGGTTGCGGTAAGACCACGGTTACCCTTGGCATTTTGCGGGCGTTGATGCTGCGCGGGTTGGTTGTCCAGCCGTTTAAAGTAGGGCCGGATTATCTGGACAGCGGCTGGCACAGCACGGTGTGTGGTGTGGCATCTCGCAATCTTGATGCGTTTATGCTGCCAACAGCAACGTTAAACGGTCTTTATAATCAGCATATGCGTCATGCTGACGTGGCGGTCATTGAAGGTGTGATGGGGTTGTATGATGGTTATGGTACGAACCCGAATTATTGCAGTAGCGCGGCAATGGCGAAACAGTTGGGATGCCCGGTGATTTTGCTGGTAGACGGTAAGGCGGTATCCACTTCTGTTGCGGCGACTGTTCTGGGTTTTTGTCGTTTTGATCCCTCTCTGACAATTGCGGGCGTCATTGTTAACCGCGTCAATTCTGAAAACCATTTTGAACTCATCCGTTGTGCCATTGAACATTATTGTGGTGTCCCGGTGCTGGGGCGTTTGCCCGTTATGCAAGATGTGTCGTTGCCGTCCCGCCATCTTGGTCTTATTCCTGCTCAGGAGCAGGTTACCGATGATGCTCGTTGGCAGCGATTGGCTCAACAGGTTGAAATATCTATCAATCTTGATCGTCTGTTGGCGCTCTGTGATTGTCCCGTTTTACCGGAAGGTGAAGCACCATCATTGCCTGATCCCGCATTGGCTGACGGCCTGACGCTGGCGTTGGCGGATGATGAAGCGTTTAACTTTTATTATCCGGATAATTTGGAAATGCTGGAACGGGCAGGGGTACGTATTCACCGTTTCAGCCCCCTGCATGATCGCCGTCTGCCTGATTGTCAGATGATTTATCTGGGCGGTGGCTACCCGGAAATCTATGCCGCTCAATTGGCCGCCAATAGTGCTATGCGGGAAGCGTTACAGGATGCGCATTATCGTCAGGTTCCCCTTTATGCTGAATGCGGTGGCCTGATGTACCTTGGCAGGTCATTGACTGATGGAGAAGGGAAGTGTCACCAGATGGCCGGCATTTTGCCGGGAGAAAGCCGAATGGGGACGCGTCTGATGCGCTTTGGTTACTGTCAGGCCAAAGCCCGTTGTAGCACGTTGTTGGCCGCTGCGGGCGAGGTTTTACGGGGTCACGAGTTTCACTATTCCGATTTTATCAGTTCGGTACCTTCGGTCTTTGACTGCACGAAATGGCGTGACGGTATGGCAATCCAACAATGGGCGGGGGGCTATCAGGTACAGCAAACGCTGGCCAGTTATCTTCATATCCATTTTGCTCAGCGGCCTGGCCTGCTTGATCGCTGGTTGATGCATGCGAGGAGGCTATTGTGACACTTGCCGCCTGGTTTGCTGCTTTCTTGCTCGATAGTTGGTTGGGTGATCCGCCACATTGGCCTCATCCGGTACGTTGGATCGGCCATCTGATTTCATGGGTGCAACGGGCTGTCCGGCGCGGTTGTCGCAATGAACGAGCATTGAAAGTGGGTGGAGCAGTGTTGTGGGTAGTCGTTGTTGGCTTGACCTGGCTGGTGAGCTGGGGATGTTTATGGTTGATGAACTGCATTCATCCCTGGATCGGCTGGTTGGCCGAAGTATGGATGATTTATACCCTGTTGGCTGGCCGTTGTCTGAGTGATGCCGCTCTGGCGGTACATGGCGTGTTACAGCAGGGTTCTTTGGATGAAAGTCGCCGGCAATTGTCATGGATTGTCGGGCGCGATACTTCTCAACTGGATGAGCCGCAAATCACGCGGGCGGTGGTGGAGACGGTGGCGGAAAACAGTGTTGATGGTGTTATTGCGCCACTCTTTTTCCTGATGATTGGCGGTGCGCCGTTGGCAATGGCTTACAAAGCGGTCAATACCCTTGATTCAATGGTGGGATACAAAACGCCGGAATATCGCGCGATTGGCTATGTCTCCGCCCGTATGGATGATTTGGCAAATGGGTTGCCCGCGCGGCTGAGTTGGTTGTTGCTGAGTGCGGCAGCTTGGTTTATCCGGGTTGATTTTCGTCAGGCCCTGCGTATTGGCTGGCGCGATCGTTATCAGCATGCCAGTCCTAACTGTGGCTGGCCTGAAGCGACGGTGGCGGGTGCCTTGGGTATCCGCCTTGGTGGTCCGAATGACTACTTTGGTGAACGGGTAGATAAACCCTGGATTGGTGATGAACGCCGTGAAATCGCGCTGACGGATATCCCGCTCAGTATCCACTTGATGATGATAGCTTCGCAATTGGCCTTACTGTTGTTTGCGTTGCTGCGCTTACTGTTGGTCGGAATAGCTTAGAAAAGGGCAATGAATATGAACTATCTCCAAAAACCTCAGCAAATTGAACAGAATAGCTTCGCAATCATTGGCGATATTATTGCCTGTGAACGCCCCGATTATCGTTTTGTTGATGAAATGCAGGAAGCGGTGATTAAACGGGTGATCCACACTACCGCAGATTTTGACTGGCTGGATATTTTGTGGTTCTCACCGGATGTGTTGACGCGTATGACTGAGGCATTGCGCCGGGGGTGCATCTTGTATACCGATACTACGATGGCTCAGTCCGGTATTAACAAGGTGTTGTTACAGCAGATGGGTTGTGAATGCCGTTGTTATATCAGTGATCCGCGAGTGGTCACGATGGCAAAAGCGCAGGGTATTACCCGTTCTATGGCAGCGGTGGATATCGCATTGGCTGAGGAAGGCGACAAAATATTTGTGTTTGGTAATGCGCCGACAGCGCTGTTCCGTCTGCTGGAAAGGCGGGCTTCACCATTGGCGGTGATTGGGGTGCCGGTCGGGTTTGTCGGGGCGGCAGAATCGAAAGCGGCGTTGATGCAAAGCGAATTGCCTTATATCGCAGCCGCAGGCCGTAAAGGTGGGAGCAATATCGCGGCGGCGATTATCAATGCCATTCTGTACCGGTTGCAGGAGGCCCAATGAGCGATACGATGCAATTAGACAGCATCTGGCATAACGGTAAACAGTATCGCAAAGGTTATACCACCGGTTCCTGTGCCACTGCCGCCGCCAAGGTTGCCGCATTAATGGTGCTGCGCCAGCAAGTTATTGACCATGTTTCTATTGTTACTCCTTCTGGCGTGACATTACGCCTTAACGTCGAACAGCCGCTGATTGAAGGCCAACAGGCGACCGCCGCTATCCGTAAAGATGGTGGCGACGATGTGGATGCGACTCATGGCATGTTGATTTTTGCTCGTGTCACGCTGTGCGATCACGGTGAAATTCATCTGCGTGGCGGGGAAGGTGTTGGCACGGTTACCCGTAAAGGTGTCGGGTTGCCGGTAGGCAGTGCCGCCATTAACCGTACACCACGTCAGACTATTGAGGCAGCGGTACGGGAGGCTATTGGCCCGATGCGGGGAGCGGAGGTGGAGATCTTTGCACCGGAAGGCGAAGAGCGGGCAAAGAAAACCTACAACGGCAAGTTGGGGATACTTGGCGGTATTTCCATTATTGGGACCACCGGTATTGTCACGCCAATGTCGGAGGAGAGTTGGAAACGTTCACTGGCGATAGAGCTGGAAATGAAACGTGCAGCAGGAGCCGAAAGGGTCATTCTGGTTCCCGGCAATCACGGCGAGCGTTTTGTGCGTGAACAATTGGGGCTTGATGGTCAACTGGTGGTGACGATGAGTAACTTTGTCGGCTACATGTTGCAGGAAGCGGTCCGGCTAGGGTTCCGCCATATCATGTTGGTAGGGCATCCCGGCAAACTGGTGAAGGTGGCCGCAGGGATTTTTCATACTCACAGTCACATTGCTGATGGTCGCATAGAAACATTGATTGCCTATCTGGCCTTGATGGGGGCACCGCAGGCCCTTCTGTTGGAGGTGAATCGCTGCGATACCACGGAAGCCGCGATGGAACTGATTGCGGAGTATGGCTTGCAAGCGGTTTATGACCGTATCGCCGAACGAATTTGTGAACGGATGAACGAGATGTTGCGTTTTGCCGTTAACCCACCGCGCTGTGACGCCATTATGTTCTCCTTTGATAATCAGATCCTCGGCACCAGCCGTCCGTTGAATGACATTTTGGAGGAGATGCGATGATCACTGTCGTAGGGATTGGTCCCGGTGACACGGCGTATCTGACGCCACAGGCACAGCACTATATCACTGACGCGGAGGTACTGGTCGGTGGTCGGCGTCACCTAGAGATATTTAGTGGTATCACCCATGAAACCCGCGTGCTGGATGCTGATCTTACCAGTTTGCTTGTCTGGCTACAGAACAACAGTACACGTCATATTGTGGTATTGGCGTCTGGTGATCCGTTGTTGTATGGCATCGGCAAATTGTTGTCTGAATATTTTACCGCAGACGATCTGCGCATCATTCCCGGTATCAGTTCAATTCAGTATCTGTGTGCCAAGGCGGCGCTGGATATGAACGATATCTATCTGACCAGCAGTCACGGGCGTACCCCGGATTTCGACTGGATTTTGCAACACGACAAAGTAGCGATGGTAACTGATGGGCGCGTTGGCCCGCGGGCAATTGCGGAGGCCATTATTGCGCGTGGCCTGAGCCGTACATTGATTATTGGTGAAAACCTCTCTTTGCCTAATGAGCGTATTCACCATCTGCGGCCAGAAGCGGTGGCGACTGACTATGACATGAACGTGGTGGTGATCCTATGAGAGATGATGAATTTTTACGCGGACAGAAAGTGCCGATGACCAAAGAGCCGGTTCGTGCATTGGCATTGGAGCGGCTGGAATTGAATCATGCCAGCCAGTTGATTGATGTGGGAGCGGGTACCGGCAGCGTGGCGTTGGAGGCGGCGCTGCGATTCCCGTCACTGACGATCACGGCGATTGAACGTAATCCGGCGGCATTGGCTTTGATCGGAGAAAATTGTCAGCGGCTGGGTTGTCATAATGTGGAGATTATCGCCGGAGAAGCGCCATTGGCATTGGATGTAATGGCTGATGCGGTTTTTATTGGCGGTAGCGGAGGCCAATTGACGGCACTGATCGACTGGGCGCTGGATCACATGTACCCCGGTGGCCGTCTGGTGCTGACGTTCATTTTGCTGAATAACCTGAATGACGCACTGGCACATTTGCGGACGTGTCAGATAAGTGATGTAGAGTGCATACAGCTACAGGCATCTACTCTGGCATCACTTGGCAGCGGTCACTATTTCAAGCCGAATAATCCGACTTATCTGATTTCCTGTTACAAGGAGAAGATCGATGTCTGAACATTTTGATCCCCAGAAAGTCTGGTTTGTGGGGGCCGGCCCAGGTGATAAGGCGTTGATCACCCTGAAAGGCTATCGCTTATTGCAGCAGGCGCAGGTGGTGATTTACGCCGGTTCATTGATTAACACCGAACTGCTGGATTACTGTCCGCCAGAGGCTGAATGCCATGACAGCGCCAGTCTGACGCTGGAACAAATTGTTGCACTGATGGTGGATGGTGTACATGCGGGTAAATTGGTGGTTCGGTTGCAAACCGGTGATCTCTCGTTATATGGCTCTATTCGTGAGCAGGGGGAAGCTCTGACGGATGCCGGCATTGGTTTTGTCTCGGTGCCGGGTGTCAGTGCTTTTCTTGGCGCGGCGGCGCAGTTAGGGGTGGAGTACACGGTACCGGAAGTGTCACAAAGCCTGATTATCACCCGGATTGAAGGACGTACACCGGTGCCGCCGCTCGAACAGTTGGAATCCTTTGCCGCTCATCAAACTTCGATGGCGATTTATCTTTCTGTACAGAAGATGAAGCATGTGGCCGCGCGTCTTCAGGCCGGTGGTTATCCGGCGACGACTCCGGTGGCGGTGATATACAAAGCGACCTGGGCTGAAAGTTGCACCGTGCGCGGTACGCTGGCCGATATCGCTGAAAAAGTACAGGCAGCGGGTATCCGTAAAACCGCTTTGATTCTGGTCGGTGCTTTCCTGGGAGAGGAATACCACTATTCCAGGCTCTACGATGCGGGGTTTAGCCATGAATATCGCCGGGCATGAATCGATCGCTGTGTTCTGTTTGACTCCGGGTGGGGTCAGATTGGTGCGAAGGTTGAGAACGCATCTGCCGCTGACCTGTTTTACCAGCAAAAAGCTGCTGGAACCGGGATTTATTCCTTTTAATGGCAGTTTTGGCGACACCTTGCGCGAGGCATTTAAACATTATTCGGCGCTGGTGGTGGTTGCGGCGCTGGGGATCACTGTACGAATGATTGCGCCACTGATAAACGACAAAATGCATGATCCGGCGGTGGTGGTGATTGATGAAGGTGGTCGGCATGTTATCAGTTTGCTATCCGGTCATGTGGGTGGCGCTAATGCATTGACTCATTATCTGGCGGAGCTGTTGGGGGCCGATCCGGTGATTACTACCGCTACGGATATTAACGGGGTAGCGGCGCTGGATACTCTTGCCACTCAGTTAAACGCGGATATGCAGGATTTTCGCCATGTGGTGAAAGTGGTAAACCAAATGCTGGTCAGTGGTCAGAAAGTTGGGCTGTGGTGGGATGAGTCACTACTTAGTGAACGTGAACATTTTGATACCCGTGGTTTTGTCCCGGTTGTGAGTCTGGCGGCATTGCCGGAGCTGGATGTGCTGGTGTGTGTCACGTTGCGCGATTCACTGCCGGAACTGACTTTGCCGGTTTATAAACTGGTGCCGAAACGTGTTGTGGCCGGGATCGGCTGTCGCCGGGACACCCCGTTACAAACACTGGTTGAGCTATTGCAGCAGCAGATGGCGGAAAACCATTTTGATCTGATGGCTCTGAGTGCCATCGGCAGTGTGGTTATCAAGAAGGATGAGCCCGCGTTGAATCAGCTTGCACAGCGTTGGCGTGTACCGTTTAAGTTGTTCAGTGTTAATGAATTAAGTCGCCATGAGCAACGTTTTCCCGCTTCCGATTTTGTCCGCCAGACGGTGGGGGTTGGCAGTGTTTCACAACCTGTTGCTTGGTTGATGAGCGAAGGAAAACTGGTTGGTCGGACCTTGCGTCAGCAGGGCGTCACTATCACTTTGGGGGTATCACAATTATGTTAACCGTAATCGGCATTGGACCGGGCAATGAATCTATGATGACGCAGGATGCCATCGCGGCGATCCGCGAAGCTGAAATTGTTGTCGGCTATAAAACCTACACCCATTTGGTCAAACATCTAACGATGGATAAAGAAGTGATTAAGACCGGCATGTGCAAGGAGATTGAACGCTGCCAGACAGCGATTGATCTGGCGTTATCCGGTCGTAAAGTAGCGTTGATCAGCAGCGGGGATGCGGGGATCTACGGCATGGCTGGTTTAGTGCTGGAGTTGGTTTGCCAGCAACAGTGTGATCTTGAGGTCAAACTGGTGGCCGGGATCACTGCCAGCATTGCTGCGGCTACGTTACTGGGAGCACCGTTGATGCACGATTTTTGTCATATCAGCTTAAGCGATTTGTTGACACCGTGGCCGGTGATTGAGAAACGTGTGATTGCCGCAGCGCAGGCCGACTTTGTTGTTTGTTTTTATAACCCACGCAGTCGTGGCCGTGAAGGGCACCTTGCCAAAGCGTTTGAACTTATGAGTCCATGGAAAGACCCGCATACGCCGGTAGGGGTGGTAAAAGCCGCCGGGCGTAAAAAGCAGGATAAATGGATTACCACTTTCGGCGAGATGGACTTTGCACCGGTGGATATGACCAGTCTGGTGATCGTTGGCAATCATACTACCTATTGCCGTGATGGACTGATGATCACGCCACGGGGGTATGAGCTATGAGCCATCCGGCTATCCATGTTTTCGGCGGTACCAGTGATGCCCGGCTGATTTGCCGGGCACTGGACGCGGCAGGAGCACGTTACCGTCTCTCTGTTGCTACCGATGCCGGGAGGCAACTGGCGGGTGATATTCAAGGAGAGGTGGTGGTGGGGCGAATGGATGCCGAGGCGATGGTGCATTATTTTGATCGGCATCAGGTAGGTTGGGTAATTGATGCGTCACATCCTTACGCAGACGCGTTAACTCACAACGTGATCGCAGCCTGTCGCCAATTGTCACTGCGGTTTACCCGTTATCAACGTCCCAGTGAGATTGACTTACTGAATCATCCGTTGTTGCACAAAGTCGATAGTGTGGAGGCTGCTTGCGACGTTGCCCGGACTCTGGGGCCGCGGGTATTGCTGACCACCGGCAGTAAACAACTAGCGCTGTATCAGCGTTTATTACCGGGAAAAACCTTACTGGTACGGGTATTGCCGACGGCTGAGGTACTGGTTCAGTGTGAAGCTCTGGGGTTGGGGGTCGATCACATTATCGCATTGCGTGGGCCATTCACGGCTGAATTCAATCATGCGTTATATGAGTTTTGCCACCCGGATGTCGTGATGACTAAAGAGTCTGGTGCTGAGGGGGGATATCAACAGAAAGTGGCACCCTGCCTGGCACTCAATATTCCCTGTATTGTTGTGTGCCGTCCTGCGCAGACCTTACAGGCAGATGAAGGAGAGCAGATTAGTTCGCTGGATGAGTTTGTCCAACACCTGGCCCAATGGCAGGAACAACGAGGGCAATAAAATGAAAAAAGCACTGTTAATCATCAGCTTTGGTACCAGCTATCCGCAGACCCGGCAAAAGAATATTGAGGCTTGTGAACGGCAATTGGCGGCGGCTTACCCTGATCGTGATCTGTATCGTGCATTCACTTCAGGCATGATCATCCGCAAATTGCAAAAACGTGATGGCTTACAGGTGGATAACCCACGTCAGGCGCTGGAGCGTTTGGTCAATGAAGGTTATCAAGATGTGGCTATTCAGTCCCTGCATGTTATCAACGGTGATGAATATGAGAAGATCGTCAGTGAAGTGAGCGCCTTTAATCAGCGTTTCCAGCGTTTGGTTGTGGGTACGCCGTTGCTTAACAGTTTTGCCGATTATCAACAACTGCTTATTGCCTTGGAAAATCAGATGCCGCCATTGGCGGCGGATGAGCGCGTGGTGTTTATGGGACACGGCACCAGTCACCATGCGTTTTCTGTCTACGCGTGCCTTGATCACCTGATGAGTTCACTTAATTTTCCGGCGTTGGTGGGGGCGGTGGAAAGTTACCCGGAAATCGGCCATCTCATCATCCGCTTGCGGCGGCAGGCCGTGCGTAAGGTACATTTGATGCCGTTAATGCTGGTGGCGGGTGATCATGCAATCAACGACATGGCATCCGACGAGCCGGGTTCTTGGTGTTCTCAGTTGGAAGCCGTTGGGATCAGTACGCAATCCTGGTTACAGGGATTAGGTGAGAATCCCCTGATCCGCCAAATGTTTGTTCAACATCTGGCCGCCGCGTTGCAGCCAGATCAGCGGGAGGTGGCGTGATGAAGGGAAGACTTTATGCCATGGGCGTCGGCCCTGGCGCCAGTGATTTGATTACCGTACGGGCCGCCCGAATACTGGCCCGCCTTGATGTGCTTTATGCACCTGCCGGGCGTAAAGGCGGAGATAGTCTGGCGCTCTCTATCGTGCGTGAATACCTCTTACCGCACACTGAAATTCGCACCTGTCATTTCCCGATGAGCAGTAACGGTGAAGAAAAACAGGCGGTATGGGATGAAGTGGCACAACAACTGAAAGATGAAGTCGCACAGGGACGGCAAGTCGGGTTTATCACACTCGGTGATGCCATGCTGTTCAGTACTTGGGTATTTTTGCTGGCGCGTATTGGCAGGCAGGAATGGCTGGACATTGTGCCGGGTATCACCTCTTTTGCCGCTATTGCCGCGCGAACCGTAATGCCGCTTGCCATGGAGCAGCAATCAATGGCGGTCATGTCCTGTACTGCGCCGGAAGCTGAGTTGGAACAGGCACTGCTAGCCCATGATTGTGTTGTGCTGATGAAAGTTTATAACCGTTTTGCCACCGTGCGTGCGTTGTTGGCACGTTTGAATTTATTTGAACATGCTTTGCTGATGGCAGACGCTTCATTGCCGGGTGAGCAGTGCTGGCGTTGTCTGGATCAGGTAGCTGCCGATCAGCGGCTACCCTATTTCTCCACCATTTTGGTGAATAAACAATGGCATACCAAGGAGTAGATTATGGAACAACAGCTAAAGAAACTCTCGTTGACCGGGTTGGCAATGGCAGTCTTGTTGATGCTGGTGCCGGAGCAAGCCTTTGCCATGCACGTTATGGAAGGTTTTTTACCTCCTATCTGGGCATTGGCTTGGTGGGTTCTGTTTTTGCCTTGTCTGTTTATGGGGTTGGTACGATTGAGACAGATTGTCAGTGATGACAGCAACCAGAAAGTACTGTTGGCATTGTGCGGGGCATTTATTTTCGTGCTGTCCGCATTGAAAATTCCATCAGTTACCGGTAGTTGCTCTCATCCGACTGGGGTAGGTCTGGCGGTGATCTTATTTGGTCCTTCGGTCGTTGCAGTACTTGGGGTCATTGTACTGTTATTTCAGGCACTGTTACTGGCACATGGTGGTGTGACAACCCTTGGCGCTAATGGCATGTCAATGGCCGTGTTTGGTCCGGTTGTGGGTTATTGGGTCTGGCGTTTGGCTAATAAAATCGGATTCCGGCGCGATGTTGCTGTGTTCCTCTGTGCCATGATCGCGGATCTGGTGACCTATTTTGTTACATCGGTGCAGTTGGGCGTCGCTTTCCCAGAGCCTGAATTCGGTATTAGCGGTTCTATCGTCAAGTTTATGAGTGTGTTCTGCCTGACTCAGATCCCGATTGCAATTGCGGAAGGTTTGCTCACCGTACTGATTTACGATCAGTTAACTAAACGTCACCTTATCCACGTCAGGAGTCATTAACATGAAAAAGACCATTACCTTGCTGGTGCTGCTAATCGCGTTGGTTATTCTGCCGTTCTTTATTAACCACGGAGGTGAATATGGCGGCGCTGATGGAGAAGCAGAAGCGCTGATTCAGGTGACTGCTCCAGACTATGAACCCTGGTTCCAGCCGCTATATGAGCCGGCCAGCGGAGAGATTGAAAGTTTGCTGTTCACCTTGCAAGGCTCATTAGGGGCAGCGGTGATCTTCTATATTCTGGGTTACTACCGGAGTAAGCGCAGTGAGCATGTTGGGAATTGATCGACTAAGTTATCAAAGCCGCTGGCGGCGGGTTGATCCGATGGCAAAACTGGCGCTCTATGGCTTGTTTCTGCTACTGGCGATGATCAGCCCGCCGCGCTACCAGGCATTGCTATTGCTGGTGATTGCGGTGCTGACCTGCTATCTGTTACGGATCGGGCCACGTCGCTATCTGCTTTGGTTGTCTGTACCTTTATCGTTCTTATTGGTGGGACTGATAGCCATTGTGCTATCAGTTTCCCGTCAGCCGGATGCCCTGTGGTGGGGCGTTCAAGTAGGGCAGTTTTGGTTCGGTATTGACAAAGCAGGGCTGACCACCGCCAATCAGACAATGTGGCGCAGCCTGGCCGCCTTAGCGGCTACCTTCTGGTTTGTGCTTAATACCCCGTTTCCACAATTGATCCAACTGTTGAAACGTTGTCATGTCCCGGATCTATTAACGGAACAGATCCTACTGACTTGGCGTTTTATCTTTATTTTTATTGATGAGGCGGCGGCGATCCATCGTGCGCAATCCCTGCGGTTTGGTTACACGTCGTTGGGAAGTGGCTACCGTTCACTGGCAATGTTAGTTAGTATGCTATTTACACGAGTGATGGTCCGCTATCAGCAAATGATTGTTTCGCTGGATATTAAACTTTATCAGGGGAATTTTCACCTGTAAGGACAGGATTCCGATGTTAGCTACCCGACAGTTAAGTTTCAGTTATCAGGATGAGCCCGTCTTACAGAATTTAACCATGGATTTTAGCCGCCATGCCGTTACCGGTCTGTTAGGGGCAAATGGTTGCGGCAAATCCACGTTGTTTATGAATCTGAGCGGCATTCTGCGTCCACAACAGGGTGAGGTTTTATGGCAAGACCAGCCTATCGGCTATGGTAAAGCCCATTTGCGGGCCTTGCGCCAGCGGGTGACGACGGTATTTCAGGATCCGGAACAGCAAATTTTTTATACCGATATCGACAGTGATATCGCTTTCAGTTTACGTAATCTTGGCATTGATGAGGCGTTGATTGCGCAGCGTGTTGAACGGGCGCTGGCGCTGGTGGATGCTCATGAATTCCGTCATAAGCCAATCCAACATCTGAGTCATGGCCAGAAAAAGCGTGTCGCGATAGCGGGGGCATTGGTGATGGAAGCGGAATATCTGCTGCTGGATGAACCGACAGCCGGGTTGGACCCTTCTGGCCGACAACATATGATCGCTATCATCGAACGTATCGTGGCAGAAGGAAAACGGGTGATTATTTCCAGCCATGATATCGATTTAATCTACAACGTCTGTGATTATCTGTACGTATTATCCCACGGTAAATTGGTCTGTGCAGGTGAGACTGCTGAGGTTTTTCTGCAACATGAGCAGTTACAGGCTGCGGGTTTGGTGCAGCCTTGGTTGGTTAAGATCCACAGCGAACTGGGGTTGCCATTGTGTAAAACTGAGGAGCAACTTTTTGCTCTGCTACGTCAGCGTAATAATTAAGGAAATGACATATGAGTCTGTCTTTAATGTTGCAAGGTACGGCGTCCGATGTTGGGAAAAGCATACTGGTTGCGGGATTATGCCGTATCTTTGTTCAGGATGGTTATCGCTGCGCGCCGTTTAAGTCACAGAATATGGCGCTGAATTCGGGTATCACTGCTAACGGTGAAGAGATGGGGCGGGCGCAGATTTTTCAGGCGGAAGCGGCGGGTATAGAACCTGATGTACGAATGAACCCGATATTGCTAAAACCCACCAGCGATTGTAAGGCGCAGGTCGTGTTGATGGGAAAAGTGGCCTGTAGCATGAATGCGGTGGAATATCATCAATACAAGCCCCGTTTGCAGCAGCAAATCTGCGAAGTTTTTCACAGTCTGGCCCGTGAATATGACGTGATGGTGCTGGAAGGCGCCGGTAGCCCGGCGGAGATTAATCTGCGTGATCGGGATATTGTCAACATGGGAATGGCGGAGATGGTTGATGCGCCTGTGCTGCTGGTGGCGGATATCGATCGTGGCGGCGTATTTGCGGCCATTTATGGTACGCTGGCACTGTTATTGCCGGAGGAGAAAGCGCGGATCAAAGGGGTGATCATCAATAAATTCCGCGGTGATATCAGCTTGCTCCAGCCGGGTATTGAACAGATTGAAGCTTTAACCGGGGTGCCTGTGCTGGGAGTGATGCCTTGGCTGAATATTGACCTCGAAGATGAAGACGGCGTAGCGCTGCAAACCGGTAAATATGATGGTGCAGCCGAAAAGGCGCTGGATATTGCCGTGGTTCGTTTGCCTTATATTGCTAATTTTACCGACTTCAATGCACTGGCGATGCAACCGGATGTTCGCTTGCGCTACGTGACTCAGCCATCAGAGTTGCAGTTGTCGGATCTGATTATCTTACCTGGCAGCAAAAACACACTGGGCGATCTGCAATGGCTGCGGCAGAACGGATTGGCGGATGCTCTGTTGACGGCACATCAGTCTGGTATTCCGGTTATCGGTATCTGTGGCGGTTATCAAATGCTGGGGAAGCGGATTATCGATGGAGTGGAATCGGGTATTGAACAAATGGACGGTCTTGGATTGCTGGATGTGGAAACCCGATTTGCCCATGAAAAAGTGACAACCAGGGTAAACGGTAGCTGTCTGGCGGCGTTGCCGGGCTTGTTGTCAGATTGCATTGAGCAACCGGTCCGTGGTTATGAGATTCATATGGGAAGTTCGTTATTGGGGGCGTATGCCACACCATTTGCCTGTATTACCGATCGTAACGGTCAATCCGGTAGTTGGTTTGATGGTGCGGTCAATCGGGAGGGCAGTGTGATGGGCAGTTATATTCATGGTCTGTTTGACAGTACGCATTTTACCCGTGCCCTGCTTAATGCTTTGCGTCAGCGCAAAGGATTGATGGCTTATCAGGGAGATACATTGGATTATGCCCACTACAAACAGACACAGTTTGACCTTTTGGCGGAAGCCATGCGCGAACATCTGGATATAGAACGGATTTATCAGTGTATGAAAAACCATCAGCAAGGCTTGATGCCGTGATTTTAATTACCGGCGGCGCTCGCAGTGGTAAAAGTGTGTTGGCGGAGAAACTGGCGGCACAAGCCAGTGAGCAGGTGTTGTATATTGCGACTGCCGTGGTAACAGACAGTGAAATGGCTGAACGTATACAACTACATCGTGAAAACCGGCCAGCCCATTGGCGTACATGGGAGGGTTATCGTGATCTTGGCGCGGTAATTACCACGCAATCCCAGCCGGGAGAAGCGATCATTCTTGAATGTATTACGACATTGATTACCAATCTATTATTTGATCAAGCTGGAGAGACTTCACCTGAACAGATGGATTTTGCTGTATTGGAGGTGGAGATTCAGCAGCAAATTAGCGATCTATTAGCGGCTTGTACCGGCGTGACTTCACCGATATATCTGGTTACTAACGAACTGGGCATGGGCATCGTGCCGGAAAATAGGCTGGCCCGCCATTTCCGTGACATTGCCGGAAGGGTTAACCAGCGGCTGGCGGCGGCGGCCAGTGAGGTATTTCTGATGGTTTCGGGGATTGAGGTAAAAATTAAATGAATCTGCGTCTGTTTCTTGCCACTTTGCAATTTATGACTCGCATCCCCGTTCCGTCGCGCTGGACGCAGGAAGTGGAAATGGATCAATACGTGCGTGGTATTGCTAGTTTCCCCTTTGTTGGATTGATCGTCGGTACACTTGCTGCGGTTATTTTTACCCTGCTTGCGCCTTGGTGTGGCGTGCCGTTGGCGGCATTAAGTTACGTATTAGTGCTGGCATTGCTAACGGGTGCGCTTCATCTTGATGGTTTAGCGGATACCTGTGATGGTGTGTTTTCCGCACGTAACCGGGAAAGAATGCTGGAAATTATGCGTGACAGCCGTTTGGGAACTCACGGCGGGCTGGCGTTGATCTTCCTTATTCTGGCGAAAGTGCTGGTGGTGAGTGAATTGGCACTGCGTGACGTTCCGATGTTGGTGACCTTAATCGCTGCGTCAGTGGCGGGCAGGAGTGCGATTGTGTTGTTAATGTATCGCCAGCGTTGTGCCCGTGAAGGAAGTGGATTGGGGAATCTCTATATTGGCCGGGTTAATGGTCATCAGGCATCGTTAACATTGCTGAGTGGGATGATGTTGATGACTCTGCTGACTGGAGTGTCTGGTGTGTTGGCATTGGTGATCACACTGTTGGTTATTGGATTACTGGCGATTTATTTGCACCGTCGTTTAGGTGGACAAACAGGCGATACCTTGGGTGCGTCTGTGGAAATCGGGGAACTGGTGTTTTTACTGGCGCTACTGTGAGTCACGATGATGCGACTATTTTTGGTTCGGCATGGTCAGACGGAAGCGAATTTGAGCGGCGTTTTCTGTGGTATGACCGATGTGGAGTTGACTAAGACGGGGATAAATCAGGCCCGGCAAGTTGCCCGCTATCTATCCTCCGTGACATTTTCGCAAGCGACAAGTAGCGTGTTACGGCGGGCGCGTCATACTGCGGAAATCATTCTGGCAGACCGCGCGTTATCGGCCAGTATCGATACGCAACTCAATGAAATGTATTTCGGCGCATGGGAAATGCGCCACCATCACGATTTGCAACACGAAGATGCTGAAGCCTGGTCTGCCTGGTTAGCCGACTGGCAACAAGCCTCTCCTACCGGTGGTGAAACCTTTCCTGCATTTGCCGCACGTATAGAAAACGTGGCGCAGCAACTGCTGAAACAGGAAAATCAGGATAATTTATTGCTGGTGGCTCATCAGGGAGTACTTGGTCTGTTATTGGCGCGTTTGCTGGCTATGCCGCCTTCTGCCATGTGGCATTTTCATTTTGAACAGGGTGCATACAGCGTAGTAGAAATCCACCATGGATTTACTACGTTGCGTACATTTAATAGCCAAACTTGCTGGCAACTTGAGACGCGGGAATAACGCTAATGCAAACATCTTCATCAATCTCATTTTCATCGATCATTAGTGCGATTGTGCCGCTGGATAGCGTGGCTATGGTGCGCACTGCTACCCGATTGGATGGATTGCTTAAACCAACGGGCAGTCTTGGACGTCTGGAACATTTGGCGATTCAACTTGCCGGGATGCGGGGATTACCGGGCCATCATATTGATCGTAAACAAATCATTGTGATGGTGGCTGATCATGGGGTTTATGACGAAGGCGTGACGATATCCCCTAAATCAGCAACGGCGATTCACGCCCAGAATATGGAGAAAGGGATCACGGGGATTTGTGTGCTGGCGGCGAATGCGGGCGCAGAGGTTAAAGTTGTGGACGTAGGGATTGACAGTGATCCGCTGCCGGGATTGGTGGACATGAGGGCAGGGCGTGGCAGTGGCAATATTGCTCGCGGACCGGCAATGAGCCGTCAGCAAGCGGAAGATCTGTTGCTGGCAAGCGCACGCCTGACGTTGGAACAAGCCGCAGATGGCGTGAAACTATTTGGTGTGGGTGAATTGGGCATGGGGAATACCACACCGGCGGCGGCTGTGGTCAGCGTTTTTACCAACAGCGATCCACAACAGATCGTAGGCATTGGGGCTAACTTTCCCCGTGATCGTTTGCATCATAAAGTGGCGATTGTGCGGCAGGCGATTGAAATCAATCGGCCTGATGCCAGTGACGGCATTGATGTGTTGGCAAAGATCGGTGGTTATGATTTGGTGGGGATGGCGGGCGTCATGCTTGGTGCGGCCTCGGCGGGGCTGCCGGTGATTCTGGATGGTTTTCCCTCTTACGCTGCGGCGCTGGCCGCTTGTTGTATTGCTCCCGATGTTCGTCATTATCTGATTCCTTCACATTTATCGGCAGAGAAGGGATCAATCATTGCATTGCAGCACTTGCAACTGGAGCCTTATCTACATTTGGACATGCGTCTGGGAGAGGGCAGCGGTGCTGCGCTGGCGATGCATCTGGTGGATGCGGCTTGTTCTATGTATAACAATATGGGGCTATTGGTCGATAGCAATATTATGCTGCCGTCGTAAAAGAATGAGACGGTATCTGAACTTCGCTTAAGAAGAGAATGAAAGTACTGAGGCACGAGCAACGTTTTTGTCAAAGAAAAGTCGAGACATCGCAGTCCGCTCGGTTTCTTGCTTAATATTTCTTCAATATAAAAGAAAGTATGCTACCATTCGCCGATGAAGAGAAAAAAAACACCAACGCCCCATGACGCTGTTTTTAAACAGTTTTTAAGTCATATTGCTACTGCCAGAGACTTCCTGGAGATACATTTGCCTGCTAAATTACGGGCCGTTTGTGATCTGGATACATTGCGGTTGGAATCAGGGTCGTTTATTGAAGACAATCTGCGTGCACATTATTCCGACATTTTGTATTCATTGAAAACGGCGCGGGGTGACGGTTATGTGTATTGCGTGATCGAGCACCAAAGTTCCCCGGACAAAATGATGGCATTCCGGCTGATGCGTTACGGTATTTCCGCAATGCAACGGCATCTGGCGCAGGGACATGAAAAATTGCCGCTGGTCATTCCGGTGTTGTTCTATCACGGGAAAATACAGCCGTATCCCTGGAGTACTAATTGGTTCGACTGCTTTGATGATCCGGCCCTGGCGAAGGAGATCTATTCCGGTCCTTTCCCGCTGGTGGATGTGACGGTCATTCCTGATGATGAGATCCTGACGCACAAACGGGTCGCGCTACTGGAAATGGTGCAAAAGCATATCCGGCAGCGCGATATGGCGGAGTTACTGCAAGAATTGGTCATACTGCTGACGTATGATTACTATACAGATGAACAGTTAAAAAGCGTGCTAAACTACTTATTACAGGCGGGAGATACCGCCGATCCAGAGGGTTTTATCCGGCGACTGGCAGAACAGTCCCCGAAGTATGAGGAGGTACTGATGACAATAGCGCAGAAACTGGAGCAGAAAGGACGCCAAAGAGGGCGTCAGGAAGGGCGTCAGGAAGGACGCCAAGAGGCAACTTTAAAGATTGCTCATGCATTGCTGAACAGCGGAATCGATCGTGAAACGGTGATGAAAACCACCGGGTTGAGTCAGAACGAACTTGAGCAAATACGCCACTAACTCGTGCTAAGAGTTTTTAATCAGAATTCAACGATGCGTGTTAAAAGAGGATCTTACGGTGACGGTTAGAACAGTCACCGAAGTCTGAGTATCGACCGTGAAACGGTGATGAAAATCACCGGACTGAACCCGAGTGAGCTTGAACAAATGTCTGACAAACTTACTGTTGATACGTTATCGGCGTAAAAATGCTTGAGTCAATGCACGAAAACGCATAGAAGCAGCACATTTACATGCCAAGCGATAAGACCGCGTCTGAATCTACGTGCTTCTGAAATCTCTGTTCTTATCTTAAGCAGAGCTGAGGTCTATTATGCAATGGCTGCGAAAGTCAGACCTGTTGCATGAATAATCTTTTTCATGGTTTTCGGTGTCGGATTGCCTTATGAATCTATTAATCCGATTTTTTATGAGAATCAAAATATAGACTGGGTCAGGGAAGGATATCGGCATATCTCTCATGCTTTAGGTTATGATGATGAGGTCGCTGATATTGCTTATAGTTCAGTTGACTTAATGGCAAGTGTATATGGAACTTATGGGATGCTTAAGCTTAATCCTGTTAAACCCAAGAATAATATATCGGGGGGCTATACTGTTAAGCCGGGGACGGGAAAATTATTTAGGTATATTAATGAGGATCTTGCCAGAAAATGGCGGTTAACACCAAAGCCTATGTTAACCATTCAAATATCTGGTAGTATATATAAAGTCAAACTTTTGATGGATGACATATATAAACTTCATGATGATTGAAATTTAGTTTTTATTTTAAAGCGGAAGTAAAGCATTGATAATTTTAATTTTGTTATAAAGTTAATAGAATGACAGAATAAAAATAAAAAAGATGTTGTTGTTAATAAGTAAACAAAAAACATTAATGGAATTCCATATGTTTTCCCACTGAAAAACATTCCTAACATTATGAATGAACAAATAAGTGTTGAATATATTATTGGCATGGATACTTCTTCGCTTCTAAACAATAGATATTGACAAAAACAATCTGTTTTACTTTTATATTTATCATAAATATAGGGGGTGTCTTTATGAAGGATCAGAAAGTTTCTCTTTATCTTAAGCAATTCTTTTAAGGTGAATTCGCTATTTAATATCAATTTTCTTAAGTCAGTTAGGTTCATTTATTTAGACTCGATTTATTTGATTTTATCAATGCTTTATTGATGAACTTAATAATTGAATTTGTTTTTATTTTGAAACTAATATAGAAAATTAGTAATTTTGAGCCTGTGATTAAATTACAGCTAACGGAAAGAGTATAATAAATGAAAGCAGAAATGGCAAAGAATAAGTAAATAGATGACATTAATGGGATCCCATATACCATATCACTGAAAAACATACCTGATATTATAAATAAACAAATTGAAGTAGAAAATGTTAACGGTAAAGAGACTTCTTCAGCTATAAATAACAGATAATGGCAAAAACAATCTGTTTTACTTTGGTATTTATCATAAATATAGGGGTTGTCTTTATGAAGAATAAGAAAATTTCTCTTTATCTTAAGCAATTCTTTTAAGGTGAATCCGCTATTTAATATTAATTTTCTTAAGTCAGTTAGATTCATTTATTTAGACTCGATTTATTTGATTATATAGTTATTTCTATCATGTTTTATTGATGAACTCAAGGGTTGAATTTGTTTTTTATTTTAAAACGAATATGGAAAATTAGTAATTTTGAACCAGTGATTAAATTACAGCTAACGGCGAGGCTATAGTAGATAAAAAACGAAATAGTAAAAAATAGATAAATAACATCAATGAAATACTATATATTTTTTCACTGAAAAATATACCTAATATTATAAATGAATAAACTGAGGTTAATAGTACTATTGGTAATGCTATCTCTTCAGCTATAAATAACAGATGCTGACAAAAACAATCTGTTTTACTTTGGTGTTTATCATAAACATCAGGGTCATCTTTATATAAAATAATAAAGTTTCTATTTATCTTAAGCAATTCTTTTAAGGTGAATCCGCTATTTAATATTAATTTTTTTAAGTCAGTTGTATTCATTTATCTATACTCGATTTTCTGTTTCTATAAATTTATTATCGTTACATGTTTATTCTTTATCGCGCATTATAATTTCTTAAAGTTTATTCTAAGTCTAATATAGAAAATGACTAATTTTATGCATGTGAAAAAATTATAGCGATAGCGATGATAAAAAGACTTGTAACAAAGACATATCATTGTTGAAACGATATAAATAAGCGATACAAATGATAAAAAGAAAATTGTATTTTTGTCATGGAGGAAAACCTCCATTATTATGCAGCAGACATACATAAGAGTGAAAAATAACACTGGGTCGCCTGCATCTTCAGCAAATACTATTTAAATAATGGGGTTTTAAATATGTTTTTATATATTTAATTTTTTGTAAGATTATTATTGGGTTTTTAATATAAAATTGGAAGTGAAAATTAGCTTTTATTTTTTATATTGACAACATTCCTTATTCTGATTTCGGCTGTTGTTTATTACAATATTGAATGACGGGTATATAAATTATTTTCTAAAATAGTGATATATCGCGCACGATTCTTTGGATAGCAAGGTTTGATATTTTTTCATGACAGTCCTTGAACTGGCAATATATTTACAAATATAAAATCTCAACTGTTAAGATATAAGTCTATTGTGTAGGCTGCATTACTGTTATGAAAGTTTGTTTATACGATGAATTCGTTAACTATATTTTTTTACTGTACTGATAAATTTCAACATTTAACTGCTTGTGGAAAGTGTTAAGTTAAATTTTACAGGTAGAACCACCTATTATATATGTATTTAACTAACAGAAATAATAAGGAAAAATATAATGTCATTGAAAAAAACTATATCTATAGGCCCTCTTGAATCCGTTGAGATTTATAGTGAAAACCACTTTCCAATGCCCTCTGTTGTCAATGGGGTAACGCTAAGAAACAATAAAGCAGCGCCAATTAGGGCTATAAATTATTGGGCTCCTCCGATTGGAGGTTATAATCAGCATAGCTATGCTGATGTTTATGGCGGCGAAATTAAAATATTCCCATCACTTAATAATTCTGTTTACCGATATAAAGTTGTAGTCTTCAATCTGGACGATAAACTAGATGCAGAAATTGAATTTGTAGCGAGTTCTTTGCAGGAGGAATTTAATGTTAAATTAAAAAAGGTATATATGTATTCTAATGAACCCTTTGAAATTTTTAATAGTAGTAATGTAATCCTTCCCAAAGATTTCGATAACGCACTGATAAAAAACCATGGCCCGGCAAGTATCAAGGCTGTAAATTACTGGGCTGGTCTGTTTGGAGGTTATAATCAGTATAGCGATATTGATATTTATGCCGGTGAAACCAAAATACTCGCATCACCTCCTAATCCTATTAATTACTATAAGATTGTATTATTTAATCTTAGCGGTGGTCTAAGCGCAGAACTTGAAGTTATATCAAGAATATGGTTTAGCGAATAATAATAGTATAGGCAAAATTATCTGCGCTTATTATGTGAATCTACCAATATTCATTATAATTCTGGGGGAGTGGGTCTTAGCAACCACAAGTTTCATTGGGCAGGTTGTAGATGAATATAGTAGACAGGGTAATCAAGATTACAGAGGCATCGGATCTGATGCCTCTGTAAGTTACACCAGCTCAATTCACTATTTTTTAACTACCTGTTTATGATGCGGGAATAATCAGTTTCATCAACGGCTAAGAGCAATGCCGGAGGCTTGTTGTGCCAGCATATTTTTAGCTAAATCGACAATAATTGCTGCGGCTTCGATTGGCGGTGTTCCTCCTCGGTGAATGTTGGAGATACAAGTGCGGTCCGCCTCAACGGTTTTTTCTACGGTCGGTTTGTAGATCGCATAGCAGGAGAGGCTTTCCGATTGCCCCAATCCGGGACGTTCTCCGATAAGTAAGATAACCACTTTGGCTTTCAGCAATTCGCCAATCTGATCTTCAATTTTAACGCGACCATAGCGCACAAAGAACGGTGTGCCGATGCACAATCCTGCTTGTTCCAATCCTTTCAGCAGAGGTGGCAGAATATCTTCATAGTTGGAAATAATCGCATCAGTAGAGAGGCCATCGGAGATAACAATCTGTACGTCAGCATCAGTTTTACACTGTGTCAGCAGGGTTTCTACGGCATTGGCGCTGAGTTTTCTCCCCAGATCAGGGCGAGTCAAATAGAGGTTTTTGTCGCTGATTTGAGATTGCACTTCCAGCAACCCTTGTTTTTGTACCCATTCGACAGGAACTTCTTTCAGCACTGTATCCTTGGAACGGGAGTGGTCAGCCAGAAAACGCAGTAATGCCTGGGTTCGTGGACGTGGACCGCTGCGACCGGTACAGACTCTCGATACGGTATTGCGGCGTAATTCCTGTAGGACTTCCATACGATTCGGGTTTTGTACACCGATCCACTGTTTGGCTTCCAGCGAGCCTAAGTCCAGCGTGCAACTTTCAGCTTCGTCAGTGATTTCAGGAGATGCATGTGGTTCCTGACCAGACACCACGTTGATTACATTTTCTTCAATTTGTTTTTGGTTCATGTGATTTATCTCAACAAAGCATCAGAAAAAGAACGACGCATCACCTGCGCGTGATGTTAAGCGTCCGTTTGCCATGATTCCCCTATTTTCCAGCCAGCGTTCAAACTCTGGTGATGGGCGCAAATTGAGCAGATGGCGGATAGTCGCGGTATCGTGGAAAGCGGATGTTTGATAATTGAGCATAATGTCATCACCGAGCGGCATGCCCATGATGAAATTACACCCTGCGGTTGCCAGCAGGATCATCAGGTTTTCGTTCTGGTTCTGATCAGAATCTGCATGATTGGTATAGCAGCAGTCACATCCCATTGAGACACCGCTGAGTTTCCCCATGAAGTGATCTTCCAGTCCGGCGCGGATAATTTGGCGATCATTGTAGAGGTATTCCGGCCCGATGAAGCCGACGACGGTGTTAACCAGGAATGGGTCATAATGGCGGGCCAGACCGTAGTTCCGTGCTTCCATTGTCACCTGATCCGCGCCAAAATGGGCGCCAGCCGAGAGGGCAGAACCTTGGCCGGTTTCAAGATACAGGCAGTTACTGCCGGCAAGACGGCAATATTCCGCACCCACGGCCCGCGCTTCATCCAACATCGCCAGCTCTACCCCAAACTCTTTCAGCCCTTTTTCACTGCCACAGATACTTTGGAAAATTAAACCGCCCGGTGCCCCACGCTTAATGGCTTCTATCTGGGTGGTGACATGGGCTAAGACACAACCCTGCGTTGGGATGGCGAATTTGTCGATCACCTCATAGATGGTGTCCAACACACGAGTCAGGTTTTCTACATCGTCTGTTACCGGGTTAACGCCGATGACCGCATCTCCAACGCCGAATGATAAGCCTTCATAAATCTGGGCCAGAATGCTTTGTACCTCGTCACGGGTATCGTTGGGTTGAAGGCGGGCGCTGAACGTTCCCGGTGTGCCGATGGTGGTATTGGCTTTTTTGATCACCGGCATTTTTTTCGCGCCATAAATCAGATCGGCGTTGGAGCTGATTTTTGCCACGGCGGCGACAACTTCAGAACTGATCCCTTTGCGCAGAAAGGCAATATCATCCACGCGGGTGTCATCGCTCAATATATATTCACGTAGTTCGCCAATGCGCCAGTTTTTTATGCGAGTGTAGGCAATTTCGTTAATGTCATCCTGAATAATGCGGGTAACACAATCTTCTTCATAAGGAATAACCGGATTCATACGGATATCCGCTATTGTCATTTCCGAGAGAACATGTTTAGCCGCTACACGTTGTTGAGAACTTTCGGCCGCGACCCCGGCTAATATATCCCCTGAACGCGGTTCGTTAGCCATTGCCAGCACCTGTTTGACATCCTTAAACTGATACGTTTTACCAAAAAGCTGTGTTTTTAATTTCATGTTTACGCTCTCTCAGGAAGGAAAAGCCAGTGACTTGATGGTGACGGGAACGACAGTGCCACCAAATAATGGAATTCCAATATCGATATAATCTCCGGTGTGGGTAATCACTTCGTCGATTACCGCCAGTGGCCGTTCTTCCATCAGAGGATGTAGCAGCATACCCAGTGCTTTACCAAAATCCTGGCTGGCAACTATCAGCAGCGGATGGGAAGAGGGATAACGTACGGTAAAATCCTGTAAAGCGGTGATGCATGTTTGTACTGCGGCATAATTGACTGGCAGGGCATCGGGCAGAGCTAGGGCATACAGATCTTGTTGCGGGTCAAGGTCCATTTGTGTCAGTGCGTGCAGCCAGGCTTCTGTCAGTGATCCAGTGACCTCTGTTCCAGGATGAGCCACGGGGATGTTGCACAGTGGCAGCGACAGCGTATCAAGCCAGATAGTGCTGCCAGATAGCGATAATGTATGAGCGCCGGCGCCAATCACGGTGGCGCGGACGGTTTGTTTTGGCACTTGCAGCGGCAGCTTGGTGAAATCATGATCACGATGAATAGCGTTTGCCAGTAATGGCCCCAGATCGTGAAAACGGAATAGATCACGGTCCGACGTTTGACGATAACATTCGCCTACACCGCCGGAGAGAGTAACAGCATAGAGTGCGTCACAGTTTGGCAGTGGTTCAGTCATCAGCAATTGCTGTGCCAGTGGGGTGAGATGCCCGACGGCGACTTCCCATAGCAACTGTGACATTCGGGCGGCAATCTGTTGTATCTGTGTGGTTGTCAGATGTTGAACATCGGTGTTTTCACCAAACAGAGAATGAACGATGAGCGTTCCGGGCGGATGTGCCCGTAAGACTTTTCCTTGAGGATCGGTTTCCAATAAGCGACCGCCGACATTCAGGCAAGCGGAGGCGACCAGTCGTCCGGCATCGAACAGCGCGTAGTTTGCTGTGCCGCCGCCAATGTCAATGTTGAGTACTTTGGCCATCTTCTGTTGTGACAGTGCCTGAGCGCCGGAACCAAAACCAGCAATCACTGATTCTAGATGTGGCCCAGCGGTTGCTACAACAAAATCCCCCAGTTTTTGGGCCAGTGCCATGACCGCAGGACGTGCGTTACAGGTTTTAGCGGTTTCACCAGTAATGATCACCGCCCCGGAATCGATACTTTCCGGATCGATCCCCGCTGCCTGATATTGTGCCTGAATTATGTTGAGCAGTTCGTCTTCACGTAATTGTCCGGCGAAATCTACGGGAGTAAATAACACCGGGCTTTGCCAGATAATCTCGCGTCGGACAAACTCATAGCGTGGCACTTGTGATACTGCCGCCCGGTTCACCAGCGACAGACACGAAAAGATCACTTGTGTGGTGGTGGTGCCGATATCAATACCGACACTAAATAATTCCTTGACCTCCATAGCGACACCTTTTGTCTGTAATAAGGCGTATGTTGGCATTTTTTTCTATAAATCAGTATTAAATGTCGGCAATTTGGTCGGAAAGTCAATGGTAATCACAAAAACATCAGGGGTTGTAATAAAAATGGTGTAGGGACAAGGCGAAGGACTAAGTTACCAGGAGAAACAAACAGATAAAGTCAAAATGTGCCGGGACAGATTGTCATCATCAATACATCAGCAAAAGTGAATAATTATTGATCTCACGCCATATCGTGTTGCTGGCTATGGGTAATATATCTGCTAACAGACTTTCGTTAAGGGTGAAAAAAATGATGAATAGCGGAAAAGTTTGGTTGGTAGGTGCCGGTCCTGGCGATGCGGCACTGATTACTGTCAGAGGATTACACTGTATCCGTCAGGCTGATGCGCTGGTATATGATCGGTTAGTCAACCCGGATCTGTTGTCTGAAGCGCCTGATAGCTGCAAAATGATCAATGTCGGTAAGACGCCGAATTATCACCCGGTGCCGCAACGGCAAATCAATCAGATCCTGGTAGAGAGTGCGCAACAGGGGTTAAATGTTGTCCGGTTGAAAGGTGGCGATCCTTATGTGTTTGGGCGTGGTGGTGAAGAGGCCGAAGCGTTGGCACTGGCGAAGATCCCTTTTGAAGTTGTACCGGGTATCAGCTCATCAATTGGTGGTTTGGCTTGCGCTGGGATCCCTGTGACTCATCGTGATTATGCCTCAGGTTTTCATGTTATTACGGGTCATCTGCGTCAGGGAAATGAGCCACAGGATTGGGCGACACTGGCAAAGCTGGAAGGGACACTGGTGATCCTGATGGGAATGACGCAGTTGGCAAGCATTTGTAAGCAATTGATCGCAGGCGGTAAAGCACCAACAACCCCGGCGGCAGTGGTGATGTATGCCAGTCACCAGCAGCAGCAAGTTGCTAGCGCAACCTTGGTGACTTTGGCGCAGCAAGTGGCGGTTCAAGGATTGGCTGCGCCAGCATTGATTGTGATTGGTGATGTGGTGCGTTTGCGGGAAACATTGGCTTTTAGTCGGGAGCGTTTGTTGCTGGCTTCTGTTTCATCACTGATGGCACTTTGATTCTTTATTTGATATCTGGGTTTGAACATTTTATGAGCGAACATGGCGGCAATGTGCTGGAAATGGCGCAGAAAATCGGTGTTTCAGCAGAGGAAATAACGGATTTCAGCGCTAATATTAACCCGCTGGGGATGCCGGTATCCCTGAAAACGGCCATTATCGACCAGTTGCAACGTGCAGAATGTTACCCTGATACCGAATATCGTCGGTTACATGCAGCACTGGCGCATGTTCATCGTTGCACCGTCGAAAATCTGATAGCGGGTAACGGTGCTACTGAACTGATTTATGCGGTAGTGAATTATCTTAAGCCGCGCCGTGCCATGCTATTGATTCCGGGATTCGCTGAATATCGGCGTGCTTTACTGCGGGTTGGTTGCCAGATTGATGATTATGTGATGAGTGAAACAGAGGGGTATCAGCCTGATGAGCGTTTGCTGGTGGCATTGGATCGTTGTCGCCCTGATTGTTTGTTTATTGCCACACCGAATAACCCAACCGGCCTGATGCCGGATGCTGAACTGTTACAGGCGGTGCTTGAACGTTGCCACCAACATAATATCGCGCTGATTGTCGATGAAGCGTTTATTGATTTTCTCCCGGACATTGCCGGACTTATTCCCAAGATAGCCCATTATCCTCACCTCTATATTTTGCGTTCATTAACGAAGTTTTTTGCTATTCCGGGATTACGTCTTGGCTATCTGGTCAGCGGTGATGTCACAGGTATTCGGGAGATGAAATGCTGGCGGGAGCCGTGGACTATTAATGCTTTTGCGGCATTGGCCGGTGAAATCATTCTCAATGATAAGGCTTACATTCAGGCAACACACCGTTGGCTGGCACAGCAGCAACGTGGGCTCTATCAGGCATTAGCTGCGTTGCCGGAATTATGTGTCTGGCCTCCTGCCGCGAATTATATTTTCTTGCGTTGTCTGCGCCCGGAAATCGATCTCCAGCAAGCGTTGTTGAAACACCGGATACTTATCCGCCATTGTGCTAACTATCCAGGCTTGAGTGCTGCCCATTACCGGGTTACCATAAAGGGCAAACATGATAATCATCGGCTGGTATTGGCATTGCGTCAGGTATTGGGTTATGGCTGAAGCACGTTGTCCTGCATCATGTGGTGAACTTATTCAAGGGTGGATTCTTGGTGGTGAGAAGTTGATCTCCTGTCCGGTGAACTGGTTTAGCGAGGTTTCTGTTACTGATGGTGTACCGGGGAAACATGAACGTCCCCGTATGCGGCAGATGATGAAAGCTGTACTGGTATACTTCGGCCTATCGGTGGATATGGCACGAGGTTTACGCCTCTCTTTTGTTTCTACGATCCCTGTGGCTAAAGGGCTGGCAAGCAGTACCGCAGATATTGCCGCTACAGCGCTGGCAACGGCGCGTTATTTGGGAAAAACACTGGATGAAACAACACTTGCCCGGTTTTGCGTACAAATGGAACCCACGGATAGTACGCTATTCAGTCATATTACCTTGTTTGATCATCAAACAGGCGCTACTCAAATTGCATGTGACTGGCAGCCGCCTATAGATATTTTGTTATTGGAAAGCCCGGAAACGCTGATTACGGCTGATTATCATCGTTTGGATCGATATCAGACATTGTTGGAAAACGCCTCAGTGCTAGCGCAGTCCTGGCGGCTATTTTGTCAGGCGGTTGCCACACGGGATTGCCTGCGGTTGGGGGAAGCCACGACGCTCAGTGCGCAAGCGAGTCAAAAACTGTTGGTAAAACCGGCATTTGACAGCTTGCTGGAGCTGGTAGAACGCAGTGGGATCTATGGGTTGAATGTTGCTCATAGCGGCAGTGTTGTAGGGTTGTTGTGTGATCGTCACCATCATGATGTTGAGTACCTATGCTGGTGGCTAAAACACCGGGACATCACTCGTTTTTATCCGCGTCAGCATTTGCTGGCGATGATACCGGGTGGCGTACGCTAGTGGAGGAGAGGGGATCATGCTGGATTATTTGCCGATGTTTTGTCAGATTCGGGATAAAACCTGTTTGTTGGTTGGGGGAGGTCAGGTGGCTGAGCGCAAAGCGCATCTATTATTGGAGGCTGGTGCGTGTTTGCTGGTTAATGCACGGGAATTCACTGTACAATTTCAGATTTGGGAAGATGCGGGTCAAGTGACACTGATTCGTGGTGAGTTTGAGCCTCATTGGCTTGATCTCTGTTGGTTGGTGATTGCGGCGACCAATGATGCGGCAGTTAATGGTTATGTCAGTGATTGTGCGACGGAACGTCGCATTTTCTGCAATGTGGTGGATGAGCCACTACAGGCAAGTTTTATTACACCGTCGGTCATTGATCGCTCGCCGGTAGTGATTGCTATCTCTTCCGGGGGTAATGCACCGGTACTGGTCAGGTTATTGCGCGAAAAACTGGAACGGCTGTTACCGATGCATCTTGGTCGTCTGGCTGCTTATGGCGGGACACTTCGCCAGCGGGTAAAACGGCATTTTCATCATCTGGCGGCACGTCGTCACTTTTGGGAACAGTTTTTTACCAGTGAACCGTTGACACAATCGTTGATCAGTCAAGATAGTCAACAAGTTGATCAGGTGACAGAAGCCCTGTTCTCTGAGTTATCTCAAACAGATACGAAAAAAACAGACAGTCGCTCTTTGACTGACTGACATACTGGAGTGATAAAAATGAGTGAGGAGCGGTATAAACAGAGAAAACAGCGGCAAAAAGAGAGATTCATGGCACAAGTTGCAGCCGCTCAGGAGAACCGAGGGATCGTCATCATCTATACCGGCAAGGGTAAAGGGAAAACAACTGCCGCTATGGGAACCGTTACACGGGCGTTGGGGCATGGATTAACGGCCGGGGTTATCCAGTTTGTTAAAGGAAGATGGTCAGACGGTGAGGGTGCTTTGCTGGAACAACATGGAGTAGAGTGTCAACTCATGCCGATAGAATTTACTGGGAAAATGCAAAATCATGCTAAGGAAATAGCTGCTTGCACGGGGGTTTGGCAACATGCGCTGCGAATGATGCGTGATCCTACGTTATCATTGGTAGTGCTGAGTGAATTGGCTTGTATGATAAATAGTGGTTATCTGTTGCTTGATGAAATTATCAAAGCACTCAACGAGCGGCCAGTCGATCAGACAGTCATCATTACCGGACGAGATTGTCATCCTGCGTTAATTGAGTTGGCTGATACAGTCAGTGAAATGCGTGCTGTAAAACATGTTCCTAAAGGGGAATAAGTTTCCCCTGAAATTTTTTATCCTCTCCTAATACGTATTTTTTATTTAAATTAAAATACAAAAAGATAATTGAATCACATTATCATTTATAGGAGGTTAATTTTTCCTTCTCGAAATAATAGAGAGTGAATAATCGATTTATATTTATTTTTACTGAGGTTGATTATATGGTAATATTATTTTCATAGTGATATAACTGTAGGAAAATAATATGTTTTGAGTTAATTAATTGTGATGAATTTGATAGGCTGTATATTCCACAAAGCTTAATGATACATTAAATAAATTCCATGAAATATATTTCGAGATCTGATAATTTTAATTTGTTTACAAATTGAAATTTCCATCTAATATTGTCGGTGAAAAAATTAATGTTAATTTTTGTTTTAATATGCGGAATGAATTTATATCATATTCTGTTGTGCTCTTTATTAAATTTCGAACAGAGCATAGTTATTTAACTTATAAATTAAGAGATATAATATGTCTATTGAGAATACCAATATAGCTGATCAAACAACGGGCAAAGATTCAGTTGTACTTGGACATGCAGAAGCGCCGGCAGTACATTCTATCGCAATTGGTGCTTCACCCCGTAATTCTAAAACAATCAGTGAAGCGGCTATTGCTATTGGGCAAAACCAACTTGCGGGTAAACAAGGTGATGCGAAGGTCGTTTGGCCAATTGCGATTGGTGCTGATTCTATATCCAGTGGCTTGGCTTCTATCGCTTTAGGGCAAAAGGTCACTGCCAGTGCGGCTCAGGCAGTGGCGATTGGTCAACACTCCTCTGCAATAGAACAAGGGAGCGTTGCATTAGGTGCAGATTCTATTGCTAATAAACCGAATGTTGTTTCTGTAGGAAAAACAGGCCATGAACGTAAGATTGTGCATGTTGCTGCTGGGGATATTTCAAATCACAGTACTGAGGCGGTTAATGGTCAGCAATTACATGCTGAATCGGCAAAGCTTGAAATATTATTGGATGCAAAGAATAAGCAACTAGAAGAGAGAATTGAAACTCTGGAAAGTGATGTAGCCAATCTTACTCTGCTGATTCAGAATAGTACGGATGATCTTGCATTATTGAAGAAACGACTTCTTGATGCATTAAGTTATTAATATCAACTAACTATTGTTTTATATATTCTTGGTCGTCAGGCCAAGAATATAGGGTGGGTAATATGATTTAAGTAGAAAATTAAACTTATTGTCCATCCCTTTTAATTGAAATTGGCCTTTCATTCATCGGATAAAATTTTAAAGAAAACGAGGTGTTGACAGATAAATAACAACATTGTGAACACTCGATATAAAAGATTTGACAGATTTCATGATAAGTTCTCTTTATTGGTAAAATGTGATTTGTTTCACGAAAATCTAAATTGTGACTGTGATTTTAATCAGAAAAACGTCAGAGTCAAGTTGTTTTTAAAAATTATTTTAAATATTAAAATAATTTTGCATGGTGTTTTGAGTAACAGGAAGCTCGCATCTTACGGAGATGGAATGCCGAGCGGTGGTGTAGACGCGGTAAGGTACGCGGTAAGGTAAAGGAGAGGAAATACCAACGCCGAGTTAACGAAAGTCGTCGTTAGGTCTGCTTGTTGGTGTTTGGAGAATCGCTTATAAATTCGTTAAGACCTTGCCAGGGCCAGGTGATACGGGACTGGGAATGACGATAGAACTCATATGATCAATCTTAACGGATTGAGTAGGGTTTATATGTATGATTAATTAAATATTGATATTTGTCATAGGCGTGAAAGTAATAAAATATCTCGTTGTTATATCAGTATTAAATGATAAACAAGTGGAATATTTTCAGAAATATATAGAATCTCAATATGAATAGTTAGGTTGATGAATTGTGAATTATACACTGATATACTTGGGTAAATAGAATAATAACGAATAATGGGCAGATATTCCTCCACCAACAAAAGAAGAATTGCAGCAATATGCCGAAAATAAAAAACAACAACTTATTATAAGGGCTAGCGAACAAATAGCTCCACTACAAGATGCTGTTGATTTAGGTATTGCAACAGAAGTTGAAAAAGATGCTTTATTAATATGGAAGAAATATAGAGTGATACTGAATAGGATTGATATTGCACAGGCTTCCGATATTGAGTGACCGGAACAGCCAAGATAATGAAAAATGACCTGAATAAACAGGGCATTCATACAATATTTTATTGTTGTTGTAATTGTAATACTAAAAAATTCAGTCTGATATATGAAGGCGATGGAATAGTTTCATGTATTGAATGCAATTTGTCATATATATTTCCGGTTGCAATTTGTTTGGTATTTTATTGCTTCTAATTATACAAAAATAATTATTCTTCTAAGTTATAAGAACATTTTATTATTGTTTTTATGAATTAAACTATGACTGTCGTAAATTATGAAGGATTGCTTTAACAATTATTAAACATATTGGTTGTGAATAATGCTATTTAACTTAAGGAGTATATATGAGTGCCAAGAATGATTTTAAAGCTTTTTCTATTGGTAGTAGTGCTAATGTAGTGAGCCAGGAAAAGTATGAAGGAAACCAGAGATTGCAGACTGGATTTTCACTAAATGATATTCCTGTTGATCTGTTAAACAAGGTATTACGTCAGTCATCGACAATAGCATCTATGATAGCTAATTTTATCGCGACACACTCTGGCGATGATGTTTTAGATAATGGTGATATAGTTAAACTTACCGAGCAATTAAATAGAGCTTTAGAAAAAGAAATCACCACAAAAATGCCAAATGCCTCATTAACACAAAAAGGCGCTGTTCGGCTTACCGATGTCTTGGGCAATAGTGATACATTAGCTGTTACGCAAAAACTCATTCAGGATATAATAAATTCATTACGTGAAAATATTGATGCTAAGGTACATAATACCCGAAAAGTTAACGGGAAAGTATTAGCTGAAGATATCAATATTACTTCTCAAGATATCTTTGCTGGTCAGGCGATTAATTTAGGTAATAATGCGAATTTAGATAGCTACAAAACACCAGGAGTTTATTATCAAGAGCATAATTCTAGCGCTCAAAGTGGCAGTAATTACCCTGAGCCGTTCGCGGGTTCGCTTGTTGTATTAAAAGCGGCTGGGGTCATTCAACGTTACTTCGTCTATAACAGCAGTCGGATATATACACGCAGCCAGTTTCATGATAATCCATGGACCCCTTGGGTTAGAGAATATAACGCGGTGAATAAACCTACTGCTGAGGATGTTGGTGCGTATACAAAAGCAGATTCGGATGCTCGATATATTACAGGGATCCGAAAAGTAAATGGAAAGGCTTTAGCTACGGATATCAATATTACGTCTCAGGATATTTTTGCTTACCAGGCGATTAATTTAGGTAGTAATGCGAATTTGGATAGCTACAAAACACCGGGGATTTATTATCAAGAGTCTAATGCTTATGCTAAAAGTGGCAGTAATTACCCTGAGCCGTTTGCGGGTTCACTTATTGTATTGAAAGCAGCCGGGGTTATTCAACGTTATTTCGTTTATAACAGCAGTCGGGTATATACACGCAGCCAGTTTCATGATAATCCATGGACCCCTTGGGTTAGAGAATATAACGCGGTGAATAAACCTACCGCTGAGGATGTTGGTGCATATGCAAAAGCAGACTCTGATGCTCGATATATTACAGGGGTCCGCAAAGTAAATGGAAAAGCTTTAGCGGCAGATATCAACATTACGTCTCAGGATATTTTTGCTGGTCAGGCGATTAATTTAGGTAATAATGCGAATTTAGATAGTTACAAAACTCCGGGGATTTATTATCAAGAGTCTAATGTTTATGCTAAAAATGGCTGTAATTACCCTGAACCGTTTGCGGGTTCACTTATTGTATTGAAAGCAGCCGGGGTTATTCAGCGTTATTTCGTCTATAACAGTAGCCGGGTATATACACGTAGCCAGTTTCATGACAATCCATGGACACCTTGGGCTCAAGAATATAATACCTTAAATAAACCTTCCACTAAGACTATTGAAGAATGTACGAAGGAAGAATCGGCGAATCTCTATATTACGGGTATTCGTATTGGTGCTGAAATTTATAACCAAAATGGAGGTGATTCCGCCGAGATGCTTTATTCTAGCCCTATGCAGTTTTCTAGTAACGACCAATGGTTCACTATCGTAAGAGGATGATAATAATGAATTTAATAAATGTTGGTCCATTTGAACAATATGTGCCTGACAGTGAAAATGCTATTCAATTTGCACTTTATCTTCAAGATAAGCAGGGTAATGATTGGTATAAATCTCAAAGTCAATTTTCAATGGATACATTAAAAATTATGTATGACACGACTGGTCTCATTCGTGCAATAACGACTGATGTATCTAAACTTGCGCCACTTGGTTTTTCCGTCGCAGAAATTAATAAGAATGATGCACCCATAGGATTTGATGAGAAAACCAAAGAGAAATGGATATTTGACGGTCATAAAATATTACTTTATGTTGTTACTAAAGAAGAATTAATCCAGAAAGCAGAATATAAGAAATTTCAACTGCTGACTAAAGTTAATAATATCGTCACGCCACTACAAGATGCTGTTGATTTAGATATTGCTACAGAAGCTGAAAAAAATGATTTATTAGCATGGAAGAAATATAGAGTGATGTTGAACAGAGTTGATATTTCATTGGTCCCTGATGTTAAGTGGCCTGAGCAGCCGAAATAATGAAAATAGTCTGAATGGACAGGCTATTTATATGATGATTCTATTGATGTTGAAGTTAAAATACTGAGAGATTCAGTCTTGAACTTAAAATGGAAAAATTGTGGTAAAAAATAAGAGAGGGGAGAGAAGAGTAACTTCTTGCTATTGAATTTCTTATTGCGATAAATTATAAAAAATAGTTAACACTATAAGAATGTTTAATTAACCTAATAAATTACTTGAGGCACGATCAGAGTTTTTGCAAAGACTCTGATCGTTTAAATTCTATGAGCGAAGCCAAAAAACCGAATTTGAATTTACGTGTCTCAGAATTGACTGTTCTTAAATAGACTTAGGATTAATTATAAAATAATATTATTTAAGTTAAGGGGTTTATATGAGTTCCAAAAATGATTTTAAAGCTTTTTCTATTAGTAATAATGCTAATGTCGTGAGCCAAGAAAGATATGAAGAGAGTAAGGATTTATTGACTGGATTTCCACCCAATGATCTTCCCACGCATTTGTTAAATAAAGTATTGCGTCAATCATCAACCATAGCATCTGTTGTGGCTAATTTTATTGCGGAACAATCTGGTGATGATATTCTGGATGATGGTGATATAGCTACACTTACCGCACAATTAAATAGAGCTTTAGAACAAAAAACCACAAAAAAAATTCCAGATGCTTCATTGACTCAGAAAGGTATTGTTCAGCTTACCGATGTAGTCGGCAATAGTGACACATTAGCTGTTACGCAAAAGCTGGCTCAGGAAATAATAAATTCATTGAGTGAAAATATTAATACCAGAGTACCTAATACTCGGAAAATCAACGGTAAGACGTTGACCGGGGATATTGTGCTTTCCGCGATTGATATCGGAGCAAAACGACCGGGTGATATTTATTTATCTGCACATCCAGCATCAGATTTGGCTAGAGGAGAATATATTGCGAATGGAGCTGTTCACACGATTAATTCAACTATTGGTAGGGCATTGAATAATTTATCTGATGCATATAAGGCAGCATGGGGAATCAAGCGGAATGGTGATAAAATCAACCTCCCTAATCTGTTTGTTGATGGCCGGGGGGTATTTATGCGTGCTGGATTGACACCTGGTGTAATACAGGGAGATGCAATTAGAAATATTACAGGTAATGTAGGGTGGTGGTCTCATGGGCTTTTTACTCATGTCAATGGAGCATTTTATGGTGTTAAGAGTAACGCTAATGTAGTTGCTGCGGGAACGCAAGATAACAGCCAACATTCATATTCAGCATATGCCACTTTTGATGCGTCAAAAGTGGTGCCAACGGCAAATGAAAACCGGCCACTCAATGTCAGTATGATTCCTGTAATTTATTTAGGTGTATAAGATAAGGATAAATTATTATTTTGAGAATATTGGGCTAGTACCTATCTATTGGTTAGTCTGATGCTAATTCAATTAGTAATCTCCTGGTGAATATCCTAAGTGTATAGCCAGAGTTTAAATATGGATTTTGGCTATATATGAATAATATAGGAAGTGATAAAAAATCGCTGCTAATAGATTTTGGAAAATATCGAATATTATTAAATTTTTCAATTGCAATATGTTTGGTTGTTTATTGTTGATAATTATATAAAAATAGTTTCTCATTTTAGTTATAAAAATATTTCATTATTATTTTTATGAGCTAGACTATGGCCGGTGTGAATTATTATGGATTATTTGCACAATGGTTTAATATTTTTTTGTAAATAGATCATGTTATTTAACTTAAGGATTGTATATGAGTATAAAGAATGATTTTAAAGCTTTTTCTATTAGTAATAATTCAAATGTATTGAGTCAATATTATTATGAAAGTAGATCAGAGTTGCAGGATGGATTTAATCCCTTAAAACAATTTGATCTTCACGTGTTAAATAAGGCATTGCGTCAATCTTCAGTTATATCATCCGCTGTAGCTGATTTTATTGCGACAGAATCGGGCAGTGATGTTTTGGATGATGGCAATGTAACCAAAATTACTGCACAATTAAAAAACGTGTTAGAACAGAAAATTGCAAAGTGTTGTAATCTTAATGTGAATACGGCTAACAAGGTTGCAAATGGTTGGTGGAAATGTGGTGATACAGGGATAATTATTCAGTGGGGCCAGGCAAACGGCTCTCTAAATATCAATGATTACAGAAATTTTACCATCCCATTTCCTAATGCTTGTTTCCAGATTGTGGCAACATATGCTGATTTTTATAATTTTGGATCTGGGGTTGCTGCTGTACCTATTTCTGCAAGTCAGTTTATTGTAACGTGCAGAAATTCTGCAAACGAGTTAAAAAATACTTTTGTGAGATATTTTGCGATAGGATATTAATTACCATAGTGTGAAAATAAAAGCATTCTACTCTATAGAATGGGTATTGATTCTGTTTAGTGGAAATATGGGGTGATATTGAATAAAATTGATCTTTCATGGGTTCCTGATGTTGAGCAGAATAAATAATGAAAATGGCCTGAATGCCGGGCCATTTATATAGTGTTTTTGTTGGTGGTGGAATTTATATATTTAAAGGTCCAGTGTGTAATCTGAAATAAAAATTTTTCTAAGAAATGAAAGAGGAGGAATAATAGAAGCTTTTAATATTGAATGGCCTATTTTAGTTGATTATAATAAATGGTAATGTTCTAATTTATAAGAATATTTCATTATTATTTTTATAATCTAATGTTTTAATTGAGTGAAATTCAAATAAATCATCAGTGCAATAACTGAATATGTTAATTATAAATTAATATTGTTTAATTTAAGGGATGTATATGAATATTAAGAATGATTTTAAGGCTTTTTCTACTAGTAATAATGCTAATGTGGTGAGTCAGGATAGATATGAAGAAAGTAAGGATTTGCTGACTGGGTTTCCCCCAAATGATGTTCCCACTCATATGTTAAATAAGGCATTGCGTCAATCATCAACCATATCATCTGTTTTGGCTGATTTCATCTCGACACAATCTGGCGAGGATATTCTTGATGATGGGGATATAGCTAAACTCACTGAGCAATTAAATAGAGCATTAGAGCAAAAAATTTCGAGTATCTCTAACATTCCTGTAGGTGTGCCTGCTCCTTGGCCGACTGTCACACCGCCCGTTGGATGGTTGCAATGTAACGGTGCGGCCTTTGATAAGTCGAAATTTCCGAAATTAGCCGAAGCCTATCCTGATGGTAGATTACCCGATTTAAGAGGCGAATTTATTCGAGGTTGGGATGATGGTCGAGGTATTGATAGTGGCCGTAGAATTTTAACTTATCAGGGAGACGCCATTAGAAATATCCAGGGTTCATTTGCTGGCACGGTAGTGCCAAACTATCATTTGGCAATAAGAGGGGCTTTTTATGCTAGCCAAGTTCTTGGAATAGCAACAGATGGTAGTTTCAAATCGGTAAATAATGTTAACCCGGATACTCCATACGGCTTTGGATTCGACTCGTCGAGGGTTGTTCCTGTGGCCTCAGAGAATCGTCCCCGCAACATCGCATTTAACTACATAGTGAGAGCAGCATAATGATCCCCATGTGTGTGGACTCCTGATGCTGAATGACCGGAGGTGCCGAAGTGATGGGCAGTAAAAATTAGATAATTTTATGTTTTTAGGTAAGAAAGGCGGGTTTGTGAATGGCAGTAAATGCTAGGTTTGAAGCCGGGGTTTTTCCCTCAGCAAATCCCAGGCAAAAAAAAACCAACCTTAACTGGTTGGTTTTTCTAGGGAAATTTGGTCGGCATGATAGGATTTGAACCTACGACCCCCGACACCCCATGACGGTGCGCTACCAAGCTGCGCTACATGCCGATAATTTTCATTATAGTACTGATTTTATGAATTAAAGCAAGTACTGAATGTAATGACCGATTGATTTTTAAGCATTTAGTTAGCTATAAAATGTTTAACCTCTGTGAGTATCTGTAACAGTTGTGCCAGATTGGGTTTAGCATCTTTGACTTCGTTGCCTTCAAGGTCATATAAGGAATAATCACCGTTTTTATCCAGGAACAGGGTATTCTCACTGGTTGTGATGATCAGAGAGCCATTATCACCGGTAATAATCCATGGGCTATTACGTTGTGCTGTAAACAGATCTTCGCCTTGAGAGTAATCGTCAGGAGAGTTGCTGACATGTAACAAACGTTGCATTAGTGTTGTCATGACATCCTGATGGCTTGTCAGTTTATCAATGGCCTGTGATGGTGTTCCTGGCCAATGAATAAGCAGGGGAACATGCATTTGATCACGATTAAATCTGTCATTATTTATCCATTTTGGTGGATGCGCAGCTGTGATTTCACTCTGCGCGGCAGTAATAACAATGACCGTATTATTTAGCGCGTTTTTGTTTTTCAGCGTCTCTAATACAGCATTAATTTGAACATCCAGAGCGGCAGCATTACCCTGTGAGTCAATTTTATCCAGTCCACTCATTTTCAAGAGCGAGAACCACGGGGCGCTGTTAGTGGGTAAATTTAGCCATTGCTGCCATTGTGTTACCGTGAGTTGATTATTTTGGTTGACCGCAGTGGGCAATGAGTAGTCTGAAAGTAATGCCTGACGATAAAGCGGAGTATTGAATCCTGTAGAAGAGAATAAGCCGAACTGATATCCCTGATGAGTCAGTGCATTAATCAGTGCGGATGATTTACGTCCAGCAAGTATGCCATCCAGATAACCAGAAGAAATACCATAAAACAGCCCAAATAGGGCGGTATCATTTTGAATACCATTACTGAAATGTTGATTGAACTGAATGTTGGTTTCTCTGAAATGGGAAAGTACAGGCATATTCTCTGTAATGTCTTTATTATCCAGCCCATCAACCACCAGTATTAATAGGTTGTATCCACTGCCTTTATCCTGATATGTCAGATTATTAAGTGGATATTCCACTGTCAATGCAGCAGGATCCCCCTGTTGCATCAGGCGGCGCTGATATTCTTGTTGATCCAGCAGGCCATGTTTTTCAAGAAACTTACGCGCTGTCATTGGATAAGAGAGCGGCAGGTTAGAGCGTTGCATAGTTATCGGACGATAAAAATTAGCATCAGCCCAGATATACATTATATGGGAAGCCAAAAAGGCAGAAGTAAGGACAGCGGCCAATGGCTTGCTAAGCCGTTGCCGATTCAGGCTGCGTAGTTTCTGCCAACTCCAGGTGCCAAATAACATCTGTACCAGAAAAATGACTGGAATACAGATGAACATAAGTTGCCAGTCCCGCGCAAGTTCCCCTTGATCAGGATTGATAACTAAATCCCAAACTAAAGGGGTAAGGTGAAGGTGGAAACGGTGGTAGATGGTAATGTCGAAGATTAACAGTGTCAGCCCGGCGGTGGCGAAAATAGCCGAAAGAAACCTGAGCAGGCGCTGTGACATGACAATAAATGTCAGTGGAAACAGAATCAGCAGATAAGCGGCAAAAACAATAAAACTAAAGTGCCCAAGCCAACTAGTCAAAGCATAGACACGGCCGAGTAGCGAACCCGGCCAATCAGAAACAAACAGGTAACGGCTACCTAAACCAAGACTAAGTAGGATGTTAAATAAGGCAAACCAGTGCCCCCAGCTAATCATCTGGGACACTTTTTCACGATAACGCTGACGGCTAGTCACCATATTTTGTTTACGTTGTGGTCTTAGAGCCCATCCCATTAGGGCTATTTTATTTGTCATTTTGAACCTGGGCAGTGCTCGAAATCCTCACGTACTATGTGTCCGTTCCGGTTTCTGTGCACTGTCCGTGTTCAAACTGTCTGCAACAATAATTCCTACTGGGATAGGCTCTTAGTTAAAAATTAATGGGCTTTATCTTCGTTTACTGAAGATTTAAGCGCGTGTGCAAACGAGTCGGCAATATGTCTGCGCTGGGCAGGAGATACGCTCGTATTGATTAAATTTGTTACCATATTGCCAAGTACCATCAGAGAAAGATCTGTCGGCGTATGGTTTTTTTCCAGAACACTGACTAATTCTGTTAATAAACGTTCAACGTGTTCGTCACTATAACGAGATGACTGTGGCATAAATTTAGACTTCCTGAACTAACAAAGCACACTATCTTACCGTATAGGTGCGTGATTTTCTGCTCTTTTGTGGCAAATTAATTCACGGTTAAGATTTTATGTTGCAGTCATAGCGCGTCTTGAGCAATTTTTTGATATCTGTCAGTAAATAATAGTTGATGGAACATGGTGAAACATTATTTTTCCCGGGGTTTTTTATTGCAGCAGTTTGTTATCAGTGTTTGAATACGCCGTTAGAGGCGAATGAAGTAAGCTGCGAAAGGAGTAGAAAGAATGAGTCTGCAAATAGACCAAATTGCCTTGCATCAATTAGTCAAGCGTGATGAGCAGACGCTGGATGTCGTGCTACGTGATTCTCTGCTCTCCGCCGATCGCGTGGTGGAAGATATGATGGCTGAATTACACCGTGTATATAGCGCAAAAAGCAAAGCTTACGGCCTGTTTAATGAAGAGAGTGAATTGGCAGAAGCGCTCAGACATCAGCGTAAAGGTGATGAAGATTTTTTGGGGTTCAGTCGCGCAGCAACAGCACGTCTGAGGGATGAACTGGCAAAATATCCGTTTGCTGAAGGTGGGACGGTCCTGTTCTGCCAGTATCGCTATCTGGCGGTAGAGTATTTGTTGATTGCTGTACTTAATAGCTGTAACAGTATGTCTGTTAACGATAATCTGGATCTAAATACCACTCATTATCTGGATATCCCTCATGCTGATATTGTTGCTCGTATAGATTTGACTGAGTGGGAAACCAATCCTGAATCAAGCCGTTATTTGACGTTCCTGAAAGGACGGGTAGGACGTAAGGTTTCAGATTTTTTTATGGATTTTCTCGCTGCCAGTGAAGGGATGAATGCTAAGGTTCAGAATAAGGGGCTATTACAGGCCGTTGATGATTATTGTGAGTCAGGCCAGCTTGATAAAAATGAGCGCCAGGCATATCGCCAGCAAGTATACAGCTACTGTAATGAACAATTGCAGGCAGGAGAGGAAATTGAGATTAAGGCGTTGTCTCAGGAATTGCCAACATTTGGCGAGCAGAATTTCCAGCAATTTTCTCACGAACAGGGATATGAATTGGAAGCGTGTTTTCCAGCAGATCGCAGTACATTGCGTCAGTTAACTAAATTTGCCGGAAGCGGTGGCGGATTGACAATTAATTTCGATGCAATGTTATTTGGCGAAAGAATTTTCTGGGACCCGGTAACGGATACTTTAACAATTAAGGGCACGCCACCAAATTTACGTGACCAGTTACAGCGCCGCAGTGGTGGTCATTGATACCTGAAATAAATAACGCCGCAAATGCGGCGTTATTTACTCGGCGTCCCGAAAAGCTCGACTGTGGCTAATTAAGCACGCAGAAAGTCAATGTGCGCCAGTTTTGGTTTAAACGGATGGCGCTGTACAGCCTGCACTTTAACTTTAGTTTCTTTACCGTCGATAACCAGAGTCAGAACTTCGCTATAAAATTCTGCTTTGTGTTCCATATTGATAACTTGATCGTGATCCAGCTCAACAGAAACAGGCTCCTGGTTGCCACCATATACGATAGCGGGGAACTTGTTAGCTCTGCGCAGGCGGCGGCTCGCACCTTTGCCCTGCTCTTTACGTACTTCTACATTAATAGTAAACATTATTTTTCTCTTTAAAGAAGAAAATAAATCCTGCTACAGGCGACCCAGCAGCAGGTTCGAGATTTGGCTTAACGCGAACGTTAAACGGGCGGCATTCTAGCGAAAAATGGTTGTAACAGCAAATGGAATACGTCAATTGGGGCCTATTAATACAATTCATCTGCTCGACGAAAGCGTCCTTGATAATCAAAGATCTTTTCACGAATCTGCCAGAACTGACCTTTTTTACGGGCGACAACAAAATCGGGATGACGTAACAAAGGTTGCTGATTAACGATGTCTGAAGCCGTTTTCCAGTTAAAAGGTACCGCCGGAGCACGTTGATGCTGACGGATAAACTGGTGCTCAAAGAGCCGACGTTGGGCCGGGGTTGTAAGCCGGAAGCGTTCAGAGGCATCAGCGCCATCTTCATCATAATAGATGATTTTCAGCCATTCTCCTTTACTGTCAGTTCCAGGGATGAGTTGCATACCACCGCAACGTAGTACCAGTGCATCTTTGAGTTTTAATGCCGCTTTCAGCATATCATCGGGATCGACCAGCACCTCTTGGCAACGGTGACAACGCCGTGCTGCAATGTCATTTTCTACACCGCAATGAGGACAGAGTTTAAAACGAAAGCGGAAATCGCATTGACGACGTTTGCCGTGTTGATCGTCTTCCCAGCCCTGACAGCGGCGTCCAAAATGTTCAATAATTTCACCGTCGGAGGTACATTTTCCCCAAAATATATTGGCAAAGTTACAGATAGGGCAGAATACCTGAACCGGTTGGCTCTGCTTATCTGGCCGACTGTTACCAACTTCTGGTGTGTAAAGATCGTGAGGATTTCCTGCATAGTCGAGAATAAGGCAATCTTTTTTACCCGGAAATAATCTTAAACCACGGCCAATAATCTGCTGATATAAGCTGACGGATTCGGTAGGGCGCAGGATGGCTATCAGATCGACATGAGGTGCGTCAAATCCGGTAGTTAATACGGCAACGTTGACCATGTAGCGCAATTGTTGGGCTTTAAAGGCTTCGATAAACAGGTCACGATCGGGGGTTGATGTATCGGTACTGACTAATGCGGCTTGGCCGGAAGGAAGTAATTGAAAGATTTCTTTGGCATGTTCGACTGTTGCAGCAAAAAGCATAACGCCTTTACGGTCAGCCGAATATTCAATGATCTGCCTGATAATATGAGGTGTGACGCGTTTTTGTCGTTTGATTTCACGGTTCAAATCCGTTTCATTGAAAATACCTTGCTGACGGGAGCGGACCTGGCTGAAATCATATTGCATAACTGGCATATCCAGTCGCTGTGGAGGGACCAAGAAACGGTGCTTAATCATATAGCGCAATGGCAATTCATATATGCAGTCACGGAAAAAACTATTTTCATCACCACGGATCATGCTGTGATAGTGATATTGATATATCCAGCCGATAGCCATCCTGTAAGGTGTCGCTGTTAAACCAAGAATACGGAGTTGCGGGTTATTTTGCCTAAGGTGATGAATGATTTGTTGGTACTGGCTGTTTTCATCATCACTGACACGATGGCATTCATCAATTATCAGCAACGAGAATTGATTATCAAAGTGCTTAAGATTACGAGCGACAGATTGTACGCTGCCAAAAACCACTTTTCCTGAACTTTGCTTCTGCTGCAATCCCGCAGAGAAAATATCTGCTTGTAAACCGTATGCACAATATTTGCCGTAATTCTGTGCAACTAATTCTTTTACATGCGCCAATACTAAGACTCTTCCTCGAGCCAGTTTTGCCAGTTCAGCAATAACCAAGCTTTTACCTGCTCCGGTTGGTAACACAATGACTGCGGGCTCACGATGATGCCGGAAATGATTAACGGTGGCATCCACAGCTTCTTGCTGATAGGGGCGTAAAGTGAAAGTCATATTCGTTCCGCAACAGAAAAATATTTGCGAAAGGGTAACATTTTTCTTATCAATTTGCTGTGGATAGACGTAAGGTAGGATAATTATCTGATTGAGTGAAACTATAACCCGTTATAATAAATAGATAATTGTTGTTTATAGTAAACATGGTTATGATTAGTATTGAAAGCTTTTGAATTCATCTCACATTATCTTTTTTGGTGGCTTTACGGTAGTCGTACCAACAAGATAGTAGGGTCACGTTTATTTTTAAATTAATTTAATATAGGTATCTTCATCCATGCGATTGGATAAATTTCTGTCACAACAGCTTAGTATCAGCCGGAATGAAGTGGGGCGTGAGTTGCGCGCGGGGCGTATCACTGTTGATGATGAGATTGTAAAAACCGGAGCTTATAAATTAACGCCAGAGCAACAGGTTATGTTTGATGGTTCATTACTGGAACAGCAGCAAGGGCCTCGCTATTTTATGTTAAATAAACCTCAGGGGTATGTCTGCTCCACGGATGACCCGGTGAATCCGACGGTTCTCTATTTTATTGATGCGCCAGCGGCGCATAAATTACACACGGCTGGTAGGCTGGATATGGATACCACGGGTCTGGTTTTGTTGACTGATGATGGTCAATGGTCCCATCGTATTACGTCCCCAAAACATCATTGTGAAAAAACCTATCTGGTCACTCTTGACTATCCTGTTGTAGAAGGGACAGCAGATAAATTTCTTGCGGGTGTCCAACTCAATGGTGAAAAAACACTGACAAAACCCGCTCAACTGGAAATTCTGGCACCTCAATTAGCTCGTCTGACTCTCAGTGAAGGGCGTTACCATCAAGTAAAACGCATGTTTGCAGCGGTAGGTAATCGGGTAACAGCGCTTCATCGTGAGCGAATCGGTGAAATTATCTTAGATCCTGAGTTGCAACCAGGGGAGTATCGATCGTTATCTGATCAAGAAGTAGCCAGCATCAATGCGCCTTAATCTTAGCGTTCATCCCTGCAGGGCTATTTTATTTATTTTCCGTTCTTTTTAGTCAAGAGAGCACTTGGGCAGTGTTCAGGCAAAAGCGATAGTTTTTGAACGCACTTTGGTGTGATCCGAGGAAAGAACGAAGCGAATCGGACTTTACGTATTGTGTGTACGCTCTGGGTTCTGTGCGCTGTCCGTATCCAACACATTCACAAGAACAGTCCGCAACAATCATGCTTACTGAGGCAGGTTCTTAGTTTTAGTTAATTATTTTAAATTATTGGAGTAATACGCGTGCAACAACAACGATCATCCTATTTAGGGTTGATTTTGATCCTTGGGCTGCTTTCTATGCTAATGCCTCTTGCCATTGACATGTACTTACCCAGTTTGCCGACCGTTGCCGAGGATTTCGGTGTGGATAGTGGGCGGGTTCAGATGACATTGAGCAGTTATATTCTTGGTTTTGCTATCGGTCAGATGATATATGGCCCAATGGCTGACAGTTTGGGCCGTAAGCCGGTTATTCTGGGTGGCGTTATTGTGTTTGCTCTGGCTTCAGCCGCGTGTACGATAGCCAAGGATATTGACGGTTTTATTTATATGCGGTTTTTGCATGGGTTTTCCGCCGCTGCTGCGAGTGTTGTTATTAATGCTTTGATGCGGGATATGTTCACGAAAGATGAATTTTCACGCAGTATGTCTTTTGTGATATTGGTAATGACTATTGCACCATTAATCGCTCCAATTCTTGGTGGCATGATGATGATTTGGTTCACATGGCATGCTATTTTCTGGAGTATTGCGATCACGGCTGTTATTGGGGTATTCCTTGTCGCTTTCTTTATAAAAGAAACTTTACCGAAAGAGAAAAGACAAAAGTTTCATCTTCGTACAACCCTAAGCCAGTTTATGATGTTATTCCGCCAGCGCCGTGTGTTTTGTTACATGCTCGCCAGCGGATTTTCGTTTGCGGGAATGTTTTCTTTTCTCAGTGCCGGGCCATTTGTTTATATTGAGTTGAATGGCGTGTCGCCGCAGAAATTTGGTTATTATTTTGCGCTGAATATCGTATTTCTGTTTGTGATGACGACAATAAATAGTCGTTATGTACAGCGCTTTGGTGCGTTGAGAATGATGTATTTTGGTTTGAGTGTGCAGTTTATTATGGGGATCTGGCTGCTGTTGTCTACCGCGCTGAATTTTGGTTTTATTTCTTTGGTCATCGGTGTGGCAGCTTATGTCTGTGGTATTGCTATGATTACATCCAATGTAATGGCGGTGGTTTTAGATGGTTACCCGCATATGGCAGGGACAGTATCTTCATTGGCAGGTACCATTCGTTTTGGGATTAGTGCTTTGGTTGGAGTATTACTTGCCATGTTCCCTGCGCGAAGTGCCTGGCCAATGGTTGGTTCTATGGTTTTATGTGTTATTTTGGCTACATTGTTTGTTATATATGCAAAAAGAAGTCGCGGTTAAAAATAGAAGGCTGCTTTATGTGCAGCCTTTTCCTTAGATAGGCAGTAATTTATTACAGAAAGATGTCTGCCTTCGTTGATATATTCCTTTAAATAACCATTCAGATTAGGAGATTGTGCCACACTGTGTTATTCGAATATTGGCTATTAAGCCATAAAATGGTCATAACTATTTGGTATCAAAAACATTTTCTGTATCATTAAAATATTCATTAGAATTTTTAATGATATTAGCGGGATTATTGGGTTTTCCCCTGAATATTAGGGATATTTAGGTGTTGAATGGTTTAATGATATCTATATTCATTCATGAATGAAGCTATTGTTGTTTCATTCTTTTGTTACTTCTTATATGCCGTATTCATTGATTTTTATATTCGGATTGGACTGAGAGGTTGACGTATAAATGCAAGGAAATTCCGAACTGTTTTACTGTGGGAATAAGTAATTATTAATACATTGATGGTGATTATAAGTCTGTTGTTGTATTTTTGTTAAATTAAAAATATTCAAGAGCGTTATCATTAGGTTGTTATTAATTTTTCCTTATAAAACACATTGTTATCTATCTGTTTTTACAGTTCTTGCTTGATTTATATGTTAAAGATTTGAGTTGAAAAAATAAAATATGTAAACAATCGTTAAACATACAGTTAGTTTTTTGCATAAAAAGAAGTTGAGTTTTCTTTTAAAAAAGTATAAATATATGCAAAACGCGATCTTGATCTCATTTTTTCTAAGGTGAAGTTTGAAATTAATGTAATACTATAAACACAAATTTAACTTTTTGTTTACCTTTTTGGGGAGTTAGTTATTCGGTTTTGGCGAGTAGAACACCTGAAGATAGTCGCTAACTTTAACTTTTGTATCTATGTTCTTTCAGGTAGGAATAATTTGTGAATAATATTCAGCTTTCGGTGGTACATCGACTACCGCAAAGTTACAGGTGGTCACCCGGTTTTGCGGGTATCAAAGTTGAGCCACTTCCAGTTGATGAAGTGAATGTAAAAAGCAGCCTGATGGGGTTGAAGTTACTCAGCCATGAAGATATGGCTGCATGGAATGTCATGCAAAAATTACAGCAATCACTTGCTGATATGCAAATTGAAAGTACTGTGATTGAGTGGGAAGGTCAGCCGTGCTTGTTTGTTGATAGTGAAGACGAGAGTGCGGTTATGTGTCGTTTGAAGACACTTGGTGCTGCGATTGCTGAAAAGATAACAGCTCTTTATCCATTCTGATATAAACGCGAAAAGCGCTTCCTTTGATGGAGGCGCTTTTTTGTACGCAAGGGAAAGGATTTTTAGCCGTTAGGAGGCATGATGCTATGGTTGATGACCCGGCGACCACCATAATAACGTTTGCTCCAGTATGTGCTGTTTAACCTGGAAACAATCACACCATTGCTAGTGGAGGCATGAACGAATTGGTCATTGCCAACATAGATACCAACATGCCTTGTACGGGCACCCGTCTTAAACAAAACCAGATCGCCAGGACGTAATTTTGAGCGGTCGATTTTTTTGCCAATATTTTGTTGTTCAAATGTTGAACGCGGTAGTTCCATGCCAAACTGGTCACGGAAAGTACGTTGAACAAAGCCAGAACAATCAATACCGCGTTTAGTATTGCCGCCGAGTCGATAGGCAACCCCTTTCCAGCCATTGTATTGACTGAGAATTTTGGATTTTATGTCCAGATTACGAACTAGCGCTTCGAATTCATCTTGAGACGCTTGAAGTAAGAAGCCGTTCTTACCGTTTACTGCATGCGTATCAGTTTGTGTATTGCGAAACTTTGAAGAATCTGGTGAGCTGCACGCGGATAAAGTGATCGCTACGAACAGCGCGGGTATCAGCCGCATAATGTATCTCAGTACCGGTTGAGACTTGACCATTATTTTTGTTTTCCCTTGCTATCCTTACCTTAAGTTGGTCGCTATTATTGAAAAATATCAAACGCTTCGAAGACTGGTGTTAGAAAAAGCAATAAGTAAACAACGCGCTTGGTACAAAAACGCGCTGGACGCTACGTTTTATAACGATATTTACAATAAATGTTATTCAAACCGAGAGTACAGAAACAATCAGGAAAAGGCGAGTATTTAATGGCATAATTTACAAAAAATTAGATTTCTCAGTACGAGAGATTAGCAATGTTGCTAATTTATGTTATTTATGTGGATTTTATGAGTCATCAGGAAGGTTAAATACTTCCCCAATATTCATCAGTAAGAAAGGTGTGCAAGAAGGGTTTTATACTGGGCAACCAATTTGCGGTAGATTCTTATCCAACCAGTTAATCATTATGTCACTTAATGGTGTTAATAATAACCAACTTGTTCCAATGAGAACCAGAGATAAAGAACCGACGGCAATATCAGTAAACCAATGTGCTCCCGCCATAATACGGGGTAGCGTAAACATGACGACAATCAGTAATGCAATGGCGAATGCTGTAACTGAGATATAGCGAAGGATGAAGTAGCTGAAAATGAGTAGCATTAATCCATGATCGCCTGGAAAACTATCGCCGGATGAATCTTTAGTCATCAGATTAGTCATTTCGCTAATACGATTGATATTATCAAATGTTAATGTCGGGCTTGAACGAATGACAGGGAGCTGATGGCCGATTTGGTTAAGTGTAATTGCGCTTATCAGCATGACCAGGCCAATCATGAATAATCTGCGTTTGCCAGCGTAATTTTGCTTACGAAATACGCGGTAATAAAGCAATCCCATACAGAAAAGTGAAATCACATCAAAAGCTCTGATATTCACGAATGCTACAAATTCTGTGAATTTTGAACCTGGTATTAGTTTTTCGTTAAAGAAGTAAAAAATCGCTGAGTCGATATTGAACCAAAAACCGTGGTGTTCTGGTAAATACCAGGAGAAAAATAAAGCGATCCCTAACAGGTCAAGTGTAAATATGGCAAACGGGTGACTGCGTGTCATGGGATACCTATTTGTTAAAAGTAAAATTCAGTAATAACTAAGCTCATAATATGTAGGTTAATATAACAAATGTTGGATAATAATGTCATGAATCAAGTTCCTATCATAAGTTAATCTGGTGGTTTTTTTATCTATTTTGTGATTGGTTTGATAAATACTTATGCTCAATTTTGCTGTTTTCACTGAGTAAGGATGGGAATATTTAAAGTTATAAATTCTTAATTTATTGATAATTGATTCTGATAATTTTCATATTGAAAGATGTAAATTTTTTAATTAGTTTTAAAAGCTAAAAACAGTAAAAAAATAACAAAAACAGCCGTTACCAGTAGCATGGACTGATAAATTTTTCCAATCTCCAGATTGATTTTGCATTTGGAAATCTCAGCAAATAATGCTGTCTTATGGTGAGGGTTTTATGTCTATGTTCCGGGTTATGGTGGGTTGTTTTTTCCTGATGACTCCTGATGTTGTGAGTAGTGAGTCAGAGGCAAGACCAAGTTTAGGGGTTATTCACTTTTCAGGTACAATTGTTGAATCACCGTGTCGTTTTGATTGGCATGAGGACTGGACGGATACCACTTGCTGGCGAAAGGGAGATAAAATTACCCAGCGACGAAAACTGGATTTCCAAAATGATGTTTATTTTTATCTACCACACCAAATTGGTATAACAGAAATTAAATGGATAAAAGGAGAAAGGAAAATCGGAATTGTTACAATTTACTATAATTGATATTAAAAGAAATTTTAAATATTATTTCTTCAATACTTAACTGAAGAATATTCGGAATTTCATTCTTTATTTCTGAGTAACATTAATGAAAGTTAATGGAAAATTTATATTTGTATTTTATTTGAAATTTAAATTATGATAAAACCATAATGGAAAAGTTAATGAAATAGTTGAAAATGAGTTGCCCTGTTTTATACAGAGCAACTTAGGATTAGCTAATGATTGTTAATCACAACGCCCCATATAGCGACGTTCTGCAATATGAATACGGATTTTTTCGCCGTTACTGATATATTCAGGTACTTGGACGGTCAGCCCGGTACTCATTTTTGCAGGTTTTGTCCGCGCACTGGCCGAGGCACCTTTAATTCCGGGGGTAGTTTCTTCAATAACCATATCGACTGTCTGCGGTAGTTCAAGGGCAATAACTTGCCCCTCTATGGTCAGAACTTGCATACCTGGCAGGCCACTTTCAGGGATGAATAGCAACTCTTCTTCGATTTGTTCTTTTTTAAAATGATAAGGCGTGAAATCTTCGTCATCCATGAAGACATATTCATCACCATCAATATAGGAAAGATTAACGCTGCGGCGAGTTAGGCTAATCGTATCAATGATATCATCGCCTTTGAAACGTTCTTCCACTTTTTGTCCGGTGCGGATATCGGTAAAACGCATTTTATATAGTGTACTGGCTCCCCGGGCGCTTGGTGCTTGAATATCAATATCTTTGACTAGCAGTAACTTACCATTATAACTGACGGCAATACCGCGTTTAATTTCGTTGGCTTTAGCCATATGTAACCTTCTATAAAACTGGGAGAGAATAATTGGCGACAAAATTACTCGCAGTTAGGGAATTAGGCAAGAGGGGATCAGAAAACCCCAGCGTTTTTTACGTTGGGGTTTGTAGAAAGAATATCGGATATATCAGCGATACATGGGCAATAAATCAAAGGAGGCTAGGATATGAGCTATCGCGTTCATCAAGCCAAACAGAATGATAAATCCGATAAGGAAGTTTCCGCCTGGTGCCCGATAACTGGCATCAGGGAAGCGACGACGACTTGCTCGCGCCATAAGTGCAGGGACAATAACGGCCCAGATGGTTGCGGCTAATCCGGCAAAGCCGATGGCATACAGAAAACCATTGGGAAACAGCAAAGCCAGGGCTGTAGGTGGAATAAATGTTACTAATGCAGATTTTAACCGGCCAGTGCTGTTATCTTTAAAACCAAAGAAATCAGCTAGGTAATCAAATAACCCCAAAGAGACACCGAGAAAGGAACTTGCTAATGCCATATAAGAGAATGCATTTAGAAGCTGGGTAACGATTGTGCTATTTGTTGTATTATCCATTTGTTTCAGTAAGTCACCGATATTCCCGCCATCAGCAATAATCTGTCTGAATGTTTCACGGGGAATATTTCCCTGAATGACATATTGCCACAAGATATAAATAGCCAGTGCGATTAGCGTACCGAATAATAGACTACGAACAACGGCTTTGCTGTCCTTCTGATAATATTTTACCAAACCAGGGACGTTACCGTGATATCCGAAAGAAGCCAGTAAATAGGGCAGAGCGGTTAAAGCGTAAGGTATATAACTTGTTGTCGTGTCGCTTGACATAGCATCGATCTGATTAAATAGGATGACAGATTTAACTTCTGTAAACATGCCACCGACGGACATAAAAAAGGCAATAACCATACCACCGATCAATATTGTGCTCAGACGATCGACAGCTTTAGTCGATATCCAGACAATAAAGGCGACAATAAAGGCGAAAATAAAGCCAGCATTAGCCTGTGATATTGAAGTAATATTTTCAAAATTGTGGGCAATGATTGAACTACCCGCTGAAATATAGGCGTAGGTCAGTATATAGAGAACGAATGCAATGGATAAGCCATTGATTGCATTCCATCCTTTGCCGAGTAAATCTTTAGTCATGGTATGGAAGCTTACACCTGATGGATAATTTAGGTTGGCTTCCAGAATCATTAAGCCGGAAAAATACATACATGCCCATGTGTAAACCAGCAGAATAATTGAGCCGGTAAACCAGACACCGGAAGTCACCACGGGAATGGAGAACATCCCAGCACCAACCGCGGTTCCGGCAATTATCATTGCCCCACCTAGTATGGAGGGGCGCTTTAAACTCTGAGTTGCCTCAATGGACATATTAACTCCTGCTGAGTATGTTGTTTCATTGTACTAGCTTAAAGATACATTTTTGTATGTAGAGTGTAAATAGACGTCATAAAGGATTATTTGAAATTGAACTAATATAAGTTGGTTCATTCAGTAAGATAGAAGCTATTCTCTTGCCACATTTTTATGGCATTCCGGCTGGCTTCAAAATGAGGTACAGGGAGATTATCAGGATCGCACCACATAAATTGTTCGCATTTTTCCGGCTCCATTATTATTGGTTCACCACCTGGGTGTTTAGCCAACAAACAGACTGAAATGGTATGTTTCCCTTCTTTTTGATACGTCTGAAGATTATTACAAACACCATAGACTTTTGGTGATTGTATCGTCAGACCTGTTTCTTCTTTAATTTCACGGATTGCACATTGTTCAAATGTTTCTCCGGCATCAACATGACCACCAAATATTGACCAGTATGGAGCATGTTTACTGCTGCGTTTTCCAAGTAATACCTGACCATATTCATTCACAATAATAACGCCAACACCAACAATTACGGACATTTGATATATTCCTTCAGATAAGTTTCAGCAAATTAGCATCTCTTTTTGAGAAAAAAATTCAAGATTATTCTTACCTGCAAATCAGTTTAAGATAACGATCAAGAAAGTATGGAATTTAACTGAAACGATTCAATTTTAATGGTATAAATGGAACTGAAAATTCATAGTAATGCTAATGATTATCTACTTAGGAGACATCGGGCAAAATGAGCCGTAGAGTTGCCACTATCACCTTAAACCCAGCTTATGATTTGGTTGGATTGTGCCCGGAAATCGTCAAAGGGGCGATTAATCGTGTGCAAGCAGCCGGGCTGCATGCTGCTGGGAAAGGCAATAATGTTGCTAAAGTTTTGCGTGATTTAGGCATTGATGTCACTGTCAGTGGTTTTCTGGGTAGGGAAAATCAGGAAGGATTCCAGCAATTCTTCAGTGAAAATGACATGGAAAATCGTTTCCATTTAGTGCCGGGTAGAACACGGATTAATGTCAAATTAACAGAAGAAAGCGGTGAAGTGACGGATTTCAACTTCTCTGGTTTTTATGTTGGTGAAGCGGAATGGTCGGAATTTGTTAATGATTCGCTTTCATGGCTCGGACAGTTTGATATGGTTGTTGTCAGTGGTAGCTTACCGGCGGGTGTCTCTGCTGAATCGTTTACCGATTGGATGACCCACCTGCGCCAGCTTTGTCCTTGTATTATTTTCGACAGCAGCCGTGAGGCGTTGGTTGCAGGTCTGAAAGCGTCCCCTTGGTTAGTTAAACCGAATCGTTATGAGCTTGAGGTCTGGGCGGGGCGCAAGTTACCTGAACTATCCGATGTGATCATGGCCGCACATCAACTTAGGGGACAGGGAATTGCTCATGTCGTCATATCTTTGGGTGAGCAGGGCGCATTATGGGTTAATGCATCTGGGGCATGGGTGGCAAAACCACCGCCTTGTAAAGTTGTCAGCACTGTGGGGGCCGGTGATTCAATGGTCGGTGGTTTGGTTTATGGGTTGCTGATGCGGGAATCCAGTGAACACACGTTGCGATTGGCAACAGCTGTGTCGGCGCTTGCAGTTAGCCAGCCTAATGTGGGTATCAGCAATCGCCCTGAATTAGCCGCAATGATGGCTAAAATTGAACTGACACCCGTTAAATGAAAAGGACCATTAATTTTGTTGTGATTTCAGCCAGGCAATTTCTTGTGACCAAATATCTGGATTAATTGTTTCAAGGATTAGCGGAATTCCATTAAAACGAGCATCTTGCATAATGTAACTGAAAGGTGTTTTGCCAATATTCCCTTCCCCAAGGCTATGATGTCGGTCAACACGGCTGGCAAATTCACTTTTTGCATCATTTAAATGCATTCCGCACAGATATTGAAAGCCAACAATTTTTTCAAATGCCTGAAAAGTTTGCTGACAAACGTCATTGGTACGCAAATCATAACCTGCGGCAAAGGCGTGACAAGTATCAATACAGACGCCGACTCTGCTTTTATCTTCAACGCCGTCAATAATTGCTGCCAGATGTTCAAATTTGAACCCCAGATTTGTGCCCTGGCCGGCTGTATTTTCGATAACAGCGGTGACTCTCTGTGTTTTATTGAGAGCGATGTTGATAGATTCTGCAATTCGTGCCAGGCATTTATCCACATCGATCTTATTGAGATGACTGCCAGGATGGAAATTCAATAAATCGATACCCAGTTGTTCACAACGTTGCATTTCATCAACAAAAGCCAGCCGGGATTTTTCCAATGCTTCAGTATCTGGGTGACCAAGATTAATCAGATAACTGTCATGAGGGAGAATTTGCCGGCTACCGTATCCATAGCGCTCACAATTTTCTTTAAATTTATCGATAATATCAGTGGCTAAAGGTGGTGCATTCCACTGGCGCTGGTTTTTTGTGAACAGGGCAAAAGCAGTCGCTTTTAATTCGTGAGCTCGGATAACTGCCTGATCAACGCCGCCGGCAGCGCTGACATGTGCTCCAATAAATTTCATCATTCTTCTCCTTCCTATTTACACCATTTTGACATTGTTCAGCCGCTTATTGAACCTTAAGAACGGAAAAGTCATAGATTGTTGAAGCTCTTCAATGCATCTGTTCCGATCAACCAAACCAATATTGAACGCCCAGATTTATCAAGAATCCACCGACCATCAGCCATACAAACAAAATCAGAGCCAGTAAAATGGGTTTAAATCCAGCCTGACGGATGGCACTCACATGAGTGGTTAAACCTAGTGCAACCATTGCCATGGCAAGCAGAATAGTATCAATCTGAATCAGGTAACTTACTATTTTTTCAGGTAATAAATCGAACGAGTTAAAACCGGCTATTGCAATAAAAATCACCGCAAACCAGGGGATGGTAATCGGCGTTTTCGCCGGGTTTTTTCCTCCGTTTTTTGTGCCGGCACGGCTGATGTAACTGGATAATAACAACAAGAATGGTGCCAGCATCATCACTCTAATCATCTTGCTGATGACTGCCGCGTTTTCAGCTTGATCATTAATAGCATGACCGACAGCAACAACCTGAGCAACTTCATGAATGGTGGAGCCTGTAAAGATACCGAAAGCTTCTTGAGTCAGTGGGATCCATTGATAATGCTCATTGAGCTGATAGAACCATGGATAAATGAAAATAGCGATAGTACCGAAGATGACAACTGTTGACACTGCAACAGCAACTTTGCTGGCGGGGGCATTCACTACCGGTTCTGTTGCCATAATGGCCGCTGCACCGCAGATACTGCTGCCGGCACCAATCAGCATTGAGGTTTGCTGATCTAATCCAAAGAGTGATTTGCCCAGCCAGATTGCAATAAAGAAAGTTGAAGACAACATAATAGCGTCAATCAAAAGGCCGGTAGTGCCTACATCGGCAATTTGCTGAAATGTCAGACGGAAGCCATAAAGAATAATCCCTGCTCGCAAAAGATAGTGTTTTGAGAAATGAATACCCTTATCACAATGAGATTTGAGTAAAGGATAGACGGTATTACCGGCAATGATTCCTGCAAGGATCGCCAGTGTCAGTGCACCCAGCCCCATATTAACAAACCACGGGATATTTCCGGCGTATATTGAAATTGCCGTTAATATTGCTGCCAGTATGAGTCCCGGTATTAATTTCATACCGGGAATTAACGGTTGTTGACTGAGTTTTTCGTCATGAATGTCAGACATAGATATTTCTCACTTTTCTTATATATTTTAAACATAAGCATATAGCAAATAAATTTATCATTAAAATTGATAATATTTTTATGTATAATCAGAAAAAGTGGTAATGAAAGAGGATTTTTGTTACGTTGTTTATTGCTGTATAAAATTAAAACAACCTATTTCGCTGACACCATATTTTGCGAGGCAATATGCATATCACACTGAGGCAATTGGAAGTTTTCACGGAGGTATTGAAAAGCGGTTCAACGACACAAGCCTCACAGCAGTTAGCGCTATCTCAATCCGCAGTGAGTGCTTCATTAACGGATTTGGAAAGCCAGCTTGGCGTACAACTTTTTGACCGAGTAGGGAAACGGTTGGTGACTAATGAGCATGGTCGTTTACTCTACCCCAAGGCTTTGGCATTGCTGGAGCAGGTGGGGGAAATTCAGCTGTTATTCAAACAGGAATTGGGGGCATTACGTATTGCTGCCAGCAGTACCATTGGTAATTATATGTTGCCGGAAATGTTGGCAAATTATCGCCAGGATTTTCCGGATACACCTCTGGAGTTAAACATCAGTAATACACAGGATGTTATCAATTCTATACTCGAATTCCGCGTTGACCTTGGTTTGATAGAAGGTTCTTGCCATAGTCCTGAATTGATAACTCAGCTCTGGATGGAGGATGAGCTGGTTATTTTTTCTTCTCCTAAAAACCCGCTAGCTCAACAGAATCTGAAACTGGATGATCTAACCAAAGCATCGTGGATATTAAGGGAAAGGGGTTCAGGGACAAGAGAGGTGTTGGATCATCTGCTGTTTGCCCACTTACCTGGGTTCAGGATTTTGATGGAGTTGGGAAATTCCGAAGCGATAAAACATGCGGTCAAATTTGGCATGGGGATTAGTTGCTTATCCAGACGGGTCGTTGCAGAACAATTGGAAAATCGTACTTTACTGGAGTTAAAAGTGCCGGAGTTGAAACTTTGCAGGATGTTATACCTGATTCATCATCGGCAAAAGCACATGTCCAATGCACTGCAAAAACTGCTCAGTTATTGCCGGTGAGTTTTACGTTTTGTTTAACATTTAGAATTAGCGGTATTTCTTATAATTTTCTTTGAATTATGAAGGTATCTTATAACAGTGCTTCCTCGCTATTTTGACCGTGAGGATTTGCTACAATCCGCCATCAGATTTATTTGCAGTTAACAGGAACAGAATGTCTCAACAACAACAAAGTGTTTCCCAGAAACCAGCAGTGCAACATTTGCGCCGTGAATTGAAAGCACGGCATATGGCGATGATAGCCATTGGTGGATCAATAGGTACCGGGCTCTTCGTGGCTTCAGGTGCGACGGTTTCACAAGCAGGGCCTGGCGGAGCATTACTTTCCTATGCATTAATTGGCCTGATGGTTTATTTTCTGATGACCAGCTTGGGGGAATTGGCTGCTTACATGCCTGTCTCCGGCTCTTTCTCAACGTATGGTTCCAAATATGTTGAAGAAGGATTTGGTTTCGCCCTTGGCTGGAACTACTGGTACAACTGGGCGGTGACTATCGCTGTAGATTTGGTTGCTGCTCAGTTAGTGATGAACTACTGGTTACCCGATATGCCGGGCTGGATCTGGAGTGCGCTCTTTCTCGCACTGATTTTCCTGTTGAATGTTATTTCCGTGAAAGGTTTTGGTGAGGCTGAATACTGGTTCTCTTTGATTAAAGTCAGCACAATTATTGTCTTTATTGCGGTCGGATTACTGATGATAAGCGGTATCATGAAAGGTGCCGAAAGCGCCGGATGGCATAACTGGACTATGGGTGATGCGCCTTTTGCTGGAGGTTTCTCTGCCATGATCGGCGTGGCAATGATCGTTGGATTTTCTTTTCAGGGAACTGAACTGATTGGTATTGCTGCGGGTGAGTCTAAAGATCCAGAAAAAAATATTCCCCGTGCGGTACGTAAAGTATTCTGGCGTATCCTGCTGTTCTATATTTTTGCGATCCTGATTATCAGTCTGATCATTCCTTATACTGACCCCAATTTACTGCGTAATGAGGTCGGTGATATCAGCGTTAGTCCGTTTACCTTAGTATTTGAAAATGCCGGTTTGTTATCCGCTGCGGCTGTGATGAATGCCGTTATTTTGACAGCGGTGTTGTCTGCCGGTAACTCAGGTATGTATGCCTCTACCCGTATGTTGTTTACACTGGCAAAAGAGGGCAAAGCACCGAAGATTTTTGGAAAATTATCCAAAGGTGGTGTACCGCGTAATGCTTTGTATGCAACAACGGTTGTTGCTGCTTTGTGTTTTCTTAGTTCAATGTACGGTAATCAGACCGTTTATTTGTGGCTGTTGAACACCTCCGGTATGACAGGTTTTATTGCCTGGTTGGGGATTGCTATCAGCCATTATCGTTTCCGCCGTGGTTATATTGCTCAGGGGCTGGATTTAAGTAGACTGCCTTATCGTTCAGGTTTTTTCCCGGTTGGTCCAATCTTTGCGTTTATTTTGTGTCTGACCATCACATTAGGGCAGAATTATCAGGCATTTCTACAAGACAAAATTGACTGGTATGGTGTAACCGCAACTTATGTGGGTATTCCACTCTTCCTGTTGATTTGGTTTGGTTATAAATTGGTGAAGAAAACCCACTTTATTAAATATAACGAGATGAAATTTCCTGATATCCCAAATAAGCGAATTTGATCACATTAAATGATGATTAACAGGCCGATATGGGTAAAGATGCCAATTCGATATGGCCTTACGAGCTTTTTAATTCGATTCACGATTGATTTATTATTATCTTAACGTTTATTTATCGGCGTAAATAAACAGTTATTGAGAGAAGTCAGAAGAAACTGCCCATTTTGCAACCGAATGGGTGGTTTTTTATTTTTCATAGGGTTAGCCGTGAAATTAGTGACTCAATTTACTAAAATCTGTGTAAATAACATTGATAATTATTCTCGTTTAATTTATTGTTAGCGCCATAATTATTAATATAATATGAAAGGGGCTAACAAAGTGAAATTTGTATCTCGATCTATCGCAAAGAGCATCAATATCAGCCTATTGGCGGGTTCAGCAGTAATGGCAAGCTTCGCGTCATGGGCTGAAACGGTCACTGACGTAGCGGGCCGTATTGTTGAAGTTCCTGATAATATAAACCGTATTTTGTTGGGCGAAGGCCGTTTGTTTCATGCTGTCGCTTTACTTGAAGGAGATAAACCCCTGGCTCGTATCGCGGGTTGGCAAGGTGATTTCCGCAAATTGGACCCACAGTCCTATGCTACCTATAAAGCTAAATTTCCTGAGATTGACAAGATCCCTTTGATTGGTAACACCAGCGCTGACAGCGTTAGTGCTGAAAAAGTGTTAACTCTCAATCCGGACATTGCTATTTTTGGCTTATCTGGTCATGGCCCTGGTAAAAACAGTGAATTAGTGACTCAGCTTGAAAAGGCAGGTATTCCGGTTGTCTTTGTTGATTTCCGTACCGAGCCGTTAAAAAACACGCTGCCAAGTATTCGTATGTTAGGTAAAGTCTTGCACCGTGAAAAACAAGCGACAGAGTACGCTGATTTCTACGAGAAGAATGTCAAATTGGTAACTCAAATCACTCGTAAAATCCCGGAAGAGAAAAAGCCAACCGTGTTTATCGACTTGAGAGCCGGTGCTTTTGAAGACTGCTGTGGGACTGCCGGTAATGGTAATTTGGGTAACTTTATCGATCTGGCTGGTGGTAAAAACATTGCTAAAGGTGTTCTGCCAGGCGCGCTTGGCAACATGAACCTCGAAAAAGTTATTGCTGCTGATCCTTATATTTACATTGCCAGTGGTGCAAAAGCGTCAGACAGCAATGAACCTGGTGTAAAACTGGGGGCGCAATCAACGCCTGAACTGGCAAAAGCCAGTCTGAAAACAATGACTGAACGTAAAGGCATCAGCTCGTTGACTGCGGTTAAAGAGGGTAGAGATTATGCTATTTGGCATAACTATTACAACTCTCCGTATAACGTGATAGTTGCTCAGGTATTTGCTAAGTGGTTCTATCCTGAACAGTTTGCAGATTTAGATCCACAGAAAACACTGAATGAATTACACAGTAAATTCCTGGCAATTGAGCCATCAGGTGTTTACTGGATCAGTGAGAAGTAATCAGTAAAATAGGTAATAGAAACAATGAGTTCCACTACCGATCTTATGACAGCGGTGAAACAACAATCAGATGACAGCGGTGTAAAAGCCCATTACCAGCATATTTTACGCCGCCGTATCGTGATGATGATGTTCATCTTCTTGGTTATCGGTGTTTCCTTGGTATTAGATTTTACTATAGGGCCATCAGGTTTATCTTTACAGTCTCTTTGGCAGACTTTAGTGTCGCCAGAGAGTGTGGATGCGGGTACACGGGTCATTGTCTGGGATATCCGTTTACCCTACGCTTTGATGGCGGTGGTGATCGGCTTGTCTCTTGGGCTGGCTGGTGCTGAAATGCAGACAATTCTGAATAACCCATTGGCAAGCCCCTTCACTTTAGGGATTTCACAGGCGTCTGCGTTTGGTGCCGCACTGGCCATAGTGTCAGGTATTGGTATTCCGGGTATTCCTGACCAATGGTTCATCTCTGCGAATGCCTTCATTTTTGCTTTGTTGGCAGCGTTGTTGTTGGATGCTATTACCCGTTGGATAAGGGTTGCCTCTGCTGGGGTAGTATTATTTGGTATTGCATTGGTCTTTACTTTTAACGCGTTGGTTTCCATGATGCAGTTTATTGCAACAGAAGAGACCCTTCAGGGGCTGGTACTCTGGACAATGGGTAGCCTTGCCAGAGCAACTTGGATAAAACTGGGTGTTATGTTGCTGGTATTTATGGTTATTTTTCCGATTTCAATGATGAATGCTTGGAAAATGACTGCGTTGCGTTTGGGGGAAGATCGGGCCATCAGTTTTGGTATTGATATTCGTCGCCTGCGCTTGGGGACATTATTACGCATCAGTATTCTTTCTGCTTTAGCAGTTGCATTTGTTGGACCAATTGCCTTTATCGGTTTAGTCGCGCCACATATTGCTCGCTTGGTGTTTGGTGAGGATCACCGTTTTTATTTGCCTGCCAGTGCGCTGATTGGAGCATTGGTATTGTCTATGGCATCCATCGCTTCGAAGAACCTGATCCCAGGTGTTGTTATTCCGGTTGGGGTAGTTACCGCATTGGTCGGGGTTCCATTCTTCCTTAGCATAATTTTACGTCATAGGGGGAATGTATGAATCAGGGACTAACAATTAATAATTTTTGCGCGGGCTATCTGAAAAATCCGGTCATTGAAAATCTGAATGCTTCAACGTTATCCCGTGGAAAAATTACGGTATTACTGGGGCCAAATGGTAGCGGAAAATCCACACTTTTGCGTTCTTTGGCTGGATTAAATCGCGCAAGTGGGCAGCTTTGGCTCGATGGTCAGGATTTAATGAAAATGAATTTTGCCCAGCGGGCAGAAAGTGTGGTTTATTTGCCACAAAGTTTGCCTGCTGGTGTTCATTTACATGTGTTGGAATCCATTATTGTTGCGCAGCGGGCATCTGGTGGGCGTCATTCTGAAACCAGCGAAGAAGAAGTAATGTCTTTATTACGTCAGCTAGGGATTGAGCATCTGGCGTTATGTTATTTAGATCAATTATCCGGTGGCCAAAAACAGTTAGTTGGATTGGCACAATCATTAATTCGTAAACCAACATTGTTATTATTAGATGAGCCACTAAGCGCGTTGGATTTAAATTATCAATATCACGTAATGGAGTTAGTTGCACAAGAAACATATCGTCGTAATATTATTACGGTGGTAGTGGTGCATGATATTAATATCGCTTTGCGTCATGGTAACCATGTATTGATGTTAAAAAAAGGGCATTTAATGGCTGAAGGCGTTCCTGAACAAGTTATTACGCCGGATAGCCTGGCGCAAGTTTATGGTGTCAAAGGCCGAATTGAATACTGTTCTCAGGGTGTTCCGCAAGTATTGATTGATGGGTTGGTTTCAAAATTAGCCAGTTAAAACTTATTATAACATATTGTTTAAAAACATATTATTGATAAAGCGTGGACATGGACAGTACAGAGAAAACGGAACGTACTTATATAGTCTGTGAGGGATGGATTATTTCATTCATAGTATAATGCGTTTAAAAACTGTTATTTTTGTCTGGATAATGTTCAGGTCCACTCTTTATTTATTGCAAAGAAAGGTAAATATAAAATAATTTAATGATATAGATCATTAGAATTAATAGGAAGTATTTCCTTATGCTTTATAGTGATAAAATGTAAGTGAAATAATAAAACCATACAGAGGTGAATGTTTTTTCCTCGTTGCTTGAGTACATGTTAATTATTCATTTTTATAAATTAATAAAATATAATTATATTTCTTGGAGAATCGGGAATGGGTGTTTTTAATAAAAGAAAAATCGCGTTAGGCGTTATTGCTGCAATTTCATCTGGCTCTGTTTTTGCGGCCAGTGACAGTAATGACACTATTGTTGTAACGACAGCATCAGGTTTCCAACAGAAGATTGAAGATGCACCCGCGTCTATTTCTGTGGTGAGCCGTGAACAATTAGAAACCAAGGCTTATCGTGATGTGACCGATGCACTGAAAGATGTGCCAGGGGTAGTTGTCACGGGAGGCGGTAGCAGCAGTGATATCAGTATTCGTGGTATGGCCCCTAAATACACCATGATTCTGATTGATGGTAAGCGTATTGATACCCGTAATACCCGCCCAAACAGTGACGGTTCCGGTATTGAGCAGGGATGGTTGCCACCGCTGGCGGCGATCGAACGGATCGAAGTTGTACGAGGGCCAATGTCTTCTCTTTATGGTTCTGATGCGATGGGTGGGGTTATCAATGTCATTACCCGTAAGGCGCAAAAAGAGTGGAAAACCAGTTTGCGCGCTGATACGACTTTGACTGAGCGTAAAAATTCGGGTAACAGTTATCAGAGTAGCATTTATACAGCAGGCCCGATAATTGATGGCTTATTGGGATTAAAAGTGCATGGCCTGTATTCTCACCGTCACGAAGATAAATTCATTGGCGGTTTTAAAGAGCAAGAAATGCGTAACGGTTCAGTAATTTTTTCTCTGACACCTGATGATAAAAATACTTTTGATTTCGAAGCAGGTCGTTATGAGCAGGATCGCAATACTACTAGAGGTAAATCGTCTCGTGGTGATTCAGAGAAAAGAGATTATAATCGTAACAATTATTCTATTTTGCATAATGGTATTTATGATTTCGGTACCATGACTTCATACATCCAACATGATGATTCACGTAATCCAGGGCGTGACATGAAGTACCAAGATACAGTATTTAATAACCAAACTGTTTTCCGGTTAGATGATCATACTCTGAGTGTGGGGGGACAATATCGTCATGAAAACTTACATGGTGGTGACAATCTATTAGCGTCCGCTAATGGTATGGATAAATTGACTCGCTGGAGTTGGGCTCTATTTGCTGAAGATGAATGGCAAATGACCAATGATTTTGCCCTGACTAGTGGTATCCGTATGGATAAGGACGAGAATTTTGGGAGTCATTGGACACCTCGCCTGTATGGCGTATGGCATGTTGATGAACAATGGACGATTAAAGGTGGTGTATCTACTGGTTACCGTTCTCCTGATTTACGCCATTCCACATCAGATTGGGGGCAAGTGACAGGAGGAAGCCCTAAAACTATTAATGGATTTAGAGAAAAGCCAGGAATTATTGTTGGCGACCCAGACTTAAAACCCGAAAAGAGTTTTGGTCAAGAGATCGGTGTTATTTGGAATAATCAAGAAAACCTTGATATCAGTTTGACAATATTTAATACAGAATTTAAAGATAAGATCACTGAAATTAGCCGCTGTGTTGATCCCAGTGGTGGGAAAGATAAAAAGTGTAAAATTAATGATAATGTTTATAAATTTATTAATGACCGTATTAACGTAGATAAAGCCAATATACGCGGTGTAGAAGCGACTATAAACTGGGATATCGTTGAAAACTGGTCATTGTCTGCGAACTATACCTATACAGAGTCAGAACAGAAAAGTGGGAAAAACAAAGGAAAACCTTTGAATAAAATGCCTAAACATATGGCGAATGCGACTCTGAACTGGCAAACCTTACCGGAAATGCAAACTTGGACCCGGATAAACTTCCGTGGCAAAACTTCAGATTATTTAGGGCGTGGTAGTAGTATGAAGGAAGGCACTCCGTCCTACGCCTTTGTGGATGTCGGCGTTGGCTATAATCTGACCAAGGATTTGCGTGTGTTGGGGGGAGTATACAACGTATTTGATAAACGCGTTACTGAAGAAAATTATGAAGCGCAGCTGGATGGTCGTCGTTATAACATTGGTATCACCTACGACTTTTGATCATTAGTTTTAGCTATAATGTGCTATGGCCCCCTTGTTTGTTTCTGGCAGGGGGGTTTTGTTTTTTTACTTATACCCGCAAAAACTGAATGGCAATCCGTTTTGTGTTGTGCTACAACTTAATACATGTCAAAAGAATGTATAAGATAGAGTTAAATTCCATAGCGTGATCAATTTGTGTGGTAAAAAATAATGGACTTTTAGTGCGGTGACTATTGCTATTTTAAGTCTTCAAGTGCAGAATTCGCCCACTGGAAAATAACTGATGCGTTTATATGTGTCGGTTATTTTTTTTGCTTTGACTTATTTTTTACTATACTAGAGGCCGGACTCTGAGCCGGATAGATAATTGGCCCACGAGCAACCATAACAAGAATCGGTTGCCGTAATGAGGAACGCTAATATGGAGCAATTATTCTCTTTCGCACTTGTGCCAATTGGCGCACGCTGCTGTGTTGATGACTACGGAGCGTTGAGCTCTGCATATAATCCAGCCTCTAACTCCACTGCCTATAGGCAGAAGCGAAGTCTTCCCAGTAACTGTCGATTAAGTAGTACCGTAACACGAATCGAAGTTATGGGAGGTTTCGCTCATGTCGCATAATACTGTAATTCCAATTGGCACCAACCAAACTGGTGCGAACAATCGTGTTCAACTCAGAAAAACACTGACCTTAGTTCAGGTGGTGATGATGGGCCTTGCTTATCTGCAACCTACGACCATCTTTGATACTTTCGGGATTGTTTCTGGTTTGACTGACGGTCATGTAGCGACATCTTACGCTATCGCTTTGATCGCAATTCTGTTTACTGCCCTGAGCTACGGGAAATTGGTAAAACGTTTTCCTTCTGCCGGGTCTGCATACACTTATGCACAAAAATCCATCAGCCCGCATGTTGGCTTTATGGTGGGCTGGTCATCGTTGCTGGACTATTTGTTCATGCCGATGATAAATATCTTATTGGCAAAAATTTATCTCCAGGCGATTTTTCCCGGCGTAGATCCGTGGATCTTCGTTGTAGGTTTGACGTTGCTAATGACAGTTTTTAACCTGCGTGGTATTAACGTTGTTGCTAATCTCAACACAGGTATTGTTATTGTTCAGGTTGCAGTTATGTTTGTATTCGTGGGCTTGTTGATCCACGGCGTATACAATGGAGAAGGTGCAGGAACTTTATGGAGCGCAAGGCCATTTACTTCTGAAGATGCCCATCTAATCCCGATGATTACCGGGGCAACGATTTTGTGTTTTTCATTCCTTGGGTTTGATAGCATTAGCACGTTGTCCGAAGAGACGCCGAATGCGGGCAAAGTGATCCCGAAAGCGATCTTCCTGACGGCATTAATTGGCGGCATCATCTTTATTATGGTTTCTTATTTCTTGCAGCTCTATTTTCCTGATATCTCTCGGTTCAAGAACCCGGATGAAGCTCAACCGGAAATTATGCTGTATGTAGCGGGTACTTTAGTTCAGTCCATCATTATGGTGTTCTCTTGTGTCACCGTTTTGGCTTCTGGTATGGCGGCTCACGCGGGTGTTTCCCGTCTGCTTTATGTTATGGGGCGTGATGGTGTATTTCCTGAGAAAGTATTCGGCTATGTGCATCCGAAATGGCGAACTCCGGCAATCAACGTATTGCTGGTCGGTCTTGTCGCGCTGTCTGCAATAACCTTTGATCTGGTTACTGCAACGGCTCTGATTAACTTTGGTGCGCTGATAGCATTCACTTTTGTAAACTTGTCGGTCATCTCTCAGTTCTATATTCGTGAACGTCGTAACCGTACACTGAAAGATACAATCAACTTCCTGGTATTACCGGTGATTGGGGCTTGTACTGTTGGTGTGCTGTGGATGAATCTGGAACAAAGTTCTATGGAGTTAGGGCTGACTTGGGGAGCAATTGGTTTGATTTATATGATATTCCTGACTCGTCGCTTCCGTCAGCCGATGCCCCAGTGCTCTGAAATGGGTTAATCCGGTTTGAAAAGAATAACGGCGCTGAGTTTAGCACCGTTATTTTTGTTATGTTTCCAATTTACCGTAATAATACAGAAGAAGAATCTTAGGAAAAAAAACAGCGAGGTAGTTTGCAGATAAGAAAAATTTCAACGGTAAATGGAGAAAAACAATCTATGCTCTGAGAGGCGATTAAATTATAGAGGAAGAGACTATGAATGATATAAAGACCTCTCAAAATCAACAACTCATCACTGCCCTGACCAATATTGTCGGTAAATCTCATATCTTGACGGCTCCCCATAAAACTGAACGTTATCGTAAAGGCTTTCGTTCCGGCCAAGGTGAAGCTTTAGCTGTGGTATTTCCTGGTTCGCTGGTGGAACAGTGGCGGGTGTTTAAAGCTTGTGTTGGAGCGGATAAAATCATCTTGATGCAAGCGGCCAATACGGGTGTGACCGAAGGGTCTACTCCGAACGGTAAGGATTACGACCGCGACATAGTGATCATCAGTACACTGCGCATGAACAAGATCCAGATCCTGAGACAATGTAACCAAGTCGTCGCGCTGCCGGGCAGTACATTGTGGCAACTTGAACGTGCTCTCAAGCCTCTGGGGCGTGAACCACATTCGGTTATCGGTTCTTCTTGCATTGGCGCGTCTGTGATTGGGGGCATCTGTAATAACTCCGGTGGCTCTTTGGTTCATCGTGGGCCGGCCTATACTGAAATGGCGTTGTATGGAAGGGTTAATGAGCTTGGTAAACCAGAGTTGATTAATCATCTGGGTATCTATCTGGGAGAAACACCGGAAGAGATCCTCTCTTGTCTGGAAGAACAGCGTTATCATGATCAGGATGTAGAGCATGGTCAGCGTAAAGCGTCTGATTATGAGTATTCCCAACGTGTACGCGACGTAGATGCTGATACGCCATCCCGTTTTAATGCTGATGAACGCCGTTTGTTCGAAGCATCGGGTTGTGCGGGTAAATTGGTTGTGTTTGCGGTCCGGCTTGATACTTTCCCGGCAGAGTCTCTGTCTCAGGTATTTTATATTGGTACTAATCAAACTGACGTATTGACAGAATTGCGTCGCCATATATTAGCGAATTTTCATCATTTGCCGGTGGCGGGTGAATATATGCATCGGGATCTTTTCGATGTTGCTGAAATTTACGGTAAAGATACTTTCATCATGATTGATAAGCTTGGCACTGATAAGATGCCAGCCTACTTTACCTTGAAAGGGCGAATGGATGCCATTTTCAACAAGATCCCGTTTTTACCTTCCCATCTTATTGATCGCATAATGCAAGGATTGAGTCGCTTATTACCTTCCCATTTGCCTAAACGTTTGAAAGAATATCGTAATCGCTTTGAGCACCATCTGATATTGAAGATGTCTGGTAATGGAGTTGAGGAAGCCAGAAGCTGGTTGGAAAGTTATTTTCGTCGGGTGGAAGGGGATTTCTTCGCTTGTACGCCGGAGGAAGGTGTTAAAGCATTCTTGCATCGTTTTTCCGCTGCCGGTTCAGCGATCCGTTATCAAGCAATACACCGCAATGAAGTGGAGAACATCCTTTCGCTTGATATTGCCTTACGCCGTAATGATCGTGAATGGTATGAACAGTTGCCACCGGAGTTTGATGATGTATTAGTGCACAAACTTTATTGTGGGCACTTTATGTGCCATGTGTTCCATCAGGATTACATTGTGAAGAAAGGCGTGGATGTCCATGCCCTGAAAGAAAGAATGATAGAGCTCCTTGATAAACGAGGTGCGGAATATCCCGCAGAGCATAATGTGGGCCATCTGTATCGAGCTAAGCCTCAGCTTAAAGCTTTCTATCGGATGACCGATCCTACTAACACTCTTAATCCAGGAATTGGGAAAACATCCAAGTTGAAAAATTGGGGTGGGGAATCTTAATGTTAATATTCTCAGTATTTACAATGCCATGCTGATACTTAGGAAGTTTAAATCTGTAAGGATTGATGGGAATTGTCCGGTTGGAGAGAAAGGCGAGTATATGTGACTCGCCATTTTATGCTTGCCCACTATTCGTCTGATTATCCGGCCAGTTTCGCTGCATATTCCATTAGTGCTTTAAGTTGGCGGCATTTTTCTTCGTTGCCTTGGTGTTCAATAAAAAGCTGCTCAATGATAAAGATATATTCACTGAGCCTGTCCTGAGTTAATACATCTTGACGATGACGCAACCAGCTTTGTTGTTCATCATAAGTCAGCGTTGCAGGGTAGTTTCTGGCACGATAGCGGAATAACAGTTTTTTAATCCGTGGATCCTGAAAAGTCAAATCTAACGCAGGCAAATTCTGAGGTAATGTTTCACGGATAATATTCATCGCTGTTTTATCTGCACCACTAAAAAAGCCATTATACAGTTGAGCGTCAACATTACCTGATTCAGGGAAAGGTTCGGCTTCAGCAAAGAGTTCTACAACTTTCTCTCTGATTTGTGGATTATCTCGCAGGATCGTCAGATTTCTCTCACAATGATTACGATCCAAACCTAGACGTTCAGCATCTTCTGTTCGCAAAGTATTATCTGGGGCGACTATCGGACATTTATTAATATGAACCAGTTTGATGGGGGCTGGTGGCTGATCGGGCAGCAATTTATCATGGGGAGTATATAGGCGTTCACGCAAAGCATCGGCATCTAATTCCAGCAAGGGTGAAATATCTCCCGCCAAATCGCACATGATAACGGCATTCTGGTTTATTGGGTGCCAGGCAAGAGGCGCGACCAGACTGGTATTACTACGGGCAGCGCCAAACATACCGGAAACATGAACCAAGGGTTTCATTTGAGGAATATCGATGAGATTGCTGACTTTCTGCTTATTTCTTAACTGAAAGAAATAATTGAACATTTTAGGTTGAGCTTCTTTAAGCAATTTTGCCATTGCAATCGTGGCGTAAACATCGGACATTGCATCGTGAGCATGTGAATGCTCAACGCTGTTTGCCTTAGTCAGATGCTCCAGTTTAAAGCTGGGCAGACCATCTTCATTTTTTGGCCAGATAATACCGTCAGGCCGCAGGGCATAGCAGGCACGTAATACATCAAGTAAATCCCAACGGGAATTGCTTTTTTGCCAACTATAAGCGTATGGATCATAAAAATTGCGGTAAAAAATATTCCGGCTGACTTCATCATCAAACCGGATATTGTTATAACCGAGAATACAGCTATTCGGCACACTGAACGCATTATGGATTTGGCGGGCAAATTCCGCTTCGTTGACGCCTTTTTCCAGGGCAATCTGAGGCGTAATTCCCGTGATCATGACCGCTTCTGGCTGAGGGAGATAATCATCAGCAGGTGAACAGTAAATAACTAATGGTTCTTCAATAATATTGAAATCCATATCAGTACGGACACCGGCAAATTGAGCGGGTCTGTCCAATGCTGGGTGTTTACCGAAAGTTTCGTAGTCATGAATGTAGAAAGTGGGTTGTTCGCTGCTGTTTTTCACTGTTGTTCAATGTCCAATGATGTTGATTAATTATTTGTTTTTTCTGCTTTTTAGATAAGAAATTGTATTTTGTCCAAATAATGTGGTTAGCCATTGCTTACTATCTTAGAGAATCCATGCGATTGCAATATCATATCCATATCTTCCTACTTTCTGCGCCACAATGGGATGTCAGTTATTAACATTTTCGGGGCTTGGAATAAATAATTGTATGTTTTTAGACCATTTATCCTTGACAATATTGATCTGCCTACTGCAATATACATCGAAGTATTGAAATGATAAATGAGGTGAATATGTCAAATTTGATTTATTTAACGGTTAAAGGTCAAAACCAAGGGTTAATTTCTGCTGGTTGTGGCAGAAGAGACTCAATAGGTATCAAAGCGCAAAATGGGCACGAGGATAAGATCTTCATCTATAGCCTGCAACACCCGCAAACAAAATGTTTCACATCATCCGGTAATTACTGAAGGGGTCATAGATATTCCGGTAGATTTTTATTATCTCGGTTATGATTATCTTGATACTGAACATCGATGGGATAATGAAAATGATAAATATCGTTTTGTTGGATTGATAAAGTCGGAAGCTATTACACTGAATAATCTTGAAAGGATTATCCAGATTATTTTCGAGGACTACTTAGGTAAGCTGAGTGAAAAGCAAAAACAACGGTTAATCGAAACGAAAGTTGGGAAAATATTTGGAGGTATTGTTGCAAAATATGTCATCTTTAACGGACAGCTCGGTGCTTTTTTCGGCACAAAATGGTTTACGAAATTGGGTGGTTCTCTAGCATTTACTACAGTTTTGGGGCTTGGGGCGTCGGTATCCAGGGCGATCTATACTTCTAGGGAATTAGCTCAAACAAACCCGAACTTATATATGTTATTAAGGCGAGAAGGTAACTTGGATTTACTCTATTTTTTGGTTGAGAGTAAAATGGAGTCATTTGTCAGAGCCTTAGAGGTGTATGAAGAAGATCGTAGTTTATTTAATGAGATATTTAATGAATTCTCCGCAGAACTGGATAAATGATGATGAAGATAATAAGTATATTGATGAGAATCGTGATGCATATGATTCAAGGGATAATTGGTGCCGTGTGTGTATTTTCAGTTATGGGATTAGTTTATTTTACCTTGATGTCAACATTAGAAAATCGATATCAGTATGCGATAGTTGCGGGTACATGCTTGGCGTTTTCTGTTTTTTTTTTACTATATAACAGAAAAAGTAAAAGAAAAATGCCAATTATTTCAGTAAGTTTTAATTAAGGATATAAGAGATAGAGATATTAGGGGGATTATTATCTTATATCAAGTCAGCTATTTTGCCAACTAAATTACAAATGGATTCATCAGTAAATAAACTATGAAACAGAATAAACTGATATGCAGTACCTTGGTAATTTCCAAGGTACTAAAATAGAAGGATATAAGTTTCTGTTATATCTGGTTTGTTAAGGATAATTAATTTCTTTAAAATGCTCATCAATATGCTCAATATATTGATCTTTTAAACCAGTTTCATATTGGATTCTTTCAAGCAAATTCGCTCTATTGACACTGTAGAATGGTTTAATAGTAATCCCAGTTTTGGGATGGATTATTTTTATAGTCGGAATTTTTGTTCTACGAGCGTAGCCAAAAGATATTTCGTAACCATCTAAATCAAAAGGGATTTTTTTCATCACTTAACCTAATCTTCGTCATGTTTTTCGTCAATTTTAATACTGTTTCAGTAATAAGGAATTTTTTATTTTATTATTAAGATGAATGTCACAAATATAGTCATTTTTGAGGTATATTTAAATAATAAACTAATAAACTAATAAACTAATAAACTAATAAACTAATAAACTAATAAACTAATAAACTAATAAACTAATAAACTAATAAACTAATAAACTAATAAACTAATAAACTAATAAACTAATAAACTAATAAACTAATAAACTAATAAACTAATAAACTAATAAACTAATAAACTAATAAACTAATAAACTAATAAACTAATAAACTAATAAACTAATAAACTAATAAACTAATAAACTAATAATTATCCATGTTATTGTTGCATGCTTTTATTAAAATGAATTTTCTGAAAATTATATTTATTACGATGGTTAATATTATACAAGATATTTATTATATAAAGCTTTAATAGTGTTAAATGTAATTAAATTTATTGTTTTTTTGATAATTGGCTCAGTGCTTTATTTTAAGAAAAAATAAGATTGATTTTATGATTTTCATTTAATTTCCATGAAATAATTATCACATATAAGTCTTTTATCTGATAGATATATAATTCCGTTTTTAGGCCATTGTAGCGATTATAGTGCTTAACAAACATCGAGCTTCGGATCTAACTATGGTAAAAAATGAAGAGGGCAGGGAAGAAAAAACGTGTGTTTCTACCAGTGAAAGATTGGTTATTTGTTATTCATCTATATTGATCTGTTGTTTTCGACTAATCAGCTTGCTAAATTTTTCAGCGAAGAATAGGAAGCTAACCGGTTGCTGTAATCAATTAAAATCAATAAAGAACGGAAACTGACTTGTCTATTAATGGCTTTAGCCTGTATTGTATGTTCAGATTGGATAATTTGTATGTTTGGGTTAAAGAAAGGTATGAAAATGGATAACGTAAATAAACCGTCATTCCACAATGTGTTGGAGTTTGTGCGTATGTTTCGTCGTAAGAATAAGTTACAGCGCGAGATCGTGGATAACGAAAAGAAAATACGTGACAACCAGAAACGTGTTTTGTTGCTTGATAACCTGAGTGAATACATCAAGCCGGGTATGTCAATTGAGGATATTCAAAGCATCATTATGAACATGCGGAGTGATTATGAAGACCGTATAGATGATCACATTATTAAAAATGCGGATCTTTCCAAAGAGCGCCGTGAATTGTCTAAGAAACTGAAAACAATGGGTGAACCCAAGTAAATATCATCAGATAACCACGCATGCATGCGTGGTTATTCTTTAGCAATTACGCAACAGGCCAATCAGGTTTAAGTTCTGGATCAATCAAGGCATAAATCTGCTGATATGAAGATTCCTCTTCTGCCATTATTGCCAGTTGATGCGCAACATCTTTGCGGCTGACGACACCATGAATGTCATTCTGATATCGTTGGCAATGGCCTGTTCCGGGTTTATCTGTTAATCCGCCTGGGCGAATAATTGTGTAATTCAGAGAGCTGGTCTGAAGGTAGCTTTCTGCCATTGATTTGCGTCGGACAGATTGACCAAATAGTGATTTAGCTCTGGGTGATAGGGCCTTCCAACCTTTTCCACAACCTATTGATGTGACCAGTAACATACGTGTTATTCCGATTTTCTCAATGGCGTCAATGATAGTCATATTACCGAAGAGGTCTGAGTCAACTCCACCAATAGTAGAAAACACAATTGCTTCTGAACCGGCATTTAATACTGCTTCTTCGACATTCATAGCATCACAGGCATCACCATGTATCACTTTGACACCCAACGCGTTGAGCTCAGAAGCTTGCTGAGAATTGCGGATAAGTGCAGTTATGGGGCGTTTTTGTTGCCGCGCGATAGTGACTAAATGGTGTCCAATCCCGCTACCTGCACCAAAAATAAGCCACGGTTTCATAGGTTATTCTCCAAAATAATAATGAGTCAATAGGATGATAATTATTCAATTTTAAACCATCATACAGATGGAATGAAATTAATGACAAGTATTTTCGTGAGGGCAGTGGCAAAAAAAATGGCTCCCAAAAAAGAGCCATTTTACTAATATTAAATGATATTGTTATTCAACATATCGCGGTTTAGCCATTGGGGAAGTGGCTGCGTTAGTGGCTGAGTGACCTCCAGCGCCTCCTTTCCCTTCGAAATGTGAAAAAGGGCGTTGCCATTCGTTGATAATAATAGATTGTTTGATCATCTCTGGAGCGGATGTTTTGGTCATCGGCGCGTGAGCATGATGAATTTTAACTATAGCAACAGGTTGCTTAACGGTTTCATCTTTACTCTCTTCAATAGTAACCACTTCTGCAATTTCTTCAGAAACAACCACTTTTTCTGTCTCTGGTTGCTGTTCAAATTCAGGCATAACTGGTGTTATCGCAACAGATTCAATGACTGACAGCTCTTGTTGTACGGATTCAGTTTGTTGCAGAACAACATCATTTTCTTCTGCAATGGCGGCTTCAGGTTTAATTTCATCCTGATAAGCTTCCGATACCTCTGCTACCTCAGGCGATTCAGTTATGGTTGGTTCAGATTCAGCGACAACGATTATCGCAGGTTCTGTTGCTGCTATTGTTGGCAGTACCTCATTCTGTTGTTCGACAACAGAAATTTCCTCAGGAATTTCTGTGGAAACCGGAACTACCGGATAGTGAACCCAAACTTTGCCGGAAGCCATTTCCGGTGATGCAACAGCCAGAGATAATGGTACCGGTGATTGAGATAGATTTCTCTCATCACGGTAACGGCGGCGGCGTTGACCACTGACACGTAGATGGCGCGGTGAGCGACGAGAGCGGCGTGGCATCACATTGTCTTGCTGCTCTTTATTTTCAGCCTGTTGCTGTGGCTGAACGGTTTCTACTTGCATGTCAACCGGTGCAGGTGATGGTTCTTCTGCAACAACAGGTACAGGCAGTGGAGTGATCGTTGCTGTTTCTTTCACTTCATCTGTGATACGAATTTTTTGCTCAAGCTGACGACGTTGGCGACGTGGTATAGCTGGCAGACGTTCTTCAACCTCACTTTCAACGATTTCTGGTTTCTGGGTTTCAAGTTGTTGCTGGCGTTTTTCTTCTTGACGACGGCGCTGACGTTCTGCACGTTGCTCACGACGTTGCTGCTGTTGGGTTTCGCGAGCAGCGATATCTATCGTCGCGTTGTTATCTTGAGCATCATTTTTCTGCTGAGTATTACGGTTTTTCCGTTGTTCGTCCCGATCGCGGTTACTACGTTGCTCATCACGTGGATTATTATCATCACGATCTTTGCGTGGATTCTGGCGGCGCTGATTGCGTCGTTCAGAAGCGCGGCGGTTATCATGATCAGACGATTTATTGTCTTTTTGCTGTACTGGCTTTTCTTCTGCTGCTTCTGCGCTGAACATTTTTTTCAAAGCAGTAAAGATGCGGCTTAAGAGGCCAGGTTGCTCCGTTTTAACCTGAACAGGGTGGTTAGGCTTTTTCTCCTTTGCTTTATGTGATGGCTGTTGTGCTGGCGCATCGGTTGGTAAGGCAAAAGCAGAAATAGCGGGTTGTTCAGGTCGTTTACGTTCAGGTTGGACATCTTCTTGAGGATTCGCCATTCCAGTTTCATGAAGCTGAGGAAGCAGATAACTCAGTGTGGAAACTTCTTCACCCTTACGTACGCGCAGAACAGAGAAGTGTGGTGTCTGCATTTGATCGTTAGGAACGATCACCACACCAACATCCCCCTGACGGCGTTCAATTGCACTGACTGCCTGGCGTTTTTCGTTTAGCAAATATGAAGCGATTTGTACTGGAACAATGGCATGTACTTGATGTGTGTTCTCTTTCAGTGCTTCTTCTTCAATCAGGCGTAAAATGGACAGTGACAGAGATTCGTTATCACGGATAGTCCCTGTGCCACTACAACGCGGACAAACATGGTGGCTGGATTCACCCAGCGATGGGCTCAGGCGCTGGCGGGACATTTCCAGCAGGCCAAAGCGGGAGATGCGACCAATCTGAATACGAGCGCGATCCTGACGGACAGCATCACGTAAACGGTTTTCCACTTCACGTTGATGGCGTACGGGCGTCATATCGATAAAGTCGATCACAATCAGGCCACCAAGGTCACGCAGGCGTAACTGACGAGCAATTTCATCCGCTGCTTCAAGATTGGTGTTAAACGCTGTCTCTTCGATATCCCCCCCGCGTGTTGCACGGGAAGAGTTGATATCAATCGCGGTTAATGCTTCTGTGGTATCAATAACGACAGCCCCACCTGATGGTAGGCGAACTTCACGCTGAAACGCAGATTCAATCTGGGATTCAATCTGATAATGGCTGAACAGGGGAACTTCGCCACTGTACAGTTTAATTTTGCTGGTGAAATCCGGGCGGCCAAGCGCAGTGATATGCTGCCGTGCCAGATCGAGAATTTTGGGATTATCGATTAAGATCTCACCGATATCCGGGCGCAGATAGTCACGGAAAGCACGGACGATGACGTTGCTTTCCTGATGGATTAAGAATGGAGCGGCACGGTTTTCAGCGGCTTTTTTGATCGCTTCCCAGTGTTTGAGGCGGAACGATAAATCCCACTGTAGCGCTTCAGCGGATTTGCCGACGCCAGCAGTGCGAACAATCAGTCCCATTCCTTCCGGTACTTCTAAAGAGGCCAGGGCTTCTTTCAGCTCTGTGCGGTCATCTCCTTCGATACGGCGGGAAATGCCGCCGGCCCGGGGGTTATTAGGCATGAGTACCAGATAACTGCCTGCCAGACTGATAAACGTGGTTAATGCAGCCCCTTTATTGCCACGCTCTTCTTTATCGACTTGAACGATAACTTCCTGGCCTTCCCTGAGAACATCTTTGATATTAGGGCGACCGTGAGGGTGATAGTTGCTGGGAAAGTATTCGCGGGCTATTTCTTTTATAGGAAGGAAACCATGCCGTTCAGCACCATAGTCAACAAAAGCGGCTTCCAAACTAGGTTCAATTCGGGTGATTTTACCTTTGTAGATGTTTGCTTTTTTTTGCTCGTGTCCTGGACTCTCGATATCCAAATCATAAAGACGTTGCCCGTCAACCAGAGCAACACGCAACTCTTCTTGCTGAGTTGCGTTGATTAGCATTCTTTTCATTGTAACTTACTCATTATTTTTTACATTAGTTATAGAGCCACGGGCAAATATAGATGAGCTACTGATAACCGATGGTCTCGTGTCTTTTACAAATCCGCCAACCTCCCGGTTATCGTTTGTATAGAGACGCATATTTTCGGCGAGCCTGAATTTTCACTTAAAAAACAGCACTCTTTTCTAGGAATAATCTGCAAATATGAATGAAGCGGATTTGATCCAATTCCAGTAAGCTGCTACCCGTAGCCCGCTAATTATTTGATTCCCCAGTACGTCTTACGCCATTGCTGCGTTTTTGTGCAATCAAACAAAGAACAAACGTTTAACTTCGCCATTCAGAATTAAAAAACTGATGGTGGCTACGCATTATTCCATTGCTGTTGGGGTGATAGCAAGGTGACTTTATGCCTTTAAGTGGTTTTTCTGATGAAATATGAAGAAATAGTTAATATTTAGTCTTTATCTTAAAGTAGGGAAGGCAACAGCCGGAAAGTATGCATGATTTTTACTCATATTTAAAAATGAGTAGCGATCTGCTTGAGTGGTAATTAAAATCACTGCCATGAAAACGAATAATCAAATTGTACAATTTGTCACTATTGATGACGATGAGGCTGGACAGCGTGTTGATAACTTCTTATTAGCGCGTCTGAAAGGTGTTCCTAAAAGCATGATTTACCGGATTGTGCGTAAAGGTGAAGTCCGGGTAAATAAAGGCAGGATAAAACCTGAGTATAAATTGTCTGCGGGAGATGTTGTTAGAATTCCGCCTGTCCGGGTTGCGGAACGGCAGGCTGTGCAGGTTTCAGCCAAACTGGATAAAGTGGCCGCACTGGACGATTGTGTTTTATATGAAGATGACCATATTCTGGTGATCAATAAACCTGCCGGTACAGCCGTGCATGGAGGCAGTGGCTTAAGTTTTGGCGTTATTGAAGGGCTACGAGTTTTGCGCCCGGAGGCAAAATTCCTTGAGTTGGTGCATCGTCTGGATCGTGATACCTCCGGAATTTTGTTAATTGCTAAAAAGCGTTCAGCTTTACGGGCCTTGCACGAGCAATTACGGCTTAAACAGATGCAGAAAGATTATCTGGCTTTAGTTCGAGGGCAATGGCAATCACATTGCAAAGTTGTTCAGGCCCCACTGCTGAAAAATCTTCTGCAAAGTGGTGAACGGATTGTGAAAGTGAATGGCGAAGGTAAACCTTCTGAAACACGTTTTAAAGTAGAAGAACGCTTTACCAATGCAACGCTGATGAAAGCCAGCCCAGTGACAGGCCGCACCCATCAAATCCGTGTGCATGCTCAATACGCTGGGCATCCGATCGCTTTTGATGATCGTTATGGCGATAAGGCTTTTGATTCTCAACTATCAGATACCCGCCTTAATCGCCTGTTTTTGCATGCCAGTGCGTTGAAATTTACCCATCCCTCCACGGGAGAGACATTGCGTGTTGAAGCACCGATGGATGAACAATTACGCTACTGTATAAATGTGCTGCGTAAAAGTAATTGTAATTAATATATTGCCGTCAGTGGGTTTACCCCCTGGCGGATTAATAATTCAGTCAGTGTAATTAATGGTAAGCCAACCAGAGTATTCGGATCTTTTCCTTTAAGTCGTTCAAATAAAGTAATCCCTAATCCTTCGCTTTTAAAGCTTCCGGCACAATTAAGCGGTTCTTCCGCTGTTAAATAAGCCCGGATTTCATCATCAGTCAGATCCCTGAAATAAACATTGAATAATTCACAACGGGTATCAATTACCCCTGTTTGACTGTTGAAAAGAGAAATGCCGGTATAAAAGGTGACGCAATGACCACTGGCTTGCCGTAATTGTTTAAATGCATTTTCAAAACTGTGTGGTTTGCCGGTTATTTCACCATTAATTACACAAACTTGATCAGAACCAATAATCAAGTGCTGAGAATATTTTGTTTGTAATGCCTGTGCTTTGGCTTGTGCCAGGCGCATAACGAGCTGTTCTGCATTTTCATTAATCTGAGGTGTTTCATCAACATCGGGAGCCGCACATATAAAGGGCAAACGGAGTTTCTCCAGTAGCATACGGCGGTAAGTTGATGTAGAAGCTAAAACGATTTGTGTCATAATTTTTCTAAAATACATGGCGAAATAATTGCAGGCATTTTAAACTAAGCTTAGCTTAATAAGCGAATATTTGGCGGAAAGGTGCAGATGTGTGGCCTTTTTCTTTGACTATATCTCATTACAAAGATAATATGCGCGCCTTATGCAAAAGGTAAAATTACCCCTGACCATTGATGCGCTTCGCGCAGCTCAGAAACGATTAGACTACACAGGTAGTTATTCTCCTGAGCAAGTTTTGCGTATCGCGGAATCTGTGGTTAGCGTGGACAATGATGTAGACAGCGTTTTATCGTTTCAGATAGATAATCAACGTCTGGCAGTTGTGCGTGGGCATTCCGATGTGGATGTTACACTTGAGTGTCAGCGTTGTGGCGGTAATTTCAGCCATCACGTTCACATAACATATTGTTTTAGCCCGGTCATCAATGATGAGCAGGCTGAAGCATTACCGGAAGAGTATGAGCCAATTAACGTTGACGAATTTGGCGAAATAGATTTGCTGGCGATGATTGAAGATGAAATAATTCTTTCTCTGCCAGTGGTTCCGGTACATGATTCTGAACACTGTGAAGTGTCCGACGCGGATATGGTGTTTGGTAAATTACCTCCAGAGGCTGAAAAACCAAACCCATTTGCCGTATTAGCCAGTTTAAAGAAAAGTACTTAAGGAGTAAGGTCAATGGCCGTACAACAGAATAAACCAACTCGTTCTAAACGTGGTATGCGTCGTTCCCATGATGCACTGACCGCACCATTATTGTCTGTAGATAAAACCTCTGGTGAGACTCACCTGCGTCACCATGTGACTGCCGATGGCTACTACCGTGGCCGCAAGGTCATCAACAAATAATCTCCGCCAGTCATTAGCAAGTTGATATCTTGACTAATCTGACTTTAGCGTTAGACGCCATGAGCGGGGATTTTGGTCCTCGCGTTACGGTGCCTGCTGCGTTGCAGGCACTGGCGTCTAATCCTAAACTTAAATTATTGTTGGTCGGGATCCCCGATACCATCTCTCCTTTGCTTGCAAATACTGATGCTAAGTTGCTCAGTCGTTTGCAGGTGGTTCCTGCCGAACAGGTTGTGGCTAACGGTGCAAAACCATCGCAGGCAATTCGTGCCAGCCGTGGTACATCAATGCGTGTTGCATTGGATTTAGTGAAATCCGGTGTGGCACAAGCATGCGTTAGTGCAGGGAATACCGGGGTATTGATGGGGCTATCCAAATTGATACTAAGATCTATTGATGGCATTGACAGACCCGCTTTAATGCAAGTATTGCCCAATCTGAAGCAACAGAAAACGGTGGTACTGGATTTGGGTGCCAATGTTAATTGCGATAGTCGCATGTTGGTGCAATTCGCCATTATGGGTTCAGTAATGGCAGAGGAAGTCGTCGGTATAGCGAATCCTGCGGTAGCACTGCTTAACATTGGTACAGAAGAGAGTAAAGGGCTGGATAATATCCGCGAAGCCGCCACTATTCTAAAGAACATTCCGGCAATAAACTACATTGGTTATCTGGAAGGCGATGAGTTGCTGACAGGCAAGAGCGATGTATTGGTGTGTGACGGCTTCGCAGGTAACGTGACGTTAAAAACGATGGAGGGAGCAATCAGGATTATCTTATCCTTGCTTAAATCATCGGATGGACAAAAGAAACAATTATCCTGGTTGTTGAAAATAGTCAAGAAGTGGTTGCAAAAACGGATGACAAAACGCTTCGGTCACCTGAACCCTGACCAGTATAATGGCGCATGTCTGTTAGGATTACATGGAATCGTAATCAAAAGCCATGGGGCGGCTAATGAGCATGCGTTTAAAGCCGCAATCGAACAGGCTGTTCAGGCCGTTGAAAGGCAGGTTCCTGATAGAATTGCTGCCCGCCTGGCAACAGCATTACCCAAGAGTGACTGAACATACATGTATACAAAAATTTTAGGTACAGGTAGTTATCTGCCTGCGCAAGTGCGCACTAACGCTGATTTAGAAAAAATGGTGGATACCTCTGACGAGTGGATTGTTACCCGCACAGGTGTCCGTGAACGCCGTATTGCTACTGATGATGAAACAGTTGCGATAATGGGTCTTTGGGCTGCGGAAAAAGCAATTGAAATGTCTGGCATTGATAAAGATCAGATTGATTTAATCATTGTGGCAACAGCTTCATCCAGTCATGCTTTCCCAAGTTCTGCGTGTCAAATTCAGCACATGTTGGGTACCAAGAATTCAGCTGCTTTTGATATTTCTGCTGCTTGCTCTGGTTTTGCTTATGCATTGAGTATTGCTGACAAGTTTATTAAAACGGGTGCGGCAAAGCATGCGCTGGTCATTGGTTCTGATTCTATTACCAGAACGCTTAATCCAGAAGATCGCGGAACACTTATTTTGTTTGGTGATGGTGCGGGTGCGATGGTGGTAGGTGCTTCTGATGAGCCAGGAATTCTTTCAACTCACCTTCATGCAAATGGTAGCTATGGTGAATTGCTGGTGTTGCCTTATCAGGATCGCCAGAATCGGAAAGAACCCGCGTATGCCAGTATGATCGGTAATGAAGTTTTTAAAATTGCAGTCCGTGAATTGGCTAATTTGGTTGATGAAACATTAGACGCTAACAATCTATCGCATAGTGAGCTGGATTGGTTGGTACCTCATCAGGCCAATTTGCGTATTATCGCAGCGACAGCTAAGAAGTTGCACATGACTATGGATAAAGTGGTGGTAACGCTGGATCGTCACGGTAACACTTCTGCGGCATCGGTACCTATTGCATTTGATGAGGCCGTGCGTGATGGTCGGATTAAACGTGGTCAGCTAATCTTAATTGAGGCTTTTGGTGGTGGGCTGACTTGGGGTTCAGCACTGATACGTTTTTAATTTGACAGGAAAATGAACATGTCTGAATTTGCAATGGTGTTTCCTGGGCAGGGTTCTCAGTCCCTTGGTATGTTGGCTGATTTGGCCACAGTGTTCCCGGTTGTAGAGCAAACTTTTGCTGAAGCTTCTGATGTGCTGGGATATGATCTTTGGACTCTGGTTCAACAGGGGCCGGAAGAAGAATTAAATAAAACGTGGCAAACCCAGCCCGCGTTATTGGCAACGTCGGTTGCTATTTGGCGGGTCTGGCAAGAGAAAAGTGGAAAAGTACCATCACTGATGGCTGGGCATAGCCTTGGTGAATATTCTGCATTGGTTTGCGCAGGTGTCATTGATTTCAAACAAGCGATTAAACTTGTTGAGCTGCGTGGCAAATTGATGCAAGAAGCGGTACCTGAAGGCACAGGTGCAATGTATGCTATTATTGGTTTAGATAATGAATCCATTGATAGAGCCTGTAAAGAAGCTGCTCAGGGGCAAGTTGTTTCCCCTGTTAACTTTAACTCGCCAGGGCAGGTTGTTATTGCTGGTGAGAAAGAGGCTGTAGAACGTGCTGGTACTGCATGCAAAGCTGCGGGCGCAAAACGTGCACTGCCTTTGGCTGTCAGTGTGCCGTCGCATTGCGCATTGATGAAACCAGCCGCAGATAAGCTGGCAGTTGTTTTGGAAGGAATTGAATTCAGTCATCCTCAGTTCCCGGTGGTAAATAATGTTGATGTGAAAATAGAACAATCTGCTGAAGCTATCCGTGATGCACTGGTACGACAACTCTATAATCCTGTCCGTTGGACGGAAACAGTTGAATTTATTGCTGGACAGAGTGTCGGACAGATATTAGAAATAGGGCCAGGTAAAGTTTTGACGGGTTTAACTAAACGAATTGTCAATACCCTAAGTGTAGCAGCGGTGAATGACACAACTTCATTAGTCACCATATTGGAAAATAATTGAGGACAACATATGAGATTAGATGGAAAGATTGCATTGATAACAGGTGCCAGCCGTGGGATCGGCCGTGCAACTGCTGAACTATTAGCAGAGCGTGGAGCCCATGTCATTGGTACCGCGACAAGTGAAAAAGGCGCTGAAGCTATCAGTGCTTACCTTGGTGAAAAAGGTAAAGGTTTTGTACTGAATGTTGCTGATCCTGAATCTATTGAACAGCTGATGTCTTCCATTCGTACCGAGTTTGGTGGAATTGACATTTTAGTGAATAATGCCGGTATCACTTGTGATAATTTGGTGATGCGCATCAAAGATGATGAGTGGCAGAATGTTATTGACACTAATCTTTCTTCCGTTTTTCGTATGTCAAAAGCGGCAATGCGCTTTATGATAAAGAAACGTTATGGCCGTATTATTTCTATTGGTTCTGTTGTTGGAGCAATGGGTAATCCTGGGCAAGCAAGCTATGCTGCGGCAAAAGCAGGGATTATTGGTTTCAGTAAAACATTGGCCCGTGAAGTCGTTTCTCGGGGTATTACGGTTAATGTTGTTGCTCCAGGGCTTATTGAAACGGATATGCTCAAAAAGTTGCCAGATGAGCAGTTGGCAAACTTTTCGAGTGATATACCCGTTAAGAGACTTGGAGATGTGAAAGAAGTTGCCAGTGCTGTGGCTTTTTTAGCTTCTGATGAAGCGGCCTACATCACAGGTGAAACAATACATGTCAATGGCGGCATGTACATGAACTAAAAAGTGAGCGAACCAGTTGCATTTTTTGTGTTAAATAACGCAAAATAGAGCAAGATTGTGGTTCGACCAGCCGGGATTTGGTTGCATCTTTTCCTGTATTTTATAAACTACGAAAACCATCGCGAAAGCGAATTTTGATAGGAAATTTAATAGCATGAGCACTATTGAAGAACGCGTTAAAAAAATCATCGTTGAACAACTTGGTGTTAAAGAGGAGGAAGTTATCAATTCAGCTTCTTTTGTTGATGACTTGGGCGCTGATTCTCTTGACACAGTTGAACTCGTAATGGCTCTGGAAGAAGAGTTCGATATCGAAATTCCAGATGAAGAAGCAGAAAAGATCACTACAGTTCAGGCAGCTATTGATTACGTCCAGAACCAAAGCGAATAAGTGAACACACCTAGGCGGTCACTCGACCGCCTATGTTTCTGCCCTAAATTATTTCCCTCCCTGGAGGATAAGCGTGTCTAAGCGTCGAGTAGTTGTGACCGGACTAGGCATGTTATCTCCTGTCGGTAACACAGCTGAATCTTCTTGGAAAGCTGTTTGTGCCGGACAGAGTGGTATCAGCCTGATTGACCATTTTGACACCAGTCGCCATGCAACGAGATTTGCTGGTCTGGTTAAAGATTTTAATCATGAAGATTTTAATATTTCGCGCAAAGATGCACGAAAGATGGATGATTTCATTCAATATGGTATTGCAGCAGGTGTGCAAGCTATTGAAGATTCTGGAATCGAAGTAACAGAAGCCAATGCTAGTCGTTTTGGTGCTGCTATTGGTTCTGGTATTGGTGGTTTGGGTCTTATTGAAGAGAATCACGGTGCGTTAGTGGCTAGTGGTCCTCGTAAGATCAGCCCGTTTTTTGTTCCTTCCACGATTGTAAATATGGTGGCAGGTCATCTGACTATCATTTACGGCTTACGTGGCCCAAGTATTTCTATTGCTACAGCATGTACATCAGGTGTGCATAATATCGGTCATGCCGCTCGTATTATTGCTTACAATGATGCGGATATTATGCTGGCAGGTGGCGCAGAAAAAGCCAGTACGCCTCTGGGAGTCGGCGGCTTTGGCGCTGCCCGTGCTTTGTCTACCCGTAACGATAATCCACAGCGCGCAAGCCGGCCGTGGGATAAAGACCGCGATGGTTTTGTTCTGGGGGATGGTGCAGGTATTCTGGTGCTGGAAGAGTATGAGCACGCGAAGAGACGCGGTGCGAAAATTTACGCGGAAATCGTTGGCTTTGGTATGAGCAGTGATGCCTACCATATGACGTCACCACCAGAAGATGGTGCTGGCGCTGCGCTGGCGATGGAAAATGCCCTGAACGATGCCGGTATTACCACTGAACAAGTGGGATATATTAATGCTCATGGTACTTCAACACCCACCGGCGACTTAGCGGAATCTCATGCAGTTGAGTTAGTATTTGGTGAAGGCACAGATGTTTTAGTCAGTTCTACCAAATCAATGACCGGCCATTTGTTGGGTGCTGCGGGTGCAGTGGAATCTATTTTCACCATTCTGGCACTGCGTGATCAAATTGTTCCACCAACTATCAACCTGGAAAACCAGGATGAGAACTGCCGTCTGGATTTCGTTCCTCACGAATCCCGCAAGGTGGTGGGCATGGAATATGCGTTGTGTAACTCTTTCGGTTTCGGTGGTACTAACGGCTCACTGATTTTCCGTAAGATATAAGCCTTATTTTTGTAAATACTTTAAGGCGGCAGAATGAAAGAACTCCAATAGTTAATAATTATTGGAGTTCTTTTCATGGCAGGCACTGCGGGCATTTTTGCACTCATGTCGACTATATACTATGATACCGCTTCTTGATAAGTTGGTTGAAATACCTTTTTTGAGGCATTAAGAACACAGCTATATGTATTGGATTAATGGGGAGCGGTGCGACTATTTGCCAGCGAATGATCGTTCAGTTCAATTCGGGGATGGTTGTTTTACAACAGCAAAAATAGAGCAGGGACAGGCCGCTTTGCTGTCATTGCATATCCAAAGATTACAAAAAGGCGTTGAAAGGTTATATCTTCCACAACCCAATTGGCAACAGCTTGAAAACCATATAAAACAGATTGCTTCCACTACGGAACAAGGCATACTTAAAGTTATTCTTTCCCGTGGAGCTGGAGGGCGTGGTTACAGTGCACAAGGTTTCACGCAACCAAATCAGATCCTATCTCTCACTCCTTATCCTGAAAAATATCTGAAACAACGTCAGGAAGGCCTTTTTCTGGTGCTCAGTCCGATACCAATGGGAATAAATCCCTATCTTGCCGGAATTAAACACCTTAACCGATTGGAACAGGTATTGATTAAATCGTTTATCGAAAAATCAAATGCTGATGAAGCTTTGGTACTCAATACAGATGGTTTATTGGTTGAGTGCTGTACTGCAAACATTTTCTGGCGTAAAGGAAAAGATGTGTATACTCCTGATTTGCGAGGGTGTGGAGTTGAAGGTGTGATGCGGGAAAAAATAATACAGTTATTATCAGAAAGTGACTATTACCTCTCCTGTGTAAATCGTTATCCTGAAACAGTGGCTTATGCAGACGAGGTAATAGTTTGCAATTCTTTAATGCCGGTGATACCTGTCAGTGAAATTCAGGCTCATGAAAATCAGCCCGCATGGAAATATCAGTCAAGGGAGCTGTATGAATATTTGCTTCCTGAATGTTTGAAGTTGTAATTCACTCTGTGTTTAAGTGATTAATTGATGAAACGGAAAAAGCACTTTTTTGCCCTATTGGTTTTGATTGTCATTGCGGCGGCAATATTACTCTATGCCGGTTATAAAAAAGTTGAAAGATTTGCAGACCAAACATTGGCAATCAAACAAGATCGGGTATTTACATTACCAGCAGGTATAGGCCGTCATAGTCTGGAAGCATTATTGGTTCAGGATAATTTGATTAAAGATAATCATATTTTCCCTTGGTTATTAAGGCTGGAACCAAAACTTGCCGAATTTAAAGCGGGAACTTACCTGTTGACACGAGAAATGACATTGCGGGAAATGTTGCAATTATTTTCTAGTGGCAAAGAGGCGCAATTTACGGTCCGTTTTGTCGAAGGCAGTCATTTATCTGATTGGTGGAAAATACTACAACAATCTGAGTATCTTAAACATGAATTGAATGATAAAAGTGCTCAGGAATTGGCTGAAATATTGGGTATCAAAGAGACTGATACTCTGGAAGGGAGACTCTATCCGGATACTTATCACTATACGGCGGGGACAAGCGATGTCGCATTACTGAAACGAGCATACCGACAGATGAAAATGACGCTTGAAGAAGAATGGCAACAGCGCGATAAAAACCTGCCCTATAAAAGTGCATATGAAATGTTGATCATGGCGTCGATAATTGAGAAAGAAACAGGTGTTGAGGCTGAACGGACAAAAGTGGCTTCTGTATTTATTAACCGTTTACGGTTGAATATGCGGCTACAAACTGATCCGACGGTGATCTATGGCTTAGGAGAAAAATATACAGGCACTATTTTTCGCAAAGATTTAACCACACTGACACCATACAATACTTACATGATTAATGGCTTGCCACCTACGCCAATTGCTATGCCAGGTCTTGCTTCGATAAAAGCAGCTGCGCACCCGGCAAAAACTGAATTTCTCTATTTTGTCGCGGATGGTAAAGGCGGTCATACTTTTACGACCAATCTGGCGGCGCATAACAGAGCGGTGAATATTTACCGTCAGGGATTAAGACAGAGCAGATGAACAGCAAATTTATTGTTATTGAAGGGTTAGAGGGCGCAGGAAAAACTTCAGCGATGAAAACGATCGTTGAAAAATTGCAGCAGCATGGTATTCAGGACTTAGTTTTTACCCGTGAACCGGGTGGAACGCCACTGGCAGAAAAACTACGTGAGTTGATTAAGCAAGGCATTGAAGGTGAATCTCTGACGGATAAAGCCGAAGTGCTGATGTTATATGCGGCCAGGGTACAACTGGTCGAAAATGTGATTAAACCTGCTTTGGCCCGTGGTGCATGGGTTGTGGGTGATCGTCATGATCTCTCTTCTCAGGCGTATCAAGGAGGAGGACGTAATATTGATAAAAATTTGATGGCCTCGCTGCGTGATACTGTTCTGGGTGATTTTCGCCCTGATCTGACTATTTATCTCGATCTTCCTCCTCAGATTGGTCTACTGCGTGCCCGTGAGCGTGGGGAATTAGACCGGATTGAAAAGGAGTCAATGGATTTCTTTGATCGCACTCGCCGTTGTTACCTGGAGTTTGCGGAACAAGATAAGCGTATTGTGACTGTTGATGCTGCTCAACCAATAGAGCGGGTACAAGCCGATATTCGCCAAGCCCTTGAGCAATGGCTGAAACAGCAGGAAAATGGCTGATGAATTGGTATCCGTGGCTTAATCAGGCATACCGTCAGTTGGTAGAATTCCATCAGCAAGGACGGGGCCATCATGCTTTATTACTTCATGCTAATGCTGGCACTGGGGCTGATGTGCTGATATATGGGTTAAGCCGCTGGTTAATGTGTCAGAATAAGCAGGGGATGAAAAGTTGTGGGGAATGTCATAGTTGTCACCTGATGATGGCAGAAACTCATCCTGATTGGCATATTATGTCACCGGAGAAGGGTAAAACCAGTGTTGGTGTGGAAGCGGTACGTCAGATTACGGAAAAGCTTTATAGTCGTTCTCAGCAAGGTGGCGTAAAAATTGTCTGTCTACCTTTGGCCGAATGTTTGACAGATGCTGCTGCCAATGCATTATTGAAGACTCTGGAAGAGCCGCCGGAACATACCTATTTTCTATTGGAATGCCGTCAGCCAACCAACCTTTTGGCAACTTTACGCAGTCGCTGTTTTTACTATTTTCTGCCGGTGCCTGAAGCAGAAACTAGCTTTTATTGGTTGCAAAAACAGTTACCTGTCATTTCTTCGGTTGATGCAATGACGGCGTTGAAACTGTCTCAGGGAGCACCGGTTGCGGCAGCACAATTGCTGCAACCGGAGCGATGGCAGATTCGGCGGCAATTCTGTCAGGCTGTTGAACAGGCTTTGGATAAACGTGATGCTTTATCACTTTTATCCCAGTTAAATCACGAAGATGCGCCGCAGCGCCTTCATTGGCTTATCAGTTTGTTACTTGATGCGGTAAAGTGGCAACAGCAGGCGCAGAGTTATTGCATCAATCAGGATCAACAAACGCTGATTTATCAATTAAGTTCCATGCATACTATGGCTGTTTTACTACAGAGCGTTGATGACTGGATACACTGTCGTCATCAACTACTCTCAGTCGTGGGCGTAAACAGAGAGTTGTTACTGACAGAGCAATTGCTTAATTGGGAAAAACAGTTTACTTCACAATTTTGAAATCTTTTTTGTATACGAGTTTAATATGTTGTTAGTGGATTCGCATTGTCATCTTGATTGTCTTGATTATGAAAAACTACATAAAAATGTAGATGATGTTGTTGCAAAAGCGGCGGACCGGGAGGTTAAATTTATGCTGGCAGTCGCGACTACGCTACCCGGTTTCCAGCAAATGAAAACCCTGATCGGTGAACGGGAAAATATTGTTTTTTCCTGTGGTATTCATCCGCTTAACCTGGATGAAGGCTATGATTTTGATGAGTTGGCACGTTTAGCTGCTGGGAATGAAGTTGTCGCACTGGGTGAAACTGGACTGGATTACTATTATCAGCAGGATAATGCTGAACTACAGCGAACCTCGTTTCGTGAACATATTCGTATCGGCCGTCAACGCAATAAGCCAGTTATCGTTCATACCCGTAGTGCCCGTGATGATACTTTACGGGTATTGCGTGAAGAACAGGCAGAAGAATGTGGTGGTGTTTTGCATTGTTTTACTGAGGATAAAGATACCGCCAGAGAATTATTGGATTTAGGTTTCTATATTTCGTTCTCCGGTATTGTGACTTTCCGTAATGCAGAGCAAATTCGTGAAGCGGCAAGATATGTACCATTGGATCGTATTCTGATTGAAACCGATTCGCCTTATCTTGCACCGGTGCCGCATCGTGGCAAAGAAAACCAGCCTGCATACGTGCGTGATGTTGCGGAATATATGGCTGTACTCAAAGGTGTGAGTATTGAGGAACTGGCTCGGGTTACCACGCAGAATTTCTGCGATCTATTTCATGTTGATGTCTGCAAAATTTGATTTATCAACTTGAATTTGTGGTTTGTAAGCGTTCATATATCTCTTGTTATTTGAATAAAAGGAAAATGTGATGGCAGAAGAAACTATTTTTAGCAAAATTATTCGTCGTGAAATACCTTCTGATATTGTTTATCAGGACGATCTGGTCACTGCATTTCGTGATATTTCTCCACAGGCGCCGATTCATATTTTGATTATTCCTAATGTTTTGATCCCGACAGTGAACGATGTCAAGGCGGAGCATGAAGCCGTATTGGGACGAATGATGACGGTTGCTGCGAAAATTGCTGAACAGGAAGGTATTGCCGAAGATGGATACCGCTTGATTATGAACTGTAACCGTCATGCGGGGCAGGAAGTTTACCATATTCATATGCATCTGGTTGGCGGCCGCCATTTGGGGCCATTACTGTTGAAGTAAATGTGAAGCACTAAAGTTCGCTTATTATATAGCCAGATATTCGGGTGTATCTTCCTCAGAATGACTCCCGGATATCTTGATTTTAAAATAAATGCTGCTGTTTTATTACTGGAGTTGAACTGATAATAGATTGCTGGTGTCACAGCCGAAACTTATCTGCTTCTTTAAACTCTGTAATTGGAATAGGTTGATGAAAAGAATTATTTTTGTAGCACTCTCTGTCATGTTTCTGGCTGGTTGTCCATCTTTGCCTCCGCAGCAGCCTGAGCCTCCCACGCCGGTTATACCTGTGATCCCAACGGAACCGACGACACCACCTGAAAAAGTTCCAGAGCCGCCTAAAATGCGCGAAATTGATTGGGAAGGGACGGTGCAACCATTGGTAGAGCAAATGGTTAAGGCAAATGGGTTGGGAAACGGCAAGTTATTGTTAGTTGATACAGTAAAAAATAACACCAACGGTGTGTTGCAAACCATGCAAGTCACTGATGTTTTGCGTCAAGCCATCAATAGCAAGAATGTTTTTGTATTAGTACCGCAAAATCAAGTACAGAACGCCCGCCAATCGTTGGGCCTGTCTGAAGAAGATAGTTTGGGGTTACGCAGCAAAGCGATTGGTTTGGCTCGTTACTTAAATGCGGATTATGTTCTCTATTCTATCGTTTCAGGTAACAGTGATAAGCGTGATATTGTCATGCAACTGATGATTGTACAGACAGGTGAAATTCTCTGGTCAGGGCACGGTGACGTTAAGTAATCAAGATTGCTTATTGCGGGCGTTATGCAGGCAATGGCCTTATACAACAGCAAGCAACTGGAAGATAAGGCCGTTAAGCGGTCTGACAAATGAAAGCTATTATGCCACCGATGGCGAATATCATATTGTCGCCCGTAGACAGTGGCAGCAAGGGAAGCAGCTTGGCGTTAACCGTCAGCGTGAAAATGCCATTTTGCGTCATCTCAGCCAGACAAAAATTGCTCCGCAAGTCATTGCAATGGATCCCCATTGGTTGTTATTGGAATGGCTGCCCGGTCATCTTATTGAGCAAAATGAGTTTTCTCAGCCTGATTTTCTGCAAAAACTGGCGACATTATTGACCACTTTGCATCATCAGCCGTTGTTCGGTTATCCGCTTCAATTACGGCATCAGTTAGAAAGCCACTGGTTGCAAATTGATAAAGCACGTCTTACTCCTCGTTGGTTGCGGTTGCATAAACGATTCATATCATCTTCGATGCCTTCAATACGAAAACTATCGCCTGTTCATATGGATGTTCATTGCGGTAATTTGCTTAATACGCCTCAGGGACTGAAACTCATTGACTGGGAATATGCAACTGATACCGATATAGGATTTGCGTTAGCGACACTGTTTTGCACTAATCATTGGGATGAGCCGCAGCAGCAGGATTTTTTGCGTTGCTATTGTGGTCAGCCATCAGGATACCGGGATCGAACGTTATTGGCGCGTCAGATTAAACGTTGGCAACCCTGGGTTGACTATATGATTTTGATGTGGTTTGAAGTGCGTTGGAAACAGAGTGGTGATCCCCAATTTTTAGCGTTAGCACAACCGTTGCGTCTCTCTTTTGGTCTAACGTTTTAAATCAATTATGCTGCATTGATTGCAGCACATGAATACAAGTGAGGAATGTTATGGGTCCAGTAATGTTAGATGTTGTCAGTTATGAACTTGATAATGAAGAAAAGGAAATTTTGCAACATCCGTTAGTGGGCGGTTTAATTCTATTTACCCGGAACTTTCATGATGTTGAGCAATTACGTGAATTGGTACGTCAAATTCGGCAGGTATCTCGTCATCGTCTTGTGATTGCCGTTGATCAGGAAGGTGGCAGAGTTCAGCGTTTCCGTGAAGGTTTCACTTGCTTACCGGCGGCTCAGTCTTTTGCTGGATTGAGTGATAATTTCAATGGCACCAAATTGGCGGAAGAAGCGGGTTGGCTGATGGCGTCTGAAATGATTGCAATGGATATCGACATCAGCTTTGCGCCTGTTCTGGATTTAGGTCATCAATGTGTGGCTATTGGTGAACGTTCATTCCATGAAAACCCGGAGCAGGCCAAGATGATGGCAGAACTCTTTATTAAAGGAATGCATTCTGCCGGTATGAAATCGACAGGTAAGCATTTTCCGGGGCATGGTGCTGTCAATGCGGATTCTCATAAAGAAACGCCCCACGATGATCGTCCGCTAGACGTTATTTGTCATCATGATATGTCTATTTTCCGTGATTTTATCCAGCGTAATTTGTTGGATGCGGTTATGCCGGCTCACGTGATCTATTCTCAGGTGGATAAGCATCCTGCCAGCGGATCGTCATATTGGCTGAAATCGGTACTGCGTCAGCAATTGGGTTTTAATGGCGTAATATTTTCGGATGATCTCTCTATGGAGGGGGCGGCGATTATGGGCAGTTACGCTGAACGCGGGCAGGCTGCGTTGAATGCAGGTTGTGACATGATTCTGGTGTGTAATAACCGTGACGGGGCGGTCAGTGTGCTTGATAACTTGCCTCAGACCAAAGCAGAGAAAGTCTCGGAATTGTATCACCAGGGCGGTCAATTTAGTTTGAATGAATTAAAGAATTCAAAACGCTGGCAGCAGGCTAATAAAGCATTAACGGTTTTACATGAGAAATGGCAGTGTTGTGTTCGGTACTTGTGAAAATATTTTAAATTCTCATTGGCTGATTGGGATGAGATTATTTGGCTTTGTTCCTTGCTTTTTACTCAAATTCTTAGTCGAAAACAGGGTGTTCTTTGAATTTTCTCTTAAAAATCATACTCAACCTTTTTTATGAGCATTTTTTGATGGTTTTTTTTATACCATTTCTGTAATAATCATAATATTGGATCTGAAGTTGGTCGGGATAATGCATAGTAAGAAAGTAAAGTCATTAGTTTGGGTTGGCAGTAGTAAGAAAGATCTACTGACACAACCGGGAGAAGTCATTAAAACGGTTGGTTATGCTTTGCATTTTGCACAGGTAGGTATGGGTTCACCCCGATGTAAAACCTCTTTCAGGCTTTCATGGAGCAGGAGTTTTAGAAGTTGTGGAGAATCATAATGGGGATACTTATCGGGCAGTCTACACTGTAAAGTTTGAAAACATAGTATTCGTTTTACATTGTTTTCAGAAGAAATCAAAAAAAGGAATTTCTACGCCTAAGGTTGATATCGATCTTATCAAGTCTCGGCTTGATAAAGCTAAACAGATTTATGAGGGTATGAAAAATGGCAAGATATGATGAAAATGATTTTGAAATCGGTTCAGGCAATGTTTTTGCTGATCTAAATTTACCTGGCGCCGAAGATATGAAAATCAAAGCTGATTTGGCTATTCAGATCATAAATACAATTGAAAAACTGGGGCTTAATCAAACGGAAGCGGCAAAACGCATGGGACTATCACAGCCACGAATTTCTGCTCTATATAACGGAAAAGTTCTCAACTTGTCTGAGAAGAAATTAATGGAATGTCTTAATCGCCTTGGGTATGACATTGAGATTGTCGTAAAACCCAGTCGAGAATTTATTGGGCATCGCACTTTTTGCTTTGCTGGATAGGGGAATGCCAAGGGAATACGGGGGAGTTACATATTCCCCGTTTATCAAGCCAAATCCGACTAACTAGAAATAAATTGATAATTTTTATAATTGATGTTTATTTCTTCAAAAGAATTTAATGTTGTTCAATTTTGGTATGACCCACTAACCAGCCGTGATATTCTGTAACCATCACATCAGTTATTTATTTCAAACTAAATGTTATCCAAGGATATTGTTTCAATATCCTTGGATAACATTTGATTTACATTTTTAGTGGGGTAGTCATGTCAACACCAAAGAAGAGAATTGTGATCATTGGTGGAGGTGCTGGTGGTTTGGAACTGGCAACCAGTTTGGGGCATAAGCTGGGGCGTAAAAAGAGAGCAGAAATTGTGCTGGTGGATCGTAACCAGAGCCATTTATGGAAGCCGTTATTACATGAAGTCGCGACAGGATCACTCGACGATGGGGTTGATGCGTTGAGTTATTTAGCCCATGCCCGTAATCATTATTTCACTTTCCAATTAGGGACCTTGACCGATATTCATCGTGACACCAAAAAGATTTCTTTGGCTGAGATCCGGGATGAATATAACGAGGTGTTGGTTGCTGAACGTGAACTGAATTATGACATTCTGGTTATGGCCCTGGGCAGTAAATCTAATGATTTTGGTACGCAGGGTGTGAAAGAGCACTGCATCTTCCTGGATAACCCACAACAGGCGCACCGTTTCCATAATGAGATGTTGAATCTGTTTCTTAAATACTCTGCAAGCAGTGGTCAGCAAGATAAGGTGAATATCGCTATCGTTGGTGGTGGTGCGACAGGTGTTGAGTTATCAGCAGAATTGCATAACGCGGTAAGACAGCTTAACAGCTATGGTTTTGAGGGATTGAGTTCGGAAGCGCTGAATGTGACGTTGGTCGAGGCGGGTGAGCGCATTTTGCCTGCATTGCCAGCACGTATTTCTGCTGCGGCGCATCAGGAACTGACAAAACTTGGCGTTCATGTATTGACCAAAACTATGGTTACCAGTGCTGATGAGCATGGATTGAATACCAAAGAGGGTGAGTTGATAAAAGCGGATCTCATGGTATGGGCGGCGGGTATCAAAGCACCTGATTTTATAAAAGATATTGCCGGCCTTGAAACTAACCGGATTAACCAACTGGTGGTGAAGCCAACGCTGCAAACGACATTTGATGATCATGTTTTCGCCATTGGTGATTGTGCATCATGCCCGAAGAAAGAGGGGGGTTTTGTTCCGCCGAGGGCACAGGCGGCTCACCAAATGGCTAGCCGTTGCCATAGCAATATTATGGCGTTGTTGAATGACAAACCGTTAAAAGAATATACCTACAAAGATCATGGCTCTCTGGTTTCATTATCTAAATTCAGTACGGTTGGTAGCCTGATGGGTAATTTAATGCGTGGTTCAATGATGATAGAGGGGCGTGTGGCTCGTGCTGTCTATATTTCATTATATCGAATGCATCAGGTAGCTTTGCATGGTTATATTAAAACTGGTCTGATGATGTTGGTCGGTGGAATTAACCGTGTGATCCGTCCGCGATTAAAATTGCATTAATTATTTAATCGATATAAGGCCACTCGTGAAATAATGAGTGGCCTTGATAAAGCATCACTTATTTAGTTTGAAATAATTTATTTTAATTAAGAAAGTAGACGATCAATTAATTTGAAAGCATTCGCGACATTTGGGCGAGAACCCATTCCCTGTTGTTCTCCGGTTGGAAAACCACTATTTTTAACCAGTGTCGCTAACTGATAGCAATTAAAATATCTGTGATATTTTAATTTGGCATAGGATTGAATGAGTGCTAACGCTCCGGAAACTAAAGGTGTTGCACTGGATGTCCCATTATAACTACGCGTGTAATTTCTATTATTTCCTGGCAGGCGTTGTAAGTTTGAATATCCAGTGGTCGTGACATTCTCACCCCAGGAATTTAAATTGGTATAGAGATTATGATTGGAAAAACCTAACCTGTATCCATTAATTGATGTACAGGCACCAATCATAATACCACCAGGATCGCCATAGTTAGGGAAGGTGAAATCATAGGCTAAATTAATACCACTATTACCAGCAGAAAAGATAATAATTGCACCTGCATCCACACAGCTTTTTATTTTCTGCCAATTAGATTTGATATAGGTAAAAGGGTAATATCTATTATTAGCGACAATTTGAATATTTAAACTAATAATATCTCCTGGCGAAAAACTATATATTATTCTGTCAAAATCATCAATGTCATAAAAACGGAAATGACATTCGTGAGCTATACCTGTTACACCGAATCCATTATCCTTTGCTGCAATACAACCGGTAGAGGCTGTACCGTGGTTACAGTCTTGTATTTCTGGGCGGCTGTTGATAACCGTAATATTACCAACTAAATCTTCATGGTTTCGGTAAACACCAAAATCAAGATGGTGCACAGTGATACCCTGACCTTTATAACCAGTAGCCCAAGCGTTTCTGATATTCATTCCATTGTATTCGTCTAAATATCCTTGGAGATGTGAAAAATCGGGCGTAATGATATTATAATCAAATTCGGCAATTGTCTCTTCTGTTTTGGATAAGATCCGAGGAGGTGGTGGTATATATTTTAAAACGGGAGTGAGAGAGCAAAACTCGATATAATCCAGTTTTTCTAACTCATCAGCTAGCTTGACTAAATCAGAATGATTAATATCAGAGTCTATTTTATAGAGGTGGTTTAATTTATTAAATTCTTTGGTTTTCCAGATCTTTCTATCTAAATTTTCTTTATTAAAAACAGGTTTTATCTCCATTTTATGTTTAGATGCATTAAAAACAGGTAATGAGTCAGTTTTTTCATATTCTAGTTTTTTTAATCCATCTGGGGAAAACATGATTTCAAGATTATATTTCAAATTATCATTTGGGATATGATTGTTTCCTTTTAAAGAAATAATATTATCTTCAGACGGTGTTTGTTTAGGTAATGGATAGCTAATATTATTGCTTTCATTTTTAATGATTTCATCTATTTCTCTATCTATATCAAACAGAAAATCCGATTCTTTTATTTCTATATTTTCTGGTGAAAGTTTATTAGTTACTTTTCCATTTTCAATGATAGTGGTTTCTATTGTATAATTTGCGGGTTTAAGTGAGGTAAAACAGGCTAATTGATTATCGTCACTATAGTATTCATATATGCATTTTGTATCTAAATCTATTAGCTTGTATTTTATTTCTATGTTGTCACTCATTTCACCATAACATTTAAGATATAGATTACCGTCAAATTTTGCAGATTTAAAGTACTCAAGGGATATGGACATTGTCATTCTCCTCTTTGGTTAATCGCCTCCTTAGTATAACTACAAATAAGTATTCCATATTATTATTATTTCTTAGTCCACTATTTTGTTAGGGAATGGCTGTATTATCTGTATTGATTATTACTGAATGTGATTTTATATTGAATATATAGTTCTATTTGTTTGGGATTTATCTCTCATTGGAGTGAGCGGTGGGTTTTAATTAATAAAATCAGGTATGAATATATTCCATAGAGTTCTTATTTTGACAATATACCCGTTATCTTTCAAGTTGCCTCTTTGTTGGCTGCACTCGCTCACCCCGGTCACATAGTTAGCTATGCTCCCGGGGATTCACTCCCTTGCCGTCGCACTGCATCTTGAAATCTATTGGGTATAGCTACAATGGGAGTCAAGATAATGGATCTTTCCAGCTCTTTTACATAATTAATGCTTGATTATTAAAGACGGGATCAGATTGAATATGGATCCTCTGTAAATGTCGCTCTGATTTAGCAGTAAATCCTTCTCGTCCATGTAGCAGAGAAAAATTATCCACAATTACTAAATCGCCTTTCTGCCATGCATGAGCATATAAATGGCGCTTATCGTATAGCGTATTGATAAAATCTTGCTGAAATTCTGCTACTTGATCAGGATTGATATTATGATACTCAATAGCATGTTTATTCAGGAATTTCTCACCATCTATTGCGGGTTCATTATATCTGATAACAAATCCATTTCCATCGGGATGTTTTTCTAATAAAGGAGAATGGACTTCGCCACCATAATGAGTGACTTTATTAATGCGATAAGTGACCGATATATCTTTCCATTGTTCTAATTGCTGCTGAGTCGCATTAGCAACTACAAGGCGGGTATTGACGAAGGTTGTTCGGCCTCCTTGGTCACTGTCTGGCGCATGTGCACAATGGAACATAATAAATTCGGGAATTGTCGGTTTATACATGCCATCCCAATGAAGTGGCATATAGGTGTTATCGAATACGTGATCGGTCGCATCCTGATGTTCACGGACATCTAAAACAGCACCGAACGGCCACATCATTATTTCTCCCCAATCACGGGCATAATCTTCATATATTTCGTGATCAGATAAGCCAGATTTGAAACCACGTAATATAAGCAAATGATGTTTTTTTATCAGTGGTTTTAATTCTTCCACTGATAATGTATCAATATGCTGGCCGGCATATTGTGGTGTAATCTTCAGGCCGAAAGGCATCATCTCTTCTGTCTGAAATTTATTTAAATCTGTCATAATCATTTTCCTTTAAATTACATAATGGCTGGGTTTTCCATGAATATTTACCAATTTTCCGCCCATCATCTGAACTTCTTTATGTTTCATTAATATGAACTGCCCATTTACATTGGCTGCGACACCATGCCAAGGGGTTAACCAATCATCCCTGGTTGGCATCATATGAATACCGAGTTTAATGCTGTCTGCTGGCTGAGGATGAATAGATAGACGTATGGCTTCAGGGAAATGCGTATCTAATAAACTTCCCCATGCCCAACTTCGTTGAATAACACCGATAGCTCTCTGTTTGGCGTCTTTTTGCAGGGCATTGTTTGATCCGGTATAGCCGGGTAATAAGCTGTCTTCATATAAAAAGCGGGTAACCGCGCGATACAATTGTAATCCATCACTGTTTTGTAGCAGTTGGTTTTTAATGGATTCCTCAGATCGGGCGTAATGTTTTACTAACATATGCCTCTGTAAATCGAAATCATCACTATGCTCGCAGAGGTTCTTATCGTCATTGAGATTAAATGTACTTAAGTTTATAGCACCCATCTCATTGAGTAATTGTTTAATATCTTCGTGATATTGGCTGATAACTTCATCATTGACACGAATGAGATCACCGAAAACATGCCCATCGGAACAGATAATAATACGGGCACCGGGCGGATAATAAAGCTGTATACGCTGGCACAGAGAATTAAGGAAAGTCAAAGATAAGCGTTCTGCCATATCGGGAGCAGTGCCAAGCACTTTATTTTTATTTGGTGATTTTGTTGGGAATGCCGGCAAAATAAATTCGATAGGTTTTTTATTTTTGATAAAATACGTAATTCTGGGTAATTGTACGCTTTTAACAAGTTTTTCTTCTTGATCTAAATCTCTTTCTGAGTTGGTAAAGCGTCTGCGATATTGTAACAACTCATGTATAATCTGCATGGAAATATTGCTAGAAGAAACATTATTAGAAGTAACGTTATGGTAAGTAATGCTTTGCATAATGACTATTTCTCACTCTTATCATAAATATCCATTTTTTTGTTGCTTAAAAACAGATAAATACGAGTTTAACTAATTGGTATAGGCGAAGTGTAAAATAATGCAATTAAAATATAATATAATATTTAGGAATAAATAATAATTTATTTCCTGATAAACAATATGTTTGAATATAATTTTAATAATTATTCAATATATTTGATTGACTGTTACAATAAGGTACAGTTTTTCTAGGCTATTTTAGCCCATGTAACTGGTAAGACCATTTTAATTGGATGTCACTTAAGGTTAGGTGGGATAAGCGAAATGAGGTTATTGCACCATTTTATATTAGCAATTTTCCTGTAACTTATCGTAAATAATACAAGTAAGGCATATTTTTATTTTATCTGATATATTATTTTGGATGATGAAAGATGCGAGTTACATAAGTAATGGTGATGATTATAACCAAAGAGATAGGATTTAAGTTAAAAAATTAAACTAATATATCAGGTTGATAAGATAAGCTGTTGTTATAAGTATAACTCTATTGGGTTATTATTTCCTGAAAACTGAATTTACCTCTAATTCAATCAGGCAATAGCCCAGATTCCATATGAATATGGTGGTATGACTGTTATTTCAGAATAAATATTGATGAATAAATCACAGTACTTCCCCGCAGACTGATAATCAATCACAGGGGAAGTAAAAAAATGGCTTAGAAATTCACTTGATGGTGTTTAAAAGTACTCAGTAATTGCTGAATAAATTCCAGACGTGCCATCCTCTCGCTCAGGTCGGTAATGAATCTCAGTTTAGCGGGGCCATCCAGCCGGTAAATCTCAGGCTGTTTCTGTAACAGGCTGATCAGATAAGTTGGATCAACTTTATTTTTTTCACTAAATTCGACAAAACCGCCTTTTTCATGGGCTTCTATGCGCTTAATCCCTAATTTCTGAGCGGATAAACGAATTGCCGCTGATTGTAATAAATGACGCCCAGGATCAGGTAATGTGCCGAATCGGTCTATCAATTCAACCTTTAATTCTGCCAATTCTGATTCGTCTTTGGCACTGGCAATCCGTTTATAGAAAGACAAACGCATATTGACCTCAGGTATATAATTATCAGGCAGTAAAACAGGCATACGCAATTCAACCTCCGTCTGACTATTTGTCAAGTCTTCAAGTGAAGGTTCACGACCTGTTTTTAGTGTATTAACTGCATTTTCCAATAGCTCCATATAGAGTGTGAAGCCAATCGTTGTCATTTGGCCGCTTTGTTCTTCACCGAGAAGTTCACCGGCTCCGCGGATCTCAAGGTCATGGGTTGCCAGTGCAAAACCAGCGCCTAAATCCTCAAGGGAGGCAATTGCTTCCAGACGTTTATGTGCATCGGTTGTCATGGCTTTTGGATGTGGCGTCAGAAGATAAGCATAAGCCTGATGATGAGAGCGTCCGACACGTCCTCGTAGCTGATGCAATTGAGCCAGGCCGAAATGGTCAGCACGTTCAATAATGATGGTATTGGCACTTGGAATATCAATGCCTGTCTCAATAATGGTGGTGCAAATCAGGACATTAAACCGCTGATGATGGAAATCGGTCATCACCCGTTCTAAATCTCGCTCCCGCATTTGCCCATGACCAACGGCAATCCGCGCTTCTGGCACTAACTCTTCGAGGCGTAGTTTCGCTTTCTCAATATTCTCAACATCATTATAGAGGTAATAGACTTGACCACCGCGCAGAATTTCACGCAACATGGCCTCCCGAACAACCAGGCTGTCATACTCGCGTACGAACGTTTTGACCGCCAGGCGACGGGCGGGCGGTGTCGAAATGATCGAGAGATCTCGCATACTACTCATTGCCATATTGAGGGTTCGTGGAATAGGGGTTGCGGTAAGTGTCAGAATATCCACATCGGCGCGCATCGCTTTGATTTGCTCTTTATGGCGAACACCAAACCGGTGTTCTTCATCGACAATTAATAAACCAAGATCTTTCCAGCGCAGGCCACTTTGTAGCAATTTATGAGTACCGATAATAATATCGACTTTACCTTCAGCTGCCATTTCAACGACTTGTTGCTGTTCTTTAGCACTGCGGAAACGGGATATCATTTCAATACGTACCGGCCAATTGGCAAAGCGGTCACGGAAATTATCAAAATGTTGTTGAGCCAGAAGCGTTGTCGGAACCAATACCGCCACTTGTTTGTCATTATGGACGGCCAGAAATGCAGAGCGCATTGCAACTTCGGTTTTACCAAATCCCACATCGCCGCAAACCAAGCGATCCATCGCCACTGGTTGACACATATCATTCAGAACGGCGTTAATCGCCTGCTCTTGGTCTGGTGTAGTTTCAAATGGAAAGCTCTGACAGAACAGTTGATATTGTTCCCAATCATGCTTAAAAGCAAATCCTTGTTTTACGGTGCGGTGGGCATAAATATCAAGCAGCTCCGCAGCCACATCGCGTACTTTTTCGGCTGCTTTCTGACGGGCCTTGCTCCATGCCTCTCCGCCCAATTTATGTAATGGCGCATTTTCATCTGCGCCACCTGCGTAGCGGCTAATCAGGTGCAGAGAAGACACCGGAACATAGAGTTTGTCTTCACCGGAATAACTTAGGATCAGATATTCAGCCTTGATCCCTCCTGCTTCCAGGGTGGTTAATCCTTGGTAACGGCCAACACCATGTTCCAGATGGACCACGGGCTGACTGGGGCGTAATTCTGCAAGGTTACGGATCAGGATATCTGTATTGATCGTGCGACGGGTGTCCTGCCGGCGGCGCACAACACGCTCACCGAGCATGTCACTTTCACAGATCAGAGCAACCGCATTCTTTGCATCAACAAAACCTTGTTCTGCCGCACCAATCATCAAAAAGTGGCCTGATTGTTGTGCTTCATGTAATTTGTTGATTTTAATTGGCTTAATTTTTATTCGTGACAACAATTCTTGCAACGTTTCTTTTCGGCCTTCGCTCTCAACGGAGAAAATAACGCGGCCGCTGAACTGTTCAAGGAAACGGCGAAGCTTATCCAGTGGCGCCTTATTTTGTGCAACAACGGCGAGATCCGGCAGTTGTTGATAATCAAGATTGATATGGCTGGCTTTTTGACTGAGCTCTTCCGTTTTGAGTTGAATGCGGGGCCAGTTTTTTAGTTCTGAGAATAATTTATCAACCGGAAGCCAAAGTTCTTCTGGTGATAGGAGAGGGCGCATGGGGTCAACTTTACGGCTCTCAAAACGTTGTTGAGCATCTTGCCAGAAACGTTCCGCGGAGGGGATTATCTCTTGACTGATAATCAAGGTATTGTCTGGCAGATAATCAAATAGCGAAGGCAAGCGTTGGTTGAAAAACAGGGGCTGCCAGTATTCTATCCCTGCGGGTAATGTCCCTTTACTGACTTGCTGATAGATGTGCTCACCGTCACGACGGACTTCAAAACGTTCCCGCCATTGGCTGCGGAACAGTTCAATCGTCTCTTTATCCGTTGGAAATTCATGAGCAGGCAGTAAATTGATTTGCTTGACTTCGGCCAGCGTGCGTTGGCTGTCAACATCGAAAATTCGCAGACTATCAATTTCATCATCGAAAAAATCAATACGATAAGGGTGCTCGCTCCCCATTGGAAAAAGATCAAGCAGTGCGCCACGGGTAGCAAATTCGCCATGTTCAAGAACTTGTTCAACACTGCGATAGCCCGCTTGTTCCAATTCAGTACGCAGTTTATCCCGCGAAAGCCTCTGACCTTTGCACATAACCAGTGCGTGCCCGTGAAGAAATTCATGAGGGCAAACCCGTTGCATTAAGGTATTTATCGGCAGGATTAAAACACCTTTGGTCATTGTTGGCAGACGGTAGAGTGTGGACAGGCGATTGGAAATAATTTCCTGATGAGGAGAAAAACTGTCATACGGCAATGTCTCCCAATCAGAAAGGAAATCAATAGGACAGTCGGTAAACTGATGGATTTCATCATGCAGACGTAAGGCGTTTTGCATATCCTTGGTTATCAGTACCACAGGGCCTTGATGGCGTTCGACAATTTCAGCACACTCTACAGCATAAGCTGCGCCAGTAAGTTGGCCTAACTGGCGGCTATCACCGCAGCGTTCAGGAAGTTCATAACGGTATTTTGAGGACATAAGCGTTAATGTGTTCTCTATGATTCAGTCCATTCCCAACAGATTTTCGACTCATAATGGTCTTAAAGTAAACACGCTGGCAGGTTGAGAGAAAATAAAAAAAACCACAGATCCGGGCGTTGGTGGTTCCATAAAGTATAGCTACCCTTTATTATCCCTGAACACTTTGCTTTGGCAACAGGGGAGTAACAGATTTCATGTTTCAATCTGTCTCATTATTTATAGGTTTGCGGTATATGCGTGGTCGTGCGGCTGACAAATTTGGCCGGTTTGTTTCATGGCTGTCGGCAATTGGTATTACTCTCGGTGTTGCTGCATTAATTACAGTGCTGTCCGTGATGAATGGTTTTGAGCGTTCACTGGAAACCAGTATTCTTGGTTTTATGCCACAGGCTGTTGTCACGTCGGTGAATGGTTCTCTGGATCCGGAAAAGCATCCGGCCAGCGAGCTTGCGGATTTGAAACAAGTTAGCAGGATTACCCCCTTGGTGGTGGGAGATATTGTATTACAAAGCCCGCGCAATGTTGGTGTGGGCGTGATGTTGGGTATCACGTCTGATGAATATGAACCGCTGACGGAATATCTGGTCAGCACTTATCGTCAGCAACTTGAACCCGGCCACTATAATGCGATTTTAGGTGAAAAACTGGCCAGGGAGCTTGGGGTAAAACGTGGTGATCGGGTCCGTTTTATGGTGCCGGGTGCCAGCCAATTGACACCGATGGGGCGTATTCCCAGTCAGCGTCTGTTTACGATTGTGGGTACTTTTGCTTCTAATAGTGAAGTAGACGGCACACAGGTTCTGGTTAATCAGCAAGATGCGGCTCGTCTGATGCGTTATCCGCAGGGTAACATCACTGGCTGGCGTCTCTATCTCACAGAACCCTTGGCTGTAGATAGTTTGAGCTTACAAACCCTGCCTGAAGGGGTGTTGTGGAAAGATTGGCGCGAACGTAAAGGTGAATTTTTCCAGGCTGTCAGAATGGAAAAAAACATGATGGGCTTATTGCTGAGTTTGATTATTGCTGTAGCGGCATTCAATATCATTACTTCGCTTGGCTTACTGGTGATGGAAAAGCGGGGTGAAGTGGCGATTTTGCAAACACAGGGACTGGTACGCCGTCAGATTATGACCGTTTTTATGATCCAGGGAGCCGGTGCCGGGATCATCGGTACATTACTGGGAACTGGGCTTGGTGTTCTGCTTTCCAGCCAGCTTAATAACTTAATGCCATTGGTTGGTCTGTTGACCTCAGGTGTTGAATTGCCTGTTGCGATTGAGCCATTACAAGTAGCCACAATTGCAATTTCAGCGATGGTTATCGCCTTGTTATCTACGTTATATCCTTCCTGGCGTGCTGCTGCCATTCAACCTGCTGAGGCTTTGCGTTATGAATAATCAACCATTACTGCTGTGTAATAATTTGTGTAAAAAATATCAGGAAGGGCAAGTACTGACCGAAGTGCTGAAAAATGTCACTTTTGCTATCAAACAGGGTGAAATGATGGCGATTGTGGGGAGTTCGGGCTCAGGTAAGAGTACGCTTTTGCATATGCTTGGTGGATTGGATACACCGACCTCCGGTGAAGTCCTTTTTAAAGGGCACTCTTTGAATAAAATGTCTTCCAAAGCCAGAGCAGCGCTGCGCAACCATGAATTGGGTTTTATTTATCAGTTTCACCATTTGTTGCCTGATTTTAACGCAATAGAGAATGTGGCTATGCCACTGCTGATTGGCGGAAAAAACCGCAGTCAGGCACAGAAGAAAGCATTGGAAATGTTGGCGGCTGTTGGTCTGGAGAAACGGGCCCACCACCGCCCGTCAGAATTATCAGGGGGTGAACGCCAGCGAGTGGCGATTGCCAGGGCCTTGGTTAATGAGCCTTCTTTAGTTTTGGCTGATGAACCTACCGGTAACCTTGATTTACGTAATGCAGATAGCGTTTTTGAATTATTGGGCGAGCTTAACAGGCAGCAAGGCACAGCATTTCTGGTTGTCACCCATGATTTGACACTGGCTGGCAGATTGAATCGTCAGGTGGAGATGCGGGATGGTTATTTACAGGATAAATTGACCCTGGCGGGGGCACTGTAATGGCGAATGTGCCTTTCTCTTTAGTTACTGCTCTGCGATTCAGCCGAGGGCGCCGCCGTGGTGGAATGGTATCCCTGATTTCAGTGATTTCCACGCTGGGGATTATGCTTGGTGTTGCTGTCCTGATTATTGGTCTAAGTGCCATGAATGGTTTTGAACGGGAATTGAGGAACCGGATCCTTTCTGTCGTTCCGCATGGTGAAATCTATGCGGTCAATCAGCCTCTTGAGCAGTGGCAGCCTGCATTGAAACGGGTAAAAAACACAACTGGCGTAGTTGCTGCTTCGCCTTATATTACTTTTACCGGATTGATGGAAAAAGGTGCCAGCTTACATGCTGTTCAGGTGAAAGGTGTTGATTTAGCCACTGAGGCCCAGGTCAGTTCATTACCACAGTTTGTACAGGATAATGCCTGGCAAAACTTTCAGGCGGGTCATCAACAGGTCATTCTTGGGCAGGGGGTTGCTAATGCTTTGAAGGTTAAACAGGGCGACTGGTTGACTGTCATGATCCCGAACAATGATCCAGAAATGAAACTGTTGCAGCCAAAGCGGATCCGTTTACAGGTCAGTGGAATTTTTCAGCTCAGTGGCTTACTTGATCATAGCTTGGCTTTGATTCCTTTGGCGGATGCACAGCAATATTTGGATTATGGTCAGGGGATCACCGGAATTGCGATCAAGGTTGATGATGTGTTTGCCGCTGATCAACCGGTAAGGGCAGCCGGTGAAGCATCACAAGAATATGTCTATATCAGTAGTTGGATAAGAAATTACGGTTATATGTATCAGGATATTCAGATGGTACGCGGCATTATGTATCTGGCGATGATTCTAGTGATTGGTGTGGCGTGTTTTAATATCGTTTCTACACTGGTCATGGCGGTAAAAGATAAAAGCAGTGATATCGCTATCCTGCGAACCCTCGGTGCGAAAGATGGGCAAATCAGAGCGGTTTTTCTCTGGTATGGGTTACTGGCGGGTATGGCAGGTAGTATTGCCGGCGCGGTAGTCGGTGTGTTGGCATCACTGAATTTGACGGTCCTGATTCATGGTTTGGAAAAACTGATCGGCCATCAATTTCTTTCTGGTGATGTTTATTTCATTGATTTTCTGCCATCTGAGTTACATAGCATGGACGTTCTGTATGTTTTGGCGACGGCTTTGATTCTGAGTTTACTGGCAAGTTGGTATCCGGCCAAGCGGGCCAGCAGACTTGATCCGGCGCGTGTTTTAAGTGGGAAATAATAAACCTGCTATTGGCATGAGCGAAACAAAGGCGTTATGGTATAAAAAACAGAAACCTAAGCAGTATTGAGAAATCTTAAAGGAAATCATATGCGTGTTCGTCGTCGGCCTAGTCGGTTTCGTAAGGTTAAGCGTTTGCGGCATCAGAGGTTTCGTAGCCGAATTTTCTATAGGGATAATCGATTGGCACTGAATATGAAAAAACCTTATGTCGTAGTATTGACCGGTGCGGGTATTTCGGCTGAATCGGGTATTCAGACTTTCCGCTCCTCTGATGGATTATGGGAAGAACACCGGGTGGAAGATGTTGCTACACCTGAAGGTTTTCAGAAAGATCCAGAATTAGTACAGGCATTTTATAACGCCCGGCGTCATCAACTTCAACAACCAGAAATAAATCCGAATGCGGCGCATTATGCTTTGGCGGCACTGGAAAATGAGCTTGGCGACCATTTTCTGTTGATTACCCAGAATATCGATAATCTGCATGAGAGGGCGGGTAGCTATCGTACGGTGCATATGCATGGTGAGTTACTCAAAGTCCGTTGCTGTCAGTCTGGGCAAGTGTTTGAGAGGACAACGCCTATGACGACTGATGAACGTTGCCATTGTTGTCAGTTTCCATCACCATTGCGTCCGCATATTGTTTGGTTTGGTGAAATGCCTTTTGCTATGGAACAAATCTACTCTGCACTGGCTCAGGCAGACATTTTTATTGCTATTGGCACCTCAGGGCATGTTTATCCTGCGGCTGGATTTGTGCATGAAGCTAAACTGGCAGGGGCACACACAGTAGAGCTGAATCTGGAGCCGAGTCAGGTAGAAAGTATGTTTGATGAAAAGCATTATGGGCCAGCCAGTAAGATAGTGGATGAGTATGCCCGAAGGTTAATTAATAAGATAAAAGAATTTAAAACTGACTTGACGCAATAATTATTCTGTTTCTCTTCCTCATAATGGGCAGTCAGGTTCCTGGGGGAGAGAATAATGGACAGACTACTAGAGCGTTTTTTTAAATACATATCTTTTGATACTCAGTCAAAGCCGTCAGTGAAAACCATTCCCAGCAGTGATGGTCAGCTTGAACTGGCCAACGCGTTGAAACAAGAGTTGACCGAGCTGGGTTTTTCAAATGTGATTCAGAATAATTATGGCTGTGTTATGGCAACATTACCTGCCAATACACCATGGCCTGTGCCGGCTATCGGTTTTATTGCTCATCTTGATACTTCGCCAAATTTTCCTGGAAAAAATGTCAGCCCACAAATGCTGGAAGATTACCGGGGGGGTGAGATTGCCCTAGGGGTTGGTGATGAAGTGTTATCGCCAGTTGTGTTTCCTGTATTGCATAGCATGTTGGGGAAAACATTGATTACCACAGATGGCCGAACGTTGCTTGGTGCTGATGATAAAGCGGGTATTGCAGAAATCATTACCGCAATGGTCCGTCTGAAAAACAGCAATATTTTACATGGTGATATTCGAATAGCGTTTACACCTGATGAAGAGACAGGTAAGGGAGCACGCTATTTTGATATTAATTCATTTGATGCTGAATGGGCGTATACCGTAGATGGTGGTGGTGTGGGTGAACTGGCGTTTGAAAACTTCAATGCAGCGGTGGTCATAGTCAAGATTGTTGGCAACAATGTTCACCCTGGTAATGCGAAAGATGTCATGATCAATGCCTTATCGCTGGCAATCCGTATTCATCAGGCATTGCCATCGGAAGAAACACCGGAACATACCGACGGATATGAAGGTTTCTACCATCTGAAACGTATTAAAGGTACGGTGGAGCGTGCTGAAATGCACTATATTATTCGTGATTTTGATCGGAATAACTTCGAAGAACGTAAAAAGAAGATGATCAAAATTGCGGAAAAAGCCGGTGAGGGATTACATCCCGATTGTTATATCGAACTGACTATTGATGACAATTATTACAATATGCATGATGAAGTGATCAAATACCCACATGTTATTGAGATTGCCAAACAGGCGATGTTGGATTGTGACATCGATCCCATTATTAAACCCATTCGTGGTGGTACTGATGGGGCACAATTGTCATTTCGTGGTTTGCCTTGCCCGAATATATTCATGGGAGGGTATAATTATCATGGCAAGCATGAATTTGTTTCATTGGAGGGAATGGAACAGGCTGTGAGTGTCGTCATGCGTATTGCTGAGTTGACTGCACTGTTGTCTAAAAAAGTTGAGAAAAATCCAAGAGCTTTACCCTATTGATTAATTTGATCAGAGATTAATGGTAAATCCTGGCACCACAAGTTTTTGCATTTACGTGGAGATGACTTGGCTGATAAATATACCAGTCACTGCCTCTTAATCGGAGGATCTGATTAAAAGGCAGTGAAGTAATAACCGAGTGAAAAGTGACACAGAATTATTTAAAGGGTCACCTTTTGTGATGATACATTAATCATTAAAGTACCAGTAGCCACTGTTTACCAATGCAGTGAGCAGGCTGATAAAACGTACATCATCTATCGCTTCACTTAGCATTTCTGCATTAATCTCATAATAGTGGCAAAGAATATCAGCTGCTTTAATATGAGGTGTATCTATTAATTCTCCGTTAACAAAGCACTGATCACCAATTCTGATAACGCGTAGTCCGTTAAGGCGGTGGAGATTTTCACCTTGTTTCATTAATTCATAAATTTCATCACTTTCATAGGGCGGCTCTGGTGGGGCAATATCAAGTTCATGCCGGGACTGAGAGATGAATTCACCAAACCATTGTTGGAAAGTGTCAGGTTGTGCCAATAATTCGTCCATCATTGCGTGCAGCGCAGATAGTTCATGTTGCTGGACCAGTGCCGGGTTTTCGCGGAAAGTCAGATCAGGATCGCTATAGCGATAACTGCCTAAATCATTAGCCAGCACATAATCGGCAAAACTACTGAACAGTTCACGGGAATTGGGTGCGCGGAAACCAACAGAATAATTCAGTGAATCCTCAATAGCATAACCTTCATGCGGAAACCCGGGTGGAATATAGAGAATATCACCGGGTTCCATCTCTTCATCAATAATGGCATTAAATGGATCGACCTGTAACAGATCGGGATGAGGGCAGCGCTGTTTCATGGGGATCTTTTCCCCAACACACCAACGACGGCGACCCATTCCTTGAATGATAAATACATCATATTGGTCGAGATGCGGGCCAACACCCCCACCGGGAGCAGAGAAGGAAACCATGAGATCGTCCATTCGCCAGTCAGATAACACGCGGAATGGTTGCATTAATGCGGCGGAAGGATGATGCCAGTGATTAACCGCTTGTACCAGCAGTGACCAATCCTGTTCACCTAAATGATCGTAACTTTCGAATGGACCATGAGAGACATCCCAACGGCCATTTTTCTGGCTGACCAGACGGCAGTCAACTTCATTCTCCATAGCCAGACCTGCCAGTTCATCGGGAGTAAGTGGATCAATGAATTGACGGAAGCCTTGCTTAATCAGTAAAGGGCGTTTTTGCCAGTGATTTTGCAAAAACGCCTGCCAGTCCAGATTCAACTGATAGTCCATAGTGACATCCTGAGTGTGAAGTGAGTTTCAGGATATTATAACGAATTAGTTGAATTGAGTATCAGACTGCACAGGCATATTTAGCAAAAATAGTCGTAAACCTTCGTCCAATGCGGGCGGAGATATAAGAGTGGAGAGCCGCTTAATCGTCATCATTAATTTGCTGACACCGGAATATAACGCAAATTCTGGCACCGCCAAGCGGGCTGTCACTGATACTGATATCACCGGTATATTGTTCGATAATTTCAGAAGCAATTGACAGCCCAAGCCCCTGACCAGGCCGTAAGGTATCGACACGTTGGCCCCGTTGGAAAATTATTTCCCGTTTGTCAATTGGAACGCCTGGTCCGTCGTCGTCAACAATAATGACCACCGAATCGTCATCAATAGTGACTGAGATCTCGACAAATTTAAGGCAATATTTACAAGCATTCTCTAGCACATTGCCCATGACTTCCATAAAATCATTTTTTTCACCAAGCCAGGTGATCTCCGGCGATACATCTAACGTAAGGCTGACCCCTTTATGTTGATAGACTTTTGTTAAAGCGCTGCACAGGCTATCCAATAAAGCCGGAACAGAAGAAACTTTCTGCATAATCGTGCTGTGTTCGCTGCGCATACTGGCCCGATGCAGGTAATAGCCTATTTGCTGAGAAATACGGCTGATTTGCTCAAGCATGATGGGTTCGGCCTGTTGAATAGTCATTTGCTGACTGTTACGTAAAGAACGGAGGGTTGATTGCAAAACAGCCAGTGGGGTTTTCAGGCTGTGTGTCAGATCAGCCAGCGTTGTCCGGTATTTTGTATAGCGGTTGCGTTCATTATTGAGCAACACATTCAGATTACGCACTAATCCCCGCAGCTCTGTTGGTGGGTTTTCATCCAGTTTTTCCCGTTCACCTTTCTCCAGCGAGCTGACCTGATGAATCAGCGACTTAATTGGCCGCAAACTCCAGTGTGCTGCCAGCCAGATTAAGGGGATGACCAGAATCAGATTGGCAATCAATACATAGCCGAACCATTCCCACACCATAACCGTTTTTTGTAAATCCTGTGGAATCGTATCAATGACGACGATGGTCAACGCAGGCAGATGATCTGTCGCACTGTATCTGTTAACAGAAACGGAGTGGGTCAGCTCATTGTCTTCATTTTCGTCGAGAGTGTTAAATTTCCCTAATTGCCCTTTCATATTGGCTGAGTCTTTTAACAAGTCCCGGCTATTTTTCAGGTTGGTATCCAGATCATATAAACCATCTTCCTTTAACCATTCACTTGGAATCGAGTTTTCTACTTTCGGGAGATGACGTTGACGCCAGAGGATAGCCCCTTTGTTGTTATAAATCAGAACCAGTGATGGATTGTTTAATGTGAAATTGGGGGGGACTGAAATATCCAGTTTATTGTTATTCCACTGGGCAAGACTGAAAAATAGGTTACTCTGACTGCGTAGCAGTGTATAAGCGGTTTTATCAAAACTGACCAGGTAACCGACAATGGCAACAATACCGTAAGACATTGTCAGAGCCAGAATAACGGCGGCAGTCGCCATTAAAAACCGGGTACGGAGTGAGAACGGCTTCTTTTTGTGCTTCAGCACGGTTTTACCCATCAAAGTTTTACACATCAAAGCGATAGCCTTGACCACGGACCGTCACGATAGCTTCATAAGGCCATATATCTTGTATTTTCTTTCTTAACCGACCGATTAAGACATCAATGGAATGGCCTTCGCGTAGTTCAGCATCGGGATATAACTGGCGCATTAATGCATCTTTAGTCACTACTTTGTCACTATTACACATCAGTATTTCAATAATCCGGTATTCAAACGCTGTTAGTTTGATATTTTCCCCATAAACCGTTAATTCCTTGCGTGATAGATCAATTCGGAAGGGGGGAAATTCAATAACCTGAGAAACCAACCCATTATTACGGCGTAGGAGAGCCTGCATCCGGGCAATAATCTCTTCCAGATGAAAGGGCTTGGTGACATAATCATCTGCTCCTGCATCAAGAACGGTGACTTTTTCCTGCCAGCTTTCACGGGCGGTCAGAACAAGAATGGGGAGTTTTTCATCTTTTTGGCGCCAGCGACGGATCAGACTCAAACCATCTTCTCCAGGCAAACCAAGATCAACAATAGCAATATCTGGTTCGCTTTCTGCCAGATAGTAATCGGCTTCTTTGGCATTTGCCGCAGCATCAACCAGATGGCCTGAGTCACGAAGCTGTACTGTCAAATGATGACGCAGCAGCATGTTGTCTTCAACGATCAATATCCGCATGGAATATTCCTTCTAAAAACGCCAACTGGCAGTATTGTAATAATCAATTTATTTAAACTGTTATATAGACAAAACTGCCGGTAAAAAATGCAATGCAATGGGCCTAGCTGAATATGTTAGATATATGGATCTGTAACAGCAAGTCATCAAGTAGAAATAGAGAATATAACTTCAATGTGTGTTTGGGATTGGTTTATAAAAGGATGGAAATAGATGAATATTTTATCCGTCTTTGACTAACCCATTTAAAAACATCCCCAAATACATAAGCAAAATGCCACACACCTGCTGGATTGGAGATGTAATACCATTAAGAAACGGAAAGTACTTTTGTTGATGTAAAAAAGAGTATTTCCATCTTTATTGCCACTTCCTAGCATTTAATACATCGCATTCCCCATTATCAGGATTAAACAGCTCGATTTTGATCACATTTTATACTATTCATTCGGGCAGGCAATTAATACCACATTAGAATAGTTTGCTTATGTCACTATAAAATTATCCATATTTTCTATGGAAAGATGACCATTTTATCACCGAAGCCAGATTAACTTAAGAAAAGAGAAAATCCGATGGATCAACGCAACACCCCGGTGGTCAGGGCCACGAGTTATCTTTTAATTTATCTCACCGCCGTTTATCCCCTTCATCCGGCTATGGCGGCTGGGATAACGCCGGACAATAGTCAAACCCAGGTACAACATCAGGGTAATGTGCCGTTGATACTAAAGCATTAGGCGGCATGTATGCCAATAAGATCCGGCTGGTGGCCACTGAAGCGGGTGTCGGGGTTAATCTCACCCACCTGACCACAGCGCAGGACGCTATCAGTTTAACTGCCGAGGGTAAAATTATCTTGGGGGAGATACACGCCAAGACAGACATTAATATCAATAGCAAAGCCACCCTATTCAATCCGTGCTGGCGGGACAAATTGGGGCAAACCCGCACTTCAACGGTCAATCGGCTGAGTTGATTATTCATGAAGTGGTGGGGACGTTAGCCTCAAATCTACAGGGCCTGTTGGAAGTCGTGGGGCAAAAAGCCTCTGTCTTCATTGCTAACCCGAACGGCATAACCTGTCATGGCTGTGGCTTTATCAATACCCCGGCTGTCACCTTATCGACTGGGAAACCGGTGTTTGATAAAGAGGGTGCATTAGCAGCCTTAGAAGTGAAAAAAGGCACTATAACCTTTGATGAAAAGGGGCTGGATGCGACGGTGCAGGATGATGTCGATATTATCAGTCGGGCCACGATACTTAACGGCAAAGTGCAGGCGAAAAACCTGACATTGACACAAGGGTCCAACCGGATTGATTTCAAACGCGGGACTCTTGTCCCTATTGCAGGCGAAGGTAATACCCCCTGGAGCGCGATTGATACCGGGTCATTGGGGGGAATGTATGCCAATAAAATCCGTCTGGTGAGTACTGAGGCGGGTAAGGAAGTTAACCTGACCAACCTGACGGCAACGCAAGGCGACATTCGTTTGACAGCGGATGGAGAGATGACGCTTGCCGCGAACACGTTGAACAACACCGGTAAGATTCTTGCAGAAGGTGATGTGCGGTTGTTTATTGACCGCTTATACAATCAGAATAAGGGTCTGATTCAGGCCAATCATCATCTTTGGGTGCAAAAAGACGCGAGCGGTCACCTGAGCACCCAGATTGACAACGCTTCGGCGACGCTGAAAACCCATCATGGTGAATCGTTATTCGCACCAAAGCGTTAAATAATGCCTGGGATGCCAGCGTCGCTGCGGGAATGAACGCTTATATCAATGCGACGAAGCTGGATAACAGTCAAAGCCAGTTTCATGCGAAGAAAAATCTCATCTTAACCGGTCACGACTTTAACCACGAGGGGAATATTGAGCGCTTTACGCAACATGCCAGCCGACTGAATAGTGGTGGCGCATTAACTCTTCGCTCTCAGGGCAGTATTTTATTCCAGGCGACGGAGTTAATCGCCAAAGGGGTGATGGATATCGCGGCAACAGGCGGCGTTCTCTATGCGCAAGCAATGGAAGAAGTTTATAAAAGTGAAGAAACGAGGAAAAGCTGTAAAGGTTTGGGACCCATAAAGTCATGTAAAGTCTTTGGGTCTAAAACAGAACATCGAATACAAATCAAGAAGACCAACAAAGTCACGGAATTGACGGCCGGGGGGGATATTAACCTGATGGCAAAAGATGAGGTGACATTGGAAGCGAGTCGGATAGAAACCCGTAAAAACGCAAAAATCACCAGCCAGACAGGGAAAGTGAACTTCAAGGCGATGCCAAATACGGATTTTGAGCAGACCATCACGACATCAAAAGGCTTTTTTATTACGCCAGCACGATAAAGGTCACCGTGAGGAGACTTGGATAATCCCGTCAGTGCATGTTGGCGGTACGCTGACGGTGGATGTGGCGAAAGGTATCAATGCGGATGTGAAAGTGAAAGAGGGGCAGTTACTGGAAGACGCGTTAGGGGTACTGGGTAACACCCCGGGTACGGAATGGTTGAAAAATCTTCAAGACCGCGATGATGTCCAGTGGGATCGGGTTAAGGACGCTTACCGTAGCTGGGACAAAAAAAGCGAAAGCTTAAACCCCGTAGTGGGTGCGGTGATTGCGATTGCGGTTGCTGCGGTCACGGCGGGTTCGGGGCTGGCGGCTTGGGCGGGAAGTGGTGCCGTGGGGGCGACAGGGGCCACGGGAGCCACGGCGAGCGCGGTTTATGGGGCGGCTTATGGCGGAATGATAGGGTTGACCTCTCAGGCGGCGGTGGCCTTAGTTGAAAATAAAGGGGATCTCACCCAGACACTGGCCGCCTTGGCGAAGCGCGATGCCGTCAAATCCCTCGTGAGCTCAACAATAGGGACGGCGATTAACGGCGGCAGTTTTACGGATAACCTGCAAACCGCGTTGTTGAGCAATATAGGTAGCCAGATTAATGCGGAAGGCGCCAAACTGATTGGTGATAATGGGGAGATTCTGGATGTTCCGGGTAAAGCGATTAGCCATGCCGCAGTGTCTGCGCTGGCGGCGGAAATTAGCGTCGGGGATGCCAAAGGGGCGGCAGTGGGCGCATTAGCCGCAGAACTGGCCGCCATCACCTTGGATAAAACCTTGGACGTTGGGAAGTACCTGATCAAACTCAGGCGAATAGAGCACGAAAAATGTTCCATGAACTTGGAATCAAAAACATAGAGGTGAAAGTTGTTAAAGAATAGCAATATTAGGCTTGTAAAGGTCATTATTGATCTTGCCATATTTTTGGAGTTTACAAGTGAAGAACTGCTTAATCCGGATTCAGCAATAGAAACAATGGAACAAATGGCAGCGGAACTTCAGTTACTTAATGATGATGAGAAACAAGAGGTAATTAAACTCTTCCAAGATTTATCAGATAATTATACTGGTGAAGCATATGACTATGTAAAAGGATTACCAGAATTTCTTGGCTTAATTTAATAGAAAGAACCCTGACATGTTGAATTGCACCCCAAAAGTTAGACACTAATTGATTAAGGTGTAGTTCATCCAATTAAAGAGGGTAAGGAAGTTCCCTATGGCACTAAGAACCTATCCCAAAAGGAATTGTCATATTCTATAATGAATAATTTCGAAAGGTATAGAGTATGACAAACAACAAATGGCGGCTCAGTGATGAACTTTGGGAAAAAATGAGGCCACTTATCCCCAAACATAAAACTCAGCATCCGCTAGGGACACATCGCAAACGTGTTGATAACCGCACCGCGATGGATGCCATCTTCTTTGTGCTCAGAACGGGCTGCCAATGGAACGCCCTGACTGCTATGATGCTGAATGGCTGAAAAGCTATCGACAAAGTCGGCGTTACGCGCCACACATCCAGTCTCGCAAGGAAGGATCAGATGCCTGGCAAAATACGGGCTTTAAAGCGCAAAGATGGGTTGTCGAGAGAACTCATAGCTGGATGAATCGTTTTCGTCGGATATTGACCCGATGGGAAAAGAAGGTCGAAAACTGTGAAGCGATGTTACATTTTGCATGCGGGATTATCGTTTGGAATAAAACCCTATTGGGATAGGCTCTAATACTACAGCCGTACTTACTTTTTTCAACAGAAAAGACACTCATAGAAAAGCTTAATTCATGCGGTTTCTCAGAATTGTGAGCATCAAGGAAAATGCAACTTTCTGGTATCTACGGCTGTAGTACTAAAACGGCTTATTCAGATCATGTTTAGTGTATTTATCAACGACGTTATTCTCCGCTTATTTTTCATTTACCTGTCCTGTCATAACCATTTAAAAGTACGAAAACAGATGTATTAAAGCTTTTATATAAAAGACGGATTTAACTATAAGTACAGATTTTTAAATTGACGTTAATTAACTTTAATCTAAGACCATTAACAGAAAATTGAAAAAATCAGCAAAAAAAGATATTATCTGAAAAAACACAAATGGGTATCTTTATATCATAATACTATTTACGAGTTGATTTATGAAGATAAAAGACTTATAAAAACCACACAATATTGCCAGTAAAACAGTGTCAGTAAAGATAAAAAGTGAGTATAATTAATGTTGGTTAAACGTAAGACACAATATACCATGATGATTAAACTTAATAAAACAAAATGTTAAAAGCAGTAAAAACAACGGCTAAAACCTTATTATACAAATTAAAACCAGAGGTTAAAAAAAGGTTTTTAATAACAGTTTAAAACCTGCTTATGATAAATATATCAGTAAAAATGAGAAAAAGAATTGGCTTTATTAATGCTTTATATACAACAAAAAAAGGATAAATAAAAACAGAAATCAGTTGATCAGATAATCTACTTTCTAAAATGAACCGACTTTAATAACGTTTTTAACCGGTGAATAAACTCTTTTATAAACCAGTTAAATAATCATTCATAAAAAATAGGGATAATAAAACCCGAAAATAGACGATTAAACCGAACACGAACTGGATTACTTACAGCGCTTTTATGTTGAATTTGCTATGCAACACTGCGATACATTAAATACATCCGTTAAAACTTGTTTTATACTATTTCATCCCGTTTAATAGCATTGCTTTTCTACTGTTTGATTTAAATCACGCCTCTTTTTATACCTTAAATGTGATTTAACGATAAAATTAACTCATATATTTGTTTTTACAAGATTTTTTCAGAGTTTAAACCTTACTGAATTAATCTTTTTATCCATTTTTTATTGCGCTATTTCCTTATGGCTTACTTCGTAAAATAACGACTAGAAAGATTTTGCATGCCCATTTATTCTGATGATATTCTTTTATATACTGATTTCTTTTCAATTCTCTGTTAATGGTATTAAATACCACACTCATTTATTTAAGGAAAAATATACCCGTTATCTTTCAAGTTGCCTCTTTGTTGGCTGCACTCGCTCACCCCGGTCACATAGTTCGCTATGCTCCCGGGGATTCACTCCCTTGCCGTCGCGAGGCATCTTGAAATCTATTGGGTATCGTCAGTATTCATGATAAAAAAACCCCGTTCTTTTCAACGAGGTTTGTCAGCGGTCTAAGACGGATATTTTATCCGTCTGTGGGAATATCGCTTACTTTAATTCATCAACCAGAGTGATTGCACGGCCAATATAATTTGCCGGCGTCATTGCTTTCAGGCGGATTTTCTCTTTTTCAGGTAAATCCAGCCCGTCAATAAAAGTTTTCATTCCTTCAGCATTGACGCGTTTACCCCGAGTGAGCTCTTTCAGCTTTTCGTAAGGCTTTTCGATACCGTAGCGACGCATGACGGTCTGGATAGGTTCAGCAAGGACTTCCCAATTTTTATCCAGTTCATCCAGCAGATTCTGTCCATTGACTTCCAGCTTATTTAAGCCTTTCATCGTAGATTGATAAGCAATCAGAGCATATCCCAGACCAACGCCAAGGTTACGTAATACGGTTGAGTCAGTCAGATCACGCTGCCAACGGGAAACCGGTAACTTGCTTGCCAGATGACCAAGTACGGCATTTGCCAACCCCAAATTACCTTCAGAATTTTCAAAATCAATTGGATTGACTTTGTGCGGCATCGTGGAAGAACCAATTTCGCCGGCAACCGTTTTCTGTTTGAAATGGTTGAGTGCGACATAACCCCAAATGTCACGGTTGAAATCGAGCAGAATCGTATTGAAACGGGCGATGGCATCGAACAATTCCGCAATATAATCATGAGGTTCGATTTGAGTCGTGTAGGGATTCCATTTGATGCCCAGTGAAGTCACAAACGTTTCACTGAATCGGTGCCAATCAACCTGCGGGTAAGCGGCTATATGGGCATTATAGTTACCCACTGCGCCATTGATTTTGCCTAATATTTCAGTTTGCTCCAGTTGGCGATATTGGCGTTCCATCCGGTGAGCAACGTTGGCAAACTCTTTACCCACAGTGGAAGGGGTGGCAGGTTGACCGTGAGTACGGGACAACAGCGGCAAATCTCGATATTCAGCCGCCATTTTTTTAATGGTGTCAATCATCTGGCACCATTGTGGCAAAATCACCTCTTCACGGGCTGTTTTCAGCATCAGCGCATAAGACAGATTGTTGATATCTTCAGAAGTACAGGCAAAGTGAATAAACTCGGCAACTTTATGCAGTGCCGGAATATCTGCAACTTTCTCTTTCAGAAAATATTCCACTGCTTTAACATCGTGATTAGTCGTGCGTTCGATTGTTTTGATACGCATTGCATCCTGTTCATTGAAATTTGCGCTAATTTCATTCAAGTAAGCGTTTGCGTCCGCATCAAAAGCCGGAACTTCTTTAATTTCAGCACATTCTGCCAGTTTTTGCAGCCAACGTACTTCAACCTGCGTGCGGAATTTCAGTAAGCCAAACTCACTAAAAATGGCACGTAATGCGCTGACTTTATCGCCGTAGCGGCCATCAATTGGAGAAACAGCAGTCAGTGAGGATAATTCCATTGGTAGCAACTCCTGGATTTTATTTAACAATGAGCAAGAATATCTTTCGCCTGTTGGAGCAGGCGTTGACGAGAAAACATTAATTGCCAGCGACTACCGCCAACTTGCTGCCATAAGACCGCGCAACGGACCCCTGCCAGCAGAATAGCCCTGACTTTCGCTTGTACAAGTGGATTGCGCAGAACATCAGGGGAACCTGTCACCTGGATCCTTGGGCCTAATGGGCTGACAACATCAACATAAATACCGGCCAACGCATTGAACATGCCTTCTGACATGGGTTCAAAATAAGTCTGTTGGCGCTCTAACTGGCTGATGCGGTTGCCAAGTGCGTCGGAAGCGTCCTGATTTTTACTCAGGCGGCGCTCCAGTACCATCAGGCTTAACATATAACGGGTAAGATCGGCGGAAAGACGACTGTTAGAGCCATTGAACATCCCTAGCATGGCATCCAGCCCAATGCGCAGATTGCGTTCATGCTTGCCAAACACATCTAAAACAGATGCTGGGTTGGTGTTCAGAATGCTATTAACCATAGTTGCAACAGCATCGGTATCACACTGGTTTTCGTGAGCAAGTTGCTGTACCAGATAACTTGACTGGCAAATGCCCGCCAGAGCCAGTGTAATGTTGTAATAATTCTTTGCCACAATTACTCCTGCAAACGTTGTTCAATCACGCCACCGCCAAGACAAACTTCCCCCTGATAAAAGACGGCTGACTGGCCGGGGGTGACTGCGGCGACAGGGTTAGCAAAACGTACTTCTATTTTGTCTTCGTTTATTGGTGTGACAGTGCAAGGAATATCCTGCTGGCGATAACGTGTTTTAACCACGCAGCGGATTTCTTCAGTCAGTGGTTGTCTGTCAACCCAATGAAGCTGTTGAGCAATAAGGCCAGCAGACATCATACGGGGGTGTTCATGTCCCTGAGCCACGATCAGAATGTTATTTTGAACATCTTTGTCTATGACATACCACGGCTCTTCACTGCCTTCTTTAGTTCCGCCGACCCCCAGGCCTTTACGTTGACCCAGTGTGTGGTACATCAGCCCTTGATGCTCACCAAGGGTTTCTCCATCCACAGTCATAATCGGCCCCGGTTTGGCGGGCAAATAACGGCCAAGGAAATCACGGAATTTGCGCTCACCGATAAAACAGATACCTGTAGAATCTTTTTTCTTTGCCGTCACTAAACCGATTTTTTCAGCGATACGACGAACTTCCGGTTTTTCCAATTCACCGACAGGAAATAAGCTTTGCGCAATTTGCTGGTGGCTCAGGGTATATAAAAAGTAGCTTTGGTCTTTATTGTTATCGAGACCCCGCAATAATTGGCTCTTACCGTTAATATCCTTGCGGCGGACGTAATGACCTGTAGCGATATAATCCGCACCTAAATCTTCAGCGGCGAATTCCAGAAATGCTTTAAATTTAATTTCTTTGTTGCATAGAATATCTGGGTTAGGGGTTCTGCCAGCTTTATATTCAGAAAGGAAATGCTCGAAAACATTATCCCAATATTCGGCAGCAAAATTGACGGTATGAAGTTCAATACCCAGTTTATCGCAAACGGATTGAGCATCGGCCAGATCAGTCGCGGCTGAACAGTACTCTTCATCATCGTCCTCTTCCCAATTCTTCATGAATAAGCCAGCCACTTGATAACCTTGCTGTTGCAGCAGGTATGCGGAAACGGAGGAATCTACACCGCCGGACATGCCGACAATGACTTTTTTCTGGCTGTTATCTGACATGGGAATCTCACTGGAGAAAAAAACAAGCGCCGTACTTTAACACGTTGTAAACGGGGGTGCATCAAACTCATCACTGTTTTGCTATTAATTAACCGGAGAGACATCGCTATCCAATAGGGTGAGAGGATGTTTTTCATTTTGCAAGTAACAGCGGATACTTTCTGCGACGAGTGGCGAACGCAGGCAATCACTCTTTAATATTTGTTCTGCCGTAACCCAGTGGCAGCAGTCAATATCACTGTCCTGCGGATGGGGTGCTGTTTGCTGTTCCATTTCGATCAGAAACAGAAAGCGGATAAATGGGGTGCTGTCTGGTGCAACCCACTGATGAATTTTCAGCAGCGCTTGTGGTTTAGCTCGGATACCGGCCTCTTCCCATAATTCACGCTCTGCTGCTTGTAATAGCGTTTCATCCGCTTCAAGATGACCTGCGGGTTGATTCCATAATGCTTTGCCATTAATTGTCTCTTCAACCACCAGGAATTTATTCTGGGCATGGACAATACAGGCCACTGTAACGTGGGGGTTAAACAAAATTGATCTCCTGCCATTCGCCGGGTTTCATCTCGTCTAATTGCCAGTTTCCCATACTAAAACGAATCAGCCGAAGTGTTGGGAAACCAATATGTGCTGTCATTCTGCGCACTTGGCGGTTTCGGCCTTCATAAAGTGTTATTTTTAACCAGCTCACCGGAATGTTTTTACGTTCACGAATCGGTGGATGACGACTCCAGAGCCATGTGGGTTCATGAACTAACTCGGCACCTGCGGGAAGGGTAGGCCCATCTTTTAAAACAATACCGTTACGCAGCTTATCGAGTGAAGCTTCATCTGGAATCCCTTCAACCTGAACATAATAAACCTTGGCTGTTTTTTTATCCGGTTGAGTCAGATGTGCCTGAAGTTTACCGTCATTAGTCAAAATCAATAATCCTTCACTGTCACGATCCAAACGTCCGGCGGCATACACATCGGGGAATGGGATAAAATTTTTCAGCGTTATTCTGCCCATTTCATCGGTGAACTGGGGCAAGACATCGTAAGGTTTGTTAAATACCAATACCCGGCGAGGCCCTGTTGGTTTTTTGGCAGAATGTGATGTTTTTCTTTGGCTGAATCGATTAAGTTTGTGTTTTTTAACAGAGAAATTTGTCATCATAGATCACTAAGCGAAATGGGACAGGCATTATACATGAGTTTGCTATCGATTGGCGTTTGCAGAATATTCAAGTAGTATTGACAGGTCCCTTACAAAAAATTAACAAGGTATTACGCTTACTTGAAAGGAGAGGTTAATGGAAAGCAAAGTAGTTATTCCGGCGGAAGGTAAAAAAATAACAGTCGACGCTAAAGGTAAACTGGTTGTTCCGAATAACCCGGTTATCCCTTATATCGAAGGGGATGGGATTGGTGTTGATGTTACCCCTGCAATGTTGAAAGTTGTCGATGCAGCGGTTCAGAAAGCCTATAAGGGTGAGCGTAAAATTTCCTGGATGGAAATCTACACCGGTGAAAAATCTACTCATGTATACGGTAAAGATGTTTGGTTGCCGGATGAAACTTTGGATCTGATCCGTGAATACCGCGTCGCCATCAAAGGTCCTCTGACGACGCCGGTTGGTGGTGGTATTCGTTCTCTGAACGTGGCATTGCGTCAGCAATTGGATCTGTATATCTGCCTTCGCCCTGTTCGTTACTACCAGGGAACGCCAAGCCCGGTTAAACAACCTGAACTGACGGATATGGTCATCTTCCGTGAAAACGCCGAAGATATTTACGCAGGTATCGAATGGAAAGCAGGCTCTGCGGAAGCGGATAAAGTGATTAAGTTCCTGCAAGACGAAATGGGCGTGAATAAAATCCGTTTCCCACAGCAGTGTGGTATTGGTGTGAAACCCTGTTCAGAAGAAGGCACTAAACGCTTGGTTCGTGCTGCTATCGAATACGCGATTGATAATGACCGTGAATCAGTTACTCTGGTTCACAAAGGCAACATTATGAAGTTCACCGAGGGGGCTTTCAAAGACTGGGGTTACCAGCTTGCTCGTGAAGAGTTCGGTGGTGAACTACTGGATGGCGGTCCTTGGGTGAAAATTAAGAACCCGAAAAACGGCAAAGAGATCATTGTTAAAGATGTAATCGCAGATGCTTTCTTGCAACAGATTCTGTTGCGTCCTGCTGAATATGACGTTATTGCCTGTATGAACCTGAATGGTGACTATATTTCTGATGCACTGGCTGCTCAGGTTGGTGGTATCGGTATCGCACCGGGAGCAAACATCGGTGATGAATGTGCTCTGTTTGAAGCAACTCATGGTACAGCCCCTAAATATGCGGGTCAGGATAAAGTGAATCCAGGTTCAGTTATTCTTTCCGCTGAGATGATGTTGCGCCATATGGGGTGGACAGAAGCCGCTGATCTCATCATTAAAGGCGTGGAAGGCGCGATTGCTGCGAAGACCGTCACTTACGATTTCGAGCGTTTGATGGAAGGCGCGAAACTGCTGAAATGCAGTGAATTTGGTGACGCTATTATTCAGCATATGTAATCCGTCATTTTCTGAAAACTTCACGCTAGTTAATGCTTTCGTGGAGTTTTCTCATTTCTTGAAATTTTTGCCATAGAATTTTCATAAAATAGCTATAAAAAACGTATTTATTTATATTGCTATGATTTATCAATTTTCATTTACTATCATGTAGTTACCTATCATTTTTATACGTTTATGTTTTAATGATTATCTTGGCAAGATTCAAGTACCCAAATGCGATATTTTGTTGTTTTTGTTGAATGCAAAATTTTGCAAGTCACATATACCTGAGTGTATACTGAGATTACTATTTGTTCTGTCTGATATTGAGGGAGGGGGGAAAGATGAGTGACTCAGATGATAAAAAAATAGAGTTCAGCACGAGTGATGTGTTAAATGCTCTCTTGCATCGAGGGCAGAATATGCAACATCTTGCAACTCAGGAAAGTGTTGATAATCTGCGCCGCGAGAATGAGGCTAGCTTCACGGTTCTTAAATCCGATATTAACCAGCGGTTTGAAGCTATGGATAAAGCTCTTAACCAACGATTTGAAGCTATGGATAAAGCCCTTGATCAACGATTTGAAGCTATGGATAAAGAGTTTAGTCAACGATTCGAATCTATGGATAAAGGCTTTAACCAACAATTCGAATCTATGGGAAAAGGCTTTAACCAACAATTCGAATCTATGGATAAAGGCTTTAACCAACGATTCGAATCTATGGGAAAAGGCTTTAACCAACAATTCGAATCTATGGGAAAAGGCTTTAACCAACGATTCGAGTCTGTGGATATACGTCTTAGCAAACTTGAAGGTAAATTTGATCGTCTTCAGTGGTCTATTGTTGCTGCGACGATGGCGTTTCTTTTTAAAGAATATATTTTTAAGGCGGTTGCTCTTATCCAGTAACGTGTAAAATTTTGTACGTCACAGTTGTTTTTTTGGATTTTACTCTTTTCTCTTCTTCATTCTCTTTTGCTACGGTGCCTTACCCGTTTATATCGGAATGGTACTGTAGCTGCATCTGTAACACGTCATATGGGCCGGATAGAAGCTGATGAATATCTGTCATAAGTAGAGTATGGTCTTCCTTAGCGTGTGAGCGAGTTGTCAAGGGTGATTTTAGAGGGGAATGCGGCGCTATAGAGTATCATTTTTATTTCAGTTTGGTCTGATGACTGATCAGTAAACATAGAAGTTAAAACTGGATAGTTAATTTAATAGCTTGTAAAAATCTTTATGGTAGAGGCGACTAAGTAAAAACCGCTAACGGGAGTTTGTTCTCCCGCCATTTTTATAACTGTAAATATAGTAATTATTGTATAATATTTGAATTGTTATGATTTAGTTATTATTTTCCTTATTGAGAATTTTTTCATATTCCTCCCAAACGACAGATAATGGTGAACTTAAGCAACAAATGGATATTGAACCCCCTGATGGAGGGTGGTATTCATATTTAGATCTCCCACGATAGACTCTTATAGGTAAATTGTTATCAGTAGGATTCTTCCTTTTTCTTCTTAACGTCATTCATAACCTCAACGTATATTGTTTAAATTATGGATTGAGAATAAAAGTGAGATATTTTTGCAATATTAACTTCATAAACATGTTTTTTTTGTAAAAGATAACAAATGAAAATATTAGCAGTAGATAATAAAAGATCCAGTTTTATGTTGCATATAAGAGAAGTTTTTTCATATTTTTTACGAAACTAGTTTCATTTTAAAATAATATTTCATTGAAATTAATTTGTAATGTTAAGTAAGTATGAAGTAAATATTGGTTGTAGTTATGTATAGTTGGGTTAAGTACATTGTTTTACAGATTAATGGGGTTGTAATTAATCGTGAAAATAGTCGTTTCGGAGAATTTTGATGCTTAAAAGTAAAGAAATTGTTAAAACAAATATTGAACGAGATCTTAGCAAAAAACACGGCAAACCCTCCAAATTGGAAAACTTGTTCGAAAGTATGGAAAGCAGTCACTTAGGCTATCTTTTTCTGGTTATATTAATGAATTACGGAGTTGAGTTTTTTGTCGGTGATTTAACCAACCATTGACGGATAATCGAATTTGTATTTATGCACTAGAAAGCTACCAGATAATTGTTATTTATTTCCCTCAGATGACCAGAGAGTGGTCCGATTATTTTATAAGAAAAGATCTTGCTGTATCAGTTCTATTGTAATTTAACTTTAATTTATGTGCGGGGATGGGAATACTGGGCAGTAAATTTACAGAAAATACAGTAATAGCAGAGACTGGATATATATTCAAATAGTCAAAAAATAAGCGGAAATGTGTTAATTGTGACCATATAAAGAAGTGCAGCGTGTTCGTTAAAAACTTTTAATGTTAATTGTAACTTAACTCAAATAACCAAAAGAAAAATATCATTTATTCTTTTGATTTGGTAAGCCCATAGCTGCAGGGCAGTTATAGATTTACCTTTTTATTAGTTTTTTGAATGTTGTTTATTCATTGGGATGATATTTAATTGTGATTTGACGGGTGGTGGTGAGTTATCTTTTTGATTCTTAATGTTTTATATGATGATCGTCACTATGTGAAATTTTTTTGAATTAATGGCGATTTTTTTCTTAAAGCTGATAATCTGCTCACAAAATTAACCACAATATCTTATTTTTGAATCTTTTTTCTTGATATTAATTGCCTGTTGATTTAATTAAAATGCGATTCACAAATGGGAGGTATAGATAATGGCGTGTATGAAGTTACTGGCGGGCAATAGTTGATTGAATGACATAATCTATTAACTATCGGCCAAGAAACAGGACATCAAACATTCATTTAATCTGATGGATAATGTAAAAAGATCAGTAAACATTACACATTAATTTCAAACTTGTGTTACATTTATAGCGTTTTTCTGACCAGTATCTCTGCGTTTTTTTTAAACGGCATTGCGTTAGTTGTTAATTATAAAGGCATATTAAGCGCAATGAATTCTGCCGGATACGGTTTTATGGTCAGACTGGGTTTGCTAATTTAAGGGGAAAAACATCTTGACGGAACTGATTAACTTTTTTAACAACATCCTTTGGGGCTCCGTACTGATTTATCTTCTTCTTGGGGCCGGTGTTTACTTCACTATATGTACGGGTTTTATACAGATACGCCACTTTGGGCATATGTTTTCAGTATTGAAAAACAGTAAAAAATCTGACAGTGCAGGTATTTCATCATTCCAGGCATTGTGTACCAGTTTAGCTGCACGGGTAGGTACAGGTAATCTGACTGGTGTGGCAATCGCCTTGACGGCGGGTGGGCCTGGTGCCATTTTTTGGATGTGGGTTGTTGCCTTGATTGGGATGGCGACTTCTTTTATTGAGAGCACACTTGCCCAGCTGTACAAGACAAAAGACGATAAGGGGAATTACCGTGGTGGTCCGGCCTATTACATGGAAAAAGGGCTTGGGGTACGTTGGATGGGCATTATGTTCTCCATATTCCTTATTATTGCTTTTGGTCTGGTATTTAATGCTGTCCAGGCAAATTCAATTGTCCAGGCTGCTGCTTTCGCGTTTAATTTTAATCCGTTATATGTCGGTATCGGTCTGGTTATCTTTAGTGGGGTCATTATTTTTGGTGGCTTACGCTCTATTGCCAGAGTTGCGGAGCTGGTTGTTCCTTTTATGGCGACAGCTTATCTGATTTTGGCATTTTGGGTCGTTGGGCATAATTTTGAACGAATGCCAGAAGTGTTTGCATTGATCTTCAAAAGTGCATTTGGTTTACAGGAAGCGGTTGCAGGAACCGTTGGTTACGGTGTTGCGCAGGCGATGACGCAAGGCGTCCAACGAGGGTTGTTTTCAAATGAAGCGGGGATGGGGTCAGCTCCTAATGCAGCCGCATCCGCATCTCCATATCCTCCTCACCCAGCGTCTCAGGGGTATGTGCAAATGCTGGGTGTCTTTATGGATACTCTCGTTATCTGTAGTGCTACCGCTGTTATCATCCTTTCATCGGGTGTGCTTGATGGCAATATTGCAGGAATCAGTGGAATAGAGCTGACTCAGCGGGCGTTATCCTCAGCTGTCGGTGATTGGGGATCTGAGTTTATCGCGTTAGCTATCTTCTTTTTCGCTTTCACATCAATCATTGCGAATTATGCTTACGCTGAAAGCAATATCGTCTTTCTTGAACGTAATCATACTGCGGGTTTGGTGATCCTCCGTCTGGCGGCATTAGGTATGGTGATGTTTGGTGCGTTGGCTGAATTGCCTTTAGTTTGGAAAATGGCTGATTTATCTATGGCATTGATGGCAATTACCAATCTAACCGCTATTTTGTTACTTTCCGGCGTCGCATTTAAACTTGCAAGAGATTATAACCAGCAGAGACGTGCCGGTAAGCTACCGATATTTGATATCAATCAATATCCTGAGATTCAGCAAAAGGTTGAAGTTGGTATTTGGGAGGAAACAGCCAGTCGCGCGTACGCGAATCAAGTGTCTGAGCACAAGTGAGATACCAGACAGAAGGTATAGTTAATATTATTTAATGATATAGCAACTGATTACCTTTTACGTTTTGCTTGGTATTTTTGCCTTATTCCTATCTAAGTTATGGGAATAAGGCATTTTATTTTGTGTTCTATATCAAAAATAAAGCGGGTAATTTTATAAAAAAATTATACAAAATATAAAATTTATTTTGTATTCATTTGATTTCTTTGTGTTATTATCTTGTTTTCAATTAATAGGTGGGACAGGGAGCTTATGAAGAAGATCATATTGGTTGGCTTATTTATGTTATTGGCCGGGTGTTCCAGCCAGCGTCACCTGGAAGATCGGGGCACTTATAAAGTTGATAGCTCTTTTCCTTCGAAAAGTCAGAATGACAGAGTCAGGTTTTTGGTGTTCCATTATACTGCTGTCAATGATGAGGATTCTTTACGTATATTAACTCAGGGCGGAGTCAGTGCCCATTACTTGCTTCCGTCATTACCGAATTATGTACGCGGGAAGCCGGTCATTTTGGAATTAGTTCCCGAAGGGAAGAGAGCGTGGCATGCTGGTGTCAGTGGATGGAATGGTCGAAAAGATTTAAATGACACATCAATTGGTATTGAAATTGTCAATAAAGGATTTACGGAAAGGTTACTTGAGAAAGAGTGGTATCCGTTTAATGAGCAGCAGATCGATCTGTTAACGCGTTTGGCGAAAGATGTTATTCAGCGTTATGACATTGAGCCTGTAAATGTTATTGGTCACAGCGATATCGCACCGCTGAGAAAATATGATCCAGGCAAACTTTTCCCGTGGAAGAACTTGGCTGAACAAGGTATCGGTGCATGGCCTGATGATGCAACAGTTGAAAAATATATGGCTGGCAGAAAATGGAATGACATGGCTTCTGTTGCGTTAATACAGAAAACATTAGCTCAATATGGCTATACCATTCCACAAACGGCTGTACTTGATGAAGATACCCTTAAAACAATCAGTGCATTCCAGATGCATTTTAGACCAGATGACATCAGTGGTAATCCTGATGCGCAAACTGAGTCAATAGCTCTGGCTTTGGTTGAAAAATATAAAGGGTAGTTTGTCGCATTCAGTAAGATCGTGCCATAAAAGTTACTTTATCAGGATGACTTTTATGGCATAGCTTTTCAGATAATTAGGACGATAAAACTTTCATAATTCGCTCTTCTGATTCCTCTTCACGTTGTTTTAATCTGTAATTGCAGACTATTTTGGCAATGATTAATCAAGAATTTCCAATTTCATTTCCACTGTCTTGGTTCTAGAACTCCTTCATATTATTTTTTATAGTTAAATTATTTTAACAACGTAATCGTCAGATAGGATTGTAGAAATCTGGTCATAGTTGAATAATAAAATGCTCAGTAATGATGCAATGTATATAAATAATCGTCGTTTTATTTTATAACGACGATTACTATTTTAAGTCATCGTCAGATGAAATAATGTTATAAAGTAAATATTATCTTTTATTATCGTTTTTTCTTGCCGGGAGAGTAAATGCAAGAATGATCCCTACCAGGCTGATAAACGGTGAATAGTTCATTATTTTGTCAGAAAGATAGTTTGGTAAGACGCTGCATAGATAGATAAAAATAGATATTGGCCAGCCATATAACCTCACCTCATTAAATCTGAAAGCGGTTTTCATGATTAAATAATAAATAGTGGCGAAGGAGCACATTGCCCATATGCCAATAGAGATCATGTACAGCCACACGGATAATCCATATTGCATATAAGCGGCATAATTGTTTTCTGCCAGATAACTAGAGAGAAAAATCAGCATTCCCAGGATAACTGCCGCTGTAATAAAGTTAATAATATAATCTTTTCTACTCAGTTTTTGTCTGAAATAGTTTTTTATTGAGCTAACTAGAGAATCATCCATAAATAACAGCCAGGTAAATAAGCATAGAACAGATAATAACTGATCTAATGATGGTATGAACAGAAAAATATAAGTCAGATATTAGATGAAAATATTTTAAAAGTAATTCTGCGATTTAATATGTGGGAATAAGGTGATGATTGTTAAATTATATGATAGTTTGTGTTCTTTGTGATCTCTCTGGTGTTTCAGTCATTCTTTGGAGAACCCGACAAATGATTATTCGTTTATCTAAGATTTTGATGGTCTTTGCAATCGCGCTGTTTGCTACATTGGTCGCTTTTGGCAATATCACAGACTATGGCACTAATTTCGTATTTGTACAGCATGTATTAATGATGGATACCATTTTCCCTGATGCGACCATCACCTATCGTGCAATCCATTCACCGATACTACATCACATTGGTTATATTGCCATTATTTCTTTAGAAACGTTAACCGCAGTGTTATGTTGGATTGGTGGTATCCGTTTACTGGCGAATTTGAAATCTAATGCTGTTGTCTTCAATAAAAAGAAAGCTATCGCGATAGCTGGTCTGACCCTGGGTTTCCTGACCTGGCAGGTGGCATTTATGTCAATTGGTGGTGAATGGTTTGGGATGTGGATGTCTAAACAATGGAACGGTGTGTCCAGCGCTTTCCGTTTCTTTGTCACTATCATTCTGGTATTGATTTATTTGATACAGCGTGACAGGAAACTCGATCAAGAATAAAGATGAGGATAGATGTGAAAACAAGGATCGAACAACACAAAGCGACAATATACGGAGTCCTGGCGATTGTGTTGTGGAGTACAATTGTCGGGCTGATAAGAAATGTTAGTGAAAGTTTTGGGCCTGTAGGTGGCGCAGCTCTTATTTATACTGTTGGCGCAATTTTTCTGGTTTTGCTAATTGGTTTCCCAAAAATCAGCTCTTTTCCCAGAGTCTATTTGTGGCTTGGGAGTTTGTTATTTGTCGGTTATGAAATCTGTTTATCACTCTCATTAGGTTTTGCCAATGATCGTGCTCAGGCAATTGAATTGGGTATGGTTAACTATTTATGGCCAGGGTTTACTGTCTTATTGTCGGTTATAGTTAATAAGCAGAAAGTGAATGGGGGGCTCTATCCTGGTTTGTTATTGTCTATTCTGGGGATTAGTTGGGTGATGAGCGGTGATAATGGCTGGTCATGCAGGCAGATGGTGGAGAATATCCAGAGTAATCCATTAAGCTATGGGCTGGCTTTTGCTGGTGCCATTATCTGGGCGGTGTATTGTAACATTACAAAAATCATGGCGGAGGGTAAAAATGGCATGACGCTGTTTTTTATTCTGACTGCTTTTGCATTGTGGATTCAATACTTCTTCACATCTCCCCCTGGAATGGTGATAACTCTTCGTAGTGTCAGCATATTATTGTTTGCTGGAGCTGCTATTGGTGTGGCGAATGCGGCTTGGACAGTCGCAATCATCAGAGGACATGTTGCATTATTGGCTACGTTATCTTATTTCACGCCGATTATCTCTACCGCTTTTTCATCCTTGTTGCTTAGTATTGCGCTCTCTTTTTCATTTTGGCAAGGTGTGCTAATGGTCACAATCGGATCAATTGTCTGTTGGTTAGCGACCAGAACCAAATAATACCGGTGAAATCAGTGATATCAGGAATAGGTATGAGATGGGGTTCCTTTAGATAATAAATTGCTTTACACGAATTTATTTATAGCTATTGCCACTCCATCTTGTTCATTTGTTGTTGTAATAAACTGAGCGATATCTTTGACACCTTGTTCGGCATTACCCATTGCAACACCAACAGCGGCGAATTCGATCATAGCCAGGTCATTATTATGGTCACCAATACACATAATTTTATCTCTGGTGATACCGAGATGATCAGCAACGGCTTTGACAGCAGTACCTTTATTCACTTCTTTGCTGAGGATTTCCAGAAAATAGGGGCTGCTTTGAATCAGTGTATAGTGTTTATAAGCTTCGGCAGGAATGAAGTTGATGGCATCACTGAGAATATTAGGGTGGTCGATCATCATCAATTTAGTAAAGTGCATCTCACTGTTCATTTCATTGACAGGACAATAAATTAGCGGTGTGTCGGTGAGAAAAGCTTCTCTGACGGTATATGAGCTGATATCACGATTAGCGGTGTATATTTTATTGAATTCTAAAGCGTGAAGATGAACGCCGATTTCGCGGGAGAGCGATTCGAAAAACAGATAGTCCTTAAAATCCAATAAATTTTCCAGCAAATGTTCACCATTGTACGCCTGATGGACAACGCTACCATTATTGCTGATGCAGTAACTGTTGATTTCGTCTAGCGCTAATTCCTGTAAATATCGCTGGATACCGGTAAAAGGCCGGCCAGAAGCCAAAACAATATGAACGCCTTGCTTTTTGGCTTGATGAATAGCTTGTTTGACTGGAGGCGTGATCTGATGGCTCTCATTCAGTAACGTGCCATCAAGATCAATGGCGATCAATTTTATTGACATACCTCTCTCCTGAAAGTCTGACAACTTGATTGTGGTGTGGCTGCGTTTGTTGGGTAATTACCCGTTTACACGGTACTTTCTGGTTGCCGTGTCATGAACAATTGGTGGCGGAATGCAGAGGGAGTTTAACCTCTAGCTCAATATCTGGATTCTGCCGGAAATCATAGGGCGTTATGCCATACTCTTTGCGAAACATATAAGTGAAATGAGATTGTGAGCCAAAGCCAAAATCCAGTGCGATATCAAAAATAGGCAAGGTGCTGTTTCTTAAAAGATGAACAGCGCCGGCCAGACGTCGCTGGCGGATATACTTGCCAAGAGAAATTCCGGTAACTTCCTTGAATATTTTCTGCATGTGCCAAAGCGAATAGCCAGAGTAAGCAGCCAGTTCCTCCAGATGGATTACCCGGCCAAGGTGATTCTCAATCCATTTGCTGAGAGCGTATACAAGTGCTAAGTGATTATCCTGTGGCATTAACAATTTTATTCTGGTTGAAAGTGAAGGGGAGTATACACAACTTTTCCCATTTTTTCTAAAGATGACAACGCGTTGACATAGCGATTCAAATTATAACTGAATGTGATAATTGATTTTTTTGTTCTGGTGAATAGAATCCACATAATGAGTATTTGCTTAAATTCGTTCTGGTACATTGCTGTCATAAAACTGTGAGCCAGTACGGTTTTTTCACAACGAAAATGCATGAGATGAATCTTTTTCCTGTTGCGCTATTGTAAAATATCGTTTTCCAACTTTATTCTTAACATATTGCGTACTGACTGAACTTGAAGGAAACAGAATTGGACATAAAAAAAACCATTGCAATCTTAGTATTACTTGGAATATGTCTGTTCTTGTATTTGTTAGCTTTGGATAGCTACTGTGATCAGGGTGAAAAATTTGATTCAGGTATTTGTTTTGTGACCAGGTATCTGCCTTTCTGATTAGTTGCTGATACTCATCAGCCATTTTCCCGTCATGTATCTGTGCTAACATATGTCTTCAATATCCACCCTTTAAAGCTAGTGTTTTGTTTGCTTTAAATAAAGCAAATAAATGGGAAGCGGTTGTTTTCCCACTAATAATAAAATAAAAGTTGCAGCAAGAGGAAAAGATGGCAGAACAATCGCAGGGATCAACACTTAAACGCGGTCTAAAAAACCGGCATATTCAGCTTATTGCTTTGGGGGGGGCAGTCGGTACAGGGTTATTTCTCGGTATTGCGCAAACCATCAAAATGGCAGGTCCCTCCGTAATTTTAGGCTACGCTATCGCAGGCTTTATCGCATTTCTGATTATGCGTCAGTTGGGGGAGATGGTGGTTGAAGAGCCTGTAGCGGGGTCGTTTAGTCATTTTGCTTATAAATATTGGGGGGATTTTCCCGGTTTTTTATCCGGCTGGAATTACTGGATGATGTTTACTCTGGTCGGAATGGCAGAATTGACGGCTGTAGGGATGTATATTCATTACTGGTGGCCTGATATTCCTACTTGGGTTTCTGCTACGGTATTTTTTGTCCTCATCAATACGGTAAATTTAATTAATGTCCGGTCATATGGTGAGACCGAATTCTGGTTTGCTATCATTAAAGTGACAGCTATTATCTGCATGATTGTTTTTGGCGCTTACCTGTTGGTCAGCGGTAATGGCGGGCCACAGGCCAGTATTGCTAATCTTTGGCAATATGGCGGTTTTATGCCTAATGGGATCTCCAGCCTTATCATGGCAATGGCTGTGATTATGTTCTCTTTTGGTGGGTTGGAACTGGTAGGTATTACCGCAGCGGAAGCGGAAAATCCACGTATCAGTATTCCCAAGGCAACCAATCAGGTGGTATACAGAATATTGATTTTCTATATTGGTTCTCTGACCGTGTTGTTGTCGCTTTATCCATGGGGCAATGTTATTGAAGGTGAAAGCCCATTTGTCATGATTTTTCATAACCTGGATAGTTTCTGGGTGGCTAATGTTCTGAATGTTGTTGTTCTGACTGCCGCATTGTCCGTTTATAACAGCGGTGTGTATTGTAACAGTCGGATGCTGTACGGTTTAGCAAAGCAAGGTAATGCACCCAGAATGCTGAAAAAAGTTAATGAGGGTGGTGTTCCTACCAAAGCAATCGTAATGTCTGCATTGGCTACGTCAATTGGTGTCTTGATTAACTATGTCATGCCGGGTAAAGCATTTGAATTATTGATGGCGCTGGTGGTGACAACACTGGTTATTAACTGGGTCATGATCTGTATGGCGCATTTAAAATTCCGGGCAAAGAAAGTCAAAGAGGGGGTAGAACCTTCATTTAAAGCATTCTGGTACCCGTTTAGTAATTATCTGTGTCTGGTTTTCTTGGTCTTTATACTGGTCATTATTTTGATGATGGACAGTATTCGTATTTCAGTCATTCTGATGCCATTTTGGATTGGTATATTATGGCTTGGGTTTCTCATATCCCATTCCCGCAATAATAAAATGGAAACCATGAACCAGGGATAACGTATACCTGGTTCATCTCGATAAGGATACCAGGCTGATGTCACCCACAGCCTGGTATTTTTTATCTGGTTACCATTGCCAGCGTAACCAGGCGAAGAGTACGTTACCGTTATTATATGTGCCGGGAATGTATGTCCCCTGAAACGATAACCGATCGTATTCTATGGAGAATAGCGGTAGTGGGAGTGGGATAGGAACATAGTAATAATCATGGCGGGCTGTGACACTTAAAGTGAAACCAATACCCATTCGAAAGCCATCTAAATCACCGGGTATCCACATTTTCTGAAACCCATAACCAACGATGGGTTCCAAACGGTTATGAGAATCCATAAAAGCCATAGCATAGAGAGAATGCCAGTCATTGTCTTCGTCGTAACGGTATTTACCATAACCGAAACCCCAGGGCTGCTCATTATATTTGTCAATTTTTTCTTCATCGTAGGTAAATCTGTTATGCCAAGTAATTACCGGCAGATAAAGTTCATTGCTGGGAGTATCCCAAGTGAGAGCGACATTATTGTTGAATTTTCCCCATAAACTGTCTGAACTGTTGCTATAACTGGTCTGTGTATGGGATTCCGTGGTTGTTAATGATTGATTGGTGGTATTTGCCGTTGTTGCGAACACTGTTCCAGCTGAGACGAGAAAAGTTACTGGTAAGGCACAGGCTGCGGTTAAATCAAACTTCATTATTTATTGCTCCAATTTCCCGGCGACATAAATTGGGAAGATCCTTTGCGTCACGAAAAATATGACAAACATCTAAATTCAAGAATTCTACTCTTGCTATTTTAAATAAAACTTAAACGAGAAATTAATATTAAGATGTTATATGTATTAAATGAGTATATTTAATACTGATATCTAGACTGACGAATATTGGGAAATGTGCTGACTCTTTCTTTCACTCAAAGAGGGGGTGATTCTCGCTTGTAGACAGACCATAGATATAAAGACTCTAATAATAAGACAGACAAAATAAATTAAAATTATTTATATTATTTGGGATTTTGTTGAGTGGATAAACTGTAAGCTAATTAGGATAACCTTGGATTTTCAAATTTTTGCGGTTATGTTAAACAATAATTGTTGTTAAGAATTTTAAATATGTGCGTTAGCTCCATAGCTGATAAAAAATGGCTTGCCATCATATTAAGAATATGTGATAAATCGTTCGAGTAAACGAGGTACGGTTCTGTTAATAGCAGCAACTCGCTCTGGTTTTTATGTTGCGCCGAACGGCGAATTAGAATTAAGTGATCCAAAGGAAATTCTTAAAATGGCAAAAATCACTGGTACTGTAAAGTGGTTCAACGAATCTAAAGGTTTTGGTTTTATTACTCCAGCTGATGGCAGCAAAGATGTGTTTGTACATTTTAGCGCTATTCAGAGCGAAGGGTTTAAAACTTTGGCAGAAGGTCAAAAAGTTGAGTTTGAAATTCAGGACGGTCAGAAAGGTCCTTCTGCGGCAAACGTCACAGCAGCATAACTTCTTTTTGTCAATCATCTTGAATTGACGAAGTAAATTTGTTGTCTTAATTGGTTTTTTATTGGCAACAATGACATACCGATATCACCCTGTTGGTTATCTAATAGGGTGTTTTTGTTTTGACTCGGGGTGCTCTTCACTGAGCTGAGATGAACCCGTAATACCTGATCTGGATAATGCCAGCGTAGGGAAGTCAAGGTGTCTTTTTCCTGATACCTGCTTTACTTTTGCTGGTGGGAAGGCGTACCTATGGTAAGAATCAATTCACTGACAATTGCCGGGACTGATCCTAGCGGTGGTGCTGGTATTCAAGCTGATCTAAAAACTTTCTCTGCGCTTGGTGCTTATGGCGCAACAGTAATGACAGCTCTCGTTGCACAAAATACGCATGGCGTACAATCTGTTTATGACATAGATCCTGCTTTCGTTGCAGCACAGCTTGATTCTGTGCTGTCAGATATCAGAATCGATAGCGCCAAGATAGGCATGTTATCTAACGCGGCCAATGTTGCAGTAGTTGCAGATGCCATAAGCCGTTATTCAGTACCTTATGTTGTATTGGATACGGTGATGATTGCGAAAAGCGGTGCTCTGTTGCTGGCACCGGAAGCGGTTTCTGCGGTTGTTGAACGGCTATTACCGAAGGTTTCGTTGATGACGCCGAATTTACCGGAAGCGGCGACCATATTGAGATGCTCTGTAGCAGAAACCGAAGCAGACATGCAAAAACAAGGACGTGAATTATTATCACTGGGATGCGAAGCGGTTTTACTTAAAGGCGGACATCTTACCGACTGTGAAAGCCCTGATTGGCTATTTACGGGGAATGGAGAATGGCGTTTCACTGCTCCCAGAATCAAGACTCGTCATACTCATGGTACAGGATGTACTCTCTCTGCGGCATTAGCGGCTTTGCGTCCACGTTATCCGAATTGGCAGACAACGCTTCCTGTTGCCAAATCTTACCTCCAGGCGGCATTAGAACAGGCGGATTATCTGGACGTCGGAACCGGAATTGGGCCTGTACATCATTTTCATCGGTGGTGGTGAGGGGCGTGATTCGGTGATAATGAGTCATGAAGGGTAAGATGCCTGTGCTATGAGAGCAATATGGCTCAGAATGTCTAATGTCTTCACGATTTTATTCATCATCACCGATGACAAGCCTTGTTAAGCGATAGTCACTTGTTGATCCAGATAGACATCTTGAACCGCGTTAATCAGTTCAACCCCCTCTTTCATGGATTTTTTGAAAGCCTTACGACCGAGGATCAACCCCATACCACCTGCACGTTTATTAATGACGGCGGTACGAATTGAATCACTCAAATCATTATCACCGGATGCGCCGCCTGAGTTAATCAAGCCGGCACGACCCATGTAGCAATTAGCTATCTGATAACGAACCAGATCGATTGGGTGATCGGTGGTCAAATTGGAGTAAACGCGTTTATCTGTATGACCAAAACCAATCGCAGTATAGCCGCCATTATTTTCAGCCATTTTCTGTTTAACGATATCGGCACCGATAGTGGCGGCTAAATGGTTAGCCTGGCCGGTTAAATCTGCGCTGGCGTGATAATCCACTCCCTCTTTTTTGAAAGCGGAGTTACGCAGATAGGCCCATAATACCGTGACCATGCCTAATTCATGCGCTCGTTCAAAGGCTGCTGAAATTTCTTCAATTTGACGACGTGATTCAGCAGAGCCGAAGTAAATAGTTGCACCAACGGCTACCGCACCCATCTCAAATGCCTGTTCAACGCGGGTATATAAAGTTTGATCATATTGAGCAGGATAACTCAATGTTTCATTGTGGTTCAGTTTAACCAGAAACGGGATCTTATGAGCATAGCGACGGGAAACTGCGGATAACACGCCATAAGTAGAGGCGACACAGTTACAGCCTGCTTCAATAGCCAGTTCAACGATATTCTTCGGATCAAAATAGAGTGGGTTCGCGGCAAAAGAAGCGGCAGCAGAATGTTCTACACCTTGATCCACCGGCAAAATAGATAAATAGCCAGTACCGGTAAGGCGACCATGATTTAGCAATGTTTGCATGGAGCGCAGAACCGTATTTGGCCGATTATTGTCGATCATGACGCGGTCAACAAAATCGGAGCCTGGCAGATAAAGATTTTCACTCGGAATGGTGCTACAACGATGCTGCAATAAACTGTCTGCATCTTTGCCTAACAACTTAGCGATATCAGTCATGTCTTACTCCAGTTCATAAAAAACACTATTGATTGTCATTTATCCGTTTTAAAATAACAAGTTGTATTAGGAGGTAAGTGGTAGTGGATCGCTTCAGGTCGGTTTTAAAAGAGAAATTTATGGCCTGAAAAGGAACCCTTTTAACGTAAGAGCCACATTATCATACTTTCAAGTGATTTATGTATTCAAGGGAATGATTTTGTTTACAGGTGAGGTTTTGGAAAATGGAATTTAAAATATTTCTGCTCTACTGATGTGATTTTCATATTTAAATATCTATTCCAATCTCGTCAGGTTAAATCGGATTTTGATGTTGGGGATTTATCTTCTGTTCCTCAGTTTTAAGTATTATAAAAGCCTGCACCTTTAAGGTGGAGGAAAATATAGGGCTGTACGATCGAGATGAAGATTTTCAGATGGTCGTATTCTTTCACTTAAATTGTAAATGCCATCCGTTAAATACTCATGTGATGACTTTTGATTTTAAGAACATTAAAAGCGGTTTCATGATGACACACGAAAAATACAACCCCTCTTGGGAAGGTTATAGGGGGGATAAATGGCGGCATAATTAAAGGAATGAAATTAAACTATTTTTATATAATATTTGTGGTTTAGGTTTTTTGGATTTTTCCGATCGCTTTATATATGGACTATAAACTTAAGGGTGGTAACTAGTTGATATGTTAAATAATATCCTGGAGGTCTCCTCATGTCTATGTAAGAGATATTAAACTGTGTGATTGATATTATTGGATTGTGCATTCGCATAAACAAGTTCATTGAGTGCGTAAAATACGCACAAAAAAACAATGTATCCTGATGTTATTTTAATTATCTTTATAAGGTCAGATGTTAATATTTTGAGATTTTTATTTGTATAAATTAAATTGATTTCATTTTTATATAATTTTTTATTTCGGCAATTAATTTATCCTGATTATATAAAATAAATAAGGTTCTGGTTCATTACAGTTTTAAATAATATATAATTCTGTAAGCAACAATCAATGTGGTTATTTATCCTGTCATAAAAATGATTATAATTTGAAATAATTATTGTATTAAATTTTTAGTTTCAGCCCGTATTCATCAATTAGTGAACTAATTGGAAAACACATCAATATAATTTTATTTTTTCACAGATAAAAAATTATCCACTGTTTTTTATTGCCAATGGTGATATTTAACTTTCTTCCATTGGTAATAAATATTTATCTGTTACGTCCCATCATTTTTTTCTCATTGTAAAACAGTATCTTATCCAATTTTTGGCCTGTTGATGGAAGATATTGCGTTTGATAGATAGGATGGAATGCTCATGCTATTACTCACCAGATTGACTTTTCCTGAGTGTTATTGCCAGATGATATTTTTCACTCAGCTCCAATGCAGAAATGTGTTTCTGTTGTCTTTTGATTTGCTAACCAGTACTTGTTGTAAGGCTAAGATGAATATCAACTTTATCCTTGTGAGATACGGGATGTGCTGCATTGTTATTCACCAGACTTTGGTCGATGAGTGCTATTTTACCCTTGTTAATATTATGGATACATGAAACAGAAGTTGTTCTGTGTTGATAACCAGAATAGTCAGGTAAATGTTGAACTAATAGTTTTAACAATAAGTAAATTGCAATTATCTATTTTCATAATTTTCAGCTGACTAATTCTATCGAATTGTATAATATTTGGTCTAAATATGATGAATTTCTTACATTATTGAACAGTGGAAAATTTTAAATAAATTTCTTTAGATAGTGTGATATTTCAATAAGTAGAAATATTTTCTTATTAATGCATAGAGTACAAGAAACATATTAATATAAAGGTTTATTAATTTAATAGTTAAGTTTATCTATTTAATTAATCATGTAAATAAATCCTGTAACTTGTTGATTTTATTTATTGGAGAGATAAAGAAAAGGCCAGCTCAAGGGAGATTGAGCCGGCCAAGGAGGTGGTTCCTAGTCTTGCTGTAAAACTTTTTTGATTTTTTATTTTTCACCAACAATAATACGGTAAATAAAATAGTATTGATGTGATCTGTTTCTAAAAAAAGAAATATATCATCACCAAAAGGGTATATTGGTGATTATTTGTCTGAGTTTCGGCTCGTTTGAGCATATTGAGAACTAATACCATTTAGATTGCGTATTAATAAGGCGTAATTAATATCAATTTGTTTAGGGATTGGTAAATAGACAATATACCCATCTCCAGGAGCAACTTCCATTGGTTGGCCTTTTTTATCTTGCATTGCCTCTAGTGTAAACTGGATATTGCCTGATGGTGTCATTAATTCGAGACTGTTTCCAACCATGAATTTATTCTTAACTGCAACTTCAGCCAATCCGTTGACCCATTTTCCCGTAAATTCGCCGACAAATTGTTGGGTGTTGGATATTGAATGGCCGTATTCATAACTCTGATAGGCATCGTGGGTATGACGGCGCAAAAAACCCTCGGTATACCCACGGTGAGCAAGTCCTTCCAGCGTTGTCAGCAGGGTTGGATCAAATGGTTTTCCTGCAACAGCATCATCAATGGCTCTGCGATAAACTTGTGCTGTGCGGGCGCAGTAATAGAAAGATTTTGTCCGTCCTTCGATTTTCAAAGAGTGAACGCCCATTTTAGTTAATCGCTCAACATGCTCAATCGCGCGTAAGTCTTTGGAGTTCATGATATAAGTACCATGTTCATCTTCAAAAGCCGACATAAATTCGCCTGGGCGTTTCGCTTCTTCGAACATAAATACTTTATCTGTTGGTGCACCCTCTCCCAATGTAGGCTCGATATTTTTTGCCGGTATAGGTTCATGCATATGCATAATATGACCGATATCATCCTCTTTGCCTTCTTGAACATGATATTCCCAACGACAGGCATTAGTGCATGTTCCTTGATTTGGATCACGTTTATTAATATAACCGGATAACAGGCAGCGACCGGAATAGGCCATGCACAGTGCACCATGTACGAAAACCTCCAGCTGCATATCGGGAACATGCTGGCGAATCTCGTTAATTTCATCCAGAGAAAGTTCACGGGAGAGAATGACTCTGGTCAGCCCCATTTGTAGCCAGAATTTGACTGTCGCCCAGTTAACGGCGTTAGCCTGAACGGAAAGATGAATTTCCATTTCGGGAAAAGCTTCCCGAACCAACATAATCAGTCCGGGATCGGACATAATTAGCGCATCAGGTCCCATTTCAACGACAGGTTTCAGATCACGGATAAAGGTTTTCAGCTTGGCATTATGCGGCGCAATATTCACCACGACATAAAAACGTTTGCCAAGCTCATGCGCTTCTTTGATGCCTAGCGCCAGATTTTCGTGATTGAATTCATTATTGCGAACACGCAGGCTGTAACGTGGTTGACCGGCATAGACTGCGTCCGCGCCATAAGCAAAAGCATAGCGCATATTTTTCAGCGAACCAGCAGGGGAAAGTAATTCTGGAGTAAACATGTTTAAAAAATTCTCGGTCTGAGTTCAGCGCAATTTTCACTACAAAAAGTGAGGGTAAGGCGGAGGATTCTAACGCTTAATTTGTTGAGGATACAAATTTATTAGCTTGAAGTGCTCAGTTCTGTTGGTCGATGAAGATGCACCTTATCAGTTGAATATTGATTTCAACTGATAAGGTGCAATTTATGATGAAAAAATATCACTCTGACTTTGTCAGATCCCGGACATTTTCACTGGCACCATTTTTAATCGCAGACTGAATGCCCTTTTTGGCAATGGCTTCATTATCGCAAGATTCGCTGATACCAATGACTTGATAGTTCCTGGCTTTCAGCACGAAATGATGCTTGCCAGACTTGTGTTCCCTGATTTCGAAGTTTTTTTCTGCCGGTGAGTTTGCCTGGACAGAACGAATCCCTTTATTCGCCGCTGCCTTTGTGGTGTACATTTCACTGGTGAGGATAACGTCACCGTTCGATGCTTTTAAATTGAAATAATACTGCTTGTTTTTTGCTCTTCTCAGATCATAATAGCCTACAGCCATAAGAAATCCCTCCAATTATAGGTAAGTATTTTTAATATAGCTGAATTTCTGACCGGCGAAAGGTTGAGAGAAATTTAATTCGGTTAAAGTGTGACAGTTATAACAAACGGCATATATTCGCTTCCCACCGGTAACCCAGTCCATAAATGGAACGAATGAACGTTTTATCATTGTCCAATTGCTCCAGTTTACGGCGCAGGTTTTTAATATGGCTATCAATAGTCCGGTCTGTCACGATCCGGTGATCGTCATACAGCTTGTTCAGTAATTGATCACGAGAAAACACTTGCCCTGGACGACTTGCCATCGTTTTTAATAACCGGAATTCAACCGGTGTCAAATCCAGTATTTTATCGCAGTAACGCGCCTGGAAGCAGGCCTCGTCAATGTGCAAATCACTTTGCCTGACAATATCCTGTGGCCGGTAACAGCGGCGAAGAATGGTTTTAACTCGTGCGACAATTTCACGCGGGCTGTAAGGTTTACAAATGTAATCATCCGCTCCAATTTCCAGCCCCAATAAACGGTCAATTTCTTCCGTTTTGGCGGTAACCATAATAATCGGCACGTCAGAGAAGTGACGGATTTCCCGGCAGACAGATATGCCATCACAACCTGGCAGCATCAGATCTAGCAATATAATATCTGGATTATGTTGCTGTACATGGGGAACAACGTCATCGCCACGCAGCAGCCATTGAGTTTCGTAATCAGCCGCGCGCAGGTAATCAACCAACAACTGGCCGAGCTTTGGTTCATCTTCAACAATCAGAACAGTATAATGGTCAGATTCTGTACTCATATCGTTTCACTGGCAGGGGATTCAGTTAGCGGCAATTCTACGATAATTCTCAAACCACCTAAAGGTGAGGGTTCAGCACAGATCGTACCGTTATGTGCTTCAACGATGTTATAGCAAATAGCCAACCCAAGCCCTGATCCACCACTGGTGCGGTTTCGTGAGGATTCATTGCGGTAGAACCGTTCAAAAACCCGTTGGCATTGCTCGGGTAACAGGCCTAGTTCGCTGTCCTGCCAGTTCAATATAAAGCGATTATTATCAAAATTCCCTTTAATAGTCAGTTTTCCATTATCAGTGGTATAGCGAAGGCTGTTTTCCAGCAAATTATGAAAAAGCTGAGTCAATCTGCCTGGATCAGCAAACATCATGATAGTTTCAGGCAGCTTAACATCCATCTGAATTTGCTTATCAAGGAAGCGCCCACGATAAGAGGCGATAGCTGCTTGAAGTAACTCACTGATATTGATAAATTCTTTCCGGTATGCCAACGATCCGCGATCTGATAAAGAGAGCTGATGTAGATCATCAACCAGTTTAGTCAATGTGGTGATCTCTGCCAGTAACGAATTCAGTGTTTCGTCTGTTGGTTGGCGAACGCCATCCTGTAAAGCTTCCAGCTCACCGCGCAATATGGAAAGGGGAGTGCGCAGTTCATGAGAAATATCTGCCATGTAATCGCGGCGCATTTGCTCATTTTTTTCCAGCGTGCTGGCGAGCTGGTTAAAATTGTGGGCAAGTTGACCGATTTCATCTTTACTTGATGGTGTTACCCGGACACTGAAATCGCCCGACGTCAGTTTATGTGTCCCTTCGACCAAGCGCTTAACAGGTTTTAACATGCCGCGGGATAACAATAACGTGGCGATGATAGCCAGCAGAGTAGACAAGCTGGCAATTATCCAGCTTGTCAGTTGTTGCTGGCGATCAAAACTGATATCTGCTTGACGGGTAATTTTGTCTGATGCACTGATAATGACCCAGCCAACAACTTGATGATTATAAGTGATTGGTTTGCGATAGGTATCTTCTGGAATTTTACCGTCATGACCAACCAGCAGTTTCATATCACTGTCCACTACCCAGAATTGCGTTCGCCAGCCACGGGGCGCTGGACCTTGACGGCTTTCGCTGGTTTGTTCAATGGAACGAATGATTTGAAAAATGATCCGGTCATTTTTCTTTAAGAATTTCCAGCTACCATATTGTTGATATTGTTCAGCCAGTGCTTCAGCTAGCATAGAGGTGCGTAACTGGATATTTTGTTTTATGTAGCCCATAAAACCATGTTGAAAGCTGCTTCTTACGCCCCAGTGCATGGTGATAAGTACCAGCATACACGTAGCGAAGATAGCCATAAACAGCTTACCGCTGATCCCTAGTTTCATTGTTGCCCCGTAATCTGTTTGGAGGCATGCCGTTGTTGCCATTTCTCTCTCAGCCGATCAAAACAGAGATAGACAACCGGGGTGGTATAGAGTGTCAAAAGTTGGCTCATGACCAAGCCACCAACGATGGTTATTCCCAATGGTTGGCGTAGTTCCGCCCCATCGCCATTGCTCAAAACCAGAGGCAGAGCACCAAACAAGGCGGCCAGTGTGGTCATCAGAATCGGGCGGAAACGTAACAGGCTGGCCTGGAATATCGCGTCACGGGCGCAGATATTACCGTTACGCTGAGTTTCAATGGCAAAATCCACCATAATAATGGCATTTTTTTTCACGATGCCAATCAACAACATGATGCCGATTAACGCGATCAGGCTGAATGGTGTGTCAAACAGTTCCAGTGCCAGCAGGGCACCAATCCCGGCAGAAGGTAGAGTAGAAAGAATGGTCAGTGGATGGATATAACTTTCATACAGTATCCCCAGTACCAGATAGACAGTCATAATGGCAGCCAGGATCAGGAATAATTGTGATTTCAGGGTTTCCTGAAAAATCTGGGCGGTACCGGCGAAAGTACCGCGAACCGTTGAGGGCACACCCAGTCCGGTTATGGTTCTTTCAATCGCATTGATAGCATCGGAGAGGGTATAACCTGTCGGTACATTGAAAGAAATAGTAGATGCAGCAGAAAGCCCTTGATGATTCACACTTAACGGCGCGTTGGCCGGTTGCCAGTGGGCAAAGTAAGAGAGGGGAATCACTTTTCCTTGATTATTTATCACAAACATTTTTTCCAGTGCGCTGACATCCTGCGTATATTCCGGTGCAACTTCCATCACTACTTTGTACTGATTTAGTGGCTGATAAATAGTGGATATTTGCCGCTGACCAAAAGCATTATTCAGCAGGCTATTTGCTTCACTGACATTAATTCCCAGCCGCGACATGATGTCGCGATCATAGATTATTGCCATTTCAGCCCCTTTATCTTCTTTATCGGAATTAACATCGGTCAGTTGAGGCAGTTGCCCTAGTGCTTTGCGGATAATGGGTTCCCATTTGCGGAGATCATTGAGATCATCTGCTAGCAATGTAAATTGGTAGCTTGCATTAGATTGGCGACCGCCAGCCCTAACATCCTGTACTGGAATGAGAAACAGGTTTGTCCCCGGCTCATTGGCAAGTTTGATTCTCAGGCGTGAAATAATTTGTTCGGCACTGTCTGAGCGCTCTTTCAATGGTTTCAAAGAGATGAACATAAAGCCATTATTGACCCGTCCGTCACCTGTAAAACCGGTAACGCTGTCTACCGCAGGATCGGCATTGATTGTCTGCATAAAATTTTTCATTTTTTCACGCATAGACTGGAAAGAAATACTTTGATCTGCTCGGACAAACCCCAACAACCGACCGGTGTCCTGCTCTGGGAAGAAAGTTTTTGGGATGTTGATATAGAGCCAGATGTTCAGGGCAATGATACCCGCCAAGATTAACAATACCCAACGGCTATGATTCAGTATCCACATCAGGGAACGCCCATAACCTTGTTGAATTTTCAGCAGAACTTTACTGAATCCACGGATTTTTTCCTGCGCTTTGGGCGGTTGGGATTTTAGCAAATGAGCGCACATCATCGGCGTCAGCGTTAAAGAAACCAATAGAGAGATGCCGATTGATGTGGTTAAGGTGATGGCAAATTCACGGAACAGCCGGCCAACCAGCCCATCCATTAGCATAAGCGGGATAAAAACGGCGACCAGTGAAATACTCATCGCAAGAACGGTAAAGCCCACTTCCCGGACACCGCGCAGTGCGGCTTGCATCGGTTTGATACCGGTTTCAAGGTGGCGGGAAATATTTTCCAGTACCACAATCGCATCATCCACCACAAATCCCGTTGCAATTGTCAGAGCCATCAGGGAAAGGTTGTTCAGACTGAAACCACACAGATACATGGCGGTAAACGTGCCAATGAGTGAAACAGGGACCGCAATTGCCGGGATCAACGTTGCCCGGCCAGAACGCAAAAACAGAAATACCACCAGAATCACCAGCCCGATAGCAATCACCAGTGCCCGTTCTACCTCAGCCAATGAAGCACGAATAGTCGGTGTGCGATCCTGAGCTACTTTAAGCTGAATAGAGGCAGGAATGGATTCACGCAATGCCGGCAATTGTTCACGAATTCGGTTTACCGTGGCGATAATATTCGCGCCGGCTTCACGGCGAATGATCAGCAAAATAGCTGGTTCACCACCAGACATGCCGGCTGCTCTGACATTCTGAACAGAATCTTTTACATTCGCGACATCCTGCAATCGTACCGGTGAGCCGTTATTATAGTGGACGATTATCGGGCGATAGCTTTCAGCCGTTTTTAGCTCATCATTGGTTTTAACTTGCCAGCGTTGTTGTTCGGAATCCACAGAACCCTGTGGACGGCGAACATTGGCATTGCTGATCGCTTTGCGCACCGTATCCAGAGAAACACCCTGATGAAATAGAGCGCTGGGATTCAATTCAACTCTTACTGCGGGTAATGAACTGCCGCCGACAGAGACTTCACTGATGCCTTCAACTTGTGCAATTTTTTGTGCCAGTTGAGTAGACGCAAAATCATAAAGCTGCCCCTGATTATAGGTATCAGAAGTCAGTGTCAGGATCATAATGGGGGCATCGGATGGGTTTGCTTTGTAATAACCTGGCCTGCCAGGCATACCGGAAGGCAACATACTTTGAGCAGCATTCAATGCCGCCTGTACATCCCGGGCTGCGCTGTTAATATCACGACTCAGGTCGAATTCAAGCGTGATATTGGTATTGCCAAGGGTGCTACTGGATGTCATTTCATTGACACCAGCAATTCGGCCTAATGCTCGTTCCAGCGGAGTCGCGACAGATGAGGCCATTGTCTCCGGTGAGGCACCCGGTAATGAGGCATAGACGGAGATCACCGGAAAATCCACTTGCGGCAAAGGAGAAACCGGCAACAGGATAAACCCCAACAGCCCGCACAGGGTTATGGCTAAACTTAATAGGGTGGTAGCAACTGGGCGCTGGATAAATAAAGCAAAAAATTTCACCGCGGCTCCTGATGATCAATGGATGAAATATCCGGTACTGAGGACGTGCGGTTGCGGCGATAGTGCGTCAGCCGGTCAAACAGTAAATAGATCACCGGGGTGGTAAACAGCGTCAGGATCTGGCTCATCATCAGTCCTCCCACCATACAGACTCCCAGAGGACGGCGTAATTCGGCACCTGCACCAGTACTGAGCATCAAGGGTAGTGCGCCAAGTAATGCGGCCATTGTGGTCATCAGAATCGGACGAAAACGCAATAAACATGCCTGATAAATCGCTTCGTAAGGGGATAATCCCTGTTCGCGTTCTGCCGCCAGTGCAAAATCGATCATCATGATGGCATTTTTCTTCACAATACCTATCAGCAAGATAATGCCGATGATCGCAATGACATCCAGTTCATGACCTGCCATCATCAGTGCCAGCAGTGCACCAACTCCTGCGGTTGGCAAAGTGGAGAGAATCGTCACCGGATGGATAAAGCTTTCATACAGGATCCCCAACACGATATACATGGCGATAACGGCAGCTGTGATCAGCCACAATGTATTACCCAGCGCGCTTTCAAATGCCAGCGTTGCGCCCTGAAACTGGGTGGTTATGTCTTTGGGCATGTTGATTAATTGCACGGCATCACGAACAGCATTGACGGCCTGTTCAAGAGACGTGTTTTCGGCAACGTTGAAAGAGAATGTCGCAGCAGGGAATTGCGCCAGATGGTTAATTGCCAGTGGTCCAACTGTTTGTTCTACGGAGGCGATAGCCCGGAGCGGGACAATATTGCCGTCAGTTCCGCGGAGACGGATGTTATCAAATGCTGTTAGCCCTGGAGTCGATTTCACATCATGTTCCAGTACAACCCGGTACTGATTAGCCTGAGTATAAATGGTTGAAATTAGCCGTTGGCCGAATGCGTTGTAGAGTGCGTTATCTACGGCTGCCATTGAGATGCCTAATCGACTGGCGGTGTCTCTGTCCACTTTAACATAGGCGATCAGCCCCTGGTCTTGCCAGTCACTGCTGATATCAACTAATGTTGATCTCTGTTTCAGTTCAGCCAGTAATTTGGGTACCCAAATACTCAGTTCATTCAGGGAAGTCGCCTGTAATGTAAATTGATATTGGGTACGTGTAACCTGAGTATCAATCGTCAGATCCTGCATGGGTTGCAGATAGAGTTTTACATCGGGTATAGACGCAATTTTTTCCTGCAAACGTGGAATAATTTTGGCGATTCTGTCATCACGCTGATTGAGTGGTTTTAGTGTGATTTGCAACTGGCCGTTATTCAGTGTTGGGTTGCTGCCATCAATGCCGACAAATGTGGTGATATTTTCTACTGCCGGGTCTTGCAACAATAAGGATGAAACCTGCCGCTGTTTATCCACCATTGCCGCAAAGGAAATTGATTGTGGCGCTTCCAGTGTTCCCTGAATCAGCCCGTTATCTTGCAATGGAAAAAATCCTTTTGGAATAATGAGATAAAGCAGGGTAGTCAGTGCCAGGGTGCTTAAGGCGACGCTAAGTGTAATCCACGGATGGTTCAGCGCTTTTTTCAGCCATACGGCATAACCAGCAATTGTCCGTTCAAAAAAGCGTTCACTGGCCTGTTCAAAACGATTGTGTTTTACCTTTGATTCTGGTTTGAGCATTCTGGCGCACATCATGGGTGTCAATGTCAGTGAGACAACCGCTGAAATCAGAATTGCCACCGCCAGGGTAATAGCAAACTCACGGAAAAGGCGGCCAACGATATCGCCCATAAAAAGCAGTGGGATCAGCACCGCGATCAAGGAGAAAGTCAGGGAGATAATGGTAAAACCGATTTCACCTGCACCTTTCAACGCTGCTGCCATCGGTTTTTCCCCTTGTTCTATATAGCGGGAGATGTTCTCGATGACCACAATGGCGTCATCTACTACAAAACCAGTGGCAATGGTGAGCGCCATTAGCGTTAGGTTATTAACGGAAAAACCGCAGAAATACATCACGGCGAATGTGCCGATCAGTGAAAGAGGAACGGCGATACTTGGGATAAGTGTTGCGATGCCGTTGCGTAAAAACAGGTAAATCACCATGACAACCAGTGCAATCGCCAGTAATAGCTCAAACTGAACATCTTTCACTGAGGCACGAATCGTTGTGGTGCGGTCGGTCAAAATTTTCATATCGACAGATTTCGGTAAACTGCTAATGAGTTCCGGCAACATCTGACGAATATTATCGGTGGTTTTAATCACATTAACACCCGGCTGGCGCTGGATATTAATCACAATTGCCTGTTTGTTATTTGCCCATGCACCCAGTTTAGTATTTTCGGCCTCTTGCTCAATGGTTGCTATGTCTTGTAACCGCACCGGCGCACCCTTTTTATAGGCAACGATCAGTTTGCGGTAATCATTTACTGACTTCATTTGATCATTGGCCGAGAGCGTGACAGAACGGGTCGGGCCGTCAAGGCTGCCTTTGGCGGAGTTAACGTTGGCGTTGTTGATAGCAGTACGGATAGTTTCGCTATCCAATCCCTGTGCGGCGAGAGCCTGAGCATTCAACTTCACTCTGACTGCTGGACGCTGACCGCCAGCCAGTGTCACTAATCCAACACCATTTACCTGTGAAATTTTCTGTGCGATACGGGTTTCGACCATATCCTGAATTTGCGTCATTGGCATCGCCTCGGAGGTGATGGCCAGCGTGAGAATAGGGGGATCTGCGGGGTTGACCTTGTTGTAAATGGGAGGATAGGGCAGGTCATTGGGCAATAAGTTACTGGCGGCGTTAATGGCCGCTTGTACTTCCTGCTCGGCGACGTCTAATGGCAAAGTTAGCTGAAATTGTAATGTGATAACGGAAGCTCCGCCGGAACTTTGGGATGCCATCTGTTTAAGGCCGGACATCTGTCCAAGCTGGCGTTCCAGTGGTGCGGTGACTGAAGAGGTCATCACGTCAGGGCTTGCGCCGGGGTAGAGTGTGACAACCTGAATGGTGGGATAGTCTACTTCCGGCAGCGCAGACACCGGTAACATGCGATAGCCGATAATTCCTGCCAGCAGGATTGCCACCATGAACAGTGTGGTGGCAACAGGGCGCAGAATAAACAGGCGTGATGGGCCGCCTCCTGGAATTTGGGCGCTTACCTGCATCAGGAATTCTCCGTTTTGCTGTGTTCTTGCGGCTGAATCTTATTTGCCATTGGTGTGACAATATCTACCTTAGCGCCATCTGTCAGGCGATCGATACCATCAGTCACTACTTTATCACCCGCCGCCAGGCCGGTATTGATAACAACCCGCTGTGTATCCTGCAATTTGACTGAGACCAGATGTTTGCTGACTTTATTATCTTTACCCAATATCCAAACAAAATTCCCTTCATTACCCATTTGCAGAGCAGCGTTTGGGATCACCACTGCGTTTTCCAGCGTATCAACTTTAATCCGGATATTAACGAACTGATTCGGGAACAGAATGCCACTTTGATTGGCAAAACGGGCTTTCAGCTTAATGGTGCCGGTAGTCGCATCGATTTGATTATCAATACTCAGCAATTTTCCTTCGGCAAGTGGTTGCCGGTTGTTACGATCCCATGCGCTGACAGCGACATCATGATTCGCTTTTTGAGCGTGTAAAACAGCATTGATATCGTTTTCGGGTAATGAAAACAGCACATCTGCGGGATCTGTTTGTGTGATAACGACAATAGGAGAATTGTTGCCACTGGCGATAAAATTCCCTACATCGATTTGTTTCAGGCCCACCCGACCAGAAATGGGCGCGGTAATACGACTGTAAGTGAGTTGGAGTTTTGCACTGTCAATGGCGGCTTGATCAACTTTCAGATTGGCTTCATGTTGGCGGACAAGTGCACGCTGATTATCCATTTCTTGTTGGGAAATCAGTTTAGTGTTTGCCAGTTTCTGGTAGCGGCTTAGATCTTGGCGGGCATTCGCCAGGATTGCTTCATCTTTGGCAAGTTGGCCTTTGGCTTGCGCTAACTGAACTTGAAAAGGGCGAGGATCAATTTCTGCCAATAAATCACCTTTTTTAATCTGTTGACCTTCCTGAAAGTGCAGAGCTATAAGCTGACCTTCAACCCGGCTGGTCACGGTGGCGGTATTGGCGGCCTGAATGGTGCCGAGTCCAGTCAGAAAGCGTGGTACGGTCTGCTCTTTTGCGGTGGCAATTTGAACAGGAGGCAAAGGAGGGCGACTTAAACTAGAGGATTGCCCCGATGCGCCAGATTGTTGAAGGGCTGAAGGCGTTTTAAATGGGTGCCAGATAAATATAGCGGCAGCGATGACAACAGCGGTTAGCGCTGCACGGAAAAGGAGGATACGGCGTTTATTATTTTTATTCATTTCTTCGACATTCTCTTAAATGCAAGGTATTGCTTGATTATGTCCGACTGCAATATCGGTTTAATCGTATTCTGCTAGTTTAGCCAGTGAGGATAGGTTAAAAAATGGAGAAAGTGTGGAGAATATGTTAAGGAAGTGCTTTTTAAGGCAAATTGAGGTGTTTTTTGTCAGTTTTTTCGAGACTGCTCCAAGAATTATGTAAATGATGGCGGTTTTGTTACTTTCACTTTCTTGTCATTATTATAATGCGAAGAAAAAGGGCACTATTTTTGTATTAGAAAAAAGAGAAAATTTAGCTGTTATTCTCGGTATTTCAGTTAGACGGTTAAATCGGGCTATTAAAAGCTTGAATGAGAAAGAGATAATTATGTCAAAGAATAAACGGGTTAAAATTATTGATTACGGATCTTTGGGTAATCATGTTGGATTTTAAGCAGTGAAAATTAAAATCCATATATTCTATCTTAAAATAGCTGCACTGTTAGCAGGATGAACAATGCAGCAATAAATACAGCGATAATGTTACGATATGAAATTAAAGTAACCAGATGCTGAGAAATCTTTACCGGATTCTTTGAAACGTTGTTTCGGTAATGGGTAGCCAAAAGAGAGATATTTTTCAGCAAAATAGAGTGAGCTTTGATCGGTTAATCCAATAGAATTAAGATTATTAATAATATTCTTTGGCAGATGACATTTAATCTCCTTAACATAATCAATGATAGTGTTTTTTACACCGCTACCATCCGGCATTCTTATTTTTGGCCGGTCAATAATATATTCGGGTATTTTTCCTCTGAATGCTTCACGTAAAATATATTTTTCCACTCCGTTATTTAATTTGTAAGAAAAATCCAGGCTTAAAACATAAGGAACCAGTGCTGAGTCCATAAATGGCACCCTTGCTTCAACGGTATTTCTCATGCTTGCCCGATCAACTCTTTGTAAATCAGTCCTATGCAGGTTATTTAATCGATAGAGGGAGAGATTATGGGGATCTGGATGTGTTTTAAATAAATCATAGCCGGCAAAGATTTCATCGCTACCTTCTCCACATAAAGCGATTTTAAAACCATGGCGATTAGCAATATAGTAACCAAAATGAGCAATAGTTGAATCAATAGCATCAATTTGTTCGAAAAATTCACCGTAATAAACGGCATCTTGGATATTATTTATTAATTCTTCCTGGGTAAATGTATATATAATATGTTTTATATTATTTTCAGAACAATATCTTTTTGCGATCTCAATGTCTTTTGAGCCGGGTAAACCAAATGAAATTGCCGTAACATCGTGGTGATATTTTTTCGCGAGATAAAGCACGATGGTACTATCTATGCCTCCGCTAAACATAATTGACACGGGGAGGTCTGTATCAACTCTTTTTCTGACGGCATTATCTAAAAGTGAGTAGACTTTCTCTTTTGCCTGTTCGAAATTATCGCTGCTTGCTAGGATAGTTGAGTCATAGTGAATATATTTCTCACTGGTAAAGCCATCGAAAATTGAACCGGGTTCAACAAGTTTAATGTCCGAGTTAGATCCGATCAATGATTTTATTTCTGATGCCACATACCAATTACCTTCTTTGTGCGTGTAATATAGCGGCTTTATACCAACATGATCTCTGCCTAGCAAGAATTTATTATTCTTATTGTCAAATAGAATAAAACTAAACATGCCGTCCAATTTTTTAATAAATGATTTCCCATAGAAAATATAGGCAATCAGGGCGACTTCAGCATCGCCACCATTTTTAAATTGATAACCTTGTTCAATTAATTCATTCCGAAGAGACTTATAATTATAAATCTGACCATTCAGAACAAGATGAAGATCATATTCCTGATTTGAAATAGGTTGATATGCTGAGTTGCGTTCGACAATAGCAAGCCTGTTTGTGGCGATTGAAAAGTTATTTCTGACAATTTTCTCATTAAAACGAGATGAATCACCCCGATGAGATATTTTTGACATTATAGTCTGTAGCTTATTCTCAATATCATCGATAAGCTTGTTTTCTGTATTAAAAACACCACCAATTCCACACATAGTGAATTCCTTTGGTTAAGAGTTATCAATGATATTTAAATGTCTTCCGGTATAGGGCTGGAATATTTCAGTTCATTTACATTGGCACCTAATGTGGATATTTCGGCGAAATATTCAGGATAGGTTTGACCAACATGATATGGTTCACGAATAATGAGCGGTGCATCACAATGCAAACCTATTGTCGTGAGAGCCATGATTAATCCATGATCGTAATGACCATCAACGATAACACCGCCTTTATATCCATATGGATTGCCGTAAATAATTAATTGATCCAGTTTCTCTTCTGATCTGACACCTACTTTGTCTAATTCCCGCCGAAAATCAGAAATTCTGTCGGATTCTTTATAACGGATATGTTCAATGTTATAAAAAACGCTCTTACCATCGGCAAACGCTGCTAATGCAGCCAGGGCAGGTACTGCATCGGGCGCTAATGAACCATCGAAATCCTGTGCTTTTATTATTCCTCCGGAGCGAATATTGAGACAATCTTCCTGGATAAAGTTGATTTTAGCTCCACCGTTAATTAAATAGTCCACAACGGCTCCATTACCTAATTCCTCCTCAAAGAAACCGCTTAGGGTGACGTCAGAATTAAGTGAGGTACAAAGTGCAAGGATCGCCGCAGTGCTGGCTGGATCGGCACCGACATTAAATTCTGATGCGATAAATCGACTATTTCCTGTGGTAAAGAAATGGCGGAATTCGTCATCATATTCAATACTAATACCGGCCTTACGCAGGTTATTAATTGTAGTATGCACCATTGATGGTGCGGTTATTGTATCGGTCACTTTTATATGGAGATCCCGTTCACTAATGGCACCTAAATAAAGTAATCCACTCAGGAATTGGGAGCTTTTTCGGCATGAAACTTCAGTGTAACTACCGATGTTTCTGTTTGATTTAATACTTATCGGCAAATGTGAATCAGGTCCAACGGCGGTGCACTGGATGTTGAGTGATTTTAGTGCATTGACCATTTCTGATTGTGAGCGAGTACCAAGAGAGTGGCTGTAATCTGTAATAAATTCGACATCAGGCAGATAACCGGATACTCCCATTAATAGCCGTAATACCACGCCGGAATTACCTGGATTAAATATGATTTTTTTATTAATTTTTTTGACGTTTATGCCTGTTACGATGGTCCTTAAAATCTCATTATTAAATGATACGCCTAAACGGGAACAGTTTAATTTCATCGCTGTTGTGTTGTTCCCTGATGCCATATTATTTATTTTACTTGTTCCTTCCGTCAGTGATGCTGTTAGAATGGCTCGGGTTGAGGAGCTTTTGGATGCCGGTAAAGTTATTGAGCCGTTTAATGACTTGGTGTTATTTATTTCAATAAATGGTGGATGATTATTACCATAGTACTTCATGTTTTTATCTCGCTTTTATATTGTTAGTTAATTTATTCTAGCGCCGAGCGAACGTAAAGATTGGATAAATCCAGGAAAACCATCATCTAATTTATTAATATTATTAACCGTTGTTCGCTCTCTTGCCCCTAGTGATGCAATAATATTGGATGCGCAAATCCGATGATCATAATAGCTGAATACCTCAACGCCTCCATTTAGTGGCCCGTTGCTGTGAATCTTTATTTTGTTGAAAGCACCAGTATCATTAAAAATTAAATAACTTTTTCCTCCCATCATTCGTATATTTTCATTAATAATGAATGCCCGTTGACATTTGTGGTTATTTATCGCATTAAGCCCGGAAAATGTGATATCTCCCTTGCCATTAATCGCTGCTGCGATAATATTAGTGGCAACAGAGGGAAGTTCATTTAAGTAAATTTCATCTGTAATCGTGTTACGCTTTCTTGCTAAATTAATATTAAGTTCATTCTTCGTTGAATTATATTCTAAATTTATACCAAATCTTTTATATATGTTAAATAATACGCTTTCGTTAATAGTATTTCCCAGAGAGTAATGCCTTATCGTCACTTTGCTTGGCCGATTAATACTTAATATTGATGAAGCAATGTAGCTTAGTGATGTGAAATCAGTAGGAATGTTAATGATAATATCCCTTGCTTGATATTCAGTGGAAATAAATGCATTGCCTATGCGGGTGATTTTACTCCCCAGTAATGCCATCATTTTAATTGTTATATCAACATATCCATTCTTGGTTTCACTGTCGTTGTTGATGATAATACTTTTTCCTTTAATAAATGGTGAGACAAGAAGAGAGAATGAGAGAAACTGGGTACTTTTATTGAAGTTCAATGGGGATTGTGAGGGGGATATCCTCCTGGAAACAACAACGATATTCTCTTGTTGCTTTTCTGCAAATACATTCAGATATGAAAAAAATGCTTCGTCATACAGACTTTCTCTGTTAAACAGGGAGTCATTGCATTTTATATAAACTTCCTTTTCTGTCAGTGAGGCTAAAGCGACACTTATTCTGAATAGCATACCAGAACCATTAGCATGAATAATCCCATGACAATGATATATTGGATGTGCCCCTTTCAACGTGATGTGATTTTGACTTCTATCCAGAATTTTCAGACCAAATTGTTGTAAAGCGGTAAGTAAATCTTCTGTTTCGGTACACCATGATAAATTATTTATTATTGTTTTCTCTTCATTTAACAATGCTAATAGTAGTGCCCTTTGGATATGAGGCTTAGATGAAGGTATGACTATTTCCCCATTAAGAGTGGAACCAGGGAGCACGTTAATTTTATTCATGCTAAGCCTCCAGGTAGATCAATTTCCATTGATATTGTTATTTTGTTTGACTATTTGCTGTCGATAGCAATAGTGGTAATTTCAACATAATGTTCTGGCTTTACCATCGATTTAACCGCAATTGTTGTATTAACAGGACGTATATCGCCAAATTTTTCGTTAAATGCTCGGCAATAATCATCAAAATGTTCGAAGTCAGTTAAATGCGTTACCGTACTGACAACATCAGCCAGTTCTGTGTCAAGCTCTTTTAAATATTTCTCAATTTTTTCTATAATAAATAGCGTTTGTTCGTAAGCATTTTCCCCTATAACATTTCCATCACCGTCTGAGGCGACACATCCTGCAATAAAGATTTGATTACCAACTCTTTTCCCTCTTGAGTATCCCATTTTGTTTTCCCATGGCGATGGGCTGAATACCGTTTTTTTAAATTCATAAGACGACATAAATACTCCTATAGATAAAAATATCTGGGAACAATAAATTAATTTAAACAATTTATTCCATTAACTAAAAAATATCCGTAAATTGTCGTTGTATTAATAAAAGTATATAAATGATGATATGTCAAAACAAATTAAACATTAAAATAGAATAGTTTTTGATTTTTTTATTTGAAAAAGTAATAAATGTTTTTTCTGATTGTGAGGTTATTTTTTTTGTGAAAAAAATTTTATTAAAATTTAATTAGTTACGTATTAAAGACGTTAAGTATGTTGCGTTATGATGGTTTTTATATTTGAAAATTATCCTTGTTGAGACTATACATGATAATTAGCTTGTTTTAATTCTAGTCTAAAATTTTATTATTAATAAATATAGATTGTTTTCGGAGTGAAAAAGATAAGTATATATTAATAAAATGCAATTAATGGTGGGGTAAATATGGGCGTTTTTATTTTTCTTGAAGTAAGGCCGACTGAATGCTTGGCAATTGATTATATTAGAAATTTAGGATTTTCTCCGGTTTTGTTGACTTCAATGGCATCAATGAATAAAGAATTATATGATGATTTAAAAAAGGAATTATTCGATAATATTTACTATATAGATACGAGCAGTTGCACAGATATCATTAATTTAATTAAAGATAATCACATTCCTGTTGCCGCGATCCTTGGCTGTTATGATGATGTGATGATCACGGCGTCTGAAGTGGCGTTAGAGTTCGGTTTACCTCATCCCGATCTAAAGGGTTTGAGGAATGCATTCAGTAAGAAAAATGTCAGGGATATCCTTGTACAACATGGTTATTATCAACCTGCCTACGAGGTTTTTTCTCATAATAATATTCCAGAAAATCCTGAAGTTCCTTTTCCATTTGTGATTAAGCCACTCCGTGATGCGGGAGCTTATGGGGTATCACTTTGCAAATCTAATGATGATTATCGCAATGTGACTTTAGGCATTTCGTCTAATGGCACAATGTCAATGCTTGGTAAAGTCAATGAGGAATTCTTGATAGAAGAGTTCCTTCAAGGCCGTTTTTATGGGGCTGAATTGATCTATAGTCGTGATAAATGGCATTTAATTGGCATTAATAGAATTTTTGTTTCTCCTGATGATGGCCTATGTATGATAGGTTTATCTCATCCTGCTGATCTGTCTGAATCTGAATTTACTATTGCCTGCGAGCTTGTGAAAGAGTGGGTAACTGTTCTGGGGTTACGGGGTGGCGCAATAAATGTTGAATTTATTTATACATCTCATGGGCCTGTATTAGTTGAAATAAACTTGCGTATAGCAGGCGCCAGAGCGGCTCAACAGATTTTTATGACCACCGGGGTGAATATGGTTAAATATTTGGTTGATTTCGTTTGTGGTATAGAAAGCGATATATTACCAGAATCAGTAATGACCTATCCATTTGTTGCTGATGCCTTTATTTTCCATCGTGGCGAAGCTATTGTGAATGATATCAGCGTAGATTCTGACTCCCCTTATTTCATTTCTGCCGGATTTAAAAAGACACCTTTTAGTATTTCCAATATTTCGTCGAAAAATAAAAACTTTGGTTCTATTGTCGGCTATGCTTTAGCTCATGGTGATAGCTGTACAGAAGCTATGGAAAATGCAATGTGCATTGCTAACAGTGTGCAATTAAAAATAAATTAATAAGAGATCATAATTATGGCTATTTTGATGGGGTTGATTTCAGCATTGTGTTGGGGAAGTACTGATTTTTTAGCCGGGCAAGCGGCAAGAAAAATCGGTGTGGCTAAAGCGTTATTCTATAGTCAGCTATTTGGTTTTTCTGTTTTATCTTTATTACTGTTTTTTTATTTCAAGATGTCGTTTGTCAATGTTGGTTTTTTTCAATTGACCATTTGTGTTATTGCTTCTGTTTGTAATTTAATGGCAATGGTATTTCTGCTTAAAGCGTTATCGATTGGTAAAGCTTCTATTGTTGCCCCGATTGTTTCGCTTTATGGCGCAGTGACTACCCTCTTGTCATTGATAAGTGGGAAGCCGATCACCGTTTTGGTTTTATTTAGTCTATTTATTTGTGTTGTGGGTGCATGTTTAACCAGTGTGCCGAAATCTAAAGATGGACAGCGAGAATCGTCGGGCTCAATTCTCTTTGCGCTTTTATCTTCGCTGATGTTTGGTTTAGGTTTCTGGTTGCAAGGGGAATTTGCTGTTAGAGATCTTGGTGTTATCAATGCGTTATGGATTTATTATTTAACTGCTATAGTCCTTTTATTTCTCACATTATTAAAAAGTGGGAATTTATCATTGCCACCGGTTTCAATGATAGCGTTGGTTTTTTTAATTAGTTTTTTTAGCCTGATAGGGTTTGCTTCATTGGCTTACGGTTCTGCAACTGGGCATGTTGCGATTGTTACTGTTTTGAGTTCATTGGCAAGTGGAGTCACCGCTTTGTTAGGTTTTTTTATTCGTGGAGAACGATTGAGCCGCATTCAGTGGATGGGCATTATTATCATAATCGCAGGGGTTATTCTGTTGAAAGTGTAGTTGTTATAATGGATTGTTTCCCCGAAAAATTCGGGGAAACAGTGAGAAAATTAGGCTGATTGATGAGAGTCGTGGTGCCAGATTGATTATTTTGTTGTCGCCTGTTTATTTTGCGGATGATGATCTAATGCCGCTATGAACGAAGAAATGAAACGGCCAAATAAAATCAGAAAGCTGATAAGTAGAACCAGTTTAGTAATTTGAGATCGCTTCTTCTTTTCATGGGCTAAATCGCTATGTTGATTCTTCTTCTATTTCTAATTGCCAACCTGTAACGTTATGCCAGTATTCCTGCTCTTTTTCCAGATCAAGTTGCATTAGGGTGTTTTCTGATAAGTAATTGTATGGCAGATAGAGTGCCCAATGACCATCATCAGTAACCAGTCTGAGTGATTCAGGGGTGGTTGTGGATTGACGTTGATTATTGAGTAATGTCGCCAGACGCAGGATTTGAATTAATGGCAAATATTGTTTTTTCTTAAATAGATTGAATCTTGGCAAATCGTCCAGTTTTATTGTTTTGCGGTGATAGCGAACCAGTGTTGCCAGCAGTAATTGTTGTTCCTGATTAAAGCCTGGCAAGTTGGTATTTTGCAGAATATAAGCAGAGTGTCGCTGTAATCCGCTTAAGTTAATACTCAGCCCAACTTCGTGCAGCATTGCCGCCCAGTGTAAAATGGCTTCGAGTTGGGGCTGCACCAGCTTTGGGTTCTGGATGGCCCATTGTTGGTAAAGCACTTCCGTGGTATCAAGCACACGCTTTGCCTGTTCTCTGTCGATATTATAGTGCTCAGCCAGGCTTTTTGCCGTTCTCCGGCGGATGTCTTGATGGCGGAAGCGACCTTCCATTTCATATAAAACACCTTCACGCAGAGCACCATCTGATAGCTGTAACTCTTTTATATGCAGAGCATCGAATACACCGCATAAGATAGCCAGGCCGGGAACAAAAACGTGTTTACGATCATCGGATAATTCAGGTAAGTTGAGAGTTTTTAACTTTTTGAATTTAAGCACCTCTTTGACCAACATTTCCAGCCGTTCAGGTGTGATTAATCCATCCTTCTCTCCCATTGCGACCAGTACTTCATAAACTGCTTTGATTGTCCCGGATGCGCCGAGCGTGGAGTTCCAGCCTTTTATGCGGTATTGCCATGAGAGGTTCTCCAGTTTTTGAGCGGCTTCAAGCCGCGCTCTGTGGAATTTCTCTGCACTGATTTCACCGTCGGAAAAAAATTGGTGAGAAAAACTGATGCATCCCATCCGGCGGCTTTCTATTAATAAGGGTTCAAAATTTTCGCCGATTACCAGTTCAGTAGAGCCTCCGCCAATATCAATCACCAGCTTACGATCTTGTTCTGGCTGAGTGTGTTCGACTCCCATGTAGATCAGGCGGGCTTCTTCGTGGCCGGAAATAATTTCAATTGGATAGGGGATGACTGCTTGTGCCCGTCTGATGAATTCTTTGGCGTTGCTGGCTTCACGTAAGCTGTGAGTGCCAACCAGACAGACGTTATCTGCCGGAAAGCCTTGTAGTCGTTCAGCAAACAGCGCAAGGCATGCCAGGCCGCGCTCCATGGCTTCTTCGCTTAATTCGTTTTTTTGATTAAGGCCGTAAGCAAGGTAGACATGTTGTTTTAACCGGCTAAGGATTTGCAATGCGCCGTTGACGATTCGTGCAATGATCATATGGAAACTGTTTGAACCCAGATCGATAGCGGCAATTTCCATTGGTCGGGGCGTAGATTTATCGTGTGTTAGCGGCATAAATTAGGTTCTTGATCCAGGTTGTTCGAGGGCTTTTATATAGTCATAAATCGCCAGTTGTGCACGGATTTTCCGTTTATTGCCCCGTGGCACATAACTGTTGTTCAATTCTTTATCGACGTAACGGGCTTTTACCGTATCGTTGAATTGTAGTTCGAGAATATCCAGTACACGCTGTTTCAATTGTGGATCAAGCAGGCAGACAGCAACTTCAATCCGATAGTCGATATTACGGGTCATCCAGTCGGCAGAGGAGAGAAAGACTTTTTCATCGCCGTTATTGGTAAATACATAAACTCGATCATGTTCGAGGTAACGGTCAACGATACTGATGATTTGAATATTTTCGCTGAATTTTGGCTGATTGGGCACCAGTGAACACATACCACGTATCAGCAGGCGTATTTTCACACCGGCTTCTGAGGCGTCGTACAGGAGGTCCACCAGCTCTTTATCAACAAGGTTATTGATTTTTAACGTAATGCCAGCGGGTTTATCTGCTCTGGCGTTTGCTATTTCCTGAGAAATAAGCTGGTTGAGCATCGCGCGGGAATTTTGCGGCGAAACCATCAGATTTTCAAAGTTGACCGGGCGATAGGGGTTTTCAATAAAGTTGAATACCCGACGGACTTCGTTGGTAATTTGCGGATTGGCTGTCAGCAGCGAATAGTCGGTATAGAGACGCGCTGTTTTTTCATTAAAGTTACCTGTACCAATATGGGCATAGCGAACAATTTCTTCGCCTTCCAAACGGGAAATAAAAAACAGTTTTGCGTGAATCTTTAACCCCGGTGCCGAGAAAATAACATGTACACCCGCTTCGGTCAGCCGCTTAGCCCAATGAATATTGGCTTCTTCATCAAATCGTGCCTGCAATTCAACCACCACGGTAATTTTTTTACCGTTATGGGCAGCATGAATCATTGATTCAATAATGCGAGAGTCTTTTGCTACCCGATAAATATTGATCTTGATGGAAAGCACGCTTGGGTCAAAAGAAGCCTGGCGCAGTAATTCCAGTACGTGTTCAAAGGTGTGATAGGGATAATAGAGCAGAACATCCTGTTCACGAATAGCATCAAAGCCATTGCGAAAATTATCGAACCAGGTGTGCCGTAATCTTGGTAAGGGCCTGTTCAACAGATTTTTCTTTCCCTCATTGGGAAATTTAATAAAATCTTTAAAGTTGTGATAGCGTCCGCCAGCGATCACCGAGTCGTCATTTGACAGGCCAAGTTTGCTACGCAGTAATTCCACCATTTCATCCGGCATTTCTCTCTGATAAACGAATCTTACCGGTTCCGCAGTCAACCGTTGTTTCAGGGTGGATGACATCAATTCGAGCAGGCTTGATTCCATCTCTGTTGCTAAATCATATTCAGAGTCACGGGTCATTTTCATTGAATAGGCATTGAGTGAATCATAGTCAAAGAAACCTTTGAAAATTTCATCAAGACAGTAGCGCAGAATATTATCCAGCAGGATCATTGATTTGCGGCGTCGTGGCATTTCAGGCGGCAAATTAACAAACCGTGGTACCTTATCTGACGGAATTTCCAGTAATGCATATTGGATATTCTGACCGTGGACAATTTCAACTGCCAGATAAGTGTAGTCATCTTTCAGGAATTCAACCAGATTCGTTTCCGGGTTAATCAGGATTGGTGTGATATGGGGTCGCAGATGTTGACGAAAATATTGGCGTAACCAGATTTGCTGATTTGGTGAAATTTGCCGTTCATTGATCAGAAAAATTTGATTGCGGGCCATTTCCAGCAGTAATTCATTATAGAGCACATCAAATTCCTGATCGGTTTTAGCGACTTTGGATTGAATTTTTTTCAGTGCGTGCCGGGAACTGGTGGCGGACCCCCCCCGCGCTTCATTAATCAGTATTCGCCGTTTCACATCAGCAAAACGAACTTTGTAAAATTCGTCCAGATTATTGGAGTAAATACCCAAGAATCGCATCCGTTCTATCAATGGGTTGCTCTTATCCGCCGCTTCCTGAAGCACACGTTCGTTGAAGGATAACCAACTAAGTTCTTTCTCGGTATAGAGCCTGTCTTGGGACATTGTTACTCCAGGTGTTGAGGTGAATGTGTTGAAATTTTGAGTATTATTAGTCGTGGCCTGTTGTTATAACCTCGTCTGTCATCGTGGGTTCAGGCCTTTTTATCTGCCTTGGACGCGAAATATTGATGTTGGAAAACACACATGCGAATTGCTGTGCGGTAACAGCCATTAATAAAGAATTCATCTATTAATTCGCCCTCAGTGTAGAAACCCAGCTTGTTATAGATATGAATGGCTTTATTGTTCTCCTTATCGACAATCAGATAGAGTTTATACAGATTAAGTACAGAAAACGCGTATTCCATCGCCAGTTTTGCCGCTTTAGTTGCATGGCCCTGGCCCTGATATGCCGGATCGATAATGATCTGAAATTCTGCCCGGCGATGGATGTAGTCGATTTCGACTAATTCAACCAGCCCAACTTTGGCACCAGAACTCGCGATAATAAACCGGCGCTCGTTCTGATCGTGAATATGTTTGTCGTAGAGATCGCTCAACTCAACGAAAGCTTCATAAGGTTCTTCGAACCAGTAACGCATGACGCTGGCGTTGTTATCTAATTGATGGATGAAAGGCAGATCTTCCCGCTCAAGGGGGCGTAACCTGACAGGTGGAGAATGAGAACCACCAGACATTTGATACCTCAGTGTTTTTAATAAATAAGAGCATATTATTAATAGTTCGCAGTGCTGGGTATACTACCACAGCACTGTAATTAGGGGTGAATAAATAGATTATTCTGCGGCATAGCCTTGTGGAGGAAGCATGTTCCCATCCAGATACGCTTTGCCATTAACCATGCTCAGGCGTCCTTCGACAAACCAGTTGATAACTAATGGGTAGATATCGTGCTCCTGAGTTTGAACCCGTTTAATAACCTCACTTTTGTGATCATTTGCAAAAATAGGCACTTTGGCTTGTAGGATCACCGGGCCGCCATCCAGCTCTTCTGTCACAAAATGAACGGAAGTGCCGTGTTCTGTATCGCCATTTTCCATTGCCTTGCAGTGAGTATGCAGACCGGGATATTTTGGCAATAGAGAAGGGTGAATATTTAGCAGGCGACCAAGATAGTGCTGAACAAAATCCGGTGTCAGAATACGCATATAACCGGCAAGAACGACCAAATCGGGTTGATACTGATCGATGGCGTATTTCAGTGCTTGATCGTAAGTCTGGCGATCCGCATAGTTTTTCGGGCTGATGACATGGGCAGGAATTTCCGCCTGTTTAGCCCGTAGCAGACCGTAAGCATCGGCGGTATTACTGAATACCGCACAAACGTGCCCACTGATTTTGTTCTGCTGGCAGGCGTCAATCACCGCCTGGAGATTGCTGCCGTTGCCGGAGATCAATACAACGATGTTTTTCATTGAATAACAACCTGTTGTTCGTTCTCTTTCTGTGTGGTGATGGTACCGATTTGCCAGGCTTTTTCACCGGCGGCGTTGAGTAATTCAAGTGCTTGTTCAACGGCTGTTTGTGGTAATGCAATGACCATCCCGACACCACAGTTGAATGTACGGTACATTTCATGACGGCTGACATTACCGGTTTGTTGTAGCCAGTTAAATATTGCCGGCCATTGCCAACTGGATTCATTAATTTGCGCTTGGGTATTTTCAGGCAGGACACGTGGAATATTTTCCCAGAAGCCGCCGCCGGTCAGATGAGCAATCGCGTGAACATCAAGGTGTTCAATCAGGGATAAAAGGGATTTTACATAAATTTTTGTTGGGGCGAGCAGGTGATCTGCCAGTGATTTGCCTTCCAGATTGGTTGTTTCTGGATCTGTGTTGCTGACGGCCAGAATTTTGCGTATCAGAGAATAGCCGTTTGAATGAGGGCCACTGGCGGCGAGAGCAATCAGGGCATCACCCGCCTGAACTTTACTGCCATCAATGATTGCTGATTTCTCAACGACACCAACACAGAAACCGGCAACATCATAATCTTCACCGTGATACATCCCTGGCATTTCTGCGGTTTCACCACCAACCAGAGCACAGCCGGATAATTTACAACCTTCCGCGATACCGGTGATAACGCTGGCGGCGGTATCAACATCCAGTTTTCCGGTGGCATAATAATCAAGGAAGAATAGGGGTTCTGCACCCTGGACAACCAGGTCGTTGACGCACATGGCAACTAAATCAATGCCGATAGTATCATGGCGTTTGAGATCCATCGCCAGACGTAATTTGGTACCAACACCGTCGGTACCGGAAACCAGAATAGGTTCGCGGTATTTTTGCGGTAATGCACATAAAGCGCCAAATCCACCTAAACCGCCCATGACTTCTGGACGACGAGTCTGTTTTACCACACCTTTGATACGGTCTACCAAGGCATTACCCGCATCGATATCTACACCGGCATCTTTATAGCTGAGAGAGGTTTTATTGGTCACTGAGAAGCCCTCAAGGCGGTTGCATTTAATAAATTAAGATAGAATGCTGACAATTCTAGCAGCCTAAGCAAACGTTTGCGAGACTCTTGTTCAGGATCTCAGTTATCAGAGAGAAGGCGTGCGTTTGATTAAAATCAACAGATTGGTAGTGGTGTTATGGTTAAAAGGCGGTATAATCTGGCGATTTTTTTGTCTGCCGGCGACTTGACATACAGTAGGAGAAGTCCATGAAGATCGTTGAGGTGAACCACCCACTTGTTAAACATAAACTCGGCCTGATGCGAGCGAATGATATCAGCACCAAACGCTTTCGTGAACTGGCCGCAGAAGTCGGAAGCCTTTTGACTTATGAAGCAACCGCTGATTTAGAAACTGAAAAGGTGACTATTGATGGCTGGTGTGGCCCGGTAGCTGTTGAGCAGATTAAAGGTAAGAAAATAACCGTTGTGCCTATTCTGCGTGCGGGATTGGGTATGATGGATGGCGTATTGGAGAACGTACCAAGTGCCCGGATCAGTGTCGTAGGTGTGTATCGTGATGAAGAAACGTTAGAACCGGTCCCTTATTTCCAGAAACTTGCTTCCAATATTGGTGAACGTATGGCGTTGGTGGTTGATCCCATGCTGGCGACCGGCGGTTCTATGATTGCAACTATTGATTTACTGAAAAAAGCAGGTTGCCAGTCGATTAAAGTTCTGGTTTTGGTTGCTGCACCTGAAGGTATTGCTGCGCTGGAAAAAGCCCATCCTAATGTAGAACTGTATACCGCTTCTATTGATGAGAGACTCAATGAGCAGGGATACATTGTGCCTGGCCTGGGGGATGCAGGCGATAAAATATTTGGTACAAAATAATAAGTTAGCCGACTTTTAAGTCGGCTTTTTTTGGTGCGTGATGCGATAAGATGAAGAGGATAAATAAATGACCCGTCGCACTATTGGGGTAGATGAGCGGCCTCCACTTTTACAGACCATTCCACTGAGCTTCCAGCATCTTTTTGCTATGTTTGGTGCAACGGTATTGGTGCCGATTCTGTTTAAAGTCAACCCGGCGACGATTCTGCTCTTTAACGGTATCGGTACATTGTTATATCTGATTATCTGTAAGGGAAAAATTCCGGCATATTTGGGATCGAGTTTCGCATTTATTTCGCCGGTTTTATTGTTGTTGCCACTGGGGTATGAATTAGCGTTGGGTGGTTTTATCCTGTGTGGTGTGCTGTTCTGCCTGGTTTCATTGATTATCAAAGTGGCGGGACGAGGCTGGATTAATGTGCTGTTTCCACCTGCGGCAATGGGGGCGATTGTTGCGGTTATCGGGCTGGAGCTTGCAGGTGTTGCGGCTGATATGGCCGGTTTGCGTCCGGCAGAAGGCGCTGATGTTAATCCAACAACCCTGACGATTTCGCTGGTCACGCTGGCGGTAACTATTCTGGGCTCTGTAATGTTCCGTGGATTTCTGGCTATCATTCCGATTCTGATTGGGATGTTAGTGGGTTACGCCCTGGCATTTCTGATGGGGGAGGTTGATTTGACCCCCGTGCGTGAAGCACCGTGGTTTGCATTGCCAACTTTCTACACGCCTCGTTTTGAGTGGTTCGCTATAATGACGATCCTGCCAGCGGCACTGGTTGTCATCGCGGAACATGTTGGTCATTTAGTTGTTACGGCAAATATTGTGAAGAGAGATTTGTTGAAGGAACCCGGTTTGCACCGTTCTATGTTCGCGAATGGTTTTTCAACTGTGATTTCCGGTTTCTTTGGTTCAACCCCTAACACGACTTATGGCGAAAATATTGGTGTGATGGCAATTACCAAAGTTTATAGCACCTGGGTTATTGGTGGCGCTGCGGTATTGGCTATTCTGCTCTCCTGTGTCGGTAAACTGGCGGCAGCAATTCAAGCTGTGCCTGTTCCGGTCATGGGTGGTGTTTCTCTGTTACTTTATGGGGTTATCGGAGCATCGGGTATTCGGGTGCTGATTGATTCCAAAGTGGATTACAATAAAGCACAAAATCTGATTCTAACCTCCGTTATTCTTATTATTGGTGTCAGTGGCGCGAAAATTAATATTGGCGTTGCTGAACTTAAAGGTATGGCGCTGGCAACTGTTGTAGGTATTGGTATGAGTCTGATTTTCCGCTTGATTAGTATTATTCGTCCTGAAGAACAATATATTGAGTCTTCTGTTGAATCTGTTAAGCGTGATAAGTCATTAAAGTAATAAGTTCGATTTATTTCCCTGCTTTGAATGGTTTTCAATATAGTTACGGTTATGTCATTACTTTATGATAATTGAGCCTATTGGAGGAAAAAAGGAGCGAAACGCTCCTTTCTAAATGTTTATCGGACTACGTACCAGTTCTGCTTTTCACTGAGATACCGGACAGTGCCCTCTTGTTCGGATTTCTTTAGGGCGTTGTAAGCAGCTCTCATACGTTCAGCCTTTTTAGCTACAGCTTTTTCGAATTCAAGGCTTTCTTTTTCAGCTTGTTCGTTATGTATGTATGACATAGCCCCTCCCGTTTGGATCTAACTTGTCTGTCATGGTAAAGCCGCTTTGTGTCACAAATCGATTAATATATCGTTTATAGACCCTGTTTAGTCGCTCATCTGTGGCTAGCAAAATGTATCCACTAGGGCTAGCTGCATTATAGTGCTCATTAATCAACCTTTCAACTTCGGACATAATTCCTATCATCTGATGATGGTTATTTGTAGGGTACCTCTCAAATAGCGTGTTATTATCTAAATTGTTTTTTGCATCAAATGAAACTTCAAAGCAACTGCCCCGGTCGAGTCTGTAATTTTCAGGCAAAACGACAGAAGAATCTCCCTTTGAGATAATTTCCATTATAATCAAGGTGTATTCCACGCTAGACACTTCAAAGTCTGAGATATGTGCTTCACCATAGCCGAGGTTTTCTATTTTAAAAGGCATAGATTTTCCCAAAGTTTCAACATGTTGAAACTTTATATTTTCAGTATTCTTCAATCAATTGATTTCATAGCAGTATTATAATGCAGACTTTCCTGTTCAAACTTAACAGGAGAAATAAATGCGTGTTACGCCGCAAAAAAAGAGGTTACAAGGTCAGTTACGATTAAAGGATATCAGTATTAGTCTTTTAGCGGCTAATAACTGATATCTTTTTAATTTTATGCTCGTTCTGGTTTCAGGTTATTCAACCCGGTACAGATTATTCATTGAAATTGCGGCAGATAATCACGATTTATTGCCAATACGTCATCCAAAAGCGGTGAAGCAATATCTACATCGGCAACCAATGGGTTGGTGATCAATGCCCGTAGTGCCGCGTTGCGATCGCCATGAACTGCTGCTTCAATCGTCAAACGCTCGAAGGTTTTTATCTGTTGGGTCAGAGAGTACATACTGTCAGGCAGGCGGCCAAATGTCAGCGGGTGGGCACCCTCTGCATTAATGATACAGTTGGTTTCAATAACGGCATCGTCCGGCAGGCCACGGATAGCACCGCGGTTAGGGGTATTAACCACCAGTTGGCTGTCAAGATTGTTGTGAATCGCGCACATCAGATCCAGTGCAACTTCAGAATAGAATGAACCACCGCGGAAACTGAGCTGTTCTGGTTTGTGAGCAAGGTTTGGATCGGCATACAGTTCAAACAGCTCCTGTTCTACTTTCATGACTTGCTCTGCCCGTGTGCCTTGTTTGGCAGCGGCTTCACGCTCTTCCTGCAACATGCTGCGGGTCTGATAGAAGTAACGGTGATAAGGGCAGGGGATGGCAGCTAATGCGCTGAGTAATGGCGGGGGCCAAGGAGATTCTTTAATGTTATTCATGGTTAATGCTACACCGTTGCATAACATATCAAGTACCCGATGTGTTTCATCCTGCCCTGAAACCAGTACCTGGTGTACCCAAACCATATGATTAAGCCCTGCAAAACGTAATTGCACATCTTGATAAGGGTGTTGCAGCATATTGGCAATCATATGGTGCATGGTGACTGGAACATTACACAGGCCGATTATTTTTGCCTGGCTGTAACGAGAAACCGCTTCGGTGACGATCCCTGCCGGGTTAGTGAAGTTAACAATCCATGCCTCTGGCGCAAGTTGTTCAACTTTGCGGGCGATATCCAGTAAAACCGGAATGGTACGTAATGCCTTGGCAAATCCGCCTACGCCCGTTGTTTCCTGACCGATTAAGCCATATTTCAGCCCCAGACGCTCGTCCATAGCACGTGCAGGAAGCTGACCAACACGTAATTGAGTCAAAATGAAACTGGCACCGCGGATCGCATTATCCGGTGTGAAATGTACGCTGACGGTAACGTGCTCCAGGCCATGACGGGCTAACATCCGGCGGGTAAGTGCGGCGATAATTTCTACTTTTTGTTTTCCACCATCAATATCAACCAATGCCAGTTCAGAGAGTGGAATGTTTTTGCTGCGTTGAATGAGTCCTTCTACCAATTCAGGTGTGTAGCTGCTACCGCCGCCAATAACGGCTATTTTGATCTGTTTCATATTTTTTCCTCTCGCAATGGTATTCGGCGATAGAGTTCAATCATATCACCGGCAAGATCCTGAATAACCATCGCGTTCATTAGATGATCTTGTGCATGTATAGTGATCAGATTGACCGGCAATTTACCGCCGCCTTCATCCAACCCGATTAGCGTGGTTTGAATGGTGTGCGCCTCTTTGATCGCTTGTTGGGATTCTGCCATCAGGGTTTGTGAGGTTTGAAAGTCACCGTTTCTGGCATGTTGTAATGCCATCAGCGCATGGCTGCGTGCGCTCCCGGCATGAACCAGCAGTTCGACAATAGTTTGTTCTAAATCCATGTGTAAATCCTCCAAAGATTATGGCTAAGATTGAGTTTCTACGCTGGTGGATATCGTGTCTTCTTGCTGCTTATTTTCTTCATTGATTAATTGCTTTTCATAAACTTTGAAGAAGGGATACCAGATAAAGAGATCAATTATCACGAGCACGATAACCAGCACTGCTGCACGGTAATCCCAGGCGGCGGAAAGCATTGCACCGAATGGAGCCGGTGTGGTCCAGGGAGAGATAGCGACCATTTTATGCACCAGATCAAGATGCAGGGTGCTGTAGGACAGTACGGCATTAACTAATGGCACAACCAGTAGTGGAATTAATAGAGTTGGATTCATAACAATCGGCGAGCCAAATAACAGGGGTTCGTTAATATTGAACATGGCCGGAACGACACTCAGTTTTCCGATAGTACGCAAGTGTATAGAACGACTGCGCAGGTAAAGAATAGCCAGAACCAGTGTGGAACCGGAGCCACCAATACAGATATAAAATGACCAGTAAGGATCAGTGAGAATTTGGGTTGCAGCGGCCCCTTGAGCCATTAATGCCGCATTGGTGGCAATATTGGCCATAAAGATGGGGCTTAGTAGGGCAGTGATAAGATTGGCACCGTGAATACCGGCAAACCACAGTAGATTGGCAATCAGCAGCGCCAGCATAATGGCAGGCAGAGTGTCACCGACAGAAATGAGGGGTTGGAACATCTGCATGATGGCGGCGGGAATGAGCAGATTGAATTCACTTTGCAAGAGCAAACTGATCGGGTAAACCGTCAGCAGGATACCGATGACCGGATACAGAAGTTCAAAAGAACGGGCAATCGCCGGTGGTACTTGTGCTGGCATACGGATGGTGATGTTGTATTTTTTTAATAAACGCGTCAGCTCAACTGACCAGATAGCGCAAATCAATGAGGTGAATACACCTGCTCCTCCGAGAAAATCGAGTGCGATTTTGTTTTCCATTTGCGGTGCTGCCGCTAATAGAAATGCCATTAGTGACAGTAAAGCAGAAGTTAACCCATCCAGGCTGTAGGATTTAGCCAGGCTATAGGCCGTGCCGACTGAAACAAATACGCTCATTAATCCCATAGTCATAAAGTAAGGCATGGTGATGGTGCCCCAGTAAGTTTTAGCAAAGGACAACCAAGCCTGACCGAATGAGGATGAAGTTTGTGCATCAAATGGTGGATTTGCCACAATTAACATGATACTGCCGATGAGCAAAAATGGCATGGCTGAGATAAAGCCGTCACGTATCGCACTAATATGTCGCTGGTTACCGATTCGTCCAGCAAGCGGGACAATATGGCTTTCTACGATGCGCATGAAAGAAGTATAGAGGCTCATGGTGCACTCCGCGTGATGATGAACTTGATTATTCCAACAGTCTTAATGCCTTATCGAGAACTTTGTCACCACGAAGAGCGCCGTAATCCATCATGTCAATAACATCTATTGGCTTACCGAGTGGTTTGGCGATAGCGGAAAAATGAGCCAACTGATATCTTACCTGCGGACCAAGTAAAACAACGTCGGCATCGGTTATATGATGTTCTAGCGCAGCGGTAGGGACGGCCTTGATCTCAATGTCCAATGCGCGTTTTGTCACTTCTGCCTGCATACGTTGTACCAGCATGCTGGTGGACATACCGGCAGCGCAACACAATAGGATTTTTTTCATCACTCAGCTTCCTGTTTATTATGTCAGTTGATCATGGGGTCGGTGGTAAATGAGAACACACCCACTTCTTATTTAAGATTAGCACTTATGTTAAATTTGTTGCGATTTTGTTGGCATGTTAATCAAAATAGTGTGAGAAATAGCGATAGAATGTGATCTTTATTTGTATTGAACATAGCGTGAAAATGTCAGGCTGTACGGGGCGTTGCAGAGGGATTTCTTATTTCATGAAAATAGTGGGTTGCTCGTTTTTACGCCAATCGGACGTTGATTATTGATCATTTTGTTAATACTCTGCGTATCAGGGTTACTGGCGCAGATAGGCCGGAAACGGTTTATGCTGTGAAACTGGAGTAAAAACTATTACACATTGATCCTTCTGAAAACGGACAAATCTCACCATCTGACAATTCCCTCTTAAATAGCATAAAATGAAAAACGTAGACCTTTCCTGTCTCCGCATTCAGAATATTTCACCGGTGTTTGCAGGTTGTTCTGTATTTATGAAGAAATATTGTGCATTTAAGGAGGAGGCTGAAATGGGTTTAACTTATTGAATCCAAAAAATAGTTTTTTTATTATTTATCTATACAGTTCATTTACAACTATTTTCTGTGATAAACTTGTTTGCGCTTGTTACCTGCTCTGTTTGAGGTGCTTCTGAACACACCATCGCAGCTTTCATTACCTTTATATCTTCCCGATGACGAAACTTTTGCCAGTTTCTTTCCGGGGGAAAACGCCACCCTGTTAGCTGCAATCCAATTGGCCATTAATCAGCCGCATGGCAGCTATATTTATTTTTGGTCCCGTGATAGTGGGGGGAGAAGTCATTTGTTGCATGCTGCATGTGCTGAATTGTCCCTGAAAGACGAAGCTGTGGGCTATGTTCCGCTGGATAAACGTGCCTATTTTATCCCTGAGGTGCTTGATGGTATGGAGCACTTATCACTGGTTTGTATCGATAATATCGAATGTATTGCTGGTGATGACGAGTGGGAAATGGCGATTTTTAATCTTTATAATCGCATTCTGGAAATTGGTCGCACTTGTTTGCTTATCAGTGGTGATCGTCCACCTCGTCAAATTGATCTTAGATTACCTGATTTGGCTTCCCGTCTAGACTGGGGGCAAATTTATAAATTACAACCCCTTTCCGATGATGAGAAATTACAGGCTTTGCAACTGCGTGCAAAATTACGTGGGTTTGAGTTGCCGGAAGATGTGGGACGCTTCTTACTGAAAAGATTAGACAGAGAAATGCGGACGCTGTTTATGACATTGAATCAGTTAGATCATGCTTCGATAGTTGCCCAGCGTAAGCTAACGATTCCATTTGTGAAGGATATTCTGCATCTTTAAAGATGATGGTAATTTTACCATCATCATATCTCTATACCCGTTATCTTTCAAGTTGCCTCTTTGTTGGCTGCACTCGCTCACCCCGGTCACATCGTTATCTATGCTCCCGGGGATTCACTCCCTTGCCGCCGCGATGCATCTTGAAATCTATTGGGTATATATCTATCGGATTAGCCAAGAATTTCTTTTACTTGTTCCGGCGGGCGCCCAAGTCTGGCTTTATCACCACAAACGACAATAGGGCGCTCAATTAGTTTAGGGTTGGCAACCATCACTTTCAGTCGATCGTGTTGCGTGAGTTGTTCATCGGCCAGATTCAACTCTTTGTATAGCTCTTCTTTCGTTCGCATCAACTGGCGCGCATCATGAAAACCAAGCTGTTTTAACAGAACAGATAATTGCTCTACCGTGGGAGGGACCTCCAGATAAAGAATAATCTGCGGCTTAATTCCTTGCCCTTCAATAAGAGCCAAAGTTTCACGGCTTTTGGCGCAGCGGGGGTTATGATAAATGATCACCTGTTGCATAAAAGTTCCTTAACGTTTGTATTGATTGTAACGCTGTTGTAGCTGGCGTAACTGATCGATACGGGCATCATAACGTTCTTGGTCATAACTGCCTAATTTTACTAGTGCGCTGGCACTGCTGAGGTATTTAATGGCATTGTTAAACTGACCAAGAAGTGCCATTTCTTCAGCATACGCCGATAACTCTTCATGGCGTTTTCCTTGTTGGGCGGCGGCTTCCCTCATCAGGTGCCAACCGTTTGGATCATCAGGATTATTGAACGTATAACGGTAGAGCAGCTTTGTAGCCTGCTGGTATTGCTTGGCACGAATGAGTGCGTTTGCCAGATTAATCTGTAAGACCAAATTGTCTTTTTGTTTTTGTAAGGCGTTTTGTAATCGGGTGATCGCCTGAGCTGCTCGGTGCTGTTCAATATCAATATCGGTCATCGTGTCAATAAACCAGAGGTTATCTGGTTGTTTTGCTAATAATGGTTCCAGAATAGCCCGTGCTTCAGCGTATTTTTTATCTTGAGAAAGTAAGATTGCCTGCCCATACGCGGCGGCAAGTTGCTCTTTCGCTGTGCCTTTACGGTAATTTTCTAAAATTTGTTCCAGATAGCCGCGTTGCTCCGTGGTGTACATTCCCATAATACGGATTCTGGCGAACAGAAAATCTTGAGATTGTGGAACATGCTTGGCGGGATATTGGTTAGCACGGTTACGAGCATCAGCAAGGCGGCTGTCAGGTAGTGGGTGAGTCAACAACATCTCTGGTGGTTTAGAACGGTAACGGGTCTGATCTGCCAGGATCTGCATAAAATCCGGCATACCTTGAGGATCAAAACCTGCTTTGCGTAGCGTCTGCATGCCAATGCGGTCAGCTTCCTGCTCGTTGGATTGGGTAAAGCTGATCATACCTTGTTGTATACCGGCAAGCGTTCCGCTAAGTGCTGCCATTCCCGCTTGTGGGTTAGCCATCATCAACAGGATAGAACCCAGCGTACTTGCCCAAGCCAGCGGTGCGGTACGCTGTTGATCTTCCATCATACGTGCCAGATGGCGCTGAGTGACGTGGGAAATTTCATGGGCCATAACGGATGCCAGTTCGCTTTCATTACGGCTATAACGAAAAAGTGCGGCATGGAGTACGACGTTGCCGCCAAAGAAAGCGTAAGCGTTGATATTCGGGTTATTGATCAGATAAAAATGGAAAGGTGTTTTAACTGAATCGGCATTCGCCACCAACCTTTGTCCAAGGGTATTGATATATTGCGTTAATAGTGGGTCATAAATCAGCGGAGCGTTGTCACGCATCTGGCGGACGTAAAAATCGCCCATTGCCAGTTCCTGATTGATGCTCAGGGTTGAACCTGCCGTGGTACCTATATCCGGCAATGAATCTTCAATAGAGGCGCTGAGAACCGGGGGACTCACTAGCAATAATGTACTGATCAATATTGCTGTCAGGGATTGTTTAGACATTATTTTCATAAAACAAAAATGCTCTCATTTAGCCATCGTTTTAGATAATACGTGTATGATGAATAAGGGTACCTTAAAATTAACCTATTAGTACAATTTTTAATAAAAATAGAAACATGAATATTGCTATCAAGGAGCCAGGTCAATGCTGGATATGATTATACAGTGGTATCGCCGTCGGTTTACTGATCCGCAAGTTATTGCGTTGTTCGTCATCCTTCTGGCAGGGTTTTGCATTATTTATTTCTTACATGGCATTTTGACCCCATTACTGGTGGCGATTGTTCTCGCTTATTTATTGGAATGGCCAACTGCCCAACTTGAGAAGTTGGGATGTTCGCGGACAGTGGCTGTTTGTATTGTGCTAATTATTTTTTCCGGGATCAGTTTACTGGTCATTCTGATTGTGGCACCAACGGCATGGCAGCAGGGAATTAATCTGTTGTCAGATATGCCTAATATGCTTAACCGGTTTAATGAATATGCCCAAACATTACCGACCCGTTATCCGGCTTTGGTTGATGCTGGCATCATTGATATGATGGCCGAAAATCTGCGCAGTAAGATTTCAACTGCCGGAGAATCCGTGGTGAAGTTTTCGGTAGCTTCATTGATTGGTTTGCTGACATTGGCTATCTACCTGATTCTTGTGCCATTAATGGCCTTTTTCCTGCTGAAAGATAAAAACCAGATGTTGAAAGCGTTGCAACGGGTTTTACCACGTAACCGCATTTTGGCCGGTCAGGTATGGCGTGAGATGAATCAGCAAATCACTAACTATATCCGTGGTAAAGTCACGGAGATGGTGATAGTTGGTATCTGTACCTACGCGGTATTCGCATTTTTTAGGTTAGATTATTCACTGCTGCTTGCTGTTCTGGTTGGGCTGTCGGTGTTAATTCCTTATGTGGGGGCGGTGATTGTCACTATTCCTGTTATTCTGGTTGCTTTATTTCAATGGGGTGTTGGGACAGATTTCTGGACCTTGATTATTGCTTATCTGGTTATTCAAGGGCTGGATGGTAATTTGCTGGTGCCGATTTTGTTCTCTGAAGCAGTAAATTTGCATCCGCTGGTGATTATTCTTTCTGTGATTACTTTTGGTGGCTTATGGGGATTTTGGGGCATATTCTTTGCTATTCCGTTAGCGACGCTGATTAAAGCCGTTATTCATGCATGGCCGGAGGAGATAGTTATAACAGAAGACGAAGAAATAAAGGAATAAGTTTATTTTTAATATGAAAGTGGCTTTTATATTTATTTCTGGGTTAATGCCGGTTACTTGTTATTAAGATAAGTACGGGATGGGAATGTCTCTCCCGTACTTACCCCAGGTATCTTGAGTTGCTGAATGAATACGATTAATTTTTTAGCGGTTTTTATTAAAGATGCTGTTTCAGATAATCCACCACGATCTGATGGTGATCACTGGTCTTAAATTTATCAAAAACGTGTTCAATATTACCTTTGATATCAATCAGGAAACTGATACGGTGGATACCATCATAGGTTTTACCCATAAACTGTTTCTCGCCCCAAACACCAAATTGTTCAGCAATTTGATGATCCTTATCAGACAACAATGTGAAGTTCAGCATTTCTTTCTCCACAAAGCGTGACAGTTTACTTGGGTTATCGGTACTGATACCCAGCACTTCAACACCTGATTGCTTTAATGTATCCATTTCATCGCGCAGACCACAGGCTTGTACTGTACAGCCAGGAGTCATTGCCTTAGGGTAAAAATAAACTAAAACACGCTGACCTTCGAAATCAGACAAGTTGATTGTTTCTCCATCTTGGTCAGGAAGGCTGAATTGAGGGGCCTTATCGCCGGCTTTCAATGGGCTCATCACGTATTCTCCGTTTAATCTTTCTGCTAAAGTGGTTCAAGAATACTAATATTGCCTTGTGCATTTAGATCTGTACATAGCTTATTAAACGCCTGCTTAATAATTATGCCGTCATCATCTAATAGACTATGAGCGGTGATCTGGATTTGTAGCCGGGCAGGGATATCATCTTCTGGTGGCTGTGTTTTTGATGCCAGTTCAGCAATATTAAAATCCTGTGTGGTAAACAGATTGGTAAACTGCTCAACAATACCGGGTGAATCATCAACATCCACCTTGACGGATACGGTGGAAGGAAATGCTGTATGATCATCACATCTTGTACGTTTCATGACGAGAAGAAGATCCAGTTCGGCCCCTTTCTGTGGCAGTGAGGATTCAATCATGGTGATAGCGTTCCAGCTACCGGAAAGCAGCATAATGAACGTGAATTCCTCACCAAACATCGCTAAACGGCTGTCTTCAATGTTACAACCACATTCACTCACAAGACGCGTGATTGTATTGACGATACCAGGACGGTCAGCGCCTAAAGCGGTTATAACGAGAAAATGTTGTTCTGATTGTGGCAAAGTCACTTTTCCTTCTCTGCTATGGTTTATTTAAGGTAAACACAAAAAGGGTGTACTGCCAAGGTCAATCGTAGCAAAGTTGCTCTATTGTTCTCATTCCCTGCCGTTGAATTTCAATAAATTACTTTAGTTATCACTTCTTTTTGACAGAGGTTATCTGGTATTAACAAAATTCATTGAAATCCTGTGTTAAATAGTTTCCTTCTGTATGACTAAAAAGTACCATTGAACTCTTGTTTGTATAGGGGGGTATGTAATGTCTAGCGGGAGCTTTGAATTTACAGGCAGTATTGTTGCGCTGGTAACACCAATGGATGCGAATGGTCACGTTGATAAGACCAGTTTGAAAAAGTTAATTGATTACCATGTTGCCAGTGGTACATCAGCGATCGTTTCGGTAGGAACAACCGGAGAGTCTGCCACATTGAGTCACGATGAGCACGGTGATGTTGTTTTGACAACGGTGGAACTGGCTGACAGACGCATTCCTGTCATCGCCGGAACAGGCGCAAATGCAACTGCTGAGGCAATATCTCTGACGAAACGTTTTGAAAACAGTGGTGTTGTTGGTTGCCTGACGGTAACGCCTTATTATAATAAGCCATCGCAGGAAGGTTTATATCAGCATTTTAAAACGATCGCTGAACATACTGATTTACCACAAATTCTGTATAATGTGCCCTCCCGTACCGGGTGTGATCTGCTACCGCCAACTGTAGCTCGTTTGGCGAAGATTAAAAATATTGTCGCAATTAAAGAAGCGACAGGGAACTTAAGCCGTGTCAGTCAAATCCAAGAGTTAGTTAATGATGATAACTTCATCTTGTTGAGTGGTGATGATGCAAGTGGGTTGGATTTTATCCAGCTTGGTGGTAAAGGGGTAATTTCTGTGACTGCAAACATTGCGGCGGCTGAGGTGGCTAAATTTTGTAAGTTGGCATTAAGCGGCCAGTTTGCAGAAGCGCGTAAACTGAATAACCGCCTGATGGATTTACACCATCAACTATTTGTTGAACCTAACCCAATTCCAGTCAAATGGGTATGTTACAAACTGGGGCTGATTGCTGATGACACGCTGCGTCTGCCGATGATGCCATTGACAGATGCAGGAAAAGTCTCAGTCGAAAAAGCCTTGAAAACGGCCGGATTACTGTAAAATTTAGGGAATTTTAATGGCAATATTGTTGCAAAAATCAAAGGTGATGAAGGCTGCTGGTATGTCACTGGTAGTGTTATTGGCAGCGTGTTCTGGTGACCAAAGTTATAAGCGTCAGATCAATGATGATGACACGTATCTTGAAACACCTCCTCTGAAAGCGCTGAATGTTCCTGCGGGTATGATATTGCCATTACAGAATGGTGAATATGATATTCCTCCAACAGCATCTAAAGGATTGGTTGGGAAAGAGCTTGATATTCGCCCACCATCGCAGGCATTGGCCCTGTTGAGTGGTTCCCGTGCTGAAAATAGTGTGAAGAGCAGCAAATTGTTGCTTGAAAACACGTCTGAGAATAGCAACTTGTGGTCGCAGGTTAATAATGTTCTGCTGAAAAAAGGTTACAAGGTTAGCCAGCGCGATGATGCTGGTCAGACATTAACAACCGACTGGATTGAATGGCTGCGTGCAGATGAAAATGTTCCATATCAGGTTCGTTATCGCATCAGTGTTGCACATCAGGGCTATCAGATTGAATTATCCATTGCTAATGAAGGTCTGAGACAAGGCGATCAACCAATAACTGATCCTATCGAAATCCAACGTTATAACGCCCTGATGCTCAATGAATTGATCGAAGGTGTGAACCAGCAGCGTGAACGGATTAGCGATAATACAGCAGCCCGTAATTTGGGGCCATTAGATGTACAGAGTGGTGGTGATACTTCTGGGTTACCTCAGATGATTGTTCGGGCGCCATATAATATCGTCTGGGATAGGTTACCGGCAGCGCTGGAAAAAGCGGGTATGAAAGTGGGTAGCCGCAGCCGTTCGACGGGTTCTATCACTGTAACTTATAAAGGTCTTAGCGCATCGGACTGGAAATCAATGGGAGTTAATGAACTTTCCATCAGCGAAGGTGATTACAAATTACAGGTTGGTGACTTGAATAACCGAAGTAGCTTGCAGTTTATCAGTGAGAAAGGTAAGCCGTTGACCCAGTCACAAAATGATGAACTGGTTGCAGCATTGAAAGCCGCTTTTAGCCAGACGACAGGATTATAGAATAAATAAAGGGGCGAAATGAATTGCCCCTCTGTTGACAAAGTGCTGGTTTCTTATTCAGCACTTTGATCTCATAAAAACCCGTATAAGAAATGAGCTTGTCCTCTATGCTAAGAAGGGGCCTTCCAGCACAATTTTCCCCAAAAGGGTGTCCTTTGAAGAGCGGGATCTTAAATATCATCTGATCTGTAAAATTGACTCAACTATCAATGCGGGTTGTTTATATACAAAAGACAGACTAGATCTGACAGTCATCATATTTCCGAAAGCGTAAAATCCTGTTATCAAAATAATTGGGTTTGCTTTTCCACTATGAACGATCATCTAACTGATATATTACTGACTGAGCTGGCAACAAAGCTGGGCATGAATAAACTCTCCTTTGATAAAGAAGGGAATTGTTTCTTATTGGTCGATAACACTATACCTATTATCTTACGTCGTCAGGAGGAACATTTAATTATTATTGGTCAGATAAATATGGAAATTCCAGACTCGGCAGATGCGAGTACTCTTCGTTATTTACTCAATACAGCCCTTAATCCATTAAATAATCAGATGCCTGGTATTGGCTGGCATCAGGAACTTGGGGTCGTTGCGTATAGAATATTAACCGTACAGCACCTAACGGCCAATAGGTTGGAAGATAAATTGTCTGAATTTATTACCTGGGTAAATGAATTTCCAACATCACTATCACAAAAAAATATCCCACAACCATCTTATGATAGGAGAATGATTTATGATCGAGTTTAAGAATCTTGCTGTATTACAAAATGCCCCATTACAAAGACAAGAACAGGTTCGTAATGAAGGTAAACTGCAAATTTCTGGTCGTGAATATCATATTAATGCAGATCTGCAACAGGTTTTGCGTACGCACCCAAAAAGTGATCACTTTGCCCGTTTCTTGGAAGGGGTAAGTAAATTTTTCTTAAGTGGCAGTAGCGCCTCCGTAGCCAAAGAGGCGACTAAAACCCTCTTTTCTACAGAGGGGGCGCAACAACAGCGTCTCCAGAGTACAGACGCGGTCAGCCATGCCCGTATGTTGTTTAAGGATGGTAGTCTACGGACATCGGAACAAGTGCTGGAGAGATTAAAAACAGCAGATACCCATAAAATGACGGAAGCAATGTTGGCTGAACATTCTCTTTTGTTACAGCGTGCTATGTCAGAGTCACTACTGAATACAGAAACGGGTAAAAAATTACAGGATCTGATGGGGAACCAGGCAACAGCTCAACTGACCAGTAAACTGGTTGCCCCTGAGCAGTCTTTTGTCAGCTTTGAACAATTACGTAAGCAGCCTTCGGCTTCTGGCGCTGTCGCTAGTCTGGAGCCAATTTTGATGATGGAAGAAAAGAATTTGCTGGCAGCCCAACAGCATCAAGAGGCAATAAAAGGCCAAGATCTTAACCAAGGTATTTATGCGGAAACCCTTTCTGAAGATTTTTATAACTCAGGCAAGTTAACTGATGATGTTGACAGAGCGGCCGCTTGGATTCTCAAGGCATCTACTTCAGGTGGTAATGAATGGAGTAACTTCACGGCGCTACTGAAGGAGTATACCTATAATGAAAAGGATTTAACGGATAGCCAAAATCTTAAGGAGCTTCATCATAGGTTGGTTCCAAACATAGAGCGTGATTATCGTGGTCCAGCAATCAGCGGGGGGAGCCTTCCTTCCAGTATAGGTGGTGCGGCGTTGCTGGCACGTCATCTGGAAACTTTGGATAAGGAAGATCCTCAGATTGGGAAACAACTCTTTGCAGCTGTCGTTGGTTTTCATGGTTTCACTGATGGCAATGGCCGGATGGGACGCCTCCTCTATGCGCTGACAGAATTAAGAGCGGGTCAATTCACTCCTATTTCTGTCACTACAGAAAACGCTTTGCATGGCATCCACTAAAAGTGCTGGCTAAAGTGCTGACTTTTTAGCCAGCACTTTGAATTAATAAAAATTCGTACAAAAAACAAATTTACCTCCATGTTAAGAGACTTCCGCGACCATAATTTCTCTCTGAAAGTCTGTCCCTTGAAGAGCTGGTGTCTAAACATCTTTAGAGTTTGCAATAATACCTATAAACAATACTTATCTTTCATGCAAAATATTTGTTGTAATAGTTAATGCGCTAAGTAATGCTCCCCGAGAGAATTTTTGGATTCACAAGAATGGAATTTTATTTACAGGGAATAATGCTGGTTATTTTAATTGGATGAGGAGAAGGCTGTTGGCCTAAAAATTAGTTTGTTTTGTAGACTAATCTGATAACGATAGAAAAAATCGACCTTTTGAACAGGATTTTGTTAGCAATCTGCTTTATTATTTATCTCTGACGTTTATTCAGTAGTAATATTTTGGAGTATATAAAATGCAGAAAAAAGCTGAGTTGTATCGTGGGAAGGCAAAAACGGTGTACACCACTGATGATCCTGATTTGCTGGTGTTGGAGTTCCGTAATGATACATCAGCATTGGATGGCGAACGCATCGAACAGTTTGACCGCAAGGGGATGGTGAATAATAAATTTAACCATTTCATCATGAGCAAACTGGAAGAAGCGGGTATCCCGACACAAATGGAACGTCTGTTATCAGACACCGAAGTATTGGTTAAAAATCTGGATATGGTGCCGGTTGAATGTGTTATTCGCAATCGGGCTGCGGGTTCATTGGTCAGACGCCTTGGTGTTGAGGAAGGTGTAATATTGAATCCACCTCTGTTCGATCTGTTTCTGAAAAATGATGCCATGCATGATCCAATGGTGAATGAGTCTTATTGTGAAACGTTTGACTGGGTTAGCAAAGAACATCTGGCTGAGATGAAAAGATTAAGCTACAAGGCTAACGAAGTATTGAACAAATTGTTTGATGACGCTGGTTTGATTTTGGTCGATTTCAAACTGGAATTTGGTTTGTTTAAAGGACAGGTGGTTCTAGGGGATGAGTTCTCTCCTGATGGCTGTCGTTTGTGGGATAAAGAGACTTTAGACAAAATGGATAAAGATCGTTTCCGCCAAAGTCTTGGTGGCCTGATTGAAGCGTATGAAGAGGTAGCGCACCGTATCGGTGTTATTTTGGATTAATTACGCAAACGATTACCTGGGCCGAAAGGCCCTTTTACTGGCATAAATTCATTTTGCTTATAATTCTTTTATTTGTTTTTTGTGACCAAATATTATCCGATAATATGGGTAGTGAATATGGAGAATTCAATATAGAGTAGGCTACCGCCTTATTAGTCATAACCCGCTGAAATTATGGACAATTCAATGTGCGTTAATATTGAATAGGAATTCATTTATATAATCGCTATATATGTGTGGAAATCATTATAATTCGTTGGGATTATTACTGATTTTTTCGCTATTTATGATTCATGGCCTGGAGTCAGTTATTTATTATTCACATTGGTGATATATCTTCCAATTAGGATATTAAATAACCTCACAAAGGTATTGACATTATAGAATAAGATATAAATTTTGTTTTCTTGTGATAGTGTTTATAAAGACTTCAATCAGATAGTGATAAATGCGGATATTTTGCGATAATTGCATTTTGCAATTGTGAACACGATCTTGCTGTTGTAATCGATCTGTTATTAATAATCCCGATGTTGTGAATAACATCCCTAATTCTACTGAGGTGCCATAACCAAAAGATGGAAAAAATCATGTCAAAGAAGTTAACTGTATGGCGGATACTGCTACATAGCGCCACACCATTTAAGGGAACGGTTGTCTGTGCTTTTCTGGCTTTAGCCGTGACATTATCATGTGATCTAAGTGGTCCTTATATTATCAGGAATTACGTTGATAAGGCGACATCAGGAACGACTGCTGATCAACTTATCATGCTGGCAATCATTTATATTTTTATCGCGTCGATTGGTGTGATCGGCAGTCTGGTGACCAGTTATATGAGCACTAAGGCTGGTTGGGGTATTGCTGATACCATCAGATACAAGCTTTTTCATCATGTGATGACAGTTTTACCTGTATTGGAAATAGAACGAAGATCGCAGGGAGAGTTGCTGGAAAATATCGAAGGTAATGCTGACATTATAGGAAAAACGATTTCTAAATCGGGTTTCAAAGCCATTGCTAATTTAGCGATGACACTGGGTACATTGATCATTATATTCAGCGTCATGCCCCAGGCAGGTCTTGCTATGGCTATTGTCGTAGTACTGGTGGCATATGTATTAATTCAATTAACCCGACTTTCTGTTCGTCGCTGGCTCATTGCGCGCAATGAAAAAGCCCGAATCTTTGGTTTTATCGGTGATTCATTACATGCAATGGATGATTTACAGCCATTATCACAGGCGCATTGGCCTGCCACTGCATTTCGTAAGATGCTGTCGGTATTGCTCAAATTTGAACGCAGTGCTTATATTGGCGGCAGAGCGTTCTGGCCAATTACTCAGCTCTTCTTTGCACTGTGTTTCGGTATAGGTTTTGGTTTTGGGCTTCAATTACTTGGTGAGGACAGTTTAAGCATTGGTACATTAACCATGATTTATCTCTACGTTGATAAACTTCGCGAACCGGTGGAGGATATGTCGTCAGAGATAGAGCTGATACAGAAATTATTTGCTGCTTTATCACTGGCGACAAAAACATTAAATGAAGGTGCGCCAGGTAAATCATCAGATAATTTGTTGCCTGATGGTCCTCTTTCTATCCATTTTGATAATGTTGATTTCAGTTATAACGGGGAAGAAGCACAGATTTTGCACGGTGTTAATTTTTACGTCGCTCCGGGAAGCAAAATTGGCATTATCGGTAGAACAGGCGCGGGAAAAAGTACCATTCTTAATTTGATGTGTGGATTTGCGCGACCTGACTCAGGAAGAGTGACCATTGGAAATATTGATGTCTCGACAATTAAACCTGAAGAGTTTGCAAAAAAGGTTTCCGTTCTTAGTCAGCGTTCCCATCTGTTTTCCACAACGCTGCGAGAAAATTTAACGCTGTTCAGTGATGAAATATCTGACAATCAAATTTGGCAGGTTCTCCAGGCGTTGGATGCGCTTGAATGGGCCAGGGCGTTACCTGATGGCCTTGATACGCAGGTTGGCACTAATGGCCGGATGTTGTCGGAAGGTGAAATTCAGATGATAGCGGGTGCCAGAGTGATGTTGCAGCATTGTTCGCTGGTGATTATTGATGAAGGAACATCTCAACTTGATCCTCAGACTGAAGAGAGTTGGCTGAAATTACTTGAAAAACTGAGCCGCAATCGCACCGTAGTGATGGTTGCACATCGTCTTCACACGCTTTCAGCCGTTGATGAAATCATCATTGTTGATGATGGACGGATTCAGCAGCGAATTCCAGAAGCTGAAATCGCAACATTAACGAGCAATCATGGACTCATTGTATGACTATATCCCGTGTATCAACTAAACCCAAAATGTTACCGGCCTTGATTGACCTTGTGAAAAGGTTTGCGCCTCTCTATTTCATCACCATGGTTGTGTGGACACTTATGCATGGTTTTCCTCTATTGGTTGGTTACTTGATCAGCCAGTTACTGGATAGAGCGATGAATGAACCTGCTGACCCTGTGGTCTGGTGGTTGCTTGCCTCTGCGATTGCAACCATGGTCTTGCGATCATTGGTCCTTTTTTTGGGATTAAGCCTGGACTTTACGCTGATCTTTAAAGTCAGTGCTTACCTGAAAGAACGAGTTTTGTGGGGGGTGAGCCATTGTTCCCACAATCAGAGACACACTTTTTCGCAAGGTGATCTTTTGAACCGCATTCGTGATGACAGTGATGAAATAGCGGAATTTCTGAGCTGGACCTCTGATTTTCTCTACCGTGCCTTACTTTTAATTATCGCATTAGTTGTGCTTATCAACACCGACACAATAACCACGCTTGCTCTTATGCCTATGATTGCGGGCCTTTGGATTGGGGCGATACTTAAACGCAAAGTAGGTAATTTACAGCAGAGCAAACGTCAATCTCAGGGAGATATTGCCGGCAAGATTACTGATGTTTTAACGGGTATACGCGATTTGCGCCTTGGCAACAAAATTGAGGGGCAGATTGAGCGATTGTCGCAGAAATTTGTCAGTCGCCGGGCTATTCAAGCCAGACATCAGGTATTTACTGACCTGCTTTCTGGTTTGTTCAAAAATATTGTGATACTTGGAACGTCAGCTGTTTTATTGATAGTCAGTAAACGAATCGTTGATGGCAGTTTTACCGTAGGTAACCTGGCATTATTTTTAACCTATATAGGCTGGATCAGTGAGCAGATATTTTTCTTTGGTCGGGCTGTTGCCTATTACAAAAATGCTGATGTGTGTTATGGGCGAATCAAACAGCTTTTGTTAGATAAAAAAGAGACCAAAGAATATGAGCAAGATGAGAAAGGTGAGGCGCTGCATAGGCTGAGTGTTAATCATCTTACCTGCTCAAATACTCAGCTCCCGATTTCGTTTGAGGCGACGGCTAATCAGATTATTGGCATTGTTGGTGATATTGGAGTGGGTAAAACGACCTTTTTGCGTTACTTGATTGGCTTGGAAAAATCCAGTTCCGGCAGTGTACTGTGGAATAACAGAGAAGTGTTCGGAAATGAAAACTGGTGGCGGAATCCACGTATCGGCTATGCCAGAAAGAAAGCGGGTTTTTTTGGTGGAACGGTAAGACAAAACTTAGCATTGGGTGATACGGATATTAACGATGATGTCATGGTACGGGCTTTGGAGGCGGTAGGTTTGATTCCCGGATCATATGAATTGCCGGAAGGGCTTGATACCGTCATTAATTCTGGCAATGCTGGGCAATTGTCTGGTGGTCAGCGTCAGCGTTTGGCGCTGGCCCGGATGCTATGCCGTCCTGCTGACGTTTATATCGTTGATAACTGTGATTCGTCATTAGATGCAGATACGGCCCGTCGCTTGTGGTCCACTTTACCTGAGCATTGGCCCGGGTTGTGGATTGTTGTTTCATATAATGCCGATCTCCTTGCTAAAGCTGACCATATTGTGACTGTTCAACGACAGAGGGAATTAGTATGAGGCTGGGATAGGCAGTATTTTCCTGGTTGACCAGCCATTCAGAATATTTCTGGGTGGCTGGCATATCGTAGAAGTTAAAGATTCAAAATGACAATGGTGCAGGCTGACTTCTGAAAGGTCCTTTTTATCATATTGTATTAGTAGTTAATACACATTAACTTATATCTATTTTTTTATTTTAATTAATTTGATTTTAATTCAATAAGGTAATATGTCATCTCCTTAGTAATAAATGATAAAAATTATGGCGAATTCAGCGTGCGATTAATTCTAACCAGAAAAGTACTTATATTATCTCTTTGTATCTTTAAAGGTAATTATAATTCAGAATGTTATTGCTGATTTTTACTTCGTTTATATCTAATTGACTGTAATAGGCTGCCTATTAAGATATTTGGTCATAATTTATTGATAATATGCTATGAAACATGCAATCAATAATGCTTATAAATAACGAGAAGATGATAGTTGCTAATGAGGCAAAAGAAGCTAATCATTTGGAATGTTTCTTGATTATTGATATCTTACTGGAAGCTTGTCATCAATAAACATTGAGAATAAATAATTTATTTTTGCAATGAAAATATTGGAAGATGGATTAAATATTCTGGAGGAATCGATGGCAGAGGTTTGTTCAGTGTCAGCTATACCTAAATAAGGTTTCATAATTCCGCTACACATGGTTTTATTCAACTCATTGTTATACATAGGGTTGTTGGTGGATAAGGTGTAGCACCATTTTGGAAAGTTATTTAGCTGAATTAATCAATTTATATCAATAAAATAGGGAAGTAATACTTCTATTGAATTATAAAGTAAACAATAGATTCAAACTGTGGAAATTGATTTTTTATTGTTGTTTTTAAGGTGAGATTTCTATTAATAAGCTACTGGTGTGATTTCAGGTATGAAAATGTGATCCTGTACGCTATTTTATATGTACTTTGATATTGTCCATATATTTGCCAGCTAGGTATGTGGGGTAATTTTAGAAAGGTATTGTGACTGTTTTATTAGGTCAATATTTATAAAGACTTTAATCGTGTAGTGATAAACACGAACATTTTTCGATAACTGTATTTGGTTAAATGCAAACAGATTTTGCTGTTTCGATATGTTATTAATTACAGTAATCTCAGCATTATTTAATGAAAATAATTCTAAGTGTTTGGGGAGTCGGGAATGGAAAAGTTACCTTATGAAGTGATTTGTTCTAAATCGGGCAGAATATCGTTAAAAGATTATTTGGAGAAACATGGGAATGAATATACAGAACTGCTGGATTTGCATGGGGCGATAATTTTTCGGGGTTTTCAACTTGATAGTGTGGATGATTTTCGTCATTCCGTACAAGCTGTGACACCCGATATCATTGATTATACAGAACCTTCGACTCCGCGTACTCAGGTTGCCAGTAAAATATTTACCTCAACCGAATACCCTGCTGATCAACGTATACCACTGCATAATGAGATGTCATATCGTCGTACCTGGCCGCAATATTTATGGTTTTGGGTGCAAACTGCGGCAAAAACAGGGGGACAAACGACACTTGCCGATTACAGGAAAGTTTTGAACCGATTGCCTGCCGAAATAATAAATAAATTTGAAAACAAAGGAGTGGCTTATGAGCGTCGTTATAATACTGGATTTGATTTGACCTGGCAGCATGTTTTCCAGACAGATGACCGAGATATTGTCGAAAATAGATTTTTGGAAGAGGGAATAGAGTTCGATTGGATTGATGAGAATATTCTCTACACAAAACAGGTAATACAGGGAGTTTTAATACATCCACGGACAAGGATTAAAAGCTGGTTCAATCAGGCGAATCTATTTCATCCTTCAAGTTTGAAAGCTGAAATTCGTGCAGCACTGGAGGCTGCATTGGGAAAAGAAAATATTCCACGCATGGCAAAGTATGGCGATGGTTCGCCGATTGAAGAGCAGACATTAAAAGAGATACGTGTCGCTTTGGATGAAGAAACTGTTTATCCGAATTGGCAAAGTGGCGATGTTGCTATAGTTGATAATTTAGCTATTGCACATGGTAGAGAACCATTCATAGGTTACAGAAAAGTTTATGTCATGATGGCTAATCCTATGCACTCAACATTCAATAAATTAAATCAGGAATAAGTTATGGTGGTGATTGATTCTTCTACAACCTGTGCAGATATTTTTAATCATCATGTGATCACGTCAGGTTCAATGATTGCAGTGCGACAAGATGCTCAGTTCTTAACCTATCAAGAACTGGCAAGCCGTGCAGGTGCCGTTGCAGAACAGTTAAGATTCAATGGGATTGGTCAAGGAAATATCGTTGCTACCTTATTAGCGCGCTCTCCTTTGGGGATTATTGTTGCGCTGGCATGTTGGTCCATCGGTGCCGTCTATGTACATATTAATGAGTATGAACCTGAGAATAGAGTTGAAGCTCTTTTGTCTATTGCTCATGCGGATCTGGTAGTGACTGATAATAAGAATGAAAACCGCATTGGTGAGTTTGTTAAGTTGAATGTTGAGAAAACAGCAACTCGATAGGGAGTGTTAGAAATTCTGTGTCATTCCAGTAATATATCTCAAAAAGGAATGATACATGACTCAATCTTTCGATTTCGACAAAGCCCTGAAAGCGCTTCAGGAGGGTCAGGCACTGACCGGTAAGAATGGCATCCTGACCCCATTGATTAAGCAGCTTACTGAAGCCGCTCTGGCTGCCGAACTTGACTCCTATCTGGCTAATGACCTTGAGACTAACCGGAAGAATGGTTCCACCAAAAAGACCATCAAAGCCCCGACCGGTAACTTTGAACTGGCTACACCACGGGATCGTAATGGGACTTTTGAGCCCCAACGGGTTAAGAAGGCACCAGACCACGTTATCAGACGAGATAGAGCGGAAGATTATCCGCCTGTTTGCCCTCGGGATGAGCTACACCGATATCAGCCGGGAAATTGAAGACCTGTACGCCTTCAGCGTCTCTAGCGCCACCATCAGCGCTGTGACAGACAAGGTCATTCCCGAGTTAAAACAGTGGCAGCAGCGCCCGCTGGAAGCCATTTATCCCTTTATCTGGCTGGACGCCATCCATTACAAAATCCGTGAGGAGGGTCGTTACGTGAGTAAGGCTGTCTATACCGTACTGGCGCTCAATCTTGAGGGAAAAAAGGAAGTCCTTGGGTTGTATCTGTCTGAAAACGAAGGCGCAAACTTCTGGCTATCCGTGCTGACAGACCTGCAAAACCGCGGACTGAAAGATATTCTCATCGCCTGCGTTGATGGCCTGACAGGCTTCCCGGAAGCGATCAACAGCATATACCCGCAAACGGAGGTGCAGCTGTGCGTCATTCACCAGATCCGTAACTCCATCAAATACGTAGCTTCAAAGCACCACAAAGCCTTCATGGCTGATCTGAAACCCGTGTATCGTGCGGTCTCAAAAGACGCAGCAGAAAGCGCGCTGGACGAACTGGATGCGAAATGGAGTCAACAGTATCCGGTAGTCATCCAGAGCTGGCGTCGTAAGTGGGGTAACCTGTCGGGTTATTTCCGCTATCCGGCGGACATCCGCAAGGTGATTTACACAACCAATGCCATCGAGTCAGTCCACCGTCAGTTCAGGAAACTGACAAAAACGAAAGGGGCGTTCCCGAACGAAAACAGTCTGATGAAACTGCTTTATCTGGGGCTTCTCAATGCACAGGAAAAATGGACAATGCCAATACAGAGCTGGAATCTAACGCTGTCGCAACTCTATATTTACTTTGAAGGGCGTTTGGATAATGTGATAACGTTGTAACCGCTAAATTAACGTGACACAGAATTCTGAACGCCCTCTGCAACATCGTTAATCTGGAAGTAAACATGTTCGTATTCCTTTAAATAATTCATTCGGTGTTTTCCCACCCCGTGTTTTTCGAGGGCGATTATTTAATCGGTTTACCACAAAATTTATTTCCTGATCAGAGATTTCATTAAAATTGGTTCCCTTTGGAAAGTATTGTCTGATTAATCCATTGATATTCTCATTGATCCCTCTTTCCCAAGGCGAATAAGGGTGAGCAAAGTAAATTTGGGTTTCTAATTCTTCACCGATGATTTCATGATCTGCGAACTCCAAACCGTTATCGAACGTGATGGTCTTAACCTTTTGTTTTAACGGGTATAATACTTTCACTGCCGCTTTCGCGACTTCTGATGCCTGCTTGCTATCAAGTTTAACGATAATTGTATACAGCGTCTTGCGGTCAACCCATGTTAATAAGGCACTTTTTTTATCTTTCCCTATTATCGTATCTCCTTCCCAGTCCCCAATACGTTCTTTTTTATCAACAATTTCCGGGCGTTCATCAATACTGACCCGATTTTTAATTTTACCTCTTCTTTCATAGCGACCATAGCGTTTGCGATAGGGTTTTCTGGCTATTCGCAGATGTTGCCATAAATCACCCCCCTCTCTTTTATCTTGATAAATCAGTCTATAAATCGTCTCATGATGCAAAGATATCCCTTTATGTTGCTTCAAATAATCAGCCACCTGTTCAGGGCAGTATGTCTGGACTTCTTGATTTCTCTTCAATTCTCTGCTGATGGTCGATGGGCTTCGCTTAAGTGACTCCGCAATAAAAAGCTGTGAAAAACCCGCTTCTCTTAAACTGGAAATCGGGTATCTTTCTGTTTCGGTCAGTTGTGTATAGGCCATAGTGCATTTTCCTTTGGCGAGAAAGATGCCTACTATAGCAACTGACCGCCCTTCTGAAAAATTGCACTTATTAGTCGAATCCGCCATATTTGAATAGGAATAATTACTTAATTTCCACCTTAACCAATATTATCGCTAAATCAATAATCGAATATATTAATAGTTCGGGCAGCCTTTTAAACTGAATGTTTTGTTCTTTTCAGCTTGGCTAACTGTTTAACGTTGCGGACCAATCAATTGAGTTTCAAGACATGAAATGTATTTTCCTTGCGTAACATTTCTAGCACTTTGGATAAGCAAGGAAGGATTAAGATAGTAAAAATATTGGCGCCCGAACGTCAACAGGCGTCTATCGCTGAATTTGAAAATGATTTATGCAGTCAGGTAGAAGGAATAGCGAAAGAGAATGGTGTCAGATTCGGTCGTCCCGCTAAATTAACAGAGGTCATGCGAAAGGGCAGTTATCTCTGGAACTTCGATTGGTCAGTTGGCAAAGGAGTTCAAGCTAGGAGAAGCGACAATCTACCGTGTTTTGAACACATTTTAGCGCACTGACAACTCATAGCATTCACAAAGTTTACAGATTTTGGGGGAGGGTCCAGTGCGCAGGGCAAAGCTACACTGGATATTGACCCGATGGGAAAAGGAGGTCGAAAACTATGAAGCTATGTTACATTTTGCATGTGGGATTATAGTTTGGAATAAAACCCTATTGGGATAGGCTCTTAGTTGCATAATGAAATAAAAAATAAAATTTATACAGCGAATATTGATATCAACGATGCATGTACCATTTTAGCGGCGGAGCCCGCCGTGCTGGCCCGTGGAGGAACGATGCAGTTAGGTCGTCCATTGAAGCGGGAACCCAACATCTACTGTCTGATGGTTATTTCCCAATCTGCAATAGCATAGCGCCAGTTCTGCCAACTGAGCTAAAAGTCGTCATCCAACCTAGTCAGAAAAGGTTATGATTCATCACTTATTAACAATAATCATCACATTTAGTGTAGTTTATTACAGCAATCAATTATTATAAATGTGATATGCATCACATAATAAAAATAAAACAATAAAATTAATCTGAAATTATTAATGTTGATTATTAAATGATTAATATTAATCTGTTTTTTATACAATCCTGTCACAAAATAATCACATTGGCCTGTTTTTTGCCTTGTCATATAACCTCTTGTTTTTGCTGCTATCTTGACCAACTCCCTATTTTAGTTGCCCGGTTGATAATCAACACTAAATATTGATCGCTAAGTTAAATTCGTGGTTAATGCTGTTTCAACATTGTGGAATAGCAAGTCAATGAAAAGCAGTATTGTAGTATTAATAGTTTTTTGTAGTGCAGTCTCAGGTAGTCAAGCCGCCGACATCGCAGATCAACAACTCACTCATCAACAGGCCCGCCAGCAAGCCCTGGAGGCGCAATTAGCCCCGCCGCCTGCGGAGGTTCACTTATCTGTACCGGAAACGGGGGCGTCATCCGCCTTTCCGGTGGAAACCCCGTGTTTTCCTATCACACATGTAGCATTGGCAGGCACCGAAAATTTCCCGCACTGGTTACCGTTTCGGCGTGTCGCTCAACAGGGCGAAAACCATTGTCTGGGCGATAAAGGCATTAGCTGGCTGATAACCCAATTGCAAGATCAGCTCATTAATCACGGCTATGTCACCAGCCGGGTTCTGGTTCCTCGTCAGGATTTGCGTACCCAAACCTTAAAACTGGTGATGATACCGGGCAAAGTCCGGCATATCCGCTATACCCCTGACAGCGGGAAATATATCCAGCGGATAACCCCCTTTCCCGCGCGTGAAGGAAAATTACTGGATTTACGGGATATTGAGCAGGGACTGGAAAATCTGCAACGTTTCCCCACCGTGCAGGCGGATATGAATATTGTCCCGGCAGAGCAGCCGGGGGAGAGCGATATTGTGCTGGACTGGCGTCAGTCCCGGCACTGGCGAGTCGCCACGTATCTGGATGATACCGGCTCCAAAAGCACCGGACGTTATCAGGGCGGACTCACCTTCTTTCTGGATAATCCGCTGGCGCTCAGCGACCTGTTCTATCTCTCCGGTGGGCGCGATATTCATTCGTCTGCCGGGAAGGGCAGCCAAAATGACACGCTCTATTACTCCCTGCCCTTCGGTTACTGGATGGCGAGCGTGACGGCCAGCCATTACGATTATACCCAGACAATAGCCGGGCTGAATCAGGCGATCCAATACCGGGGCAAAAGTCAAAACCTGGCGGTCCAGCTTAGCCGGGTGCTGCACCGTAATGCCGACCAGAAAACCCTGCTTAACGGTGAAATTTATCGTCGGACTTCGCGCAATTTTATTGATAAAACCGAAGTTGATGTTCAGCGCCGGGAAACTGCGGGCTGGAAGCTGGGGCTGTCCCATCATCACTTTATCGGCAGCGCGACGCTGGATACCCGGGTGACTTACCAGCAAGGCATGCGCTGGTTTGGTGCGCAACCGGCGCCGGAAGAGTACCGCAATGAAGGGACCGCCTTACCCAAAATCACCCAGTTCTCGGCGACACTTGCCGGGCCGTTAACGCTGTTTTCTCAGCCCTTTTCTTATCAGACCCAATATTTGCGTCAGATAAGCGCCAGCCCATTGACGCCCCAGGATCGCTTCTCGATTGGCGGTCGCTGGACGGTACGCGGCTTTGATGGCGAGTTGACCTTATCCGCTGATCGGGGTTGGTACAGCCGCAACGAACTGGACTGGCAAACCCCGCTGCGCGGGCAATCGCTGTATCTGGCAATGGATTATGGCGAAGTGGGCGGACGGGGCAGCGATACGCTGCTCGGAAAACACCTGGCGGGGAGCGCTCTGGGCTGGCGCGGCAGCCTGAAAAAGGTGAGCTACGACCTGTTTGTCGGCGTCCCGCTATCCAAACCCGCCGGTTTCCAAACCTCCCCGGTCACGGCCGGATTCAACCTGTATTGGCAGTATTAATTCAAATAGCAAAACTGCCAGTGGGTAGTGTTGTGTGGAGTAAAAATCATGAACAAGCAGTTATATCGTATTATCTTTAATCAGGCCCGCCAGATGTGGATGGTGGTGGCCGAGATAGCGCGGGCCGGACGGGGACGAACCGGACGCCGCGCACGTCGCTCCGCTTCACCGCAGCGTTGTTGCCGGCTGACTGCGCTACGGTTTGGGGTGTTATTCGCCCTTGGCGGAATTTCGCTTACGGCACAGGCGGCGATTGTGGCCGACGGACAGGCACCGGGGCGTCAGCAGCCGACTATTATTCGCAGCGCCAACGGCACGCCGCAGGTCAATATTCAGACGCCCGGAGCCGACGGCGTTTCTCACAATACCTACCGTCAGTTTGACGTGGATAAACAGGGGGTTATCCTCAATAACAGCCATCAAGCTACGCAGACGCAACTCGGCGGCATGGTAGCGGGCAATCCGTGGTTAGCCAAAGGGGACGCCAGCGTTATTCTTAACGAAGTCAACAGTCGTGACCCCAGTCACCTCAATGGCTGGATTGAAGTCGCCGGGCATAAAGCTGAGGTGATTATTGCCAACCCGGCGGGTATCACCTGTAACGGTTGCGGGTTCATTAACTCACATCGCACCACGCTCACTACCGGACAAGCCCTGATGGAGAGAGGCCGGCTGAAAGGATTTGATGTCAATCAGGGGGACGTGCGGATTGACGGGCACGGCATGGACAGCACACAGCAAAGTTACACCGATATTATCGCCCGCTCCGTGGCGATTAACGCCAAATTACACGCGCAAGACCTGAAAGTGACCACCGGGCGCAATATTGTGGATGCGGCGCATCAGCAGATAGAGAAAAAATCGGTTGACGATGAAAAGCACCCGGCGTTTGCGCTGGATGTGGCGGCGCTGGGCGGCATGTATGCCCATAAAATCAGGCTGATAGGCACCGAAACGGGGGTGGGCGTGCATAATGCCGGTAATATCGGCGCGTCTGCCGGCGAGGTCCATATCACCGCTGAGGGCTGGGTAGAGAACCGCGGCACCATTAGTGGCCGTGACGCCCTGCAATTAACGGCTTCCTCGGGTATCTCGAATACGGGCAAATTGCTGTCACAATCGGCGGTAAATTTACAGACCAAGGGAGCACTGCGCAATCAGGGCCGGGTGGAAGCCCGCGGCGATACCACCGTTACTGCCGACACGATACACAGCAGCCATGACAGCGTATGGGCTGCGGGGCTGGATGATAACGGCAACACCACCCGCCCCGGCTCATTGACTCTGACCGCGCAGCACGTTCAGGCTAAGGGCAAAAATCTGGCCGCCGATACGCTGGCTATCCACAGTCAGCGGATTGACCTGAGCGACAGCCAGACCGCAGCCGGTCAGATTCAACTGACTGCCGGTCAATCGGGCATCAATACCGCTCGTGCCAGCGTCAATGCCGACCGTTTGACCGCGAAAACCCCGGGCCAGTTTAACAACGACGGCGGCCAGTTAGTGGCGCGGGCAATCCATCTGACGACGCCTGATATCTCTAACCTGAAAGGAGAAATTAACCAGACCGGGACCGGTGAACTGATGCTCCATACCCGCACCCTGAATAATCGTGAAGGGATGGTGTTCAATCAGGGGAAGCTGACGCTCACTACTGACCAGCTCGATAACCATCAGGGCACTATTGCCAGTCAGGGCGAGGACCTGCATCTGACCGCGCATCAGGCCGATAACAACCAGGGAACGGTGCAGTTGGCCGGTCAGGGGCAATTATCGCTCAATACCCAACGGTGGCTGGGTGATAAGGGCAAACTGCTCACCCATGGCGCCCTGACGATACAGGCCGGTGAACTGCAACTCAACCACGCTGAAACTCAGGCCGGGCAGATAACCATCAACGCCGACACCCTGAGCCATCAAGGCGGTGTGATGCAACAACAGGGTAAGGATGACTTGTCCCTCACTACCCGGATACTGGATAACCACAGCGGCACTATTGCGGGCAACGGCAACCTGAACCTTAAGGCAACAACCGTCGATAATCGTCACGGCAACATCGTGGCCGCCGATAAAGGTTCGTTGACACTGGCAGTCAAAGACACGCTGGATAATCAGTCGGGCCGACTGGAAGCGGGCCACGCGCTCCAGCTCAGTGCATCCCAACTGAATAATGGTCAGGGGAGCATGGTTGCCGCCGGGGACAGCGCCACCCTCACCGTGGGCAAAACTATTCAAAACGTTAACGGTCATCTTGAAGCCAAAACCCGACTGACCACCACCAGCCAGACCACAGGCCATCCCTTCACCAATACCGCGGGACAGGTGATAGCCGAAGACACCCTGACGGTCAACAGCGGTCATCTGGACAACACCGCGGGGTTATTACAGGCTGGCCGCGAGATGTCTATTGATACTCATGGTCACGAGCTTACCAATACCCGTGATGCCAACCAAAAAGCGGGCCGGTTGTTAAGCGGCGGACACTTAACTTTGCACACCGGCGCTGTTGATAACATTGGCGGCATAATCGCGGCGGACGGCAAAACCGTGCTGACCAGCACTGCGCTTAATAATACTCAGGGACAGATTGCCGGAAATGGCGGGCTGGACATTCACAGCCGACAACTGACCAACCGCGAGGGTACTTTACAATCCGCCGACGCCCTGACTCTGGATACCGACGGCCAGTTACTGGATAACCAACAAGGCCAGATTATGGGTGAGGGCAAGACCACTATCACCAGCGGCCCACTGGACAATCGCCACGGTCATCTGCAAGGCGGACAGTTGGCTATTGACACCCGACACGCCGCGCTGGATAACCGGGACGGCAAACTGTTATCCACCGACACGTTAACCTTGAACACTCACCAGCTCGACAATCGTCATGGGCAGGTGCAGGCGGTGGGCAACACCGTGTTGAATGTTAAGACCCAAACCGATAACACCGGTGGCCTTATCCGTGGTGGCACGCAACTCACCCTGAACACCGTGCGCCTGATTAACCGGGAAACAGCGCAAGTTGATAAAGGGCTGGAAGCGCAAAACCTGACGGTAAACGCCCAACAGGTGGACAACAGTCAGGGCGCTTTACGGGCGGCCAACCACTTGCAGGCGAACATCAGCCAGACTCTGGAGAATGCGCAAGGGCTGGTCTCCGCAGGTAAACAGCTCACGGTCAAAAGCGAGGCTCAGCAACCGAATCTGGTGATTAACAACCGGCAAGGCACCCTGATTGCCGGGGAACAGGCCACGATTAACGCACATGGCCTGAGTGGGGACGGCCAACTGTTATCACAGGGCGATATGGCGGTCACCTTAACCGAGGATTTTCACCATACCGGCAACACCGCAGCCAATGGCAATCTGACGCTGAAAACGACCGGCAATCTTATCAATGACCGCCAGATAAAAGCCGGTCAAACGCTGCATCTTGATGCACACAACCTCACCAATAGCGCCTCCGGTGAAATTAGCGCCGGACAAACACAAATCCAGGTCCACGATACGCTGAACAACACCGGACTGATTGACGGCGGCCTGACCCACCTCACGGCTAATACCCTGAACAACATGGGTACCGGGCGTATTTACGGTGACCAACTTGCCCTCCAGACGGGCACGTTGAATAACACCGCACAAAACGGCAAAGCCGCGGTGATTGCGGCGCGTGACCGGCTGGATATTGGCACCGGCACACTGAACAACAGTGACCATGCCCAGATTTACAGCGTGGGCGACCTGCACATCGGCGGCCGGTTGGATAATACCCTGACGGCCACCGGTCAAGCCGGTGAACTCAATAACCACGCCGCGACGATTGAAGCCGGGAACAACCTGAATATTAATGCTGACCGGATTAACAATACCAACGCCGGGTTGGTGACTCAGGTCGTCGAAACGGAAAAATCGCCCCATCACGACGCGGTATTGAGCGGCCAGACCACCCGTTACGACTGGTCACAGGTGGACACTTCCCGCCACAATAAATACGGCGTGCACGATGCCATCATGCCGGACGGCAGCGGCAGTAATGATTTTTACGAATATCAGTACACCCGCACCGTCAGGGAAACTCAGGTTAAACAGAGTGACCCCGGTAAAATTCTGGCCGGGGGTAATATCACGCTCAACAGTGCGCAGGTCACCAATCACGACAGCCAGATTGTCGCTGGCGGCACGCTCGGTGGTGAAATTGGTGAACTGCACAATATTGCTACTCAGGGAGAACGGATTACCACCGATACGGGCAGTCAGACCCACTGGTATGCTAAAAAAACCAAAAAGAAAAAGTTCGGGTTCGGGGGGACCAAAACCTCACAGGGGAAAAGCCGCAGCCATTATGACCCGGCCCCCGTAATAGAAACCCTCGACCTGAAAACGCTGGCCTGGCAGGAGAATACCCGTCCACAGGGCACCGATATTACGATTACAGACCGACAAACCGGTCAGATACATTCTGCCCCCACGGCGGTCACACCGGTGAACGGCATCAAAAATCAACCACTGGTCTTGCCGCCCGGTCAGCCGTTTGAGCTGAGTTTGCCCCCGGAAACCGTCAAAGGACAAACAGTCGACCCGGTGATACGTGTGGTGACGCCCGATACGCGTTTGCCGAATAACAGCCTGTATACCGTGCAACCGGGCAGTGACAGCCACTATCTGGTGGAGACCGACCCGAAATTCACCCAGTATAAGCAGTGGCTGGGCTCGGACTACATGCGGCAACAGTTAACGCACGACCCGGCGCTGGTCCACAAACGTCTGGGCGATGGGTTCTATGAACAGCGTCTGGTGCGTGACCAAATCACCCAACTGACCGGCCAGCGCTATCTGCCGGGCTACAATAACGACGAAGCCCAGTTTAAGGCGTTGATGGATGCCGGCGTTGCCTTTGGCAAACAGCAACAATTGACGCCGGGTGTGGCCTTAAGTCCGGCGCAGATGGCGCTGCTGACCTCGGACATTATCTGGCTGACTAACCAAACCGTGACTTTACCGGATGGCACTACTGAGGTAGTCACCGTGCCACAGGTTTATGCGCGCGTCCGTCAGGGCGACCTGCGCAGTGATGGCAGTTTACTCGCCGGGAATACCGTGGCGCTCAACAGTCAGGGCGATATCACCAACAGCGGTACCATCAGCGGGCGTGACGTCACCCAACTGACGGCCAACAACCTGACCAACAGCGGCTTTATTCGCGGCGGCAAAGTGGATTTAACGGCCCAACAGACGCTCACCAACCGGGGCGGCCGGATTCAGGGGGATGACCGGGTGACCCTGAAAGGCCGCGATATCATCAGTGCATCGACGGTGCGCGGGGATGAAGCTAACCGCTGGCTGGACCGTCCGGCGGGCATTTATGTGCAGAACGATAACGGCACTTTGTCGCTGAGCGCCATCAACAATGTGCAATTAACCGCCAGTGACGTCAAAAACGCCGGTCAAAACGGTCACACCGGGATAACCGCAGGCCATGACCTGACGCTGGACACCTTAAGCACGCGCCGCACAGAGCAGGGGAATTGGGGGAAAGATAACACTCGCCATCTGACCCAACAACAGGATATCGGCAGCCAGATAACCGGTGCCGGTGAGGTGACCCTGCAAGCCGGGCATGACGTGAACGCCACCGCCGCCCATGTCAACGCCGGTCAACACCTGACGGCGCAGGCCGGAAATAACCTGACGCTGACCACCGGGACGGCCTTATCCGACTTAGTGGAGCACAGTAAACAAACCAGCAAAGGCTGGCTGTCGAAATCGTCAGTGGAAACCCACGACGAAGTGCATGACCGGCAGGCGCTCAGCACCACGTTCAGTGGCGATAAAGTGACTCTACAGGCCGGTAAAGACCTGCATATTAGCGGCAGCAACGTCGCGGGCACGCAGGATGTCAGCCTGAACGCCGGTCATCAGCTCACCGTCACCACCGCCGCGGAAGCGCACGATGAAACCCATTTGCGGCAGGAGAAAAAATCCGGCCTGATGGGGACTGGGGGGATTGGCTTCACCTTAGGTAAAGCCAGCCAGAAAGTCACCACCGACCGTGACAGCCAGCTGAGTAAAGGCAGCACGGTCGGCAGCAGTCAGGGTAACGTGGCCCTCAACGCCGGAGAACAGCTCCGGGTTCACGGCAGTGAGGTGATTGCCGGTAAAGACCTGACGCTCGCTGGTCAACAGGTCGATATCACCAGTGCGGAAAACCGCCATCACACCACGACAAAAACCGAACAAAAACAGAGCGGCTTAACCGTGGCGCTGAGTGGCGCCGCCGGCGGGGCCGTCAACAGCGCGGTGCAGACAGCCAGAGCCGCCCGCAATGAAAGTGACCCGCGCCTGAAAGCGCTGCAAAACACTAAAGCCGCCCTCAGCGGAGTGCAAGCGGCGCAGGCTGGCCGACTGGCGGAAGCGCAGGGCCGTGATGACAAAAGCAATAATAATCTGGCCGGGGTGAGCCTGTCTTACGGTCGGCAATCCTCCCGTTCAGAACAGCAACACCACCAGACCACCCAACAGGGCAGTCATCTCACCGCTGGTGATAATCTCACCATTAGTGCCAAAGGGGATGGCAAAGGCCCATCAGGTTCGAATGGCGATATCCGCATTCAGGGCAGCCAGTTACAAGCGGGCAAAGACCTGCAACTGAATGCTAACCGGGATATTCAGCTCTCCTCCAGCCAGAACACTGAACAGACGACCGGCAAAAACAGCAGCCACGGCAGTTCGCTGGGCGTGGGCCTGACCGCGGGACCGGGAGGGACCGGTTTGAACGTCTCGGCCAATGTCAGTCGGGGCAACGGCCGTGAAAACGGCAACGGCGTCAGTCACACTAACACCACGTTACAGGCGGGACAGACCGTCGGGCTGAACAGTGGCCGGGATACCACGCTGAAAGGGGCACAAGTCAGCGGCGAACAGATGACCGCCGGGGTGAAACGTCATCTGACCCTCAGCAGCGAGCAGGACAGCCAGCGCTATGACAGCAAACAACAGAATACCAGCGCGGGCGTCAGTGCCACCGTGGGTCCCCTCACTAACGGTACCGCGAGCCTCAATGCCAGCCGCAATAAACTGCACAGCAACTACGACAGCGTGCAGGAGCAGACCGGACTGTTTGCGGGGAAAGGCGGCTATCAGGTTAACGTCGGTGACCATACCCAACTGGACGGCGCGGTGATAGCAAGTACCGCCGATAAAGCCAAAAACACCCTGAACACCGGGACGCTGGGCTTTAAGGACATGCAAAATCAAGCAGACTTTACTGTCGAACAGCAAAGTGCGGGCGTCAGCCTCGGCCAACCGACTGCCGGTCAGGTCCTGAATAATCTGGCGGTCAATGGGCTGACGGGTTCCCATAATCAGGGGCATGACAGCACCACCACGCACGCTGCGGTCAGTGAGGGCAACCTGATTATCCGGGATAAGGTTCACCAGACGCAGGATGTCGCGAACTTAAGTCGCGATACCGATAATGCCGCGAATGTCCTGAGTCCAATATTTGATAAGGAAAAAGAGCAGCAACGGCTGAAACAGGCGCAACTGATTGGCGAGCTCAGCGCCCAGATGACCGAAATAGCCAGTACCGAAGGGAAAATTATTGCCACCAAAGCGGCGAAAGCGAAACTGGACCATATCAGTGAACCGGACAAAGCCGCAGCCAGAGAAAAATTGATCAACGCAGGTAATAAAGCCCCCTCGCCAGCGGATATCAATAAACAAATCTATGACACCGCTTACACGCAGGCACTGAATGAATCGGGCTTTGGGACCGGCGGAACCTATCAGAAAGCCCTACAGGCCGCCACCGCAGCGATTCAGGGCTTAGCGGGGAACAATCTCGGTCAGGCGCTGGCCGGAGGCGCTTCACCGTATCTGGCCGGGGTGATAAAAGCGCTGACGACGGACCCACAAACTCATCAGGTGGATGTCGCCACCAATACGCTGGCCCATGCGATTTTAGGCGCAGTAGCGGCAGAGGTCAGCGGTAACAATGCCCTGTCAGGGGCAGTCGGTGCCGCGTCGGGTGAACTGGCGGCTCAAATCCTGATCAAACAGCTTTACGGCGACGGGGCCAAAGTCAGTGAATTAACGGAGGAGCAGAAGCAAACTATCAGCACCCTTTCCACCCTGGCGGCAGGATTGGCAGGCGGTATTGCCGGTGACTCTACCGCCAGTGCCCTCACTGGGGCGCAGTCAGGGAAGAATGCGGCGGATAATAATGCTCTTGGTTATGGTCCAGGAACCTTTTGGAGGCAGATAGCCAACTCGATCAGTTCAGATGCATCATTGTCCTTTGATCTACAAGGTAAAGGGAAAACAGTAGAAGAAATAAACGAAGCTACAAAATACTCTCATCAGGGGCCATCATGGGGTGTTACTTATAAAGTTAAACCACATGTAAAAGGTGAGGTTACAGCAGGAATAGGTCCAGCAGGGTTTGCTGAAGCAGCATTGGATCCAAATAAATTTGCAATTAATGGTGGGATGACAACAGCTATTGGTGCTCATGGTGGAGCAACTGTCGGAATAGAATTTGGCCCTTATTTCCCAGGTTTATTAGGAGCCCAAGATAAAGATTATTCTTTTGATCTAGGTTTTGGCTATGGTTCATTTGGAATATCAGCAGGAAAAGATGGAATAGGTGTATCACTTGGTATAGGGCCTTCAATTGGCTGGGGTGGTATTTCAAGGGAAACTCCATTAGGTGAAACAGACGTGAATGGCAAAGTTGGCACTGAAATATATAAACATGAGTTTAAGGATAAATGAGCATGATTGTATATATTCCGTTTATTTTGATGGTCTTGAGTCTGTTGGGGTTTCTTGCATGCTTCATCTACTTTGGCTTGAGCAAAAAAAATTCACTAAGAAGTGTAAAATCTCCATTGCTATTTTTTGATTTTTGTTTTTTTAATAAAAACAAACTTGCTAATTTTTCCATGATAATATTATTTGTTATTTATATGTCTGGAATTTGGTTTGAATTTATTAAAGATGGAAACTTAATTTCCTTTGTTAGCTATTTTATTGGAGTGTTTGCAATTCTTTTTTTTCTTATTCATTGCAGGTTTTTCTCAAAAAGAAAATTTGCACATAGAAATAATATTGAATTCATAAAAGAGTTTGCTTTTGAAATGGAAATAAGTCTTAAAAATACGTTATTATGGTTATCTAGGTTATTTTATATTGTTTGGCTTTATTTGTTTTTTTCTACGTAATTGTTACTGACAATAATGCCCTGAGCTTGCCAAAAGGGATGGCGGATTACGGTCGGTCAGCATCCAGTCTGGCTACCGCGATGTTAAATGAAGGTAAGTCCCCTCAAGAGATTTCAGCGGCATTGTCAAAACATGCTAAAGGCGATCACCCGGAAGGGCAAGATCCAGTAAGAGGGTTGGTAACAGCATGGGGAGCGGGAATGTCCACGGTAGCAGCACCACTGTTGTTACCATCAGGAGCAACAGTGGGAAGTATTTTTGCTGGAGGTATAATCAGTGGAACAGCCAATATTAGTAATCAGCTTACAAATGGTTCTGTGAACGTTACTGATGCACTGATAGCCACGGGAACAGGGGCGGTAACGCAAGGCAAAGGGTTTTGGTTTACAGAAGTGGCGAGTATAACGGGGGCTTATGTTGGGGCAAAATTACAGGATAAAAGCCCTCTTGCACCGGTAGTAGGTGCAGCAGTTGGTAATGTTGTAGGTACTGCTGGAGGAAAAGTAATCGACGCTGGAAATAAATATTTCCCTATAGTATCAGATAAAACGGCAAGTACTATAGGGGCTATTGGTGGTGCTATAACCAGTGAAGTTACAAGCAGTAAAGTTGAGGATAAGCTGGATAAATCAGGAGGAGCAAAATGATAACTCATTTAAAGTCATTACTGATTCTTCTGTTATCCTGCACAATTATTATGATTATGGTGGTCTTATCAGGATGCATGTGTGCTGCGATTTTAGTTTATTTGAAAAATGAAACATTCATCTTTAGTTGGCATGATGATGTTGTTTTTTCAGTAAAAAAAGGAGTAGTGACAGGTATACCCACTGGAATCGGAATCTGGATTTTATCCCGTTTGAAAGAAAATCGTGAGAATAAGACGCCACCATCTGATCGATGACCGAACCAACTTTGGCTATTGTACAAAGGTTTTTACATTTGTTGTTACTGACAATAATGCCCTGAGCTTGCCAAAAGGGCTGGCGGATTACGGTCGGTCAGCATCCAGTCTGGCTACCGCTATGCTAAATGAAGGTAAATCCCCTCAAGAGATTTCAGCGGCGTTGTCAAAACATGCCAAAGGTGATCACCCGGAAGGACAAGATCCGGTAAGAGGATTGTTAGTCGCTTGGGGAGCAGGAATGTCCACGGTAGCAGCACCACTGCTACTACCATCAGGAGCAACAGTGGGAAGTATTTTTGCTGGAGGTATAATTAGTGGAGCCGCTAATGTTAGTAATCAATTGACAAATGGCCCAGTGAACATGACTGACGCATTGATAGCCACGGGAACAGGAGCAGTAACACAAGGCAAAGGGTTTTGGTTTACAGAAGTGGCGAGTATAACGGGTGCTTATGTTGGGGCAAAATTGCAAGATAAAAATCCACTTGCACCGGCAGTAGGTGCAGCAGTTGGTAATGTTGTAGGTGCAATTGGAGGAAAAGTTATTACTGATAAACTAGCGCCAATAGTGGCGAACCCAATTAAAAGTGAAGTCGGCGGTGCTATCGGTGGAGCTCTAATTTCTGAAGCGGTAGGAAATAGAGTTGAAAATCAGTTAGATAAACGTGGAGGTGGTAAGTGAAACATCAAAAAGCCACTTATCGGGCTCTTTTATTGCTTACCAGTCTATGGTTTATATTATTTTTTTGTATGGTTTTTATTACCAGCCTTATTCTAGCAACCATTTTTTATTTCACCGATGGACAATTTTTCTTCTCTCTAGAAGATGTCTATTACTCTTTTAAAATGGGTGCCAGTACAGGTATTCCTATAGGAATCGGTATCTGGATTATGTCCAAGTTAAAAGAAAATAAAGACTGACAATAATGCACTAAGCTTGCCAAAAGGGCTGGAGGATTACGGTCGGTCAGCATCCAGTCTGGCTACCGCTATGCTAAATGAAGGTAAATCTCCTCAAGAGATTTCGGCAGCATTGTCAAAACATGCCAAAGGCGATCACCCGGAAGGACAAGATCCGGTAAGAGGATTGTTAGTCGCTTGGGGAGCAGGTGCTTCTGCTGTGGGAGGTACTATAATTGCGCCTGTTGCTGGGACCGCAGCCGTAGTGGGTGGAGCTTTACTTGGTGCAATATCCGATACCGGAAAACAGCTTATCACTATGAAACCAAACGAGAGTTACAGCTATACCGACACCCTTATAGCTGCCGGAGTGGGAGCATTAACCCAAGGTAAAGGTTTGATATATACAGAAGGGGTAAATATTGGTGGAGCCTGGCTGGGTAGCAAGCTTAAAGGTGAAGATGCAACTGGAGCTGTTATAGGTGCGGCTGTTGGTACGGTAGCGGGTGTTAAAGGTGGTGAATATCTTACAGGAAAAGTCATTGCTAATGGGATATCTCCTGTAACATCTGAAATTATAGGAACAATAGGTGGTTCGGTTGCTGGAACAGTATCTGGAACTGTAATAGAAAATGGTTTCAAAAAGGGCGACAATAAAAAGTGAAGAAGTTTAAAAAAGTAAATTTCGGGAGTGTTAGAAATTCTGTGTCATTCCAGTAATATATCTCAAAAAGGAATGATACATGACTCAATCTTTCGATTTCGACAAAGCCCTGAAAGCGCTTCAGGAGGGTCAGGCACTGACCGGTAAGAATGGCATCCTGACCCCATTGATTAAGCAGCTTACTGAAGCCGCTCTGGCTGCCGAACTTGACTCCTATCTGGCTAATGACCTTGAGACTAACCGGAAGAATGGTTCCACCAAAAAGACCATCAAAGCCCCGACCGGTAACTTTGAACTGGCTACACCACGGGATCGTAATGGGACTTTTGAGCCCCAACGGGTTAAGAAGCACCAGACCACGTTATCAGACGAGATAGAGCGGAAGATTATCCGCCTGTTTGCCCTCGGGATGAGCTACACCGATATCAGCCGGGAAATTGAAGACCTGTACGCCTTCAGCGTCTCTAGCGCCACCATCAGCGCTGTGACAGACAAGGTCATTCCCGAGTTAAAACAGTGGCAGCAGCGCCCGCTGGAAGCCATTTATCCCTTTATCTGGCTGGACGCCATCCATTACAAAATCCGTGAGGAGGGTCGTTACGTGAGTAAGGCTGTCTATACCGTACTGGCGCTCAATCTTGAGGGAAAAAAGGAAGTCCTTGGGTTGTATCTGTCTGAAAACGAAGGCGCAAACTTCTGGCTATCCGTGCTGACAGACCTGCAAAACCGCGGACTGAAAGATATTCTCATCGCCTGCGTTGATGGCCTGACAGGCTTCCCGGAAGCGATCAACAGCATATACCCGCAAACGGAGGTGCAGCTGTGCGTCATTCACCAGATCCGTAACTCCATCAAATACGTAGCTTCAAAGCACCACAAAGCCTTCATGGCTGATCTGAAACCCGTGTATCGTGCGGTCTCAAAAGACGCAGCAGAAAGCGCGCTGGACGAACTGGATGCGAAATGGAGTCAACAGTATCCGGTAGTCATCCAGAGCTGGCGTCGTAAGTGGGGTAACCTGTCGGGTTATTTCCGCTATCCGGCGGACATACGCAAGGTGATTTACACAACCAATGCCATCGAGTCAGTCCACCGTCAGTTCAGGAAACTGACAAAAACGAAAGGGGCGTTCCCGAACGAAAACAGTCTGATGAAACTGCTTTATCTGGGGCTTCTCAATGCACAGGAAAAATGGACAATGCCAATACAGAGCTGGAATCTAACGCTGTCGCAACTCTATATTTACTTTGAAGGGCGTTTGGATAATGTGATAACGTTGTAACCGCTAAATTAACGTGACACAGAATTCTGAACGCCCTCACTCGATACGGGCAATACAACCCGGTTGTAGGAAGATCGCTAGGTGATATCGCCTATTGGGTTTTTACTTCTGGTTCAACTGGTACGCCTAAAGTCGTTGCTATAGAACACTATTCTATCCTTAATTATTTTACTGCTTTTGTTGAGCGTGTAGGACCATTGCCGAATAGTCTTGCCTGTACGACAACTTTTGCTTCTGATCTTGGAAATACCAGTATTTTTGGTGCTCTTTTATTTAGCTTCTCCTTCCTATCAGGCGCTTGATGAATTACCAAAGTGTCTCATTGATCAAAAGATTTCGACATTGCTTTTAACGCCGGCACTATTCCATGTACTGGTTGATCACCGACCAGAGTCGCTTGACAATGTACGTCAGTTGATTGTTGGCGGTGATGCAATGGCAGCCAAACATGCCCGGAAGTATATTTCACGCAAATTGACAGATAGGAAAGTATTTCTTTTCAATAATGTTTATGGTCCGACGGAAGGTACGACGCTGGTTAGCAGCTATCCCATGATTAATGTTGGAGCGGAAGTCTCCCGGCTGCCATTGGGAAATGCCATTGAGGGTGCGAAATTATATCTGTTGGATCCGGTCCTTCGTCAGGTTGAACCGGGTGAATATGGAGAAATATATATTGGTGGTCTCTCTTTGGCCCGGGGATATATAAATAAACCCGGATTAACCAGCTTACATTTTATTCCAGACCCATTCTCTCATCTGCGCGGTGCCCGTATGTTTGCCACAGGTGATATAGGGCAGTTGTCAGAAGAGGGGCTTATTGAATTTATTGGACGTTTTGATGATCAGGTTAAAGTGAGGGGGCACAGGGTTGAACTGGCTGAAATTGAAAAGATTATTGAATCGCATCCAATGGTGAGTTCAGTGTGCGTTGTGCTCAGTGATCACAAGGAAGGGCAGTCAACACAGCTTATTGCACATCTTACCGTTAATATCGACACGGTATTAACGGACGATATCCTTACTCGGTACATTAAAGATAAACTCCCTGAATATATGTGCCCCAATAGATTTATCATTCATAGCCAGCTTCCACTTACCTCAAGTGGTAAAATAGACCGCAAAAGACTGGCGAGTTGGGAGAATGAAAAAAGAGCAGACACCTTTGTAATCCAGGATGAATTGACGCCTGCTGAGGTTTTGCTTGCGAAAATCTGGAACAACATCCTTGGTCCTTTCAAAGTTAGCCCTGAAGCAGATTTTTTTGCTCTTGGTGGGGATTCATTATTAGCCATGCAGATCAGCAACTATTACCTTTGGGAATTGAAGCGGCATACCCTGCGACAAGGTTACAGTTGGGTATGTTATTTGAAGGTTTGCTGAGTAGTAAAACTATTTACTTGGATGTGATTTCACGGCATATCAATTTGCCTCTCAATGAGCATATTTTTCGCGATGTGCTTCAAGAACTGGCTTTCAGACATCCTTCTTTACGTATACGCTTCGATCTTGCGACTTTTTCAGAACCGATGCAGCTTGTAGAATCTTTACCCTCTTTGCCGCTCAAGGTAGAAAGCTATGCTGGCAAGGAACAAGAGGATATTCAATTATTGCATGAAAAGGTTGTTAAGCAGTTAAGTGAACAATTTGACCCGGAAATTGCTCCATTGATGAGGGTACATGCTGCGGTACTGGATGATCGTAAGTTTAAACTTTCCTATTCATTTCATCATGCAATATTGGATGGCTGGAGTGAATCTGTTTTCATATTTGAACTGCTACAGCTCTACAAAGCCAGGTTGGAGGGTACTTCAATATTGCTGGAAAAACCGGTTTCTCCAGAGGTATTTGTCCGGCTGGAACGAGAAGTTATTCAGGATGAAAGTGCCAGAGTTTATTTCAGTCGATATCATGGACGAGGGAAAAAGAGAGCTAATCCAACCGCTCATTATTGTAAAGTTTCAGCTTCAGTTCCTGCCGATACTGCCGGATTACTGCATGATAAATCTTCACAATGGGGTATACCGCTTAAGAGCATATTTTTCACAGCTTTTTTTGTCACGGTAGCCAACCAGTTAGCAGATAGAACACCAATTGTCGGTATGTCTGTCAATGGTCGGCCGGAAGCCTTGGGAGCTGATTTGACATTAGGCCTTTTTCTTAACCATGTCCCATTAACGTTAGATTTGACTATAGCACAAGATTGGCACGACCTTGCCAGACAAGCTTTCGATGTTGAAAGTCAAATATTGCATTATCGTCGCTTTCCGTATTCTGAGGTACAAAAGATAATTGGTGGATCTCCTTTTGAGGCGGCTTTCAGTTATGTTCATTTTCACCGACTCAATGAGTTGTTGGAGAGTGGAATGGTTGATGATGAGGAGGATGTGCGGGATCACACCAGTTTGCCCATCAGGGTTGAAGTCATCAATGAACGACAAGGATATAAGTTATCTGTTGATGTCACCGCAGATGAAAATTGTTTTGGTGATGGTTTTTCTGAAAAATTTGTCGTGTGTATGCTTAAGGTGATCAACACACTGGCATCGGATGAGGACCCGTTAACGTACTTATCGTAATTAGGGCTTTGCTTGGGAAGTAGGAAGCTAAAGCGCATTCTGCGAACTGTTCTTTTTATCGTTATTTTTGGGTAATGAAATGGTATATGCTTTTTCTATATCAAACGAGGAGGGGCTATGGGTAAAAAAGCTGTTTGATGCGTGAGTATGTCCAGCGTCATAAATATTGCGCTTTCCTTCAAGAAAAAGTTGATATTGCACGCCAATCTGTAAAAGAAGGTAACGGTGTTGGGCATAGCGACGTAAAAGCGATTTTTGCGGCTCGAAGAGAACAGGTTAAGACTCGTAAGTGAACGTGATTTGGACACCTCAAGCGCTTTGGATAGCGAGGCGATATGGAGTACCTTATTGTAAGAAATCCGGATGCTGTACTCAAAATGGACGAACTGTTTGAGTCAGCAGCCGATCGATTAGCAGATTTCCCTTATATCGGTCATGCAGGAGAGATCTCTGGTACTACGGTTGTGGCCGCCGGAAACTGAGAAAAGACATGCTTGTTAAGCGTTTAATTACCACATTGGATGGGGAAATACAGGTATTAATAACTGCGTTGTTTGATGAGCAGTGGGAAAGGGCCAGGGAATTGATGAGTGAGCCATTGCGTATGGCGGCTGATGATCTGGCCTTAACTGCGCTGGCAGACAGTTTGTGTAACTCCGATATTGATATTATCTCCCGGCAGCAAGATGCTTGCCATCTGCGACTAAATACCTTGAATGGAAAACTTAATTTTTATATTGGACTGAAAGATCAGCTAATTAGTTCGCTTATGCTGGTTCCGTGCCCGCGACCTGATGCGCATGAAAAATCAGGTGTCTTCACTGAAAAAACACTAAGGGAGTTTGGTTTTGAAGATGTTCCTGACGGTCTGGTGTGCCTGCCATCCTCCCAAAATACTACAGCGCTTGTACTATTGGTTGCGGGTTCTGGTCCACATTCGATGGATTATGATGTTGGACCTAATCCACTGTTCCGCATGCTGGCACATGAATTAAGCCAACATGGTATCGCCAGTGTGCGTTTTGACAAACGTTATTATCGCGCCTGTCAGGGGAATACTGACTCTGAGGCTATCGATCTCAACACCGAGGTGATTGATGATGCATGCAATATTTTAGCTGGTCTGATAGAACATGCTGAATTCTATAATGTGCCCGTATTCCTTGTCGGGCATAGTTTCGGCGGATATGTCAGCCCGCTAATTGCAAAGAATTTGCGGCAAAGGTCAGGTAGAAATATTATCGGCATTGCGATGCTGGCCACGCCTTTTCGTAGTTTACTTCAAGTGATTTTATCTCAGTTACAAGATGTCAATTTACCCCCAGGATGTACCACTAATCCAGATACCCGCGGGAAAAACAGCACATCCCTCGCAGATTTCCTTGCAGTACCGGATAGCTATCTCAAGCAGCTTAAGGATTACCACGCATTTACCTGCTTAACCAGCTTGCCCGCGATGCCTCTATTCTTCGCTCAAGGCGATCAGGATTTTCAGGTTCCGCATGATATTGACTTCACAATGTGGAAAACCGCATTGAAAGGCAATAAACAGGTGGCGTTCAAACTCTATACGGGATTAAATCATATTTTGTTGCCCACGACTGGATGTGCTGGTGGAGAGGATTATCTGCAACCAGGGCAGATCTCGGCGCAGGTGATTGCAGATCTTGCTGCATGGATCAGCCACCACTCATCATGAAACAGCAGGCTGCGACATTAATCTTTTGCCATCAGATTGACCCAGTCATTTATTGTCGGCCACCGGACCAAATCCGCAAATTTGACTGGATACCCTGCATATTTTAGCCGATCAACCAGCATCAGCATTTTTATCGAGTCGAAACCGATATCAAAAAGATTTTCATCTGCCGGTATTGCCTCAACGTCTGGGTGAAGAGTTATGATTTCCCGGTGTAAAATTTCATATAAAAGCTGATTTTTCATTGTGTCTCCAAAGCTGCATTAAATAGAAGTTCATAGGTGTATTGTTCTTCCTTCAGCATGGCCCGTAATTTTTCCAGCCGTGCGCGGCTTGTTTCAACTTTGGTGCGATAAAACGTGTCATCAATGCTGGCAACCAGCTTACCTGCTTCGACAGCATCCCCATGATAGTGATAACTGCCCATTTCTTTTTTTTGACCAGCACAATCAGCATCCATTTTAGTTGTTGTTATCGTTCCGTATCGCCAGGCACTAAGTTATGCTCAACTCCTATGCAATCTAATAAATCAAGCAAAAACAGCCCCATGTCGCTGATGATATCTTCAGAGAAAATATCATCGTCGTAGAGCCACTCCAGACCCATCCCGGTTGGTGAATTTACCAGTTCGAGCGCGATATCCCCTTTAGGCTTGAGTCCCTTGATTTTCTCTTTTGTACAATGGGTTTCACCAAGATATAAACCGGTGGAGAATCCTATTTGAGAAGAGAAGTAATAAATGATTTCCGGTAACTGCATGCCGTGGTGGTGGTGAAGGTGTTGTTTCAGATACGCCAGCGAGATATTTGAATGGGTATTTGCATCCATCAGGAAATTACGGACATATTTGGATACGTTCATTAATGAGGTTTCCGCAGTAACATAGGGCAGTAGCAACGTTGTAGCAAAGCTGCCGACACCATCGAATGGCACAGGAGAAACACGATTGGCGCAAGGGATACCTAGGATCAATTCGTCTTTATTGAGTAATGATTTGATGGTCATCAGAAATGCCCCAATCACGATCTGTTCCAGAGTCACCGAGTGTTTCTTTTGCACGCAGGACAGCGTGGTAATTAATTGAGGAGACAACGGCATTGAGTAGCGTCGGCCACGAACCCGAAGATTAGCCCCTGATGTAATATCTTGCTGTTCGGCAACAGAAAGTACGTTGAGCAATTTTTCTGTCCAAAAATTTAATGTTTCATCCGACATACGTGGATTAATTACAGTAGCTCTTGTTTCTACAGTTGCTGCAATTTTCGGTGCATTATCCGTATAAGCTGAGGATAATTGTTGCAATACATAAGCAATCGACATTCCATCACAAAATGCATGATGGAAATTTAACAAAAGGTAATGCTTATGCTCTGCTATTTTCAACAACTTAAAATATACCGGTGGACTGTCCTGCAATGACATCGGCTTGAAGGCCATATTATTTAAGATCTTGCGCAATGAAATCTCAATATTGATGCCAGTAGCATGGGTCAGATCGATATATTCGAAGGGCAGGTTTTCTTCGGTTGCAGATGAGTGGGTTAAAGAGAGTTGCCCATCCGTCATGGCGACTCTTTGGCGGAGAGCAGGGAAACATTGCATGGTATACAGCAAAGCAGAGCGTAATTTCTTTAAATCGATATTACCGGTCAGATAATAATATAACGGGATATTATGGGCACCTGAACGATTAGCAATAGTATCAATTATCCAATAATACTGGTCATGCTGTTCTGTCAGGCAGGTGCTATTTTTGTGGGTTAGCACCGGCATCTGTCCCTGTTGAATGACAGATTGCAATAAATAACCCAATCTGGGGGACTGGTAGAAATCTTCCAGGCGGATAGAACAATCAAAACATTGCTGGATTTTATTAATGAGCAATAATGCTTTAAGCGAAGTACCGCCTGCGTCAAAGAAATCCGTATCTTCATCAACAACTCTATCGCTATCGCCAAAGACCTCGCGCCATAATGTAAAAAATATTTCGCGTTTTTCCCCTTTAATCGGTGAAACATTATCTTCTTTATTCAACTCTGTCACGGCGGTGGAATAGTTGGATAATGCTGATTCGATAATAAAAGGCACCTGTAATTTTGGATAACATCCACGCAGGAATGAGACGATGTCGTGACGTGCAATTGAATATGAATCATGAGGGATAAATATATTGATATACTGATACCCGGTTTCATTCTCTTTTATCGTTAAATGAATTTCATCAATATGAGTTGCCGCTGTAAGTATTTTTTGCATTTCTGCCAGATCGACACGTTTTCCATCAATTTTATGCTTTTTGTCCAATCGTCCAATGAAATTTAAATTTCCCTGGGCATCGTAAAATCCTCGGTCTCCCGTTAAATAATAGATTTCTCCATCGTTCAACTGTAAGAATTTACGCGAGGTTGACCGATTGTCATTAATATATCCTGTACATATAGAATCCCCACGAATACATATTTCTCCACTGTTGCCGATGATGATATTATCAGTTCCATATTCGCGAATGACAATAGAACTATTTGCCAGTGCTTTACCAATAATATTACCGGGCTGGAACTCATCATCTATTTTGTGACAGCTTGCCACAACACAACATTCTGTTGGACCATAAGAGTTAATCAGAGAAATTCCGCATCCTACTTTTTCCAACCAATGGTGAATGGCTTTATCCATTGCCAGATCGCCACCGATAATTGTCATTCTGATGGTGGGTGACAATTCTTTAATAGTCGCGTGCAGGAAAAAGACAATTTGGTGCCAATAATTCGTAGGAAAGTTAACGACAGTTACCGATTGTGCATGGCAAAATGAAAACAGTGAATCAAGCTCAACGATCATATGGTCACTGGCAATTGCCAGTGTGGCTCCCTGATAAAAACAGCCAAATACCTCTTCAATATAAGCATCGAAAACCGGGGTACTGAAATTAAGAATAACGTCATCTTGTTGAATGCCATATCTATCTGTCATAGCGGCTAAATAAGCATAAAGCCCCTTGAACGTTATCGGTACTGCTTTTGGTACTCCGGTGGTGCCTGATGTAAAAAAGATATAGGCTTCATCCTCTTTGGTCGCTGGGCATTTTATGTCATTTCCCAGAGATATCTCGGAAGGAAGTGTGTTCATATCTTCAATAAAGAAAATAGGCGTATTAGTAATATCATTCACTTTCTCATGATGGTGACGAGAAGTTATTAATAAAGCGATATCCAGCCCACGCAATATATTGCTGATTTCTTCTCGTCCGAATGTCATGTTGATTGGAATAAAGCATAATCCCGCAGTATGGATTGCTAATATAGACAATAAGGATTCCATTCCTTTGGGTAATAACACAGCTACCCTTCGGTTTTTTAGCGGATAGGATAATAGCAATTGGCTGAAAGTTAATAATTTACTGTAAAGTTCATGGTAATTAAAGCAATATGCGGAGTTTATTGTGGTTTGATTTCCGCAAGTTACTGCTTTTTTATCCGGCGATATTGTGGCGATTTGCGCTATTCTGGTAATTATGTTCTCTCTGATGGGGTGATTAACGAAAATATTATCTGGCGTCTCTATGTCAGATATTATATTGTCCATGCGTTCAATTTTTTTATATTTTTCCCAATATGTTTCGATAGTTTCATTGATATTTTCTGCAATGGCGTTATAAATACGTAAATAATCATCAATCAAAGCATCGGCGGTAAAGGTACTGTACAAGCGGCTTCCTGCATCCAATTCAACTAATGCTGACTTTCCGTCAGAAGAAAACCGGATATTAACCCCATAATCATTTACTGCGCCGGAAGTCATACAGCCGCGAATCGCGCGATTATTTTTCATAAGATCATGTTCAATCTCATGCAATAAATTGACATAAGGAGCAGCGGTTAATTGATCTGCTCGACTTATCGCGCCATCATTCAAATCACTTATATCAATACGGCTATGCCTGCTATGCAGACTAATTTGCGACTGCATTTCCGTGAGGATCTGTTTTATCGTTGTTTCTGGCGATAAAGAAACCATAAGAGGTAAGGTGTTCATTGCCGGGCGATAATAACAGTATTCTCCTTTGTCACGTCGGTTAGAGAAAGGTAAATTAATAATGCTTGTTGATAAACGGCCCCGTTTGGTCATTTGCAGGCATAAGGCCAGTATCATCATTAACTTATTATTAAAGGTAAAACTATCGTTGTTTGCGGTGAGTGGTCGGCTCACTTTAATTGCTTTCGAGGGAAACAGGCGTTTACTGGCATAATCCTCTAATTTGGGAAGTTGGCTGAGGTAATTATCCCAATAGTTTTTGTCGTTGGCATAATGCGTGCTTGCTTTATATTTAACATCGTTGAGATAAGCCTGGTAGGTAAAAACAGGCTCTGATGTTGGGTGGAATAGTTGTTGTTCATAACAGGACAAAACATCGTGAATCAACTGACCTATGCCCCAATAATCTGTGGCGACATGGTGAGCGATAATCCCCCAAAAGCAGCAGCCAATATTATTAAAATAAAGATAATGCCGGATCGTCACACCATTTTCAGGAGCCAATGGCTCAGTGATTCTTTTGTCGAAATCGGCTTTTGTCACGTGTTCTACTGCCGGATCTGACAATTTTATTGATATAATTTCGATCGGTGTGGAACACTTCCCCTGAAAAATATTTTGCTCAGAAATACGGTAACGTAAGGAAAAACCATCATTGAAGCGATGAATGGTCATAATGGCCTGTTCTAATCTTTCCAGGCTAATATGGTCATTGAAGCTGACGAATTCGCCGACATTGAAGACAGATTTATCGTCAGCAACAGTATTAGCAATGGCTAAACGGAGCTGTGTATAGTTCAACGGCCAATCATTGTCGCTATATTCCATTATTTTGCTGCTCCACGTTATATGTTATCTCGTAATTCGCCCTTTATTTTTTCGAAAACAGATTCATCTATGCATAATCCAATATTACCTTCTGCACTAAAGCATATTAAAGGGCGTTTGCTGACTCGTAGAATGAAATATTTGTTTCGTTTCTTTTGGTAATATCCCGACGAATAATGGATAATATGTATACCATTACTGCGATGGAAATCTTCCAGAGAAACGCTTTCTTCTCGGTGCAATGAGGAAATAGCCCATTCATGTGAATATACTCCGGACTTCACCAATAATTTCCCTTCCTTGACCACCGCTTTATTTGCTAGCAGTTGATAGCTTATAAATAAGGCAATGACCACGAAGAGAGTCGTCGTAATGCTTGCCGCCAGCTTATTTGGGTTACTGTTATTAAGCCAGTATGGTATAGGCAGAAAAACCAGGGCGATCAGGACGAACATGGCGACGTTCATTAATATGACTTTTAAATCTGGATTCAATCCCACGATATTGCTCATACTGCGGCCATTCCTAAAGATAATTTGGTAAAAAGATGAATCACTTCTTTACGCTCTTCGCGTGTCGCCGGCAGATTGATATAACCACATTTTTGCGCAGCAAACAGGCAAGCGGTGATTTCCCTGCGGATAGCTTCTGTGACCAGAGTGTCCACCATCTTTTGATTGTTATAGAGTCTGGCAAGATGAAGAGAAGCCGTGCCGGTTGAAAGATCACTGTGATCGATTTTGGGTAAATAATTTGCCATACATACAGTGACGGCTACTTGCACTGCGAGGCTCAAATAGGCTGCTACATTTACTGCCGCCGCTGCATTCACTGCCGCGACGACTCTGGTGCCGACAGCCACATTAACCGCCGCAACCACGTTTGCCCCTACGACAAGACGGGCAATTTCGATGCTGGTATCGTCTTCACTGTTCAAAGGTTCCAGAATTTCCTTCAACCTGATAAGGGGAGGGCTGTTTGTATCTTGAAGCGAGTAGGATTCGATATGTTCTTTAAAATGTGCAACAAGGCTGGCGTCTTGATTGAGATGATGGTTGATCCGGCTCCTCAGGCTTGAACCTCTTTCGTTTAAACCATAGGCCTTTAGCCGGGAAAATAATTCTTCATAGTCATTGGTTTTTACTGCATTCATCAAATCCTTATCATAAGTGATGAATAACAGTAATTCCTCTGCTGAACCGGGACTAACGATATTTTTGTCTATATTGAATTCAGCCAGGACTTTCTCCGGTGATTCCCTGTATTCTAATGCTAAGTTGGGCTGCTGTTTGATGGTTTCCCAAAATCGGTTATAGGTGATGATCTCGTCCCAAACTTCAACCGGGAGTTTCGCGTTTGACATTGACAGCCTTAACTTATTTTCTTCAACCTCTCCTGGAGAGAGCAATGAACGTGGCACGCCAAAGAGGCGATTGCTATCAGCACTGGCATTAACGGTTGGGATGACACTGCCAATAGCGGCTCCGGCTGCTACGCCAATAAATGTACGTCTTTTCATGATTCGTTCCTTTCTAAGTTGACGGAATTCTTTTTTTACTGGGTGCTCTATAAGATGAGTGCTAACCTTTTCTTATTAAATTTCTTTGTTGCTGAAATAATTTCATATAATAATTATCTAGCTAATATTTCTTACCAACGATATTTATCGTAAGTGTATATTGTGATTGCTGTAACAATATTTTGATATTATTCCTGATGTTCAGTGGTGAAGCATAGAATAATTCTCCCTCAGAGCTATTAAAGGGTAGGCGATACTAACTATTAGCCGGATAGCTCCATTTTGCAATATATTAGTTGATTAAATTTTTATTTTGAGCGTTTAAACTGAATATATCTTATTACAAAATCTGCTTATTTAGAGTCTGCTCACAAAACAGCAGGTAAAAATATTCCTAAAGAAGAATAAAACATTTCTTTTCCTTGATGACCACCTTATTTAATAAAAATCTTATCGTCGATAAATAGTGATCATGGTGATATTGATTAGTATGGTGTTAAGGCATGGATTCAATGCTGTAGTATTATACGGTCAACAGCTGCCCCCGCCACGGTGCTAATAAATGTACGTCGTTGAATTATGACTCCTCCGTTAAGTTAACGGCATTTTTTTCTGCTGAATAGCAGATCAAATCCAGCCTTTCTTTGGCATTAAATTTCTTTATCACCGGAATAATTTCCTTATGATAGTTATTTAACAAATTCTGGCGTATTCCTTCGTCTTTATGCAGATGGGCACAGGCTTGGCAGGGATGAACGATTTTTTCCAGATTAATGTTGCTATCATGCGGGCGATATTTTTTTAGAATTTTGTACGGTCCTTCTGTTCGCAACCAGACTTTCATAAAGTCTTCTTCCTGTCCTTTGAAAAGCTGGGATAAATCGCCTCCCTGCAACCGACCCAGTTTCATCTCAGGGATATGCTCTAATGTCAGCCCACAGCAGGCGGAAATTTCGCCGTGTGGTGTCAGCACGATATTTTCAAAGACCTGATCGCACCCTTTTGCCAGTTGATCATCCCGGTTTGGAACGTCTTTTCGTTCTTCACTGGTGTCATAGAATGGCATCCATGTGTTGCGTTGTAAGTTAACTTTGTTTTGTTCTTTGAGGTGCTTGATGGTCGGATGCTGTGTGATTTGTGTCGCAATGGCAGAATCAGCGGTATCCTGTTCTACGGTAATCAGTGTCGTAATATTTTGCCCGGCTAATGCTTCTGCTGCCGCAACTACGCTGTCGATGGGTATCCATTCACTGTGATCTTTCCCGGTGCTGATGTTTATTTCTGTAATACCGGAATCGGTTAAGTCTTGGGCGATTCTTTGTGCCTTTTCTCTGTTTTTTCCCCAGTAGCCGTTAGTTACGCAGCGGGTTAATAAGCCGTGATCTGAGGCGAAACGAATGGCTTCAATCAGATCCTTACCTAACAGGAAACACTCTCCACCACTGAAGACGACTAATTTTAGCCCTGGGAAATTGGCCTTTGAATGTGTAATAAATTGTTTAATTTCATCCAGGCTCAGACGTGCTTTCACCGAGGGATTACATTCAAAACAACATTCTTTGCAGGCAGCATTGCAAGTATATGTTGTGATCACTGTGGCAGTATTCGGATATTGTTCCCAATATCCGGTGGGAAAACATGACATAATTTACTCCCTGTTGGATTAAAGGTCAGACGATATTTACTATTATCAGTATTAATTTATTTTGCAATGAATTGGTTAGTTGAATTTGTATTTTTGAGTGTTCGGGCTAAGTATGAGTTGTTAAAAAAATACTTATTTAGAGCTTGCTCACAAAAGAGGGGGTGTTTCTAACGGAGGGTAAAGTAAATAGAGAATAACGATTTCTGAAGGGATTGAAGTAACTATTCTATCGTTGAAGTATTATATGCTATTTAAGCTAAAAGATTTCTATATAGAAAATCACTTTGGTTGTTTTAGCCTAACAAGGTGATTTTATTGATGGCATGCAAGATTATTTCTTGCAATTTTTTGGCAATAATAGTCCTTTAATCACTCAATTAATTAAAAATATCCATTTGTTGAGCGTGTTTATTTTATATAGAAAAAATATTCCCATTATAAACTTGTTAATTGTCTGAATTAGTAGGAAGATACCAATCATTTATGTGACATAAGGGAAAATTGCCTTGGCCTGATGGAATATAGGCTGTTATAGGGTATTGAAATTTATGAGCCATCTTGATCCGACTTTACTTGTGCTGCTGGTGTTGGCGGCATTGGGTATCATCAGCCACAACATGACCGTTACTCTTGCAATGTTGCTCTTGCTGGTTATCCGTATAACACCACTAAATCAATTCTTCCCTTGGGTGGAAAAATATGGGTTGACTATCGGTGTACTTATTTTGACTGTGGGGGTGATGGCACCCATTGCCAGCGGGAAAATTACGGTACAAGCGGTTCTTCATTCATTTTTGAATTGGAGATCGTTACTGGCAATCGCAATAGGTGTATTAGTCTCTTGGCTGGGCAGCCGCGGAGTTTCATTAATGTCTAACCAGCCATCCACTGTTGCGGGTTTACTGGTGGGAACAGTATTGGGTGTTGCCTTGTTTAAAGGTGTTCCGGTGGGGCCGCTGATTGCTGCCGGGATTTTGTCATTGCTGATTGGTAAATCGTAGTCGTTATGTTGCCGGAACTGAGTGCGATACAGGCGGAAATGCAGCGGCAAGGATTACGTCGTTTGCTGGTGTTGAGTGGAGATTATGATTGGTGTTATCAGCAGGCTAATGAGTTACAGCAGAAATTTGCCGGTGATTGGTTGTGGATTTCTTATCGTAAAGAGAAAGCAGTACCCCCCGCAAAAGCGTTCAGCTTATTAGGTCAGGAATATCTGCACGGAATATTTGATGCGACCGAAGGTTTTAATGCGGAAGCACTGGCAATATTAGCGGGTACATTAAAGGCCGGAAGTTGGTTGGTCATGATGGTTCCATCGTGGTATCAATGGTGTTATCAATCGGATAAGGATAGCATGCGTTGGAATGATCAATTAGACGTTATCCCAACGCCGCACTTTATTCAGCATATTCAGCGACAACTTATTAATGATCGTCAAGTTTTGCTATGGCGGCAAAATACTTTTCTTCACCTGCCTGAATTTCCGCAATACAGCGAGTGGCAACTGCCTGATGGCAATCCCACCGTTAGCCAGCATGCCATTTTAGCGCAACTTTTGCAGGCAAATCAGGGAGTATGGGTAATTACGGCGCCAAGAGGGCGAGGTAAATCGACGCTTGCAGGTATGTTAATGCAACAATGGCAAGGGGATCATTGCTGGCTGACGGCACCGGCAAAAGCAACGACTGAAATCATCAGAGGCTATTCGGGTGAAAAAGGGCAATTTTGGGCAGTAGATAATTTGCTGAAATATTGCAGACAAAACTGTGTGTCAGATATTGATTGGTTGCTTATCGACGAAGCCGCAGCTATTCCAACGCCTCAGTTATTTGAGCTGATCAGTTATTTCCCCCGGGTATTATTAACGACAACTGTGCAGGGATATGAAGGTACAGGGCGGGGATTTTTACTTAAATTTTGTGCTGAAATTCCTGATTGTCATATATTGAATCTGACAGCGCCTGTACGTTGGGCTGAGAATGATCCTCTGGAGAACTGGCTGGAAAACGCTTTATTATTTGAGGATGCTGTCCCGGCAAACAATTCTGATAAGGCGATCCGTTATCACATATATCATCAGCAACAATGGATTAAACAGCCTGAATTGCTGAGACAGTTTTACGGCATATTAACCAGCGCTCATTATAAAACTTCACCTGTGGATTTACGGCGTGTACTTGATGCTAAAGGAATGCAGTTTATCGCAGCGCTTGGAGATAAGACTTTGACAGGGGCTTTGTGGATGGTTGACGAAGGTGGATTGTCGCCTGAGCTGGCACATGAAGTATGGGCAGGCAGGCGTCGCCCCAGAGGAAATCTGGTTGCTCAATCGTTAGCGGCCCACAGTGGTTTACCTCAGGCGGCAGTCCTGAAATCTCAACGGATTAGCCGGGTTGCCGTACAGGCTAACAACCGCAGACAGGGTATTGCTCAGGGAATGATCGCATTTCAGCGGGCAAGGGCAGAAGGGCAGGGAATCGATTTTATGTCTGTCAGCTTTGGTTATACCGCTGAACTGTGGGCATTATGGCAAAAATGTGGTTTCCAACTGGTCCGTATGGGAACCCATTTGGAAGCCAGTAGCGGTTGTTATACCGCAATGGCAATTTTTCCACTGAGTCAGCAGGGAATGGCACTTTGTATTCAGGCACAACAACAGCTTGCCCGTGATGCATATTGGCTGGAGTCTCAGATTGGGTTCAGCTTGCCTGTGGATTACCAAATTGACCGCCATCTGAATCAGAGTGATTGGCGGGAGCTTGCCGGTTTTGCATTTGCTCACCGGCCATTTTCTGCTTCATTACCGGCTTTGCAACGATTGTTACTGAACAGTGATTTGCCGCTGCTCGCACTGAGAAATCATCTCCAGCAGGCGATGAGTATTGAGCAGTGTGTGACTGCGTTTAAGTTAAGCGGATATAAGGCATTAACATTATTCTGGCGGCAAGAAACCGCACAGGCGTTGGTAAGTCTCGACAAGAAATTGGCTAGGCATTGGCAAGAATGGACTACTGCTTTTTCTGAGGCCAGTCGTCCTTTTCATCCCACTTGTCATTAAAATCCCGGTGAGGAGGAAGCTCTGGTTTATTATCCAGAAATTTTTTGACGTCCAGGCGGCGTAATTCTTTAATTGCATTGAGAAGAACGCCAACCAATAAAACTAAAATAATCCACCAATAATCAGCTAACCATTGCATTGGGTTATCTCCTGCGCAGTACCGAGGTAGTTCTCAAATATATAAGGCAAGTTAGCTGATAACCAGTCAATACCTGCGATATCATGCTGTTGCCATACATCCAATAATATCTGTTTAGTCAGCAGTTTTTCCAGTTGTTCGGATAGTGGCCGGTAACTGATATGCCACGGTTCATAAGCGACACCATCACGGTTACCGATAAAAGGACGATAAAAACCGAAATGGTCCATATTCTCTGTCAACCAATGTGTCAGCGGTTCAAAGTAACCGCCATTTTCATATTCCCAAGGCTCCAGCCGTAATTTTTGGTTTTCCGGTAGCATCGTTGGATCATAAATATCCAGTTCAGTTCCCCAATGATGGCGGCTGGCACCGGGTAGGGCAGACCAGCGGAGAATAGCCTGACAACGTTCTCCTTCTGTTAATTGGGTGATATCCATTGGTTGGCTATTTTCATCTAATACCGGGCGTTCGCCGCGGAATTTGCTATTCCAGATAGCTTGTTGACGCTGGAAATCGCGGAATGTACTGGCAGGTTGCAGATGAATTCCCGCATGTGCCGCTGCTTGCTGTATGGAAAGAAAAGATTTTATTGCTTCTGGTTGTAATCGGTGATTGCCAGAGAGAGAAATCAAGTGCCCGGTAGCCAGGCCAGTTAACATATTTGCGGTTATCATTGGATGAGTTGCTCCATAACGCGCTGATAAATCCGGCTGAGTTGTTGCAGATCCGCAGCACTGACGGATTCATTAACTTTATGAATTGTTGCGTTGAGTGGCCCCAGTTCGACGACCTGAGCGCCCATCTGAGCAATAAACCGTCCATCTGATGTGCCACCACTGGTAGATAATTCAGGTTTATAGCCACAGTAATGGTCTATTGCCTGTATGACGGCATTGACTAACTCGCCTTTGGCTGTCAGGAAAGGCTGGCCTGGCAATATCCATTCAATCGTGTAATTTAGATTGTGATTTTTTAGGATTGTCTCAACTCGTTCACGGATTTGGCTATCGGTCAGTTCCGTACTGAAACGGAAATTGAATTGAACCTGCAAATTCCCTGGGATCACGTTATGACTGCCTGTTCCGGCATGAATATTGGCAATTTGCATACTGGTTGCCGGGAAAAATTCATTTCCTTTATCCCACTGGGTGTTGACCAGCTCTTGTAAGGCCGGCAGGGCCCGGTGGATTGGGTTATCAGCCAAATGCGGATAGGCAACGTGGCCTTGAATACCCTGTACAGTCAGATTGGCCGTCAAGGAACCGCGCCGGCCATTTTTCACCATATCGCCAAGGTGGTACTGACTGGAAGGTTCACCAATCAGACAATAATCCAGCCGTTCATTACGGGACATTAAGGCTTCAACCACTTTAACTGTGCCATGGGTGGCTTTTGCTTCCTCATCTGAGGTAATAAGAAAGGCCAAGCGACCATTGTGGTTGGGATGATTGGCAACAAATCGTTCAGCTGCGACAATCATGGCAGCCAGCGAGCCTTTCATATCTGCCGCGCCCCGGCCATATAACATGCCATTACGGATCGTCGGCTCAAAAGGGGGTTGTTCCCATTGAGATTCGTCGCCCGCAGGGACAACATCAGTATGTCCGGCAAAGGTTAACGTCGGGCCTGTGCCGCGATAGGCCCAGAAATTGTTTGTGTCGCCGAAAGGCATCCGTTCAATGGTAAAGCCAACGGCTTGCAGACGGGCGATCATAATATCCTGGCAACCTTGATCATCCGGGCTGACAGAGGGGCGTTTTATCAGTTGTTGTGCAAGTTCAATTACAGGACAAGTCATTTCAGAGTGCCTCAGCAAAAAATTGCTGATATTCATCTGCCTTATAACCCAGCAGGCAGTCACCTTTTGCAGAAATTAACAGTGGACGTTTGATAATAGCCGGTTGTTCCAGCATTAACGCTTTTGCTGCTTCAGCATTATTGATTGTCGCGCGTTGTTGATCACCCAATTTACGCCAGGTTGTACCACGGGTGTTAATTAATGGTTCCCAGCCAAGTTTGTCAATAAATGACTGCAAAAGCATGGCATCTAATCCATCAACACGATAATCATGAAACAGGTAAGCGATTTCCTGCTCTTCCAGCCAACGACGGGCTTTCTTCATGGTGTCACAATTTTTGATCCCGTAGAGAGTAAAAACAGGCTGAGAAGATTTATCCGACATAATTAAGAGATCCTTAAAAAAGAATGTAAATACCTAAATATAATGCTGGAAAATACCTGTTTTTTCTAGATGATATCCTGATTTTTATTATCTGGGATATCCAAAGGGGGGAACACAATCTTATCGGCCTGTCATCATAGCGATAAGAGCCGCCCCCCGGTAATAAACCAAAGAGGGCGGCTCAGGAAAAAATATTAAGCTACGCCATTTTTCCTATGTTGCAGATACATAATTGTTGCAGCCAGGCGGGAACGTACGTTTAGTTTTTTTAACAAGTTTCTGATGTGTACTTTCACCGTTTCTTCGGAAATAAAGAGGACATCAGCAACTTCCTTATTGGTCATGCCACTGGAAACTTCTTTTAAGACATCTAATTCACGCTTGGTCAATTCAGATAAAGGATCAACATGTTTATGGCGGTTAGCCAGATGTTGATATATTTTTTCACTAAAGACAGTTTGCCCTCGGGCTGCGTGACGAATACTGCTTAATAGCGAATCTAAGTCACTGTCTTTCAGTAAATAGCCATTGGCTCCTGCGTCAATGGCTGCGTAAACATCATTACGGTCATCTGAAACAGATAATACCAGGACATAAGAGTTGATCCCTTTTCTACGAATAGATTTAATCGTATCCACGCCAGAAAGACCATTCATATTGAGATCTATCATAATGACATCAGGTTTCAGTTTGCATGCAATATTTATTGCTTCTTCACCATTGTCAGCTTCTGCTGTTACGGTGAGTGCTCGATCGAGCTCTACAATCTGTTTCAAGCCATGGCGAATGAGAGGGTGGTCATCAACTATCATCACTGAATGGTTATACATTTTCCTTCTCCCTAAAAGATTAAAGCCACGAAATGCACGATTAAAAGGCAGTAATGAATGGGTCTGCCCTAAATTAAATTACTATGAAAAATTTTCTCAAAACCGATTGATTTACAGAATTGATGGCTCTGTAAGTCCAGAAAGCACATCCTGATATAAAAATATAAATAGCGCAAATTAGTTTGATAAGTAAAAAAAGAAGATGAGTAATTTTCACCAAAAACATATAACATTGATGTAAAAAATAATATTGTAAATCAATTTGTTATAAATATAATTATTAGATTTGTTTTCTTTTATAAAATTTATTTTAATTGAATTTATGTTGAGAGTTTTTATTAGTTATAATTATCATGGTTATTATAACTCAAATAATATTATATAAATTATAATGTTTATTTATTGATGTTCCCATACTCAGTCAGTGGTATTGATGGGTTAAATTCAGTCGTGTTTTTTGTGAGCAAAAAAGTGCTAATTTATGGGTAAAATGCTGTCAATGTTATGATTTAGCACACAGTACCCATTATACTGGTCCCGCTCTTACTCCAGATAATGTATATAAAGGATCCGACGATGGATGAAAAATTAAAACAGAGTGCATTGGATTTTCACCAGTTTCCACAACCAGGGAAAATCACGATTACGCCAACTAAGCCTCTGATAACTCAGCGAGATTTGGCCTTAGCATATTCACCAGGTGTTGCCGCGCCTTGCCTGGAAATTGCAAAAGATCCATTAGCAGCTTACAAATATACTGCGCGTGGCAATCTTGTCGCTGTGATTTCTAATGGTACGGCGGTCTTAGGATTGGGGAATATTGGTGCACTGGCAGGTAAGCCAGTGATGGAAGGAAAAGGCGTACTGTTTAAAAAGTTCTCAGGTATCGATGTATTTGATATCGAAGTTGATGAGTCTGATCCTGATAAATTAATTGATATTATTGCGGCACTGGAGCCGACTTTTGGGGGAATTAACCTCGAAGATATCAAAGCACCGGAATGTTTTTATATTGAAAAAAAACTCCGGGAAAAAATGAATATTCCGGTATTCCATGATGACCAGCATGGCACCGCGATTATTTGTACTGCGGCTGTTCTGAATGGCCTGCGGATTATGAAAAAAGAGATTTCAGACGTTCGTCTGGTGGTTTCTGGTGCAGGTGCTGCATCAATTGCCTGTATGAACTTGCTGGTTGCGCTTGGATTGAAACGTGAAAATATCGTGGTATGTGACTCTAAAGGGGTTATTTATCGTGGCCGCGATGAAAATATGGAAGAAACTAAAGCAGCCTATGCGATTGAAGACAATGGCAGCCGTACATTAGGTGATGCTATCCCTGGCGCGGATATTTTCCTCGGATGTTCTGGGCCGGGCGTATTGACTCAGGACATGGTGAAAACCATGGCGAAAGATCCCCTTATCTTGGCGCTGGCAAACCCTGAGCCAGAAATTTTGCCGCCATTGGCTAAACAGGTTCGCCCTGATGCCATCATTTGTACCGGTCGCTCTGATTATCCGAATCAGGTTAATAATGTTCTCTGTTTCCCATTCATTTTCCGTGGTGCGCTGGATGTTGGTGCGACAACCATCAATGAAGAGATGAAACTGGCTTGTGTTCACGCTATTGCTGATTTGGCGATGGCAGAGCAGAGTGAAGAAGTGGCTTTTGCCTATAATGATCAGGATCTGTTTTTTGGCCCGGAATATATTATTCCCAAGCCATTTGATCCACGCCTGATTGTTAAAATTGCCCCGGCAGTGGCTAAAGCAGCAATGGATTCCGGCGTGGCAACCCGCCCGATTGAAGATTTTAGCGCGTATATAGAGAAACTGAATGAGTTTGTCTATAAAACAAACTTGTTTATGAAACCTATTTTTTCCCAGGCCAAAAAAGCGGAAAAACGGATTGTTTTGGCTGAAGGGGAAGAAGTGCGTGTATTGCATGCGACTCAAGAGCTGATCTCTCTTGGATTGGCTTATCCGATCCTGATTGGCCGCCCAAGTGTTATCGAAAAGCGTATCCAGAAACTGGGGCTGCATATTGAGGCGGGTAAAGATTTTGAGGTCGTCAATAATGAGAACGATCCACGCTTCAAAAAATACTGGCAAGAATATCACCAGATTATGAAACGTCGAGGCGTTTCTGCGGAACAGGCGCGCCGGGCAGTCATTGGTAATCCAACCTTGATTGGGGCAATTATGGTGCGGCGAGGGGAGGCTGATGGCCTGATTTGCGGCACCGTGGGCAGTTACAGTGAACATTATGATGTGGTGAAAAATGTCTTTGGTTTCCGTGATGGGGTCCATACTGCTGGTGCAATGAACGCATTACTCTTGCCAAGTGGTAATACTTTTATCGCCGATACCTATGTCAATAATGATCCAACACCTGAACAACTGGCTGAGATTACGCTCATGGCCGCAGAAAGTGTTCGCCGTTTTGGTATTGAACCAAAAGTTGCGTTGCTTTCTCATTCAAGTTTTGGTTCTGCGGATGGCCTTTCAGCCCAGAAAATGCGCCGGACGTTGGAATTGGTCAACAAAATGTCACCTTCACTTGAAATTGATGGTGAAATGCATGGTGATGCCGCGTTGGTTGAAAGTATCCGCCGTGACATCATGCCGGATAGCCCACTGAAGGGGGCGGCGAATCTGTTAATTATGCCAAATATGGAAGCCGCCCGTATCAGTTATAACCTGCTGCGCGTAACCAGCTCTGAAGGCGTTACCGTTGGTCCGGTGCTGATGGGTGTCGCGAAACCGGTACACATATTGACGCCAATTGCTTCTGTCCGCCGTATTGTCAATATGGTCGCTTTGGCAGCCGTTGAAGCGCAGACTCATCCGTTATAATACTAATGGGTTAAAGCGGCCCCGGTTCCCTGGAGGGAACCGGGCTGTTTATTGTAAATAATTCTTATTATCTATATGATGCCGAAAAATATTATATGGATAACGGACGTTATGACATTTCTCACTGCGGTAAAATCTTTTCTGATTATCTGTGGCTTACTTATCTTATCCGGGTGTGCATCTGTACAACAAAAGCCCACGCCTCAAGTGCTTTCACCCGTACTGACCCAGCAAGGGGTGATTGTCGATCTCAAAACAGGCAACGCTCTTACGCCTGATGAATTGATCAACCAATTGGCATCACACCAGCGGATCATTGTGGGTGAAAAACACGATAATCCATACCATCATCAGATTGAGCTTTGGTTGGTTCAGCAACTTTATCTTAAAAGAGAACATGGTGCGGTTTTGCTGGAAATGATTAACCCTGACCAGCAGGAAAAAGTGAATAAAGTTAAAAGTTGGTTGCAAACTAAACCTAGCGTGCGTGAAAGCCGTATAAAAGAGTTGCTGGCATGGCACGATGGCTGGCCGTGGCAGTTGTATGGCGGGTTGGTCATGGAGCTTATGCAACAGCCTTATCCGTTACTGTTTGCAAACTTGAATCGCAGTGAAGTTAAAGCTGTTTGCTGCAACCCGCCGGTTCTCCAGGGAGATATTTCCGTTGCCAAAAATGTAAAATCGCGGATTGAAGCGACGATTAAAGATGCTCACGGCGGTGAAATAACAGCACACCAATTATCTGTTATGACAACGATTCAGCAAATGCGGGATCGACGAATGGCAGAGCAGTTACTTAAAGCCCCGACACCTGCCACATTGATTGCGGGTGCATACCATGCAACGAAAATAATGGGTGTTCCTTTACATGTTAAGGATCTGTCACCACAAGAGGATCTGGTGGTGCTGATTATGGCTGAAAAAGGCCATGTATTGGACAGTCAACATGCTGACTATATCTGGTATACACCAGCAAAAAAACCATAGATATTTTAAGTAAATGATGGTTTCTTTCCGGTAGTTAAAGGGCCTTGGCACATGGATGTGCGCAAGTTAACGATATATATAAAAATAATTTTCATTAGCATATGAAATTAATTATCATTACTAAATGATAATTAAAATTATGCGCTGTAATCCATGTTGACGCTGACAAACCCCATCCTTCAAACCAGTCCTTTTAAAAAAGGACTAGCTGTTGCTATTGCTGCTCACCTCATTTGGATTGTGTGGATTATCTATCAGCCAGAAGAAATCTCTGGTGAACTGATGCCCCCTCCGGCCGTGATGATGGAATTTTCATTGCTGACAGAAGCAACACATCAAGTACAGAAACAATCTATTGGTATTGAACAGCAGCTTTCTGTTGCCAGTCGGCAGCAGGAAAGTGCGGTCAATGAGATGAAAACACCTGAGCTTATTAAAAATGAGCAGGCTCAAATACGGGTGCATAAGCCTAAAAAACAAAAAAAGAACCCGGAAGAGCTGAAGAAAACATCGCAAGTGAAGCGACAGCAGGCAGAGGAAGAGAGTGAAAAATCTCAGAATAGTGCTGCCAGGGTAAGCAGTACCGCTATGTCGGCTAATTTGACTTCGAGGGTTGCGGCCTCTTATAACAGTGATTCAGATACTGTCGTTGATGCGGATGCTTTATGGCGAGCTGAGGTTATTGGGCATTTGAACCGTTATAAACGTTATCCCGAGGATGCACAGAGAAGAAACCGCACTGGCCGGCCTACAGTCAGGTTCACCATTAATAAACAGGGTTATGTAACTAACAGCGACTTAGTCCGTCGCTCAGGTACCCATTCTCTGGACAGGGAAGCGAAGCAAGTTCTGGCGAGGGCGCAGCCATTACCGATTCCTCCTGATAGCGTTTTAAAAGGCAGTGAAATTACGATAGAACTGCCGATTGATTTTAATTTAACTAATCGAATCTTTTAGCGACTTAAGGACAGCAGATATGCTAAGGCAGCAAGCACGGTTTGCCCTGAAAACTAAAGGGCTGTTATTCACGTTTTTATTGAGCGGCTGGTTGAATTCTGCCGCCGCAGAGGGAGAAATTATGTCACCAAAGGCCATGAAACAACCACATCAGATGACGATTCACGGTGATACCCGTACAGATGACTATTACTGGATGCGGGATGATAATCGTAAGGATCAAAAAATCATTGATTATCTGACAGCCGAGAATAAATACACCGAACAGATGCTGAAACCCGGAGAGCAATTGCGGGATACATTATATGAAGAAATGGTCGGCAGGATGAAACAGGATGATCAGTCTGTACCCTATACTTATAACGGGTATATATATCGTACCGTCTATGAAGCTGGAAAAGATTTCCCGATTTATCAGCGTAAACCTGTTGAGGGTTCATCAGATTGGCAGGTTCTGGTTGATGGTAATGAAAGAGCTAAAGGTCAGGAATATTATCAACTGAGTCATTTTGCTGTCTCTCTGGATAATAAACGTATTGCAATTGCTGAAGATACTCAGGGGCGCCGTAATTATCAGATCTCTTTTAAAGACATCGCTGATAATCAGTGGAGTAATGACATAATACAAAATACTTCTGGCAACATTGTTTGGGCAAATGACAGCAATACACTGTTTTATGTGCGCAGGCATTCACAGACTTTATTGCCATACCAAGTATTTTGTCACCAATATGGTACAGATACCACTGAAGACCAGAAAATATATCAGGAAGAAGATGAGCGTTTTTATTTAGGCATAGCTAAAAGCTCCTCTCGTGATTATATTATGTTGTCGATAACCAGTAATTCAACTTCTGAATATTTGCTGATTGACGCGAATAAGCCACAGGCTGAACTTCAGGTATTTTCTCCTCGTCAGGAAGGACGGGAATATTATATTGACCATTTCCGTGACCATTTTTATATTCGCTCAAATCATGAAAACGAAACTTATGGCCTTTATCAAACTGATGCCATAAATACGCCGTGGAAAACAGTGATAGCTCCGCAACAGGAGACGGATCTTGAAGATTTTGCACTGTTTAATAACGGGTTGATCGTTCAGGAGCGAACGAAAGGATTGCCGACAATTCGTCAGATTGATTGGGAAACTGATCAGGAAAAACAGATTAAGTTTGATGATCCAAGTTATATGGCATGGATTGATTACAACCCTGAACCTGATACCGATGTTGTGCGTTATGGTTATTCATCTATGACAACACCAAGCTCAACATTCCAGTGGAATATGAAAACCGGTGAGCGGGAATTACTTAAACAGCAGGAAGTCAAAGGCTTTGATAAACATCATTATGAGAGTCAGCGTATTTGGGTGAAGGCCCGTGATGGCGTGGAAGTTCCTGTTTCTTTGGTTTATCGTAAATCACTGTTCAAAAAAGGCCAGAACCCGATCCTGATATATGGTTATGGGGCTTATGGTATGAGTATGGACCCTGCATTCAGTTCACCACGATTGAGTTTATTGGATAGAGGTTTTGTTTATGCATTGGTGCATGTACGTGGCGGTGGTGAATTAGGTAAAAAATGGTATCTGCAAGGTAAAGTCGAAAATAAAATGAATAGTTTTAATGACTTTATTGATGTAACCAAGGCATTGATTGCTCAGAAATATGGCGACAGCAAACGGGTTTATGCTATGGGAGGCAGTGCTGGTGGTTTGCTGATGGGTGCTGTGATTAATCAGGCTCCAGAATTATATCGTGGTGTGGTTGCTCAGGTTCCATTTGTTGATGCGGTGACTACTATGCTTGATCCTTCTATTCCATTGACCGTAGGTGAATATGAAGAGTGGGGTAATCCTGAAAATAAAGAAGATTATCTTCGGATTAAATCATATAGTCCTTATGACAATATAAAACATCAGCGCTATCCGAACTTATTAGTCACAAGTGGATTGCATGACTCACAGGTTCAATATTGGGAGCCGACCAAATGGGTAGCAAAATTACGGGATATGAAGAAAGATAACTCTATTTTATTATTGGAAACCAATATGAGTGCCGGGCATGGTGGTCAATCAGGTCGTTTTAATCGACTGAAAGACACTGCACTGGATTACAGTTTTATTTTGATGCTGGATGATGCTAAGAAATACTTTCCGCAATTAAAAGATAACTGAAAGAAATTATAAATATAAGTTTATTCTTTAAAGCACTGATAAGTATTTATCAGTGCTGAACCTTTTTATTATTTTTTTAAAACTGACATGTGAGCAAATATTTATTTGTATGAAATTTGGGATAATTTAAATGAACATAATGACAAAAATAGCAGGAGCCAGCGTTGTTTTTATTGGGCTTCAAGGGCTTGCTTATGGTGATTCATGATATGGAGCTCAGTGGGCGGAATTATCATAATAAATTCACCCGCCGTCATATTGATAGTCGGGATATTTACCTAAAATACAATTACACACCATTCAGCGAATGGGTTGATATAAAATTACTGGTTAGCACCAGTGAGGGGACTCAACGCTACGAAGGTGATTCACTTTATAGGCTGCTGAATAGCAATGCTAAAAATAGATCAGATGCAATAGATATCAGTAATATCAGCCGTTTCGGCTATGGTGATACAGATTTTGAACTGACATTCGGCAGTAAGTTGATGAAAACCAAATATAGCAAGGAAACGGATAGTATTTATTCTGGTCAAGGTCAAGATGAAGAAGAAAGGAAAAAATATGAAAAAATGGATAGTGAAGCAAAAGAAAATAATGTTTTTGCACCAAGAGGTAAACAAGATATTGCCAGCATTTATGGCGGACTGAAAATTAGTCGTGGAATTTATCGGGCAGACATTTCGTTTAATTATATGGACTACAGTGTCAAAGGCCATAAACCGGCTTGTGATTTGCGGATCCCTTGTTTCCCTCAGTGGGAAACTGAATTGGATTTGAAACAAAATGGATTTAATCCAAGTGTTTTACTATCAGCAGAAATTATTCCTGAATTCCAGCCATTTGTCAGTTATGCCCGTTCAATGAGAGCACCAAATATTCAGGAAACTTTCTATAGTAATGAAGGTGGTGGATCAATGAACCCATTTTTGAAAGGAGAGACATCAGACACTTATCAAATTGGCTTTAACAGTTTCCGCCCAGACTTGATTGTAAAAGGAGATACCTTCCGCCTGAAGGCTGCCTGGTATCAATCTAAAATAAAAGATTATATTCTCAGTGATATCTGGCTTATCTGTGGCAATAGGAAAACATGTAGAGATGATAGTTCAGTAGATTACGATACAGTCGATCCTAACATAAAAATGTATATCTATCACAATAGTCTGATGCCGGTGAAAATACACGGGTATGAAGTTTCTGCTGATTATGATGCGGGTATATTTTATAGCAAATTGGCTTATAGCTGGCAAAAAATGCGCCAGCCAACTTCTGCCGCTACAGCGCATTTTGGTGCCGATCCCGTGTCACAATTGCCTGATAGTTTTATGACTCTGGATACTGGTGTCCGTTTATTTGATGAGAAAGTCCGTATTGGTGCGATTGTTAAATATACTGGTGATTCTCATAAGATGGACCCCGATCAATATAATTTTGATGACGATGGGCGGGTTATATTGCAAAGAGAACCTAAAATCCCAACAATAGTCGATCTTTATAGTGATTATCAGATAAATAAAAATGTGCTGTTGAAATTTTCAGTACAGAACTTGGCAAATAAAAATTATTCTGAAGCACTTAATCGCGCAAATTCGTCTCCATTAATGATTGAACAAACTTCGTCTATGCAAACAGCCAGAGGCCGGACTTATATTGCAGGTGCAGAAATCCGTTTCTGATATAGGAAAAATAAGTGGCAAGGAATGCCACTATTTCTGACTTACTGGTCGTTTTTTACGTTCTTTCTTGATCTTAACCACTTCACTTTCAATCCAGCCATCTTGTAACCGGGTTCTCAAAGCATCACCAACATGGACTTGCTTGGTTTGTTTCAGTAATTTTCCATCAGGGGCTTCGCTGATGCTATAACCACGGGCCAGTGTTGCCAGTGGGCTGACGGCTTCCATTCGTGAACAGGAGACGGCAAATTTTTCTCTGAAACGGCTGATTTGTCGTTCGATTGCTTGTTTTAGCCGAAAATCTTGTTGCTGAATCTGTTGGCTATACTGGCGGATCTGCTGACTGGGTTCTGAATACCCGAGCCGTTGTTGCAATTTCTCATAAGCCAGATCGCTTTGTCGCAAATGTCGTTGCAAGCTATCAGTGAGTCTCTGGCGTAAACTGACCAGTAAGTTTTGCTGACGAGCCAACCGTAAATGAGGGTGCTGTTGTTGTAAACGGTGAGAGAACCGGCTGAAAACCTGCTGTTTCTGCGCAAAGAAGTAATCCATTGCCATTTCCAATCGCTGTTGTTGCGACTGGATTTGACGTAACAATTCGAGCTGATTACGGCTGACCAATTCAGCGGCTGCTGATGGTGTCGGGGCCCGCAAATCTGCCACGAAATCAGCAATGGTAACATCCGTTTCATGGCCGACGGCACTGACTATCGGAATATCACTGTGAAAAATCGCTCTGGCGACACGTTCATCATTGAAACTCCATAAATCTTCCAACGAGCCACCACCACGCCCGACGATCAATACATCACATTCCTGCCTTTCATTAGCTAATTCAATTGCCCGAATAATCTGTAACGGTGCTTCGGTTCCTTGAACGGCTGTTGGATAAATGACGATTGGCAATGATGGATCACGGCGTTGCAAAATATTCAGCATATCATGCAGGGCGGCACCACTGGCTGATGTAATCACCCCAAGCTGTTGAGCAGGAGAGGGAAGGGGTTTCTTATGACTCTGATCAAATAATCCTTCGTCACTGAGTTTCTGTTTCAATAATTCAAACTGCTGCTGTAACAGGCCATCACCGGCGGGTTGCATACTTTCAACAATAAGCTGATAGTCTCCCCTAGGTTCATAAAGCGTAATTGCTGCGCGAACTAAAACCTGCTGGCCGTTTTGTGGTTTGAATGTCGCCCGTTGATTACTACTGCGAAACATTGCGGCCCGCACCTGAGCGCGTTCATCTTTCAGTGTGAAATACCAGTGGCCGGAGGAGGGTTGAGAAAAATTCGATATTTCAGCACTCACCCAAATTCTGCCCATTTCCATTTCGAGCAGTTGACGGACCGTCTGATTGAGGCGGCTGATAGAAAAAATTCCAGTATTAGAAGGTAGTGACATTTGAGCCAGATCAAATTCCAAAACAAGGGCTTAATTCACTGATACTAACGTTCGTTATGAAGTAAGCAAGAAATTTTTTCATAAAATGCTGGAGGCAACCGATTACATTCTGTATAATGCCGCAGCAATATTTTATTCCTTAAATTGTCCGCAGCCTGGTGAGATATTGCTTATGTTACGAATTAAAAAAGAAGCTTTAACCTTTGATGATGTTCTGTTAATTCCTGCCCACTCTTCTGTTCTGCCTAACACTGCTGACCTGTCTACTCAACTGACTTCCACTATTCGCCTGAATGTTCCTATGTTGTCTGCGGCGATGGATACCGTAACGGAATCCGGCTTGGCTATTGCACTGGCTCAGGAAGGTGGAATTGGTTTCATCCATAAAAATATGTCTATTGAGCGTCAGGCAGAAGAAGTTAGTCGGGTGAAAAAACATGAGAGTGGTGTTGTGGCAGACCCCGTCACTGTGACGCCTAAAACCACGCTGCGTGAAGTTCAGGCACTGACAAAACGTAATGGTTTTGCTGGCTATCCTGTTGTTACCGAAGGAAATGAGTTAGTTGGTATTATTACGGGTCGTGACGTTCGTTTCGTTACTGATCTGGATCAGCCGGTTACTGCGGTAATGACACCTAAAGAGCGTCTGGTAACGGTAAAAGAAGGTGAAGCCCGTGATGTTGTGTTACAAAAAATGCACGAAAAACGGGTTGAAAAAGCGCTGGTGGTTGATGGAGACTTTTATCTGCTTGGCATGATCACGGTTAAGGATTTCCAGAAAGCGGAACGTAAACCTAATGCCTGTAAGGATGAGCATGGACGTTTACGCGTTGGGGCTGCGGTTGGTGCGGGTGCCGGTAATGAAGAGCGTGTTGATGCGTTGGTTGCCGCCGGTATTGATGTTCTGTTGATTGATTCATCACACGGTCATTCTGAGGGGGTATTGCAGCGTATCCGTGAAACCCGCGCTAAATACCCGAATCTACAGATTATAGGCGGTAACGTGGCGACGGGAGAAGGTGCAAAAGCGTTGGTAGCGGCTGGTGTCAATGCGGTTAAAGTCGGTATTGGTCCTGGTTCTATCTGTACTACCCGCATTGTGACAGGTGTCGGTGTGCCACAAATTACCGCTATCTCTGATGCGGTTGAGGCGCTGGAAGGCACAGGGATTCCGGTTATTGCTGATGGTGGTATCCGTTTCTCTGGTGATATTGCAAAAGCAATTGCCGCTGGGGCCTCTTGTGTCATGGTTGGTTCCATGTTGGCAGGAACGGAAGAATCCCCAGGAGAGATTGAGCTGTTCCAGGGGCGTTCATTTAAATCTTATCGTGGAATGGGCTCTCTGGGCGCGATGTCTAAAGGTTCTTCCGATCGCTATTTCCAAACTGATAATGCCGCAGACAAATTGGTACCGGAAGGTATTGAAGGTCGTGTTGCCTATAAGGGGTTGCTGAAAAACATTATCCATCAGCAAATGGGCGGCCTGCGTTCCTGCATGGGGCTGACTGGCTGCGCAACTATTGATGAATTGAGAACCAAAGCTGAATTTGTTCGCATTAGTGGTGCTGGTATTCAGGAAAGCCATGTTCACGATGTAACCATCACTAAAGAGTCTCCAAACTATCGGTTAGGCCTGTAATTCCTATTTATTGTGGCCTGAATAGGGCCACTGACTCTTTTTTATTTTTACTTTTTGGAATTATCCGCACATGACAACTAATATCCATCAGCACCGCATTCTTATCCTTGATTTTGGGTCGCAATATACTCAGTTGATTGCTCGTCGTATCCGTGAAATCGGCGTTTACTGTGAACTTTGGGCATGGGATGTAACGGAAGAACAAATCCGCGAATTCAACCCAAGCGGTATTATTCTTTCCGGTGGCCCGGAAAGTACCACAGAGCAGGGAAGTCCACGTGCACCTGAATATGTTTTTAACGCCGATATTCCTGTACTGGGTGTCTGCTATGGCATGCAAACTATGTCGATGCAATGCGGTGGTAAGGTAGAAAGTTCTACTGAACGTGAATTCGGTTATGCTCAGGTTGACATTAAAGCGGAAAGTGCATTGCTTCGTGGTATCCAAGATTCGTTGAATGAGCAGGGTAAACCATTACTGGATGTATGGATGAGTCATGGTGATAAAGTCACTGCAATACCGGCGGATTTTATCACTATTGCCAGCACTGATGCCTGCCCGTTTGCCATTATAGCAAATGAAGAAAAACGTTTTTATGGTGTACAGTTCCATCCGGAAGTCACCCATACCCATCAAGGGCAACGGATACTGGAACGTTTTGTATTGGATATTTGCCAATGTGAAGCTCTGTGGACTCCTGCTTCGATTATTGAAGATGCGGTTATACGCCTGCGTGAACAGATTGGTGATGATCACGTTATTTTGGGGTTGTCCGGTGGTGTTGATTCCTCTGTCACTGCATTATTACTGCATCGTGCAATTGGCAAACGTCTGACCTGTGTATTTGTCGATAACGGTTTACTGCGTTTGAATGAAGCCGATCAGGTAATGGAAATGTTTGCTGGTAAATTTGGGCTGAATATCGTCCATGTTCCCGCAGAAGATCGCTTCCTTACTGCATTGTCTGGCATCAATGATCCGGAAGAAAAACGCAAAACCATTGGCCGTGTGTTTATTGAAGTGTTTGATCAAGAGGCAAGTCAACAGACTCAGGTTAAATGGTTGGCGCAAGGCACTATTTACCCGGATGTTATTGAATCAGCGGCTTCTGCGACAGGTAAAGCACACGTCATCAAATCTCACCATAACGTAGGTGGTTTGCCGGAAGAGATGAAACTGGGTCTGGTGGAACCGCTGAAAGAGTTGTTCAAAGATGAAGTTCGCAAGATTGGTTTAGCGTTGGGATTGCCTTATGACATGCTGAACCGCCATCCATTCCCAGGTCCTGGTCTGGGTGTTCGTGTCTTGGGTGAAGTGAAGAAAGAGTACTGTGATCTGCTGCGTCGGGCAGATGCTATCTTTATTGAAGAGCTGCACAAAGCTGATTTGTACAATAAGGTAAGCCAGGCATTTACTGTATTCCTGCCCGTTCGTTCTGTGGGTGTTATGGGGGATGGCCGTAAATATGACTGGGTTGTCTCTTTACGTGCAGTAGAAACAGTCGATTTCATGACTGCACATTGGGCGCATTTACCTTATGATTTCCTTGGCCGGGTTTCTAACCGGATTATTAATGAAGTCAATGGAATTTCAAGAGTTGTGTATGACGTCAGCGGTAAACCGCCTGCGACGATTGAGTGGGAATAATGGCATAATCTTTTCCTGCTATTGATAATGATTAGAAAAACCAGTAACTATTTTAGTTACTAACTTAGAACTGCACCTAAAAGTTGGATATTAAACCAACCACTGAGGTGCAGTTTTTTATGGATAAATGCTCATGAGAATTTAAGTTGAATGTTGTTGAAGATTCTTTGCTTGGAGTAGCAGTTAGTCGAATTCATGTTCAGAAGTTTGGCAAGGTCTATGGGGCTTGTGGTGTATTTATGTTGTAGTCATTGAGATTCTGACGTGAAGAGGGATATAAGTGAAATGCCCCAACAGAGTGGAGCGTGAGTTAATCAATTGTGTGCAGCTTTGGTCAATATCTCACTGATCCACTGATTAACGCTTTTCCCTGAAACTTCCGCTGCAATGTTTATTGCCGAGTGAATTTCCGGAGGAATGCGTAAGCTGATTTTACCACTGACTGGCCGTTGAGGAGCGCGTCTACGTTCAGCACAGTAAGTCAAATAATCATCTATTGCCTCTTCAAAAGCAGTGCGTAATTCGGTCACATTATCAGCATGAAAACCGATCACATCATTGATGCCAGCAATATGACCGATTAGACACTGATCTTCATCGCTATATTCAATTTTCGCGGCATAGCCTTTATATATCATAGTATTCATGGTGTTATTCCTATAGCCTCAAGAAATGTTCTGGCATCACGTACCTGATAAGCTTTAGCTTCCTTTTCAGGATGAGGACGATGAAATGAAGCAACAATATGATTAATTTCAAATCGAACGCGTGAGCCGTTTCCTTCTGTTACTATTGCACCTAGTGCTACAAACAGTGATTCAATTTTACGCCATTCCATTGTCGTTGGTGTCGGACTGGCGAAGATGGTTCGTAGATTTTTTTTTGTGTTTGGCGCTTAATTTATTCATTAAGAATTCTTCCAATGACCCTACAATTGAGGGGGGTGTTATCTCCACCAAGACGTTATTATGATATCATTCTTTGATATCACTTCAAGTGATGATCAGATATTTAATCACCAATTCATCGGTAGATAGTTACTCTTTTGTTAATGTCATGGTGAAGTTGATGAAAAATATTCATTGTGAGAGTATTATATTGATGTTTATAAATTAAAATTCCAATAGACATTAAGGTAATCGGAAAAGGCTCTTTATTATGGTGATGTGATTTAATAATTAAACAATATATAATCACCAGCAATGTATTTGTGGCTATTTTATTTTACCTATAAATATTAGGCAGAGTAAGGGCTTATGACGATATAAAGATTGGTTTTTTTACTCTAGCCTATATTGATTTATCTTATATAATATTGTGGATTTCTGTTCAAAACATAAATAATTAAAATCGTTGTTACAGTACCGCTTCCGATAATGCCTGCTAACCAATTATGCCCATTTAATCCTAAGATTAAAGCGACAAATAGAGAGGTAAAAGTCAGTAACAGCCCACAATTTTGTCCTCTTATTCTTTTTCTTATTGTCTGTTCTAAGGCAATTTTTTCCATTTCATGCCTATGCTTCTGTTGTTGTTCGATTAAGATTAAGAATCTATCCGTTGCCCCTTTTGTATATCGTTCATAAATAGTTAATATTTCCGAATCAGGAAGCGGGTAATATAATGGGTTGATATCACTTGAAGAGATTTGTTTAACTATTTTCGGGTGTTTTTTGTTTATTCTCTTGGCCATATATCGTCTCTTTCCCTGTAGATAATATAATTTCATCATTGAATTGCTTCAGTACAACAGCAAAATCTGCGCGGACTTTATCCAGATCATCTGATAAAGTATCAACATCACTCTTTGATGGAATAAGATCAAAATAGTTTGTATTCGGCATAATATCGAATTTTGGTGAAATAGATCTTAATTTATTAAAATATTGTATGAAAATGTTCATTATATTACCTGTATTATTAGCTGTTTATGTTAGTTAACTCATTTATTAATAACGGGTATTTTCTTGATTTCTTATTGGAAAATAATACCTGATAAATATATTTACTCCATAAAAATATTGCGAGCTGGCTCAAAAATAATTATGAAAATAGTGGAATTTAATTTCATTCAAAATAATGATTAATCGCTTATATAGAACTATTAAGTCGTATGATTTACGATGAAAAGTATCAGAATATGCTATAGTATCCGCTGATTTTTACTTATTTTTGGGAATCATATGTCTTATCAATGCCCCTTATGCTATCAACCTTTATTGCTAACCCGGCAGCAATGGCGCTGTGAAAATAATCATCAGTTTGATTGTGCTAAAGAAGGGTATGTCAATCTGATGCCTGTTCAGTATAAAAGGTCCAAAGAGCCAGGAGACAGCCCGGAGATGATGCAGTCAAGAAGGGCATTTTTGGATTCAGGATATTATCAGCCATTACAACAACGCGTTTCAGAACTGCTGGAAAAGTATCTGCCAGAAAATGCAGATAGTTTGCTGGATATAGGATGCGGTGAAGGTTACTACACCGCTGCGGTTGAAGAGCGGTTAAGCAAGGGGCGTAATCTTAACATCTATGGGTTAGATGTCGCTAAGATCGCGGTGCGTTATGGCGCTAAACGTTATCCTTCTGTCAGTTTCTGTGTCGCATCAAGCCATCGTTTGCCATTTGCCGATAAGTCTCTTGCTGGGGTGTTGCGAATTTATGCCCCTTGCAAAGCAGAAGAGTTGGCAAGAGTAATTCAGTCACAAGGAATCGTGCTGACAGTGACGCCTGGCCCTCGACATCTTTATCAGCTCAAGGAGTTGATTTATCAAAGTATTCATCTTCACCCATTGAAGACAGAACAAGTGGCAGGATTTGAATTGATAACAGATGAGTCATTATCTTATCCAATGAAATTAGATGGAATACAAGCGTATCATTTATTACAGATGACGCCATTTGCCTGGCGGGCAACTGAAGAGGTGAAAAAAGGACTGGCAGATAAGGCGCTGTTTGAATGCGAAACTGATTTTATATTGCGGGTTTATCAACGCATTAGGTAATCAGGATTTCAGCCCAAAATACAGTTCTTGAGAGGTTAATATTTTGGGCTGAAGGTGTTATTTCGCATACATAAATAATTCGAGATGCTCAAATAAGATATTGAAACCAATCGCAATCAGAATAAACCCACCAATAAATTCAGCGCGTTTGCCCAGCAGCGGGCCAATATAGCGGCCAATTAACATCCCCAATGTTGCCATAATCATTGTCATCATACCGATAGCGATAGCCGTATGCACGATATTGACCTGAATAAAAGCAAGCCCGATACCGATTGCCATTGCATCCAGGCTGGTGGCAATGGCTGTTGTTATCAATACTATTGAGTTATTGCGGCAGGGTGATTCACACTTTTTTTCCTGATTTACTTTAAAACTTTCTGTAATCATTCTACAACCTAGAATAAATAACAGAGTGAAGGCAATCCAGTGATCCCACTCCATAATATATTGGCTGGTATAAAACCCTATAGACCAGCCAATCAGTGGGGTACAGGCTTCTGCCAAGCCAAATATCAAACCAGTACGAATTGCCTCACGAAAATGTGGTTTATGTAGTGCGGCCCCTTTACAAATTGCAACAGCAAAGGCATCCATTGAAAGCGCTAAAGCTAAAATAAGGGTTGCGTACATATTCATTAAAATAACCTCGGTTGGGTGTTTCCATATACATATAACCCACCCCCAACCAATGATAGTATTATATGCTATGGTCTTGCCAACCGAAAAATAAGGCTGCCCGCACCACGTTTTACTTTTAAACGAGCGTGTTGATACGAGCTTTTCAGAAAAATTGACTAAACTATTTCTCTGAAACAGGCTACTCCCCATGACTTTTTAAAAGATAGCATAATAATTCAAAAAGGGAAAATAATATTGTTTTTAGGATTGAGGTGTGATGTCGATAATAGTTATCATTATCTATTGTGTGGTAAAAATGTGGCAAAAATAAAAGCCAGCATCAGGCTGACTGTTTATTATTTTTTCATTTATTATTAATGTTTATCTATCTATTTTCGATGAGAAATTTATAAATCTTTTCTAAATCATCAAGTTGGCTTACTGAGATATATAGCTTCTTATTTTCCAAACCAATAACCAAGATGCCATCTTCAGATAAATTTATGGTTTTTATCCGATCATAGGAAATAAATGTGTTTGCATAGAAGAAACCGTTATTTTTAAATAACAATTTAGGTGAGCGTATATAGGCAATATAAATAGTCACCAGGATAGTAAATAACAATAAATATGTGGTTAAACGGCTGCCATAAGCAGTGATGTTATTATAAACAACAATAAGTGTCAGGATAATAAAGATGAGAGCATCAATTTTGTGCTTTCTTTTTAGCTTTATTTGTAAGCAAGTTTTCCCTTTCAGCAGATTAACCACAAATTCATCATAGACAGCGAAAGCCAGCATTAATACGATTAAACCTACTAATACCATATCATTAAGGCTCATTCTTTAATCCCTGTGTTGCTGTAAAAAAGAAAATTCGGGGGAGGAATTCCCCCTTCCCCGAATAGATTAACTATAGACTGAGGAAACCAAATCTGGCACCAATAATCCCCAGAATAAAGAAGCCAATAATAATCCATAGGGCATTGACTTTATTTCGTAATAGCCACATACAGGCAAATGTCAGTAACAGTGGGACCAGTCCCGGCATCAATTGATCGAGGATATTCTGAACTGTGGTTATTGTATTTCTACCTGTTTGCTGGTTAGGAATTTCTGATACAACCAGCGGGATATTGACTTTCGTCCATTTATTAACTAATGCCCCCATGACAAACAGGCCAAGAATTGACGCCCCTTCCGTCATTTTTTGCAGAAAACCACCCCCCATATCCTGAACGATATCGATCCCTTTCTTATAGCCATAAGAGATACCTGAATAAAGAACCAACAGGCGTACCAGGTTAAATAAGAAGAAGAACAGCACAGGCCCAAGCCAACTGCCACTCATGGCGAGACCCGCTCCCAGAGCAGCAAACACCGGGCGGACTGTGCCCCAGAAAATCGGGTCACCAACACCAGCCAGTGGCCCCATCAAACCGACTTTGATGCCGTTGATGGCACCATCATCAATCGGAGCACCGTTAGCGCGCTGTTCCTCCATTGCCATCGTGACACCCAGTACAGGCGCGACGACGTAAGGGTGAGTGTTGAAGAATTCCAGGTGGCGTTTAATTGCTTGTTTACGCTCATCGGTATTTTCTGGATACAGGCGACGAAGAACCGGAACCATAGAGAAACAGAAACCCAAAGCCTGCATACGTTCAAAGTTCCATGAACCTTGGAACACATTAGAACGGAGAAATACACCGCGGATATCACTTGGTGTTAGTTTTTTCTGGTCTGCTGTCTGAGCAGTAGTTTTTGTTGTATCTAACATGTTGCTCATCCTCTTAATCTAATTCGTTATCAAGGTGGTTATTGGCGTGTTCAGGGGCAGCAACCACTTGAGGTTTGTTATATTTGGGGCTTAACTGGATGTACAGTACGGCCATAACAATACCAATAATACCTAATGCAACTAGGTTGAAGTCAGTGAAGGCTGCTGTGACAAAGCCCAGGTAGAAGAATGGCATCAGGTAGCCGGCACGCATCATATTGATGACCATGGCGTAACCAACCACCACGATCATTCCCCCCGCGATGTTCAGGCCATCTGTTACGACTTTGGGGATAGACGCGAGTAATTGCTGGACTTCATTGGTACCAACAGATAATGCGACAATCAGGGCAGGGATGGCGATACGCATAGCCTGGAGCAGTAATGCGGATAAATGGATAAAGCTGATAGCCCGAAGGTTACCACGTTCTGCTGCGTTGTCAGCGGCATGTTGGAAAGCAACAGTGATAGTACGTACAATGATGGTCAGTACTTGTCCCGCAGCTGCCAGAGGAATAGCCAGGGCGATACCCTCACCAATATCACGGCCACCAGCAATGACCAGGATAGTTGAGATGATGGATGCTAAGGCAGCATCAGGGGCAATTGCAGCACCGATATTCATCCAGCCAAGCGCGATCATTTCCAGTGTGCCGCCGATAATGATACCGGTTGTCATATCACCAAGAATGATCCCAATTAAGGTACAAGCCACAAGTGGGCGATGGAATTGAAATTCATCAAGAATGGAATCCATTCCGACTATACAAGCTACGATGAATATCAATGCAATTTGAACAACGGTAATTTCCATTGTTTGTCTCCTATAACCAAATTAAATCTGGTAAGAAATTTTTGTCATTGAGTAATAGTTAAATTGCTCTGGTTTGTTTTTCGTTTTTAACCTTCTGGAGCAGATCCATCATTTGCAGACGGCTGTCACTGGCAACTTTACGGGCTTCAAGTTCAATGCCACGTTCATCCAGTTTTTTGAAGGCCGTAATATCGGTTTCATCAACGGATATTGCGTTATTAATCTGAGTTTTTCCCTGACGGAATGCCATTCCACCGATGTTTACAGATGTAATATCAACACCATCTTCGACCAGACGTAAAACGTCTGTTGGATTTGTAAACAGCAGCATGACCCGCTCATTAGCGTATTTGGGGTTGTTATAAACGCGACCACATTTGGCAACGTCAATAACGTGAGCACTGATCCCCGGTGGAGCAACCTGTTTTAGCAAGGTGGCACGGACAGTATCGGCAGCAACTTCATCACTGACGACAATGATCCGTTTCACATTGGTTTCTTTTGTCCAACGAGTCGCAACCTGACCATGAATAAGGCGGTCATCAATCCGGGCTAATGCTATTTTCATATGACCACCCGCTGATGGGGTAAATGAAGGTACAGTATCCGGCGTTACCGGTTTAGCGGGTTCAGCTTTTTGGGGTTCTTCCGTTTTCAGGGCCCGAATGCCTTCTCTTCCTGTTTCCAGAGCAACAGAAACCAGTTCTGTCAGAGATGGGCCGTCATCCCGGCACATAAAGGTTTCAACCAACATCGGAACGTTAACCCCGGTGATGATCTCATAATTCTCTTTATCTACCGCGATACGGTTAGCTGCATTGAATGGACTTCCTCCCCATGTATCCACAAGGAACAGAACACCTTGTTCTGTGTTAAGTGCTGCAAGTTTACTGCTGTATTTTTCAAATAAAGTATCGGCATTTTCACCAGGAACGAAGTCAATATAAGAAACATTTTCCTGTTCCCCAATTAACATCTCTGCGGTACGAAGCAGTTGTTCAGCCGCCGCTCCATGTGTGCCAATCATAATGGCTATACTCACCTGTTTTCCCCTCTGTTAACAATATAAACGCAGGATTATTACAAAGTTACTCCAATAATTTTGATGATTCATTCCTCCAATAAAAAACATGTTTGTACGAATAATAATCTTTTATCAATGTGATACCTGAATATTTGACTTGATTTAGACTTTATCTCTTATTGACTGAAAAAATAGGCTGCTAGATTAACATTAGAAATACCTGAGGAAAATTGCTGTCAGTCAGAAAAAATGAAATAGATAAAAATGTTAACCATAAAACAATTTAATAAGCTAAGCATTGTAAAATTAATCTATAATTATCTGTATTTTTTCTTTTTTTGGTTATTTATTCTGTTTCCGGTAACATCTTTTTAATTAAAAATTAAAAATATATTCATCTTTTTCGATCGAAAAGTGATCATTGTGAGTTTTTGGCTAAAAAATATCCCTACTTAAAAGTAGGGATATTTTGATGGCAGAAGAATTTACTGATCAAAAAACAGGTTATTTATTTGATTAATCGCACTGAACTTTAATCGCCAGACCACCACGGGATGTTTCACGATATTTAGCGTTCATGTCTTTGCCTGTTTCGTACATGGTTTCAATGACTTTATCGAGAGAAACACATGGTTCACTGGTACGGCGCAAAGCCATGCGGGCAGAGTTGATGGCTTTTACTGAAGCAATTGCATTTCGTTCAATACAAGGCACCTGTACTTGGCCTGCAACCGGGTCACAGGTAAGGCCAAGGTTATGCTCCATGCCGATTTCAGCTGCAATACAGACCTGTTCTGCACTTCCACCCAGCAGTTCAGCAAGGCCGGCTGCTGCCATTGAACAGGCAACACCTACTTCCCCTTGGCAACCAACTTCAGCTCCAGAGATAGAGGCATTCATTTTATACAGAATGCCGATAGCGCCGGATGCCAGAAAATAGCGGATATACAGCTCTGGTGTTACAGGCTCAATGCAATGGTTGTAATAAGCGAGTACGGCAGGAACAATGCCACAAGCGCCATTGGTTGGTGCGGTAACAACACGCCCACCTGCGGCATTTTCTTCATTGACTGCCAGGGCGAACATGTTCACCAGATCCACGACATTCATTGGATCATTAGATAGGTTGTTTGATGAGGTCAGCATACGATGTAATGCTGCTGCACGGCGTGGTACACGCAATGGGCCAGGCAAAACACCTTCTGTGTTCAAACCACGATCAATACAAGCCTGCATGGTCCCCCAGACATCAGCAAAATAAGCGTTAATGTCTTCTTTACTGTGGAGATCCAGTTCGTTTTTCATCATCAAACCGGAGACAGATAGTCCGGTTTTATTACAATTCATCAGCAGTTCTTTTGCTGAATTGAATGGATATGAAACAGGTTTGATATCCAGAGAGGGTTTACCAAAATGTGCTTCATCAACAATAAAACCACCACCAATTGAGTAGTAGGTTTTGCTATAAACTTCTTTGTCTCCCGCGAATGCATGAATTTGCATACCATTTTCATGTAACGACAGGTTATCATTACGGAAAACCATGCCGCTATCATGTGGGAAATCGACTTCATGTAAGCCATTGGCCAGCTTAATACGCTGAGTTTGCTCTACATCACGAATAAAACCGGGGATTGAATCAATATCAACGGTAGCTGGCAAATTACCTGCCAGACCCATGATAATGGCTATATCCGTATGATGACCTTTGCCGGTTAATGAGAGTGAACCGTAAACATCAACGGCTACACGCGTGATAGAAGGCATTAAGCCCTGGTTTACCAGATCGTCGACAAACTGTTTGCCGGCTTTCATCGGGCCAACTGTATGAGAACTAGATGGGCCAATACCGACCTTAAACATGTCGAAAACGCTAATCACGCCAGACTCCTTAAAAAAGATAGAGATATAGTTATATATATTGGGGCACGCTACTTTACTGTGATTTAGTCGTGTTGATAAGTGAGTTTACAGTTTTTTTTGAATTATGATAGCAACTGTGACAAAAATGGATAAAAAAAACACAAGTTGATTATTTCGCATGATTTAGATCAAACTTGAACCTGTTGAGCTAATTGATAAATGATAGCGGCGGTCAGGCCCCAGATAAGTCGTCCCTGATACCAGTGAAAATAGATGCGATGTTGCTGACCACGGCGGTTAACATCAAGATAATGATAACTTGAAAGAGAAAGCGCTTCAGATAAAGGGACTTCGAATATACTGGAAACTTCTGTCGGGTTGCTGTGGAAAGACAACTTTGGGGGTAATAACCCGACAATGGGTGTCACCAGATAACCGCTAATGCTGTCTAAGGGCATGAGTTGCCCCAAAACGTTAACTTCCTGATGGGGGATGTTGACTTCTTCTTCTGCTTCTCGCAGTGCTGTTGCAATGATTGATTTGTCTTCGGGATCAGCAACCCCACCGGGAAAGGCTACTTGACCAGCGTGTGATCGCAATGTGGTGGCGCGCTGGGTCAATAATAGCGTGGGTTTCGGTTTGCAGATGATCGGTAATAACACTGCGGCATGACGGGTGTTATTTGCAAGCCGTTTAGGGGGCAATGGAATCTGTAGCTGGAATCTGTTAATGAAATCAGATAGTGGCATCATATCGATTTGATTTTTCCCAGTTGCGGTAAAATACGATTCAATTTATCAAATGTTTCCTGATACTCGTTTTCAGCAATACTGTCGGCAACAATTCCGCCACCTGCCCAGCAATATATTTTTTCTTTCTCGGTCAAGAGAGTACGAATAGTAATATTACTGTCCATTGTGCCACAAAAGCTAATATAGCCAATTGAACCACAATATCCATGCCGGCGATGAGGCTCAAGTTCTTCTATTATTTCCATTGCTCTGATTTTAGGGGCACCGGTAATAGAACCGCCTGGAAAGCAGGCGCGCAGTAAGTCCGTGGCATGTTGTTCATTTGGTAGTGCTGCGGTAATTGTGCTGACCAGATGGTGAACAGCAGGGAATTTTTCAACGACAAATAATTCAGGAACTTTAACTGATCCCGGTGTGGCTACCCGGCCAATATCATTACGTAATAAATCGACGATCATCAGGTTTTCAGCCCGGTCTTTTTTTGATGCCGCCAGTTTTTTGGCTTGTAATGCATCCTTTTCTGCGTCATTTAAGCGCGGTAATGTTCCTTTAATTGGACGAGTCTGGATTTGTTTATTTTCCAGGAGTAGGAAACGTTCAGGAGAGACACTGATGACACTGTTTTCTGGTAAACGAATAAAGGCAGAAAAAGGTGCGCAATTGCTCTTATTCAGTTTTATGAATGCTTGCCATTCATCTCCCCGGTAATCAGCGCAGAATCGCTGTGCCAGATTAATTTGATAACAATCGCCCTCCAATAAATAGTCATGAATACAGCTAATTTTTTCATTATATTGCTTTGCACTCATATTTGATTGCCACTCGCTGGTCAGCATAAAAGCCGTTTTTGGCGAAGCCTGTTGGGATATAAGCCAGTTCAGGCGAGCATTAGCATCACTGTAGCTGAATAAAGTCACCTCTTTTTTATGATGATCAACAATCAGCGCCCAGTCATAAATCCCTATTGCCATATCTGGAAATGACAACTCATTTTTGGCTTGTGACGGTAATTCTTCGATACAACGCCCAAGATCATATCCCCATAGGCCCAGTGCACCACCTTGAAATGGCAAATCAGGATCAAACTTTGCTGAAATATTTAACTTCTCCAGCTGTTTTTTTAGCAGATAGAAGGGGTCTTCTTCAGTAATATAAGTATCACCATGTTCATTTATTGTGGTTGATTTCCCATGACTGAGAAGGGTTATCAATGGTTCTGCAACCAGAATATCAAACCGGTTATGGGGATGATTTGCAGAACCAGAATGGAGTAGCATTGCCCAAGGCTGGCTTGAAATCGGTGCGAAATAATTGATGGCAGCGTCTGATTGATAAGGTAATTGTCGTTTTTGCAGTAAAGTACTCATTATGGTGTTGGTTTTAACCGTTGTAACGCAAGAGTTGGCATTGATTTTCATCCCCAGAGATTAACATAGAAATCCACTCCTTACCTGAGATAAAAATCGCTATACTCTTCGGCGTCGATCAGTTTATTTAGAGGTTATTATCATGTTTTCAAGTATGCCAACCTTATCTCATCAAGAACAGCAACTGGCAGTGGAGAAAATTCAGCAACTCATGGCTGAGGGAATGAGTAGTGGGGAAGCAATTAGGTTGGTTGCTCAAGAGATTCGCGAACAGCATCGCACAAAAGAGCAGGTTAATGTCATGTTTGATGATGAAAAATCAATATAATTAAATTATTTATTTAACAATAATCACACATTTGTTTTGCCTGGCATGTTAGGTTAGCTCCATATTTAATCTCTTATTTTGAGATATTAACAGGAGGTAGTATGAAAGCATGTCATATCATTAAGAGAGTTGTCCTATCAGGTGCTGCGCTTTTGCTCATTGCCTCATTCGCAGCATCTGCTGTGTCAGTGAGCAAACGTGTTGATAAATTTGTTTCTTGCGATAATTTAACCAAATCGCAAATCGCCGCTCAGGTAAAACGTGATTTTCTGCAAAACCGTATCAACCGTTGGTCAGAAGATAAAAAGCAGTTGGGGACATCTGCTCCTGTGGTGTGGGTCAATGAGGAAAATATCACTGGTGATAAAGATATATTAAAAATTCCCCTTACTGTTCGCGGTTCTAAGCGTGACAAAGATTACCGTGTTGTTGTTGATTGTCAGCAAAATACGATTAGCTATATACCCTATGGATTTCAAGATGCATCGCGACGGCAAGGGAGCGAATCCCCGAGAGCATAGAAAACGATGTGACCGGGGTGAGTGAGCGCAGCCAACAAAGAGGCAACTTGAAAGATAACGGGTATAGTGAATTGAAATAACATTTTCTGATAGTTATCTCTACCCGTCATTAGATGGATACCCGATTTGGTGTTAGCCAGTAAAGGAAATGTTATGTCAGAATTGAAAAAATTATATCCTGCCTGTGAAGCTTACCGTTCTGGTTATTTGGACACAGGTGATGGTCATCAAATCTATTGGGAATTATGTGGTAATCCTAACGGTAAGCCTGCCGTATTTATTCATGGCGGACCAGGCGGTGGTATTGCCTGTTATCATCGTCGGTTATTTGATCTTAAAAAATATCATGTCATGTTATTTGATCAGCGTGGCTGTGGGCGTTCAAAACCTCATGCCAGTCTGGAAAATAATACCACCTGGCATTTAGTTGAAGACATTGAGTGTTTGCGTCAATTAATGGGAGTGGAAAAATGGTTGGTATTTGGGGGCTCATGGGGTTCCACTTTATCTTTAGTTTATGCTCAGACTCACCCTCAACGAGTTTCTGAATTAATTCTTCGGGGCATTTTCTTACTGAGGCCGCAGGAGTTGCACTGGTATTATCAGGATGGCGCTTCTCATTTTTTCCCTGACAAATGGCAACGAACGATATCTATTTTGTCGGAGGAAGAGCGAAAGGATATTATCGGAGCATATAATAAGCGGCTGATTAGTGATGATCGTCAGGTTCAATTAGAAGCAGCTCGCCTCTGGAGTTTGTGGGAAGGAGAGACGGTAACATTGCTTCCTTCAGAGAGTACGGAATCTTTCGCAGAAGATGAGTTTGCCTTGGCGTTTGCCCGAATTGAGAACCACTATTTTATCAATGAGGGTTTTATGAATGACGATCAGCAATTGTTGAACAACATTGACGTTATAAGGAATATTCCGGCAGTCATCATTCATGGTCGATATGATATGGCTTGCCGGGTGCAGAATGCTTGGGATTTGGCACAAGCATGGCCGGAAGCAGAATTACATATCATTGAGGGGGCAGGACACTCATTTGACGAACCGGGTATTTTGCATCATCTGATTAATGCAACGGATAAGTTTGCAGAGCAATAATTTGATACAACCACCGGTTATCCGGTGGTTGTTCATTCTCATTAGATGATCAGCGGCTTTTTGGCTCGTAAGGTAAACGGGAAAATTGTTTGGATAACTGGCGATAATGCACTAAACGTTGTTGAAAATATTCCCTAAGGTGTGTGGGTTGTCCCTGTTCGACGGTGTCAGGAAGTACCGGCATATTGTAACGTTCTTTAAAAGCTACACCCGATGCCGCCAAATCAACATTGACTTTATCCATGTTCTCAGTAGAAAGGCCGGCCAGATTATGTCCCATAAGTGTCTCGCTGAATTGAAACCCAAATTCACAAAGCGATAAAGTTAATCCAGACTCGCTTTTCTGGCAAGGGCTGAATTGATTATTTTATAAATATAAATAATATTCATTATCATTAAATATAAAAATCTCTGAGTGGATGTTATTTTGTAAATAAAATTCATTTTCATTTAAATATATTAAATGAGATTCATTTCTGTTTGTGTTTTTTGTAAATATGTTTATATTTCAATGCAATACATGTATTTAATTTATTTTTGCTTGTTGGGTTTTATTATTTTAATATAGTTGGCATAATACAGGTAAATTAATAACTGGAGTGCCTATTATGTTAAATCAAGAAATGGTCAATAAATTAAATGAGCAGATGAATCTGGAATTCTATTCTGCGAATTTATATCTGCAAATGAGTGCATGGTGCAGTGATAATGGGTTAGCAGGTGCCGCTGCGTTTTTTAAATCACACTCTCAGGAAGAAATGCAGCATATGCATCGCTTGTTTGATTATTTGAGTGATACTGGTGCAATGCCACGTTTGGGACAGATTGATGCGCCTTTGGCTGATTATGAATCCATATCCCATGTACTCAAGAGAACTTATGGGCATGAGAAATTTATTACTGCTGAAATTAATAAACTTGCCCATTTGGCGATAACTACGCAGGATTATTCTACGTTTAACTTCCTGCAATGGTATGTATCAGAACAGCATGAAGAAGAGAAATTGTTCAAATCTATCCTTGATAAACTGGATATGATTGGCGAAGATGGTAAGGCGCTCTTCTTCCTGGATAAAGATCTAAAAGCTTTGGCTGCTGCAAATCCTGTTTGACTGAATGGGATGAATTAACCGCAGTATTAGCCTGAAATAGCGTTAGATATTTCAGGCTAATACTGCGGTTTTCCTTTATTTTTGCGCGATGGTTCACAAGACGAAATTCTCATTGTAAGTTATCGCGGATAAAATCATCCTTTTGGTATAAGATGATATCAATTTATAGAAGTTCATCTGAAAATTAAGAGGTCATTTATGGCTATTAGCAAAATTCACTCTTTTTGCCGAAAGTTATCGGCTTTAGTTGTCCTTTTTGTCGGTATGTCTTGCCAGCAGGCTTTAGCCCATGCGCATTTAACAGAACAAATTCCAGCCGAAGATACGACAGTAGAAAATACACCACAGGTAATCACTTTGAGTTTTTCAGAAGGTATTGAGCTGAATTTCAGTAAAGTAAAAGTGACTGGTCCGGAAAATAAACCTATAAAAACGGGTAAATTAAATCTTGATCCGGCAACCAATACAAAACTTATTCTTCCTGTCGAAGATAAGCTGGTGGCGGGTAAATATGATGTTGACTGGAGCGTAGTCTCTGTTGATGGGCATAAGACTAAAGGCGTCTATAGCTTTACAGTTAAGTAATTATGTCTCTGATCGCGCTGTATACCCTTTGTCGCTTCACTCATTTCGTGGCAGTCATGTTGATGTTTGGGTTCAGCATATTTACTGCCATACTGGTTCCCGATCGTTTATCTGCTCTGATTGATACCCGTCTCCGTCTGGGGGTAATTATCAGCACGATTGTGGCACTCATAACGGCAATTGGCTGGTTGGCAATGCAAGCGGGGATAATGGGGGATGGTTGGCAAGATACTTATAATCTAGATATCTGGCTGGCAGTACTGGGAACAACTTTTGGCAAAGTTTGGCAATGGCAAATACTGGCTTCAATAGTTGCTACAGGGTTATTGTTTATCAATAACCCAAAAACCAGAAATATTATGATGTTAATCATCTCTGCCATTTTACTGTCTTGTCATGCTTTTATTGGTCATTCGGTAATACATGATGGGATAACAGGCGTTTTCCATCAGATTAATCAGGTAATTCACTTATTGAGTGTTGGATACTGGTTTGGTGGATTATGGCCATTTTTGTTGTGTCTGCAATTTTTGCGTATACAAAGTGAATTGGCTGTAGGGCTGGATAAACAGATCATGATTTCTATGATGCGTTTTTCCATGTATGGTCATATTGCAGTAATTCTTATTATTGTTACAGGCACCATCAGTAGCTTGATTTTGCTCCCTGATTGGCCGGAATATAGTGGCAGTGAATATCAATCAATGCTATGGATAAAGATAGCACTGGTGGCGGGTATGGTGGTACTTGCATTAATTAATCGCTATATTTTGGTTCCTAAATTGAGGCAACCCGGCCGCTATCAATTGTTAGTTATCAATAGTTGGGTTGAAATTATGCTTGGAGCATTGGCTTTATTCTGTGTTGCTGTTTTCGCCACTTATCAGCCGGTTTGATTTTCTTAACTCACTCCTTGGTCTCAGTAGGGGCTATTGGTGCGGTCTGTTCTTGACAACAAAATATAGAGTGAATATGGACGGCGTGCAGGAATGGAGTGTGCAGGTAGTGCGGGAGAATGAATCTGCTTCTCTCGCCCTTATATCTACATTGGTAACTATTATGAAACGTTTATTTTTATTACTTCCCTTGTTTTCTCTCTCTTTTCAAAATGTTGCTGCACCTATTGAAACGGTGAGTAAGCTACAGTTTGGTGATAAATGGGCATTTACACGGGAAGAAGTGATGTTGGATTGCAGAGCAAATCGGGCTCTGTTTGTGATCAATCCAAGTACGTTAGTGCAATACCCATTGAATGATATAGCGACAGAGATGATGAGGATAGGGAAAGTGAATGCGAAGTCTTTGGATATTATTCTATTGAATGATAGCAAAAATCCGGCTCAAAAAATGAGTATAGAGCCATTCCAGCAAGCAGCTCTGTCATTGTGTGATAAAAAATAATGCCATTGAGTTAAGCGGCAGTCTGATATTTGGCTATTTATCACCCCAAAAATTGGTAAAATGCCATATGTCAGCTACGCTTTAAACTGTAAGTTGTTTACGTCTCAATGACACTTTTAGCGCACGGTTCTTTAAGAACCATTTTCCCTAGGCCGAGTAGAGGAGTTAACTCGGCCTTTTTTTGTCAAAAGTTTTTTGGACATCAGACCACCCTCATAATCCATGCATGTTTTTGTCTGTCATAATGTTTCCTGTATAGCAGAATGTGCTTATCGTTTAGTAAGGCGGGAATACTGGTATGTTCATCCCACCCATCCAGTTGCATACAAAGCTCGTGGTCAGAATTACAAGGAATGCTAATGGTAGTGTCGTCTTCTTCGGTAGGTGAAGATAGAATAGCATCATCAATTTCGTAGCTGGAAATTCTTAACTTTGTCTGATTCATGATGGTTCCTTCATTTTTAGTTAACAGGTACGACCAGTAAGGCCATCATTTGAGAATAGATCAAATGACTGAGATTGCCAGTAATAATATTTTCCATGCTGTATTATCGGTAGATGATATTGCTGTTATAATTATCTGTTCTAAAACTTAGTTTCGTCATATTGCTTTTTTCATCTTCGCTATTCTTTAACCTTTTCCACATTTAGTAGGAAATATTTATTTGGTGTGGTCGTAGGAGCTGAAAGTGTCAACGATAAAGTGGTAGTGCAATAATTCTATGGATAAATTGTTTGAATGTTTTGTTTTTTACTTCATGAAGTGTTAACTCTAAAATGAAAGAAACTAATGATTGGTACGGTTATCAGATAATTGATCTTTATAATTGTGGAATAATTCAGTCTGATTTTTATTGCGTGAGGGCATTGAGATGCTTACAGTGAATCATATTCATACTGGCTGCACCTTTTAATGTTTTGGTAAGAGGTGTGACATCTCACTAACCTTTACCTATGCTCAATAAATATAATAAAGAATATCTTATTAAAGACATTAAAAAATTTACGTCAGTGTGACAGGCTGTTAACCTTATTGTTATGAGCATTTGATATTTTTTTGATATAAAAAATAGAGATGTATTTTGTAAATTTCATCGGATAGGTCAATATGAATAAAAATGAGTTTTATCGGGAGCTTGCAGCGGACTTAAAAGCGCTGTTGTCTGGTGAGTTTGACTTAATAGCGACGTTCGCTAATGCCAGTGCATTGTTGTATGAACGTTTGCATGACGTTAACTGGGTCGGTTTTTACCTGATTGATGGTGATACGTTGGTTCTGGGGCCTTTTCAGGGAAAAGTTGCCTGTGTGAGAATACCTGTTGGCAAGGGGGTATGTGGAACTGCTGTATCAGAAAAGCGTATTCAGCGTGTTGATGATGTTCATGCATTCCCCGGTCATATTGCTTGTGATGCTGCCAGTAACGCTGAAATTGTGTTGCCATTAATCGTAAACGATAGAATCATTGGTGTATTGGATATTGATAGCACGATTTTTAATAGATTCGACGAAAAAGACGAATTTGGCTTACAAGCCCTTATTGATGGGCTTTGTGCTCACTTAGAACAGTGCGTTGTGCCGAAATATGTTGAATTGAATGTAACTTAACATATGGATAACGTGGCATTTATCAGCAACGCTATTATAATGACGCCAGTTCATGCCTATGCTGGTTGGCAAAACCGTTGTAATCAGGAAATTTCATGGAAAATCAACCTAAGTTGAATAGTAGTAAAGAAATTATTGCTTTTTTAGCTGAGCGTTTCCCGCTCTGTTTCGTAGCCGAAGGTGAAGCTCGTCCTTTAAAGATCGGTATTTTTCAGGATATCGTTGAACGTATCCAGGACGAAGAGTGTTTAAGTAAAACACAATTGCGCTCTGCCTTGCGTCTGTATACATCAAGTTGGCGTTACCTGTATGGTGTTAAGGAGGGCGCGCAGCGTGTTGACCTTGATGGTAATTCATGCGGTGAACTGGAGGTGGAACACATTGAACACGCTCTCCAGCAACTGACTGAAGCCAAAGCACGGGTTCAGGCACAGCGTGCAGAACAAAGAGCTAAAAAACGTGAAGCTGAAAATGCGGCTACCGGTGAAAAAAATGAACGACCTGTAGCCAAAAAGCCCGCTCCTCGTCGTCGTGCCAATAATACTGAAGGGGAAAAACGGCAGCCACGCCAACAAAATCGCCCTCAGCAAGCACGTAAACCGGTGGCTAAACCTGCTCAACCTGCACCGACTCAGATCGCCGATGTTTCATCGCTGAAAATTGGTCAGGAAATTAAAGTAAGAGTGGGTAAAAGCTCAATGGATGCTTCTGTGCTTGAAATCGCCAAAGACGGTGTACGGGTACAATTGCCTTCCGGTTTAGCGATGATCGTACGCGCAGAACACTTACAGTTCTGATACGGAGGCCAACTTAGGCATGAACACATTCGTCAGATTGGCTTTTGTCTTGGGCGTTTCAATTTTTGGTACGTGTTATGCAAATACAAACAGTCCAGCGGCTGTTCCAGTTCGTATTGAACAACTGCCTGTATTGAAGCAAGAGCCTCAGCACTCAACAGTGAGCGAGCGGGTAACATCCCGCTTCACTCGCTCTCATTATCGTCAATTTGATTTAAATGGTGATTTTTCAGCAAAAATATTTGACCGATACCTTAATATACTGGACTACAGCCATAACATATTATTGGCGTCAGATGTAGCTCAGTATGCTGATAGGAAGAAGTTGTTAGGTAAGGAATTGGAAAGCGGGAATCTGGAAATCCCGTATGACCTGTTTAATTTGTTGCAAAAACGCCGCTTTGAACGATATCAGTACGCTTTATCTCGTCTTGAACAGCCAATGAATTTTGGTGGTAACGATACAATTGATGTTGATCGTTCCAAAGCCCCTTGGCCGCAGAATATCGAAGAATTAAATAAACTTTGGGATGCTAAAGTTAAATATGATTGGCTCAATCTCAAACTCACCGGTAAAGACGATAAAGAAATTAAACAAGTGCTGACCAAGCGCTATCAGTTTGCGTTAAAACGTCTGACACAAAGTCAGAGTGAAGATGTTTTCCAATTGATTATGACCGCGTTTGCCCGTGAGATCGATCCTCATACCAATTATCTTTCACCACGCAATACTGAACAATTTAACTCAGAGATGAGTCTTTCTCTGGAAGGAATTGGTGCTGTTTTACAGATAGATGATGACTATACCGTCATAAATTCTATGGTTGCCGGTGGACCTGCCGCCAAAAGCAACGCATTAAAAGTGGGTGATAAGATTATTGGTGTCGCTCAGGCAGGGAGGTCCATGGTGGATATTATTGGCTGGCGTCTGGATGATGTGGTTGCACTGATTAAAGGCCCTAAAGGCAGTAAAATACGGCTTGAGGTTATTTCTGATACCAAAGGGGCAAAACCACGTACTATCACTTTGACTCGTGAACAGATCCGTCTGGAAGATCGGGCAGTGAAGATGTCAGTCAAGACAATTGGTAAGGAAAAAGTAGGCGTTCTTGATATCCCAGGTTTTTACGTTGGCTTGACTGATAATGTTAAAACTCAATTGCAAAAACTGACTAAACAGCATGTCAGTGCTATTGTTATTGATCTGCGTAGTAATGGTGGTGGTGCACTGACAGAAGCGGTTTCTCTGTCTGGCCTGTTTCTCCCAAGCGGGCCGGTTGTGCAAGTCAGGGATAATAATGGGAAAGTCCGCCAGGATTCCGATACTGATGAAGTGGTGTACTATAAAGGGCCTTTGGTTGTCTTGGTAGACCGTTTTAGTGCTTCTGCTTCTGAGATTTTCGCCGCAGCAATGCAGGATTATGGACGGGCGTTGATTGTTGGTGAGCCAACGTTTGGTAAAGGTACGGTTCAGCAATATCGTTCTTTGAGTCGTATTTACGATCAAATGATGCGCCCTGATTGGCCATCACTGGGTTCTGTCCAGTATACGATTCAGAAATTCTATCGTGTGAATGGTGGTAGTACCCAGCGTAAAGGTGTTACACCTGATATTGTGATGCCAACGGGGATTGATCCAGCAGAAACAGGGGAAAGTTTTGAAGATAATGCTTTGCCTTGGGATAGTGTTCCTCCTGCCCGTTATACAGGATCTAAAGTTATTGCGGGGTTAGTTCCGCAGTTGAATGTGGCTCATAGTGCCCGCATCGCGGATGATCCAGAGTTCAAGCATATAAATGAAGACATTGCGCACTATAAGGCAATAAAAGAGCATAAGAACATTGTTTCTCTTAATTATGCACAAAGAGAGAAAGAGAACAAAGAAGATGATGCTTTAAAACTGAACCGGATTAATGATCGCTTTAAACGCGAGGGCAAAAAACGGTTAACTTCACTGGATGATTTACCTAAAGATTATCAGGGGCCGGATCCCTATCTTGATGAATCAGTGAAAATTGCACTTGATTTAGCGCATCAACCTGTCGAGAAAATGTTAGCCAAATCTAAGTAGAGTGATTTTCAAACAGCCCGTTAACGATGTTCAATGCCGTTCACTTGAGATGTTTTGAGTGAACGGTGTATTGGGCTTTCAATATCCATATAAACGTTGTTTTTTGAGCTGTTCTCTCTTTTCAGGAGAATGATGAACTGTTTCACATTTTCTCTGTGTTACCGGCTATTGGAGTATTTTGCTTAACCAATTGGTGTTAGGCTGATACCGGTTTTTTTATGATTTTGTAAAGTTGTGTTGATTTTATCGCTTGAAGAGTTCAAAACCTTGAATATAGCAAGAACAGCCTTATTTATAGATTAACTCTGAAAGTGCATTAATTATTAATAAAGGAAGCCGGTTTTTATGATGCGAATTGCTTTGTTCCTCCTCACTAACCTTGCTGTTATGTTGGTGTTCGGGATAATACTTTCTCTGACAGGAATTCAGGGAAGTAGCGTACAAGGTTTAATGATTATGGCTGGTCTGTTCGGCTTCGGTGGGTCGTTTATTTCCCTACTGATGTCCAAATGGATGGCCTTACGTTCTGTTGGTGGTCAGGTTATAGAACAGCCAGCAAATGAAGTTGAACATTGGTTAGTTGAAACTGTTCGCCGTCAGGCGGAGCAGGTCAATATTACGATGCCACAGGTTGCGATTTATGCTGCGCCTGACATTAATGCCTTTGCGACTGGCGCTCGTCGTAATGCTTCTCTGGTAGCTGTTAGTACGGGCCTGTTGGATAATATGAGCAGGGCAGAAGCGGAAGCTGTTATTGCCCATGAGATTAGCCATATTGCTAACGGTGATATGGTGACGATGACGTTGCTGCAAGGAATAGTCAATACCTTCGTTATCTTCATCTCCCGTTTGCTGGCTCAGGTTGTATCAGGTTTTCTGTCTGGTAACAATAATGAAGAAGAGGGCAGCTCTTCTGGTAACCCGATCGTTTACATGGTTGTTTCAATGGTGCTGGAAATTGTATTCGGTATTCTGGCAAGTATTATCACCATGTGGTTCTCCCGCTACCGCGAATTCCATGCAGATGCAGGTTCCGCTAGGTTAGTTGGCCGTGAGAAGATGATTGCGGCTTTACAGCGTCTGAAAACCAGTTATGAACCGCAGGAAGAAGGCAGTATGATGGCATTCTGTATTAATGGTAAATCCAGGACGTTCAGTGAGCTGTTTCTGTCTCACCCACCATTAGACAAACGTATTGAAGCTCTGCGTAGTGGGCAGTACCTGAATAAATAATATTGTGAATAAAATGAAAAAGCCGAAGAATGTGTATTCCTCGGCTTTTTTATGATTTTTGAAATTCAAATCATAGCTGATTTAATTCAACTTCTTCTTCCTGATTGAAGATATTTTTATCAGTTTGCCCCATTAACTGGCTGGTAATTGTACCGGCGGTCATTGAGCCACTCACATTTAGCGCGGTACGGCCCATATCAATAAGAGGCTCAACAGAAATCAATAGGGCAATTAGCGTTACAGGTAATCCCATTGCGGGTAAAACAATCAGTGCGGCAAATGTGGCACCGCCACCTACACCAGCAACGCCTGCGGAGCTGATAGTCACAATACCAACCAGTGTTGCAATCCATACAGGATCAAATGGGTTTATGCCTACTGTCGGCGCAACCATGACTGCCAGCATGGCAGGATAAATCCCGGCGCAGCCATTTTGACCAATTGTTGAGCCGAAAGATGCTGAGAAACTGGCGATAGATTCCGGTACACCGATACGGCGTGTCTGGGTTTCAACATTTAGTGGGATACTGGCTGCACTTGAACGGCTAGTGAATGCAAAGGTCAATACCGGCCAGATTTTTTTGAAAAATTTAAGTGGATTGACACCGGTGAGAGAGAGCAGAAACCCGTGAACAACAAGCACCAGCGCTAGTGCAATGTAGGATGCGATAACAAAGCTGCCCAGTTTCGCAATTTCGTGGATATTGGAGTTGGCCACAACTTTGGTCATCAGAGCCATAACACCGTATGGTGTCAGGCGCATAACCAGGCGGACCAGTTTCATTGCCCATGTTTGCATAATATCGATAGCAGCTAATACACGTTCACCACGTTCGCGGTCATCTTTTAATATTTGCAGTGCGGCAATCCCCAGAAAGGTTGCAAAAATAACAACACTGATAACAGACGTTGGATTGGCACCGGCTAAATCAGCAAATGGGTTTTTAGGAATAAAAGATAAAATTAACTGTGGCACAGACAAATCAGAGATTTTGCCTATGTAGTTGTTTTCGATAGCCGACAGGCGTGCTGTTTCTTGAGTTCCTTGCACCAGACCTTCAGCAGTCAGACCGAATAGGTTAGTAATAATGATACCGATCAGCGCTGCGATCATGGTAGTGAACAGTAGGCTGCCGATGGTCAGAAAACTGATTTTACCCAGAGAAGATGCTTTATGCAATCTGGCAACTGCGCTTAGAATAGAGGCAAATACCAGCGGCATAATTACCATTTGCAGAAGCTGTACGTAGCCATTACCTACAATGTTGAACCATGAGATTGATTCTTTCAGTGTGGTATTATCAGCTCCATAAGTCAGTTGTAGCGCCAGACCAAAAATAACGCCAATGGCAAGGCCGAAAAGAACCTTTTTCGACAGACTCCATTGGTGTGAGCTGGCTTTCGACAATAGCAAAAGCAGTGCTGCGAAAACGAGCACATTTAGAATTAGTGGTAAATTCATCCCCAAACTCCAGATTTTAATTATTAAGGGAGTTAAGCTGTATTAATCGAGTTAAGTTATAAACCTATACCCTACAGCAAGTAATTGAGAATATGGTATCAGCTAAGGTTATCGGTCCTTATAATTAAATAGAATTTGATATAATCATCATGGCAATTAAGATTGATTTTTATGCGACTATAACACTGAAAATATTTTCAAAGGTTATTAACAGCACAGTTTTTTGATGTAATCTATATAAATAAATATAGAGTATTCAATATGTTCTGGCAGAAAAATGGCAATGACAACCAGCAAGGCAGAAATAAATCTTTCTGCTTTCTTATTTCCTTGTTTGCCAAGTACAGGCAGGCAGAAACGTATCTTTATTGGCCATAACAGTGGTACACCAGCGGGAGTTAGCATATCTGCTACCAGATGACTTAGATAGCCAACAATCATGGCATGGAAGAAATCGGTTGGTACAGGCCACTCTTCTGGTATTTTGAGCCAAAGTAAAGCAATACCTAATGTAAGAGCAAGTAAACTGTGAGTGAATCCTCTGTGACCACATAGTTTGGCAATTGGAATTGAGATAAATCTGAATAATCTCCCTAGGGTTGAATTTGGGTGATCTATATCTGGTAACAATGCAGTAAGCAGCACGCCTGGTAGCATATGCAACCAGTCACCATTGGCTATTTCTGGTGTTATTTCAAGTTTGTGCGCCATAATAATACTGGCAACTGAAAATAAAAGATGCCCTTCTGCGGTCATAAATTCCTCTGACTGATAACTGTCTATCCATACAGTTGGCGAAGTATAGTGGGTTTTATGCGGGTAAGATAGGGGGTGAAAAGCAAAAATATCTTATTTATTAATATATAACGTTAATATTTAATTAGATTTTCATTTGACAGAATAAGGAATAAACGCTATGGCGGTTATGTGAGCAATTAGAAACTGCCATTTAAACAAATAATGGTGGGGCTGTCCTAATACTACAAACCGTACTTCCTTTTTTCAACCGAAGGGACATTCATAGAAAAGTTTAATTCATACGGTTTCTCAGGGTCGTGAGTATCAAGGAAAATGCAACTTCTTGGTATCTACGGCTGTAATACTAGAACATCGTAAGCAGAAGCTGACACTAAGTCAGATTTTCGGTTATATCGCTAAAGTGTGGGCGAGTAAATATTCAACAGAGAAACCAAAAATAGGGACGTGATGGTGAAATACATCTATTCAATCATTTTGGGCGCAACTACCGCGTCCCTTTTATTTATTGGCAATACGCAAGATATCGAAGGTTTTGTGAGTCTCAGTTATTTTTCGGGTTGGTTGTTTGGTGTAATTAAGTTTTTAACTTATCTGTTTGGTAGGGATTCATTCGTTAAAGAGTACAAGTACGTTCTGACAGCATTCCGATACAGCATTTGTCATTTTTGTTGTATATCAAGGCTGGTTTGTTCTGGGGGCTATTTATGCAATAGGGGAAATGGCAGAAGCTGAATGTCAGAGCAAGCGAGAAACGCTATTAAAAGAATAAAATACCATTTTATAAAATTCTATAAAAGGTACTCATGAAGTGTCATTTATAGAATTTTGTATAAGTTTTTATGGTGTTTATTCTCTTATTATCTGATTTATAGAAATAATGCTGTGTTGGTAGTGATTTGTTTTTAGCTAATATATAATTTTTCTTCACCAGAAACTGAGTCTTTAATCCAATTTCATACCGGAGTGATTATGATCTCAATACAAACAGAAAAAGCAGCCCTTCTAATTTAATCAATTTATTAAATTTTACATTAGAAGGGGGAAACATGAGTTACTCAAAGATTGATATAGATCGCTGGGATAGGAAAGAGCATTTCTTACATTACTGTAATGTCGCGCAATGCGGATTTAGCCTAACAACAAAAATTGATATTACTCATTTGTTGTTTTCGTTGGTAGGAAAACAATATAAATTCTACCCAACCATGATTTATTTAATATCAACAGTTGTGAACTCTTACTCTGAGTTCAGAATGGCTATAAAAGATGAAGAATTAATTGTATGGGATAGTGTAAATCCTGCATATACAATCTTTCACAAGGAAACAGAAGCATTCTCAGTGATTTGGACTAAGTTCAATTCTGATCTGTCAGGGTTTATGAAAAACTATTCTGCTGATTATGAAACCTATAAATATGATCTTTGCTTTTTTTCTAAACCAGAACTACCTGAAAACCACTTTCATATATCGTCAGTGCCGTGGGTGAGTTTTGATGGATTTAACTTGAACGTTACGAATTTTACGGATTATTTTCCACCTATATTTACAATGGGAAAATATTACAAAAAGGGAAATCAAACTCAGTTGCCTTTAACAATTCAGGTACATCATGCTACTTGCGACGGTTTCCATGTGGGGCGTGTTATTAATAAATTACAAGAGCTATGTAACGATTTTATTTAGTTAAAGCCAACCTCAACCTGAATTATTTATGGCCTTAATATAAAATTGTATCAGAAATACGCTAATAGCCATCAGTTAACACAGATGGCTATTAGTGTCCATAATACTTCGGCAATACGAATGGTGATCTTTTTGTTATTGGATAAATATAAGTACTACATGTTGGTTACCTTCGGTGGTTTTGTTTTATATCGGCTAAAAAGTGATCTAGCGTTATCAGTATAGTGATCACTTGGCTGGACCAGGAAATGAATCTACATATTTAATAGTAAAGTCCGGGAATGAGTTTACGAACTGAATTTTGTAATCAGGTGATGAATCAACCATTCTCCATTTACCCGGAGAATTAGCGGAACCATTCACAACTTTGACTTTCAGGTCTGGTGATGAGTTAACAATCTTAACTTTATAGTCCGCACCAAAATTAACGACTTTGATGTTCCCATAAATTTCAGAAACATTGGGTTTAGCGTAAACACTAAATGGAAGTAACGCGACTAATAGAACTGCTAATTTTTTCATGTGAACTCCTGTTTTTGACAAATTCATTATAGGAGATTTAAATAAAGGAAATCCAATGGCGGGATTAAAAAAGCTATCGAGTAAATTGACTCAAATAAAGAAGCAAGTCCCGTTTGCTACTGTTCAGGCTGGTGTTGGTGTAAGGTGAACAAGTCAATTACGCCCATTTCGATTAAAGCGATGAAGAATTTCATAATCCAGGTCTTTACGTATGGCAAGAGCCAATGTCGTTGTTTACCGGCTTTATGCCAGCGATTGAGTAATTCAAGTGAATAGTAGTCTTTGTCAAATAACGTCAATGAATTATCAGGTGTCTTTTCCATTAGCTCTTCAGTTAATGTCATTTTGTTAGTTTTATATCCGACAAAAACACCATTGATGAGTTGGTGACTGGTCAGTTCCATGTGACAAACCATTCTGGTTTTAGGGAAGGCATTTTCATTGTGCTGATTGTTTTGTGTGCCAAAAACTTCATGATTTTCAGGTGTGTTTTGGTGATAAATTTTCATTTAATTTATTGTTTTTATTATTTATTTTAAATGTTGATTTATTTTGTCAAATGCCGTTTCATTTGGTAAATGAAAAGACATAAGTATCTCTCACTGGTCAGACAGTTAGCGAAAGCCGATTGTAGTAATCATCGGTAGATGAAATCTTTTTCTTGTGGGGAACAGGGTAAGAAATGCTTAGTTAATTAAATATAAAGTTAAATTTAATGGTTGATGGGCTATGATTAGCCAAAAATAAAATCTATTTACTGCTATGAGGGGTATCATGACTTACCAAAAAGCCGGATGCATCGCTATTATTAAGCGAATTTTAGGTTGGGTGATTTTTATTCCGGCATTCTTATCGACCATCGTTTCTGTGATCAATCTTGCCTGGCTGCATGGTATTAAAGGTGATGGCATCAATGCTGTTTTAGATGATTTCCTGAAAATGATGGCTGAAATGGTGCGCTTTAATACGCCATTTTTGGATTTCTTCTGGAAAAATTCGCCAACTCCCGTTCGTTTGGCTGGTTTCACTGGGGAAAATATGAGTTTTCTGATTATTTATTTTCTTATTTTTGTTGGTCTTGCTATGAATGCATCAGGCCAGCGTATGTATAGACAAGTGAAATTTGTACGTGAAAATATTGAAGATCAGTTGATTCTTGAAAGAGTCAAAGATAATGGTGGCCTGACAAGAGAACAGATTGAATTAAGAATCAAACTTCCGCACCATACATTGTTTAGTCAAATTTATATTTTATATGTTTCACCGGTAATTATCGGTGCAATTTTTTATTTTCTACTGGGAATTTTAGGCTGGTAAATCTTCTGGTGGTGATGGCTGCGGAATGAAGTGTTTCCGCAGCCAATTGTTTCTTCATTGCATAATGTCATCAATAATGTCTTGCGCCGCAATAAAATTATCACTACCAAACAGATTACAACGGTTAAGCAAATAATAGAGCTGATATATAGGTTGTCGATCAATGAAATTGGCAGGCAGTGACCACACACTCTGATAACCATCAAAAATTTGCATCGGTAAATCAGGGTACAACGGTAGCATAGCAAAATCACACTCACGATCTCCCCAATAACAAGCAGGATCGAAAGCAACGGCGTGATCATCCAGAGAAGCGCAATTAGCTGGCCAGAGATCGCCATGTAAGAGAGAGGGCTGTGGTTGGTGATGTTGAAGCTTGTTACTTACGACCCGAACAATATTATCAATATCACCAAATATCATGCCTTTTTCTGCTGCAATCTGTAATTGCCAACCAATTCGTTTCTCTGCATAAAACTGATGCCAACGTCGTTGCCAACCATTTGGTTGTGGTGTTGTTGCCAGCATATTGTCAAAATCAAAGCCGAATTGGGGTTGCTCACTCCACTGATGAAGTTTTGCCAATTGTTGACCGAAACAATAAGCATTGTGTGGGTTAAAAGATTTTAAAGGCAGAAATTCAAGTAACAGAAAACTGTAGTCTCGATCACAGCCAACACCATAAACAGCTGGGACACGAATAGTTTGACTGCGTGCCAGTAGTTCAAGTTGTTCAGATTCTGCTTTGAAGACAGGGAGCATTTCTTTCAGATTTGATTTGACAAAAACTTGCCGTTCGCCATGAATGATTTGCCAGGCTTGATGAATATCGCCTCCAGTTAACGCAGTTTTATCGTGAATCTCGGCAGCACCGAAATATTCATTTAGCAAACGATTTACTGCCTGCCACATGGTTCACCTCTCTAAATCGTCAATCACTTTAATGAACAATTATAGTCAGAGAAAATATATGAGTCGGTAAAAAAGATGATTAGCGGGGTTATATCTTAAAACAGATATAACCCTTTTTGTTATTGATTAGGTTCGTCGGAGACTTGGAGAGTAGTTTGATGGGTTTTACGTTTGAGTTTCGTTCTTGTCTGCTTTATCTGGTTGTAACTCAGTGCCAGTGTAAAGAAAATAGCTTGGACAATAACAATGCATGGTCCTGTTGCACCATCAATATGGAAACTAATCAGTGTACCAAGAACACAGGAAATGACCGACGCAACAGTAGCGACAATTAACATTCGGTCAAAACTGCGGCATAACATAAAAGCGATAATCCCCGGCGATATTAACATTGCGATAACCAGAATCATTCCCACGGCTTGCAGGGAGGCGACAATAGTCATTGCCAGCAAACAAAGCAAACCGTAATGCAAAAACTTAACAGGTAATCCTACTACGCGCGCTTGGTTTTGATCAAAGCAATAGAGCATGAAATCTTTACGTTTTAGCAGTATCACAGCCATGGTAATACAGGAAATCCATAATGTTTGATTTAATTCATCTTTAGTGATCCCCAGCATATTACCAAACAGAATATGAGTGAGATGTTGGTCGGTATCCATTCGGGCAAAAAGAACTAAACCAAAAGCAAACATGCCGGAAAAGACGATTCCCATCACAGTATCTTCTTTTATCCGGCTGTGTTCTTTCAGATATCCTGTTGCAAAAGCACAAAAAATACCAGAAAGAAACGCGCCAATAGCCAGAGGAATCCCGGCAGCGAAAGCCAGTACAATCCCCGGTAATACGGCATGAGAGATAGCATCTCCCATTAACGACCACCCTTTAAGTACCAGGTAACAAGAGAGCATCGCACATACTGCGCCTGTCACAATGGCTGCGAACATTGCCCGTTGCATAAATGGAAACATAAACGGTTCAGTGATCAATTGAATCAACTGATTCATAGCGGTGTCTCCTTAGCCAATGCCACGGATTCTTTTCTGGCACGTATACGGGATGCGACTAATCCGTGTTTTGGTGCAAAGAAGAATGCCAATAGGAAAATAACAGTTTGTAGCGTGACAATAACACCGCCGGTGGCACCATTAAGGAAGAAACTTAAATAAGCACCAAACGCACTGGTCAGGGAACCAATAGCCACTGCAATTATCAGTAAGTGTTTAAAACGGTCAGTCAGTAAATAGGCGGTTGCGCCTGGCGTCACTACCATTGCAATGACCAGAATAGCACCGACAGTTTGTAAGGCAGCAACGGTACAGGCACTCAGTAAAGTAAAAAAAATGATTTTCATCCGTAAGGGAGATAAGCCAATAGAACGTGCATGGGTTTCGTCAAAGAACACAACCAGCAAATCTTTCCAAATAAGCATCAACACGATAAATGAAACCGCAATGATAATTTCAACCTGGAGAACATCTTCATCAGCGATACCGAGGATATTGCCGAGGATAATGGTTTGTACGTTAACGGATGTGGGATTGAGAGAAACGATCAATAAGCCGGCAGCAAAGAAAGTAGAAAATATAAACCCGATCACCGCATCTTCACGTAAGCGAGTGATATGGCGAACGAGAGTCATTGATAGCGCTGCCAGCATGCCGGTAAAAAAAGCGCCACCTGCATAAGGAAGACCCAATGCGTAAGCCCCGGCGACACCAGGCACAACCGAGTGAGAGAGCGCATCTCCCATCAGTGACCAGCCTTTTAGCATCAGATAGGCAGAAAGAAAGGCACAAACGGCACCGACAATGGAACTGACCCAGATAGCTTTCACCATGTAGTTATAGTGAAAAGGTTGCAGCAAAAGTTCTATCATGGTTGATGTTTCTCCTTTTGCTGGGTTTGCCTCGGTGGAACATGATGATCTTGACCGTAAAACACCGCTGCACGCTCATCATCAGTAATAACCGTCAGAGAACGTGGATCATCATCATTATGCAACTCCGGCCCGGATAGATTAATGTGACGAAGTACTCCACCAAAAGTCATCTCTAAATTCTTCTGGGTGAACGTTGTTTCTGTCGGGCCACTTGCCAAAACAGTTCGGTTGATCAGGATAACGTGGTCACAGAATTCGGGGACACTGCCAAGGTTGTGAGTTGAGACTAAAACCAGATGACCTTCATCACGTAAATCACACAGCAGGTCAATGATGGCATTTTCTGTTTTTACATCAACACCGGTAAAAGGTTCATCCAGTAACAGAACTTTTCCTTCCTGAGCCAGCGCTCTTGCAAGAAAAACCCGTTTTTTTTGCCCGCCTGAGAGCTCTCCAATTTGCCGGTTGCGCAGAGCTGTTAAGCCAACCCGTTCAAGTGCTTCATCAACAGCTTGGTGATCCTTTTTGCCTGGGATTCTCAAAAAACCCATTTTGCCGTAGCGGCCCATCATAACGACATCAGAAACCAGTACTGGGAAGTTCCAGTCGACTTCTTCTGTTTGAGGTACATACGCGATAATATTTTTCTTTAACGCACTTTTGACAGGCATATCGCTCAGGGTAACTTTCCCCTGAGATGGGTTTACCAGCCCCATAATGGTTTTAAACAGTGTGGACTTACCACTGCCATTAATGCCAACCAATGCACAGATAGTACCGCCAGTGATAGAAAAACTGGCGTCATAAATAGCCGTGTGGCCGTTGTTATAAGTCACCGTGGCGTCATCAACCACTAAATGAGGGCGTTCAAACAGCATATTGCTATTCATTGATTAAATCCTTTTGCGATTGTATCTACCGTTTTGTTCAGTAAATCAATATAAGTTGGTACTGGCCCGTCATTGCCGGAGAGTGAATCTACATAAAGAACGCCACCATAACGGGCATCGGTTTCTTTACTGACTTGTTTGGCTGGTTTATCGGAAATTGTACTTTCGCTGAACACCACCGGGATCTTATTTGCTCTTACCGTATCAATCACATGACGAACTTGTTGTGGTGAACCTTGCTCTTCCGCATTGATTGGCCACAGATAAACTTCCTTGAATTGATAATCTTTAGCCAGATAGCTAAAAGCTCCTTCACTGGTGACTAACCAACGTTGATCCTGTGGAATACGGGCAAGACGTTCTCTCAGTGGAGAATCCAGTTGGGCGATTTTTTCAGCATAGGCTTTGGCGTTCCTATTATAAATTTCTGTATTTTCAGGATCATATTTCACAAATGCTTTGCGGATATTTTCAATATAAACCAAAGCGTTGGTTGGTGACATCCAGGCGTGAGGGTTAGGGTTTCCGTTGTAAGGTCCTTCACGAATGGGTAATGGTGTAATGCCTTCAGTAATGACAACGGCGGGCACATCTTTGAGGTTTTCAAAGAAACGTTCGAACCAGCGTTCCAGATTCAATCCATTCCAAAGGATCAAATCAGCATGTTGAGATTTTATAATATCTTTGGGAGTAGGCTGATAATCATGGATTTCAGCGCCTGGTTTAGTAATTGATTCAACAATTGCAGCATCACCTGCTACATTTTGTGCTATATCCTGAATGATTGTAAAAGTGGTGACGACTTTGAATTTTTTGGCAGCGGATACCTGCTGGCTAAATAAGATTATGGATAAGAGAATCAATACGATTCCTGGTATGGGGTAAGGAAGCAGAGAGAGTTTCTTTTTCATGAATTCAAACCTTTACTTGTTATAAATATGTATATGATAACGATTATCAATATCATTTAAGTAAAGTCAAGATTATAAAATTTAGAAACAGAGATTATTGTAATAGTTACTTCATATGATATGAACATGAATAGAGTTAAAAGTTAAGTAAAATATTTTTGGGTTGTGAACGAAATTGTATATGCTGCGCTGTAGTAGATTTGATCCAGAGGATTAAAGGGTGAAATTAAGACTCAGCTTTATGGCACTGATTGTGCTATTAGTCGGTTGTACTGGAAGGAATGCCCAGCAAACCAATATCGGGAAGCAGTCAGGTCAGCAACGTATGCTCAGTGGTAGCTCTGCTAATGTCGCTGGGTTTTCTTCTTTCCCGCCGACACCTTTTGATACATTTATTCAGCAGGCATCCAATCGGTACGGTGTTGATGAAACGCTTATCAGGGCGATTATTCAAGTTGAATCAGGTTTCCGCCCCGATGCCGTCAGTAAATCGAATGCAATTGGCCTTATGCAAATTAAAGCATCAACAGCAGGGCGGGATGTGTATCGACAGAAGGGGCGTTCTGGTCAGCCGACAACTCGCGAGTTGAAAGATCCTAAAACTAATATCGATCTTGGTACTGCTTATATTAGTCTTCTAAAAGAGCAGCATCTGGCGGGTATTGATAATCCGGAGACGCTCTACTATGCCACTATCGTTGCTTACGTTAATGGCGCGGGTGCGCTCTTGCGTATTTTTAGTGCTGACCGCCAGTTAGCCGTTAATAAAATAAACCGTATGACACCGGATGAGTTTTATCAGCATGTCCAAGATAATCATCCGGCACCTCAGGCCCCACGCTATTTGTGGAAAGTGAAGAATGCTTACCGTTCATTGACCATGGTAGATTAAAGAGCTGACAATAATGGCTATTCCATTTCTAATGAGTTTTTCTGAAATATATATTTGATTATGATTATGATTATGATTATATTCAGTTAGAACTGAGAACCGCCATTACTGTTTACTCCTGTTTCTTATAAGATTTTTTCAAGACTTGCATTGATTTCAATATCAAGCTAGCGATATCTATTCCGCTCTGTAATAAGCGCAGAAATCGTGCTTTTTCGTTGTTGCTATGATCGTGTTATTGATGCAGTGGATTATTAAGGCTGTATGTCCTTTGATTTTGTGATTAAACATAGCCGTGACCTGAATGTTTGTTGGTGGTATATTTTCGCGATGTTTCGGTATCAAAGGCAGTCACTTTTTACATCGTGTACCAATCTTAGTACCAAACTTTAATGGATTGACTAGATAATAATTTAAATCGTTATTTTAGTTGAATATCGAACTCCTTCAAGTGACCTTTCGTGTGGGTCACCACTGTAGATAAGGATTTTAAATGCCTGTTATTACTCTTCCTGACGGTAGCCAACGTCAGTTTGATCGTGCTGTTTCTGTAATGGATGTTGCCTGTGATATTGGTCCAGGTTTAGCGAAAGCATGTATTGCTGGCCGCATAAATGGTGAGTTGGTGGATGCCTGTGAATTAATCGATTCTGATGCAAAACTGGCTATTATTACAAGTAAAGATGAGAAAGGGCTGGAAATTATCCGCCATTCATGCGCACATCTGTTGGGCCATGCGATTAAGCAATTATGGCCAGATACTAAAATGGCCATCGGACCCGTTATTGATAATGGTTTCTACTATGATGTCGATCTTGGTCGCGCCCTGACGCAGGAGGATATTGAGCTGCTTGAAAAACGCATGCTGGAGCTTGCCAAAAAAGACTATGACGTCATCAAGAAAAAAGTGAGTTGGCAAGAAGCTCGTGATACGTTCGTCGCCCGTGGTGAGGATTACAAAGTACAGATTTTGGATGACAACATTGGTCGTGATGATCGCCCTGGTCTGTATAATCATGAAGAATATGTTGACATGTGCCGTGGTCCACATGTGCCAAATATGCGTTTCTGTCATCATTTTAAATTGCAGAAAGTGGCAGGGGCATACTGGCGTGGGGATAGCAACAATAAAATGTTGCAACGCATATACGGTACTGCGTGGGCTGATAAGAAACAGCTCAACACTTATCTGCAACGTCTGGAAGAAGCTGCTAAACGTGACCATCGTAAAATTGGTAAACAGCTAGATTTGTACCACATGCAAGAAGAAGCGCCGGGGATGGCGTTCTGGCATAACGATGGCTGGACTATTTTCCGTGAACTTGAAACTTTCGTGCGCACTAAACTGAAAGAATATCAATATCAGGAAGTTAAAGGTCCATTTATGATGGACCGTGTGATGTGGGAAAGAACCGGTCACTGGGAAAACTATGGTGAGCATATGTTTACCACTTCTTCAGAGAACCGTGAATATTGCGTTAAACCAATGAACTGTCCAGGGCACATTCAGATTTTTAACCAAGGTTTAAAATCTTATCGTGATTTGCCTTTACGTATGGCTGAATTCGGTAGCTGCCACCGCAATGAACCGTCAGGTGCATTACATGGCTTGATGCGTGTTCGTGGTTTCACTCAGGATGATGCTCATATCTTCTGTACAGAAGAGCAAATTCATCGGGAAGTGAGCAGCTGCATTAAGATGGTGTACGATGTTTACAGCACTTTTGGTTTTGAAAAAATCGTGGTTAAGCTGTCAACTCGCCCGGAAAAACGCATTGGTACTGAAGAACAGTGGAGTCAGGCCGAAGAAGCTTTAGCTGCGGCGCTGCAAGAAAATGGTGTTCAGTTTGAGTATCAGCCAGGTGAAGGTGCTTTCTACGGACCAAAAATTGAATTTACTTTGCATGATTGTTTGGATCGTGCGTGGCAATGTGGTACTGTGCAGCTTGACTTTTCACTACCGGGCCGTTTGAGTGCGTCCTACGTAGGTGAAAACAACGAACGTAAGGTTCCTGTAATGATTCACCGTGCTGTTCTGGGTTCACTGGAACGGTTTATCGGCATCCTGACTGAGGAATATGCGGGTTTCTTCCCGACATGGATTGCTCCTCAGCAGGTCGTTGTGATGAATATCACAGATAGCCAGGCTGATTATGTACAGGAATTAGCAAAAAAACTTCAAGATGCAGGCATTCGTGCAAAAGCAGACTTGAGAAACGAGAAGATTGGTTTTAAAATCCGTGAACATACTCTGCGTCGTGTTCCTTATATGCTTGTTTGTGGTGAAAAAGAGGTCGAATCAGGAAAAGCTTCTGTTCGGACCCGCCGCGGTAAGGATTTAGGTAGCATTGATGTTAGCGAGTTCATTGGAAAACTGCTGATAGAAATACGCAGTCGTAATCTTCATCAATTGGAGGAATAAGGTATTAAAGGCGGAAAAAGAATTCAAACGGCGCGACCTAATCGCATTAATGGAGAGATTCGCGCTTCTGAAGTTCGTTTAACAGGTTTAGATGGCGAACAGATTGGCATCGTCAGTCTGAGAGAAGCTCTTGAAAAAGCTGAGGAAGCGGGTGTTGATTTAGTTGAAATCAGCCCGAATGCCGAGCCGCCGGTTTGCCGTATCATGGATTACGGCAAGTTCCTCTATGAGAAGAGTAAGTCAATCAAAGAACAGAAGAAAAAACAAAAGGTTATTCAGGTTAAGGAAATTAAATTCCGTCCTGGTACAGATGAAGGCGACTATCAGGTCAAACTACGCAACCTGATTCGTTTTCTGGAAGATGGCGATAAAGCTAAAATCACCCTGCGTTTCCGTGGGCGTGAAATGGCGCACCAACAGATTGGTGTTGAAATGCTTAACCGCATCCGCAACGATCTGGATGAACTGGCAGTGGTTGAATCCTTTCCATCGAAGATTGAAGGCCGTCAGATGATAATGGTGCTCGCTCCTAAGAAGAAATAGTCGGGCAATCAAGTAATAAGCTCCTGTCGGTTCGTCTGGTTGGGGCTTATTCGCCTTACTGATTCGTTGTAATTAACAATGCGAAGTGGAAATTAAAATGCCAAAGATTAAAACAGTACGCGGCGCCGCTAAACGCTTTAAAAAAACTGCAAGTGGTGGTTTTAAGCGTAAGCATGCTAACCTTCGTCACATTCTGACTAAGAAATCAACCAAGCGTAAACGTCATTTACGTCCAAAAGGCATGGTCTCCAAAGGTGATCTGGGCCTGGTTGTTGCTTGTCTGCCATACGCATAAGCAAATTTTTAGAATTAGAATTCAGAGACGATAGGAGAAGTATATGGCTCGTGTAAAACGTGGTGTTGTCGCCCGTGCACGTCACAAGAAAATTTTAAAGCAAGCGAAAGGTTACTATGGTGCCCGTTCGCGCGTTTACCGTGTTGCCTTCCAGGCAGTAATCAAAGCAGGGCAGTACGCTTACCGTGACCGTCGTCAGCGTAAACGTCAGTTCCGTCAACTGTGGATTGCACGTATCAACGCTGCTGCACGTCAGAATGGTCTGTCCTACAGCCGTTTCATTGATGGCCTGAAAAAGGCTTCTGTTGAAATCGACCGTAAGATCCTGGCTGACATCGCTGTGTTTGACAAAGTGGCGTTTGCTGCTTTAGTTGAAAAAGCGAAGAGCGCTCTGGCATAAGTTAGAGTAGTGAGAGGGGGAGCATGCTCCCTCTTTTGCTTTGTTTGAAAATGTGGCTTACTAGAGCGTCTTTGTCAGAAAAAATATTTTTCCGAGAGAACCAATATCATGCCTTTAGCTTTTTTTCGCTTCTTTTTTTACTTTAGCGCCTGAATTCAGGGGGCTTTGCGCGTAAGAAAAGAAACGAAAAGTAGCGCCTGAGCCTCCATTGTGGAGGCTTTTTTGTTTTTATCACATAAAAACAGAAGCAGGTTTATAGAGTCATTAACGATCATTATTAGCAGGCCGTTAGGCCGAAGGAAGAGGAAAACGATGCCACATCTCGCTGAATTGGTTGCAAATGCAAAAGCAGCCATAGAAGATGCCCAGGATGTTGCTGCGTTGGATTTGGTGCGTGTTGAATATTTAGGCAAAAAAGGCCATTTAACTCTCCAAATGTCATCGCTGCGTGATCTGCCGGCCGAAGAACGTCCAGCCGCAGGGGCGGTTATTAATCAGGCGAAGCAGGAAGTCCAGGAAGTTTTGAATGCCTGTAAAGAGAAGCTGGAGACTGACCTCCTAAACTTCCGTTTAGCCGCAGAAAAGATTGATGTATCTCTGCCTGGTCGTCGTATGGAAAATGGTGGATTACATCCGGTTAACCGTACAATAGAGCGTATTGAAACTTTCTTTGGTGAATTAGGTTTTTCTGTAGAATCAGGCCCTGAAATTGAAGATGATTATCACAATTTCGATGCATTAAATATTCCTGCCCACCATCCTGCACGCGCTGATCATGATACTTTCTGGTTTGATGCTAAACGTCTGTTGCGTACTCAGACTTCAGGCGTTCAGGTCCGGACTATGCATAACCAACAGCCGCCAATTCGTGTCATTGCACCTGGCCGTGTATATCGTAATGACTATGATCAGACACATACGCCTATGTTCCATCAGGTGGAAGGTTTGATTATTGATCGTGACATCAGTTTTACCAATCTGAAAGGAACGTTGCACGATTTCCTGACTAACTTCTTTGAAGAAGATTTACAGGTTCGTTTCCGTCCTTCTTACTTTCCATTTACAGAACCTTCGGCGGAAGTTGACGTAATGGGTAAAAACGGCAAATGGCTGGAAGTGTTGGGCTGCGGTATGGTTCATCCTAATGTGCTGAATAATGTTGGCCTTGATCCTGAAATTTATTCTGGTTTTGCTTTTGGCATGGGGGTGGAGCGCCTGACAATGTTACGTTACGGTGTAACTGACTTGCGTGCGTTCTTCGAAAATGATTTGCGTTTTCTCAAACAGTTTAAATAAGGCGGGAATATCTCATGAAATTCAGTGAACTCTGGTTGCGCGAGTGGGTAAACCCAGCCATTGGCAGTGAAGAATTATCTGATCAAATTACCATGGTTGGTCTGGAAGTTGATGGCACTGAAGCCGTTGCTGGTCAATTCCATGGTGTGGTTATCGGTGAAGTTGTTGAATGTGGTCAACATCCAAATGCGGATAAGTTGCGGGTTACAAAAGTGAATGTCGGTGGTGAGCGCCTATTGGATATCGTTTGTGGCGCACCGAACTGCCGTTTGGGGTTGAAAGTTGCAGTAGCCACAGTGGGTGCTGTGCTGCCAGGTGATTTCAAAATCAAAGCGGCGAAACTACGTGGTGAGCCTTCGGAAGGAATGCTGTGTTCTTTCTCTGAACTGGGTATTTCTGAAGATCACGAGGGTATTATTGAATTACCCATTGATGCGCCTTTAGGTGTTGATCTGCGTGAATATCTGAAGCTGGATGATAGCGTCATTGAGATCAGCATTACACCTAACCGTGCTGATTGCCTGAGTATTATGGGGGTCGCACGTGATGTGGCGGTCGCTAATAAAATGCCATTATCTGCACCGCAAATTGAGGCAATAAAGCCAACAACAGATGCTGTTTTTCCTATTCACGTTGAAGCAACAGAAGCTTGCCCTCGTTACTTGGGGCGGATAATCGAAAAAATCAATGTGAAAGCGACAACACCATTGTGGATGCGTGAAAAACTACGTCGTGGTGGTGTTCGCTCTATCGACCCGATTGTCGATGTGACTAACTATGTGTTGCTTGAATTAGGCCAACCATTGCATGCGTTTGATTTGGAACGTTTAAATGGTTCAATCATTGTGCGCATGGCGAAACCGGATGAAAAACTAGTTTTGCTGGATGGCACAGAAGCCACGCTTTCTGCTGATACTCTTGTTATTTCTGATGAAAAACAAGCTATTGCAATGGCGGGTATTTTTGGTGGTGAACATTCAGGTGTGAATGAAGAAACTCAAAATATTTTACTTGAGTGCGCGTTTTTTGCACCTTTGGCGATTGCTGGTCGTGCTCGTCGGTATGGTTTACATACTGACGCTTCTCACCGCTATGAGCGCGGTGTTGATCCTCAGTTACAACACCATGCAATGGAGAGAGCGACCCAACTGCTGATTGATATTTGTGGTGGTGAAGCCGGTCCGGTCATTGATATTACTGATGAATCTCAATTACCAAAACCTGCGACAATCACACTGCGCCGTGAAAAATTGGATCGTTTGATTGGTCACTGTGTGCCTGATGAGCAGGTTGGTGATATCTTGACCCGTTTAGGTTGTAAAATCACTGTTCAGGAAAACTGCTGGCAGGCGATTGCACCAAGCTGGCGTTTTGACATGGAGATTGAAGAAGATCTGGTGGAAGACGTTGCCCGTATCTACGGTTACAACAATATTCCAGATGTACCGATGCACGCAGATCTCATCATGAAAAAACACCGCGAAGTGGATCTTTCTCTGAAACGTGTTAAAACCATGCTGGTTGACAGAGGTTATCAGGAAGCGATTACCTACAGCTTTGTTGATCCCAAAACGCAGGCATTGTTGCATCCACAGCAACAGGCATTGATGCTGCCTAACCCAATTTCAGCGGACATGTCTGCAATGCGTTTATCTTTGCTGACGGGTTTGCTGACAACCGTGGTGTATAACCAGAATCGTCAGCAAAACCGTGTACGCCTGTTTGAAACCGGTTTGCGTTTTGTTCCTGATGAAAATGCGCAGCAGGGTATTCGTCAGGAGCTGATGTTAGGTGGTGTCATTACCGGCAATCGTTTTGAAGAGCATTGGTCACTGGAAAAACAATCTATCGATTTCTTCGATATGAAAGGCGATTTGGAAGCTGTTCTGGAATTAACTGGAAAATTATCTAAGATTTCTTTTAGAGCAGATGCAAATCCGGCGTTACACCCAGGTCAAAGTGCCGGGATTTATTTGGAAAATGAATACATCGGATACATTGGTGTTGTCCATCCGGAATTAGAGCGTAAACTTGACTTAAATGGCCGTACCGTCGTGTTTGAAATACTCTGGAGCAAGCTGTCAGGCCGCGTGATTCCTGACGCAAAAGAGATTTCACGCTTCCCGTCAAACCGTCGTGATATCGCCATTGTGGTGCCTGAAAACATTGCTGTAGAAGATGTTTTGGCAGAATGCAAGAAAGTTGGCGTAAATCATATAGTTGGCATAAACTTGTTTGACGTGTATTGTGGTAAAGGTATAGCTGAGGGTCATAAGAGCCTTGCTATAAGTTTTATCTTGCAGGATACCGCACGTACACTGGAAGAAGAAGAGATTGCTGCAACTGTCAATAGATGTGTTGCAGTACTGAAACAGCGATTCCAAGCATCCTTGAGGGACTGAACCTATGGCGCTTACTAAAGCTGAAATGTCAGAAAATCTGTTTGAGAAACTGGGAATTAGCAAGCGTGATGCTAAGGATCTGGTTGAATTGTTCTTTGAAGAAGTGCGTCGTTCTTTGGAGAATGGTGAGCAGGTAAAATTGTCTGGATTTGGCAACTTTGATTTACGGGATAAAAACCAACGTCCGGGACGTAATCCTAAGACGGGTGAAGATATTCCGATTACCGCTCGCCGAGTAGTGACATTCCGTCCTGGTCAGAAGTTAAAAAGCAGGGTTGAGAAAGCCACACCTAAGGAATAATCAAAAAGGCCGCATTAATAGCGGCCTTTTTCTTATAAAGATCCTCTCTCATGAGCTGATTTCCAATGCAACCCATCTATTCCATTGCTGAATTAGTGACTCGTCAGAAAAGGCGTGATTACCGCTTTCTGGCAATTCTTGCGTGCTTATTTCTATTTGTTTTTTTTCTCTCACTTTGCGCTGGGGAAAATTGGATATGGCCAGATAAATGGTTTTCTGAAACGGGTCAATTGTTTGTGTGGCAACTGCGTTTTCCTCGTGTTTTGGCTGTCGTTGCGGTAGGTGCAAGCCTGACTGTGGCAGGGGCGGTGATGCAGGCACTGTTTGAAAATCCGCTGGCTGAACCGGGGTTATTGGGGATCAGTAATGGTGCCAGTGTGGTGGTTGTGTTTTTGGTGCTGATGCTTCACGGTATTACGCCATTCTGGTTATTGAGCATTGGCGCTGTGCTGGGCGCGCTCACTGTCACCCTGATATTGCTGACCTTTTCAAGAAAGCGTCATCTGAATAATGCCCGTTTGTTATTGGTGGGTGTTGCTTTCGGCGTCGTCTCCGGTGCATTGATGACATGGATGGTTTATTTTAGTACCAGTCTGGATTTGCGCCAGCTAATGTATTGGATGATGGGCAGTTTCAGTGGGATAGACTGGCGACAGCAATGGTTGGTCGTTGCTTTGTTTCCTTTAATCATTTGGTTGAGCAGTCAAGGAAAAGTACTTAATTTTCTTTCATTGGGAGAAACAACGTCTCAACAGTTAGGTATTTCACTTTATCGCTGGCGTAATCTATTTGTATGCGCGATTGGATTGCTGGTGGGGCTAAGTGTTGCACTTGCCGGAACAATCAGCTTTATTGGTTTGGTGATCCCACATATTTTGCGTTTGTGTGGTTTGACAGATTATAAAACATTGCTGCCTGCATGTGTTCTGGCAGGCGGCTATGGATTATTGCTGGCTGATTTACTTTCTCGCCTTAGCCTGACGAATGCAGAAGTACCGATTGGTGTTGTGACTGCAACATTAGGAGCGCCGGTATTCATCTGGTTATTGTTAAAAGTCAGAGGCTGGAGTTAAGGCAGTGAATGACGTGCAAATCACCAGCCAGTTGATGACTCTCCGGCAAGTTTCAGTACAAAACCGATTAATGTTGCTGACAGCCTCAGTACAACAAGGTGAACAAATCCATCTCATTGGGCCGAATGGTTCAGGGAAGAGTACGTTATTGGCCTGTATGGCAGGTATTTTGCCGTGTCGTGGTGACATTGATTTGCAACAAAAATGCCTTAGTCAATATAGTCACGGTGAATTAGCACGGCACAGAGCATGGCTCAGTCAGCAAATTTCGTCTGTACCAATAATGCCGGTTTTTCAATATCTGCAACTGCACTTGATGCACCACCGGGTTAATTGTGACGATGTGCTGTCAGAACTCTGTTCTTATTTTAAGTTGGGAATGCTGCTGGAGACACCGGTAGGAAATTTATCTGGTGGCGAATGGCAAAGGGTACGGTTAACCGGGGTTTTTTTACAGGTTTGGCCATCAATTAATTCGAAAGGCAAATTATTACTCCTGGATGAACCGGCAAATAACCTTGATGTTACTCAGGTGGCAGCGCTTGATCTGTTGGTAAAGAAATTCTGTGCACTCGGTGGAACCGTAATCATGAGTGGTCATGATCTTAATCACAGTTATGATAAAGCTGATCGGATCTGGTTGCTTGACAATGGCTTATTGGTTGCAGATGGAAAACCGGATGAGGTAATGAAAGAAAATACGCTTTCCCGCGTTTTTGCGGCTGACATCAAATGTGTGTCAGAGAAAAGGTCTAAATATTGGCGAGTTTTTTTGCCTTGATCATCGTTCATTCAGAGTAAACCTATTGTCATTTTCACTTAATTTGCTAAATCATACCTACGTTGATGATTCGTTAAAATATAGTCATCTAATATGTCATTATGTTATGAATGAATTGGACTGTGTTTTATGGATCGTTTTCTGCCATTTTCCCGTCCTGCCATAGGTGATGAAGAAATTCAGGCGGTAGAGAAAGTTCTTCGTTCGGGCTGGATAACAACAGGCCCGCAAAATCATCAATTGGAACAGGACTTCTGCCGTATGTTTGGTTGTAAACATGCGGTTGCCTTAGCTTCTGCAACGGCAGGTATGCATCTGACATTAATGGCGTTGGGTATTGGCCCCGGTGACGAAGTTATTACGCCGTCTCTAACCTGGGTTTCCACAATAAATATGATCTGTCTGCTTGGTGCTGAACCGATCATGATTGATGTCGATCGTAATACTTTAATGGTCGAAGCGGAAACCGTAAAAAAAGCAATTACTTCCAGAACCAAAGCGATTATTCCTGTTCATTATGCTGGGGCTCCCTGTGATTTGGACGCACTGCGTGTCATTGCTCAGGATGCCGGTATTCCGTTAATTGAAGACGCGGCTCATGCAATAGGGGCTCGTTATAAAAATGAGTGGGTTGGTGAGCATGGTACGGCTATTTTCTCTTTTCATGCCATAAAAAATGTCACCTGTGCGGAAGGGGGGTTAATTGTTACTGATAATAATGAACTTGCTGAACGAGTCCGATGTCTAAAGTTTCATGGATTGGGTGTTGATGCTTTTGATCGTCAAATTCAGGGCAGGAAACCGCAGGCGGAAGTTGTAGAACCCGGTTACAAATATAATTTATCTGATATTCATGCTGCCATTGCTGTTGTGCAATTAAGTAAATTGGAATCAATGAATGCTCGCCGTCGGCAAATTGTAGGCCGTTATTCAGCGGCATTAAAAAATTTGCCGTTGCAGATGCTAGGTGTACCCGATTATGAACATTTACATGCACATCATCTGTTTATGGTGCGGGTTAATAAGGCAATCTGTGGTATTGACCGCGATACATTAATGGAGCGTCTAAAAGAGAAAAATATCGGCACAGGTTTGCATTTCAGAGCCGGACATACGCAAAAATATTATCGGGAACGTTACCCGCAATTGTTGTTGCCTGAATCAGAATGGAATTCAGCAACACTTTGTTCATTGCCACTTTTCCCTGATATGAGTGATGACGATGTGGATTGTGTAATTGATACTTTACAAGAAATTATTTCGGAGTGCAGATAAGTGTCATTTGAGCAAATTAAAAAAGTGTCTGTTGTTATTCCAGTTTATAACGAAGAGGAAAGTTTACCTCTTTTACTAAAAAGAACTTTGACGGCTTGTAAACAATTGACTCAGGAATACGAGCTCATTCTTGTTGATGACGGTAGTAGTGATAACTCTGTGGAAATTCTGATTCAGGCAGCGGAACAACCTGAAAATCATATTATTGCAATTTTGCTTAATCGTAATTACGGCCAGCATTCAGCGATCATGGCGGGTTTTAATCAAGTTAATGGTGATTTGATTATTACGCTTGATGCAGATTTACAGAATCCGCCAGAGGAGATCCCCCGTCTGGTTAAAACCGCTGAACAGGGTTATGACGTTGTGGGTACCCGGCGAGCTAACCGGCAGGATTCCCTGTTTCGTAAAACAGCGTCAAAAATCATCAACGCTATGATTACTAAGGCAACAGGGCGTTCTATGGGGGATTATGGCTGTATGCTTCGTGCTTATCGCCGCCATATTGTTGAAGCCATGTTGCAGTGCCATGAGCGCAGCACTTTCATTCCTATTCTGGCAAACACGTTCGCCCGTAAAACGATAGAGATTGATGTTGCCCATGCAGAGCGTGAATTTGGTGATTCCAAATACAACTTCATGAAGCTGATTAACCTGATGTATGACCTGCTTACCTGCCTGACAACCGCCCCATTACGTTTGTTGAGCGTCGTCGGGAGTGTCATTGCCGTTTCAGGTTTTTTACTGGCGGTGCTGCTGATGACCTTACGTCTGATTTTCGGTTCTATTTGGGCAGCGGAAGGGGTGTTTACCCTGTTTGCCATCCTTTTCATGTTTATTGGCGCACAGTTCGTTGCGATGGGCTTATTAGGTGAATACATAGGCCGTATTTATAACGATGTCCGTGCGCGCCCACGTTATTTTATTCAAAAAGTGGTCGGAAATAAAAAGACCAACGATAACTCAGAAAACCAGGAAGAATACTAAATGAAAGCAATTATCTTTGCCTATCATGATATCGGCTGTGTCGGGATCAATGCCTTAACTAAAGCTGGCTTTGATATTCAGGCGGTATTTACCCATACAGATGATCCTACTGAAACCCGTTTTTTTTCTTCTGTTGCCCGTTTGAGTGCAGATTTGGCGCTTCCGGTTTTTGCACCAGAGAACGTTAACCATCCACTTTGGATTGAGCGTATCCGGGAAATGAAGCCTGACGTGATTTTCTCTTTTTATTACCGGGACATGTTGAGCGAAGATATCTTATCGCTGGCGAGCGCAGGCGCATTTAATCTGCATGGTTCTCTGTTGCCAAAATACCGTGGTCGTGCCCCCATTAACTGGGCGATTTTGCATGGTGAAACAGAAACGGGGGTGACCCTGCATAAAATGGTATTGAAACCTGATGCAGGGGATAGTGTTGCTCAACATAAAGTCGCTATTGCAGAAACAGATACTTCGCTGATTTTGCACGGTAAAATTTGTGAAGCCGCAGAAAAACTGCTTGATCAAGTATTACCTCAGATCAAAGCAGGAACTTACATTGCAACCCCGCAGGATGAGAAGCAAGCAACTTACTTTGGTCGCCGTACTGCTGCTGATGGCGAAATTGATTGGAACAAATCAGCCACTGAAATCAACAACTTGATAAGAGCTGTGACGGAACCTTATCCTGGGGCATTTACTTTCCTGGGGGAGCGCAAGATGACTATCTGGCGGGCTTCCGTGCATAATGAAGCGCATAACAAACAGTCCGGTACTATATTATCTGTGGCTCCGCTGATGATTGCCTGTGGTCAGGGTGCGTTGGAAATTATGAATGGGCAGAATGAATCCGGTCTGTATGTTCAGGGGACGCGTCTGGCGGCAGATATGAGCATTGTGACTGATATCCGTGTCGGGCCAAAGGCAACCTCTCAAATTAGCCACCGTAAGCGAGTATTAATTCTGGGTGTGAACGGTTTTATCGGTAATCATCTGACAGAGCGCCTGTTGCGTGATGGCAACTATGATATCTACGGTATGGATATCGGTTCTTCTGCCATTGAACGCTTTATCGGTAACCCACGTTTTCACTTCATTGAAGGTGATGTCAACATCCATACTGAATGGATCGAGTATCACATCAAGAAGTGTGATGTGGTTCTGCCGCTGGTCGCTATTGCAACCCCGATTGAATATACCCGTAACCCACTGCGCGTATTCGAACTGGATTTCGAGGAGAATCTAAAGATTGTTCGTTATTGTGTTAAATACAATAAACGGATTATTTTTCCTTCCACATCAGAAGTTTATGGAATGTGTGATGATAAAGAGTTTGACGAAGATGATTCTCGTCTGATTGTTGGCCCGATTAACAAACAGCGCTGGATCTATTCTGTCTCTAAACAATTATTGGATCGTGTTATTTGGGCCTATGGTGAGAAAGAAGGACTTAGATTCACGCTGTTTCGTCCATTTAATTGGATGGGGCCACGTTTGGATAACCTGAACTCTGCGCGTATTGGCAGTTCCAGAGCGATCACACAACTGATATTGAACTTAGTTGAAGGCTCACCGATCAAACTGGTGGATGGTGGAGAACAGAAACGCTGTTTTACTGATATTAATGATGGTATTGAAGCGCTATTCCGGATTATTGAAAACCGGGGTGGGTTGTGTGACGGTCAAATTGTCAATATTGGTAATCCAACTAACGAAGCCAGTATTCGCCAGTTAGCAGAAATGTTACTTGATAGCTTTGAGAATCATGAGTTGAGAGGTCATTTTCCTCCGTTTGCCGGATTCAAAAAGATTGAAAGCGGAAGTTACTACGGTAAAGGCTATCAAGATGTTGAACACCGTAAGCCCAGCATTAAAAATGCGGAACGGTTGCTAGATTGGAAACCAACCATTGAGATGAAACAGACGATAAATGAAACATTGGATTTCTTCCTGCGTGGTGAAATTGAAGAGTTAGGGAAAAACGCATGAAACAAGTTGGCTTGAGAATTGATGTGGACACCTATCGGGGAACCTTTGAAGGGGTACCGCAATTGCTTAACATCTTGGCAAAGCATCAGATTCAGGCCAGTTTTTTCTTTAGTGTTGGGCCGGATAATATGGGGCGCCATTTATGGCGTCTTTTACGGCCAAAATTCTTATGGAAAATGTTGAGATCAAATGCGGCATCTTTGTATGGTCTTGATATCTTACTGGCGGGAACTGCATGGCCGGGTAAGAAGATAGCCAGGGATTTGGGCTATCTGATGAAGCAAACTTTGGATGCAGGCCATGAAGTTGGCTTGCATGCATGGGATCATCAGGGCTGGCAGGCGAAAGTTGGTCGCTGGTCTGAGGCTCAGTTAACAGAGCAGGTTAAACTGGGTGTGGAGGCTTTGGTACAGGCAACTGGCCAACGGGTAACGTGTTCTGCTGTTGCTGGCTGGCGGGCGGATGAACGCGTACTTGCGGTAAAGCAGCGGTTTGGTTTTGATTACAACAGTGATTGCCGGGGGACGCATCCATTCAGGCCCATTTTACCTGATGGGACTATTGGTACTGTGCAAATTCCGGTGACGTTGCCAACTTATGATGAAGTGATAGGAATTCAGGTTAAAGATGAAGATTTTAACCGGTTTATCCTTGATGAAATAAAAAACAACCAGGGAATTCCGGTATATACCATCCATACGGAAGTGGAAGGGCTGTCCAAGTCCACAGAATTTGAAGCTCTGCTGGAAATGGCTCACCGGGAAAACATACAATTTTGTGCATTGAGTCATCTGCTGCCTGAAAATATACAGCGAATTCCTGTAGGAAGAATCGTTCGTTCCGAATTTCCCGGCAGAGAAGGGTGGTTAGGATGCCAACAAGAGGTTTAACTTATCTATGTTAAATAACCGGGCGTGTAAAGTAGGGGCCTTTTTGATGGCTCTTTTTTTTGCCCTTACCTATTTATTACCCCTTAATGGCCGCCTGTTGTGGCAGCCAGATGAAACCCGTTATGCAGAAATTAGTCGTGAAATGCTGCAACGAGGAGATTGGATTGTTCCGTATTTACTGGATATTCGTTATTTTGAAAAGCCGGTAGCGGGTTATTGGATTAATAATATCAGCCAATGGATTTTTGGTGAGAATAATTTTGCTGTCCGTTTTGGATCAGTTTTCTGTATTTTCATCAGTACAATTTTATTATATCGGCTTGCTATGATGATGTGGCAGGACCGGCATATTGCTTTTGCCACCAGTCTGATTTATATCTCAATGTTTCTGGTATTGGCGATTGGTACTTATAGCGTGCTCGATCCGATGTTCTCTTTGTGGATAACAGCGGCGATGGTGTGCAGTTTCTGGGCATTAAAAGCAGATTGTACCCGGCAGCGGGTTATAGCATATCTGGTGCTTGGTTTATGTTGTGGTATGGGCTTTATGACGAAAGGGTTTCTGGCACTGGCCGTTCCGGTGATTGCTATGTTGCCGATTGTCATTTATCAGAAACGGGTCCGGCAAATAGTATGCTTTGGTCCGCTTGCCATTATTTCTGCGATAGCAATCAGTTTGCCGTGGGTTATTGCGGTTGCCCTGCGTGAGCCTGATTACTGGCACTATTTCTTCTGGATTGAGCATATTAAGCGTTTCTCAGCCGATGATGCCCAACATATAGCACCATTCTGGTATTACATACCGATTCTGATTCTTGGTGTGATCCCGTGGCTTGGATTACTGCCTGGGGCTGTGATTAAAGGCTGGAAAGAGAGAAAATCTCATCCTGAAATGTTTTTTCTGCTTTGCTGGTTTGCGGTGCCATTATTATTTTTCAGTATTGCAAAAGGAAAACTGCCGACTTACATCTTGCCTTGTATGGCACCATTGGCCATGATGATGGCTAAATTTGGTGTAGATTGTGTCAAAAATGGCAAGATGAAGTTATTGAAGATCAATGGAATGGTTAACGTACTCATTGGTCTGTTGGCAGTAATGGTTTTGTTTGCTATGGAAGCAGTGACAAAACACGCTTTATACCAGCCATCAGAATGGCTTAAATGGGTTTTAGCTATTGTTGCTTTTGGGATCTGGGCAATTATTGGCTATCTGTGTTTCATGCAGAATGGGAAATACTGGTTGTGGGCGGCATTTTGCTCCATTGTTGTCAGTCTGACGATTGGTAATGCTTTGCCTGAAAATATCATTAACTCCAAATTGCCGCAGAGTTTTATTAACCTGCATCGTCAAGAACTTGCAGACAGTCGATATATTGTATCGGAAAGTGTTGGCCTTGCGACCAGTGCTGCATGGGAAATGAAACGCAGTGATATTTATATGCTTGAGCGTTTTGGTGAACTGGAATATGGTTTGAATTATCCGGATAGCCGATACCGACATATTAACGATAAAGATTTCCCGCAATGGTTGGAAAAAGCCCGTAAAGAAGGCCGGGTATCAGTACTTTTTCATTTGTATAAAAATGAAGAATTACCTGATTTACCAAAAGCAGATCAAGTCAGCCGTAATTACCGCTTCGTTATTATGGTCTATGAGAAACGTCCATGATAAGTTTTGCTTTGCTGTTGCTGGTCAGCCTGATGACATGTGCTGGTCAGCTATGTCAGAAACAGGCTGTGATATGTTGGCAGAGTGGTGCTGATAACAAGAAAGCATTAGCGCTGAAATGGTTGGTAGGGGCGGTGATTCTGTTAGCTGTCGGGATGTTATTTTGGCTGCGTTTGTTACAGATATTGCCGCTGGGAATAGCTTATCCTATGTTGAGTATCAATTTTATTATGGTCACTTTAGCGGGGAAATTTCTCTATCAGGAAAGAGTAGGCAGAAAGCATTGGAGTGGGGTTGCTTGTATCATGTTGGGAATTTTGTTGATGAGCCTGAATGAATGAAAGGTTATATTTGGGGGTTAGCCAGCGTATTATTGGTGACAATAGCACAGTTATTACTGAAATGGGGTGTTGTAAATTTGCCGGCATTGAGCCTTGGCTTGCATTGGTTTGATATTGAATGGCTATGGGATAATCGCAATTCTCTCGTGACGATCATGGCTGGTCTAGCTGGGTATCTGTTATCTATGCTATGTTGGTTATTTGCACTGAAATATTTACCATTAAATAAAGCTTATCCGTTAATAAGCTTGAGTTATGTATTTGTTTATTTCATGGCGACCTTATTGCCCTGGTTTAATGAAACGGTCACCTTGTTGAAAACAGTAGGTGTAATTTTCATTTTATTTGGTGTCTGGTTGATTAGCCATCCAGAACGAATAATAAAATAAATATTTAGCGCTTCTGCTTGAAAGACAGCCTTGTTTTTTGGTTGGAGGCTGGATAAAGTTAGCGTATTTTGTGGGTTCTGTGAGGTGAGGTTGATGACAATAAGAATAAAAGAGCTGTTGTTGTTACTCAGCTTGTTACTTATTGGTTGTTCCAGCCATACCCCCAGAACCCAAGTTCCTGTGTTAAAAACGGCGCTTTCTGATCCCATCATGGTGATTGCTCAACTTAAAGAGCAGCTTAATCAATGGTACGGCACACCCTATCATTATGGTGGGATGGATCGTAGGGGAGTCGATTGCTCTGGTTTTGTTTACCGTACATTCAGTGACCGGTTTGATATTCAATTACCTCGTACTACCCGTGGGCAAATAGGGTTAGGAACCCGCATAGATAAAAGTGATTTAATGCCGGGTGATTTGGTCTTTTTCAAAACAGGTAGTGGTGAACATGGGTTACATGTTGGCATTTATGATGCCAACAATGAATTTATTCATGCATCAACCCATAAAGGTGTAACCCGCTCATCTATGAATAACGTTTACTGGAGAAAAGCTTTTTGGCAAGCCCGCAGGATTTAACGAAAAACCAGGTAAAAACTTCAATCAGCAAAGGTAAAACAGTGATTAAGGCTTTTTAAAAGCGGGTAAAAAACTCGATGTTATATTGACATTAGAATATCAGGAAAAACAGGTTTTAAATTGATTAACAAGGTAACTAAATAATAAAAAATTTAATCGGATTAACCGCATGGTGAAAAAGAACAATAACGTTTAGTAGCATTAAAAACGATTAAAGAAACGCCGTGAAGTCGGTTGCTGGACCCTAATATCTATATATGCCTTGATGTTTATTTACGCCACCCGATTTGCTAACATCAGTTTTAAAATGTGATTTGATTATTCGAAGAAAAATTTCAAATAAAAGGCTTTTAATTTTTTTAAAAGAGATTTGTTTTATATTTTTGGTATTTGTATTTACGCTTTAATGGTTTAATGGTTTAATGGTTTAATGGTTTAATGGTTTAATGGTTTAATGGTTTAATGGTTTAATGGTTTAATGGTTTAATGGTTTAATGGTTTAATGGTTTAATGGTTTAATGGTTTAATGGTTTAATGGTTTTTATTATCTTCATTAAAATGGCTATTTTAGCGTAACAAATAACATGTTCATTTTGTCTGTATCATTTTGAAAAAATTGAAGTTATTAAAATAAAATCGTTTTATTTATTAAAACAGGATCGTCATGTGATTTTAGATTTTTACTTAATTCTATTCACTTATGTCTATTTAAATGATGTCTAAATAAATCGGTAAACTCATTTAATAATGACTTGTTATATTAACAATGGTGAAAAGTCTGACGGATTAATCTACCATATAGATTATAATAATTAAATATACCCGTTATCTTTCAAGTTACCTCTTTGTTGGCTGCACTCACTCACCCTGGTCACATAGTTATCTATGCTCCCGGGGATTCGCTCCCTTGCCGCCGCGATGCATCTTGAAATCCATAGGGTATAGGTATTTAAGTGTTAATAGAGTTGAAAATAGCTTGTAAAAATGACGATATGAATTGATTTTAGCGTTAAATAAAATTGGAGGTGTAAAAAATGGCATGATTTAAATAAAACCGTAGAAAAGCAATGTTATTGGACGGACTAAAATAGTGTAAAACAAGTTTAAATGGGCGTATTTAATGTGTTGCGATATTGTACTTATTATGTGAATCTGCCAAAACTATATAAGTCGTTTGTATTTTTTCATAAATACAAACGATTTATATGATAAATTGAAAGCTGTTATATACCATGCTAATCGAATTGTAAGTACGATCGATATAAAAAACCAATTAAACTCACTTTGCCGATTATTAAAAATATACAAGCAGCGACAAAAAAACAGCAACGCAAATAAAGACCTGTAAAATCTTCTTTCCAATTCAATTGATTCATTTAGTAATGTAGTGTTGTTTTTTTATTTATGGACTTTAATAACTTTATGTCTTTAAAAGTAAAGCCACTTTCTTTCATTAATTCTTCTATTTTTTCACTATTCATTCTTTTTACTCCCTATTTTCTTTGATTTTTCATAATCATTTGTAATTAAATTAAATTTATCTTCTAGTTTCTTAACTTTTTGATAAGTAGCAACAACAACAATATTATAATTATTATCAAGCGCAGAGCCAAAGAATAATTTTACACTCAATGCGATTACTACAAGTACAGCCACGATGTTTCCTGCAAAAATTACCCAAAAGTACTTTGTAAGCTTATAATATTTTTCCTCCAGATTATTTTTTGCAGCTTGAATATCATCTATAAAACCATTAGCTGTAGTAGATAAGATATCAACCTGTGTGACTATCGCCTCCACCTGGTCATCCGTTCTCTGCCGGACAGCGCCCGCAATATCCGTTTATTGGATAGTGACCAGAATATTCTGTTTAATTTCAGCCGGCACGGTTTTGGCCAATTCTCTGAATTGGGCGGCGCTCGCATCCATCGAATGGGTGGTTCGGTACTCAATCGCCTCAAGTTCTGACAGCACTTGGCTCATATGCATTTTTTGTTCCTCGATATGATCCAGTTCAGCCAGCTTCTGTTTTAATTCACCTATCGCCCGCCAGACTGATGGCGATTTCAAATCTCATGATGATATCAGCGACAGTGCCTTGATTCTCGCCTGCCGCAGTCAGCAAGCCAGTAGCAACCTCTTGCTATTCTTCCAGCACTGAGAGATAACCTGCAATTTTTTCAAATTCTGTGAGTTCTTTTTTCATGTTTGCCTCTGCTGTTACCGACTAAAACCCCGCCTAGGGGAGTGATGTTGGCGCTGCTGTGGTTTCTTTTCCTGCTCGGCACGTTGTTGCACTTGCCGCACGTGTTCTGGCTGATGTTCTAGTGAACGAGACACCTGAATGCGGTTGATTTGCCACTCCTGACCATGCAGGAGTTTTGCTTTCGGATCTCCCCAGCGGTCGCTGTTTGCAACAAAAATGTCGCGACGGCGCAAGCTATCTTGCAACTTATCCAAAAAACACAGTGTATAGCCGCGTTTTGTAATCCGTCCTTCTTTATCCAGAACAAGACGCTTCCAAGGATTGGAAAGACTATCAGGATCGCCGTCGCCGTCAGGCTGAGGGCATAAGGAAGGCAAATATCGTGGTCGACAATCTGACCTTGATCTTCATGAAAAGATCTACCAGTTACAAAAGTGATCAATAAGTTGAGTATCCGAGATACAGCTAAGTTAACAAACGTATCCACTCGAACGGTGATTCGAGTAGCAAAGGAAGTTGGAGGACGAGCGGCTGAAGGCTTCGCGTACGTTTTCGTTCCATTGGGCTGTGCGCTGTGAAAAGTCGCACTTATCTTGCAGGTGAAAGTCCTGCTCCGGAAGGCATAGCCAGCGCCACCGGATAGCGAGTCTTGCGCCTTCCTGGGTAACTTGGAGGGTGAAGCGTAGACAGCGAAGTATCCGAGCCGAAACCGAATGGTGAACGTGATACCCCCGAAATTGAACAGATTGTGGAAGCCGACAGGTTGCTCAACTGGCCAGCAACAGGTTTCCGGAAGAAAATATCAGATCGCCGTTTTCTCAGGCTGATTGAAGTGCTGATAACCGCACCCGTTCTGGAAGATGGTAAATCACACAGTAATGATATCGGCTGTCCTCAGGGTTCCATATTGTCTCCGGTACTTGCCAATATCTACCTTCACCATGTGATAGATGAATGGTTTGCTGAAATCAGCCGTTCGCATATTCGGGGGAAGGCAGACATGGTCAGATATGCAGACGATATGGTATTTACTTTCGAGTACCAGCATGAGGCTAAACGCTTTTACAGCGCGCTGTGGAAAAGACTGGGCCGGTTTGGCCTCGAACTTCACGAAGACAAATCGCAGCTTCTCGCTGCGGGTCACGTGGCGGCGATGAGGGCAAATCAGAGGAGAGAACGTCTTCCGACGTTCAACTTTCTGGGGTTTACCTGCTACTGGGGAAGAACACGCAAAGGGTACTGGCGGCTGAAATATACCAGTCGGAAGGACCGCTTCGCGGCCAAGCTGGAAGGCCTGAGAGACTTCCTGTGGAGGAACCTCAGCACCAACAGAAGGCAGATCCTGAACACAGTTATTCGGGTAGTGCGTGGGTGGATTAATTACCATGGTATCTCAGATAACAAAAGACGTGTGGGGCAGTTCATCTACCAGAGCAGGCGGATCATCTACAGGTGGTTCACCCGTAAAGGTGGCCGACACCCAATGACATGGGAAAAGCTGGATCTGATCCTGAAAATGCGGGGATATCCATCGCGATGGAGAACTCAGTCAATGTTCCAGACTTGCTGAATATGTGTGGGGGCACTGATCTGTCGGGGGCCGGATGCGGTAGTTCCGCAAGTCCGGTTCTGAGGAGGGGCCCGTCCGGGTAACCGGCGGGTCTACTCACCTCATACCCCTTAAAAAATGCTGTAGACCGTCAGGTTGAGGTCAGGCAAAAAGGTGGTCGTCAAGCCCGTATAGCATGTTGTGATGTCTGCTATGCCTAAGAGAGTCTGAAGATGCTGAAAGGAAAAAACGGTGAGGCAGTTCGCTTATTTTATGTCGGTTTCTATGAAAAAGTCTCGGAAGACGGTTTAAACTGGCATCTTCTCATCTCGGAACCTGTCAACACTCAGGTTTATGCACACCGAATTTTCAGTTATTACGAGCGTTGCTGGCCGATAGACGAGTTTCATAAAGCCTGGAAAACCGAAGGTACGTAGGTTGAAGAGCTGCTCAGTCCACTGGCTTGGAAGTTGTTGTGGTCAAAGCAGGAGAAACGTCGTTCACCGAAGAAAGTGCCGAGTCTGTATTGGGCGTACATCAATTTAGGTGAACTGGCAGGTTGGTATGATTCAAAACGCACCGGCTGAGTGGGTTGGGATGACTTAAATAGGATGATAAATTATGCGATTAAAAAAAATCATAAATCAAGCGAAAAAACAAATGAACATGACATATCATAAATTTTTAGTGGTGCCAGAGGAGTAACCTCTGATATGGTAACCTTTTTTGATGGGCGAGTATGATGAATAAAAAGACCACATCCACACCCCATGATGCGACTTTCAAAGGGTTCATGACTCAGATTGAAAACGCCAAAGATTTTTTTGACATTCATCTACCAGAAAAAATCAAGCAATTGTGTGACTTTAGCACATTGATGTTAACCAACTCTTCATTCATCGATCGACAGTTACGTTCGAGAATGTCAGATGTCCTCTATTCGGTAAAAACGCAACAGGGGGATGGCTATATCTATGTCCTTGTTGAACACCAGTCCACTCCAGATAAAATGATGGCGTGGCGAATGATGTATTATACGTTTATGGCGATGAATCAACATCTGCAACAGGGAAATAAGGAACTGCCTCTGGTTGTGCCCGTTTTGTTTTACCACGGTGATAACAGCCCTTATCCTTTTCAGCAGATTTGGACGCAGTGCTTTTCGTTGCCAAAATTAGCAGAAGAGATGTATTTTAACCCGTTTCCGTTAGTCGATGTGACCGTGATTGATGATAACGAACTGGTAAATCATCGCAAAATCGCCGTAATGGAACTGGCGATGAAGCATAAAAATTTGCGGGAGGGGTTTAAAATCGTGACCACGCTATTGGCACAGGCCCTTAAGTACAACTATAATAGTGACAACGATGTGGTTACTATCCTTAATTACCTGTTTAGCACAATGGATTCACCGCATTTTGAACAGGTGATCCAGCAACTGATTGAACAGGCAGATAGTCATCAGGAGGTGATTATGAGTATTGCTCAACGATTACAGGAAAAAGGCATTCAACAAGGCATTCAACAAGGTAGGGAAGAAGGTCAACGTGAGGCGCGGTTAGAAATGGCGCGTAGCCTGTTAAAAAACGGTGCCAGTATCGAACTGGTTATGAAAAGTATCGGCCTTAGTCGTGACGAACTGCTTTCCCTGCAATAACCCTCACCTTTATTCCCCTTTGTGTTCGCTTACCCGCATTTTTTGGGGCGGGTAAGCGCCCGATGATCGCTCTGCTATGCATAGCGCACAACCCTTGCTACACAAAGCGTTGTACGAAGTGGAGCACTATTTTGGAAAGTTATTTATTCAATAATTATTGAAGGTCCTATATGAGTCAAATTACCCCTCAGTTAACAAATATGTGGGACAGAAGTCACGAATCATGGTTTGTAAAAGATAAGAAACTTCGTTTTATATATGCAAATAATGTATTTATTAAACTAAATAAGTTACCTGAACACTTTAATGTCACGGGATATACGGCTAAAGAATTGCCGACACCGTTTAATCATCTTGTTCACCTCTTTGAAGAACATGATCGTAAGGTTTTACAGACTATGCAACGAATATCATCTATTGGGGCTTATCTTCAAAGCAATAGTCAACAACTTAAGCCCTATTTTTGTGAAAAATACCCGTTAATGAATGAAAATAATCAATGTATTGGCATAATTTGTCACATTAAAGAAATCAATTATTTTTCAGTACATCATTATATTAAAAATGATACAATTACGTCTGTTAAGCTAAGACCCCCAGGGCAAGATCGTGAATATTTTGTTAAAAAAATCAGATTTGACCGACAGTAATAGTTATGATCTCATACTCTCTTTTTGAGAGCAAAAACCCTGTGCTTTGATATTTTTACTGAACATTTCTCAGACATTCAAGATCCCCGTCAAAGCGCCAAAGTCGCCTACCCTTTATTCGATATTTTATTTGCCTCATTGTGCGCTGTTCTGGGCGGCGCAGATGGTTGGAGTGAGATCCAAGAGTATATTGAAGGCCACCATGAATGGTTTCTTGAACATAATATGTTCAAGGAGGGGATCCCTGTTGATGACACGATTGCCCGACTTCTCTCACGGATTAATCCGGAACAATTTATTCTTTGTTTTATCAACTGGATGCGTTCGGTTCATCAGGTCACTCAGGGGGAATTAGTGGCGATTGATGGTAAAGTCTTACGGGGTGCCTATGCCCCGGGAGAACGCAGTTCGGCGCTCCACCTTGTGAGTGCTTATGCGACAGCCAATAAAATGGTTATCGGCCAGGTTAAAACTCAGAAAAAATCCAATGAAATTACCGCAATCCCGGAACTCATTAAGTTGTTGGAACTGAAAGGCGCGCTGATTTCCCTTGATGCGATGGGATGCCAAACGCAGATTGCTCAGGAGATTATTGATGCCGGCGCGGATTATTTATTAAGTGTGAAAGACAACCAAAAACGTCTCCATCGGGCCATTCAAAAAGCCCTGGAAGCCCAGCGCGTTTTGCCCTTAACACCCGAAAAAACGCGGATAGAACGGGGTCATGGTCGTCTGGAAATCAGAGAAAGCCATGTGTTGAATGCCGAGACATTCAAAACCGATTTTCCGGAATGGGCGGGATTAAAAACACTGGGCGTCACAATCGGATACAGGCAAGAAAACGGCAAATTGCCCAGTCTGGAGTACCGTTACTACATCAGTTCAGCCAGACTGACGGAAGAACAATTTTCTCAGGCAGTACGCAGCCATTGGCAAATAGAGAATAACCTTCACTGGGTGCTTGATGTGACGTTTAAGGAAGATAATTGTCAAATTTACCGTGAAAATGCGGCGGAAAACATCGCGATATTACGACGTATTTCGTTAAACATGCTGAAAAAAGAAACGAGTCAATTAAGCATCAAAGCGAAACGTAGACGAATATGGATGAAAACCCAATTTTTGGAGCGAGTATTACAGGCGGGTTTTGCTAATGTGAGTGATATTTAATCATTCATGCGGTTGCCCTGTATTGGAGCCAAGATGAGTTTCTTTGCCAATAATATTTAAGTCTGTTCAAGATCTGGTTGTTTAATCCTGACAATGGGGAATTAAGTATAATTAAGTGCCCAAAAGTGGTGATAAGAATGGAGATGTTATCTCCTTACTCCAATCCCAGTTCTTTCAGTTTCCGCATAATGGTGTTACGCACCCAATCTAGCAGGCGTGCGGTATCCTGCTGATGTCCTTGGGTATGTTTAAGCGCTAAGTTATCAGTCAGAATTGCCGCCTAAGGTGCTGACGGCAATCTTTGAAGGACAATCAAGACATTTTTACCAAGTGACGGTAATTTCTCCCATTTGGCCTGCCACTGGTACTGTTCCGCCATTTGCAACTTTCAAAGTATAAAAGAATTGCTGTGCTGGGCTTCTTTTATTGAATGCGGTTGTAGACATTCTCCGAATGCGTGATATATCAATACAATTGTTGGTATCTCCCTGACAAAGATGAACCGACAGTCCTTGAGGCCACCCGACAACATTCCAAGTCCAGGAGACATTGCTAATACTGCCGGAGGCTGGTGGAGATCCGACGACAGGAAGATAAGCTGTTTCTGTGTAATTTCTGGAATACACGGTTGGCAGAACAACCGAAGATTGGTAGCTCGCCGATAATGCTGCTTGTGAAAACAGGGTTAACAATAATGCACCACCAATTCCCAAGATTTTTTTTAATTTCATCGCTATTACCCCAATACTTGATAATTTTCTATTGCGAGAGCTTAGATATACATTTTGATCTCGCGCCCTTTATCTCCTGAACGTTTATAAAAACCTGTACGAAATGCCAAAGCTGGCAGGATTAATTTGGGGGGATTAACCCCAAAACACAATGAGTAATTTGGATTTATGTTAAGTAAATCTAATCTATTTTCACTGTTCGATGTTTTTGTATCTCACTCAAGTTTCAGCCTTTTACAAGCGAATCTTCCCATGATATAAAACCGGGTAAACGATCAAATGGAGCCAGTTATACATTTAATGGATGTCAAAAGCGATGAATAAATCAGACATGACAATCTCCACTTTCCAGTGTGTAGAAGCTTTGATTTACATGAAAAATATTTGTCGAACCTATCGTCTGGGGGAAAAATATCATCCGGTGCTGGATAAAATATCGCTTACCATAATGCGTGGGCAAAGTTGTGCTATTGTCGGCGCTTCCGGTTCGGGTAAAAGTACTCTGCTTAATATTATTGGTTTATTGGATCAACCTACTTCTGGCTGTTTTCAGTTTAGTGGCGTTAATATAACAAATGTTACTCCTGATGAGCGGGCGAGAATAAGAAATCAGGAAATTGGTTTCGTATTTCAGAGTTTTAACTTACTTCCTAGAATGCAGGCATTGGATAATGTGGCACTGCCATTGCTATATCGTGGATATTCACGCTTGCTGGCCCGGCAGGAGGCGAAATACCAGCTTGAATTGGTTGGTCTGGCTGATCGCATTCACCATCGACCGGCAGATCTCTCCGGGGGACAACGCCAACGTGTTGCCATCGCCAGAGCCTTGGTCGGCAAGCCCTCTCTTATTCTGGCTGATGAGCCGACAGGTAATCTCGACAGTGCTACAGCACGCGATATCATGGCACTTCTTCTGTCACTGAACCGCGAGCAGGGCGTGACACTTGTCATGGTTACACACGATGAAACAATAGCCAGAAATATGCAGCGCTGTCTGTATGTCAATGATGGTCAGCTTTCTGAAACTGATCTATGGCCGGATATATCCGATGCTTAACGTAAATTCTGGTCGCTCCGGATTTTCCTTCTCGCAAGCTCTGTGTGAATCGCTGGATAGCCTGCGTTTACTGGGACGGCGTTCCCTGTTTGCGTTGCTTGGTATTGCCGTCGGATGTGCTTCGGTCATTGCACTTCTGAACATTGGCTACAACGCTGCCAATGAAGCTATCAGCACCTTCAAGAGCATGGGGAGCAATATGCTGGTCGCCCATTTTGATTTTATGCCGGGCACTGATGTCAAACCCGCTCCATCCACACTGGATACTCAGATGCTTACCCGAACGCTGCCCACGATCATGCATGCTGCCCCCGTCACATTATATTCAACCCGAGTACGTTTCTTGGGGCAAGGGATTGATACGAATATTACAGGTACATCCTCTGATCTGGCTGCGGTGCTTGATTTACAGATCGAACAGGGGCGTTTTCTATCGAATTATGATCGGCAGACGACTTATGCCGTGATCGGTGCAGATATTGCGAAACAATCAAAAGTACCAAACCAACCTATCCGGGTAGGTAGTCAACTGCAAATTGAGGGATATCTGTTTGAAGTGATAGGCATTCTCTCTGCTCAGGGAATAAATCCTTTACTCCCGGTTTCTGTTGATGGTTCCGTGATATTGCCCATTGAGGGAATGCGACGGCTGCGGCCAGCTCCAGAGATAGGCAGTGTCATTGCCAGAGCGCGAGACGTAACAACGTTAAGCAGTGATGCTGTATTATTACGTGATTATCTTGTCTCATTATCAAAAGGTCGCCATGTTGAAGTTCAAATTCCGCAGCAATTACTTGATGGATTGACACGACAAGCAAAGACATTCTCCTATTTGCTTGCTGGATTGGGGGGCATTTCATTGCTGGTGGGGGGGGTGGGTGTCATGAACGTCATGCTGATGAATGTTTCGGAGCGCAGGCGTGAAATTGGTGTTCGTATGGCTCTGGGAGCCCGGCCTATTGATATCGGTGTACTTTTTATGCTGGAAGCTGCCACTCTGTCAATTGCTGGCGCAGTAGCTGGATCGTTGTTGGGGGTGACCGCTGGGTACCTGTTTGTAAAATTTTCTGGCTGGGTATTCACGTTATCTCCATTCTCTTTGCCACTGGGGATTGCCAGTTCGTTAGTGATCGGTTTATTTTTCGGCATCAACCCGGCATTAGCTGCTGCTAGGTTACAACCTGTAGAGGCACTTCGTGATGACTAGTCAAATTTTTCAGCGTGTTATTGGCATCATCATTGTGCTGATGATAGCTGTATCCGTCAAACAAGCTTTAGCGGAGCCGCTGACTCCGTCACAGGCAACCATGCCCACAACGAGCACAATTTCTCTTAATCAGCAGACTATCGATCTGACACTCAGTGATGCGATTTATTTGGGATTACGAAACAATCGCTCGATTCGCAGTGCTTATCTGGATCGTATTGCCCAGAAATTCGATTTGCGGGTTGCGGAAGATCGTTTTACGCCGAAGTTGCTGATCAATAGTCGTTATATTGCTGCCCGTAATCAAGATGATCGTTACCGTCAGAGCGAGATTACGCCTACGTCTACAATGCTTGGGGAATATGGTACCCGGTTCAGCTTGTCGTGGACGAGCCGGGCGACATGGGCGGAAAATGCTGGGCGTAGCCGTAATGATGGCGCTTCATTCTCCGTGATCCAGCCGCTGCTGCGTGGTGCCGGCAAAGATGTGGCAACGGCACCTGTACGTCTTGCTCAACTGATGGAGCAAATAAATCGCTTGAATCTGAAAGTAACGGTATCTCAGACTATCACGCAGGTTATTATGGCTTACCGTGAATTGCTGCGTGCTCAAGAACAATTACAAATTGCGCGTGATGCCCTTGAACGTTCGCGTCAACTGCTGGAGGTTAATAAAGTCATGATTTCCGCAGGCAGAATGGCAGCTTTCGAGATTGTTCAGACTGAGGCCGATGTTGCTATGCAGGAACTGGCTAATGAGGAAGCCGCTAATCAACTGGATATCAGTCGCTTAGAGTTGTTGCGTTTGCTCGCCTTAGACTTGCAAACTCAGGTAAAAGCGACTGACAAATTGGATGCTAAACGCATAGATATTAATCTGTTCCAGGCGCAACATTTGGCACAAGAGCAGCAACCATCCTATCTCACCCAATTGATTACCGCAGAGCAGGCTGGCATTAACCTGACAGTCGCCCGTAATGACCGTTTATGGGATGTCTCTTTGGTCGGTGGGGCTAGCCAGGTACGCGATCGAGCAGGTCCAAACAGTTCGCGAAATTGGGAAAATTACGCAGGTGTCCAGGTGGAGATACCTATTGGCGATTTGAGTCAGCGCCAGGCGGAAGTGCGGGCGCGGGTCGATGTTCAGAATCAGGATATCCGTCTTACTGAGGCAAAACAGTTACTGGAACGTGATGTCGGTAATGCAGTGCGTGATATTAGTACACGTTGGCGTCAATATGAGATCGCACAACGTGCCAGGGATCTATCCCGACGCAAGCTGGAGATTGAACGCGAAAAACTGACAGTTGGCCGTTCCAGCAACTTTCAGGTATTGAGCTTTGAAACTGATCTGCGTAATGCCGAGAATGTTCGTCTCAATGCGTTAATCGCCTACCTGAATGCACAAGCGGAGCTGGATGAAACATTGGGCACTACTCTGGGGAGCTGGGATATTGCACTTAATGACTAAGATCAGGGCGCTTGCCTGTTTCAGGCGTCAGACTCGTTGGCGGGTGGCGCTTGTTGTTGCGCTAGTCGCCGGGGCCGCCATTGTCTATGCCTATCTGCCGTCTTCAACTGATACATCGTCACAGAAACGGTGGGTGCGTGTTGAACCTCAATTGCTGGAAAACCGTCTTGGGTTAGTTGGTCGCATTCAGGCTGCCATCAGTTTGACAATTGCGGCACCATTCGATGGTGTTATCGCTGAAGTTGTGGTGACTGAAGGCCAGCGTGTTAAACGAGGGCAGCCCCTGTTGAGCCTTGATACTGCACAATTGGATATCCAGTTGCGTCAGGCGCTCACCGAACTATTGAAAGCCCAGCGAACCGTACAAGATTTGGTGGAATGGGAGAACAGTCAGGGGGTTGCCAGGGTTCGCAGGACCTTGACCAATACTCAGTTAAGCCTGAGTGATACCGAACGTAAGCTGATTGATACTCGAACCTTGTTCGAACGTGGCATTGTTCCTCGTATGGACGTTGACACTCTGGAGCAGCAGGCCAGAGTCCAACGGCTCGATCTTGCCGCAGCGAAGGAGGAATTGCGTATTACACTCGACAAAGGCACGGGTGAAAATCGCCAGATTGCAGATATGGAATTGGTCAATGCTCAATCGCGTTATCAGGCGTTTCAGGCCCAGCAAGCTCAACGTGAGCTGATTTCTCCCTTTGACGGTATTGTTGTTCGTCCTCAGGTACCGGGATCGGACAAAGCGTTGTCTATCCAAAAGGGGACACGAGTTACCCAAGGAACTCCTCTCTTCGGGATAATCAATTTGGAGCAAATCCAGGCGGTAGCACGCATTGAAGAGGCGGATCTCCACCAATTGTATGAAGGAATGCCGGTTGAGATTACAGGCGATGGTTTTGCTGGGTTATCCTTACAGGGGCAGGTTAAGACAATTGGTGTACAGGGACGTTCAACAGAAATGCAGGGAGCGGGTGTAACTTATGACGTGTTAGTGGAGATTGATCCTCTCACACCTGAGCAGCGGCAGCGTGTCCGCCTGAGTATGAGCGCAAAACTGGCGATCGTCACATATCGCAATCAACGCGGATTGGCAGTGCCAGCAGAGGCGTTACGTACTGGCCCTGATGGACGAACTTTCGTCACTTATCGCCGTGAATTACACGATCCGGAACAACCGATTATGGTGACGCCGGGGTACGCTGTTCCTCAGGGCGTAGAAGTGAGTGGGTTAGTAGCCGGTTATGTTGAAATTCCTGCGCAGCAATGACCGATTTTTGAAACCTCACATAATTATTGAACCATAATCCTGAAACGAGGCCATGACGACAGAGGCCATTAAGCGAATAATCACGTTTTGTTTTTTTAATAGCGCAGTAAAACGTTTCTTCATATTACTGAACTGGTGTTTCAACATGGCTCTGAATATAAAGACAGTTCCAAACTGTTCCGTAGTAAAAATGAAAGCGGAAAGCCAAGTCACTTAATACGTGACATTTGAGAGAATAATAAACAGCGTCCAGCACAAGCGCTATCAAAATCTATTAATAAAGGTGTATTGAATGGACAAGATTATCAATATTTGTCTTCTGGTTGTTTTTTGCACAAAGTGGAATTCTGTGCCTTGGAGTCAGAGTATTTAGGTTTTATGGTGAAGAATCTTTTACTCTTTTGACTAAATTCTGGTGAAAGTGGTCTATATTGTAGGAACATAAAGCAGAAATTTACTTTATGAGATTGAGTATATATTGTACGAAAAATAACGTTATAGAAAAGAAAGTTGTATTGAAACGCAGTAAGCCATTCTAAACAACATAAGGAGTATCTAACATGTTAGTACGCAAGTCGTTGTTGGCCCTGTTTGCAACTGCTTCCCTCACTGCCGCAGGTGTCGTTTATGCAGGTCCACCCGTAACAGTTACATTTAAACATCTTGGTGCATCGGGAAGTGCTGATGCTATTTATACCATCATAACTAATAATGAAGTCAGTACAAACGTAAATGCAACACCTAAGCCCAGAGTTAGAGTCAGGCAAGGAGAATCCGATAGCTATCAGGTTCAAAGTCCGATTACACCTGATGGAAACTATGCAATAGTGCGATATGAAATCGGGAATAAGACTTGTCTGTTTTCAACTACTTTTATAAACACATACGTTAATGGCGTTAAAATTCCGAAGTGGAATAAGGGAGCAACGCCGAGTGGGGGGGCTGTTTGTAATGCAACTATCACCTCTACTAATCTTTTTACCTACGCATGGTCAGTTGAGTTTACTATGAAGTAGTGGGAAGTGAGCCAGATTACGCTATTAGAGATATCTGGTTCATTACCTTGCTTGAAAGTGAACTCTTGATTTTCTCAATCCTTTTTAATCAGTCGCCACTGACAGGATAGAATGTTTATCATGTTGAGTTGGTAAATATTTTGCGTGATTGCAGTCGCTTTAGTTAATTGAAAAATATTTGGTGTAAGTGACATAATATGTGAGATATTTTATTACCGAGTTAAAAATAAAAAAATATATGGTAATTTTCACTTCGCTATTATCAATTAATGTGTTGAGTATTTATTTTTTAGTTAGGCTTTTTTTGATTTTTTATTGACAGACTATTCGTTCTACACTATTTTTAAAATTGTAAAGTGTTCTTATATCTTAAATTTATGGATTATAATGATTGAATATGGATGTTGATAAATTAGTTGAGTTTTTGGTGTAATATGAATTTCTATATTTATAACTTGATGCTAAATTTAATATTATAAGGAGTAATATATTATGACTGATCAAAAAAATTCTGCTGAAATAGTTTCTTCTAATGTATTGATTTCTGATGTAACTGTATCTTCCATTGAAATTGCTCCAGAAATAGCGAAAGACAATGCTCATGTACAAATTCTTGATGGAGAAGGCAAGACCAAGGATTTTCTTCTGGATAGGAGTGATGGTGGTTATCAAGGGTATGGTAGTCTAATAAGTTTGGTTCTTGCATACCTTAATTCGAAAAAGGTCGATATTAGAACTACCGGATATATATACAAAGATTATGGATATATCAACGGCGTATCATTTAAGGCTGACAAGCCAAAAACAGATCCAAAGACTTAATAGAATGATAAGTAAGACTGTGATGTAATGAGAATTCCTATGGGAAATATTATTCGTTATTATTTGCATTAAAATACTCAGAGCACATCCCATTAGGTTATTTTATTTGCCATTTTAAGTCATGGCCGTATTAAAATTATTTGCAAGAATAAGGCCTATTTGGGTAAGCAGTAAGTTGAAATTAATTTTAAATAAAACCCTGATGTTCAATCTTCAGGGTTTATATTTGTTAGTAACTACGTATACATTGAATTTTAGGAGAAAAATATCTATAGATAATTTTTTATTGTTAGATTAACGATGTTGTACTTATTATATTAACTTGTTTATTCACATGAGATAATAAAATAGAGCGGGTTTTGTTGTCATTTCATGAAGTTGCTATCTGAAATTACGTATGCTGATATATGTGGTAACGGCTAAGGAAAGCTAGAAGATTTATGGAAATTTGTTCTCCGTTTCGAAGAAATAAACTGGGATTAGCTAAAGTGAAATGATATTAGGTGCTCTTATTTAGGCAAGGAAAATAAATGTTAAATTAATCAGTTAGCTATCCGGGAAATTCTTATCTGGTTTTTGTTCCATTGGGAGCGTTAGTGAACCTAAATAGCATATGAAGAGAGATGGCCAATAAAATTATTGACCATTAAGGGAGATACTACCAATAAGGCAATTAGTAAGTTGGCTATTACTCACAACTTAAGAAATACTTTAATTCAGGCAGATTACCGTTCTCCCTGAATCTGGCAGGTGTGGTGTTAAAGTGTTTTTTAAAGATCCGGGTAAATGTTGCTTGAGAGCTGAAACCGTACTGTAAAGCAATGTCAAGAATCGGCAGATTTTCTTCACGCAGAGATTTTGCTGCTTCATGCAAACGCCGTTTGCGAACATATTCACCCAGAGTACAGCCTTTCACCTCTTTAAATATCCTTTGCAGATGCCACTTCGAGTAACCGCTCCTATTAGCAATGGTATCTATTTTTATACCTTCGTTACGTTGAAGCTGGGTTTCAAGCCATCGGACAATATCATTTACTACAGTTTCGGACATTTTCACCTCCCACTAATGGTGGGCCAGTTGCTAAAATATTAGAATTAGGTAGCTATTCCCACAATGATAATAACGTTAGTTATTATATTGGGTATTTTAAGATAAATTGGAGATATCTATAGGCAAAAAGTGCTATTCGCGATTGATAATTACCCTTATTTATGTACATTTCCTTTGCCTTAACAACACGTAGCATCAAATGTTCTGCACTAATTTATTTAAAGCAGTATTATTGGTCGTCATTTAATTTAATGGAGGTTGTAATGCAATCGGACGTGGCTTTTTTAACTAAGAAACTGACATTCTTTGTTCTTTATGCTTTGATTTTGTCCATAGTTATCGGTTTACTTTTTATCGATGTTGTCTATTTGCAGAATGCAGTGAAGGAGAGCTCATTAACTGAAATTGCTCAGGAAAGTATACTGTTTATTATTTCTGCTGTACTTCTTCTGGAGGCTAGGAAGAATAGTCAATTACGTCCCGCATTAGTCTTGATATCAGGTTTTTTTGCTTGTTTATTGATAAGAGAGTTGGATTCCATCTTTGATGAAATATTTCACGGTGCCTGGGTGTGGGTTGCTATTCCGTTGGCGTTAATTTGTATTTTTTACGCTATTTACCGAGGTCGGGTTACATTGGTTGGGCTTACTCATTTTGCCCGTCATCAAAGTTACGGCATGATGGTTTCAGGTATCTTGTGTGTGTTGGTTTTTTCCCGTCTGTTTGGTATGGGTGTGTTATGGCAAGGTTTAATGCTAGAAAATTTTGATCGAATTGTAAAAAATATGGCTGAAGAAGGGTGCGAAGTTCTGGGTTATTGTTTGTGCTTGATTGCAACTTTCTGGTATCTGCCTGATGCAATAAAATTTCGTAAGTAAAAAGTAAGGCAGGCAAATAGCTAAAATAATTTGCCTGTCAGCTTTTGTCATTATTGCCTCAAATAAATCTGAGGCTGTTGAGTCTCAGGATGGCGGGTAATACCAAGATCTGCTTGATACCATTTTTTTAGAATTTGATCACTCAGTACCTCTTCTGGCGTACCTGCTGCGACCAGCTTCCCTTTATGTAACAGAAAGATTTTATCTGCGTAGAGAGCGGCAAGATTGAGATCGTGCAGAACACAGCACATTGCCATCGGTTGTTCCCGCGTCAGCCGGTAAAGCAGGCGCAGCGTATGTTGTTGATGATAAAGATCTAAGGCTGATGTCGGTTCATCAAGAAACAAACAACATTCTGTTGGTGCCGGAGACCAGAGCTGGGCAAGGACACGGGCTAATTGTACTCTTTGTTGTTCACCACCGGATAATTGCCGGTAGTCGCGGTGGCGTAACTCCTGGCAATCCGTTTGTTCAATGACGGTATCAATTGCTGTTTGTTGATGGTAAATACCATGAGGAGAGCGCCCCATAGCAATGACCTCTTCCACACTAAAAGAGAAAGAGAGTGAACTGTACTGACGCATGACGGCCCGGGTTCGGGCCAGCTGTTTAGCCGGCCATTGCTCAATGGGTGTTCCCTGTAAATAACATTGCCCCTGTTCAGGTTTCATATATCCCGTCAGCAGTCGCAGTAATGTGGATTTTCCTGCGCCGTTGGGTCCGATAATGGCGACAACTTCACCTTTATTTACCGAGAGCGAAACATTATCAATAATTTTCCGGTTGCCAATTGAATAACTCAGATTTTGAGCTTGCAGAAAAATATTATTTTTTATGGCTTCCATTATATCTGGTTCCCTGGTTGTTTGAGTATCAGCCATAAAAAGTATGGTCCACCGATCAAACCCGTAATTAAACCTACGGGCATTTCTGCCGGGGAGACCAATGTTCTTGCCAGTGTATCTGCGGTAAGCAGAAGAGAGGCACCCCCCAATGCGGCACCGGGAAGCAGCCAGCTATGATCACCACCAAACCGCATCCTGATCAGGTGGGGGACAACTAACCCGATAAATCCAATAACACCACTTAATGCAACGGCGCTACCAATGAGTAGGGCGCTGAGGAGTAATAACTGGAATTTGGTGCGCTGGACATTAATGCCGAGATAGTGGGCTTCTTCATCTCCCAATTGCAACAGATTTAGTTTACGGGCCTGACTGAACGTCAGGATGGAAGCCGGAATAATTAAGGAAGCGGCAATTGCCAGTGTCGGCCACTCTATTTGGCTGAGTGAACCCATCATCCATAAAGAGAATTGGCGTAGTTGCTGGTCATCACTGATATAACTCAGGACTCCAATCGCGGATGCGCAGAGCGCATTGATGGCGATCCCGGCCAGCAATAAACGAGCTAAATTTCCTTGGCCATATTTATTCAGTGAAAAAATCAGTAATGAAATTAATAGGCTGCCAATAAATGCAGCAATAATATGTCCATATACGGCAATGGAAGATGGCAGGCTGACGGGCAAAATAATCGCCATTGCAACCATCAGTGCAGCTCCACTGCTCATACCCAGTAAGCCAGGATCTGCCAGTGGGTTACGAAACAGTCCTTGCATCACTGCACCAGAAGCGGCTAAAGCGCAGCCAACCAGTATCGCCAATAATACTCTTGGTAATCTGATGTTCAGCCAGATTTGCCACTGGGGATCACTGATCGAGGATTCCCACAATGTCTTAAAAGATAATGTTAATGCGCCCAGATTGGCGGAACCAATAGCCAACCCAGACAGTAGCAGACAAAGAAATGCTAAACCCAATCCCGGAGACTTCATACGGCTCATTGGGCCTTCTCCGCCGCCTGTCGTAGTTGTTTCATCACTGTAGGGGTTTCGAGGCCAAAACCAAGCAGGCCCATATCATCGGCAATTAAAATCTGTTGTTTCTGACCTGCCGGGGTATGTTTCAAGCCCGGTAATTGCCAGATTTTATCCAGGCCGCCCATTGATTTAATGCCATCCTCAGTCACTAGTAATAAATCTGGTGCACTGGCAATAACGCCCTCCTGAGAAAGAGGACGATAATTGTTAAAACCTTGCATTGCATTAGTCGCACCAATAGCACTAATCATTTTGTCGGCTGCGGTTTTTTGCCCGGCAGCCATTGGCATGATACCCCCGTGGCTCATCACAAACAGAATACGGGTTGGTAATTGGGTTGTTGGAATGTCTATCAGTTTTTTCTGATATTGCTTAATCAGTTGTTCGCCACGTTCAGCTTGATTGACCGCCTTGGCGACGGTCTTGATTTTCTCAGGAACAGCTTCTAACGATGCTTTTCCGGTTATCTGAATAACGTCTACACCAGAATCTTGGAGTTGCTTAAGTGCCAGTGAAGGTTTTGCCAGCTCACTTGTCAGAACCAGTGTCGGATGCATAGAAAGAATGCCTTCAGGATTGAGCAATCTCATATAGCCGACGTCGGGTAAGGCAAGCAATTCTGCTGGTTTCTGACTGGTGCTATCTCTGGCGACAACTTTGTTACCTTCACCAAGTGCAAAAACGATTTCAGATACATCGCCACCAATGGTGACGATCCGTTCAGAGGAAAAAGCACTGAACGATACCGCAAGGGCAAATGTCAGAAGCCATTTTTTCATGCTATACGCTCTTCCTGTGCTAGTTGCAGTTTTGGCAGAGCAGCCACTTGCTCACGCCACTGAGTTTGTTCAGGAGTACCTTCTGTGCGCTGACCAAACAGTTGAGCAATCTGATTGCCGTTAGCGTCAAATAACTCAAGGCTGGTGACGAAACCATCAGAAGTTGGTTTACGGGTTACCCAGCTTTCAGCGATAGCACTCTCTATTAAATGTAGTGTGAAATTACGATTAAAGATATTAATCCATTTCTGATCTGAATCTTCCTCCTGATATGGCATCAGGCGTTCCAGCTTGCCGGTGAAAATTTGTACGCAACCACGGTTGCTGACAAAAATCATGATTTCATTCTGATCGCTATAAGCGGCATTAATGAGCTCATTCAGTGCAGAATTTTCCACTCTGTAAGCCAGATCATCCGGTACCGCGTCGAAAATTTGCGGGCGGCTCAGGTTATGACATTTGAGCATAATAAAGAATTGATGAACGTCAGTCATTGCCCGCCATTCTTTATCAAGCTGCGCTTTCAGTTCATTGGTTATGGTTGAATAGCTGGCTTCTTCGATAGGTTTGATAACCAGTGCCGGGTTTTCTTCTGTCTGATATTTTTCGATCAGTGTTTCCCAAGCTGCCATATCGGTATTATTCGTTGCGTAAATTTTATGCAGTGCATCACCCTGATGATCAAAAAACTGAATACTGTGGCGCATACCCTTTTTTGCTGGCTCGACCAGATAAAACACACTGTTCCAGTGATTAAAGAATATCCGTAAATCGAGTTCACGAGGATTCAGGATCAACCCTGCATGGTTGCTGAAACGTGTGTTTTCATACCGGCCAACTTGTTCATGGACTGCAAAATCATTGCGGGTAATCGCTTTAGTTTCACCAACAACGGCCAGTGCTTCCAGTAAAGTCGGTGCGTCAATGTCAAGGCGTTTGGCATCTATCCCAACGCGGCTGTGCAGTAACTCACCTTCACTGACATTCAGATAAGCAGCCAGATCGCGAGCATATTTGGCTTTATTATCAGCTTTGGCTTGCAGGTAACGTTCATAAAGTGATGAATTCACAACTTAACTCCTTGGAAATACATTATATTTAATTACCACTGGTAGCTCACCAATAGTTTGGCATTGCGACCATCCTGCGGTGTTCCCTGTGGTGAGTAGTATTCTTTATCAAAGGCATTGCCTAAAACTGCGGTAGTGGTCACACCTTTTAACATCCCTTCGCCTTGATAGCTGACATAGAAGTCATTAATGCCATAGCCTGCCTGTTGTTTGGGGGCATTACCTCTGTCATCTTTACCTTTGAAATCAGTATGATTGGTGAATTGGCCTACCCAACCCACAGAAAAACCGGTCTGCGCAATAGGGATATCCAGTATGCTGGTGATAGTGTCTGGGCTAAGGTTATTAAGGGAATAACCGCTTTTTTCATCTTTGCCTTCAGTGCGGTTGTAAGCCAGATCCCAGGAAAACAGATTAGATTCATAGTTCATAGAAACATCCCAACCCCAGATCTTGGCTCTGGAGACATTAGCGGATGTTGTATTTTTGTATAATGTACGGCCATATTTCTGATAAGGGTTAATGACATCTGACTTAATATAGTCTTTGGCTTGGGTATCAAAATAGCTGGCTTTGAATTTTAGTTCATCATTGTCTGCTAGCAGGTTATCGAAACGTAATCCAAAACCAGATTCCCATGTTTCGTTGCTTTCTGGACGGAGATTTGGATTAGGAATCCAGAAATTCCCAGGATAATGCATAGAATCGTTATACATTTCACCCATTGTCGGCGCACGGAAAGCCTGAGAATAAGAGGTAAACAGCATTGACCAGTCAGTTGGTGTGATGCTGATAGCCCCTTTGGAAGACCATTTATCAGCGCTGACATCCTTATATTTGGAATTTGTCCCTTTATAGTTGTCATAACGAGTACCGGCGATAATGGATACTGGTAGGTCGCGCAGGGTTATTTCATCCTGTATCCAACCGGAAGAAAAGCGGATATTGGCATCAGGGAAGCTATCTGTATTACCTCCTGGGGTTTGTTTTTGTTGGTAGGTTTCACCACCGTAGGTAAACTGGTGCGCCAGTGGGCTGTTTGTCCACAGACGGGAGCGGTTTTCCAGTTTTACGCCATAGGTTTTCTGCTTGCGGCCTTCGAAGCCACTTTTTTTAGTGCGGGCATCAATAGTAACATTCGAATAATAAAGGTCAGCCTTGGCATTTAACCAATCATATTCTGTCGGATTTAATTGGTAGCTGAGTTGGGCATCACGCTGAGTTGTTGTCCGATCAGTCCACGAGTCAGATTTTTCATTTTTCCCGATGAGCGTTTGTGGATTTTTAGGTTGGTTAGCTTCATTACGGTAATAACGTAATTGACTGCTTAGAGATTGATTCTCATCTATTTTCCAACTGCCTTTCGCTATCAGATTGCTGATAAATTCATCATTATCAGCCGTCAAACCACCGCCATGGCGGATATTACCTGCATCACGAGTACTGAAAGCAAACAAACCATCCAGAGAATCTGTTTTCCCGAAAGTGGTGCCACCAAAACCCATACTATGGTCGGCGGTTGCACTGCGGGCGAAAACGCGAAATCCGTGATCTTGACCCGCTTGCAGAAGGTCTGTGGCATCGACAGTTTGATAAGCGATAACACCGCCTAAGGCACCACTGCCGTAGAGCAGGGCAGAGGGACCTCGTACAACTTCGACGTGCTTAATTAATGCCGGATCCAAGAATGTACCATTAATATGGCCGGTATCGGTGCCTTGACGGATACCGTCAATCAATGTCAAAACACCTTGTGGACCATAACCACGCAGACTGACATCTTGTCCATTAGCACGGTTTGTACCGGTTATATTAATGCCGGGTATTTTTTTGATGAGATCGCCGGCATTATTTGCTGTTTGACTTTGTGGTGATTTGTTATTTATCACCGTCACCATCATGGGTGCTTCGAAACTCTCCCTTTCATTACCTGTTGCATAAACAGTTATCACATCGCGAGATGATTTATCACTATCAGAATTGGACGATTTTGTTGCTGCATATGCGGTTGAAAAGCTACTGATAATCGCCAGGCTTAATACTGATAGATTGAGTGTTGATCTTGCTGTTTGAGACATCAGACGAATCTCCATAAGAATATTTTATGATTTATGGATATAGCTGGCTGCCCCGATACACGATCTGGGTGGCTGGCTGAGTTATTTTTTTATTTAGTCAGTATCAGCTTACCGGCTTTAGTTTGACGCAATTGGTAGAATTCCCCTTGGTGACGAATTCGGGTAATACCTAACTTACCTAACAGCTGTTTACTGTCAATGTAACCAATTTGCACGATTTCAGCAGGGTGAGTGTTGCACCGTTCTTCAAGTGCAATGCAGGAATGTTGGTGGCATACTTTAATCATAAATCCACTTAGCGAATACAAACTATTATTATAGTGAGAATCATTATCGTTATATGAAGAGGTGACTTCAAGTAATATTTTTGATGCTCAGATTCAACATATTAACGTGACTTATTCATATTCTGTGAGTTAGCCTTTTGTGAATAAAAGGCTAACTCAGAAGAGGGTTCAGAAGCGGTAATTGACGGCTTCAGCAAGAATTTCAAGAAGTCGTTCTGTATCTTGCCAGCTCAGGCAAGGATCTGTAATAGATTGACCGTAATTCAGTGGCTGCCCTTGAATAATTGTCTGGGCACCTTCAACCAGAAAACTTTCAGCCATCACACCAACAATCGCCGCAGAGCCATCTTTAATCTGTTGGCCTACCTCTTTCGCGATGTCCAACTGGCGTTTGTGTATTTTCTGACAATTAGCGTGACTGAAATCGATAACTAAGTGTTCTGGTAAATCAAATTCACGTAGTTGATCACAAGCTGCGGCAATATCTCTGGCACTGTAATTAGGTTGTTTGCCACCACGCATAATAATGTGGCCGCATGGGTTGCCTTCGGTTTGATAGATGGTCATTTGACCATGCTTATCCGGTGATAGAAACGTGTGACAGACACTGGATGCGCGGATAGCGTCTATAGCGATACGGATATTGCCATCGGTGCCGTTTTTAAAGCCAATCGGGCAGGAGAGGGCTGATGCCATTTCCCGGTGAATCTGGCTTTCTGTTGTTCTGGCTCCTATAGCTCCCCAACTAATTAGATCGGCAATATATTGGCCGGTCACCATATCCAAAAATTCAGTTGCTGTGGGTAAACCCAATTCATTGACATCAACCAGTAATTTCCGCGCCAAAGTAATACCACGATTAACCTGGCAGGAACCGTCAAGATCCGGATCTGAAATTAAACCTTTCCATCCCACGACTGTGCGCGGTTTTTCAAAGTAGGTACGCATAATAATTTCCAGTCTGTGCTGGTATTTTTCACGTAATGTGTTCAGTCGTTGAGCGTAATCTAAAGCAGCATCAATATCATGAATAGAGCAAGGACCGACGATAACGATAAGTCGTGGGTCATTCCCCGATAGAATATCTGCAATACGCTTTCGTGACGTTGTCACATTGTTGGCGACTTTTTCGGATACAGGAAATTGAATTGCAAGAGCCTGAGGTGTTACCAAACTATCGACGCGGTGAGTCCTTAAACCATCTGTTTTGTACATATATTTTCTCAAAGTTCGTTTTGCACTAGCGGGTATACCTGTGGGTAATTGAAATTACAATAAACGAAAATGACTAAATTAAACAAACAATATAGTTATCTACATCATAAATTTTTTTCAATTATTCATATTGATATATTTCTAAAACATACGGCGGTTCAGCTTCATCGTATCGATTATTTTGGTTGAGATTTCTTCAACAGAATAATTGGTGGTATTAAGATAATTAATCTTATTCTTACGGAATAAAGCTTCAACTTCAGAAATTTCTATTCTGCATTGCCTCAATGATGCATATCGGCTATTTTCTCGGCGTTCTTCCCTAATAGCCGCCAGCCGGTCAGGGCTTATAGTTAAACCGAATAACTTATGCTGAAATTGTTTTAATGTTGCAGGTAATTGTAAATTATCCATATCATCCGCAGTGAAAGGATAATTTGCAGCCTGAATACCAAACTGCATGGCTAAATAGAGACTGGTAGGCGTCTTTCCGCAGCGGGATACGCCCAGTAGAACAACCTGCGCTTGGTCAAGGTTGCGTAAGGAGATACCATCATCGTGTGCCAAGGCATAATCAATCGCTGCTATGCGCGCATCATACTGACTGAGATTCTTTTCAGTCAGACCGTGAGTCCGGTTAAGTTCAGGTTTGGGTTCCAGTCCGGTTTCTTTCTGTAATGGGGCTACCAGTGTTTGGACAATGTCCTGACAGAAACCTTCACTGCTGGTGATAATATTTTTCACTCCAGAAGAGATAATGGAATAGAAAACTAAAGGTCTTATACTCGAATCCTGATATATTTGGTTTATTTGTTGCTTTATTTCTTTTGCACGGGTTTCATTGGCGACAAAAGGGAGGGTATATGAGGTTACTTTGATAGGAAATTGTGATAATACAGCATGGCCCAATACTTCTGCGGTAATTGCTGTTCCATCAGAAATAAAGAAAACGGTGCGCTCAACACTATTATTTTCTGCTGATATGTCTAATTTAGATTTTTTCATGATATTTATAGCCGCCTTCTATCTTTCCAGTTGTTTAGTTAAATGAGACCGGGCATCAATTTTCTGCAAAGTATACCTGAGAAAAAAATAATGTGTTGGGTTGATCGATTCACCTTTCTATGTGTGCCAAAACATTGTGTTAGTCTATTTATGACTGCTAAAAATGCAGTGCCAATTTTCCGACTTGTACCTCACGAATGTTAAAAGGATTGTTTTAATGCCCAACAATAACCTCACCCCGTGTAATGTGCTTTGGTATAACCAATTAGGTATGCATGATGTTGACCGGGTTGGTGGTAAAAACGCCTCCCTGGGAGAAATGATCACTAACCTGTCAGAATTGGGGGTTTCTGTCCCGAATGGTTTCGCGACCACTGCACAGGCATTTAATGATTTCCTGGAGCAAAGTGGTGTCAATCAGCGTATTTATAGCTTGCTGGATGAAACTGATGTTGATGATGTGAATCAACTGGCTAAAGCGGGTGCACAAATTCGCCAATGGGTGATGGGTACACCATTGACGCCGCAATTGGAAAAAGATATTCAGGCTGCTTATCAACAGTTGTCTGAAGGGCAGCCAGAAGCTTCTTTTGCCGTACGTTCTTCAGCAACGGCTGAAGATATGCCGGATGCTTCTTTTGCCGGGCAGCAGGAAACTTTTCTGAATGTACAAGGTATTGATGCTGTGATGATTGCCATCAAGCATGTGTTTGCTTCACTGTTTAATGACCGGGCTATTTCCTATCGTGTCCATCAGGGATATGACCATCGGGGGGTTGCGTTGTCAGCCGGTGTACAGCGTATGGTGCGTTCTGATCTCGCCTCTTCCGGTGTGATGTTCACTATTGATACTGAATCAGGATTTGATCAGGTTGTATTTATTACCTCTGCTTACGGCTTGGGTGAGATGGTTGTTCAGGGGGCAGTGAATCCGGACGAATTCTATGTTCATAAGCCAACGCTGAATAAGGGTAAACCCGCTATTGTTCGCCGCAATCTGGGCTCTAAAAAACTGCATATGATCTACGCTGATAATAAAGAGCATGGTAAGCAGGTATGTATCGAAGATGTGCCGGGAGCACAACGCAATCGTTTCTCTTTAGTTGATGAAGAAGTTGAAGAGTTAGCTCGTCAGGCGTTGTTGATTGAAACACATTATGGTCGGCCAATGGATATTGAATGGGCCAAAGATGGTCATAATGGCAAGTTATATATTGTTCAGGCGCGTCCTGAAACTGTCCGCTCAAACCAACAGGTTATGGAACGCTACCAACTGAATGAACAGGGTCAGGTATTGGTGGAAGGGCGCGCCATAGGCCATCGTATTGGTGCAGGGACAGTAAAAGTTATTCATAATTTAAATGAAATGGATCGTATCCAGCCGGGTGATGTTTTGGTCACTGATATGACCGACCCTGATTGGGAGCCGATTATGAAAAAGGCGGCTGCGATCGTGACTAATCGTGGTGGACGGACTTGTCATGCAGCGATTATTGCCCGTGAATTGGGTATTCCTGCGGTTGTTGGATGCGGTGATGCGACGGAACGCCTGAAAGAAAATCAACAAGTGACGGTTTCTTGTGCGGAAGGCGACACGGGTTTTGTTTATCAAAATCAACTGGATTTCGTTGTACAAAGTTCTCAGGTCGATCAATTACCAGATCTTGATGTAAAAATTATGCTGAATGTAGGTAATCCTGACCGCGCATTTGATTTTGCCTGCTTGCCAAACGAAGGTGTTGGTCTTGCCCGTTTGGAATTTATTATTAACCGAATGATTGGTGTACATCCTCGCGCATTACTGGAGTTTGATCAGCAAACGCCGGAATTGCAGCAAGAGATAAAATCTCTGATGGCGGGTTATGACAATCCGGTTGAATTCTATGTTGGACGCCTGACTGAAGGGATCGCAACGCTGGCGGCTGCATTCTGGCCGAAGCGGGTTATTGTTCGTCTGTCTGACTTTAAATCCAACGAATATGCCAACCTGGTCGGTGGTGACATTTACGAACCTGATGAAGAGAACCCGATGTTGGGTTTCCGTGGTGCGGGGCGTTATGTCTCTGACAGTTTCCGCGGTTGTTTTGCATTGGAATGTGAAGCGGTTAAGCGTGTACGTAATGATATGGGGCTGACCAACGTCGAAATTATGATCCCATTCGTGCGTACTGTTGCTCAGGCTGAAGCGGTTATTGCTGAACTGATGTCACAAGGGCTGAAGCGTGGTGAGAACGGATTGAAAGTCATTATGATGTGCGAGATCCCGTCCAATGCAATTCTGGCGGAACAGTTCCTTGAACACTTTGATGGTTTTTCTATTGGTTCTAATGATATGACTCAACTTATTCTTGGTTTGGACCGGGATTCCGGTGTGGTGTCTGAGTTATTTGATGAACGCAATGATGCGGTTAAAGCTATGCTCTCATTAGCTATTCAGGCGGCCAAGCGTCAAAACAAATATGTGGGAATTTGTGGACAGGGGCCTTCAGATCATCAAGATTTTGCTCATTGGTTGATGGAAGAGGGAATTGATAGCCTGTCATTAAATCCAGATACCGTGGTAAAAACTTGGCTAGGATTAGCGAAAGAAAGTTAATTGAGAATAATACGCAATTGAAATTCAACACCCGTCAGAATAAATGGCGGGTTTTTTTAATGAATAAAGCGGCTGATTACAGCGCCATAGAAAAGTATAAAAACAGTGAAAAAAAAAGCCTACCATGGGCGTGATAGGCAAGGACTACACACAGCAATATACGCGTTTCTATAAATAGAACTATCAAAAGGAGAAATAAACGTCTCGTTCACAGCCCGCTTATATTAATTTAGTTAAATAGTTTATTCATTAAGAATTGTCCTAATTTCTGAATTATTTATGGTTATAAAAAACCAAATTTAACTAATTTTTAACATAATTTTCACAATAATTAAATCTAGCAAATAAAAGTCAATGAGTATTTCAGATGAATGATTAGCTTTTAAGGCTATGCTTTAGCGAAAGAGTTAATCCTCTTTCGCTATGTGTGGCAGGATTAATTATCATACAAATTATTCTGAAAATTTTTTTCCCAGATATTTTTCAGTTTCTGCTAAATCATTTTCAGGTTCTGGGACTTCGTTCATCCAGGCAATTAATAAACGATAAGCAACGGCTAACACAACTGGCCCGATAAATAAGCCAATCATGCCAAATGAGAGTATTCCGCCAATAACGCCAGTTAATATCAGAGCCATCGGTAAATCTGCGCCTAAACGGATTAAAAATGGACGAAGAAATCCATCCATTGTTGTCACTATGCAGCTCCAGACCAATAACACGGTGCCCCAGGTTGTATCACCTGTCCAGTAAAGCCAGGCGACAGCCGGCACTAAAATCAACAATGGACCAAGTTGGGCAACGCAACAAACAAACATAAGTACTGTCAGCAACGTAGCATAAGGGATCCCTGAAACAGCCAGGCCAAGACCACCGATAATGGCTTGAACCAGCGCAGTAACGACGACGCCGAGCGCGACAGCGCGGATGGATTGTGCTGCCAGCAGGATGGCTGCATCTCCGCGTTTATCTGCCAGGCGAACGGCAAAATGGCGAATACTCATCGTCACTTGTTCGCCTTTCAGATATAGGAGTACGCTGAATAGCACCATCAAGCCAAGATGGAAAACGAAGCGTCCGGCATTGGCCGCCTGAGTAAAGAACCAGGTTGCCGCCTCTCCGACATAGGGCTGGACTTTAGCAATCAACACATTTCCACCATCCGTGATCAGTGAGTTCCAGCCGCTGTAAAGTTTATCGCCAACCAGCGGAATGCTGTCCAGCCAGGTCATTGCCGGCATTTGAAAATTAGCCGGGGATTTAGCCCACTCGATTAATGGCCCGCTGTTTTCCAATAAGCTACTGACCAGTAATGCGATGGGGATCACAAACAACAGAATTAATAATAACGTCATGATGGAAACTGCAATCCAACGTTTACCCCATAAACTGTTTTGTATTTTTTCCAGTAAAGGCCAGGTGGCGATAACCACCATTCCTGCCCAGACAAAACCGAGAATAAATGGTTTCATCACCCAGAAACTGGTAACAATTAAGAGCGAAAGAAAAATTAAAGTAAACAATAGCTTTGGTAGGTCATAATATGGTTGAGATTTGTCCATAAGTTGATTTCTCTAAGGAATTTAGTGGCGCTAAAGATAATGAATAAATAGGATGTTATCTATAGGTTACTCAAAATAGGTGAATATTATGATAAAGTAACCGTTTGCCTTCTCAGATAAGTTAGTTAACGGTGGTTAAGGGTTACGGCTGACTAAGGCATTGATTTAAAGATAGTATAAATAAAGCAATGTGGACACTCATTTTAAAAGGGTCAAAACGATAATGATCCCACGCATATCACAAGCACCTCACGTTAGTGAGGTGGCACAGGAATTTTTGGATACACTCAAGGAACAAGGATTTACCGGTGATACCGCCAGCAGCTATGCAGATCGCCTGACGATGGCGACAGATAATAGTATTTATCAACTTTTACCACAGGCTGTCGTTTTCCCGCGATCTGGCGCAGATGTGGTTTTACTGGCCCGTGTTGCAGGTGAAAAAAAATATCAGAATTTGACATTTACCCCGCGCGGAGGCGGTACAGGCACAAACGGTCAGGCTCTTAATAAAGGTATCGTGGTGGACATGTCCCGTTATATGAATCGTATCCTCGAGATTAACCCGGCGCAGGGATGGGTCAGAGTTGAAGCGGGCGTCATTAAAGACCAACTGAACCAATATTTGCGTCCATATGGTTATTTCTTTTCACCTGAGCTTTCAACCAGTAACCGGGCAACATTGGGTGGAATGATTAATACTGATGCTTCCGGTCAAGGTTCACTGGTATATGGTAAAACATCCGATCATGTTCTTGGCTTACGGGCTGTTTTATTGGGTGGCGAATTACTTGATACCCGCTCAATGGATATCGCACAGGTGGAATCCATTGCACAGGAAGATTCTGTTACTGGCCGTATCTATAACACAGTGCTTAACTGTTGCCGTGAACGACGTGAACTTATCATTGAAAAGTTCCCCAAACTCAATCGCTTTCTGACAGGTTATGATTTGCGTCATGTTTTCAGTGACGATATGCAGAAGTTTGACTTGGGGCGTATATTGACCGGTTCAGAAGGAACGCTGGCTTTTATTACCGAAGCGGTTCTGGATATTACACCGTTGCCGAAAGTCAGGCGGTTGGTGAACGTGAAATATGATTCATTTGATTCAGCACTGCGTAATGCGCCTTTTATGGTGAATGCAAAGGCTTTATCTGTTGAAACCGTGGATTCAAAAGTTCTGAATTTAGCGCGTGAGGATATTGTCTGGCATTCAGTGAAAGAATTGATTACTGATATTCCCGGCAAGGATATGCAGGGGTTGAATATTGTTGAATTCAGTGGTGATGATCAACAATTGATAGACCAGCAGGTAGATATGCTTTGTCAGCGCCTTGACGAACTAATTGAAGGTCGTCAGGGCGTTATTGGCTACCAGATTTGCCGGGAGCTGGCTGATATTGAGCGTATTTATGCAATGCGCAAGAAATCGGTTGGATTACTGGGTAACAGTAAAGGGGCGGCGAAACCGATCCCATTTGTAGAAGATACGTGTGTGCCCCCACAGCATCTTGCTGATTATATTACGGAATTCCGGCAGCTACTGGATAGCCATCAGTTGAGTTATGGTATGTTTGGTCATGTAGATGCTGGTGTGTTGCACGTTCGGCCAGCACTGGATATGTGCGATCCGCAGCAAGAGGTACTGATGAAACAAATTTCTGACGAAATTGTCAGTCTCACCGCCCGTTATGGTGGTTTATTGTGGGGAGAACATGGTAAAGGTTTTCGTGCTGAATATAGCCCGGAATTTTTTGGTAGCGTGTTGTATGAGGAATTGCGCCGGATTAAGTCGGCCTTTGACCCAGATAACCGCTTGAATCCGGGTAAAATTTGTCCGCCGATTGGTGTTGATGCGCCAATGATGAAAGTTAATACCGTCAAGCGGGGGACTTATGACCGGACAATTCCGGTCAATATAAGAAATACATTCCGTGGTGCGATGGAATGTAATGGTAATGGGCTGTGTTTTAATTTCGATGTGAAAAGCCCGATGTGCCCGTCAATGAAAATTAGCCGGCAGCGTATCCATTCACCGAAAGGGCGGGCAACATTAGTGCGTGAATGGCTTCGGCTTTTAACCGAACAGGGTATGGATCCGAAACTGTTGAAGCAGGGATTGGAACAAAAACGGCCAAGCTTGCGTGGTCTGATTGAAAAGACGTGTAATAGTTGGCAGGCATGGCGTGGAGAGTATGACTTTTCTCATGAAGTAAAAGAGGCAATGTCTGGTTGTCTGGCATGTAAAGCCTGCTCAACACAGTGTCCGATCAAAATTGATGTGCCGTCATTCCGTGCCCGTTTTCTTGCGTTATATCACGGCCGTTATCTCCGTCCTGTGCGTGATTATATTGTGGCAGGTGCGGAAAGTAGTACGCCATTAATGGCTAAGGCACCGCAGGTATTTAATTTCTTCCTGAAACAGCCTTGGGTGCAGAAATTGAGCCGCCGGACTATTGGGATGGTGGATCTCCCCTTGTTATCCAGTCCGACACTGCACCAACAGCTTGCTGGTCATTACGCGCTTTCGACTACATTGGAACAGCTTGAAAAAATGGATCAGGTTCATCGTAACGGACATGTGTTGATTGTTCAGGATCCGTTCACCAGTTATTACGATGCGAAAGTGGTGGCTGATTTTGCCTGTCTGGTGGAAAAATTGGGATATAAGCCGGTATTGCTGCCATTTTCCCCTAACGGTAAGGCCCAACATATCAAAGGATTCTTATCTCGCTTTGCTAAAACGGCTCAAAAAACGTCAGATTTTCTCAGCCGGGTATTTGAGCTGGGCATTCCTATGGTCGGTGTCGATCCTGCATTGGTACTGTGCTATCGAGATGAATATAAAGAAATTCTCGGTGAGCAGCGCGGTAAGTTTGAGGTTCAGCTTGTTCACGAATGGCTGATCAACACCTTGCCGGAGAAAAAGGATAATCAGGTAGTATCCGAAGATAAATGGTATCTATTCGGACATTGTACGGAAGTGACTATGCTACCAGGCAGTAGTCAACAGTGGGAAAAAATTTTCCGGCGGTTGGGTAGTAAGCTAGATAATATCAGTGTAGGCTGCTGTGGAATGGCTGGAACATATGGTCATGAAAACAAAAACATAAAACACTCTATTGGTATCTATCAATTATCCTGGCAACCTGCCTTGCAGAAATTACCTCTGGAGCGTTGCCTGAGTTCCGGTTATTCCTGCCGCAGTCAGGTTAAGCGGGTAGAAGGGCAAGTACTTAAGCATCCGTTGCAAGCTTTATTGGAGATAATCCCATGATTTGGAAACGTGATATTGGACTGGATAGCCTGAATCAAGTAAATAGCCAATGTATGATGGGCCATCTGGGCATAAAAATCACGCATATCGGTGACGATTTTATTGAAGGCACAATGCCAGTTGACCATCGTACCCGTCAGCCATTTGGTTTATTACATGGCGGGGCATCTGTTGTATTGGCAGAATCACTCGGTTCTTTGGCTGGGTATCTCTGTTCCGAAGGTGAGAAAAAAGTTGTTGGGTTGGAAATCAATGCCAATCATATTCGGTCTGTTCGCAGTGGTGAAGTTAAAGGAGTGTGTAAGCCCCTACATATTGGCCGCAATCACCAGGTATGGCGAATCGATATTTTTGATGAACGTCAACACCTGTGTTGTACTTCCCGGTTAACGACTTCAGTGTTGCCTGGATAAAATAAAAGTAGGTTATTTTTCTCTGGATTAATAACCTACTCATTAAGTGAAAAAGTTATTTTTCTATGTATTAAATTTAGTTGTGAGAATCTCCCTGATTATAGATTTTATTTATATTTTTATAATATCATTGCTTATGTAATTTACTGATATATATGATGAATTTAAATGTCGAGTGGAATGGACATGGTGAATTATATTAAAAGGATTAATATCGAAATAGATAAAAATTTCCTTTTATTCAAATCTATAAACGTTGGGATATATTAATTAGCGCTAAAATTTCAGCGGTTTTAATTTTTGTCATTTCCTATAGATATAGGCATTTTGCTTTGGTATATTCTGGGCGGGCGCTTGAGACTATCTGTCTCTGGCGTGCTGGAGTGGATAGAAGAAAGCCCCGAGTGATCTTTCAATCAACCCGAGGCCTATCCTTATGCTCAACAACATAAGATTAGCCTCTTACACACCGAAAGGCAAGGAGACGCTAATCATGAAACAGCAAAAAGCGATATTTATCGCCATCGTTATTTGTATTGCCGCTTTGGCGGCTGGGCTGGTCACGAGGAAGGACCTCTGTGAGGTTCGCATCCGAAGCGGCCAAACGGAGGTTGCTGTTTTCATGGATTACGAAACCAGGTAAGAGCAACGGCGGGGAGCAATCCCCGCTATCTCTTGTCGTTGAACATGGCTCTCAAGCGCCCGATGACCAACTCTTAATTGCTATCCCGTCATTTTATTTATATTTTTATAATATCATTGCTTATTTGAGCTGCTTATAAATAACTTTCCAAAATAGTGCTCCACTCCGTACAACGCTTTGTGTAGCAAGGGCTGTGCGCTATGCATAGCAGAGCGATAAGTTAATGCTGCCTATCAAGCATCAGACTTGCACTACTCGGACATTAATCAAATAGACCAACTGTATCGGTATTATGAAAAGCTATTTATATCTGATGAATTTAAATGTCGAGTGGAATGGATATGGTGAATTATATTAAAAGGATTAATATCGAAATAGATAAATATTCCCTTTTATTCAAATCTATAAAATCTGGGATATATTAATTAGTGCTAAAATTTCAGTGGGTTTAATTTGTGTCATTTCCTATAGATATAGGTATTTAACTTTGGTATATTCTGGGCGGGCGCTTGAGACTATCTGTCTCTGGCGTGCTGGAGCAGATAGAAGAAAGCCCCGAGTGATCTTTCAATCAACCCGAGGCCTATCCTTATGCTTAGCAACATAAGATTAGCCTCTTACGCGCCGAAAGGCAAGGAGACGCTAACCATGAAACAGCAAAAAGTGGTACTTATCGCTATTATCGTTATCTGTGTTGCCGCTTTAGCGGCTGTGCTGGTCATGAGGAAGGACCTCTGTGAGGTTCGTATCCGAAGCGGCCAAACGGAGGTTGCTGTTTTCATGGATTACGAGACCAGGTAAGAGCAACGGCGGGGAGCAATCCCCGCTATCTCTTGTTGTTGAACATGGCTCTCAAGCGCCCGATCACCAACTCTTAATTGCTATCCCGTCATTTTATTTATATTTAGCCGCTTAATTGCGTTTTTTTGCATTTAACCAACCTGCTTTGATAGATTTTATATATGGTAGATTCACATAATAAGTGCAACATCGTTAATCTGGAAGTAAACATGTTCGTATTCCTTTAAATAATTCATTCGGTGTTTTCCCACCCCGTGTTTTTCGAGGGCGATTATTTAATCGGTTTACCACAAAATTTATTTCCTGATCAGAGATTTCATTAAAATTGGTTCCCTTTGGAAAGTATTGTCTGATTAATCCATTGATATTCTCATTGATCCCTCTTTCCCAAGGCGAATAAGGGTGAGCAAAGTAAATTTGGGTTTCTAATTCTTCACCGATGATTTCATGATCTGCGAACTCCAAACCGTTATCGAACGTGATGGTCTTAACCTTTTGTTTTAACGGGTATAATACTTTCACTGCCGCTTTCGCGACTTCTGATGCCTGCTTGCTATCAAGTTTAACGATAATTGTATACAGCGTCTTGCGGTCAACCCATGTTAATAAGACACTTTTTTTATCTTTCCCTATTATCGTATCTCCTTCCCAGTCCCCAATACGTTCTTTTTTATCAACAAGTTCCGGGCGTTCATCAATACTGACCCGATTTTTAATTTTACCTCTTCTTTCATAGCGACCATAGCGTTTGCGATAGGGTTTTCTGGCTATTCGCAGATGTTGCCATAAATCACCCCCCTCTCTTTTATCTTGATAAATCAGTCTATAAATCGTCTCATGATGCAAAGATATCCCTTTATGTTGCTTCAAATAATCAGCCACCTGTTCAGGGCAGTATGTCTGGACTTCTTGATTTCTCTTCAATTCTCTGCTGATGGTCGATGGGCTTCGCTTAAGTGACTCCGCAATAAAAAGCTGTGAAAAACCCGCTTCTCTTAAACTGGAAATCGGGTATCTTTCTGTTTCGGTCAGTTGTGTATAGGCCATAGTGCATTTTCCTTTGGCGAGAAAGATGCCTACTATAGCAACTGACCGCCCTTCTGAAAAATTGCACTTATTAGTCGAACCCTTCATAATATTCATATAAAACAAAGAATTAAAAATATATTTTCATATGTGATGAACATAACTCGTTGTATTAGGGTGAAATTTAACCTATTTAAGGTATATCCTCTTAAAACAAATGGTTGAAGTGATAGGGGTTATCATTACCATTATGCGGTAAGGAGAATACTCCGATAACAGCGGCAAAAAATTGCTAAAGAAAAATATGAGGTCAACTATGACAAATAGTGTTGAAACCTTCTCTCTGAATGAAATTGCATGGCAAGGAATCACCATCACAGAGAGAGCCGCAGCACAGATCCTAAAATTGATGCAGCAGAACCCACAAAGTAAAGGGTTATATCTGGGAGTTAAGCAGTCAGGATGTGCCGGTTTTGGCTATGTGTTTGAGATGGTCAACGATCCGGCATCTGATGATTTACTGTATGAAAATGGAGGGGCATGTCTGTATGTTCCCCTGAAAGCTATGCCGTTTATCGATGGAACTGAAGTTGATTTTGTTCGTGAAGGTTTAAATCAGATATTTAAATTCAATAATCCAAAAGCTCAACATGCCTGTGGGTGTGGTGAAAGCTTTGGTATATAAGTGTACCAATATATGTCTCAGAGCAATGTAGAAATCAGCGATGATGTGCAGACCTGGCTCAGCGATCATCGTTATAAAGAGGGTTTTTTCACTCAGGTAGCGACTGATGAGTTGGCTAAGGGGTTGAGTGAGGATGTTGTGCGGGCAATTTCCGCGAAACGCAATGAGCCTGAATGGATGCTGGAATTTCGGCTGGAGGCTTATCACCATTGGCTGGGAATGGAAGAGCCGCACTGGTTGAAGGCGAATTACCCTAACCTTGATTACCAGGACTATAGCTATTATTCAGCACCTTCATGCGGTGCCTGTGATGATAGTTGCAGTTCGCAATCCGGTGCTATGCAGGCAACGGGTGCAGAGCAAACAAATAATTATTTGACGGCAGAGATTGAAGAGGCATTTGAGCAGCTGGGTGTTCCTGTGCGGGAAGGTGAAGCTGTCGCAGTAGATGCTATTTTTGATTCAGTTTCTGTCTCAACAACCTATCGGGATAAGTTAGCGAAAGAAGGCATTATTTTCTGTTCATTCAGCGAGGCAATACAGGAATACCCTGAATTAATCCGTCAATATCTCGGCAGTGTGGTTGCAAGTCACGATAACTTCTTTGCTGCGTTGAATGCCGCAGTCGCTTCTGATGGTACTTTTGTTTATGTGCCAAAAGGGGTTCGGTGCCCGATGGAACTGTCCACCTATTTTCGTATCAACGCGGCGAAAACCGGTCAATTTGAGCGCACTATTCTGATTGCTGATGAGGGCAGTTATGTCAGCTACATAGAGGGATGCTCTGCACCTGTACGTGACAGCTATCAACTGCATGCCGCTGTTGTGGAAGTGATTATCCATAAAGATGCTGAAGTAAAATACTCCACAGTACAGAACTGGTTTTCAGGCGGTGACAGTGAGGGAGGGATCCTTAATTTTGTGACTAAAAGAGCATTGTGTGAAGGCGAAAATGCCAAAATGTCCTGGACTCAATCAGAAACGGGCTCAGCAATTACTTGGAAATATCCGAGTGTGATCCTGAAAGGAGATAACTCGATTGGTGAATTCTTCTCTGTTGCCTTGACTAATGGCACTCAACAGGCAGATACCGGCACTAAGATGATCCATATTGGCCGTAACACCAAATCGACCATTATTTCCAAGGGTATTTCTGCTGGCCGTAGTCAGAACAGTTATCGTGGGTTGGTAAAAATATTGCCGGGAGCGGAAAACGCCCGTAATTATACCCAATGTGACTCCATGCTGATTGGTACTGAATGTGGTGCGCATACATTTCCCTATGTAGAAATACAGAATAACACGGCGCAACTGGAGCATGAGGCGACAACTTCCCGCATTGGTGAGGATCAATTGTTTTATTGTCTGCAACGCGGCATTAGTGAGGATGATGCGATTTCAATGATCGTTAATGGCTTTTGTAAGGATGTGTTCTCTGAACTTCCCCTTGAGTTTGCCGTTGAAGCGCAGAAATTACTGGCAATTAGCCTTGAACATAGCGTCGGGTGAGTTATCCCTGTTTCCCTTTTTTATGACAGAACGTTAAGCCGTTCGAAGGCATGTAATATGTTAAGTGTTAAAAACTTACGAGTCAGTGTGGAAGGTAATGAAATCCTGAAAGGATTAAATCTTGAAGTTAAACCAGGTGAAGTTCATGCCATTATGGGACCGAATGGTTCCGGTAAAAGTACATTATCGGCAACGTTAGCTGGCCGTGAAGAGTATAAAATTGATGATGGTGAAGTCATCTTTAAAGGAAAAGATTTACTTGAATTTGAACCGGAAGAGCGGGCTGGTGAGGGGATTTTCCTGGCTTTTCAATATCCGGTGGAAATTCCGGGTGTCAGTAATCAATTCTTCTTGCAAACGGCAGTAAACGCTGTCCGTGAATATCGTCATCAGGAACCTCTGGATCGCTTTGATTTTGCCGATTTTATCGAAGAAAAAATAGAACTGCTGAATATGCCGCAAGACTTGCTGACACGTTCAGTCAATGTCGGTTTTTCCGGTGGTGAGAAAAAACGTAACGATATTCTGCAAATGGCCGCGCTGGAGCCGACACTCTGTATTTTGGATGAAACAGATTCAGGGTTGGATATTGACGCACTGAAAATTGTGGCTAATGGTGTGAATTCGCTGCGTGATCCAAACCGATCATTCATTATTGTGACCCATTACCAACGTATTTTGGATTACGTGAAACCTGATTTTGTCCATGTGCTTTATCAGGGGCGGATTATTAAATCCGGTGATTTCAATCTGGCGAAAAAGTTGGAGGAGCAAGGCTATGGCTGGCTTATTGACCAACAGTGAAAAAATTGAAAAGACGCGTCAGGTTGCGGAGCGTAATCAGCAAGCCTTAGCGCGTTTCGCTGATTTGTATCATTGTCGTCATGGTGATGATTCATCTCATGCCAGTTTGCATTGGCAGCAAGTGACTAAAATCCGGTTTCCTCAATTCAGACATGAAGATTGGCGCTATACTCCGTTGGAACAATTGTTAAGCCAGCAATACAGTGGCAAAACCTGGGAATTGACAGTAGCGCAATGCGAACAACTGGCGATTCCGATGGATTGCTGGCGTATCGTTATGGTGGATGGTTGTTTTTCTCCTTTACTGAGTTCCGGTGAATTTGGGCCGTATCAGTTGAGTTTACTGGATAACAAAAGTGGGCTTCCGGCACCGATTCAGAGCGAGATTTTTCTGCATTTGACAGAAAGCCTTGCTCAACAGCCTTTGGTCATAACATTAAAAGCCGGGCAAGTTACGGAAAAACCCCTTTATCTGCTGAATATAACCAGTGGTTATTGTAGTGAAGCATTGAATACTAGCCATTACCGTTATCACATTACTGTGGGAGCGAATGCCGGTGCCAGAGTGATTGAACATTTCGTCAGTACTGATGAGCAGAAACCCCATATGACAGGGAGCCGGTTGACCGCAGAAGTGGGGGATAACGCCAGCTTGACTCATATAAAACTGGGCGTTGAGAATAATGAAAGCTACCACTTTGCACATAACGATATTGTGGTTGGCCGTGATGCCCAGGTGAAGAGCACCAGTTTTCTGTTAGGTGCCGGGCTTGGTCGACACAATACCAGCGTTCAGCTTAATGGCGAAGGGGCGAATCTGTCGTTGAACAGCTTGTTGTTGCCGCAAGGAAAAGAGGTCGCTGATACCCGTACCTATCTGGAACATAATAAGGGCCATTGTGAAAGCCGCCAGTTACATAAAACAATTGTGATGGATCAGAGTAAAGCGGTATTTAACGGCATGATCAAAGTGGCACCTCATGCACTGAAAACCGATGGGCGAATGACCAATAACAATTTGTTATTAGGTAAACGGGCAGAAGTGGATACCAAACCACAACTGGAAATTTACGCTGATGATGTGAAATGCAGTCATGGTGCGACCGTTGGCCGAATAGATGAAGAACAACTGTTCTATCTGCAATCACGTGGTATCAGCCGGTGTGATGCGCAACATATGATCGTATTTGCTTTTGCTGCCGAACTTACTGAATCTATTGAAGATGAAACCCTGAAAACCGTTGTCATGAAACAGATTAAACAGCGTTTAGCGGGAGTAGAAAAATGACTTTCTCTGTAAAAAAGGTGCGACAGGATTTCCCGGTACTCACTCAGCAGGTCAATGGGCATCCACTGGTTTATCTTGATAGTGCCGCCAGTGCTCAGAAGCCGGTTTCGGTTATAGAACGGGAAAGTGAATTTTGTTTACACCAGTATGCGGCGGTTCACCGGGGAATTCATACTCTCAGCTCTGCGGCTACCTGTATGGTTGAAAATGTGCGCCACCAGATGGCGCAATTCATCCATGCTCAAAGTGATGAAGAGATTGTTTTCGTCAACGGTACGACGGAAGGGATTAATCTGGTAGCTAACAGTTATGGCCGCAAATTTATCGATAGTGGCGATAATATTGTGATTACTGAAATGGAACATCACGCCAATATTGTTCCGTGGTATATGCTGGCGGAACAAATTGGGTTTGAAATTAGAGTATGGCCACTGAATGAAACTGGTGAGCTGGATCAATCGGTTTTAGCATCCCTGATTGATTCACGTACTAAATTACTTTCTTTTACTCACCTGTCTAATGTGCTCGGCACAGTTAACCCTGTACGTGAAATTATACAACAGGCAAGAAGAGTGGCTGATGAGCAGGGTGGTCAGTTACATATTCTGGTTGATGGTGCTCAGGCCATTATGCACAAGAAAGTTGATGTGCAAGATCTGGATTGCGATTTCTATGTTTTTTCCAGCCATAAATTATACGGACCAACAGGAATTGGCGTGCTTTATGGGCGTAAATCCCTTCTGGACGCCATGCCACCTTGGGAAGGTGGCGGAGCAATGATCAAACACGTCAGCTTGCAAAAAGGGATAACCTATGCGGAACCACCATGGCGATTTGAAGCGGGGACGCCGAATATAGCAGGAATTATTGGGCTTGGTGCCGCAGTTGATTACGTCACTTCACTGGGGCTGGATGAAATTCAGCAACATGAACAAGCGCTGATGGATTATGCAATGACCCGGCTGAAAGAGATCAGGTCACTGAAATTATATGGTCCTGAGCAACGTCAGGGGGTTATCGCTTTCAACCTTGGCCGCCATCATGCTTATGATGTGGGCAGTTTCCTTGACCAATATGGAATTGCGATTCGTACCGGGCATCATTGCGCACTTCCGCTGATGGAACATTATCATGTTCCCAGTATGTGCAGAGCATCACTGGCGATTTATACTACGCAAGAAGAGATTGATGCTCTTGCTGCTGCATTGCAGCGGATAGAAAAGCTGCTTGGCTGAGACGGTCATAGATCGAAAGAGTGATAAAGGAAAAAGTCATGGCAAGTTTGCCCGACCAAAATAGATTGTTACGTAATTTTTCCCGCTGCCAAAATTGGGAAGAAAAATATCTCTATATGATTGAACTGGGGGCGAGGTTGTCCCCACTGACTGACGAACAACGTCAACCTGAGCATTTAATCGCCGGTTGTCAGAGTCAGGTGTGGATTTTGCTGAGGAAGAATGACCAAAGCAACGTGGAATTTGTTGGAGACAGTGATGCTGCTATCGTGAAAGGACTGGTGGCGATGGTTTTTATTCTTTTTCAGGATAAGACGCCTCAGGAGATTCTGGATTTGGATGTGACTGAATATTTTGCAAAACTTTCTCTGGAGCAACATTTAACACCATCACGGACACAGGGGCTACATGCGATGATATATGCCATCCGCAATACGGCAAGTAAAATGGTTTAAGTGGGAGTCTTACGTGTTTCTTTCGCGGCTGATAATATACACGGCCGCGACAGGTGAATGAGGCTTCAACCTTTTGCGCTTAATTTATCCGATAACATTCAGAAGTCATTCCAGGAAGCAAGCATGAAACGAGTTTTAACGTTTATCGGCATGTTATTGTTAAGTGCGTTGACGAATACCGTCAGCGCTACAGAATATACCTTGCCGCCTGCCAATAGTCGTTTAATTGGCGAAAATACGACATTTGTTGTACCAGATGACGGACGTTCTCTGGAGGCCATTGCTGCCGAATATCAAATTGGATTACTGGCAATGCTGGAAGCTAACCCCGGTACCGATCCCTATTTGCCTGCTCCGGGTTCTGAACTGATTATTCCATCCCAAATGTTGTTGCCTGATACACCAAGGCAGGGGATTGTGATTAACCTTGCGGAACTAAGACTTTACTATTTTCCTAAAGGAAAAAACAAAGTCATTGTTTATCCCATTGGCATTGGACAGCTTGGTCGTAATACCCCAGTGATGACAACATCGGTAAGCCAGCTAATTAAAGATCCAACCTGGACGCCGACTAAAAATATTCGTAAGCATTATGCTGAACGGGGGATTATCTTACCTGCGGTTATTCCTGCTGGCCCGGAAAACCCAATGGGGGCATTTGCGTTGCGTTTAGCTGCTGGGCGTGGAGAATACTTGATTCATGGCACTAATGCTGATTTTGGCATTGGTATGCGGGTGAGTTCGGGTTGTATCCGTCTGCGTCCTGATGATATTGAAGCTGTATTTAACACGGTTTCCCGTGGAACCAGAGTACAGATTATCAATGAAGCCGTTAAGTATTCTGTCGAACCAGATGGTAAACGTTATATTGAAGTTCATCAACCGTTGTCTAAAAAAGAGGGAGATGATCCACAAACATTACAGATTGTCCGATCAGTCGGTTTGAACAAGTTCATTGATGATAGCAAGACAGATAAAAATATTGTTGAACAAGCTATTGTACGCCGTTCTGGTATACCGGTGCTGGTAAGTGAAAATATACAGCCTGAAACACAGCAGGATCAGCGAGAAGAAAATAGAGCGCCGATGGAAGTCGATGCTAAAGATACAGAACAAGAAGTAAATAAAGATGTATCTGAATCGTTTAAATTACCGCCATTATATCAGCCTGGGCCAATCTATCGGGAAAATTAATATTTTATGGCAGACAGGGAGGTCAGCGGATATTTTTCTGACAGAACTTCATGATAAAAAAACGGCGCACAGATAGACTGTGCTCCGTTTTTGTACTCTATTACAAAAAATTATTTTTTGTAGGAACGAACTTGGTTATCCAGACGCTGATTTGCACGAGCTGCATCGTCTTTAGCGGCTTGAATGTCAGTACGTACTGCGTTCACGTCGTTGCTCAGTTGATCAACTTTTGCATTCAGAGTCTGAATATCAGAAGACAGTTGGTCAACCTTAGCAGTGCTTGAACAACCAGCCAACAGAGTAGAAGCCAGAACTACTGCACCCAGTACAATTTTAGTACGATTCATTGTAATACCCTCTAGATTTAAGTTAATCTCCAAGTAGCCATATAAGTATTACACAAAGTTTTTTAGAAAGAGAATAAATTTTTATCATGAAAACCAATTATTTCAAATTTTCTCTTTAGTAGGTGGGTAATTTTCATCTGAATGTAAAAAAACAAAACCATTGAGTAACATTTTAATCAAAGAAATCCTATTCCATAAGGGGATGATATTCTCCGAAATAATTTTAGTTAAAAATTCTTATAAATAAAAAACACAACATCAAAGCCATCTTGTGTCTATTGAGTCATAGGGATATATCTTACATGGAGACATTTCGCATACATGCATTTAGGGTTTCGCTTAAAACAAATTTGTTAACTGAATCTTATTGTAGATAAGCATCTTGACAATACTCAGGTTGAATTCTAGGCTCAGATTCAAACTGGTAAGAGGAGTCTTCTATGCTAATTGATCAATCCAACGAGTATTTTAACATCACCGTTGACAACGGAGTCGCTCATTTGCAGCTCAGTCGCCCCGAAAAGGCAAACAGCCTGGCACTGGCGTTCTGGAAACGATTTCCAGAGGCAATAGAACAACTCAGTCGTTCAGGAAAGGTGCGGGCAATGGTGATCTCTGCGCAAGGTAGCGTATTTTGTGGTGGGCTTGACTTGCAAATTTTCGCCGCCAGCAAAGAAACCCATACGACGAATCCTAATGAGCGGGAAGCGATGCAGTTTAGCTTGTTACAAATGCAGGAGGCGATAAATGTATTGGAACGTGCCCGCTTCCCGGCCATCGCCGCAGTACAAGGAGCATGTCTCGGTGCAGGATTTGACTTAATTGCTGCATGTGATTTTTGTTTTGCTTCTGAAAACGCGAAGTTTCGTATAGAGGAAACCAATATCGGTATGATGGCTGACTTAGGTATCCTTCAGCGTCTGCAACATCTGATCCCTGGTGGTATGGCTCGCTATCTTGCACTCACAGGGGATACACTGAATGCCGATCAGGCTCATGATTTAGGACTTGTGGTAAAGATCTTCCCTTCTACGGAGACATTGATCGAGGGGGCTTTAGCGACTGCCCGACGTATAGCGGATCGGCTTCCGGTTGCTATTAGCGGGGTTAAACGAGCCATGCTTTACAGTCGTGATCATGGTGTTTACGAATCGTTACAACAAACAGCACTTTTGCAAGCTTCAATTTTTAGTCGTCAGGAGATTTTGTGCTCGATTCAGGCAAAAGCCGCCGGAACAACAAGTGAGTTTCAGAACTTAAACGAAGTAGGTAAAGTTTTTGATGAACCATGATTAAGACAGAGATGCCGATAATATGCAAAGTGGGTTTTCCGCAAATGGCGTAATGCTGGGAAATATCATCGTGGTTGAGCCATTTTCTGATCAGGAGGAATAGAAGATGGCGTCATTACTACACAGGTTCGAATGAATAGGGCTGCGTGGTAGTATGGTTGAATGGATAGAAATGTACTGGAGACAATGACGATAATTAAAAAGGTGTTGGGCAAAGGGGATAATATTTCAGAGTAGGTAGATTCACATAATAACCACACCAACTAATAAAATTTTTCTTATTCAGTTTTCACCGACTGAACTATCCTGACTATTAAACATAGAATGAATAACCGGGATTTATTAGTTCATAGATCTCTGTAGCGGTGGCATTCCCCAGGATCACTGAATATATTCTCATTCGCATATTATGAATGAGAATTATTCTTCCTTACTATTGTTTTATGTATTCGATTACGGACTTGAAAATGACCTTAGCTGTGATGGATATAATGTAATTAACTTAATAATAACATGAGCGTAACGTTTTTACTGAGAGTTGATTATCTTAATTATATAAGAATAAGTGAGTTTTTTCATTTTATGTAAATAAACGTCATCTTTTTATGTTTTATTTAAATGTTATGTAATTTATCTTCTTGTATCAGCTTTTATATTTATTTGGTATTTAACATATTGTGCTATTTGATAAAAAAAGAGTTGATTTTTATATGCACTCATTAGGAGAATCGGATTATTCAGTAACAGTCCATCCCATTAATGAATCGATTAGTTGATGGAGTATGAATAGCCCGATTAATTATTTATATCCCGGTTAACATTCGGTTGGGAAATACCTGATCTGATTTGTTGTTTTCCGGATTTATTATGACTGACTCCTGAAGCTTTATTGGGTTTTAGTTCCGTTCGGCCCTGAATGCCATCTCCTGCCAGCGATCGCAAAGGGTGCCGAACTCTTTATTTACCACGTTGCTGGTGCAGACGACATAACACCATCAACAACAGGAATAACATTATGGCGATCCCCGCTGATTTATGTTTATGGTTGAAAGATGACGGCGGTGCCGACATCAAATACCCCTCCAAAGAGGAACATCACCTGGACTTACCAGGACGGCAACATCATTCACTCCGATGCTAGGAGTGAATGTTTGACTGCGTAACCGTGAGTGGCGGACGGGGTTAACCCGTCTGCTGTTTTTTTCCTTTTTTTATGTGATGGCGGGTGCCACAGGCGCCGCGATGGAAACCACTAAAACAAACCATGGCCTTATGGGCCTCGGTATACGGCTATGGGCGGCATCGTACCCGAAGCGACAGCGAAGCAAGTGGGAGAAAATATGAACAACACCACCCCGGCGATCATTTTTGATCACAGCCGTTACAAACTGAAAGTCTGGAAAAATACCGCGCCGCTGGATGTGGTGGCGTTTAGCGGGCAGGAAGGCTTAAGCCAGCCTTTTCGTTACGCGATTGAATTCACCAGCCCGGTGAAAGAGATCAAACCGGCGCAGATGCTGATGCGGGACGCGGCGTTTACCCTGACGTCACCCGCGTTCAATCCGGGGATGCGGGGCATGCCGGTGATACCGCCGGCACCGCTGCGCACGATCTACGGCGTGATCAGCGAATTTAAACTGTTATCCACCTCGCGGGATGAAAGCCGTTATGAAGTGACTCTGGAGCCCCGGCTGGCGTTGCTGTCGAGAAGCCGCCAATTCGCCCTTTATCAGAAAATGTCGGTACCGGAAATCGTGGAAAAAATCCTGCGTGAACGTCACGGCTTTCGCGGGCAGGATTTCTTATTCACCCTGGCGTACCCCTGCCCGAAGCGGGATCAGGTGATGCAATACGGCGAAGATGACTTGCATTTTGTGCAACGCCTGCTGGCGGAAGTGGGGATCTGGTACAAACTGACGGCGGACGACCGGCTGAAAATCGATGTGGTGGAGTTTTACGACGATCAGCGTTACTACCAGTTTAATGTCTATATGCCGGCCCGCCATCCATCAGGCATGCACGGTGGGGAAGAAGACGCGGTATGGGGCATGGAAACCGCGCATCAGGTGGTGGCAGGCAAAGTGGTGACCCGCGATTATGACTACCGTGACGCGCTGCCGCAATACGGTATGGATGCCGAAGTGGATGTGACGCGGGGCGATGAAACCCTGTATGGCGAAGCGTACCATTACCGGGATAACAACTACCGGGTGTTAGGCAACCGTTACGACCTGGATCCGGCAGTCGAAAGCGGGGTGTTCTACTCCCGGCTGCAACATGAACGTTACCTGAATCGACAGACCCAACTGCGGGGGGTGACGACATCCGCCACGCTGTTGCCGGGTCAGGAGTTGAAAGTCAGGGGTGAAGCGCCGGAAGCGTTCCGTAAAGGGGCGGTGATAACCGCTATTCGCAGCAGTGCGCGCCGGGATCGCAGTTTTGAAATGGCGTTTACTGCCATTCCCTACTCTGAAACCGTGTGCTTCCGACCTGTGTTAATCCCCAAACCGCGGATAGCGGGCACCCTGCCCGCCCGGGTAAGCAGCTCGGTAGTAAACGACCGGTACGGGGATATTGATAAAGACGGGTTGTATCGGGTGGCGTTTGATTTTGACCGGGCGGAATGGCCACAGGGGGGAGAAAGCCTGTGGGTGCGTCTGGCCCGCCCTTACGCGGGTGACACCTACGGTTTTCACTGGCCGTTGCTGATAGGTACTGAGGTGGCGATCGCATTTGAAGGAGGCGACCCGGATCGGCCCTACATCGCCCATGCGCTGCACGACTCAAAACACCCGGATCACGTCACCTTATTCAACTACAAACGCAATGTCCTGCGTACCCCGGCGAATAACAAATTGCGGATGGATGACGAGCGCGGTCGGGAGCACATCAAACTGAGTACCGAATACGGCGGTAAGAGCCAGCTCAATCTGGGGCATCTGGTGGACAGCCAGAAACCACACCCGGATAAACGGGGTGAAGGGTTTGAGCTGCGTACTGATGACTGGGGTGCGATCCGGGCCGGGAAAGGGCTGTTTATCAGTGCGGATAAACAGGCCAACGCCAACGGGGAAGTACTGGCGATGAACCCGGCCATCAGTCTGGTCAAAGGCGCCGTCAACCAGGTAATGGAATGGGCAACGGTAACCCAAACCCACCTGAATTATCAGCCGGATACCGGGAGCCTGAAAACCTATTTACAGGGCGTGGATCAACTGAAAATGGCGGCCATGCTGCTCAGTGCGCCGGAGGGGGTAGGGATTGTCAGCCCACAGAGCGTCATGGTGCAAAGTGGTCAGGCGCTCTATGCCCAAAGTGCGGGCGAAGTACATATCGCCAGTGCCTGCCGAATTGGGGTGAATGCGACACAGGCTATCGCCTTGTTAGCGCAAAGCGAAGGAATGCGCCTGGTCTCGGGAAAAGGGCCGCTTGCTCTGGAGTCACACGGTGATGTTCTGGGTATCACGGCATTAAAAGATGTCACGGTCAATTCAACCCAGGGCCAGGTGCAGATCACCGCCAAAAACGGCCTGACACTGGAGTGTGGCGGTGGGTATATCCGTCTGTCTCCGGCGGGTGAAATTGAAATTCACGGGCCAGGCCTGTTAAGCCTGAAAGGGCAGCACAAAATGGATGCCCCGGCGAAACAGGATTTTCCCTTACCTGATCTGCCTGAATCCGTGTGCAAAGAGTGCCTGAAAAAAGCGCAGGAGAGGGCGCAAGGGTTTGTTTTGAGGAAATAACCGATGAATGATGATCAAATAACCGACTGGATTGCCGTACTTGAGGCGTCAGCAAAGGATGTCGGCATGCATTGCCTCGATATCATTGTGGATCAGTCCGGGGGCGAGTTCTCGCTGATCCCGGCGTTGAAGAGTTTTTCGCCTGAAATCAAATGGTGTTCGTTGTTTCAGGGATTGCCCGAAGAGATGGGGGGGATGATGCACCGGTATTGATCCGGATTGATTTGACACATCCCGGCCAGCAGCAATAGATGCAGGAAATTATCCTGCGCTTAAGGGAAGAACCGTTGCTGCTGATTTTATGCTCGTCATGGTCATTTGACCGGTTGTCTCAATATTTAATTCAATGTGCGGATGCCGCATACGCGGGACAGGCGGGTATTTTACGCTTTTTTGATCCGCGTATTTTTCCTGTGCTGTTTTCTCATGTGTTGGATGAAGCGCAGCAACAGCAATTACTCCGGCCTGTTCTGTTCTGGAGCTGGCTTGATCGTGACGGCGTCCCGAAGTTTCTTTTGGGTGAGGGGAATGCCGAACCCGTTAATGACGCCATTGAGAAAATTGATCTCACGGATAAGCAACTGGAGTTCCTCCTGTGTGTTTCTGATGCGCATCAGCTTATGCCGCGATTGAATGAGAACGAATACCCGGATGTCTCGCGTGAGCAACTGTTTAACCACAGTTATGCCTTGATGGTCGAAGCATCTGACCAGCCTATTGTACTGGATGATGACCGGGCATCCTTTGTGCTTGGGCATCTCAAGTCCAGATTATCCCCGATGTGAAGGAGCCGAAGATGAAAAAACAACAGCTCAGGCTGGCGGTTTTGTGTCTGTTATTGGCTGTTTGTAGCCAGTTTTCGGCGCAGGCGGGAACCATTAAGGCCATTAATCATACCCAATGGGCGATTAATCGGTTCAGTGTGGATGGTAATCCCGGTATCGATATTATCGGGCCGTACCAGGGTGGAGGGGGTGGTTGCTGCTATAGCGTGCCAGCGAAATGGAAACCAGGAATGACGGTCCGGGTGGATTGGGAGACTGGCGTAGCTTACTCCTATGATTTTCCCGGATATGAAAATTGGGAGAAATATTTAGCATGGCGGGAAAAAATCGATTCTCAGAAACGCCAACATAGCCGGGTAGTGCCGGTGCCCGATTATACCGGGCAGCGCACCTGCGGCATTACGGTGCATTTTTTACCCTGTGATCAGGTCAAAGTTACCACCTCCTGTAGCACCTATAACAGTCCCCATTATCCAATTAAAGAACCTTTAAAAATGAAGGAGCCGAAAGTATGTCCGAAATAAATCATAACGATGCTGTCTGGTTGCCAGGTCCCTTCCCGGCTCAGGGACGGTTGCCGGCCAAAAGCTATCTGGTCGGGCAAAATTGTCACCTTCAGACCAGAGATGAAAGAGCCTACCATCAGGAATTGTGTCTGGCGGCGGATCGTCGGGTGGTGCCGCCCTGCTGTAAGACCCTGCATGTCAGCCTGTTTTTTGACGGGACCGGCAATAATTTATATAACGACCTTTATCAGGCCATTCCACACCACCCAACCAATATTGCCCGTCTTTTCCAGACGACGATTGGGGCTGGTTATGCCGGTGGTGCGGCGGGTAAACCGCTGCTGGACGATGTCGACAGCACTGGCGGAAAGTACTTTAAATATTATATTCCCGGTGTGGGTACCCCCTTCCCGGAAATTAATGATCTGGATTACAGTACATTGGGACTGGCCGCTGCCGACCGGGGCGAAGACCGGATCAACTGGGCGTTGCTGCGGCTGATTGATGTCCTCGGTTTTAGCCTGACACAAAAACAGATGACCAACAGTGAAAGCCAAAAATCCCTTGAGGCGATGTTCACCACATGGCACACGCTGGGCTTGGGTGGCGCACATAACCGTTATGGCGAGTTTTATAAGCAGTTTGCCCGCTTAAAACGTGAGCTGGTCATAGCCCGCCGCCAGCCGGGACGGGGCAAATCCAAACTGCTGGGGATGAAGTTGTATGTGTATGGTTTCTCCCGCGGGGCCGCGGAGGCGCGGGCCTTTGTCAACTGGCTGGCCGAACTGTTGCCGCCGCCTAAAGGGGATAATTCGAAGCCGTTGCAGTGTCTGCAAGCGAAAAATGAAACCGACCCGGATGGTAACCTGCCCATCAGTGTGGAGTTTCTCGGGCTGTTTGACACGGTGGCGTCGGTCGGGGTGAGCCATGTGGTTCCGGTGGTTGAAGGCCATATGGCCTGGGCAGACGGGACGCAGGAGCTGCCAGCGGAGGCGATTTACGGTGGTCTGGTGAAACGCTGTGTGCATCTGGTCTCGACCCATGAACAGCGGTTGAGTTTCCCGATGGATTCTATTCGCCGTTCAGATGGTTCCTACCCGACAGGCAGCACCGAGGTGATTTATCCCGGGGTGCATTCTGATTTGGGCGGGGGTTATCCACCGGGCGAACAAGGAAAATCAATAGGTAAAACAGACGGATTACTCTTATCGCAGATAGCCTTGCATGAAATGTATGCAGCGGCTTTTGATTCCGGTGCACCTTTAAAAGTGCCGGAAGATGTTTTACCTACGGATTTAGCCAGTAATACTTGGCGTAAGATGCCTTTGGAGTTGGGAAAAGAGTTTTTAATCATTCCAGATTTAGTCAACCGCTTCAACGCCTGGCGTCACGTCACCCTGGGCCTGGAGATGCCCAAACACCCTCTATCGGAAGAGGACGCTGCCTGCTTTGAACCGGTACGGTCAACTGTGGCGCTGGAGCAGGCCATGAAAAACCAGATGGACTGGCTGACCGCCTGGCGTATCAACCGCTACGCCGGTGGTACGCTGCTCAGTGCGCCGTTTTTCCATGAAGCCCCCAACCGTGATGCGAAAAAAGCCCACTATGCGCAAAGTCAGCAGGCGCAGGAAGAAAAGCAGCAGGCGGTGTTAAAGCAACGGAAAGCCCAGCGGACGGCTTTCGCGTCCAGCGGTGGGCGGGGAGAGCCCCCGGTGTTGGTCCCGGGTGTGCCGGATTTTGACCCGGAAACTGCCCAGAATCAGTTGCGGGAAGCGGCCGCGGAATTTAGCCGTGACTACCGGGGAGACCGGCGTGAGATACACAGTGTGAAGCAATTTGTTGTCGATAACATTCTGGGCAATGCCCTTTATCTGTTGAACAGTGATGATGAGGACAAGGAATATCAGCAAATGAAAGCGGCGGGAGCGGCGTTGGTCAAACCGCTTTTCCTGACAGCTCCGGCGGGAAAAGCGGGTCAGCCAGAATCCCCGGCGTCATTACTGGTGGCCCTGTATGACAATCAGGTGCATGATTCCCGCGCCTGGTTTATGTACTCTACGCTGGATACGCGTGAACCGGAGGGCGGTTATTTCCGTTACCGGGTGATTTACTTCGGCAAAATGTGTAATAAACCCCTGTCGCTTTTGACGGTGGCCGGCAATGTGGTCGGGGCCGCGTCACCGGTTGGCAGTGCCTTGTTTATCTTCAAACGGAAAAAAGTCGGCAACATGGCGGCGGATGCCATCAACGAAGCTCACTTCACTCCGCTGGACGTGAGCGCCCACGATTTATCCACCCGAGAACGGATCCCCCTGTTACCGGACGCGGCGCAGACGAAAGCATTCACCTATCATGTGGGCGAGGTGACGAGTCAGCAGAGACAGTTTATTGAAGCGCGGCGAGTGCAAATCGGCAAAGAAAAGCTTAAGGCCCGTTGGGCAGGAAAGACGGTGAAACCAACCCCGTCAGGGGGACCGGAGAAATGAAGAACGTTATCCGTCAGGGCGACAGCCTGCGTGAATACGGCGGTAAGGTATTGTCAGGCCACTATCTGTGTTTTGGTCAACCGATCGCCTGCAAGGGTGATCCGGTTCAGTGTCATCACCATGGCATGACCACCATTGCTCAGGGGAGTGCATCCTGCCTGATAGCGGGTCAGCCGGTGGCATTACACGGTCATCGTTGTGAATGCGGTTGTACGTTAGTCAGCTCTTTTCCCGATTATCAGGTGGCGTCATGAAAACCTGTCCCCTTTTTCCGCCTTACCGCCAGGCTTCCCCTCCCCGTTTTAAACGCGGGTTGGCCGTAGGCGCCGGCGGGGTATTGCTGGTCAGTAATATCGTCGCGCTGATAAGACCTGAAATCGGCGACGCTTCAGCCTTATACGCCATGCAATGGCATTCGGTTAAGATAACAACTATGCTATAAAAATCTAAGTTTCCCCGGAGAGTATGCTGATGGATATATATCATTTTCTGAACAAAACTTTTTTTGATTCATGCTCAAAAATTGACAAATCCTGGCGAAAAAGAAAAAGGTCAATAGACACAAAATTGATTGTTCTATTTCTCATGAAAATCATATCAGGGAAAAATAACCACGGATACTCTTATATTATTAATGAAATATGGGCTGAGTGCATTCGTGAAAAAATACCGTTACCTCAGCATAAGCCCGTCTCGGCTTCATCAATGTGCGAAGCCAGAATGAAATTACCTGATGATGCAATAAAAACCATAAACAAAAATATCGTTTCTGTATGGGAAGATAATACCCATCCCGAAACATGGAAAGGACATCGACTGTTTGCTATAGATGGCTCAAAATTAAACATTCTCAGAGGGTTGCTGGAAAATGGATATATACCCGTAATCATTGAAGATGCTTGATTTTATCCGAAATGGAGATCATTATCCTCGCTATGAAAATATTTATTACATCAGAACAAAAAATCAAACTTGAACGTCTTCACGACACCACTCGTGATGGTCAGGTACGAGACAGAATAAAAGCTATCCTTCTGGCTTCTGAAGGGTGGCGTTCTGTGATGATCGCCCAGGCATTGCGACTCCATCAGACCACCGTTGACCGCCATATCAGTGATTACCTTAATCAAGGTAAACTTAAATCTGACAATGGAGGGTCTGATAGTTTGCTTTCCCGAGAACAAACTGATTTTTTAATCAATCACTTATCTCAACATCTTTTCCATCACACCCATGAAATCGTGGCCTATGTTGCTCAGCTCTGGAAGATTACCTTTAGCATTCCCGGCATGAATAAATGGCTACACCGTCAGGGTTTTTCTTATAAAAAACCGGGTGGCGTCCCTCATAAATTCGACGCAGAAAAACAGCGACAATTTATTGAATATTATGAGAATCTTAAAGTCACAGCGAAAGACGAACCCATCCTTTTTCTTGACGCTGTTCACCCGACTCAAGGCACCAAACTCAGTTATGGCTGGATGCGAAAAGGCGAGAAAAAAACCGTCAAGACAACAGGAAGCCGGACTCGCCTGAATATATTGGGCGCGCTCAACCTGAATGCCATTGGTCATACGGTGTTCCAGGAATATCAAACCCTCAATGACTACAATATTTGCTGTTTTTTCAATGAAATAAGAAAGTCTTATCCTGACTATCATCAAAAAATTCATCTTATTGTGGATGGGGCGGGTTACAACAAAGCTCATCTTGTTAAGGAGTGGGCTTATGTTAGCAATATTGAATTACATTACCTTCCGCCATACAGCCCAAATTTAAACCCGATAGAGCGATTATGGAAGGTCATGAATGAACAGGTTCGAAATAACCGTTATTTCGCGGATAAACATGAATTTCGAGACAACGTCTTCAAATTTTTCACCACAACGCTACCGGATATAGCGGACTCGCTGATGTCTAGAATTAACGACCATTTTCAGGTGCTAAAAACTGCATCTTGAAGTTTCTTGGGTATAGATCTGTTTTTATGGTATTAGTATCGGTTTTAATGCTTTCGGTAGCAGCTGTCAGATCTGCTTTGGTGGCGGCACTTGTGTTTTGTAGTTCTGCAATAATTTCAACGATTTTTTCAGACTGCTCATCGTTAAAACCCGATGCTTTGAGTGCTTTAACTGCTGTAAGTGTGTTCATTGTAAGTGAAGTCATTCTCTCATCCTCTAAAACATAAGACAGTTGATTGATTACGTTTAAAGTAAGAATAAGACCATAAGGGCACAAATGCAACACGACAGTAAATGAGTTTACCATCACCCTGTGAAGAGAAGGCAGGTAGGGTGTGCATTTAGAGAGTATTGCTGAGTTAAACCTAGACAAATCTGTGTTGATATGACAGGGCTATTTTGAAAACTACTTAGGGCAACCTATCTAATTTTTTAATGTGTTCACAATACTAATGGCTTGTTTTTTATCATTTGCCCCCATTCTAAACGAAGGAGGTAAAGAGGTTTGAATAGTCGTTGTGTACATAGGAATACCGTTGAATGATACTGTCATTTGGGTTCCAATGTTTTTAGTGATTAGAGAATTAAATCGAGGAAAACAGGGTTTATCTTTTTTCACTACGACTGATAACTCATCATTCATTCCATTATGTGATCCTAAATAATCAATTTGATCTGTACACGCTTGAGTTAAGATAAATTTGTCACCGGATAAAAATTCAAATTTTAACCCTTCTTTCGTTTGAATTAGCCTATTTCGATTGTTTTTATCGGAACATCCGGCTATTGCGGAGAGGAACATCATAATAACAAATAGATTTTTCATAATTTCGAACCTGTCATATTTAAAAACCACATATAGCCCCACTTAAAAACTAAGTAGGGCCATTAATAATATACTCTTACCAACCCCAAGTAACAATAACATTTTGTCCTGTAGAAAAGCTTTTACATCTTATTTTGTCTATTCCTGCTCCTCCTCCATGGATCATGCAATCACCTGGGCCTGTAGCGTGTGTAGTTTTTAGCCCCGACTGATCTACATATTGTATCTCAACAGAAAAAGCGGATGGCATCTGTGATTCTGTTACAAAAGTATATCTAATATTATAAGTAGAACCTGACCATCCTTGTAAATCAACCCAAGGTCCCCAAAAACCAGGTGGAGCGTAAGCTTGTGCTGTTGGCATATTCATCTCCTTAAACAAACGTAAAAAATCAGTTATGTTGATAGGAAAATAATAGTTCTAGAACTCTATATATTATAGATGAGAATCTTGTTTAATATTTATAATTATGTGATTTTTGTAGGTAATGAATTGTTTTTAAATAAAATAATTGTAAATGAAAATTCTCAGCTGTGAGTGATGAATGACGATTAATGCAAGAAATTATCCAAAAATCAGGGTGGATTCTATTAGATCGATTATATTTCAAGTGAAAAATATAATCAGGAATGGGTTTCCCATTCCTGAGAAAGAAGTTTATATTTAACGACTTGCTGCTTTCACTCGTAATGCCTGTTTTTCTGCATCACTGATAAAAGCGGTTTCCAGCCCATTAATTTGAGCTTGACGGATTTGAACGGCAGATAAGCCCGCGGCAGGTGCAGCTACTTCATATTCATGGCGAATTTCGATACCTTCAACGGCTGGATCATCAGTGTTGATAGAAGCAAGAATACCTTTTTCCAAGAATTGTTTCAGTGGGTGGTCTAATAAAGAATTAACGGTGCTGGTTTGAAGGTTTGAGGTTAAACAGGATTCAATACCGATACGGTTTTCAACCAAATAATCCATTAAAGCCGGATCAGTAATCGCTTTGACTCCATGACCAATACGAGTTGCCCCTAATTCACGAATAGCTTGCCAAATACTTTCAGCGCCAGCCGCTTCGCCAGCATGGATGGTTATTTGCCAGCCGACATCACGGGCTTTGGTAAAATGAGATTGGAAAAGATGACCGGGGAAACCTAACTCATCACCTGCCAGATCCAGTGCGGTAATATGCTGGTGGTGAGCCAGCAGACCCGCCAGTTCCTGAGTACAGGCTTGTTCACCAAATGTTCTGCTCAGAATACCGATGAGACGAATATTGATATCGTTATTTTGGCAGGCAGAATGGATACCATCGATAATTGCTTCAACAACGCCTTCAACTGGCAATTGATGCTTCATTGCCATGTAATAAGGGGAGAAGCGTAACTCGGCATAATCCAACCCGGCATTGACAGCATCTTCAACATTCTCGATGGCGACACGACGACAGGCATCCAAATCAGCCAGCACGGCCACTCCCCAATCCAATTTTTGCAAAAAGCTGACGAGATCGGGTTCATTGCCAATAATTTGCACATAGGGGAGCAGTGATGCCAGATTATTAGCCGGAAGTTGGATATTATGCTGGCGGGCGAGATCTAAAATGGTCGCAGGACGAATATTTCCGTCAAGATGACGGTGTAAATCTGTTAGCGGGAGCTGTATATCAATCATATTCCGGGTCCTTTTTTTATATAAAAAAAGCCAGTCAAACTGGTTGACTGGCAATTTACCAAAAACGTTTATGGCCGTTTTATTGCGCAGGCTTCACAGTACCTTCTATTTGTACCTTTTTACTGTTGTGAGGGTCGCTTTCTGGCATTATGTGTTCTGGCGTTGCCTCATCATCAGAAGGGTCGGCTAAATTGTATTCAGACATGAATTGATGTAAGGGCATTTTCTTACCGTTCATTTCGACATTACCGTCTGCATAGTTAAACTTAATGCTGATGGCATTTTTATCAACAGTGGTGATTTTAAACAGTTGACCGAATTGTTCAAACTGTTCTATCTGTTTTGCTGCCTTATCCTCAGCTTTCGCTTTATCCATACCATTCATCATCATTGCCTGAGTGGCGAACTCAGTCATCATAGGTTTTGGTAAGGTGACATTCAAAGACATATTCTGAATTAACGTGCGGATAGCGTCTTCGGTTTTCATTGCAGATAAGTTGCTTTTATCTTTTGGTAAGTTTTTCAGGCTTACTTTGTAACTGATGCTGCTTTCACCTTTGGCATTTTTCCAGGTCAGTGGTTCGATACCAAATTGTGGATTGTTTTTCAGCAGGATAGGAAAGTGAGAAAAAACGGCGTCAATAATGGCCGCGTTTATAGCATCGGAAGAGAGAGCATCGGACGCGAGGGATTTAGCTGTAGCATCATTGTATGCTTGGGTAAACTTACGGACAGATTCACCATCCAGACGATCCGCGGTAATAGCAAATTTCCCTGAACCGAAATCGGTATTTTTCAGTTTGAGGCTATCTAAGCTATAAGTGACTTTCCCTTTCAGATTAGTTTCGTCTTCACCGATGTTTGAATTTATCTTAACACCGGAAAGAACCATATCGTCATTGCCGATCCCTTTCAGGCTGATTTCCTGAATGTTGATGTTTTGATCACCAATATAGATATCAAATTTGCCTTTTTTGTTGGACAGGTTTAAATCAATTCCTTTAACAACGAAATTTTCGTTGTTTTTATTGATGGTCAGTTGGTCACTCTTTATTGCCAGTGATACCTCTTTTAGATCACGGCTGAGATCTGAAGTCAATTTGGCCCCGGAAAAATTGAATTTAGCCCCATTTTGTTCAAAATCGACGGGGATAATATCCACATCGGAAATAACAGAACCGCTATAACTAACACGGGAATCAGCAGTAAACAGGGATTTACCCTTAGTCACTTCGAATAGTGGTTTTAGTGCTTCGTTATTTTCCAGTTCGGAATGAACGGAAGCCATGCTAGGAATAAGTGTCAATTTCTTCACTTGTGCCAGTGGGAAAGGGCCGTGATCAATCACAGACTTAATTGAAATCTCTTCACCTGGCTTGATTTCTGCATTTTTAACGCCATCTTTAACCGTTAAGACAAGTCGCACATTAGAACTGAATATCCCGCGATGGAAATCTTTACTCTGTAGTTCCAGACCCGCTTCAGGGAATGCTTTTTTTAATTCAGCATTGGCGTGAGAAACTGATTGGCCGATACGTTGTTCGATTTGTTTACCTGTATACCATGAAGCTCCAGTCCAGGCTGCACCCAAGGCAACAATAACGCCTACTGCCACTAACGATTTTTTCATAATGTAAATCCATCCTTTCAGTACATATTTCGCAGGTAATATGTACTCTCTTGTATAAAAATGGCTGTTAACACCGCTTGGAATTTACGTCGCGTTTAACAGCCTATGAATTAAGCTTTAAACCCAGATCCGCATTATTGATTAAAAACCCGGGCGGTAAAACCATCGCCGTGAAGAATCACCGCTTTTTCTGCCGCAGAAATAAATACTGACTCACCTGGGAAAAGGTTTAATTGGTGTTCCCCAGATTGTATAACTGTTTGACCTTCAATACAAAAAACAATCGATGCTGAATCATTTTCAAGAATAATTGGCTGTTCTGATAAAGAATAAATAGAAAATGCGAAATCATTAACAGGAACAGGGAAGTTTTGCACTGTTTTTTGCTGTTTTGGCAGGGTTAATAATGTGTTTATTGGCTTTGATACAAAATCAAGGTTTGCCATTAACTCAGGAATATCCATATGTTTATTGGTCAAACCCGCCCGTAGGACATTATCTGAATTTGCCATAACCTCAAGAGCGACACCCTCCAGATAAGCGTGAGGCGTGCGGGCGCATAAAAACATCGCCTGACCGGGTTCAAGTTCAATAACATTGAGTAAAAGTGGGGTAAACAGGCCATTGTCATCAGGATAAAACTCCGTCATTTTTTTAATGGTATCCCACGGTTCGCCAATACGGCTGTTTAATGCTGATTTTAATACACCCAGCGCCAGCTGCTTTTGTTTGCCTCTCATATGGAGTAATTGGGAAAATAAAAAAGCAAGATTCTGTTCGTCTGGTTTCTGAATGAAAAACTGAATCTTGGGATGCGCAGCGGTAACAACTGCCAATAATTGTGCGATTTCGTTTAATGGACGGAACCCATTCATTGCTCGAAAAGGTGTCAGGGCATAAACCAATTCAGGCTTATGGTTATCATCTTTGTAATTTCTTTCAGGTGAGTCCAATGGAATACCGGCACTATTCTCTTTGGTAAAACCTTCTTCGGCGGATGTTTTATCAGGATGAACCTGAATAGAGAGCGGTTGAGCTGCACACAACACTTTAAATAAGAACGGTAAACGGTGAAATCTGTCCGAAATCTTTTTCCCCAGATATTTTTCCGGATCACTGGCGATTAATTCATTTAAAGTAACGGGTTTTCCAGTTTCAGGATCTGCCACAATCGAACTGCTTTTAGGATGGGCACCTATCCATAATTCAGCCATTGGCAGATCATCTGGATTTTCAACACCATAAATATGAGTCAGGGCGGTTTTACTCCCCCATAAATAGTGTTGGATTTGATTTATCATCTTCAACATGGTCGTGGCTCTCTTTTTAAAAAATCAATCTATTTCCTTCATGCCACAATACAATAAACACGACTTGGTCGGCATAATCAGGAACTAATATGTGGCATGATAGTGGAATGCCAATCAGTTTATCTGCAAAGGCTGGTTATGCATATTCGATTATTCTGTGTGTTAAGGAGATAGTAATAATGGCAGCCACTCGCATTGAAAAAGACTCAATGGGGCCTATCGAAGTACCTGCTGACCAATTATGGGGAGCGCAAACTCAACGTTCACTGGAGCATTTCCGCATTTCGCAGGAGAAAATGCCGGTTGCATTGATCCATGCTCTTGCGTTGACCAAACAGGCTGCGGCCAGTGTGAATATGGATTTGTGCCTTCTGCCGAAAGAACGTGGTGACGCAATTATCGCTGCCGCGAAAGAAGTGCTGGAAGGTAAACATCCGACAGAATTTCCTCTTGCTATCTGGCAGACCGGTTCCGGAACACAAAGTAACATGAACATGAACGAAGTGTTGGCGAACCGTGGTAGCGAGATCCTTGGCGGCGAGCGGGGCAGTGAACGCCTTATCCACCCTAATGATGATGTGAATAAGAGCCAGAGTTCGAACGACGTTTTCCCAACAGCAATGCATGTTGCCGCTGTTATCGCGCTGCGTGAGCACCTTATCCCTGAGCTGAAAGTATTACAAAAAACATTGGCTGATAAAGCCGAAGCTTATAAGGATATTGTCAAAATTGGTCGTACTCACTTGCAAGACGCGACGCCATTGACCCTTGGTCAGGAAATTTCTGGTTGGGTGGCCATGCTGACGCATAACCTAAAGCACATCGAAGACAGTATTCCACATGTTTGTGAACTGGCATTGGGTGGAACGGCTGTCGGTACCGGTCTGAATACCCATCCTGAATATGCTGTGCGTGTTGCTAAAAAGCTGGCTGAATTGACCCGCCATCCGTTTGTCACCGCGCCAAATAAATTTGAAGCGCTGGCTACCTGTGATGCTCTGGTTCATGCTCACGGTGCGTTGAAAGGTCTGGCTGCATCCATGATGAAAATTGCCAACGATGTTCGCTGGCTGGCTTCCGGCCCTCGCTGTGGCATCGGTGAAATTTCAATTCCTGAAAACGAACCAGGCAGCTCAATCATGCCGGGCAAAGTTAACCCGACTCAGTGTGAAGCGGTGACTATGCTTTGTGCCCAAGTGATGGGTAACGATGTTGCTATCAATATTGGTGGTGCGTCTGGCAACTTTGAACTGAACGTGTTCCGTCCGATGGTTATTGATAACTTCCTGCAATCTGTTCGCCTACTGGCTGATGGTATGCGCAGCTTCAATGAGCATTGTGCTGTAGGTATTGAGCCTAACCACGATCGTATTACGCAATTGCTGAATGAATCGCTGATGCTGGTGACCGCGCTGAATACTCATATCGGTTATGACAAAGCCGCAGAAATTGCCAAGAAAGCGCATAAAGAAGGGCTGACTTTGAAACAATCTGCAATGAAACTGGGTTATCTGACAGAAGCTGAGTTTGATGAGTGGGTTCGTCCTGAAGATATGGTTGGCAGCTTGAAATAATCGCTGTTTAGCTATTTGAACCGGAGCCTTGTGTTCCGGTTTTCATTTCTGCGTGAAATCTACAGCATAATCCATGGCACGTACGAATCGGGCAATACGCTGGCTTTTATCTGCTGGGAACTTACCTTTATCTGAACATCGTCTTGAATAATTACGCATTTGGATGCCGGTGATTCGTAGAATATCGCTCTTAGCAAACATTGATCGATCTTGTATTTTTTCAACTACAGTTATAGATAGCACTTCATTTAAGGCTGTATTTAAATGTGGCACCTTGCTTGAAGGGAAACCCACTGTTCTCCAAAGAGGGTTGCCTTGTTTTTTATGGTTTGGTGTAAATACTCTTATAAGCACCTCATGGTACAACTTCTTCAATAACGTTCCTGTCACCAAAAAGAGCCAAAGAATATCGTTGTTTTATTTCACCGGCTAAGGTTTTTTCATTTTCATACTTATTATCCTGCAAAGTCTATAATTAACCCGCGGGTTACCCGGCAATATCATGAATATGACGCGGCTTAATTGAATGTATTCTCATTCGCATAATCTGACTGATAACCATTCTCTTTTTTACCCCTCCAATCAGGCACGGTTTATTGATGATTTAGTGAATTGAAAAATAATATAAAGTTAAAAAATATCACTGAGTTTGATTGTGCTGAATGGTCTTAATGATAACAAAATAAACAAGTCGCTATCATTTTATAAAAATAAACACCACTTTATTGTGAAAAAATCTGGAAATCGTTTAGGTTTGATTTATATATTATCTGTTTTTACCCTCGTATGTCAGGTTTTATCGCTCAATAGCCTTGAACAAAAAGTGCTATTCGATAAAAAATATCTTGCTTTTAGATAAATCAGTTTACAAAATCGGCCTGGTTAGGAAATGATCTGCCCGGTAAAAACGTTTATTTATGGCGGCGGATCTTGTCGGTGTTCTCTTATTTACTGCCCGGTTAATGGCCTGCTCTGAAATATCTGAATCCGTTTTTTGTTCCTGAAATTTATTGGGCATGATCCTCATGCCTGGCGTTCTTTTTTTATTGCTGAGGAGCCGGTGATGGCCCAGAGTTTTCAAAATGAAATCCCCAAAGCCCGGGTGAATATTAAATTGGATTTGCATACCGGTGGTGCGCGGAAAAAGGTTGAACTGCCGCTGAAATTATTGGTGATGGGCGATTACAGTTATGGCCGGGATAATCGTCCCCTCTCGGAAAGAGAAAAAATCTCTATTAACAAAAACAATTTTGACAGCGTGATGGCGGAATTCAGCCCTGCGCTTAACCTGACGGTGCAAAATACCCTGGCTGAACATGGCGGCGAAGAAAATATCGCCCTCACGTTCCAGCAAATAAAGGATTTCGATCCTGAACACGTGGCCCGCCAAATTCCCTCACTGCGGGCGTTACTTTCTATGCGTAATTTATTGCGCGATCTGAGATCCAACCTGCTTGACAACGCCACCTTTCGCCGGGAGCTGGAGCACATTCTCCAGGATGACACGTTGAACGATCAATTGCGGGCTGAACTGGCGGCGCTGGTGCCGACAGCCATTTGATGATGACCGTATTGTAGTCAGGAGAGAAGTGATGACGGTACAAGAACAAACCGCTTCTGCTGCGGCAGGCACACCCTACGCCGAAGGCAGTGTTTATCAATCCTTGTGTGAAAAAATCCATTTACAGCCGGTCGAACGACTGAGTGATATCGACCGCTTTCAGTGCAATGATGCGCTGGCGGATGTCACGGCGGATGAACGGGTGACCGCGGCGGTCAGCGTGGTGGCCGACTGGACGGGCATCCCGTTAAGCAGCGTATTAAAAGACGAACAAACCGGCCTGCTCCGTTTGGAACAGCATTTGGGCGAACGGGTGATAGGTCAGGCGGCGGCGCTGTGGGACATTGCTCAACGTTTACGGGCCGCTAAAACGGGTCTGACGCCGGAGCACGGTCCACTGGGGGTTTTCCTGCTGGTTGGGCCGAGTGGGGTAGGGAAAACTGAAACGGCGCTGGCATTAGCGGATAGCCTGTTTGGCGGGGCGCGTTCACTGATCACGATCAACCTGTCGGAATATCAGGAGCCGCACACGGTTTCCCAGTTGAAAGGTTCCCCACCGGGTTATGTGGGATACGGTCAGGGCGGGATACTGACAGAAGCGGTCCGTCAACGACCTTACAGCGTGGTGCTGCTGGATGAAGTGGAAAAAGCCCATCGTGACGTGCTGAATCTGTTCTATCAGGTATTTGATCGCGGTTTTATGCGTGATGGTGAAGGGCGGGAGATCGATTTTCGCCATACCGTGATGGTAATGACGTCGAATCTGGGCAGTGATCACCTGATGGCGCTATTGGCGCAACAGCCTGACGCATCGAATGCCGCGTTGCATGAACTGTTGCATCCTGTGCTGCGGGATCACTTCCAGCCCGCCCTGCTGGCGCGCTTTCAGACGGTGATTTACCGCCCGTTACCGCCTGAGGCGCTCAAACGTATTGTCGACATCAAACTGGGGCAGGTGACCCGGCGACTCAATACCCATTATGGCCTGACCTGTCAGGTGGAAAGCGCCCTCGGTGACACGCTGGTCAGCGGCGCCCGCAATATCGACAGCCTGCTCAACCAGCAAATTTTGCCGGTGTTATCACAGGCGCTGCTGGAACGTCTGGCCCATCACCCTAAACCGGCCGGGGTGATATTGGGCGCCGATGAAACCGGTGAGATCACCCTGACATTCACTGAAACCGAGAAAACCGAGAGCCCGTCATGAACAACACCACCCCGGCGATCATCTTTGATCACAGCCGTTACAAACTGAAAGTCTGGAAAAATACCGCGTCGCTGGATGTGGTGGCGTTTAGCGGGCTGGAAGGCTTAAGCCGGCCTTTTCGTTACGCGATTGAATTCACCAGCCCGGTGAAAGATATCAAACCGGCGCAGATGCTGATGCGGGACGCGGCGTTTACCCTGACGTCACCCGCGTTCAATCCGGGGATGCGGGGCATGCCGGTGATACCGCCGGCACCGCTGCGCACGATCTACGGCGTGATCAGCGAATTTAAACTGTTATCCACCTCGCGGGATGAAAGCCGTTATGAAGTGACTCTGGAGCCCCGGCTGGCGTTGCTGTCGAGAAGTCGCCAATGTGCCCTTTATCAGAAAATGTCGGTACCGGAAATCGTGGAAAAAATCCTGCGTGAACGTCACGGCTTTCGCGGGCAGGATTTCTTATTCACCCTGGCGTACCCCTGCCCGAAGCGGGATCAGGTGATGCAATACGGCGAAGATGACTTGCATTTTGTGCAACGCCTGCTGGCGGAAGTGGGGATCTGGTACAAACTGACGGCGGACGACCGGCTGAAAATCGATGTGGTGGAGTTTTACGACGATCAGCGTTACTACCAGTTTAATGTCTATATGCCGGCCCGCCATCCATCAGGCATGCACGGTGGGGAAGAAGACGCGGTATGGGGCATGGAAACCGCGCATCAGGTGGTGGCAGGCAAAGTGGTGACCCGCGATTATGACTACCGTGACGCGCTGCCGCAATACGGTATGGATGCCGAAGTGGATGTGACGCGGGGCGATGAAACCCTGTATGGCGAAGCGTACCATTACCGGGATAACAACTACCGGGTGTTAGGCAACCGTTACGACCTGGATCCGGCAGTCGAAAGCGGGGTGTTCTACTCCCGGCTGCAACATGAACGTTACCTGAATCGACAGACTCAGCTGCGAGGGTTGACGACATCCGCCACGCTGTTGCCGGGTCAGGAGTTGAAAGTCAGGGGAGAGGCGCCGGACGCGTTCCGTAAAGGGGCGGTGATAACCGCTATTCACAGCAGTGCGCGCCGGGATCGCAGTTTTGAAATGGCGTTTACTGCCATTCCCTACTCTGAAACCGTGTGTTTCCGACCTGTGTTAATCCCGAAACCACGCATAGCGGGCACCCTGCCCGCCCGGGTGAGCAGCTCGGTAGTGAACGACCGGTACGGGGATATTGATAAAGACGGGTTGTATCGGGTGTCGTTTGACTTTGACCGGGCGGACTGGCCGCAGGGGGGAGAAAGCCTGTGGGTGCGTCTGGCCCGCCCTTACGCAGGTGACACCTACGGTTTTCACTGGCCGTTGCTGATAGGTACGGAAGTGGCGATCGCATTTGAAGGGGGCGACCCGGATCGGCCCTACATCGCTCATGCGCTGCACGACTCAAAACACCCGGATCACGTCACCTTATTCAACTACAAACGCAATGTCTTGCGTACCCCGGCGAATAACAAATTGCGCATGGATGACGAACGCGGTCGGGAGCACATCAAACTGAGTACCGAATACGGCGGTAAGAGCCAGCTCAACCTGGGGCATCTGGTTGACAGCCAGAAACCGCACCCGGATAAACGGGGTGAAGGGTTTGAGCTGCGTACTGATGACTGGGGCGCGATCCGCGCCGGGAAAGGGCTGTTTATCAGTGCGGATAAACAGGCCAACGCGGGGGGAGACGTGTTGGCAATGCAGGCGGCCATCAGTCAGTTACAACAGGCGCAGGCGTTAACCGAAGCATTACGGGGTGCGGCTGAAACCGCCAAAGCTGAACTAGCGGATTTGCAGCAACAGAAAACGTTATTGAGTGACACGTTAACCGAACTGAGAAAATCGGCGCTGTTACTGTCCGCGCCCGAAGGTATTGCTCAGACGACGGAGAAAAGTCTCCAATTTTCTGCGGGAGACAATGTGATGGCCACCAGTGGGAAAAATACCGATTTTAGCGTGCTGAAAAAATTCACGGTAGCGGCGGGTGAAGCGGTCAGCCTGTTTGCGCAGAAACTGGGGATAAAACTGTTTGCCAGTCAAGGTCGGGTAGATATTCAGGCGCAGGGTGATGCGATGGGGCTGGAAGCGCTGAAAGACATCACGGTAAGCAGTCATGAAGGCAAAGTGATCATCAGTGCTAAAGAGGAGATCTTGCTGGCCTGTGGCGGGGGATATATCCGTATTGGCAACGGGCAGGTGGAAAGTGGGGCGCCCGATAACATCATCCAGCGGGCGGCGGTGTGGCAAAAATTTGGTGGGCAAAGTGTCAATCAGGCTGTACAGCAATGGCAGACGGCTAATTATGCCGTGACGCCGAAGGCCGTGAGTGCCTGTGACACTACGCCATTAGCCAGTCAGAAAATGTTGTTACAGGCAGATGATGCGGGAAACCGTTTATTGTCCACCGCGCAGGATGGAAAAAGCCCTCTGCAAAAGCAGGCGGGTGTGGAAATAGGCAAATTAAAAATAAAAGATGAGGAGTAAATGATGAGTGAGCCTACTGAAAATGAAATTTATATTCATCCTGAATATGATGAATACGGTTTTCCGTATTACAACGTGCCCAATGCCAGAATTGAAGAAAACCTGGTGGCTACCTGTCTGAAATATGCAACTAAAGTGATCCCGGTGATTTTCCTGCCGGGGGTAATGGGGAGTAACTTAAAATCGACAGAGGGTAAGTCAGTCTGGTGGTTAAACGCGATATATAGCCCAGAGGTTTTACTTTGGGGGCTTAAAAGCGCTTCTTACAGAAAAGATACATTAGATCCTACTAACACTATAGTTGATGGCTCCGGGGATATCACGCCTGACCACACCGAAAAGAATAAATTTCCCAGTTGTCGGCAGCGGGGTTGGGGAGAAGTGGGACATATGAGTTATGGGGATTTTTTGCCCTGGCTTCAGGATGTGTTGGATGATGAGCGTCAGGTGTTTGAATATTGTATGGAAGGTCAGGGGAGGAAGACGCTCCGGCAGCAAATGGTCGGTATGGATCTGAGTGCTGAGTTAGGTGAAGAGCCGCTGACCCAAGAAGAGGTTAAACACAGTTATCGCTTTATGTACCCGGTGCATGTGATGGGCTATAACTGGCTGCAATCCAATGTGGATTCTGCCAAAAGGTTGGCGAAATATGTTGATGAGGTTTTAGCCTACTATGGTAAACGCTGTGCAACCAAGCAGGTGATTTTAGTCACTCATTCTATGGGCGGGCTGGTTGCCCGCTATTATTCAGAAAAACTGAATGGTCGGGATAAAATTTTAGGGATTGTGCACGGCGTGATGCCGGATACTGGTGCCCCGACGGCCTATAAAAGAATGAAAACCGGTGAAGATGGTGTGACTGGGCTGGTTGTCGGCAGTAATGGCGCGGAGATGACCGCTGTCATGGCTCAGTCGCCCGGTCCTTTACAACTGTTGCCGGGAAAGGCGTATGGTAAAGGCTGGTTACATATCGCCGATGATAAAATCACGCATAAGCTACCGGAGTCAGACCCTTATAAGGAGATCTATCTGGAAAAGGATCGCTGGTGGGGATTATGTGAAACCCGGTTTTTAAACCCGGATAAAGAAGATAAATGGAAAGATAATGAAAGTTGGAATAATTATACGACCATTATAAAGAAAAAAGTTAAGCCATTTATTGAAGAATTAACTGGCAATTATCACCCTAATACCTATGCCTTTTATGGTGCCAGTGAGAAACATCTATCGTATGGGGTTATTTCCTGGCTAAAGGGGCATCGTCATTATTCTAGTTATAGCTATGATAATCTTTTAGAAAAGCAGGAGGATTATTCCGGCATGACATTTAATCAGCCGCTATATGATCCGGCTAATCAGGAAACTGGAGCAACACGTACGGTTCGTTTTCTTGTTGGGCCTTCCTCATGGGATTATAAAGAAAAATATTTTGTACTGGCATCACCAAATGAGAAAGGGGATGGAACAGTGCCAGTACAGGCTGGCCGTATTAAAGCCAGAAGTTTACGTAGCCTGCTGGCGACAGAGGTGGATCATGAAGGGGCGTATAAAGAGGATAACGAGACTAAAGATAGCAAAGCCCGGTTATTTACTCTGCGTGCAATTGTAAAGATGGTGCAGGGGGTGAAAATTGAATAAGAGAAATGCCTTATTTATTTTATTGGTTACCTATATTCTGTGGTGGTATTTCCCTACCCCTTATCATTTCCCTATTTTAACTGAGAAGGAAAAGCAAGTGACGACTGAAATGTTAGCGAATATGCAAACCCGTTGTGTGGGCCGTTATCTGATTGATATCCCCGAGGCATTTGGCAATATCTTCCATAATGCGATATTTATTGGTAAAGCGAAAATAGAAACCAAGCGTTTATATCTGCCTGCCTTTGAACAGCGGATACAATTAAGGGAGCAGGAATTAAAGACGGCTAAAACTGTCGATCCGAAAGATATGCCCTTTTTGAAAAAAATCTATCGCCTTGAAGGAAATCTAAAAGGTGTGATTTTCGATAGAAATGAAAATATTGATGAACCTGGTTTTGGGAGAGTACTGGAAGCACATTTGTATAATAATGGTGTCGCATTTAAAATTGTAATGGAAATGTTGGATCTGTCTGATACTAAATATGCTGATGATAGGGAAGACTTTATCAAAGCACAAGTTAGCGAAAGTGAATTGAATACCACAGTTAGAACTCTGGTGAAAATGAAAGAGTTATTATCTAGAATCAGCGGCAGAAAGGATACAGAAATCCCCACAGTGGCAGGAACCTGTATCCCTGATGGATTTATTGCTGGCAGTCGTAATGAGAAAGAAAGAATAACCTTTGTCTATCAGGGAAATGATAGTGCCCACTTTAATTTCAGCGTTGAGATATTGAATTATATTAAAGAGAAAGACAATATGCTGGATCGTATTAGTGGAATGGAAGGGATGTTATTAGCCATGCGTGTCAAAACAATAAGAAAAGGGAAGCGTAAAATTAACGGTACTCATACGGAGGAAATTTTAGCGTCAGGTTCGGAAGGGATGTTATCGGAGCCTGAAATAAAAATCCCTCAATATATGTTTAATTTAATTGCCAATGAAACATTAGGCGATTATAAAAATCCTTTTGTTAATATTGAGTTGAAGAATGACCGGGAATCGCCAACACCGTATAGTGAAAATGAACTGGTAGCATTTTGGGATGCAGTAACGAAGACCTTTCGTAAAAGACCGGGTGCTTTCGGTGAGCGATAAAAATACGCGTTAAATTAAACCCCTTATAAGTATATACCCGTAATCATTGAAGATGCTTGATTTTATCCGAAATGGAGATCATTATCCTCGCTATGAAAATATTTATTACATCAGAACAAAAAATCAAACTTGAACGTCTTCACGACACCACTCGTGATGGCCAAGTACGAGACAGAATAAAAGCGATCCTTCTGGCTTCTGAAGGGTGGAGTTCTGTGATGATAGCCCAGGCATTGCGACTCCATCAGACCACTGTTGACCGCCATATCAGTGATTATCTTAATCAAGGTAAACTTAAATCTGATAATGGGGGGTCTGATAGTTTGCTTTCTCGAGAGCAAACTGATTTTTTAATCAACCACTTATCTCAACATCTTTTCCATCACACCCATGAAATCGTGGCCTATGTTGCTCAGCTCTGGAATATTACCTTTAGCATTCCCGGCATGAATAAATGGCTACACCGTCAGGGTTTTTCTTATAAAAAACCTTGTGGTGTCCCTCATAAATTCGAGGCAGAAAAACAGATACAATTTATTGAATATTATGAAAATCTTAAAATCACAGCGAAAGATGAACCCATCCTTTTTCTTGACGCTGTTCACCCGACTCAAGGCACCAAACTCGGTTATGGCTGGATGCGAAAAGGCGAGAAAAAAACCGTCAAGACAACAGGAAGCCGAACTCGCCTGAATATATTGGGCGCGCTCAACCTGAATGCCATTGGTCGTACGGTGTTCCAGGAATATCAAACCATCAATGACTACAACATTTGCTGTTTTTTCAACGAAATAAGGAAGTCTTATCCTGACTATCATCAAAAAATTCATCTTATTGTGGATGGGGCGGGTTACAACAAAGCTCATCTTGTGAAGGAGTGGGCTTATGTTAGCAATATTGAGTTACATTATCTTCCTCCCTATAGCCCAAATTTAAACCCGATAGAGCGATTATGGAAGGTCATGAATGAACATGTTCGAAATAACCGTTATTTCGCTGATAAACATGAATTTCGAGACAAAGTCTTCAAATTTTTCACCACAACGCTACCGGATATAGCGGACTCGCTGATGTCTAGAATTAATGACCATTTTCAGGTGCTAAAAACTGCATCTTGAAGTTTCTTGGGTATATAGGGGTAAAAATAGTGTGAAAAATATAAAGAATGCAAATGCATAATTTTCAGTTGTCAAGATGGTTAAAGGGGTAAAAATTGAATAAGAAGAATGCCTTATTTATTTTATTGGTTACCTATATTCTGTGGTGGTATTTCCCTACCCCTTATCATTTCCCTATTTTAACTGAGAAGGAAAAGCAAGTGACGACTGAAATGTTAGCGAATATGCAAACCCGTTGTGTGGGCCGTTATCTGATTGATATCCCCGAGGCATTTGGCAATATCTTCCATAATGCGATATTTATTGGTAAAGCGAAAATAGAAACCAAGCGTTTATATCTGCCTGCCTTTGAACAGCGGATACAATTAAGGGAGCAGGAATTAAAGACGGCTAAAACTGTCGATCCGAAAGATATGCCCTTTTTGAAAAAAATCTATCGCCTTGAAGGAAATCTAAAAGGTGTGATTTTCGATAGAAATGAAAATATTGATGAACCTGGTTTTGGGAGAGTACTGGAAGCGCATTTGTATAATAATGGTGTCGCATTTAAAATTGTAATGGAAATGTTGGATCTGTCTGATACTAAATATGCTGATGATAGGGAAGACTTTATCAAAGCACAAGTTAGCGAAAGTGAATTGAATACCACAGTTAGAACTCTGGTGAAAATGAAAGAGTTATTATCTAGAATCAGCGGCAGAAAGGATACAGAAATCCCCACAGTGGCAGGAACCTGTATCCCTGATGGATTTATTACCGGTAGTCGTTATGAGATGGAAAATATAACTTTTGTTTATCAGGGAAATGAGAGTGATCATTTTAATTTCAGTATTGAAATACTGAATGATATCAAAGAGAAAAATAATATGCTCGACCGTATTAGTGGAATGGAAGGGATGTTATTAGCCATGCGTGTCAAAACAATAAGAAAAGGGAAGCGTAAAATTAACGGTACTCATACGGAAGAAATTTTAGCGTCAGGTTCAGAAGGGATGCAGTTGGAACCTGAAACGAAGATCACCCGGTACATGTTTAATTTAATTGCCAATGAAACATTAGGCGATTATAAAAATCCTTTTGTTAATATTGAGTTGAAGAATGACCGGGAATCGCCAACACCGTATAGTGAAAATGAACTGGTAGCATTTTGGGATGCGGTAACGAAGAGCTTTCGTAAAAGACCGGGCGCTTTCGGTGAGCGATAAAAATACGCGTTAAATTAAACCCCTTATAGGGATACCTGATTACCATCGAATCTCAGCTAGCTTGAGTAAATACTCAGGTATAGGTGCTGCCCGGATACATGAATAAATAAGCTGTTCGAATGTTTTTTTAAGGTTAAAGCGCCAATTGAACTTGAAACAGAATTCGGCAAGATAACGAGGTAAATACTTTTTGCTAATCGAATGATATGTTCCGCGTATCGAATTTTTTACATTACTTATCATTGTGTTAACCCACTGAAAATAAGGAAGCTTAACACTCTGCGCTCCACCGCCGGTAACGAGGGGCAAATGGAAAGTCCCGGCTTGCTCAATCCCCCGAAAGCAAGCTAATCCATCTGAAATAACAAGAGATTCTGGTTTGAGATGCACTTTAGCCCAACGGGTCAGTTCCTCGGTCTTAAACCCTTTCACAACGCTGAAACGCATGAACATAGGGTGGCCCTTTTCATTCATTGAAACTGCCGCAACGAAAGGGCATTTCCCTTTTGCCCCTCGCCCTCGGGGGCCATGCTGAGCCCCTCCCCAGTATGCGTCGTCAAGCTGAATAAACCCGCCGAGAGGCTTTTCGTCATCCCGTTCTTTCATTGCTTTCATTAGCTTGTGTTTCATACGCCATGCCGCGTTGTAGGAAATGCCCAGTTGACGTGACAATTCAAGTGCAGAAATCCCATTTTTCTCCTGAGTCATGAGATAAATCGCCAAAAACCACACAGTTAAAGGTAATTTTGACGCAGAAAACAATGTGCCGGCCGTCAAAGATGTCTGATGATGGCATTGATTGCACTGATAAAGGAGACGAGATTTTAACTGGCAATACTTATCATGCCCACAATGAGGGCAGTGATACCCCGTAGGCCAGCGCATATCGAACACCTGTTTCTGGCATTGTTCTTCATGACCATATAATGAAATAAACTCATGAATAGAAATGCCTTTTTGGAATTGAATCTGATTTTTAGCCATTTTCATTTACCTCCACACAGACTTATTTTAAGTATACGCCTATGGGAGCTGAATTTAAGTGATAATCAGGTAGGGATATAAGGGTAAAAAAATCAGGGTAATATAATAAAATTAAAGCGTTTTTATATTCAGTTATCAGATTATTCAGACGGTGAAAATTGAATAAAAAAAGAGATTATTGGTTTTATTAGCTGTTGTGGCTTCTCTTCTTATCTTTGTGAGAGGCCGGGGATTCTAAAAATAATTCACTAATGAGGGGAACAATATGATTCGACTTGACTATTGGGATGCGGCATTATTCGCTTCTGTTTTCTTGTTATATTATATTTGGCCGATAATTATGGTTCTTGATGTGTTGGTTATTTGTCGGATAATTAAATGCATTAAGCAAAAGAAATACACGCGTGCCCTACTCTTAATTTTTGTTGCGTTGTTAATGAGCAGTTCTATTATTTTTATAATGATATGGTCAAATTTATATGGGTAAACGGATGGAAATAAATACGTACTTTAGGTTCGGTCGTGAATATAGTTCAGACAGTGAAGATTGAACAACAATATATTACTTACTTTGTTGGCTATCTTGGCTACTCTCTTGTCTTGGTGAGAAGCAGGATTCTTCTAAAAATAATTAACTGATGAGCGAAATAGTATGTTTGAATTTGGGTTTTGGGGTAAAATATTATTTTGTTTTATTTTTATCCTATATTATGCTTGGCCTATTACTGTGATTTTTGATGTATTTTTCATTTATTTGGTGATTAAATTCGTCAAGCAGGAAAAAATATACATTTGCATTGTTGTTAACTCCTATTGCAGTATTGGTGAGTGGTTTTCTTATTTTTATTTTAATTGCATGGATGCAAGGATGAAAGTTAATGGCGGGATATCTGGAGATAAAACATTATCTCCAGATATCAACTGTTTATTTCGGGGTTATTATGATGATAATAGAGAGGATATCATGATATTTAATATTATTTGTTTAGGTAATGAAATTAACCCGGGTATTCATTCCATTGTGATGCACAATGGCTATTACTCTGTTTCAAGTTCCATTCTTCATAACACTATGAGGTCATTATTATGAGCTGGCCTATTCCTGAAATACCTGAACTCAAAGCAGTAGCGCCTTTGCGCTATCGATTATGGTTTATCATTCTACTGTTAATATTGGTTGTTGGCACACTCGTTTATGCTTTTCTAAAAGACACGACCGATTTTATTCACGCTGCGATTTATAGCAGCTTACCGTCCTTCCTTGTATGGCTGATGTTATTCGGCGCCGCGCTGAACCGCTATGAGCAATATTGTGCGGCAGCGTACGCTTGGGAAGAGGCCAGTGCCGAAACCCGTTTCCAGTGGCAGCAATGGAGCAGAAAACAACTGGCTGTGGTCGGCAACATAATTCTGACGCCTGAACAGCAAGGTATGGCATCGCTGTTAGGTGATTCGAAAGATATTCCTGCCTTTCCTCATAGAGGACGAGCGCTGTTTTTATCGTCGAAAGATAACCGGCAATTATTAGGTGAAATTGATCGTGAGCTTGAGAAACAATGCCCGAATTATCGCGGTTTTTTACACCGGATTTATGTTGCCCCTGCTTCTTCCGACGACTGGCTTTCCTATCAATCTTTGGTATACCAACAGTGGGATCTGCTGCCCATTCAGGCAGAAAACAGGGATGAGATCGATAAGTTATACAAAGAGGCGGCTTTCGAAGGGCTGATAATGGTTCTTGCATGCCAACGCTGGCCGCCTGGCAGTGATAAAAAGGCATACAGCGAATTTGTGTCTGCCCAGTTACTTTCATCGACGGAATTTGCCACCCAAAAAAAACTCAATGTCTTTGCCGGTATGGGGCGGCCTTTACCTTCGTTACCGGGGGAAATAACAAAAGATCTGCCTATATTGTTTGAGTATAACCGTATTGATAAAACGCATATGCGACACCTTTGGGTAACGGGTGTCCCTAATAATGTGCTGACTGAGCTGGCGATTCTCAGCTATGCGCATTCACTCAATTTCTCCCCAGAAAATCCAATCCATTTAATCGATCACACGTTTGGGTCGCCAGGGCCGCTGTCCGTGTTTTTGGCATCAGCCATGCTGACTGAGGCAGTTGGCCTGACAAATAGCGACCATATCGTTATCAATCAGTTACCTGAGGGGAATGCCATCCTCTATTTAATGACTAAGGAATTACACCAATGAAAGTGAATGGTGATCATCATTATGGCTATTGGGGATATGTTTTTATTACCCTTAGCCTTGCCGGGACATTTTTCCTGCTGATTTATTTTAATCAAGCATTGCTGATGGAAAATGGCCTGCTTAAACCTGCGTGGTATGTCTGTGCCACGATTTTCCCGGCCATATTAATCGGCTTATTCGGAAATGCTGCTTGGTGGCATATCCGGCAGAATAAAACGCAACAAAAACTCAGACCTGAAACCGAAGGGACAAAAATTCTCCCCAGCCAGTCCGCTCTGATACTCAATGACTTAGGCGATCGCCTGCACCGCCGTTACGGGGTGTTCTGGGGGTATAAAGTCCGTATCTTGTTGTTGGTGGGCGAACCTGAACAGGTGGAAGCCATCGCGCCGGGGCTGACCAGCCAACACTGGCTGGAGGGCCATCGCACGCTCCTGCTGTGGGGCGGCAGTTTACAACACACGGAACCCGATACCGCGCAACTGGCGGCCCTGCGTCGCCTGCGCCGTCTCCGTCCGCTCAACGGCATTGTCTGGGCGCTGACCGAACAACAGAGCGCGCAGCCGGTCTGGATGGATAACGCCCTGCGCCTGTTGCAGAAACAGGCCCGACAGTTACGCTGGCAGGCACCCGTCTATTTGTGGCAGGTGTGTCACAGTCTCTGGTCACAGGAGGGGCGGGTGACTCAGGCGGTGGGCAGCTTTTTTCCTGAACGCTGTACCCCCGAGATTGTGGAGACCCAGCTGCAACAGTTGATTGACCCGATACGCCGGCAGGGGATGCAGCAAGTCCTGGCCGAGAATGCCCATGATTTTTTGTATCGGCTGGCCGCCACCCTGGAGAAAAAAGGCCTTGCCCACTGGCGCAGGGTGTTGACGCCGTGGCTGGCGGAGTACAGTGAGGTGGTGTTGCTGCGCGGGTTGATGTTCAGTCTGCCGCTGAAAGCGACCCCGGATGCAGGACCGCAAAACTGGTTGCCCGATTTTGCCTGGCAGGGGGTGTTGGCTGACAGTCGGCACCGGCACGGCAGACGGATCGGGTGGATCCAGCGGCGCAACGTCTATCGTGGCCTGATGGTGCTGGCTTTATTGTGGGGTGCCGGGACTGTACTCTCCTTTTTCACCAACCGCGATCAGATAGCGGTGGTCAACGCGGCAGTGACCGACCTGAAAGCCCGCCCGGAAGCGTCTGACGCCCAGTTGCTGGCGTTTAAGGCACTGCGTAATGAACTGGGCCGGTTGCAGTACCGGGCCGAACACGGGGCCCCCTGGTATCAGCGTTTCGGGCTGGATCAAAATCAGCCGCTATTGACGGCGGTGCTGCCGTATTACACCCAGATGAATAACCGGCTGATACGGGATAAAGCGGCGGCGATACTGCACCAAAAACTGAGCGCGCTGGTGAATCTGCCCCCGGGCAGCCCGCAACGGGCCCGTCAGGCGAAAGCCGCGCACAACCAGCTTAAAGCCTATCTGATGATGGCGCACCCGGAAAAAGCGGAGGCCGCGTTTTTAACCCGCGTCCTCAATGAAAACGAGCCGGCCCGGGCGGGTATTGCCCCCGGCGTCTGGTTGAGTGCGGCCCCGGATTTGTGGGATTTTTATGCGGAGAATCTGCCTGCCCATCCGGCATGGCGGATTACGCCGGACACGGTGTTGGTCAGTCAGGTGCGGCGGATATTGCTGGACCAGATGGGCCGACACAATGCGGAAGCCACGCTCTACCAGCAGATACTGCAATCGGTGGCGAAGAATTATGCCGACCTGACCTTAAGGCAGATGACCGGCGACACCGAAGCGGCACGGCTGTTTACCACGACACGCGTGGTGCCGGGGATGTTTACCCGTCAGGCATGGGACGGGCAGATACAGAAAGCGATGGATAATGCGGTGGCCTCACGTCAGGAAGCGATTGACTGGGTATTGAGTGATAACCGTCAGGCCGTCCCGGCCGCCGTCTCACCGGCGGAGCTGAAAGCCCGTCTGACCGCGCGTTATTTTACCGATTTCGCCGGGGCCTGGCAGGATTTTCTCAACAGCCTGCGCTGGAACAACGCGCGTAATCTGGCCGAGGTGACAGACCAGTTAACCCTGATGACGGACGGGCGTCAGTCCCCGCTGATTGCGTTGATGAACACCGTGGCGTATCAGGGGCAGACCGGCCAGCAAGGCCCGGCGTTATCGGCGTCACTGATGAAATCCGCGAAGGCGTTGCTGAATAAAACAGCGGTGCCGGTGATTAACCCGCAAACGCCCGAACTGAGCGGGCCAATGGACCGCACCTTCGGGCCGTTACTGGCGCTGATGGGGAAAAATAAGGCATCGGATGTCATAACGGCGGACAGCAACCTCAACCTGCAAACCTTCCTGACCCGGGTCACGCAGGTGCGGCTGAAACTGCAACAGATGAACGCCAGTGATGACCCGTTGGAAATGGCGGGAAGGCTGGCGCAGACGGTGTTTCAGGGCAAAAGCAGTGACCTGACGGAGACGCAGGGTTACGGCAATCTGATGGCGGCCAGTTTGGGGGCGCAGTGGCAGGGTTTTGGTCAGACGATGTTCGTGCAGCCATTAAATCAGGCGTGGCAGGGGATACTGAAACCGTCTGCGGCCAGTCTGAATGCGCAGTGGCAGACGGCGATAGTGGCTAACTGGAATAGGGCTTTTGCCGGTCGTTACCCGTTTGCCGGAGGGGAGAGTGATATCTCATTGCCGATGCTGGGGCAGTTTATCCGCCCGGATACCGGGCGCATTGAGCAGTTTTTGACGCGTCAGTTAGGCGGGGTGCTGCATAAAGAGGGTAATCGCTGGGTGCCGGACAGGGTGAACAGTCAGGGATTGCCGGTTAACCGGCGTTTCCTGAACGCGGTGAATCAGCTCAGTCAGTTATCGGATGTGCTGTTTGCGGACGGCAGTCAGGGGCTGCGGTTTGAGCTGCGGGCCCGGGCGGCGCGGGATGTGGTGGAAACCGACCTGACGATAGACGGGCAGAAACTGCGTTACTTCAACCAGATGGAAAGCTGGCAGCGTTTTCGCTGGCCGGGAGAGACCTATAAACCGGGGGTGATGCTGACCTGGACCAGTGTCAATGCGGGGGCGCGGCTGTTTGGTGATTATTCGGGAACCTGGGGGCTCATTCGCTGGCTGGCGCAGGCGAAAGCGGAAAAGCTGGATGAAAGCCGCTATCGGCTGACATGGATGATGCCGGACGGTTTACCGATAACCTGGATATTACGCACGGAAATGGGCAGCGGGCCGCTGGCGTTGCTGAAACTGCGGGGATTTACGCTGCCGAAAGCGATTTTTGACACGACACCGGGGGACGACACAAAAATGTCGGCGGTCGATGACGATGATTGGGAGGATGAGTAATGTTGCCTTGGTGGTTTGGTATTGCATTAGATTAGCTGGAAAAATCAGGTACCTAATGCCCTGAAACACCGCTATGTTTGCGGTGTTTCAGAAATAAAGCTATATATCAAATTAAAGGACGTGGACAGACGATGTGTTGGTGGTACCGCTTGGTACCAGTGCACCCGATACCATAACCACGATTTCGCCTTTCTTCGCCAGCCCATTGACCAACGCTGCTTCTTTACCGATGCGATAGAAATCGTCGGTAGATGCGATTTCTTTAACGATTTGAGTAGAAACACCTTTAACTAATAGCAATTGGCGTGCAGTCACTTCGTTGGTGGTTAATGCCAGAATAGGTGCACCAGGGAAGTACTTACGGATAGATTTAGCAGACTTACCGCCATAGGTTGCGACTACAATCAGAGGGGCTGCCAATTTTTCAGCTGTTTCAACGGCACCACGGCATACCGCTTCGGTCACGCGTAATTTACGGCAATTGACAGCTTCAATGCGGCTTGGCATGACACGATCTGTGCGCTCACAAATCGTTGCCATGATAGTCACGGCTTCTACCGGATATTTGCCTTTTGCACTTTCACCGGAAAGCATAACTGCATCAGTACCATCCAAAATGGCGTTAGCTACGTCACCGGCTTCAGCACGGGTAGGGCGTGGGTTTTTGATCATGGAATCGAGCATTTGGGTTGCAGTGATAACAACTTTGCGGGCCATGTTACATTTTTGGATCATCATCTTCTGGGCGAAGATAACTTCTTCTACCGGGATTTCAACACCGAGGTCACCGCGGGCGACCATGATCCCGTCAGAAGCTTCCAGGATCTCATCAAAGTTGTTCAGACCTTCTTGATTTTCAATCTTAGAGATAATTTGAATATTTTCACCCCCGTGTGCTTTCAAATGTTCGCGGATTTCCACAACGTCAGAGCGTTTACGGATGAAAGAAGCGGCGACGAAATCAACACCTTGTTGGCAACCAAAGACCAAATCTTGTTTATCTTTTTCTGCCAGTGCTGGCAGGCTGATAGAGATACCTGGCAGGTTAACACCTTTATTTTCACCTAAATCACCGTTGTTCAAAACCTGACAAATAACTTCTGACTGAGTGACTTCTTTAACTCTCATACCGATCAAGCCGTCATCAACCAGAATGGTGTTACCTGGAGCCAGATCCGCTGGGAAACCACTGTAAGTTACAGCAACGCGGTCTTTATTGCCGATAACGGTTGTGTCGGTGGTAAAAGTGAAAGTCTGACCAGCCGTCAGGGAAACATCATTGCCACCTTCCAACTTCATGGTCCGAATTTCAGGGCCTTTAGTATCCAGCAGAATAGCTGCCTGTTTACCTGTCTTAGTCATAACTGAACGGATATTTTGAATACGCTGGCCGTGCTCTTCATAGTTTCCGTGCGAAAAGTTGAGGCGCATAACATTCATGCCTGCATCCAACAATTCGGTCAGTTTTTCTTCGGATTCTGTTTTTGGTCCGATAGTACAAACAATTTTGGTTTTTTTCATGACAACTTATCTACAGGTTTTAATGGATAAAATAGTGAACCACCCACTTTATGGTTTGCGCAGATACCATAGGGTGCTGAATGTTGCGCAACATCATTAAGGACAGGTGGCGGGGAAGATATGTAGTATTTTTTGTGTGAAATCAGACATATGTAATTATGTGAGTTTATGTATACTATCAATCTGTAATTTTTCAGTATTCAGCAAATTAATGTGCTGAAACCATTCAACTATAAATTGGGGCGTATTATAGAGATTTATTTCTGTGAAATGAATCAAAAAATGATTATATGAGTTAATTATAACGTTAGGACGAAGGAGTAACGCAAATAACCGCAAGGATTATCTATTGCTCAATTTTCTTATGAACAATCAATTGGCTATTTCAGAACAGAGGAATGATTTCAGAGATTTGGTGCGTCCGAGTGGACTCGAACCACCGACCCCCACCATGTCAAGGTGGTGCTCTAACCAACTGAGCTACGGACGCACTAAAAAGAGAGCGCTATCAATCAAGCAATTTGGTGCGTCCGAGTGGACTCGAACCACCGACCCCCACCATGTCAAGGTGGTGCTCTAACCAACTGAGCTACGGACGCAATCTAAATTGCATTGGTGACAACGGGGACGAATATTAGCGACGAGTGAGCTTTCTGGCAAGAGGAATAATACAAATTGTTGTTCAACTGTTCGTATTTGCATCTGCTACAGCGAATTTGTCGTTTATTTCACCAATCAAATGTTCGTCCCCGGTTTTAGGGAAAGCAAATCAGTGGCTTGAGCGCCGCAGAACGACCTCGTCTGATTGTTTTTGTGTCCATAAAATACGGAAGGATATCATCACTGCTGCTGCGGTCAGGCCAATAATAAAGCCAATCCAAAATCCTTGTGGCCCCATAGCGGGTACAGCATAATCGGTTAATCCCAGAATGTAACCACTTGGCAGCCCGAGAATCCAATAGGCGATGAAAGTGATATAGAAGATAGAGCGCGTATCTTTATAGCCACGTAAGACACCGGAGCCCACAACCTGTATGGCATCAGACAGTTGGTAAAAAGCGGCAAACAGCATCAGATTTGACGCGATGATGATAACTTCAGGGTTATCGTTATACATCAGGGCAATTTGTTTCCGTAGAATGATAGTAAAGGCTGCGGTTAAGCAGGCAAACATCAAACCGACGACAATACCAGTATAAGCTGATATCCGGGCATTTTCGGTAGATTTTTGCCCCAGGTTGTAGCCAATGCGGATTGTGGTTGCCACAGCTAAAGATATTGGGAACATAAACATCAATGAACTGAAATTCAGTGCTATCTGGTGCCCGGCAACCGTGGTAATGCCTAAAGGGGTAATCAATAATGCCACTATCGCAAACAGTGTAATTTCAAAAAATACCGCCATAGCAATAGGTAAGCCAAGGGCTGAGATGCGTTTCAAGGTATGCCATTCTGGTGCCACCAAACGATGTTTAGGGCGGATATCCTTTTGTGATGACGAATGTTTCACATACCAGCGCATTGACAGGAACATGGCCCAGTAAACACTAGCGGTAGCGATACCACAGCCAACACCACCCAGAGCGGGAACACCGAATTTACCGTAAATGAGTACGTAGTTAATCGGAATGTTAATTAATAATCCTAAAAAACCAATGATCATTCCTGGTTTTGTTTTCGATAAACCTTCACATTGATTACGGAGTACCTGATAAAACAGATAGCCCGGTGCACCCCACATTATTGCGTGGATAAATCCAACCGCTTTTTCTGCCAAAAGCGGGTCTATATTGTGTTGCCTGTCAATAAGAAATTTGCTGTTGTATAAAATAACAATAATGATGATTGAGAGGAAAATCGCTAACCAGAATCCTTGTTGAGTTTGATTGGCAATCAGGTTTCTGCGACCAGAACCGTTCATTTGCGCAATAATGGGTGTTAAAGCTAATAATAAGCCGTAACCAAATAAAATCACTGGCAGCCAGATAGAGGTACCAACAGCAACCGCGGACATTTCTGTTGCACTGACGCTACCCGCCATAACGGTATCCACAACCCCCATTGCAGTTTGTGAGAATTGGGCAATAATGACGGGGATCCCCAGAGCGAGCAGACTACGCGCTTCTTTTAAATACTTCTGCACGTATTACACCTTTTTAAAAGTAAAAGAATATTAAGAAAAACTCCTGCATATAAGAAACGATTTTTGAAAAATCAACCGTTTACTAACTGGGGCATTGTATCTGTTTAATACTATATTAGCCAACAGTAATGCTGAGTTTATATTCAAATGCTCAGGTAGTATTTATAAGTGACAACTTGATATAAACTCACTAATAATTTTATATGGTCATCAAGAGGTTCTTCTATGTTCACAGGTATCGTTCAGGGAAAAGCACCATTAGTTGCTATTGATGAGAAAAATAATTTTCGGACTTATGTCGTTAAATTCCCGGCTGAATTATTGCGAGGTATTGAAACAGGCGCATCGGTTGCTAATAACGGTTGTTGTCTGACGGTAACCAAAATAGAAGACGATGAGGTCAGTTTCGATTTAATGAAAGAGACGCTGCGCCTGACTAATCTTGGCGATTTACAGGTAGGGGATTATGTGAACCTGGAGCGGGCCGCTAAATTTGGTGATGAAATTGGTGGGCATTTGATGTCCGGTCATATCATCACTGTTGCTGAGATCGCTAAAATTTTCACTTCAGAAAATAATCATCAAATATGGTTCAGGATCCACGATAAGCAATTGATGAAATATATCCTGCATAAAGGATTTATCGGCATTGATGGGATTAGCCTGACGATTGGTGATGTCGTAAATAATCGTTTTTGTGTCCACCTTATCCCTGAAACACTGGAGCGTACAACATTAGGCAAAAAACGTCTTGGTCATAAAGTGAATATTGAGATTGATTCACAGACTCAGGCGCTTGTCGATACCGTGGAGCGCGTTCTTGCTCAGAAAGAACGGGAACGTGTTATTTCTCAGCAGGCAGCCACTGTTATTGGCGAATAATCAATAAATTAAGAAGCGACAGGAAGACTCGGCTTGTCGCTTCCGAACAAAATTAGCTTGTATTCCAACAAGGCGTATTGAGCTTAATCAGTGCTCATTTTGTGATTTACATCTCAGTATTTCGTGTATTATGTTACTTGATATAGTTTATATTGTTATTATTGTGTTAATGCGCTTTCTCGTAAAGTGCAGGTTAACCTTACAATTATATTCTTAGAGACTACTTTAATGGAAAACGCGATTGAATTAGATGAATGGCTTGAAGAACCGACGCATGATGATGCTGTTGAAATGATGAATGCACAAGCTGTTGTGCCTTTCGGTACAGCACTTTGGCCTTAATGGTTCCTATAATAAAGCCCTTAGCGGTTCTCTATAGTTGAAGTAAGGGGGCTCCCCCTTACTTAAAAATAAATAGGATTGCCCTCATGGATAAAAGCTTTGAAAATATGTATTGCTGTTTATCATATCACCCTGCAATTTCGGATAAAGTAAAAAAGGGTGAATGTATAAAGATATTGATTGGATCTGATACTGAGCATAGCGATATTGCACAAAAGATGCATGGGTATAAAAAGAATTTTAATGTAAAATCTGATTTCGCTTTTTTAGAAGAAACATCAATAGACGATGTAAAACAAAAAATATCCGATTGTGATTTATTTATTTTTCTTTACGCATCATCAACATTAAAGAATGCATCTCCACAAGGGCCAGAATATTTAATCAAAATAAGAAAATTTATTACTGAATCGTGGAAGAAATCAGTACTGTTTAAAGATTATGGCCCTCATTTTATTGAGGCATTTAGTGAACCACAAACATCAATAGCAGAAAGGAACAAAAAGTTGATTGAACTATCAAGTCAATCACAGAAGATTCAATATACAGATAAGCAAGGAAACTCAATTATAGGTTATTTGGAGAAAGGCCATAAGTGGACGTCCATTGATGGTAATGGAAATCTTGATGTTATTCCTGGAGAAATTGCGAGCCATATAAAGAATCTTAATGGTAGTGTTAGTTTTAGTGGCACTTTTTTGAGTACTGCGCCATTTGCCATAAAATATGGGGTTGTCAATGATATGATGACGATAAATATAAAAGAAGGTGAAATCATTGGGTTTGATTGTGACAATGCGGAATTTAATAGAGACTTTAATTTATATCTAAACCATAATCACGGAAATCGCGTTGTTGAAGAGTTTGGTATTGGTACCAACACGGGAGTGAAAGCGCTTTACGGCAGAAATGCGGGTTTTGAAGAACGCCATCCTGGTTTACATCTTGGCTTGGGAGGCGGTGTAAAGGGAAGCCATCATTTAGATTTGATATTTTCTGGTGGAAAAATAGCATTTGATCAAACGACCTTTTTTGATAATGGCTATATTGGTTATTTTCGTTAGTGAAAAATATATTTATAAGCCACAGTGGGTTCCCACTGTAGCCTTGGGTTAATTACCGGGCTACCCGTAACCCACCTTCAATACCTTTTGGGCTGAACATGATTTGCCATAATTGAATATCGCGCGCACGAAATGCACCTGCACTGGCATTCAGATAATAGCTAAACATGCGTTTAAATGTTGGACTATAGCTATCTTGTATCTCCGGCCAACGGGCAATAAATCTTTCATACCAGGCCATCAGTGTGCGATCATAATCTGCACCAAAATTATGCCAATCTTCCATAACAAAATGGTTTTTGCTGGTGTGTGCTATTTGCTCAATAGAAGGCACGCAGCCATTGGGGAAAATATATTTGCTGATCCACGGATCAGCGCTGGCTTTACTTTTGTTGGAGCCGATGGTGTGCAGCAGGAATAAACCATCAGGTTTTAGGTTTCTTTGAACAACGTCGAAGTAAGTTGAATAATTCTTCGGTCCGACGTGTTCAAACATACCAACAGAAACAATCCTATCAAATTGCTTATGTAAATCTCGATAATCTTTCAGAATAATGTTTACGTCCAGATTTTCACATTGTTGCTGTGCATATTTCTGTTGTTCAACTGAAACGGTTACACCGGTTACGGAAACACCATAGTTTCTCGCAGCATAAAGCGATAACCCTCCCCAACCACACCCAATATCCAACAAGGTCATACCTGGAGAGAGCTTTAATTTCTTGCAGATGAGCTTCAATTTATCAAGTTGAGCCTGTTCTAATGTTTCAGCTTGTTTCCAGTATCCGCAGGAATATTGCATATGAGGGTCAAGCATACGGGTAAAAAGATCATTGCCTAAATCATAATGTTTATGACCGACAATCCATGACCGTTTTGGCGTTTGTAAATTACGTAAGCGGGTTATTGCGATTTTCAGTGTATCTTTGAAATTACTGGGAATTTTATTTTCTAATCCAGCCCGTAAAACGCGATAAAAGAAAATATCTAACTGCTCACAATCCCACCAGCCAGCCATATAACTTTCACCTAATCCCATTGAACCCTGTTGTAAAACTCTTTTATAGAAATCAGGATTTTTTACCTGGATATCATAGGGATTGTGACCATTAATCTGAACCCCTGCTTCTTGTAGCATGTCATTGGCAATTCGCTGCCAGGAATTGGAATTAGTGACGGTTTTTTGGTTTTCAATGTGCGATGAACTCATATACTCTCCAGGGTTAGGGTGGTGGAATATTGAGGGGGTTCGTTTTCGCTAACAAAGCAGAATGCGAGGGAGCAAAATGCAAAAAATAGCAAAAAATTAAAGCGAGAAACCCTAAAAATTACTAATCCATAAACTTAATGGGGGCCATCGTTGTTCCTGAAAACCTCAAATTCAGGTTATTTAAAATAAGGAACTTGTATGAGTATAAAAGCGGAAAATTGTTTCATCAATTAATAAATAAAGACTGTAATTAATTGATAATTAACAGTCTTTATTGAAGTAACGATTTGATTAATATCAGGAATGTTTTTCAACAACTTGAATACAGCGATCAGCTTTTTTTTCCCACTGTATAAAATATCCTAGTGCCATCAGAATAACGGTAGAAGCCATGACAGTGGTTGTCGATATAAGTGGATTGTTGACAAATGCTGAAACAACCAGGCTGGCAATAAAACAGAGTCCTAATTGGAGCGTGTTTTGCAATGCGGCGGCTTTTCCACTGTCTTGTGGGTAAGCGGATAAAGCATTAGAGACTGCAATGGGATATGAAGCACCATTCATAGCGGCCATAAAACAGAAAGGGACTAGAATTGTCAACAGAGTTGGTTCGCTGAATGTTGCGATTAAATACAGCACAATCATGCTGACAGCATAACCAGCCAACAGATAAGGGAAAACAATTTCACTCCTTATTTTGGTTAAGATACTGCGGCATCCATAACCACCAGCCATAAAGGCTAACGTTTGAGGTACATAACTCAGACCGATGTCGTTTGAGTCATATCCCATATGACTAAGAATGAAAGGCGAACCTGTTAACCAGGCGAAAAAACCAGCACTGCATGATGCAAATATCAGGACGTTGCCACTGAACACCGGCGATTTTAGTAACGTAAAGAAAGATACATGGCTTTTCTGCGTTTCAGTCTCACTGTTTTTTTTGCGGTTTTCTTGCAGGAATAGAGTAGGCAACAGCAGTAATAATGTAATTGCCAGTAATACCAGGAAAATAATACGCCAGCCGCCATGTTGTAACAGCCAGGCGCCCATCAAAGGTGCCAGAGCAGGGGAAAGTGCGACTAGGGGCATAATCGTGGCAAAAACGCGTTTGATACGGTTGGCATCATAACGATCAATAACTAATGCTTGCCATGAAACCGCCGCTGAACAAACACCTATGGCTTGGATAAAACGCAAAACTAAAAGTTGCGTGGCGTCTGTTACCCAAAGCATACCCAGACAGCCGACAGAAAACATTAATAACCCGATGATGATAATAGGTTTTCTTCCAAAGCGATCTGAAAGAGGCCCCCATAAAAGTTGAGCAAAGGCAAAGCCTGCAAGAAAGATGCTCAGGCTGGCACTGATTGCTCCCGCCGATGTGCCCAATTCTTGTTGCATAGAGCCGAATGCCGGTAGATACATATCAATAGCCAGGTAACCTAGCATACTCAAGCCTGCAAGGTAGAACATGAACTGACCTGAGTTTTTCATTTGATTACTCTCTTTGGATATCATGATTGAAATAACTTGCTGTGTAGGTAGATAAGAATATTTGTACATATTCTATATGCCGTGATTTTTACTTGTGAAACGGTAATATTTGGATAATGCTGTGAAAAAAATTGAAAGGTAAAATTATGTGGTCAGAATATTCACTTGAAGTTGTGGATGCTGTTGCCAGAACGGGAAGTTTTAGTGCTGCTGCATCAGAACTTCACCGTGTCCCTTCGGCAATCAGTTATACCGTAAGACAACTGGAAGAATGGCTTGCCGTCCCGTTGTTTGAACGTCGTCACCGGGATGTGGAATTAACGGAGTCAGGCAGTATTTTTATCAAAGAGGCGCGTGCTGTTATCAAAAAAATGATTGACACTCGTCATCAATGCCAACAGGTTGCAAATGGCTGGAGAGGGCAATTCAGTATTGCTATTGACCGTGTTGTTAAACCAGAACGCAGTCGTCAGCTTATTCTTGATTTTTATCACCATTTTCCTGATATAGAGCTGTTTATTCATCAGGAAGTATTCAATGGTGTATGGGACGCGCTGGTGGATAGCCGGGTTGATGTTGCAATCGGTGCCACCCGGGTAGCGCCGGTAGGGGAAAGGTACAGTTTCCGGGATATGGGATTTATGCCTTGGCTGTGTGTCGTCAGTACGGGCCATGCTTTGACTCAGCTGACCGGTCTACTGTCTGATGATCAAATGCGGCCTTATCCTAGCTTGTGTCTTGAGGATACATCCCGCAATTTACCGAAGCGTGACACCTGGACTCTCGATAATCAGCGCAGGCTGGTGGTCCCTGATTGGGAGTCTGGTCTGGCTTGTCTGAATGAGGGGTTATGTGTGGGAATGGTGCCTAAGCATAGGGCAATGCCACTGATCCGGCAGAAGAAATTGGAAGCATTGGCATTAGAGCAGCCTTTGCCAGATAGCCCATGTTGTTTGACATGGGTGCAAAATAGCCATTCTCCGGCATTAAGTTGGCTTCTTGGCTATCTCGGCGATAGTGAAACTCTTAATGCTGAATGGCTTCAGGATGTATAGGGAGGATTAACGGCGATAGTCGATAAATGGGCCATCGGTGACAGAACGCCGCTCAACCAAACGTGGATGTACTTCAATAGTTTGTGCATCTTCACGTTTACTGACGATTCTGTCCAGTAACATGGAAAATGCCATTTGTCCCAGACGTTCTTTTGGCTGATGGATAGTTGTCAATGCCGGAGAGAAATAGCGGGCGTTGCGTATATTGTCGTAACCGATCACAGAAATATCCTGTGGGACACGTAATCCTAATTCATCAGTAGCACAAATAGCCCCCATTGCCATAACATCGCCACCACAGAAAACTGCTGTCGGGCGCTGTTTTTGATTCAGAATTTGATGCATGGCTTTGTAGCCCGATTCTGGCTCAAAATCCCCCTGAACAATCCATTCTTCTCTGATTGGAATGCTGGCTTCTTTTAATGCTTTCAAGAACCCCTGATGACGGCCCCCACCGGTGTTTCGTGCCAAGGGACCCGGGATTGCACCAATATCACGATGACCACGCTCAATAAGATAGCGACCAGCCAGATAACCGCCGTGGAATGCGTTATCAATAATAGTATCAATGAAATCACCTCTGGCTTGTCCCCAATCCATGACGACCATGGGAATATTGCGATAATCTTCCAACATTCCTAATAACTGTTCCGGGTATTCTGAACACATCACCAGTAATCCATCCACCCGTTTTTGTGCCAGCATGGCCAGATAGGCTTTCTGTTTATCAATGTTATTGTGTGAGTTACACAAAATCAGCGTATAGCCCTTGCTATAACAACTGTTTTCAACAGATTCAATAACTTCAGCGAAATAGGGGGCTTCGCTGGACGTTGCCAGTAATCCGATCGATTTTGTATGGTTAACTTTCAGACTGCGGGCAACGGCACTGGGTGAATAATTCAGTTCTTTGATAGCAGCCCAAACGGCAGCCTTGGTATCTTCGGCGACGAAACGGGTTTTATTAATAACATGGGATACAGTAGTGGTTGAAACACCAGCGTGTTTAGCCACATCTTTGATCGTTGCCATGAGATGAAAGACTCCTGACCTTTTGGTCTAAATTTAAAACTCTTTGTTAATCGTTTGCCAGTATCTTTATACATTAGGGTGTCTGCTGGCAATACGTTAGCGATAAATCCTGAATTTTGTCTGATCTGGCTCAAAAGTGAAAGCAAAAATCAATGTTATAAAATACAAGGTGATCGCTATCTTATGTTTTTTCCTTAATGTAAGGATAATTAACCATGTTAATTGAATGGTATTTGTGGTTATAGACTTCTATTCAGAGGAGGATCGATGAATACTGATTTGAAACTTGGCTTATTTACTGCGGTGAGCACGTTGGTGATGATTGCCATTTTTGCCGCTGTTTGCTTGACCTTTGCCTGATGTTTTGAGTTGATTAGGTGATGTAAAAATTGGGTTTTTATATTGCAAGGAAAAAGGGCAGACAGCTTCAATGGCTTATCTGCCCTTTGAATGTTAGTACGGATGGTCATCAGGCAAACTGATGGTGATTAACCCAGGTTATTCAGGTTTACAACATAAATGTTATGGTGTTTGCCACAGTGGTATTCCAGTGTTTCGGTGGAGATATGTGGTTCTAATGCATCTTTAGCATAAGGCAGAATGGGTCATTCAAAAGACATTGATTACGCCTTTTCTTTTCGGGTTTTAGTGCCCTGTAAATCGTGCATTCAGTAGGACAAAGCATGGCGAAGAGCAAATGAAGCTAATTATTGTGTGGCTATTTTTGCTAATTATCTTAACAACTTCCACGATAAATAACAGTCAACAAGAAACCATCCGTTCCAGGATAAGAAAATATCAGGATGCATATTGGTGAAAGAAAATGGTATTCTCCGCCAATATTGTGACGATGTTGGTTATCAACATACTGTTGGTTTAAAGGAAATAAAAATGACGACTATTGATAAGATTGAGCGCCAAATTAAAGAGAACCCGATTCTGCTGTATATGAAAGGCTCCCCTAAATTACCAAATTGTGGATTTTCTGCACAGGCGGTTCAGGCTTTATCTGCATGTGGTGAACGTTTTGCTTATGTAGATATTTTGCAAAATCCAGATATTCGTGCAGAATTGCCAAAATATGCTAATTGGCCAACTTTCCCTCAGCTTTGGGTCGAGGGTGAGTTGGTCGGTGGATGTGATATTATCATTGAGATGTATCAGCGTGGTGAGTTACAAACATTAATTAAAGAAGCCGCTGATAAATATCGCTCTCAGGACGAAAACGCGACAGAGTAATTTTTAAATTAGCGACAGGCTATGATGCTATCTCCCCATATGTTGAAATATGGGGGTTTTTGTTATTGCTTAAATTTCAATTTGATTGAATTAATCTTATCGTTAGCTATAAGTTTATCCGGTTTTTTCTTCTTCTGTTATCGCTAAGGGCCAGCCACCAAGTTGTTTCCAGCGATTAACCATTTCACAGAATAATTCAGTGGTACGCTCAGTATCATATAAGGCGCTGTGAGCCTGATTATTATCGAATGCGATCCCGGCTGTGGAACAGGCTTTTGCTAAAATCGTTTGTCCTAATACCAGGCCACTTAAAGCCGCCGTATCAAAAGTCGCAAATGGATGAAACGGATTCCGTTTCAGTCTGGTGCGTTCTGCGGCAGCCATAACAAAGCTATGATCAAAGTTAGCATTGTGCGCAACGATAATGGCCCGACTGCAATGATTGTTTTTTATCCCTTTACGAACCATTTTAAAAATAGCGTGCAAAGCTTCATATTCGCTTACTGCGCCACGTAGCGGATTTGATGGATCGATGCCGGTAAACTCTAGGGCTGCTGGTTCAAGATTTGCTCCCTCAAATGGCTCAATATGGAAATGAAGTGATTCGCTGGGCACCAGCCAACCTTGATTATCCATCTCCAGTGTGATGGCGGCAATTTCAAGTAACGCGTCTGTTTTGGCATTAAAGCCGCCAGTTTCAACATCAATAACGACAGGGTAATAACCTCGAAAACGCCCACTAAGGACGTTTGGCTCTTTTTTGTCAGACATCAGATTGCGTTACCCAGGGCGTTGCTGGCATTTTTGTTTTCGATAAGTTCAATTTTGTAACCATCTGGATCTTCAACGAAAGCAATAATGGTTGTTCCACCTTTTACCGGACCGGCTTCACGGGTAATGTTACCACCTGCTTTGCGAATAGATTCGCAAGTGGCTGCGACATCATCGACACCCAATGCAATATGACCAAAGGCATCTCCCATCGCATAATGGTCAACTCCCCAGTTATAAGTTAACTCGATTACCGCCCCTTCGCTTTCATCTGTGTAGCCAACGAAGGCGAGTGAGTACTTATATTCTGTATTCTCACTGACGCGCAGTAGGCGCATCCCTAATACTTCAGTATAAAAATCAATGGAACGTTGCAGATCACCAACGCGGATCATGGTATGGAGTAAGCGCATAATTACCTCTCATTTAATGGTTTTACCAGTATTTTTGTGCGACAGGTCACACAAAAACCACTAACTATAACGTGTCTTACGGTTACAGTTCAATTTATCCATAATTATAATTTATTCTCATCTGGGTTTATAATTAAATATAGTATATGAATTGTATAGGAAAGGGGATGTGATGGTCGAGCAACTAGAGTTCTTTGCTATTCCCAGTCCTTGTCGAGGAATTTGTCAGGCTAATGAGCGGGGTTTTTGTTTGGGATGTTATCGCAGCCGGGAAGAAAGATTTAATTGGATAAAAATGTCAGGCGGGCAAAAGCGTGAAGTATTGAGATTGTGCCGACAAAGATATTTACGTGCAGTGAGAGCACAAAATCAGACAGATGAAGAACTACCTGAGCAACCATCACTGTTTTAATTAGAAAATTTTGAGGTTATTAGAGTTAACAATTCAATGATTTACTTATATAGGGTTATATTTTTGGCGAAGTTATAAATGTTCTACTATAATTTACGGTGTTTTGTTTGTTATTTTTTTATTTATTGCTTAACGGGAAGGCTATCGGTTTTTATTTTGAATGTTTTTGTAACTTTATGTTTTAAATGGAATTTATAGTTTGATTGTGTGACAAATGTAAAATAAAAACAACATTAATGTAAAAATAGATAGCTTAGCATTTAGATGACAGCTATCCTTATAGTACTTGGAATAAAGTATTGAATGATATTTATTGGTTTCTATTTGTTTGTATTCATAGTTCTGATAGTTTTTGTGTTAAAAATATTGTATGTTAATTGTTTTGTTCTAAATTGAATTTAAGTTTAGTTGTTCTTGGTTATAGTTACCTGAATTAGTTAGTTACTAAGAGTTTACTGTGATTACACAGAAATTATATATACTTTTTAAGGCTAATTAGCCTGATTTAGAAAAATTTGGCTGTTATGTTTAGTAGGCTAGTTATTTAAGGAGGGACAATTGGAATCTACATTGGGATCAGATCTAGCACGGTTAGTCCGTATTTGGCGTGCTTTAATTGATTATCGTTTAAAGCCGTTGGAATTAACTCAGACTCATTGGGTAACGCTATACAATATTAGCCGGTTACCCCAGGAGCAATCTCAGATACAGTTGGCGAAAGCTATCGGTATTGAACAACCATCTTTAGTCAGAACATTAGATCAGCTTGAGGAAAAAAGACTTATCACCCGGCATACTTGTGCCAATGATCGTCGTGCAAAAAGAATCAAGCTGACTGAAGACTCTGCATCGGTTATTAGGGAGTTAGATGGTGTTATTGAATCGACAAGAAATGAGATTCTGGATGGTATTTCACGCGAGGAACTTGCTTTTCTTTCTACTTTAGTACAGAAATTAGAGCAAAATATTATCCAATTACAGAGTAGATAGTAATGACGATATCCATGAAATGCTAACCAGATGAAAGAAAACCGCGACTTACAAAGATGAAGTCACGGTTTTCTTATCTATACCCTTCATCTTTCAAGTTGCTGCTTTGTTGGCGGCTTTCACTTACCCCAGTCACATCATTATCTATGCTTCTGGGGATGCGTTCACTTGCCGCCGCACTGCAACTTGAAATCTATTGGGTATATATTATTTTATTGTCGAGGTGAAACTGTCAGATTATTGCCCTGGCCTGCGATTCTGACACGTTGGCCTTTACTGAAGACTGTTTTGCCTTGTTTTTGAACAACAATGATGCTTTCACCGCTGTCACGACGAATTTCCAATTCTACACCTTTAGTTGTGTTGAGTGCCCCCTGAATGTTTTGGCCTGCAACACCACCGGCAACTGCACCCGCAGCCGTCGCCAATGTGTTACCACTGCCACCACCAATAGTATTACCAACCAGGCCACCCAGAACTGCGCCACCGATAGCACCTAATACATTCTCATTGCTGCCTGCTTGAATATTGACAGGACGAACGGAAACAATTGTACCGTAAGAGACTGTCTGGACTTGTTTAGCTTGTCCGGCAGTATAGGTATCACCAGAAAGGGAATCGGTGTTGACACAGCCTGATAATGATGCGACTGCAACCGCGCTAACTAAAAAATGCTTAAACATAGTAACTCCTGATTTTGATGCCTGACTGCGGAAATCTGATAGCTTATGGGCAACCAAGCTACAACCGGCATTGGCAACAAGTAATAAAAAATTTATTCGGATAGAATAGTCGGTACATTAGCAATCTAGTGCTAAACATATATTAAACGTCAATAGAGATTTTTAAAAGAAATAGCTATTAATGAAAAATTCCACATTTTTGTGAAGTTGTTTCCAAAACTTAGGTTTTATTCCTTTGTTTTCCTATTAACCATATACAGCTAAAACCACCGCGCTTTATAGTTATTGGTGTGGTTTCTGATTTTATCAAGACAGGTTCTAAGCAGGAAGGCAAATTAATGGTTATGAAGTCAGGTCGTTATATTGGTGTTATGTCGGGTACAAGTCTGGATGGGGTTGATGTGGTGCTTGCAGCAATCAGCGATAAAGTTGTTGCTCAACAAGCCAGTTATTCACATCCATTTCCCTATGAACTGAAGCAAAAAATTCTCGCAGTTTGTCAGGGGCAACAAACGACATTATCTGCGATAGGTCGGTTAGATTATGAACTGGGTTCTTTATTCGCTGAGGCTGTACAAGGTTTACTCACTAAAACGGGGTTAACGACAAGCGATATCATTGCAGTGGGATGTCATGGGCAGACCGTTTGGCATGAGCCGGACAGTCATACGCCTTTCACTATGCAGCTTGGCGATAATAACCGTATCGCGGCTTTAACCGGGATGACCACTGTTGGTGATTTTCGCCGGCGGGATATGGCATATGGCGGGCAAGGTGCGCCATTAGTTCCGGCTTTTCATTTCGCTGTGCTAGGTCATCTAACAGAGCGCAGGGTAATTCTCAATATCGGTGGTATTGCTAACATAACGACGCTGTTACCTGGATCGTTAGTTAAAGGGTATGATACAGGCCCGGGTAATATGTTGATGGATAGCTGGGTATGGTGCCATCAGAAAAAACCTTATGATAAAGATGGCCAATGGGCACGAGAAGGTGTCGTCAATCACAGCTTACTCAGACAAATGCTTTCTGATCACTATTTTTCACGGCCAGCCCCTAAAAGTACCGGCCGGGAGTATTTCAATATGAGTTGGCTGGAAGCACAATTGGTTAACTTTTCTGATGTATCACCTGTTGATGTTCAGGCCACACTGGCCGAGCTGACAGCGGTATCTGTGTCACAGCAAATCATGTTGAGTGGTGGGTGTGAGCGTCTGCTGGTTTGTGGTGGTGGTGCGCGTAATCCACAAGTAATGAGTCGACTTTCTGCATTATTGCCGGGGACGGAAGTGTGTCCGACAGATAAATATGGTCTTAGTGGTGATGATATGGAAGCACTGGCATTTGCCTGGTTAGCATTCCGTACGATGTCAGGCGCTTCAGGGAATTTACCTTCGGTTACTGGTGCCAGTACTGAAACTATTTTAGGTGCAATTTATCCTGTTACTAATGAATAACAATGGTAAGCTGTCTGGTATTTAACAAGTTATAAGCAGAGCTACATAATGTCAGAACGTGATGAATTTGATGTTGCAGAGTTACGCCGCGAATATGTCCGTGGTGGGTTAAGACGTAAAGACTTGACCAAAGAACCCATCGAACTTTTTGAACGTTGGCTCAAGCAGGCATGTGAAGCCAAATTGTATGATCCAACGGCAATGTGTATCGCAACGGTCGATGAGGATGGGCAACCATATCAACGTATTGTGTTATTGAAGCATTTTGATGCTAATAGTTTGGTTTTTTATACAAATTTAGGCAGCCGAAAAGCAAAACATTTGACGCAGAATAACAAAATCAGCCTTCATTTCCCTTGGCATCCACTGGAAAGGCAAGTGTCTTTTCTGGGTAAAGCTGAACGTCTCTCTCCTGTTGAAGTAGTGAAATATTTCCATAGTCGCCCCAAAGATAGTCAGATTGCTGCATGGGTGTCGCAACAATCTTCCCGTATTTCCACGCGCAGTGTTTTGGAAGGGAAATTCCTTGAGCTAAAACAGAAATTCCTAAATGGTGAGGTTCCTTTACCCAGCTTTTGGGGGGGATTTAAAGTGACCTTTGATTCTGTTGAGTTTTGGCAAGGTGGTGCAAATCGGCTCCATGACCGGTTTATTTATCAACGGGAAGGTGATAGCTGGCATATTGATAGGCTTGCACCATAAATCGTGGATTACTATTTTTAGTACTGGCACTTATAGTATTGGCGCTTTATGCTATGCCGCACTCTTTTTGAATCGCGATTTATACAACAGACGAAATAAACAAACTGATGGAGTCATTAATGTCTAGCAATAACCTGATAAAACAACTGCAAGAGCGGGGCCTCATTGCCCAGGTTACGGATGAAAATGCGTTAGTAGAGAGACTGGCGCAAGGCCCTGTTTCCCTCTATTGTGGTTTCGATCCGACCGCTGACAGCTTGCATTTGGGGCATCTGGTTCCCTTGCTGTGTTTAAAACGATTCCAACTGGCTGGGCATAAGCCTGTGGCGTTGGTTGGTGGGGCTACCGGTTTGATTGGTGATCCCAGTTTCAAAGCCACTGAACGTAAATTGAATACCGAAGATACCGTTAAAGAGTGGGTAGAAAAGATCCGCCGGCAGGTTTCACCTTTCCTGGATTTTGATTGTGGTGAAAACAGCGCTAAAACAGCCAATAATTATGATTGGTTTGGCAACATGGATGTTTTGACTTTCCTGCGTGATATTGGCAAGCATTTCTCAGTTAATCAAATGATTAATAAAGAGGCGGTTAAACAGCGTTTGAATCGTGATGATGTAGGTATTTCTTTCACTGAATTTTCTTATAACTTGCTGCAATCGTATGACTTTTCCCGCTTGAATGAAGTACATGGCGTTGAGTTGCAGATTGGTGGTTCTGACCAGTGGGGGAATATTACTTCTGGTATTGATTTAACCCGTCGTATCAACCAGAAACAAGTATTTGGTATGACTGTTCCGCTGATTACTAAATCTGATGGCACTAAATTTGGTAAGACAGAAGGTGGGGCTGTTTGGTTGGATCCGAAGAAAACCAGTCCATACAAATTCTATCAATTCTGGATTAACACTGCGGATGCCGATGTCTATCGCTTCCTGAAATTCTTTACCTTTATGAGTCTTGAAGATATTGAGGCTTTGGAAGAAGAAGACAGAAACAGTGGCAAAGCGCCTCGTGCCCAGTATGTGTTGGCGGAACAAGTCACCAGCATGGTACATGGTGCAGAAGGGTTGGCCGCCGCTAAACGTATTACCGAAAGTTTGTTCTCCGGTGCGGTCGCTGATTTGACCGAAGAGGATTTCGCTCAACTGGCGCAGGATGGTATGCCGGTAATCGAGCTGGAAAAAGGCGCAGATTTGCAACAGGCTCTGGTTAATGCTGGGTTAGTCCCTTCCCGTGGTCAAGCACGGACTATGATTAGTTCCAACGCTGTTGCGGTTAATGGTGAAAAACAGCCTGAACCTGAGTATGTGTTTACTGACAGTAATCGTCTGTTTGGTCGTTACACATTGTTGCGTCGTGGTAAAAAACACGATTGTTTGATCTGCTGGGAATAACCCACATTGCGTATATACCCAATAGATTTCAAGTTGCAGCGCGGCGGCAAGTGAACGCATCCCAGGGGCATAGGTAACGATGTAACTGGGGTAAGTGAAAGCAGCCAGCAAAGCAGCAACTTGAAAGATGAAGGGTATAAATGGGCAACGGTAATGTTGCCCTTTTTCTTACCCTAACTTTATCTTACATACAGAAGCCAGAATAAAAATATAGGCCACGATTGTGAAAAATATTCTTTCGATTCAATCTCATGTTGTCTTTGGGCACGCTGGTAACAGTGCTGCGGAATTCCCTATGCGCCGGATGGGGGTAAATGTCTGGCCGTTGAACACCGTCCAGTTTTCAAATCACACCCAATATGCGCAATGGAAAGGGTGTGTTATGCCAGCTAACCATCTCACCGAAATCGTTCAGGGTATTGAAGAAATTGAACAGCTCAAATCTTGTAGTGCGGTTCTGAGTGGATATATCGGTTCACCAGAGCAGGGTAGTCATATTATCGATATAGTGAAACGGGTAAAAGCGGCAAATCCTGATGCCTGGTATTTCTGTGATCCTGTTATGGGACACCCAGAAAAAGGTTGTATTGTTGCGCCGGGGGTTGCTGAATTTTTGTGTGAGCAAGCGCTCCCTGTGAGTGATGTCATTGCACCCAATTTGCTGGAGCTTGAAACGCTCAGTATGCAGAAAGTAACTAATGTTGAGCAGGCTGTTATGGCAGCCCGATCTCTGTGCGAAAAGGGGCCGAAGATTGTACTAGTAAAACATCTTAGTCGTGCTGGCTACCGAGCTGATCGTTTTGAAATGTTATTAGTGACCAAAGAGCATAGCTGGCATGTTAGTCGGCTTTTAGTGGATTTTGGCGAATGTCAGCCAGTTGGTGTTGGTGACTTAACCAGCGGCCTGTTATTGGTTAATCTATTAAAAGGAGAGTCTTTACAAACAGCTCTTGAACATGTCGCTGCTGCGGTTTATGAAGTGATGATAACAACCAAAGATATGGACGAATATGAGTTACAGATTGTCGCTGCTCAAGACAGAATGGTGACACCTGACCATGAGTTCCGTGCGACACAATTAGATTAATATGTCATTAGATTAATAATGTATTTAACCGTTCCACTGATATTGTGTGGAACGGTTTGTTTATCTGTAAATCAAATTAACCCTTCAGCTTTCAATGCATCACGAACGTTTGGACGTTCTGCAATTTTTTCCTGATAGGCTTTAAGATGTATCAGGCCGGATAAATCTAATTGAACCAAAGATGCCCAGTTGCTGACTGTAAATAAATAGGCGTCAGCAACAGTAAAGTTATCTCCGGCAATGTAGGGCTGTTTTGCCAATACTTCATCTATATAATTGAATTTTTTAAGTAGATAATTAATAGCAACAGGACGATAATTGTCTGGTGTTCCTGGTAAAAACAGTGGCGAATATCCTTTATGAATTTCACTGGAAATATAACTAAGACATTCAAGCTGGTGATATCGCTCCATCGTCCCGGCGGGTGCAATTAATTTTTTCTCCGGTTTCTGGTCTGCAATATATTGAACAATAACAGATCCTTCGGTAAGGATCTCATTGTTATCTAACAGGAGAGTTGGCACCTGGCCTTTTGGGTTAACGGCGAGAAAGTCGTCGCCGTTCTCCGTTTTTTTCGTTTTTAGATCCACTTTAATCACGCTGAAATCAAGCCCTGCTTCACGGAGTATGATGTGAGGCGATAGGGAGCACGCTCCAGGTTGGTAATAAAGTTTCATGTATCGCTCCTTAAAAATTTCCGGTAGTAAATACAATGGGATAAAGGAACTCAGTAAGGCGGTTATCATAGCCTTAATATATATTACCACGAAATATGGAAATATGTTATGTAAAATTGATAATTAAGCAGATATAAGGTGATGTGATTATATCGTGATGAGGTTTTTCTTTATCTCATTGCTTATATAATTGGTGTTTTGTTTTTATAATGTTTTCTAATGGATTGGTAGATAATATAGAAATTTAAGGTCAGTTATGGATGCAGTTACTTACCCAGAACTGACCTAAATCTTGTGTTATATAGCATATTCACATCTAATTATATTATGCAAAATAAATAATAGAGATTGTTGATGATTTCAGAAGTTTATTTTGCATTGGTTATAAAATAATTAATATATTATTCTTATTAAATGATTTGTAATCATAAGAAAATAAATTGAATTTATTTGTCAGGTCACTAAAATAAATCATACATTGCTTGTAATTTCTTGTAAAAATATCTTTTTTATTTTCTTTATTAAAATGTTCAATTAAATTATTGTAAGTATTGTTAATTGTTTTTATTTGTCCATTAAGCCTATTTACTGAGTTGTTTATAGTTTTCAGGCTAAATGAAACGTCTGATATATTTAAAATAATTTCTTCCACCAATGAATAAATTTCATATATTTGTTTTTTATTTTCTCCGTCGGGAATGTTTTTTAATAATTTTTGGATTTTTATATATGTTTTTTTTGCGAAATTTTTCTTGCATTCAAAATTAATTTTAGCCATTTCAAATGGTTGTGTTATTTTTGAAATAAAATAATTTACCTTGCTAAAATCTGATTCAATTTCTTTCAATATATGACTGATTCTGGCAATATAACCATGACCTAGATATCCACAGCCAAGTGATCCTAAATAAGTTGTTACTTTTTTTATATTTTTAATAATTGAATCAATATCTTGTTCATCAAATTTATATGCATATTCATAATTTTCCAATGCTGATGGCCAGCCATATAATGACCTACTAAACTCATCCCAAAAAGATTCAATTTCTTGTGATGGATCATAGTCTTTCAGATATTTTGGTAGTGTTATATTCGTAATTGATTTAAACATATTGGATATAATTAAAAAGTCATTTTTCATTTTGTTTACCTTGCTAAAATAATGAAAATTATTAAATACTATAAAAGTATGAAATATAGTATTTGAACTAAAAAGTTAAAATGATAATAAAAATAAAATATTGTATTGATAATCGATTTTATGAAAGTTAACTTATTGATTATATTAAAGGACAGATTACTGATTAGTGCAAGAAAATGAGCTGATATTTTTTATTTTATTAAAATAATTATGAGGTGATATCATTTAACTCCTTAATTACAAAGGCTTTAATCGATTTTCAAAAATGTTTTTTTATATTTTAATTTAAAATTAATATTTATCTATTAGTGATAATTTAATTGAGCAATTAACGTATTGTTTTTATCAATAATAAAAGGCCCGAAAAACTCATTTTCCCGGCCTTTTACGCTAATCATCAAGGATGATTAATCGGATTATCTCAATTCCAGCTCATTCATTGCTGCAATGCTAAAACCACCGTCAACATGCAGGATTTCACCAGTAATACCGCCGGACAGATCTGAGCACAAAAATGCCGCAGCGTTACCGACATCTTCAGTTGTCACAGTACGGCGAATTGGGTTAATGGATTCACAGTGAGCCAGCATTTTACGGAAATCTTTGATGCCGGAAGCGGCTAAAGTGCGGATAGGGCCGGCAGAGATACCGTTAACACGAATACCTTCCGCACCCATAGTATTAGCCATATAACGCACGTTAGCTTCCAGAGACGCTTTTGCCAAACCCATCACGTTATAGTTAGGGATTGCACGCTCTGCTCCCAAATAGGTGAGGGTCAGCAAAGCGGAATTTGGATTCAGCATTTCACGGCAAGTTTTTGCCATAGCAACAAAGCTATAAGAACTGATGTCGTGAGCGATTTTAAAGCCTTCGCGGGTAACGGCATTCACATAGTCGCCATCTAGTTGATCCGCAGGTGCAAAACCAATAGAGTGAACAAAACCATCGAATTTTGACCAGATTTTGCCCAATTCAGTGAACAGGGCTTCAATACTTTTATCTTCAGCAACATCGCAAGGCAGAACGATAGTTGAGCCTAAGGAAGCCGCAAATTCTTCAACACGAGGTTTCAACTTGTCATTCTGATAAGTGAAAGCCAGTTCGGCTCCCTGATCATGCATTGCTTTTGCAACACCATAAGCGATGGAGAGTTTACTGGCGACGCCAGTGATCAGAATGCGCTTGCCGGTCATAAAACCCATAACAGTATCCTTGTGTGATAAAGCCAATAATGATATTAATGGATTAAAATTGCTAACAGAGACAATATCAATATGGCATTTTATTGTTAATAAACCCAGTGATTCTATCACGCTGGAGAGAAATGTGCTGTATTTTGCGTGCTGCTCCGAGCAGTGGCTATCGTTTTGTATATGTCAAGGAATATCCTGCCGCCAAGCATCAGAGGTGAGTGGTTCGCCAAAATGGCTGGCGATCAGGCGGCGGGTCATATCATGCAAAGGAGAAGCCAACACTTCAGCGGTATTTCCCCGTTCGACAACTTCGCCTTGATGCATGACTAGAACTTGATCGCTGATATGTTTCATCATGCCGAGATGCTGGGTAACATAGAGATAAGAAATACCGTGTTTTTCCTGTAATTCCAACATCAGATTAATTATTTGAGAGCGCATAGACATATCAAGTGATGCCAGTGCCTCATCCGCAATAATAATCTGAGGTTGTAATATCAATGCGCGCGCCAGTGCTACCCGCTGTTTTTGGCCTGAGGCTAACATATGGGGGTAATAATTGGCATGGTCAGGTAACAGGCCAACTTGCCGCAATGTTTGATTGATCCGTTTTTCCCGCTCGGTTGTATTGAGTTCTGTATTGAGCAGAAGAGGAACGTCAAGAATTTGCCCAATTCGCTGGCGAGGATTCAGTGAGGTGCTTGGATCTTGAAATATCATGCGAATGCGTTGACTGCGATAACTATAGTCACCATAAGTGAGTTTATGCCCTTCAATCATGATTTCGCCGGAAGTGGGTTCCATGACACCTGAAAGCATTTTTGCCAAGGTTGATTTGCCAGAACCGTTTTCACCAATAATCGCCAGGGTCTGTTTTGCTTTTAAGGTAAAGCTGACAGGTTTTACTGCGTCAAGATGTTGACGATGAAAAAAACCGGTACGATAACGGAAAGTTTTCGCTAAATTTCTGACTTCCAGCAGAGTATTAACCAATTACTGCTCCTCCAGATTTAATGGAAAATGGCAGGCAAAAGCATGGTTTTTAATTACCCGCAACCGTGGTGTTTCAATACAGGTTTTTTGTGCGTAAGGACAGCGTGGACCTAAACGGCAGCCGATGGGCAGATGCTCAAGGGATGGAATGGCACCGGGTAATGTATTTAACCTGCTTTTATGGGGCAGCGAGCTGCCGAAATCAGGAATCGCACGGCTTAACGCTTGTGTATAGGGATGGTGTGGTGTTACTAGCAATTCATTGGGCGCTGCGCTTTCGACAGTTTGACCACAATACAGAACATTAATGCGATCCACCAGTTTACTCATGATTTGCAAGTCATGGCTTATCAGTAAAATGGTGGTGTTATTGTTCTGATTCAATCGTGCTAACAGACGGAAAATCTGAGCTTGAGTGGTTGGTTCCATCGCATTAGTAGGTTCATCTGCAATCAGCAAGCGCGGTTGGTTAGCCAATGCGATAGCAATCATCACTTTCTGGCATTCCCCTTCAGTTAATTCGTAAGGGAAACTACCCATAATATCTTTATGGTCTTTAATTCCCACCCGGTGGAGTAACTCGATAGCCCGGCGTTTTCGCCATTTAAAGCGTTGCCACCAACGACCTTTATAAGTCCAGCCGGGGATTGCCTGAATAAGTTGCTGACCAATATTTTCAGAAGGATCTAGACAAGATTGTGGCTCCTGAAAAATCATTGAGATATTGTGGCCGATCACTTTTCGGCGCTGTCGGGGAGTCAGGCGCAGCAGATCAATATCATCAAAGCGAAAACGGTCAGCGGTTACTTTGAGATTATCTTTAGTGACCCCGCTTATCGCTTTGGCAATCAGGCTCTTGCCAGAGCCTGATTCACCAACCAGACCGCGTATTTCACCTTCTGTCAGTGAGATACTGACGCGATCAACGGCTTTAACTGGCCCTTTGGCAGTCATAAATTCAATAGTGAGATTGCGAATATCAAGTAATGGCATTATTCCACCCCGGAATTAATTGCACGGTGTAATCCATTACCCAGTAAATTGATTAACAAGACACTCACCATTATTGCCGCGCCGGGCAGCATAACGGTCCAGGGCGCAACATAGATTAGCTCCAGTGAATCGCCCAACATCGCTCCCCATTCAGGTGAGGGAAGTTGGGCACCAAGATCAAGAAAACCAAGAGAAACGATATCGAGTATGGCAATAGAAAGGGCGCGGGTTAGCTCGCTGACCAATACGGCGGTAATGTTTGGTAATACGGCATACCATAGAATATGGTAATTGGAGGCGCCATCCAGGCGCGCGGCAATGACATACTCTTTATCCAGTTCATCATGAACCGCACTGTAAACAGTGCGAACGATACGCGGTAATAGCGCCAGCCAAATAGCGATTATGGCATGGGACAAACTGGCCCCGACAAAAGCGACGACAATAATTGCCAGCAATAATGAAGGGATAGAAAGTAATGAATCAAGAATATGATTGAGTACGGCGGATTTCAGTCCCCGTGTCATCCCTGCCAGACAACCGATGATCAGACCACATAAAGCCGCCGCCAACGTGACTAGCAGTGCTGAACCGAACGTGGATGCCGTACCTATCAATAATCGGCTGAGAATGTCGCGCCCAAGATCATCGGTACCCAAAAAAAAGGCGATATTACCGTGATGTGACCACGAAGGTGGCAGCAACTGATACCCAAGAAATTGTTGATCAAGCTGATAGGGTGCCAGATACCCGCCAAACAGACTTAGGGCAACCAGAATAAGTACCCCATAAAATCCCGTCATTGCCAGCATATCGGAAGAGAAAAAACGCCAGATGACCTTTATCGGTGACGGCATTTTCTTTTCACGATAAAAATTATCTAAGGGCATACCATTCCTTATGCTTCAGAGGGGTAGTCATCGCGCCAATGATATCAGACAGAACATTGACCAAAATAACCAGCGTGCCAATAACCATCACACCCGCAGAAATGGCAGAGTAATCTTGCTGGCGGATTGCACTGACTAACCAGTGACCAAGCCCCGGCCAGTTAAATACCAGTTCTGTCATCATAGCCAGTGTCAGCATGGTGGAAAATTGCAATCCCAGTTTCGGAATGATAGGAGGCAGCGCATTATGCAGGACATGACGACGGATAATTGCCAGCCTTGATAAACCACGGGTTGAAGCGGCTTTAATGTAGTTTTCACCAAAAACTTCCTCTGTGCTGTTTCTCATCAGCCGGATAACTTCGGTTGTTGGTGCAACCGCGAGTGTGATCGCTGGCAAGAGCAAGTGTTGCATGGCACTGATAATCATCTCATTGCGATAAGGTGATTTTGATAACCAAGCATCAATGAGTGAGAAACCTGTCACAGGCTCAATCTGATATAGCAGATCAAAGCGGCCAGAAACGGGTAGCCAGCCAAGATAAAGGGAAAAAAACAGGGTCAGTAATAACGCCAGCCAAAAAATTGGAATAGAAAACCCAACTAAGGCGATGGAAGTGATAACGGTATCTGCTGTTTTGTTACGCCACACTCCCGCAATAATACCCAGTGGAATACCGGCGAGTAAGGCGGCAGAGAAAGCCAGAATACAGAGTTCCATGGTGGCAGGAAACACTTCCCTGAGTTGTTCACTAATGAGTTCACCATTAATACTGGATACACCAAAATCCCATAGCAATAAACTATGGAAATAGAATGTATAAGCGTCAAACAGGGATGCGCCGCCGAGGGGGGCATTAGGGGTGAAGTAACTGAGGCTGAAGCTTATCAGCGACAGGAAAAATAGTGTGATAATCAGTAATAGCAGACGACGGAGAATGTAAATAGTCATTTGTTGGCCTTCTGAGTCATCTGATCACTCTCTTTTACCCGGTAAACACCAGCAAAAGAGGTATTTCCAAATGGGCTGAGTACCAGCCCTTTAATATCATAACGGTAAGCCTGCAAGCGCAAGGAATAGGCTAAGGGTAATACCGGTAATTGCTGTTCAAGAATTTGTTGAGCAGCATGATAATACTTCATTCGGGATAATAATTGCTGATTAATCAACGCTTGTTGCAAGATCTTATCGAATACTGGATTACACCAATGGCTGAAATTTGTCTGTGAGGTGATCGCCGCGCAACTTAGCAATGGCCGGAAAAAACTGTCTGGATCATTACTGTCAGTGGACCAGCCTGATAGCGTCATATCATGGGATTTATCCATCAGTTTGGTTTCCTGAAAGCGGCCTTCAACAGGTTTGATATGCATGGTAATCCCCACCTGCGCTAAATCAGCTTGGATCAGTTCCGCCATTTTTAGTGGACTTGGATTATAAGACTGAGAAGCGGAAGGGACCCATAAGCTCAATTGCATGCCATTCAGCCCAAGGTCATTGAGTATTTTGCGGGATTTTTCCGGGTTGTATTCTGTAATTTCAGTTTGATTATCATAAGCCCATGATGCACGCGGTAAAATTGATGCGGCGGTTTCCGCTGTTCCATAATAAATGGATTGCATTAGCCGTTGGTTATTAATTGCGTAGGCAATGGCTTGTCGAACCTGTAATTTATCAAGGGGTGGTTTGCTGGTATTGAAAGCCAGATAAGCGATATTCATTCCTGGGCGTAAAGTGAGGCGCAGGCGGGGATCGTCCCGTAGGACTTTAAGTTGACTCGCCGCAGGATACGCTAATACATCACATTCGCCAGTTAAAAGTTTAGACATCCTCCCGGTTCCGCCGGCACCGACGTCAATAACGATTTGTTGCATCTGTGGCTTGCCTTTCCAGTATTTATCATGGCGAACCAGACGGATAAATTGCCTGGTTCGATGATTTTCCAGCATAAATGGGCCTGTGCCGACAGGTTTCCAGTCAATTTGCTCATGGCGGTTCATTTCATGCAATTGCTGCCCATATTCTTGTGAGAGTATTGGGGCATAATGGGTTGCCAAATGCCAAAGAAAAGAAGCATCGGGTCCGTTCAGACGAAACTCCACCGTATATTTATCAATTTTACGGATACTTTGAATAGAATCGGCCAACTGGAGACTGTCAAAATAGGGATAATGCCCGCCGTTGACGTAATGATAATAGTGTTGCTTATCAAACAGGCGCTTAAAGCTAAAAATGACGTCATCGGCATTCATTTTACGGGTCGGAGTAAACCAGCCTGTTGATTGAAATGAGACATTACGGCGCATATAAAAACGGTATGTCGCGCCATCATCCAGTGTCTCCCAGCGGGAGGCTAATTCAGGCAATAGACGGTAAGTATAAGGGTCGACATCCAATAGACGTTCATAGAGTTGCGCTGCCAGAGTATCGACCGTTAAACCGCTGGTGGTCAGTTGCGGATTAAAGGTATTCAGGTTGCCACTAACGCAATAAACAAATCCTTGTTGCCGGATATCAGCTGGAACCCGGGGCTTTTTTTCAGGCGTAGACATTGTTTCTGCAATAGCCGGAACTGAGAGGAATAATATGATCCAATAAATCAAACTACGCATATAAGCCATCTGTTATTAATTAGAATTGACACATTGTATCTCAATTAGCGCTTGAGCCCAAAAAAACCGGGCGATGACGATAATGAGAAAAATTCTCAATAAAGTGCTTTACAAATCGTATTGAGAAACATTATCATCTGTATCGCACTTCCGGGAAACAGTTTTTGTTATCCTAGGAAAGGCACGACATTGCTCACATTGCTTCCAGTGTTTTTTAGCCAGCTCGGGTGCTGGCTTTTTTTTATCTGTCATTAGGCTCACTTATCGCCTGTACTGATATTATGTTTCTTTATTAAGCCGCGCAATTGATGATAGGTCAGCCCTAGCTTTTCTGCCGCTTTTCTCTGATTAAACCTATTTGCTTTTAATGATAATTCTATTAATTGTCGTTCGCTGTCGTGTTGCCATTGTTTCAGATTAATTGGCAGGGAAGGCAGAGGCAGTGAAGATAAATCGTTACTGGCATCAACATTGACTAGGGAATGCGGCGCAGAAACGAATGGATTAATAATGATATTATCAAGTTGATCGGCATTTTCGCCGTGACGATAAACAGATCGTTCCACAACATTTTTCAGTTCACGGATATTACCGGGCCAGTTGTAATTCTGTAACTGCTGTTTTGCCTGTTCAGTGAAGCCGGGGAATAATGGCAAATCCAGCTCGCGGCACATCTGAATAGCAAAATGCTGTGCCAATAACATAATGTCCTGCTGCCTTTGGCGCAATGGTGGGATTTGAACCACATCAAACGCTAATCTATCGAGTAAATCAGCGCGGAATTTACCCTTCGCTGCCATTGCTGGCAGATTATCATTGGTTGCGCATATCAGTCGAACATCGACCTGCAATGGCTGGCTGCCGCCAACACGTTCAAGATGCCCATATTCAATGATGCGCAATAACTTTTCCTGAACCTGCATCGGAGCGGTTGCCAGTTCATCAAGAAACAGCGTTCCACCATCAGCACGCTCAAATCTTCCCAGATGCTTTTTTTGTGCGCCAGTAAATGCGCCGGCTTCATGACCAAATAGTTCTGAATCCAATAAATTTTCGTTCAGCGCAGCGCAGTTTAGAGAGATAAATGGCCCTTGCCAACGGGGAGACAAGTAATGCAGACGGCGGGCAATCAGCTCTTTGCCTGTTCCACGTTCACCAATAACCAGCGCTGGTTTATTTAATTTTGCCAGAGCGGATACCTGCTCCAGAATTTCAATAAAGCTGTTTGCTTCACCTAACAGGTTTTCTGTCATTTCATTCATGGTTATTTTCGCCATAAGTTGGTTATTATGACCACTATATTTTGTGATGATAAAAAAGCAAAGAAAAAATTCCTTTATATTTCATGTAAATAAATCGAATGAAACGTTGGCACGACTTTTGATAACTCTGTTATTAGCAGTACAACAAATCTGAAAAATCTTATCAAAGAGGATAATTTATCATGGGTATTTTCTCTCGTTTTACCGATATCGTGAACGCCAACATCTCTTCATTACTGGATAAAGCGGAAGATCCGCACAAAATGATTCGCTTGATGATTCAGGAAATGGAAGATACTTTGGTTGAAATCCGCTCAACTTCTGCGCGCACGTTGGCAGAAAAAAAACAGTTATCTCGTCGCATTATGGTTGGCGAACAACAAATACATGACTGGCAGGAAAAAGCTGAATTAGCGCTGAATAAAGACAGAGAAGATTTGGCGCGATCAGCACTGATTGAAAAACAGAAAGTTGCTGCTTTAGTGGATACATTGAAGCATGAATTAACCATACTGGAAGAAACCCTTGAGCGTATGAAAGGGGAAGTCGTTGAGCTTGAAAACAAACTCGGTGAAACCCGGGCAAGACAGCAAGCATTGGCCTTGCGTCATCAGGCTGCCGCTTCTTCGCGACAGGTTCGTCGCCAGTTAGACAGCGGTAAAATTGATGAGGCAATGGCTCGCTTCGAGCAATTTGAACGCCGTATTGATCATATGGAAGCTGAAGCGGAAACTGTGGGTATGGGAAAACAAAAATCTTTGGATCAACAGTTTGCTGAATTAAAGGCAGACGATGAAATTAGTGCGCAGTTAGCCGCAATGAAAGCTAAAATAAATGCTAATAAAGAACAACATTAAATACTGGTGCACTCAACTCACCATTAAGGAAAAGTGATGAGCTCTATATTTATTGGCATTCCACTGATTATCTTTGTACTTTTTGTTTTACCTATCTGGTTATGGTTGCATTATAACAGCCGGAATTCAAACCAAAATCAGTTGGATCAGAATGAAGTTCAGCGTCTGGCAGAGCGAGTACAGCATATGCAGGCACGAATCAAAACCTTGGAAGATATTCTGGATGCGGAGCATCCAGACTGGAGGCAATCATAATGTCGAATTATAACCGCAGGAAACTGTATCGAATACCTGAAAAAGGCAAGATTAAAGGTGTTTGCGCTGGGTTGGCTTACTATTTTGGCGTACCTGTAGGTTTAATTCGTGCAATGGCTATATTGTCACTGTTCTTTGGCTTGTTTGGTTTAGTCGTTATTGCTTATATTGTACTGGTTTTCGTCTTGGATCCGGCACCGGTCAGTTATACCGAAGAAGCCGGTATTTCGGTACAGAAATTACTGAATGAAGCCGATTATCAATTGAAAGCGGGTGAGCTTCGTCTGCGCCAAATGGAGCGTTATGTCACCTCAGAAACATTCAGTGTTCGCAGCCGTTTCAGACAGCTTTGAGAGTGAGAATGGTATATTGCTGGGTTGACATAATGAAATTGTCGTAAGACTTACCATAGGACAGATATGAAACGGCTACAAAATGAATTAACGGCGCTTGTTAACCGCGGAATGGATCGTCATTTACGGTTAGCTGTTACAGGATTAAGCCGTAGTGGTAAAACAGCGTTTATCACATCTTTGGTTAATCAGTTACTTCATCTCAATAGCGGCGCCCGGTTGCCGCTATTTTCCGCTATGCGTGATGGCCGCCTGCTGGGAATAAAACGGGTTCCTCAACGGGATTTGGGTGTTCCTCGTTTTGCTTATGATGAAGGATTGACCGCGCTTTATGGTACACCTCCCGCCTGGCCAACACCGACACGGGGTGTCAGTGAGATCCGTTTGGCACTGCGTTATCGCTCTGAGGATTCTCTGCTGCGCCATTTTAAAGAGACTGCCACGTTATATCTGGAAATTGTCGATTATCCCGGCGAATGGCTATTGGATTTGCCGATGTTGGCACAAAATTATTTAGCATGGTCACGCCAGATGAATGGCTTATTACAGGGACAGAGAGCCGAATGGGCAAAACCCTGGCTGGAACTGTGTAAACAATGCGATCCACTGGCACTGGCGGATGAGAATCTATTGGCTGCTGTTGCTCTGGCATATACGGAATACCTGATGAAATGCAAAGAGCAAGGGTTACATTTTATTCAGCCGGGGAGATTTGTTCTGCCGGGTGAAATGATGGGGGCTCCGGCTTTACAATTTTTTCCGTGGCCGGATATCCGTTATATCGCGGAGTCACAGTTTGCTCAGGCAGATCAACACACGAATATCGGTATGCTGCAAAAGCGTTTTGAATATTACTGTCAGTCGGTCGTGAAGGGGTTTTATAAAGAGCATTTTTTGCGTTTTGATCGGCAAATTGTGTTGGTGGATTGTTTACAGCCATTAAATAGCGGGCCACATGTGTTTAATGATATGCGTCTGGCTCTGACACAATTAATGCAGAGTTTTCATTATGGTAAACGAACACTCTTTCGCCGCCTGTTTTCCCCTTGCATTGACAAATTAATGTTTGCTGCCAGTAAAGCTGATCATGTCACCGCAGATCAACACGCCAATCTGGTTGCTTTACTGCAACAGTTGGTGCAGGAGGCCAGACAGAATGCGGCTTTTGAAGGTATCAGCATGGATTGTGTTGGTTTGGCATCGGTACGGGCGACAGAAAGTGGAATGATTGAACATGATGGCGAAAATGTGCTGGCGCTGAAAGGACACCGTTTGACAGATGGTAAGTTACTGACCTTTTTCCCTGGTGAAGTGCCACGGAGTTTACCTGGGGATAATTTCTGGCAAAAGCAGGGTTTCTGTTTCGAAGAATTCAGTCCCCGTCAGGTAAATATGGATACACCATTGCCGCATATCCGGTTGGATACCGTGCTGGAGTTTTTACTGGGAGATAAAGTGAAATGACAGATTCCCTGAAGCCAAGAATTGACTTTGAAGAACCCTTATTGGAGTCGCAAGAACCAGTTTTAAAACCCGCTCAGATCTTTGATGGAAAAGACACCGCGAATTTCTGTCCTGCTTCACCAGAGCTTGAGGCTGAAGAGGACGAAGGTCAGGTAGAAGGAATCGTGAATGCGGCATTGAAACCCAGACGCAGTTATTGGCGCAAAATGGTCTATGGCGCTCTGATTTTACTGGGGATGAGTGTTGTTGCTCAATCTGTGCAGTGGATTTATCGGTCATGGCAGCAACAGGATTGGATCGCGTTAGGTGTGGCCGCAGCGGGGGGCATGATCGTATTTGCGGGTATGGGTTCTGTGGTCAGTGAATGGCGTCGTTTTTACCGGCTAAGGATGCGTGCTGAAGAACGTGATATAGCGAGAGAACTACTGCAAAATCATGGTGTGGGTAAAGGCCGGGCATTTTGCGAGAAGCTGGCAAGTCAGGCGGGTATTGAGCCGCATCACCCGGCGTTACAGCGTTGGCAGGCTGCTTTACATGATACACATAACGATCGTGAAGTGGTGGCGTTGTACGGTAAATTGGTTCAGCCTGTTTTGGATTCTCAGGCAAGTGCTGAGATCAGCCGCTATGCTGCGGAATCCGCATTAATGATAGCCGTCAGCCCGTTGGCTATTGTCGATATGGCATTTATTGCCTGGCGCAATATCCGGCTGATTAACCGTATTGCTGCACTGTATGGTATTGAACTGGGATATTTCAGTCGTATTCGGCTTTTCCGTCTTGTGTTGCTTAATATTGTTTTTTCGGGTGTTGCAGAGGTGGTGCGGGAAGTGGGGATGGATTGGTTATCTCAGGATATCGCGGCGCGTCTTTCTGCCAGAGCTGCTCAAGGGATTGGTGTGGGTTTACTGACAGCCCGGCTTGGCATTAAAGCGATGGAGTTATGCAGGCCATTGCCTTGGATAGAAGGTGATAAACCTAAATTAGGAGATTTCCGTCGCCAGCTAATCACTCAACTTAAGAATATCCTGCCAAATAAATCTAAGAACCCAGTTGATTAAATGATATATACTTTAATTCTATACTAACGCACAAAATATCCAGATAACGGCAGAATTTTACGTTATTTTATTAAACCGTCTTATAGTTAATCTTAGAATCTGTTTATTTTAGTGAAAGTTTCAAATGCTGTGTTATTTACTCCACTAAAAAACCGGAGTCTTGTCAATTTTTACTGACAGAATGCTTCATATGAATAATCGTAGAGAGTAGTATTTAGCAAAATTATATGTATTAGTGTAAATAAGGTCAAAACAGATGCGCTTAGAAGTTATTTGCCATGATCGAATCGGGTTGACCCGGGAATTGCTTGATCTACTGGTATTACAGGATATTGATTTGAAAGGGGTGGAAATATCCCAAACTGGTCGGATTTATCTTAATTTTTCGCCCGTTGATTTCAATATATTCCGTAGATTAATGGCAGAAATTCGCCGTATCAATGGTGTTATTGATGTCCGTACGGTCTCTTTTCTACCTTCGGAAAGAGAACACAAAGCGATGTGCGCACTGTTGGAATCTTTGCCTGAGCCTGTTTTTTCAGTTGATCTAAAAGGAAATATTGAGCTTGTTAACTCTGCTGTGTTCAAGCTGTTTGGCGCTAGTGAGGAAGAAATCTATCAAAAACCTATCGGGCAGTTTATCAGCGGTTATAATTTCACGCGCTGGTTTGAAAATAAAAATATCCAGCAACGGGTGGAAAGAATAACGCTCAAAGGTCTGGACTACCTGATGGATATTATGCCAATTCAACTGGCTGACGAAAAGCAGCAAATACAGTGTGTCGGCACTGTGATCATGCTCAAATCCGCTGCCCGGATAGGTCATCAACTGAAAAAACTGACTGTCAATGATGGTGGTGAGTTTAGGAAAATTATCTCTGTTAGCCCCAAAATGGCTCAAGTTATTGAGCAGGCCCGTAAAATGGCGATGTTAGATGCGCCACTGCTTTTGATTGGTGAGACAGGAACCGGTAAAGATATTTTGGCAAAAGCTTGTCATTTGCACAGCTTGCGCGGGAAACAGCCCTTTCTGGGATTAAACTGTGCATCTATGCCGGATGATGTCGTAGAAAGCGAACTGTTTGGCTATGCTGCCGGTGCTTATCCTAATGCTATTGAAGGGAAAAAAGGTTTCTTCGAGCAGGCCCATGGTGGCACTGTTTTGCTGGATGAAATTGGCGAAATGTCGCCACAGATGCAGATTAAGCTACTGCGTTTTCTTAATGATGGGACTTTCCGCAGAGTAGGGGAAGAAAACGAAGTCAAAGTGAATGTCAGAGTCATCTGTGCTACACAGAAAAACTTGGTTGAATTAGTACAGCGGGGGGAATTCCGTGAAGATCTCTATTATCGCCTAAATGTACTGACTATTATGCTTCCGCCATTGCGTGATCGTAAAACGGATATTATGCCGCTGGTGGAATACTTCATAGAGCGCTTTTCTGAAGAACAAGGGGTACCGAAACCTAAACTGTCCCCTGAACTTTCTCACTTTCTGGCGAGTTACAGTTGGCCCGGTAACGTAAGGCAGTTACAGAATGCCATCTATCGGGCATTGACTCAGCTTGAAAATATGGAGCTGGCTCCGCGGGATATACAGCTGCCGGAATTTGAAACAGAGATCTCTTTTAGTGAAGATGTGTTCAATGGTTCTCTGGATGAAATCAGTAAACGTTTTGAACGCTCGGTGTTAACGCGTCTTTACCGGCACTACCCAAGTACTCGTAAACTGGCTAAACGCCTTGGGGTATCGCATACTGCGATTGCTAATAAATTAAGAGAATATGGCCTGAGTAGCAGGAAGCATTCTATTGGGCATGAATTGGATCATGATGAGTGAAATAATGCCCACTTAAAGTGGGCATGATAAAACCAATGGGTTTATTTCAGTGCCGCCAGTGCGCTGTCATAATCTGGTTCATTAGTGATTTCATCAACTAATTGACTGTAAATCACGTTATCGTTTTCATCAAGCACAACGACTGCCCGGGCTGTGAGACCCCTCAGAGGGCTGTTGCTGATAGCAACGCCATAATCTTCAGTGAAAGTACCGCCACGCAGAGTAGAAAGAGTGACCACATTAGATAACCCTTCCGCGCCGCAAAAACGTGATTGCGCAAAAGGCAGATCGGCGGAAATACACAATACAACGGTGTTTTCCAGGTCATTTGCGACCTGATTAAATTTGCGGACCGATGCTGCACAAACACCGGTATCGATGCTTGGGAAAATATTCAGCACCTTACGTTTTCCGGCATAGTGGCTGAGAGAGGCGTCGGAGAGATCTTTGGCTGTCAGAGTAAAATCTTTCGTTTTTTCCCCTGATTTTGGGAAATGGCCGCTGACGGAAATATCATTGCCTTGAAATTTTACTGTTTGTGTCATAGTTTTCTTCCTCTGATAGATGAACCACAGCCTCCCAGTGTAGAAGAATAGTGGGCTCTTGCCCATCAAAATAGCGTCTATGAAGTAAAATTGTCTGATTGTGCCCCTTTGACAATGGTTTATAATTCGGTTCTGGAATAATTATTTTACATACAGGGCAGATTACCTTCATGCGCTATTTCAGCTTGACTTCATGTGCACTACTAATCAGTGGTTTCTTTCTTATTGCTTCGGCCTTCGCTGCGGAAGTGCCTCCCGGTACTCAGCTTAATGTTAGACAAGAATTGGTACGCCACCTAAAAGACGAACCGGCATCCTTAGATCCAATTAATGCGGTGGGCCTGACTGAAGCTCAGGTTCAGCGTGATCTGTTTGAAGGGTTGGTAGATCAGGATGCGTATGGCAATGCAATCCCCGGCGTCGCGACAGCGTGGAAAACGGCAGACAACAAAACCTGGTTTTTTACGTTACGCTCTGATGCCCGTTGGTCAAATGGGGAATCGGTTACTGCGGCGGATTTTGTGTATAGCTGGCAGCGATTAGTCACCCCAGTGAATACCTCTCCTTTTGCCTGGTTTGCCGCACTGGCGGGTATTGAGAATGCGCAGGAAATTATTGACGGGAAATTGCTGCCTGTAAAACTGGGTGTTAAGGCCATTGATACGCACATATTACAGGTGACGCTAAATCGGCCTGTGCCTTATTTCCCTAACCTGACCGCGAATTTCAGTCTTTATCCGGTCAATAAGAAAACGGTAGAAAAATATGGGAAAGAATGGATAAAAGTTGGTCATTTGGTGGGGAACGGTGCTTTCAAATTACACGATCGGGTTGTGAATGAGAAAATCGTTCTGACGCCAAATCCTTATTACTGGGATCATAAAAAAACAGTGCTGACCAAAGTCACATTCGTACCCATTAATCAGGAATCGCACGCGACTAAACGCTATCTGGCTGATGATCTGGATATTACCGAATCCTTCCCGAAAAACATGTACAAAAAGTTGAGCCATGAATTACCTGGGCAGGTTTATACGCCAGATCAATTGGGCACCTATTATTATGCTTTTAACACCCAGCGTGCCCCAACCAATGATGCCCGAGTGCGTAAAGCGCTTTCTATGGCGATTGACCGTAAAGTCATTGCGGAAAAAGTATTGGGAACAGGAGAGAAACCCGCCTGGCATTTCACGCCGGATGTGACTGCCGGTTTTCATCCTGTGATCAGTGACATGGAACAACACACACAAGCCGAGCTGGACCAACAGGCTAAGATGTTGTTACAGGCGGCGGGTTATGGCCCGAACAACCCACTGAAACTTTCTTTGCTCTATAATAGTTCTGAAAACCATCAGAAGATTGCTATTGCTGTCGCCTCTATGTGGAAGAAAACACTGGGTGTACAGGTGAATCTGGTGAATCAGGAATGGAAAACGTATATTGATAACCGCAACACCGGCAATTTTGATGTTATCCGTGCATCTTGGGTGGGGGATTACAACGAACCATCCACGTTTCTGAGCCTGTTGACTTCAACACATAGTGGCAATATTGCCAAATTCCATCAGGCTAATTATGACAAACTACTCCAATCTGCCAGTTTGCAAACGGATGATACTCGGAGAAATGATGATTATAACAAAGCGGAACAAATGATTGCTGAACAGGCCCCTATTGCCCCGATTTATCAGTATACGAACGGGCGGTTGATAAAACCTTGGTTAAAAGGATACCCGATCACCAATCCTGAAGATGTGGCTTATAGCCATACTATGTACATTATCAAGCACTAATAAGCACTAAATAGTAAGGAGCTGGATGTGGAAACAATTTATGGTTCATCATTTAAAGATGCCGATGCAGTCTATACCTGTCAGTTTGATGGTCAAGGCGGAATGACAGCGATAGAGATGGATGCATTCGCCACACCAGCTCAACCTTTCTGGCAACATTTGGATTACCGTAATCCCAAGAGTTATCGCTGGATAATAGAGACAGATTTATTACCCGAATCAGTTAAAGCAGGGTTAGCTGGGGAAAGTTTGAGGCCGAAAATAATTCGTATCGGCGATGGTACGATGATCACGCTGCGAACAATTAATAGCAATGAAAGTGAGCGTCCCGATCAACTGGTGGTGTTCCGTATTTATATTAATTCTAAAATTGTTATTTCCAGCCGCCACCGTAAAATTCATTCCCTTGAACAGATATTGAGTGATTTGCAAAATGGCATCGGCGCACAAACTACCGGGCACTGGCTGGTCGATATGGTTGATGCAATCACTGATGAAGTTGGTAATTTTATTGAAGATCTTCATGACAATCTTATTGAGCTTGAAAATATGATTCTGGAGCAGCGGATACCGGGGCGGGGTGGATTGGCCTTGCTGCGTAAGCAATTGATTATTTTGCGTCGTTATATGGCACCTCAGAGAGATGTATTTGCCCGTCTTGCCAGTGAAAGATTACCTTGGATGAGTGATGAAGATCGTCGGCGGATGCAGGAGATTTCCGAGCGTCTGGGAAGGGAATTGGATGATTTAGATGGTTGCATTGCCCGTACCGCCATTATTTCAGATGAAATTACATCAATGATGGCGGATGCGATGAATCGTCGTACTTATGTCATGTCATTATTTGCGATGGTTTTTTTGCCAACAACATTCCTGACCGGATTATTTGGCGTCAATCTTGGTGGTATTCCTGGCAATGAATATTATTTGAGTTTTAGTATTTTTTGCTTGTTATTACTGGGATTGATTATATTTGTTGCGTGGTGGTTAAAACGCAGTAGATGGTTATAAAAATCAAACGATTGTTCAGAGAAATAAAACACAACTACTGGGAAGTATAGCTAAAACTGACCCTTAATTTGAGATATATCAATACTCACTTGGCGTCATTGAGGCATTATGACACCCGCAGGTGAAGACAACGTTAAGCGATGAACGTTGTTCTCCGTAATTGTTGTTTTTCTCACATGAGTCTTTATACAAAATAATTGCCCATTTTTGTGCCGATATTATTTTTTAATATCGGCATTTTTTATTTTTCATTGCTGTTGTCAGCAGAGTAGGGAAATAGTCAATAAAAATGGCAGTGAAAAATAAAAGAAAATTACCGCCCTGAAATACATCCGGAGCGGTATTATTGAGGGTAACTATTTTACTTCGACAATATCCAGCCGTTCTGATTGATAATTGGGTTGATCTTCTATATCAACGGCGGGTTGTACAGGTAATTCTTCGCGATCAAAAGCGAGATCACCACCATCAATAACTTCACTTCCATGAGTAATATTTTTAAAATCGAACAGATTAAAATCACTGAGATGGGATGGAACGACATTTTGTACCGCGCGGAACATCGTTTCAATTCTTCCTGGATAGCGTTTATCCCATTCCCGCAACATATCCTTGATAACCTGACGTTGTAGGTTTGGTTGCGAGCCACAGAGATTACAAGGAATGATAGGAAACGCTTTGGCGATTGCATAGCGTTCAATATCTTTCTCACGGCAATAGGCGAGGGGACGGATCACAATATGCTTACCATTATCACTCATCAACTTCGGTGGCATCCCTTTTAGTTTGCCGCCATAAAACATATTGAGAAACAGGGTTTGCAAAATATCATCGCGGTGATGGCCTAATGCAATCTTAGTTGCGCCCAACTCGGTCGCGGTGCGATATAAAATGCCCCGACGCAGACGGGAACAAAGAGAACACGTTGTTTTGCCTTCGGGTATTTTTTCTTTCACAATGTCGTAAGTGTTTTCTTCGACAATTTTATATTCGACACCGAGTTCATCCAGATAAGCGGGAAGGATATGCTCGGGAAAACCTGGCTGTTTCTGATCCAGATTAACTGCAACAAGTGAAAAATTAACTGGAGCACTTTTTTGCAGATTTTGCAGGATGGACAACAAGGTATAGCTGTCCTTACCACCGGAAAGGCAGACCATAATACGGTCGCCTTCCTCAATCATATTGAAATCAGCGATGGCCTGACCGACATCACGGCGTAAACGTTTCTGTAATTTGTTCTGGTTATATTGTGCTTTTTGATCCACCACGGACGCTCTGTAAATAATGTTCAAATGGGATTTAGGGGGGAGAGTATACCATTTTTATCACCCAGCACCTTAAAGAGTTTGTGTGGATTTCGCACGTTTTTACCCGTTAATTTTGATGAATTAACGGCTTTTTCTGTTATAGAAGATAAGGATTGCGCTTTTAGATTGACTGTAGGTGGGCGGATTCGACTAACTAATAAGTGCAATTTAATCATGGCTTGACTGTCGCGCAGAATGTCAATTATCAGCCGCTAAACTTCATTAAACCATTACGATAATTTTATCTATTTTTTTCTTATTTATTTTGTAAATGACTATAAATATAACGAGAAAAAGAATGGCGGAAATATAAGAAATAAGTAAGATGATAAAAGCGGCTCTATTCATAACCACCTGCAAGGCCTCCACCGGCTATACAAAGTCCAACCATCAAACCATCAGTTGCAGCCCCAAGAGCAATACATGCTGCTCCTATACTGCCCAGATATTCTCCAGTCATTCCCCCTCCTGTTCTACCAAAAAATCGACTATATTCCTTAACTGCTACTTTTTCACATTGTCCTGATTGTCCGTAATTACAGGCATCAATCACCTGCCCGGTGGTATCAATAAAATCCAGACCGATCGCAATACGACCACCATACTTCATCCATTTAACCATTTTTTCACCTTGGATAATTTGCCCCTCAAAGCGTTTTGATTTTTAAATAAGATTACTCGAATTCAGACAGTATACGTTTCTTTTAGTTCCACAATGATTGCCTAATCAGATAATAGGATTGTTTTTAATTTATAAATATATCGGTGCTTAATCCCTCGACGCTATATTTTCCCAAGCCCAAGTGATGGTAAAGGTTATCGCGCTGAATGATTTTGGTCTGAATCGCAAAACAGGAACCTACCATTAGCACTTTTCCATATTTCTTGTAGAATCTTTCCAACGATCTTCCTGTCATCAGGATACTTCTGCGGGCACGCTGTAAATAATGTTTAAATTGGATTTAGGGAACGAAATATATCATTTTTGTTACGTTACTCTTGCCAGAATTTGTGATAGATTCAGCTCGTTTTTGTCTATTGGTGTTGTTTAATTTATGTTTTTCTGTTACGGCGAGTAAAGTTATGAATGGATTTGTATATTTAGCAATGGCAATTGTTGCTGAGGTTGTGGCAACTGCTTCATTAAAAGCTTCCGATGGGTTTAGTAAATTATTCCCTTCTATACTGGTCATTGTTGGATATGGCATTGCTTTCTGGGCATTATCTCATGTAGTTAAAGTTGTGCCATTGGGAGTTGCCTACGCGATATGGTCTGGTCTTGGTATTGTGCTGGTTTCTGTTGCGGCGATATTTTTATATCAGCAGAAGTTGGATTGGGCGGCCATGTTAGGTATGGCGCTGATCATTGCGGGCGTTATGGTAATAAATTTGCTTTCTAACAGCAGTGCACATTAATTAATGATGCTGCATAGTTTTCCCTGAATTGTTTTTCGGAGAAGAGATATGTTGAATATCGACGATAAGAAGAGATTCAATAAATTTTTATTAGGAGCGATGGTCTTTAATTTTGCTTTATTAGCTGGCTGTAGTAGTCAAACAGGGAAAACATTTGCCCAATATCAAGCGATACAATATTCCCAGCCAGAAATTGGTCTTGGAATTGATGCCAGAGCAACTTGTATTTATGCAGGTGGTACACCTGCATTAGCCATACAATTAAATGGTACACAAACACCGGTTTGTCAGTTAGTGAATGGCAAACGTTGTGATGAAAGGGCGTTATTGCAAGGTTCTTGCGCACCCATTTAAAAGGGATGGTTTATCTGTTCGTGTTACTCCAAAAAGGAAAGTAGTTTTTCAGTTCAGATATTGCTGGGATGGAAAAGGGGATCGAATTGACATCGGTACGTATCCGGCGATGAGCGGGCTTTTTGCTTTGTTGTATACTCTCTCATCGATAATGTAAGCAAAAATGTTTATGCTTGTTTTAAGTTAAACAACAGGAGAGGAGGTAGTGAAGCAAAGCGAATTTCGTAGAGGCTGAGATCTCAGGGAGCAGAATTTAAAGATGGTACAAATCATCTGAAGATTTTCCTGAATGGCAAGCAAACAACAATGCCACGGCATTCTAGTAAAGAGATCCCCGAACCATTGAGGAAATTGATACTGAAACAACTTGGCATTAAATAATAAAACTGGCCAAAAAATGGGCCGGTTATTCGCCGCGCTTTACTAAATACACTATGCGATATCCGGTGAAATTTGAACACGATGAAACGGGATGGGCGGCCATGTTTCCCGATATTCCCGAAGCGTTAACCGGGGGTGAAACAAGAGAAGAAGCGCTAAAAATGGCGCGGGATGCTCTTGTCACTGCGTTTGATTTTTATTTTGATGATCAGCGTGAGGTGCCAATGCCTTCTAGTGAAGGTGAAGCCTTTGTTGATGTTCCGGCAAGTGTTGCAGCGAAGGTGTTGTTGTTAAATGCAATGCTGCAAACAAAAACGAGTAATGCAGAGCTGGCGAGAAAATTAGGAACACGTCCGCAAGATGTTCAGCGCATAGTTTCTTTACGCCACAGCACGAAAATTGACACTGTAGAGAACGCGTTAAATGTTCTTGGTAAGAGATTGGATCTTGCCATCACTTGACAATCATTTCGTATCATATTGTTATTCACAGGCTGCGCATTGCGTGGCCTTTTTCTTTTCTCACACCCGTTAAACGGGATTAAAACCCCAGCGGGGAACTCATGGATAAGAAGCCTGAAATCTGGATCTTTAAAGCAAATCAGGCAACTGCCTGTTATGAGCAGGAACATGCCGTTGGGATTACGGTGGTAGATACCTTTAGGCATGATTCTGCGAGTATATTTGATTCACCAGCTAACCGTTTTAACGTCTGAATTGGCAGTTATTTACGATCAAAAAATTGGCTGATTAGCACCAATACAGCAGCAACCAGATAAGCGGCAAAAATACCAATTAACCATTGTGGCATCTCTAATGACAGAAATTGCCATTGTCTTGCTGAACAATCACCGGAGGCTTCAAACACCGAAGGGAGCCATTTATCCAATGCCAGCCATGAAGGAAAGTTTACAAAAAAATCACAAGTATTAAATGGGGAAGGATATAACTGGATCATAGTATGTTCCCATGCCAATTGCAGGCCACGCCAGGCACTGTAGATCCACAAAATAATAGCCAACCAACGTAACGGTGTTTTTGGTGCGATTGCACCCAGTAATCCCGTGCCTAACACACCAAACAGAGCAACCCGCTCATAAATACACATCACACAGGGCTGTAATTTCATCACATGTTGAAAATATAAGGCTGAACCTTCCAGTATCAAGGCAGTGAAAGTCATTAACAGCCATGCGCTTCGTCCTTGAGAATAGTGGTTTAAAAATCGCATCATGTCCTTTTTTCCATGCAGATAAGATAAGTCATTGAACGCCTATTTTGCCGCCTAAAATGCAACAACAAAAGTCAATTAAAGTAAATCTGTTTTTTTGGATAAAAATTAAAGCCGGATTGAGTGTAATCAGCGATCAATCCGGCATGGGTAATAACGTTATGAAATAAATTTGTTACCGGTTATGGCAACGCGATTAAACCCCACTGGACCATGATATCAGTCATCGGAATTAACAGAAATTCCACACATAACAAACCCACCAGAGTCATCACAATGGTGTAGGGTAATGCCATTATGACCATTCGACCATAAGACAAACGAATTAAGGGTGATAATGCCGAGGTTAATAAGAACAGGAATGCAGCTTGCCCGTTAGGTGTTGCAACGGAAGGCAGGTTAGTACCGGTATTAATGGCAATCGCCAGATATTCAAATTGTTTGTGTGAAATTAGCCCTTCTTGCAGAGCAGCCTTGGCCTCATTGATATAAACCGTACCAACAAACACGTTATCTGACACCGCTGAGAGCAGGCCATTAAACAGATAGAATAGGGAAAGCTGAGAAGTTTCTGAAGCCTGCAAAACGAATTGAATAAATGGTGTAAACAGTTGTTGGTCAACTATCACTGCAACAATCGAAAAGAATACCGTTAATAATGCCGTGAATGGTAATGCCTCTTCAAACGCTTTGCCCAGCGCATGTTCTTCCGTGATACCACAAAAAGAGGTGGCCAGAATGATCACTGACAGACCGATCAGACCAACCTCTGCCAAATGAAATGCCAGAGCGACAATTAACCATAGGCCAATCAGTGCCTGAGCAATAAGCTGCGCTTTTTCCTGGCGGGTTCGTTTTGCGCTGGTTTTTTTATCATAATTTTCCAGTACTTGCCGGACGCGTTCCGGCAATTCTGCACCATAACCGAATATCTTAAAGTGTTCGATCAAGAAACAGACCAGCAGTCCACAGATAAAAACAGGCAAGGTAACCGGAGCCATGCGAATAAAGAAGGTGACGAAATCCCAGCCAACACTTTTGGCGATAATCAGATTTTGGGGTTCTCCCACCATGGTCATCACACCCCCGAGTGCAGTCCCTAAACCTGCATGCATCATCAGGCTGCGTAAAAAAGCACGAAACTGTGCGAGTGTTTGTTTCTTTTTCTCTGCATCAATATGACGATCATTATTCGGCAGCAGTGCATCATGTTGATCAGAGATAAAATTGTTATAGATAGAATAGAAGCCAAGGGAAACACTAATAACCACGGCGATAACTGTCAGGGCATCAAGGAATGCTGAGAGAAATGCGCTGGTTAAACAGAATGCCAGGGCAAGCATCCGTTTGGATTTTATGGAAAGAAGCAATTTAGTGAACGCAAATAACAATAACTGCTTCATAAAGTAAATCCCTGCGACCATAAATATCAGCAGTAGAATCACTTCCAGATTATTAGCAATTTCATGACCAATTTGTTGAGGTGAGGTCATACCGATGATGACGGCTTCAATTGCCAACAAACCACCGGGTTGTAACGGGTAACATTTAAGTGCCATTGCCAAAGTAAAGATAAATTCGACAACCAGCAGCCAGCCGGCAACAAATGGGGTGACGAAGAAGAATACAAGTGGGTTGATGATGAGAAAAGCGATGATAGTCAACTTATACCAATTCGGCGAGTTGCCGAGAAAGTTTTTTATCGCCGCTTTCCGGGTATTGGTTTCCATGGTAGTTAAAATTCCTCTAAATTCATAAAGTCGTGTTCTCTAAACAATAGTACGCTTTAATATAAAATATTTTAAGGGAGATTGGGTACAGTTAAACAATTCGTGTGCTTTTTTCGTGACCGTTTTTGTGGTTTCTAGACTAGACAGCTATATTGAAGGGGCGCATTCTGATATAATTTCATCTATTATTAGTTGAAAAATCCACGTTGGAATAACAAAAATATGGTCATTAAGGCTCAAAGTCCCGCAGGTTTTGCGGAAGAATATATTATTGAGAGTATATGGAACGGCCGTTTTCCTCCTGGTTCTATTCTTCCGGCAGAACGTGAATTATCTGAGTTGATTGGTGTAACAAGGACTACCTTGCGTGAGGTATTGCAGCGTTTGGCACGTGATGGTTGGTTAACTATTCAGCATGGTAAGCCAACAAAAGTGAATAACTTTTGGGAAACATCCGGTCTTAATATTTTAGAAACATTGGCTCGTCTTGATCACGATCGCGTTCCTGAGTTGATTGATAACCTACTGGCGGTGAGAACGAATATTGCTGCAATATTTATTCGTACGGCTTTTAGGCATAATCCGAGTCAGTCATTGGACGTGTTGGCAAAAAAAGAGAATGTGGAAGATAACGCTGAGTCTTTCAGCGCTCTGGATTATGATCTTTTCCGTGGTTTGGCTTTTGCTTCAGATAATCCAATTTACGGCCTTATTATTAATGGGTTGAAAGGGCTATATACTCGTGTAGGGCGTTATTACTTCTCTAATCCTGAGGCACGCAAGTTGGCGTTGAACTTTTATCAGCAACTGGCGATGTTATGCCGTGATAAATCTTACGATAAAGTGATGGAATGTGTACGTAACTATGGTAAAGAGAGCGGTATCATTTGGCACAGTATGCAAAGTACGATGCCAAGTGATTTAACTGAAGTTTGTCGTTGATATGATATCTCGTTAGTCTTTTTACTTAATGCCAAGTCTTAATCCAATTCATTAGTTTCAAATCAAAACTATTTTGAATTGACCCGGGACAGAATGTTCTGCCCCGGGAATTTTGTTGCTTTTTTCTTCTTATCTCAAGTCAATCATCAATGTGTTAATTTAAGAATATTATTCTTAGCTTGTGGATTTTGTTTGGATTTTTATTTCGATTAATTGATGGTTATTGGTATCTTGTGGTTGTTTGATTGATTTATCATTTTCACTGAAAAACTAAGAATAATGACTGGATACGCAATAATTAGTGTGCGATATAAATCTTAATTTTTATTTTAATTTCATCATCTTAGTATTAATTATTGTAAGTTGGTTGTGTATAAGCAACAAATGTTCTTGTTGCATAAATGTAATCTTATTGTGACCTAAATCATAAATGTAGATTATTGACGCTACCGAGGATTGTCCTATATTGGTTTTTTTTAGGCAGCATATTATGCTTGGCTAAATTTTTAATCATCAGGGGACCGTGATGAAAATCCTTGTTTTAGGTAGTGGCGTTATTGGTGTAACCAGTGCCTGGTATTTGGTACAGCAAGGTCATGAAGTAACCGTTATTGATCGTCAGGGAAGTGCTGCACAGGAAACCAGCGCAGCGAATGCCGGTCAGATCTCGCCGGGATACGCGACGCCGTGGGGAGCGCCAGGTATCCCATTGAAAGCGATTAAATGGATGTTTCAACGTCATTCTCCACTGTCTATTCGTCCTGATGGCTCGTTGTTTCAGTTACGCTGGATGTGGCAGATGTTGCGCAATTGTGATGCCAGCCACTATGCAATCAATAAAAGCCGGATGGTACGGCTGGCAGAGTACAGCCGTGACTGTATCAAACAGTTAAGGGCAGATACCGGTATTCAATACGAAGGTCGTCAGGGGGGCACACTTCAATTATTCCGCACCAATAAGCAGTTTGATAATGCGATGAATGACATTGCGGTTCTTGAGCAAGAAGGTGTGCCTTACAACCTGTTAACGGCAGATAAACTGGCGACGGTCGAGCCGGCACTGGCTCATGTCGCTCATAAACTGACGGGAGGCTTACAATTACCGAACGATGAAACGGGGGATTGTCAGCTTTTTACCAAAGAATTGGCAAAAATAGCAGAAACGGCTGGGGTCACGTTTTTGTTTAATAAACAGGTCAAACAGTTGCTGGTAGAAGGGCATCGTATTACCGGTGTCCAGTGTGAAGATGGTGTTATGACGGCAGACAGCTATGTTGTTGCGATGGGGGCTTATTCCACTGAACTGTTGAATGGTCTTGTTAAAATCCCGGTATATCCACTGAAAGGTTATTCATTAACTATGCCTATCGTAGACGCAGAACGGGCTCCGGTCTCGACTGCGTTGGATGAAACATACAAAATTGCGATCACCCGGTTTGACAATCGTATTCGTGTTGGCGGCATGGCAGAAGTTGTGGGCTTCAATTTGAATGTGCTTAAAGCACGTTGTGAAACATTAAAAATGGTGGTGCAGGATCTCTATCCGGGCGGGGGCGATATTGCTCAGGCTAATTTCTGGACAGGCTTACGGCCAATGACACCAGACGGTACTCCAATTGTTGGTCCGACTGACTATAACAATCTCTACCTCAATACAGGACATGGCACGTTAGGATGGACAATGGCATGTGGTTCCAGTCAGTTACTGGCTGATCTTATTTCCGGTAAGAAGACTTCCATTGCCTCTGATGATTTATCAGTATTCCGTTATGTTAATGGTTTCAATACGAAATTAGGGCCATTGGACCATCAATTGCACACTGAACTGAGGGGCTGATATGCCACGTCCGATTTCGGCAACGATTCATCTTGATGCGTTGAAAAATAACCTGGCGACTATTCGTAATAGGGTCGGTAATAGCAAAATCTGGTCTGTAGTTAAAGCAAATGCTTATGGGCATGGCCTGCGTTGTCTATGGCGGTATCTCGATCAGACAGATGGATTTGCTTTACTTGAGTTAAATGAGGCCATTTTATTGCGGGAGCAGGGTTGGCAGCGGCCGATCTTGTTGTTGGAGGGGTTTTTCAAACCGGAAGATTTGCCGATAATTGATCAGTATCAGTTGACAACGGTGGTACACAGTCATTGGCAACTTAAAGTAATAGAGATGGCTAATTTGAGTCGGCCAATCGATATTTATCTAAAACTAAACAGCGGCATGAATCGGTTGGGGTTTCCTGCGGATCAATATAGAGAGGTTTTATTGCTGGCAAGGAGTATCCGGCAGATTGGGCAAATCACGTTGATGTCGCATTTTGCGAATGCAGATAATAAGGCAATTGGCGTTACTGAACAACTTAACGTTATTAATTCAGTCAGTCAGGGCTTGGATATTGCTCAATGTTTGGCTAATTCAGCCGCTTCTCTGTGGTATCCGCAAACTCATCGGGATTGGGTACGTCCCGGTATTGTGCTTTATGGCGCTTCTCCCAGTGGAAAGTGGAAAGATATTGCGGATATTGGGTTGAAAGCTGTGATGAGTCTGAAAAGTGAGATTATTGCCATTCAGCATCTCAAGGCTGGGGAAAAAGTGGGCTATGGCGGTAAATATACAGCATCAGGTCCTATTAGAGTCGGTACCGTTGCCTGTGGTTATGCTGATGGCTACCCCCGTAGAGCAATGACGGGAACACCGGTTATTGTCGATGGCGTCAGAACTCAGGTGCTAGGTGCAGTATCAATGGATATGTTGTCAGTGGATTTGACGCCTTGTCCGCAGGCCCAAATTAGCAGTCCTGTTGAATTATGGGGGCAAAACCTGCCAGTGGATGATGTGGCAGAGATCCTTGGAACTATTGGTTATGAATTGTTGTGTGCATTGGCGGATCGGGTCCCGGTATCTATATGTCGTTAAATATCAATATCGCTAACTATCAGACAGGATGGTTTTGTTCTGATAAAGAGAATGATAAATAATAATTTATTGCTGGTATTATTACAGAATATAAGTTATCTATTCCATTAAATGAATATATCTGTGTTTCACATATAGATTTGTTTGTTTTTGTGAGGAAAATTAAGCGGAATTTAGACATATAGTGCTTTCTGGGCAGAAATACTACGTTATTACTTGGAAATAGGGGAAATGATCTCTTACACTTACACTTGATAATAGACAATCGCATAATTGTTTTATAGGAAATAGTTTATAATGATCAACAAAACAAAAGTTCTAGCGGCAGCCATCACTTTTTGTTTTTCTTCATCGGTAGCTTATGCAGGGCAGTGGTCAGTTGGCGCATCTGTTCTAGCTCAGTCACCACCTTATAAGGGAGTAAAGAGTGAAGATAAAGTGTTACCTGTTCCAATGGTTAATTATGAAACTGACAATTTCTATTTTCATACTTTAGCTGCTGGGTATTATTTGTGGAACGAACCGAAAGACAAATTATCTTTGGATGTATATTATTATCCTCAAAGTTTCAGCCCAAAAGATAATGAAGATAAGCAGCTGAAAAAGCTAGATAAACGTCACGATACCATGATGGGCGGTTTTAGTTATCGTCATATTGAAGATTGGGGAACGTTACGCAGTTCTTTTTCGGCGGATACTTTAGGTAAAAGTAAAGGGATCACGGTTGACCTGGCATATTTATATGACTTTGAAATAGGGAGTTTGTCGTTACAACCAGGATTAGGTGTGGTCTGGAATAGTAAAAAACAAAATCGTTACGAATATGGAATTAAAGAGCGTGAATCACATCGTAGCGGGTTGGAAAAATATACTCCAAGTGATAGTTGGACTCCCTATCTGGAATTATCTGCCAATTATGAATTTAACCAGACATGGTCTGTATTTATGATGGGGCGGGTTGAATGGCTACCGGATGAAATTAAAGATAGCCCAATGGTTGATAAATCATATTCAAGTATCGTTTGGACAGGTATTACATATAGTTTTTAATTACCCGAAACGATAATACCGGATAGAGACTGAATTCACCGGATTGTATTCAGTCTTTTTTGTGGTTTTTTTTGAGATATTTATTGATGGTCTTTCCGGCAGCGAATGACAACTGAAATGTGGGCTGGGCGATCATTTTTGGCAATTAACGGTTTATTTATACGGGCTGTTTCTACACAAATCATATTTTTGTAACCTTCATCACACATATCTTTCATATTATTCGATAACTCAGCACCGGGATTCCAGCATACAACATCACTGTGATGGTAATGGTGAATTTCAATTGTTCGTTTCAATGAGTTATCTCTTATCAGATTAAAATCTTCTGGTGCTGTATAGATGCGGTCAGTGTGGCCGGTGAAAGTAAGATCTTCTCCTGTTGTGTATTGCTCTTTGTCAGCAATAGTATCAATAAAATGTTTACCCAGACCACTGACTGAAATCCGATTAATATTGCCTACATTCAGATAAGTGTGCAGAGCGCAGGTTGCCTGATAATCACCATAGGTTTCCAGCTCCACTTCACAGGTTTCACACAGTTTGAAGCGGGCAATCAAGGTAAAATCATAAGGCCACAATTTACGGGTATATTCGTTGTCTCTCAGTGTGAAGGTTAATATTACGCCATTTTCATGTTCATTATGTGCACTGAATTCCCAGGGAAGCGTTCTGGCAAAACCGTGATTTGGTGTTCTTACGGGGCCAAACCAGGGCCAACAAATAGGAATACCCCCACGGATAGCAGTGCCTGCTTTAAATGCTGTCTTCCTGCTTAACCACAATCCCGGCTCTTCATCACTGGGTTGCCAGGCGATGAGGTGCGCCCCTTGCTGGCTGATTGCGCCACGAACTTTAGGATGAGACACGACTATCAATGGGAAGCCATCTATATTCCGTTGACTGATGGAAGGGGAGATCTGCTCTGCAATCGGTAACGCAAAAATTTTATCACTCATGTGTTATGACCTTATAAACCCACAGCAGGCATATTGCATGGCCCAAGAATAACGCATGTTGTAAGCAGATTAAAATAAAAGAGCTGCCAGGAAAGGCAGCTCTTTTCAGGCAGGGTGATAACTCAGTTATTTAGAGATGTGAGTGATCAGATCCAGAACTTTGTTAGAGTAACCTGTTTCGTTGTCATACCAGGAAACCAGTTTCACAAAATTGTCATTCAGAGCGATACCGGCTTTTGCATCAAATACAGAAGTCAGTTTTTCGCCGTTGAAATCGTTAGACACCACGTCATCTTCGGTGTAACCCAGAACGCCTTGCAGTTCACCTTCAGCCGCGTCTTTGATGGCATCACAGATTTGCTGATAAGTCGCTGGTTTTTCCAGACGTACAGTCAGATCAACAACAGAGACGTTAGGCGTAGGAACACGGAAAGCCATACCGGTCAGTTTACCGTTCAGCTCAGGGATAACTTTACCTACTGCTTTCGCCGCACCGGTAGAAGATGGGATGATATTCTGAGCGGCACCACGACCACCACGCCAATCTTTCGCAGAAGGGCCATCCACTGTTTTCTGCGTCGCAGTGGTTGCGTGAACAGTGGTCATCAGGCCTTCAACGATGCCGAATTTATCATTGATAACTTTAGCCAGCGGCGCCAGACAGTTAGTGGTGCAAGAGGCATTGGAAACAATGTCCTGGCCTGCGTAAGCTTTGTGGTTAACCCCCATAACAAACATAGGTGTGTCATCTTTGGACGGGCCAGTCAGAACCACTTTTTTCGCACCCGCAGTGATGTGCTTACGTGCAGTTTCATCAGTCAGGAAGATACCTGTTGCTTCTGCAACAACATCAACGCCCACTTCATCCCATTTCAGGTTAGCGGGATCTCTCTCTGCTGTAACACGGATAGTTTTACCGTTAACAACCAGATGGCCGCCTTTTACTTCAACCGTTCCATTGAAGCGACCGTGAGTTGAATCGTATTTCAGCATGTAAGCCATGTATTCGGCGTCCAGCAAATCGTTGATTGCGACGATTTCGATGTCTGAACGTTCTTGTGCAGCACGGAAAACAATACGGCCAATACGACCAAAACCGTTGATACCTACTTTGATAGTCATAGTGTTCCACCAGCTATTTTTTAGTGAATTAAAAATTATTACTAAAGTTACCAAAACCTTGCCAGCCGTCAAGCGGAATCGTGTCAATAGTCGAAAAACATCGACTTTGAGTACACCATTCAGACGCTTGCTATACGGTACCAGCAATCGATTAGCTCATCATTATCGGGGCACCGACAGATATTGAAAGTTAATCGGTTAGATATGCGAGTCACATCACAATATAGTAGGATAAACATCTTCAGTTAACCGCTTAAAATAGATTCCACTGATGTAATGTTAATCTTTTGTTATTATCATTTGATTTTATTGAAAACATGAGTCTTATTAAGGTGGTCGTTATGGCTAAGAATCCTGATGTTTCCCTTTATACAGAACTTACTGATATTCAGCGGCATGTGACCCAGAATGCCGGGACGGAACCGCCATTTTCGGGGAAATTGTTACATAATAAAAAAAGTGGCATGTATCATTGTCTGTGCTGTGGGCAGCCGTTATTTCTGTCCAATACTAAATTTGATTCGGGCTGCGGTTGGCCGAGTTTTTACCAGCCTGTCAGTGATGATGCGGTGCTGTATCTTGATGATAATAGTCATAATATGCAGCGTATTGAAGTTCGTTGCCGCCATTGTGACGCTCATTTGGGGCATGTGTTCCCTGATGGCCCGAAACCGACAGGAGAACGTTTTTGTATCAATTCGGCTGCGCTAAGTTTCACTGATGAAAATACAGATGAGAAAACAGTAGGTTAAGCATTTTATTATTGCCGGCATTGCCGTTAATTTATGTAAGAAAAATCGTTTCAGCTAATTCTGGAAAATAATGAGGAAATATCAATGGAACTGGATGATCTGTTATCAGTAATGACACCAGAGATATATCAACGCTTGGTTCAGGCAGTTGAACTGGGTAAATGGCAGGATGGTGTTCCTTTAACTGTAGAGCAGAAAGAGAATAGCCTGCAAATGATTATGCTGTGGCAAGCAAGGCATAACCATGAACCTGAACATATGACCATCGGTACTGATGGTCAGTTGGTGATGAAGAGTAAACAAGAACTGAAAGCGGCCTTTCAGTCTGAAATGGTGGCGACATTCAAGCCGTAATCTTCGCAAGATGGATATGAAAAGGCTGAGTTTGTTAAACTCAGCCTGGCCTTGATTAGTATCAGAAAAGGGCGCTTTCTAGTTGGGTAAGTTCTATCAGTATCGCACCTTGCGCGTTTATCTCTTTGAGTGCGGATTGGCTGTCGCCTGGACTGAGATTAACCCCCCGGCAACCATCAGCAATTACCCAGGTTTCATAACCTAATGCCAGTGCATCCAGCGCGGTAAACTTCACACAATAATCAGTGGCGATACCAATAATAAACAGGCGCTCAATTTTCTCTGTTTGCAACCAGTTGTCAAGCCGGGTTTTGCTTTGATGGCCGTTGTCAAAGAAAGCACTGTAGCTGTCGATTTGTGGATTTTCGCCTTTGTAGAAAATCTCAATAATGGCCTGCTTGTTCAGTTGTGGATGGAAATCAGCGCCATGCTGCCCCTGAACACAGTGTTCTGGCCACCACACTTGCGGAATACCGTTCAATATACCGATATCCCCGATTTTCTGACCGGAGTTTACTGCGAAGCTCATATGTTCAGCAGGGTGCCAGTCTTGGGTGGCAATAATGCTGATATTGTGTTTTAGACAGATATCAATTGCCTGATTTGCAACATCAATGACGTGCTCACTCTCTTTTACGGCTAACGCACCGCCGGTACAGAAATCGTTCTGTAGGTCAATAAGTAATAGGGCTGTTTTCATCTCTTTCCCAGATTATTTGTCGGCATAACTTAATTCACCACGTAAATTTTGTTGCATGAAATAACGAATTTTTTCACTGCTATAGGGTTGACTGAGTAAATAGTGCAACTTAGTTAACGTTGCTTCAAAGGTCATATCGTAACCACTGATAACACCGGTTTCAGCCAGAGCATGACCGGTTGCGTAACCATCCATGTTTACCCTGCCAGAAATGCACTGGGTCAGATTGACAACCACAATCCCTCTCTCTGTTGCCTGTTTTAGCTCTTTCAATAATTCAGGATGCTGTGGCGCGTTGCCGACGCCATATGAGCGCAGGATTAAGGCTTTAACCGGTTGCATTAAAATATTATTCACAATCTGACTGGAAAGGCCGGGATAAATGGTTATCACGCCAATGGGCTGTGGGGTGATCTGATGAGTGATAAATTCGCCGTGGCTGGCAGGGGCCGGACACGCATTGAAGGTTTTGATGTTAATACCTGCTTCCATCAATGGGGAACAGTTTGGTGAGGCAAAAGCATCGAAACCGTCTGCATGTGCTTTGACCGTTCGATTCCCACGGAACAATTTATTATTGAAAAACAGGCTGACCTCGTTTACGGGATAGTTAGCGGCAAGGTAAAGCGCATTCAACAAGTTTGTCTGCCCGTCAGAGCGCAGTGCTTCCAGTGGAATTTGTGATCCTGTCACAATCACCGGCTTACCCAGATTTTCAAACATAAAAGAGAGCGCGGATGCGGTAAATGCCATCGTGTCCGTGCCATGCAGGATCACGAAACCATCATAATCATCGTAATTTTGCCGGATATCATCAGCGATAAGTTGCCAGTCTTCTGGCGTCATATCAGAAGAATCAATCAGTGGTTGATGTTCACGGATGGTGAATGTCGGCATTTCAGACCGGTGGAATTCAGGCATTTTGGTGAGCTGGCGCTGTAAATGCCCTGAAACGGGAATATATCCCTGAGATGAGCGTTGCATCCCAATTGTTCCGCCCGTATAGACGACATAAATAGATTTCTTCTGCATGACTGTGCCTCGTAAAAAGATCAGCTGAATTATAGGAGTATTACAAAATAAAAAAAGCCTGACAGGGTATCTGTCAGGCTAAAAACGCCATTAATTAAGTGACCAGCAGAATCATACCGGGGAATTCCAGCGGCATGTTTCTGCTAATGTCATGCGTTATGATGGTTTTTTAGCGAATATCTCCGCAATTTAAACAGAACGCATAACGATTTTGTGGATCATTCAAATGGCGATAGAACTCAGCTTGCTGTTTTACTGCCTGAGCGACCTGTGTCATTGGCGCAGGCAGCCATGCCTGAAGCGCTTCCGGTACGATAGCTTGAGTGGTTGCCGTCAGCTGGCTCATCAGCAACTCACTGAATGACATTTCCGGCTGCATCCAATCAAGTTCTGGCTTATTCAGTTTTGCCAATTCAGCCGCTTTGGCAACCGCGTCGTCGAAATCACCTAATTGGTCGACCAATCCATTGGTTTTAGCATCATTTCCAATCCACACATGTCCTTGAGCAATTTTATCGACCTCTTCTGATGTCTTATTGCGTGAGTCAGCAACAAGACCGATAAAGTTCTTATAGCCGTTCTCAATATTAAGCTGCATCAGCTCTGAGAACTCTTTACTGAGCCCTTTAGTGATAGAAATACCTGCCAGTGGTGTCGTGGAAACGCCGTCAGTGTGGATACCAATATGATCCAGACTGTTTTCATACGTGGTGATGACACCGAAGATACCAATAGAACCGGTCAATGTACTTTGGTTTGCGATAATGTAATTGGCGGGAGTGGAGATCCAGTAACCACCAGATGCCGCCATTCCACCCATAGAAACAACGACTGGCTTATTCGCTGCACGCAGAGCTGCCAGCTCGGTGCGGATAACATCGGAAGCGCTAACGCTGCCGCCAGGGCTGTTTACCCGCAGAATAACGGCTTTGATATTATCATCCAAACGTGCTTGACGGATCTGAGCGGCGGTTGTATCACCGCCAACCATTCCTGGAACCTGTTGCCCATCAACGATCGTGCCCTGCGCTATGATAACGGCAATATTGCCCTTGGATGATGATTTGTTCGCCAGCAATTGTGGTGCGTAATCATAAATACTGATGGCATTGAAATGTCGGTTTTTTTCATCCCAGCCAAAGGTTTTTGTCATTTCACTTTCAATGATATTGCGTGGAGCGACATAATCGACCAGTTTGCGTTTAAGTGCATATTGGGCATTGTCTCCACCGACAGCACGCAGGCCGGCAATCATCTCATCCGCGCCTGGGAATACCTGATGAACAGAAAGTTTGCGGTTAGCGGCGATAGTATTGAGGTAGTTGTGCCAAAGACCGTTGATCCAACGGCTGTCAGCTTCCCGTGCCGCCGGAGACATATCATCGCGCATAACCGGTTCTACGGCTGATTTATACGTCCCGACCCGGAAAATATGTGTGGTGACTTTCAGTGACTCCAGCAGGGATTTGTAATAGAGGTTATTGGTCGAATAGCCATAAAGACCAACCGCACCTTGTGGTGACAGATAAATTTTATCGGCAAACGTGGCCAGATAATATTGCGGCTGGTTGTAGTTATCACTGATCGCGTAAACGGGTTTGCCTGAGGTTTTAAATTCATTAATCGCTTTACCGATATACTGCATCGATGGCTGGTCAGCGCCGATGAAATCGTCAAGTTTCAGTACCAGACCTGTGATTTTGTCATCGGTTTTTGCCTGACGAATGGTATCCACAATATCAAACAGAGAATTTTCCTGTAATTTATTGCCGGATGAACCAAACAGTTCACGTCCCAATTGATTCAATGGGTTACGGCTGGAAACCTGATCCACAACAACACCGGTGAGATTGACATACAGGGCTCCCTGATAACTATCTACTGCTTTATTGGGCTGTTGATAAAGCATAAAGCCCCCAACAATCACCAAGATAAGCAGAATAAAAATCAGGTTTGAAATGACTTCCCGAACAAAATTCAGTAGTCGCCAACTCCATTTAAATAATCTTGCGACCCACTTCCATAAAATACGCATATCATCTCCAAAGATAGGATCAAGTAGGGCTATCCTAATGACCAGACATATAAATGTCAGCTTCAAATAGTGTCAAATTGTCCGAAAAGGCCGCTTTTGGGCTTTTATTCGTTAACAAATAAACAGAAAATGTTAGCTTATAACAAAATAGCTTATTCAGGAGAAAAAATATGAATGCATTGGAACTCTTGTTGAACCGACGTTCAGCATCACGTTTAACGACACCGGCACCTCAGGGTGAAGCATTACAGAATATTCTGGCCGCTGGCATGAGAGCGCCTGATCATGGCGCATTACGGCCGTGGCACTTTATTGTCATGCAGGATGAGGGGATTGATCGGTTTAGCCAATTACTTCACCAAGCTGCTGTTGACAGTAATCTGGGTGTTGACGCGGAAGAAAAAGCCAAAAGTGCGCCTTATCGTGCACCATTAATTATCGCTGTTATTGCAAAGGTAATGGAGAATTCCAAGATACCGGAATGGGAACAAGTGGTTTCTGCCGGTTGTGCTGTGCACGCGATGCAAATGGCGGCGTTGGCGCAAGGGTTTGGTGGTATCTGGCGTACCGGTTCATGGACTGATGATGATACGGTGCGTACTGGTCTGGGTTGTCATGAGCATGACAAGGTAGTAGGTTTTCTCTACCTTGGAACGCCTGTTTTGAAAGCGCCAGGCAACGTTGCCACGCCGGATATGACTAATTTTGTCAGCTACTTCTGACCGGAGTCTGTTATGTCAACAGAAGTTCGTCTTACCCAGTACAGTCATGGTGCTGGGTGCGGCTGTAAAATTTCACCGAAAGTTTTGGAAACCATTCTGCATAGTGAGCAGGAAAAATTTCTTGATCCTCACTTACTGGTAGGTAATGAAACGCGTGATGATGCGGCGGTTTATGATATTGGCAATGGTACGGGCATCATCAGTACGACCGATTTCTTTATGCCGATCGTTGATGATCCGTTTGATTTTGGACGGATTGCCGCGACAAATGCGATCAGCGATATTTATGCAATGGGCGGTAAGCCCATTATGGCGATAGCGATCCTGGGATGGCCGATGGATAAATTAGCCCCGGAAATTGCCCGTAAGGTGATTGAAGGTGGCCGGGCTGTTTGTAAAGACGCGGGAATTTCACTGGCGGGAGGGCACTCTATTGATGCGCCTGAGCCTATTTTTGGCCTGGCTGTAACCGGTATCGTTAATATTGATCGGGTAAAACGGAACAGTGCAGCGAAAGCCGGTAGCCAGCTATTTCTGACAAAGCCGCTTGGCATTGGGGTATTGACCACAGCGGAGAAAAAAAGCCTGTTATTACCTGAGCATCAGGATGTCGCGATAGCAACCATGTGCCGCTTAAATAAATTGGGGACTGATCTTGCCGAAGTGGCGGGTGTTACCGCAATGACTGATGTGACCGGGTTTGGTCTGTTAGGGCATTTGAGTGAAATTTGTCAAGGTTCGGGGGTTCGGGCAACTCTCCATTTTGCAAAAATGCCTAAACTGCCGGAAGTGGGATCCTATATTGAAAAAGGGTGTGTTCCGGGGGGCACCAGGCGTAATTTTGACAGTTATGGTCATCTTATTGGTGAAATGACAGCGTTTCAGCGTAATCTGTTATGTGATCCGCAGACATCAGGCGGCCTGTTGCTGGCCGTTCTGCCAGAAGCGGTAGATGAAGTGAAAGTGATTGCACAATGTCATGGCATTGAACTGACAGCAATGGGTGAGTTGTCTGAGCAACAGTCAGGCAGAGTGCTGATTGAGGTTAATGAATAATATCCATGCGGCTTTTTATTGCAGAAAAACCAAGCTTGGCCAGGGCGATTGCTGATGTTTTACCGAAACCGCATCGCCGTGGTGATGGCTTTATTGCTTGTGGAAATAACCAGTTTGTGACTTGGTGTATTGGGCACTTACTGGAGCAGGCGGAACCTGATGCTTATGACAGTCGCTTTGCCCGTTGGTCACTGGTTGATCTTCCCATCATTCCTGAGAAATGGCAGTTAAAACCGCGGCCTTCTGTGGCGAAACAGCTCAACGTCATCCGGGAATTGCTGGAAAAAGCAGATGAAGTGGTCCATGCGGGTGACCCGGATCGTGAAGGGCAGCTACTGGTGGATGAGGTTCTGGATTTTTTGAAATTGGATGGTGAAAAGCGAAAAAATGTTCGCCGTTGCCTGATAAGTGATCTAAACCCACAAGCGGTTACCAGAGCTATTGACAGATTAAGGGATAACCGGGATTTTATCCCGCTATGTGTTTCCGCTCTCGCTAGATCCAGAGCTGATTGGTTGTATGGTATTAACATGACCCGGGCTTATACCTTGCTTGGACGCAATGCGGGGTATCAGGGCGTATTATCTGTCGGGCGGGTTCAGACGCCTGTGCTGGGGTTAGTGGTTCGCCGGGACGAAGAGATTGAGCATTTTGTATCAAAAGATTTCTTTGAGGTGAAAGCGCATATTGTGACGCCAAAGGATGAGCGTTTTACTGCGCTCTGGCAACCAAGTGAATCTTGTATTGATTTTCTGGATGAAGAAGGGCGATTGATACACCGGCCTCTGGCTGAACATGTTGTTGCCAGAATCACCGGCCAACCGGCCTATGTGGCATCCTATCAGGATAAACGGGAATCTGAAGTAGCTCCCTTGCCGTTTTCATTATCTTCGTTACAGATTGAAGCTGCTAAACGTTTTGGTCTGAATGCACAACAAGTGTTGGATATTTGTCAGCGATTGTATGAAACGCATAAGCTGATTACTTATCCCCGTTCTGATTGCCGTTATTTGCCAGAAGAACATTTTGCCGGGCGTCATTCGGTGCTTAATGCAATATCTGTTCATACAACAAATCTGCTGCCACAAGCATTACTGGAAACCGACAGGAAAAATCGTTGCTGGGATGATAAAAAGGTTGATGCTCATCATGCAATTATTCCTACGGCACGAAGTAACCATATAAATCTGACAGACAACGAGGCTAATATTTATGGTTTGATTGCCAGACAATATTTGATGCAATTTTTCCCAGATTCCATATTCCGTAAATGTATTATTGAATTGGAAATTGCCGGTGGCAAATTTATTGCTAAAGCGCGTTTTCTTGCTGAGGCAGGTTGGAGAACATTGCTTGGCAATAAAGAGCGTGACGAAGAAAACGATGGTACACCATTACCGGTTGTTGCTAAAGGTGATGAATTATTGTGTGAAAGAGGAGAGGTGGTAGAACGCCAAACTCAACCGCCAAAGCCATTTACTGATGCAACTATCCTTTCGGCTATGACGGGGATTGCCCGTTTTGTGCAGGATAAGGAATTGAAGAAAGTCCTTCGCGCAACAGATGGGCTGGGTACTGAAGCAACCCGTGCCGGCATTATCGAACTGTTGTTTAAACGGGAGTTTCTTTATAAAAAAGGGCGTCATATTCATGCAACGCCTGCGGGTAGGGCGCTCATCCATGTATTACCGGATATGGCCGCTTTACCGGATATGACCGCCCATTGGGAGTCCCGGTTAACGCAAATCAGCGAAAAACAGTTCCGCTATCAAGATTTCATGGGACCACTTGAGGAGACATTACAGCAATTAATTTGGCAGGCTAAACAGAACCGTAATTTAAAAGCTTTTCGTGATTTGCCCCCAGTTCCGGTTAAAGAGAAAAAAGGGAAAAAAACAAAATCAACAAAAAAAGCTAAAGCAACTGCGCCGTAGGGCGCAGTTGCTACGTTATTTTAAAAGAAATGATTGATATTCGGCGTTAACAGAATATCACATTTCAAATTCTACCCAGACAGGCGCATGATCTGACGGTTTTTCCATTTCACGGATTTTATAATCAATACCTGTCGCAATACAGCGCTCCATCAAGGGTTGACTCGCAAGAAGTAAATCTATACGTAGCCCGCGATTATCATCAAACCCTTTTGAACGATAATCAAACCAAGAAAATTGATCGTTACATTCAGGATTCAAATTCCTGAATGTATCGACCAGACCCCAACTTTTCAGGCGATCCATCCACTCTCTCTCTTCTGGCAGGAAAGAACATTTACCTGTTTTTAACCAGCGTTTTTGGTTGTTCTCACCAATGCCGATATCCAGATCCGCCGGACTGATATTCATATCCCCCATGATAATTACTTGCGATTGAGGCGATAAATTTTGCTCCAAATAGCTTTGCAGGTCCCGATAAAATTTCTCTTTTGCAGGAAATTTCACTGGATGGTCACGGCTTTCTCCCTGTGGAAAATAACCATTAATGACTGTCAATAGCCCGTGTGGGGTTTCCATATCTGCCATGATAATACGGCGTTGGGCATCTTTATCGTCCCCAAGAAAACCACGGCGCACAGCAAGAGGAGCCTGGCGTGTTAACAGTGCAACGCCGTAATGGGCTTTCTGACCGTAATAAAACACATGATAGCCAAGTTTCCTAACTTCTTCTAAAGGAAATGCTTCATCATGGACTTTTGTTTCCTGTAGGCCGATAACATCGGGTTGATGTTGCTCGACGATCGCAGCTAACTGATGGGGGCGGGCACGTAATCCATTAATATTAAAAGAGATAAATTTCATCTTTTACAGCCATCCAGTAAAAAGACACAAGAACAATAATAACAGATGGATTTTAAAAAGTAACTATTGACAATGGTCAGGACGAAATAGTCACGGAACCCCTATATTATAATTAATTGTGAAAAATATAATAATTTGTGGTGAGAAAACACTGCGGTTAGACCGTTTTTATCTCTAGTGTTACAAAAATTGATTACTGAAAAATGTAGAACCCTATCCTAATCTTTGATAGAAAATTGAGCTCGTTAGTAATGTTTATATTTTCTAATGGTTGATTGGTTGAGATTAATTTTTGAACCATGATAAACATGAATAATAGAGTTTATTGAGCCACCTATGTATTGAACATAAGCTTTTTTTATGTGGTATATGTTTGAGAAGTATTTGTTTTTTTGTACAAAATTTACGCCTTCACAGTATCGAACTGATTTAGCTGTCATTTGGTGAAGGTTATTTCAAAGAAATTATTTTAGCCACAAGTTATATAGGAACGGTGAATTATGTTTTTTTCTCGTAAATTAGAAGCATTCATGGCAGTGGTGGAAAATGGTTCTTTAAGTAAAGCGGCAAGAGTGATGAACCGAACAACTCCTCCAGTAGCTAAATCAATCAAAGACTTCGAAGCAACATTAGGGAAGCGCCTTTTCAAAAGGGAGAAATTTGGGATGAGTCTGACTAAAGATGGTTTGGAATTATATAATGATCTTAAAGATCTTTATTTACAAGAAAAAGAAATAACTAAAAAACATATCAGTGGTAGTATATGTAACATAGTTAATATTTATTACGATTGGGGGAAAAACAAACACCTAATTTATTTATATAAGGCAGCTGACAGAAATAGCTCCCAAGTAAATATATTCCGGTTTAGTTATGATAACATTGAAGAAATAGTGGATTATGACGGCAACACGCTCATTATGAGTTCAGAAAAGATACTAAGTGACCGTTTTAGTCTTATTCGCAAAATAAAAGGACCAGAATTGGGAATTTGCTGCCGAAAAGAGTTATTGGATATTGCTGGTGGTGATGTAATGCAATTGCTAAAAAACAATACTTGGTTGTGTGATCCTGTACTTTATAAAAGCAGTTTCATTAAAAACCTGGAAGAAGAAGTTATTCAAAGTGGTGGGAAAGTGAATATGCGCCAGATGGATAATATGGGGTGCTGCATGAATTTCATTTATTCAAGAGACTATATTTTCATTACAGATTCTCATCCTGATGAATTGGAAGGAGGTGATGCTTTAAGTTTTGTTCCTATTGAAAAACTGGGTGCAGCAAATCAATGTTATATTTATAAGTCTAAATCACATTCAAGTGTACTTAATCGTTTTATCGATTCAGTAAATGATATGAGTTAAATTTATTGTACGCGGAGTAGATTATTGTAAGCTCCGCGTTGTTGTTTTGCGGAGATGATGATAGAAAGTTTTCACTGTACTCAGATGATAAATTTATATTTATTATTTTTTGTTATACCCAGAATAATTTTTTATGGTGGCAGGGAAAGATAGACTGTTTCCTCGCCTTTTGGACTAACACGTTGCAAGCACTACGTTGTTATTTCGCTTTACTTAATTCGAACTTTGTTCGAAGTGCAAAGCATTCTGCATGTGAGTGCCATGTATTCATTGAGATGGGTGATACATGATTTCTAAGCCGGGGTTCTCCCGGCTTCAGGCTTTCAGGGACGGCTACAGCCTTTTCTGGTGATACTCATCCTCTGACGTGTTTACCACAACCTTGTTTTATTGTTTTAGCCACGGCGTTGCAGTGCTCCAAAAAATGATGTTCTCCCCCGGTAGTTTTCAGCGAAATCAGCAAATTTCTCCTGAGTGAAGGGTTTTTGGTTAGTATAGGTCAGAGTTGGTTCCTGGACCGCCATCGCGACCAAATCCAGCTTACCTTTGTAACGGTTGAAAAAGGGATAGGTGTTTTTCATCTGTGCGGATTGATATGGCACGATATCAGGACCACCCAGGCCGATCTTATTTTTCGACGCGAAATTAAATCGCCGGGATATGTATTGATGATCGTTATTCCGTTCACATGGCCAGAAGTTAACGTATTGCACCACGTAGGATGTTTTGAATAGCAACCCAGCCATAACCCTGCTCTTTATTTTCACCGGGATTATCAACCTGCGCAACTAAACCGCCTTGATATTTTGAATTCTGTTGAAGATAAAATGGGATATAGCGGGCATCCTTCTCAAAAAAGCGATTCTGAATCTGGATAAACAACTTCTTTTGGATCCTATTAAGCAGCATCAGATCTTTTTCGATCGCGGAAAAATCATATTTTCCCGGCGCACTCTCCAATTGTTTCCAGTTATAAACAATTTACACGCCATTAATGTCCTGACGTTCCAGTAATTCATGTAGCTGGTTGAGGTTATCAGATGAAGTGTAGAGATAATTTTGTGGTTTTGCTGCTAATGCAGCAGTTGACAGTAAACTAAAAATCAGGCTGGTGGAGATGAGTTGTTTTAACATCTTTTTCTATTCTTAATTGTAGAAGCCTATAGATAAGGTTATGACTGTTTAACAAGGTAAATAGTTCCGTTTACTTATGAATTTATTTAACACCGTAAAGTTACTTTATTCATTAATTGGTAATGTCAGACTGACAACTCATCCTCTCATCAATGCTGGATTTACTTTGAATATAGGTAATTCTTTTTTGCGTGTTAATCCTCATTGATCCATCTTTTTATAATTAAACCTTCATTAGGAGATCACTAATAATATTCCTAAAAATGCCATTGATTATGAGGTTTATGAACGATGTTGTTTAAGTATCGTTTAGTTAAATATAGCGTAATTGAGATTAATTCTCTTTCGTATTAAGGAAAATGATATTCAGATTACTTGCTAAATGGATGAGAGCATGGCAATGATAGAAATCAATAAAATTACAATTTTAAATTGAATTTTTAATATAACTTATTGAAATTTAAAATAATATATTTAATGAAAGTCGGTGGAATAACAAGAGTGCATCATTGAATTTTTAATTTATTAAAGTATAAAACGGAAAAATTGCTACTGAAATTAATAATCAATGAAATCTTTCATGAAAATAAATTTCATATTGTTTGGGTTTTTTTGATATGTTATGTTTTCCATGTTATTTATATATTGGCTTCTGTAGACCCTCGTTAAGGGAATAACCTTATCCAAAAACAACTCATCCCATTACTAATGCAATAGAAGATTAAGGAGTAGATAATGGATAAACCGATTGAAAAAGAAGAAGAAAAAGAAAATAAAATTTATCTTCATCCTGAATATGATGAGTGTGGTCGTCCGTACTACAACGTACCTAATGCCAGAACGGAAGAAAACCTGATAGCAGTTTGTTTGAAATACGCGAGTAAGGTAATCCCGGTGATTTTCCTGCCGGGGGTAATGGGGAGTAATTTAAAATCGAAAGATGGTGTTCCGGTTTGGTTGGTAAATTCTCAGCTTGGTGTTGCAAGTTGGATATCAAAGAGCGCTTCTTATAGGAAAGAAACGTTAGATCCTAAGAACACCGATATTTACGATTCGGGAGCAATAAATAATTACATTGCCGAAGGGAGGAAATTCCCTGATCGCCACCAACGTGGTTGGGGAGAAGTGGCCTATCTGAGCTATGGTCATTTTTTGCCTTGGCTTCAACTGGTGCTGGATGATGAGCGTCTGGTGTTTGAGTATCGCATGGAAGGACAGGGAAAGAAGACTGCTCGTCAACAATTGATCGGTCAGAATTTGGGGGCTGAGTGGGGTGAAGAACCATTGACAACGGAAGAGGTTGGACACAGTTATCGTTTTATGTACCCGGTTCACGTGATGGGTTATAACTGGCTGCAATCCAATGCGGATTCCGCTAAAAAGCTGGCGAAATATGTTGATAAAGTTTTAGCCTTCTACGGTAAACGTTGTGCAGCAAATAAGGTTATTTTAGTCACTCACTCAATGGGGGGGTTAGTGGCCCGCCATTATTCAGAAAAGTTGGGTGGGCGGGATAAAATTTTAGGTATCGTGCATGGCGTTATGCCTGATACGGGTTCACCCATGACTTATAAGAGGATGAAAACCGGTGAAGATGGCATAACTGGGCTGGTTATCGGCAGTAATGGTACAGAGATGACTCCAGTATTAGCACAGTCTCCCGGTCCTTTACAGCTCTTGCCGGGAAAGGCGTATGGTAAAGGTTGGTTACATATCGCCGATGGTAAAATCATGCACAAGCTGCCGGAATCCGACCCTTATGAGGAAATTTATCTGGAAGAGGAGCGATGGTGGGGATTATGTGAAATCCGGTTTCTAAATCCGGATAAAAAAGATAAATGGAAAAATAAAGAAAGCTGGAGTAATTATTTGAAATCAATGAATAATACAGTTAAGCCATTTATTGAAGAGTTGAGTGGTAAATACCATCCTAATACTTATGCCTTTTATGGTGCCAGCGAAAAACATCTATCGTATGGAGTTATTTCTTGGAAAGAAGTCAGTAAAAATTATTACAATAAAACGGAAGATTATTCCGGCATGACATTTAATCAACCGTTATATGATCCTTTTGATTTGGAAACCGGCACAACACGTATGGTTCAGTTTTCTGTCGGGCCTTCTTTTCAGGATGTTGCCGCGAAAACTTTTAAGTTGGCACCCCCAAAGGAGAAAGGAGATGGTACCGTACCGGAACAGGCTGGCCGTATTCCAACCAGAAGATTGCGTAGCCAGTTGGCAACGGATGTCGACCATGAAGGGGCATATAAAGAGGAGAAAGCCCAATTATTTACTCTGCGTTCAATTGTGAAGATGGTTCAGGCGGTGAAGATTGAATAAGAAAAATATCTTCCTTATTTTATTGTTTGTGTTGGCTATTTATGCCCTGTGGCGGTGGTATTTCCCTGATCCTTATCACCCCAGTTTAACTGAGAAGGAAAAGCAAGTGACAACTGAAATGTTAGCCAATATGCAGACCCGTTGTGTGGGCCGTTATCTGATTGATATCCCCGCAGCATTTGGCAATATTATCCATGATGGGATATTTATTGGTGATGCGACAATAGAAACGGAACGTTTGTATCCACCTGAATTTGAATATCGGATAGAGGCAAGAGAGCAGGAATTAAAGACGACTCAATATGTTGAGCCGAAAGATATGCCTTTCTTAAAAAAAGTCTATCGTCTGCAAGATAATATGGAAGGTGTAATTTTTGACAGGAATAAAAGTACGGGTGTTCCTGGTTTTGCCCGAGTATTAGAAGCGCATTTGTATAATAATGGAGTTGCTTTTACTGTAATAATGGAATTTATGGAATTATCAGATGATAAGTATAAAGAAGATAGAAATTTTTATATAAAGCACGGATTTTCTGAAAGGGAATATAATCAGTTGTATCAAACCCTGGAGAAAATGAGAAGACTGCTTTCCCGAATCAGCGGCAGAAAAGATACAGAAATCCCGACAGTGGCGGGAACCTGCATCCCTGACGGATTTATTGCCGGTAGTGGTAGTCGCAGTGAGAAAGAGAGGATGACCTTTGTCTATCAGGGAAATAAGGATGATCATTTCACGTTCAGCGTTGAAATCATTAATAACCTTACAGGAGACAGTACTTTGCTTGGACGTGTTGGTGAAATTGAAAAGGATTTACATGCTAACCGTGGCGGAATAGCCAGAAAAGGAAAACGGGAAGTAAACGGTATTCATGCGGAAGAATTATTAGCAATCGGTTTGCAACCCTTTGACAATAATCCTCGATATCAATTTGATTTTATTGCGAATGAAACCGCAGGAGATTATAAGAATCCCTATGTTGGTATTATGTTAATGAATTATCAGTTACCTCCGGCACCCTATACCGGAGATGAGCTGATTACATTTTGGGATACGGTAACGAGTACCTTTCGTAAAAGGCCGGGTGCTTTCAAAAGTAATGAACTAAGCAGAGGTTGAATATGATTGAATTTATTTCTTGCACTAAAAAGAGGCAAGGTATTAATCCGATTATGATGGATGATTGCGCTTGCTATATTTTAAGTCCTACGTTCCATAACCATATTGAGTCATTATCATGAGCTGGCCTATTCCTGAAATACCTGAACTTAAACCAGTAGCGCCTTTACGCTATAAAATATGGTTTGTCATTTTGCTTTTAATACTGGTTGCCGGCACACTCGTTTATGCTTTTCTAAAAGACACGACCGATTTCGTTCATGCGGCGCTTTATAGCAGTTTACCTTCCTTTTTGGTATGGCTGATGTTATTCGGTGCGGTGTTAAATCGCTATGAGCAATATTGCGCGGCAGCGTATGCTTGGGAAGAGGCCAGTGCTGAAACCCGTTTCCAATGGCAGCAATGGAGCAGAAAACAACTGGCTGTGGTCGGTAATATTATTTTGACGCCTGAACAACAAGGCATGGCATCACTATTAGGTGATTCGAAAGATATTCCTGCTTTTCCTCATAGAGGACGTGCATTATTTTCGCCATCAAGAGATATCCCGCAATTATTGGATAAAATTGATCAGGATTTTGAAAAACAGAATCCGGGCTATCGCTACTTTTTGCGCAAGGTTTATCTCGCAGAATCCCCTGCTATCGATTTGTCTCGCGATCAGGAATTGATTGGTCAACACTGGAAAGTACAACGGGTACACATAGCGAACCGGGATGAGATCGATAAGTTATATAATGAGGCGACTTTTGAGGGGCTGATAATGGTTATCGCATTGCAGCTTTGGCCTGCCAAGGATGACAGAGAGGCGTACAGTGAATTTGTGTCTGCTCAACTATTCTCATCCACAAAATTTGCTACTCAAAAGAAGTTAAACATTCTTGCTGGCATGGGGCGGCCTTTACCTTCGTTACCGGGAGAAATAATAAAAGATTTGCATGTATTATTTGAATATAACCGTATTGATAAAAAGAACATGAAACACCTCTGGGTAACGGGTATCACTGATAAGGTGCGGACTGAGTTGATGATTTACAGTTATGATAATTCACTCAATTTCTCTCCAGAGAACCCGATTCATTTAATCGATCACTCTTTTGGCCAGCCAGGGCCGCTGTCTGTATTTTCGACATCAGCTATGCTGACAGAAGCAATTCACCTGACAAATAGCGATCATATCGTCATTAATCAATTACCTGAGGGGAGCGCAGTGCTCTATTTAATGACCAAGGAATTACATCAATGAAAAAACAAATAATCGCAATGCTATTAATGGTGGGCGTGTTTTCTCATAGTGATGAGTCATGATCTTTTCTTATTAAAGCGGCCCATCAATTGTAGGCGTGAGCCGCGGAGGAGAGTTGATAACTTTAATTTACCGCCATTGACGGAGAATTAACCGATCTGCAAATAAAAGTCATCATTATTTCTTAGCCAGAAAAGGGGCGGTATATAGGATAGTCGATAGCCAGATGCTTGCCGTAATGAACATAATAATAAGCCTAGTGAAACGCCAATAAGACGGCTTTGGGGTTGTATCTGTGGATAATTGGGCATCTTTTGACTGACTATCATTTTGTTCATTATCCTGAAATGGCAGGATAAAACGATAGCCTTGTCGGTATACGGTATGGATTGCTTCACCCAGGTCACAATAGCGTAATGTTCGGCGTAATTTACAGATCAATTGCAGTAGATTGGTTTCTGCTACACCATTTTTGCGTTCAGGCCAAACCAAAGGGATGAGTTGCTCCCGGTTTAACGTATTCCCTTGCGATGCATGTTCCCACAGTGCGAGTAGCAGGCGTTTCTCTTTTTCCGTAATGACAAATATACTTTTACCATGGATTATTTTGTTTGAGTCACAGTCTAAATAAACATCTCTAGTTATTTTCAGCATAACGCATTCTCTGCCTCTGTTTAGTGTTTGTCTATTCGTCATAGCTAGGAGAGCTCAAATAGGCTTATGCCTGTTAAAATTTATATAATTTCTGCATGAGTAATGCAAGAAAATAAATGATTTAAAATTTTTTATTTTATTTTGTCATGTAGGTTATTTTTATGTTTCTTATTAAGAAATAAAATTAATGATAATTTTTTATCAGTTTTGTTTATATTTTTGGTGAGTTATCTATCTACTTGGGAAACAGAGGGGATTTTCATAATTCATAATATAGATAAGAACTTTTTAGGGATTAATGAGTGAATAAGTCATCATGCATAATAACCCAATCAATTGAATGGTGTTTTGGTATGGTATTGAATTTATAGGAAAAATATAAATTAAAATAATTATTTTTTATTTTTAACTTTTATTTAGGTGTGGTCGCGTGGTTATTTAGCCATGAATAACTCCAACGTGATGTTTATCACTATTAACTGATGTTTATCACTATTAACTGAGTTAGTCATTGGTCGTCGTTAGGTCGTTAGATTGCCTCATTCATTAATGAGGATGTGGATGTATAAATATAAAGCCAGGCGGATATACCAGAATTAGGGAATTAGGCATGATACCTAAGGGCGGTAGCGTACCTGAAATGATAATGATGAGTATTCTAACCCAGCTTATATACCCAATAGATTTCAAGTTGCAGCGCGGCGGTAAGTGAAAGCAGCCAACAAAGCAGTAACTTGAAAAGTGAAGGGTATAAATGTAATTAACTCCTTAGAAGGAAATAACAATGTCTACAACTGCCGAGCAAATTGCTGTTCAATACCCCATTCCCACTTACCGTTTTGTCGTTGCTGTTGGTGATGAACAGATGTCTTTTCAAAGCGTATCGGGATTAGATATCAGCTATGACACAATTGAATATCGTGATGGAATGGGTAACTGGTTACAAATGCCTGGTCAGCGTCAGAGACCAACGATTACCTTGAAACGCGGTATTTTTAAAGGGCAATCTAAATTATACGATTGGATTAATTCTATTTCTCTTAATCAGATAGAAAAGAAAGATATATCTATCAGCTTGACTGATGAAACAGGTTCAAGCCTGCTAATTACCTGGAATATTTCTAATGCTTTCCCAGAAAAATTGACGGCGCCCAGCTTTGATGCTTCCAGTAATGAGGTTGCGGTACAGGAAATCAGTTTGAAAGCCGATCGGGTTACTGTGGAATTCCATTAATACACTGTTTGGTTGACGCCACGAATATCTTGGCATGTCAATTCAGTGCTTTTAAAAGGTTAATATTATGACAACTGATACCACTTATCCGGGTGTCTATATTGAAGAAGATGCCTCATTGGCACTCTCTATTCGTTCAAGTGCAACGGCGGTACCTGTTTTTGCTGTCGAAGATGGCAATTCATTTGTATCAGCGGGTACCTCTCTTCGCGTTAATAGCTGGTTGGAATATCTGACACGAAAAGGCAGCCCATTTGATTCTGGTGATAAGCTTGATATTTCATTGCGCGCCTATTTTATTAACGGTGGTGGATATGGCTATCTCGTCAAAACTCAAAATTTAGCAGAACAGGTTCCAAAACTTGACGATGTCACATTGCTGGTTGCCGCCGGAGAAGACATCAATGAGGCTACGGGAGAACTTTGTAAACCGGGCAAAGGATTATTCGCCATTTTTGATGGTCCAAAAGATCAAATAACTTCGGAGCAAAAACCAGACGAACTCCTCGAATCTTATTCCCCTACTCCTTATGGCGCGGTTTATTATCCTTGGCTGACCGCTGAATGGGGAAATAAAAAAGCCAAAGTTGATATTCCTCCCAGCGCAGTGATGGCGGGTATCTATGCCAGTGTCGATAACAGCCGGGGTGTTTGGCAAGCACCGGCTAACGTGGCTATTCAAGGTGGATTACAACCTAAACATCTGGTGACTGACGATCTGCAAGGGGAATATAATCAAGGTAAGGCGCTGAATATGATCCGCACCTTTCCTAAGAGCGGCACATTGGTTTGGGGTGCCCGTACGCTTGAGGATAATGATAATTGGCGCTATATCCCGGTTCGCCGCCTGTTTAATAGCGCAGAGCGGGACATTAAAAATGCTATGAGCTTCGCGGTCTTTGAACCTAACAGCCAGCCCACCTGGGAAGCGGTGCGTCGCGCTATTGATAATTATCTTTATTCCCTTTGGCAACAAGGCGGATTGGTGGGAAATAAAGCTGAACAGGCTTATTTTGTTCAAATCGGCAAAGGTACCACCATGACCGATGACGATATTAAACAGGGAAAAATGATCGTCAAAATTGGTATGGCTGCTGTTCGCCCAGCCGAATTTATTATTTTGCAGTTTAGCCAGTCAATTGGGCAAGCCCGATAAACAATTGTGGTCTGCTTATATAGTTGCTAATCATCTAAATTGAATGAGGAAGTCATAATGCCGTCTGTCGCATATACTACACCCGGTGTTTATATTGAAGAAGATGCTTCGCTATCGTTATCAATTAGCATCAGCCCAACGGCTATTCCGGTTTTTATTGGTAAGTTTTTCAAAAAAGACGGGAGCCAAATAGAACAGGGTAGCTGTATTAAAATCACCAGTTGGTTAGAGTTTATATCGCTGTTTTCATTATCTTCATCTTTTATAGTGTCAATACAGGCTACAGAAGAAAAGACAGAGGAAAAAATAGAAGAAAAGGCAGAAGAAAAGGCAGAAGAAAAGGCAGAAGAAAAGAGAGAAATAAACGCAGAGACTGTTGTTAAGCCGCTCAAAAGCAGTCAGAAAAATGCTAAAAGTGGTGGTGGTACTTTAGTAGATAAGGACGTTAAAAAAACCTATACCTATGTTGCCACTGTCACGGCCACTTCTTTCAGTGCTTTTGCTGTGCAGCATTATTTTAATAATGGCGGTGGTGTTTGTTATCTGCTGCCATTGGTCGCGGCAGCGGCAATTGATGCTCCGAAAGTAAAAAAAGCGGCTACAGCAGTAAAAACTGCTGAGGCGGTAAAATATGAATTAGCAACTCTGCCGGATTTGATAGAAAAACAGCAGGAGATCACCTTACTGCTCTGCCCTGAAACGGATGAAACGTTAGCACCTAGTCAAAAACAGGAAGTTTACAGTGGAGTAAATTCTCTGTTAAAAGACAAAGTGGGTTATTTCCTGATTGCTGATAGTACCAATGGGGTAGATAAACCAACGACACAGCCCGATAAAACCGCTGTTTATTATCCTTACTTAGAGACCTCTTTTACTTATAACCAGCCAGCGGATGCTAATATTGCTCTGAGTGGTTATGAGGATCCATCAGCTAATCTGGAAACATTGAAAACAGCTTCGCCAGAGGAATATGTCAAAGCTAAAAAAGCTGTCGATGACGTATTTAAAGCGACTAAAATCATCTTACCCCCAAGCGCCGCAGTTGCAGGCGCTTATGCGGCAACCGATGCCAGTCGGGGGGTCTGGAAAGCGCCTGCCAATGTAGCATTAAATAATGCGAAACCTGCTGTGGTAATTACCGACAACGATCAAAGCACGATGAATACAGCCGGTATTAATGCTATTCGTCACTTTACCGGCAAAGGTACACTGATTTGGGGTGCGCGTACCCTGAAAGATGATGACAACTGGCGCTATATTCCGGTACGGCGTTTATTTAATGCGGCAGAACGGGATATCAAACAGGCAATGCGATTTGCTGTTTTTGAACCCAATAGCCAACCAACCTGGGAGCGGGTGCGGTCAGCCATTGACAACTATCTCCATCGACTCTGGCAACAAGGGGCACTGGTCGGCAGTAGTCCCCAAGAAGCCTATTTTGTCCAAATTGGTCAAGGAGTCACCATGTCTGACACCGATATTAAACAAGGAAAAATGATCGTCAAAGTGGGTATGGCGGCAGTACGTCCGGCTGAATTTATCATCCTGCAATTTTCGCAAAAAGTAGCACAGTAACCATACTGAGGCGCGGTTTGCCGCGCCTGTTCTGTTGAGGAAACGATCATGGAGATAAAACAGCCGGGTATCACAGTAACGGAAAACCTGATATCCCAGAAGCAAGATGATGCATTCATCGGTATACCCGTTTTTATTGGTTGTACTCAACCTGCTAAAAACAACCATATCAGTGATAAAACCGCCGTCAAAATAAACAGTCTGACCCATTTTACCCTGAAATTTCGAGAGTCAGGATTAATGTACTACTCAGTGCGTCACTTTTTTGAAAACGGTGGTCAACAAGCTTATGTATTGCCACTGGGGCCTGATGAGCAATTAAAAGATTTTCAGTCATTGATCACGAGGCTACAACAAGAATGGATTAAACAGGCCATTGCCGCAGAGAGTACTATCACACTGATTGTGGTCCCTGATATTGTCCGCTTTAATCAGGAGGGGGAGCCTGATGCCACCATAGATCTTTGGTTACAATTCTGGCAGTCAGTGTTTGATCTTGGTAAAAGTCGGCGTGGCATCATGGGATTGCTGGATGCTCCTGATGACCCAGCATTGGCGGCTAAATGTTTAGCGCAATTTTCTTCAAATGATCGGCAATGGGGAGCGTTATACTGGCCGGGACTAAAAAGTGCATACCAAGAAAGTGGTGAACATATCATCCTTTCGCCTACTGCGGCGGTCGCTGCTGTCATCCAGAATCACGATAATCAGAAAGGCATATGGACCGCCCCTGCTAATGTGGCTTTAGCCAAAGTGGTTAGCCCGGTACGCTCTTTTATTGAAGCTGATGCACTCTTTAATCGGGATGACGACATCCCGCTGAATCTGATTCGCAGTTTTCCGGGCAAAGGGATTAAAATCTGGGGATGTCGAACTCTGGACAACACACCTGACACCCCTTGGCGCTATATCCAAATTCGCCGTCTGGTCTCCTATATTGAAGCTCATATAACCCGACTGGGCCGAGCCTTTGTTTTCGAACCCAATAATCCGATCACCTGGATGAAACTTAAGGGCCAAACTTACAACTGGCTGCATCAGTTATGGTTAAAAGGTGGACTGTCAGGTACCCAGGAAGAGCGGGCATTTGACATATTACTCGGTGTTGACGAATCAATGAGTGAAGCGGATGTGCTGGCTGGGAAAATGATCATGAAAATCAAACTGGCTCTGCTTATACCGGCGGAATTTATTGAGCTGAACTTAACGTTTGATACTCGTACCGGCGCAACCCGATTAAGTTAATAAACAGGGGCAAAATATGCATAACCTCTACACTCCGTCAGTATCACACCGTTTTATCGCCAGTTTTCTTTTTAACAATATTCCCAGTCCATTTGATATTGCCTTTCAGCAGATATCGGGCCTTAGCCGTGAATTGCAAACGACTCAACACAATCAAGGCGGAGAAAATGCCAGAAATGTCTGGCTGGCCGATAAGATCCAACACGGTAGTTTGGTGTTGGAACGCGGTGTGATGACAGTGACACCGCTCACCCTGATATTTGATCATGTCTTGCGCGGGGAAAAGGCGATTTATGCCGATGTGGTCATTATGTTGCTGAATGAAAATTTTTTACCCGTGGCGAGTTGGACAATCAGTAATGCGTTACCGGTTCGTTGGTCTACCGGTAACTTTGATGCCAATAGCAATGCTGTTTTGGTGAATTCTCTGGAGTTACGTTATCAAGATATGCTCTGGTTAGGAGTGAAAGCATGACTGTAGAAATTAAGGAACTGATTATTCAGGCTAAAGTTACCGATTCTGCGAGTGATTTGCCATCTCCGCGAACATTAGTGCAGGAAGCGTTGGACGACGCTCGTCTGATTGAGAGGATAAAGCAGGAGGTGTTAGAGGCATTACGGGAAACAGGAGGTCATTATGAGCTTAATTGAACGTAGTTTGTCCAAACTCACGCTGACGGCTTTTAAAGATAGGGAAGGTAAAATCTTGGTGGGCAGTTTACAGGTGATGTATAACCCTGATGCTATCCAACTGGATTATCAAGCCAGTTATAAAAAGGGTGAAGGTATTACCAATACCCACCAAAGCAACCACTATGTATCATCTCAACCTGCCGGTTTGTCATTAGATCTGTTGTTTGATGCATCTATGCCCGGCAACACTACGCCGATAGAAACCCAACTGGCGATCCTGAAAACGCTCTGTGCCATTGATGCCGGTACTAAAGTTCCCCACTTTCTTAAAATCAAATGGGGCAAAATGCGCTGGGAAAACAAAGGCTATTTTGCCTGCCGGGCCGACGGTCTCAGCATTCATTACACCTTGTTTGACCGGGATGCTACCCCGCTGCGGGCAACTGCCACCTTATCTCTGGTGGCAGATGAGAGCTTTGTTATTCAGACAACCGAGCAACAGTTAAGATCACCGCCGGTTACCGCGGTTAACGTAGCCGATATGCTCTCCCTGCCATTGATTGCACTGGGCGCTGGCGCTTCTCTGGTCGGCGGTATTGACTATCTCTCCCTCGCCTGGCAAAACGATCTGGATAATCTTGATGATTTTACGCCGGGACAAACGCTACAAGCTCGGAGGGAGGTATGAAGATACCTGCAATAGTGATTAAGATAGGTGGCAAGATACTCAATCAGTTTACTGTCATCAGTTTGTCAGTAAATTATCCTATCAATGGCATTCCTTCGGCTAACATCACTCTAGGTATCATCGGTGATACCAGCCATATTTTTGATGCCAAGGCGCAGGCTGAACTGGCAAGTTGTCGTCCGAATCATGAGCTTATTGTGCAGATCCAAAAAAATGTGTTGTTTAAAGGGATCATTGTTCGGCAGACCTTGGGGCTTAAAGGTCAGGACAGTTTGATGATTTTAACGGCAAAACATCCACTGCAAAAATTAACGCATAGTTTCCACTCGCAACTATTCAGTAAACAGAGCGATGAAGCGATTATCAAGCAGCTATTCAGTCAGGCGGGTGTGCCTGTTGCGATAAAACAAGTGCCTCAGCTTAAGACAGTGCATGAACAAATGGTGCAGTTTCGCTGTAACGACTGGACTTTTCTGAAAAGTCGGCTTAGTGCTACCAATACTTGGCTACTTCCCGGCCACGATGCCATTACGTTGGTAACGCCGGAATCGCTTAATCAATCAACTGTACATACCCTCCATCAGCGCAGCAACCATCAGGACGTAGTGCTGTTTGAAGCTAATCTGCAATGGGATAATCAGCGTAGCCCCAAAGCAGTAAGTGTACAGTCCTGGGATATTACCCAACAAAAGCTGTCTCAGGCGATTCAGGCAAAGCACAGCGGGTTTGGCCGCGATCAGCTTGCGGCGGACACGCTGAAACCGCTTACCGGCCAAGAGTGGCAATGGATTTTAAGCTACCCATTGGATAATGAACAAACCAAACAGTTTGCTCAAGGCATCATAGGCAACCGACGAAGCCATAATATATCCGGTAATTTTGAGGTTGAAGGTGATGATCGCTATAAGCCGGGTGATGTTTTGGCGTTAACGGGCTTTGGTCAGGGGATGGATGGTCAGGCGATTATTACCGGTGTAAAGCAGACTATCACTCAGCGGCAAGGTTGGCGTACCCGGTTAACTTTAGGTATGCAATCAGACGTAGAACACGTTGTGCCTCAGGTTAAAGAGCTGCATATCGGGATCGTAGAAAAATACCACCAAGACAGCCAATCGCTGGGCCGTATTCCGGTCAAAATACCGGCTTTAAACTTAACCAACGGCACTCTTTTTGCCCGCTTAAGTAAACCTTATGCCAGCCATGAAAGTGGATTTTGCTTCTACCCGGAACCGGGGGATGAAGTGATTATCGGTTTTTTTGAATGTGATCCCCGTTTTCCGGTGATATTAGGATCTATGCACAATCCTAAAAATAAATCGCCGTTGGAACCGAGTGAAAAAAACTTGGTGAAAACATTAGTGATTAAGCAAGGAGAGAATCAACAAGCACTCATATTTGATAATAAAGATAAGACACTCGTATTTAATAGTGGAAAAAACGCATTATCTTTACAACAGGATAAAGATATCACCATCAGTTCTGCTAAAAATCTCATCACTCATGCACAGGAAATTAATCTCCAGGCCGATAAATCCCTGTCAGCCGTTGGAAAATCTGGGGTCGATATTAAAGGGGCAAAAATTAATTTAATACAATAATAGGATAGTGAGATGGCAGATAAAATATTAGCTGATATTTATGGTCGGGGTTGGGCATTCCCGCCTCAATTTTCTATTAAAGATAATGCGCATCCTGAAACACAATCTGGCGTAATAATGGCGGAAGGAGCAGAACATGTCCGCCAGAATATGAAAATTCTTTTTTTAACTGAACCTGGCGAACGGATTATGCGTGAAGATTACGGTTGCGGCTTAAATGATTATATGTTTGAAAATATCAGTGACGAATTAATGGCACGGATTCAAACGCGTATTGAAGAACGCGTATTACGTTATGAACCCCGTGCAGAAGTGACTGAAATACAGGTGAATCAGGGAACAGATTTGCTTAATACCTTACATGTTCAGGTGACTTATTCCCTAAGGGGCAGTGAAATCAGCCTGCAAATTGAAGGTATTCTTGAGATTGGTGAAGGGCCGATACAGGTGATCTTATGAGTAAACAACTGGTTGTTGATGGCGACATCCTGCTATTCGAACCGTTGTTCGGCAACCGGCAGGTCACCATTTTGGGGCTGGCGGCCATCAGGGGCAGTGGGCACGTGCAAATCCAGGGAAAAAAAATCGTGATTGTGGGGGATGAAAAAAAGGTACAGTTTCAAGCACAGTACATTACCCCCAGCCACCCGATACCCGGCATGGGCATGGTCACCATTGCCCAATTGGATACCAGCCAGCAGGTAAACTTTTGCCGTAGCCCTGTCACGATGATTGTTGTTGGGCAGCAGTTTATCGCCCGTTTTACCCCGTCACAACCGGCAAATAATCCGTCAACCGGACCGGATGTAACGGTACCCAGTATGGGAAAAGGCCGTTTTATTGCCAGTCAATATACTGTCAGTGCCGGGTCGATAACTTCGCCAATCTTATTTTTAAATAACAACAATCTCCTGACAACATATTAAGGTTATATTTAAATAACAGGTGGTATAAATATGGGACAGACCAGATTAACGAATAAACTTGCCGCTATCGTATCGGATACTGATTTTAAACTTGATGAAAGAAGTACACTGGATATTTTAAACTGGCTTAAAGAGTACGCTGAAAAAATCCCTTTCGATCAAGAGAAAAAACAGTTCTGGAGTAGTTTCTATTTCTTTCAGAAAAATAGCCCTCAGGAATTAGCGAATATTTACCAGAATGCAAATAAAGCAAATGGTCTTTTACCCGCTCATCAGGCTTTTTTACTGGCTTTTTTAAAACTATTAGAAACGACTAAAACATTATTTAATACCTTTCCGGCGCGGCATCGGGATCTTTATTATCGGGAATTATTGGGCTTGAAACCGAGAGATTCCCAAGCGGATCAGGTGGCGATAGGTATTACCCTGAGTTCGGATCGTATTGAATATCTTGTTCCTAAAGGAACCCGCTTTGATGCCGGACATGATAGTGCGGGCAATCCGTTACAGTATGTGTCCGAGTCGAATGTGTTGGCAAATCAAGGGGAACTGACCGACTTACGTTGGTGTCGGAAAGAGGGGAATGGCTGGAAATCGGCAATACCATTAAATCTTGCAGATAACATTGTATTCCCTGAAAACGGTATTCGGCTTTTTAACCCAAAGTTTAAGGGGGTGTCGGTTCTTTCCGGTTATCTGATTACTTCGCCTCTATTTGCCATGTTGGCAGGAGAACGAAGTATTAAAGTGACACTGGCAGACAAGTGGGCCGATAATGCTGATCATGTCACCGCTAAGATTAGCTCGGGAGACCACTGGCTTTCTCTGTCTATAAAAAAAGAAAAAGATACCGATTATCTGATGCTTTGCTTATCAGCTGAAGGTGATCCTATTACTCCTCCTGACAATCTTGATGGAATGACATTTGATGCACCGGTACTTAAATTGGGTACGTCTCAAGATCCTATGCTGCCCAAGATTAAAGAGATTGAGATCAGCATTAACGGCAACCGTAATGTGTACTATGCCTCTGATGGTGGTATTGAACAAACGAATACAGCCAGCTTTCCCTTTGGTCAATTGCCATCGTTAGGCTCCGGTTTTAATTTGGTTGCCCCGGAATGGTATGGTTCCGAAAATGCGACCCTAACGATTATCCCTCAATGGGTTGGCTTACCTACCAAGAGTTTTAAAGAATGGTATAAAGGTTATAGCTCTGAATCCGATAATCGCGCGTTTAAAGTACAAAGTTATTTGGTCACTCCTCAGGAAAGAACCATACTAAAAGAGCCTGAAACTAAGGCTGAATCTCAATCATTATTCAGTGGAGATAAAGAACCACAAGGACAAAGCCTGAAATTTACCTTACCGGCAATGAAGTACCTTCTTGCAGATAGCCCAAAGCCCAATGACTGGCCTGCATCAATACGCATAGAACTGGCCGAGCAAGATTTTATGCACACCCAATATTGGCAAGATCCTACCGGGAAGAATTTACCCTATACGCCACAAATTAGTGCGTTGCAGGTTCAATTCAGTGCTAAAGCTGAGCAATTTACTGTTTATCCTCTGATGCCTTTTGGTTGGGGCGCGGCAGCGGCAGCAGCGCCAGTACTCACCCATGAAGCATTCTATTTAGGCTTTACGGGGGTACTACCGGGGCAAACTTTATCTCTCTATTGGCAGTTAGAAGGCATTAAAACACTCGCTTTATCCTGGTCTTATCTCAACAACAGCAATACTTGGATTACGTTGGATAAATTAGTTGACGATCAAACTCGTAACTTGTTTGACCGGGGGATCTGGCGCGCTTTATTGCCGCAGGATGCGTCAAATCAGGCAGCCTTGATGCCGGTGGGGCGGTACTGGCTAAAAGCAGAGATAACTGATAATACCGCTCCTCTGGATTACCCTAGAATTAAGGACCTGTTGTATAACGCTACCACGGCAATTTTGACCAACACAGAAACTGTTGAGCAGGATCATTTTATTAATGGATTGACCGCTGGCAGCATTAAACAACCGGTAAATACCATTGTTGCAATTAGCAATGTCAATCAACCTTGGTCTTCTTGGAACGGCCGCCCCCGGGAAACTGAGCAAGCCTTCCTAAAACGAATTCCTGTTCGGCTCTCCCACCGTAACCGGGTACTGAGTTGGGGGAACATGGTCACTTTACTAAAAGATCGTTATGTCAGCCTATTTGATGTCAGACACCATTCTGGCGGTAAATTAACCACCATTCCGGCACCGGGAAAGCAACAATTAATTGTGATCCCCGACAACCGTTACAAAGATAATAATAATGCGCTACGTCCAGAACTGAACCCGGCCCGGCGGGCAGAGATGGTTGAATGGTTAAGTCGATTAAGCAGCCCTTGGGCAACTATTGAAATTAATAATCCTACCTACGTTAGCGTCCTGATCAGTTATCAACTGGTGTTTGTCTCAGGTGTGAATCCCGACTACGGCCATTATCAGCTACAACAGGAATTGAGCCGAAACTATATGCCGTGGGGAGAAAATCCGGCTATCGGTGTAACAACCGGTAACTGTATTGATTACTACCAGTTGTTAGCCACGATCCAGCAATTCTCTCTGGTTGAACGGGTCACGGACTTAACCTTGGAAAAACATGGAAAGCCAGCAGGCGCAATAGGTGAAAGTATTTGGGCTGATGATAATGAAGTATTAATTTTAATCTGGTCAAAAGAAGAGTTCGATAAGGAGTTAGCACATGAGTAATCAGGATGCTTTATTTCCCATCGTTAAAGATGATATTGCCTTTGATTCCTTACTTAATCAGGCAAAGGCGGTTATTGAACAACAATCCGGTAACTGCTGGAGTGATATGGGTGAAAGTGATCCCGGAGTCACCTTATTAGAAGCTTGTTGTTATGGTGCATCAGATTTGGCTTACCGCCACTCATTACCACTCAAGGATCTGCTGACGCCCAGTAAAGCGGAACAGACACCCGGTGATGGTATTTTTCCAGAGGAGTTTGGCCCGCAACAAATGCTGACTTGTGGCCCAATTACTGCTGAGGATTATCGTCGGGCATTGTTGGATTTACATAGTGACGATACGGTTAACGGTTACTTTTTATTTAATGATGTACTACTGATAGGTGAACCAGAAGATCAACGCTACACATACTGGTATAGCAAAAAGGAACGAAAATACAGTTTTCAAATGCCAAAATCAGAGAGTGAACCGTTAACATTAAGAGGAAATTATTGGCTTTATTTACTCCCGAGTCGGGGAAGTGAGAATAATAAAACCCTGGCTGAGGATAGATTGAAAGCATTTCTGAAAGATAATCGTAATTTGGGAGAATGGGTTAGTAAGATTATCTGGTTAAAACCCGTTGATTTACCATTGAAGATTGATATTCAGCTTGATAATGACGTTAAAGATATTGCTGACATATTTGCACAAATTTATATGATGGTGGAACAAACTATACTAGAAAAGCCGTTGCGTTATACCACGCAAGCGATGAAAGAAATGGGTTACAGTAATGAAGAAATCTTTGATGGTCCTTATTTACACCATGGCTGGATACCGACATTACCGCCGATTAGAGACTACAACGCTTCTATGGTATTAAATTTAAGCCCGTTGGTTAACCGATTATTGGCTATTAAAGGTGTTCAAGGTGTTACCCGGCTGGAATTAGATCAGGATAAGTATGATGTAAACATTATTTCTCCGCTATCGGGTGATAATTGGTCTTGGGAAATTGTCAAAGGATATTATCCCAGACTATGGAGTTGTGACCCCTTAGAATTGATTACCTCATCAGGCAGCCCACTCACCATTACCGCTAAAGGTGGCGTTAATATTACCGTATCTAAACAAGATATAGAGAAAAAGGTTATTGCGGAGCCACTATTTACGACACATCCAGAATTATTGAATTGGGGCAAGTATCGTAAAGCCCTAGATTACTATCCGGTGAGTAATAAGTTACCTGCCTGCTATGGATTGCAAACGCATAAACATACCCTACAACAAGTGCAGTTACACCAATTTATACTGCCTTTTGAACAAATGTTAGCTAACAGCTGCGCCGAACTTGCTTTATTGCCAAAACTATTGGCTTTTAAACAACGGGGAAATACGGTATATGGTGCACAATGGCCTTTTAAGGCGAATACAGTCAGTCATAAAGTTCATCAAAATATAGAATCTGATTTGACAGAAAAGATTCATAATGATTCATATATTTTTCATAAAGGTGTTATTCAGGAGAGAAACTATGCAAAAGAGCTGGCTATCCTTGAATATCTGTTAGGCTATTTTGGTGCTCATCGAGCAGCCAGGCCACTTATACTGAGCCGACAGGATTTTCTGTCCACCCAGCGCGATTATTTGGCTCAACAGCCAGAGCTGGCCTATCAGCGTAATAATATTCGGATTGATAAAGTATCAGCGCTGCAAAAACGGATTGCGGCCCGGTTGGGTTTGGGGAAAAAATGTTTCAATGAAACCCCGAATCTGGCTGATCTTCCTTTTTACTTTATTGAGCACCGTCGGCTTTTACCTGTTAAACCTGATGTGGTATTTGACAGTGAACAAACACCTGATGGACTGGCAATTAAAAGTCATCCTGATTCTAAAAGCCATCACTTAATTATCTTTCAGCAAAGTGCGGCAGGGCGGTTATTGCAGGGTCAGGTAATTGACTTGATTATTAAAGGTGAAAACAAATTCACATTGCGGAGCCAAGTGATCACTGAGATTACAGAAAAATCATTTTATCTTGACACCCGTAACAGTGTTATTTTGGAGCACCGGTTGAATGAAGTGCAGCAGGCGTTTAAGGATGGTAATCTACGTTGGTGTGATAGCCCGGTGTGGTTGGAGGATATGGATTATCAACTGGTTTATGCTGATGAGGCAGATCAAAATGGTGATGAAGATGAATGCTGGATCACTTCCAGTCCTCAAAGCCCTTTTCCGGCTATGATCAAAGAAGGTGACGAAATCACGTTAAAATATAAAATTACTTCCTATGAACCCGCCAAAAAAATATCAGCTAACACGAATTCCCCATCTGATTATATGCTTAAAGCTTTGGTAAAAAAATTCGATCGGATTAAGGGTAAAATATTAATTACACGAAATAAAGACACCGAAGTGGCTTTCCCTCAAAAGGAAAATGCATGGCGTTATCGCTGGTATTTCTCCAGTGCAGAATATGCTCATACCGATCGTTTTTCATTTGTCGTCAGCGTAGTGATTAATCGTCAGTTAATTGAGAATAAAAATGTTGATCCTCACAAACTGGAGTCGTGGGTAAAAACCGAGATTTTAGCTGAATTTCCTGCTCATGTTTCCATGATTATTCACTGGTTATCTCCAGAACATTTCAGAAATTTTGCTAGCACCTATAAGCGTTGGCAAAATAATGGCGCGCCTTTAGGAGATGAAGCATACCATATTTTAGAAATGTTAACGCTGGGACGTCTGCCACCTGCATTAACTGGTACAGGGAATATGCAAATTGCCACTGAACAACAGAGAGTTGAGGTGATGGGTGAATCTGAAAAAGAATGGCATTCTGAGGTAATAGAGGGTAACCAGTTGCTATATGTACCTAAGATTCAAGGAAGTATGTTTATTAATAATGAGAATGGAGGTAATATATTGCCTGAGAATTCTGAGTTTCAATCTGGGAATAATAAAAATAAAAATTAACTTGTCTTAAATATAAACTTAATTAATGTTTTATTACAATAATAGATATTTATTTTAATGTTAAATTCATTATCCTTAATTATTGTCGTACCGTTGTGAAACAATAGTTTGAGGGTATTGATAATAGAATAAACTAATATATGCAAGGTGATGAAAATGGAAAAGAAGAACAATCTAACCAATCCAGAGCTTAATCCAGAAAATACCAATAACAAAACAGAAGGTCCTTTAGCAGATGATTTAAAAAAACGCTTTAAAGCAGGCAGTATTCCATTGCAAACTGATTATGAACATTTAATTGATATTGCTGATATTGGTCGTAAAGCAACCGGGAAAGCACCGCAACAGAATGGACCAGGAAAAGGGTTGAAACTGGATGATAATGGTACGCTTAATTTAAAAATAGGCACTATCGCCAATAAAGGCTTTTCTCCATTAATGTTAGAAGATGATATTTTATCTGTAGACCTTGGTAGTGGTCTGATTAATGAGACCAATGGGATATGTGTTGGTCAAGGCAATGGTATTGTTGTGAATACAGATAATGTGGTTGTTAAGGCTGCCAAGGGTATTAATGTTGATGGCAATGGTGTTTCAGTCAAAGCAGGTAATGGTATTTCGGTTGGTGAAAAAGGCGTGGAAGTTAAGGCCAAAGATAATGGCAGTATTTCCGTTAACTCAGATGGCATAGCTGTTAAGTGTTGGGATGGCGGAGGTATTGTGGTAACTGATAATACGGGTCTTTATTTAAAATTGGAGGGAGGAGATAGAAGTAATGCTTGGAGCGGTGTCAGTGGTTTGAGTCTGAGTAAAAATGGTGTAAAAGTTAAAGCGGGTAATGGTATTAAGGTTGATGGTAATGGTGTCAATATTGATCCTGACAAAGTACTCCCTAGAGGAATGATTGTGATGTTTTCTGGTAGTAGTGTTCCTACAGGATGGGCGTTGTGTGATGGAGGAACTTATAATGGAGTTACAGTTCCAGATTTAAGAAGCCGTTTTGTAATGTGTGGTGAAACTATTTCTGAGACAGGGAAAAGCAGTAATAAAGTCAGTGATAATGGCAATGGAAAAAACTTTTACAGAAATACAATATCAACTACAGTTTCGGTAAATGTTACTGTGCAAAACACGGCATTAACAGAATTACAAATACCAAAACATAAGCATATCGGGGGCCTTCCCTATATTGAAATTCTGGGATTTGCATATAATTATACGGATATTGGATCAACAAAATACCAAATAAATAATACCGGCTCCTCTTCCTTATGGAACCCAAACCCACATGGAAGTGATCATCATCCATATACTTCAGAAGTGGGTGATGGACAAGGACATGATCATAAGGCAACAGCATCGTCCTCTCCACATACTCATGGTGTTGATGTAGTTCCACCTTATTATATTCTTGCTTTTATTATGAAACTTTAGTTCCATTCAATACAGACGAATTTGAATCATCTATTATTCTATAATTACAAAGGACATATTAATATGACTTCAGAGTCAAATCTGTTGAATCGGATTATCATTACTATTGAGGCTAATAATCAACAGGAAGCTAAAAAAATATTTCATGGCTCCCTACTGAATCAAGTTAACATATATAATTTATTCGATTTATACTTTAATGAATATACTATTAATCGGAATATATATTTAGAAACATTATCCCTAAATCTTGGTGAAATCGGTTTTCATGATTTCAATTCGGTATTTCCGGTTCGGCTTAATGCTGCTCTAAATAGAGTTTTGAGCAAATATCAGGAAAATAATAATAAGGATAAAACCCTCACTAAAGAGTTAACTTTGCAAAAGAATATCGAAAAACCTTCTTTGCTGCATGATAATTATTTGGTTAGCATTGAGGATTTTATTCATTATTTATATCGCAAAGATTTTCAATTAAATATAATGGGAGTTATAGAGAGTAATAATACAGATGCCAAGAAATTAATTAATCAATTAATGAAAGTAGAGAGTAATTTCGTACTATTTTTAGCAAAAAGCTGTTTATCTGAGCACGGCTTGCAGCGGCTTTTATCTATCAATCAACCTGCTTTATTAACCGCTATTAATCGTAAGTTATCAGAGGATATAGATATATTCCAATATCAAGGAGAGAAGGTTTACTCTTGGCAACTAGTATTGAATGCATTGGGATATATACAGAGGCATGATACGCAGGAAATACCTAAACCAGATGTAAAAGTGATATCATATATTACGGCTGAACTTGAGAGCAGCATGCTTGATGTTGTGTCCATTATTACATTATTTCGCCAGAATATAGCAACTAAGAATTCATTATTAAATGAATGGTTGAAACCATTTTGGCAAATAGAATTGATCTCACAACTGTGTAAAAAACACCTCTCTGTTCGGGAATATGAAAATTTAGTTAATCGCTTTGGTTGTGAAAACCAGAGTGTTAGAGAACCAGTTCTACAGAAAATAACCTCAGTTGATCCGCTATTAACTGCATTATTACAGGCACTAGAGACAGAACCTCAGAAAAATTTACCGCCATTAAATCAGCATCAATGTTCATTAATAGCTACAGCGATTAAAAAAGGACAGGTCAAAGCTCAAAATATTCTCCAACTATTTCAACATCCAGCGTTATATAACAGAATAGGTACGGCTTGGTTAACATCATTATGGCAATTAGATCCTGTTTCACAGATATGTCAAAAATATCTTTCTATTGAAGAATACCAAGATCTTTCGCAACGCTTTATTTTAAATAATGCAGATAAAAAGTTAATTACCGAAGATCGACAAGCATTATCGACATTGGATAACCTGAGCATTACAGGTAATCGCTGTAACCAACCACGAATTATCAATAAATCACACGTTGACCGGGTTTTATTAACTGAACAAACTTTTCCGTGCCAGGTCAGTAATGCTGGAATATTGGTTCTATGGCCGATGTTACCTGCGTTATTTAATCGGCTTGGTTTGCTCGAAGCGCAGAAATTTATCCATCGTCAAGCTCAATTCAATGCTGTGGGTCTCCTTGATTACCTGAGTTGGGGGAACGAAGAAGCACAAACAGAACGAAAGATCCTGAATAACGTTCTGTGTGGATTAATGGCCGAAGAAGTTATTGAATTAGCGCCTGTTGAACCAGAAAAAAAGTTAATAATAGAACAATGGCTGGATGCTATTATCAGTCAACTTCCCACGTGGAAAAAATTAAGCCGTAATGATGCTCGTCAGTTGTTTTTACAACGACCGGGTGAATTGTTGATAGATGATCAGGAAATAAAAATTAAAGTACAGCATCAACCGTTTGATTTACTATTAACCAACTGGCCGTGGCCATTAAATATTGCAAAATTCCCCTGGTTAAATCGCTCTTTACAGATTGACTGGCAAAAAATTTAAAAGGTTTATATGAACTCTTTACTTAAAAATAGCCACTATAGGGTGGCTGAGTTATGCTGGATTTATCCCCATCTGGAGCGTATTGATCTGCGGTTGCAGCATTACTATTATCAAAACAGAGACAAATACGATTCCTTACCCGAGAGTTTTTTACTTACCGAAGATGAAATAAAACAACGTCTGGTAACACCATTAAGTATGCCCCATTGGATAATTAAAGAGGATGATATTGTTAACCTACCTGAAATCGAAGAAAACCCATCCTTTGATATATTATCCTTATTGATTGAACGCTTTGAACTCACTGAATTTGAGCGTGATGCCTTATTATTAGGTCTATTACCCCATTTCGACAACCGTTATCATGCATTATTTGCAGCTTTGCATGGTAACAGTAAAAAACAGTGGCCCAGTTTTGCTTTAGCAATTGAATTATTTAGTGAACGTCAAAGTGATCGGAAATTACTGCAAAACAGCTTTTTACCGCAAACACCGTTAATTCGTAATCACTTATTACGGCTCAATAACGATGAGGAACCTATTTGGTTACAAACGCAGTTTTTAACTCATAGCGCTATTTGGCATTTCCTATTAGGGCAACGGATTGTTTTACCGCCGCTAATAGCTTGTGCTTACTGGAATACTCCTGCCTCACAGATTGGTTATCCACAAGCCCTCTATCATTCACTTGAAACGATATTATTGAATGAAACGAATGAAGTACGTCCGCTGGTGATATTAAGAGGAAAAGAGGGGAGTGCCAGAGAATTCGCCGTGAGTAACATTATGGCGTTTCATGGTATCAGTACTTTAACCTTTGATTTAGCCTGCCTGCCAGACGAAGACAACCTAACTGCAATATCTAATTTACTAACAGATGCAATACGGGAAGTCCGGTTACACGATGCTTGTTTATTAATTCGCAACTTTTCTTTATTTGCAGAGGAAAAGAAAATATTGAATAGCAAGTTATCTGATTTACTGAATCAGCCAAAATTACGCGTAGTATATTTGATGGAGCCGCGAGACTCATTAGTGTGGATGAAACATTTGCCTATGGTGCAAATCGATATGCCCATAACAACACTGATAGAGAAAAAAACCATGCTAGAAAACAGCTTATTAAGTCATTCCTCAGGTAAAATTAATATTACGCAATTATGTCAGCGTTTTTCATTTACAGCAGAAACATTGCCACTAATCCTTGAAGAAGCTTATCAATACCAAATACTCCGACAACCGGAAGGCCAATTGGAAGAGATCGATCTGCGTCAGGCATTAAGTTTCCGTGCTCAACAGAATTTAGGTAAATTAGCGCAGCGGATAACCCCAAAACGTAGTTTTAATGATTTAGTGGTTTCTGATGAATTAATTCAACAATTGAAAGAAATTATTTCTGCTATTAATTATCGTGATCAAGTATTAGCTGCCGGTTTTCAGGAAAAAATAAGTTATGGTACAGGTATTAGTGCTTTATTTTATGGTGAATCAGGGACGGGTAAAACGATGGCCGCAGAGATTATTGCCGGGCATTTGGGGGTTGATCTGATTAAGGTCGATCTTTCTACGGTGGTGAATAAATATATCGGTGAAACTGAAAAAAATATTTCCCGCATTTTCGATCTGGCCGAAGCTGATTCCGGGGTACTGTTTTTCGATGAAGCTGATGCATTGTTTGGCAAACGTAGTGAAACTAAAGATGCCCAGGACAGACATGCTAATATTGAGGTTTCTTATCTGTTACAACGGCTGGAGGATTATCCGGGATTGGTTATTTTAGCCACCAATAATCGTAGTCATTTGGATAGCGCATTTAATCGCCGTTTTAGCTTTATTACCCATTTTACTTATCCCGATGAAGAGCTACGTAAAAGAATGTGGCAGGTAATTTGGCCTGAACAATTGAGATTATCGGATGAGATTAATTTTGAACGTTTGGCTAAACGTGCCGATATAACTGGCGCTAATATTAGGAATATTGCTTTATTATCATCAATATTGGCAGTAAATGATAATAATGAAAAAATTGAAAGTAAATATATAGATCGAGCAGTTATACTTGAATTGAATAAAGTTGGGCGATTGGTTTTTTAAATATTTTTTAATTTTGGAGTCGATATGGAAAATATCATTGATCCTGATAATGCTATTGTGGAAGTTAATACTGCATTAAAAGATATTCTATTTCAGTATTTAACTAATGTTGATATTCGTTTTGATCTGCCCGAAATGGGTTTAATTCCATCAAAGCCGACAATAAGTGTATTTCTTTATGATATACATGAAGATTTACAGTTACGTTCTGCTGAACCAAGGCGTTATAGCCCTGCTAATAATTCATTATTACCGGGATGGGTAAATATTAATTATAATTATTTAATTACCTACTGGCATTCGAGTAAACCATCAAGTGATGGTTGTAGTCCAGATAGTCAGCCTGATAATCAGGCTGCAAAAATCATGACTTGTGTTTTAAACGCATTGATTAATAACCGTCAATTGTCTAAAGTTCCCGGCGCATATACCAGAGTGATCCCACCGCAGGAAAATTTAAATAGCTTGGGTAACTTTTGGCAGGCTCTTGGTAACCGTCCACGTCTGTCTTTATTGTATTCAGTTACAGCACCTGTAAAACTTCAAGATATTATAAATACGGTAGAACCGGTTAGGGAAATTTCTCATTCTGTGGTTCAAAAACCAAATTTGATTAGCGCACAAATAAACCAGGCTCTATCGGAAAAATTATGTGTTGATTTAGGTGGCACAGAAGATGTACGTTTTGCTCTTGCTAAAGTGAATCTGAAAACTGAATTTACTGTAGAGGATAATGAAAGTCAGGAAAATGAAAACGTTATTCTTAAAGTTTCTGGCGTTACTTGTTCGGATTATTCATCTAGAATAAAAAATATTATTTTAACATGGAAAAATAGTCAGGATGCCGTAGTTAATATAAATGGTATAGGTATCTTTATTGCTAAAGGAAATTTTGATGAATTAATTGAACTTAAGAGGGTGTGATATTAATAATTTAATAATAAATATGGAGAGTGTTCGTTATTTTTCCAACATTCAGGTGCATTGTTTAAATATTTATATTAGCTACATTAGATTATCTGGATGATAATATCAGGTAAATTTTAAATATAATAAACTCAACTATTATAGAGGGCTCATCAATGTTCAAGAATGCTAATCCTCAAACAATGTTTGGGCGACGTTCTAAAAATCCAGCCCGAATATCGCCATTATCAGACTTTTCTGATCCTCTCAATGAGCCTCTGAATCTCCAGCAAATGAAGAAAGGCCATGAAGCCACGCCAGTTAAAGGAGTGAAACAATCTCTCACGGATAAGAAGCTTAACAAAGGGCATGTTTCCCCGCTGAAGAATAAGGGGTTATTGGTAGGTAGAGGGAACGCGCCAATCAATATTCCTGTAATGGCACATCGTCATGACAATAATCAGAAGCTTGCACAGGCGATGCCTTTGGGAAATAGCGACTCCCATCAGGAGAACCCTTTTCATGATGTTGTTATGGGATTCCGTGGTGACCAGGTTACATCATCAGAGTCTGGCTCGGGAGCGATAGGAGTACATTGGGGGAAAAATACGCTGGACCCCAAGATTACCGGTATTAATGTGGTGAATGGTGCATCGGGAACCGTGGGGATAAGAATTGCTTTGAAGGATATTCAGCCTGGGTATCCGGTTATTGTCACGTCTGGCGCATTGAGCGGTTGTACTATGGTGTATGCCGTAAAGGATGGTTATTTTTTTGCCTATCATACGGGGCAGAGACCGGGTGATAATGAATGGAAAACAGGCCGGCAGGGAGTTGTCACTACCGACCAGAGTCATAAAGCTCTTTCGCCGGACAGTGAACCGATGACGGTTGGCGAACAGAATAACGATTTGGTAAATATTTTTGCAAATTATGATCAGAGTGTTATTACTTATATGGGAAAACCGGGAGTTGTCATTGATAATGCGGCAGAAAATGTCGGCGTTTTTAATTATGACGAAATTAAGCCTAAAGAACAATATCTTGGCAGGGTTGGCTACAGCTATGCGCTGCTGGCCAGGGATGATAAAGGAAAGATGAATGTCAAGGTATTATCGGAGGATGCTATCGTTTCATCAGGTAAGAAAGGTAATCCTATTAAGGTTATCAATTCACTTAAAAAACGGTTGTTATAGTCTGTCTGAAGTTGTGTCATCTGGATATTTCATCGTTGAGTGTTAATGTGCGAAGACAGTATTCACAAAAGAGAAAGAAAGTGTAGTATAAGGCTGAAAAAATAGAAATAGATAACCATCTGGAGATAAATTATCTCACCAATTTATCTAATCTTAAGGATATATTAGATATAAAGACCATAAATCAAATCCCATAAATCTGATAGGTGATGTTATAAATCTATATAATGATTTCCCAAGGAAATGAATTATTTTTGAATGATAATTTTAAAGATAAAGTAATTAATGAGGAACTGGGGGAGTATTTAAAGAAATTGATGAAAGTGTTTCTGAACTAAATTAAAATATATAGAATTATGATGAGGGGTGAAATTATTATATTAGAGACACACTCTAAGTGTATGTTGTTTACCCAAGATATATTTCTTACTAATAGGTAGGTGATAATATGAGACGTAAATATAAAGGAAAATCAAAGCAAAGAATATCCCCATTACAGTCAAAGGATACGACTAATCGTGAAAGCGATTCATTAGCATTAGAACTAAATGCAGCTCCAAAAAACAAGGGAGTTGGTTATATCATGGAAGGAATTAATCCGAATGGGAATACTTCCGTAAATCATAATGAATTACCTGCTGACACCCAGCTATCTCAGATAGCGATGTTGGGTAGCCATGATGCAGGTACCTATGATTACAGTAGAAAAAGAAATGGAACGGCTAGTAGTTTAGGGTCGGCATTGCCTTTTGCATTTAAAACCCAAAATAGGAGTTTGAAAGAGCAAGCAGAAGTGGGGGCGAGATATTTCGATATTCGCGTAGCGCAGAACAAAAATGGTTCATTTAGCTTTTTCCATGGCCCTAGTATTGCGGCCGGAGATGCCATTGGCGATGTTAAGAAATTGTTGGGTCATGCAGCAGAAGATATCAATAATTTTTATCTCATCAAATTTGTATTTAAAGGAGAGGGCAAGAAAAAGGGCACTGCTTCTGGAACTCCAGCTTCAGATGTATTTTTGAAACATGTGCTCAAAGATCACCATGATAATCTTATTACCCGTAATGATGCACCGAGTTTAGGCAAAGCAACGGTTGATTTATTGAGCAAAGGAAAAAACATCGGGATTATGGTGCATGGTTATGACGGAACTGGGCCATATTGGGTCTACAAAGAACAGGTTCACACAAAGTGGGCTAATCAAGCGAATGCAAAGGCTACAGCCGAGTTCCTGAGTGAGTTTCATGCAAATCCTGCGCTTGAAGATCAACTTAATGTTATTCAGACGAACATCCCAGTGGCTTCTATTGGACGTGGACAATTGACTTTAGGGGTAAAAAGTTATCTATCTAGAAATAATACCGTTTTGGCTGATGCTGTTGAGAATATCCCCCATGCTGGAATAATCAGTGCTGATTATATAGGTAGCACTTATAGTGCAACCTCAAGATTTATTGAGACGATTGAATCACATAATCGACGCCTGATGGGGACAAAATAATAAGGTAAGTAAATTGGGTATGAAAAGCAGCTTAATACACTTTCTTCCCCGACCATAAACAGACTCAGACATTACAGAGGGCATTATCAATGCTAAAATATGCTGACTCCCAGAAAACGTCCAAACAACGATCTAAAAATACTTCCAGAATATCACCATCATCAGACTCTTCTGATGGTTACCTTTCATTTCCAAAGGCGGAACTTCAAGACTTTTTCCTGGTACAACCACATTCCGGCGAACTAAAAAGTTATTGTGGCTACTATGCCCTTTGCCACTACATGGGAAAAACGCTTGATCTAGATGATTTTCGCGACACTGTATATAAACAGTACGTAGATATTGGATTGCAGGAAAATGAAATACGTAAGTTGATCGCTGAAATTGGAACCGGCATGGAGGGGATTGCTACCGGAAAATACAATTTTATTGAATCTAAAGATCCCACGCCAGGAATTGAGAGAGGTAAGTTTATGGCAGCCACAAACAGATATGGTGGTCATTGGTTAACATACATGCGTGACAACTTGGGAAAGTGGTTGGAATACGATAGCTGGAAAGACTGCCCTACTATTATTGGTAATGAACAAAAGCTTAGGCGTCAGCTACAGACAGACCAAATGACTAATATTTACTATGCTGATTAGGGTGGCTTTTTAGGAGATGTATTCTGTAATGGTTGTATAAAGAAATATAACAGGTGTGTCTATTTTTTCTGAACTATATGGTGTGTTATTTATGCCTGAGGGTGATGTGACCGGGAGATAAAACTCAGCAGAAAAGTCATTGGATTATTAATGCATTGATTCAGCCTCCCATGTAAGAGAGGCTGAATTAATATCGCTTTATTGAGTTGATATTTATAACACCAGATTAAGGATAATGATGCCACACAAGCCAACTCCCCAAGCGATAGTGGTTGGTATTGACCAGACGATCATTTGTTGTTTGACATCTTTAATTCCTATCATTCGGTTAACCACCCAGAATAGGCTATCATTAAAGTAACTGAAGAATAGGGATCCCATGGCTGCGGCTTGTGCGGCAACCAGCATATTGATCCCCGGAATCTGACTAATAATGGGTGCGGAAATGGAAGCTGCGGTAATCATTGCCACGGTACCAGAGCCTTGGATCAGTCGAACCAGCGTTGCGATAATAAATGGGATCAACACAGGTGTCAGAGGTAAATTCGCTATGTGTTGTGCCAAAATAGTGCCGGTTCTACTTTCGCGCAATACCGCCCCTAATGCACCGCCAGCGCCTGTCACCAGCAAAATAATACCAGCAGCCTGTAAACCTTCTTCCAGACGGTCCATTACTTCATGTTTACTGGCTTTTGGCATCAGGGTATAAACTGCCAACAATACACTTATCGCCAGAGCGATAACTGGCGCACCGAGGAAATCAAATGCTTGAAAATATAAGTTGTTTTCTTGCCCAAAAAAAGTTTTGGTGCTTAATAACAGTCCATTAATGGCTTTAATGAAGATCAATGCAATAGGAACGATAATCGGTAACAGCGAGAGAAATAGACCCGGCAGGGGTTTATTTACTTTTTCTTCCATATAGTGCTGATGGATTGCTTTCAGGTCCTGAGTTTCTACTGTTTCATCAACGGGCTGAAATTCCGGATATTTTATGGCTAACCATTTGGCATAAAATACGATGCTGATAACACAAGGAACGGCCAAAACTATACCGGCCAGCATCATGGCACCGATATCTACGCCAAAGATAGCTGCAACACCCAGTGGTCCCGGTGTTGGCGGGACGGCAATGTGGGTAACAACCAATCCACCGGCCAATGCGACGCCAAGCGTCAGCAGATTGCGTTTGCCTTTTTTCGCCAGGGCCTTAGCCAGTGGATAGAGGATAACGAAAGCGGAGTCGACAAAAATCGGAATGCTGACGATATAACCGGTAATCGCCAATGCCCACTCTTCGCGTTTTTTACCTAACCATTTGATAAAGCTGTAGGCTATTTGTTCAGCCGCGCCGGAAACTTCCAGCACCCGTCCCATCATGACCCCCAAACCAATAATGATACCAATACTGCCCAGTGTAGAGCCGAAACCTTTAGTCATGATATCGATGGTATTCGCGGCGGTTAAACCACCCGAGATCCCGGCAATCACCGATGCAATCAGCATTGCCAGTAAAGCATGAACACGGGTACGTAGTACCAGAAAGATCAGGGTAAATACGGCTGCACCCAGACCAATGACTGGAATGTAGAGCTCCATAATTAGCCTCCATTCAGGGACAGGTTATTGGCGATAAAAGCATGGATTGCATCACTGAAAGCGTGATCAACCTGGAAACCGAGCGACAGCCCACGGTTGATATCAAAATGACCCGGCCAACTGGCGACAATGCGGTTAATGTTTTCATTCGGTTCGAAGTGGATCAGATCCACGGCTTTTTGCCCGGCAATGTCTGCCAGTGCGTCAATTATGCCCTGAACAGTGACACTGATACCGGGTACGTTAACTGTGCGGGAAAGGCCAAATTTCTCTGCTGGGATTTGAGCGGCATGAATAAAGTTGTGGATCACCGTTTCAGGGCTGGAAAGCCATAAGGTGAGATCGCGGGAAACCGGGCAGATGCTGCTTTCTCCATGCAAAGGTTCACGGATAATGCCACTGGCAAAAGAGGATGCGGCTTTGTTTGGTTTTCCGGGGCGAACACTGATTGTTGGCAGGCGGAGTACCCGGCCATCTACATACCCTTTACGGGAATAGTCGTTAATCAACAATTCACACATGGCTTTCTGTGTGCCATAGGATGATTGAGGATTAACTGCACATTGTTCGGTGATAGTCGCCGGTAATTCTCCACCAAATACTGCAAGGGAACTGGTGAAAATAAACTTCAATTTTGGATTTTTGGCCCGTGCGATTTCCAATAAGTTTCGGGTAACATCGAAGTTAACTTGCAAACCCAGATCGAAATCGTTTTCAGCCTGGCTACTGACAATGGCGGCTAAATGGAATAATACGGTGCTGTTTTCATCAATCAACTTTTCTGCCGCATCTGCCTGAGTTAAATCCAGTGCCAGGCACTGGACGCGAGGATCATTGATAGGTGAAACAGGGCGTTGAATATCGATCAGTATTAGCTGATCAAAATTTAATTCCTGGTTGTTTTCTAGTAAAGCACTGGTGAGTTGCTGGCCCAGAAAACCTGCTCCACCAGTGATTATCACTTTCATGTGACTCTCCTGTTCAATAGCCTTGGGCTATTTGCTTGTAGGGTAGGAATTTTTATTTTTATACGTTGACGGTATGCAATATCAGGTTGTGCTCCCGTAATTGCTGTTGCACCTTTAGCGGAAGTTGGCTATCACAGATAATGTCATCTAAACTCGAAAGCGGGCAGATACGAAACATACCGTATTTGCCATATTTACTGCTGTCAGAAACCAAAACTCGGCGGCGGGTGATTTCCAGTACTGCCTGTTTAATTAATACTTTTTCTTCATGTGGCGTGGAGACGCCATGCCCCAGATCCCATGAACTGGTGCTAATAAAGGCAATATCCACATTCAGGCTGCGAAGTAGCATGGCTGCGGTGCGGCCAACACAAGAGTGATTCCTTTTATCGACTTGCCCCCCGGTATGAAACAGGTTCAATTGGGGTTTACTCATCAGGGATTGGGTAATGGAAAAATCATTAGTGATGATAGTGAGGTTAAAACGTTCAGCTAGCACTTTGGCAATCTCAAACGTGGTGGTACCGGCATCAAGGTAAACCACTTGTCCGTCTTCAACCATAGATGCCGCGTATTGACCAATTTCTCGTTTATGCCGGTGATGAAGCCGGGCTTTTTCATTCCAAGGCAGTTCCTGACGTAAGACATCGCTAAGTTGTACACCGCCACTGACACTGATCACTTTTCCTTCTTCCTCCAGAGTGCGGATATCCCGCCGTACGGTCATATGCGAGACGTTCATCAATTCAACCAGTGCATTGATAGAAATTGTCCGATATTCATGTACATAGCGATAAATAAAGTCTCTGCGCTCTGATGGGAGCATATTTTCTCCTGTTATTTTTGTGCCTTGATCAACCAACCCAGGCCATCTTCAGTGTGGCCTGCCGGGTGATATTCACAACCTAACCAGCCTTGATAGCCCATTTCATCCAGTTTATTAAACAACCACGGGTAGTTTATCTCGCCACTATCGGGCTCATGGCGCTCCGGTACAGAGGCAATTTGGATGTGGCTGAATTTTCCCCATAGGCGCTCAATGGTACGCAGTAAATCGCCTTCCATAATCTGGCAGTGATAAAGATCTAACTGAATAAAAACATTTTGGCGGTCAATTTCTTTTAGTAACATTTCAGCCTGATGCTGAGTTGTCAGAAAATAGCCCGGCATATCACGAATATTAATGGGTTCAATCAATACGTTAATGTTATGTTCTGCTATTACATCAGCGGAATGTTGAATATTTCTGATATAACACTCATGTTGTTGTTCCGATGTAAATTGTTTATTCAGCTTTCCTGCCATAGCATGAATTTGCTTGCAATCCAGTGCTAACGCGTATTTCAGGGCAGTTTGCACATCTTCCGCAAATTCTTTTTCACGTCCGGGAATAGAGGCTGTTCCTCTTTCGCCTGCCGCCCAGTTTCCGGCGGGCATGTTGAATAAAACTTGTGTTAATTGATGCTGTTTTAACAGAGCAGCAAGATCTTCTGTCGTTGCTTCGTAAGGAAACAGATATTCAACACCTTTAAATCCGGCTTTGGCTGCGCGGGCAAAACGTTCTGTAAAAGGCACGTCTTTGAACATCATGCTCAAGTTTGCCGCAAATTTAACCATGATGAATTCCTTGTTGGTTTACTCAGTCTTTTGGGTAACGCGTTTCAAGTTCCTGTACTTGTTCTTCATTTAGCGTCGTGAAACCGTGTGGTAATAATGTCAAATAGAGTCGTGCGGTATCTTCCAATTCTTCTGCGTTGAAAAAAGCTTGCCGTAAAGTCTCTCCGCCGACAACGGGTCCGTGGTTCGATAGCAGAATTGCGCTATGTTTTGCGGCCAGCTTCGCAATTTCTTCACCGATTTTTTTATCTCCTGGTGGTAGATATTTCACCAGCGGCAGTTTACCAACTCGCATGACATAGTAAGGTGTTATCGGCGGCAGACAGTTACTGCTGTTCAGATTTGGCAAGCAGGAAAGGGCAGTTAACCAAGGGGAGTGCAGGTGTACCACCGCCTGACATTTGGGACGGTTGCGGTACATTGCCAGGTGCATAGAAACTTCTTTTGTCGGTTGGTCACCGGATAGCCAGTGACCTTCTGCATCCAGCTTGCTCAGGCGATCAATTTGCAAGTCGCCAAAACTGGAGTTGGTCGGCGTAATGATGATCGTGCCATCTGCCAACTTAACGCTGATATTACCTGCACTGCCACTGCTATACCCCCGGTAAAATATTGAACGAGCCCATTCTATTAGTTCTGTCCGTAGCGCTTGTTCACACATGAAACATCTCCTGTGCACGCAGGAAGAAATCAGTATCGCCGAAGTTACCTGATTTTAATGCCAACCAATAATTGTGTTGTAAATCGTGTACCCAGGGTACGCCAGGGGCAATAGTCGCACCGATACTGAATTGTCGGATGTTCAGACTTTGTACTATTTTACCGGCAGTTTCGCCGCCTGCGACAATAAATGTATTGAACCCTCGTTGGTGTAGGCTTTTTACAACGCTGGAGAATATGTTTTCTATTGCTCCACTGGCAATGGTTGCACCATGTTGTTGTTGGATTTTTTGCAATGTTTCCGGGGGTTGAGTCGTGTATAACATTGGTGCCAGACTGTTTTCAGGTTGTTGAATAATCCACGTTACCAGTCGTTCGGCATACCGAGGATCATTGATGCATGAACCAATATCCAAGGCTTTGGCCGGAGCGAGTTTTTGATATTGAGCAACTTGTTGGTTAGTCATAGCGGAGCAACTGCCGGAAAAGATTACGGTGCGCCTATTCTTCTGGGCTGGTGGTGTTGCGCCTTCCGGTTGACGTGGTATCAATGGTTTTCCGGTATCTATGCTGGCAAGTGCCGCACCAAGACCTGAACCACCGGTGACTAATTTCAGTTCTAAGGTCGCTCTGGCAGTAGGTAGCAGATCATTCATGGTTATGGCATCTGTTATTGCGTAACGTATACCTCGTTGTTGTAAATGATTTAGCCGATCGCGGATTGCCTGTTCTCCTTGATGAATACATGTCAAATCCACCAAATCTGCTTTTCCCTGGGCTTGTTGCTCTATCAGGCGTATCAGATTGGCATCTGTCATGGGGGTTACGGGATGGTGCTGCATACCACTTTCGTTAAGTAGTTGACCGTTGACAAACAGATGTCCATGAATAACTGTCCGACCGTTGATAGGGAGGGCTGGGGAGATTAGCGTGATGTCTGTTTTTAATTCATCCATCAGCGCATCAGTGACCGGCCCGATATTGCCTTTGCGGGTGGAATCAAAAGTTGAGCAGTATTTGAAGAATATTTGCTGACAGCCTGCCTTCTGGCGTAGCCAGCGACAGGATTTCAGCGCGTTATTCACTGCCTCATCTACCGGACAGGAACGGCTTTTCAGGCTAATAACAATCGCATCAATATGTTGAATATTTTGGTCATCAATGTCCTGAGAAATGAGGGTATTTTCGTCAGGCGCATCAAGAAGCTGAACGACTCGCCAGCCACTTTGCACCATAAAACCTGCGATATCGGTTGCGCCGGTAAAGTCATCGGCAATAACGCCCAATTTAATGGTCATTATTTTCTCTCCGGCAAAGTGAGGTTAAATCAAACCCCTATGTAGGAATGCCCGCATTAATGAACAGGCGGTTCCCATAGCCCTAATCCTATAATTCCTATTTTTTATGCTGATGGATTCATGATGGTTCCCTAGTGTTGCTGTTGTAATTTGTTATTTTTTATGATTATTTCACACGCTATTTCACAAATATACGACTGCTATCACATTCGAGCATCCTATGCGTGACGTTGATTTTTCTTGTAATCATTTGATTTATAAAGTTTATGTTAAATTGTTGTGAAATGTTAACTTTCACATAAAGGTGTGATGAAAAATATGACTATAGGATGCTTGCATCGCTTGCTTTGTGGATAGCAGCTATCTGTTCGTGTGTTAGCAGTCCATCATCATGTTCGTAATGAGGTAGGTACTTTTTGCTTAATATTCCTTCAACATAAAAGAAAGTATGTTACCACTCGCCGATGAGGAGAAAAAACTGGTTATGCTGCTAACGAAGGTTCTCAACCTTCCCCTAAATGGGAAAGTATGTATTTATAGTGTTGTTTAAACGTTTAGAAATAGTATATTCGTGATGGTGGTGGGGGAAGGATGACTCGTCACTGCGTTCCTCGCCCTGCGGGCCAATGCGTCGCAAGCGCCGCATTGTTGTTTCGCTGCGCTCAACTCGAACCTTAACGAAGGTTCTCAACCTTCCCCTAAATGGGAAAGTATGTATTTATAGTGTTGTTTAAACGTTTAGAAATAATATATTCGTGATGGTGGTGGGGGAAGGATTCGAACCTTCGAAGTCTGTGACGGCAGATTTACAGTCTGCTCCCTTTGGCCGCTCGGGAACCCCACCAGATTTTGAAAAGTACCACTGTTGCTTACAGCGGGCGGAATCATATCAGATGAACCACCGCTGTAAAGTCTATATTTGAAAATAAGTTATCACATGCTGTTTTTTTGCCCCAAACGAGTCAGTTGTAAGCAGTAAGCAAGGGATCTTCTTCTGCTAAAGAATGACCGTACGGTTTCCATAAACAAAAACCCGTTGGGCAAGTACCCAGTATAAAGCATGGCTCAGTACATTTTTTTCAACATCCCGGCCAGCTCTCATCATGTCTTCAGCCGTGTATGTATGGTCTATATTAATGACATTCTGAGTAATGATTGGACCTTCATCCAGATTATCATTCACGTAGTGGGCTGTCGCTCCTATGATTTTTACTCCTCTTTCATATGCCTGATGATAAGGGCGTGCACCGATAAATGCAGGTAAGAAGGAGTGGTGAATATTAATAATCTGATTTGGGTAATGCTGGACAAATTCCGGTGTCAGTACTCGCATGTATTTGGCGAGTACTACGTAATCAGGTTTGTACTGGTTGATCTGGGCAATCAGTTTTTCATCGTGTTGCTCTCGGGTTAAACCTTCATGGCTGATTAAATGGAAAGGAATACCAAATTGTTCAACTAATGATTGTAATGTTGAGTGGTTACCGATAACCGCAGCGATTTCAACATCAAGCCCATCGTAAGCGCTTTTCATGAGTAAATCCCCAAGGCAATGCGCTTCTTTTGTCACCATAATAACAATACGCCGCCGACCCGCAGTGTTTAATTCCCGCCGAGAACCCACTGGCAGTGCGTCATCTAAGTCAGCAAGAAATGTTTCATCGTTGAAGATTCCTTCAAGCTCAGTACGCATGAAAAAGCGGCCGGTGCGATGATCGACGAATTCATTATTCTGAATGATATTCAGTTGGTGCTTGTAGCAGATATTAGTAATTTTGGCGATTAATCCTTTTGCATCAGGGCAAATAGTGCGCAGAATTTTCTTTTGTATATGTTGGTGTTGCATGAATGGGATGATCCTTAAATCTTTTTCACTTTTTGTCTGTGGTGATTAATTAACCACAACATTTTTTGTATTTTTTACCTGAACCACATGGGCAGGAGCTATTACGGCCAGTTTGAGGTTTGACGCCGTCAATATAATACCAACGTCGGTCTATACGAAGAAAACGTGAACGCTCATGAATAAGTTGTTTATCTCGGGCTTTCTGATCAAGAAAGCAAGTCGAAAATTCAACATAGGCTTCGTCGTCGTTTTTACCTTTTTCAGTCGTGATAACATTTAATCCGAGCCATTGGGTAGCAATAAAACTCTGCTCTATATCTGAACGCCACTTTTCTGCCTGGCAGTCAGGATGCCAACTGGCAATAAGGTAATCGGCATTATGTTTTACATAGGCACTGTATCTGGAACGCATCAATAATTCGGCGTTTGGGGCAGGTTTTGTGTTTTTGAGATAGGGAGAACAGCAATCCGCAAAATCCATTCCACTGCCGCAAGGGCATAATTCTGTCAAAATAACTCCAATTGTAAAGGGTGAAATACCATTTTATGCGTTTTCTATTGCAAAGAAACGTAAGAGAACAAATGATAGTCACTTTATTGAACTAATATGATTGATAGTACCTAAGAACAGGTGAAAGTCGCAATATTAAGCTAAGGGAGCGTGTTTATGGAAAAAGCACTGACAGGCAAACAGATTCTGATTGTAGAGGATGAACCTGTTTTTAGTTCTTTGCTGGCTGGGTATTTGCGAACGTTGGGCGCTAAGGTATTGGTCGCATCTAATGGTGCTATTGCACTACAGGTGCTGGGACGCGAAGCGCATATTGAGCTTATTTTATGTGATTTAGATATGCCGGTTATGAATGGCATTGAATTTGTTGCGAAATTGACTAATGAGGGGATTAATATTCCCGTTATCATTATTTCAGCGACTAACAAGATGGCAGAAGTTGATGAAGTGCTTCGTTTAGGTGCAAAAGATGTTTTATTAAAACCTGTTGCAGATTTAAATGAGATAAAAAAAGCAGTACTGGCCTATTTACATCCAGCTGTTTTTATGTCTGGTGCAATTGAACAGAATAACTTGAATAAAGATTGGTTAACGCTAAAACATAATTCAGATGAAGCATTAAATATGCTTAAGCAGTTACAACCCCCGGTTTCTCAGGTGATTGCCCACTGTAAAGTCAATTATCGAAAATTAAATATGATTGATAAACCAGGATTAATTCTCGATATGGCTGCGTTATCTGATAATGAATTAGCTTTTTATTGTCTGGATATCAGCCGTTCAACAGAGTATGGTGTGATTTCAGCATTATTACTCAGAGTCGCATTTAACAGTTTGTTGCAAGAGCATATCACTCATCATTCCCGGCGTTTACCCAGTATGGCAGGTATTCTAAACAGGATTAATAGCTTGTTGGAAGATGCAGGATTACAAGGGCAATTTCCATTGCTGCTTGGGTATTATCATACAATCAATAAAACGGTTTTGCTTACTTCTGCGGGGTTACATGCCAGTATTAAGTCGGGTAACCACCAAATCCAATTAGATAGTGGTGTTCCTCTTGGGACGTTGAGAACAATTTGTTCAAACCAAGTTTGTTCTCATAGTGCTGAATGGCAATGTCGGATTTGGAATACAGATAGTCAAATAAAATTGATGCTTTCCTCAGTGTATTCCGGATGAATATTACCAAGGTGGGATTTTGTTTAAAGCAGATATTAAACATCAAGTCACGGTGATGTCATTAAACAGGGTGGTGCTATTTATCGGGTAGAATTAGCTGGTATACTCAGTTCATTATGCTTGGAATCTATCTAATCAGGCTATTTCATTCGCCACTCTTTAGTGCAAAGAGCGGGTTTAGTCCGGCTCAGATAAAAGCGATAACTTTTGAGTGTACTATTAATATGACCAGAAGGGCGGGCAAAGCGATGTGTTCTGTGTCTGCGTCGGTTTTTGTATGCTGCCCGCACTTTCGATTTATTGACAAGAATGGTCTGCAATAATGACGCTTTATTGGAATAGGCTCTTAAAGAGCCAGCACTGATTTTGAGTTGGAGGCGGATTTGTTTCAGCCAAAAAAACATCAGGAGAAAAGATTAATGCCATCAGTAAGTAAAATAGTAAAAAAAGCCGTTATTCCCGTCGCGGGATTGGGAACAAGGATGTTACCTGCGACGAAAGCAATTCCGAAAGAGATGCTGCCCTTAGTGGATAAACCGCTTATTCAGTATGTTGTTAATGAATGTATTGCCGCTGGCATTAATGAAATTATCCTGGTGACTCATTCATCAAAAAATTCAATTGAAAACCATTTTGATACCAGTTTTGAGTTGGAAGCTATCCTTGAGCAAAGGGTGAAACGTCAGCTGCTGGATGAAGTTCAATCTATTTGTCCAAATCACGTCACTATTATGCAAACTCGCCAGGGAATTGCTAAAGGATTAGGTCATGCGGTGTTATGTGCCAAGTCCTTAATTGGAGATGAGCCTTTTGCGGTAATACTCCCTGACGTTATTCTTGATGAGTACAGTACAGATCTGACTAAATATAATCTGAGTGAGATGTTGGTTCGTTATAATGAAACGGGAGCTAGCCAGATATTAGTAGAACCTGTACCTCATGAAGACGTTTCCAGTTATGGTATTGTCGATTGTCAGGGCGAAAATCTTCAACCCGGTGATAGTAAACCCATTAAGCGTGTGGTTGAAAAACCTAAACCGGAAGAAGCGCCGTCAAATCTTTCTATTGTTGGTCGTTATGTGTTGTCTGAAAAAATTTGGCCATTATTGGCAAAAACAGCGCCAGGTGCTGGAGATGAGATTCAACTTACCGATGCTATTGCTATGTTAATGGAAAAGGAACCCGTAGAAGCCTATCACTTGCGGGGGGGAAGCCATGATTGTGGTAATAAGCTCGGTTATATGCAGGCGTTTGTCCAATATGGCATGAAACATCATGCCTTAGGCAAAGAGTTTACTGATTGGCTAGTGGCTTTGCAGGATCAAGCTAAAGAATAATCTTGTGGAAATTTTTAGGTATCATATGAAAGTTACGGTATTTGGTATTGGTTATGTTGGCTTGGTTCAGGCTACGGTTTTAGCTGAAGTCGGGCATGATGTCCTTTGCATTGATGTAGATGAAAATAAAGTTGAAAATCTGAAAAATGGTCAAGTCCCCATTTTTGAACCTGGCCTAGCGCCACTGGTGAAGAAGAATTATGAAGAAGGCCGCCTGAATTTCAGTACTGATGCAAAAGCTGGTGTTGCTCACGGTAAATTACAGTTTATTGCGGTAGGTACGCCGCCTGATGAAGATGGTTCAGCGGATTTGAGGTATGTCTCTGCTGTTGCCCGTACTATTGCGGAGTACATGGATAGCTATAAAGTTATTATTGATAAATCTACCGTTCCTGTTGGTACCGCAGATAAAGTTAATGCGGTTGTCAATGAGACTCTGCGTAAACGCAATATTGATATCCCATGTGATGTGGTTTCTAACCCGGAGTTCCTCAAAGAAGGGGCTGCTGTTGCAGATTGTATGCGCCCTGAGCGGATTATTATTGGGTGTGACAACGACAGAGTCGTTGACCTGATGCGTGAGTTGTATGAGCCATTTAACCGTAATCATGATCGTATGATTGTGATGGATATCCGCAGCGCAGAACTGACGAAATATGCCGCGAACTGTATGTTGGCAACAAAAATCAGTTTCATGAATGAGATCGCGAACTTAGCTGAAATGCTGGGAGCGGATATTGAGCATGTTCGTCAGGGAATGGGTTCTGATTCCCGTATTGGCTATCATTTTATCTATCCGGGCTGTGGTTATGGTGGCTCATGTTTTCCGAAAGATGTGCAGGCGTTAATTCGTACCGCAGAGCAAATTGGCTATCAACCCAAGATTCTTCATGCTGTAGAACAAGTGAATGAACTGCAAAAGCGTAAATTGCCTTCTTTTGTCAAACGCCATTTCGGGGAAGATTTATCCGGTAGGACGTTGGCTGTCTGGGGATTATCGTTTAAACCGAATACCGATGATATGCGTGAAGCGTCGAGCCGTGTTTTGATGGAAACATTGTGGCAGGCAGGAGCCAAAGTACAGGCTTACGATCCTGAGGCTATGCAGGAAGCCCAACGTATTTATGGTCAGCGTGATGATTTATCATTGATGGGGACTAAGGAAGCGGCGCTTAGTGGGGCAGATGCCCTGATTATCTGTACTGAATGGCAAAGTTTCCGTGCGCCGGATTTTGATGTTATCAAAGCATCTCTTAAGACGCCGGTTATCTTTGACGGGCGGAATCTCTATGATCCTGAACGCCTGCAATCCCGTGGTTTTACTTATTATGGGATTGGTCGTGGTGCATCCATTAACCCGGTTATCTGAGTGATACGATGAAATTCTTAGTGACAGGTGCGGCTGGTTTTATTGGCTTTCATGTGAGTCAGCGATTATTGAAAATGGGGCATGAGGTTGTGGGTATTGACAACCTTAATGACTATTATGATGTGAATCTCAAACAAGCACGGTTAGATCTATTATTTGATAAGCCGGGTTTTAAATTTGAAAAGCTGGATTTAGCTGACAGAATAGCCATTTTCGATCTTTTTGTGCGACATCAATTCCAGCGGGTTATCCATCTGGGGGCTCAGGCTGGTGTTCGCTATTCGTTGCAAAACCCAATGGCTTACATTGATTCGAATATAGTCGGGCATATCAATATCCTGGAGGGTTGTCGCCATAATAATGTTGAGCATTTATTATATTCTTCTTCCAGCTCTGTTTATGGGTTAAATAGAAAGCAACCGTTTTCGACAAACGATTCAGTTGATCACCCAATTTCACTATATGCGGCAACTAAAAAATCAGATGAATTAATGTCTCATAGTTACTCTCATCTTTATCAGTTGCCAACGACAGGCTTGCGGTTTTTCACCGTATATGGGCCGTGGGGGCGTCCTGATATGGCTTTATTTAAGTTCACTAAAGCGATGTTATTAGGGCAGCCTATTGATGTTTATAACTACGGTAACATGGTTAGAGATTTTACTTATATAGATGATATTGTTGAATCAATAATCAGGTTGCAAGACATCATTCCTACATCAAATGAGAGCTGGATGGTTGAGGATGGGCAAATATTTGCCAGTTCTGCTCCTTACTGTATTTATAATATTGGCAATGGTCAACCAACTAGACTAGGTGATTTTATTGAGGCGATAGAAGAGTCATTAGGCATTCAGGCCAAGAAAAACTTTATGCCCATGCAAGATGGTGATGTTCTATCGACCTGTGCTGATTCTAGTGACCTTTTTCAAAAAATAGGATTCGCCCCCAATACGCCGCTCAAGCATGGTGTGAAGCAGTTTGTAGAGTGGTATTTGAATTTCTATCATCGTTCAAAATAAGAAAAAGGAGCCACTGGCTCCTTTTCTATTGAATCACTGACAGCGCCCAAAAAGAAGTAAATTAGGGTACCTGCTTGGTTATTAATTTGCCTTAGCATTGGCTAAGTTAGTAACTGGCTAGCGCTGTTTCACAACAAAGAAATGACACTACAGGTTGTTACTTGATTAAATGCTTGTCAATGATGTTTAAGCTCATATAACAGGCATTAATCCGTTTGTCAGTTAAACCGTTTATATAATAAAAATACCCTTGTAAGAGGGTATTTTTATAATTAAATCAATTCAAAAACAATGTGTTAGAGCAAGAAGCTTTCCAGAGTTTTTCCTTCGTCTTCAATTGCTTTTTTGATAACAGCAGGTGTACGTCCCTGGCCAGTCCAGGTTTTAGTTTCACCGTTTGTATCAACATATTGGTATTTAGCTGGACGCGCAGGACGTTTTGTTTTACCAGCAGATTTGCCGGCGCTCATTGTCTGAAGCAATTCGCTTGGATCAATTCCTTGTTCAAGAATCATTTTACGAACTTCTTCCAATTTACGTGAACGTTCCTCTAATTCAGCTTTTACCTGACTTTCTTCTTCACGGCGCTCTTCAACAGCGACGGTCAGTTTTTCAAGTATTTCTTCTAAGAACTCAAGTTCACATTCTCTTGCTTGAGCTCGTAAAGTACGGATGTTATTTAGGGTTTTTAAATCGCTCATTGTCCTGGTCTCAAATTATAATGATGATGGCTGATGTGGATATAATAATAGAATGCTATTTTATTTTCTGCAATAGTCAATTTCTCATATTCGGATAAAATGACTCTTTTTTTTAAACGTAATTTCTTTACAAAAGTTATATAGCGCTTTTTATACAGTTATTTCGATTGTCATTCCACAATAACATGTTCAGGGTACCTTTAACAAAGGGCATGATTATCTCTCTAATTTATAAACCAAGCATATACTAAATCGGTAAGTAATTTTAACTGTTTCTTATCATACCTGTTAAGGCCGAATAATACTAAGTTAAAAAAAACTTATGACTAATCCATGAGTTATCGTCGATTTTCTGTGACTATTTTCTGGAAGTAAGTCACGTACATTATTAATTTGTATACAATATGCAACAAATCAGTCTGGCTTTCATTTCTTAATTTAAACATGAACATTTGTCGTTCAAATGTGCTTTATTACCCATTTGATGTGATCAGTGTCATGAATCATTAAGACATCACTAAGCTAAATATTTCTGTATATCAATCGGTACAGCTTACTGAGATGGATAATCACCACTAAAGTTTATGGTAAACTTATCTGACTATATGGCTTTATAAATTTTGTTAAGAGGCAGGGCCGATGGCTCAACTTTATTTTTATTACTCCGCAATGAACGCCGGAAAATCGACATCACTGTTGCAATCTTCTTATAACTATAATGAGAGAGGGATGAGAACGCTGATTTTTACCGCAGAAATTGATATCCGGTTTGGCAAAGGAAAAGTCAGTTCTCGTATTGGATTATCTGCTGATGCACTTCTGTTTAGCCAACAGACAGATATTGTTGAGTTAATCAGAAATGAAAATATGCAGGAAAAAGTGCATTGTGTGCTGATTGATGAGTGCCAGTTTCTCACAAAAGCGCAGGTTGAACAGTTATGTAAGGTGACTGACTACGATGATATTCCGGTTCTTTGCTATGGGTTGAGAACGGATTTCAGCGGGGAGCTTTTTAGTGGTAGTCAGTATCTTCTGGCGTGGGCTGATAAATTAGTTGAGTTGAAAACTATTTGCCATTGTGGGCGTAAGGCAAGCCGTGTATTACGTTTTGATGGAGAAGGTGTGGCTATTTATGATGGTGAACAGGTTGATATTGGTGGTAATGAAAAATATGTGTCTGTTTGCCGTAAGCACTATATGGATGCTATCCGTGAGGCTAAGGAAAGACGAAGATAAGTTTATATCCTGTTGTCTGTTGTAAAGCTTCCTGAGGCCGTTTGAGGGGTTGGGTTAGCCTTGAGAAAATGGGCAGAGGTAACGCTAAAGGGGGCTAATATCAGCCCCTTTAAGTGGTTTAAATCAGTTAACAGCCTGTTTTTTTCGGGGGAGCTGGTGTTACCTCTGTTTCTGAGAATTCACGTCCATAGAATGAATCCAGCAATAGTTGTTTCAGCTCAGAAATTAGAGGGTAGCGTGGGTTAGCACCAGTGCATTGGTCATCGAAGGCATCTTCAGACAACTTATCAATTTTCGCCAGGAAATCAGCCTCCTGAACACCGGTTTCGCGGATAGATGCTGGGATACCCAGTGTCGATTTCATCTCTTCCAGCCATGCCAGTAGTTTTTCGATTTTTGTTGCCGTATGGTCGCCGGCCGCAGACAAACTAAGATGATCTGCAATTTCAGCATAACGACGGCGGGCTTGCGGGCGATCATATTGGCTGAATGCAGTCTGCTTAGTTGGGTTATCGTTAGCGTTATAGCGGATAACGTTACAAATCAACAGTGCGTTAGCAAGACCATGTGGAATGTGGAACTCAGAACCTAATTTATGTGCCATAGAGTGACATACACCCAGGAAAGCATTAGCAAATGCAATACCCGCAATAGTTGCAGCATTATGAACCCGTTCACGGGCAATTGGGTTAGCGGCACCTTCGTGATAGCTGGCTGGGAGGAACTCTTTCAGCAGTTTTAGCGCTTGCAGTGCTTGCCCGTCAGAGTATTCGTTTGCCAGGACCGATACGTAAGCTTCCAGGGAATGGGTGATTGCGTCCAGACCACCAAAAGCACACAGTGATTTTGGCATATTCATCACTAGGTTGGCATCAACGATAGCCATATCCGGTGTCAGGGCATAATCAGCCAGTGGATATTTCTGACCGGTTGCATCATCAGTGACAACAGCGAAGGGTGTCACTTCAGAGCCTGTACCGGAAGTTGTGGTAATCGCTACCATTTTCGCTTTAATCCCCATTTTGGGGAATCGGTAGATACGTTTACGGATATCCATAAACCGCAGGGCTAATTCTTCGAAATGTGTTTCAGGATGTTCATACATCACCCACATAATTTTGGCTGCATCCATTGGAGAACCACCACCCAGGGCAATAATGATATCCGGTTTGAATGAGTGCATTTGTTCTGCACCCTTACGCACAATGCTTAGGGTAGGGTCTGCTTCAACTTCAAAGAAAACTTCGGTTTCTATCCCGTGGGATTTCAGCACATCAGTGACCTGATCAGCATAGCCATTATTGAATAAGAAACGGTCTGTTACGATGAAGGCGCGTTTTGCACCATCGGTTGCGACTTCCTCTAATGCGATAGGCAGTGAACCGCGGCGAAAGTAAATTGATTTCGGAATTTTATGCCACAGCATGTTTTCTGCTCTTTTCGCCACAGTTTTGGTGTTGATGAGATGTTTTGGCCCTACGTTTTCAGAGATGGAGTTTCCTCCCCATGAACCGCAGCCCAGTGTCAGCGATGGGGCAAGTTTGAAATTATAGAGATCCCCGATACCTCCTTGGGAAGCGGGTGTATTTACCAGAATACGGGCTGTTTTCATTTTTTCGCCAAAATATCTGATCCGTGCCGCTTGATTGTCCTGGTCAGTATACAGGCAGGATGTGTGACCAATGCCCCCCATTTCAACCAGTTTTTCTGCTTTCTCTACCGCGTCTTCGAAATTGTTTCCACAATACATCGCGAGTAATGGCGACAGTTTTTCGTGGGCAAAGGGCTCTACTTTATCAATCAGGCTTACTTCTCCAATTAGGATTTTGGTTCTTTCCGGAACATGAATACCTGCCATTTCAGCAATTTTCGTTGCGGATTGACCAACAATCTCTGCATTTAGGTTACCGTTTTTCAGGATGATATCTTGAACCGCTTTCAGTTCCTTACCTTGTAACAGATAACCCCCATGAGTAAAGAAACGTTTACGCACCTGATCATAAACAGAATCCACTACGATAACGGATTGCTCTGAAGCACAGATAACGCCGTTGTCGAAAGTTTTGGACATCAGAATGGAGGCAACAGCGCGTTTAATATCAGCTGATTCGTCAATGACGACCGGTGTGTTACCGGCACCAACACCGATTGCCGGCTTACCAGAGCTGTATGCCGCTGTTACCATACTTGGGCCACCGGTCGCCAGGATCAGGTTGATATCCTGGTGGTGCATCAATGCACTGGAAAGTTCAACAGACGGCTCATCAATCCAGCCAATAATATCCTTTGGTGCACCGGCTTCAACCGCAGCACACAGAACCAATTCAGCTGCTTTATTCGTTGCTTTTTTAGCGCGTGGATGGGGTGAAAAAATAATACCGTTACGGGTTTTCAGGCTGATTAACGCCTTAAAAATAGCGGTGGATGTTGGGTTAGTTGTTGGCACGATACCGCAGATTAAGCCAATAGGTTCGGCGATAGTGATGGTGCCGAATATTTTGTCTTCGGACAAAATGCCACAGGTTTTCTCATCTTTATAAGCGTTATAGATGTATTCGGAAGCGAAATGGTTTTTGATCACTTTGTCTTCGACAATCCCCATCCCTGATTCCGCCACGGCTAATTTTGCTAAAGGGATGCGTGCGTCTGCGGCTGCAAGGGCTGCGGCACGGAAGATTTTGTCAACTTGCTGCTGAGAGAAGTTGGCAAATTCACGTTGTGCTTTTTTAACCCGGGCAACCAGCTCGTTCAATTCAGTAATATGAGTTACAGTCATAAAGAGGTACTCCTGAAAATATTAAAAACCTTTTAATATCAATAAATAAGTGTTTTGTGGACTATTTGGTTTGGTGATTTTATGATGGCTACAGGTTACCATTTGGTATTAAATAGATATTGATCTTAATCACATAAATTCCAAGCTGACTCCATTCAGCTTGAGTGAGTGATCATTATTGTTCGTTGGGTGATAAAAGCGCTAATCAGGTTGAATATTTAACCTAATGAAAGAATTGGGTTAACGACTTGTTATATAAGACATTTTGAATTGAAAAATGCGTTTCCGGCAATGGAAATCGAAGCGTTATCCGTATAATGTAAAGAAAAAATTAAGTTTTCTATGATTTTTGGGTGAGTGAGCATATGAAAATATTTTCATTAACACTGCGTAACTCAAGAGGGGGTATACGTGGGTGACTTACTGCTGGATCTTCTTGGTTACATTAAATTTTTTGTTGGGTTGTTTGCGCTCGTCAATCTTGTTGGTATTTTGCCGGTTTTTATCAGCATAACTCACTACCAGGCTCAGGTCAGCCCGCAATAGAACTAATTTTATCGCCAATACTTCGGTTGCCATCATTTTTATGGACAGCTTTGCTACTGGGTGATTCGATACTGCGGACGTTTAGCATTTTCATCGACTCTTTCCGTATTGCTGGTGGGATCCTTGTTGTCACCATCGCTATGCCGATGATTAACGGTAAACTTGGGGAGGACAAGCAGAATAAGCAAGAAAAATCAGAAACAGCCATTAGAGAGAGTGTTGGTGTTGTGCCGCTGGCATTGCCGTTAATGGCTGGCCCCGGGGCGATCAGCTCTTGTATTGTTTGGTGTTCCCGCTATCAGGGGCGGCAGAATTTTATTGGGTTGGTGTTAACCAGCGCTTTGTTTGCTTTTTGCTGTTGGTTGTTATTCCGATCAGCTCCCTTAGTCGTCAAATATCTTGGGCAAACAGGCATTAACGTTATCACCCGAATTATGGGGCTGCTATTGATGGCTTTGGGAATCGAACTGATTGTGACAGGGATCAGAGCATTATTTCCAAGGTTACTCTGATACGATTGACGATAAAAGGTGCTGGATTTTTTTCGAGTCAAATTACAAATTATAATATTCTTGTCATTTTTATTATAAAGCCTGTTTTATGGGCTTTTCTTACTTATTTTACTGGTACTTCCTGAATTTTATACAAATAACCCAATATTTTTCTAAATTATTCTTGCCTGCTAGTTCAATCTGTAACTGGTTGCTTCCACCACAGTTTTGTGATGAATGTAGGTTTTTAATTTGCATTGATTGCAATTTGTTAAAATTATGTTTATTTTCATCTATGGACTACCTTTGTTTACTATTTTAGTTAAGTTAAATGTAAATAAAGTGATGTATATCAATTTCTTATGGCGTTTTATGGGATGTTTTATCAATTAATGTAATAGACTGCATTAAGTTGTTTGTTAAGGAGGTTTTTTACAATATGGGAAGGGTATTTTAACAATTGATATGATAAGTCGCCTTTAATATTTAATCTGTTACTTTGAGCTAAATAATGTGAAGGTACTGGCCCTTATAGGATATATGCGAAATGAATGAGCAGGTTCACCAAACTGGAGGTAAAAAATGAAGATCAAGCAATTAAAATTACATAAGTTTATTTCCTGTATATTTTTATTATCGGTATTTCCTGTTACGGCCGTGTTTGCCGCTGACGTCCCAGAGGGTGTGAAGCTCGCGGATAAACAGCAGATTATTATCAATAATGGCACAGAAGTTGCCTCGCTTGATCCACATAAGGTCGAAGGTGCGCCGGAAACCAACATTATTCTTAATCTCCTGGAAGGATTAGTCAGTACGGGTTCCGAGGGAGAAACTGTTCCAGGAGTTGCGAGCCATTGGGAAAATCAGAATTACAAAATCTGGACTTTTTATCTGCGTGATAATGCTAAATGGAGTGATGGAACCCCCGTCACTGCCCATGATTTTGTGTATAGCTGGCAACGATTAGCTGATCCAAAGGTGGGTTCACCTTATGCCAGTTATCTTCAATATGCTTACGTTGAAAACATTAATGATGTTCTAAAAGGCAAAAAATCTCCTGACCAGTTGGGGGTTAAAGCGCTGGATGATCATCGTTTGCAGGTTACTCTGACGCATCCCGTGCCTTATTTCGTCAATATGCTCAGTCATACGGCAATGAAACCAGTGAAAAAGGATCTGGTTGAAAAATTGGGTAATAAATGGACTCTGCCAGAAAATTATGTGGGCAATGGGGCGTATCGGTTGAAAGAGTGGGTGGTGAATGAGCGAATTGTGATTGAACGGAATCCACAATACTGGAATAACGGTAAGACTATTATTGAGCAAGCGACGCTTTTACCACTTCAGTCCGAAACCAGCAGTGTTAACCGCTATCGTAGTGGGGAAATAAATATCACCAACAGCGCTATCCCTCCGGATTTGTATCGGAAAATGAAAAAAGAGATCCCTGATCAGATGCACGTCAGCCCTTATCTCTGTACGTTCTATTACGAAATTAACAATAATAAACCCCCGTTTACTGATGTAAGAGTCCGTGAAGCCGTTAAGTTAACTCTCGACAGGGAGATTATTGCGGGGAAAATTATGGGACAGGGGCAAATACCGGCCTATGGTTTTACTCCAACGTTTATCGGTGGCGGTGATTTTTCTAAACCAGAGTGGGCTGACTGGACACAGGAACAGCGCAATAAGCGTGCCAGAGAATTACTGGCGCAGGCGGGTTTTCATCAGGCGAATCCGCTGAAGTTCACATTGCTGTACAACACATCTGATCAAAATAAACAGCAAGCTATTGCCGCCGCTTCCATGTGGAAAAAGAATCTGGGAGCTGATGTGATTTTACAGAATCAGGAATGGAAAACTTCTCTCGAAAGCCGCCACCAAGGGAATTATGAGGTTACCAGAGCAACCTGGTGTGCGGATTACAATGAACCTACTGCGTTTTTAAATATGTTGCTTTCTCATAGCAGTAATAACACGACTTTCTACCAGAATAAAAATTTCGATAGCTATCTGGAGCAGGCGTTAGCCGCTAAAGATGCGGCTGCACGTAAGAAGTTATACCAACAAGCTGAATTTCAACTTGATAAAGACTCGGTATTGATTCCCGTTTATTACCGAGTGAGTGTACGGCTTGTTAGCCCATCAGTGGGAGGGTTTTCAGGGAAAGACCCATTGGATTATATGGATATTAAGCGGCTGTATATGATAAAAAATTAGACATTAGTTTTACTCAAAAGAGTTACTGGCCCTGCAAACAAAATCGTTCCTTTTGAATGCAGGTGATAATCCGACCCGTATTTCTGGGCCTCGACTGATAAAAAGTCTGACGATGTAAAATTGGAGTAGAAAAAGATGATAAACACAACTAAGAATAAATTACTTACTGTCAGCATCAGTGCTGTACTAAGTATGGTAGTGGCGAGTCAGGTATTTGCTGCAAAAGTGCCAGATGGTGTTCAATTAGCTGATAAACAGGTTTTAGTTCGTAATAACGCCTCTGAGCCGCAATCGCTGGACCCTCATAAGATTGAAGGGGTGCCGGAATCACATTTGGCTCGCGATCTGTTTGAAGGTGTTGTAATCGTTGGGCCGTATGGTGAAATTTTGCCGGGTTCTGCAACCCGTTGGGAAAATAAAGACTTTACCGTTTGGACATTCCATATGCGTAAAGATGCTAAGTGGTCTAATGGTGACCCTGTCACTGCTCATGATTTTGTTTACAGCTGGCAGCGTTTGGCTGATCCTAATACGGCTTCTCCTTATGAAAGTTATCTCCAATATGCCCATATCACGAATATTGATGACATCATCAGTGGCAAAAAGAAACCGGATACTCTGGGTGTAAAAGCACTGGATGACTATACATTACAGCTCACATTGAGTGAAGCGATTCCTTATCTGCCAAAGCTTTTGGCTCACCCCTCAATGTCGCCGGTTCATCGAGCTACGGTGGAAAAATATAGCGAAAAGTGGACTCAGCCGCAGAATTTTGTAGGTAATGGCGCTTTCAAACTGAAAAACTGGGTGGTCAATGAACGTATTGTGATGGAACGTAGCCCAACATACTGGGATAACAAAAATACTGTTATTGATCAGGTCACTTTCCTGCCAATTTCCTCAGAAGTAACAGATGTAAACCGTTATCGCAGCGGTGAAATTGATATGACTTATGCCAATTTGCCGATTGAGCTATTCCATAAACTGAAAAAAGAGCTCCCGAACGAGTTGCATATCAACCCATATCTATGTACTTATTATTACGAAATTAATAACGAAAAACCGCCATTTAATGATCCTCGCGTCCGTACTGCATTGAAATTGGCTATGGACCAAGACATTGTGACAAATAAAGTAAAAGCACAGGGTGATATCCCTGCTTACGGTTTTACACCGCCGTTTATTGATGGTATGAAAGAGGTAAAACCAGCGTGGTTTACTGAGTGGAACCAGGAAAAACGTAACCAGGAAGCCAAAAAATTACTGGCTGAAGCGGGTTATACTAAAGATAATCCATTGAAATTTAACTTGCTTTACAATACCTCCGATCTACATAAAAAAATTGCAATTGCAATAGCTTCTGTCTGGAAGAAGAATTTAGGTGTTGATGTTCGTTTGGAAAATCAGGAATGGAAAACTTTCCTTGATACCCGACATCAGGGCAATTACGATGTAGCCCGTGCTGGCTGGTGCGCCGATTACAACGAACCTTCTTCATTCCTTAATATGTTACTTTCTTACAGCAGTAATAACACCTCTCATTATAAGAGCAGTGAATTTGATAAGCTGATGAAAGAATCCCTGCAAGTAAAAACTGATGATGAGCGTGCGGTCGTTTATCAAAAGGCAGAAGAGCAGCTAGATAAAGATTCAGCTATTGTTCCCCTTTATTACTATGTGAATACCCGGTTAGTGAAGCCCTATGTTGGTGGTTATACAGGGAAAGATCCTTTGGATAATCTACACACCAAAGATTTTTATATTATCAAACACTAATAGTTGCAGGGCGGCCCGGAAAGGGCTGCCTTAGTGTCAGATTATTTTAAGGCCAGGGTTTAGGGCCAACACATAGGAACGGGCAATGCTTAAGTTTATTTTACGCCGTTGTTTAGAGGCGATCCCGACACTTTTTATTCTTATCACGATTTCGTTTTTCATGATGCGGCTGGCGCCAGGCAGCCCATTTACCGGTGAGCGGAAATTGCCGCCAGAAGTGATGGCGAATATTGAAGCGAAATATCATCTGAATGACCCCATGTATAAACAATATTTTGATTACTTAATCCAGCTTTCCAAAGGGGATTTTGGGCCGTCTTTTAAATATAAGGACTACACAGTTAACGATCTGGTCGCGACGGCATTTCCGGTATCGGCTAAATTAGGCGCATCGGCATTTATTATGGCGGTTGTGCTGGGGGTCAGCGCCGGGGTTATTGCTGCACTTAACCAGAATACAAAGTGGGATTATACCGTGATGGGATTCGCCATGACGGGGGTTGTTATCCCAAGCTTTGTTGTGGCGCCGTTATTGGTGCTGGGGTTCGCTATTCACCTTAAATGGTTGCCGGGAGGAGGCTGGAATGGCGGGGCGCCAAAATTTATGATCTTACCCATGGTAGCATTGTCTTTGGCCTATATCGCCAGTATCTCGCGTATCACCCGTGGTTCGATGATAGAAGTACTGCACTCTAATTTTATCCGTACTGCACGTGCCAAGGGGTTACCATTACGTATCATTATATTCCGTCATGCCTTAAAACCCGCATTGCTGCCGGTCATCTCTTATATGGGGCCTGCTTTTGTCGGTATCATCACCGGTTCGATGGTGATTGAAACGATCTTTGGTTTACCGGGAATAGGTCAGTTATTTGTTAATGGGGCGTTGAACCGTGACTATTCATTGGTACTAAGCCTGACGATTTTGGTTGGTGGCCTGACTATTCTGTTCAATGCGATTGTTGATGTGTTGTATGCCGTCATCGATCCGAAGATCCGTTATTAAGATTGGAGCGCGCAATGATAGTCAATAAACAAAGCAGCGAAGCTCTGGAAAATTTCTCTGAGCAACTGGAAATTGAAGGCCGCAGTTTGTGGCAGGATGCACGACGTCGTTTTATTCACAACCGGGCAGCAATTGCCAGTTTGTGCTTGTTATCGTTGATTACTTTGTTTGTGATCCTTGCACCGATGCTGGCCCAATTTACTTACGATGATACTGACTGGGCTATGATGTCTATGCCACCTGAGTTTGAATCAGGTCATTATTTCGGTACCGATTCCTCTGGTCGTGATTTACTGGTACGTGTTGCTATTGGTGGGCGTATTTCATTGATGGTTGGGATTGCCGCAGCCTTGGTTGCCGTAGTTGTTGGAACGTTATATGGGTCATTATCCGGTTATCTGGGTGGAAAAATAGACTCAGTGATGATGCGTCTGTTGGAGATCCTGAACTCATTCCCATTCATGTTCTTTGTGATCCTGCTGGTGACCGTTTTTGGGCAGAATATTTTGTTGATATTTGTCGCAATAGGTATGGTGTCATGGCTTGATATGGCGCGTATTGTCCGTGGTCAGACACTGAGCTTGAGACGTAAGGAATTTATTGAAGCGGCACTAGTGTGTGGGGTGCCAACCCGTTACATCGTGTTACGCCATATTGTCCCTAACGTATTGGGTGTGGTGGTGGTTTATGCATCTTTATTAGTTCCAAGCATGATTCTGTTTGAATCATTTCTTAGCTTTCTGGGATTGGGAACGCAGGAGCCATTAAGCAGTTGGGGAGCGTTGTTAAGTGATGGTGCAAATTCGATGGAAGTTTCCCCGTGGTTGCTGATGTTTCCTGCCGGTTTTCTGGTGGTGACCCTGTTTTGTTTTAACTTTATCGGCGATGGCTTGCGTGACGCCCTCGATCCGAAAGATCGTTAAGGAGGTAACATGAACAGCGTTAAAAACCAGAAAAGTTCTGAGTCGTTGTTAATTGTTAAAGATTTGAACGTAACTTTTAGTACCCCAGATGGGGATGTTACCGCAGTGAACAAGCTGAATTTTGATTTACGGGCAGGGGAGACACTGGGAATTGTCGGTGAATCGGGTTCTGGAAAATCACAAACCGCTTTTGCGCTGATGGGATTGCTTGCCAGAAACGGCACAATTGGCGGTTCTGCTATTTTTAATGGCAGGGAAATTCTTAACTTGGCAGAGAAAGAACTTAACCGCATGAGAGCGGAAGAAATATCAATGATATTTCAGGACCCAATGACTTCTCTCAATCCCTATATGCGCATTGGTGACCAGCTCACAGAAGTATTAATGTTGCATAAACGTATGAGTAAAAGTGAAGCATATCTTGAATCGATTCGGATGCTGGATGCCGTCAAAATGCCAGAAGCGCGTAAACGTATGAGCATGTACCCTCATGAGTTTTCTGGTGGAATGCGTCAGCGCGTGATGATTGCAATGGCACTATTATGCCAGCCAAAATTGCTGATTGCTGATGAACCGACAACTGCACTTGATGTTACGGTTCAGGCACAGATTATGATTCTGTTGAATGAACTGCAACAGGAATTTAATACCGCAATAATTATGATTACTCACGATTTGGGGGTAATTGCCGGTGTTTGTGACAAAGTACTGGTGATGTACGCGGGGAGAACGATGGAGTATGGCACGGCCCGCGAAGTGTTTTATCAACCAACACATCCTTATTCTATTGGCCTTCTTAATGCTGTTCCTCGCCTTGATGGTGATGAAGAGTCATTGACGACAATCCCGGGGAATCCGCCTAATTTATTACGGTTGCCGAAAGGGTGTCCGTTCCAGCCACGCTGTCAGTTTGCAGTAGACCATTGCGCGGCTTGTGAACCACAGTTAGAGGCATTTGGCAATAGGCGTTTGCGAGCCTGTTTTAAAGCACCGGGAGAATTGGTATGAGTCCGATTGAAGAAAGACGTGTGTTGCTGGAAGTGGCCGATCTGAAAGTTCACTTTGATATTAAAGATGGCAAACAATGGTTTTGGCAGCCAGCAAAAACCCTGAAAGCGGTTGATGGCGTTACATTAAGGTTATACGAAGGGGAAACCCTTGGTGTGGTTGGTGAATCCGGTTGCGGTAAATCGACTTTTGCCCGTGCAGTGATCGGATTGGTCAAGTCTTCTGGTGGCTCAGTAACTTGGTTGGGAAAAAGCCTGCTGGATCTGAATGATAAACAGTGGCGGGATATTCGCAGTGATATCCAGATGATATTCCAGGATCCATTAGCATCGCTGAACCCGAGAATGACGATTGGCGATATTATCGCTGAACCACTGCGCACTTATCATCCTAAGATGAAAGCGCTGGAAATCAAAGACCGGGTAAAAGCAATGATGATGAAGGTTGGGTTATTGCCGAATCTGATTAACCGTTACCCGCACGAATTCTCTGGCGGTCAGTGCCAACGTATCGGGATTGCCCGTGCGCTTATTCTTGAGCCTAAGTTAGTGATTTGTGATGAGCCAGTATCTGCACTTGATGTATCTATTCAGGCTCAGGTAGTGAACTTGTTGCAGGAATTACAACGGGAAATGGGGCTGTCGCTGATTTTTATCGCCCATGATCTTGCGGTAGTTAAGCACATATCTGATCGTGTATTAGTGATGTATCTTGGGCATGCGGTGGAGTTGGGCACTTATGATGAGGTTTATCATAATCCACAGCACCCTTATACCAAAGCATTGATGTCGGCAGTGCCGGTACCTGATCCGGATAAAGAGCGAAATAAACACATTGAGCTGTTGGAAGGAGAATTACCGTCACCCATTAATCCGCCATCAGGATGCGTTTTCCGTACACGTTGCCCGATGGCAGATCCTGAATGTGCTAAAACCCGACCATTGATGGAAGGGAGTTTTCGCCATGCGGTGTCTTGTTTGAAGGTTGATCCATTATAAATTATTGGTGACGTTGTCAAAAGTATTAATTAAGTTAATGTTTTTTGGTGTGGTTGGTATAATTGAATTTTACTTAAGAAAAGGAGACGTCAATATGAACAATATCGATCTTTCAAAATTGTTCATCCCAAAAGGTCATTTGTATACTGCTGTTGTTATCATCAATTTAAAGTGAGTGTTATCTGACGTCATTAAAGTGTCCAAATGGAATCATCTGGACACTTTAATATCCTTTATTAATAAGGAGTTTGTCATGACTACTGTCATTGAGAAGAATAAGTCATTTTTTGAAGATGAAGTGTTGTCTTCATTAAAGTATTTGTCTGAAAACTTCAATATTACCTTCAACGATGAGTTAAAAATAAATTATAACTGGAAAGTTTTTGCCAACTACTTTTTGTGTGTTGATGCGATAAAAGAGCAAAACCAAAAAAATGCAGAAAATTTCTTAAAATCTGCATTAGATCACTTATCTGTTCACAATCCTAATACATTGGTTCCTAGTAGACCGGAAATATCAGTTATTACTAATGCTAACATCTCGGAAGATATATCAAAAACTTTAAAAGATATCTATGATAAACCGGATAATGACATCAATGATGATGGTGTTTATGCATTCGGCCCATTCACGGGAAACTCAGAGGAAGAAATAGTTAAAATACATCAATCGTTGGATCTCATGAAATCTGTTTCACCCTACTACTACGACTTTGTCAATTCGTTAATAAAGCATATTGTTTTGGTCGGTCAAACTGAACGTGGGGGCATAAAATCGGGATCAACATTAAAAGCGTTGGGATGCATAATTATTTCTCCCAATACGAAGGAAGAGATCAGCTCAATAAACCAATATATTGAAGATTTGGTTCATGAGGCATCACACTCAAAATTATTTTTAGAGCAAACCAAAGATCAGCTTGTCAACAATCCTATAGAAAATCTCTATACGGCACCATTCAGAAAAGACAAAAGGCCAATGTCAGGTATTTATCATGCCAATTATGTGCTTGGTAATATTGTGTCTTATTTCAGACAAGCTGTTAAATCAGATACCAATAGCAATAGCAATGAAAAGTTCTTGGAAAGGGCATTAACTCGGTATAATGAAACATACAATATCATAGAGCAGTATGGCGACCTAACAGAAAGGGGTTATGCGATATTCAAGGAAATGAAGGAACGAGTTGACCAATGTTTAAATTAAAAAGTAGCCAATCACTATATTTTTTAGTTTCATACATCCTCAACTCGATGAATAATTGGGTTTTTAAATTTATCGCTCCGTTAGTTCTTTATTCAGAAACAAAATCATTACAAATGATGACGATTAGCTATGGATTGCTGTTTACACCAAATATCATTGCCCCTCCGGTAGCTAATCTGCTCGAAAACAGGCTTGCAAAAAAAGCAAGCCTATTAATACTGAATCTAATTGGCTTGCTTTTATGTCTCTTTTCCTATACCTACTTTGAGATTAATTTTAGTAACCTTGTTTTCTTTATGGTGGTATTTTTGTTATCATCCATTCTTATCTTGTATCAAACCATTATTCACAGTACATTGAAAGAGATATTACCACATAAAGAAGACATGGAGGAAATGAGTAGGAAAATTGCTTTTGTCGATAGCTTATTTCCTGCTATAGGGCCAATTATCGGTGCAACCATATTAAGTTATTTAGGTTATAGTAATGTATTTCTTATCATCGGTGTCATATATGTGATTTCTATGTTTATTTTGACCAAAATAAACATAGAATTAAGAGTAAAAACCACCGGTGAGCATTTCATCTTAAAAACTATCAAAGGTTTTAAACTTATTAAAGATAATTTATTTGTTAATTATTTACTGAGGCGATTTTTCTTTTCAAATATAGCCTTACATGGATTCCAATCTATACTGACATATTTTTTAATCGAAAGATTCAATTTGACGGATATACAATTAGGATTGTTTTTTGCTATGTCCACGGTCGGGTTAATTATAGGAGTAAGGATCGGCAGGATTATTTATAAGAATAATGTTAATAAATGGCATTTGATTTCTATTACAGGGATAATATGTGCTCTGTGTTTAATTTGTATACCTATAGCTAATAACATCTATATTTCATCAATAGCGTGGAGCGTTGTTATGTTGTTGAGTGCCATCAACTTAATTGTTTTTTATACTGAACGACAGACTAATTATCACCAAGATGAAGTGGTGAGTGTTATTTCTGCATCTTACATGATTATCTATTCTGCAATACCTTTTGGCTCTACTGTTTCTTACATTTTGTCACGTTACATGCAATCAAATGATGCAATGATTACATTAGGCACTTATTTACTTCTCGTCAGCATCTATTTCTTATATGAGGCGCTGAGGAGTACAAAAGTAAAAGATGAAATTGATATGTCTTAATATTGTCTGTACTCTATTGTCGCTACAATTACTCTTTCCACAAAATATGGCAAATCTGGTGAGATTTTTCCCGACAAATCAGAATACGGGCAAAAATATCATTAATCTCAGCATCCTCAGATTCAGCTAGCCCGATAATCACCTCTGCGAAAAAATCAGGGTTTAGATCGAAATCCACATGTTCCAGCCAATCCTCAGAAGGAGCCAGTAATTCTGCGCCGCCCCGTATTTCGAATTGTAAGCTGAATAGCAAAATATCCGCAGGATCAAGATTGGATGATGCCAGCTCAAGAAAGATGTCATACGCTTTCTCAAGGGTTTCATCTTCTGTCATTCGGTTATTGAGATCTAAATCCATTGTTTGTGAAGGGTTGTTGTCCATATCAATTCATTGGTCAGTAATGATGGGATAATTAAAGCATGACGGAGCGTTGATTGGTACCCCCATCTTGTCAAGATGAGGGTATTGGTTACAGTAGTGGGCTGAAAAAGTAACAAATGCGTTCAATTATTCGATGCCACAAAGGGCGTTGTTCCCACTCATGGATTTCCAGCAATGTAGAATGGGCGATGTAATCGTATTGCACCAGAGTCAGATCATTACCAAAGTTTTCATCATCAATAACCACGGTAATTTCAAAATTCAGCCACAGGCTGCGCATATCAAGATTAACTGAACCAACCATACTGAGTTGGCCGTCAACCAAGACACTTTTGGTATGTAATAAACCGTCTTCAAACTGATAAATCTTAACGCCCGCATTCAATAGTTCAGAAAAGAATGCACGACTTGCCCAGCGAATAAGGAAAAAATTATTTCTGCTAGGAACAATAATAATAACTTCCACCCCCCTTAAAGCCGCAGTGCAGATAGCATTCATCAGGTCATCACTGGGAACAAAATAAGGGGTGGTTAATATCAATTGCTTACGGGCAGAGAAAATAGCCGTCATTAAAGATTGTTGAATTAACTCTTCAGGGAATCCTGGACCAGATGCAATAATCTGAGTTGTATGCCCGCTGGCTTGTTCAAATGGCATGATATTGTTGTCTGGTGAGGCTGGAAAGATGCGTTGACCTGTTTCCATTTCCCAGTCACAAGCGTAAATAACCCCCATCGTCGTGGTAACCGGTCCTTCCATCCGCACCATGATGTCGATCCATTGTCCAACGCCGGCGTTTTGCTTAAAAAAGCGTGGATCGACCATATTCATACTGCCGGTGTAAGAAATATAGTTGTCTATCAGGATAATTTTACGATGTTGGCGCAGATCCATCCGGCGTAGAAATAAACGGAAGATATTGACTGGTAAAGCTTCAACAAATTCAATTCCCGCCTGGCGCATGATGTCAGGGTATTGGCTACGGCAATATAACCAGCTGCCGGCTGAATCCACCATAACACGGCATCTGACTCCTCGGTGTGCCGCAGCCATAAGGGCATCAGTCACTTGTTCAATCAAGCCGCCAGATTGCCAGATATAGAACATCATCTCAATGCTGTGTTTGGCATTCTCAATATCTTTGATGATGGTTTTTAGTGAATTGTCATAGGTTGTCAGCAGTTGGATCTTGTTACCCTTAACGCCTTCAAGCCCTTGCCGCCGTTCGCAAAGTTGGAATAAAGGTGTCGCGACTTCGCTATTTTCCGTGGCGAAGATATGACGAGATTTGCGCAATTCTTCAAGCCATACCGTTGTTGACGGCCACATGGCTTTTGCCTGCTCAACTCGGCGTTTTCCCAAATGCAACTCACCAAATGACAGGTAAGCGATAATGCCAACTAAGGGCAGGATATAAATAATCAGCAGCCAGGTCATCGCGGAAGTTACAGGCCGGCGTTTTATTAAAATACGTAAGGTGATACTGGCAACGAGTAGCCAATAGAAGAAAATAGCAAGCCAACTTAGGACGGAATAAAAGGTTGTCATGTTCGGCAATCAATCCTGTTTTGTTCAAACATCTTTGGTGGCGTTTAACTCGGTTTCCCTGAAGCACGGGATATACACGATCTAATTAACCTGATGAATTTACCAAAAAATTGGCAAGTATACTGCAAGCATGATACTTGATATGGGTCATTTCGCACTATTGACATAAAAAGGACTATCCAGATACGCTTTGGATCTCTTTTTTAAAGGCCTATATAATGAGCGTGGTATTTTTTACAGGTATAATTGTATGAGACATAGTCGGAATGAAGTAGGAAGGTGGCGGAGATTGCGCCAGAATTCCAACCGTCGTCGCCGTTGGCTGGAAGGACAATCAAGACGGAATTTACGTATTTATTCACTACGTAAATTAGATGTTTATAAACAGCGGCGAGCTTTATTGTTTGTTCAACATAGTGAATGGGTGCATTAAAAAATAATATTTTTGGCTTTATATTCACGCTCACCTACAATCTTTATTGAATATGATTGCTATTTGCATTTAAACTAGCAGTCATTCGAGGATTGACTACTATGCTGCTAATCAAGAGCCCCCTTATGCGTTGGATACATTGGCCAATATTACTATCAGTTTGTTTGCATATTTCTGTTGCTGCTGCACTTTTTTGTTCTGCGATACCGGAAAGGCAGTCTGACGCTGCACTTATGTCTGTAGCTATGATTCAGTTAGCTGCTGAGGAAGTCTCGGTTTCACAACCGGCGGCACCTGAACCCGAGTCAGAACCAGAAGAGCCGGAACCTGTTCCAGAACCGGTGATCCCAAAGCCAGAGGTAAAGAAGCTAAAACCCAAACCGGAAGTGAAGAAGAAGGTTGTTAAAAAGCAATCTGAGTCAGTTGAAAAGACAACTGAACAATTGGAAAAGCCACTGGCTAACCGGACTGATAATGACCAGAATAAACCGGCAACTAATACGGAAATTAAATCGCAGAATGGACCAAAAGCGTTAAATAAATCATTACCTATTTATCCATCCAGAGCGTCAGCACTGGGTATTGAAGGTAATGTTAAAGTCAAATATGACATTGATGAAGACGGTCGGGTAAAAAATATCGAAGTGATTAGTGCCAATCCACCTAATGTTTTTGACAGAGAAGTAAAAAAAGCAATGAGAAAATGGCGCTATGAAAAAATACCCGCTGTTGGCTATATCACAACAGTAGAATTCAAAATAACCGGTATATCCCAATCTTGATTGGCGGGAAAATGCAGATAAAAAAGGAGCGTGGTTCAGACGCTCCTTTTTTGCATTAATAATCAGGCTTATTCGTCAGCGCTGTTGGTCAGTTGGAATTGGGTTTTTCCTTCAGGTAATTGGCGGGGGGTATTATCCTCATTAACAGCAACATAAGTGAATACCGCTTCGGTTGCACGATAACGTTGACCTACAGGCCCAGATGCTACTTTCTTCACCCAGACTTCGATGTTAATAGTAATTGAGCTGTTTCCGGTTTTGAGACAATGCGCGTAGCAGCAGACGACATCACCAACAGCGACAGGTTTAAGGAAAGTAATACCATTTACTCTGACAGTGACAACACGGCCTTCCGCAATTTCTTTTGCCAGAATTGCGCCACCAATATCCATTTGTGACATCAGCCATCCGCCAAAAATATCTCCATTGGCGTTGGTATCAGCGGGCATAGCCAGTGTGCGGAGGACTAATTCTCCGTTAGGTAATTGTTGTTGTGTCATTGAAAATTTTACTTTATTTGATGAAAAAACAATACCTGCCTACAGACGATAGCAGACAGGTATCCATTTGAATAGGGTTATTTCTGTTCGCGTGGCAAGTAACGATAAATATAGACTACACTGAGCACGGTGAAAACCAGGGTTAAGGCAGTCAGGCCAAATACTTTAAAGTTAACCCAAACATCTTGTGGTAACCAGAAAGCGACATAAATATTGGCGAGCGCACAGGCAATAAAAAACAGCGCCCATGCCATATTGAGTTTATTCCAGACAAAATCCGGTAAAACCAGCTCTTTTCCTAGCATTTTCTGAATAAGTGGTTTTTTCATGAACCATTGGCTGACGAGCAAGGCTAATGCGAATAAGGCATAGATTGCGGTGACTTTCCACTTAATAAAGAGATCGCTGTGGAAAGCTAAGGTCAGAGTGCCGAAAACCGTAACCATGATAAATGTGATCAGAGAAGATTTCTCTACTTTCCGGTAGATGAAGTAAGTTATTGCTACAGCTAAACCGGTGGCGGCGATCAGTGCCCCGGAAGCATAGAAAATGTCATACATTTTGTATACAACAAAAAATACGACTAAAGGGAGAAAGTCTAAAAGTTGTTTCATGTTTGAACCTATCGTAATTCCGGCATCTGACGCTATCCGATTTTGGTGATTGAATATACTAAGCGGCACAGTATGGCTTTATTTATCGATAAATAAAGATTTTTATCGATCTGTTTCGCACAATTTTACCATAAAGAGCGGCGTAATTAACTTCCTGTTGTCAGTGAACAGATAACGCAGCATTATAGCTAAAACCCGTTGAAAAATAAGAGGGCATAAACCAGATGCAGTGGAAAAAACTACAGCGTTGGATGCCAGGGCTGGGCAATTTTTCTCATTATCGCAAAGAGTGGTTTAGTCATGATTTAAGGGCTGGGTTTTCTGTGGCCGCAGTAGCTCTGCCGGTTGCTATTGCTTACGCTGAATTAATGGGAATAAATGCAATTATCGGCCTCTACGCATGTATCTTGCCAATGTTCACTTATGCGTTATTTGGCACTTCAAGACAGTTGATTGTCGGGCCGGATGCAGCAACGTGTGCCGTCATTGCGGCAGCAGTTGCGCCCTTGGTTTTTGGTAATGAAGATGTACGTTGGCAGCTTACGATCGCGATGACGTTAATGACAGGAATATGGTGTATTCTCGCGAGTCATTTTCGATTAGGTGCATTGGCTGATTTTCTTTCAAGACCGATCCTTAAAGGATTAATGAACGGTGTGGCATTGACAATCATTGTAGATCAGTTGGCTAAAGTCTTTGGCTTTGCCGGCGTACCTGTTGGATTAATTGAACGGGTGATCGCATTACCTGCCAAACTACTGAGTACGCATTTACCGACATTGGCAATGTCGGTTGCGACGATATTGATTTTGCTGACTGTACGTTTCTTGCGCCCGGCTTGGCCGGGGCCCTTGTTGGCAATGGTATTAACGACGTATGTAAGCTGGCAATTTGGGCTTGAAAAATACGGTATTCAGATTGTTGGCAGTGTCAGCGGAGGGGGATTGCCTGTTGTGCCAATGCCTGATTTCCAACCTGGAATTATGCGTGATCTGGTTATCCCATCCCTGAACCTTGCTGTTATCAGTTTTGTCAGTTTTATGATGACGGCCCGTAGTTTTGCCAATAAAAACGGCTATCAGATTGATGCGGATTCTGAACTTAGGGCCTTAGGTATTGCGAATATCGCTTCTGCTTTATCTCAAGGGTTTGCTGTCAGTGCTGCCAGCAGCCGAACTGCGGTTAATGATGCTATTGGTGGGAAAACACAATTGGTTTCTGTGATTGCCGCTGTGGTTATCTTGCTGGTTTTGTTATTCATGACGGGTTTCCTGGCGCATATTCCATTGTCATCTCTTGGTGTAGTGCTGATTTATTCGGCATCATCACTGTTGAATTTACGGGGGATCTGGTCACTGCGGAAACGAAATCGTCAGGCATTTACTTTATCACTGTTTACACTGATTTCAGTGTTGGTGGTGGGTTTGATTAACGGTGTTGGTTTTGCTGTTCTGCTTGGCTTATTGCAGTTTTTGCGTATTGTCTTCCGCCCGACAGATCAGCTTTTGGGCGTTAATGAGCAAGGGATGATCCATTCCATTAACCAAGGCAATGAGATTAGACCGCTAGACGGTGTGATGATGTACCGGTTTAACTCCCCATTGACTTATTTCAATGTCAGTTATTTTAAAAAACGGGTGTTGCAGCATGTAGACAGGGCGAAAAAACGTCCGGGTTGGTTGGTTGTTGATGCGGCTGTGAGCTTTACCTATGACGATGTGAGTGTTTTTGCGGCTATTGATGAACTGATTACTGAATTGAAAGTAAAAGGTGTCACACTGGTGCTCGCTGGCCGACGGACAGAACTTACCCGCTGGATAAAACAAAATAAACTGAGAAGCAGTGATGACGATCTAGTTGTGGTGCCCGATCTCTATTTCGCTGTACGAATGATTCAAAGTAAGCCCGAATGGTACTCTAATTACATCAAAAGATAATGATTCATATATCTACCGGTGATGGGAATATATAAAGAACATAAGTATGACTCCCTGTGTCAGATTTGTGCCACTTGTATCTGGCTGTTCCTGCAAGTGGCTGCACAAACTTGCAGAGTAAAAAATAAAAATCCCTAGAGAGGGAGAATTGTAGGGGGTGATAGACGAAAGATCGGCGCGGGATTCGCATAACGCTATATAATATTGAACAATGGAGTGACATTTTAAACTTGGAATAACAATCACCGTAAACTTATTCTGGAAAGTCGAGTATATCAACGTCTATCGACTGGTGAATGACGCGTGAAATGAAGATGTCGTTATCCTGCAACATGTAGTAGATGGAATGTTTCTTGAACTCGAAGCGGCGCACACCTAGCCTGGTTTTGACCAAACTGCTGTATCGTATAAGCAATATGAAATATGTCTTCATCAGCCAACTTGGAAAACTTATACATTTAAGTCCTTCGCTGCCATTACAAAATATTTTTGCTGACAGGGGAATTCAGGCCAGCCAGCGCCATTTCACGAACATTCTGAATACACTGCTCGCGAGCCTCCATCAGGCGCAAAGCATCGCGGACAACTTCGGATATGTTGCCATAAAGACCAGATTGGATCATATCACCAACGAACCCGTTGAAGTGCTCACCAAGGGTAACACTAGTTACTCGTGCCATAAACCCGCCGGACCGACACGATGCAGTTCGGGCGGGTTTTGAATGACCTGAACACCGAGTTTATCTGTGCCAACAGCTCTCAGGTTAAAGGTCGTGTCGAGGTGCCTGAGTGATTTTTACTCAACGGGTTTAGAAAGAGGGATACCTTTTTGCCCTGCGTAGAAGACCACGAGAGTAACACCTTCTTTGCCTGTGTAACCGAGATGAGTGCTGTCAACCATCTCGGATAACACCTCTCCCGCCTTTATAAGACGTTTTTCACCACTGGATTTTTTCTCTGCTGTTAACACCCCGTTCAGCACGTAAGCTACATTAGGTATCGGGTGCTCATGCCAGGTAAGGCTGGTATTTGGAGCAATAGTAATTTTGAGAACTGAAAGTTGAGGAGTACCTTTAGGATATCCCTGATAAGGCACGCCATCCCAAGACTTTTCAGTTTCAAGCAATTTTTCAACGTTAATACCAGCAGTATTGCTGCTATGTGCTTGAGTGAAAAACGGAGCAATGAGGAAAGCAAAAGATGTAAAGACTGATAAAGTTTGAATAGATAGCCGCATATGGGATTCCTTGTGAATAAATTGGATAGGTGACCTGTGGCACAACCCCCAATTCTGTAAACTTTGAGGGTGAAACCGAGTTCAGTCATCCCGCCAAAAATGTTGTTTCAGGTGAAACTCTAATATCTTTGCCATCGCTTTCACATTAATTTGTCCGTTGTTTTTCTTGAAGTTGTACTGTTGTGGTCAATAAGGTCGGCCTGCGCATCGGGTGTTTAGCGATAGTTTGGTCAATGATCCCTGGGAACGTCGATAATGCCTTCAGCGATACCCTGAGCCAGCATTTCTATCAGTTTAACGACTAAAAGCGCAATTCAGTTTACAACTATTTTGTCCGCCCACAGCTTAATGAGTGCAAAATATACCGTCTAACTGTGCAGAATTGGTTATCGTGCTACAGATTCAAAGGAAAAATGGGTAAATTGAATAAATTGCAGTCGTATTCATGACGCTAGTTGTGTCAAAATTTTTCAATAGAGGAAATGCAATTGTCGCTTCATTTATCGAGCGGATAGGTGAAATTTATTGCGTACGGCGTCATCAGGTATGTGTTCTTAGCAAAATAAGCTAACTAATAGTTATATAAATTAAAGTAAAAATAACTTATTTATCTATTAAAAAATTAACGGATCCTTGCGTTCATCCATTATTGGAGATTAATTATGGAGTTAGAAAGTATAACTGCCGTTCAGTCAGGTCGACCTATTACATGTAATGCCTGGTTGTTCTGGTTAAGGAAGTTTACCGGGAGCATACCCAACAGCGTATTAGTAGTGATGGGTTCATTATTCATGAGCGTGGTATTCATGCCAACTACTGATGCATCCAACACGCGGATTTTTTCGTTGCAAGAAGCAACCATCAAACAGATGCAGCAAGCGATGGAGGCTGGTGCGTTGTCGAGTGTCGAATTGACGACAATGTACCTGAACCGAGTATATGCCTATGATCTCAATGGTATAAAATTGAACTCCATTCCTGTCTTAAATCCAAGAGTGCTTGAGGAGGCTGCGGAGGCAGACCGTCTACGGTCTGAAGGCATTATACTCGGACCTCTTCACGGGATCCCTTACACTGTTAAGGATAGCTATATGGTTGCAGGTCTCACCGTAGCGGCGGGATCACCCGCCTTCAAAAAGCTGATGGCAAAAGATGATGCTTTCACGGTTAAAAAGATTCGGGAGTCTGGTGGGGTTCTCATCGGAAAGACAAACATGCCTCCGATGGCAGCTGGTGGTATGCAGCGAGGTGTTTATGGTCGTGCGGAAAGTCCCTACAACGCTGACTATCTTACGGCTGCATGGTCTTCCGGTTCATCGAACGGTTCGGCTACTGCAACGGCGGCAAATTTTGCGGCCTTCGGTATGGGGGAAGAAACCGTGTCGTCTGGTCGTTCACCTGCTTCTAATAATGCTCTGGTGGCCTATACGCCTTCACGTGGATTGATCTCAATCCGAGGCAATTGGCCTCTGTACCCTATACGTGATGTGGTTGTCCCGCATACACGTACTGTTGAGGATATGCTTCGAGTCCTGGATGTGGTAGTGGTTGATGATCCGATCACAGAAGGAGACCTCTGGCGTCATCAGAAGGTTGTCAAACTACCTGCTGTGACTTCAGTACGCCCTAAAACCTATCTTGAACTCAGGGACACACATTCGCTGAAGGGACGAAGAGTTGGCGTTCCAAAGATGTACATTGGCAAAGATTTTGGTGGAAGTGATCCCGTTCGCGTCAGGCCGTCTATCATTGAACTTTGGGATAAGGCTGCTGCCGACCTTCGTGCGCTTGGCGCTGATGTGATTGAAATCGATTTCCCACTCCAGAATAATTATGAGGGGGACCGTGCAGGTACTAGAACAATGGAAGAGCGCGGACTTATTCCGCTCGACTGGATGGCGTTGGAGTTTAACTACATAAATTCCTATGTGGACGAAGAGTTCCTCAAGAGTGTAGGAGACCCGAATTTCCCTTCTTGGACTAATATTGACCCGGAGACAGTATTTCCGAACCCGCCAGCATCCGTCGATGCGTGTCGCGGATTTAATCGAAATTCGGATTATAAATTGCTCATCGACACAATTAAAGCTGGGATCCAGCCCATCGAGACACTACCGGGTTTTGCGACTATGCTCCGTGGCCTCGAAGAAACGCGAAAGATAGACCTTGAGAACTGGATGAAGGCGGAGAAGCTTGATCTCATTGTTTTTCCCGCAAACGGCAACATCGGTAAGGCTAACGCAGATGTTAATGATGTCTCGTACGAAGAAGCATTGCAGAACGGTAACTTTTACTCGAACACCAACTATGTTCTCCGTCACTTGGGTATCCCAAGTGTTTCAGTGAGCATGGGGACCATGAAGGACACGGGTATTCCTGTTAACTTAACATTCATTGGCCCAGCTTACAGCGATAACGATCTTCTTCGGTACGCATACGCTTATGAATTCGCCACCAATAACAGAACTATAGCACCCCGGGTTCCCCCATTGGCCGACGAAATACTGGACTACTCAGACGGAAAAACAGTACCACCGGTGCAACGTACAGATAAGCTGCCCCCGGTGTTAGTATTGAATGCATCTCTTGCTGGTACTACGCTTACAATTTCTGGTACGGCGAAGGACAGCAGTAAAATTGTGACAACGCGTGTTTATGTTAATGGGATAAAGATACCATTTGATGGCGATTTGGTTAACTGGCAGGCGAAAGTTGACACCAAAAAATACTACAACATCACAGCATTAGCTACCGAAGCCCTTTTCGTGGTTGTTATGTCTAAAGACGAATATGGTAATACAGCTGTGGCAACCAAAAGTATCAAATTGCCGGTAAGCGAGAGTAAAGCGGCAGTACAGATCGGCGACGGGACTACGTCATCATCTGTACGCCCGCCAGCAGTCATACCTGTGTGTATACCTGGCGTCTCTATGGGCAAGAATGCCCGCGCCTCAATGAGTTCTGCTAAAAAAGAGAAATACGACGCTAATACTTAGTTTTTTACTTTATTAAACGGGAAGTTAACAATAAACGGAATTTTGTTGTTTTTTATATGGTTACTGATAAATAATACCTTTCCGTAATTATTTTTTTCTATATTTTGTACAATTTTAGGGATTTTCAATGAAAAGAACACTGGTAGCTTCAGTGGTGGCTGTTGGTTTATCTGTATTCGCATTTGCAGCAAATGCGAGCGGTGAAAGTACAATTTCTGGTGGCTATGCTCAGAGTCATGCAAAGTTTAACGGTGAAAAGACTGATGATAACCCAAAGGGCTTCAACTTAAAGTACCGCTACGAATTGGATAATAATTTGGGTGTTATTAGCTCACTTACATATACATATTTAGGTTACGATTATTATCGTGGTGGCAGAAAAGTAGCTGAATCTGATATGGATTATTTTTCCCTGATGGCGGGCCCTACATATCGTTTTAATGAATATGTTAGCGTATACGGTATGGTGGGTGCTGCACATGGAAAGGTTAAGAACTCAGATTATGTTGATTCAATAAGTGGCAGTAAGAGTAAAACATCTGTCAGCTACGGATTGGGATTACAGTTTGACCCTATGCCAAATTGGACTATCGATACATCTTATGAATATTCAAAATTGGATGAGCTTAAGATAGGTACTTGGGTAGTTGGCGTAGGTTATCGGTTCTAATCGAAATTTGCTAATTAGCTACTTCTTTCTACAGAAATTCCCTGTCGTGTGGCAGGGGATATAAACTGGCTTATTCTGTATTCACTGTCAACCCCATAGCTTTTATCGCTATGGGGTTTGTTTGAACAGCTATTTTATATTCATTTTTTGTTGTGAAGAGGCAACCAGCATATATAACCTGAACAGATAAATTAGCAGAATGGCTGAGATCAGGTTATTAAACACACCAAGCATGATTCCCGCCATCTCACTATGAATGAATGTCAGACGATCAATAATAAACACCAGTAAGAGCTTTGCGGTCAGCCACAACAGAATGGCCGGAACCAGCAAGCGAATATTGGCAAATGCCAGTTTCCAACTTATTTTCATTGAAGCAAAAATACCACAACGTTCAGTGGTCATAATCACGGGTGATAAAGCCAGGGCGATAGACAAAATAATGCCGGGTACCAGCATCAGCATCAAACCAAGTTGAATCAGCAAGGTGCAGATAAGCAGTAGCAGGAACAGTTTTGGTAATTGGCTTGCTGATAAACCAATTGCCTGTAATGAAGAAATACGATTTCCCGCTGAAACTGCCGTGACCAACGTCAATACACCACCAACCAGCAGCACATTGCCAATCATACTGGAGAAAATAGTTCCTATCCCTGCTCGCATGATCATTGACTGTTGCTCTGGGGTCATTTGGGACACCATATCCTGAATACCTGCTTTACCTGAAGTTGCAAAAGTGAATTCTGCTTCTGTCAGCAGCTTCATCTGTTCACTATCAGGGATAAACAGGTGCCCCAATAGGGTAGTCACCAGAGCCGCTAGAACGGCCAGAGTCAGAGTACTTAACAGTTGATTTTTGAAAAAGTTAAAACTGTCACGGTACAGGGTATTCGCCGTGATTGGCATGAAGACAGCTCCTATCAGGTTAAACAATAATACACAGCGGTTAATTGTACTCTGTTATGGATAGATGTGGATAGCTGAAAGGAGATTATGCGGATAAATTAGTGATTGACTGCAATTGTTGATAAGAGGAAAAAGTCCTTTATGTTATCTTTCTAATATGAAAATAAACATAAATTTAACTTTGTTAAAACATAATAAAAATATAATCAGATAAAATATTTGAATTAACATATAAATATAAAAAATATCCAATTAATTAATAACAAATATTGATTTGTGTCAATTTAAAATAATTCCTGTTTGAAATAATAATATCGTAAATATACGATTTTTATTAAATTATTTAAAAGATGTGATCTATCTTGGATCATGATTTTAAATATATAGCTATATTTTTATTGACTTTAAATCACAGGAATGGAATGAATAATGAAAAAACTTTCTGCATTTGTATTAGCAGCGGCAACTTTAGCACCATCGTTCGCTTTTGCTCATGAAGCGGGTGATTTTCTTTTCCGCACGGGTACTGCAACAGTAAGGCCTAATACGGGGTCTGATAATGTATTAGGGGTAGGCTCTCTTAGTGCAGATAATAATACCCAGATGGGTTTAACCTTCGGTTATATGATTACCGATAATATTGGTATTGAATTACTCGCTGGGACACCTTTCCAGCACCAGGTCAGTTTACCGGGTGCTGGTAATATTGCCAAAATAAAGAGTCTGCCACCGACATTAATGGCGCAATACTATTTCGGCTCTAAAGAAAGTAATTTCCGCCCTTATATTGGTGTTGGTTTGAACTATACCACTTTCTTTAACGAAAAATTCAATGGTAATGATGCTGTTAAAGGCAATAATTTACACAGTCTGGATCTGAAAGATTCCTGGGGTGTTGCCGGGCATGTTGGTTTAGATTTTGAGTTAGATCAGAACTGGATGTTAAACGCGTCTGTATGGTGGGTGAACATTGAAACTGACGTGAAATTCAAAGCAGGTGACCAGAGCCATAAAGTTGATACCCGGCTTGATCCGTGGGTATTTATGTTTGGTGTCGGTTATCACTTCTGATAAGGATCGCGTTTGTTTTAATCATAACTTGTTTGATATGAAAAAATGGGGCAGATTTTGCCCCATTTTTTATGCTAACGTTGCGTTGCAGATTTCATTTTTGATACAAATTCAGTGAGTTTTTTCAGCATTATTTCTGGTTGAGAAAGATTTTCTTCAATAATTTTGATTACGGCAGATCCGGAAATTGCACCAGCTGCACCATTTGCTAACGTTTCTTTTATCTGTGTAGGTTCTGAAATACCAAATCCCTGTAATGGTGGTGAAGCATGATATTCCCGCAACTTATTGACCAAATGATTTAAAGGATGTTCAGCGCGTCGTTCTGTGCCGGTAACGCCTGCTCGGGATAATAAATAGGTATATCCCCGGCCATAAGAGGCGATTTCACGTAATAATTCATCTTCCGCATTCGGAGGGCAAATAAAGATAGGGGCAATACCATATTTCATCGCTGCGGTACGGAATGGCCGTGATTCTGATACAGGAACATCTGCAACTAATACAGAATCAACATCTGCGTCTTTGCAGCGGCGATAAAACTCGTCTATGCCATTGTGAAAAATCAGGTTGGCATACATCAATAAACCAATGGGAATATCAGGATATTTTGTCCGAATTTTTGCCAATAGTTCAAAACAAAGAGTGGGGGTAACATTTGAGGAGAAAGCACGCAGATTGGCATTCTGAATTGTCGGGCCATCAGCCAGCGGATCAGAAAAAGGAATACTTAACTCAAGGGCATCAGCACCACCTGCAATCAGTGCGTCGATAATTTCCAATGATAATGCCGGGTTTGGATCACCTAGTGTGACAAAGGGGACGAAAGCACCTTGCTTACGGTTTGCCAATTGTTTAAATAGCTGTTCATAACGTTCCATCAGATTTCCCCCCTGGATTTTAAAATATCATGGACAGTAAATATGTCTTTATCACCGCGACCGGATAGATTGACGATCAGTAATTGCTCTTTATCAGGCGCTTGATGGATCATTTTCAAAGCATAAGCCAACGCATGAGAGGATTCGAGAGCTGGAATAATGCCTTCCTCACGAGAAAGTGTTTTGAATGCCGCTAACGCTTCATCATCAGTGATGGAAAAATAGTCAGCCCGGCCAATACTGTTCAGATAGGCATGTTGAGGGCCGACAGAAGGGAAATCCAGGCCGGCTGAAATAGAGTAAGACTCTTCAATCTGGCCTTCATCTGTCTGCATCATGGGTGATTTCATACCAAAATAGATACCTAATTCGCCATGTTTCAGTGGGGCGCCATGTTTGCCCGTTTCGATACCGTGTCCCGCGGGTTCAATACCAATCAAGCGTACTGATGTTTCAGGAATAAACTCGGCAAACATGCCAATGGCATTGGAGCCACCACCAACGCAGGCCAGCACAGCATCAGGCAGACGCCCCTCTTTTGCCAGAATCTGGGATTTGGCTTCTTCGCCAATCATACGTTGGAACTCCCGAACGATGGTTGGATAGGGATGTGGGCCAGCGGCGGTACCTAACAAATAGTGAGCCTTATCATAGCTGCCAGACCAGTCACGCAGTGCTTCATTGCAGGCATCTTTTAGAGTTGCAGAGCCGCTGTAGACCGGGATAACTTCGGCTCCCATCAGACGCATGCGGAAGACATTAGGGGATTGGCGTTCCACATCTTTAGCGCCCATATAAATGCGGCATTTCATATTTAAAAGTGCACAGGTAAGGGCTGTTGCCACACCATGCTGGCCGGCACCGGTTTCCGCAATAATTTCATTTTTGCCCATGCGTTTCGCCAGTAATGCCTGACCCAGTACCTGATTGGTTTTATGAGCGCCGCCGTGTAATAGATCTTCTCGTTTCAGATAAAGGCGGGTTTTAGTGCCTTTAGTCAAATTACGGCATAGAGTTAATGCCGTTGGTCTGCCTGCATAGTTTTTCAGTAGATCCTGAAATTCTTGCTGGAATTCAGGATCTTGTTGAGCATCAATAAATGCCGCTTCTAATTGTTCAAGGGCGGGAATAAGGATCTGTGGCACAAATTGTCCACCGAAATCACCAAAATAGGGGTTAAGTTTACTCATTATTCTGTTTGTCCATTAATCAAAGAATCGCTGTTTATTGGTAGCTACGTAGACGCTGAAACACTTTGCTTAATTTATGGCTGCTTTTAATACCCGGTGCGCTTTCAACACCAGAGTTAAAATCAAGCCCGCAACAGCCATATTTTGCTGCCTGTTGGCAATTTTCTTCATTTAATCCACCTGCCAACATCACATTGTCGAGTGATTGTTTTTCAAGTAATTGCCAGTCGAAACTTTTGCAGGTTCCGCCTTGGCCATTATCAAGCAGATACCGATCAATATTTCCGGTTTTAGCGTGAAATGAATCTTTCGACATATCAATCGCTTTCCAAATTTGGCAGTTTTCAGGCAATAATTTCCGCAGTTCTTCAATATAAACTTCGCCTTCTGCCCCATGTAATTGCACCGCTGCGAGAGACAGAGTACGGGCGGTATGATTGATAAATGCAGATGATTGATTTTGAAATACCCCCACATATTTGAGAGCAGCCGCATTGATGATTTGTTGAGCTTGTTCGATATTAATTCTACGCAGAGAATGCTCAACAAATATCAAACCACCATAAACAGCCCCTGCTTGTAATGCCGCTTTAGCATCTTGTGGACGGGTCAATCCACAGACTTTATTTTCTCCCAGAATCAGTTGACGTAATGCCAGATCCAGATTGGACTGGGACATCAAAGCGCTACCAATTAGAAAACCTTTGGCGTAATGGCTGAGTTCACGAATTTGCTGATGTTGGTGGATACCTGACTCGCTGATAACAATCGTTCCTTCCGGTAACTGTGGTGCAAGTTGTCTGGTGCGGTTTAAATCTATAGAAAGATCTCTGAGATCACGGTTATTGATACCGATGATTTTGGCTTTTAATGTGATAGCTCTGATCCGTTCTTTTTCTGAACTCACCTCAGTCAGTATTCCCATATTTAAACGATGAGCAAGTTCAGACAGCATAATATATTGTTGATCGTCAAGAACGGACAGCATCAGCAGAATTGCATCTGCCTGATAATAACGAGCGAGATAAACTTGATAAGGATCGATAATAAAATCTTTGCACAATACCGGCTGATGAACAGCATCACTCACCAGCCGGAGAAAATCATAGCTGCCTTGAAAATATTTTTTATCCGTTAATACTGAAATTGCGGCAGCATAAGGTTGATAAGTTTTTGCTATCTGGATGGGATCAAAATCCTGGCGGATAAGTCCTTTTGAAGGCGATGCCTTTTTACACTCCAGAATAAAAACAGTCTGTTCACTGTTCAGCGCCTGATAAAAACTACGCTGGCTGGCAACAATAGAATCAATAAAGCTTTCCAAAGGTTGTTGTTGCTTACGCTTAATCAGATATTCGGCTTTGTCATTAACAATTTTCTGTAAAACGGTAGGTTGCATCATTAACTCCTTGCGGCAAGTGCGGTGACTCGTTCATAAGCCAGACCACTGTGAATGGTTTCAAGAGCTTGTTGAGTGTTATGACGTAAATTTTCTTGTCCATGAATTTTCATCAGCAGGGCAACATTAGCGGCAACGGCATCAGCATGGGTTTTCTTACCCCGGCCCTGTAACAATAAACTGAGGATTTCACGGTTTTCTTCCGGTGCCCCCCCCTTTAATGCCGATATTGGATGGCTTTGTAAACCAAAATCTTCAGCATTTAATTGATAATGGGCAATTTCTCCATCATTAAGTTCTGCAACGATGGTTGGTGCATGCAGGGCAACTTCATCCATTCCACCACTGTGAACAACTGCTGCTCGTTGATAGCCCAAGACTTGCAAGGTACGGGCAATGGGCCCAACTAGCTCAGGGCTGTAAACGCCAATTAATGCCAACGGCGGACGGGCAGGATTAATCAGAGGGCCTAATACATTGAACAGCGTCCGGGTTTTCAGTTGCTGACGTACAGGTATCGCATGGCGGAATCCAATATGATATTGCGGCGCAAACAGAAAACAGATGCCGATTTCATCCAAGGCGCTACGGGCACATTCTGCGCTGATATCAAGCGTTATACCAAATGCCGCCAGCAAATCAGATGAACCGGAACGGCTGGAAACACTGCGGTTACCATGTTTGGCAACTTTAATATGACAAGCTGCTGCGACAAATGCACTGGCGGTTGAAATATTGATGCTGTTAGTACCATCGCCCCCTGTTCCGACAATATCGCAGAACGTGTAGTCCGGCCTCGGAAATGGCAGGGCATTTGCTAGTAACGCCTGTGCGGCACCGGCGATCTCCTGTGGCTGCTCCCCGCGCAATTTCATACTGATAAGGACCGCCGCGAGTTGTGACTCACTTAATTTTCCTTGAATTATGGCGGAAAACAGTTGCTGACTTTCTTGTTGTGTCAGTATCTGCGCACTGAACAATTTGTCGAAAATAGACTGCATTTTTATACCTCCTTTTTAATTCAGTGCCCAGGCCAGAGTTTGTTCGAGTAATCTGGTGCCATGTGTTGTGAGAATAGATTCTGGATGGAACTGGAACCCGCAAACCTTATGTTTGTCGTGGCGAACCGCCATAACAGTGTCGCCACAACGGGCAGAAATCGTCAATTCAGATGGAATTCTGCAACCCGACAAAGAGTGATAACGGGCAACGGGCAAAGGATTTTCCAGATCAGCGAACATAGCCTGATTATCATGTTTTGCCAAAGAGGCTTTGCCGTGCAGGATTTCATCAGCGGCAGATATGTTTCCACCATAGGCTTCAATAATTGCCTGATGGCCAAGACAGATGCCGATCACCGGAATTTTGCCGATTATTTTTTCAAGTAATTCAGGCATACAGCCCGCATCAGAAGGTTTACCTGGCCCCGGTGAAAGCATCAGTAACGGTGAAAGCAGTACTTTGAATTGCTGCATAATGATGTCAGTTGCAACGGTATTGCGATAGATAACAACCTGATGACCTTTATTGCGTAATTGATCGACGAGGTTATAGGTGAATGAATCCACGTTATCGAGCAGGAGAATATTCGCCATCAGAAAATCTCCTCTGCCTGATGTGCTTCAGCAATTGCATGAATGACGGCTCTTGCTTTGTTGCAAGTTTCTTCAGCTTCTGCCAAAGGAACGGAATCCAAGACTACGCCAGCGCCAGCCTGAATCGTCGCTATGCCATCTTCCACGTAAGCGGAGCGGATGACGATACAATTATCCATATCACCTTTGCCGGTGAAATAACCGACAGCGCCACCGTAGCTGCCACGACGTTCATTTTCGTAATGGGCGATAAGTTGCATTGCCCGAACTTTCGGTGCACCGGTAAGTGTCCCCATATTCATACAAGCTTGATAAGCATGGAAAATATCCAAGTCATGGCGTAATGTCCCGACCACACGGGAAACCAGATGCATGACAAAAGAGTAACGATCGACTTTTGTCAAATCAGCGACATAGCGGCTGCCGGGTTCACAAATACGGGCCAAATCGTTACGAGCTAAATCAACCAGCATCAAGTGTTCAGCTAATTCTTTGTTATCTGTACGCATCTCCAGCTCAGTTCGGCTGTCCAGATCCGCATCCAACTCTCCGGCAGCATTGCGCCCACGGGGACGTGTGCCGGCGATAGGATAAATCTCAATTTGACGATTAGACGTATCATATTTCAGTGCGCTTTCAGGGGAAGCGCCGAACAGACAGAAGTCTTTATCCTGCATAAAAAACATATAAGGACTTGGATTGCGTTGTTTAAGTTTTTGATAAGCATTAAGCGGTGCTGGGCATGGCAGAGAAAAGCGCCGTGATGGAACTACCTGAAAAATATCTCCCTGGCGGATGTATTGTTGCAATTGTGTCACTATTTCTGCATATGTCTTGTCATCTTGATTGCATGAAACTTTCATTGTCGGTAGAGAGATTTTTTTCACTGGTTGCTTGGGTTCTGTGATGAGTTCCGCTAATGTTTTTAATCGTTGCTTGAGACGTTGTTGTTCTTCTGGCGAATGACTAAAGAGGCTGATTTGCAGGCGTGCATTTTTATTTTGATGGTCGATCACCATTAAAGTTTCTGCCAGATAAAAACAGAAATCAGGACAACGTTGAACGGTTTTCACTGTGGGTAACGGCTCAAATCCGGCGACCAGGTCGTAGGAGAAAAGGCCGCCAACGAATATTGCTTCTGCATTGTCTTGTGATGGTAATTCGTATTGTGATGGCAATTCTGCCAGAGAAAGAAGGGCTCGTAGTGCATCAAATACAGATATGGCTTTCAGGCGACTATCTTCATCTATCATATTGTGATTGATTGGTGGAAAGATCAATTGAAGAGAATCGTGTGTCATTTCAGATTGGACGTTGCTGGGAAATTTTTTGACCAAAACCGGTAATAAATTTTGGCCATTTTCTGTCAAGGCGTCAAAAGTGACCTGATTGCCGTTTGCGCTGATACGCAAAGCACTGTCGATGATTAACAGGCTTCTCAAGCTTTTTTTACTGTTAATTTCCGCAGATTCCAGCAATAACGTTGCCGATCGCTTACTACAGAGTTGATTGAATAGCTGTGCAGGATCGGACTGATAAGTTGTTTCCTGCTCAATGACTGTGAATTTTGGTTGTTTATCCGTCATTTTTTCGTCCTGATTATGAATTATGCATATAAAAAAACCCGCCTTTTTTGGCGGGTTTTGGTAATTTGGCACTGTTGATTTATGTGCGTGACCATGCCGCCCTTAATGGGAAGTTGTGCCACCAACGGATAGATATCATAAATACAGTCATTTTCAGTGCCTCTTTCGCATTAAATATAGATAATATTGCCATTTCTCTCGTACTAGTAAACTGGAACGATGTTGGTGTGTCAAGAATTTTATGAAAAAAATTCTATTAAATTTTTGTCGATTGGTTGGGTAATAGAAGACCTTAATATTAATGAATTTATTATTTTACTGTCATAAATAACTAATATTATCATTTTATGATATCGCTATTATGCATATTTAATAATATTAAACATGTCAATTTGATTTCATTAAAAACAGCATTTATCTGTAGTAAATTTTGGTTAAAAAAATGATTGGCTGGATTTTTATTGAGTCAATAGATAAATGGCGAGAATAGGTAATCAATTTTTATAGCTGCATATGAAAAAAGAGGTTTAACTGATATTACTATGAGAAGTAATATTCAACGCTCTGACATATTGTGTTATTTAAAATTTACATCTTGATACAGTTAAACGATGTTGCACTTATTATGTGAATCTACCTCTGAATACTTATAGAACTGATTGGTGCCAATATGATGCCCGCTTGGATGGTAAAAATGAAGAGGAGAGTGATCGGGGAAGAGGATTTGACTTAAGCATTATCAATATCACCGCCTATGATAAGTTAATCTTCAGCTTCTTGGGTATTTACGGTGACACTGGTGTTAAAGGAAAGAAGATCAAGGAAGTTGCAGAGGGTTGGAATAGCCAGAGTGACATCAAAATTACTGAAAGTCATATTGTTCCTCTTGATCCTTATGGTGATTTAGGTACTGCCCGCAATGTGGGATTACCTAAGGAAAGTGCTAATACGGATATTCATTCCGGGACATTTCTGCCTTATAGAAAGAAGTATGAAATTTCTTACCTCTTAAAATGATAATATTCAGCCCTGTATTTTAGGGCTGAATACAGTTCTTTTCTATAAAACATCGCCATTTACCGTTAAGCTAGCCGGTCGTATGTTCTAATCTATTCGAGCAGGAAAAGGAATAATGACAAATTCGACCACTGACTTGGTGACAATTTATGATCTTCATAGCCATACGACAGCATCGGATGGTTCACTTTCACCATCAGAGTTGGTTGAACGGGCGGTGGCAATGGGAGTCAATGTATTGGCAGTGACTGATCATGATACGACAGATGCTATTTCTCTGGCCCATGAACATATCTGCAATCATCATCTGCCCTTGAAATTAATACCCGGTGTTGAAATATCTACCCTGTGGGAAAATATGGAGATTCACATTGTGGGTCTGAATATAGATATTCAGGCAGCTGCAATGACTGAATTGTTGGGCAAACAGGCTGAACTCAGGAAAGAGCGCGGAATTAAAATAGGTCACAGGCTGGCAAAGGCGGGTATTCCCGATGCTTGGGCAGGAGCAAGTCAGTTAGCAAATGGTGGTCAGGTGACGCGGAGCCATTTTGCCCGCTATTTAATAGAAATCGGTAAAGAGCCGACTATTGCGAAAGTATTTAAGAAGTATCTGGCAAAGGGAAAAACCGGATACGTTCCACCGCAATGGTGTACAATTGAACAAGCTATTGATGTCATTCATCAATCAGGCGGACAGGCAGTGATTGCACATCCGGGGCGATATGATTTATCTGCCAAATGGTTGAAACGTTTGATTGTCTGGTTTAAGCAACATGGTGGTGATGCAATGGAGGTTGCACAGTGTCGGCAGGCGCCTAATGAGCGGAAACATCTCGGTCAATTGTCACGGGAGTATGATTTGATGGCATCGTTAGGTTCTGATTTTCACCAGCCTTGTTCATGGATAGAGTTAGGGCGTAAATTGTGGTTACCCGGTGATGTGGTACCAATATGGCGCAACTGGTCACTGTAGGGGCTGCATAAAATTAAGAGGTAATTTATGAGCCAGTTTTTTTATATTCATCCTGATAATCCGCAGCCACGCTTAATAGGGCAAAGTGTGGATGTGTTCAAAAAAGGTGGGGTCGTGGTTTATCCAACTGATTCCGGTTATGCGATTGGTTGCCGTCTGGAAGATAAAGATTCGATGACTCGGATATGTCGTATTCGTCAGTTGGACAGTAATCATAATTTCACCTTAATGTGTCGTGACTTATCAGAGATATCGACCTATGCTTATGTTGATAATTCGGCTTTTCGACTGATTAAGAATAATACGCCAGGTAATTACACCTTTATTTTACGGGCGACCAAAGAAGTGCCTCGTCGTTTAATGAATGATAAGCGGAAAACCATTGGGCTGCGTGTTCCATCGAATCCAATTGCGTTGGCTCTTCTTGAACAAGTGGGTGAACCACTGATGTCTACCAGTCTCATTTTACCGGGGAATGATTTTGCTGAATCTGATCCGGAAGAGATTAAAGATAATTTGGGTAAATTGGTTGATCTGATTATTCACGGTGGTTATTTAGGACAGCAGCCTACAACGGTAATTGATTTGACTGAGGATACGCCGGTTGTAATACGTGAAGGTGCCGGGAATGTAACGCCATTTTTATAGGTTAAGCAGTAATTATTTTTAGTGTCTATATAAAGCCAGTATATTATACACTGGCTTTATATTTTTTTATTGAATTGAAATTTCGCGTATTCAACTATTAAATGCAACACTTGCCTATGCAGCCTGGCGTATTTCATCAAAGACGACTTTAGGCTGCCTAAGAAAAACGAATGAGAAGGGAACTAAATGCCTGAGGTGTGATCAGATCTTTTACCACAAAGCCGCTCACGGGAGTCCTCAGTTTTCAAAAGCAACATTATCAAAATAAGATTTATTTTTCCTATAGAAAAACAAACTCATTTTTCGGTGTGAGTGATAATCAGGCATATTTATTAGAATCATTGATTCCAAAATTAGTGTAGAATGCCCGGCCACGGACTGGAGTGTATGACCTGTTTTCTAACACTCCATGTTAAAAAATTGATTAAAATCAATTTGTTATAATTTTTTTCTAATGTGACGTATTGATTGATATATAACACGACGCCTGTGAAGGCGACAGCAGAGGTTGCTCAATGAGCGGTAAGACACAAAAATCTGAAAAGTTACAGAAAATTCTCGCGCGTTCCGGCCACGGTTCCCGTCGCGAAGTAGAAGGTTATATTCAACAGGGGCGCGTCAGTGTTGACGGCAAGATTGCCACTTTAGGTGATCGCATTGAAGTTCAGCCCTCCACAAAAATCCGCCTTGATGGCCGGATATTAAATATCAAAGAACCACAAAAAGAGGTTTGCCGTGTTCTGGCTTATTACAAACCAGAAGGTGAACTTTGCACCCGCCATGATCCAGAAGGGCGGCCAACCGTTTTTGATCGTCTGCCTAAGCTACTGGGTTCCCGCTGGATAGCGGTTGGGCGTTTGGATGTGAATACCTGTGGTTTGTTGCTGTTTACCACGGATGGTGAGTTGGCGAACCGTTTGATGCATCCAAGTCGGGAAGTTGAGCGCGAATATGCTGTTCGTGTTTTTGGCGAAGTTGATGATGCCAAACTGAAACAACTGACTAAGGGAATTCAACTGGAAGATGGTCCGGCATCATTCTGTACTGTCGCGTTCAAAGGCGGTGAAGGAATGAACCAGTGGTATAACGTCACGCTGACAGAAGGACGCAACCGTGAGGTTCGTCGTCTTTGGGAGGCTGTGGGTGTACAGGTAAGCCGCCTTATTCGTGTGCGTTATGGTGATATTAGTTTGCCAAAAGGTTTACCACGCGGCGGCTGGACAGAACTTGGTCTGGAGCAGACTAACTATTTGCGCCAATTAGTGGGTTTGAATGAAGAGATGGTTTCCAAAGTGGCAGTTGAACGTGATCAACGCCGTCTTAAAGCTAACCAAATCCGCCGTGCGGTTAAACGTCATACTCAGGGGACATCACGTCCATCGGCAGGAAAGCGTCCGGGTAGCTCCCGTCAGAACACGGGGCGTCTAACTGCACCAAAAGGTCGTTAATTTCTATTTCTATGGGCTTTGCTGGCCTCGTGTAATCACGGGGCCTTTTTCCTTTTTTTACCAGTCGATGCCTTTCTGTGCCTTAATGCCGGCATCAAAAGCATGTTTTATCGGGCGCATCTCTGTGACGGTATCGGCCATTTCCAATAACTCACGGTGGCAACCACGACCGGTAATAATAACGGATTGGTGTTCTGGCCGGTGTTTCAGGGCGGTAATAACCTCTTCAAGAGGAAGATAGCCGTAACTCACCATATAAGTCAGTTCGTCCAGTACAACCAGATCTAAATCAGGATCAGCCAGCATCTCTAGCGCATGACGCCATACCTGATGGCAGGCTACGGTGTCTGTTTCCCGGCTTTGGGTTTCCCAGGTAAAACCTGTCGCCATAACATGGAAATTCACACCATGCTGTTCCAGCAGGTTTTTCTCGCCATTCTCCCATTGACCTTTTATAAATTGGATAACACCGGCACGTAGCCCATGACCTACCGCACGGGTCACTGTGCCAAAAGCCGCAGTGGTTTTGCCTTTACCATTGCCAGTAAAAACGATGAAAATTCCCCGCTCTAACTGGGCGGCTTCAATACGGGAATCCACTTTTTCTTTCAGGCGTTGTTGCCTTTTTTGGTGCTGGTTGTCATTGATTGTCATTATTCGGCTGGTCCTGCTTTGCGTCCGGGTTGCGCATCAAAACTGATGCCTGTTTTACGCAGACTGTCGCTGCCCATGAGATAAAGATACAGCGGCATAATATCCGCCGGTGTTTTCAGTTTAGCAGAATTTTCGTTAGGGAATGCGTTGGCACGCATATTTGTGCGTGTGCCACCAGGGTTGATGCAATTAACGCGTAAAGAGCTGTGTTTATATTCTTCCGCTAAAACTTGCATCATGCCTTCGGTCGCAAATTTAGATGCAGAATAAGCTCCCCAACCACTACGACCTTCACGGCCAACGCTTGAACTGGTAAAGATTAATGATCCATGGGGGGATTTCAATAATAGCGGAAGCAATGCTTGAGTTAACATAAAGGTTGCATTGACGTTGATTTGCATAACATCGTGCCATAACTGAACCGGCTGTTCTGCCATTGGCGCGACGGCACCCAGTAATCCGGCGTTATGCAATACACCATCCAGACGCGGATAATGTTTCGTTAAATCGTCAGCGAATGTTTTACATCCTTCGGCTGTGATAGTGAGTAGATCCATGGTGTAAATAACGACAGGGGCGCCACCTGCTTGTTCTATCTCTTTTTTGACGGCTTCCAGTTTGTGCGTGGTTCTGCCAAGTAAGATCATTTGTGCTCCATAACGGGCATAAGTCAAAGCCACTTCACGACCAATCCCATCTCCAGCGCCTGTAACCAGAATAATACGTTGCTGTAGGAGGTCATGTTTAGGTTGGTAATGTAACATTTGAAGATTTCCTGTTATTGATAGAGCGATTTGTTACCGCCGGAGGCAGTTCAGGCTATCAAAACAGAAATTGATATATTGAGTCAAATTTGTAAAGGCTGATTGCTTAAGAAGTAAATGGTGAAACATTGCAGGCGTTAATATCTGTTTTTAGTTAGAATGAAAAATATTAATTATCAGAAGACAAAGGTGGGTTTTGTGGAGTATTTATCTCTTTACGGGTTGTTTTTAGCCAAAGTAATAACGCTGGTGTTGGCCGTTATTGCCTTGGCTATATTTGGCATTGGTGTGGGAATGCGGAAATCTTCGCCAAAAGGTGAGTTGAAACTGACAGATCTTGGTGAATCATACCGGAATAAACAGCGTCAAATGCAGCAGGCTCGCATGACCGAAGCCGAAAGAAAAATCTGGCAGAAAGAGTTTAATAAACAGCAAAAGCTTGAATCCAAGCAGAAGAAGAGTGAGGCTAAGACAGGGCAGAAAGGATTACAGAAGCCTTGTCTCTATGTGCTGGATTTTAAAGGCAGTATGGATGCACATGAAGTGGATTCACTACGTGAAGAGATTAGCGCGATTCTGGCAGTGGCAGATGCAAAAGATGAAGTCTTACTGCGTCTTGAAAGCCCCGGTGGAATGGTTCATGGTTACGGACTTGCCGCTTCCCAGCTTGGCCGTCTGCGTCAGAAAGGTGTCCGCTTGACGGTCGTCGTAGATAAAGTGGCTGCCAGTGGTGGCTATATGATGGCTTGTGTTGCTGATCGTATTGTTGCCGCGCCATTTGCCATTATTGGTTCTATTGGGGTGGTCGCTCAGATCCCAAATATTCATAAGTTATTGAAGAAAAATGATATTGATGTAGAACTGCATACGGCTGGTGAATATAAACGTACATTGACTTTTTTAGGGGAGAATACAGAGCAAGGCCGGAAAAAATTCCAGGAAGACCTCAATCAGACTCACGAATTGTTCAAAGCGTTTATTCATACACATCGTCCATTGCTTGATGTGGAAAGTGTCGCTACAGGCGAATATTGGTATGGCACACAGGCGAAAGAAAAAGGGTTGATTGACGAAATTGGTGTCAGTGATGATCTGTTAATTACTCAAATAGATCACTGTGAAGTGATTGGTGTCAGTTATACACGCCGTAAACGCATGGTAGAGCGTTTCACTGGTAGCGCAATGGAAGGTATTGATAAACTGCTATTACGCTGGTGGCAGAGAGGAGAAAAGCCTTTGCTTTGATTAAAATACCACAGCTTTGAATGAATAATCTTGGCGTACCCGAAACAGCGTTCTTTTCTTAACGCTCAGGGGCGCCTTGGTATCGTGTCTGTTAACAGCCCGGCTGGTACGCTGATTGAACCGTGCCGAGTTCATTTTTCCGTTTATCGTCAAGATGCTATTTCCCTGAAAAACCAGATATTTTGATGGCGGGGGTTTTCTCTGATCTTCCCCTGAAAATTAGATAACCTTTAAAGTTGATAGTGCAAAGTGTTTTATATACCCGGCAGGTATATTTTCAGATGATTTTTATATCTGCCTATTCGTTGCCCTATAAATTTTTGTTACTCATTTTCGAGATAATATTCACCTCGGAATACCAATACATCCCCTTTTTGGGCTACATCGTCTACGTGTATGCCCTGAATAAAATCCTTATGTTGGCGGGTAATACGGTTGGCTTTTTCCAATAATTGTTTACGTTTAATCGGTGCCGCTCCCTTTTGCGTTTCTCAGACCTTATCAAAAATAATTTGTTGCGCATCATTTTTTATCAGGTAAAGTGTGAACTTTTCGTCATGTAGATGGAAGATTTTGTTTACGATTCGCTTCATTCATTTGCATAGCTCATGGGCGGTATCTAAAATACCTTAAATAATTCAACAGGTTTCGTGTTCGGACAGATCATCTGAATAAAAATAAGTTGATATATTGAGAATCTATCGCAATATAAAAAGAGGTTTTAACAAAATTGCGGAATTCTCCCGCCTAAATTCTTATTGAGAGTGAAGCGAACTTTTAGGATTAGGGGGAAGATGGATAGCCAACGGCCCATAGGGCTGTCAGCGGTCTGTCATACCAAGGGGGATTTTAGCTTGTAGACACCGTGATATGGACACTGTGAATTCCGCCATCTGAAAAGATAATTAGGTAAAGATAACTATGGGTAAAGCTCTTGTAATAGTGGAGTCCCCGGCAAAGGCCAAAACAATCAATAAATATTTGGGGAGTGACTACGTGGTGAAATCCAGCGTGGGTCATATCCGTGATTTGCCGACCAGCGGTTCAGCCAGCAAAAAGAGTTCGAGCTCATCTACCGATAAGTCTAAGAAGAAGGTCAAAAAAGATGAGAAAGCCGCATTAGTCAGCCGTATGGGGGTTGACCCATACTGCGGTTGGGAAGCTGATTATCAGGTTTTGCCAGGCAAAGAGAAGGTCGTGGCAGAGCTGAAATCACTGGCTGAAAAAGCAGATCATGTTTATCTCGCAACGGATCTTGACCGTGAAGGAGAAGCCATTGCATGGCACTTGCGGGAGGTGATTGGTGGTGATAGCGATCGTTTTAGCCGGGTTGTTTTTAATGAGATTACTAAAAACGCCATCAAACAGGCCTTTGATAATCCGGGTGAATTGAATATTGACCGGATAAACGCTCAACAAGCCCGTCGTTTTATGGATCGGGTTGTGGGGTATATGGTTTCTCCGTTATTGTGGAAAAAGGTTGCCAGAGGGCTCTCTGCCGGTCGTGTGCAATCTGTAGCGGTACGCCTTGTTGTAGAAAGAGAGCGCGAGATTAAAGCGTTTGTGCCGGTGGAATATTGGCAGTTACACGCTGATTTACTGGCGAAAGGTGAAATTTCACTGCATATGGAAGTGACTCATAAGCAGGGTAAACCGTTTAAGCCGGTTAATAGTGATCAAACTCAGGCCGCCGTATCGTTACTGGAAAAAGCTCGTTACAAAGTTATTGATCGTGAAGATCGCCCAACATCCAGCAAACCGGGTGCGCCGTTTATCACCTCCACATTGCAGCAGGCCGCTAGCACGCGTTTAAGTTTTGGTGTTAAAAAGACCATGATGATGGCTCAGCGTTTGTATGAGGCAGGGTATATTACCTATATGCGTACTGACTCAACCAACCTGAGTCAGGATGCGCTGGATATGGTTCGTGGTTATATCGGTGATAATTTTGGTGATAAATACCTGCCGAAAACAGCGAATACTTACAGCAGTAAAGAGAATTCACAGGAAGCGCACGAAGCGATTCGTCCTTCCAGCGTTGATGTCATGGCAGAACAGCTGAAAGACATGGATGCGGATGCGCAAAAACTGTATCAGCTTATCTGGCGTCAGTTTGTTGCTTGCCAAATGACACCGGCACAATACGATTCCACAACCCTGACAGTACAGGCGGGTGATTTTGAGTTGCGTGCCAAAGGCCGTACATTGCGTTTTGATGGTTGGACAAAAGTGATGCCTGCATTGCGTAAGGGTGATGAAGATCACACTTTGCCTGTTGTTGACATTGGCACTGAACTTGACTTGCAACAACTGCTCCCAAGTCAGCATTTTACCAAATCGCCAGCACGTTACAGTGAGGCATCTTTGGTTAAGGAACTGGAAAAACGCAGTATTGGTCGGCCATCTACCTATGCTTCCATTATTTCCACGATTCAGGATCGTGGTTATGTTCGAGTGGAAAGCCGTCGTTTCTATTCAGAGAAAATGGGGGAGATTGTAACTGATCGGCTAGAAGAGAATTTCAACGAGCTGATGAGTTATGATTTTACTGCGCGAATGGAAGATCAGCTCGATCAGGTCGCAAATAATAAAGCTGAATGGAAAGGGGTTCTAGATGAGTTTTTCACTGATTTTAGTGAACAGCTTGATGTCGCCAATAAAGACCCGGAAGATGGTGGGATGCGGCCCAACCCGATGGTGATTACCTCCATTGATTGTCCGACATGCAATCGCCCTATGGGTATCCGCACGGCAACCACGGGCGTTTTCTTGGGTTGTTCCGGTTATGCGTTATCACCTAAAGAGCGTTGCAAGCAGACGATTAATCTTATCCCTGAAAATGAAATTCTCAACATTTTAGAAGGGGATGATGCGGAAACAAACGCATTACGTGCTCGTCGTCGTTGTAGAAAATGCGGTACAGCGATGGACAGTTATCTTATCGATAACCAGCGTAAATTACATGTTTGTGGTAATAATCCGGCTTGTGATGGCTACGAAGTGGAAGAGGGCGAGTTTCGCATTAAGGGATATGATGGCCCTGTTATCGAGTGTGATAAATGTGGCGCTGAAATGCACCTGAAAATGGGGCGTTTTGGTAAATACATGGGCTGTACCAATGAAGCTTGTAAAAATACTCGTAAGATCCTGCGGAGTGGAGAAGTTGCGCCACCAAAAGAAGATCCGGTTCCGTTACCTGAGCTTCCTTGTGAAAAGTCTGATGCGTATTTTGTATTGCGTGATGGTGCCGCTGGCGTCTTTTTAGCTGCGAATACTTTTCCTAAATCAAGGGAAACCAGAGCACCATTGGTAGAAGAGCTGGCCCGCTTTAAAGACCGCCTGCCGGAAAAACTACGCTATCTGGCTGACGCGCCTGTGGCTGATGCTGAAGGTAATAAAACGGTTATCCGTTTTAGTCGTAAAACTAAACAGCAATATGCTGCTTCAGAGAAAAATGGCAAGGCAACAGGGTGGAGTGTGTTTTATGTTGATGGGAAATGGGTTGAAAAAGATAAACAGTAATCATTTTTAAGAGAAGTAACACTCTCTTTTTCTCAAAAAAGAAGTCATTTTTTTCTATTAAGCCAACCTTATAGGTTGGCTTTTTTCATCTATCAACAGAATTTTAAAATATATGAATTAAAATGCCGCTATAACCTTCGTGATGATTTTTCAATTATTTGTTATATAAATATATAATCGTGTTATAGTGGTTATATGAGAAAACATTATTATTTCTATTAGTTATAATAAATAGCAAACAGCAATATCAGGCCATATTTTAAGTCATAATTGTTCACAGCGTTTATTTGGGGATGGTGCTTATATGAAATTGCAACAACTTCGTTATATCGTAGAGGTGGTAAACCACAACCTTAATGTTTCATCTACGGCGGAAGGATTGTATACATCTCAGCCAGGGATCAGTAAACAAGTCAGGATGCTTGAAGATGAATTAGGTATTCAGATTTTTTCCCGCAGCGGTAAACACCTGACGCATGTTACTCCCGCAGGTGAAGAGGTTGTCCGAATTTCTCGTGAAGTATTGTCTAAAATTGATGCAATACGGTCAGTTGCCAGTGAACATACTTATCCGAATCGTGGTTCGCTATATATCGCTACTACTCATACACAGGCCCGTTATGCATTACCTCCTGTGATTAAAGGATTTATTGAACGTTATCCGCAGGTCTCTTTGCATATGCATCAGGGGTCGCCAACGCAAATTGCGGAAGCGGTGAGTAAAGGTAACGCTGATTTTGCTATTGCCACTGAAGCACTGCATTTATACGACGATTTGATCATGTTGCCTTGCTACCATTGGAACAGAACGTTAGTGGTGACACAGGATCATCCGCTGGCGGGTAAAGAGAATGTTTCAATTGAAGAATTAGCTGAATATCAACTGGTCACTTATACCTTTGGTTTTACTGGTCGTTCTGAATTAGATGTGGCATTCGATAAAGTGGGCTTAAAACCTAAAATTGTTTTCACTGCCACTGATGCTGATGTCATTAAAACTTATGTCCGGTTGGGTTTAGGGGTTGGGGTTATTGCCAGCATGGCGATTGATCCGGTGCAGGATAAAGACCTTATTTGCATTGATATGCGAGATAAATTCAGCTACAGCACAACTAAGATAGGTTTTCGTCGCAGCAGTTTCTTGCGCAGCTATATGTATGATTTTATGTGGCGTTTTGCACCTCACCTGACGCGTGATGTTATTGATCAGGCTGTTGCTTTGCGCTCAAATGAAGATATCGAAATCATGTTCAAAGATATCAAATTGCCAATCATATAATAAAATAATAAGGGAGATAATGGCTTCCATTATCTCCCGGATTTTACTTATCAGGTTGGATCAAACTCACCACTGAAAAAATCATCGGAATCTTCTATTGATATTTTTCTGTGTTTATTAATGAAATTATCAAAACTGGTCTTAATATCAGAATGTTCGAGCCCTTCGTAGTCTAAGATCGAGACCAAGGATGAGTATTCAAAATCAATATTAATATTCTCATTAGAAGCACAACTTGATAAAAAGTTTGAATTATTACTATCGAAATTAATTCGATAGAGTTTCAGTTTAGGAATATATACCGTCTTTTCTCCGACAACCAAGGTATCTATGGCAATTGTCAGTGTCAGAGTAGAATAAAAACCTTTATTTTTCCGAATGCCTAAACGAATCGTTTCTCCTTGTTTGGTAAGAAAGTCAGCGAAGTTTGCCAACATATCTGTATTTTCGAATACAACAACATTCATGATAAAATGAAGAAAACTTTTTGAGATGCTTAGACCCGTCAATGAGTCTGTGTAGTTTTTTGATTCGACTTTACTGGTACCCATTAAAGGGAGTTTGTTGACAACTTGAGTCCAGAATGCCATATCTGTCTTATATTTCTCTCCATGCTTTTCTGCATATTTATTGACATAATTAGTTGCGATGGAGGAAAGTGCAATTAATGTTTGACTTAAACTATTCGTTTTTTCCTGAACATCTTTTTGATCAGATAATTGTGTTGCTATAATGAATTGAACTAAACCATCTTTTTCTTTGTATATGTTTGTGTTTTCTATATTAAAATAAGTTCCATCAATGTGGAAGAACTTATTGGCTTCATTGATTTTCTCGATATGTTCCTGGTGATTTATCATTGAGTTTCTTATATCCATAATTTTGTCCTTATTCTTTTAATTAATAATTAGAGTCCAATTTAATTGTTGGCGAACTAATTCTAGCTGATTGTCATTCAATTGTTTACCTGACTAAATCATCAAAATTTATTACAGAAATTCTGATGGACAATCTGAATTGACAAATTGTGTGGTAATAAAAAACAATTATTTGCTTATATGTTATGTTTAACTTGTGCCATTATCATAAGATGGCTCTGAGTGATGCCAACATAATAAGAAGGAGGAGTTATGTCGTTTGATTTGAAAAAGGTTTGTGTTTCAACACTTTCCGCTGCAAGTAAAGAGTATGATTATTACAGTTTACCACGGGTTGCTAAACATTTAGGTGATATTTCCCGCTTGCCTAAATCAATGAAAGTTCTTCTGGAAAATCTTCTGCGCAATATTGATGGCAACTCTGTTGTTGATGACGATTTAAAGGCGATTGTTGATTGGCAAAATACCGGTCATGCAGATCGGGAAATTGCTTACCGGCCAGCACGTGTATTGATGCAGGATTTCACCGGTGTGCCTGCCGTCGTTGATTTAGCGGCTATGAGGGACGCCGTTCAGCGCCTTGGCGGCGATGTTGAACAGGTTAATCCATTGTCACCTGTTGATTTGGTTATTGACCATTCCGTTATGGTGGATAAATTTGGCACGGAAAATGCCTTTGAACAAAATGTGCAATTAGAAATGGAACGTAACTATGAACGTTACCTATTTCTGCGTTGGGGACAACAAGCATTTAACCGTTTTCGTGTCGTACCGCCGGGAACAGGGATTTGCCATCAGGTTAACTTGGAATACCTGGGTAAAACGGTTTGGCATGAAACGCATAACGGGCGGGAATTGGCTTATCCTGATACCTTGGTTGGTACTGATTCTCACACCACTATGATCAATGGCCTCGGTATTCTGGGATGGGGGGTTGGTGGTATTGAAGCGGAAGCGGCTATGTTAGGGCAACCTGTTTCCATGCTTATCCCTGATGTGGTGGGTTTTAAACTCACCGGAAAGTTACGCGAAGGTATTACTGCGACAGATCTTGTGCTGACAGTGACACAGATGCTGCGTAAACAGGGTGTGGTTGGGAAATTTGTTGAATTCTATGGTGATGGGTTAGCTGACTTGCCGTTGGCAGACAGGGCAACCATTGCCAATATGTCACCGGAATATGGTGCAACGTGTGGTTTCTTCCCAGTAGATGATATTACGCTGAGTTATATGCGGTTAACAGGGCGCACAGAACAGCAGATTGCTCTGGTTGAAACATATTGTAAGATCCAGGGGTTATGGCGAAATCCGGGTGATGAGCCAGTATTTACCAACGGTCTGGAACTGGATATGTCTACGGTGGAAGCCAGTATCGCCGGGCCGAAACGTCCACAAGACAGGGTTGCCTTAGCGCGGGTACCACAGGCATTTCAGTCAGCCATTGATTTGGAGATGAATAAAGCGCAAGGAAAAATCGCCTCAGCCCCTGTTAATCTGGATAACCAGACCTATGAGTTAGAAGAGGGTGCTGTTGTCATTGCTGCGATGACTTCCTGTACCAACACATCTAACCCCAGTGTGATGATGGCCGCGGGTTTACTGGCGAAAAAAGCGGTTGAGAAAGGGCTTAAACGCCAGCCATGGGTAAAAACCTCACTGGCACCCGGCTCGAAAGTTGTGACGGATTATCTTGAGATTGCTGGCTTTACGCCATATCTGGAGAAACTTGGCTTCAATCTGGTGGGGTACGGCTGCACAACTTGCATTGGTAACTCCGGGCCATTGCCTGAATCTATTGAAACTGCGATTAAGCAAGCCGATCTTACCGTCGGTGCGGTCCTGTCTGGCAACCGGAACTTTGAAGGTCGGATCCATCCTCTGATAAAGACTAACTGGCTGGCATCACCACCATTAGTTGTGGCATATGCCTTATCCGGCAGCATGAAAAAGGATCTGACTAACGATCCTATTGGTCAGGATCAGCAAGGCAATGACGTTTATTTGAAAGACATATGGCCAGACAGCAAAGAAATTGCTGAAGCGGTTGATAAAGTTAAGGTTGGCATGTTCCACGAAGAGTACGCCGAAGTATTTGATGGTGATGAGACATGGCAGTCGCTGGAAATCATTAGTTCTGCAACTTATGACTTCCAGCCTGATTCTACTTACATTCGCCACCCGCCATTCTTTAGTGAGATGACCGCAGAGCCAGAAGCGATAACGGATATTCATGGCGCGAATATACTGGTTATTCTGGGTGATTCTGTCACCACAGACCATATTTCCCCCGCAGGGAATATCAAAGCTGACAGTCCGGCAGGGCGTTATCTTCAGGAACATGGCGTTGATCCTAAGGATTTTAACTCTTATGGCTCAAGGCGTGGTAACCATGAAGTGATGATGCGCGGAACGTTCGCCAATATTCGTATTCGTAATGAGATGATTGCGGGTGTAGAAGGGGGATATACCCGCCATATTCCATCACAGACGCAATTAGCGATTTATGATGCGGCCATGCGTTATCAGGAAGAAAAAACACCATTGGCTGTTATTGCCGGTAAAGAATATGGTTCTGGTTCGAGCCGCGATTGGGCAGCGAAAGGAACCCGGTTATTGGGGGTTCGGGTGGTGATTGCGGAATCATTTGAACGTATTCACCGTTCTAACCTGATTGGTATGGGTGTATTACCACTGGAATTCCCTCAGGGCGTAAACCGTAAAACGCTAAATCTGAAAGGTGATGAGATGATTGATATCGTTGGGATGAATAACCTCAAGCCTGGTCAGACCGTACCGGTAAAAATGACTTATGCTGATGGGCGTAAGGTGGTCGTTGAGGCTCGGTGTCGTATTGATACCGGAACTGAACTGGATTACTTTCACCACGGCGGTATTTTGCATTATGTCATCCGCCATATGTTGAAATAATTTTTACATCGCATAAAGATGGCGCCCCCATTAGCGCCATCTTTGCTTGCTAAGATGTGTGGAAATTAAGGCTTCTCGGGTAAAAAATGTCCCATTTTTCTGGCTTTGGTATCCAGATAATAAGCATTTTTAGCATTGCGGCCAGTAATTAACGGGACCCGCTCCACAATGTTAATACCTGCTTCGGTCATAATTTCCACTTTTTTAGGATTGTTTGTCAGCAGACGAATAGCATGAACACCCAGCAATTTATACATGTCTGCACATAAGGTGAAATCACGTTCATCGGCGGCAAAACCTAACTGATGATTAGCTTCTACCGTATCTGCGCCCTTATCCTGTAATGCATAAGCGCGAATTTTGTTTAGTAGGCCAATATTACGGCCTTCTTGCCGATGGTAAAGTAATATCCCCCGTCCTTCCTTAGCAATTTGAGCCAGAGCTGCTTCAAGTTGAAAGCCGCAGTCACAACGCAGGCTGAACAGGGCATCACCTGTCAGACATTCTGAATGGATCCTGGAGAGAATAGGTTCATTATCAGAAATAGTGCCGTATACCAATGCGACATGATCTTGACCTGTGGCGATTTCTTCAAAGCCGATGATTAAAAAGTCGCCCCATGGGGTAGGTAATTTAGCCTCAGCTATCTGTTTTAATTGCATCTTATTGTTCATATGTTGATTCAGACTCGTTACGAGAATGGATTTAAAAAATGATACCGGTCTGGGAAATCAGCTGAAACTGCACAAGAAATTTTCTCTGATTATAACACGCATATATTCTGCCATATTTATCGCCAATTATCTGTGAAAAATCTTCAAATAATCGTATATAAGTAATAGGTGTAACATCAACATGTCAAGTTATAGACGGATTTTTAAAATGTATATAAAAATAATTTGGTATCGGATATGAATCAATTTATCAGACCTATAGTTATAGCACCCATGATTTTATTGCTGCCACCTGGTGCAGTGTTGATAGCAGGGTGGCAATGGTAGCCTATGGGAGAGTGCCAGTGGCTTGAAATACTGTATTGGATGACGAATACTTCTGGTGAGCGGTGGGCTTATCTGACTTCTCTGTTTTTTATTTTTGGGTTGTTACTGTTGTTTCGTATTCCACTATGGCAACTTACTCACGGGAAACGGGAAACGGGGTATGCCTTTCCTTCCCGGCATACCCTATTTGCTGCAAGTTGGACACTGCTTTTAGTGGGGGTATTTGGGGGTATTATGGTCGCGTTGTCGCTATATTTTATCCATAATAGTGATGGCATGGGCGGCGAGTGTTTTGATCAGCAGAATGGCATTAGGTATGCACTGGCCACAGGATCTTATCGTATCGACGTTAATTAGTGCGGTGTTGGCGATGGATATTTGTTGTCTCACAGAAAAATGGCGGTTGATTAATTTCCAAAAGGATTTAGATAGGTAATTGCTTCTTATTTACACTTAGTTAGTGGGAAGATATCGCAAAAAAGCTGAAAGAAGCATTTATCATGATAAATTGCTTCCTTTGCCCAGACTGGAAATGCTAATTTAATGGGCCGTTATGTCTGTTATTTGGCATAATACCCAAGCAACAATAGATAACAGGAAAAAATGTGAAATATTTTCTGATTTTATTACTGGTATTGGTGATCTTTGTCATCTCTGTGACTCTTGGATCAAATAACGATCAGATTGTTACTTTTAACTATCTGATTGCTAAAGGGAATTATTCCGTATCTACGCTTTTGGCTGTATTGTTCGCCAGCGGTTTCGTGTTAGGCTGGGTTATCTGTGGATTATTCTATCTTCGTACACGTTTGTCATTGGGAAGAGCTGAACGCAAGATTAAGCGACTCGAAGCACAACTGGAGCAACCGGCTGAACCTCCGGTTACTCATTCACCGCCCGTATTTAGCAAGGAATAAATCCCCATGTTAGAGCTGTTGTTTCTGTTGCTTCCTGTGGCCGCTGCTTATGGCTGGTATATGGGGCGCAGAAGTGCTCAACAGGATAAACAACAAAATGCTGATCGCTTGTCGCGGGAATATGTTGCCGGGGTTAACTTTCTCCTTTCTAACCAGCAAGATAAAGCGGTAGATCTGTTTCTTGAGATGCTTAAAGAGGACAGTTCCGCTTTTGAAGCGCATCTGACTTTGGGGAATTTGTTCCGTTCCAGGGGAGAAGTGGAACGGGCTATCCGTATTCACCAATCTCTCATGGAAAGCGCTTCTCTGACATTTGAGCAGCGTTTGCTGGCGATTCAACAATTAGGCCGCGATTACATGTCGGCAGGTTTATACGATCGCGCCGAAAATATGTTTGTTCAGTTGGTGAATGAAAAAGATTTTCGGCAAAATGCGTTTCAATCACTGCTTACGCTTTACCAGGCAACCAGTGATTGGAAAAAAGCCATTGATATCGCTGAAAAATTAGTTAAATCCGGTAAACATGATATACGGGAAAAAATTGCGCATTTTTATTGCGAACTGGCTTTGCAGGAAATGAGCGGTGATGATCTTGATGAAGCTATTGGCTATCTCAATAAAGCTGTCCAGGCAGATAAAAATTGCGCCAGGGTTTCTATCATGTTGGGACGTCTGTTTATGGTCCAACAGGAATACACTAAAGCGGCGGGTTCTTTAAAATCTGTTCTTGAGCAGGATAAAGAGTTGGTCAGTGAGGTATTACCTATTCTCCAGGAATGTTACCAGCGTTTGAATCAGATGGATGAATGGGAACATTTCCTCAAACGTTGTATTGAAGAGGATAGCGGAGCAGCTGCCGAACTTTTACTGGCTGATATTATCGAGCAGAAAGAGGGCCATGAAGTCGCGCAAATTTATATCAATCATCAATTAGAACGTCATCCGACGATGCGCCTGTTTTATCGCCTGATGGATTACCATTTGGCAGAAGCGGAAGAAGGCCGGGCGAAAGAAAGTATTATTTTGCTGCGGAACATGGTGGGTGAACAAATTCGAACTAAACCTAATTATCGCTGCCATAAATGCGGCTTTACTTCTCATTCACTGTATTGGCACTGCCCATCATGCCGTTCATGGGATTCGATTAAACCCATCCGTGGGTTGGATGGTCAGTGACAATATCACAGTAATATTTCTTTGTTGGTCAAAAAGGTTAAAAAATGACATCGCATACCTTAACATCATTCGGTAAACAGATTAGCTCGCCTGTAATTGTTGCTTTAGATTACGACAATCAGGATGCTGCCTTGGCTTTTGCTGACAAAATTGATCCACTGGATTGCCGCCTGAAAGTGGGTAAAGAGATGTTTACCCTTAATGGTCCTCAGTTTGTTAAGTCGTTGCACCAGCGTGGTTTTGAAGTATTCTTGGATTTGAAGTTCCATGATATTCCCAATACTACAGCCAGAGCAGTCGCTGCTGCGGCTGAGATGGGGGTTTGGATGGTAAACGTCCATGCCAGTGGTGGCACCAGAATGATGGCGGCGGCGAAAGAAGCGCTGCTGCCTTATGGTCATACTGCGCCGTTGTTAATTGCCGTCACGGTATTAACCAGCATGGAACAATCGGATCTGCAAGGTATCGGTATTGATATTACGCTAGCGCAACAGGCTGAAAGGCTGGCAAAACTCACACAGGAGTGTGGGTTGGATGGTGTGGTTTGTTCTGCGCATGAGGCTCAGCAACTGAAAAACGTTTGTGGTCAGGATTTCCGACTGGTAACGCCAGGGATTCGTCCGGCAGGCAGTGAAGCGGGTGATCAGCGTCGTATCATGACACCAGAACAGGCGGTACTGGCTGGTGTTGATTATATGGTTATTGGGCGTCCGATTACCCGTGCAGTGGATCCGGCGGCAGCATTGCGTCAGATTAACCAATCTATTGCAGGAGTTATTCATGCAAGATAATAATTCGCGTCTGGTCTATTCCACAGACGGGGGGCGGATTCAGGAAGAAGCCGCTAAACCTCAGCGTCCGAAAGGGGATGGTATTGTTCGTATCCAGCGCCAAACCAGTGGGCGTAAAGGCAAGGGAGTGTGTGTTATTACCGGAATTGACGTGGATGATCAGACACTGGTCAAGTTGGCGGCTGAATTGAAGAAAAAATGTGGCTGCGGTGGTTCAGTAAAAGATGGCGAAATAGAAATTCAGGGCGATAAAAGGGATTTATTGAAGCAATTGCTTGAAGCCAAAGGGATGACAGTCAAATTGGCTGGTGGCTGACAGAAGGGCGGATATTCGCCCTTTATTTATATTATTTCTTAACGTCAGTGACCAATCATATCACTATTATTATATTCTTCAATTTCTCTATTTTCTGCCTATATAGCAATGAATAAATAATAAAAATCATAATTAAGATTATTATGTGTAAATGTTTTTCTTTTCCGATGAGATAATAGAGAATAAAAAATCATTAATGTGTGAAAATAATTTATTTAATTCTATTAAAGAAAAATTGATATTATTTTCTTATTTGCCTGATAAAATCATTAAAGATATAGCTAAAAATACCCTATCTGTTTCGTAAATTCTTTTACGCTATGATTTTGGTATCATAATGCACTGTAGGCTATTTAGGATAGGTCTTTTGTGAAAATGAGTCTCTTTATGATAAATGTGATTATTATTAAAATTACTTTTAAATCATAAAGATAACAAATTTATTCTATTTTTCTAGTTAAGAGGTTGACTGTGGAGAATGATCGTTCTACCATGAAAAGCATGGAAGGTGAGAAGTCGGCAAACATCAGGGAAAACATGTTGGATGCTGTAGATAAATTAATTTACACAAGGGGGATTGCGGCGACAGGTATCGATCTGATAACGCGCACAACTGGTTCTTCACGTAAGACAATTTATCGTTATTTCGGCACCAAAGATGGGTTGGTTGAAGAAGTTCTTCGTCTACGGGATGAACGATGGATGGGGTGGTTTACTTCATCAATAGCTGAATATAAGACGCCAGAAGAGAAATTGCTGAATATTTTTCTGGTATTACAAACATGGTTCGAAAGTGATGATTTCAGAGGATGTGCATTTATCAATACATCCGGTGAACGGCTTGATCCTGTTGATCCGGTAAGAATTATTGCTAAGGAGCATAAGGAGAAAGTTTTTACTTACGTTCTTTCTATTTGTGAAGAAATATCGCCGGATTCATCGGTGGATTTAGCCCGGAAATTTTTGATTCTGATAGAGGGCGCTATTACAACTGCCCATATAATGAATGACCGAAATTATGCTTTGGAAGCAATGAATATCGCTAAGGCATTATTGAATAAATACAATGTGAGTTAATGGAAAATTTAATGATATACCCAATAGATTTCAAGCCGCAGCGCGGCGGTAAGTGAAAGCAGCCAACAAAGCAGCAACTTGAAAGATGAAAGGTATAATTAATTAGGAGATAAAATATGTCTGATACAAAAGAAATTCGCCAGCCAGTACCGCCATTTACCCGGGAAACAGCTATGCAAAAAATTCGCTTGGCCGAAGATGGATGGAACAGCCGTGACCCTGTAAAGGTTTCATTGGCTTATTCATTGGATACCCATTGGCGTAATCGCGCTGAATTCGTGCATGGCCGTAAAGAGGCTCAAGATTTCTTAGCCAGAAAATGGGAGAAAGAGCATGAATACCGGCTTATTAAAGAACTTTGGGCTTTTACTGATAATAGAATAGCGGTTCGTTATGCCTATGAGTGGTGCGATGATTCAGGTAACTGGTTTCGTTCATATGGTAATGAGAACTGGGAATTTAACGAAGATGGCTTGATGTACAACCGCTATGCTTGTATTAATGATCTGCCGATAAAAGAGTCTGAACGAAAATTTCATTGGCCTTTAGGTCGCCGTCCTGATGATCATCCCGGATTATCTGATTTAGGATTGTAATCTAATCACAGATATAAAACTGTAGATTTGGCTGGTTTACCAAGGCCCTCTGATAAGCCAGCTAGTTTTTGGTTGTTTGTTGCCACTCTTGATTTTTCAAATTTAGATTTTATTAAATTCAGGGAATACCTCAGTGAAGCGAGAAAATATTTCTCGCCTCAATTTAGTGTTTCAGGTAATACAAAAAGACCTTTTAATTATCTATAAACAGGAAAGGGGCGATGCCGACGATTTTTTCTGTTATGAAATTATGATGCAGATTTACCGCAATAACTGAATAGATTATTGCGCCATCGGGGGTAAATGTTGCCTCCCGTCGCCGACGTGAAAGAATTACGGTTGGTTCCAGTTTGGGTTCATAACCGCCACCAAGGCCGGTATCATGTACTGATTTCATGTTTATTCTGTTAAGTTCTTCACGACAGGCGACAAAGGTAATTTCGTCATACTTTGCCATTCTCTTGTCTGATTTCATCAGGGCAAAAATATCGGATAGTTTTTTACGGTTTCCTGCTTCTGGGCTAACCACCAGTGCATCATATTGACTGGTAGCAGTGTTGTCCGCTCTATTTTTCCATATTGCCGCCTTAACTTCTTCATCAGGCATTTTTTCATAATACTTGATACCGTAATTTCTGACCTTGCCATGGTTTGATGTATTGGCTTCCACGCCGGTAGCAAGCAGGTAATTTTCAATATCATCGGAAGTCATATTTTGAATATCATTTACGGTAAAAGTCTTATTATCTATTTTTACACTCGCCAAACCTGCTTTATTACCTGCTTCAATTGTTGCATAAGGTTGTATATTCAAACCACTATTACCCAGTGTGACATCAAAAGGGGAGTTAAAGGGATCTTCTGGTGCTTCCAGCAACGTTTTACCATGAGGTCCGAGAAATTGAATTGTCTTACCGGTCGGTACTTGTGTCCCCGCACTGTCAGAGAAAAAGTATCCATGTGAGCTTAGTACCAATTTATTGGCGGGTTCATTCGGTACCGTCCATAATTGGAATGCACCACCCAATTCAATTTTCTGTGGCTCTAATTGAGGATGAATTTCTTGTAAATGTTTAATCTTGGCTTCTGCTTTTGTTTTTCTAATATCACCAGTTCCAATATCTGTTTCTGGTTTCTTATTGGCTTTCCTCCATTCTCTCACTCTGTTTCGGTAATCAGTTACCGACTCATCGGGCATTTTTTCAGGTTTTCCATCACCTACGCCCATGACATTTCGGTGTGATTCATTTATGTTTATTTTGATATTTTTCAGTGGAATTTGACTATCGCCATTGCCAGAATAAGGTCGGATAATATATTCATTTTCGCCTTTAAATATAGCATATTCTGCTCTGAATCTATTTTCTGTTAACAAGGCTGAATTGTTCTCTAATAAATAATCAGAATTACTGAAATCAAATAATGTATTTTCATCGTTAATGTAATATTGTGTCCCCACAATGCGTGCTTCTTCCAATGAAGAAAAACCACCACTGACTTTCTTGTTAATCATTTTATTATCGATAGAAGTAAACCATGTTGGGTAACGATTATAATAGATATGTAGCATCTCATGATATAAAGCAATAGCGGGTTCACGGGTACGCCAAGGCTCTTCGGCAATTTTTTCTTCCATACCAATCAGATGATTCTCTGGATCAAAAGCGATACTGCTACCGGCGCTGTTTCTGGCATAAAATTGCCCATCTTTTTCACGGACAATGGCATTCATCGTTGGGGGCTGTATATTTAAACCCTGTTTTTCAAGCTCCTGAATAACGATATTTCCGGAGGGTATTTGGTCTATCTCGTTTAGTGCATGAGTGACTTTATTAATAAATAGTTCATTACCTGTTATGGTGATCCCCACAGAAGGAATATCGATATAGTTACTCTCTATTGATGTATATTGAACCGTTCTTGATATGTTGCTTGAAGTATATTTTGGTATTGATGTGAACGGTATTTCCTCAATGGCAAGGGCAATTTTATTTATCTCTTCTTGGTTGGGTAATTGATTTTCAAAGGAAAATATTTCCTTTAGTAAATAAGGAAATTCGGTTTTGATAGCATTAATTTTTTCAATCGAAATACTTGGATTGTTTTGTAATGGTAAGATAACTTCACGGATCCAAGCCTGCTGGATATTTACTATCTCTGTGCTGAGTAGAGCTGTTTTATCTCCAAGTTTTAGCGATTTTTCGAAAAGATGTATTAATGTTTCAGTAATATCTGATAGTTTATCGATATCATATATTTCACAATTTTTGAATGCAGTATTGATATGAATACATGCATCCAATATCTTATCGTGATTAATATTACGGTATGCTGCTTCAAGTTCCTGATCTATTTTTTTACTTTGCTCTAGGATAAGAAATTTATTAGATACATCGGCATGAGTAATCCAATGCCCATTTTTATCTAATTTAACCGCAGGCCAGTAACTAAATTGTTTGGGGTAAGTCGGGTTGACGACACGCCAGGTGTGATTTGCTTGATCCCATTTGACTTGATAGTTAGCGCCAGATTCCTTTATATAGTAGTTCTGTTTAACGGCTGCTTCTACATTAGCAGGGCGTATTGAATAAATCCCTTTATATATTCCTTCATTTGAATGAGATGCTATTCTATCGAGTGGAAGGTGACTGATTTTCCATTCACCTTTAAGTTTACCTAATCCTTTGGCGCTTTTGCCAAAAATATCAGCGAAACGCTTCTCAAGTTTAATGCTATTTCTCATTGCTCCTACTGCACTGATGACTCCCCGGTAAGTTAAGGTCAATGTTGATCTGATAGGTAAAGGTTCGATTAAATCGATTAATCCACCGAGCAGGATGCTAGAAGATTGACGTAAGGTGATTATGCCATGCTCTGGTAATGTTCTGATGACTGCTTGAATTAACGCTCTTCCGGACAGACCTGCTTGTCTGAGGCGTAATGTGGTTTGTGTTACTTTTGCAGCCATTGATTCAGTCAGTGACATGCCTAAGGTGGCAACAACTAACAGCACATTTGCGGTATCAAAGATAATTGAACCAACATCTTCTCCCGTTAATTGATATTCACTATCGGTTGTTGATTTATAGATAACGTTATAGAAAGGAATAAGAATAGTTGCTGCTATATGCCATCCAGAGGTAATATCCAAAGCTTGTTTACTTTTTATTGCAATGTCGTTTAAACCTTGTTGTATTATTGTTTCGGTAACAGAAAGTAAGTTCTCTTCTTTATAAAAATTAAATTTAGGTGAACCAATGAAACTCATTCCTATATTCATGCCTGAGGTTATACCATAATAATCATTCCAAAATGTATCGTAAGAATGTTTATATCTGCTTGTTTCTGCGAAGCCACTCAAGGTTTTGGCTCGTTCATAACCCCTCGGGAAAAGTCTTTTTCCGGTGTTGACCATCATATTTGGCATCAGTATTCCCATACCTATCTCAATTTTTCTTTCAATTAAAAATAATGCATTGGGTTTAGACATGGCACGTAAGGCCGGATTGCTATCAACTTGCTGCTGAGAATATTTTTTTGCTTTCACACCGCCTTGGATCGTTGATACAACCAACCAATTACCTTGATACATTTTTATCATGGCGACATTTCCCATACCGTGTTCGACTGAATAGAGAAAAGCTTCTTCTGGTGGGTTAATAATTTCTTCGACAGTTAATTGCGCCGCTGGAGATGAGAATATTAATTTACTAAGTGAAATGGATTCATAATGACTGTATTGGTTTTTGTAAACATTAAATTGCTCATTAAAATTGTATTGTGAATCAAATTTATCTCTCTTTTTGAAATTGATAAAAGAAGAGTATCCTGCCGGCTTTACATTTTTTTTATTGAAAGGGTTAAGTTTTCTCTTATCATCTTCAAATGATTTTATTGTTTCTAATGTGGAGTAATTAAATGCTTGTTCCACATTAGCGTTCTCTTTTCTCATGCGATAAATGATTGCTGCCGTTAAAATAATACAGCCTTCCATATCAATATGTTTTGATTCTTGGGTAAGAATATGGTCAGTATCATATTGAATATTATGTTTTTTGAACAGAAATTCAGCCTGATTTTGGGAAAAAATAACATCGCGATAATCACCATGACCTTTAGTCATTTTTCCTACTTTAGGCGCAATTTGATAAAGTAGGGCACCTAGCGAAGATAAAACCAATAAGTGATATTTGGCTGCTTGTAGTGTTTGCAGCTTAAAAATATCTTCTTGGCTATATTCGGTACGATTTTGGTTTTTTAGTACTATCTCTTCTTTGGCTAATTGGGCTAATAATATCTCATCGCCAATATTAATACTTTGATTTGTTTCCGTGTGAGTAATGGGTATACCTGGATTAATATTAGTTGAGGTAATTAACTTCGCGACCTTTTCAATTCCTTGTTTATACGATTTGAAAAGATTTTCTTTATCTTTAATCCGTTTATTATAATCTGATTTTTCTTTATCGCTTAACTCTATATTGCCATCTGACATAAACGTTAGTAGTGCATCTGAATAGACCTCATCGTCGATATCGCCTGTAGAAAATGCTTCGCGATATATTTTCAGTAGGGGCTCTTCGGGATTGATACCTAATTCGTCCCATATATCTATTTTGACCTTATCTGTGGCGGTTTCATCTTTATGCAGATTTTCTAGTTTATGAAGGATCTCCATCTTTGCCAGTAGAGTATTTATTGCTGTATCGCTATCTGTCTTCTTATAATCCTTTATAAAAATAAGGTTAAGGATGTTATTTATTGTATACAGCAAATCAGAGTATTTTATTTCTGAATATTTTTCAAAAACTATGCTCACCTTTTCTTTTAAGGAATTTTGGAATTCAGGGGAATATTGACGATATGAAAATAGATTTTCAACTATGCATAGGCTCGTTGATTTAATATCGGATGTGATCCAGGTTGGATAATTTTGATTATCTTGATTATCTTTTAACAGAGAGATAAATGTTTCATCGCTATTCTTATTACATTTATTATTTTTGCAATATTTATTATCATTACGCGGGTATTCCCAATATTTTCCCTTGACTACAGTATATTCTTTTTCTTCTTGATCAGAATAACGTTGATTCCAGGATGAAGATTCTGCTATTGGAGATAAAGATTTGTTATTTTCTCCTTCAGCATAGGGTGTATTACTATTGGTATTTTCAATATCATAATCGGAATGTGACATATAATACTCCAAGTTGATTATATTTATAGATGAAAAATAAGAACTTCAATGTTGTCATGTTTTTTTACAATTTTTCTTCACTGCATTTACTAAATTAATGAAAAGATGAATGGGGATGTTCATCAGCGTTGACTGAATAACTACCACACTAATCTGATTTATATTGGTTACTATTGATAATTAAACATTAAAAATAACCTTAAAATCGCATTAATCAAGTCGGTCAATTATAATCAGGATGAATTAATTTAAAATACTAATTAATGTAAGTCGAAATTATGAATTTGTTTAATTATATATAAGTATTTGTTTATTATTTTTTATGATAAGAGTCTTAATGAAGCCTTCGTATTGAGTGAACAGCAAGTAGGACTCAGGTTGGTTTTAGCGATTTATCTGATGATTGAAATGATAGGATGGGTTAACAAATTCTTTGTAATTAGGTACAAACACAGAATGTGAAAATTAAGGGTGATCGCGTTAAGTTTAATGAATTTATTGGTATGCGGGATCACTTCCCATTTTGGGTTGCTCCGGGCAGAGCAGAATATGATGTAATTCCTGACATCTACTTGCTGATTTTTAAACACAAACTACAGCGATTACGCTGTAGTTTGATTCAACATAGTTTTATCAGGAAAGTCAAGCTGTGGGACGAGCGACGATATTACGCGTTTCCATTCTTACTTCTTCAATGCGGACGTTGATAATATCATTCAATTGGTAAGCGGCTTCACCTTTGATAATTACGGTACCGGTTTCTTGACTACATTGCAGTTCATCGCGCACCGCATGCAGGAATGGGGCGGGTATAAAGGCGACTGCGCCATTATCTACCAGACGGACACGCAAACCACCACGGGTAATATCAATGACTTCTGCGGTAAATTGTTGTTCTGTTCCTGCATGTGGTTGCAGGAAACGCGCATATAGCCAATCACCCACATCGCGTTCAGCCATACGGTTCAGGCGGCGACGTTCAGCCAGTTGCAGGCAGGTTTCTTCTGCTGGTTTTTCTGCATCCGTTTTTTGAATAATCGCTTTCAGTAAGCGATGGTTAACCATATCGCTGTATTTACGGATTGGTGAGGTCCAGGTGGCGTAAGCATCAAAACCGAGACCAAAATGAGGGCCAGGTTCAGGTTTAATTTCTGCAAAAGTCTGGAAGCGGCGGATACGGCTATCAAGGAATTGTGTTGGTTGTTTATCCAATTCGCGACGTAATTTGCAGAAGCCATCCAGTGTCAGCAACTCTTCTGCATTTTCTTCGATACCATTTTCTTTTAGTAATTCAATCACTTGTTCAATTTGGAGCGGTTCAAAACCGGTATGGACATTGTAGACACCAAAGCCTAACTTATCGCGCAGTATTTTTGCCGCACACAGGTTAGAAGTGATCATAGCTTCTTCGACAATACGGTTTGATGCACGGCGTTGTTCTACGACGATATCCAGTACATAACCATTTTCATCAAGGATAAAACGGTAATCAGGGCGATCTTTGAAAATCAGTGCATGTTGATGACGCCATTGGTTACGGCGTTCACTCATTTCTTGCAAGAGGTTGATTTGAGTTGTAATAGATTCAGAAGCAGGTTTCCAGGTCCCTTTTCCTTCTAGCCAGTCAGAAACTTCGTCATAAACCAACTTCGCTTTTGATTCAACCCAGGTAGAGAAAAACGCGATATCGTCACCCAACTGACCATCTTCAAGAATAGACACCTGACAAACCAATGCGGGGCGGCGCTCATTAGGACGCAGAGAACACAAGTTTTCTGACAGGTCGCGTGGCAACATGGGGATATTGAAACCCGGCAGGTAGTTAGTGAAAGCACGTTGATGAGCGCTTTTGTCCAGTTCGCTGCCAGCCGCGATATAAGCCGTTGGATCAGCAATGGCTATGCTGAGTTTCAGGCTACCATCATCTTGTTTGGCGACATGCAAAGCGTCATCCATATCTTCTGTGGTTGCACTGTCGATAGTGACAAAATCTAGAGAAGTTAAGTCTATACGCTCAAGATCGCCATCATTCAATTGGCAATCGGCAGTCATCTCTGGAGCATTACGTTCCAGATTATGGCGGGTCAGTGTTACCCACCAAGGCGCATAGTGATTGTCGCCTTCGGTGATGTAGCCGGTAATTTCTGCATGAAAGCCACGGCTTCCTTTCAGAGGATGATGGCGCATTTCAGCGACGGCCCAGTCACCGTTCTGAAACGGATGAGTGACTTGATTGGCTGGGCGGCAAGGGATAGCGTCTTTTAGCAGAGGGTGATCAGGAACGATCCATAGACGGTTGTCATTTTCTTTTTTCTGGATACGGCCAACGAAGCGATTTAGAAATGGTTCGACCAATGTTTCTGGTTCGGCGATCTCTCTTTCTTTATCAGTATGAATAGCGGCGGTAATCCGATCGCCATGCATCACTTTTTTCATTTGTGGAGGCGGAATGAAATAGCTTTTTTGCCCATCGACTTCCAGAAATCCGAAACCTTTTTCTGTGCCTTTTACAAGGCCCTCTACGCGGAGTGTCTGGGAATAAAGTTGCTGTTTTAGCTGTGCAAGCAGCGGATTGTTTTGAAACATAATATCCGGAAAAGTTGAGGGTTATTATCAGATGGTTTTAGAACAACATTTTTACGCGAATCAGCGGTGTCGAGCAAGCAACATCTTCAAAATAGCATAAAACAGTATGAATTTTGCAATAAAAATTATAATAGTTACTCAGGGTAAACTTTTTCTTTAAGCTTAAAAGCACTATAACACAGTGAAAGTTGAAAATCGCATATGTAAAATAAATCAACTGGCAGTCTAAATTTTTTTACAATCTGGCTTGATTGGGGAAGCCCTTATAGTAGGTTTTCCCCGTAGGCTCTCGAACCTAGCCTACAACGATTTATATAAACTACGACCTTTACAGCTCTTGTTTGCAATCGTACTCGCATAGATCTTCAATAATGCAAGAACCGCAACGAGGTTTACGGGCTATACAGGTATAACGTCCATGTAAAATAAGCCAGTGATGGCAATCGACTTTAAATTCAGCCGGAACGACTTGCAGTAATTTATTTTCAACTTCATTGACATTTTTACCGGGAGCAAAATGAGTACGGTTACACACCCGAAAAATATGTGTATCTACAGCAATGGTTGGCCAGCCAAAAGCGGTGTTTAATACCACATTGGCTGTCTTGCGGCCAACGCCTGGCAGTGCTTCCAACGCAGCACGATCCTCAGGAACTTCACCACCATGTTTTTCCAGCAAGATCCGGCAGGTTTTAATGGTGTTTTCTGCTTTGGTGTTATACAGGCCGATGGTTTTTATATACTCTTTCAGCCCATCTACGCCGAGGTTGAGAATTGCCTGAGGTGTGTTGGCAACCGGATAGAGTTTTGCTGTCGCTTTATTAACACTTACATCTGTCGCCTGAGCTGAAAGCAGTACTGAAATAAGCAGCTCAAAGGGCGTGGTGAAAACCAACTCAGTCGTTGGTTTTGGGTTGTTATCCCGTAAGCGTGTTAAGATTTCGATTCGTTTTTGTTTGTTCATATCAGATGGTGCTCTCCGATCCTGGTGATATTGCTACTGTATTGCTTTTTTCTTTTATTGCCCGGGTTTTCATTTTTTCATCAATCAGGTATTTCGCTGCCAGCATTAATCCCAGGCCAATAAAAGCACCTGGCGGCAGGATAGCCAGTAGGAAAGGGGAATCCATATGGACGATTTCTATCCGTAGCACTTTGGCCCAATTGCCCAGCAGTAAATCAGCGCCATCAAATAGGGTTCCATTGCCAAGAATTTCTCTCATCGCACCAAGAACAAACAGCGCAAAAGTGGCGCCTAATCCCATGGCTAAACCATCAATGGCAGACGGCATGACCGGATTTTTGGCGGCATAGGCTTCAGCGCGACCAATAACAATACAGTTAGTGACAATCAATGGGATGAAAATCCCCAGTGATTCATACAGGCCAAAAGCGTAGGCGTTAATCAGCATCTGTACGGTACTGACAACCGAAGCGATTATCATGACATAAATCGGGATGCGGATTTCATTGGGAACCCAACGACGCAGGCTGGACACAGCAATGTTGGTACAGATAAGAACCAGTGTGGTTGCCAGCCCTAACCCAAGGGCGTTAGTTGCAGTGGAAGATACCGCCAGCAGTGGACATAGTCCCAGCAGTTGTACTAAAGCAGAGTTATTTTTCCACAGTCCTTGGGTAAACAAATTTTTGGTTTCACTCATGATTTTTCTCCACAGGGTTCCAGAGAAGAGAGTTGCTCAGGTACGGTTTGTAAATAGAGAGCGGTCCATTTGACGGAGTTTACCACAGCGCGAGGGGTAATAGTCGCGCCGGTAAATTGATCAAACTCACCACCATCTTTTTTCACCGCCCAATGCCGGTTATTATCTGATTTTACGGTTTTCCCCGAGAATACTTTGATCCAGTCTGAAATCCGGGTTTCAATTTTATCGCCGAGGCCAGGGGTTTCATGATGTTCTGTTACCCGTACGCCTAATACTTTTCCTGAGAAATCTGCACCAATCAGTAACTGAATAGCACCTGAATAGCCATCCGGTGCTGTACTTTCCAATGCTGCCGCCACCGGCTGACCATTTTTGCGGGCCAGATAGAGACGATGGGGTAGTTTGTTTCCTAAAGCATCGGCACTGATCAGATAACATTCGTTTTGCATATCGTTGTCATACAAAGTAGATGGAACAACCTGATCAAGTAGTGATTTGTGCTGTAACGCGGCCTGTTCTGCAATGGTACTTTTAGTCAGTGAATTCACGACAGCTGTCAGTCCGGTGGTGATTGCAGCGAAAATAGCCAGCGTGATGCCGTGACGTCGCATTGTCCCTAACATAACGGCTCCTTATTTATGCCCGTAAGCGCGGGGTTGAGTGTAATGGTCAATCAGTGGCACGGTGATATTCGCCAATAAGACGGCAAATGCTATCGCATCAGGATAACCACCATAAACACGGATGACCCAGACTAGCAAGCCAATCATTGCGCCAAAAACTAAACGGCCTTTGGGGGTTGTGGATGCACTGACCGGATCGGTTGCAATAAAAAATGCGCCCAGCATGGTTGCACCGGAAAATAGTTGTAATAATGGTGGGGAATAACGGGTGGGATCGATCAGCCAGCTTGTGAGTGAACATAGACCTAACATGACGATAACTGCTACAGGAATTTGCCAGCTTATAACCTTTCTGTTGAGCATAATAAGCCCGCCAATAAGATAGGCAATGTTGACCCATTGCCAGCCAATGCCTGCCAGAGATCCCTGTAATATTGGCTGACGTAGAACATCATCAATGTTGTGAGTCAGTAAACCGGTTTTAAAACTATCCAGTGGTGTAGCCTGACTTATTCCGTCGAAACCTTGTTGCAACTGTTGCAATGTTGCTCCATCGGGAGTAAGTCCGGTGAAGATTATTGTCAGGCTGTCCAGCGGTGTAATTTGTGCTGCCATTAAATCCATAGGTGGCAACCAACTGGTCATTTGCACTGGGAATGATATCAGCAGCACGACATAACCAACCATTGCCGGGTTGAACGGGTTTTGACCAAGACCACCATACAGGTGTTTGGCAATGATCACGGCAAAAGCGGTTCCCAATACAATCAGCCACCAGGGAGCCAGTGGTGGCAGACTGATACCTAAAAGTAAGCCTGTCAGCAACGCAGAATTATCCTGTAGACGAGTCATCATTGCCTGTTTACGCAGAGACAGAGCAAATGATTCCGCCAACAGGGCAGTCATAACTGCAAGCAGGATCTGGAACAATGTACCGTAGCTAAAAAAGTAAGTTTGTACCGCAATACCGGGTATAGCTGCCAGTACAACCCACAGCATAATGCGGCTGGTGCTTTGCTGATTGTGTGTAAAAGGCGAACTTGCGACTTTTAGCTTTTTATTGACAGTTTGAATGGGCCTGAATTTCATTGATAACAATCACTATTCTGTTGAAATTTTTTGTTGTTCCTGATTGGCTTTCTTTGCCTTGACTCTGGCGATAGCGGCGGCAACGGCAGCTTTGCGCGGATCAGTTTCTTCTGTTGGCAGTACTTCTGCCTGAATGTCGGTTACTTGTTGTGTTTGCGCTCTCTTGGCTTTGGCACGAGCGATAGCAGCGGCAACGGCAGCTTTGCGCGGATCAGTTTCTTCTGTTGGCAGTACTTCTGCCTGAATGTCGGTTACTTGTTGTGTTTGCGCTTTCTTGGCTTTGGCACGAGCGATAGCAGCGGCAACGGCAGCTTTACGCGGATCTTGCTTTTCATCAGCGGTAGATTCTGGTTCTATTGTTTTCAGTGACGGTGTCACTTCCTGACTTTGGGCAGTTTTTTTCGCTTTAGCTCTGGCAATTGCGGCTGCCAATGCGGCTTTGCGAGGATCTTCTGAACCTGTTGGTTCAGGTGTAACCGTATTGATATTTTCAGTAGCCTGTTTTTCTGCCTGATGAGCACGAAGCTGCTCTTTTCTTACTTGACGGGCGGCGATGACTGCTGAATTGTCTGGCACTTGTCCTGGTTCTATAGAAACAACTTTGCCAGCGTCGTCTTGTTTTTCTTTCACACGGGAGAGCGCGGCTTGCACAGCACTTTTATCTGTATTATCGATCTGGACAGCGGCTTTTTTATGTCGCTCCTCACGGGCCAATTTCTCCCGTTCCATACGAGCCTGTTTAGCTTCGAAACGAATTTTGGCTTCAGCTGAACGGAGGTTTTCCTGATCCAAAGCCTGAATTTCAGCTTTCTCCTGACGGTAATATTGCACCAGAGGAATATTACTCGGGCAGACATAAGCACAGGCGCCACATTCAATACAGTCGAACAGATTGTGATCTCTGGCTTTCTCATGCTCTTGTCCACGGCTGAACCAATAGAGCTGTTGTGGCAATAAATTGGCAGGGCAGGCTTCTACACATAACCCGCAACGGATACAGGCTTCTTCCACTGTATTTGAGTCCATTTCCTGATGTGATGGCGCTAGGATGCAGTTACTGATTTTAACAACCGGTACATTCAAGTCAGGCAGAGTGAATCCCATGAGAGGGCCACCCATAATCACCATTTGTTCTGATTGTGGTTCAAAACCGGCTAATTGGAGAAGAAATTGTACCGGAGTACCGAGTCGTGCCCAGAAGTTACCCGGTGAAGCTACTGCTTCGCCGGTAAGGGTGACGACACGTTGAATCAAAGGTTCACCGTCAATAATGGCTCGTTTGATCGCAACCACAGTCCCGACGTTTTGCATCAGAACACCGATAGCAGAGGAACGTCCACCGGAAGGTACTTCTTTACCGGTCAAAATCTTGGTCAGCTGTTTCGCGCCACCGGAAGGGTATTTGGTCGGAATAACCCGGATGATAATAGATTTATCGCCGTTTAGAGCGGTTTTAACTGCTTTTATTGCTTCTGGTTTATTATCTTCGATACCAATCAGGATCTGCTCCGGTTTAAGCAGATGTTCCAGAATACGAATGCCTTCAATGAGTTCGTCCGCATGTTCCTGCATCAGGCGGTCATCAGCAGTAATATAAGGCTCGCATTCTGCGGCATTGATGATCAACGTCTTAATACCATGCCGGCCACTTTGCAGTTTGGTGGCAGTAGGAAAGCCAGCGCCACCTAAGCCAGCGATACCTGCCTGATGGATGCGGTTAAGGATCGTGTCTGCATCAAGTGATTGATAATCAAGTGCCTGAACGCGTTTACACCATTTATCTGCACCATCAGGGAGCAAACGGACACACAACTCTTTCAACCCAGATGGGTGCGCTGTTATGCACGGTTCAATGGCAATGATAGTGCCGGAAGTTGATGCATGAACCGGTACGGTACGGCCAGTGCCAAACGTCAGAGGCTGGCCTTTAAGCACGTTATCACCGGCTTGAACCAGCAATTCGCCTTCTGTACCCAAATGTTGTTGCAATGGGATGATTAACTCTTCCGGCAGTGGCGCAATGCGCAATGGTGCCTGGCTGGATTGCAGCTTCATTTCAGGTGGGTGGATACCACCTTCAAAATCCCAGATTTTGTTTTTGTTGAGTAAACTGAACAAATTAAGCATGGTGTTCAGCCTCAATATTTTTAACCGGAATGGTTTTTAAATCCCACTTCCAGTTCGCAGTCGTTGTTGCCACAGGGATCATAGTAATACAGTCTGTTGGGCAAGGAGCAACGCACAGGTCGCATCCAGTACATAAATCTTCAACAACGGTATGCATAGCGCGGGTTGCACCGACGATAGCGTCTACAGGACATGCCTGAATACATTTAGTGCAGCCAATGCAATTCTCTTCATCAACAAATGCGACTTTGCGGACAGGGTTTTTTATGCTCTCATCACCATCCAGTGGTTGTGGATCGACGCCAAGCAGCCCTGAAATTTTCAGCATGACTTGCTCACCACCAGGTGCACATTTGTTAATCATTTCACCATTATTCGCCACTGCTTCGGCATAAGGGCGGCAGCCGGGATAACCACATTGCCCACACTGGCTTTGAGGCAAAATATCATCAATATTTTCAACGATAGGATCTTCTTCCACCTTAAAACGACGGGCAGCAAAACCCAGGATTAACCCAAAAATTAACCCGAGTGCACTTAGCACACCAATAGCAATCCATAACGATATCATCAGAACTTCACCAAACCACTGAAACCCATGAAAGCCAGGGACATTAATCCTGCGGTAATCAGACCGATAGATGAACCTTTGAAAGGGGCGGGGACATCGGCAACCGCCAGGCGTTCACGAATGGCGGCAAACAAGACCATCACCAGAGAAAACCCTGCGGCAGCCCCGAATCCATAGATAGCGGATTGCAGAAAATTGTGTGATTGATTGATATTCAGCAGCGCCACACCTAGCACAGCACAGTTAGTCGTAATCAACGGCAGGAAAATACCCAGTAACCGGTATAGCGATGGGCTGGTTTTGCGTACAACAAGCTCTGTGAATTGCACTACAACGGCAATGACAAGAATGAAACTCAGGGTACGCAGATAGATTAAGTCCAATGGTAGTAAAATAAAGGTATTTACCAGCCATGAACATACTGAGGCCAATGTCAAAACGAATGTGGTCGCAAATCCCATCCCGATAGCGGTTTCCAGCTTTTTAGAGACGCCCATAAAAGGACATAAGCCAAGAAATTTCACCAGAACGAAATTGTTAACCAATACGGTTCCGACAAATAAAAGAAAGTAGTCAGTCATTGCTGTGCCTGAAATAGAGTCTGTTTATTTTTTATAAAATTATAAAAATGCCCGCACCTTACTGTGGGACAAACTATTGTTATGATAACAATCAAAGAAAATTGCGGTTATCGATCTTGTGTGAAAGTCATGTTGACCCGGTGAGAACGCTTAATATAGGGAACGAAAATAGCGGCGGCTAATAGTGGCCATGCTAATGCTCGTAGCGCAATTTGATCAGGAATGGGGGAGAAGGTGAACGTTTTCAAGGCGATTAATACGGTCACAATAAGCCAGAGAATAAAGACTTGCGGGAATCTTTTTGACCGGCGGAAAAGCAATTTCAACACCCATAGGGTGAAACACCACATTACCGCCGTAATGGCAACAGAAAGAAACCACATTAAAGTAAAGTGATTATTCCCGCTACTCAACGAAAGGTTTTGACTGAAAAAAGTCATAATATATAAAGCGAGCATGGCACTGGCACTGAGAAAGGTCATGATCAGATAAGCAACCGGGGCCAGAACCCAGCCATTAATTCTGTGGTAATCATTAGTTTTATACATAAGCTATTCCCACTCAAGCGATGTGAAAAAGAAATAATAGGCGATTCTGCTTGGTTAGTGAATAGATTGATTCAGAGATAATTTGCACAATGGTAATCACCGATGATATTTTTTACTGATGCTGAATTGCAGCATATGGAATAATAAGTTTGAGGGCCTGTTATGAGTGACCTGTTAAAGGTTGGGTTGGTGGGTTATGGTTATGCCAGTAAAACCTTCCATGCTCCATTAATTGCCGGGACTGCCGGTGTTAGATTGGTTGCCATTTCCAGTAGTAACGCTGAAAAAGTGAAATCAGATTGGTCAAATATTGCGGTCGTATCCCGCCCGGAGGATCTTTTCAATGATCCTGAAATTGATTTGATCGTTATTCCTACGCCTAATGACACGCATTACCCTTTGGCACAGAAGGCGCTGGCAGCCGGTAAACATGTTGTGGTGGATAAACCCTTTACCATTACGGTTGAACAGGCCGAGTCTTTAAAGCAACAAGCAGAACAGGCGGGATTATTACTTTCCGTATTTCATAACCGCCGTTGGGATTCTGGTTTTCTGACAATAAAATCTCTGATTAAAGAAAATCAATTGGGAAAATTGAGATATTTTGAATCCCATTTTGATCGCTATCGTCCGGTTGTACGTCAAAGATGGCGTGAGGCGGCAGGAGAGGGAAGCGGCATTTGGTATGATTTAGGTCCTCATTTACTTGATCAGGCGGTTCAACTGTTTGGTAAACCGCAATCCATTACCGCTGATTTGGGGATAATCCGTCCACAAGCCGAAGCGGTGGATTATTTTCATGTTTTGCTGAATTACCCGGATATTAAAGTGGTTCTTCATGCAACAACACTGGCGGCAGCTGAGTCTGCGGTTTATACGCTGCATGGTATGGAAGGTAGCTATGTGAAATATGGCCTTGATCCTCAGGAAGAACGATTGAAAGTCGGGGAAAGACCGCCACATGCCGATTGGGGATATGATATTCGTGATGGGATTATGACGTTGTCACGTGGAGATGAATTAGTAACTGAATATATCCCGACGTTGCCCGGTAATTATTCTGCTTATTATGCTGCGATCCGTGATGCTATTACGTTAGATAAACCCAATCCGGTAACGGCAAGTGAAGCCATTCAAATCATGAAATTGATTGAAGCCGGTGCCGAGTCTGCAAAACAACAACGAACAGTGGCAGTTTAATCGTAACTTTTATTGATTAGTCCGGATTACCGGGCTAACTATTTGCAAAGCAAGGAAAATAACTAATGACTTGGTGGCAAAAGTTAAAAATAGATCCTTTTTTGATGATATTAGTGACGGTAGTTGTTATTGCGACATTCTTGCCTTGTGAGGGGGAAATTAAAGTCTGGTTTCAACGGCTAACGACGGCTGCTATTGCTTTGCTATTCTTCATGCATGGGGCTAAATTATCCCGACAAGCTATTATTGCCGGCATGGGGCATTGGCGGCTTCATTTAATGGTCTTTCTCAGCACCTTTGTCTTATTCCCGATTATAGGATTAGGGCTGAATCTGCTGGTCCCTGAGATCATGACCTCGACAGTTTATTGGGGATTTCTTTACCTTTGTGCATTACCTGCCACTGTTCAATCCGCTATCGCTTTTACCTCTGTTGCGGGTGGTAATGTTGCTGCTGCCATTTGCAGTGCGTCGGCATCCAGTATATTGGGGGTGTTTTTATCGCCAATATTAGTTGGGTTGATGATCCATACACAAGGTGAAGGCAGCGCTGATACAGTGGAAGCAATAAAATCCATTGTGTTTCAATTGATGGTTCCTTTTATTATCGGGCATCTGTCACGGCCATTGATTGCACGTTGGGTCGAGAAACATAAAAAACTGGTTAATATGACGGACCGGTCATCAATTCTGTTAGTGGTTTATGTGGCTTTCAGTGAGGCGGTGGTAGAAGGTATTTGGCACAAGATTGATGGTTATTCACTCCTGACCATTGGGGTGGTTTGCTGCGTTTTATTGGCGGTTGTGTTGGTTATTAATACTTATATTGCCCGTTGGTTAGGTTTTAATAAAGAAGACGAAATTACTATTGTCTTTTGTGGTTCGAAAAAGAGCTTGGCTAATGGTGTGCCGATGGCGAATATTTTGTTCCCGGCGGCGACGGTTGGCGTAATGTTGTTGCCATTGATGATTTTTCATCAGATTCAATTGATGGTGTGCGCGGTATTAGCGCAACGTTATGCTCGGAGGTTAAGGCGAGAGTAAAAGTTTTTGAAAAAATCTTCCTTCCTGGTGATGTTACAGCAAATAAAATAAATAAGAAAAGAAGATTCACATAATAAGTGCAACATCTATTTCTTTAATCATTTTTAAAGCTGTTAAATAAAGCCCCGTGTCAACGAGGCTATTTCTGATATACAAGGTTATATAAGTTTCTTCAATACACCATGGTGTAATATATCAAGTCCTACGGCGTGATATAACTAACTTACCGTTAGGACGATCCACCCAATCGGAGGGATTATTGTTGAAGTTATCCGCAAGCAGATAAGACGGAGTTTTAGCTAACCAATCAGAAAGTGAAATATCTTGGTAGATACCGTTATCTAGCACAACCAGTACTTGAAGATCATCATTACCAATATTTTCGATATAGTGACCAAATCCCAGTGGCACATAACCAACGTCGGTTGGCCCATATTTTGCGGTTTGTGCGTGCCCGTGGGAACTAAACACGGTCATACGGCCTTTGCCTGAAATATAGTATTGCCACTCGTTGGCATTAGGGTGCCAATGTAGTTCACGTATAGCGCCAGGTTTGATGGTCTCTATGAGGCCAGTGATCGTTGTAGAAATGGGAAATTCCTTCGATGATGCTCGATAAACACTCCCTGAGTCGTTCTCGAAGAAGGGTTGGTTCTTCAAGAGTTCATAACGGTGGGTGAGTGGGGCATCGTTCAAACCACCATCGTCAGCAGGTAGGGGAAGTTTTGGCGGGATAGCTCCACCGACGATGTAAGCTTCACCCTGTTTGATTTTAGAAAAAACAGATGCAGGCATGTTGACACTTTTCTCAAGCACCTCTTTCGGCATGTGCGTTATCCAATCAGTGATGCTGAAAGTGCCAAATTCTGAGAAGTGTCCGTTATCAAAAGCCAGAATAAAATGCGCGCCATCTTCAAGTGCCTGAATGGAATGACCATGACCTTTGGGAAAATACCATACATCACCGGGACCAAAATCGGCTACTTCACTTTTGCCCTCGGGATCAATGATGGTAATACGTGCATGACCTTCAAGCATATATGCCCATTCAGCGGCAACAGCATGCCAATGGAGTTCACGCATGCCACCCGGTTTAAGCATCATATCAACACCCGCAATCCCTTCAGATATCGGGAATTGTTCCACCGTAGCTTCCCGTGCCCATCCATTTTCCAATATCCTTTTTTTGCTATCGGTGAATTTGTATTTATATAAACTTTTGGCATTTATTGGTTGTTTATTCTTGCCAGCAGTGACTGTATTGTGTTGTTCGTCAGCAACAGCCGCTTTAATCATACCGCCCATGCTAGCGGCAGCCGCGCCAATTGCGGATGCCTTCAAGATATCACGACGAGAGAACATATTTATTGGCTCCAAGTAAAATGGGTACCAGCAAGAATAGTTGCAAGCTGATATCTATTTGTTTGTTTTTTTTAAGTTAATGGTTGTCACGGAAAGAAAAATTAGGGGTGACTGACTAAGCATAGTAGAAAATTAGTCGTCTAGGGAAAACCAGAAACAACTCTGGTTTTGGAAATCCTGCACCAGCTTGGAGCCAACAGAGCCCTTGATACTGATAGAGAGAACGTAATACCAGCGCTGACCTGCTGTTTCCTCAGCAGTAGCTTACGGGGTTTGAGGAGCAACGGAACCATAAGGACTGATAAGTGGTTAAATAGAATGGCTAATATTCATAAAATCAAATAATTATAACTTTTACATTACCTATTATGAATATCCGTCCAAAATGAGTTAAAGGTTATTTGGTTATCGTAGATAGGCAAGCTGAAAATAGCAATTCACGATGTAAGTTACCCAATTTTTGGCTATTTAAATTGACCACTTAACCAGGGGTTACGCATGAAATTTGGGTAGGCTAAAATTGATTAAATAACAGCGCTTCCATGTAGCCATTATCCCACCCTGCTGATTTCCTTCGAGCACTCAAACTCAGTTTACTGTTGGTATCTCGTTTAACGATATTGAGCGCCATTTTACGTAATTGGGTAAATATTCTTGTGGCGATCCGCTCTCTCATCCGTGAATCATCTTCTCTAAAAGTGACATCCAGTACCCAGTGTAAACTATTTTCGATAGCCCAATGCTTTCGTATGGCACCTAACTGAAAGGTAGGAGTATCCTGGCAACTGCTTAAATAATAACGAAAATCAGAAGTGACTGTGTCAGAATAGTGTTCTTGTCGTATCGTTTCCGTTACCAGGAGGGCCTGAATATCTGGCCAGGAACCTAAGTGTTTTGTTTCTGATGTCAGCGGCAGAACCCATCCGCGTCGTCTGACAGTACGTCCGTGGCTATCATCGAATTCATCCTGGTCAGGTTTAAGGTAAGGTTTTTGGGTTATCTGTTGTTGCTGAAAATAGTCAACGGCTTCCGAAAAGGTTTTCCCCTGATTGCCTTTAAGGGACAAAATATAATCGGCTTCACTCTCGCGTAATTGTTGAGCAATCGTGCGTTGGCAGCCCATCGCATCAATCGTCACGAGGTGTCCTTTCAATGAAAGCATCGATAATAATGCGGGGATGGCCTTAATTTCGTTTGATTTTCCGTCTACTGCACACTGACATAAGCTGAGCCCTTTCTCAACCGAGAATGCACTCACCACATGTAATGAGCTTTGTTCAATTTTCTTATCAAAAGAATGGCGTAAACTTTTACCATCAATCGCAATGATCGCCCGCTTTTCTGAAAAGAAGTCACGAGAAACCCACTGATAAAAATGACGTTCAAAGAGGCCGGGATTTAATAAACTGAAACAGCGCCGGAAAGTATCATGTGACGGAATACCGCCTTTGAGCGGAAGAAATGAACCCAGCCAATCCTTTTTTAGCTGGCCGTACTGTTCAATATCGGTCCAGGCGTTAGCGCCGGCAATGACAGCGCACACCGCGATCACTAAGATATCAATAAAACGGTGTTTGACCTTTCTCTGACAACGTGGCTCTGGAAAATCAGAAAAGACATCCACTAATTTTTTCATCAGCGTCCCTTTAAAAATGAAGGCATTATCCACTAAATATTTTCATGCGTAACCCCTGTGACAGCGATACGACGAACAAATATTAGATCATCAATGAGTCAAATTTCAACCTAGAAGTTTTGTACAAAATTCGTGCTTTTTTGTTTGCTTTTGTAGCACTTAAATGCTACAAAAAGAATAAATCCGGAGGTGAAAATGAACCAGATAACGCAATACAGAAACTTCATTTCTGGTGAAGTAAACAGAATCATGACAGAACAAAAAATAACTGTAAGATTATGTTCTAAAAGATTTAATATAGAATATCGATATCAGATTGATATTGGTGAGTGTCAATCTATGACTAAAGATTTTGTGCAAAGAGTCAGGACAGGGAGATTCAAATCATTCACACCAAGAGTAGCAAAATTGTGCGACTTCCTGGACATAGATCAGCCCCAACTGGTGGAACATGTAACCCAGTCGGATGAGTTGCGCAAAAAAATACACACTATTGACAGCCTGATCCGGGATGACCAGATACTTCTGAAAAAAGTATCTAAATTACTGGATGACATCACCGAATTACTCAGAGTTTAAGAGGGATCTATGGAGATACACAGTAATGTAATAAAGCAAAATACCTCTGCATTTCGTTTCGTCGATCTGTTTGCTGGTATCGGTGGCTTTCATGCCGGGATGGCTGAAAATGGAGGGGAATGTGTATTTGCCTGCGAAATTGATGATACGCTGAGAAAAATATACGAAAATAATTTCGGTGTTTTTCCTGAAGGAGATATAAAAAAGGTTGATGAAAAATCCGTACCTTCTCATGATATCTTATGCGCAGGCTTTCCATGCCAGCCGTTTTCTCTCGCTGGTAAGAAAAAAGGGCAAACCTGTCCAGAATCAGGCCAGCTGATAGATGAAGTAGTTCGTATAGCAGAACATCATAAACCTCGCTATGTTCTACTTGAGAATGTCCCCAATATTATCACCATCGACAACGGAAACTTCTGGCGTTATATGAATACCAGATTCAATGACATCGGTTATTCATTACACTACCGCATACTTTCGCCAGTAGATATTGGCGTTCCACAAAACCGACAACGTGTATTTATTGTAGCCTGCCGGGATAAGACAGATTCATATACGCTGACTTGGCCAGAACAGACATCTCAGTGCACCAGACTTGAAAACATACTTGATCATAAAGGTGATTTCAGATTACTTGAACCTGCCAAAGCCGAGTTATTAAAACACTGGCAACAATTATTGTCTCAATTGTGTATTACCGAACTCCATTCAATATCCATTGCAGCACCTGAGTTTGGTGCCGATTATCCAAAAAACTTCTCCCGCCTGACGCTTAAAGAAATGATACAATATAAAGGTGCATACGGACAGTCACTAACAGGTTGTACAACTTGGAAAGAAGTCCTGGACAGACTCCCCTCTTACGTCAGAAAAAATCGGCAGGTTCCAGACTGGATTAACAGTTCAGTCGATTTTTCACGTAAGCTATATATTCAAAACAAAACAGTAGCTGATAAGTGGATTACCCGGCTGCCCCGACATAACAATAGCTGGCAAATTATGGAATGGAGAGGTGATCGCCAGAACCTGACCATCAACGATCACCTTGTACAATTTCGGGCATCAGGCATCCGGGTTTTCAGAAAAGATGTTGCTCCGTCACTCATTTCGATGACATCCACTCAGGTACCGGTTATTCCTTGGCTCGGGCGCTATATCTCAGTGCGTGAAGCAGCAAAATTACAGAATCTTCATCATTTATCTTCATTACCAGAGAATAATTCCGCAGCGTTCAAGGCATTCGGTAATGCAGTTAATGCAAAAATAGTTTCCATGGTAGTGAGCAACCTGATTAAACATTAAGGATGGTGTTATGGGTATTGATAAAAAGAAAGATAAGCAATTACAGATTGATATCTCACCAGAGATGCAGATTTACAAGGTATTGCAGCATCTCAATTACGGAATTGAAACAGCACTGGCAGAACTGATAGATAACGCCATTCAGTCATATGTTGAGGGGCGTCAACTACCTGACGGAGGTGGACTGGATGAGCGTCTTTCGATAAAAATTGACATCAGCGAAGATACCATCACCATGACGGATACCGCTCGTGGCATCGGTATTGAGGCCATCCAGCGCGCACTCAAGCCGGGCTTTGAGTCTAATCACCCGGCAGAAAGCCTCAGTGTGTACGGGATAGGGATGAAGAGTGCAGCTCTGTGGTTCTCGGAAGACTGGAGTATCAGAACATCCGTACCGGGTGAACTCTACAGCTTGAATTTCAACTTTAATCTCCCGAAACTTCTCGAAAGCCATAGTGAAACTGAAGCTGTCGGGATAGAAGATGAGGAGGCAGAAGCACATTACACAACGATAACGATGAGAAACGTAACCCGTAACGAAAGCAAAAGTTACTACGAAGAAACCGTCATTCCTTTTCTTCTTGAGACTTTTGTCAGATTCAGCGATTTCCTCGATCTAAAAATTTATTTCAACAATCTACTGTTAAAACCAAACAGTAAAAAGCTTCTTCTAACTGTTCCAGCGCCACATATTTATCCAGAAGTAAACCCTAAGGGGGTCATCACTGGGAAGACGCCTGTAAAATGGATAATTAACCTCAATTTTCTCTATGAAGAAAATAAAACTGTACGTGGGTTTATTCTGCTGAGAGAAACCGGTGGTTATGGGCAGCCAGGTATTCGCCTTCTCAGAAACAACCGTGTTATCGAGGGCACATCCGTTTACCCTAATATTCCAAATGAATTACTGGGAACAAAAAACAAATACGCAGCACAAAGGATTTATGGTGAGCTTGAGCTGGATGACTTCCCCGTTGACTTCATGAAAACACAGTTCAACGATAATCTCAAAAATTTGTTTGAAAAAATAAACACTCAACTTTCCGACAGTTATTATTTTAATATTATTAAACAGGCCACAGGATATAGAAAAAAAGAAGCAGACAAACCAGAGAATCAAGACCTCGTTGAAAGAATGCTGAAAACCATATCGCCAGTCCGGGCCGATATAACTGAATTTGAGGAACTTCCGGAAACCGGGAACGATGAGGATACTGATAAGCAGAAACCTACGGCTGATCCTGTTAAAGAACCGAATGGAAGAGCAACAGCCTCTACATCAGGTGGTGGTACAGATAATACAGATGGAGGTAACAATTCCGGAGTACCTACAAGTTTCGGTCCGGCATCGTCAGGCGGAGGAACCGGCGGCAACGGCCCATTTGAACCTCAGCCAGATAACAGAATAGAGATGTCGGAAGCACTACATCGTGCTTTTTCACGCTTACCAGGCGATAAGCTGCCACAGCTCTATACCTCACTTTGTACCGTGTCTCTCAGAAAACACGCCGTGATGTGCTACGTGGCAGCATGGTCCCTGATTGAAAGCTGGTCTTCCGCAATAGGTAAAACTGATGGGACAGACTTTTCTTCCTTTCTGAATCCAAAGGTAGCCAGCTTCGCGAAAGACAAAAGCAAAAAAGCAGATCTGCGTCAGGTACTGGACGATATTAAAAGTAAAGGGAATTGTAATAAGCATTCTGCTGTCTACGGAAATAGTCACGCTTTGGATTTGAAAAAGGACTTTATTATCCTAGAACCATTTATTATCAGCGCCACCGAACAGTATTTTAATGAACAGTCAGCGTGACAACGTGATTGCTATCCAGGGTCGACTCGGCCCTGGATAGCAATCTCTGGTTTAGTTCACGACCTGACTTTAACCTGTTTGTGTTACACTGCATTTTTGTTCTCCGGTATCTGCGTAACTCACAAGAAACAACCATAGAATACATCTTGTTAAACGGACATTACACATTTATAAGCGAAGAAAAGGAGATCGTTCTGGACGCGATGCTCAACGGACAACATTGTTTTCAGGCTAATTATTGACGCCACAAAATTTTTGCGGCTTCCGGCTTTCAATCCCTGACCGCAGGGGAAATTTCATTTTCACTTAGCGTGAGTCGACAAAAGTTGATTGCGAGCCGGGCAGGATAAATGCGAGCCGATTATCACTTAATGTGAGCCGGGAGCATTTTTCATTTGCAGTTAATGTGAACCGAAATCTGCGCTGATTGCGAGTCGGGGGGATTTCGATTGCGAGCTGCTACAGCTAGGAGCAGTAAATTCAAAGGTGATTTTTTCATAGTCTCACGCACGTATTTTCCCATGATCGATATGGTAGAGGTGAGCGGCGTGAAATTAGGCAGGTGTAAGCGCCCATTTAGGGCGCTTAGAGCGTTTTATTTGTCAACTTTCACATGTAAAGAATTGACCAAACTATTTGGACGTGTCCTCTTCAACTTCTTTGGCCTCAGCAGCCATCTTTATCTGCTTCTCGACTAAGCGCTTTTGGGTAATGTAGCGGATAACCATCTCTACAGCGCTGTTCAAAGCGAGGATACGCATTGCCCTGGTGGAGGCGACGTAGAGCAGGTTTATTTCATCATCACGAGCCATAGGGTCGAGTTCAGGATCAAGGACATCAGGAAAGTCGTCATAGAGCTGAACAAAGTCCCATTCAAGCCCTTTGCAGCGATGGGCAGTCGAAACCGTAATATCGGCACCAAACTCTTCTTTGACTGTATTTCGTCGCAGAATAGTGAGCCGCTTAGGTATTTCATCGTAGCTGTTGATGATTTTGACTGCCCTCATCATCTCAGGGTCTTTTGTCGCCTTGGCTACTTCTTGATACTCAAAGTAGTCTTCATATTCATCAAGCAGCTTCTTGTTTTTTACCCAGTCAGGTTCAGCCATCGAGAACCAATACAAATCCTGGAGCTCATTAATCTGGTAAGCGTCGATTCCACCCACCCAGAAAACTTGTGAACCGGCTTCGGTAGCAGAGAGAACCGTTTCAATGACACCCATGACGGTTCGGTGAAGTATTGCTCGAGGGCCCACATCGCCTGGTAAAAACATAACCACCTGATCTGCTGGCCCCCGGCCAATGACAGGACGGGTTTCACCTTTGAGTTCAAGAAGGGCGTTTGCCACAAGTGACACGTTGGGACCAAAGCGGAAGCTATGAGTGAGATAGAGTTGATCGGTGTTCATGAGTTCTTTGCTATCAAGGGCGTTGTTTGCACCTCTGAACCTATAGATCTGCTGGTGGCGGTCTCCAACCAATATTATCTTGCAGTTCTGCTGCAAGACGATACTGCTTGTGACTGGGTTTGCGTCCTGGGCTTCGTCAAAAAGAATAGTTGTGTACCGGCGAGACAGATTTGGCATCCTGAGCTGATACTGCTTGAGGTAGCAGTCGTGGACGGTCGGGAACGGATCTTGGGCGTTGGTCATTCGCTTCCATATCAGCTCAGCACCCTCAACCACCTGAATTTGGTATCTTTCCTGTTTGGATGTGAGCACCTTGCCCGTATCAGCGCGAGCAAAATGTGCATAAAGAATCCGCATGTCTGCGCTGCACATGAAGGCGTTTAGCGTGTCAAGAATGTCTTTGGCAAAGGTCCAGTCCTTCGTATTTACCGCTTGGGCAATATCGGTAAGTCTTAGGTTGCCAGTGAGTTTATGATGATAGCTTCTTCCGATAGTGGCGTAGGCAAGCTGGTGGGACGTTTTGCAGGAAACTTTTCTCTGGCCTCGTCGCGGATGGCCCGGTTGTATGCCAAGTAGAGGATGCGGGAATCAATGTTGTTGTGGGCGTATTTCACCAACGTAGTTGTTTTACCCGTGCCAGCGTAAGCCTTAACGACAAGCCGAGGCCCTTTATACTGAGTGATCAGTGATTGTTCGGGTGTATCAGGAGGTAGTTGCTTCATGAGACCTCCTACGCCAAACACATCTGAAGTGTGATGCGCTTCCTTTGTGTCGAGAGGAACGTACTGACCCGCTTTTCTTCTCGGGGGAGGGATACTTCACAAGGTGTAACCAGCCATAGTCGCCAATAGACGCGGAGGCTAATGCCATAGCCTCCTCGATCTTGGCTTGAAGAGCCGCCGCTCTGCTTCGCCACTCTTCTGAATATTTAGCCTTTCGCGCCATCAGTTTTCCTCTTTCTTTTTCCCTCCCTTGCCAGCTTTAACGAGTTCTAGCTCTAACCCTGAAATTTTGGTCAGTGCCTCATTGAGTTTCTGTTCAAGTTTCTTGGCCTGCTGGTCTTTTTCCTGTAACTGACCAGCCATCACGCCTTTATCTTGAACAAGAGAGCGAGCTTCCGCTTTGGCGCTGGAGAGTTTGGCTTCCAGCTTTTGGATATCACCAGATAGGCGCTGGCACTCTCGTTCTAAGGATTCGCCATGAGCTTTGGCTGTGGCAAGGAAGTCCTGTGATTGGGCCAATTTGGCCTGTGTATTTTCGAGCTGCTCTTTTAACACTTTATTCTGCTCGTGAGCGGCCCGGAGCTTTTCTGTCTGCTCTATACTTTTGCCCTTTTGGACCGCTAACTCACCCTCTGTAGTTGCCAATTTTTGGCTCAAAGAGCGATTTTCGCTTTCAGCTTGCTCCAAGTGGTCCTGGGCTCGGGTAAGATCGGCGGCTTTCGCCTCCAGCTTTCCTTCCAAATCCATGATCCGCTTTTCTAGCTTCTCGATGTCAGTTAGAGAGCGTTCTAACTCCGCAGATTTGAGAGATAACGAGTTCTCGGTTTTAGTTAGGGCTGCATCGCTCTCAGCTTTTTTGTTGGTGAGAGTCTCAAGCTGCTCTTCAAAAAGCTCAGCTCTTTCGGTGGCATCATTAGCCATATCCACGGCTTGCTGCATGTCTTCCTGGAACTCAAGCTCTTTCTGACGCAGGAGCTCTCGCTCGCGCTCAAGCTGCTCATCAGCGCTGGCTTTGGCTACCGTGTAGATTTTCTGGATAAAGAGCTGAGCATCACTCATAACCGATTCAGGCAGAACGACTTCTACCGGTTCATCATCGAGAGAATGTTCCTCTGACCATTGTTTTAGATATGTTGATATGGTGGTGTAGCTTCCCTTGCCAATGAGATCTCTGACTGCGATGACAGTTGGACGTTTACCCGCGTCTTTGAGTCTTTGTGCCGCTGCGGCCACATCGTCGTACTCAACCAATTTTCTAGCCATAATAACGTTCCTTTTTATTTACAGTAATTACGATAATTACTGTAATTATACATTACTACAAGGTAGATTGAAATTGTTTCGGTTGCACAAAACCCTTCTGTACTAGTACAGAGAAAATTTGTGGGCCAGCATATCTTCAAACCACAGCTGTTAATAGGCGAATCTTTGAAGGAGGAAATAAAGATTCGGATGTTGTTATGCGGATTATAAACGTAATTCGGCAGAATGGTATGTTGGCATTGAGTCTTGAAGTTCTTCTGGCTGAGGTTGAGTTACCGGTTGACGATGAGTTGATAGCATTTCTTCCTTTTGTGAAACGATATATTTCTGATTATGATGAGAAATACCCGAAATTGGGTTATAAGTAGTCATAGGTGAGAATGTGATTTACTAGGGGTTGTTGGTGTATTTGAATGGCTTAATCAGGTGTAACTCCATGACGGGGAGGTACTGACCTTATCTGTTTTGCGCCGCAGCCAATCCGGGATTTCGTGTCTGGCTGGTGACAGAACAGTGATTGAGGCCGCGCGTTCTCATTATCATCTTTTGACTCAGGAAGCGATTTCACGAGAAATAAGTGCCCTCATGGCAGCGCCTGCCACTGTGCAGACAGAAAAACGCATTAAGCAATTACAGTTTTTTAGCACAGCTTTTTGGGAGTATGAGGGAATATTAGTCAGTTAAGTCTGTTCAATTGCTACCCAACAATAAATATTTTTGCCGATTTTCATTTACACATGCTGTGCTATAAATTGGCTGCCGGTAGCACATTTTGGACAAATAGGGTAATTAGTCGGGCTGTACCTTAGTTAAAAGTAAAGGCTGACAGATACAAACCGATACCAAAAGAGACATGTGCGACAAGGCTACGTAGTCCTGTGACATGAGGTTTAGGCGTCTTCGAAGCCGCAAATCCGAAACCGAAACAGGGTTGCATAATAAAGAAGAGGGCAACGGTTGAAATCGCGCCCAAAAGGGTCGGTGAGTCTATCCAGCTTTGACAATAAACAACCACGTAAAAATGAGCCCAATCAGGTAATGTGCTGTCCAGCCAAGTATCTGGTATCGGCGTTCAGCGGTGTTTTATAACATCTATCGTTGACTTAAATGGACCGGCGTCTCCGGGACATAAATATAAAACGGAAATCCGAAAACAAATCATCGTCTCCATTATCAATAATCGCATTTTCCCGTACTTCGGCTCCCTATTTCAGAAACAACCTCTTCAATAACTTTCATGCCATCAAAAAGAGCCAAAAAAATATCCCTGATTATCGCATAGGATAGGACTTCCTCATTTCCATCCGCATTATCCTGCAAAGTCTATAATTAACCCGCGGGTTACCCGGCAATATCATGAATATGACGCGGCTTAATTGAATGTATTCTCATTCGCATAATCTGACTGATAACCATTCTCTTTTTTACCCCTCCAATCAGGCACGGTTTATTGATGATTTAGTGAATTGAAAAATAATATAAAGTTAAAAAATATCACTGAGTTTGATTGTGCTGAATGGTCTTAATGATAACAAAATAAACAAGTCGCTATCATTTTATAAAAACAAACACCACTTTATTGTGAAAAAATCTGGAAATCGTTTAGGTTTGATTTATATATTATCTGTTTTTACCCTCGTATGTCAGGTTTTATCGCTCAATAGTCTTGAACAAAAAGTGCTATTCGATAAAAAATATCTTGCTTTTAGATAAATCAGTTTACAAAATCGGCCTGGTTAGGAAATGATCTGCCCGGTAAAAACGTTTATTTATGGCGGCGGATCTTGTCGGTGTTCTCTTATTTACTGCCCGGTTAACGGCCTGCTCTGAAATATCTGAATCCGTTTTTTGTTCCTGAAATTTATTGGGCATGATCCTCATGCCTGGCGTTCTTTTTTTATTGCTGAGGAGCCGGTGATGGCCCAGAGTTTTCAAAATGAAATCCCCAAAGCCCGGGTGAATATTAAATTGGATTTGCATACCGGTGGTGCGCGGAAAAAGGTTGAACTGCCGCTGAAATTATTGGTGATGGGCGATTACAGTTATGGCCGGGATAATCGTCCCCTCTCGGAAAGAGAAAAAATCTCTATTAACAAAAACAATTTTGACAGCGTGATGGCGGAATTCAGCCCTGCGCTTAACCTGACGGTGCAAAATACCCTGGCTGAACATGGCGGCGAAGAAAATATCGCCCTCACGTTCCAGCAAATAAAGGATTTCGATCCTGAACACGTGGCCCGCCAAATTCCCTCACTGCGGGCGTTACTTTCTATGCGTAATTTATTGCGCGATCTGAGATCCAACCTGCTTGACAACGCCACCTTTCGCCGGGAGCTGGAGCACATTCTCCAGGATGACACGTTGAACGATCAATTGCGGGCTGAACTGGCGGCGCTGGTGCCGACAGCCATTTGATGATGACCGTATTGTAGTCAGGAGAGAAGTGATGACGGTACAAGAACAAACCGCTTCTGCTGCGGCAGGCACACCCTACGCCGAAGGCAGTGTTTATCAATCCTTGTGTGAAAAAATCCATTTACAGCCGGTCGAACGACTGAGTGATATCGACCGCTTTCAGTGCAGTGATGCGCTGGCGGATGTCACGGCGGATGAACGGGTGACCGCGGCGGTCAGCGTTTTTCTCACGCTGTTGAAAGCCTCAGCACGAAAAGTCGAGCGGCTGGATAAGGCCTTGCTGGATAACCATCTCAGCGAGCTGGACCAGCAAATCAGCCGTCAGTTGGATGTGGTGATGCATCATCCGGCTTTCCAGCAAGTTGAATCCGCCTGGCGGGGTCTGAAATTTTTGGTTGACCGGACGGATTTTCGTCAAAACGTCAGCATTGACCTATTGGATGTGACCAAAGACGACTTACGGCAGGATTTTGACGATGCGCCGGAAATTGTGCAAAGCGGCTTCTATCTCCACACTTACATTCAGGAATACGATACGCCGGGCGGTGAGCCGATCGGCTCGGTGATTGCCAATTACGAATTTGATGCTGGCGCACAGGATATTGCCCTGTTGCGTCATATCGCCAAAGTATCAGCTGCGGCGCACATGCCCTTCATTAGCGCGGTCGGGCCCGCCTTTTTTGGTAAAAAAACCATGGAAGAAGTGGCAGCGATTAAAGACATCGCCAGCTACTTTGACCGTGCGGAATACATCAAGTGGCAGGCGTTCCGCGACAGCGACGATGCCCGTTATATTGGCCTGACGATGCCCCGTGTACTCGGGCGTTTGCCCTATGGCCCGGATACCGTGCCGGTACGCGCCTTTAACTATGTCGAAGAGGTCACCGGGCCGGATCACAATAAATATTTGTGGACCAACGCCGCGTTTGCGTTTGCCGCCAACCTGGTCAGGAGCTTTATCAGCAATGGCTGGTGTGTGCAGATCCGCGGGCCGAAAGCGGGGGGCGCGGTCACGGATTTACCGATCCATCTCTACGATCTGGGGACCGGCAATCAGGTCAAAATTCCGTCAGAAGTGATGATCCCGGAAACCCGCGAGTTTGAATTCGCCAATCTGGGGTTTATGCCGCTCTCGTACTACAAAAACCGCGATTACGCCTGCTTCTTTTCGGCCAACTCGGCGCAAAAACCGGCGTTGTACGACACCAATGAAGCCACCGCCAACAGCCGTATCAATGCGCGTCTGCCCTATATCTTTCTGCTGTCACGGATTTCTCACTATTTGAAGTTAATCCAGCGGGAGAACATCGGCACCACCAAGGACAGGCGTCTGCTCGAAATTGAATTGAACAACTGGATCAACACGCTGGTCACGGAGATGACCGATCCGTCAGACGCTGTGCAGGCATCTCACCCGCTGCGCGAAGCGCGCGTCATGGTTGAAGATATTGACGACAACCCCGGTTTCTTCCGGGTCCGGTTGTACGCCGTGCCCCATTTTCAGGTGGAAGGACTGGACGTCAATCTGTCTCTGGTTTCTCAGATGCCGAAAGCCAGGGGGTGACACCATGAAAATTGAGCGTCCGTTATGGGTGACGGGCACTATCCTGTCGCCCCAACAGTTTCAGCAACAGGCCCGCTGGGAGGCGTATGCCCGTGAATGTGTTGCCCGACTGGGGGGGCTGCCTCCCTGGGGGGTGCTGACCGCCGTGTTTGATACAGACACCCTGGCGCTGGGGCACCTAAAAGCCCATCACCTGTGTGTGCGTTTTGCTGATGGATCGCTGATTGACACCGATCAGGCGGATCGCTTACCCCCGGTGCTGGAGCTGGCGACAGTGTTGTCGCCAGAGACGCAACAGGCCACCGTCTTACTGGCGTTGCCGCACACTTACGCGAACGGGGGGAATTGCCTTAAACCCGATGAACAGGCTGATCGTCCGGTGCGTTACCGGCAGGAGTGGGTGCCGGTACAGGATGAATTCAGTGACCGCCATGAATCGATGGCGGTGGCCCGTTATGCCGTGTCGCTGCGCGTTGACGGGATGGAAAACGGCCAGTATCTCACCTGTCCCGTTGCCCGTTTGTTACGTGACGCCCAGGGCAACTGGGCCTTTGACCAACAGTTTGTGCCGCCGTTACTGCGGCTGAGGGCGAATGCCGGGCTGATGGACCGGCTCGATCGATTGCTGACGCAGTTGCGGGCTAAACAGGCCCGGTTGATGGGCATGCGCCGTGAGAGTAACGAGCGGATGGCGGATTTTGCTGTGGCGGACGTCTCATTGTTTTGGCTGCTCAATGCGCTGAACAGCTATGAACCGGTACTGCGTGATTTTCGGGCGCACGGGGAGGGGCACCCGGCGTTGTTTTACCGTGAAGCGGTCAAGCTGGCGGGCAGTCTGCTGACATTTTCGCTCGATCATGACGCCGGGGGGATCCCGCGTTATCAGCACGATAACCTGACGGCGGTGTTGCCGCCGCTGTTTGACCTGCTGAGTCAGTTACTGGAAATCAGCCTGCCGTCGCGGATGGTCGCCATTGAGCTGACAAAATCGGCACAGCAATGGACCGGGACGCTCCACGATACCCGCCTGCGTGACGCGGCGGATTTTTATCTTTCTGTCCGTTCCGCCGTTCCCGCACACCAGTTGCAGACCCGGTTTCCGCTGTTGTGTAAAGCCGGGGCACCGGATGAGGTTAACCAGATGATTAACCGGGCGCTGACCGGGATCCCGCTGGTGCCGATGAATCATGTCCCGGCGGCGGTCCCATTGCGGCTGGAGAACCAGTATTTTGCCCTTGACCTGTCCCATCCGGCGGCGAAAGCCATGCTGGCGGCGGGAACCTGTGCTTTCTATGTGTCCGATGTCCTGGGCGATATTCAGCTTGAACTGTTTGCGGTCTTGAGAACATGAATCCATCACACTTATTCACTAAAAAATTGTCACCGGATATTGATGCCCTGTTGCAAAACAGCTACTTACTGGTCACCAAACTGCGCCAGGGCGTGCCAGTGGATCAGGGGAGCACGGTATGGCAACACTGTATCGACGAGATAGAACAGGCGCAGGGGGCGCTGTCTGCTGCCGGCGTCAGTGACGCCGCACGGGGACACATCCGTTATGCGTTGTGTGCGCTGTTGGATGAAACCGTACTGACACGGGCACCGGACGAGGGCTATGCAGCCTGGCGCGCCACCTCGTTGCAGGCCCATTTCTTTGGCACCGCTGAAGCGGGCAACCGGTTATATGAGCGGATACGTACGGTTCTGGATGAACCGGTGCCCGATCAGGCGGTCCTGACCTGTTTTCACCGGGTGTTGCTGCTGGGGTTCCAGGGGGATGACCGGGAGGACACGTCATTGATACGTGAACAACTGATCACCCGCTTAAGTCAGCACATCTTACCGTTCGACAGTTTTCAGCCCTCGCCTGCGCGGGTCAGAATCTTACCGTCTTTTGCCGGGCTACGTGCCATTGGCGGTCCGCTGATCACGACGATAATCGTGCTGACCGGTGTCTGGTGGGGGTTGAGGCAGTATCTGATCACGCTGCTGCCGGGGTGGGCGCAATGAGTGTGATGTGGCGACGGGCGCTATGGGGATGGGCTGCCGGGTTAGGGCTGCTGCTCTGTCTGGTCTGGCTCCCCTTATCGCCGGGAGGCCGATGGGTGAGTGGCGCTATTATCCTGCTCTTCACGCTGGTCGGCCTGTTTTATCCCGCGCGATCCCGGCGACGGCAACACCCTGACCGCCTGTCGGCAATGCTGCCCCCGGACCGCGATCGTCGCCCGGTGGTGCTGGTGTGCAGTCACGTCCAGGACAGCCTGTTTGGTGATGCACCGTGGCGTCAGACGCCGCAGGGCGGCTGGTTATGTTTACCGTCAGGGATCGCGTTGTCTGATAGCGTGGCAAGCCTGCTGGCTGCCCGGCCTGCCTGGGGCGGCCAATTGAGCGTGATGGCCGTCATCACCCCGCAACAGTCCCGGGATGAGAGGGCCCTGGCGGGTTGGGTACGGGAACTGCGCTGGCAGCTTTCTCAGGTCCGTCGCCGCCAGGGTATTCCGTTACCTTTCGTGCTGATCGGTTACTTAGCCGGGGTGCCCCAACGTCCTGATTCACCGTGGTTTGCGTGGCAGGCGGGTCAAAACACCGTCACGGTCTGGCGCCAGGGCGTCTCGGCGCAACCGCTGGCGGACTGGTTGGGCGAGGGCAGCGTGGCGGAACAGGCCGCCCGTTTTCAGTGTGGGGTTGAGCTGACCAGCTGGGCCGGCTGGATGCAGGCAGGCGTATTACCCGCTTGCCTGACCCCCGAATACGCCCTGCCGCCGTGTCCGCCTCAGGCGATGGCGCTGACCTTTGTGCCGGCATTACCGCAGCGGTTAACCGGTCATCTCTGGCAACAGTGGTTGCAAACCCAAACGGCGCTCAACAGCGCCGGTGACCCGGTCAGCTCACCGGATACCAGGAGGCCGGTATTACCCTTCCCGGACCCGGTATGGCCTCTGTTACCCGTGAGATCATGGCAGCCCGCTGGGCTGCGGGCTCTGAGGCGGGCGTTAGGGCTGTTTCTGCTGGCGGGAATGACCGCGCTGGGCTGTTCGGCCTGGTATAACCGGCAAGAGTTGCGTCAGGTGGACGATGACTGGCAGCACTATCACGCTGTCGCCATGACGGATGCGCGCGGCAGAGCGCAGGCGGTGGCAGTATTGCGGGACGATGCCGGTCGTCTTGAAGAGTATGACCGTAACGGGGTGCCGTGGCGTCTGGGATTGGGGCTGTATCAGGGGGCGCGATTACGTCTGCCGTTACAGGCGGCGATTGCCCGTTATCACCCTGAGCATCGGGAGAAAACGCCGGTGGCGCCCCGGGTACCCCAGACAATCAGCCTGAATAGCCTGGCCCTGTTTGATGTGGGACAGGCGACCCTGAAACCGGGTTCGACCCCAGAATTAATCAATGCGTTGATCAATATCCGCGCCAAACCGGGCCGGATGATTTTCATCACCGGCCATACCGATGCCACTGGCAATGCCGCGAAAAACCAGGCGCTGTCACTGGCACGGGCCGAAGCCGTCCGTGACTGGCTATTACAGACCGGCGCGTTGTCGCCTGCCTGCTTCGTCGTACAAGGCGACGGGGCGACGCGACCGATCGCGACAAATACCACCGCGGCAGGGCGTGCCGCTAACCGCAGAGTTGAAATCCGTCTGATACCGAACGCGGTCGCCTGTCCGCGACCGCCAACGGTGCCGGGCGTTTCAGCAACAACGTCGCCGAGACTGGCGACATCATTGACACAACAACAGGAGTAAACTTATGGCGATCCCCGCTTATTTGTGGTTGAAAGATGACGGCGGTGCCGACATCAAAGGGTCTGTGGATGTTCAGGACCGGGAAGGCAGTATCGAAATTGTGGCGTTGGAACATGCATTGCATATCCCGACCGACAACAATACCGGCAAGCTGACCGGGACCCGCGTGCATGCCCCACTGGTGTTCACCAAAGAGGTTGATGCCGCGACCCCGTATTTGTATAAAGCGGTCACTTCGGGTCAAACCCTGAAATCTGCCGAGATCAAGTGGTACAAAATTGACGACGCAGGGCAGGAAAAAGAGTACTTCAACACCCAGCTGGAAAACGTGAAGGTGGTGAAAGTGGCGCCGCTGATGCATGACATCAAAGATCCGGCCAAAGAGAAGCACAACCATCTGGAACATGTTGAGTTCCGCTACGAAAAAATCACCTGGACTTACAAAGACGGCAACGTCATTCACTCCGATGCCTGGAGTGAACGTTCGACGGCGTAACGTCCGCGTTTTTTTATTTTTTATCGTTTAGAAGCCGGTGGGGCCGTGGGCCCCGCCGGGGACCAAAACACCCGAAATAATGAAGCATCCTGACCTGATGGGCCTCGGTATACGGCTATGGGCGGTAGCGTACCCGAAGCAACCGAGGAACAGGATGGAGAAAACTGTCATGGAAAATCCGTCAGCTATTTTACTGCGCCGGTTAAATCCCTATTGTGCTCAAGCACTGGCGGCCGCGGCCACTTTATGCCAGACACGGGCTCATGCGGAGATCACCGTAGAACACTGGTTACTCAAACTGCTTGAAGGCGGTGAAGGTGATATCACGGTGATTGCCCGACATTATGCGTGGGATATGAATGCGTTGTGGCAGTTGCTGTTGACGCGAATTAATGGCCTGCCCCGCCGTATTCATCGACGTCCCCGATTATCGGCCCCTCTGTGTGAGCTATTACAGATAGCCGGGGCGGTGGCGACGCAGGAAGCGGGCAATGAATCGATTCGTTCCGTGCACCTTTTACAGGGTCTGAGCGGTCAGCTCGCCGGGGAGTGGGCGAGTGATGCGTGGCCGTTACCCTGTTTGAGTGTGACGCAACTGCAACGCTTGCGCCCGCTGTTGGATCGCCACTCAGACGAGTGCCCGGAAAAACAGGTTACGGCGCGTTTGACTGAGGCAGGATCGGCTGTTGACCTGGCGGAGACCGGCGCAGATAACTCCGCGCTCAATCCTCACGCATTATCCCCGGCTTTGCAAAACGTGTTGGATAAATTCACGCGGGATATCACTGCCTGCGCCGCTGAAGGCGGCATTGATCCGGTCTTTGGCCGTGATAATGAAATTCGCCAGATGATCGACATTTTATCGCGCCGGCGTAAAAACAACCCAATCCTGGTGGGAGAGCCGGGCGTGGGGAAAACCGCATTAGTGGAAGGACTGGCGCTGCGGATTGCTGAGGGCGATGTCCCGACCAGCCTGAAAACGGTCAGTGTGCGGGCGCTGGATCTGGGCCTGTTGCAGGCGGGCGCAGGGGTGAAAGGCGAATTTGAGCAGCGGCTGAAAAACGTGATTGAAGCTGTCCGGCAATCGTCCACCCCCATCTTACTGTTTATTGATGAAGCCCACACCTTGATTGGCGCCGGTAATCAGGCGGGCGGCGCAGACGCCGCTAACTTACTGAAACCCGCGTTGGCGCGGGGGGAATTGCGGACTATCGCGGCGACCACCTGGTCGGAGTACAAACGCTATTTTGAACAGGATGCCGCGCTGGAGCGCCGTTTCCAGCGGATTAACGTTGATGAGCCGGATGATGAAACCGCTTGCCTGATGTTGCGCGGGCTGAAAGCGCGTTATGCCCGCCACCACGGCGTCCATATTCTTGATAGTGCGGTACAGGCGGCAGTGACACTTTCCCGTCGTTACCTGGCTGGGCGTCAGCTCCCGGATAAAGCGGTGGATCTGCTGGACACCGCCAGTGCCCGGGTGCGCATGAGCTTAGAGACTTCACCGGCATCGCTGACACAGTTAAAAACCGAGCGTGATTCGCTGGCGATGGAACGGCAGGCGATTGAAGCCGATCAAAATGTGTTGTCAGGTGAAGAGGTTACCCGTCTGGACGCCATCGCGTCCCGGTGGGCCGTGGTGGCGGATCAGGCGGCTCAACTTACTGAACAATATCAACAGGAAAAGGCGCTGGCTGAGCGCATTCTCGCGCAGCGTCAACATTCACCTCAAACACCGGAACTGAAGGCGGATTTGGCGGCGCTGGCGGCGTTACAAGGAGCTGAACCGCTGCTCTCACTGCATGTTGATGTTCGCATGGTCGCCACCGTGGTGGCCGACTGGACGGGCATTCCGTTAAGCAGCGTATTAAAAGACGAACAAACCGGCCTGCTCCGTTTGGAACAGCATTTGGGCGAACGGGTGATAGGTCAGGCGGCGGCGCTGTGGGACATTGCTCAACGTTTACGGGCCGCTAAAACGGGTCTGACGCCGGAGCACGGTCCACTGGGGGTTTTCCTGCTGGTTGGGCCGAGTGGGGTAGGGAAAACTGAAACGGCGCTGGCATTAGCGGATAGCCTGTTTGGCGGGGCGCGTTCACTGATCACGATCAACCTGTCGGAATATCAGGAGCCGCACACGGTTTCCCAGTTGAAAGGTTCCCCACCGGGTTATGTGGGATACGGTCAGGGCGGGATACTGACAGAAGCGGTCCGTCAACGACCTTACAGCGTGGTGCTGCTGGATGAAGTGGAAAAAGCCCATCGTGACGTGCTGAATCTGTTCTATCAGGTATTTGATCGCGGTTTTATGCGTGATGGTGAAGGGCGGGAGATCGATTTTCGCCATACCGTGATGGTAATGACGTCGAATCTGGGCAGTGATCACCTGATGGCGCTATTGGCGCAACAGCCTGACGCATCGAATGCCGCGTTGCATGAACTGTTGCATCCTGTGCTGCGGGATCACTTCCAGCCCGCCCTGCTGGCGCGCTTTCAGACGGTGATTTACCGCCCGTTACCGCCTGAGGCGCTCAAACGTATTGTCGACATCAAACTGGGGCAGGTGACCCGGCGACTCAATACCCATTATGGCCTGACCTGTCAGGTGGAAAGCGCCCTCGGTGACACGCTGGTCAGCGCCTGTCTGCTGCCGGACAGCGGCGCCCGCAATATCGACAGCCTGCTCAACCAGCAAATTTTGCCGGTGTTATCACAGGCGCTGCTGGAACGTCTGGCCCATCACCCTAAACCGGCCGGGGTGATATTGGGCGCCGATGAAACCGGTGAGATCACCCTGACATTCACTGAAACCGAGAGCCCGTCATGAACAACACCACCCCGGCGATCATTTTTGATCACAGCCGTTACAAACTGAAAGTCTGGAAAAATACCGCGCCGCTGGATGTGGTGGCGTTTAGCGGGCAGGAAGGCTTAAGCCAGCCTTTTCGTTACGCGATTGAATTCACCAGCCCGGTGAAAGAGATCAAACCGGCGCAGATGCTGATGCGGGACGCGGCGTTTACCCTGACGTCACCCGCGTTCAATCCGGGGATGCGGGGCATGCCGGTGATACCGCCGGCGCCGTTGCGCACAATCTACGGGGTGATCAGCGAATTTAAACTGCTGTCCACCTCGCGGGATGAAAGCCATTACGCCGTGACCCTGGAGCCCCGGCTGGCGTTGCTGTCGAGAAGCCGCCAATGTGCCCTTTATCAGAAAATGTCGGTACCGGAAATCGTGGAAAAAATCCTGCGTGAACGTCACGGTTTTCGCGGGCAGGATTTCTTATTCACCCTGGCGTACCCCTGCCCGAAGCGGGATCAGGTGATGCAATACGGCGAAGACGATTTGCGTTTTGTGCAACGCCTGCTGGCGGAAGTGGGGATCTGGTACAAACTGACGGCGGACGACCGGCTGAAAATCGATGTGGTGGAGTTTTACGACGATCAGCGTTACTACCAGTTTAATGTCTATATGCCGGCCCGGAATCCGTCAGGCATGCACGGCGGGGAGGGAGACGCGGTGTGGGGCATGGAAACCGCGCATCAGGTGGTGGCAGGCAAAGTGGTGACCCGCGATTATGACTACCGTGACGCGCTGCCGCAATACGGTATGGATGCCGAAGTGGATGTGACGCGGGGCGATGAGACCCTGTATGGCGAAGCGTACCATTACCGGGATAACAACTACCGGGTGTTAGGCAACCGTTACGACCTGGATCCGGCAGTCGAAAGCGGGGTGTTCTATTCCCGGCTGCAACATGAACGTTACCTGAATCGACAGACCCAACTGCGAGGGTTGACGACATCCGCCACGCTGTTGCCGGGTCAGGAGTTGAAAGTCAGGGGTGAAGCGCCGGACGCGTTCCGTAAAGGGGCGGTGATAACCGCTATTCGCAGCAGTGCGCGCCGGGATCGCAGTTTTGAAATGGCGTTTACCGCCATTCCCTACTCTGAAACCGTGTGCTTCCGACCTGTGTTAATCCCCAAACCGCGGATAGCGGGCACCCTGCCGGCCCGGGTGAGCAGCTCGGTAGTAAACGACCGGTACGGGGATATTGATAAAGACGGGTTGTACCGGGTGTCGTTTGACTTTGACCGGGCGGAATGGCCACAGGGGGGAGAAAGCCTGTGGGTGCGTCTGGCCCGCCCTTATGCGGGTGACACCTACGGTTTTCACTGGCCGTTGCTGATAGGTACGGAAGTGGCGATCGCATTTGAAGGAGGCGACCCGGATCGGCCCTACATCGCCCATGCACTGCACGACTCAAAACACCCGGATCATGTCACCTTATTCAACTACAAACGCAATGTGCTGCGTACCCCGGCGAATAACAAATTGCGGATGGATGACGAGCGCGGTCGGGAGCACATCAAACTGAGTACCGAATACGGCGGTAAGAGCCAGCTCAATCTGGGGCATCTGGTTGACAGCCAGAAACCACACCCGGATAAACGGGGTGAAGGGTTTGAACTGCGTACTGATGACTGGGGTGCGATCCGGGCCGGGAAAGGGCTGTTTATCAGTGCAGATGGGCAGACCAACGCGGAGGGAGACGTGTTGGCAATGCCGGCGGCGTTGTCAGAGCTGGATGCGGCCCTTCAGACTGCGGCGGGATTGCGTTACGCCGCTGAAGCGGCGAAAGCGGAACTGGCGGATATCGAAGCCCAGACCGCATTTATGAATCACACCCTCAAAGAGCTGCAACAGCGAGCGCTGTTACTTTCAGCGCCGTCAGGCATTGCTCAGGTGACACCGGGCAGCTTGCAGCTTTCTGCCGGTGAAAATCTGATAGCGACAGTTGGCCGTGATGCGGATATGAGCATCACCAAAAAATTCCGGCTGGCGGTGGGTGAAACCCTGAGTTTATTTGCCAGAACCCTGGGTATGAAGTTGCTGGCCGCCTCCGGCAAGGTGGAGATTCAGGCCCAGACCGGTGAGATGGATTTACTGGCCCAGCAGGCTCTGCGCCTGGTCAGCCAGGAAGACACGGTGACGATATCCGCGAAAACGGAACTGCGGCTGGAATGCGGTGGCGCTTATATCTCGCTGAAAGACGGTCATATTTCGTTTGCCGGCCCGAAGAATGCCCGGTTTCAGTGCGATGTTTTCCAAAAAGCAGGTCCGGTTAGTCAGCGTTCAACCCTGACATTGCCTGACCGTTGTGCGTCAACGGCAGCGCGGATGGCCGATGGGCAAAATGGAATAGTGAATTAAGGGGACACGCCATGACAAAAACTGATATTCAAATGGGTTACGATTTTTCATCCGATGCTGAAATCCGGCAGAAAACCCAGTTGCTGGCTGACTTGCATACCGCATTTACCCGACAGGGGGGGCAGGGGCTATTGTTGGTTGATCCGGCGGTTTTTCTGGATACCCGGCAGGAAGAAAGGTTTCCTGCGGCGATTCTCAATCATCAGTCTGCCGCCATAGCGACTCGGATAAAGCATCCCCGCTTCGAATCCCGTCATTCTCCCTGGCTGATACCGCTGGATATCAACCAGCCTGAGGATGCTTACATGCTGGCGCTGAGTATTACCCAAGCGTTGCAGGAGGCCGACCCGGCAGAGTTGATTGCCGGACGAGGTCGAATGGTGTGTGGCTGGCTGTTCAGTGCCAGCCCGGTATCCACGATTGCACAACATCTTGGTATGACGGCGGTACAAACCTTGTCAACGGTACAGCAAATCGTGCTGCGTTTTTATGATCCGGCGGTAAATAATGCTTTTTGGCCGTTATTGGATACCTGGCAGCGCTCACGCTTGTTGGGACCATTGACCGATTGGTATCTGATCGACGGCGACGGTCAGTTGCTGCATCGGAACAATACGGCACCTTCGGTGGTGCAATATACCTTTTCGCTGGCGCTGTCCCCGGAAAACGTGCAGGAAATGACCTGGTCAGGCCCGATGAACCGGGCACTGCGCCGCTATCGTCAGACACATCGCAACCAGCTACGCCGAACGGAGTCTGAAGCGTTGGACATTATGCTGGCTTTATTGCGCCGGGTCACTGAACGCTATGCCTTTGATAATGTTGTGGATCTGGAGGCGTGTGCCTTGCATGGTTTGTTATACCACCCGGAGATTGATCTACACCCCCGGATACAGTCATTGCTGTCCGGTGAAGAGGGTGACCATACCCGGGGCTATATTGAGCGTACAGTCAGACTGACCACAGAAGAATGGCTGGCACTGGCCTGTGACTGCGTTCGTCCCGATGTTTCCGCTATTCCCCCAGTTAACCAGGAGATTTTGTTATGAGTCTTTCATCCTGTGATATGTGTCAGTCAACCGGCCCGGCACTGTTGCCGGTACGCTATTCGGTGGTGCCGGACAGTCTCCATGAAACCTTGCCGGAGTGGGCCGAGACGTCGTTTCCAGCGGCCAAAGGCTACCATTATGCGCTGCGTGCTCTGCGGCAGGGGTTTTTATACGTCTATTACTCTTATGGCGGTGGTTTTCCACAAGAATGTTGGGAGACCTGGAGCATCAGCGAGGACGGGGCGCTGTGGAGGCAGTACTGTGGACCCTTTGCGGTGCACGGTAAGAAAACCGCGGATTGTCACGCCCCGACGCATCAGAGTACCAATGTGGAGTTTATCGTACTGCGGGATGTCGCGCTGCGTCAGGATACCTGGCTGGCCTTTTCGCCGTCGGCCTGGAGTCCGGAGACAATACAGTATTATCACGATCACCCCGACGCGCGGGAAAAGCGGATGCAGTGCGTGAAATCCTGGCAATGGCGAGGGGTGCCGGAAGGGGAGGGGATCAGCGAGGTCACGGCAGATACCCTGAATACGGTGATGGATTACCACCCGGTGGATATGTATTGCCCCACCTACCTTCTGCCTCACAACCCTACAGCGGCCCGTATCAGCCGGACAATGGAAGAGGCGCCCTACTATGCGTTTACGCCTAACGCGGTTGGCCCGCAGGGCACCCTCTATCCGTGGAGCAAAAATCGGGCCGGGAGTGCGGACGCCACGGTCAGAGCCATGCAAAGACGGGGAGCGGCAGCGGATGGTTCGCCGGTCTCACCGATATTGCTGGCTTTGCACGATCCGATTGGTATTGCTCATGAACTGGCCGGGTGGAGTGATGATATCGCCGGCGAGCACGCTACTTGGTTGAAGGAGTTGTCGATTGAGTTTATGACCGACAGTTCACTCAATGGGGCGGAGAATCAATTGCGTCAAATGAAAGCCGCGGATGTGCAAGGGCAGATTGATAAAGCTCTTGAAGTCACTAAGCAGAAGGAGTATGGGGTTTTTTCTGATCAGCAGAAGGCTAAGCTCAGAGAGAATGTGACTCGTATCATGGTGGAAGCGAATGAGCCCGCTTTTGAGCAAGCTGTTGCCCATGATTGGGAGAAATACACGAAAGAGCTGAATCTGGCGAAACGACAGGCATTTCACCAAAAGTATGCCGATTTTTGTACTGAAGTGGCGAAAAAGCTGGAACAACTGGCCCAGCTCAGGGTGAGCTGGCTCCAGGAGCGTCGGTTTATCACCTGTTGCCGGGATTTTTATTCAACCCGGCTGGCGGATAACCTCAATTACCGGGAAGCGGTGGACTATGCGATGGCTTCACTGAATATCACTGAAACCGGCAGCGCATTTTTAGACCGCTTAATCGACCAGTATTCAACCTTATCGGAGAGCAATATTGTCTGGCGCTCATTACTGCTGAATCACCCGGACGTGATGGCGGAAATGAGCGGATTTTTGCAACAGATGGCCATGAGTAAGGGGGATGTGAAACCGGCAAACATTGAAAAATTTATGGGCGTTGTGTCGTCATTGAGCGGGAAACTGGTCGAGGCTTACGATAAGGCGAATGAAGCGCTGGAAAAACCGCTTAAGGCCAACAGCTCATTTGCCCGTGCCATGTTGCATTGTGACCGGCGACTGGTCACGCTGGGTGACCGGTTCTTTAACTTTACCCGTTTAGGGAAAGTGCTGAACAGCCGGAATGAAATGCTGAGTAAAACGCTGTTCTCGGTGATTTCCGGCGTGCCGTTTGATCAGGCGGTTGAACTGTCGGTCTCACAGCTTAAAGATGGCGATGAGTTTAGGCAGCAGGTGTTGAAGGCGCTGAAGGCATCGGGATCGGATGCTCGCCTTGATACTAAAAATAACTATAACCGTGATTTTAAAGAATTCGCGCAAAGTGCCGAAGGAGAACCCGCATTAAAGCAATCGCGGATTAAATTACTGGTTTTGATTTTCAACGGGTTGGAGTTTGCCAATCAGTTAAAAGAGAGTCAGGGGGATACAAAAGGCCACGCCCAGGTGACTGCGGCGTTTTTAGGTACACTGAGTACCGCGGTGGAGATTGTGACCCCGGCAGTTGAGCACGGCATAAAAAATGTGGCGGCGACTGATTCCATTAAGTTTATTGGGGCAAGTGCTGGGACAGTTGCTTCTGCACTAAATTTTGGTGTCGATATCAGTGACGCGTTTTCTGAATGGTATGGTCAAAGGCGCTGGCAGTTTATTGGTCTTTACGGTCTTAAAGGCGCCGCTGATTTTATGCAATTTACCAAAGCATTAAATGGCTTATTAAAAGTATTAGTTGATAGGGCATTGCTTGCGCCTAAAAACTTACTTCTTGAAGGGACGGCAAGGCTTTTGGCATGGGAATATCTTGCCTGGCTGTGCAGTTGGGAGGCGATGCTCGTTATTTTTATTGTCGAAGAGTTAGTGACGTATTTTTCTGATAATGAGTTACAAAAATGGTGTCGGAATTGTGTGTTTGGTTTGGAGCCGACAAAAAGCTTGAAATCAACCCAATTTATTGACCCTGAATCGCAGCGAAATACGCTGTATGAAGCACAATGTAAAGGCTTTGCTGACGCAATGAAGGATTTGTCATGAGTACCAGTCGCCCTTTTAAAGACGCTATTGACTTTAAGGAAATAAAAAGTCAGAGAAGTAGTCTTAATACACGAATAGCGGTTAAGCGAGAAAGGATTCAGCGCTGCCCTGAAGATAGAGCCGAAGTGGAAAAAGCAATAGCGGAGGTTCAGGCTCAAATTCCGGCATTGGATGCCATTTTAGCAAAAGAGCCGCCCCCGCCGGAATTACCGCCGCGTAAGCCATTAATCAAAGTCAGTGGGGTATTGGAAGAATTTGAGGCGCTCTGTGTGAGAGGCTATTTTTCCGATCGGGAATATGATCTTGCCGCCTTTGCCCGCAAGGAGGAGCGGGATCAATTTGGAGCACTGTTGCTGGCAATGGTAGGAAATAGTTCAGCGGCGGCGGTGACTTCACAGACGCAAGTGAGGCTGGGTGATGTTTGTGATTTTGTGCAGGGAAAAATCAATGGTATTCCTTTCCACGGTTGGCTGGGATTTACCTCCGCAAAAGTGGGTGATTACGTTGAATTAGCGGTGACGGAGCAGGCGGGATATTATGTGGTTTATGCTATCGCTAATCCCGAATTAAGGATTATTTCCATGACCCCGCGTTGCAAACAGGGTATTCATGCAAACGCTAAATATCAGATACGTGGGACCTGGTATGGCTCTTCAGTTATTTGGGTGATGTACATGTTAGTCGGTGTTTTCTTTATTAGAGAAGATATTTTCGAATATATAAAATATGTGTCTTTATTTTGTATTATCATGGCAGTAGTATTTTCGCCCTTCATCTATATTTCCTGTATGAGAAACCCAAAACCTTCATTCAGATTGGCTGAGGCTATTTTCACTGCTTTAGGATTCCCAGACCCTACAGAGGTTAATCTTGAACGATTAACAAAAAAAAGGCTTAAGGAAATTAAGGCTAATTCCCCTGATAGGGAACCCAGTAAAGAGAGTGGAATAGTGTTGCCAGATAAGTATTATTTCGTAAGCCATTACTATTATTACTAATTCAAGTAGCTATGTAATTGATATGGATTTATCAGGATTATCTATGACTGGTCGTAGAGATATGAATAAACTTTCTGACTTTGAAAAAATCAGTAACCCATTATCGAATGGTAAAATGTTATCTAATACTATTCGAGTAATAGGTAATTTTGTGTAAATTAAGGTTTTTTTATGAAACAAATCTATAAAATGGTTTTCGTCGGTTTTGCCATTAATGTATTAATATGTTTGGTTTCACTGGCGGCGACCAGGGCACTTTATGCCAGTTATGATGATCTTTCTTATCAATTACAAAGTGTAGTTGATAAGTTACTTATCGTGGATAAAGTGCTACAGGTTTTCATTTTCCTGCAAATTGTTAATTTATTTATTATTATCAAAATGCCAAAGTATGCAAAAATCAGTTCTTTTATCGTGTCCAGTGTCTTTCCATTGGGGGTGGTTTATTTTATTGGGTGTTTATTGTCGATTCAACGCGTGGCACTTTTCTCCTTCACTGAATGTGAGAATAATCCGTTCCCGGATAGCGCGGTTTGTTTTTTGCGGGACGAGTATCGATACAAAGCGTTAATTTGGAGCGGCGGGGCTATTTTACTCTTGATTAAAGGCTTAAGTAGTACGTGTATCACGATGGCAGTGATGCATTATGTCTCATATCGTAAAATAAAAGATCGTTATTTCTTTGCCGAGAAAGAGGACGGCTTTTTGTTAACCCCGACTACTTTTAGTAAAACGATTTTTTTGCCTTATGGATGTATTGAACGAGTTGAACAACGTAAAAATAAAGTGATTGTTTCCGTCAAGTTAAAGGGAAACATCGACATCGTGTGTTCAACGAAATTTATTGATAGAGCCGAGCTGGAAAAAGTCGTTAATACTCTGTCGCTGGCGGCGTCAAATAATCAGGGTAATCAGCAATAATTATTGCCGCTCTTGAGATGTGAAAAGTTTATTCTTAATTATACCGGAGTCATTATGTTTGAAGGCATTATTCGTCTGGGTGATAAACTCAGCAGCGGCGGTGAAGTGATTTCCGCTTCTTCCTCAATAGAGATTGACGGTAAAAGAGCCGCGTTATTGCATGATGTAGTCAGTTGTCCGCTGAAAGGGCATGGTATTAACCGTATTGTCAAAGCCAATACCCAATTTATCTCTGATGGCAAGCCGGTCGCTTTTGATAAAGCCCTTTGTCAATGCGGTTGTTATGTCATTGCCAGTACATCGAAAATGGGGACCGGAGGGGAAGCGTGATGATCTGGGAAATTCCGGAACCGCATGTTGTGCATTGGCCAGCGTCGTTGAACTGGTCACTCTGGTGGCGGTGGTTCAGTCTGATCTGTTTTGTCGTGGTGGTGGCCGCCAGTGGTTTTTGGTACGTGTCTGAAGATCCCCGTAGCGTGTTCTACGCCGTGGTTGCGGTGGTCGGAACCGCGATGGTGTTCGGGTTGATAGCCGGTTGGCAGCTTTTCCGTTACGGCGTGGAACTGGAGCAGGCGGAGCGACTGACGCAGGAAAACGCCTGGCAGGCAGCGTATTGGCAAGCGTGGGCTTCACAGGGCATGAAGGTCGTGGATTATCAGGCGGTTTTTCCGCCGGAAGTTCCCTCCCCGATGGACAGTGCGGTGTTAGTCAATGGCGATAGCGCTCTGATCTTACCGCCTTTTCCGGGGTATACCCGCTTGTTTGAAGAGGTGTTAGGGCCGATGCGCCAGAGCTTGCTGAAACATGCTGCTCGTCGTCAGTTGACTCTCTATTTCCCTTTACCGGTAGCAGAAACCGTTTGGCAGCAATTCTGCCAGGTTTGGCAAACGCTGGGGTTTTCTGTGTCGCAGTTACAAGGCCCGGTCGTGCTGAAACCGGATTATGCCAGTCAACTCAATGACTGGCTGGTGACGGAAAGTAAGGATCTGATGCTGATAATTACCTGGTCGTGGGAAAGTCAGGGTGGGTGTCGCAGGGCCAGTGATGGCGCTGTGGCCTGGTTATTAGCTGCATCGTCTTCTACGCTGCCGGCAAAATGTTGTTTGCACCGTACGATGATGACAATGCCTGATGATGCTCAACGGGATATCGCCCGGTTTCTGCGTTATCAATGCCCGGCAGTCACGGCGGGGACGCTGTGGGACAACGATGTTGATCCCGCCATAAAAGATCGCTTACTTATCCAGCTAAATCAAGTGTTGGCCTCTTCGTTGTCACCGGAGGTGACGACAGCACCGGTCATGCCGGATCACCAGTGTGTGAGCCACTGGCTGGGGAAATCAGGGGATTTCACCGACTGGTTCACCCTGACGCTCGCCATGAGGATGGCGGAATATCAACATGTCCCTCAGCTTTTTCTGCTTTCTCAGCCTGCTACGTTACAGCTGGGGACGGTTTCCCCAGTAAACCCGGCAATTTCATCAGGAAATTCCTATGTCTAAAGCGTTTATTACCCGTAATCTGGGGGTGGGGCTGATAACCCTGCTGATAGCACTGGTGTCAGGCGGGCTGTTATATCTCCGAGGGGATCAGTTAGGATTAAATACGCTGGCGCTCAAGATAGTCGTCTGGATAGTCAGTATGGTGGGGGTCATCTGGTTGTTGAACCTGATTCGTGACGGTAAACAGAGGACTCCCCCACAGAAAATGCCTGTCAACGCTTTGAGGGGAAAAGCGCTTTCCTCGGAAGAGCCATCTTATTTTTGGGCGCTGAAAAGTTGTGTTCGTCGGCGCTATGGGTATTTCTGGCGTTTTAAGGTGCGGATTTTACTGGTGACAGGTAAAAAGGCGCTCGTGGAAGCCATCGCGCCGGGGCTGACCAGCCAACACTGGCTGGAGGGCCATCGCACGCTCCTGCTGTGGGGCGGCAGTTTACAACACACGGCACCCGATACCGCGCAACTGGCGGCCCTGCGTCGCCTGCGCCGTCTCCGTCCGCTCAACGGCATTGTCTGGGCGCTGACCGAACAACAGAGCGCGCAGCCGGTCTGGATGGATAACGCCCTGCGCCTGTTGCAGAAACAGGCCCGACAGTTACGCTGGCAGGCACCCGTCTATTTGTGGCAGGTGTGTCACAGTCTCTGGTCACAGGAGGGGCGGGTGACTCAGGCGGTGGGCAGCTTTTTTCCTGAACGCTGTACCCCCGAGATTGTGGAGACCCAGCTGCAACAGTTGATTGACCCGATACGCCGGCAGGGGATGCAGCAAGTCCTGGCCGAGAATGCCCATGATTTTTTGTATCGGCTGGCCGCCACCCTGGAGAAAAAAGGCCTTGCCCACTGGCGCAGGGTGTTGACGCCGTGGCTGGCGGAGTACAGTGAGGTGGTGTTGCTGCGCGGGTTGATGTTCAGTCTGCCGCTGAAAGCGACCCCGGATGCAGGACCGCAAAACTGGTTGCCCGATTTTGCCTGGCAGGGGGTGTTGGCTGACAGTCGGCACCGGCACGGCAGACGGATCGGGTGGATCCAGCGGCGCAACGTCTATCGTGGCCTGATGGTGCTGGCTTTATTGTGGGGTGCCGGGACTGTACTCTCCTTTTTCACCAACCGCGATCAGATAGCGGTGGTCAACGCGGCAGTGACCGACCTGAAAGCCCGCCCGGAAGCGTCTGACGCCCAGTTGCTGGCGTTTAAGGCACTGCGTAATGAACTGGGCCGGTTGCAGTACCGGGCCGAACACGGGGCCCCCTGGTATCAGCGTTTCGGGCTGGATCAAAATCAGCCGCTATTGACGGCGGTGCTGCCGTATTACACCCAGATGAATAACCGGCTGATACGGGATAAAGCGGCGGCGATACTGCACCAAAAACTGAGCGCGCTGGTGAATCTGCCCCCGGGCAGCCCGCAACGGGCCCGTCAGGCGAAAGCCGCGCACAACCAGCTTAAAGCCTATCTGATGATGGCGCACCCGGAAAAAGCGGAGGCCGCGTTTTTAACCCGCGTCCTCAATGAAAACGAGCCGGCCCGGGCGGGTATTGCCCCCGGCGTCTGGTTGAGTGCGGCCCCGGATTTGTGGGATTTTTATGCGGAGAATCTGCCTGCCCATCCGGCATGGCGGATTACGCCGGACACGGTGTTGGTCAGTCAGGTGCGGCGGATATTGCTGGACCAGATGGGCCGACACAATGCGGAAGCCACGCTCTACCAGCAGATACTGCAATCGGTGGCGAAGAATTATGCCGACCTGACCTTAAGGCAGATGACCGGCGACACCGAAGCGGCACGGCTGTTTACCACGACACGCGTGGTGCCGGGGATGTTTACCCGTCAGGCATGGGACGGGCAGATACAGAAAGCGATGGATAATGCGGTGGCCTCACGTCAGGAAGCGATTGACTGGGTATTGAGTGATAACCGTCAGGCCGTCCCGGCGGCGGTGTCACCCGGGGAGCTGAAAGTCCGTCTGAGCGCGCGTTACTTTACCGATTTCGCCGGGGCCTGGCAGGATTTTCTCAACAGCCTGCGCTGGAACAACGCGCGTAATCTGGCCGAGGTGACAGACCAGTTAACCCTGATGGCGGACGGGCGTCAGTCCCCGCTGATTGCGTTGATGAACACCGTGGCGTATCAGGGGCAGACCGGCCAGCAAGGCCCGGCGTTATCGGCGTCACTGGTGAAATCCGCGAAGGCGTTGCTGAATAAAACAGCGGTGCCGGTGATTAACCCGCAAACGCCCGAACTGAGCGGGCCAATGGACCGCACCTTCGGGCCGTTACTGGCGCTGATGGGGAAAAATAAGGCATCGGATGTCATAACGGCGGACAGCAACCTCAACCTGCAAACCTTCCTGACCCGGGTCACGCAGGTGCGGCTGAAACTGCAACAGATGAACGCCAGTGATGACCCGTTGGAAATGGCGGGAAGGCTGGCGCAGACGGTGTTTCAGGGCAAAAGCAGTGACCTGACGGAGACGCAGGGTTACGGCAATCTGATGGCGGCCAGTTTGGGGGCGCAGTGGCAGGGTTTTGGTCAGACGATGTTCGTGCAGCCATTAAATCAGGCGTGGCAGGGGATACTGAAACCGTCTGCGGCCAGTCTGAATGCGCAGTGGCAGACGGCGATAGTGGCTAACTGGAATAGGGCTTTTGCCGGTCGTTACCCGTTTGCCGGAGGGGAGAGTGATATCTCATTGCCGATGCTGGGGCAGTTTATCCGCCCGGATACCGGGCGCATTGAGCAGTTTTTGACGCGTCAGTTAGGCGGGGTGCTGCATAAAGAGGGTAATCGCTGGGTGCCGGACAGGGTGAACAGTCAGGGATTGCCGGTTAACCGGCGTTTCCTGAACGCGGTGAATCAGCTCAGTCAGTTATCGGATGTGCTGTTTGCGGACGGCAGTCAGGGGCTGCGGTTTGAGCTGCGGGCCCGGGCGGCGCGGGATGTGGTGGAAACCGACCTGACGATAGACGGGCAGAAACTGCGTTACTTCAACCAGATGGAAAGCTGGCAGCGTTTTCGCTGGCCGGGAGAGACCTATAAACCGGGGGTGATGCTGACCTGGACCAGTGTCAATGCGGGGGCGCGGCTGTTTGGTGATTATTCGGGAACCTGGGGGCTCATTCGCTGGCTGGCGCAGGCGAAAGCGGAAAAGCTGGATGAAAGCCGCTATCGGCTGACATGGATGATGCCGGACGGTTTACCGATAACCTGGATATTACGCACGGAAATGGGCAGCGGGCCGCTGGCGTTGCTGAAACTGCGGGGATTTACGCTGCCGAAAGCGATTTTTGACACGACACCGGGGGACGACACAAAAATGTCGGCGGTCGATGACGATGACCTGACGGAGGGATCATGTTGCAACGATTGATAACAACCTGTCTGGGTGAGCGTGATACAGAAAGATTGCTAAGGCAATGATGACAAAGACAGGTAAGATCGTGACTTGATAAACCTGATTTATGCTCTGAGCTTAAAGCTCGTTAGGAGAGTGAGGAGCCAGTCAGCGGATTATATCGAGGCCCGCAGATCTGTCTGCAATAAGGCCGGATATAGGGCTGCAACCTACCATCGATGTCAGAGTAATTTTTGTCTTGAAGCGCTTACCCGGATCTTGGGATAAGCTTGTGCAAACCTGAAATTCCGGTGGCTTGACGCTGTTGCCTGAAAAGGAGTGAGTGTATGAAAAATAAAATCAACAGGCCTCCTCTGCATGAATGCCTTTTCGGCAACGTTAGCGGCGGGTTGGATTTGTTAGGCAAATTAACCACTCTAAATCTCACGATATAAATGCAGTCTTGGAATAACCAATTCTAAGGGTTTAGCTTTGGGTTTATAACGATGCACTATTGCATTAGCATCATAATCAGGCAGTCCGCCAATCTTTGGTGGGGTTTCGCCACCGTTAACATAAAACGCAATTAATGGAAGAGGGCAGGCATATTGTACTTGCTTTTGCTGATCGGCATACCAGACCCGTGCAATAGGTTGTACTTTCACTGGACGTTTTATTTTTAAAATCACATCATCAGATAATTTTTTTATATCGGTAATTTCTTTGGCAACAAATTCTGCCCATTGTTCACGGGAATAGGGGGAAACCGCCCGCCCTGAATTGTAGCTTTTCTCCAAACGCGCCAAAATTTGATTTTTTGTGACTTTATTAATGATGTTTTTATTTGCCCAACCAAAACGCACTGAATCAGGGTTAAGAAGGGGAGTGATTGTTCTGTAAGCGTTTAGTGTAATTAACCCGTGTAATTGATTATGAACAAACTCAAACCGCTGCTCTTTATTCACACCTGATTGCACTGTGACGATGTGTTCAAGTTCTGCTTTTAACTTATTAATCTCCTCAATCAGATTTAAAGCAGAGTGGTATTGCTGTTGATTCACAGAAAAACATAATACACCCGGTAAGCGAACAGCCGCTTTGCTGCTAATATTGTGATTATTGTGGTGTATAAATAGCCTCTGATAATGACTTAAACCTAAATTTAATGCTTCATTACCTGAAATTTCATTAACGGTTATTTCCGTTATTGGATCATGTTCACTGCCTTTTTTGATATTAGGCAGAACAAACACATGAGCGGCCGATAAAGAATAGCGGTGAAGGAGTTCATGTAATTGCCTCAATTTATTCTCTTGCTTTTGAAAACAACGATTCAAATCTTCAATTGATAAGTATTTACTCATATGAATAACGAATTTAGTTACAACATACTTTTTATTATAGAACAAAAGGTGCAAAATTCAAACTTCTCAGTCACATTTCAAGGTCTACATCGGAATATCCCTACAACACTAAAAATTTACTTAATAATTGTGATGTCATTCGTAGTTCAATCACATTCCTTATCCTATGCTTAAGCGTACCACCGCAACTTACCTGCAAGTTAATTTACTGTATCAACGTGTTTTTAAGGCCAATATTGTGAACAATCTGATAATCAAAGATACTGAGCATTTACGATCAATTTCGTCGAGACAGTTAAAAATTAATGAACAATTTTCCAGGTTTGTCGATGAACGTGAATACATGCCTGATGATGCTCCCAGCAATGCAAATCTTGGCATGCCGGGTAATATCGAAATACTGCTGTGGAAAGATTATGCTAGCGTTAGTTAATGGTTTTATTCTTTGCTTAGGGCTTGTTGTTTCGATTGGCCCTCAAAACATGGAAATCCTCCGGGTTGGCTTGTTGAACGACCGAGTGGGTTTGCTCGCGTCAGTTTTCGTGATTTGCGATGTCATCCTGATTATCACAGGTGCGTTAGGTGTTGGAAGTATCATTGCGTTAAACCGGGGAATTACGGTGGCTTTGACATTACTCACCGTAATGTTCCTGTTATTCCTGACGTTCCAAGCGGTGCGCCGGGCTATAAATGAGAGTGGGGCAGTTATTGCTCTTGGCGGGCAACAAAATACTCGTTCCTTCAACATGGTGAAACGTGGGCTTGCTCTCTCGTTCCTGAACCCTTTAGCTCTGCTGGAAACTGTTGTCATCTTGGGATCAACGGCTGCGCCTTATCCTGTCAATCATCGGATTTTGTTCGTGGCTGGCGCGCTTACGGCCTCGGCCATGTGGTTCTACGGTCTGGCCTATAGTTCACGCTGGTTCTCGGCCTGCATATCGAAACCTTGGCAGCGTTGCATTATGGAATGTGTTGTTGCTGTCATCCTGTTTATTACGGCTTGTTGGTTGTTACAGCGTACTTTCGGTGGTTGAGTTGACAAAAGTTCAGATTTCTCAAACCAAACTAAATTGAACTCCTTAAGCAATCTACTATTTATTTAAATATAATAGTTGTTAAAATTAATGTGATTAGGTGCTAAGTTTACAATCACTTGAACGTAACATATGGCGTGTTACTGGAAAACCACGCAAACTATTGGAGTAGATAGCTTGGAATTAAATCAAGTAATTACCGCTCTTAAAAAGTCTGATAATAACTGGACTGTAGAGCAAACAGGTGAATGTCTTATCATCACTAATGAAGATGGTGTTAAGGCCCATCTGGCAATGTGTGGAAAACAAATCACAGTAGAAGCGTTAATATTTTCGGAAGAGCATGTTTCGGATACTATCGCCTTAAATAAATTCATTTTAGAAACACATAAAATGATCCCTCTGACCTCTGTTGGAATTACTGAGGTAGATGGTCAATCTTACTATACCGCTTTTGGTGCCCTCTCTTCGGAATCAAAAGTGGAGAGTGTTGTCATTGAAGTCTCTATGTTGTTTGCCAACATCAATGAACTTCTTGATGCATATTCTGAGTTTCTGAAATAACAACATTAGGGTAAATACCAATGAGTAGTGTATGGAAAAAGCTTTTCAAAGCAATCAAAGGTACTGTGAACAATGCAGCAGAAACTGTGGCTGACGGGAACGCATTGACGATTCTTGATCAGGAAATTCGTGAAGCTAAAGCAGAAATTCGCCGTGCTGATGACAGTTTGATCCGTATTATCGCCAAGCGCAAAATGGCAGAGCAAAAGGTTTCAGCTATCAAAGCCAGCATCACCGAATATGAAGGGCACGCTCGCTCTGCTGCTAATAAAGGTGACAATGGGCTGGCACTGGAATGTGCTCAGAAAGTTGTGAGTCTGCGTGGCGAACTGGAAACAGGGCAATCACAGCTGGACGCTTTCAAGACGGCTGAAACGACCCACCGCCGTACTGTGCAAGAAGCTAAAGAAAAAGTGTCTCAGCTTGAGAATCAGGTTGACCTTGTTAAGGCCACTGAACAAGTACAGAAAGCACAGGCTGCAACCCATAATTCTGTAGTCGGCGCGTCGTCAAAAACATCGACTGCGCTTGATTCGCTTGAGCGTATTAAAGCGCGACAGGCCGAAAAAGCGGCTCAGTTTGAAGCTCAACAAGAGCTTCACGATAGCGCTACTTCAAGCGACTTGGACAGAAAGCTTAAAGAGGCTGGCATTACTTCAAACTCCGCGTCCGCAGAAGATGAACTTGCCCGCATTCTTGGCAAGTAATCCCCCAAGTTTGTTAGTCAAGATCCTGCTCCTTAAGCGGGATCTTCCTCTGTAAATTCAAAGGATGTTTCTATGTTGTCCAAAATCGCTAAGGCATTTAAGAGAGCATTCAACAGCAAAGAAATTGCGCCTGTTGGTCCAAAGGTACCAGAAGTATTGGGTTTGCGTATTGGCGGTGCACTTGAAATAGACCCGCTTATACTAAAACTGATCGAGTCTGACCTTACCATCGAAAACGCGGCCTCAACTCAGCTTATATGCTCTGTCGGTGTTGTCGATCTTGGCGATAATGTACGTTTAGTTCGCTATTACACCGATGATGAAGGCTACCTCCAGGTGCTTCAAGAAAACGAAAGTGATGATGGGGTGAGAGAGGTGAGCCTTTGGTACTTCTACGAAACCAAACCGATCGACGACCAAACTCAGTGGGATGGACTGATTGAAAGCGGTATCGTTACACCAAACGGACAATATGACCTCGACGGTACCAAGTTTTCCCGGCTGTGGGACAACACGAAACCTGTTGCTGTTACTGAAAAAACCTACCATCAGAACGGTACCGTTACTGAAACTGACCAGTTCATAATGGCTTACACTCGCCAGGTCTCAGATAACAGAACAGAAGAGCTGTTGATTGTGGGTGAAGAGAAGATTGTAGACAGCCGTTTAGACAGGTTGATGGTAAAAAGCACCGGTATTCAACTTAATCAAACAGATTTTAAAGTGGTGGCATAAATGATTACACTCGCAAATGAAGAGCAAGCTTTAACGCAATTTATTAACAGCATAACCAACTTTGGATTGTGTTTTGGTCTGGCGCTTGTTTTCTTCATTGTATTCAAATTCATCTATGTCATGGTGACTCCACAGGATGAATGGAAGCTGATCAAGGAAGAAAAGAACATGGCGGCCGCAGTATCGCTAGGCGGCGCTTTGGTAGGTTATACCATCGCAATTGCAAGTGCCGTAAGCAATTCGGTGGGCGTGACTGATTTCATGATGTGGGGGGTTATTGCACTACTGGCGCAAATTGCTGGTTTCTTCATCGTTCGTATATTTATGATGCCAAAAATTGTATCTCGCATTGAAAACAATGAGATCCCTGCCGCTGTCGTTCTGGCCTCAGTTTCAATCTCTGTTGGCCTTCTAAACGCAGCTTGTATGACTTACTAATTCAGAGGTTGTATGACGAACGAGAATAAAAGGCGCAGAATGCGCAGCTCAGGCATCAACATTGAAAGTAAGCGTAAATATTGGCGTACTTTTTCACTTACTTCGCTAGCGTTCAGTGTCGGTTCGATAGTGGGCTGTGGTCAATCGACGGATGAACTGTCAATCAAGCTCTACAAGGATTTGGCAGCTTGTCAAAACGATCCTCAAAATACGATTACGGCTGAATGTGAAACCACATATAAAGCAGCATTGCGTGAAGCAGATCGGACATCGCAGAAGTTCAGACAAGAAGCAATGTGTAACCTTGAGTACGGCGAGTGTGAAGAGATGCCGGGCAAGCTTGGTTACCGGCCAAAGATGGCTGCTTTCATGATGGCGGATGTAAAGCCTGAGCATTTCAATGAGTACAACATTTCTGACAAATACCGCAATGTATTTTACCAACCCATATTCACTTCAACATCGAGCTATAGTGACCTGTACGGCAATCTGTTTTTCGCTGATGGCAAGGTGATTGGTTCTTACTCCGATATGGATAATATTCAGTTCGAGATGAACCCGCGTTATTTGCATCCATTGGCAACCGTTCGCTTGCCAACTAAGCAAGAAATCTCTCCGGGGACAGCAAATGCCTCTGCGGGTATGAACTCGACGCTAGGCGCTATGGGGTCTGCTTATATTGCATCTGAATTGCTCAAAAACAGAGACAGAGATAGTGTGTATAGGGAAAGAATGTATAGAGAACGCCTAAATCGTGAGAGAGAACAGCAATCTGAAACCGGCTATTACGGTGGCGCTGGTACCGGGTCTTCAACTCGATCTAAGGACGGTTTCACCCGGTTCCCTGACTACAATAAACCAATTGTCACCACTAAGTCTAAAGGTGGTTTTGGCTCAACATCCTCAGCCAGATCAAGCTGGGGTAGTTAACTGGCTTTGACATCTAATTCAGGATGACAAGAAGTATCAGGAGGTCAAAGTAATGCTACAGATCCCAACGACACCACGCCATGATTGGAAAGTACGTGCAAAAGAATTTGGTTTTGGTTTCCACACAATTGATGATGAACCGTACTGGATGGAAGACCGTTATTATCAGTTCACTCTCAGGCAGATTGAGGAGCATATCGAAGCTCCGACAGAGGAAATCCATCAACTGGGCCTGCAAGCGGTAGAGCGAGTGGTTAGCAGCGACAAGCTGATGGCTAAATTCCAAATTCCAGAAACAATGTGGTCGTTGGTGCGTGAGTCCTGGGAGCGCAAAGACCCGAGCCTCTATAGCCGGCTCGATTTTGCTTATGACGGTAAAAATCCGGCGAAATTATTAGAGTTCAACTCGGATACGCCGACCTCGATCTATGAACTTGGCTTCTTTAGCTGGCTGTGGCTGGAAGACAAAGTTGACCGTGGAGAAGTGCCACGCTACGCAGACCAGTTCAACTTATTACAAGAGTTGCTTGTGGATCGTTTCTATGAGCTTAAACCGTTCCTGCCATTCAACACACTTCACTTTGCATGTTGTAAGGATACAGAAGAAGATCGGGGTACGGTCAAGTACATGGCTGATTGCGCCAAAGATGCCGGCATTCATACAGAATTTGTCTATGTTGAAGATATTGGTCTGAGTGAATGCGGTAAGTTTACGGACAACAATAGTAAGATCATCGACTCTATATTCAAGCTGTACCCGTGGGAGTTTATGTTTCGCGAAGAGTATGCTCAACACTTGAAAACTGCTGACGTTAACTGGTTTGAACCCATGTGGAAGTGCATTACCTCGAACAAATCAATTTTACCGTTGCTTTGGAAAATGTTCCCAGGACACCCAAATCTGCTTGAATCGTACTTTGCTGATGACCCGAAAGCTAAATGCTTAACGCATTATGTAATAAAGCCAATATTTAGCCGCGAAGGTTCAAACATCAGTATTCATAAAAATGGCAAGATAATCGAGAAAGTCGGTGGACCTTATGGGCAAGAAGGTTACATCGTGCAACAATATAGCCCGTTACCAAAATTCGGTGATAACCACGTTCTTATCGGCAGTTGGCTCATCAATGACAGACCGGCTGGTTTATCGGTGAGGGAAGATGTTGGCTTAATCACGAAGGATACATCGTTATGTGTGCCTCATATTATTTTAGGCTGATTACAGCCCTTTATCTCAACAATTAATACAAATGAGCCGATCCCCATAAAAGGAACAGCGCCATGCTGTTCCCAAATTATTATATAATATACTAAATATCAGACAGGATTAATTGTTGTATCAATGACTTGGTAGAATGCGTTAAGGGTATCTGCAACAGTCCAGATACCCAGTATAACGTGATAACCTTGATATCCTTCTGGTAAGGTACATTTATTAATAACTTGATTCCCTGGCATTTTCTCCTGGTAATCCTCAAAACAGAAAGGAGTACTATTAAATTGCTCTCTGGTTAAAGGCTTATTGGGCTCCCAGTTTGGTTTAGTAATAAAATATTCCCAGCTTGCAGTTTTGTGTTGAATAACAATTTCCCATTTGAACTCAATATTACCGGTGGTAATAGGAATTTTTTTCCAGCGATCTTCTGTTTGGACATCCAACGCCCCAAAATGACCAATACCAGCACTGGCAATGTGACCATCTTCTGGACCTGCTTGTGGGAAGCCTTTTTTAGCTTCGAGAGATTGAGGCTCATATTTAACCAGTCCACAATCCGTATTTTGTTTATTTCCCTGAACAGAACAAAGAAATGCACGACTTCCTGGACTATCAATATAACCATGAGCCCAAGCACCATTAAATAAAGCTGCAATTATCGTAGTGGCTAAAGTCATCTTTCTCACTTTATGTTTATACATAAATCGTGTCCTCCATCAGACAGGATGATTTATCTATGACAAATAAAGCCCCGGGACTTAATCATTCATTTTAGGTAAATATAATATGATTATCCATTTCATAAATTGATTAATAATCTAATTACATTAAGCTATTGAAAGTTTATCTAAAATATGCCTGTTATTATTTTTTATAATATAAAAGGATATGATTTTCTTAATTTATTTGACATAGTTCATGCTATAAACAATCTGTGAGTTTTGGTGACATTTATTAACTTAAAAACACTTACTTATAGTTATGGTGATGTGTTTTTGACAGTCTATTCTTATGCAGATAATCTGAATGGTAAAAACTATCGATGTGGAATAATGATATAGATTATAAAAATATTAAATCATATCGTAAAAATATATAAAAAATACATTAATTTAGTAAAGTTAAATTTTCTACTATATTAATTGTCTTTTTGAATTCAATCAGGATTAATTGAATTATGATTTTCTATTCAGAAAGACAATTCATCCGCTTTCTATTAGGGGAAAAGCAATCCCTGCAATTCTAAGGGATATTATTTTAATTTTGATATATAGAAGAGGTTATAGTGAGTATTTTATATAATTCTGTTATGGTTCCTAGTACTACACCTTATTATGGTTCTATTACTGTCAATAACTTGCATTATGATACCGGAGAGCAGGTTCACATTGATAACTATCTGAGTTTTAACTTTATTTCCCCGGTTTTGATATCACGATTCTATATAAATCCGTTATTTTCCGAATGGCAAAATTGGGATATTGACGTTCAAAATGTCTCTGTTGGTGCCAATACATTTTCTGTAACAGTAAAAATAACCTTCCCAAATCCACATATATTTATTGATTCAGATTCAATAAACATTGGTATCAATGGAGATTTGACAACAGATCCCAATAAATATCTGGATTCCTTTGTTTTTGCCGCAGATAGTGCACCAGAGATCAATGGCACGGTTAATATTACCTGTGCAGCATCACCTGATCCTGCATTGGATAATCTTCAACCTACAGTGTTGCTTACTACCGCAGGTGGGTATTCAGTATCAGTAAATGTGGTAATGGGCACAACTCAGCCGGAAAGTATCCTGCCTGGTAACTATTCGTTGAGTGTTCCAGACCTGGAAAATAGAGATTTAACTGTGGTGGCTCCGGTGCTGGTTACTCCAGCTACGATAGAGGTTATAACAGGCGGAACAACAGAAGCGTCGGTCAACTTTGGTCAAGTTGAATACTACTGTTCAATTGATTTTACCGTTAATGATGTTCCGGGACTTGAACATGAGATATTGAATGTCACGGTATTAGATGCGATAAACGGTGACATAATTGCTAATTTTGCTACTAAAGTGAATAAAACCACGCAGTTACGCAAATTAAATAGTAGCGGAGTAGTTAATATTGTTATTGATACTGTAAACCTCAATAACCAGATATACACCTTTGATGTTCTTCCGGTGGAATTACAAAATGAACTAATTGATGTCAGATACACTGCTAATTTAGTCACAATAGAGTTTGGATGGAAATAAGTAAGAAATGGGAACAGTACCATTCTGTTCCCATATTAGATATTGGGTGGAATATTCAACAATTGATGACTAGATATAATTATTATAAGAATAATAGTTTTCACAAAACATATTATAGGCATTAAATATTTATTTTCTTATTTATATTTATCCGAAAATTAAATAATATAAAAAACCATATCTAATTCATCACTAATGTATTAATATATGATAAGAGAAAAACTTTAAGTAATTATTAAATTCATACTCAACAATATATCTCTTCGATAAATAAAGCACTTTGGCCTTTAGCTAAGGATAAAAAACATGAAAGATGACACTTTATATGACCCTATTGCACATCTTTACGAGAGCTTTTCAGATGCTGCTGACCATATCAAAGTAGAAATCAGAACTATTTTCAATCTGGCAGGAGATATACACGGGAAATCGGTGTTAGATTTAGCCTGTGGATATGGTCTCTTTAGTCGAGAATACAAAAATGGCGGTGCGTCAAAAGTCATTGGAGTCGATATATCAGATAACATGATAGCAATTGCGAAAAGCAAATCACAACAATACGGTGACGATATCGAGTTTCACATAAGAGATGTCTGCAAGATGGAGTCATTTGGCAAATTTGACATAGTCAATGCAGCCTGGTTATTCTGCCATGCAGAATCTATTGAAGATCTTGAAACTATGTTCCGTGTCATTGCCGCTCATCTCAAACCTTCCGGTAAACTCATTGCGTATACTTTTGAACCTGATTATCGATTAGATAAAGGGAATTATGAAAATTATTGTATAAAAATTCTGAGTGAAGAACCGGTGAAAGACACCACTCTCGTGAAAGCTGAATTTCTTACCACACCACCCAGCCCTTTCACTATGTATCGTTGGAGTCGTGAACAATATCAAACAGCGATCCAAAAGGCGGGGTTCAAACAATTTAGATGGCAAAAACCCATGCTGTTAAAAAGCGATATTGATAATCATCCCCTAGGTTTTTGGGATGATTATCAACGAAATTGCCTTGATACAGCTCTTGTTTGTCAGTTTTAACAAGATAATTCCCGAGATCCGACTATTGCTTTCAGATGTTGGGTAAAATAGGGCGCCACTAATAATAAAATAGAATAAACATTCAATCATCAATATTTATATTGATGATTGAATGTTTACACGGTTATACTATTGTTTAATTAGAAGGATATATTTTTTCTACAAATTCATGGTAACGGAGGAACTAATTAGTATCTATATATTTTAATGTTACTAAACATATTTATTATTATAAATAATACATGACAGTATTTTGAATTTAATACTATAGGATAATATCATGCCACCACTGAGAGTTACTCTTATTCCATATAATATTTGGAAAATGTTGATGACGTTATTAATAATTATATTAATGAGAATCCTGGTGTATAGGGAGAACCCGAGAATAATATTGGTATAATTACTATTATATATAATGGTAACTTAACCGAACATGAACTGGAAAGAGAGGTTGAAGGTATTCTGGAGGCTAGTGTAGTAGTAGATCCTATATAATTAAAAATTAAAGTAAGTCATCAATTTTCTACTAATAATTTATTCTGAATGATCATAAAATTTTATCAATATATTACGGTCTAAAACAAATAAAACTGTTTAAAACCGTAATGTCCATTTAAATATAATAATATTTTGCTAATGCTTAATAACATAGAGATCTTTTGACGACACAAAACCGAGTGGACTCAGATAATATCCGCCAACATAAGGTTTTACTAATCTGGCGCCAATATAATAATAAACAGGAATTGCAGGTGTATCTTTTGCCAGAATATTTTCTGCTTGCTGAAAATATTTTCGATCATTTGTTTCTTTGGCTTTATTTATCAAATCATCATAAACTTCATTGCTATATAAGAAAGTATTATTAGAACTATTAGTCACAAAATTATTTAAAAACGATGCAGGGTTATTATAATCAGCAATCCGTGCATATCTCACCATCTCAAAATTACCTTGATGAATGACATCCAACAAGGCTTTTCGTTCTTGGTTTTGCAAAACAATATCGGCACCCAGATTTTTTTTCCACATTGAAGTTGCGGCAATCGCAATTCTTTTATGCTCCTCTGATGTATTATAAAAAAGTTTAAATCTCAATGGGTTATCTCTATTATAACCGGCTGCGCTTAATAACTGCCTGGCTTTTTCAATCCTTGCCTGCTGCGTCCATAATGCATAATCAGGCTGCTCTAAATTCATTTCTCCGGTATTGGGTGGGGTATGGTTATAGGCGGGTTCTTGGCCTTGTCCTAAGACTTTATTTGCTATGATCTCTTTATCTAAAGCCAAATTTAATGCTTGTCTTACCCTGACATCATTAAAAGGTGCTTTTTGGTTATTAAAATCGTAATAATAAACCCCTAATGCAGGTGTAATGTGAACCTGACTGCCTAATTTAGTTTTTAAAGATTGAAATAAAACTGAGGGGATATTCTTGGTTATATCTATTTCTCCGGCCAGATAACGATTCACATCTGCTGTTTCCGATGCAATGGGAAGATAAGTCACTTTATTAATAACAGTATGTACATTGTCCCAATATTGAGAATTCCTGACGCCAACGACTTTCTCATTAACCACCCATTCAGATAATTTAAATGGCCCACTACTAACAAATATATCTGGGTGAGTCCATTTATCACCATATTTTTCAACCGCCTTTTGGCTGACAGGCACCATAACAGGATAAGCCAGCATCTGTAAAAAATAGGATACGGGCTGTTCTAATGTGATCTCCACTGTCAAATTATTCAATGCCTTAACACCTAATTCATCGGTTTTTTTCTTACCGGAAACAATATCTTTAGCATTGATTATATGCATGTTTCCAAGATAACTACTGTATGGCGACGCAATTTGTGGATCAACTAAACGTCGCCAACTAAAAACAACATCATGGGCAGTAATAGGTGAGCCATCAGACCATTTTATTCCTTCTCTTAAATAAAATAACCAGACTTTATTATCTTTAGTTTCCCAACGAGTCGCTAAATCAGGATTGATTTTTCCATCATTGCCTGTGCTGACTAATCCACTGAAAAAGTCATGAATAATATTAAATTCAACATCATTTTCAACTTTATGGACATCAAGAGACGCTGGTTCTGAACCATTATTACGAACGATATCTTGCTTAACTGCCAACATTGTATTTTCTGGAATAATCGCTGCGTGAGATAATGTTAAATTGCCAACTATAAAACCAGTGAATAAAAATATGTTTTTTATTACTCTTTTCATTATTCTCTCTCCAATAATATCTCATTTTTAAATTGATATTGCTGATTAATCAACGCTTGGTATTGATTCTTACGGAAATAATCCTGTCCAGATACGGAGATATGTTTATTGTTATCGAATCCTCTGGTAGTCATTCAGTCGTTGGTAAACTGATTCTATTGAATATCCTATTTGTTATCGCTATGAGTTTGAAGTGAGGAAGATAACTACAATTGAGTATTTGTATAAAATACTTATCAGAACTTCATCAATATTGTGATATTTAAGTAATAAATTCCCTTTTTCTATCTAACAATGCTTCCTATTACTTAGGGTATAGACTCTAAAAATATCCTTTCACTTTGGTTTAATATAACTTAGGAATTAATTAGTGATTTTTATTAAAGGAATAAAACCGGCGTTACAAAATGCTGCGCAAATAGCTTTGAATGAGCATGCATCATTCGATGTGCCACCTATTCCTCTGACAGTGAGCGATATATCCATCACCTTAAAACCTTCTGATCTGAAGATATCCACTTTTGATAATGATCTGCTCGGTCTAAAGAAAATCTTTTTCGGAAGCCAGCCATGTTCCTGTAGAATAATTTGTTTCCATATTGTCAACATAATAAACCTGCGGTATACTGTTTCCAGATTGGAAACAATGGGGTATGGAAATGAATGTTATTTCAAGGGAGCCATTTGATTTAGCTACACCCCGCTACCCAAATAGTTCCGCCGCACTTGATGATCTATATAAGTCGTTGCGGTGCTTAAAGTTCAGTTCTCCAGATGAAATGAAGTGCGTATTCCCTAGTCTGGATCGGATGAAATATCGGGAAAAATGGTGGGTCATTGATGTTGGCGGCAATAATTTAAGAGTGATGTTTTTTGCAGATTTTGAGCGTGGGAAAATTTTTATCAAGCACATATCAACCCATGCAGAATATGACAAATTGACGGATTATTACCGGAGGAATAAAGGATGATGATCAACGAAGCAATTCAGGCAGCAAATGGCCTGGTAAGCATTGTCCCTCTCTTAGGGGGCAGCACTTCCCGCAAAGATTATGATGAGGCTATGAAGCTGGTAGAATATCTGGTCGAGCACAATCCAGATAGTCCGCTGGTCGATATGCTTACGGCTAAAATTGACACATACGAAAGTAGTGCACCAGAGTTTACAGAGTTCAATGAACGTATTGCTAGCACACAAAGCGGTGTAGCAATTCTGCGTATATTGATGGATCAGTACGGCCTGAATCAGACTGATTTTGAGGACGAAATAGGAACGCGTTCCCTTGTTAGTCGTATTTTGAAAGGTAAACGTTCGTTAACGCTTGAAGCTATGCGTAAACTCTCAGTTCGCTTTGGTGTACCGGTTAGCGTTTTTATTGATTAATCAACCGGTAGTCTGCGGCCATTAAAGAAATGCTGGCATTACCCGCTTAGTTGCGGGTTTTTTCATGCGCGTAGCGCATAGAAAGCGGTACACGGATATTGTATATGGCACTGTTGGTTATCCGCCGAAGCCCGGCGTAAGCCGGTACTGTTCTAACAGGAGAGCATCTATGATTGGAATATCTTTCTTTTATATAACTATTCCGATTATAGCTAACGGATTAACCAGATTTAGTAAAATTCTCCAAAAAAATGTGAGCTAAACTCTATTTATACTTGAGCATTATCAAAATTTGCCCCGTTTTCTCTGCATAACATGCATCATACTCATGAGATGCAATGTGGAGGCTAATATGAAAAATAAAAAAATAAGTGATGAAGTCAACGAACAGAATGATGAGTTGGTGGTCAGCCGTCGTCGTTTTGTTCAGGCCAGTGCAGCCCTTATCACCGTTCCTTTTGTTTCTGCCCGCACAGTGGCCGCAGAGGAGAAAAAAAATCAAGAATCTCTGTTAATGAACGTTGTCGATACTGGAGAAACAAAAGTCGTCCCAACCTGTAGTACCTTTGACTGTGGGGGAAGATGTGATATCCGCGCCCATGTTAAAGACGGAGTCGTCACCCGGATAACCACCAGACCTGATCATGAACTTGATGAAGCCATGCCGATTATGCGGGCTTGCGTTCGTGGCAAAGGCTATCGCAAATTTGTTTATAACCCTGATCGCTTAAAATATCCGATGAAACGGGTTGGCAAGCGGGGAGAGGGGAAGTTTGAGCGAATCTCCTGGGATGAGGCAACCACCATTATTGCAAATCAGCTGAAACACATTACTGAGAAATATGGCCCGGCTTGTCGCTATGTCAGTGTTAATACCGCCGTCATCGGTGGTGTATCATCCGGTGATAAAATGTTACGTCGTTTACTGAATATTACTGGCGGGCATTTACAATATTACCATTCCGTGAGTATGGGCAATACTGCGGCAGCGACACCTTATACCTATGGTGTGGCAACTTCCGGCAGCACACTGGATACTTTGGAAGATACGCCATTGGTGATTCTTTGGGGCCATAATCCGGCTGAAACTATTTTTGGTCACACCAATCACTATTTCCAAAAAATGAAGAAAAACGGCACCAAATTTATTGTTGTCGATCCCCGTTATTCCGATTCTGCTTCCTCGCTGGCTGACCAATGGATTCCTTTGCTTCCAACAACCGATAACGCGATGATGGATGCAATGATGTATGTGATTGTCAGTGAAAATTTACACGATAAAGAGTTTATTGATCGTTATGCGATTGGTTTTGATGAAGACAATATGCCGGAGGGTATTCCTGCCAATGAATCTTTGGTTGCTTATTTAACGGGCGCTAAAGATGGCATTGTAAAAACACCCGAATGGGCTGAAAAAATCACCAAAGTGCCAGCAAATACAATTCGTCAGCTTGCCCGTGAATACGCCAGCACTAAACCCGCCGCCCTGATGCAGGGATGGGGGCCACAACGTCATATCTGTGGTGAACGTGTCGCACGTGGCTCAACAATTTTAGCCACAATAACCGGTAATGTGGGTAAAAAAGGCGGGTGGGCCGCAGGTTTCGGTGGTGTCGCGGGGAATAAATATCTGTCCGGGCTCGATCTTGGTAAGAACCCGGTAAAAGAAAAAATCTCCGTTATGAATTGGGTTCAGGCCGCTGATGATGCCAGTAAAGTTACCCCGGAAGAGGGTTTGGTTAATGCTGATAAATTAAACACCAATATCCGTGTGTTATTCTCACTTGCGGGTAATTATCTTGCAAATCAAAACCCAGATATCAACCAAGCAGTCAAAATATTGGCAGATGAATCTAAAATTGAGTTCATTGTCTCCAGTGATCTTTACTTGGCACCCAGTGCCCGATATGCAGATATCTTATTGCCGGAAACCAGTTTTATGGAACGCTGGAATATTGCTTATCCCTGGGGTACCGGCAGTTATTTCATACTGTCATCAAAGCTGATTGAACCTGAATTCGAACGGCGTTCTGATTATGAATGGATACGCGAAGTTGCAGCAAAATTGGGTGTTGAACGCGAATTCAGCGAAGATCGTGACGAAAAAGAGTGGATAGCTCATATTATGGAATCTAATCGTCAGATAATGCCGGAAGCAAATTTGCCAACTTTTGAAGAATTACAAAGTACGCATAAGCATCTTTTCAAAATACCGCCCTACGTGGCTTTTGAAGACAATATTCGTGACCCGGAAAATCATCCATTCCCAACACCGTCAGGAAAAATAGAGATATTTTCTAAGCGCTTATACGACATGCAAAATCCTGAAATTCCGGCATTGTCACATTATGTACCTGCATTCGAAGGGCCGGAAGATAAATTAACTGAAAAATATCCATTGCAATTAATTACCTGGAAAGGGAAAAACCGCTCTAATTCTACTCAATATTCAAACCCTTGGGTACAGGAAGTTCAAACCCAGAAATTGTGGATTCATCCCCTGGATGCGCAGAAACGCAATATTGAACCAGGGGATTTAGTGCGTGTATTTAATGATCGTGGTATTTCTATGGTTCCTGCTGAGGTTACCCAACGCATTATTCCCGGAGTGGTGGCAATGCCAACCGGTGCATGGTGGCAACCGGATAAAAATGGTGTTGATTGGGGTGGTTGTGTCAATGTGTTGACATCATCCCGTAAAACAGCACTGGCACACGGAAACGCTCATCTAACATTATTGGTTGAGGTAAAAAAGCATGAGTGAATTTATTAACCTTCAGCTGAAGACCAGCGCTAAAAAGACGCTGGAACGTGCCGCAAGCTTCAAAGGTAAGACCGTCAGCAATTATTCAGTAGCGGGCAAATCCTTTCTATCTCTAATGTTCTATTGACGCCCGTCATCAATATGGCATGTGTGAATCGTAGTGAAATATGTATTCGTATAAGTCAGACTCATCTTTTGATAAATGAATTACAAGGGCTCCAACATAAGAAAATCACTGTATTATCAATGTTAGAATTAATATGGAAGTTTGTATTATTTATCAAACGGATTAACGTGTGTAAATTAAGTCATGATGTTCGATGTGAATTAATAGATTGGTAGAATGAGAAAGTGTAATCCTGCGCTGCGGGTTGCCGGTCTATCGTGATGAACGTGATACTTTATCCACAAAACGGTGGTTTTCTTTACCTGGTAGCAACGCGGAGATTTTATGATATAGTAGTTAAAGGTATTACCTTTTAATATTAAGGTGGAAAAAATGGCAACCTCAGTAAAACTTGACGATAACTTGAAAAGCCGGATCCAGTATTTGGCAGAAGTGCGACATCGTTCAGCTCATTGGATAATGCGTGAAGCTATACGTGACTATGTAGAGCGTGAAGAAAAACGTGAATCCTTCAAACAGGATGCATTGCGTGCCTGGGAAGCGTATCAAGAGAATGGGCTACACCTGACACTTGAAGAAGCGGACGACTGGTTAGCTAAGCTCGAAGCAGGAGAAGATGCGGAGTTACCTGAATGTCATGTTTGATTTGGTCTCCTCCTGCTCTCGCCGATATACAGCGGCTCTATCGTTTTCTTGCCAAAAAAGACAAATACACTGCTAGCCGGGCCATTAAAACAATACGGGCTGGCGTGAAAACGCTGGCACACCAGCCTGAAGCAGGGCGTCCTGTTGACGATATGGATCCGGCATTCCGAGAATGGCTTATTGATTTTGGAAGTAGTGGCTATATCGCCTTGTACCGGATTGAGGGTGAAACAGCCACAATTTTTGCTGTACGGCATCAAAAAGAGGTCGGATATTAAAATTAGCAGGAATATGACAGATGACGGCTAATAAGAAATTCCTGACACAACGCCAACACTACCCGCCTGTTACTTTGCTGAATCCAACTTATTATGTTCCCTGAGTCATACTGGATAATGATTTTATGTCCTTTCATTTTAAAATCCAGACTGGAGGATGGGTGCCAGGTCAGCTAATTGAGTGGGATGGCGATATTCACAACGGAATTGCCAGAGAAAATTATACAGCCAGAGAACTTGATGTGAATGAAGGGGATCAAGTGATCGCAACAAAAGCCCTGAATGGCTGGATGTGGTGTAAACGATTATCGGATATGTTAGGTATTCAAAAAAGTGAGACATCACTTGTAAAAACGAAATTATCTCACCGGAACACCTCTTTCAAACGTTGCCGGAATAATCTCATAAGAGGTAGCTTGTATACCATAAAACAACGGTTGATATCACACCGTATCTTGGTAACACAACATAAATGAGGAATGTCATGGACCGTATGCTAGAAGGTAAGGTTGTGATTGTCACTGGCGGGGCAAGTGGCATCGGAGCAGGTATTGCTTTGGCGGCTGCCCGTCATGGTGCCGCGACCGTGATCATCGGTGACATCACAGATCAACCTCGTGAAGGAGGCACACCAGTGGTCCAGCGCCTTCGTTCGATGGGCGTGGAAGTGATATTTCATCGGTGTGATGTCACCTTGCGCAGTGATATGGACTCGTTGGTTAATGTTTCTACACCGTTCGGTGGTGTTGATCTGATGGCTTGCAACGCCGGAATCGCGTTAGCTACCGATGGCCCACAAATTAGTTCGGACGATTTTCACAAGTTGCTTAACGTCAATCTTGATGGCGTTCTATTCGGCGCACAGGCAGCAGCTGAACAGATGATGAAACTGGGCAAACGTGGAAGTATCGTGGCAACGTCGAGTATGGGGTCCATTAGGACGGGTCAACTCACGACGGCCTATTCCACCAGCAAAGCGGGCGTAAATATGATGGTCGCTGCGTTGGCTGATGCCTTTGGGCCGTCGGGTATTCGCGTCAATGCGGTATGCCCAGGGTTGATCAATACAGCACTTCCTCTTTCTTCGCCTGAAGTTGCCAAAACGTTTGATGTGTTGTGTGAACGGATGCCACTCCGGCGGCTGGGTGAGCCGGAAGAGGTTGGGAATGCGGTGGTGTGGTTAGGCTCGGATCTTGCGTCGTTCGTGACGGGTGTGTCGCTACTTGTCGATGGTGGGCAAACAGTGGTGCTGTGATCGTTTATTGGTTCAGATTTTACACACAGCATAAATAACACTTGTTCAGGCTTTTGTATCAGAAGAGCCGAAGATCTGCGCCAATTTCACTAATTGAGCAATTTCATCATTTGACGCACCATTTCTGAGGATATCCAGTACTGTTGTGGATCCGTCTATACTGATATCAAGATCAAATGTATTGATTTTACGGGTGAAAAAATGGCATTTCCTGATGTTGCTTACTTTCCCGATATTAGCCAGTATTTCTGGAACGCCTTTTAAGTATCCTTTATTACTGGTTTTTTTATTTACCGAAAACTGGAAAACAGGATATAAATTTTCTATTCCCCAGTTTAATACAATGAGTTTATGATTCTCACCATATTTATTTACTGTGGGGCGGGTCACTCCTAATATGTCAGCAACTTTGCTGGACTTGTAGACTCCGCCGAATTCCCCAAGACAGACAAGAAAAGCGTTTCTGCTTTCGATAAACTCCTCATGTTTTTTCTTTTCCAAAGTGGCCGTTTCCACTATTTCAATATAGTTGGCACGTCCTTTGATTTCCGCCCAAAGTTCATCATCCGGCAGAGTCAGTAATAGGGGAATACTATCCGGGTCTTTTCTTCCAAGCACATCAATAAAATGATCAGCAAGGTTAGTGATGCGTGCTTTGAGAAGTTCAGATTGGTTAAACCCACTTGTCGGTTTTATTACCCGGTTATTGGATTCTTCGGCTATTGTCTCCATTCGCACCTCAATGGCATTTTTCGATTTTAAGAATCCAAGCATACATGATTTACATGCACCCGCCAGTGGCGTCATGTAACAGTTTTCTGTTATGGTCATGGTTTAATGGGTTTTTGTTCTACGGCACTTCAAATCCCACTTATCATATTAAACGAAATCCATAATAAAGGATCGTCAGAAGAAATAAGAGGTATGTATGCACAGCCAAATCAATTCATTACCCCAATATATGTTAGCGATCAGCATTGTTAAGCCTGGCGGCCCAGAAAAATTGCATCTGGTTCAAGCGCCATTACCACGATTAGAAAAAGGCTACTTGCTCGTTAAAGTGGCTGCGGCGGGTGTTAACCGGCCTGATATATTTCAGCGAATGGGTTCTTATCCACCACCCTCTGATGCCTCTCCATTACCTGGGTTAGAGATTGCAGGAGAAGTTGTTGCCAAAGGTGAAGGTTGTGAACGCTGGAGTATTGGCGATAAAGTTTGCGCTCTTGTTGCCGGCGGTGGTTATGCTGAATATTGCCTGGTACATGATTCCATTGCTTTACCCATATATGGGTTGGATTTTGTCCAGGCGGCGGCATTGCCGGAAAACCTTTTTACGGTCTGGGCTAATGTTTTCCAGACTGGCAAGTTGAAACAAGGAGAAAGTTTGCTGATTCATGGGGGGACTTCCGGGATAGGGAGTGTCACTATCATGTTAGCAAAAGCCTTCGGTGCCAAAGTGTTGACAACCGTTGGCTCGGATGAGAAAGCTAAAGTTGCACACAGCTTAGGCGCTGATTTTGTTATTAATTATCGAAAAGAAGATTTTGTTGATCGGGTGTTGAAAATAACGGGTAATCACGGCGTTGATATGGTTGTCGATTTAATCGGTGGTGATTACGTCAATAAAAACTATAAAGTGGCTGCTAAGTTCGGGCGCATTATTCAGATTGGTATGATGAAAGGCAATCCTGAAAACCTTAACCTGATGTCTTTAATGCAAAAACGTCTGATTCATACGGGTTCTACATTACGTTCACGCAGTGTGGAGGAAAAAGCAGCGATAGCCAGGGAATTGGAAGAATATGTCTGGCCATTGCTGAAATCAGGAAAAGTCAGCCCATTAATTTGTAAGGTATTTGATTTGAAAGATGCCGCTGATGCACATCGTATGATGGAAGCGGGTGATGTTATCGGCAAAGTGATGTTGGTAAATGTATCGTCTTGAAAGTATTTCTTCTTAAATCAGGGCTATTTTCAACCGGTAGCCCTGTATTTTATCTATTAACCGCTTCATGTTAGAAAAAATCCTTATGATTAATAAGCTTACTATCTAATAAGCTATTATTTTCCTCTGTTTTCTGATTGGTTTTTATCCGTTATTTGCCCTCGCGCACAAAATTAGAATTTATATTTAACATTATTATTAATATTTTAACAAATATGGACTATATCTATTAACAAATGATCGGTTATAGATATGTTAATGACTAATCAATTTCACCTGATAGTTTTTTTTCAATGGCTGGATTACTGAGGTATTACCCGCTTTTGGTAAGTCAGGTGGCATAAAAGTTTCTGTCTGCTTATCAGAGAATGATAGTGATTTCATTAACAAATAAAGAAAATCGAAATCTCTCTGTTGCTGACAGTCGTTTTTGTCAGTTGGAAAAGGGTAAGTGATTATGACTAAGCAGTTTACTTCGCACTTAAACGTTGATGCGTTGTTTTTAGGCCCTAAATCAGAAAATGCGGTTTTTTTTAGAGAAATGATGGAATATGCCGTAAGTGAGCATATGCACTGGCGTTCTGATTTTCACCCAGAAGATCCCGCCTTGGTAACTTCAGTAGATCGTTATGAACCTGATTACAGAGAAACCCTTTATAGAACGGAGGGGATTCTGAACCAGCTCTCAGCAAAATTGAAAAACACCTCTGTTCCTTGGTTCTCTCCCCGTTATATGGGGCATATCAATGCTGATACTTTAATGGTTTCTAATCTCGCCTATGTCATGGCGATGATGTACAACCCTAACAATTGTGCTCATGAATCATCCCCGACAACTACCGAGCTGGAAATTGAAGCAGGGCTGGATTTGTGCCGGATGTTTGGCTATGACACCCGTCTGGCCTGGGGACATATCACATCCGGTGGAACCGTTGCCAACTATGAGGGATTATGGGTTGCACGTAATTTAAAAACTATGCCATTCGCCATCGCAAAACACCCGCAATCCTGTGATCTGGTCGAGAATAAATCAGAACAACAACTGTTGAATATGTCGTCATCAGATATTCTGGATCTGACTGATGAATTAAAACGGCGTGGTATTTTCGAAGAAATTCGTGAACTTTCTTGCCGTGGTATCGGGATAACGCAAGGAATGCTTGGCAAAGTTCTAGTTCCGCAGTCGAAGCATTATTCATGGATGAAAGCAATGGATGTTTTGGGGATCGGTCAAGAGCACATTGTTTCACTGCCGGTAGATGAAAACTATCGAACTGATGTTGAAAAAATGCGGGAAATCACGTTCAGCCTGATAGAGCAGGGCGAACCCATTTTAGCTATGGTGAGCGTCGTTGGAACCACTGAGGTCGGTGCCATTGATCGGGTTGATGAAGTTATTGCGTTACGCAAAGAGTGTGAAGAGCGTTATGGCGTCTCATTTTATTTGCATATTGATGCTGCTTATGCAGGGTATGCCAGCGCAATGTTTCTTAACGAGCAGGGTGAGTTGATGGAATATGATGAACTTATCCGCCGTTATCATGAATTAGACATTATCCCTGAAGATATTATTTGGCCTAAGCCTGAAATTTATCAAAGTTTCAGGGCGATGTGTCAGGCTGATTCGATTACCGTAGACCCGCATAAAGTTGGATTTATTCAATATGCAGCCGGTGCGGTATGTATGAAAGATAAGCGTATTGTTGACCTGATTTCCTACCGTGCCGCTTATGTGTTTGAAGACGTTGAGGCGCAATCCGCTAACCGGCATGTGGTACTTGGCGCTTCTATTATGGAGGGTTCAAAAGCCGGGGCTAGCGCAGCCGCACTTTGGGCTGCACACCGATTGGTTCCACTGAATATCAGCGGCTATGGCAAAGTGATTGCTTCCGGCATTGTGGCCGCCAATTGGATGATTAAAAAACTTTTAATGGCAGAACCCCTTGTTGTTGATAAACGCCGTTTTGAAATTCATGCCATGCCGCATCCTGATTTCCATATGGTCAATTTTACTTTTAAAGAGCAAGGCAATGGCGATCTGGGGCATCACAACCGCCTTAATAAACGGATGTATGAGCTTTGTTCATATGCCTCTGGCCGTACTTATACCAATGACTTTTTGACCTCTTCCACCTCTCTTGGTTATGGAGAATATGGGGATACTCCCTGGCATTACGTTGAAAGTTGTGGTTTCAGCCGGGAAGAATGGGAGAAAGTTCACAGCCTATATCTGTTACGTGCCGCAATTATGACCCATTGTTTGCGTAATACTGATGATTTTGACGAATATTGGGAACGGCTCCAGAAGATTTTTATTAAAAAACTGACTCAGATCGTTGATGAAGAAGAAAAAAAGAAAGATGCCTGATTTTCTATTATTAAACATTTACTGTTTATTTGAAGGGAAAAAATATGAAAAACCGTACCCTTGGAAGTACCTTTATCATAGCCGGGACTACGATTGGTGCTGGAATGCTGGCCATGCCATTGGCGACTGCCGGTGTAGGATTTGGTATAAGTTTTATCATGCTGGTTGGGTTGTGGGTGTTGATGAGTTATACCGCATTATTGATGGTCGAAGTTTATCAGTATGAGTATCCTGATACGGGGTTGGGAACGTTGGCCCAACGTTATCTTGGCAGTAGCGGTAAAATATTAGCCGGTTTCAGCATGATGTTTCTGATGTATGCGCTGACATCCGCATATATCAGTGGCGCAGGGGAATTATTGACAACCAACCTCAATAAATGGTTTGGTTTATCCTGGCCGGCTCCAATCGGTGTTGCGCTGTTTACTGTGATTGGTGGTGGAATTGTTTGCATTGGCACCAGTTCAGTAGATATGGTTAACCGGGTACTTTTCAGTGCAAAAATTATTTTCCTAATATTAATGCTAGGCCTGATGATACCGCATGTTCAGCATACCAACTTACTGACTATGCCATTAAAACAAGGCTTAGTATTATCCTCAATTCCTGTGATTTTCACCTCGTTTGGTTTTCACGGCAGTATTCCCAGCATTGTAAAATATATGAATGGAGATATACGTAAATTACGCTGGGTGTTTATTATCGGTAGCGCCATTCCGCTACTCTCTTATATTTTCTGGCAATTAGCAACGTTGGGCAGTATCAACTCCGTCACGTTTGTTGGTATTTTAGCTGAAAACTCAGGGCTGAATGGCTTATTACACAGTATTCGTGAAGTTGTTGCTTCGCCGAAAACTGAAATTTCAGTACAAATGTTTGCTAATCTGTCTCTCACTACCTCATTTCTTGGTGTTGCACTTGGTTTGTTTGATTTTCTGGGTGATCTGTTTAAACGCAAAAGTAATATCACAGGGCGTATGCAGACCGGTTTGCTGACTTTCGTTCCACCATTGGTTTTCGCTCTGTTTTATCCAAAAGGTTTTGTGATGGCTTTGGGATATGCCGCTGTCGCTTTGTCCATTTTGGCATTGGTATTACCCAGCCTGCTGGCATTTAGATCCCGCCAGCACAATCGTCAGCACAATGAACGCCGGTATCAGGTATTAGGTGGCAAGCCAGTACTGGCACTGGTATTTTCCTGTGGTGTTGCAGTGATAGCAATTCAGATCGCGCTTGTAAGTGGGATGCTGCCGAAAGTGGGATGAACATTCTGTTTTGAAGATAAGCTCTTTTTTGATCTGGAATGTATTCTCTGACAAACTGCCATATGAATTATCTGTATGGCAGACTTAATTTTCAGGATTGGATGTGTTTCCTGATGTATGTATTTGGAGTATTTCCCATATCCTGTCTTCTGAGTTTTACCCTGATTTAGATTTGTGATGTTGAAAGCAAGATAAGCATTTTAAAAACAAAAAAGAAAAATTAAACGTTATGATAATGATCAGTGTTTGACCTTACGAAAAGCGAATGTTGATTATAAGGAGTTGGATCATGGCAAAAGAACTATTTACAGCCACAGCAAAATCTGTAGCTGGATTGAAAGTTGAATGTACATCAAGAGATTTCTCCTTTTATTTAGATGAACCACGTAATTTAGGTGGTACTGATCAGGGGATGAATCCAGTTGAAGCTTTACTTTGTTCTCTGGGGGCCTGTAAATGTATCGTAGCAAAGGCTTTTGCTAAACTGCATAAAATTAATTTAATTGACATTCACATTGATCTGGAAGGGGAGCTTGATACTGATGGTTTCACTGGTAGAAATAAACAAGCAAAATTAGGATTTTCTAAAATAGTAACAAAATTTTATATTAAAGCCGATAATAGCGAAGAAGAAATTCACGCCTTTGTCGATTTTATTAATAAAACTTGCCCGGTTCATGACACCATTGAGAATACACCAAGTTTCGCCACTGAAATATACTGCGAATAATAGGCGTCGTGTTGAAATAATTCCACAAAGGAAATATTGTTTAAGTTAATTTAAAAATCCTCTACGATGAAGTGGAGGATTTTTTAACTCTTTATCCTGTTGATAATAATGTGATAATTAATTACTGCTGTTTAATAACGTAAACCGTAGTTATATTGCAACTTACGTTTTCTATGCCAACTTTAATATTTAAACCCTGTAAATAAGCTTGGCTTAATAGCTTATTGATGTTTTCAGAGCTTGAGCCTGACCAAATATAACCTGGTTTTCCACAGTTACCGACTAAATTTCCGCTGAATGTATAAAGATAATGTGCAGGATTATCCCAATCAGCTTTTATTTCTGCAACTCTAACAACGCCACTATTCGTTTCCGCTGAGAATGCGGGGGCACCAATCATACCAATGAAAATAAATAGCATAGATATCAATTTTTTCATACCCAACTCCTGATTAATAATAAAGAAAATATGACGCATTCGAAGTGTAAATTATGCAAATAATCTTTGCATCAACTTCATATTAATATAATAGGTTCCTCACCTGATAAATAATGCTATAAATTTACCCATTAAAATAAGAAGCTGATAAAAACAGCATGGTGATTTTATCTATAATAATAACATCAACATTATTTAAACATAATAAAAAACTCTATTAAAAAGTAAATATTTTCACCATTAAATTCAGTATTCACTAACTGGTTATATTAAAAAAACAGAAATCCATTCTTATAGCAAGCAATGAAAATTCACAGGAAAGTAGAGACTATTCACTCAATTAACTGCTGGTTTTGAGAAAAACGGCAGTTACAACGATGTGTTGATGATGGCATGCCCTATCTACCCACCATTTACAGAGCATATGGCTGCGGAAATTAAGTAAAAACGCCTGTTTTGCCAAAAGGTGGCCATTCTTCATGGCCACACTATGGATAAGGGTATCGCATGATTTTTGTGTTATGCCAATATTATATTGTCTGCGAACAGGCTATCCATACTGACGCCAACTAAAGTGACTGAGTTTTGCCCAAAGGTAAACACCAAATTATTGTCCACCATCTTAGCGTGATCCAAATAACTACTTTTTTCGTCACTGCTGCCTTCTGTGCCCAAGAATACCAGTTTGTCAGTTTTATTGTAGCCGTAAACAATATCTTGCCCAAAATCGCCGCTGAACAGGAAAGTATTGTTATTACCCTGACTTTTTAGCACATCGTTACCTTCACCGCCGACAAAGACATTATTATTGCCGAAACCGATCAGAGTATCGTCACCCTCCAGACCGAACAGCCAGGAGCCGGAGGTTTTGGAAGTGAGAGTATCATTTCCATCATTACCGGTTACCGAATTAGCGTACTGTTTCACTCCTTGGTTGGAGTGCAAACCGTCGGCTCTGACCTGCGAATCTACTGTTTTGGTCAGAAATAGCCACGTACTTTCCTTACTTCTTATTGTGGAGATATCCGTGGCAATAGTGATATCACCGTGGGCATCGCGCAGATACAATGTTCCCGCCTTGTCATAGGCTATTTCCGCGCCTTTTAACGACTTCTGTAGGTCAATGGTATTATGGCCTTTCCCACCAGCAATCATGTTAAATCCACCGTCGTCGCGGAATATATCATTACCGTTGAGGCCTTCCAGATAATCGTTTCCTTTGCCACCTTTGATCAGATCATTGCTGTTGGTACCGATAATGAAAGTACTGCCAGTATGTTTTTCCGCGTTCCGGTTTAAATCTTCCACCCAAGTATTGCCACGGGTGACGTTGGAAAGATTGCTGACGACAATCGTGGAGTCTTTATGGGTCAGGTCGTAGAACGTTGAATCCATAACCCGTTGCATACCGCTCTGATAGAAAGGTGTGACATGCGAAACCCAGGTTGATAGGTTGGCAATAGAAAAGGGGAGCAGATTCCACACGGTTGATGCGTAGTGATCGTTAAAATTGACAATATTATTTGTCGCTGAATCCTTTGGTGCATCATGCACACCTGCTGACGATGCAGTAGTGCTGGTGCCAGTCAGTACACGGAATACCGGGTCATTCTCATATCCCACGTTCAGCACCTTGTTACCTTTCTCATACTGCGATGGTGAGGCGAAGGTTATATAGTTCGATTGAGAGTAAAACCCACCCCATTTTGCCTCACTAGACTCCGCCATGCTATTTGCCGCTAACCCACCCAGACTATGGCCGCTGACCAGAACATCGCTCCCAGTCAGACCATGAGCTTTAGCGTAGTTGGCGACATGATCTAACAGTCGGCCGAAAGCGTTTGGCGTATAGTTATTCGAATATTCTGTTTTCCCTAAACCTACCAACACATTATTAATAATGTCGCCGAATACATCGGTGATTATTGATTCTCGAGGGCCGCTAGTGCCACGAAATGCAATACCGATTGAGGTCAGGTTACCATCAGCGTCATATTTCCCCATCACTTCTGCCTGGGCAGTGGAATGACTTGATTTTTCGCCATAAAAAGTGCCGCGGGCATCCGTTTTACCCTTATAGCCTAACTCATCAGCGCTGATAGTAAACCATCCCTCTCCGTTTAGTTTATCCCGTGCTTGTTTTTCCGCATCTGGGTTCCAGGGCAATTTAGTCGAGACCCCTTGTGAGGTCGTACTACCGATAAGTGCAGTTACCAGCGTTAATGGTATTCCCAAACCATAACCATAGTTATAATACCCTTCAGCAAATCCGCTGCCCAGATTATGGTAAGCATACCCGGAGATAGTTTTAGCGTCAGAAAATAACTCTTTAGAAGTTGTGTCATCAAAATCTTTATACTGGAAAACACCCATGATGCATATCCTTGTAAGGTTAAAATAAGGTTAAAAGAGTGTTCTAAAAATATTAACGAACTAGATAAGTATAGATCTATAAGAATCTTTTAAAGAGTAAGCATCTGTTAATTTATAAATTAGTGAGCCATCATGAAAATTTGACATTTTCGCAAGGAGTCTATTGCAAAAAAATTATTAATGTGCTAGATATCGCGCGAATGAGAATAAACATCCTGACACTTATATCATCGTTGATGGTTCGATAATGACTAAATGATAGATAGTGAATAGTCCACGCCATTATAAATAGAGATCTATTAATTCCATTTAATACTTATAATAAAAATGTGGATATGTGAATTCTAGTGGAGAAATTTTATCGCTGATTTATAACAGATTAATGTTGTGCAAATTTTAATACAGTTCAAAGATAAGCTGATCATAACTAAGTCGTTATTGTTAGTGCGATAGATTTTCTCTCTATAATGCGCTTTTTCCCATGTAGTTCTATCATTAAAAGGGCGCGTATTCCCAAACAGGATGGTCGAGACGAACATACGCGGAGGATATGGCAAGAACTTTATATGTATATATATACATGTAGTTAACATTACATTAAAATGATAAGTGCAATACAATAACAAACTGTTACATGTTGAGCGATACAACAGTTTGTTTTTACTTTCTTATATTGAATCAAACTTACATGAGAATGACATGATGACAGTATCTCCCAAACCCAACCTTCAACTTGTTTACGTATCTGATATCGAGCGTTCGACAGCCTTCTACCAGACACTTTTCAATTCTGAACCCGTATTTTCTAGCCCCCGCTATGTAGCATTTGCTGCCGACGACAAAGCACTGTTTGCTATTTGGTCTGGTGGAACCAAGCCAGATGTTGCTGTCCCGCGGTTCTCTGAGATCGGTATTATGTTGCCATCTCACGAAGATGTAGATCGCCTTTTTGAGGAATGGCGGAAGAACCCCGACATCAAAATCGTGCAGGAACCTTACACTGAAGTTTTTGGTCGTACTTTCCTCGTTGAAGACCCTGACGGTCATATTATTCGGGTATGCCCCCTAGATTAGTAAAAACCGCCGTAAACCCCCATTCTGACAGGGCGGGGGGGGATTCGAGCCACGAGAAGTGTGCCGGATCCTTGCTGCAAGCAAACAACCGTGCATATCAATATTCCATGAAATAGATTATTTTTCAGAATTGAAAATAATGTTTATTCACATCATTTTATTCCCTATTTTCCACTCTGTTATTTCTATTAAATTAAACACTTTAAAATCTAAAAAATCGATAATCAATATAACCATTTCAGGTTAATCATGATGAAACCCATAATTAACCTTTTAATTAAATCTATATTTTATTTTTTCTGACTAATCAGAATTTCACGGCAAAAATAACAGTTTAAAAAATAGGACAAGTATGAAAATACACTTTAATCACAATGCGTAATTTTTAATTTAATCTTTAAATACAAGAGGTTGAATAAATTTAAAAGAGTTTATATATTATATTTAACCCCATCAGTATTGCATTAAATCAATATACATGAGAACTTATTTACCAGCCGATACACAGAGGATTTTAAATATCATCAAATGTGTCACAGTATATTAAATTTTTATAAATAGACGTTAATTGTTCTCTTCGTCTATCTCATCTTGTTCGGTTATTCAATCAGGTTTGGTGCGGTTTAACGTAAGTTTGCACTTCCTGTCATATATATAAGGTATAAAGGTGCCATGAATACTCAACGTAAGCTTGATAAAGTGAGACCGCCCCGAGTTCAGATTACTTATGATGTTGAATTAGGTGGTGCGGTCGAGAAAAAAGAATTGCCTTTGGTTATTGGTGTCATTGGTCAATTTGCTGAACAATCAATTCCTATGCGTGAACGTCGTTTCATGCATATTGATAAAGATAATTTTAATGCGGTGATGGAAGGTCTGACTCCTTCATTGGAATTACAGGTTGAAAGTGCACTGCCTGGTCAAAGTGGATTTCTTAATGTCGATTTGCAATTTAAATCAATGGCAGACTTTACCCCAGAGAATTTGGCGAAGCAGATTGAACCGTTGCGTAATTTGCTGGAGATTCGCAGCAAATTAAGTGATCTGAAAGGCCGTGCATTGAGCAATGAAAAATTGCGTGACCGTCTGGCAGAAATTCTTGCTGAACATGCGGACAAATTACCGCAAGTAAATAATGAAGAGACAGAAACGCCAGCCACAGAAAATACGGCGGATGACGTTACTCCGGAAAATAACAATGCACAGTGAGGAAAACATGGAACAGAGCGTTGTTGAACAGCAAGAATTGAAAACGGCGGAAGCAAGTGGTGATTTTCTTGATCAGATTATTGATAACACCCACGCTATTCGCCGGGAAGCCGATCGTGATCGGGTCAAAAGCCAGCTCGACCAGTTTCTGGCCGAAGTAACGTCAGGCTCGCTGGTGGTTTCTGGTGATTTAGTAAACAGCATTGAGGAACGTATCGCAGCAATTGACGCGCTGATGTCCGCTCAACTGAGCCTGGTGTTACATCACCCGGAATTCCAGCGTCTGGAATCATCCTGGGTAGGGCTTAAAGGATTACTCGACCAGAGTGAAACGGATAATACCCAGATCAGAATGCTAAATGCGACAAAAACCGATTTGATTAAAGATTTTAAATCGGCGTCTGATTTCGATCAGTCAATGTTGTTTAAGAATGTTTACGAATATGAGTACGGCACTTTTGGTGGTGAACCTTATTCAGCATTTGTCGGTGATTTTGACTTTGATAACAGCCCGGAAGATCTTTACTTACTAGAGCAAATTTCCCATGTGGCAGCAGCAGCCCATGCCCCGTTTATCAGTTCAGCCAACGCAGGCATGTTGGGGCTGAATGATTTTGGTGAACTGCCTCGTCCACGCGATTTATCCAAATTGTTTGAAACGTCAGATTATCTGCGCTGGAAACGTTTCCGGGAATCTGATGATTCCCGCTATGTCGGCTTGACATTGCCGCGGGTGATTGGCCGTTTACCTTACGGGGCGAAAACCATCCCGGTTGAACAGTTCTGTTTCGAGGAACAAGTAAAAGAAGGGAGCAGCAGCAGTTATCTGTGGATTAACGCCGCTTATGCACTGGCGGGCCGTATGGTGGCCGCATTTGAACAATATGGTTGGTGCGCAGCGATTCGCGGTGTGGAAGGTGGAGGATTAGTAGAGGCATTGCCGACCCATCATTACGCCTCTGTATCCGGTGAAAAGATGTTGCAATGTCCAACTGAGGTGGCCATTTCTGATCGCCGTGAAAGAGAGTTGGCAGAATTAGGGTTCATTCCTCTGGTTTATTATAAAGGTACTGACTATGCCGCCTTTTTCTCGGTGCAGTCGCCTAATAAACCGAGGAAATATAATTCTGACCTGGCAAATGCCAACGCAAAATTATCAACACAATTGCAATACATTATGACGACTTCCCGTTTCGCCCATTATTTGAAAATGATCGTGCGTGACAAAGTGGGCAGTTTTATGTCTCGCGGAGAATGTCAGTCTTATCTGCAAAGTTGGATTAACCAATATATTGTTGGCTCTGATACCGTCGGCGCAGAAATTAAAGCCAGCCATCCATTACGCGAGGCAAGGGTTGATATTATTGACGTTCCAGGAGCACCGGGAACATATCGAGCGATAGCTTATTTAAGGCCACATTTCCAATTAGAAGGATTAAGTATGTCTTTACGGCTGGTTGCTGATTTGCCACCGTCATCGGCTGCCTGATTATTCTATTTATTAAAATTTGTCCTATTTATTTTTATTTATTATAACTAACTGGAGTAGTTAATTATGAGTTCTTCAATTTTTTTACAAATTGACAGTATTAACGGCGAGAGTACCGACAGCAAGCATAAAGACTGGATTGAGCTGGAGCATGTCAACTTTGGTGCGTTCAACCACGCACGTATCGCAGACAGTGGTAAACGTAAGATTACCGTTGGTGCAGCGGGTTTCCGTACCATTGATTGTGTGAAGGTGATGGACATCAGTTCTATCAAATTGTTGTCCGCAGTGGCGCAGGGCACGGCGATTAAGAAAGTGAAACTGGAAATCTGTACGATTTTTAAAGGGGAAATGCATCCTTACGCAGAAGTTGAAATGGACGAATGTATTATCTCCGACGTCCATGAAACCTGTTCACGTGGTGGTGAATTCCCACAAGAGCAGTTTTCTATCACCTATTCCAAAATTAAATGGACATTCACACCACTTAGCCCAGACGGAACCAAAGGCAGCAAAGCAGGTCCAGAAGGTTGGGATCTTATCGAGAACAAGAAACAATAATTTTACTGTTTACTGCCGGCCTTTGGTCGGCGGTTTCTACCCAGAAAAATATTATGATTCAGCCCTCATTTCTCCATCGTCTTAAAGACGATTATCCACAAGATGAAAAACGTGGTGTAACACTGAGCTGGTCACGTCAGGAGGTTTTGAAAAGCCTAATCTTCGATTTGAGTATGCTGTTTTCATCAAGACCGATCTCGGCAATTTCACCATTATTTGGTGAATTGCCGAAATCAGTTTTAAATTATGGTGTTTCCGATGTCATTAATGTGGATATTTCCGATAATGAACGTATTGATGCACTAAGTAATAATATTTACCAGGCTATTTCCTGGTTCGAGACACGCTTAAAAAATGTCGTTATTACATTACAGAAAAATACGCCGGAGAGTATTACTTTCTGGGTGAATGGAAACTTTTTTAATGAACAGGTGGTGTTTTCTATTTCATGGAGTAGTACCGCTTATACCTATTCAATTTCATGGGATAAATAACAATAAACAACATGATGCTATTACCACAGAAAATACTGACTTATTACAACCGGGAATTAAATTATTTAAGACAATATGGTGTTGCGTTTTCTCAGCATTTTCCCAAAATTGCTAAACGCCTTGGGTTCTCGGAGGGTGTTTCCGAAGATCCGCACGTAGAACGTCTGGTGGAATCTTTTGCTTTTCTGACAGCAAAGATCCATCAACGTATTGATGAAGACATGCCGGAGCTCAGTACTTCAATGTTGGAAGTACTGGCACCGCAGTTTTTACGTCAGGTACCGTCGGTATCGCTGGTGCAGTTTCAACAAGATCCGCAGACATCCGGCGTTACCGGGATGATGACAATCGCGCGGCATACACCATTGATTTCTCAGCCGGCAGGCGATGTAGCATGCCATTTCCGCACAGTATATCCATTGGAAATGTTGCCATTGGATTTAACACACACGGAGCTGACACCAGACCCTTATGACCGGGATTTTATCTTAACGTTGAATTTTACATTGTGGCCAGGTGCCAGTTTTCAGGCTCAACATATCCGTTTGTACTTACATGGTGCACCGATGCTAACTCATAGCTTGTATGAATTGCTGTCGGCACAAGTTAAGCAGCTGGAATGCCGGTTGGGTGAGCGTACATTCAGCATGAATAGTCGGGATATTCACGTGGTGGGTTTTGACCCACAAGACAACTTGTGTGCCGATGATTTATTGATAAACCCGGTTCATCACTTGTTCCGCGATTATTTCAGTTTTCCGGAAAGATTTTTGTTTCTGGATATTCCGTTACCTGATGCCGGTTTGATCTCCAGTTCATCAGGCGGGTTGCAATATCGTTTCCGGCTTAAGGATTGCATAGCGTTGCGTCGTATTGAACGTATGAGTGATAAAGTCAGCAACGAAACCTTCCGGTTGAATTGCGTCCCCATCGTCAATCTGTTTCCTCATCAGGCGGAGCCGATTATTCCGCTGGAAACCGAGCATGAATATCTGGTTCAGCCGGATGCACGTCGTCCACAAAGTATGGAAGTCTATACCATCGATCAGGTTGAGGTTGTCAGCCGTCAGCAGGAGCAATTAAGTTCCAGACTGATGCCATCGTTATTTGGCATTGAACATACGCAATATGACGAGCAGATTCCGTTGTTCTGGCAGGCGTCACCGCGCCCCTCACTAAGACATGACGACACAGGGATGAATATGTTCATCGGCTTTTCTGATAGTCACGGCGAACATCTGAAACCAGAAACCGATGTGGTGATATTGAGTCTGACCTGTACCAACCGCGATGTACCACAGCAGTTGAGTAATGGTCATCCTGACGGGGATTTTGAATCGGAAAGTGCCCTGCCAGGTGTAAAAATTCTGGGATTGATCCGCCCCCGATTGCCGGTACGTCCACAACCAAGCTGTGCGTTGAACTGGCGGCTGGTGTCACAACTCAATTTGAACCAAATGTTGCTGAGTGGTCCGCAGGGAGTTCAGTGCTTAAAAGAAACGCTGGAACTCTACAACCTGCTCAGTGATCCGGCCATATCGAGGTTGATTGCACAGTTACAGCAGATTGCTATTGCGCCGGTAAGTGCACGCTTAAACCCCGCCGACCCTTATTCTCTGGCGCGGGGGCTGGAGGTAACGCTGACCTTTCAGGCACAGGCGGGAGAGTTTGTCGATTTTTATCTGTTTTGCAGTCTGTTGGAACGTTTTATCGCTATGTATGCGCCAATTAACAGCTTCACGCAAACTGTTACACAGTTAGAGACGGTTAATAATAGTGCGCGTCGCTGGCCACGCCGCAGCGGGAAACTGACATGGCTTTAGCAAGCAATAATGCAGAAAACAAGGTGCGTTTAGCGGGTGGTCGTTTTTATCAGAATGTACGTCGGTTGCTTAAACGCCATCGTCAAAATGAAGAAACAGTGATCATCCCTGATGATGTGGTGCAATTTAGCTCAGTACCAACACTGGAGGCACCGGAAAGGGAAGTAGAATCCCTGAGACCTCCGCAAGAGGGGCATGAACAGTATCGTATGGCGGTACATCACTTTGGCCTGTTAGGGACTTTTGGTGCATTACCGTTACGCTATACCGAATGGCTGATCGACAGGCGTTATCGCTATGGTGATGAATCAGCTCAGGCGTTTCTTGATATTTTTACTCATCGGCTGCTGAGTTTGCGTTTTCAGGCATGGCAGAAATACCGGTTATACGTCAACGCAGAACTGCAAGGCTTTCAGGCACTACCAGCGGTCATTGCGGCATCAGCCGGGCAATTGACCGACAACGAAACCCAACGCACTCATCCTGCTTGTGTTGGGTTACTGGCGACACCGGTTCGCACAATGGTGAACTTGCAGCATCTGTTACAGCGGGAATTTAACATGCCGGTCAGTATTCATCCCTTCAAAGGGCGCTGGCAATATGCTGAACCGGCACATTGTTGTTGCCTGGGCCGCAGTTTGTTGGGTGATAACCCGATGTTGGGTCAAGCTTATTGGGATATCCAGTCAGGGTTTCATATTCAGTTGGGGCCGTTTGCCGCCTGGCAGCACGCCGCTTTTATGCCGGGAAATGAAAAATATCGCAGATTGACGCAGTGGGTGTGGCAATTTGCCGGGCCGCTACTCTCTTTTTCGCTGGAATTACTGGTGCAACATAGTGGGCAGGGCAATATGTTAAATGGCAGCCGCCGATTGGGGTGGGATGGTTGTTTAGGGGATACCGGAGATAGCAATATTCAGCGGGTTTATTTGGCTGAATGTGCGAGTCCTTACGCGGTTTGAATAAAAAATGCAGGTGAAAATATGCTGTTAGGGCAAAAAAATCGTTTTTTACAGGTTATCGGTAGCCTGTCGGATATTGTGGCGCTGAGTAAAATCGAAGGTGAAGAACACCTGTCTCAGCCTTATTTATTTTCTGTTCAGCTCTATTCCAGCGCAGACTGGGACAAGCTGGAACCTTATATCGGTAAACCACTGGCATTTCGTATTGGTGAAGCGCCAAATTACCGTATTGTGCATGGCATATTGACTGAATTACAGCAACAAGGTTTTACCGACGGCCAGTTTTGTTATCAGGCACGCATTGAACCGTGGCTGAAAATGCTGATTTTAACCCGCAATCTGCGCGTTTATCAGCGCATCAGTGTGCCGGATATGGTATGCGATATTTTCCGTAAACGTGGGTTTAACGACGTTGAACTGGCGTTAAAAAGCCGTTATCCGAAGCTTGAATATTGTATGCAATACAAGGAATCGGATTTTGATTTTGTGACGCGCCAGCTGGAACAGGCGGGTATTTTCTATTTCTTCCGCCATGAAGAGGGACGTCATGTACTGGTGCTGGCTGATCACCCTTCGACGTTTACTAATGCGCCTTTAGCCGTATTGCCGTATCAATCGAAGATCGGCGATCAGCAAGGATATGGGTTACGCGCCTGGCATACTCATCGCATGATTATCCCAGGTTCAGCGGAAATGAATGGTTATAATGTTAAAAACGCCGCAGCAGTCAGCGCCAGCGCCAAAGCAAACAGCGGCTATTCCGTCAATCCGAAGCTTTCTATTTATGACGACCGACGTCAGGAGGAGCGTAATCAACTGGAAGCACAGGCGGCGCTGTGTATGGAACAGTGGGAATCACAGTCACATTACGCGCGTGCCGCTAACAGTTATCCCGGTTTACAGGTTGGACATCAGTTTACGCTGAAAGGGCACGCCAGTGCCGATGGTCGGTATGCGGTGGGCCACCAGCAATTAAAAGCGGAAAGTAACCTGGAAGAAGGCGGATTACTGTTTTCATCTCAAGTCGCTTTATTTCCGGCGAATAAAGTATTTCGTCCACGTCCTTCTGTTATTCGTCCCTCTATTTCCGGTGTGTTGTCTGCGCTGGTTGTTGGTCCATCGTCAGAAGAGATCCATACCGATGCGCAAGGGCGTATCAAAATCCAGTTTTACTGGGATAAAGAACACAAGAAAGATGATGACAGTTCCTGTTGGGTACGCGTGAGCCAATTCTGGAATGGCGCAAAGTTTGGGGCGCAATTTGTGCCACGTGTGGGTAGTGAAGTACTGGTGAGTTTTGTTGACGGCGACCCGGATAGTCCGTTAGTTACCGGAACGGTGTTTAACGGAGTGAAGACGCCCCCGTTTGCGTTGCCAGGGCAGAAAACGCAAAGCGGCATTGCCACGCGCAGTAGCGCAAAAGGTACGGTGGAGCAAGGGCATCAGCTTTGTTTCGAAGATAAAAAAGGTGAAGAATTTATTTTGCTTCATTCACAAAAAGATATGCGCCTGAAAGTAAAAAATGATTTTTCGGCGCAGATCGATCGCAACGCGCAATGGGAAATCGAAGAAAAACGCGATACCCAAATTAAAAAGGGCAATGACACGTTAATCCTGAGTGAAGGCAACGCGTTAACCGAAGTGAAAAAAGGTGATAAGAAGCAAACACTGGATCGCGGCAATTTCACCACTACCGTTAGCGCAGGTAATTACGCGCTGGAAGTATCTAGAGGCAACGTTAAAATTAATGCGGGTCAGAAATGCTCCATTACCGCAAGTCAGGGGATTGAGCTGAAAGTCGGAGCCAGCAAATTGTCGCTTACCCCAGCGGGGATCACCATCAAAGCGCCGTCTGTCACGGTAGAAGGTTCAGGAAAACTGGCGTTAAAGAGTAGCGGTATAGCGGAACTCACCGGGACTACGGTAAAAGTAGCAGGCAGCGCAATGGCACAATTAAAAGGCGGCATTGTTCAAGTGGATGCTACCGGCATTGCTATGGTGAAAGGGATTTTGACCAAGATTGGTTAATAGCAAGATCAACGAATAACAAGAGCTTAGAACAATGGTTAAATTACGACACTGCCGGCTTTCTCCACAGGCGGAATGGGTATTACAGCAACATGCAGTACACGAACAGAATTTATCGGCGCTCAATAAGGAAATGTTGTGGCAGGACGCGGTGTTCTACACCATTTTCATGTTGCCTTACACTCAGGCTTTGGAACTGGCACTGACATTTATCTCCCGCGTTTACGAACGAGACCTGATACAAGAGCAGCGTTTATTGCTGCAACAGGTACGGCACTGGCGCACGAATGGTGGTGATCCGCTACGTCATGAATTGTTCGAACAGGCGCAGATTGTGGGGTTTGATAACCCGATTTCCTGTCTGGTGCTTTCAGTTTTCTGGAGTGAAGGCAGTATGACAACACCCGATCTGGAAGCGGTCTATCCGCAACCGTGGCAATCACTTGCGGTATTGGCAGATACGTTGTGTCTGATCCTGCATGTATATGGCGAACAACCGGAACAGCAAGCGCTGTACATTGAGCAATTTTTTCAACTGGCACACAGTCAACTGAAGCAATTGCCACCGTCACAGGATCAGGGACGCAAAAACTATCTGTATCATGAAGCCACGTTATAAGGAGAATAATGATGCCAATGCCAGCAGCCCGTGTGGCTGATATGCATATTTGTCCCATGATGTCGCCGGCAGTACCACCAATACCCCATGTGGGTGGACCCATTATGCCGCCAGGCGTACCAACGGTACTGATTGGTGGTTTGCCGGCAGCAACAATGGGATCACTGTTGGTGTGTGTCGGACCGCCGGATACGGTGGTGATGGGCAGCCCGACCGTGTTGATTGGTGGGAGGCCCGCAGCCAGACTCGGTGATCTGTGCGCACATGGCGGCACAATTACCACAGGTTACCCGCTGGTGATTATTGCCTGAAATGGAAATCACTGTGAATTTAGCACAAACAGATATCGCTCGTTTTTTACATCCAATTTCTGCTGATGAACCGGCAGGATGTGATATCGAATACGAACCTATTTTTGAACAAATAAATGCGGCACGCGAAACTGATGAGGCGTTTCTCCAAGACGATACATGGGGATGTGAAACCCGTCAGGCTGATTGGATGCAGGTTTCAGCGTTATGTCAGGAAGTACTGGAAAAACACAGTAAAGACTTACAGATAGCGTGTTGGTTAACCCAGGCACAAGGGGAGCTGTATGGTTTGGAAGGTATCGTCGGTGGTATCACGTTACTGACCCGCTTGCTGGAAACTTTTTGGCCGGTGCTTTATCCGCCTCTGGATGATGATGAAGAAAACAGTGCGGATACCCGTCTTGGCCGCCTGAGCTGGCTGGATAAACAACTGGTGAAACAGTTGGACAACCTGACACTGACCGATGATGACAAATTGAGCCTGAATGTCTGGCAACGGGTGCAATATTTTGAACAACGTATCGCAGTTAATAGTGAATTACGTGCTCCTCTGATCAGTGATGGTTATTTTGGCATCGCTGAATGTAACGACAGTATTCGTACCACACCAGCCGGGCGGTTTAACCGGTTACTGGAACAGGCCGAACAGGTCCGCAAGGCACTGGAAGCATTGCAGCAAATCATGCTTGGTTTATTGCCAACATCCGGCAACAGTATGAGCGCCAGTACGCAACATCTGCAAAGTCTGGTGACATTAACCGAACGTTTTAGTGAAATTGTTGCTCCGGGATCGACTCAGAAACACAGCAGTGAAGAGACCGTGCCAGGAGGAAAAGAGTCAAACGGCATTAACACAACTTTTTTGGCGGAAGATCGGACGCATCATGAAATGCGCACTATTGCCATTGAGCAAATGATCAACCTCGCCAATTATTTTCGACAGAATGAACCTACCAGCCCGGTGCCATATTTAATGGAGCGGGCAGCACGTTGGGCGAATATGGGAATGGCCGAATGGCTGGAGGAAATGATGGTAGATAATACCTCCGCGCTACAAGAAATTATGCGCGTGATAAAAGGGCCGGATAAAAACAGAGGGCAAAATGAATAATATAAGTTTTTATAATGTCATTAAACGCAGTTTTTTAATATTAACAGTAATTTTTATAATAAGTGGTTGCAGTGATTCCATTTCCAATAATGAAAAACGCTTTCAGGCAATTGAACAGGCCAAACCGGTTTATGCCAGTAATGCTATTCGTTTAAAAATGACTGCCGACGCGCAACTGAATGTTTTTAATAATATACCTAATAGCTGCACGATATTAATTGCCCAGGCGGAAAAACGCGAACAACTGGATAAATTACTGGCTAATCCAGTGTTGCTACGTAATTTATTTGCCGGCACCGGTGCAACAGAGCAGATATTACAGCTTGATAATTATGTGATGATGCCGGGGCAATCCGTCTCTTTACATATTGATAGAGCAGAACAGGCACGTTATATCGCATTGATTGCCGGTTATTACCCTACACCGAATAATACTCATGTACGTGTGTTATCACTACCATTGCATCTTAAGCAGCACGGTTGGTGGAATAAATACTGGAATGCTGAATTTGTTCCCATGAATATTGAGCTGACGTTGGGGCGTTATGCGATTACCCGCAGTGATTTCTCCGCAGGCAACACTGGGGATGAGGTGATTTTCCTCGGACAAACAGCCGGATCCGGCAATGACAGAAACCCATTGAGGAAGTAACGTCATGTTTGAATATAAACCGATGTATTGGTATTCAGGATTGTATTTACAGCCACAACACTTTCAAGCACATGAGCTGCAACATGAATACTGGCAAGGGCGTTATCAGTTACTGACTCAACCTTATGCGTTTGGTGTGGTGAAGTTGGCGTTCAATCTGGCTGCGCTAAGTGATGAAGTGCTCAGTGTTCATAACGCCGCGTTCATTTTTCCCGACGGGTGTTATGTGGATTGTAGTGTCAATAGTGTACTCAGTGCCCGATCATTACGTGATTGCTGGCTAGTACGCGAAAAACCGCAGCGCATTTATGTTGGCTTGCGGATGTTCAGCCACAATCAGAGTAACGTCACCGGTATAACGGATAGCGGAAGTGTCGGTAATATTACCAGCCGCTGGGTGACATGGCCGCAAGAACAGCATATGCGGGATGTTTTTGGTGAAGGACCGGAAGCAGAAGTACAACAACTTACCTATAACTTACGTTTTTTCCTGCACGATGAGATTGCACAAGCAACGGGTTATACCTTGTTGCCAGTGGGTCAATTGCATTGTACCGGTGACAGCATTGAGCTGGATAACCGCTATCTGCCACCCTGTTTGACGCTATACGCTGCGCCACAACTTGGGCAACGCATTGAGCAACTGTGCCATGAGCTGACCGGGCGTGTCCATCAATTGGAAGAATTGAAACGCCCACAAACGCTGGAAGGGGAAGTTTATACCCAGGAAAAAAGCACACTATTGCTGACGTTGCGTACTCTGGCACGTTATGTCGTGCAGTTACACCATTTCCAGGAGGCGCGGGATGTTCATCCCTTACAGATTTTTGGACTATTGCGTCAATTGATCAGCGAGCTTTCCTGTTTTACCGATCGTTGCTCTTTTTTAGGGGAGTGGAACGGGCAGGAAGAAGTACTGGAAAAATATCAGCATCTGAATCTGTCCCTGACTCTCGACAGTTGTGAACGGACAATTACTGAACTGCTCAATGCATTAGTGCTGGAACCGAATACGGTTATCCCTCTGCAACAGGAAAGCGGCGGTTATTATCATGCTGCGTTCAATGTCGCGGGTGTTGGTGAACAGCAGCGGGTTTATCTGGTGCTGCATTCTGACAGCTTTACCCATAGCGAACGTGAAATTCCTGACGATCGCTTGATTAAGCTGGCCGCAGCAGAACAGATCGACGGCATTATTAATCGCGCTTTGCCCGGTGTGCATTTGTATTATCAGGAAATTGCACCGCATGGTTTACCTAACCGGACAAATACACGTTATTTCCGGGCAGAAAATCGCGGGACGCTGTGGCGGCAGGTAGAAGAGAGTGAACGAGTGGCAGTGCACTGGGCTGATGCGCCAGACGATTTGCAGATAGAGATCGTTATAGTGAGAGCATCATGATGCGTTTGTTAGATTGTTACATTCCGGTATTCACTGGTGTGCTGCGCATGATTCAACAGCAGGTGAATCATGCCGAAGAGTTGCGGCAAACACTGTTAGCCGCGCTGACGCAGGCACAAAATAAAGCGCGTCTGCATGGTTATGGATTGCAGGATATCGAAGAGGCAAATTTCGCTGTGGTGGTTTGGGCAGATGAAGCCATTTTGTGCGCAGGTCAGAAAGAATTGAGTGTTTGGCGACAATCATCATTACAGGCAGAGCTTTATGATGCCGAGCTTGGTGGAAATACGTTTTTTGATCGTCTTGCCGCGTTGATACCAGATAATTACCAGGTTCGGCTAGTCTATATTTTTTGTTTGCTTTCTGGGTTTTATGGCCGTTATGGCAAACGTGACAATTTGGAATTGCATAATATCATCCAGCAGGAATTAGAGAATCTTCCTGATACTTTGCGTCGTTATATTTCCTTAGAAAATCATCGACTAATGAATACACGCGATAATCTTCTGGAAAATAGACGGCCCAATAATAAATGGCGTGTTAAATTAATATTATTCATGTTATCTCTTACATCAATTTATATTTTCATCACCGTCTATTTATTGAATATTGACCGATAAATTCGGAAGTTAAACATGAAAAAATTACTTTATGCCATTGGCTGGTTCAGCATGGTGGTTGTCTTTCTGCTACTCAGTTTAGCTATTGCAGTCGCATTTTCATGGCCGACAATAGGTGGCCTGTTATTGTTTCTTTTCCTATTACTGTTGTTATTGCTGCTGCGTGGAGTGATGGCATTTATACCCCAGATAACAAATAAACTGCGCGGGGTAAATACATTCTGGCGGAAGGGAAATAACCGTCTGGAATATTTACTGTATCAGCACTGGTGGTGGGGAGGACGTTTACAAAGCTGGCGCCGGTTCCGCTCACTGTTACACCGTAACGGACCCATGCCACCGTGGTTTATGGTGATGGGAGAGCGCGGTAATGGTAAACAGGGACTATTAGCTCACTGTAATGTGGTGCCGATGACAGGGCAGAATCTACCGTTGCTTACAGAGAATAGCTTTACCTGTCGCTGGTGGTTTTTCCGCCGTGCCATGTACATGGTAGTTTCTGGTCGTTATACCGAAGGGCAATCTTTGCACCGGCAAGCATGGCTGCGTCTGATACGCTGGATCGCGCAAGTACGTAAGCCCGCTGGTGTATTGGTTTGCTTGTCAGTGGAGCAGTTGCTAAAACGCGACAATAGGGCACTGTATATTGCAGCACGCAATGTGCGGGCACAATTGGAGCCATTACAGATACGTCTGGAACGCCGCCTGCCAGTTTGGTTGATCCTCACACATAGTGAAGCATTGCCGGGTTTTAACCACTGGTGCGCACAACTATCGGTAGAACAACGTGCTGAATTGCTGGGCAATTTTATTGAGCATCACACGGATAGTCATGTCACCGATGCGCTGGACAAGAGTATGAGCACGATTGTCAATGCCTTAAAAGCGATGCGCCTTAAACTGCTCAATCAGCAACGGCAACAACCGGAAGCTGAAGTGTTGGCGTTGCCGGAAACTGTTGCTCAACTGCAACCGGCACTGGGCTACTACCTGAGTGCATTATTTGATCATGACCATTATCTGGAGCATGGTCTGCTGCGTGGCCTGTTTTTTACTGCGGAACATCAGGCAGAACCACAGCAAATTGAAGGCGTTTTCAGCCACCGTTTGTTGGGTGAATATCTGCCCGGGCAAATTCACCGTACTGATGCCGTCTTACTGACAGGTTGGCGAACACTGACCAAACGTGCGTTGATTATCATATTCAGTTTGATGCTGGTGTATGGGGCAGGTAACGCATTAATCACTACCTGGCGTGGTGTCATGCAGCTTGAAAATATCCATGAAGCAAATCCGCTTGAGCGCAGTTACTTGCGTTATCGGCAGGTTGAGTATTGGTTACAGGAAACTCTATCACATCTGATTTTTTATCCGGTTACCCATACGATGGAACAACGTATGGCGAGGGACTATCAGCAACAAGCGCCAGTCGGGGCATTTAACCCGAAGTCGGTGGTTACACACTTGCTTGCACGCTTTCATAACGCTGGAGTACCGCAAAAACGACTGTTGGCTTTACATTGGGCGCGTTTTATCAATATTGAACAAGCAATGGCGCATGGCGCTACGCTGGAAACTTTACAGCGTATGCCAGCTTATTCCGCTTCACTGTTAAGCGGTGAAAATGATCCTTTATCGGCAGAACAGCGTGTGGCTCTGCGTTTAGCGCAATATCAACAGAACAACGCACAGCAGAAATTTGATCAATGGCGGAATGTATTGCAATCCTTACTGGAGGATACCGGTAATTGGCAATGGCTTTTAGCCGACGAACAACCCTCAGGAACACGTTCGCTGACACTGGCGGATTTCTGGCCGCTGACCGGCGATGATGCCACCAAAATTAACGCCCGTATTCGCGGCATTTATACCCAGGCTGGTGAGCACAATATTCAGGCTACTCTGGATGAACTAGCACAAGCGCTTCACAGACCAGTGGTTTTTGTTCCTTTACAGCACTCGTTTCATCAACAGTATCAGAATCAGCGCCAGTCAGAATGGTTAGCATTCGCTCAGGTTATGCCACAAGCGGAAGAGTGGGTACGCGGCAAGAAAAACTGGAAAGCGCTGATATTGGCAGCAGGTCAATATGATAGCCCCTATATCGCCTTTTTAAAGCAGTTGGAGAGTGATTTATCTACGGTGGCGCAGGAAGATCAGCAGCCTTGGTTGCAGACGCAGCAGCGTTTATGGCAACTGCATGGTTATGTGCAAAAAAGCAACATGATGCAACGCGTCTCGCTGGGAAACATCTCTTTACGCCAGCGCATCATGTCATGGCTTGGCATTTCACCGCAGATCTCTGTGCAGCTGGATGACAACGCGCTGACCCGCTATCGCGCCTACCGGCAGGCTGTGCAGTTAAATAGTCAGCGTGCATTACTCAGTGATATGGAAACCGAGCTGTTGGTTAAAAATGCGCTGAGTAACGAGAAGGGGGAACTGGATGATAACGGCTTACGTACACTGTTTAACCGTTTTACTTTGTGGCGTCATGAAACTGAAAGCAAACAGAATGAAGCTGTCAATGAAACGTTATGGCGACTCTATCAGGGCGATGCTCATTTGGTACTGCGTTACACCTTCTTAAGTGCCGCCAGCCGTTTGCAAACACAATGGGAGAGCAAAGTGATCTGGCCGATGGAAAAATTAAGCAAGCAGGAACTGTTTGATGGCCGGGAATTGAATACGCGGTTGTATGAGTACAGCAACGCGTTTGTACGGGATACCGCAGAGTATGCGCTGGATATTCGTCCTGAGGGCATTAAACGCCAGGCAATAGAAGATGTGATCTTTCCGTTTAACGATGATTTCATTTTCTATATCAATAACCTGATCCAGCCGAACGACATGCTTTCATCGACATCTGATATACGCCGTCGCCTGCAAGAGAAACTCAACTTGCTGGAAAGTGAGCGTGAACGGGCAACTGCACAGCAGGAACCGGAACAGGATCAATCGGCGGAGGTGATGATTACCAGCCAGCCCGCGACGGCCAATCGAGGAGCGCAGGTATTGCCGGTTGGCAGTTCAGTGACGCTGAGTTGTGATGATGGTGTACAGCAACTCAAAAGCATGAATTTCAATGACAGCAGGACCTTGCACTGGAATCCGGGATCATGCAGCAAGGTACAGATTGAGGTGTATTTCCCCGACTTTACGTTAAGTAAAAGCTACGTTGGTACTGATGGTTTGCTGCAATTTTTCCATGCCTTTTCCAGTGGTGAATTGACGCTGGCGGCACAGGCATTCCCACAGCAACACGATGAATTAAGTGCGCTGGGTATCAATAACATCACCGTGCGTTATCAGATCAGCGGAGGGAAGGAAGTTTCAGCATTGTATCGGCAATGGCAGCAACATCAGCAGCAACAAACAGCGTTAGTGGAACAACGCAACCGACTGGACAGCCAGTTGCTAAATTTAAGTGAACCGGTGGTGGCGAAAGGAACCCTTTCGACGTTGCCGTTACAGATCACCCCATATTGGAATGAATTAAGGAAACCTAAAAGTGAGTAGTTATCTTAAACAGATCGTCAGTAAATTAACGGTGGAAGCGCGTCAATGTCTGGATGAGGCCGCTAATCTGGCAGTACGGCGCACCCATCATGAAGTGGAAATTGAGCATCTGCTGCTGTCTTTGTTTGAAAAACAGATGCCGATGATGGAACAGGTATGTCACCACGGTGGTATTGATGCTATCGCGTTGCTGAATGCCTGCCAGCAGTCACTGACGTTATTACGCAGCGGTAATCATCGTCCTCCGGTACTTGCTACTAACTTGACAGAATGGATGGAACAGAGCTGGATGTACGCCAGTACCCACTGGGGAGCGTTGCAGATTACCCCACAGGCGCTGATTGCGGCACTGATAATGAATCCGTCACTGCATCATTCACTCACATCGGAGCTACAACAGGCGTTACAGTGTAACATAAATGCTATAGAACAGTGGTTGCGTACACAGGTACATACAGAACCGCAGCACATTGCAGCTCCCGTCGGGAATAATACCCAATCCGCGTTGGCGCAATACACTCATCACCTAACGCAGGCGGCGCGTGATAACACACTGGATCCGGTTTTAGGTCGTGAACGGGAGATTCGTCAGTTAATTGACGTGCTATTACGTCGCCGCCAAAACAACCCGTTATTAACCGGTGAAGCCGGTGTCGGTAAAACAGCACTGATCGAGGGACTTGCTCAACGTATCGTCGATGGCCGTGTGCCGGAAGTGCTGGCACAGGCCGAATTGTTCACGTTGGATATGGGGCTGTTACAAGCGGGCGCCAGCGTAAAAGGTGAGTTTGAAAGTCGCTTGCAGAAATTATTGGATGAGGTGAAAGGGCATCCTACACCGGTGATTTTGTTCATTGATGAAGCCCATACTCTGATTGGCGCTGGTGGTCAGGCCGGACAAAACGATGCAGCCAATCTGTTGAAACCGGCGTTGGCGCGTGGTGAATTGCGCGCTATCGCTGCAACCACTTGGGCGGAATATAAGAAGTATTTTGAGAAAGACGCCGCGTTAGCACGTCGTTTCCAGGTGATCAAAGTTGAAGAGCCTTCGATCGAACTGGCGAGGGCCATGTTGCGTGCCATGACGTCGGCGATGGAAAAACATCATGGCGTCAAAGTGCTTGCAGAGGCGGTGACAGAAGCGGTTGTATTATCCAGCCGTTATATCAACGGCCGTCAGTTGCCGGATAAATCGGTTAGCCTGTTGGATAGCGCTTGTGCCCGTGTTGCCGTTTCACAGACTGACGAACCTGCACCGATTGAAGATCTGCGTGCCATGCTGGCAAATATTGCCACCGAACAGGAAGCATTATTGCGTGAAGGTGGTCATGAAACCCAATTACAGAAGTTGGCACAGCGTCAAACCGAATTGCAGGTATCCCTTGAGAAAATTTTGCCGGAATATCACGCTCAACGTCAGTTAGTGAATGACATCCTTGCCTGTGAGGAACAACACGACGAACGGTTACCTGTGCTGCGTGCGGAACTGCGTCAGCGCCACCATCAGCATGCCTATGTATTTGACTGCGTTGATGCTGCCTGTGTTGCGGACATTGTTGCCGGCTGGACCGGGATACCTCTTGGCCGGATGGTGGAAAATGAACGCGATGTGCTGCGCCAGTTGGAAACGCGCCTTAGTCAACGGGTAATGGGGCAAGATCATGCGCTTAATCAAATAGCTCGTCAGATTCGGATTGCTAAAGCACAACTGGCTGATCCAGTAAAGCCGACCGGCGTATTTATGCTTGCCGGTCCTTCTGGTGTGGGGAAAACTGAGACTGCCCTGGCATTGGCTCATGAGTTGTATGGCGGTGAACACCATCTGATCACCATCAACATGTCAGAATATCAGGAAGCGCATTCTGTTTCCGGTCTGAAAGGCTCCCCCCCAGGATATGTTGGTTATGGACAGGGGGGCGTGCTGACTGAAGCGGTTCGCCATCAGCCCTACAGCGTGGTATTACTTGATGAGGTCGAGAAAGCGCACCCTGATGTACTGGAGCTATTCTTCCAGGTGTTCGATAAAGGCATGATGGAAGATGCCGAAGGGCAGCAGATTAATTTCCGCAATACGTTGATTATCCTGACCACGAATGCCGCATCGGATTTGGTGATACGTGCAGCGATGCAAGGCGTAAAAGTACAGGGGGAAATTCATCCGGCAACCCTTGAAGATATTCAGGAAATTATCCGGCCGGAACTGCAACGTATCTTTACGCCTGCATTTTTAGGTCGCTTGCAGGTCATTCCTTATTTGCCGGTACATGGCGAAATTCTGCATGCCATTGTGCATCATAAACTGAATAAAGTTGTGATGCGTTATCGTCAAGCAACTCAATGCGAGTTGCACTATAACAATGCGCTGGTGGATTTTATTGCTGAAGGATGCCGGATAGCGGAAAGTGGTGCCCGTGAAATTGATAACCTGTTAACCCAATTCGTCTTGCCGCTGTTATCCGATCAATTACTGTTAGGAGAGGCACCGGTGAATGAGGATGTATGGCTGGATGTTATCGAAGGCCAAATACAGTTATCGTAAAAACAAAAGAAACTATTGCCACTAAGAAAGACTATCAAACATTATCAATTTAGGGTAAGAAGCTGCCTACTTTGCTATTATTACCTTATAATGTAACATTTCGTGTTACGTATTATCTTGTGATGCAACATTCAATGCTGCATATTATCTTATGATGTAACATTCGGTGTTACGAAATGAGATCCTGATGAAAATGAAAAAGATAGTGGTCTTTTGGTCTATTTTTACGCTAGTCAATTTTGCGCTGGCATTGCTGAATTTGCAAGTGCGTGATGTCTGGAGTCTATCGTCATTGGTGTGGTTTCCAGCGGGCCTGTTACAAGGCATTTTTTGCGCAAGGGCACCACGGTACTGGCCTGTTTGGTTAATAACGGGTGCTCTGATTTCGTTAACAGCTAGCCAATGGTATGGCAGACCGGTGAACGTCTCACTGATATTTTCTTGTATCAATGTAGTGATGCTGGTAGTGACAGGGTTAGTTTGGCAATTTTTCTACGGTGTAATGTGGGCCCCAAAGCGGGCAAGTGACATCTTCAATCTGACAGTGCTTTGCTCATTAAGCGGAATTATTGAGCGATTTATGGCGAAGTGGATACTTCATTTATTGGGTTACCCTATTGATATATCTATTTCATTACCGATTGTTGTCGGTTCTGTGTTGAGTTATCTGCCGTTTACATTTTTTGTTATTTCTTGCATCACCTACAAAAAAAGCCGGGTTGAAGACAGGAAAACCTATGGTTTATGGTTGGTAGCCGTGTTTGCTATGACAGCATTGTTTACCAGCCCGCCTCCTGAAACCGGGAAAATACATTGGCAAGGAGTAGCGCTCCTCTTTTCCTTCGGCCTGCCGATGCTACTGGCGTTAAGAGGTGATTTGCTGGTATTAAGCGGCTTTTTATCCTTATGCACGGTAGGGATCGTGAGTGCAACCACTTTTGGCTTTGGGCCATTCGCATCCCGATTAATGAGCATCCAACAGAACGTGCAAATTGCGGCATGGTACAGTACCGCATTTACCCTGCCTGCGCTGTTATGCTGTAGTTGTTTATATAATACAATCAATGTATTACATCGCCGTAAAGCGCATTTTTTGTTAATGAGTGCTATGCTGGAGCAAGAACAGGTTAATTGTTTTCGGTTAAGTGCCGACGGGCACCTGTATTGGCATCATGACGCGGCCTGGATGCGATGTGGAAAAGCACCCGCCTGCTGGTCACAGTTAATGGCTTGGGTGCATACAGAAGATCGGCAGAAAATCGAACAGCTTAAACGTTCCGTCTCGCGGATACCGCAGACATTAAAAATTCGAATTGCTGATGGTAAAGGTGAATTTAACCCGGGGATTATCGCCTTGATCGTTCATATCGGCGAAAATGCCGGTTTTATTGAAGGAACTATGCGTGAAATAGCGGATAGAGAATAATATGGAGAAATAACCAATGCCAAGACAAGTCATTATTGCTGACGATCATCCAGTCTTCTTATTAGGGCTACGCACCGTATTGGCAACATTACCCGAGAATTATCAGGTTGTGGGGGAGGCGCATGATGTGACGACACTTTTTTCTCTGCTGGAGGAAAAAGAGGCGGATATGCTGATTACGGACTTCAATATGCCGGGTGATAACCAGATCGACGGTTTGCGGATGATTAGTCGAATTCGTGAGCAATATCCGAATTTGCCTGTTGTAGTGATCACGATGATCAGCGACCGGAAGATGATAGCTTCATTGATTAATTATAAAGTGAAAGCGATTTTAAACAAAAACAGTCTGTCTCACGAGTTAGTGAAAGGATTATACAGTACAACAGGGCACGATAAGCCTTATTTGAGTGAGCAATTTATTGAATTTCCGGACAAGGAAGTGGTAAAGGCGCTGACCGGCAAAGAACTGGAAGTGATTAAACTATTAGGGCAAGGGTTGAGTGTGAATGATATCGCTGCACGTTTATACCGTACTAAGCAGACGATCAGCGCACAAAAAATCAGCGCAATGAAAAAACTGGGGTTAAATAATGAAGCAGCGCTTTATAATTATTTGCATCAGGTTGGACTGGGATTGTAATAGATGAAGGGCGGCCGGAAAGGATCACGATGGTTAGCTGTATTGATACTCCTATTGCCATTATCTGGCCGGAGTCTCAATCTGTTTGAATACCGTAATGCGCAAGAATTGCCTTCAGACGGGCTACCGGTGGCGTTTTATTCGAATGTCGTCACTCAGGAATTTGCGCCATTACCCACCAAAGAGCAAGAGATTCTGGTCCCACACTTTCCAACACTAAAAGTCGGCATTCTCTGCTGCATCGGTGCGCCATTAGTGATCCATCGCTGGGATGGCAAGTTGGAAGGGATTTACGCTGACTATCTGCGCCTGATTGAAACCGTATTAAAAAGGCCGGTAGAGGTACGGCTGTTTGGTAACTGGGAATCAGCCTATGCAGCATTACAGCGTGGAGATATTCAGTTGTTATCGCATTCTGCTTCACCTCAATCTGGAAATAGGAAGGGTGACACTTACCCGATTCTGGTACAGCCGCTTGCCCTGATTGTGCGCAAAGAACACGTCAATATGCCGTTTGCACAAATGAATATTATGGCAGCACCCGGCAGTAACCCGAATACCATTGAGCAATTGCGTCAACATTACCGCAGTGTTTTGGTGGCGAAAAACCAGCAGGAGGGAGTACAAGCCGTGGTGGATGGTGAAGTCGATGCCTATCTGGACGGACAAAGCCAGATTGCCTATTTGCTGGCATTTCGTCCGTTTACAAAGCTGACTTACCGGCGGGATATTTCTCAGGGCGAGCGGTATGATTTTCTTGCCCACAACGGCGATGGCATCGTTGAAACAACAAATCTCATCCTGACTGCCATTCCTCACGAAATCAGAAATAAGGTTTATCAACGTTGGGTTTCTGGGCTGGCTCTGGGCGGCAATAACGACACCACAATATTTTCGTCACCAGAAAAAGCCTGGATTAAAAAAAATCCTGTAGTCAATGTCGCGATTAGCCGTACTGCGCCGCCTTACTCATTTCTAGATAAAGATGGGCAACTCGCTGGCCTGGATGTGGATATTTTACGCCTGCTGGGAGAGAAAAGTGGCATTACCTTTAATTTTATCCCGGCAGATGGCGCGGTGGGGGTCAAAAAACTGTTAAAAGATGGCGAAGCTCAAATGACTTCTTTGGTCAGTACGCCAGAACGTCGTCGCTGGCTCTCTTTTAGTCATCCCTATGGTACGGTGGAATGGGTGATGATCACTCGCAATGAACGTAATGCTCCCTATGAGTTTGAACAACTTAAACACCATCGGGTAGCAATTCAGCGTGGTCATGCTCTTCTGTCGGTATTAAAGCAATATCCGGAAATCTTCGTCATGGAAGTTGATAACGTGACGCAAGGTGTTGATATGGTGCTGGCCGGGGCAGCAGATGCAACTTTTGATAGCTTGATCAGTGCTGATTATCTGCAAGCAAGCCACTATGGTACCAATATTTCTATTCAGTTTTTTGAAGATTCATTGCAACCGGAACAATACGCCATCATACCCGCTTATCCTCAATTGGTTGATATATTAAATAAAAGCATTGATGCATTACCGCCAAATGAGCTGCGGGTGTTGCGCCTGAAATGGTTATCTATGGGAAATATAACACCCTATGCTGACAGTAAAATTTCTCCCTGGGCGAAATTGTGGGGAGGGGCGTTATTTGTCATTGCGTTGAGTTCAGCCTTTTGGGGGAGTTATCTCGCCCATCAGATCAGACGACGTAAAAGAGCGGAAAACAACTTACAGGATTTGCTGACGTATTGGGAAACCCTATTTAATAACATGCCTACGCCAATGTTTGTCTGCGATCCGACCATGTGCGTTACGGCAGCGAACCTCTATTTTCGCCGCGAGATGAACACGCTCGGATCTGATGTAATTGGTCGGAGTCTCTTTTCTCTGTGCTTTTTAAAACCTGCCGATGAGCAAGATATTAGTATGATTTTTCTGCGCTGTTTGGAAGGGGCGTCGGCGCATTTTTCCGATCGTAGCATTGCCATCCAAGGGCAGGACAGAGATGTTTATTTGTGGCTTGAAAGTTACAGCAATACCGAAGGCGTTGTTCAGGGAATAATTGGTGGCTGGTTTGATGTGACCGAGCGTAAATTGTTAGCGCAAGAACTACGTCAGGAGCGCGATAAGGCTGAACTTGCCAGTTTGGAGAAATCAGATTTTCTGGCACACATGAGTCATGAGATCCGCACTCCCTTGCAAGCAATTATCGGTATTCTCGATCTAGAGGTAAAACAGCAACCTCTGCCATCTGCGCCATTACATATCGCATGGCACGCTGCGATGTCTTTACAGGGAATCATCGGTGATGTGCTGGATTTTTCCAAGATAGAATCTGGACGTATGGTGCTGAATCTAAAACCGGAATCATTGCAGGATGTTCTGGGAAGTTGTGTGGTGGCATTTAGTCATCGCGCTAAGGAAAAGGGGTTGTTTTTTGCCCGACAATTCGATTTACCGTCTGAATATTACCATCTGCTAGATGCAACACGTGTCACTCAGGTAGTCAATAACTTACTGGGTAATGCTATTAAATTTACTGAACAGGGCGGTGTGCAAATCAGCGTCAGCTATCGGCATATTCCAGAGAGTAACCAAGATGAAATCACGCTGGTGGTTGCAGACACTGGTTGCGGCATCCCGGAAACCATGTATGAAGCTGTTTTGCTACCCTATGTACAAGTGACGCAAAACAATGGTGGTAAAACCGGCACAGGATTAGGGTTACCCATCTCAGTACAGTTAGTTGAATTAATGGGTGGCAGCCTGAAAATCACCGGTGTACCCAGTGGCGGCGCACAAGTTACAGTGCTGTTACCTCTTATGCGCAGTGTTATTGAGAAGGAAGCGGTGAGCGAAAAAACTGAAAATATTGAAGGAGAAATTCATGAATCGCTGAATATCTTAGTTGTTGATGACTTACCTGCCAATTTACAGGTGTTATCGTTGCAGTTAGCCCCATCGGGTCATCATGTTGTATTAGCTGAAAGCGGTGAACAGGCCATGAATCTGATGGAAGAGGGATATTTTGACCTCGTGCTGACGGATTGCCAGATGCCGGTAATGAATGGTTATGAACTGGCTCAGTTATTGAGAAAACATGAGCGACTACGGCAATTACCACCGTTTATTATTCTGGGGTGCACCGCGAATGCATTTTCTACTGAGCAAGCCCGTTGTCTGGACGCGGGAATGGATGGTGTCTTGACCAAGCCGCTGGTGCAAAGCAAATTGCTGGCAGAAATCAACCGTTATTACCGACAGGTGAATGATGAAATCACGTTGCAGTTTGATGAAATTCAGGCCCTGGCCCAGCGAGATGTTACTGTAGAGTACCAATTACTCAGTGCAGTGTGGCAAGGGATGTCGGAAGATATTGCAGAACTGAAACAACCGGAAAATCAACAACTACATGAAAAAGTTACGCACCACGCACACCGTATGAAAGGCGCTTTTGCTCTGCTGCAATATCAGCAAGGAATACGTATATGTCTGCGTATTGAAAAGGGTGAACGTTATGATGGAAAGACGATTGAGGCTTTGTTGACTCGTGCGGAATATTTCCAACAGCAGATTAAGCAGCAATTGGAAATATTGCAAAGTGAGTGATGTGTATCCCTGACGTAAATAATTCGCCCGCGTTATCCGGGCGATGCTCCTCCTATCTGCCCCATTGGAGCGGTAAGTTTATTTTACTAATATCATGGTAGTAAAAATATCCCTTAAGATTTTTGACAATTTCAATGACTGAATATAGGGTTTATATATCAGTGGAAAATTGATATGTCACAACATATATTTAATGTTATTAGAGTTAAATATAAAGCAATAATGTTATTTATTTTAAATCATATTATTGAGTTGTATATATTATTCAAACTGAAATTTTTATTTTTTACTCCATTGCAATAAGATTACAACCAAGAAAAGGATTAATCATGAATAAAACCAGAAGAAAATTATTGGCAACGCTTGGTATTATGAGTATCAGTATGTCTTTTATCACACAAGCAGGAGAGAAAAAAACACAGGTCATTAATAACATATTATCAAAACAGGAAATTACCGAACATGAAAAATATATGCGGGAGGCAATAAAAGAGGCCATAAAGAACCCAAATTATCCTTTTGGCGCTGTAATAGTTAACAGAAATAGCGGGGAAATATTAAGTCGTGGTGTGAATACAGGTAGAAGTAATCCTATCCTGCATGGGGAGATTCAGGCAATAAATCATTATGTTACTCAATATGGTAACCAAGGATGGGAGAATGTTGCGCTGTATACCACGGGAGAGCCTTGCTCGATGTGCATGAGCGCCTTAGCCTGGATTGGAATCCGTGAAGTGATATGGGCAACATCTATTAGTGTGATTCGTAATGCAGGGATCCGTCAGATTGATATTTCTGCCCATGAGATTGCAGAAAGAGCATCTTCATTTTACAGTCCGTTAACTCTAATCGGTGGGATCTTGGCAAATGAAACAGATAAGTTGTTTCTTGAACGTAAGAGAGGTCAGTAGTTGAAACTATTTTATACCCAGGATTTACACGTCGCCAACAAAACTGGATTGCCAATGTTGAATACATATGAGTGAAGATTTTTGAGCGGCTAATGACAAAGTAAGATCATATTAAGGGTGAAGGTTTGACCAGTAAGTTACAAATCCGCCTTGAAGGTTATCTGCTCGCCCAATCTTTTGACCTGAAATATCCAACCTAGAAAAATCAGCTATAACAATTCGCTAATAAATAACCTGCCTAAAATTCGTCATTATTTATTCAATGTCTTATAAAAAACGCAACAATATGACTGAAAAATATGTTTACATGGGAATAGTTATATCAATAAATAATTTAATATATTAATTATTAATATGTAAATATATGTAAGGATGATTATAATCCGGCGTTATCATTCATGATTCTGCAATATAACCGAAAAACAAAGGAGATAATTTATGACCACAACTACAGAGCAAATCAGCTGGTTTCCTCTTTCTTCTAGTCACAATACACATGCCAAATATGTTCGTACCTACGGTTATGGTCGTTAGGCCGGAGAGGATGTCAAATCCGTATCGATAGACATCCTTTCGCGGCGCGAAGGGCTTCGCTTAAAAACAGACAAAGGATCACTACAATGACTTTTATATCCAAAGACTTCACGCGCCTGCTTAATATCTTGATCGATCGACAGATCAAGACGGCAGGTCGTCAGACTGAATGGTTCAACATGAGCGCCGACGAGCGTGCCGACTACATCAGGCAGGTAGACGAACGGCTACAGGAAATACAGCAGAGCACCCTGAGTGTACTGGCTGCCCAGCATTTTCAGATGCAGGACAACCCTATTTCTGTCGGCGACCAGTTGCAGACATTGCAGCAAAGACGGCAACAGATGAACAATGTACCCAGCACGCAGGCGATCAACGCCTACAAACAGCAACTGGACCGCGACATCCGGTTATACCGCCGTCAGCAGACGGCCATCACGCACTTTGACAGCACTTGGGGCAAGGCTTTGACCATGCTCAATTCTGGCGACGCCAAAACCCTGAATGCGCCGACCCTAAGGAATGACGCAGCGGGCAAACAGGCCAATCTGAATACCAAGATCAGACATCTGGAACAGCAACTGATCACACAGGTGGCCAATTCCACGTTTAGTCAAGAATACGTGACGCTGTTTTCCGAGCTACAAGCCTATAAGGAGATCAATGCCCGCTACAACACCTTGCTCAATACACCTTCTACGGAAGAGGCCACAGCCCTCAGCGCGTTGACCAAGGTGCCGAGGGCCTCCGATGATCTACCGGTAAATATTTCACTGCTGATGATGGAGGAGCGTCCCGGTTACATCCGCATGAACGTCGCGCTGGTCAATGCCAGCACCGATGGCCGCTTCAAGGACTTCTTCCTGGAGAATGGTAGGCTGGTTGTGCCGACGGACGGGGTGCTCAACTTCTCCTTTGGTACCGCCGCCCGCTCCCTAGCCTGGCAACAACAATACCGGCTTAAGAGTGAACCGCCATCCTTTCGCTCGCCGACTTATGCGCCAATTCGCTCGGTGCTGGTCAAAACCAAATTCGTCGAAAAGTACTTTGCCAATCACTTGGTTTCGGAAAGCACCTTACGCGAAGGTTTCAAGGCGCAGTTGCTAAGTAACGGTCACAAGATGCTACTGACCAGCGTTGACCGCAAGGTGCCGAATCAGGTTGGGATTCAGGTATCCGGCCAGTCTCCGAATACCACCATCACCCGCGAGGTGCCATTGGCAAGTGCCTTGAGTGACCTAATCAACCAAAATGCTGATATCACCAGCTTCCAAACTATCGGCTTGGAGGGGTTCCGCCAGAACAGTTACCACCCGGACCGTGACGGGCTTTTCGTCAATATCCATGAGCTGGAACGCTCGGTTGGTTTTGCCAATCGCCAGTACTTGCTGGAAATGCCTCAGGGCAACAGCTATCTGTCCGCGACGCCCTTTGGGGTGATGAGCGTTGACGGCGACAAGGTCAGCAGCAGTCACTTGAGCAAAGCGCAGACTGACGCACTGTATCAATACAACGCCGCATTTTTCGAAAAACTGGAACAACTGCGTGACGGCGGTACAAAAGCAAGTCGCCTGTTCGAAGGCAGCAGCGAGCGCACGGCATTCGAGCAGCAGCTGGTGCGTTTGCTCGAACGCAACCATATTACCCCCGCTGGGGTGTTAGCGCCGGAGCATACCCTTGGCAGCATGCGCGATATCAAGGGCAATAACCTAAACAAAGTGCTGTGGGAACAGGCATTCGCCGCTTCGGTCTGGCAGAGCATTGATAATGATCCGTTGCTGTTCGGAATGGCGATGAACTTGGTAGAGAACCAGGCTATGGCTAAGGTCCTGCAAAGTGGCTATGTACAAAGTGACATCGCCCAAGCCAAGGGCCTGCTGGCACCGCTGTACGAACAATGGCGCACTCGAGCCGTCGAAGCGGAAACCCGTCGGGTCACCAGCGCCAATGCAGCACAGCATCCAAACAACCCGAAAGTACAGATTTTCGATAAAGCTACGGTTGAGCGCTCGCTGGATGACAAGCTGTTCACCCTGTTGTTAACTGGCCCCCAGGGCCTTGAGAGCGCCGATGCGCAGCTGCGTCCAGTGGTTAAGGAAGCACTGTTAAGCAATGAGGGCCGGAGCCTGCGCAAACAGGCCTTGTTTCATGCCTTGCGTCCGGTCGCTGATAGCCTTTCCAAGGCCGCAGTCCCGGTTAATCCTCATGCTATGCTGGGTGCAGGCAGAGTCATAATCAATAACCGGCTGAATCAACCCGACCCGTATCTGATCCTTAATACCAGCCCTGAGGAGCACGATGGCTCGTACCTGATCAAGGACGATAAGTATCGCAGCTACAACCAGTTCCGTCCGGACCCCAAGAATGACGCCACGCGCTACATGAATGATCTGGACATCCCGTTCGTGGGGGGGATTTCCGGGACCACCCAGACTGTCAGCAATGCTTTGCCGGAATTGTTCGGTGGCGCGTTGAGCATCAAGCAGTACTGGCAGTTCCAGATGACCAATGCGGCCTTCATGATCCGTAACGGCTATCACTCGTTCTTCGAAACCCTCTACGTTGCCGCGCGTTACGAACCGGAGAATACGGGCAGTATCGGCAAGGACCTGTTGCAAATGTTCGACAAGTACCGCGTTGAAGGCAGCAAGAGGGCGTTGCAGGGTGAACTGTATGACGGAGTGATGGCGCGAGTCTTGCCGATCATCAATCAGGGATTGCCCGCAGCTGACGAGTTCCATCCACCACGTTTTACCCGTATTGGTCCAAGGCCAGCGCTGCTGGGGCAGGCGGTGAAAGATCTCGAACTCAAGGCTGGGCTGGCGTCTGTAGGTGATGAACTTAAACCCCGTCAAGGCAGCATCGACACCCATCAATTTGCCGTCGATCCTGTACTGTTTGCCAAAACCCATACCATCAGTGCCGAGGTACTGGTCAAGTCGGGCCGCCTGCCGGCAGAGGGTAATGCCCAGTTAGTGAAGGTCGCGCCCAACCTGTATGAGTTAGAATACACCGGGCAAAGCGCCAATGATATATCCGCAAAAGTGCCAGCGTATTTCCTCGGTAACAACGGCCCGAACCAAGCCAATCCAGTACCTGCCTATGTGGACATACCCAAGAAAGCAGCAGCATCGGGCAGCTTCCTCTTCACGGGTACGTTATCGGGTTGCTCACTGGTAGTGACCAATCTCGACGCCAATACCTACCGGGTTTACCACGATGGCCGGATCAACAGCTCGCTGCTGTACGACAACGTGGTGATGGCGGTCGACTACAAGGATTACCAAGTATCCGGTACCGCCGAGGGCCTTGCGGCGGCGTACATGCAGTTCGTCAATGACGAATGGCAACTGGTGTTCCAGCGCCAAGAATATCAACGAGACGGACAGATAGTTTGGCTGGAACTGCGCGATGGTGCGGAGTCACTCTCGATCCAAGTCGCCGACCGTCAGGTGGTGGAGCGCAACCAGGCTGAGTTCGCCACTTACCGTGAGCAGGTTCATCAACAGCTGAAGAAGGTAGCGACGCAGTTTGGGGTGTCGGTCAAAGGGGTTGCCGACGGTGTCTACACAGAGGGCGCGTTTTCTCTTGAGCATCCGGCGATTGCCGCATGGACCCGGTTGCGCGAAGCGGTTCAGGCCAAGGTCAACGCTGACATCGACTTGGTGGCGGACAAGCGCTACCAACTCCAGAAAACACGACACACCTCAAGCGATACGGCCTTGATCGACCAGCAGATCAAGCAACTCAATCTTACACAGGACTACTACAGGGCGCGGTACGATACGGTATTGCGTGAAGCTAGCGCTGTCGAAAAAACCTGGCTCTGGCAGCAGATCAAGGCCAAAGACGGCAGTGTTGCGGTGGTAAGAATTGACGATACGGCCATTCAAGGCGAGGAGCATACCAGCAGCGTGGGCGAGCGTTATGCAACCTCCGAGACTTATCAGCTCGGGGCTCAGGGCACCGGGTTCAGAGATAGCTTGCGCAACTTCCGTGAGATTAAGATCCCTGGGGTAGATGACAAAATGTCGGCCCTGGAGATGAAGCGCCTGTTTCTTGATGGAAAACTCACCCACGAGCAACAGGGTGCCTTGAGCGGTCGCATCACCGAAACCAGCCAGGCCGAGTACATCGACAAGGTACTGCGGCAAACTGCGGTGTTCAGCGAGAACTTCCATGACGCTGGCAGTGTCTTCGAGCGCTTGGTGCCACAGGACTTTTATCTGTCGCTAGTTGGTGACCGATCTGGTGGCCGTTGCTACCCCTTGGTCAGGGCCATGGCCGTGGCATTGGGCAAGGGTGGTGAAGCGGGCATCGACAGCTTGGTACAAAAGCTGTTCTTCGCCTCTGCCGACCCGCAAGCAGGCAGTTCCACGCTGCTTAAGAACAGCCTGCTCAGGCTGCACGCCAATGTTGAAGCCGTTCAAGCCTCCACGGAGCTGGGCCAGTTCAATTTGTCCGAAGTCGTGTCGCGGCTGGCCGCAACGACCCGCACCTCAATATTCGCGCTCAATACCCAGAATCATTCAATGATGGTAGGAAGCGCTGTCACAGCCGAAAGCCGTCGCTACTACTTCTATGACCCAAACGTCGGGATCTTTGCTTTCGACAACACCAAGAGTCTGTCCAAGGCCATGGAGAAGCACTTGGTGGAGAGTAATCTGGCCGCGCACTACGGCTTGTTCGGCAGTAACTCGGCACCAGCTTTCAGCCTGATTGAGATCGATACCGGCAAGATGGCTGAGGTACCTGTGAGCAATGGCCTGAACGTGATCGATCTGACCCGGTTCGAGGAACTGGTCAATGTCATCTGGCAACGGCGTCAGGTCGAACAGGTGGTGAGTACACAAGAGCCGGTCACGGAAAACTTGCAACTGGGCACCGCACTGAAAACCTTTGATGCCGAGCAATGGGGCGCACGGTTCAAAGCCGCCAGCACCCGACTGGTGCAAAAACACCAACTGGACAACCACTGGCTACCGATCATCGCTACAACCGAATACCAAGGGGAAGGTCGCTACCGGGTCCAGTTCATCAACCGTGACCAACCCGAGCAGACCCGCTGGCTAGTCACCGACGATAGCACCTTTGTCGAATTTCGGCGCTTCGTCGATGAACACATAAGTGTGCTGAATGAGCACTTTACCCTAGAGCATGGCCGGATGCGGCCTCGCGGCGGGGTTGGCGAGGTCGCGCCGGTGGACGGGTTGAACGCAGGGTTTGCAGTCCAGACGCTGATCCAGTGGTTTGCTGACAAGAACCGTCACGATGCAGCAAGCGGAGTGGCTTCACCTGATCTAGCCACCGCGCTCAAGGTCCACAGCTACCTCAATTTTGTCCAGATGGCTCACGGTGGCGTACAGGATGTAGTCAAGGTCACCGCGCTGGTACGTACGGCGCTACGGGGTGAAGTGGTGGCCGCCGAAACCTCGCTCAAGGGCTTTGCCTTAAACCTAGGCCACACCGTCAACGAAGGCGCCGGTTTGTTATTTGGCGGCACCATGATCGGTCTGGATGCTTATGAGCTGGCCCATGCCGAGAACGATGTGCAAAAAGCCGTGTTCGGTACCCAGCTGGCGTTCGACTCGGCTAGCTTCGTCACCGGTGCAGCCGGGGTGGGCGCTGGGTTAATCGGTGCCTCGACAGCCGGGGCAGTACTCGGTGGAGCAGGGGTGATCCTTGGTGGGCTTGCAGTGGGCTTTACGGCACTGGCGCAGGCCTTTGGTGCAGTCGCCGAGGATGCCAAGGCGGTGGGCCGTTACTTCGACATGGTCGACAATGCGTACAAAAACAAGGGTTATCGTTATGACGACAAGAACAAGGTACTGGTGCCCCTTGCCGGGGCGGTGGTCAAGAGCATCGACCTGCGCAAGAACCAGATTGGCTTCGATAGCCAGTACATCTACCGTACCCATTCCGGCTCTACCGGTTCGGGGAAAATCAATTATTTCTTCTGGGTTGGTGACTTTCCGCGAATGGTCCACGACTATGACCAGGCAATTGAGGTGCGCAGTGGCATTGGTTACAAGGATGTCCTCCAGCCCCTCGAACATGGCGACAGCAATGTTGTGATCCTGCCGGGCACGCCCAAGTCCTACATCAGTTACGAATACATGCTGCTCCCCGGTGCCACCACACGCCACGACACCGGCTTTGACGTGATCCGCAGGCTTGAGGAAGACAAGCGGTTCGACTACGATTTCTACATTTTTCCGGGTGAGGAGACGATCCGCAGGATTCATCATGAATACATCGACACGCCGATCGAGGTGATGCTCGATCAACGCAACCGGCAACTGGTGGTGCCCGAGCTGCCCAAGGAGCTGCACGGCTTTCTGCGCTACGAGATCAAGGGAGCGGGGGGCGAGTACCTAATCGGCCTCAACAAAGGCACCCGAGTTAAGCTCACGAGCGATGTCGCCAGTAAGTGGATCATCGACAGTAGCCAACTTGCCAGTGACAACATCAGCGTGTCGAAGGACCAACTGGTGGTCGGCGGGGTGGTGGTAGAACTCGATTCGGCCCAGAACGGGCAGGTATTGATAGTCAACGGCAAGGGTGAGGTGCGCAAAGTCGATCTCGCCAGCCTGACAGCTCAAGTGGTAAGCGAAGATGCAAGCAAGTGGCAGGTGCCTGGCCAGAAAATCGAGCAGCATCTGAGTGATTTGGCCAAGGCGCATCAGTTGCACGGACAGTACGTGGTGGTGGAAAACTACCGCCACAATGGGCGTGATGTTGGTCGGGCTTTCTACGACGTAAACAAGGACCGCATGCTGTTTACCGACACCCGCGAGGAGCAGGCCAGACATGCCCAATTGGGTGCAGTGATGGGCGACCATGCCTATTTCTACGACGCCGACAACGCGGTGGCATGGCGGGTAGACATCGCCACCGGGCAGGTCGACGCGCAGTTTGAGCCATGGTTCAACAGGAATGCGGGCAAGATCAGTCGGCTATGGCAGGAGGATGATGCGGTTTACCTGGCGCGCCGTTATCAGCTAAAGGAGAGGGAGGCTGAGTTGAGCTATCGGATCTTCGGTGACCGAATGGAGTTGGTTAGTGCGGTGGGTGATAATGCGCTGCTCCAGCTTTCGGCACGCACCGGTCGGCATAGTGATGAGCTTAAAGTCATACTCCAGAGCTACGAGAACAATAGTACCAAACGTGAAACCCCGATGTATACGCTGGGTGCACGGCTGATCAAGCCAACCAGTGCGGCGCTGGTTACTGTGTTCGGCGTGGACGCGGCTGGCGTACCGCACCGCTACTGGATACGCACCAGCGACGGGACACTAATCAAGCCGAATCTGGCACCACCGGCGGATCAGATCTTGAATTTCGGGGCACACGAACAGACCCGCAGTGCCTGGAAGATCCCCGCCGACTTAGTGTTGGCGGGGAGCATGCCGCAGCCTGGAGGCAAGGAAGTGTTTTTCTTCTACAGTAAGGAGCAAAAAGCCCTATTCCGCCAGGAAGGCGCAGGGCAGGCGGTACTCGACGCCAACCAACCGAGCGCATTGCGGGTCACCATTCCGGCCTTGGTCAACGTGATTAATTTGAACGGTCACCTGGTCGCGATGACCGAGGACGGCCGTGTGGCCCAGCTTGATGCACTGGGACAATTTAGCTACGCAGCCGTCAACGAGCATTGGCTCAAGGGACGTACCCATTGGTGGCAGGACCTGCCCAGCGTCACTGGCAGCAGTGCCACCCTGGCTGTGTTCGGCGTTAAGGACACCGACGGCAAGAGCGTGCTGCCGGTGTGGTACCACAACGGTCAGGTGGTCGTGGCTTCCCTGCAAGACAAACATTTGCAGTTCCTGGGTTTTGAAGCGGACGGCTCCAGCGCGCGACTATTTGAACCCGGCAGCGGCAAGTTGTATCGTCAGCCGCCGATGACTGCCGATGCGCTGGCTGCCGCGTTTGGTACCGACGAAGTACTTGAAGTCTCGGCGCAGCTTCCCGCTGCCAGTGAGCTGACGCCTGAACTGCACCTCAAGGCGGCGGAGCAAGTCGATGTCGGGCTGCGTCTGACCACCGTCAAGGGCGAGATCCTGCTGCGAACCAATGACGGAAAATTACAGTTGGTTGCCGTCGACAAAGGTTGGAAACAGGACAACCTCGCCCGTCTGCCACAGGCACTTGCCGAGGTTGCCAGTCAGTGGCGAGCCAAAGGCGTGCTGACCTTGCAAAGCGATGATACGCAAGGCTGGTTCGATGTCGACAGTGGTCAGGTGTTCTCCTGCGGTGACATTCCTACCGCAGATAACCTGCGTTTTATCGGAATCGCTGTCGGGAAGAAGAGCGCTTACGTGTACAGCCCAACGGACCAAGTGCTGTACTGGGTCAAGGCCGCCGGTGCGCAGAAGCTGAATCATTACACTGGTGTCGAGCGCATGGGGTCGTCGCTGTTGCTTCAGGGCGGGAGCGAGGACGATATAGCCCCACCGTTGATCGCTGGTGTCGACAACGTGGTGCTGCATGGTGGTGCCGATAACGATACCTACCGCCTCAGCCAGGCGATATGGTCGCATTACCGCATAGTCGTCATTGACAACGATGACCCAGGCCAAGCCATGGACCGCTTGATCATACCGGTGGCTGATGCGGAAAAAATCTTCGTCAGCCGCCATGAGGATGACCTGATGCTGACCGACTCGGCCAATGGCACAGTCTTGGTGATACGCAAAGTGTTTGGTAGCCAAGCTGTGACGCACCGGCATCTGCAAATCAAGCTGGAAGGTTCTTCGTCGGTGATCAGCGTTGATTACTTAGTCAAGGGCTTTGCCAAGATGGGAGAGGCCAAGGGTGGCTTGTTCGAACTATCCTGGGCCACCCAGTAGCTTCATTATCTTGAGCTAGCAGGAAAAACTACAGGAAGGGCACAAAGCCCTTCTTGTCTCTAAAACCCGCATAGGACATCACGACTTAAGTGGTAAATAATAACTAAGGCTTGCGAGGTAATTACATACTAGGTCATGGTATATCTCCATAACAAATCGGGCAATTATTGTTGGCAAAAACTGGAGGTTGAACTAAACTCAAATTTTACTTTTGTGAGAGGAAGTTAACTATGTCTGAGACCCGTTTTTCTGAATCGTTAAACCTGAAATCTCACTGGATGCCATTCAGTGCTAACCGAAATTTCCACCGCGATCCGCGTCTTATCGTTGCTGCCGAAGGGCAGTGGCTGAAGGACGATAAAGGGCGCCAGATTTATGACAGCCTGTCAGGTCTTTGGACCTGTGGAGCGGGTCATACCCGGACAGAAATTCAGAAAGCAGTCGCTACCCAATTGAGTACACTTGATTACTCACCAGGCTTTCAGTTCGGTCATCCCTTGTCGTTCCAGCTAGCAGAAAAAATTGTCAATTTGACACCTGGTGATCTTAATCACGTCTTTTTCACCAGCTCAGGTTCTGAGTCTACAGACACCGCCGTCAAAATGGCGCGAGCCTACTGGCGAGTGAAAGGCCAGCCTGCAAAAACCAAACTGATTGGTCGTGTACTTGGCTATCATGGTGTCAATATTGCTGGTACCAGTTTGGGGGGGATTGGTAGCAACCGCAAAATGTTCGGACAATTAATGGATGTAGATCACTTACCCCATACGCTACAGACCGATATGGCGTTTACGCCAGGTATGGCGGAAACCGGCGGGGTGGAGTTGGCCAATGAGATGCTCAAATTGATCGAACTGCATGATGCTTCAAACATCGCGGCGGTTATTATCGAACCGCTGTGTGGTTCCGCCGGTGCGATTATTCCGCCTAAAGGGTATCTACAGCGTCTACGTGAAATTTGCGATCAGCATAATATTTTGTTGATTTTTGACGAGGTTATTACTGGCTTTGGTCGCATGGGGCGCTGGACCGGAGCTGAATATTTTGGTGTGACACCGGATATTCTCAACTTTGCCAAACAAATTACCAATGGCGCCATTCCTTTGGGAGGCGTAGTAGCAAGCAGTGAAATTTACGAGACCTTTATGTCTCAGCCACTGCCGGAACACTTTGTAGAATTTAGTCATGGTCATACCTATTCGGCACACCCTGTAGCCTGTGCCGCCGGGTTAGCAACCTTAGATCTGCTGGATAAAGACCATCTCATCCAGCGTTCTGCCGAGCTTGCCCCTCATTTCGAAACGGCCCTTCATGCTCTCAAAAACTGTCCAAACGTGACTGACATCCGCAACTGTGGCTTGGTGGGAGCAATTGAGTTGGCTGCCCGTGACGGTGATACCGCTGTACGTCCTTTTGATGCTGGCGTGGCGCTTTGGAAAGCGGGTTTTTACGTACGCTTTAGCGGAAATACGCTGCAATTCGGGCCTATGTTCAACGCGGAAAGGGCAGATTTGGATCGTCTCTTTGACGCTGTTGGTGAAACATTGCATCACATTAAATGATGATAGAACGTGCGTGAATACGGGTATGAAGCCCAATGAAGCGCAGCCTGAGCAGTAGCACTAAAGGTCGTGGTAATACTCTCTTCTCCATTCTGGTGGAGAAGAGAGGCTTTGAATTCTGTCAATGAATCGGCTGATAACTCGCATTAAGACGTTTAGCCTGTTTCTCAAGCCGCTTATCCAGCGTCCAAAGTCTTGCTCCTGGTGTTATCAGGGTTGATGCCAGCAATGTAATATCAACCAAACCACATCCAAGCCCGTACAATTTTTTATTTTCAATAAATGTCATCACTTCAGCAATACTGGCCTGATGGCTCTGTGGTAACAAACCTAGATCACCAAGCGTTCGCAGTCTTGGAACCGGAGGGGTACCCCTCAAGAGATTCACATTATGATTCAATTATGCATCAAAAATAGAATCACGGCAATTCACAAGAAAATAATAAGTTACTTATGACTTTAGGATAGATGATGATTCAGGTGATTATTATTTTATCGAAGATGATAAAGATTCATCAATTCAGAATGCAATATAAGCGTGATGATCAAGAGGGTTATTTTTGTAAGGCCGATAATTTAATTTGTCTTGATATCTGCTAAAACCTGTGATCTCTGTAAGCGTAGAGCTGAAAAGAATGATATTGAATTTCATGAGTTTTTGACTCTCGATCGCAAAGCGGGTTATGGCTCTATTTTTGGTGATAGCAAACACCTGAGACTGGACTTATGTCAGCACTGCGTTCTCTGAACAAACAAACTTACCGCACCAAAGTGACCAGCCAGAACGCCAGACTCTGCCATCCTTACCATTTGTTATTGCAAGTTTAAAATGTCACCTAATTCCCCAAAATAGAAATGTCACTTTTATTCAGGAGAATAGGGTGATTATCGCCTTAAGCTGGCTCTAAACTCCTCTGGGTTAGCTAATACTGGATTGATAGCTCTGAGTTGTTCTTGAACCCTTACTTGGGCTCTTCTTTTTGGCATTCTCTGGCTTCTATCTCGTTTACCTTGGCGTTCCATGTCATCCATCTTGTCTTGAGCTAGTTTTAGTACTGTTCCAAGCCGTTTGTTATCAACGATTTGCCCTTGGTCGATACAATCCAGTTTATCAAACACCTGATAACGTAATGAGCGGTGTCCATATTTAAAAGCTAACGTACCATCAGGATAGTCATAGACTTTGATATTTTCGCCAGCAAGGCGAGAGTTTTCTTCTGTTGGTTCAACAAGATATATCATCTTGTCATAGCGGAATGTGAGGGCTTTCGTGAGTTTACGCGTTTCTTGCCATGAGAAGATATCATCGATTTCCTCAGGGTTTTCAGTCACTGGACGATGGAGATTTTTCGGGTATCGAGGAGCGCGAGCAAAGCGTTGGTTAAAATCATTCACAAAGGTTTCTAGCCATGCATTGGCTTCTTCAATGCTGCTGATGCCTTCTAGTCGCATCTCTTTAATTAGTCGGTCTTGGAGCGTTTTATTAGCACGTTCTACACGACCTTTTGCCTGTGGACTGTTTGCACAAATTAATTCGACTCCAATATCATGGAGAACTCGACCAAATTGGGTTGTGCCTGTTGTGGCGCCATTTGGGTGATTCACGCGAAAAACGCCGTGCTTATCACTGTAGAATGCGAGAGGTTTTCCATGTTTTTCAATGTATTCTCGTGTTGCCAGCATATAATCAAAAGCAGATTCTGTTTCACCAAAGCGCAGATGCATTAAGCGCCCAGTAGCATCATCAACAAATACCAGTAAGCAACATTTTGGTGCTCGACCTTCAAACCAATCATGGTGAGAGCCGTCTAGCTGTATCAACTCACCAAGGCAATCACGACGGCTACGAGGTTGATAAACACGCGGTTTTCGCCGAACATAAGGGATCCAGAGACCATCTGCAATCATCCATTTTCTAATGGTTTCGACAGATACAATAATATTATGTTTTTCATGAAGTTTTTCGGTTGCGAGCGTTGGACCAAAATCACTGTAGTTCTGGTGAAGCAGCGCCATAACGCGCAGTTTAAATGCGTCAGGAAAGCAGTGGTTGCCTTGTTTTCCACGCTGCGCATGAACCAGCCCTGAAAGACCCAATTCACGGTACTGATTAACAAGCCGCTGTATCTGCCGTTCAGTCAAATTCAGTTGAGATGCCGCATCGCGCCGCCGTAATCGTTTTTCACAAACCGCCTGAATAACATTGATCCGACTTAATTCTTTATCTGACATAGTCACCAACATTTTGAATGTCCTTATCGCGGCAAAAAGTTTTCTCCTTTATGCCTCAAAAAGTGACATTACTATATTGGTGTTATAGCATTGGTGCGCATAATGTATATTATGTTAAATTGAGTTTGTCGGTCGCTTAGTTCATGGCCTGCCATTAAGCTCCGCTAACCTAGCAGAGCTTGCCGTCATATTAAGTGCGATAAATCCCTCTTCCAACCCATGAACCTCCATACCTTCTGGAATAGCCACCCCAACAGTCCCCCCATTAAGCATTACAGAATATCTTGGCCCAGCAAAGGCATCTGCTGAACCAAGAACCTTTAATCAAAGTCGATAACTCGTTTCTTTTCAAATCGAAGTTTCAGATCGAACCTGAACTAATATATTTTAGATGACACTCAGTACATTATATTTTTTTAATATTTCTTTAACTCTATCTTTAGGGATAGGATACGAAGTATTATCATTTCTCCCAACCATTTTTTTGGCGGCGATCATAGCATTAATTATTGCTTCTTCTGTTGCATTGATTGTTGCCTCATACAAAGGATCTAACTTGTCATTTGGCAGTATTTTTATTGTCCTTGCCTCCTCTCTAGAGAATGCATCATTATTTGCGGTTGAAAATGCAATAAATATCTCGCCACTAGTATTCCTAGCTACGCCACCTACTTTTGCAATCCCAAGAGATACTCTTTTAGCTATTTTTTCTAATTGGTGAGGTGCTAATGGTGCATCTGTGGCTACCACTGCTATTATAGAACCGGCATCCTTTATTTTTTTCTTGTCTCCATGATATACCGGCTTGAGATCTTTTATTTCTTTACCAATTGGAACCCCAGAAATAATCAAGTCATCCCTATCACCAAAGTTGCCTTGAACAAGAACGCCAATAGTATATCCTCCATCTTTTTTATCTAAAATTCTTGATGACGTACCTGTGCCTCCCTTAAACTTAAACAGGTTCATTCCAGTTCCCCCGCCGACATTACCTTCTTCTATCGCTCCTGATTTAGCACTATTCAACGCATGATATACATGTTCTTTTTTTACATGCATACCGTTTATATCATTTAATATTCCATCCCATGTTTCTGCAACCACAGGTAATAACCAAAATAAATCATCTTTTAGTGGTGATGTTAGATTATTATCAATCATCCAGCTAATTGTTGAGTCTCTAACAACACCAACACTATGAGTGTTGGTTATTAATATTGGTGTTTCCAAAAAACCACTTTCTTTGATCCATTGATTGCCTGTCATATCTCCATTTCCATTTAAAGAGAATGTACTCGAAAATACAGGGCTAAATTTCTTTCCTCTTGGTAATATAGCTGTTACGCCCGTTCTTATTGGACCTTTTCCAATCTCTAGTTTTCCATCACCTTCTATTATGGTTGAATAGCCAACTTCTACACCACTAACATCTGTGATCGCATTATATTTTCCCGTTATTCCAGAGAAAGGAATACCTAAATCTCTTGCTCTAGTCTCATTGGCTACAGCATTAGAGGCTATCGTTGTCGATATAAATAAGATTATAATATTCAATATTTTCATAAATACTCCTTGTTATACAACATTAACTTGATGCCGACAGGCAAAGACTGCTCAGTCTTTCGATTACGTTACGCTTTTCATAATGATTTTGAAAGTACAGAAGCAGGAATTGATGATAAGATACCAGTTTCCCTGCTACCTCTAACTCAAGTAGTAAAATCATTTCAAAACACATTTATAATCTTTTGGTAAAAATTTAATTTGAAAAAAGATAAATATTACATTATTTATTAAATAATTTTTAATTCATGTAGTTATAAATAAAATACTAAACAAGTTTAATATTTTCATTAAGGTAAAAAATTAATCACATGAAAAATCAGAAAATAAAAATATCAAAAAAAATAATTAACTAAGATAACTTAATAATTTAAACAATTTTTAAATATCATTTGGCAAACAATAAGATAGATCCACTTTAAGAAAATTTTTATTAATAAAGAAAAATATTTCTTGCTCGTTTTCTATGTAAAGTATATTTTCACGTCAAATACTATAATACAAGTAGTCGCCGTAAATGAATAATATCAGGTAAATATATTACCACGACTTATCCAGAATCGTTCATATACTACAATGGGGTAAATACGATGCATGTTGGTATCATTGGTGCCGGGATTGGTGGTGCATGTCTGGCACACGGCTTACGCAAAAATGGCATAAAAGTGACAGTCTACGAACGAAACCCTGCCGCGTCATCCGAGCTTCCCGGTTATGGCATTCATCTTAATACATTCGGCCAGCAGGCGCTGTACGAATGTCTCCCAGATGTAAACTGGCTAACCTTTAAAAAGGCGTCAAGGTACATTGGGGGGCAATCAAGATTTTATAACGAACGTCTGCGTCTCCTTGCCGTTCAGGGCGGTATTTCTCCAATGAACGGGCTGATCATTTCCGAGCAGCGCCTGTCAATCAGTAGAACTGAACTTAGAGATATATTAATCAAGGGACTTTCAAATACAATTCAGTGGAATAAAGCATTCGTTCGTTATGAAAATATTGAAAACGGAGGCGTCAGGGTTTTTTTTGCTGATGGAAGTCACGACGATGTTGATATTCTTATCGGTGCGGATGGCAGTAATTCAAAAGTACGTAAGCAGTACCTTCCCTCAATAGAAAGATTTAATGTAGGTGTGAGTATCATTGTGGGTCGTTCGCGTCTTACTCCAGCTCTTTCAGCCATGTTGCCACAAAATTTCCTAGATGGAACACCCAACAGTATCATACCAAAAAGCCCAGACTGGCTGTTTATCTCTATGTGGCGTGCTCCAGTTGATACTCATGTAGAAGCTACTTTGGCAGAAATAGATAATTTTGTCGTATGGGTCTACGTAGCAGCAACAGATAGTTTTCCTAATAATGTGACTAATTTTTCTGCTGAAGCTCTCTGCAATCTAGTCCGGTCCCGTATGATTTCATGGGATCCAAACCTGCATTCTCTGGTTAAGCAGAGTGATATGGAAAACGTGTCTCTGATACCTTTACGCTGCATGCCCCATCTTCCACCGTGGCAATCCAGCCCTATCACATTACTTGGGGATGCTATTCATAATATGACGCCAATGACAGGCGCAGGAGCGAACACAGCGTTGCGAGACGCACTTTTACTTATGCAAACGCTTACCCGTGTAGCGACCGGGCATGAAGAATTAGTCAAGGCAATTTCAGATTATGAGCAACAGATGCGCACATATGCTAATGAAATCGTTGGGATTTCGTTGCGCAGCGCACAAAACGCTGTAGAACATTTTGCCATTCCGCCGTTAAAAAAACGGCATTTAAGCCGAAAGCGCAATACAAATACATCTCTATATCATCGACACGACCAGCATTCTGCTTGAGTTGCAATACCTGAACTATCTTCACGTAAGAAGACACATTTATTTACAAGAGATAAAAAGGGCGAAATGAAGGTAAATAATCCGCCACCAGTACATATATCATACTGGTGGCTTCATTTAACTAATTATGAAATTTTAATCCAGGGATAAGCATCAGATGTTCCAGCACCATCTGGTTCGGTTCCCCTATTCCACCACTTAGCTTCCCAGTTTTGGTCTTTCCAGCTGACTCTATCACCAGCCTTATATTCCTTGTTTGCATCCCATGTCAGGTAATCACCGCTCTTACCTCGATCACCCGGATCAACATTGATGCCTTTGAAGTAGAATGCTGTCATATCTATTTTTTTCGTGATTATATCACAACCAAGACCTTCCCTAGCTGCATTGACTAATAAGCCACGGTCTTGATCCGCAGTCCATGTAAATATGCCCCCCAGATTCTTTTCCAGTGCATATTGAGCTTTGGCTTTAACAGAACGAGGAGTATCAATAGAAATATATAACTTGCTCTCCTTATTATAGAGGTAATCAGCATCTGCTATATCATCAGTACAAAAATCAAAATTATTCCTCCCTTTTTGACCTTCCAAATCCAGATAATTATATATAATGTCGTACCATTCTGTTGTTCCTGATTCAAATGAACCAGTTGTCGTAATTTTCGGTTCCTTTTTTGGAATATAGCCCGGATCATAACTGCCAGATAGTGGTGAGTAATTATCAATAACCGCATTTCTGGCATTACGTGAGTATGCAGCATAACCAATATTAATTGCAGAGGCAGGAACACCGATACTCAATAAATATTCAACCGCTTTTTCTACACTATTTTCACCTCCAGGATAATCACGAAGATTCGTGTGATGCATCAGTTTTTCGGCCCATGGAGTACCAAAGAAATCATAGGTCATAACATTAATACCATAGAGTCCAGCCTCTAATAATTCTGGTATTTTTGATTTCTCCATTTTTTCTGGCACTGCGGAACAGGCTATACTTATTTTTACATCCGAGCGCCCCGCTTCTTTAAAAGCAGCGGTTAAGTCTCGAATTAAACTAACATAATAATCGCCATCGTCTGGAGCATAGATATTACCGTCATTCCCAGCAACACCTGGGTATTCCCAGTCAATATCAATTTCGGTAAACATAGGGAAACGTCGGAATATATCAACCAGACTTGAACAGAAATAGGATTTCAGTGTTTCGTCTCTGACCATATTATAAAAGCCATTACTCATGGTCCAACCACCGACACTGAATGACATAATAAGGTCATGGCCTTGGGCTTTTGCAGCCTGTTGAACCTTAGCCAATCCACCTAATACGCCCATACTTTTAGATTGCTCGAAATCCCTTGGCATTTGGATATCTTGCCAACCAGAATAAGTGCAATTCTGATAAGACTGGCAATCACCCCAGGCATCTGTAAATGTGACTTCACCGTTATTGGTACGGGCAAATAGGGGTGCTTGCTCTTTAATTTGCTGCTTCTTTTCACCCTCATCACCTAATATTCCACAGAAACCAATAACTAATTTATCATACGCAAAAGGATTATCTAAAAGGTGCTGTAAATCTATTCCTCTACCACGGCTGGCGGGATCTTGATTCCCTTGTGATCTGCCATCATATTGCGACCAATCTGTATAATAGCCAAAAACTTTTGGCTTATTTTTCGTGTCATATTTATTATAAACTGGTAATGAAATCCTCCCCGATGTGTAACTGAAATTTATTGTTTCAGTTGATGGATTGAAATTGTCTATTTTATAAGATTGTTCACTAAGAGAATCCGTCTTGATTATTTTTGACATAAAATCACCTCGACTAGATATCAATTTGTTTTTCGATGAACATTCAAATTGTTTTACTTAGCGTGGTAACACAATTACATTCTAGCTTGTATTCTTAGGAAAACAAATAATTTCTATTTGTTTGATTGTCAATGATCAACCTAATTTTATGTCAACACATTGGATATTATCATTCATTTATTATAATTCGGTAAAACTAAAAGCAACAATATAAAATCAAAAATATATTATATCTTTATTGTTACACTCGCAAATATTAATGAAGTTTTGTAAATTAATTTTTACGATTCATTTGTTTTGATTTTATTCTCAAATAACTATTTTTTTATTTTATACCTATACTAACTTGTATCACTAAGGGTATTTGTTTCTTTAATTTATTATTATCACTTTTATATATGGAGCTTAAAATGAAATCTAAAGATGTTCAGCCAATCATTATTAATAATAATAACGTTATTGCCCTGGAAGACATCTATAATATTGCTATAAAACAAAAAAAAGTAGAAATATCAAAGGATGTCATTGAGCTTTTGAGCCGTGGTCGTGAAAAATTAGAGGAAAAATTAAATTCTGGCGAGGTTATATACGGGATTAATACAGGATTTGGCGGGAATGCTAACTTAGTTGTGCCATTTGATAAGATTTCAGAACATCAAAAGAATCTGCTGACTTTTCTTTCTGCCGGCACCGGGGACTTTATGTCCAAAACTTGTATTAAAGCGTCACAATTCACTATGCTACTTTCCGTTTGCAAAGGTTGGTCTGCAACCAGGCCAATTGTTGCTCAAACGATAGCCGATCATATTAATCATGATATTGTTCCTCTGGTTCCTCGCTATGGTTCAGTCGGCGCAAGCGGTGATTTGATTCCCTTATCCTATATCGCACGCGCATTATGTGGTATTGGTAAAGTTTATTATATGGGAGAAAAAATTAGTGCGGCTGAGGCAATTAAACATGCAGGGTTGACGCCATTATCACTACAAGCCAAAGAAGGCCTTGCCCTCATTAATGGCACCCGGGTAATGTCAGGCATCAGCGCAGTTGTTGTTATTAAATTGGAAAAACTATTTAAAGCAACAATCTCTGCTATTGCCCTGGCTGTTGAAGCATTACTTGCATCTCATGAACATTATGATGCCCGAATTCAGCAAGTAAAAAATCATCCCGGTCAGAAAGCAGTAGCGAGTACATTGCGTAATTTATTGGCAGGTTCGACTCAGATTAATTTATTGTCAGGGATTAAAGAACAAGCAAATAAAGCTTGTCGTCACCAGGAAGTTACCCAACTAAATGATACCTTACAGGAGGTGTATTCAATTCGTTGTGCACCACAAATATTAGGTATAGTGCCAGAATCTTTAGCCACAGCCCGAAAAATATTAGAGCGGGAAGTTATCTCTGCGAATGATAACCCACTGATAGATCCAGAAAATGGCGATGTTCTGCATGGCGGGAACTTTATGGGACAATATGTCGCCCGGACAATGGATGCGTTAAAACTGGATATCGCTTTAGTTGCCAATCACCTCCATGCAATTGTGGCACTTATGATGGATAACCGTTTTTCTCGCGGGTTACCCAATTCACTTAGCCCAACTCCCGGCATGTATCAAGGTTTTAAAGGTGTCCAACTTTCTCAAACTGCTTTAGTTGCTGCAATCCGTCATGACTGTGCTGCATCAGGTATTCATACCCTCGCGACAGAGCAATATAACCAGGATATTGTCAGTTTGGGATTACATGCTGCACAAGATGTTTTAGAAATGGAGCAGAAATTACGCAATATTGTATCAATGACAATTTTGATAGTTTGTCAGGCGATTTATCTCCGTGGCAATATTAGTCAAATTGCGCCTGAAACCGCGAAATTTTACCATGCGGTACGTGAAATCAGCCCTCCTCTGATAACTGATCGTGCATTAGATGAGGATATAAGCCGAATTGCAGATGCAATTATTAATGATCAACTCCCACTACCAGAGATTATTCTGGAAGAGTAAAAAGAAAATGACTGAAAATTTTCAGTGATATCTTGACTAAAAATGCAGAACCCCATTTACTGCAATAAAAACAGTATGAGTAAACAAGGGGTTTTGTATGATTATCTTTGTAACAGGAGCAACATCAGGTTTTGGTGAAGCGATCACCCGAAAATTCATTCAAGATGGCGCTAAAGTTATTGGAGCTGGCCGTCGTAAAGCACGATTAGAAAAATTAAAAGTTGAACTGGGTGATAATTTTTACGCTGTTCAACTTGATGTGACTGATCAGGCTGCTATCAACCAGGTCATACAACAATTACCAGAATCACTTCGTAATATTGATGTTTTAGTTAATAACGCAGGTTTGGCACTTGGATTAGAACCCGCGTATCTGGCTAACCAAAGTGACTGGGAGATAATGATTGATACCAATGTTAAAGGCGTCGTGAATATGACCCGTTCCCTGTTGCCTGAAATGGTGGAAAGAAATCATGGGCATATTATTAATATCGGTTCTACCGCTGCGAATTGGCCATATTCAGGTGGGAATGTTTATGGTGCAACTAAAGCTTTCGTCAAACAGTTTAGTCTGGGTTTACGGGCAGATTTACAGGGGAAAAATATCCGTGTCACTGATATAGAACCCGGTTTAGTTGGCGGTACCGAGTTTTCTTTAGTCCGCTTTAAAGGTGACGATAATAAAGTGAATAAAACCTACGATGGAACCCAAGCATTAACAGCTGAAGATGTCGCAGAGGCGGTTTTTTGGGTTGCTAACTTACCTGCACATGTCAACATTAATACATTGGAAATGATGCCGGTTTGTCAGTCATTTGCCGGACTTAGCGTGCATAGAAATATATAATCACATTCTTCTTGATAATTTGTTGAATATCTTCATGCTATCTTATAATTTATCTATCTGATAATTTCCTATTGTGCCATCGAGTTTGGCTCCACTCTCTTTCAAGAGGATAAAAGATGAATTTTTGTAATTCTTTGATATTAAAAGCTATGCCCTCTATCGCTCTGGCAATCCCTTTGTTATGGCAAGCGCCAGCACTGGCGGCAACCTGCTCTTCCGGGGGAACCTGCGTCACAGTAAATGGCAGCGGGGATACTGCGTTAAGTAAAGAAGCAGCCCGTCAAAGTAAAGAGCAATGGGATGAAACCAAGAATCTTCGTACCAAAGTTAATAAACGTGCCGAGAAGGAATTTGATAAGTTCGATAAAGCCATTGATGCTCGCGACGCATGTATGAAAAGTACCAATATCAATACTTATTGGGAACCCAATACCGAACGTTGCTTAGACAGCAATACGGGTATGCCTATCAGACCGTAATGTAAGGTGATGATAATGAAGATGAAAAAAGCACTTTTATTCAGTGCGTTGATCGTTACTGTGTCTCCATTTGCGCTTGCTGCACAAGCTTCATGTGAAAGCGTGAAAGAGCAGATTGCGCAGAAAATTATCCATAATGGGGTGCCGGAATCTGGCTTTAAATTGGAAATTATTCCTAATGACCAAACCGAACAAGCCGGTGGTAAGATCGTTGGTCATTGTGAAAATAATACCAAAAAGATTGTGTATACCCGGCAAGAAAGCCAATCCACAAACCCGTCAGTCACAGAATAAACTCTTGTTGTTTTTCTGGGGGATACGCGGAATTCAGAGAATTTAATAGAGCAAACCACCCGCTATGCGGGTGGTTATGATTTAGTGATCAAATATTACAGCCACAATATTTGTCAATTTTCCCCATCCAATATTTCGATCCTCTATTATTTTACAACTTGTTTTAATAAGGTGGAAATATCCAGATAACAGGATAGATCTTTTTCTTCTGGACGTAAGATATAAGGAATTTCACCTAACTGTGGTGCATTAATGTGACGGCGTAACCTATCCATCATTTTCGCATAATGAGATATACCAGGATTAATTCTATTTGCTACCCATCCTATTAACTGTAACCCATCATTTATGATTGTCTGCGCGGTTAAAATAGAATGATTTACACAGCCAGGTTGAATACCTACCACTAAAATGACTGGGATCTTTTCCTGAATCACCCAATTAAAGTAAAAAGTTTCATCATTCAACAACACACGCCAACCGTCGTTGCCTTCAATAATAACGAAATCTGCTTTACTGCTAAGATTATTTAATCCTTTTTTCATCTGATCGAAATCAACCCGGTTTTCTTCACAGTAACTGCTTTTCCAGATAACGGGGTTAATTTCTGCATACTTAAACTGAACGGGAGAAGATTTTTGTAAAATCAGACCATCTCGATTACGCATTCCTTCTTCTGTTTCATACCCTTCTATGGCTATAGGCTTATAACCTACGGCCGTTGTTCCGTCACGATTAAAAGCTTGTAATAATGCACGGGTAACAACTGTTTTACCGATGTTGGTATCTGTCCCCGTAACAAATAGGCGAGTTAACATAAATTCTGTTTTCCATAATGACAGATAAAATCCGGTTAATGAGCACTTAAGTTTAGAGGGTGTGGCTATAAGGGAGATTGCGTTAGCTCAATGTTTTGTTTAATTCCTGCGTATATGGCGTAAGAAAAAATTTATATAAAGCAAATATTACAATCAGAGAACATTTATCAGGTCTATTATCCTTTCATTAAATTGACCAACAATGAGCCATCATATAAAGCTTTTTTAACTGATGACACCGCAGATAATGTTCCTGAGTTATTGAATTCGGTTGCAACCACCTGAACCTGTTTACTATAAGCAGGCATAGAGTGTTTTTGAATGCATTCATTAATAATAGGATACAAAATTTGCTGTGAAGTATTAAGTGGAGAACCAATCAGAATTTTTTCTGGGTTAAATAAGTTCACCATAATTGCGACAATATGACCAATTTTCACCCCTATATCATGGATAATATCCATTGCCAAAGTATCTCCTTCATTCGCCGCTTGACAGAAGGATTCAATAGTCAGCGGTTCACAGTTAAGTAAAGAATCTGGTACCGATATTAACTGCTGCTTTGCTCTGGATAAAATGTGACTAATACCTGCAACTGTTTCCAGACAGCCCAAGTTACCGCAATAGCAACGTTCACCATCAGGTTCAGCTTGAATATGCCCTATTTCCATAACACTACCGTTGCCCGCATGTAATGTTTGTCCTGCAATGACAACGCCAATCCCAATATTTTCACCAATAACAACCTGGATAATATTCTGACAATTTTTTGCCGCACCATATAATAATTCAGCCATCGTCCAGGCTGTAATTTCATGTTGGAGAAATACCGGTAATCCAGTGCGACGATGCAGATATTCTCCAATTGACAATTCTTGAATCTGATAATAGGGAAAATTGTGGATTAAGCCTTTAATTGGATCAATAATCGCGTTTATGGTAATGCTAATTGCCGTCAGACGCTCAAGACAGGATTGATAACGGTCAAAAAATACGTCAATCTCATCAGTAATACAGTTCAAAAAGGATTTTCTATTGCTGGCCGGTAATGGTAAGACATCTTCAACAATTAATTTGCTGCTTAAATCACGAAGGCCCAATATTAAATTGCCCAGACTAATATTAACACACAAGAAATGCCAGCTTTCAGAATCAAGTTCCAGCCCGGTCGCCGGGCGCCCTCTAAATCCCAAATCCAGAAATTCTGTTTCCATCACTAAATGTGTATCGACCAATTCACGAACAATCTTAGTAATACTGGCTGGCGCAAGTTGTGCTTTTTTAGATAGCTCAATACGGGAAATTGGGCCATATTGATCAATTAACCGATAAACAGCACCAATATTAGTCTGTCTTATTTGATCAATATGACCTGGTTGTCCATCCATACTCACCCTTGTGTCCTTTAATTAATTTGTGCTTCAAAATAATTGTTGGCTGATTATGTCGATGTTTTAGGCAAAAGGTATCATTCTTTCAATCAATATGTGATATCAAGCACGAAATTTAGCCGATTTTTACTCATTTTTCTCATCCAGAATATTAGATATGAGTAGTCTTATCAGCCTGTTTGCCGCGGCTGATACCGGTCGGCTTTTATGATTGACTAACCAAACTTCAGAGAAAGATTGGTTATCAGCTAATGGAATATATTGAACACCATCGATTTTCATACGGGTAAAAGATTCAGTCACAACACTGATCCCAAGCCCAGCAGAGACAAGACCAAGAATAGTCATTGCCTCACCTGCTTCCTGCGAAATCATCGGTGTCACACCAGCCTGGGCAAATAAAGTAATGATTTCATCATACAAAGCAGTTCCAACTTCACGTTCAAAAAATACCAGTGGATGGCCCGCCAACATTTCGAGCTTTATTCCCTGCTGAGCATATTCTAATAAAGGGTGTCCATCATAAACAGCCAGCATAAAAGATTCACGAAATAGTAGCCGATGCTCCAGATTATCCGGTAATTGCGTATTACGCATGATCCCAATATCTAACCGCCCAGTCAGCAACGGAGCAATCTGGCGCTTAGTGTTCATTTGATGCATATGAATAGATACCTCTGGGTATCGCTCACGGAATTGCCGTAAACTCAATGTGACTTTATGCATAAAAGGTGTTGTAGAAGTGAAACCAATAGATATTTCACCTAATTCTCCTTTTTGCATTCTCGCTGCTTTTATCACTGCGGCATCAACCTGCGCCAGAATCTGATAAGCCTCCTCCAGAAACATGTTACCTGCCGGGGTCAGGCTTACATTCCGGTTATTACGCTCTAATAGCTGTGCGTTTATACTATTTTCAAGTGACTGAATTTGTTGGCTTAACGGAGGCTGTGAAATATTAAGCCGCTCTGCTGCACGACCAAAATGTAATTCCTCTGCAACTGCAACAAAGTAACGTAAGTGCCGTAATTCGATAGCCATACTCACCTTTAAGATCTAATACATATTATTATTAATGATTAATATATTAGACAAAATATTTTGCAATTCATATGCTTGATCTAGATAAAAATGAAAGTTACTTATTATGAGTTAAGTAAGGAAATCATGTGAGCACTACCCGTAGCATCAGCGAAAGCCCAACTCCCGATAATAATCTGGTCCAGGATATTAAAAATGAGGGAGATTATATTCAGAAGGCAGATCCTCTGTATATCAGAGTGACGTTGTCACTCTTTACCGTAGGATTAGCGACATTTGCCCTGCTCTACTTTGTTCAACCCATTTTACCTATATTATCGGAAGATTTTGGTGTTTCTCCGGCCACCAGCAGTTTATCTTTGTCGCTTTCGACTGGGATGCTGGCGTTGGGGTTATTGATAACCGGTCCTCTGTCTGATGCCATTGGTCGTAAAAATGTTATGGTAACCGCGCTATTTGCCGGCGCATTTTTCACTTTACTCAGTGCATTTATGACCAGTTGGCATGGAATTCTGATTACGCGCGCTCTGGTTGGCTTATCTCTCAGTGGCGTAGCAGCCGTTGCAATGACTTACCTTAGTGAGGAAATTCATCCTCACTTTGTTGCTTTATCAATGGGGCTTTATATCAGCGGTAATTCTATTGGAGGAATGAGTGGGCGATTAATATCAGGGGTGATAACTGATCATTTCTCATGGCGGGTTTCTGTCATCGTATTAGGCTTATTTGCCTTAATTGCTGCAATTATGTTTTGTCGTATGTTGCCTGAATCCCGTCATTTCCGGCCAAGTTCCCTCAAACCTAAATCTTTATTAATAAATCTGAGATTACATTTTCGTGATAAAGGGTTGCCATTATTATTTTCCGAAGCATTTTTGCTCATGGGGGGGTTTATTACGATGTTTAACTATATCAGTTATCGTTTACTGGACTTTTAGTCAATCAACTGTCGGTATGTTATCCATTGTCTATTTGGCCGGTACATACAGCGCGTCTAAAGTGGGGGGATTAACAAATCAGTATGGACTCGGAAAAATACTAATAGTGATGATAAGTATGATGCTAATGGGTACTCTTATTACCATGCTGCCCTCTACTGTCATGATTATGATTGGGATGATCATACTCACTTCCGGTTTCTTTGCCGCACACGCTGTCGCCAGCAGTTGGGTTGGCCGTCGCGCTCGTCGGGCTAAAGCACAGGCATCATCTCTTTATCTCTTTTGTTATTACGCAGGCTCAAGTGTAGCGGGTACTTTTGGTGGTATATTCTGGCTACAATGGGGTTGGAACGGTGTCGTTTTATTTATTACCATTCTCATCCTGTTAGCGCTGCTTCTGGGGATTAAGCTCGCTAAACTCCCAGAGGAAAAATAATCGAAAGTAACCATTTTATCCATAATTAATGGCGGATGACTATCCACTATGGGTGGAAATCCGCTTAATCTTATTATTACCACCTGCTTACCAGAACTTTACATTACACTCACGTTCACCAGTCAATACCCTCCACTATCTGATTTGTCAAAAATTGCTTTATTTTTTTCACTAAGCGCTAAAAAGCATGGGAATATGATCTGATCAGAAAAACAAACCAATATTTATTTAAAGGAAAAATTAATATGGGAGACTCCAGATTTGAAGGTTTCACCAAAGAGGAAATAAAACTGGCATATGAATTTGATATGCTCAACAAATCAATGGTCATGGCGAGACAGAATGTACATGCACTGCAAAAGCAATTGTATCGCCTTAGCGCTCCGCAAAAGCTATTGAATAAAATAGGGCGAAATGCACTGGTGGAAATTAAAGACACGATGATACGTTCAGTTCCCGCCTCAATATGTGCAGGGTTAGCTGGCGCTGCTTCGGCACCAGGCGGCGGTCCTGCTATCTCTTTTCTCGCCAGTGCCGCGGCAGGAAGCATTGGTGGAGAGTTGGCGAAGCCCATTACGTCAAGAACGGGTGTTCATACCCAGTTATATCCGACCTGTGCCAACAATACGACTAAAGATATTGAACGTGAGGTAATGGGGAAATTACAGGATAAATTGAGCGGCTACCCCAGACTACATGAGCTATATCGTACTTATGTGAACAAAGAATATGCGCAGGATTTTGTGCTGGATACTGCACTGGCAAACACACCTGATGTGATTGCCAGTTCTATTACCGAAGGTGTTAGTCACTGGACTGCGGGTACTTTCAGCTCCATGCTGCAATATGGCTCAATACCCGTTAGCTCAAAATTAGTATTTGGTTTGACTGCGGCAGCGGGACTGGATCCTCGTGGTATTTATAACAAAGGAAAAGATACATTTCGGGCAATGACTAACATGAGACCGGGCCCACATGCAGGTGGTAATCTAAAAACAAAGAAATTAGAAAAACTGCTGCATACTTATCAAGAATATTTACCCTATCTGGAGCAAAATTTACTCCGGGCAAGAGATTGCCTGTCCCAGTTGATAGCCTCGTTGAACAACAATCCGGATAGAAAGTTAAATGTCAGCGCATTCATGAATAAGTTCCCTGATCTTGCCTTATCACATAGCAAGGCCCGCGAAGCATCTAAAAATATTATCAGTATGCTTGAATTGCTGATTATGCTGGAAAAAGAGAGGGAGAATGCAGTAGTTAAGGAAACCAATTTATAAGGCAAATCCTCTTTTGGGTGTATTGACTCAGGTCAGCCACCCAAGAGGTGATTTCAATATAATATGAAACTAACTAATAATAACTTTAAAATCCGTAGGAATTAAATTTGCTAGAAAATTTGAACTGACTTTACTTTTCACCCGAAGAACAAGGTTTGGGAAAGCAGAATTCTTATCACTATAACTCAACTCACCATTCTTTATAAGATAAAAACTGGGATCAATGATATTTACACTGTATTCTCCACTCCCTGTATCACTGGAATATATGCCGAAATTATCAAAACCATTCTCAATATATGCCCCATTATTGAAAAACCAATCTTGAATTGGCTGTGCTCTTGACATTTCTGCTGTAGAGCTTAGTGGCGTGAGAAACTGCGCTTTAAACGTGAATGCAAGATAAAGATTTGTAATACCTGGATAACGAAATAAATTTCGAAACTCTGAAATTTTTTGACCATACAACCATATAAATCCCGGGGTCCAAATGCGAAAATCCAAATTTTCCGCATTCCATTTTTCTATTTTCTTATCAGATACCAATGGGAATTTCGCAACGATACTATTTGGAGCATATTTATTTATATAAACATTAGTCATAATTGCGTCTCATCTTTTAATTAACTTGCTTGGCTCAATAGCCCCACCTTGTTTATTATCTCTTTTTCACAGTATACAACCATAATCGGATTGCTGCTAATTATTTGCCAAAATTGCTTCATGTTTGCCACATTTCTAGAAAAATAACAGGGAAATTCTGAAATTTAATTAAGACAAGTACAAAATATTCACCTGCCGAAAAATTATTGTAAGCACCGATATCAATATTAAAATAATATACAGTAAGATTATCCCCATGTGCGAATAAAAAAGTGATGCACACAAAGTGTTGCATGTAACGTCTTTTTGGTTATATTATGAACATGGTTACATGTCACGAGGATGAAAGATGAATAAGGTTTCAGATCGTGTAAAAAAACACAGACAACAGCTTAGGAAGTCAGGATTAAGGCCCGTTCAAATATGGGTGCCTGATACACGCCTTCCTCATTTTAAAGAAGAGTGCCGGCGCCAAAGCCATCTGGCTACAGCAATACAAGACAAGGAAACGAATGCACTATTAGAAGGTGCGATGAATGAACTGGCTGATTCAGGAGACTGGGAGTGAAGCGGGGAGACTTAATAACTGTTGCTCTACAAGGGGCTTATGGCAAGCCCCGTCCTGCTCTGGTTACCCAATCTGACAACTTTGATGAACATCCCAGTATTACCATTCTGCCCGTAACCTCAACATTGATTGACGCACCACTCTTCCGGGTGACAATTAAACCTTTCCCTGAAACACATCTTGAAAAATTGTCACAAGTCATGATTGATAAAGCAATGACTCTCCCGAAAGAAAAAGCCGGAGCAGTATTTGGTAAACTGGATTACGCGACGATGCAGCAAGTGGATCGCTGTCTAGCCTTGTTTTTAGGTATCGCAAAATAAGAAAATTATCATCGTAGACTTCAAAGCGATCAACTCCCCACACCCTGCTGCTCAGAACGAAACCATCTCTGCCGGATTAAGCGTGCTTATCACTCCCAGAACACCCTTAGCCAACGGAATGGCTACCGGAGAGAGATAGGAACCCAGCGGGATACTCGCGTGTTCAATGCAAGTAAGCATGGTAAAATCGTCGTTGCGTCTGGTAAGATCGTCGCTGATAGCTTTGCCAATGCGCACCGTCTGCGCCACTCCATGACCACTCCAGCCATGTACCATATACACGGGTACGCTGTCGCCGCTCTTGCGGGCATCGGTGGCACCGTTCAAGGTCAGATCGCTGATCCCGCCCCAGGAATATTCTAGTTCGGTTTTTTCCAACTGCGGGAACACGGTTCTGATACGCTCAAGCAAATAGTTGTTCACATCACGCGGTGACCAAGAGTTGCCAGTACCCTGTCCACCGAACAGCAGGCGGTTGTTGCGCACCGCACGATAGTAGTCGACCTGTAACTGTGTATCGTAGACCGGCAGATCTGACGGGATCAGCTCTTTGACATCCACTGGTAACGGCGGCGTTACCGCCACGTAGGAGAAAAAAGGCACCGTGGTGGAAGGGCCGGAGATAAACTCACCCGTGGAGACATGCACACCCAGCACCACGGCTTTACTTGCCCTGATAGCCCCCCGCTCAGTTTCTACGACTGTGCCACCAGCATCCTGCCTGATGCCCTTTACTTTCGTGCTGTCATAGATTCGCCCACCCAGTCTGGCGAAACCATAAACTAGGCCACGCAATAGTGCCAGAGGCTGGACCTGCCCACCGATACTGTCGATATTTGCTCCATGGTAGATGCCCGAACGCAGATACTTTTCCTGTAGCTCGTGCGATCCGATAACTTTCATCGCCGTATCTCCCAGCAGACGCCGGGCATCGGCATTTGCCACCAGCGGCCCCATGTGGCCTGCGTGCACCGCAACAGTGATATGACCATATTTACGGTCACATTCGAAACTGTAACGCTCACGGAGTTCATCCACGAGATTCATCGTTTCAATAGAGGCAAAACGCCATAAGCGTTTAGCCTCATCGGATGAAAGTTTTTCCAGCATGGTTTCAGCTTCCCAGCGTGCGATCCCCGGGGTCATCTGTCCCCCGTTGCGGCCAGAAGCGCCAGAACCAATGTTATCCTTTTCAACCAGAATCACGTCCACGCCCGCTTCAGCAAGATGCAAGGCTGTGGAAGCCCCCAGCAACCCTCCGCCAATAACCACAACCTCACAGTTCTGGTCTCTAGGCAGGCTTCCAAAAGCTGACCAGTCAGCCAGAGAAGCTTCATAATAGTTGGCTGGCATGGTGTTAGCAGCAGCGTCTTTATGCCAGCTCCAGATGCGCGGATCTAGCCCCAACCGGCTGGCTCTATGCTGCGCATCCTCCAATAGTGTCGGTCGGAGTTTATCAACATTGATGGCCGGAACATCGGCACCAGTTAAGGTCCGGGCGAATAGGGATAAGTTGGGAAGGGATGAAAGCACTCCCGCCCCCGCGAGCGTCGCGACGGTAGAAATAAAGTCTCTTCTATTCATTGTCATTTCAGCACTCCTGTCATGATCTTGAAATCACCCGCTGGACTGGTCCGGGGAGTTTTCCTATGAGTGAGTCCGGCTATCTGAGCTGTATTTATTGCTGCCAGAGCTCCCTTTCAGACCGGCGAGAATTAGCAGGATAACGGTGCCGATAAACGGTATGAGATGCAGCAGTAACCACCAAGCGCGACAGTTGATATCGTGCAGGCGGCGAGCATTCACTGCTAGCGCGGGCAAAAACGTGAGCAGCAGATAGGCAGCGCTGAACCAGCCCATATAAATTTCAGGATTGGCAACGGCAAAGTAGCTTTCAAGGAAAGAGATAATAAATACAACCAGGATCTGGAACAGAACGAAATACCAGAATTCCTGACGCCGGGCTCGCCCCCTGAAGCATGCATAGTTCTTTAATACATTTAAATACCAGTGCATTGTTGTCCTCCCTTATGAAGCAGCAGGTTCTAGCCTGCCGCCCCGCCCCTCTTTACGGTTCAGTTAGGTCGAGCAGCACAGACTCCAGAATGTTGAGCGCTTCTTCAAAAACGTTAAATGGGCTTCAACAGGCAGACGCCCGATGTAAATAGCCCCCCAGAGCTGGAGTACCCCGGGTGGACTATTGTAATCGTGTAGGCTCCGTTGCAGACATAAGCAACAGGTGATATTTCCGCGTTGGTTCAACGGGAACCTGACACACGAAACTACCGCCATGACATCCGCGCCGGGTATCGATCAACTTTAAAAAATACCGTGGCGATGCAGCGCTTTCGCATCCTCTGGTACCGGGGTGATAGCATCCCAAAGTTCAGCTACTTTGCCGTTCTCAATGCGCCATAGCTCAAAGTAGCTATGACGCATTCCGGCGATACTCCCTTCCGAATGGGTCAGAACAAACTGCCCATCGGCTACCGTACGGTGAATTTTGGCGTAATGCAGGCCCTGTCCTTCATCCCTGAGTTGCTTAAGAAACGAAATGATCGCAGCCGTACCATCGGGAATATCGGGGCTGTGCTGGCGAAACAATTCACCATTGGTGGAGTGACCAAACGCTTCGTAGTGACCCTCGATCAGAGTACGTGTGAAAAAATTGACCACCAGTTCGCGATTCTTCTCCCGGTCATGACCATGGCCTGCTTCAGTCGGGCCGTCTAACTGAGTCCGACCACTGGCATTGGGTGCAGTCTGCGGTACTAGGCCGTCCCAGTGCTCTACGATTAAGCCGTCGGCAACCCGGTACAGATCGAAGCCGACCAACGGATGGTGGTCTAATCCCGTAAAACGACCGTGGATGGCGACCAGATCACCATCCTGTAGTACACGATACGTTTCGTGGTGCAGTTCAGGATGTGCCCAGACCCGCTCACGCAATCCGGCAAGACCATCTTTGACCAACGGGGAATGTTCGATGAAATGCGGCGCAAAATAACGCTCAAGCGCTCCTACATCACGATCAGTAAACAGCTCGTGGTGCGCACGCAACACCCAGTCGCGTGGAGATCTATTCTGAATCATTACGGATGTCCTGTGTCAGTCGTTGGAACTCATCACATGTTTGATACGCGTATATTCATCGAAGCCATAAGCGGACAGATCTTTACCGTATCCGGAACTCTTGAAGCCGCCGTGCGGTGCCTCTGCCGTAAGAGGAATATGGGTGTTGATCCAGACGGTACCGAAATCGAGTTCACGTGACAAGCGCAACGCACGGCCATGGTCGCGAGTCCAGACACTGGAGGCCAATCCGTATTTCACGTCGTTAGCTTTCTCTATGGCATCCTGTTCATCGCGGAACTTCTGCACCGTGATAACCGGCCCAAAAATCTCGGTCTGAATTGCTTCGTCGTGCTGTTCCAGACCGGTAATTACCGTAGGTTCAAAGTAATAACCCGAACGTTCAGCCTGACGGCCTCCTGTTTCGATACAGGCATAAACGGGCAGACGCGCAATGAACCCGTTGACCTGCTCCAACTGACGAGCATTATTGAGCGGCCCATACAGCGCCTCTTCATCTTCCGGATAGCCAAAGCGGGTGGCTTTAGCTGCCGTCACCAGTTTGGCGACGAAGGTATCGTAAACAGATTCATGCACCAGCACACGCGAGGCTGCCGTACAATCCTGACCCGCGTTGAAGTACCCTGCGATAGCAATGGTTTCCACCGCTTTATCCATATCTGCATCGGCGAAAACAACCACTGGCGCTTTGCCACCTAGCTCCAAATGTGCTCTGGTGAGATTAGCCGCCGCCGAAGAGGCAACCTGCAAACCTGCACGTACAGAACCCGTGATGGAAACCATCGCTGGCGTCTTGTGTGAAACGACCAGAGCGCCCGCGCTGGCATTACCCAACACCACGTTGAACGCACCGATAGGGAAGAACGGAGCAGCTAGTTCAGCCAGCAACAGAGTACTTTCGGGCGTGGTATCGCTCGGTTTGAGTACCACAGTATTACCCGCTGCCAGCGCAGGCGCTATCTTCCATACTGCCATCATCAGCGGGTAGTTCCACGGCGTAACTTGACCCACCACGCCCAGTGGCTCACGCCGGATGCTGGTTGTCATATCAGGAAGATATTCAGCCGTCGCTTTTCCTTCCAGAAAACGGGCGGCGCCAGCGAAGAAACGGATATGATCCACTGACGTCGCAACTTCTTCAGAGGCAATCAGATGCTTGAGCTGCCCCGTATTGCGGCTTTGCGCTTCAATCAAACGTTCAGCGTTGTTTTCCACCGCATCGGCTAATGCCAGCAACGCTTGCTGACGCGCTGACGGTGTGCTGCGCCCCCAGATCTTGAATGCCTCTTTAGCCGAGGCATAAGCTTCATCAACATCTGCTACAGCCGCGTTAGGAGAACGCGCACAGGTTTCGCCAGTGACCGGGCTTACCAGGTCAAAATATTCGGAACCTTTAGAATCAACATACTGACTATTAATGAAATGCTTGAGCGTTGATACCGCCATGGTTACCTCCTGATGAATTAGATAATATAAAATATAACGTATAATTTAATATATTCAATTGTTACTCTCCTGTTAATTTTGTTGAAACTAAAAAGTGAAAACAAAAGAGTAATTAGATACATAGATATAACTTGCGACACTCGTGCTCAGGAAAATATGCTGATCTGTGAGCAGGATCGAGGATTTCAGATTTTACAGGCCGGGTAATATAAGCAAACCAATAGATTCAATCTGATCTGCTGATTCTGGCTCTGTAAAGAAAAGATTTAGCTGGCTATTCCTCGGCAAGGTTATTTACAATGGAGTAAATATCAGATATTGCTCAATTTGCAACATCAATATAAAAAACGAAGCCTTATTGGAGAAATCATGATGAAAAAGACAATAAAAAATATATCTTTATTCACAGGAATTATATTTGGAAGCTTAACATTATCTTATGCAGCAACTATTCCACCTGGTACACAACTGGCAGCTAACCAGAATATTGTCCGTCATAATGGCACAGAGCCTGCATCTCTTGATGTCCATAAAGTTGAAAGTGATGTTGAATTTGACATTATTCATGATTTCTTTAGTGGATTAATTGATACAGGCATTGATGGTAAGTTAAATCCCAGTTTAGCCATCAGTTGGGAAACCAAAGATAATAAAGTTTGGTTATTTCATTTAAGAGAAGGCATAAAATGGTCTGATGGTTCTCCTATTACTGCCCATGATGTGGTTTTTAGTTGGCAACGTTTAATTGATCCTCACATGGCATCTCCATATGGCAGCTATATTGAAAACATGTATATAGCCAATGCCAAAGATATTCTTGCCGGAAAGAAAAAAGCCGATGAATTAGGTGTCAAAGCACTGGATGATATGACGGTAGAAGTAACATTAGAGCAGCCGTTATCCTATTTCTTACAGATGGTGGCACATCCGGTTATGGTGCCTATCAGTCAAAAAGCGGTTGAAAAATATGGTGAGAAATGGACTCAACCGAATGTGTTTGTCGGTAGTGGCCCGTTTAAATTGGCTGAATGGATCGTCAATGAGAAAGTCATTGGTATCAGAAATCCACAATATTGGGATAATGCACATACCGTTATTAATAAAGTCACCTATCTTGCCGTAACATCAGAGACAGCGGTGGTGAACCGCTATTTAGCAGGAGAAATAGATATAACAAAAAATATTCCATCAGTTTCATTTAATTCCTTAAAAACTAAGTTAGGTAGCCAGGTTCACATTTCACCTAAATTAGGTGTTTATTATTACGAATTTAATAACCAAAAAGCACCTTTTAATGATATCAGAGTCAGACAGGCATTAAATTTAGCTTTAGATAAAACCATCATTTCAAATAAGGTATTAGGCCAAGGTCAAAAAGCCGCTTATAATAATACCCCGCCGAATACTGGAGGAATGAATTTAAAACAACCTGATTATGCATCATGGACACAGGCGAAAAGAATTGAAAAAGCCAGGAAATTATTGAATGAAGCGGGTTATAACAGAAATAACCCGTTGAAATTTAATCTTCTTTATAATACATCAGAGGATCATAAAAAGATTGCAATAGCCGCCTCCTCAATGTGGAAGAAAAATCTAGGGGTAGATGCTGTTTTACAAAATCAAGAATGGAAAACAATGTTAGACACCATACATCAAAGTAATTTTGATTTGGTGAGACATGCATGGATAGCTGATTACGATAATCCAGCCTCGTTTTTAAATAATTTTGTGACCAACAGCTCTAATAATACATCATCATATAGTAATGATATTTATGATGATCTGATGCAAAAAGCCAAAGCAACAAACGACATGAAATACTTCCAGCAAGCACAAGATATTCTTACCAGAGATGTCCCGTCAATTCCCATTTATTACTATGTTAGTGCCAGGCTGGTAAAACCTTATATTGGTGGATATTATATCAACCTGCTCGGTTTTGTATCATCGAAAGATCTTTATATTATCGAACATTAACAGGACAGTATTTAACTTATTGTGTCACTTAAATAAACATTACGGTTTTAAACAGTTTGATTCGTTTTGAACCGTAATTAAAATATTTGATTGGCAACCTACTCTATTTCACTAATGAAGCGGGACTTCTGCTGAAACCTAAGATCACCCCAAGGCATCATTCTCTGCTTAGGATAAGACACGTACAGCCAACGCTTCGCTCTCGTCACCGCAACAAAAGCGTTATTGCGTTCCTCTTCGAGCTCTTTGGCCGTCCTAGCCCTGTAATCAGGAAAAACCCCTTCGCACATCCCTATCAAAAATACAATATCCTTTTCCAAACCCTTCATCGTATGCACAGTACTTAGAGTTAGGCCTTCATCTATACTACTTTCAGAAAGTTGACCTAATGCCAATGCATTTCTAAATGCCACCAATGAATCACCTAAGCCCTTACGCTTGAATCGGGTCCACGTACCACTAAACTCTTTAAGCTCTTCGATACTCAGCTTAACGTCTTCTATTTTATCGTCCGAAACACCGTTGTGATTTTCAACTAACGATGTGAGAAGGTCATTAAACTCCTTTACTAGCTTGGGAATTTTAGGGTTTTCAATATCTAAGTTATCGATAGTAGAAAGAAGTTTTTCGAATATCGCAGAGTACTCATCTACTGCTGATGAAATTTGAGCTGCCATTTCTCGCAATACATTAGTTGTCCAGTTGGCTGGCTCAGAGATACTCAGTACTTGGCATAACTTTTTCCCATCCACCCAATATTTAGAATTCAACTTCACTCTAATGGCATAGTCCAAGACCTTTCCGAATCTAGTTGAGGGCTCAAGCTGCCTCTCTCCTTTTCTCAAAGAGTAAGGTATCGAATTAAACACTACGGGACTCCATCTTTGTGCTGGAAGGGCTGCTGGAGCAGCAAACGGGCCTTAATCCGGTGGAGATCATGACCGATACCGCTGGTGCCAGCGATATGGTGTTCGGCTTATTCTGGCTGTTGGGGTATCAGTTTTCACCGCGCTTGGCTGACGCCGGTGAGTCCGTATTTTGGCGCGTGGACAAAGACGCGAACTACGGCGTATTGAATGACCTGGCCCGCAGTTGCGCCAATCCGCAAAAGATAGAACATCACTGGGAAGACATGATGCGCATCGCGGGTTCGCTCAAGCTGGGTACCGTACAGGCCTCTGAGCTGATCCGATCACTATTGAAAAGCGAGCGTCCTTCCAGTCTAGCGCAAGCCATCATTGAAGCTGCTGGCCGGATCAACAAAACCCTGTACCATTTTCGTTCCGCTGGACTTCAAACCCCATTAAATAGAAAAACAGACATTATGGGTATAAATTAGCACATTATCGTGCCATGGTTATCTTGTGGAATAGATTCATGTAATTACTATCGGTGACCACTTGGACAGTCACCGATATTCGATAATAAAACACAGTTCATCACCAGTCATACCATCATTACTTATCTCTATAAAATTAACTTGTTCAAACATTACATCTCAATAATCGTAGGATTAGCGAGTAATTTCCGTAAATTCCGCATTTCTCTTCCCTGATTAATCGCGACAGCACCCACTAAAACTTCATTTTCTGTCCCCAACAAAACGGCTTTATCTGATTGCAAGTCACCTTGAATATGCCATTTCTCAGCCTGCATTTTGCCAACCATTTGGATATTAATGCCCCACTGATCTGTCCAAAACCACGGAGCTCCCGGCTGTGGAGGCTCCAGTCCCATCATTGCATGTGCAGCAATAGTTGCCTGGCGGTTAGCATTTTCCCAAGTTTCACGACGTTGGAGATCCCCTGTTAAAGGCTCTCTTTGAAGGCAAACATCCCCGGCTGCAAAAATATCCGGTTCAGACGTCTGGCAACGGCTGTCAATGACGATACCACCATTGGTAACCAAACCGGCATCAGCAGCGAGCCTGTCCCTGAATTCAGCGCCGATACCATAGATAATGATATCCCCGATCACCCTTTCTCCAGTGTTTAGCATAAGAACTAATTCATTCCCCTGCCTTTGTGCGGAAACAATATTAATATCAAGGAAGAATTGCACCCCTTTTTCCTGATGGCGATTTAAAAGATAATCCTGCAACAAAGGAGGTGCGCAGCGCCCCATAATGTTATTCGCCTGTTCAATAACCGTCACCTTCGCGCCCATTTCACAGGAGGTTGCTGCCAGTTCCAGACCAATAACACCCCCGCCGACAATCAAAACCCGTTTACCTTTTTTCACCGCCTGGCGTAAACGTTGCGCATCATCCAATGTTCTTAGGGTATAAACATTTTCACCCAGTTGATCGAGTAGCGGAAACCGTCTGGCTCTTGCGCCCATGGTGAGCAGGAGTTTTTCATACCTGAGCTTGTCGCCATTCTCCAAAACGACACAATGTTTTGCCGGAATAATACGGCTGACCGGCTGACCCATGCGTAAATCTATCCGGTTTTTCAGATAGAAATCTTCGGAGAACAAATATTTCGGTTCTTCTTCCGGGTTCATTAAATACTCTTTTGATAAAATAGGCCGCTCATAAGGTGCATGATATTCTTTACCAATTAAAATAATATCGCCATAAAACTGTTGCTGCCTTAAGGTTGCGGCGGCCATCGCCCCCGCTTGCCCTGCTCCGACAATAATAAAAGTCTGATCTCGCATATTATGCTCCCATCTGATTCACAGGTTGAGCACTGACCATTGCCATTCCAGCCAGCCATTCCTTAATAGGTTGGTAATAATGCCGCTGGGCTTTATATTCGCCATAAACAGAAAGCGCCGCAAAAGCGGCAATCCAGCAGCGGATTTCCTGTCCTCCGTTACCGCCCTGAATAGCAATCCCGCCATGCGTTAATGAAGAAAGGCGCCGTATATCGCCACTGCAAAAAATATTCAACAGTTCTTCATCCCACTGAGGGTTCAACGGAGCAACGACATTTTCACCACGCGCTAACGATTCTCCAACCGCAATCACTCGGCTTTGCCGGCTTTGACGTGCTTCTTTTGTCGGGTTTCTCCCGGCAATCAGGCCCTCTTCAACTTCCGGCGAAACCTGTCCAATCTGCGATATCGGTGGATCATGTGATAAACCACCAGAACCTAGCAACAATACCCGCTGATCTGTTTTAAACAAGAATTGTCCAATCGCACGACCAAGCGCAACGGTACGGCGGCATGTCGGTAATGGACTGGCGGCACAGTTAATAAAGACTGGGACAGTTGGATAGCGCTGTAAACCCTGACAAAGCAACATCAATGGTTGAACAAAACCATGATCAGCCTGCATACGCCAAGATTGGGCAACATCAATACCGGTGTCGTATAAAGCAGAAATGAGCTCCTTCGCGGTGTTTTCAGGCACATTGAGTGGTCCGTTGCCAATATCCCAGTCCCCTACTGCATTCGCTCTAACCCCAACACAAAATGCCGGCATCAGATCATAAAAAAAACCATTGAAATGGTCAGGGGCGAAAATCACTATCAATTCTGGATCATAGTCTTTCACCTGTTCAGCCAATTGTTGAAAAACCTGTCTAACATGCTTTTCTGTCGCTCCAGGTGGAGAACAAAAATCCATCAAAGGTGTGTGTGAAGTACAGATCAATTTAATGGTCATCTGAATTCCCCTTTTTATTCGGTGACATGATTCCCGCCGTGATCCGGCGAACTCCGCGAATACTTAACCCAGCATCAGCCGTTATCATGACACCGGTTAAGGTACGGTTGTTTGTACGGGAAGCGAGCATGACATATGGGCCAGTGAAATCTTCCGGCTGAGGCGTGAATTGTAAAGGTAAAGCTGCGCCAATACTTTCCAGAGGCAGACTGTCTGTGATGCATTTATCCTGCTGGGATAATGTGGCCGGGCCACGGAGATCACTCGGCATGCCACACGGCGCGACACCATTAACTCTGATAACCGGTGCCAGTTCATACGCTAATTGGCGGATCATCCCAACTGCGCCATGCTTGCTGGTGGTATACAACACACCGCCACCACCAGAAAACCATGATGAACTCGACAACGTAAAAATCATGCTGCCTTCTGATGCTGTTAGCGCAGATAATGCCGCTTTGGCCCCCAGAATGTACCCTTTCAGGTTAATACCCATCAGTTCATCAAATCCTTTGTCAATCTGTTCTGCTGACGCGTCAAGCAGGCTGGTTTTGTGATCCCAAAGCCCGACATTACCGACAAAGCAATCCAATTGACCAAAATACCGGACAGTTTCAGCAACTGCCCGCTCATTGTCTGCAAAAGAGGTGACATTCCCCTGAACAACACAGATATCTTTGCCGAAACAATGTGCCAGAGCTGTCGCTTTTTCCGCAGATAACTCCAATACGCCAACTTTGGCACCTTCCGCAATAAAACGTTCTACTAAAGCCAAACCTAAACCGGAGCCACCACCGGTTAATAAAATGACTTGATCTTTAATCCAACTCATTATTGCTCCTCCGAAACAGTGATATAAATTTTTCCATCTTCAACAACAACAGGATACGTCTTCAATGGATCTGTCGCAGGAAGACAAAGCGCCTTCCCGGTTCTAAGACAAAAACTGGCCGTATGCAGTGGGCATTCAACTGTCGCATTGTCTTCCAGATACCCTTCGGATATAGAGGCATTACCGTGACTGCACCGGTCACCCACAGCAAAGAATTCTCCGTTGTAGTGAAACAGCGCAATATCCGGTGTGTATTCCACCTTACGCGCTTCTCCATCGGGCAATTCTTCAACAGTACATGCAAATAACCGGCTCATCAGAATAAGACACTCAGGTTATGGAAAGTTAAGACGGCCTGATCCAAAGTAATTTCACGTCTACAAACCAGCCAGCTACCCGTATTCAGATTGCGGCGAACACAATCCAACCGCTTACCGACATAAAAAGCTTCATCTTTCTCTTTTTGTGAACGGTACAGCAGATAATTGGACTGAACATGAAATTGGTCTGGCAAATCTGTTTCAATAATCACCAGATTTGTCAGTAGATGACGAGTGCGGGATGGCGGTTCTTCTGCCCATGCCATACCGGTTTCTAACCGGGCAATCCGGCGTTCAAGCTGAAATTTATTATCATTGAATAACCAAGTGGTTGGAGGCTGGATACTTTTGCGGCGGTCGCGGGTTTGGGCGTTAACAATGGTGCGCATAGTATAGCGAAGATCTTCTGATAACAGTTTAAGCCAGTCGCGAAATTTCCAGTCATCCAGTAATGCTGCTTCGTAATACAGGAACTGACTTATTTCATAATGCAGTTCTGGCGATACTCGTTTTTCTTGATTGACGATTAACTCTTTCATTTCACCCACTCCTGCTGATAAGCCCGGCTTTTTTCCTCTATCTCATCCCAAGTTTCACTGGTCAGTAAGTCAGCCCAGCGTTGATACATGCCACGGGCGACAGTTTCGGAAAAAACATAGTTGGTCACGCCTGGAATACCGTCGTCCCGCACTCTTTCTTGTCCCAACCCCATTTCCATACATAACGGGCTGTTACGGGCTTTGTAGCCTCTGAGTACCTTCTGGATTTCCACCCAATTTTCTGAATCATCCTGTTCAAGAAAACCTGCCGGACCAAATGCACGGGTTGCACTATTTTCAAAAGCCTCTTTTACCTCTGGAGAAGCCGCTTTGTCTGCAATGCAAAATGCCCAGACTTCCACTTGGTCTGGTCCCCGTGGATGCCACACTCGCATTGTCGCTGTACCGTTAAGCCAGGAAAGTGTCGGGAAAATATTGTTGTGGCCCGCAAGACGCAGAGCCCTGACTTTCCCCAGTCGTTGCTCTGCTTCGGCGTAGGTTTCACGATAGTAATGGGCGACAGCACCATCAACCCAGACGTTGGCATCAGGTTTTTCAGTCAGGAAAAATCCACTACCGTGACCGTTCTGAGCAAATTGCACTGCATCTTTAGCCGTTTCCCAGACCGGCCGGGAAGTCTGACCGGCGCCTAACGCTTTTTCGTTGTCGCCCTCTTTTACAGCTAAAACCTGTACAGCAGAGGCATGACTAAATAAAGCGTGGTATTGATCGCCAGCAAACTGTTCAGCAGGTAATTTCCAGTTACAGTTGATGATCCACTTTTGTACCCCGCCGATAACTTCTGTTCCTCCCTCGCGACGGTCAAGCACGCCATCAAGATACCAGGCCATATCACCAAGATAACCAATTAAGGAAGGGGCTGTCGTATCCCAGTTACCGAAAATTAAACCCTTATAACTTTCCACACGCGGAACTTCCTGAAGTCCCCATTTCTCTTTGCAAAGCCCGTGTGGATAGGCGCACGATTCCAGTGGAACGTCAACTAATCGCCCATCAACACCGTATGACCAACCGTGATAAGGACAAGTAAACGCACGGGTGTTACCACTATCCGCGTAACAAACCCGCATTGAGCGGTGACGACATTGATTTAGAAAGGCTTTAACGGAACCGTCCTTCTGCCGGACAACAACAACACTGTCCTCTCCCATATAAGTATTAAAAAAATCTCCCGGACGCGGGATTTGACTATGATGAACCAAAAAGAGCCAACAACGACCAAATATTCTTTCGAGTTCTAATTGATAGAGCTCAGGGTCAATATAAATCTGAGGAGTTACACGACCGGCTCGGGCATCAATCAGGCGGTAAATATCTGAGTTTTTGCTCAATGTCATATTATTGATCCTCATGTAAAAGAAAAGTTGACTTTTTGCCAACATGCAAAATGAATGCTATTAATAGATTAATAATTTGTGAAATACATTGTTTGTTTAAATTGAGACTTTTTTTCGATATGTAGAGGAAACGGCAATGGAATTAAGACACTTACGATACTTTATTGCAGTAGCAGAAGAATTAAACTTTACTAAAGCCGCAAAAAAATTGCATACCGCGCAACCTTCATTAAGCCAGCAAATAAAAGATTTAGAAGACTATATTGGATCTACATTATTAGAAAGAAATAAACGCAAAGTCTCTTTAACCAAAGCCGGGGAAGTTTTCTTACAACAGGCTAGGATTATTCTTGACAATGCAGAAAAAGCAAAAAAAATGGCACGCAGAGCAGCACAAGAACAAATTGTGCTGACCATTGGATTTGTCCCATCAGCAGAAGTTAAAGTTTTACCTGAGGTTATCCCAGTGTTTCGTCTTTCTCATCCTGAAGCTAAAATAGAACTGATTAGTTTATTTAATCCAGGGCAAGAAGAGAAATTACTACAAGGTGACATTGATGTTGCTTTCATGCGCTCGCCAATAAAGAGTGATTATATTGATTTTAAAGTTATTCTTAATGAACCATTAGTCGTACTGATGCCCGCTAATCATAGGTTACGATATTGTGAGAAAATTTCAGTCGATGACTTGCATGGTGAGAACTTTATTATTCCTGATCCAACACAGTCCGGTATATTACAACAGATTATAGAAAATTATTTTGCTGAACATAATGTCTCTCCGAACATTATTCAAACAGCTAACAATATGTTATTAATTTTAAACATGGTCAGCCTGAATTTAGGATGTGCAATAGTGCCATTCTATATTACCAGCATAATGACCGATGCTGTTGTTTGCCGACCATTGTCAGGATACTCACCGACAATAGAGTTAATAATGGCATGGCGAAAAGACCACACATCAGAATTATTATCACATTTAATAGACATTGTTGAAAATAAATATCTATAGAAAATAAGCATTATCGTTTTTAAATTTCAGATTAGACATATTAAGTATTAGTTAATATTGCTCGCTGTCGTTATATTAACATTAAATTAACCTGAAACAAGTAAGGAAAATATCATGATGTCAATGACAAACCTTCAACATAAACCTGTACAACTTGAATTACGATCGCTTTGGTCAGCCATTGCTGGTGGTGAAGTTCATCTGCACCATATTAATGTAAAAGGGATAAAAACCCGTGTCCTTGAAGCGGGCAGTGGCCCTGAAACCCTAATTTTCTTGCACGGCATTGGCGGCCATCTGGAAGCCTATATGCGCAATATTCTGCCTCATGCCGCACATTTTCGCGTACTGGCAATTGATATGTTGGGACATGGCTTCACTGATAAACCTGTCCGCTCTTATGAAATTATCGATTATGTGGAACACTTACGGGATTTTATTGAGATATTAAATCTAAAGAAAATTCACCTTTCCGGTGAATCTTTAGGTGGATGGGTCGCTGCCCGTTTTGCGGCAAAATATCCCCGCTATATTCACCGTTTAGTGCTGAATACAGCGGGAGGTATGATTGCCGATCCAAATGTGATGGAACGCTTGCGCACTCTGAGCCTGAATGCAGTGAAAAACCCGGATCGGGAAGCCACCCGCAAGCGTCTTGAATTCCTGATGGAAGATCCTACCAGGGTGACAGAAGACTTGGTTGAATCCCGTTTTGCGATTTATCGTCAGCCGGATATGTTACCTGCAATGGAAAACATTATGTGCCTGCAAGATATGGATACCCGCCTGCGTAACCTTCTGACCGAAGATGAACTGGCAAAAATTAAGGCCGAAACGCTGGTGCTATGGACAACTCATGATCCAACCGCTGCGGTTTCCGTGGGTCAGCGCCTTGCCGGGCTTATCAAAAACAGTCGTTTTGTCGTAATGGAAAAATGCGGTCACTGGCCTCAATACGAGGATCCAGACACGTTTAATCAAATTCATATCGATTTTCTGCTGAATGGCAACAAATAATGTCGCTTGCAGACAAGTGATATTCCCCCGGAATATCACTTCTGTCGCCGGATCAGGAGCAACAACCAATGAATAACGTGATAAACCATTTTGGCGAAAAATTGTTTCAATCATGGCAGAGTCATCAGGCCATCAACCCGATTTCTGATGAATACCCAAAACTGACACTACACGATGCCTATCTCATCCAGCAAAAAGTTATTGCCCGTCGTCTGGAAACAACCGATGAACGCATTGTCGGTAAGAAAATTGGTATCACCAGCCAGACAGTGATGGATATTTTGAATGTAGATCAGCCAGATTTTGGTATTTTGACCTCGGATATGTATTACGAAAATAACGCCACGGTGCCCATTGAACAGTTAATTGCGCCTAAGGCTGAAGGTGAAATTGGCTTTATCCTGAAACGCAACTTGCGTGGTCCGGGTATTACCGCAGAAGATGTACTGCAAGCAACAGCTTATGTCGTGCCCTGCATCGAAATTGTCGATTCCCGTATCCGTGATTGGAAAATAAAAATCACGGATACAGTTGCCGATAATGCCTCATCAGGTTTATTTGTCATTGGTGATGGTACTTGTCTGCCATCAGAAATTGATTTAGCCACTGTGACCATGACGTTGGAAAAAAACGGCAAACTGATTGATACCGGCACAGGTGCCGCCGCACTTGGGCATCCTGCCAACGCCGTCGCCTGGTTGGCAAATATGCTGGGAACGTTGAATATGACGCTACACCAGGGCGAAATTATTCTCTCCGGTTCCCTTGCCACAATGATACCGGTTAATGCCGGTGATCAATTGAAAATCAACTTACCGGGCCTGGGATCTGCCGGGATAAATTTCGTCTGAAAAGATGAGTCTGGAGAATACAATAAGCAGAAAATAGAACAAAGTGGACTTAGCCAAGAAATATCATCCCAAATCCAGCTAAGCCACCTTTTTCTCAAACTGATAAATTATCCCTTAATTATGCCATTTCAAGCCCAACAATAGGGTTTCCGCTCTCTTGAGATAATACAATAGAGATAAATAAGACTTTATTTCCGCCACCTCGATTATTTCCCGGGATTTCCGCTGCAGAATCATAAACCAGTTTACCTACACTATACTTAATTGCATTTTTATGCGCGGGACGATAGTAATCTTGGTAAACGTAAACGACATCATATCCACCCTCTACAAATATCTTAATTGCCTTCCAATCCTCGCCTTGATGACCAATCCATGGGACCCATAAATCCCCTTGCCAGCTCAAACCACTTAAAATTTCAATACGTTCATCATTTTTTTCACCATTCAAAATAACAACTTTATTGGTGGTTCCATTCACAATATTTTTAATATTTGTCACATAAGCCATATAATATCTCCTTCATTAATATCATTCTTTAGTAATGTAAATTCAATGATTCAATAAATATCACTTTTCTGCATTAACACTTTCAGCGGCGAAAGAACATGATAAAAAAATTCATTTTTATCATTAACACAAGACAAATCAAAAAAAACACTATTCATTATTTAATTTTATAAGAACTTTATAAAAAAACAAACCATATGGACGTATTATTTATAAGCTATTTTGCAAAATAACAGAGATTACCAGACTCAAATTCAGCGCGCCTTGAACACTCACGGTGAATTATTTATCGAAAAATTAATAATTACATGAATATATTATTTCTCTGTCATCAATCGTTATCGCAGGAAATGTAAAAACACAAGGTTATTAGTCGCATATTGTCGATAATGTCACAAATATTTATGAAAGAATCTCAGCACATTGCCTAATATCACAATGTCTTGTTTTCCTCGGCAACGGATACTGAATATAGTCTTACGATGACAATGACGGAGCATCAGCTTTATACCATGTAATAATTTCTTATAATCAAGATAAAAGTAATAATATTTCTCCGAATAAATTGCAGAAAGCTATTATAGCTCTTATCAGAATCATCAATAGATGCTAAAGTTGAGTTATATCAATATTTCAATGAGCATACCCTATGATCCAGGAAAAACGTGTTATTCGTCGAATCCAGTCTGGTGGTTGTGCGATCCACTGCCAGGATTGCAGCATTAGCCAGCTGTGCATCCCTTTCACCCTGAATGAACACGAGCTTGACCAGCTCGATAATATCATTGAGCGTAAGAAACCTATCCAGAAAGGGCAAACTTTGTTTAAAGCAGGAGATGAGTTGAAATCTCTTTATGCTATCCGTTCCGGAACCATTAAAAGCTACACCATCACGGAAGAAGGTGATGAACAGATCACAGGTTTCCATCTCGCAGGGGATTTAGTCGGTTTTGACGCCATCCTCAATACTCAGCATCCAAGTTTTGCTCAGGCCCTGGAAACATCAATGGTTTGTGAAATTCCGTTTGAAACACTGGATGACCTGTCCGGTAAAATGCCTAATCTTCGCCAGCAAATGATGCGCCTGATGAGTGGAGAAATTAAAGGCGACCAAGAAATGATATTGTTGTTGTCTAAGAAAAACGCTGAAGAGCGATTAGCAGCATTTATCTATAATCTCTCCCGTCGTTTCGCTCAACGTGGTTTCTCACCAAGAGAATTCCGTTTAACCATGACTCGCAATGATATTGGTAATTACCTTGGTCTGACTGTTGAAACCATTAGTCGTCTGCTTGGACGCTTCCAGAAAAATAATACTCTCGGCGTAAAAGGTAAATACATCACTATTGAAGATATGGATAAACTGGCCGACTTAGTCGGGAAAAAATCTGTTTCAATTACCTGATCTTAAAACCAGATCATTTTAATTTTTTGATCTGGTTATCCTCTGACCTGTTCGGTTTGCCTATATTGGTTTATCTTTAGTATTGAAGCGTATTTTGTCTAGCCTCTATGAGGGTACTATTATGGCAAACTATCAAAACCTTTTAGTTGCAATTGATCCAAGTCAGGACGATCAGCCGGCATTAAGACGTGCGGTTTATATAGTGCAATGTAGCGGTGGCCGGATTAAAGCTTTTTTACCTATTTATGATCTCTCCTATGAAATGACAACCTTGCTCTCCCCTGAAGAAGCCACGGCTATGCGTAAAGGTGTTACCAGCCAGCGCATTGCCTGGCTTAAACAGCAAGCGCACTACTATCTGAAAGCCGGTATTGATATTGAAATAAAAGTGGTATGGCACAATCGGCCTTATGAAGCCATTATCCAGGAGGTCATTACCGGTGAACACGATTTGCTTCTGAAGATGACACATAAGCATGACAAGTTAGGGTCCCTGATTTTCACCCCGCTTGACTGGCAGTTACTACGCAAATGCCCATGTCCGGTATGGATGGTAAAAGATCAGATATGGCCAGATCAAGGTTCTGTTCTAGTTGCAGTTAATTTATCTAATGAAGAATCGTACCATCATGAACTGAACCTAAAACTGGTCAGGGAAACCCAGGAACTGGCACACCAGATAATGCCTGATCCCGAAATTCATTTGGTCAGCGCTTATCCTGTCGCACCGCTGAATATTGCTATTGAACTACCGGATTTCGACCCAAGCATTTATAACCATGCGCTGCGTGGTCAACATCTTATCTCAATGAAAGAGCTTCGCCAGAAATTCTGCATTGATGAGAAATACACCCATATCCATGAAGGATTACCAGAGCATGTTATTCCTGAAATGTGTGATGAGATGAACGCGGGTATTGTCGTTTTTGGTATCTTGGGCAGAACAGGATTGTCTGCTGCTTTTCTGGGAAACACCGCAGAACATGTGATCGACCATCTAAAATGTGACCTTCTGGCTATCAAACCTGATGGTTTTGCATGTCCTGTCAAAGCAGCTAAAGAGTAACAGTAACAAAATGATAAGTATCCATTTGGTGTTAAAACCCGGAACAGATTTTATGTCCCGGGTTTTATTGACAAGCGTTTTAACGCCAGATAAACGGTTCAGGCAGTGTAACGCCAAGGATCTCCTCGCGTGCTATGCGCCAGAAAAGACGAATACCTGCTTTAACTTGATGAGTTTCTTTTCCCAACACTTTGAAGATTAGACCGCATTGATTAGGTAAACGACTAGCACCACTGGCTATGCCGGTTTCGGCATCGTATTGCGGCATGATACGCGCCAGAATACGATCATGGTGAACCGAAGGTGTCAGTAAAATCACATTACCGAACACATGAAATGGCCCCATCACCCCTACACTGTTTAACGGTTGTTTTTTAGGCTCTAACACATAACGTTCAGCAAATAATATTGTGTCTTCAAAATCCGTCGCCGTAATCCGTGATGAGTAAACGTCAAATTTAAACCCCTGATCGGCTGGATGGTATTTGCGACCAGACATGATTATCTCGGAATAAATTAACGTGGCAGTTGGATGAATGGTTATCTGGGTATCAGTAATAAACCGGGAGCCACTATGAGGTATAACCGGATCGGGCATCATTTCCAAATAACCGCCCTGCTCTATCTGAATAGTTTGCGCCTGAGCTGCATAGTTGTTCACCATTGAATGGATCTTCGTAGCCGACGGGGTGGTGACATGACCACATGCATCCTGTGCAACATGAATGTCGAGCGCCAGCCTGTCCCCCTGCAATATACATCCCGACGTGGAGATCATAAATACACACGGCATCTGCGGCAGTGCCTCATCCCAATACAGCGCCCGTTGCACCAGATAAGGAACCCGGCGTTCCATGCAGGCCAGAATACTGCGGCCACCACGCCGGGCAAACCCCAATCGCAGATAGCCACTTTTACCTATATCACCGCTTGCCATCTGGGGAGGTTCATCCTGAAACAGGGCGAGCTCCGGCGCGTTGAAACCAAGCTCACTAACCCGTTTATGTGCTTCACCAATGATTCTCTGCGAGCAGGTAGAGGTCATTATGTCGCCTGTGACGAATGAGTAAATAAGAAATCACGCATGATCATATTTACCAGCGTTTCAACGCCTTCACCCGTTTTGCAGTTGGTGAGGATATAAGGACGCTGACCACGCACGACCTGAGTGTCACTCTCCATCACCGCCAGACTGGCACCAACATAAGGCGCCAAATCGATTTTATTGATCACCAGAATATCCGCCTGTACCAGTCCAGGCCCGTTCTTGCGCGGAATTTTTTCCCCGTCAGCCACATCAATCACATAAATATAAAAGTCCGCCAATGCCGGGCTAAAAGTGAGAGTCAGGTTATCCCCACCACTTTCAATTAACACGACATCGGTGTCTGGAAAACGAGCCTCCATTTCCTCGACTGCGGAAATATTCATACTGGGATCTTCACGCACCGCTGTGTGCGGACAAGCGCCAGTTTCTACCCCGAGAATCTTCTCCTCATCCAAAATGCCTTTCAGTGTCCGTTTGACCTGTTTAGCATCCTCAGTGGTAACAATGTCATTGGTGATAATCAGGGGTTTTATTCCGCGCTGAATCAAAATAGGCGTGATCACTTCAATAACCGCCGTCTTACCTGAACCTACCGGACCGCCAATACCAATTCGGGTAATTTTTTTCACAGACATTTCCTCACTCGATTAAGACGTGGTTGTTAATTACTGAACAACCGGGTAAACGCACCGACGTGCAGTGCAGCCAATACATCGGTCACAGGTGCATAAGATGTCATCTGCTCAATTCCGCCCTTTTCCGCCTCATCACAAAACAGTTCAATATCCTGATTCAGAGAGAACAAGATACGCTGAATTTCAATATGGGTAATGCGCATCAGACGTATGGCAGCACTGAGTATCGTCATTGCGACACCATATTGATGTATAACAATGACTTCACGCGGAGCAGCACCTAATGCACTCATGACGACTGCCAGGGTAATCGGATAAGTGCCTGCGGCAATATCGCTCTTTATTTGAGCCAACCACCATGCAATCAACGATTCACCGGTTACCTCAACCGCCATTTCCGCTAACTTTTTCCCCATCCGCGTTACCATAGTGCGACTTTCTTCATTCAACTTGCGGTTAAACACTGCCCAATCATGGGAGATGGTGGCGTCACGCTGTCCACTATTCAATGCCTGACAAGCCGCAACCACTGCCCGGCCATCACCGCTAACCGCCTGTAACAACGCCGTCCGGGTAAAATCGCTTAACGTTGCCACGTCATGCACGATTTTACTCTGAATAGCTGATTCCAGGCCGTTTGAAAAAGAAAACGCACCTACCGGCAATACGGAATCTGCAAACTGCATAATTCTGATTAAGCGGAGCGCATTCATTTTAATTTGATCACATGCTGGTTCAGAAACGTGTTCTCAACATGAACATGTGTCGCGGAATCCTCTGCACCACCAAATAATAAGCGTGCCTCAGCGTTGTTAAGGTAAGGCAGGATCTCTTCGCCTTTGACAAAGGAATAAGGCAACGCATGAAAACCATGCGTTTTCATTACCGAATCCATTACCTTGGTTGATACTGTCAGTGGAATATAGATCTGGTTATTTTTAATCACTGACTTCCAATGCTGGTTGCCTAAAGCATGACCAAGTTCAAAACTGGTTTTCATTACGGTCTCTGAATCTAACGACAATAATGACTTCAAATGAATAACCATCACATCACGCAGGCTCATCTGGACAATAACGGCCAACCCTTTAATTTCATCCCACAACAAAATATCGCCGTCCGACAATATTTGATTGCGGTCAAGAGAAATACCCAAATCCAACCCGTTAAGCGTGGATTTGCGACAACGGCTTTTTTGCGCTTCCCATTGCGAAAGTACTAAGATATCCGGCGAGATGCCTTGCAAGCGATCTCGCCAGGAAGCATCTTTTTTGGCATTACCAAGAATCTGTTCGATAACAATCATAAAATAAATCCTCTGAACGCATGGATCGGTTAATCCGGCCAGAAAAATATTCTCTGACCGGACAGCAAAAAATATATCAACTAAAGAAATAGCGCTGATTGAGCGCTACTGTCCTGACGGGTTTTACCGTAGCATATTCACCATTCACCTTGACGGCAAAGGTTTCGGCATCCACTTCAATGGTTGGTGTTTCAGCATTACGCACCATATCTTTCTTGGAGATAGCCCGGCAGTTGCGCACCGCCATAACCTGGCGTTCCAAACCCAGTTTCTCTTTTACCCCTTGTTCCATCGCCGCCTGGGAGACAAACGTCACACAGGTTTCCTGAAGGGTTTTGCCCAACGCACCAAACATCGGACGATAAAATGTCGGCTGTGGTGTCGGCAATGAGGCATTCGGATCACCCATCACTGCCCAGTTAATCATACCGCCTTTGATGACCAGTTTAGGTTTTGCACCAAAGAAACGTGGCTCCCACAACACAAGATCGGCCATTTTTCCCACTTCAACTGAGCCCAGAACGTGGCTTATTCCCTGCGCAATTGCCGGGTTAATCGTAATTTTGGCGACATAACGTAAGACACGGAAATTATCGTTATGTGCCACATCTTCCGGCAACTTGCCCCGCGCCGCTTTCATGGCATGGGCCGTTTGCATCACCCGCAGCCAGTTTTCGCCTACCCGCCCCATGGCCTGGGAGTCACTGGAAAACATCGACAACACCCCCATATCGTGTAAAACATTTTCTGCGGCAATGGTCTCTGGGCGTACACGGCTTTCCGAAAATGCAACATCAGCCGGTACCTTAGGATTAAGGTTATGGCAAACCATAATCATATCAAACAATTCCGCCTGACTATTGATACCGTAAGGTAACGTGGGATTAGTTGAGCTGGGTAACACGTTCATCTGACTGGCAACTTTGATAATATCCGGCGCATGTCCGCCACCCGCACCTTCGGTATGGAAAGTATGAATGGTACGGCCTTCGAAAGCGTCGATAGTATCTTCGACATAACCACCTTCATTTAAACTGTCAGTATGGACCGCTACCTGGATATCCATTTCATCCGCTACACGTAAAGCATGACGTAATGCAGAATTGGTTGCACCCCAGTCTTCATGTACTTTCAGCCCGGCAACACCCGCTTTGATCTGTTCTACCAGCGGCATAGCCACCGCCGCATGACCTTTCCCCAAAACACCGACGTTAACCGGTAAACCTTCAAAAGCACGCAACATACGATGGATATGCCAAGGACCGGCGGTAACAGTCGTGCCGTTAGTTCCATCAGTAGGACCAACACCACCACCAAAGAAAGTCGTCACACCATTGGACAAAGCATGTTCAGCCTGTTGGGGAGAGATAAAATGAATATGGGTATCAATGCCGGCAGCCGTGAGGATAAGATGTTCACCGGATATCGCATCAGTACTGACACCAACCACCATGCCAGGTGTAACGCCATTCATCATACTGGGGTTACCGCTTTTACCTATCCCGACGATGCGCCCCTCTTTTATGCCGACATCGGCTTTAATAACGCCTTGGCGTGCATCCAAAATAGTAACGTTGGTGATCACCAAATCCAATACATTTTCACTGGTCATGCGGTTATCGGCACCCATGCCATCACGCAGCGATTTACCTCCGCCATAGACCGATTCATCACCATAACCGCGCAGATCTTTCTCAATTTCAATAAACAGATTGGTATCAGCCAGACGAATCTTATCACCGATAGTCGGACCAAAAAGACCGACATATTCCTGCCGGGAAATGGTTGGCATAGTTTATTCCTTTGTTCGAAAAGTTTTCCGACGTTCGTCAACTCTACCTTGAATTTATTTGATGGTTTTATAGCCCCAGTTTTATTACCCGGCGTGCAACCAGGTCTTTTCTACATACTCCTCAGCCGCAACCGGGCTTTTACCCGCCCAACCATCGACCAAGTTATTAAATCCATAAACGTTTTGTTTCCCACCAACAGGGATTAATGACACCTCCATTTCATCACCGGGTTCAAAACGAATTGCAGTTGTTGACGTGATATTGAGTCGTTTGCCGAACGCAGCCTCACGATCAAATTGTAGGGCTTTATTCACCTCAAAAAAATGGAAATGAGATCCCACTTGGATAGGGCGATCACCTGAATTACGAACCTTTAGTTGAATAGCCGGACAATCTTCATTAAAGGATATCGGGCCTTCTGCAAGAATATATCCCCCCAACGGAGTAATATCTTCTTTATTATTTTCTTTCATCGGAAAATCTCCACGTCAATACGTGAACCAATACCATAAATTAATATTTTATTCAGATAACTTTCCCTACTATTTATAATTTTTTTCAGCAATCATTGGATGGGATCATGCACAGTCACCAAACGGCTGCCATCCGTAAATATGGCTTCAACCTGCACATGTGGAATAAGATCAGCGACACCATCCATCACATCTTCTTTAGTCAGAACGTGCCTTGAGTCATCCATCACTTCTTCCAGCGTTTTCCCCTCCCGAGCCCCCTCCAGAGCAGCCGCAGTAATAATAGCGACGGCTTCGGGGTAATTGAGTTTTAAACCACGGGACTTACGCTTTAATGCGACATCAGCCAGCGTATATACCATGAGTTTCTCAATTTCCCTTGGCGTTAATTGCATAACCCCCCCTAATAATTAGTTATTCCATACGGTCGCACTGTCATGCCAATACGCTATAACTTAATACTTTTTCCCCAACAGACTTTATTCAAAATTTGCTCTTTTACCAATTTAAATATTGGAAAATATATCCTTTGATAAAAAAGTTTTGACACCAGAATTATAATATGTCAATTAAGTTACTCCCCTTACAGCAGGTTAGTCCTCTTACCTTTTATTTAAGTTTATCTAAGTTAATATTACAAGTTAATTAGTATTATGATTTAGCAAAAGACCGTACATTATTGCGTACAGAGGATGCTTACCGTTTTTGTCTTTCAGAAATCATCCGTAAACGGGTTTAACATTGACAGGTTTCTTATATGAATAAAAAACACGCACTTTCTCTTCTTGTTGTTCTGATTGCCGCCAACGTACTTGCCTGGATTTGGGCATTTATCGCTTTCCGCCATCATGCAGTCATGATGGGAGCGGCTCTGCTGGCTTACGGTTATGGGCTACGCCATGCGGTTGACGCCGATCATATCGCGGCAATTGATAACGTCACCCGTAAACTGATGCAACAAGGTAAATCACCTATTGCCGTCGGCGCTTTCTTTTCTCTGGGACACTCTACCATTGTCATTCTGGCCTGTTTCGCTATCGTCCTGACTTCAATGGCTTTTAAAGATCAGATGGGCTGGGTTCATGACTATGGCGGCATTATTGGCACACTCGTTTCTGCCTGCTTTCTGTTGGCGATAGCGCTGTTTAATTTGCTGATACTGAAAAGCGTTTATCAGCAGTTTCAGGAGATCAAACGTGGAAGAGAGCTGGAGAACAGTGATTTAACTGCGCTAGAAACAACACCGGGAGGCGTAATGACCCGCCTATTTCACTCAGTCTTCCGGCTGGTAAACAAAAGCTGGCATATGTATCTGGTCGGTTTCCTGTTTGGATTGGGTTTCGACACCGCGACCGAAGTTGGGCTATTAAGTATATCTGCCGCCGGCTCTCTGAGTGGGCTGCCTTTATGGTCGCTGATGGTATTCCCGGCGCTATTTGCCAGCGCTATGGCACTCATCGATTCACTGGACAATTTTGTTATGGTGGGGGCCTACGGCTGGGCTTTCTCCCAACCAGCGCGCAAACTTTACTACAATATGACCATTACTGCGGCTTCTGTCGCCGTGGCGCTGTTCATCGGTGGGCTGGAAGCGCTCGGCCTTATCGCTGATCAGTGGGATCTGCATGGTACTTTCTGGAGCACCATTGGGGCATTAAACGACAACATGGGCAATGTTGGTTTTTGGGTTGTCGGGATTTTTATTCTGTTCTGGACATTATCGGTGATGAATTACCGCTGGCGGGGGTACGACGCGTTGGAGAATTAGAATATAAAGCTACCGGGTTGCATTTGACTGGCGATGAACTTTCTGACTGGTTAGACGCTGTCACATGTGGTGAGGATAAAAAGCGCCCTAAATATCATCTGTAATCTGACGCTAAGGGACGAATTTACAGAGTTGGAAACTCCAACTTATTCTGTCTCTCAATCAAGACATGATTGAGAGACAGTAAAGCTCAACCAGAGTTTTGTCAGTTAAAACAATGAAAATCACAGTGCACGCAGGATTGCTTCTACGCTTGCCTTCGCATCACCGAACAACATTTGGCTGTTGTCTTTAAAGAACAGTGGATTTTGCACACCAGCGTAACCTGTGTTCATAGAGCGTTTGAACACAACGATATTTTGTGCTTTCCAGACTTCCAGAACGGGCATACCCGCAATTGGACTGTTCGGATCTTCCTGTGCCGCAGGGTTAACAGTGTCGTTGGCGCCAATGACTAACACTGTATCGGTATCAGAGAAATCATCATTGATTTCATCCATTTCCAGAACAACGTCGTAAGGCACTTTTGCTTCTGCCAATAGCACGTTCATATGCCCAGGCAGACGACCCGCAACCGGATGGATACCAAAGCGAACCTTAATCCCCTTTTCACGTAGTTTGGCGGTGATGTCATGTACTGGGTACTGTGCCTGTGCAACAGCCATACCGTATCCTGGCGTGATGATGACAGACGTTGAGTTTTTCAGCAGTTCAGCAACCTCTTCCGCAGTGGTTTCGCGATATTCGCCCATCTCCTGATCATCACCGGTCGAGGAACCATCAGTCCCAAACCCGCCGGCAATCACACTGATGAAAGAACGGTTCATGGCCTTACACATGATGTAAGAGAGAATCGCCCCCGAAGAACCAACCAGTGCACCCGTTACAATCAACAAATCATTGCTCAACATGAAACCCGCTGCTGCTGCTGCCCAGCCCGAATAGGAGTTCAGCATTGAAACCACCACTGGCATATCCGCACCACCGATAGAAGCCACCAAGTGCCAACCAAACGCCAGTGCAATTGCAGTCATGATCAACAGAGTGAACACTTGTAAGCCGGTACTTTCCGTTTTCACAAAGGTAATTAACAGGACAAAGGAGATAACCAGTGCTGCAAGGTTTAATTTATGTCGATTCGGCAACATCAGTGGCTTGGAAGAAATCTTTCCGCATAATTTACCAAATGCGACAACAGAACCTGTGAAGGTAACCGCGCCGATGAAAACCCCCAAGAATACTTCTGTCAAATGGATATTCTCCATCACAGGTTCTGCAAAACCATCGTGAGCAATAAAGCTGTTAAAACCGACCAACACCGCAGCCAAACCGACGAAACTGTGCAATATCGCAACCAGTTCCGGCATTTCAGTCATTTCAACTTTATTTGCCAGGCGAATACCAATAACCGCACCGATCACCATCGCCAAAATAACCCAAACAACATTTCCGGTATCTGGCCCGAAGATCGTCGCAATCAATGCGATCGCCATCCCGGTGACACCCAAAATATTCCCGCGTTTAGCGCTTTCGTGACGAGACAAACCCGCAAGGCTGAAAATAAATAAGATGGCAGCAACAATATATGCCGCTATAACGACTCCACTCGACATCAATTACCCCTTAGTCCTTACGAAACATTTTCAGCATACGTTGAGTGACAGTAAAGCCACCGAAGATATTAATGCTGGCAATTAAAATAGCGATAAATGAGAAGAAGCTTACCCATCCACCATCACCCATTTGCAATAACGCCCCAACAACGATAATTCCCGAAATGGCGTTAGTGACTGACATTAGCGGTGTATGTAAAGCATGGCTGACATTCCAAACCACGTAGTAACCCACCACACAAGCCAATGCAAAAACAGTAAAGTGAGATAAAAACTCTTTTGGGGCGACATTGGCTAACCCACCGAACAAAATAACAGCCAGTGCCAGCAAGCCATATTTCAACCAAGGTGAAGCAGGTTTAGTCTCCGGTTTTTCTGCTTCGACTGGTGCCGGTTTTGTTGTCTGTTGAGCAGAAACTTGAATTGGCGGCGCTGGCCAAGTCACTTTCCCCTCTTTTACGACAGTCACGCCACGAATAACAACATCATCAAAATCAATATTGATTTCGCCATTTTTCTCTTTGCACAATAGCTTGAGCAGATTAACCAAATTAGTCCCGTACAGTTGTGAAGATTGCGTTGGTAAACGGCTTGGTAAATCAGTGTAACCGATAATCTTCACGCCATTTTCTGTCACAACTAATTTGTCTGCTTGCGTTAATTCACAGTTCCCCCCCGTCTGAGCTGCCAGGTCAACCACCACGCTGCCCGGTTTCATTGATTCAACCATCTCTTTGGTGATAAGACGCGGGGCTGGTTTCCCCGGAATAAGCGCAGTTGTCACAATAATGTCAACCTCTTTCGCCTGTGCCGCAAAAAGCGCCATCTCAGCCTTAATAAAGGCTTCAGACATGACTTTTGCATATCCATCACCACTACCGGCTTCTTCTTCAAAATCCAGCTCGAGAAACTCCGCCCCCATGCTCTGAATCTGCTCTTTAACTTCAGGCCGGGTATCAAACGCACGGACAATAGCGCCTAAACTGCCCGCTGCACCAACAGCAGCCAAGCCAGCCACACCGGCACCAATAATCATCACCTTGGCTGGTGGAACCTTACCTGCGGCTGTGATCTGACCAGTAAAGAAACGACCAAATTCATGAGCAGCTTCTACTATCGCCCGGTAACCTGCGATATTCGCCATAGAGCTCAGTGCATCCAGCGACTGTGCACGGGAAATACGCGGTACTGAATCCATAGCCAACACAGTGACTTTACGTTCTGATAATTTCTGCATTAACTCAGGATGTTGTGCTGGCCAAACAAAACTAACCAACGTACTCCCTTCATTCATTAACGCAATCTCGTCATCCTCAGGCGCATTAACCTTTAGAATGATATCTGAACCCCAAATATCATTACGATCGGTAATTTCAGCGCCGACCTGTTGGTAAGCACTATCCCCAAAGCTGGCTAAATGCCCTGCTCCATTCTCAACAACGACATCAAATCCCAATTTCAACAGTTGTTCCACAGTACTCGGCGTGGCTGCAACACGTGCTTCATTGGCAAGTCGCTCTTTCGGTACACCAATACGCATAATGTTCCCTTCCTAAAGCTTAAGATTAATGATGATTATTACTTGCTGAGGCCAGTTTAGCGATTAAATCAACTTTATTACTGCTATCAGCAAAATCTATCAACGAATATTTTGATAACTAACCGAAAATATTATTGGTGATCCATCACTAATGAGTAAGAAAAATAGCTAAATAGTATTACCGGCTCGCACTTTTCAGTGCTAGTTACTATTGATGTTGATAAAAACGTGATGTCGATAAAAACGTGATGTTGATAAAAACTTATAGTGCCATTTCTATGAACTTGTATTCATTCATACTGATAGCATAAATTCGTGGGACATTAGCTATTATTACATGTAATAATTGTCGGCTATGTGATACACAACGATGTTCAGCAAGTTATAAGTAATTAATGCGCAAGGCGGAAGGATTTTTTATGAAGCTGAAAACAACTATCATCGCAGCTGCGGTGCTTTCATTAACGGGTATTACCGCTGCTCAGGCAGCTCAGGAGTTAGCTCCGGAAAAAGCAGCAGAACTGAAACCATTTAAACGTATTACGGTTACAGGCCCTTTTAATGCTATTTATGAAGCTGCCGACGCCGTTTCCCGTCGGGCAGATAAAATGGGCGCAGATGGATTTTATATCCAAAGCCTTGATGATCTGAATAATAGTGGCAACCTGCGCGTTGTCGCTGATCTGTATCACAAAGATGCCGAGAAAATTGACAATTCAATTAAATATCGTTTGTTCCGCGGTATCAAAGAATTACCCAAAACAGAAGCTGTAACACTGGAACCATTCGATACGGTAACCATCAGTGGTTTTTACACCAATGAGCCAGATTTGAATGAGGCCATCGCAAAAGAAGCCAAGAAAAAAGGTGCAGCTTCTTTCTTTATTGTCCGTCAGGTTTCAACCAACGATGGTGGTAATCAAACCGTTACCGCTTATGTTTACAAAGATGATGCGCCAAAACGCCAAATTCAGGCTGACGAAGCAGTAATCCCTGCTGATTCGGACTCAGGACGCGCTGCATTAGCAGCCGGTGGCACAGCAGCTAAGAAAGTAGAAATTCCTGGTTTAGCCTCTTCAACTTCAACCAGTAATTCTATTGGCCGCTTCTTTGAAACACAATATTCTAAAGGTGAGCGTTACACTGTCACTCTTCCTGATGGGACGAAAATCCAAGAATTAAATAAAATCAGTGCTGCCCAGATGGTACCTTTTGATTCCATCACCTTTTCAGGTTACTACAACAGCATGCCTGATGTTGCCTATGAAGTCGCTAAACGCGCAGCGGCTAAAGGCGCTAAGTACTACCATATCACCCGTGAATGGCAATCCAGTGGTGGCTCCTCTACTATCAGTGCAGACCTGTTCAAATAACCTGTTTAATTTAAGAAAAAGGCACATATGATACCCGTATGTGCCTTTTTTACTGCAAGGATAATAAAATTCTTCAAATCAGTTGGCTGATTCTAACTTCAAACGAATACAATCAATGGCGTTTTGTACTGTCACCATTTTTTCTGCCTCTGTATCGTCAATAGTTATCTCGAAACGTTCTTCCAGAGCCATAATCAACTCGACACTATCTAACGAATCGGCACCCAATTCCTCGAATGTTTGTGTAGTCAGAATCTGGGCTTCGGGTATTCCAAGTTGTTCTGCAACAACATTTTTAACATGATTCTCTAAATTTTCCACGCTATTATCTTCCTAATGTACTTATATTTGGGGAAACCAGTCGTTTCCCCTTTTTTCATTAATTAAGGTTAAATATTTACACAACCGTCAAATGCATGAATGCCCCTGTGAATCTGGCACTTTCAGGGATAAAACATAACAGACGCTGATCTTTCTTCAATTTATCCGACTTCATCAGCTCATCCAACATGATATAAATAGAAGCCGATCCGGTATTTCCTTTCACTGTTAAGTTAGTAAACCAACGCTCTTGTTCAATACCAAAATTAATATCTTCAAGACCCTCGGAAAATTTCATGCGGAAATATTCAGATGAATAATGAGGCAAGAACCAATCAATAGATTCTGCCGATAAGTTACGATCAGCAACGATTCGTCTCAATGGTTCGGTAAGTGTGAATTTAACGACCCTCTCATTTAAATATCTGACATCTTGCTTGATACAGAAAACAGAATATGCCAGCCAATCAGCCTGACTCATTTGTGTCCAGCTTTTCAAACTGCCATCTGCTAACTTCTCTCCACCCGCGTACATGCATGTCTCTTGCTCATTAGCAAAAGAGTAAATATCTATCCAGTCAATTCGTAATGAAACACCATCAGGCCGAGGTTTATTTTCAAGTAAAGCAGCGCCGGCACCATCAGAAAGCATCCAACGCAGAAAATCTTTTTCAAAAGCGATTTCAGGACGTCGTTCCAATTCTGCAACCCGGGCTTCGTTTTCACTCTGGAAGTTGCGGGCATGCAATACTGTTGAAGGTGTTTCCGAGGTAGTTGAAACCGCATTACTTGTCGTTCCCGAGAGAACAGACAAATAAGCATATTTCATCGCTGTCATACCCGCAGCACAAGCACCGGAAGTTGAGATAACTTCACAAGGTTTATTCTTGAGCTCGCCATGAACCATTACACCATGACCCGGTATAATTTGATCAGGAATACCACTACTTGCTGCCAGACTTTGCATATCATCTAAAGAAAAGTGTTCATCAACCAAGCCTTTTACTGCTTCAGCCGCCAATTGAGCACATGTATAAGTTGTCTCTCCTGTTTCCGGATCCAACGCGTAATGGCGATATTTAATACCATTATTACGAAGCACGATATGACGAGATCTTGATGGGCGATCACCCACAAAACCAAGAACAGATTCCATTGTCTCATTATCTATTGGGTTTCCCGGCATAAAGGCGGAAACTTTAGTGATATAAACGTTGTTACTCATTTACTTATTTATCTCCTTTATCATCATAGCGGGCAGAACCAGATGGTTGTTCATAGTATTTTTGTAACTCATTAAGGCGTTCTTTCAATAATACGGTCAGCAAACGGCGAATAACCACTGAAATAGGTAAGACAACCAGTGCCATTAGTATCAAATAGATCACAAACATGGTTAATAGAGCGCGCCTTACCCATTTCCCCCGTTTACCTACACGATAAATAAATCCAGACCACAATCTAAACCCCCGATGTATAGCTCGTTCACCGAAAATAAAAGATTGATCAACAAATACAGCACCTAACCCTTTCAACATCGGGGAATCAACTTTCTCTTTATCCGCTTTAAGTGCTGTTACTAATGCATCCCCGAAACGTTTAGCTCCCTCAACATCTTCCTTCGATACCCCGGCCGGCGGTAAACTGGCAATTGGCTGTTTTTTTCCTGTCATTAGCCACAACGGGGTTGTAAACAATGTTGCAAAAAAGTTTGCTTTATCAATAAAAACCACGTTATCGCGCAAGTATGCCCTACTTTCATGTAAAAGCTTTTTGACGGTTTCCTGGGCCATCAGCCACATATTTCGACAAGCAATAACCGTTACCACGGGTCGACCATTGAGTAATCGTTTTCCTTCTTTACTCTTAAGAAATGCGGTTATCGGAGGAGAGGGTGACAAATACCAAACTTGATAGCCTAATATGACCAAGTCAAAAGGTGCTTCATCCTCCAGGTGCAAAGGTGCTAATTCAGGTGGGTGTAACTGCACCGTTTCTGGAAAAGCATCAACAAATTTAGAAAATGACCAGGGAAATGGATACTCTGGGATTGGTTTCAGAACCACTTCACGAATGTATATTTCGTCAGACTCATGTAAAGGTGCGATTAAACTTTTTACCACCTCGATCAATTGGCCGCTTTGGGAATACGATATCACCAGAACACGCTTCATATGTTCTAACCTTTATGAATATTTAATACTAAGCCATTCATCGGCGCCTAAAAGATAATAATTCGAATAACAACTATCTCCTAACTATCTAAATTTTTTAGCATATATACATATAATCATTCCTGAAAACTAAAAGTATATACAAGAGTATGAGTTAATAGATAACAGGTTAATATTTTCACAAACAATATAAATCAAAGTGGTCGTTGTCAACATGATTTTTTTATTTTTATATAAGAACAGCATTATGTCACATTAACGAAAATTAATTTGTCACCAGTGAAAACAATTGATTAAAAATATATTAACCTCAGTCTAAAATTAACAAAAACAATTAAAAAAATACAAAATAATCAAATAAAATCAATTAATTGAAAAATAACAACGGATATTTTTAATTTAATAAAACATTCATGAAATTATAAATATGCACACTGAAAATATTAACTTAACGACCTGATATGGAAACAAATGATTATTATCACCCGGCAATAATATTACATAAGTAAATAAATATTAAAGAAAAACATTTACCTTTTACAATTATTTTCACTAAATTTTGAGTTTGATTGAATAAATTAAAATGAAAATTACTTAATTAGTAATAGCATCACAGTATTTTATATTCATCATTTACTCCTCTTAGCATAATAATCAGCATTATAAAAATATCCATATAAATTTATAAAAATAAATTGTATAACATACGTCTTAACCATCACTCTAACAGTGCATAAATTTTATAGTTATCTGCATAGAAAACCATTGCATCCAGTCCATACCCTCCGTAGAATCCCCCCCTATTTCTAGGTTTAACCAGTCTGTTTTTCCGTTCTATACAGCTTGGAAGCGACAAAAACCCAATGCCCAATTCATTTTTGTGATCGGGGTAATGAACTGGCTAACAATGCAGTTTATGTCATATTAGGAACATATCTTTGGAAAAAAAACTAGGTCTTACAGCTCTTACTGCTCTGGTACTCAGCTCTATGGTCGGTGCGGGTGTATTCAGCTTACCGCAAAATATGGCTGAAATAGCCAGCCCAGCAGCGTTAATGATCGGTTGGGGAATAACCGGTGTCGGTATCCTGTTTTTGGCGACCGCCCTGCTATTTCTCTCTCGCCTTCGCCCGGATCTTGATGGCGGCATTTTCACTTATGCTAAAGAAGGCTTTGGTGAACTAATAGGCTTCTGTTCTGCCTGGGGATATTGGTTATGTGCAGTAGTTGCCAATGTTTCTTATCTGGTTATCGTTTTTGCCGCCCTGAGTTTCTTTACTGATAAAGAAGGTATCGTCATCTTTAGTGACGGCAATACCTGGCAGTCCCTGTTGGGAGAATCTGTTTTACTCTGGTTAGTACACTGGTTGGTACTTCGTGGTGTTCAAACAGCAGCTGGAATCAACAAACTGGCAACAATGGCAAAATTGCTGCCTTTAGGCGCTTTCATTATTCTTGCCTCAATCGCATTTAAAATGGATATCTTTGATCTTGACTTTACCGGCATCGACTTGGGTGTTCCTGTCTGGCAACAAGTAAAAGACACGATGCTGATCACCCTTTGGGTTTTCATTGGTATCGAAGGTGCGGTTGTGGTTTCAGCCAGGGCAAAAAAACGTAAAGATGTTGGTATTGCGACTATGCTGGCCGTTGTCACCGCCTTAGGCATATACATATTAGTTACCCTGCTCTCCCTTGGGTTAGTTCCGCGGCCTGAGTTAGCTGAAATACGCAATCCATCTATGGCAAACCTGATGGTAGGGCTTATTGGTTCAGCAGGTGAAATCATTATTGCCGCCGGATTAATTATTTCCGTTTGTGGCGCTTATCTAAGCTGGACAATCATGGCGGCGGAAGTTCCGTTTATCGCTTCCCAACATGGTTCTTTTCCGAAAATTTTTGGCCTGCAAAACTGTAACAACGCCCCCTCATCCTCATTGTGGTTGACTAATGGAGCCGTACAACTCTCTCTCATTTTAATTTGGTTAAGTGGGAGCAATTACAATTCATTACTGGCAATTGCATCAGAGATGATTTTAATGCCCTATTTTCTTGTTGGCGCATTTCTGTTGAAGGTCGCTTTTGATCGCAGTAACAGGGGATTGTTGCTGATTGCTGTTGGGGCTTGTACTTATGGCCTATGGCTGCTTTATGCATCTGGTTTGATGAATTTGTTATTGTCTGTCGTTCTCTATGCTCCGGGTGTTATTGTTTTCCTGTATGCTCGCAGTCAAAACGCACAAAAAAATAACCTTTATCTGGCTGAAAAGCTCGCTATGGCCACATTGTTGATAGCAACAATCCCTGCAATTTGGTTGTTAATCAAATAATCCCGTCAAATCCAGGCCATTATTCTCCTGTAATGGCTTGCTGTACCTTTATATTTTTGTTTGTTTCACTTTTACACTGTTATGGCATATTTTTTGGGCTGTTATTTTCATAAGTATGTTGTAACTAATTTTGTTAAAGTAATCTCTTGAAACGCATCCAGCCGGGAAACAAGGCGCCACCTCCCAAAGCCTGTCATCGGAACCGTCCCTGTCTGGAAAATCCGCACCGAAACAAGCACAGCCCGAATTTCCTGACAGAGACTGGATATTGCTATAAGTAATAAAACAGAGAGATTACATGAGAAATATAAAAACATAATGAATTATCGAGTAACTGAATCTGAATAACTTACTCTATCATGTATATACATCCACCAAAAAAATAGCAATATGAAATAATCACATCAAGATAATAAAATAGGGAAAAAGAATAAATTTTTCAGTGCGATAGATTAACTGTGATATAAATCACAATTTATTTTATAACTAATTATTAATTAATAAATATTCGTATCCGTTAGCATAATAATTTATTCCATATGATAAATCACAATAAACTTTGAAAAAAATCCTGTCTAGTCATTAATTATAGATAAAAATCTTAAATGCACCATATTACCGAGTCATTCTTTGGATTCCGCCTAATTAATCGCTATTATCATCCATAGTTTATCCTAAACAAAACACCGTTTAACCTATGGTTCTGATTATCGGATAAGCGCTTTAGATACTTACATGCTGTATTGACATTGATACAGTCTCGGTTCAATTAATGTTTCTGTTTCCCTGCCGTAATACTCATCAGGGTTAGGATCTATTTACAATGAACACTAAACTGATTATTTCATCCTTACTTGTATCATCAGTGTTTAGCTTTGTAGCAAACGCGGCAGATGGAAAAATCAATTTTACAGGTAATATCATCGCTAATGCTTGTAAAATCGATACCGATTCTGCAAATCAAAACGTGAATATGGGGACAATTAGCTCAAATGCATTTAGTGGTGTAGATAGTACCGCTGCTATAACACCTTTTAGCATTAAGATGAGTGATTGCCCACCAGAACATACTCATGCACAAGTTAAATTTGATGGGCAAATAGATAGTAAAAATAGCAATCTTCTGGCTTTATCCAATGATAAAGGCCAGGCAGTCGCCGATGGTGTTGCCATTGGTATCTATGAAGAAGATAATTCAACCCTGATTCCTTTGGCAAAAGCCTCCAAACTTCAGGCTTTTACTGATCAAAAAACCGCAGAATTGAAATTTATTGCAAAGTATATTGCTACAGCTCAAACAATTATCCCTGGATCTGGGGATGCCGTTGCTAACTTTACTGTTGTTTATAACTAAGACAGGACAAACTTAGAACAAAACTTCCTTCACGTTTTGTTTCTAATAACGCAATATGGAGCATGGATGCCCATAAATCCCACAGGATAGCGTATAAAAATACGATAAAATGGAGAGATCACCGTGCAATTCCAACGCCTATTAACTATGATATTTCTATATATTATCAGCATAAATTTTTCTATCGCAGGTGTCGTCATTGGCGGAACCCGTGTTATTTACATAAGTGATAAAAAGGAAGCATCTATTTCTATAAACAACCCGGAAAAAGAGGCCCCTTATCTGATTCAGTCTTGGATCCAAGATGAAAACGATAATATGAAAACCCCGTTTATCGTTACTCCCCCAATATTTAAACTCGCAGCAGGTCAAGAAAATATTCTTCGGATTGTAAAAGCAGGGAGTCATCTACCCGAAGATCGGGAATCACTTTTTTGGTTGAATGTAAAGTCTATTCCTACCTCAGTGAGGTCAGATCAAAATCAATTACAGATTACAGTTAAGTCAAAATTTAAATTGTTTTACCGCCCTGCAAATTTGGCAGAAAAATCAAGTACTGCATACAAAGAACTCAAATTCAGAACAGAAAATAATTTGTTGATCGCAGAAAACCCTACCCCTTACTTTATCTCATTCTCTCACCTTAAAATAGATCAACATGAAATAAAACCTGCGGGAATGATTAAACCTTTTAGTCAACTAAGCTGGACTCTGTCTACAAATAATATAAAGCAGGTAAGTTGGAAAGTTATTAATGATTTTGGCGGCGTAACTGCCGAAGAAAAAACAACCATTTAACGAAATAGCCACATACATTTATTCTATGCTAGAAAGTTAATTATGGAAAAACACTCACAGCATAAAACTAATAAGAAATCATATGATATTGAACATTCATGGTTATTATTACCATTATTTATAACAGTTGGAGTATTTTTTTACTCTGCCAAAACATACGCTGAAGATTATTTCAACATCCATGCGTTAGAAATGGGAACTGATTTTGGTTACCCTGAAAATATTGATCTCTCTATTTTTACACAGGATGACCAACCCCCTGGCATTTACTGGGTAGATATTTATCTTAATAAAGAAAAAATAGAGACCAGAAACGTGAATTTTATTATGGTAAATAATAAATTGCTTCCTAAACTAACCATTCAACAATTACAGAACATAGGAGTAAAAATTGACACATTCCCAGAATTAATCAGTTTGCCGCCAGAAACAGAGCTGTCTGATTTAGGTCAATATATTCCATCAGCAAGCACTGTCTTTAATTTTGGTCAACAAAGACTGGACATCAGTATTCCACAAGCAGCATTAAACCATCAGGCAAGAGGTTATGTTTCACCCGAATTATGGCAGCAAGGATTAACTTCATTATTGATTAATTATAATTACAGTGGTTCAAATACCTGGCAAGACAATCCGTCTGGCTCTACACAAACCCACTATCTTAATCTTCGAACAGGCGCTAATTGGCAAGCATGGCGTCTGCGCAATTATTCCACCTATACCAGCCGCGATAAGAGTTGGAAAAGTATTAATACCTATCTACAACGGGACATCCACTCACTAAAAGGACAATTAACGCTGGGTGACAGCTTTACATCTTCCTATATTTTTGATGGCGTCCAATTTCGTGGTTTACAATTAGCTTCTGACAATAATATGTTACCAGACAGCTTAAAAGGTTTTGCCCCCACTATCCGGGGAATTGCTCAAAGTAATGCACAAATCACAATCAAACAAAGTGGCTATATCATTTATCAAACTTATATTTCACCGGGGCCATTTATCATTAATGATCTTTTCCCAACGACAACAAGTGGCAACCTGGAAGTTATTATTAAAGAAGCCGATGGTCAGGAACATCGCTCTATCCAATCTTTTTCCACAATACCGATCATGTTACGGGAAGGAGGTATTCAATATTCAGCCACCCTGGGTCAATACCAATCATCAAATAATCGTGGGCGAGAACCTAATTTTTCCCAAGCGGCGCTAATCTACGGCCTTTCCAACAATATCACTACCTATGGAGGAACTATTTTTTCAAAAGATTATCAATCGGTTGCTTTAGGATCCGGTTATAATTTTGGCATACTTGGCTCTCTCTCTTTTGACATAACACATGCGAATACCGATTTGCCATCAAATATAAGTACCAAAGGGCAATCTTACCGCTTTCAATATGCAAAAGATCTTCCATTAACAGGAACTAATTTTACTCTGGCAGGTCATCGCTATTCGACACGTGGCTTTTATGACTTTAAAGAAGCCAATGATATAGATAATCCCAATAAAAATGACTGGCGCTATCACACCAATAAAAGAAGCAAACTGCAATTACATATTAATCAATCCCTTGGGGATTTTGGTAGTTTATATCTATCTGCTTTTCAACAAAATTACTGGCAGCAACATGGTTATGAACGTAATGTCAACGCGGGCTATAACATCAATTATAGTAATATTAATTACAGTTTAAATTATACCTATAATCAACTCCCCAATACGAATAAAAATGAACAGCTTTTCTCATTCAGTATACAGGTTCCATTAGATCGCTGGCTAAAAAATAGCTGGACCAGTTACAATTTGAATACGAATAAAAACAAGGATATTTCCCATCAAATGAGTTTAAGTGGTACAGCACTGGAAGATAATAATTTAATTTATAGTTTACAACAGAGTTATGCTAATCACGGTACTGGAGCTGGCGGTCATATACACACAGAATATAAAGGATCTTATGGCCAGCTTAGTGCTGGCTATAGCTATAATAATCATTCCCGCCAGCTGAATTATGGACTTCAAGGCGGAATTGTTGCTCACCCATATGGCATTACTTTTTCACAACATTTAGGCGATACACTGGCATTAGTCCGGGCTGATGGCGCACAAGGAATAAAGATCCAGAATAATGTAGGTATTACCACTGATCAGAATGGTTATGCCGTTATTCCTTATGTCAGCAGCTATCGGAAAAACCGAATTGCACTGGATACCCACTCACTAGCTGATAATATCGATATTGACGCGAATGCCCAAACAGTCATTCCGACTCAAGGGGCATTGGTCTTAGCTAATTTCAAAACCAGAATAGGCCACAGGGTGCTGATAAATATTTATTATCAAGAAAATCCGATTCCTTTTGGTGCTATTGTCAAGTTAGAAAAACAAAATGAGATTGATGAAGCAAACAGTGCAATGGTCAGCCATGAAGGACAGGTTTATCTCACTGGTTTACCCGATAGCGGGCAGTTACTGGTTAAATGGGGTTATAAGGATATTCAGGAATGTGTAGCTCATTACATACTGCCAGAAAAAATCCCTTTATCTGGTATTTATACAATAGAAGCACACTGTAAATAACGATTCTCAGGAAAACACTATGCTCAGTACTTACAATAGGTTTAAATATTTGTTAGTTGCCGTCATCTTATTTTCTGGTCTGGCAATTATCCCTTATAGTTTTGCTACTGATTGCCAATTTGATAAAGGATTTAAACCAGAAATCACTAATCTATCTTTTGGAACCTTGTATGTGCCAAGAGATAAACCTATTGGCACAACCATTCACGAATATCGTGCAGATGAATTAGACAATAAAGGCAATATTTTCTATTGCAATACAAAAATAAATACATCATGGGGATATACAGCCTATAAAAATGCAGATTACAACAAAGATGCTATTTACGAATCCGGTGTTCCCGGTGTAGGTATCAGAATAAATACCTGGGGTCCTGACTATGGTCTGGACTGGTTACCTCGTATAACCAACGACCCTGTTAGTTGTGACCATTCAGGTCATTGGTATTGCGGTAATACATGGGGTTATTTGACTATTCAATTGATAAAAATAGCACCGACAACAGGTTCCGGTTTTGTCAAAAGTGATCAATTAATTCAGGCACGGGTAAATGATCGCATCGTTCATACCTACCGTTTAGGTAATACCCGGATTATTACCAAAAGCTGTTCACTGAAAGATACCAATATTACTGTTCCTATGGGCGATATCAAAATAAGCGATTTTTCTGGTATTAACAGTACCGTAGGAGGAAAAGATTTCGAGGTTATTTTAGATTGTGATGATAATGTGCAGATTCAGTTAATGCTTGATGGAAAGAAAGCAAAGAATAGCTTAAATCATGTATGGGCACTTGATCAGAATTATAATCACACAACGGCCTCCGGTGTTGGTATACAAATCCTTTATAACAACCAACCGGTAATTATTCACTCACAAATAAATATCGGTAACAGCTATTCAGGTGGGAAGTACTCTATTCCTTTACACGCTCGCTATTTTCAGACAGACCGCAATATTACCCCCGGTCAAGCAAATGCAACCGCAACAATGACATTAACTTATCAGTGATAAATTAATCTGCATCAGATATAGAAATCTTATTTCTTAGCTGATGTATTATTGTTTAATTATTTTATTTCTAGCTTGGAAATTTTTAAGATAATTGAGAGTAAGTATTGATTAATGTAAATTTCAACAAATTACGCTCACTAATTAACACACTATGCGTTAGTAATAATAGCATCAATTGCTGAAAAAATTTCCACTCGTGAAATTACAACATTACATATATACCCAATAGATTTCAAGTTGCAGCGCGGCGGCAAATGAACGCATCCCCAGGAGCATAGATAACTATGTGACTGGGGTAAGTGAAAGCAGCCAACAAAGCAGCAACTTGAAAGATGAAGGGTATAAAATCTTTTTTCTTTATTTTACTGGAGTCAAGGAATGTAATAGCCGGAGCAAATACGTAATATTTATCCCCATTGATATCGACTACTGGCGTAATACATTTACGGGTTAGTTCCATTTCTCCTGTTGAAGCATCATTCCTGCATGTTCCATAAACGTGTTAATTGCCTGTATAACATTTTACGAGTTTTCTTAGCATGATTTTTTCTTCAACCATACCAAACATCTTTGACAATCTGTTTAAAAATTATTTACAAACGATATCCATTCTTAATTTATTGACTTCATAAATTAATTTACAAAAAATTTCTTTTTTTTACAATATTATACTTTTAAAAATTCTTTTTAAGTTTAAAGTTAAATTGCTTAATATTTACTGAATGGAAATAAGTATGACGTGGAAATATTCACAAAGCACTGGTATACTAACACATAATGGTTATTTTATTGCCAAAGGTTATAGTGGAAAAGGTGCTGGTATAAACAACCCGTCAATGCAAGATGTATATATGACAGGCCCCATTCCACAAGGCCATTATAGAATCGACGGATACAATAAACATAAAGGTCCGTATACCGTAAAATTAGTTCCCATCTTAGGAACAAACACTTATGGGCGAGGTGAATTTAGAATCCACGGAGACAGGAGCGATGGCTCATATCATCAGGCCTCCGAAGGTTGTATCGTTATAAATGGTGCAACATTGAGAAAAAGTATTGCTTCATCCAGCGATGATATATTGGTTGTAGCTCCATGAAAAAATTACTCTCAATAATAGCTTTAAACCTTTTGGCTTTTAATTCCTTTGCCGTTGAATTAAAAATAACTAATCCATATCCCAACCTGATGCCAGCACAAATTACTGAAAAAGTAAATTCAATGGGAGTGAGGAAATTCATAATATCTACCTCACCCAATGTCGATGGCAGCACATGGGATTACATCTTATCTCATATATCAAGTGGTAATATTGAATGGCTAAGGATTGTTCCAATATTATCAACCGGTGTCGACGCGGGCTCAGCAGAAGATTTATCAACAGCCGTTGCAACCGCATTACCGAAAAACGCAAGTGGTGTATTATCTGTCCTTAATGACTCCAACGTTTCAATTAGTACTGAATCTGTGTGTTCACTACCTTTTTATCAGGGAACAGAAGCGGAGCTGAATCAATATGTCATTGATAGCATTCGTGCTTTGTATAAAAACAAAGGTGGTGGAAAATGCCTGCAAAAGCTTATTGAGACAACCGGAAATTCAAAATCATTTTCTGAAGGAGATTAACAATGGCTATTCCTCTATATATGTACATAAAAGATGACGGCGGATCTGATATTAAAGGATCAGTTGATGTTTATGGTAGAGAAGGCAGTATTGAGATCTTGGGTCTTCATCATAGTGTAAGTATCGCTAATGATGATAATACAGGAAAGTTGACTGGAACGAGGAAACACCTCCCATTTATGATTGAAAAGGAAGTGGATTCATCCTCCCCCTATCTTTATAAAGCATTAACCACGGGGCAAACATTAACGTCAACAGAACTTAAATGGTATAAAATAGATGCTCATGGTCAAGAAAAGGAATACTTCAATACCTTAATGGAAAATGTAAAAGTGGTTAATATTGTTCCTGTCATGCTCGATATCAAGGATGTATCGAAAGAGAAATTCAATCATATGGAAATTGTTGAACTTCGCTACGAAAAAATCACTTGGAAGTACAATGATGGGAATATAGTTCATTCCGATAGCTGGAATGAAAGAGCTTAAATCCCGGAGAAGAAGGCCAAAAAACATGGCCTTTCTCTTATTATTCTATCGTCCCCTCATTATAAAGTGTTTAAGTAAATATAATAGGTAGAGATATCTGGCTCAAAGATTTGTTATTACAGGCTCTAAACTAAAAGAGGTAGCCTTTCTTCTTAACTAGGAAGCAATCTGCTCCATATTCTGCAAAATACGTTTATCAGAGACCGGATATGGCGTACCCAGTTGTTGAGCAAACAAGCTGATCCTTAATTCTTCTATCATCCAACGAATCTCTTGCACCTCAGGTAACTGCTTCTGTTGCAGTGATAATTTCGCCAACCATTGCTGCCACTGCTGCTGAACATTCTCGACACGCCCCATTTGTATCCGATCCCTGTGTGGATCAATCGCCAATTTTTCAAGGCGGCGGTCAATACCGTGCAAATAACGCAAGACTTCCGGCAAACGTTTCCAATTATTAGCGGTGACAAATCCTTTGAAAACCAAACCAGAAAGCTGCGCTTTGATATCAGATAATGCCAGAGCCAACGAAATATCAACTCTACCCTTAAGACGCTTATTAATAGCAAAAACCGTGGTGAGTATCTGTTCTACCTGCCTGGCAATTTCCACAACCGTATCATTCAACTCAGCCCGAACCTTATTCTGTAGTTGAATAAAAGTCTGTTCATTCCAAGCCGGTCCACCATTCGCCGCGATCAATTTATCAACGCCACAAGAGATACAATCGTCAATTAAATCCAATACCTTGCCATAAGGATTAAAATAAAGCCCCAATTTGGATTTGTTCGGCAATTTCTCATGTAAATATTTAATGGGTGAAGGAATATTTAGTAATAGCAGACGACGGGTGCCTTCCCACATGGCAGTTTGCTGTTCCAATTCAGTTTCAAACAATTTGATACCGATGCTCTCTTTTTCATCCACCAGCGCTGGATAGGCTTTAACGGAGTAACCTCCACGCTTTTGCTCATATCGTTCCGCTAATTCACCGAAACTCCAAATATGTAGTCCACTCTGTTCAATACCATCATCGGCAACAGCTGAAAGTGTCTCCTGAACTTTCTCTTTCAATCGTACTTTCAACGCTGCTAAATCTTTGCCTTCAGCGATAGTCCGGTTCTTCTCTCCTACCACCCGAAATGTCATTTTGAGGTGATCAGGCACCTGTTCTAACTGCCAATCATCACGTGACACTGTCACGCCTGTCATACGCCGTAATTCTCTCTCAAGACTATCCAACAAAGTGGATTGGGGTTGAGGCACCCGCTCCATAAATGCCTGAGCATAGTTTGGTGCCGGCACAAAATTACGACGCACCGGTTTCGGCAATGATTTAATCAGAGCGACGACAAGATCATAGCGAATGCCCGTGATCTGCCAATCAAATCCTTCATCTTTGACCTGATTCAGCACCGGCAGTGGAATATGAACCGTCACACCATCAGCTTCTGTGCCCGGTTCAAATTGATAACTAAGCCGTAATTTCAGTGCATCTTGATACCAATAATTAGGGTAATCCAACGCGCTGATTTTATCCGCATCACCTTTGATCAACATATTTTTTTCAAAGTTGAGCAAGTCCGGTTGCACTCTATTCGTCTTCAACCACCAGCGATCGAAATAACCCGTAGAAACCACACTCTGAGGTATACGTTGATCATAGAAACTGAACAGGATTTCATCATCCACTAAAATGTCACGACGGCGGGATTTATGTTCCAGCTCCTCAATTTCCTCACGTAATTTCAGATTCGCCCGGAAAAATGCATGCCGGGTTTGCCAATCGCCTTCCACCAGCGCATGGCGGATAAACAATTCACGGCAAAGCATTGGATCAATTTTACTGTAATTAATCAAACGACTCACCACAATTGGCAGTCCATATAAAGTGACTTTCTCCTTAGCCATTGTCGCACCCTGCGATTTTTGCCAATGCGGTTCGCTATAATGGTGCTTCACCAGATGTGTGGCTAACGATTCAATCCACTCAGGTTCTATCCGCGCAGCAATACGCCCCCACAAACGATTGGTCTCAATCAGTTCCGCAACCATTGCCCATTTAGGTGGCTTCTTGAATAAGCCGGAGCCAGGAAAAATAGAAAAACGAGCATTGCGTGCACCAGTATATTCCTGCTTATCTGTATCTTTTTGGCCGATATGCGATAACAGCCCAGAAAGTAACGAAACATGAATACTGCGATAATCTGCATCCTGACTATTTACCGGCAGACCGACTTCTTTTACAACTTGTCGTAGCTGGGTATATACGTCCTGCCATTCTCTAACTCTCAGATAGTTAAGATAATCCTGACGGCAAAGCTTACGGAATTGCGAAGAAGAAAGTTCCTTTTGCTGTTCTTTCAGAAAATCCCATAATTTCAGGAATGCAATGAAGTCAGAATCTTTGTCGGCAAACCGACGATGTTTCTCATCAGAAGCCTGCTGTTTCTCCAATGGCCTCTCTCTTGGATCCTGAATAGACAGCGCAGAAGTAATTACCATCACTTCACGCACACAACCGTGATGACGGGCTTCCAGTACCATACGCGCCAACCGGGGATCAACCGGAAGTTGAGCAAGTTGCCGCCCTATTAATGTCAGACAGTAATTACCCTTCACCGTTGCGTTCTGGTCAATTGCCCCAAGCTCTTCCAGAAGCCGGACACCATCTTGAATATTCCGTTTATCAGGTGGTTGCACAAATGGAAATGCGCCAATATCCCCAAGACCAATTGATGTCATTTGCAGAATGACCGAGGCCAAATTAGTCCGCAGAATTTCTGGATCAGTAAACTCTGGCCGTGAAAAGAAATCATCTTCCGAATACAGGCGAATACAAATCCCGTCAGATACACGCCCACAACGCCCTTTCCGCTGATTAGCCGATGCCTGAGATATTGGCTCAATCGGCAATCGCTGGACTTTCGTCCGATAACTATAACGACTGATACGTGCATATCCGGTATCAATCACATATTTAATTCCCGGTACAGTCAAAGAAGTTTCTGCCACGTTAGTGGTCAACACAATTCTGCGACCAGCATGCGACTGGAAAATCCGGTTCTGATCACGGTTAGAAAGGCGTGCAAACAGCGGCAATACTTCGGTATGACGCAAATTCAATTTATTCAAAGCATCAGCTGTATCACGAATTTCCCGCTCACCGCTCATAAAGACCAGGATATCCCCAGGCCCTTCACGACCGAGTTCATCAACAGCATCAATAATTGCTTCAAGCTGATCCCGCTCTCCATCACTGTCTTCGGCGATTACAGGCCGATAACGCACCTCTACCGGATAAGTTCGGCCTGAAACTTCAATAATAGGTGCATGATGAAAATGACGGGAAAAACGTTCAGGATCGATAGTCGCTGATGTGATGATTACTTTCAGATCAGGACGTTTTGGCAATAGCTGACGCAAGTAACCCAGAATAAAATCAATATTCAGACTACGTTCATGTGCCTCATCAATAATCAGCGTGTCATACTGTTTAAGCAGCCTGTCATTTTGCAGTTCCGCCAGCAAAATACCATCTGTCATCAGCTTAACCAGCGTGTTATCACTTATATGATCACTGAAACGGACTTTATAACCTACAGCTGAACCCACTGAAGTTTCCAATTCTTCCGCCAGGCGATTGGCAACCGCGCGAGCAGCCAGCCGACGGGGTTGTGTATGACCAATCAATCCTTTTATTCCCCTGCCCAATTCGAGGCAAATTTTTGGGATCTGCGTTGTTTTACCCGAACCGGTTTCGCCAGCAATAATCACAACCTGATGATCACGGATAGCTTTGTAGATATCATCTTTCTTTTGGCTGACTGGCAGGTTTTCTGGATATTTGATTGTTGGACAAACGGCCTGACGATTAATGATTTTCTGAGACTCTTTCACCTTATCTTAGTCCTTAGTGACTTACTACTTTGCTGATTAGCCAATTTTTACTGATGACATAGTAACATATCCTATTTATTGGCAATAATTTCAGCGAGTATTCCTGCTGCTGTCATCAGCACGGATAAAAGTTATTCAATAAATTTGAATGCTAATCTCTAAATATTGATCTATTACCAGAAGATAATAACTCATAGTATAACGGTATCGCGATTAACAAGTGAACGAACAAAAGTTAATTTAAGGAATAAAAATGAATAAAGTTCTGGTTCTGAAATCCAGCATTATGGCGCAGCATTCACACACTAACCAAATGGCAGATTTCTTTATTGAAAAATGGCAAGCCAACCATGCTGACGACAACATCACAATACGTGATTTGGCTGCACAACCTATTCCTGTTCTGGATAACGAACTGGTTCATGCATTACGTCCAAGAGATAATGAAATGACTGCCCGTCAGCAAGAGGTATTGGCATTATCTGATGAACTTATTGCGGAATTACAGGATCATGACATCATTGTTATGACTGCACCTATGTACAATTTTCATATTCCAACCCAGCTGAAAACCTATTTTGACCTGATAGCCCGTGCTGGCGTCACTTTCCGTTATACCGAGAATGGCCCAGAAGGTTTGGTAAAAAGCAAACGCGCAATTATCCTGACTAGCCGCGGGGGAATTCATAAAGACGGGCCCAGTGATCTGTTAGTGCCTTATTTGCGCCTGTTCCTCGGATTCATTGGTCTTACTGATGTGGAATTTGTGTTTGCTGAAGGTGTAGGATTAGGCCCTGATGCCGCAAATCAAGCACAACAAGCTGCCCGTGAAGTTCTGGAAAAAATGACTGCCTGATCATTACGCTCTATTCATACATTCTATATATTATATTGCTGTATTTTGTGCGCCGCCTCCCCTCCCGGCGCACTTTTATTTCTTCAACCACTTACTATTAATACCGAGCATATACCACCCGAAAACACTAACGAAATCAGAATTATAATGAATATTTTTAACCCTTTGATTATCAAATCATTGCCTCTCCTTATTAAGCCTTAGATCGGTTACTTCTATTGTTATTCCATAATTTATCAGACACATCTCAAACTAACACATTGATTATTAAGAAAATTTCAATGAACATAGAGGGGAACAACAAGCAATACCCTTATAGCGTTACTTCATTTATCGGTTTATTTAAACCTTTACGTCAGCAATAATTTAAGTCCTAAACAATTTATTAGTTACTTAAATTATGACGGAGATCATTCCATGAAATTAGTCGTTTACAGTACCAAACAGTATGACCATAAACATCTGGAGCAGGTTAATAAAAAGCTCGGGTTCAGTTATGATTTTGAGTTTTTCGATTTTCCTCTCAGCTCAAAAACCGCCAAAAATGCTATCGGTGCAGATGCTGTTTGTATTTTCGTTAACGATAATGCTGATCGTGAAGTACTTGAAGAATTGGCTGAGATGAATATAAAAATCCTCGCACTACGTTGTGCAGGTTTTAATAATGTCGATTTAGACGCAGCTAAAGAATTAGGCATTCAGGTTGTACGGGTTCCAGCTTACTCTCCAGAAGCGGTTGCTGAACATACTATTGGGTTAATCCTGTGTTTAAACCGCCGTATTCACCGGGCTTATCAACGCACCCGTGACGCCAATTTCTCTCTTGATGGTCTAATTGGTTTCAATATGCACAACCGTACAGCGGGAATTATTGGAACAGGCAAGATTGGTATCGCAACGTTACGTATTCTTAAAGGGTTTGGCATGCGCCTGTTAGCCTGTGATCCATACCCTAATCAAGCTGTTTTGGATCTCGGTGCTGAATATGTCGATCTGGATACACTGTATGCGCAATCCGATGTGATATCCCTTCATTGTCCACTGACATCAGAAAACTATCATCTGCTGAATGAACTTGCTTTCAGCAAAATGAAAAACGGCGTCATGATCGTTAATACCAGCCGCGGCGCTCTGATTGATTCCGCAGCCGCTATTAACGCATTAAAGCAGCAAAAAATTGGTGCTCTGGGTATGGACGTTTATGAAAATGAACGCGACCTCTTCTTTGAAGACAAATCTAATGACGTGATTCAGGATGATATTTTTCGTCGCTTGTCTTCATGTCATAACGTGCTGTTTACCGGTCATCAGGCATTTCTGACAGAAGAAGCCTTGACCAGTATCAGTGAAACTACGCTGAGAAATATCCAGCAATTAATCAACGGGAAAAATTGCCCGAATATTGTTAGTAAGTACCCTTAAAATAATATATTAGGAGATAAATATGAAAAAAATACTACCTTTGGCAACTGCGACTTTATTGTTAGCCACATTCCAAACCTCAGCAACAGAAAACGTGTCAGTCGATGATTTACTACATCACAAATTTGTTCTGGTGAGTGTTAATGGCGAAAGCGCGAAAAATCAAGAGGGTCGCGTACCCTCCATTGAATTCGGTGAAAAACTGCATATCTCCGGTTCCATGTGTAATAACTTTATGGGTCAGGGTAAACTGAAACATGGTGTACTGACAGTTAAAAACCTGGCCAGCACTCAAATGCTCTGCTCTGATGATAAGTTGAATAGATGGGATCATCTGATTGGTAAAGTATTAGCCGATGGCGTTAAAGTCACGCTGAAAGATCAAAAACTGACCTTGTCCAACCATAGCAATAAACTGGTTTATAAACTGAAAGATTATGTTCAGTAATCAGAAAGTAAGCTAGTTTCAGGTGCCGGAAAGCGCTTTCCGGCACCTCCAAATATGCATATCTCAACAATAAACCCACGGTTGGATTAACCTCGCCATCTGAACTGTTAGCGGTATGTCATCAATTTAACAAAAAAAAGCCGCAACTAAGCGGCGTGCGTGGCAAAACCCATAAAAAGTAGAATTATTTTCCGTTAATTCACTATTTATTAGGAAGCTTAATCTTGGAAATAATGGCTAATCTATCCATATAATATTCTGCATTGCCCCACAACCAACTCTGCTCTTTACCAACATCATCCTCAGTTAAAATATTTCTCAGTTCACAAGTCATAACATCATAACCGTAAACATAAAGCCCAAACTGTAGTGCTTCATACATTCGAGCTTGCCAAAAAGAGATATCATCTATTATTTGATTGACGTTTGAGGCAGCAACATCATGGGTTCTAATCAGATAGTGAAAAAAGATTTTAGCGGCTAAATCACTTAACGCCGCTTTATGCTTTGGTTTCTTCGTTCTCCACACAAGCGTCTGCGACGCAGGACGGCAGTTAAGCACCAAGTCATTCATCACAATAACTTTGTTGTAATAAACAACTTCCTTAGCATCGTCACTGAGTAACGCCAATTCAAAATGGGGCTCATCTATATCCAAATATAACCTGCTATCAACTCTCACCAATCGGTAGCCTGGTGGAAGAATGAGTTCATCCACGTCATTCACAATATCAGTACCAGAGGAATCAAAAACATCATACAGAGTATGATTGAGTTCTGGCTCATTCAGGTAGCTGAAATCATTGGTAATTTTTTCTATGTTTTCCGAATGTCTTGGCATATTTTATGCTTCCTCTAATAAACCACAGGTTTAATTACCTTTAGGTAATAGTATAGATGCAATTATATACAATCAACCTTTAGTTCATTTTTGGTGGATACATGTACTAATAGCTTAGTCTTAGAGTCAGATCCCATTTGGCAGAAGATACTCTTTTGTGGCATTCGCTATCTGAGGACATTAGCAGTGAATGAGTGAGAATTATTTCAAACAGATTGATATTCTTTCAGATTTTTTAAGAATCTCTTCTCACTCCCCCACAAAAAGAGGAGTAAAAAAATAACTTATTAAATTACAGTTAATTAAATCATTATTCAGGCTTATTAATAATATGGTCTTCCCATTCTACAACATCAATTTCCCGTACCGCGATATGCCTGACAGAGATTCTTTCGCTATGCATTGCTGATTTAGACCTTCTAATCAGTGGATGCCAGGGTAACAATGCCTTCCCCTCCGCAAGCAAACGATATGCACACGTCATTGGCAACCATTCAAACGTTGGCAAATTGTAGCGGGTCAGTTTGATACAGTCCGGTTCGTATCTGAAACGGTCTTCGTAATTTTTGCATTGGCAGGTTTTTATATTGAGTTGATTACAGGCAACGTTAGTAAAATAAATTTCATCGGTATCATCATCCATTAATTTATGCAGACAGCATTGCCCACAACCATCACATAGCGATTCCCATTCTTCATCCGTCATCTGATCCAGGGTTTTTACCTGCCAGAAAGGTTGAGACATAACTTCTGCTATTCCTTATATTCAAATCACTCTTGTAGTGAGCACATTATCATTCAAAGTAATCTTTAACACATCACCGGATTCCAATGCTCCGACACCTTCCGGTGTACCGGTAAGAATCACATCTCCCGGCCGCAAAGTGAAAAAGTGAGACATATGGCTGATCAGAGGAATGATGGGGGTCAACATGTCATTGGCATTACCGTTCTGCCGTAATTCATCATTGACCATCAATGAGAACCGGGCATTTTGTGGATCACCAAAACTGCTCATCCGAATAAACCCGGATATCGGGCAAGAACCATCAAACGCCTTACTTCTTTCCCAAGGTTGACCCGCTTTCTTAAATTTGGATTGCAAATCACGCAAAGTAAGATCCAATGCGACAGCAAAACCGGCAACCGCAATGCCAACACGCTCTTGATTTGCTTGTTTCAACTGTGTACCAATCAACACAGCCAGTTCAACTTCATGATGAACAGCACCAAAATCTTTTGGAATCGCAATCGGTTGATGTATATCACATAGTGCAGTTTCCGGTTTAATAAAAACGATGGGTTCTTCCGCTGGCTGAGAACCCATTTCTTTAACATGTTTCGCGTAATTACTGCCAACACAAACAACTTTATTGACTGGAAGATCCAGTAATGCACCCTGCCAGTCTCTGTGCTGATACATACTCATTCCCCACTCTGGTTTATCAGGCATACCCCTGATTATAGCATTTATTGCACTACCCTATCAGCCATAACTCAACGTAAATGGGAAAAAACACCACGCCCGTTAATATTGCAGTGATTAATAAAACTGCAATACGGTTAATTTCACTCACCAAATCTTTGGGTTTTTCTTATTTTTTCATCTGTTGCAGATGTACATTCATTAAATTTTCATCCCGGGGTGGGATTTGCAGGTAAAAACCCTGCTCAATTAACGATACTTTTACTTTTTCTATATCAGCACTCGCCAGTGTCTTTCTGTCTGCCAGGGAGATCATCATTACGTATTGAGGCTGACCAAAACTTTTTAGTAACTCTTCAGGAACACGAGAAAAATTATCTCTTTTTTCAACATAAAGATATGTTTGTTCCCGTTTCGGGCTTCTGTAGATCACACAAATCATTATAATAAACTCTTTTAAATTAAGGCCACGACTTGCTTGAATAATTTAGTAATTATAACATGCTTATTGTATTTCGAAATATCGTATCCCAGAGGGTTGTTCTGGGGGATCTCAAATCTGCTGAATCTGAGTCAGGATAGATGTCACAGTCGCCAATTGAGCTAAAAGGCAGTAATTTTACGCTTTCGGTTGTTCATTTACACAATGATCAACCGGAAATTATTCTACAGGCCCTACAGGAAAAAGTGGAACAAGCACCAGATTTCCTGAAAAATGCGCCTGTTGTCATTAATATCTCCGCTCTGCCGGCAGGCGCTGATCTGAAAGCGCTACATCACGCTATTGATTCAGCCGGATTCTGGGTTGTTGGAATTAGCGGTTGCCGTGATGAGCAGCAACGCAAAGCGGTAATAAAAGCCGCCTTACCATTGCTAAATGAAGGCAAAAAACAAAAAGCTTCGGCACAGGAAAATAAACCAACAGAACCTACTGTAAAAAAAACCCGCATAATTAATTTACCTGTTCGCTCAGGGCAAAGAATTTATGCGCAAGGCAGTGATCTTATTGTCACCAGTAATGTCAGTGCTGGTGCCGAATTGATTGCAGACGGCAATATTCATATCTATGGCATGATGCGTGGCCGGGCATTAGCCGGCGCATCTGGTGATCAGGAATGTTTGGTTTTTTGCACCCATTTAAACGCTGAACTCATCTCTATAGCTGGGCAATATTGGCTCGGCGATAAAATCCCGACTGAATTAGCAGGAAAAGCCGCAAAACTTAGCCTGGTAAATAATGAATTAACTATTGAACCTTTAATCTAGCCCTTTTAATAAGGAATCGCTTCATGGCACGCATTATTGTTGTTACATCAGGTAAAGGTGGCGTTGGCAAAACCACTTCAAGCGCGGCCATTGCTACCGGCATTGCCCAAAGAGGTAAAAAAACCGTTGTTATCGATTTTGATATCGGTCTGCGTAACCTCGATCTGATTATGGGATGTGAACGCCGCGTAGTTTATGACTTCGTGAACGTTATCCAAGGTGACGTCTCGCTTAATCAGGCATTAATCAAAGATAAACGTACCGAGAATCTTTACATCTTGCCGGCATCGCAAACCCGCGATAAAGACGCGCTCACACCTGAAGGTGTTGAGAAAGTTTTGGTCGATCTGGATAAACAAGGTTTTGATTTTATTATCTGTGATTCCCCGGCAGGGATTGAAAGTGGTGCGTTGATAGCGCTCTACTTTGCTGATGAAGCGATTATCACAACGAACCCTGAAGTCTCTTCTGTACGTGATTCAGATCGTATTCTGGGTATTCTGGCTTCTAAATCGCGACGTGCTGAACGCGGTGAAGATCCCATTAAAGAACATCTGCTACTAACTCGCTATAACCCAGGTCGGGTAAGCCGTGGTGATATGCTCAGTATGGAAGATGTTCTGGAGATTTTATGCATTCCTTTACTTGGTGTTATTCCTGAAGATCAATCTGTACTGCGTTCATCCAACCAAGGGGAACCCGTCATTCTGGATACGGAATCCGATGCAGGAAAAGCATATACCGATACTGTTGAGCGTTTATTGGGGGAAGAACGTCCTTTCCGTTTTATTGAAGAAGAGAAGAAAGGCTTCTTAAAGCGCCTATTTGGGGGATAAAACATGGCCTTGCTAGATTTCTTTCTGTCGAGAAAAAAAACGACAGCAAATATCGCTAAAGAACGTCTGCAAATCATCGTGGCAGAACGTCGCCGTGGCGATTCTGAACCGGCTTATCTGCCTGACATGAAACGGGATATCCTGGCGGTAATCTGCAAGTATATACAGGTAGATCCTGAGATGCTCTCTGTACAATTTGAGCAGAAAGGTGATGATATTTCTGTGCTGGAGCTTAATATAACACTACCTGAGACAGAAGAAGCTCAAAAATAACGTGGTAAACCGTGCTGTTTTATCATTAATCACCATCAAAGTGACCAAGCTCATTATGTGACTGTCTGAGATGGGGTGACCCTAAATGGGAGCCCCCACTCTCTTGCGCTTTAGTCTGGCATCAGACTAAAGCAGTCGCTCTATCTGATATTAGTTAATCAGGATAGTTCGCCAGAATCTCTGCGACTGGCCTAGCCAGCAATTCTCCCCGCCATCCACTAAGCAGTTCAGGTTTGCCATTTAATTGTTTCAATTTCCAATGAACACTGAGTAACTGATTAATCTGCCGACGAGATGCCAGCAATTCAGAATTAAACCGATGCTGTTCACTTACCTGAATAATCAGCGCTTTAATATCCTTAAACGCTTTGCGATAACCAGGCTGATCAATCAGATTTGTCACCAGCGGAGGGCATTCACTTTCTGGAATATTTCCACTTTCAGCGACCATTGCCAACAGGCGACGTCCATGACAACGAATTTCCTGTCCACTTAACCCCAGCGCATCTAATTCTGCCAAAGAGGTTGGCATATAACGCGCCACCTGCCACAAGTTTTCTTCACGAATAACAAAGTTCACCGCTAAATCACGCTCTCTGGCCTGATTCAAACGCCATGCTGCCAGTTTTTTCAAACACGCAAGCTGCTGAGGACGTAATTGACAAATATTGCCTATCTGTTTATAAGCACATTCCGGTGTCAATATCTCTTTTCGGCGTCGGCTGATAAGCTCACACTCACCCATCGCGGCCTTCATATATCTGGCCTGCTCTGTCGCAGTCATCAGAATATCAGCCAAAGGTAGCAGATAATAAACATCCGCCGCTGCATATTCACATTGCTTTTCACTTAATGGGCGGGCAAGCCAGTCGGTGCGAGATTCGCTTTTATCCAACTCGACCTGAAGATATTCAGCTACCAGTGCGGCAAAACCACATGACAGAGGGTGCCCGATAAATGCAGCCAGGACCTGAGTATCAATCATGGGTTCCGGCAAGCATTGAAAGGCATTCAGAAAGACTTCCAAATCCTCACTGCCAGCATGTAACAGCTTCAATATCTGGGGATGGGTAATCAATTCACGAAAAGGTTGCCAATTAGTGATATTCAGTGGATCTATCAGAGAAAGGTGTTCGCCATCATACAGTTGTATCAAACCTAATTGTGGGTAATACGTCCGTGTGCGTACAAACTCAGTATCCAATGCTACTTTTGAGTATTCTTTTGCTCTTTCGCAGACTTGCTGCAACTGAGCATCTGTGGTGATCAACTGATAATTCAAAACATAGTTCTCTTAGCCATTCATGGTAATAAGCATGACAACGCCGGCTGAAACCGGCGTTGTCATGCTTGTAAGTATTATGAAGAGGATTAGGCTATAGCTGAATTCCTAACCTTTTCCTCTTCATCGCGCAGTTCTCTGCGAAGAATTTTACCTACATTAGATTTAGGTAATTCATCCCGGAACTCAATGATCTTAGGTACTTTATACCCTGTCAGATAACGACGGCAATGCGTTTTAAGCTCATCCTCGGTCAAACTGGGATCTCTTCGAACCACAAACACTTTAACAGTTTCACCGGAACTTTCGCTTGATACGCCAATTGCTGCTGACTCTAGCACTTTCGGGTGAGTTGATACAACATCTTCAACTTCATTAGGATACACATTGAACCCAGAAACCAAAATCATATCCTTTTTACGGTCTACGATATGAATAAAACCTCGTTCATCAACATTAGCAATATCACCCGTCGCTACCCAGCCATCTTTCAACACTTCTTCCGTCGCATCATGGCGATTCCAGTAACCCACCATAACCTGCGGACCACGGACCCACAGCTCTCCCTGCTGACCTATCGTCACCTCATTACCGTCATCATCTACAAGTTTGATTTCAGTTGAAGATACCGGGAAACCAATACTACCAGTGTAATGTTTCGAGTTATAAGGATTACAGGAAACCAATGGGGAACACTCTGTCAAGCCATAGCCTTCAAGCAAAGGCCTTCCTGTTACTTCTGCCCATTTCTCAGCAACCGCCTTCTGTACTGGCATACCACCACCAACAACGAGACGTAATGAGGAAAAATCAAGCTTCCTAAATTCTTCATTATTCAACCAAGCGTTAAACAACGTATTCACCCCAGTTACAGAAGTGAACGGGTAACGGCTCAACTCTTTGGCTGTACCGGCAATATCACGCGGGTTAGTGATCAGAAGATTGCAGCCCCCCAAGTAAATAAGCAGCAAACAGTTTACCAATAATGCAAATATGTGATAAAGAGGCAACGCAGTGACTATCAGTTCCTGACCAGAATGCAGTAATGGCGAATAAACAGCTTTTGACTGTTCAAGATTTGCCAAAATATTACGGTGCGTCAACATAGCGCCCTTAGCTACGCCGGTAGTGCCGCCAGTATATTGCAGAAAGGCCAAATCAGCGCCGTTAATATCCGGTTTTACATATTGCATGCGATAGCCTTTGTGTATCGCACTACGGAATGAGATGGCATCAGGCAAGTTATACTTAGGTACCAGCCGCTTAATATATTTCACAACAAAATCAACCAAAGTACCTTTAGGGCGAGATAACTGGTCACCCATACGCGTCAAAATAACATGCTTAACTTTGGTATTAAAAACGATCTTTTCCAATGTATGGGCAAAGTTGGACACAATCACAATAGCTGAAGTGCCGCTGTCATTAAGCTGATGTTCAAGCTCGCGTGGCGTATACATCGGGTTTACATTGACTACAACCATACCTGCACGCAGAACACCAAACAGTGCAACAGGGTATTGCAACAAGTTTGGCATCATCAGTGCAACACGATCCCCTTTGCTTAATCCCAAACCATTTTGCAAATAAGCAGCAAATGCCCGACTACGCTCTTCCAGCTTACGGAAGGTCATAACCTCACCCATGTTGATGTACGCAGGCTGATCTGCATAGTGCGCTACAGCATTTTCAAACATCTCAACCAATGATGAATAACGATCCGGGTCAATTTCCGCAGGGACATCCGCCGGATAGTGTTTTAGCCAGACTTTCTCCAAGGTAGTACTCCTGAAATTTCAATTGCTATGTTATCACTCGCCTAATAAATAACGCACGCTTTGTTTTAACAAATTATTAACTCAGCGTACCAGTGTAAAAAAGAAACATTGTTCAGGTTGAGATACACATCACTAATTTCATGTTAATCCTTACATACAAAAAACAAAGAGAACTGTGTCGTCTGTAAATTATTTTTTATAATCAGTATATTATTGCCATAGTTAACATTTAACTTAGTTGCTATTGATTATACATTGACCTACTTATTTTTCGTTTAAGATAGCATTTTTGGAATAGCATTTATTGCTTTCATCTATTCCAATACATTATTAAAAAACTAAGGGTAATAAAATATGACTATAAACAACATAACGGTTAGAATGGGAAACCATGAAGATAGTACTGTTATTAACAATATAGAACTACAAGCTGCTTCTCTTTTTCCAGACGAATTACTGCCGAAAGCACTCAGTGATAAAACCCTGTCCCTGTATACAATTGAATCAGCTATCCAAGAACAACAACTTTGGATCGCTGAAATTGATCAAAAACAGGTTGGATTTGCCCTAATCCGTGGCCTAAATCAATTGACACTGTTAGCCGAGATCGATGTGCTGCCGAAATATCATGGTCAGCGTATTGCCAGTACCCTTCTGAAAGTAGTCATTGAACAATTAAAACAGCGCAATGAGACGGCACTTTACCTCACCACTTTTCGTGATTTTATACCAAGCCGCAGATTATATGACAAATTTGGTTTTGTCTTACTGGCATCAGATGATATTCCTGATGAATTACTGGAAATTCTGGACGAGGAAGTTACTGTGGGTTTAGGTGCAAGGGTTGCGATGAAACTCACGATAAAACCAAAGAAATAGTTACATGGATCACCGCCACATAAGAGCGGCGGTTCCGACTAAAAAATAAAGTTACGATGTCACAAATCATACATTAACAAAACAACAGCTCTCGGTATTGAAATAACCTTACTCAATCAAAATAGTCTCAACAGGCACCGAGCCGGGATAATATCCATCCCATCCCCAACCTGAATAATAGGGATAACCGTAATAGTTCCACAGCCCTAGGCCAGAAGGCATCAATACCCGTTGAGCAACCCTCCAATGCTGATAACCCGTGGCATTAATCACAATATAAGCGTAATCCGCCTTGCCAATTTTCCCCTTCTCTACACCCATGATCGGGCCAACGACAGTGACGTAATTTCCTTTAAAGTCATTGGGATCAAGGAAATTATTAACATAAGCATAAATACGGCCGACAGAAGGCTCATGCAATCTCGGACTGGCATCGGATGCTAAGGGTAATGACGATATTTCCAGGCGAGTACGGTTATTTTCATTCACCACATCAAGCACCTTACCACCAAATCTCCCTTCCTGGCCGATGAACAGATCTGGTGTATTCTTAACAGAAAGCAGATCCTGAACTGGCGTTAGTGAGGTTCCCTTGACCGAATCAGGAATAGTGACACAACCTGTAAGCATGACAGCACCTAACAAAATTGCCGCTTTAAAACCAGCCCGGCAATTTATTACTCTTAACATAACCACCTTCTCCTGAAAATTGGCCCAATAACGATGTTTGAAATAACCATATGTTTAAAATAATGATGTCTATTAGATACTTTCTTTTACTACAAGTTTCATCAACCGATACTTAACGGCCCGGTAATTTTTTCCAAGTCACTTCATTACGCAAATAAATCGGTTCAGCATGTTCTACGGCTTTCATCTCACCGTTCTGCCACATCTGTACAGCCAGAGGTAACATATCTTCAGCGTGAGGTAATGTGATACCGCTGTCAGTCAGCGTTAAGTGACTTGCCATCAACTGAGAATAAGCCTGCCAACCGGTTCCGGCAATGACCCACCCACCAATTAATGAAGCCATGATCGCCTGAACCTGTTCCGGTTTCAGCACAGCTTCCGTTTCACTCCCTTGCCATTCACCTTTCTGATCACGGGTATATTGTCCCCAGTAAACTTCGCCCATCCGGGCATCAATCGCCGTTAATACTTGAGTTGCCCCTGCCAGACGAAAAACACCTTGAGCCATTGTATTAAGCGTTGAAACCCCAATAACCGGCAATTCAGCTCCCAGAGCTAAACCCTGAGCAATACCAACACCAATACGTACACCGGTAAAACTACCTGGCCCACGGCCAAAAGCCAAAGCATCAAGTTGCTGTAAACTGATGCCCGATTCAGCCAGAACAGACTGAACCATAGGTAAAATACGTTGTGTGTGTTCACGTGGAGAAATTTCAAACTGTGCCAGAACGGCGCCGTCATTCCAAAGAGCAACAGAACAGGCTTCCGTTGCGGTATCAATAGCCAGAATTCGTGTGGACATGCCTTAACCTCGGCAAGAAATATGATTCGAAATAAGGCGCTATCTTATCATAGCCTAGCCTGTTTTACCCAATTGACAGCCATAAGAAGGCTATTACTCCTTACCTATTGACGGCAAAGGGCTCTGTAACGGTGTTCTGTCTTCCTGTCGCAGCTTTGCGGTATTAAACGACTACTCACAGGTAAGGTCTGTTGATTAGCAAGGAACTGAATAATAGTTCAATAATACGAAGATATACTTAAACAGTCCCCCCTCATTGAAGATTTGACTCACTGGGTTTTGTGACTATAATCAGTTGCAAAAAGAAGTGCGTTTAGACCACACAATCTTGATGCATCGCCCCCATCCTGAAAATCATATAAAGGGAGGCACGATAAAGGCCATCAAGGAAATATTAAAAGAGGTTGGATTGATATGAAACATCTTACTTACAAAGGCTATATTGGCACGATTGAATTTGATGTGGAAGATAACTTTTTATTCGGAAAACTGGCTTATATCCGTGATTTAGTGACTTATCAGGCCACAACAATTAAGGAGCTGGAAGAAGAGTTTAAAAAATCTGTCGATTTATATTTACAGGATTGTCGGGAACTAAACAAAAAACCAGACGTTCCGTTTAAAGGGGGGTTTAACGTCAGGGTTAACCCTGAAACGCATAGACATATTGCGGAACTTGCCAATGAAAAAGGTATGACAATAAATGCCTTTGTCAATAAAGCGCTAGAAAGCGAAATTAGCAAATATCCGCGCTAGCATTGAACGACATTGTCGTACCGGTAAATCCAGCGATACCGGATAATCCGCAGTACAGCGCCCCGCTATGCTGCTACGTGGTCTTATCAATTTCATCCGAAAGGGTCACACCTAGCATTCCATGACCACGCAGGCAAAATGGAGACGTTGAGTTTGATTTTTCATGGATGGCTTCGATACATACATCATGGAGCCAGTTTTCAAAGAAGTTGTATTTTATAGGTAAACGATCACCAGCATCAAAGGCAAAGTCATCAATCACCACTTGGCACAGATTATCCGGGAAACTTATCCCGCCCTCACAGGCCATACCGTAATTTTTGCCATAACTGTAAAATTGATGACGACACCGCGAATAACGACTTTAAATGACATTATTGAAAATAACTAACAATATTATTAACACTTTAAATATATGCATAATTTAATCATTTATAACAAAAAGAGGAATTAATATGTCAGAAGCAAAAAGTTATACCGACTTGGCGCGAGAGGCATTTAATGAAGTTTCTCCTATTTATTGGGATAATAATGATTATGTAAAAAAATCAATTGAGCATAAGGAGTTTTCTTTTTTATCTCTTATCCTTCTAAATGAACTTAAAAGGGTTGGTTTTTTTGATAAAAATGTAGCTCAGTTCAACTGTAATATTAGCAGTAACTTTCACAATAGCATGCTTCTTACAGAAAATGCAGCTGTCGGTCTATTTTGGGGGATTGGCAGTTTTATTACTGTTCCGATTATAGGTGCAGCTATAGACTATCAAAACCCCGCCTACACCATTTTGCTTGGTGGTCTTTTCATTATCGTTCTTTTTATATCTATCATTAATATGAAAGTCCGGAGGTGAGTTATGATATCAGTGCAAAATTTTCTTCTAAAGGATAACCTTCTCTCTATTAAATCATTAGACTTAGACACTATAATGAATATTATAGATTTGGCTCAGAATTTTAAAGTATCAAAACCAGATAAAAAAATAAAAAAAAGAAATGAAGATATCCTTGTCGCTTCACTTTTTTTTCAGGCCAGTACAAGAACTCGCCTCAGTTTTGAAAGCGCAGCCAACCGTCTTGGTGCAAAAATTATAGGTTTTGCTGATGGTGAGTCAAGCCGTTCTGGTTCAAGCTGGAATGAAAAATTTACGGATACTGCACAAATGATCAATGCGTATGCCGATATTGCCGTTATGCGCCATGCCAAAGTTGAGCCTGTGCATAACTATTGCATAAAAAGCCGCCTTCCCGTTATAAATGCGGGAAATGGTGAAGGATTAAATGCAGAACATCCAACGCAGGCTTTGCTTGATATTTTTACCATTCATCAATCTTTCCCTCTTCATAAATCATTAACTTTATTATTATGCTGTCACCCCTCTTCCCGATCAGCACGCTCCCTTCTCTTTTGTATAGCCCTGTTTCACAATATAAAATTATTACTTTGTACTGAAGAAAATTGTAAGCTTTTACCAGAAGACGAAGCGTACCTTCGTCAAGCGGGTGTCACCTACGAATATCTCCGTAACATAAAAGAGGGGTTGTGTAGTGCGGATGTTATTTATATGGCGGGTTATAAAGAAACAGCAGATCATTTACCCGATTCCAATTTGATGCTCACTCCTGATCTACTTTCATACTTACATCCCCACGCCATAATTATGCATCCTCTTCCGCGAGGTTATGAGCTTCCTTATGAGTTAGATAATTCAGTACATTGTGCTTATTTTTCTCAGGCTGAGAACGGAGTTTTTGTCAGAATGGCTATTCTCCAAGGTTACTTCAACGTTATTGGGGGACGGTAAGGATTCGTGTGTAAACAGGAAGGGGTTTGGTGGTCGTTGTTCAGGTGATGTTCACAGTGGCGGCGATCACCGAACTCGATAATAAAGCGGCTCAGCGGCATCGCCCATTTCTGCGATGCCGTCTGGATGACCAACCACACCACCTTTTTCACCGAATCATCTAACGGGAACACTTTGCGCTTCTTGATGGTATGCCGGATCACGCTGTTCAGCGATTCGATAGCGTTGGGGGATTGCCCTAGCTAATTTTTCATCAGACAACCCTAGAATCATAGTTTCATAATTGTTTGCTCAATCAGCAGATATAATTAATCTTTCCTACCGGAGCTCCTCAGAGATTGCCGGGCTTGCAGAAAGGCAATGGCCTTTGTTAAATCACGGGTTCGTGGTGAAGGAGGCAAACTGTTAAGAAACACTTCGCCATAAGGACGCATCACCAGTCGGTTATCACAAATCACGACCACACCATAATCATCGACATCACGAATAAGCCGCCCGACACCCTGTTTCAGGCTAATAACCGCATCGGGCAACTGAACTTCATTAAATGCATCACCGCCTTTAAGCTGGCAATCTTCAATACGGGCTTTTAACAGCGGATCATCCGGTGCCGTAAAAGGCAGCTTATCAATAATGACACAGGAAAGCGCATCACCCCGCACATCCACACCTTCCCAAAAACTGCTGGTTGCCACCAATAATGCGTTCCCGGCAGAAATAAACTGAGAAAGTAACTGACCTTTACTGGTTTCACCCTGAACCAAAACCGGTAACGTCATGCTGGCCCGGAACTCTTCTGCCAAACTGCGCATCATCTGGTGTGAGGTACATAAAAAGAAACAGCGACCCTGATTAGTTTCAATCAGCGGCTTAAGCATTCTCGCCAGCCATTTTGCACCACCAGGCTGATTCGGTGACGGCAGATGACGAGGAACACAAAGCAGCGTCTGACTTTGATAATCAAATGGACTGGGCAACAGTAAAGTTTTCGCTTCTTTTAGCCCAAGCCGTTCGGTGAAGTGTGAAAGCTGTTCGTTGACGGATAATGTAGCTGACGTGAAAACCCAGCAACCTGATTGCTCATTAATAATTTCGCTGAATTTATCAGAGACAGACAAAGGTGTTAACGCCAGAAGAAAATGGCGACCATAACTTTCAAACCAATAACTGTAACCGGGGGTAGTCACCTCTTTCAGGCGCTTAAGACGGTTACGGTAAATTGTCGCCCGTTCAAAGGCCGCATCCAGCATAACTGAACGCCCCAGCGACAATTTCATCACGTCATAACAAAGCTCAAGTGCGTCATCAAGCAATACCAGCGCCCGTTGCACCTGCGGATTTTGCAACAACTCCCGCAAATTCCCCCGATAGCCATTATCCCCCAATACTAGCCGGAAATCCTGTGTACTTTGACTCAGACGATCCGCGCTCTTCTGTAACTGAGCTTGATCCCGCACTTCCGTGCGGTACGCCATAATAATGTCTCTGGCGAGATCCATCAGTTGGCGACTACTTAACTGCTGACCAAAATACTGGCTGGCAATATCGGGGATCTGGTGCGCTTCATCAAATATCTTCACTTCCGTTTGTGGGATCAACTCACCAAATCCGGTCTCTTTCACGACCATATCCGCCATAAACAGATGATGGTTGACGACAATAACATCCGCATCCATTGCCCGGCGACGCGCTTTCAAAACAAAGCACTCCTGATAGCGCGGACAATCACTGCCAAGGCAATTATCGTTAGTACTGGTGACCAACGGCCAAACCTGGCTGTCTTCCGCTATCTGATGACAGGTGCTGATATCACCTTCTTCAGTTTGTGAAGACCAGCTTCTCAACCGGACGATATCTGACAGAATGTCTGCTTCCAGCTGTCCCCCACCAAACGACTGCTGTTCCAGCCGTTCCAGACAAAGATAATTCGAACGCCCCTTTAACAGTGCCAGTTTACCGGTGAAATTAATTGCTTCAGCGACAGTCGGCAAATCACGATTATAAAGCTGATCCTGCAATGCCTTAGAACCTGTAGAAATAATCACTTTTTGCCCAGAGCGCAATGCAGGTGCCAGATAAGCAAACGTCTTACCTGTTCCTGTACCTGCTTCTACAACCAATTGTTGATGGTTTTTAATCGCACACTCAATAGCTGTTGCCATTTCTCTTTGAGCATCACGGGGTTTGAAACCTTTTATTGCTTTGGCAAGGGCACCGTTTTTCGCAAAATCGTCTGACACAAACTGTCTCTTTCAATAGAATGGATGGAGATTATGCCAATACTGTGTTCTGATCACCACCCAAAATCAGGTGCATGGCAGTTAACTTAAGGAGTATCCATGACAATTGAGCGTATTGATCCACAGGATCGCTGGTCCGAAGCTGTGGTTTACAATCAGACAATTTATTACACCAGCGTACCGGAAAATCTGGAGGGTGATATTACTGAGCAGACGGCCGATACACTGGCCGCGATTGATATCATGCTACAACGCCTCGGTTCTGATAAAAGCAAAATTATCGATGCCACTATTTTTCTGGCTGATGGAGACGAATTTGCTGGCATGAACGCCGCCTGGGATGCATGGGTTGTGGCAGGAAGTGCGCCTGTACGCTGCACAGTTGCAGCTAACTTAATGAACCCAAAATACAAAGTCGAGATAAAAATTATCGCGGGCATTTAACATTATTAAGTGAAATAGATAAAAAATTGCTCTGGCATAGACAGTTTTTAAATCCATTTTCTATAGAGTTTTGAGAGCATTCAAAGAGTTACCAAGATGTTAAAAAGCTTCAGTTAACCCGAAAGAATCAAATGTTACCTGAAGCTATCATTTTATTATAATTAACCACTTAAAATCTAAGCCATCTTAATCATCACCATCCCGAGCAACAACAAAACAATACCGCCCCAACCCTTACAATTCAGACGTTGATTAAACATAACCCAGCCGGCAGCAATCGTGGCGATAATGCCGAAAGCGCCCCACAAAGCATAAGCGATGGAAAGTTCGATTCCCTCCACTGCCTGGGCAAGCGCACTGAATGCCCCAAGAACAGCAACCAGTGAGAAAATCCCCATCCAATGGCGTCTGAAACCATCAGACAGTTTCAATAGAATATTCGCTAGAATTTCCAACACGACAGCAAGACACAGGAACGCAGCATGCCACCATTCAAATTGTTGCAACATGTTATGCCTCCTTAATTTTACTGTTTTTAGTTACGGCGGCATTGATGACAGCTTGGTCTGCCATCTTTTTCACTGCCTCAGCCGATTTTTTGACTACCGCTTTTTTAGTCCCGGATTTAATCAGCATAATCCCTGTCACCAGCAGAGCCAAACCACCTACTTTCATCAACGACAGTGATTCATCAAACCACATCACACTAAAAACAGTAATAAACAGGATACCAATCCCTTCCCACAACGCATACGCAACACCCAGCGCAACTTTCTTCACGGCCATTGCCAGCAAAATATAGGATATAGCGATCATGACATACATCACTGCCATGCCCCCCATCCCACCTGAAACGCTGGCATGTTTCATCGACAAAGTACCGATAACTTCGGTGACGATTGCCATTGCAAGGAATAACCAGTAAATCATTTTCTTTCTCCTGAACACGCAAATACGCACGTCAAGACGCCAGCCAGTACAAACACTGAACTCATCAGCAAATAAGATGAGAAATAAATAACCCGACGTTTTGACGAAATAGAAATGCCGGTTGAAAACCGGTTAACAGGAGTAAGACGCTATAACGCACCGCACCAGTAGTGCTCACTGGATAAAATGGCAGAAAGGAAAAGCATGTGGGTAGATCTTTGAAACCGGACGCTTTTGGCGCTGTTCATGATATCTCATCTTTTCATCGCGCTGATATTCCGCGCAATATACTAAGAATCCTCATAGTTATAGTGTTAGTTAGCTTAATACTTCTACCATATGGAATAATAGAAAGCAACTGCTCAATTTTATTCTTTTCTTGACTGAAAGCACAAATAAGCGAAAAAATTGGGGTATCCTATATCTTGATGACACCCCCCCCAAGCCGCTAACAACGCAGCTTGGGCCTCAATATAAAGATTTACAATCCCACGCTCATTACCCGTTATTCAAACTCATTCCACGAGCGGCCATCACGGGTGATCATAGCAACAGAAGCAACTGGCCCCCATGTTCCCGCCTGATAAGGCTTAGGCGCGTCATTATCCGCTGCCCATGCATTCATAATGGAATCAACCCACTTCCAGGCTTCCTCTACCTCATCACGACGGACAAACAGCGCCTGAATACCGCGCATTGCTTCCAGCAACAATCTCTCATAAGCATCCGCCAACGGAATATGGTTGAACGTCTCAGAGAAACTCAGATCCAGCTTAGTTGTTTGCAAACGATGTTTATGCTCAAGCCCCGGCGCTTTGTTCAGCACTTCAATATCAATACCTTCATCTGGTTGCAGACGAATCGTCAGTTTGTTCTGCGGCAGTTGCTGATAGGATTCGGCGAACAGATTCAACGCTGGTTTTTTGAAATACACCACCACCTCAGAACATTTGGTTGGCAAACGTTTGCCAGTTCTCAGATAGAAAGGCACCCCAGCCCAGCGCCAATCATCAATATCGACCCGGATAGAGACAAAAGTTTCTGTCCTGCTAGATTGGTTCGCCCCCTCTTCCTCCAGATAACCTGGCACCTTATTCCCCTGAACAAAACCGGCAGTATATTGACCCCGTACCGTTTTCTCCCGCACATTGGTGTGACCAATGCGGCGCAAAGAACGCAATACTTTCACTTTTTCATCACGGATATGGTCTGTTGTCAGATCTGCCGGAGGAGACATGGCAATCATCGTCAGGATTTGCAACAGGTGATTCTGAATCATATCGCGCATCTGCCCGGCTTGGTCAAAATACCCCCAACGGCCTTCAATACCGACTTCTTCTGCTACCGTAATTTGCACATGATCAATAGTCCGATTATCCCAGTTATTCACAAACAATGAATTGGCAAAACGCAGCGCCAGCAAATTCAATACCGTTTCTTTACCCAGATAATGGTCAATACGATAGACCTGACACTCATTAAAATACTTGGCAACTTCATCATTGATGGCCCTGGATGATTCAAGATCGGTACCTAAAGGCTTTTCCATGACAACCCGGTTTGGTTCTTTATTCAGCCCCGCCAGCCCCAATCCGTGGCAAACAGAACCAAAAGTACTGGGTGGCATGGCGAAATAATGGATTGCAGGCCGGTTATCTTGCTTAAGAATTTTTTTCAGTCTGGTGAAATCTTCCTTTTGGTTAACATCCAGATTGCAGAAATTCAGACGCTCGCTCAATGCCTTCCATAATTCTGGATCGAGTTTTTCCGGCAAGAATGTATTCAGAGCTTCTTCAACAACTTGGGTATAAGCTTTTTTATCCCAATCCGCCCGGCCAACACCGATAATTCGGGTTTCTGGATGGATATAACCCGCTTTCTCAAGCTGATAAAGGGAAGGTAATAATTTCCGGCGAGCCAAATCCCCTTTAGCGCCAAAAATAACTAAATCACAAGCCTGAGCCGTAGAAGTAACCGCCATATGTATCTCCTCATTGCGGGATATTGTAATTTTGTTACAGCATTAACCGATAATGTACCCTTTTGGCTATATCGCGTAAACAGCTATAGCAAATAACCCTCGCCTGCGTGTTAGCGACATGGACCACTGCGGCTAAAATAGTGATAGTTTTATGTAATTTTCCAACTTCCATGAAATATAATTACCAATATGAAAGTTAGACACTTGTCATACTTTTATGAAAAATATTAGATTATTGTGACTTCCCGCTGCCAGCTTCAATTTATTACGAGTAATATATTTTCATAAAACTTACATAGATTTCTCCTCTGAACGAAATCGCTAAAACCACAGGTCACTGCGTTTTATGAATACACTGGAACGAGTTCAAAACAGCATTGAATACTTAAGTAAATCAGAAAAAAAAGTGGCGCAGATAATCCTGGCTTCACCACAAACTGCCATTCATTCCAGTATCGCAACGCTGGCAAAAATGGCGGAAGTCAGTGAACCGACTGTTAACCGTTTTTGCCGTCGTCTGGACACCAAAGGTTTCCCTGACTTCAAACTCCATCTGGCTCAAAGCCTTGCCAATGGCACACCGTATGTAAACCGTAATGTTGAAGAGAGCGATACAGTCAGTGCCTATACTAATAAGATCTTTGAATCGGTCATGGCGACGCTGAACACGGTAAAAAACAATTTAGATATCGCCGCCGTTAACCGGGCTGTCGATTTACTGACTCAGGCGCGGAAAATTTCATTTTTTGGTTTAGGCGCTTCTGCCGCCGTCGCTCATGACGCAATGAATAAATTCTTCCGGTTCAACATTCCGGTTATCTATTTTGACGATATCGTGATGCAACGAATGAGCTGTATTAACAGCGCCGAAGGTGATGTGGTCATGCTGATATCCCATACTGGCAGAACCAAAAGCCTGGTTGAAGCGGCACAGCTTGCGCGTGAAAATGATGCGACAGTTATCGCCATTACCTCTCACGATTCCCCTCTCGCCCGCGAAGCAACCTTGGCACTACTTCTGGATGTACCGGAAGATACGGATATTTACATGCCAATGGTATCAAGAATTGCTCAATTAACTGTCATCGATGTTCTGGCTACCGGATTTACCCTGCGCCGTGGCGCAAAGTTCAGAGATAACTTGAAAAGAGTTAAAGAGGCGCTGCGAAATTCACGTTTTGATAAAATTGACTTTCCCCCGATCTGAAAGCCCTATAGCTGTTAGTCCAGCTCTCACCGCCTTCGGTTTTTGATTGCATAGCCAGTAGCTGCTTATTGTTCATGACGTGTTTGTCAATAAGTCGTTGCCCTGCTGGCTCATCCAACCTTGTCGTTTCGGCGCATAACTCAGCCCTTTTGGTGATTTGCTTTGATTTAACAATTGAGTAGATCGCAAAAATTGGACTGAGCTCACCTCAAGTGAGCGACTATTTTGAAACGTTGTTTAATCCGATCACTTGAAAGAAAAATTATAAAGTCATGGGAGGAAAATTTATATCACCAAGTTAATTTAAGAAAATAATCATCAGCCGGAAAAAATCACCAAAATGAATAGTGGCAAAAATAACTTTCAGATATTTAACACAAATAGTTTAGATATTCATCCGCCCCCCCAGCCTCAGAATTTTCATTACCATCACTTGTACAAAAAAATTAACCTGCCAAATTAATAGCTGTCTCTTGATCACAAATCTAACGTAAGAGACAGCTCACATAGTAGAATTTATCCTTCATCATTGAAAATACCGCCTGCCGGTTTTCAATACCAAAACCCGCCAGGACCATTAGATTGTTGATAAACCGGGAACAAATCATGATAGGATAGAAACGCGGCAATAAATATATCCGCCACAAAAGGGTTAGCTAATTCGCCAGGGCATAGTGATTGTGTAAAACGTTCCCCCTGTAGTTCCCCTACAGAGACAACAGTCAGCACAGGCACTACAGCGAAAAGTATCGGTATAAACTGATACGGGTCACAAGAAGCCCTACGATAGTCGCTTGCGACTTTGCGGTGGGCATACTAACAGGTCAACGGAGTAATGCATGTCTAGACGGCTCAGAAGAACTAAGATTGTTACTACACTTGGTCCGGCTACCGACCGCGATAATAACCTTGAAAAGATTATTACTGCGGGTGCAAACGTAGTCCGCCTCAACTTTTCCCACGGCACCGCAGAAGATCATATCCAGCGTGCCAATAAAGTCCGCGAAATCGCCGCCCGCTTGGGGCGTCATGTCGCTATTCTTGGCGATCTTCAGGGACCTAAAATCCGCGTGTCAACGTTTAAAGAGGGCAAAATTTTCCTGAATATCGGAGATAAATTTCTGCTTAATGCCAACCTTGGCAAAGGCGAAGGCGATAAAGAGAAAGTCGGTATTGATTACAAAGGATTACCCGCTGATGTTGTCCCGGGCGATATTCTGCTGCTGGATGATGGCCGTGTTCAACTGAAAGTATTAGAAATACAGGGAATGAAAGTATTTACGGAAGTGACAGTGGGTGGCCCGCTATCCAACAATAAGGGTATCAACAAACTGGGCGGGGGTTTATCCGCTGAAGCCCTGACCGAAAAAGATAAAGAAGACATTATCACCGCCGCCAGAATCGGTGTTGATTACCTAGCTGTCTCTTTTCCCCGCACCGGTGAAGATCTCAATTATGCCCGCCGTCTGGCGCGGGATGCTGGTTGCGAAACCCAGATCGTAGCAAAAGTTGAACGTGCAGAAGCCGTTAGCAGCGATGAAATCATTGATGAAATCATTCTGGCTTCCGATGTCGTCATGGTTGCCCGTGGTGACCTCGGCGTAGAAATCGGTGATCCGGAACTGGTTGGTGTGCAGAAAAAACTGATCCGCCGCGCCCGCCAGCTCAATCGTGTAGTGATTACCGCGACACAAATGATGGAATCCATGATCACCAACCCAATGCCTACCCGTGCAGAAGTTATGGATGTGGCAAACGCGGTTCTTGACGGTACTGACGCGGTGATGCTCTCCGCTGAAACCGCAGCAGGCCAATACCCTGCCGAAACCGTCGCCGCGATGGCACGGGTCTGTCTGGGCGCGGAAAAGATGCCAGGGCTCAGTGTATCCAAACATCGGCTAGACACGACTTTCGACAGTACCGAAGAGGCGATTGCCATGTCCACCATGTACGCGGCAAACCATCTGAACGGTGTTAAAGCCATTATCGCAATGACCGAATCAGGCCGCACTACACGAATAATGTCCCGCATCAGTTCTGGTCTGCCTATTTTCTCTATGTCCCGCCATGAGAAAACCCTGAACCAGACAGCCCTTTACCGTGGCGTTACACCGGTTTATTGCAGCAGTCATACTGACGGCATCACCGCAGCGAATGAAGCCGTTAACCGCCTGCGAGATAAAGGTTATCTGATATCCGGCGACCTTGTTCTGGTGACTCAGGGCGACCAGATGGGAACAATTGGCAGTACTAACACCTGCCGTATTCTTGAAGTGGAATAAAAACTCACTACATTTTAGCGTCAGGCTTTCGGGAGGATACAGGTTAAATCGGGGAGACTGGCGCACTTTGCTTATCCAACACAACCGACGGTAAAAAGTTTTTACCGTCTCCACCGTTCAACCTTATCAATATGACCTTGGAACTTAATTAACTATTCTTATACCAAAATAAACTGATAAATACTTTATACGACTCTGATTGTCTATGTTGATGAATCTCCTATCTCAAAAAGAGAATTTTAACCTTTACTAATGTTCTATTACGGAAATATTTCCGTCATCTATTATAGGAACACAATATTAAATTCAGGTTAAATACCTTTGTCTTAAATAATAATAACTTAAGTAGATTCTCATCAGCTCAAAGTTTAATCTCCATCAAAGTACTACCCATTTGATACACCTAAAAACCAGATTTATCCCTGACGATCGATGTCATAAAAAATAACAAAACACATTGACAATCACTCAACATAGTACTATTAATTAAATACTGATATCAGCATTTTCTATATGGGTATATAACAAAGGATTTCCTGATAATATATTTTTATTTTAATGAATTAGCCAGTAAAACTGAGATCTCTGAGATTAATGCTTGGAGCTGGTCAAAAAAATTTCCTATTTGATGAAAATAAGAGTGATCGTAAACTTTAATTATATGACGTATCTAAAGAATCCGATTTATACCTTTCATCTTTCAAGTTGCTGCTTTGTTGGCTGTTTACACTTACCCCAGTCACATCGTTATCTATGCGCCTGAGGATGCGTTCACTTGCCGCCGCGCTGCAACTTGAAATCTATTGGGTATATATTTTATAGCTTATAGGTTACATCAGAAAAGGCAGAAAATCATATTGACAATCATTCAATATAACATTAGTAATTAGGCGTTGATATCCGTATTTTCCATATGGAAATACCGAATTTCCCGATGATATACTTTATATTAGAAGGAAATAATGAGCTAACTAATTAATCAACTAAGAAATAAAGTGGAGATTATCATGCATAATACCTCAAATGAAACCGTTAAAACTCAAGAAGCACTCAATTCTCTTGCTGCATCATTCAAAGAGACTGAACTCTCAATTACTGATAAAGCACTAAACGAATTAAGCAATAAACCTAAGATCCCTGAGATCACGGCCTGGAACTGGTCAAAAAGCTTCCAGGAAATTTAGCGCTTATCCCATCAGGTTATTTTATTTTCCTGAAAAAACCATGCTTATTGGGATAAACAATCAACTTGTTCAACTAAAATACATAATTTTTGAACCTTAACCATAGGGTAATCCTATGCGCTGTTTGGGATTACCCTAAGTAGTTATAAATATAATGGGATTTAAGTAAGGAACGGTAGCCATAAATGAATGCTATTAACATCTCAGAATCCATGAAACGTTTCAATATATTGGTATCGATACTCTCAGTATCAATAGCGATATTAGCAATTTATTTACTTTCTACTGCCTTCTATTCAGATGCTCGAGTTGATAACTATTATCAAGATAACGGCAATATTTACCGGGTGGAAACCACCTTTAATTTGCCTAATGGAGAAAAAGTGAGATCGGCAAAATCGCCATTACCACTCATAGACGAGCTAGACAAAGATAGCAGGATAAATCGTGCAGACTACTTTTTCAAACTTAACACGACAATTGAGTCACAAGGAAAAAAGATCACCAAAGTTCCCGTGTTTGCAGTGAGTCATCAATTCCTGAATACCCTGTCTCCCTTTAAGAAAGTCGATAATATTCTGGGAACAAATGAGATTTACATCACAAAAGAGTTCAATAATCGCTATCTCGGCCTAGAAAATCCCAAAGGAAAACCTATTATTCTGGATAATGAAACCTATATCATCAAGGATATCGTAGAAAGACGTCATGATTCGAGTCTTAATATGAATGCTATTATTTCATTTAAGCCAACACTTATCAAAAACTACAATAAAGAAATATTCAATTGGTATGATACACATGCTTATATTTTTATAAAATTCGCTGATGAAAAATCAATATCCAATCGTGATGTGCTTCTTAATCATATTATTGCAACCAAAGCCCCCAATCTTCCAGGCGCGCCATTCACCGCCAGTGAATTTATTCACCTGTCATTAAAAAAATTAAAAGATATTCATTACCAAGATGGGTTACCTGATGAAATTTCTATTGGTTTATCAAAGGAGATAATTTACAGCTCATATATCGCGTTCGCATTTATCTTATTTTCCGCATTAACCAATTATTATAATTTAACTTCTGCTGATTCAGCAGAAAAAAGGGATATTTATCAGTTAAAAAAAGCATTGGGAGCGTCAACCTTCAATATTATTTGCGATTCACTGCCAGTCATGTTGATCAGAATAACCTTTTCCACCCTTATCTTTTTGTTACTTATCATAACTATATTCAATGCCTCTCTCTCTATAAAGAATATATTCACCTCATTAGAATTCGACAGTTTAATATATTTAGGCATGTTTTCGGTTGTTATTACTTTCATCTTCATTTCATCAATACATTTTTCATTCTCATTACGTTTTTATATTTATCAAAGAAACAGAAAAATGGATATGAGATATGAATCAACCCTTGCCTCCTGGTTTAGGAAATCATCATTGGCTATTCAATTACTTGTTTCCGGAATATCTATTTATTTGGTCACCGGATTAACCAATCAATATATTCACCTTGTTGATTTACATACTCCATATGACAATGCCAAGACAATATCAATAACAATTAACAACGATAATAATAATAAATTAACTATTGATGAATTAAGCTATGAGTTTATCAGTAAATACCATACTTCAAAAATAACATTCAGTAATTGGCGACCATTTGATATGTCAAGAGAAAATATTACTATTAATTATTCCGGACAACAAAACAGGAATAACTATATCTCTTCAAATGTGATTATTGCGGATGAAAATTTTACTGATGTGTGGAGAATGAAGATATTAGCCGGTGGTGATAAACGAGTATATCAGAGTGATAATGCTGATGTAGTCCATGCATTAGTAACAAAAGAATTTTTAAAACAGAATGGCATTATCAAATACGATGATATTTTTAACAATTACTATTGGTACACCATGGAAGATAAAAAGATCCAAATCAGATTTATTCAGATTATAGATAATTTCAATTTAGGTGCTGTAGATGAACCATTCAGGCCAATAGTTATTTTCATCAAAAAAGATCATGGGAAATATGCTTCGCTGAATTTAAACAATATAAGCAACCTTCCTCCGGTACTTAACGAACTATCAAAACAGGGTTTTGATAAGAATGAAATTGATTTAACCAGTCACCTATTCAACTCTTATTATGATAATTATTTAAAAGTAATAAAATTATCATCTGCCGTCGCTATTTTCTCGGTTATATTATTAGTCATCGCCTGCTTTACTACCAGCATGACTGACTTTAATGCGATGAAAAGGGAATTAAGTATAATGGAATCTATTGGTGGTTCTATTTACACCAATCTCATTCATTTTTTATCGAAGAGTATCATCCCGATAATTGTATCAATTTTCGTGGCATATATATCAGGAAAAACTATTTTAATTTATCTGCTTGATGAATATAGTGTAATTTACACCGATTCCTTTGTATACAGTGCTATCGCCCTATCTGCTACAATGATATTCACCGTTATTATAATGATTACTACCTATTTGGTGAATTATAGAAAATTATCCGCCACTAAATTTTTGTGAGATTAATCATGGATATAGAAATAAGAAAAAAAGGCATACATAATAGAGAAAAATTACTCATTCTCATTTTCTTTATCGCTTTCATTTCATTTGTTGTATTTATTATCTATTATGTCGTTTCGGCTAAAAACGCTTTCGTGAATGAAAATGAAGTTACCCAGTTTCAGGTCAGCAGTAAAGTAAATAGTGATATTCTGAAAACCAGGGCCGTTGTGGTTCCTGATAAAAGTGTCTCTATCTCAACCGAAATAGGTGGAATCGTTACCGATATAATGAAAAAACCATCACAAGATGTTTTAAAGAATGAAGAAATCGTTAAATTATCTAATTTTAATTTCACATTGAATAATTCTTCGATGTTAGCGGACGTGACAGATAAACTCAACAATTTAATAAACATCAGAATAAACTTGCAATCCGACTATCGGGATATTAATAATCGATACTTAGAAGCCTCAAAAGAATTAAAAGAAGTAGAAGACAAATTAAAGCGATATCATGATCTTGTACATAAAAATTATGTTTCTAAAGAAATCATGTTCGATTTAAAGATTAAAAGAGATTATTGGCACGATGTTTATCTATTCTACAAAAAATTAAAAAAGGATAAAGATCGTGATATATCAAAACAGTTAAAGGAAATCGACGAATTTGTCGAAAAACAGAGAAAACTCGCTGACATCATCGAAAATGGTTTCGAGCAACTTTCAATAAAATCCCCTATTGCAGGTAATATCAGTTCATTAGATTTAATTTTAGGACAGCGGTTAAAACCTGGCGATAAAATAGCTATTGTTGATGACTTATCAAACTTTTATTTTGAATCAGAAATCAACGAATACTATTTAAACAAAATAACATACCATTCATCTGCCAGTTTAATCTATAACAATGGAAAAATACCTTTACTGGTGAAATTAATTTCATCTGAAGTCAATAATGGAACATTCAAAGTCAGATTTGAATTGGAAGATAAGAAAGCAATTAACTTCAAGCGAGGGCAATCCATTGATGTCATGATTAAACTTGATGAAGATCGGAAAATATTCTCCGTACCTTCATCTATGGTGTTTTCCATTGACAATAAAAACTATGTGTTTGTTTACCATCCAGATAAAAAAATTGCCCAACGTATTCACGTTTCCATCGGCCAAGATAATGGTTCTGATATTGAGATCAAAAGTGGTGTTACTGAAGGACAAACGCTGGTTAGCTTTGGTAAGAATAAATTCGTTAATAATGATACAGTAAGGATTGAATAAAATGATTAGCATGATGAATGTCTGTAAATCATATAAAACGAAATTCATTCAAACAAATGTTTTGAATGAAATAAATCTTAATATAGATAAAGGCGAATTTATTTCTATAATGGGCACGTCCGGATCAGGGAAATCAACATTACTGAATGTCATTGGTATGTTTGAAACGATCGATAGCGGTCAATTAACACTGAACAATAGCAATATTTTAACAATGAAATATTCTGAAAAAATATCATTCAGACGAGAATTTATTGGTTATATTTTTCAATCATTCAATCTGTTACCCAATTTAACGGTATTTGAAAACATAGAATTACCACTAAAATACAGAGGTTTTTCTAAAAAACAGCGTAAAAGCAGAGTATTTGATGCAATAAATAGTTTCGGATTAGAAAATCGGGAAAATCATAAACCGATACAATTATCTGGTGGACAACAGCAACGTGTTGCTATCGCCAGAGCAATGATAGCCAATCCCACCATTTTATTAGCTGATGAACCAACGGGGAACCTGGATAGCGTAAATGGTCAGAATATTTTATCTTCACTTAAGGATCTGAATGAAAACGGTACGACGATTGTTATGGTAACCCATTCCGTAGAAGCGGCCGCGTTTTCTGACAGAATATTAACGATGAGGGATGGCCACTTGCTTGTTTGAGCATAAATAACATAATAAAGGAGTTCCTTATGGACACAATAATCCCCATAAAATATTTAGATTCAAGCGAATCATCGATTCTCAAGAAATCATCTAAAATTAACTATAGGCAATTAGCTTGCAGAATTATCGGTGAAATCCCCGCCGAAAAGATATTAGATGATGATGAACTGGCTTTATATAATGAGGAAATCAGTATACATTTCAGTCCTGAAATTATTAATGCTAATAAGTTAGTTGTGGTTGTGAAAGCCACCAGGCTTTGCAATTTAAGATGTACTTATTGTCACTCCTGGGCAGAAGGAAAAGGAAATACCTTAACATTCTTCAATTTAATGCGTTCCATTCACCGTTTCTTATCCCTACCGAATATCAAACGATTTGAGTTCGTCTGGCATGGTGGCGAAGTGACTTTGTTGAATGTTAATTATTTTAAGAAACTCATCTGGTTGCAGGAACAATTTAAAAAACCAGATCAAGTTATCACTAATTCGGTACAGACTAACGCAGTCAATATTCCCGAAGATTGGTTAGTGTTCCTCAAAGGTATTGGCATGGGGATAGGAATAAGCGTTGATGGTATTCCGGAAATACACGATAGCAGGAGATTAGATTACAGAGGAAGGCCAACATCCCATAAGGTTGCAGCAGGGATGAAAAAGTTAAGACGTTATGGCATACCTTACGGTGCGCTTATCGTCGTTGACCGCGATGTTTATGAATCAAATATAGAAAAAATGCTCTCTTATTTTTACGAAATCGGTTTGACGGATATTGAATTTCTAAATATTGTCCCAGATAACCGGTGCCAGCCGGGTGATGATCCTGGAGGAAGTTATATAACTTACCATAGCTATATTAATTTCCTTTCTAAGGTTTTCCGTGTCTGGTGGGATGGTTATCAAGGCAAAATCAATATTCGCTTGTTTGACGGATTTATTGACAGTATCAAATCGTCCCAAAAGAAAATGTCAGATTGTTATTGGGCGGGTAACTGTTCTCAGGAAATAATCACACTGGAACCTAATGGTACGGTATCGGCATGTGATAAATATGTTGGTGCTGAAGGGAATAATTATGGTTCGATTATTGATAATGATCTTGGGAATTTACTCGCCAAATCAAATACAAATAAGAATCATCTTAAAGAGGAAATGGCATCATATGAAAAAATGCATCAATGTAAATGGTTTCATTTGTGTAATGGTGGATGCCCACACGATCGAGTGACCAACAGGAAGCACAATCCAAACTATGATGATTCATGTTGTGGAACCGGCGGTTTGTTGGAGACAATAAAACAAACCATAGCGGCGTAAATGCTATCCTGATATTTCAAGTGCAAGTAAAATGTTTCATCACAACAACCCCTAATGATTGGATCTGATGTCCAATATTAGGGGTTAAGTTCAAACTGTGATAATTACTTCATACTATAGATCGTCCCTATTATACGGCTCAATATCCCCTTCTTTGCGGGTCTTAAGCAATTTAAGGATCCAAGTATATTGTTCAGGATTTGGCCGCACTAATTGTTCCAACTCTTCATTCATCCGACGGGCAATAAAAGCATCATCTTTGCCTTCAATATCATCCATTGGAGGACGAATATAAATATCAAGCTGATGAGTACGGTAATTATAAACCGGAAACAGCGGCACAATCGCCGCACGGCAAATCTTCATCAACCTACCAATGGCCGGTAATGTCGCCTTATATGTTGCGAAGAAATCGACAAACTCACTGTGTTCCTCGCCATGATCTTGATCAGGAAGGTAATATCCCCAGTAACCCTGGCGAACCGTAGCAATGAAAGGTTTAATGCCAGCATCACGGGAATGTAAGCGACCACCAAAGCGGCCCCGGACTTTATTCCACAGATAATCTGCTACAGGATTCTTCTGATGATGAAACATCGCCGCGGCTTTCTGTCCATTAGCTGTCAGTAATATCGCCGGAATATCCACAGCCCAGCCATGAGGAACCATGAAAATAATGTTTTTCCCCTGCGCTTTCAATTGGCGGGTAATCTCTTCACCATGCCAATGCGTCCGGCTTAACGCGGATTTTGTACCACGCAAACAAATCTCAGCCAGCATAACAAAAGGTTGAGGCGCAGTAGAAAACATCTCATCAATCAACGCCTCACGCTGTTGCTCTGTCAGTTCCGGCATACAGTAGCACAGATTGATCCTCGCTCTGCGGCGCGCCCCTTTCGCAAGCCTACCAGCCAGCCAGCCTATTTTAGCCAACAAAGGATCACGCATTTTAACCGGGAAGTAAGTCAGCCCAGCCAATACACCCACCCCTAACCATAATCCCCAATAGCGAGGATGCAGGTAGGATTTACGAAATGTCGGCACATAACCCACTTTACTGTCTGTCTCTTTATGCATGAGCTAACTCTTTAGAACAAAACGATGATCTGCCATTTTAGTATGGAGATTTATATCAATGGATATCAATCCATCTTTTTTGGCATAGACAAAACGACAGCGGATAATATCAATCATCCGCTTTAAAGTCTGTCATTAATGTTCAATTAAGCTTAATCCAGCAACAGTTGAGGGGTTACCTCTTTTACCGTTGCCAGGAATTCTGTGCGATCTTTACCACTCAGACCCCCAGAGCGCGGCAATTTCGCCGTTAATGGGTTTACCGCCTGCTGGTTGATCCAGAATTCATAGTGCAAATGAGGCCCCGTAGAACGACCGGTACTACCGGACAACGCGATACGATCACCGCGTTTTACCTTCTGCCCTGGTTTCACCAACAGTTTTCTCAGGTGCATATAACGGGTGGTATATTGGCGGCCATGACGAATAGCGATGAAGTTCCCCGCCGCCCCATTATATTTGGAGACAATAACCTCACCATCACCTACCGCCAAAACCGGGGTTCCCACCGGCAGGGCAAAATCCACCCCTTTGTGCGGTGCGACACGCCCGGTTACCGGGTTCACACGTCGAGGATTAAAGTGAGAAGATACACGGAATTGTTTCGTTGTTGGAAAACGTAAAAAGCCGCGCTCAAGACCGGAACCTTCACGATCATAAAAACGCCCATCTTCCGCACGGATAGCATAATAATCTTTACCGCCACTGTTCAGGCGAACACCCAGTAATTGGCTCTGTTCACTGCGGCCATCCAGCATTTCACGGGAAAGCAATATAGAGAAGCGATCACCTTTATGTAATTTGCGCAAATCAATTTGCCATTGCAGTGCCTTAGTGACTTCACGCGCTTCACTGCTGGTTAATCCCGCATTTAAAGCACTGCTGGTAAAGTTACTATCAACCACACCAATAATCGCGCTGTTTTTCCACTCACCTTTCTGAAATGATTTTGTTTCTTTAAAAACATCACCTTCACGGGTATAAATACGGCTTTCACGACGGGAGACACCCCAGGTCAGACTTTGCAGATCACCCGCTTCATTTACCGTCCATGATAATGGCTGACCAATGTTCAACCCCCGTAACACTTTATGCTGACTTGCCAGTAACGCCACGTCAGAAGCATCAATACCAAATTGCGTCAAAATGCTACTGAGAGTATCACCGTCAGAGACAATATATTCATGCGGAGTTTGAGCCGTCGTTTCCGAATTCGTCTCTTCATCGGGAATGCCCTCGTCCGGTAATTGCTCACTACTATCCGCAATAATCTCATCGGTATTTGCCGGGGCATTAATAGCAATACTGCCGGTGCTTATTTCTTCCTGTTCATGATGATAAGCAATCGGCTGCCACATCGTGACAACCAATGTCGCCAAAGTCAGCGAACCCAGCATAATCTTATGCGGTCGCGGTAGCTCCTTATACACCAGAACGATAGTTTTAACTATCTGCTGCACTAATCGAATTCCTTATTACTTTAATTCAGGCAACTCGCGTATTGTTCCGACAACTGAGTTATAAATTTCATATAGCTGTCCTTATCCAATACGATGCGACCTCCTAACGGGTCTAACGTGCCCATACGCACTCCCGTATTCTTCGCCACCGCATTGATCACGGTCGGCCTGAATTGCGGTTCAGCAAAAATGCAGGCGGCCTTCTGCTCAACCAATTGTGTTCGTATATGATGTAATTTTTTCGCGCCGGGCTGTATTTCAGGGTTAATCGTAAAATGCCCTAACGGGGTCAAACCATAATGTTGTTCGAAATAGCCATAGGCGTCGTGAAAAACAAAATACCCCCTACCGTGCGCCAGCTTAAGAATATTAGCAATATTTTTGTCAGTTTGCGCAAGATGAACGTTGAATTTACGTAGGTTTACGTCCAGTGCCGCTTTTTTCTGCGGATAACGCGCTAATAATTGGTCATGGATCCCCTGAGCAGCCTGTTTTGCTATTTCTGGCGACAACCAAATGTGCATATTATATTCACCATGAGAATGATGTTCATGGTCCTCTTCCTGGTTATCATGATTCGACGCCTGTAAATCTTCATCATTCTTTAGCAATAGTGGTTTAATCGCCGGCAATTGCGCTAATACCAGCTGTTTATCTTGTGGCACTTTGGTTAACGGTTTAGACAAAAAAATTTCCATATCAGGGCCAACCCACACAAATAAATCTGCCTGATTAATCTTCTTAAGATCAGACGGTTTCAATGCATAATCATGAGGTGAAGCGCCATCAGGCAACAATACCTGCGTATCAGTAACACCCTCAGTTATTGCCGCAGCAATAAAACCCAACGGACGAATTGATGTCACAACATCAGCATTAGCCGATTGTATTGTTCCTGACATAAAAACAGTGGCAATTGCAGCTTTGCAGAAAAATTTCTGCGTCAGTTTATATGATTTGTGCAACATAATGTAAATATCTCGTGGACAGAAGCAAGAATTGTTATATTATAACATCTCAATGTTCACGCAAGATATATTTAGCATGTTGACACTCATCACTTTAAAAAATGTTGCGGTTACCTTCGGCAACCGTCAGGTATTAAACAATATTTCTCTCAGCTTGCAACAAGGGAATATCCTGACGTTGCTGGGTCCCAATGGTGCCGGTAAGTCAACATTAGTCCGTGTTGTTTTGGGACTTATTGAGCCATCATCCGGCACGATTGAGCATACCGATGGACTGAGAATCGGCTATGTTCCACAGAAGTTGCATCTTGATCCTACCCTGCCACTGACAGTCAAACGCTTTATGATGCTGAAACCCGGCGTAAAATCCGCCGATATATTGCCGACGCTTGAACGGGTTAACGCGGCTCACCTCTTGCAGCAACCGATGCAAAAATTATCCGGCGGAGAAAACCAACGGGTTTTATTAGCCAGAGCGCTATTAAATCAACCCCAATTGCTGGTGCTTGATGAACCGACACAAGGCGTTGATGTTAATGGTCAGTTAGCGCTCTATGATTTAATTAATCAAATCAGAACCGAATTGCATTGTGCCGTATTGATGGTCTCCCATGATTTGCACCTGGTGATGGCGAAAACAGACGAAGTTTTATGCCTTAATCAACATATTTGCTGTTCCGGTACACCGGAAGTTGTTTCAACTCACCCTGAATTTATCGCTATGTTTGGTCATCATGGTGCCGAACAATTGGCGGTATATCGGCATCAACATAATCACCATCATGATCTGAAAGGGAAAATTATCTTGAAAAATAACAGGGAATGCCATTGATGATTGAATTATTACTCCCCGGTTGGTTGGCCGGCATATTATTGGCGATGGCTGCCGGGCCATTAGGATCATTTGTTGTCTGGCGCAGAATGTCCTATTTTGGCGATACTCTGGCTCATGCTTCATTATTGGGCGTTGCTTTCGGATTATTACTAAATATCAGCCCTTTTTACGCAGTTATCGCGGTCACGTTGATATTGGCAATCATGCTGGTCTGGCTGGAGAAACGCCCGCAACTGGCAATTGATACTTTATTGGGGATCATGGCTCACAGCGCATTATCATTAGGCTTGGTGGTTGTCAGTTTACTGTCCAATGTGCGGGTTGATTTAATGGCTTACTTGTTTGGTGACTTACTGTCAGTGACTTATGAAGATATCTGGCTGATTGCAATCGGTGTCGCTATTGTTACCACACTGCTGTTCTGGCAATGGAACGCCCTGCTTTCTATGACAGTCAGCCAAGAAATGGCTTTTGTGGATGGCATTAAAACACAGCGGTTGAGAGTGCTGTTAATGCTGGTAACAGCCTTGACAATTGGCCTGGCAATGAAGTTTGTCGGCGCTCTGATTATCACTTCTTTGCTGATTATTCCCGCTGCCACGGCTCGCCATTTTGCCCGCACACCGGAGCAAATGGCCGGTATTGCTATTGTAGTTGGTATGCTCGCTGTCACCGGCGGATTAGCTTTTTCCGCCTTTTACGACACACCCGCCGGGCCTTCTGTTGTTCTGTGCGCGGCGGTGCTATTTATTATTAGCCTGCTCAGTAAGGCAAGAAGCTGATCCACTGAGTTGTAAGCTCAATTACCAATGAGGAAAACACGGGATAAGGTTCCCTTGAAGGAGCCCCATCCCGATTAGCTCAGGCTGTAAACTGATTGCGCCTAATCCCTGACCATACCAAAATGGCGATAAGCATGATCGGTGGCGATTCGTCCACGGGAAGTCCGTTGAACAAAACCTTGCTGGATCAGAAAGGGCTCCAGCACATCCTCAATCGTTTCCCTCTCCTCGCCAATGGCAGCGGCAAGATTATCCACTCCCACAGGACCGCCCATAAATTTATCAATAATGGCAATCAATAACTTACGATCCAAATAATCAAAACCGGCAGAATCCACACTCAGCATATCCAGCGCTCTGACCGCAACATCACCATCAATCGCGCCATTCCCTTTCACCTGAGCAAAATCCCGCACCCGACGCAGTAAACGGTTGGTAATACGCGGCGTTCCACGGGACCGCATGGCAATCTGCCGCGCACCATCGGCGGTAATATCTACCCCCATATAACGGGCACTGCGGGAGACAATACTTTGCAAATCATCCACGTTATAAAATTCAAGGCGCTGCACAATCCCGAAACGATCACGCAATGGAGACGTCAGAGAACCTGCACGCGTGGTTGCGCCAATCAGGGTAAAAGGCGGCAAATCAATTTTGATCGAGCGGGCGGCTGGCCCCTCTCCAATCATAATATCCAGCTGATAGTCTTCCATTGCCGGATAGAGAATTTCTTCCACCACTGGCGATAAACGGTGAATTTCGTCGATAAACAAGACATCGTGCGGTTCAAGATTTGTCAGCATTGCCGCTAAATCCCCCGCTTTTTCCAAAACCGGGCCAGACGTTGTGCGAAGATTTACCCCCATCTCATTGGCAACAATATTCGCCAGGGTTGTTTTCCCCAACCCAGGCGGGCCAAAAATCAGCAGATGGTCAAGGGCATCACCACGCTGCCTGGCAGCCTGAATAAAAATCTCCATCTGCTCACAGACTTGCGGCTGCCCGACATACTCAGACAGCAATTTGGGTCTGATTGCACGGTCAATGGCTTCATCGTCTTGCAAAACTTCTGCGGAAACCAGACGGTCAGCTTCAATCATGGTATACCCCTGCGATTAAAGCGCGGCGCGAAGTGCTTCGCGGATAAGTGTTTCACAATCAGCCCCCGGTTTAGCGACTTTACTGATCATTCGGCTGGCCTCCTGCGGCTTATAACCCAGAGAGACTAACGCGGCGGCGGCTTCCGCTTCGATATCCGCATCAGACGTTGTCTGTTTAGCGGTTGTCGGCAGATTAATATCGTTGCTCTGATTGAACAGATCGCCATTAAGCCCTTTAAAGCGATCTTTCATTTCAACCACCAGCCGTTCGGCGGTTTTTTTACCCACACCCGGCAATTTAACCAGAGAAGCAATCGCCTCTTTCTCAATCGCAGAAACAAATTGTTGCGCAGACATACCCGAAAGAATAGCCAGCGCCAGTTTAGGGCCAACGCCATTCACTTTAATCAGTTCACGGAACAGCGCCCGCTCTTGCTTATCATTAAAACCATAAAGTAATTGCGCATCTTCACGCACCACAAAGTGAGTAAACAGAACAGTTTCCTGTCCGGTATCAGGCAATTCATAAAAACAGGTCATTGGCATATGAACTTCATAACCCACGCCATTCGTTTCCAGTAAAACCAATGGCGGTTGTTTTTCCAGCACAATTCCTCTGAGACGCCCTATCACTTGTTTACCCCCTGCAAATAAAACTGATGTTCTAAATAAAACTGATTGTTCTGCTAATGCTTATAACATAAAAAAAGCTGGATGCATATCCAGCCGTTATTTTAAACGTCCACGCGCCAGAATTAATCTGGGATCACCGACACGCAAAAGATTCTGATTAAAGTGGCAGTGGGTTATCGCAATTGCCAACGCATCTGCCGCATCGGATTGCGGATTAGCAGACAATTTCAGCATAGAACGCACCATATGCTGAACCTGACTTTTTTCAGCCGCCCCGGTGCCGACAACAGTCTGTTTAACCTGCCGGGCGGCATATTCAAAAACCGGTACAGATTGATTTACCGCAGCCAGAATAGCAACGCCACGCGCTTGCCCTAATTTCAGCGCTGAATCCGGGTTTTTTGCCATAAATACCTGCTCAATAGCAAAAGCATCCGGTTGGAATTGCGTAATAATTTCAAGGATCCCGGCATAAATGCGCTGTAACCGGTTAGGCAGATCATCAACTTTTGTCCGGATGCAACCACTGCCAAGATAAATCAAATGGCGCCCCTGCTGGCGGATCACACCATAGCCGGTAACGCGGGAACCTGGGTCGATACCTAAGATAATCGCCATATCTGTTTATTCGCCTTTACGATCATCTTTAATAAGGGGGGATAAAAACGTTAGAGAAAGTGCTCTGAACCCCCAGTGCACTTTCTCTACGCGGTACAACCCGATTGAAATTACAGCAAAGCGGCAACTTCATCAGAGATTTCACCGTTATGGTAAACCTCTTGTACGTCGTCTGAATCTTCCAGCATATCGATCAGACGCAGTAACTTAGGTGCAGTTTCCGCATCCAACTCAGCTTTAGTGGAAGGGATCATCGAAATTTCTGCTGATTCAGCAACAAAACCGGCGGCGTTCAACGCGTCTTTCACGTCACCCAACGTTTCTGGTGAGGTGTAAACATCAATAGCGCCATCATCATAGGTTTCCACATCATCAGCCCCTGCTTCCAGCGCCGCTTCCATAACCGCATCTTCATCCAATCCCGGCGCATAAGAAATGACGCCTTTTTTGGTGAACAGATAAGCAACGGAGCCATCCGTACCCAGATTACCGCCAGTTTTCGTGAAAGCATGGCGAACATCAGAAACCGTACGGTTACGGTTATCACTCAGACACTCAACCATCACTGCGGTACCTCCCGGACCATAACCTTCATAAATGATGGTTTCCATGTTGTCAGCATCATCGTTGCCGACACCACGGGCGATAGCCCGGTTCAAGGTATCGCGGGTCATGTTGTTGGACAGCGCTTTATCAACCGCCGCCCGCAGACGTGGGTTAGCTGCCGGATCACCACCACCGAGACGGGCAGCTGTTACCAACTCCCGAATAATTTTGGTAAAAATTTTACCGCGTTTCGCATCCTGTGCAGCTTTGCGATGCTTGGTATTGGCCCATTTGCTATGACCTGCCATAAGGTTCTCCGATAACACATCTAATTAACTTAATTAATCACAAATTCTTCAATTGCCTGCCGATTGCTCCATGACTTGGTGAGCTTTGCCGCTTTATCCGCCTCCAGCCACTGGTAAGCCTGGTGTTCAGTCAACAAGAACTCTCGCTCTTCAGGCAATGCCAGACAGAACCAGTACTCTTTATTACGAGTGACTCCCGGCGCATAACGATGACGCAAGTGGGTAAAAATCTCATAATAAAGCGAGCGCCGGCAATCTATCAGTTCAAGATTTTCACCGATAATATCAATACCGACTTCTTCTTGCACTTCACGCAATGCTGTCTCACGCGGCGTTTCGTCCCCGTCAAGGCTACCCGTCACAGATTGCCAGAAATCAGGATCGTCCCGCCGCTGTAGCATCAGCACCCGTCCGCTGGAAAACGCATAAATAACAACCAGAACAGATTCAGGGCGCTTATAAGCCATTATTCACTCTCTTTCCGGGCCACAACCGAAATTGACAGATCTTCAAGCGCGGCCAGATTTGCATAACTTGGCGCCTCGGTCATCAGACAAGCGGCCGCGGTGGTTTTAGGGAACGCGATAACATCACGAATATTGTCAGTCCCTGTCAGCAACATCACCAGACGGTCAAGACCGAATGCCAGACCTGCATGGGGTGGCGTCCCAAACTTTAGCGCATCCAGCAAGAAACCAAATTTTTCCTGCTGTTCCTGCTCATTAATGCCCAAAATACGGAACACCGCTTGTTGCATGTCGTTACGGTGAATACGCACTGAACCACCGCCCACTTCATAGCCATTAATCACCATATCGTAAGCATTGGCAATGGCTGAAAGCGGATTTTGCGCCAACTCTTCCGCTGACATCTCACGCGGGGAAGTAAACGGATGGTGCATTGCACTCAGGCCGCCTTCATCATCATCGTCGAACATTGGGAAATCGATAACCCACAGTGGTTGCCAGCTATCCCGTTGCGTCAGGTTCAAATCGCGGCCTAATTTCAGACGCAGTGCTCCCAAGGCATCAGTGACCACTTTTATACTGCCGGCACCGAAGAACAGAATATCGCCATCCTGCGCACCGGTACGGGAAAGCAGACCTTCAATCACGTCTGCATTCAGGAACTTAGCCACCGGGCTTTGTACCCCTTCCAGACCCGCGCCACGATCATTGACTTTTATCCACGCCAGCCCTTTGGCACCATAAATCCCAACAAATTTGCCATATTCATCAATTTGTTTACGGCTCAGTTCAGCCCCACCCGGAACGCGGATAACCGCTACGCGGCCTTTACTGTCATTCGCCGGTTCAGCAAAAACGCTGAACTCCACATTTTTGACCAGATCAGCAACATCGACCAATTCCAGTGGGTTACGCAAATCAGGTTTATCAGAACCGAAACGACGCATGGCTTCAGCAAACGTCATGACCGGGAAATGCCCGAGATCAACACCTTTAATTTCCAGCCACAATTCACGGATCATCGTTTCCATCATTCCCCTTACCTGCTCGGCAGTCATAAAGGATGTTTCCACGTCGATCTGAGTAAATTCGGGTTGACGGTCTGCACGTAAATCTTCATCACGGAAGCATTTAACAATCTGATAATAACGATCAAAACCAGACATCATCAGCAATTGCTTAAACAACTGTGGGGACTGAGGCAGTGCATAAAATTTGCCTTTATGAACACGACTCGGCACTAAATAATCACGCGCACCTTCCGGTGTCGCTTTCGTCAGCATCGGCGTTTCAATATCCAGAAAATCCTCACCATCCATAAAACGGCGGACAAAACTGGTAATTTTAGCGCGGGTTTTCAGGCGATTTGCCATTTCAGGACGGCGCAGATCAATATAGCGATATTTCAGACGCTGCTCTTCACTGTTCGTCTGATTGCTATCCAAAGGCAGAGGCTCGGAGCGGTTGATAATATTCACGCTTTCCGCAAAAACCTCAATTTCACCGGTCGCCATATCTTTATTGATTTGACTGTCAGGACGCGCGCGTACAATACCGGTAATTTGAATACAGAATTCATTACGCAGCTCAGAAGCCAGAGAAAACGCGGCTTGCTGATCCGGGTCGAAAAATACCTGAACGATACCTTCACAATCCCGCATATCAATAAAAATCAGGCCACCCAGATCACGGCGGCGGTTTACCCAACCACAAAGAGTCACTTTCTGGCCTTCATGGGTCAGATTCAACTGCCCACAATAATCAGTACGCATACAATATCCTTTTACTCGGCTGTTGTGCTTTTGCTGCGGAAATTTTGGCATCGTTTTTGAACTTTTTTGAACATGAAAAAATTCAGAACGGTCAAAAAAGGCCGCCATTATAATAGAAATTCTGCTCAGAGATAAGGGCAGGCAATATCTTGGATTATACAATTGCCTTGATATCTGATAATCAGACAATTTATTTTCAATTCCTGTTTTTTATAGCGACAGTTTTATTTTTGAGGTTTATCATAACCTAATTGGCCAATTTCGGTTAGGCAATGGGGTTAAAAATGGTTAGCTCGCTTTATGTTGTGTTGGGCGCACTATTATTGATTAAGCTGTCTTTTGATGTGGTTAAATTAAGAACGCAATATCGGGTTTCATATGGAGATGGGGGTTTTTACGAATTACAAACCGCTATCCGTATTCACGGCAATGCTGTGGAATATATTCCCATCTCAATGTTATTACTGGTGATGATGGAGATGAACGGCTCAAATGTCTGGATGATACATGTCTGTGGTTTGATCCTGCTCACCGGCAGGTTGTTACATTATTATGGCCTGCATCACCGTGAGTTCCGCTGGCGGCGTTCAGGCATGGTAGCAACCTATCTCTCCATGGTATTGATGGTGATTGCCAATATTTACTACCTGCCTTGGGAACAGATACTTTCTCTCTATGTCTGATATTGCCACCACTGAAATAAACAGGCAGCAAGTTCTGCTGCCTCTATCTCGCCCGGTTATCTCGGCCAGTTCCTGATTTAAGATCTGAGATGCCATACACCACCACCTCACTCTTTTATATAAGCAAACAACAGGTCATTTAAAGGTGCTTTTCAATGTATCTTCGCTTTTTATTCACCACTTTTAAATCAGAGAAAATTGGTTCAAGGTCAAGCTTTACATCTGTTAGAATGCCACCTTCTATTTTTTCTAATAATCAATGCTGTTATGTCAAATCAAGATCCTCACAATCAAAGGGATAGCCTGTTTGCCGCTCCCATTGCCAATTTGGGTGACTGGCGTTTCGATGAACGGGTTGCAGAAGTTTTCCCTGATATGATCCAACGCTCTGTGCCAGGTTATTCAAATATTGTTTCCATGATTGGTATGCTGGCCAGTCGTTTCGTGACATCAAACAGCCAAATTTATGACCTGGGTTGTTCCCTTGGCGCATCAACCCTGGCAATACGCCGCAATATTACAGCGGAAAATTGCCAGATCATCGCGGTTGATAATTCTCCGGCTATGGTAGAACGCTGTCGTCGCCATATTGATGCTTTCCGGGCGCACACACCGGTTGACGTTATTGAAGCCGATATTCTCAATATTGATATTCAGAATGCCTCAATGGTCGTGCTGAATTTCACCTTACAATTTCTCAATCCGCAAGATCGACAAGGGTTACTTAACCGAATTTATCAGGGATTACGTCCGGGCGGTGTGTTAGTTTTATCAGAGAAATTCAACTTTGCAGATCAACAGATTGGTGAGTTGCTGTTTAATATGCACCATGATTTTAAGCGTGCTAACGGCTACAGCGAACTGGAAATCAGCCAGAAACGCAGCATGCTTGAAAATGTGATGCTGACTGATTCCGTCGAAACACATCAATCCCGCCTTCATCAATCTGGTTTTGAACATGTTGAAGTCTGGTTTCAGTGTTTCAATTTCGGCTCATTACTGGCGATAAAAGGAGCTGATGAATGATCGATTTCGGTAATTTTTATCAGCTTATCGCCAGGAACAACCTCCAACACTGGCTTCATTGTCTTCCGGCCCAACTGGATGAATGGCAAAAAGCCGCCCTGCATGGCAGTTTTAAATCGTGGGTCAAAACCCTGGAAAACCTGCCCGAGATTTCGCCGACCAAATTAGATCTGAAAAAGGGTGTGATCGCAGAACGTGATCCACCGCTATCCGCCGGCGAAAAAGTCTGTATTAACAATATATTGCGGGTATTTATGCCATGGCGTAAAGGACCATTTTCGCTTTATGATGTGAATATCGATACTGAATGGCGTTCAGATTGTAAATGGGATCGGGTACTGCCCCATATTTCTTCCTTAGCGGGTCGGACAATTCTTGATGTTGGCTGTGGCAGCGGCTATCACCTGTGGCGGATGGTCGGTGAAGGAGCTGAACTTGCGGTTGGTATCGATCCGACTCAGCTTTTTCTCTGCCAGTTTGAAGCGGTCAGAAAGTTGCTTGGCAGCGATCAACGCGCTCATCTTTTACCTCTGGGAATCGAAAAATTACCAGCACTGGCCGCTTTTGATACGGTTTTTTCGATGGGTGTCCTCTATCACCGTCGTTCCCCCCTCGACCATCTTTGGCAGTTAAAAAACCAACTGGTGTCCGATGGCGAATTGGTATTGGAAAGTTTGGTTGTTGAAGGTGATGAACACAGCTGCCTAATCCCTGGCGAACGCTATGCCCAGATGCGTAATGTTTATTTCATCCCATCAGCGAAAATGCTGAAAGTCTGGCTGGAAAAGTGCGGTTTTGTTGATGTGAGGATTGTCGATCATGCCGTAACAACCACGGAAGAACAGCGCCGGACAGACTGGATGAAAACAGAATCGTTATCTGATTTTCTCGATCCTGAGGATAGCGGTAAAACCATTGAGGGTTATCCTGCCCCGCTACGTGCGGTACTGATTGCCCGTAAGCCCTAATCATTTGAAATCTGGCCCAACAACAGGGCCAGTTCGAGATTTGCTTAACAACAGAATTTACTCAAACAAGGTCAGACTCAGCATCCCTTTCATGACCTCTACCACACCACCATCAACGCAGTAATGTGAAAACTCATCCACTTCATTGTCGGCACTCATTGTCACCCCCGCTTTGCGGTAGGTCATGGTGGAAGGCATCACCCGGCTGGCAGAACTGTGAACTTCCGTTAGCCCTATATCCATAAATTTATGAATATTACTCAGACGAACACCCGCGCCCGCCATAATAATTGGCCCCTGACTGGCCTGATGAAGCTCTTTCAACAAGGGTAATCCCAATTCAGCATTCTGTTGCTGACCAGAAGTCAATATGCGCTTTACACCAAGCTGAGTCAGTTGGCCCAATGCCACGTTAGGATTAAAACACATATCAAATGCGCGGTGAAAAGTGACGGCCATATCACCAGACAACACCATCAATTGCTGCATCCGCGGCAAATCAATATGTCCTTCTTCATCCAACACACCAAAAACGACGCCCATAAACCCCATATCACGGATCTGGGCAACATCATTTTTCATCACCTCAAAATCTGAATGGCTGTAGCAAAAATCACCGCCTCTTGGACGTACAATTGGATGTACAGGAATAGTTAATTGCTCAATAGCCTGCTTCAATGTACCAAAACTCGGTGTTAATCCTCCTTCCGTCGGACTGGCACACAACTCTATCCGGTCAGCCCCAGCCTGTTGTGCGATTAATGCGCAACCTACGCTAAAACAACAAATTTCTAACTTTGTCATCAGAAATTCCTTGAACACCCAGTCAATAACGAGCAATTAATGAACCTAAACGATTCAGTAACTCAACTCACTAACTATGACATTTAATTATTCCCAATGATTTGTAGGAAATCACAAGGTCAGAATTTTTATCTGGATCACAGGGCTAGAAAAGTTAATTTTGCCGACTAGTGCTCACTTTTAACAATGTCACGCAATGTAAATGGGTGACATTTGACTGTGATCTCACCATCAGTGATTGCTAAGGTAGGATTAGGCAGCCGCTCCTGCTCCCCTTTGGGCTGGCTCTCTTTGACAGAAAAACCGGCCGGCAAAGGCTGCGGTAATAATGCCCTTGCTTCTGCCAACAACATTTCCGGTGCCACGGGCAGCACCAGCTCCACATGCTCCCATCCCTGATGTAAGTAAGTTTTCTTACCAGGATAGGGCAATTCTACACAATCGATTTGCCAGTTAAGCACCGTTATTGGGTGTTCTAAATCAAACAAGCAGATTGGACGCCCATTAATCATACTTTCCGACATCAGACTTCCACACTGTAAAAAACCTTTACGCCAGCGTTCCGCTACAGAGATATCGTGACAACGTAAGGAGATATGATCGGCTTGATATTGTTCAACATTCAAATTAAGCCGCTGCCTGAACCGTACCAATTTTTGCTCAAATATTGCCAGATCAGCCACTAAATCCTGTAATTCAGCGATATTTTGTAATGCAACAACAGAAGAAAAATGTGTCATATCATCCCGGTTAACATGCAATAAATAGGTATCTCCTCCAGACCTGAACGCCGAGGAGCCTCCGCCGTTTCAAGCCTCAGATAATACTCTCGGTTTGTAACAATTGAAATCAGGTGCTGTGCTTTGAGGATATATATGTATTTGGTGGCAGTTATCGCTTGCTATATAAAAGCAAAATAAAAAACGTTCTGTTTAACTATCCCCTTTGAACGTTATCGCCAGAACTACCTGACCGATGAGGAGTTTCGAGCTTTCCAAAATATGCAGCTAAAAGATCCCGTAGCAGGGAACGTTATCCAACATACAGATGGGGGTTACGTAAAGTGCGTTTTGCTGATTCCCGAAGGAAAAAGGGAAAACGGAGTGGTATTCAGGTAATTTACTATTGGTGGGTATCTGAATTGCAATTTATACTTTTCACTATCTACGATAAAGATGAAATGTCAGATTTAACTAAAGAGCAACGCGAATCTTTACGTCACATGCTGGAAATGAGAAAAAAGGGGGACATAAATGAACCGTGATCTGTTTGCCGAACTCAATGAAAGAATGAAAGCTTAGCAGGAGGCTAATGAACATAGAATTATGAGAGGCATAAGGTATAGCGCTATTTTGGAATCTTATTTATCTGCATCAAGCTCATATTCAAGATAGTCTTTTGAAATATACTCTGCCGATACATACGGTTTTGTGTATTTCGGTGCGACACCGTCCACTATTATCCACGGCCCCTTTCCGGCAGATGAAAAGGGAAAAAGCCAGTTAAAAAAGGTATCGCCTAATGCCCAGTAAATAAAAGACAGCAATAACAATAACAACGAGACCTTTAATATTTTCATACTGAGAGTTCCTTTCCATCGCATTTCATATTTATCATGGTCAGTTTCCTTCGATCCCGACAACATTATCTGTATAGGGAGTTAAAACCAACATGCCTCATTCATTCTATTTTATGTGAATAAACATAAACAGGTGGCTATTCCAGTGACACTACTTTATGTAACGGGTATCTACCATTTGAGTATCAGTTTCAATGTGTCCATCGGGGTATTCAACCCATTCACCTTTCCCGTCAGTCACCATGATCTTCGGCATTTTGGTTTCATCCAGTTTAGGCTTAAAGGTGATTTTCCATTCCGCTCCTGGAGTTAATTTCAGCCTAAAAGGGTATGAATCGACTACACCCTGTAAGAAAATTCTGTTTGGGAGCCCCTCAACCACTTTCAAAACAGGGTAAATAGCTGGGCTGAAATCTATCGTATTCAATGCACGAGTCTCAGAGGCTTCAGAATAATTTGCTCGTGCTGCATCATTGATAAATGCGGTTAAACCTGTCCCCACATACGGTACGGCATTTTTCATCAAATGGCTGACATCGGTATAACTTACTAATACAAAGGCCCGATTGATTTTCCATTTGCACCATCCTCCACCAGAGGAAGGTAATTTCGCCTGAAAATAACCCGTTTGTGGATCGGCTTTTATATCCAGTCGGAGCTTATTATAGGTCGGCACTTTATGAGGCGACATACCCGCATCAAGCTCATATTCAAGACAATCTTTTGAAATATATTCTGCCGATACATACGGTTTTGTGTATTTCGGTGCGACACCGTCCACTATTATCCACGGCCCCTTTCCGGCAGATGAAAAGGGAAAAAGCCAGTTAAAAAAGGTATCGCCTAATGCCCAGTAAATAAAATATGAAAATAACAATAACAGTGTGATTTTTACTATTTTCATACTGACAGTTCCTTTCCATCGCAGTAATGTTGTAAGGCCAGTGTTCCTTTCTCTTCCTGCTGGCTCACGGTCAGTGATGTTATTAACTGTTTGTCCATATCCAGAAAATAGAGGTTGCGGTAGTAAATATTATCAGGAATAAGCATCTTATCATGATCCATTTTTGCCTTAAATTGACGCTGACTGTCCTGATAGACCGTAATCTTATCCGGTTCGCATAACTCTCTGAGCCGCTTATCAATATAACCGGCATATTTATACGAACTATGATTAAGAAAGCCTCATATACAGGATCTTAAGAATTAAGTCGTTCAAAACACGCATCCAATGTTTTGTTTTTAGACGACTTTCTTTGCGGTGTTTTGAATGCATTCTGGGATAAATAGGCTTTGGCTTTTTCCAGCCAAAAACACGTTTCCGACCATGCCCTTTGGAGGAGATTTTCTATTATGGGTTTTAACCAGATCTCCGTATTTTGGGCCGCTTTAAGCAGTGAAACCGCTGGGAATAATCGCCTTGCCAGCGAGCGTCTGAGCAACAACGCTAATAAGCTCAGCCAGATAAGCCCCGTGACCAACGTTTCTTTTCGTGTCGTAAACCGGTGCCAGTTCGTGTGTGATTTGAGTTCTTTAAACAACAGTTCTATTTGCCAGCGGCAACGATAAATATCCATGATGTCATTGGCTGTAAATTCCTCGACTGATAAGTTAGTCAGCCAGAGACAGAAACGTTTTTCTTCAGCAAACCAACGGCGGATCAGGCGAAACTCATAGCCATTACGCCGACAAATCAGCTCCAACACCTCAGAACGATTCGTTCTGCGTGTCACGGATTTCAGGGGCTTATCGGACAGCTTCGATAAGATTTTTCCCTGACCATTGCGTGCCCTGATTATTTGGGGATTAAGCGATTTACCGCCCCGCACAATAAACGAACCGCCTGAGCGTGAGAGTTGTTCAAAATACTCAAAATCGACATAACCGGCATCCGCTAATAATAATTGGTCATGCAATGTTGCCGGAATAGGCAGGTGAGTCCGCTCAGAGGCGGTATCTGCAGTAACAGCCATTTTCACGGGAGACTGGGTTAATAATGACAAGGTCATGTGACATTCCACTGCCGCTGCGGTTGCCTGAAATCGACAAGGAAAAACATCAGCCAGTGCCGAATGGACTTTAAATGAACTGCCATCCTGTAAAATAACATTTTGAAATTTGGCGAGTTTTTTGGGCAGGACGAGGTGCTTTTCAGCCCATTGTGCCATGGCAAACCTGACCAATATTTTGACAAATTCAACAAAAGCCGCTTTCCGTAGCTGATTATAAAAAGGACGGTAGCTAACGTGTTGTTTTTCATCGGGGCACAGGCCATTAAATTTTTGGTGTAGCTGAGCTATAGACGTCACTTTCCCCGAACTGAGCGCTGTGATAAGACTGAGAATAAGCGTATGAGGCTCGATATTTCTCACGCGCTGAATAAACCCGCAGCGAAGCGCCATTTTTTGCAAAGAAACGTCACTGAAGAATTGCATTAATTGGTGTTTTATAGCGATAATCGTCACAGGCTTCATCCGTGGTTTTGGTATTAGTTTGGCGACGATTATCAGATCATAAATGAAGCCTTTTTTCTATCTAAAATATACAGTTACTGCTTAAGAGCCTGTATATGAAGAAAGCCTAATCCTCCTTTTAAATCCGCACTTCTGTTTGCAACAAACAGTTGGTCTTTTTCTTGTTGACTTAACTGATTAAACAACGCATTTTGCTGCTCACCGGCCAGAGAAAAATCCTTTTCTGTTGCCGGGTTTAAGTCAGGAATTAAATAGAGCTTTGTGGTGTTATTCAAGATTTCTTTAGCTACACCTGTTATAGGGGAGAGATTCCTGGTGGAAATCAGCCATTCCGGGCAACTGTTGGCTTGAAAGAAATGAACCATTTACCATGATGCAAATAGATTTCTTGGCTGGCAGTCGCTTGTTTAATGGCTTTAACAATCGGTGACGGAGACACCTGCTTCATTTTCCACCTTATAAGGACGCTTGGAAACATCTACCATCTGCCGATTAAAAAAGTGAGTCACAGAGCCTTCAGTATCAACATCCCCACCGGCATAAGCCAATACACTCATCAAACACTGGTTATACGCATTAACAAGGGAATACTCCTTTTGATGATGTAGCTGCAAGACCCAGGCCCGAAACGGACAGATTTCCAATACATACCGTTGATTTAATGGATGAACCGTGTAGCCATTTGGCTCCGGGTTCGGGAAATGATAGGGCGGTGGAATATCTTTAGGGTCTCTCCAATCCTTAATCACCGGCAACCTATCACTGATCTGCCCAATGGTCACATAGTGATATTGATGGCCTTCAGCTTCGGCTTTTGGCTTCACCACCGACGCCGCTTCACCACGTATTTCCCGCAACGGGCGCTGTTCCATCTCGTCAGCCAGCGCTTGAGCATCAATATACAGCGTGACTTTATGGGGTAACAGCATCTCTTCCCTAAGCACACCGAAGCCATCGGTTACCCCCTGGCGCACATAACCTGGCGTTCCGTAACTGATCAGGCGATAAGGCAGGTTAACCACCGGCTTCCCCTGTTCATCCACCAACTGAAATTCTACCCAGTTTTTCAAAAACCGCTTACAATCTATACACAGACGCGGATCTGATATACCCATTGGTTTAACTTCCTTCTTTTCACATTATATATAGGCACGCAGCCCGAATATCAGCCGGGGAAAATTCCACAAGACTTCTCCTGTCTGACCATCCATCACCTTCATCATCAAAAAAGCGCCCATGCTAATAAAAACCGTCATCAGGCGTGTCACCACCAGGCTGAATGATACATCTCCCCCTGATTGGCGAAACGTCAGGAATTGAAATAATTGACCTCACCACCCTAAAAATAAGGTAGCAAAAATCCTATTACCACAGACAAAAAGCACAGCTCAATGCAGTGAGTAATAACAAATTGAACGACAGGAAGACAGCAATGAACCCCAGTCGATTAATCCCCGTGAATAAGGGGAACAGGATATGATATTCCCTTCATACTGTTCATATAATGGAACTTAAAGTAATAATTATTAAACTGTCATCAAATAGCAAGAGTTTTTTATAAATTTACAAAAATATAAATTTGTAATAAAAAATACACTTACCACCAGTTGCCATGCAGAATGCAATTTACGTCGAAAGCAATGCCGGCTTTTAAGAAAGGCATAAATAAAACAAAAAAAGATGCCAATGCATTCTCATCCCCGTGGACACGAGGAACAGTATTTGAAGTTAATTTAATTATCACTTCGTTTATGGTTCATCTCCGTTAATTCGGAGAACATATCATCTATCGCTCGCATATAATTCCGTTCTTGCAGGGAAAGTGGCATTCTTCTATTCATTACATTCAGGAAGATAAAAATGTATCTCCATCGATGAACCCCTTTGAATAAGGGGTATAAAATTCAAAACTTTCCTTATACCTGCTCATATGACAGAACTTGATCAATAATTATTAAACAATAACCAAATAGCAAGAAAAATTTTCATTTTTTTAATTTACGAAAAATATACCCTATGGATTTCAAGATGCATCGCGGCGGCAAGGGAGCGAATCCCCGAGAGCATAGATAACGATGTGGCCGGGGTGAGCGAGTGCAGCCAACAAAGAGGCAACTTGAAAGATGCCGGGTATAAATGGGTCAGAAAGTGTTACAACCTCAATAGGTGTTGAGTTATCGCTCCACCGTTGACCGGTTTCTTGGCAGGAGTAAAAACTTTAATCCTCAAAGATAAAATACAGTGATTAAGGTTTTTTTTAAGCGGAAAAAAATTCGATGTTATACTGACATTCAGGTGCTTTCTCACTGTTATTTTACGAAGCAAGCCATAAAAATAATGCAATAAAAAAGGATATTGGGTTGTTCAGCCCTGAAACCTGGCATTAGCCAGGTTTTTCTTTATTCAGTTTATGTTAAGTAGTCGAGGGGATTATTTTTCCCGAACACCTTCGACAGAAATCAGTAAATCCGCTTCCTGTGATTTAGGGCCTAAATCTGCTTTGAAATTAAAGTCTTTCAGGTTGATTTTACCGTAAGCTTCAAAACCTGCGCGGTAACCACCCCATGGATCTTTACCTTCCCCCATCAGTACTGCATTCAATACCACTGGCTTTGTCACACCGTTTAAAGTCAGATCACCGGTAATAGCATATTTATTCCCATCTTTTTTCACGTCGGTTGAAGCGAATTTTGCCTCAGGGTATTTCTCTGTATTAAAGTAATCTTTACTGCGCAGGTGCTTATCACGCTCGGCGTGGTTAGTATCCAAACTGGCTATTTTAATCGTCACATCAACTTTATCCGCCGCCGGGTTTTTCTCATCAAATGTGAAAGAACCATCAAAATCTTTAAATGATCCATATAACCAGCTATAACCCAAATGCTGAATGCGGAATTCAATAAAGGCGTGCTGACCCGGTATATCAATTTTATAATTGGCTGCTAATGCAGAACTTGCATTCAGTAACAATGCACCCGCAGTCAGGCCAAGTAACGTCTTCTTCAACATATTATTCTCCATAATCGTTTTGTATTATTCAGGACGGAAACCCAGCATACGCTTCAGGGTTGCATCACGGTCAATAAAATGGTGTTTTAACGCAGCAACAGCATGTAATAACGATAAAATCACCACAGTCCAGGCAAGGTAAAGATGAATCATTCCAGCAGTATCTGCCTGTTTCCCCTGACCGGTTAATGTGGCTGGCACAGTAAACCAGTCAAAGACAGAAATCGGTTGACCATCAGCCGTCGAAATTAAATAACCACTAATCAGAATGCTAAACAGTAAAATATACAACAGAATATGTACTAAAACAGAGCTGATTCTGGTCAGGCGGTTATAACTGGCTAAGGGCTTTGGGGGTGGTGAAATAAAACGCCAGATAACACGCCCCACCATCGCTATTAGCAGCATGATTCCGATGCTTTTATGGATTTCAGGTGCTCCGTGATACCACGTATCGTAATACCCCAATGTCACCATCCACAATCCCAGTGCAAACATGCCATACACAGTCAGTGCAACCAGCCAGTGTAAAAAGACAGATAAATGACCAAATTGGTTAGAAGTATTCTTCCAAAGCATAGTAAGTTCCTTTTTAGGTCAATGCTGGTGAGCTACTTTTTTGGATTTATTAAATCATAAACGATATTAATTTCTTTTTTATTAAAAATTTCAACAAATAATTTGCAAAAGATTTTCAATTTTAATCAACGAGATTCACTTGAAATAAAAAAACATTAAATAACAATGAAATAAAAATGAATCACATTAAGAACAATGCCAAAAAACATATAATATATATTTTTTTATTATATTGTTTTTTGGGTTTTAACTGATGAAGAAATCAATTATCTTATTTTCTGTTTATAAGAAATAGCATTACCTAAAAAACACGTAGCTATGGTAAAGACAAAATATCATTTTCAATTTAATATTTCACAACAAGAAATTATTCGTATTGCCAAGTAACGAAGACTTAACGCATTTCTTGTTGTTTAAAACCACAACAATGACACGCTCAACTCGCAAGATGTTAACCATCATCATACGCTATCCAATGATCGTTATTGCTCACGAGTGTCTGTAAGTAATCTGCACCCGTCAGGTTACTCACGCTCTCGCCATTTTCCAAACGCGCTTTCAACCAATAAGTGAGCCGTTCCTCTAATTGTCCTGCGGGTTCATCCAGTTTCTTAACCTGCTTACCGTGATTTTCCCATAAATCGCTAATGAGCACGAATACCTGTCCTTGCAGGGCGTAATCAGAATGGAACCAAGCCTCAAGTAAATGATGACCCAGGACAAAGGGCTGTTCATTCCCATTTTGACCACAATTCTCAGGGCGAGAATAAATCTGTGGCTCAGGTGCGTCGATCATTAATTCACTCACCGGCGTCAGGAATCCCGACCAATCGCTGATGATCATTGCCGGTAATAACTGACTGAGAATACGCGTATCCATACTGCGCAAAAGCACCTGTTTCTCCTGTAATATCACCTGCTGGCGTGAACGCCAGTGATTAAGCTGTTGAGTCCATGAGTCCTCACTGCGATAAGCCCAGCCCCAACTGTTATCGCTCAGGGTATGGCTATCAAGTAAATGACTTATTATTGCCAGGCAACCTGACTTAGGCTGAACCAGCCAGGGGCTTTGCGCCAGCAGGTGATCCATCGGTGTACCGCTATACAATGGAAAAGCCTGCTCCACCCAGTCGTTTTTGTAAAAGAGAGTGACAGGGTTCGGCTTTGCCAGTGAATTGAGCATAAAGAAAATGGGGGGTTTATTGGGGGCACTCAACCACTGTTGCCAATTGATAGAAATGCTCATGCATCCTCCTGGTTATCAATAATCAAGTTAGCTTCCCGTTGTGCCTGCACAGCACAAATCGGTTTGGCGGGGAATTTAACACCCGGCAGAGGCGCAACGCCCTCTGGCAGTTGCAGGGACAAGCCACGTCCGGTACCGGCAGCGCCTTGTCCGACTAATAAATTTGGGGAAGTCAGAATACCGCCGGGAGTTAACCGGATAAAATGGCCGCCGATTTTCAAGGTGATTTCTGACGCCGCTTCCAGCACGATTTTACCGCCACTTTTCAGGTGCGTTTCCTGACCGCTTTCAGTGACCAGTGCCTCCCCGGTCTGTAAATACTGACTGCTGGTGATACGGTGCGATACATCCCCATCGGTACTGTATTTACCGGAGCCGGCGATTTTCCGGTGGTCATCGGCACTGATTTCACTGTACCGGTTATTATCGATCCGCTGTTTATGGTCGTGTTTAATATGCCAGTAAGCATCATGCTGAATATGGGCGGTCAGATCTTTCTGCCCGTGCAGGTAAATCTCTTCCTGATCTTTGGCATCTTCAAACCGCAATTCATTAAAACCGTCACCTTTGTGGGTCCGGGTTTTAAACGTGGTGCGGGTTTTTTCGGCGGGTAAATCCAGTGGTGGCCGATTTAAGCCGTTGTAAGTGCAGCCGGTGACAATCGGCCGATCAATATCGCCGTTCAGATAGGAGACAATCACCTCCTGACCGATACGGGGAACCGCCATAAAACCGTAACCGCTGCCATTCCAGCCTTGCGCAAACCGTACCCAACAAGACGCGTTTTCATCGGCCTTATCATAGCGATCCCAGTGAAAATGGACGCGAATACAACCGTCTTTGTTGACATAAATCTCTTCCCCTTTCGGGCCCACCACAGTAGCGACTTCATCACCATCCGCCAATGGCTTATAACGATAGAGCGCTCGCCAGTCCTTATAGCCGGAAATAAAACTGAATTCGTTATGCAGATAAGTTCCTGATCCGCCACTGGTTTCTTGCAGGGCCTGCGGACATTTGCCGTAATGATGAATGGTCACGATTTGCCAGCGGGTGTTCATGGCATCAATCGGATGCTCGTTGAGGTCAAAGATTTTACCGGGCATCAGCTTAAAACAGTTGCTTTGCCCACTGCCCGCCTGACGTTTATTCTGAACGGCCTGCTGACGGCGCTGGACAAACGGTTTCGCCTCCGCGTCTTTCTGAAAACGGCCGTAGCTTTCAAAGATTGAAAACAGGGTTTCTTGCCCCTCAACACGCGGATCGACATTGGCCCGGTGTGTCAGGAAATAAGAGGGGTTTTGCGGATTTCGGTCCTTATAGATCACCCGTTGCGGGGTCATGGAGACACCCAGACGCACCTGATTAACCACATTCATTTCAGTGGCGACTTGTACCTGCGGATTGTAAACCAGCGGTAAATTGGCCGTCATGCCTAAATGGCTGTCACTGAAAAACAGTTTGTCGTCTTCAAACCAGAAATTCAGCCCTTCCTCGGCGACTAACCGGGCAAAAAAGTCATAATCGGACTCACGCTTTTGCGTCACATACTCGCGCGTGTAATGAAACTCATCCAACTGGGAATCGGCCAGAATATGGTGTTTTTTCAGCAAGCTTTTAAGAATTTCCGGTACGCTTTGCCGATGATAAATCCGGCTGTCCTGATTCAGGTTCATCCGCCAGAGCGCAGGCCGGACGGTGAGATAATAAATCGTGCGGTGAGTATGGGTATCACCCAATACAGCCTGTGCGATAATGCCGCTGACCTGACGTTGTTCAACGTCGTTGAAAACCACCTGGAATTTTACCGATTGTAATAGCAGCGACTCCAGATCAATATCGGCCCGTTTACTGACCAGAGTTAAAGAGAGGGTAAACAGTTCAGATAATTCCTCCTGTAAAGAGAACTCCGCTACCGCAAAAGTTTTTTCCGGCAAATCGGTAACCTGACAGAGAAAATGTAATCCATCGTTCATAGGGACTCCTTATTTCTGATGTTAGTGGTTAGGTAAATGAATAATATGGCCTTAGTGACGTTACTTTATTTTCCAGTAATCTATTCGATCATTATTCCAATCAATGCTTCCATCCGGATATTCAACCCTCGCAGGTGCTTTACCCGGCGGGATAATCACTTTCGGCATTTTGGTTTCATCCAGCTTAGGCTTATAGATAATTTTCCATTCCGCTCCTGGAGTTAACATCAATCTAAATGGACGCATTGGTTTCTCACCTAGCAAGTAGAGTCTTTTTGGAAATTTGTTAACCATTTCCAACACAGGGTAAATAACCGGGTGGTAATCTATAGTATTTATTGTTGCAGTTTCGTCAAGATATGTCTGGGCCGCATCGTTAATAAATGCCGTTAAACCGGTCCCTTCAGCACCTTCATCCTGAACAGCATCTTTTACCAAGCGGGTGACATCGGTATAACCGACTGTCACAGAGGCTTGATTGATTTTCCATTTACACCAGCCCCCGCCATTAAAGGGTAACTTTGCCTGAAAATAACCGGTTTGTGGGTCTGCCTTTACATCCAGGTGCAATCCGTTATAAGTTGGCACTGGAAAAGGTGACATACCTGCATCCAACTGATATTCAAGGCAGTCTTTTGATATATACAAAGCAGATATATACGGTTTGGTGTATTTCGGCGCGACGCCCTCCACGGTAATTGATGGCCCCTTTCCGGCAGATGAAAAGGGAAAAAGCCAGTTAAAAAAGGTATCGCTAAACGCCCAGTAAATAAAACAGAGAAATAATAAGGACAGCGTTGTTTTTAATATTTTCATCACTAACGATTCCTTTTGGTAAACGTATTCTCATGTTGGTATTTAGGTAAACTGGTGATACGGCCTTAGTGACGTTACTTTATTTTCCAGTATTCTATTCGATCATTATTCCAATCAATGCTTCCATCCGGATATTCAACCCTCGCAGGTGCTTTACCCGGCGGGATAATCACTTTCGGCATTTTGGTTTCATCCAGCTTAGGCTTATAGATAATTTTCCATTCCGCTCCTGGAGTTAACATCAATCTAAATGGACGCATTGGTTTCTCACCTAGCAAGTAGAGTCTTTTTGGAAATTTGTTAACCATTTCCAACACAGGGTAAATAACCGGGTGGTAATCTATAGTATTTATTGTTGCAGTTTCGTCAAGATATGTCTGGGCCGCATCGTTAATAAATGCCGTTAAACCGGTCCCTTCAGCACCTTCATCCTGAACAGCATCTTTTACCAAGCGGGTGACATCGGTATAACCGACTGTCACAAAGGCTTGATTGATTTTCCATTTGCACCAGCCCCCACCATTAAAGGGTAACTTTACCTGAAAATAACCGGTTTGTGGATCAGCTTTTACATCCAGACTTAAAACATGGTAAGTCGGTACCTTATAAGGTGACATATCAGAATGAAACTGATATCTAAGACAATCTTTTGATATATACTGCGCGGACACATACGGTTTGGTATATTTCGGCGCTACGCCTTCCACGGTAATTAATGGCCCCTTTCCGACAGATGAAAAAGGAAAAAGCCAGTTAAAAAAGGTATCGCCCAACGCCCAATAAATAAAATAGAGAAATAATAAGAGCAACGTTATTTTTAATATTTTCATACTGACAGTTCCTTCTTATCGCAGTAATGTTGTAAGGCCAGTGTGCCTTGTTCTTCCTGTTGGCTGACGGTCAGTGATTTTATTAACTGTTTGTCCATATCCAGAAAATAGAGATTACGATAGTAAATGTTGTCAAGGATAAGCATCTTATCATTATCCATTGTCGCCTTAAATTGACGCTGACTGTCCTGATAGACCGTAATCTTATCCGGTTCGCATAACTCTCTGAGGCGCTTATCAATATAACCCGCATATTTATACGAACTATGATTAGAAAAGCCAAATCCCCCTTTTAAATCAGCGCCTCTGTTTTCAACAAACAGTTTATCTTTTTCTTGTTGGCTGAGCTGATTAAACAACGCATTTTGCTGCTCACCGGCCAGAGAAAAATCCTTTTCTGTTTCCGGGTTTAATTCAGGAATTAAATAGAGCTTGGTGGTGTTATTCAATACTTCTTCAGTCACACCCGTTATAAGGGGGACATTCCTGGCGGAAATCAGCCATTCAGGGCAACTGTTGGCCTGAAAAAAATGAACAACCTTACCATGATGCAAATAGATTTCTTGACTGGCTGTCGCTTGTTTAATGGCTTTAACAATCGGTGACGGTGATAATAATTTCACGATTTCCCAGTCATACCCCGCCAACGTCCAGTAATCGAAAAAACCATTATCCATATCCTGCTCAAAGGGCACAGCAGGAATTACATCATCTTCATTAACATGACGATAGTGGATAATGGCAGACAATTCCTCTACCGCACTGCGGGTCAATGTTCTTGGCATCCCATAACTGTAGAGGCAAGGATTATGTTCTTTCAGTTGTGCGCTGTGCAGTAATGCCAGTGCACCACCCAGACTATGACCACAGACAAACAATCTTCGTCCCTGAGCCAGCGTAATAATATCGTTGAATACTAGTTTACTTTTATCACTGGGAACGCTTAACTTCCCACCCAGATTAAATGCTTCCCAGAACCCTTCATGCACTTTGCCATGATGAATAAACTCACTGCATAATGCTTTGTCATCATCGCAGCTTAAGGCCAGCGGCTGGAAGGTGGCATCAGTCAGGTAATTCTTCAGAGTAGCCGTTCCCCGCCAACTAATAACCACATCTTTCTTACTGGCAGCATAAAACAGTTTGGTATCACCCTGTTTATGATCCCCTGCCCGTGAATCAATAAATTCCACCTGAGTATAACGTTCACTAAACGGCACATTATAAACCACAGGTGTTGCCGACGCTTTTTCCACCTGATAAGGCAACGTCGAGACATCCACCATCTGCCGGTTAAAAAAATGCTTAACAGAACCAACTGCATTAACATCCCCATCCGCGTAGGCCAACACGCTCATCAAACATTGATTATAGGCATTAACAATAGAATACTCTTTCTGATGGTGCAGCAACAAAACCCAGGCCCGAAACGGACACACTTCCAATACATACCGCTGATTTAATGGATGGACCTGATAGCCTTTTGGTTCCGGATCAGGAAAATGATAGGGGGGTGGGATATCTTTGGGGTCCCACCCTTCAAGCACCGGCAAACCGTCACTGATTTGCCCAATGGTCACATAGTGATATTGATGGCCTTCGGCTTCGGCTTTTGGCTTCACCACCGACGCCTCTTCACCGCGTATTTCCCGCAACGGGCGCTGTTCCATCTCGTCAGCCAGCGCTTGAGCATCAATATACAGCGTGACTTTATGGGGTAACAGCATCTCTTCCCTAAGCACACCGAAGCCATCGGTTACCCCCTGGCGCACATAACCTGGCGTTCCGTAACTGATCAGGCGATAAGGCAGGTTAACCACCGGCTTCCCCTGTTCATCCACCAACTGAAATTCTACCCAGTTTTTCAAAAACCGCTTACAATCTATACACAGACGCGGATCTGATATACCCATTGGTTTTATTTCCTTCGTTTAATATGAATAACTGACGAATGCTCATATCAAGTAAACAAAGTGTATATCTCATTGCTAATCGTGAAATATACCCCACACAAGAAGCTGGATAGGCGGAAAACAAAAGAAACAAACACCAATCAGTTAATCCCTGTTGATAACGACAAAGGGTATCTGAGGATATTCTTTCATATCGGCCATATGATAAAGCTTAGATAATAATTATCAAATCATCATCAGAGTGCAAGAACTTCTTTGAAAATTTACAAAAAAAAATTGATAACAATTTTCTGTAAATACAAAAAGGATTCCGGTTTGCATTAAGCGAAGAACAGATATCTTTAAATCGGCCAACTGTCCAAAAAAACAATCTTATAAACAAAAAATCCGCGAATTCACCCATCTGTCACCAAATTATTATCATATTATTATTGCATTCACACTGACATTTCTTTTCAAAACATGACAATTTAAAATCCATTTTACCATTATTTATTAACGATTCGACTAACTCTAATCATATCAAGTATCATCGGTTTATCCCCGCTAATACGAGGAACATATTCCGTTGTTAACCGGTTTTCTACCAAGAGTGAAAACGTTAATCATAAAAGATAAAATGCAGTGATTAAGGATTTTTTAAAGCGGGAAAAAGATTCGATATTATACTGATATTGGAAGAGAAAACATCAGAAAAAACGGGTTTTAATTTTAATACCATTGGTATCTCTTTTACCCTCTCTGGTTTTAAACCTGAAAAATCAAATGCAGGAAACGGAAAAAATGCTAACCTGCCATGACCATTTAAAAGTGCGGACAGAGAGATTAAAGCCTTTACATAATAGGCTGATTTAACTCAATATTACCAGCATGATTCCGATGCTTTTATGAATTTCAGGTGCTCCGTGATACCACATTCATTTCAGTGGCTACTTGTGCCTGAGGATTGTAAACCAACGGTGAATTGGCCGTCATGTTTTCTCCGGCAAGTCGGTAATCTGACAGAGAAAATGTAATCCATCGTTCATAGGGACTCCTTATTTCTGGTGTTGGTGTTTAGGTAAATGAATAATATGGCCTTAGTGACGTTACTTTATTTTCCAGTATTCTATTCGATCATTATTCCAATCAATGCTTCCATCCGGGTATTCAACCCTCGCAGGTGCTTTACCCGGCGGGATAATCACTTTCGGCATTTTGGTTTCATCCAGCTTAGGCTTATAGATAATTTTCCATTCCGCTCCTGGAGTTAACATCAACCTGAATGGACGCATTGGTTTCTCACCTAGCAAGTAGAGTCTTTTGGGAAATTTGTTAACCATTTCCAAAACAGGGTAAATAACCGGGTGGTAATCTATAACATTCAATGTTGCAGTTTCGTCAAGATATGTCCGGGCCGCATCGTTAATAAATGCCGTTAAACCGGTCCCTTCAGCGCCTTCATCCTGAACAGCATCTTTTACCAAGCGGGTGACATCGGTTATGCCTCATTCATTCTATTTTATGTGAATAAACATAAACAGGTTGCTATTCCAGTGACACTACTTTATGTAACGGGTATCTACCATTTGAGTATCAGTTTCAATGTGTCCATCGGGATATTCAACCCATTCTCCCTTCCCGTTAGTCACGGTAATCTTCGGCATTTTAGTTTCATCCAGTTTAGGCTTATAGATAATTTTCCATGCAGCGCCTGGCGTTAACTTGAATCGAAAGGGATACATACCGACCTTACCCTGTAAGAATATTCTTTTCGGACGCCCTTCAACTACTTTCAGAACAGGGTAAATAACCGGGTTGAAATCAATAGTATTCAATGCCGCTATTTCACTAATATTCGTCTGGACTGCATCATTGATAAATGCGATTAAACCTGTTCCCTCCGCGCCTTCCTCCTGAACTGCATTTTTCACCAGATGGCTAATATCAGTATAACCTACCGTCACAAAAGCCCGATTAATTTTCCATTTACACCACCCTCCACCACTGAAAGGTAATTTCGCCTGAAAATGACCGGTTTTTGGATCGGTCTTTACATCCAGGCGCAATCCGTTATAGGTCGGTACCTTATAAGGAGACATATCTGCATGCAACTGATATTCAAAGCAATCTTTTGAGATATACTCTGCTGATACATACGGTTTTGTGTATTTCGGCGCGATGCCCTCCACGGTAATTGATGGCCCCTTTCCGGCAGATGAAAAGGGAAAAAGCCAGTTAAAAAAGGTATCGCCTAACGCCCAGTAAATAAAATAGAGAAATAATAAGAGCAACGTTATTTTCAATATTTTCATACTAACGGACTCCTTTAGAATACAGTGTTCTCATGTTGGCATTTAAGCAAACTGGTGATATGACTTTAGAAACATGGCTTTATTTTCCAGACTCTCCTGATAGCGTTACTTCATATACATATACCGAAAATCGACTATTCGAGTATCGTTATCAATCTTTCCGCCAGGATATTCAACCCACTCACTTCCGTTAGTCACAGTCACCTTCGCCATTTTGGTTTCATCCAGTTTGGGCTTAAAGGTAATTTTCCACTCGGCTCCTGGAGTTAATTTCAGCCGAAAGGAATGCGTATTTGATACTTCACCCTGTAAGGATACTCTTTTAGGCAATCTTTCAACCATCTCTAAAACAGGGTAAATGATGGGGCTAAAATCAATCGTATTTAATGCCGCGGTTTCACTAATATTCGTCTGGACAGCATCGTTGATAAATGCAGTGAAACCCGTTCCTCCATAGGGTACCGCATCTTTCACCAGATGGTGGACATCGGCATACCCCACTGCCACAGAAGCTTGATTGATTTTCCATTTACACCAGCCCCCGCCACTAAAAGGTAATTTCGCCTGAAAATAACCGGTTTGTGGGTCTGCCTTCACATCCAAGCGCAATCCGTTATAAGTTGGCACCTTATAAGGTGACATACCAGCATCAAACTGATATCTAAGACAATCTTTTGAGATATACTGCGCATATACATAGGGTTTGGTATATTTCGGCGCGACGCCCTCCACGGTAATTAACGGCCCCTTTCCGGCGGATGAAAAGGGAAAAAGCCAGTTAAAAAAGGTATCGCCTGACGCCCAGTAAATAAAATATAAAAATAACAATAACAGCGTGATTTTTACTATTTTCATACTGATAGTTCCTTCTTATCGCAATAATGTTGTAAGGCCAGTGTGCCTTGCTCTTCCTGCTGGCTGACGGTCAGTGATTTTATTAACTGTTTGTCCATATCCAGAAAATAGAGATTACGATAGTAAATGTTGTCAGGGATAAGCATCTTATCATGATCCATTTTCGCCTTAAATTGACGCTGACTGTCCTGATAGACCGTAATCTTATCCGGTTCGCATAACTCTCTGAGGCGCTTATCAATATAACCCGCATATTTATACGAACTATGATTAGAAAAGCCAAATCCCCCTTTTAAATCAGCGCCTCTGTTTTCAACAAACAGTTTATCTTTTTCTTGTTGGCTGAGCTGATTAAACAACGCATTTTGCTGCTCACCGGCCAGAGAAAAATCCTTTTCTGTTTCCGGGTTTAATTCAGGAATTAAATAGAGCTTGGTGGTGTTATTCAATACTTCTTCAGTCACACCCGTTATAAGGGGGACATTCCTGGCGGAAATCAGCCATTCAGGGCAACTGTTGGCCTGGAAAAAATGAACAACCTTACCATGATGCAAATAGATTTCTTGACTGGCTGTCGCTTGTTTAATGGCTTTAACAATCGGTGACGGTGACAATAATTTCACGATTTCCCAGTCATACCCCGCCAACGTCCAGTAATTGAAAAAACCATTATCCATATCCTGCTCAAAGGGCACAGCAGGAATTACATCATCTTCATTAACATGACGATAGTGGATAATGGCAGACAATTCCTCTACCGCACTGCGGGTCAATGTTCTTGGCATCCCATAACTGTAGAGGCAAGGATTATGTTCTTTCAGTTGTGCGCTGTGCAATAATGCCAACGCTCCTCCCAAACTATGGCCACAAATAAATAATCGCTTGTTTGTAACCAAACTGACGATATCTTGGAATATTGTCTTAGCTTTAGTGTCATCACTAGGGACTATTAACTCTCCAACCAAACTAAACGCTTCCCAGAATCCTTTGTGCACTTTACCACTATGAATAAACCCACTGCATAATGCTTTGTCATCATCGCAGCTTAAAGCCAATGGCTGGAAGGTGGCATCAGTCAGGTAATTTTCCAGAGTAGCCGTGCCCCGCCAACTAACAATCACATCTTTCTTACTGGCAGCATAAAACAGTTTGGTATCACCCTGTTTATGATCCCCTGCCCGTGAATCAATAAATTCCACCTGAGTATAACGTTCACTAAACGGCACATTATAAACCACAGGTGTTGCCGATGCTTTTTCCACCTGATAAGGCAACGTCGAGACATCCACCATCTGCCGGTTAAAAAAATGCTTAACAGAGCCGGCTACATCAACATCCCCATCCGCGTAGGCCAACACGCTCATCAAACATTGATTATAGGCATTAACAATGGAATACTCTTTCTGATGGTGCAGCAACAAAACCCAGGCCCGAAACGGACAGATTTCCAATACATACCGTTGGTTTAATGGATGAACCGTGTAGCCATTTGGCTCCGGGTTCGGGAAATGATAGGGCGGTGGAATATCTTTGGAGTCCCATCCTTCAATCACCGGCAAACCGTCACTGATCTGCCCAATGGTCACATAGTGATATTGATGGCCTTCAGCTTCGGCTTTTGGCTTCACCACCGACGCCGCTTCACCGCGTATTTCCCGCAACGGGCGCTGTTCCATCTCGTCAGCCAGCGCTTGAGCATCAATATACAGCGTGACTTTATGGGGTAACAGCATCTCTTCCCTAAGCACACCGAAGCCATCGGTTACCCCCTGGCGCACATAACCTGGCGTTCCGTAACTGATCAGGCGATAAGGCAGGTTAACCACCGGCTTCCCCTGTTCATCCACCAACTGAAATTCTACCCAGTTTTTCAAAAACCGCTTGCAATCTATACACAGACGCGGATCTGATATACCCATTGGTTTTATTCCCTTCGTTTAATATGAAAAACTGACGAATGCTCATATCAAGTAAACAAAGTGTATATCTCATTGCTAATCGTGAAATATACCCCACACAAGAAGCTGGATAGGCGGAAAACAAAAGAAACAAACACCAATCAGTTAATCCCTGTTGATAACGACAAAGGGTATCTGAGGATATTCTTTCATATCGGCCATATGATAAAGCTTAGATAATAATTATCAAATCATCATCAGAGTGCAAGAACTTCTTTGAAAATTTACAAAAAAAATTGATAACAATTTTCTGTAAATACAAAAAGGATTCCGGTTTGCATTAAGCGAAGAACAGATATCTTTAAATCGGTCAACTGTTCAAAAAAACAATCTTATAAACAAAAAATCCGCTAATTCACTCATCTGTCACCAAATTATCATCATGATAACATTAAACGCAACATATTGATTATTAATCGATAATATATTCACCTCACTGTCCGTTACGATTTATATACCCAGTCACTCCATTAATCAGGAATGACATTCCTGCCAGGCAAAAAAAATAGATTAATCACGACATATTCATACTCTACGATTATAATGTAGTTCATCGTCATATTATTATTTCATTCACACTGACATTTCTTTTCAAAACATGACAATTTAAAATCCATTTTGCCATTGTTTACTAACAATTCGACTAATTCTAATCATAGCCATGCAGTTGAATAATCCATGCCGTATTTTTTATCATCACAGCAAATATCACCGGTTTATCCCCGCTAATGCGAGGAACATATTCCCTATTTGACAGCCGAATCCGTATTATAAGGTTCATCCCCGTGAACACGGGGAACACATCACAGGCAAGCAATGCTTTGACCTTTATCTTGCAAACTGATTCTTATTTTTTCTGCTCTTTTACTCAAATTATTACCGATTTTTTAAGAAAACACGTTTTTTGTCTTCTCATCCTATCGCTAAACAGTAACAACAGCAGGGCTTTACTTGATCATTGTATTTGCTATACATTTTTCGTCTTTTTATCCGAATTTTATCCTAACTCTCGTCTTTTTATCCGAATTCGTGTGTTTTTACGGTATTATACTGAACTTTCCTCTCATTTCGTAATTTAAGGTAACCAGGTGAATATTCAGGCGATTCTTTCAGAAAAAGTCAGCCAGGCGCTGATTGCAGCAGGTGCTCCAGCCGATAGCGAAGCTCACGTCCGTCAATCCGCAAAAGCGCAATTTGGTGACTATCAGGCCAATGGTGTGATGGCCGCCGCTAAAAAAGTGGGTATGCCGCCCCGACAACTGGCAGAAAACGTTGTTAGCCTGCTGGATCTGCAAGGTATCGCCAGTAAAGTTGAAATCGCCGGCCCCGGTTTTATCAATATTTTTCTTGATAAAACCTGGATTGCCGCGAGTATCGAAACGGCACTGAAAAATGAGAAATTGGGCGTTACGCCAGTCGAACCGCAAACTATTGTTGTCGATTATTCAGCACCCAATGTCGCTAAACAGATGCATGTTGGTCATCTGCGCTCCACGATCATTGGTGATGCTGCGGTCCGTACGCTTGAATTCCTCGGCCATAAGGTTATCCGCGCTAACCACGTTGGTGATTGGGGAACCCAGTTCGGTATGCTGATTGCCTATCTGGAGAAAGTGCAGAATGAAAATGCCGACGATATGGCACTGGCCGATCTGGAAGCTTTCTATCGTGAAGCAAAAAAGAACTACGATGAAGATGAAGAGTTTGCGATCCACGCCCGTGGCTATGTGGTGAAGCTGCAAGGCGGTGATGAGTATTGCCGTACTATGTGGCGCAAGCTGGTGGATATCACTATGGCCCAGAACCAGCAAACCTATGACCGTCTGAATGTCACTTTGACTCAAGATGCCGTGATGGGGGAAAGTCTGTACAACAATCTGCTGCCCGGTATTGTTGCTGATCTGAAACAGAAAGGTCTGGCGGTAGAAAGTGATGGCGCAACCGTGGTTTACCTTGATGAGTTTAAAAACAAAGAAGGTGAACCGATGGGCGTGATTATCCAGAAAAAGGATGGCGGCTATCTTTACACCACAACGGATATCGCCTGTGCAAAATATCGTTATGAAACCCTGCACGCTGATCGTGTTCTTTATTATATCGATACCCGTCAACATCAGCATTTGATGCAAGCTTGGGCCATCGTACGTAAAGCAGCCTATATACCAGAAAGCATGCCACTGGAACACCATATGTTCGGTATGATGCTGGGTAAAGATGGCAAACCGTTCAAAACCCGAGCCGGTGGCACTGTCAGGTTGACCGATCTGCTGGATGAAGCCATTGAACGTGCCGATAAACTTATCCGTGAGAAAAACCCGGATATGCCAGAAGATGAACTGAAAAAAGTGGTTGAAGCTGTGGGTATCGGCGCAGTGAAATATGCCGATCTCTCCAAGAACCGTACGACAGATTACATCTTCGATTGGGATAATATGCTCGCCTTTGAAGGTAACACCGCGCCTTATATGCAATATGCCTATACCCGCGTGGCCTCGATCTTCAAACGTGCCGATCTTGATGAAAGCAGCCTGACTTTACCGGTTATCCTGAATGAGGATCGTGAACAAGCTCTGGCAACCCGTTTGCTACAATTTGAAGAGACTATCACCACCGTCGCCCGTGAAGGTACGCCACACGTTATGTGTGCTTACCTGTACGATTTAGCCGGTCTGTTCTCTGGTTTCTATGAACACTGTCAGATCCTGAATGCTGAAAGCGAAGAATTGCGCCAGAGCCGCCTAAAACTGGCTTTGCTGACCGCTAAGACGCTAAAGCAAGGCCTGAATACCTTGGGCATTGAGACGGTAGAGCGGATGTAACCATACAATCGCAGTTTTCTCTGAAAAGTTGGCGTGATACAGGCATACATTGCCTTATCACGCCTGTTAAGTTTGTACGATGACTATATAGCCATCTAGTCATCGTCCGTTCTTATTTGGTGCTCAATGCAATTCTGGTATGAATGATATTCGCAACCACTTTTGGTATATGCTGAATAAAGAAGTGATCAGAATCGACGAGGTGAATATCAATACCACCACAAGTGTAGTTTTCCCACGCCAGCATATCCTCTTTTGACATCGTTTGATCCTCTCGCCCATGAATCAAAACGAGTTCAAATACACTTTGCTTTTGTCGCAAGTAATGCTTCATATGGTAATTAAGCGATAAATCATTACGGATAATAGGAAAGAATATCGCTTTGAAATCTTCATTATTGATGACCTCATCATGCGTTTTACCGTATCTTGCCAATAATTCACTCAATTGCGTATCAGATAAATCAAATGGATCTTCTTTAAAATGGGTAATATGTGGAGGGGATTCTGCGGAAATAAATACATTTTCCGGAGATTGATTCTCATTATTTAATCGGTTAGCTAATTCATAAGCAAACAAACCGCCGTTACTGTGCCCAAATAAAGAGAACCGGCTACCGTTAATCAGATGTCTCATTTCCCCATGTACTGCCTGCAAAATATTTTCCATATCCCGGCTTAACGTTTCACCAAAACGACTGCCCCCACCCGGCAATTGTAATGCATATACCGCAATATTTTTCGCCAGACAAGTACTCAGGCCACGAAAAACCTCTGCCGACCCCCCCGCATAAGGAAAACAAAATAAGATATGATCAGCGTTACCTGATTGAATATGACTTAACTTTTCAAACCACATAAATTCTTCCCCACTCAATTAAATCTATCACCGCCAACAGGTTAATCTATGACGTCTGAATAACCCGCTGAACACTGGACGATGCCAATTATTTATTTTTGAGATGACTAAATATTCATCCCAGTATTATTTTCCTGCTAATACTTAATCCAATAGCTGTTCCAAATCACATTCAGATCAACTATTTAGCATAACAAATGCAGCCCATATGATAATTGTGATTTAAAACAGGATCCCTTATCTTTTTATGAAAAAACACGACCTGGCACACACAATTAACTTTTCATTCAAACATTATTAAATCAAGTGACTATAACATCTAAAACATCACTTAATGATAAATATTTCAACAATGAAAATATATAGTGAGTAAATTTAGAAGAAAATGAATTAATTATATTAAACAATCGATAATGCAATTCAAAGAAATACCATAATAAAATCAAATAAAAACCTTATTATGGGCAATCACTCACAAATCAATTAGTTGTTTACATCAATGCTATGAAAATTGATATCCCAGCCGTCTCCGAAAGCTCAAACGCGGCTTGATCCGAGAATAACCCGCCGGGATACCTGAATTTATTATAAACTGCGGTGGATAAACTCTTTCAACCGGAAACCCATCAGCATCAATGCAGCAAAATAACTGCCTGCCCCGGCGATAACCACCATCATTAATCGCAACAGACGCATAGCCATATTTCCCTGTTCCCATGCGGGCATCAACCATAAAGTAACCGCTAACACGACAACCATTATTGCCACTGCCACAATCAGTTTAAATAAGAAAACACCCCACCCCACCAGCGGCTTAAAAATATTTTTCTTCCGTAATTGCCAGTAAAGCATACTTGCATTGAAACAAGCAGCCAGACCGATAGAAAGCGCCAACCCGGCATGTTTCAGTTGACCAACAAAAGCCAGATTCATTAACTGAGTCAAAATTAAAGTCGCGATCGCAATTTTCACCGGTGTTTTGATATCTCCACGGGAATAAAAACCCGGTGCCAGTACTTTAACAATAATTATTCCCATCAGCCCGAAACAGTAAGCAATTAATGCCTTCTGAGTCATTGCCGCATCAAATGCAGTGAAATTACCATACTGGAAAAGAGAAACCGTCAAAGGTTCTGCCAGAATACCTAACGCAACAGCACAAGGCAGCGCTAATAGAAAACAGAGCCGAAGCCCCCAATCCATCAGTTTAGTGTATTCCTCATGATTACCACTGGAAAAACTTTTCGCCAGCGAAGGCAAAAGAATGGTTCCAAGAGCAACGCCCAATACACCGGAAGGTAATTCCATCAAACGGTCAGCGTAATACATCCAAGACACTGAACCGGATATCAGAAATGAGGCGAAAATCGTATTAATAATTAATGAAATCTGGCTGACTGAAACCCCAAGGATTGCCGGCCCCATCTGCCGGATAACCCGCCATACACCACTGTCACGGAAAGCGATACGCGGTAATACCAGCATGCCAATTTTTTTCAGGTGAGGAAGCTGATAAACAAGTTGCAGAATACCGCCGACAACAACCGCCCAACCCAATGCCATCACTGGTGGATTGCAATACGGAGCGACAAACAGCGCAAATACAATCATGCTGATATTAAGCAACGTCGGGGTGAAAGCCGGTACAGAAAACCGATTCCAAGTATTTAATATCGCCCCTGCCAACGAGGCCAGTGATATCAGAAAAATATAGGGAAACGTAATTCTTAACAGATTTGTCGTCAGTGCAAATTTATCCGCCGTATCGGTAAAACCCGGCGCAGTAATATAAATCACCCACGGTGCAGCTAAAATACCCAGCACCGTAACAACCGCCAGAATTAACGTCAGCATACCGGAAACATAGGCAATAAACGTCCGGGTCGCTTCATCTCCCTGCTGATTTTTATATTCAGCCAAAATTGGCACAAATGCCTGAGAAAATGCGCCTTCTGCAAAAATACGGCGCAACAGATTAGGTAATTTAAAGGCAACAAAAAAGGCATCCGTTGTTACACCTGCCCCAAATATACGGGCAATAATGGCATCACGGATAAAGCCCAAAACCCGGGAAAACAGGGTCATAGAACTGACCGCAGCCAGCGATTTCAATAAATTCATCGTATTTATCTCAAAATCATGCTCAAAAAAACGCACCAACCGAAGTCAGTGCGTCAAATAAGTCAACTCATTAAAGCTTATATTTAATCAGGATAGAACGCTTGGGAAAAGATTTGATTTATATTCCAGAGACATTCATCCGGGAACATATCCAGCCCTGTTTCGTCGGCAGCGGAAGAAACGGCATCAGCCCAAACTTTAGCAAACCAGTTTTCATCAGCAATCGTACTTTTCAGGCTAGGTGCCTCTTTTATATGTAATTCCAGTGCTTTTCTCTGTTCCCTGATAGTTCGTTGCCAGCTTGAACCACGACGACCAGGCTGGAATTGCCATTTCAGAAGATGGGCCAGCAAAACCGCCATACGACTTGCCAGTTCACGTTTTTCACTCTTGCCCACGTCCTCAATCTCCTCGGCAATATTAGCTATATCGATCTCAGAGAATTTACCTGCACGCAATAATGCAGCTTGCTCATTCGCCCAAGCGACCACATCAGTTTCGTAACGGGTATGACTCATGGTTGCCTCCGTTGAGAAGTCCGCTATACAGATAGCTCCTATGCATTGCAGTCTGTCAGAGAATATCACTTGCGTCAAAAGAGTATTATAAATCGATCTTTCTGTTTCTAAGCTGCCTGTACGGCAGTGAACTCAGGCTATTTCATTGACCGAAGCCCGTAGACTTTCTAAGCTGCCTGTACGGCAGTGAACACAGTTGAGTGTTACTAATAGAACGTATCCATTTTCTAAGCTGCCTGTACGGCAGTGAACACCAGCCGCAATCTTTTATTGATAATGTAATTTTTCTAAGCTGCCTGTACGGCAGTGAACTTGTGATTGCAGTGTACATCAGCTTTTCATGCTTTCTAAGCTGCCTGTACGGCAGTGAACGACGTATTAATTTAATATTAAAGCCCTGTTCATTTCTAAGCTGCCTGTACGGCAGTGAACATGGTCGTTCTTGGTAATCTTTGAGATGGCAATTTCTAAGCTGCCTGTACGGCAGTGAACCTACAATGGGTTCAGGTTTTTTAACTGGTTCATTTCTAAGCTGCCTGTACGGCAGTGAACAGGAGTACGGGCCGTGGCCGGTAAAAATCGAATTTCTAAGCTGCCTGTACGGCAGTGAACCAGTCAGAATCTGTGAAATCAAAAGGTGCTATTTTCTAAGCTGCCTGTACGGCAGTGAACACTTCAAACACGCCCAGCTTATCTTTCGGATTTTTCTAAGCTGCCTGTACGGCAGTGAACGATAAGACAATTTTACGTGATTTATAGCTAAATTTCTAAGCTGCCTGTACGGCAGTGAACATTCTGACGTCGTTTGGTCAGACAAAGTAACATTTCTAAGCTGCCTGTACGGCAGTGAACTTGTAGCGTTTTACGACCTCTTCGTTATGTGCTTTCTAAGCTGCCTGTACGGCAGTGAACGCTTCCACTCATAGAGCTACTGGAATCAAGCTTTCTAAGCTGCCTGTACGGCAGTGAACTAAATGCTTTGCTTTTTTGGCGTTCATCAATTTTTCTAAGCTGCCTGTACGGCAGTGAACGAAACCCGCTTTTTAATCGTTTAATTGTTTATTTTCTAAGCTGCCTGTACGGCAGTGAACCTGTTATTACTGGGGATGAGCCACGGGGTGATTTTCTAAGCTGCCTGTACGGCAGTGAACTGTTAGATACTAACCTTAACCTGCTGACTTTTAAAGAGTAGAGTGATAAAAAGTAAAAAAACCCTTTTTTACGAGGTAAATAACATCTCTTTAAAAAACAATGCATTAAAATTAACTAAGAAAAAAGGGTCAAAAATAAGGTATGAAGAAACACCATCTTTCAAGTTACATTTCCCTCCTTATCTCTGCATCTGTTAGTTCCTGGTTTATCTGGCAGTACAATCTCTGATAATCAACTTTTTCCATTCCATTTTTCATCTGTCAGTGCGGTTAATACATGATCCTGCCAAATCCCATTTATCATCAGATATTTCTTTGCATATCCTTCACGCTCAAAGCCCAATCGTTCCAACAAGTTACCACTACGATGATTATCAGGCATATAATTAGCCATAATCCGATGCATCCCCTGCTGACGCTGCATATAGCGAATCGCAGGTTGCAACGCCTCATACATCAGCCCTTTTCCCTGCCATTTTTCACCAAGAGAATATCCCAAATAACAGGCATGAAAAGCACCCCGCAAAATATTACTGAAATTCGCCACACCAATTACTTCATTCTCACTCGGATCAAGCAGCAAGAAATGAAAAGCTGCGCTCTGTCTTTGCATTTCCGTGATTAAATTCAATCGGTTTGTCCAGCCAGAAGGCTGACAATGGCTGTTATCCCGGGTCGGCTCCCAAGGTTTAAGAAATTCGTGATTTTCTGAATAATATTCAGCTAAACGATAAGCATCCCGCTCGTACACCAAACGCACCACCATTCGTTCTGTTATCAAACGAACCTTCGGTAAAGTGGAACGATAACCAAACATAATTTCTCCCTCGCTATGCCTAATTTATCCATTAAAAATTTAAGTTATTATCTGTAAAATACACCTGCCAACCACCCGCTTACGATAAAAAAATATTATCTATAAATCACTACCCTAACGATTAAATTAAGTACAGAATATAAAAGAATTATATTATTTTCTCTCCCTCATATTCCAATGGTGAGCAATGTCACTGGTTTCGCAAGCACGTAGCCTGGGCAAGTACTTCTTGTTATTCGATAACTTGCTGGTTGTTCTGGGCTTCTTCGTCGTTTTTCCCTTAATATCAATACACTTTGTTGAACAACTGGGTTGGGCAGCGCTGGTTGTCGGTTTTGCCCTTGGTTTGCGGCAGTTTGTACAACAAGGCTTGGGCATTTTCGGTGGCGCAATTGCCGACCGCTTTGGCGCAAAACCGATGATTGTCACCGGGATGCTGTTGCGTGCCCTTGGCTTTGCTTTAATCGCATTAGCCACTGAGCCGTGGATCTTATGGCTTGCCTGCATATTATCCGCATTAGGCGGCACTTTATTTGATCCACCACGGACCGCTCTGGTTATCAAACTCACTCGCCCTCATGAGCGTGGCCGTTTTTATTCCCTGTTGTTAATGCAAGATAGCGCCGGGGCCGTTGTCGGTGCGCTGATTGGTAGCTGGCTGCTGCAATATGATTTCCATCTTGTTTGTTGGACAGGTGCTGTTATTTTCGTCCTGGCCGCCATCTGGAATGCCTGGCAACTCCCTGCATACCGGATTTCAACTACCCGTACGCCAATCTGGGAAGGTATGGGACGCGTCATTAAAGACCGTCGCTTCTTCACTTATGTGTTGACACTGACCGGCTACTTTATGCTGTCTGTACAGGTCATGCTGATGTTTCCAATTATCGTCAATGAAATCGCCGGGACGCCCGCAGCGGTGAAGTGGATGTACGCCATTGAAGCGGCACTTTCGTTGACTTTGCTTTATCCCATTGCCCGCTGGAGCGAAAAACGTTTCCGGCTGGAACAGCGCCTGATGGCTGGGCTTTTCCTGATGAGCCTGAGCATGTTCCCAATCGGCTTGATTGGTGAAATCAATACGCTGTTTGGCATTATCTGCCTGTTCTACCTTGGTACCATCACCGCAGAACCGGCCCGTGAGACATTAAGCGCTTCACTGGCCGATCCCCGCGCCCGTGGCAGTTATATGGGCTTTAGCCGCCTCGGCCTAGCACTGGGTGGCGCTTTAGGTTATACCGGCGGCGGTTGGTTATATGATACCGGCCATACGCTAAACATGCCGCAACTGCCCTGGATCCTGTTAGGGATTATTGGCTTTATCACGTTGTATGCACTGCACCGCCAATTTAACCAGCGTAAAATTGAATCCGCCATGCTTAGTGGCAGTTAATGATGTAAAATCTGCCCTTCAAAATAAAGGAGTCAATATGAAAAAATTTTTCTTGGGGGCAGTCTTGCTGCTGGCTGGGTTGGTCAGCGGTTGCGATCAATTCAAAGAGTTCAGTATCAGCGAAGAGCTGATTAATGGCTATCTGGCGAAACATGTCCATTACCAGAAACAGATTGAATTACATGGTATCGCCAACGCGGATATAGAACTGACAGAATTATCCAGCCAGATTGGCCGGACAGAACCCGATAAAATCGCATTAACCGGCCAGGCAAAGGTTAATATTGCCTCCCTGCTTGGCCCGGCTAAAGCGGATATGAAGCTGACACTAAAAGCGCAACCTGTGTTTGATCCAGAAAAAGGCGCTATTTTTCTAAAAGAATTAGAAATCGTTGATTATCAAATCACACCGGAAAAAATGGAAAAGCCGATTAACGCGCTGCTTCCTTATCTGAATAAATCACTCAGTGCTTTCTTTGATATTCATCCGGTCTATGTTTTAAAACCGGATCACAGTAAAGCGGAAGCCGCCGCCAAAAAATTGGCAAAAGGGTTAGAAGTCAAACCTGGCAAATTTGTTATCGTGCTTACCGATAAATAATTTTTATCGAGATATCGCAGAAAAGGCAAATAATCCTGAATTATTTGCCTTTTCATCCGTTTCAAACTAGGAATCCAACTCTTCCCGTAACGCCTGCAACGCTTCACGGGTGATCATCGCCAATGTCCGGTAAAAGCCAGTTGTTGCGTGGGCTTCTACCTTTCCCAGCAATTGCCCACACCACGGCAAAAGATACTCATCAAACAACACAATTTGCCCCTGAACTTCATCTTCTGCGGCCTGATCTTCCAGCCATGAAGCCGCTAATAACAGAGAACCAAACTGATCAACCGGCCCATCTGATAATGGCATACCGCGTTCGGTCAGAAACCGACGAATATCGTTTTCACTCTCCCCGGTATAATCAGAACGACAACCCGGCACACTGGCATCACCACCACCAAACAGCGCGGTATAATCCGTTGCCATTGCTGGCTGTTCACAACTCTGTTGCAGGCGATCCAACAACGCATCCTGCTCTAATGGCCAGGATTGTTTCAGTTTACCTTCCGCAATCATTGACAGAAGGGGTTGCAGAACCGGATCTTGTGGCTGGCGGTTAAACAAAGCCCCTAAAATGCGGCAGACTATTGAAAATTCATTCATCTTATTTTCCAAATAAATCGCTATTTTGCCGCTATTGTCCCCAATAACCGACCTTACTGTAAAGAGACACGGTTAATATCCCAGTTTGATATCCACAACACCCGTTGGTAATTCACCCTTTTCAATCCGCTGAATATTTTCACTGACCTTATCCATAGCGATATTAGGAATAGTAATAGCAGCAATATGTGGAGTCACGGTTATACGGGGATGCGTCCAGAATGGGTGCATTTCCGGCAATGGTTCCTCAGTAAATACATCCAATGAAGCCGCCGCGACATAGCCTTTATTGATCGCTACCAATAGATCATGTTCTATCAAATGGGTGCCTCGTGCGAGATTAATCAGATAGGACTTCGGTTTTAACTGACTAAACAGCGATAAATTCAGAATACCACGGGTATGCGGTGTATCAGGCAATAGATTAATAAGCACTTTACTGCCAGAGAGAAAATCACCCAACTGATCTTGACCGTAAAAACTGTCTACCTTATTAATCTGCTTCGGCGTACGGCTCCAGCAGCGTACAGTAAAACCAAACTCAACCAGAGTCTCGGCAACACTGCGTCCCAAAACCCCAGCGCCCAACACACCAATCACAAAATCGCGGCGATCATGTGATTCGAGTTGTTTCCACATTCTCTGCCCTTGTTGCAACTTATATTCATCCAGTCGGCGTAAATAATGTAAAACCGTGGCTACCGCATACTCCCGCATTTGTAATCCCATCCCTGCGTCCTGGAGCCGCATTAATGGTACACCGGCGGGCAACATCCCTGGTCTTTGTTGTTCCTGCTTCAAAATGGCCTCTACGCCAGCTCCCAGGGTAAAAATCCCCTTTAATCCGGAGCGATTTGCCAACATCTCATAGGGGGGTACCCAAACCATTGCATAATCTGCATGGGCATTATCGCCTCGTTTCCATTGACGGATATGAATATTTGGCAGTCGCTGTTGCATGCCTTGAATCCACTGGGCAGCATCAAAAAAAGGGTGGTAAAAGATAATATCCATGACTTATTTATCCTCTTTTATTTTTTTGTACAGGGTTATCTGATTAATAGCAGGTTGCAAGCCCCTTTGATAATCATCTTTATGAAAATGTTGAGAATGTTAAGTAGTTAACGAATTCATTTTTTTCTTATCAAAAAACTTGCATCTGTTCACTTCAACAACGTCAGATGGGCATCAACTCATCGAACTGACGATTATTTAGCTAACCAATCAAAAAACCAAAGAAAAGTATTAGAAGAGTGTTGACGCTTGTAATGCTTTTCCCTATAGTAGCGCCCCGTTGCAGTGACGATATCAAGCAAAGTCGCTGGAGCGAAAAAAACACGGTGAGGTGTCCGAGAGGCTTAAGGAGCACGCCTGGAAAGTGTGTATACGTGAAAACGTATCGAGGGTTCGAATCCCTCCCTCACCGCCAGATTCGAAAGAAAGCTCAGGTTTATCACTTGGGCTTTTTTGTTGCATATAACTCCGATGCAGAGTCGAGAACCCTCGAACAGGGTTCGACAAAATGGCAACGCCGTTTTAGTACGCTTTGTATCATTCTGTTTTATATTTATGATTACATTATCCTTACGCCAATATTCGTCAAAATATTTTTCGAAACCCATACTTTCAACATATTTTATTAATTCTGATTTATTATTCAAATTTACATTTTAAAAAACAATTTTGTTAGTCATTGTTGGCGTTCCATCAGGTGAATCATAGTATATGATATAATCCTTTGAAATTAAGGGAATGTTTTTAATTTCATCAAAGGTAAACATATTATAATAAATAAAATTTTTCTTTGTATATGACAAATTAACATTTGCAAGCGACATAGTAAAAATCAGAACACATCCAATGAGAATGGCTATAACAACAATTATACGCATAAAACTACTCAATCGAAATCCCAGCATATTCCACATCTAAGTTAATCCCAGTCTGTTCGCTAATATGTATTATGTCATGACTTGTTTTTATATCACTTATGGGTGATATAGTATTTAAAAAACCAAGTAAATTAGAAATTAAATCTTCACCACTATAATAACCCTCAACATGCAAACAAACTCCGCCAACGACTCGCTGTTATTCGACTAGCCTCATCCCTGAAACCAATCTCTTTCATGGTACCCGCCCGCCATTTCGGCCAGCTTTATCAGGCGAATAGCAACATCAAATCAGTACTGAGGTTAAAAACCAAATTATCCTCTTAATACATTTCTCATCATGTTAGCATATGGGCATCGAAAATCATTAGCGACGTTGTTTGACTTAATTATCAAAATGAGAATGTCAATTGTCAAATGTTTGAGTTAAGCTTAAAGCACACCCTTTCTGTGCCCTCGTATTAACACGACGTAAAATTTCAACGAGCACACCAGGATATTTACCATATTCTCTTCTAATTATCCCGATATCATCGGTGACAAGAAATGCCGGGTAACTCGTTGATGACGCATCCATATAACTCATCAAACCCGGCATTCCATCAGGCACAGGTTTCAACGTTTCAGGATCAAGTGCTCGCGCATATACCCACGGCGGAACATGTTTACGTTGCATTTCATCCTCAAAGAAACACGTGTTAAGTTCAACTTGATTAAATATATCGCGGATCTGACTCATATTACTGAGATTAAAGGTATCGAATAGAAGCTGATTGAAATCGTCGCGTTTCAGGGATTCTTTTTCGTCACTTTTCCAGCCTCCCCCGGTTATGATATAAAGGCTTTCATCGCCAGAAAATGAGATATTTTTATCTTTCATATAATTACAGAGCAAATAGATAAAGTATGGCGAACCGATAAGACAAATATCTTTCCCTTGACTTTTTATTCGTTCAAGACTATTCAATGTCTTAACAAAATCTACCCGTTCTTCTGTTACGGTGAATGTTGTAGGATATAGCAATTCCACTAGACTCATAACATATTTAAACCAAATGTTATGCGCATTAAATCTATCGGGCCCCAAGTTGACCAATTCCATTTGATGATCAAACCAACTACCAATATATTTCATGCCATAATTCACAGAACCTAACAGTCTCTCAATACTTAGTCTGTCACGCGCCACCAGACTTTTTAAACCACTCGTACCGCTGCTGGTAAACCAACTTTCAATCTCGTTTTCCTGACAAGTTAATAAGCGAGTAAACTTAAAAACTGATGTTGGAAATACAGGTATGTCATCAATTTCCGTAATATTGTCATCTACTTTGTGTGCCTGACAATAGCGACGGTATTCTTGACAATATTTATAGTGATTGCGAAATGCATCAAGCACAAGCTTTTTTCTGATTTTTTCCTGTTCATCATAAGACCAAACTAATGGTTCGCTTGAAAAAATCAAATCATCAATTTCTGAGCTTGCGGTGATTTCTTGTTTATCAACATATGAAGTCATACCTATTTTACCTCTACAGATAATATTAGGAATTATGGCAGCGCGGCTGCCATAATCTTTTATTACACGTGATACTTTTTAATATTATCATTAACAATATCGATTGCGTTTTTCTGGCTCATCAAGTCATTCATTGGTTCAAAGGACAGTAATACGCTTTTTGCACCACATTTTTCAATTGCCAATTTAGCCGCAGCTATACATTCCTTATAATCTCCGACGGCATTTTCTGTGATGATCTCGTCGAGTTTATTTTCGAGATTTTTATCAGGGTGCATTTCAGAAACATAATCGCTTATAAATGCGCGTGTCTCTGCTTTCGCTTTCTGACTATCTTCATTAAAGTTAACCAATATCATTAACTGATGATCTATAGCTGATAAGTCAATACCCTGTTTATCAGCAATAACTTTATACCTTTCAGCATACTCATGTCTGACATCATTGGAATCATCCCACTTAAAGATAAGAGGAATGCCTTTTTTGGCTGCCCACTCCACGACATAATGACTCGTTGCAGTTACATATCTCCGAGGCCCGCCTTGCGTATAAGCATGGGGGTTTACGGATATTTTGGGAAAGCTATAAAAATCGTTATCGGGATTACAATAGCCTGTTGTTAAAGCATCGTTAATAATTTCATAACACTGTTCAAATAGTTGCTGTTGGTATTTATCATGGCGATTAAAAAAATGCATTTCATCTTTTTTTTCGCAATCACTTAATCCTAGAATAAATCTCCCTTCGCTCAATTGATCCAATAAGCAAGCTTCCTCCGCTATTCGGACAGGATGATGAGTTGTAATAATGTGGTTCAATGAACCAATTTTAATTTTTTCAGTTAGACCGAGCAAAAAACCAGAAACAGTCAGAGGAGCACCGACAATGCCATTACCTGAAAAATGATTTTCATACACCAAAATCTGTTCAAAATTCAACTTGTCAACATATTCTGTTATTTCCTGCATGCGAGCTATGCTTTGTTCTTGAACCATTGTTGAATTGATGAAGTTAAGGAAGAACAATCCAAATTTCATTTCATTTTCCTTAGCTAATATAATAGCGAACGTTGTTTTTCTTTGAGAAATGGCATGACATCAGACTGAAAAAGCCTCATAGAAGCAATAATTTCGTCTACTGTTCCATTAGCTTCAAACCCACAACAAATATTTGATACTCCTGTGGCGTCAATGTCTTTTTGGATTATGTCAATGCATTCCTTCGGGGTTCCTACGGGATTAATTTCGTAACTGTAATCAATGCGGCGATTGGTATTTTTATGTCCTTTTAATACAAAATCACGCCACTGCCCTTTATTGAAATCATACCCTTTTGTTTGGTCTGAATCATCAAAAATGGTCGTGGCATTAACATAGGCGTCATACCAGTGCCCCAGAAAATTCCGGCAAATTTCTTTCGCTTTAATGGAGTCATGATCTACAGATGTTATATATGATAAGCAATGGTCAATATTATAAATATCGTGCCCATGTTCTTGAGCCACTTCGTTATAAAGCTCAAGTTGTGCTTTCTTTTCGTTGGTATTGATAATCCAGCTTAAGATCATCGGCAAGCCAAATTGAGCGGCCCACTCAGTGGTCGAGGCTGATTCAGCCACTACATAAACAGGTGCGCCACCTCGACTATATGCCGTCGGGCTGACTTTTACCTTATTGAACCTGATATGCTCATTGGCAGCTTCGACATATCCTTCTGCCATGCCATTTTTTATTAGCCCGTACCAACACTCCATTAAGGCGCGGCTGTTATCCATATCGGTGCCAAATACACGAAAGTCTTTGTTGTAAAGCCCCCGACAAATACCAAACCGAAATCGTCCTTTTGACATGTGATCCAGCAAATTCACCTCTTCAAGTTGGCGTACTGGATGAGCAGTAGGGAGAACAATAGCAGCAGTCCCGACATTAAGTTTTTTAGTTGCACCCAGTAAATGTGCAGCAGCAACATAAGGGTTACCCAGCAAACCAAACTCCGTGAAATGATGCTCCAGTAACCATACGGTATCGAAACCACACTCCTCAGAGACGCGACCTAATTTAACCAAACGTTTCATTACCTCGGTTTGAGAAAGTTGAGGTGGTTGGTATGTAAGCAAAAAGTTTCCGAATTTCATAAATAGTCCTTATATTTCTATCCGAGTGATAGAGTTAAGACGGCGAAATTGTTTGATTTTCAATCTCAATTTTCATTCGGCGTTCATTGACTGTCGCAATAGTCAGATGTTCAAATGACGGCTCAGTCATATCAATATCGATATCCAGACTACTATTATCCATCGCGATAGCCGCTTTCGTAACTGATTGATAAAAATTGCGCAGGACCACTAAGTTCTCACCCAAATCATGTGAACCACCTAGCAAAGAATATATCTTGCATCGATTACTACGAATATTTGATAACAATGTGATGACTTCATCTTGTTTTACCCAATCATCGTTATTTGCAGTAAAAGCAATAAACGGTATATCAAGATGCATCATGCTATTCATTGTGGAAGTTAAATCTTCCCAACCAAAATCAACGCAATCTCTCGCGAAGACTTCAGCACCCAATTTATGTCCTTCAAAATCCAGATTATTCGGTAATTCATCAATGGGCAAACTGAGATAATCAAATCCTAAAGCTCTTTCGAGAGTATATCTTAAGTTAACAACACCAACCGCAGTGATTAAAAACGAAGCATTAATTTCAGACAGGCTTGCATAAACTATCCGTGCAGATAAGCTTGAAGCCAAAATACCTCGGTTATTTATTTTTCGTGTATTTAACCAATCAACTACGGCTAACAGACTCTGTTTTCCTATAGACATGGTAAATTCATCAATTGTCCCTGAACTCAATCCAACATGGTGAAGTGAATCATAGCGGATCACATGAAACCCATTCCGTGACAAATACTCCGCCAGACCAGCAAAATGATCCATCCTCCGGGCAAAACCAGAGGCAATGATAATTGCATTCTTTCTTTTTGGACTGTTTTCTTCCGGCAGCGTTTCCCAGACATGAATTTTTTTATTTTCTTCAACACAAATAACATGGTCGATGGTTTTATATCTGGATGCATTTTCCATACTTTTTACCTATTTAAGGAACAAATACAAGGAACTTATCTTCTTCCAGGAATCGGGTCTGTTCTATTTCGACCGCAACATCCTTAGCCGTATAATGAGATGGCCTTTCATGAGAAATATATGTCACTAATCGTTGTAACGGTCTCATTCCATCATGAGATCCACCCACTCGAAATATGTTATTCATTCCTGCTTCGACAATCCTTTCAGCACCTTTTAAGGCTAATTCGTCCCGATACTTAAATGCTGACTCCCAAGGAAAAATAGAGATGGTTTGCGTCCTATTTTTTTGAACATAAGGCAATATTTGCTCAATATTATCGACATGATGAAGGTACACACATCTTCCAAGTGGTTGATTAAGTTCCACACCCGCATTTGATTCAATAATCATCCAGCGTTGATGAGCATCAGCCTCTACTTTTAATCCAGCAAACACACTCTCTTTTTGAACTAAGGAATAGGCGGCCTTTTCATCAAAATCTTTTTTGGCGTTTGGTAATATACGCGCATATAAGTTCAGTTTTTCTATCAACGCTAGCTTAAATTCTTCATAATGACTTCCCATGTAGTATATGTTTTGAGTGGAAAAACACGCTTGCTGATCGTAAAAACAAACATCATGGGCCGCACCTGTCGCGGCGGACGTCAAATCAGCAGGGTCATCAATAATGCAGAAACTCTTCTTAGAGACAAATTTAATCACGTCAATATAGGGTGGTGCATGCTTTACAGCCCAATTAATCGCATCTTCCCCTCCCCAGGCAGCAATGACATCCGCATGTTGCATCATTTCTTTTGCAAGTGATGTATCACCTTGATGTTGCCAATATACAACAGACAAAGAGCGCGTTATCGGATGATTAGGATCTACATCGATAAAGCTTAACGCTAATGCATTAGCGGTAAAAGGATCGGCTGATGAGGTTTTTATAATGCATTGATTCTTTGTTAAAATTGCGCGTAATATAGACATTACACCCGATAATGGGACATTACCGGCCAACAGATGTACAGATTTACCTTTCGGAAAAGCCCTAATATAACTTTCATCCTGAGGTAACCATTCATCCATGATATGGCGAGAACCAAGCTCATTGTTTACAACATCATAAAGGCCACCTTTAGAACACAAGATCATAGATATCCAGTTGGCCTCCAACTTGGCCATGGCTTCTGAATATCCCATGTATTTTTTCAGGTCACGAATGTATGTCCTGCGTCTTGAATATTCTTCATTTTTCCATCTTTGCCCTACTGTATAGAGAAAATTGATAATGCTATGCAACTGTAATTTATTATTTTTATTATAATCAATAATGCTTTTTACGTGAGACTCATTCAATATTGGCAAGTAAACACTATTATCACCAAAGTTAATGGATTGCACTAAATCATCACTTTCAGGAAATGACTCAACTTGGCCGTTAATAATGAATGAAATTTTTTTAGTCATATTTTCCCTCCATTTAGTCGGGTAATTTCAGCTTAAGTTGCTGTTTGACCATCTTGCAAACTCGTTATATCAATAACTTGCTTCTCGTATTTTGGTGTTATGGCAATGTAAATAATAAATGAGGGGTTCATCAATATATTGCCTAACCCAGTTCGTCAATACTTGTTAAAAGAGTAAACGAAAATCATCATATTGACAAGATTTTCCAATGAGAAGTTTAAATTAAAAGAATCGCGATTCTCTTTATGCGTGACAATATTTATTAAAATTATTACCCTGTTTATGAATTAGCTTAATTTATATATCAATGAGATAGTGACGCCGGGTTCCGTCATTATCAATCGCATGACTTATCTTTATACCGATACAATTCTCCCCACATCATATTAGTCATTTGATCAATATGATTAAAACGGTCTTTTATTCTTTCCAATACTTGAAGTGACAATGTGGCTTCAAACTTTAGGGCTAAAATGGATAAAGCTTTCCAATGACCAATTAATTCCGTGCAATATTCAATCAGAGCAGGTGCCATATCTGCCCTGATTAAAGAATATTTTAACAAACTCAAATTGGGTATCACATACAACACACTGATGTGATCAAACAATCTTTTGGCGGCCCGACAAGCTTTTTCCTTTGGCTGCTGAAACGCATTCAGGCATAATTTGCTATAATTTTTCAACGCATCATAATATTCAGGTAAAGTATTAAATAATTCAGCTTGACGAGTCAGTAATTTCCTTACCGACATGATCTCTAGATTTTTCAATGAATCAACAATATAAAAATGCCCCATATGATCATAGGTTTCACCGGGCACGTTATCGGAAAGCGCTAAATAAAATTGCCCGGAGGGCATCCATGCCTCACAAGCATAGGATTCCCGATCAACCACCAAAGAATCAAAGATACGTACTTGTGAATAATCATCCGCAATAGCGGTGATCAACACCGCATGCAGGTATTCCGGTTTATTGGCATAAACCTCAGAATAAGATAAATGTGCCGAATTGACCCAAGCAACGACACCTTTCTTCTGACATAGTAATTCATATAATTGACGACACCAATGGGCGTAATCTATCGGTAATGAAATTATATTTGCACCTAAAGATACCGCCCCAGTCAACCCAACGGTTTCAACTGAGAAAGTATATTCAGGCATATTCAATGCATCATAACCACTACGAAATAAATAACCATTGCCAGCTTCAAAGATCTCCGCCTCAAAAATCTCTTTACCCTGTAGATTAAGTAACCTTGTCAGGCTACCGGTAAAACAATTGATAGCGACGTTTATTTTTGATTTATCCATCATATTTTCCATAAGTATTTTTTCACCTCGATATAATGGACTGATTTATGAATAGTGAACCCAATATATTATATCCTGCAATCACAGTTATTTTTCCTTTAATATTATTTCGGCTGCTTGTGATATATTTTCGATAAGTAAGTCAGGTTCATAATTTAAAGTATGTGATAACAGTGCCAAAAGTAATCTCTCCATCCCAAAAGCAATACAAGCAGAATGCATAGGGCAATCACTGGCACGACTGATAATATTAAAATTTGTGGTAAATAAATCCCGGTGGAAATTTCGTGAACCAACGCTAACGTTATATTTATCAAACCAAGGAATAAGTACTTCACACTTGACACCCATTGATAATTGTACTTTACGAGTCACTTTAGAATGCTCGCCATAAAATACATCGCTGGCTTTTTCCACCGAAAGAGAAGGAAACAGTCGTCGTAAGAATTTAACGGTTCGTCCAAATATTATTTCACATTGCGTTTCTACTTTTTCCTGTACCCCCACCAATATTAATTCACGCATGGTAAAATTCCCCATGCGGGTAGGCTCATCTTTAACCGGTTCGTATCGATGACACTGTCCTTTAGCCGTAAAATATTTCAATTCCCAATCATGGGTGCTATCTATCAAATGAGAAAAGGTATGATAGCAAGTCGATGGACTCAGTACCCATGCATCCCCGCTATTTTCACTTATGACATCGTGAGTTAAATGGGGATAAACATGCAATGGATTACTAGGCAATTTGTCAAAGAAACTGATACGCTCCAAGGTGGATCGAGGTAATAATGTGGTACACGAATGTGAAGTAACAGATATTCCTTTACTTAAAACTTGCAAAAGTACCTTATCAAGAAGTTCGGCAACAGCATATAAACTATCAGAAAACCGGTACCCAATAAGACCATTCTGTGATTGCACAATTGATAGCAGCTTACGCTGCTGAAGTTCTTTTATCATATTTTTATATTACCTTTTCTGATCGATAATTACCTTATGTTGTCCGGCAAACCATCCCGGTTCGCCAAATTGCAAGGATGTGTTCCCATATCATCAAATATCATATCCAGATATTCGTCTAAGACGACAAGAAAACACATTTAATCCAAAGAATCGGCAATAATCAATTAACCGATGCTTTATTCAATTCAGCCATTTTCTTCAGGATTTCAACGTTATTCTTTCCAGACGATAAATCCTTCAATATAAAGTTTATCCAATGAAGTTTTCAAAAATGTATCTATCGCAACATCAGGTGACATGATAAGTGGCTGCCCCCTAACGTTGAATGAAGTATTCACCAGACAACCATAACCGGTTATTTCCTGTACCGCTTTCAGTAACCGCCAAAAAGTTTCATTCATAGTTCGTTCAACAAGCTGAATACGTGCCGTTCCATCAGCATGAACAATACCGGAGACTGGCCCTGTCATTTCTGGTTTAACGCCGGCAGTGCAAAGCATATATCGGGTCGGCGATAGATTTCGTGTCTCAAAAATAATATCGCAGTCCTCATCCAAAATGGCAGGTGCAAATGGACGGAAAGCCTCACGAAATTTCACCGTGCTATTAATTCTGTCTTTTATTCCTTCACCTGCCGGAAGCGCGAGAATCGAACGATTGCCAAGCGCTCTTGGACCAAATTCCATCCGGTCATGGAACCAGGCAATGATTTTATCTTCTGCGATATCGTTAGCCGCAGCAGCAAAATAATCATCGTTCAACCCTAAATAACGCCATTTCATTCCTGCATTACAACCATGCCGGAATAATACATTACGAACTTCATCTGTTGAGAAGCGCGGACCAAGATAGGGATTAAAGTAACGATCTGAATTATGATGGTATTTCCCGGCAATAAAAAGCGCCGCCCCCAAAGAAGTACCATCATCACCCGATGCAGGTTGGACAAAAACATTTTCCACCTGATCAAGCTGACAAAGGACCTGATTGGCTTTGCAGTTTAAAAATGATCCGCCGGCAAGACAAAGTGATGTTTCACCGGTTTTTTGCAGCCAATACGTGACTAATTGTTTCAGCAAAAGTGCGAATTTTTCCTGCAACCCCGCAGCAAAATCCTGGTGAACATCCAACAAGATATCATCTTCACCTCTCGGTGTAAGACCGAACATATCACTGAGCTGTGCCATCGCAACAGGAAAACCATACGCCGCATTATCAAACAGTCGCGGTGACCAGTTTATATGTATTGATCCACTATCTGCATCGAATTGGGCCAATTCATTGAAAATATGACGGTATCGCTCAGGATTACCATAGGCGGCAAGTCCCATGACTTTATATTCATCACTATTAAATACAAAGCCAAGGAACCGGGTACAGATAGAATAAAACTCACCTAATGAAGAACTGATTGGCTGACTGTACAATTTTTGGAATTGCTGGTCTTTAGCAAGATAAATACTCAAGGATTCTATTTCACCCATACCATCTGAAACGACACAAAGTGCAGACGGGAAACCACTGGGATAAAAGGCTGACGCCGCATGAGCCAAATGATGATCTACCGCTTGAAAACGCGGTTCGATATTCTGCCACCCAGCAGAAGCGAATGCATCAATTACTGTTTTGTTACTGAAAGCACCCTCGAACATTTTTTTGTTCGATACAAAAAAACGGCGATAGTGATCATAATTAAAACCGTGAGCAATCACCTGTATATCATCTTGCGTAAGACCCGCTTCCGCCAAACAATAGTTAATGGCATGTGCTGGAAATTGTCCCGTGCCTTTCTCTCCGGTAAAGCGTTCTTCCGCAGCGGCGGCAACCACTTTTCCATCAATAATCAAACAGGCCGCACTATCTACTCCCTGACAAATACGCTCGTCTAATTTACTCACACCCGGGTAATTCTCCCGCATAAAACGTTGAGAATTAGGAAGACCACTGATACCCAATATAATCATATTATTAACCTCAAAATTATTATTTTTGTTTCATGAAAATCAGGCTATACCCTTTGTTCTCATAGTCCATTTTGTATCATGAAGAATTAAGTCACCCTACCAAATAAAGTAATCGCGTTATTACCACCAAAACCAAATGCATTATTCTGCACATAGCGTAAATTATGTTTTACTTCCATACCATGAGTCATTAAGTTGAATTTATATTCAAAATCTTCCGGCAAGATATTCGTTATTGGCATAATTTGATCTCTCAAAGATAAACAAGCACTGACTGCGCCAATCGCGCCCGCCGTTGCCATCATATGCCCGATAGTTCCTTTAATCGCAGAAACAGCCGAGGTGGGAAAATATTCAGAGAATATGGATGCTTCTACCGCATCATTAGCTTTTGTTCCGGTGCCATGTGCATATATACCATCAATATCTCCCGCTTCCAGCCCTGCCGAATTTAATAATTTTTCATGACATTGGGTGACACTGCTAATGTCCAGGTTAGTAGGATGTAATGCATCATTATTACTTGCAGTCGCGATCAATTCAGCATAAGGAGATTGATATTCACCAACTTGTTTTCTATTCTGCAACACTAAAAAAGCAGCGCCTTCCGATATGGTAATAAAGCGCCTTAATTGCGAAAACGGACGGCACTGTTCCGCCCCCAATGCATTAAGCATGTAAAAACCTGACCACACCTTTTTAGAAAAAGCGTCTCCTCCACCTATTACGGATGTTGAAACAATTCCTGCTTTCATCATGCGTAGCGCTGTTTCAAGGGCAATATTTGCTGACGCACAGGTATTATGTATCGTCATGGAAGGCCCGGATGAACCAATTGCGCGAGCAACATTATCGGAAACCGCATGACTCGAATAGATATTGGCATTCCAGTTTACGGGCACACCTTCAACTAATTGATCAAGAATATCCGCCTCAGCCTCATTATTACCAACACACACTAATGCATTGCGCAATTCAGCGCATCCCGGTGGTAATCCTGCATCCGCTATCGCCTGGAGTGCCGCATCGACAGCATACAGGGAAGAATCAGGAACTTGTGCCCCTGTACATTTTGGTGCCCTGGCTTTTATCTCTATACGCGGCCCCGCCGAAATTTTTCCGGCAACAAAATTTGGCTTCATAGAAGCATAGACCGGTTCCAATCGGGTGAAATTTGACTCTCCAGCACATAGCTTCTGCCAATAACTTTCGACGTCTATACCAATTGGCGTGATAACGCCAAGCCCGGTAACATATATTTTATCCAACATCATTCTCCTTCCTCTTAATTGATATAGCGTCATTTATCCAAAGTAATTTTTCCCCTTCACTATATGCCCATGCATTCCAACACATTATGGAACCAAACCGTGTCACCTGGGTCTCAATAAACACAGGAGAATTAATATGTTCAATATTCGGACTGAAAGTTAATTCACCAAATCTGGCAAAAACATAATCGCTTTCAGTTAACATATTTTTCTGCTGATGTTGTAAAACTAATGCCAAATTCCCCATTGCCTCAACAAGAATAAGCAAAGAAGCGTAATGGAATTTTTGCAAATAATCGGATTCATGCTGCAATGATTTAATATCCAAATGACAATTTGCGCTATTTGATATCTCATCAACATAGACGGTTTTCGGCAAAAACCAAAATTCGGGTTTACGCAATGGTAATGAGAATAGAGAAGATGAAAAAAGTGCTCTCCCACTTTCGCATTTTTCATCTTTACCAGAATAATCCAGGAAAAAAGAAAAACAGAGTTTTCCGGATACGGTTGCAGAAATCTTATTTCTCTCCTGGCTATATTTAATATTTTCATCAGGACGTATAAATTGATAGAAAAATAGATTTTTTAGATTGATAAAATCGACAGACTTATCAGCCATCTCTTTACAAAAAGCGGCTACCGGCAAGATGCCAGGAACAACAGGGTTATCAGGAAAATGGTATTTGAATATTTCATCTTCAGATGAAAAGACCTGGTTAATATGATTAATCATCATTATGTATAACCCTTACGCCTGAGGCATTCATATTATCGATTGTAATAAATACAAAAGCATCTTCTTTCTTACTGTGTTGAATAGCACTCATAAATTCATGAAATAGAAAAGCACCGTTATATTCTTGATATTCAATGATATTATAATCTTTAATCGTATTAATTAATGCTTCATTATTATTCAACGTATTGAATATAAAAATCTTCGTATCCAGTGATAAAGTGTCAAGCCGCCTTTTTATCTCTTCCACTGTTGATCCGAAGAAAAAATCTGCCGTAAATTGCTTTCCACTCGATAAACCCACACCCATGACGCCAGAAGATATTGATTTCTGGTTACTGGTTTTTTTTCGTATATCATCAAGTGCTTCTGCGCAATAGACATCACCAAAAAACAGATGGCTAATACCTGCTGATCTATTATATAAATTAAGTAACGCTTGAATGAATCCCATAACTGGCGTTTTACTGCCGGCATTTAGCGTACAATTTCCTCCTGTCACCTTCTTATCAATGTTAATAAAGGTTGAAGCTGAACTTGTAGTAGCATAAGGAAATTGTTGAGCGGATACCGTCTTATCATTATTCCTTACCTGCCGCTGAAAACGAAGCATTGCGTCAAGGTTGCCATATTCTGTACCCACAATCACAGATTCATTCTCCACATTTCTATCTTCTGCAATAAACTTATTTGCCAAATAGGTACAAATGCGGCTGAAGTCGTCACGAAAACGATCACCTTTATTGCTGACAAATTCAGAAATATCAGAGGGAAGATAAAATTTTTCCTCTCTCTCATTCTGAAATATATTCGGATAAATCGCTAAATTTTCCACGTTAAAAGTCAACATTTTCACCCAACTCATGTTTAAAAAATAGAAAATTCCAGAGCCTATCCCAATAGGCGTTATTGTTGCAGGCCACTCTTGTGAATGAACACCTAACAGGATAAGCTCTTAATGGTTAATTGAATGAACCCAACTATTGCATGTTATTCTTTATTTCCTCCCATAGTTCACCTACGGTTTGAATACGAGCAAGCGCATCTTCTGAAATCTCTTTCCCAAAGGTGCGTTCAACCGATAAAATAACATCAATTAGCTTCAGCGAGTCAATGCCAAGATCACTCTTCAATAATTTATTCGAAGTTATTTCAAAATCAGAATCTAACTCAGCAACATTCAACAGAATACTTGCTAATTCTTCATTGACCATATTAATATCATCCATATCATCATCCCCAATATGTGTATATCCTACTTAATGGTTTGTAGCTCTATTTATATCAAGCAATATATATCGAAAATTTATTTATGCTGATTTATTCAGAAAAACAATTCATAAACGATATAAGAATAAAGATATTTAATAATCAGTTTTGGTTTCTATTCCAAATAATTTGACCAAAACTGGAATGATAACCGACAATCATTTTCACATTAAAGTGATTGGTAACATTTATGATGTTGCGATTAACCCATCAATCCCCCATCAATGCGAAGAGTTGTACCTGTTATATAAGTTGACGCACTCAATGCCCCGACACAAAAACGGGCAATTTCATCAACATCCGCCATTCGTTTTAATGCAATATGTCTGGCGAATTCCTCTTTTTTCTCTGAAGAAATATGACGTAACATACCACCATCAACATATCCTGGCATCACAGCGTAGGCTCTGATATTAAAACGCCCATAGTCATTAGCAATATTTTTTACCAATGCGTTCATAGCCGCTTTAGAACAAGAATAAGCCGTGGCACCTGGCGATCCCCGCACACCCGCTGTAGAAGAGATAAATTGCATTACCCCATTACGATTCTTCATAAAATGCGGGAGCAGATACTTTGCCACTCTCGCGGCACCGAATAAATTGACATCAAAAACATCATGCCAGTTGCCAATATCCTGAGTATGCAATAAACCATCAAATGACATCGCTGGAGTATAGATAACCGCATCAATACATTTCATCTTTTCAATTACAATTTCAATTGCTTCTTTTACGCTGCTATCCGACATAACATCTAAATGAATCGCTTCATTATGCGGTTTACGCGAAGTCCCTAATACTTCATAACCACTCTCTGCCGCATGTTTACAAATCGCATTCCCAATATCACTTGATGAACCAATAATAAGTACCTTGCTGTTATATTTATGCATTTAAACATCCCTACCTTATCCCGAAGTTATTTTCAACAGTCAACCCTACTTTAAATAAAGCATTCAGAATAAATATTATTTAAAAGAGTATTTTTTGACTGATTTAATGCATATAATTCCATGAGTCACTATAAATAATAGGGTGGGTTCTTATATCTGTCAAATTATTAATCTAATATTTAAGAAACATTAAAACATTGGTCAAATTACACGCAAAATTAAAGTGAAAATATAAATTGTGAAATCATTTAACACGGCTAATTTAATCCATGTATAATAATATAACCAGTAAATTCATAATCAATTATTTAATTTTGAAACAATAACAATTACAAATTATCATCAATCATATTAATTCATTAAAAAAACAAAATCCGACAACCCAATAATTAATAAAAAAATATATAGCATCAAATCTAAAAACATTGATTATATTATTTATGAAATTGTTTTAATAAAATTCACCAATAAGAATAAATACCTAATAGAATCGGTTTCAAGATATTTCCCAGTGATAAGAACGCTATTCTCCCTTTTACTTTTCACTTTCCTACCGTTAATCTATTCACATTGAGTTTGATGTATGGCGCTATCATTTTGAACTAAAAGCATTACTCCTGCAATTCGGATTATGATGACCCTTATTGCCTTTTTCTTTTATTTTTTTGGTTTATGCACAGATGAAAACTCGTAGAATGAACGGCATACGGCCATTTAGTGCTGTAATTGATGCTTGTTGGAAAGAACCCTACTCTTTTACCCGTTTAATTAAAGATATTATTGCCGGTATTACTGTCGGTATCATCGCTATTCCACTCGCGATGGCGCTCGCTATTGGCAGTGGTGTCGCGCCACAATATGGGCTTTACACTGCCGCTATCGCTGGCATTGTTATCGCTGTCACTGGCGGCTCGCGCTATAGTGTTTCCGGTCCTACAGCCGCTTTCGTTGTCATTCTCTATCCGGTATCTCAGCAATTTGGCCTGAGTGGTTTGCTTATTGCCACATTAATGTCGGGAATTATGCTGCTGGTTATGGGGTTAGCCCGCTTTGGCAAACTGATAGAGTATATTCCTCTATCCGTGACACTGGGTTTTACTTCTGGGATCGCCATCACGATCGCCACCATGCAGGTAAAAGATTTTTTTGGTCTGCAATTGGAACATGTACCAGAGAGTTACATCAATAAGGTTGCCGCGCTGTTTCAGGCACTGCCAACATTGCATTTAAGTGATACGCTGATTGGCCTGGCGACACTTTCAGTTCTGATTTACTGGCCTAAGCTTGGGCTGAAATTACCCGGGCATCTTCCGGCCTTGATCGCGGGAACCGCCGTGATGGGGATAATGAATTTATTTGGTCAGGATGCTGTGACTATCGGTTCTGAATTCAGTTACCTATTGAATGACGGTACGCAAGGCCAAGGTATCCCCCCCATCCTTCCTCAATTCGTTTTACCATGGCGTTTACCCGATATAGACTCTCATCACGTTGATATAAATTGGGCAACAGTTTCAGCTTTATTACCCGCAGCCTTTTCAATGGCCATGTTGGGTGCTATTGAATCACTGCTTTGCGCCGTTGTTTTGGATGGTATGACCGGGAAAAAGCACCACTCAAACAGTGAATTAATTGGTCAGGGGTTGGGAAATATCACTGTACCGTTCTTCGGGGGTATTACAGCTACTGCTGCCATTGCCCGATCAGCGGCAAACATCAGAGCCGGCGCAACATCACCTGTTTCGGCAATTGTTCACTCTCTGCTGGTGTTATTAACTTTACTGGCATTGGCACCAATGCTCTCCTATCTTCCGCTGGCCGCCATGTCCGCCCTATTGCTCATGGTCGCCTGGAATATGAGCGAGATACATAAAGTTATTGATCTGATCCGCCGCGCACCAAGAGATGACATTATTGTGCTGGTGCTTTGTATGTCGCTCACGGTGCTGTTTGATATGGTCATCGCTATTACGATTGGTATCGTGTTAGCCTCACTGCTGTTTATGCGTCGGATAGCCAATATGACCCGCATCAGCCAATTGCCACAAACAAATGGGGATAAAGATCTGCTGGTTGTTCGTATCAATGGCCCGTTATTCTTCGCCGCAGCTGAACGTATCTTTACAGAATTAAAGGAAAAAAGCGCAGGTTATCAGACAATCCTCATGCAATGGGATGCGGTTCCTGTACTGGATGCCGGTGGGTTGCACGCTTTCCAGCGCTTTATTGATGAAGTCGGTAAGGATAAATATATTGCTGTTTGCGATATTCCATTTCAGCCGTTAAAAACACTGGCCAGAGCCAGAGTTCAATTGATTGAAAACCATCTCAGCTTCCATGCAACACTGCCACGGGCAATGGAAGAATTGAATTTCAATTGAAAAATGGACAACTGAAACCACTAGAAAGAAGAGTTTAGTCAGCCTTTTCCCAATAATGGCGCTGTAAACCAGCGCCAAACACATTCATCATTTGATAACCAGATTATTTACTGGTATCCAGTTGAGGGAAGCTTTTCACTGCGTCATCAATCGTTTTCATCTGGATCAGGAATGGTTCAAGTTTTGCCAACGGCAACGCTGATGGACCATCACACATCGCATTTACCGGATCGGGATGCGCTTCAAGGAATAGGCCGGCAATACCGACGGCCATTCCCGCACGCGCCAATTCAGCCACCTGAGCACGACGGCCACCCGACGCGGCACCAAATGGATCGCGGCATTGCAGTGAATGAGTGACATCAAAAATTACAGGATGCCCCCCCGTGGCCTGAACCATGACATTGAAACCCAGCATATCCACAACCAAATTGTCATAACCAAAGTTACTGCCACGATCACACAAAATCACCTGATCGTTGCCACCTTCTTTGAATTTTTCAACAATATTTCCCATCTGGGCTGGACTGATAAACTGTGGCTTTTTAACGTTAATCACCGCGTCGGTGCGGGCCATTGCCTCAACCAAATCAGTCTGACGCGCCAGAAATGCCGGAAGTTGGATCACATCAACCACTTCCGCCACCGCTTGTGCTTGTACCGGCTCATGCACGTCAGTAATAATTTTCACACCAAAAGTTTGTTTCAGCTCCTGAAAAATCCGCATTCCCTCTTCCAGCCCAGGACCACGGTAAGAGTGAATTGATGATCGGTTCGCTTTATCAAAGGACGCTTTGAAAACATAAGGAATGCCCAGTTTTTGTGTCACTGTCACATAGTGCTCACAAATACGCATGGCCAAATCCCGTGACTCAAGGACATTCATACCACCAAAAAGAACAAACGGCAGATCGTTAGCGACCTTGATATCACCAATATTAACCACTTTCTGTTGCATACTTATACCTTCCGTTAAGGGCAAATCAATTAACCAAATGAATCAGCGCAGAGTCATATCAGTGCAACACGATATATTGCTGCTCAATGGAGTGTATCTGCATTCTGATCATTTCTGTGGCCGGATCTTCCGGGCAGTGCTCGACAAAATAATTTAAATCAGAAACCGCAATATGATGACAATCAAGCTCAGCGTAAATCAGCCCTCTATCACGTATTTCATATGGGTCATCGGGATCAAACATCAGAACAGCTTCACTGGCTTTCAGCGCCAGCTCCAACTGCCCTTCTGCCATTAATGCGGCTTTTATGGTCTCCAACACTTTAAATACGATGCTGATATTATCGGCTTCCTGCACATCATCCGCCGTCAATTTGGCTGTCTGGCTAATATTACCTTTTAGCCACACATCAAGCATATATTCACTCAGCACTTCGCCATTGGTTGGATTAATAAATCTCACCGGTTTATCTGGGCAATCAACACGCAAAATCAACTGTGTCGGAAAAACAACCGGCATAAAGGGCAGTTCTAAAGCCTGAGCAATATGGATAAGAATTATGCCCAAAATAGCAGGAGAACCTTGACGGGTTTGCAGTACTTTATCCAACCACAATGTATCTGACAGACAATAAACACCCCTGGCACCGCCGAATTTCCAGTTCTGATAAAACAGCTTGAGTAATTTTTCCAGCTGCTCCTCTCTATTCATCTGTGGAGATATTTCACGTCTGGCTTCATCAATCAATACCTGAAGCTGCTTCTCCACTGAATTCTGAGGAAAGTCAGAGCGAATGGTGCCAGATATTAACAGAATACCGCGGCTTAAAGATGCGTTATTAAATTCATAATCAGCTATGGCTTTCATCACTTTTCCACTGGCCCAGTGTTATTCGCTCATTACCGCCATAATCCTGAAAAGTAGCCACCTGCTGATAACCACTCTCAGAAAACAGGCTTCTTACAACGTCTCCCTGTTTCCAACCATGCTCCAGCAACAACCATCCATCAGGTAACAGAAAATGACGTGACAAATTGATAATGGTATTCAGATCGGCCATTCCCTGTTTTGCCGCAATTAATGCACTCTCTGGCTCAAACCGCACATCACCGTGAAACAGATGTGGATCGGTTTCATCAATGTAAGGCGGATTACTCACAATCATAGCAAATTGTTGATTATTCAACGAAGAGAACCAACTGCTTTGCAGAAAATCCACATTTTGTATTTTCAGTTTTTCAGCGTTACCCTGCGCCAGAATGACCGCATCAGGATTGATATCAACCCCGGTAACCCGGCAATCAGGGCGCTCACGGGCAATCGCCAGCGCGATCGCACCGGTGCCGGTTCCCAAATCCAGAATGTGGCAAGGTGCCGGTGAAAGCCGTTCAAGCGCTTTTTCAACCAGACACTCCGTGTCAGGCCGCGGGATCAATGTGACCGGCGAAACATTTAGTGGCAACGACCAGAATTCGCGTTCTCCGGTAATGTAAGCGATGGGTTCACCTTTTGCCCGGCGAGCCAGTAACGTTTCAAGCTGGCTGAACTGCGCTGAACAGAGTTGCGTTTCCCCGAACGCCAATAGGTAAGTTCGGGAATGGTGAGTGACGAACCCCAACAAAATCTCTGCATCCCGTTTAGGGCTGTCACTGGCTGATAACTGTATTGTGGCTTGTTTAAGCCAGGATTGATAATCCATCAATCCTGCTCTGACAACGCTGATAATTGATCGGCCTGATATTCATTAACGATCGGCTGAACAAGCATATCCAGTTTACCTTCCATCACTTCATCAAGGCGGTACAAGGTCAGGTTAATACGGTGATCCGTCACCCGTCCTTGTGGGAAGTTATAAGTACGGTTGCGATCTGAACGATCACCGGAACCCAGCAAGTTACGGCGCTCCGAAGCTTCCGCTTCCTGGCGCTTACGCACTTCAGCGGCACGAATACGCGCGGCCAATACCGACATCGCTTTCGCTTTGTTTTTATGCTGAGAGCGCTCATCCTGACACTCAACCACAATGCCGGTTGGAATATGCGTGATACGGATAGCGGAATCTGTGGTGTTGACGTGCTGGCCACCGGCACCAGACGAACGGAACGTATCAATACGCAAATCACTTGGGCTGATTTCTGGCAATTCTGCTTCCGGAATCTCCGGCAAAACGGCAACAGTACAGGCAGAAGTGTGAATACGCCCTTGCGATTCGGTTTCCGGTACACGCTGAACACGATGACCACCAGATTCAAATTTCAGATGACCATAAACCTGTTCGCCAGAAACTTTAGCGATAATTTCTTTATAACCACCATGCTCACCGTCATTGGCGCTCATCACCTCGACTTTCCACCGACGGGATTCAGCATAACGGCTGTACATACGAAACAGATCCCCGGCGAAAATAGCCGCTTCATCCCCCCCGGTTCCGGCGCGAACTTCAAGAAAACAGTTGCGTTCATCATCAGGATCTTTCGGTAGCAGCAACAATTGCAACTGCTGCTCTAACTCCTCATTACGAACTTTGGCGTCCTTGATCTCTTCCTGTGCCATTTCCCGCATTTCAGGGTCATCAAGCATTATTTCAGCGGCTTTAAGGTCATCCTGCACCGTGCGCCAGACCTTAAAACAATTCGTCACATCCGTCAGTTGAGCATATTCCCGTGACAAAGCACGGAAACGTTCCTGATCAGCAATCACATCAGCATCGCTGAGGTGAGCCAAAACTTCTTCGTGACGTTCTTGTAATGCTTCCAATTTAGCAACAATAGAAGGCTTCATTCGTGATTTCAGACCCTATTCCGAGATATGGTTAATTATGTTTCAGCCCCAAGCTGTCACGTAATAAATTAAGATGCTCCAAGTCACCATTGCTGCCAGCCTGCTGGAGTGATTTGGTAGGAGCATGCATCAGGCGATTCATCAATTGATGAGTCAATTGATTTACTGTCTGTTCTACGTCAGCCCCTTGGTTGATAGCCGCCAGCGCTTTGGCTGTCATTTCAGTCCGCATCTGTTCTGCCTGATCACGATACTCACGGATTGAGTTGACTGCGCCTTGTGAACGCAACCAGTCCATAAAATAACCGCTTTCCTGCTGAATAATATATTCAGCCTGAACAGCCGCCGCTTTGCGCTGTGCAAGATTGTGCTGAATAATTGCCTGCAAATCATCAACACTGTAGAGATAGACGTTATTCAATTTTTCTACATCAGGTTCTACATCGCGGGGAACCGCAATATCAACGAGCAACATGGGTTGGTTACGGCGTAACTTTAATGCACGTTCAACCATACCCTTACCAATAATCGGCAAAGGGCTGCCGGTTGAACTGATGACAATATCAGCTTCAGATAAACGAGTATCAATTTCAGGTAAAGTGATCACTTCCGCCTGAACTTCGTCAGCCAATGCCTGCGCCTTCTCTCTCGTCCTGTTAGCAATCATCATATGATGCACCCGATGCTCTTTCAGATGGCGGGCAACCAGCTCAATGGTTTCACCAGCACCAACCAGCAAAATATTCAGCTCAGAAAGTGTTTCAAAAATCTGCCGCGCCAAGGTACAAGCCGCAAAAGCGACGGAAACCGCATTTGAACCAATCTCTGTTTCAGTTCTGACACGCTTAGCGACAGAAAATGATTTCTGAAATAATCGTTCCAGCTCACTCGATAAAGAATGGCTGTCCTGCGATTCGGCAAATGCTTTCTTCACTTGCCCCAGGATCTGAGGTTCTCCAAGTACTAACGAATCCAGCCCACTCGCCACTCTCATCAAGTGGCTGACAGCTTCATTATCATGATGCCAGTAAAGACTGGATTTTAGATCTTTGGGATTAAGCTGGTGGTATTCACACAACCAGTTAACTAATTGCTCATACAGATTATCCTGCTGTTCTACACTGAGATAAAGCTCTGTGCGGTTACACGTTGACAATACAACTCCGCCCCTCACCAGGGGTTGCTGGAGAAGGTTGTCGAGTGCTTCACTGATAGTGTCCGGTGAAAAAGTGACGCGTTCACGCAGGGATACAGGAGCGGTTTTATGGTTGATACCAAGTGCTAACAAAGTCATATTGAGTTATCAGCAGGGAGGCCGTTCATCGTAAATAACATCTTATTTTGATGAAATCATCACCCTTAATAAGGACTCTTATTGGCTGTGCATTCTACTTGATACCTCCGTTCAATAAAAGACGATCAGCGATGTCTGATCTCATTATTCAGGATATTTTTTTGAGATTTAACTGGATTAATGCGCCATTCTTCATTATTAAGTGGTGTAAAAGTTTTCAAGTTATTAATCAGGGATTGCCGATGAAGCCAATGCAAAAATTATCACTATTCCGTCTGCTGCCACTCTCTTGTGTGCTGTTGACCGCCTGTACATTAACGCAACCTGGTGGATCCGGTTCGGCTGACTCCCCTCAGTGGCGGGCACACACACAACAGCTACAGCAACTGAACCAATACCAGACCCGTGGGTCTTTTGCCTATCTGGCTAATGAGAAAAAAGTTTATGCCCGCTTTTTCTGGCAACAATATAACCCTGAGCGCTACCGTTTATTATTAACGAATCCTCTGGGCAGCACTGAATTAGAACTGGTCGTTCAACCCGGCATGACGCAATTAACCGATAACCAGGGTAAAAAATATTTCAGTGACAATCCTGAAGCGATCATTTATCAACTCACCGATATGGATATTCCTCTAGATAATCTGCGACACTGGATAACCGGCCTGCCCGGTGACGCAAAAGACTTTAAGCTGGATGCCAACTATCTGTTAAAAACTTTAAATTATCAACAACATGGCGCAACATGGCGGGTTAATTATCAATCCTACGATACCTCAACAACCCCCTCTCTTCCTGACCGTCTTGAACTGACTCAGGGCGACCGCCGCATTAAACTGAAAATGGATAACTGGACCACCAAATAATGACGCTGACCTGGCCTTCACCCGCAAAACTTAACCTGTTTCTCTATATTACCGGTCGCCGTAATGATGGTTATCACCAGTTACAAACCCTGTTTCAGTTTCTTGATTACGGTGATGAAATTACCATCATCCCACGTCAGGATAATGAAATCCGTTTACTGACACCGGTAGAAGGCGTGGAGCATGATAACAACCTGATTATTCGCGCGGCACGTCTGTTGCAATCCTACAGCCATCAACACGGCACCGGCATTGTTCATCAAGGCGCAGATATCCATATCAACAAGCGTCTGCCTATGGGCGGTGGGTTAGGAGGCGGTTCATCAAATGCCGCTACCGTACTGCTCGCCCTGAATTACCACTGGCAAACTGGCCTCACAGACGAGACACTGGCAACCCTCGGCGTCAATCTTGGCGCTGATGTGCCGGTCTTTATCAAAGGCCATGCCGCATTTGCAGAAGGTATTGGTGAAATCCTGAACATAGCAGAGCCGGAAGAGAAATGGTATCTGGTTGCTCACCCTGGGATTGAGATCCCAACTCTGCGCATCTTCACAGATCCAGAATTAAAACGTGATACACCAATTCGCTCTCTGGCCGCATTATTACAGGCTCCGTACGCAAATGATTGTGAATCTCTTGTAAGAAAACGTTTTCGTAAGGTTGAACAGCTTCTTTCATGGCTGCTAGAATACGCGCCGTCACGCCTAACAGGGACCGGTGCATGTGTATTCGGCGAATTCGAATCAGAAGCATCGGCCCGTAAGGTGTTAAATCAAGCCCCTGAGTGGTTGCATGGTTTTGTTGCGCGTGGCGTCAACAATTCACCTTTGCACAATTTCCGCTCTGGGATACCCGGTTATTGAACCAATGAACAGATATCGTTCATTTGAGCATTGGTCAACAATATTTCTCTGGACGCAAGCCTGAGGTTTTTCTCGTGCCCGATATGAAGCTTTTTGCTGGTAACGCCATCCCTGAACTAGCACAACGTGTTGCCAACCGCCTATACACCAATCTTGGAGAGGCTGCTGTCGGTCGTTTCAGCGACGGTGAAGTCAGCGTACAAATTAACGAAAATGTACGCGGTGGTGATATTTTCATCATCCAGTCCACTTGTGCACCGACTAACGACAACTTAATGGAATTGGTCGTTATGGTTGATGCACTGCGCCGTGCCTCTGCCGGACGTATTACCGCAGTAATCCCTTATTTCGGTTATGCCCGTCAGGACCGCCGGGTCCGTTCAGCCCGCGTGCCGATTACCGCAAAAGTTGTTGCAGACTTCCTGTCCAGTGTCGGCGTAGACCGCGTATTGACAGTTGATTTGCATGCTGAACAGATCCAGGGTTTCTTTGACGTTCCGGTTGATAACGTATTTGGCAGCCCGATTCTGCTGGAAGATATGTTGCAGCAAGAATTAGAAAACCCTATCGTTGTTTCCCCGGATATTGGTGGTGTTGTCCGCGCCCGCGCTATTGCTAAACTGCTGAATGACACGGATATGGCTATCATTGACAAACGCCGGCCACGCGCTAACGTTTCTCAGGTGATGCACATTATTGGGGATGTTGCCGGTCGCGACTGCGTACTGGTCGATGACATGATTGATACTGGCGGTACATTATGCAAAGCGGCTGAAGCATTGAAAGAACGCGGAGCCAAACGTGTATTTGCCTATGCCACTCACCCGATTTTCTCCGGCAACGCAGTGGACAATATCAAAAACTCGGTGATTGATGAAGTCGTTGTCTGTGACACCATCCCATTGTCTGCTGAGATCAAGGCGTTGAACAAGGTTCGCACTCTGACTTTATCCGGTATGTTAGCTGAAGCGATCCGCCGCATCAGTAATGAAGAATCAATCTCTGCCATGTTTGAACACTAAGTTTCATCCATAACCGCCTTATAAGAAAAAACCCGTTGTCAAAAGCTTCAACGGGTTTTTTGCTTATCCAGAGACATAATAATATATCTCCATTAGCAAAAATTCTAACTAACACTGTTTTTGTTATGGATACCGATGGTCACCACGACGATAACGCTCATCGTAATTTTTCAACCACCAATAACGATCTGCCACACCTTCCCGACCTCCCACGCCGGCACCAGCTAACCAAACAAGAGCACCAACAAAAACTCCCAATAGCGCTGCTTCAGATAAAAATTCAGGCCAGCCAAAACCGAAGATATGGGGCAGTAATGTATAAGCCAGGCTGCTAACGATGGTCAACATACCAACACCCATTAATACATTACCGACTATGAAGGCACTTTGACGTTTCATATGTTACCTCCAACCTCTTCATACACACTAAGAACCTAAAGTCAAAAAAATTATGTTTACTTACACTATAGAGTATAGCTCTATTTGCTAAAAGGCCATTGCGGACGCGATCACAACTAGCAGATATTTAATCGCAATTTCCTACTTATAGTGAAAAATAACAGGATAAAAATAATAACTTAGATAATCTGAACCTCATTTAAAAAGAAGTTCAGGTTTTCGCTGTAATATTGATATATAACAATGATAGTTGTGAAACTCGATCGAGGTTATTATCATTTTAAGCAATATTCCTTACCGGTATAATAAAAACCATAGGCAGATTCACATGATAACGGCTAAAAATAGGCGATTTCTCTAACTTTTCAATAATAAATCATGCAATCAGCACCCCCAAAATAGTCAGCGTCTAATATAGTTATAAGGTTAATTCTATCCACGTTTGACAATATACCCTCCCATCAATACAACTTTATACCAACTGATGAAGTTTCACTCATGAGAGATACAGGACAAGGCGAATATCCTCAATTTTTTCGGATCTGCATTTAATAAACCGAGGAGTTCAGGACCATGAGATAAAATTAATTATCAGCCGATAACCACTAGTAATCACTTAGCAAAAACCGCCGTAAACCCTTGCCCAGTGTGTCATTAAATATCTACACAATTTTCATCAAAATATAAAAAACCCGTTGTACAAGTAATTAAACGGGTTTTCTGATTATTTGTGATTATAAGTTCGCACCCAATTATTGTAGTTTTTCCGGCAATTGCACTCGAACATTAATCACTCGTCCATCGGGAATATCACATAGCTCACCATCATTGTAATAAATGACTTCCCCGTCACCGTTAACGCTCTTTACACGCTTATTTTGAGTAAATATCGGCGCATCGGTATTTTGCCGATGATAACATTCGATGGTTATATCGCCACTAGACGTGTCTACTAATTCATTAACCCAAATAAGATTTAACCCGTTGCTGTCTGCCGGGATGATGGTACCACCGTGAATTCCCCATGCACCGTCTTTAGCAAAACCATTGCAGCCACTAATGCGATATTTCCCGGTCTCTATCCGCTCGACAGTCACCCCCTCCGCTTCATGGGTTAGCTCGTAAGTTCCGTCTGGATAAATACTCACTACGGGGCTGGATACTCTAAGATTACCGTTAGTATCGGCTATACAATTATCATTAAGGATTGCAATATTATTACCGTTATATTTCAACTTATCGCCAACTGTCAGCCTGCCATATTTTTTTTCATTGCAAATATCAAAATCCGATGATCCATCACCTGGAAATCCAACGAATGCCGTTCTTGTTGTCCCTTCATAAAACTGCAAATATGCATGTCCGCCTGCATCGTATGTTACGTTAAAAACACCCCCAGCTCCCTTTAAATTTGCCGACCCGGCATTAATCCGACCCACCGGAGAAACAGAGAAAACCAGATTGTTATTAATATATGCCGCCAACTCTCCACCAATTGTTAATTTGCTAGATTTTTTTTCGTTACAAATATCAAAATTCGGTGACCCGTCACTTGGAAATCCAACGTAGGCCGTCCTTTTTGCTCCCTCAATAAACTGAAAATATGCATGTTTACCCGTATCGTGGATTATGTTAAAAACACCCGCATTCCCCTTTATATTTGCTGACGCCGCTTCAATCTGACCCGCAGGAGAAACAGAAAAAACCCGTTTACCATTAATATCCACAGTATATCCGTAGGTATCTACGCTACTACCACGCACAATACCTGTTTTAATATAATTGTCATACCAATTGTAAAGCGTAAACCCGACTATTTCACTTGTCGGTTTGGCGCCCTGTAAAGAAACTAACATAGTCGCATTACGTTCGGTGGGCAATGTTTCAACCTGTTTAAACCTAAAATACCCTGAATAATTGCCACCATCGGCCGATACCGCATTTTTCGCCAACGCCACCGTTTCCGATAAGCCGAGATTTTTTACAAACGTGTTTTTATCAGGAATATCTGCACCATTTTGATTTTTTGCCAATCTGTTATTAGCGTTATCATTTACATCAGAAACAAGCTTCTGCGTCACCGCAAGGGTATTACTGTTACCGGTTTTATCTGTAAGCTGAGTAACACCTTTTTGTATTAATGACGCACTTGGTACTTCGGTTGCGATTTTTTGTTCTAACGCTCTACTTAATTGGTCAGCAAGCTTAACTATGTCACCATCGTCTAAAACATCATTACCAGAATATGTCGAGATAAAATTAGCCACAACAGATGCTATTGTTGATGACTGACGTAATACCTTATTGAGCAAATGAGTAGTAATATTTTCTGGCGGAAAACCAGTCTTTAAACTCTGACTTTCTTCATATCCTTCTTGACTCACTACATTGGCATTATTACTAATAGAAAAAGCTTTAAAATCATTTTTTTGACTCATATATCCTCCTCAAATTAAACAACATCACTTTATAAATAACATGTTGAATTATTGTAAACATCATTTCCCGTAATTTTATTTCAATTATAGTCTATCTCGGAAAAATAATAATTAAACATTCTTATGACTTAGCTAAATAAGGTTTCATAATTCCGCTACACATGGTTTTATTCAACTCATTGTTATACATAGGGTTGTTGGTGGATAAGGTGTAGCGCCATTTTGGAAAGTTATTTAGTTAACTATTTTTATACCACTGACAACAATAAAAGATTCAATATTTTCAAACCAGACAGATATCATCAATATCTGTAAATTACTTCTTTCCTTCCCATTTCCTCTCGAAAATTTTTGTAACAATATTTCCTCACTTTCAAACTGAACTTTGTACTCGTCGCACCTGACAGGTAAACTACCCCTCTTTATTGTTTTTACTGTTAAAAGTGAAGAAAAATAGTGAGCAACATAAAATTAATTGTCGGTCTGGCTAATCCTGGTGCTGAATATGCCCAAACCCGGCACAACGCCGGGGCCTGGTACCTTGACCTGCTAGCGCGGAGCCACAATCAACCATTGAAAGAAGAGAGTAAATTCTTCGGCTACACCGCCCGGATTAATATGTGCGGCCATGATGTTCGTCTGTTAGTCCCTACAACATTCATGAATCTCAGCGGTAAATCTGTCGCAGCCCTCGCCTCCTTTTACCGTATCCAACCAGATGAAATTTTGGTGGCACATGATGAACTCGATTTACCGCCGGGAGTGGCAAAAATGAAGCTGGGCGGAAGTCATGGCGGCCATAATGGTTTGAAAGATATCCAAAACAAATTTGGCAATAATCCTAACTTCTATCGCTTACGTATTGGTATCGGTCATCCAGGCGATAAAAATAAAGTTGTTGGCTTTGTACTGGGAAAACCACCAGCCAGTGAACAAAAGCTGATTGATGACGCGATTGATGAAGCTCTGCGCTGTACTGATATTCTAATGAAACAAGATATGGATAAAGCGATCAACCGCTTACACAGCTTCAAAGCCAGTGCCTGACGACACAGAATAGATAAATCTTATTTGCGGGATCGTGATAGCTCGCCATTCCGTGTATAATGGCGCCAATTTTTTCTTATTCAACACAAAGGCCACCCCAGCCTATTGATTTATAAGTAATTTAAGGTGAAAACTTATGGGATTCAAATGCGGTATCGTTGGCTTGCCTAATGTCGGGAAATCAACATTATTCAATGCGCTGACCAAAGCAGGTATCGAAGCGGCAAACTTCCCGTTCTGTACCATTGAACCAAATACCGGTGTAGTACCGATGCCCGACCCACGACTTGAGCAACTGGCGCAAATTGTAAAACCTCAACGTATCCTGCCGACCACAATGGAATTCGTCGATATTGCCGGTCTGGTGAAAGGCGCATCAAAAGGTGAAGGTCTGGGCAACCAGTTTCTGACTAATATTCGTGAAACGGAAGCTATCGGCCATGTTGTGCGTTGCTTCGTTAACGACAATATCATTCACGTTTCCGGTCAGGTTGACCCTGCCGCTGATATTGAGATCATCAATACAGAACTGGCCCTTTCCGATCTGGACACTTGTGAGCGAGCCATTCATCGCGTCCAGAAAAAAGCCAAAGGTGGCGATAAAGATGCCAAAGCTGAGCTAGAAGCGCTGGAAAAATGCCTGCCGCATCTGGGACAAGCCGGTATGCTGCGGGCATTGGATCTCAGTGCCGAAGAGAAAGCCGCTATCCGTTACTTGAGTTTCCTGACGCTGAAACCCACGATGTACATTGCAAACGTCAACGAAGATGGTTTCGAAAACAATCCTCATCTGGATATTGTTCGTGCAATCGCAGAAAAAGAGGGATCGGTTGTCGTACCTGTTTGTGCTGCGGTAGAAGCCGATATTGCAGAGCTGGAAGATGATGAACGTGAAGAGTTTATGGCTGAACTTGGTCTGGAAGAACCCGGTTTAAACCGCGTTATCCGGGCTGGCTATCAGCTACTGAATCTGCAAACTTACTTCACCGCTGGCGTGAAAGAAGTCCGGGCATGGACAATCCCTGTAGGCGCAACCGCACCGCAAGCTGCCGGTAAGATCCACACTGATTTCGAAAAAGGCTTTATCCGTGCGCAAACTATCGCTTTTGCAGATTTCATCACTTATAAAGGCGAACAAGGCGCAAAAGAGGCTGGCAAAATGCGCTCAGAAGGTAAGGAGTATATCGTTAAAGATGGCGATGTGATGAACTTCTTGTTTAATGTCTAAACTATTACTCATGTCCCGTGACATCGCATGGTGTTTCAGAGGCTGAATGAATCACTTAAAATCCACGCAGTTGCGTGGATTCTTATTTTCAATCTTCGACAACGACTCACCAAGGCATCAATACCACCTTTTCAGCCAGAGGCGGCAAAATCTAACGGCCGAATCGTCCGGGTAATGGGGCCATTACTGACGCTACGTTTCAGGAATGAAACTTAACTATCCGATCAATAGCAAATTGCAGGCTATCATCATCGAATAATTTCAATTTTCGATTCGCCCACCTTTCACCGGCAGGCCAGTGATGTAATCCCTCTTTCACAGATATCAGTGTTGGCTGGCAATTTTCGCGGGCCAGTAACCAATCAACCGTAGCCAGTAACTCCATACCAAACGGTGATTCAAAGCCATCAATTAACTGGCTCACCTGTTCAAGTGCAGGTAGCCAGCTTTTGGCTTCACTGTGCAGGTAAGCGCTCACATAGTCTCTTTCCCTATCGTTAAACCAGATTACATCCAATGGCTGACTATCTGGGATGCGTTTTTCTGCTTTGAGATAACGACCATCCAGCGCATTTAGCAGATGATTCAGATTAGCGGCATACGAGCCATAATAATTTGCCTCAAATCGTAGCGTTAACACATCTTCCAAATGATGCTGGTCAATAGCGCGTTGTAGCAACCATCCCAGCTTTTGAATTTCCAGCAGGCTGCACTCCATACCTAACACCCAATAGCGCCGCACAAGTTCTGCGATCATCGCTCTGGCTGGCGTTAAATTTTTTACCCCAGTATTTTTGGCAACATTTTGATATTTATCCGTTGGCTCATAGATCAGGATTTCTGTGTCGTGGAGATCGGACAGGGTTTTCTCAATCCGAATTTTCACCTCAGGCCAGTTCAATCCACCGTTACCGGCCCCCAGCGGTGGAATAGCAATGGAACACACCTGATTTTCAATCAGAAACAGACGTAAATCCTGCAATCCAGTTTCAATCCATTCCATTTTAGAGTCAACACGCCAGTGTTGTTTGGTAGGGAAATTGACTATCCAGCGCGGCCCCATCAACTCACCGGTTTCAGTGACGAACATCTTTCCAGTCACGACCTGCTTCTGCTTACAAGCTTTGGCATAGGCCTGCATATTGAGTGGAAAACGCTCTTTGAACATCAGGGCAATGCCTTTCCCCATGACACCCACAGTATTGACCGTATTCACCAATGCTTCTACAGGGGCATCCAGTAAATTGCCTTTTGTATATCTAATCATGAGAAGTACCATCTTTCGCGGGCATAAACGGGCATAGTTATGTTGCGTTGAGTCAGCCAGCCTTCTAATTGTAACTTGACAGCATCGGTATAACAAACCATCCCTTTCAGCAACGCAATCGGACAATGCTGATGAATAAGCGCCTCTGCCTGATAACGTTCAAACTTTGCCGGATTTTCCGGATCACGTTTGAAATCCCGCTCTTGCAGAATGCGCCAGTCAACATGATTTAAATCAGTCAGATCGGTATAAAAATTCGACCAGTTGTAATAAGCGTGACTATCGGTAAAAACAAAACGCACATTTTGTGCAAACTACTGACCAGAATCACTATTTCATCATTTGGCCGTTGTTTAATGCCTCCACGACCACTGCGTATATTCATCAACATGGGTGAAAAGGGGGTAAAATAAAATGGAACATAATCATGCAAAACTCCCCCCGTACCAACAAGAACCGGATGACTGGCGCGCTTACTAATCAATTCTGGGTTACCAATGTTGACCCAGTTTTCGGCCTGAACAGGACTGTTACCACAGTGCAAACCGTTATCCAAAATCCATGGGATATTATCCCGGTGGACAACACGCCAGATCAGGGCTTTTTCAGGGTTAAGTTTGTCGCTGTAGTCATATGCCATTTCAAACTCCTGGAAACATATGCGGATTGTTATTAACCTGCATATCTAATTGAATGCTAAAAAATTATGCTTGTGTTAGATAATGATGATATGGTCTTTTTTTCATAATTCCTCCCCAGAATATGACTAATAAATTTTTAAGTAACATTACTTTTCATAGGATAACGTATTGATTTTGATCATATTAAGGCTATTACTTGTTTTTCAACATAGCATGGATTCATTAAAAATAGCGTCATCAGGGAAAATATTCGTATCCCTTATCCGTTGTTCTGCCAATAACGGTTGTGTTGAAAAATAGACGACGACTAAATCTTTTCTGGCTCGAGTGCAACAGACATAAAAAAGCCGTCTCGTTCGCTCAACAGACGTATCCTTCTTTTCTTTTATGTTTTTCAAATCTTGTAGTGACAAGTCCTTAACACCGAAATACTTATCATATGAAAACTGCCTATGAGTACCTTCATCATCGTCCAATACAACCAACACTCTTTCAAATTCAGCACCTTTAATGCCCTGTTGTGTAGAAAAAGGCGATTGCTCACGAAAATAGCACCAGAAACCTCTGAACTCTCTGGCGGGGCAGGCAAGAAATGTCGCCATCGCTGTTATTTCACGGGATAAATCATCTCCTTCTACCTCATCCTCCTCTCCGTTGACCACAGGAAAAGTATCCTCAAGATAATTCAATATCCTAGGATCGAATACAACAAGTTGTTGATCGCGTAATAACACTAATACATCACGGGTAGTAGCCGAAGAACCTTCAGCCATCATTTCTACCAATTGATGAGTTGCGCTCCTCAGACGACCAAGTAATTCTGCCACTTTTTTGCCGGTCAGTGCTTTTTTGTCAAGCTGCGGACAATATTCTCGTAATAGCGTCATAGCCTCAAATTCCCGCCCAGCTTCTACTGCATCAACCATCGGCAACACAAAAGAGACAAATGGTCGAAGTGGCCATGCGCTTGCGTCCATAAATCTATCACCGAAATAACTGGGGGCTTTATCGTTCATTGCCGCATACAACTCTGCAAATCCAAGACGCATAGCGGCCATGCGGTGCACGATAACCAGTTGTTTTACCTCCTCTTGAGGCCCTACCCGCCATGCAGGATCGTTTTGCACATCCGCCACCCATTCACGGACAGCCACCATAAAATCGTTTCTACGATCATCCGCTGGCAGAATAAATATTCGAGCCGACCCGGTAACGATTTGCCGTTCACCGTTAATATCTATCGTTCTGCCGCCGTACTGAACCAGTCTATCGCCAGTTCGCCGGATGGCATTAGCAACATTCAGAACAGTTGAAGGACAGCGAAAATTTTCTTCTTTAGTTATCAACTCCCAGCCATCTTCACAGAGAATATGTCCGACGCCAGATGGATAAATTCTCTGCATTGGATCACCGAAGAAACCCAAACTGAAGGTTGGGCCAGCCTGAAAGGTAATCGCTTTTAATGCATCAACAACGACATTCTGGGTGTCCTGGCTCTCATCAACGAAAACAAAGGGAAACTGTTGCCTAAGCAGGGTTCGAAATAGCGGCCTTTCCCGTAAAAAATCCGTCGACATTCTGATAATGTCGTCATGCCCCAAAATACCTTTGTTATAATTACTACCTGCACCATAGTTAAAAGTTGGCACGTGCTTGATTCGGGGTTTTAACGCCTGATAGCGTTCGATATCACAACTGTTTTTATCCCTCGTTTTCTGTTGGATCCGAGATCCAAAACTCGCCGCACTCGCTTGAAGCTCAGCAATACGTTCATCAATCCGACGTTCAACCCAACAACGAATATCGCTCTGAAAGGTTCGCGTAATCATCCACAGAAAACTATGGATCGTTGAAACATGAATAAGCGGATTATTCTCCACATCAGCCCATATCTCACCCACTGCAATTTCAGTGTAAGTGATACAAGCAATCCGTTGTCGATTAAGTTTCAGCGTTGGACCATGTGCCGAAACAATTGTAGCAAGCGCTTTTACCAATGACGTTGTCTTACCTGATCCCGCACCCGCAACCATTGTGAAACAACGCTTCTCAGGGGCAAGTAAGCAGTTACGTAGCTGAATATCTGCTGGGGTATCAGGACTGTTTATTCTGCGACTGGTCATGACATTGACTCCATCACGGAGATAGGTGCTTGAACCATCGCCTCAGTTTCTTCTTCGACCTCAAGACTCACCTGTCCTTTAAGCCAGACTAGTCCTTCCTGTATATATTTTGGAACATTCCATGCTTCTTTTTCGCTGGCAAGTACCTGTAATGCAAATTTCGTTTTATCAAACGCTTTTCCTGTAACGCGCTTGTGTAAAGCACTGGCAAGCATATTTGGATCCACAGGAGGCGTTCTAATCTTCAAACCAACAGACTTCTGTTCTAGAGCCTGACACCACTCCGCATTTTCCAAACCAAATGCTTCTTCAAGAGTACGACCGCATAACGATACCGTCGAGCCTCCCCAAATAACGTCAGTTGCTATCTGGTAAGCAACCCGAATTTTGGCTGGTCCTGAACCAGCCAAATCCGCCTCCTTGCTTTCATTCCCCGCAGCCAGAAGTTTATCAATATTCCGTATACCGGGTAACCATTGAATAAGCGTCTGATTTGATGTTACTGCACCCTGTGTTGCAGGCAGACACGCCTTGCCATAACGTTTTACAGAAGGTACTTCAGGTTCATTACCCGGATCGTCAAATTCAATAAACTCATCTTCATCTTCGTCGTTTGTGGGGGCATCTGTATTTATTACACTGTCTATATCGGTGATAATGAGTGTGGTGATCCCCAAAAACTCAATCAATTCCCTGAAACGATGACCGAATGCTCCGCCCACTTCCAGTATACAAAGCGAAGCGGAACGAAGAAATTTTGCTTCTTTCTCAATCATCAATGGCAATAATAACCGTTCAACATTTCCTTCAACAAGGATGGCGGCATCTGCAAAAAACAGATCGCAATGAGTAAGCTTCATATAGCGTTGAAGAAAATCCCGGTCTTTAGGCATATCACCGGCCTGAAACCTAGATAAGTTGAGTATTTTCGTGCTTTGCTCACCGTTAATAGTATGACGTCGAAAATAGCGAATTGGACTAAAACCTCGTTCGTAAATAACATGTGGCGAGTGAGTCGTTATTACCACCTGACTGGAAAATACCCCATTCTCTTCACCTTCAACTTTCAGTAAATCAAGAACATTACGGACGAACACTTGCTGAAGCTGGGCATGCAAATGAGCTTCCGGTTCTTCAATGAAGATAAGATGAAGTGGGGGACGATCTTCTTTCTCATGGATCCATTTTTCCTGAAGATCTAAAATCTCAACCACAATATAAATCAGGTTCTTAAATCCTAATCCACTATAGCTGTCTGGAAGACGAACTGCGTCGTTACCCTTTCCAAGCACATAGTGAATACGAGCATCCTGACTCATAAGCGTTGCTGGCTTAAGTGCCGATTTAATTTCCAAGTGTGGATTATGGAGCCCTGGGTAACCAAGCGTAGCAATTCGATCCAATGTCGGTTTGAAAACCTCCATTAAATGATCATTTAACCCATTTTCAGAGTCAAAAAGGGCTTTTAACACAGTATGATCCTCATCCCGCTGGGCAAGGTTACGCAGGTAAAAGCGGCTTAAACGTCGGGAGAGATCCTCTGATCGACCTCCAGCATTCTGCGTATTCGAGGATGGGTCAGCCAGATGCCGCTGGGCATTCAAACAGTCCACACGGATCAGCGTCTTTAAAACCGCCCCACCCCCAGGGTTACTAGTAAGAGGAACCGGTTTATAGCCATCATTAGAGATCAACTCATCATTAAACTGGGAACGATCTAAAATGAAATAGCGAAGATCAAATTCATTATGCAGTTCCTTCTCCAGATAATCCATTAATGATTTAGGCCATGGAATATAATCACCAGCTCCGCCAAGTAATGCAGTAGCCCGTTCATAAGAATTCTGCTTCTTTTCACGAAAACGCCGGAGAAGTTCAATCGGATTTTGGGCAGCAAACTCTATCCTGATACCCACAAGGTTACCGCTCCAGTCGCTACTTGGTAGAATCGGGATAACCAGATAGAGATCCGGCTCTGTTACATGAAACCAGAGATCTAACGTAATGGCAGGCATCTCAAGATCTGTATCTTCACCGCTAAGTTCGTTAAATATTTTCCAGGTATACGAACTAAAGTCGAAAAGTGAAAAACGATTCTTTGATCCCGATAAAAACATCTCAAGAGCCTGAGTCGCTGACGTTTTGCCGCTATTATTTGCACCAACAAAGATGGAAATATCAGGAGCAAACTCTACATGAACGTCACACAGACGCCGATAATTTTTTAACCGATATGAATGCAAATGCACTTTAACCACTCCTCTCTAAGAATAAAACCAAGAAAATCCTCATGTTCAGGATAGGTTTTCATGATTAATACTCATTAGTTATCATTTAATATTTCACAATATCAATAGATGGAACTTCGTTATATAAGGTGATGGGATCCAAATGAAATAACTCATTTATTATTCTTTCTATTGAAAGTACTGGAGCCTTATCAAATCTTGGCTTTGAGTAGTCAGCATCATTTTTTTCTATAAAGTCGAGATATCTATTTATTTTATGTAATAACATATTCTGAGTATGTCTTGTACCTGAACTCTGAAGTTCATGAAACCCAGCCGTTGAATTAACCGAACTAAAAGCTACAAAAGATAGCCTTCTGGCACTTGAGTGGATATTTACTAGACGCTGCATTGTATTTTCGTTAAGAGAAAAATCTTGTGCCCATTTGCCTGATGCTTTTAAAAGATAATATTCCAGAGTGCTATAAAAATAGCCGATAGTGATTTCTCTCCAAACATTAACGAGACTACATTCAACATCATTTCTTCTAAGTATTTCCTCTTTTATAATTTTTAATGACAGCGTTTTGGTATCTTCGATACCAATAATATTTAAATGCAACCTGGAATTATTAATAAATAAATCAAAATTATATAATTCGTCATCTTCTAATACATTAAAATCGGATGCTGAGATTTTTATAATATGTTTTGTAAGTAAATCTTTCAGCAACCTGTTACTTATTTTTGTTGAAGGAAATGTATATCTCAAACGTTGTTCTGTCGTAGTAAATCCCCAGTCTCCACCACATCCATCAATAAACCCCGCCAATATTAATAACATCTCCGTTGAAACAGAATCTAATGCAACAGGAGTTATATTAACAGGATTGATCGGATGCTCATACCGTTCCAGCTCTTTATTTATCGCTTTTTCACCTTGCTCCTGTAATTGTTGATATACAGGATCGTCATAACCCACCAGCGATTCAAGAAGCATCATCCATTCATCATACTCATGCCAAAGGGAACAACGTATTGTAGCACTTATTGTATTTTTACATAATAATTTTTTATAAGAACTATTATAAGATAAATTTCTTGCGGATAGAAATGCAGAAGCATAGCCTATTGCTTGTTTATCTTTTTCATTCAATTTGAAATAGGATAAAAAGAAATAAACAGACTGACTACCTTCACCATAAAGATGATTGTCAACAAATAAGGTGAATTTATTTAGTTCACTACCATTATCTATTAATAAACGATGAAAATACTCATAAAAAGTCAATAAAACATCATCATATAAATGCTCTGATAGTAGACAATTAATTCCTCCTACGTTATCCATCAGTCTCATAAAACAATTAAAGTAAGGGCTAACTCTTCCTTTTGCTCCAACTCTAATAAAAACATCAAATAACTGATAATAATGGTGTGCTGTTTTAAGTTCAGATCTGATATTATCAAGATTTAAGAATATCATTCGTTCAGAAAGAGTAAAAGAGTGTTTTCCTGAAATAAGTTTATTTATATATGAAGGAATTTCATCACCAATAGTTAGAAGTAATAGGAAAGCAGACTCTCTGTGCATTTCATAGTCCTTGTTCTCCCAGTAAATAATCATTCTGGCAAAATGAAAATCAGAACTACTTTCCAGCGTTGGATTTATTCTTACCTGTTCAAGTATGCTGAGACAAAAATCAACCAGAGAAATATCAGTTGGTAAAAGGATACCATTAAAAGTATATTCTTCTTTCCTTACAGGAGAAGCTATATTCTTCTTCTGCAATAATTTTCTATGATTGCTTTTCGATTTCTTAGTAGCCATACTCCCCCCCCTTAGATTAGATAAGCAATCCCATGCTAACACTGAGTATGAAAAAGTTAAACAGTCATATCCTTCATTCCGCACCTAATTCAGGAATAAACCGCTTTATATTGTGCGCCTAATAAACTCAAAAGCTCATGGTGGTAAGATTGCATTCCTGTCACCATTTTATGTTCTTGAAATTCAAAGGTGCTGATCCCTTCAAAGGCCAGAAACACCCAACGCGCGGTGGGGGATTGTGTCGGTTTGTTCTTCATATCGGGGAAAAACGGCACACTTTGTTTCAATTCATGGCGAATTTTATGTTCCAGCGCCGCATAAACCATGAGACAACATGTCATCACCATTAACAGCGCTTCTATCCGCTCTGGTTTTTTCAGGAAAATAGCAGACGTCAGGAATTCCGGACTTTTCAGGAAGCGAAAACCCCGTTCCACCTTTTGTTGTGCCTTATAATTAGCCAGTAACGCCGCCATATCAAGCCGTCCTTCATCCCGTTCATTGGTCGCTAAAATAAACCTCCCGACCCGCAATCTGGCCTGCTTCACCTTGTCTAACCGGGTATAAACCTGACCGGCTAATTGATAATGAACCGATTTGGGGTGTTGATGCTTGCCGGGTTTCCCGCGCCCCGCATAGACGGTAATCGCCTGAATTTCCGGCGAGGCGATGCCGATAAACTGGCATTGAGACTCAAAATCATGCAGTGCCTGTAAGGCATCTTCCCGGCAGGCAAAGGATTTTTTGCCCAGTTTGTCGAACTGTTTAGACTCATTTTCTGTTTCCCTGAGTGTGTTTTTCCGGAAAGTCTGGTTTTCACGTTTTTCAGCCGCCGTACTGTTCACCAGTAACCAACGCTGAGGAACGCCGCCATACGATGACGTCACCCAGCAGCCTGAATAGCCCTCACTGATGGGGCTGAATTGCTCCGCTGTCACGTTCAGGAGAGACTGTTTAGCTTCCTTGATCGTCAGGGGAACACGCGTAATAAATCGTTGTTTTTGCTGATGAAGCGAAGCGATCGCGGCTTCAGTATAAAGGGCAGCATCGGCCACAAAGTAGCGGCTGTTTTGTGCCGCTTTCAGACATTGAATATGGGTTTTGATCGTCTGGGCAAAGGCTTTGGCATCATTCGTATTCCCGCTCATAGCCTGCATATAGACAGGGATGCCTGCCTGATTTTCGCAAATCAGTTCAAGGACAACCTGGTTCAGTTCAGGCCGGTGATCCCGGCTATAACCCGGCACCAGTGCAATGCGTTTTGTGTCATCTCCCAACGCGCTGTCATAGTCACCATCGACATGAAAACTCGTGATATCCAAATGAACGGAATCGGGCTTCAGCCCCAATTTATCAACCACTTGCTCAGCAAGCACCTGATAAACTTCCGACACCCCCGCTTCATATAAGGCATCCAGTGTACGGCCGAGCACATCATCATTAAGGTGTTCAGCTTCAATGTCAGCGCCAATTAAACGCGCAATCGGCTTATGTTGAAAAAAGCCGGAAAACATGTGCAATGTCCGGCTGTGAAACCCCAGCCCGTTAAGGATCATCGCCAGAAAAGCGTCGGCGTGAGAGACGGTATGCGATGAATATTTTGGGATAATGGCATCAATCATGCGGGGTAAACCGGCTTCATGACAAAAAGCGGCGATAAGGCCAGGATGATCGAGACGTTTAATGGCAGGTATGGGTGTGGACATATTCGCTTTCCGGCAAATAAAAGTAATAGATCAAAATTAGCGATTACCGTCAACCCCACCGATGTCATCAATACAAAAAACCTGTGTAAGATCACATTATTTTTAAATCAGAAATACGGTGCGGAATGACGGATGAAGAGTTATTTAGAGAGATATAAGTTATCACCACAAAAAATAAATTTACGCTGGTGACCGGGGATAATGTATTTACCAAGAATAATCAAAGTATCGCTGCCTTGATTCGCTATATAAGATATTATGCAGACGCTAAACAACTTCATGACAGTCCTGTCATCTCTGCCTTTGATCTGCTTTATGATGAATATGACAAATCATTAGAAAAGTTAAATACCAAGTTGCGTACAAGTGATTCCAAATTCAAATCGGAACAAATTGTTGCCCAACTGCTACGCGAGATCCTAGCTCAGGAAGCGTTCAATTCAATTAAATATCACATGCAGGTTGACCTCTTTCAGCTGGTTTCACCGAAAAACAACACATTTACTCCGCGCGAGTTGGAATTTATGAGAAACAGGGCCAGCTGTGATTTTGTTCTCTACTTCAAAATGGGGAAATCTCCTTTGGGAGTCATTGAGGTGGATGGTTATTATCATGATTCAGCTCAACAGGCTGAACGTGATAATGTAAAAAATTCTATTCTGATAAAAGCAGGCATTCCTTTATTAAGATTAAAAACCATCGATAGCAATATTAAATGTAAAATAGCTGATTTTATAACTGGCAGATTCAATAACCCCCTTATGACAACTACTTGAATGCAAATGTTGTTTACTAAATGGAGAATCTGACTGAAATCCATCACTGTTTAACTTATCCAAATTTAATTTAAAGCCTCCTGTTATTTCAGAAGGCTCTTTGAATTTCCGGTAAAATCGAATTCGTTTTTTATTTACCTCCGACTTTTCCTTGATTAATATAAATTATTAAAATTTCGTTATTATCGTTATCTACCTTTCATCGCTAATAACAATAAAACAAGATAAACCAAACGACAAAAAACATTTCAACCAAGAAGCTAATATAATCAATAACAATCCTTACTTGTAATTATTCATTTCACATAAATATAAACAAAAAACAAATCAATATATAATTGATAATAAAAAAATTATTAGCAGATATAAATACATTATCAAACTGTATAATAAAGGGTTATTTTTATAAAACACCCTAAAAACAAATTTTATGATAATAAACTTTACATATTGTATTTTTAAACTATTATAGAAATATCATGGATGCAATTTCCATCAATTGACATAGATATTACAGGTTTTCAGAAAATATATTTATCACACAAAATAAAATCATATCTCATTGATCTAAAATAAATATATTTCCTGAAGACATAATTAACCTGAATTAAAAATAAATATTCAATAGTTAATTATATAAACTTATAAGGAAAATAATTATGAAGAATATATTCACCAGCTTTGACTATGAATTTAAAAAAGCTCAAGAGTGGCTGGAGTATATTAAACAAGGAAAACTAAGATACCTGAAAATACAGGAATATCCCGATAACATTTTTTCTCCTTCCCCCGCACCTGAAAATCTTTCTGACGTGCAAAGCCCAGCCAGTGTAGCAGTAACAAATGAATACTCAATATTTGCAAAGAAATCTGCTACATCATATAAATACCCAGTAAGTGTCACTGAAGGTTTGCAAACTATCATCAACTTATGCAGGATAGCTTCAGGCTATGATCCTTTAAAACCAGAAGGTAACGGCAATGCGAAAAAGTTCATTGCATTCACAAAAGAAATAGCAAATATTCCATTTCTCTCTTTACTGTGGGCAAACTCCAGTATTGTGACTCAACAAAGCCATAATACCGATATCCTAATCGATTCTTTTGTTCAAGCCTTTAGAGGACTCTCTCCTCAGGATAAAATTACAATCAAAATCTATCTAAAAGAGTTGGCTAATACTGCTTTGTCATATGCTGATGAGAAAGAAAGACAATCTAATTTCGTACAATACGTTCTTACTAAATCCCCAAATGGCGCTTCACTTATATTATACTCCTCTGTGTTAACAATAAAGAGAGTGAATAATAAAGGTACTATAAAATTCAAATCCAGTTATAAACTTTCACAGGCAGAATATAATCTCAGTCAAGCATCATGGGAAAATGTAAAATCGGCATTCGAGAAAGAAAATAAAATATCAATCGAATATTTAATTGATTGTATGACAACCAGACTAAAAACATAAATTAAAATATTTTTATAAAAAGATTATAGGCATTGTTGCAAATAGGACTCAATATCGTTCCCTATTTTCAACAGTATTTTGACATTCAATATCTTGTTTAATAAACCTAGAAAGGATAAAAATCATGGAAAATATCTTAAGCAATCCTGATTACGCAGTAAAGAAAACCCAAGAATGGATGGAACATATTGAGAAAGGAGGAACAAGGTTACTGAAAGATTGGCAACGCTCAGATAACATTTTCACAGATATTTCCGATCTTGAAGATTATTCCAAAGTACAAAGCCCAGCTAACGCCGCAGCTACAGAAAATTATACACTACTTGCAAAACAATCTGCTACATCATATAAATATCCGGTAAGCGTTACCGAAGGTCTGCAAACTATAGTGAATATATGTCGTGCAGTTTCAGATTATAATGCGTTAGATCCAGAAGGCAAAGGCAATAAAGAACACTTCTTTGCATTTACAAAAGAATTATCGGGTGTACCGATCTTGTCCTTAATATCAAAAAGCGTACAAAATGTTGTCCAAAAAAGCCGTAATATGGATGTTTTGATCAATTCTTTCCTAGAAAGCTTCCACGGTTTAACTTATCTGGAGAGAGACCAGATGAGAATCCCCTTGAGACAATTGGCTCTCGCTGCATTATCCTATGCGGGTAAGAAGCAGACTCGATCTAATTTCGTACAAAACGTGCTTGCCACATCGTCAAGAGGCGTATCATGCTTCTTATATTGGTCTGAGTTTTCAATAATCGCTTTAGAAAATAATAAAGGCACTATCGAATTCCAATCGACTTACCTTCTACCGCAAGCAGAATATCAACTGAGTTACGAAGCATGGAGAAATTCACGGCCCGCATTCGAGAAAACACAGAAAGAAACATTAGAAGACTGGATTAACACTATGACAACCCGGAATAAAGAAAAGAAGTAACGGCACTTTGTATATACCCGTTATCTTTCAAGTTGCCTCTTTGTTGGCTGCGCTCACTCACCCCGGTCACATCGTTTTCTATGCTCTCGGGGATTCGCTCCTTTGCCGCCGCGATGCATCTTGAAATCCATAGGGTATAGGATAAGTTGATATAGTGAAATAACTGACAAAATGGTGTCCGCAAATTCATCGTGGACACCATAATGAATATCTCCGATGTAAAACACTTCGTTAAAAAAAGTCATAAATACAGTAAGTACCCCCTTAGTTAGCCCAGTTCTCCACGCGAAGACCAGAAACTCGCTCAAATTCACGCACATTGTTGGTAACGATAATCAGTCCTTGACTTCTAGCATGTCCTGCTATCTGGTTGTCATAAGCCCCAATGCGCAAACCGTTCCGCTCAAGCTCTGCAACGACTTGGCCAGAGTGCATAGCAGCCCTATTATCGAAATTCAACACTTCCAACCTAGCAGCGAATTCCTCAATTACCTTCATATTAGCCTCTGGATTTCCTGATTTCTCCGCCCCTTTCACCAGTTCCATTAATGTCACCGTGCTGATACACAATTGACCGTGATGACGCAGAAAAGCTTCACGCACCTTCTGGGGCCGGTTCTTGAGAGTGTAGATACAGATACAAGTATCAAGCATGTATTTCAGCATCAGAACCCCTCACGCTCTTGCACTGGCGGCTGTTCACGTTCTGCCATGAAATCGGCAGTTACACCTGGACCATCAAACCAGCTGTTCCAAGACTCACCTGCGGGTGTAATGATACGAGTACGACCCACGGCGACCACATCAACACGTTTCACTTCTTCCGGCAAGGCTACAGCTTTGGGAAGTCTGACTGCTTGAGAACGGTTACTTTTAAATACGGTTGTTTGCTCCATAAGATTCTCCTCCACAGGGATATGCTTCTTATATATCCCATAATAAGCACCAGGAAGAATATGTCAAAGGGATATACCTGATTTTTCCTATTTAAGCACTCTATATGTGACTTCCTCTATAGAGCTTGAACTAAATTTCACCCTAACCATCCGGCCAATACGTTATAGTTATTACCCACATTCAGCCAATAAAGTATGGCAAAGATGACCTAAAATCTGCATAGCACGTTCCATGTCCTCATTCCAATCAAAAGAGACATTAAGACGAAAGGCATGGTTAAACTGTTGGCTGGTACAAAACATACTGCCAGGCGCAATACTGATCCCTTCCGCCAATGCCAGTTGATAAAGCCGCTCGGCACTGAACAGTGGCTCAAATTCCAGCCAGAGGAAATACCCGCCTTTCGGGCGATTCACTTTCACTGACGCAGGCATATAGTCACCAATCGCCCGTAGCATTTGGTGTTGACGTTGCTCCAATACACGGCGAAGACGGCGCAAATGTTTATCGTATCCCCCTTCAGCAAGATAATCGGCAATAGCCAGTTGCGTCGGTGTGCTGGCAGAAACCGTACTCATCATTTGCAACTGCTGGATTTTTTTTGCGTGCTTTCCGGCCGCAACCCAACCTACCCGGAATCCCGGGGCCAGACATTTAGAAAATGAAGAGCAATGCATAAAGTTACTCTCACTGTCCAGAACTTTCGCCGGTACAGGCCGTTGCTGATCAAAATAAAGTTCACCATACACATCATCTTCTATCAGTACCACTTGGTTACTGTTAAGAATATCCACCAACCGTAATTTATTTTCGGCAGACATCGTTCCGCCTAATGGATTCTGGAAGTGAGTCATTAACCAACAGGCTTTTACCGGATATTTTTGCAGCACCTCCTCCAACGCATCTAAATCAATGCCGTGTTGCGGATCGGTTTTTATTGCCACGGCTTTTAAGCGTAAACGCTCAATTGCCTGCAAAGCACCATAGAAAGCCGGTGATTCAATGACCACCCAATCACCCGGTTCAGTCACTGACTGCAAACTGAAACTCAATGATTCCATCGCCCCGGCGGTAATCACAATTTCATCAGGAGAAACATGAATACCCTGCATCGCGTAGCGGCGCGATATGTTACGGCGTAACTTATCGTTACCCGGTGGTAAGTTGGCTAAAGAGCTATGCGGCGCTATTCGTCTGGCAACTGCCGCTAACGCTTTGGTGAGTTTAGGCTGAATCAATAAGGATGGATCCGGGAATGCTGAACCAAAAGGTATAATCGAAGGATCTTTGCACGCTTGTAATACATCAAAAATAGAAGCGCTTATTTCCACGCTTTCGCTCAGATGTAATCGCTTTCCCCCTTTCGCCGCCGCAAATGGTTGCAAACGCTTGGTGACATAATAACCAGACTGAGGCCGGGAAGTGATCCATCCCTGACTTTCCAATAACTGATATGACTGAACAACTGTCATCAAACTCAAACCCGATAATTTCACTGACTCTCTCAGAGAGGGTAACCTATCACCTACCAGCCAGGTCCCATCTTCAATATGTTGCAAAATTTGCTTGGCAAATTGTTCATAACGCTTCATAAGTTCAGACCTCCGTGAAAACTGTTATAGTCAATATACAGAAAACTGTCACTATTATAGTTATTTTTTTCATGTTCTACTTACCCACACACATTTCCTGCCTTTGTTCAAACTAAAAATAAGAGGTCACTATGTTTGGCTTAAGTGCTCTGGAACTGGCCAGAATTCAGTTCGCTTTTACTGTCTCCTTTCACATTATCTTCCCAGCAATCACCATTGGGCTGGCGAGTTTTTTAGCGGTACTGGAAGGATTATGGTTGAAAACCCGTCATACCGATTACAAAGAGTTATATCACTTCTGGTCGAAAATTTTTGCAGTTAACTTCGGCATGGGCGTGGTTTCTGGCCTGGTTATGGCTTATCAGTTCGGCACCAACTGGAGTTTTTTCTCCGAGTTTGCCGGTTCGATCACCGGCCCCTTGCTGACGTACGAAGTGCTGACCGCGTTCTTTCTTGAAGCAGGCTTTCTTGGTGTGATGTTATTTGGCTGGAACCGTGTGGGTGAAAAGTTACATTTTTTCGCCACCTGTATGGTTGCGCTGGGGACTCTGATATCCACCTTTTGGATACTGGCCTCCAATAGCTGGATGCAAACCCCACAAGGCCATGAAATTATCAATAATCAGGTCGTCCCCATCGACTGGCTGGCCGTCATATTTAATCCCTCCTTTCCATACCGTCTGGCTCACATGTGTACGGCGGCATTCCTTGCCTCCGCATTCTTTGTTGCCGCTTCAGCGGCATGGCATTTATTAAAAGGCAATGACTCAACAGCAATGAAAAAAATGCTATCCATGTCGATGTGGATGATCCTGATTATTGCGCCTTTGCAGGCGTTGATTGGTGACGCGCACGGTCTTAACACACTCAAGTACCAACCCGCCAAAATCGCGGCAATGGAAGGCCATTGGGAAAATCGGCCCGGCGAAGCGACTCCGCTGATCTTGTTTGGTATTCCTGATATGGAGCGGGAAGAGACCCGTTATGCCGTGGAAATTCCTTATCTCGCCAGCCTGATTTTGACCCACAGCATCGATAAACAGGTTCCTGCTCTTAAAGCGTTTCCACCGGAAGACAGGCCAAACGCCCTAATGGTTTTCTGGTCATTCAGAGTGATGGTCGCCCTGGGTATGCTGATGATCATTGCCGGCTGCTGGGGACTCTGGTTGCGTTATAAGCAACGGCTTTACCAATCAAAACCCTTCCTGCGTTTTATATTTTTGATGGCACCTTCCGGCCTGATCGCTATTCTTGCCGGCTGGTTTACCACAGAAATAGGCCGTCAACCGTGGGTGGTTTATGGTCTGCTACGCACCAAAGACGCGGTATCCGCACACGGTGAGATACATATGAGCATCAGCCTGTTGCTGTTTATCGTGGTTTATAGCTCGGTGTTTGGTGTGGGTTACACCTATATGATGAAACTTATCCGCAAAGGCCCCAAAAAGGAGTTAAAAAATGGGTATTGATCTGCCGTTAATCTGGTTCATCATCATTGTATTCAGCACCATGATGTACATTGTCATGGATGGTTTTGATCTTGGGATTGGGCTGCTCTATCCCACGATGAAAAGCGACAGCGACCGTGATTTAATGATGAACAGTGTCGCCCCCGTCTGGGATGGTAACGAAACCTGGCTGGTACTTGGGGGTGCTGGTTTATTCGGTGCTTTTCCTCTGGCTTATGCCGTTATACTTGATGCACTGACAATCCCCCTGACATTCATGTTATTTGGCCTGATATTCCGGGGCGTTGCCTTTGAGTTTCGTTTCAAATCCGCGCCTGAACATCGTCACATTTGGGATAAAGCCTTTATCAGTGGTTCTGTGATTGCCACATTCGTTCAGGGGGTTGTGGTGGGTGCCTTTATTCAGGGGTTCCCTGTTGAAAACCGGGCTTATGCGGGTGGCTATTTTGACTGGTTCTCACCTTTCCCGCTGTTCTGTGGCTTTGGGCTTGTCGTTGCTTATGCCCTGTTAGGCTGCGGCTGGCTGATTATGAAAACCGAAGGCCATCTGCAACAGGCGATGTTCCGTGTAGCCCGCCCACTCATTCTTCTGATGCTGGCTGTCATCGCCATTATCAGTTTGTGGACACCCTTAATCCATCCGGCAATTGCCGAACGTTGGTTTAGTTTACCTAATTTATGGTTCTTCCTTCCTGTACCACTATTAGTGATATGGTCCGGCTGGAAATTACTGCGTTCCATCAAACGCGAAACCCATTACACACCGTTTCTGTTAGCACTATTGCTGGTTTTCCTCGGCTACAGTGGATTAGGTATCAGTATCTGGCCTAACCTGATCCCACCAGCGATCAGTTATGAAGCCGCCGCCGCAGCACCACAAAGTTTAGGTTTTATGCTGGTCGGTGCCCTGCTTATCATCCCAGTGATCCTGGTTTATACCTATTGGAGCTACTACGTTTTCCGGGGGAAAGTGAGCCATGAACAAGGCTACCACTAATCAAAATATCCAACGCCCTTCCGTATGGAAACGGATAGGCTGGATGGCGGTCATCTGGCTTTGCAGTGTGATGACTCTTTTTGCTGTCTCCACACTATTTCGCCTTCTGATGACAGCAGCAGGCATGAAATTAAAGTAATTGTTAACACTATTTAATAAATTGAGCTAAAGTTTTCATCAGTATTGCAGAACGGAATCTTTGCCTGATGAAAACAAGTTCAAATAACGCTATCTTCACAAACCAAAAGTTGTTTGTAATCAACTCCATTATAAATTTATTTTTACTTTTTATACTGTTATTGATTAATAAACCGTCTATTCAAGATTTAATTCTACCATTGCTGATAATGTTAAGCATGACAAATGCGTATTTCCTGATAAAAGTAGTGCATAACTCTGTTCCTGTCAAAGAATGGCAACATTCAAAATACAAAGCAGAAATTAACGCACTAAAACAAAAAAATGGCCATTTGGATTTCCTCTGTCAAAGCCATTTCAAACTACAAAACTGTAAACTTCTTCCTGAAAAGCTACAGGAGATTTTTTCTCATCTCAATCGCCTGATCCCTTTCTGTGAAGCCAAAATCATCTTTTATCCATCGCAACAAGAATACTTCTTCCGCAATCCCCACCAGTGTCCCTATTTCGATATGCCTCTGATTATGAGATGGAGTCTGGATGATAATATTGACAACTATGGGACACTCTGGATAAAAACACACAGAAATAGTGATCTGACCCCCGATGAAAAAAGCCTGGTTCAGAATGTGGTTGCCTTAATGACAAATAAACTGTTACGGGAAAACCAAATCCAGTGCCACCATCAGAGTATCTTGGCAGCAGAAAGAGCGGCTATTTCCCGTGAACTCCACGATTCAATTGCCCAATCGCTCTCTTTCCTTAAGATTCAGGTTAATTGCCTGTATATCGGTAGTGATAACTTATCCAAGCAAAGTTTAACTTCGCTCAATATGATCAAGGACGAGTTGAATATCGCTTACCGCCAGCTAAGGGAATTATTGGCAACCTTCAGGAACGAACAGCCTCAATGTAATTTACAAGAATCTTTACAAACGTTGATTAATGAATTTAACCATCGTCTGGACTTCAATATTGAATTCAATTACCGCCTGACACATCAACACATCCCTGACAGTTACTGTAAACATTTAATACAAATCATCCGTGAGTGTTTAAACAATTGCTACAAGCATTCCAATGCAAACTGGATCAGTATCCGTATTTATCCTATTGATGACAAAATCATTGCTGTTGTCAGTGACAATGGCCGGGGCATCAATCTAAATGCAATTGATAAAAACAGATTTGGACTGGCTATTATGCAAGACAGAGTCACGCTCATCGGTGGACAATTACAGATAAAAAACCGTAAAAATAGTGGTACAGAAATAGAAATTCAATTATCGCTGGATTAAAAAAGACAGATAAATCAAATTACTGGCATCAGCGCAACTTATTGAATGATAATGATTAGCATTTGTGTTAATTACTGTTACACTGCACTTTGCTTTATCAGATCATTACCTTCGATAAATTTTCCAGAGGAATTTTACGTGGCGAATAAAACAATTGAAGAGAAAAATATTTACCGCCCTGCACCACCGAGGCTTGTTCAGGTAAAAAAAATTTTCGACGTAACCCCCAATATGCGCAGTATTACTTTCGAAAGTGAAAACCTGGACACTTATCCCACTGAATGCGAAGGCGGGCTGGTAAAAATATTCTTACCTCTTCCGGGGCAGTCCAAACCCATCTTACCCACTCTATCCCCAGAAGGCCCAATATGGCCGACAAAAGAACTGCGCCCAGTGACCCGTGCTTACACTGTTCGGGCTCTCCGCGCCGAACAAAAAGAGATCGATATTGAGTTCGCACTGCATGACCATGGCGGTCCGGCGGTAGAATTTGCTCACAGAGCCAAAATCGGTGACTGGATCGGTATCACTAACCCCGGAGGCCCTGATCCATTACTGCCAAAAGTCAGCAACTATTACATGGCTGGCGACCCAAGTTCCCTGCCTGCAATTGCGGCTCTATTGGAAACAATAAAACCAGACGCTGCCGGGCAGGTGATTATCCGTGTCGAAAATGAACAGGATATTCAGGAGTTGAAAAAACCTGCGGGAATAACGATCCACTGGATTACCGGCGGTGTTGAAGTGACTGACAAGATGGTATCCACATTCAAATCCTGGTCATTACCAACCGAAGATGTCACTTTCTGGCTTGCCGGTGAAGATAAAATGGTCAAAGCACTTCGTCGCTATGTTCGCCGTGAAAAAGGTTATGAACGCTACCAGTTATATGCCATCCCTTACTGGAGACATGGCTTTAATGAGGAAGGTTATCACGAGCTGCGCCATGAAGTGATGGATAGCTTTGCGCTATGATTAGCGCATAATTTCAGCCAGTCATAATAGGCAGAAGATCACGCCGGGAGATTTTTTCAAAAACCTTGACGGTGTGATCTATATCACGAGAATGATCTACAACCATTAGGATATTAGATAGTTAATCTCAAATTTGTGCCTATCAGGTCAATCAATGATTTTGGCACACCAAAATCAGCAGCTAACTTACTCCAGGCAGAGACTTTTTCTATGGTTTCCTCAATAATTCCATTAACCATTTTTTTGGTGAACAGCGGGCTTAGTTTTTCTAATGAATAAAAATCTTGCCGGGTGAAGTTGTCTCTTTTACCATTTAAAGTCATCCAGTGACTATTTACCCACTTACTATCAGGCTTGTAACTGTAGGCTAAATCGTAGGCTGGCGCCAAATACCATTTTTTGTCTCTTAATATGAATGCAAAGTTTTTAGCGTGATCATCATGATTTCTAGCAATGATATTAAAGCACATTCTTCTTAGTAGCTGTTCAGCAGCCTTAGCCGATAGTTTTAGCTGCCTGGCAACAAAGAAAAGTTCCGCATAGGAGAAGGAACCTGGTTTTTTATAGTCAACGTGAGCAAGTCCATTTAATGTTTGAACATGGATTTTTTTATTCCCCAGACGATCAAAACGCTGTGTGATAAAGTGACGCCTGTTGCCTTCATGGAATAATCGGCAGGGCATCATGTCTATACCACACTCTTTTGCCATTAAATGGTAAACATATTCCATCGCTCCAAAGCCTAGTGGATCACCAAAGGTTTCCTGGTTTTTGTTGTGCTCACTGACACCATCAAATTTCATAAGATAGTGAATAAAACCGTCAGGAACTTTAACTTGACCAGAGCGAACCTGAGTGAAGTCCTCATTAAAGGATAATACAGCTTTGGGTCTGGCTCCACCAGCGCTCATACCCACAGAAAGTAGTGACATCATGGCCTCGCGGTCTTCCTGACCGTGATTAATCAACTCAACAGTAAAATCGCCACGGAAATCCAGAATTTCTTGGGCGATAGAAACTAATGAATCTATTTCTACTTGTTTTGAGGAATTGAGGTTTTTCATTTTGGTTGCTGGTGCGTATTCAAGAGCGCCCATTCCCCGTTTCCCAGTATATTGAAGTCGCTGTAAAGGTGTAATGTCGTTAGGAGATTTGCCTTGAGCTGCAACCCATGCATTAAGTACAGTGTTGCCAAAATCGTCTGGTAGTGAATCTGCAATCAAGCCAGGTAGTCCTTTAAACGTGTTATAGTCCAGTTCTGGAAAACTGTAGATTTTATTTGTTAAAGGCATTTTCAACGGAGACAGTTCGATCCCTTTAGCGATAAAGCTGGGGTCATACTGAAAAAAACCCAAATTTTTACCCGGGTCAAAACTCACCGCACCAACTTTATGTTGATTGTAAATTACGTTGATAACTTCCATTACCATTCCGGTGTATCCTCTTCAATATTGTTTTTTCTAAGACCAGATGCTCGTTGCCGTTTTTTTCCCTGAAGTTTAGCTAGTTGGATAGGAGATATGCTTTGTTTGGGTAGAAAAAGATCTAATTGTCCGGTTAAGTTTAACGCGGCCATAATGGCAACAAAAACCTCTAATTGGACTTTCCCTTTTTCAGCATTCAGTACAGTTTTTCTTGTGACGCCTAAAAGTTCAGCAACTTCAGCTTGAGTCAGATCATTGTTTAGTCGAGCTTGTTTCAAGCGTCCTCCCAATTCTTCTGCAATTGCTGAAGCTGTTCTTTCATGTGAAATCATAATATCCCCAAAGTGGCACATTAAAATTATTAATAGCTATAATGGATATTTATTAGCACATTATAATATAACTGTAACGTGATTTTTTAATGTCACTTTAATCGAATATTATGCGCTATTATGATTATAATGTCCTATAAATAGAACATTATAAATCATGTTGATTTAGATTGGATTAACGGTAGGAACTGAAATAAGGAGAACATAACTCTATGATCACCCCCGTTTTTACAACACTGATTTTGATTAATAGTGGACGTAGATTTGGATAAATACCTTTGATTGCTCCATTAGCGGTGACTGCTCCCCACCGTAAAAAACGGCGAGGCTTCCCACTTCTCAGGCCGCAACCGTTGGTGCAACGGATTTACGCAGGCCTCCATGAGCAGAGACGACGTGTCCCGCCGCCTGTAATTCAACTATCCCTTTTTGCCGGATGTTGATCGCCGCATTGATATCACGGTCATGTTCTACCGCGCATTCAGGGCATTGCCAGCGCCGTTTATGCAGCGGCATTTCCGACGTCTTGCAACCACCACAATGACACCTTCTGGAACTGGCGTACCACTGATCGAGTTTCACCACATAAACGCCTTTTTGTTCCGCTTTGTATTCCCGCCTGCTGATGAAACTATGCCAGCCTGCATCCCCGATGTAGTGCAGGCGGCGCAACAATTGAAACGTTGAAAACCTATGTCAGATCGCAGGAAATCCCTGGTTAGCTCCCCTTATATCGCCGCCCGATTGGGCGACGGTTTACGGGGTAATGCCTAAATCACTTACGAACATTGTTCCCAGAGGGAAAGAACGTCCATCCTATACTGAACATTTTTAGCAAAAGAAGTGAACGGAATTTAATCGGCGTGCATCCTGATCTGGTGAAAGTTGCCCGCTTAACTTTGCAACTTTCCCATACCGATTTTTGTGTTATTGAGGGGCTAAGAACAGCCGAACGCCAACGGCAAGTGTTTGCTGATGGGCATAGCCAAACATTGAACAGTCGCCATTTAACCGGACACGCTGTAGATATAGCGCCATTAATCAATGGCATTATTCCCTGGGATAACTGGCAAGCCTTTATCGATCTTGCAACAACTGTCAAGCAAGCTGCCCAGCGTTTGAATATTCCCATTATTTGGGGTGGGGACTGGAAGTCACTAAAAGACGGTCCACATTTTGAATTGCCTCGCCAATATTATCCATGAGAAACTTTTCAATTCTGGTCAGATCCTCGTGTTTCTCCTTATTACTCGTGGAAAGCTAGCTATAATGCAGAAGTACTTCTTCAATACATCGGGTAAATGATAGGTTCTTAGTTTGCCCTTGCTCCCATCAGTGATGTAAAAATTCAGCTTCTCAATGATATTCCAATGCAGACCAATCAAATTGCAGGATATGAACGTTATTGCAGCCACAACTTTTCAACTACATTTTTTTACCCGGTCAAAAGTGTTCACATTGACCATGATGGCGCGTTTTGGTATATAGAATATATTTCTATAACCATTCAAAAATTATAGTTTCTTTGCAAAATTATTCCCCCAAATCTTTATTATCATACTTCTGAATAATTAATAAGCTATCAGAGGGTTGATATGTCCAGTAGTAACGATATGTTGTTCATTCAGTGGCTGAAAAAAATGAACATTCGTATTGCTAACCAATGATATCTCATCACTTGGCAGGCTAATCTCGGCCTGTATATGGAATAATTATGAAAAAAGCAACTATTCTACGGGGTATCAGCGCAGTTATGCCCCTCTGATTACAAAAACAGTATGGTATTGGGAGTGGAAACCTCGGCAGAAGGAGGGTTAACTGGCGCAATTACTTGGTTGCTTACTGGATGAACAAGGAAATATTCAAGCAGATACGTGGCAACAGACGACGATACTTGGTGTCTATGCCGCAGGAGAATGCACCGGTATTGGCGGCAGTGAGCTTGCACTTTGTGAAGGATTCATTGCCGGGTTTGCAGCGAGTGGTGAATACGCATTAGCTGAAAAATGGCAGCAGAAACGGATAACATGGCGGCATTTTGCAACAGCGGCGGCACAGGCGTTTGAATTGAATAAAGAGATCACGCGGGCACTTTCACCCGATACGTTGATCTGTCGTTGTGAAGACGTACATTTAAAAGAGCTTGAATCATTTCAGGATTGGAATAGTGCAAAAATGGCAACACGGTGCGGCATGGGAGCTTGTCAGGGAAAAATCTGTTCCGCCATTCTCCACGACATAAAACACTGGGCAATACCATCCCCTCGCATCCCACTATCGCCTGTTAGTCTTGAAACGCTGACTGCGGAAGTTGATAAGACAATTGATTGATCATGAAGGGACTTGATCATTTTTAACAAAACAGCGCTGATCCCGTTACAGCCACACTGCACAAATAAATTCGTGACATATATCACATTTTCAAGATTGATCGGAAATTAGTCAACTAAACAAACGAGACACCGTAAATTTTTTGTTATATTTTACTCTCTCTTAGGTCACCCATGGCATAACAGCCCAGGTTACCTGTTCAATGCAGGTTATCAATACAAGACTAACAGCAACAGACTGCTAGCAGCCTCATTGTCTTAAATGTTCTTCCTCAAGGCGGTCTCTTTAACCCCTTGATTATTAATGACTACACGCAAAAAACCGCCGGACCGAGGGTCCGTGCGTTGAATATCCTCATGAAAAATTAAGGGGACGTGATGTCATTCCAGAAAAATCCACCCAGGCCATCGGGCGCTAAACACCTTGCCGACCGGCTAAAGACGCAAAGCGCTGGCGGCTTACTCTTTACCCTCACGGCCGGTGAATTACCGCCTGAAACCTTTGTCGTCGCCGGCTTTTCACTCAATGAAGCCTTCTCCACCCCTTTCAGCCTGAACGTCAGTTTAGCCAGCGCCGACCCGGCCATTGATTTCTCTGCGGTCCTCGATAACCGCGCCACCCTCACCATCCTGCGCGCCGGCAACATCGAGCGCACCGTCACCGGCATGGTCGCCCGCTTTGTGCAGGGCAACACCGGCAAACATCAGACCCGCTATGAGATGACCCTCCGCCCCGATATGTGGCGCACCACCCTGCGCCAGAATTCACGGATTTTTCAGCGGCAGGATATCAAAACCATCCTCACCACCCTGCTCAAAGAGAGCGGCGTCCGCGATGTGGTGTTCCGCCTGCGCCATCCGCACCCGGAGCGGGAATTCTGCGTCCAGTACCGGGAAACCGACTTTGACTTTCTGCACCGGCTGACCGCCGAAGAAGGCCTGTTTTACTTCTTTGAATTCAACGAGAATAAAAACACCCTGGTGTTCGCCGACGTGGCAGGCGCCCTCGCCACAGGCCCGGTCCTGCCCTATCACCCCGGTGAAGCGACCGACGCGTCGCAGCTGTGCGTCACCACCCTGACCCGGCAGGCGCAGGTCCGCCCGGCCTCCGTCGAGCTCAAAGACTACACCTTTAAAAACCCGGTCTGGGCCGCCGAGTTTCGCCACCATATGCAGGAACAAAACCTCCAGCACACCGGCTATGAACACTTTGACTTCCCCGGCCGCTTCAAAGACGAGCAGCACGGTGCCGATTTCACCCGCTACCGGCTCGAAGCCCTGCGCAATGACGCCCTGACCGGCCACGGGGACAGTAACCACGCCGCCATGCAGCCGGGCGTGCTGTTCACCCTCACTGACCATCCCCGCGATGACCTCAACCAGCTCTGGCAGCTGGTCAGCGTCTCCCACAACGGCAGCCAGCCGCAGGCGCTGGAACAGGCTGGCGGAGAGTCAGGCACCATCATGAGCAACCAGTTCACCTTTATCCCGGCGCATCAGCACTGGCGTCCGAGGCCGGCGCGCAAACCGGTAATGGACGGCCCGCAGATAGCCAAAGTCGTTGGCCCGGCCGGCGAAGAAATCTTCTGTGATAAATACGGCCGTATCCGGCTGCAATTCCTGTGGGACCGTGACGGCCAGAGTGATGACCACAGCTCCTGCTGGATACGGGTAACGCAACCGTGGGCCGGTCAGGGCTGGGGCATGCTGGCCATCCCGCGTATCGGTCAGGAGGTGGTGGTGGACTTTCTCAACGGTGACCCGGACCAGCCGATTGTCATCGGGCGAACGTATCATGCCAGCAACCTCCCGCCGGGCACCCTGCCGGGCAGCAAAACCCAGATGGCCTTCCGCTCAAAAACCCACAAGGGCGAAGGCTATAACGAACTGCGTTTTGAGGATGCCAAAGGCAGTGAAGCGCTGTCGCTGCACGCGCAACGGGATATGCATACCCGGGTGAAACATCGCCAGATACTGACCGTAGAAACCGCCGACCGGGAGATTACGGTTCAGGCCGGGGATGAAAAAACAGCCATTCAACAAGGTAACCTGATGGAAACCATCTGCCAGCTGCGCAGCACCGAAGCCAATCAGGTACAGGTCAAGGCCAGCGCCGGTAAAGCGGGAGACGGCACTCAGCTGTATGAAGCCAGCGACAATATTACGCTGACGGTCGGCGCGGGAAAAATCGTGATGACCAAAGAGAGCCTCAAACTCGTCTTTGGCGGGGATGCCAACAGTATTGAAATCAACGCAAGCGGCGTCATGGTGCTGGGCGGCAACATCAATATGAACAAGTAACCCGGATACCCCCAACACCTTAAAATAATTATCAGGACCCCATCATGACTCAGGAAACCCGCTTCATCCCGTTCCACTTCAATGCCGGCACGGTAAACGTGCCCCACGACTGGCAGGATGTCAGCATGCTCGTCCTCAGCAGCGCCGATGACCCCCACGGCAGCAGTTTCACCCTGTCCCGCGATACCCTGCCCTGGGGGCTTGATTTTACCCAGTTTGCTGAACGGGAAATCCACTCACTCGGCCAGAAACTGAAAAACTATCAGGTTATCGCTCAGGAAACCGGGGAGCTGAACGGCATGACCACCGTCACCGCCGAGTTCAGCTGGACTTCGCCACAGGGCCCGCTTCATCAACTGATGATGCTGCTTCATCTGCCGGAACAGATAATCATCCTGACCGGCACCTGCGCCGGGACCATGACGCCGGCCCAGCATGAACAGATGAAGGCCATGATGACCTCATTTCAGCCCCGTCGCCATGACAGCTAATCACCGCCGGGAGTAAATCACCATGAGTTTATTGATGATGGCCTGGCTGGGGGCCGGGGCCGCGCAACGCGCCCGCCCCACCGGGACCGACCGGCAGGACAATACCCCGCCACCAACAGAAGGCACTTCGCCCGCCGATACGGTGCTCAACTATCTGGAAAGTGAGGATTTTCAATACCATTCGCTGGCGGTAGCGGGCATGTATACCGCCGGTGTCGGGGGGCCGCCCGCCTTACTCCCGCTGGCAGCGGGGGTGGCCGCCGGAAAACTGGGCGCTCAAATTGGCCATGAAGTCGGCACAACGGTGACCCACGGAGTCATGTCCTTATTCGGCCATCACACCATTGCCACCGAAGGCCAGGTGCCGGCCCGGACAGGGGATGCGATTGCCCATCAGAACAAAAGCGCCGCATTATGGGGGGCGCTGGGTGGGGTGTTACTGGGGGCCCTGGCCGCCGTGACGATTGCCACATTAACGGTGGCAACCGGTGGACTGGCGTTAGCGGTGGTCGCCGGTGCGGCTGCGGGACTCGCCGGGGGCTACGTTGGCGGGGTGATAAGCAGTGCGGGGGCGGCACTCGGACAGTATGGTGCCAATAAGGGCACGATTATCGGGGGCTCCCCGAATGTCTTTTTTGAAGGCCAGCCGGTGGCCCGTCAGGGTGACGAAATTGTGTGCAGCGACCACCCCGGCCCGATAGTGATTGCGGAAGGGGCAAAAACCGTATTTGCCAACGGCAAACCGATTGCCCGCTCAGGCCACCGCACCACCTGTGACGCCAATATCAACAGTGGTGCCGCCTCCCTTGCCGTGACCAGCGAAACCGGTAATGCCCTGACTATCCTGACCGAAAGCAACAAAGACCTGCGCTGGCTGGTTGCCATTGCCGGCGCCCTGCCGCTACCGCCTGGCCGAAAAGGCCACGCCGAGAAAGCGAAATCGGGGGCAGAACCCACCCCCTCGGTGAAAAAAACCGGCAAAGCAACCGAGACAACGCCCAGTGCCAGTGACCCGGTGGATGTGGCGACCGGCGACTTCTTACAGGTCTGGCCGGTGCTCGCCCTGCCGGGGCTGTTGCCGCTGGCGCTGAACCGGGTGTATCGCTCGACGGCGAACTTTTCCGGGCTGTTCGGCCCCAAATGGGCGGATGACTGGTCACAACACCTGAGACGGGACGGCGAGGAGACCCATTTCACCGACGCGGAAGGCGTGATTTACACCTTCCACACCCCGACAGAACACGTTTTCTCGGTCAACCTGTATGCCGGTCATTATCTGCTGTACGGGCAACTGAGCGGTGAACTGCACCTGTTTAACCGCCGCACTCAGCACACCCTGAGTTTTACTCAGAGACAGGGCGATAAACGTTGCCTGTCAACGACAGAAGACCGCAACGGCAACCGGACCGTGTTTCGTTACGATGAGACCGGCCGCCTGGCGGATATCGTCCATGCCGACAGCGCGGAACTGGTGTTGCACTATGAACACCGGCAACTGACCGCCATTGACTGGCTGCATCAGGGGCAGCGCCAGCGACTGGTCACCTGTCGCTATGACAGCCAGGGTTACCTGGCAGAATGTGAGTCGTTTCAGTTTAATCATTTGTGGCATGAATACAGCCCGCCCGGCTACATGACCCGCTGGCATGACACCGATAAAACCGACGTGACCCTGCATTATGACACCCGGGGCCGGATAACCGCGCTTACCACCCCGCAAGGCTACTGGCAGGACCGTTTTGACTATGATGACGAACATCGGGTGACCACCTATTTTGATGCCGAAGGCGGATGTACCCGGTACGAATATAACGCGGACGGGCTGGTCACCCGGGCAATAAACCCGCTTGGTCATGAAACCCTGACCCGGTGGGACTTTGGTCACAAAGTCGCGGAAACCGACCCGCTGGGCCGGACTGCCACATTTGAATACAGCCCGTACGGGGAACTGATGCTGTTCACTACGCCGGCGGGAGACAGCACCGCTTACCACTACGACGAATACGGACAGCTAACCCGGCTCACACCACCGGACGGGGAAAGCTGGCGATTTCACTACAGCGACCGGGGTAATCTGGACGCGGTCACCGACCCGCAGGGCCGGCGGGAAGAGTTCCGGCACGGGGAGCACGGTGAAATCCTGCGCCATGTCCTGCCCGATGGTCGCCACTGGCATTACAGTTATGAACAGCAGCAATTAAGTGAAGTGATTGCCCCGAACGGTTGCGCCACGCAACTGGCCTCTGACGGACTGGGCCGGCTCCTGAGCGTCACCGATGCCCATAACCAGCAGACCCGCTATCACCACAGTGCCTTTCATGCCAGCCCGGCGGGCAGTGTCAGTGAAATCCACTTACCGGACGGGGTTCGCCAGACGATTGACTACGACAGTGAGCGGCGCGTATCAGCGGTGACCGACGGTGCCGGGCGCACCACCCGGTATACCTATGACGCCTTTGACCTGTTGAGCCGCGTCACCCGCCCGGATGGGACGGCCCTCACCTTTGCCTACGACAGACTGACCCGCCTGACCGCGGTGACTAACGCCACTGGCGAGACCTACCGTTACACCCGTGACCGGGCCGGGCGGATTATCGGTGAAACTGATTTTACCGGGCGCACGATTCAATATCAGTACGATAACGCCGGACGCCGCATCACCGCCCGTTACCCGAATAATCAACTCTTACGCTGGTGCTACACCCCGGAAAACCGCATTACCCGGCAGGAAGTCTGGCAGGAAGAAGATGAACAGTGTCAGCGGGTTTCGGTCACAACATACGACTATAACGACGCCGGCCAGCTTATCCGCGCCACCAACCCGGATGCGGTGGTGGCATTTGAATACGATGAATCGGGCAACCTGACGGCAGAAACGATTAACGGGCGGACGGTGACCCATGAGTGGGATACCCTGAGCGGTTTACCGGTCAGCCGGCAGGGGAACAACCTGCCGGCCCTGCACTGGGACTATGGCCCGCCAGGTCAGGTCACCCGTTTTGGGTTGGAAGGCCACGCGCCGCTGGATATTCAATATGACGGCCTGGGACAGGAAACCGTGCGCCGCAGTGACGCCGGCTTTATTCAGGCGCAATATCACACGCCTGCCGGGTTGCTGGCGCATCAGGCGGCCGGCCGCAATTCCGCACGATTCAGGCAGGCATTGCAGGAAGCCGACCCGCATCATCCGCCGTTTGGCAGTGAAGTGAACCGTCACTGGTATTACACGCAGGCGCACCATGTCGAGTGCATAAAAGACGACCGCTGGCAGGAAACCCGTTACGGGTACAACGCCAACGACCAGATAGTGGCGGCTATCTTTAGCGGCACCCCCTGGGCGCGTGAAGAGCAGTTCATTTATGACGCTAACCAGAATATCGGTCACTACCAGCGAATACCGGAATATATGAACGAACCGGTGCGTCAGGAATATCAGGAGTATCAGGCGGCCCGGATGGAACGCCGTGGAGATAACGCCTTCCGCTATGATGAAAATGGCCGAATGGTGGAAAAAACCGTCCATAAATATCAGTACCGGTCAAGGACATTCTGTTACCACTGGGATGCGCATAACCAGCTGACCGGGTTTATCACGCCGGAAGGGACCCGCTGGCGCTATCGCTATGATGCCTTTGGCCGGCGTATCAGTAAACGCAAGGAAGTGGACAGCACGCTGGAAGCCACCAACCTGAAACGGTGGCTGGACGGACTGCCGGACCTGACACTGAAACCGACGGCGATTATCGGATACGATTACCTGTGGAGTGGTGACCAGCTGATAGAAGAGACGCCGGTGTATGCAGACGGCACCGTGGGATATGAGCACAGCATTCACTGGTTATATGAACCGGGAAAACTGACCCCCTCGGCGCGTTATGAACAGGGGCAACTGCACTATGTGGTCAGTGACCATCAGGGAACCCCGCGGGAAATATTAACGGAAGCAGGAAAACTGGCCTGGGCCGGGCGGCTGTTCACCTGGGGCGAACCGGAGTTCTGGACCGTCTCAGTGCGGAAAGAGGAAACGGTCAGCTGCAATCTTCGGTTCTGTGGACAATATGAAGATGAAGAAAGCGGTTTATTTTATAATCGGTTCCGGTATTATTCGCCAGAGACCGGGCAGTACCTCTCGCCTGACCCGCTCGGGCTAAATGGGGGTCCGAACCCGTATTCGTACGTCCATAATCCGGCGAACTGGATTGACCCGTTTGGGTTGGCAAGTTCACCTTCTCAATTATTAAATCGGAAACTTAGAGCCTTACAAAAAGCTCAAGGTTCTGCCGTGAATATCCGCGAATTACCTGATGGGCGGATCCGTTATTATGATAAGGAAGCGTTAGCTAGAACTAAAGGGCCAACGCGTGGACGTTCTCATGTCACAGAGTGGAATCCATCGACAGGAAGTGTGAGGTCTTGGGAAGAAACTTACGACCATTCCAGCAAGGTTAATCGTATACATCCTAAGATGAAAGATGGTCAGGTATTGGATTTACCTCATTATCCACCCACCAAAGCGGATATAGATTCAGGCATAGCAACAACCCCAGGAAAAGCTATTAAAAAATGTGGGGGATTGTCATGAACGATCTAATCCATCTTTTTATAAGCGGCCTGAATGAAAAACTTCAAGAAAATTACGATACTGCTAACGTTGCTAGATATGCATATGAATTTTACCTTGATCATGACATTGATGATGAGAGGCTAAGATATGTCGTTGATTATTTGAAAGGAATGGATGCAGATCCTGCATTTGAATTAAATAAAGACGAAGTTACTTCTTTTGTTCGAGAAAATCTTTTTTACATCTAAAAACACCGGAAGATCCGTGTGATCTTCCGGCCTTCTGATGATCTATCTTGGTGAATACCCACGGTAAGGGTCGCGGTAGGAATAGCCGTTACCGGCTACCCCCCGCACAGATCCGGACGTGCGCTACTAACGCATCCGGCTCCTACGTAAGTAATGCTCCGGTCATCTCACCGTAATGTTCCGGTGAACTCACCTTGCGTTGTCAGATAAGTAAGAGTCCGGTCATCTCACCTTGCGTTGTCAGATAACAACAAAATGGGATGTTAACGGAAGGGATTCTCAGGCCAGGGCAGCAGCTCATTCAACCGACTGTTCGGCCAGACAGGCAGCCGACTGAGGACATCACGTAACCAGACCCAGGGCTCATGTCCGTTGGCTTTGGCCGTTTCCAGCAGGCTCATTATCATGGCCGCCCGTTGCCCCGCGGCCAGTGAACCCGCAAAAAGCCAGTTCTTTCGGCCGAGCGCCACACCCCGGACCGCATTCTCCGCCCGGTTGTTGTCTATCGGCACCCGCCCGTCATCCAGATAACACACCAGCGCCGGCCAGCGCTTCAGCGTGTAATCTATCGCTTTGCGTAACCCGGAATTCGGGGCCGTTTGGGCCTGAGTCGTCTGCAACCAGGACCGGAACTCATTCAGCCACGGCCGGGCATAACGCTGTCGCCACTGACGCCGTTTATCCGGCGGCCGGTGTTTGATTTTTCGCTCCAGCTTGTACAGGTCGCGAATGCCATCCAGCGCCTGTTTCGCCACCGGACTTTGGCTCGCTTTGTATTGGTCAAAGAATTTGCGGCGGGCGTGAGCCCAGCAACCCGCTTCAGTGATATCCGCCCGGGCATGCAGCGCGTTGTAACCGGCATAATCATCCGTCACCAACATGCCGCCCGACCAGTCTTTCAGCAGGCTCTGGGCATAACGGCCACTGCGGCCGGGATGCAGCTCATAGTACACCACTGCCGGCGAGGTATCGGGGCCGGTGACATACGTCCACAGATAGGCGCGCTGGGTCTGGCCTTTTCCCGGGGCCAGTATCGGCAACGGGGTCTCATCGGCATGCAGCACCGGGGACGTCAGCAGCGTCTGCTTCAGGGCATCGGCTAACGGTTGCAACGCCACAGCCACCTGCCCCACCCAGTCCGACAGGGTGCTGCGGGCCAGGGTTACACCACTGCGGGCATAGATTTTCTGCTGACGGTAGAGCGGCAGGTGGTCACGATATTTGGCGACCACCACCTGAGCCAGCAACCCCGGCTCTGGAATGCCCTTTTCAATCAGGTGGGCGGGTTGGGCTTTAGCATGCACGCACTGACAGCGCGCGCAGCTGTACTGCGGACAGACATAACGCCGGACAACAAACGTCGCGGGGCGATATTCCAGCCGCTCACTGATTTCGTCACGTAAAAAGCGCAGGGCATGACCGCAATCCGGGCAGCTCTCCGTCTCCGGCGCCAGCCGGATATCTTCACGGGGTAAAGTCGCCGGCAAAGGCTGACGTTTAGGCTGGGCCGGGGTCGCGTTTTCCTTGATATGCAGGCGTGACAGCCGGGTTTCCAGCACCGCGATATCGGTATCGGCATCTTCCTCAAACTGACTGCGTTTGGGACCGGCAGGCAGGGTTTCGCTGTGCGCACCAAAACGCCAGCGTTGCGCCTGTTTCAGGGCGTCTTCCAGCTGGCGAATATAATCACCTTGTTGCTGAAGCAGCGCCAGTGCCCGCAGGCGGAACTGGCCGGGGTCATCCAGCGCGATTAAGTCATTGAGCGTCATGCAGACAGTGTACCGGATAATTCCCCGTCGTTATCCGGTAAAAGTGTGACCGGGGTAGCGGAATTAGCTTCGCCAGCCGGACAGGTCATCTCCCTCGACTTGTTGCCAGTGAATGCCGCGGATGAGCCAGTCAAACTGGGCGGGCGTCATCACCCAGCTGCGCTCGCCCTGCTTCGGCCAGACAAAATGGGCCCGGTGCAGACGGCGGGTACACAGCCAGACGCCGTGTCGGTCCCAGCGCAACACCTTGAGACGGGAGCGGGCCTTGTTGCAGAAAACAAAAGCGGCCTCGTCCTGCCAGCGCAAATTCAGTCCCTCCAGGTGCCGGGTCAGGGCATCAATGCCCCGGCGCATGTCGACGGGCTCTCGCACCAGAAAGAGCTGTTGCGGTTTCAGCATCGGGCCAGTACCCGCATCACGTCAGGCAGCAGCGTCAATGGACAGGCGATGGCATAGCCGTCTGGGGTATGCAGGGTGACGGTGCGCGTGTCGTCAGGCTGGAGTGAAACAGGCAAGAGGGCGGGCAGTGTCTGGCTGAGAGGTTGGCGCATTTTGTGACTGTCGGCAATCCAGTCGCGGAAAGAGGAAAAACTCAGCTGATGCTGTTCGCAATACTGTTTTCGAGTCAGGTCACTGTGGCGCCATTGGGTCACATGGTGTTGTTTTTGCTCCGGGGTATATCGACTACGGCTCATGGTGTCAGTCTCCAAATGAAGATAGGGAAGCGGTAGCGTGCATGGGCCGGAGAGGAAGAACAAGGTGAGATGACCGGAGCATTACTCAGATAACAACAAAATGGGATGTTAACGGAAGGGATTCTCAGGCCAGGGCAGCAGCTCATTCAACCGACTGTTCGGCCAGACAGGCAGCCGACTGAGGACATCACGTAACCAGACCCAGGGCTCATGTCCGTTGGCTCTGGCGGTTTCCAGCAGGCTCATTATCATGGCCGCCCGTTGCCCCGCGGGCAGTGAACCCGCAAAAAGCCAGTTCTTTCGGCCGAGCGCCACACCCCGGACCGCATTCTCCGCCCGGTTGTTGTCTATCGGCACCCGCCCGTCATCCAGATAACACACCAGCGCCGGCCAGCGCTTCAGCGTGTAATCTATCGCTTTGCGTAACCCGGAGTTGGGTGCCGTTTGGGCCTGAGTCGTCTGCAACCAGGACCGGAACTCATTCAGCCACGGCCGGGCATAACGCTGTCGCCACTGACGCCGTTTATCCGGCAGCCGGTGTTTGATTTTTCGCTCCAGCTTGTACAGGTCACGAATGCCATCCAGCGCCTGTTTCGCCACCGGACTTTGGCTCGCTTTGTATTGGTCAAAGAATTTGCGGCGGGCGTGAGCCCAGCAACCCGCTTCGGTGATATCCGCCCGGGCATGCAGCGCGTTGTAACCGGCATAGTCATCCGTCACCAACGTGCCGCCCGACCAGTCTTTCAGCAGGCTCTGGGCATAACGGCCGCTGCGGCCGGGATGCAGCTCATAGTACACCACTGCCGGCGAGGTATCGGGGCCGGTGACAGACGTCCACAGGTAAGCTCGCCGGGTCTGGCCTTTTCCCGGGGCCAGTATCGGCAACGGGGTCTCATCGGCATGCAGCACCGGGGACGTCAGCAGCGTCTGCTTCAGGGCATCGGCCAGCGGTTGCAACGCCACAGCCACCTGCCCCACCCAGTCCGACAGGGTGCTGCGGGCCAGGGTTACACCGCTGCGGGCATAGATTTGCTGCTGACGGTAGAGCGGCAGGTGGTCACGATATTTAGCGACCACCACCTGAGCCAGCAACCCCGGCTCCGGAAGGCCCTTTTCAATAAGATGGGCGGGCTGGGCTTTAGCATGAATTCGCTGGCAGGCCGCACAGCTGTACTGCGGACAGACATAACGCCGGACGATAAACGTGGCCGGACAGTATTCCAGTCGCTCACTGATTTCATCACGCAAAAAGCGCAGGGCATGACCGCAATCCGGGCAGCTCTCCGTCTCCGGCGCCAGCCGGATATCTTCACGGGGTAAAGTCGCCGGCAAAGGCTGACGTTTAGGCTGGGCCGGGGGCGCGTTTTCCTTGATATGCAGGCGTGACAGCCGGGTTTCCAGCACCGCGATATCGGTATCGGCATCTTCCTCAAACTGACAGCGTTTGGGACCGGCAGGCAGGGTTTCGCTGTGCGCGCCAAAACGCCAGCGTTGCGCCTGTTTCAGGGCGTCTTCCAGCTGGCGAATATAATCACCTTGTTGCTGAAGCAGCGCCAGTGCCCGCAGGCGGAACTGGCCGGGGTCATCCAGCGCGATTAAGTCATTGAGCGTCATGCCGACAGTGTACCGGATAATTCCCCGTCGTTATCCGGTAAAAGTGTGACCGGGGTAGCGGAATTAGCTTCGCCAGCCGGACAGGTCATCTCCCTCGACTTGTTGCCAGTGAATGCCGCGGATGAGCCAGTCAAACTGGGCGGGCGTCATCACCCAGCTGCGCTCGCCCTGCTTCGGCCAGACAAAATGGGCCCGGTGCAGACGGCGGGTACACAGCCAGACGCCGTGTCGGTCCCAGCGCAACACCTTGAGACGGGAGCGGGCCTTGTTGCAGAAAACAAAAGCGGCCTCGTCCTGCCAGCGCAAATTCAGTCCCTCCAGGTGCCGGGTCAGGGCATCAATGCCCCGGCGCATGTCGACAGGCTCTCGCACCAGAAAGAGCTGTTGCTGTTGCGGTTTCAGCATCGGGCCAGTACCCGCATCACGTCAGGCAGCAGCGTCAATGGACAGGCGATGGCATAGCCGTCTGGGGTATGCAGGGTGACGGTGCGCGTGTCGTCAGGCTGGAGTGAAACAGGCAAGAGGGCGGGCAGTGTCTGGCTGAGAGGTTGGCGCATTTTGTGACTGTCGGCAATCCAGTCGCGGAAAGAGGAAAAACTCAGCTGATGCTGTTCGCAATACTGTTTTCGAGTCAGGTCACTGTGGCGCCATTGGGTCACATGGTGTTGTTTTTGCTCCGGGGTATATCGACTACGGCTCATGATTCCTCACAAGGTTAAGACAAAAACCTAGCGTGCATGAACCGAATGAGAGGAGCAAGGTGAGTTCACCGGACGTTTACGTTATACTGATTAAAGTCATCCGTTAAAAAACAACGTTTAATAACAGATTAAATCCTGCCCATTATAAAACTCTGAACTGGTTCCCACTTTTTGACCCTGTCCTGTTTAATTCGTTTATCTACGATTCTACATTCCATTTATTTTACATTTTACTGACCTGCTTAATCATTTAAAAAACGAATGCCAAAGTATTAAAGCTTTTATATCAAGGAAGAATTTAACTCAATAAATGCGCCTTTTTAAAAGGACAGTCAATGGCATTTAATCGAAAATCATTAACCATTAATCGCAAGTTGAAAAGAAATCGCACGTAAAAAGATATTATCCGAATAGGTAGGCATTAAAGTACTTTCTCACCAATTAGTTAACAGCGTCAGTAAAGATAAATCGAATATGATCCGCGTTCATTAAACGTAATCCTATGATGAGTAAATTTAATAAAAAACCGGTGGTAAAAGGAGTAAAAACAACGGTTAAAAAGCTATACCAATTAAAGCCATCCGTTAAAAAATAACGTTTAATAACAGTTTAAATCCTGCACATTATAAAACTCTGAACTGGTTCCCACTTTTTTACCCTGTCCTGTTTAATTCATTTATCCGCGATTCTACATTCCACTTATTTTACATTTTCCTGACCTGACTAATCATTTAAAAAAACGAATGCCAAAGTATTAAATATTTTATATCAAGGACGGATTTAACTTAATAAATACACCTTTTTAAAAGGCCAGTTAATGGTATTTAATCGAAAATCATTAACCGTTAATAGTGAGTTGGAAAGAAAATACATGTAAAAGGATATTATCCGAATAGGTAGGTATTAAAGTGCTTTCTCACCAGCTACTTAACAGCGTCAGTAAAGATAAAATGAATATGATCCGCGTCCATTAAACATAATCCGATGATGAGTAAACTTAATAAAAAACCGGTGGTAAAAGGGGTAAAAACAACAGTTAAAAAGTTATACTAATTAAAGCCATCCGTTAAAAAACAACGTTTAATAAAAGTTTAAATCCTGCACATTATAAAACTCTGAACTGGTTCCCACTTTTTTACCCTGTCCTGTTTAATTCATTTATCCACGATTCTATACTCCACTTATTTTATATTTTCCTGACCTGCCTAATCATTTAAAAAAACGAATGCCAAAGTATTAAAGCTTTTATATCAAGGACGGATTTAACTTAATAAATACACCTTTTTAAAAGGCCAGTTAATGGTATTTAATCGAAAATCATTAACCGTTAATAGTGAGTTGAAAAGAAAACACACGTAAAAGGATATTATCCAAATAGGTGGATATTAAAGCTCTTTCTAGCCGATTATTTAACAGCGTCAGTAAAGATAAAGTGAATATGATCCGTGTTCATTAAACGTAATCCAATGATGATTAAACTTGATAAAAACCGGTGGTAAAAGGTAAAAACAACGATTAAAACTTTATACCAATTAAAACCACAAGTTAAAGAAATGAATTTTAATAACAGGTTAAACCCTGCCCATCATAAAACTCATAGCGGGATTCACTTCATTTACCCTTCCCTGTTTAATTCATTTATCCGCGATTCTACATTCCACTTATTTTACATTCTCCTGACCTGCCTAATCATTTAAAAACGTGAATAACAAAGTATTAAAGTTTCATATCAAGGGCAGATTTAACTCAATAAATGCACCTTTCTAAAAGGACAGTTAATGGCATTCAATCGGAAATCATTAACCATTAATCGCAAGTTGAAAAGAAATCGCACGTAAAAGATATTATCCGAATAGGTAGGCATTAAAGTAAATAACTTTTCAAAATAATAGATCACTTGGAGGGAACTCAGTCCGATTTTTGCGATCTGATCAATTGCGAAAAATCCCAAACCCCAACACGGACTGAGTGATGCCTATCATAGCACCTATACCTCAAGATGAATGCCAGAAAATGAGAAAACTTATCCATAAAACCCGTGATAAGAACTATTCCCGTCGATTAACGGCGTTATTGATGCTCAATGAAGGATTGACAGTGACTTATGTCGCCAAGACCCTTCATGCCGCACGCTCTTCCGTCAATCGTTGGGTTCAGTGGTTTACATTATATGGGCTGGAAGGACTCGAAAGTTTACCCGTTGGCCGACCTGTTGTCTGGGATCTCTCCCCGCTCTATAACCTCTTACTTTTCTTATTACAGCAATCCCCCCAAAAGTTAGGCTATCTCCGCTCTCGCTGGAGCCTTGAACTCATGACTCATACCCTCAATGAATTACTCAACCTCTCTCTGACGCAAAATGTCCTTTATCGTTACTTTGCTCAGGTGGGGATTGTCTGGCGTAGAGCGGCACCCACAGTGAAACAACCTGATCCCGAATACGATGAGAAAATGGCAAAGATCGCGGAAGCCAAAGCGAACATTTCAGAAAAACATCCCGTTTTTTATGAAGATGAGGTGGATATTGATTTAAACCCGAAAATCGGCGCGGACTGGTGCTTCAAAGGACAACAAAAACGGGTTATCACCCCGGGAAAAAACGAAAAACATTACCTTGCGGGCTGCCTTAATGCCCAAACAGAGCAAATCACCTATGTTAAAGGAGTAAAAAAGAATTCTGATTTATTTATCAAAATGTTAGATGAACTGAATCATCAATATCCCCATGCGGAAACCCTCACATTAATCTTAGATAACTACTGTATTCATAAAAGTCAGAAGGTAAAGGACTGGCTGGCACGACATCCAAAATTTACCCTGTTGTTTTTACCGGTCTATTCACCGTGGCTAAATAAAATAGAACGGTTATGGCAATCGCTCCATGAGACAATAACGCGAAATCATTGTTGTCAATTTATGTGGCAGTTACTGAATTATGTTGATGCCTTTTTGGCATCGTTTTCATCACAGCAAAAGCCAGGAAGACAAAAAATGGGTGTAGCACAATTATGAAATCTTATTTACTTTCTCACCGATTATTTAACAGCATCAGTAAAGATAAAGCGAATATGATCCCCGTTCATTAAACATAATCCAATGATGATTAAACTTAACAAAAAATCAGTATTAAAAAGGGTAAAAACAACGATTAAAAATTTATACTGCTTAAAACCATCAGTTAAAAAAATAACTGTTAATAACCATTTAAATCCTGCCCGATGGTCGCCACTGGCATTACAGTTATGAACAGCAGCAATTAAGTGAAGTGATTGCCCCGAACGGTTGCGCCACGCAACTGGCCTCTGACGGACTGGGCCGGCTCCTGAGCGTCACCGATGCCCATAACCAGCAGACCCGCTATCACCACAGTGCCTTTCATGCCAGCCCGGCGGGCAGTGTCAGTGAAATCCACTTACCGGACGGGGTTCGCCAGACGATTGACTACGACAGTGAGCGGCGCGTATCAGCGGTGACCGACGGTGCCGGGCGCACCACCCGGTATACCTATGACGCCTTTGACCTGTTGAGCCGCGTCACCCGCCCGGATGGGACGGCCCTCACCTTTGCCTACGACAGACTGACCCGCCTGACCGCGGTGACTAACGCCACTGGCGAGACCTACCGTTACACCCGTGACCGGGCCGGGCGGATTATCGGTGAAACTGATTTTACCGGGCGCACGATTCAATATCAGTACGATAACGCCGGACGCCGCATCACCGCCCGTTACCCGAATAATCAACTCTTACGCTGGTGCTACACCCCGGAAAACCGCATTACCCGGCAGGAAGTCTGGCAGGAAGAAGATGAACAGTGTCAGCGGGTTTCGGTCACAACATACGACTATAACGACACCGGCCAGCTTATCCGCGCCACCAACCCGGATGCGGTGGTGGCATTTGAATATGACAAATCGGGCAATCTGACGGCAGAGACGATTAACGGGCGGACGGTGACCCACGAGTGGGATACCCTGAGCGGCTTACCGGTCAGCCGGCAGGGGAACAACCTGCCGGCCCTGCACTGGGACTATGGCCCGCCCGGTCAGGTCACCCGTTTTGGGTTGGAAGGCCACGCGCCGCTGGATATTCAATATGACGGCCTGGGACAGGAAACCGTGCGCCGCAGTGACGCCGGCTTTATTCAGGCGCAATATCACACGCCTGCCGGGTTGCTGGCGCATCAGGCGGCCGGCCGCAATTCCGCACGATTCAGGCAGGCATTGCAGGAAGCCGACCCGCATCATCCGCCGTTTGGCAGTGAAGTGAACCGTCACTGGTATTACACGCAGGCGCACCATGTCGAGTGCATAAAAGACGACCGCTGGCAGGAAACCCGTTACGGGTACAACGCCAACGACCAGATAGTGGCGGCTATCTTTAGCGGCACCCCCTGGGCGCGTGAAGAGCAGTTCATTTATGACGCTAACCAGAATATCGGTCACTACCAGCGAATACCGGAATATATGAACGAACCGGTGCGTCAGGAATATCAGGAGTATCAGGCGGCCCGGATGGAACGCCGTGGAGATAACGCCTTCCGCTATGATGAAAATGGCCGAATGGTGGAAAAAACCGTCCATAAATATCAGTACCGGTCAAGGACATTCTGTTACCACTGGGATGCGCATAACCAGCTGACCGGGTTTATCACGCCGGAAGGGACCCGCTGGCGCTATCGCTATGATGCCTTTGGCCGGCGTATCAGTAAACGCAAGGAAGTGGACAGCACGCTGGAAGCCACCAACCTGAAACGGTGGCTGGACGGACTGCCGGACCTGACACTGAAACCGACGGCGATTATCGGATACGATTACCTGTGGAGTGGTGACCAGCTGATAGAAGAGACGCCGGTGTATGCAGACGGCACCGTGGGATATGAGCACAGCATTCACTGGTTATATGAACCGGGAAAACTGACCCCCTCGGCGCGTTATGAACAGGGGCAACTGCACTATGTGGTCAGTGACCATCAGGGAACCCCGCGGGAAATATTAACGGAAGCAGGAAAACTGGCCTGGGCCGGGCGGCTGTTCACCTGGGGCGAACCGGAGTTCTGGACTGTTTCAGTGCGGAAAGAGGAAACGGTCAGCTGCAATCTTCGGTTCTGTGGACAGTACGAAGATGAAGAAAGCGGTTTATTTTATAATCGGTTCCGGTATTATTCGCCAGAGACCGGGCAGTACCTCTCGCCTGACCCTTTGGGGTTAACCGGAGGAGTAAATCTTTACAGTTACGTGTCTAATCCGGTGAGTTTTGTTGATCCTCTGGGGTTAGCAGCATGTCCGGTAATTAAACAACGTGTTCTGGATAATATTGCGGCAAATAAAGCGGCCAGAGAATCGTCAGCTTTTGGTAAAAATGCGATTCGAACTCCATATGGTACAGCTATCCAATCTAATGCTCCAACCGCGTTGACAGCAAGAGGAAAAGTTGAGAATGGAGCTACGCTTTATCGCATAGGAACAACGGGTAAAAGTGAGGTCGTTGGAGCACAATTTTGGGCACTGGAGCATCCATATAATCCAGGTTATGCAAATAGATATGGAATACCTCAAGAAAACATTACTAGGAGCAACTTTATTATGACAGGAGAATTAAAACTCGGAGCTAATTTTATTACTCGTCCTGCTCCTGGTGTTGGAAAGAATTTAGGGGGAGGCATTGAAGTTGTAGTACCTCCAAATGCTGTTAATATAAAAACATTTAGTACATTTTAAATATGAAATATGATATTTACGCACAATCAAGAAGATTAGCCACCTTGATGAAAGATAAAGGATTTCTGAATATATCTCAAGATATTACCAATTCCATTGAATATAGTTCAACCGCTACCGAGATCTTAATGAAAATTAGATTTATTTTTAAAGAAATAGATATAAATGACAAAAGATTTAGTGTTGATGAAATCAACTTAATTAAAGAAATTTCAAATGAAATAAATAACAATTTGAAGTAATTTGTCCATTAAATAAAGTCGAAAGATCTAAAAGATCTAAAAGATCTTTCGAACTTCTGCGGGCAGTATGAAGATGAAGAAAGCGGTTTATTTTATAATCGGTTCCGGTATTATTCGCCAGAGACAGGACAGTACTTCTCGCCTGACCCTCTGGGGTTAGTCGGAGGAGTAAATCTTTATAGTTACGTGCATAATCCGGTGAGTTTTGTTGACCCGTTGGGGTTGACAGCAAGCCCGGGGACTAAATCCCCCCAAAATGGGCCTTATAAAGAGATTGAAAAAGCCCAATTACCTAGTTGGATGATAGATTCCTTTAAGGATAGGAATTATAAGACAGTAATTACTACCACAGATATGACTGTTTATCGTGTGTTTGGAGGAGAAGCTTCTATTGGTGGTTCATATGTAACAACTTCTCCTGCTCTAAATAAGATTCAAACTAAAATAGATGCAGCTCTTTTACCTGAATGGAGAAATACCAGACATTTCGAATCCACAATATTAGTTCCAAAAGAAACTGTACTCCACGTTGGCAAAGTTGCACCTCAGATCACTAAATCTGGAACAATTTTGCAAGGAGGAAGTGATCAGATAATTTTACCGCAAAATTACCCTATGAGTTGGGTAAAAGATGTAAGATTTTTGAATTAAATTAAGGTTTTTAAGATGAATAAAAAAACTCTGCTGCTAGAAATGGAGAACGCAATAAAATTAATGGAAAATGAGAAAATAAATAACAACAAGGGGAAATTACAGGCAATTATAGATTTATTTGAAAGAGCCAAGATAAGAATAAATAATAACAACCTGAAATTTAATGCAATACGTGGTGCTGCAAGAATGTATGCAGAAATGTATAGCGATTATATGAATCCAATACCTGAATATCTTTATCATGTGGAGAAGAAAATGGATAAATTTTTAGAAGAAAATAAATAACTCATTTTTTTAATGAAAACCGGAAGATCTTCCAAGATCCTCTGGCGTTATTAACGATCTACTGTGGCAAATAACTATTGCAAGAGTAATGCTCTAGTCATCTCACGGAAGTCTGGCAGGAAGAAGATGAACAGTGTCAGCGGGTTTCGGTCACAACATACGACTATAACGACGCCGGCCAGCTTATCCGCGCCACCAACCCGGATGCGGTGGTGGCATTTGAATACGATGAATCGGGCAACCTGACGGCAGAAACGATTAACGGGCGGACGGTGACCCATGAGTGGGATACCCTGAGCGGTTTACCGGTCAGCCGGCAGGGGAACAACCTGCCGGCCCTGCACTGGGACTATGGCCCGCCCGGTCAGGTCACCCGTTTTGGGTTGGAAGGCCACGCGCCGCTGGATATTCAATATGACGGCCTGGGACAGGAAACCGTGCGCCGCAGTGACGCCGGCTTTATTCAGGCGCAATATCACACGCCTGCCGGGTTGCTGGCGCATCAGGCGGCCGGCCGCAATTCCGCACGATTCAGGCAGGCATTGCAGGAAGCCGACCCGCATCATCCGCCGTTTGGCAGTGAAGTGAACCGTCACTGGTATTACACGCAGGCGCACCATGTCGAGTGCATAAAAGACGACCGCTGGCAGGAAACCCGTTACGGGTACAACGCCAACGACCAGATAGTGGCGGCTATCTTTAGCGGCACCCCCTGGGCGCGTGAAGAGCAGTTCATTTATGACGCTAACCAGAATATCGGTCACTACCAGCGAATACCGGAATATATGAACGAACCGGTGCGTCAGGAATATCAGGAGTATCAGGCGGCCCGGATGGAACGCCGTGGAGATAACGCCTTCCGCTATGATGAAAATGGCCGAATGGTGGAAAAAACCGTCCATAAATATCAGTACCGGTCAAGGACATTCTGTTACCACTGGGATGCGCATAACCAGCTGACCGGGTTTATCACGCCGGAAGGGACCCGCTGGCGCTATCGCTATGATGCCTTTGGCCGGCGTATCAGTAAACGCAAGGAAGTGGACAGCACGCTGGAAGCCGCCAACCTGAAACGGTGGCTGGACGGACTGCCGGACCTGACACTGAAACCGACGGCGATTATCGGATACGATTACCTGTGGAGTGGTGACCAGCTGATAGAAGAGACGCCGGTGTATGCAGACGGCACCGTGGGATATGAGCACAGCATTCACTGGTTATATGAACCGGGAAAACTGACCCCCTCGGCGCGTTATGAACAGGGGCAACTGCACTATGTGGTCAGTGACCATCAGGGAACCCCGCGGGAAATATTAACGGAAGCAGGAAAACTGGCCTGGGCCGGGCGGCTGTTCACCTGGGGCGAACCGGAGTTCTGGACTGTTTCAGTGCGGAAAGAGGAAACGGTCAGCTGCAATCTTCGGTTCTGTGGACAATATGAAGATGAAGAAAGCGGTTTATTTTATAATCGGTTCCGGTATTATTCGCCAGAGACGGGACAGTACCTCTCGCCTGATCCTCTGGGGTTAGCCGGAGGAGTAAATCCTTACAGTTACGTGCATAATCCGGTGTCGTGGATTGATCCATTGGGATTAGCGGCAAGTTCGGGGGCGAATTCTTGGAATGATTTCCAATCTCGCTCAAAAGGAATGTTTAACAGTAGTACTCACTCTGCTAAAGCATATTCACTTTGGAAGAAAGGAGATTGGGTAGCTTTAGAGAAACTTATGGGGCCTGATTCATGGCCACCAAATCGTGGGTTTGTAAACGCAACATCGACAGTTTTGCAACCAGGCACTAAAATTGATCGTTATGGTGGGTGGTTTGAAGGAAAAAATTTTAAAGACAACGGTACATTTGTCTCCCCAGCAGGGGCCTCATTTGAAAGTCGAGCATTACCTATGAATACTTTGCAAAAACCCTATAGTGTTTACGAAGTTGTCAAACCTATTAAAGCTGATATGGGACCTGCCATACCGTGGTTTAGTCAACCCGGTATGGGGACTCAATATGATCTTTCGGGTAGAATAGGTAAATTAATTAGTGAAGGTTATATTAAAAAAATCTGAGGAATAATGATGAAGTTTATTAATCTACATAGAAAAAAAATCTTTCTTCACGATGGGCTAGAAGATGAATTTATTTATAAAAAACAGAAAATCGAGTGTCCAATATGCAAAGGTAATATTCTTTTTAGTGTTTATGGCTCTCAAGATTTTGATGAATTAAATAAATACATTCAAGATAATATTGCTAAAAGTATAACAGGATTAGAAAAAACAGACTGTGATGACAATTCTTCATATAAGTACAAAAGGTTTTCATTAATGCTAAATTATACTAAATGCGACGTTGATCACCATGATTTTGCAGTAGTATTTTCCTTTGGTGAAGAACAACCGGCTAGATATCAAGCCTATTTGTTAGGTTTATTTAATATAAATAGCTCTCAACTAATATCATGAGTATCAGGCAGATCGGATGGCCCGCCGCGGAGATAACGCCTTTCGCTATGATGAAAATGGCAGAATGGTGGAAAAAACGGTCCATCGTGGAAATATGGATCTATAAAATGAAAACTTCCGGTAAAATGTTTTTAACTGATGCTCTTCAATTAATTTTGGAAGCAATAGAATTATACCAAGATGGGAAAACAGCACCTTTATCTATCAATATATTAATGCAGGTAAAAAAAGAATTAGAGGAAATGATAAGGGTTATGAATCCAAAGATTTATTCGCCATCTTATCCTCGATTTATTATAGATTGGCCTGGTGAATCTGAGATCATGTCAAAATTAATTAACGCAGCTTATTATTACCAAAAAATAAGAAAATAACTAAAAAGCCGGAAAGACCCTTCGGGATCTTCCGGTTTTGTTCTGCTTGCTCAACAACAAACGGAACCTTACTTGGAATTTTCAGTTTCTGCGGGCAGTATGAGGATGAAGAAAACGGTTTATTTTATAAAAGGACAACTAATTACATTTAATCGAAAATCATTAACCATTAATCGCAAGTTGAAAAGAAAACACACGTAAAAGGATATTATCCGAATAGGTGGATATTAAAGTACTTTCTCACCGGTTATTTGACAGCGTCAGTAAAGATAAAGCGAATATGATCCGCGTTCATTAAACGTAATCCAATGATGATTAAACTTAATAAAAAACCGGGGTTAATAAGGGTAAAAAGTAATGCTCCGGTCATCTCACCTTGTTCTTCCTCTCCGGCCCATGCACGCTACCGCTTCCCTATCTTCATTTGGAGACTGACACCATGAGCCGTAGTCGATATACCCCGGAGCAAAAACAACACCATGTGACCCAATGGCGCCACAGTGACCTGACTCGAAAACAGTATTGCGAACAGCATCAGCTGAGTTTTTCCTCTTTCCGCGACTGGATTGCCGACAGTCACAAAATGCGCCAACCTCTCAGCCAGACACTGCCCGCCCTCTTGCCTGTTTCACTCCAGCCTGACGACACGCGCACCGTCACCCTGCATACCCCAGACGGCTATGCCATCGCCTGTCCATTGACGCTGCTGCCTGACGTGATGCGGGTACTGGCCCGATGCTGAAACCGCAACAGCTCTTTCTGGTGCGAGAGCCCGTCGACATGCGCCGGGGCATTGATGCCCTGACCCGGCACCTGGAGGGACTGAATTTGCGCTGGCAGGACGAGGCCGCTTTTGTTTTCTGCAACAAGGCCCGCTCCCGTCTCAAGGTGTTGCGCTGGGACCGACACGGCGTCTGGCTGTGTACCCGCCGTCTGCACCGGGCCCATTTTGTCTGGCCGAAGCAGGGCGAGCGCAGCTGGGTGATGACGCCCGCCCAGTTTGACTGGCTCATCCGCGGCATTCACTGGCAACAAGTCGAGGGAGATGACCTGTCCGGCTGGCGAAGCTAATTCCGCTACCCCGGTCACACTTTTACCGGATAACGACGGGGAATTATCCGGTACACTGTCTGCATGACGCTCAATGACTTAATCGCGCTGGATGACCCCGGCCAGTTCCGCCTGCGGGCACTGGCGCTGCTTCAGCAACAAGGTGATTATATTCGCCAGCTGGAAGACGCCCTGAAACAGGCGCAACGCTGGCGTTTTGGTGCGCACAGCGAAACCCTGCCTGCCGGTCCCAAACGCAGTCAGTTTGAGGAAGATGCCGATACCGATATCGCGGTGCTGGAAACCCGGCTGTCACGCCTGCATATCAAGGAAAACGCGCCCCCGGCCCAGCCTAAACGTCAGCCTTTGCCGGCGACTTTACCCCGTGAAGATATCCGGCTGGCGCTGGAGACGGAGAGCTGCCCGGATTGCGGTCATGCTCTGCGCTTTTTACGTGATGAAATCAGTGAGCGGCTGGAATATCGCCCCGCGACGTTTGTTGTCCGGCGTTATGTCTGTCCGCAGTACAGCTGCGCGCGCTGTCAGTGCGTGCATGCTAAAGCCCAACCCGCCCACCTGATTGAAAAGGGCATTCCAGAGCCGGGGTTGCTGGCTCAGGTGGTGGTCGCCAAATATCGTGACCACCTGCCGCTCTACCGTCAGCAGAAAATCTATGCCCGCAGTGGTGTAACCCTGGCCCGCAGCACCCTGTCGGACTGGGTGGGGCAGGTGGCTGTGGCGTTGCAACCGTTAGCCGATGCCTTGAAGCAGACGCTGCTGACGTCCCCGGTGCTGCATGCCGATGAGACCCCGTTGCCGATACTGGCCCCGGGAAAAGGCCAGACCCAGCGCGCCTATCTGTGGACGTATGTCACCGGCCCCGATACCTCGCCGGCAGTGGTGTACTATGAGCTGCATCCCGGCCGCAGTGGCCGTTATGCCCAGAGCCTGCTGAAAGACTGGTCGGGCGGCACGTTGGTGACGGATGACTATGCCGGTTACAACGCGCTGCATGCCCGGGCGGATATCACCGAAGCGGGTTGCCGGGCTCACGCCCGCCGCAAATTCTTTGACCAATACAAAGCGAGCCAAAGTCCGGTGGCGAAACAGGCGCTGGATGGCATTCGTGACCTGTACAAGCTGGAGCGAAAAATCAAACACCGGCTGCCGGATAAACGGCGTCAGTGGCGACAGCGTTATGCCCGGCCGTGGCTGAATGAGTTCCGGTCCTGGTTGCAGACGACTCAGGCCCAAACGGCACCCAACTCCGGGTTACGCAAAGCGATAGATTACACGCTGAAGCGCTGGCCGGCGCTGGTGTGTTATCTGGATGACGGGCGGGTGCCGATAGACAACAACCGGGCGGAGAATGCGGTCCGGGGTGTGGCGCTCGGCCGAAAGAACTGGCTTTTTGCGGGTTCACTGCCCGCGGGGCAACGGGCGGCCATGATAATGAGCCTGCTGGAAACCGCCAGAGCCAACGGACATGAGCCCTGGGTCTGGTTACGTGATGTCCTCAGCCGGCTGCCTGACTGGCCGAACAATCGGTTGAATGAGCTGTTGCCCTAGCCTGAGAATCCCTTCCGTTAACATCCCATTTTGTTGTTATCTGACAACGCAAGGTGAGATGACCGGACTCTTACAAAAAAACCGGCAAAGCAACCGAGACAACGCCCAGTGCCAGTGACCCGGTGGATGTGGCGACCGGCGACTTCTTACAGGTCTGGCCGGTGCTCGCCCTGCCGGGGCTGTTGCCGCTGGCGCTGAACCGGGTGTATCGCTCGACGGCGAACTTTTCCGGGCTGTTCGGCCCCAAATGGGCGGATGACTGGTCACAACACCTGAGACGGGACGGCGAGGAGACCCATTTCACCGACGCAGAAGGCGTGATTTACACCTTCCACACCCCGACAGAACACGTTTTCTCGGTCAACCTGTATGCCGGTCATTATCTGCTGTACGGGCAACTGAGCGGTGAACTGCACCTGTTTAACCGCCGCACTCAGCACACCCTGAGTTTTACTCAGAGACAGGGCGATAAACGTTGCCTGTCAACGACAGAAGACCGCAACGGCAACCGGACCGTGTTTCGTTACGATGAGACCGGCCGCCTGGCGGATATCGTCCATGCCGACAGCGCGGAACTGGTGTTGCACTATGAACACCGGCAACTGACCGCCATTGACTGGCTGCATCAGGGGCAGCGCCAGCGACTGGTCACCTGTCGCTATGACAGCCAGGGTTACCTGGCAGAATGTGAGTCGTTTCAGTTTAATCATTTGTGGCATGAATACAGCCCGCCCGGCTACATGACCCGCTGGCATGACACCGATAAAACCGACGTGACCCTGCATTATGACACCCGGGGCCGGATAACCGCGCTTACCACCCCGCAAGGCTACTGGCAGGACCGTTTTGACTATGATGACGAACATCGGGTGACCACCTATTTTGATGCCGAAGGCGGATGTACCCGGTACGAATATAACGCGGACGGGCTGGTCACCCGGGCAATTAACCCGCTTGGTCATGAAACCCTGACCCGGTGGGACTTTGGTCACAAAGTCGCGGAAACCGACCCGCTGGGCCGGACTGCCACATTTGAATACAGCCCGTACGGGGAACTGATGCTGTTCACTACGCCGGCGGGAGACAGCACCGCTTACCACTACGACGAATACGGACAGCTAACCCGGCTCACACCACCGGACGGGGAAAGCTGGCGATTTCACTACAGCGACCGGGGTAATCTGGACGCGGTCACCGACCCGCAGGGCCGGCGGGAAGAGTTCCGGCACGGGGAGCACGGTGAAATCCTGCGCCATGTCCTGCCCGATGGTCGCCACTGGCATTACAGTTATGAACAGCAGCAATTAAGTGAAGTGATTGCCCCGAACGGTTGTGCCACGCAACTGGCCTCTGACGGACTGGGCCGGCTCCTGAGCGTCACCGATGCCCATAACCAGCAGACCCGCTATCACCACAGTGCCTTTCATGCCAGCCCGGCGGGCAGTGTCAGTGAAATCCACTTACCGGACGGGGTTCGCCAGACGATTGACTACGACAGTGAGCGGCGCGTATCAGCGGTGACCGACGGTGCCGGGCGCACCACCCGGTATACCTATGACGCCTTTGACCTGTTGAGCCGCGTCACCCGCCCGGATGGGACGGCCCTCACCTTTGCCTACGACAGACTGACCCGCCTGACCGCGGTGACTAACGCCACTGGCGAGACCTACCGTTACACCCGTGACCGGGCCGGGCGGATTATCGGTGAAACTGATTTTACCGGGCGCACGATTCAATATCAGTACGATAACGCCGGACGCCGCATCACCGCCCGTTACCCGAATAATCAACTCTTACGCTGGTGCTACACCCCGGAAAACCGCATTACCCGGCAGGAAGTCTGGCAGGAAGAAGATGAACAGTGTCAGCGGGTTTCGGTCACAACATACGACTATAACGACACCGGCCAGCTTATCCGCGCCACCAACCCGGATGCGGTGGTGGCATTTGAATATGACAAATCGGGCAACCTGACGGCAGAGACGATTAACGGGCGGACGGTGACCCATGAGTGGGATACCCTGAGCGGTTTACCGGTCAGCCGGCAGGGGAACAACCTGCCGGCCCTGCGCTGGGACTATGGCCCGCCCGGTCAGGTCACCCGTTTTGGGTTGGAAGGCCACGCGCCGCTGGATATTCAATATGACGGCCTGGGACAGGAAACCGTGCGCCGCAGTGACGCCGGCTTTATTCAGGCGCAATATCACACGCCTGCCGGGTTGCTGGCGCATCAGGCGGCCGGCCGCAATTCCGCACGATTCAGGCAGGCATTGCAGGAAGCCGACCCGCATCATCCGCCGTTTGGCAGTGAAGTGAACCGTCACTGGTATTACACGCAGGCGCACCATGTCGAGTGCATAAAAGACGACCGCTGGCAGGAAACCCGTTACGGGTACAACGCCAACGACCAGATAGTGGCGGCTATCTTTAGCGGCACCCCCTGGGCGCGTGAAGAGCAGTTCATTTATGACGCTAACCAGAATATCGGTCACTACCAGCGAATACCGGAATATATGAACGAACCGGTGCGTCAGGAATATCAGGAGTATCAGGCGGCCCGGATGGAACGCCGTGGAGATAACGCCTTCCGCTATGATGAAAATGGCCGAATGGTGGAAAAAACCGTCCATAAATATCAGTACCGGTCAAGGACATTCTGTTACCACTGGGATGCGCATAACCAGCTGACCGGGTTTATCACGCCGGAAGGGACCCGCTGGCGCTATCGCTATGATGCCTTTGGCCGGCGTATCAGTAAACGCAAGGAAGTGGACAGCACGCTGGAAGCCACCAACCTGAAACGGTGGCTGGACGGACTGCCGGACCTGACACTGAAACCGACGGCGATTATCGGATACGATTACCTGTGGAGTGGTGACCAGCTGATAGAAGAGACGCCGGTGTATGCAGACGGCACCGTGGGATATGAGCACAGCATTCACTGGTTATATGAACCGGGAAAACTGACCCCCTCGGCGCGTTATGAACAGGGGCAACTGCACTATGTGGTCAGTGACCATCAGGGAACCCCGCGGGAAATATTAACGGAAGCAGGAAAACTGGCCTGGGCCGGGCGGCTGTTCACCTGGGGCGAACCGGAGTTCTGGACTGTTTCAGTGCGGAAAGAGGAAACGGTCAGCTGCAATCTTCGGTTCTGTGGACAGTACGAAGATGAAGAAAGCGGTTTATTTTATAATCGGTTCCGGTATTATTCGCCAGAGACGGGACAGTACCTCTCGCCTGATCCGCTCGGGCTAAATGGGGGTCCGAACCCGTATTCGTACGTCCATAATCCGGCGAACTGGATTGATCCTCTAGGATTGGCGGGTTGTGATCCTACTGGATACCATAAACGCAAGGCCCTTCGAACAGATGTTTATAATGCTCAACGTCCTACGGCTGGTCGTCATGCAACAAAACATATCAACGCAAAAGATATTAATGAAGCTAAAAATCTGAGTGTAGGTAAAGGAAGCTTAGATAAAAGACCTGAAGCATCTTATTTACCGGAATATGCAAGTAAGGTAGCTGGCTTTGAGAAACAAGCTGCATATGGAGCTATTCGCAATGGCCATGCTTTTGACCACGGCGGAACTCGATTCATGTTCTATAAAAACCCTACCGGTCATGTTGGGTATAATGAAGGGCAATTAACCAATTGGGTAAGAATCGAAATGACGAATGCCCCTATTCCTACTATTCACAGTTTCCCGGCATCGTTGGAACAAGTCGGAAAATACATTCCCGGAGTTCGTTAATGAAAAAAGATATATGGAAGAATATTCAGCCCTTGAGAATACCTAGTAGGTGGGTAATTGATGTAAATAATTTCTATGACTATGAACCTACTAAAGAAAATATGGATTGGTTCTATGGATCAATTTTGATTAGTGGACATAATTCTCTTGATGGCCTTTGCTTTGATTCACGGTATGAACCAGAAGGAGATCCTAACGGTTTATTTGTATTAGATTTTTTTATCATAAAAACAAATAAAAAGACAGGAAAAACAGAAGAGGAAAAATTCCTAGGCAGTAAGCAAACAAGAGATAAAGCCAAGTTCATTAACATACTTGAAGAATTTATGTTTACTGGAAAATATGAATAGTTAAATTTAAAGCCGAAAAGATCCCCGAGATCTTTCCGGCTTTGTTATTTTTATACTTAAAATGTAATGTTCCGGTGAACTCACCTTGCGTGGTCAGATAACAACAAAATGGGATGTTAACGGAAGGGATTCTGACCCATTGGGGTTAGCTGGCGGAGTAAATCTTTACAGTTATGTGTCTAATCCGGTGAGTCTTGTTGATCCACTGGGGCTAACTAACCTCCCTGTACCGTATTGGCCATCCTAATGATGGTGCATTTGGACCTGTAAAGAATACGATTTTGGAACTAGGAACTATAATAGATCGCTATGGATATACAGGAGGATATTATACATCACCTATTGGTACACCGTATTCTATGCGAGCTCTTCCACCTGGAACTGATGCAATGAAACCATATTCTATTTATAAGGTGATGAAACCAATCTCTAATGTATCAGAAAGCAAAATTGCTCCGTGGTTTGGAGAAATAGGGCTTGGTACGCAATACAAACTTGAAAAGTCTGTACAAGAATATTTAGATTCTGGTCATTTAATAGAAGTAGATAAAAAAGGTAATAAATGTGGATAAGAATAGTTTAATCAGGACCTTGTCCTCTATGAAAATACCTAAAGATAGTTATTCTATTGATTCAATAGAGAATGAATCTCTTTGCTTGATAAAAGACGGTATATTGTGGTCTGTCTTTTATAGTGAGCGTGGTCAGCAATCTGGAGAAGAACATTTTAACCAAGAAGAAGCTGCTTGTGAGGCTTTTCTTCAAAGATTAAAAAAAATGCTAGGTTTAAAGTGAAAAATAAGGCCGGAGAGATCCTCCGGTCTTTTTATTCTCTACCGTGGCGAATACCCACAATAAGTCAAGGCGGATTGAAACTTAGAGATCGCATCTTTGGTCTAATGCGCTTCCTCGTCATTCGCTGTACAGGCGCGTATCTTCGCCCAGTTCAGCCGCTTAACCAGTTGGGCCAAGGCCAGCGTTCAATGTGGGTTAAATGTACTTCCTTTTTTGTGGACAATATGAAGATGAAGAAAGTGGTTTATTTTATAAAAGGACAGTTAATGGCATTTAATAGAAAATCATTAACCATTAATCGCAAGTTGAAAAGGAAACACACGTAAAAAGATATTATCCAAATAGATGGGTAGTAAAGCGCTTTCTCGCCGATTATTTAACAGCGTCAGTAAAGATAAAATAAATATGATCTGCGTTCATTAAACATAATCCAATGATGATTAAACTTAACAAAAAACCAGTATTAAAAAGGGTAGAAACAACAGTTAAAACTTTATACCGATTAAAACCAAAAGTTAAAAAAATGATTTTTAATAGTAGCTTAAACCCTGCCCATCATAAAACTCAGGGGGGATTCACTTTATGTTTAGTTCATTTATACGCGATTCTATACCCCACTTATTTTACATTTTCCTGAACTACCTAATCATTTAAAAATGCGAATGCCAACGCATTAAAGCTTTTATATCAAGGACGGATTTAACTCAATAAATACCACTTATCAAAAGGACAATTAATTACATTCAATCGAAAATCATTATCCATTAATCGCAAGTTAAAAAGAAATCGCATGTAAAAGGATATTATCCAAACAGATGGGTAGTAAAACGCTTTCTCGCCGATTATTTAACAGCGTCAGTAAAGATAAAATAAATATAATCTGCGTTCATTAAACATAATCCAATGATGAGTAAACTTAATAAAAAGCCGGTAGTAAAAGGGGCAAAAACAACAGTTAAAAAGTTATACCGATTAAAGCCATCCGTTAAAAAACAACGTTTAATAACAGGTTGAATCCTGCCCATTATAAGCCTCTGAACTGGTTCACACTTTTTTACCCTGTCCTGTTTAATTCATTTATCCGCGATTCTATACTCCACTTATTTTACATTTTCCTGACCTGCCTAATCATTTAAAAACGTGAATAACAAAGTATTAAAGTTTCATATCAAGGGCAGATTTAACTCAATAAATGCACCTTTCTAAAAGGACAGTTAATGGCATTCAATCGGAAATCATTAACCATTAATCGCAAGTTGAAAAGAAATCGCACGTAAAAAGATATTATCCGAATAGGTAGGCATTAAAGTACTTTCTCACCGATTATTTAACAGCATCAGTAAAGATAAAGCGAATATGATCCCCGTTCATTAAACATAATCCAATGATGATTAAACTTAACAAAAAATCAGTATTAAAAAGGGTAAAAACAACGATTAAAAATTTATACTGCTTAAAACCATCAGTTAAAAAAATAACTGTTAATAACCATTTAAATCCTGCCCGATGGTCGCCACTGGCATTACAGTTATGAACAGCAGCAATTAAGTGAAGTGATTGCCCCGAACGGTTGTGCCACGCAACTGGCCTCTGACGGACTGGGCCGGCTCCTGAGCGTCACCGATGCCCATAACCAGCAGACCCGCTATCACCACAGTGCCTTTCATGCCAGCCCGGCGGGCAGTGTCAGTGAAATCCACTTACCGGACGGGGTTCGCCAGACGATTGACTACGACAGTGAGCGGCGCGTATCAGCGGTGACCGACGGTGCCGGGCGCACCACCCGGTATACCTATGACGCCTTTGACCTGTTGAGCCGCGTCACCCGCCCGGATGGGACGGCCCTCACCTTTGCCTACGACAGACTGACCCGCCTGACCGCGGTGACTAACGCCACTGGCGAGACCTACCGTTACACCCGTGACCGGGCCGGGCGGATTATCGGTGAAACTGATTTTACCGGGCGCACGATTCAATATCAGTACGATAACGCCGGACGCCGCATCACCGCCCGTTACCCGAATAATCAACTCTTACGCTGGTGCTACACCCCGGAAAACCGCATTACCCGGCAGGAAGTCTGGCAGGAAGAAGATGAACAGTGTCAGCGGGTTTCGGTCACAACATACGACTATAACGACGCCGGCCGGCTTATCCGCGCCACCAACCCGGATGCGGTGGTGGCATTTGAATACGATGAATCGGGCAACCTGACGGCAGAGACGATTAACGGGCGGACGGTGACCCACGAGTGGGATACCCTGAGCGGCTTACCGGTCAGCCGGCAGGGGAACAACCTGCCGGCCCTGCACTGGGACTATGGCCCGCCCGGTCAGGTCACCCGTTTTGGGTTGGAAGGCCACGCGCCGCTGGATATTCAATATGACGGCCTGGGACAGGAAACCGTGCGCCGCAGTGACGCCGGCTTTATTCAGGCGCAATATCACACGCCTGCCGGGTTGCTGGCGCATCAGGCGGCCGGCCGCAATTCCGCACGATTCAGGCAGGCATTGCAGGAAGCCGACCCGCATCATCCGCCGTTTGGCAGTGAAGTGAACCGTCACTGGTATTACACGCAGGCGCACCATGTCGAGTGCATAAAAGACGACCGCTGGCAGGAAACCCGTTACGGGTACAACGCCAACGACCAGATAGTGGCGGCTATCTTTAGCGGCACCCCCTGGGCGCGTGAAGAGCAGTTCATTTATGACGCTAACCAGAATATCGGTCACTACCAGCGAATACCGGAATATATGAACGAACCGGTGCGTCAGGAATATCAGGAGTATCAGGCGGCCCGGATGGAACGCCGTGGAGATAACGCCTTCCGCTATGATGAAAATGGCCGAATGGTGGAAAAAACCGTCCATAAATATCAGTACCGGTCAAGGACATTCTGTTACCACTGGGATGCGCATAACCAGCTGACCGGGTTTATCACGCCGGAAGGGACCCGCTGGCGCTATCGCTATGATGCCTTTGGCCGGCGTATCAGTAAACGCAAGGAAGTGGACAGCACGCTGGAAGCCACCAACCTGAAACGGTGGCTGGACGGACTGCCGGACCTGACACTGAAACCGACGGCGATTATCGGATACGATTACCTGTGGAGTGGTGACCAGCTGATAGAAGAGACGCCGGTGTATGCAGACGGCACCGTGGGATATGAGCACAGCATTCACTGGTTATATGAACCGGGAAAACTGACCCCCTCGGCGCGTTATGAACAGGGGCAACTGCACTATGTGGTCAGTGACCATCAGGGAACCCCGCGGGAAATATTAACGGAAGCAGGAAAACTGGCCTGGGCCGGGCGGCTGTTCACCTGGGGCGAACCGGAGTTCTGGACTGTTTCAGTGCGGAAAGAGGAAACGGTCAGCTGCAATCTTCGGTTCTGTGGACAATATGAAGATGAAGAAAGCGGTTTATTTTATAATCGGTTCCGGTATTATTCGCCAGAGACCGGGCAGTACCTCTCGCCTGATCCTCTGGGGTTAGCCGGAGGAGTAAATCCTTACAGTTACGTGCATAATCCGGTGAGTTTTGTTGATCCACTGGGGTTAGCAGCAAGCAGTTTGACTCCACCACAAAAACGCCAGCTGGAAATGTTAAAAATTAATGAAGGATATAATATTAGCCCTAAATCATGGGATGCTTACCCTGCGATTGGACGTGATGGAACATTTATTAGTGATAAACATGGAGTCATGAAGTATTTTTACAATGCAAAAGGGAAAAATGAAATAACCATAACCAAAGCTAAGGCGATAGCTATTGAAAAAAACATGGGGTTAAATGAGGGCTCATTGTTAGAAGGATTTAAGGTAAGAAAAGTGTCTAATATTCGAGAACTAATGCCAAGAAGCCCATTATCAGGTAATGATTATTTTAAAGGCCCTGGGCAACATCTTCCTAGTGGTGCTCCTGAAATGGTTATCAATTCAATTCCAACAGTTGATAATAATATTATCAATACCATTCTTACTGTAAATGTTAGGTAAATGATATGTCTTTTACGATATTAATTACTGTAATAGATGCCAATCGTATATTGGCAAAAGTTACCCATAATGAGTGTATAAAATCTCTTGAGTCCATTGGGTTTAAGAAAGAAAACGGATATTATGAAATTAAATTCAATAATGAAGAAGAAAAAATAAAAATTCTAAAAGAATTGAATGACATGGGAGCTTTTTTTTCTTTTGGGTACGGATGGTATCCATCTGAGGTCATGGCATACTTAAAAGGACAGGGAAAGATAGACTTTAGGTATAAAGTGATTTCTTGGAAAAATCCAAATGAATTTGAAATAAGCGAATATTAATAATTCCTTATTCGCAAGAATGACGCAGGGAAAAGGCAGAATTCAATCTGCCATTTTCCTACACATAGATGTTATCTGTTTGTCAAGTAACTACAAGTGAACCGGTCCTTCAGGAATATCAGGAGGCCCGGATGGCCTGCCGGGGAGATAACGCCTTTCGCTACGATGAAAACGGCAGAATGGTGGAAAAAACCGTCCATAAATATCAGTACCGGTCAAGGACATTCTGTTACCACTGGGATGCCCATAACCAGCTGACCGGGTTTATCACGCCGGAAGGGACCCGCTGGCGTTATCGCTATGATGCCTTTGGCCGACGCAAAGAAGTGGACAGTGCACTGGAGGCCGCCAACCTGAAACGGTGGCTGGACGGACTGCCGGACCTGACACTGAAACCGACGGCGATTATCGGATACGATTACCTGTGGAGTGGTGACCAGCTGATAGAAGAGACGCCGGTGTATGCAGACGGCACCGTGGGATATGAGCACAGCATTCACTGGTTATATGAACCGGGAAAACTGACCCCCTCGGCGCGTTATGAACAGGGGCAACTGCACTATGTGGTCAGTGACCATCAGGGAACCCCGCGGGAAATATTAACGGAAGCAGGAAAACTGGCCTGGGCCGGGCGGCTGTTCACCTGGGGCGAACCGGAGTTCTGGACTGTTTCAGTGCGGAAAGAGGAAACGGTCAGCTGCAATCTTCGGTTTTGTGGGCAATATGAAGATGAAGAAAGCGGTTTATTTTATAATCGGTTCCGGTATTATTCGCCAGAGACCGGGCAGTACCTCTCGCCTGACCCTTTGGGGTTAGCCGGAGGAGTAAATCCTTACAGTTACGTGCATAATCCGGTGTCGTGGATTGATCCGCTGGGATTAGCAGGCGGGGTTGGGAATAAAGGGGAGCCTACCCAAAAATCACCATCAGACTTTGCTAGAAGCTGGCAAGGACAAGGCGATTATCCCGGCGTTGATCGTTTCCGAGATATCACAGTCAAGAAAGGAACAATATTGATGGCAGGTGCACCAAGCCAAGGAAGTTTCTACACAACCGTTAGAGCGGTTGAGAGGAGCGGATATTCTAAAGAAGGTGTGTTTAAAGGATTACAGGTAATACCTCATAAAGATTTCGGATATAGGCCAGGTATGACAGCCTATAGAGTTCTGGAAGATACACCTGCTGCCTTTGGTATAGTGAGAGCTAACCCTCATGCTGGTCCCGGTGGGCTACCTCAAATAGTTATTGAAAAATACGATGGGATTTTAGAACCTTTATATTCGGTGAAGTTAAAATGATATACGCTAATGGTAATGTGAACTTGAATGGAATAATAATTACTCCATTAATTAAAAAAGATGTTTTTCTAGAAAAAACATCAGAACTTAATCCAGAAAGAATTTATCTTTTTGAAAGCAGAATACGTTACTCCATGGATAACATATTGTTTTTAAATGTAAATTATATTGTCAGCGCTGTTTTTCAGGATGAATTTCTCATTTATATTGAATTGCTTCCATTCGATAAGGAGATAGAAAATAAAATCAATGTATTTACCAATGAAAACCAAATGAGAAATAAATTAATCAATGATGATTTATTAAAATCACTATTTGGTTCATCAGAGAAACTTTATTTTCCATGGGGAAGTATTGAGTCTATAGCAGATACTAGATCAGGTATGTCATACATATCTATTTCTTATAAAAACAGTAATCACTAAGTCAGATATGAATAGTCGGGAAGATCCTCGTGATCCTTCGGCTTTTTATGATAGCCCCTATCAGTGCAAGCATCCGATAATTAACGCTTGCATCTACTTTCAGTTCTGCGGGCAGTATGAAAAAGCGGTTTATTTTATAATCGGTTCCAGTATTATTCGCCAGAGACGGGACAGTACCTCTCGCCTGACCCTTTTGGATTAGCTGGAGGAGTAAATCTTTACAGTTACGTGCATAATCCGGTGAGTTTTGTTGATCCTTTAGGATTGAATCCATTGAGATTACCAGCACCAACATCTCTAGATCCTTGGGGGAGCGGTGCAAAATTAGAATCTACAATAGTCCCTAAAGGTGGGATTACTGTTGAAATGGCTATGTCTCCAGGGCAAATTAAACCTGGAGGATGGGCAACCTTAGATCATATTCCGAATGTTGAGTATGTAAGAAATCAATTGGCGGTAATTCCTCAATTCAAGCCTGAAATATCTCATGTGCAGAAGTTCCATATTCCAGAAAGAATTCGTATACAAACAGGGCCGGTTGGTCCACAGATTTCTGGAGGGAAAATTTATTCAGGCGGAGGTACCCAGATACAAATCCTAAATTATGAAGATAGAGCAAAATTAAAACCCATTGGTGAACCAAGAATAATTTACTCTAAAAAATGTGGAGGCTAAATGAACATCATTAGTGATTTTAAGGTAATAGATACTCTGGGTGACTATGATAAGAAACGGAATCCTCAAGGATTAAGTGTTTTCGAATTACTTCCTACTGGCATTACATGGGTATATGCAGGAAAAAGACAAGAAATATACGATGACAATAAACTGATACCTCTTATTTTGAAAGATTCCATTGGAATAGCTTTGATTGTAGCTCCTTTTAATAAATCTAAGAATCAAGCATATATTCTAAATCCAGATAACTCACTTAAATGGGATATTAAGGAAATTTTAAATACTAAAGATGTGATTTTTTCAGATGTTTATTATATAAAAAATGAATTGTATTTTTTTATCCATATTAATGGAATAGATTTCAGATTTTCATTCGATATTGAATCAGGCTCTCTAGGAGAATTAATTCAATCGTATTAATGAATAAACCGGAAGCTTCTAACGATCTTCCGGCCTTACTGATGATCTACCGTGGTGAATGCACTGGCTGTATGAACCAAGCTATTAAAACTTTTATATCAAAGGCAGATTTAACTCAATAAATGCACATTTTTAAAAGGGCAGTTAATGGAATTTAATCGAAAATCATTGATCATTAATCGCAAGTTAAAAAGACATCGCATGTAAAAAGATATTACTCGAATAGATGGGTATTCAGGTATTTTCTCACCAATTATTTAACAGCGTCAGTAAAGATAAAGCGAATATGATCCGCGTTCATTAAACGTAATCCGATGATGAGTAAACTTAATAAAAAACCGGTGGTACAAGAGGTAAAAACAACGATTAAAACCTCATACCGTTTAAAACCACAAGTTAAAAAACGACTTTTAATAGTAGCTTAAATCCTGCCTATCATAAAACTCATGGCGGGATTTACTTTTTTACCCTATCCTGTTTAATTCATTTATCCACGATTCTATACTCCACTTATTTTAAATTTTCCTGACCTGCCTAATTATTTAAAAACGCAAATAACAAAGTATTAAAGCTTTTATATCAAGGACGGATTTAACTTAATAAATGCACCTTTTTAAAAGGACAGTTAATGGCATTCAATCGGAAATCATTCACTATTAATCGTAAGTTGAAAATAAAACATACGCAAAAGGATATTATCCAAATAAGTGGATATTAAAGCGCTTTCTCACCAATTATTTAACAGCGTCAGTAAAGATAAAGCGAATATGATCCACGTTCATTAAACGTAATCCGATGATGAGTAAACTTAATAAAAAACCAGTAGTAAAAGGTAAAAACAACGATTAAAATTTTATACCAATTAAAACCACAAGTTAAAGAAATGAATTTTAATAACAGGTTAAACCCTGCCTATCATAAAACTCATAGCGGGATTTACTTCATTTACCCTTCCCTGTTTAGTTCATTTATCCGCGATTCTACATTCCACTTATTTTACATTTTCCTGACCTGCCTAATTATTTAAAAACGCAAATAACAAAGTATTAAAGCTTTTATATCAAGGACGGATTTAACTTAATAAATTCACCTTTTTAAAAGGACAGTTAATGGCATTCAATCGGAAATCATTCACTATTAATCGTAAGTTGAAAATAAAATATACGCAAAAGGATATTATCCAAATAAGTGGATATTAAAGCGCTTTCTCACCAATTATTTAACAGCGTCAGTAAAGATAAATCGAATATAATCCGCGTTCATTAAACGTAATCCAATGATGAGTAAATTTAATAAAAAACCAGTGGTAAAAGGAGTAAAAACAACGTTTAATAACAGATTAAATCCTGCCCATTATAAAACTCTGAATAACATTTATGGAGATCACTGAATAACAAAACGGGTCAAAAGTGATCTCCATAAATGTTATTCAGCGATCCAGTCAAGTGTTATTACCCAATCTCGACGGATGTTATTGGGTGATCTCCGAGGACGAAAATACGCAGTCGTCGTTCAAGCGCTATGCTAGCAGTTCTTTAACGAATTTAAATGATTTATGAAAATCGGCTTTAGGATCTTTAATTTCACCCGACCCATCCTGATTGAACTCTAAAGACCAGTGATATGGGTAACGCTGTTTCAATTGCTGTAGTTCGTCATAAGTTAATACCGTATAGCCGTGTTGTTTCATGTAAGAAGCAAATACCTCAAGTTTTGGTTCGGCTATAGTAGTAATAACCGCTCGGTCGCAAAGATATTTAGCATAGTGCTGACCAATTTCTTTATTTTCTGCCTCAGCTGCTTGTAAAGCCACCTCTACAATGTGAAGCGGCGCCTGCTGCGACACAATTGCACTACAAGTTTCAGATAAGTCATTAATAGTAGGATTATTCATAATGCTTTTGCCTTTCTTTTTTAATTTTCAATGGTTTGTGCTATTTGTTTTGCGACCTGATGTGCTCTAGGATCAGATTGAGTACGCAAGCCTTCTATAATGGCTAAGCGGTCATCAACGTTACGTTGCTGCATCAACTGCCTTTTTCCCAGTAGATTGTGAATAGTCAGCTCGATCCCAACGACATGCTGTTTTAAGCCGTCTATGAAATCTTTCGGTGCTTCTGCGACTTGCCATGGATCCGGTAATCCTGCTTCAAAACAATTAACGGATTGCTCAAAATGCGCCTTTATCCAACTGTCATCATCAATAAACTTGATGGAACACATGGCATGAACTGCCGTGTAAGCCCAACTAGGTTGAATTCGACCATTAATATGTCGTCCAGGTAACCAACTAGGTGAAATATAAGCGTCTGGTCCTTGGAAAATAACCATCACTTCATTAGTTTCAGCCACGCTTTTGTGCAAAGGATTTCCGCGTGCAATGTGTGTTTTCAGCACGCCTAGCTCTAAACCATGCCTATCTAAAGTAAAAGGCAGATGATCAGCACTCAATCCATAACTGCCATAGACGGTCAAAGTCCCCAGAGGGTTTTGCTCTATCAAGTCATGCAAAACAGAGATTCGATTTTCTTCAAATACTTTTTGTATATACATTGCTTGAATCTTATGAGTTCAAAGAAGACAAAGGCTCACTATAACCTTGTTCTTCAAGCTCCCGTTGTGCACGGTCGTTTTTCTTCAAGTCTGCTAATCCCATACCATTGAGAACACCAGGAGACTTAGTAAATTTAATATTCTCGTAGCTGACCACTTCGATATGATTGCCCCAAGGATCCAGAAAACCCAAAAATCGACCAGGCAAAGGTTCAATATTGAATTGCTTTAATGCCTCACGAACCTTTTCTTTATCATCAACAACGAACCCAAAGTGACCAGGTTTGTGAGCTTGTTCTCCTTGGCTGCAAGTAAAGGCAACAAACTGATCACCCAGTTCAATCGATCCCTCAGTCTCTGATAACGGCCCAGGTTTAATGCGCATAAGCGCACCATAAAATGCAGCGGCTTCATTAATGTTACCAACTTCAATTGATACATGGTTGATCCCTACGGCTCTGGCCTTCTCTGTCATGATTCCCTCTTCATCAAATTTTTTTTAAGTTCAATTTGTCTACAACGATATCAAGTGCCGAAATAAATTTTTCGCAATGTTCGAGCTGTGAAATGGTTACTCTCAGCCAACCTTTTAAATTACTCTGTTCAAACGGACGTCTGATTAAAATACCCTGCTCTTGAAACAATTGTTCTATCTCTTTTGAATCGTATCCGGCAAACTGTACCAACATGAAATTGCCGTGAGTATCTTTGAAAGTCTGTCTTCTTTCGGTCAAAGCTTCTCTCATATAGGCTTTTGTCTGCTTCATCTTCTCCTGAAAACGTTCAAGCACTTCAGGATGATCTAGCTGCCATTCCGCAGCCCATGCCGATAATGCACTAATCTCATATAGCGGCCTGACATTTGAAATATGGCCGATTAACTCTGTCTCTCCGATCAAAAATCCGACTCTTGCTCCTGCCAATCCATGAGCTTTAGAAAGGGTTTGCGCCAAAATAACGTTCGGAAATTTCTGCAAGATATTCAGGTTTGCGCTTTGTTTTCCTTCTACATATAGATAGGCTTCATCAATCAGCAGCAACACACCCTTGTTATAAAGCGCTTCAGCCAAACCATGCATTTGGGAATAAGATAAACGCGTGCCGACAAAACCACTCGGATCTTCTACAACCACTAATTTGGTATTTTCTTTGACTGCATCGATAATAGCCGCTACATCCGGTTTCCAATCTTCGGTGACCGGTGTTGACGAGATTGATACCCCAGCATACTTTGCGTAGTTTTCAAACATAAAGTAGCAAGGGTTATGTAAAACCACATGGTCTCCCTCTCTTAAGCATGCATCAAATAATGCTTTTATCGCCAGGTCTGAACCCGAGCCGAGGTAGATGTTGCGCTCTTCAACGCCAACCAGTTCGGCTATTTTTTTATATAAGTTATTTAGCACCGGATAATTACACAAATGCTCTGGTTTTAATGAGGCTCGAAACGCTTCAAAAAGATCTTCATCCATTGGATGGTGATTCTCATTTTTATCTAGCATCAAGTAATTGGGACGTTCTTCCAGATAGCTCCATAAGCTTTCCCTTTTATTTTCAACTACATGCTCTTTGATTACTGCTTGTATATTGAACATTTATTTTTTCCCTAACTTTTAAGAGTGAGCCATTTGTCCATCTAAGATGAGGATTTGCTTTCAATGGCTAGTGATTGTTTTATGCTGATTGCAACAAATAAAATCTGACCAATAGTAATTACAGCTGCGGTTGCAAGTGCGTATTGGAAGCCTAATTCATGTGCGTAAGAGACCACCATGGCGACAATCCCGATATGTACTGAGGATACGATATACTTAATACTACTTAGCCTACCTATCATGTGAGATGGCAGCTGTTTATGTAGCAGTGTGCGCCAGTAAATACCGGAGTAACTTTGAAACAAGCCGATACTCACAATCGCGAGCGGCATCAAATAGACCGCCTGTTCTGTAAAACATAAACCTAGATAGATTAGAAAAGCGACCTGAATAGCGATAACATCTCTTAGAGAAGTACTTTTGTTCCTTATTTGCTTCGCAATAACAGCGCCACCAACAAACGCACCAATAGCGAATGAGGCATCTAATCCGGCAAGCCAGTATGTGCTGCCGTCAAATGCCTGACTGACGACGGAAACCAGCATAATGTTGAATATGGCTACAGTGACGAAGTCAAAATTACTTAGAACAAAATAGCGCATGTAGGGTTTACTCGCTTTAAACAACTGCCACAGGTTTTCTGGATCTTCACGTTTATCTATATCTGAAGGAGACTCAGCTAACGTCAAATTGGCTGTTGCTCGCCAGTAAAAAAAACTCGCGGCACTATATAGACAGACGACAAATGTCAAAATTGCTATAAAGTCAAACTTATCCAGCAACCAGGCAGATAAGGCCATACCAATCAACTGACCACCCTGAAATGCGGAAGTCAGTGTACCGTTATCTTTTTCTAAGCGATCATGTTGGGAAAGAAGTGGTGTAACACTGAATAAGGCCATTTTTGAAATTGGCCCAAGAAAACTCAAAAACACCGATATTAGCAATAAAATCGACACGGACATGCCCAATTGCGTCAATGCCAATACACCTGCCAAACAAAAGACAACATGACAAACGGCTGAACCAATAAGCACCTTTTTAATACCTTGGTTATCAACCGACTTGCCAACCAATATTGGTAAAATGGTTGAGATCAAGATTTCAGCTATGAAGATTAAGCTGATTTGCCATATTTGACCCGTTTCATCATACATAAATTTGGCAAAGCTCAGTAGCAATATAGCTTTACCTATATTGATGAACAACTCTGCAATTGCTAACGACTTCATTCATGTTTCCCTTCAGTTAGATACAGTACTAAATACTTGGATGAACCTATGGTTACACTACTTACCTACAACAAATTCAAGTTTCTGAATGGCTTCCTCTGCAATACTTAGCGCCTGTTCAGCACTGTCGCACAACACCAACACTGAGGCTGAGCGGTCGAAGCTGTTTCCTATTTGGGGCAATACTTCACCTGCCTGATGAGTGATAGATACATCTTCAACACCACTCCAATTTTTGATTTCTTCCTCGCCGTTTACTCGAATCACCTTTTTCCCAGGATGATCGTTGAGTTTAAATTTGATACACGCATGTTTACCGTTTAGTTTTGGTGTTAATTCGTCTTCACCGATAGGCAAACCCAAACTTTGCAGAGCTTGCAGACGATACATATCTATTCCTGTCGTCATCTGTACCAGGTCAAAAATTCTATCTCCGCCTACTCGAGTGTGTGTTTCTATTAGCTCTATCTTTTCACCCAACATAATTTCGCTGTGCGTAATACCCGACACGACCCCTAGAGCAGGTAGCACTTTGGCAATGAATGCAGCAATTTTCTCGTGCTCATCGCTAGATAAACGGGCAGGCACCAAATGCCCTGTCTCGATAAAACTTTGCGCATGTTTGAATTTTTCAGTGATTGCAAAAATATGGCATTTGCCTTCTTGCATGAATGCTTCGACACTGAATTCGCGACCTTCGACAAACTGTTCCACCAGCACAGGGTAAACGTTGTCTAAGTTAGCGGTTTCAAGCTCTTTACGTTCTAGCGATCGAACATTTTCACTGCCTGTACCAGCAACTGGTTTAACGATGACTTTATTTACTTGTGGATAAATCTTGAAAAAATCATGTAAATCTTGCTCATTCTCCGCTATCGCCGATTGCACTTCTGTCAGGTTTTTTTCGCGTAAAATCCGGCGACTTAATTGTTTATCTCTCGTGTTGACTATAGCCCCCATTGACAAACTAAAAGGCAGCTCTAGAGCATTTGCAATAGTCAATGCATCAAGCTGGGCTCCATCGTGAAAAGACACAACTGAATCGATTTTTTGTAATTGATCAATTGAACGCGCTAAACTGATTAACTGAGTTGCAGACTCGTTGCTGTACATTAATATTCGCTCGCAACGATTGTGATCTTCAGTCGCATGCGTAAAATTAGGTACTTTTTTATACATCCAAGAAATAGCATATCCCTGTGCTTCCAGTGTCTTATGAGGTTGGCGAATATTGCCAATCACAAGAACGTGTTTCTTTTTCTGGGGTATACACTCGCTGTAAGGCAAAGGAGTATCGACAGATATTAGTTGTAACTGTCCAAACAACCTATCAATCAGATCTGTTAGTTCTTTAGCGGATTTGGCTTTTAATAATCCGGCTAACGGAATTTCACTTTCTTTATAAGTAACCGCTTTGACCAAAGGTTGTTGCATCGTAAGCTGATTCAGCATTACAACCTCTTCCTTGCCATAAAGAAACTCATGCCCCGACACCAAGCCATAGTTTCCTGGCAGCTGGTGTCCAGGCACAATAAACCACGCATATTTGTACCCGGTATCATAGTTAAGTTCGAATTTGAAGTCTGGGTCTAGCAACAATCCAAGTTCCAGTATCGATGGATGAATCCCTGTCTGTAACGTCAACGTTTCAGCTATTCTAGCTCCCCCGATACGATGAGCGACTTCAAGAAACACCGGCCCTGTATCTGTTTGAATCGCTTCAAGGTGGAACGCCCCCAAAGATATATCAACCGCATTTAGGATTTGAAGCGCCCAGGTTTTCATCTCTTCCGTGGTTTCTAACTGCACAGACCCTGCTGGATAGCCGTTGGCAAAATCCAGCAATGTATTGATATATTGGCTGACGACAATCATCTCTATTTGTCCGTTACGGATCATGCCGTCGATATGCAATACAGGACCGGATACAAATTCTTCAACTTCAAAGTTTTCAATCCGTTCAGGTGTTTCTTTATCAAGAGCCACAATTCCAGTTGTGCGATCTATAAGCGCCTGTTCCAAAACTTTCTGACTGTCAAACTTGACCACATCAACTGACGAAGCGCCATCCAGAGGCTTTAAAATAACTGGTGAAGAGGGAGGAATCGCTAGTCGTTCTGAGTTCATAAAATCGGACAAAGACATGTACTGCGGAGTACGAATATTTGCAGCGCCAACACAGTGTTTCATCACAATTTTGTTTCGAACTTTTTCGACATCGGCCACTTTAGGGCCCGCAATGTTGAGCTTTTCTCGTATCAAGGCAGCCTCAATCAATTCAAACTCATTAATTGAAACAACGTGATCAAAGCAAACATCAAGATTTTCTATTTGTTCGAGGACTTCTTTGTGTACAGCATCCACGCCGGGTCTTACTATTTTTGTACAACGTAGATCGCCAGGGATTTCATTCAGATTTTCTTCGATACCAATGTAGTAAACATTATGTAGTTCGTGATCGATAGACTGATGGTAAAGCACGTCAACGTACCTAACTCGGTGTAAAATAAGTATATTCATTAGCTTTCACCCATTTCGAAAATTTGTTCAGTCAATTGTTGTGTAAGCATCAGGTACTCTTTCGGTTTTCCATTTAGCTCATAGTCTGGCCAGAAGAATTCAACATAACCCTCAAGTTCTGCGTTGCTGTATAGCGGATTGACCCGAGCTCCTTCGGATGTCCAAAGTTGTAGTCCAAACACCTCTTTTGGTAACTCATGCTGAGCCGGCAACTTAATTCGCTCAATCGTCCCTTGCTTAGCTTTCATAAATCCAATCGCAGCTAGTCCAGACATGTGATATGCAGGTACTTCAACTTCATCGTATAGATAAGAGCGAGAGTGAAGCTCGAGCATATTCACTCCGGCTATTTTCTCGAATATTTCAGGAATGCCGCCGCCTGGAGTACGCGCATTCAACTCCAGTAGGTAAATCTTGCCACTGTGATCAATCATAAATTCAACATGAGCTATACCATGTTCAACATCCAAGACTTCACAGGCTTTAAGCGCTGCTTGTTTAAGCGCTTCGTTATCAGATTCTATACTGGGTAAGGAATGGCCGATTTCAACAAAATGAGGCAACGGGGTCAGTTCTTTATCGGTCACTGCCAATACACGTCTTCCCGTTTTAGTATTTAGTACTTCAACCGAAAGCTCAATTCTAGCATCGACAAACTGTTCTATCTGATAGTCGTTATCTGCCATACCAAACTTACTACCATAATTTTCGGTCACTCGACGCAAGTTAGCAAAAGCACTAGCCAAATCATCTTTGCCAGCTACGTAGGTTACACCTTCACTGCCCCCGGCGTTGGTCGGCTTTACAACTGCTGGAAAAGGAAAATCTTCAGCAAGGGTCGCTAGCTGCTCAAGGTGATTAAAACGTGCAAACTTCGGAACGTTCAACCCACCTGCATGTGCAGCCTTACGCATTTCAAATTTGTTGCGGGTTAATGTCAGCGCTTTTTCAGACAAATAATTTAAATTATAGTACTGCGCGATACGAGCTCCCGGGGCCATCGTCATTTCTGTCAATGGAACAACTGCGCCCGGTTGCATTCCTTCTCGCTCGGCAAAGGCCTGTACTGCAACCAGAGCTTGTTCAATGTTTTCTGGATTACCCTCAATCACTAGATCAGCGTAACGGTTTCCATTAACATAACCACTTGGGGCCATGATCGCTATTTTCATGTTGGTTGCCCTAGCCGTGGCAACCAATGCACGAAATCTGTTTTTCTCTGTTCCTAGTAACAAGCAGTACTTTGAATACATCGACTTTTCCTTAAAAACTCTTCGCAAATTAACTTTGTGTTATTCAACAAGCGCCAACACCCTGCAAGGGCTTCCTGAACCACCAACGATGGGAAGCGGCGCTATCATGATCACTGCACCTGTTGGCGGTAACTTTGCCAGGTTCTTCAACTGAGTCAGGCCATATTTTCCCGCCCCATGAAAGTACCAGTGTACGGGGTAAGGTTGTTCAAATTTTCCGGCTTGACCTGCGTCGGTTCCAACAGTCTCCACCCCGATACCTATAATTGGTGTTTGCTCAGCCAACCATTTTGCACAAGCTTCACTTACCCCTGGAGTATGACCATGATTAAGAAAGGTATCAGCATCTGAGTCTCGACTGTCCCAACCTGAGCGGAATAACAACCAACCACCTTCAGGTAAAGGTCCATGGACTTCGCACCATTGATCGACATGTTCACGTTCGAGTAAAAAATCTGGGGCTGTTACTTGATCAGATACATCAATTACAACGGCAGGCGCGACCAAGTGCCTAGGAGGTACACTTGAGACATCGATAGAATCTTTGCCTGACCGCCAATGGATAGGGGCATCAAAATGAGTCCCTGTATGCTCGGACATCTGGATATTATTCCAATAAACTTCTTTGCCTTTTTCGTCATAACGGCTTATTTTTTCCAACTTAAAAGGCCAAGGTTGCCCTCGTTCAGGCGGCAAACGGATCACAGGTGTTTCCGTTGACAACGGCGCTGTAAGGTCAAGTACCTCAACTTTCCCCTGCATGAACTTCGCATAGATTGAAGATGTCATAGTATTAAGATTTCCTTATTCTCATTATGGGTTTAATAGACAGGGGTTGAATATTCAGATGTCGAATTCGACATCACCTCGTCTTCATAAGCAACCTGAAGCTTACGGGTCATCAAACCAGGACGCCCGTCCCCAATAGACTTTCGGTCAACACTAATCACAGGAACGATTTCAGCGAGAGTGCCACAGGTGAAAACTTCATCAGCCAAATACAACTCGGTACGATCAATTTCTCTTCGTTCACATTCAACCAAAAGCTTATCCTTCGCTAGTCTTATAATGCTGTCTACCGTAATCCCTTCAAGTACGCCTGCTGAACCTGGCGGCGTGATCAGTCGGTTATTTTTGACCATCATGATGCAAGATCCAGGGCCTTCAGCCACAGTGCCTCTGTGATTTAGAAAAAACGCAGTATCAAAACCATTTCGCATCGCTTCATGCTGAGCTAAGCGGCTATTATGGTAATTTGCTCCTGTTTTAATCCTCGGCGGCATTGAATCGTCACTGATTCGTCTCCAAGTTGAAAACGAAGCCGTCATCCCTGTGTCATAACGCGCAGACCTTGGCATAGGTAATGCTGTAATATGCATACCAGTGTCTTCGGTATAAATAAGTGGATCGAAGTTTTTCCCCATCGCAAAATAAGGCGCGATAACCAGATGCACATGTTGCTTAAAGTTGTTTTTTCGTACTAGGTCGATGCAAGCTTCAACAATCTCTTGATCTGTGAAAGTGACAGGCATGTCAACACACTTCATGGAATCGCGCAGGCGCTTGATATGCTCTCGTATCCGATACATATACATTTGCTTATCCGTTTTATTCCAATAGACTCGCACACCTTCAAAAACATTTGCGCCCCAAAAAGCGCCCTGCGTTCTGGCATGTAAGGTACACTTTTCCCAAGGCACGCATTCACCATTTAGCCATGCGAATTCTGGCGTATTGTGGGTAGACGACATAAGTTAATCTCCGTTTATGATGCTTCACGCTGAAACGTTAAGGAATCAGTACCACTGACTTTTTCCAGGATTAAACTAAGAGACGGTGCGTTATCAAGCAGGTAATGTCCGGCTAAATGGCCATCAGGACGGATAACAAACAATGAATCTTGTTTTTCTGTCAGGGTTTCAAAAAACAGAATATCGTCGTAAGTAACACTGATAAGTCTCTCGTCCACTTTTGGCGAGAAATATCCTTTTGGTACAGCAGTAACCAAACTAAAATCCAAACTATTATAGGTGTGGCTTTGCTTATTTAAATACTGCTTCACCCTATTTGGGTCTGCGCAAAAAAGACAAACAAACCCTTCCCCGAACAACTTACGTAAGCGGCTTTTTTTTCCGTCGATATAAACCACTACATCCGGAGCGAACGCACCGACATAGGGTGTCCGATGGTTATAATCAATCAAACTAGAAGATTCGTAGGTAAAAGGTTCTGTCATTTTCCCGTGATTCACTTGCTTACGAAACGGTTTCCAGACTTCTGAAATTCGCAGCACGGTGTCACGCCAGATTTGCTTCAAAGGTGTTGGCGGAACCATGAACTGTATCGTGGCTTCCGTCAGTCTCAAATTCTCTTTCGCTGCAAGGAACCTTTCCTCATGATAAGTATCCAACAATTCATCCCCTGCGCTTCCTCTAATTACTAGCGCCAATTTCCATGCCAGGTTGTCTGCGTCTTGAATCCCGCTGTTCATGCCGCGAGAGCCATAAGGTGGAAATGAGTGAGCCGCATCACCAGCAAAAAACAGTCGATTGAGTCTGAACTTCTCCACGACTCGCTGGTTAAAACGATAGGTACTGATCCAGTCAATCTGATACGGAATATCACCGATGACAGACTTGATACGCTTGTCTAGTTGGCCATTTTTCTTTTCAGCTTCAATATCCGCATCTGGAGGCAATTGCCAGTCGATACGCCATATATTGTCGGGCTGAGGATGCATCACCAACTGACGGCCTGGATTAAACTGAGGATCAAAATGAAAGTGACGTTCTTTGGTTAAAGCAATATTTGCTTTAATATCAGTAACTAAAAAACGATCTTGGTGAGTGTATCCGGTAAAGTTAACCCCTGTCAGATCGCGTAACGTGCTTCTAACTCCATCGCAGGCAATTACATAATCAAATTCTAGGGTCTCTGTTTCGGTACAGTGTTTTACCTCTAGCTTAACCTTGTCCTGTTGTTGTGAATAACCAACGACTTCACTTGACCACCTGAGTTCACATAGGGGATTGGCTTCCAACAGCTTAACGAGCTCTTGCTCTATACGGTATTGGGAAATATTGACAAATTCACCATAACCCGGACGTTCGGGGTATTCTTGGGTGATCCTTTCAACATTTCGAATATAGGTGTGCGCTATCCGCCAATGAATCCCTTCTTTTGCAATCTGTTCTCCACACCCGACTTTATCAAGTACTTCTAGCGCATCGCCGTGGATCAGGCAGGCTTTAGAACCTTTTCGAAGCAGATAAGAGGCTTTATCCATCACGATGCTCGTAATACCGAATGAAGCCAGTCGAGCTGATAAAATCAGGCCAGCTGGACCTGCGCCAATAATAGCAATCTTGGTTTTATTTGAACTATTCATCTCAGTAATCTACTTATCAAGCTGGGTTTCAAAAACAGGAATGTCTTTGACAGAAGCCAAGTAAGGAGTGCCTTCCGTGTAACCAGTACCCGAGCCCTCACCCAACATCTTCATCGCAAGACCATAATGGGTTTGCTTCCAACGTTTCAACGTCGTAGCAAAACTTTTCATGTCTTGTTTGACCTCACCAAAGTCGTTGCTATCGAAACGACCACTCTGTTGCGCTTGACTCAATGCAAGGTCTAAGTTATTTGGCCGCGCCAACAGTTTTTCTTGAACTTCAGGGACAGAGCCGTAAGCAATAGAGTTCAACCGATCCTCATCCGGTTGTCTGCATAGTGATTCAATACGCTTGTAGTTTCTTGATTGGATCGCGCTTGCGCCTTCAGTATATGCACGAAACACCTTAAAGGATTCTGCACGCATAGAAGACAGTAAATGGAAAAAACCGATGGCTTCTTTAATTTTTTTCTCGCAACTTTCAACCAGAATACTTGTCTGGCTAGGCGAATCAGTGCAAGCTTCAATTGCCGCCCTCAAACCAACTGCAATCCAAGAGAAAGTGTATTCGAACGTTTGTAAGACCCGAATGAACATATATTCGTCGTGAATGAGATAGACAGGTAAATTAGTTGTCATCAGCATTTGCTCATCGTTGTGTGTTTTCCTTTGCTCTACTGCGGCAATAAAATGTTTTGCTGATTCGATAACACATTCCGATGAAATATAGGACAACTTAGCCCGTTGTACGTATGGAGTCACCGCTTTTAGAGCCATAACACAACGTTTTTCAACTAAAGTACGTTCTGGCAACTGATGTCTGAAATTTTCCTCTGTTTCTAACCCGCCAAGTTCAAATTTGAGTAGATCCGCTGTAAGCAGCAACGTCATACGGTCAATGTGGGATTGCGCTTCTTCGTATGCTTTAATCTCTGTCTGGTCATCAGGCATATTTAACAGTTCAAGCGCCAGATAAGAGCGGTAGTCATAAGTACCGTCGTATTTATCCAACAAGACATTCAAAAAACGTGTGACTTGCTCGATTTCCTCACTGTTTAATTTTGCGCACTCTTTTCTAGTAATATTCAACAGCTCGAGAAAATATTCAGGAACGAAATGTTTACCTGTCTTATGATACATGCGAACAACATCCTGATATGGGAAGGTTGTTTTATTTTCCTTGGCAAACCGCAATATGGTGTGAATGCTAAGATTAATAGTGATTTTTTCTGAATCACTGTAATCACAAAGCAAACTAGTAAATTTTGGATGCTCAAGTTCTAATATATCCAGCACAGTAAAACTTTCCTTTTATTATAATTTATTGAAATAATTAACCTATATTCACCATATTTGGGTTTTGAAGTACTCGCAAATCAATCTACATGTTTGAACAACTTCGTCTGCCGTATTAAAGTGATGAAACGCAAGTCTGAGCATCTCACCTCGCGAGCTTGTAATTATCTTGTGCTGCTTTAAGTACCTGTCCAATGCAGGAACATTTGGAACAAGTAAAGCAATATGCGCCGAAAATAATGTTCCGGGGACCTTTACGATTGTCACGTCGCCTTTTTCCAAAATGTCGATAGCAAGTTCAACTAATGTCTGAATATGCAGCCGACCTTGCTCAAAATCTAAAGTCAAAAGCGCAGTTAAGGCGCTGCTTGCCGCATAAAGCGCGGGCACAGCGGGAGTTCCGGTTTCAAATCGTTTGGCGCAATCGGGGAAATCCACCAACGATGGGTTAAAAGCAAATGGTTCTTTACGTCCTTGCCATCCAGTCAGCCCCAGTGCAACAGTGTTACGAATGCCATCTTTTACATAAAGGAATGCAATACCTGGCAAACCTAACATGTACTTCATGCTGCCGCAGATCAGGTAATCACAATTCAATTCACTGACATTAATTTTTTCAGCGCCTAGCCCTTGGTATGCATCGACTAATATTGGAACTTGTGATTGATTAGCGAGTTCTGTTATTAATTCGACCGGGTATCGTCTACCTGTGCGGAAACTGGCTAACGGTACTGAAACTAAACATGTATTGCTGCCCAACATTGCGCGGGTAATGGCGACAAAACTTTCGTCTGAAACCTGACTTTCTATGCAACGCGTGACGAGTCCACGACTCGCTTGTTGCAACCAAACATGGGACAGAGACGGAAATTCATCTTCCGTACAAAGAATTTGTTCTCCGGAATTGGCTACTAGCGTTGAAATAACCTGATAAGCAGCTATCGTTGCGTTTGGCAAAATCGCTATTTGTGATGCATCTGCGCCTATAAACTCAGCAAACAAGCGCCTGGTCTGTTCGGTTTGCTGCTCGAAATACACCCACGCCAGCTCATTTTTTGCCATATCACCTAGCATCGTTTCCATCGCTGTATCAAGGAACTGAGAACGAGGAGAAATACTACAACTGGCAAGATGGACAAGGCCATGCAACCCGCTAAAATAATTGTCCCGAAATGCTTGAGGTGAATACATAGCGACTAGTAACTGTTGGTATTAGTCATTTCGGTACGCAATTCCCACAGTTCTGGAAAGAATTGCTTATTCATCAGCACCGTCAGTTTTTCAACCGGAGTTCCCTTGGTGCCTATCGTGTTAAGTCCGATAGTACGTACTGCGATTTTATAATGTCTACTGCGCCATAAACTGACCATTTCATCCCAGCTCACCATTTCTTCCATTAGGAAATAAAGCGGCGACTTGTCTTCCTCGGTATAAACGCCCATCAGGTCGATACTCATAGACTTAACAATACGAATAAAAGTTTGATGGAGTTCCCGCCCAACTGATTGCAACCGCCTCCAGCCTGGAGATTCGAAGCCTGAGCCGTTGCCTAATGCAGGTCTTACTTTCTGAAAGTCATACGGAGTCATGTATTTGAACATTTCGAGTTGCTTAGTAATTAACTCAATAGGATAGCTGGACCGCTTAATTAACTCAGTTGCAGCAACAAAGTCTTTCTTGGATAGCTTTTTTATCGCTTCAGCTAACTCATTATTGCTCAGTTTCAGCCAAAGCTCAGTAGATTGATGAACCACCTGAAATAATAATTCATCGCGGTGGAGCATCTCTTCTGGCGTTACTTGCAAATTGAGCAGCGCAGGAATGCGCATATACTTCTCATAATCGCTATCCCCTTCACCAGACAGTACACTTGTTGAATAATCCCTATTTCCTATCACGTTCTTTCTCCTTCTCAAAAACGGATCAAAGACAGCCTTTTATTTGCAAAATATCAGCCGTCAATGTATATAAAATAGCGATAAATCGTAACATAAATAAAAATAAAAATAACAAAAAACACACATATAAATAACCTAATGCGTATTTCAGTGATTGTGATCACCTATTTCCGCTTTTTCTCTCTCTTCCTATTTTTACGCCGCTGTTTTTCAAGTTTGGCGTAAAAGCGCTGCAAAGGATAAGGATGCTCAATTCGTGAGCTGCATCCCGGCCGCAGTGGCCGTTATGCACAGAGCATGGAGTATCACGCAATCCTGACGTCATTCCGGCAGGCAAATCACACTGGCTTATATCGCCGTTCACAATCACCGTGACATTTTCCCCAAGCCGGGTCAGAAACATTTTCATCTGGTTGATCGTCACATTCTGAGCTTCATCCAAGATCACGAATGCATTTTCAAACGTTCGGCCACGCATATAGGCAAAAGGGGCAATTTCTACTTTACTAATTTCAGGCCGCAACTAACGAATCATCATGACAATCTTTACGTTATGGCAAATAAGCCAAAAACTTTCCATTAAAAACAATCGACAGTATTGTCTGTTTATTTTTATGGGAATTTTAACTTATTGAACGGTATGACTTGATACTGACTACAATGAATATCCATTAATATAAGCTAACTATTTATTAGTATAGCTGTTGTTGGCAAGTGTGGATCTATTTACTACGGTATTCGGTTGCCATTGGGTAAGAGAGTCACTACTGAGGTAATCTTTTTTCACCCTATGGCAACCATTTTATTAAGATGCCTGCTGCTGACAACAGAACAATAGTTAATTATCTGTATTGTTAAGTACGCTTACAATTTCCAGCCAATCGGAAGCCAGCATTTTTTGCTTCAGCTTCTGTTTGAAAATAAATAGCATTCTTCTCCAAAATTCCCTTATATCCTGGACAATGAGAGAAATGATAAATTTTGCTATTGTTATTACCTTTGATTAATCCTGTATGTGACGAATCAGATGACACTCGTTTTTTCTGAGTATCTGTTTGATTACTCTTTCCCTGCCCCTTTCTCTGCTCTGCGGGTGAAACACCAATAGCTGAATTCTTATGCCATAATTCCCATTTCTGCTCACCGGTAACAAAAGGATTATGATGCCCCATAATGCCAGCAATTCGGTTATCTCTCTCCCGTTCCCATTGATTTGGTGGATATTGACGATCCCAGGCCGTAAATAACTGCTGCTGTTGACGCGACATAGAAAGGTTGTAACGATCGTGCATATAAAAATTGATCCGGGCAATTTGCCCTTTTACTGCATCCCGCGGCTCGAACGTGCGAGATTTAGCATCGACTTTGCTAGTACAAACACCATAATCATTCGGCTCATTCTTTGGTAACATTCCATAACTGAAATTACTGCGATCACCGTTAACCTCGCCAATGGATGGAGATAAATTATGCATATCAGATTCCATTGCCCTGAAAACCGAATCTGAGGATACACAATTTTTCCTGCCTCCCTTTTGCCAACACTGCCGCTGATGTCCAAAAGTCCAGGCAGGAACAATATGTTCCCATTCAATCCGTTCGGCCCGATTCCGATTCTGTTGTGACCTGATTTGATAACCACACGAAGACAGATTGACACGTCCCCCACTCTTCCCCGTCCACTGCCAATGACAGCCACAATACAATGTTCCCGTCTTTGATCTAAATTGATCATGATAAACATGATGACGCAGTTCAGTTTTAGCTTGTTCAAATGTAGCCGGAACAGCAAAAGAAGATAAAGGAACAATTAAACTTAAACACCCAATATAAATCGCCAAAAAATTAATTTTTCGTTTCAATGACATACCCTATTATTCAAAATATCATTTTGATCTTTCCCTTTTATGTTGCCTCATAATCGACCTATAAGACAAATATTGTTTATTTGCATTTCTTCCTAAACGCTCCTTTTAAAACGAAAGACTATCTACAGGCAGGCTGAGATACCCCATTCATTCTGCCTGACAAAAGATTATTGATGTTAAAGCGAGCAAAAGAGGGTGCTAGGGTGTTAAAGCCTAAAAGGCCGAAAACGTCATCAAGCGATTATTGAAGCCGCAACAAATGTCTTTATTGAGCATGGCTATGAAGGAACAACACTGGATATGATTATTGAACGTGCCGGCGGTTCGCGCTCGACGTTATATCATTCATTGCTTGAGTCAAAGATTAATCACTGCTTTATTATCCTCTTGATTTTTAACTGTAATTGACGCTGTACCATGACGAACATGAATTGATGCTTGTTTCTTTGCATAAGGAATTGGCTTAAAAATAATCTTGTCTACCACAACATCCTCAAATTTAACCTGGTATTATTCATCAACTTTAATTCTATCGCCAATGACAGTAGAGAATAACTTCCAATTATTTATTTGACTCGAATTTATATTAATCCTAGGGGCTGTTGACGTTTTGAGAGGAATGATTGAACAGCATGATGATTTGGTATAATTGCTTTCGCCAAAGAACCACTGAAGTATGAATAAGGCGGGTGACGGTTCAATATTCCTGAGTTTTCTGCCAGCGATGAATGGGCAGGCGGCCAGAGCGATCTGTCGGGAGTGTAAGGGGATGGTTCCCCTGCGCCACACGATAACCCCACATCAAAAATAATCAATTTTTTTAATTTAATTCAATAAGATATATTACGAAGGTGAGACTTTTCAGGGAAATGCGCACACCGCCCCTTATTAGCCTTATAGGTTTGCTCCCAAGCTATGTAAAGCAAACCTACGCAACAAAGCTCAAAGACCGAATTTTTCTTTAAGTTTATCAAGCTGCTGTTGTTGAAATAGCTCAAACTCAGCTCTTGGCTGCTGCAAGCGTATAAAATCTAACATTGGATCTTTGACTTCAGTACGAATGCCGCTCATCTGTTCAAGTACTGCCAATCCACAGAATGGTACATAAGACTCCGCATACCCGCCTTCATGAACAACGACCAGTTTTCCGTCGCATAAACTATCCGCTGCCTGTTGCACTAGCTGGGTCATCTCCCGAAAACTTTCACTATGGAGCTGCATCCTTGCCAAAGGATCCACCGCATTCGCATCATAGCCACAGGCAACAATTATCAGCTCCGGTTTAAAGCGTTCAAGCGCAGGAAGTACTATCTGTGTCATTGCATAGATATAGCTATTATGTCCGGCTCCAGCAAGTAATGGGATATTCAGGTTATAACCTGTCCCTTCACCTTCCCCGATATCATCTTCACCGCTGTATCCTGGAGGGAAACAACCATCCTGATGTATCGAGATGGTCAAAACATCAGAACGATCCCAATAAATATGCTGAGTACCATTACCGTGATGAACATCCCAATCAATGACCGCCACTCGTTTTAAATCAAAACGTGCTTTTGCTTGTTCAATTGCCAATGGGATATTTGCTAAAAAACAAAATCCCATGGACTTATCAGGCAAGCAGTGATGGCCTGGTGGTCGAGAAAGACTATAAGCATTATCAAGCTCACCACTAAGCACAGCTTTCACCGCGGCACAAGCAAGGCTGGCTGAGAGTTTAGCAATTTCATAGCTTCCCGGTCCCAGAGGCGCTTCTATACCAAGCATCCCTCCGCCATTATCACTGACTTGCTTAAACCGCTTCAGATACTCTTCCGGATGAATTTTACGTAATGTTTGCTCATCAATAGGCGACGCCGAAGAAAGATGCAAAGAGTGGCTCAAACCTGATACATCCATCAAATTTTTCAACCGCCTTTTTGTTTCCGGCGATTCAGCATGTGCAGTTCCAGAAGGAGGCTGAACCCAACCACCGACAGGCAGAGTCGTTACATACACGCCAGTACTATGCCAAAAACAATGCTCATCAAAGAAAAACCCCGTTTTTCGTCTCATCATCCCTTCCTTCCACATTAAATTAATTCACATATTATCAACATAATCAAAACATAAAACAGATTAATAACGAATTATGGCGAAGCCCCCCAAAAGTGATGATGTTAAAAAGGGCGATTACCTTTGGACTCTTCGACTATTTTTCCCATTTCGCCTTCTGTACTGATACTGTCATCCAGAAATTTTACGGCAACGCCTTGTTCATCAAATTCTTTTATCAATTGAACCATATCAGCGGTATCAGCAAAGTAACTCCATCAATCAGTAAAAATCATTGTTTTTCAGCAAGCAGTAACCTGTAAATTACACCACCCACAATCCCGCCAATAATCGGCATAACCCAGAATAGCCATAACTGATCTAAAGCCCAGGTATTCTGGAATATAGCAACAGCGGTGCTTCTTGCAGGGTTAACTGAAGTGTTTGTAACAGGAATACTGACCAAGTGAATTAAAGTCAACGCCAAACCTATTGCTAATGGCGCAAAACCCGCATAGGCTCGTTTATCTGTTACACCAATAATGACAATCAGGAAAATAGCCGTCAAAACAACTTCAGCAACAATAGCTGCCTGAAGTGAAAATCCACCAGGTGAATGCTCACCATAACCATTGGATGCAAAACCACTGGCTGTCACATCAAAACCAGACTGCCCACTGGCAATAACATACAACACAGCCGCCGCAAGAATACCGCCTATAACTTGAGAAATAATATAAGGTATAATTTCTGCGGCCCTAAAACGTCCCCCGGCCCAAAGGCCAATTGTTACCGCAGGATTGAAATGTCCACCAGAAATATGCCCTACTGCGTACACCATCGCCACAATGGTTAAACCAGATGCTAAAGCGACACCGACAAAACCAATACCTAATTCAGGAAATCCAGCAGCTAATACAGCACTACCACATCCCCCAAAAACCAGAACGAATGTTCCAAGCAATTCAGCCGTTAATTTTCTTAACATATTTTATCCTCATCCAGTTATCGAATAGAGTCACCTTGCTGGAATTAACTATAGCTAATAAATGAAAATCACGCTTATTTTTGACATAACAACATAAGTCGCTGATTAATTAGATATATTTATATTAAATTCACTTTAAACACAATATTCAATGCAGAATTTGCCCTATTGGATCAACTTTTCGATAAAATAGGGATCATTTAAAATCAATTATCTCCAGAATAAGATCAACATTCTTTTTAAAATATAAAAATCCGGTTCAGAATATAGACACCGGATTATCACATAAGTATTGAATAGCTCAATATATATTAAACAATGGGTACGATAAAAAAGATGACTTTTTCATTACTAAATAAATAACTCATCTGACTACCAAAACTGAAATATTTGCATATCCGACAATTCCTGAAGCGTTTGAACCTAATAAATGGGTCGAAATATTAGGTCGCCTGGAACCAATGATAATTAAATCGGCTTCAATCTCATTTGCTGTTGATAATACTTTGTCCCTTGGTGATCCAAAAGCGACGGAGAAAGAGACTCGCTCTTTTGGCAAGTCTATTCTTTCAGCAACTTTTGCCAGTTCTTCTTCTGACCTTGCAGTAGATTTCTTGGCAAAAGAGTTGATCAAGTCATAATGATAACTATAACTAACTGAAAATATTGATACATCAGGAATGGAATGGAAAAGATGTATATTGGCACCAGACAACTTAGCCAAATACTCTGCATGTGCAATCGCTTTATCGGTCAATTCATCTTCTGAGATTTCCACCGGCACTAAAATAGTTTTGTACATATGCACTCCTATATTTATATACCAAACTTAACTACTTCAATGAGTATATGAAATATTCCACCATTTGCTGTGAGTTGTTTAACTAAATCAAACAAATTACTGCATAACGCATTTTTCATTACTCAGCATCAATATGCCATTTGTGTAATATTCGGTGGATGAAAGGTGTTACAACAAGCCCTAAAGTAATCAAGAACACACTTTCCAGAAATAATCCATATATCGCAATAAAATATTTACCAAACAAACTAACAGGCGCAGGATCTAACCCCTGTGCTCCAAGCATAGATAACGCATTGAGCAAAGACTCAGAAAATGAGTGCCCTTCTATCAGGTAAAACCCCAGCACACCCGGAATTATCCCAATAAAGAAAAATGTGGCAGCGATAAGGTAAAAACGCGTCACTCGCCATAGAAAATGATCCAGACGAACCAGTTTATCAGTAAATTTTTCCATAATTATTTCATCCGCAATAATTCTGCACAGTCACATGCAATTTCAATGAAAATGAAGCCAAATCAAACCTTGCTAAAACAGCTTTAACTAATGGTAAGCCATTCTAAAATGGCTTACCAATTCATCCAATTAAGAGCCCATCCCATATCTTACCTGATAACCAAAACCGATATTTTCGAGTATTTGACAACACCTGCTGCATTAGATCCTAATAAATGCGTTGTGATATTGGGTCTCCTTGAGCCAATAACAATAAGATCAGCATTAATTTCTGTAGCAGTTGCTGTTATTTCGTCTCTTGGCGAACCAAATGCAATGGAGTAGGATAGCTTCTCATCAGGAAGATCCATCGTATCAAGCAGCATTTTTAAATCATCTTCTGCTTTAATTGTCGCTTTATCCTTAATTTCCTCATATCCTAATGAATATGCATTAACAATCGCCGATGAGATTGGCAACACATGAAGTATATGAAGCTTCGCACTCGTTTCTTTAGCTAAAGACAGTGCATGCTTCACGGCTTTACTCGTTAGTTCATCTTCTGAAATATCTACCGGTACTAAAATAGTTTTGTACATATGCACTCCCCTATATTTACATACCAAACCAGATTGCTACATTTAGTATACTCTATATCCCGTTAATTACTATGAGTTATTTAACCAAATGAAAGCAATAACAAAAGGTAAAAATACTTATATTTCATATCCATATAGAATATAACCGATATCTTTCACATAGAATTAACACTTATAAAAATAAAAACCCAATCACCATGATGGTAATAAATTTATTACTGTTTGTCATCAATGATTATTCAGCCTATTACTCGCAAAATAAAAAATCAATTAATACCTTTATTCAATATATCATCCTGTATATAACAATAAAATAACAGTTATAACTTAAGTATTTTTCACCTATTACCGCTACCTACCTTCCTTTTCTCTATAGACAGATAATGACTGCACTTTTAATCTGTTTATCTTATAGCTTTAAATTCATATGGTTATATAAATTTAACACACATAATAATATATTTTTCCAAATGAAATATTATAAAATAAACGTTTAGCATTTTCACATATGTTAAAAGTAGAATGTATAGGGGCAATGACATCAACCCCTGAAACCTATTTTACTGCCGATATAGCGATTTTATTTTCTGAACGGTATTTTCAAATATCTTAGCCTGTTTTTCATCGTCTATTTCTGCAATAGCGTGCTCCATATTCAGTATAACTTTCCCGACATTAGCTTGTCCCATTGTTTTAAAAATCGAAGCCAACAACATTTTTAAACATGTCACTTCTGTTGCCAAGATTTGGGTATCGAAAGATGAAGCCAAATCAATTTTACTCATAGTCGTTACCTGCTTAAGTATTAATTACGTCATGAAAATAATAATTTTACCACATAATCCATCCCCTACTTTTATGCATTTGGTAAATATATCTGCAAAAAACAAATGTTAACCCATTGTTAAAATCATTTATTTTATAAATATTTGTGTAGTTATTAATTCTACGATAATCAGAATATACAGGATGTTCTTGTTGTAAATAAATAACACATCTCACCATATAAGATAATTCTCTTTTGTCTTTGAGAGATATAAGTATAATATTCACATTCCTGATGAATTTTTGGGATAATTTATCTATTCTATTGTTTTATATAATTTTTACTAAAAATCAAAAAATAGATTACTGAAGTTAACTCTTCTGAAAAAAATTTAATTCGCAAGCAATATCAATGAAAGCTCATGTATGAGCATAGGGCCAGTTGGAGACACTTTTTTGATAAATGTTTTGTTAGTCGATGATCATGAATTGGTCAGGGTTGGTGTAAAACGTATTCTTGATGATGTGAAAGGAATAACAGTTACAGGAGAAGTCAATTGTGGTGAAGACGCGATAAAATGGTGCCGGACGAATAAAGTAGATATCGTGTTAATGGATATGAATATGCCAGGCATCGGTGGCCTGGAGACAACAAAAAGGATCCTGCGTTATCATCCCGATGTCCGGGTCATTATGTTGACTATCTATACTGAAAATCCACTGCCAATGAAGATGATGCAGGCAGGCGCCAGAGGGTATCTCAGTAAAGCCTCTACTCCTCAGGATGTGGTCAATGCGATTCGTACTGTTAATGCCGGGCAGCGCTATATCGCTCCCGATATTGCCCAGCAGATGGCCCTTAGCCAAATTAATCCACAGGCAGATAATCCACTCAGTTGCCTGTCTGATCGTGAATTACAGATTATGCTGATGATCACAAAGGGACAAAAGGTAAGTGATATCTCTGAACAACTTAACCTCAGCCCAAAAACCGTCAATAGCTATCGCTATAGAATGTTTAGTAAACTAAATATCGGCGGTGATGTAGAATTAACACATATAGCAATACGTTATGGGCTGTTCGACACAGAGAGTCTGTTAAATAGTGACGGAACAATTTGATTCAAAAGCATTTTTAAAAACAGTAACCCGTCAGCCTGGTGTTTATCGTATGTATGACACCTTGGGAACGGTTATTTATGTCGGCAAAGCTAAAGATTTAAAAAAGCGGCTTTCCAGTTATTTCCGTGTGCAGGTCGCCAGCCGTAAAACCGAATCTCTGGTTAAAAACATTGCTCAAATAGATGTTACTGTCACACATACAGAAACAGAAGCATTGTTACTAGAACATAATTACATCAAGCTTTATCAGCCCCGATATAACGTCTTACTGCGAGATGACAAATCTTATCCTTATATTTTTCTCAGCACAGAGAAACACCCACGGCTGGCAATGTATCGGGGTGCTAAACATTCTAAAGGTGAATACTTTGGCCCATTTCCAAGCGCTTATGCGGTACGTGAATCATTAATCTTACTGCAAAAACTTTTTCCTATCCGGCAATGTGAGGATAGTGTCTACCGCAATCGCTCCCGGCCATGCCTTCAATATCAAATTGGCCGATGTCTTGGGCCTTGCGTTAATGGGTTGGTCAGTGAAGAAGAATACCAACAGCAAGTTGATTATATTCGCCTATTTCTTTCAGGCAAAGATCAGCAAGTTCTAACCAAATTGATTAGCCGAATGGAAGCAGCCAGCCAGCAACTGAAATTTGAAGATGCTGCAAGATATCGCGATCAAATACAAACCGTCCGTCAGGTCACTGAGAGACAATTTGTTTCAGGCACAGACGACGATCTGGATGTTATTAGCATTGCATTTGAAGCGGGCATGGCTTGTCTGCATGTCCTGTTTATACGTCAGGGGAAAGTACTGGGGAGCCGAAGTTATTACCCTAAAATACCGACCGGGACAAAATCCGACGAAATTGTGCAAACATTCCTTGGTCAATTTTATTTACAAGGCAGCCAAAACCGGACTTTGCCATCAGAAATTTTGCTGGATTTTGCTCTGCAAGAGAAAGACATTTTATCTGATTCATTATCTGAAATATCGGGCCGAAAAATTCATATTCAAACCCGCCCTCGCGGAGACAGGGCCCGTTATCTGAAACTCGCCCGGACAAATGCAGCTACAGCTTTAGTTACCCGCTTATCTCAACAATCCACCATTCACCAAAGATTAGAATCTCTCGCTAATTTAGTTAAGTTGGCAAAAATTCAGAGAATGGAGTGTTTTGATATCAGTCACACTATGGGGGAACAAACTGTTGCATCTTGCGTTGTCTTTGATAGTAATGGCCCACTACGTTCTGAATATCGGCGCTATAATATTAGTGGCATTACGCCCGGTGATGATTATGCTGCCATGAATCAAGTATTGCGCCGTCGATACGGAAAAGCATTAGATGAATCAAAAATTCCCGATATTATTTTTATTGATGGCGGTAAAGGGCAGTTAGCTCAGGCAATAGAGGTATTCCAGTCTCTTGATGTTGAATGGGACAAAACACGCCCTCAATTGATAGGCGTTGCCAAAGGAAGCGATCGCAAAGCTGGGCTTGAAACACTATTTTTCGCGGCAGAAGGTGAAGGTATCGCATTACCACCAGACTCACCTGCCCTGCATGTGATTCAACATATCCGTGACGAATCACATAACCATGCGATAACCGGGCACCGCCAGCAGAGAGATAAAGTAAGAAAAACCAGTACGCTGGAATCTATTGCCGGTGTCGGTCCAAAACGCCGACAAATGTTACTGAAATATATGGGGGGATTACAGCCTTTACGCAACGCAAGTGTCGAAGAGATCGCAAAAGTACCGACTATTTCCTATGCATTAGCAGAAAAAATTCATAATGCATTGAAACACTAGGTGCATTGATGCACCATACTTATAAATTCCACTATAGCCAGATAGTTAAGAAGCACTATGCAATTAAATATACCAACATGGCTCACTCTGTTCCGTATCGCCCTGATCCCATTTTTTGTACTGGCATTTTACTTGCCATTCAATTGGGCGCCGATGGTCTGTGCCATAATTTTTGTTGTCGCTGCGGCGACAGACTGGTTTGACGGTTTTCTCGCCCGCCTTTGGAAGCAAACAACCCGCTTTGGCGCATTTCTTGATCCTGTCGCTGACAAAATCATGGTTGCCGCCGCATTAGTATTAGTTTCCGAGCATTATCATACATGGTGGATAACACTCCCCGCTGCAACCATGATAGCGCGTGAAATTATCATCTCCTCTCTCAGAGAATGGATGGCTGAATTAGGAAAACGCAGTAACGTTGCCGTTTCCTGGATGGGTAAGGTAAAAACGACAGCACAGATGGCGGCATTAATTGCCTTATTATGGCGCCCTAATTTTGAATTCGAACTGGGTGGATTCATATTACTTTACGTTGCTACAGTGATAACATTTTGGTCAATGTTTCAATATGTCAACGCGGCGTGGTCTGATTTGCGTGAAGCTTGATCGAAGTGACGTAAAAATCGTCGAACAAACACACCCTAACAATAATTGTGTTGACTCAATACGTGAAGTAAGTAGAATGCAACGCATCGAAAGGCACATGAGATTTACGAAAACAAATAAGTAAATCAGCCAGTTCGAAGCGGTGCGGGAATAGCTCAGTTGGTAGAGCACAACCTTGCCAAGGTTGGGGTCGCGAGTTCGAGTCTCGTTTCCCGCTCCAAGTTACTAGTTAAGATAGATGATTGGTAACTTTATAGCTGATAAGTAAGGCGCGTTGGCAGAGTGGCCATGCAGCGGATTGCAAATCCGTTAACCTCGGTTCGACTCCGGGACGCGCCTCCAAATTCAGCCCAGGTGGTGAAATCGGTAGACACAAGGGATTTAAAATCCCTCGGCTGTAAGGCTGTGCGGGTTCAAGTCCCGCCCTGGGCACCAAATAAAACTTGCTGTAAAACAGTGAGTTAGGGAAAGCAAAAAAGCCACCTTTCGGTGGCTTTTTTGCTTTCGGAAATGGCGTAAAAATAGCGAAGTGGCGGCATTTTGGCAAAACTGTCTAAATACACACTATCCATTTCAGGCAATATCTTCTCTCTCGAAGTATCATCAGAAAAATATTTTTCACATAAAAAAAGCACACCTGAACGAATCATGATGTGCTTTTTATGATTATTTATTCATCTGGTCTAATCAAAAAGACATAACGGCTTGCTGATCATTAGTAAATTTTTATACAGGAATGTTAGAGGTATCTAAAATTTTCTGTTCTAATGCTTCATTTAATTGCGCGGTAAGCTTGGTTATATCACCATTATCCAAAACATCCTCGCCAGATTGTTCTGCAATAAAATTAGCTACGACGGCTGATATAGTTGATGATTAATGCAACGCCTTATTTAACCAATGAGAGTGAACATCATCTGAAGGAAACTCTGTCTGCAAATCCGAACTTATTCCATATTTCTCTTGACTCACTACATTTTTATTATTACTAACAGAAAGAGCTTTAAAATCATTTTTTTGACTCATATCCTTACCCCTTAAGCAAAATAATATTTTTTATAATCAACATATTTATACCCTATGGATTTCAAGATGCATCACGACGGCAAGGGAGCGAATCCCCGGGAGCACAGAGAACTATATGACCGGGGTGAGTGAGTGCAGCCAACAAAGAGGCAACTTGAAAGATGACGGATATATATGCTTTAAAAACGAGCGGTTATATCACTCACCATTAATATGAAAAAATAGAGAATGATGCTCAACGTCAACATCCTAATATTGAAGCGCCAAAAAGCCCAAATAAGTGCCTATAATAGCCCTATTAGGATAGGCAGTAAAATACAGGGCCGATACACGGCCCCGTATTACTACAATTTATTACCAGAAGCGCTGATATTCTCCATTTCTTCCTGTAACTTCTTTCGATTCAAGTTCCAGAGTGAATCTTCTGGCATTTGGACCCGAATATCTAAACGGCAAGAATCGGGAATATCACAGGACTCCTCATCTTGATAGAATATCTTGTTGCCATTGTCATCAATAGATTTGAGCCGCCAATTTTGAAATCTCTCCGGTAGATGTGCGTGTTGGCGATGGAAAGTCTTAATGATAATAGAGCCATCAAGTTGAACGTGATCATCAACAAAAATCAGTTCGAGATTATTGTTGTCGCGGGGAACAGAAATGCCCCCATGCACACCCCAACCGCCATCAGCGTTATAGCCCAATATATTTGATATACGATATATGCCGGTTGCCTCTTTTATCACTTCTGCACCTTCGGATTCGTCATTAGTCGAGAATGTGCCATCAGGGTAGATTTCTACTACCGGAGAGGCTACCTTGAGGTTTCCGTTGGTATCTGGTTTAGCGTTCTTATCGTCCCAAAACTTACGTGTAACTTGTCTTTTGCTATGGCTGTTTATGCTATCAGTACGATATGAACTGCCTTCGTGCGCGAAAACTAACCTATGGCTCCATACACCATCCACGCCTTCATTTGATAAGCCATTTACATTACTAAATCTTAACTGAACGCCATACCAATCAGATGGCAGTCCATATTTAGTGAGGAATGACGCTTTGGGTCCATACCCGGCACAACCATCGTATAGATTTTCCGAGCCATGCAAACGAGCAAACTTCATTGAATGCATTGCATTATTAATTGATACTGCGCTCACATCCGCAGCAGTCAAATTAATATCTCCGGTCAACGCTTTACCGTTTATTTTCCGGTTATCGGGTACCTTAGTATTAATACTTCCCAGTAATGAATTAACTATTTCCTTAATCAACCTTTGCGTCACTGCCAATGTATCACTATCACCAATGACATCGGTAAGTTGAACAATACCTTTTTGTGTTAATGAAGCATTGGGAATTCCTGTTATCGCTTTCTGTTCTAAAGCTTTATTTAACTGTGCAGTGAGTTTAGTGACATTACCATCATCTAAAACATCCTCACCAGATTGTGCGGCAATAAAATCAGCGACAACCGATGTTATTGTTGATGTTTGACGAAATATCTTATTTAACATGTAATTATCAATATACTGCTTGTCTGGAAACCCACGTGACAAATTCGGATCTGTTTCATAGTCCTGTTGACTGGACACATTAGCGTTACTATCGATAGCAAAAGCTTTAAAATCATTTTTACTCATATGCCTTCCCCAAATTAAATAATGTTCATTTATAGTCAATAAATTGAATTAATTAGAAATAATTCTCCATAATTTACATCAGTTATAGTCTAACTCTGAAAAACAACAACTTATCATCAAAAATATACTCCAGCCTCTTACATTAAATATATGGAAATATACTTTCTGACTTCCCTCCACTTTTAGCGAAAATAAATCTAAAATTGATACTAAATCAATTTTACGAATCAGAGCTTATTTTTATGTGGACTTTTATACAAATCTCCTCAATCAAAGCACTGATTAAAAAACCAGTGCTTTGTTAATATCTGAGGATTATAAGACGTTAATGATATTATTCTTGCGGCTTTTCAGGCCAACTAATGTTTGGTGCCGATGAAACATCAACCCGACGCAGTACTAAATCGATCCTGAGCCGTAGGTTGATGAACGCCAGTATTAAATAGACTGCCGGGGTGAGTTCCAGAAGTATAAAAAGCACCATCAGTGGTACTAAACATACGGGATGAGTTAGTTGCAGTTCGTCCACTTACACTACCAGTAATGTTCCTGATCGCATCCCCTTGGTGAGTTAAAATTTCACGGCCACTATCAACACCTCGCCCATCATCCCAGCCACGAATAAACTCGCCTCTTAAATCAGGTAATCTACCGTTAGGATAAGCTTCTGCTAACTTCGGATACTGTGATCTACTAAAAACGGAACCATTACAAGTGAAATAACCGGGAGGTGGATGGGGCAACGGCCAAGGAATAGGAGAACCAACGGGGATACTGGAAATACTTGAAATTTTTTGCTCTACAGCTTTATCTAAAGCGCTATTGAATCGCACAGTAAGCTTAGCTATATCACCATCATCCAAAACATCATCACCAGATTGTGTCGCAATAAAATTAGCCACGACTGATGATATTGTTGAGGATTGGCGTAATACCTTATTTAATACATGAGTAGAAACATTCTCGGGTGGAAATCCCGTCTTTAAATTCTGACTTTCTTCATACTTTTCTTGACTCACTACATTAGCATTATCACTAATATAAAAGGCTTTAAAATCATTTAGTTGGCTCATAAACTCCTCTTCACCTCAATAATATCATTCAGTAATCAATATATTAAATGTTCGTACAGATAGCCTCTCTCAATTGGTGCTGATTATAGTCTAGTTCAGGAAAGGAATAATGAAATTTATTTTATAACTTATAGGGTTAATTATTTTTGTATAATTGGCAATAATAAATCACCCAACACATTTCAATAAAACACACCCAGATTACTTGCATTTTTCATCTCTTACTTTATCTTTGCTATTTATAATTAAAGATCTTCATGGAAATATTTCCTACCTTTATTAAAACAAATGAAAAAATAATAATGACAAAAAGTTCTTTCATTGAAAAGTAAAAAGACCACACTACAGCGTGGCCTTAAGCAAGGTAACTCACCAGTAAAAATCATTGTTTTTCAGCGAACAATAACCTGTAAATTCCCCCTCCAACAATCCCACCAATAATTGGCATCACCCAGAAAAACCATAACTGCTCTAAAGCCCAGGTATTCTGGAATATCGCAACAGCCGTGCTTCGTGCCGGATTGACTGATGTGTTGGTAATAGGAATGTAATCAAATTAATTAAAACCAGCGCCAAACCTATTGCTAATGGTGCAAAACCCGGAAGTGCTCGTCTATCTGTCACACCAATAATAACAATTAAGAAAAGCAAGGTAGCGCTGTCATGATACCGCCTCGTTCTGCTTTAAAAAAAGACAAGCTGGCATCCGAATATCACCGTCGAAAAATCGATGAATTAGGTGATCCGCTACTTGTTCTTGATAAGTATGTTGATTTCTCGGCACTGGCTGACACCATAGACCGTGTCGCGCCACGTATTATTTCTTCCAAAGGTGGACGCCCGCCATTCCCGACTGAGGTGATGGTTCGCATCATTATCCTGAAATATTTCCATAATCTTTCTGATGAAAAGATGGAATATCAATTGCCTGACCGAATGCGCTGGCAACGTTTGGTTTATTTTGGAAAATCCGGCATTCATACCTTTTAATTCCGGTATGTGATGAAAAAGCGATGAGTTTATTTTTTCCCCTGAAAAGCAAGAAAAAGTCATACACAATAAGGTCATTTATTGGTGAAGGCAATATCTTCTCTCTCGAAGTATCATCAGAAAAATATTTTTCACATAAAAAAAGCACACCTGAACGAATCATGATGTGCTTTTTATTACCAGTTGGATTGAGAATGACAACCCTAGGTGGAATTTTCCCATTCCTTTCTTGGGATCGGATGCGTTGACGGGGATATGTAGGATAAGTCGCTGTTTCTTGCTGAATGTACTTGCTGCTTTCTCCAATTCGTATGGGTCACGCAATATGTGATATACCCGTTCTGGGTCAAGTCCGAGCTTCCCATAACCCAGTAATTTCCTTTCCCCGATATGCATTAACTTTCGGGTACTGTAATTTGTTAAAAGCTGAACCGTTACAAATGAAATAACCAACAGGTGGATGGGGTAGCGGCCACGGAATAGGAGAACCAATAGGAATTTCATTGGCTGTTTTAATCCGGTTATCTATCTCTTTGCGGGTATATTCACGTAATGAATTTATTACTTCCTGAACAAGCTTTTGTGTAACCGCCAATGTGTCGCTATTGCCAATCTCATTTGTAAGTTGAACAACACCTTTTTGCGTTAATGAGGCACTGGGAATGTCTGTTGTAATTTTTTGCTCTAATGCTTTATTCAATTGAGCGGTAAGTTTAGCTATGTTTCCATCATCTAGAACATCATCGCCAGATTGTGTCGCGATAAAATCAGCCACAACAGATGATATGGTTGACGATTGACGTAGTGTTTTATTTAACAAATGAGTGGGAACATTATCTTGTGAAAACCCAGTCAGCAAACTCTGACTTTCTTCATATCTTTCTTGACTCACTACATTAGCATTATTACTAATAGAAAAAGCTTTAAAATCATTTTTCTGACTCATATACACTCCTAGAATTAAATAATATTATTTTATAAATGACTTATCACAATTCAGTGTATTTCAATAAAATAATAACAAAACACCCTTATAACTCAGAAGGCTGATTATTTTTATATAACTCAAAGAGTAAAAAATCTAATATCTCCAACTAAAAACACACTAATTCCATTTATATTTAACATCTGGATACTACTTTTCTCTTATTACTTCCATCTCTTCCTGAATCTCCCTCTGTTTAATATTCTACACTGAATCTTTAGGTATTTGGACTAAACACCTAAATAAGATTTCAAAATAGTAGATCACTTGAAGGGAACTCAGTCCGATTTTTGCGATCTGATTAATCACCAAATCAAAACAAATCCCAAAATGGGCTGAGTGATGCCAATCATAGCACCAATACCCCGAAACGAACGATGTCAGATGAAAAAACTTATCCATAAAACCCGGATAAATGTTTATCACACCAATCAATCAACAAGAGAATTTACAATTGCTGATATTGAATATGTCATGCCCGGTGTCAGTTTAGATCGGTTTTTTGCTGGCACAATTTAAGTAATTTTTTCATGGTGTTTTTGCGGTTCGTGATTTTTTACAGAAAGCACTATTTAACACCATAAGAAATAATAGAAAAGCTCCTAAAAATCGGAGGCTAAACAGGCGAAAAAATGAATATTTACAAAATTTTTCATTCACATAATTTAATGTTTTTGACATAAGTTGTGGGCGACATCCATGAGATTTTATCACACACCGAATAACCATCATTTTTTAATTGATTACCTACCAAAAAAGATATTGGAAGACTGAAAATAAAAGAAATAATCATAATAGAACCTAAACATTTGACATACAACATATGATTATTAGGCAGTTTATTGAAAAATAAATACAGATATCAAATAATACAAAACAAGTGGAAATGAAAAAAAGAAAATAACAATCAAACTAGAAAATACGATAACGATTGCCACACGCGTTCAATCTTGTTTAGCCAGGGAGAATAAACAGGTAAAAACAACAGATTAAATTTAGCGTTTTGCTTTAACCATGCCCTGACTTTCCGGCTTTTATGAATGCCATAGTTATCTAAAATTACCGTGATACTTTCTGCATGGCAATATTGGACATTCATTTCCTCTAACCGGGTGATAAATAAATCAGAATGCTTTCTTACACCACTGGCATACGTGACTTTACCTGTTTGTACATTGAGACAACCCGCAAGATAGTGTTTTTGATTTTTCCCCGGTGTCACTACCCGCTTTTGCTGCCCCTTAAAGCACCAGTCTGCGCCGAGCTTGGGGTTAAGGTCAATATCCACTTCGTCTTCGTAAAAAACGGGGTTTTGCTCTGACATGTTGGACAATGCTCCAACGTGAACGCAGGTAGCCAAAATCCTGCGGGGCGTGTTGTAATAAGAACGACAATAAAGTCAGCAGTGGAGATAAATGCCAGACAAATGCCAGACAGCGGGTCTTCCTGCCGGCAGGCTTTTTAACCCTTCGAGGCCAGATAATGTAAACCAATTTATCCAGCGATTGACTGAGGAACGTGAACAGTGAAGAGTCCTGGAGACGAGAGAAACCATACTCCCTTCATGTAACATCAAGAGCGCGGTGAGGCGACGCGCATAGTCCTTATCCCGGCCTGCTCTGCTAATCCATCTTTTCCTGCAACTCCTGCTACTTAACATTCTTTATTATCCGGCACTCTGTTTATCTATTGCTGAATAAAGGGTGCATGTAGTGCGACAAGGGTAAAAATGGCACATCGGTGGGCGAGCCCATTGGTCTAATGAGGAAAATAAGCCACAATATTTTTCATCATAAAAGAAACAAACCCCGTTCTTTTAAACGAGGTTTGTCAATGGTCCGAAGCCACCGCCAGGCAGCTTTTTTATCGATTTAGATCACATTCAGAATATGATTTCAAAAGATGTTTTTTCAAAATTGAATAAGCATTTTTCCACTGCGACTATCTATTAACAAAACTATCAATAGCAATTAGAACCACAATGGTCCTGTTTATCACTCCGGTACCTCCGGCCATTCAATATCGGGAGCCTGTGAAGTATCTACCCTGCTCAGTAATACCCGATATTTCTTCCATGCCAATAAAGCGGCTTTTTCGGACTCTGTCGAAATTTCCAAGTCAACAGAGTCTTGGAGTAACGACAATATTTCATTCGCTTGTCGTAACAGTGTTGCTTTCTGCTGCTTGACTTCTTCAATTTGATGGGATTTCAGTAGGTCTTTATCAACTACCCACTCTTGACCCTCCCACTTATCGTAATCGGTGGCGGGTTTCTTGAAAGTCAGGGTTTCAGGTAGTTCACCGATTTCAATAACTTCCTGCGGTAAACGTGTCTGCTTGTTATAAGCTGTTTTTCCACGGTTATCGGATACAATCAGCCAATGGGTTAAATCAGATGAACGGCAAGCGACATATCCCTCCTTAATATCAGGTGGTGCATCTGTGCAAGCATTAGCAGGAAGACCGACACCAATAGGAAGATACTCATCAGTACTGTTTAAATACTCCAGCGTAATCGCATCGTAATTAAACACAATGATACTTCCGGTACTGATAGCAATATTATTTTTATCCAGTACAGCCTTATTCATCAGGCAATCCTCACAATGTAATTAAATGCTACGTTTCGCGGACGTGTTTCTGTTCCTGTTGAAGCAGCAACCGCATTATCCATATAACCGAAACCACCAGATCCCATTCCGATGGCAATGCCTAGTCCGCGAGAATCAATTCCGTAGTTAACGCCTTGGTAGACACTATTGAGAATACGGCTTGGTGTACCCAAACCCTCGGCTCCAGCATTTGAGTTAGACCACATCCGGCCAATCCTGTGAATATGTGGAGCAATATCTGCCAGTTGATTGGAAAGTAGATATCGATTAACGTCCACCCCACGCCCATCATCCAAGCCACGAATAAATTCACCCCGTAAATCGGGTAATACGCCACTAGGATAAGCTTCCGCTAATTTTGGATATAAATATTTGTCAAAGATAGATCCATTACATTTCGTCCACCCATTTGGTGGTATGTTAGTCGGCCAAGGAAGAGGTATTCCTACCGGGATTTCTTCAAGTACAGATATGTTCATTATGCTGCCCTTACAATATAGTTAAATGCTATGTTTCGTGGTCTTGACACTCCTATAAAATTAGAATCCGCTAACCATTCTGTTCCAGTTGAATAATTTACAACTTTTATCAAAAGATAGGGCAACGGCCACGGAATAGGAGAACCCACAGGTATATTAATTTCTTCACGTAATGAATTTGTTATTTTCTAAATAAGCTTTTGTGTAGCCGCCAATGTGTCGCTATTGCCCAAATTTAATTGATCAATGAGTTTGGCTTTTTTCATATCTTTCTTGACTCACGACATTATCATTAATAGATAAAGCCTTAAAATTATTTTCCTTGCTCATGCCCCCTCTTAAATTAAATAATTTCCCCATGAAATAAGCATATTAAGTTATTGTAAAAACACTCCCTATGCAATTTACATCAATCAAAGTCTAGTTCATAAAAATAATAATGCAGCATTCCTATTTATTATAAGATTAACTGTTTTATATAATTAATAACAATAAGTAGTTCAATATTTTGGAATCGAAAATATATTCAAAGTTTACATTTAACATCTGAAAACTATTCTTCTCTTCCATCTTTTCCCAATACGACGTAAAGAGTGTTTTTATCCAGTCATTATTCTTCTCTGACTATGTAGTTAAATGCGATATTGCGGGGGCGAGTGATGCCAACAAAATTTGCACCCGCAATAAAATTTCCCGTTGTTGATACTACTCGTCCATTTACTTGAACATTATCGGCGGGAACATCCCAGTTCAGTGCTGCTCTATTATTTAGCGAGAAGTTTACAACATTATTAGGCGGATCATTAATTTCTTGTACTAAATAAGTACCCTTCTTGCCATAACAATATTGAACGAGATGGATCCACATTTCGACCCCTATCCCAACCATCGTAGCTACATAGTTTTATTTCTTTCAGACCAAAGTCGGCCATACCCGCACCTCCAAACAGTATTAAAAAAGTTCTACTGATACCGGATTTTCGCCCCAAATAACTCTTATCAACCATTGTCCGCTAACGTTTATTTATTAAATAAACAGCTTAACTCCGCAACTAATTTAATAAAAATTTAACCTACAATGGCATATATAATTAAACAATTCTCGTAATAAAATAGCCATAATCATTATTTTCTCAAAAAATTTGTCTTTGCTGGTAATAAAGTATTAAACTGACTACACAACTCAAACAGACCAAGATTGACATCCGCAAGCTGTGGAAAAAGGAATTATAATATGAGTCATCACACCACCATATCCCCTCAAATTATCAATACACTGGCAGCAAGTCATGATCCCTGGGGAGTCAAAGATAAAAATTCATGCTTTATTTACGGCAATCTGGCTTTAAAATCTCTTCAGAACTTTTCAAATTCATTTGAATTTGAGGGGTTTTATGAGAGTGAACTTCCTTGGGATAGCGCTAAATTTGCAGCAGAATTTATTAAGCATGATAAGAAAGTGTTGGAAAAACAACAAAGAATATGTTCAGTTGAAACACATATATTTGGAAAAGAACAAGTTCTGTCGTCTTATTTTTTCGAAAAATTTCCTTTTTATCATGAAGATGGAAACTGTATGGGAATCATATATCATGGTTGGAAAGCCCAAAATTATTCATTAACTTATCTGTATCAATATCATGATAAACTACCTGCCTCCATTATGCTTCAACCACCGACTGATCTTTTTACTCAACGTGAATGGGATATCATTTTCCTCTTTCTACAGAAAAATACCAGAAGACAGATCGGGCGGATATTGAATATTGCCTATCGTACTGTTGAATCTTATATAATCAGGATATATCACAAAATAGGCATTAACTCCAGTCAACAACTGGAGGAATATTGTCGGACCAATAATTTCAATCACTATATACCGGAAAGATTTTTATTGTCCTAAATTAGATATTTATTCTCGGTTTCATATGCTGCCCTTATCCATGATTAATGGACAAAGTAGCTAGCTTAGCTGGAATATATTTTATATAAAAGTATTAACGTTATGTTCAATGATTTTTTAAAGGTTATGCATGAAAAAATTTGGATGTAAAAAAGTTCCTTTTATTACCACTCAGTTAACAAATACATGGGATAGAAGCACAGAATCATGGTTCGTAAAAGATAAAGAACTCCGCTTTATTTATGCAAATACGGCCTCGATTAAAGCCAATAAGTTACCTAGAAACTTTAATATTATTGGATATACTGATAAAGAATTACCTACACCGTTCAATCATTTTGCTAACCTTTTTGAAGAGCATGACCGCAAAGTTTTAGCATGTATGCAGCGAATATCATCTATTGGCACCTATCCTCAAGGAAATGGTCAACAACTTAAATCCTATTTTTGTAATAAATATCCACTAATGGATGAAGATAATCAATGTATTGGAATCATTTCTCATGCCAAAGAAATAGATCATTTTACAATATCTCATTACGTAATGAATAATACGTCTATATCCATTAGATTTAGACCACCTAACAATATATTAACAAAGAAAGAATGGATGATAATATTTTTATTCTGTCGCGGCATCAGTAATAAATGTATTGCTGATGAGGTAAAAATCTCATTCCATACCGTGGAAAAATATTTTGAACGCATCTATAATAAACTCTCTATCGGATCATCAATTGAATTAAGGCTGTTTTGCAAAGAAAATGGCTATGACACATATATTCCATCAAGATATTTTCAACCTACAGGTCACTTTTTATTATAAACAATCTATTTTATTATTACGTATTTCTTTCTTTGCTTTATTTAATTAATCCAATTAACTAAGAAGATAAATGTAAATTTTTCAAAATAATTCCATATCAACAAATATTATTCATAATGTATAAACCATACTGTTTTTTAGTATTTTACTGGGCGCATATTAAACTCATCGTAATAGTTAACATCTAAATATCCAAATGTATATTTTTTGCCGATTTTAGTATCAAACTCCCTGTGATAAACAAGCTACTATAATTAGCATTTTAACATCAATTACCATTATACATAATGAATTGTAGTAATACAGGGCTACATAGCCCTGATTATATTATTATGGTTTTTCAGTTAGTTGCACACAAACATTTATTACTCTTCCGTCTGGAATATCGCACAGGTCACCATCATTGTAATAAACCGTTTCCCCTGTTGCAGTTACGCTTTTGACTCGCTTATTTTGAGCAAATTTCGGGGCATCTGTATTTTGACGATGGTAACATTCAATTGTTATATCACCGCTGGATGTGTCCATCGATTCATAAACCCAAATAAGATTTAACCCGTTGTTGTCTGCTGGAACGATAATACCGCTGTGAATTCCCCACACACTATCTTTAGCAAAACCGTTGCAACCGCTGATACGATATTTCCCTGTATCTACGCGTTTAATAGTGACGCCTTCAGCTTCGCTAGTTAGCTCATAAGTTCCGTCTGGATGAATATCTACAACTGCTGGGCTGGATACTCTAAGATTACCATTAGCATCGGGGCGTGCATTTTTATCTGTCCAAAGTCGGCTAACTTTTGTATCTCCGCCACCATCATTTCCGTGGATAAAGCTAATACCGGCATAATCATAATGTGAGACAAATCCCGCCCATATGTCATGCATTCTTGTTACATAGCCACCTGACCAGGGATATCCAACACCACCATGATTTCCACTAAACCTAAATGCATGACCGCCCTGCGACAATGATCTTATCCATGCTGTAAAATCACTTATATTTGCTTGAGTAACATACTTTGCCTGGATAAATTCAGATCCTTCAGATTTTGCATATGCCCCGATATCCGCCGCAGTCGGTTTATTTTTTGTTGTATAAATATCAGTCCAACCCTCCTCAAAGCCGTAACCATCACGGGCCGAACGATAAGCAATCCCTCTATTTTTGTACTGCACTCTCAACTGAAAAGCGGGACAACTCCCAACGCCATTATTGAAATGAGCAACATGCGAAGAATCTACTCCAGGATTCAACAAATCATATAATCCTGTATCTGCATTCCAAGGGACTTGATTATTAACAGAGTATTTTCCTGTTAATCCGAGCCTAAATGCTCCCACATCCCCGGCATTCAGAATGACATCCCCAGTCAACACCTTCCCGTTAATTTTTCTACTATTCGGTACAGCATTAGCCGCCTGATTTGCCGTCTCCAACAAACCGAGATTTTTCACAAACGCATTTTTATCAGGAATGTCGGCACCATTTTGGCTTTTTCCTAATCTGCTGTTAGCATTATTATTGACATCAGAAACAAATTTCTGAGTTGCTGCCAGTGAATGACTATCACCTGTTTTATCTGTGAGTTGAACTATGCCTTTTTGAGTTAATGAAGCATTTGGAACTGTCGTTGTAATTTTTTGTTCTAAAGCTCTGCTTAATTGTGTGATGAGTTTAACTATGTCCCCATCATCCAGAACATCATCGCCACAGTGTGTAGCGATAAAATTAGCCATTACAGATGATATCGTTGACGACTGACGTAATACCTTATTAAGTAAATGAGTGGTAATATTTTCTGGTGGAAAACCCGTCTTTAAAGATGGATTTTCTTCATATCTATCTTGACTCACTACATTAGCGTTATTACTAATAGAAAAAGCTTTAAAATCATTCTTGGGACTCATATACCTTCCTCAAATTAAATAATACTATTTTATAATAAACATATTGAATTATTGTGAAAATAATTCCCCGAAACTAACACCACTCACAGTCTAGTCCGAGGCAATAATAATGGAATATTCTTATAGATTAGAAGGTTAACTATTTTTATATAATTAGAACGAACAAATAACCAAACAATTTTCAACCGAAAATATATCCAAATCATTTATATTTACCATATTAACCTTCCTCCCTTTATTTTTCCCTGATTTTTTTCAAAAATATGCCATTGATTTATTAAAAAAATACCATCACATTCCATAAATATATATCTTAGATTCAAATATCGCATCTCGTATACTCTACTTAAATAGTATTATTTAATTGTTCGAATATTACTTCAATTAAATACTATTTAATTCGCATTATTCTGGTTCTGGAACAACACCTTTTCTTCCCGCATCGATAACAATTCAATATCGCTTCCACCGTTTATACCATGGCAATTTTTTATCCCGCGACTTATCCAGCACCAGATTGTTACAAATCTCTAAGTTGAACTTAAAATGCAACTTTATATCTCGTAGCTATACCATTTTAAGTAAGTTTTTTATCTCATTATTCTTCAAAAAATAAATTAAGTAGAACTTACCTAACCTTAATTTTATTTAAGAATAGTTATTCCAACAGCAAAGGAATTTAAACCTAATTTTCAGATTGAAAAGCTCATATAGTTGATCATGCTGACATTTCCTAAATATATTTCATCGAATTATGATATATCACATACCCTATTTAAGAAGCATTCTTTAATTGATCGCATATTGTTTCAATTAAGTACTATTTTATTCGTATTATTCTGCTCAATAGATAACATCTTCTCTTTCAGCCTATTATAAGTCCTCGTTATAAGAATAGCTCCCTCCACTTTCGATCCATGACAGAAAATTCTTGACACATGTCACCTAATTACTCATGACGAAAAAATAAAATTCATTAATTTGTTTGGTTAGTAATCATTCTAAAATGTTTTCATATAAAACAGTAATACTTGTTATATTTACTGATAATTAAAGTTACTATAGAAAATAATAAAATGTTTGATTAATAAATATATGTATTTTGACGCGCAAGTTATTATATTCTATTATGAGACCAAGGTATTTTAAGTATAATTAAGGTATAATTTGCAGGCAGACCTCGCAGATAACGGCTGAAATAATCATTCAGGAGTCAATATGCAACATATAAAAAACAAATCCAATAATATCACCCCACAATTAATTCATACGTGGGAAAGAAGCAGCGAACCTTGGGGAGCTAAAGATCTCCAATCAAGGTTTATCTATGCCAATTCCGCTTTTTATCAACTACTCAATCTACCAGAAGATTTCGATATTACCGGGCTTTCTACAGGTGAATTACCTTCTCCTGTTGCAGAATATGCAGAAGAGTTTTACCGTCAGGATCAGAAAGTTATTCAAACCATGCAACGAGTCACTTCATTGGAAACTCATCCATTTGAAGAACATAGGATTAAGCAAATCTATTTTTGCAATAAATATCCACTTTGTGATGAAGATGGCAATTGTATTGGTATTACTTTTCATATGTGCAAGACTGAAAACTTTTCTGTTGCCTATTATTATGAAAAAACATCTCCGTCGGCACTGCAATTCATACCACCGAATGACACGCTGACCCAGACTGAATGGGAAGTTCTCTTTCTGATCCTTCGCTCATTAGATGAAGAGAGTATCAGTGAGGAATTACTAATAAGTACAGAAGATGTGATTAATCATATTCAGTCAATTTGCCGAAAATTTGATTTGCCATTGCATGCAGAATTAAAAGATTTCTGCAAGGAAAACAAATTTGATCTTTATATTCCAGAAAGATTTGTCACTATTGGTAGCATAGAATTAGATCGACTATAAATTTAAATATTAATACCTTAATCCTAAATTTTAAAAGAGGAATGATAATATGAACAGTAAATTAACCATTTCATCCCAAATAATTAATACATTAGAGCAAAGTAATGATCCTTGGGGAATTAAAAATGAGAGTTCATGCTTTATTTATGCTAATCTAGCATTCAAAAATCTTCAAAATCTTTCAAATTCTTTTAGCTATGAAGGGCTTTTTGATGATGAAATTCCTTGGGATGGTGCAGAGTTTGCAAAAGAATTTATTACCCATGATAAGACTGTAATGACAAAAGAAGACAGAATATGTTCACTTGAAACACATGTATATGGAAAAGAGAAAATTCTTTCGTCTTATTTTTTTGAAAAATTACCTCTCTATCATGTAGACGGGACTTGTATGGGAATTATATTTCACGGTTGGCAAGCTCAGGACTATTCATTAACCCGTCTATATCATGGGAAACTCCCTTCATCTATTCTGTTCCAACCACCAACTGATTTATTTACTCAGCGGGAATGGGATGTTATTTTCCTTCTTTTACAAAAGTATACCAGTAAACAAATGGGCAAAATGTTGGATATCTCCTATCGCACTGTTGAAACTCATATCGCACGGATATATAAAAGAATTGGCGTTAATTCCAGTTATCAATTGGAAGAATATTGCCGGTTGAATGATTATGATCTCTATGTACCAGAAAGATTTGTGCATCCAGAAAGTAAAATGTTCCTTTAACCTCCAGATTAAAAAGGCTTTTTTATTAACATGAAGAAGAACTATGCAATATCACCGCAGATTATCAACACAATGGAAATGAGTAATGAACCGTGGGGAATAAAAGATAGTTCTTCAAATTTCATTTATGGTAATTCAGCGACAAAAAAATTTATTCACAATTTTAAAGAGTCATTTGATTATGAAGGGCTTTATGATCATGAACTGCCTTGGGATGGTGCTGAATTCGCAAAAGAGTTTATTATTCACGATAAAAATGTGATGACAAAAGGGCAAAGAGTATGTTCAATTGAAACTCATGTATTTGGGCAAGAACACACTCAGTCATCCTATTTTTGTGAAAAATTACCGCTTTATCATGACAATGGTCATTGTGTGGGCATTATGTATCATATGTGGAAAGCTAAAGAGTACTCATTGACCCACTTATGTGAATATTATGATAAACTACCATCATCCATTATACTCCAACCACCGACTGATCTTTTCACTCAACGCGAATGGGATATCATCTTTCTCTTTTTACAGAAGCATTCCAAAAGACAGATTGGAAAAATACTGAATATCGCCTATCGTACGATTGAAACGCATGTGACCAGAATATATCGCAAAATAGGCATTAACTCCAGTCGACAACTGGAAGAATACTGTCTAGCCAATAATTTCAATCACTATATCCCAGAAAAATTTCTATTGTCTTAGATTACGTATTACTTCCCGGTTTATATATACTACCTTTGTTCGTTATTTATTGATAAAATAGACAGCTCTGTGGGATTTTTTCCTTGTTTTTGATAAGTATTTATGTTCAATAATTTTAAAAAACAATAATTGCCTTAAAGGATATATATGAGTCAATCAGAATTTAAAAAAGTCCCCTTTATTACCCCTCAGTTAACACATATGTGGGACAAAGGTTCTGACCCTTGGTTTGTAAAAGATAAGGAATCTCGTTTTATTTATGCAAATAACGTATTTATTAAAGCCAATAAGTTACCTGAAAACTTTAATGTTATAGGGTACACTGATGAAGAATTACCTACACCAGTTAGTGGTTTCGCTCACCATTTTAAAGAACATGAGCGCAAAGTCTTAGCGTGTATGCAGCGAATATCATCTATTGGTACTTATCCTCAAGGTAGTGGTCAGCTACCTAAATCCTATTTTTGCGAAAAATATCCATTGATGAGTGAGGGTAATCAATGTATCGGAATCATTTCTCATGCCAAAGAAATAGATCATTTTACCATATCTCATTATATTAAGAATAACATACCAATATCTCTCTGCCCCAAGCCACCCAATAATTTATTGAAAGATAAAGAGTGGACAGTTATTTTTTTATTTTGCTGTGGCATTAGTAATAAAGATATAGCCACTGAAATGAATATCTCATGCCGTACTGTAGAAAAACATTTTGAAAATATTTATGAGAAATTTTCCGTTACATCGGTTTTAGAGTTAAGGTTACTTTGCAAAGAAAATGGTTATGACCTCTATATTCCACCAAGATATTCTGAGTCTATAGGTCATTTCTTATTATAAATAGTCGATTTTACTATTAGCTGTTTCTCCCTAACCTGTTGATCATTTTAGTAATAATAAGGAATACAATTAATGGCATCACAGATTTTTCTACTCCCTCAAGCAATAAGGCTTTTATGCTGAATTTTTTATACTCAAAACATATTGAAAACGTTTTGGATAATTGACGATATATACCGCCCATTGCGGCGGATGTTACCGTGTCCAGAATAATATTCTGTTTACTTTAGCCTCTTACTTGCAGCAAGGCGACGGCCTGCGCACAACTTTGACTCAGAATCCTCATTACCGTTTCCGCCCCACTTCGATTGGGATTTATCCTTATCATTCGTTTCTCTAATGTGGGATCAGACTGACGGAATGTACCGGACACCCGGTAAAACAAGGGTGGTATTTCAAATTTTGATTCAGCCCCTACCGGATAAGGCAATGCACCGAGTTGATGGGCAAAACAAAGCACCTGTTCTGCAATCTCTTCATAAAATTCCACCAGCAATACTTTCGATTGTGCATTTGCGATAACCGCCTGTTTTACCTGCGGTATAACGCCCTGATTAAGCCAGATAACCAGCGTTTCATTAACCTGAGCCTGTACCGCATGCATCACTGGTGCAAATACCAGCCCACGCAATACTTCTAACGCCTGAAATCCCTGTATCTGACTTCCGCCGGAGTACATGCTACGCCGGATACTGTCTGTTAGCGCTTGTTGGCCAGCCACAACACCGACACCTTGCGGACCGAACAGTTTAAAGCTGGAAAAAGTCGATAATGCCGCACCACATTCACAACCAATATGTTCCACTTTCATAGCCGCATAATTATCGTCAACCAGAACCGGTAGTGACGCCAAGTTCAGCAGTGATATGACAGCCGCCAGTTCATAAGAATCATCAATTTTCTGCCGCGTGTGCTGTACCAGTCCGGCCACTGGCCGATGTTGTAAAATCGCGGTCCGTATTTGCTCTGGTTGATTGAAATCAGCCCGAATAAGATGTAATCCCATCTGTTCAGTCATCATCGCTGTCGTGGGATATAACGGCGCATCATGAATCAGCAGGCTATCGCCCGCGTTAAGTAATGCCGCTAACCCACAACGTATTGCGCCAGTCCCCGCCCCTTGCACCAACACGGCAGCCTCGGCTGAAAAGAAATCAGCAATGACCCGTTCAACTCGTTGTGTCATTTGCGGCTGGTTCAATCCCGGCACCAACCCTAAATCTCCCGTGGTAAGAAAATCTGCGCCGGGAAAATGACGGCAGATAATATCAACCAAACGAAACTGTTTTTGCTGTGCCTGCGCCATATTCAGGCTATGCAATGGATAAGTGTTCAATATCTACTCCCCTGCTCTCCCCCTTTATTTTTGCATCGCAAAATAAAGGGGGAGGTTGATTCGATTAACTGATACCTATCAAATGGATAATGTTGGCTAAAACACCAACAATAATCGTTGCAATAGGTCCAATAGCCATTTCAACCAAAGGACGCTTAGATGTACGGTTGAGCAGGTAAATGCCCGCTACCACCATAAATCCCATGCCCGGCAGGATAGCGTTAGCCGCAATCATTCCCCCTACTAATAGCGCAACCTCCAGCATACGGGTAATCACAGTACGAATATGGTCGCCACAAGCTTTTACGCCGGGATATTTATCCAGCCAGATAGCAATTCTTGCCAATAGCTTGATTTCCATAAACATAATCACGCTGCCGGCAATGAAAGCAATCCACAGGTTATTCGTGACTAATCCAGCGACAAACACAAACTTCATACCAACGGGGCTATAAACCCCGGTGGCAATTGCCGTCATTCCCACTAGCGGAACAAAACTGATCGCTCTGGCAAGCGCAACCAACATGGCGTTAGCGCCTTCTCCCTGTGCCATCAGTTGCAGTGATACAGGACCTTCCGCCAATAAACTGAGTGACATTGAGGCCGCTACCGCCGTTAAACCCCCACTGAGCACCAGTAACCAGAGGTTGTTTTGAATACGTTGGATCCGCGTGGAAAACAGACCAACCAGCATCTCATTGGTGCCTTTAGCCGGAGCCGGCCCATCTCCTGCTTTGGGCGCACGCTCTTTCATGGCAAAGTAGAACATCACAATCATCGAAATCAGCAGCGCTATCCCGTTAGGATCCAGTTGTACCGGTTTATCCAAGGAACCGCCAAAACTCAGTGAACCGATTGCTTTGGTCGCAACATACCCCACCAATGTCGCAATCAGTACCCATATCCCTTTACCATATCCGTACTGATAGGCCACCACAATGGCAGGAAACAACGCGAAGCAGGCAACAATGGGATCGCCAACTTTGCTCAGGTTATTCATGAAATTAACCGGCAAATGGGCAAAGATATCGACAACAGATCGTAAACCTGTCATCAAGGCGACGGCATACAGCGCCCCCAAGACACCAGAAAGTATGAAACCTTTTTTATTGTTTGCGCACCAAGTACCAATGACGTCGGTTCCCAGCAACAGGCTATGCACCAGAATAATAGGTGCCGTCAGCGAGAACGGGATACCAAAACCGATAACCAGGCCAAAACTTAAAGCAAAACTGGTCGCAGCCAGGGTTTTACGATTCATCCGCCCTTCAAGATGTTCCGGGATTAACGGGCGCAACCCGTCATGAAACACCGCAATACCACGGTTAGCCATCATGGTAGATATTCCACCAATCACGGCTAACAAACCCGCTTTAAACGGATCAATTTCCATTAAACGTGTGAAAAACTCATATTCCATCTTCCTGTCCTCATGAAGAAAAAATAGCCCTGATAACCACCGGAATAACCACTTCTATATCCTGACCGGTAAAACCAAACGCAGTTTTTCCGGCGTTAACATGGGCAATAATTTCTTCATCAGGCAGGATTTTCCCCGGCATACTGATGGTGACGCATTGATCAATACCCACGATGGCAATCGCCATTGCCAAAGCGCCCCCACCGGTATTACAGGCACCCAGGTAATAATCCGCATTGCCGTTTTTGAGGGCCATAGCGGCATCAATGTCACCCATTAACGTAATGGATGAGATTTTATCCCCAGCCAGACAGCGTAAGGTTTCAGCAATTTTTTCTTTCTCAATTTGTCCTCCAATAACAAATCTCATATGTTTTTCCTTTATTTGAAAAATACAGCAGGGTTATCACGTAACATCAAATCAATTTCTATCTGCGTTAATCCGGCATTGCTTAACATCGGCACAAAGATGCTGATTAAATATTCAAATCCATTGCCACCATTGGCTTTCAAATGGGAACGGCGGGTAATATCCATCGATAACATGACGCGGTTAAGCAGGCCACGTTGGGCCAGCGTCTGTAACATGGCAATCCGTTTTTCATCCGGGTAGTAATCGTTTTTGCCAATCGTGTCGAACTGTATGTAAGCACCCTGTTCAATCATACGCAGTATGCTGTCCAGATTGTCTCTGAGATCACAATGACCAATAGCCACCCGTTCAGCATCTACGCCCTGCTTTTTCAGTAACGCCAATTGCTCAAGCCCCATCGTGCTTAATGAAGTATGGGTAGAGACAGGGCGCCCGGTTTCTAAATGCGCGATAGCTGCGGCGTGAAATATTTTCTCTTCATCAGGCGTAATCACCCCTTTGCTGGAACCAATTTCCCCAATGACCCCGGCTTTCAACGTGGTACCATCAATACCCTGCTCAATCTCAGCGATCATTTCATCCGCCAGTTGCCGGGCTGTGGTGTGTGCCACATGCTGAGGAAAAAAAGCAGACTGGTAATAACCGGTTGAGGCTATTACGTTAATACCGGAATCCCGCATCAAATCCAGCATAAACTGTGGGTTACGCCCCATGTAGCGATTGGTCATTTCTACAATGTTGCGTACCCCCAAGCTGACCAATGTTTTCATCTCATCACAAATCAGGTCGTATTGATCCAGCCGGCAGTCAAAGTTGTTTTTAAATGACGATAAATCAATATGCAGATGCTCATGCGCATAGGTATAGCCGGATCCATCAAACCTATCTTGCTTAATCATGATGAGGCTGCTGTCCAAACGTAATGAATCTATTCACAGGTCACTTCCCCATTAGCAACGATGCGATTTCCCTGGCTGTCATAAAGCCCTTCCAATACAGGATGCCCTGACTGGATGCCGCTGACCAAAGCCACATCACTGCGGGTGGCAAATATCTGAGTGCGAAAGCACAACACGACAGCACAGCCGACCGGAAATTCACCGCTAAGGGAAAAATGGTAATCAATACTGCTGTTATCCATCGGTAACAGGTGGGTGGAGATGATCTGGCCGTTTGGCACGAATATCAACGCGTTATGAGCTCGCCCACGACGATAATAACCACCTCCATAGCAATAGCTGTTGCCATTAAACCGATGGGATACTTCTGTCAGATACAGCATAGCAATACGTTCGGGCTGTTCTCCCTGAAAATTGGCAAGGATTGTTCCGGTTAGTGCGTGTCCGGGTTCTGTATGGGTAACACCATATTTTGCCAGTAACGGCAACGTACTACAGCTTGACGCTGACGGTGCATTTATTTGTGTTACCTCAACCCCTGCCCGCTGTAAAATCTCTTTTGCTTTTAATAAGGTAAATAAGTTTGACGCAGGCAGTGTCTGTTGTAGAGCCTCCTGCCACAACAAACAGGGAAAATGAGTTAATCCCATCAATTTTACGCCGGGCATTGCCATAATGCGTTGAACAACGGTGTTCAATTCCGACAAATGAAAACCCGCTTCCTGTCCAGGATATAAATGATCATGATCATCATAGATTTTCAGCATAATGCATTGCACATTTCCCTCATACTGTGCCAGACAGGAAATCTCCTCTGCTTTTTCCAAAGAAAATACCGTGATAACGTCCGGATGTTGCTGTATCACAGAGAGCATCATGTTTCGGGGGATCTGCACCAGATGACCGGCATGGATAACCGGGATCTTCCTGCTCATTAATATCCTGGCTTCTTTAAAATCCACCGCAGTGACACCCTGATAACCCAGTATTATCAGCTTATGTGCCAACCAAGGATTGCGCCCAACCTGTTTGGTCATCAGGTACAGCGCAATATCATGGTGCTCCGCCACCGCAAGCAACCGTTCGGCATTTTCCAAAACCTGATCGACGTCAATGACATAAGTATCAGGCAGTAAAGCTCCTTGCGCCCATAATGTATGAGCGGCCTCAATCAGTGCAGGATTTTGTTTTTTCAGTGCGTTAATAAACATGCTGTACCTCCTTGTACGCCTGACAGCGGTCAATGCCAAAGCAAGAAATAAATAAATGTTTAAATCATCATTTTTTTGAATATTTGATGGAAAAAAAATTCCTTCACCTCTGTTGCCGTGCTACTCCTGATCTTTTGCCGCCCAAAGGCTAAACAAGTTCGCCAGCAGATAACCCTCTTCACAGGGATGTAATTGCACGTCAAATGGTGCCAGCAGCGAAGCGTTAATCGCCCGCAAATGCGCAAAGGCATCAGATTGACGTACTTCCATCAGCAGCTCAGCATCCATTGAACCGATTTGTTCTCCCCGGCGCGAGCGCATCAACGCATTTGCCATATGTGTTATTACCATTTCTCCCAGCCCGTTCCTGACAGGAATTTCCCAATCATTCTCAAGCTGAGTCACAACTTGCAGCATGCCATCACAAATGTCCTGATCGATGACATTTCCCTGACAGAGCAGATTCAGTCGATTTTCCATTTCATTTATTCCGTCCATTTCAAACTAATAACTTGGATCTTGTTGGCCTGTCAGTACACGTTGTTGATGAGCCAACAACTCTGTTTTATTCACCGTAGTGCGTAAAAGTTGTTGAATCGGAATATCATCAACTCTGGTTAAAATCACCGCCTCAGAGGCTGGTATAAAGAACGGATTGCCACGGAGCGCTACCGCAATAAGCTCCCGGGAACTCAGTTCATCCTCTCTGCTAACGTTCCAGATCACTGCATCAATGTCGCCTTTCGCCACCTTGTCCAGGCTTTCGTGGTAAGAGATATCCACCAGCGTGATATCCTGCCCGGCAAAGTACACTTCTGTCATGATCTTCTGGTCGGCAGAATGATTATCCAACCCAACACGACGGATGTTATGTTCACCTCCCTTGCGATAAATCAGTTGGTGTGCACCAACATAGGTATGTGGGCCTAATTCAAGTACAGCGCACACATCACGCTGTTCCAGATAAGTTTGCGCCGCCAGATGAGAGACCACTGCCAAGTCATAAATGCCGTTACGCAGACATTCCACCCTGGCGTCTGAACCTCTCATGTGAGCGAAGTAAAACGGAATACCATCAAATTGCGCTTTCAGACCACTCGCCAACCCTTCGTACAATCGGGTATAAGGCAACGGCATCGCACAAACCACGTTACCGATATCGGCATGTGCTAACAGCGCCTTGTGATCCACACTAACCAAGTAACTACCGTTACGCCCCCGCCGATCCACACAAATTGCACCGGAATTCTCCAGTTTTTTTAATGAAAATTGTACCAATCCAACAGACAACGCATAGTCAGACGACAGCTCTTCAATGGTCCTCAAGCGCTTACCATTGCACTCACCTAGCAGATAACGCGCCAAACATGCCTGAGCGACCCCCTCTTTTTTAAGCAGATCACGACTCATAATTATTCTTCATTTTTTTGAATGTATTTATATCCGATTTAAGGAGACAAATAACAATCGGAAAATAGCAAAAATGCGAATGAGGTCACGATTAAATGAGTATTTTTTTACAATTGCCGAAAAATCCAGCTTTTCATTAAACTATTTTTACGCATTGGTGGTAGTCGGCTCCGAACGTTTCAGCACAGCATAAGCGGATCCTCCCAGCAGTGTACCGACAATAATGGACATCAAATAACCCAGTACTGGTGTGACAGCTCCTGGGATCAACAGCACAAACAAGCCACCGTGCGGTGCCATCAGTTGTGCGCTCACTGCCATTGAGATCGCCCCGGTCACCGCACCACCGACGATACAACATGGGAGCACGCGCATCGGATCACGAACAGCAAAAGGGATCGCCCCTTCGGAAATAAAGCACAATCCCAACACCAATGCGGCTTTACCGCTTTCCCGCTGAACGCTATCGAATTTCTTCCGGGCAATCAGTGTCGCCACACCCATTGCCAACGGTGGGACCATTCCCGCCGCCATAATGGCAGCCATTGGCGCGTAAGTTTGTGAACTGAGCAGACCGACACCAAACGCATAGGCAGCTTTGTTTACCGCTCCTCCCATATCAGCACACATCATCCCACCCAAAATGGCACCTAACAGGAGCGCGTTGGTTGTGCCCATATTTGAGAGCCAATGCGTTAGACCTGCCATGATGCCAGCGACCGGTTTACCAACAACGTAGATCATAATCAGACCGGTAATCAGGCTGGCGAACAGCGGAATGATCAAGATCGGTTTTAGCGCGGACATACTCTGCGGCAACTTCACTTTGGTGCTGATCAACTTCGCCGTGTAACCAGCAAGGAAACCGGCAATAATGCCGCCGATAAAGCCCGCATTCGTGCTGGCTGCCAACATGCCACCAATCAGTCCAGGCGTCAGACCGGGGCGATCAGCAATTGAGAAAGCGATATAACCTGCCAGCACAGGCACCATCAAGGCGAAAGCCGATCCGCCACCGATCTGCATCAGCGCCGCCGCCAATGTGCCCGGTTCTTTAAATGCGGTGATACCAAAGGCAAATGACAGTGCGATACACAGCCCACCCGCCACCACCATCGGCAGCATATAAGAGACGCCGGTTAACAGATGACGATAAATGCCCGTGCTCTCTTCCCCTTGCCCGGTTTTAGCATCTTGCTTTTTTGGCTCAAAAGGTTTGGCTTCGACCAGCGCTTTATCAAACTCTTGCACCGTTTTCTTCAACGCCAAGCTGGTTGAGGTACGGTACATCGGCTTTCCGGCAAATTTCGCCAGATCCACGTCAATATCCGCGACTATCAACACCAAATCCGCATCTGCCACCTCTTCCGGCGTAATAACATTACCCGCCCCCACTGAACCGCGGGTTTCCACTTTCACCCACCAGCCACGTTTTTTGGCTTCGGTTTCGATGGCTTCGGCTGCCATAAAGGTATGTGCCACTCCCGTAGGACAGGCGGTAACCGCAACAATACGTTTCGTGTCACAACTCAGGTCAGTTGCCGGTATCTGATAGGGCTTCGCGTCAGCTTTTGCCTGCTGAATAAACTTTTCCGGTGCATGCAATGCTTGTTCCGTGTTACCAAGGTAAACAAATTTGCCGTTCAGGGTATTATCGATGGGTATGGTATCGCCGGTCACAACCACTAAATCGGCTTCCGCCGGATTTTCTGTCAGTATCAGCCCATTTTCCGCCGCAACGGCACTGAGGACGGTTTTCACCAAATAACTGCCGGCCAGTCCTAACGAAGGATCAATGATAAGCAACGTTTTCATTACATCTCCCCCTCACCCAAACCGGAAGTCATCGCTTCACCAATGGCAGCTATCGCCTGTTGTGCATCATCACCGTTGGCAGTAACGTGAAGCCGATGACCTTTTTTAACGCCTAGCGCCATGATTTTCATCAGGCTGCGGCCATTTACCGGTCGATCGGTACTATCAAGGTTGATGATGGTAATTTCACTGGAGAATTGCCGGATAACGTTAACTAACACGGCCCCGGGACGAGCATGCAAACCGTGGTCGTTACGCACGACGAACTCTGCGCTAAATATTTCGCTCCGCTCCGGTGCGCCACTGGTCAGCAATGCCAGTACTGTCGGCGCATCAGCTTTCAACAAGTGTTCCGCTTTCCGTGCTAATAGTAAGTTGCTCAGGTGATGCAACACATTCAGCGGCTGATCGTCGGTAACCGCAACGGTCAACAACATCACCACTACCGGTTCGTTGTCCCGTGTGCATAACCGGCTGACGGCTACCGCGCTGGTTAAGTTACCGTCGGGGCTGTCGCTCAACCAAATACCTTGTCCGAGATCCAGCGGCTTACTGTTAATCACTTTACTGACAAAAGTAGTATCCACTGCACCCGCTTGCTGTAATCGCCCGGCATTCAGCGCCTGTAGTGTCATCAGATCACCGGCATTAATATCCAGCGAAATTAGGCTGGTATCGAATTTAAACTCGGCTTGCCGGCCTTCGCCCATTAGCAAGCTACGCAGCTCCTTCGCTGAATCAATCGCTTTTAACTGCCCGGCGATACGATCGTCGCTCAACAGGTGTGCTAACTGACGCAATAGTGACAAATGCTCATCGGAACATGCAGCGATACCAATGACCACATAACACATAGCGCCTTTATCCCATTCCACACCCTGTGGGAAGTGAAATACCTGTACGTCAGTTTTCAGCACCAAATCACGGGTATTAATCGTGCCATGCGGAATGGCGATACCGTTGCCAAGGTAGGTGGAAATTTGCTTTTCACGTTGCAACATACCGTCAACATAGGCATCACTGACATTGCCATTAGCGGCTAGCATGGCCGCCACCTGACGGATGGCATCCTCTTTACTGGTTGCAGTTGCACCAGTATGGATATTTTGCAGAACCAACTGGAACATAATTTTCCCCTCTCACTGAAGATAGAATCGTCTCAGTTATACTGAGAAAAAAACGTTAAAATCCACCGTGAAGGAAAGAGCGATAAAACTGAAACGTTTCAACCAGTGTGGGATACGATTGATTTTTATTCAATAGTTGCACTAAATAAGATTGTAATTTTTTGAGATTACGCACATTTTGCCCGCTATCGTTCTTTGAATATTTCCAGTTCAAGGAATTAGCAAACAGATGACCGCCAAGAATATCCCCTCAATTGCAAAGAACCTTCAAGAGAATACATAAAGTCACATCAGAAATAAGGAATCCATATGAACGACAGATGACCTGTTCTTCAAATCAACGGGGATGAACCCAATACCTATTACCAATTGAATTATTTTCTTGATTGTTAGCATCACCCGGCCGTCGTCTGTCAGGACATATTAAGACGCTTTTACACCTGACAGGAAGCCGGCCAACAACGGAATATAATCGATTGGGCAAGATAATAATTTCATTATCCTCGGTATTTAATGAAGAATGGGCCATTAATGAAAAAATTAAACAGATAACGTTATTAGTTATCATAATAGGTTGAGGTAAATGTATTTTTTTGATTAAAAATCAATGTATTATTCTGTCTCGATGATAATGGAGAGGAATTTAAGTGAATTAAGGCTATTTTATCTATCGTGGATTATTTTTCTGAGAAAATAGCATGTCACTATCTGTTTTCTAGTTTATTAGATTAAAGATAATTGAATCCGTACTGAGTTTGTAACATTTTCTTACAAATTTATAGTTTTGTAAATTTATGAAAAACTCTTGCTATCTGATGAAAGTTTAATAATTATTACTTTAAGTTCCATTATATGAATAGTATGAAAGGGATTTCAACCTCTGTTCCCTTTATTTAAAGGGATTAATCGATTGGGATACATTGCTGTCTTCCTGTCGTTCAATTTATTATTACTCACTGCATTGAGCTGTGCTTTCTGTCTGTGGTAATAGGATCCTTGCTACCTTATTTTGGGGGGGTGCTAAGATCAATTATTTCAATTCCTGGCGGGATATTTATGCTGAAAAATATCATACGACAAGGGCGTTCCGGTACGGGGCCACCAGCTGACCCTGAACCCGGCTTGTTTTGCCAATCAGGGGGAGATGTATCAGTTCTGCCTGGTGGTGACACGCCTGATGACGATTTTCATTAGCATGGGCGCTTTTCTGATGATGAAAGTGATTGATGGTCAGGCAGGCAAAGTCTTGTGGGATTTTCAACGGCCGATGTTCGGGCTGCGTGCCTATATTTAATAATAAGCAGAGGAAACAACACTGATGAGTAGATTAGATCCGCGTGAAACTCTTGATTGCAGGCGTTTGAAACACTGGGTGGAATTTCAGTTGGTGGATGAACAGGGAAAACCGCTCATCAATGTGCCTTATGGCTTGGTAAGCTGGGGATTACCGGATCATGTGCGCAAGGGGACGACAGATGGTTTCGGGGTACTCAGGGAAGAAAACCTGTCAGCTCATCCCGTGATAGTGTCTATCCATGCCCAATCGTTGGCCGATGAGATGGAACAGCGCCCGTTGCGGGAAATACGCGGTGAAGCGGCGTCGATGGTGAAGCCCAAAGCAGAGGCGGAAGGCCATCAATATCACTATGTGACTATCGGGCAGATTAGTGATGGGTTGCCAATGATTGAGGATTGGAATGACCCTAAAAAAATTCCACCCCCCTATCATTTTCCAAACCCGGAGCCAAGTGGCTACACGGTTCATCCACTAAATCAACGGTATGTATTAGAAATATGCCCATTTCGGGCCTGGGTCTTGCAGCTACATCATCAAAAAGAGTATTCCCTTGTTAATGCGTATAACCAGTGTTTGATGAGTGTGTTGGCTTATGCCGGTGGGGATGTCAATGTAGTAGGCTCTGTGAAACATTTTTTTAACCGGCAGATGGTGGATGTTTCGACATTGCCCTATAAAGTTGAGGAATTATCGGCAACACCTGTGGTTTACGATGTGCCGTTTAGTGAACGTTATACTAAAGTGGAGTTCATTGATTCAGCAAATGTTGATGGTGTAGGAGGTAATACCCAGTTGTTTTATGTGGCCAGCCAATGTGATGTAGTTGTTAGCTGGAAGGGCACGGCCAGTATGACGGATGCCATGACAGACGCAACGTATCAGCCTTTGGGGTTAGCCTGTGATGATAAAGCCCTGTGCAGCGGATTTATCCATAGTGGCAAAGTGCATAAAGGCTTCTGGGAGGCATTCAATTTAGCTGAAAAGTTAACAGTCCCCGGAGATAAAATCAAAACAGTATTCGATGATATTCTGGATTTAGCCGCAAGCAGAAGGTTGTTTGTTTGCGGCCACAGTCTGGGAGGGGCACTGGCATTACTGCATAGTGCACAACTGAAAGAATTTGATCCTTGTCTTTACAGCTACGGGATGCCCAGAGTGCTAACATGCAGTGCAGTGAGGGAATTATCAGCCATCACCCATTACCGTCATGTTAATGAAGATGATCCGGTTCCTGCAGTGCCCCCGGAAAAAAATCTGGATAACTGGCTTTATCGTTGTTGGGGGCCACTAGGCTATCTATTCAGTCCGATTGAATTACTGGATTTTACCGACAGCGGTGAAGTTTATCTGCATCACGGAAAAATAGTGCACTTTTGTAAAATCAATCTGGTCATTGAATGGCTGGAAGAACGTAACCCCAGTAACCATGTACGGCTCAGAACCACCTTACCCACCAAAACAAAACTGTATTTAGTTCCATCATTAAACCGTGAAACAGAGAATAATCTGAAGGATGCCGGGGACATTCAGAAAAAATTTTTTCAGCAGATCAGTGAGGCTGATAAAGCCAAATGGTTTCCATTGAATGAAAACCCGACCTTAAAAGATGCGCTGGGTTTCCCTGATCACAGTTCACTGAAATATGCTCGTTATATTGGCGCACGGCTTGCCGAACTGGTTGCACCGGAGAAATACCATTTTTTCCGGGATCAGGAACAATTATTTGAAAAAACGCTAAATGAAAGGACCGATATTGTTCAAGGTATTCGGCAACGCGATGCATTATTTTTACAGATGGATCATCAGTTGCAGCAAGCATTGATTTGCACTCAACAGGATAAACAAGGTCCGTTGGCCTTATTACGCTATACGGATAACGCGATAGAAATTGAGGAAAACTGACCATGATAAATATAAAAAAATACTTACTGATATTGTCGGTAATATTAATATCAGGCTGCTCTAACCCGTATACGCCACTTTCACCGCCGAAAGATAATCAGTGGATCATGGTAGAAGGCGTCGCACCGAAGTACATGAAACCATATGTTTCCGCTGTATATATATCAAGAAAATGCCTTAAATCTCAGTGGCATGCTGATATGTCACTTTATGAAGTGCCGACCTATCACGGATTACGTCTGGATGTGAAGGCCGATCCGCAAACGGGTCACTTTCAGGCGAAATTACCTTTCAATGGCGGAGGCTGGTGTAAATGGAAAATTGACCGGGCCTTTGTGACGGTAGGTTATACGGATGTTAGTCATCTGGCCAAAGACGCCACTATGTATAAAGGAGGAGAAGGAACAGGTTTAACTGCCTTTATCAACGATGCAGTCCAGACAAATCTTAGTGAAACCGCAGCATTAAATATCATAGATTACAGTCCGGTTATTTACCCTGTTTTGAAGATGGTTGAGAAGCGCCCGAAAAGAATATTCCCACGAGGTGAATTAGGTATGCGCCCCTTTCGATTAACGTTGGTTCCAGGAGCAGAATGGAAAATCACCTTTAAGCCTAAATTGGATGAAACCAAAATGCCGAAAATCATTATTCCCGGTCGTAACAAAGGACCCAATCGAGTTGAATATCCTGATGGCAGAGTTGATTTAAACAGAGATTCCATTGATTACTGGAAAATAAAGTAATTTCACCTTCTTAGGGTTTGGGAATGAAGGAAAACCTACCATGATAAATATCAAGCAATGCTTATTAGTGTTGTTAATCACATTAATATCAGGCTGTGCTGACCCAAATGAGCCACTTTCTCCCCCGAAAGAGAATCAGTGGATCTCGGTAGAAGGAGTCGCGCCGAAATACACAAAACCGCATGTGTCTGCTGTGTATATATCAAAAAATTGCCTAAGATATCAATGGCATGCTGATATGTCCCTTTATAAGGTGCCGACCTATCACGGATTACGTCTGGATGTGAAGGCCGATCCGCAAACGGGTCACTTTCAGGCGAAATTACCTTTCAATGGCGGAGGCTGGTGTAAATGGAAAATTGACCGGGCCTTTGTATCGGTGAGTTATACCGATGTTCATATACAGGCTCTTAAGCAGTAACTGTATATTTTAGATAGAAAAAAGGCTTCATTTATGATCTGATAATCGTCGCCAAACTAATACCAAAACCACGGATGAAGCCTGTGACGATTATCGCTATAAAACACCAATTAATGCAATTCTTCAGTGACGTTTCTTTGCAAAAAATGGCGCTTCGCTGCGGGTTTATTCAGCGCGTGAGAAATATCGAGCCTCATACGCTTATTCTCAGTCTTATCACAGCGCTCAGTTCGGGGAAAGTGACGTCTATAGCTCAGCTACACCAAAAATTTAATGGCCTGTGCCCCGATGAAAAACAACACGTTAGCTACCGTCCTTTTTATAATCAGCTACGGAAAGCGGCTTTTGTTGAATTTGTCAAAATATTGGTCAGGTTTGCCATGGCACAATGGGCTGAAAAGCACCTCGTCCTGCCCAAAAAACTCGCCAAATTTCAAAATGTTATTTTACAGGATGGCAGTTCATTTAAAGTCCATTCGGCACTGGCTGATGTTTTTCCTTGTCGATTTCAGGCAACCGCAGCGGCAGTGGAATGTCACATGACCTTGTCATTATTAACCCAGTCTCCCGTGAAAATGGCTGTTACTGCAGATACCGCCTCTGAGCGGACTCACCTGCCTATTCCGGCAACATTGCATGACCAATTATTATTAGCGGATGCCGGTTATGTCGATTTTGAGTATTTTGAACAACTCTCACGCTCAGGCGGTTCGTTTATTGTGCGGGGCGGTAAATCGCTTAATCCCCAAATAATCAGGGCACGCAATGGTCAGGGAAAAATCTTATCGAAGCTGTCCGATAAGCCCCTGAAATCCGTGACACGCAGAACGAATCGTTCTGAGGTGTTGGAGCTGATTTGTCGGCGTAATGGCTATGAGTTTCGCCTGATCCGCCGTTGGTTTGCTGAAGAAAAACGTTTCTGTCTCTGGCTGACTAACTTATCAGTCGAGGAATTTACAGCCAATGACATCATGGATATTTATCGTTGCCGCTGGCAAATAGAACTGTTGTTTAAAGAACTCAAATCACACACGAACTGGCACCGGTTTACGACACGAAAAGAAACGTTGGTCACGGGGCTTATCTGGCTGAGCTTATTAGCGTTGTTGCTCAGACGCTCGCTGGCAAGGCGATTATTCCCAGCGGTTTCACTGCTTAAAGCGGCCCAAAATACGGAGATCTGGTTAAAACCCATAATAGAAAATCTCCTCCAAAGGGCATGGTCGGAAACGTGTTTTTGGCTGGAAAAAGCCAAAGCCTATTTATCCCAGAATGCATTCAAAACACCGCAAAGAAAGTCGTCTAAAAACAAAACATTGGATGCGTGTTTTGAACGACTTAATTCTTAAGATCCTGTATATGTACCGATGTTAGTCATCTGATGAAAGATGTTGTTATATATGAAGGAGGTGGAGGAACAGGTCTAACCGCCTTTATCAACGATGCAATTCAAACAAATCTTAGCGAAACGGCAGCATCGAATACCATTAATTACAGTCCTATTATTTACCCTGTTTTGAAGAGGGTTGAGAAACGTCCGAACAGAATATTCTTACAGGGTGAATTGAGAATGCGCCCCTTTCGATTAACGTTGGTTCCAGGAGAGGAATGGAAAATTACCTTTAAACCTAAGTTAGATGAAACCAAAATGCCGAAAATCACCGTGACTAAAGAAAAGGAGTGGGTTGAATATCCAAATGGACACATTGAAACCAATACCCAAGAAGTCGGTTACCGATATATAAAGTAATCTCATCAGGAAAACTGACCATGATAAATATGAAATGCAATAGTAAGGAACTCTCAGTATGAAAATAGTAAAAGTCATGCTGTCATTATTATTGCTGTCCTCTATTTACTGGTCGATGGGCGATACCTTTTTTAACTGGCTTCTCCCCTTTTCATCTGCTGGAAAGGGTTGGTGTAAATGGAAAAAATCCATATGAACAATGGATGACATATTCTCCGAATCAACGGAGATGAACCATAAATGAAGTGATAATTTGATTGACTTCAAATACTGTTCCTCGTGTCCACGGGGATGAGAATTCATTGGCATTTATTTTGGCTTCTCCCTTCATCCATGACCTTACCCCCGGTATTTAATGAAGAATGAGTTATTAGTGAAACACGTAAACAGATAGCGTTATTAGTTATAATAACAAATTGGGGTAAATATACTTTTTTATTAAAAATCAATGTATTATTCTGTCGCAATGATAATTAGACGGGATTTAAATTACAGCCTCATCGTAGATTCTTTTTCTGAAAAAGTAATATGTTACTATCTGTCTTATAGTTTATTAGATTGAAGATAATCGAGTGTATACTGAATCCGTCGTATTTTCTTACAGTTTGTTACCATTTCTTACAAATTTATAGTTTTGTAAATTTATGAAAAACACTTGCTATCTGATGAAAGTTCAATAATTATTACTTTAAGTTCCATCATATGAACAATATGAAAGGAATTTTAACCTCTGTTCCCTTTATTCAAAGGGATTAATCGATTGGAATACATTGCTGTCTTCCTGTTGTTCAATTTGTTATTACTCACTGCATTGAGCTGTGCTTTCTGTCTGTGGTAATAGGATTTTTACTACCTTATTTTTAGGGTGGTGAGGTCAATTATTTCAATTCCTGACGGGGATCAAACCATTGCGGAAGACACTTCGGCTGCAATTGGGACCCATAAACAGAGGCCGCGCTGGAGGGCATGAAAACCTCGCGTGGCGCCACGTTGATCGCGTCACAGTCACTTTTTCAGGTAAAAATCTCATAGGACAGATGTAATGAATAAAAGAGAATCACTGCTCCTGCAAGAGCTCAACTATATGCGACAATTGGCGCAGGAAGCCGCAAAGGAAAACCCTCACCTAGCCCATCTTTTATCTGAAGGGGCGAGAGATCCGGACATTGAGCGGTTGATACTGGGCTACGCACTGCTCTCTTCCCGTCTTCGCCACAAAATTGAGGATGATTTTCCTGAAATCACGCTGGAAATACTGGATCGTATCTGGCCGCAAGCAATACGCCCGTTACCGCCAACCAGTATCGTTCAATTTTCACCAACGGGAAAAGACCACCTGGTCGGGACGACATTGCCCGCCGGTACAACGGTTTTTGCCGGCGAAGGCGAACAGGAAATACGTTTTGAAACCTGTTGTCCTCTGCGTATCGAACCGCTGACGGTTATTGATCGGCAATTGAGCGCTACCGCCGAGTACAGTGAAATAACGTTAACCCTGCGCTGTTCGGATAATGCCCTGGAATGGCGAAGCCAGCCGCTGCATTTTTTTCTCGGCAGTGATCGTTTACAGGCGGCGAAATTAGCTTTGTGGCTTGATGTTCATCTCTGTGATATCCAGTTACGGACGCAGGATAAAACTATCACGCTTGATGGCGGTTACCCGGTGCCGGCCTTGTGGGGGACAGAGCGGCGGGTTGACATTCTTCCGGCCAAGAAAACCCTGCCGTTTTCCATTCTGCAACTGATGATGGAATATTACTATATGCCTCATGTGCATGATTTTGTGACGATTAATATCAAGAATGAACGTCCGTTGGTGAGGTTGAATGATGACCGGACATTCGCGCTGATTTTGCGGTTTAAAGGCAATCTGGAACTGACTGATATTGCCCAAACCTTTTTGTTGGATTGCGTGCCGGTCAGACAACTGGAGCAGATGACTAGCGCCGCCATCCCGATAAACAACGGCATCAGCCGTTATGAAATCCCATTAAAACCGACACAACATCTGTTCAGTCTCGATAACGTTTACGCATCGACTGAGCCGAAGCTGGAACGCGGGCAACCCTACCGCTATCTGCCCATTAAAAAAATTACCCTGTCCGCCCATTTTATGCCGGATGCCGAGTATCTTTATTTTTATCAGTTGAATACGGAAGGCGATATTTTGCAGCAAATCCGACAACAGCTGCGTTTCTTTGACTGCCATGGTAAAACAGCGAATAACCTGCCGTCGCAGTCCATTTTTTGTCAGTTTACCGGCTATCAGTCACAGGCAGCTGAACTGGGCATCGGCGATATCAATCTGGTAGGAGAAGACGCCTCCGGGCTGACAGTCAGTAATATCACCCCGGTTTCCGCCTGTTATCCACCAATGGAGGAGGAAGACAGATCAGCCTGGCCGTTGTTTTCCTGCTTCTCCGGCTCGCCCTGGATAATGTTTCAAACGCAGTCGTTAAAAGCGCTTCTGAAGATATTTGATTTTTCTCCTGATCGGTCATTAAGCCGGCGCATTCAGGAACATATTAACGGTATCGTCCGGCTGGATAACATTCCGATAGATCGCCTCGACAAAGGGGTTCCTATACGGGGTCACCAGCTTATCCTGACGCTGAACCCGGCTTGTTTTGCCAATCAGGGGGAGATGTATCAGTTCTGCCTGGTGGTGACACGCCTGATGACGGTTTTCATTAGTATGGGCGCTTTTTTGATAATGAAAGTGATTGATGGTCAGGCAGGCAAAGTCTTGTGGGATTTTCAACGGCCGATGTTCGGGCTGCGTGCCTATATTTAATAATAAGCAGAGGAAACAACACTGATGAGTAGATTAGATCTGCGTGAAACTCTTGATTGCAGGCGTTTGAAACACTGGGTGGAATTTCAGTTGGTGGATGAACAGGGAAAACCGCTCATCAATGTGCCTTATGGCTTGGTAAGCTGGGGATTACCGGATCATGTGCGCAAGGGGACGACAGATGGTTTCGGGGTACTCAGGGAAGAAAACCTGTCAGCTCATCCCGTGATAGTGTCTATCCATGCCCAATCGTTGGCCGATGAGATGGAACAGCGCCCGTTGCGGGAAATACGCGGTGAAGCGGCATCAGTGGTGAAGCCCAAAGCAGAGGCGGAAGGCTACCAATATCACTATGTGACTATCGGGCAGATTAGTGATGGGTTACCGGTGATTGAGGATTGGAATGACCCTAAAAAAATTCCACCGCCCTATCATTTCCCAGACCCAGAGCCAAGTGGCTACACGGTTCATCCATTAAACCAACGGTATGTCTTGGAAATCTGTCCGTTTCGGGCCTGGGTTTTGCAGCTACATCATCAAAAGGAGTATTCCCTTGTTAATGCGTATAACCAGTGTTTGATGAGTGTGTTGGCTTATGCCGGTGGGGATGTTGATACTGAAGGCTCTGTGACTCACTTTTTTAATCGGCAGATGGTGGATGTTTCAACGTTACCCTATAAAGTTGAGGAATTATCGGCAACACCTGTGGTTTACGATGTGCCGTTCAGTGAACGTTATTCCCGGGTAGAGTTTATTGATTCAAAAACGGCAGATAAACAGGGTGATACCCGATTGTTTTACATAGCTAGCAACAGTGATGTTCTTGTCAGCTGGCGGGGTACCATTAGTCTGGAGAATTACCTGACCGATATCACCTTTCAGCCGTTAAGTTTGAGCTGCGACGATGAGAAAGCCCTGTGCAGCGGGTTTATTCACAGCGGTAAAGTGCACAAAGGGTTTTGGGAGGCTTTCAGTTTGGTTGGGAAGCTAAAAGTCCCCGGTGATAAAAATATAATAGTATTCAGTGATATTCTGGATTCCGCTAAAGGAAAAAAGCTATTTATCTGTGGTCACAGCTTGGGAGGGGCACTGGCATTACTGCACAGTGCACAATTGAAAAAACACAATCCCTGTCTTTATAGCTACGGGATGCCACGAACACTAACCCGCAGCGCGGTACAGGAATTATCTTCCATTATCCATTATCGTCATGTGAATGAAGATGACCCGGTTCCTTCTGTGCCATTTGAGAAAGATATGGATAATGGATTTTTTAATTACTGGACACCGGCGGGGTATGACTGGGAAATTGTGAAACTCGTGTCACCGTCACCCATTGTTAAAGCCATTAAACAAGCGACAGCCAGTAAAGAAATTTATCTGCATCATGGCAAAGTGGTTCATTTTTTAAAAGCCAGTGCCTGCCCGGAATGGCTGATTGTTGCCAGTAATGCATCATTGATAACCAGATTAAGTGCAGAGGACATATTAAGTAATACGACAAAACTGTATTTAATTCCTGAGCTGGATAAAGAAACAGAACACTCTTTCGAGCAGGCAGGTGAACAGCAAAACGCCCTGTTTAACCAGCTCACCCCGCAAGAAAAGGATAAACTGTTTGCTGAAAATAAAAATCCTGAGTTAAAAGACAAATTAAGTATTCTTAATCACTTCTCATCTGAATATGCCGGTTATATTAATGCACGTCTTAAAGAGCTATGCGAACCGGATAAAATGACAGTTTATCAGGACAGTCAGCGTCAATTTAAGGAGAAAATGGATGCTTATAAGAGACTGATCCCAGAGGCTATTTACTACCGTAATCTCTGTTTTCTGGAAATGGACAAACAGTTAATAACATCATTGGCCGTTAGTCAGCAAACAGAGAAGGGAAAACTGGCTTTACAGCATTATTGCGATAGTAAGGAACTCCCAGTATGAAAATATTAAAGGTCTCGTTATTATTGTTATTGCTGTCTTTTATTTACTGGTCGATGGGCGATGCCTTTTTTAACTGGCTTTTTCCCTTTTCATCTGCTGAAAAGGAGCCGTGGATAACCGTGGAAGGTGTTGTGCCGAAATATACCGAGCCGTATGTGTCAGCAGAATATATCTCAAAAGATTGCCTTGAATATCAGTTGCATGCCGATATGTCGCCTTATCAGGTACCGACCTATAATGTATTGCACCTGGATGTAAAAGCCGATCCACAAACCGGTTATTTTCAGGCGAAATTACCTTTCAATGGTGGAGGGTGGTGCAAATGGAAAATCAATCTGGCATTTGTGTCCGTGGATTATACCGATGTTAGCCACCTGGTGAAAGATGCTATACCCTATGGAGGAACGGGTCTAACCGCCTTTATCAACGATGCAGCGCGAACATATTATCCTGAAGCCTCTGAGACTCGTGCATTGAATACGATAGACTTTAGCCCGGTTATTTACCCTGTGTTGAAACTAGTTGAAGGGCGGCCAAAAAGAATTTCCTTACAGGGAATGGTACATTTGTTTCCTTTTCGGCTGAAATTAACTCCAGGAGCAGAATGGAAAATTACCTTTAAGCCTAAATTGGATGAAACCAAAATGCCGAAAATCATTATTCCCGGTCGTAACAAAGGACCCAATCGAGTTGAATATCCTGATGGCAGAGTTGATTTAAACAGAGATTCCATTGATTACTGGAAAATAAAATAACATCACCAAAGCCATATTACTGATCTACCTAAACAACTAACACCAGAAATAAGGAGTCCCTATGAACGATGGATTACATTTTCTCTGTCAGGTTACCGATTTGCCGGAAAAAACTTTTGCGGTAGCGGAGTTCTCTTTACAGGAGGAATTATCTGAACTGTTTACCCTCTCTTTAACTCTGGTCAGTAAACGGGCCGATATTGATCTGGAGTCGCTGCTATTACAATCGGTAAAATTCCAGGTGGTTTTCAACGACGTTGAACAACGTCAGGTCAGCGGCATTATCGCACAGGCTGTATTGGGTGATACCCATACTCACCGCACGATTTATTATCTCACCGTCCGGCCTGCGCTCTGGCGGATGAACCTGAATCAGGACAGCCGGATTTATCATCGGCAAAGCGTACCGGAAATTCTTAAAAGCTTGCTGAAAAAACACCATATTCTGGCCGATTCCCAGTTGGATGAGTTTCATTACACGCGCGAGTATGTGACGCAAAAGCGTGAGTCCGATTATGACTTTTTTGCCCGGTTAGTCGCCGAGGAAGGGCTGAATTTCTGGTTTGAAGACGACAAACTGTTTTTCAGTGACAGCCATTTAGGCATGACGGCCAATTTACCGCTGGTTTACAATCCGCAGGTACAAGTCGCCACTGAAATGAATGTGGTTAATCAGGTGCGTCTGGGTGTCTCCATGACCCCGCAACGGGTGATCTATAAGGACCGAAATCCGCAAAACCCCTCTTATTTCCTGACACACCGGGCCAATGTCGATCCGCGTGTTGAGGGGCAAGAAACCCTGTTTTCAATCTTTGAAAGCTACGGCCGTTTTCAGAAAGACGCGGAGGCGAAACCGTTTGTCCAGCGCCGTCAGCAGGCCGTTCAGAATAAACGTCAGGCGGGCAGTGGGCAAAGCAACTGTTTTAAGCTGATGCCCGGTAAAATCTTTGACCTCAACGAGCATCCGATTGATGCCATGAACACCCGCTGGCAAATCGTGACCATTCATCATTACGGCAAATGTCCGCAGGCCCTGCAAGAAACCAGTGGCGGATCAGGAACTTATCTGCATAACGAATTCAGTTTTATTTCCGGCTATAAGGACTGGCGAGCGCTCTATCGTTATAAGCCATTGGCGGATGGTGATGAAGTCGCTACTGTGGTGGGCCCGAAAGGGGAAGAGATTTATGTCAACAAAGACGGTTGTATTCGCGTCCATTTTCACTGGGATCGCTATGATAAGGCCGATGAAAACGCGTCTTGTTGGGTACGGTTTGCGCAAGGCTGGAATGGCAGCGGTTACGGTTTTATGGCGGTTCCCCGTATCGGTCAGGAGGTGATTGTCTCCTATCTGAACGGCGATATTGATCGGCCGATTGTCACCGGCTGCACTTACAACGGCTTAAATCGGCCACCACTGGATTTACCCGCCGAAAAAACCCGCACCACGTTTAAAACCCGGACCCACAAAGGTGACGGTTTTAATGAATTGCGGTTTGAAGATGCCAAAGATCAGGAAGAGATTTACCTGCACGGGCAGAAAGATCTGACCGCCCATATTCAGCATGATGCTTACTGGCATATTAAACACGACCATAAACAGCGGATCGATAATAACCGGTACAGTGAAATCAGTGCCGATGACCACCGGAAAATCGCCGGCTCCGGTAAATACAGTACCGATGGGGATGTATCGCACCGTATCACCGTCAGTCAGTATTTACAGACCGGGGAGGCACTGGTCACTGAAAGCGGTCAGGAAACGCACCTGAAAAGTGGCGGTAAAATCGTGCTGGAAGCGGCGTCAGAAATCACCTTGAAAATCGGCGGCCATTTTATCCGGTTAACTCCCGGCGGTATTCTGACTTCCCCAAATTTATTAGTCGGACAAGGCGTTGCCGGTACCGGACGTGGCTTGTCCCTGCAACTGCCAGAAGGGGTAGAACCGCTGCCAGAGGTGAAATCTCCAGTCAAACCGATTTGTGCCTTACAAGCCCAGAGGGATGTTAATTTAACTATCAATAATCAGGAGGATGAATGAATACTTCCATAAACTGGCAACAATGGCTGAGCACGCCTGATAAGCCGCCTGTTTTCTTTATGCTCAATTCACTAGCAGAACCTAACCCCGTCGGTCACTTTTACAAAAATAACTGGGTAGAACAGGCTTTTCCACTATACAGCGGTACACCAATGGATCACCTGCTGGCGCAAAGCCCCTGGCTGGTTCGACCCAGGTCCGGTTATCTGTCAGTCATCGGTCATCTACTCCCGTCCTGAAAATTGTGGTCACAGTGGCAGTGAACAGCCCTTCGTTCTGGGTAGTCATTTACTGCATGCCTGGCATCATTCCGATTACGCCCTGCAAGGGATGGCATCTGTGATTGGTGATAATTTATGGGAAAACCACGGTAAGCTGGCAATAAAGCTGGATAAGCCACAAGGGCAATTACAGGAACAGATTATTCATTGGCTGAAAACACATTTAGAAAACGGCGATGACATCAGTAACCTGACCTGTGCGGATTATTTGCAGACGTTCAATGAGCAATATCCGACCACTGATTACCAATATATAAAGTCATCTCATCAGGAAAACTGACCATGATAAACATGAAAAAATATTCGCCAGTATTGTCGGTAATATTAATTAACCTTGTTTTTATGTATGCGCCTTAACAGGCGCATACATCAGAGCCACTTATTCAACTGAACAGGCAGAAGCCCTTGGGACATAATCGAAATGTAATTCCCGATGCCGGTTTCTTTTTATACTCCAAACGCCGTGAAAGCGCTCTGCATTACTGGCGGTATACCGCACTGTGTGGCGAATATTACTGTGTCCAAGATAATCTTGTATCAGCCGGGTATCCACCCCCCTGTCTGCAAGAGCAAAACCGCAGGCATGCCGCAACATATGCGGGTGCGAACCTATAGAAATATTAGCCCGTTGCCCTAACTGGCTAATGATTTGATAAATACGCTGGCGGGTCAACGGGTTCCCGTAACGTGACAAAAATAACCAATCGCTATCTGCACCCTGAAAAGTTTTACGTACTTTAAGCCACGCCTTGATCGCCCGAATTTCATAGCCTAAGAGAGGATGATTTGTACAAAATCCACTTTTCAAACGACGGATGTACAAACTTCCATCTTCCAAATCCAGATCGGATAACCGTAGATACCTAGCTTCACTAACACGTAAGCCATGAACAAAACTCATATATACCAGACAATAGTCGCGCTCCGGATTAGAGCTCTCTTTTGCCACTTCCAGCATACTTTCCACTTCGTGTTGCGTCAGATGTTTTCGTTGACCCATTATGGTCTATCCCAAATATTCTTTGCCTTAACGCATTGAACACACTGCGTTATCTGTAACTGATTAAGACCCGGAACCAACCCTAAATCCCCCATAGTAACTAAATCTGCACCAGGATGGCGGCAGATGACTGAACGAAATTGCTTTTGCTGTGCCTGATCCATGTTCAAGCGGTGTAATAGATAGGTTTTCAATGTCTGCTCTCCGTAACCCTCCCCCTATTCTTATCATCACACAATAAAAAGAAAAATAGTGATTCAATTAACCGTCCCTCATCAAATGAGTCATTCTGGCTTAAAATATCAACAAAAATCACTGTGATAGGCTCAACAACCATTTTAACAAAAGGACCTGTCAGCCAGATTGATTTTTAATTCAAATCACAAGGAAGGATGTTGATGTGGTAATACTTGTCAGCTGTCGATAACGTTCCATCTCTCTATTTTTCTACCGGAGAAATCCTGCGGGCAACAAAATGACTGGCTGGTCACACTAACACATGTTTCTTTGTACAAAACGATGCAGTACACCGCCCAGATACGAAGTTCGATTTTTCAAATCGTCGTCCAATTTTACCCATGTCACCATAATAATGCCCTTCACTGCTAAGTGGGAGCTTTCAACACCCAGACATTATGACTCATTATTACCCTTTTCAGCTAATTATTTGCGCAAAAATATGATCTGCGAGTATACTCACACGGTTAAGATGACATGTTATTTTTCCACTTATTTATTATTTAAAACAATAAGATAGATGTCATTTTATCTTCCCGTTCTGCTATATTTAATCTGTCTCAAATAATATCCATGACAAGGAATAGGTTAATGAAAAGAATTATTAATGGGTTGCAGAACCCCGTTAAATCTTCATACGGCCCAGTGTTGATTTCAGCAAACCAAACAATTGATCTTCCGATCCGCCATCTCAGTAATTGCGCAACCTGACATTCGTTTTTTCCTTAAAACCACACTCGATAAACAAGAAAAATAGGAATACAGACAAAGGATGCTAAGTTTTAGATTAAAAATACATAAAAATATTTAAATAATTTCAATAGAAAACAATATCAATGTCTATATTAACCATATAGAGATATTTATACATTAAATAATAAATTATTTAATTAACACATACAGGTAAAAATAAAAAATATTATTTTTTGACGAACTAACTGTTGCAATATGTTATATAATCAGGTTATTTTAAGTAGAATCAATAAAAACTCTTCAGATAATTACTTAAATGATAATTAAGGAGTTGCTATGTCAAATATAAGAAACAAGCCAAATAATATCACTCCGCAATTAATTTATATGTGGGATAGGAGTAATGAGCCTTGGGGGGCTAAAGATTGCCAGTCAAAATTTATCTATGCCAATCCTGCCTTTTACCAACGACTCACCTTGCCTGAAAATTTTGATATTACCGGGCTTGCAACAGATGAATTATCCTCGCCTATTGCAGAATATGAAGAAGAATATTACCGTCAAGATCAAAAAGTTATTCAAACTATGCAAAGAGTGACTTCAATGGAGACTCATCTATTTGGCGAAAATAAAACTAAGCAAACCTATATTTGTGACAAATATCCGCTTTGCGATGATCATGGTCGTTGTATCGGTATCACTTTTCATATGTACAAAACGCAAAATTTTCCTATTTCTTATTCTTGTGAAAAAACCTCTCCGGTAGCACTGGAATTCACACCACCTAATGATTTTTAGAATATTATATAAAAATAAATATGACTAGAAAAAATTCGACTATTTCGTCACAAATAATAAACACCTTGGAAACCAGCAACGAACCGTGGGGAATAAAAGATAAATTTTCCTGTTTTCTCTATGGTAATGATGCATTAATTAAACTTCAAAATATAGATACTACTTATGATTATGAAGGTAAATATGATAGTGACATTCCCTGGAAAGGCAGTGAATTTTCTGAATATTTTATCAAACATGACTCGAAAGTAATAACAAATGAAGAGAGTGTTTTATCATTAGAAACACATGTATTTGGACGAGATAAAATTTCATCATCTTATTTACAAGAAAAATTTCCATTCTATGATGATGAAAATAAATGTATCGGTATCCTTTTCCATGCCTGGAAAACTCAGGATAACTCACTCACTCGGCTATTCCATAGCAAACTACCCGCTTCTATTATGTTTCAATCACCGACTTGCCTCCTTACTGAGCGAGAATGGGAGGTAGTCTTCCTTTTTCTGCAAAAATACAGCAAGAAGAAAATCAGCCAATTACTTAATATTGCTGATAAAACCATAGATGAATACATAAGAAAGATTTATAATAAATTTAAAGTTAGTTCAGATTCACAACTGGAGGAATATTGCCGGCTAAATAGTTTTGATCTCTATGCACCAAAAAGGTTTTTATTGTCTTACTTATAAATGTCGTCTATTTATTCAAATTTTTATAAGGTAATAATGTTATAAAGGTCAAATATGAGTCAATCAGGATGTAAAAAAGTCCCTTTTATTACTCCTCAGTTAAATAACCTTTCATAATAGTGCTACAGTTTGTCCGCTTGATTGACATTTGAATAATTGAAGCTTGATACTCGGTAGACGTAACAAACATCGTTTAGAATGTCCTCACCATGCTTTTCGCTGAAAGCCCGAACCTGGTAGCACAGACCCGAGATCCGACCGCACACGCGGAAATCCTGGCCGTACGGGAAGCGTGCAAGAAGCTCGGGACCGAGCACCTGACCGACTGCGATATTTACATTCTCACCTGCCCCTGCCCTATGTGCCTAGGCTCGCTCTGAGTCTGTGAAAACAGATTCTCTCTTTCTTTGTCCGTTGCTATTTTTAAACAAAACTCAGGCTATTAAATAACTTTTCAAAATAATAGATCACTTGGAGGGAACTCAGTCCGATTTTTGCGATCTGATCAATTGCGAAAAATCCCAAACCCCAACACGGACTGAGTGATGCCTATCATAGCACCTATACCTCAAGATGAATGCCAGAAAATGAGAAAACTTATCCATAAAACCCGTGATAAGAACTATTCCCGTCGATTAACGGCGTTATTGATGCTCAATGAAGGATTGACAGTGACTTATGTCGCCAAGACCCTTCATGCCGCACGCTCTTCCGTCAATCGTTGGGTTCAGTGGTTTACATTATATGGGCTGGAAGGACTCGAAAGTTTACCCGTTGGCCGACCTGTTGTCTGGGATCTCTCCCCGCTCTATAACCTCTTACTTTTCTTATTACAGCAATCCCCCCAAAAGTTAGGCTATCTCCGCTCTCGCTGGAGCCTTGAACTCATGACTCATACCCTCAATGAATTACTCAACCTCTCTCTGACGCAAAATGTCCTTTATCGTTACTTTGCTCAGGTGGGGATTGTCTGGCGTAGAGCGGCACCCACAGTGAAACAACCTGATCCCGAATACGATGAGAAAATGGCAAAGATCGCGGAAGCCAAAGCGAACATTTCAGAAAAACATCCCGTTTTTTATGAAGATGAGGTGGATATTGATTTAAACCCGAAAATCGGCGCGGACTGGTGCTTCAAAGGACAACAAAAACGGGTTATCACCCCGGGAAAAAACGAAAAACATTACCTTGCGGGCTGCCTTAATGCCCAAACAGAGCAAATCACCTATGTTAAAGGAGTAAAAAAGAATTCTGATTTATTTATCAAAATGTTAGATGAACTGAATCATCAATATCCCCATGCGGAAACCCTCACATTAATCTTAGATAACTACTGTATTCATAAAAGTCAGAAGGTAAAGGACTGGCTGGCACGACATCCAAAATTTACCCTGTTGTTTTTACCGGTCTATTCACCGTGGCTAAATAAAATAGAACGGTTATGGCAATCGCTCCATGAGACAATAACGCGAAATCATTGTTGTCAATTTATGTGGCAGTTACTGAATTATGTTGATGCCTTTTTGGCATCGTTTTCATCACAGCAAAAGCCAGGAAGACAAAAAATGGGTGTAGCACAATTATGAAATCTTATTTAACTAATATGTGGGATAAAAGCTCAGAACCGTGGTTTGTAAAAGATAAGGAATTCCGCTTTATTTATGCAAATGCAATGTTTATTAAAGTCAATAATTTACCTGAAAACTTTAATGTTATCGGATATACCGATAAGAAATTACTAACACCAGTTAATAAATTTACTCACCTTTTTGAGGAACATGATCGTAAGGTCTTACAATATATGCAGCGAATATCATCTCTTACCACTTATTCTCCAAACAAAAACGAACGATTTATATCCTATTTTTGTAATAAATACCCATTAATGGATGAAAATAATCAATGTATTGGTGTCATTTCTCACGCCAGAGAAATACATAACTTTGCCGTGTCTCATTATATGGAGAATGATATTCCTATATCGATTAGATTTCAGCCACCAAATGCTATCTTGAAAGAGAAAGAATGGGTAATAATTTTTTTATTCTGCCGTGGCGTCAGCAATAGATATATTGCTGACGAAATGCAAATTTCATATCGCACTGTGGAAAAACATTTCGAAAATATCTACCAGAAACTATTAGTTAACTCAGCAATTGAATTAAGAACACTTTGCAAAGAGAATAGTTATGACCTTTATATCCCCCCTAAATACCTTCAATCTATAGGCCATATTTTGCTATAAATAATCACAATTTCATTATTATGTATTTTTCTTTGACTTGTTTAATTAATCTACATTTGGTTTGAATCCCCCCCTAATCTGATATATGGAAAACAATTTGATAAATCAAAATAAAGGACTTAATACGAGGCTAAATCATCATTTTTCTGAATGTTTATTCCCTCGTTTCTTTGGTTAAAGGCTTTTAGAAAATTAAGAAACCACGAGATCAGCATGAGCATTGATTGAAGCTTATTATGGTCGAATGGTTTACATTAATATTTTGATAACAGAGATCGAGACAGGGCATCTATAACCCTGTTTCAACCCTAAACTCCAGATATTCCAATCAACGAACAATAATGCCCAGCAGAACGCCCAATGCACCAAAGTCAGCGTCACTGAATGTCGTATTGGCAATACCGATATCCCCCAGAACGGGTAACAGGAATACAGGCAGAAAAGTTATCAGCAAGCCCTGAGCAAAAGCACCGAGAATAGCGCCTCTGCGGCCACCTGTCGCATTACCGAAAACCCCAGCCGCCGCGCCAACAAAGAAATGTGGCACAACACCGGGAATTATTACCGTCATGCTCAATGCATACAATATAAACATACCGATGACACCGGCAATAAAACTGCTCAGGAAACCGACTAATACCGCATTAGGCGCGTAAGGGAATACAACCGGACAATCCAACGCGGGTTTAGCATTCGGAACTAATTTGTCAGAAATGCCTTTAAACGCGGGGACAATTTCTGCAATCACCATTCTCACACCTTGCAGTATGATATATACACCTGCGGCAAAGGTAATGGATTGCATTAGCGAGAACATAAACCCATTTTTTCCACCACTGACTCCTCTCACAAAATCACTGCCGGCAAACAAGCACGTGATCATGAAAATAATTGCCATCGTGAAAGAGATGGCAACCGGTGTATCACGCAGGAACAGCAAACTTTTCGGTACATTCATCTCTTCCGTTGAGTGCTCTTTGTTGCCCAGTTTGCTGCCAATAAAACCGGACAAAACATAGGAGAGCGTAGAAAAATGCCCAATGGCAACGTCGTCAGAACCAGTCACTTTCTTCATATACGGATGGGCGATCGCCGGGAAGAAAACCATAGCAACCCCAACAACCACCGAACCAATAACCACCAGCATAGTTCCGTTGATCCCCGCAGTTGCCAGAATGACCGCGACCATCATGGACATAAACAACGTATGATGCCCTGTCAGGAAGATAAATTTCCACGGCGTAAAACGGGCAATCAAGATATTGATCACCATAGCAAAGAACATAATCATTGCCATTTCTTTACCAAAACTTTTCTGCGCAATGGAAACAATCGCTTCGTTGTTTGGTACTACCCCTTGAATACCAAAAGCATGTTGGAAAATTGCAGCAAAGTCCCCCAATGAAGAGACGATTAATCCGGCCCCAGCCCCCAAAATCACAAAACCCATAATGGTTTTTATGGTGCCTTTGATACATTCAGTCACCGGCTTTTTTTGCGCGACCAAACCAATAAGCGCAATAAATCCCACTAAAATCGCAGGCTCTGACAGTACATCACTCATCAGAAAATGGAAGAATTCCATGACAGCCTCCGGTTACAACGCTCCAAGTTCAGCTAACGCTACAGACAAACGCGCTTCCATCGCAGCTTTATCTACCATATTGTCCAGCGCAACAATTTTGCCATCGACTGCCTGAGCAACCAGTTGTTCTGCAATATCTTTAGTACCAACAAAAATATCGCTTTGAGTTGCTTTTGCTGAGCCCAGATCAACATGATCAACACTGGCATCGATCCCCATCTCTTTCAGGATATTTTTAATGCTCATTTCCATCATCAGGCTGGTACCTAACCCATTTCCACAAACGACTGTGATTTTCATACGGTTTTCCCATAGCAAAAAAATACAAATTAATATTTGTTAATAACGGCAAGAATCTCTTCTTTACTTTTAGCGCCTACCAGCAGCGCCGTATCTTGTTGATTATCAAACAGCGCAGCAAGTTGAGAAATCACGTCGATATGGCTATTGCTGTCAGTCGCGGCTAAGACAATCAATAGCTTGACCGGATCATTTTCTTCAGAACCAAATTCAACACCGTTGCTAATAACGGTTAATGATAAAGACAATTTATTGACCCCCTCCTCAGGCCTGGCATGTGGCATAGCAATTCCCGGTCCGACAACGTAATAGGGCCCAATGGCCTCATGAGAGCAGTAAATAGCATCAATATAACGGAGTGAAATTGAATGGTTTTCCACCAGCGGCTGGCAAGCGATAGCAATAGCTTCGCGCCAATCTTTAGCGTCAGGGATCACTTGGATAACATCACTTGTGAGTAAAGTTTTTAGCATCAGCTTCTCCTGGTTGAAATTGTGTTCCGTCTTCTATACCCCTGTTCTCTATCCAGAGATATTAGTCACAAATGGTAGCGCTATCTATCATCGTAATTCATTATTGTGATAGCGCTATCATTGTTATCTGATCAATTTACCAAAATACGAAAAACACATCATGGTTTTTTCCCACGACTTGCCTGAGATAAGGTAGAATCCCACCGTCAAATTCATAGCCGTTAATCAAAAAAACAGAAAAATATTGATGGAAAAGACACGAAAACGCCGTAATACAGGGCGAGTAACATTACAAGATGTTGCTAAGTATGCCGGTGTCGGTTCAATGACGGTCTCTCGCGCATTGAGAACACCAGAAATGGTATCGGATAAATTACGAGAAAAAATTGAGCAGGCCATACAGAAATTGGGATATATCCCAAATGGCGCTGCCGGTGTACTTGCCTCTGGTCAAAGCAATATTATCGCGGTTCTTGTTCCGTCTCTGACAGATAGAGCCAGCGCCACATTTATACAGTCCCTACAACAGGTGCTGAATAAACACGCTTTCCAAGTTTTACTCGGATGTCATGAATACAACCGCAATAAGGAAGCCGAAATTATCATGACATTGCTGCAAAGCAACGCAGCCGCATTGGTTATCTTCGGTTCTCAACTGGCAGATAAAACCTATGACAATATTTCGCATATCAATATCCCGATTATCAATGTCGCGGGATCTCATCAACAACAGACAACGATCAATATAGAAACGGATTTCTCCGCAGCGGCTTATACCCTGACTGAGCATATGCTGAATAAAGGCCGAAAGCATATTGGCTATATTGGCGCACAAATGGATAATCGTTTGCAAAATCAGCAAATTAATGGCTGGAATAAAGCCATGCTACATCATTATCAGAACGCAGACCAAAATATCACTACGCCAAATGCCGCCAGTATGCAATTTGGTTGTCAGGCAATCGCCGAAATGTTATTACGTCAACCTGAATTGGAAGGCGTGATTTGCAGCCATGAAGTGATTGCTCTGGGAGTCATGTTTGAATGCCAGCGTCGTCTGCTTAAAATACCGGCTGATTTGGCCGTTGCCTGCCTGGAAGGATCGGATAACTGTGATCACACACAACCAACACTGACATCAATCCGCATTGATTACCCCAGAATAGGAAAAGACACAGGAAAATGGCTGGTAGAACTGCTCAATAAACAGGATGAAGATGAGGCAGAATATCAAAATAATCAATATCACCTGTTTTCGTATAAATTTGAGCCAAGACAAAGTGCTTGATGGAGCTGAAAATCCCAGTAAAGTGCCACAAGAGCCTATACAAGCGCTAATTATTCAGTCTGCTGACACCTTAGATCATGTGGCTTAAAAGGAAAACCCGCACAGTCTTCAACCCGATTTACGATGTCAGCAATTGTCGTTTCAGCTAGGGTCGCTTCCAACACACAGGTAATACGCGAGAACTCATCTTCTAAAACCGGAGTGATATTGTGCCCGATATAACATTTGGGATTGGGTTTGGAGCGGTGCAACGTGAAATATAATGGATCTTCAACTGTACGATAAATATCCAGTAATGAGATTTGCTCCGGTGGACGGGCCAGTAACGCTCCCCCTCCCTGACCCATTTGCGAATAGGTCAACCCAGCTTCTGTAAGAGCGCCCAAAAGCCGGCGAACAACAGTTGGGTTAGTATTCACACTTTTTGCGATATCTTCGGAGCGCACAGCTTGACCATGATGAAGTGCAATATCAGTGAGAATATGAATAGCCACGGCAAAACGGGTAGATGTCGGCACTGGAGGATCCTGTCTATCTTAAGGATGTCATTGAGAATAGCAAAAAATGAGAAAAAAGTTATATGATATGTAACTAATTTCGTCACATAATAAATAGTGAAATTCAGAATGTCAATCTGTCTGATTAACATTCCTACTCTTTCCGCTCTATCACCACATATCATCATTTGGTTTAGCTAATGTGACGAGCTTGATGTACCGGGTTAGATACGATCTGTATGGGCACGTTCAATCTGGAGAGTATCAGCAACCTGCTGTAATTTAATTAACCGCCCATCCCGCACTGTCCATATATGAACGAAACGAGAAATAAATCGTTTACCTTTCTTTACCCGCCCCAAATAATTACCCAATACAATGACATGATCACCTGACTCGAAATATTCAGAGCCATCTGCAACGAATTCATCAGTATCATTAAAAAGTGGCACAAAAAAATTATTCAATATATCTTCAATTCCTTCATAAACGCCACTATATCGGGAACCTTCGGTAATATCCCAAACAACGTCACTCCCCATGATCTGGCGAAGAATATCGATATCACCCATAGAATCGTAAAAACGGCGAACAATAGATATATTTAATGAATCTGACATTGATACTTCTCCTTCAAATTACCCCACGTTGAAATAGGATCGACTCGGGTAAAACGAGCCGACCTGATATTCTGGGATGTTCAGTAAAAACGTTATAGAACTTTTAATTCACATCCCTGGAAAATAACCCGAACATCTTTCATCTTAGGCTATCCATTACGGGTAAGATATTCCCTTACCTAGGTAAGCACAGGATAATCGATGTAACCTACGGGCCCAGGAACCATAAAGGTTTCCGGTTGTTGTTCGTTAAATGGTGATTCAACTAAAAGCCGGTGAGGTAAGTCTGGGTTAGAGATGAACAAGTGACCGAAAGCCACTGCATCAGCCCTGCCGTCAGCAAGCGCTTGCGCGGCACTCTCTTTTGTCAGTTCCTCATTGGCAATATAAGTTGACCCAAAAGCTTCTTTTATCATCTTACCCAAATCACCGTCAACAACAGGATCACGCGAGAAAATGAAAGCAATACCACGTTCACCCAGTTCACGCGCGACGTATCCAAAAGTCACCGCAGGATTAGAATCCTCCATGGAGTAATAACCGCCACGGGGTGATAAATGTACGCCAACACGAGATGCTCCCCAGACTGAAATGCAAGCATCCGTCACTTCAAGCAACAACCGAGCCCGGTTTTCTACTGAACCTCCGTACTGATCTGTACGCAGATTGGCATTATCTTGCAAAAATTGATCGAGCAAATAGCCATTGGCACCATGTATTTCCACGCCGTCAAATCCTGCCACTTTCGCATTTTCCGCTCCACGTCTGAACATCTCAACAATGCCGGGAATTTCATCAGATTCCAGAGCCCGCGGAACCGCAAAGGGACGTTTTGGGCGTAATAAGCTGACATGACCATCAACTGCAATCGCGCTTGGAGCCACTGGCCGTTCCCCATTAAGGAAAATGGGATCCGATACCCGCCCCACATGCCAAAGCTGTATGAAAATACGCCCACCGGCAGCATGTACCGCATCCGTAACTAACCGCCATCCGGCAACTTGTTCGTCTGACCAAATGCCAGGAGTATCAGCGTAACCCACACCCTGTGGCGTTACTGAAGTTGCTTCACTGATAATCAAACCAGCAGATACGCGCTGAACATAGTATTCCGCCATCAGAGCATTGGGAATACGTCCTCCTCCCACTGCACGGCTACGTGTCAGAGGAGCCATAATGATACGATTCGGCAAGTCGAGATCACCAATGCGAATTGGGTCAAAAAGTGTAGGCATATTTTTTCTCTCATATGGACTAAATAAATGCACTTCGTTGCAAATCATCAATAGGTACATAACCAGGTAATACCACCAGCAAACAACATCGGTCAGGAAATGTATTCATTCTCAAACCTTTAGCAACAGGGGATCCGCTGGTGTGAATTAATGTAACTTACACAGTTACATTAAACAAGAGGGATCTGATGTCAAATGTCAGGATATCTGCCAGATGATAAGGCTATGACACAACAATTACTTTGTTTGAGAATGGCTTGCCTGATGCCGGCAGGCTGTTGATTGATATGTAATAAAATTGTTACGAGGAGGATGCATATATGAATTTATTAGACGATTTACAAAAAATATTGATATATTCCCGCCAAATGTGGGCGGGAATATAACTGGAAAAGCATGAAGGAGATGACTTTTCAGAGAAGGAAACCAAATCAAAACGTTTTTCAGCAATAGCCTAGAAATACAGATAAAAAGACCCGATTTTGAACAAGTTCACCAATGAACCACACTCATAATACCAATCGGGTACTTTTAAAGTAGTTACGATTAGATTTTGGCTGCATCCAGGTATTTTGTCATTTCATCATCAGGCACCATACCACCGCCAGTTGCCCAGACCAGATGTGTAGCCTGTTTCATCTTATCCACCGGAAGGTTCTTACTATTCAGGTAATCAAGGTTTCCGCTAACACGGGCAGGACCTGCCATCCCAACTAACGCCGAAGGCTCTAGCCGGATACCTTCATCACGATTAAGTAAGCCCAACAGGTTATACATTTCCTGATCATGAACGGTATAAAAACCATCCAGCAAGCGTTCCATAGCACGCCCAACAAAACCGGAAGCCCTTCCGACCGCAAGACCATCAGCAGCCGTAATATTGTCGATACCAATATCCTGTACACAAATATTGTCATGCAGACCGGTATATACACCCAACAACATACAGGGAGAATGGGTAGGCTCAGCAAAAATACAGTGCACATGATCACCAAAAGCCAACTTCAATCCAAACGCAACACCGCCAGGACCACCACCAACGCCACACGGCAAGTAAACGAATAATGGATGATCTCCATCAACGACCATATTCATTCGCTCAAGCTGCGCTTTTACCCGCTCACCTACTACAGAATACCCCAGAAATAACGTTTGGGAGTTTTCATCGTCGATAAAGAAACAATTGGGATTAGATTCCGCTTCTTTGCGGCCCTGGGCCACGGCCACCCCATAATCTTGTTCATATTCCACGACATTAACCCCATGTGAACGTAGCTTTTGCTTCTTCCATTCACGGGCATCGGCAGACATGTGCACACTGACATTAAAACCCAGCTTCACACTGATAATACCTATGGATAACCCCAAATTACCGGTGGAGCCTACAGCAATGCTGTATTGGTTAAAAAACTGCCTGAACTCTTCTGAAAACAGTTTGCTGTAATCATCGTCTTCAGAAAGCAAACCAGCCTGTAATGCTAATTTTTCCGCGTGAGTTAATACTTCATAAATTCCACCACGGGCTTTAATCGAGCCAGAAATGGGCAAATGGCTATCTTTTTTGAGTAAAACTTTTCCCGCAATATCCACACCATAATATTGCTCCAGTGTTTTCTGCATCGCAGGAATAGCGACTATCTCTGATTCAATAATGCCATGTGTGGCTTCTGTTTCTGGGAAAGCTTTACATAAATAAGGTGCAAAACGATTCAGACGTGCTTCAGCATCCCCGACGTCATTTGCATTCAAACCCACGAAGGGTAATCCCTCTTTAAAAGTGGGGTTACAAGGGTTAAACCAAAATATTTCCTCCAATTCCATTAAATTTCTTACTAACGGATATTCATTTAGTAATTGTTGAATCTTAGTATTTTTCATTTATGTGTTAACCCAAGATTGGTGTTTCCCTGGTATATAAAAAAACAACTCTTACTTTTTTAATTATTAGAATTATCATTATATTCAATGTGTTATGTTTACTACGATTTTCTACAAAACAACAGCACATCACAGTTTATCTACTTTTTATCTTCCCCTTATTTTGATTACTACGTTACTGTTTATTTTTTATTATTTTAGCTATAAAGCTGCCTATTTTATAGGCTTCCCTGGTACTGACACATTCGCACTTCTTATTCTTATTTTTTAAGACTGAGCTATTATGCCTTCTAATGACACAATGGCAGAAAGAAGAAATGTCCCAGCCAACGCAACAATAGATACAATAAATGTTGCGGTTGTTGTATAGCCTACTTGCTTTCAGCATACCATTGAATGCTCCGCCTGCACCAATAATCAATAAGATATTAGCAATAGAGGCGAAACAATCTTCCGTTTTCGTCAACAGTGTACTCAATTCCCATATTTTTCCTGGTGCCCAAAGTATAATAGGCACCAAACGTGGTAATAAACATGGCTATAATAGGGTTGCCGAGAGATTCCAACACTGTATAAAACGTGGTGCCTTTTTCCATATTTAATTCGGCAGCCGGTTTAATCAGCATTAACCCAATTGGCAATAACACAGGAAATAATGTCATGCCTAAAGAGGGTAAAACCTTTTCCTTGTGAACTTTAATTTGAGAAAATTCAGCCGGAACCGATTTAAAAGGCAGACCGCTACCGAGAAATTTCTGAAATAATGAGCTACTCATCAAAGCAGAAAACAGAGCAACTATCAGCCCATAAACAATGACTGAATCAATATCCGCACCCAGTTTATTCGTCATAAATAATGCAGACAGGTGTAGAGGAACAATACAATGAACCGCCATCAATGCCACACACAATGGGATCGCTAATTTCAACAGTGACGTGTTGGTTTTCCTGACAACAGAAAACACCCGTGGGATTAACAAGACCACCCCCACTTCAACAAACAGCGTAATACCACAAACCAAACCAATCACCGCTGCTAAAAAACCCAGCGTACCACCAACCCCCCTCTCAATGGCACTTACCATCTCAACAGGGTTCATTCCCATCAATGCACCGACATAAAAACTTGCCAACAATAGCGCCAAAAAAGGGTGAATTTTTAATTTAATTATCGTAAATACAATTAACACAATACTTGTGAGTAACGTACCTATCACCCAAGGTTGTGAATTCACTCAATCATTCCCCACAGTTAGCCTCTGCTCGTTACATGCATTTTCACTATTGAATATGAATATTCAATTTTTGACAAATGATTAATACATAGTCATGCATGAGCCAGATTGAGCCAATTCAGTGATACAGATCAAATTTTTTACTTTATTTGAGATTTAAATCACTAAAACTATCTGAAACATGCCGCCTTAATGATACGGTTGCATTATTTCGTATTCCGTCGTCGATGAAACAGAAACATTATAAATATGTACACAGATGATAATTTCATGGTTGTAAATAAGCTACTCAATGGAAACCAGTTATCAAAACTGCATACGTTTGAGATAGCGGCCCGTCACTGCTCTTTTGCTCTGGCTGCTGATGAGCTAGCTATCAGTGCCAGTGCAGTCAGCCATCGAATCAGTTCACTGGAACAAGAACTGGGGTTTAAACTTTTCCAACGTTTTCACAGAAAGATTGAATTAACTTGTGAAGGAAAGCGTTTATTTTGGACAATTAAATCAACTCTGGAGCATTTGAATCAGGAAATTCTGGAAATAAAAAATCAAGAGTTATCGGGTAGTCTGACTATTTACTCCCGCCCTACTTTTACTCAATGCTGGTTAGTTCCCAAATTGGCTGATTTTAATCAGCTATATCCGTCCATTAATTTGAATATTCTGGTCGGTAACGAAAATGTGAATTTCCGCGGCTATGGTATCGATCTTGCCATTTACTTTGATGATATTATGTCCAATGAGCTATCACATCAATATCTGATGAGTGAATATATTACCCCGGTCTGTAGTCCGCAATATGCAGAAAAATATAACCTGATGGGAAATATCGACAATCTGCAATACTGTACACTACTGCATGATAAACAAGCATGGAGTTACGATTCTGATACCAAAGAGTGGGACACCTGGACAGAACACATTGATATTACACTGGACCCATCACAAAAGTGTATAGTCTTCGATCGCTCTGACTTAGCTGCCGTCGCGGCAATGCACCACGCAGGTATTGCAATGGGAAGAAAAAATATGATCTGGGAAAAAATTGAAAACAACGAATTAGTCGCTCCCTTTCCCAACACCGAAGTGCTATGTAAACAGTATTACTATACCTGTACCCTACCCCAACAACAGAATGAGAAAGTTAATGCATTTATTCAATGGTTGAAATCAACCATAAACGAATAAAAATATAGTCAACCGTTAATAGATACATCAACCCATTCTGTTTTAAGTAGCAATTACTTATCACCACTGAATTTCACAACGCATTCCAAGCGCATAATGATAAAGGCTGAACTCCCCCTTCTGCAAAGTCCAGCCTTATCAAGGTAAACTTAATCTCTGGTGATGATAATTAAAGCAGTCAGAGACTTGTCGTTCATGTTTCTAATTTATTAGAAAAACATAATAGGCATACCATTCGATTAAATAATTCCGTCCTATGTTATGACCACAGATCAAATGAAACAGATATATTTATACCCGTTATCTTTCAAGTTGCCTCTTTGTTGGCTGCACTCGCTCACCCCGGTCACATAGTTAGCTAACTCAGTAAAGCTTATTCATTTTTATCTTACTTACGTCTGACAACCACTCTTATCGAATTATATAGAAATAAATAAAATTATTTTTCTGCTAATAGTAATACAACTCATATTTAATTTCATTTGTTATTATTGGAATAAAGCACATAAATTAGTGTTTTTCTGAATATAGAGATAGGGAGTCTTTAGTATAGATAAGTTATTGGCAAGAAAAGAAGCAAGAATTTAATTGATAAATATTAAAACAGCAAACAAATTATTTATGATAATTAAAGTCATCCTTCTCTACTGCTATCCACCAAGAGAAAGTAATAATAATAGTTAGTTAATCGCGTATAAAATATAAATTTCATTAAAAAATATATACTAATAGTCTAAATTATGATATTTATTATAGCCGTTGGTAAGAAAGTCATTCAAATAGTTATAAATTAGTTTACTTGGAAATTATATGGAGTGTAATTAAATGCAAAAACTTTTACTAAGCTGTGGCGCTATTTTTTCTGTATTTGCAATAACTTTACCTGCTCAAGCTGAACAACATACAGCTTCTATCGGGTATGCCTATGTGAAACCACAAGACGTTAAAGCGCTAAATGGCGCGACTCTGAGTTACCGATATGAATTGGATGATCAATGGGGAGTGTTATCATCATTTACCTTTGCTAAAGGAGATGAAAAGGAAACAGCAGAACGCCAAAAGATTGATACTAAGTATTATTCTTTGATGACTGGCCCAACTTATAGAATTAACGATTATATTAGTTTATACAGTCAGGTAGGATTATCCAGAATGAACCTGAAATGGTCCGATAGCGATAATAATACAAATGGAAAATCAGAAGAAAATGCCTTAGGTTGGGGAGCCGGATTTATTGTAAACCCAACAATGAATACATCAATTACAGCCGGTTATGAAGGCAGCCGCTTTGATATCAAAGATGGTATAGATAAATATAAAATTTCCACCAATGGCTTTAATATAAGCGTCGGCTATCGTTTCTAATTTAAGCAATAAATGGTTATGGTTGGATGCAAAAAGGCGAGAAAAAAATAGTCAAAATAACAGGAAGCCGAACTCCCTGAATATATTGTATTCAAATTTTTCACCACAATGCTACCTGATATAGCGGACTCGCTGATGTCTAGAATTAACGACCATTTTCAGGTGTTAAAAACTGCATCTTGAAGTTTCTTGGGTATAAGAGAAGATAATGCCTTTTAGTTCTTCTCAACTAAAAACAAAATGGTACGTTCAGTATCATTTTGTTTTATACTTATAATGGTATTATCTTTACGCCAGCGTTCATCTTTCCAATACTTATCATAGTATTTTATAAATCCCATGTTTTCAGTGTGTTTTATTAATTCTGCCAGACGACTCAATTTTACATTTGAAAATATAATTTCGTTAGTCATGGTGTTGTTACCATCAGGGGAGTCATAGTATATGATATAATCATTTGAAATTAAAGGTAAACTCTTAATCTCATCAAAGGTAAATGCGTAATAATAAATAAAATTTCTTTTTGTATATGATAAGTTAACATTCGCTAATGATGCAAAAAAAAGAATAACACCAATCGCTAAAATAAATATAACTATACATATACGTATGAAACTACTCAACCGCAATCCCAGCATATTCTTTACCTATATTAACCCAGCTTGCATCTTCAATAAGCATTACGTCTTGACCAGTTTTTATATCTCTCATAGGAGTTATTGTATTTAAAAAACTAGGCAAGGGAATATTATAAGGAATTGTATTATTTGGATACTTTTCAGGGTCAGGAAATAATAATGGTTTAAAAGATTTATTTTTATATTTTCCTATAGCTCCGTAGTAGTCCCATCGTTTATATGCTTTTTCTTTACTTACTACCCCTACTTGAGGTAAATAATTAATACCATTGATAGCCTGATAAAAACCAAATAAGTTAGAAATCAAATCTTCACCACTATAACCACTATCTGAAATTAAAGTAAAAGGAAAGGAATCCTGATATGATTCAAATGAATGAGTTGTATACATCATAATAGTAAGAGCAACTCTTTTTTTATCATGTAAAGATAAACCTCTTCTAACTCTCCATCTTGTTTTTATAGATGTTCCCAGGCTACGCCCTCTGCCCATATATTGGACATATCTAACGATAAAATGCGATTTATTAGTAGTTTCATCCCCCATGGCAAGAGAGAGCATCAACTTTCTTACATCATCACCATTAGCATGCCCTAAATCTAACCATCCTAATTTTTCTGTATAGACCAATCGTCCATTTTCTATATCAGATCTTTTAGTCATTATAACTCCTGTTATTTAATTAAGTGCGCTATAAAATTTTAAAAGAAACCAGATACAGCTATTTTACTCTCATTCTAAACAAAAAATTCATGTAGATATAATTACTTAATAAACCAGTAAATATCAACCTGTCTTCTTTATAAACACAATTATAATCTTAGATCAAAAATATTTAAATAGCAGTGTCGTATATTTTCATTTTTAACATATCATCAACAAAAACATTATCACATTTACTTCACGCAAAGTAATGTTAACTATAAACTATAACGGCGATTTAATTATTTAAAATTAATAATATCCGATAGGTTTGGAAAATAAGAAAAAACATAATGAGAGGGGTTATTTTGTAATTGTTTGTGATATTTTACGGATGGTTTTTCATAACAAAATAGAGTTCTTCAACGATGAAACTCAACAACCACCGACTAAAGTCGGTGGTTGTTGAAAGGGTATCCTATAGGTATCCTTGAAAAAGAAAAGGACTCACAATATTAGCGTAAGTCCTTGTTAAATCTGGTGGGTCGTGGGAGGCTCGAACTCCCGACCAATTGATTAAGAGTCAACTGCTCTGCCGACTGAGCTAACAACCCAATGCGAACAATTATTCTCCTATACAAAGCTGCCGTCAATATCTTATGACTCTTTTTTGCTAAACGAATAATTCATATTCAATCCCAAGAGTACAAATAAGTTAAATTGTAACCAATTTGTTTTTAACGTGAAATCAGGCTGTTATTATTATAGTAATCTGTGTCACAATATTTTTCGCAAACATCATCACATATAAGGCCACTTAAAGAGCCTTAACAATTTACCTAAGAAATATTGGACACTATTCTATGGCAGAAAAAATACAAACGACACTTTCCGCTAAAACCGGGGAAACGCAACTACAGCGCAATCTGAGCAACCGACATATACAACTTATTGCTATCGGTGGCGCCATTGGCACAGGTCTGTTTATGGGATCAGGGAAAACCATCTCTCTTGCCGGGCCATCGATCATATTCGTTTATATGATTATCGGCTTCATGCTGTTTTTCGTTATGCGCGCAATGGGTGAACTCCTGCTCTCGAACCTGAAATATAAATCATTCAGTGATTTTTCCGCAGATTTATTAGGGCCTTGGGCGGGTTTTTTTGTCGGCTGGACTTACTGGTTCTGTTGGGTCATTACCGGTATCGCCGATGTCGTCGCCATCACCTCATATATCAGCTATTGGCAACCTGATTTTCCACAATGGATCACTTCCCTGCTCTGCGTTTCCCTACTACTGGCCCTGAATCTGGCAACAGTGAAATTATTCGGCGAAATGGAATTCTGGTTCGCCATGATAAAAATAGTTGCCATTGTCGCACTAATTGTGACAGGCGCTGTTTTGATTGGTATGCATTTTCAATCCCCTACGGGTCATACCGCCTCACTGACCAATATATGGAATGATGGTGGGTTATTTCCAACAGGGTTAAGTGGATTTTTTGCCGGGTTCCAGATAGCAATATTCGCCTTTGTAGGAATTGAATTAGTGGGTACTGCTGCCGCAGAAACTAAAGATCCAATGAAATCACTTCCCAGAGCAATTAATGCTATCCCGATTCGTATTATCACCTTCTACGTGCTGGCACTGATAATTATCATGTCAGTCACACCGTGGCGTTCAATCATTGCAGACAAAAGCCCTTTTGTTGAGCTGTTCGTTCTGATTGGTTTACCCGCTGCCGCCAGTATCGTGAACTTCGTAGTATTAACTTCTGCCGCATCTTCAGCAAACAGTGGTGTCTTCTCCACCAGTCGTATGCTGTTTGGACTGGCAAAAGAAGGTGATGCACCACAGCAATTCAGCCGCCTTTCTCGCCGTTCCGTGCCCGCGTCAGGATTAATTTTCACCTGTTTATGTTTATCCTGTGGTGTGGTGCTGATTTATTTAATTCCTGATGTGATGCATGTATTTACATTGGTGACAACCGTTTCAGCCATTCTGTTTATGTTTGTCTGGAGTATGATCCTGTGTTCATATCTGGTTTACCGGAAACGTCGCCCTGCATTACATAAAGCTTCAATATATAAAATGCCGCTGGGGATTATTATGCCGTGGGTCTGTCTGGCATTTTTTGCATTTGTTCTGATATTGCTCACATTACGAGATGATACTCGCCAAGCATTAATCATCACACCCGTTTGGTTTCTAGTATTAATTATTGGTTTTCACATTGTAAAAAAACGTAGAACACGTTTGTACAGCTAACTTATGTAAATTTCTACTCTCTATATGACCTGTTGGAACAATACACCACAGGTCATTTTTATTGCGTCAATCTAACAAACTACCACTACACTTAATTCCATTCGCATTCCCCTAATGAAAATGAATTAAGAATCGCTCGCTATCCGGGCGAATATGTGGCAATAAAGATTGCTAAAAAACTTAAAGCTTAAATTAAGGTGAAGGCATTTTGCCTTCACAATCTCGAATTTTACTTTAATCACTTAGTGTTGTATTGCGCTTCAGCATCAATAAAACGCTGTTGTGCTTCTCTGCTTGGCGCTTTACCCAACAAGCTGACAACAACTATCGCAATAGAAGCAAAGATAAAACCAGGGATAATTTCATACAACGCAAACCACTGGTACTTCATCCACACCAATACGGTTATTGCACCCACCAACATACCCGCCAGTGCGCCATTGCGTGTCATACGCTTCCAGACAACAGAGATCAGTACCACCGGACCGAACGCCGCGCCGAATCCGGCCCAGGCATTACTTACCAGTGCCAGCACTTTATTATCAGGATTAGTTGCTATTACCATAGCGACGGCAGCCACCAATAGCACCATGAAACGTCCCACCCATACCAGCTCTTTCTGGCTAGCAGATTTGCGAATAAAGGGCTTATAAAGATCCTCAGTCAATGCACTTGCACATACTAACAACTGGCAACTCAGAGTACTCATCACCGCAGCCAGAATCGCCGACAATAAAATGCCCGCTATCCACGGATTAAACAGAACAACAGCCAGTTCCATAAAGATACGCTCACGATTGGCATTGACCGGACTAGCCAGGTCAGGATGCATTTCAAAATAAGCAATACCAAAGAAACCGACAGAAATCGTTCCTACCAGACATAACACCATCCAGGTCATACTGATGCGACGAGCTTTACGGACAGTATGATGGGAATCTGCTGCCATAAAACGCGCTAAAATATGTGGCTGACCAAAATAACCTAATCCCCAACCCAATAGTGAAATAATCGCGATAAAGTTCAATCCCTTAAACATATCCAGATAAGCAGGGTTTTTCGCTGCTACCAAAGCAATAGAAGTATCAAGGCCGCCGATAGAGAAAATAACGATAATCGGGGTCAGGATAAGAGCAAAGATCATTAACGAAGCCTGGACAGTATCCGTCCAGCTGACGGCCAGGAAGCCACCGAGGAATGTATAGGCAATCGTTGCCATAGCACCAAGCCACATGGCTTTCTGATAACTGATACCGAAAGTACTTTCAAATAACAATCCTCCGGCAACAGCGCCAGAAGCACAATAAATAGTAAAGAAGATCAGGATAACCAGTGCGGAAATAATGCGCAGGATCTTACTGCTATCTTCAAAACGACTGGTGAAATAATCAGGTAGCGTCAGCGCATTGTTATTGACTTCTGTCTGGATCCTTAGCCTGCCCGCAACCAGTTTCCAGTTTAGGTAAGCACCTAAAGAAAGGCCAATCGCTATCCAGCTTTCTGAAACCCCCGCGAAATAAACTACGCCAGGCAAGCCCATTAATAGCCAGCCACTCATATCCGAAGCACCGGCAGACAAAGCCGTTACCATGCTACCTAATCGCCTCCCTCCCAAAATATAGTCATCAAAATTTTTGGTTGAGCGATAAGCCAAAAAGCCTATCAACAACATTCCAGAAATGTAGACAATAAAGGTGATTAGCATTGGTGTATTTACTGTCATGCAGGTTCTCCATAGTGTTATCTGTGTTTTGCAAAGCCGCAGTTCTCCTGGGGACACAGAGTTTTCCCTGTCAGGTTCAGGAACGTTGCACCTGATTGCACCTAAAGATGGTTTATAATTTTAAATTGAAATAATTATTTTTGTAACAAATGAGAAAGTCACAATGAATCCTAGATTAGCACTAGGTAATTTAACAACTAATTAACGCCATTTTTTATAAGAAACGTTTGCTGCATCACATTTATTTGATTTAAAGGTTATACTTTTTAACCATTTCATGGTTATCCCCCTAGCATTAGCCATAAAATGCCAAACCAATATATATCAATTAGATAAAGTCACAAAAATAAATATCCCCTCTTAATTATAATAACTGGATTAATTTCACAAAAATCAAACAAGCAATACGCATAAGGTTGCACAAAGTTGCAACATGTCAGATATTATCATGTAACTTAGATAAACCTTACCTATTAAGGAGCGAGGATGGGTAGTACAACAATGGGCGTAAAGCTTGATGAGGCAACTCGTGATCGCATTAAAGCCGCTGCACTGCGGATTGACCGCACTCCACATTGGCTGATTAAACAAGCTATTTTCAATTACCTTGAACGTCTTGAAAATGATGAGCAGATCACTGAGCTATCTACCAGCCAGGATCTTAAGGAAGAGAAGATAATCGCAGAGGAAACTGTCATAGACTCTGCTCATCAGCCTTTCCTCGACTTCGCAGAACATATCCTGCCTCAATCAGTAAAACGTTCCGCAATCACTGCGGGCTATCGCCTGCCGGAAACACAGGCAGTGCCAATGCTGCTGCAACAGGCGCAATTACCAGAAGATCAGGCACAAGCAACACATAAACTGGCCTACAGCATTGCAGAAAAATTGCGTAACCAGAAAAACAGCGTTGGGCGTTCTGGTTTGGTTCAAGGGTTGTTGCAGGAATTTTCACTGTCATCTCAGGAAGGTGTTGCCCTGATGTGCCTTGCGGAAGCCCTGCTTCGTATTCCAGATAAAGCCACCCGTGATGCGCTGATCCGCGATAAAATCAGTAATGGCAACTGGCATTCCCATCTGGGCCAGAGTTCATCCACATTTGTCAACGCAGCAACATGGGGCCTGCTGTTCACCGGTAAACTGGTTTCTACCCACAACGAAGCCAAGCTCTCCAATTCACTGAATCGCATTATCAGTAAAAGCGGTGAACCATTAGTCCGTAAAGGCGTAGATATGGCGATGCGCCTGATGGGTGAACAGTTTGTAACAGGTGAAACTATCGCTCAGGCATTGGCAAGCGCACGTAAGCTGGAAGAAAAAGGGTTCCGCTATTCCTATGACATGCTGGGTGAAGCCGCTTTAACTGAAAAAGATGCTCAGGATTATATGGTTTCCTACCAGCAAGCGATTCATGCTATCGGTAAGGCATCCAATGGCCGCGGTATTTATGAAGGACCAGGGATTTCCATCAAGCTTTCTGCCCTGCACCCGCGTTATAGCCGTGCTCAATATGAACGCGTCATGAGCGAGCTGTATCCACGCCTGCTTTCCCTGACATTACAAGCCCGCCAATATGATATTGGCATCAATATTGATGCAGAAGAAGCAGATCGTCTGGAAATCTCCCTCGACTTGCTGGAAAAACTCTGTTTTGAACCACAATTGGCTGGCTGGAATGGCATTGGTTTCGTTATTCAAGCCTATCAAAAACGCTGTCCATTTGTTATCGACGCGATAGTTGATTTAGCACAGCGCAGCCGTCGTCGTCTCATGGTGCGACTGGTAAAAGGCGCTTATTGGGATAGTGAAATTAAACGTGCGCAAATAGATGGGCTGGAAGGCTATCCGGTTTACACCCGCAAAGTTTATACCGACGTTTCCTATCTGGCTTGTGCCCGCAAACTCCTGTCAGTACCAAACCTGATCTATCCTCAGTTCGCTACCCATAACGCTCATACTTTATCTGCTGTTTATCAGATGGCCGGTCAAAACTATTACCCTGGTCAATATGAGTTTCAATGCCTGCATGGCATGGGAGAACCACTGTATGAACAAGTGGTCGGGAAAATTGCTGATGGAAAATTAAACCGCCCATGCCGTATTTACGCACCGGTAGGCACTCACGAAACACTATTGGCCTATCTGGTCCGTCGTCTGCTGGAGAATGGTGCTAATACCTCTTTCGTCAACCGTATCGCCGATACCACATTGCCACTGGACGAACTTGTTGCTGATCCGGTGAAAAAAGTTCAAAAGATAGCCGAAATCGAAGGGCAAATTGGTCTTCCACATCCGAAAATCCCTCTTCCTCACGACCTGTATGGTAAAGATCGCGCAAACTCAGCTGGTCTGGATCTTTCCAACGAACATCGGCTGGCTTCCCTTTCCAGTGCGCTACTGAGCTCTTCTACTGAAGAACGGTACAGTGAACCACTGCTGGGTGGCAATTATTGCCATCAAGGTGAGCTACCTGCTGCCAAGCCTGTCATTAACCCTGCCGCACCACTGGATATCGTCGGCCATGTTCGTGAAACAACGGAACAAGAAGTCGCGCATGCTCTGGATGCCGCAACAGAAGCTGGAGCAATCTGGTTTGCGACTCCCCCCTCAGAGCGTGCAGCAATTCTGGTTCGCGCTGCTGAATTGATGGAAAGCCAGATGCAACCGCTGTTGGGCATTCTGGTCCGGGAAGCCGGCAAAACCTTTAATAATGCGATCGCTGAGGTACGCGAAGCAGTAGATTTCCTCCATTACTATGCAGGACAGGTCCGCCATGATTTCGCTAATGATACCCACCGCCCACTGGGGCCCGTTGTGTGTATCAGCCCGTGGAACTTCCCATTAGCCATTTTTACCGGGCAAATAGCGGCTGCGTTGGCTGCCGGTAACAGTGTGTTGGCAAAACCGGCGGAGCAGACCCCATTAATTGCAGCGACTGCGGTCAAAATATTGCATCAGGCAGGCGTTCCCCACGATGTACTGCAATTATTACCTGGCCGGGGTGAAACCATTGGTTCGCTTCTGGTTGGTGACGAAAGAGTACGTGGTGTGATGTTTACTGGCTCCACGGAAGTGGCTGGCCTGTTACAACGTAATATTGCCGGACGGCTTGACGCACAAGGGCGTCCAACCCCGCTCATTGCAGAAACCGGTGGCCTGAACGCAATGATTATCGACTCTTCGGCGCTCACAGAGCAAGTTGTTACTGATGTGGTCGCCTCTGCTTTTGACAGCGCAGGTCAACGCTGTTCAGCCTTGCGCATCCTCTGTATTCAAGATGATGTAGCAGAACGTACCATCACCATGTTGAAAGGCGCAATGTCTGAATGCCGGATGGGCAATCCTGAACGCCTGTCTACCGATATCGGCCCGGTCATTGACGCTGAAGCCAAAGCCGGTATTGATCGTCATATTCAAGCAATGCGCACCAAAGGACGCGCGATTTATCAAGCAGCACAAGACAATGTGACTGACAGTAAAGAGTGGGAGCAAGGTACTTTCGTTAAACCGACACTGATTGAGCTGGAAAGTTTTGATGAATTGAAACAAGAGATCTTCGGCCCGATTCTGCATGTTGTCCGTTTTAAACGCAATGAGCTGGATAAGTTGCTGGATCAGATTAACAATTCCAACTACGGCCTGACGCTGGGTGTACATACCCGTATTGATGAAACAATTGTACAAGTCACCTCTAAGGCGAAAGTGGGTAACCTGTATGTTAACCGTAATATGGTAGGCGCGGTTGTTGGTGTGCAGCCGTTCGGTGGTGAAGGCTTATCCGGTACAGGCCCAAAAGCGGGTGGTCCGCTCTATCTGTATCGCTTGCTCTCTTGCCGCCCTCAGAATGCCATTAATCAGACGTTGGAACGTCAGGATGTTGAGTATCCACTGGATGCCCATGCCCGCTCAGTGCTGATGGCACCATTTGATGCCCTGGCAGAATGGGTTACCACTCAGCACAATGAAGAACTAAATCAGTTGGTGCAACAGTACAAATTGCTGGCACAAGGTGGCACAACCCGCCTGTTACCCGGGCCAACTGGTGAACGCAATACCTACACCCTGTTACCTCGTGGTCAGGTACTGTGTTTAGCGGATAATCAGCAAGATACATTGATCCAACTGGTAGCAACATTGTCTGTTGGCTGTCAGTTACTGTGGCAAAATGATGAAATCCATCAACAGCTGTTCCGTCAATTACCGGACAGTGCCCGTAAAGCAATCACTCTGATCCGGGACTGGCAAAATGAAGATACGGAATTTGAAGCGGTTATTTACCACGGCGATTCTGATCAACTCCGTCAGGTTTGTGAACACGTCGCCCAACGTAAAGGAGCCATCATCTCCGTACAAGGTTTTGCTCGTGGAGAAACTAACCTGCTGTTAGAACGTCTGCTGCATGAACGTTCACTGAGCATTAACACTGCGGCAGCAGGAGGCAATGCCAGTCTGATGACTATTGGTTAATGCCAGATAAAGCAAAGGGGAACACACTGAAAATGTGTTCCCCTGAAATTGAACATCTCTTTGCTGTTTATATTTCCAGCTTAGTGGCCGCCCTGCTGCCAGCTCAAATACTGCTCATACTTCCGCAAGGCAATGTTGTAGTTACTGAATGCTGACTGTGATAGTTTCTCACTCAGTTGTTCCTGAATTTTCTCTGTTGTGAACTCTTTTGCAGGGTAATTGCTTGAAGTGAGCAATTCATCCAAACGTCGTAAACGAACCACATACTCACGAATAGTGCTATGACTCATTTCAGTTTGTTCAAACAGGTACTGTTTGAAAGACATGATGTCAAAATAATCTGTCTCGCTATTGCAATAAATCTCACTGCAAAAACGGCATAACGCGACAAATTTATCTTGCAGCTCATCCCAAGCCTTGTCATCAATCAACTCCGTCATTTCGGAGATAGACTCTTTGTTGATCACTTGGCCATTAAAAACCAAGGAGATGCGGTCAAGAGCTTTGTGACAATGCAAACAATGAGTTTGACTATGTTTGTAGTCTTTAATGTAACGGCTGAGCGGCCGTTTCTTTTGTGTTGTAACAGACATAAGAGATAAAGCCCTGTGTGTAGTCTTAAACAAAAAACAAATAAGCAAAAAGTTACTTTTCCGGATTTAAGCGTGCCCGCAAGCGTTTAATCGCCTGGCTGTGTAACTGACTTATACGGGACTCCCCGACTTCAAGTACTGCGCCAATCTCTTTCAGATTAAGTTCTTCCTGATAATATAGCGTCAGAACCATTTTTTCTCGCTCAGGTAACGAATCAATAGCATCAATTACCCGCTGACGAACGTCACTTTCCAGCAATTGTTGTAAGGGATTGGTTTCATGCCCTTCTTCAACAACAGGCTCACAGCTTTCACCGTGCATTTCATGCCATTCGTCATACGAAAACAACTGACTGTTATTCGTATCTAACAGTATCTGCCGATATTCTACCAGATCAATCTTTAATTCTTTAGCAACTTCCTGCTCACTGGCTGGACGGCCCAAGTCTTGCTCAAGTTTACGGATGGTTTGCGTCACTTCACGCGCATTACGTCGCACGCTACGCGGAGCCCAATCGCGACTCCTTAACTCATCCAACATTGCACCTCTGATGCGCTGTACCGCATAAGTGGTAAACGCGGTTCCCTGTAAGGAATCAAAACGTTCCACCGCATTTAGTAAGCCGATTCCCCCGGCCTGAAGCAGATCATCCAGCTCCACACACGCGGGTAACCTAACTTGTAGCCTTAACGCTTCATGGCGAACTAATGGTACATAGCGCTTCCAGAGGCTGTTTTTGTCCATCACGCCTTCGGCGGTATACAAATCGCTCACAACAACAGACACCTTTGGAATAAGAGACTAACTACCATTATCCAATCCCCTAACAAGGGCAATCGTTTGAACAATGTAGTAAAAGCACTTCTTTTTCACCTATGCGAAATTTATTGCCCGCCTAATAGTAACACAAATTTTAGGCTGTTCACGATAAACGACTAAAAAAGAAGGACCGGCGAGCCGATCCTTGATTTATTTGAATTTTTATGTGAATCAGGTTCACATACTGCCTTAGCTAAAAAATTAACGCAGCAGAGACAATACAGTTTGAGGAACTTGGTTAGCCTGAGCCAGAACCGCAGTACCTGCCTGTTGCAGGATTTGACCACGGCTCATGTTAGACACTTCGGTCGCGTAGTCAGCATCTTGGATACGGCTACGAGCAGCGCTCAGGTTGTTAACGGTGTTGTTCAGGTTGTTAACGGTAGATTCAAAACGGTTTTGAATAGCACCCAGAGAGCTGCGCAGGCTGTCAACCTTTGACAAAGCATTATTTAAATCGCCTAACGGCTTAGCGTTATCGTCAACCTTGGTTGTTTCACCGTTTACCGTAACTTTACCCTCATTGTTAATAGTGGCTTTATAATATACGTTTTCCCCACCTTTTGTACCGGTTACAACGTATTCGTCCTTAATTTTGTTACCGTCTTTATCGAGGGAGTAAACGACTTTGGCACCTTCAACACCCTCAGGAACAGCAATTGCTGGGTCTACATTAACATCAGCACCATCGGGACCTTTAATTTTCTCAACTGGATCGCCAACACGCACTCCAAATAATGAGTTAACATTAAAGTTGTCCAGCCCCAGTGTTCCTTTGTCGATTTGTTCCAGATTAATGGTGATAGTTTCACCATCGTTAGCACCAACCTGGATGGTCAATTCGCTATTTTTACTTAGGACATTAACACCATTAAATTGAGTTTGTTTAGAGATACGATTAATCTCGTCTAAACGCTGATTCACTTCATCCGTAATAGAGTTAATATCGCTTTCAGAGTTGCTGCCATTTTGCGCCTGTACCGTCAGTTCACGGATACGCTGTAAGTTGGTATTGATTTCGTTCAGAGCACCTTCGGTAGTCTGTGCAATAGAGATACCGTCGTTAGCATTACGTGCTGCCTGAGATAAGCCTTTAATGTTTGCAGTGAAACGGTTAGCGATCGCTTGACCAGCAGCGTCATCCTTCGCGCTGTTGATACGCAGACCAGAAGACAAACGCTCGATAGCGTTACCCAAAGCACCCTGGGATTTATTCAGGTTATTCTGAGTCAGCAGGGACAGGCTATTGGTATTGATGACTTGTGCCATAGTGAGAGTTCCTTTTTTAAATCAAGCAGATATAAGTTTGGGCCTTTGCCCACGGTGTTCATCACCGCCAACAGTTTTATCGGCGTTCCTCAAAGAACCTTTAATTTTTCTTGAAAAAACTTTTTCTTTTTTATCACGCTTCCCTTATAAGCCAAACAGCGCCTGTTCTTGACGATTATTCTTACCATCAAAAAATTATTTTTATTAGTAAACTTTTTTCGAAACTTACCGATAACCGGTTCAATAAAGATTTACTAATAAAGGAGTCAATATGGCTAGCATTTCTTCATTAGGGGCCGGGTCGGGGATGGATCTGGGTTCTATACTGGATAAACTTCAGGCAGCAGAACAAAAACGTTTAGAACCACTGACACAACAACAAACCAGTTATAAAGGTAAGCTAACAGCTTTTGGTACGTTAAAAGGCAGCCTGGAAAAGCTGGAAACTGCGTCTGAATCACTGAAAAAATTTGATAAACTCAATACAACCACCGCCAGTGAAAAACATGAGGCATTCACGGCCACGACGGACTCTAAAGCCAGCCCGGGCAACTACAGTATTGAAGTTAAACAATTGGCGCAGTCACAGGCATTAAAGACAAAAGAGGTCGATGATCTAAAAACGCAAATGGGTGCTCCCTTGGGCGAAGGTAAAACCCGGACAATCACCATCACTCAACCTGGCGAAAAAAAGCCAATGCAAATCAAGTTGACAGACACACAAACTTCCATCCTTGAACTGCGTGACGCAATTAATAAACAGGAAGGTAATGTCAACGCCAGTATTATTAAGGCAAAAGATGGCGAAAACTATTTAGTTCTGACGGCTAAAAAAGCTGGCACTAAATCAATCATGACCATCAAGGTTGAGGGTGACGACAAACTGGCTCAGTTTCTGAACTACACTCCGGGTACAGATGGCGGTAAAGGCACCGGTGGGTTAACTCAAACAGTTGAAGCTAAGAACGCACTCTTGAAAGTTAACGACATCCCAATTGAGCGTCAAACAAACCATATTACTGACGCACCAGAAGGCGTTAAGCTGGATCTGAAAAAAACGACCCACGATAAAGATAAACCGGGGGAACATAAGCCTGAACTGCTGGTGGTCTCCCGTGATATTGAACCGACGAAAGAGGCGATTAAAAACTGGGTTGATGCTTATAATGAACTGCAAACGACGTTTGATTCTCTGACCAAATTTAAACCGGTAAAACAGGGTGAAGAACCGTCGAAAGATAATGGCGCTTTACTCGGTGACAGCACCCTGCGTGGAATACAAAACCAGTTGAGAAGCCAAGTGTTCAGCTTTCAGGCCGCTAATGATATTTCGACCCTGAATAAACTGGGTATTAAGCAAAAGCTTGATGGCAAACTGGAAATTGATAACGAAAAGCTGGAAAAAATTCTAAAAGAAAAACCGGCTAATGTGAAAGCATTTTTTATGGGTGACGGTAAAGAAACCGGTTTTGCCACCCAGACACATAAACTATTAAAAGGCGCCTTGGATAGCCATGAAGGTACATTAGTCACCGCAACTAACGGCATTAATAAACGTCTGAAAACACTTGAAAAACAAGTGGACAGAACACAAAGCAACATTAACGAAACGATTGAACGTTATAAGCACCAATTTTCACAACTGGATAAGATGGTCACTTCCCTGAAACAGACCAGCAACTTCCTATTACAACAGATGAGATAATTAAAGGAAATTATGTATCAACGTTCGGCAAGTCAATTATATGCCCAGATAGATGTGGAGAGCGAAATTATGAATGCTTCCCCCTATCAGTTGATTCAGATTTTGTTCAACGGGGCGCTAAGCGCCCTGCGTCGAGCAATTATTCTGATGGAGCAAGGTAATATCGCGGAAAAAGGCGCCGCTATTTCCAAAGCGATCAATATCATTGATAATGGCCTCAAACAGGGGTTAGATAACGAGAAAGGCGGAGAGCTGGCACACAATCTTGCTTCCCTTTACGACTATATGACCCAACGTTTACTCCACGCTAATTTACGCAATGATGAGCCAGCCATTACCGAAGTTATAAAGTTACTTACCGAGATTTCAGAAGCTTGGCGGCAAATTGGCCCTCATTACAACGCCAGTCAGGATATTGTTTAATGGATAATGAAATGGATCTTTTGTCAGCTTACCAACGGATCCTAAGTTTAAGTGAGCAAATGCTTAATTTAGCCAAAAACGAAAAATGGGATGATCTTGTTGATATGGAAATCACCTACCTCAAAGCAGTAGAAGTGATCAGCCAATCTTCAATATCATCTGCCACCTCTCTTTCGTTACAGCAGAAAATGACCCACATTTTGCAGACAATTTTAGATAATGAAAATGAGATAAAAGAACTGCTACAGGGAAGACTTGATGAACTCAGCAAACTCATCAAACAAGCAGGCCGACAGCAGTTATTAAATGATAGCTACGGCCAATTCCCTGCTGAACCCTATCATACCCTTATGACTACGGAACAGAAGTAATTGAGAAATAAAGGTGATGTACTCCCATCACCATTATTTACTCATTTTGTGAGCTTGGTTTATAACGCGTAGATCTCAATTCAAATCATAAGAAATAGATAAAAAAATCTTAGTAATCAAATGATACTCTGCTTTTCATTCTCAATATCTTATACCTCAATGAAAGGTATTTTACATCTCTGATGAAAATATATAGTATCCCAGTCTACAAATCAGGATTGTTCTTCATATTCCCCATTAGAACAATGGGCGTCCGTGGGGTGAGCTATGGTTGCCTCTGTGAGTTGTAGTTAATAGGACGCCGACTGCAAGGTCAAAGAGGTCGTAATTGTTTCCTACCATATAGGACAGAGTATTTTTGGGACCTAAGTTAGCATTGGGTATGCTGTATTCTTTATCTAAACACCGCACCGTCAGAATTTTTTTCACAAGTTCTTGTTGAACCTTCTCATTATTCTCTTCACCAGTGTTTAAATTAAGAGTAGAAGGGTTAAAATTATCCACACTTTCATGTTCAGAGTAGAAACCTACAAGATTTTTTATTGGTGTGTTGTTACTGATTTCTTCCCATCCACCAATATTAAGTTTATCAACGTGCTGTGCATAGCCAAAATATTTATCTGTTATTGATGCCCAAGATGGGTCTTTTGCAATTTCATAAGCACCAATTGTTATTTTCCCTTTCAATCGAAGTGTTGAATCTGGTTCAGGTGCTGGCTCCGGCTTCGGTTCAGGTGCTGATACCTTTGTCACCCCAAACAGAACGGGCAACACGCTTGCGTAGTTTTAATTGAATCAAAGCCCAAGAAAAAGAACCGACCGGAGCGATAACACCGTGGCATTCATATTGCTTAGGATCAAACGGGCATTCATTTTCAGGCTTGATAACTTCAGACATATTATTTCCTTATATCTATGAATAATTAAAAATTAAACTGTATGATTTAATTTTCGATCTGCTATTAAGCATCCAGTAAATTTCAGTGAATTAATGGAACCAAAATAAAAATTCAAGATTCAATGATAACAGGATATATTATTCACTCTTGTTATCGTTTTTTTGTATTTGCCAATAATTTCACATCGCACTCAAAAATTAGCGCTAAAGTTATTAGGCAACTCCATGCGGAAATTTCAATCTGTATCATTCTGTAAATATCTAACCCGGCGAAACAAGAATAACCTTACTACCCAATTTCGCATATAAAAAGCTTAATTCAACCTATATTGAACTTCAACGCTCAACATCCAAAATTCATTGTTTGCTATAACAAAAAAACCACTAATGTGAAACCAATCCCATTTATTGGATATTTTATACCCAGCGGCTCTTCATCAGATACGACAGGACCTTATTCGAAAAGCAGATATCAAGCAATATGAGCTGTGGATTGCCTCTCAGCACGACAGACCAGAAATAAAACCGATAATTGCACATCTATAAAATTAAAAGCCACCTGCAAATTCGGGTGGCTATCCCAAAACAGGAAATACAAAAGGTTTATCACAATATCTATCAATAAGTTAATATGCCTACACCTGCATACTCATAATTTCCTGATAAGAAGCCACCAGCTTATTTTTTACCTGAACGCCCATTTGCAAAGCGATACTGGATTTTTGCATATCCACCATCACATCATTCAACTCAATACCCGGTACACCCAAGGTAAAATCCTGAGTTTGTTTCGTAGCATGCAAACGTGTTTGATTAATTTTACCAACAGCCGTTGCGAGTTGACTGGTAAATCCCCCCTGCAACGGCATGGGTTTTGCGATGCTCGCCGCCTGTAATGCCTGAGCCTGCATCTGTTGCAGTACCCCTTCAATTGCCTGAATTGACATAAAAACCTCGTGTTAAACCACCCTATACCTTACACAATTCAATGCCATATTAACCCAAGATACATACGGCACATTTTCACGCTGCCACCCTAACATAGCCCTCTCAATCTAAAGCGGGTAATTAACGTAAAAAGTCAGGGCTTATTGTGCCATTAAAAGATGAGTGAACAGCGAATAATGACAAGACTGAAAATAGGAAGAATTTTTTCGCTTGCGTATGGGGAGTCTGTTTTGTTACGCCACGCTTTTAGTATTCATGTTGAACAGCAAGGCAAGGATCGTCTATGAGTGCCGCAACAACCGACGTTGAAAATCAAACTAACGGTTTCAGTGCTATCATTAACCGGATAAAAGCTGATCCTAAAGTACCATTATTAGTTGCAGGCAGCGCAGCCGTCGCGATTGTCATTGCCCTTTTCCTGTGGTTACGCAGCCCTGATTACCGGGTGCTCTACAGTAATTTGAGCGATAAAGACGGCGGCGATATTGTCACGCAACTAACCCAATTAAATATTCCCTTCCGTTTTGCCGAAAACGGCTCTGCGATCATGATCCCTGCCGAGCAGGTCCATGAGACACGGCTAAGGCTGGCGCAACAAGGGTTGCCTAAAGGGGGTGCCGCTGGATTTGAGCTGCTTGATAAAGAAAAATTTGGTATCAGCCAGTTCAGTGAACAGGTTAACTACCAAAGAGCATTGGAAGGCGAATTGTCACGGACCATTGAATCGCTGGGACCGGTGCAAAATGCCCGTGTTCACCTTGCGTTACCCAAACCTTCCCTGTTTGTCCGCGAACAGAAGTCGCCTTCCGCATCGGTTACAGTCGGACTACTGCAAGGCCGTTCACTGGATGAAGGCCAAATTAACGCCATTGTCCATATGGTTTCCAGTAGTGTCGCTGGCTTACCTCCGGGTAATGTCACCATTATTGATCAGACCGGACGTCTTCTGACACAAGCGGATGCTACCGGACGTGATCTGAACACCAGTCAGTTAAAATACATTCAGGAAGTGGAAAATCGCTTTCAGCAACGTATTGAAGCCATTCTGACCCCGGTTGTCGGTCGTGGTAACGTTCACGCACAAGTGACTGCCCAAGTGGATTTTTCCCGCCGTGAAGAGACCGCAGAAGAATATAAACCTAATCAACCCCCTAATCAGGCGGCGGTTCGCTCAAAACAGTTAAGTGAAAGCGAGCAAAGTGGTGGTTCTCTGGTTGGTGGTATTCCTGGCGCGCTTTCCAATCAACCCAGCCCACCACCGAGTGCGCCGATTGATAAGCCAAATACCAAAGAGAATAATAAAAACGACAAGAGCGATAAGAAAACATCATCCGCCGGCAACAGTAACGAGCGCACGGTAAACAATAATCGCAATAACCGCCGTGACGAAACCACAAACTATGAAGTAGACCGGACTATTCGCCATGTACAACAGCAAGCCGGTGGTATTGAACGCTTATCTGTGGCCGTTGTGGTCAATTATGTCACGGTCGATGGCAAAAATGGCCCGGAAACTCAGGCGCTGACACCGGAACAACTGGCGAAAATAGAAGCGCTGACCAGAGAAGCGATGGGCTTTTCCAAAGAGCGTGGCGACAGTTTGAATGTGGTTAATACACCGTTTACTGAAAGCAAAGAAAATATCGAAGTGATTCCGGTATGGCAAAACCCTGCCCTGCTGGAAAAGGCCTTTGATTTTGGTCGCTACCTTCTGTTGGCACTAGTGGCATGGCTCCTGTGGCGCAAAATGGTTGTTCCACAACTCGCCAAAAAACGTGCTGCGGAAAAAGCGATTGAAACACAGAAAGTTCAGAAAAGACAAGTGACTGAATCCAGTGCAGAAATGGATGAAAAAACCCGCCAGAAACTGACACGCCAACGGGTCAGTGCTGAAATTCAAAGCCAACGTATCCGCGAACTGGCAGAAAAAGATCCTCGCGTCGTGGCGCTGGTGATCCGTCAATGGATGAGTAACGAACAATGAGCCTGAACGGAACAGAAAAAAGCGCCGTCATGTTGATGACCCTGGGAGAAGATCAGGCGGCCGAGGTGTTTAGACACCTAAATTCCCGGGAAGTCCAGCAACTCAGTATCACCATGGCGGGCATGCGCCAGGTTTCCAACCAGCAACTGGTCGATGTCCTGGCCGAGTTTGAAGAAGATTCCGGCCAATATGCAGCACTGAGTATCAATGCCAGTGATTATCTGCGTTCGGTGTTGATCAAAGCGCTGGGTGAAGAACGCGCTTCCAGCCTGCTTGAGGATATTCTCGAATCCCGTGAAACCACTACCGGTATGGAGACCCTCAACTTTATGGAGCCACAAATGGCAGCCGATATGATCCGTGACGAACATCCACAGATTATCGCCACCATTTTGGTTCACTTAAATCGTGGGCAAGCCGCCGATATTCTCGCACTGTTTGATGACAAGTTACGTAACGACGTCATGCTGCGTATCGCGACTTTCGGCGGTGTACAACCAGCTGCGCTGGCTGAACTAACCGAAGTCCTCAATAACCTGCTAGATGGTCAGAACCTCAAGCGCAGCAAGATGGGCGGTATTCGTACTGCGGCTGAGATTATCAACCTGATGAAAAGCCAGCAGGAAGAAAATGTTATCGAAGCAATGCGCGCCTACGATAACGAACTGGCACAAAAAATCATCGATGAAATGTTCCTATTCGAAAACCTTGTCGATGTGGATGATCGCAGTATCCAGCGCCTGTTGCAGGAAATCAGCACCGATTCCCTGCTCATTGCACTGAAAGGCTGCAACCAGCAACTACGCGATCACTTCCTCAACAATATGTCTCAGCGGGCCGCAGAGATTTTGCGCGATGACTTGGCAACCCGTGGTCCAGTGCGTATGTCTCAAGTGGAAAGCGAACAGAAAGCCATTCTACTTATTGTTCGTCGTCTGGCAGAAAGCGGCGAGATTATCCTGAACGGTGGCGACGATAGCTATGTCTGATAAGTTGAACAATGCTGGCTGGCAACCCTGGAAACCCAATGAACTCACACAGTGGGAAAAACTGCATACTAAACCAGAGCCTACTGATGATTCACTGGAAACCTCCGGGCATGATGAAATCCTTGAACAAGCGTCAATGCTGGATAACCTGAAAGAGCAGGCCCGGCAGGCGGGCCATGAACAGGGATTTGCCGAAGGCCAGGCAGAAGGTTATGAAACAGGATACCAAACCGGCTTAGAAGCCGGTCTGGCGCAGGGATTACAGGATGCCAGTCAGCAGCAGCAACCTATCATAGAACAGTGGCAAAATATGCTGGCTGATTTCCGCCATTCACTTGAAGGACTCGATACCATTATTGCATCCCGCTTGATGCAGTTATCACTGACAGCCGCGAAACAGGTCCTCGGACAACCCGCGATTTGTGATGGTACCGCCCTGCTCAATCAGATCCGTGAATTTATCCAGCAAGAACCGATGTTCAGCGGTAAACCGCAACTTCGGGTTCACCCACAAGATATTCCCATGGTTGAACAACAATTGGGCACCACACTCTCACTCCACGGCTGGCGTTTACTGGCAGATAACAAACTGCATCCTGGTGGTTGCAAAATCAGTGCAGATGAAGGTGATTTGGATGCCAGCCTGGCAACACGCTGGCATGAATTATGTCGGCTGGCAGCACCGGGGGAATTGTAATGACGGCAAGACTCGGACGCTGGCTGGCGACACTGGATGCTTTTGAGCAGAAATTAGCGAAAACGTCGCCGGTGCGTCGTTATGGCCGTCTGACTAAAGCGACAGGTCTGGTCATGGAGGCAACGGGCTTACATCTGCCTCTGGGAGCAACCTGCCTGATTGAACGGCAAAATGGCGGCAATATTGAAGAGGTTGAAAGTGAAGTCGTTGGTTTTAATGGCGAAAAGCTCTTACTGATGCCGCTTGAAGATCTGGAAGGTATTGTACCCGGCGCGCGTGTTTATGCCCGCCCGTACAGTGAAGATTGCGGTAGTGGACGCCAACTGCCTCTTGGCCCGGAGCTATTAGGACGGGTTTTAGATGGCACCGGCCGCCCACTAGATAGCTTTCCGTCGCCAGATACCGGCTATCGCGCCCCACTCACGACACCGCCAATCAATCCTCTGCAACGCACGCCGATCAGTGACGTACTGGACGTAGGAGTGCGGGCGATTAACGCCTTACTCACGGTAGGTCGCGGCCAGCGCATGGGGTTGTTTGCTGGTTCTGGGGTGGGTAAGAGTGTTCTTCTTGGCATGATGGCGCGTTATACAGAGGCAGATGTGATTGTCGTTGGCTTGATCGGTGAACGTGGCCGCGAAGTGAAAGACTTTATTGAAAACATCCTTGGTACAGCCGGTTTAGCCCGTTCAGTGGTTGTCGCAGCACCTGCCGATATCTCACCTTTATTGCGCATGCAAGGCGCATCCTACGCAACCCGTATCGCCGAAGATTTTCGTGACCGGGGTAAGCATGTATTACTGATTATGGACTCATTAACTCGTTACAGTATGGCTCAACGTGAAATTGCCTTAGCCATTGGCGAGCCACCAGCGACCAAAGGTTATCCACCTTCGGTTTTCGCCAAACTTCCGGCACTGGTGGAACGAGCAGGAAACGGCGTGAACGGCGGTGGTTCAATTACCGCATTCTACACCGTACTGACTGAAGGAGATGATCAGCAAGACCCAATAGCCGATGCTGCCAGGGCCATTCTGGATGGTCACATTGTGCTCTCCCGATCTCTGGCGGAATCAGGACACTATCCGGCAATTGATATTGAAGCCTCTATCAGCCGCGCCATGACATCATTAATTGATAAACAGCACTATCGGCGGGTACAGCAGTTTAAACAACTACTCGCAAGTTATCAGCGTAACCGTGACCTGATTAACGTCGGTGCCTATGCTGCGGGCAATGATCCGCTACTGGACAAAGCGATTGAACTTTATCCTTACATGGCACAATTTTTACTACAAGATATTGAAGAACGTAGTGAATATGAAGCGGCCTGTACTCAACTGCAACAATTGTTACCAATATAATGTAACGATTTTCTGTATGTTGTCATTAAAAAGCGAGGAATAAGATGCAGCAACAATCACCTCTCATGACCTTGCGGGAACTTGCACAAAATGCGGTGGAGAAAGCCGCCACCCACCTTGCACAAGTTCGTCAGAACCATCAGCAAATGGAGCAACAACTTACAACGTTGATGGGCTATCAGGATGAGTACCGGTTGCGCCTGAACGACACACTGAGTCACGGTATGCCGTGTACGACCTGGCAAAACTACCAGCAATTCATGAAAACGCTGGAAAAAGCGATTGAACAGCACAAATTGCAGCTCAATCAATGGCAACAGCGGCTTGAGACCGCTTTATCACAGTGGCAGGAAAAGCAACAACGTCTCAATGCTTTTGATACTTTGCAACAACGGGCGGATAACAACCGAAGATTACAACAGAACAGAACGGAGCAAAAACAGATGGATGAGTATGCCCAACGTAGTGCACAACGGAGAAATAGATTATGAATGTCACTCTTTTGCCTGCTGACCTAAAACCGGCAGAAAATCAGCAAATGCGCAATGATTCACTCACTGACGCCGATCAGCCTTCTGCCTTTGCCCAGCTTCTTAACCGGGAAACCGAGCCGGCACAAAAAGGCATGATCAAACCAGGAAAAGTTTCATCCCAAGAAGGAAAAGAGACCCCGGATGAAACAGACACCGATTTATCGCCACTATTATCTGTATCATCCGTCTCAAATGAAATTTCAGCGGAGTCTATCACCTCCTCACTGATTCCTCTGAATGTAAAAGCAGAAGCAGACAAACAACCGGCTCCTGTTGATGAAAAGCTCATGTCAGCAGAAGAATTGGCGACAAGCTTACCCGTACAACTGTCCAAATTAACCATCAGATCAGAAAACCAGAAAGATAATCCACAACCAACCGAACTGATTAAACATAGTGATAAAAATAGTGATAAAAACCGTCCACTTGTCTCTAAAGAATGGGGGATGACAGGATCACCGACAGAGAAAAATCTTCTGACGGATGTGCCGGAACAACCAAAACATGAAGAAAAAACGGAAGGTTTTGAAAATCTTTTTAAAACAAAACCTGAAAACGGATTAGTACAGCATTCTCAGGTAAAACCAAAGATCCCCTCCGGCACTACTCAGCATGAAAGTGTACCTCAAAATCATTCACGTGAACCGGCACTGATCCAGACAGCCGTTCAAGCTGAAATTCAGCCCACTTCCGTGGTAGCCGAAAATCAGCAAACCGGGCAAGTACCCTCGGTAGCAACCTCCCCCCTGCTTTCCGCAGGGCATAACCAGACGGCCCAGTTTCAGTTATCCAGCGCCTCCACCCCTCTACTGAATGCGCAGTTGGGCAGTGAAGAGTGGCAGCAACAATTAAATCAGCAAATCATCTTATTCAATCGCAATGGCTTGCAACAGGCAGAGCTGCGCCTGCATCCACAAGAGCTGGGTGCATTGCACATTCGGATGTCTGTCGAAGACAATCAGGCGCAATTACATCTGACCTCTGCTCACAGTCACGTCCGGGCTGCCCTGGAAGCTGCGTTACCTGGGCTTCGTCATGCATTAGCAGAAAGTGGAATTCAGCTTACCCAAAGCAATGTTAGCAGCGACAACGCCAGCCCGTGGCAACAAGAACAGCGTTCAGGTTCACAAAACTCAGGCGGAACTGGCGATCAACGCCCTGACGCCAAGCCAGAGAACCATTCGGCTACTGAATCCACAATACGTTTAACACCTCATCAACTGGCGTCAATCCGCGGAGGTGTGGATATTTTCGCCTGATGATGGAGGGTATTTATCCGTAGTAGACGAGACTCACAACAAACGAATGAGTTAGTGGTTTTTTCCCCGTTTGTTCCGGCTATTGCCAGCGTAAATACGCGGGATAATTATTATCGATATTGATGGATAAGCAGGTCCACCACGGAATGAGTGGGCACTTGTCCGCAACGAAAACAGGAACTTGTCTGTCCATGTCTGACTATAGCTACGAGCGTAAACGCAAAAATCCATTTTGGATGATACTGTTAGTACTGATTACCGTTGTCGGTTCTGCCATCGGAGGATACAGTTGGTGGACACTTAAACAGGCAAAAAAGAGTGACTCTGCGGCATCCCGCCCTATAGCAGTCCCTGTATTTATGGCCCTGGAACCTTTTACCGTCAATCTGATCGACAATGAAGATCACTTTGACCGAGTGCTCTACATCGGCGTAACGCTACGTTTAGCCAATGAAAAAACCCGCCAGCGCTTCCATATGTATCTGCCGGAAGTTCGTAGCCGTATGTTGCTGTTACTATCACGCCAAAAATCAGCCGATCTGGCTCATGACAGCGGCAAACAGCGTCTGATGACCGATATCAAGCAAACGCTGCACCCAACATTAGTACCAGGTGAGCCGGATCAGGTCATCACCGATGTGCTGTTTACCACGTTTATTCTGCGATAATCACCATGAGTGACAATATTCTTTCACAAGCAGAGATTGATGCTCTGCTCAATGGCGACAGTGCCAGTGACGACGCAGAAAACACCGCGTCCGGGGAAAACGAGGTTCGCCCTTATGATCCCAATACCCAACGCCGTGTTGTTCGGGAACGTCTACAAGCACTGGAAATTATTAACGAACGCTTTGCTCGTCATTTCAGGATGGGGTTGTTTAACATGCTCCGCCGTAGTCCTGATATTACTGTCGGAGCAATAAAAATTCAGCCTTATCATGAATTCGCCCGTAACCTGGCGGTGCCGACCAACCTTAACCTGGTTCATCTGAAACCGTTGAGAGGAACAGCGTTGTTTGCATTTGCACCCAGCCTGGTTTACATCGCGGTAGATAACCTGTTTGGTGGTGATGGCCGTTTTCCGACCAAAGTGGAAGGCCGTGAGTTCACCCATACTGAACAACGGGTGATTAATCGGATGTTACGTATGGCGTTGGATTCCTACCGTGATGCTTGGGATTCCATTTTCAAAATCGAAGTGGAATATATACGCTCTGAAATGCAGGTGAAATTCACCAACATCACGACATCACCGAATGATATTGTCGTCACAACACCGTTTCAGGTGGAAATTGGCGCATTAAGTGGTGAATTTAACATCTGTATTCCGTTTGCCATGATCGAACCACTGCGGGAACGCCTGACCAATCCACCGCTGGAAAATGTTCGTCAGGAAGACAGCCTGTGGCGGGAAAGCCTGGTAAAACAGGTTCAGCATTCAGAGCTGGAGCTGGTCGCCAACTTTGTTGACATCCCCCTGAGGCTATCAAAAATTCTGCAACTTCAGCCGGGCGATATATTACCTATTGATAAACCCGAACGCTTGATCGTTCACGTCGATGGTGTGCCGGTGCTCACCAGTCAATACGGAACATTAAACGGGCAATACGCCCTGCGTATCGAACATCTTATTAACCCTGTTTTAAATGCTCTGGATGAGGAACAGCCCAATGAGTGACGCTAAACAACCCACAGATACCGCTGCAACCGGATCTACCGAAGATATGTGGGCAGAAGCGCTGGAACAACAGGCCGCGCAACAACAAACCTCTGACAGCAGCGCGGCAATATTTGAATCTCTGGAGCCTCAGGATGCCTTGGCTCATTTATCGGATATCGACCTGATTCTGGACATCCCGGTCAAATTATCCGTCGAGCTGGGACGGACAAAAATGACAATCAAACAGCTGCTGAGATTATCTCAAGGCTCCGTCGTCTCTCTTGATGGCCTTGCCGGGGAACCGTTGGATATTTTAATCAACGGATACCTGATTGCGCAGGGTGAAGTTGTGGTTGTCTCGGATAAATACGGCATCCGTATCACCGATATCATCACCCCTTCCGAACGTATGCGTCGCCTGAGTCGCTAATATGGCTTTCCAGCCTTCTCTTCATCATGGCGCGGCAGAACCTGTCGCGCAAACTCAGGCGGTTACGCAGGTCGCCACTGCCGCGCCGCTTTCCGCAGGTCAGACGCTGATACAGGTCAGCAGCGCGTTAGCCGGTGTTTTACTGCTAATTTTCACCCTAACCTGGTTGATACGCCGTATGGGGCAGGTTTCCGGCAAAAGAAAAACACAGCAACAACTGAGTATCAAAGCCAGTTGCTCACTTGGACAACGTGAACGTGTCGTCATTGTGGAAGTTGAAAATGACTGGTTAATATTAGGTGTTACCGCCCAGCAAATTAATTTGTTACATCAGATGCCAATACCTGAATCCAATGGTGATAACACCAAAGGACAGACCATAAAACCGGCATTATTTAGTCAGATTCTAAAAAATACGCTGATGCGACAAGGCAAGAGTGATGAAAAAAAGTAGTTCTTTCTTTATAGCGAGCAATAAATTCACCTTGTCATACCGCTTGGTAATGGCACTCATTGCGCTGATTTTACCCATGGATGTCGCAGCACAGCTGCCGGGCATTATCAGCCAGCCTCTGGCAAACGGCGGACAAAACTGGTCACTACCGGTTCAGACTTTAGTTTTTATTACCGCGCTGGGTTTTATTCCCGCGGCTTTGCTCATGATGACCAGTTTTACCCGCATTATTATTGTGCTGGGTTTACTGCGTAATGCATTAGGCACCCCATCGGCTCCGCCCAATCAAGTTTTACTGGGGCTGACGCTATTTATGACATTTTTTATTATGTCGCCGGTTTTCGATAAAGTTTATCAGGATGCTTATCTGCCTTTCAGTGAAGATAAAATCAGTCTGGAAACTGCTTTAGAAAATGGTGCCAAACCATTACGGCAATTTATGTTACGTCAAACAAGGGAAAACGATTTAGCATTGTTTGCCCGTCTTGCTGACCAGCCCCCTTTTGAAACAGCAGACTCAGTTCCTATGCGAGTACTGATGCCGGCATTTATTACCAGTGAGCTAAAAACTGCATTCCAGATTGGTTTTACCCTATTCATCCCATTTCTGATTATTGACCTGGTTGTCGCCAGTGTTTTAATGGCGCTGGGGATGATGATGGTGCCACCCGCAACAATCTCGTTGCCCTTTAAACTTATGTTGTTTGTATTAGTTGATGGTTGGCAATTATTGCTGGGTTCTTTGGCACAAAGTTTCTACGGTTGATCTGAAAAGAGACAAACATTATGACACCTGAATCGGTAATGGCATTGGGCACAGAAGCAATGAAAGTCGCACTGGCGCTGGCTGCACCACTGCTTTTATCTGCTTTATTATGCGGTTTAATTGTCAGCTTATTGCAAGCCGCGACACAGGTTAACGAAATGACGCTGTCATTTATCCCCAAAATTCTGGCGGTATTTGTCACTACCGTTATCGCCGGTCCCTGGATGCTGAATCTATTTCTGGACTACATGCGTGAGCTCTACAGCAGCATACCCGTGATAATCGGCTGACTATGATCTCTTTTGACAGTGAAATGCTGATCCAGTTTGTCAGTGAATTTTTCTGGCCACTGGTCCGGGTTCTTGCGCTGTTCAGTACCGCGCCATTATTCAGTGAAAAACAGGCCCCAAAAAAAGTTCGGATCGGGTTAGCAGTGATGATAACGCTGCTCTTAATGCCAAACCTGCAACCCGCGCAAGTACCTATTTTCTCTGTTGCCGGATTCTGGGTGATGATCCAGCAAATCCTAATTGGCACCTCACTCGGCCTTACCATGCAAATAGCCTTTGCTGCGGTGCGTCATGCCGGTGAAATCATTGGCTTACAAATGGGCCTCTCATTCGCCACCTTTTTTGATCCCTCCGGCGGCCCTAATATGCCCATCCTGGCACGCATCTTTAACCTTTTAACTTTATTGCTATTTTTGGCTTTTGATGGTCATCTGTGGCTATTATCGGTTCTGGCGGACACATTCCAGGTGATACCGATACAACCATTGCAGCTCAGTGCGCAAGGGTTCTGGCTCCTAGCACAAAGCGCCAGCATGATATTTATCAACGGCCTGATGTTGGCTCTACCATTAATCACCCTGCTATTAACGCTGAATTTCTCATTGGGGATCTTAAACCGCATGACACCACAACTCTCCATCTTTGTGGTCGGTTTTCCACTAACGCTCACTACCGGTATCTTGGTGCTGACACTTTTAATCCCGATGCTGGCACCATTTTCTGAGCGTATGTTCAGTGAACTGTTTAATCGACTGGCGGTAATTATTAGTAGCATGGTTGTTTAAAGATGATTTTCAAACCAAAGTTGATCTAAAAAAACTATAAGTATTATATACTGTATAAACCGTGCTATTTAATACTGTAAAATTTTACCGACAAATAAGAGAAAAGCGAATTTTAGGATTTTAGGATTTTAGGATTTTAGGATTTTAGGATTTTAGGATTTTAGCCATATAATATATCATTAACAGTTAAGATTTTATTTTCAAAGATACTCTTAACACAGAGAAATAAAATCGGCGAATGGTGCAGGAGCAGTAAATTAATGAATATAGAACAAGAGTTATATAACGCCGCGATTAACTTAATTGAAAAACGATATCCAAAGGGATGGGGTGGCACAGCCGCAGTGCGAACAGAATCGGGTAGGATTTTAACCAGCATTGCACCTGATACCAAAAATGACGCGTTATCCCTTTGTATGGAAGTCGGTGCCTATTTGGAGGTACATAAGCTTAATGAAGCGGTAACACACTCCTTATGTCTCTGTCGTGAAGATGCCGATTGTAAATATATCATTTTGACCCCCTGCGGAATATGCCAAGAACGTTTGGTTCACTGGGGTGGTTCAGTTAAAGCAGCCGTGACTAATGAAAAAAACGAACTGTTATTTAAAACAATACGTGAATTGCAACCTTATCATTGGTCAGCAGTTAATGGGGAAATCCTCTAAATTAGAGGATTTACTTTAATCTTATTATTTCTTAGATCCGCATAGTAAACGCAATTAACTCTCCTTTTAAAAAGTTGTATTTATTGAATTAAATCTGTCCTTGATATAGTATTCTTAATACTTCTGTATTCTCATTTTTAAATGATTATGACAGGTTAAACAAAGTGGGATCTTTCCTTGGTGCTATGCCAGTCAGTAGGAAGGGCATGATTTAATAATAAATATAACCGGATTTTCGTGGAGAAAAAGATGACAATAACCACTATTATTATCTCTCTCATCACTGTAGGACTTATCGGCTGGGGGATCACAATTTATAACCGCCTGGTTGCCCTGAAAGAGCAGACAAGCAATACATTTGCCAATATCGATGTTATCTTAAAACAGCGTGCAGAACAGATCCCGCAGCTTGTGACCGTGCTGGAAAAGTCTATGGAACATGAACGTGATATTTTTACTCGGTTAAGTGACGCAAGGCAGGTATATCTTAATGCCGATACCCTCACAGATAAAATCAAAGCCTCCAATGAAATGAACAATGCATTCCGATCTGTACTGGCCGTAGCTGAAAACTATCCGACACTGATTTCAGGTTCCCAATTTTCACAGTTGCAAACATCGGTGACGGATCTAGAAAATAAAATTGCTCATCGCCGCGAAATGTTTAATGATGCAGTAACCGAGTATAATACGGCGATTTATCTATTCCCTGATCTGATTTTTGCCCGCATGTTTCATTATCAGAGGCTACCTTTGTTAGAAATCTGTCAGGAAGAAAAAGCCTATGACGGTATCAAGTTTAAATAAATCAGATGGTAAACCTTATGATGACTATGATATTTTTTACTTTTATTTTTTCCTGTGTATTAATCTTTATCCTTGACCTCCTTTTAAAAGAAGTCGTGGGATTTAAACGCCTTCACTGGTTTTCCGTTCCTTTAATTGGATTGATCATAACCAGCACGGTTTTTTATTTCGATTATTCTTTCAAACATATTTTCTATATATTCTTTGGCGCCTCTCTTCTTATCTTTGCCATGCCGATTTTAATAAATGTCATTTCGTTTGGAAAAAACGCAGCAGGGTATTATAGACAAGCACGGCAGTCCGGTAAATCTGTCAGCAAGGCAACCTGGCAGGGGATTTTAGGTTCGGCGGCTATTGCCATTTTTCTGATTGCTTTTTTTGTTTCACCCAATGCCTTATTTGGCTTATTTTTCTTACTCTTTATCTATAACCATCTGAAAACAACACCGGAAAAAAAATTCCTTAAATTTCAGCAGATTTTGCCTACATCAAAAATCCGTTCAATCGCAATGGGCTTAGTAGAAGTAGAAGGAAAAATAACAGCGGGAACTCACTTTAAAAGCCCTCTGAGTGAAAAGCTATGCTATGGCTATCGTTATTATGAATATGATATCGACAAAGATTCAGAAGGCAATAAACGTTATTCTTTGCGTCATTCGGAAGAAAAAATCCGTCAGTTCACTTTAACCGATGATTCAGGATCAGTCCGTATTGATGCAACACCAGAAACGTTGACATTTGTGAAATTTTCTTCTTATCAGAACGATGAGACCGATTACGTTTCTTACCAAGAGTACTTGTTATTTCCAAATGAAGAGTATTTAATTATTGGTACAGCCATTGAAAAAGATGATCAAATTGTTATTACTCAGGCTGCTCCTCACCGATTACTGGGGATTACCTCTAAGGGATATTTGGGCGCCTGGAATGAAGTTGCACCAATGCGCCGTAATCTTGCAATTACTGTCATTAGTGCGGCAATCCTGATTGCCTTTATTCTGACCGTTCCTTATGAATATCAGTCTCATCATTTAACGGTTTTTTATCGTGAATCTCCATTACTGAAATGGTTATTTTAGAGATAACAGCAATGGGTGGATATCTTCTCGCTTTTCTTATTCTGGCCGTCATCCTGATTATTGCGGTTCGTTATCTCGTAGGCGTTTTTAATAAAATCGTTATGTTAAAAAGATACCGGGATAAAGCGTTTGCCAATATTGATATTTTACTGAAAAAACAGGTTGATTTAATTCCACAACTTATCACGATAACAGAACAAACAATGGCTCATGAAAAATCTCTCTTTCTGCAACTATCAGAAGTCAGGAAAAACTACCACAGTGCAAAAATAACCGATGAAAAGGTGAAAATGGGTAATACATTAGCACATCAGTTGTTGTCATTTCTGATGCTTGCAAAAAACTATCCGGCCTTAATCAGTCAGCCATCTTTTCAACATTTGCAAGCGCAGATCACTCTGCTGGAAAATCAGATTGCAGACAGACGTGAATTCTTTAATGAAAGTGTTGCTCTTTACAATACCGGGATCCGGCAATTTCCCAATATCATTTTCGCCCGGATATTAAGATATAAACCCAGCCCAATGCTGAACCCCATGCAAGGATAAAACCCATGTTTACCATTCCATTTGATTTATTCGGATTTGTTGATGCCATCCGTAGTAATCCGGGTATTTTAATCGTCACTGCGATTTTCGGCCCTGTGGGTGCAATGTTATGCCTACTTCCCTTTGCTCGAATACCAGGAATTAGCCAGGTTATTCAGACACTGGTTATCAGTCTATTAACCTCTGCTTTTGTTAATTTACTCTGTGTCGTGGTCATTTATTTAATCTTTACAAACGATATTATCCGCCTGTTCTGGAGCTTGATTATTGTCCAAACGGCCTGTTTGTCTTTTTGGTTTATGAATAAAGAAGCCGTGTTTAAACTGGCTGAACAGGATGACTCCATGCGCCAGAGACATTCAAAAATAGGAGGAAAAAATAATACCAAGAAAAAGAAAAGAAAGAAGAAATAAATCTGCATGTAAAACAGTATTACCCTAATAGATGGAGACTAAGGTGCTTTCCCGCCAATGAAATAGCTACCGGTATACCACCCGCTTCATCAACCACTCAAATATCCCCTATCGGTTCAATCTGGTTATAATGAAAAACCCGTTTACTCACTTTTAACACTAATTTTGTGAATACAAGGGTCCGGGGTTTTACAATCACAAACGGCGCTGCGCATATTAACTGAAAGCATGTTTTTTCCTTAACCAATATTAACACTACCGCCACCAATCACAATTCCACCACAACTCACCGCGTCACCGGTTCTCGCCGCAGGTTTACCATCAACAAAAACGGTACTGGAACCTCCGGCAATTATTCGTGAATGAGATGAATGTGACGCCAAACTATCGCCCTGACGAGCCAAAGGAATACCGTCAACTTTCACACTGGTCGATCCTGAAATAACCGGTGTCGGGCCACAATCATCATGAGCTGTGCCAATATCACCAATCTTTACCGCATTACCCATATTGCTTCCTCCATATCTGGCAGAATTAACATAATTAGTTTTTATCTTGCGTAACCGATAATAGCTTTCTTTTGCTGTTCCCATCAAGAAAAAATATCGGGTCAAATAACCCGATATTGCTACCCATTAAATTACCTGAACAAAACGACCGTTAATCAATGAAAAGATTGGTGCGATAGTCGCCAGATCCGTATCGCCGTCTTCATCATTAACATAATAGGATATTGGCGAATTCCTTAAGTCTGATTTATTCACCAATCTGACCATTCTGCCTTGATTCATGATCTTAACCCGATAGTCACTCCAGTTAATTGGTCTCATTTTAAAACTTTTTTCTTTGAAATCATGATGAAAAAATTTGTCGGCAAAGATACTCTCTTCGCTTTCGCCAGTTGCCCAAGCCCAGGCTTTGAGTGCAACTTTTTGTTGCTCACGGAGAGTATTTACATCTTTGGCATTATAAGCCTGCCAGACAGCCATATAAGCCTGTTGCAATTGCTGACGTTGTTCAGGTGTATCCGTGTAGGGAGTTGCCTTCACCCATTCCCATTCCGGTAAGCCACTAATTTTTACACTACGACTAAACCTGTATAAGGTCATATTTAATGGAAATTCTTTGGGATAAAAGTATAGTTTCTCTATATGCCCGGCTTCTACTTTTTCCGACTGTATCATATGACGCACAACCGGTGTGCTGACAGCAGTGTACTTGGGTTCATCTACAGATTTTGTTGCCACGGGTTGACCATTTTTATCCACCGCCACTTCAATTGCTGTCAGCACTTGACTCTCTTTACCACGCATGGCAGTCAGCTCTAGCTTGCATTTAGCCTCTGGGTTAAAATAGTTTCGGGTTTCATCTGACAGTTTATCCGAGGAAAACCAGCCCAGTGCCCCGAATTCCAGACTAATTTCGTTTTCTCCGTTGACCAAGAACAACATGGCAGCGGTGCTGGCCGAACCAAATCCCCGACCTTCTAATGCCGAATTACGGTTACTGAATCCCGTTACCCCATTGGTTTTAATATCACAAAAAGCATACTGGATATCAAATAAACTGCGAATATATAACCTCGGTTCATTTGCTTGAGCACTCAACATAAAAATCACTCCTGATAGCAGTAATAACAGTTTTAATCTCATTTTTTATCCTTTCATTCTTTCTTTACATTCCTGGGAATCCGGTGATAAACGGGATGTTATCCAACTTAGGTTTAGGATTATAACCCCTTTCCCATGGTGCTGTTTCAACGCCTGGAACTATCTCCGGCCGAATAACAGGCCGTTCTTCTCCTATCAGATTAATTCTTAATGGAGATTCGTTGGCTCTTAACGGGTCTGCAATAACCCATTTCCACTTCTTTTTGACTTTAACTATAACTATGGATTTTTTCTTCCCGTTTGCTTCCGCATCCGCAGCTACCTCAATCTCAGCAACAATCCCATTATGGTAGCCAGCCAGATCGATCCCTTTATCATGCTGATCAAGTTCAAAACCCGCCGCTGTTTTTACAGCCACACCCGCTCCTATTGCGACTTCCATTATCATAATATGAGTCTTAAAGGCGACATTCACTTTTCCTTCCAGACTCAATTTCAAATCATTCTTATTACCGGCGTCAAAAGTCCACTGCGTTTGTTTATAAGCGGCTCCCAATTGAAAGGACAGATTGCAGGTCAAAATAAGGCAACATTCCAGATCTAAATAGTTTTTATCATTTGAATTCCTGCGGGCCAGCGCCTTTCTGAATTTGGCTGCCACACGCTCTATCTTGCAATACGCCGCCCCCATTTGGATAAGATCCAGTTTTGCCGTCATCCCCATAAAAGGCGCGGCACTGAAACCCAAAAAATGGCTACGGTCATCCATCGAAGTGGTTCGGTCATAAGCATAAGCCAGTCCGATATTGATGGGATCTACCTTGAGATCAAACAGTTGGTAGCTGCGGGTGCCTTTTGAATCCGGATCGGGCGCCAGGTATTTTTTGGTATAACCCAGCAGCTTTTCCACCCGATTGATGGCTTCTAAATTGGGCAGGGTTTTCCTCACCTGATTAACTTCCGCAAACTTCGCCGAGTAATCGATATCCTGAACCGTTAAAGCGTATTCGACGTTAATGGCCGTCTGTCGGGTCAGATAAAATGGGTCCGTATGGGTTGTCCACCCACTGCGCAGTTTATTGCCATTTTTAGGCTTGACATTTTCCATCGCCTGACGCGCTTTTTTCTGTTCATCACGTCGCTCTTTTACAACGCGTTCTCCATGGGAAAAATCAAAACTCAATCCAGCCGAAACCATAAAACTGACCGACGGGTAAACCGCTATCGTCGCGTACTGTCGGCTATCCAGGCAATTCTGGGTTATTAATTTATAATAACGCGGCTCACTGTACATATCTGTCGGGTTGGCAAGATTAGATAAATAAAACCAGACACTTTCCAGACCACTTTCAATCTCAGCGTCTTCCAACTGATCTTTGTAAAATAATGTCACCTCCTGTGGAGCATTAAATTCCAGCGTTTTCTCTTTCTGCCCCCCGGTCAGCACCGCATGATGTTTAGCCGTGTTATGACATTTACCTTCAATCTGTATCGTCCCTTTTTGACCTTCTCCATGATCAATCAGGCTCATCTTAATTGCCGGCTTTTCAGGCCAGACCTGCGTATTCTGACCAAAAGTGACGCTGATTTTATAAATACAGGGGTCCGGGTTGTCGCATGTCATGCAGGCAACGCCGGCACGGGATGAAATAGTTTGCTCTGCCATATCAATTACCTTTTAATTACCTAATCGGGGATAAAACCCAATTCGCTTTTTAATAATGTTTCCATCCGATAATAACCCGGCCATTGGGTGTCTCTGAGTGCGGTTAACCATGCTAACGGGATTTGCTCAAACTGATTGATATGTCTTTCCATCAGTAAATAGAGAAACCCGCCAATGGCGCGTTCATCAGTGATTTCATTATCACGACAAAAATAAAAACAATCCTCAGCTAAGGTTTTATGTTGAACAAATGTGGCCTCATCCATATACGCGGGAGAATAATGTGTATCAGGGAACGGGTTTTTCAATATCCGGTCTGAATGTGCCGATAGGGTGTCGTGGGGCAGATCTATGGTGCCGGCACCATTATGGTAATTGATTTCATTAATGAGTCGCGTCAGTTTATTAATATATCTTTGCTCGAACAGGTTATTTAACTGAGCATATTGCTCGGGAGTAATTTGCAACAGTTTTTGTCTGGCGCACGCTTCTGCGGGAAATTGTTTTCTGGCGGCATGAAAATTATCTTCCTGTTTAATCCCCATCAAACTGGTGGTAATTTTATTTATCGGCCCCAGAAAGCAATGAATTTCCCAGTCACTGAGTACGTTGAGAAAATCCCAGATATTACGCGGATCATAAAACCGAAAGAAGACCGGTTTATCCTGACCGGATAATAATACTTGTAAATACTTACGCAGATGCCGACGTAATGTTTTCATGTCCGCCGATGAATGAAGACAAACTCCCCAGGGGGTTTGCCATTCCGCCAAATAAAGTCCGACTTTTTCTGTTACTTCCACTAAATAAGGCGCGACTTTAAGCAGTTCAGGTTGCAAAGACTCATTATAAAGACAGGTCGCCGGGGGATTAACATGTTCCAGAACAAAGAACAATCGGGGTTCGCTGGCGCCGTCAATGACGGCATAGTGTTTTTCAGCGGCCATCAGTCGTTATCCTCCTTTGGACAGTGTGCAACAAACATCGAACCGGCACTGGCGGCGGCTTGCAGAATGGCGGGATTAGCCGGGCGCAATAAATCCCCTGGGCTGCCGCCGGAGTTCAGGTTAATGGCTGGACCTTTGATATCGACACCACCGGCATGAATGACCACAAAATTATTCCCCACTTTCAGGCTGATTTTGCTGCCACTCTGCACCGTAATATCCCCCTCGGTATTAATACTGAACATACCCTGGATTTCCTGTGCCACATTGCCATTGACCTGCAAGGATTTATCACCGTCAACCTGAGCAAGATAGTTCCCGGTGGTTTTATGATCCTGTTGTCCTTCAACGGTCACTTTACGGTTATTGGCAACCGCCAGTTCGTCATCATGTCCAATGTGGGTCGTGCGGTTGTAATTAATTTTCTCATCCCGGGCATTGCGCACCTGAATCGCCAGATTTTTCTGCGCATGAATAAACACTTCTTCCCGATCTTTTTCATCCTCAAACCGCAGTTCATTAAACCCGTCCCCTTTATGGGTTTTTGAACGAATTGACATCTGGGTTTTTGCTATTGGCAACGGATTCGGCACAATATTGCTGGCATGATAGGTACGCCCAACAATAATCGGCTGGTCCGGGTCACCATGCAAAAAATCCACCAGGACTTCCTGACCCACGCGCGGAATGGCAATCATGCCCCAGCGCTGGCCGGCCCAGGCCTGGCTGACTCTAATCCAGCAGGAGCTGTGATCATTAAATTCGCCATATTCGTCCCAGGCAAACTGCACCCGTACCCGCCCATATTCATCACAAAAGATTTCTTCCCCTTCCGGGCCAACAACGGTCGCAATTTGCAGGCCGTCAATGCGCGGTTTCGGGTAAGGTGAAGGACGCCATACCCGGTTACCGTCACCAAAGGTGAAACTGTTGGTTAAAGTGGTCCCCCTCTCGCCAAAACGGGACTCATCCGCCTGCGGTTGTCTGCCGTGATGACTGATTTCAATCACTTGCCAGAGAGCATTAAATTTCTCTTTCGGGTGATCGGTAAGCGTAAACCCCGAAGCCGCCGAAAGGACAAAACAGTCGCTTTGCCCGTGACCAAGCATCGCGTCACGGCGGAGGGCTTCCAGACGATATTGACTGATCCGCTGACCAGTCTCGTCTTTATAGCGCCCGGGAAAATCATAGTAATCGTAACTGTGCAGATCTGAGCGTTGATGGCTAAGCTGACGTTCATGATAGAAATACTCGGCGGCCCAGACGGGATTTTTAAAGGTACGATCGCGCAAAAAAACACGCGCAATGCCGACCTGTTCACGCCAGCGAAATTGATTGATACAGCATTGGCTTCCTGTCTCATCCCTTCCTGGATGGTAGGGCAGTGAATGGTTGCCATTGATTCGATGAGAATCAAAAAAAACCACTAATGGTTCACCCGGCTCCTGATTGAACATAAAGTAATAAAATATCCCTTCATCCGCCAGTAAGCGCTGGAGAAACGTCAGGTCGCTCTCATCATATTGAACACAAAATTCCCGTTCAGGATGTTCATAGCGCAGGTTACAAACGAAGTTCCTGACACCATTTTCTTTCAGCAATTTTCCGACAATATCGGTCACGGATTGGCGCTGAAAAATACGGGAATTCACCCGTAATCCCGCACGCCATAAACCCGGATGCAGTGTCAGGGAATAGTGACTGCGATGGCGACCTGTCGTGCTTTGTTCAAACTGAGTCACCATCCCGGTCACACTGCGCTCCGGTTGCCCGTCGCGATAAACCGTCAGTGTCGCAAATCTGTCCAGCACATCGGCAAAATCAATATCCGGGTCAGCGCTGGTTAACGCGGCTTCCAGACAGAATAATGTTGACAACGCTTCATTCAGGGTAAATTCAACCACAGCAAAAGTTTGCTCCGGGAGATGACCTACGGTGAGGGTAAAAACCAGTCCTGAATCCGCCATTATATTCCTCCTGACTGAGTGATATTGACGCTGAGGAAATGAAAGAAATCGTTTAATACAACCATAATTCAACATATGAACGGGAGCATTGAAAAGGGAAGAAATAATGCACTTATTTTCTTTTAAGAACGCTATTTTATTCTGGTCAAAATGAAGTTTTTTGGCGGGATAAAACAGATAACGATAAGAAATTTAATGCGTTTTTTCCCCCTTTCATTCTCTAATAAGTGTAGTGCCACAATGATGATATTCTTTACCGGTATCACCGATTTTTATCGCATTACTCATCAAGAAAAAATATCGGGCTAAAGAACCCGATACTCTTAATTAAATCACCTGGACAAAACGACCGTTAATTAATGAAAAGATTGGTGCGACGGTAGCCAAAACCGTATCGCCATCTTCATCAACGTAATAGTAAGATATTGGCGAACTTTCCGGATCCGATTTATTCACCAGTCTGACCATTCTTCCTTGGTTCATTATTCTAACAGTGTAGTCATTCCAATTAATTGGTCTCATTTTGAAACCTTTTTCGTTGATATCACTGTAAACAGATTGATCAGCGAAAATACTCTCTTCGCTTTCATTAGTAGCCCAAGCCCAAGCTTTGAGAGATGCTTTCTGTTGTACCCGTATAGTATTCACATCTTTGGCGTTATAGGCCTGCCAGACCGCCATATAAGCCTGTTGCAATTGCTGGCGCTGTTCTGGGATATCCGTATAAAGTGTTGCCTTTATCCACGCCCATTCAGGTAAGCCACTGATTTTCACATTTCGGCTAAACCGGTATAAGGTCATATTAGGTGGAAATTTCCGGCTCTTAAAGAATTTTTTATCTTTATGCCCAGCCTCTACCTTTTCTGCTTGTATCACATGACGTACTACTGGTGTACTAATAGCAGCATATTTTGCTTCATTTGCTGGTGTTATTGCCACAGGTTGACCGTTTTTATCTATCACTACTTCAATTGCTGTCAACACCTCGTTCTTTTTACCACGCATGGCTGTCAGTTCCAGCGTGCATTTGGCCTCAGGGTTAAAGTGATTGCGGTCTTTATCTAACATTTCACTTGGAGAAAACCAATCCAACGCACCAAATTCCAGACTGATTTCATTTTCACCATTAGCCATGAATAACATAGATGCTGTACTGCCAGTACCAAATCCCCGGCCTTCCCGGGCTGAATCTCGGTTATCCATTCCCGTTACGCCATTGGTTTTAATATCACAAAAGGCATATTGAATATCGAATAAACTGCGAATATACAACCGCGGTTCACTTGCGTTAGCATCAGACATAGCAATCACTCCTAACCATAGTAATAGTAATAACAATTTTAATTTCATTTTTTATCCTTTCATGCCTCTTTACATTCCTGGGAATCCAGTAATAAATGGGATGTTGTCCATCTTAGGCTTAAAGTTAGAGTCATAACCCATTTCCCATGACGCTGTTTCAGCACCTGGAACAATCTCGGGGCGAACCACAGACCGTTCTTCTCCTATCAGATTAATTCTTAACGGAGACTCACTGGTTCTTAATGGATCGGCAATAACCCATTTCCACTTCTTTTTGACTTCAAATAAGTTTTTTGTACTATCTATTTCTTTATTCTTTTTCTTTGCATCCACAGCTACTGCAATCTCAGCAACAATCCCATTATGGTAGCCAGCCAGATCGATCCCTTTATCATGCTGATCAAGTTCAAAACCCGCCGCTGTTTTTACAGCCACACCCGCTCCTATTGCGACTTCCATTATCATAATATGAGTCTTAAAGGCGACATTCACTTTTCCTTCCAGACTCAATTTCAAATCATTCTTATTACCGGCGTCAAAAGTCCACTGCGTTTGTTTATAAGCGGCTCCCAATTGAAAGGACAGATTGCAGGTCAAAATAAGGCAACATTCCAGATCTAAATAGTTTTTATCATTTGAATTCCTGCGGGCCAGCGCCTTTCTGAATTTGGCTGCCACACGCTCTATCTTGCAATACGCCGCCCCCATTTGGATAAGATCCAGTTTTGCCGTCATCCCCATAAAAGGCGCGGCACTGAAACCCAAAAAATGGGTACGATCATCCATCGAAGTGGTTCGGTCATAAGCATAAGCCAGTCCAATATTGATGGGATCTACCTTGAGATCAAACAGTTGGTAGCTGCGGGTGCCTTTTGAATCCGGATCGGGCGCCAGGTATTTTTTGGTATAACCCAGCAGCTTTTCCACCCGATTGATGGCTTCTAAATTGGGCAGGGTTTTCCTCACCTGATTAACTTCCGCAAACTTCGCCGAGTAATCGATATCCTGAACCGTTAAAGCGTATTCGACGTTAATGGCCGTCTGTCGGGTCAGATAAAATGGGTCCGTATGGGTTGTCCACCCACTGCGCAGTTTATTGCCATTTTTAGGCTTGACATTTTCCATCGCCTGACGCGCTTTTTTCTGTTCATCACGTCGCTCTTTTACAGCGCGTTCTCCATGGGAAAAATCAAAACTCAATCCAGCCGAAACCATAAAACTGACCGACGGGTAAACCGCTATCGTCGCGTACTGTCGGCTATCCAGGCAATTCTGGGTTATTAATTTATAATAACGCGGCTCACTGTACATATCTGTCGGGTTGGCAAGATTAGATAAATAAAACCAGACACTTTCCAGACCACTTTCAATCTCAGCGTCTTCCAACTGATCTTTGTAAAATAATGTCACCTCCTGTGGAGCATTAAATTCCAGCGTTTTCTCTTTCTGCCCCCCGGTCAGCACCGCATGATGTTTAGCCGTGTTATGACATTTACCTTCAATCTGTATCGTCCCTTTTTGACCTTCTCCATGATCAATCAGGTTCATCTTAATTGCCGGCTTTTCAGGCCAGACCTGCGTATTCTGACCAAAAGTGACGCTGATTTTATAAATACAGGGGTCCGGGTTGTCGCATGTCATGCAGGCAACGCCGGCACGGGATGAAATAGTTTGCTCTGCCATATCAATTACCTTTTAATTACCTAATCGGGGATAAAACCCAATTCGCTTTTTAATAATGTTTCCATCCGATAATAACCCGGCCATTGGGTGTCTCTGAGTGCGGTTAACCATGCTAACGGGATTTGCTCAAACTGATTGATATGTCTTTCCATCAGTAAATAGAGAAACCCGCCAATGGCGCGTTCATCAGTGATTTCATTATCACGACAAAAATAAAAACAATCCTCAGCTAAGGTTTTATGTTGAACAAATGTGGCCTCATCCATATACGCGGGAGAATAATGTGTATCAGGGAACGGGTTTTTCAATATCCGGTCTGAATGTGCCGATAGGGTGTCGTGGGGCAGATCTATGGTGCCGGCACCATTATGGTAATTGATTTCATTAATGAGTCGCGTCAGTTTATTAATATATCTTTGCTCGAACAGGTTATTTAACTGAGCATATTGCTCGGGAGTAATTTGCAACAGTTTTTGTCTGGCGCACGCTTCTGCGGGAAATTGTTTTCTGGCGGCATGAAAATTATCTTCCTGTTTAATCCCCATCAAACTGGTGGTAATTTTATTTATCGGCCCCAGAAAGCAATGAATTTCCCAGTCACTGAGTACGTTGAGAAAATCCCAGATATTACGCGGATCATAAAACCGAAAGAAGACCGGTTTATCCTGACCGGATAATAATACTTGTAAATACTTACGCAGATGCCGACGTAATGTTTTCATGTCCGCCGATGAATGAAGACAAACTCCCCAGGGGGTTTGCCATTCCGCCAAATAAAGTCCGACTTTTTCTGTTACTTCCACTAAATAAGGCGCGACTTTAAGCAGTTCAGGTTGCAAAGACTCATTATAAAGACAGGTCGCCGGGGGATTAACATGTTCCAGAACAAAGAACAATCGGGGTTCGCTGGCGCCGTCAATGACGGCATAGTGTTTTTCAGCGGCCATCAGTCGTTATCCTCCTTTGGACAGTGTGCAACAAACATCGAACCGGCACTGGCGGCGGCTTGCAGAATGGCGGGATTAGCCGGTCGCAATAAATCCCCTGGGCTGCCGCCGGAATTCAGGTTAATGGCTGGACCTTTGATATCAACGCCTCCGGCATGAATGACCACAAAATTATTCCCCACTTTCAGGCTGATTTTGCTGCCACTCTGCACCGTAATATCCCCCTCGGTATTAATACTGAACATACCCTGGATTTTACTCGGCGGCCCAGACGGGATTTTTAAAGGTACGATCGCGCAAAAAAACACGCGCAATGCCGACCTGTTCACGCCAGCGAAATTGATTGATACAGCATTGGCTTCCTGTCTCATCCTTTCCTGGATGGTAGGGCAGTGAATGGTTACCATTGATTCGATGAGAATCAAAAAAAACCACTAATGGTTCACCCGGCTCCTGATTGAACATAAAGTAATAAAATATCCCTTCATCCGCCAGTAAGCGCTGGAGAAACGTCAGGTCGCTCTCATCATATTGAACACAAAATTCCCGTTCAGGATGTTCATAGCGCAGGTTACAAACGAAGTTCCTGACACCATTTTCTTTCAGCAATTTTCCGACAATATCGGTCACGGATTGGCGCTGAAAAATACGGGAATTCACCCGTAATCCCGCACGCCATAAACCCGGATGCAGTGTCAGGGAATAGTGACTGCGATGGCGACCTGTCGTGCTTTGTTCAAACTGAGTCACCATCCCGGTCACACTGCGCTCCGGTTGCCCGTCGCGATAAACCGTCAGTGTCGCAAATCTGTCCAGCACATCGGCAAAATCAATATCCGGGTCAGCGCTGGTTAACGCGACTTCCAGACAGAATAATGTTGACAACGCTTCATTCAGGGTAAATTCAACCACAGCAAAAGTTTGCTCCGGGAGATGACCTACGGTGAGGGTAAAAACCAGTCCTGAATCCGCCATTATATTCCTCCTGCTGAGTGATATTGACACTGAGGAAATGAAAGAAATCGTTTAATACAACCATCATCCCACTTTCACTAATTTAAATGACGACCGAAGGTGTTTTACCGGCAGAGCCACGGGCTAAATTTTTCTCCGCCCTTGTTGGGCAGGGCATTGACCTCATATTTCTGCCTGAAATTATTCGCGCCTTGTCGGGTTGATTATTCAACATATGAACGGGAGCATAGAAAAGGGAAGAAATAATGCACTTATTTTCTTTTAAGAACGCTATTTTATTCTGGTCAAAATGAAGTTTTTTGGCGGGATAAAACAGATAACGATAAGAAATTTAATGCGTTTTTTCCCCCTTTCATTCTCTAATAAGTGTAGTGCCACAATGATGATATTCTTTACCGGTATCACCGATTTTTACCGCATTACTCATCAAAAAAGAATTTCGGGCTACATAACCCGACAATGGCATTCGGTTAACCTCTTGCTGGGGCATTAAAAGAGTTCCATCGGGTTCTGGGGCGCATAGATTTTCGTGGATAGTGCCTCCCAGGCCTCACCCGTTGAGTCATTCCGGCAAGTCCCTCTGAAAGAGCACAATAAAATGATTTTAAATGTTTTTTTATCCCCTGCATCAGCAAAGACAAGTGTTTTACAACGAGAAACAAACAGTTTTTGAAATTCAATTTCTGTTTATTTTCTCTGCTATCAATGCAGTCGCTATCGTTACCTCTGTGATTAATATCATTTTCCGATATCCTTGCCAGGTTCAGTAATAATATATGCGCTTGGATTTCTTGTCTGACACCTTTCTCACTCTGTGAATGGAAATCCTCAATGCAAAGGATTGACTTTGACAATTTATATAACTCTTCTATATTCCATCGATGATGATATAAATCATGAAAGGCTTCGGCTTCATAATATCCTTGTTCAACAAGAGTAGTGGCAAGAATATATTCACCATTTCGGTCAGTATGCTTTATTAGTCTTAATGTTAAGCATGGGAATTCTGAAAGAAGCTTTCTCTTTCTAAGATCTGACTTTACTGCTTCCGATGGCGTATAACTAACAATAAGATCATCTGAATTACTGTCAGAAAAATCTCTAATAGCCTTATTCCTGTTTCCCTCCTGTACTCTGAATACTGCATTCAGATTGTTTTGCATTACTTGATATAACAAGTAATAGCTAAAGTATCCCCGATCGAAGATCACGATAGCATTGCTATCTAAACACTGGAGATGCTTTTCGACACAAGCCCTCTCATTATTATGGTTAACAAAATCAACGTCATATATGATCGAATTCAATACATCATAGAGACAACTCATCATTGCATAGGGATAATGTCGTGATGTGTTTTTGGGTGTTTTATATCCATTTTCCAGCAACCCTCTGGGAATGTTTAATTTTGAGCCATCTATAGCAAACAGTCGATGTCCTTTCCATGTTTCGGGATGGGTATTATCTTCCCATACAGAAACGATATTTTTGTTTATGGTTTTTATTGCATCATCAGGTAATTTCATTCTGGCTTCGCACATTGATGAAGCCGAGACGGGCTTATGCTGAGGTAACGGTATTTTTTCACGAATGCACTCAGCCCATATTTCATTAATAATATAAGAGTATCCGTGGTTATTTTTCCCTGATATGATTTTCATGAGAAATAGAACAATCAATTTTGTGTCTATTGACCTTTTTCTTTTTCGCCAGGATTTGTCAATTTTTGAGCATGAATCAAAAAAAGTTTTGTTCAGAAAATGATATATATCCATCAGCATACTCTCCGGGGAAACTTAGATTTTTATAGCATAGTTGTTATCTTAACCGAATGCCATTGCATAACCCGATACCCTATGGATTTCAAGATGCATCGCGGCGGCAAGGGAGCGAATCCCCGGGAGCATAGATAACGATGTGATCGGGGTGAGTGAGTGCAGCCAACAAAGAGGCAACTTGAAAGATGACGGGTATATTGAATTAGAACTTAAATATGATGAATTCATTTATCTTATTTCTTTTAAATCACTGACAAATTTCGATATTTAACTATCCAGAAGAAGTGTTAAGTTAAATTTCTCAAATAAGATTACCTGTACCATATGCAGAAAAACAACCAAAACCATAAGGAAAAAATAATATGAAAACACAATTTATATTTATAAACCCTAATCAAACCTTTGAGATTTATATTAATGGAAGTATATTAGTTCCTTCTGGACAAGAGCCTAATTTTATTATAAAAAACAAAGGTCCAGCACCAATTAGAGCAGCAAATTATTGGGCATCACCATTCGGAAGTTACAACCTGTATACTTTTATAGATATCCATCCCGGCGAAATTAAAGAACTATTAAGACCACCTAACCCTATTTACTTCTATAAAGTTACAGCCATCAATCTCAGTAATACCGAACACGCAGAAATTGAAGTTACTACGATCATCACACTCATCAGATAATAACAGATAAATAGTTGTAATAATTAATAAGGAAACAATAGCATGAAAACACGACTCATCTTCATAAACCCTAATCAATTTTTTGAAGTTTATACTGGTGGGAATATAATGGTTCTTAGTACACATCATCCTAATTACACTATAAAAAACAATGGCCCAGCTAAAAATAGAACTCAGGACTTTTACAAAATATAATGAATACCCGAAATACTTAATGGGTTCCAATTAAATATAAATCAATTTAATTGAAAATAATCGCTGGCCTAAGCCAGCGACTATTTGGCAAGAGATAAGTAAAAAAACAAAACTAACGATAAATCTCAAACAGCGACATGCCTTTCATATCTGTAAATGTCTTATATGATGCCTGAAGCGCAGCTTGTTGTTGATAATAATTAGAAATCGTCGAGTTCCATTCCACATCGACCAGTTCACTCAAACGGCTTTTATTTGCCAGGCTACGTTCTGCGCCCAAGCTGTTTAGTTCTTCAATTTCTCTTAATTGTAAACCAAGTACTGATTCCACAGAAGAAATATTATTCAGCGCATTACGGGCACCTCGGTTTGCCTTATTCAGCAATTCCAGCGCATCATCACGGGTTTCTTGATCTGCCCCTTGAAGTGGCGTTCTTAATGATCGAATCGCCATGTCGATGGTTTTGAAAATATCAGATTCACTGGGGCTGCCATCCGGCTCTTTTACCGGATTGCTGGTAGAAGAGAGAAATACCTGCTTCCCAGTATGCCCAATAATCATAGAACGGTTGCTATCCACTTTCTGAGTCATTTCCTCATAGCCACCGTTATAACTGATTACACCGCTTTTACTCTCATCAAAAGGTTTTACATCCGTTTTATAGCCGGAAAAAATATAGCGGCCATTGCCATCGGTCGAATTACCCAGATTAACCAGTTGTTCTTTAAAACCTTCCAGTTGGATAGCCAGCGAGTTACGGTCTTCATCACTCAATATACCGTTTACTGTGGCGACAAGGCTTTCACTAACATCTTGTACAACACTAACAGATTTGGATACGACACTTAATTGCATAGAAATCGCGTTCTTGGCAAATGAACGGGCCGTCATATATTGCTGATTCTGAGATTCAGCCTGAGCAATCATCACGCCCTGAGACGCGGCCATAGGATCATCTGACGGGTTTATCACTCTCTGACCACTGGATAGCTGTGCTCCCTGCTGCATCCATTTTGACTGGGCCAAAGTGATACCTATCATTTTCTGGTCATACAATATATTGGTACTTACACGCACGATATCATTCCTTTCAAATATTCAGCTAAATATTCAAGCTATTTTTAATCAGTGCCACATTTATCAGCGACGGAGATCTAAAATGGCATTAAATAGCGTTGATGCGGTCTGGATCACTTGCGCGTTCGCCAGATAATATTGCTGCAAACCCTGCAACGCGCCGTACTCTTCATCCATGTTGACACCAGAAACAGATTGCTGTTCAGCATAAAGCTGTTTAGTAATATTGTCCTGAGTTTTTAAATCAACATTGGCGGTGTTGGTCTGGTTACCAATCGTACTGACCATCGAAGCATAAGCACTGGAAAATGAAGCTTTACCATCGACCAGTTTTTTGCTCTGCAATTCCGCGAGTTTTTTGACATTGACGTTATCACTTGGCCCGGAGTCTTTAGTACCGGCAGCAGCAAATTGCGACGCGTCTTTAACATTAACTTCCATGCCGCCAATAACACCGCTGACCGCTTTCAGTGTGTATTGGTCATTCATTTGTGTATTGGTTGAATTAATTTCAACTTTCAATCCATCAAATTCCAGTGTATTACCCGTCACTTTGGCAGAAATATCGGCTTTATCAGCGGTACGTTGTATTTTCCAATTAGCACCATCGTAGCTGATATGGTAATCACTGGCTTTTACCGCCGAGGTATCTGCATATTCCACTTTAAAATCGGCAGAACCTTTATTTTTGTTATTGGAAATAACATCCGGGTTATTAAATGTGAAGAAATCTTGACCCGGTTTACCTTTCAAATCAAAACCAGAACGGTGAACCTGATTAAATTGATCGCCCAATACCAAGGCCAATTGGTTTAATTGATTACGGGAATTATCCAGCACTTCACTACGCGCCCGTAATGTGCCACTTAATCTACCTTGATTAATGAATTTTTCATTAATCTCAACAACGTCACCAAAACCACGATCATAACCCAGTGTGATACGGTTACTATTCGCATTAGATAAAACAGGTTCTACTTTGTATGCGGTTGTCCCCTGAACCAGAGTTAATCCCCCCGCAAAAGTCACATTATAAGAACCGCCATCCTGCTGAGTCACACTCACACCAACCAGCTTATTCAGCCCATTGACCAATTGATCCCGCTGATCAAGTAATGCGTTTGGTTCAGCACTGCTGCCGCCCTTCATTCGGCTAATTTCACCATTCAGTTTGGCTATTTGTTCAACATGGTTATTAATGGCATCAACGGTATCCGTTATGCCCTTATTAATGTTGTTTTCCATACTACGCAGGAAGGCATCCGTATTTTTCAACTGGTTTACCAGCCCCTTTGCGTTACCGATAGTTGTCGTTCTGGCTGCGTCATCCTCAGCATTACTGATGATATTCCCTAAACTGCTAAAGAAGTCATCAATGGTGTTTGAAAGACTATTCGCTTTATCTGCCAGCAAATTATCAATCTGGGAAATTTGCTGGGAATATGTGGTCAATGCACCTTGTTTCGCCTGAGAGGCTGAAAGCTGATTATTAATAAATTCATTATATTGACGGTTAATACTGGTGACAGTAACACCATTTCCCATAAAGCCAATGGATGTCATCGTACCACCATTTTGATTTATAACTGTTGATTGCCGGTTATAACCGGGAACACGGGTATTTGTGACGTTATTACTCACTGTTCCCAGAGCAATCTGAGCAGCCTGAAGGCCACTCATCGCGGTATTAATAAGACTGTTGGACATCAGTAGATCCTTTTGCGTTTTAGTTATGTCTCCGCTGGTGGCGGCAAACAATCCTTCAGATAAGCAAAAACAGTGTCTGAACTGTTATTATTTATCGGCTGAACTCAATAAAACTTGAGCAAAATGTGGATCAGAACAGTTTACTTAAATCGTGGGTATACGCTTTCACCGCCTGCTCTCCGGCACCTTTCAGCTGTTGAATAACAGAGACCAGTTTTTTCGCATAGCCGGGATCGGTTGCATAGCCCGCCTGTTGCAGAGAATAAGCCCCCTGCTCCGGCGTAACCGAGCTAGCAACGTTGGCGTAACGGGGGCTTTCTGTCAGTAACTTGACGTAATCTGTAATCGCTTCTACGTAAGAACCATAAACACGGAAGTTATCCTTCATTTTCTGTGGTTCGCCGTTAATATATTCCGTAGTCAGGATATTGGTTACCGGCCCTTTCCAGCCTTTACCCGCTTTAATACCAAACAGATTATGGCTTGGCTTACCGTCGGCAGTCAGGATTTCTCTTTGCCCCCAGCCAGACTCCAGCGCAGCTTGAGCGATAATCAGTAAATGCGGAATACCACTGCGCTGGCTGGCTATTTGAGCGGGAACAGAGAGCGTAGAAACAAAGTTGGTACTGCTCAGAGGAAGTGGCTTAGGTGCGGTCGCAGGTTTCGGCACTGTTCGGCGGATAAATTGCTCAAGCGCCTGTCTCGGCAGTGTTTGCAACACCTCGTTATCCAGTGTCATCGGCATTTTCCCAGTCATTTCACTGGGCGCGGTATTGGCGTTAGAAAGCTGTTTTAGCATCATATCGGCAAAACCCAGCCCCTTCTGAGACATATTCTGGGCAATTTGTTGATCGTACATCGAAGTATAAAGGCGTGTCTGTTCACTGTTCAGCATGCCATCTTTAGGCAGAGCCGAACGCATACTTTTCAGCATCATTTCAACAAAGATGCCTTCCATTTGTTGGGCTACCTGTCGTAGCCCTTGCTGTGAATCTTTTGCCAAACTGGATTTCAGCGCGTTAACCAACTGTACGTCATAAGCAGCACCGGACAGGGTTGAAAAATCACTCATCAGATGATCTCCAGTTTCGCCCGCAGACAACCTGCACTTTCCATTGCCTGTAAGATTGACATTAAATCATTCGGTGTCGCACCCAATGCATTCAGTGCCTGAATAACACTATTCAAACTCGCACTGGCGTTAACCTTCTGCAACGAACCACCCTGTTCACGGACAGCCACACTGGGATTACGGGTGACCACAGTCGCTCCACCTGCGAATGGGGTATTTGGCTGATTAACCACAACCTGATTCTCAACAGTGACAGAAAGATTTCCCTGAGCAACGGCACAACTATCCAACATAACGTTGCGATTCATCACCACCGAACCGGTGCGAGAGTTAATAATCACTTTGGCGTCACCCACATCAACACGGATAGTCAGGTTCTGCACATGAGAAAGGAATTTAACTTGCTCGCTCCTATCCTTCGGCATACGTAATTGCACCGTACGGGCATCCAGCGGCGTTGCTGTCCCCGCTCCGCGCATACGATTGATTACGTCGCTGATTTGCTGCGCTAGGGAAAAATCTTCGTTATTTAACTGAAGATTAAGTGTGCCATTCTCACCAAACTGTGTCGGCAATTCACGCTCAATAACCGCGCCGTTACTAATTCGTCCCCCCGCCAGCTGATTCACTTTCACACTGCTGCCACCAGCACTGGCACCCGCACCGCCAACCAGAATATTGCCCTGAGCCAGAGCGTATATCTGATTATCAATACCTTTTAGTGGTGTCATCAGCAAAGTACCGCCACGCAAGCTTTTGGCATTGCCCAGAGAAGAAACCACTATATCAATATTCTGTCCAGCACGACCAAATGGTGGTAATTTTGCCGTTACCATCACAGCCGCTACGTTTTTCAACTGCATGTTGGTTCCCGGAGGAACGGTAATCCCCAACTGGGATAACATATTGCTTAAACTCTGGGTGGTAAATGGCGTCTGTGTGGTCTGGTCACCGGTACCATCCAATCCAACAACTAATCCATAACCAATCAATGCATTTTCCCGCACCCCTTGAACCGTAGTCAGATCACGGATACGTTCCGCCGATGCCGGGGTTGTCATCAGAGTCAGCAATGCAAGAAGAAGGCTGACGGCAAATTGTTTTATCATAACCATCTCCTTTTAAAACGGTGAAATATTCAAGAAGAAACGCTGTAACCAGCCCATGTTCTGCGCTTCATTGATATACCCATTACCCACATATTCAATACGGGCATCAGCGACCTGATTAGAGCTGACGCTATTATTGGCGTTGATAGTCCGTGGGTTAACCACACCGGAGAAACGGATAAACTCGGTTCCCTGATTGATGGCAATCTGCTTTTCACCGACAACATGTAAGTTGCCATTTGCCAGTAACTGATCAACTGTCACGGTAATCGTACCTTTGAACGTATTATTGGCATTAGCGCCCCCTTTTCCGCCAAAAGTATTCTCCCCTTCCATCCCCAGATCCGTTTTATCTCCACCTATTAACCCTTTCAGGAAGCGGGGAGTCAGTGCGGCGGAAAAAGCCGTTTTCCCGTTACGGCTGGCATTGGCGGAAGAACTTTTACTGGCGCTGACATTTTCCTGCAAGGTAATCGTCAGGGTATCGCCAATATTTCGTGGGCGACGATCTTCAAATAACGGCTGATAACCATAATAAACAGGCTGCACTACCTGAAAAATGGCGCCATTCGGTACTGGCGCAGTTGCCGCGGAAGGTGCTGCGGTTGTGGCTCCCCCAACCAGAGGTTTCTGTGGGATATAGGCACAGCCCGTGAGTGACAATACCGCCAGTGCTATACTGCAACGCCATTTATTTGCCGCACTTTTCCGTAAATCGCGGGACTGACAAACAGTGCTGGTCTCGGCAACAGCCATTGTATCCATCTTCGATACTCTTAATTTATCTCTGAATAACGGGGAAACGGTGTTCCCCCGTGGTTCTGATTGATGATTAGGTTATAACTGAGTCAGTTTTTGCAGCATCTGATCCGAAGTCGACACAGCTTTACTGTTTATTTCATAAGCCCGCTGCGTCTGAATCATGTTGACCAATTCTTCAGCCACATTGACGTTAGATGTTTCTACATATCCTTGATTGAGTAACCCGGCACCATTGATTCCCGGCGTGTTTTCAGCCGGCACCCCGGAGCTGTTTGTCTCCAGATAAAGGTTTTCACCAATACTTTCCAACCCACTGTCATTGATAAAGGTTGTCAGAGTAAGTTGCCCAACCTGCTGAGGCGCAGATTGCCCCTGCACTTTCACACTCACCAAACCATCACGGCCAATGCTCATTTCTGTGGCGTTATCAGGGATTATGATTGCCGGAGAAATCTGAAAACCACTGGCGGTTGTCAGTTGTCCATTCTGATCCATCTGAAATGAGCCGTCGCGGGTGTAAGCCGTGGTGCCATCGGGTAACTGAACCTGAAAGAACCCCTGTCCTCTAATCGCAACATGTCTGGTGTTATTGGTCTCGAATAAATTACCCTGCTTGTGCAGACGTTCTGTCGATACCGGGCGAACCCCGGTACCTATCTGTAAACCAGAAGGTAAGCGGGTTTGTTCCGATGACATAGCACCTGGCTGGCGAATGTTCTGATAAAGCAGATCTTCAAAAACAGCGCGCTGACGTTTAAAACCATTAGTGCTGACGTTCGCCAGGTTATTGGCAATCACATCCATATTAGTTTGCTGGGCATCCAGCCCAGTTTTAGCAATCCATAATGATCGAATCATCGGTTTTATCCTCTGTGTCTGAATCAACTCATTGATAAGAGCTGATTGGCACGTTGTGTATTTTCATCTGAGCTATGGATAACTTTCATCTGCATTTCAAAGCGACGAGCGTTGGCAATCATACTCACCATGCTTTCCATCGGGTTGACATTACTTCCTTCAAGCACACCCGGCATTAATTTCACCTCATCGCTGGCAGGAAAGACATCACCCTGTAGCTCTTGCGCCTGTTCCGTCATGTGGAAAAGGCCATCATCCCCACGGACAAGCTGACTATCTTCAGGTTTCACCATTTTCACTCTGCCAAGCAGCCCTAACTGAGTGGGCGGATTACCGGCAATCAACGCAGAGATAGAACCATCAGCAGCCAGTGTTAATTCAGCTTGTGGTGGAATCTCTATCGGGCCGTTATCACCCACCAGCAAGTTACCCTGGACAGTCAACTGACCTTCCGGTGAAATTTGAATGCTACCGTTACGCGTATAAGCCTCAGAACCATCTTCAAGCTGAACAGCCAGATACCCCCCCTGCCCAATAGCCACATCAAGCGGACGGGCAGTATAGTTCATCGGCCCCTGACGATGGTCAGCACCCGGTGTTGAAGCCACAACCAAAGTACGGGTGTTATAGGCAGCCCCTTCAACAGGAACCGCCCGCAATGCAGCCAGTTGCGCCTTAAAACCCGGCGTTGATGCATTTGCCAGGTTATTTGCCGTCACCGCCTGATGTTCCAGTGTCTGACGAGCACCGCCCATGGCGGTATAAATGACATGATCCATAATGCTATCCTGAAACTATCAGCGCAGGCTGACCAGAGTTTGCAGGATCTGATCCTGCGTTTTAATGGTCTGAGCATTGGATTGATAGTTGCGCTGAGTTACGATCATATTGACCAGTTCCTGGCTCATATCAACGTTGGATGATTCCAATGTACCACTGAGCAATTTACCAAAATTACCAGAGTCCGCCGTCCCCACCACCGGGCTACCTGAAGCGCCGGTTTCTGACCACACGTTGTCACCCTGCGCCGCCAGCCCTTCCGGGTTGGCAAAGTTAGTCAGCACAATCTGACCAAGCAACTGGGATTGCTGATTAGAATAGGTACCGATGACACGACCATCGTTCTCAATACGGTAGCCACTAAACTGACCCGCAGAATAACCGTTTTGGGTTGGTTTGGTTACGCTGTCAGCATCAATTTTTTGTTGCCGGCTGTTATTAAAATTAATGGTAATATCCGAAGCCAAAGAACCATTCAATGAAGGAACGTTAAACGTGAACTGGTTCTCATTACCAATGACTTTACCGTTACCATCAAATTTCAGGGTGCCGAGTGAAGCTGCTTGAGCATCGGCAACATCCCCATCCCGCGCATGAACTTGCCATTCGTTATCCTTTGTTTTTACAAAGAAAATGCTAATACCATGCGGGTTACCCAAACTGTCGAAAACGGTGATCGTATTAGGGTAGTTATAAGAATCAGGCTTATCTGGCGAGAAAGCTTCTGTTGGTACTTTATGCATCGAATTGAGGTTCGCTTGCATCGTCACCGCAGTTGTCGCTTTCGCCGACAACATATCCTGAGATACCGTAATTGCTACCGGGTTAGCGCCCTTCTGAACCTGTGGTGCTCCCCCATTGATACTCACTGCCGGATAGCCAGTCAGTTTCAAACCTTGCATATTAATAATGTTACGGTTCTCGTCCATTTTGAACTGGCCGTTACGAGAATAGTAGATCCCGCCATTATTGTCTTGCAGACGGAAAAAACCACTTTGTGTGATCGCCAGGTCGAGGGGGCGATTGGTGGTGGTAGGCGTACCGTCTTTAAAGTTCTGGTTAACACCCGACATTTTTACCCCCAGACCCACCTGAGAACCAGCAAAGATGTCAGCAAAAGCCACAGCGCTGGATTTAAAGCCATATGTCGCTGCGTTAGCGATATTATTACCTATAACATCCAGATTAGCTGACGCTGCATTCAAGCCACTCACTGCTTGTGAAAAAGCCATATTACTCTCCGTTAAAATTCTCGTTTGTTAAAGAATCTGACGTACCTTATCCATCGTGACAGTACCGGCCAGTCCTAAATCTAACTTAGCGCCGTCCCCTCCACGGGTAACGCCATTCACAACCGCGAACGTCAGTGGCTGAAACACTCTCTGCTCGCCTTTATAGCTGGCTGCAATGGTGATTTTATAAGCGCCACCCACAGCCATCGTGCCATCTTCTTTTGTGCCATTCCAGGTGAAGGTATGGACCCCCGCATCCAGAATACCGATATCAATCTGGCGTACAACAGCCCCTTGTTTATCAGTAATGGTCACGTTCACATTATCCGCCGGCCTTTCCAGCTCAATACCAAATGGTGTAATACTGAGCCCATCTTCCTCGCTGGAACCAACCAGAACCGTATCGCCGGGGATCATAACGCCCCGCCCAATCAGAGCTGATGCCTGTAAAGACTGGCTATTATTAATCTGACCAACAATAGAACCCAATGTCGTATTCAGCTTTTCAATCCCATTTACCGTGTTTATCTGTGCCAAATGGGCGGTCAGCTCATTGTTTTTCATCGGGTTGGTTGGGTCTTGATTTTTCATTTGCGTGATCAGCAAGTTCATGAAGTTGTCATTCAGCTCTTCACTGTCTTTCTTCTTTGTCTTGCTGGACGATGCCAACTCCCCAACAGTGGTGTTATCCATTGGTTCGTTCATTGCACTGGCAATTCCCATGAGACGCTCCTGTTACTGACCTAACGTTAATGTTTTCAGCATCATCGATTTGGTTGTATTCAGTACCTCAACGTTGGCCTGATAGCTACGGGAAGCCGAAATGGTGTTGATCATTTCCCCGACAACATCAACGTTTGGCATACGCACATAGCCCTTTTCATCGGCCAGCGGGTGCCCTGGCTGATACTCAAGGCGGAAAGGGGTGGGATCATCGACAATTTCACTAACCCGAACACCGCCTGTTTCCTGCCCTGCCGGTGTAGCAACCCGAAAAACCACCTGTTTCGCCCGATATGGCTGACCATCAGGCCCCGAAACGCTATCGGCATTCGCCATATTGCTGGCACTGACATTTAATCGTTGGGATTGAGCTGATAATGCCGAACCGGCAATATCAAAAATACTGAGTAAAGACATGGCCTTTATCCTTGCTGTAAGACTGACATCATGCTTTTAACTTGGGCGCTGGTCGCCGTCAGTTCAGCCTGATACTTCAGGCTGTTATCCATAAAATTGCCGCGTTCCATATCCATATCCACCGTGTTGCCATCCATCGCCGCCTGATAGGGCACCCGATACAGCAAATCCATCTCCATTCTCTTTTGAGGCTGAATTGGAATATGCCGATCCGATGTCAGCGTCAGCCCGATTCCGTTTCCGGTGACCCGACCGTGCTCAATAGTTTTTTTCAGTTGTGTGGCGAAATCAACATCCCGCGCCTGATATCCTGGAGTATCCGCATTGGCGATATTCGCGGACAATATTTCCTGTCGCCGTGATCGCAATGACAAAGCTTCCTGCTGAAAATGAAAGGCTGCATCTAATTTATCGAGCATATTCCTCCCCCTGATGTGACTTACCTGTGTTATGAACCTTAATAGCGCAGTTCGCGATCGCGAAACTCGCAGTAAACAGAATAAACGCAGAAAGAAAAGCCTATCGGATGAATAGACGCTAATTGAATTGCTATTTATCCCATTGACCGATATTCAATACAGGTACACTGTGCGCCACCCAACAGCCGCGGATTTATCTACTTTATTGACAGAATTGACTGAAATAATGAGAGCGAGAAGATGCAAGCTATAAAGGTTATCGGGCTATTCGCGGTTTTCTTTATGACTCCGATGGTATGGGGGAATAATCTACCTCAAGCCATAACGCATTATTTTCAGCAGATGCACGGGGACAATCATCAAAAAATTTCTGTTAAAATCAGAACACCGGAACGGCAATGGCCTCAGTGTGAATCACCAGAAATTCACCCGCCGGTTAGTGGTCAACACTGGGGAAATATCTCTTTACCCATCATTTGCCATCAAAAACGCAAATTTATTCAGGTCACTGTCAGCGTGACAGGACATTATTGGGTTACCCGCCGCGTCCTCTCCCGTAATGAAGTTTTATCGGAGAAAGATTTTCAGGTCAGAAGCGGATTGCTGGAAAAACTACCGAACGATCTGATTGTTAACAAAAATGAAATAAAAAACAGTGTTGCTATACGCAACATTCCGGCAGGACAGGCAATTACCCGCAATATGTTACGTCGCCCGTGGGCTGTGCGGGCAGGTCAGAATGTGGGGGTGATTGTACAAGGAAAGGGTTTTCAGGTACGCAACGAAGGGAAAGCTATTAATAACGCGGTAACTTCTGATAAAGTCAGGGTTCGAATGAATTCAGGGCACGTTATAACCGGCCAGGCGTTAGAAAACGGCAGTGTAAAAATCATGTTATAAGTTGCTAAAGTTTTCTTTTACTGTGCCGATATAACCAGCAGAGCATGATTTGCAGGTATGCAAATGGCATGTAACCTGCTCCGATCCATAGGTGAACCTATGCCTGGCCATAAAGGATAATGATTATGAGTATCGAACGCACTCAACCCTTATTAGCTATCGCTGCTGTTCAACAGCGACCTACTAATGAAAGCGCCCAGGGCACCCGAAGAACCTCCGGCGTTACGTTAAAAAGCAGTGATGCACAAGTAAAACTGAGCGAAGCACAAACAAAACTGGTTCAGCCGAGCAGCCAAGATATCAACATCCAAAAGGTGCAAAAGCTGAAAGAAGCTGTCGCTCAGGGAACCTTAAAAATGAACAGCGGTAAAATCGCAGATGCTCTGCTCAGAGAAGCCGCCGAAAACTTTCCGTATTATAAAAAGTAATTAAACCCGTTATGGAAGAACTTCAACAATTACTCGAACAGCAAGCTACCTATTTAACCTCGCTGACCCAAACAATGGCGGAAGAACAGCGTATTCTGTGCGAGGGTTTTATTGAAGCACGAGATTTACACTGGGTAACAGAACGAAAAAACTTTCTGTTATCCGCGCTTGGTCATTCAGAACAGCAGCGTCTTAATTTAAGCAAAGAATTAAAGACCATCGCGCCTTACGATAAGCAACCTGTGCTTGCCACATTATGGCAACAGATCGGCAAAGCAATTACCCAGGTTCGTGATTTAAACGCCCATAATGGTCGATTATTAGCCCAGCATCTTGAGTTAAATAGCAAAACTATCGCTTTTCTAAAAAGCCACCACAGCCCCTCTCTTTATGGCTCAGACGGTCAGGCTACCCGTCACTCCATGCTTTCCGGCCATAAAGTCCAGGTTTGATTCAGCGCATTACCGCCCATCGCGGTAGTGCCGTTTTTTATTATTTTGATAGTATTTGTCAGCATCGGCTTCCTGTTCAATCCAAGCTTCGTAGCTGCTCACGGAGTCCTCAAGCATGAATAATTCAGACGAAAAGTATTGTGAAACGGTTATTGCAATCTGGGAAGAAAAGATTAGCAAAAATCACCATTTATAAGTCAATGTAACAATTACACAATTACAATGTTTTGCGTGTTACGAAAATATATTGCAGAATAAGAATAAACGGCAACGGGTATTGACAATATAATTTTTAATTACTCAACATACGAGTTTCAACTTCAGGAACAATATTGATGCACAAGCAACTAAAAAAAAGAAAATCGAGCGGACAGCAGATACCAAAAACGCCTCAGCAACAATTCAAAGCTTACTGGAAGTCCATCGAAAAATACCAATTGAAGATCGCCAAGCTACAACAGCAGCAAGACGCGTTGTTCATGCGCTTTCAACAGGAGGTTTTACCGGTAGAGCATCAATATATACAATCCAGATATGATAAAGCGGCACGGTTGCTTTCATTTGCCGAAAAGAAATCGCTGGGGAAAAACCAACGGAGAGAATTATTTTTCTGGATAGAAGAAGAGCTTGCTGAGTTATGTACTTACCCCTTTAACGAAAACCTTGATCTCAATAAGTTGACCGATCACTTTTCCAATCTTCATGCGTTGAAAGAAGAGGAAACGCCGACACCAGAACAGATGGCTGATATCCGGCAGACTCTGGATGAATATTTTGATTTTAATGAAGAAATATCTGATGAAGAATTACTTGATATGATGAAAAGTCCTGAAAAAATGCGGGCCACCATAGAACAGCATTTTCAACGGGAATCAGAACATTTCTACGACGAATATGATGCAGAAGACACCACTGACTTCGACCCTGCGGCAGAAGACCAGAAAAAACTGGATGATTTATTTAAATCGCAGGAAGTGAGCCAAATGTATAGAAAAATAGCCAAGGTATTACATCCGGATCGTGAACAGGATTTAGATGAAAAAAAGAAAAAAAACCAGTTGATGGTGCAGTTATCAAAAGCCAAGAAAGATAATGATATCTGGACGATAATAAACATGTACCACCAGTACATTGATCCAACTTTCAGCTTTAACAGTCGGGATATATCCGACATCAATAAGTTGCTAAAAGCACGTATAGATATACTAGCCAGTGAGCTTAATCAGCTAAAGAAATCTGATTCGTTACCGGGCATGATTTGGCGCACACTGGGAGGTGAAACATCGAAGGTAATAGAGGATAACCTCCGCGAACACTGCAAAAAATTGCGGCAAAATAGAGAAAACGAAATCCAACTACGCGAAAGCCTGCGTTCACTCACTGTACTAAAAAGCTACCTTGCAGAACGACGTGATACCTTTGAATTTGAACAGGATATTATCGACTATCTTTTCAAACAATCTTGAATCCACTGAGTCTGACGGAGATTTCAGCGGCTTACTCTTCTCCTGGTCTGGCGAGCAGGGCTGCGGCCTGCTGGCAAATGCAGCCAGAGCAGGAGCTGGTTATATTCCAATTAAAGGTAAAGAGAAAATTGATATGGGGCCATTGTATAACCGGGGGGAACTTGTAGAACTTCCTGATGTTAATTCCCGTAAAAAGTAATCTCGCTTCATAAGCATAAATAAGCCTTAATCAAGTACCGCTCATCATAATGAACGGCACTCTTTTATCCACGATGATTATCCATTTCGCTAATGCAAAAAACGTGATCATAACGGGCGTCATACGTGTGTGATTATGAGTATTATTTCACATTCTCAAAGATATAAACTGCACCGGCTTTGGGCTCAGAATCGACGTTCTCTGCCCATGCACCAACGGCCAAACTCGTCCCCGCCTTATTCAGGCCGACAACCCCACCAAAACCATTTGGATTGCCTGAAGGATTCAAAATCTCCATAGGTGTTTCCATATTCCACTCATCATTCAGACAGGTATACACATACATCCTGGAAGACGCCCCCACGACCAGACGATCCCCCGCATCATTCAGTTCGAGTGAGCTGCCAAAATACGTTACGCCACTTGCAGGGGCCGAAAACTTAATGGGATTTTCTCTATCCCAGATCCCATCCCTGCGCGTATACAGATAAACTTCCCCATCAGTGGATTTATAAAAATTCGTACCCACCGCCAGACGATCTCCCTCTGCATTCATGCTAAAAGCCCAGCCAAAACCGGATGAGTCATCTTCAGGAGCTCTAAACTTAATAGGGTTTTCTCCATCCCAGATCCCATTTGTGCGTGTATACATATAAATCGTGGAACCGTTATCACGCGCCGCCAGGCAGTTTCCCGCGGCACTCAGGCGGGCAATCCTGCCAAACTGATAAGAATCCGAAGGGAGCGGAATCTGAATGGGGTTTTCTCTATCCCAGATCCCATTCTTGCGCATAAATATACGGAACGGAGAGAAGTATTGGCCCCCCGCCACCAGACAGTCTCCTGCTGCGCTCAAGCTGACACTCATACCAAAGTATTCACTTGCACTCGGAAACACAATGGGATTCTTTGTATCCCAGACGCCATTCGTGCGCGTATACACACAAACCCTCCCTATGTTATCAATCATCGCTGGCACCGGGCTTCCCAACGCCAGGCAATCTCCCGCCGCATCCAGACTGACACTCCATGAAGCTCTATGATCTTCATCTTCATTAACCTCAAGCACAATAGGCTTACTTGTATCCCACTCACCACTCTTCCGGCGCGCATATACATAGACTCTATTAATCATCCCAACCGCTAAACAGTCTCCCGCTGCGTTCAAGCTAACAGAACTGCCAAAGCTCTCATCCTTTTTGGGGAAGGGAGAAACAATTCGCGTTATCATGGTGCGTTTCAAACCCAACACCTGAGTGATCTCCATCCGTTCCCACCGCGATAAACTGAAAAAATCTGCAAACTGAACCTGCCGAGCGGTATCAAACTTTAGATACCCACCTCCATCAAAAGAGAGTCCACCTCCTGGTTTCAGTGATAGGGCCAAAGCGCCTTGATTAGAGTTTAACCCGCCAGAATGCTGGGTGTTGAGGGCCAGTTTCCCTTTGCCATCTCGTTTTAGCCCTGTGGTTGGGCCATCACCCTGAGCGCCATCAATGATTTCATATGCTTTATATGCTTCATCAATCAAATGGGAAAAGGCTTCCGGCATGAGCCTCACACCAGATTTAAAATTCGCTTTCAATGAGTCAACGGTATTAATTTCTTTATCAGTCATCATAATTTCCTCGAAAACTGTATTAAACAGTCACCGTCATCTATATGGGAATCATTTAATATTTTCAAAGATGTAGACTGCACCGGCTTCGGACTCAGAACCAAACTTGAATGGACCTGCGCCAACAACCAAACTCGTCCCCGCCTTATTCAGGCCGACAGCCCCACCAAAACCACTTAAATTGTCTGAAGGGTTCAAAATCTCGATAGGTGTTTCCATATTCCACTTATTATTTATGCAGGTATACACATATGCCCTGGAATATGCTCCCACTACCAAGCGATCTCCTGCATCATTCAGTTCGAGCGCGCGGCCAAAATACGTTACGTCACTTGCAGGAGCCGAAAACTTAATGGGATTTTCTTTATCCCAGATCCCATGCGTACGCGTATACAGATAAACTTTCCAATCAGCGGGTTTATCCTCATTCGGCATTATCCCCATCGCTAAGCGATCTCCCTCTGCATTCAGTCTAAAAGCCCTGCCCAATAATAGGTGATTTTCAGGGGAACTGAACTTAATGGGGTTTTCTGTATCCCAAGTCCCATTTGTGCGTGTATACACATAAATCATGTGACCGCCATCATCCAACGCCGCCAGACAGTTTCCCGCGGCACTCAGGCGGACAACTTTGCCAAATCTATAAGGAACCGGAAACTGAATAGGGTTTTCTGTATCCCAGATCCCGTTCGTGCGTGTAAACATAGAGAACATAGGATAGTACCCGCCTCCGTACCCGCCCCCACTCACCAGACAATCTCCTGCGGCGCTCAAGCTGACATTCTCACCAAAATATTCAGCAGCCTGCGGAAATACAATGCGGTGTTTTGTATCCCAAACGCCATTCGTGCGTATATATGCATAAACCATAGAGGGCGAAGTGTTTCCCAAAGCTAGGCAATCTCCCGCCGCATCCAGACTGACATCCCATGAAGGCTTACGAGATTGATTTTCAGAATTCTCAAGTACGATAGGCTTTCTTATATTCCACTCACCCCTCTTCCGACGCGTATACACACAGACTTTACGATTCGACCCAACCGCTAAGCAGTCTCCCGCTGCGTTCAGGCTAACAGAGCTACCAAAGTACTCATCCTCTATGGGGGAAGGAGAAACAATTCGCGTTATCAGAGTACGTTTCAAACCCAACAACTGCGTGATCTCCATCCGTGCTCCCCGCGATAAACTGAAAAAATCCGCAAACTTAATCTGCCGAGCGGCATCCAATTTCAGATATCCTCCCCCATCAAAAGAGAGTCCCCCTTCTGGTTTCAGTGATAAGGCCAAAGCTCCCTGTTCAGGGTTTAACCCGCCAGAATGCTGAGTGTTGAGGGTCAGTTTTCCTTTGTCATCTCTTTTCAGCCCCGCGATTGGGCCATCACCCTGAGCGCCATCAATGATTTCATATGCTTTATATGCTTCATCAATCAAATGAGAAAAGGCTTCCGGCATGAGCCGCATACCAGATTTAAAACTCGCTTTCAATGAGTCCACAGTACTAATTTCTTTATCAGTCATCATAATTTCCTCGAAAGCTGTATTAAACAGTCGCTGCCACCGGTTTCTGTTCAGGGAAATTTAGACCCACTACCCGGTTATTAAGAATGCGAACTGCCAGCATTCAATAACAACTCTGACAATTTATTCCCACGCCCCTTAAAAACCCATGCTGGCAATGTTCCGCTTAGTGTTAGTGATGATGGGCATCATTTAACATTCTCAAAGACATAGACTGCACCAGCTTCAGACACAGAACTAACCTCGGCTGAAATTGCACCAACCGCTAAACTCGTCTCCCACCTATTCAAACTGACAGATTTACCAAAACCATTTAAATTGTCTGAATTGCCTGAGGGGTCCAAAATCTCGATAGGTGTTTCCATATTCCACTTATTATTTAGACAGGTGTACACATACACCCGGGAAGCCGCCCCCACGACCAGACGATTTCCCACATCATTCAGTTTGATAGCACTGCCAAAATACGTTACGTCACTTGCAGGAGCCGAAAACCTAATGGGACTCTCTGTATCCCAGATCCCATTCGTGCGCGTATACAGATAAACCTTCCCCTTAGTAGGGATATCATAATCTACCCCCACCGCCAGAAGATCTCCCTCTGCATTTAGGCTAAAAATCCGATTAAAACTGGATGAACGATTTTTAGCGGCCATGAACTTAATGGGGTTTTTTTTATCCCAAATCCCATTCGTGCGTGTATACACATAAACCACATTTATTGGATCATGAGAATAATCGATACCATATCCCGCCAGACAATTTCCCGAGGCACTCAGACAAACCTTGGTAAACGAGTTAATCAACTTAAAGGGGTTTTCTGTATCCCAAATCCCATTCGTGCGTGTATATATGTAGGACCAAGAGTCGCCCGCCACCGCCAGACAATCTCCTGTGGCGCTCAAGCTGACATTGTGACCACCAGCGTATCCACGTTGATCTTCCAGCGGAAACACAATGGGATTTTTGGTATCCCAGACGCCATTCGTGCGCGTATACACACAAGCCTTCACTTTCTTATCATTAAGAAAGTATTCCACCAAGTATCCCACCGCCAGGCAATCTCCTACCGCATTCAAACTGACGTCCCATAAAGAACGACGAGATTGATTTTGATCATCCTCAAACACAGTGGGAGCGTTTATATTCCACTCACCCTTCCGGCCCGTATACACACAGACTTTATTATCCATCCCAACCGCTAAGCAGTCTCCCGCCGCGTTCAGGCTCACAGAAGTGCCAAAATATTCATTCGCTTTAGGGGAAGGAGAAACCATACGCGCCATCATGGCACGTTTAAAACCCAACAACTGCGTGATCTCCATCCGTTCCCACCGCGATAAACTGAAGAAATCCGCAAACTGAACCTGCCGATCGGCATCCAATTTCAGGCGCCTTCCTCCATCAAAAGAGAATCCACCTTCTGGCTTTAGTGATAGAACCAAAGCCCCCTGTTCAAGGTTTAACCCGCCAGAAAGGTGAGTGTTGAGAGCCAGTTTTCCTTTATCATCTCGTTTCAGCCCTGCGGTCGGGCCACTCCCCTTTCCGCCATCAATGATTTCGTATGCCTTATATGCCTCATCAATCAAATGGAAAAAGGCTTCAGGTGCAGGCGGAACACCGGACTTAAAACTCGCTTTCAATGAGTCAACGGTACTAATTTCTTTATCAGTCATCATATTTCCTCAAAAGCCGTAATTAGACAGTCACTGCCACCAGTTTCTGTTCAGGGAAATTTAAACCTACCACCCGGTTATTGAGAATACTTAGTGCCCGCATTCAATAACAACTTGGCAATTTGTTTTTGCGTCTCCTCAGGAAGCAATTTAAAAGCTTGGGCCGAAACCGCTACAGTCCCATCCACCGACAGCACCCCGGATTTATCTAACATCAATCCCCCATCGAGCTGTAGCTTTAACGCAAGCCCTTTCGGTTCCAACGAGATGCCATCACCAATCTTAACCACCAAACGGTTGTCGATAACCTGCAACCCAACTCCCGGATGATAAGTTTGATCACTATCCCGCCAACCAAAAAGCTGTCGCCACAACATAGCCCAATCAATCAGTGAATAAAATGCCGCCTCAGTCGGGATCTTGCCCGGGGCGAAATGGGCACTAAGCTGGCTGACCGTTTCATCTGTTATCTCTTTCGCCATCGTTTTTTCCTCATTTAGCTAGTCGTAAAGGTAAACTTTCCCTTCTCCACTCTTCCAGCCACTGGCTCCAATCACCAATGTATTGCCGTCACCGCTAAGACAAATGCCGGCACCAAATTTATGGTTTGATTCCCCATCCACTGCCAATAATCTGCCCTGCGTAATCCATTGTTCATCCTGATAACTAAACCACCATCCGGCACCGGTTTGCACACCTGTGTTATCTTTACCAACAGGTGTTGACACCACCAGTATCTGACCATCGCCACTCAAAGAGAGTTCGCTACCAAACCTTTCCCCGGCAGTCACCGCTTCTCTCAGTATCCCCATGGATTGCCATGCATTACGGTAACGCTGGTACACATAGACCGCACCAACATTGCCCTTCTCTCCCGGACACCCCACCGCCAAAATATCGCCGCTATCGTTCAGGCTGAGACTGGCGCCAAAGCTGTCACTGCTGTCGAGTGAAGGAGAAGTCAGCGAATTGAGTGGCGGTCGCGGCTGCCAATATTCCCCGAGACGATGAAATATCGTCACTTCACCGTTATTACCATTACGCCCGGTTGCCGCCACTGCCAAAGTTGAACCATCCGCACTCAAGCTAAGTTTGCCGCCAAACATATCGCCCTGTGCCGGAGAAGATAAGGCCAGACGCTCACCAAGCTGTGACCATTTCTTTCCGTCATACTGATAAAGATACACTGCGCCACAATTAGTCAGTGAACCCGATCCCCAGCCATAAGCGCCTACTGCTAATAGGGTGCCATCTGCGCTCAGGCTCACAGAACAACCGAAATGCTGCTGAACGTTCGCCTCACTCAGCCAAAGTTTGGCCGATTTCTCCCACACACCATTTGCCAATCTGTGATAAACGAACACTGAACCATGCCCACCATCACTGTTTCGGTTATCAATACCCACCGCGAGAACATTACCATTTCGATTCAGACTTAACGCTCTACCGCCATAACCACTAACGTAATCAGCGAATTGCTGCCGCCAACCGTTATCGGTATAAGAAAATAGATATACAGGTTCCTTTCCTTCTGCCCCACTAAGCGCGACAGTTTTCCCATCGCCGCTGACACTGACAACAGCGCCAAGATTTTTATTGTTACCGTTGGCCGGCAGGTCAAGCGCGGGCAACTGCACTTTACTCGCTGCCATCTCTCCAGCATGAATCAACCAACGGTAAAGTTCTCTTTGTTGTTCCTGCGTAAAACTCTCAAACAACTCCAGCGACAATTTAAACTCGGGGCGTAACCCCAATTCGCCATTAATAAACTGTAAGCCGCTGTCCTTATTAATATTGACCGCAATTTCACGGTCTTCTCCGATATGCACCCCTTCACCGGGATTCACTAAGAGTAAATTCACCTCATCCAGATCCCGGTTCAATCCTGCCCCTGGATTATTATCAGGCTGAGCAGGGTCCAGCCCGGCTAAACGCCGACCTTCCGCCGCTATTTGCACCAATTGAGTATAATTTTCACTTTTCGGCAGGGAATATAATTTAAACCAAGATTTAACTTCCTCTTTATCCAACAAATTATTCTCGCTGGATGTAGATGTCTTGTTGTGAGCCATTAATACCTCCAATGCAGAATGACAAATAAATTAACGTTGTTACACGCCGTTCTATTCTTTTACTTTCGGGATAAACAATATTCTGGCTTTATCCCTCTCTCGATGTTTCTCTTCATTTTAATTGGCCACTTTAATCGGTAACATTTGCCGAATCGTCCGGCGTGGCGATATGTTTACCCCCCTAACTGGGCATTCCTTCTCTGGGTACAAACAGCACCTCTGCGGCTTTTAGCTGCTCGTAGTCTTTCTTACTCCAGAAAAGTCCTTCATCGGCAAACTTCGCCAAATCATCGGGTGTGGCAACATGCTTAATCCCCACACCGCGTATTTTTTCTGCTGGTATAAACAATACCCTTGCAACTTCCATCTGTTTGTAGGTTTTCTCATTCCAGTAGCCTTCTTCATCGATAAACTTAGCCAAATCATTGGGCGTAGCGATATGTTTAATACCCAGACCTGGCGGCGTTTCTCCTGCTGGCGTAAACAATACCTCTGCAATTTTCATCTGTTCATAGGTTTCTTCATTCCAGAAGAGGGCTTGATCGGCAAACTTCGCCAAATCATCGGGTGTGGCAACATGTATCACGACAATATCATCTTGATGTAGCGGCGGTTCAGTTGACATAATGTTCCCCCATTAATAAAGTCAGACCTTGGTTATGTGTTATAGTTGATACTGCCCTCGAAAGACACGCTCCCGATAACACTTATTTAATATTTAACTTGACTACGCTATTCGTTTTTCGCATGACACAATCAGTTATATTTAAGCATTATAGAAAAGTGAATTTTTGCCAGCCATTTAATAAAATTTAAATTACTTTTTAAAAAAAACTCATCTAAAAACATATCATTTAAATAAAATCCCACCAGTATCGCAATAATCATTAATTTAATTAGATTTAAATCAATCAACCAAGCATTTTATTAGAATAAACATAATGATCAATAACACCTATAAATGTCACATATTTATACCAGGCTATTTCATTGATACATAATGAAAACATTTTACTTTAATAATTAAGAAAATAGCGCGCACACTTAAATAATACCAGAATCATAATTATCCACATTAAATAATTTAGAATCTGAAAGTGTGAGATCTCGCCCAGCCCTCCATCAAGGTCAATAAGATCTTAATTGCCTTAAAAAAACCGTAAATGAGTAGAATGGAAGTCTTATTTGACTCACAGGTGAAATCAATGTGGATATGGGAACAACATAATTGGCCTGAATTCCACTGGAATGCCGACGTTATTGCACCATTACTACGAGACGTACATTTCAACCAAGGATTGTTATTAGGCAAATCTGAGTACGAAGACGCCAGGCAAGCAACACTAGATAGCCTGCTATCCAGCATAATCTATTCCAGCGAAATTGAAGGCGAGAGATTGAACGCGGCTTCTGTACGCGCGTCATTGGCGAACAGGTTGGGCATTACAGAAGAAAAACCTTATCCAACAACAGAAAGAACTGACGGCATTACCGAGGTCGCCCTTGATGTGATAGAAAACAGTGACTCCGATCTGACCCTTGAGCGTATCCTCAGGTGGCATCAGTTGATGTTCCCCGCAGGATACACCCTGTTCAATCCGATACAAGGAGGTCAGTTACGCGAAGGGGTGATAGAAGTGGTATCCGGTCGTCTGGATAAGCCGGCTGTTCACCTTGAAGCGCCACCACCGGAAAGAGTCGTCGCCGAAAGTACTTCAATTTATAAAATGGTTCAATAAATCCCGAACAGATCCCAGTCTCGATCCCATCATTAGGGCAGCAATTGCTCATTTATGGTTTGTGACAATCCCCCCCTTAGAAGACGGAAACAGCCGCGTTACCCGATTTTTAACAGACCTTGCACTTGCTCAAGCCGAAAACCGCTCAATCCGTTTCTACGCAATGTCAGTCAGTATTTGTGAGCATCGTAAGATGTATTACGAAATCCTTGAAAGCACTCAGAGAGGCAGCATGGATCTTACCGCCTGGATAGTTTAGTTTCTGAAAATACTGCATGAAACCTTAGTAAATAAACTGAAAGAAATTAATCGGGTTGTGTTAAAAGCTAAGTTTTGGCGGCGGATAGATCAGACCCAATTGACTAAAGAGCAGGCACAAGTATTAAACCGTATGCTGGACGGCGATTTTGAGCAGGGTATTAACAGCAGCCAATATCAAAAAGTGGCGAAGGTAAGTCGCCCCACGGCAACAAGGCATTTAGCACATTTAGTTGAGCCAGGCTGTTTAGAAAGCACCGGCGCTGGTGGTCGTAGCACCCGTTACATTCTCCATTACATTTGAATTTATTCAGGATGATTTAATTGCAACCAAACGTAAGGAATATTAATAAAATTCCGCTCGTCACAATGAATATGTCATGCGAAATGCTCATGATTTTACAAGCGTTGGATATATTAGTTAAGTTCTTCCGCCAAACTCAGTGAGTCAGCTTTATATTTGATGATGGGATGAATAATGTGGAGCATGAGAGTTACCTCACGTTTTGTTTAAGATTTCGACATCTATATCAAAACCGGTAACTCTCAATCTTTCAAATTCCTGTATCAGATCAAGTCGCGCCTAATACACATTAGGCTAACTTAATCGATTATTTTCCAAATATCTTGGTCTTAGCCGGTATTCCGTTAGAGAATTTTGTACTACTCCAGTCTATCTGATTAGGTGGTATACCGAATTTTTTCCATGTCAAATTAACGGGTACGCCAAGTATGCATGCAGCGATAAATCGATGCTGACCATCCAATATGTGGGTAAGCCCTGTCTGATTATTACGCCAGACAACGATTGATATTGGATTTCCCTTTATTTTGAAGCTTTCTATTTTTTCATCGACAACTTTTTGAAAAACTTCTGCTTGAGCAGGCAGTGGTGCTGAATTTCCAATATCATTTCGTCCTACAGGGCTTCCTTTTAATATTGATGTGTCATATGTGCCCTCATTTCCTTTTAGTTGAGGTCCACTTTCTGTTTTTCTTAATGTTACGGGATTTAACATATTTTTATACATATTTAACTCTCATCCTTTTGAATTGTTTAGAGCGGCAAATATTACTGAATTTTATTTTTTCGTCACCAAATTTGGTGTGTTATTTTTTATCTTTCCTTTATCATTATTATTCTTTAATTCAACATTCGACTCTTTAGTTTGTTATTTATTATCCCTGCCCAATATGATTTGCTCTATTTTTGATCTATTTCGAAAGTTTTTTATCTTTAAATAATATTAAAATCAAAACTAACAATATTTAAAAATTAATTATAACTCTCTTTATCAACCTATTCTCAAGCTCATTAATGATTATTATTTAATAATAAAAAAACCGAAGTGAATAAAAACCACTTCGGCGGTACTTGTAAAGGAAAATATGATAAAAGAAAAATCTCACTTTTATCCTAAACGGACAATTTTTTTAAAAAAAATATTAAGGGCCATTTACGAATATAAATGGCCCATTATTTTATTAATATGATTATCCATTACCACCAATGGTTGCCGTCATACGAATTTGACGGTTATCACTAATTTCAAGATTAGATAAAACCACTAACTGAGGTAAAGCCCTCCGCAAGAAACGCGATAATAACGGGCGTAATGCATGGTTAACCAGCAGTACCGGAGGAGCACCCAACATCTCCTGACGTTGCAGTGCTTCTGTTGCCTGCTGTTGCAGGTTATCCGCCAATCCTGGCTCCAGACCACCACCGTTTTGCAACGCCTGAATTAACAAACGCTCAAGACCGGCATCTAAGCCGATAACCTGGATTTCCTGCGCTCCCGGGAACCACTGTTGAGCAATCGCCCGGCCAAGCGCGATTCTGACCACAGATGTCAGCTCATAGGGATCAGTTTGCCCCGGAGCATGTTCAGCCAGCGTCTCAATAATTGTCCGCATATCCCGGATCGGCACTTGTTCGGACAACAGGTTTTGCAGAACCTTATGCAAGGTTGTCAAACTGATAATATCGGGAATAAAGTCTTCGGTCAGTTTAGGCATCTCCTGACTGACACGTTCAAACAGTTGTTGGGCTTCCTGACGGCCAAACAATTCATTAGCATATTGCGTCAACAGATGATTCATATGGGTAGCCACAACCGTACTGGCCGCAACCACTGTATAACCCTGAACCTGCGCCTGTTCTCTGAGGCTATCATCAATCCAAACCGCAGAGAGCCCAAAAGCCGGATCTTTGGTGATATCACCTTGCAATTCCCCTACTGCACCGCCAGGATTTATTGCCAGCCAGCGCCCCGGATGGGCTTCACCGCGACCAATTTCTACCCCTTTCATGAGAATACGGTAGCCAGCCGGAGCCAGTTCGAGGTTATCCCGGATATGAACCACCGGTGGTAAATACCCCATCTCCTGAGCAAATTTCTTCCGAATACCACTGATTCGCCCCAGTAATTCGCCATTTTGACGAAAATCAACCATCGGGATCAGGCGATATCCCACTTCCATCCCCAGTGGATCTTCAAGCTGAACATCAGACCATGAAGCTTCTGATGCCTGCTGTTGTTCTTCTATTTTGGGTTTTTCCGCATTCATCACTGGACCATCAGCACGGCGATAGAGATACCAGCCAAGACCTGCCAATGCCGCAGTAAACAGCAAGAAAACAAAATTGGGCATTCCCGGAACCATGCCCAACAATCCGAGAACCCCCGCACTCAACATCAACACACGGGGATTATTGAACAGTTGAGTCACCATCTGCTGACCAACATCCTGATCCGTCGCCACACGGGTAACAATCACACCGGCCGCGGTCGAAATAATCAGGGCAGGTAACTGCGCCACCAGACCATCACCAATGGTTAACAGGGTATAAGCTTCCCCCGCATCCCCCATACTCATACCATGCTGGGCCACACCAACAATTAAGCCACCGACGACGTTGATAACCAAAATCATTAATCCGGCAATCGCATCGCCGCGCACAAACTTACTGGCACCATCCATCGAACCATAGAAATCCGATTCCTGCGTCACTTCCGCACGGCGTTTCTTCGCTTCCTCTTCGCCAATTAATCCGGCATTCAAGTCAGCGTCAATCGCCATCTGTTTACCTGGCATACCATCCAGCACAAAACGGGCGCCGACCTCTGCAATACGCCCCGCACCTTTGGTAATCACCATAAAGTTAATCAATACCAGGATAACAAATACCACAATACCGATAGCGAAGTTACCGCCAACCAGAAAGTGACCAAATGCTTCTACAACGTGGCCCGCTGCCGCAGAGCCAGTATGCCCTTCCAATAAAATGATACGGGTTGAAGCCACGTTAAGAGACAAACGCAACAAAGTGGAAAACAGTAATATTGTCGGAAATGCGGCAAAATCCAGAGTACGCCGGGTAAACATCGCCACCAGCAACACCATAATTGATAGCGCGATATTAAACGTAAACAGCAAATCCAATATGAAGGGTGGCAACGGCAGGACCATCATTGACAAAATCATGAGGATCAATACCGGTCCGGCAAGAATTTGCCATTGCGAACCTTTCATATTGCCCGGTAAACGAAGTATAGAGGCCAGATTAGCCATGACGATTATTTTCTCCAGCGAAATCCAGTGCTGGCGGCACTGGCAGATTTTCAGGTTTCTTCGGCTTCAAGCCGCCTTCCCGTTTCCAACGTTTCAATTGGTAGACCCAGGCAAGCACTTCCGCTACCGCCGCGTAAAGTGTCGCGGGGATATGCCCCCCAATTTCACTATGGCGATAAAGTGCCCTGGCAAGTGGTGGTGCCTCAAGTAATGGAATGTGGTTTTCTGTGCCCATTTCTTTTATCCGCAATGCAATGATCCCCGCCCCTTTCGCCAATACCCTTGGCGCACTCATCGCTTTTTCGTCATATTTCAGGGCGACGGCGTAATGAGTTGGGTTGGTGACAATCACATCCGCTTTCGGTACATCCGCCATCATACGCTGACGGGCAGCCGCCCGTTGTTGTTGACGGATACGCGCTTTAACATGTGGATCTCCCTCTTGTTCTTTAAATTCATCCTTTATTTCCTGCCGGGTCATTCTCAGTTTTTTCAGATGGCTGTATATCTGGTAAACGACATCAAAAGCCACCATCGGTATCAACATGAAAACCACCACATAACCGGCGAATACCAACATTTGCATCGCATCATCCAATGCCAATAGGGGTGGTTGAGCAATCAGCCGTAACATGGCAGGCCAGTTCATCCAAAGAAATAAAGCAGCACCAATCCCGACAAATCCGGCTTTAAGCAACGCTTTGAATAATTCAGCTAACGCATTCATTGAAAAAATACGTTTCAGACCAGAAATAGGATTCAATTTTTTCGCGTCAAATTTGATGGATTTTGTACTGAATACTAATCCACCCAATAGCGCCGGAGCACTTAACGCAACGAACACTAATCCGGTAAAAACCGGCAACAAAGCCCAAACAGCTTGCCGGAGCAACCTGCCAATCTGCTGAACCATTTGCTTATCATTGCTGACCATGCTGTGATCGAAGTTAAAACCTTCAAACACCATCAACGACAATTCATGAGTAATCGATTGACCGCTCATCCAGAGCAAACTCAGGCCACTGGTCAGCATCAATATGGAACTCAGCTCTCTGGAGCGGGCTACCTGCCCCTCTTTCCGGGCTTTTTCCCGTTTATGGGGCGTGGGTTCTTCTGTTTTCTCAAGATCGCTATCTTCGGCCACGGCTTTCCTTGTCAGCGTCTAAAACGTTGTCAGTCAGAAAATATGGAATTAAATAGCTGCTAGCATGACAAAAGAGAAAAAATTCGATGGCTGGAACAATGAGAAATTTGGCAGGGTATTTGTGGGATCAAGACGAATGACAAGGTGGGTTCAAAGCAATGATGACCTAGTTTGGATCAAACATTTCATACCCTTGCTCCGGTAATAAGATCCTTACCCGCATTCTTTTAAGTCTTCGGCATGTTCAGAGTAGAAATCAGGGGTTAAACAACCCATATAAACTATTTCTGAATAGTAATGATATTCACTCCCGACAAGGGCGTACTCTCTGATTTTCAACAAATCACCATGCGAAGTCGAATCTCCAACCAAAATAATGGAACGTAACATTTATTACCTCACTTAACTATGAGTTAAATATTAATTTCAACTTATGACATCTCGCTATCATGGTGCCATAACTTGATTAAAGCAATCTTCCCTAAATCAAACTTTTTGAAATAAATTAAATCATTATGTTACTTAAACACCGATAAAATTTACACCCGTGACTGTTATAAAGTGAGATTTACACATCTTTAAAATATCAATCTTGATATTTACTAAATTAACATATAAATTCACATTAACCTTTGATCATAAAAGAGGCAGGCACACCTTACCTCATGTATCCCTGAATCGAGTGATCCCGATATTCTCCGGGGCTGGAAGGTCATGAATACTGGACATCTTTCAATAATGCCCGGACACCAAAAAATTATGTCATTGAGGAAAAACCATGAAAACCGGACTCCGCTTTTCCTGCACTATCGGCAACCTGGCCCCCATGACTTTTGCGGTCGTCAATTTTACATTAGATGAAGCGCTTTCATCGTTATTTACCCTGTCTCTGACATTAGCGACACCGCGTTCAGATATTGATACCGATACCCTCCTGCTCCAAACCGCGCAGTTCACCGTCACCCGTGACGATAATCCGCAACGTGAAGTGAAAGGGTTGGTTGAAAGTGCCGTTATTGGCACCACAAACCGGCATCAAACCCTGTATCACCTGACCGTCAGACCAGAAATGTGGCTGCTGACCCTCGATCAGGACAGCCGCATCTATCACCAACTCAGCGTTCCCGAGATTTTACACAGCATACTGAAACAGAAAAAACTCAGGGCTAATATGCATTTTAACGACCCGCATTCAGTGCGGGAATACACCACCATGAAAAGGGAATCCTCCTATGATTTCTTTACCCGCCTTGCCGCGGAAGAGGGGATTTTCTTCTGGTTCGCCGATGACGGGCTCCATGTCAGCGACAGCCATTTAAACATGAGGGCACCGGATACGCTGATCTACAACCCGGACGTCACCAGCGCAACAGAAGAAAATGTTATCTCCAAATGGTCTCTGGGCTCCCACATGCGCCCGGAATCGATCTCCCAAAAAGACAGAAATTACCACAACCCCAATTATGCCTTGCAGCATAACGCGACAGATTTTGAGGCAGAGAGCAGCACGCCATTTCACATTTTCGAAAGTTATGGCCGCTTTCTGAAAAACAAAGAGGGCATGCCATTAACCCAGTACCGGCTGGAAGCGGTGCGGGCCGACAGCAAATCAGGGCAAGCGGACAGCAATTGTATTCGATTAATGCCGGGCCGGATCTTCACGTTAACCCACCACCCGATTGACACCATGAATGACCGCTGGCAAGTCGTCTCTTCCCGACATCAGGGGCATGTGCCCGCCGTTTTGGGTGATGGCGGAGCCGGTACTACCTTAAACTCACAGACCCGGTTCATTCCCGGTCGCAACGATTGGCGTCCGCCCTACCGCTACAAACCCCAGGCTGACGGCGATGAAGTCGCCACGGTTGTCGGGCCCGGCACGGAAGAAATTTACGTCAATAAAGATGGCGCGGTTCGCGTTCACTTCCACTGGAACCGTTACGACGCGCCTGATGACCAGGCGTCCTGCTGGGTACGGGTGGCACAAGGCTGGAACGGCAACGGATTTGGCTTTCTGGCCACCCCGCGAATCGGCCAGGAAGTGATTATCTCCTATCTCAACGGCGATATTGACCGCCCCATGATTACCGGATGTACCTATAACGCGCTTAACCGTCCGCCGCTGAATTTACCGGCGGAGAAGACCCGCACTACGTTCAGAACTAAAACCCATAAAGGTCATGGTTTTAACGAATTGCGTTTTGAAGATGAAAACGGCAGCGAGGAAGTGTTTATTCATGCTCAACGGGATATGAATACGCAGGTTCTCAGGGATAAAACCACACAGATAAACCATGACCAGAAAACAGAAGTTGAACATAACCGTACCACTATGATTAAAAACGATGATGACGAAGCCGTGCAGGGCTTCCAGACGCTGGAAGTCAGTCAAAATCAAACGGTGACCATTAAAGGCCAGCAGGCCATTTCAATCGGTAAAAGCCATCAATTTAGCATCACCGATAACCAGCAAATCATCGTAGGTAAACATATCACTGTGCACTCGGAAAGCGGGCAAATCACCATTGGGAACGCAGGCGGGCAGATAGTCATTGACCCAATGGGCAATATCCGTATCGAAGGGGTCAGTATTACCATGTCTGACCATATCACCGGAAAGAAATCCGCCGATGCGCTATTCGACTACTCAGCACGCTATACCCTGCGAAGCGAGCAAACCGGTATGCCGCTGGTGAATACCCTTTATACCATCACCACCGCTGGCGGTCAGACCCTTTCCGGTAAAACTGACACGCTGGGCAGAACTGTAACCGTACAGAGTAAGGCAGAAGAAAATCTGCAACTGAGTTCACCGGAAACCCCACCGAAACCGAAGCAAACCTTATATCAGGCCAGTGATAACACACCGGTAGAGCATGTTATGGAATTTACGGAGAAATAAGTATGACAATATCCAACAGCGGCAAGATGTGCCCGGCAGTGACCTCAATTAACTGTACGATGGAAATAGGCATCTTTCCCGCCGATGAAGATCCCTGTTATCTGGCGAGAAAAGCCGAATACGCCCTGCGTCTGCCGGCAATGATTATCACCCGGCTGGGTGCTATTCGCTTTCTTAATCAAGTCATTATGAGTGGATTGATTAAGGTTGAGGAACTCAAACATGACTTTCTGTGGCCCTATAAAGCGGAAGTGGTGTTTGCTATCCGAGGGCCTAAAGATGTTCCTTTGCCCATGCTGGCGACCAGTCTGGCCTCTAAACAGCGTTATAGCGGTAATTTACCACAATCCAGCAATCCATTTGCCCGGCCTTCTGCCGACGATACGAAGAAGTTTAGCGTTAAGCGTATTCGGCGCCCCGATATTATTTTGGTTAAAGATAAAGCTCTCCGCTGGCCGGGCAGAAATGCCACCTACTTCGATGGTTCTGTGCACCCTGATAATCTAAAAATGTTAATTGAGGTGAAATTTCCGGGCGATGACCTAACTCTGGGACAACAAACTGATTACATTCAGATTGCGACCGAAGACCGCTTTGGTGTAATGCGTATCAGCGATAATCGTACCGAGGAGCAAAAACAGTACGATGAAACATGGCGAAAACATTACCAACCCGGCTCCCAGCACTATAAAAATCCCATACCACTGGCCCCCCTGCCGCCCGGTTCACCTCCTGATGATGACGCCTTACCCTCACCTCCTGAAGAGGGCGTGCCGGGCACTATTCCGCAACCCCTGACAAAAAATCCACCGCTTCTCAGCACTTCCCGCTGGTCGTTTCTACCCAGCTATGAAGACTGGGTTATCCTTGGACAGGAGGTAGCCGGCTTGACAGAACAGGGGTTAGATTATGTCCGTAACAGTACCCGTGAACGCCTTGCCCAGTTTGGAGCATGGTTCAGTGAAACCGGCAAGTGGGTATGTAACGAGATTATTGACCCAATAACCCATCAGGCCAGTTACGCTTTTTCCTGGGTCAGTGAACAAACGGGAAAAATCGTGACCTGGACGGAGAGTGAGATAAAAGCCCGGTGGCAAACCGTACAACAGGGCTCAGATATCACCCTGGAAGACCTCAAAAATATTAGCTGGATGCAAATATTGAAAAAGGTGGGTGAAGAGATGCTGGAAGTGATTGTGATTATTGCCGAAGTTGCCGTTGTTATCCTCGTCACCCTTGCCGTCGCTGCGGCGCTGATTGTACTGGTGAAAATTTTAGCCGCAGCCAGTGCCGCAGCATTAGCGGCTGTCCTGACTATATTGGCGGGTGTAACATTCGCCACCGCCTCATAATTCACGGAGAAAATGATGGAAACTGTAGATTACTTTGACCAGTTGAGATCACAACTGACCGCTTTTCTTTTTATCAATGGCGATGGACTGACTGTTTCCCGCCTGGGTATCTCAATAACCCTGTTTTTTAAACAGGGCTACACGCTGGAGAAAAAGCAACGCATTCTGGCCTGTTACCGGCGCTTCCGCGAAGAATTTGGTACCCACCTGCGTTTTCACCGTCATGAGCTGAAAGGGTTAAAAAAATATTCACCGGAAAATATTGCCAAAGTGGAAGAAGGTATTCTTAATCAGAAAAAAAACCAGTTTTCTAGTTGGGTGGTCAGTGATGCCAAAAATGAAGATGAGGCACCTAATTATCTGATGTGTTACCTGGATTCCGATGAGGATGATGGTGATGATAGTAGCTCCTACCTGAGTCTGGTGCTGCCCTGGGATTATCTAAAGGAACCAGAGGGCATGACTCGTTTTATGGCATGGTTGGATTTTCTATGTGAACAGCTCGAACCCGACAGTGGAGACTGTGGCTATTGTCTGGTCCTGCCCAAAGATTACTATGACTACTTTCCTTTAGAGCACCAACTGGCGCAACGTTACCCTTCCCTGCAAGTGAACTCCGCAGTGCATACAGCCAAATTACAGTACGGACATTCCATCCGTGGCATTAACTGGATCACCCTGCTGTCTAAACGCTTTGTAGGACGTCTGGGCGGAGAAGTCTGGATACGCAAAACACTGGCTCGTTACCCAGATGTGGTCATTAGTCCTTACTCCAAGGGTCTGATGATACGGGCAGGTCAATACCCAGATCTGACACCGCTGCCGGGCAGTGTCCCGGAGAGTTATTTCGCCATTAACCAGTTGATACGTCCGATACGGGTGATCCCCCGGGAAGGTCATTCACTGCATTTTTATGGGGCCGGTCATTTTAATTCAACTTCCACCTTGGCTTGGTATGCCCGCTATGACCGGGGCCCTCTGCATGTAACCCCAGTGAGAAGCGGCGAACCGATGCTGGTCAGCGGATTCTGGCGAACCGACAGCCAGCCTGACAAACAGTATTTCTTTGTTCAGGGCGCGACTGCCTTTGATATTCAGGGCGCGGAGCCGGGAACAACGGTATGGCATCTGATACGAGAAGCAGAAAACAGGAATGAGTAAGGGTGAGAAACAGTCGATGAAAAAGAGATGCTGGAAGAAGAGGACGCGCTGGAGTTCCAGTTTTTCAGTGAAATCCTCTCTGGTTTGCTTGGCAATCTGCAATCCTCCCTGCCGGGCCAACAGGTTTTGGCAAAACTGGCGGCTAACGAGTCGGACAGCAACGGGGATGGCAACTTCTGGCGCACCATTACCGGCAGTGTTATCACCGTGCTGAATAACGACAAAGTAAAATCACCGATGCTTAAGAGCCCGTTTATTCGCGGTGTCGATAATATTCTGCTGGGTATGGGAACATTCCTGGCCACCGTCTGTGCTGATCCCGGTCAGGCGATTTCTCAGGGGACAAATTATCTCCGCCAGCTTCCCCAGAAAGCCATCGACCAGATAACCCAACAATTTGTTCCCGCCCTGCTCTCTACGCTGGGCGTCGGATGGCAGAGTGGCGCTCAGTGAACAGAGTTATCAGGAAATGCTTAAACGGCTGGAATCGAAAGCCCATCGTCACCTGCCAGATCCAGCGGTACGGACACAGGCTATTGGGGAACAGATCATTAACTGGAGTCAACGCCTGGGATCACTCGGCAACAAACCGGTGATAACCCTGCCCGCCGTTAAAACCAGTGCAGACTCGCCGGTCCAGCTTTTTACCTTAGACGGTGCCGGTAAACCGTCCATTGGTTTACTGTTTGACGCCTCACTGACCGGCGTCAGCCTGTTTCTCAATGCCTTTACCCTGGCAGATGTGGCTATGCAGACAGAATATGCCCGCAATAACCCGTTACAGCCCGGACCGACCTATATGAACCTGCTGCGCTTTAGTACGGCGGTGATTGGTATGAGTGCTGATTTGACCTCTCTGGGTTCGACGCTGGCGAGTAAGGTAAATTCCCCGATAGTCAAGGCGCTGATGAACGGGATAAAAGTGCCAGCTATCAATGCAGCCATGGTCAGTCAATTCTCCCGGGTTGCCGGTAGTGTCGCAGGTTATTTAGGGGCGCTGGTCTCCTTCTATGATGCGAGTAACGCCTTTAAAGTGGGCAATAAGGTGGAAGGTTATAGCCAGGTAGCGATAGGGACAGGTTCCATTATCCTGACCACAGCAGTCTGGATCGGAGCGGCCGCAGGCAGCTTCCTGACGGGAGGCATACTCACGGCAATAGTCGTCGGGGCCAGTTTGCTTATCGGTGGCAGCATTGTTCAAGCCAACAGTGCCTGGTCAGATTTAGAGAAAGTGTTGAATAACTGTTTTTGGGGAGCGGGGAAGAAATATGATTTTTGGGGAGAAAAAGGAAGACCTGAAATATCAGAACAACTTAAAACAGCAAGAAGAATGAACAATGATACCCAAAATCATTTTCTTATCGAAAACCAGGATTTTTTAAATCTGTTTATTCAGCCACAATTAAAAATACCATTAAGGGCAGTTTTGACGGGGAGCGCACACTATGAAGCAACGACTAAAAAGCTTACTCAAAAAATGGTTTCCCGCTATTCATTCACTGCCAGCCAAACGGCTGGCTCGCTGCTTTTTTCAGTGATTAATTAGCTGAACAGGCTCCCATTAATGCCGAATGTTTAAAAGGTACAGAGTAACCAAAAACGATTTATTCCTTGTCATGTTTAATAATATTCATCGACGATGCTATCCTCCGTTTATTTTACATTTACCTGACATGACCATTTAAAAGCACGAAAACGGAGATATTAAAGCTTTTATATAAAATACAGAGGCAGATTTAACTATAAGTAAATTCTTTTAAAATTACGTTAATTAAATTTAATCAAAGTGAATTAACCATTAACCATTAACCAAGAATTTAAAATAAATCAGCAATAAAAAGAATACTATCCGAGAAAATATAAAAGGATATCTTTATATCATCAAACTATTTACTGATTTATTTATGAAAACAAAATAAAGAATGATGGCCGATGAAAACCGTTTAAGATTGCCAATAAAACAGTGGCAGTAAAGATAAAATGGAGTTGATTAACGTTCGTTGAATGTAAAATAAGATATTCCATGATGATTAAACTTAACAAAGAGCAGGCGTTAAAAGTGGTAGAAACCATTATTAATAATCTTATACCAATTAAATAAAAGAGTTAAGACAATGATTTTTAATCACAGTTTAAAACCTACCTATCATGAGGCTATCAGTGGAAAATAAAAAAAATCAATCTATTAATGTTTATATAAATAAGTTTCCAAAATAGTGCTACATCTTATACCACTTATAATTCTATGTATAACAATGGGTTGAGAAAGTCCATGTGTAGCAGAATTATGAAGAGTTATTTATTTCAAAAAAATTAATAATATGAATAAACCAATTAATATATTTTCAAAAAGGAATCTATTTTAATAGCATTTTTAACCGGGTAATGATTTTTTATAAGCCAATTAAATAATCGATCATGAAAAATAGGCATAGAAAAATCCACAAATAAATTATTTTCAGGATCGAATCTCCGGATCACTTTTCGCGTTTTACGACCCCTTAAATACGCCAGTTTAAACTTGCTTTTCACTGTCTTAATCCATGCAATAGTATTTATTTTTTACGATTTTATTTAAAATGTCTTTCTTTTTCATTCCTTTAATTTAATTTTATACGAAAATAAATTTCGTTATTTTTCCAGGCTATTTTCGCCCTTTATTAACGATTAAATACCGGTCTAATCTTTATCACTTTTCTGATTAATTAATCCGTCAGACTTTTTATCATCGTTAATACAATTAGTTAATACAATTAAAATATTATTAAATATGAGAGAAAGCCAATCAACCAACAATACGCTATTTAAAATTTTCGATGAAGAGAAAACATTTCTCATTCTTTAAATGGGTTGGTTAATAAATTTGATAAATTCCCTGTTGTAAAACAGGGAATTTGTACGGAAAAGAGAGGGCCCAACTACGGTTTTTCAACCACAAATTCGTTGTTAGGTAACCAGTAACGCCGATGTTCAAAAGCATATTTGGGCAGTCGAATGCGTAACGGCTTCTGCCCAGAAGGCCAGCAAGTACGCCAATCTATATCCTGACCTTGTAACCATAAGAATCGAGAATCGTCCTCTGCCATATGAAGCCATTGATCTTCTTTGGTTGCAGCAGATGAAGCAAAATCACGGAGTTGATTCAGGAGATCCTGCCGTGATGTTGCAACAAACAATGCCCGATGAGGTAGCGCTGCCCTGCCAAACTGCAATGTCCAGCTAACCGCTTGTAGATCGATGTTTTCATCGTTCTTAATAAAATCTCCCAACATAACCACCATTTTTTGCAACGATGCCTGGCTATTGGCCGCGATGGGATAATAATATCTATCCGAACTGGTTTTAGTCTGTTGCTGAACTTTGGTCGGCGCCTCCTCCAAAATGACATGAGCGTTACTTCCACCCAATCCGAAAGAGCTGAGTCCAGCAAAACGTTTTTGTCCTGCATCCACCAGCCAAGCGTTCTCCTCTGTAGCCAATTGTAATCGCGTGTCAGCGCTATCAATTTCAGGGTTCAGACGCTGAAATGCTGCGCAAGGTACAATGGATTTATGCTGCAACATTAATAAAACTTTAACGATACCCGCTAACCCCGCAGCGCCCTCTAAATGCCCAATATTGGCTTTTACTGAGCCAATATAGCAAGGTTGCAACATTTTTCCTGACTGACCATGGTTAAAGACTTCATTAAGCGCATTAAATTCAATTGGATCGCCCAGTGAAGTTCCCGTACCGTGTGCTTCTAAGTAACTGATTTGCTCCGCAGAAACTCCAGCCTGTTGCAAGCAATCATTGACTAATGCAATCTGCTGCTCAGGGTTAGGTGAAGTCAGTGAGTTAGCACGCCCGCCATGATTTACCGCCGATGCCCGAACGTATCCATAAATAGGATCCTGATCCGCCAATGCCTGTTTTTGTGTTTTCAAAAACAGGCACACCGCGCCTTCACCACGGACAAAGCCATTCGCATCCGCGTCAAAAACCCGGCAACAACCATCCTTAGATAACATTCCCGACCGGTAATAAGCAGCCATGTTAAATGTGTTGCTCAACAAATTAATACTGCCAACTATCGCCTGCTGACATTCCCCAGAACGCAATGAATTTACCGCCTGAGTCAGCGCCGTTAATCCGCTTGAACACGCGGTATCAATTTGCAAGCTGGGACCAACAAAGTTGTAATAAAATGATAACCTGTTCGCCAGCAGGCAATTCAGTGTTCCCGTCGTTACATAAGCATTCGCCATTGCCATATCAGCCGCGACAAGTTCACGATAATCATTACTGCACGAACCAACAAAAACACCTGTTTTTGATCCCGAATAACTTAGCGGATTTGTACCGCTGTCTTCTATCGCTTGCCAAGTCAGCTCCAATAGCATTCTCTGCTGCGGATCCATCATGGCGGCCACTCGCGGAGAAATACCAAAGAATGGCGCATCAAAACCATCAATATTATTCAGCAACCCAGCTTTTAATGCTTTTTTAGGCAGCGGAATAATGTAAGGTTTCCCAGACGCAAGCCGCTGCTCCGGAATCTCTTCTATTACACTGCGTCCGGATCTTATGATCTCCCACATTTGCTCTGGGGAATCTTCCGCGCCAGGTAGTCGGAAGGCCATGCCCACAATAGCAATAGGCATCTGTTTCGTATCATCTGAACTGCTTACTGATGGAGCCATGGAGCTTAAATGCTCCAGCAAGGCGGATTTAGCTATCCGCTGTTCCTCCAAGCTTAGTGAATGATATATGTGATACAGATTATCCATGCTTACCTCCCTCTATGAGGCGCTGCAATCCTAATGCTGCTTCACCATCAAGACAACGCACCGCATTAATAAAGTCATCTAAAGAATGTTTATTCTCGGCTACTTCTGTTCTGGAAATGTCAAGATACTCAATCAACCGATGCGGTGAGCTATAACGCCAGAACAGCGTGGGCGATAATTTCCGGCGAAAACGCACTGACATCAGTTCTGCAAGTTTTACCGCTTTTAGCGAATCAATGCCCAAATCAGCCCAAGTGCGTTGCATCATTGATTCAGTAAAATCTTCGTCCCAATTCAGGAAGTCAGCCAGAAGCGTGCGTAACTGCCCAGCAACCGGTTTACCGGATTGACCTTCCATCTGATGCGCGACAGATTGCGGACCGGACAGAACGCGAACTTCAGCAGCAATCTCCGTAAGAAATTCAGCCGCTTCTACCCCATTCAGCAAATAGTGATTGAATGCCAGAACGAGGTTCATTTCTTTGTTGTGCGGAGCACCGATGAACAATGTTGACTGCGATGGCGGCACGATAAGCGGTACAGCCGAGGTAGCACCATCGCTGCCGGTATACGAGATCATCATGGGAACATCTATATCGACGGGCACTCTTTCAGCATCGGGATCAAGTACACTATTCAGATGTTGTCTGAACTCGAAAAAGCCCATGATCTGTGTTCCCGCCACTTTTAATGAACTCAAATCACCTTTTTCATCCAGAAAAGCAATACCCAGATTGATATCGGTATAAGTATGATAACGTTCTTGATCCAGCGGCCTTGAGCGCAGCATCGGGAATTTTTTCAGCGCCTGAGAAACTGCGTAAGTGATTACCTGAAACGGTGTTATCCACTCTTGCTGCCCAGAATTCTCGGTTAGATGACGAATGGCGTTATCAACCAGTTCAATCGACAGTGGTTTAGCTGCCCAACAAGGTTGTACCGTACCGCTATTCAACCGTAATGCACGATTAAGGCGCTGCTGATCTTTTGACAGAAAACCAATATTGTCATCTTCGGAATGGCCATTTTCTGGCAACTTGGTTTCACTGTGCTTCAGGTAGTCATCAATGTGGTTGGGCAATAATGTCCCGTATTTTTCCGCCAATTGATTAAGAATGTGGGGCTCAATTTGGTGTTCTTGTGCATACAGACGGGTTTTGGGCGGAATACGCGCAGGAGGAGCAGATACCTCCGGAGCCGTCTCCACGCTAACCGGCGGAGGCGTCAACTCTTCACTGACAGGGGAAGGCTCTGCCAACTCACCGACGGCTCTGATGACCGCAATAGGCGACCCAACAGGGATAATATCATTTTCCGCAGCCAGCCATTTTTCCAGGATCCCCTCAACATCAGATTCAATGGTAAAGGCGGCCTTATCCGTCTCCATTTCATAAACAGGTTCATCACGCTTGACATGATCTCCCACCTGCTTAAGTAACTGGGTAATGACGACTTCAGTGGTTCCTTCTCCCATCGGGGGAATAAGCAACTGTGCCATAAGTTCTCCTTAGCTCATTACCGCATATACGGAGGCCAAAATGTCATCCGTGCCGGGCAAAACAGCTTTCTCTAAACAAGGATTAAAAGGAATATGAATATCTTCACGCGTCACCAAACGCGGTGGTGCCAGTAAAGAGAAGAAATTGTCATTCTCATCCAAAAGGTCAGCAATAATGGATGCGCCAACACTGGCTGTCCGGGTATCCTCTTGTACAACGATAAGCCGCCCGGTTTTGCGCAAAGATTCCGCAATCCGTTGTTTATCCCAAGGTACCAGACTACGTAATTCAATCACTTCAATGTCAATATTGTTTTTTTCCGCCTGAAGAGCAGCCATAGTCGCAAGTTGAACAGTGTTTCCCCAAGCAACCAGCGTAATATCCTTTCCTGCCCTGATGATATTTGCCTGCCCGAGAGGCACTGGGCTCACCTGTCGGCGCTCATGACGCTCTCTCATAAGGTGTTTAGGGATCAGGATCAGGCTCGGCATGTCCAGACTTAACGCTGTACGGAACAACCCAATAGTGTCGGCGGGTGTCGTTGGAACAAGAACATTAATACCAGGAATATGCGCTAAGATACCGTCCGAGCTCTGGCTGTGCCATATACCGCCTCCTGGGAGATAAGCACCATAAGGCGCATATATCACCACCGGGCAGCGCCATTTCCCCACCGTTCTCCAACTTAAAGTGCCAAGTTGTGACTGTAATTGGTTGAGGCCCAGCCCAACAAAGTCGATAAATTGTAGTTCAACAATTGGACGCCAGCCACAAGCGGACAACCCAACAGATGAACCAATAATCGTGGCTTCAGAAAGGGGGGCATTAATAACGCGATCAGGATAGCGGGTGGATAAGCCACGGGTAAAACCGAAAACCCCTCCTTTAGGATCTTCAATATCCTCACCAAATAACAGTACATTCGGATGCTGGCTCAACGCCTCATCCAAAACCTGATTAACCGCTTTAACCTGTGTCTCTTCAGCTTCCATCTCAACATGTACAACAGGAGCCCCCTGACGATTGCACAAATAGGTACTTACACTTTCAGGATCAGGCTCTTCTTCGTGATAAACACGCTCAAATATTTCCGCCACATCAGATTTAATGCTCTCTTTTCGTTCAGCCAAATCCTGATCATCAAGCGCCCCTTTTTCCTTTAAATAGGCGACATAATTCTCAATAGGATCTTGTAGCGCCCCCAGTTCATCCTGGGAACGGTACAACTTGTGAGAATCCGAATTGGAATGAGAGTCTAACCGATCCATACGACAAACCAAGATGCAGGGAGTTCGCTCAAATCTCGCCTTATTGAATACCTCCTGTGCAACAGGAAACACGGTTTCCGGCTTGCGGGCATCAACCCGGCGAATCAAGCACTCGTTAAAAATTCCCAATCGATACGGTGCCATTGCCTCTGTTGACGTACTAATGCCTAATTTATTATCGGAAACCACAAAAACTACGGGCAAACGCCTTTCAACCGCAAAGCTGACCGCTTCATAAAATTCTCCCTGCCGAGTTGCTGCATCGCCGACACCACACACGACAAGCCCATTTTTATTGTCCAACACACTTGCCCAGGCAGCTCCAGCTGCGGGAATACATTGGGTTCCGGTCAGGCTGACTACCGAGAAGATATTGTTCTCTTTGTCACAAAAATGATTCGACATGGTCCGGCCGGCTGAGTGAGAAGTGGCCTTTCCCATAAGTTCCCTTGCCATTTCAACAGTAGACATACCACGCGCTAAGACTAATGCCCGATCACGATAGTAAGGAACCAGCACATCATTCTTTTCCATAAGCTGTGGCAACACTGCCAGCCCTTCATGTCCAGCAGCCGATACATGGAACCAGGCACGGCCTTGTCGCGTGACTAACGCACTACGGTTATCAATTTCCCGTGACAGCAGCATGTCATAAAGTAACTTTTGCTCATCCAGACAATTATCCATTAAAGGGCTGTGTTCCTTAAGAGGTACTTCATTGATCTGTACGTCTATCACTCTCTTTTTCCTCACAAATAGTTAACGTGGTAGTTGTCGTTATTGCGCTTAATGCCTGATAAAGAAGCAAACACGGGGGAGTCCCCTGTCATCACTGCCTGAGAGACTATCGATCCCGATAAAAAAGTGAACACGGGTAATCCTGCCACACGGATTACATAAGATGGCGATCTGCGGTCACAATTCTTAATAACGTTTATACGCCTGACGTGGGGTGCAAAATTATCTCCATGACCATGAGTAGCTCTGGCTGTCGTGGTGTTTCCCAAATTTTGAGCATTGTCCTGAACACAATGTGACGCCATTTAAAAACTCCAACCGATGAACAATAGCTATTCGCTAAACACGGAGCCAATAAACACCGGTATTTCCATAATTACGCTACGATTAAAAAACAGGCTTTTACCTATGTCTTTAAATCCCTCAATGATTAAGACATTGGAACTATTCATTACTTTACTAAATTATTTTAGTAATCAAATTTTCCCAACAGATAATTCATTAGACACTCTTATATTTAACCAAGACATGGTTCCAATAATAACACCTATTATATCAATCTAACTTAAGGCTTTATGCTCACATCAAAACTCATTATATTCTGTGATAAATGTCAATAATGACCTCGCCGTATCGAATAATACATCAAATTAAATTGATAAAGTTATACAGTATTAATAGTGATATTTTACAAAAATTTAGCTTACTATCTCTTATGTTTTATCATAAAAGAATCTGTCGTAATGAGGGAGTGATCACAAAAAAACGCCAATGCACTTAACTATATGATTAAAAAAAATTTATCATATCTTACCCAGTTGAAATCATAGTACAATGGATAGCATATCAACATATAAAAATAGATTTCTCAACTACTTGAATATACTATCAATCATTTAAATAGTAAATTTGAAAAATAATAAAATAAAATATAATTTCCATTAGGTTTATTTAAATAAATTTATATCTACAGCAGATATACATTATTGCTATAACAATAGAATCAAATACATCTTTGTTCATTCTATAGAAAATTAGGATAACAGCGTGATTAATTCATGCAATTATTTCCACTTCAAATGTTTTTTCTATTCTAAATAAATTGCCAAGCAAAAGAATCAACCACGTTTAACCACCCGTATTTGTGCAATTTTTTGCTCTGATGTGGGTGAGGCAAGAACCACTTACTCAATCCGGGGCTTGCTTCAAGCCAGGTTTACTGGTGGGGATGTTATTTGCCCTGGAATTTTTATTTGTGGTTGAAGGTCTGCGTTTTACCACCGCATCACATATAGCCGTCTTTCTTTACACGGTGCCAGCTTTTACCGCCATTGGCCTACAGTTGTTTTACTCCAGAGAACAGCTTGCTCTCCCTCAGTGGGGTGACATCGCCCTCGCGTTTACTGGTATTCTTGCAGTATTTCTTTCCGGAGTGCAGGATAACAATATCGTCAGTGCTCATTAAGAGAGTGAGAGTCTGTTAACGCGACCCAAATACACTTGATTAATATCTTAAAGCCCTTTAGGATTTTCATCTTATCTCTCCGCCCGCACTGGGCGAGGGTTTAAGGCGATTTTTGCTAATGAGTCATTGATTGGCGCCAGCTAACTTAACTCAATTATCTTTTAGCCTGAAAACCCATTTGACGATGTAATAAAGCATAATAACTAATATCCCAAAGGGTAAAGTACCATGAAAAACCTTCGCTATTTGATTGTCACACCAGGATTAATCCTTTCAGCCTCGGCCTTTGCCTCGCCCGCCACCCGCATCGAAGCGCGCCTTGATGCACTGGAGCAACGATTGCAACAGGCAGAACAACGCGCCGCCCAGTCCGAAGCACGTGCCATAGCCGCCGAGCAACGCGCACAACGTTTGGAACAACACACTACCGAAACCACACAGCAGACCGTACAGGTGGCCCAACCCATTACTTCGCAGGAAAATAACGCTTCACCAGCCAGCAAGTTGAAACTGAATAACTTCGGCGATCTAAAACTGTACGGTGATGTAGAATTTAATCTCGACAGCGCCAGCCGAAGCGGTCAGCTTACTTCATTGAAAACCAATGAAAATAAAAACTGGAAGCCCGGCGACAAAGAACGCTGGAATATGAATGGCCGTATCTTGATTGGGCTAGACGGCTACCGTCGCAATCAGAACGGCGACTTTGCCGGATTCAGTGTGCAACCATTGGCAGACATGACCGGCAAAATGAATCTCGACGACGCCGCTTTCTTCTTCGGTAACGAGAAAAATTGGCAGGCCAAAATCGGGCGTTTCGAAGCCTACGATATGTTTCCTCTCAACCAGGATACCTTTATTCAGTATTCTGGTAATACCGCCAACGATTTGTATGCCGATGGTTTCGGTTATATCTACATGATGAAAGAAGGACGTGGCCGCAGTAACAATGGCGGTAACCTGATGTTAAGCAAATACGCTGGCAACTGGTATTTCGAACTTAACACGCTGCTCGAAGATGGCACTTCGCTATTCCAGGATAAAACCTACCATGGCAATACACTGGATAATAAGAAAAATGTTGCTTATCTGCGCCCAGTGGCCGCCTGGAAAAAAGACCAATTCAGTGCAGCAATAGCGATGGAGAGTAATGTTGTCAACAACGCTTACGGCTACCAGAATGCCCAAGGGCTATGGATTGATCAATCCAAACGCAATGGCTACGGCATGACACTGAGTTGGAACAGTCTGGCAACCAACCCAGATGATGGCATTGTCGCCAACCTGAACACCGCCTATCTGGATGCCTCAGGCGAGCAGAACTTCACTAGCGGAATCAATGTAACGTGGCATCGCTTCGAACTGGGCTATATCTATGCCCACAACAATATCAAAGAGTTCAACACTGACGATATCACCGCATATATTAACCATCCTTTCAGTGAGCCAGGCAAATACGACATCCACACTATCCATATGTCATATCTGATCCCTGACATCATGGATATGCAGAATTTTAATCTCTATCTTGGTGCCTATGTCTCTATGCTGGAGGCCGATGCTGACAACAAAATCGCCAACAGTGATAACGACCAGCGCTACGGTGCACGCGCCAGACTCAAATATCTTTTCTGATGCAAGTTAATTGATTTCTGTCGTAACTTTGGCTAATGATTTTTCTACAGGAGTTTACGGTTTGGGGCAACTCTGCGAAGACCAAACCGTAGGTTTCTGTACGTTGTCTCCCAAACCGGTCTGTCCGGTCACTTTACCTTCATCCTCGCATCCTCGCAGTTTTCCGGCGGCAGTCAGTGCGACTTGACATCCTCCCCGCCCTTTAGACCCCGCCACTTTTATTCAGAAACCTAAGCTATCCAGTAGATCATCAACCTGAGCCTGATTAGCGATAACACCCACGCCATTTTGATTCACCTGCGGACCATTTAGCAGATTATCAGTCTCTTTTTTCGATTTCGCGACCTGGTCAGCTGGCATGTTTTCCATCAATACCATTACTAACTGTTTTTCTATTTCCTGAATAACATCCATCATCCGCTTGATAACCTGACCGGTAAGATCCTGAAAGTCTTGTGCCATCATGATCTCCAGTAATTGAGCGTTAGTGAAAGCAGTATGCTCAGGTACAGTATTGAGGTAATTCCGGGTATCCGTAACCAATGAGCGTACCACAGGCAATTCAACCGGATTTTCAAACCACTCATCCCAACGTCTGGTCAGTGAAATTGCCGATGATTCCAACTCATTCTGACAAGGTTGCGCTGCCTCAACACAGTTAAGCGCCCTTTCAGCTGCCTGCGCTGTCATCTGCACAACATAATCCAGACGTTCTCTCGCATCGGGTATTGCCTCAGCAGCCTGAGCGATCGTTTGATCCAATCCCAGTTCACGTAAACTATCACGCAACATACGCGTAAGCTGGCCGATCCGGCTAATAATTTCACTGGCACTAATGGTCTCATCCCTTGGCATGATTGGATTTACACTCATTATGTCTCCTTAGAGGCCCAGTTTTTCAAATATTTTATTGAGCTTTTCTTCCAGAGTAGCAGCGGTAAAAGGTTTAACAACATAACCACTCGCCCCGGCCTGCGCAGCAGCAATGATATTTTCTTTCTTCGCTTCCGCTGTCACCATCAAAACGGGTATCTTAGCCAATTGTGCATCTTCACGAATAACTTTTAACAACTCCAGACCATCCATATTAGGCATATTCCAGTCAGAGATAATAAAGTCAAATTGAGATGAGCGAATCTTAGTCAGGGCTTCCGTCCCATCTTGAGCTTCTTCTACATTATTAAAACCCAATTCTTTTAAAAGGTTACGAACAATGCGACGCATGGTTGAAAAATCATCAACCACCAGAAATTTAAGATCCTTATTCGCCATAAAAACTCCTTGAAATTATTTACCAGTCAGCACAGAGCCGCTTAAAAAAATTAAATTTATCCGTCAGCCGTTAAATACGGACAGACTGCCCCGAGCTTATCTTTGCCAGCATTCTCTTGCTCATTTTAAGGATATCCATGACTTCATCCACAGCCCCCATTTGTATTGCAGCTCTTGGCATACCAAACACCACGCAACTCGCCTCATCCTGTGCCAATGTGTACGCTCCTGCTTGTTTCATCTCCAGCAAACCCGCCGCGCCGTCACTGCCCATTCCTGTGAGTAATACACCAACAGCATTTCTTCCAGCAAATTTAGCTACTGATCGGAACAACACATCCACAGACGGACGATGGCGATTAACCGCCGGTACATCCGTTATCAGAACCTGATAATCAGCTCCATTACGGCACAGTTCCATATGACGATCACCTGGAGCAATGTATGCGTGCCCTGGCAAAATCCGCTCACCGTTTTCGGCCTCTTTTACTGTAATTTGGCTAAGTTTATTCAATCGTTCAGCAAAAGAACGGGTAAAACCCGGAGGCATATGCTGCGTAATCAGTAGTGCCGGGCTGGTTACCGGCAACGGTTGCAACAAATTCTTTATCGCTTCCGTTCCGCCAGTAGAAGCACCTACTGCAATCAGTTTTTCGCTGGATAACAGAGGCTTAAAACTTAAAGGAGCAGCGTTTACCCGTGTGGTTGTTTGCACCGATAATTTAGCCTGTGCCGCCGTCCGCACTTTCTCCGCAATAAGCTCACTGTAAGCCAGCATTCCTTCACGAATACCTAATTGAGGTTTGGTGACAAAATCAACAGCACCAAGCTCCAATGCCCTTAATGTGATTTCAGAACCTTTAGCGGTCAGAGAAGAAACCATCACCACAGGCATTGGCCGTAAACGCATTAATTTTTCCAAAAAATCAATGCCATCCATACGTGGCATTTCAACATCCAGCGTGAGTACTTGTGGATTATGTTTTTTAATCAGATCACGTGCCACCAGTGGATCGGGGGCGCAAGCTACGACCTCCATATCCGGGTGGCTATTGATGATCTCTCGCATAATTTGGCGCATAAGCGCTGAATCATCGACACAAAGGACAGTTATCTTATTCATAACCTCTCCTTGCCCGGCCTACACCGTAAACGGTCTGTCCTTGCAAGTAGAATTCCCGGCTTATTTGAGTGACATTTTCAGAATGCCCAGCAAAGAGCAATCCATCGGGTTTTAACAAAGTAATAAAATGGCGCAGTATCCGTTCCTGCGTATTTTTATCAAAATAAATCATTACGTTACGGCAAAAAATGGCATCAAATTTACCTTCAAGCGGCCAATTGAGGTCTAACAGGTTTAAATGCTGGAATGTCACCATGTTAGCAAGTTGTGGCCGGACACGCGCGTAACCTTCATAAGATCCAACACCTTTAAAAAAGTAACGTTTTCTCTGCTGATCTGTCAGTTGGCGCAACTCATCCAGCCGATAAACACCTTTACGTGCTTTTTCCAGTACATTGGTATCGATATCACTGGCAATAATTTTTACCCGCTGAACACGATGCCCCAATACATCGCTCAGCGTCATAGCAATTGAATACGGCTCTTCCCCTGTGGATGCTGCCGCACTCCACACCCGGTATGAGCTATCATTCTTAATTGCATGTTTAGCTAACAAAGGGAAATGATGCGCCTCCCTGAAAAAAGCCGTCAGGTTAGTCGTCAACGCATTGATAAATTCCTGCCACTCCTCACTATCAGTATCGTTCTCAAGAATGAACAGGTATTGCCCAAAATCACGTATTCCAAGCACTCGTAAACGCCGGATTAAACGGTTGTAGACCATCTCGCGTTTATGCGCAGCAAGCACAATACCAGCACGTTGATATATAAACTGGCAGATGCGCTCAAAATGCACATCTGACAGGGTATAACGCTGAATCATGTGATTCAGTGGCGAAGACGGTAAACTTGTCGCTGAAGCAATTAAATTTGATTTCATCTGGCCTCAGCGAGTCTGACTGACCGCTCGTCCGCTATCCGCAGACCTCAGCGTAAGTAAAAGTTCATTCTCAAGTTTATTTCCTGAATTATCCGGTAACTCAAACTGTGCTACTGTCTTAACCAGAATATCAGCCTGATCTTCAAGTGCCGCTGCTGCTGCTGCTGACTGCTCAACCAATGCAGCGTTCTGCTGAGTAACTTGATCCATCTGTGTAACCGCTTGTGCCACCTGATGGATACCACGACTTTGTTCATCGGATGCCGCAGCAATTTCGGCCATCAAATCCGTGACCCGGTTTACCGAGGCGACCAATTCATTCATGGTCTTCCCAGCATCACTAACCAATGCAGAACCTTGACTTACCCGCTGAACGGATTCACTAATTAATGTTTTAATCTCTTTTGCCGCTTCGGCGCTTCGTTGAGCGAGATCCCTGACTTCACCAGCAACAACGGAGAAACCACGGCCTTGCTCACCTGCCCGTGCCGCTTCTACTGCCGCATTGAGTGCCAGGATGTTCGTCTGAAATGCAATGCCATCAATAACGCTGATAATTGCACTGATCTTCTGTGAACTATTGGCAATTGCATCCATCGTTTCCACAACGCCGGTTGTCAGCTCACCACCTTTAGAGGCTGTTTTCGATGCAGATACTGCCAATTCACTGGCCTGACGGGCATTTTCAGCATTCTGTTTTACCGTTGCCGTCAGTTGTTCCATACTTGCGGCTGTTTCTTCCAGTGATGCCGCCTGCTCTTCAGTGCGGGAAGAAAGATCGGTATTACCCTGAGTAATTTCCTGAATACCGCTGTACATCAGGTTAGTATTTTCTTTCACCGAAGTAATGGAACTCACCAGTGAACGTTGCATTTCACGCAATTTGAAGAACACTTCACCAATTTCATCATGAGTGAAAACAGAAACCTCTTTATTCAGTTTTCCCTCTGCAACATTCTGGAAGTGACTTCTCATATTAGCGAATGGTCTGAGCAGATTTCTTTTTAACCACCAATGGGCTGCCCAAGCAACTACCAGTACCATTAGGATCGCGCCTGCAAACATGGCAATTGCAATTTGATAATAAAAACGACCATCCTGAACGGCAGTCTTAATTTCTTCTCCGATATACTGCATATATTGGTTGAAATCAGATTCCAATTGCTGCTGATACTTTTCTGTTGGCTGGTCTAAAAATGCATCATAATTACCCTGCGCCAAGAAAGCAGAGAGTTCCTTCAGTGCATTGATATATTCCTTGTAGCTGGTTTCCACAGATGCCAGCAATACACTGCTACCATCCTCTTCATTTAACTTAGGCAGCGCAATAAATTCCGCAAAATGCATCTCTGCCTTATCCAGCGTCTCTTTAACATTCGCAACCATACTGTCAATATGACTTTCAGATTGTTGCAGCGTTTTTCCTACAGCGATTCTATTCAGTGTATTACGCGATTGCAGCAAAGCCGCCCAGCTCAGTCCTAAAGTGTCTCTCTTCTGTGTTCCCAAATCAATCCGCTCGATATAAGTCTGGTCTGTGTAAATGATCCCAAGTGATAAACCACTTGAGATTATCTGCATTACACAAAACATCATCAGTAACAGATATAAACTGGTTGATATACGAAGCCTGCCTAACATGTAATCACCTCGGTTAACGGCTGCATATGCAGCCGTGGTTATCACTTAGTGTTTTAAAATGTTTCCCAATTAGATTGTTCTTCCACATTGCTGACTTTCTTCAACACGGGTGGATTCGATTTAGCAGGAAGAGTCTTAACCGCAGGTAAATGCTCAGTTTTCGTTTCTGGTTGAGGCTTATCGTCAAGATTTGGTAACTGAAACAGAGAAACAAGTTTTTTCAATCCAGCCGCCTGATCTTCCAGCGCGGCCGCAGCGGCGGCTGATTGTTCAACTAAAGAAGCATTTTGCTGTGTTACACGATCCATTTCGGAGATCGCCAAGCCAACCTGAGTTATCCCTCTGCTTTGTTCATCAGATGCAGATGCAATTTCACCCATAATGTCAGTTACACGGGTGACTGAACTGACAATATCGTTCATTGTTTCACCGGCACTTTCAACCAGGACAGAACCGGTATCCGCGCGGCTAACTGAATCTTCTATTAATGCTTTGATCTCTTTTGCTGCCTCAGCACTACGCTGTGCAAGATTACGGACTTCTCCTGCCACAACAGCAAAACCACGCCCATGTTCACCGGCACGTGCGGCTTCTACCGCAGCATTAAGCGCCAGAATGTTAGTCTGAAACGCTATAGCATCAATAACACTGGTAATATCGGAAATCTTCTGAGAACTGCCGGCAATTTCATGCATCGTCTGTACAACATTCGCCACGACTTTCCCACCCTGGCGGGCAATTTCAGAGGCGCTGTCAGCCAGGTTACTTGCCTGACGGGCATTTTCAGCATTTTGTTTTACCGTTGCCGTCAATTGTTCCATACTCGCTGCTGTTTCTTCTAAAGAAGCCACCTGTTCTTCAGTACGTGAAGAGAGATCATTATTCCCGGCAGCGATTTCGCTAGTTCCGTTATAAATATTGTCACTGCTGTGACGAACACTACTAACCGTATTAATAAACTCTTTCTGCATATACTTCAGGCCAGTCGCTAACATGCTCATCTCGTTCTTGCCTGAAACAGTGATATTTTGTGTCAAATCCCCCGTAGAAAGTGACTTAATATTCTCCAATAATTTGTTTAATGGGTTCAGTAAACTGTGCTTGATGCTAACCCAGCTAAAAATCATCGCTGAAACCAAGATCAGTATGATAATACCCAGCATAATCATTGCATTTCTGTAGGATACACTCGCATCAAAGACAACATCGGAATAGAGATGATCGTTTTGAGTCAGATAGAAGTTATATTCTTCCTCAAAAGCACTCTGATATTTGCCCGTTGGCTGATTAAAGAATTCCACCGCCTGATCATGTTCAATCAGGACAATGAGTTCATGAAGTGCTGAAATATAAACATCATAGGCTTTTTTTAGACGATTAAGGCTTTCTGATTCATGAATAGGTAATTTAGCCGTCTGTTCATATTGTTCAAAACGCTGCTCTGCTATAGACAGGTTACCTCTGGCATCGGTTAGCAACTGTTCCATTGTGTAATAATTGTCAACGCCTTCATCCTTCATCATGTACCGAATGCCAGCACGGTTTAGACTGTTACGAGCCTGTAGCAAATTAACCCAAGTGTCATTCAAAAATGTCTGCTGCTCACGCATCTTATCCAGTATTTCCAGGTTTTCTTTATTACCTTTCAACTCATGGAAGAAAAGTCCCCCAGATATAAATTGCAGAGCACCAAATAATATGATGACCGCCATCAGCCCGGTCACTATTTTCATTCGGTTAAACATGTTTTCCCTTTTTTACAATAGATCAGCATGGCTCTGTTATCGGCATAGCTAAAAGAAACTTTACTGGTCAACTAAAAGAAATTTGAATATTTTTTCTGATTGGGATCAACAAGGAATAGACAAAAAAATAGCTGCCATCTAGTCGTCATGGCAGCTATTTTTGATGGCTAGTTTTTATGACTAGTTTTTAGCCACTGAATCTACCAGTGCCATCTCTTCGCTATTAAGCAGCTTCTCAATATCCACCAGAATCAACATGCGATCATCTAGTGAACCCAAGCCCGTCAGATATTCAGTAGACAATGTTACTGCAAATTCCGGAGCCGGGCAGATTTGTTCAGATTTAAGCGATAAAACATCTGAAACACCATCAACAACGATACCAACCACCCGGTTCAGCAGATTCAGAACAATAACCACAGTGTTATCATTATAGGTAACAGTTTCCTGAGCAAACCTAATTCTTAGGTCAATAATAGGAACAATAACACCACGCAGATTGGTTATCCCTTTAATGAACGCAGGAGTATTTGCAATACGGGTGACCTGATCATAGCCACGTATCTCCTGTACTTTAAGTATTTCGATACCATATTCTTCATCACCTAGGGTAAAAACCAGATATCCTTCCCCGGCAGTTTCTCCTGACAATTTATTAAAAGCTTCTATGGCCGACATAATCCTACCTTTTGCTGTGAGATTGACGATTTTCTATGGGGATAAGCCCCATTTAATGTTTATTTTTTTCTAATAACTCAGCTTTGCTTAGTGCCAATTGGTCATGATTGAGTTGCTGCAATGCAGAGACATCAATAATCAGTGCCACACTGCCATCACCCATAATTGTGGCAGCCGATATTCCCGGCACTTTGCGATAGTTACTTTCGATATTTTTCACGACCACTTGGTGCTGCCCAACTAACTGATCAACCAACAAGGCATAACGACGACCGGCACTCTGTACAATCACAACAATCCCTTTAGTCGGATCTGTTTTCGCCTCAGGAATATCAAAAACCCGATATAACTTAATTAGTGGCAAATACTCGCCTCTGACATGCAGTAATTTCTCATCACCGGTCAGTGGATAAATATCTTCTTCCTGCGGCTGAAGAGAACTGACTACCGCATTCAATGGCAAAATAAACACTTCGTCATTCACTTTCACTGACATACCATCAAGGATTGCCAGTGTCAGAGGTAACAAAATCCGGATAATTGTCCCTTTACCTGCCTGGAAGTTAATCTGGATTTGTCCGCCCATTTCCTGAATATTTCGCTTAACCACATCCATACCGACACCACGGCCAGACACATCTGTCACCACTTCAGCCGTGGAAAAACCAGGGGCGAAAATCAACATAGCAACCTCTTCGTTACTCATGTTTTCACTGACTGATAGCCTTTGTGATATCGCTTTGGCCAGAATTTTTTCACGATTCAGCCCAGCGCCATCATCGACAACTTCAATGCAGATATTCCCACCCTGATGTTCAGCAGAAAGTGTCAGATTACCCGTTTCAGGCTTACCCGAAGCGAGTCGAATTTCCGGTTCTTCAATACCATGATCAAGGCTGTTGCGGACCAGATGAGTCAACGGATCAATAATGCGCTCAATTAAACTCTTATCCAGTTCAGTGGAACTGCCAACCAAAGTCAGATCCACTTTTTTATTCAGTTTGCCAGCAAGATCCCTGACTAAACGTGGATAACGGCTGAACACATATTCCATTGGCATCATACGAATAGACATTACAGACTCTTGCAAGTCTCTGGAATTCCGTTGTAACTGAACCATGCAATTCAGTAAATCGCCATGTGAATTAGGTTCAAGATCGTTACAATGCTGTGCCAGCATAGACTGTGTAATAACCAATTCACCCACTAGGTTGATCAGTTGATCAACCTTCTCAACCGCAACCCGAATGCTGGAAGATTCTGCACGCTGACGTGGCGATCCAGCCGGTGGCATAGGTGCAGGACGCCCGACAGGTGGTATGGCACTTTTTTCCGGCACCGCCACTTTGACGACTTTAGCTGTATCCCGGTTTTTAACGTCATCTTTGGGTTCGGTTACCGGCAAAAAAGTGATCTGTTCCGGCTCAATCACAAAACAGAGCACAGCGGTAATGTCATCTTCTGTGGCTGATGTTACCAATGAGGCTTCCACACTATCCCGGGTCTGTTCAGCATCATAAACCTCCCCCAGATTAGCCAGTTCATCCAGCATCAAAGAAACTTCGCGCTCTTTCAGACCAGAAAGATGAACCCGAACTTTGCCTTGTTGGTTTTTAATCACAACGGGTTCTGGTTTTAATTCTGGTTCGGATCCAGGCAATCCTGGTGCTACCTCAGTGATGACAGGTTCAACCTCACCTTCATTTTCTCTCTGTACTTCCAATGCAAGCTGGCGCAAAGTCTCACAGATGTAGATAAACGCACTTTCATCCGGCTCCTGAGAACTTTTATAGGCATCCAACTGTTGTTGCATAATATCTTTCGCTTCTAAAAACAGGTTGATAATGTCAGTCGTCAGACTCATTTCATCTCGTCTGGCGCTGTCCAGCAAATTTTCCAGAACATGCGTAGTTTGCTGTAGCTTGATAAACCCAAAAGTCGCAGCCCCCCCTTTTATAGAGTGGGCACTGCGAAAAATAGCATTCAACTGTTCCTGATCTGGTGCATCGGGATCAAGCTGCAATAGATGCTGCTCCATATCCTCCAGCAATTCGTCTGCTTCATCAAAAAAAGTCTGATAAAACGCGGTAATATCCATCGTTACTTTGTCACCTTAGTCGGTACCACGATTAGGCTCAGTACTCAGTGGTTCTGGTTGAGCCGATATTGTGATTTCATGGGATTGTTGTGTTGGCCCACTTTCAGCCGAATCCGTTCTAATCACCTCGTGAATTTCCTGACTATCATTAATAATCAAGGAATTGCTGCCGGTGTTTTGCTGTTCAATTCGCTCTTCCGCTTGCTTATTGAGCACTAAAATACTGATGCGACGGTTAACCGGTGAACTGGCGTCTTCCTGCTTTAGGCGGACCGTTGAAGCCATACCAACAACCCGCAATATCTTGCCTTCATCCAACCCGCCTATTAGCAGCTCTCTCCTTGACGCGTTAGCCCGATCTGCGGATAGTTCCCAGTTACTGTAACCACGCTCACCATTGGCATATTTCAAGTCATCAGTATGACCGGACAGGCTGATTTTATTTGGAATATCGTTCAGGATTGGTGCAATAGCCCGCAAGATATCACTCATATAACTTTCGACTATTGCACTGCCAATCATAAACATTGGCCGATTTTCCCGGTCAATAATCTGGATACGTAACCCTTCATCCATCATGTCAATCAACAGATGTGGACGTAATGCTTTAAGACGGGGATCAGTAATAATCAACTGATCGAGTTGCTCACGCAACCTGTTTAGCCTACGGAATTCATCATTATCTTCAACGACTTCAGCCTGACGCAGAATATCACCTTCCTGATAAAGTACATCCTGCCCTCCCCCTGGGATAGGATTAGAGCTATCACTACTATGTTCCCCTTTATTTATCGCGACTTGTAGCGGGGTACGGAAATATTCTGCAATTCGGGTCAATTCCTGCGGGCTGGAAATTGCCAGCAGCCACATAACCAGAAAAAATGCCATCATAGCGGTCATAAAGTCAGCATAGGCAATTTTCCATGAACCTCCATGATGTTTGATGTCATTTCTTTTACGTCTTTTTACCCTAATGACCGAGACGTTACGCTCCTTCATATTTATTCTTCAGTTTCTTCAGTTTCTTGCTGAACAGGTGCTTTCACCCGGCGAACATGTTCTTCCAGCTCAGTGAAAGAAGGACGATCCGTGAGATACAATGTCTTACGGCCGAATTCAACAGCAATTTGCGGGGCATAACCATTCAGGCTGGATAGCAATGTCACTTTAATGCATTGCATCATTTTAATATGTTCGCCACTGCGCTGACGCAGCAAAGTTGCCAGTGGAGAGATAAAGCCATATGCCATCAAAATACCGAGGAATGTCCCAACCATGGCATGAGCAATCAGCACGCCAAGCTCTCCTGCCGGACGATCTGCCGAACCCAAGGCATTAACAACCCCCATAACAGCCGCCACAATACCAAAAGCAGGAAGTGAATCTCCAACCATCATCACGCTAGTCGCCGGGATCTCGCTTTCCTGCTCATAAGTTTCAATTTCTTCATCCATCAAAGCCTCAATTTCGTGAGGATTCATATTGCCACTCACAATCAACCGCATGTAATCGGTGACAAAATCCATCAAATGCTTATCCTTAAGCAAACGTGGATATTGGGTAAAAATATCACTCTGCTGCGGATTTTCAATATCCCGCTCTAATGCCAAAACACCATGCATACGGGATTTTGCTAACAATCGGAAAAGCAGAGCCATCAGATCCATATACATCGTTTTGTTATAGTTAGATCTGCGCATTACCTTTGGCAAAACACGCAATGTTGCCTTAATCGCTTTTCCGTTGTTACCAACAATAAAAGCACCGATGCCAGCACCAGTGATAATTAAAAATTCAGCAGGTTGATAAAGTGCGCCCAAATGACCACCTACAATCAGGTAACCACCGATTACCGCACCAAAAACTACGATATATCCTAAAAGTACTAACACGCGATATCCTTTAGCTAAGTTGGTGAGCGGATGGGAAATTGAACAGTCTGAATCCAGAATGGTTGTAGTTTCAACACAGGTTACAAGAAAAAAAGTGCAAATCCGTAACCTGTAGGAATGGTTTTCCCATTTAAATTCACATTGCGCGCTGAGCAAGTCCATCCAGCAGTTGTGAATTACTATCGGCAGACTGAGAGGAAAGTTTACGTTTTTTTACTGCGCGTGATGGCGGTTGGCAAAGACTACAAACAAAGCTATTCACAGGTTGATGAGCATGAGTAATAAAAGTTCCGCCGCAAGTACGGCATTGTGAAGGTTGCAACATGCCACTGTCTACAAAACGTACCAGAGTCCAAGCGCGAGTCAACGCCAGAATAGGAGCGTCTCCTTCAACAGGAGGGCATTGTTCAAGATAGAGCCGATAAGCTTTAACAACCGCCTCCACACCATAGCAATAACCGCTTTTAAGTAAGAAACGATAGGCATTATAGAACATTGATGAATGAATATTCTGTTCCCAAGTCATAAACCAATCTGTTGAAAAAGGTAGCATCCCCTTAGGCGGAGGGCTTCCCCTCAATTCTTTATAAAGCTTAATTAGTCGCCCTCTGCTTAATTGCGTTTCACTTTCAAGCATTTGTAACCGTGCGCCCAAAGTGATGAGTTCCATCGCAAGATGTATATCCTTAGCTTCTTGAACTATACTTTTCTCGGCCATCTCTTATGCTCTTTTTTTCACTGATGTATCATCTTTCGAAGATAACTGCTGAAACAAATGAGTAGATAACAAAATGCCTGTGTGTATTTGTTGTAAATCATCTACTCGAGATTCCTTTGTAAGATGCTGAATAGTTTCACTGTCTTCGAACCGGAAATTACAGACTAATTGATTAGTCTCGGCAAGCTTTATCAACTGAGGTAATGTCAATTCAGACAACGTATCAGCCATAGAATCGCTAATACCTAAACGGAACATCGCTGATGCTTTTTCATGGTTAATTAACCGCTGAGCTAAAAGCAGATACGATAAATTTATGTCATAAATATGTTTGAGCAATTCAACCGTACTCATTTGTCTATCCCGTCCGATTACATTAAAAAAATCAGTTAAGTGTTCGAAAAACCACTCGTGACAAAATTCCTAAAATAGCTTAGGGATTAATAATCTCTTACATAACTAAAATACACAAGCTTAGTCAGAGCAGTAACCATCCTTTGTATTACTTTTGATTCGTCCAACTTCAAAAATATTACGTTAGGAGCTGCAAAAGTATTATCGCGTTACCTGATATAACATTTTTACTGTCGATTAAGAATATTCTTAATGCAGAACAACTTTACTCCTGAATCATCAACTTATACAACGGAAAGAGAACGCAATTTTAAATACTATGTGACATAACTCACAAAAACAAAGGCTTTTAATATGCATTTAATCGATAAATTGATCATTAATCACCCAAACAATTAAATAAAATCCGAATTCCCAATTTTAATAAGTTAAATCATCTAAATAAAAATATTAGGTATATTTTTTGATTTTATACGATCTATTAAACTTATAAATTAAAAATAACGACAAAAAAATCCTCCTTTAGCCAAATAATTACAACAAAATCAGCTTTATCACTGAGTAATAGGTATAAACAATCATCTTATTCTAAGATCTGACATTTCCATTTATACGATAAAACAGATTGATTTTATGTAAAATTTAGTTACAAAAAAGATACTGGTATGATCACTTTTGGTTTAGATTTGTATTTTATTTAACCAAAAGACTTAACTAAAAACACAGACCACCATGCACAAATAACACTAACCATACAAAAAAAGCATAAAATACAGTAAGATAATGAATAAAAAAACAACTACAACAGCACTTTGCCGCTCAAATAATAGACAATATACAGTATAAAGATAATAGAAAATGCTGCCAATTTTGACGCCAAGTAGCCAAATCAACGGAATAAATCATTAAAAAAACTTATCAAAAAATCACATTTCATAATATAATAAAACACAAAAACCTCCTGTTGATTACTTTATATTTTTCACCTTTAGTTTTCATGTTTCAAATTATAAATTAATTAAACTTACACATAATCAATATATATTATTTAAAAACATTAAGTATTTTAAATAAACATTAGGTTATTTATTAACCTAACATTCTAGTTTAAATATTTATAATAGATATAATTGCAGATATAAAACCTTCAATCAACATAAATATATATAAAAATAAAGTACCCGCCACGAATATAATCAAAATTTATTATATAATTCATAAATCAATATTTAGAAAAACAACATACACTATTCCAGAGTTCATGCCATTATAATACAAATTAAATAAAAAATTAAAATAACTTTTTATCCTCTTACATTATTTCATATAAAATTTTCAACCCTCATCCCAAAAAACATTATCTTCCTATGTAAAAGACACTAATAAGGCTGAAATTAATAGACATTTTAAACACCATTTATTTCAATGGAAATCATTGATAAAAAAATAAAATCCATAAGGACAAAATAATTAATTAAGAATTATTGTAAAAATAATCAATGATAATAAGGTGGTAAAATAAAAATCAAGACAATATCCTGCCAGGATAATACAATTAATAATCATTGATAATAAAAATATCATAATATTTTCATATCAAATATAAAGAAGGTATTACTTTAATGAGCAATTTATTTCCCCATATAAATAGTAGTTATACTTTTTCAAGTGACTATAACCACTCTCCGAGCATGGAAATTAATGCGACAATTGATGACGGTCTCATCTAACCATAGAAAACATTCTTAGGACAAAAACTCTAAACCCATTAGCTGATTAAATGAGAAAAGAATAAAATAGATATCGAGAATCATTATCAGTTATGCAATCAATAATACTGAACATATCGTTGTATCTTGGATAAAAGATATCCTTCATGAGAGCAAAATACAAACAAATCTCATCTACCATTTAATACACCAATCTGGATAAAATAAAACCACACGAACAACATTTATTACTTAAAAATCTCATCATGTCAATATATATGTCTGCATAACAAACCAATTCTGCCAATACAATAAAATATCCAATATTTTTAGTCCTTCATTGATACAATTTTCTCATAAACTCCCTATCCATTTTATCTCAATGTAAAGAAAGCTATGAAATATCACATATCAAATTTTGTACTAGTAAATGAATATTTTTCATCAGGAAAAATGAAATAAAAATGCTGGCAGTTAACATTGAAAAAACATTACTAAAGTCTGAACTTACCGTTATATTCAAGCACTTGATGATATTCCCTCGCGTCTATCTCTCTTAACTATCCTTTGTCTAATCCCCGCTGGTTTTTCTCAAGTCGGGTAATATCCATCACTTTTTTTTGTATATCTGTACCTGTTGTAACATCAACGTATCTTAATACCATGACCTTATTAATGTCATTACCAGGTAAGCCCTCCGTATACCGGTTCTTTTATAACATGGGATTTTTACAACGCCTCAGTTCACTAAATACCGCTCCTATTCCATTTACCAAGATCCCAGCACCGACTTGCTCAGTTTGTTGGGTTATTAAAATAACATCGAAATCTAATCCTACATCATGACAAACCATGACAGTAATAACAGAATTATCTTCGGTAAGAACTTTTACTGTCCTTCCATACTCTCTTAATACAGAAATAGCAAAGGTGGATCTCTTCTCTACAGGAACAAAAAAAGTTAGTCACTCTTGTAATATCACGACTCTTTCACCATCAAAAAGCAGTAAGTGTTTTTACTTTATCATCGAACAAATATCGAACTGCTAAATTAATACACTGAAATTTTGCCTGATGGTAACCATTAGCTACTACCATTATTTTTTCACGGTATACTTCATCAAGCAGAATTATTATCTATTTTACTCTTATATAAGAACAAACTTAGATCATTCCTTCTACTTCACTTTTGCAAGTAAAATGATATTTCCACTGAAAGTTCTGAGCAGTAATAGACAGCCGATGCCGAACAAAATAAAAGGGTAACTCATCAATTTTTCTGTATCCGCGTATGCTACCTGTATCAGCTTTACCCAACCAAACTTGATGTGAGAATGACAACCATCAGCAACATGTCAATAATTAATTTGATGATAATTACCACAGTAAAAAATACTAAATTTAACCATCCACATTCTAATAAAACCATTAATAAATAATATCCCAAAAAAACCATTATCTCTATAAAGCAAATTTGTAACCAACTCATCTCAAGAAAAAAGTAGCAAGAATACAATATCGCCTAGTACAAGATATTTGATTGCTAGATCTTAAATAGGGATTTTCAAAACTACGACTTCGGGTTGCCTCCCTTGAACTGATCACAGATTTACCGGATTTGTTTATAATTCATCCTTTCCAAAACCACCAATATATAAGCAAAAGCGCAACTGGTTAAATATAACCCATATTATTCGGAAAATAGTTTCTTAATTACGCGTTGCCTAACTGAAAAAACATGCTGTAGGCAACGCTCTATTTGTTTTACATGATGGAAAAGTCGTGATTCTTTATCGAACAAAATTATTATTGTTTTATACAAATAATTTTCAGATTTATAGTTCAGAAGCAATTTTCCAGTTTATTGAGCTAACGCTTCTTTCCAAACTCATACGACAAACAATCGCTTCTATCTCTTTTTGATCAGTGAGTGTTGCTAATACTTCAGCACACACTTCAAGTTTTCCAGGTTGGATCATATCAGTGAAACTCAGTGATTGTAGCCTCACGGCTACGCCATTAAGAGCCTGTAATACTAAAGATCTTACCAAAACTCCATCATTACTGTCACATACTACGTGAATTTTATAACGCTGTGCCTGATCAGTGGCCAGCTGTCTGGGGTGTAAATTAATTCGTTGAGCAGCTTCACGTAATAATATATTTGCGCAAAGAATAATCGCTGTCGCTATCGTAGCCAGCCAATACTGCCCAAGGCCACACAGGACACCAATTCCAGCGGAACACCACAAAGTTGCGGCGGTATTTAATCCACGAATATTCATGCCTTCTCGCATAATGACACCGGCACCAAGGAAACCAATCCCTGAAACAACCTGCGCAGCAATACGACCAGCACTATCTGGTGAAATTGTTATTGAACTGAGTATAAAAACAGCGGCACCAGTCGCAACTAATGCATTAGTTCTTAAACCCGCCATACGTTGACGCCATTGACGTTCAGCACCAATTAACGCACCAAAGCACATAGCTGATAATAAATGAAAGACAAAAGGAGTTATTAACATGACATTCTCCATACAACTAAATGGATAAATAATCATGTGCATTTATTTTGCACACAGAAATTTGTGCCGAATGTTTAATTCAGCATTATTTTCTGTACATACCTGGAGGTAACAAAATGTAAATATATAACAGCATAATAGAAAACCCAATATACTATCCTCAGTGGCTCCACTGAGTACCGGATAATACCGTCTTTGAGTAAGTACAGCTCAGATATTTTGAGTGGTACCGCCCGCCTTGTTCAGCAAGCAGCAAATCGAAAGGAAATGAACAGCTTGCCGTTTTATTTTTTATTTAACCAAAAACTTCGACTGTCCAATGAATCTAATCTCCCCAATAAAGTTTGCACGAAGTATAGTCAGGAGTACTGAATAAGTAAAGAAAGATATTACTCTAACAAAGAAAAAGCCCGCCACTATATTAAGACAATGACGGACTTAAAAATCATTCAGGCAATCAGATAGCAGTTACGTTTGCTGCTGCTGGGCCTTTAGCACCATTTTCAATGGTGAATTCTACGTTCTGGCCTTCTGCCAACGTTTTGAAACCGTTACCCTGAATGGCAGAGAAGTGAACGAATACGTCTTTGCTACCGTCAGCTGGGGTGATGAAACCGAAGCCTTTAGACTCGTTGAACCACTTCACTTGACCTTTCATTTTGTCAGACATTGTGACTTTCCTATATATCAAAAAAATTTTGCCAACATGGGCATGTACTGGCCAGTTATCAGCTATTACTTATGGAGGCACTAAGAAGGAAACGCGTCAACAAAGGCTATCTGAGGATAACACTTACACATAACTCATTAACTCAAGATGTCGTACATAAAGTAGGTCTGTTTATCAGGCCGGCTGCATTAACTCATGATAGAAAAAGAATAGCAACCTTTTTATGCGTTAGTGTTTTAAAAAAAACGTTTACGCTCATTATTAGAGCAATAATATAAAAAATAAAGTCATTGTTTATAAGTTTTTTTGATTTATTCAACCTTTATCTTAATGAAAGTATTAAGATTAATCATAATCAATAACAGTTGGTAAATTAAAATAAAACAACTGATCTACGTCAGATCATCTCTCTCATGCTAGCCTTAAAGACCGATAACTATGAAAATATTTCACTTTCTCTTCATTTAATCAGGTCAACATATGACTATCATTAAGCAGATACTGATTCAGGATCTTGAACGAATCAACATTGAAGAACAGCGTGATGGCAAACTTCGTTTTAACAGCCAGTTTATCAGCAGCCATCCTTACCTTTGCTTGGCTATGCTCGTATCTTATCTGACTCTCACTGCGCTTATCTGGTATGCCCCATACTTTGGTTTACTGTCATTGCTAGCCTTCACCGTACTTTTCATTGTTATGGCGGCTGTTTTATTATTCGAAATTAAGCCCATATATCGGTTTGATGATATCGGTGTGCTTGATCTACGGGTATGTTACAACGGCGAATGGTTTGTCAGCGAAAAAATTTCAGACCAAGCAATCAAAGAGCTTCATCTCCATCCTCATGTTCCGTTGGCAATAAAGGATGAAATCAAGCACATTATAAAAATGAAAGGTGAAATACATTTTTATGATGTTTATATCATGACAATCACTGAGCAATCTCACACAGCAACACCATTGCCGATAATGAATAAATGCACTCAATTTCAGTAAAATAGCACAGTTATAACACAATGCGTTCACATAGCGAACAAACAATAAAGCAGTAAGATTTTTTGTGTTGACAGCGTTTCGGTTCATCGCTAATATTCGCCCCGTTCCCAAGAACGATTCCTCCATAGTTCAGTCGGTAGAACGGCGGACTGTTAATCCGTATGTCACTGGTTCAAGTCCAGTTGGAGGAGCCAAATTCAAGTCTGGAGATACTACAAAGAATTTCCAGCACTATCAGATGAAAAGTCTGTGAAAAAGCCCAATGAAAATTGGGCTTTTTTTATGTATGCAACAGCACATTTAGGAATACCAACCTGATTAATCCAGGACTACTTTATAAATTTTTTCTTTAGATTTATGCAGTATGTTTACTTCATCAACAAATGATATTTCGTAATGAATTCTTACCCATCCATTACTTATATAATTGAAGAAATCAATACCCCCCGGCTGACCATCAGCATTTTCTTTAGGATTAATTACAGCTAAATGGAAAATATTATTTTCATTATCACTAAAAGGCTCTATCTTTAATACTATTTCGCCTACATCCTGATTATCATCAGAATACCCTTTAATGTGAACTGTACCTTTTTTCAATACCTTATCTTTAAGTTTAATATCACTGACCATAATATTGATATCATAATCAATAATACTCTCACCAATTGGCCGGCCTCTGCTCTCATCATATTCATCAATATAAGGCACTTCCAGATCACGACGAATCTGAACTGTTTCAGGAGCTTCATCAAGCTCTACAAGCACACGTTGAACAGTAGAGAATTTAGCGCTGCCACTTTCGCTAATAGTATAATAAACACTATGGTGTTTACCCGCAGTAAGAAGAGAATTCTTTACCGGCAAGCTACGAATATCATTATTATCTTGTACACTTGGAACAACTTCAATATTATCATCAAAAATAAATTTCAGTTCATGCTTATTTAAAATATTCGAATCAGTAAAAAGTACTTTAACACCTGCTCTTATATCACCACTGTCAATAACATTATCATAATTTGCCGGATATATAGGTGCTGCCAATCCTGTTGATTTTAGCTTGAATCGATCGAGAACAGCTTCTGCGACTACACTGCCACTCGCATCTGTTATTTCAGCAACAAATTTGATTGTGGCATTAACCTTTTGATCTGTTTTAACTTTTATCAATATTTCAGATGCTCTACTGATAGAATCAAATACGTTATTGTTATTTACAATTTCATATTCGCCCTCATTCAAGCCATGCACTACAATTTTACTTTTGTAATTATCTAATGATGTCGAACCATCATCATCCTTTGGAACTACAAACAATCGCAATGGAACGTTAAACCAATCTTTATGTGAAACCCAGTTAGTTACATCAGTATTAATTAAAAACTTCATGACTTTTCCTCATTTGTTTTATAGAAATCACCAGAAAATTAGCCACTCTTTTCGGGAGAAATATTATCTACTGACTTTATATTTAGAATTATCCTCACCTCCTTAACAATAATTTAATTTTATAATTATGAATTTTTATTTATTCGATTTTTAATGTTTTTTCTGAAATGGATTTTCATTTTTTACTGCATTTTTTATATTAATTAAAATCTATTATTAAATTAAAAAATATCCTAAATAGCTTTTCATAATACCGATACAGTTGGTCTATTTGATTAATGTCCGAGTAGTGCAAGTCTGATGCTTGATAGGCAGCACTAACTTATCGCTCTGCTATGCATAGCGCACAACCCTTGCTACACAAAGCGTTGTACGAAGTGGAGCACTATTTTGGAAAGTTATTTAGCGCGTTAGCGAAAAATAAAACTTAATTATCAACAGCGAGCTATTTATAGCTGCTTAAGTCTCGATTAACACCCTGTTTGAAAAATTCGACGCCAGATAACTAATTACTTTTTCAATTAAGAATTATAGACAAGTAAACTTACTAATAAATATCAAAAGACAATAAGTGATCTGTTAAAATAAATAAAATAGGAAAATTATTATTAAATATAAAAATCCTATAAATAACATTAAAATAAAGTTACTGAATATATATTTACTGATCTGTTTAATACTCATGATTAATTATTTTATAAATAAAAAAAAGATAATATTTACACTATCCAATTATCATAGATGGATATTAGTTAATTCTTGTATTTCCTGAACTGGAAAGTTTAATTGACTAAAAAATAGCAAAAAACATCATTTTGAACACCAGTTAATCAATCAAACTCAATTCTTACTTTTCCCCTTTGACAAGCCCCAAATACCCAGCTATTATTCGCCTCGTTCTCAAGAACGATTCCTCCATAGTTCAGTCGGTAGAACGGCGGACTGTTAATCCGTATGTCACTGGTTCGAGTCCAGTTGGAGGAGCCAAATTAGGAAAGCCCGCTTAGTGCGGGCTTTTTGCTTTTCTGATGCCACTAATTACTGATGACGTAACATAATAACCCTGATAAATCCGCTTCTATAACATACAGTTCCAGCAAACAAGCTTTCGTTCAGCATAAAAACAGCCAAAAAGTTCAGATTGCCAGCAAACAAACCCTATTTGTTGTTTTCTGCTTTGACAAAGCAAAAGTGTGCCGCTAATATGCACCCCGTTGTGAAGCAATTCCTCCATAGTTCAGTCGGTAGAACGGCGGACTGTTAATCCGTATGTCACTGGTTCAAGTCCAGTTGGAGGAGCCAAATTAAGAAAAACCCGCTTAACGCGGGTTTTTTGCTTTTCTGATTTCACTAGTTACCCTGGCATCGTTACACAAACACAATCATTCTTTCCAATCCACTCTCATAGCATATAATCCCATCAAATAACCATTATTTAGCATAAAAACAAATCAACAAGCTCATTTTCAAAGCAAACAAACACTATTTGTTGTTTTCTACTTTGACAAAGCAAAAATGTGCCGCTAATATGCGCCCCGTTGTGAAGGAGTTCCTCCATAGTTCAGTCGGTAGAACGGCGGACTGTTAATCCGTATGTCACTGGTTCGAGTCCAGTTGGAGGAGCCAACTTCATTTCTTGTTTTACCCTCATATTTTATTTTTTCCTTGTTGATAAGAAAATCCACCTCTGATTACCCTAAGCTTGTTGATTTAGCTAAATTTTTTACTAAAGATTACATTCATTAATAGCTATTTAACTGTTTTAGCTTTATTATCCATTCCCGGCTTGAATATGCTGAACTCAGCATATTTCCTTCCTATCATATATATTGGAGCCGGTTTCATGACCACTAAATCATATACAATAAAAATCCGCCGCCCTGATGACTGGCACATTCATTTCCGTGATGGTGAAATGCTAAAAACCGTCGTTCCCTACACCAGTCACTATTTCGGGCGGGCTATCGTCATGCCTAATCTGCTTCCGCCGATTACAAAAGTGGCGAGTGCCAAAGCCTATCGAGACAGAATACTAGCAGCCGTCCCCGAAGGAGATAATTTCCAGCCTCTTATGACTTGTTATCTCACTGATTCGACTGATAGTTCTCAGGTAGAAATTGGTTATAAAGAAGGCATTTTTACCGCTTGTAAGCTCTACCCTGCCAATGCCACAACCAATTCAAGTCACGGTGTCTCTGATATAAAGAATATTTATCCATTATTAGGAATGATGGAAAAACTGGGAATGCCTCTGCTCGTACACGGCGAAGTTACTGCTTCTCATATTGATATTTTTGATCGAGAAGCCCGTTTTATTGAACAGGTGATGGAACCATTGCGTAATCAGTTCCCAGCACTGAACGTTGTATTTGAACATATAACAACCAAAGAAGCCGCACAATATGTACTGGAAGGCGGCAATAATCTGGGAGCAACATTGACTCCACAGCATCTCATGTTCAACCGTAACCATATGCTGGTTGGTGGAATACGCCCACACTTGTACTGTCTGCCTATTCTGAAACGCAATATTCATCAGGATGCTTTGCGAGCCGCCGTCGCCAGTGGCTGTGATCGCTTTTTCTTAGGTACAGACTCTGCGCCACACGCACTACACAAAAAAGAGTCACCCTGTGGTTGTGCTGGCGTATTTAACGCACCATCTGCGTTATCGGCTTACGCAACAGTGTTTGAAGAGATGAATGCATTACAACATTTTGAAGCTTTCTGTTCACTTAATGGCCCTAAATTTTATGGACTGCCCGTCAACGAAGGTTTTGTCGAATTGACTCGCAAATCTTCCACGGTCATTGAGCACATTGATTGCAACAATGAAAAACTTATTCCATTTCTGGCTGGCGAAGATGCCCGCTGGGAAGTAAAAATAGCGGACTGATATACACATGGGGATAGTCATCGTCCCCATTAATTTACATGGCCTATCAATCCACCAGCAAATGGGTCAATAATTCCTAACAAAAAACCTTCTTACTTTCATTAAAAAGCATATACTGATAATGACTCATTCAAGAATGAGGTAGTTTGCTCTTAGTCAATGATATTAATAAATAATGCAGTGATCTGATTAGGAGGTGTTTTATGGGCAGTAAAGATGAAGTTATTCAAACGCATCCTGTTGTAGGTTGGGATATCAGTACCGTTGATACGTATGATGCTGTGATGCTACGCCTTCACTATTTGTCCTCCCAAGATCAAACACCAGAACATGTCATGGTAGATCGAACCTTATGGTTGACAACTGACATTGCAAAACAGTTGATATACATCCTCCAGGCAGGAATTGAAAAGATCGAATCCTCAGAATACAGCGATCTGAACCATACTAAGCATTAATAATCTCAAGCCCGGACACCCAAATAACTGGGTGTCCGGCCTGGAGGCACATTGATTCACCCCAACGATTTTGTCTACAATACCATATCATTAGATAATAATTTCGGATTAAGCTGACTTAACTATCGCAATTGCCGAGTTGACTCTCGATAGATAAGGCGTTTATTGTGAGTTCGGCCAAACAGGAACAGGGGCGTACAATAATGAAAATCTTAGTCGTTGAAGAGTGCTATTACACCCGTTCAGGTATCAGTGAGTTTTTAAAGAAAAACAACAATGTTGAAAATATTGAAATTGTTGATTTACCTTCAATTAACGAAGCTATAGATATTGTAGCTCGTTTTTCTCCTGATATTGTTTTAGCTAATTTAACTCATTATTATCATCATTCGAGTTATTGCTCTAATTTACAGAAATTCATTACTCTTATAGATAACGCACGTATCTATATATACCTTAATAGCGCCTACCCTTACTGTGAAAATTATATTGCACTGAAAAATAATGCTTTTATTTTGGCAAAAAAAAGCCTTCCCTATTTGCTTAATAAATTGAGTAAAATAACATTACAAGAAATTCAGAAACATCGAGTATCAATTGATGAACATTGTTCCATTTTTAGTCCACAAGAGCATAAAGTCATCGATTACTGGATGCAAGAAACTCCAAATTACCGGATATCCCAAAAACTAAACATCAGTGACAGTACAGTATATTCTCATAAAAGGCATATTACTGAAAAAATAAAAGTACATAATAGAATTGAACTCTGTTTTATTTACAATGTATTTAAATATCTCTACTGAAAAAGCTATTATCTTAAAATCAATAAACTGGCACAACTATCTCTGTGCCAGCCATTGACAATACTATTTAGTCAACTGTAATGAGGTAATATTCAATCCATCCTGTAAACGATGCCGGGATTTATTAAATACTTTTGCTCCATTTTCTCGACCAGCCCGACGAACACGCTGTTCCGTTTCTGGTAGCCTGACTTCTTCCCCACATGCTTCACTGCAACAACCTTCAAATTTAGCGGCACATTCCGGGCACTGAATAAACAACAGGTGGCAACCATCATTCTTACAATTAGTATGGCTATCACAAGACGCTCCACATTGATGGCAATGAGCAATGACATCATCTGAAATACGTTCTCCCATCCGCTCATCAAATACAAAGTTTTTACCCATAAAACGCACTGGTAATCCCTGCGCCCTGGCTTTACGGGCATATTCGATAACACCGCCTTCTACGTGATATACGTTTTTAAAACCATTGTGCAACATATAAGCACTGGCCTTTTCACACCGAATACCACCGGTGCAATACATCACAATGGTTTTATCCTTATTATCCTGCAACATTTCCACTGCCATTGGCAATTGTTCGCGGAAGGTATCAGAAGGAATTTCAATGGCATTTTCAAAATGCCCGACTTCATATTCATAGTGATTACGCATATCGACAAATAGCGCCTCAGGATCATCCAACATCTGGTTGACCTGCTCTGCTTTAAGATATTCACCGGTTTTTGATGAATCAAAAGTTTCATCTTCAATACCGTCAGCCACGACGCGGTCACGCACTTTCATACGCAAAACCCAGAAAGATTTTCCATCATCATCAAGTGCGATATTCAACCTCAGATTATCCAACGCAGGATCAACGCCATACAATAACGCTTTGAATGCTTCCAGATGATGAGTTGGTAAACTTATCTGTGCGTTGATCCCCTCTTTGGCAATATAAACCCGACCAAATACTGAAAGCTCAGTAAACTGTTGATACAGGCTGTTACGGAAAGCCAGAGGATCTAATATATTAAAATATTTATAAAAAGAGATGGTAGTACGAGGCTGGCTCTCCGCCAGCATACGTTCTTTCAACTCTTTATTAGAAATGCGGTTATGTAACACTGGCATGGTGTACTTTCCTGAATTTCAAGTCATAAGATTAAATGTAATAAGTGATGGCCTCCGCCATCAAGCGGGTATGATAACGAAAATGATTTTCAACGAGTAGTAATTTGTAACGCGGTAACAGGAAATCAATAATAAAATGGGAGGTCTTCCCCTCCCATTGATTGATCATGAAATCCTTCACATCACAGACTATAGGATAAGCACCTCAGATTGCTGGCAACCGGCAGGTTTAACTGACTGTCATTTGGCTTAACCCTCATTCAGGGCTGGAACCAATCATCAGCACTTTCCCATGTCTCTTGCAGAATTTCTTCAACGACTTTCCTGTCATCGGGAGTACCACCACGGACGGATAGCCCATCATTACCCGCTAACTTCACATTGGTTTTAATATCAGGCCAACGGCGTTTAAGACGGTTATCCAGTTCTACAGCAAGAGCAAGGACAGCACCTTTTGGCAACTTCTTAGATTTATCGATTGTCACTTCTACATGCATAGTTTTTCCCTCCACAAACAACACTGTTTATACAAACAGTAATATTATCCACACGCATTGTAAATAGCTTCTGGAAAACTATTTTAATAATTATTTATCAACAAGTTATTAGGCATCATTCTTTACGGATAGCAAAACTGGATGGCAGACGAGCACGCTACTATACTGGCGAAAGAAAGCAGCAAGCAGTTTAGTAAAGCCGGCCAGAACATGACTCACCATCGATATCCTAAACATTTCATGTCTGAAAACTTCGATATCCCGTCAAAAAGTGTCACAATAGGCGAATTGTTTTGTCCATCTTATTTGGAACCATAAATAACCTGAGAATCCATGATACACTCACCTTCTTTTCAACGCTCATTGCTTCATCCCCGTCATTGGCTTACCTGGTTTGGTATCAGTCTGCTTTATTTGCTGGTCCTGCTCCCCTACCCCATGATTTATTGGATAGGCACCCGTCTGGGCAGATTCTCCATGCGCTTTCTGAAAAAACGCACCAGAATTGCCGAAAGAAATCTTGAGCTATGTTTTCCGGATATGTCTCAAGAGAAACGCAGTGAGCTGCTAATAAAAAACTTCGAATCCGTCGGAATGGGGATATTTGAAACAGGTATAGCCTGGTTTTGGCCGGACTGGCGGGTAGAACGCTGGTTTAACGTTATCGGGCGGGAAAATATCCAGAAAATCCAGGCTCGCGAACAAGGAATTATTGTTATCGGTATTCATTTCCTGACACTGGAACTGGGTGCCCGAATTCTCGGTTTACTCAATCCGGGAATTGGTGTTTATCGCCCAAATGATAATCCGGTTATGGATTGGTTACAAACATGGGGACGACTGCGCTCCAACAAATATATGCTGGATAGGAAAGATGTCAAAGGCATGATCCGCTGCCTGAAAAATGGTGAAATCGTCTGGTACGCGCCCGATCATGATTACGGCCCACGAAATAGCGTATTCGCGCCACTATTTGCGGTAGAACATGCCGCAACAACCACAGGTACCTCTATACTTGCGCGTCTCGCTGATCCGGCAATGATCCCATTTACCCCCCGCCGTCTGCCTGACGGAAAAGGTTATGAGTTAATTATTCAACCTGCGGTAGATGGGTTCCCTAAAGATGATGAAGTGAAAGCAGCAGCTTTTATGAACAAAGTCGTGGAACAGGAGATCTTACAGGCTCCTGATCAATATATGTGGCTACATCGTCGCTTTAAAACCCGGCCTAACGGTCAGCCTTCTCTGTACGGGCAGGCTGACAAAGTCCATTAAATATCATTATGGCTGTTTCGTAGATGCAGAAACAGCCATAATGAGTTTCACATACAGCCTAATAATCCATTATTTTATTCCAATATTGATGTTGTACCTTTTAATCTGATTTATTAGCTATGTTTATATAAAAAATATAAACTAAAGTAGCTAAATAAACACATAGCTAATAATCAAATGACTGTACTTTTTTACCTTTCATTATCACTCTCAATATCTGGCCTCTGAAAAGATTATGTATGTATTATCCCTATTACTTAATTTATTACTCTAAAATCTTTTCATTTACAAAAACATGAAAAATATAAATAAGTCAATAGGCCTCATCATCACTTCAATCAACCCGTGGTGAAAAATGAGATTTCTGTCGAACTTTGCTATGAAAAATGGAATGTAAAGTAAGAGATATCCTGTTTATTAATAAAATTAGCCGAAAAGTATGTTAAAAACATATTAATAAGACAGGACGTCATTTAATAAAAAAACGTGGCTTTGTTGTTTGCTCTAAACCAAAGCTGAGAGAGCTTTTTAAAGGCTTGATTTGTTGCACACATGACACTCCTGGCGTGCAGTATTATAGGAAAACTTAGATGCAATCCTCCATTAACAACACAAAAAACCGAACCTTCTTCGGACATCCTTATCCATTAAGTTCCCTGTTTTTCACAGAAATGTGGGAACGTTTCTCTTACTACGGCATTCGCCCACTACTGATCTTATTTATGGCCGCATCCATCTATGATGGTGGCATGGGTATTCCCCGTGAACAGGCCTCTGCTATCGTCGGTATTTTTGCCGGGTGTGTCTATTTGACAGCCCTGCCCGGCGGCTGGCTGGCGGATAACTGGTTGGGCCAACGTCAAGCTGTCTGGTATGGTTCGATCATTATTGCATTAGGGCATCTGTCTATCGCCCTCTCCGCGTTTTTAAGTCATTATTTGTTCTTTATTGGTTTGTTATTGATCGTATTAGGTACAGGACTGTTTAAAACCTGTGTCACCGTCATGGTCGGAACTCTGTATAAAAAAGAGGATCCACGTCGTGATGGTGGTTTTTCCCTATTTTACATGGGGATTAACATCGGTTCCTTTATTGCTCCTCTGACGACTGGCTTGCTGGTTCGTGACTATGGCTGGCACTGGGGTTTTGGTATCGGAGGGTTGGGAATGCTGGTTGCCCTATTGATATTCCGCTTCTACACGATCCCTTTGATGCGCCAATATGATAAAGAGGGTGGTTTGGATTCAAGCTGGGACCGCCCTACAGTGAAGCGTAAAAACGTTGGAAAATGGGTTTTTACTACGGTCATCGCTATCATTGCCATTATTGCTCTGCTAATCCTTGGTGTCATTCCATTCAATCCAGTAGCCGTAGCCCGCGCAATGGTTTATGTGATCTCATTCTGTGTAACACTTTACTTTGCCTATCTGTTCCTGTTTGCCGGCTTAAGCAGTAGTGACCGTTCACGTCTGCTAGTCTGTTTGATTCTGCTAATATCTGCTGCATTCTTCTGGTCTGCATACGAGCAAACACCAACTTCATTAAACCTGTTTGCCAATGATTATACTGACCGTATGGTGATGGGGTTTGAGATACCGACAGTATGGTTCCAATCAATTAATGCGCTGTTTATTATCCTGCTGGCCCCCGTATTCAGTTGGTTCTGGCCCAGATTGGCAAAAAACAATATCAACCCGAGCAGTATCAGTAAATTCATTATTGGTATTCTGTTCGCTGCCGGTGGTTTTGGTGTGATGATTCTGGCTGCACAAAATGTACTGGCAACAGGTGAAACCGTTTCTCCTTTCTGGCTGGTATCCAGTTCTCTGTTTCTGACACTCGGTGAACTGTGCCTTAGCCCGATTGGCCTTGCCACTGTGACGCTGCTGGCACCATCACGAATGCGTAGTCAGATAATGGGCTTGTGGTTCTGTGCAAATGCACTGGGTAATCTGGCTGCTGGTCTGATTGGTGGGCATGTTCGTGCGGATCAACTGGACAGCCTGCCTGATCTGTTCTCCCGTGTCTCTCTGGCCCTGGTGATTTGTGCAGCCGTGCTGATGGTGTTAATTGTGCCCATTCGCCGCCTGCTTAATAATGCCGATAAATCAGAAATGAAAACTCAATAATATCTATAGCCAGCATAAAGCTATCTTATGATTCAGATGGCTTTATGCTCCTAACAACAAATCCATCAGTGCACTGCCGTTATGATTGATGGCTTAACTATCTGTTTTACATTCAGTGGTTAGGCACAATATCGTTGTGCATCAAGTCATAAAATTCTGAAAATATCATTTTGTCTTACGCAGCCTGGCTGGTGTGCAGCCATAATGCTGACTAAATGCAAAGGTAAAAGCTGACTGGGAAGCATAGCTGGAAAGAAAAGCAATATCAGTCAAAGGCTTATAACTGTTAACCAATAAATTATAAGCAAGTTTCATCCGGTATGTTTTCAAATAAGCCATTGAGCTCATGCCAGTTGCAATAAAAAGTTTGCAGTGCAAAGTGCTGGGAGATACCGCGCAAATATCGGCCATATCCACCACCGCACCATTTTCATCGACACTGCCGGTTAATAATACCTCTGATTTGACACCCGCGATCCGCTTTGGTGGAAAGTTGCACACACAAAGAACCTGACGGCCGATTAATTGCTCAGGTGTGTAATGCGCGGTTATCTGAGCGCTTAAGTTTCTAACGCCCAGTTCACCGAGATCAATTTGTAATTTATAGACAGGTTTGCTGGCTTTGGGCATTCAATCCTGCCGAAATAATTGTGCCAACCCGCATGTCAATTTTTTCAAAATCAGCCCATTCGATCTGTTCCATGTCTTTCTCCGCTCAGTATGAAATCATTATATTCACATGGCAGTAGAGGAAATTCTTTCGAAAGACTGTCAACAATTATCGACAAGCTGCTTTTTCTGGTAACTCATTTAATTTACTATGCAAATAGCGTTGAATAGTGATCATTTCCTATCAAAAAAGTTACTTCTAGTCATTCCTCCGTTCTGTTCAATTCGATTAGCTCGCTCAATATCCCGCTGGATTGAATCATTGAATCCATGATTCAATCCTCCATTGATCCCATAATTAAATCGTTCATTATCCTGCCAGTGTTCGGCATATCTTTTTGTTTCTTCAACCTGTCTTTTCTGTTCCCATTTTTTCACAAGTTCATTATCCGCAGTGAGTTTATCCACATTCAAATAGTTGGATGCAAGATTTTCTCTCTGCTTCATATATTCTGCCGATGGCTTATTGTCTGCCGGAATATCACTTTTGTAATGGAAATTTACAGCAAATGACTGGAAAGAAATTGCAGATAAAATGACAAAAATGTAACGCGATCCTTTAATCATCGTGTGATCCCTCTTTAAAACCATAACTCCAAACAACTATTAAATAATTATTGTCAATAGGAATCAACAACATTTACGTATAAAAAACCAGTTATTAATATCAGGTTTACATTTTGTTTAAACAGAGATTTTTCCACTAACCTGGTAGAAATTAACCCGCCGGTACCAACGGGTTAATAATGATTAAAATGTTCATCAGGAATACAAGAACGTCATTTTAAAATTAAATAGTGTTTCCTTGCCGATAAGCCAGAGAAACTGCCAAAGACTGCACTAAACACAACGTTGCAGACTGAGAACGAAATGCATCCACCTGTGCTTCTTTAATCACAAAACAGACATCACTGAAACTGGCAAGAGGGCTAATCTGACTATCAGTAATCACTATCTGTTTTGCCCCTGCTTTCGCTGCCCTCTCACTGATCATCACTGTCTCTTCCGCATAAGGGGTAAAACTGATTGAAACGACAACATCTTCTTGCCCAATTAAGTTAATCTGTTCCCTGAACATCCCCCCCAACCCATCCACTAATAATGGACGGCATTCCAGATGACTCAATGCATAAGAAAGATAAACAGCCACACTAAAAGAACGACGCAGCCCAATAATGTAGATATTCTTGGCCTTAGCCAATAAATCTACCGCGTTTTTTAAATCTTCAGGCGCTGTTCGGGTAGCCAGCTGTTGCATCGCCTGCACATTTGAACGGGCAAATTCCTGCAAAATATGCTGTGGATCTTCCAGCGGCTCCTGCTCACCATCCAGTTCCCTGAATAATCTGGCTCTGTCTGCATAACTGGCGGTCTCTTCTACCATATGCACACGAAATAGCTGTTTCATTTCATTAAAGCCACTGAAATAAAACGCATTTGCGAAACGAATTAATGTTGATGGAGGAACATCAGCTTCTCTGGCTATCACAGCAACAGTATCAAAAGCCACACTATTAGTATTATCCAGCACATATCGGGCTACTTGTTGCAAGCGTTTACTCAATTGACCATAGCGTGAACGGACTTGTTCTTGAAATTCATTCAGATTCGATGCTACAGACATAAATCCCCCCTAAAATTTATCGTTGGCAATTGTAATTGTTTTACAGCATAAGATGAATCATATTTCATTTTTATAGTTGGAAATGAAATATATAATCCATTAATTGTAATAGTTTATTATTATCATAATATTGAATAACAACTCATTAGTCACCTAGTTACCTGTTATTCATAAAACATTACTCCGATCACACTAATCGGTTATCGTTCTAAATATGATTGAAAATGAAATAAATATTTCATATATCTATTACCAAGGTTTCTGATTCAGTACAAACATTAAAATCTGTAAGAGAGGCTCAGAATGGAACAAGTCAAGAATTATGTTAGCGGGCAACTCATTCCTAGTCACAGCGTCCGTTTTTCTCCTGTTTTCAATCCAGCAACGGGAAAACAGATACGTCAGGTAGCACTAAGCACAGCCCATGAAGTTGAACAGGCAATTGAAACTGCCCATCAGGCTTACAACGGATGGTCTAAAATTTCACCGCTTAAACGTGCCCGTGTAATGTTCCAGTTCAAAACATTGCTGGAAGCCAATATAGACAAATTAGCGCGATTGATTTCAGAAGAACACGGAAAAATCTACTCAGATGCCATTGGTGAATTAACCCGTGGCCTGGAAGTTGTTGAATTTGCCTGCGGCATTCCTCATTTGCAAAAAGGTGAACATTCCGCTAACACCGGAACAGGCGTCGATAGCCACTCATTGATGCAGCCTTTGGGTGTTTGTGCCGGTATTACCCCTTTCAACTTCCCGGCAATGGTTCCTATGTGGATGTTCCCCATCGCGCTGGCTACAGGGAACACTTTCGTCTTGAAGCCTTCAGAAAAAGATCCTTCTGTTGCTGTTGAATTAGCACTGCTGCTTAAACAAGCCGGTTTACCCGATGGTGTATTTAATGTTGTCAACGGTGATAAAGAGGCAGTCGATGTCCTGCTGACTGATCCGAGAGTACAGGCCGTTAGCTTTGTAGGTTCTACCCCGATTGCCGAATATATCTATACGACTGCCTCTGCACATGGGAAACGCTGTCAGGCTCTGGGAGGGGCAAAAAACCACTGTATTCTCATGCCGGATGCTGACCTTGATATGGCTTGTAACGCGATTATGGGCGCGGCTTTTGGGGCGGCAGGTGAACGTTGCATGGCACTGTCTGTTGTATTAGCGGTTGGGGATGAAACGGCCAATGCCCTGATTGCAAAACTACATCAACAGATCAGCAACATGTCTGTCGGCCCCGGTATGACTGAAGGTAAAGAGAATGATATGGGTCCGGTTATCTCGGCCCAACACAAAGCCAAAATCTGTGACTATATTGCCAGCGGCGAAAAACAAGGGGCCAGCCTGCTGATCGATGGTCGTCAACTCAACGTTCCTGGTTATGAAAATGGCTATTTTATTGGTCCGACGCTATTTGATAACGTCACACCAGAGATGAAAATATATCAGGAAGAGATTTTCGGCCCGGTCCTGGTCATTGTTCGTGTGCCTGATTATGCCACCGCACTAACGTTAATTAATCACCATCAGTATGGTAACGGTACCGCCATATTCACCTGCGATGGAGAAACCGCCCGTCAATTCAGCGAAGATGTACAGGCCGGTATGGTCGGCATTAATGTCCCTATTCCGGTGCCTATGGCATTCCACAGCTTTGGTGGCTGGAAACGTTCGATTTTTGGTCCACTTAACGTTCACGGTAATGATGGTGTTCGTTTCTACACCCGCATGAAAACAGTCACCAGCCGTTGGCCGGAAAGTATCAGGTTAGAACATCATTCCAGCAGTTTTATCATGCCAACGATGGAATAAAGTGGAGTTCTGTGAAATGAATAAATCAACAATGACAACCGCTCAAGCATTGGTGAAGTTCTTGAATCAACAATATGTGGAAGTCGATGGTGAACAGTCCCCATTCATCAGAGGAATTTTTACCATTTTCGGTCATGGTAATGTTGTTGGATTAGGGCAGGCACTGGAGCAAGCTCCCGGTCACTTAACCGTTTACCAAGGATGCAATGAGCAAGGCATGGCTCATATCGCAACCGGTTTTGCCAAACAGAAAAAGCGCAAACAGATTTTTGCCGTGACCTCATCTGTCGGCCCTGGCTCCGCTAATATGGTAACAGCCGCTGCAACCGCCACAGCTAACCGGATCCCTTTGTTGCTATTCCCCGGTGATCTCTTCGCCTGCCGCCAGCCTGATCCGGTTTTACAGCAAGTTGAACAATTCCATGACTATACTATCAGTACAAATGACTGTTTCCGCCCTGTTTCCCGTTACTGGGATCGTATCTCCAGACCAGAACAACTCATGAGCGCGATGATTAATGCCATGCGGGTTCTGACCGATCCCGCTGATACAGGCGCTGTCACAATTTGTTTGCCGCAAGACGTTCAAGGCGAAATTTGGGATTTTCCGGACTATTTCTTCCAAAAACGGATTCATCGTATTGAACGCCGCCCGGCATCTGTCGCCATGATCAACGATGCGGTGACACTAATAAGCCGCAAGAAAAAACCCTTACTAATCTGCGGTGGCGGCGTGCGCTATTCAGAAGCACATCAAGCTTTCCGTCAGTTCGCAGAAAACTTCAATATCCCTTTTGCTGAAACACAGGCAGGTAAAAGTGCTGTCGTTGCCGATCATCCACTTAATTGTGGTGGTTTAGGAACAACGGGCTGTCTTGCAGCCAACCTGATAGCCAAAGAAGCTGATTTGATTATTGGTGTCGGCACCCGGTTTACTGATTTCACAACCGCATCCAAATCCCTGTTTCAGAATCCAGATGTTGAATTTCTCACTATCAACGTCGCGGAATTCGACGCCTGTAAACTGGATGCCGTTCCTATCGTGGCCGATGCCCGTGAGGGATTAAATGCTATCGCAGAGAAACTCGCTCAGTTAAGTTATCGCAGTGGCTATCAGGATGAAATTTCTCAAGCACGAGAAATGTGGCGAAAAGAGTTAAATCGCCTGTTCGAAATTCAGTATCAGGCAGGTTTTACTCCAGAAATTCCCGGTCATCTTGATGATAAATTAGAAGAGTACAGCCAGACATTACAAACCCGCCTGACACAAACCAAGGTATTAGGATTACTGGATAAACACCTTGAACCCGAAGCGATCATTGTTGGTGCAGCCGGCTCCCTACCCGGCGATTTACAGCGGGTATGGCAACCTAAACAACCGGATACCTACCATCTTGAGTATGGCTATTCCTGTATGGGTTATGAGATAGCGGCGGCTATTGGTGCCAAACTCGCCTGTCCCGACCAACCCGTCTATGCCATAGCGGGTGATGGCTCTTATATGATGCTTCATTCGGAGCTGCAAACTGCGGTACAGGAAAATATCAAGATCACCGTGTTGCTGTTCGATAACGCGGGATTTGGCTGTATCAACAACCTGCAAATGAGCCAAGGGATGGGCAGTTTTGGCACAGAAAACCGTTACCGGAACCCAGAAAGTGGTTACATGGATGGAAAACTGATTAAAGTCGATTTTGCCAAAAATGCAGAAAGCTACGGCTGCAAAAGTTACAGCGTTCACGATGAACAGCAACTGTTTTACGCATTACAGGAAGCCAGAAAACAGACCGTACCCGTGTTGATCGATATTAAAGTGCTGCCTAAAACCATGACACATGGCTATGAATCATGGTGGCGAACAGGAACGGCGCAGGTAGCTGAGAATCCAGCTATAGAATCTGCATCAAAGAACATAAAAGAGATGATTGCAACCAAAATACGTCAGTATTAAAAAAAGTTGACGGCCTGCCGGGTGGCAGGCCACTTTTCCCAACGACTTCCAATACTATTTTTGAAATTTTTATTTCGAAAATGAATCACTTTATCCTTTTTATTCAATCCTTATTGCTAACCCTGACGACGACTTAATCGAATCGATACTTTCATTTGTTTTTAAAAGAAAAATAGGTTATTCCGGCCAGTATGAGTCTTACTTTACGTGATCTGCTTAACACAAATTCAACATTATGATTACAAAATGCTATCCGGCACACAAAAATATAATTTCTAAATATAGTTAAATTGAAATAAACGTTTTATTTGATATATTCCTGAATATCCCAAAAGTAGTACCCAGGTATCAAGGAGCATCTATGTTTAACATTGCATTATTTGGCGCTGGACGTATTGGTCAGGTACATGCGGCGAATATCGCGAATCATAAAGAAACCTGCCTTTATTCCGTTGTCGATCCGAATCAAGAAAGTGCTGAATCTTTAGCACAGAAATACCAGACAAAAGTACAAGCCATTGAACAGGCAATATCTGATCCGGAAGTTCATGGTGTTCTTATTGCTTCAGCGACGGACACTCATGCAGATCTCATCGAACTCGCAGCAAAGCATCACAAAAAAATCTTCTGTGAAAAACCGGTCCACCTTGATATTGAACGTGTTCATCACTGCCTTGAAACTGTTAAACAGTATCAAGTTCCCTTGTTGATTGGTTTTAACCGTCGTTACGATCCGCAATTTCGCCGGGTAAAAACACTGTTTGATGCCGGTACAATAGGAAAAGCCGAATCTCTGCTGATGACTTCTCGTGATCCCTCACCGCCCTCTGCTGAATACGTCAAAGTCTCTGGTGGGATGTTCCGGGATATGACAATACATGACTTCGATATGGCACGTTTTATTATCGGTGAAGAGCCATGCTCAATATATGCCCAAGGCAGTAATCTGGTTGATCCGGCAATTGGGCAAGTTGGTGATATCGACACCGCCTTTATCGTTATGAAATTCCCATCAGGTGCAATGGCAGCCATTACTAACAGCCGCCGCTCCGGTTATGGCTATGACCAGCGGATTGAACTACATGGTGAAAAAGGATTGCTTAGTGCCGGCAACATCAAAGAAAACAGCGTTGAACTCTGGGAAAACACCGGCTGTTTAGCCGCTAAACCAGAGCACTTCTTCCTGCAACGTTACCGGGAAGCCTATATTGCTGAATGGGATCATTTCGTCAACGTCATGGCTGACCGAACCACACCAGAATGCAGTGGTTTTGATGGCGAACAGGCACTCTATCTGGCAGATAAAGCACTTGAATCCCTGCACTCCGGTAAAGAAATCAAATTATAAAACAGGCCTACACCTGAATAACTGATTCACAATTTATTTTCACAATAAAAACGGGCCCCCTTTCCCATTAGCGCATTGCTGCCTGAAAACCGTAATTCAGGCGTGGAGGACAGTATGTTAGCTTTTCTCTCATTTATTGGATTTACCTTATTAGTTGCTGGCTTTGCTTATTACAAAACACATAATGCCCGTCTGACAGAATCTACTGAAGGCTATTTTCTTGGTGGGCGTTCTCTCACCGGTATTTATATCGGTAGTTCTATGTTGCTGATGAACCTTTCTACAGAACACTTAGTCGGTTTGAATGGATTAGCATTCCGAACCGGATTTATCGTCATGGCCTGGGAAGTGATAGCTGCTATTACCATTGTTTTATTTGCTCTTTATTTCCTGCCTAAATATCTGAAACTCGGCATTTCAACCATTCCGGAATATCTTGAACGTCGGTTTGACAAAAATACCCTGCTTATTACCTCAATACTGTTCCTAGCTATGTATGTCATTTCACTGCTGCCAATTGTGCTGTATACCGGTGCGATCGCATTGGAAAGTCTATTCCAGGTTTCAAATGTATTCAGTGTCGATAAAACCACAGCATTATGGATTATGGTTTGGGGTATCGGTGGATTAGGGGCTATTTACGCTATCTTTGGTGGTATTAAAGCGATTGCAGTCGCAGATACTATTAACGGAGCCGGCTTAATCATTGGCGGATTAATGGTAACAATTTTTGCCCTGCTCTATGTCGGCAGTGGCAATGCCTGGCAAGGATTAGTTGAGGTTTACCAGACTAACCCTGATAAATTTAACTCGATCGGCAGTGAGGATTCGCTGGTTCCTTTCTCCACGTTATTTACCGGCTTAATTATTTCCAATATGTTTTTCTGGTGTACTAATCAATCAATCGTTCAGAAAGCCCTTGGTGCAAAAAATCTGGCCGAAGGGCAAAAAGGCGTCATGTTATGCGCTTTCTTTAAACTCATCATTCCATCCATTATTATTCTGCCAGGCATTATTGCGTTCCATATTTTCAAAGGACAAATAGACAACCCGGATAATGCCTATCCACAATTGGTACATCTGGTTCTGCCTGAAATATTAGTGGGCTTTTTTGCGGCTGTCGTTGTCGGTGCCGTATTCTCCACATTCAGTGGCGGACTTAATTCATCTGTGACACTTTTTATCGTTAATATCTACAGACAACGAATCAACCAAAAAGCAACCGAAGCTCAAACAGTCACTGTCAGTAAATATCTGGGACTTGGGTTGGCTTTAACAACCATGATTGTTGCCCCATTAGTTGCTAATGCGCCGGATGGTCTGTTCTATCTTATTCAACAATTGCAGGGAATTTTTAACGCGCCAATTCTTAGTGTGGTACTGGTCGGTTTAATGACTAAACGTGTACCTCCTATTGCCGCTAAACTTGGCTTGTTATTCGGTATGTCCGCTTATATTATCTGTAACTTTATTTTAAAAATTGATCTGCATTTCTTTCATTTGGTCGGTATTTTATTTACCCTCAATGTTATTTTCATGCTGGCTATTGGCTATTTCTTCCCAGCCAAGCCATTTGAAGATGTTTATACCGAACAGGTAGATATTACGCCGTGGTCTATAGTAAAGCCAGTTGCAGGGTTAATTATTCTGGGGTCGATTTCTATGTACGTATTTCTCGCACATAATATTCCCACAATAATAATGATTATTTATTATCTGATGGTTGCATTAATACTGTTTTATGTATTCTATAAAATGGGCAGTGCTCTGTTTAGAAAAAAATAGAAAAATTTCTTCCCTGCAATAAAGGGAAGAGATGACTTAATTAAAGCCACATAATACACTTTCCATATACACCAAAATAAGATGAAATAAAAATTTCATCCATCCACTTATTTTCATCTTTTATCCTTGGATAATGTGCAACTTATTAAAAAATTAACTATATATAACGCTATGTTACCTCAAAAATCCTGATCAGATCACAAATTGAAATTAATATTTCTAATTGTATTGAATTTGAAATAAATATTTCATATAACAATTACGCAACAACAATCAAGGTTAACAAACACTCAGGAACCTACTGCACACAACAAAACGGCTTGTCAGCTTTAATTCGGAGAAACAGTGATGAAAGAGATTCGTATCGGATTAATTGGTACTGGTTACATCGGGCGCACACATGCAATTGCTTATGCACAAGCTCCAACTGTTTTCCCTCTGGCTGGCAGACTCGTTCGTGAAATGGTGGCGGAAGTGACGACTGAACTTGCAGCAAAACGATCTGAAGCATTCGGTTTCCGGCGCTTTACCGATAATTGGCACGAATTGGTGGCAGATCCTAATATTGATGTTGTCGATATCTGCTCACCCAATTTCCTTCATAAAGAGATGGCGCTCGAAGCGATCAAACACGGCAAACATGTTTATTGCGAAAAACCGCTGGCACTCAATTCAACTGATGCAAAATTAATGGCCGAAACAGCCAAAAAAGCCGGAGTGAAAACACTGGTAGGTTTTAACTATATGAAAAACCCCACAGCACAACTGGCTAAAGAGATCATTTCAAATGGTGAAATCGGTGAAGTCGTTCATTTCTACGGCACACATAACGAAGATTATATGGCGGATCCACTCACGCCTATTCACTGGCACTGTTTCAAAGAAAAAGCTGGATTAGGTGCATTGAGTGATCTTGCTGCTCATATCATCAATATGGCGCAATATCTGATCGGTGATATTCAAACTGTTTGCGGGGATATGAAAATCGTCGTTAAAAAACGCCCGGAAGAAACAAGTTCCGACATCATGGTGGCAGTAGAAAACGAAGACCAAGCACATACCATGGTGCGTTTCAACAGCGGAGCAATGGGTATTATTGAAACTTCCCGGGTTGCCTGTGGCCGGAAAATGGGATTGAACTACGTCATCACAGGAACAACAGGTACTTTGAGTTTCACACAGGAAAGAATGGCCGAATTAAAACTTTACCGCCACGATGAACCTGCAAACCGGCAAGGTTTTAAAACTATTCTTGTCGGTCCGGAACACCCTGATTACGCCCCATTCTGCAACAGCGCAGGTCATGGCATCGGCTTCAATGATCAAAAAACAGTGGAAATCAGGGATTTGATTAACGGTATCGCCAACAATCAAGAGATGTGGCCGGATTTCACCGAAGGCTGGAAAGTCTCGCGCATTCTAGATGCTATTGCCCATTCGTATAAAAAACAACGTTGGGTGAATGTCACTGAAATTAATTAATCTTTCTTATTAACTTTCCACTATCGGAGCACACCATAGCAACACTTGATGTTGTACTCAATAAGGAGTTGTTCAATGGATCAGCCAAAAAAGTTTGATGTTATCTGTATGGGAAGAATAGCCGTTGACCTGTATGGTCAGCAAATCGGGGCTCGACTGGAAGACATGGGAAGTTTTGCAAAATATCTTGGTGGATCTTCCGGTAATGTCGCCTATGGTACTGCTCGTCAGGGACTTAAATCTTCCATGCTAGCCAGAGTCGGTGATGAACATATGGGGCGTTTCCTCCGAGAAGAGTTACAACGTGTTGGCTGTGATACCAGCCATCTAATCACTGACAAAGAGCGTCTTACTGCGCTGGTACTGCTGGGGATCAAAGATAAAACAACTTTTCCGCTGATCTTCTATCGTGACAACTGCGCCGATATGGCAATGACTCGCGATGATTTCAGCGAAGAATACATTGCATCAGCCCGTTGCCTGGCAATAACCGGAACACACCTTTCTCATCCAAATACCCGCGATGCAGTCTTGACTGCTCTAAACTACGCCCGCCGTAATGGTGTGAAAACGGTTATCGATATTGATTATCGCCCTGTACTTTGGGGGCTGACTTCTCTGGGAGATGGTGAAACCCGCTATATCGAATCGGAACGAGTAACAGCCCAGTTACAGGAAGTGTTATCTCTGTTTGACCTGATTGTTGGAACGGAAGAAGAGTTCCACATTGCGGGTGATTCCACCAATACCATCGAAGCACTCCGTAATATCCGTCAACACACTTCGGCTGAACTGGTCTGCAAACGTGGAGCTCTGGGATGTTCTGTTTTTACCGCTGAAATCCCTGATAATCTGGATGATGGCATTACCGTACAGGGCGTTCAGATTGATGTTCTCAATGTGCTGGGTGCGGGGGATGCTTTCATGTCCGGCCTGTTGCGGGGCTATCTTAATGACGAAAGCTGGGAAAAAGCCTGTACCTATGCGAATGCCTGTGGTGCATTAGTCGTTTCCCGTCATGGGTGCGCTCCGGCCATGCCAGATAAAAAAGAACTTGATAACTATCTGTCACGAACCAATCAAGTACTACGCCCTGATTTGGATGAAACACTGAATCACCTTCACCGCATTAGCGCCCGTAAAAATCAGTGGGATGAACTGTGCGTGATGGCATTTGACCATCGTATCCAATTTATCGAAATGGCCCGTCAAGCAGATGCCAGTATCAAGCGTATTCCATTATTAAAACAACTTTTACTGCGCGCCAGCCAGAAAGTTGCTAGAGAGGCCGGATTACAAGGGAAAGTTGGCCTGTTGTGTGACAGCACCTTTGGTCAGGATGTTTTAAATGAAATAACTGGACAGCATTGGTGGATAGGCCGTCCAATTGAACTGCCGGGCTCCCGCCCGCTCTGTCTGGAGCATGGCAACATCGGTTCCCAACTTATCGACTGGCCTCTGGAACAGATCGTCAAATGTCTGGTGTTTTTTCATCCAGAAGATACTCACTCACTTCGCCTGGAACAAGAAAAAAAAGTTCAGGAAATTTATGCCGCATGCTGTAAATCTGGCCATGAACTTTTATTGGAAGTGATTTTACCTGCGGAAATGGAACATTCAGATGAATACTATATCCGTGCACTCAAACGCTTTTACAACCTCGGCATTAAACCAGATTGGTGGAAACTTCCTCCTCTCAACGCCGATAGCTGGGACCAGATTAACCATTTAATCCAGCAACGGGACCCATATTGCCGCGGCGTAGTTATTCTTGGTCTTGATGCTTCACAGGAAGAGCTAAAAGCGGGTTTCAATGCCGTCGCCGGAAAATCTATCGTCAAAGGTTTTGCTGTCGGAAGAACTCTATTCGGCCAGCCATCTTTACAGTGGCTAAAAAATGAAATTGATGATAACGAACTGATTCAACAAATAAAAATTAACTATCACAACCTGATTAGTTTGTGGCGTCAGCGTGGATAGGAACATAACAAAATTATTTGATCTTACAGGAGATTCATCATGACTGTGCAACTTGGTATCAACCCTCTAACCTGGACCAATGACGACTTACCCACTCTCGGCGCAGAAACGTCCCTGGAGACCTGCTTAACTGAAGGCCGTCAAGCAGGCTTTACCGGTTTTGAACTGGGCAATAAATTCCCTCGTCAGGCCAGCATATTAGGCCCTATACTTGCCGTACACGATCTAAAACTGGTATCCGGTTGGTACTCCGGCGAATTACTTACCCGTTCGGTAGCAGAAGAGATTGCAGCGGTACACTCTCACCTGACACTGTTACGCGAACTGGGGGCTAATGTGATGGTATTTGCTGAAGTAACACATTGTATTCACGGCGATCAGAGCAAACCGGTTCATCTTCGCCCTCAATTTCCCGCTGATCGCTGGCAAGAATATGGTAAAAAACTGACTGAATTCGCCCGTTACACTCAAGAACAAGGGGTTCAAATTGCTTATCACCATCATATGGGAACCGTAATCGAAACTGCGGAAGATATTAATTATCTGATGGAAAATACCGGAAATGAAGTTGGATTGTTGCTGGATACCGGCCATCTGACATTTGCTGGCGCTGATCCATCGGTGGTCGCAGAACGCTGGGCGAAACGCATCAACCATGTTCACTGTAAAGATATCCGCCTTGATGTACTCAAGGATGTGAAAAACCGCAAAACCAGTTTTCTTGATGCAGTGCTGAGTGGCGTATTTACCGTACCGGGAGACGGTTGTGTTGATTATCCCTCAATTTTTCAGGTACTAAAAAAACACCACTATCAAGGTTGGCTGGTCGTTGAAGCAGAACAAGATCCTGCCGTTGCTCACCCACTTACCTACGCAACTATGGGTTATAACAATTTACACAAATTTGCCGGAGATGCCGGATTGATTTAAGACTTGATTCACGCAAAAGCAATGCTGAGGCAGGTAATATGTCCAAATTATTATCAAAATATCATGCACCGGATTGGAATAAACGAACTCAACATATCACACCGGAATCTGCGAACTGGAAATATGTCCACTTTGATGTTTATGAGTTAACCACAGGTGAGAAAATCACATTACCCGCATCAGAAAATGAGGCTTGTCTGGTGCTGGTGGCAGGAAAAGCCACGGTTATCACACCACATCAGAAATTTGAGCATATTGGTGATCGCATGGAGCCATTTGAACGCCAAAAACCCTATGCCGTCTACATCACCACAGGTGAATCCATTGAGGTTATTGCCGATACGGCTCTCGAACTGGCGGTGTGTCAGGCTCCGGGTAAAGGAAACCACCCGACTCGCCTGATTGCACCACAGGACATTGACGCAGAACAACGCGGGAGCGGCTGCAACCAGCGCTATGTTCACAATATCCTGCCAGATAACAAACCTGCTGATAGCTTATTAGTGGTCGAAGTCTTTACCGATGAAGGCTGCACCAGCTCCTATCCCAGCCATAAACACGATACGGACAATGAACCACAGGAAACCTATCTGGAGGAAACCTATTACCATCGCCTGAATCCATCACAGGGATTCTGTCTGCAACGAGTCTATACCGATGACGGTTCACTGGATGAATCAATAGCGGTTTATAACAAGGATGTGGTAATGGTTCCAAAAGGCTACCACCCAGTGGCAACCATCGCCGGTTATAACAACTACTATCTCAATGTAATGGCAGGACCAACCCGCAAGTGGCTATTTACCTGGGAGAAAGACCATCAATGGGTTAACAATGAAGAATATGCTCACAAGCATAAGAAATAACCAACATCAAGAAAAATTAACTTTTCCCAGCGCGCTCAATTGGGCCCGCTGCTGCCTGTACGGCAGTGAACGCCAGAAGGTGTAGGCGCTCGTCTGGCTAAGTTTTCTAAGCTGCCTGTACGGCAGTGAACCGAGCGCAGGACAATTGTTCGTGGCGAGATTGTTTCTAAGCTGCCTGTACGGCAGTGAACCATTAGATATCGTAGACGGTACCATCGGGTTCTTTCTAAGCTGCCTGTACGGCAGTGAACTCACACTGCAGCTGTCCCGTTTTACCGATAATTTCTAAGCTGCCTGTACGGCAGTGAACCGAACGTAATACAGCCGCGGCATATTCTAGAGTTTCTAAGCTGCCTGTACGGCAGTGAACCTCAGACCCCATTGTTTTCCATGCCAGACCACTTTCTAAGCTGCCTGTACGGCAGTGAACTTCTCTTTGGCTTTGCCCAGCGCTTTCTCTTCTTTCTAAGCTGCCTGTACGGCAGTGAACAGATAGAATTAATTTCTATCGGGGGCTTTGTTTTTCTAAGCTGCCTGTACGGCAGTGAACATCATTCTGTTTTTCAACAAAACATACATGACTTTCTAAGCTGCCTGTACGGCAGTGAACAAAACTAAGTCTAAGGGCGAGCATAAATAACATTTCTAAGCTGCCTGTACGGCAGTGAACAGACAGAGGTGTCCGGACTGACCGTTCATGATTTTCTAAGCTGCCTGTACGGCAGTGAACCGATGATATTAATGTCTGCATCGCGGAAATTGTTTCTAAGCTGCCTGTACGGCAGTGAACAAAAAGATTTTTTAGACAACTTAGCCCGTTATTTTCTAAGCTGCCTGTACGGCAGTGAACTGCGGTAGGCGTCAGCTTCTCTCATGGGGCGAATTTCTAAGCTGCCTGTACGGCAGTGAACGAGGAGCACGGCCACAGAAACTAGGCACACGCTTTCTAAGCTGCCTGTACGGCAGTGAACTAATCGTTTCTGCGAAATATTGGGTGTTCAGGTTTCTAAGCTGCCTGTACGGCAGTGAACTGTTAAATACTAGCTTTAACCTACTGATTATTAAAGAGCATAGTTAAAAAAAGCGGAAAAACCCTTTTTATAAGCAGCGGCTAATCTCTTAAATAAATCAAAAGGTTATAATTAACCGCTAAAAAAGGGTCAAAACCAGGGGATGGTAGCTGATGCACTTAATCCATAAGAACTAAAAGCTCCTGGTGTTGGTCTGTCTTCTATTGGTCCCTGTTCGACAAACAATGGAAAGCTTTGTCCTGATGACAAACTCTTAAGGCTCAGAAACGGTAAATCAGTACGTTGCTCTTTGCTTATTGGGATGCATTGCCGGGCTTGTTCCTCAGTTAACCACCTCTTTTTGATCGAACGACGACGAAGCCGCTCTGCGTTGCTTTTAACCTGTACCCGGCTAACACAACGATATTGCGTGTCTTGAGGTACTGGCTGGCTATCAGTCACCTCAGTATAATCCCTGAGCCCTTTTAACCAGGGTAACGCCTGTAAATCCTGCAACGCTTCGTTTGAGCCGTGAATCCTCAACGTGTTCCCCAACGTTTTTCCCGCACGGGGAAAACTGACACCAATCCGCCCATGGCCCGCCTGCCCCAAGGCTCGATGCAGCTTAGCAAACAGCGCATCCATAAGCGTTTGCGGGCTGAACTCAAGATCAGGAAGGACGCGGATTTCAAGGTAATAATCCATCGTATCCCCTTATTCACCTTTTTCACCAAAAACACCACCACGAATCAGAATCGCCATAACGTAGTGTTGTTGCTCTACTTCTGGCGCTTTTCCTTTGACAACCCAGTTATCCAGCAGAGTATAGAAATCCATTTTTAATTTAGGCTGACGATAAGCCTTACCCCGGCTGGTTACAGAGCCATAGGGTTCAACAGCAATTGGGCCAAGATCCAACTCAGATGCATCAGGATACCAAGTATCAATAGTGCGCAGCGCATTACCTACTTTCTGTGAGTGCAACGCAGCAATCTCATTGACCTGATACAACACTTTGCTTTTCTTACTGTTACTGTCAAGAACTAACTCTTGAGAAGGGAAAACTTCCTGACCATGACCTAAACGAACAAAAGCTTCAACGTTGAAGAATGTTGATCCACCGCCAGCCAACCCTTCTTCAATTCCAGCAGCAAGTTTAGCTAAATTACCTTCTGCCTTACCGAATGCACGTAAACTGAAATCTTCGCAATTAAACTCCCACCATTCGCCACTTTTACCCTTCACACAAACCTTAATTTCTTCTGCGCCAACCCGGTTACGCCACAAAAACCGTCCATTAGCCAGATTTTCTGCATAACGGGCAGCAAGTGTTTTAAAACCATGCTCGGCAATGTAACCGTTGATTACATTTGCCAGTTCAGCCTGATAATCCTGATCATTACATACAGACGGTATAGCAAGATTACCTAATACCCGTAATGTAAAGCTGACTTTCAGGGTATCAGCATCAAAAGGCAGTGCAGCGACATCAACACGTTGCAGGTTTGCTTTTTGAATCTCCGCATCCAGTTTAGCGGGATCACTCGTCAATGCATTTTTCAAGCGGTTAGAAATCGTACCTCTGACTGCTTTTTCCTGAATAGCAATAGGCTTCCATTCGCCACCGTTCTGCTCCCAATTTCCAGCAAACATTATCGCATCAGAATTAGAAAGTTTACGTTCAAACGCCAGTACAGAAGCCGTTTTAATGGTTGATTTAGACATATGAATATCCTTGTTTAAATTAATCAGTCGATTCTTACTTTTTTATTGGGTTTAGATTGACGGGCAACAGCCTGCTGATTGCAGCATCGGTAGATACCCTCTTGGTAATGATGACACCAAAGTAACTGGCGAATATCATTAATACGGTGTGGGCTTCTCCACTCGCCTACCCCATAAATTGCTTCAACAAAACAAAATGGCGTATTGGGATCACGGGTTTTTTCTACTTTCCCAGCGGGATATAACGGCGATATAGCCTGGTAACCTGTCATCAAAGGGACTAGATATCCAGAACCGGGTTTGGGAACATATTCCCAATATGCCGGGTCACCAATTTCAGGTTGCTTATCTTCCTGCTTAGGAATAGCCCGCATTTTAATCGCGGAAAAATCAAGCCAGGCATCAATCATTTCTGCCTGTGGGTTACTTTGCTTTAATGCATCGTAGTGATTGGCTAATAATTCTGAACGATCCAACAAAACAAACCCCGGCAACAGGCGACGCATTAATTTACGGGTTTCCTGTTCTCGCTGCGGAAAAGCAATAACATCTACTTTAGCAATTTCAGTGATAGTCCCACCAGCTAATCTCTGAGTTTGGCAGATCTCCCATAAATGCTTTTCTAAATTTCTAGCGCCTTCGTCACCATTTTCAATTTCACCAAGGCATTCAATTAATAAAGAAACCGTCATATGCATACGGCCTTCTTCATTAAATGCCGCCGTTTTTGCTTCTTTAGTTAACGGGTTTCGGGTTAATGCAAAAACTTTATCTCTAATAGGATCAGATTGATAAGCATGTAATTGATGGTTATGGCAGATAACGCCGCAATTTTCTAGTCTTAAATCATGGCTCTGCTGTAATTTACGTGAAAGTGCATGAGTAAACCCAAGAAAATGAGTAATTGCCGGAAAACCATAGGTTAAACCTGCAATTGCATTCGCGTTTTCCACTTTAATATGGCGCAAAACAATTAGATAACTCATGGCATCACCTCCGGCAATTCATCCTCAAATTCACGTAACCGTTTCTTAAACTCAGAAGCCCACTCACGACGTTCAGGTAATTCCATTTCCAATCGCTCATGTTTCAAACTCTGGTTCAGCCAGTAACTAAAATCTGCGGCTATTTCTTTTTTCCAGTCGCCGCCTTCACGTTCAAATCGGAATTCATTATCCAGTTGGCAACGATAAGGATCAAGCCAAAGCTGTTGAGCACGTTTTAACTCACAATCATCACTGGCACTCCAGCCTTTAAGCTCAACCTGATTCTGTACACTAGCAACATAGTTAAATAAAATATCAATAATTTCTTCAACATATGCCTGACGACTTCGCCGAGTTTCTTCCGTACATTTCTGTGCACTAAATAGAAATTGCCGCATCAACCTGACAGTGGCATAGGACAACAGAGCGAACTGACTACGCTGTTCAAAAATAGATCCGTGCCGTTTCGGAAGCTTAGTGCTACTTTGCCAGTTGGGGGCAGAGCAAGATAAAAGCCAAGTTCGTCCACCTCGTATGCTATTAAGATAAGAGATATTTTGTGGTTTAGTTCCACCTATATTCTGTATAGCAGTATTAGGATAGATAACTCTGGCTTCAGGATGCCAGTATTCTTCTTTCTTCGCCTTATTAATATCTTTAGATGACTCACCAAAACGGGCTTCGATAATATGCTGATGTATTGTATTCGCCAACGATGAAGAAAAAAGCGGGCTTAATACATGATATTCACCGGGGCTGACGGGGAAATAGAGTTGTTTTGCCAGTTTATGTGAAGAAAGTGTTTCATCTAACAAAACTTGTCGGAATCCGTTAATCCACCTCTCAAGTTGTTGCTCGTCTTCCACCAGTTCAGCCAGTGCCGAATAATCACTCCGATTTAGAGACGCCACTAATGAATCTCCTTGGTATTCTGTTTGCAATAATTTTGCAACATCAAGAACCGCAGCATTTCCTACAGCATCTATTGCAGGTTTATTCAAAGTGGTAATAGAAAGATACTCAATATTTTCTTTTCCGCTTGCTGATGTTGCAAAAATACTACTGCCTTTTGCATCGCTATGAGTAAATTTCAAAGCATGCGTTACCAAGCTAATTTGTTTTGCCCGATTTGCGGCATCATCTAGCCAATTTCTTACCTCAAAACGTTCTTCCAATGCTTTGAGCTGTTCGGCAATCTCTTGTTGAGCAACAGAGATCTCCTCTGCTGAGGTTAACTTCGCCAGTTTCTTTTTTGCCTCTTTATCAAAAACCGCCAGCTTTGACTGCTTACGACTTTCGATATAATCGACAATAAATCGACTCAATCCATTTTCATTCATAGGCTTTTACCTACCTTATCAAAATGATTATCCAGGTGCCCGTTAAATTTAGCGCAAAAAAATGCTTTGGTACATCATCAACCAATAGATATCTTCAACCCTGACTATCATCCCATGAGCAGCAAAGTATCCAGACATCCCATCATCAATAGCTATTCATAAGATAGTTTATTTCTTTAAGAGTTCAACTTATTGTTAAAAAAATGCAATCCCACCTTTCCACTAAGTCTATGTATTAACTCCCAACTTCGGTGCAAAATAATATTTAATATAATTACTTTTTAAGGAAAATCTACGATTTTATATAGAATTTAATCCTCTAGACATCTATAATTTAAAAACTGCCGTACAGGTAGCTTAGAAATATTTTTATGTCTATTATCTTAAGACAAAAAACAACTGCCGCGCAGGCAGCTTAGGCAGCGCCACTCAGTGCGCTGCCATACACATTCATTACAAGCTACCAATATCTTCATAAAGCCCCTGTCTATAGCGACAAAATATATACACTTTCCGACCTCTTACCATATTCAACTCATTATGAGAAATATTTGCACAATTTAGCCAGATAACAAAGAATAAAACATACCCCCAAAACCTCCCCATCCCGCTCCCCTTCATTTCATATCTCCTCATTCAAATGTGTTCATGGAACCAAATCAAAGTGATTACTTATTGATCTTTATAGGCATGATAGGTGCCAGAAATCAATGATTTTTTAAAATTTTCACACATAAAAAATTTTAAAATACATATAAATAGGTTAAATTAAATATCAAAGCACCAATGAATAGAATTTTGAAATGCCAAGAGGCACCCATTCTAAGTGCCTCTTATTTTGGACTGCTCTAATGACCTTATGTGTGGGTCTTAACCCACCGTAATCTGAACAGGTTTCCTTATACGGTTTAACATATTAACCAATGCTCAATAGTGAATTTACTTACCTTTTTATTCACAATATCAGATACTCTTGCACGAGAAATGTATAACACCGTTCCTATTTCAGTTTGTTTCATTCATTAACCGTTCTTTACTTTGCAGTGTGTTTTCTATTTCCCATAGAGAGGTTACATGAAGTTGTTGAGCCTCTTGTTCAGTAAACCTAATTCAGAAAATATATTATATCTGGCTGGAGTTACCCTACGAATTCCAGTGTCAATTTTAGTGGTCATTTGATATTTCTCCGTTGCTGGATAACTACGTTGTATCGTACTTAACAGCATATCACCAAATTGGGTTTTAGGTGTTTAGTCCCAACATTTGATTATCAAGTTACTAAAAAACCCATTTAAAAAGAGAGTTGAAGAAGTATTTAAGCGTTAAAAGATCGCAAAAACGGTTTGAAAAGTAACGATATGAGTTGATTTTAATATCAAACCACATTTCATAAACCAGACTGATTAAAATAGCGTAAAAGCAAGTTTAATCTGGCGTATTTAAGGTATTATATTCCGTTAACGCATTCATTTGAAAACTTTCTTATAATCTATTATTTAACTGGCTTATGAAAAAGTTTATTGCCAGTTGAAAACGTTATTAAAACCGGTCCTTTTGGTAAAATAGATTGTCTGATTAAACTATTCATATTCTTATTTATCCTTCTTTCAAAGGGATATGATCCTGGATGAAACCAATTTTTATTTCTCATTTTTCGCTGATAGTTTTATAACAAACAAGCAAGTTTTAAACTGTTATTAAAAGTCATTTTCTTAACCTCTGGTTTTAATCGGTATAAAGTTTTAACCTTTGCTTTTACCACTTTTAACCTCTGATTTTTATTAAGTTTAATCATCATGGGGCATCGTATTTTATGTTTAACCTTCGTAAATCATATCCGCTTTTTATCTTTACTGACGCTATTTTACTGGCAATCATGAGCGGTTTTAACAAGTCATCACCCGCTGTTTTCTCTTCATAAATCAGCCGGTAAATGGCCTTATGATATAAATATACTCCTTTATGTTTTTTCAGATAACCATCCCATTTTTTCCGGATCTAAATCCTGCCAAATTAACTGTTTTACTATTTTTTTATTACATTGTTTTTATGGCTTGTTTCATAAAATAACAGCGAGAAAAAACTTTAATATTAACCCTTTATCTTCGTGCCAATTTATTTTCAACTTTATTTTAATATTTAATTGGATTAGATTAAACGCAGTTTACTATCCATCTGAAAAGTTTATTTATTAAGTTAAATCCGCCTTTTATATAAAAGTGTTGATTTCTTTATATTCACGATTTTATATATTCAAGCTGGTATAAACAAACGTAGAATAACATCGCCGATAAATTAATTAAACGTAACAGAAAATAATCTGTTTTCAGTCACATCGTCTTTTTTTAAAATCGGGTATTAATAGGGGCCTATTTATTTACTATTACCTAACGGATATCTGATTTAATCGCCAAAACAAAGGGTTTTCATTGAGCAGTTTTTTTAATCTAATCGTTTTTCTGTTTCCTGCCTCGTATTCAGACTTTTCCATTCTTATTAAACTGATACTCAGGTTTTCTCTTTTTCCGGTATTTGATTTTTAAGTTTAAAACCAACGAGGGTAAAAGACATACCAATAGGATTAAAATCAAAACCCATTGTTTTAATTGTTTTTAATACGGCTAAACGCTATTTTTTCACTATGCGATTAACCCCATTAAATGTTTTAATATAATCTCATATTTTTGTTATTAGGTTAACTTTACCTCCTGGTTAATCTATTTAAAAATCGTTTTAAAAAAACCTTAATCACGGTTTTCACCTTTGATGATTAAAGCTTTTACCTGTTTTTTTCATGATACGCTTATCCTTATTTACCAGATTTTAAAAACACCGCATATTATTTCAGCCAATTTCGTCAAACACCCCTAAAAACGGATGATAACACCATGCTTCTCCGTCATCTTTTTCCCTAAGACGGATCTCACCAAAACGTAAACTAACATCCTTTAACTCTATCTCATAAGTATCAGCCAAAGGCTGATAAATCGTCTCAGTATCAAGTTCAATCCAGCTACTCACCCCCGGCGCAAACGATAATTCCGATATATAATCAAAAGCTCCATTTGCTTTCATTCCCGCCGGGCCGCTGTCCAGAGCCACAAACTTCGCGGTTTCACCCTCTTCTTCAAGCCATAGATAATGCAACTCATCGGGCTCAGACTGACGAAACGGTTTATGACGCTGTAATTCTGCACACCACGAAGCTTGTTCACGCCACCAGAAAGCAGCACAGTAACGATAATCATCATTAGGATCACCTTGAAGCTCTTCCCACAAACGTTGATGTTCAAGATCGACCAAATTTTCAAAAGGTGAACACTCTCCAGCATTATCGCGTTTCTTTATTCTTGGTAATGCACTGATTAGCTCATACTGGTCATGTTCTAATAACTCCCCTAAATCATGACTGGCAAGGAGGTAATCTTTCGACTCAAATCCCGGCCGACAATAAACCGGATGTTCTAAATTAGTCGCTTTAAGTGCCTTATAGTTTTTCGCCAGAATATGCAGATTGGGTATCTTTGGCTCTTTTTGCCGATGGCGTTGAATACGTCCGGCAAGTTGTATCAGCGAACGCATTGAACTCGGTTCAGCAATACTCCAGTCATAATCGTGATCCCTACCAACCTCTGCAACAGACGTTGCCACCACTACGAAAATATGATGCTTTTCCGGCATCTCCTCCAATGCCTTACGGATTTCTGCCACCTGCCACAACGCCTTTTCATCGTAACGCGTTAATGTGGAATCCAACCGATGTTCAAGATGGGAACGTATCGCCAGTGGATGCTGGCTGTGATAGACACAGTAATGGATATGTACATTTTTAGAAGACGGTATCTGCAATAACCGCTGTGTTACGGCAACGAGTGGATCGATATTTGCCATGCGAATCAAACCGATAGAAACGGTTTTGCCCGATGGGTGGATTTGATGGTGTTCCTTACGTAGTCTCAACATGGAGTGATGCATCACCTTTGCCATGGCTTGAATCACAACCTTGTCTTTATGCTTTTCAGCCGTTATCGGCACTAATTCAGCTGTACGTAATGGCACCTTTTTTTCTAAACAACCAACGCGCTTAACGATAAAAGCATCATGCTGATCTTTAAACTGTTGCGCATTGGTAACATCCAGTTGCGCCACATTATATTCATCAAACCAGGCACAACAGATATTAACCGGGGCACCTGGCTGACCACATGCCAGCAGGTAATCCTGACGTCCAGCCCGATAAGCGTTGAATAATGTCTGAATTAACGCCGGCGGCAATGTGGCCGATGAAAGCAATACCCGCGAGCCCAACAAGCCTGCCCAATTCACCAATCGGCATAAAGCCGGTAAATCGTTAATATCAACATCATCCGGTTCATCCAACACCAGATCAGAAGTGAGTAATCTCAACATAGGTGCAATTTGCTTCCCGCCACGAGTGCCTTCAGTAGCCGGAATTAAATGATCGATGGTCGCCACCAGCACAGGGGCACTAAGCAGTTTATTCAGTTTATTGTCTTTACTCAGCCAGTGGCTTAAGCGACCATCATCCAAGCTACCGTCATAACTGACATATTGGTGCTCAGCAAACAGTGCTTCAGCGGATACACTGCCAGTATCAGGCTCAAGCCCTTTATGACGAAGCTGATGTAGCTCTTTCACTGCCTGCGAGCCAATAAGTACCGCCAAGTCATCTTCTTCCAGATGCAGTTTTTTACGTAACGCATCACCGGTTTGCAGTGTTAACGTCCGTAACCCTAAAGCGACAGAAAAACGGCATCCCTGTTTTTCATCAGCTAGCCCATACATAATCCGAGCATTGGCAAAGGTTTTACCACAACCAGTAGAGGCCATGTTAATGCCAAAAAAGCCCTGTTCTGCTGAACGTTTGCGTAAAGCACATGCGGCATCGAACGCCTGATCCTGCCAGCGGTATTTTTCATCTTTGCTGCGTTGCTTAAATCCTTTATGACGGGTAATCGAGGGTAGCGTTTTACGAAGATGTGGCAAGCTTCTCCCCAATAGCATAGCATTCTGCCCAACACCAATATTGTGTTCATCTAACCGTTGTTTACACTTCCCGGTGGTTCTATCGGTATTGGCAAATGCGCCATAGTTAATATCTTGCCAACCAAGGGTTGCAGGTAATGATGAATAATGATGATCGGCCAGCATTAAGACTAATCGGGACATATGGCTGGTGAAACACTGGTTCAAATCGCCATATTGCAATAATGATGTTGATTGCCGCGCTCTGTTCGCAAATTTCTGTGCTTTCTGGCGCCAAGTCTGACTACGGATAGGTGTACCATTTGGGAATGTCCAGACATCACGTTTATCCTGATTACTCCAGTTTTTAGCCGTCATGTTGACTGAGTTCCATGATGACTCTAGCTGTTTGGTCAGCCAACTCTTAATACACCCTAACTGTGGTTCACTTGTGTATCGCTCATTATCACGAGGATAAACGGGAAGACGATGATGCGAGAGGATCAACCAGGCGACCGTAGTTGCTAATGGCGGTAAGTTAATAAAAGGGTTTACATAGGTATCAATACCATCCTTAATCAAGCGGGAGAGAACGCTATCCTCATCACCAGCATCTATCTGACTTAACGAAGTCAGCCACTCCCTATCATCTTGTTCCGCAACAAATGCCTGAAACAGCCGCAAAGATACCCACTCATGCCGATACGGTTGAAACCGCCCATCTCCCTGTAAACCTTGCTGGAACAACGCATTAGCTTTACCAAAATCATGGAATAGCCCAGCGATAGCGGCCAATAAGCTGATGGCTTCAACACTGTGCCAATGATTTTCATCCTGACTTTTCAGCACATCACGTTGTGTCGTATTAGTAGGTACAACTCCTCGCGGGTTAAAGCGCCGTAAATTCCCGACGATCCATAACAATTCAGTCTGGTTTCCACTCTTTATCCAATGACAGGCAACTGCGGTATTACGGCGCGCGGTTTTACGCAATAACTTGCGCAAAGTATTTAAACCTTCTAATGTAATCGCCGTCTGCCAAGTTCGATCACCTTTTCGTTCAGCAAATTGATCCAATATTCGGCGGGTTTCAGTTAATGCTCGTTTATTGCATTGGGATACTAAAAGAATATTCATCGCGACACCTGACTCAGTTGTTGAGCGGTTGTTTGCAGTGCATCAATCATCGTGTCCAATGCATCAGATTTTTGAAATCCACCGATGCAACGTTGGCGAAACTCCTGTTCATCTTCTCCAGCCATTGCCGCGATAAATGCTTGCGGCAATACCAACGCATCTTTAATCAGATCAGCCACATCGAAAACCAAACCTCCGCGACGGGTTTTTCCATGCAACACAGCCAGACCATGTGGTAAACCAATTACCCAAGTTGCCACAGCCGCTAATCCGTAAGCCAGATAATTACCGTGATCGAGAAAACGGTTTGCTAAATCTACACCACCACCTCGTTTTGCCCGGAGAAAATCGCCATAGCTCACTGCCTCCGCTGCCAGCTTATATAATGCCTTAGTCATCACAGCTTCTTGTGCCATTAGCTCCTGATTATTGCGGCAATTTTCAAGATTCTGCTCATAACGGGTAAGTAATGACAATAAACGCTCACGATTAAGCATAAAAGAGCTGTCCCGAAGCATTCGACTACTCAGCCAATGTTCACGAATTTGTGCAATGCGAACTTTCTGAAAAGCAATCGCGGCTGCTAATCGTTTTTCATCATCAAACCAGAAACTCACCCAAGCTTGTAAATATTCAGTAGGACGATATTCACTTTGTGGCGTAAGCCAAGACACATCAACCTCAACATCGTTAGCCGCGAACAACGGTGTTCCTCCGCCACCACAAAAACCGACTAAAACACCCGCTCTGGCGAATTCACGCATTGCTGCCTGAGTAATAGAAGTCCCCGTCCCCAACATGATAACGGTGGTATTTGCGATTGGAATATTCCAATACAGTGATTGCTTTCCCTCATCAGTGACATATTCAACACGGCCACCATTCACTAATACCCGACAATATTGCAGGTAATAAATATTCGAACGTTTGGAATGTAAAATCGTTTTAAGATCACTCGGAGAGAAGTTGTTATCCATCATTATAAGAATCACCTAAATAATTAATTTTATTTATGGTAAATATTATGCATAAATTTCACACAAGGTAAAATATAGCAAAATACTTCGGTCAAGATAAAGATATCCTTTTGGGTTATCTATTAGTTTAAGAGACCTTCATTACCAGACGAGGGTTTAGGTGCCTTGACAATATCTGCTTCCAAAGGTGTGCAGATGTACCACAGGGAACCTCTAAAAACTTTTCACCGCCACAAAACTGAGTAAAATGTAGGCACGGTACATCTCTGTAAGGTAACGCCATCATGATACCGATTCGTTCCGCGTTAAAAAAAGACAAGCTGGCCGCTGAATATCACCGTCGAAAAATTGATGCATTAGGTGATCCGCTCCTTGTTCTTGATAAGTATGTTGATTTCTCCGCACTGGCAGACACCGTAGACCGTGTCGCGCCACGAACTATTTCTCCCAAAGGCGGGCGCCCACCCTTCCCGACTGAGGTGATGGTTCGCATCATTATCCTGAAACATTTCCATAATCTTTCCGATGAAAAGATGGAATATCAATTACTTGACCGAATGCGCTGGCAACGTTTTTGTCGTCTGACCGATGTCATTAATATTCCAGACCGTAACACGATTTGGTGTTTTGAAAAACGGATTGGGCAAGCCGGTGCCAGTGCATTGTTTGAAGAAGCGAAGCATCAACTTTCGGCACAGGGATTCATTCCCAGAGGGGGACAAATCATTGATGCCACGTTGCTCCCCGTGCCTAAGCAGCACAATAAGAAGGAAGAGAATGAACAAATCCGTCAGGGTAAAACCCCGGATAACTGGACGGCAAACAAGCGATGTCAGAAAGATACCGACGCAACCTGGACGAAAAAGCACGGTAAAAGCTATTTTGTGATGACGCTAAAGGCAACCTGCTATGATTTACAGCGTTTAACTTATTTTGGAAAATCCGGCATTCATGCCTTTTAATCCTTAAAAAAGTCAGAATGCATCACGTTCAATAAGGTCAATTTTATTACGGATGGGGAAAAAATTGATTTTGTTTTTTTGAGGGGTTTTTAGAGGTTCCCCCCTATATATACCCCCTGACTGGGGTACATTGCAATAGATGCCAGTAGACGTTATTAGCGCTTTATTTGGGAATTTTCGTTGATTTTACTGGGGAAAGTAGACTTTAGGCGATGTTGCTAGAAGTGTTAATGGCGGAGGAGGAGAGATTCGAACTCTCGGATGGTTTCCCATCGGCGGTTTTCAAGACCGCTGCCTTAAGCCGCTCGGCCACCCCTCCGCAATGGCGTGCACTATAAACAGCACTAAGACAGATGTAAAGCCCCCTCTTGTTCGATTGCCGTAAATTTACTCTTTTTCACTGTTATTGGCTTATTTTCTCCTCATATACCCGTAATCATTGAAGATGCTTGATTTTATCCGAAATGGAGATCATTATCCTCGCTATGAAAATATTTATTACATCAGAACAAAAAATCAAACTTGAACGTCTTCACGACACCACTCGTGATGGCCAAGTACGAGACAGAATAAAAGCGATCCTTCTGGCTTCTGAAGGGTGGAGTTCTGTGATGATAGCCCAGGCATTGCGACTCCATCAGACCACTGTTGACCGCCATATCAGTGATTATCTTAATCAAGGTAAACTTAAATCTGATAATGGGGGGTCTGATAGTTTGCTTTCTCGAGAGCAAACTGATTTTTTAATCAACCACTTATCTCAACATCTTTTCCATCACACCCATGAAATCGTGGCCTATGTTGCTCAGCTCTGGAATATTACCTTTAGCATTCCCGGCATGAATAAATGGCTACACCGTCAGGGTTTTTCTTATAAAAAACCTTGTGGTGTCCCTCATAAATTCGAGGCAGAAAAACAGATACAATTTATTGAATATTATGAAAATCTTAAAATCACAGCGAAAGATGAACCCATCCTTTTTCTTGACGCTGTTCACCCGACTCAAGGCACCAAACTCGGTTATGGCTGGATGCGAAAAGGCGAGAAAAAAACCGTCAAGACAACAGGAAGCCGAACTCGCCTGAATATATTGGGCGCGCTCAACCTGAATGCCATTGGTCGTACGGTGTTCCAGGAATATCAAACCATCAATGACTACAACATTTGCTGTTTTTTCAACGAAATAAGGAAGTCTTATCCTGACTATCATCAAAAAATTCATCTTATTGTGGATGGGGCGGGTTACAACAAAGCTCATCTTGTGAAGGAGTGGGCTTATGTTAGCAATATTGAGTTACATTATCTTCCTCCCTATAGCCCAAATTTAAACCCGATAGAGCGATTATGGAAGGTCATGAATGAACATGTTCGAAATAACCGTTATTTCGCTGATAAACATGAATTTCGAGACAAAGTCTTCAAATTTTTCACCACAACGCTACCGGATATAGCGGACTCGCTGATGTCTAGAATTAATGACCATTTTCAGGTGCTAAAAACTGCATCTTGAAGTTTCTTGGGTATATATACATACGTCCTTGGGTATAAAAGTGTTTTTTGCTAAATTACTACCCTCTTTTTTTGATGGTTAAACGATTATGTTGGTATTCGAAGGTCGTGAGATCGAAACCGATGCACAGGGTTATCTGAAAAACAGCAGTGATTGGCAGGAAGCAATGGCTTCATTACTCGCCGAACAAGAAAATATTGATTTGAGTGAGCAACATTGGGAAGTCATTCGTTTTGTCCGGGGATTTTATGAAGAATTTAATACATCCCCGGCTATCCGTATGCTGGTAAAAGCAATCGCACAAAAGTATGGAGAAGAGAAAGGAAACAGCCGCTATCTTTACCGCCTGTTTCCCAAAGGGCCAGCAAAACAGGCAACTAAAATTGCCGGGCTACCAAAACCGGTAAAATGTATCTGATAACAATCTGGCTCAGTGGCGGACGCTAAAGTCTGCCACATCCTCCATTGCGCAAGCCTGAGACGAAAAACTATCAATCCGCCCCCCCAGTGGCCCACCCTGTTCTAACCAATGGGTTAAGTTATCCAGTTGCTCACTTTCACCATAAGCGACAATTTTGACACGACCATCATGCAAATTACAGACGTAACCTGTCAGCTTATTGGATTTCGCCCAACGAACAGTTTGATAGCGAAATCCAACCCCTTGGACCCTGCCATAAACATAAATAGTTAACCCATATTTCATCATAATGATCCCTTATCTACCTCAGCCACCTTGCGGTATCGCTCACATATATAGTTAAGCACGCCATTCTCGGTTGTATTTTATATTGACTACAGCTAACCTGAAAATTAGGTGAAGTCGCTCTCGCAATTATTAAAGCAAGAAAATGGCTTCAACTACCGGGTATGCTCTTGTAATTCACCTTACTGCCCTCATATTTCGTATCAATGCAAGGTTTTTTTGGAGGTGGCTATGATTATTGCCAGCAAATTCGGTCTCGGCCAACAAGTACGTCACAAGCTTCTAGGTTATTTGGGCGTTATCGTAGATATTGATGTGGAATATTCTCTGGAACACCCCCAAGAAGATGACATTGCATCCAATGCAGCCTTGCGTTCTGCTCCCTGGTACCATGTTGTGACGGAAGATGACGACGGCCAGCCTGTACATACTTATTTAGCCGAAGCGCAATTATCCTATGAAGCATCCGATGACCATCCAGAACAACCTTCTCTGGATGAGTTAGCAGAATCCATACGTAATCAGTTACTCGCCCCACGACTACGCAATTAACCCATGTTATATTCCTCGAAAGGCAGTTATTGTGCTTTTAAACTGCCTGTACGGCAGTGCACCAAGGGAGGCTTTACAGTGGATGCTAGACGATTTTCTAAGCTGCCTGTACGGCAGTGCACATTTGCTGTTTAGGTGCCGTTTTCCACAGCGGTTTCTAAGCTGCCTGTACGGCAGTGCACTCAGAATAACGGCATCGAAGACGTTTCCGGACTTTCTAAGCTGCCTGTACGGCAGTGCACCGGATTTACGCAAACCTATTCGCCGTCAAATTTTTCTAAGCTGCCTGTACGGCAGTGCACGTTTGTGGGACGATATTGCATAATCATGGCCATTTCTAAGCTGCCTGTACGGCAGTGCACGGGCTGCGATGACCGCCGTCTGGCTAGATGCTTTTCTAAGCTGCCTGTACGGCAGTGCACCTGCACCGATGTGGCAGTGTCAGGCGCAAGATTTTCTAAGCTGCCTGTACGGCAGTGCACGTGATGACTCGCCCCAATTCAATGTAAACTGATTTCTAAGCTGCCTGTACGGCAGTGCACTATAAAATATGTTGTGCGCGTCTCTTCGCTTTTTTCTAAGCTGCCTGTACGGCAGTGCACCGTCATTATTACCGGCATACCGGTGGCCTGATTTTCTAAGCTGCCTGTACGGCAGTGCACCAACTTTCCAAAAATGCTATAGCCCAGCTTGATTTCTAAGCTGCCTGTACGGCAGTGCACTCAATGTACCTGTTAATGTGCCGCCCGATTTTTTTCTAAGCTGCCTGTACGGCAGTGCACTTTTTCACCGGTTATTTTGCAGGGCTCATGGATTTCTAAGCTGCCTGTACGGCAGTGCACAGTTGCATATTACCTCTAACCTGCTGACTATCAAAGAGTATAGTTATAAAAAGTGAAAAAACCCTTTTTATAAGGGCTAATTTATTTTACTTTAAAATCAAACCGTTATTGATTGACGATAAAAAAGGGTCAAAATAAGGGTCCGTAGAAACACGGTATCTTATGGCAATATTTGGAACCTAAGCGCCATTTTGTCATCTAGCGCCTTAAATTCGTGCAACTTAGACATCAGTGCCAGATTCCTTTCACTCATTGATGAACAATAGAACAGAGGTAAACCAAAAGATATTACTTTTCCAGCCCTAATCTTGGGATTTCAATTTTCGGACAGTGATCCATAACAATTTCCAGACCTGCTTCCTCCGCCAACTTTTTCGCTTGTTCGTTAATAACACCACGTTGCAGCCAGAGCACTTTTGCTTTGATATCTATAGCTTCTTGCGCGATTCCATATGCAGCTTCAGCGTTGCGAAATACATCTACCATATCAACAAGCTGGGGAATATCGGCTAATTGCCCATAAACGGGTTGCCCAAGCAATGTTTGCCCGGCAAGTTTTAAATTGACAGGAATAACCTGATAGCCTTGTTCCAATAAATAAGCCATAACTTTATAACTTGGACGATCAATTTTCTCACTGGCCCCTACCAACGCAATAGTTTTCACTCGTCTCAGTATGCCCGCAATTTGCTGGTCACTCATTTATTACTCCTTAACAGAATCCAGTATTTTCACTTTGTCTATTTATTCAGCCAAAACGATACCTTAAGGTTTACGCTGAACAGGTACATTTAACCGCTCTAGTTGATGCACAAACACAGATGGATTTTTCTTGTCCTGCATCAACCAAATCTGCTTCTTCGCCCGGGTTAATGCAACATACAAAAGACGACGTTCTTCCGCATCAGGAAATTCCTCCGGTTGTGGCAATAAAACCAGCTCCATCACCGATTCCCTTGCCGGTGCAGGAAAACCCTCTTTACCCTGATGCAATCCAAGAATAATCACATAATCCGCTTGTTGTCCTTTCGAAGCATGAATAGTCATAAACTCTATTTTAAGCTTAGGCCAGCGAGTCGCTGCTTTTCTTAGTAATTCAGGTTGCAAGTGGTGATAACGTGCCAGCAATAGAATTGTTTCCTGCTCAGTGACATAGCCACTCATTTTATTCAACAAAGGTTCAAGCTGATCTTCTGGCAGGATGACAACAGACTTTTTGTTACCTTTAGTCAAACTGTTTAGTTGCTTCCTCAATTGATTTGGGTTTTGTTGCACAAATGCGTTAGCAACCTCACCAATCCGATCATTAAACCGATAAGAGGTATCCAGTATACATTCAGTACCTTCGCTAAAATAATCAGCAAATGCAGTAGTCAACACTAATTCAGCACCATTGAAACGATAAATTGCCTGACAGTCGTCCCCTACGGCAAACAAGCAACTTTGGCTGTTTTGCGCCCGCAATGCAGCGAGCAATTTGGCCCTTAATGGTGAAATATCCTGAAATTCATCGACCAGAATATGCTTCCACGGGCTGATAAACCGCCCTTTCTCCAAAATATTCACTGACTGGTGAATCAACCCGGAGTAATCAACAGCACCTTCTGTTTTCAATTCAGATTTCCACGCTTTTAATAAAGGCCCCATCAAGCGAATACATTTTTGAAACCGCTCCAGATACTCTTCCTGTGCCTGCTCTGTCATAGCTTTCTGGCTACCACCGTGCATGCGCATTAAACCCAGCCAGCGCTCAAGCCTGTCTGACAAACGGTTAGCAAGCTGTTCATCACGCCAAAATTCACCTTCCGGCACTTGCCATTCAAGCCCCTCAGTCAGCCATTCCCGCCAACCCTTAGCTTGTGCTTTTTTCTCACTGCATTGCTGTTGCCAGTGTTTAATCAGAAAATCTCTTCTTTTTTGCCCGTCAGTTTCTAATATACTGATTTTAGGCGCTTTATTGCTTGCTTGTTGAATGATATACAGCGCCAGCGCATGAAACGTCTTCGCTTTGATATCTTTCACACCAAGACGAGTCTGAATCCGTTCATTCATTTCATCGGCTGCCTGATGACCAAACGCTAACAGTAATATCTGTTCAGAAATCGCCTGTTGACGAAGCAACAGCCACCCTGCTCTCGCCACCAGCACAGATGTTTTTCCACTACCCGCACCAGCAATAACTAGCACTGAATTTTCACCATTCACAACAGCCAGGCTCTGGGAAAGGTTTAAAGGAGATGTTTCTACCCGCTGAAAAAAGTCACGGTGTTGTTCCAACATGCGTTCTGTCCATTGCAGATTGATCTTTTCAACAGCCTTTTCACCATTCTCAAGCCAGCGTAAGCAAATTCGATACCCGTCCCGGCAATTATCAAATTGCTCCAGACGCTGTAATGGCAACGGTAAAGCCTGAAATGCTGCCTGAATCCGCTGCTGTAACTGGAGCAAATCCGCTTTTTTAAACCAATGATCCTGCTGCTCAATTTTATCGATTTCATTAACCTGAACCGCCAGTACATCAGCACTGACATCACTCATTTCCTGGCTCCATTTCTGCCATTCATCAAGCAGATAATGGTAAAAACGCTGAGTCTGCTGCCACTCAGTACCATGAAGGCGAATAGCTTGTCCACCGGGCAGTTCAAATTCCAACTCACCCCAGACAATGCCCCGTTTGCACTGAATATCAATTAGCTGGTTAAATGGGATAAAGTATTGATGCTTCTCACCACTGACTTCGATACCCGCATTCAGCAGACGCACCCGGTTATAAGGATGTTGAGCAAGGCGTTGACCAATTCGTGTTGCTTTAAGTTCCATTATCGTAGCGCCATACCTGAAAAATAGTTGAACTCTGTCCTATAAAGGTTTTTTATCACTAATAAACCTTTTATCATAATGGTTATTTATGACCGTTATCATTACCTCAGAGGTATTTTGTGCTAACTGTTTCCCCCGGTCCGCGCCGTTTTCTTTATAACAGTCATCTTCTCTATTATATCCGCATCCTGATCGCCCTGACTGGAACAACGTTAGTGCCTTGGTTTCTGGAAAAAGAACCTAAAATAACCATACCATTGACCTTGGGCGTTGTTGCCGCAGCACTGGCTGATCTTGATGATCGTCTGATTGGCCGTTTACGCAATCTGGTGATCACGCTGATTTCTTTCTTTGTCGCTTCCGCCTCTATTGAGTTACTGTTCCCTTATCCTTGGCTTTTCACCATCGGGCTGGCGTTATCCACTTGTAGCTTTATCTTACTGGGCGCCCTTGGGCAGCGCTATGCAACTATTGCATTTGGCGCATTGCTGATTGCGATTTATACCATGCTGGGCGCGTCTATTTTCCCACTATGGTATCAGCAGCCGCTATTACTGCTGACAGGGGCAATCTGGTATAACCTGCTCACCCTCACCGGTCATTTATTATTCCCTATCCGGCCGTTACAGGACAATCTGGCGCGTTGTTATCAGCAACTTTCAGCTTACCTTGATGCTAAAGCTAGCCTGTTTGATCCTGATATGGAAGAAGGATACCAGCAATCTGTCGTTAATGTGGCAATGGCAAACGGTGATTTAGTGAACACACTGAATCAAGCCAAAGCCTCCCTGCTAACCCGTCTGAAAGGCGATCGCGGCCAGCGGGAAACTCGCCAAACTCTGCATTATTACTTTATTGCACAAGATATTCATGAACGGGCCAGTTCATCTCATGTGCAATACCAAAGCCTACGGAATATTTTCCGCTATAGCGATGTTCTGTTCCGGTTTCAACGTCTTCTCACCATGCAAGCCCGTGCTTGTGAACAAGTTGCTCAGTCGATACTTTGGCATAAGCAATATCGGCACAATCCGCGCATTGAACGGGCATTTAACTATCTGGAAAGTTCCCTGCAACAACTCAACAAACAACAGAAACATAATCGTAAAATGACTGCATTATATAACCTGCTGAAAAACCTGCGGGCGATTGATGCGCAATTATCAAGCATCAGTTCTGGTCAGTACAATCCTGCCAAAGAAAGAAAAGATGAGACCCAACTATCTGATGAACATTTAACTGGCTGGCGCGATATCCGTCTAAGGATCAGCCGTCATCTGACGCCACAATCAGCTTTATTCCGCCATGCAATCCGTATGTCTGTTCTGTTGTGCAGTGGCTACGCCATGATCCAATTGCTGGATTTGCAACGCGGGTACTGGATTTTACTCACCAGTCTGTTCGTTTGCCAACCCAACTACAGCGCTACCCGCCGCCGTTTGGCACTGAGAATAATCGGCACTGTTGCCGGTGTATTAATCGGCTTACCAATCCTCTATTTTGTGCCATCTATTGAGGGGCAATTGGTACTGATTGTTATCTCTGGGGTGCTATTCTTCGCCTTCCGTAATATCCAATATGCACACGCGACCCTGTTTATCACACTACTGGTATTACTATGCTTCAATTTACTGGGTGAAGGCTTTGAAGTCGCCTTACCAAGGATTGTTGACACATTAATTGGCTGTGGTATCGCTTGGCTGGCAGTAAATTTCATTTGGCCAGACTGGAAATTTCGCCCGCTGCCACAAGTGATAAGCCGGACGATGGACACCAATTGCCGCTACCTTGATGCCATTTTAGTTCAATATTGTCAGGGAAAAGATAATGGCTTGAACTACCGAATTGCCCGCCGGGATGCTCACAATAGTGACGCAGAGCTGGCATCAGTTATTTCAAACATGTCTGCCGAACCGAAAAGTTACCAAACTTCCCAAGAAGAAGCATTCCGGCTACTGTGCCTAAATCACACCATGCTGAGTTATATCTCTGCACTGGGAGCGCATCGGGATAAATTGGATAACAGAGTTATTCTGGATATTCTTAATGATGCTATTTGTTATGTCGATGCAGCATTAAAACCGGTATTAATAAATAGTGATAGAATTGAGCAAATATCTGTCAACATAACGACAAGAATTGAGCAAATCCCGGCGGAAAGAGACAGTAAAGAACAGTTGGTATTGCAACAAACAGGTTTATTAATAGGATTGTTGCCTGAAATTGTCGATCTGATTAAACAAATTAATCAATAATAGCCAGGTTGATATACTGGGGCAGTGAACTGCCCCTTTTATTTAGCTGTTCACGATAAAGATCTAACAAGCCAATTCCTTATGCCAGCGTAATAAATCATTACGAATCTGTACCGGTAAAACGGCTGAATGGCATCCTTCAATTGCACCAGCCAGAGCAAGTAACAAACTAACATTAGATTTTCTTTTATATTGATGCAGTTTTAAATAACTGGCTTTCGCGCCTAACAGCCGTAAATCTTCAACTTTACATATTCCGACTTTCCATAACTGACGCTCAAGAGACATTCCAAGATTAGGCAAATCTTTCAGGCGTGTTGGCATCTTCTTTTTACCCGTCATTTCAATTAATGAGTAGTGATAAGCCAAATACGCATATTGAGATAATAACTCTTGATCTTGCCAAAGTGATTCAACAACCTGGTAATAACGCAAAGTTACCGGCACTCCCTTTTTCGAGTAAATATAGTTTTTCATCCCTCTGGCTTTAAATAATACTTCAGCATGGCCATTTCCCCGTAAATATAATTCGCCATCAGCAATAATAGCGAACATAATCCCGTCAGCCAACAGGCTGTAACCGCCGAACTGTGGCTTCCTTGTCAATCTTCCAAATGAAGAAAAACCATTTTTGAGTTGAGTAAAACGCACTTCAGACAACAACATACAGATCACTCCATGAGTTTTGTGCAAATAAATCTTTTATCCATAGATTTGTCCCAATTATTAGAAAAATAAATAACAGGAACAAGCAATTGAAAACATACGCAATTCAATTTTCCCTGCCAATGGTTAAATGAGTTTCAAGCCATTTATCGTAAATATTTGCGAAGCTCTTTGAAAAAATAGACTTGATCTTAGCCTGACATGAAGATACTGTATATTAATACAGTTACTTGTGGTGGGGTTCATTATGGGCATTCAATCATCCTGGGTTTACCTTCCTAAACATCAGCTAACAGAAAAGCGACTATCACCCTCTTCACCTGCGCAAGATAATTCAGCCGGACGTGGTGGTATCGTGAGTGAATTGATTTATAGTGATAACCAAGCCGTCATTAATCATATATTGCTACCTTTGTTACGCCAGTCAGGAAATGAAGCCCGCTGGTTACTATGGGTTAGCCCACATAAAAAACTGAGCCGCCAATGGCTAATTCGATCAGGATTACCCCTAGATAAGATTGTGCAATTAAATCGCATCAACTCCATTACAACGGTAGATGCAATGGAAAGAGCATTAGCAAGTGGTAATTACAGCGTGGTACTTGGCTGGCTGCCAACGTTATTAGCAAGAGATACGGTAAGATTACAGTCTGCGGCACAAAAAGGTAATGCATTGGCCTTTATTATGCGCCCACAAAATGTAAATAAAGGAGTCCATGGCACTGAATCGCAATCAAATTTACTAAAAATTCATTCCATTTACTACCATTAACCAAAATTCAGAATTATTTCAATATTCATGACATAAAATAACCAACTCAGGTTCAAAATCACTAATCACAAATAAAATCAATTAATTAAGATAGGATTAGTTGTAAAGAATAGTAAAGTTTTTTTAAAATCATACATTATCTTTTAAATTTTTTGCTCTATTAATCAAGGGCCACTTGTAACTTTTTAACTTCGTTGTAGACTTTACACCATTAAAGGTTACTGCCCTTAGTCCCTTATGTATTGTTTGGTCCATTGATTTGATGAAAGTGCAGTATTCCTAACTGAGTTTTTTAATCAATATGGCTAATAACCTATCTCAGTAGATATAATTTAGTGTAAGCCATTCTTATGGATAAATAGTGAACATGGATAGCGTACAAAATTCAAAACGTACATGCAGTAACAGTGCATGAAGAATTTGAACCCTGTTCAGTGATCGCTTTTATTACTAAAGAATGGCGAATGCAATAACCTAATGGGATAGGCAGTAAGTAAAAAGGCTCCTGAAGCCAATTGCCTATTGGGTGATGATAATAACGAGGCGTTAAAATGAAAAAGACAGCTATCGCGGTAGCAGTGGCAGTGGCCGCTTTCACAACTGCAACGCAAGCAGCTCCAAAAGACAATACGTGGTATACCGGTGGTAAATTGGGTTGGTCTCAATACCATGACGTAAACTTCTACGGTAACGGTTATACCAATGAAATCGGTAATGGTCCTACTCACAAAAACCAACTGGGTGCTGGCGCTTTCTTAGGCTACCAAGCTAACCCATATTTTGGTTTTGAAATAGGTTATGACTGGTTAGGCCGTATGCCTTATAAAGGTAACGTCAACACCGGTGCCTTCAAAGCTCATGGTTTCCAACTGGCGACTAAATTGAGTTATCCAATTATGGATGATCTGGACATCTATACTCGTCTGGGTGGTATGGTTTGGCGCGCAGATTCTAAAGCGAATTACGGCGCCACCAACACTCATCTGAAAAATCATGATACCGGTGTTTCCCCACTGGCCGCTATTGGCGTTGAGTATGCTCTGACTAAAGATTGGGCTACCCGCCTGGATTACCAATGGGTTAACAATATCGGCGACGCAGGTTCAGTCGGTGCGCGTCCTGATAACGGCCTGTTGAGCGTAGGCGTTTCTTATCGCTTCGGTCAAGATGAAGCAGCCGTTCCTGTTGTTACCCCAGCTCCCGTTGTCGCTCCAACACCAACCCCAGCGCCAGTTGTTGAGAACAAACGTTTTACTCTGCGTTCTGACGTTTTATTCGCATTCGCCAGCGCGGAGCTGAAAGCAGAAGGCAAGCGTACTCTGGAGCAACTGTATACTGAATTGGCAAACATCGACCCAACTCAGGGTAAGGTGCTGGTTCTGGGTTACACTGACCGTATCGGTAAAAACGAATACAACCAGCCATTGTCTCAAAAACGCGCTCAAAGCGTAGTTGACTATCTGGTAGCTAAAGGTATCCCTGCCGGTAGCATCAGCGCAGAAGGCCGTGGTAAAACAAATCCAGTAACCGGTTCTACTTGCGACAAAATCAAAAAGCCGAACCTAATCAACTGCCTGGCTCCAGATCGTCGTGTAGAGATCGAAATCCAGGGCATTAAAGAAGTTGTTACTCAAGCGCAAAAAGCCGCTCATTAATCGCCTTTATTGATTACATGAGTCATTAAAAGCGCAGAAAGCCCCATTCTCAAATGGGGTTTTCTTTTAGCTATCGATTGAAATCTTATCTCAATTTGCTAAGAATCTCGTTGTAATACCAACCCATAACAACTGAGATTACTCGTTCTTACCCAGAATAGCTTCCAAGTCATGCTTCAAACTGGACATTTGGTTAGCATATTTCTCTTTACGTTCAGCATCTTCAATTAACTGTATGATTGTTTCGGACAGCGTGTTACCCCGCCTCTGAGAAAGTGCAGATAAACGATGCCATACGGGAAAATCTAAATCGATAGATTTCTTGCGTGTATGCTGATGCTCCGCATTAAAATGCCGTTTACGCCGGGCACGGATAGTTTGTTTCATTCGGTTGAATAAATCAGGATTCATATGCTGCTCAATCCATTTAAGTACCCTTAGAGGGTCACTCTCAAGTTTGATGAGTTTATCAACCGCTGCATGAGCTGCGCTGTTTTCTATATATTTAGTAATTGGCTCACCTTCCTGATGTTTTCTGATCAGATAAGCCCATTTCCAGCCACATTCCAGATTTTCCAGTTGTTGATATTTCATCTTACTTTCCCGGTGACAGCGTAACGTAAAAATAAGCATAGCAACTATTTAAGTAAATTGCTTATAACCAAACTGTTTAATGCCTATTTTTCACTCAAAATAATGCTTTACATAAAGCGTCTGAAATAGCAAACATTCAAGCATGTTGGTTTATATCTTAATCTTGTATAATCGGCGCTTTCCTACTTTACAATATATAGCGATCACTTTGACCAATAACAAACTAGACTGGCAGGCATTACTGCCGAATTGCGCACCCTATGAAGCGCTTTTTCATTCTGCTTCCCAACAGACGCCTGCCGGTATGGAAGCCGTTCAATCACGGCTGCATAGTGGTTTGCAGCTTTTCTGCCGGATGGATTCCCGCCAGCCTTTTATGCTGTTGAAAGCCGAAGAATGTGATACTTATTTGTCTGCATTGGCTGAATCTATCCATCCATTACTCCCTAAAGAAATTCCCCAAATTGGTGGCGACTATCAGATAGAGCAACAAAAAATCAGTTGGCAACCCTCAACAGAAGGCCATTTCACACCTGAGTTGCAAGTAGCCTATCGTGAATGGATAGAAGCAGAGCAATTATTTGGCTGCGTCCATTCTCACCACGGAGAAATTCATCTACAACCCGGTCTGGTCCATCAGGTAAATGGCAGCGTACTTATCCTGCCATTACGTACCCTGTTATCTCAGCCATTAATGTGGGTTCGCCTGAAACAGATGATTATTCAGCAACGTTTTGAATGGTTATCTCAGGATAATAATAAACCTTTGCCATTACCAATCCCCTCCATGCCATTAAATCTGCGTTTGATTCTGGTTGGGGATCGTCTGAGCCTTGAAGAGTTTCAGGTTATAGAGCCTGAGTTAGCGAAAAATGTGCTATATGGTGAATTTGAGCTGGATATGCCACTGCATAATGAGCAAGATTTAAGTCTGTGGTGCAGTTATATCAATGGGCTTATTCAGCAGTGGCAATTGCCACCATTGAGCGATAATGCCTGGCCTGAGTTTATCCAACAAGCAATCCGCTATGCAGAAGATCAACACAGCTTGCCTTTGGATATTCTCTGGCTGCAACGGCAACTGACCGCTGCGTCACTCTATCAGCAAGAAAATCAAATTACAGCGCTATCAATTAAACAAGCAGAAGAAAATCGTCGCTGGCGCCACAACTATCTGCCCAAACGTGGTTTAGACGATATTCATCAAGGTCAGATTCTTATCCGCACCCAAGGCATGGTCATCGGTCAGATTAACGGATTATCTGTACTGGAATATCCCGGCCACCCAGATCCCGTCGGCGAACCATCCCGTATTACTTGTGTGGCTCATATGGGAGATGGGGAATTTATTGATGTCGAACGTAAAGTCGAGTTAGGCGGTAATATCCATGCGAAAGGTATGATGATTATGCAAGCCTTTCTGATTTCCGAGCTAAAGCTGGATCAACCACAACCTTTCTCTGCCTCTATTGTATTTGAACAGTCCTATGGTGAAGTTGATGGCGACAGCGCTTCACTTGCTGAATTATGTGCACTGGTAAGTGCGCTTTCCCAGCACCCCATCGATCAACAATTGGCAGTCACAGGCGCAGTGGATCAATTTGGTTATGTTCAACCCATTGGTGGGATTAACGAAAAAATAGAAGGTTTTTTTGACGTATGCCACCGCAGAGGGCTCACCGGCCAGCAAGGCGTTATCCTGCCAACAGCAAATATCCGCCATTTATGTCTTAATCAAGCTGTTGTAGACGCGGTAAAAGAACAAAAATTTCATTTATGGTCAGTAGAGCATGTTTCTGAAGCACTACCTTTATTAACAGGTGTCCCTTATTATGATCAACAAGAAGAACACTTGTTAGCTATGATACAGGAACGTATAACCCAAGCGAATAATCAGGAACGACCTAAATTTCCGTGGTTTCTTCGTTGGTTAGGTTAATTCAGAATGTCTGATCGGAGTTGTTCAGCGTACAAGTGTACACTATTATTTACCCTACATTAAATATAAGGCTATTTTAGAATATGGTTGATAAACGCAAATCCTATACAAAAGAAGATCTTATGGCATCTGGGCAAGGTGAATTGTTCGGAGAAAATGGGCCACCATTACCATCAGGCAATATGCTGATGATGGACCGCATCGTAGAGATGACAGAAAACGGCGGCACCTACGGTAAAGGCTATGCAGAAGCTGAACTGGACATCAATCCTGATTTGTGGTTTTTTGACTGCCACTTTACTAACGATCCGGTAATGCCAGGCTGTCTTGGCCTCGATGCGATGTGGCAATTAGTGGGATTCTTCCTTGGCTGGGTAGGTGGCGAAGGCAAAGGCCGTGCGCTTGGTGTTGGCGAAGTTAAATTTACTGGTCAGGTATTACCAACAGCGAAAAAAATCACTTACCGCATTAATTTCAAACGTGTTATTAACCGTAAATTGATTATGGGTCTGGCTGATGGTGAAGTACTGGTAGATGGCAAAATTATCTATACTGCAACAGATCTGAAAGTAGGGCTGTTTAAAGATACCAGCACTTTCTGACACACTAATCCGTGAAATATCAAAAAGAAAGGTGACTGGCTAATTGCTTTTCACCTTTTTATTAAAAGCGAAACATCAAGTAACACCGTGTCTATATCTGGAGCGACGCTCCCCAGCCTGTCGAGGGTTTACGGCAGCTTTTGCTAACATCTTCTTCCCGAAAAGACCATGCCAATGGCACCTCAAAATCTGGGGTTTGATACCCAATAACGGCAATAGAACGTAAAAATCAAATTAAGCTCTGAATTTTGACCTGCCTACACATACTTCGACATAAAACCAGACCTGATCAATCTGCATCATGGGCACTTATTCTCTTTGGCTGATTAGTATGCAATTGGCAAATTGTGCTATGCTCAAATTGACTTGGCATATCAGATAAGCTCACAAGAGCATACTGATAACAGGCATAAACATTAATAAAATTTATTATTTATAATTATTATTAACAAACACAACCAAGGGTGATTTATATGAACATCAGAAAGATAGTGCTCATAATCGTAGCGTTGACTCTTACACCAACTGCTATAGCAAAAAATCTAGATAGGATTGACGGTACCGTCGAAATGCTAAAAGCACCTAACACTAATGGAGATTGCTATGGAAAAATAGCGACACCCACTCACGCACAAGGATTTAGGTGGGTATGTACTATTAATGGTGGGTCAACGTTATTATCATTGCTTCAAACCGCCTATACAAGCCATGAAATTGTAACCATATCAATCGCTGGGATTGAGGAATATAGCCGTCTCTTTTGGGTTGAATTACATCATAAATGTTTATCAAACCCAGCTTACTGCAATTATTGAATTACTTCATCCCTCGCATTAGTAGGTAGATTATTTAATGGCCGCAACATCAACCATGTTGAACAGGTTAAATAGGATATATCACCTGGCGGCCATTGATTCACATTTTATCAAATTCGCAAATAAAATCTCAAAGGAGCACAACAACATGAAAAAATTGGAATCCTGACATTACTGATACTTACCGATTTATTACACATTGTGCATCAAGACCTTTATCGTACAATGTCTTAAAATAGATATTATTAGTGCCGGGATAAACTTATTTTATGCGATATGACCATTTTTACTTTAATCACCGCAAAGGAAAATCTAAGCAGAAAGAATATCAGCAAGACTTAATCTGACAGATATCTGTATTAATCAGTCACTGTCAGATCAAATTTAGGTTAATATACATTTATAAAAAGTAGAGATTTTGCTCACTTAATTATTACTTAATTTATGGCCTTAGCTTGCCAGACTAAGCCATTGTCACCCTGTCTTCCATAGCCTGACGCCACCCTCCTAACCAATGAGAACGGGCATCTAATGAACAATAGGGGCAATGCTCCCTTGGACGTCCTAAAATGCCAGCCTGATACCCTTTCGACAACGCACGTGCTAAACGATCTCGTTTCTGTCTCTTCATGCCTTATTTACCTCATAAGCTCTATCAGTAGAAAGAAAACAGTGGTCGTCATTTATCCAACCACAATTTAGAAATACCCCTATAAGTTTTGAAAATCAAGTCAAGAAATTCATATTAATGTAATATTTGTTATATCCGTACAAAGGAATCGATAACAGACTAATAATAAAGGGGAATTTTTATCTTGCTGATAATAGTATTTATCTTCTCCGGGCGCAAAAGGCTTCAACACCCGGAGAATGACAGAGGTTAAGATTGGGAGATGAGTTGATTGGCAATAGCCTGCGCTAATTGGCTCCACCCTTTTGCTAATGTGCGAACTAAATCATCGTAACCATCTTCTGCCTGTTTTAGTTCCAGATTAAAAGGCTGTTTAACAACGCTTCCCTGACGGATTAATGTCCAGTCACCTTGCAGAATCACCTTACCATCATAACGACCATGAAAACGGGTCACTGTCACATTCAACGTATCCGGCTTATTAACCAATGGTTGGGCAGAAACCAAACGTCGAGGCAACGCCACGGTTAATTCAGCTACCAGCACTTGTTGTAATTGCTGTTCCAATGGACTTGCCCATAAATGATTCACTGCACTAATATAACTGACATCACTGCTTTGATATACCACACCGGAGGATGATAGATAATCGGATAGCGTAACCCGTTGTACCCATAACTGAAGATCATGCTGCACAGCAACACTCTTTTGTGGTGTTACTTCTACTACCGGCAATTGGTAATACGTTTTTTCCGGCTGACTGCTACAAGCAGAAATAAGAATCACTAAGATTAACGCCAATATTCTCATCATTCTTTAGCCTTCCTCGGTTCTGGATCTTCAATTGGTTTAGCCTCAAAAACTAATGCATTACTCTTATTATTCAGTGTTTTCAGCACGGGACGCAGCTCACTCAATACTTGATCCATTCTCTGCATATTATCCAACATCTTGTTATAAGCCGGTGAGCCAGGCTGGAAACCTTGCATACTGCGGTTAAACTCCTGCAATGTTTTCTGTATATCTTTCGGCAGCTCTTTCGTTTCAGGATTTGCCAACACCTTATTCAATTCATCAAGGGTCTGCTGTGCTTTTCTGATCGCTTTTTGACTCTCTTCCAGAGTACGGATAGCCTGATTAAACATTGGCTCAACCGGCATATTATTAATTTTGTCCAGCGCTGAAATAACTTTATGCTGAATTTGAGCAAGGCCACCACTGATTGTCGGCAATAACGGGTAACCTGCAATTTCATACGGGCCGCTCCACCCTTTTTCATTCGGGTAGAAATCCAAATCAATAAACAGAGCGCCAGTCAGCAAGTTACCTGATTTGAGAGAAGCGCGCAGACCACGTTTAGTGATGCTATTCAGCTCTTTCTCAACATCAAACCCTTCCCCCAACTCTTTCTCAAAACGCCCTGGTTCAATAGAGATAAGTACCGGAATACGGAAATCGTTATCCATACGCTGTATCATCCCTTCCGAATAGAACGGTACCTTTGCCACCGTCCCCAGACGGATCCCACGAAACTCCACTGGTGCCCCCGGCTGCAACCCACGGACTGAATCAGAAAAGAGCAACAGATAATCTTTATGTTCGGTATATAAAGAATCCTGAATACTTTTTTTATTATCAAAGAGTTTGTACGTGGTTTTTGCTTTAACCGGCCCCCCCAGCTCCCAACCTTTAGGTACATCAAAGCTGACACCACCACCAAACAGAGTTGATAGCGAAGCCATGTCAACACGCACCCCCTGGGAAGACAGATCAACCGTAATACCACTTTCTTTCCAAAAACGGACATTGGTTGTCAGCAAACCGTCATAAGGTGCATTAATAAACAACTGGTATCGCATCAGATGGGATTTTGGTTCAAACTCGCTGATTTCAACAGAACCAACCCGATAGCCCCGAAACAGAACTGGATCGCCCGGATTGAGCTGACCCGCTTTATCACTGATCAGTATTACACGGATACCTTTTGCGTCAGGTGAGGCCAATGGCGGTGAATCCAACAAATTAAATTCATCTTTTTCATCACCAAGTGTTCCCGGTTGAAGTTCGATAAAAGCCCCGGACAAAAGAGTACCAAGACCAGAGATGCCATCACGGCCAATCTGCGGTTTCACTACCCAAAAGGCACTATCACTGTGTAATAGGTTTTCCATACCATCATGCAGCCGGGCCTTGACAATAACCTGGCTAAGATTATCACTCAGCATGACCCTCTCAACCACGCCAACATCCACGCTGCGACTCTTAATTTTAGTTTTACCCGCTTCAATTCCTTCTGCATTAGACGTAATCAACGTCACTTCCGGCCCTTGGTGACTGAAATGGTAAAATAATATCCAGGCACCAATAAGTACCGTCACAATCGGTACAATCCAGACTGGCGACCAACTTTTAATTTTATCGATTCTGGCCTGACTCTGGTCTTCAACTTTATCCGTCACTTTGACACTCCTTCATTGCCTTATAACGAATGTTTAACGTTGGCTCTATCCCAAATTAAACGAGGATCAAATGTAATTGCCGCAAACATAGTCAAGATTACAACTAAAGCAAAAATAACCGCCCCCATAGCAGGGTAGACACTCATTAATTTCCCCATACGCACCAGTGATGACAATACTGCAATAACAAAGACATCAATCATTGACCAACGGCCAACAAATTCCACAATTTCATAAATAAAATGCATCTGTGCGGAATCCCGTTTACCATGACCTTTGGCATCCCAACACAGCCAGCCAATTGCCAGCATTTTCAGTGATGGCACCATAATACTAGCGATAAAAATGATTAAGGCTACCGGATATGAACCTACACTCCACAGTAATATCACCCCAGCAATAATCGTGGAATCACTCTGACTACCGAGCGATTCTGTCACCATCATTGGCATGACATTAGCAGGAATATAAAGCATTAAAGCCGTAACCAGCAGCGCCATTGTCCATTGCAGACTGTTACGGCGACGGGCATGTCCACGGGTATGACAACGTGAGCATACCAACTGCTCCGACGGTAAAATAGCCGTACAACACTGACATAACCGGACGCCCTGCACCAAACCCGATTTCCCAGCCTGTAACGGGACATCTACTTTAGGCGCGGGCACAATTTGGTTCCATAGCCAGTGGCGATCCAGACACTGAAATGCCCTCACCTGAAGAAGACAAAACAGACAATATGGCAGAAAACTTAAACCTAACCCAATATCACCATAAGCCATTAATTTGACGAAGCTGACTAATACCCCTGCCAGAAAGATTTCAACCATGCACCAATTTTTCATCTGAAATAGCGCCCGGGCCAGCCAAACTTTTATCTTCTGGGAAATAACCACGCCCTGGCACAACAGGATAACCGCTACCATACAAAACGCAGGCACCAGCTGAACACAGAGCAGAAAAAATGTTCCCATACTGGCGTAATCTTCATTGAACAGCACTTGTGGGATTTGAGATAAGGTAATTTCGCTGCCAATTCCTGCCACATTCATGCGAACAAACGGAAATAAGCAAGCAATCAACAGCATAAATAATGCACTGATTGCATAACCCGTTGGTTGATGTTTAGGTTCCTTCCACCATGTGACTAACGTTGTTTTACAACGAGGACAAGCTGCCTTCGTTCCCTGAACCCATTCTGGTAATGCCACCAGCAAATCACATTGAGGGCACAGTACCATGTCATGGTGATGGCTATTGGAACACAAGATTTTTCTCCTGTAAGGAAATCGGGAATATCCGCAGAACCATACTTAAAGTGATACTACGGTATGATTCTGCTAAGTATGATGATTATTAACCGTTTTTCAATGTTTCCAATTCCTGCCAGCGATCAAAAACAGCTTCTAATGTTTGCTCTTTTTCAGACAGTTCTGTCAATATTTTTTCGGTCACTGCATGAGATTGATTAAAAAACTCCGTATCACTCACTTGAGATTGTAATTGGTCAATCTCTTCTTCCAGTTTCTCCAGCAATGACGGTAATTGATCTAATTCACGCAATAAATGGTAACTCATTTTGTTACCAAGACGTTTTGACGACTCTTTAATCTTCTTCGCTTTAACTTCAGCCTGAAGTTTTTTCTCACTTTGCTGGCACAGTGATACCGTCTGCTCGCGCTGTTGTTGAGCATCGTAATAACCACCAACATAGTTTTTGATCACTCCATTACCTTCAAAAATCCAGCATTCAGTGACTGAGTTATCAACAAATTGACGATCATGGCTGACCAGCAATACTGTACCTTTATAACTGTCTACCAGCTCTTCCAGCAATTCCAGTGTTTCCACATCCAAATCGTTGGTGGGTTCATCAAGTACCAGCAGATTACTGGGTTTCAGGAACAGACGCGCCAGTAACAGCCGGTTCCTTTCACCACCGGAAAGCGCTTTAACCGGCGTCATCGCCCGTTTAGGATGAAACAAAAAATCCTGCAAATAACCCAGAACATGGCGAGAACGGCCATTAACCATCACTTCCTGCTTACCTTCAGCCAAGTTGTCCATTACCGTTTTTTCAGGATCAAGTGCTGTACGATGCTGATCAAAATAAGCAACCTCCAGCTTAGTACCACAATGAACACGGCCGCTATTGGGTTGCAAATCGCCCTGCATCAATTTCAGTAAGGTTGTTTTACCGCAGCCATTTGGCCCCACCAGTGCAATTTTATCCCCTCGCTGAATCTGAGCACTGAAATGACTGACCAGTTTCCTGTCACCAATCTGATAATTAACATTTTCCAGTTCAAATATAATCTTACCGGAACGGCTGGCTTCTTCCATCTGTACTTTGGCTGTTCCCATCACCTCACGACGTTGTGAACGCTCAACACGTAATGCTTTCAACGCCCTGACACGCCCTTCATTGCGGGTACGGCGCGCTTTAATCCCCTGGCGAATCCACACTTCTTCCTGCGCCAATCTGCGATCAAATTCGGCGTTCTGCATTTCTTCCACACGCAACGCTTCTTCTTTGCCTTCAAGAAACTTGTCGTAATTACCCGGCCATGAAATCAATTTACCGCGATCCAAATCGACAATACGGGTTGCCATATTGCGAATAAACGAACGATCATGGGAGATAAAAACAATACTGCCTTGAAAATCTCTCAGGAAATTTTCCAGCCATTCAATGGTATCAATATCCAGATGGTTGGTTGGTTCATCAAGAAACAAGACTTTTGGTGAACTGACCAACGCCCTTCCCAATGCAGCCTTACGCAACCAGCCACCAGAAAGAGCAGAAAGTTTCTCTTCGGCAGGTAAAGAGAGCTGTTTCAACACGTCATTAATACGACTATCCAGTGACCATAATCCACGGATATCCAGCACTTCTTGCAATTCCGCCAAACGGTTGAGGTTCTTCTCACTGGGATCATGCTCCACCAAACAGGAAACCTGATGGAAAGATTTAATGTATTCCGCCTGTTCCTGAACACCTTCGGCAACAAAATCAAAAACAGTCCCTTCCACATCACGGGGAGGATCCTGCTGTAACCGGGAAACAATCAGATCTTGTTCATAAATAACCTGGCCGTCATCCAGCGGTTGTTCTTTCGCTAATACCCGCAACAAAGTCGATTTTCCGGCACCGTTACGGCCAACCAGACAAACCCTTTCATTTTCTTCTATATGCAATTCTGCATTATCAAGTAACGGCGCATCACTGAATGACAACCCTGCACCGGATAAATTGATTAATGACATAGTAATTATTTTTCCTCACCAGCATGACGTAATAGCCAGCAGTTATGAATCTGACGGTTACGGGCAAAATCCTGCGACTGGGTTTTGCTGGTGATCTCTTCTGCCACCAAGCCCATTTTTTCCAGCTCAGAAAAATCCATTTTAAAACCGCGTTTATTGTTGGAGAACATCAGAGTTCCACCACGACGCAACAGACGCTTAAGCTGTTTCATCAGCATGATATGGTCGCGTTGTACATCAAATGTATCTTCCATCCGTTTAGAATTGGAGAAAGTTGGCGGATCGATAAAAATCAGATCAAATTGTTCACAAGTCTGTGCCAGCCAAGCGAGACAATCAGCCTGAATCAAACGGTGTTGGCGTCCGGTCAACCCATTGGCCTGTAAGTTCCGTTCAGCCCACTCAAGATAAGTACGAGACATATCTACTGTCGTCGTTGAACGCGCGCCTCTCAGCCCGGTATGTACCGTCGCTGATCCGGTATAGGCAAATAGATTCAGAAAATCTTTTCCTTCACTCATTTCACCCAGCATTTTCCGGGCAATGCGATGATCAAGGAACAGGCCGGTGTCCAGATAATCAGCCAGGTTGACCCAAAATTTTGCACCATATTCATTTACCAGAAAGAATTCTTGTTTCTCTGCTATTTTCTCATACTGGCTTTTGCCTTTCTGGCGCTGACGAGTTTTAAGCACTAACTGATTTGATGAAAGCCCAAGAACCTGCATTGTTGCACTGATAACATCGAATAAACGCTGACGTGCTTTATTGGCATCAACACTTTTCGGTGGAGCATACTCTTGGATCACCACTTTATCCGCGTAACGATCGACAGCAACGTTATATTCCGGTAAATCGGCATCATACAGACGATAGCAATCAATGCCTTCCTGTTTCGCCCATTTAGTGAATTTCTTTTCATTTTTGCGAAGACGGTTGGCATAATCTTCCGCCATATCCATCGCTGATGAGTGAGGTTTATCTGACAGCTGATAGTTTTTCTGTACGCAATCCAGTGGGCCATTTTTGGCTTTAAATTCACGTTCAGCTCGCAATTGCAGGCAGCTCAACAATTCAGGCGACGCACTGAATAGAGAGAGGTGCCAACCAGGGAAGCGGCTTTTCATCACCCGACCAAACAAACTGTACAGTGCAACCAATGCTGGCTCACTTTCCAGGCGCTCACCATAGGGTGGATTACTCAACACTGTTCCCACCGGCCCTTCCGGTAACGGGTTTTCCAAACGGCTTACATCACCTTGCTGGAAAGTTATCAACGGTGCAACGCCTGCTCTCCGGGCATTTGACCGTGCCATATCCAGCACTCTGCGATCAATATCAGAGCCAACAAAACGGGTATTTGTCTCTTGAAGGCCTTTACGGAAACGGATCTGTGCTTCCGCAGTGACTTCACGCCAAATTTCTTCATCATGTTTCAACCAAGCAGTAAAACCCCAATAATCACGATGCAACCCCGGTGCCCGATCAGTCGCCATCATTGCCGCTTCAATCAATAACGTACCTGAACCACACATAGGATCGACCATCGGAGTATCAGCCTGCCAACCTGAACGCAGAATAATCGCAGCCGCCAGATTTTCTTTCAGTGGGGCCTGACCGGCAAGATCGCGGTAACCGCGGATATGCAGACCTTCACCACTCAAATCCAGCGCAACACTGGCTTTTTCTTTACTCAGGAAAACATTAATACGGATATCCGGCTGCTGCTTTGCCACATTTGGACGCTGATCCAGCTTACGGATAAAGCTATCAACAATGGCGTCTTTAACTCTGAGCGCACCATATTGGGTATTCCGTATCTCTTCATTTGTGCCACTGAAATGCACAGAGAAAGTGCTGTCTACAGAGAAAACCTGGCTCCAATCAATAGACTGAACCCCAAGATAAAGATCTAAATCGCTGTAAACATTAAATTCGTTTAGCGGTAATAAAATACGTGACGCCAGCCTGCTCCATATCAGACTTTGATACATCACTCTGTCATCACCTTGAAAATGAACTCCGCCTTGCACAATTTTGCATGATTGCGCACCCAACATTTCCAGTTCGTTCTTTAAAAGCTCTTCTAATCCGCGCGCCGTACTGGCAAACAAAGAGTTCATATTGCATATCACCAAAAAGAAAATTGTGACGCATTATAGCTAATCCGGGTGACATGTCATAAAGTTGCGCGTGTAAAAAATGTTTCATGGAGATTAATGGATGATAACTCTGTCTCGCCTGTACACCCACCCGGTAAAGTCTATGCGTGGTTTGCAACTTTCCCATGCATTAGTCAGTGAAAGCGGCCTTATATTTGACCGCAATTTTATGATCACTACGACAAACGGAACTTTTATTACCGCACGTAAGTATCCTCAGATGCTGTTATTCACCCCTGCTATGTTAAATAATGGCCTTTATCTGCGTTCGCCTAACGGCGAGAACGCCTCTGTACTTTACAGTGATTTCCTGGCTGAACAGCAACCCACTGAGGTATGGGGTAATCATTTCACCGCTCTCATTGCGCCAGAAACAGTTAATCAGTGGTTAAGCGGTTTTTTCGACATTCCAGTACAATTGCGTTGGTTAAGCCATGAATTAACCCGTAGGGTAAAAAAACATCCTGACATTCCATTATCATTTGCAGATGGTTATCCATTTTTACTTATTAATGAAGCTTCATTTCATTTATTGCAACAACGTTGCCCAGCCAGTATTAGATTAGAACAATTTCGCCCAAATATCGTTATTACCGGTGCAGAAGCATTTGCCGAAGACAGTTGGCAATCAATCCAAATTGGGGATGTTATCTTTGATTTACCCAAACCATGCAGCCGCTGTATTCTGACAACCGTTAGCATTGACAAAGGAATTAAAAATCCAAACGGAGAACCATTAGCAACATTACAATCATTCCGTACAGCAGAAAATGGTGATGTCGATTTTGGTCAGAATTTAATTGCCCGCTCTAGCGGTATTATTCGGATGGGGGACAATGTCACAATATTAGCTAAAAAAGATCCCCGTCAATATAGTCGCGGAGAAAAAGCTGAAGATATTGATGCGCCAAAAACAAATGAACAATCTGTCACTATTGAATATAACGGGCAAACTTTTACAGGTAACAATCAACAAATCATTTTAGAGCAACTGGAACAACAAGGAATAAGAGTCCCCTATTCATGTCGAGCGGGCCTGTGTGGATGCTGTAAAATTTCTTTAGTAAAGGGAGAGGTTTCCCCATTAAAAGCCACAGCAATTAAAAATGATGGCTATATCCTGGCGTGCTGTTGTATTCCAAAGAATGATCTCATTCTTGAAAGTAACCGCGGAAAATAGATCTTAATCCCAAATCAGACCGCCGTGTCATAAGCCAGCGGGCGGGCTGACTCTATAAAACGTCCCGAACGACACGCATAATTCTCTGAAAAAATCTAGCGTGTTAATTATTGCTAAAATGAATTAATTATTACCATAATGAATTTATAACTACTGTCATAAAATGATTACACTCTAACCGGAGCTAACATAACTCAATCAAAACAGTATGAAGGAGCAAGCCATGGCACGTATTGTCATTGCAGCTGTCGCAACACCCGGACATGTCTATCCAATGTTAAAAGTCGCTCAATCACTGATAGCGCAAGGGCATCAGGTAACCGTATTCACCGGTGCGTTATTTCGCCAACAAACAGACGCTTTAAGCGCACAATTTGTCCCTTTTGATGAGCAGATAGACTTTGACTACCGTCATTTAGAACAGCATTTCCCTGACCGTGCGCAACTTCCACCAGGAAATGTACAAATGGCACTGGCATTTAAAAATTTCTTCTCCGCCCCAATCCCACGCCTCGACCGTCAACTACGACAGATTATCCGTGAACAACAGGCGGATCTGCTTATAGCCGAGAACTGCTTTTACGGCATATTGCCACTGCTGCAAGAAAAAAAAACCCATCGTATTCCAGTGATCACAATTGGCATAACGCCTCTGGCTTACTCTTCGAAAGATTCAATTTTCTGGGGACCACGTATCCCACCCGCAGTCCTCCCACCAGAATTGACACATGAACAATTAGTGGATGAAGAAAACCGACAGCTGATAACCGAAGTGCAGGAGAGCTTTAATGCCGCATTAGTTCAGTCTGGATGCGCTACGTTAACCCGATCTTTCAACGATGAAGTCATTTTCGGCTCTGATCGCTTTTTGCAACTGTCAACCCTGGCTTTTGAATACGCGCGCGAAGGATTGCCTGATACAGTCCATTTTATTGGCCCACTCCCCAACCCTGCACAGACAACAGAATCACCTCAATTATGGGAAGAAGAGGATCTACGGCCATTGGTTATAGTCACTCAAGGTACTATCTCCAATACCGATCTAAATCAGTTGATTTTCCCCACATTGCATGCACTGGCTGAATTACCTGTACGTGTACTGGCGACCACCGGTGGCAGATCGGTAGAAACACTGCGTGAGAACATACCTGAAAACGCCCGCATCGAAGAATTCATCTCATTTGAGCACTGGCTACCGAAAGCTTCACTGCTAATATCCAACGGGGGTTATGGCACAATTAACTACGCCCTCAGCCACGGTACGCCGTTGCTCATTGCCGATGCAGGAGAAGGCAAACAAGAAGCCGCTTTTCGTGTCATATGGGCTGGATGCGGAATGAACCTGGATACAGCACATCCCACTGCATCTCAACTTAAACAAACCGTGGAAAATATGCTGAATACAGACTTGTTTAAACAACGTGCACAAATTGTCCAGAAAGATTACGCAAAACATGATGCATTAACAGCAATATCCCGTCACGTAGAACAATTAATTCTTGAACAACGCCGCATTAACTAATGCCCTGGATACCTTCCTCTTTCCTCTCCATTTTGGTGCTAACACAGACTAAAAGGGGGAGGCAATCGGCATACTTCATAACTTCATAACTTCATAACTTCATAACTTCATAACTTCATAACTTCATAACTTCATAACTTCATAACTTCATAAAAAAATAAATCATAGTGATTATTGCATATTGAATTATTATTACTACAATGAATTGATGACCTTAGTCATAAAGTGATCCCCCCTTTTAGTCAGGAGTTATCGTAATTAAATCAAAACAGTATGAAGGAGCAAGTTATGGCACGTATTGTCATTGCAGCGGTTGCAACACCCGGGCATGTCTATCCTATGTTAAAGGTAGCTCAATCACTGATAACACAAGGACATCAGGTAACTGTATTCACTGGCGCATTATTTCGCCAACAGGTAGAAGATTTAAACGCAAAATTTATCCCTTTTGATGATCAAATAGACTTTGATTACCGCCACTTAAAGCAACGTTTTCCTGACCGAGCGCACCTTCCTCCAGGAAATCTGCAAATGGCACTAGCGTTTAAAGATTTCTTCTGTGGTCCAATCCCATTCCTCGATCGCCAGCTACAACACATCATCCATGAACAGCAAGCAGAATTACTTATCGCCGAGAACTGCTTTTATGGCATATTGCCACTGCTGCAAAAAGAAAAAGCTCATCGCCTTCCAGTGATCATAATTGGCATAACGCCTCTGGCTTACTCTTCAAAAGACTCAATTTTCTGGGGGCCACGTATCCCACCCGCATTATTACCATCAGAATTGACACATGAACAACTCGTGGATGAGGAAACCCGACAACTAATAACCGAAGTACAGGATAGCTTCAATGACGCATTAGCTCAGTCAGGATGCGCTACGTTAACCCGATTTTTCAACGATGAAGTTATTTTGGGTTCTGATCGCTTTTTACAACTTTCAACTCTGGCATTTGAATACCCACGAGAAGGATTGCCTGATACAGTCCATTTTATTGGCCCACTCCCCAACCCCGCACCGACAGCAGCAGCACCTCAATTATGGGAAGAAGATGATCCACGACCATTGATTATAGTCACTCAAGGCACCATGTCTAATACCGATCTAAACCAGTTAATTTTCCCCACATTGCGTGCACTGGCTACATTGCCGGTACGTGTATTAGCAACCACCGGTGGCAGATCGGCAAAAATACGGCAAGAGAACATACCTGACAACGCACGTATCGAAGAATTTATCTCATTTGAGCACTGGCTACCAAAAGCTTCATTGCTAATATCCAACGGGGGTTACGGAACGATTAATTACGCCCTCAACCACGGTACACCAGTGCTCATTGCCGATACAGGAGAAGGCAAGCAGGAAACAGCGTTTCGCGTCGTATGGGCTGGATGTGGTATTAATCTGGATACAGCACAACCGGCTGAATCTCAGCTTAAGCAAACAGTGGAAAATATGCTGCGTACAAACTTGTTTAAACAACGCGCGCAAATCGTCCAAAAAGATTACGCCAGTCACGACGCATTAGCAGCAATATCCCATCACGCAGAACAATTAATCTTCGAAAACCGTGCTAATTAACTTCATTATCTCTCCTCCCCATCTCGAAACTAATGTTATCCAAAGGGGAGGATATTACCAAAACGCTTCTTATATATTTTCTCACTCCTGCTTCAAATGAGTGAACTCTAGCGATTACATATAATAGGCAAGTTTCTGTGATAATAGTCAACAGGTGATTTTAGAAGACAAGAAAAAAGTGACTTACTCATAATCAATGGAAAGATATCAGATGGGAAGATGTGAATGCGATAAAATTTCCTCAGATGATACAGAACCATTTTCTCAATTAACAACGATAATTATATTCTGGCTTGTAGTTGTATTCCAAAAAGTGGTTTTACTTCCGGAAATCACAGAGCAAATAGATCTTAAACCCAAATCAAACCGCAGCGCCATAAATTGGCATACAAACAGGTTCCACAAATGGCATCAACCGATCATTCATAATTTTGATTGGATCGCAAAAGCTCATTACGCGATCAGATAACGTTAATTTCGGTTGCGCCAGCAAACAAAGACTCGCACTATCTCCAGCTTCCGCGACCAGAAATATAGCCTCTGTTCCACAATCCTGAAGCCGTACCTGAATTAATTCTCCTTGTACAGGTTTTTCTATCATGGCAAACCGGGAAAAATACCAGCTTCTTGGCATTTGCGGCTTTATAAAGCGAAAAGCAACTAACGCATTAAGAATTAATTCAGCCCTGAATTCATCTGAAATATTAATCCGACGTGTCTGTTCTTCAAAACAATAATAAAGCGCTGCATCTTCTACAGAAAATGAAGTCTCTCCCATGGCATAAGGCGTCAGCATCTTTGCAGGAAAACAGGAACGAAAAACCATACCCTTAGACAGATCGAGCATGACACGGTCATGGTCAGTATCAAAATACCAGCGCCATTGATCATCAGGTTTAAGTTTCATGGGTTATCCTTATTATGCAAAAAAACTAACATCGCTAAATAGATGCACTAAACAGATTGTAAATAACTTGTCCGCTATTCAGTGAAATAAGCCTTGCCATATAGTTAGATATATGAAGGACTGATATAAATTTAGACGATCAGAGCGAATATAGACGAGTTGGGGGCAAAAATAAACCCCCAATGATAAATTAACAGGAAAATTTAGATATGATTGACGATATCTTTGACTAATTTTGGACCATGATAGATAAATCCGGAGAAAATCTGTATTAAAGAAGCCCCTGCGGCTATTTTTTCTCTGGCTGCGGTCAGTGAATCTATTCCCCCAACACCGATAATAGGAATTTCACCTCTTAATTCTTGAGAGAGCCGGCGAATAACTTCTGTACTGCGTAACTGAACCGGCCGGCCACTTAACCCACCAGCGTGTTGGCAATAGTTAAGCCCCTCAACTAATTTCCTGTCTAATGTTGTATTAGTCGCAATAGCACCATCGATATTATGACGAATTAAACTATCTGCAATTTGGACCAACTCTTCTTCAGAAAGATCTGGTGCGATTTTTACCGCAACAGGAACATATTTTTGATATTTTTGCTGAAGCTCACCCTGCTTATCTTTAATCGCAGACAATAAATCATCCAGCGCTTCACCATATTGCAATGTCCTTAAACCTGGCGTATTTGGTGAAGAAATATTAATCGCAATATAGCCGGCATGAGGATAAATTTTATCCATGCAGATTAAATAATCATCTTTCCCATGCTCTACCGGCGTATCTTTATTTTTCCCAATATTGATCCCAATAACCCCACCATATTTTGTCTTTTTGACATTTTCCACCAGATTATCAACACCAAGGTTATTGAAACCCATACGGTTAATGAGCCCTTCAGCTTCAACAATACGGAATAATCTGGGTTTATCGTTTCCTGCCTGGGCTCGTGGGGTTACAGTACCAATTTCAATAAAACCAAATCCCATTGCACTAAATGCATCAATACAATCGCCATCTTTATCAAGACCTGCGGCCAAACCAAGGGGATTCTTAAATGACAGTCCCATACAAGTAACGGGTTTTGTAGCAACTGACTGATGGATAAGAAATTCGAAAGGACTACCAGTAATACGCTTGAGCTGGCGGAAGGTTAACTCGTGTGCCCGTTCCGGATCAAGCTGGAATAACGCCTTCCTGATGAGAGAGTAATACATGCGATCTCCTGAGATCAAGATAACAGGGAGTGACTGCCGTAAATTAAGCGCCGGGCATCTTAATAAGATCTGATCCGAAAGTAAACGGATGGCAAGCAGAAATTTATTATCCAAGAAAATAGGGCAAAAAGAATATCGGGCTAAATAACCATTAGCCCGATAAATAGTTATCAGCTTTCTAACGCCTTAGTGATTTTTTCAAACAGATCACCAGACAGATTTTCCAGCCCTTTCAATTGATTCAATACGTTACACATCATACTTTGGCGTTTTTCGTCATAACGTTTCAGACGAATCAATGGTTCAATCAAACGGGAAGCAATCTGTGGGTTACGGCTGTTAAGATCAGCCAACATTTCCAACAGGAACTGATAACCACTGCCATCTTCAGCATGGAATGCAATCGGGTTGTTAACAAATGCACCAATCAAAGCACGCACTCTGTTTGGGTTACTCATGCTAAATGAACGATGATTCAATAGATTACGCACATTAGCGAGAACATCTGCCGCCGGACTACTTGCTTGTAAACTAAACCATTTATCCATAACCAAGCCATCCTGATGCCACCGTTCATCAAATTCTGCCATCAATTGATCACAGCAAGGCAGCTCCGCTATCACCGCGCTAAATAACGCCGCCAATACATCAGTCATATTGTCAGACTGATGATATTGATTTGATATCAGTTTATCGGCCTGCTCTTGAGAGCCAAAGGCCAGATAATATAAACAGATATTACGTAGAGAACGTTTGGCAATATCCTGATGATCGACGCGGTATGCACCTATATTGATAGCGTTATAAACCACAGCAAACTCATCCGCCATTTCCTGCACCAAAGTACGGGTGATTGTATGCAGAACTTCATGAATCGCCTTTGGATCGATTATCGCAAATAATTCCGCCATCTCACCTTCTGACGGCAAAGTCAGAATATGAGCAGCCAGAGCCGGGTCAATATCACTCTCCAGCAACACCGCGCGGAAAGCATCGACCACATGCATTGGCAGTTCGATCGGTTGCTTCTGCTGGTAACGGATAACATTCCGTTTGATATGGTTTGCCATCAGCGACTGAGCCGCATCCCAGCGGGAAAACGCATTACGGGCATGTTTCATCAAAAATGCCAATTGCTGATCGCTGAATGGATAATCCAGTTTCACTGGCACCGAGAATTCCCGTAATAAAGAAGGAACCGGCAATGACGGCACATCATCAAATACAAACGTCTGTTCTGCATTGGTGACATTCAGCACATGGTGAACTGGCTGACCATCATAACGCAGTGGGATCACATGGCCTTTGCTGTCATAGAGCTCAATATCCAGTGGAATATGCAGAGGTTGTTTCTCTTTTTGATCAGCGGTAGGAGGGGTCATCTGGCTGACATGCAACTTATACTGCCGTTTTTCCGCATTATATTCATCACGAACGGTCAGCACCGGTGTACCAGACTGGCTATACCAGCGACGGAAAAGAGACAGATCGACATTTGATGCATCTTCCATTGCCTGAACAAAATCATCACATGTTGCAGCACTGCCATCATGACGATGAACATAAAGCTGCATCCCTGCCTGGAATTGCTCTTCACCCAGCAGGGTATGCATCATACGGATAACTTCCGCGCCCTTCTCATACACAGTTACTGTATAGAAGTTATTCATCTCAATCACTTTATCAGGGCGAATTGGATGTGCCATTGGGCTGGCATCTTCGGCAAACTGTGCCGCACGCATAACGCGCACGTTATTGATACGATTAACAGAACGAGAACCAAGATCAGAGCTAAACTCCTGATCACGGAATACCGTCAACCCCTCTTTCAGACTCAGCTGAAACCAATCGCGACAAGTGATACGGTTACCGGTCCAGTTATGGAAATATTCATGACCAATCACGGCTTCTATACCAAGATAATCTTTATCCGTCGCCGTTTCAGATTTTGCCAGCACATATTTGGAGTTAAAAACATTCAGGCCCTTATTCTCCATTGCACCCATATTGAAGAAATCCACCGCGACAATCATATAAATATCCAGGTCATACTCAAGACCAAAACGGGTTTCATCCCATCTCATGGCATTTTTCAGGGACGTCATTGCCCAATCAGCCCGGTCGAGATTACCACGGTCAACAAACAACTCCAGTGCAACTTCACGGCCACTACGGGTGATAAAAGTATCGCGCAAAACATCGAAATCACCCGCAACCAGAGCGAACAGATAACTTGGTTTTGGGAATGGATCCTGCCATTTCACCCAATGACGCCCATCATCCGTTTCCCCCTGTTCAACCCGGTTACCATTTGAAAGCAGATACGGATATTTGGCTTTATCAGCTGTAATACGGGTTGTAAAACGAGCCAGTACATCAGGGCGATCAAGATAGTAGGTAATATGACGGAAACCCTCTGCTTCACACTGGGTACAAAGTGCGTCGCCAGAGACATACAAACCTTCCAGAGCGGTGTTTTTCGTTGGGTGGATCTCATTAACAATTTTCAAAGTGAACTGGGCCGGCAACTGCTCAATGACCAGAGTTTCACCCTGCTCACGGTAATGTTCCCACGGTTGACCATCCACATGAAGGCTTTTCAGCGTCAAGTCTTCACCATTCAGCACCAATGGCGTTATTTCATGACTCAGACGTTTTATCTGGCTAATGGCGGTGACTTCTGTGCTATCAGCATCAAGATTAAAATCAAGTTCAATATCAGAAATCGTATAGTCCGGAGCGCGATAATCCCGGCGGTATTTAGCTTGTCGCTGTTGTGTCATAAGAAACCTTTTTGTCGTTTCATACTTATGGAATTCATTCAATCCCAAATCTTACGCTGCCACAGAAAGAGGTTAAAGTTCAAGATTGAAATAACGCACCTTCTGGCATTAAACATGCATTAAGAACGAGTATGATGTTATGTAAAGAATATGTTTACTATTTGGTGCTTGTTATCACTTAATGATCAAATAACATGATAACATTTAACCAAAGACCTTTTTAATTTCGATTTTCTGGTGAACGATATGATGTTATGTGACTTCAATAACAAAATAATCCCGGTATACTCTTCCAACTTTATCGATTTAGCTGACACGAATAGGCTCCGTGAGGATGCATAACGCGCTATGACCCTAGACGCTACCCCGATTATTAAATCACTGCTTGATACTGACGCTTATAAACTTCATATGCAACAAGCCGTGTACCACCGTTACAGCCACATACCTGTCGTTGCAGAGTTTCGCTGCCGCAGTGATGAACTGCTGGGTGAATATGCCAAAGAATTACACCATCAGGTTAATATGATGGCGGATTTGGCATTAACCGATGCTGAGTTTAATTACCTTTCCAGCCTGCCTTTTTTCAAGGCGGATTATCTAAATTGGTTCAAAACCTTTCGTTTTAATCCACAGCAAGTCAATATTTCTGTAACCGGTAGTGGTCAGTTAGCTATCCGTATTTCAGGATTATGGCATGAAGTGATTATGTGGGAAGTACCATTATTGGCCCTGCTCAGTGAGCTGGTTCACCGCCATCACTCGCCGGATAACGCAGCTGAAAATGCAGTCAACCAGCTTCGCAAATTAATTAAATTGTTCTATCAAGACGCGGAAAATGAAGGAATCGATCTCTCCCGTTTCAAACTGATGGATTTCGGCACACGCCGCCGTTTCTCACACGGTGTTCAACATGCCATTGTCAATGAATTGCAACAGAATTTCCCTTACCTGATTGGCACCAGCAACTATCAACTTGCACAACAGCTTGGGATCTCCCCTGTTGGTACACAGGCGCATGAGTGGTTTCAGGCCCACCAGCAAATCAGCCCGGAACTGGCAAACAGTCAACGGGAGGCATTACACAGTTGGTTAAATGAATATCCCAACCAATTAGGTATCGCCCTGACTGACTGCATCACAATGGATGCTTTCCTGCGAGACTTTGATGCTCAGTTTGCCAACAGATACCAGGGCTTACGCCATGATTCAGGTGATCCCGTTGAATGGGGTGAAAAAGCGATCGCCCATTATCAAAAGCTGGGCATCGATCCGATGACAAAAACCCTGGTGTTCTCTGACAGCCTGGATTTCCAGAAAGCACTGGCACTTTATCGCCATTTCCACAACAGAATAAACCTGATTTTCGGGATCGGCACACGGCTGACCTGCAACATTCCAGGCGTTAAGCCACTGAACATCGTTATCAAACTTGTCGAATGTAATGGCAAACCGGTAGCAAAACTGTCAGACAGCCCTGGCAAAACTATCTGTGAGGATAATGAGTTTGTTAACAAGCTACGTGCCGCTTTTGATATACCCGTCAAGCAAGCTTGTTGACACCCTTTTTATAAAACGCAACTGTGCCGCTGGCAAATAAAGCAGCGGCACATCTGGAAAAACCGGTTTCCCTCTTATTCACCATTCAAATTAGTGATTTCCACTTGTTTCCTGAAATATGGCAAGTAACATAGAACAAGTTGCCCCTTGTGTAGGGGTATTCATTTTCACTAACTTGAATTGATAAAAGAAGAGAGAAATTTATGAGCGTAGCGCCTGTAGTCGACGTACTGCAAGGCCGGGTTGCGGTTGATAGTGAAATCACCGTTCGCGGCTGGATCCGTACAAGGAGAGATTCTAAAGCTGGTATCTCTTTCCTCGCCGTCTATGACGGTTCCTGCTTTAATCCATTACAGGCCGTCGTTAATAATAATTTGCCCAATTATCAGAACGACATTCTGTCTTTAACCACCGGCTGTTCTGTCGAAGTCACAGGGACAGTTGTCGCTTCCCTAGGTCAGGGACAGAGTTTTGAACTGCAAGCGACGAAAGTTGTCGTGATCGGTATGGTTGAAGATCCTGATACCTATCCGATGGCTGCCAAACGCCACAGCATTGAATACCTGCGCGAAGTGGCTCACTTACGGCCACGCACCAACCTGATTGGCGCGGTTGCCCGTATGCGTCATACCCTTGCGCAAGCTCTGCACCGTTTCTTCCATGAAAATGGCTACTTCTGGGTTTCAACCCCGCTGATCACGGCGGCGGATACAGAAGGTGCCGGTGAAATGTTCCGTGTCTCCACGCTGGATCTGCAAAACCTGCCTTTAACTGATAAAGGTGCAGTGGATTTCAACCAAGATTTCTTCGGCCGCGAAGCTTTCCTGACCGTATCCGGCCAGTTGAACGGCGAAGCCTATGCCTGTGCATTAAGCAAAGTTTACACATTCGGCCCGACTTTCCGCGCTGAAAACTCTAATACCAGCCGCCATCTGGCAGAATTCTGGATGCTTGAGCCAGAAATTGCCTTCGCTAACCTCAACGATGCCGCCGCACTGGCTGAAAATATGCTGAAATATGTTTTCAAAGCCGCATTAGAAGAACGCGCTGATGATCTGCAATTCTTTGCTGAACGTGTGGATAAAGACGTTATCACCCGTTTGGAGAAATTTATCGATTCTGACTTTGCTCAAATTGATTACACCGACGCCGTTGAAATCCTGCAAAATTGCGGCCAAAAATTTGAAAACCCGGTATTCTGGGGTGTTGATCTCTCATCAGAACATGAGCGTTATCTGGCAGAAAAACACTTTCAGGCTCCAGTGGTAGTGAAAAACTATCCAAAAGACATTAAAGCTTTCTATATGCGAATGAACGACGACGGTAAAACCGTTGCGGCAATGGATGTTCTCGCACCGGGCATTGGTGAAATTATCGGCGGTTCACAACGTGAAGAGCGTCTGGATAGGCTGGATAAGCGTATGGCAGAAATGGGGCTGAATAAAGAAGACTACTGGTGGTACCGTGACCTGCGTCGCTATGGCACTGTTCCTCATTCCGGATTCGGATTAGGCTTCGAGCGTTTGGTCGCTTATGTAACAGGCGTCACAAATGTGCGTGATGTTATCCCATTCCCTCGCACTCCAAGAAGCGCCAATTTTTGATAATTCCATAAAGTAAATATTAAAAAATTATGATGTATATAAAGCCAGCGAAAGCTGGCTTTTTTATTTCTTTAATCCAATTTTCGATCAAAAATCTGCTCGTATTTACATTTTCACACATATTATTTTCACTTTGTTACAAAAATCGTCACTTTGTATCAATTTAATGGTGGATCGAGCTCACTACCAATGAAAGACTGTGCGCCGACACGGACAACACGGTGATCTCATAAATAGTTTCAAAGATTTTCTTAAAGGAATTATTTCTGACAGTAACAAAAGTCCGGGTAACACCAATGATGGTATTTAATGAAGCAATGTAAGGTAACAATTAATGAAAGGTAGTATTTTTGCAGTGGTCATCCCAGCATTATTAGCCGCTGGGGCAACAAACGCCGCTGAAATTTATAACAAAGACGGTAACAAACTCGATCTGTATGGCAAAGTTGATGCACGTCATCAATTCGCAAAAATTACCCAACAATCAGATACAGACCCTACCTATAGTGAGGATGGTGATGCAAGCTACATGCGTCTGGGTTTCAGAGGTGAAACTCAAATCAATAGCCAACTGACGGGTTATGGACGCTGGGAGTACGAGATTCAGGCTAACAACGCTGAATTAGACGGTGCCAAAGGCAACAAAACCCGCCTGGGTTTCGCTGGCCTAAAATTCGCTCAATACGGTTCTGTGGACTACGGTCGTAACTATGGCGTTCTCTATGACATCAACGTCTGGACCGACGTACTACCAGTATTTGGTGCTGATTCCATGTCTCAGGCTGACACCTACATGACGAATCGTGCCACAGGAGTCCTGACTTACCGTAACACGGATTTCTTCGGCCTGGTTGATGGCCTAAACTTTGCCCTGCAATACCAGGGTAAGAATGACGACGACAACAAAAATGGTCGTAATTCACTGCGTAAGCGAGGCGACATCATCAAACCTAATGGTGGCAGTAATGGTGATGGTTTTGGCATCTCCGCAACTTATGATGTTGGGTACGGTATCAGCGTGGGGGGTGCCTACTCTAACGCTGACCGCCCAATAATACATGAAAGACTCGTTACCTCTGTCGCTCGCGGTGAAAGAGCAGAAGCCTGGAACATTGGTGCTAAATACGATGCAAACAACGTATATCTGGCAGCGATGTACGGTGAAACCCACAATATGACATCCTTCGGTTACCAAGATGTTGTCTCGGCAAAAACCCAGAATCTCGAATTAACGGCTCAATATCAGTTCGATTCTGGCCTGCGTCCATCTCTGGCATATGTTCAATCCAAAGGGACAAATTTTTTCTCCAAACAGGACTGGGTAAAATATATCGCCATTGGTTCTTATTATAACTTCAACAAAAATTTGTCTGCCTATATTGATTACAAAATCAATTTGGTAAAAGACAACATATTTACCCAATATTTCGACGTTAACACCAATAACGCGGTTGGCGTAGGTCTGGTATATCAGTTCTAAATTCAACTGAAATAAATACAGAAAACCCAATTAATATGTGATAGCGCTCACTTAAGCGAGCGCTATTCTTTTTTTCAAGAAAAATAATCATCAGTCATCTCATCTGTTGAAAAATAGTACATGGCATACAGACAAGAACATCAACAAGTTACCTATAAAAAAATCTGATGATAAAACAAACACCGTATTTTACTCTTTTCACTAAGCTAAACAGATAATTTTTCTTCTTCACAGACAGCGATTCATTTCCACTTCTCTGACCGACTGGACAGACCAGAGTTCAAAAAACAACCCCTCATTTACATTTTGAAACACTTTGTTGCAAATTCTTACTAAATTTTCTTTTTTGTAGCACTTTGTGAGTGGATAAAAATAACAACCAATGAAACACTTGACAGAGAAACAGACGACACTAAACTCTCACAAATAGTTCCGTAGATTTTTAAAGAATTATTTTTGGCAGTGGCGGGTGTCCGATATAACACCAATGAGGGTAATAATAATGACGAAGTGCAATGTTCTTGCAGTGATAATTCCAGCTCTGTTGGCTGCTGGCGCAGCAAATGCAGCTGAAATTTATAATAAAGACGGTAACAAACTGGACCTGTACGGTAAAGTTGAAGTACGTCACCAATTCGCTAACAACAACAGCGGCGAAGATGGTGATAACTCTTTTGCCCGTCTGGGTTTCAAAGGTGAAACTCAAGTCAATGACCAACTGACCGGTTTTGGTCGTTGGGAATACAATATCAAAGGTAACCGTGCAGAAGCCGTTGATGAAGAAACCAAAACGCGTCTGGCTTTCGCGGGCCTAAAATTTTCCGACTACGGTTCACTGAACTATGGTCGTAACTACGGTGTTGTTTATGATGTCAACTCTTGGACCGACGTGTTGCCAGTATTTGGTGGTGACTCTATGGCTCAAACTGACAACTTCATGACTGGTCGTTCTACAGGTCTGCTAACTTACCGTAATAGCGATTTCTTCGGTCTGGTTGATGGTCTGAGCTTTGCCCTGCAATATCAGGGTGAGAACAGTGACAACACCTCAAATAATCGTGGCAACCGTAAAGACAACGGTGATGGTTACGGTTTCGCTGCGATTTATGACGCAGGTTACGGTATCAGCGTCGGTGGCGCATACTCTAACTCTGCCCGTACTTCTGCACAAAAAACCACTTTTAGCTATGACCCGAAAGAAGGACCTGCTGGTTCTGCTGCTCTAGGTGACCGCGCTGAAGCGTGGAACATCGGTGCTAAATACGATGCCAACAACATCTACCTGGCGGCAATGTACGGTGAAACCCGTAATATGACTCGCTTCGGTGGAAAAGTTGATAGTGAAAACTGGGAAAATATCGCCAACAAAACCCAGAACATCGAATTAACGGCTCAGTATCAGTTTGATTTCGGCCTGCGTCCATCTCTGGCATACGTACAGTCTAAAGGTAAAAGCCTGTTCGGTGACATTAAAGGGGAAGAGAAAGAATCTGGCAACCACGATCTAGTTAAATATGTCTCTGTTGGTACTTTCTACAGCCTCAACAAAAACATGACTACCTATATTGATTACAAAATCAACCTGCTGGATGAAAACGAATTCACCAGAGCAATGGGCATCAGCACTGACAACGTTGTTGGTGTCGGTATGGTCTACCAGTTCTAATGACCATTGATAAATATGTTTAGCTGAATAAGTTAACCATCTTTAAACGAAAGCAGCGCTCAAGCGCTGCTTTTTTATTCTATCTTTTCTTGCTGTTATCTAAACTTTTTCTCACTCCGCAAACTGCCTCACAAGATTTTATTCTTTTTGCTACAAACAGTTGGCAAACTGTTTCTGCGGCGTTAACCTGACTACCCTTTTAGGCTTAACCCTGAGCTTTGGAATCACAAACATGTTTGAGAAAATCACAGCAGCGCCTGCCGACCCCATTCTTGGCTTGGCCGATACTTTCCGTTCTGATCCTCGTACAAATAAAATCAACCTTGGCATCGGTGTCTATAAAGATGAAACAGGAAAAACCCCGGTTCTGCCCAGTGTCAAGAAAGCAGAACAATATCTGCTGGAAAACGAAGCAACAAAGAATTACCTGCCGATTAGCGGCTTAGCCGAATTTGGCATTGTGACGCAAGAATTGCTATTTGGTAAAGATCACCCGGTGGTAACAGACAAACGCGCCCGTACAGTGCAAAGCCCAGGTGGTACAGGTGCTTTGCGTATTGCTGCGGATTTTATTGCCAAACAGACTAACGCTAAACAAGTCTGGATTAGCAATCCAACCTGGCCGAATCATAAAAATGTTTTTTCTGCCGCGGGTCTGGACATTCGCGAATATAAATACTACGACGCTGAAAAACACGCCCTAAATTTCGAAGACATGCTGGCAAGCCTGTCTGACGCTCAGGCGGGTGATGTTGTTCTGTTCCACGGCTGCTGCCACAACCCGACGGGTATCGATCCAACCCCAGCCCAGTGGGCCAAACTGGCAGAAATGTCGGCGGAAAAAGGCTGGCTGCCCATTTTTGATTTCGCTTACCAAGGATTTGCCAAAGGTCTGAACGAAGACGCAGAAGGCCTGCGTATTTTTGCGAAAAATCATAATGAACTGATTGTTGCCAGCTCTTATTCCAAAAATTTTGGCTTGTACAATGAACGTGTGGGAGCCTGTACTATCGTTGCCGGTGACAGCGATACAGCAGAAAAAGCGTTCAGCCAGGCTAAAGCCATTATCCGTGCTAACTATTCCAACCCACCCTCTCATGGTGCATCGGTTGTCGCTACTATTTTGTCAAATGAAGAACTAAAAGCCGCCTGGGAACAAGAGCTGACCACCATGCGCGAACGTATTCAACGTATGCGCCAACTGTTTGTGAACACCTTACAAGAAAAAGGTACAAAACAAGATTTTAGCTTCATTATCAACCAGAATGGTATGTTTTCATTCAGTGGACTGACAAAAGAGCAAGTTGAACGCCTGCGTACAGAATTTGGTATATACGCCGTCAGTTCCGGTCGTATTAACGTCGCTGGCCTGACACTGGAAAATATGGCTCCACTGTGTGAAGCCATTGTTACGGTACTCTGAATCAACATTCACCTGACTATGAAAAAGCCGCTCAATTTCAGCGGCTTTTATCGTCTGATATCGTTGCCAATCGGACAACTATCCTCCAAAACCCAAACCGACTCTTATTCAATTCCACATCACCAACTTGGTACTTCATCCTGTAAAAATGGATTAGTCTGCCGTTCATAACCCAGCGTAGACATTGGCCCGTGCCCTGGAATAAATTTATAATCATCACCAAGTGGCAGAAGTTTATCTTTAATTGAATTAATTAACTGCTGGTGATTACCACGTGGAAAGTCGCTGCGTCCAACCCCCCCTTTAAACAGTACATCCCCCATATAAATCAATTTATCTGCATGATTCACAAATACGACATGCCCGGGTGTATGGCCCGGACAGTGCAATACAGACAAACCGACCCCGCCAACATGTAACTCATCACCTTCATTCAGCCAGCGGTCAGGTTCAAATGATGCACATTCCTCAATGCCAAACATCCGGCTCTGAGCCTGCAAGCCTTCGATCCAAAAAGCATCTTCCTGCTGTGGTCCGTAAACCGGAACATTAAAATGTTCAGCGACTTCGGCTGTTGCACCAACATGGTCAAAATGACCATGAGTCAATAAAATCTGGGTCAATTTCAGGCCACGGCTTTCGATCTCAGTAATCAACTTTGCCGCTTCACCGCCCGGATCAACAATTGCCGCTTCCTTACTCTCATCATTCCAAATAAGGGTACAATTTTGCATAAAAGCAGTCACAGGAATAATTTGGTATTTCATTATTTCATTTACTCCATAGTCAAAACAAAATAGTTACTCACCAGATTACCACGTCCTGACGGGACCTGTATCAATATGAACAAAATTACTGTGTGGATAGTACCCCACACCACCCGCTTTCATTTTCAGAGCAGCTTTACAAATATGCCTAAGATCAACACCTTCAATATGGAAATCCATCGCCCGCCCGCGAGTATGGTAACTCTGTTTAGCCACGCCTTTACTTTTCTTGCGCAACTGATTGTTGGTCACCAGTGAGCGGTAACCAGAAATAAGTTGTACAGGCTTATTTATGCCCATCATCATTTGCAGCAAATAAATCTGATCAAATAACTGAGGATCAATAGTTTTGACTTTATTTTGCCGGTAATCCCGAAACAGATGATTCAGGCGAGCCAGCTCATCATTATTGTAACGATGGCCATCGAAAAATTCGGCTTTAATCGTTTCGCCCGTATGTAAATTGTCAAAACGTAAGATCCGGGGGCGGGGAGTGGTCAACGTCGCAAAAACATGCCCCGGTAACAAACTCAAGCCTAACGCAGCAGCCCCCACACCCAGCCACTTGCGGCGATTATGATCGATTATATCCATGAAGAAACATCTACCCAGATTATGAAAAAATAGGCCATCAGGCAACTGGTCTCTGTGACAACGCATAATGAAAATTAGTTGCATTTAGTTTTGTAAATGCAACAACTTTGACAAAAACGGGGAACCCTGTCGCACACTGTTATCATAGCCATAAATATCAGTGCGATACTGAGGCACACCCTGCTCATCTACCCAAGCAGTCAAATAATACAAATAAACAGGAACACGCTGTGGGATCTTGACATAAGCGGTATTGCCCTGTTTCAAAGCACTATCTACCTTGCTTTGAGTCCAGCCAGCATCTCCCAGTAACATACTTGCCAATTCTGACGCCTTATTAACCCTGACACAACCAGAACTGATCGCCCTGATATCTTTGCTAAACAGGCTATGATTCGGCGTATCGTGCAAATAAATGGCATCAGAATTTGGCATATTAAACTTATAGCGGCCTAATGAGTTAGCTGGCCCCGGAGCCTGCCATACCCGATAAGGAAAATTAGCCGGTGTAATCACATTCCAATCAATAGTGTAAGGATCAATCACACTGGCATCAGCACGCCAGTTTGAAAAAATAACGTACCCCCGGCGCTGGAAATATCCGGGATCATTAACCGCCCGCGGCGCAATATCTTTTCTTGTCAGGCTGGTTGGCACACTCCAGGGAGGATTAATCACGACATTATTCAGCACATTACTCATCATTGGCGTTTTACGGCTTGGACGACCAACGATCACTTTCGAGTTCAACACTTCCTGATCATTAAGATAATAATGCAACGAATAATCAGGAATATTGACCATAATTCCAGTGGAAACATGCCCTGGGACAATCCGCAAACGCTGGATATTAAGCGCCATTAACCCAGCTCTGGTTTGAGGTGACGTATTCAGCCAATCTCTGGTGCGTTTACCCATCACGCCATCGGGTGCCAATCCCTGCCACTGCTGGAAATTTTTTACTGCGGCTACCAATTCAGCGTCATAGATATTACCTGATTGAGTTGTCGCATTCTTCAGCATGCCGGTACGGATAAGTATTTCTCTTAAAGCAGTGATATCCGGGCTACTCTGCCCCGGTTTTAATGCACCTTTGCCAGAAACCTGTGGCCACGATTTACTTTCAGCCAATAGTTTCATCATCTCCTTATGCATATTTTCATATTGAGAGTGCTGTGGCATCCATGCTGCAACATAAGCGGCCACATTGCGATCTGTAATCGCTTGCTGCCACCGGTCTATGATTGCAGGTGAAGGTAAAACAATTTTGTATGGTGTCGTGCGATAGAGCCAGTTTTCACCCTGATGACTGACATCGGAGACAAATTGCAAATAACCTAACATAGCATCAGATAAAATGAGATCACGCCCCCTATCGCTCAATTGAGGATCATTGAGTTCAATCAGCCATTGGCCGAATTGCGGCTGAAACCCCGCCAATGCCAGTTCTAAAAGTTGTTGTTCAAAACGCTGAATAGCCGTTTTGTCCTGCCATAAAGGTTGCATCTGGTTAGATGAATACAGACTAACCAATCGGTCAAAGAAAATGGGCTTAACTTGCTCCGGTAACCAGCTTCGAAGCACTCTGCGATTCTCTTCTTGTGCAACCGCAGAAGTTTGAATGTGTACTTGTTTAAATATTGCTGTCTCAGACACCTTTTCAGTCTGCATTTTTGACAGATCCTGCATATCACTTTCCATCAGCCTATTCTGCTGATGGGCTAAAGCATAGCCAGCCACCATTAATGTACTGTAAATAACCAAAATGCACAGCGGCTTTATCGCTCTTTTTACCATAATCAGCATACCCACCCTCAGAACATTCTCATAAATTAATTCTAACTATGGCAGATCCAGAATCTAATCTAAGGAAAATAATAAGTTAATTACTTTATAAATTATTTGTCCACACAGGAAATATAATCAGCAACCGCAAGAAAACCAAATAAAAAAGTACCAAAAGACGCCGAAACGTCTTTTTCAAGAAATTTAAGCCTTGTTCCTAGCTCAACCAACATAATTAACATGGCATTAAAACTGTGAATTAACAATGACTTCCTCACCAAATCGGCCTGCTTTAGGCAATGGTTGATAAGTAGAATTTGCAGCACGCAGGATACGGACACCCCGAATATTCAACTCATGGGCGGCAGCAATATCTGCATCTGAATCACCGTAATAAATTTTCAATTTATTTTCTTTCATCCAACTGACTTTATTATTCTGACCAGGTTCATCTCCGGCAAAAATAACCGGATTCATTTTATCTGCGGGAATATTCAGACCTTCCTGCAAGTAATGCGTAACATTTTCAGTCGTGGTTTTACTGCGACCAGTAATGAAATAGATGTTATCACCGCGTTTCAAGTGCATTGCCACCAACTTAATCCCCACCTTCTTGGGAATACTGAACTGATCCCAACCGTTATTCATTTTTTCCCAGAACTTAGGATTTTTCAGATAACTAAAATCGTTTGGGGAAAACGCTAACTTACCGCGATAGAAACCTGGACTTGAAAACATAACAGTATCATCAATATCAAAACCAACAGCCATAGGTGGCTGACCTGACAGGCTTTTCTCGATTTGCTCGATAGAAACCCAATTCACTGCCTGCTGTTGAGCTAATTCAACAACCGTGACACCTTGATTAACCTGAGCAGGCATCAATATTTTTGCTTGCGAAAATCCATTCAGGCCAAAAGCAAAAACAGCGGTAACCAGTGTTAAAGTGACTTTACGCATGATCATTCTCTTGTCTTTATTCGACGGTATAGACGTTCCCTACCTGGATAACAGGAGGGTCCTTATTCAATTCCTCCCAATGGCTTCCATGATGGTGCAACCATTGTTGAAGAGGTATTATAATACAGCGAGAAACGACCAAACTGCGATCACAATTCGCTGAAATCTCTCCTCCGGGGTTGGTAAGCCACTCAGATTATTCAATTGTCTGGCTGCGCTGGGATTGACCACAGGGAATTGAATCCCCTCCCGCTGCTGCGATCATGTAATAAATAGCTGGGATTGATTTATTTAAAATAGAAACTGCTGTGCAATGAATTGCATGATTATGGACGGCTGCATTTGCATCAGATCTGGCAGGATAAACCGCCTGATGAAAGCGCCATTCTAAAAACGGTTTATTCCCTGCCATGTTTAATGTATTCACCAACAATGTTATCCTCCGGTTATTCTACATTTAACTGCCCTGCCATGACTATTTAAAGGGATACGAACATGTTTACTTCCAGATTAACGATCTGGCACTTATTATGTGAATCTACCCCTTTTATTTAAATTTGTGCCTTGAATCATTAAAAGTCCGTAAAATTATTCAGACTTTTAGTCAGTCAGTTTATTTAAAAACACCGCTAAACAATCAAATCACACTTGAAAACTGACGCCGCTATTCTATTATGAGCTTCCCGCCAATAGTGAAAAGCTGCCGGAAATACTGTCGGCTAAAAGTATCTTATTACACAGTGGAGAAATCACCCTCAAAGATAAAATCAACGCGGCTAATGATTTAAACATCATTTCTGAAAACGATATTACCCTTAAAAATTCAATACTTTCGACAGCCAATAATTTATCTATGGCTGCCGTCAATAATATCAATATCTGGCAAAGTGATATAAAAGGAAAGGATATCACCGCTATTAGCCGTCATGGAGATATTCTATTTCATAATGGTGATCAATTCGGTTATCTTTGGCGCCAACACAGTACCCATGATCATCCTGTATCCAATAAACTGGATGCTGTTAATAATTTAACTATCCACTCGGGTAAAAATCTCCTGTTACAAAACGTCTATTTACAACCGAGTAAAAATATCGCTCTGATAGCAAGTAATAATGTGACCGTAGAAAACCATGCGGACACCTATAATTTTGCAAAATTAAAGACAGCAAACAGGCATAACGCACCCATATCAGGGGTGTTAAATACCCTTGAATCACTGACAATCCATGCTGGAAATACTATTTCCGCTAAAGGCTCAGATACCTCTTCGGGGAAAGATATTGATTTGAGCTCCGCAGAATTAACCTGTCAAGATCATATCCTGCCTCTAGACTCAACAGAACTCAGCAGCAAAATCACCGCAAAGAATAATATCAGTATAATGAGTGGCGGGGATATTAATGGGAAAGCGGTTCAGATACAGGCTAACGGTAATACATTACTATCCGCCGGAAGAAATATCACATTACCGTCCCTGGCATATGCTGTAATTAACCCGGCTAATGATAACAACAAAGATGACCGACATATTATTGCTCAAATCCGGAGTGATAAAAAACTGACGATAGCAGCAAATGGGACCCTCACCACCGTGGGCGCTCAATTGACTTCTGATGGTGATGTCACCCTCTCCTCCGGCGGCAATATGCGTTTTGAACCGGTTCAGAACCACACCTACCGGGAAGGTCACAGGGAATTCACCGAATCCGTGACTCAGCAGGGCACTGAACTGACCAGTGGCGGCATACTCACGGTTATCTCAACCGGCAGTATTCTTTTCCAGTCCACCAAACTGGCTGCTAAAGGGGCGATGGATATCGCGGCACAAGGCGGTTATCTGTACGCTCAGGCGATGGAAGAATCCAGTCACTATGAGAAAACAGAGACCAAACGTCGGTGGTATGGCAAAAAGAAAACCACCACACGCACCCGTCATGATGTCACGAACAAAGTGACTGAATTTACCGCCGGCGGTGATATTAACCTGTTAAGCCGGGATGACAGCACTTATGAAGCCAGCACGCCACCCATCAAAATGCCAAACTGACCAGTACTCACGGTCAGGTTAATTTTAAAGCGGTAAAAAACAGCACCTTTGCGCAAACGATTACCCATTCCAAAGGGTTCTACATCAAGCAAACAGATAAAGGTTACACCGAAAATACCTGGGTGCTTCCCGCTATTCATCTCGGTGGAAAACTCACCGTAGAGGCCGCCAACGGGATCAACGCGGATATTAAAGCTAAAAATGGTCAGTCGTTACAAAATGTTGTCTCCGTCCTCGGTAATACCCCGGAAACCACCTGGCTGAAAGGGCTCAATGAAAGTCAGGATGTGCAATGGAACTTAGTCAAAGACGCGTATGACCGCTGGGATTATAAGAGCCAACATTTGAATCCGGTGGCTTCAGCGGTGATAGCGATTGCGGTGGCTGCTGTGACAGCAGGCGCAGGCATAACGGCTTCGGTGGCCGGATCAGCCGCAGGCACGGCAGGTTCAGCGGCGACGGCAGCGGGGGCGACCGCCAGCACCGCCGCTACCGTGGGCTCAATGGCTTACGGCGCGACGGCTTCCGGCATGGCGGCGCTGGCCTCTCAGGCAGCGGTCGCTCTGGTGGAGAATCAGGGAGACTTATCCAAAACCTTAAAGGCGATGGGCAGCAGCGACACGGTTAAATCCACTTTCACGTCCATGGCAATGGGCGGCGCACTGGCGGGCTTTGACACGGTGATGGGATGGGATAATGCGACAAAAGCCACCTTACCCCAACTGAGCAATCATGACTGGAGTAAGGTAGCTCAACGGGTCGCGGGCCAGTCCATTATCGGTGCCAGTCTGGGGACAACGATTAATGGCGGCAGCTTTAAAGACAATTTCACCACGGCTTTGCTGTCTAATATTGGTAGTCAGATTAATGCGGAAGGGGCCAATTTAATTGGGAAAAACGGCCAAATATTAGGTTTACCCGGCAAGGCGATTAGCCATACTGCGGTATCCGCTCTAGGTAGCGTCCCTTAATTATATAATCTCCGGCAAAAGAGTCGAATACAGCCTAATTTCACCATCGACAGATAGTTTCGTGCTGTTTTTTCATAGCGGGTGGCAATACGTCGATTACCTTTCAAAAAACCAAAACAGCGTTCGACAACATTACGGTCACAATAAGCCTGTTCATCAAATTGTGTACGACCATCACTATGCCCTTTTTCATTGATTTTATAAGGAATAATGCTCTTTATTCTCAATTTGCGCAGGTAACCGCGGAGTTTTCTTCCCGAATAGCCTTTATCTGCCAACACCGCTTTGCCACGCCGTTTCATAAAGCCATTCTTGCGTTGGACGCCAATGCCATCAAGCAAAGGAATAGCCGTTTGACTCTCATGGGCCTGGCCTGCCGTCAACATCAGGTTGAGTGGGAATCCCTTTCCGTCAGTTGCCAGGTGGATTTGGGTGCCATAACCACCGCGTGAGCGACCCAACGCATGGTCGTCAGCGATATCGGGATGTTTTTTTTCGCCCCGGCAGCCTCTTTACTGGCACGAACATGGCTGCCATCCAGACAAATTTCAGACCAGTCTATGAGGCATTTTTCATCCAGAGTAGACAGTAATCGGTTAAATATCTTATTGATAATGCCTGATGTTGACCAACGGTTAAATCGGTTATAAACCGTTTTCCAGGGACCGTAGCGTTCAGGCAAATCGCGCCAGGGCGCACCTGAACATAACACCCAGAACATCCCATTCATCACACGGCGGTGTTCAACATGTGGACGTCCTGCCCGCCCTGAACGTACAGGGGGCAAACAAGATTCTATCAATATCCAGGCGTCATCAGAAATGTCGTAACGTGCCATCATTTCGTTCCTGCATCGAAATCAATCAGATAATAATACTATTAATTGATATTAAGGGACACAACCTAGGATGGTATTTTTATGTCATACATGATTTACTTGTCTTTAAATGGTAAAAACCAAGGTCTCATATCTGCGGGGTGTTCAACCCTAGATTCAATAGGAAATAGATATCAATACGGACACGAGGATCAAATACAGGTACTCAGTCTGAATCATTCAATTACACGACAACAGAATGTCGGTCATCAACCCATACAATTTATTAAACCCGTAGATAAATCGTCACCATTATTAGCGATGGCTATAGATTCAAACGAATCTCTAAATGGCGCTTTTGTTTTTTACAGAACAGGCCAAGCTGGTCAATTGGAATTATTCTATGAAGTCAAAATCACGGAAGCCACTATCACAGATGTTTCTTGTATATACCCGCATTCTATAAATGATTTTGATGCCATGCCATATGAAAGAGTTACACTCAATTATAAATCCATCTCATGGAATCATATAACAGCCGGCACATCTGCTTATAGCATATGGGAAGATAGAAATTATTAATAAACATAAAACACTAAATACTTTTTCATGCAAGTGTCCTGCAATTTTGAAATCTTATTTAGTTATGTCGAGTAGCCTTCTGGTTACTCGACATAACTAAGCATATGCTCTTTATTATTAATAATTAGTGACAAAGTGAAATATCCCTAACATATTTATTTGGTGCCATCCACGAAGATTTATCACATGTTACATACCCCTCATTTTTTAATTTATCATCAACATAAAAAGATACAAATAAAGTAAGAATAAACCCTGTTATTGACACATATGAAACATAATTCCCTATTTTACTATTAAGACGTTTCACTTTACCCAATGAAATTCTATATAAAATAGAAGAAATATAAATCAATACAGGACTAAACCAAATAGCTCCCGCGCTTTTCCATGAAAATGTAATAACACCATCACTATTAAAAAAACCGACATAATCATTCAATGAAAAAAACACAGATAACACTACCATAAAAAGAATTAATAAAACCCCCAAATATAATTTAGTTTTATTTTTATTAACCACGGCTAAACCTACCCCACATATTAAAAAATTGATCTGCCGTAGGTGTTCCTACAGGAATATTATTTCTTTTACCATTTTTTAAATGTTTAATTATAGTTTCACTAATTTTAAAATGGTCATCTAACCAATATAAAGAAAGAGAAGCTAATAACCCAATAGCAAAAACTCCAAGAGATACAAGCATAAGACTTCCCCCTACAGCTAAGATTGGAGAAATAATTAGAGTCTTAGCAGCCGTAGCAATACCTATTGATACAGCTAATTTTGCACCATCCATTGTTAAATTAACAAACAAATCAACCAGTCCATATTCATCTTTAAATATTAATTCAACTAGTCTATATGCAGCTGAGAATACTATACCGAATCTAGCACCTTGCGCAATTCCAGCTTCAACACCTAGTGTACCTACCCCAAAATTCACTATATGTGGATTATTAGCAAGGTATCTTGCGGCGTTTAAATAGTCTCGTACACTAGGGTAACCTGATAACCTTATATATCTTCTTCCATCCTTACCAAAATGCTCTGTTGCGTTCACACCGAAACTTCTTAAGTCATTTGCTATTCTTGCTACTCCAACAGAATCATGGATATTACCAGCAAATGATGAAACTGGGTCAGTATATGAATAGATAGTTTTAATATTATTCTTCCATGAATTATAGAAATTATGATCTAGTGTTTTCATATAAGCTATAGCTTCCTCTTCTGTCAATAAAGCAATTAATCTCTTGGTTTAGTTTAAATTGACTCTCCAGCTCCAATAGCATACGGTTATATTTTTGATCTTCTATTTGTTTTTTAAAATTAAGATGATCTTCATATTTATAATCATCTTCAACAAATGTTCTTAAGCGTGGGTCATATTTCATTTTACAACTCCATTTATATTATATATTTCATTTGAATTTTGTCTCATATTTTATCGGACTCCGCTATTTTTTCTTTAGATTTCCTGAGTTATTGGGAACCGGATCAAGTTTCCCTGTTGGGGTATGGCATTGCGTTTTAAGCTGCTCGACCAGCTGATAAGTGTTGTATATGGCGGAGTAATTTCTGTCCACACCTTGCACTGAAGAAAAATTTGGCACTCAACCCAACGACAAGAGTCGTAACCAGCGCTGTAGACAGTATCGTTCCTCCGACAATTTTCCAAAGGTTCTTTTTCAACTGGTCATAAAGCGATGTAAGATCACGTTCCGCGCTCGCAATTTTATCCACAAAGCCACTACCACGCTGAGTCATCGTGTCAACCTGTGTGACTATCGCCTCCATCTGGGCATCCGTTCTCTGCCGGACAGCCCCCGCAATATCCGTTTGTTGGATAATAGCCATAATATTCTGGCCAAGTTCATTCGGTACGGTTTTAGCCAGTTCTCTAAACTGGAGTGCTGTCATATCCAATGAATTTATAGCACTCCGTTTAACCACATCCAGCTCTGCCAATTGCTGTTTCAGTGCCTCCGTTGCCAGATTCAGCGAAGCTTTAGACTCCAAGATGGCATCAAAAGCATCATTCTTGGCTTCTGCCATCTCGTTTATCATGTCCGTCACAATCGCCTGCTGTTCTTCCAGCACCGTGAGATAGCCGGCTATTTTTTCAAAGTCCGTTGACGTTTTCATGTGTATTCCTGCTAAAAGCCCAGGTCATAACCTGGCTTAGGGACGACGTTGCCATCTCAACGGTTTTCTCGGGTATGCCATAACCGCAGCACGTAGATGATTGAATCAACAACCTCGTAACGAATCTCGTACTCCCCAACCAAAATCCTCCTAACCTCCCGTGGTTCGAACTGGAACAGTTGTTCCCCAATACGAGGGTTGGTTAGCAAAATGGTCGGAACCTGAGTCAGTGCCTGCACGGCTCTAGCAGCAGCTGGCTTGTTAGCCAGAGACAGAAATTCATACAAGCGCGCCAAATCAGAGAGCGCCTTACTGGTCCACTTCAGTTCCATCAACATGGCACCGGCAGTTGCATGTCGGTACCGAGGCTGTCAGCCCAAGCCTGCACCTCCAGATGATCGATAACCCGACCCGTATCCACGTCTGCCAGCGCCTCTTGGGTCAGGCGATCCCGATCCTCTTCCTGGGCGATCCATGCAGAAAGTGCCTGTTTCATGATCCAGCCACGTGAACGTTCAAGTCGGGCTGCCATCTGGTCAACTTTGTCGGCCATCGGCAGTGGCACGTGTGCGGTCAGTACCTTGGTTGTTGCTTGTGTCATGTTGCTCTTCATTTACCGACTCCTTATTTTTATTTGATTCAAAGTTAATCATACTGATTTATTTTAAATCAATCAAGATAGTGTCAGCTTGGGCTATACCCTATCCTGATGTCAGATACCTTATACAAAGAGTGTCAGAATACAAAGAGTGTCAGAATAGAATCAGTTTTTGAATTTATTGACACCAATCATTAAAGGTCATAGAGTCTTTCCTGACACTTCAGAACACAAAAGGCAATGAAATGGGCGAACTTGTCATTTATCAACCAAGCAATGGGGATAAAGTTTCGGTAAGGCTGGAAGGCGATACACTTTGGCTCACACAACGGCAACTGGCGGAAATTTTAGAAACATCGACCGATAACATCAGCCTGCACCTCAAAAACATTTATGCCAGTGGTGAATTGACGGAAATAGCAACTACCGAGGATTTCTCGGTAGTTCAACAAGAGGGGCCTCGATCCGTTTCCCGAAAAATCAAACATTACAATCTTGATGCCATCATTTCTGTCGGCTATCGTGTCAATTCGAAACGGGGTACGCTATTTCGTCAATGGGCAACCGGTGTTCTACGCGACCACTTGATGCAAGGGTGGTCGCTGGATCGCACCCGTTTCGAGCGCAACGCAGCCGAACTGGAAGCCGCGCTGGCATTAGTCAGGAAGACGGCGCAATCTCCCAGTCTCATTGTCGAAACCGGCAGAGGTCTGGTTGAAATTGTTAGCCGTTATATTCAAACCTTCTTGCTATTGCAACGCTACGATGAAGGTTCATTGATTGAGCCCAAGGGAACAACGGGCGGGCTTATGCCCTCTATTGACGAAGTCAGACGTTCCATCACTGGGTTAAAAGCGGATCTTATATCACGGAATGAGGCCAGTGAGCTTTTTGGTCTTGAACGCGGTGATGCACTCGAAGCTATTCTCGGTAACCTCGACCAGACCGTATTCGGTGAGCCTGCTTATCCAACCATTGAACGTAAGGCGGCACATCTACTGTATTTCGTCATCAAAAATCATCCTTTGTCTGATGGTAACAAACGTACCGCTGCTTTTTTGTTTGTTGACTTCCTCAGCAATAACAACGCACTGATGCGAGATGGACAGCCTGTTATAAACGACATTGGACTCGCTGCGTTAGCGTTGCTTGTCGCAGAATCAGCACCGACGCAAAAAGAAACAATGACCCGTTTGATTGAAAACATGTTGGTTGGTGTCAGGTAAATTAGCATGAAAGGACAACGCATTGGCTACATCCGGGTGAGTACGTTCGACCAAAACCCAGAACGGCAACTTGAAGGTATTCAGGTTGACCGAACCTTTACCGATAAGGCATCGGGAAAGGACGTGAAGCGCCCGCAATTGGAGTCACTCATCAGTTTCGCACGTGAAGGCGACACCGTCGTGATACACAGTATGGATAGACTGGCTCGCAATCTCGACGATTTGCGTTGTATCGTACAAACGCTGACGCGGCGCGGCGTACTCATCGAATTTGTTAAAGAGCATCTCTGTTTTACTGGGGAAGATTCACCGATGGCAAACCTGATGCTGTCTGTCATGGGAGCGTTCGCCGAATTCGAACGGGCGTTGATCCGCGAGCGACAACGCGAAGGTATTGCTCTTGCTAAGCAGCGCGGGGCTTACCGGGGGCGCAAGAAAGCACTAGAACCAGATCGCCGTGCCGAACTACGGCGTCGCGCTGCTGCCGGTGAAAAGAAAACGCAGTTGGCGCGCGAGTTTTGTATCAGCCGCGAAACACTCTATCAATACCTGAAAATGGATAACTGACGATGCCGCGCCGCTCAGTTCTTTCCATCAATGAACGTATCAACCTACTTGCTATGCCGGAAAATCAGGAGGATTTGATCCGTTTTTACACCTTCAATGAGTCTGATATGGCGCTGATTCAACAATACCGCGGGCAGGCCAACCGACTGGGTTTTGCAGTTCAGCTTGCCCTGCTGCGCTATCCAGGGTATGCGCTGGGAACCGACACTCAGTTGCCAGCGTTGATCATCGAATGGATCGCCAGACAGATACAAGGTGATGCAAGCACATGGGAAAAGTATGGGAAACGCGATGAAACCCGGCGCGAACATTTTCAGGAACTGCGTACTTATCTCGTGTTGTCAACGTTTGGAATGGCTCGAATTTTGGTACAAACAGTCGCTGAGCTTGCGATGCAGACCGACAAAGGACTGTTACTCGCAGAACATGCGTTGGAGATACTTCGCCAGCGACGGGTCATTTTGCCAGTACTGACTGTTATTGAGCGAGTTTGTGGAGAGGCAATTACACGCGTCAATCGGCGCATTTACAAGATATTAAATGCGCCTCTGAGCGAACATCATCGGCACCGCCTTGACGACTTATTACGAAAGGTCTCCTTTGGCGCAAATCCATCATAGCTATAGAGAGCATAAAAATGTGTGGGGCACTTATGCGGCCAAACAGTTAAAGAAGTTTCACCTGGCAACCTAAAGCGTCGCAAAACCAGAGGGTTGACATGGATGAGAACCACTTAACGGTATAAGTATTCATGGGTCATAATCCGGTTGAATTACCTATTTTACAGCCAAACAACTCAAGTGCCCACACATTTTTATGCTCTCCATGGAGACATCTGGATACTGTTGTTGAAAAACGTATGCTCCGGCGGGATGCTGCCCGTCAGCTGAATCTACCGGAACGCCAGACTCAGCGTCTTATGAACCGCTTTCGTGAATCTGGTGCTGCAGGACTTGCCGGGTTATGTGGTGCTCTGTTACGAAATTGACTATTATCACCCTTTTTTATAGTAAGAAGATGCTTTAAAAATAATATTCTCACGACTAATTTTTTCCAACTTTAAACTCGTTCCATGGAATGTGTAGAACATCACAGTCATATATTTCCTGAATGGTCAACGCAGTCTTTTTCATTGTGGGGAAAAATACCAGAAAAAATAATTTCATTGAAGTAAAACCAAGCTGGGCATCTATATTTCCCCTATTTATAGAAATTTTACAAACAGTGTCGAAATATTATGGTTATTATTGAGGCATATATAAAAATAAGAATGTGAAAAAATTTTTTATGATCTAGGGGCTGTTGATGTTTTAAAGTCATTATTCAATCAACCCACATCGGCAACCAGACAATGATGAATGCGAGTGCCACCATACTGGTATAATTCCGTTCAAGTTTATCGTATCTCGTTGCTATTGCTCGAAAATGCTTAATTCGAGCAATAGCATTCTCGACTAAATGGCGATAACGGTATAAGCACTTATCAATACCCTGGTCTGTTTTTCGACTATTTTTACGATAAGGGAGCACTGGAGTCGCATCCCGTTGTTTAATAAACATCCTGAAACGCTGACTGTCATATCCTTTATCAGCAATAACTGCTTCGGAAGTGGGAGACTTGGAAATAAGGCTTTCTGCGTGAACACTGTCATGAACCTGCCCCCCCGAAAGTTCAAAATGAACGGGCAAGCCTCCGCTGTCTACCGCTAAATGGATCTTGGTTGAACGTCCACCACGACTTTTGCCTATCGCCTCGTCGTTATCTGAAGCAGCTCCAGCACTATGTTGATGAGCCCGAACGATAGTCCCATCAATGAACAACCACTCTGTATCTGCAATCTCAGATAACCCTTTGAAAATAATCTGTAAAATACCTCTCTTTGACCAAGCGTTGAAACGCGAAAAGACCGTATTCCATTTGCCGAATTCTGTGGGTAAATCGCGCCAGGGGATGCTTGTTCTCATCCGATAAATAATGCCTTCCAAGGTCAAACGGTGTTCAGGTTTATCATAAATCCAACCGGTGTGTTGCATGAATGCGGATAGCTTATTCCAGTAGAGATCTGTTAACATTGTTCTCGGCATGATGGTGAGGTCTGGTTGTTTTTTGGCGAAAGTAATTATATCAAATCATCATGCTGTCTAATAATCCCCCGAAAAACATCAACAACCCCTAGTATATCACGTGCTGTTTTAATGGTTTTTATAGACAAATGTTCTAATGCTGGATAAACAAGATCCCACTCTGACTGTGAAATACGTTTAATCTTCACATTTACCTCTTAAAGCACTTTACAAACTCTGAATTATATCAACTTATTGTAAATTATCGTTTTATTAATTATTTCATTTTGAAATAGAGAAAGTGAAACCCGACGCGGCAACGTGCGGGGTTTCTAGTTAAAACTTTACGAAGGGTAAAATACCCATTCATAGTATAAATCAAACTCACTTTATTTAACACTTCAAGCTATATACACTTCCCTTGTTCATGCTGCTTTGATCAGTTGTAGCTCGATGCCGGCGTTTGCTTATTTTATTTTTTACAGTGAGTTAGAGGTTTTACTATGCGAAGAAAGATGGTGATTATGATTTCATGGTGAAATTGTTGGGTCCTCCCCTTGTCGCCTAAACAAATGGAGAACCTTTTCTGAAAGTTGATAATTAGACTTGGTATTTAAACGGCTCTTTCTCTCACTATATATAATTCCATCCGGTGTTATATACTTGATTATTAACAAATCTGCTTTTCTTAAACGACTGCATAAACCGGATAGATTTTCTTTTGCAACGTTAGTTACATTGACTAATTCATCAATGCTAACCAAATTCACACCATCGTCATATTTATCTAGCATATAAAAAAATACAGCTATAGCCGTTCCTTTCCGACCAGTTTGTGAAAAAATGTCACCAATATCTGAAAATTTCATGTAGATTTGCCTAGTTTCTTTTCATGCCACTTAACAATGTTAAAACGCTCTAATTCTTCTATTGCAGCACATAACCAGCCAGTAATCGCTACATGAGAAGAGATATGTTGTGGTAATTGTACAAGTAAATCAGCTAACTGTGTTGATTTACTCATCGTCAAAAATATCGTTGCTAAACCAGCCCATTCTTCATCATTTGAAGGCATCCATTTGGATTCAAGTAGCATCAATAGTACCACTTTAGCTGCCCATAGTGGAGTTTCAACTTTTCTCATAGTCCATGATGTAAAGGGCGCACCAAATACAGGCTTATCGCGTCCGATAAGCCCATTTTCAACAGCAACTTTGGTTAATTGTGCTGCTCCCTGTGCTGCTGATAGGTCAGTCCCCATAATCCACATTTTGACAACTTTAGCCCGGAACGTTTTGGACATTGTAATTAATGGAGTTTGAATTATCATAGTTCAACCTTACTGTTTATTTAAACTGGTATTCCCCGCCATTCGCGGCGGGATTCATCATATCAGCGATTAATCTCACCATTGATAAAGTTCAACAAATAGATCCCCGCTGCACTAGGTACATCAAATATGCGCCTAGTAGCATCATATAATGGGGAACCTCTAAAAACTCTCAATACAAAAAATAAGATCAATTTTGCACTCACCAATAAATGACCTTATTGTGTATGACTTTTTCTTGCTTTTTCAGGGGAAAAAATAAACTCATCGCTTTTTCATCACATACCGGAATTAAAAGGCATGAATGCCCGATTTTCCAAAATAAACCAAACGTGGCAAATCATAGCAGGTTGACTTCAAAGTCATCACAAAATTGGCTCGCAGCTGGCCTATCGTTCGGATAAATTTTTCACCCATCTGAGAGAATGAGCCAAAGATATGTTCTACTCGTGCCCGGGTTTTCGCTATTTTCTTATTTCGGCCGTCTGATAAGGGCTTATTGCGTGACGCTTTCCTCTGAATATGAACACGATAGCCCTGTTCCTTCAGCCCACGTTCACGCATCTGGCTGGCATACCCTTATATCAGCATAAATGTCCCGACTTGTATTTGACCGATCCAAAACGGCTTCAAAAAAGGACAGCTGCGGTTCCTGTCGCGATGTGGCGGATCACTTTATATTTTGTATCGACATTAATGGTCAGTTTATAGCCAAAATAACTTTTACCGTTCTTTTTCGTCCAGGTTGCCTCGGTGTCTTTCTGGCATCGTTTGTTTGCTGTCCAGTTATCCGGGGTTTTACCCTGACGGATTTGTTCATACTCTTCCTTCTTATTGTGCTGCTTAGGAACTGGAATCAACGTGGCATAAATGATTTGACCACCTCCAGGAATGAATCCCTGTGTCGAAAGCTGATGCTTCGCCTTTCAAACAACGCTCTGGCACCTTCCAGGCCAATTCGTTTTTCGAAACACCAAATCGTGAGTCGGGAATGGCGGGCGTCCACCTTTGGGAGAAATAATACGTGGCGCGACACGGTCTATGGTGTCAGCCAGTGCCGAGAAATCAACATACTTATCAAGAACAAGTAGCGGATCACCTAATTCATCGATTTTTCGACGGTGATATTCAGATGCCAGCTTGTCTTTTTTTTAAGCAGAACGAGGCGGCGATTTTATTGTTAGCGTCAAAGGGAATCAAAAAACGCTCTCTGGGTTTGTTAAATCGCATTTTGCTGCGCATTATGATAACGACGAACTGGCTGAGTTTACGGAGAAAAGCAAGGGGCATGGACGGACAGAATTCCGTCATGTTATGCAAATTCATGCGGCATTGCCAGCAGCACTTCAGGAAAAATGGCCATCAATACAGTCTGTTATCGAAGTGGTCAGTGAACGCAGTGTGAAAGGCCAACCCGCCCACCGTGATTCACGCTGGTATGTGAGTTCGTTGCCTTTAGATGTGGAGCGGGCGGCCACGGCAATAAGAAAGCATTGGTCAGTGGAAAATGAGCTACATTGGGTTTTGGACGTCACCTTTCGGGAAGATGCTATCTCGCTTAAAGATCCTGATGGTGCAGCACAAATGGCTCTTTTTAATCGAATAGCATTAAATGTGATTAAACAAAATACGAGTATAAAAGATAGTCAAGCAGCGAAACGTCGAAGAGCGACTTGGTCAGGGGAATTTCGTAGCCAGCTTATCTTTGATTAAATTAAATACAAAGTGGAATCCCGCCCTGCCCCTGAACAGGATGAAGGCAGGCATCCTGTGACGAATATTAAATGGCTAGATACCGTTCTTTTTTCAAATGCATTAAGTGAGAAATTAAAACTCACTCCAGTATATTTTCAAAAAGGAAAGAGCGGATTCGACTAATAAGCGAAATATACACCGTTCCTAGAATTGGGTTGAGTCTTATCACCAGTTACGATCAGCCGTTGCCAGAGTGGGTAGAAAGAAGGAATTAACCGGAAAAACTGACATTGAAATCGAAATCAGCAACCAGTGCGGCCGATTGATCGCCAATGCGATCATTTATTACAACTCGGCCATCCTGTCACGAAAGACTATACTTTGAAGTATTGTTCACTTTCCTGAAATATACTTTTTCGAATAACCTCTCGTGGTTTACACATTATGGAATTAGAGTCATCATAACTAATAAGACAATGCTGGGAGTCCATCATTTTTTCCGAAACTTCATCCAAAAAATAATATAAGCTATCACTCAAGTTGCCGGATTCATAAGGGGATATAACATAGTCATAAACAGATAATACTAAGTTATTAATCATTGCTAAATCATTAATAAGAATTCGAGCTACTTCCTTTAATACACCATTATGATCATCAACGTTATTAATGCCACGCTACTCGCTTACCGGGCAACAAATGCGCTGGAGAATAGTCAGCAGGATGCCGCACACCTGCTGGATTTGGGACACAATACCATTAAGTAACTTAAAGAATTGATATTGATGTATAAGAGATTACCTTCATCCTTATCACCACTTTACAGCATTTAATATATCCCATTGCCCATTGTCAGGATTAAAGATCTAGACATTGATCGCATTTAACACTATCCATTCAGACGATAAATTAATACCACATTAGAATGGTTTAATAATGTCATTATCAAATTATTAATTATTACCTATGGGAAAATTACCGTTTTATCACCGCAGTCTGACCGGGCTTATTCTGCTGACAATCTCCGCACTGGCACCGGCGGCAATTCCTGTCAGCTCGGCGGATCAAGAAACGATCACGCAACAACAAAAAGCCTTGTTGCAGCAAGCCCAACAACAGCGGGAAGCGCTGCGCCACAATATCACCGTATCCCCATCCCCCGTTTTAACGCCGGATGCAGCTGAATCTGTTTGCCACACCATTCAACAGATTGAATTTGTGGGTGCAGAAAGCCTGTCAAGGTCAGTCAAACAGAACTTGACTCACCCTGACTTATCTCATTGCTTAACTTTGCAGCAGATTAATGCGCTGGTGCGTAAAGTATCGAATGCCTATATCGAACGGGGTTATGTCACTTCCCGTGCCGGCCTCAAAGCGCAGGATGTATCCTCCGGTACCCTCATGATTACCGTGAATGAAGGCAAAATTGAGTCAATCAGCCTTGATGATGAAACACCACGTTCACTCAAAATGGCCTTTCCGGGCATGATTGGCAAAACACTCAATCTGCGGGATATTGAACAAGGCATGGAACGCCTGAACCGCCTGCCCTCACAACAGGTCGCCATTGATATTCAGCCAGGAAAACAACCCGGTTATTCTGCGGTTATCTTAAAACGAACCTCGACGCGCTTACCGATCAGTGCCAGCTTGGGTGCGGATAACAGTGGTCAGAAAAGTACCGGCACCGGGCAAATCAATGCCAGTGTAAATCTGGATAATCCATTACATCTCGCTGATCAGTGGTCATTGTCTGCCAGCCATAACAGTGATTTTCGCCATAACCATCAAAACCGAAGCCTCACTTCTAATGTAACGATCCCTTATGGTTACTGGCTGTTCAGTTATCAGTACGCGTGGAATGATTCTTTTCAGAATATTCCGGCTGACTCGCAGGCCTATCGCTACGAAGGCGCCAGCCAGACGCACCGGCTGGCAATAAACCGGGCGTTATACCGTGATGGCGAACAGAAGCTGGCGCTGGATCTGGGATTGACGCGCCGCCAGACGACCAATTTGCTGGCAGGAGAGAAATTATCCATCAGCAGCCCGACGTTAAGCGCTATCAACCTTGGCATTAATTACAGTTCAGTACTGGCCGGTGGCTATATCACGTTTAACCCGGCAATCAGCCACGGTTTACCGGTGTTCAGTGCGACAAAAGAGGATCCCCATTTCCCGGATGCACCACGGAGTCAATTCCGTAAATTTAGCCTGAGTGCCAGCTATTTTATGCCGGTCACGGATTCCATTTATTACCTCTCATCCCTTTACGGCCAGACCACGCCCGACAACCTTTACGCCAGCGAACGCCTCATTCTGGGCGGACAATATTCCGTCAGGGGATTTAAAGAGCAATCTCTCACCGGCAATCGCGGCGGATATTGGCGCAATGAGCTGAACTGGCGAATCTCAGCGCTGCCTGTACTGGGAGAGCTCACCTTAACCGGGGCGCTGGATACGGGATGGTTACGAGGAAAAGCAGGACAAATTGATGGCGGTAATGTCACCGGCACCGCACTTGGTCTCGCACTGACTCACCGCCGATTCAATCAGGCGATAACTGTTGGTAAGCCACTCACTCACCCTGACCACCTGAAACCGGATCACTGGGTGGTTTACTGGTCTGCATCACTGATTTTGTAACAACGCAAGACATAACTTATTGAAACAAAACATTTCCATTGCAATAAAATAAGGACTGATACATGAGTCAACGTAGCACCCCTTTAACAAGGGCCACGAGTTATCTTTTAATTTACCTGACCGCCGTTTATCCCCTTCATCCGGCTATGGCGGCTGGGATAACGCCGGATAATCACCAAACACAGGTACAACATCAGGGCGATGTCCCGGTTGTCAATATCGCCACCCCGAATAACGCCGGGATATCCCATAACACCTACCAAGCGTTTAACGTTGCCACTCCGGGGGCCGTGCTGAATAACGCCACTCAAGCAGCCCAATCACAACTGGCCGGGCAACTTAACGCCAACCCTAATCTGCATGGCAACGCGGCGGAGCTGATTATCAATGAAGTCACCGGCAACGGGCGCTCTGAGCTGCAAGGTCAGCTGGAAATTGTCGGCAATAAAGCCAATGTGATGATTGCCAACCCTAACGGCATTACCTGTGATGGCTGTGGTTTTATCAATACTGCCAGTGCCACCCTGACCACCGGTAAACCCCAGTTTGACAAACAGGGCGCGCTGGAAGCATTGGAAGTTAAACAAGGCCAGATTACCATTGGCGGCAAAGGGCTGGATGGCAAAGCGACGGATTATGTCGATATCATCAGCCGGGCGATGGAATTAAACGGAAAGATTCAGGCCAACACGCTCTCTCTGACGCAGGGCGCCAACCGCATCAGCTTAAAAGACGGCACGGTTAACCCGCTCACCGGAGAAGGCGCTAAACCGCAATTAGCCATTGATACCAAAGCATTAGGCGGCATGTATGCCAATAAAATCCGGCTTGTCGCCACTGAGGATGGCATTGGGGTTAATTTGAAAGAGATGGTTAGCGACCAGCGTGAGATTACTTTAAACGTTAATGGCAAAATTGAATTAGGCAATGCCAAGGCTAAAACCGACTTCAATATTATGGGCAAAGAAACTGATATTGCCCCGAATATTACCGTGCAAGCAGAGCGGGATATTACCCTGGCAAACACCACGCTGGAGAATAAAGGCAGCGTAACCGCTGGCCGGGATATGCGGGTATTCGGAGATACCGTGCGAAACACCGGTGATAAAGCCTTACTGCAAGCCAGCGATAATCTGTGGATACAGAAAGATGCGCAGGGGAATAAAGGTCAGTTAGTTGAGAACAGATCGGCGACGATAAAAACTGTAAAGGGGGATTTGGTTGTCAGGACTCATGAGCTGAATAATGCCCGCAGTCTCTATTTTTTTGAAAAAAGAGAAGTCGCTCCTAACCCGGCAGATAAAAATTTCAACATCCTCGAAGCACAACATAAACATGGACATAATTTAAAAAGTATGCAACCCAGTGTCCTCACATCGGGTGGAAATATTTATATTAACAGTGAGATATTATCAAATCAGGAATTGAGCAAAATTGAAGCCGAAAAAGATATTTTCCTGACGGGGAAAAAACTTTTAAATACAAGCAGAATATTGGAAGAGGCATCAGGGTATTTTAATCTGTTTGAATACTTCCCTCAGGACACTTATGTCTCTATCACCGATTCACTGAATACCCCTTCCGGTATTTATAAACTCTCGTCTAATAAGCTCCTGGAAAAAATCAACACATATCACCCATGGGATGATAAAAGTTATCATATTTTACCGCCGGGTGAAGTAAAATACGATATAAAAAAAGACAACCTTATTCTTGAACGGGCAAGTATCATCGCAAAAGGTAATCTTATCGCTGACTTTAGCGACAGCATTAATATTGATACTGACTACCCACGTAAATCGCCGCCCAGTTCAGATTTCTATTATGAGCTTCCCGCCAATAGTGAAAAACTGCCGGAAATACTGTCGGCTAAAAGTATCTTATTACACAGTGGAGAAATCACCCTCAAAGATAAAATCAACGCGGCTAATGATTTAAACATCATTTCTGAAAACGATATTACCCTTAAAAATTCAATACTTTCGACAGCCAATAATTTATCTATGGCTGCCGTCAATAATATCAATATCTGGCAAAGTGATATAAAAGGAAAGGATATCACCGCTATTAGCCGTCATGGAGATATTCTATTTCATAATGGTGATCAATTCGGTTATCTTTGGCGCCAACACAGTACCCATGATCATCCTGTATCCAATAAACTGGATGCTGTTAATAATTTAACTATCCACTCGGGTAAAAATCTCCTGTTACAAAACGTCTATTTACAACCGAGTAAAAATATCGCTCTGATAGCAAGTAATAATGTGACCGTAGAAAACCATGCGGACACCTATAATTTTGCAAAATTAAAGACAGCAAACAGGCATAACGCACCCATATCAGGGGTGTTAAATGCCCTTGAATCACTGACAATCCATGCTGGAAATACTATTTCCGCTAAAGGCTCAGATATCTCTTCGGGGAAAGATATTTATTTAAGCGCAGCAAAAGATATTGATTTGAGCTCCGCAGAATTAACCTGTCAAGATCATATCCTGCCGCTAGACTCAACAGAACTCAGCAGCAAAATCACCGCAAAGAATAATATCAGTATAATGAGTGGCGGTGATATTAATGGGAAAGCCGCTCAGATACAGGCTAACGGTAATACATTATTATCCGCCGGAAGAAATATCACATTACCTTCCCTGGCTTATGCTGTCATTAACCCGGCTAATGATAACAACAAAGATGACCGACATATTATTGCTCAAATCCGGAGTGATAAAAAACTGACGATAGCAGCAAATGGGACCCTCACCACCGTGGGCGCTCAATTGACTTCTGATGGTGATGTCACCCTCTCCTCCGGCGGCAATATGCGTTTTGAACCGGTTCAGAACCACACCTACCGGGAAGGTCACAGGGAATTCACCGAATCCGTGACTCAGCAGGGCACTGAACTGACCAGTGGCGGCATACTCACGGTTATCTCAACCGGCAGTATTCTTTTCCAGTCCACCAAACTGGCTGCTAAAGGGGCGATGGATATCGCGGCACAAGGCGGTTATCTGTACGCTCAGGCGATGGAAGAATCCAGTCACTATGAGAAAACAGAAACTACACGCAGGTGGTATGGCAAAAAGAAAACCACCACACGTACTCATCATGATGTCACGAACAAAGTGACTGAATTTACCGCCGGCGGTGATATTAACCTGTTAAGCCAGGATGACAGCACTTATGAAGCCAGCAAAATCGCCACTCATCAAAATGCCAAACTGACCAGTACTCACGGTCAGGTTAATTTCAAAGCGGTAAAAAACAGCACCTTTGCGCAAACGATTACCCATTCCAAAGGGTTCTACATCAGGCAAACAGATAAAGGTTACACCGAAAATAGATGGGTGCTTCCCGCTATTCATCTCGGTGGAAAACTCACCGTAGAAGCAGCCAACGGGATCAACGCGGATATTAAAGCCAAAAACGGTCAGTCGTTACAAAATGTTGTCTCCGTCCTCGGTAATACCCCGGAAACCGCCTGGCTGAAAGGGCTCAATGAACGTCAGGATGTGCAATGGAACTTAGTCAAAGACGCGTATGACCGCTGGGATTATAAAAGCCAGCATCTGAATCCGGTGGTTTCAGCGGTGATAGCGATTGCGGTGGCTGCTGTGACAGCAGGCGCAGGCATAACGGCTTCGGTGGCTGGATCCGCAGCAGGCGCGGCAGGTTCAGCGGCGACGGCAGCGGGGGCGACCGCCAGCACCGCCGCTACCGTGAGTTCAGTGGCTTACGGCGCGACGGCTTCCGGCATGGCGGCGCTGGCCTCTCAGGCAGCGGTCGCTCTGGTGGAGAATCAGGGAGACTTATCCAAAACCTTAAAGGCGATGGGCAGCAGCGACACGGTTAAATCCACTTTCACGTCCATGGCAATGGGCGGCGCACTGGCGGGCTTTGACACGGTGATGGGATGGGATAATGCGACAAAAGCCACCTTACCCCAACTGAGCAATCATGACTGGAGCAAAGTGGCTCAACGGGTCGCAGGCCAGTCCATTATCGGTGCCAGTCTGGGGACAACGATTAATGGCGGCAGCTTTAAAGACAATTTCACCACGGCTTTGCTGTCTAATATTGGCAGTCAGATTAATGCGGAAGGGGCCAATCTGATTGGTAATAACGGCCAGGTTCTTGGTGTGCCGGGTAAAGCGATCAGCCATGCTGCTGTATCCGCTTTGGCCGCTGAGATAAGTGGCGGCAATGCAAAAGGTGCCGCGGCTGGTGCTTTAGCAGCAGAACTGGCAGCGATAACACTGGATAAAACTTTCAGCGACCCAATGAGCATTCAGGCTGGCGGTAAAATTATCGGCGGCGTTGCCGGGGCAATCGCAACCAATAGCACAGAAGGCGCTAACAGCGGTGCTAATGCTGGGGAAATCGTGATCCTCTTCAATCACCTGCATTCCATGAATGTTTACAATCTAACCAGAGAACTTCAAGAGGCCAATAAGCAAGGCACCGCTACCGAAGCCATCTGGAATAAATACGGAGAACTGAGCGCCGCGCAACGGGCAGAAATGTTGTCTGACTGTGCCGGGAGCGGTGGGTTATGCACACTGACCTACCAAGCCGAAATGGAAGGTGGGATAAAAACAGCCGATGCCATTAGTGGCCTGAGATGGATGTTTGGCTTGTCGGCGGAAGATGCTCAACGTCTTAGCCAGTTTGTGACCACCGAAAACCAAAACGATTTAGGGCTGTTATATAACTCACTGCCTGCCTGGGAAAAAGGTGCATTAATAGCCAAAGAAGCGGTAGAATCTGCCGGTATTGGTGGTGCTATTGGTAGTCAGGTTTCAGTTGCTTCCATTATTGGGAAGAATAAACAACCTTATCAGCTGAATAAAGGTGCTGTTGGTAATATGAATGAATTTCTGAAGCAACCGGGATTTGGGCACCAAATTAAAGGAAATACTCAAAAAACCAGCAAGATATATGATGGACAGAGTGTTTACTCTGCAAAAGATGACATTGATAAATATATCAAGAAAGGCGATCAGATTTACTTAGATGGCGATCATAAAAATCATCTTGAAGTTTTTGATAAAAGAGGAAATTTTAGAGTTGTACTTAACTTAGATGGTTCAATTAATGAGGCTAAAACTAAAGCTGCGGAAGGGAGAAAATTAAAATGATGGAAACTTTAAACAAGCTTAACTATTGTCTTAACTGTCTCTCACTTAGGAAAAACATCCGGGTTGAGTTGAATATGAATTCAGATATTATTGAAAAATATAAGGAATATATTTACGATCTTGAACAGGCCACAATGTTACTTAACAAAACCATTGAAGATAATGATCAAATAGCTATTCAATGTGCGCTAACAAGAATTCGGATTGCATCATTGAATCTGTCTAATCTATATGAAGATATTATTGATGATGTTGTATTAATAAATAATCAGGACTCTTGGCCGGAGATTCCAGAAGACTATAAAATTCCTGAGCACTACGATTATCCTTCGAAGAAGTAAAATAAATCCCGCCCCTATGAGCTGTCTCTTAATCAGATCTCTCGGTTAAGAGACAGAACAAAACAGCCGATGCCGTTAGTGGCCTGAGATGGATGTTTGACTTATCGGCGGAAAATGCTCAACGTCTTAGCCAGTTTGTGACCACCGAAAACCAAAACGATTTAGGGCTATTGTATAATTCATTGCCCGCTTGGGAAAAAGGTGCATTAATAGCCAAAGAAGCGGTAGAATCTGCCGGTATTGGTGGTGCTATTGGTAGTCAGGTTTCAGTTGCTTCGATTGTTGGGAAACACCGAAGAAGCGCAATACCGGTACCGGAGCCAATAGTCGCTTCTAATGGGCTGACTTATAAATCGAATCCCAAACACACTCTTGGTCAGCAAGGTAATCGACCTAATGCAGGAATTGAACCTAAAAACTCAGTGGATTTATTTAATCACTCTATTCCTTCTACATCTAAAGAAAAGCAAAGATATTCCTTTGATTCTGAAAGAAATGTTCATCGCTTTTCTTACAGCAATGATGGTACATGGCATTGGTCTGGTAGTACTGGAGATCAAAAAAACCCATTAGATAGACAAGAAATTCCTAATGATGTGAAGAAAAGTTTTGGCTTACCTGGTAAATGGAGGTAGAAACTATGATTTTCGGTGATCCATATCGCTTTGCGATATTAGTAGAATATATTCCCTATTGGAGTGATAGTTCATTCAAAAATGGATTATTCCATTTTTATATTAATGGAAAAATGTTCCCTGATGAACTAACCACCGCAACATTAAATGTGGATATTTTTTCTTTAGATGATAAAAATGCATTGGTTTCTTTTCCTGAAAATAAAGATGTATTTGATAAAGAAATCAAAGAAGCATTTAACATAATGTTAGGTATGATATCTCCTAATCTGGTTGATAGTAACAGTGATATACCTGAGGATTTTGAATCATCATATATTTATAAAGCTTCGACAGAGAATATTGATGACTTTGGTAGTTCTGTATTTGCTGTTTCTTACAATAATATTGTTAGAATCATCGGAGCAAAACGACGTATTTTGAGATATAATAATAATGGTCGTGGTTATTGGGAAAATATTCCTAACCCGAATTTTTATGAAATAAAACTTCATAAAAATGAAGTTAAAGAGATAATTGCTAATATGAAAAAATATTATATATCATTATAATATCTATATAGCCTCAACCTTGGTTGGGGTTGACTTATTTACTGATTATCACTTATTTATCAGTGAAATAATCCACAATTCTCTCTTTTGAGTTATACACTAATACCTGTAATCTAACCAGAGAACTTCAAGAGGCCAATAAGCAAGGCACCGCTACCGAAGCCATCTGGAATAAATACGGAGAACTGAGCGCCGCGCAACGGGCAGAAATGTTGTCTGACTGTGCCGGGAGCGGCGGGTTATGCACACTGACCTACCAAGCCGAAATGGAAGGTGGGATAAAAACAGCCGATGCCATTAGTGGCCTGAGATGGATGTTTGGCTTATCGGCGGAAGATGCTCAACGTCTTAGCCAGTTTGTGACCACCGAAAACCAAAACGATTTAGGGCTATTGTATAATTCGCTGCCCGCCTGGGAAAAAGGTGCATTAATAGCCAAAGAAGCGGTAGAATCTGCCGGTATTGGTGGTGCTATTGGTAGTCAGGTTTCAGTTGCTTCGATTGTTGGGAAGAATCGTAATAATGTTAGTAGCGCAACAGCTTCGGGCAAAAATAAAGAAACCCAAATTTGGACAGAGACAAATAAAAAAGAACCTGTAGCAAACGCCTATGGTCACTGGGACAAACATAAAAATGAATTCCCTGAGTACCAAAACTCAAAACAATATGTTGAAGCTACCCATAATTTTGTTAAAAATCCGCCAAAAGGAACTTTAATCAAAGCTCGAGCTAACGGAGATACGTTGTATTACAATCCAACAACAAATATTTTCGCAGTAAAAAATGCAGATGGTGTGCCCAAAACTATGTTTAAGCCAAATCCGGCAGATCATGGACATAAAACAAATTTGGATTACTTTAATGCGCAGAAATAATAGATTATATATATGCCGTGTATGTGGAGCAGAACAGTTAGAGCCTCCATGGGGTGAAGATGGCAATTCACCAACATTTGATATCTGTGACTGTTGTGGAGTGGAATTTGGCTATGAGGACTCTACTTTAACAGCACTAAAAAATTACAGATCTAAATGGTTGGATAAAGGGGCAAGATGGAACTCCGAAAAATCCAAGCCAGAAAATTGGTCGTTAGAGAAGCAGGTATCAAATATACCCAAAGAATACTTGTGACATTCAAAAGACTGTAAATAGATTTATGTAATTTCCTGTTAATGAAATAATCACACTCACCCTGTTAGCGGTACGCTGGCAGGGTGGATACCCTCTACAATATTCAACATAGGGGCTATCAGGTGAAACTCATATCTCCGCAGTTTATTCGCCCTTTCGTAAATTTAGGCTGGCGGCAAAATTATCGACGGCGTTGCCAGGGAAATCATGATCTTCTTCAACCACCTGCATTCCATGAATGTTTACAATCTGTGACTACAGAAAACCGGAACGATTTAGGGCTGTTGTATAACTCGCTACCCGCCTGGGAAAAAGGTGTATTGATAGCCAAAGAAGCGGTAGAATCTGCCAGTATTGGTGGTGCTATTGGTGGTAAGATTTCAGTTGCTTCGATTGTTGGGAAGAATAAACAATCTTATCAACCGAATAAAGGTGCTGTTAGTGATATGAGAGAATTATTTAAGCAATCGGGGTTTGGAGATCAGATTAAAAGCGGTACACTTAAAACCACTCAATATAGAATGTAAGAATCGCTTTACAGATTTTTCATCTTTTAAACATAGTTTACTTTCTCTTTTTACTTTTTTTCCCTTTTTTGGCAATCAGAAAGCTGCTTTTTTCGGTGATTAGTTAGCTAAGAGTAAAAAAACAGATGCCCATTAATACCAGATTTTGAAAAGGTACAGAATAACTAAAAACGGCTTATTCCCTGTCATGTTTAATGTATTAACCGACAATGTTATCCTCTGGTTATTTTACATTTAACTTCCCTGCCATAACCATTTAAAAGCACTAAAACAAAGATATTAAAGCTTTTATATAAAAGACGGATTTAACTGTAAATACAAATTTTTAAAATGATGTTAATTAGATTTAATCGAAATCCATTAACCATCAAAAGAAAATTAAAAATAAACCAGAAAAAAGAATATTATCCGAAAAAATATAAAATGCTATCTTTATGCCATCAAGTAAAAACCACTCAGGATTGCCAGTAAAACAACGCCAATAAAGATAAAATCGAGTATAACCAACATTGATTAAACATAAAACACAATATACCATGATGATTAAACTTAATAAAAAGCAAATGTTAAAAGCAGTAAAAACAACGGCTAAAACCTTATTATATCGATTAAAATAAAATATTAAAGAATGGACTTTAATAACAGTTTAAAATTTTTTAATTATAAAAATATCGGCAAAAGACAATTGGGATTATTAATGATAATATACCCAGTAAAAAAGGTGTAAATAAGAATTTTAAATAGATTGATTAGATAATGTATTTTTAAAAATGAACCAAATTTAATAACGTTTTTAACCTGTAAATAAAATTTACATCAGCCAGTTAAATAACCGAAAATAAAAAATTAGTAAAAAAATCCGCAAATACATGATTTAAATTACAGTCTCTTAAATCGCCCATTTAATCTTGTTTTACACTATTTTTTCCTACCCAACAGCATTGCTTTTATACGGTTTTATTTAAATCGTTAATCTTTTTATTACCTTTAATGTGATGAAACGCTTAAATACCTGTTTAATCATTACAACCTTTCTGGCTGGTTAATCTGCCAGAATTTTCACCATTGTTGATGTAATAAGTCGTGATTAAATGAATTTACCGATTCATTTAAATTAACATCGGTAAATGGAGTTAAATAAAAATATAAAATCACATGACGAGCCTATATTAATGAAACCAGGATAAAAAGCGTAAAAAAAGATATCCTAAATATAAAATAAATCTATTTTTTAAAATTTAAACACTTTTTATTTAAATCTATGCCTTAAACCATTAAAAGCGCGTAAAATTTTGCAGACTTTTAGTCAACCAGTTTATTTAAAAACACCGCCAAACAATCAAATCACGCTTGAAAACTGACACCGTTACTCACTTACCGGTCAACAAATGCGCTGGAGAATAGTCAGCAGGATGCCGCACGCCTGCTGGGTTGGGAACGTAATACCATTAAGAAACTTAAAGGATTGTTGTTGATGTAAAAAAAGAGCATTCCATCCTTATCACCACTTTACAGCATTTAATATATCGCATTCCCCATTGTCAGGATTAAAGAACCAGATACTGATCACATTTCGCACTATCCATTCAGACAGGCAAATAATCACACATTAGAATAGTTTTCTTATGTCACTATAAAATTATCAATATTTCCTATGGAAAGATGACCGTTTTATCACCGAAGCCAGATTAACTTAAGAAAAGAGAAAGTACGATGGATCAACGCAACACCTCAGTGGTCAGGGCCACGAGTTATCTTTTAATTTATCTTACCGCCGTTTATCCCCTTCATCCGGCTATTGCCGCCGGGATAACACCGGATAATAGCCAGACACAGGTACAACATCAGGGCAATGTCCCGGTTGTCAATATCACCACCCCGAATAACGCCGGGATATCTCACAACACCTATCAAGCGTTTAACGTTGCCACCCAGGGCGCCGTACTCAATAACGCTACCCAAACGGCACAATCACAACTGGCCGGGCAACTTAACGCCAACCCTAATCTGCATGGCAACGCGGCGGAGCTGATTATCAATGAAGTCACCGGCAACGGGCGCTCTGAGCTGCAAGGTCAGTTAGAAATTGTCGGCAATAAAGCCAATCTGATGATTGCCAACCCTAACGGCATTACCTGTGATGGCTGTGGTTTTATCAATACTGCCAGTGCCACCCTGACCACCGGTAAACCCCAGTTTGACAAACAGGGCGCGCTGGAAGCATTGGAAGTTAAACAAGGCCAGATTACCATTGGCGGCAAAGGGCTGGAGGGCAAAGCGACGGATTATGTCGATATCATCAGCCGGGCGACGGAATTACATGGAAAGATTCAGGCCAACACGCTCTCTCTGACGCAGGGCGCCAACCGCATCAGCTTAAAAGACGGCACGGTTAACCCGCTCGCCGGAGAAGGCGCTAAACCGCAATTAGCCATTGATACCAAAGCGCTGGGCGGCATGTATGCCAATAAAATCCGGCTTGTCGCCACTGAGGATGGCGTTGGGGTTAATTTGAAAGAGATGGTTAGCGACCAGCGTGATATTACTTTAAACGTTAATGGCAAAATTGAATTAGGCAATGCCAAGGCTAAAACCGACTTCAATATTATCGGCAAAGAAACTGATATTGCCCCGAATATTACCGTGCAAGCGGAGCGGGATATTACCCTGGCAAACACCACGCTGGAGAATAAAGGCAGCGTAACTGCCGGCCGGGATATGCGGGTATTCGGTGATACCGTGCGGAATACCGGTGATAAAGCTTTACTGCAAGCCAGCGATAATCTGTGGATACAGAAAGATGCGCAGGGGAATAAAGGTCAATTAGTTGAGAACAGATCGGCGACGATAAAAACTGTAAAGGGGGATTTGGTTATCCGCACGCATAAATTGAATAACGTGCGCGATGTTTTCACCCCCCAGTGGCATGAAAAAACACCGGATTCACAAGCATTCACCGCCAATGTGCTTGGGAACGGTTGGAAAGATGATCCTAATCTGTTGATCATCATCGAGCCTTATCTGAACAATCCCCCGGCAGGAAAATGGTTCGGCCATGTCAACATTAAAGACAATCCCCATGTCAATGACAGCCAAAAAACCTTAACCGTCACCGGGTCCAGCCCGGAAGCGCAAATACTGGCGGGTAATCACCTGTATCTAAACGGCGATCAGATTGTGAATGCCCAGAGTAAAATCGCGGCGAATAAGAATCTTATTATGACGGGAAACAGTTATCTCAATAGCAGTGTCTCCCTCGGCAGTTTGCATGGGTTTACGTCATATTCTTTCCCCGAAATAAATGAACATTTCCGATGGGAAAATGGCATTGGTCACTCGATAGACGATGCCAAAAAGCAATTTCCCGACATGGAACTCGATCCAGTTTATGTCGATCTGATTAAACAGGACAAAAGTACCGCTTTTTATCCGTCAGGGGCCGTCATGGGCACGGTTTCCGCCGGGGAAAATTTTGTCGCGGACTTCAACGATGACATCAAATTTGACACCCCATCTTTCATGGGGGATACCCCGCTTAAGGCGCGTGGGTATAACGGCGTCAACACCGTGGTCTCCGCCAATAACATCGTGCTGCATACCAAGAATATCTGGGGTGAAAGCGGTTTTCAGGCAAAACAGGATTTGTCCGCCATTGCCGAAAATAATCTCCATCTGCAACATGCCGGCCTCCAGGCCGGTCATTCACTCTCCCTGCTGGCCATTAATAACCTGAGTGCCACACAAACCGTGTTGGGCGGCAAAGACATCAACCTGATTGCCCGCCAGGGCGATATTCGATTCAGTGAACCCGATATTCACTATTATGACAGTGACGGCCAGCCGCACGTTTCCCAACTGAATGCCCGTGAAAAAATGACGTTACAGGCGGGCAACAATATTCAGCTGGAAAACGTGGCGGTCGCTAAAAACACGCGACTGGGACTGTATGCCGGTCAGGATATTCAGCTGGTACGCAATGAAAGCTGGCTCACCCACGCGCCACTCGGCAAGCCGCCCGCTAATTATGAATCCCGACTGAAACAGGTGGGAGGGTGGGAAAGTGCCGGGGATATGGTGGTCTCTGCGGGTAACACCCTACAGATTCAAGGACTCACCTTCAATGCCGGTCAATCAATCAGTCTGCATGGCGGACAAGATATCAATTTATCCCCCCGTGCGCTGAATCAAGACGATGATAACGCCTTTAAAACGCAACGCCGTCCAGAAATGCGCACACAACTGCTTGCCGGTCACCATCTCACATTAAATGCCGCCCGGGATATCGACTTACAAGGCGCCAACCTCCGGGCCAAAAATCAGGCAACCGTTCTGGCCGGCCGGAATATGACGCTGGGGGCATTACCGTATTCCGCCCTCATCAACCCGTCGGATGAAGATCAGGATGAACGCCATCAGGGGACCGACCTCCGGGGAGAAAAGGGGCTGACGCTGGCCGCTAATGGCACCCTGACCACGCAAGGCAGCACGCTGAACTCAGCTGGACACATCATGCTCGCCAGCGGGGGCAATATGCGCGTTGAATCGGTGCAGAACCATACGAGCGGAAGCGGAACCGAACGCTACACCCCGCAAGGCACCGAGATAAACAGTGGCGGTCATCTGACGATACTCTCCGGTGGGAGTATTCTGTTCCAGGCAACAAAACTGATGGCGAAAGGCGCGATGGACATTGCGGCGCAAGGGGGTTTTCTGTACGCCCAGGCCATGGAAGAAACTTATCGATGGGAAGAAAAAAAGAAAAGTTGCAAAAAAGTCCTGGGAATTAAGTCCTGCACCGTTTTTGGCTCTAAGACAGAAACCCGGAGAAAAGAGAGCGCCACGAATAAAGTCACCGAATTTACCGCCGACGGTAATATTAATTTGCTGGCAAAAGATGATGTGACGCTGGAAGCCGCACGGGTTAACACGCAGAAAAATGCCAACATCACCAGCCGCACAGGTCAGGTGAATTTCAAGGCGGTGAAGAACACCACGTTTGAACAGACCATTACCGAGTCCACAGGCTTTTTTATTACCCACAGTGATAAAGGCTACATTGAAAATACCTGGGTGCTTCCCGCTATTCATCTCGGTGGAAAACTCACCATAGAGGCCGCCAACGGGATTAGCGCGGATATTAAAGCTAAAAATGGTCAGTCATTACAAAATGTTGTCTCCGTCCTCGGTAATACCCCGGAAACCGCCTGGCTGAAAGGGCTCAATGAACGTCAGGATGTGCAATGGAACTTAGTCAAAGACGCGTATGACCGCTGGGATTATAAAAGCCAGCATCTGAATCCGGTGGTTTCAGCGGTGATAGCGATTGCGGTGGCTGCTGTGACAGCAGGCGCAGGCATAACGGCTTCGGTGGCTGGATCCGCAGCAGGCGCGGCAGGTTCAGCGGCGACGGCAGCGGGGGCGACCGCCAGCACCGCCGCTACCGTGGGCTCAATGGCTTACGGCGCGACGGCTTCCGGCATGGCGGCGCTGGCCTCTCAGGCGGCGGTCACCCTGATTGATAATCAAGGAGACTTATCCAAAACCTTAAAGGCGATGGGCAGCAGCGACACCGTTAAATCCACCTTCACATCCATGGCAATGGGCGGCGCACTGGCGGGTTTTGACACAGTGATGGGATGGGATAACGCGGCGAATGGCGGGAAGCTGGATCCGGCAAAAGCCACCTTACCCCAACTGAGCAATCATGACTGGAGCAAAGTGGCTCAACGGGTCGCAGGCCAGTCCATTATCAGTTCCAGTCTGGGGACAACGATTAATGGCGGCAGCTTTAAAGACAATTTCACCACGGCTTTGCTGTCTAATATTGGCAGTCAGATTAATGCAGAAGGGGCCAATCTGATTGGTAATAACGGCCAGATTCTTGGTGTGCCGGGTAAAGCGATCAGCCATGCTGCTGTATCCGCTTTGGCCGCTGAGATAGGTGGAGGCAATGCAAAAGGAGCAGCGACAGGTGCTTTAGCCGCGGAACTGGCAGCGATAACACTGGATAAAACTTTCAGCGACCCAATGAGCATTCAGGCTGGCGGTAAAATTATCGGCGGCGTTGCCGGGGCGATTGCGACTCATAGCGCAGAAGGCGCTAACAGCGGTGCTAATGCCGGTGAAATCGTCATTGTCTATAATTCACTGGCCCATCTTCTCTCCGCGGCAGAAAAAGAAAGACTGGGTACAATCAAAGCTTACGAGGAGAAAAAGAAGGCCTTTTGTCAGCAGTCACCGGAGGCGTGTAAGCACGCCGGAGAAATTATCAGCGTTGGTACTGACTTCGTGCCGGTTATCGGGGATATTAAAGGTCTTGTCGAGGCTGAGAGTGCATTAGATTATCTAGTCGCCGCGATAGCTATTATTCCCGGTGCAGGTGATGCCGCTGGGAAGACCATCAAAGCGGTAGAGAAAGCACTGAAGAACGGGGATGTCGGAAAAGCGTCTAAACTGATTAATAAAGTCAGTGATGAAATCTCTGCATATAACTCGGCAACTTATCCAAAATTGAAACATGACTTGGCAAAACAAAATTTGCACAATATTGCTTCGCAGGATTCAAGGCTAGCAGCAGCGATTAAAGGGGACAATGGCAAGGTTAACTTTAGTATAGGAAATGGAAGTCGTGAAGAAGCTGATCGGTTGGGTAACATTTGGGTTGGTGATGGTGCGAGGCCAATCAGTGATGGAACGGGATTAGCTAGTGCTGATGGTACTCGTATATATCGTTTCCCGGCAGAAAAGAAAAACAGTAAGCATGCATCAACAGGAACTCAAGCTAATTTTGAAACCTTTAAAATAAACCCATCTACAGGCGATAAAATTAAGATAGGAAACGGTCATTTGGATATCCAATAGGATGAATTTTTATGAAAGCGGAACTAAAAAGCATATCTAGTGATGATTATGATCTAGATTCATATTTTCCTGATAACGAAGAAGAATTCTTATTAAGAGTCATATTGCGCATTGGAGAAAAAGATAGTGAAGGGGCCGATAATTTTGATTTATTTATCTGTACTCCAGATTGGCTATTAAAACATCACTGGACACCAGAATTAATCAGGCATATGTTACTTGTACGCAAATATGATCTGGTTGATATCACCAAAACCATAACAGATTATATAGATAAGTGTGAATGTAAAGACTGGGAGGAAATAGCTGAAAAGCTCTCCCGTGTTTTTGCTTGGGAATATGAGGATTATCAAAGCTAATATTGACAGCCCCAGCCCTATACTTGCCTCTCAATCCGATCTCTTGGTTAAGAGACAGAACTTGGCTGGGGTTTCTTTATCCTCTGATTACTACTTATCTATCAGCAAAAATTGGTCACAAAGCCAGCGGCAATAACGTTGGATAAAACCTTCAACGACCCGATGAACTTCAGGTGGGTGGCAAAATTATCGGCGGTGTAGCCGTGCCATCGCAACCAATAGCGCAGAAGGCGCTAACAGTGGTGCGCTAATGCCGGGGAAATCGTCATTCAAAGCTTATGAGGAGAAAAAGAAAGCCTTTTGTCAGCAGTCACCGGAGGCGTGTAAGCAAGCCGGGAAAATTATCAGCGTTGGTACTGACTTCGTGCCGGTTATCGGGGATATCAAAGGTTTTGTTGAAGCTGAGAGTGCATTAGATTATCTGGTCGCCGCGATAGCTATTATTCCCGGTGCAGGTGATGCTGCCGGAAAGACTATCAAAGCAGCAGAGAAAGCCTTACAAAAAGGTAATGTTGGGGAAGCCTCTAAATTTATCAATAAGGCCTGTGATGAAATAAGACAGTTACCAAAACCAGGAACTACATCACTCCCCAGTAATGGAGTTGGAGCAGGAAGTGTTTTCAAAGTTGATGATGTTCAGTTAGGAAAAAAACTTGGAAAGCATGTTGAAGATTTTGGCGGTAATGCATCAAATGCTACAGATAGAAAAATGCTGCTGGATAAAATAAATGATATAGGTAACAACGCAGATAAAACAATCCCAGGAGTTTTTGCTGGACAGGGCCCTAATGGAACAAGAGGTGGTGTGTTCTTCAAAATAAAGGGTAATGATGTTGTTGTTACTAAACCAGACGGAACTTTTGTTACTATACTAAAAGATGGGGTTAATAATACTTCTGTCAAAAATGCCCTAAAAGGAGAACCTCGTTGAATATTATCTCTAAAGAAGCCCATGATTGGGGAATGGGCATTATTGGAAACCACCTTAAATCTGTTCAGGGATTAGTCTATATGCTACATGTAGAGGATATAGAGCACCCTCAAGAATTATTTTTCGAATTTGAAGGGGCTGGTATATCAAGGAAGATATCTTGCGGTCAAGACGGCTCATCACTAGCTGTATGCAATAAGCCGATGATCGAGAGTGACTTAGGTGAATACGGGAAACAAATAATTAAGGATATATCCCAACATTCAATATTCAATGGATTGATAGGACAGAAGTTATCTTGTTTTAATGCTATTTACTCTGAAATTGAGCAATGTGTCATTGGCTTTAGTTTTATTTTTTATAATTATGGTCAGATTAGCCTGCTTAATTTGGGAGATGAAATATATATATATAACGATATTCCAGAATGTATTTTTCTTGAGGAGAAAATCACTTTAGTAAAAATAGTAAATCTATAATTTTAACCCCAGTATGAATATGACCTGCCCCCAAAAGTTGGACAGGTCACACTAGGCGGCTAATGATACCTGCGTCTGGAACTCAACCAGACGCAGGCCATTTAACCTTGAGTACTTTTTCCACTGAATTAGCTACAATTATAATGGAATAGAGAAATCAGATTAGCGATTCCGGCGAATACAACAAAGATCAGGATTATTGGGCTGGTTGCTACAGTACTAATGAGTTTTTACTTATTGAAATTTATTCTGGATTAGGAATGGTTGGGGGCGATCCTTTATTTCCCCTCCATCTACTTGCACCAGATGCTAATAATAAAGATATCGGTGAAACACTGATACAAGCTCTGTCAGATAGTCGAACATTAACTTCTCTTGATGAACGTGTGGCTTTTTTTGATCTCGAAAAAGGTAAACAGCAATATGCTGCTTGGATAGCAATGTTGATTGAAAAGTATGGCTATAAGACCAAACGTGCGTTATTTAAGGGAATGAAACGATGTTCAATTCATGGTGTTAATAGCCTAATAACCATGAGACCTAGCTACCACGAAAAGCTTGAAGCTTGGAGCGGTGATAGAATTAAAGAATCTGATTATGTTGTTCTTCCGATAGATAGTTCTTCGGAGGAAATTGGAGCAGCTCTTAGATTAGCTTTTAGTCGTTGTATCGGTTAAATCAAGATCCCAGCGATAAAAAAGCTGGGATTTTTTCCCTTTTTGGTCGATCCACCAGTTGTTTTCTTTTCGGTGATGAGTTATCTGAGAGTAAAAAAACAGGTATCCATTAATACCAGATTTTAAAAAGGTACAGAATCACTAAAAACGGCATATTCCTTGTTATATTTAATGTATTCACCGACAATAAATAACTTTCCAAAATAGTGCTCCACTTCGTACAACGCTTTGTGTAGCAAGGGTTGTGCGCTATGCATAGCAGAGCGATAAGTTAGTGCTGCCTCATATACAGGCTCTTAAGCAGTAACTGTATATTTTAGATAGAAAAAAGGCTTCATTTATGATCTGATAATCGTCGCCAAACTAATACCAAAACCACGGATGAAGCCTGTGACGATTATCGCTATAAAACACCAATTAATGCAATTCTTCAGTGACGTTTCTTTGCAAAAAATGGCGCTTCGCTGCGGGTTTATTCAGCGCGTGAGAAATATCGAGCCTCATACGCTTATTCTCAGTCTTATCACAGCGCTCAGTTCGGGGAAAGTGACGTCTATAGCTCAGCTACACCAAAAATTTAATGGCCTGTGCCCCGATGAAAAACAACACGTTAGCTACCGTCCTTTTTATAATCAGCTACGGAAAGCGGCTTTTGTTGAATTTGTCAAAATATTGGTCAGGTTTGCCATGGCACAATGGGCTGAAAAGCACCTCGTCCTGCCCAAAAAACTCGCCAAATTTCAAAATGTTATTTTACAGGATGGCAGTTCATTTAAAGTCCATTCGGCACTGGCTGATGTTTTTCCTTGTCGATTTCAGGCAACCGCAGCGGCAGTGGAATGTCACATGACCTTGTCATTATTAACCCAGTCTCCCGTGAAAATGGCTGTTACTGCAGATACCGCCTCTGAGCGGACTCACCTGCCTATTCCGGCAACATTGCATGACCAATTATTATTAGCGGATGCCGGTTATGTCGATTTTGAGTATTTTGAACAACTCTCACGCTCAGGCGGTTCGTTTATTGTGCGGGGCGGTAAATCGCTTAATCCCCAAATAATCAGGGCACGCAATGGTCAGGGAAAAATCTTATCGAAGCTGTCCGATAAGCCCCTGAAATCCGTGACACGCAGAACGAATCGTTCTGAGGTGTTGGATCTGATTTGTCGGCGTAATGGCTATGAGTTTCGCCTGATCCGCCGTTGGTTTGCTGAAGAAAAACGTTTCTGTCTCTGGCTGACTAACTTATCAGTCGAGGAATTTACAGCCAATGACATCATGGATATTTATCGTTGCCGCTGGCAAATAGAACTGTTGTTTAAAGAACTCAAATCACACACGAACTGGCACCGGTTTACGACACGAAAAGAAACGTTGGTCACGGGGCTTATCTGGCTGAGCTTATTAGCGTTGTTGCTCAGACGCTCGCTGGCAAGGCGATTATTCCCAGCGGTTTCACTGCTTAAAGCGGCCCAAAATACGGAGATCTGGTTAAAACCCATAATAGAAAATCTCCTCCAAAGGGCATGGTCGGAAACGTGTTTTTGGCTGGAAAAAGCCAAAGTCTATTTATCCCAGAATGCATTCAAAACACCGCAAAGAAAGTCGTCTAAAAACAAAACATTGGATGCGTGTTTTGAACGACTTAATTCTTAAGATCCTGTATATGAGTGCTGCCTATCAAGCATCAGACTTGCACTACTCGGACATTAATCAAATAGACCAACTGTATCGGTATTATGAAAAGCTATTTATTATCCTCCAATTATTTTACATTTAACTGCCCTGCCATGACTATTTAAAAGAATGAAAACAGAGATATTAAAAATTTTATATAAAAGACGGTTTTAACTATTAAAAGAATGTTAATTAAGTTTAATCGAAACCCATTAACTATCACCATTAGCAGCGAGTTAAAAATAAACCAGAGAGAAAAAGAACATTATCTTAAAAACCTGATATAAATGTGATTTTTAGTCGTTTCTTTATAATAAATGGATAAAACGGTTAATCTGGCAGGATTTAAACACTTAAAAAAGAGGTTGATTATCCGAAAAAAAAATAAAAGAGTATCTTTATACCATCAAACTATTTACAGGTTGATTTATGAAGATAAAATAAAGGATTATGATTTATAAAAACTGCTCATAACTGCCAGTAAAACAGTGTCAGCAAAGATAAAATCAAGTATAATCAACGTTGATTAAACGTAAAATACAATATACCATAATGATTAAACTTAATAAAAAGCAAATGTAAAAGCAATAAAAACAACGGCTAAAACCTTATTACATCGATTAAAAAATGGACTTTAATAACAGTTTAAAACTTTTCAATTATAAAAATATCGGTAAAAAACAATTGGACTTATTAATGATTATATACCCAGTAAAAAAGGGTAAATAAGCATGTTAATTAGATGATATATTTTTAAAAATGAACCAACTTTAATAACTTTTTTAACCTGTAAATAAAATTTTTATCCGCCAGTTAAATAATCGAAAATGAAAAAAGGAGTAACAAAATCCACAAATACATGATTTAAATCACAGTCTCTTAAATCGCCAATTTAATCCTGTTTTACACGACACTATCCTGCCCAATGGCATTGCTTTTATATGGTTTTATTTAATTACCTTTAATGTGATTTAACGCTTAAATATCTGTTTAATCATTATAATATTTCTGGGTAATTAATTCCCCAAACTTTTCACTATTGTTAATTTAACAAGACATTATTAAATTAATTTACCGATTTATCTAAACATCATTTAAATAAATATGAGTGAATGGAGTTAAATTAAAATATAAAATCACATGACGAGCCTATATTAATGAAAACAGGATAAAAAGCGTAAAAAAAGATATCCTAAATATAAAATAAATCTATTTTTTAAAATTTAAACACTTTTTATTTAAATCTATGCCTTAAACCATTAAAAGCGCGTAAAATTTTGCAGACTTTTAGTCAACCAGTTTATTTAAAAACACCGCCAAACAATCAAATCACGCTTGAAAACTGACACCGCTACTCGCTTACCGGGCAACAAATGCGCTGGAGAATAGTCAGCAGGATGCCGCACACCTGCTGGATTTGGGACACAATACCATTAAGTAACTTAAAGAATTGATATTGATGTATAAGAGATTACCTTCATCCTTATCACCACTTTACAGCATTTAATATATCCCATTGCCCATTGTCAGGATTAAAGATCTAGACATTGATCGCATTTAACACTATCCATTCAGACGATAAATTAATACCACATTAGAATGGTTTAATAATGTCATTATCAAATTATTAATTATTACCTATGGGAAAATTACCGTTTTATCACCGCAGTCTGACCGGGCTTATTCTGCTGACAATCTCCGCACTGGCACAGGCGGCAATTCCTGTCAGCTCGGCGGATCAAGAAACCATCACGCAACAACAAAAAGCCTTGTTGCAGCAAGCCCAACAACAGCGGGAAGCGCTGCGCCACAATATCACCGTATCCCCATCCCCCGTTTTAACGCCGGATGCAGCTGAATCTGTTTGCCACACCATTCAACAGATTGAATTTGTGGGTGCAGAAAGCCTGTCAAGGTCAGTCAAACAGAACTTGACTCACCCTGACTTATCTCATTGCTTAACTTTGCAGCAGATTAATGCGCTGGTGCGTAAAGTATCGAATGCCTATATCGAACGGGGTTATGTCACTTCCCGTGCCGGCCTCAAAGCGCAGGATGTATCCTCCGGTACCCTCATGATTACCGTGAATGAAGGCAAAATTGAGTCAATCAGCCTTGATGATGAAACACCACGTTCACTCAAAATGGCCTTTCCGGGCATGATTGGCAAAACACTCAATCTGCGGGATATTGAACAAGGCATGGAACGCCTGAACCGCCTGCCCTCACAACAGGTCGCCATTGATATTCAGCCAGGAAAACAACCCGGTTATTCTGCGGTTATCTTAAAACGAACCTCGACGCGCTTACCGATCAGTGCCAGCTTGGGTGCGGATAACAGTGGTCAGAAAAGTACCGGCACCGGGCAAATCAATGCCAGTGTAAATCTGGATAATCCATTACATCTCGCTGATCAGTGGTCATTGTCTGCCAGCCATAACAGTGATTTTCGCCATAACCATCAAAACCGAAGCCTCACTTCTAATGTAACGATCCCTTATGGTTACTGGCTGTTCAGTTATCAGTACGCGTGGAATGATTCTTTTCAGAATATTCCGGCTGACTCGCAGGCCTATCGCTACGAAGGCGACAGCCAGACGCACCGGCTGGCAATAAACCGGGCGTTATACCGTGATGGCGAACAGAAGCTGGCGCTGGATCTGGGATTGACGCGCCGCCAGACGACCAATTTGCTGGCAGGAGAGAAATTATCCATCAGCAGCCCGACGTTAAGCGCTATCAACCTTGGCATTAATTACAGTTCAGTACTGGCCGGTGGCTATATCACGTTTAACCCGGCAATCAGCCACGGTTTACCGGTGTTCAGTGCGACAAAAGAGGATCCCCATTTCCCGGATGCACCACGGAGTCAATTCCGTAAATTTAGCCTGAGTGCCAGCTATTTTATGCCGGTCACGGATTCCATTTATTACCTCTCATCCCTTTACGGCCAGACCACGCCCGACAACCTTTACGCCAGCGAACGCCTCACACTGGGCGGACAATATTCCGTCAGGGGATTTAAAGAGCAATCTCTCACCGGCAACCGCGGCGGATATTGGCGCAATGAGCTGAACTGGCGAATCTCAGCGCTGCCTGTACTGGGAGAGCTCACCTTAACCGGGGCGCTGGATACGGGATGGTTACGAGGAAAAGCAGGACAAATTGATGGCGGTAATGTCACCGGCACCGCACTTGGTCTCGCACTGACTCACCGCCGATTCAATCAGGCGATAACTGTTGGTAAGCCACTCACTCACCCTGACCACCTGAAACCGGATCACTGGGTGGTTTACTGGTCTGCATCACTGATTTTGTAACAACGCAAGACATAACTTATTGAAACAAAACATTTCCATTGCAATAAAATAAGGACTGATACATGAGTCAACGTAGCACCCCTTTAACAAGGGCCACGAGTTATCTTTTAATTTACCTGACCGCCGTTTATCCCCTTCATCCGGCTATGGCGGCTGGGATAACGCCAGATAATAGCCAGACACAGGTACAACATCAGGGCAATGTCCCGGTTGTCAATATCGCCACCCCGAATGACGCCGGGATATCCCATAACACCTACCAAGCGTTTAACGTTGCCACTCCGGGGGCCGTGCTGAATAACGCCACTCAAGCAGCCCAATCACAACTGGCCGGGCAACTTAACGCCAACCCTAATCTGCATGGCAACGCGGCGGAACTGATTATCAATGAAGTCACCGGCAACGGGCGCTCTGAGCTGCAAGGTCAGCTGGAAATTGTCGGCAATAAAGCCAATCTGATGATTGCCAACCCTAACGGCATTACCTGTGATGGCTGTGGTTTTATCAATACTGCCAGTGCCACCCTGACCACCGGTAAACCCCAGTTTGACAAACAGGGCGCGCTGGAAGCATTGGAAGTTAAACAAGGCCAGATTACCATTGGCGGCAAAGGGCTGGATGGCAAAGCGACGGATTATGTCGATATCATCAGCCGGGCGACGGAATTACATGGAAAGATTCAGGCCAACACGCTCTCTCTGACGCAGGGCGCCAACCGCATCAGCTTAAAAGACGGCACGGTTAACCCGCTCACCGGAGAAGGCGCTAAACCGCAATTAGCCATTGATACCAAAGCATTAGGCGGCATGTATGCCAATAAAATCCGGCTTGTCGCCACTGAGGATGGCATTGGGGTTAATTTGAAAGAGATGGTTAGCGACCAGCGTGAGATTACTTTAAACGTTAATGGCAAAATTGAATTAGGCAATGCCAAGGCTAAAACCGACTTCAATATTATGGGCAAAGAAACTGATATTGCCCCGAATATTACCGTGCAAGCAGAGCGGGATATTACCCTGGCAAACACCACGCTGGAGAATAAAGGCAGCGTAACCGCTGGCCGGGATATGCGGGTATTCGGAGATACCGTGCGAAACACCGGTGATAAAGCCTTACTGCAAGCCAGCGATAATCTGTGGATACAGAAAGATGCGCAGGGGAATAAAGGTCAGTTAGTTGAGAACAGATCGGCGACGATAAAAACTGTAAAGGGGGATTTGGTTGTCAGGACTCATGAGCTGAATAATGCCCGCAGTCTCTATTTTTTTGAAAAAAGAGAAGTCGCTCCTAACCCGGCAGATAAAAATTTCAACATCCTCGAAGCACAACATAAACATGGACATAATTTAAAAAGTATGCAACCCAGTGTCCTCACATCGGGTGGAAATATTTATATTAACAGTGAGATATTATCAAATCAGGAATTGAGCAAAATTGAAGCCGAAAAAGATATTTTTCTGACAGGAAAAAAACTTTTAAATACAAGCAGAATATTGGAAGAGGCATCAGGGTATTTTAATCTGTTTGAATACTTCCCTCAGGACACTTATGTCTCTATCACCGATTCACTGAATACCCCTTCCGGTATTTATAAACTCTCGTCTAATAAGCTCCTGGAAAAAATCAACACATATCACCCATGGGATGATAAAAGTTATCATATTTTACCGCCGGGTGAAGTAAAATACGATATAAAAAAAGACAACCTTATTCTTGAACGGGCAAGTATCATCGCAAAAGGTAATCTTATCGCTGACTTTAGCGACAGCATTAATATTGATACTGACTACCCACGTAAATCGCCGCCCAGTTCAGATTTCTATTATGAGCTTCCCGCCAATAGTGAAAAACTGCCGGAAATACTGTCGGCTAAAAGTATCTTATTACACAGTGGAGAAATCACCCTCAAAGATAAAATCAACGCGGCTAATGATTTAAACATCATTTCTGAAAACGATATTACCCTTAAAAATTCAATACTTTCGACAGCCAATAATTTATCTATGGCTGCCGTCAATAATATCAATATCTGGCAAAGTGATATAAAAGGAAAGGATATCACCGCTATTAGCCGTCATGGAGATATTCTATTTCATAATGGTGATCAATTCGGTTATCTTTGGCGCCAACACAGTACCCATGATCATCCTGTATCCAATAAACTGGATGCTGTTAATAATTTAACTATCCACTCGGGTAAAAATCTCCTGTTACAAAACGTCTATTTACAACCGAGTAAAAATATCGCTCTGATAGCAAGTAATAATGTGACCGTAGAAAACCATGCGGACACCTATAATTTTGCAAAATTAAAGACAGCAAACAGGCATAACGCACCCATATCAGGGGTGTTAAATGCCCTTGAATCACTGACAATCCATGCTGGAAATACTATTTCCGCTAAAGGCTCAGATATCTCTTCGGGGAAAGATATTTATTTAAGCGCAGCAAAAGATATTGATTTGAGCTCCGCAGAATTAACCTGTCCAGATCATATCCTGCCGCTAGACTCAACAGAACTCAGCAGCAAAATCACCGCAAAGAATAATATCAGTATAATGAGTGGCGGGGATATTAATGGGAAAGCGGTTCAGATACAGGCTAACGGTAATACATTACTATCCGCCGGAAGAAATATCACATTACCGTCCCTGGCATATGCTGTAATTAACCCGGCTAATGATAACAACAAAGATGACCGACATATTATTGCTCAAATCCGGAGTGATAAAAAACTGACGATAGCAACAAATGGGACCCTCACCACCGTGGGCGCTCAATTGACTTCTGATGGTGATGTCACCCTCTCCTCCGGCGGCAATATGCGTTTTGAACCGGTTCAGAACCACACCTACCGGGAAGGTCACAGGGAATTCACCGAATCCGTGACTCAGCAGGGCACTGAACTGACCAGTGGCGGCATACTCACGGTTATCTCAACCGGCAGTATTCTTTTCCAGTCCACCAAACTGGCTGCTAAAGGGGCGATGGATATCGCGGCACAAGGCGGTTATCTGTACGCTCAGGCGATGGAAGAATCCAGTCACTATGAGAAAACAGAGACCAAACGTCGGTGGTATGGCAAAAAGAAAACCACCACACGCACCCGTCATGATGTCACGAACAAAGTGACTGAATTTACCGCCGGCGGTGATATTAACCTGTTAAGCCGGGATGACAGCACTTATGAAGCCAGCAAAATCACCACCCATCAAAATGCCAAACTGACCAGTACTCACGGTCAGGTTAATTTTAAAGCGGTAAAAAACAGCACCTTTGCGCAAACGATTACCCATTCCAAAGGGTTCTACATCAAACAGACAGATAAAGGCTACACCGAAAATAGATGGGTGCTTCCCGCTATTCATCTCGGTGGAAAACTCACCGTAGAAGCAGCCAACGGGATCAACGCGGATATTAAAGCCAAAAACGGTCAGTCGTTACAAAATGTTGTCTCCGTCTTTGGCAATACCCCGGAAACCGCCTGGCTGAAAGGGCTCAATGAACGTCAGGATGTGCAATGGAACTTAGTCAAAGACGCGTATGACCGCTGGGATTATAAGAGCCAGCATCTGAACCCGGTGGTTTCAGCGGTGATAGCGATTGCGGTGGCTGCTGTGACAGCAGGCGCAGGCATAACGGCTTCGGTGGCCGGGTCAGCCGCAGGCACGGCAGGTTCAGCGGCGACGGCAGCGGGGGCGACCGCCAGCACCGCCGCTACCGTGAGTTCAGTGGCTTACGGCGCGACGGCTTCCGGCATGGCGGCGCTGGCCTCTCAGGCAGCGGTCGCTCTGGTGGAGAATCAGGGAGACTTATCCAAAACCTTAAAGGCGATGGGCAGCAGCGACACGGTTAAATCCACTTTCACGTCCATGGCAATGGGCGGCGCACTGGCGGGCTTTGACACGGTGATGGGATGGGATAATGCGACAAAAGCCACCTTACCCCAACTGAGCAATCATGACTGGAGCAAAGTGGCTCAACGGGTCGCAGGCCAGTCCATTATCGGTGCCAGTCTGGGGACAACGATTAATGGCGGCAGCTTTAAAGACAATTTCACCACGGCTTTGCTGTCTAATATTGGCAGTCAGATTAATGCGGAAGGGGCCAATCTGATTGGTAATAACGGCCAGGTTCTTGGTGTGCCGGGTAAAGCGATCAGCCATGCTGCTGTATCCGCTTTGGCCGCTGAGATAAGTGGCGGCAATGCAAAAGGTGCCGCGGCTGGTGCTTTAGCAGCAGAACTGGCAGCGATAACACTGGATAAAACTTTCAGCGACCCAATGAGCATTCAGGCCGGGGGCAAAATTATCGGCGGCGTTGCCGGTGCGATTGCGACTCATAGCGCAGAAGGCGCTAACAGTGGAGCCAATGCCGGTGAAATCGTGATCCTCTTCAATCACCTGCATTCCATGAATGTTTACAATCTGACCAGAGAACTTCAAGAAGCCAATAAACAAGGCACCGCTACCGAAGCTATCTGGAACAAATACAGAGAACTGAGCGCCGCGCAACGGGCAGAAATGTTGTCTGACTGTGCCGGGAGCGGCGGGTTATGCACACTGACCTACCAAGCCGAAATGGAAGGTGGCATAAAAACAGCCGATGCCGTTAGTGGCCTGAGATGGATGTTTGACTTATCGGCGGAAGATGCTCAACGTCTTAGCCAGTTTGTGACCACCGAAAACCAAAACGATTTAGGGCTATTGTATAATTCATTGCCCGCTTGGGAAAAAGGTGCATTAATAGCCAAAGAAGCGGTAGAATCTGCCGGTATTGGTGGTGCTATTGGTAGTCAGGTTTCAGTTGCTTCGATTGTTGGGAAGAGTAAAAGCAAGCAACCCTATGAACCCAATAAAGGAGCTGTTGGTAATATGGGGGAATTTTTTAAGCAACCGGGGTTTGGGAATCAGATTAAGGATGGCACACTTAAAACCAGTAAGCGGTATCAAGGACAGAGTATTTATCAAGCTCAGGGTAAACTAGGTGAGATAATCAAGAAAGGCGATCAAATATATCTAGACGGTTCACATAAAAATCACCTTGAACTTTTTGATAGTAAAAATAATTTTAAGGCAGCCCTTAATTTAGATGGTTCAGTAAATGTGGGTAAGACCAAAGCTGGTCAAGGGAGGAAACTTAAAGTTGGCTGAAATAAACAAGTTAAATGACATAAAAACGGTTTTAGTCGAGCTAGCAGCGGCCTGCAATATCTCGAAAAATGAGCTTGATAATGATGGCAGCCTTGATTATTCGTTAAATCTGGATCATGAACTGCAAGATGAGCTTAAAAAATTGATATCCATGTTCGCAGTATCAAAAAAAGCCCTTGACCGAAATGACATGATTGCAGTTCAAACAGCATTAGTGATGGCTAGGATCTATGCAATGAATCTACGTAATTTTTTTGATGAAATCTTTGAAGACATAGAAATGATCGGTTGGACAGATCGATATGATTGGCCCAAAATTCCCGAAGATTACAAAATACCTGATCATTACAACTATCCATCCAAAAAATAACTCATAGCCCCAGCCACAGCTGGGGTTTCTTTATCTACTGGTTACTACTTACGTTGCCGGGGAAATCGTTATTTTTTTAATCATCTGCATTCCATGAGCACCTACAATCTGGTCAGTTTCAAGAGGCTAATAAACAAGGCACCTCTACCGAAGCCATCTGGAACAAATACGGAGAACTGAGCGCCGCGCAACGGGCAGAAATGTTGTCTGACTGTGCCGGGAGCGGTGGGTTATGCACACTGACCTACCAAGCCGAAATGGAAGGTGGGATAAAAACAGCCGATGCCATTAGTGGCCTGAGATGGATGTTTGGCTTGTCGGCGGAAGATGCTCAACGTCTTAGCCAGTTTGTGACCACCGAAAACCAAAACGATTTAGGGCTGTTATATAACTCACTGCCTGCCTGGGAAAAAGGTGCATTAATAGCCAAAGAAGCGGTAGAATCTGCCGGTATTGGTGGTAAAGTTTCTGTTGCTTCGATCATTAAAGGGAATAAATCAACGACTAACATAGGGAAAGGAAATAATGTACGTATTAATAATGAATCATCTGTAAGATCAAATAATCAGGTAACTATTCCCGAGTCACGAGTTGGACATATTTTCCGCAAATCGGAAGGGCACATTGCTGATACTTCTGAAAATAGAAAATTAATATTGGATGTTGCAAATGATAAAACAGCTATTTTAGGTAGTGATCGTTATGGTAACAATTGGTCTGCACGTATGTTGCCAGATGGAACTCAAGCTTGGGTTCAAACTCGTGGGGATACAGTGATAAATGCTGGGATAAATAACCCACCTAAATCATATGATCCTCAGGCGGGACTATCTTCGCTGAAGCCAAGAGGTAGTAAAAATGGAAAATAAGATGATTACAATAGAACAAGCTTATAAAGCTATGTTTTATTTTTTAGAGCATGAATATAAATTGACTAAATCGGATGATGTCGGTTGCTTATTGGGATCAATGGATTGGACGATCTGGGATGATTCATCCGGCCCTGCGGATCCAGCTATGTGGGAAGATTGGCTGGCCGCAGTCAAACGGGTTTTATAATAGATTAGCTCCCGACCAGAGAGTCGGGAGCTCCCCTTTTGGTTGTCAGTCCATCTCAGCTAGTTTGTGGCTACAGAAAACCAAAACGATTTAGATAGACAAGAAATTCCTAATGATGTGAAGAAAAGTTTTGGCTTACCTGGTAAATGGAGGTAGAAACTATGATTTTCGGTGATCCATATCGCTTTGCGATATTAGTAGAATATATACCCGTTATCTTTCAAGTTGCCTTTTTGTTGGCTGCACTCGCTCACCCCGGTCACATAGTTATCTATGCTCCCGGGGATTCACTCTCTTGCCGCCGCGATGCATCTTGAAATCCATAGGGTATATTCCCTATTGGAGTGATAGTTCATTCAAAAATGGATTATTCCATTTTTATATTAATGGAAAAATGTTCCCTGATGAACTAACCACCGCAACATTAAATGTGGATATTTTTTCTTTAGATGATAAAAATGCATTGGTTTCTTTTCCTGAAAATAAAGATGTATTTGATAAAGAAATCAAAGAAGCATTTAACATAATGTTAGGTATGATATCTCCTAATCTGGTTGATAGTAACAGTGATATACCTGAGGATTTTGAATCATCATATATTTATAAAGCTTCGACAGAGAATATTGATGACTTTGGTAGTTCTGTATTTGCTGTTTCTTACAATAATATTGTTAGAATCATCGGAGCAAAACGACGTATTTTGAGATATGATAATAATGGTCGTGGTTATTGGGAAAATATTCCTAACCCGAATTTTTATGAAATAAAACTTCATAAAAATGAAGTTAAAGAGATAATTGCTAATATGAAAAAATATTATATATCATTATAATATCTATATAGCCTCAACCTTGGTTGGGGTTGACTTATTTACTGATTATCACTTATTTATCAGTGAAATAATCCACAATTCTCTCTTTTGAGTTCTACACTAATACCTGTAATCTAACCAGAGAACTTCAAGAGGCCAATAAGTTAGTGGTCTGAGATGGATGTTTGGCTTGTCGGAAGAAGATGCTCATCGTCTTAGCCAGTTTGTGACGACAGAAAACCAGAACGATTTAGGGCTGTTGTATAACTCGCTGCCTGCCTGGGAAAAAGGTGCATTAATAGCCAAAGAAGCGGTAGAATCTGCCGGTATTGGTGGTGCTATTGGTAGTCAGGTTTCAGTTGCTTCGATTGTTGGGAAGAATCGTAATAATGTTAGTAGCGCAACAGCTTCGGGCAAAAATAAAGAAACTCAAATTTGGACAGAGACAAATAAAAAAGAACCTGTAGCAAACGCCTATGGTCACTGGGACAAACATAAAAATGAATTCCCTGAGTACCAAAACTCAAAACAATATGTTGAAGCTACCCATAATTTTGTTAAAAATCCGCCAAAAGGAACTTTAATCAAAGCTCGAGCTAACGGAGATACGTTGTATTACAATCCAACAACAAATATTTTCGCAGTAAAAAATGCAGATGGTGTGCCCAAAACTATGTTTAAGCCAAATCCGGCAGATCATGGACATAAAACAAATTTGGATTACTTTAATGCGCAGAAATAATAGATTATATATATGCCGTGTATGTGGAGCAGAACAGTTAGAGCCTCCATGGGGTGAAGATGGCAATTCACCAACATTTGATATCTGTGACTGTTGTGGAGTGGAATTTGGCTATGAGGACTCTACTTTAACAGCACTAAAAAATTACAGATCTAAATGGTTGGATAAAGGGGCAAGATGGAACTCCGAAAAATCCAAGCCAGAAAATTGGTCGTTAGAGAAGCAGGTATCAAATATACCCAAAGAATACTTGTGACATTCAAAAGACTGTAAATAGATTTATGTAATTTCCTGTTAATGAAATAATCACACTCACCCTGTTAGCGGTACGCTGGCAGGGTGGATACCCTCTACAATATTTAACATAGGGGCTATCAGGTGAAACTCATATCTCCGCAGTTTATTCGCCCTTTCGTAAATTTAGGCTGGCGGCAAAATTATCGACGGCGTTGCCAGGGAAATCATGATCTTCTTCAACCACCTGCATTCCATGAATGTTTACAATCTGTGACCACAGAAAACCAGAACGATTTAGGACTGTTGTATAACTCGCTACCCGCCTGGGAAAAAGGTACATTGATAGCCAAAGAAGCGGTAGAATCTGCCAGTATTGGTGGTGCTATTGGTGGTAAGGTTTCAGTTGCTTCGATTGTTGGGAAGAATAAACAATCTTATCAACCGAATAAAGGTGCTGTTAGTGATATGAGAGAATTATTTAAGCAATCGGGGTTTGGAGATCAGATTAAAAACGGTACACTTAAAACCACTCAATATAGAATGTAAGAATCGCTTTACAGATTTTTCATCTTTTAAACATAGTTTACTTTCTCTTTTTACTTTTTTTCCCTTTTTTGGCAATCAGAAAGCTGCTTTTTTCGGTGATTAGTTAGCTAAGAGTAAAAAAACAGATGCCCATTAATACCAGATTTTGAAAAGGTACAGAATAACTAAAAACGGCTTATTCCCTGTCATGTTTAATGTATTCACCGACAATGTTATCCTCCGGTTATTTTACATTTAACTTCCCTGCCATAACCATTTAAAAGCACTAAAACAAAGATATTAAAGCTTTTATATAAAAGACGGATTTAACTGTAAATACAAATTTTTAAAATGATGTTAATTAGATTTAATCGAAATCCATTAACCATCAAAAGAAAATTAAAAATAAACCAGAAAAAAGAATATTATCCGAAAAAATATAAAATGCTATCTTTATGCCATCAAGTAAAAACTACTCAGGATTGCCAGTAAAACAGCGTCAATAAAGATAAAATCGAGTATAACCAACATTGATTAAACATAAAACACAATATACCATGATGATTAAACTTAATAAAAAGCAAATGTTAAAAGCAGTAAAAACAACGGCTAAAACCTTATTATATCTATTAAAATAAAAGATTAAAGAATGGACTTTAATAACAGTTTAAAATTTTTTAATTATAAAAATATCGGCAAAAGACAATTGGGATTATTAATGATAATATACCCAGTAAAAAAGGTGTAAATAAGAATTTTAAATAGATTGATTAGATAATGTATTTTTAAAAATGAACCAAATTTAATAACGTTTTTAACCTGTAAATAAAATTTACATCAGCCAGTTAAATAACCGAAAATGAAAAAATGAGTAAAAAAATACGCAAATATATTATTTAAATCACGGTCTCTTAAATCGCCCATTTAACATTATTTTACACTATTTCTTCCTACCCAACAGCATTGCTTTTATACGGTTTTATTTAAATCGTTAATCTTTTTATTACCTTTAATGTGATGAAACGCTTAAATACCTGTTTAATCATTACAACCTTTCTGGCTGGTTAATCTGCCAGAATTTTCACCATTGTTGATGTAATAAGTCGTGATTAAATGAATTTACCGATTCATTTAAATTAACATCGGTAAATAGAGTTAAATAGAAATCTAAAATCACATGACAAGCCTATTTTAATGAATCCAGGATAAACAGCGTAAAAAAATATCCCAAATATAAAACAAATCTCTTTTTAAAAAGTTAAAAACTTTTTATTTAAATCTGTGCTTTGAACAGTCTGTAACACCAAACCCAACCTCAAATACGTGGCCTGAATTCACAGTGACCATTACCCTGCAAGCACAAGACATTCATGTTGTAACGATCATTCATAAACCCAGTCACTTCGCAAATTTCCGTCACCATTCGCCCCGGTTCTGTCGCAATCTTTTCTATCACGATCACCAGATTTACGCTTCTGGCAATCATCCAGCCGATCGTCCCGGGAGTAAAACCCTGCGCGGCTTCATCTTCATAAATGTAATGCGCCAATTTTTGCAACCCCTCCTCAGATGAGTTGGCATGCGTTGTCGTTACTCCTCCAGGGTGCCCGGAGTTCCAACTTTTGAGCAAAGTATAAGCTTCACCACCGCGAATCTCGCCTACCACGATACGGTCCGGACGCAAACGCATTGTCGTTCGCAGTAAGCGGCGCATATCCACATCCTTACTGGTTCGTAACAGTGCACGATTAGCATTGTTAAGCTGCAATTCCATTGTATCCTCAATCGCCACGATACGGTCACTCGGGCATTGCAGGCTAATCTCATGCAAAATAGTATTCGTCAGCGTCGTTTTCCCGCTACCGGTACCGCCAACGATCAAGATATTCTTGCGCATGATCACCGCTTCACGGATTGCCTCAATCGGGTGCTCAAAGCTGCGTTTGTGGATCGCTAACCCGGAAGTCTGCCGCAGGGCGGTAGCGCCTATCGGCTTAATAATGCCGCTTTTCCGGTAATCAGACAGCGATAATACAACAGGCGAGTGTTTGCGAATGGCAATAGCAGGCGCATTGGCAAGCGGAGACAATACGCCTGCAATACGGGCGCTGCCCAACGGGAATTCACCTTCAATCAGGCCCACATCGGTACCAATATCCGATTTTTGCAATAAAGCAGAAATCAGCAAAATCCGCGCTGCCGCCTCTGCCGGAAAATCGGATTGCGCTTCATTCATGTTCTGGTTATGCAATTCAATCCACAGTTTTCCATCTGGATTAATAATGATTTCCACCACATTCTTATCATCAAGCGCCTGGAGGATAACCGGCCCACAAGCTTGTTTAAGCTCATCCAGCATTTCCTCACGATATGCACTATCCGTTCCCTGAATTTCACGGGTTCCAGTTTCAATGTCCTGTCTAGTTTTCATCATTCATTTCAACGTTAAGCAGACGGTAAAGATAACGACTGTTCAATGGCATTTTCAATACCAGACACCGCCGTAACAACCAACATCAACATGCCACCAATCATCAGGATCGAAGCCAGCAGGAATCCGCGGGTGACTATCTGAACTTTGACTATCGTTTCATCCAGCCAGTGCCGGGCAAACTTCGCCATTGACTGATCAAAACCCTGCAATCGTGACAATAGCCTCAGATAACTGATCGCCTCGTTATCAGGAAAACGATAACCCGTATCGCGGAGCGCCTCGCCAAAACCAGCCCCCATTGAAATATGTTCAAGCGTGGCAGCAATACGGACATACAACCAACGCGAACCCGCCTGTTCCAACAGCAATTCCAGCGCCGATTGCAACATCATCCCTGAGCGGATCAGCAACGATACATTCAGTATGAACATGCTGCCATGAATGGTTCTGTACAGTGACCACGGCGGAAACCGGTCAAGCACCGTTCTCAACCGCCCGCCCAGAAAAGGCAATGACAATGACAACAGAACTATCAATATCACCAGGAATATCAGCGAATACAGCCCATAGTCATTAACAAATGTTCCCATCACATAAAGGGTATAAGCCGCGCCATCCCAGGTTTCCGGCTTAGAAACCGCCGCCAGTTTGGGAACCAGACTACCCGCCACAATGTGCAATAAGACGCATATCATTCCAATCAGCACCGCCGGATAAATAGAGGCACCGATAACCGCATTGCGGATCTTGCTACCCGCTTCGATCATGGCGATCGCATCCATGAAAGCACTATGTATGTCACCAGAGCGCTCGCCCGCAGCAATCACCGCGACTTCATTAGGACCAATCCATTGCTGCAAGCTGGCTGCCAAAGTGCAGCCCTCACTCACCGATTCATAGCAACTACTCAAGACCAACGCATAACCACCGTTGGGTTTCTGGCCTTCATTGCTGGCGACATTATACATTTCGCGTAATGCATCAATCAGCATGACTCGATTTTCCAGCATCATAATAAGATGCCCGTAGAAACGAATCCGCGCTTTCTTACCAAACTGTATCTTCGCCATTAGATAGTTCAGTCTTTCAATAAAATCGGTCAGGAACATGGTGTTTTACTCTATTTGATGGATCGGGGGGATAATCGGCCCCATAACGCGCTCTCCAGCACGAGGATCGATGATGCCGTCATTTATTTTGTGAATAAGTGCATCGATCTTGCTTAATCCGCCCATTTCCATCATCCAATACCGGGTTGCCCCGTGATGATGGCCGGTTCGATAAGCTTGCATTAAGCCCGGAGAAGTACGCACCACTTCAGCAACTACCGTTCGGCCCACGATGCCGCTCTGCTTGCAATAATCACAACCTTCCCCCTGTAGGCAAACCGATTCCGGCTGGCAATAAAGATTCAGCCGTTTTAACAGACGCCCAGAAATTTCCTGCTCATGCCCTTGTAAGGGAACTTTGCAACGAGGGCATAACACTTGAACCAACGATTGACTAACTAAACCAATCACCAGCCGCGAATCCATCAACAGTGATTCCATTACCGCCTCATCCTGCAAACGGGGCAGGATCGCTAAAGCATCGTTTGCATGTATCGTGGTCCAAATGAGATGGCCTGTCATTGCGGCGCGGAACGTCATCTTTGCGGTAACCGCATCACGTATCTCACCGACCATGATCACATCGGGATCGAGTCGCATCGCATCAGCGATTGCCATTGCCCATTCTTGTTCAACAACCACGCTATCACCACGATCGCCGGTTATGGGCGACTGATTGGCACCTTCAATCTCATATTCAGGTGGGTCTTCCAGTGTGAGCAAGTGAATCCCCGCTTGTTCAGCTATCAACTTCTGCATCACAACTTTCAGGGTCGTGCTCTTGCCGCTACCGGTCGCGCCGGACAAAAGGACGACCCCAGCCCGATGGTCCATCAGCTCTTCCAATATCTGACACTGTTCCGGCAAATAGCCCAAATCACTCAGGGTGCATACCGTACCGGGGCTATCCGCATACAACAATCTCAGTACCATTAACATGCCACGATCAAGCGGACGGGTATTAATCCGCGCCCCGGAAAGCCCGCATTCGGTAAGAAATTCATCCTTCATGCGTGCACGCTGTGCCTGCATCGGCTTAAACGTTGGCTCTGCTACGTCGCACATACTTTGGTAAATCGTCGCGCACAGCCGTAATCCTTCTTCCGGACGCAACTGCTCCACAGGCCGCAAATAACCATCAATACGACACCGGATCTCACAATAATTATGCCGGGCGACGATATGTAAATCCGACGCTCGCTCCTGCGTAGCTTCTCCGATTAAGCGAGTGATATACCGCTGAACATCGGACTCAGTGCCTCCCAACCCATGACTATGATGATGACTCTTGCTGAGACGGTACAACTCCAATATGTTCCCCATCCCACAGGTGACTATCTGATAAATGAAACCGTGTCTTTTAACCGTTTCCTCATAAGCCAGTACATGGGGATCAAGCCGGTGAGAGGCAGACACAGCAAGCACGCATTGCCCCTGTTGCTGAGGTAACTCAATCAGACATATCAAACTGCGATTCGCCAACTCTATTTCAAGTGCACCGCTCAGGGCGGATAACACTTTCGCCCCCTGCCTGACCATACACAGCAGATCGGAACTTGTTATTACCATAGGAATTTCCACCTATCAGCCACTAACGACTTAACGGCAACGGCGGTGCAACCATTAAATCCAGACTATCCAATAACGATGCATCATTAGTCGCAGTCAGTCCCACATCATAGAATCGTCCCTGTTTGGCAAAAGTGACCACACCGTTATTAATGCGGATCACTTTGTAACCATTCGGCAACCGCTCCCCGGCTTTCACATCCATAATGCCTCCCGAACGAAACCGCAGCGTGGCAATCAGCGCACTGTTGCGCCCAAAAATTGACTTAACTAAAGGCAGATCATTATTAGCCGCACCGTTTTTATTCACGACACTGGAAATTTTATCGAGTTCAGCCTGCGCATTTGCCCTGGCAGTCTCAGCTTTAAGTAACATCACCTCGGTCTGTAACTTTGCCAATTGTTCAGCAACACTGTCAGTTGTTGCCGCCGGCAATGCCGGTTTCTGCACAACGGGCTTTGCCTGAACCGCCGGGATCTCAGTAGGTGATGTTTGTGCATATGCCAGGGAAAATACCGACACCACAAATACACTGATCGTAAACTGACTAATTTTTTGCATAGAAAACTCCACTAAGCTCCCACTGAGGAAAACCATCAGATAACACAATTCTGGCACTGGTGACCCTCAATCCAGGGAGTGGCTTACCTGAAAATAAGGCATCTGGCGGTAATTGAGAAGAGAGCGTCCAGCTATAAGTCTGCCAGTCAGGGTTAGCCCACACATGAGTCTCTCCTTCTACCGTAGGAGGCGGTGGGGGTGGCAGAACAGAAACGCTTTCAGTTAAAACCGGAGGCGGCAAACCCAATGCCTGGAAATAAGATATTAATCCAATCAGCGCCTGATCTGACGACGGCAATGCGTCGTCGTCGCCTTCCGGCAGATCCTCACTCTGCTGATTGAACGGTATCAATACCTGTGCCTGCTCTCCCCCATTGGAAATCACAGGGCCAGACCGGAATATATTGATAGCAGCAACCTGAAAAATATTGATCGGCATCCCTTCATGACGCTGGTAGCTTACGGAAACCGTATCAGTATCCAGGAGAATGGATTCAATCTGCCAACCAGCAAGGGATAAGGGAACCCTGGCTAAGGCTCTCTTCCATGCAGAGAACTGCCATTCCATTCGTGGTTGTGCCAGCCACGGATGCGGCGGTGGAATTTCCACTTCGTTGGGGACATCCGGTATGATCAATACCGTATTCTGCTCATAATAGATGTGCCACCCCCACCAGCCACCGACCAGCAAAAGCACCAAACCCGTGGTCATGCCAAAGAGCTTAATTTGATACTTCGACATTTCACCCGTTAAACTTTCCAACTGACCAACAGATTTTTTCAATGCAGATTTCGACAACAACTGTACCAACGGCATCTCCGGCCACAACGATTCAAACTCTTTCGGTGCATAAATCGCATTCCATATCCCGTTAGCTCCCTCTACCAACTGGACCGTATCATGCAACTTCGCTTCGATCTCTTCGCGGGGTCCGATCAAGTCACGCCCAGCCATTATTGCGCCCTGATGTACCGCGACTAACGCATAATGTCCATCAGACAAACGAAACGCACCTATCCAGTTAGGTTTATCTACCACTTTGGCAAGGGCCGCAGCCAATGAATAATCACCCGGTGCCCCAGCCTCCTTGGGTATATAACCGACCTGAATACCTTGCCCGACACGATGCCGAACAGCCAAGGTAAACCCCGCCGCAATCCCATTTCTGCGCATGTTAGAACGCGCTAACACAGTTACCGGTGGTCGCCAGATGATGCCTGCCACCAGAGTCTTACCATATAACTTGATTTGCATGACGTGCTCCACGTCTGTCTCTGTCTTGGTCAACTTTCAATCTACCACTATAGGGGTAATCATGACCACGATCACATTATGATTCCTTTTACCCTCGCGACTTCCCCCCAGGAACTGATTATCCGGGCTGCCCAAGCCACTGCGTTCACTGGTATCCGACTGTTGCTCGAATCCTGACAGCACCAGGGTTTCACCTGAATGCAGCCGCACCTTCTGACTGAATGCACGTAAATCTATTGTCGGCAATTGCACCTGACCGGTCTCTTCCTTGCCAAATTTCGCCAGCTTTTTCAAATCGCTCAAACTAATGTTGTATTGCAACAATATTTGCTTGTCGGCCATGGCATAAGGCAACATCAACATATTAAAACCGGTCGTCACTGTCGCGGGTTCAATCCCCACCGAAGTCCCGATTTGTGGTGTCAGCGTGCTAGAAATTGATGAAACATAACCGGTCTGGGTTGCCACCTGCATCGGTACCGCCTGCAAATTCAATGTGGTAACAGAGGGTTGAGTCACTATGGATACTTTGCCTTGAGCCGATAGCGCCTTAATCAGCAAAGTGCTGTCACTGAAAGGTCCTTTAAGAATGTGGATATTCGTATTGATACTTCCCTCATCAATCGCACTCGAGTTCTTATCAACCAATCCGATGTGAGCGCTTTTATAAGCCAACGACCAATCGACACCATACTGATCATCCCGATCAAACGTCAGATTAAGGATCTTGACATTAAGCACCACCTGCGTAGTCAGCAATTTATTCTGCTGATCAATATAATCCTTCACTCTGTCGAGTATTTCAGGTGAGTCGGTTACCGCCAATGATGCCGTTGCCATAGACAAGGTTAGATTACCTTCATCCGGCGTCAGCATCCCTGACACCGTTTTTTGGATCTCATCCATCACTGAACGTGTCAACGATGTCGCAAGAGTTTGAGTACTACCGCTGTTACCACTATCAGTCCCACCGGCTCCACCACCGAACGTCGCACTGGTCGTCGCGGTCACGCTGGAAGACAACGCATCCGTACCCGGCAATGCATATATTTGAAACACCCTCGTCTCTGTTTTGAAAATAGACACTGCGCCATTATGTACTTTCCAATGCAACCCTGATGATAAAATGACTGAATCGAGCAAACCCGCCAGAGATCCATGCCAATTCACATTGATTTTCAACGCTTCCGGTTCACTGCCTTCAGATACTGACTGTGTACCTGAATTGACAACCACCACCCCCCCCTCACTTCCCTTTTCACCCGATGACGAGCTGGGATACGCCGCAAGCCGCGCATCAGCGCTGATCACTACCGGTACACCGCAAATCCGTTTGATCTTGCCGGCAAACTCATTCAACGTCATCGGCTCTGCTTCCTGCAAAGTCAAGTTACAGGAGACGGTTTCACTCTCCTTCTTCGATGGGATCTCCTTAGTTGACACCCAATAACCATGTTCATGAATATGCACCGCAGTGGCGGCGGCACTATTGCGTAATCCCTTAATAATTTCGGTCGCATTCGCCATCTCAGTATCCGCCTGATGATCGACCTTGTTGATTGCCGCACAACCTGACAGACCAGCAGCTATGCAAGACAGCAATATCAATCTGGGAAACGTCAAAAACTGGATATACATGTTATTACCCCTGAGCCTGTACATGAACAAGCCGCTGTTCCTGATAAATATCAACAGTAAAAGGACGGTTCGCCATCGTGTAAGCGTCGAATAGCTCACTCATCGCCTGAATAAACGTACCATTGAAACGCAGGCCAGCCCGGATCGGAAAATCATAAGAGGCATCCCATACCACTTCATAGCCGGACCTGCTCGCCCATGCTTGCGTAACATCACGCAGAGTTTGCCCCGGCGTTGCTGTCCACACCGTAGCCAAAGGAACCCGCGCTGGCACAGGTGTTGCGTAAACGGCGACATTCGATATACAAATAAGAGCCGTAAAAACATATGCGATTATTTTGTTCATTCGATCTTTCCAAAGAAAAAGAAGCAGCCAAAAAACCTATTAATCAACCAGTTACCCTAAATAACCCACTTACCGAACAGCAATTACAGTATTTCCACCAGCGCACCGTCAGACACAAATTTCCGCACACCATCGGGTAATTGTCTGGCAAGCGGGCTGCCTATTCGTTTTCCCCTGCCGTCGATCAGCCTGGAACCGTTCTTGAAACCGATCTGATCAGGTTCCGCCCCCCATCTCAGCAATTCCGCAAAAGCGCCATGTAGCAACACATTGTCACCGTAGCTGATATTTTTGCGGAAAATATAGACATGCGCCCCTGAGATAAATGCTCCCCAGAGACACTTGCCAGACTTGCCAGACTTGCCAGAAAAGTTGTCACACCAGGCATCGGTGTTCACCCACTCCATGTGCATTGCGGTCAATACCTGCCGCATCTTCCGGTGCCTGACCTCGCCCTGAACATGATGATTAAGCAGTTGCTCACTGGCTGAAGCATAACTACGAAACAACGCAGCCACATCCGTTCTGGCCCGCACCGATTGCACACGGACTTCATGCAATAACTGGCCGAAAATCAGTTGCATGAAAAATACGATGACAATCCCAACAATAGCTAATGACCACATTTTTGTTCTCCTGCAAGTTAAAGACAGCAGAAATTCACTAAACCAAATTCATTCATTCCAAATAACAAGGTGCACGGGAGCTGCCTGATCATCAGTTATCACTTCCCCAATTTGGTCGCTGTTTTTAGAAGCGTGAAACACGCTGGTAATGTTATATTTGCGGTGCGGCCCGGCAATGAATGTCACAGCACAAGTCCGGGTATTCTGTAGGTGTATATTGGCACTGCTTTCCAGATAATCCGCCAATCCAGAACCCTGAAAAACTAGCGGTAAATCAAATGGTTGACTGTTACCATTTTTATCCGCTTCATACACGGCTAATACGCAACGCATATGATAACCATCAGAAAATGGTGACGTGGAGGCAGTGACTCGCACCGGAGAACCCGAATTATTGAAGAAAGGCTGACTGTGTGCCTTACCACCACTGCTGGCATAATAGGTCGCTATCTCCCCCGTCAATTCAGGTTTCACCCCCGCCGCAGACCAGTAGCCGCTGCCGATGACCGCCTGTTTCGCAAACAACCTCCCGCCGCCTCCGGTAGCCTCTCTCCATTGCAAAGCCGGAATACGGGCGCTTATTTGCTGACACACCAGCAGTTCTCCCTGCTTACTCATGGAGACATTACCCAGCGCCGGACAATCACCACCGGCAAAGCTTCCGGTTTTGGTGTTTATCACTAAATTGTTGCCAACAACCACATCCTTATCTGCATGAACATCACCAACGGCCAAGGTACCTTTCCTATTAGAACTGGCGTTACCATCCAGGATAAACAACGTACCATGCGCCGGATTGACAACAATTTCGCCATCATCACCTTGCGCGACATAAGATTGTTTTTCCTGAAAACGGGAAGAAAAAACCACCTTATTCACACCATTAACAACACCAGCACCTTGCATCGACAGCGTATCCACCTGATCGAGTCTATTGCCGCCCATATTGATGCTGGTTTCCATCCGATTCCACTCAGGATGAGCGTCTATTTTTTGTCGGTGAAGCAAGTCACCGGCTAATGTACCGGGCCCATAGGTTGACGCGTCCCGGATGAACGGAGCATAAAAAATGCGTCCGATTTCATTAGGTTGCTCATGGAAGAAACCGGCAAAAGATTCAGGCGCATTAACCTGACCGTAGCTGTTCCAATAAGTGGCCGGATTATGACTGTCACGATCCCTGTAATCCAGGTAGAGACCACCAACCCCAATCAACTGCGCGATTCTCATCGAATGACCCGCAACATCCGGCGGCTTGCCGTCAGCCATTGCCGGTACGGTGTAAATCAACGGATCAATACGTTTCTTGCCATTGGGCAACATGACGACACGTAATACGCCATCATATTTCTGGCCTAGTGGATTGACCGTATTTTGGTCCAATCCCGGGGGTAAATAGGGGAGCATTTCTGCCCAATTGATGGGTGTCGGAGTGGGCCCCTGACTTAACGCGGTGTAATTATCATTCACATAATCCGCCACTGCATCGCCAAGATGCTGGATCTGCCCGGCAACCACCTGATTAACCAGCATATCACTCTGCCTGTTCAGATAAACCACACCAACCACCATCATTGACGCCAGCACCATCAGTGCAACCGTCACTTCCAGTAAAGTGAAACCTGCATTACGGCGGCGTATCGTTAATATGGACACAGATTCATCATGCATAAATAGCCCTTCTTAAAAGTATGAAATGAACATTTATTTCATCCGATGAATTCTTTACCCAAAAGAGATTCCACCCAAGAGCGCTACGCCGAGCTCATATCCGGCTATCGATGGAAAAACGCCACAATTAATCCAGCCATCGCCAAACCTGGCCCGAAAGGTATCTCTGGGACCGTTTCAATTTTGCTTCGCCAGTGAATCACCAGATAAGTTATCAACGTAAACTCTGCCGCCAACAAAGCCACTGATGGGAGCGCTTCCACCCCCAACCAGGCACCCAGCGCCGCCAGGAATTTGGCATCCCCCATTCCCAATGCATCACGCTGAGTCAATCGCCGGGCGATCCACTCAACCAGCCGGAAAAACAGGTACCCACAAGCCGCACCACTCACGGCCAAAGGCAGTGCCACAAATCCAGCGGATTGCAGATTGAACAGTAGCCCCAGCCACAACAAAGAAAGTGTCAGTTGATCCGGCAGCAACAAATACTCGAAATCAATTACCGCCAACGCTATCAACAAAGAACTCAGCACCAACAGCCCCAACAGCGAATAGCTCCAGCCCATATCTAAAGCCAACAAAGAGAAAAGCACTGCCACCGTTCCCTCAACCAGCGGATAGCGGATTGAAATCATCTCGTTACAATATCGACAGCGCCCTTTCTGACATAAATAGCTCAACAACGGAATGTTATCGCGGACCGCTAACACATGACGGCAACGTGGACAATGTGAACGGGGAAAACAGAGATTAAAGCCAGCCGCCTCATTATTGATTTCAGAGAAAATCATGATCGGCAGACGGCAGATCACCACATTCAAAAAACTGCCCACACACAACCCCAGCAACCCCGACGCCAGGACCAAACACCCCGCAGAAGATTGCAGCCATCCCATTACCATGATGATCTCCCGACATATTTAACGCGAAACGCGCCCCATTCAGTAAAGAAAATAAGCAGTGAGGAAACACCAACAAAACCAAAGCAGACCGACCATTTTCCTGCACCACAGAAAGTGTAGCTTGAGAAGTCTTCAACAAAACGACCAAGCTACACATCACATAAAGACTGAATAAAATGACCTAACTGGCAGAAATAAATGTCACCGTATTGGCATCATTGGCATTACATGCAGTATTAATTTGAGCCAACGTCGAATCCGGCTTAATTTCCGTGGCCGACTGTTGCCCCTTCCCACCACCACCGACGGTCATTTTCGACCAACCCGCCACCCGCAACTTCAACGAAAGTTGCTGGCAAGCCTCATCAGGCACATTCTGATACTCAATCTTAAACGTCTGAGCGGTAGCATCTCCCGGCGAAATAAGCACCTTGCCATTCCAACTATTAAAAATAATTCCGCTGGTACCATCCTGAGTCATATTGGCCGGAACAACCTTATAATGGATGGCAATCTTGTTATCCAAACTGTCATAACCTTTGGCACCATTTTTAATTGATTTCAAATTTGCTGCCATCTGAGTAATATTCGACGATTCTGTTGAAATTTCCGAAGCCCGGAACAACTTACCAATCCCCGCTGCGGCTGCGGCTAATATCACAATACCAACAATCATGACAACCAACGCTTCAATCAACGTAAAGCCCGATTGACGCTTGGTTCTGAGTAACACACTGACTTTCTTATTCATGCTAATCACTCCAAAATCAAAATGATAGACGCGCTACAACACGCGACTTCAGAACTGCCGCCTGAACTGAAAACTCACATGCTTCAAAAAGAAATAAAACATATACGTTATAATCACATTAATCAAAATATTTATAAAACTTAAATATTTCAAATTGAAATAAATCTTATGCGTTATAATTTGAAAAGTGAAATTGTTTAAAACGTTCAAAAATCACACGATCGATCGTTAAAAACTATCAAATATATTAATTTCCATCGTGAGTATCGATTAAAATTAATGATATAGCTCATTAAAAAACCAAAGGATTTTATTCTGTCAATTAGTTAGAAATGATTACTTATAAATATTTTTAATTAGTTTAACACGACCGTTGTTAAGCCTTGCTGTTGTAATGTGTCTGTCACAGATCACATTTTGGTAATAGTGGACATGCCACAGTGCTCCTTGCTAAAGAAAAACACCTTTCATTAACCCAGTTTTTTAAATGCCGACAGAGAATTTTTGCTCACTATCTATTGAGAAAGGGAATAGGGAATTAAATACTCAATTAAAGCCAAATAACACCAACTCATCTTTTAAATAACAGAACGAAATACACATAATGATTATAAGTTGATCAAATAAAAAATAAAATTAAGTCATTCTATTAATGATGATATAGACAGTGCTCCATTAGAAATCGTGTCTGATTTAAATACCGTGATGGGATATAGTTCTGTTAATTTAGATCAAATTCAGGACAATGCATTCTGGGTACATAAATTGACAGCAATGGTTTCGCGTTATTGTTCCGTGTAGTGATTGCTATAATCGTTTTATTTTATTCAGCCACGATGAATAAGACCGGTAAACTTTTAAGCCCTTCCAGCCCATGTAATGTAAACCACTCAACTCCACAATTGACAGAAGAACGTGCGGCACAAAGGGTTTTGGCAACATGAATTACTAATATATTTCCTAAAAAAATCGACAGGTGATAATATGGTCAAAAAATATAGCGAAAAAGAAAAGCAAAAAAATCCCGTCACAATAGAATAATTCCATTAAGCACGATGAAGCAGATATGCCAAATAACACTTAAAAATAATAGATCATCTGGAGGGAACTCAGACAAATTTTTGCGATCTGAACATCCAAGATTAACGGAAATATCCCCTATGGATTTCAAGATGGATCGCGGCGGCAAGGGAGCGAATCCCCGGGAGCATAGATAACGATGTGACCGGGGTGAGTGAGTGCAGCCAACAAAGAAGCAACTTGAAAGATAACGGGTATATAAGTAATCGATATTTTGATAAAGGGATTATCATTATGCGAATGCAAGTTAAAAACTGATTGAAATGAATGGCTTTCATAAAGTAGTTATTGTAAATATAATATTTTCTCGTTTTTCCTTTTCTGGTATTTGATTCTTTAGGCTCTTATATTAATGCATTCGATAAAGATTTGCCTGAGGAAATCTGAGACAATGTTTTTTGTAACTTGGCAGAAATACTATAAATGGTAATGACTAACTAATAAGACAGAGAAACAGATTGTGGCAAAGAAAGAAAAACGGCCTCACCATGACTCACTATTCAAGCATTTTTTAACGCAGCCTGAAACGGCCAGGGAGTTTTTATCCCTTTATCTGCCCGAAGAGATCCAGTTGTTGTGTGATTTAGCCACATTGAAACTGGAACCCGGCAGTTTTGTGGATCAGCATTTACGTCAACTGCACAGTGATGTGCTGTACTCGGTTGAAACAGCTGGGGGACAAGGCTATATCTATTGTCTGATTGAACATCAGTCCACCCCTGACCCGTTGATGGCCTGGCGACTGATGTATTACGCCATGTTAGCCATAGCGGCTCACCTGAAAAAAGGCCATACTGAACTCCCGTTGGTGGCACCTCTGCTGTTTTATCATGGTGAGGTTCGGCCTTATCCTTACTCAAACCGGTGGCTGGATTGTTTTACGCTCCCTGAACAGGCGGCTCGCTTATACGGCCAAGCGTTTCCGTTGGTGGACGTCAGTGTGCTCAGCGATGAAGAGATCCTGACACATAAAGGGGTTGCCCTGATGGAACTGGTGCAAAAACACATCCGCTGCCGAAATGCACTAATGTAATCACCCCTCAACATTAATGATCATCTTTAGTCATGAAAATTAAGTTAATTAATTGATTTTAAATTGAAATTTACTTTTCATGGGTTCGTCTTAATCAGTGATAATCATAAATATTCATATTGTGTCATGAAAATTATGTACATACCGGTGTACATAAATTACATTAAGAGCCATATTATTTTGAGGAAATTAATATGGCTATTACTGATTCATGGCTGCGTTCAGTCAGCGGCAAACCACAAGAAAAAATGATTACCAAGTCTGATAGGGATGGCTTATCCGTCCGTGTTACCCCAAAAGGGAAGGTTATCTTTCAATTTAGATATCGATGGGGCGGTAAAGGGGATCGAATAGATATCGGCACTTATCCAGCAACGAGCTTAAAAGATGCTCGTGATGCTGTGATTTCTTATCGCGGAGAACTGGAGCAACATCGTAATCCCAAAATAGTTAAGAGAGTTCGAAAAGAATCTGCATTGAGCGCGGTCACTGTGGAAAAGCTTATCCGGGAATGGTGGAAAACGACAATGCAAGGTTCAAAAATTAACGCCGATCAAATATTGCGTTCTTTCGAAATTCATGTTTTCCCCAAAATTGGTAAACTGCCTCATGATGAGGTAACACTGCATGTCTGGCTTACTTTAATCGAAGAAGTCTCAAAACGGTTTCCATCAATCGGAGAGCGGATATTGACCTATTCTAAAACTGCGCATAGATGGGCTGTTCGGCGAGGAATGACCCACACTACTCCTTTGTCTGATGTGGTATCTAATGATTTGAAAGGGAAGGAGCCTGATACTGACATTGATGTTGATATCGATACTGACACGGGAGAAAGGGCATTAAGTGAAGATGAGCTGGTGGTTCTTTTCCATATTATTGATGCTCCTAGATATAATCCACGCAATGCATTAATAATAAAATTATGTCTGTTATTTGGGTGTCGCATTGGTGAATTACTGAAAGCTAAAGTTAATGATTTTGATTATGAGAAAAATATCTGGACTGTTCACCCTGCAAACCATAAAACAGGGAGAAAATCCAAAAAACCTATTGTCAGACCGATTATTTCAGAAGCTAAAAAATTAATTGAGCATGCAAAAAAATTAAATCACGGGAGTGAATATTTGTTTACTGTATTTGATGGTAAACCCTTCACGAGGGGATCACATGCGGGCATCATTGATGGTCTCAATAAAAAGATGGCTCCTCACTTTAATCCCTATATACGTTGGTCAATCCACGATTTGCGCAGAACTATGCGCACCGGGGTTTCTGAATTAACACCGCCCCACGTTGCTGAAACGATGATCGGTCATAAACTGCCAGGGGTTTGGCAGGTGTACGATAAGCACACCTACCTGAATGAACAAAAGGAGGCATATGAACGCTGGTGGGCGAAGTTGACTAAAATCGTTTCCCGTTCTCCCAATCCTCAATGTCCTTCCTAGAGAAGCTGTTTTCTCTCCCGCGAAATCTGGGTTTTGGGAAACCTTCTTTTTTCTGTTTCCCATCCCCACACCACGTTCTGATAGTGTGGGGTGTAACCCGCAACTTTTTAGCTAGCTCGCGTGTAGTAATATATTCAGACTCTTCCATACTCATTTTTCACTTCCTCTCTGATAACCATTCTCCAAAATTATCCTTGCCACTGTTGCCGGAGTTGTTTTATCACTCCAGACAAGATCATCAATCAGAAAGTTCAGTTCAGCAGCAAGCACGGATTCTACATCTTTAGGCCAATACTCACGTGGAATATCGCTGTGATGAGAATCCTTGATGGCTTTAAGTGTCATCAATACCATCTCTTCCGATGTTCTGTCAGCTTTTCTGTAACCGGCGTTCCAGATTGCATCTGTAATATTAGATGGATCACCCCATGCTGAGGCGATTACCTGTGTTAAGTGGAATGAGTTATTGATCATTGTTTTTTCCTCTGGTGACTAACAGTATCTATATCTTGTCCGCAAAAAGGGCAGTAATTCACCATAACGCCAGTGCCGACAAATTCACCGGAATGTAACTGAACGATATCAGTGCCCGGCTCCCCGGTTTTTATGATGAACCTCGTTGGTAAAAATAAGCCCTTGCTTCGTTTTGTGGGTGAACCAAGTTCAAGGGATTTTGCTAGTGCGCTACAGGCGGATAATTTATTTCCGTTCTTTTGGCATTTATTCACTTTCCTGCTCCTTGTTACGTAATTTGCGACGTTTCTTAGTCTTCTTAACTGGCGTTAACTTCACATTCGCCACCTGCGGCGCTGGTGGTAGAGGAGGGCATTTGCCCTCATGGATATAAAAATTACGTTTCATGCGGTGGATGATTCGCTGTGTATAGTCCCTGCCATCATCGATATGGAATGTCGTTCTGACCAGTTCATCATCGGTATCTGCTATCTGGCTGTGCTCTTCTGTCACTGTTCGCTCTCCCTGCAAATGATTTTATAGGCCCGCAATATGTGAGCTGTTTTGCCGGTGATAGTGGCTTTCCTTAATAGAAAGCCAGTAGACCAGGCACGAACAGGTACCATTAACAGGGCGGCATCGATACAACGGTTGTGTTTGCGGCGTTCAGTGATGAAACTGGTAACGACGATCTGCGCAATGTTACCCTTGTCTAAGTATTCGATTTTCATCGCAATGACTCCTACACCCGGCACGGCATGACAATAAATTGAGGATTGCCATAACGCTGATTGATGTTGTCGCCAAACTTCATTAAGCAACCATCTGTCATACTGGATGGGTACATAGAAACAGTGATAAGCCCTGTATCAGCCCCAAACATTTTGTAAGGATAGGCTAGGTAACGCGCCTGAAAGTGAGGGATAACATTTTCCACTTTCTTTGGAAGAATCCGCTCTAAGTCAGGGAAACGACCATCCAATATTGATAGAGCGGTAAATCCAACTCTCACCCCGGTAATACTCCTGTGCACGGCATAAGGTTCTTTGGTGAAATGCAGTTCCGTTGTTTCTGCTTTCCTTGGTACTCTCCCGTGAAATTGAATGATAGCTTTGCGGCGAGTGTTAACGCCGTGCTCTAACCGTAAAGCTACGCAGCCGTTTGTTGACTCCAGGTATTTGGGAGTGATGTGTAATCCGTAAAGGTAGTAGCGCAGATCATCTTTAGCGACACACACCAATGCAGCACGTAATAGACATGAACGAATAATCATTGCTTTTCCTCCCACCCGATAACCTGAAACAGCCCCATTTTTGGGTGATGCCATTTGGATTTACGTTGCTCAGCTTCGCTCATCATCAGACGGAACGCGCTCATAAAGTCCTCTTTAAATATGATTTTCATCGGGCGAGGCTGGCCGTCTGGTGCCATAATGGTGATGCTGTCCGTTGGTACGTTGTACTGTTCGGCCAATGTACGGCACTTGGCATTGGTTAATCCTGATTCAGTCGCAGACAGAGAGAACCCAATCCAACCTGTGGGAATAGCTCCCTGCTTGATTTGCTCAATGGTTTCATGAACCTGTTCAACTTTTTCTTCGACCTGATTAAGGCGGCGCTCCTGTTCTACTTGTGCTAAGGCGTAGGCAAGGTTAAGTTCAGCCTGGGATTTTGGTTTTGTGGCACCAGACTCCAGAGTAAACCAGCGATCAATGATGGCGGCACGACGTCTTACGTCATATCCGGTTATCAGAATTTCGGTATTCCGGCGATCAAGGAGAATTTCACTGATAAAGCCCCTCTCATCAACAGCAACAGCAATCCCGGCAGTAAACATAACCTGTTGATTTCTATGATTCCTCAAAAATGAGGAATCGAATTCAACGCTATAGACGGCTTTCAGAACTTCCCGGATGTCACGAATAACGTTATCGTGGCGCTTATCTGTCAATTCCGCAATTTCACGGCTGCCCATCATGGACGCTTGATTGTTGGTGACTCTGGACTCCCGGCTAACAGAAGTCACACCGGCTGTATGGGGTTTGTTTTGACAGCTCATTACAATCCCTCCGCTCTATTTGGTAACCGGGCTTCTCTTGAACAACGACTGGCATCAAGAGCACAACATTCGCGCTCTTCATCCGTCAGCGCCCAGTCAATAGCCTCGCTATAGGTATTGGCTGCGCGTCTAAACAGGCCGCGTTCCTCAAGCTCTTTGGCTTTCTCTTTTAACTCGTGAAAGCTTTTCATGCTGATGCCTCCTCTTTATCCATACGGGCCTTAAGTGCAGCAGCAAGCTTTTTGGCCACCCATTCTTCCCTGCGGTGCTGACTGGCGCGGGCTTTCAGTTCTTCATAACGCTGATGTAACGTGTGGCGTTTTAAATTCAGTTCAGCACGGCATTCAGCCCATTTTTGGTTAGCTGGATGTTTGGCGTGTTCAGCGACTTTCTTCCAGAGGATCGCCGCCATTTCATATTTTTCATCTTTCTCACTTTGAATAGCTCTCTGTGAGAAATTAAAATGAGTAATGTTCATTTCGCTGGTCCTTATTTACTGAAATGTATATTCGGGTGAAAATCCGCTGTATTTAACCCTTTCTGTAATTACCTTAACAAGGGCACACATAAAATCATTGCCTTCCTTTGTTAACCCGCCGTATTTAGAGAGATAATCTCTGTAGCTATTTAAAATATATTTACCGGCTTTCTCTCGTTTATGTTCGTTATAAACAGGGACCTCAAAGAACACATGCAAAGCCGTCTTTAATATTTCCCCAGATAACTCGATAGTACACATAGAACCATCGTTAAGACTGACAGCAATACAATGACTGTGAGTCTTCTTCATCATTGCATCAAGTTTTGCCGCGATTAAACGATTTCTGTAACGTTCAATTAATATTTGATTACTCATAGATACCCCTTTGCTTAGGCTGAGATAATCCCCAGCCATTAAGCTGTAATTAAAAGTTAACTGATTACTACATTAGTAAGAGTTTATATTTAAAACTCACCTCTACTTATTTTAATTAATGCATCACAATGTTGCTGAGCAGCTTCTTTTGTTAAATGAATCTGACCTCTTTTTAATAAACGCATATCAGTGTCACCGGCATCCCAGTGATATATATAACAATCCCAATCAGCCACCCAGTACCCCGCACCTGTTTTTAATTCATAATCAACAGGCTTCGGAAAACTGACTTTTCCGACTGTTATCATCTCGGGCTTGCGGCGATATTCATAAAAATCGATCCATTTTGGATTAGAACCGCATTTTAGCCATCCATCACCTTTTTGCCTCCATTCATATAGCTCCCAAGGTTTATCAGTCTTCGAAGCATCTATCGCATATTCCATCATTAACTCAGCGTGCACGTGTCTTTTATTGTCTGACATTGTTTAATCCTCGCCTTTAGATATACCAATCATTTTGTTTAAGTCTTCAACTTTTACTGACAGTGAAGTGTTTATACTTCTGATTTCCTCAGATGGAATTAAATCTTTCGCTTCCTGCCAGACTTCAATAAGTCGCTTTGTTGTAGTGACTGAATTTAAAATAGCGTAAACGTTATTTTTTATTTCCTCTTTCTTATTGTTTAGCTCACTGACTTTTTTTTCTATCTTCGTAAATCGAACAGAGAGTTCATTGTCCGCTGGAAAACGACAATGTTTCCGCTCAGGTGTTATTAACTTAATGTCTTTTCCCAATTCATCTTTGCCGTAAGGTAATCTTCCCGACTGTAACCCACCAAACGCCGCACATATCCCGTAATCTGTTGCCTTATAAATATGAATATCGCTGTCAATATTAACTTGAAACTCTTTAATAGCTTCAAGTGCCTTATCATATATGAGATTGTAATGTTTGGATTTTTCTTCTCCGCCCAACGCCGCAATTCGGACGTCTTTTGCGAGTTGGTACTTTTCTTGCCCCAATTGTACATATGATTCAGAAATCCCGGCTAATGACAACGCATTATTGACTATTTCTTTCTTTAAATCTTTTGTTAATTTCTTTGACATTGTTTAGTCCTCATTTTTAATTAATAATTGGCTTCCGTGCTGATGATTCCTTTTGTATTCCCGGCGTAGCGAAATTATTTTTTCATCCCCATTAATCTAAATTCAACATTGGACTCATCAAATATATCTCGCAATAATTCAACTTCGCATTTTGCGTCATCGTCGTTATCAGCTTTAACCCAGACTGTTGTCGCCTGACTGTTGATTGAGAGATATATAATTTCAACTTCGTACATTTTTTTAACTCCTTAACCAAGATGTAGCCGGACTGTTTTTGGCAATAGCATTGAGACATTCTTTTTTTAATTTCATGGTTTCGGCGAAAGCGTGACGATATTTGTCGAACAATATATCAATTTCTTTCTGTCGCCTAAGTAACAATTTTATTCGCCTGACTGCCCTTTTATGACACCGGATATATTCAGGAAATAATTCCCCTATTTTCCAGCGTACTTCATTGTCTTCACCAATAATTGTCTGAGTCGGGTAATTGGTTTGGTGTCCGGCCCGGTTAAATACTTTCTGCGTCATGATATGCGCTAATTTATTAATGGCACTATCACGACTAAAGCGTTTGTAATAACGACCGTGGCGATTAACAACATACACAGGCAAACTTTTTACACCGAATGCGTTTTCAATGGCGCTATCACTAATAGGCTCATCGTCATCAAAGCAGGAATAAGCAATTTTTTCTAGTTTCATAATTTAAGCCCCTTCCAATGTTCTTATTTCTTGCGCAATGTCGCTCGCCAGACTAGAAGCGAGATTTGTTTGTATTTGCATAACTTTTAAATTCATGTCGGAAATACTATTAGCTAAATAATTCGTCACCTTTCTTCTTTTTTAGCACTTCACTGGCAACTAAATGAATAACGCTGATAAGTTCACGGCACAACATTTCCTCTTCTTTGCTGCCATCCAGATAACCTGCCGCAGCCGCTAGTGCTTCTATTTTTCCGAGTGCATCCTCTGTTTCGAAATCAATGCAAGGAGCGCTGTGTTGTTTATTTAGAGAATTGCTATTCATTCTTCACCCCCACTATTTAAGGCTGCTTCAAGGGAACGATGAATCTCCGAATTAATTTGCCCCATCCATACAATGGAATATCCTGACAGTATTTCAGATAATGCATCTTTAGCTTGCTGATAACTTTCAGCCACATATTTAACTTTAACCATGAGCTGTTCAGTGTCTGCTTTTCTTTTGACTGCAAAAGTGAAAATCTTTGTGATACAATTCGCGTTGAACATAGTAATCATTCCTCAAAGTGTTTATTTTGTTCAGGCTCTGGTGTCTGATTGGTGTCGGTACCAGAGCCATTTCTAAATCAGTTCAGTCCAAATTAAGGACGTCTGCACCCAATACAGCTTCAAGAGAACAATTGACTTCATAGTTAATATCACACACAAGAGCAATTAGTTCGCACAACTCGCCTGAACATTTTTCTTTGTCAGCCATGCTCGTAATGACTTCATAAAGTGAACAGGCTAGACCTGAGCGATATTTTGCATCGTCTAAAGTAATTGGTTTACGCATGATCTACCTCCATGTTATGGCGTTTTATTGCTGAAAAAATAAAAGTCTTCTTGAACATAATAATCATACCTCGGTGTGTTTATTGTTGTTCCTGCCCATTCAACCACTTCTGTTTCTTCTGGTGATTAAGTTATCACCTTAGTAGTATTAAATCTATCACTATAGTTCTAATTATTCTAGACCTATAGTGATAAAAAATTATTTTTTATTTTATGAGATTGAAATAAAAGAAATTTTTGTTAAAAAACAAAAAATGTTTTTTTATCTTGATAATTGTAATGATTTAGTTAAAAATTAAGATACTGTACGTCTAAACAGTATCTTAAGGGGGAGGAGGAATGCCAGAGCTGCTGCGAACGCACCCAGGGATTTATGCTACAGCAATCGAAATTGAACAGGGTTATTATCGTCTTCGTTTCATATCACGGAACAGGTATATAATAACACCCACTAATTCAACGTCAGGACTGATAGGAGTTAATGGTACTCTAGCGTCATCAACAGATAGAAAGCCGAAAGCACCACCTTGTACAAAACGATATACAGAGTAGTTTTCTCCTATGCGCGCATATACCAAATCATTGTTAGCTGCTTTTTCTGATCTATCGATTACAATTAAAGAACCTTCTGGAGCTTCTGCGCAGCCGGTATTCTGGGTGATTCTATACGCTCTGTATGTGTCAGATGATTCAAAGAATCCCGGAATCATAATTGTATCCCCTGTATCGCGCTCGGCATCATAGATTTTTACAGGAAATGATTTGGTGCACTTTACCACCACTGAGGCGGGTAAGTTACCTGGGTGCATGGGACCGCTGCCATCACTAAGCCACTCTGGACGCACACCGAGAACTCTAGCTAAATCAACAACTTTAGTAGTGCTTTGCGCCTTCCCTGTGGTTAATTTCCATATCATGGACTGAGCCATGTCTACTTCCTTGGCAAGAGAAGACTGTGTGAAGTCTTTCTTTCTCATTGCCTCTTTTAGTCTTTTCGCGAATGTCATACCTACCTCTTCAATAAGTTTTGTTAATTCTATCTCTAAAGTGATATCTTTGCAAAAAACACCATAGTGATTGATTTATCTTTTTGGTGATATTAATATCACTATGGAGTTAATTAGAGGATGGAGTATGAAAAATATTGCGGTAGAAAAGGCTATAAAAATTGTAGGTAATCAAACGATACTTGCTAATGCATTAGGGTGTCAGCAGTCACTAGTTAGCGCTTGGTTGCATGGGAAGAGACGCGTTTCCGTCTCATCTGTTCCTGACATTGTGGACCTCACAAAAGGCGAAGTTCAACATCACGAATTACGCCCAGATCTTCCAAAGGTGTTCCCACCGCCCGGAAATTATTAACTATGTTCCCTAATTCCTACGCCCAAGTATCAATGCCATCTCGGTATTTTTCTGATGATGGCAAATGGATACAGGAGATGTTACTGAGTCTAGATCCGGCTACACGAGCAAAAATCACCGTGAAGTATGCCGAGGTGTATGAAGCAGCCTGGGATGAAGAACCAATTTCATATCGAAAAGATAACGCAGCAAGACGGGCGGCCAATATCCGACTGAGAGAATTCGTTAGAAGGTATGCAAGAGCGAGTCAGGGTTATACCGAGAAGCCGCTTAGGGCATCGAAAGCACCGCCAGAGAACCAGCCCCAATCGGAGGTGGCAGGATGATCGCAGTGTTATCAGGAAGTACGGGAAAGGCTGTGTCTTCTGGCTGTGGTAGCAGTGGTTAGGGGATCACTAGGGCTAAGTATGAGAAAAATAGCCAAATGAGAATGATTATCAAAGTGGGCAAAAAACCCAAAAAAGTGGCAGGTACGGAAAAGTATTAAATAAGTACCCCCTTATTTTTTAGGACAAATGAGAATGATTATCAAAAACGAAAAAGCAGAAAAGATTATCAAAAAACACCGTGCTCTCGTGAGCTGGAAGCCTGCGCGAGCCATTGCTGAATTAGTCGCTGCGGGCCTGTCAGAGGCTGAGGCCGCCGCCATGGTTAAGGCCAACGCGCCAGCACGGAAAACACACAAGCCTCACAACAGCCATGCAAAGCCGCTGGATCTGGAAGCGTTGAGCACTCACTACCTTGTGGTGGGTGATTATGACCTGCTGAGCCTCAAGCATCAGGACGCATTGATTGCCGCTATCCGAAATGGAAAAGGCAAGAGCTCATGGCATGATGAACCAATGGCGGTAACGCTGTTCGGATTAGTTAAAGCCTATCCGATTATCACGACAGCCGAGGTGAATAAATTCCTCAGCCGTGATGCATTCATCGACAGTATTCCATTGTTCATTGACGGGGAGAGGATCGAAGGTGAAGCCATGCCGTCAGCGAATAACGACAGCGTGAAGGGGGTTTTTCGTGCAGTGAAGCAACTGAAAAAAATCACTGACCATCTGGTCGATACCGGAGAATTAACCTTTAAAAAATACCTCGACCGTGTACCAACTGACGAGGATGTCGAGCGCGCGGTGGGTATCGTTGCGCCTGTAATCATTAATCCCTATTTCCACAAAATTGACTATGAGCGCCAGTACAACGATATGCCTGCACGTGAACACAATGAGGACAGTAAGCGGATTATCAATGCGTGGAAAAACAAACTGAAAATCAAGGGAAGCAAGAAACCGAACAGCGATACTTTAGCGAGCTCGTTTGATTCGGTTCTTGCAAAGGAGACGAAATAATGAACATCACATCTCAAAGAGATTATGCCACCAATACCGACTTATTCGCAACCTTATGTGGTACTCAGCAATTGGTTGATGTTGCTATCACGCTGATTAGGGAGGGTCGAAATCTTGAGGCCGAAAGCATATTGCGAAGGGTGAATACGGACTCTTCGTCCTCTATCGAACATCACAAGACAGCATTATTGCGTAAATGAGGGGGATCCATGCTGACGATCACCCCCAACACAACCCAGAGCCGGGCATTGTCTATGTTGCGCCAGAACTGGAAACAACACAGTACCTTCATGGTATATGCGCCCACGGGGAGCGGTAAGACAGGCTTATCGGCATTCATCACTGCCGGTTTCGTTTCTCGCGGTATGCGGGTGATGTTTGTCGCACCTTACCTAACCTTAGTGCGCCAGACTGCCACCCGGTTCATTCAGTACGGACTGCCGGAAGAAGAAATTGGTTACGTGTGGCGGGATTACCAGCCTCATGATCCGAACCGCTTAATTCAGATTGCGTCGGCTGACACGCTGATCCGCCGTGACTTCCCGGACAATATTGATTTGCTGATTATTGACGAGGCCCATTTGCGCCGTAAAAAATTGCTTGAAGTGATCCATTACCTGGCAGAGAACACAGACGTAAAAGTGATTGGACTGTCAGGAACGCCGTTTTCTCCGTTTCTGGGAAACTATTATCAGCAGCTCCTGAAGCCAACCACGATGAAAGAACTTATCGCTAAAGGTGAACTCAGCACTTATGAATTTTATGCCCCCACCAAGCCGGACCTGAAAGGCGTAAAACTGACTTCCAGTGATGACTTTGGACAGGATTACAAAGAAGACCAGCTAGCCGAGATCATGGGTGATTCAACGCTGGTGGGCGATATCGTCAAGAACTGGCTGGTGAACGGTAATGATGAGCCAACCATCTGCTTTTGCGTCAATGTGGCCCACGCCAATTTTATCACAGTCGAATTTAACAAAGCCGGTGTTAATGCCGAGGTAATGATAGCTGAGACACCCCCGGAAGAAAGACAGATCATCATCCATCGATTTGAGCAGGGTGTAACAAGAATATTAGTTAATGTCGGCACACTGATTGCCGGGTTTGATAGTGACGTCCGGTGCATTATTTGCGCTCGTCCGACTAAATCAGAAATTCGTTGGGTTCAAATTCTTGGCAGAGGCTTAAGGGTTGCATCGGGAAAGAAAACGTGTCGTATCTTCGATCATAGTGGTTCAGTTCATCGGCTTGGTTATCCAGACGACATCGAGTATGACAAATTGCCTTCAAAAAGTGACGGCATGAAAGAGGCTTCTCGCCGTACTGACAGCGACAAAGCTGAAAGGCTCCCGAAGGAGTGCCCCAGTTGCCACTTTATGAAGCCCGTGGGCGTTTATGTCTGCCCGAAATGTGGGTTTAAGCCCCTAAGCGGTGAAGATGTGGAAGTTGACTGTTCTCGCGGACTGAAAAAACTCAACGGCAAGGACCGCACCTACAGCAAGAAAGAGAAGCAAAGCTGGTGGTCACAAATCAAATATTACCAGCACCAGAGGGCCAACCAAGGCAAGCCTATTTCAGATGGCTGGTGCGCCCATACCTTCAGAAGCAAATTCAGTGAGTACCCCAATGGCTTACATGATCATCCGGTCGAGATCACTCCGGAAGTCAATAATTTTATCAAATGGAAGCTGATTTCATGGATAAAAAGTCAGGAGAAAAAACAACTCAGTTCAGCGACGCAGGGAGATAACTAATGAAAACAGCAGATGCGGTAACTGGACAATGGGCTAAAGTTTTCGAGTATTACGGTTTGCCGCCTATTACGGGGAAAAAACATTACAAAGGCAAGTGTCCGATATGTGAGCGGAAAGGTAAATATCGTTGTGATGATCGGGATGGGCGGGGAACCTTCATTTGTAGCTGCGGCAACGCGGGTGATGGATGGGCACTACTCCGACTGACTCAGAAGAAAGACTTTAAAACGCAAGCAAAAGAAGTTGATGAAATTATTGGCAATACGTATGCACATCAGCCTGAAAGCGTTCAGTCTTCTGCCAATAAAAATGACCGGTCATTATTTCGTGACAAGGTGATTAGGAAGTATTCTACACTGGTGAGCCTGCGCGGAACGTCAGCCGAAAGTTATTTACGCCACCGGGGGATCAACTGTTTACCCGTCGAACAAATCAGGTATTGCCATCATCAACCCGTAGGAACGAACACTTTTCAGGCCATGTATTCCCTGGCTACGGATGATAAAGGCACGCTCTGTTATCTGCACAGAACGCTATTAGAGGGTGATAAGAAAGCCAATATGGATATCGCCAAAAAGACGTATTCCCTACAGTCTGATGATTATTTAAAGCACACAGGATCTGTTGCTATTCGTATGTTCCCAGTTTCATCAACGTTGGGGATCACTGAGGGCATAGAAACTGCACTGTCATGCAAGCAGATATACGGCTGCAATACGTGGTCAACGATGAATGCGGGATTTATGGGGAAATTCCGGGTGCCAAACGGGGTTAAACACTTAATTATTTTTGCAGATATGGATTTGCATTCAGCCACCGGGCACGCAGCCGCGTTTGAGTGCGCCAGGGGCAATCTCATTGCCAAAAACGATTTAGAAACGGTCAGTATTCGCTGGCCCGATCATGGTGATTTCAATGACGTACTTGTTAACGGTGATGAAGTACGTGAACTGTCTTTTAAGAAGTGGGTGGAATAATAATGAAACTCGAATCAGCATTAAAACATTTCAGCCCGAAAGGACTGGCAATCAGTAATTCATCCAAATGCACATCAACAGACCGGATCACGGGTACGGATGTGATGGCGGCATTAGGGATGGCTGAATCTAAAGCGACGTTTGGGATGGCTGCGTTCTTGGGTAAACACGGTGTCAGCAATGAAGATACCATACGAACCGTTGAGCAACTGACCTTGTATGCTAAACGTCAGGTCCCCAAACTCATTACCAAAGCGAGTGGGCGCCAGTTGGGAAAATGCCTGGTGATCTTGGCAAAAATGGCCTTTGAAGAATATTCCCGATCTGCCGCTACAATCAGCACATGCTCACATTGCAATGGGCGCGGGCTAATCTCTGTTCAGCGTGATGTGATTAAGTACGCAGGATATAAGGACGTGATAGAGCAACGGGTAGAAACCGAGCGGGTAGATGAACTTTGCTCTCCTTGTAATGGCAAAGGGATCGCATCCAGTCGTTGTCGTTGTAACGGTACCGGCAAAGTCGTTGACCGTGAAGCAACGAAAGCTACGGGTGCGCCCGTGATTAAAATCTGTGAGCGTTGTTCTGGCCGTGGTTATAGTCGGGTACCGTCATCAGTGGCATATGCAGCAATTAAGGCTCTCCTGCCAGAACTAACACAATCAAGCTGGTCACGTAACTGGAAGCCATTCTATGAAAAGCTGGTGGCGAAATGTGATATCGAGGAAAGCAGAGCAGAATCTGAATTTAGCAAAGTAACGCGATAAAAAGAGAGGGCTTGCGTTTTGCATAAACTTGGCGTAACCTCTCCAGATAGTGGGGAATTGTAACTATGCTCACTAAAGAACATTCAGGCCCGCCGATGAGCGGGTTTTTCTATTTCAGGGCTTGCCATACTTTATTGCTCTCAATCGCGAGAGATAAAAGTGAATATTCATGAAGTAAGGCGTAGATTTGAATTATTTATGGATAAATATTACAGTGATGTCTCTCTATCTTGTAAAACAAAACATGGGATGTATTTTCTTTACTTTGGCAGCGAAACTGATATCAAATATGAGAACCCCGGCACTCAATTAATGTGGAAACTGTTTTTATCGGGCGCACAATCAGAGAGAAAAAATATTGCAGTCTCTTTACCTGCCTGCAAATCTCCGCCTGATGGTTTTTATGACGCTGGTTATAACGAAGGTATTCAGGACTGTAAAAAAGTTCTCTTGGCTTCTGGAATAAAAATACGGAATTAAATTATTTTAAAAATAGAGGCCAATCCATTGGCCTTGTTTGTTTTTATGAGATAAAATTTTTTAATTTTATCTATAACGAGATTGGGTTTTAAGCGCAATGGCTCAACTTATTAGCCACTTTGGACCGAAGCTGGCTTTGTGATTTCCAATTACAGGTAAATCTACCCAAATGTTAGCTGTGAGCTGAATGTCAAATGAAGATGAGTGCTTAATTCGTACCGTATAGTCCGCCCCCAAGTAGTCTTTTCCAACGCGCTCGTAGCGCTCAATTTCTTCGCCAACAAATTTAAGAGTTGATTTCCCAATTTCAAAACCGGGAACGGATGATATTACAGTAGCTATGTAGCCATCCGTAATTTGTTCGACTTTTATTGAAATTTTAAAAATTTTTATATCTACTTCAAAATCTAGTGGAAATCCAGAAGATCGAGGTTGATTTTTGAAGATGATTGGACTGTCAGCAGGAGGGTTGTTACCATAAACAAGCTTAATGAGCTCAAGATATTTTTCCTTGAAATCAAATTCTGAATACCCTGATTTCTCAAATAATTCTTGTACATCTTGGCTTTTAAATTGATCTCTAACAATATTTCTGAGAATGGTTTGTTCGCTCATAATATATTTCCTTTTGTGTTTTTTTGAAATGGTTCAATATTTAATTTAGTTTGGTTTTTTTGATTGTCAAATATTCTTCTTTGTTTTATATTGCCCAGGTTTTTATTGTTTAATTGTTGATTTTTTCTTTTAATATATTTTAAAATTTAATTAATTTTATTTTTAATTGTTTTTTTGTATTTATATGGAATTAAATTAAACACTTTTTTAACTTCTTTTTTAGAAAGAAGGACTTTATTAATTGATTGATTTCGCCCGCGTTCTCGGCGCTAAAGGGAGAATATGAAAATGCATAACAAATCCCGGATTATGGGTGGAGCCCATCAATGGGTTGAAAAATGCCCGACCTTAATTGCTGGACTCGATAATAATTGGCATTGTTTGTTTCGGTAGGTTGATGCTCGCTAAAAAGGAATGATGGCAGATAGTAAGATTGCCGTAAGTGTTTCTTAGGTGTCTTAGCTGAATCCCAAGCCTCGCACTCGCGGGGTTTTTTTCATATATAGGGCTACGCATTGCGTGGCTTTTTTTTGTTGCGGTGTAAGGAATTAGTTTAGCTCTTTTTCTTCTAATTCAGCTTTTTGAAGATTACTAGATGATTCAATCTGCATATTTTGGAAGTCTAGCTCTTTAATATCTAAATCTTCCAATTTTTTATTCAGTAATTTTTTATGTTCCTCTGATGGTGAATTATTAATCATTTTTTTCAAAGCAGTCCTTTGCTTTTTTACTGATATTTTAAACATCATCGCCGGAAGACTTGGCACGTTAATTAAGACCAATAACAGAATTATTACGTGCGCGATACCCACGGATATTCCTGGCAAGAAAGGAAGAAGACTATCTAAAGTGACTAGATATGCTTTAATTAACTTACTAAGTATATGGTTGATTATTGGAATCAACCAAGCTTGCATCAACAGGTACTTAGAACCACCAATCAATTGGAGTGTTCCTTGTTTTGAGTATTTTTCTTTATCTCACTAAGTGTTGCGGCAAGCTGCTCTGCATCCTCTTCTCTGAGAGATATTTTTTTGGAATGTTTAGTTCCATTCCTGTCAGTGTAAATTACATTCACATATTTACTTGGGAAAAAAAATGCCAGCAGGTAATACACCCCAAATCTTGCGAATTGGAATGAGATCACCAGTACTGTTATTAATATCATGATATTCATGAACATGTTGGCATCTTCTTCTCTATGTGATTACACAATTTTTCTGTCGTTTGCGGCTCGATGGCGCATAACCTGTTCAATTGAGTATCTTGGATTACCCACCAGAACACCATCGGTTTTGGTCTGAGTTTTAGTATACTTCACTTGGAATAAATCATCTTTGCTGAACGATGCTTTATTCAGGTTTATCCTTTCAATGAAAGCAGCATCATTCATTGAAATCGAAACCTCTTCCCCATCGTGGAACATCATTTTCCAACCGGTTTTCTTGGTGAAATTAACACTGGTTATGTGGACTTCACTGGTATGAGTTTCTGAGTCTTTCTCAGATTTGATAGGAGAACGGCTAAGTTGAAAAACATTTTTTTCCGTTTTCTCTATAGTCTCAAGTGGCAAGTCGTCCTTTATGAATGTCACGCTGGATATTTCGTCATCAGTCAAAGGAGCGTATACGATATCATTCACTCCTCTCATAACGATGTCTGATGATATGAGTTTTTTAACGGTCTCTGTGCACTCAATCTTTTCGTTATCTTTTGTTATCAAAGAATAAGTATCTGTATCCGCATCATATTCGCTGTCAGCAACTTTACGGCCTTTAAGCCACTTGATTACCCCAAACAAACTACCGATGGTTGCACCTGTGGCGGCTGTTTTTGTCAATCCAATGACATCAAGCACATCAACATTTGACATGTCTTGGGCAATGGAAAGCAGTAATTCAAACGATCCTTCTTTATGTGCTCTGACATCTATGTGAATCTCTGATGATTCGCCATTGATTATTTTGTTGGATTGCTCGATTAAATCGCATAAAGACACCATTGATGTCCCCAGTAATCGAGCGTCAATTTGGTGATTTAATGGGCCATTTTCAGTGTCACCGTCATATTTTATTCCAAAATTTATAACGTTTAATTCTTCCTGCTCCATGACTATGTCTCATAAAAAAAATATTAATAGGCCACTAAAAATATACTATAGATGAATGAATGTCATGTGAATGAATTCGTACTGATATACAAATCACAGTGTACATATCGAGGCTTTTTACTGGCAACAACAAGAGCATTGGAGCGTGACAGACTCGGCCGAACGCATCGCTCACATAGGCAGGACCACAGTTTAAATTCAAAAACCACGTGGGATAACACCCGCTAAACATTACACATTGCGTATCCGCCGTCGCCAGTTCGGGGCGGCATCCTATTAACTCATTCACGGGGCGAACATAGCTCACCCCCACGGACGCCCATTTTATGGGGGTGGAAATGAAACTCATGGACAAGCAGCCTGATATATGGATGCAGCTATGGTTATGGCTGTTATCAGTCAAAGAGCAAGGTTTAGGCGCGGCACTGGCTGCAACAATGGCATATCTCAGAGGCCGATATAACGGCGGTAAATTTTGGAAGACAATGATTGATGCGCTGATGTGTGCACTTATCGCATGGTTCATTCGTGACTTACTCGTCTTCTTAAATCTGAGTACCGACTTAGCATATATCGGCAGCGTCATTATTGGTTATCTGGGCACTGATTTTTTCGGCCAGTTGATGCGTGGGACTTTGAATCGTAAAGCGGGGGTATCAGATGCAAATCAGTGAAAAGGGTTTAAAAGCACTCAAAATCTACGAAGGGTGCAGTCTGATGGCGTATCGCTGTCCCGCGGGTGTCTGGACAATTGGCTATGGTCATACATTGGAAGTAGAGCCAGGTGATGTAATCACAGATGAGCAAGCTACTCAGTTCTTGCTTGATGACTTAGCCCCGGTTTACATCACTTTGGAAAACTCAGCCAAAGTGCCACTGACTCAGGGCCAATTTGATGCTCTGTGTTCATTTATCTTCAACTGTGGTGTCAGTGCTTTCGTTCGTTCTACGTTGCTGAAAAAGCTTAACGCGGGTGACTACAAAGGGGCAGCAAATGAGTTTATGAGATGGAATCAGGCTGGTGGGCACGTCTTACCCGGTCTTGATGCGCGACGGGCATCTGAAAAATTGATGTTTTTATCATGAAATTCAACCAAGTTATAAGGAATTGAGTGATGAGCATTATTCAGATTCTGGTTCCGGTAATTTATTTTGTCGTTGTGATTGCGGCATTGATTATTTTTACATTGATAGAAAAACAATCTAATTACCCGGCGGAATTTGGGTTAATTATGTTTATGTCAATCATATGGCCGCTATGGGTTATTTTGATGCCAATTGTTGTTGGATTCGTTTTTTTTAACGAGAAATACAATCAATTTGTTGGCAGGCGGTCATGAAATTCAACGCTCATTACTACACGATACTCGCATTAATCGTTATCTCTCTGACAGCGTATTACTATCACTCTGAGTTACAGAGAGAGCAACGAATTACAAAGCAGCAGCAATCAGAAATTCAGCAACTCACAGACACTATCAACTATCAGAACTCTCACATCACGATGTTGAACGAGCTTGATGTGAAACATACAAAAGAGCTTGCTCATGCCAAATCTGAAATTGATGCTCTTCGTGATGATGTTGCCGCTGGCCGCCTCCGGTTGCGTATCGCGGCAACCTGTAATCAAAGTGAAACCGGTTCCTCCTCCCGCCTGGGCGATGCAGGAACCCCACGATTTAACCCGGCAGCTGAACAAGATTATTTCGCTCTCCGAAGAATGATTGTTGAGAACGAAAAGCAAACTAAATACTTGCAGGAGTACATCAAAACTCAGTGTCAGTAACAGCCTCGTTTAATTCGGGGCTTTTTATTATCTAGCGCATTCACACGCGCATCTATTTCTAAACGCAGAGCCTTACAGAAAGCGAACCTGAGAAAAACGTTAAATGGTATTTCTGCGGGCGGTATTTCTGTGTGAACAGGTTCGTCTTTCTATAGGGTAATACCATGAGCACATCATTAACTTTCAAAAATCACACTATTGTCCCGTTCGATAATCATGACGGGAAAACCTGGTTCACGAGTAAGCATCTTGCAGAGTTGCTTGAATATAAAAATGAGAAGTCTGTAACTAACCTTTTTAACTCAAATAAAGATGAGTTCACTAGCGATATGACAATGGTCACTGAATCAATGACCATTGGAATAAACAATAGCTTACGTAAGAAGAAGGTCAGAATTTTCTCTATCAGAGGCTCTCATTTACTTGGCATGTTGGCAGATACAGAAGCCGCCAAGCAACTTCGTCGGTGGTTACTTGATTTGGCAGACAAGGAGAGTCAGACAGATCTCTCTTTGATGGACATGGAAAGCTTAAAGTCACTGACACTTAGTGAGATGCAGAATCGAGTAGTTGCCGCTGATAAGTGGTCTTATAGCAACTTTGGTAGACCCGGTAGTGAAATGATGAATCTTCGTAAGCGTCATCTAAAGAAACTACGCAAGGCCAGGCAAACCATTCTGGAATTATCGCAGCTTACGTTGCCCGGCTTTGATGACTTCTCTGGCGGAGAGCCGCAAACATGAATCATGAGCAATTCATAGCGAATAACATACAGGCCGAGTTAGTTAAGCTCGGCTTTTCTTCATCTATTTCAGGAATGGCAAGTGACAAAGCACTCGATCACTATCGAAGAGCTTCATCAGCGAGTCGTAAGGGCAAGATGTACGATGACTGTCTTCATATAGCCAGGGCGTGGGCGAGTAAATACAGTTCAGTCAGGCCATCCCCAAAGTGAGGACCTCGGAGAAATCAATGAGATGTCTATCAGAAACAGGAAAAATCAAATGTTCAGATATAATTTAAAGCAGGCTGTCAAAATCAACATCAGCGGTGAAGTGGGTGAAGTCAAAGGCCGGGCAGAATATATAAATAACCTCAATGACTATTTGATTAGTTATAGGGCTTCAAATGGTTGCGCATCTGAGAAATGGTTCGATGAAAGTGAGATTTCATCAGCAGATGAAGAGTAGTCATTCATTCAGAGCATTCTGCTGACAGAGTGCTCGATAGTAGTGATTCAATCCGAGACGGTATTTAAAATGCCGGGGATTTATCAGACTGAAAAGTAGAAAGTTCTGATTACAACTGTTTCCGGTTTAGCGAGGGTTTAAAATGAAATTTGAAGACTTAACAATCGATTCACAAGTCGCAGCACGTGAAGTATTAGCGGATATGCTGAGAATGAAATATCAACAATTATCTGATTTACCGGATGGTACAGCGAGGTTTTTAGGCCACCGTGTGAGAGATTCATTTGTGGCCTTGGAAAGCGAAGAGCCTCCGGTAGAAAGTGATTCAGACTGCGCAGATGCTGATTAGGTCTTTTTCAGTCCTTCCCATGTTCTACCCTTAGACTCAGTTACCAATACTGATGGATTCTTTTTTATTGATTTAGCCACCCCATACGCTAAATCTAAAACATCACCACGTTTTTTTGTGCTGGAACTGTAATCATACTCAGCATCAGGTAATTTATAAGCAACTCCATTATTAGAGGCGATCGTCTTGCTAAATCCTTTAGCTTCCATCTTTTTATGAAGTAAATCATAGTCATCAGAATCGGCATTATGAAGTTCTATACGGACAGTGAAATCTGCCATTTTGGTTACTCCTCATTTGACTGTGGAATGATCAACATATCAATTTTTCTTGACTGTGGAAAGCGAGAAACCCGCGCCGCCTGAGTGGGTTAACAAAGCAGGCATATAATCAGATAACCGGTCGCCCAGTGCGGCCTTTTTTATTTTGAGGAAATAGCACGATGACAACAGATGAACAAACAATACTGATGTTTCGAGGGTTAATTGCTTCATTGCCAGAGCAGCAACAGGAAAACTGTCGTGCTTGTGAAAAGGTAATGCATAAAATGTTGGCTGATTACCCGGATGGAGAGGCCCTTCTTGCAATTGGGTTGATTGGTGTTGAGTTACAGATATCTTAGAATATTAAGGTTGGTCTGATGGCAGGATTAAAAGAGCTGTCTAATAAACTGACTCAAATAAAGAAGCAAATTCCATTTGCCACAGCGCAAGCATTAACAAAAGTTGCCCGGCAGATTGAACAAGCTGAAAAGAAAGCGATAGAGCGTAAGCTGGATAATCCCACTCCTTTTACTATTAACTCAGTTCGTTCTGTGGGTGCGCGCAAAAACAATCTGAAAGCTAAAGTTTTTGTTATGAAAACCGCCGCTGGTTACTTAGAGCCGTTTGAAGTTGGTGGTGTGCATAAGCTCAACGGCAATGCTCTATTAAACCCAAAGGATATTAAGTTAAATAAATACGGCAATTTACCCCGCAATAAGCTCCAACAGTTAAAGGCCAAGCCCGATGTATTTATCGGTGAAGTAACAACCCGATATGGTAATAACGTTAATGGCGTATGGCAGCGCAAAAAGGCCAAGAAAGTTAAAAAAGGTAAGAAGCGGTTAAAGCGTTCTCCGAACGGTACTCGTCGAGATAGAGCAAAGCAAAGACCGCCGAAGCTATTAATCCGGTTCGGTGATGCATTACCTGTTGCACCTGTCTTGGGTTATCAGGAACGTGCTATGAAAATGGCAGATGCATTAATGCCACAAGCTATGAGCCAGGCTCTAGATGAAGCTATTAAAACAGCTAAGTGAGGTTGTAATGAAGTATGAATTGATTCCAACAGTAACACTACCCACGCAAGAATAAGAGGTGACAAATGATATCAAGAGAACAGTCTGAAAAAGCCATCATCGATGCTTTTAAAGAATTTAAAGATAAGCTGAGAGATAACATAATTGTTAGGGTTTATAAGAAGGATGATCATCTAGTTATCGAATCAAGTCTCTATGTGCCTTGGTGTACTGATGAAAATTATCTAAAGCTGGCTCAACCAATAGATAGAGTCAGTCATTACGACTGCGATATAAGCCCTGCCAAACAGCTTGTTTTAATCTATGAAAATATTACGAATGAGCAAAAGGAAAACCTCTTGTCGAGTGTCGATTATTACCTTAAATCTGGCTGTCACAATCATCAGCTAATGCAATCCATGTTCACTTAAAGAGGGGGAGTGATATGAAAAGTCAAATGCAGCTAGCACAAGAAGCTATCGCTCGTCTGAAATCGATGAGTAAGCAGGAGCTAATATCTGAGCTAGTGGATGCTGGAATTGCCGATAGACACAGCGATATGGTGTCTTCTGTCATCAAAGAGTCATCTAGGTAAGTGATAATAATTCTCATTTTATTTGAATGGGTCCTTCCCAGCGCCTTTATATATCACGGGCATTGCGCGCCCCGATGTTTCACTAGCTATGAGATTTTGAAATTCAGGTAACAGGTAACACCGAGGTAACAGATGAATCAGTCAGAATTTGCCAAATTACACGGCGTCAGCCGCAAGACGGTTACCCAATGGAAAGCCCGTGGCTGGCTGGTTACGGATGGTGACGACATTAATGTTGAGGCATCAAATACCAACATTGCGCGTTACCGGAAAAGTGTTACCCGACCGGAAAAAAAAGCAGCAGGTAACAAACAGGGTAACAAGTCAGGTAACAGATCTCAGGGTAACAAACCTGACAGCGGACGTACTGAGTCGCCGACAAAAATCGTCGAGCGGATGATCGCTGAAAAGGGCGCAACGATGACATTCGATGAGGCCCGGACGTTAAAAGAAAACTTTCTCGCGTTGCTCACTCAATTAGAGTACGAAATTAAATCCGGTCAGGTGCTGCCGTATAAAGACATGATTGAAGCTGTTGGACAAGAGTACTCAAGAATGCGTACTCGCTTAATCGCTATTGCTCCCGAACACGGCCCGCGCTTACGTGTATTGGCCTCTACCACTAATGATACGGAATTTGTACAAGCGTTACAGGAGGTGGTTTACGAGGCGATGGAGGAATTAAGCCTTGATGAGAATAACAACAGAGGAGAAAACTAACGCCTCCGCCTGGCAAAATTTCACACAAGAATTATATGAGCGCCGTTCTGATATCCGGCCTCCCGAACCGCTTTCATTAAGCGCATGGGCGAATAAATACGCTGTACTGTCAAAAGAGAATGCGGCTCAAACGGGCAAATTTCGTTCGTTTAAATATCAGGACGGCATGATGGATGCCATTACCGATCCTCGCGTGACGCAGGTCTCTGTGATGAAATCCGCCCGTGTGGGCTACACTAAGATTCTGGATCACGTTGTGGGCTATTACTTGTCACATGACCCGTCCCCTATTTTGGTGGTGCAGCCCCGCGTGGAAGATGCGGAAGACTACAGTAAGACCGAAATCGCCCCAATGTTACGGGATACCCCGGCATTGAAGGAGATAGCCGGTGAAGCGAAAGCCAAAGATTCTAACCAGACCATCCTGAAAAAAACCTTCTCCAACGGCGCGAACCTGACGCTGGTCGGTGCTAATTCACCGGGTGGCTTTCGGCGCATCACCTGCCGCATCATCCTGTTCGATGAAGTGGACGGCTATCCCTCCGGCGGTGCTGGGGCGGAAGGTGACCAGATAGCACTGGGCATCAAGCGAAGTGAAACTTTCTGGAACCGCAAAATCGTATTGGGTTCAACTCCTACAGTGAAAGGCACAAGCAGGATTGAAAAGTCGTTCGGCGATAGTGACCAGCGTTACTATTACGTTCCTTGCCCACATTGTAATGAATACCAGATATTAGAGTGGGGCGGACCGGATACACCCTACGGGATCAAATGGGACAAAGACGAAAACGGAAATGGCTTGCCTGATACTGCATATTACGTTTGTCGTCACAATGGTTGCGTGATCCATCACAACGAAAAAGGCGGCATTGTGAAGCGCGGAGAGTGGCGGGCAACGAAGCCGTTTAAAGGTCATGCCGGATTTCATATCTGGGCGGGATACAGTTTGTTTCAGAACGCCGCGTGGAAATACTTAGTTGCAGAATGGTTACGGGTAAAAAATGACCCTCTTATGCGTCAGACATTTATTAACTTAGTGCTGGGTGAGCCGTATGAAGATCGGGGAGAAAAGGCATTGAGTGAAAGAAAACTGCTCGAACGCTGTGAAGTCTTTGCCGCCGAAGTGCCTGACGGCGTAGCTGTTTTGACGGCGGGTATCGATACGCAAGATGATCGCTTTGAGATTGAAGTTGTTGGCTGGGGCCGCAATGAAGAAAGCTGGTCTATTGCTTATGATGTAATTGAAGGCGATTTGGAAACTGATGAGCCGTGGAAACGTTTAGATGCTTACCTGAAACAGATATGGCGGCGGGCGGATGGGCGTGGCTTTACGATTATGGCCGCATGTATGGACTCTGGCGGACACCATACTCAGAAAGTTTACGAGTTCTCTAAGGCCAGAATAGGTCGCCGGGTATGGGCGATAAAAGGAGAATCGGCACGCGGCGGTAAACGCTCCCCAGTGTGGCCGACTAAAAAACCGACGTCGCGCACTAAGTCGAGTTTCAAGCCGATAATCATTGGCGTTAATGCTGCTAAAGATACAGTTCGCGGGCGTTTGCATCTTGATCCCCCGGCAGTGGGTGAGCCTTCTGCAAGTTATATGCACTTTCCGGCAGACAGAGACTTGAATTATTTCAGTCAACTTTTAGCCGAGCGCTCTGTATTAAAAGAATCTGGCGGGCAAAGGTTCCGAGTGTGGGAGCAGTTGCCGGGCAGGGCTAACGAGGCGCTTGACTGCCGTGTCTATGCGTATGCCGCGTTGTGTGGATTGCTGCATATGGGGTTGAAACTGAATGCACTAGTGACAAGCATCACAGAAAATCCGGGCCGATTGTTACCCCCTACGGTTGAGCCAGAGGAAAAAATCAGCTTGCAATATCCCGGCGTTATTATTCAAGAACCTGAAAAGCCGAAACGAAAAAGTTTGTCTCAGCTTTTGCCGTCCTAAAATTTCCAAAGGATCACTATGTTTAACTCCAAAACCAGCTTGCTGGCTGGCGCAATGACGCGCGAGCAACTTCAAGCTGCATTGATGAAAGCGCAGCAGGCTTATATTGAACTAGCTGCGGGCAGCCGTGGAGTGTCGTTTTCATACACACAGGGAGATGGGACCCGCTCAGTGTCATATCAGCAATCAGGCATAGCTGATCTGATGGCGCTGATTCAATTATTGCAAGCCCAACTTGGCATTGTACCGCGTCCGCGTCGCTCGGTGAGGTTTAGGTTCTGATGAATACAGTAAGAATTTTAGGCCCGGACGGGCAACCACTGCCGCCTTCCCGACCGAAGCTATCTATGTTGGTCGGCGGTAGTCGTGTACCGTATGACGCCGCTGATTCATCTAGTGATCAGCTTGCAAATTGGCAACCCGCTCTATGGTCACCAGACAATGAAATTAATATTTATCGTGATCGGATTGTTTCGCGTGTACGTGATTTAGCGCGTAATGATGGTTGGGCTAGTGGTGCGATAACCCGGGTTCTTGATAATGCTATCGGTGCCAATTTCCGGCCCATTATTAAGCCTGATTACAGAATGTTGGCGCTAGTGACTGGTAATAAGGCTTTTGATGCAACTTGGGCTGACGAGTACGGAAAGGTTGTTGAGGCGCACTGGCGTTCTTGGGCCAATGATCCGGGCCGTTACTGTGATGTTGAGCGTAAGCAAACTGTTTCCCAAATGCTGCGTTTGGGGTTCAGGCATAAACTGTTGGATGGTGATGCACTGGCAGTGCTGCAATACAGGTTGGATAGACTTGGGTTGGGCAAAGGGCGTTATGCAACGACCATTCAGATTGTAGACCCTGACCGGCTCAGTAACCCGCAACAAAATTTTGATATGCCGCATATTCGCGGTGGCGTAGAGATAGACGATGACGGCGCACCTGTGTTCTATCACATCAGGGAAGCCCATGTCGGCGACTGGTGGAGCGGTGCAAAAACGATGACGTGGGAGCGTGTACCGCGTGAAACGCAGTGGGGGCGTCCGCATGTGGTTCACGACTTTGATCATGAACGCGGCGCACAGCACCGGGGCAATGGCATTCTAACCCCGGTTGTTCAGCGTCTGAAAATGCTCATTAAATATGATCAGTCAGAGCTTGAGGCCGCAATACTCAATGCGATATTCGGCGCTTATATCGAATCCCCGTATGACCCTGCGTTAGTTGAAGCCGCGTTGGGTGAAAGTGAAGATGAAAATTTAGGCGCGTATCAACAGGGGCGTGTTGAGTTTCACAATGATCGCCGTTTGTCATTACAAAACGGGGCACGCATCCCGATTATGTACCCCGGCGAGAAAATTACGACTGTTAATGCAGCACGGCCCCATAGCAATTTTGAAGGTTTTGAAAGTGCGGCGCTGCGCAATATCGCAGCAGCAACAGGACTTTCTACTCAGCAAGTGACGCAAGATTGGTCGGATGTGAACTACAGTTCTGCGCGTTCAGCCATGTTAGAAGCGTGGAAAACGTTAACCCGGCGTCGCGCTGATTTCTCAATCGGCTTTGCTCAACCCATTCTGACCGCCTTTATCGAAGAAATTCACGACATAGAAGATTTACCGCTACCAGCTGACGCACCTGATTTTTTAGAAGCGCGTGCCGCCTATTGTCGTGCGCAATGGATGGGGCCGGGGCGGGGATGGGTTGATCCGGTTGCGGAGAAGAAAGGGGCAATTCTTGGGATGGATGCCGGTTTATCTACGTTAGAAATGGAAGCCGCAGAAAACGCCGGGGAGGACTGGGAGGAGATGCTCGATCAGCGTAAGCGTGAACTCGATGCATTCAAAGAGCGCGGACTAACACCGCCGTCATGGGCGCAACTGGATGTTCCCGCTGATAAAACTATTCAAGATCCCAAGGTAGAGTAATGATTAATTTACCCCATTTAGCACAACGGCTATTTAACACTCCGCTGGCGCTGCATCCGCGCAAGGCCGAAATTGTAATGGCCGCACTAACTGATCGGTTCGGTATGACACGGATTAACGCCATGTCGGATTGGGACGATGACGGTAGTTTTTCACGCCCTAAAAACGATGCCGGTTATGACGTTGTGGAAGGGATTGCGGTAATACCAATACAGGGAACATTAGTCCAAAAACTGGGTTCTTTACGTCCTTATAGCGGCATGACCGGGTATGACGGTATCAGGCAATCCTTTTTGACCGCACTGTATGATCCCGAAGTAACTGGTATCTGTTTAGATATCGATTCGCCGGGTGGCGAAGTCGCAGGATGTTTTGACTTAGTGGACGAGATTTATGCCGCTCGTGGAACAAAGCCCATTCATGCCATTTTGACAGAAAGTGCTTACTCCGCTGCTTATGCGTTAGCCAGTGCCGCCGATAAAATCTGTGTTCCCCGGACTGGAGGAGTCGGTTCAGTCGGCGTAATCGTTATTCACTGTGACTGGTCACAGCGTATTAAAGAGGATGGTCTGCAAGTGACAATCATCACTTACGGGGACCGTAAAGCTGAAAGCAATCCGTATGTGCCGTTAACCGATGAGGCCCGCACCGCGATTCAAGATGATGTAGACGCGATGGGAAAACTGTTTGTGAGTACTGTTGCCCGCAACCGTGGCATTTCTGAAAAAACTATTCGCGATACTCAGGCAGCCTGTTTTTTAGCCGCCGAGGGTGTCAAGTTAGGTCTTGCAGACGAGGTTATCACTCCCGATGCTGCATTCCGAAAATTACTTAGAGAATCAGGAGTTTAACACATGTCTAAGTTGAGTTTCGCCCATTTGCTGGGCATTAAAAAATCAGCGTCAGAAGATGATGATGACAAAGAAAAAAGTAAAAAAGCGAAATCCCGCCGTGCCGAAGAAGAGGACCGCGACGAAGAAGACGCCGAAGATGATGAGGACGATACCAGCGCCGATGAGGATGATAAAGACGATCCTGACGCTGATGATGACCAAGATGATAAGGATAAATCGTCTAAAAAAGGGAAAAAGGCCAAGTCTCGCCGTGCTGATGATGACGATGATGATGCGGACGCCGAAGAGAATGACGATAAAGAAGAAGGTCGCAGAGCCGAACGTAAGCGTTGTGCTGCAATCTTTGGCAGTAAACACGCTGCGGGCAGACCGGACATGGCCGCGCATTTAGCGTTCAATACTAACATGTCAGCACGTGAAGCTATCAGCACCTTAGCATTAACGGGATCAGCACCTGTTTCACGCCGAAACTCGTTGGATGAGCGCATGCAACAGGCGCAACAAGTCAGGTTAGGGCCTGATGCCCGACAGCCCGCTAGCGGCTCTGTTGAAGCACTGGTTGCTAATGCGACTCGTCTCTACAACTCAGCAAAAGGTAAAAAATAATGGAACAAATCGGACAAAACCCATTCGCACCGGGAATGACATCAACAATGTTTGTTCCCGATCAGCTAGTCTCCGGCCCTTTGCAGCTAGTGACTGACACAGTAACTATTGCAAAAGTAGGGTTGTTGAAGCGTGGAACAGTTTTAGGGCTTATCACTGAATTAAAAGAGTATGCTTTAAGCGTTAAAACATCGACAGACGGCAGAGAGAAACCCATTGCCATTCTCGCTGATGATGTTGATACAACAACAGAATCAAAGACTTGTGGTGTTTATCTGCTTGGTGAATTCAACCAACACAGACTCATTTTTGATGCAAGCTGGACACTTGAAGATCTGAAAACTGCATTACGCCCCTCAGCGATTTTCATACGCGATAGTATTCAGGCTCCGATAGCCTAATCTCTTACCCCATTATTGCATTCGATGCCATCACTTGGCAGGGATGCGTGCGTTTTAAATTCAGTCTGGTGGCCCCGGCTGCCAGCTATTGCATATAGAGAAATTGCATGAGTAATAATATTAGCATTTACGATACCAACGTATTAGTGCAAGTCGTCCCGAATCTAATGACCAGTCAAAATTTTCTATTAGATCGATTTTTCCCCAATGTAATAACAGAGGATACAGAGAAGGTATCAATTGATGTAGATGTGGGTAAACGCCGGATGGCACCGTTTGTTTCTCCGCTCGTGGAAGGAAAAGTAGTAGAAAGCCGTCAATACCAGACCAACACTTTTAAACCCGCATATATAAAAGATAAGAGGGCACCTGATTTTCGTAAGCCTATTCGTCGTCAAATTGGGGAACGTATTGGGGGCGAGTACACCGCTGCTGAACGTGAAATGCTGAATCTGCAATTCGAGATGTCCGATCAAATCGACATCTTGAACCGTCGCCTGGAGTGGATGGCTGCTAACGCTTTGGTTAAATCACAAATCACGGTTGTCGGTGAAGGTTTCCCGGCAACAGTGATCGATTTTGGACGTTCATCTAACCTGACGATTACCTTAAGCGGTTCGGATAAGTGGCCGTTGAAGGTTGCAGCAGGAGCAACAAACACGCAGCCGTCTGATGATATTGAATCATGGCAGACATTAATTCTGAAAGAATCGGGTTCGGTACCAACGGATTTAGTCTTTACACCTTCTTCATGGAAAGCATTCCGTCTGGATACGTCTATCAAGGATACCGCGATAACTTTCCCATCGTTGAACCCATTCGGCAACCAAGTGAATATCGGTCCAACAGTTCAAAAAGGCGGGGTATTTAAAGGAATTTGGGGCAACTTCAATCTCTGGTTGTATAACGACTGGTTTATTGATCCTGTTGATAACATCGAAAAACCGATGTTGCCAGATGGTGCGGTTATTATGAGCGGGCCCGATTTGATGGGAACACGTGCGTTTGGTGCGATTCTTGACCCCACTTTCAACTACGGACCTTTGGCTTATGCGCCAAAAAGCTGGTTAAACCCCGATCCGGCACAACGTTATCTCTTGATGCAATCCGCGCCGTTGGTCATTCCAAGCCGGGTTAATGCTGCTTTGTGTGCGACGGTGGTGTGATATGGCAAAAAATAAACAACAAGAAACCGAATTGGGCGGCTTGCCGCCTGAATTAATGGTTGACGGCCAAGAGCTGCCGGTTTCTCAGATTGAAGCGGTGAAAGAAGATCCCACCGTTCCCAACACCGACGAGCACGAAAACCTTATCGATGATCAGGCAATTGTTGTTGTGCTGAAAGGTCAGACAGTTAAACACAATGGCAAAGAATACAAAGAGTTCGTGCAACTCACTCTAAGCCCGGAAGATGCCGTTCGCTTGATTGAACTGGAGGTTGTTGCTGACGTTAACAAGCTGCGACAACAGGCCCTTATTCAAAATGGCCCGACTGTTACGGTCAATGACGGCGTTAAAATCAGTCATGAGGCTTGATTGTCATGGGAATCAATTGGGACCAGCATTTACTTGAACCGCTACACAACGTGTTTGGTGACAGGGTTGAATACCGTCCGTCTGGTGGAAATCCCTACTTTATAAACGGTATTTTTGACCGGGCGTATACTCAAACAGTCGAATCACTGGATGACACTAGCACTATCAATACAACTTCTCCCGTGCTTGGGGTGCGGGATGCTGAGTTTCAGGCACCGCCAAAAAAAGGGGATCGGGTATTTGTTGGCATAGTTGGCGGCGTTCCAGTCAATACTTTGTTTGCCGTGGCAGATGTTCAGCCGGACAGCCACGGCGGGACAAAATTAATACTGAATAGGGTGAAATCATGAACGCGGCAGGTATCAGGGCGCTAGTCATTGACGCGCTCAAACATAAGACTGACGCAGAAGCGCGAGTTTACTCCCCGCGAGACTGGTCAACAACGGAAGATATGTACCCGGTCATTTTGGTACAGACGCCAATCGATGTTAAAAATTCACTGGGACGTAACGCACCCCAGTTTAATACGGTTACGACGGTACGTATTACCGGCCGGTTACAGGAACTTGATAGTGAGGCGGAAGACGATGGCGCAGCCAAAGCCGAAGAATCTCTCGAACGGTTACGCGAACAGATAGAGCGAGCCGTTATCAACAGTTATGAACTCACTCGTCAAACGCAACAATATCAACAGATACGTTCAACAATCGATGTGGATGCGTCTGGGGAAGGCCATACAGCGCAATTGTTTATGGAATTAGACATCGAATATTATCAGGGCCCGGAAGATTTCTACGAAATTGAAGCGGCCGAACTGGACGAAATCGACGTCACAATCGCTATGCCTGACGGCACCCCCGAACCTCATTTTCGAGTTAATTTTCCAAATTAATTCTCAGGAGTAACCCATGTTTGTAAAACCCGTTGCCGGGAGGCGTGTACGCGATCCCGTAAAGGGCACATTTTTGCCCGAAGGTTGTACAGAAGTACAAGACAGCCTGTTTTGGCATCGTCGCGTAAGAGATGGTGACGTTGAAATATGTCAGCCCGAAAAAGCAGTTAAGAGGGCAATTAAGGAGAATGAATAATGGCCATTCCTTTTTCACGTGTGCCCAACAATATTCGGGCACCGTTGTTTTATGTTGAGTTCGATAATTCGATGGCGAACAGCGCAATTGCGACACAGCGCACACTGATCATTGGGCAGATGCTGAGTACATCGACAGCAAAACCGGATATCCCGGAGCGTATTTCTTCTGCGGCGCAAGTCGCTAATTTATTCGGTAACGGCTCAATGCTTCATGCCATGACTGAAGCCTATTTCGCGAATGATCAGGCGGCTGAAATCTGGGTTCTTCCCTTAAGTGATGCCGATCACATGGTCGCGGCTAAAGGCAGTGTAAAAGTATCCAGCCCAGCGACGGATACCGGGGTTATTTCGCTGTATATCGGCGGTCAGCGTGTACAGGTCACTGTAGTCGCAACGGATAAAGCCGAGCAAGTCGCGACTGCATTGTCAGACGCAATTAACAAAAAAGTGACTTTGCCGGTCACAGCGATAGTCGCGTTCGATTCGGCTGATACGGTGACTTTAACCGCCAAAAACAAAGGTTCGGCGGGTAACAGCATCGATTTACGGCTCAATTATCGGGGTCAATCGGGCGGTGAGTTTACCCCCGCAGGCATGGAACTGAAAATCACTCAGATGGCAGGCGGCGCAGGAGCGCCAGATCTCAAAAATGCTTTGGGTAATCTCAAGGACCGCTCATTCGATTTTATTGCGAATCCGTACACTGATACCGCGTCATTAGATGATGTGAAAGCGTTTTTGTCTGATACAACTGGTCGCTGGTCGTGGGAACAGCAACTTTATGGCCATTCTTATGGCGCCATAAATCGAGCATACGGGGAACTGGCTAATTTCGGCGAACAAAGAAATTATCAGCATGAAACATTATTGGGAGTCACTAAGTCCCCGACGCCTAACTACATCTGGGCCGCTGCTTTGACGGGTGCAATCGCCCCAAGTTTACGTAACGACCCCGGCAGGCCGGTGCAGACATTACCGATTAATGGTGTGCTGGCTCCGGGATCAGAGGACCAGCTTGACTTAATCGAACGTAACAATCTTCTACATAGCGGGATTTCAACGTTTACTGTGGCTGATGACGGCACAATTCAGGTTGAAAATATCATCACGACGTATCAGAAAAATAGCTTCGGTGATAACGATGACAGCTATCTTGAAGTGGAAACCTTGTACTTACTGATGTACGTCACGCGCTATATCCGCACACAGATAACGAGCAAATTTGCACGGATGAAGCTGGTGAAAGACGCCAGCCGCTATGCACCCGGCTCGGCAATTGTGACCCCGAATGTCATCCGTGCGGAGCTTATCGCGCAATATCGTACTTTGGAATACAACGGCTATGTACAGGATTCGAAAAGCTTCGCGAACGGGCTGATTGTCGATATCAATCCGCAGAATCCGAACCGCATAGATGTTCTGTGGACAGGTACATTGATAAATCAGTTGCGGGTTTTTGCACTGCTCAATCAATTCCGCTTACAACCGGCCGCTTAAGAGGTAAACATGGGTAATACATCAAACAGGCTGGCGGGTACCGCTTATGTCACAGTTGACGGGATATCGATCATGGTTGCGGGAGACTTCACATGGAGCCCCTCAAAAGTCACCCGCGAAACCCTTACCGGGATGGACTACGTACATGGCTACAAAGAGAAGCCACAAGCGGGTTTTATCTCATGCAAAGTCCGTGACAGTGGCGGCACAACGGTGTCGGATTTCAATGATCAGACCAATGTCACTATCGTTGCCGAACTCGCGAACGGCAAAACGATTATTGGTGAAGGGATGTGGACCGTTAACACACAAGAAGTCGCAAGCGAAGATGCGACATTTGAAGTGCGCTGGGAAGGCACTTCGGTTACTGAAAATTAATTTGGAGAATCAACATGTTAGAAACCACTAAAACTATCGTATTAAACACCCCTATCGAAAGCAATGACGGCAAAGTCCGCTACGAGCAGATTGATTTGAAAGAGCCGGTACTGATTCAGGTTGAGCAGTTTTATGAAGTACAAAGCAAATCAGCGAGTTCATTGCCTTCCATGCGATTGTTAATTTCTCTGGTGTCTGGCGTCCCTGAGTCAGTATTGAAAAAAATGGCTATCAGTGACTTTAGTCAGTGTCAGGAGTTTCTTTTGGGTTTTTTGGACTCGAAGCGCTCAATAGCTGGCAACAATTAGCCGCTGACATCACATTTTATTACAAGTGGGGGCCGCGTGATGCGTGGCTCTTAACCCGATCACGGCTTGAATGGTGGGTTGAACAAGCTAACCGGATAAGTAAGGAACGAACCAATGGCTAACGCTTTCGATTTTGAGCTAAACGCTGACGAGAACGCCACGAAAGTTATTGATGAAATCAATGCAAAGTTGAATAGTCTCAATCCCAATCTGGCAAAAACCAGAGAGGGGTTGAAATTCGGTGGTTCTGAGGCTTCTGATGGCGTAGAAACCATCGGTACAAAGTTACGTGATATGTCACGTTATGCAAAAGATAACGTTCAGCATATCGGTGATATGGTACCCCCGCTTAAAAACTTCGGCGAACTGGCAACGAAATATGGCGGGATAGCAACGAAATTAGGTGGTGTTGGGCTAGTAGCATATGGCGTGACAAAAGCTTACCAAACAATGAAAGAAGCAGGTAAAGAAGCCTATAAGATAAATGTAGGTGCCAAAAACTCCGCAATGAGTATCGAAAATTTCACAAGATTGGCTGGTACTATGCGGATATTAGGAGCAAGCGCAGATGATGCTTTTAACTCTGTAGAGGGATTATATAAGTCCTTCAATGAGCCACTACAAGTTAGAAATGCAAACCAATTAGCTCAATTGAACGGGATGGGGGTGCATATCTATGAAAATAAAGATGGTACTGCGGATGCGTATAAAACCATTCAAGAATTAGCTAAAGCGTTTCCTAAATACTCCTCTGATAAACAAAAGACAATCGCGGATTTTCTTGGGCTTGATGAACATACGCTGGCTCTACTGAGGGATGGTGCTAGGCTTAAAGAGTTATTGGTTAAGTCTGATGAGTTCGGACTAACAGTCCCGGATAGTCTGAATCAACAATTAACTAAAGTTAACTCCCAGTTAAATGAAATATCAGCAAAATGGGAGGGTAATACAGAAAAATGGAAAAATCAGTTTTGGCTTTCAGATCCGGGACAAACAGTACTTTCAGTTCTGGATAGAACAGTGACAGATGGGATTACATCTGGCTTTTCATTGTTTAATTTTAATTCTGGAGGTAAGCAAAAGGAGCTTTTGGAAAAAGCGCAAAAAGATGAAAAATTCAAAGATACACTAACATGGAAGGAATCATTAGATTTAAAACTTACCTATGCGTCCGAAGACCTTATTAAGAAATTAAATGCGTACTATTTTCCCAATTACAAAGAAAAATCTATCGGCGACAAAGTACCCGATCCGTCTAAGGTTACAGAACAGCCGAAAATAGAACCTCCTAAGTATCCAGATCCTCACGGAAAACCGGTAAAAGATTCATTCGGTCTAAGAAACAATAATCCCGGTAATGTACGTGATGCGCCAAACGGGATCGGATACGGCAAGGGGCAAAGCGGAACATTTGTCAAATTCGCTAATAGTCATGATGGGAATGCGGCATTAGCTCGTCAACTAATGCTTTACGGTGACAGAAGAATAAACACGTTAAATAGCATAATTAGCACCTACGCACCCAAAAAAGATAGAAATAATACCCAGGCATATATCGATTTCGTATCAAAAGAAACAAGTTACCCTGCTAATCAGCCCTTAGATCTACATGAACCTCAAGTGCTGGAAAAACTGATTAACGCAATGATAAAACAAGAAAATCATGGTCAACAGCCGTTTAGCCAAAAGGAAATTACAGACGCAATAACCGCTGCCATCTTTGATCCGCGCTGGCAGGGGAAGCGTGACAAATATTATCTAAATCAACAGCGTATGATTAATCAACCCGCGCTGCCTGAATCGGATAAAAGACCTGTGTCCATCTTTGCAAATCAAGCAAATAATAGCGAGCTTGCTCAGAACATGGCTGAGGCCATTCAGGCAGCCATAGGGGAAAACAAATTCCAAGTTGAAATCACACTGGTGAACAGTAAGACCGGAGAACGGCAGCAATTTAATGCAAAAACCGGAGGTAGGGTAACAACATCTATGCAGTACCCTTGAGAACATTTTATCTTCCATTCTTTAATATAATTATTATCATGTTTTGAATGGCTGTGGATGAATGACACACGGATGTGGATAACTGAATAGGTGATGGATAGATATGACTGAGATTTGGGTTGTCCTTATAGTATTCATAGTCTCGCTGGTGATTGCGCGTTCTTCGAAGCCAACATGGTGCAGAGCAACAGCTACTGTGATAGCTTCTTTAATCGGCGGGGTTGGTATTTTAGCATTAGTTATTTTTTGGGGTGGACTTCTTAGTTCTGATTCCAGTCTTGGATGTGATAATAAATCTGGCGGTATTTACGAAAACAAAGGTAAGCTTTGTTATAATGAAAACGAATTCTCGACACTAGAAAATAAAGTTAATGGTAAAGTTACATCTGTTGTTAAATTTACTGTTTTAGATAAAGGTAAAGCTATTATTCATACTAATGATGATAATGATTATATCATATTGGATGAGAATGATGGGATTGAAGTTTATCCTTATGAAGCATATGAATTAGCGAATCAACCAAATGAAGATGACTCTAATAATTCAATAGTTGCAAATAAGATTAATTGTCATGATTTTTACATGAACGATAAATATGATGGTTTTACTTTTCCATCAACAGGATCTTCTGTAGTTCGTCCCTATGATGTCAATGGTCTTGTTTGTTATCAGGGCAGGGATATAACTTCATGGGTTGCTGGAGAAGGGATGAAAGTTACAACAGCCATTATCCCAAATCCCAAAGAATCATTAGCCATAGTTACAGTTGAAGAGGAGCACCCCGAAACATTTGAGTCAAAAAGTAGCATTAGAGTAATTTATGTTACCCAAAATGGGTTGCGTGGGAAAAAAGATATTATAAGACAGAGATACACAAAAGATCCCAAGACAACATTATCTGACATGAAAATTGTAGGTTACAACTACGAAAAAGGAATTGTTTATTTTTCAGTTCCAGCTTGGGCTGTAAGTAATGCGATACATGCCTTCACAATCCCTTTTGACAATAATTACTCTAATATAAGAGAAAAGTTTATTACAGATGGTGATTTGACATTTGTAAATATGTCTAATTTATTAGGTAAGCCAGAGTATAATAAATACATAGGAAGTTTGATTGTTGAACAGAGTGCCATAAAGGAAGGTGAGGGGCGTGTTTATGGTCAGTATCTGGTATCACCAGAAGGTAAAGAGGTCTGTGAATTAAATACAGAAGTCGATACTTGGAGGGTATATCTGCCTTGCAAGGAATAACCCCACTTTGATCGCGTCACTACCGCACAGGCAGCTTAAAAGGTTACCCCAAGCCAGGGATGGCAAATCTGAAACATTTTGATACATCACAGAACAATAAGAATACAATTTTGGTTGTTAAATGCGTTGAATTAGAGGCGTAATCGAACTATTATCACAATAGCGATATCGCAATTTGATAACTGCTAAATATCTATTTACTTTAATTTCATGATGTTAGGAGAGAACTATGACTAAATTAGCAAGAGCGATGCGTTACTTTATTGCGCCTCCTGATAAAATTCTAATGCGGATCACAAAAACCTCTGCTCACGAAACCACGGCAGATGATAGGAAGATAATGGTTGATGAGAATGGAAACTTATCGTTAAATCCAAATAATAAAGAAGCTCAAGAAGCCTTTCTTGCAAACGTAAAAGTGATAAGTGGAATGTAATGTTGGGAGCCGTTCTTATTCTGGTTGTTCTGGTATGTGGTTACTTTTATACGAGTAACCATTTACCTTCTCGTTTTAAGCAAAAGGAAGCCGTTGGCTGGAATGCTTATTTTGATGTTGCACTCCACGGAAGCCTCTTTCTGCTCCAGGGGATCATTCTAGCGATTGGATTGTGGGCGGTGTTGGCATGCATAATGTTTTTGTTGAATGCTCCATTGCATCTTGGAGCAAGTTACACGCCTTTTACTTTTGCTTTTTCTATTCTCAGTTCTGATATTTGGGGCCTTAAGCTACCTCTGATTTTCATCGTAACATTGACAATTATTAGATGTATTTCATCCGCCAGAGCTGCATCTAAAGAATTGAAGGACCCTGAAAAGCGAATAAAATTGTATAAAGAAATAGCATCAACTAACTCAGTAGAGAAGATTTTATTTGAATCTCTTGAAGCGGATTTGCTGGTGTTGGTCACTTTAAAATCAAGGAAGGTTTACGTAGGGATGGTTGATGAGTCACGATTTGAGTCTTTAGATACGGATACGGTGGTACTTATTCCATTCTTAAGCGGATATAGGGATAAGGATACGCTGACTTTTCATGTTGAACATAATTATGCAATACATTACGCGGAACGCCGGATTACATTGAAGTCCGAGCCGTTGTCTGTCCATCATTACCGCCATGCTTTACCGCGAGAGCAAATAGAATCTATTTCTTTGTTTGATTTTGAAACTTATGAAGCATTCCAGCTTAAGTTGAAGAAAGCAGAAAACGCAAAGCAGAATGTTAATTAATTTATAGACCTCGCTCCAAACGGGGTTTTTCATTTCCAAGCCGCTTAACTGCGGTTTTTTTACATCTGAAATAACCATAGGTGGTGATATGCCATTGATTAAAGACGCCATTTCATCATTTTTGGGGAAAGATCAAGAATGGAAGTGGTCGGAACACCTACGCCCCGCTTCGTTCCGAGGAGTGCCATTTGCCGTCGTATCCGGTGAAAGCGTCTTCGGCAGACGTCAGGCAGTGCATGAATACCCCTACAGAGACACGGCCTGGATTGAAGACTTGGGGCGCAGTAGTCGAAAAATTACTCTTCGTGGCTTTATCATTCAAGACAGTAAAGTGTATTCCGCGCCGGATGTGATCACGCAGCGGAATAATCTGGTTGCAGCGTGTGAAGAGGGAGTTAGCGGCACGCTGATTCACCCTACTCTTGGCGAATTAACTGTCAGCGTCACCGAGTCCGGCTTGCGTGTAAATGAAAGTGCGGATAATGGCCGGATGTTTGAGTTCACGCTTACAGTAATTGAGTCTGGTCTGAAAGTCTTTGCTATTACAAATAGCACGGCGGCAGACAGCAAAGTAAATACCAATTGGCTCAGAACGGCTACAACAACAGCCGCCAAATTCATATCAATGGTAAAAGGTGAGATCCGCACTGTCACCCAGGCTGTTAAAACCATCAAGCAGACCATTAATTTTTGGGAAAGGATGGTGCAGTCATCAATCGATGAGGTGACTAATCTCAGTGATATGTTGAATTCTACCTTTGGTAGTAAGCGCTACGGGCGTTACAGTCGCGGCAAGATTGGCGGCTCTGTTTCTGGGGCAACCGGCGTTGTACTGCGAAATAATGACAGTGAAAACTATAAAAGCGTGGTTAATGAAAAAATGTCCGGGGCAGTGATGGGGCGAGAAGCCATATCAAAAGCCCTCTCACAACTCGATAACGCTAATTCGATTGAAGGGTTGGCGGGTGGCGTGCAGTTAGTTATCAATGCAATTATTAATACAACAGGCAGTACAACAGAGAAAGTGCGGGTATTTGAAAAGCTTGCCAGCTTTAAAAATACACAATACCAGCAGAGCAATGTAGATAAGAATGTCGCAGAAGCCACGACATTGTTGATCATCGTTCTATCGTCTGGAGCAATGGCAAAAACAGCAAGCGAACTCATTCCCGCCAATCGTGATGAAGCAACAACAATTCAGCGGCGTGTTTGTGAGTCTATCGACCACGCTATTATTAAAGCGGGTGATCTGGCGGCTGATGACGTTTTCCGGGATCTTGTTCAGCTACGTTATGAATTTATTGAAAGTTTCTCGCTGAAAAATGCCAGGGGGAGATTAACACAGTTTAATTTACCCTCTGTGTTACCAGTCTTGAATATTGCTAACCGAATTTATCAAGATGCTGAGCGTAGTGATGAGCTTGTACAAGCTGTCTCCCCCATTCACCCGGCATTTATGCCAGTAAAATTCAAGGCGCTGAAACAATGAAGAGTGATGAGTTGTCATTAGTGATCGGTGGCCGAAGGATATTTGGGTGGGACAGTGTGAGAGTGACAAGAGGTATTGAACGATTACCTTCTGATTTTGATTTGATGCTCATGGACTACTACCCCGGTAATGATGAGAAGCAACTTGTAGAGCCGGGTGAAAAGTGTGAAGTGTTTTTGGGTGATGATCGGGTAGTTACGGGCTATATAGATAGCTGGAACCCGTCTATTTCAAAAAATAAGCACGAAATAAAAGTGTCTGGTAGGGGGAAATGTCAGGACTTAGTAGACTGTTCAGCAAAGTGGCCCAACAACGTTATTAGTCAAGCTACTCCGCTACAGATTGCGCAAAAATTAGCTCAATGGTACGACATTCAGGTCACATCTGATGTAGAAGATATGCCGATTGTCCCTCAATTCACATTGAATTGGGGCGAGTCATCACAAGAAGTGATTGATCGTGTTACCCGCTTTGCCGCACTTCTTTACTACGATTTGCCAGACGGCAATTTAATCATGACAAGGGTAGGCACAGAGCTAGCAGCAAGTGGGGTTGAGCAAGGGAAGAACGTCGAAACGTCAGATTACAATAGCTCAATGAATGAACGGTTTTCTGAATATACTGGCCTTTCATTTGCTATTAGCGGATTGAACGAAACAAGTAATGACAGTGGTTATGATGTCGTCACGTTAGCAACAGCTAGTGATCCAGAAGCAAAAAAGATGCGCTATCGGAACTATGTCACCATCATAGAAAGCACGCTCATATCAGCAAAGCGCTCGCAAGAGTCTATCGACTGGGAAATGAACCGCAGGTATGGGCGTTCAAAAGTACTGAAAGTGACAGTCGATTCGTGGAGAGACAGCAGCGGTAAGCTGTGGCAACCCAACACGTTGATCCCTATTCACATGCCTATTTTCGGTTTGGAAAACGAGCAATGGTTATTGTCAGAAGTCACTTATACACGGAACGGCGACAACGGTACACAAGCGCAATTAGTTTTAATGCCACCAGCCGCTTTTGCCGTACAACCCTACGAATTTTACGCAATTTTGAGAGAGACTATCAGATGATGAATGATGCAATCAGAAAGTTATCTCGCAGGGTTGAGATGATGTTGGGACTTGGCAAAATTGAGACTTCACGTGATAGCGGAAATATTCAAGTTGTTCAGTACCAGACACCAATTGAGGTTCGGGACAACACTGCGAGAATGGCTGAATTTGGCTTCTCGTCTGCATTGCCGCCCGGAACTGATGTCGTAATTGGTTATCTTGGCGGGGATCGTTCAAGTGCTGTAGTAATTGCAAGCAACAATAAAAAATATCGGCATAAGAATTTAAATTCTGGTGAAACCGTACTCTATAACCAGTGGGGATTGCATATCTTGCTGACTGAATCCGGGATCACTATTGAAGCAAAAGGACAGCCGGTAACAGTAAATAACGCCACTCAGGTAACAATCAACGCTAGTGAATCAGTGCTCTGTAATACCCCTCTTTTGAAAGTGACTGGTGATATTGTTGATAACTGCAATAGTAACTCTTCAACAATGAAACAGTTGCGTGATTCCTATAATAATCATACACATAAAGTGTCCGGTGTGGAATCTGGTGGCTCAACAGTAACAAGTCAGCAAACCGGGGCGCCAGTGAAATGAGTGATATTACCTCTTATTGGGATGTGAATAAGATTCATGCTGACTGGCTGGTGGGAAACGGGGATTTAGTCACTGGAGACGACTTGCAAACGGCTATGATAGTTAGTCTATTTACAGATAGACAGGCACGCAGTGATGATGAAATTGACGGAGCGGATCGCCGCGGCTGGTGGGGTGATGTCGGCTCTGAATATCAGATTGGTTCGCGATTGTGGTTGATACGTCGCCAAAAACTCACTACCGCCGTAGCGCTTAAGGCGGAAGATTACGCACGTGAAGCGTTGCAATGGATGCTAGACGATGGCGTTGTCGCTTCTGTAAATATCAACACTCAAATCGTTTATCCAAGCCGCTTAAACATGATTATTCGCTATCAGCGCCCCGGAAGAGAAAGCGAAGACCTGAGATTTTTCTGGGTATGGGAAAAAAATAATGCCATTTAAACGACAAACACTATCTGAATTACGCGAGCAGAACCGCAGCTTTTTACAATCTGAGTTAAATGATGTTGGTACATTGCTGAGATATTCAAATATGGGCGTTCTTGCCGACATGGACGCGGGGATGGCTCATCTTCATTACGGCTATCTTGACTATATCGCACTGCAAACCACCCCGTTCACTGCAACTGATGAACATCTGGCAGGTTGGGGAGCAATGAAAAAGGTCTTTCGCAAACCTGCAAATGCGGCAATTTGTAACGATTACCAGTTTACCGGTGCCGAAGGTACGATGATCCCGGCAGGGACCATACTAAATCGCGGCGACGGCTATCAATACAAAACGCTTTATGACGTTCGTATAGCACAAGATGGCACAGCTAATGCATTAATAACCGCAATTCTGCCTGATATCTCTGATGATGTTACCGGTGGCGGAAGTGCAGGTAATGCTGACGCGGGGACAGTGTTAACACTCGATCAGAGTATTGCTGGTGTTGATGTTCAGGGAAAAGCTGTAACGCCCATACTTGGCGGGGCAGATATTGAAAATGAAGAGGATTTTCGTTCCCGGATTCTGCTTGCTTATCAGGGACTTTTGTCCGGTGGTTCAGATGATGATTACAAGCTGTGGGCCTTGTCCGTGCCGGGTGTTACTCGTGTGTGGATTCGCCGGCGAGCGATGGGTGCTGGTACCGTTGGTATCTATATCATGTGCGATAACAACGGAAAAGGTGGTTTCCCAACCGGTACTGATGGATTTTCTAAGTTGGAAAATTACGGTACGTCAGCAACGGGAGATCAAGCAAGAGTTGCCGATCACATCTACCCTTTGCAGCCGGTTACTGCATTGATCTGGGTTTGTTCCCCAATTCAGCGGAAAATTGACATTATAATCAATGGTATATCGTATGTTAGTCGTGATGTGACGAATGCGATTGCAGACGCTATTGATAATGTATTTTTTGAAAGCGGAAATCCTGATGGAACCGGGAAAGTTCTTATTTCAGAGTTGCAATATGCTATTGCTGATGTGCCGGGAACGGCGGGATTTGTGATAACAAACCCGACAAGCAATATTAAGTTAGGGATCGGGGAGCTACCGCTAAGAGGGGAGGTTATCTATACATGAGTCGATATAGTGTAGAAAACTATACATTAGCGTTAAACGGGCTATTGCCTTCTGGCTTAGCGTGGACTCGTCAGCCCTCATCTGTTATGAATGCAGTAACAAGAGCGATTGCGCATTCATATTACCGAAGTGATCGAGACGCATGGGGATTGATTGAAGGGGCTTTTCCGGCGACTGCCACTATCATGTTACCGGAGTGGGAAAAATCACTAGGTTTGCCGGATGATTGCGGGATTGGTGAAGTCGATACTATTCCGCTCAGGCAGAAAACCGTGGTCTCGCGATTATTAAGAGATGGTGGGCAGTCAAAAGAGTTTTTTATTAATCTGGCCGCAGCAATGGGTTATACCATTACGATCACTGAGTACAGACAAGCGCGGGCGGGCCAGTCAGTTTGCGGGGAGACTTTGAATGGTGAAGACTGGCCGTTTACATGGCGTATCAATGCGCCCAAAACTACTATTTTCTATGCCGTAGCTGGTGGGAGTTATTGCGGTGATCCGTTACGTTCGTGGGGTAATAAACGGTTAGAGTGTCAATTTAATCACCTTTGTCCATCTCACACAATTCTGCAATTCGGTTACAGCAACTAAATAATCCTTTATTTATTATTTTCTAATCACCTTATGAGTGAGGTTTTGCTATGCAAAAAATTGGTGATATTACAAATACCGCCGATAAAAACGGTGAATTTACGAATGGCAATGTCGCGGCGGGTATTGCGCCAACATTATTAGATGCCGGATGGTTTAATACCGTTCAACGTGAATTAATTAATGCAGTACAAGGCGCAGGAATTAAATTAGATAATAAAAATGACAGTCAGCTTTTTGCTGCTATCAAAAGATTAATTGACAACAGCGCGGTAGAAATCCATGACGCCTCATTAACCCAGAAAGGCATTGTTCAACTCACAGATGTAACCGGTAGTAGCAATACACTGGCTGCAACTCAGAAATTGATTACAGACGTCAACAACAACGCCAACACTAAGCTCTCAAAGAGTCAAAACGGCGCAGACATCCCCGACAAAAACGCGTTTGTGAAAAACCTCGGATTGGTGGAGACGGTGAGTAAGGCCAATAATGCGGTACCGGGCAGCAGGAAAGTGAACGGTAAGGTGTTGACTGGGGATGTCAGTTTGAATGCCGGGGATGTGGGGGCGTACTCTAAACCGGAGTCTGACAGTCGATTTATTCAGTTAAATACGAATACAAAAACATCAGGCTATATATTAACTAAAACAGCAAATTATTTTGATGATCCTAATTCCCGCAATCTTGGCCGTTCAGGTTTTCTTAGACCGAATGGATTAGATAATCTTGGAGACTTAGCAATTCATATCGCTCATCCGGGCAGTGATGGACCATCTTGGGCACGCGGCATTTCTTTTAGCTATGGCAACGATTATGGCAACTTTGACATATCAACTTACGCTTTCGATGGAGATGGAAAATTTAAAGGTAAAAAGAGAATTTTGACGGAAGATGATGTTAATACGCCAGTTGGCCCCCCCATCCCGTGGCCGCAACCCAATCCCCCATCAGGTTACCTGACGTGCAACGGCCAGGCATTCAATAAATCCCTATATCCGCAATTGGCGGCAGCATACCCATCAGGAACACTGCCCGATTTGCGTGGTGAGTTTATTCGGGGGTGGGATGATGGGCGTGGTGTGGATAGTGGTCGTGGGATTTTGAGTTGGCAGCCACAACAAGTTCAGTGGCACCAGCACATTGGTGGTCACGGTGGTCGAGCACAAGGAGCATTCGGTGTAACAAATCAAGCCGGCCATCCCGGCTCGTATAATGATGACAGCCGGCAAACTTTACCGTTTACGAATAACGGCGGTGATTATCAAGGGCTTACAAACAACGGTGCTGTTGGCAACGAAACCCGTCCCCGCAGCGTCGCATTTAACTATATAGTGAGAGCAGCATAATGACAGAACAAAAATACTCTTTAGAACATGAAACAGCCGTATTGGGTAAAGATGGATTAGCCACTCAAGCAGGGTGGATAAAGGTTTATCACTCGAATCAGATAACGAGAGAATTCATAGCATCGGATATTGAATATGTGATGCTCGGTGTCAGCTTATCAGCCGGTGCTTATCCAGATGCTCCTGAGCTACCTAAATCTCATGATGAAGCTGTTTGCCGCAGTATAGACAGTAAGTGCTGGGAAATCCTCCCGGACTATCGCGGAAAAATTGCTTACGACACGTTAACACGAGCATCGACTGAGATAACCGAAATCGGTGAGCTGCCCGACACGCTGACCTTCAAGAAACCTCCCACCGATTTTGACACATGGAACGGCAAAGAGTGGGTAGTTGATAAAGACTTGCTCAAGTCTCATCAAATCAACGAAGCAAAACAACAGCAGGCAGCACTGTTACAACAAGCAAATGAAACACTCTCATTGCTACAAGACTCTGTTGACTTAGAGGTTGCTACCGATGCAGATAAAGAAGCACTGCTTGAGTGGAGAAAATACAGAGTATTGCTTACCCGTGTAGATGTGAACCAAGCGCCGGATGTGAAGTGGCCGGAAGTGCCTAAATAAAGTGTTGACATATGTTTTTAAATATGGTTAACATTGATTTACTGCTGCACAAGTAGCTTAGAAATGCTGATTGTTAAAGAGCATGTACACTGCCGCACAGGCAGAACGAAGCCGGTTAATCCGGCTTCACAATCTCCCTCTCACCTCAGAACTTCCCGCCTAAAACCAATCGCTGCCTTCATAATTGAGTACCCTTTTTGTTTGTACATTTGTTTGTACATATTTTATTTTGTTGTGATTTTTATTTGTTTAATTTTTTGTTTTTATTGAATATTTTTATTTTTAGATTATTTGCTGCCGGGATATGCAGGAATGGCTCCTCCAATTGGTGGAACTCTTGAATGCAGGGTATAATACAACCGAGCAGCGCAATGTGGTGTTACGCTATATTTTACTGAATGGGCATACGCTGGATCTCTCACACTTTGTCCATCAACTGATTGAACAATCTCCGGAGCATGAAACGATGTTGATGACTATTGCAGAACAGCTTGAACAAAAAGGGCTTGAGCGAGGTATCAAGCAAGGTAGAGAGGAAGGTATTGAGCAAGGTATTGAGCAAGGCCGAGCGGAAGGTAAACTGGAAACGGCTCGTGCCTTATTACGGCATGGCGTCAGCCTGGATATTATTGTCACCAGTACCGGACTGAGTCGGGATAAAATTGAAGCGTTAAAGCATTAAATTAATCTTCTCTTTATACAGCAAAATACCGATATTCAAAATCGGCATTTTTGTTCTTATTTATAGGGAGCAAAATGACACCTTAAGAGCATGGGGAATGCGATTAGGTGAGTTGTTTACGGAAACAAAATGACTTGTTCTGTTTCGTCAAAACCTCAATGTTCATGCGCCTGATGTAACCGTTTATTATTGATTTGGGCATCCGAATAGAGTTCATATACCCTATGGATTTCAAGATGCATCACGACGGCAATTTTGAAATCCATAAGGTATATTCATAAAAAAGAAAATCATAGGCTCAACACGATCTTTTCCACTCACTCTTGTGATCATCAATTAATCAATGAAATAGAAAATAGTTATCCCTTCATAATTTTCCTATCCCTAAAACCAAATAAAACCGTGTCAATACCTAAAATGGTTAACCTCCACAATACCAATTAATAATTATCACGCACTACTAATTAATATTCCCTCAAAAGATTCATTACTTATAATCAAGCCTCTTTATTAAATGCGAAATAAATAATCGCGAAATAAATTTTTTCAGCATAAATAATAACCGTCACAAGACAGGTTGCTGCGGTAGCTATAGCCATAGCTCAGAGCTAATCAAAACCTCAGTGTTAATCAAAACAAGGCTATAACGCTTTGTTTATCTTTTAAACGTAAATAACCAATCAAGGAAAAATCATGTCTACAACTCCAGAACAAATCGCTGTTGAATATCCGATCCCTACTTATCGGTTTGTTGTCTCAATTGGTGATGAGAAAGTCCCTTTTAACAGTGTTTCCGGGCTCGATATTTCTCATGACGTCATCGAATATAAAGACGGCACCGGTAATTATTACAAAATGCCCGGCCAACGTCAGGCGATCAATATTACGCTGCGCAAAGGTGTCTTCTCCGGTGATACGAAACTGTTCGACTGGCTTAATTCCATTCAACTTAATCAGGTCGAGAAAAAAGATATTTCAATTAGTTTAACCAACGAAGCCGGTACTGAAATTTTAATGACCTGGAGCGTGGCAAATGCCTTCCCTACTTCATTAACCGCTCCTGCTTTTGATGCCACCAGCAATGAAGTTGCGGTTCAGGAAATTAGCCTGACAGCGGATCGAATCACCATTCAAGCTGCTTAACACTGTCTACTCAGAATATTGCACAATAATTGGAGGCAACATGCCAACAGAACCAACCTATCCCGGCGTTTATATTGAAGAGGACGCTTCACCCGCACTCTCCGTTCGTTCCAGTGCAACAGCAGTGCCGGTCTTTGCTGTTGCAAACAACAGTTCATTAATATCAGATCATATACAGGCTCTTAAGCAGTAACTGTATATTTTAGATAGAAAAAAGGCTTCATTTATGATCTGATAATCGTCGCCAAACTAATACCAAAACCACGGATGAAGCCTGTGACGATTATCGCTATAAAACACCAATTAATGCAATTCTTCAGTGACGTTTCTTTGCAAAAAATGGCGCTTCGCTGCGGGTTTATTCAGCGCGTGAGAAATATCGAGCCTCATACGCTTATTCTCAGTCTTATCACAGCGCTCAGTTCGGGGAAAGTGACGTCTATAGCTCAGCTACACCAAAAATTTAATGGCCTGTGCCCCGATGAAAAACAACACGTTAGCTACCGTCCTTTTTATAATCAGCTACGGAAAGCGGCTTTTGTTGAATTTGTCAAAATATTGGTCAGGTTTGCCATGGCACAATGGGCTGAAAAGCACCTCGTCCTGCCCAAAAAACTCGCCAAATTTCAAAATGTTATTTTACAGGATGGCAGTTCATTTAAAGTCCATTCGGCACTGGCTGATGTTTTTCCTTGTCGATTTCAGGCAACCGCAGCGGCAGTGGAATGTCACATGACCTTGTCATTATTAACCCAGTCTCCCGTGAAAATGGCTGTTACTGCAGATACCGCCTCTGAGCGGACTCACCTGCCTATTCCGGCAACATTGCATGACCAATTATTATTAGCGGATGCCGGTTATGTCGATTTTGAGTATTTTGAACAACTCTCACGCTCAGGCGGTTCGTTTATTGTGCGGGGCGGTAAATCGCTTAATCCCCAAATAATCAGGGCACGCAATGGTCAGGGAAAAATCTTATCGAAGCTGTCCGATAAGCCCCTGAAATCCGTGACACGCAGAACGAATCGTTCTGAGGTGTTGGAGCTGATTTGTCGGCGTAATGGCTATGAGTTTCGCCTGATCCGCCGTTGGTTTGCTGAAGAAAAACGTTTCTGTCTCTGGCTGACTAACTTATCAGTCGAGGAATTTACAGCCAATGACATCATGGATATTTATCGTTGCCGCTGGCAAATAGAACTGTTGTTTAAAGAACTCAAATCACACACGAACTGGCACCGGTTTACGACACGAAAAGAAACGTTGGTCACGGGGCTTATCTGGCTGAGCTTATTAGCGTTGTTGCTCAGACGCTCGCTGGCAAGGCGATTATTCCCAGCGGTTTCACTGCTTAAAGCGGCCCAAAATACGGAGATCTGGTTAAAACCCATAATAGAAAATCTCCTCCAAAGGGCATGGTCGGAAACGTGTTTTTGGCTGGAAAAAGCCAAAGCCTATTTATCCCAGAATGCATTCAAAACACCGCAAAGAAAGTCGTCTAAAAACAAAACATTGGATGCGTGTTTTGAACGACTTAATTCTTAAGATCCTGTATATGAAACAACGGGGAGAAACAGTATACGGTGCTCAATGGCCTTTTAAAGCCGATACTGTCAGTCAACAAGCCCATCAAAACATAGAAGCTAATTTAATAGAAAAGCTCAATAATGATTCTCAAATCCATTACGATAAAGGCAATAATAAAGATAAAAACTATGCCAAGGAGCTGACAATTCTGGATTACCTATTAGGCTATTTTGGTACTCATCGCGCAGCCAGGCCGTTAACACTAAACACACTAGATTTTCTGAACACCCAACGCGGCTATCTAGCTCAACAACCGGAACTGACCTATCAACGTAATAATATTCGGATTGATAAAGTGTCGGCGCTACAAAAAAGAATTGCCGCCCGCTTGGGTTTAGGCGGGGAATGTTTCAGTAAAACACCTAATCTGGATGGCCTGCCTTTTTATTTAATTGAACATCGTCAACTTTTGCCGATAAAACCCGACACGAAATTCGACAATAAACAAAAACCAGACGATCTAAAAATAATTGAAGAGAACTCAGGCTCTAAAAATCATCAACTCATCATCACACAGCAAGGTATTGCAGGTCGGTTATTACAAGGTCAGGTAATTAATCTAATTATTATTGAAGGTGATAGAGAGTTTATATTACGGAGCCAAATGATCACCGAAGTGACAGGAGATACCTTTTCCCTTAGTACCCGTAACAGCAGCGATTTGGAACGCAATCTGGACAGAATAAGACAAAAATTTAATGATGGTAATCTGCGCTGGCAAAATAGCCCAGTATGGCTGGAAGATATGGATTATCAATTGGTTTATGCCGATGAGACATATAAAAATGCTACCGAAGATCAACGTTGGATTACTTCCAGTGCTCAAAGCCCCTTCCCTGCTATGATTGAAGAAAATGATGAAATCACCCTGAAATATGTGATTACTCCCTCTGATCCAGACCTAAAAATATCACCTCTTACAGTTCTCGCTGAACCACCAGAATATGAACTCAAAGCACGGGTGGTTAAATTTGATCGTATTCAAGGTAAGATATTAATTAAACGCAACCAAAACTCACCGAATAAAAACTTTCCAAAAGAGGCCGAAGCATGGCGTTATCGCTGGTATTTCTCCAGCGAAAAATATGCCTTAGCCGATCGCTTTTCATTTGTGGTTAGCGTGGTAGTGAATCGTCAGTTAATTGAGAATGACAAAGTTGATCCTTATAAGTTGGAATCTTGGGTGAAAACAGAAATATTAGCTGAATTCCCCGCACATATTTCAATGATTATTCACTGGTTATCACCGGAACATTTTAAAGATTTTGCCAGCACCTATAAACGCTGGCAAAACAATGACGCCCCTTTAGGAGACGAGGCATACCATATTTTAGAAACCTTAACCTTGGGACGCCTACCTTCTGATGCAACCGGTATTGGTAATATGCGAATTGCTACTAAACAGCAACGTACCGAGGTCATTGGTGAGTCTGGCGATCAATGGAATGCAGCAGTCATAACAAGTAATCAATTATTATATGTGCCTTCTCCTAGGGAGCGAACTAAACCAAATTAAATTATTAATAAAAATAATGGCAAAAATACAAACCAATTTATCCAATATAAAAACAAATTAATATAGCATCACAAAAGACCTATTTTAAGATTAAATATCTTTTTATGCTTAATTATACATAAATATCTATAAGATATTTAAATCATAATAATTTAACCATCACATAGGATGATAAAAATGGAAAAAAAATCCAATCTACCTAATGCAAAATCCAATATGGAAAATATCAAATCAAATGGCCCATCAGCAGATGATTTAAAAAGGCGCTTTAAAGAAGGCAGTATTCCATTACAGACCGATTATGCCGATCTGATTAATATTGCTGATATAGGTCGTCGAGCGGTTAGTAAAGCGCCCGGTCAAACGGATAACCCAAATTCAGCCCTGAAACTGAATAATGACGGTGCACTAGCGGTAAAAATTAACGACAACGGTGGTTTAAAGGCAGATGAGAATGGATTAAGTGTAAAAATCAAGAATAAAAGCCTGTTAGCTGATAATAGCGGATTAGCAGTCAATACCGGCAGAGGATTGAGAATTAACAACGATAAGCTTGAAGTCGATAATCATCACGGTATTGAAATAGTTAATGAAGGGGTAAAAGTTAAAGCTGGTGAAGGTATTAAAGTAGACAGTAACGGTGTCAGTTTAAAAATGGGAAAACCTATCAATGTAGCCTATTCTCCATTAATATTAGAACCCAAAAATGATGTTTTATCTGTACAACTTGGTAATGGCCTGATTGATAGAGACAATGGAATATCAATTTGCCATGGTAATGGTATTGATGCAGGTTACGATTATGTGGCTGTCAAAGCAGGTAACGGTATCACCGTTAATTCAAACGGTGTCAGTATTGATCCCAATAAAGTACTCCCCAGAGGAATGATTGTGATGTTTTCTGGTGATAGCGCTCCTACAGGTTGGGCTTTTTGTGATGGTAGCAATGGAACCCCAGACTTAAGAAGTCGTTTTGTGATGTGTGGAAATAACTTTTATGATAAAGGAAACAGCTATAAAGCCAATGGTAATGGTAATGGAAAATACTTTTACAAAGATACAACATCAACTCAAGTTTCTGTCACTGTTAATGTGCAAAATACAGCATTAACAGAATCACAAATACCTAGCCATAAACATATTGGAGGTATGGGTTATTGGACTAGTAATGGAATGAAAAATGATGGCAGCTATTACAGCAATTATATTGATCATATACGTAATGATCTAAATAGCGTAATGGAATCAGCCAATGGCGCGTATTACGCATACACATCAGGCACAGGCGAAGGACAAGGACATAATCACCAGGCAACAGCATCATCCCCTTCACATCATCATAGCGTTGATGTAATTCCGCCTTATTACTTATTAGCCTTTATTATGAAACTTTAATTCTACTCTACAAATACAGACTTAAATTACCTATTATTTACGCATTACCAAGGAAATATTAATATGACTTCGGAGCCAAATCTGTTAAATCGGATTACCATTACTATTGCAGCTAATAATCAACAGGTAGCTAAGAAAATATTGCATGGCTCCGTGCTTAATCAGACCAATATAAATCAATTACTCAACTCATACTTTGATGAATATAAGATTCATAAGAACATCTCTTTAGAGATATTAACCCTAAATCTTGGTGAAATAAGTTTCAATGACTTTAATTCATTATTCCCTGCTCGCCTCAAGGTGGAGCTGAATAAAACACTTAGCCAATATCAGATAAATAACCATCATGAAGAAACTCTACTGAATAATCCAACATCTAATAAATTCACCGATAACTCTTCCGCATTTTGCGATAATAACTTAATTGATACGGAGGATTTTATTCACTCTTTATATCAACAAGATGCCCAACCCAATACACTGGAGACAATAACACATAATAAAAACATTAATAAACTTATTCACCAATTAACACAAATAGAGAGCAGATGGATATTGCTACTGGCAAAAAGCTGCCTGTCTGAACATGGTCTACAACGACTTTTAGCTATCAAACAACCCACTTTATTAATTGCCATTAACCGCAAATTAGCCGAAAAAACAAACAAACCACAACATCAGGAGGAGCTTGTCTCCTCCGGGCAACTAATACTCAATGCACTGGAATATCTACAGCGGCATAATATTCAGGAGATACCTAAACCCGATGCGAAAATCATTTCACGTATTACCACTGAACTTAATAACGGCGTACTTAATGCCACATCTTTTATTAAATTATTTCGCCAAGCTATGAACCACAATACGCCATTAAATAGTTGGCTAAAGCAACTCTGGCAAACCGTTTATGTTTCACGGCTTTGCCAAAAACATCTGTCGATTGAGGAATACCAATATCTATTGGCATGCTTTATGCCAAATCATATAGATAAAAATATACCCGATAAACAATCAGCCATAAATAACGTTAATTTTTCAGATGTTCAGCAACATCAACCTCTGGTAAATCAGAAAGTTATTACCGAAGATCAGAAAATACTATCAGCATCAAACTCTCCATGCCAAGTCAATAATGCCGGGATATTAATTCTCTGGCCGATGCTACCCGCATTGTTTAATCAACTTGGCCTACTTGAGGGGAAAAAATTTATCCATCGTCAAGCCCAATACCATGCTGTTAATTTCCTTGACTATCTAATTTGGGGAACAGAAGAAACACCGGCAGAATGTAAGAGGCTCAATAACGTCCTGTGCGGACTCATGATCAATGAAAATACCGAATCAATCTCTGTTGAACCAGAGAAGCAATTGATAACAGAGCAATGGCTGGATACCGTTATTACTCAACTTCCCGGTTGGAAAAAATTAAGCCGCAATGACGTCCGCCAATTGTTCTTACAACGACCGGGTGAATTATTGGCAAATGAGCAAGAAATCAAAATCACCATCCAGCCACAGCCATTTGATGCATTGCTGACTGAATGGCTGTGGCCATTAAATATCGCCAAACTTCCTTGGTTGGATCGCTCTTTATTAATCGACTGGAAAAATATTTAACAGGTTTATATGAACGCTTTACTTAAAAATAACCATGATATGGTGACAGAATTACACTGGATTTACCCCCATCTGGAACGTATTGATCTGCAATTACAACATTACTATTACCAAAATAGAGAAAAATATGATTATTTACCGGAGAGTTTTCTGCTTACCGAAGATGAATTAAACCAGCGGCTGGAAAAACCACAAGGCATTCCGCATTGGGTCACCAAACAGGATGATATTATTAATTTCCCTGAAATCGAAGAAACCCCCAATGCATTATCACAATTAGTTTCACGTTTTGATCTCACTGAATTTGAACGGGATGTTTTATTATTAGGTTTATTACCGCATTTCGATAACCGTTATCACGCGTTATTTGCTGCTCTGCACGGTAATAGTCAAAAACAGTGGCCTGATTTTGCCTTAGCCATTGAATTATTTAGCCAACGTCAAAGTGATCGGCAATTACGACAAAACAGCCTTCTACCGCAAACACCATTAATCAGTCATCAACTATTACGGCTTAATAACCACGAAGAATCTATTTGGTTACAAACCCAATTTCTAACTCACAGCGCTGTCTGGCATTTCTTATCAGGCCAACGGGTTATTTTACCTCCCTTGACAACTTGTGCTTATTGGCATGCTTCTGCCACACGCGGTTGGTATCCACAATCTCTTTACCGTTCACTTGAAAAGATATTATTAAATAAAACCGATGAAGTTCGCCCGCTGGTAATACTCAGAGGAAAACAAGATAGCGCTAGAGAATTAGCGGTAAGCAATATGATGGCGTTTCATGATATCAGTAGCTTAACGCTGGATTTAGCCCAACTGCCGGAGGAAAATAACCCTAATTTACTGATAGATGCAGTACGGGAAGTCCGGTTACATGATGCTTGCTTATTAATTCGCAATTTTTCTTTGCTTAAATATGAAAAGAAAATATTACACAAGGAATTCTCCACGTTATTGAACCAAGCAAAATTACGCGTGGTTTGTCTGGCAGAACCACAAGATTCATTAATGTGGATTAAACATTTACCAATAGTGCAAATTAATATGCCAGCCCTCACGCTGGCAGATAAAAAAACCATGCTGGAAGCCAGTTTACCAGATAAGATAATTCAGAAAATAAATATCCCTCAATTATGTCAACGTTTTTCATTTACCGCAGAAACATTACCGATAATTCTTAAAGAAGCACATCAATACCAAATACTCCGACAATCGGAAGGTCAATTGGAAGAAACCGATCTGCGTACAGCATTAAGTTTCCGCGCTCAACAGAATTTCGGTAAATTAGCGCAACGAATAACCCCCAAACGCAGCCTTAATGATTTGGTTATTTCAGACGCATTAGCGCAACAATTAAGAGAAATTATTGCCGCCATTCATTACCGTGACCAGATTCTGAGTACTGGCTTTCAGGAAAAAATCGGTTATGGTACCGGTATTAGTGCGCTATTTTATGGCGAATCCGGTACCGGCAAAACCATGGCCGCCGAAGTGATTGCTGATCATCTTGGCGTTGATCTGATTAAAGTCGATCTCTCTACCGTGGTGAATAAATATATTGGCGAAACGGAAAAAAATATCTCCCGTATTTTCGATCTGGCCGAAGCAGATTCCGGTGTACTGTTTTTCGATGAAGCGGATGCGCTATTTGGCAAGCGTAGTGAAACCAAAGATGCTCAAGACAGACATGCTAATATTGAAGTTTCTTACTTATTACAGCGATTAGAAAATTATCCGGGATTAGTGATTTTAGCCACCAATAATCGTAGCCATTTAGACAGCGCCTTTAATCGCCGTTTTACCTTTATTACCCGTTTTGCTTATCCCGACGAAATGTTACGTAAAAAAATGTGGCAAGTCATTTGGCCAGAACAAATTAAATTATCCGATACCATTGATTTTACCCATCTGGCTAAACGCGCTGATTTAACCGGGGCTAATATCAGAAATATTGCACTATTAGCCTCAATGTTAGCGAAAAATGACCATTGTGAACAAATCGAAAATAAACATATCAATCGAGCGGTTACACTCGAATTAAATAAAACTGGCCGATTGGTTTTTTAAATACTCAATAGGATAAACATAAATATGACAACCCTAATTGCTTCTAACAACGCGATTATTGAAGTAAATAATGCATTAAATACTGTTTTATCCCAGTATTTAAATACCAATGGCAATAAAATTGATATCCGTTTCGATCTGCCCGAAATTAATTCCATTCAAGCGGAACCGACGGTCAGTGTATTTCTTTATGACATCAATGAAGATTTACAATTACGTTCCGCCGAACCAAGACGTTATAACCCGGCAACCAGCACATTATTACCGGGATGGGTCAATATCAATTGTCACTATTTAATTACTTATTGGGACGCTAATAAACCCTCGAGTGATAGCTCCAGCCCGGATAGCCGCCCCAATAATCAAGCGGCACAAGTGATGACACGGATTTTAAATGCATTAATTAACAACCGTCAATTAACCGGCATTCCCGGTGCCTATACTCGAATTATTCCCCAACAGGAGAATTTAAATAGCTTGGGTAATTTCTGGCAAGCTCTCGGTAATCGCCCTCGCCTCTCTCTAATGTATTCAATTACCGTACCCATGAAACTGCAAAATATTAAAGACAATATTACCCCAATTCACCAAATTTCCGCGTCTGTAGATCAGAAACCCAACCTAAATAATTCACAAATCAATCAAGCTCTGGTAGATAAATTATGTGCCGATTTAGGTGGTACAGAAGATGCTCGTCTTGCTTTGGCTAAAGTTAATCTGGTAACAGAACCCGACACAGAAAATAACCAAAATCAAGAAAATAACAGCATTATTGTTGAAGTTTCCGGTATTACCAACACAGCTTATTTAACACAAATAAAAGATACACTTAAAAAATGGAAAAACAGTCAAGAGATTATCATTAAGATAAATGGTTTTGATATTATTGTTTCTAAAGAAAATTCTGACAGGTTAATTGGGGTTCAAAATAAAACCTATATTAATACAACAAATAATCACTCACCTAATAAATAATTATTTATTTTATTTTTCCACGTTAATAATCCATATATTATTTGTGATTCAAAATTCAAAGATAAATTCACATATATACAGGTGGTAATATCATGCCAATAAATAGCCTTATAAAAAAGTTCGAACTTAATACCCAAAAAGATCAAGCTATTGTTTCTCCTGCAAGATCAAACAGTAATAAACAAACTGAGCATCTTGAATTAAATACACCTAAAAATAGAGGAGATAGAAAAGACTTAAATGCACAAACCACCCCAAATCAACAGTACACCAGAAAGCCGGAAACTGAACTAAAGAATGATGATAATAAAAAGAAATTACAGGAACATACACCAGATTTGGAGGTAAAAAAAGAAAGTTCAGTAACACCGAATACCCGTAATAATCTAAATGAAAAAGTCAAAGCTGAAGATATTTTCAACCGATTTAAAAGTAAATTTGATCCTTATGACAGAGAATTACCCTTCGACATAATGAATAAAATAACCAATAATGAAATAAAATTTTCTTCTGAAAAAACGAAAGATGATTATTTAGCTAAAGTAAAAGACAAGAAATTCACACTGAGACATTATACTTCCGGAAATGGGCAAGAAAAACCTACATTTGATGAGATTAGCTCAAACTTTAATTTGGTAAATAAGGGAATAAAAACATTAAATCGTACTCAAGGAAGTAACACCAATGAAGATGATTGGAACCGTTTAGGAAATACGGCGTTTACTTTCTACTTGCTAGCAATAGATGGAGAAGTATCCAATAGAAAGTTCTTATCTAATACAACTCATTTTGCAGAAATTAATATAGAAGATTCAGAAGAACTTAAAGAACTTGGCTTAGATCAAGCTGAATTCTTTGCTTCTCCTGATTTACTGCACGAAAAAAATCTTTCACAAGCCCCTGCTGTAAAAGGAAAACTGTCTGATTTGAAATCATTATTATTAAAACGATCTGGCATAAGTTCAGTTCAATTAGGGCGTTTAGATGCGAAAGCAATTTTAAAAAGCATAGACAATGAATTTGGCAATAGTCTCGAAATCAAAATCCCAGGGAATGTTAAAGTGAACAAATGGAATAAAATTTAAAAGTAAATATATAATCACTAACATTGATATTACATTAATATTTTTATTATCAGAGGTGATAATATTCCGACAAATAAATACAGTAAAAATAAAAATCCAGAGGAAACCAAACAAATTGTAGGTCTTAATCCAAGTGATCCGGGGAAAAAACCATTCCAGAAGATTTCTTACAAATAATTAACAGGTAATAAAATAATATGCCAAACAACAAATACTGTGAAAAAGTTAATCACTCAGGAAATAGAGCAGAAGAATGCTCAATACATTCTAACCAATATAATACGATGAATAGCTGCACATTGGGATTAGGATTGGATTTACAGTTAAAGAAAAAACTAAGAACAGGGAATGAACGAAATATAAAAGGTGCACAATCTTTTATTCCATCCCCCTCGAAACAAAAACAATATAGCGCCAGTTCCATAGCAATGTCTGATATATTAAGTGAAAACGCACTGACTTCACAACCGATTATTACCGATTTAATTAATCCGCAAAAAATAGAAATGTCAGATGGAGTAAAAAAGATTTTGAATAACAAAGAAGGAGGCGGAGATTTGGTATTCAAGGCACTACAAATTAAACCATCGGATAAAACTCTGCCATTCAACGCATTAAAAGTTGTCGATACCTATCAAGAAGAAATGCCGGATAAAGACATGTCTATTTCAGCTTATTGGGCCCCACAAGGAGGATATGTTGATATCCCGGCCCAACCCGATCTCAGTCGCCATCGACAATATGTACTTACCCCAGGCTTCAGTGGATGTTCATTTGTGGTCGACAAAATGAATGAAGACACTCTCCGGGTTCGGCACGTACAAGGTGGTCAAGAAGACGTTGAATATAATAACCAGAATATTGATCACGGAATGGGTATGATTACGGCAATGGAATTCCGCGATTATGGATATCACGAGGCTGATGGCAAAGTTATAGAAAATATCTATGGTTTTGCATTCTTAAAATTTAACCAAGAGGAAAAACAGTGGCAACTTCACTATCAAAAAATAGCAGCAGCCCCTAATATCATAAATATAAAACCTAATCGATGGTTATTCAGTAGGCCTTCAATTGAAGCCGACACCTTTACCTCTAAAGATATGAAAGTTTCTGGGTATACTAAGAAAAACATCTAATAAAATGAGTCTTTCTGGATTTTCTTCTAAAATAAAGAGAGAAAAATTAATCTTGCTGCTCACAATCAGAGCCGGTACATAAACTTGTATCATCACCTGTTTTTGATATACCCGTTATCTTTCAAGTTGCCTCTTTGTTGGCTGCACTCGCTCACCCCGGTCACATAGTTCGCTATGCTCCCGGGGATTCACTCCCTTACCGTCGCGATGCATCTTGAAATCTACTGGGTATATATTTGATTTATCAACTAAAACAGGTGAAATGATGGACTAAAAATAGTTACAGTCTCTGGTTACCGAGCTGGCTAAAACCCTTAACGACCTCAATCAACTCACCAGGTTCCTTAAAAAACTGACCGCTTAAATCGCTACCTTTAAATAAAAAGACAATTACACAAATCGTAAACAGGATCCACAATCATTTCATCCTACCAAATCAGGGAAAATATCTTAGCCGTAGCAATGCTGAACCCTATTTTCCCATTCCCAATAATAATTTATCTTTGAAATCCACCTATTTTATTATTTTTCTGATTAGTCAGATTGTTATTGTGACAAAATGTTTACTAAAAAAATAAGACATATCTGAAAATGCATTTTAATTAAAATATCCAGTTTGTAATTCACCCATTAAATACAGGCAGTTAAATAAAAAAATGAAAATATACAGCATTGTGCTGTAGGGTAAGACTATTGAATTAAATATAGACTATTAATATAATTATTTACTCACAAATATCATTCTTGCTCAAAACAAATAGGTGACAATATGGAAAATGAATCTAACAAAGATGAAAAGCAAAAAGAAAGCTCATCACAAACTGATAATTTGGCTCCTACTAACCGTACATTGACAATAAGTGAACGTATAAAAGCATTGAATGCACAAGGATTATCCGACACCAAAAAATCGACTTCCCAATTTGCGATGCCCTCTTCATCAAGCAGCGCTTCTATAAATACTAATAAACCCGAACCAAAACCAAAACCAAAATCATTACAGGGAAAAAAACTTCCCGTTATTACAACTGCGGAAAGTTCAACATCAGCAACTAATCAATCAACGTCTTCCACTATAGATTCTGAGACATTATTAACATCAAGTTTTAATGACATAACATCTTCAACTTTATCCGTTGGCAAACATGAGTTAGAACTGACAGATCAAAAAGATGTCATTATTTTTAGAGGAGATAATCGGGATCCTGAAAAAATCGTAGCAGCAGGTGGATTTTATCCATGGTCAAAAAAGCATGTTACCGAGGTTAAGAATGCATTGACGGATGCATTTATTAGTGATGGACCATCAGCGCATATGGTAGGACATGTCAGGAGTCCAAATCAGAACTATGTATCCACAGGAATAAATACAGATTGTGGTGGATATGGCGGACACACTGCCTACCTATACAAGATGGAAATTCCCAGGCTAAGACCGCAGGAGATGAATCAAGAAACTATTGGCCAGAAAATTAGACAAGATAAAAGAGGAATTAATTATCCCGAATTTCTGATGAGCCACCAGACTCTTCAACAATCAGAATTCGTAGCAATGATACCCGCGTGTACAGAAGAACTGACATTTATTACCCCGATTCCCCTGAATTATATTACTTCATACAAAAAGAAAGGCACAAACACCTGGCATAAAATGCCTGGTGCAAAGGAATAAAACAGATTAATCCGTCTTGATATGTCGTATTTCGTATAATGTTTTTTTCGTATCAATAACACCTAACCAATGGGTGACCAATAACTAATACAACATCAAGCCAGACCAAATAATTTTTGCGCCACCTGTGGCGCACTCTCTTTTATTTTCTCTATCCATGTATATACCCAATAGTGAAGTACTAGGAAAAACAAAATAATAGACGTTTTTCTTCTATTTCAAATGTAAATAATAAAGGAAAAAACCATGGCTACAACTCCAGCACAAATCGTTGTTGACTATCCCATTCCTACTTATCGGTTTGTTGTCTCGGTTGGTGACGAACAAATCCCCTTTAACAACGTTTCCGGGCTAGATATTTCTCATGAAGTCATCGAATATAAAGATGGCACCGGTAATTACTACAAAATGCCGGGCCAACGTCAATCGATCAATCTTACCCTACGTAAAGGGGTCTTCTCTGGCAATACTAAGCTTTTTGACTGGATTAATTCTATTCAACTTAATCAAGTTGAGAAAAAAGATATTGCCATTAGCCTGACCAACGAAGCCGGTACCGAAATTCTGATGACCTAGAATGTAACAAATGCTTTCCCAACGTCATTCACCTCCCCCTCTTTTGATGCCGCCAGCAATGATATTGCCGTTCAAGAAATCGCACTGGTCGCAGATCGGGTTACCATTCAAGCACCTTAATAGATCCACAATAACAATCTATCCCGATGTTTATATTGCAGAAGATAATCATCTGACATAGCCAATTATCCATGTGCTAACACATGATGATCAATATTGGCATGGCTCATCACGGCCGAATTCATCATCCTACTGTTTGCGCAAAATATCGCACAATAATGGGAGGCAGCATGCCGACAACACCGACCTATCCCGGCGTCTATATTGAAGAAAATGCGTCATTATCGCTCTCTATCAGCCACGGGAACACCGCAATACCTGTTTTTATTGGCCGCTTCCAGCCTAAAAAAACCAGCTCACCCCTAAAAGCGATACGCGTTAGTAGCTGGCTGGATTTTACGAATCTGTTTAATGTCGGTTGTATTACGTCAATCGCCATCACATCGACTAAACCCACTCCGCCGCCGCCTCCCTCTCCTCCTTCCGCGAACGTTGAAAGTGATACAGCGACTGTTGCTACAACCGATATCGCTCTTAACGCGGGTGATACAGGCTCCGGTTACACTTACGCTGTGACTGTCGGTACCTACACAATAAGTAGTGATGCGGTAAAACTGTATTTTCAAAATGGCGGTGGACCTTGTTATATCCTGCCGGTTGCTAAACCATTCCTGCCAGCGCAGTGATGGCAGGCGTGTATTGTGCTACTGACGCCAGCCGTGGCATCTGGGAAGCCCCGGCGAATGTCGTACTAAGCGGAATTAGTGATGTCACTGAACGGCTCAATGACGATGAACAAGGCGCTATGAATCAACAGGGCATCAATGCCATCCGCTACTTCAACCATCGGGGATTTGTGGTGTGGGGCGCACGCACTCTGAAAAATGATGACAACTGGCGCTACATTCCGGTACGGCGTCTCTTTAATAGCGCAGAGCGAGATATCAAACAAACGATGCAATCCGTTGTCTTTGAACCCAATAACGCCATCACCTGGATGAAGTTTAAAGGCCAGACCTATAACTGGTTGCGCCAATTATGGTTAAACGGCGGGCTACGAGGCACCCAAGAAGATCAGGCGTTCAAAGTGTTATTGGGTGTGGGTGAATCAATGAGTGAAGCCGATATCCGGGCCGGAAAAATGATCATCAGAATCAGCCTCGCGGTCTTAATTCCCGCCGAATTTATTGAGCTAAACCTGACATTTGATACCCGTACCGGTACCCCCGCTAAGTTAAACAGAGGCAACATATGAGCAACCTCTACACCCCGGCAGTGTCACACCGTTTTATCGCCAGTTTTCTGTTTAACAACATTCCCAGTCCACTGGATATCGCCTTTCAACGGATATCGGGCCTGAGCCGTGAGTTACAAACGATCCAACACAGCCAAGGCGGGGAAAATGCCAGAAATACCTGGCTGGCCGAAAAAATCCAACATGGCAGTCTGATGTTGGAGCGTGGCGTGATGACGATGACACCACTCACGCTGGTGTTTGATCGTGTCCTGCGTGGCGAAAAAGCGGTCTATGCCGATGTCGTGATTATGTTACTGAATGAAAATTCGTTACCCGTGGCAAGTTGGACATTAAGCAACGCGCTACCGGTACGCTGGTCCACCGGCGACTTTGACGCCAATAGCAATACCGTTTTGGTGAACTCACTGGAGTTGCGTTATCAAGATATGCGCTGGTTAGGAGTAAAAGTATGACCATCGAAATTAAGGAGCTGATTATTCGAGCTAAAGTGACTGATGCCGAGAGTCATCCCATTACACCACAGACATTAGCCCAAGAGACGCTGGATAACGCCCGTCTGATCGAGATAGTCAAACGGGAAGTGTTAGAGGCGTTGCGTGAAACAGGAGGCTATTATGAGCTTAATTGAACGCAGCCTGTCCAAACTCACCCTGACCGCCTTTAAAGACCGGGAAGGAAAGATCTCGGTAGGCAGCTTACAGGCGATGTATAACCCCGATGGGATTCAGCTCAATTATCAAACCCACTACCAACAGGATGAAAGCGTTAATAGTGCCAGCCAAAGCAGCCGCTATGTGCTATCACAACCCGCCGGTTTGACATTAGTCCTGCTATTTGACGCGACTATGCCGGGCAACAACATCCCGGTAGAAACCCAACTAGCAACCTTGAAAGCTTTGTGTACGGTGGATGCCAGCACCAACGTGCCCCACTTCCTCAAAATCAAATGGGGCAAAATGCGTTGGGAAAACAAAGGTTATTTCGCCTGCCGGGCTAGTGATCTCACCATCAATTACACCCTATTTGACCGGGACGCTACGCCACTGCGAGCCCGCGCCACTTTATCGCTGATCGCGGACGAAAGCTTTGTTATTCAAGCCACTGAACAGCAGTTAAAATCACCGCCGATCACCGCAGTCAGCGTGACCGATATGCTCTCTCTGCCGTTAATCGCCTTAGGTGCCGGGGCTTCTCTGGCAGGCGGCATTGATTACCTCACCCTCGCTTGGCAAAACAATCTGGATAATCTTGATGATTTCACCCCGGGGCAAACACTACAGGCACGGGGGGATGCATGAAGATACCGGAGATAGACGTTAACATAGCGGGAAAAACCCTCAGCCAGTTTTCTGTGATGAGTCTGACCGTAAACCACCAAATCAACGGTATCCCCACAGCCAATATCACGCTTAGCGTAGCCGGTGACGCCAACGCGATTTTTGCCGCCAAAGCGCAAGCTGAACTCACAAGCTGTCGGCCCAATCAAGAACTGATCGTGAGACTGCAAAAAAAGGGGATCATTGTTCGGCAAGCGCTTAAGTTCAAAGGTCAGGACAGTCTGGTTACTCTAACGGCGAAACATCCACTGCAAAAACTCACTGACAATTTCCATTCACAGTTATTCAGTCAACAAAGTGATGAAACCATTATCAGAAAACTATTCAGTCAAGCAGGGATACCTGTCACGATAAAACAGGCGCCTCAGCTTAAAACTGAACATGAGCAGATGGTGCAGTTTCGCTGTCATGACTGGAAATTCTTAAAAAACCGGCTTGCCGCCACCAATATCTGGTTATTACCCGGTAACGAGACGGTCAAGCTGGCGACGCCAGAATCACTTAATCAATCAACCGTGCACACAATTAAACAACGAGCCAACGATCAAGACATTGTGCTGTTTGAGGCGGATCTGCAATGGGATAACCGGCACAATCCCAAAACGGTGAGCGTACAATCCTGGGATATCGCGCAACAAAAACTGTCTCAGGCCACTCAGGCAAAAAACAGTCGGCTTGGCAGTGGTCAACTCGCGCCCGACAGTTTGGCAACCTTATCCGATCAAACATGGCAATGGGTTTTTAGCTATCCGCAAGATAATAAACAAGCCAAATACCTTGCGCAAGGCATCCTGAATAACCTGCGAAGTGATAACGTCTCCGGCAATGTTGAAGTTGCGGGTGATAGCCGCTATCAACCAGGTGATCTGCTGGCACTAAACGGCTTTGGTCAAGGAATGGATGGCAAAGGCATTATCACCGGAGTCAATCAGATAATCCGTCAGCGACAAGGCTGGCGTACTCGGCTAACACTCGGCCTGTTGCCTGAAACGGAACAGGCTGTACCGCCAGTAAGAGAGCTACACATCGGCGTTGTGGAAAAATACCAACAGGATAAGCAGTCACTGGACCGCATTCCGGTCAAGATACCGGCGTTAAATTTAACCAACAGCGTACTTTTTGCCCGCTTGGTTAAACCTTATGCCAGTCATGAAAGCGGATTCTGTTTCTACCCGGAACCGGGGGATGAGGTGATTATCGGTTTCTTTGAATGCGATCCCCGCTTCCCGGTGATATTAGGCGCTATGCACAACCCAAAAAATAAAACACCAATAGAACCCAGTGAAAAAAATCCAATAAAAACCCTGATCATTAAGCAAGGGGATAATCAGCAAGCATTAGTGCTCAATCATCAAGATAAAATCGCCGCTCTTAATAGCGGAAAGCATTCGTTATCACTGCAACAGGATAAAGATATCACGCTAGATTCAGCGAAGAATCTCATCACCAAAGCTCAGGAAATTAACCTACAGGCTGAAAAATCCCTGTCAGCCGCTGGAAAATCCAGCGTCGATATTAAAGGTGCGAAAATTAACTTAACACAATAATAGGACCGCGAGATGACAGACAACATATTAGCCAATATTTATGGTCGGGGTTGGGCCTTTCCGCCACAGTTTTTTATCAAAGATAATACGCATCCAGAAATACCCCCCGGTGTCCAAATGGCAGCAGGGGCAGAGAATGTTCGCCAAAGCATGAAAATTCTTTTTCTCACTGAACCCGGCGAAAGAATTATGCGTGAAGATTACGGCTGTGGCCTGAATGATTATCTATTTGCCAATATCACTGATGCACTGATAGCAAAAATTCAAACTCGCATTGAAGAACGGGTATTGCGCTATGAACCACGCGCGGAAATTACCGAGATTCAGGTCAATCAGAGAGCGGACTTGCCCAATACCCTGCATGTTCAAGTGGCTTACTCCCTGAGAGGCAGCGAAATCAACCAACAAATTGATGGCATCCTTGAGGTCAGCGAAGGCCAGATATGGGTAAACCTATGAATAAACAGTTAGTGGTGGATGGTGACAATCTGCTATTTGAACCGTTATTCGGCAACCGGCAAGTCACGCCTCTGGGGCCAGCAACCATTAGAGGCAGCGGACACGCCCAGATCCAAGGCAAAAAGATCGCCATTGTGGGTGACGAAAAAAAGGTCCTATTTCAGGCGCAATATATTACCCCCAGCCAGCAGGTAAACTATAGATTCAAATAATAGGTGGTGTAAATATGGGACAGGCCGAGTTAGATAATAAACTCTCAGCTATCGTGCCAAATACTGCATTTAAACTTGATGAAAGAAGTACGCTGGATATTTTAAACTGGCTTAAAAAATACGCCGCAATTATTCCTTTCGATCAAGATAAAAAACAGTTCTGGGACAGTTTTTACTTTATTCAGAAAAATAATCCTCAACAATTAGCTGATATTTACCAAAATGTTAATCAAGCCAATGGCCTTTTACCGCCACATCAGGCGTTTATATTGGCTTTTTTAAAACTATTAGAAACCACCAAACGCTTATTAAACACCTTCCCGGCCCGACACCGTGATCTTTATTACCGGGAATTACTGGGACTGAACCCCAGAAACGCCCAAGTAGATAGTGTCGCCGTCAGCGTTACCCTGAATACAGATAACGCGGAATTTCTGGTAACACAAGGCACGCTGTTTGATGCCGGGCAAGATAGCGCCGGTAATTCGTTACAGTATGCGTCAGACGCGGATTTATTGGCGAATCAAGGGGCGCTGACCGACCTGCGTTGGTACCGCAAAGATAAGGATGGCTGGCAATCAGCGATACCCCTTAGCCTTTCGGATAACATGGCATTGCCTGAAAAGGGTATTCAACTTTTTAGCCCAACCGCTAATGATGTGTCGGTTCTATCCGGTTATCTGATTACCTCATCTCTATTTGCGATGTCCGCCGGAGAGCGCCATATCACATTGACGCTGGAAAACGATTGGGAAGGTCAAGCTGAACATCTCACCGCCAAAATTAGTGCAGAATATCACTGGTTATCGTTGTCGGTAAAACTTATCGACAAAAAGAACATTGAACTTGGATTATCATCCACGGCTGATCCTATCAACCCGCCAGATAACCTTGATGGCATGACATTCGACGTACCGGTCTTAAAATTAGGCACCACTCAGAAACCCATACTGCCTAAAATTACCGGTATTGAAATCAATATCAACGGCAACCGTAGTGTGCGCTATGCCTCCGATGGCGGAACTGAACAAACAGATAAAACCAGTTTCCCCTTTGGCCAATTTCCCTCGTTGGGTTCCGGCTTTAATCTGGTTGCCCCTGAATGGTATGGTTCTGAAAACGCGACGCTTACCCTGGCGCCGCAATGGGTTGGCTTGCCCACCAAGAGTTTTAAAGCGTGGTATAAAGGGTACACCCCTGAACCTGATAATAGCGCGTTTAAAGTTCAGGGCTATTTAGTCACGCCTCAGGAAAGAAAGCAGCTCACTGGCATCCCATCGTTATTTGGCGGAACCGATGCACCTCAAGGACAAAGCCTGAGTTTTACCTTACCTGCAATGGACTACGCTGTGACTGATAGTCCATCACCTAATGACTGGCCTGCATCAGTGCGTTGCAAATCACATTCCGCGCTAAAGTCAACACTGAGCGATACACCGTTTATCCCCTGACGCCCAAACCCAAACGCAGAACTCCCTTCATTCGCCAATGACGCACTCTATTTGGGTTTCACCAACGTATTACCGGGACAAACCTTATCCCTATACTGGCAACTGGTCGGTACTCAAGAACTTACGCTATCTTGGTCTTATTTGAATCAGCAAAACACCTGGCGGCCATTAAATCAACGGGTTCACGATCAAACTCACAATCTGTTTGACCGGGGGATATGGAGTACGTTATTGCCACAAGATGCGTCAAATCAAGCAGCCTTGATGCCGGCAGGACGATACTGGCTGAAAGCGGAGATAACTCGACAGACCGCCCCCAAGATTACCCAAGAATGCAAGGCCTACTGTATAACGCCACCACGGCCACGTTAATCAACTCAGAAGCCATTGAAAATGATCACTTTATCAATGGTTTGGTCGCCGATAGTATTAAACAGACCGCCAGCACATCCGCCGCCATTAGCCGTGTAACGCAACCTTGGGCGTCTTGGAATGGTTGGCCGAAAGAAACAGAATCCGCTTTTCTCACACGAATTCCACCCCGGTTGTCCCATCGTAGCCGTGCGTTAAGTTGGGATAACATTGTCACTTTATTAAAAGAACAATTTGTCAGCATATTTGATGTCAAATACCCTTCCGCCAATGAATTAACCAAAATCCCAGCCCCAGAAACGCAACAACTGATTGTCATCCCTGACAGCCGTTACAAAGATAACGATGATGCGCTGCGCCCGATCCTGAACCCGGCCCGACTGGCGGAAATGGCCGACTAGATAAGCCAACTCAGTAGCCCTTGGACCACCCTCAAAATCGACAATCCGACCTACGTTGACGTGCTGATCAGCTATCAACTGGTGTTTGTCGCAGGGATTAATCCCGACTACGGCCGTCATCAGTTACAGCAGGAGCTCAGTCGAAAATATATGCCTTGGGCGGAAGATAGCGCTATCGGCGTCACAACCGGCAACCGTATTGATTACTACCCGTTATTAGCCACCATTCAACAGTCACCTTTGGTTGAACGGGTCACCAGCTTAACGTTGAAAAAATCGTCCCAACCCGCAGGTGCAGTCGGTGACAGCATAGAAGCCGCTGATAATGAAGTACTGATTTTAGTTTGGTCAGAAAAGCGTTCCGCTAATAAAGGAGCAGACAGTGAATAATCAAGATGCCCTGTTTCCCATCGTTAAAGACGATATCGCCTTTGAGGCTTTACTCACTCAAGCCAAGACGGTAGCTGAGCAACAGTCTGGGCAACGCTGGAGCAATACAGAAGAAAACGATCCCGGTATTACCTTATTAGAAGCTTGTTGTTACGGTGCATCTTATCTGGTCTATCGTCATTCACTGCCACTCAGGGATCTGCTTACCCCGGAAAAACAAGAACAGACACCGGACGATGGCATTTTTCCACAGGAATTCGACCCACAACAAATGCTGACCTGTGGCCCAATTGCCGCGGAAGATTATCGCCGCGCCTTACTGGATTTGCATAGCAGCGATAACATTAACGACAAAAGCACGGGTTATTTCTTCTTTAACGATGTACAGCTAGTTCGTGAATCTGAAAGTGAACGTTATCAGTACTGGTATAACAAACAGAAACGTGAATACAGTTTCATTCAGACGCCAGACAGCCAACAGTTAACGCTGAGAGGCAATTACTGGCTTTATCTACTCCCTAGCCGGGAAACTGAGGCCGATAAGGTACTGGCACAGCAAAGTCTGGCGACTTTCTTAAAAAACAACCGTAATCTAGGGGAATCCGTCAGTAAAATTATCTGGCTACAACCCACGGATTTCCTATTACAGCTTAATATTGAGCTGGATGACGATGTGAAAGATATTACTGACATCTTTGCCAAAGTCTATATGACAACCGCACAGACGGTACTGGCAACACCGTTACGTTATACCACTCAAGCCATGAAAGAATTAGGCTACAGCAATGAAGAAATATTCGTATTGATAAAGTGTCAGCGCTGCAAAAACATTAGTTAATAGTGATTCTTCCGCCGACTATGAACTTAAAGCACAGGTAGTGAAGTTCGATCGTATTCAAGGCCGAATATTACTTAAAAAATATCAGGTCAACAATATGATTTCCCGAAATTAGAAGACGCATGGCGCTATCGTTGGTATTTTTCCAATGCAAAATACGCGTTGGCTGACCGTTTTTCATTTATAGTCAGTGTAGTGATTAATCGTCAGCTTATTGAGAATGATAAGGTCGATCCTTATAAACTGGAGGAGTGGGTAAAAACGGAGATCTTAGCCGAATTTCCCGCCCATCTTTCCATGATTTTCCACTGGCTATCACCAGAAAATTTCAAGAATTTTGCCAGTACTTATAAGCGTTGGCAGAACAATGGCGCTCCCTTGGGTGACGAAGCCTATAATATTTTAGAAACCTTAACGTTAGGGCGTTTACCTTCAACGGCAACCGGTACAGGTAATATGCGCATTGCCACCGAACAACAACGCAAAGAGGTTATTGGCGACTCTGGAACCGGATGGAACGAAAAGGTAATAGAAGATAATCAGTTATTATATGTACTAAAAATTTAAGTTAAACAATATCGATTTCAGAGTTAAATAAAATATTCTCTCTGATTGCCATTTCATTATACGGCAACATTGACAGAATATTTAAAACAAAATAATTCAATATTATATACAAGGTCATTAAAATGGAAAAAAAACATAATCTGTCTACTTTGCAATCCAATACAGAAAATACCAATCCTAAATCAATTACATCAGCACTTTCAGACCTAATTATCCCACCAGGAACAATTGTGCCATTTTATAGTAATGCTAGGCTGTGTCCCGCAATTCATTTGGACTGGCTGAAGGTGAAGAGAAAACGTCAATCTCGTTCATTTTTTGAACCATTAATCTGCATTTTTGCTATCAATCACCGAGAAAACTGCATGGTTTTCCACTGTGCAGACAATTGAGGGACACAGCCTAGTGACAGCTCCAACCCAGACAGCCAACCCAATAATAAATCTGCACAAGTAATGACACGAATTTTAAATGCATTAATCAATAATCGCCAATTAACCGGTATTCCCGGCGCTTATACCCGGGTTATTCCTCAACAGGAAAATTTAAATATCTTAGGTAATTTTTGGCAAGCCTTGGGTAATCGCCCTCGCCTCTCTTTACTCTATTCCATTTCTGCACCGATGAAACTGCAAGATATTAAAGACAATATGATACCAATTAGCCAAATATCCACTTCTGTGGTTCAAAAACCCAGTATGGATAATTCACAAATAAACCAAGCTCTGACAGATAAATTATGTTCGGAATTAGGCGGCACAGAAGATGTACGTCTTGCTCTGGCTAAAGTCAATCTGATAGCCGAACCCACAACAGATAATAATTATAATCAGGAAAATGAAAGTGTTATCCTTGAAGTCTCTGGCATTACTCGCTCAACCTATTTAGCTAAAATAGAAGATATTATTTCCATATGGGTAAATAGCCAAAAATCTGTGGTTAAAGTAAATGGAGTAGGTATTATTATCGCTAAAGAAAATTCCGACAGTTTAATATCAATATAAAATCATTAATAAAGATAAAATTATACAGATAATAGATCAAACTAATGACCAAGGATTTATAAATATGCCAAGATATTCTAATTCTCAGAGAATACCCACACAGAATAGTAAAAATAGCCGTAGAACATCTCCATCATCAATCCCCTCAGATGGACATCTTTCGCTGTCAGTTTTCGGGCAGCAGGTGAACCAACACTCAGAGCCTTAGGCAAAGGTGCCGCGGCCAAGGGGCATGACATTCTGGAGAAAACCATTAAACCCGGTTCAATTAACAAAGCTTATCCCAAAGACGAAGCTTCAGATGTCATAAAGAAAGTGCAGGAGGCGGATATTGAAGGCTATGTAGGTCACTGGAATAAAAAAACGGGACGTCTCGAAGGTATTTATATGAGCAGCGGTCACGGTTTATCAGATGAACAGGTCAATGGAAAAATTTATCCCATAGATTTAAACAATCTCGAAGCAAGTCTGGCTCCTTTAAAAGAGAAAAAGAACTGGGCCGCACTGCCTTTCACCGGTGATTATGATATGCATGACATGATTAGTTTCACCACTCAACCGCATTCAATACCATCTAATTCATCAGCAGAAAAGAAAATCATCGATCGCATTAACGAATATATCGCTAAATCTGATTCAAACCGACTATTTGAAGATACAGAGCATAATGTTATCAGGCATGGTCCTCAAGTAAGCTATCCTGCTTTTGCAATGGATAAAGAACAAGAAGAGATAAAGAAACACGGGGGAATTGTCAAAGCAGTTGCTGAACCCGGAGAATTTCCGGTTGCTATCGTCAGTAAAGGAAAATGGACAATTGCCAATAATATCGATGAACTGAATCAGTTTTATAATAGTATTGGCGCAAAAATGAAAGCAAGCTGGAAACCCGGCGCAGGAAATCCCGGATTCGTTTCCAATCCACAAAAGCCGGGCATGGCCAGATTTAGTCGGAAATCTCATTAATAATAATATCGGCAAGAAAGAAGTGACTAATCCGTATTAGCTCAGACTTATTAACACCGCAGAATGGTGTTCTTTCTATATCTTTAAGAAGCTCGTTAAGTAAATTAACGAGCTTCTTATCATTTTATTGTCAGTAAAGAGGCAACTTGAAAGATAACGGATATATTAATTTATCAGCAAAACGATAAACATAGAAATAAAACTAATCCATTTATCCTAATCAATAAAAATAACACTGTTAATTATCCCCGCCTTGTCATACTTAAAATTGAATAACCAGAGACATAAACATCAATTAACAATCTCTGTTATTAATTGATGTTGCTTCTAAAAATTTCATCGCTAATAATTATTCCGCCTCACTAAAATTGATCAAATAATCACCAAGCAAACCTTTAAATTTAAATAATAAACAAAAGGAAAAATCATGAATATAACTTGTTATCTATAAGAAAATAGAAATAAATATAGCACCACAAGAAACACCAACTTAATTATTACAAAACACCTATCTTATTGCCATTTAATTACCCAGCAATAGTTATAGGATATTTAGAACTTGTATACAAGGTGGATAAAAATGGAAAGAAAATATAACAGCTCTACTTTAGAATCCAACACCGAGAATATCAATATTGAATTAACAGGACCTGCTGAAAATGAATTAAAAGATCATTTTAAAGAAGACAATAGCCACATACCAACTGATTATACCAATTTAATTGATGTTGCTAATATGGATTACCATACAGTTGGTAAATCATATGAGCTAAAACCAGGTGATGATTATACACTGGCAACGAAGATTAATCCCAACGGCGGCTTAAAAGTAGATAACGATGGGTTAAGTTTAAAAATCAAAGCGGGTAACGGTATCAAGACAGACGATAGCGGAATCAGTATTGATCCCGATAATGTATTCCCAAAAGGAATGATTGTGATGTTCTCCGGTAAGGATGCTCCTACCGGCTGGGCTTTTTGTAACGGTAATAATGGAACCCCTGATTTAAGAAGCCGTTTTGTCATGTGCGGTGAAACTCTTTCTGAAACAGGAAAAAGCAATAGTAAAGCCAGTGGTAGTGGCACCGGAAAAAGCTTTTTCAAAAATACAACATCAACGACAGTTTCGGTAAATGTTACTGTGGGAAATACAACATTAACAGAAGCACAAATACCTAGTCATAAACATATTGGGGGTATGGCTTATTTTTCTAGTGATGGAATGAAATATGGTCATAATTACCCTGGCGGCACCGATATAAAACAAATACGTAATCATATAGATACAATAATGGCTACTATCAATACACCTCGTTACGCATATACATCAAACACAGGAGGTGGACAAGGACATAATCACCCGGCAGCAGCAGCATCCCCTGCACATAATCATAGTGTTGATATTATTCCACCTTATTATTTACTGGCTTTTATTATGAAACTTTAATTCCATTGCTCAAGGCGATTTAAATCATCTCTTATTTTCTAACTACAAAGGATAACAATGAATATATCTAGTTATTTCTTCCTGAATGAAGAAAACATTAAATTTAACAATCAATGTTTAAATGCATACATAGGTTACCCTCACCCCATCAGTAAAGATTGGCCTAACCTGCCTGCCGAGTTCCAAAGACATATTGACGATATTATTAATTTAAATGGTTTTTTATACTTTTTTAAAGGTTCACAATACCTTAAATTTGATATCGCAAAAGCAGAGGTCGTTGATGGGCCGAAGTTTATTGTCGATGGGTGGCCTAGCTTAAAAGGAACAGAATTTGAAAATGGAATAGATGCCGCTATAGAATTGACCACCAACACCGTTTGTTTTTTCAAAGGTAGATATTGTGTAGATTACACCATCGATTCACACACAATTAAGATGAATACTATTTCAGACCGGTGGGAAATGACAGAGGAATATAAAAAATTTAGTACCAACCTTGATGCTGCTATTTTATGGCCAACTATTGATGGAAATTTTATTTATTTTTTCAAAGATGATTCTTTTATTCGGTTCGACCAAAAATTGAATGTACTTGATGCTGGGCCTATCATCATCTCAAGTAATCATGCGGGTTGGAGAGGATTAGCCTTCAAAAATGTTCAATCAGCAGTATCGGTCGATACTGATTTATTAGGCAGCAACCGAGACAATAGTGGCGTCTGTAGTGGAACATATGGCACTAATGACACGGGTAAATATTGTTGCCAGTTACCTCAAAGTATTCGATTCGGCCTGATAGGCTACGCTAATACAAATATTTCACAAACTGTAAAAGTATATATTGACGATCTTCTGGTAGATACATTTACCGGTAAAGGGCAAAATAATCTAATGGCGACTCATATACAGGATCTTAAGAATTAAGTCGTTCAAAACACGCATCCAATGTTTTGTTTTTAGACGACTTTCTTTGCGGTGTTTTGAATGCATTCTGGGATAAATAGGCTTTGGCTTTTTCCAGCCAAAAACACGTTTCCGACCATGCCCTTTGGAGGAGATTTTCTATTATGGGTTTTAACCAGATCTCCGTATTTTGGGCCGCTTTAAGCAGTGAAACCGCTGGGAATAATCGCCTTGCCAGCGAGCGTCTGAGCAACAACGCTAATAAGCTCAGCCAGATAAGCCCCGTGACCAACGTTTCTTTTCGTGTCGTAAACCGGTGCCAGTTCGTGTGTGATTTGAGTTCTTTAAACAACAGTTCTATTTGCCAGCGGCAACGATAAATATCCATGATGTCATTGGCTGTAAATTCCTCGACTGATAAGTTAGTCAGCCAGAGACAGAAACGTTTTTCTTCAGCAAACCAACGGCGGATCAGGCGAAACTCATAGCCATTACGCCGACAAATCAGCTCCAACACCTCAGAACGATTCGTTCTGCGTGTCACGGATTTCAGGGGCTTATCGGACAGCTTCGATAAGATTTTTCCCTGACCATTGCGTGCCCTGATTATTTGGGGATTAAGCGATTTACCGCCCCGCACAATAAACGAACCGCCTGAGCGTGAGAGTTGTTCAAAATACTCAAAATCGACATAACCGGCATCCGCTAATAATAATTGGTCATGCAATGTTGCCGGAATAGGCAGGTGAGTCCGCTCAGAGGCGGTATCTGCAGTAACAGCCATTTTCACGGGAGACTGGGTTAATAATGACAAGGTCATGTGACATTCCACTGCCGCTGCGGTTGCCTGAAATCGACAAGGAAAAACATCAGCCAGTGCCGAATGGACTTTAAATGAACTGCCATCCTGTAAAATAACATTTTGAAATTTGGCGAGTTTTTTGGGCAGGACGAGGTGCTTTTCAGCCCATTGTGCCATGGCAAACCTGACCAATATTTTGACAAATTCAACAAAAGCCGCTTTCCGTAGCTGATTATAAAAAGGACGGTAGCTAACGTGTTGTTTTTCATCGGGGCACAGGCCATTAAATTTTTGGTGTAGCTGAGCTATAGACGTCACTTTCCCCGAACTGAGCGCTGTGATAAGACTGAGAATAAGCGTATGAGGCTCGATATTTCTCACGCGCTGAATAAACCCGCAGCGAAGCGCCATTTTTTGCAAAGAAACGTCACTGAAGAATTGCATTAATTGGTGTTTTATAGCGATAATCGTCACAGGCTTCATCCGTGGTTTTGGTATTAGTTTGGCGACGATTATCAGATCATAAATGAAGCCTTTTTTCTATCTAAAATATACAGTTACTGCTTAAGAGCCTGTATATGAATGGCGACTAAAGCCTACACATCAGGTACAGGCAAAATCTGTATTAAAATTGAGGGGGATGGCAAACCATGCAAGCTTCGTTATTTCGATAATATGTTTGATGGAAAACCGGGAACAGCTATTATCAGCGCTGAAAATGGTACCAATAGTCATTACAATGATAGCGTGGTGTTTTTAAATTGGCCTCTGACATAAACTAAAAACACTCGGTTTCGAATAATAATTGCGCCATTCTTGGCGCTTTTTCTTTATTAAAGCGTTTATTTATCTGACTCTCTTTCCTGCAAACTCCCACTACTTACCTGCTCTAATGATTTAAGTCAATGTTTCGCATTAGCGGATGAACGCAGTAAATAAGCAGTTTCTTCAAGGCTTGCATATTCTGCACTTGAAATGATAACGCAATCACCACCGTTTTGTCTGGTAATCAATATTGGTGCACAATCCTGAACAGCTTGATCCATGATTGAAGCAAGATTAGCTCTTGCCGCACCATATGTTGTATTACGCATAATATGCCCTTTTCACTGCAGTATAAATATCACACAAATATTGTACAAAAAAGTGGTACAACATCAAGCTAAACATCTCTATGTGCTATCCGTGGCGCAATCTCTTTATTCACACGATCTCTATCCGCCCATATGTAAAAGTTGATAGCTTTATCTGATTGCAAATCACCTTTGATTTGCACTATGGTACTTGACCAATTTTTGTTTAAAGAATAAATTAATGGTCAAGAAATAGGGGAATTTATGAACACTACAACCAAGCAACGTAATTTGAATGAGCTACAGGTGTTACTGCAAAAACGCTTTGACATAATATTCGGCTCGTTGATGCCTGAGTTTGCTGAAAAGGCGAAGGCCAGCGATGCTCTTGTTCTTCCGGACAGCGAACTTTTTGGGCTGCTGTACTCAACCATGCTTGAAAAGAGTGCCAGGACTCCCGATCGCGAACTCCGCAAACTAAAGCGTCGCGCAGAGAACCTGTCCAATTTTTATAAGGAAATTGAGCGCATGGGTGGCGTGATTAAAGCAGTGGATGTTGCTGATATTCTCGGTATCACACGTCAGGCCGTTAATTTGCGAGTGAAGGGAAATAAGCTGCTCGCTTTCAAGAAGAACAGCGATCATGTCTTCCCGCTCTTTCAATTCAAAGAGGGAGGACTGTTACCTCACTTTGAAAACGTCATGAAAGCAATGAGCAATGATATCGGGCCTGTTTCCAGAATATCGTTTTTGACTACACCCTTGAGCGACAAGAACGGTAAAGGGAAAACCCCTATCGAGATCATGAAAGAAGATAGCAGCATTGATGATGTTTCAAAAATGCTTCGTGCAGCGAAACAGATGAGTGAACAGATCGCCAGTTAAAAGCGTGTCCTTTCGAAAAGGACACGCTTGGTACAAACTTAAAGCGGGACAATCTTGAATCGAAGCACGTCTTCGAGCAGTTCTTCAGCCGTGATGCTGGAGTATTTCCAGTTCGATGGCATGTATTCTGAATCGTGGTATTCCGCGAGACTCTTCATTCCTACATCTTCAAACCTTTCTTCATCCGATTCCCAGACTGCATAGCAAAAATCAGTGGAAGGAAAATGCCTCGATAAGTAACAAACACCGTCAAACTTATCTCTGGCGAGCTTGTAGAGACACGCAATTACTCTCTGTGCCACGGTGTAATCGTCTCCGACTAAGACGTCTAACGTAATGTGCAGCATTCCCAGAAGTTTCCCCACATCGACAAAAACTAGTGGCCGGAGTGGGCGAATCAGACACATTCGTGAGTTTTTAATAACAGACTCCTCAACGAATTTCCGCCCATCTTTATGTATCAGGCGCCCAAAACTTTCAGCAAGCGCTGAAACAGCCTTGTCTGCCATGTAACAAACACCAAAAGTATCATCCGGAGCATTATATCGACCGTCACCAGTGGAGAAATTTATAGCCGATGGCCATTCTTTCCTCTGCCAGCGTTTTAAGTCCCCATTACCAGGTGAATGCGTCGGTAATGAATCATCTTCAAAGATTGCCGTAATTTCCTGCTCTAAATTTGGATAGTCAAACTTTGAAAGGGAAGTCTCCTTTGTTTGCATTGTGAGGTATCCCCATAAATAAGTTTCGCCATAGGCTTCTCCTTAAATGTTTTTTTGAAATGGTGCCGTGTGCTTGCCCACTGACACCGCTATACCGTGATTGGCATCACATTTATACGACGATCAAGGTGGTTTTAAATTGATTGATTTTTTGGGGTTTATTGCATTAAAACTTGATCACAATGCTAGTCACACATAATTGCGCATAAGGGTTGTAAAACGAAATTTCCGGCTTACAACCCCATTCAGGTGACTAAAATTAGTATGCCACTACACCTAGACGAAGTACGCCTAGTGAATAACTCGTATTTCTATTTGCAAAAGTGCCGTCAATTCAATCAAACACCGCTTGTAACACATTGTTTGGCCAATAAACATTATTTATGAGAGTAATATCTCGTTCAGATGAACAGGTATCTGCGGTCAATGGGGTAGTCTCAGAAAATGTCAATAGCCTTGGTCTTAGCTTAGAGGGAGTAGAAAAATCACAATATAGTGCCAATGCGAGTACTCCATATAATCTATTTCTATTTATAGAATTAACTATATCGTCAAAATAGCCCGCATTTGAACCTGCATTATTCGACATTTCATATGCATAACTGCTTAGGCTTGACCACCGGTTGGTTAATCTGACCAAACCTCCTCCTATCTGCACATTATTATCATAGTTGCTAGTTATAAACGAAGATATTCGGCTAAATCTAGCTGATTCAGCCACAGAGGTAATCAATGTCATAAGAGCTCTTGCTGCTAGAGGTTCTACTGTTCCTGAACCATTTTGCCTCCATAAAGTCGTAATGGCGTTATTGATGGTTTCATTGCTCACAATTGTTTCTTCTCTTGTACGGTTAGCCCGTCTAAATAAATCAATATAACTTGAAGAAATATTTAAATCTAAAAGATTTGTCTCCGGAACTGTTATGTTGGAAAATTCAGTATCATTGAATCTGTAGAATATCCCAGCAGAGACAAATCCCACCATATACAAATTAGTATTTGATAATATAAGATCAATAACATCCCCATTATTACTTATGAGGTGAACCGATGTATATGGTTCAGTGGGATTAAGGACAAGTAATCCGGGAACATTAGGTAGGGGACTCCCTACCATAGATCTAAGATTCTTAATGGATTTAATATAGTTTTGAGCATCTGAATAATCAAAATTGACGCTCTTAGAATATACTACGTTACTAAATAAAAAGAAAAATAAAATCAAGTACCTGTAAAAATTTTTCATTCCGCTCTCTTCTATGATTAAAACTTAACATTTCAATTAGTCTTAAAGTGTCAATTAAATGAAGAGCCCCGCCGCAAGCAGCGGGGGTATCTTAAAACATTGAAACAGTACTACCCATCCCATTTACATTAAATGGAAAAACTTCTGCGGAAAGGATTCCCCTAAGCCGCTGTTTACAACAATGCCCTTTATTCTGGTATAACTTATTCACGGTAAAGTGTAACAGCATATAAAGGTTTGTACTCACTACCATCACCTTCGATGGTTATGTCTACTTTTGTACCAATAATTTGAGCTGTCCTTAACAAATGCATCATCTCCTGATTGCAGTCATCTAAATAGAAGCCCTGTCCATATCCAATTGAATTTAAATATCCCCAGCAGTGTTTATCTGAATTAGCTTTAAGCCACTGAACATAGCCAGATATCGTGTACTGCCCCGAGAATGATGGTGCCGAAAATAAAGACAAGGCAATGAAAATAGCACTGATTTTTTTATTCATAAATATTCCATTAAAATAAAACTACTATAAGGTTAGTGAAAGGATATCGATTTACCCATCAGTCCAAAATTCTTCGCCCCAGAGTGTCCTTTTCATCTGAGGACAACGTTTGAATATTTCTCTTGCTGTCAAAATTTTTATCAGTGCGACAACCTTTGCCACGCTGTATATTGATATTATTATGGCTTCTATAAGATTTGGATAAAAATCATCCATCCGCTCTATTTCAATCCTTTTTAATGGCGTAATTTGTTATTCTATCGTCTATATACCCGTCATCTTTCAAGTTGCCTCTTTGTTGGCTGCACTCACTCACCCCGGTCACATCGTTATCTATGCTCCCGGGGATTCGCTCCCTTGCCGCCGCGATGCATCTTGAAATCCATAGGGTATATAAAATGGCAAATCCAGAACAAAGGCAATCCGTGCTTTCTGAACAGCATTATCATGAATTTCCACTTTTATATCATCCTTAGTTAGGATGTAGTTATACTGGCCTACTACAATTCCCACCTCTTTCACTTTAACAAACTTCCCGTTAATAGATTCGCAGTCACTACATCTGTTTGCTCAAGATTTATTTGCCAACAAGGAAAAGCAAATTAGACTAAAAAAAGAAAGTTTCGGAAGAGTCTTCATACAAAACCTCATCTCTGCTACATTTAATTTTAAAAAAAGAGTTTCGAAAGAAAATTATATAACACCTGTTTATGATATATTGAATATTAAAATTCAATATGTATATTTAACTACATTTTTCCTCGGTGTTTCTCTCATTGTACACTCAGGGCAAGATCGCGAATATTTTTAATCAAAAATAAATCCGAGTGTAGTGGTCAACTAATACCGAATCTAATAAGCGAAAAATAACGGTACAATCTCAGAATAAATATCTATTGCGCCATCCGTGGCGCACTCTCTTTATTTTCCCTACTTACAATTACCGTAAAGCATCCATTTGACTAAGCAGTAACATCTGAAATTAATTGAGTTGCCGGTGCATCCTGTCCAAATCCTCGCAGCCCAACTACATGAACATGTTCGTGGTTTTTAAACACCTTACGCACCAATTTATAAGTGGTCCCTTTTTCAGGACTGATATTTTCCGGGGCAGCGATAATCAACTGCATTTGCAAGCGTTCGCATAGCTCAAACAGCGTGGCAATGGATTTGGCATCCAGACGCGCCGCTTCATCAAGGAATAACAATCGACAAGGGGAAATATCTTTACCACGCAAACGGCGGGATTCTTCTTCCCAACTCTGTACCACCATCACCAGAATGGACATACCGGTACCAATCGCTTCACCGGTAGACAATGCCCCACTCTCGGCTTTTAACCAACCATCAGATCCACGGTTAACTTCAACGTCCAGTTCCAGGTAGTTACGATAATCCAGCAATTCTTCACCGACGGTTTGCGGCAAACGTTGCCCGATATCCACTTGCGGATTCAGGCGCTGATAAAGTTTTGCCATTGCTTCCGAGAAGGTTAATCGCTGGCTGTTAAACAGATCCTGATGCTGCTCTTGCTGTTCAGAAAGTACATCCAGCAATATTGCATGGCTTTCACGCACATTCACATTCAGCCGCACACCACGCACCTGACCAAAAGAGACCGCTTGTAATCCCTGATTCAGCATACGAATACGGTTCTGCTCACGCTGAATGGTTTTGCGGATAATATTCGCCACACTCTTCGAACTGATAGCAAGTTTTTGCTCGCGAGCAGTCAACTCTTCCGTCAGCCGGGCCAGCTCAATTTCCATCTGTTCAATCGCGTCAACCGGATCGTCAGTACGGATAATATCCTGACGAATACGCTCACGCAGATGCTGATAAACCGCAATAAAGAACTGTACCTTACGTTCAGGCCGTTTAGGATCTTCCGACAAACGCAGAGCATCACGCAGATGTTCGTTATCAACCACCGCCAGACGCAATGCCCCCAATGCTTTATCCGACATGGAACGTAACGCGCCACTGTCCATATACGCCAGTTCACGGCGATGCAAACGGCGTTCAACGCCATTGTCTTTCACCATGCGCATTACTGCGCACCAACCCGATTTAGCCGCAACTACCTGCTCACGGGTTTGATGGTAATCGCGTTCCAGTTTCCGCAGTTTTTTCTGCACGCTTTCCATCTCCGCTTCACAGAAGGCGATCTGCTTCTCAAGCTGATTGACTCTGGAACGGTTAACGCTGAGTGCTTCATGGAGTCGATCACGACGCTCGCGGGCACGAATTTCAGCATTCGCATCCGCCTGCACACCGATATCTTTCATCTCCTGTAGCAGCTCTTTCAGCATATCCTGTTTGGTTTCATAGGAACTTTTCAGGGATGCCAGCACCTGGTTAAACTGGGAATACTGCGCTTGCTGTTGACGCAGTTGTTCACGGGCGCGGCTGCGATCCGATTCCGCATGTTCCAGACGCTGACGCAGTTTGTCATTCAGATCCGCATTTTCACTGAGCATACCGGCAGAATCACTGTAGCTGAAATGCGCACGGCGCTGTACGATTTCCACCAGCGCAAAAGCCTGTTGTTTAGCCTGATGCTGACTGTGTTTGGCGGTTTCATAATCCTGCTGCAACTGTTCATGTTGTTGTGGATCACTTTGCAAAACTGCAACCATAGGTTCCAGTTTTGTCAGCGCTGAACCATGTTGTTGTAGGAAACGCGCCGCTTCCTGCGCTTCGTCCATCTCTTCGCGCACTTCTTCTACGCGATCAATTAAAGTTTCATCCAGTATCAGATTCACTTGAGGGATCAGGCGGTTTAATGTCGTCAGGCTTTCTTTCGCCTGTGCATATTGCTGGCGCTGCTGTTGAGTCTGCTCTTCAAACCGGGACACTTCACGTTCTAGTTCCGTATGGCGTTGTCTCAGTTCACGGATTTCGGCTTCCGGATCAGTATCAAATGCCACAGACAGGTGTTTACCGACAAACTGACTGAACGACTGATGAGCACGCTGAATTTTCTGTACATCAAAAGAGAGCGTGGCATAACGCTCCGCCAGAGTATCGCGCTCCAAATTCAAAACTTCTAAACGATTTTCTCTGGCAGCACGGCCAAACAGCGGCAATTCAGGGTAACGGGAATAACGCCATTGACGGTCGGAAGATTTAACCAGCACTGCATTAGTCTGCTCTTCGGCATTAAATACGCTGTCATCAAAGGATTGTGGATCCCCTTCAATTAAGTAGAGATCTTCCGGACAATCTTCCAGCGTTTCAAGATGTGAGCGCACCAGCGAAAGATCCGGCACCACAATGCCGTGGCGCGCTGGCCCATACAGGGCCGAGAAATACGGCGCGTCATCAATGGTGATATCATCATAAATTTCTGACAGCAAAACCCCACCGAAACGTTCTGCCAATGCAATCATCCGGCTGTCTTCCGCACCGCTTGGCTGACTGAGGCGCTCGATTTGCTTTTCCAGCTCACGTTTCTGGGCAGCAATTTCATCACGCTCTACCGTGGCTTCACGCTCACCCTCAAGCAATTGCTGCATATATTCAGTCACGTCATTACTGTCAACCAGTGTCTCACCATTCTGTTCACACAGTTGGTTCAGGGTATCCTGCGCAGCCAGCCAGACCGGGGCGCGAGCAGTCAGTGACTGAATTTTCTGTTTCAGTTGTTCAAGTTCCTGGCGCATCTCCATGCGGCGTTCACCGCTTTCATTGACGCTTAAGCTTAACGCTTCCTGCCGAGCTTCAAGTTCATTTTGTAATCCTTCCAGATCTTCAGCCTGATATTGCTGTCCCTGACGTTTACAAAATTCGCTTAATAAACGTTCCGCATTTTGTTGGTTGTTCAAACGCTGCTCCAGTTCAGCCAACTGCATACGTAACGGCTGAACGCGATCGGCCAGATGTCGCTGTGATGACCAATCACGCAACAATTCACGAGCACTCTGCCAGGCTTCACTACGACCGATTTCACCAACCATGCTTTTAACCAGTTGATACGCCTGTTCGAACTGATTATGCGCCGCGTCCGCAACACTTAATTTCTGTTCCAGTGCCAACAGGGCTTCTGTCGCCTGCTGCTCTTTAGCCTGAAAGGTTTCCAGCCACTCCTCTGCGTTATCAACGGAAAGATCCGGTAACCGGCAAAGCTCACGGGTGCGTTCCAGCGCTTGTAATGCCTGTTGATACTGAATAGCCCGGGTTTGCTGAACATCCAGTGCCTGTTGGTAATCCGCCAACTGGCTTTTCAGTTCATCCACTTCCTGTTCCGTCGCTTCCGCTCTGGCTTCATATTCAGCCTGAAGTTCTCCTGCTGCTTCGACAACTTCTGTCTGTTCCTCCAGACGGTAAGACAGCTCTTCCAGATCCACCTGATAACGGTCGATTTTTTCCTGCTGGCGCATGGCGGTCTGCACCAGATTCAAGTGGTCACTGGCAGCCTGATGATCAGTTTCTAAATCAGAAGAGGCACCGCTCTGTTCAGCCAGTTCACGGGCCATTTCGACATGACGATACTGCTCAGTTGCCAGTTGTTTATGGCTGCCAAACAGTTCACCACGCAATGCTAACGCTTCATCCAGATGAGTGCGGCGCTCATTGGCATGACGCATATAGTCAGCAGAAACGTAGGAAGTTGCTTCGGTGATCAAATGCTTGAACAGATCGCGATCAGATTGAGTGACCCGAATGGCTTCCAGCGTTATGCGATTTTCGCGCAATGCGGCTTCCATATCCTGAAACGCTTTCCGAACACCGCTGTTTTCCGGCAACAGGTAATCGCGCAAGGAGCGGGTAATCGCACTGGAGATACCACCGTACAGGGAAGCTTCGATCAGACGATAAAACTTGCTGCGATCACTGGCTGAACGCAGGCGTTTGGGGATCACGCCCAAATCAAACATCTGCGCATGATAATCCGTGATGGAGTTAAATTGTTTGAACTGCACGCCTTCCATTTCATCAAGGCGATCTTTTAGTTCATTTAACGGCAATACACGCGCCTGTCTTTCACCCACATTTTCAGTCAGTAACTGAGTGGGTTGGATAGCTGTCGGCAAGCCCTGAATCATAAAGGATTTGATATCAACTTTTCGGTCACGGCCCGCCACCTGTTGCAGTCTCACCCCAACCACCACCCGCTGATGGCGAGAGTTAATCACATCCAGGGTTGAGTAACAGACTCCCGCGCGTAACTTACCGTGTAACCCTTTATCACGGGAACCGGAAGTGGCGCCAGCTTCGGTGGTGTTACGGAAATGGAGCAGCGTCAAATCCGGGATCAGCGCGGTGACAAATGCCGCCATAGTGGTGGATTTACCCGCGCCATTACCGCCTGATAAGGTGGTCACCAGTTCATCAAGATCAAAAGTTCTGGCAAAAAAACCATTCCAGTTAACCAGCGTCAGCGAACGAAATTTACCGCGTTCAATCATGGTTGTTCATCTCCCGCACCCTCTGCTGAGTTATCCGGTGTTTCATCATTTTCACTGTCATCAAGCGACAAGCTGCTTTCAACCGGCATTGCCTCACCATCACGGATCATCCTCAGTTGTACTTCACGAAGATCGTCGCCACTGCGTACATCAGCACCAAAGCGGAATACCGCCTCAGTGATGGTAAATTTGCTGTTGTCATTCGGCAGGAAATAGACCATGCCCAAGCGACGCAGACGGTTGAGTGTCGTGCGCACTTTTTCCTGTAATTTCTGTTTATCCAGATCCGAACCGGAAGAACGCTGGTTGACAAACTTCATCAGTTTGCTCTCATCAACCAGTGAGATCAGCTCTTCATACAGTTCCTGAGACGTAAAAATCCCCTGATTAGCCAGGCGTTCCGGGCTGAGATAGAGATAACAGAGGATTTTGCCTACCATCATATCCAGCTCTGATAGTACCGAACGAGGGATCAACGTGGTCGAACGGGGCCGCAGATAGAAGAAGCCTTCCGGTGCACGGATCAACTCCACATTATAGCGGGCGTAAAATTCTTCCAATTGCTCCTGAAAATCCATCAGAAAAGCGTGATTATCAAGATCATCTATCCCGATATGACGACCCGCGCGAAGCTGGCTGTCCAGTTCCGGGAAAAGTGAATTGGCTAACGCCTGTGCCAGTTTAACCGGCATAAATTGTTCAATATGTGTCGATGACATGTGCCTGTACCTTGGCTCCGTAATCATTAATCGCTAACCATTCCGCTGGCAACCCAGAGAAATCCGCTCCTGCAACCCCCAACCGCACAGCCTGATCCACCAAAATACGCGCCACATCAAAGTGACGGGGAAGCGGATGTTGAGCAAGGTAGTCTCTTAACACCGCCCCCAGATCCAGCGGGCGTTGCTCCTGCTGATATACCAACAGGGCTTTTTCAATCATTGCCGCCAGTTGATCGTTTATTTCACTGAATTCTTCATATTCCAGTGCTAACGGCAGTTCGCCGGTCACTTCTTCATTACGTAATGCCAGTTCTTCATCACGCATATCCAGTAAACGCTCTGCGTTGGCAACGGTGAGTGTCCACGGGTTATCAAAATAGTGCTGCACGGATTGACGTAAGCGCTGGGAGAAAATACGGTTTTTATCCATATCAATCGCGGTACGGATAAATTTGTGAACGTGGCGGTCGTAGCCTATCCATAAGTCAATCGCCTGCTGCCCCCAACTGATAATACGGTCCAGTTTGCTTTGCAGATCAAATACCAGTTTATCAACCCGCTCTGATCCGCCACTGCCCATATTCGCATCCTGAATACGCAGCAAATTGGCCTGTAGTTTATCTCCGGCCGCTTCCAGTGTGTCTTGCAGCTCCCGCAATGTCCCTGATGTTTCTGATAACAACTGTTCACAGTTGGCAATCGCGGCTTGCCAATCTTGATTCAGCAACGCCGCGATATCTTCTTTAACGAAGTTTTGCTGTTCGTCCATCAGGCGTTGGGACATATCAATACTATCGAAGATTTCCGCAACAGAATATTTCAGCGGCGCAAAGACGTTGCGATGCCAATGAAATTCATCTCCCCCTTCTTCCGCCGCCTCTGCCGCCCGGTGCAGCTCATTCGCCACAATCGAAAGCTGCATAGAGAGGCGTAAGGTAGAAAATTCCCGCTGGCGAATGTAATAGTCACTGATACTGATACCAAGCGGTGTTAAGCGATAGATTGCGTTGCCATCGGCCAGTTCACTAGTGAAACGGTTAAGCAGTTTCTGACGCACCATGTCATTAATGGCATTGTTAGCCCGTACCGCAACGGATTCCGCTGTTTGCTCGAATCCCTTGCAAACTTCGCGAAAAGCATCAATCAGCTCCCCTTCGCTCATCTCACCATCAAGACGCTCGCTGTTTAATACCGCGATTGCCATCAGAAAAGCCAGCCTTTCCACTGGCAAGGAGATGGAAAAATCATTTTTCCGGGCCCAAGACACCAGTTCCGGGATAGTCTGGGAATATTCACTCATAATTCATCCTTTAACGCTGGCTTGCGTGCCATTACATGAATGTAACGCCCCAAACTGATATAAGGCTCCTGTCGGCAATAACGCTGCTCTAATTCCAATAACGCCGGAAAGTTTTCGCTCTGTAATTGGCGACTTTGCAAATAGTCGTGAAAAACACGCACACCGGTTTTACCGGTAATCACCACATTTAATTCATCAAGCCATTGATATACCTGTTCAGGTACCAACGGATTCTGAGGCGACAGTGAACGTTTTCTGCGACGCGGCATATTGGGTGTCGCCAAATGAAAATTGCCTAAAATAGCATTACGCATGACCAAACCATTGGCATTGTAAAACATTAAAGACAGAGCGCCGCCAGGATTAATGATATTCGTTAACACTTCTATTGCATATTTCTGATCGGTAATCCATTCCAGTACTGCATGAAACAATACCAGATCTACCGGCTGTTCTATATATTGGTTAATTTCCTGTACCGGGCTTTGTATAAATTGCATATTTTGGCTGACACCTTTTTCTTCAGCGGTCAGCTTTGCCCGTTGGATCATTTCTTCTGATAAATCGCAAAGTATCACCTGATGACCCAGTTCAGCTAATTGACATGCCATATTCCCTTCACCGCCACCCGCATCTAAAATACGCAGTGGACGTCGTGGTAATTGAGCCAGTAATTCGCTGATATCCTGCCAGATAACGGCTTGCCTGATTTTACCTTTGGTTGTGCCGTAAATATTACGAGAGAATTTGTCTGCAATATCATCGAAATTGCGATCCCGCATGAAAAACTGCCTCACTAATGGAATAGATCTGATTTATCTGTTGAGATTTCATTATGCCAACTGCTATTTTGGCACAGCATTCATTGACATAACCACTTTTGACTACAAATCGTGGGCCACATGGCTATAATTTAATCAAATTAAGGCAAGTAAATGCTATTTTTATTTAAAAAGTACCTTGGTGCGATGGTAATGCCTCTGCCATTAATATTACTGATTTCACTTGTTGCCTTATTCCTGTTGTGGTTTACCCGTTGGCAAAAAACAGGGAAAACAGTTCTGACGTTCAGTTGGCTTGCACTGCTTCTGCTCAGTCTGCAACCCGTTGCCGATAAGCTGCTGTTACCATTGGAATCGATTTACGCTAAAGCCTACCAACCTGATCCCAGTAATATCAATCCACCGGTTGATTATATCGTCGTTCTTGGTGGTGGCTTTACTTATAACCCAAATTGGGCACCCAGTTCAAACCTGTTCAACAACAGTTTGCCGCGGGTAACAGAAGGCATCCGTTTATATCGCCTGAACCCCGGCGCTAAAATGGTCTTTACCGGTGGTCAGGGAGAGAATGCTAAAAGCAACGCGGAAGTCGCCGCTATAGTAGCACAATCCCTAGGCGTACCCGCAGAAGATACTGTCGTACTGACAAAACCCGTGGATACTGAGCAAGAAGCGAATGAGATTGAAAAATTGATTGGCAAGCATTCTTTTATTTTGGTCACCTCCGCCAATCATATGCCGCGGGCGATAACTTTCTTTAAACAACGTGGATTGAACCCCATTCCTGGCCCGGCAAATCAATTAGCAATCACGTCCTCTTTACATCCTTGGGAAAAATACCTGCCCTCTGCTTATTTCCTGTCTCATTCAGAGCGGGTATGGTATGAAACTTTAGGTACTCTCTGGCAACGTATTAAACCGTCGAGAAGTTCAGAACCCCCACAAACATCAGAGCATGCCCAACCGGTAAATGATCCGCAAACCACGCCTTAAAATAATATGGAGAAACGAAAGCGCAAATAGTAATAACGCGCTTTCGTTAACCTAAGCCTTTATTAACCCAAGAATGAGTTCAAACAAATCATCAGATTTCAGCAAAAATTTCTCTGACTGTGGCTAAATCTTCTGGTGTATCAACCCCCGCTCCCGGCGCTTTCAGTGCAATACCGACATGGATCTTCTCGCCGTACCAAAGTACCCGCAATTGTTCCAGCATTTCAATTTGCTCTAACGGGCTTGGCTCCCATTGCACATAACGACGGATAAAACCCGCGCGGTAGGCATAAATACCAATATGACGCAGGAAATTATCACCAATCATTTCCCGTGATTGCATAAAACGGTCACGTTCCCAGGGGATCGTTGCTCTGGAGAAATAGAGTGCATAACCCTGTTTATCCATAATCACTTTCACCGCATTGGGGTTAAAGGCTTCTTCCGCGTCACGAATTTTCACCGCCAAAGTTGCCATTCCAGCTTTGCAAGCCGCCAGATTCTCTGCGACTTGTTTAATAATCTCTTCAGGAATTAATGGTTCATCACCCTGAACATTGACAATAATTTCATCATCGGAGAATTGATATTTCTCAATCACTTCCGCTAACCGCTCTGTACCAGAATGATGATTCTCGTTAGTCAGACAAGCCTCACCACCCGCAGCCACAACCGCATCAGCAACGTCGTGATTATCAGTTGCCACAATAATCCGTTCAGCACCAGAACGCATGGCGCGCTCCATAACCCGCACAATCATTGGCTTACCATGAATATCAGCTAATGGTTTACCAGGTAAACGTGTAGAAGCAAAGCGGGCAGGAATAATAACGGTGAACATGCCTTATTTTTCCTCATCCAGAGGTAATTCACGGGCTTCGTAGTCTAACAGAACGGGAATGCCATCACGTACAGGAAATGCAAGTCGATCCAACTGACAGATGAGTTCAAAATTCTCTTTATCGTAACTGAGCTTGCCGTTACACACAGGGCAAGCAATAATTTCGAGTAAACGGTGATCCATATACATCCTCCAGTTATGGAGCTTTCATTCGATGCAGCTCAGAATAACATAAGCCTGGTGTCACCGTTAACTCTTGTTATTTGATCTTTCGATCCTTTTCCCAATATCATTCACAAAAATCCAGATAGAGGAAATGAAGTCTTAAAATGCAATTACATCTGTTGCAGTTAAACTATAACCGTTGCGAGTAATTGAAAATTCTACATTTTGCCCTTCTGTGAGTGATTTGCTTTTTGTATTAGCAATCGCTTTTCTTCTGACCAATATGTCTTGCCCACCATCTTGTGGAGAAATAAAACCATATCCTTTACTCTCATCAAACCATTTCACTCGGCCCATCTTTAATCGTAATGTCATAATAATTCCCCCACTTGCTCATCTCACAATAATTCAATTTATTGTTTTTGATGTTTTTTTACCCTTGATTAAGCTTTCGAATAGAACCTCGTCTCAGTTTCAATACGTTAAAATACACTTAATTCGAGTAGCACATTTGTTTAAGTAATGGATACAAACAACAAGTATCCTGCCAACATTGCCGATGACTGAACCAAGTACAGACAACGGTTGTTCATCCACAATGCATCGTTTTAATATCATTTAACAATGATAAAAAATCAAATAGATCTGGAATAATTACTGAAATTTTATGAATTGGTAAGAAGAGAACGGCTTGATAAGGAAGCGGATAGAACAGCCTCCTTACCCACCATCAGCTCACATTGGGTTGTTTTAGTTCAACTGTGAAATTTACTTAAACTTTTTATTTTCTTCCAATAATGAAGCTATTCCATTCAACATTGCCTGCCCTTTTTCCTGTGGTAATTGGGCATCTACCGGTATATACCACCAGTTTGGCCGGGCAAATTTAAAGCACTTAACGGCATCTTTTTCCGTCATAAGTAAATTCTGGTTTGTATCAGCCAGATGACTCAACTGCTCTTCTGTGTACATTTGATGATCGGCAAATGCATACTCTTTTTGCAAGTCAGCCCCCAGCTGTTGCAAGGTAGCAAAGAACCGGGGTGGATGCCCGATGCCTGCCATAGCAATAGCATGAGGTATGAGGTTCACTGCTCGCTTTTCACCGCTAACCATATTCACCGCCAGCCTGCCAGCTAATGTCATTGATAATTCGCCTGATTGAGGAGTACCGCCGTTAGTAATCACGGCATTAACCCTATTCAACCGCCCGGATAACTCACGCATCGGCCCAGCAGGAAGCCACCAGCCATTACCAAAACGGCGTACGCCATCAATGACCACGATTTCAAAATCCCGTTGTAAAGCATAATGCTGTAGACCATCGTCAGTAACGATAATATCCAATGGCGTATCTGCTAGTAACGCTTTTACTGCTTCAACCCGCTTTGGCGCAACCGCCACAGGTGCACCAGTACGACGATGGATCAGTACAGGTTCATCACCTGCCTGAGCCGTCGTGATCTTGTCAGTCACCAACAAAGGATAATTTTCGGCTTTACCGCCATAGCCACGGGACACAACACCAACCCGGTAACCTTTTTTCTGCAACTGTTCCACCAGCCAGATAACAACCGGAGTCTTACCATTACCGCCAGCAGTCAGATTACCCACCACCACAATAGGTACAGGCGCTTTCCAGGATTGACTCAACCCCGCTTTATAACTCAATCGTCGTAAGCCACTTATCAGCCCGTAAAGGGCTGAAAAAGGTAATAACAGCAAATAAAACCATGAACGGCCTGACCATATGCGTTCAATCATTGCCCAAATTGCATCCGATGTAGTTGTGAGTAAACCCCATTGTTCTCCAACAGAGAGAGATGGTTACCTCGTTCAACAATATGTCCGTCTTCGATAACCAGAATTTCATCCGCTTTTTCAATGGTTGAAAGACGATGTGCGATAACCAGTGAAGTTCTGTTTTTCTGCAATTCATCCAATGCCGCCTGAATTGCCCGTTCAGATTCAGTATCCAATGCTGAAGTTGCCTCATCAAGAATCAGAATCGGAGAATCACGCAACAAGGCGCGCGCGATGGCAATACGCTGACGCTGCCCCCCCGAAAGCAGAACACCATTTTCACCGATCATGGTATCCAGACCGTTATCCAACTTCCTGATAAAGTCCATTGCATAAGCCATCTCAGCCGCCTTCTCAATCTCTTCGCGGCTGTATTGGTTTTCACTGGCATAAGCAATATTGTTCGCTACGGTGTCGTTAAATAAATGGACATTTTGCGACACCAGAGCCACCTGGCTACGCAAAGAAGAAAGCGTATATTCCCGTAAATCATGGCTATCAAGCAAAATATTACCTGCGCTGATATCATAAAAACGGGTCATCAAATTGGCTATTGTGGATTTACCAGAACCTGATCGCCCTACCAGCGCGATAGTTTTACCCGCCGGGATATGCATGGAAATATTTTGTAACGCCGGCAGTTCTTTGGTCGGGTAGCAGAAAGTGACGTTACGGAACTCAATATCCCCTTTCGCTTTTTTAAGTTCCAATTTGCCGTCGTCTTTTTCCTGTTCCGTATCCAGAATAGCAAACAGAGTCTGACAGGCAGCCATACCACGCTGGAATTGTGCGTTAACATTAGTCAAAGATTTCAATGGACGCATCAGCGCAATCATTGATGAAAATACGACGGTAATTTTACCGGCGGTCAGTGTGTCCATAATATCCGGAAAGCTTGCCGCGTATAGGACGAAAGCCAAAGCAAACGAAGCAATAAGCTGAATAATCGGATCAGAAATTGATGAAGCGGAAACCATCTTCATGCCTTGCTGACGCATACGGTTACTGACTGTATTAAAGCGTTCAGCTTCTACTTTCTGTCCGCCGAAAATCAGCACTTCTTTGTGCCCTTTCAGCATCTGCTCCGCACTGGCGGTGACTTGCCCCATGCTGTTCTGCATATTTTTACTGATACTGCGAAACCGACCCGATACGACACGAATAACTAATGACACTATCGGCGCAATCACAATCAGGATCATAGATAGCTGCCAGCTATAGTAGAACATCAAGATAAACAGGCCGATGATTGATGCCCCTTCCCTGACCACGGTAATCAGTGCACTGGAAGAGGAGGAGGCCACCTGTTCAGAATCATAAGTAATGCGGGAAAGCAGAGTCCCGGTAGATTGTTGATCAAAGAATGACACCGGCATCCCCATCATATGGCCGAACAGACGACGGCGCATCTGCATAACCACTTTACCGGAGACCCAGGAGATACAGTAACTTGATACAAACCCGGATAGCCCACGCATAATCATCAAAGCAATCACAACCAGTGGCATCCATTTCAGTACATCACTGCTTGCTTTGCCGAAGCCTTCATCAAGTAAAGGCTTAAGCAATGAAAGCATTAACGTATCACCGGCAGCATTAAGGATCAGTGCAACCGCAGCAACTATCAGCCCAATCTTAAAAGGAAAAATGATTGGCCATAGTCGGCGAAAGGTCTGCCAGGTAGAAAGGTCTTTATCATTCATTATTGAGTTACCAACACCAAAAGAAATAGCGGGTTATTCTACTCATGATCACCACGAATACCAAACCACTGATGATACCAGCGTGACATAATTTGTTGCCTGTAGCCCACAATTTCAACGTAATCGCCATAAAAACAACCCGTTATCTGCCCAGACACCGCAGTAGTACGCCATTCTGCGCCGGCCTTACGATAACGCCGCTGCACCTTGACTGAAGGGAGCCGCCACGGGCTATAGCGTGCAACAGAAGCCAATGCATATTGCGGTGCCACGGTATGAATAAACGCTGCCGTAGATGATGTGTTACTACCATGATGTGGAACTTGCAATATCGTCGATCTTAAATTCTCTTTTTCTATTCCCAGCAGCTTATATTCCCCCTGCTTTTCCAGATCCCCAGTTAAAAGCAGGCTGTGTTTGCCATCATCTACACGAATGACACAGGATTCATTGTTACCTGCGTGTAATGATCTTGCCGGCGGCCATAATACACGGAAGCTCAACCCCTGCCAGCGCCACTGTTCACCGCGTATACATGGAAGATGTTTACTGTTAATTAAAGGGCTTCTGACAGAAATATCAGGATATTTCCGTTGTAAGAATTCCAGCCCGCCCGTATGGTCAAGGTGATCATGACTGATAATAATCTGTTCTGGTGTTAATCTGTGCCAACGCAAATAAGGGATTATCACCCTCTCCGCCATACTGCCGGTTTCCCAACGATTACCGGTATCAAAAATCAGCGCCTTGCCCTCTTTTTCAATGATAACAGCCAGCCCATGCCCAACATCCAGCATAGAAAACCGCCATAGATATTCTTCGGTGCGCCTCAGATAACAGAGCATGACCCCTAAGGAAATGCCAATCAGCCATTTGTATGATTGCCACCAAGCGAATCGCCAGATAATGACAATAAACCAGGCAATAAATGTGATTAATAGAGGAAAACGGCCAGTTTCACGCCATGACTGTTGCAAAACTGGCAAAGGGATCAAAGAGAAGGTCACCGAGTAATCGACTAATTGCCATAATAAAGCGTGAATAATCGGACAAAAAGTGCTGATTAATGCCAGCATAATCAACGGAACAGTAATAAAAGAGATGATTGGCACTGCCCAGAAATTAGCAAATAAAGCGGCAAAATTAACACCATGAAATAATAACAGCTGGAGGGGAACAAGCATCAGCATCATGCCCATTTGCATATATAACCCACGCAGCCATAACCACTTCCAGCCATAACGAAATGGCTCAGTCAACGGTGCCCAATAGAACCAGAACATCAGAGCCATCACAGCAAAGAAGGAGAGCCAGAAGCTATCAGAAAGCACGGTCAGGGGATCAAATAAGAGAATAATGGTGGCTGTCCACAATGCCCACTGCCAAGGAAAACACAGAATATTTCTGTAGCGCAAATAGAGCCAAAGAGTTAAACCAAGTAATGCGCGAATAGCCGGAATTCCCCAACCAGATAACCAGACATAATTCATTGCCACTATCCAGCCGGTAATCAGTGGGAATTTATGCCCTATCCAGCGTACAGGAAAGAAGATCTGTAATAACCTTGCCATTCCCCAGCCAAACATGCTGGCAACGGTAATATGCAACCCAGAAATTGCCATAAGGTGGGCTGTACCTGTCTGTTGTAATAATAAATTATCCTCCTTACTTAACCATTGACGCTCACCGAATGCTAATGCCATTGCAATGCCACTGTGTTTTAACTCACGCATAGCCGGAGCAATATGACTGACCAGTTGCTGGCGTAAGCTACATTTCCCGTCAATTAATTCAGCGTGAATGACTTTTCCAGTTAGAGGTTGGCGGATAGCCAATGCTCTGCGCTGGCTATCATAACCGGCTTGATTTAGCTGACTATGCACTGGCCGTAATTTCATTTTTAATTGCCATTTCTGACCAGCACACAGAGATTCAAGCGAAATATTCCAATAAACAGAGATATACAGTGGTGGGAAAATAATTTTATTTTCATCTGCAATAATACGCAGAAAAACCCTGTTTTTTCCTTCATTGACTTCATCACCTAATGACAAACTCTCAACAATTCCCTGAGATAAGTGCTCTTTCTCACTAAGATAGATTATTTGTTCGAGCAGATGATTTCCCTGCCAGCATCCGATAAGAAATGCCAGCAACGAAATTGATCCCATCCGGCAAAGATAGGATGGCAAAAACAAACAGAATAAAGCCAATAATATCAATGCAATAACCTGCTTTTTTTGCGGTAATTCAGGCAGAAAAAGCAAGGGTATAATACCGGCAATAATAGCTACCGCAGCCTGATTCACACTGATTACCGGAACAGGCTGTTTCCAGTTTGTCGTTATCCTGTTTATCAAGACTAAAAGCCACATCCTTGTTTACCTTATCCTTACCCCTTTATTTTACTCAACAAAGTATTTCTTATTATTTAAAAGGCAGCCAGAGGTATCAGAAGAATTATCAAACACCTTCGCAGATTAGTTTTAGGCTAAGAATAATTTCATATAAAAATGTGAGCAGCTTCGCAAACAGTCAGGATCTGGTATATTATTTTTGATTTTTTCTCTTTATATTCAGCACAGGCATCGAATAAAACACACCGCGAGTTCATGCTTGTACTACAGACACAAACGCGCAATCTAAGCTACCAAGAAGTTATATTATCTACTTATAATTACCATTAAATTTGTTGTTTTTGAAATCATTAGTAAAAGCTGTAAAACAATAAGATAATAATATGTATACCCTATGGATTTCAAGATGCATCGCGACGGCAAGGGAGCGAATCCCCGGGAGCATAGATAACGATGTGACCGGGGTGAGCGAGTGCAACCAACAAAGAGGCAACTTGAAAGATGACGGGTATAAAATAAAAAATCATTACCATCAGGTATTATCTCTATTATTGAATACTAATTTGGCAAAATTACATAAATCACTATCTGATTTTTGTGATTAATATCGCATTGATTAAATATGAATAAGATTAGATTACTATTTCCACTCTATTTTTATGTGAAAAATCATCAGAAATCATGTTAAATACAAACAAGGTGGTTTTTATGAAAAATGAAATAATTCTATCTGATTCTTTACAAGAGAATGATCTCACTAGACTATTTAATGATGACGCGTTAGCAATTCATGTAAAAAAATATGTCAATAGTCATATTTCAGATAAGCTCTCAGATTTTTTCCTCACTCATGAGAATCTAGAACTTCACGCTCATGATTTAAAAAAAGGAGACAAAACTATTTTTGTGGATTATGGCGTTGATAGAGTTGGTATATCCTACAACACGACCTTTGGGAAACCCAAAGATAGCGATAGTTATAAAAAATATTTTGAGGACGCGTTATCCGCAATAAGAAATGTCAGAAATTTCTGTGCCCCAATGTTGGCGCCTTTCGATAAATTGCGTTTAGAGTTGGATGAGGTCTGGTCCGCAGGCGCCAGTATTGCAAATTTTGAAGGTAAAAAGATGCATGTAGGCATCGCCAGGGTTATGAAAAGGCCCGAACTCTCTTTCATGGTTGAAAAACAACCTCATTTTGATGGACTTCAACAGCAATCTGTCAATTTGTTAGGGCAATTCTCGGTAAATATATATATAAAAATGCCGGTAAATGGAGGGGAGCTAGAACTGTGGGATGTCCCTGCAATTCCTATCACCGAGTTAATCGAAGATAATGCAGAAAATAATTGGCGAGGCACTCTTCCGCCTTCCATCCTTATTAAACCAGAACAAGGAGATTTGATCATCATAAATACCAGGAAACCCCATGCCATTCGTAGTTTCTCCGATGGGTGTAGAATATCATTACAAAGCTTCATTGGATTATCACTAAATAAACATCTTATGCTATGGAATTAATTATATGGTTGATGTAATCAGTACATTAGGAACGTTTTTTCTTTTAGGATTGGGAGCTGCGGCTCCCGTTGGCCCTATAAATATAGAAATTATGCGCAGACACTTGAATATTAGTTGTCTTCACGCCGTGGTTTTCGGTTTAGGTGCTTGCTTTGCCGATATAATTTATTTATTACTTTTAGGTGCAGGAGTATTACAATTATTCTCTAATACTGTTTTTATGCCTATTCTGGGTTTTTTAGGTGCATTAATCGTCATTTGGTTTGGTATTACCAGTTTTCTAAATAAGAAAAACGAAGAAAATAGAAATATCATACGAAAGCCCTATCACCGGCAATTTTTTGATGGTGTATTGTTAACACTCTTAAATCCGTACAATGTTATTTTCTGGTTGTCTGTAAGTGCTCAACTGAACAATATTACATCAGATAAAGATAGTTTATTTATTGGTGCATTAGGGACAATTATTGGTGTTATATTTTGGGTAGCATTGATTAATGCTGTTATATTTTTCTCCAGGAAAATGCTCAGTCATCGTGTTATTAAATTTATTAATTATACCAGTGGCGTCATTCTGATTATGCTTGGAATCTATTTCTTTTCATATTCAATAACATTATTCAATCTGCATTTTTCTTAAGCAGGAAACACGGCGACTGAGGAATGAATAAAATTCTTGACCAAACTAAATTGCAGATAATAGCCTTTTACCATCCTATTGACTTCTCCATTGGTTTACAGTACGAAGAGTGGGTCTAACTAAAATCGTCATCATATTCTTACCACTTATAGGTTGATTGATGATCAATAGTGCAACGAATTTCACTTAAAAATATATAGGAGTACTCTGAAAATTTTAGAAATGAGGTTGATTGATGCTGGTACTTCCTCATGTTTCGTAACAAGTTAGACACAATTTTTCATCAAAGTTGGGTATCGCGAATGAATTCAAAATCAATGGCAACATCGGTTTTATGTACCAAATGATTTTTTGGGAAAGTCATGCCAGATTGACAAGATTATGGAGGCAGGTTTTCTTAACATAATAATCAGCTCTTTTTATATGAGCCTTTATTAGATCAAAAGTGCTGACCAAAAGGTCAGCACTTTGTTATTAATGTAAAACAGCACCCAAAGATGCTGTTTAGAATAAGCAATAACTTGTTATCTTCAAACTTATTCGTAGATATTCACGCGATCACGTAACTCTTTGCCAGGTTTAAAGTGGGGAACATATTTACCTTCCAGTTCCACTTTATCACCCGTTTTAGGGTTACGACCTACACGCGCGGCACGGTAGTGAAGAGAAAAACTGCCGAATCCGCGCACTTCTATACGCTCACCATCTGCCAATGTTATTGCCATATGGTCAAGCATTTCTTTCACTGCATCTTCAACGGTTTTGGCCGAAATATGAGATTGCTGGCCAGCAAGTCTTTCGATTAATTCAGACTTGGTCATTAGTACCTCCCTAAACTACCGTACTTGGATAACACTCATGTGATGTGTTATCCACCGTTATTCACTTTAATTACTCGCCTTTAGCTGCTTTGAAAGCTTCAGCCATCGCGTTGTTAGCAAAGTTTGTGTCTTCTTGTTTATTCACAGAAGCAATAGCGTCTTTTTCATCAGCTTCGTCTTTAGCGCGAACAGACAGATTGATTACACGGTTTTTGCGATCAACACCAGTATACTTAGCTTCAACTGCATCACCAACGTTCAGAACCAGAGTTGCATCTTCAACACGGTCACGAGAAGCTTCTGATGCACGCAGGTAACCTTCAACGCCGTCAGCCAGTTCTACTGTAGCGCCTTTAGCATCAACTGCGGTGACTTTACCAGTAACAATAACACCTTTCTTGTTTACAGACAGGTAGTTATTGAATGGATCTTCTGCCAGTTGCTTGATGCCCAAGGAGATACGCTCACGCTCTGCGTCAACTTGCAGCACAACAGCGGCAATTTCGTCGCCTTTTTTGTATTCACGAACTGCTTCTTCACCGGTAACGTTCCAGGAGATGTCAGACAGGTGAACCAGGCCGTCGATGCCGCCATCCAGACCAATGAAGATACCGAAGTCAGTGATAGACTTGATTTTACCTTCAACACGGTCATTTTTGTTGTGAGTTTCAGCAAACAGCTGCCATGGGTTAGCTTTACACTGTTTCAGACCCAAGGAGATACGACGGCGTTCTTCGTCGATATCCAGAACCATAACTTCCACAACGTCACCAACATTAACAACTTTGGATGGGTGGATGTTTTTGTTAGTCCAGTCCATTTCTGAAACGTGTACCAGACCTTCAACGCCTTCTTCGATTTCTACGAAGCAGCCGTAATCAGTCAGGTTAGTCACGCGACCCGTCAGTTTAGTCCCTTCTGGGTAACGTTTAGCAATTGCCACCCATGGATCTTCGCCCAGTTGTTTCAGGCCCAGAGATACACGAGTACGTTCACGGTCGAATTTCAGTACTTTAACTGCGATTTCATCGCCCACATTGACGATTTCACTTGGATGTTTAACACGTTTCCAAGCCATATCAGTAATGTGCAGCAAGCCATCAACGCCGCCCAGATCAACAAAGGCACCGTAGTCAGTCAGGTTCTTAACGATACCTTTAACTTCCATACCTTCTTGCAGGTTTTCCAACAGTTGATCACGTTCTGCGCTGTTTTCAGATTCGATAACAGCACGACGAGAAACAACTACGTTGTTGCGTTTCTGATCCAGCTTGATGACTTTAAACTCAAGCTCTTTGCCTTCCAGGTGAGTCGTGTCACGAACTGGGCGAACATCAACCAGAGAACCAGGCAGGAATGCACGAATACCGTTCAGTTCGACAGTAAAGCCGCCCTTCACTTTGCCGTTGATGATGCCAGTAACAGTTTCTGCTTCTTCGTAAGCTTTTTCCAGCATCAGCCATGCTTCATGGCGTTTTGCTTTCTCACGGGACAGAACAGTTTCACCGAAACCATCTTCAACAGCGTCTAGCGCAACATCAATTTCATCACCGACCTGGATTTCCAGCTCACCCTGAGCATTTTTGAACTGTTCTACAGGAATAGCAGATTCTGATTTCAGACCTGCATCAACTAATACAACGTCTTTATCGATAGCAACAACGATGCCGCGAACGATAGCACCTGGACGAGTTTCAATAGATAGCAGGGATTCTTCAAAGAGTTGAGCAAAAGATTCTGTCATGTTAATGATCTTCAAGATTTCAATTTAACGTCCATTTAGCTTCCCGCCGAATGGGGTTGTTTTACATGCCCTGTCACTATTCCCTGTGACAAGGTTGTTTGGTTTGTGGGAAAACTTTATTAACCCACGTACCTAATTTTCAGTACATCACCATCAATTATAAGCTAAAAACTTAAAATTGCTTAGGTAATGAAAGCGTTTTTTTCACATAATTTAGCGCCTTATCGATAACTTCTTCGATAGACATACTGGTTGAGTCCAATATTAATGCGTCTTCAGCGGGCGCTAACGGTGCAACTGTCCGGTTACGGTCGCGATAATCGCGTTCCTGTATCTCGGATAAAAGACGTTCAAAGTTAACACTAAAGCCCTTTTCCTGCAACTGTAGCATACGTCTGCGCGCTCGTTCTTCTGCGCTGGCATCAAGGAATATTTTCACCGGTGCATCAGAAAACACCACCGTTCCCATATCCCGACCATCAGCAATCAAACCCGGAGCAATGCGAAAAGCACGCTGACGCCGTAACAATGCTTCACGCACCCGAGGGAAAGCGGCTGCCTGTGAAGCGGTATTTCCCACCGTTTCGGTACGGATTTCATTGCTGACATCTTCACCCTCAAGTATCACACTTAGCGCCCCTTTTTTCGGGACAAAACGGACATCAAGATTAGCCGCCAAAGGAACTAACGCGTCTTCGGACCGGATATCCACCTGATGATGAATCGCCGCCAGTACCAATACTCGATAAATAGCACCTGAATCAAGCAATTGCCAGCCTAAAGCTTCCGCCAGTGCCTGACATAAAGTGCCTTTACCCGCGCCACTTGGCCCATCAACAGTTACTACAGGGGCTATCGCCACCATTATTGCTCTCCTTTCGCATGGCGAATTCATTCTTCGCCGGATGCTGAATATTTACTCAATAAAACCATCAATATCTGTAGTTTATTATACGCCCTCAAAGGGGAAGCGTAATAAGCGGATTCTACGGTAAGTAGGTTTTGATCAAAGAAATACGCTTTATTGAGTCATAATCGTCGCCAGTTATGACTTCCGCTGGCTTAATCTTTCCAATTGATTGAAATAATCCGGGAAGGTTTTTGCTGTACAACCTGGATCAAGGATAGTAACCGGTGTATCAGACAGGGCCACCAGCGAGAAGCACATTGCCATTCGGTGATCATTATAGGTGCCAATTTCAGCCGGTAATAATCTTTGTGGTGGTGTAATCCGGATGTAATCTTCCCCTTCTTCCACCTCCGCACCCACTTTACGCAATTCAGTTGCCATTGCATGGATCCGATCTGTCTCTTTTACCCGCCAATTGTATATATTGCGAATAACTGTCTCCCCTTCCGCAAACAGCGCAGTTGTCGCGATTGTCATCGCAGCATCAGGGATCGCATTCATATCCATATCAATGCCAATCAGGGTACCACGTTCACATTCAACGAAGTCATCACCCCAGCGAATTTTCGCGCCCATTTTTTCCAGGACATTGGCAAATTTGGTATCCCCCTGAAGGCTGTTTTTACCCATTCCAGTCACACGCACGCTGCCACCTTTGATTGCCGCCGCCGCCAGAAAGTAGGAGGCAGAAGACGCATCACCTTCAACCAGATAGTGGCCGGGAGAGTGGTATTTCTGCCGGCCTTTAATATGGAAAATCTGATATTGATCGTGACTTACGGTAATTCCGAAACTTTTCATTAGTGCCAGAGTGATATCAATATAAGGTTTGGAAACCAATTCACCCTGAATATGAATTTCAGAATCATTTTCTGCTAATGGTGCAGTCATTAGCAACGCGGTTAGAAACTGGCTGGAAACACGGCCATCCACGGTCACTTTACCACCAACAAAGCCGCCTTTAATGTGTAACGGTGGATAATTTTCCTGCTCCAGATACTCAATTTCTGCGCCCCCCTGACGCAAAGCATCCACAAGATGACCAATCGGGCGCTCTTTCATCCGAGGTTCGCCAGTGAGAATGACATCATTTTTGCCAAGGCATAAAGCAGCAGCTAATGGACGCATTGCCGTACCGGCATTGCCAAGGAACAGTTCCACCGGCCCTTTGCCGGTAATCACCCCACCCATACCATCAACTTCACAACAGGTACGATCATCAGACAGACGATAGTTGACCCCCAATGCCGTCAAGGCATTGAGCATATGGCGGATATCATCACTGTCCAGCAAGTTAGTCAGGCAAGTTGTACCTTTGGCGAAAGCCGCCAGTAATAGTGCACGGTTGGAAACGCTTTTTGATCCTGGCAGGTTAATAGTTCCATTAATGGAGAAAATAGGTTGTAGCGTCAGGGATTGCATAAATAACAGGATCTCCGATTCTCAATTAAATTATTTTTAAGTATAAGTGAGTTATCTTTACGTTTGAGGAAATATTTCCTTAACCCTGAATATTCCGGGAACATTTGTTCCCGGTCATGGTTGGCAAGTTAGCCGTTACGGCGCTCAAAATCAGCCATAAAATCAACCAAAGCCTGAACGCCGCCTATTGGCATAGCATTATAAATAGAAGCACGCATACCACCGGAAACACGGTGTCCTTTCAGTGCCTGCAATCCTTGTGCCTCCGCTTCTGCCAGAAATTTGCTATCCAGTGAAGCATCCACCATCTGAAACGGTATATTCATCAAGGAACGATTTTTAGAGGCAATCTGGTTACGATAGAAGTCGCTATTATCAATGGCACTATAAAGCAGCCCGGCTTTAGCCTGGTTACGTTTTGCCATCTCTTGTACCCCACCTTGCTCTTTTAACCACTTGAAAACCAAGCCAGAAAGATACCAGGCAAAAGTTGGCGGTGTGTTGAACATGGAGTCATATTCCGCCAGAACGGTATAGTCAAAAATAGACGGTGTTTCTTTACGAACTTTACCTAATAGATCTTCACGAACAATAACCAGTGTGAGCCCCGCCGGACCAATATTTTTCTGCGCTCCTGCATAAATCATACCATAATGGCTGACATCCAACGGCCCGGAAAGAATAGAGGAAGAGTAATCCGCAATAATAACTTTATTATCATTAAAATCTGGATCTTCATGAATGGCGATACCATCAATGGTTTCATTCGGGCAATAATGGACATAAGCCGCATCATTGCTTAATGACCATTCACTCATTGGCTTAACGCCTTTAAAACCATTAATTTCGGTTTTGATATTAATCACATTGGGCGTGCAATATTTTTTTGCTTCTTTGACTGCACATTCCGCCCAGTAACCGCCATCAATATAATCAGCTTTAACATTGTCACCCAGCAGGTTCATTGGGATAGCAGCAAATTGACCGCGGGCACCACCATGACAAAACAACACCTTATAATTTTCAGGCACTGATAATAAATCCCGCAGATCATGTTCTGCTTCCTTTGCTACAGTAATAAATTCTTTACTGCGGTGACTGATTTCCATAATCGAAGTCCCGATACCATGCCAATTACAAAGTTCTTGTTCTGCTCTGCGCAATACTTCAACTGGTAACATGGCTGGGCCTGCACTGAAATTATATACCTGACTCATTTACTTCACTCCATCTGACGAAATGATAATAATAACAATAAGAATCTGATATATCGGTTGTATCATTCCCCTTTCATTGCTGCAATGGTTATTGGATGGCGGAACAAAGATAAACGAAAAATAACGTGTATTGATGACGTAATGATAATTTGGCGGGAAAAACAGCACATCCAAGGCGCTGTATTTTACAGCGCCCACACTTAACTTTTTATCGCCCCAAACAATCAGGGAACGCTAACTCAATATTTAACAAACATCTCGTGAATTTTTACCGGATCATGAGTTTTAGTCAGGGCTAATTGCAAAAGCACTCTGGCCTTTTGCGGATTCAGGCGTTCAGACGCGACAAAACCATATTTGCTATCATCCACTTCCGCATTCTGAGTCACGTAACCCACCGGTACACGGCTTGCTCTCACGACCACAACCCCATCTTTAGCCGCTTTAGCCAAGGTATCGAAAATCGTTTTGTACATATTACCGTTACCCACCCCTGCGCTGACAATCCCTTGATAGCCATCACTCAGTAATGCTTTCGCTGGCAGATCAGAAGCATTCGCATAGTTATAAACGATCCCAACTTTTGGCAACTTATCCAATTTACTGATATCGAAAATAGCCTTGTCCGCTCTCGGCTTTGCTTCAGCGTAATAATTGACTTTGCCATTATGAATAAAACCTTCAGCACCCGCATTCATTGGCTGGAACGCCTGAACTTCAGTCGTACTCATTTTCACCACGGTACTTCCGCTGATAACCGCATCATTCATTGCCATCAGCACACCACGGTTGGCTGATTCTTTATCACCCGCCACCACCACAGCGTTATACAGATTTAATGGACCATCAGCACCAAGCGCCGTAGATGGGCGCATTGCGCCAACCATAACAATCGGTTTCTGGCATTGGGTCGTCAGATCGAGGAAGTAAGCCGTTTCTTCCATCGTGTCTGTACCGTGTGTGATAACAAAACCATCGGTCTTATCACAATCTGCGTTGATTTTTTTCGCCAGTGTCAGCCACACCTGATCATTCATATCTTGTGAACCAATACTAAACACCTGTTCACCTTTCAGGTTGGCGATATCTTTGATGCCAGGAACAGCATTGACTAATACATCAATACCCACTTTTCCAGCAACATAATTGGATTCTGTTGCAGATTTGCCCCCACCTGCAATCGTTCCTCCTGTTGCTAAAAGCGTAATATTTGGCAAAGCAACAGCAGAACCGCTGATTAATGCCAATAAACTAGCTAAAGCTGTGTGTTTCATCTTTTTCATACTGCTTTCCTTAATAAAAAATATCCCATTTGATTATGAATGATGATATCAGTAAATCTGCGATGCATACCAGACTTTAGCTACTGAAAAAAAACTCGTATGATGAGCGTCTTGTAATGAGCTCTCATAAGTGAATATCATGACGCAAACCTTCATTCCCGGCAAAGACGCCGCACTGGAAGATTCGATCAATAGCTTTCAGCAAAAACTGCAACATCTTGGTTTCAATATCGAAGAAGCCTCCTGGCTGAATCCGGTTCCTCATGTCTGGTCAGTGCATATCCGTGACCATGATTGCCCTTTATGTTTTACCAATGGTAAAGGCGCAAGTAAAAAAGCCGCTTTAGCTTCTGCTTTAGGAGAATATTTTGAACGTCTGTCAACCAACTATTTTTTTGCTGATTTCTATTTAGGACAGGCTATCGCCAATGGCGATTTTGTCCATTATCCCAATGAGAAATGGTTTGCTTTACCGGAAGATGATTCCCTGCCGGAAGGCATTCTGGATACCCGGTTACGTCAGTTTTACGATCCTGAGAATGATTTATGTGCAAGTCAGTTAGTTGATTTGCAATCAGGTAATGCAGCGCGCGGAATCTGCTCACTGCCGTTTACCCGTCAATCTGATAGCCATACTGTCTATATTCCAATGAATATTATTGGCAATCTTTATGTTTCCAATGGTATGTCAGCAGGCAACACAGTTAATGAAGCCCGAGTTCAGGGGTTATCAGAAGTTTTTGAACGCTATGTAAAAAACCAGATTATCGCAGAAGGCATCAGCCTGCCAGAAATTCCCCAGGAAGTGATGAATCGTTATCCTGGGGTTGTTGAAGCGGTTAACAAATTACAGGATGAAAACTTCCCGCTCTATTGTTACGACGCTTCTCTCGGTGGGCAATTCCCCGTCATTTGCGTGGTTCTGTTTAATCCCAACAATGGTACCTGTTTTGCCTCTTTTGGTGCTCATCCTGAATTTGGTGTGGCACTGGAACGTACCGTTACCGAACTGCTACAGGGTCGTAGTCTGAAAGATCTGGATGTGTTCAATGCCCCCACTTTCGATAATGAAGAAGTTGCGGAACATACCAATCTGGAAACCCACTTTATTGATTCGAGCGGATTAATCAGTTGGGATCTATTCAAGCAAAATGCTGATTATGCATTCGCTGACTGGAATTTTAGCGGCACCACAGAAGAAGAATTTGCCACCTTGATGGCTATCTTCAAACAACTGGATGCGGAAGTTTATATTGCTGACTACGAGCACCTTAGTGTTTATGCCTGCCGTATTCTGGTACCGGGTATGTCTGATATTTATCCCGTGGAAGATTTGCATATTGCCAATAACACCATGGGGATTCATCTGCGGGAAACTTTATTCACGCTACCGGATAGTCAATGGCAACCGGAAGAATATCTGGCACTGCTTGAACAATTAGATGAAGAAGGTCTGGACGATTTTACCCGTGTTCGTGAACTGCTTGGCATTGCTGTTGGTAAAGACAATGGCTGGAGCAATTTACGTATTGGTGAACTGAAATCCATGTTGGCGCTGGCGGGTGGTGATCTGGACCAAGCACTGATTTGGGTAGAGTGGACTCAAGATTTTAACGCCTCAATCTTTACAGCTGAACGGGCTAACTATTATCGCTGTCTGCAAACATTGCTTTTACTTGCTTTGGAAGCGGATAAAGATCCTACGCAATATTACCCGGCATTCATAAAAATGTACGGACAGAATGCTATTGAAGCAGCGTCAGCGGCTGTTGCGGGTGAAACGTGTTTTTATGGTCTGTGGTCAATTGATTCAGATTTAAAATCACTGTCTGCTCATCAAGCTTTATTAGCCGCTTATGAGAAGCTGCAAAAAGCAAAATATCATTTCTGGAATGCCAAATAATATTCAATTTGGCTGACAGGATAATTTATTATTAAAAGTAAAATTCAGGTTAAATTAAGTTTATTTAAAACAACAAATAAACAACAAATTAACCTGTAATTTTACTTATTGAATTGCCTTTCAATAAGTAAATAAAAAAATACAATAAAATTTAAAAAAAATTTAATTCACGTAACTCAATAAATTAATTAGTATTTTATCCATTCAACCCCATCAAAACAGTGTTTACTCTCTGAGGATCATGATCTATATCAAATTTACCTCCACAAGCCTTTGTTACTATCACTACGTACAATAACTAATGAATAATAAAGAGAATGTTAGTATGCGAGCTGACAGCCCTTTTGACTTATTGCCACCTGCTGTAATGACACAAATCGCCGATGATATGGGTGTTTATAAAACCACCAAGCATCCTGCAATAACCTCTATATCAGCCATCACTGCCGGAATTTTTATTTCTATTGCATTTGTCTTTTATATTACCGCCACCACAGGAACCGCCTCTGTCCCTTATGGGCTTGCAAAATTAGTTGGCGGAATCTGTTTCTCTCTCGGATTAATGTTAGTTGTCGTTTGTGGGGCAGACTTATTTACTTCCACGGTGCTCACGATTATTTCTAAAGCAACCGGGCGGATAACCTGGAACCAAATGTTCAAAAACTGGATTAACGTTTATTTGGGTAATCTGATGGGCGCACTATTTTTCGTCGCGGTGATATGGTTTGCCGGTCAATATAATGTTGCAAACGGATTATGGGGTCTGAACGTACTGCAAACGGCCGATCATAAAATACACCACACATTTATTGAAGCTCTGTTTTTAGGCATTCTTGCCAATCTGATGGTCTGCCTCGCCGTTTGGATGAGTTATGCCGGACGGAGTTTAATGGACAAAATATTTGTCATGATTTTGCCTGTAAGCATGTTTGTTGCCAGCGGTTTTGAGCACAGTATCGCTAACATGTTTTTAATTCCGCTTGGTATTGTTATTAAGAATTTCGCCCCAACTGAATTCTGGATCAATGTGGGAGCAACACCTGAACAATTTTCTCAACTCACCATTTCACACTTTATTACTGACAATTTAATTCCGGTCACTATCGGTAACATTATCGGTGGCGCAATTTTGGTGAGTTTAACTTACTGGTTAATTTATCTGCGTAGCGAGCAAAAACATTAATTAGCTCCCTCGCTGGGTTTCTCAAAAGTTCGATTATTAAAAGGCAGAAGTATCATGACTGAATTAAATGGAAAATTCTCTGTAGCATGGCAAGGTTTTCATCAGGGTGACTGGCAGAACGAAGTTAACGTTCGCGACTTCATCCAAAAAAACTATACCCCCTATAAGGGTGATGAATCTTTCCTGGCAGGTTCGACCAAAGCAACTGATGCTCTGTGGGAAAAAGTCATGGAAGGTATCAAAATCGAAAACCGGACTCACGCGCCGGTTGATTTTGATACTGATGTTGCTGCTACCATTACCTCCCATGATGCGGGTTACATCGAAAAAGATCTGGAAACTATCGTTGGCCTGCAAACTGAAGCCCCACTGAAACGCGCCCTGATCCCATTTGGCGGCATCAAAATGGTGGAAGGATCATGTAAAGTTTATGGTCGTGAACTCGATCCTAAACTGAAACAGATTTTCACTGAATATCGCAAGACACATAACCAGGGTGTATTCGATGTTTACACGCCAGATATTCTAAAATGCCGGAAATCCGGTGTGCTGACAGGTCTGCCCGATGCCTATGGCCGTGGTCGTATCATTGGTGACTATCGCCGGGTTGCGGTATACGGTATCGACTATCTGCGTGATGATAAATTCGCCCAATTCAATTCGTTGCAGGAAAAACTGGAAAACGGCGAGGATCTGGCGATGACCATTCAGTTACGCGAAGAGATTGCCGAACAGCATCGTGCTCTGAGTCAGATTAAAGAGATGGCCGCGAAATATGGCTATGATATTTCTGGTCCCGCAACTAACGCGAAAGAAGCGGTACAGTGGACTTACTTCGCTTATCTGGCGGCGGTTAAATCTCAGAATGGTGCTGCGATGTCCTTCGGGCGCGTGTCCAGTTTCCTGGATATCTACATCGAACGCGACCTGAAAACCGGGAAACTGACAGAAATCGAAGCTCAGGAATTGATCGACCATTTGGTCATGAAACTGCGCATGGTTCGTTTCCTGCGTACCCCTGAATATGATGAACTGTTTTCCGGTGACCCAATCTGGGCAACAGAATCTCTGGCCGGCATGGGGGTGGATGGTCGTCCTCTGGTGACGAAAAATAGTTTCCGTTTCCTGAACACCCTATACACCATGGGCCCATCACCCGAACCCAACATGACTATCCTGTGGTCTGAAAAACTGCCTGTAAGTTTCAAAAAGTTCGCCACAAAAGTTTCCATCGACACCTCATCTTTACAGTATGAGAACGATGATCTGATGCGTCCTGATTTCAATAACGATGACTACGCTATCGCCTGTTGTGTCAGCCCGATGATTGTGGGTAAACAAATGCAATTCTTCGGTGCCCGCGCAAACCTGGCGAAAACCATGCTGTACGCAATCAACGGCGGCGTGGATGAAAATCTGAAAATACAGGTTGGCCCGAAAGAAGCGCCAATGAAAGATGACGTGCTGGACTATAACAAAGTAATGGCCCGTATGGATCATTTTATGGATTGGCTGGCAAAACAGTATGTTACCGCACTGAATATCATCCACTATATGCATGATAAATACAGCTATGAAGCGGCGCTGATGGCGCTGCATGATCGTGATGTTTACCGTACTATGGCCTGTGGTATCGCCGGTCTGTCTGTCGCTGCTGACTCGTTGTCTGCAATCAAATATGCCAAAGTCTCTCCAATCCGCGACGAAGAGGGTTTAGCTATTGATTTCAACATTGAAGGTGAATACCCACAATTCGGTAACAACGATCCCCGCGTTGATGATATCGCCTGTGATCTGGTTGAACGTTTCATGAAAAAAATCCAGAAACTGAATACTTATCGTAACTCGGTACCGACACAATCCGTTCTGACCATCACTTCTAACGTGGTATATGGTAAGAAAACCGGCAACACGCCTGATGGACGTCGCGCTGGCGCCCCATTTGGGCCGGGCGCTAACCCAATGCACGGCCGTGATCAGAAAGGGGCCGTCGCTTCTCTGACCTCTGTTGCTAAACTGCCATTCGCCTATGCAAAAGATGGTATCTCTTATACTTTCTCTATCGTGCCGAATGCGTTAGGTAAAGATGATGAAGCGCGTAAAACTAACCTGGCAGGTTTGATGGATGGCTATTTCCACCACGAAGCAGCAATTGAAGGTGGTCAACATCTGAACGTCAACGTAATGAACCGAGACATGTTGCTGGATGCAATGGAAGACCCTGAAAAATATCCTCAATTAACCATCCGGGTATCGGGTTATGCTGTGCGTTTCAACTCATTAACAAAAGAACAGCAGCGGGATGTGATCACCCGTACTTTCACGCAATCTATGTAATCATGTGTTGCCAAAAGGCCCTGAATGCTGGGGCCTTTATTCATTTATCCCGTCAGTTTTGGAGCAATCCTGTTATGTCCGTACTTGGCCGTATCCACTCTTCCGAATCCTGTGGCACTGTTGATGGCCCAGGCATCCGGTTTATCGTCTTTTTTCAGGGCTGTCTGATGCGTTGCCTCTATTGCCATAATCGCGATACATGGGATACCCACGGTGGTAAAGCAGTCACTGTCGAAGAGTTGATGAAAGAGGCAACAACCTATCGTCATTTTATGAACGCCTCTGGCGGCGGCGTTACCGCCTCGGGTGGTGAAGCCATTCTTCAAGCTGAATTTGTACGTGACTGGTTTAGAGCCTGCCATGCCGAAGGTATTCATACCTGTCTTGATACCAATGGATTTGTCCGCCGCTATGATCCGATTATTGATGAACTGATGGACGCGACTGATCTTGTTATGCTTGATTTGAAACAGATCAATGATGAAATCCACCAACAGCTGGTTGGGGTTTCAAATCACCGCACTTTGGAGTTTGCCCACTATCTGGCTAAACGTAATCAAAAAACCTGGATTCGTTATGTTGTTGTTCCAAGTTGGTCTGATGATGATGAATCCGCTCATATGCTGGGTGAATTTACCAGAAATATGAAAAATATTGAGAAAATTGAGCTTCTGCCTTATCACGAACTGGGTAAGCATAAATGGATTACCCTGGGTGAGGAATATAAGCTGGAAGGTGTTAAACCTCCTGCCAAAGAGGTAATGGACAGAGTTAAAGGTATTTTGGAAAGTTATGGGCATAAAGCTGTGTATTGAATTTCTTACCCCCATTCCTGAAATGAAATGTGAAGTACAGTAAAACTGAAAATCGGATTAGTCCGGTTTTCAAGATTAAAATAAAAAAGAAACATCTATCAATTCAAGCATAATTTCTTCGAAAGACAAAAATGCATTCAGGAAATAACCAAAGAACTGCTATTGTTATTAATATACTAACACTCCTGCGTCTAAAACACGCTTAAGAAAATATCCTTAATAGGCAAAAATAAATATTGACTTATGATTTATATTGTATATTTTTAGCACATCGCACTATATTAATTTAAGCTTCAAAGAAACAGGTTGTCTGTTATGGATACTTTAGATGAATTCTACGAAAGAAACCCTTGGGCCAGAGGGTACTTTGATAATAGTACCAATAAAGAAAGGAAACTTCTGAAAATTCAGATGGATAAACAAAATGAGTTGATGGTGCTCATGGATAGAGTTGCCAACAAATATATGAAATGGAGCTTGGCTAAAGACCATTTTATTCATGAAGTTATTGCTTATTCTGAAGATATCACCGCAAAGATAAATACCGGGGAGCTTTCGATCTCTGAGGCAATAGCGTCATTAGATGAAGAGATGCGATCGTTAGAAAAACAGGATGCCATGCTTTCTCAAAAGAGAGTAAGGCAAGTTATCGTTGTAAAGAAAAAAGCGCCAGATGAGAATACTAAAAGCAGGAAAGATGAAGTAGTCAATTTAACTATTGCATGGATTGGATTTGTGTCTGGAACTATACAATTCATTGGTGGATTTATTGCTATTGATACCGGTATTGGAGCAGTGCCTGGAGCATTATTGATGGCTCATGGCTTTAATAACATTATTGAAAGTGGACATTATATCCTTTATCGTGAGAGCTATACTGGACCGGTTAAATTTGTCTATGAAGGGGTTGGAGAAAAAGCTTTTGGGATGGATAAGCGTGATGCGGATGTGGTGTATACATCAGTTGATGTTGGTATGTCTATTAATGGGTTTCTTGGCTATAAACTCGAACCAGATAGTCAAAGATTATATCGGTATATAAATGCTGACCTGCTTGTTGGTTTAAAGCGACAAGGGATAGAAACGATGAATTATAAAGAGATAGCTTTAGAAATCACAGGTGACCTGAATACCGTTTATGGGCAATATAGATCGTATTGAAGGAAGGATAGAATGGTAGATTATTTATACATTATTTTTTCTTTACTTGCATTTTATCCTCTATACATTGCTTTTAAAAAACTCTTAACCCCTGATGATGTCTACATTAATTTTTTAGCTGTATTGCTTATGGCAGCATCTAATCTTTTCCATATACATGTTTTCTATACTAGTCGGATTCCATTTTTGGGTGTGTCCATATCAGATAATGACTTCATGTTTTACAGTCCTTTTGTACTATCTTGGTTGTGTACCATTACCTGCATAATCGCACATGGCAGACATTATAGAAAAAACAAATGGTGATTTTATAAATTAATAAATTAATGATCAACAATCAGCTATACTAAGGATATAAGCAATGATCTATCTCTACATTTTATTTTCTTTGATTATGATGATTCCTTTGTATTTTTTTAAAGTGGCTTCTATAAGCCAATAATTATTACTGCAATTTTTCCGCTGGGATTAGTTGTACTTGTCTATATAACATTCCATATGTACGTTTTTAATTTTTACCGCGTTACAATTATCAATATAGATATTAATGATCCATTGTAATTTGCATCCTTAATCCTTGCCCTACTTTGCTGTATTCCATATTGGGTTACACATAAGAGATTTTATAGGAAAAATAGATAATTTTTGCAGGTAAAATAAAACTATATTACCTGCAAATAAATTAATAAATGCGATCATCCCAAATACTATAAGCACTAGTCCCTGCTATATGATGAGTCCATGTGATACTCTTATATCGCAAAGAGATCGTTTCTTGCGGCTGTGAACCTGCATGCGTTATCGAATGAGGATGATAAACAGCTAAATCAGTTATCGTCGCCCCAATCACTTTTATAGTGTAATACAACTCCTGAATCCCGGAGTGATTCGTTCTACAAACATCAAAGAACGCATCTAATATTTCATTATCTGAAATCGCCACCCCCAAAAGCGGTGATGACTTATCAATAGGTTTTTTAAATGTTATAGGATGATGATTGACATTCTGCTCTCTGGTTAGAGAGTGAGAAAGACTATAAATAAGTTTCCAAAATAGTGCTACATCTTATACCACTTATAATTCTATGTATAACAATGGGTTGAGAAAGTCCATGTGTAGCAGAATTATGAAGAGTTATTTATACGAGTATCTGGTCTATATGACCCAATTGACCTTTATTTCCTATTGAATCTATAGACGAACAACCTGCCGATATCAACCCCTGCTTTTGACCCTTCAAGGTTAAATAGATTAAGTCTGACATATACACTCCTTCTTAGTGTTAAAATACCAACGACTCATTATTGATACGAGATTTCATTCTACATAAAAAAATCCAAAATAGAATTAAAATTTATGATTTCAGGGATATATTTCAATTAAACTCAGCCATTAAAATACATTGAAACACTTTGTTACAATTATTTGCAATTTGATACAATTAGAAACACACAGCAACACATTGAACTTAAATTGACCAGCATTTCTGGCTTGTTCATTATAATTATCACTTGTCGATTAACGAATTTAATATAATATGTACATCAGATTTCTCAAATAGTGATATCTTCTCAAATGAAGACAGGAAAAGACTATTTAGCATATTGTTAACTAACAGATAAACTGGAAAAGTTCATGAATAATCAAGATCTAAATTCTAATCCCAATACTATACCTGACAATAAAGAAGTATTTATTCCTGGTGGCCTGTCCGTTAGTAGCGGAAATGGGATAACCTGGATTAGTCAGGCATGGAGTCTCGTCAAAGACAAATTAGGCATGTGGGTACTGCTTAATATTATCTATCTGGTTATTATAATGGGTCTCCAGATTATTCCTCTTCTTGGATTGTTCGCTGGAGCTTTAGGCCCAATATTTATTGGTGGTATTATTGCTGTGTGTGAAAAACAGAGAACTACCGGACAATTTGAGCTAGGGCTGTTATTCAATGGATTTCAGAAAAATTTTACATCACTGCTTTGCGTTGGTGCTTTATCAGTTGGTATTATAATACTTGGCATAATCGCAGCACTCATCGTCGGCGGCAGCACAATGATTCATATCTTATTATCCAGCCAACAAGGGGACATTTCAGCCGAAATGCTCCAACATAGCCTATCTACGCTATTTCTCAGTACCTTTGTTATATTCATCTTCTTCATCGTTGCCCTCGCTTTGACCTGGTTTGCACCCGCATTAATCATTATTCATAATTTGAAATTCGGTGCTGCTGTATCAATGAGCCTGGAAGCCGTGAAAAAGAATTTGTTACCAGGTTTCCTATTCTTCGTGACTATTGGCATAATTTACATGATCTCCGCAATTCCCTTAGGTTTAGGCCTTTTAATCTCTATGCCGCTATTTTTAGTCAGTTATTATTCATCTTACCGTAACATTTTTATCGGAAGAGAAAACCATCCATTTTGATTAGCTAAAATGCATACCCAATATTCACTGAATCCAGTAACTTGATTCTCAGAAAATGAGTCAATAATGAAGGAATAGAAAAGCGTCAAACGGGCGCTTTTTTATTAACACAATAATCAGCTGATATATTCTAAGCTGCCCACATATAGACGTAATACTTTAGGTATTTCAATATAAACATCGGCTAGAAACACACTTGCATATGGCAAGCAGGATTACCAATTAAACGTTGACAGTGAACATAAGCATCCGTTCCCAAATAAAGGCCGGATAAATACCCTAAATAAAGATCACCATTTAGAGTCGTTGATGTAGAAAAGACAAACTGAGACCTCTTAAGATTTTAGCGCTCCGATAAAAAGAGTAATTTATAGCCAAACTGTCTGATATTCAAAGTAAATGTGAATAATATCACTAATATAATGAGTGCAGTAAAATTCACATTTATACCCTTCATCTTTATACAGCCTATAAATTGAAATTTTTTCTTCTTAAAAATACCTTGTTTAGTGTTAAAACACTGATTAATTACTATTAACATTAATCTTCATTCTAAAAAAAAAGCCCAACGGAATTAAGAATGTTCTGATTTTAGAAAATATGTATCAACCAGAATTACCTCTTCACATTACACACCATAACCGGTTTTTTAAAGCCAACAAAATAATAATTGTGTGATTTTTAACTCACTAAAATATAAACAATAATTTAACTATAACATAGAGAAACGGAAATATATTATAGAGTTAATTCAGACATTAAATGGTTCTGAAACACTTTGTTACAATTATTTTCAATTTAATACAATTAGAAATACTTAGCAACATATTAAATGGATTTTTACCCATACTTTCAGCTTATGACTTGTGTTTTATACTTGTTGATTGTTAAAGTTAATATATGGTGCTTGCCTGCTTTCTCAAGCTAGTTTGTATCTTTTGAGATGAAGTCAGAAACAAGCGATCAAATAGACCAACAGATAAATTGGGAAAGTACATGGATAATCAAAACTTGAACTTTAATTCCGACGTTATACCCGACAATCAAGAGGTATTTATTCCTGGCGGTCAGTCCCTCCATGGAGTAGAAGGCGTGAATTGGATTAGTCAGGCATGGGAGCTTGTCAAAAGCAAATTGGGTATGTGGATACTACTCAGTATTACCTACCTTACCATTATAGCCATTCCACAGTTTATTCCTTTTCTTTCGATATTTGCTGTCATTTTACGCCCGGTATTTCTTGGCGGTATTATTGCCGTGTGCGAAAAACAAAGAACTACCGGAAAATTCAAACTAAGCTTGCTATTTAATGGATTTCATAAAAATTTTGCCTCGCTGCTTGGCGTTGGTATTTTATCATTGGGTATCATGCTCCTTAGCGCTATTGCAATGCTTATTATCAGTGGTAATGCAATGATTCATATCCTGTTAGCCACCCAACACGGTGAACTTTCAGCTGAAATGCTCGAACATAATCTATCTGCATTACTTCTGGGTGCCTTTACTGTGATAATCTTCTCCTTCATTACTACCGCGTTAACCTGGTTTGCACCCGCATTAATCATTATCCATAATTTGAAATTCGGTACTGCTGTATCGATGAGCCTGGGAGCCGTGAAAAAGAATTTATTACCTGGCTTCTTGTTCTTTAATATCATCGGGGTAATTTTCACAATGTCCACCATTACTTTGGGTTTAGGTTTTTTAATCGCTATACCAATATTTTTGGTTAGCAATCACTCCTCATATCGCAGCATTTTTATCGGTAAGGAAAAATCGTCCAACTTGTTCATATAATACTCCATCCTGATCGAGAAAAATTTTCCATTTCATAGACTGTTGTTCTGCACCCAGAATCTGAAACCAGCCTCAGTGAGCAGAAACAACAAGTCTTACCACCTTGAAATCCCTTATTCCTTTATACCGTATATTCATTGCGGCATTAATATTCCGGCTATGCTCTGTCCTACATTATAGGCATTTCCAATAACAAAAAAGTTATATCGGTATACGCAGGTTGCATAGCACTAACTTAAGCATGAAGAGAGCATTCAATTAAGAGATCAACTAAACAACTAATTTAGTTTACGTCCACTTTGAACATTTCAACACAATTAACGAGTTTGAATTAAATCAGAAAAATAATATTTTTATTATCTGAAATTATCTAAAATATAAGCATTAAATAGATTATATAAAAGACAGCAATATATCATAGAGATAACTTAGCTATTTAGGTTACTTTGGAATATTTTTATAAAATTAAAAAGATTCAGCTGTACATTGCATAGAAATCCACCAGTATTTTTGACTTATTACTCCTATTTAGTACTTGTTGATTAATAAAATTAATATAATATACCTACCGGCTTTCTCCAGCTGACTGGAACTCTTGAAGTACAGACAGAAAAAGCTATTTAATATAAATCAACAACTAAATTGGAAAAATACATGGATAATAAAAACCTAAGTTTTAATTCCCAAGCAACATCTGACAATCAAGAGGTATTTATTCCTGGTGGTCAATCTCTCAGCGGGGAAAATGGGGTAAAATGGATTGGTCAAGCATGGAGTCTCGTCAAAAGTAAGTTGGGTATGTGGATACTGCTTAACATTGTTTATTTAACTATTGTGTCTGTTCTCCAGCTTATTCCTCTCATTGGGATATTTGCCGGGATTCTGAATCCAGTATTTCTTGGCGGTATTATTGTTCTGTGTGAGAAGCAAAGAACTACCGGAAAATTTGAGCTAGGGCTGTTGTTCAATGGATTCCAGAAAAATTTTGCCACGCTACTTGGCATTGGTGCTTTGTCATTTGGTATTATGATCCTTGGCATTATCGCAATGCTTATTGTCGGCGGTAGTGGAATGATAAATATTCTATTAGCCAGCCAATATGGTGAGCCTTCAGTTGATATGCTCCAAAACATGTCTTCGTTATTTCTTGGGGCCGTTGTTTTGATAATCTTCTGCATCATTGCCGCTGCTTTAACCTGGTTTGCACCCGCATTAATCGTTCTCCATAATTTGAAGTTCGGCGCTGCCGTATCAATGAGTCTAGAAGCAGTGAAAAAGAATTTACTGCCTGGTTTCTTATTCCTTATTGTTATAACGATAATATTCATAACCTCTATAATTCCTTTCGGCTTAGGTCTTTTAATCTCAATGCCGTTAATTTTGGCTAGCTATTATTCATCTTACCGCAGCATTTTTATCGGTAAAGAGAAATCATCCATTTTAATTAGCTAAAAGATACATCTATTCTTCACCAAATCCAGCAATTTGATTTTCAGTAAATGAGTCAATAATAGAAATGTAGAAGAACATCTCTTAGAAGGTAATGCTGTTCGGTTAAGATACCTTGAACAATTCCGCATCGTTGAAATAATTCAGAGAATCGCCTCTTCTCTGGATTATTTTATGCTCCAGCAGGATATTAAACTGGTCATTGGGGTAATCGGCTCTCCTTTTTCCGACACGAAATTGATCCTTTGTTGAAATGGACATAACTATACGACATCCAAAAATCAGTGGTTATATCCATTATTACTAGCCCGTTATCATAAACGGGCTGATAGTTGTCATTAATCAAATTGATGCTGATTCAAAGCATGTTGGGCATGAGCAGCTTGAAGATAGTTGTGGATCATTTCAATGAATTTTTCATCAGATATTTTTTTACCATTGACCATCAGTGTTCCCCCAAAGCTATAAAAGAGACGGCGTTTTTTCTTCTTCAATTTTCCTCCGCCTAATCGCTTTTTAGGCGTCATCTCTGGCAAAATAACATTGTCAGCCAACTCAAGTGTTAATGCACTGACTTTGAAGAAAAAAGACCCAAACGTCATGTAATTGAAATCAATAATATTATGCAGAGGATAAGGTGTCTGAAAATCAGGGCCACTGATTTTTTTTGGCTCCAAAATTATCATGCTGTTTTTACAACGTTTATAGATGATAATTGCGAATAACAAACAAAGTAAGTTCACTAAGGCAATAGCAGTGGAGGTTAAAAGTATTCCCAATATATTCCCTGAATGAGTTCCTTCCATAATGAAAGACAAAAGGAATCCACTTCCCACTATAACCATGAGGGTAATGGTCAGAATAAACATAAGATTACGTTTACTGGATACGGTCAATGTGGTGGCCTCAGATGACACCGCCGCCTGCTCCTCCCAAATTTGCTTCTGTTCTTGATAATACTCGTCAATTTCTCCTGACAGATTTTGCGTCAGTTCCACCGAAAGCGCTTTAGCATCGGCAAATAGGTCATCAATATTATCGTAATGTCCTGCTTCAACCGGACGCGAAGCATAATCCAGCAACTCCTGATCTATGGGTTGCTCTAGTGCTTCAATCCGTGATTTGGTTGTTGGATGGGTATCCGTTGGGTGAGTGAACTCATTTTCCAAGAACTGACCCGCCTCAGGAATGCCGTTTTCCCGCAGGTTATCAATAATGACAGGCAACAGATCATCGGCTTTCGATTTACCTTCAAACAACGCTGACAATTGTTTGTTAACGGCCTCGCTCACCGCAGAAATACGTAGTAGAGAGCTAGAAATAGCTTGAGTACTGCTCAATCTGGCACCCACAGCATCGGCGGCATATTCACGGATACGGCTCCAATGATTAACCGCAAAATCAAACTGTTGAATGAAGAAAATACCCAAATAAATGGAAGGACTCATAACCAGACGGCTATAGTAATCTTCTCCATCCTTGACGTTACTGATCATCACATCAATGCTGCGGCTCATGCCTGCATAGATCGGTGAAAAATGGAGACTGTAGGTGGTATCTTCACCAGTAAAATGCCCTAATTCATGGCCGATCACCGCTGCGGATTCTTCACGGCTCAACAATGCCCCGTAGATTAGCGGGAAGTATAAGGTACGACCTTCAAGTACCTGTTCATTATTGATGCAGACAGGATAGGAAGTTACAAAGAAACATTCCGTCAAACCAACAACAATATTGTCTGGTGGTTTTGTACCGACTTGTTCAGCTAACTCATTGATCCATTGCCATAGGCCGGGTGCTTCCTCTGGTGTCACGGGTTTTCCCATCAAATGAGAAGCTGAAGGGGAAAACATAGCAAAACAGTGTTTGAGTTTCGCAATACCTTTAATAATGCACCACAGGATTGCCAATGCTGCCATACCTGCAATGGCAACAATTTTTACCCCACCACCTCTCATTTCAAAATTATTGATAAACCAAAGCATTTCATAACTGATCAGGGAAAAAATACTGAGACCAATCAATGTCATCTGTCCAACAAGAATAAAAGGTAATAACCGACGACAGCGATCAAATACCTTCAATAATTCATCACGGGATTTGCGGGCCACAATACCACTGCGCATACACAGTAAGATCGCCGTTCCACCTAACAACAGTGATAATACACCACCGCCAATCGTCCCTAGATCCAGAATTGACTGAAACTCATTGAATGTGGCTTCTTCGCTGCTAAGTATCTCATTTGTTTTATTAAAGATTTGATTGGCGGTAAAAGAAGTGCCGTTGATTTCCATTGTAATTTTGGGATCGGTTTTCAACAGTTGCGTCGCTTCGGTATGTAATAATTTGATATTATTAAAGGCTTCAGTCAGTTCACTGGTTCGGTAATATTGCCAGCCACCATAACAACTTAATACTAATGGCAGAACAAGCAGCCAAAGAAAGAGTTTATTACGCATTGAATATATCCTGTTTATATTCCTATTGGGTCGATTCACATAAGTACAACAGCGTTAAATTGAATTCTGTTGAATGATATGGGATACGGCTCTTAATTCAGAAATGAGATATGATTAAAAGTCGCAATATTGTATTCCTAAATATCCCAAGTTGTCATTCTATTTTAAATGGTAATTTATTATTAAAATAAAGGCTAAGTTTATTTCCTTACTGTTTACTGTTAATGAGTATCTGAAATGGGGATAATCTACTATCCCCAATATCATAAAACTAATGGCCCGTCATTATCCATTTCTTTGATAACCAAGAGAAAATCAGCCCAGATATCGCGCCAAAAATATGTCCTTCCGTTGAAATATCTTCTTGCCACGGTAACAGGCCAAATACGATCCCACCGTAGTACACAAACACGAGAATCGCAAAGAAGAAATCTTTTGCCCTTCTCAGGAAAAAGGCATTAGCCAGCAGTAATCCCCATAAACCAAAAATCCATCCACTGGCACCAATATGAATGGCAGTCCGGCCAAATAACCAGACTAATGTTCCTTCCACAAAGATAATAAACAGGCTGGCTAGCACATAATAACGAATGGAGTGTGTCATCAGTAACGCACTCAGTACTAATAATGCGGGAAGATTGCTGAACAAATGCGCCCAGTCACCATGTAAGAACGGAGATAATGGAATACCCATTAATCCTTGAGCGTATCGGGGAATGATACCGAAATTGCTTAGTGCGCCACCGGTTAAAGTATCAAGCAATTGAGTTACGATCAGTATTACTGCTAATCCTATTAGAATATGAAAGTGTTGTTTTAGCCGTATTTTCACTGGATTGTTGCCTTATCATTTATTGGAAATAAAAACGAACGTTGGTTTCAAATAAAGGTGCCATGATCAGAGTTGACACGACCGCTACCCTATCCTGAAAGTTTGGCATTTAACAATTTTGATGTACTAGGGTAATACCTCCTTAGGAGGTGGTTTAAGGCTGACAATAAAAAAGCGCCAAACTGGCGCTTTTCATTCACACAATAATAATCAGCCGATATATTCTAAACCACCCATATATGGACGTAATACTTCTGGAATTTCAATGCGGCCATCTGCCTGCTGATAATTTTCCATAACAGCAACCAAAGTACGGCCAACAGCCAAACCAGAACCATTCAGGGTATGAAGCAGTTGAGTCTTCTTATCATCTTTACCACGGAAACGCGCCTGCATACGGCGAGCCTGGAAATCCCACATGTTAGAACAGGAAGAGATTTCACGGTAAGTGTTCTGCGCCGGTAACCACACTTCCAGATCGTAAGTTTTGCATGCACCAAAGCCCATATCACCCGTACACAATAAGACCTTACGATAGGGGAGGTTCAGTAATTGCAATACTTTCTCTGCATGGTTCGTTAACTCTTCAAGCGTATTCATTGATTCGTCAGGATGAACAATCTGGACCAATTCAACCTTATCAAACTGGTGCATCCGGATCAGGCCACGGGTATCACGGCCATAAGAACCCGCTTCTGAACGGAAGCAAGGTGTATGCGCTGTCATTTTCAGTGGTAATTCGCTTTCATCCAGAATTTCACCACGAACCAAGTTGGTTACCGGCACTTCAGCCGTCGGGATCAGTGCGTAATGGTTTGCTGTTTCCTCTTCCAAGGGCTTGGTGTGGAAAAGATCTTCACCAAATTTTGGCAACTGTCCCGTACCATATAAGGTGTCATGGTTAACCAGATAAGGAACGTAAGTTTCCAGATAACCATGCTGCTCGGTGTGAAGGTTCAGCATAAATTGCGCCAAGGCACGATGCAGACGGGCAATCTGCCCCTTCATCACCACAAAACGCGAGCCAGTAAGCTTAACGGCAGCGGCAAAATCCAGACCATTCGCCAGTTCACCTAATGAAACATGATCTTTGATTTCAAAATCATATTTACGTGGTTCACCCCAGCGACTCACTTCCAGATTATCATTCTCATCTTTACCTATTGGTGCAGAATCATCTGGCATGTTAGGAATACTTAACACCAAATCGCGGATTTCAGCCTGAAGTTTTTCCAGTTCGGATTTCGCTGTATCCAACTTCTCACCTAACTGGTTCACTTCCTGACGTAATGGATCAATATCTTCACCACGGGCTTTTGCCGCACCAATAGCTTTCGATCGGGAATTACGTTCTGCTTGCAGGGTTTCAGTTTCAACTTGTAAAACTTTGCGGCGCTCTTCTTGTTTGCGCAGCGTATCCACGTTAAGGGTATAGCCCCTGCGAGCCAGTTTTTCGGCGACTGCGTCTAGCTCATTACGCAGTATGTTTGGATCGAGCATGCTTGTCCTGTGCTTGTCGTTATTAAGTTAGATGATGTGAATAGACCCACAAGTTTATGTGGCTATAAGATATTTTTACCCGTCAACCTTACCGCAACAGCAACATCAGCGATAGCGTTTTATCAGGCTATTTTGATCCTGTTCAGCAAGCCAGGTGAGTTTATCGCCTATTTTGCCTTCTAAGCCTCTATTAGCCGGGTGATAATAGCGGGTTTCCCGCATTTCAGGCGGAAAATAAACTTCACCGGCAGCGTAGGCGTTAGGTTCGTCATGAGCATAGCGATATTCTTCACCAAGCCCCATCTCTTTCATCAATTTTGTCGGTGCATTGCGCAAATGTGCAGGAACATCATAGTCAGGTTTTTCCCTTGCATCGGCCAATGCTGCTTTAAACGCGGTATAAACAGCATTGCTTTTCGGTGCACAGGCAAGATAAACAATCGCCTGAGCAATTGCCCTTTCACCTTCCGCTGGCCCAACCCGGGTAAAACAATCCCATGCAGCAATGGCGACCTGCATTGCCCTAGGATCCGCATTGCCAACATCTTCCGAAGCAATAGCCAGTAAACGACGGGCAACATATAGCGGATCGCCACCCGCAGTAATAATCCGGGCATACCAGTAAAGCGCAGCGTCAGGCGCAGAACCACGCACAGATTTATGTAATGCTGAAATTAAATCGTAATAACGATCGCCTTTATTATCAAAACGAGCACTACGCTCCCCGCTAACTTCATTCAATAACTCCGGGGTCAAAACCCGTTGCCCCTGAGCATTGGTTTCTGCCATATCCGCCATCATTTCCAGCAGATTCAGTGAACGACGGGCATCACCAGAAACCAGCTCTGCAACCATGTGACGAGTGTTTTCCGGTAAAACAATATCCTGACCATGATATCCACGCTCTTTATCCTTCATGGCTTGATTCAGCACCAGCTCAATCTCTTCTATCGTCAATGACTTAAGCAGATAAACACGCGCCCGTGAGAGTAATGCGGAATTCAGCTCAAAAGAGGGGTTTTCTGTCGTAGCACCAATAAAGGTAATCGTGCCATCTTCAATATGTGGCAGAAAAGCATCCTGTTGGCTTTTGTTAAAACGATGTACTTCATCAACAAATAAAATCGTTCTACGCCCTGCATTCCGGTTTTGACGCGCTTTTTCAATAGATTCACGTATTTCTTTAATACCGGAAGTGACCGCAGATATTCGCTCAATATCTGCCTGCGCATAATGTCCAATAATTTCAGCTAAGGTTGTTTTCCCCGTTCCAGGCGGCCCCCATAAAATCATGGAGTGCAGTTGCCCCGCCCGAATAGCCCTTGGCAATGGTTTACCTTCAGCCAGTAGATGCTGCTGGCCAATATATTGCTCTAATGTCACCGGCCGCATACGCGCGGCCAGTGGCTGAAATTCATTTTGTGAAAAATCGAGTGACAGGTTGCTCACTTAAAACCTCACTGACGCTGATCATCCAGCGTGACGCCTTTCGGGAGCGTAAAACTGAACTTTGCCGCATCCACATGGGTATTTTGTTGCCCTTTTAATTGATAGATACTTTTTTGTCCATCTTGCTCAACAGCCGAAAATTTCTGAATAGTGCCATCAGTCGTTACAGTAATAAAAAAGCGTTTCAAATTGCCATTGATATTATTCGGCGTCAGCTCAAAATCATTACCTTTTTGGTTGATTTTATATTGAGACCAATCTTTAACATCGTTACGGGTAATAAGCATAAACGGTGTGTTGCCGGTGGCATCTTTCAGCCAGTTGGCCGTTACCTGCTCAACAAACGGATTATAGAACCACAACGTTTTACCATCCGATACCAAAACACTTTCATCAGGTGATGTCATATGCCAGTTAAACAAGTTTGGGCGTTTAACCCACAATTGCCCTTCACCTTCCTGAATTGTTGCACCATCATCACTGGTTACTGTCTGAGTAAAGCTGGCATGAAAACTATTTACTTTGCCCAAACGTTCCTGCAAATCCTGACTGGCATTTGCCCATGCTGAATTGATACTCATGCCAGCCATCAAACAACCCATCAATATTAGCTTCTTCATGTAAGAGATACCTTTACTCAGCGTTATTACTCAGTGTATTTGTTATCGGAATTGTCCGCATTTAAAATTAATTATCCGCGCTCATGTGGCGGTGGTGCCAATACTTCACGATTGCCATTATGGCCTGGAGCACTGACAATCTGCTGTGCTTCCATCTGCTCTACAATCCGCGCAGCACGGTTATAACCAATACGAAACTGGCGCTGTACACCAGAAATCGAAACCCGCCGTTTTTCAATCACGAATTCAACTGCCTGATCGAACAGGGCATCCAACTCTTCGCCGCTATCAAGACCCAGACCACCCTCTGCATCATCACCACCACTGAGGATACTGTCAACGTACTCAGGACGACCACGGGCTTTCCAGTCATTAACTACTTCATGAACTTCCTGATCCCGGACAAATGCACCGTGAACACGTACCGGAATAGAGGAGTTTGGTGCTAAATAAAGCATGTCCCCCATTCCCAAAAGAGATTCAGCACCACCCTGATCAAGGATCGTACGAGAATCTATCTTACTGGAAACTGTAAAGGCGACACGGGTTGGAATATTCGCTTTAATCAGGCCAGTAATAATATCGACAGATGGACGTTGGGTCGCCAGAACTAAATGAATACCGGCAGCCCGGGCTTTCTGCGCCAAGCGGGCAATCAGTTCTTCTACTTTTTTGCCAACTGTCATCATCAGGTCAGCAAATTCATCTACCATGACAACGATATACGGCTCTTTTTTCAGCACAGGATGGGTGATATCCATGCTGTCCCCAGGTTTCCAGAATGGATGAGGAATTGGACGGCCCATCTCTTCCGCCTGTTTAACCTTTTCGTTATAACCGGCCAGATTACGTACACCCAACGCAGACATCAGTTTATAACGGCGTTCCATTTCACTAACACACCAGCGCAGCGCATTCGCCGCATCTTTCATATCAGTAACAACTTCAGTCAACAGATGTGGAATGCCTTCATAAACCGATAATTCCAGCATTTTCGGATCTATCATGATAAAGCGGACATCCTCTGGTTTTGCTTTATAGAGGATGCTGAGGATCATCGCGTTAACACCAACAGATTTACCCGAGCCGGTTGTACCCGCCACCAGCAAGTGAGGCATTTTACCTAAATCAGCGACAACCGGCTGACCACCAATATCTTTACCTAGCACAATTGTCAGTGGCGATGGATTATCGCGAAATTTTTCGCAATCCAATACTTCACGCAAATACACTGTCTGACGTTTTCTATTCGGCAACTCCAGACCGACATAGGGCTTACCGGGAATAACTTCAACAATACGTACTGCTACCGCAGACAAAGAACGCGCTAAGTCTCTTGATAAGTTGGAAATACGTGATGCTTTAACACCTGGGGCCAGATCCAATTCAAATCGGGTAATCACCGGGCCTGGCGAAAAACCAACCACATCAGCTTTAACCCGATAATCATTCAAACGCGCTTCAATCAAACGGGAAGTTTGCTCAAGGGCAAACATATCAACTGGCTCCTCTTCTGCCAGAGGGCTGGCTAACAGATCAAGCGAAGGCATCGGTGTCGTTGGTTTTGGTAATGACTGATCATGACGAACCAGAAATGGATGGAACAGGCTATTTTGCTGCGGTTGCTGCGGTTGCTGCGGTTGCTGCGGTTGCTGCGGTTGCTGCGGTTGCTGCACAACATTGTGTACCGGCGCGGGTATAAAAGCAATTTCTGTGGGCTGTTCTGACTGACTTTCCGGTACCAATTGAACAGAAGGTGTAAATAGCGGCTCTGCCCGTTCCTTTTCAACTAAATCTTCAACTAGTGAGAAGTTATTCAAGATAGATAAACTTTCCAGAGTAGAACGCCCAATTTCCTGCGGGTCATTCTGCCCTTGATAACGCTCAGGTTGTTGCGGTGCAACGGCCTGTTCAACAATCTCAGTCTGAACCCGTTCTTCCACTGAAAACGAATTCTCCGATTCAGGTTGGTTCTGTACTCTTTGAGACTGGGTTGGTGCCTCTCCTTCGGCATCCGTAGGAATACGGTAACGCTCACACTGTTGTTCAAGAAACTGCTGGCGCAATAACTCTTCCTGCTGTTTATCAAACTCAGTATCATCACAGCCATCTATCTGTTGTCTGGCCTCTTCTTCACGCTGTTGCTGTTCTGCAAGACGCTGTGAAGGAACTTTGATGCCATACAGTTCACGACGGGTTGGCAGACGGACAGGGTTAGGACGGGGCAACTCTGGCCCGATCCCTCGTTTAACCTGAGAGTTGCCTGTTATAACCGTTGCCGAAGTTGCTGCTACTGCAATATCTTTTGGATCTGTTTCAGGCGTGAAAGTGTCACGACTATTCTGCCTGTTGCCAACCGGCTCAAATGTTGGAACCGTGTTAACAGCAAGTTTAGATTCAAGTTTAAAATTATGCTCAGAAGGGATTTCAAACGTGTAACGAACAGGCTCGTCACTGTTTTTTTCATGTTCTTCTGTTAATGACTGAGACCATACGGCGTCATCAGATATACTGATCTGAATTTCAGGTTCAGCATCAATATCAGCCATACCAATGATTGGGATATTAACTTGCTGTTTTTCTTCAACTTCTGCTTTCACTGATCCGGGTTCATCCCGTTCAGCTTTTGCCAATTCCGCAGCTGAAGGTGCTGTAAACAGCACATCATCATCATGATCAATATCAACCGCTGTATATTCGGGTTCTGTTTTACCATAGGCGACACTCTCCGGCTCAATAACCGTTTCATCACCATATGGGGTATATTCTTGCTCATGACGGCTGCGATTGGTAATAAATCCTATCGCGCCAAGAATTATTGCCCCAGTTTTTTCAGCAATCGTCAACCATGACCAGCCAGTAAATAGCGTAAACCCAATTGCCCAAACACACAGTAAGGCCAGCGTCGCACCCAATTCATTAAACCAGGGCAACATCGCACCGCTAAACAGGCTGCCAATAATGCCGCCAGAAGCAAAGTAATGGAGATCGTCAACATTCAGCGCGGCTAATCCACATGAAGTCAACACGATTGCCAATGCACCAATAACGCGCAAAGCAAGCACAAAAAAATCGACATATTCTCTGTCATCATGTTGTCTGAAAGCAGTCCAGCAACCCAGTATCATTAGCGGCGGGATGACATAAGCCAGTATACCGAATGCAGAAAACAGCGTATCGGCCAACCATGCACCAACACCACCACCCAAATTATGGACCGGCTCATGCCACGCAGTCTGAGACCAACTGGGATCAGAAGGGTTAAAACTGACAAGTGCGACCATCAGATAAGCCGCTAGGATAACAATGACAAGCAACACAGCTTCTAACAGCCTGCGCCCACTACTCAGTCTCTTCAACCTAATATTTTTATCTTCTGTATATTCCTGGCTCAAGAAAGGCTCTCCAGGTTTCCTGTTGATTTAACGGAACAACGCCGAGATAGCTCAGCGTTGAAACTGTATGCATAAACAGGAGTGTACCTAAGTTCTTCCAGTTTTGCACCTGTACATTTTTTTGGGCGAGATTTCAGCGAGTCTTAATGACCAAGCGGTTACTCTGCTTCACTTCTTCCATCACAACATATGTGCGGGTGTCGTTAACACCTGGCAAACGTAACAAAGTTTCGCCCAGTAACTTACGATACGCTGACATATCTGGTACGCGGGTTTTCAATAAATAATCGAAATCACCGGAAACCAAATGACATTCCTGAATCTCTTCCAATTTCTGCACAGCAGCATTGAATTGTTCAAAAACATCTGGTGCACCACGGTTTAGGGTGATTTCAACAAACACCAGCAACGACGCATCCAGGTAATGAGGATTCAACAATGCGGTGTAGCCAATAATAAACCCTTGACGCTCCAGGCGACGCACACGCTCCAAACAAGGAGTTGGCGACAATCCTACCCGTTTAGACAGTTCTACGTTAGAAATTCGACCATCTTTTTGCAATTCATTGAGGATATTACGATCTATACGATCAAGATCTTTTCCCGGACGTTTTTTATTATCTATCATCTTTTGATCTCTCTTTATTTTCCTACACCCATAACATTTTCCCCTATCTCTCTTGAGTCTGAGCTGGAAAAGATGTCTTTTAAAGTTAAAGCCTCGCTCTATCAGAGTAAAGCAGCTCACAGGCCATTTTTCTTCGTGCTGCACAGAGAAGATTATCCGCATATCGATTTGTCGATTTTTATAGAAACGAATTTAGCGAGGTGGATAATTATCTCTTACAGTGATGTTTTCGCAAATGCACAGCCGATTGTCAAAGTAAATGAACAAAAATCAGAACAACCTGTGGAACAAATTTTCAGTTAATCGTTTCGATAGCTTACCATTGATTAAAAATGAGCAAATGAAAGCCAAACAGTACTAAAAGAACACTTTTCTCAGGTTAAAGTCGTTGCTAGTTAATATCTATCGGTAAAATCGTTAGTAACATGAGTCTTTTAGCTTTTTTTACCCTCCTATTTCTCCTACAATCGCTCAATATACGATATGCGATAAATGGAAATGAGGTATTCATGAGCACCGCCAAACACCATAAACTCATTATTCTTGGTTCCGGTCCGGCAGGCTATACAGCCGCAGTTTACGCTGCCCGGGCAAATTTAAATCCGGTGCTGATTACCGGAGTTGAAAAAGGGGGTCAGTTGACTACAACCACTGAAGTCGAAAACTGGCCCGGTGATCCTGAAGGTCTGACCGGCCCAGGGTTAATGGAACGTATGCATCAACATGCTGAAAAATTCCAGACCGACATCATTTTTGATCATATTCAAAAAGTTGACCTGCAAAACCGTCCTTTCCGTCTTTATGGTGATGAACAAGAATATACCTGTGACGCACTGATTATCGCAACAGGCGCTTCTGCACGTTATTTAGGTCTGCCTTCCGAAGAGGCGTTCAAAGGCCGGGGTATTTCAGCCTGTGCAACCTGCGATGGCTTCTTTTATCGTAACCAGAAAGTTGCCGTGGTCGGCGGCGGTAATACCGCAGTAGAAGAAGCTTTATATCTGGCAAATATTGCAGCAGAAGTTCACCTGATTCATCGCCGTGATACATTCCGTTCAGAAAAAATCCTGATTGGTCGTCTGATGGATAAAGTTAAAAACGGCAATATCATTCTGCACACTAATCGTACTCTGGATGAAGTGCTCGGTGATGAGATGGGCGTTACGGGTGTCCGTCTGCGTGATACCCACAGCGGTACAACAGAAGAATTAGCTGTTACCGGCACATTCATTGCTATCGGCCATACTCCTAACACCGCTATCTTTGCAGGACAATTGGAACTAAATAATGGTTACATCCAAGTTCAGTCCGGTTTACAAGGTAACGCTACCCAGACCTCAATTCCCGGTGTATTCGCCGCCGGTGACGTAATGGACCATACCTACCGCCAGGCAATTACATCCGCCGGTACAGGTTGTATGGCAGCCCTTGATGCAGAACGTTTCTTGGATGGGCTGGCAGCGAAATAAACTCTTTTTCTTTCAAGGCGCTATTTCAGTAGCGCCTTTTCGCATGTAACATATCGGCAGGATGCTGACACTCGTCCAGCCTTTTTGATAATCAGAATTTTTCCTATGGACAAAACAAGACAGTATGAATTGGTTCGCTGGTTGAAGCAGCAAAGTGCTCCGGCCCGGCACTGGCTGCGCCTGTCCATGCTATTTGGCTTAATCAGTGGATTGTTGATCATCACTCAAGCCTGGCTATTGGCCTCAATCCTGCAAGCTTTAATCATGGATAACATTCCCCGCGAGCACATCATGGATAAATTCTGGATGCTGGCGACAACCTTCGCTCTGCGAGCAGTAATCAGTGTTATTCGGGAACGGATCGGTTTTATTTGTGGCAAAATCGTGCGCCAGAAAATCCGCGCGATGGTATTGGATAAGCTTGAACAACTTGGCCCAGTATGGGTTAAAGGCAAACCGGCAGGTAGCTGGGCAACGATTATTCTTGAGCAGATAGAGGATATGCAGGATTACTACTCTCGCTATCTGCCACAGATGTATCTCGCAGTGATGATCCCTATTCTTATCCTGATCACTCTATTTCCGGTTAACTGGGCTGCCGGGCTGATTTTGTTCGCGACGGCTCCGCTTATTCCCCTGTTTATGGCACTGGTTGGTTTAGGTGCCGCAGATGCCAACCGGCGAAACTTTGTCGCGTTGGGGCGGTTAAGCGGTAATTTTCTTGATCGTCTGCGCGGGCTGGAAACGTTGCGCCTGTTTTATCGTGGCAAAGCCGAAGTACAACAAATCAGCGAATCCACTGAGGATTTCCGCCGCAAGACAATGGAAGTTCTGAGAATGGCATTCCTCTCTTCAGCGGTACTGGAATTCTTTGCAGCTGTTTCTATTGCCGTCGTTGCCGTCTATTTTGGTTTCTCCTATCTGGGTGAGCTTAATTTTGGCAGTTACGGTATGGGTGTGACTCTGTTTGCTGGTTTTCTGGTATTAATCCTCGCCCCGGAATTTTTCCAGCCACTGCGTGATCTTGGTACTTATTATCACGCCAAAGCACAGGCTGTTGGCGCAGCCGAATCATTGGTGACGTTGCTAAACAGTGATGGTGAACATGCGCCTGCGAATGGCGATAAAACGCTAAGTAGCCAAAGTTCGCTGACGATAATCGCTAATAATCTGGAAATGCTGGCTCACGATGGCAACTTACTTGCCGGCCCGCTGAATTTTGCTATAGAGAAAAATCAACGAGTAGCATTAGTTGGACAAAGCGGAGCGGGTAAAAGCTCGCTCTTGAATTTATTGTTAGGGTTCCTGCCCTATCGTGGTTCAATACAAATCAATGGTACTGAGCTACGTGAGTTAGATCCACAGAAATGGCGTGATCAACTGAGCTGGGTTGGGCAAAATCCACACCTGCCTGAGCAAATTTTACTTGATAATCTTCGCCTGAACCAACCGGATACAAATCAACAACAAATCCATCAGGTTATGGAACAGGCATACGTCACCGAATTTGTTAATGATTTACCTGATGGGCTGAATACCCTTATTGGTGATAATGCAGCACGACTATCCGTTGGTCAGGCCCAGCGTATCGCTGTTGCCCGTGCCTTATTGAAACCTTGCCAATTATTATTACTGGATGAGCCTGCCGCCAGCCTCGATGCTCATAGCGAACAACGAGTTATGCAAACACTGAATCAGGCATCTCATCATCAGACGACCCTGTTAGTTACCCATCAATTGGAAGAAACGCTGGAATATGATCAGATCTGGGTTATGGAAAAAGGGTTAATCATTGAACAGGGAGATTACCAAACACTGAGCCAATCTCAGGGAGCATTCGCCCGCCTGTTATCTCATCGGAGTGAGGAGCTTTAGTTATGCGGGTATTGCTTCCCTTTCTGGCGCTCTATCGCCGCCATGGGTTTCTTATCAGTTTAGGTATGGTTCTGGCGATTGTTACGTTACTCGCCAGCATAGGCTTACTGACGCTGTCTGGTTGGTTCCTTGCCGGAACCGCGCTGGCAGGTTTTGCCGGACTTAATACATTCAACTATATGCTACCAGCCGCAGGTGTCCGTGGCGCCGCTATTCTTCGTACTGCCGGACGCTATGCTGAACGACTGGTCAGCCATGATGCAACTTTTCGTGTACTGGCACATTTGCGGGTATTTGCCTTTCAGAAAATTTTGCCACTTTCACCGGGAGGAATCGCCCGTTTTCGCCAGGGTGAATTACTCAACCGGCTAGTTGCTGATGTTGAAACATTGGACCACCTCTATTTGCGGGTAATTTCACCGATATTCGCAGCCATTGTCGTTATCATCATCCTCACTTTCAGCCTCGGTTTTCTGGATCTCACATTGGCCTATACCCTTGGCAGTATTATGCTGACGCTGCTGATCCTGCTGCCATTTGTATTTTATCACGCAGGTAAACCCATCGGCCGCGATTTGACCATTCTGCGGGGTCAATACCGTACCCAACTCACGGTGATATTGCAGGGGCAAGCCGAATTGATGGTATTCGGCGCTCTTGGACGATTCCGGGAGTCGATGGCGGGTGTTGAATTACGTTGGCTAAAGCGTCAGCAACAGCAAGCTAATCTGACCGGCTTATCACAAGCAATCATGATTTTTGCCACCGGCATGACCGTCACATTAATCCTGTGGATAGCCGCTAATGGTATAGGGGGAAACAATCAGCCAGGTGCCTTGATTGCACTATTTGTCTTCTGCTCGCTTGCTGCTTTTGAAACCCTGGGTCCTGTCGCTGTTGCATTCCAACATCTGGGACAAGTCATTACCTCGGCAACCCACGTTTCCCAATTGATGCAACAAAAACCGGAAGTGACTTTCCCGGCGTCAGGGCCGGAAAGTTCAGAGCAACTCAATGTTAACATTAAAAATCTCAGTTTTACTTACCCCGGCCAGCCATTACCTGTCCTGAAAAATATTTCTCTCTGTTTGAAAGCAGGAGAACATATCGCTCTGTTAGGCAAAACAGGTTGTGGTAAATCTACGTTGCTACAGTTACTAACCCGTGCCTGGGATGCTGATTCAGGTACTATCTGTCTAAACCAGCATCCTATTACTGTTTATGACGAACCGGTTCTGCGCAGTATGATATCGGTTGTTCCACAACGTGTTCATGTATTCAGCCATACGTTGCGTGAAAATTTATTACTGGCAAAACCAAACGCCGCCGATAATGAGCTGAAAACTGTGCTGAAACAGGTAGGTTTAAGCCATCTGCTGGAAACGGATGAAGGGCTGAACTGCTGGATGGGCGAAGGTGGCCGTCAGTTATCCGGCGGTGAACAACGCCGTCTGGGCATTGCCAGAGCGTTACTGCACTCAGCGCCACTCATGTTACTGGATGAACCAACGGAAGGGCTTGATGCGGATACTGAACAGCAAATTCTGTCCCTGCTGCGCCAACATTGCCAACATAAGACATTGATTATTGTTACCCACCGTCTATACGGTCTTGACCATATGGACCGTATTTATGTCATGGATGGAGGTGCCATTATTGAACAAGGACAGCATAATGAGTTACTGGCTCGACAAGGCTGCTATTATCAGTTTTATCAGCGACAATATCCAATTCATCCTGAATTGGAGCTGTAATACACCATGCCAATAATTCAACTGGATGATGATTCATATGACTTCCCTCACCCAGCAGAGGCATTAATGGAGCCGAACGGCCTGCTGGCAGTGGGCGGAGATTTATCCCCTGAGCGGTTGAGCGCAGCTTATCATCAAGGAATTTTCCCCTGGTTTTTGCCAAGTGAAATACCGCTTTGGTGGTCCCCTGATCCACGTGCGATAATCATGCTGGGTGAATTGCATATTGGCCGGACATTACGCCGGTTTCTGCGCAATCATCCATACCGCATTACGGTGAATCACGCGTTTGAACAGGTGATTCATTACTGCGCTCAACGGCAGGAAGGAACCTGGATAAGCAAGGATATCCAACAAGGTTATCAGGAGTTACACCAGATAGGAAAGGCGCATTCGGTAGAGGTCTGGTATGGTGAACATATTGTCGGCGGCCTGTATGGCGTCAGCGTTGGCACTTTATTTTGCGGTGAATCTATGTTCAGCCGAATGGAGAATGCATCCAAATGCGCTTTCGTTGCTTTCTATCACCATTTTCTGCGATATGGTGGTGAACTGCTTGATTGCCAGGTGCTAAATCATCACACTGCTTCACTGGGAGCAAAGGAAATCTCCCGGGAAGAATTTATTCAGTATCTTTATCAATTCAGAAACCGGTCATTAAAACCTGGCTGCTGGTTGCAACAAGTACTGGAATTATAATCAACATTTTACCCACCAATGTTGATTATGGCGGGAATGCAACCATGAGTTATTTGCAAATATAGTGGTTTAAAAGACAACATTCCTTTACATAATGAGGGTTTTTCGGCATTATCTTGCCGGTTAAAAACGATGGTTATTAAACTTAGAGGATTAGATGGCCAAAGAAGACAATATTGAAATGCAAGGTACCGTGCTGGACACGCTGCCAAATACTATGTTCCGCGTTGAATTAGAAAACGGACACGTAGTCACTGCTCACATCTCCGGTAAAATGCGTAAAAATTACATCCGCATCCTGACAGGCGACAAGGTTACAGTCGAGCTGACCCCATATGACCTGAGCAAAGGCCGTATCGTCTTCCGTAGCCGCTGATTCATTACCGTTTCAGGTATTACACCACAGGTAATAGCAATTTTGTATTCACCTGTGGTGTGACCCTATCAGTGCACTACGTCTTCCGGTTTCTGCTTATAAGCATTGCTGAAATCGTAAGTCAGTACCCGTTTTGCCTTATCCAGATCAATACGAACCGAACCGCCGTGGACTAATGAACCAAACAATAGTTCATTGGCCAACGGTTTCTTCAGACTATCCTGAATAACCCGGGCCATTGGGCGAGCACCCATCGCTCTATCATAGCCTTTATCACATAACCATTGACGGGCATCCGCACTGACCTCCAGTGAAACGCCTTTTTCATCCAATTGTGCTTGCAGTGCGACAATGAACTTATCGACGACCTGTTGAATAACTTCAATAGAAAGCGCATTAAACCAGATAATACCATCAAGGCGGTTACGGAATTCCGGTGTAAACACCTTCTTAATCTCTTCCATCGCATCAGAGCTGTTATCCTGCTGCTTAAATCCAATGGATGTGCGCTGAGTTTCACGTACGCCAGCATTCGTTGTCATAACGACAATAACGTTACGGAAATCCGCTTTACGGCCGTTATTATCGGTCAGAGTACCGTTATCCATGACTTGCAATAACAGGTTAAATACATCTGGATGTGCTTTTTCAATCTCATCAAGCAGCAATACTGAATGAGGATGTTTAATCACCGCATCCGTGAGCAATCCTCCCTGATCAAAACCAACATATCCCGGTGGTGCGCCAATCAAACGACTGACTGTGTGGCGCTCCATATATTCCGACATATCAAAACGCAATAACTTGATATTCAGTGCTCTGGCAAGCTGTACAGTGACTTCTGTTTTACCCACCCCTGTCGGGCCAGCAAGCAGGAAAGAACCCACCGGTTTATTATCCTGCCCTAATCCCGCACGACTCATCTTGATCGCTTCGGTTAATGCTGAAATCGCTGTATCCTGACCAAATACCAGCATTTTTAGCCTATCATCCAGCGTCTTCAATACATCCTTATCACTGGCCGAAACTGTTTTTTCAGGAATACGTGCAATGCGTGCAACGATAAATTCAATATCCGACACATTGATCGTTTTCTTACGCCGGCTGACCGGCACCAGACGAGTACGCGCCCCCGCCTCATCAATGACATCAATGGCCTTATCTGGTAGGTGACGATCAGTAATATATTTCACTGATAAATCAACCGCAGCGCGGATAGCTTTCGTGGTATAGCGTACATCATGGTGCGCCTCATATTTTGGCCGCAACCCTTTAATAATCTGTACCGTCTCTTCTGGTGAAGGCTCAACAATATCAATCTTCTGAAAACGACGAGCCAGCGCCCGGTCTTTTTCAAAAATATTACTGAACTCATGATATGTCGTAGAACCAATCACCCTGATACGCCCACTGGATAACAGAGGCTTGATCAGATTAGCCGCATCAACCTGCCCCCCTGACGCCGCACCAGCACCGATAATGGTGTGGATCTCATCGATGAATAGAATACTTTTTCTATCCTGCTCAAGGTTTTTTAGCAAAGCTTTAAAGCGTTTCTCAAAATCACCGCGATATTTAGTTCCTGCCAGCAATGAACCAATATCCAGTGAATAAATCGTACAGTTAGCCATCACTTCCGGTACATCTTTTTGTACAATCCGCCATGCCAATCCTTCTGCAATAGCAGTTTTACCTACCCCCGATTCCCCCACCAATAGCGGGTTGTTTTTCCGGCGACGGCACAGTACCTGGATCGTTCTTTCCAGCTCATCCTGGCGGCCAATCAATGGATCGATCAGCCCTCTTTGAGCAAGTTGATTAAGATTGGTTGTAAAATTCTCCAACCGATCTTCGCCCGCAGACTGTTCTTCCGCAGATTGAGCGCCACCTATCCCTTGATGATCCGATTCACTGTCTTCTTTCTGCGTTCCATGAGAAATGAAATTAACCACATCCAAACGACTGACATCATGTTTACGCAGCAAATAAGCAGCCTGAGACTCCTGTTCGCTGAAGATAGCCACCAGCACATTAGCACCGGAAACTTCTGAGCGTCCAGAGGACTGGACATGAAATACTGCGCGCTGAAGAACTCGTTGGAAGCTCAAGGTTGGCTGAGTTTCCCGCTCATCATTCTCAGGCAGCAACGGTGTTGTTTGTGAAATAAAATTCTCCAGCTCCTTACGCAATTGAGCTAGATCGACCTTGCACGCTTCCAATGCTTCACGCGCTGATGAATTGCTTAACAATGCCAGCAATAGGTGCTCCACGGTCATAAACTCGTGTCTGTTATCCCGCGCTTTAGCAAAGGCAATATTAAGACTAAGTTCAAGCTCTTGATTGAGCATAGGCACCTCCCCCTAAAATCAGTATACCTGGTCAGATTTTTTCCAGCGTACAAAGTAATGGATGCCCGCGCTCCCTGGCATACATATTTACCTGAGCCGCTTTAGTTTCTGCCACCTCTGCGGTATAAACCCCACAAATAGCTTTACCCTGATAATGGACATCCAACATTAATTGCGTTGCCCGTTCAACATCATAAGAAAAGAACTTTCGTAATACGTCAACTACAAACTCCATCGGAGTGTAATCATCATTGTTAAGAATGACCTGATACATTGATGGCGGTTGCAATTTTTGCTGTTGCTCATCCTTAATCAATTCTTTAATTTTCAAACTGTTATGATACTCGCTCATTGTTTTTCCAACAGGATTAATCGCTAATACCAGCCACTGCCAGCAAATAAATTATGTTCCCACTTATCTTATCATTATCTGGACAACTCCGTTTACCACAGGTTATTCCCCTATAAAAACCCGGTATAAAAGTGAATGAACGAAACTCATAGCGTTATCTATATCAAACTTTAGTCATTCAAAACAACCAGACATTTGTTCTGTGCTTGACGAGAATTTGTTTTTTATTACAGTATGTTTTGTGAACAAACATAGATAATGTAACTGGTTACATGTGATTGTTTACGAATGTTATATTAATGACTCATCTCAACCGAAATAATTAAACGAGGGATGTAAAAGTATGGAGACAGGTACTGTTAAGTGGTTCAATAACGCTAAGGGCTTTGGGTTTATTTGTCCGGCAAGCGGCGGAGAAGATATATTTGTTCATTACTCAACCATTCAGATGGATGGTTACCGGACGCTAAAAGCAGGCCAGAAAGTGCATTTCAGCGTTCATCAAGGCCCAAAGGGAAATCACGCCAGCATTATTGTTCCTCTTGAAAACGATCCCAAAGGCCAGATAACCTGACCTATGGGTAATAACCAGGTATTACCTTTACACACCGCTGGCAATTTTGCCAGCGGTGTGACATGGCTTCTACTTTCTATTCTCTCGCCAGAGCGTCTATCGGATCAAGACGGGCAGCATTACGGGCCGGCAAAAATCCAAATATCACACCAATTGTGGTAGAACAGGCGAAAGCACTCAGTAAAGCAACTGGCTGGAAAACAAAACTCCAGCCTGGCAGTGCCAGTTGAGCAATAAAAGCTATCGTATAAGACAGTGCAATTCCCAAAATACCACCTACCAGACAAACCAAAATAGCTTCTATCAGAAACTGCTGCATAACATCACTGGTTCTGGCCCCTACGGCCATACGAATGCCAATCTCTCTCGTGCGTTCAGTCACCGAAACCAACATAATATTCATGACCCCAATACCACCAACAATCAGCGAGATTACCGCCACCATTGTCAAAAACAGCTGTAAAGTATGGGTCGTTTTTTCCACCGTTTTTATCAGCATATCCGTGTTATAGGTGAAAATATCCTTTTTCCCATGGCGTAAAGTCAACAATCGAACAATCTTCTGTTCTACTTCCTTAGAACTGTGACCATCCTTGATTCTGACAACAACTGAATCCAGATAATTCCGGTTTAGCAGGCGACTGGTCATCGTGCTATAAGGTAACCAGACATGTAATGAGCTATCACTGCCTAATACCGATTTTCTTTCAGCTATCACCCCGACAATAGTGGCTGGCATATTACCCATTAGAATGACTTCACCAATCACATTTTTTTGGTGAGGAAATAATTTACGCTGGGTATTTCTATCAATAACTACAACTTGCCCCTGACGGCGTACCATATCCGATGTAAAACTCATTCCCTGAGCAAAGTACAAAGCATAAACCTGAAAATATTCATCACCAATGCCGGAGACTCTCGCAGCAACATCAACATTTCCTTTACGAAGGCGCGTCCCTCCCTCAATCACTGGTGAAACCGCCAGAATATAGGGTTGTGCTCTGATAGCGTCTACATCCGCGATTTTCAGCGCTTGCTTACTAGCCGGATCGTCACTGCCAAAATCTTCACCCGGATAAATACTGATAGTATTCGTTGCAATCTCTTTAATATTGGATAATACCAATGCCTTCGCGGCATCCCCAATAACCAAAATAGTCACGACAGACGCGATACCAATAATAATCCCTAACATCGTCAACAAGGTCCGCATCTTATTGACGATCATCGCCCGCCATGCCATCAATAAAGCTTCATTAAACCGGCCAAAAATCTGGCGTATTGATGATATTTTTGATGTTATTGATGAAGCTTCCGTCACGGTTTTACTCAGTTGCGAGCCAGAGTCATTCATAATGTGGCCGTCTTTGATCTCAATAATCCGCTGTGCCTGCGCCGCGATTTTTGGATCATGCGTGACAATAATAACGGTATGCCCCTGTTCACACAGTTGTTTGAGGATAGCCATCACCTCTTCACCAGAATGGCTATCCAGCGCCCCCGTTGGCTCATCAGCCAAAATAACCTGCCCCCCATTCATCAACGCCCTGGCGATACTGACCCTCTGCTGCTGTCCACCAGAAAGCTGCCCTGGCCGATAGTTGACTCTCTCGTCCAGCCCCAGACGACCAAGCAACTCTATTGCTCTCTGTCTGCGTATAGTTTTAGCCGCCCCGGCGTAAATAGCAGGAATTTCTACATTCTGTTCAGCGGTCAGATGGTTCAGCAAATGATAACGCTGAAAAATAAACCCAAAATGCTCCCGTCTCAGTGCCGCCAGTTCATCATTATTCAGTTCAGCAACATTCTGTCCCGCAACCCGGTATTCACCGCAACTGGGTTTATCAAGACAGCCAAGGATATTCATCAGTGTCGATTTACCAGACCCGGAAGCACCGATAATCGCAACCATCTCACCGGAGTGAATAGACAAGGTGACATCATCAAGTACTTTTATCTGTTGCTCACCAGCAGAATAGCTGCGCTCTATGCCTCTCAGCTCAAGTAACGCATTCATTACTCATCCCCTGTTTCACCACGACCGGTAATCACCTGCTCATGCTCTTTCAAACCGGACAAAATCTGTACATTCACATCATTACGCACACCAATAGCTACTTCCTGTTTCTCTTCTTTCCCTCCCCTCAGGATATCCACTTCATAGCGGGTTGAGGTAATCTGTTTACCCAGAGCAGAAAGTGGGATCATTAACACGCCACGATAGGAATCGAGCTGGACTTTTACTTGAGCCGTCATTTGTAAACGCAAAAGTTGCTTAGGGTTAGGCACCTCAAAACGGGCATAAAAGAAAATTGCATCATTAATCTTTTCTGGCGTCGGTAAGATATCTTTCAACACACCCGTAAAATTTTTATCAGGGGCGCCTAATACGGTAAAAGAGGCTTTCTGACCGGGTTTCAGATCAATAACATCCGCCTCTGAAACTTCTGCTTTTACCAGCATCGTGCCAAGATCAGCCAATGTCAGGATAGTCGGGGCTTCCTGTGCGGCGATGACCGTTTGCCCCTGAAGTGTTTTGATATTGACAACAATGCCATCCATCGGTGCGGTAATACGAGTGTATTGTAAATTAGCCTGGGCAGTATCAAGGCTGGCCTGATTTTTACTGATTTGCGCCAGCAAAGTTTCTACCCTCGCTTTTTTCACTTCAACATCTGTTTTAACCTGATCCAATTCCTGGTGAGAGATTGCCTGCACTTTTGCCAGATTGTTCTGACGTTGTAATGTAAGCTGCGCCAGTTTCAATTGTGCCCTGGCTTCCATCAGATTAGCGTTTAATTCTTTAATCGTCGCTTCAACTTCTTTTACTTGGTTTTGAGCAGGTTTTGGATCGATCAATGCCAGTAATTGGCCTTTTGTCACCTTATCACCCACTTCAACATACAAGTTCTGCAACTGACCACTAACCTGCGCCCCTACATCTACTTTTCTGACAGCATCCAGCTTCCCTGTGGCCAAGACATTTTTCTCCAAATCGCCTTTAATAACGGATACAGTCTGATATTTAACCGTTTCTGACCCATGTAAAAGATACCCCAGAAGCAATGCGATAACGGCCAAAATAGCTAACAACGCCACCCATCGACGTTTCGAACGAATAAAATTCATTTAAATATCACCATCTTAAACATTGGATAAAAGGAATGGTAAAAAAACAATGTTTCCTGTAATGCCACGAATAACCAGAAATTTCCACTCAATCCCAGAAAATGAAGTCCTCATTCGATTTTTATACCCACGGAAAGTTCACCTACCTTAAGAATAAAAAATTCTTTGAGCAACAACATACTTCACTCTATCCTGGCTATTTTCTTAATGTAAAAAAATTGTTATCTTTATTTTCGTAGCCTTTAAGGCTGATTTTTATACGAAACTTGGATAAAAAGACGTTAACCGTTTTAAAGGATGTTAATTATGTATTCTGGGCTGCTGATCATTCTTTTACCGTTAACTCTGGGCTATCTTATCCATTTGAATAATAAAACAGGGTTAAATGTTGTTCATCGTCTCCTTAATGCGATGGTCTATGTCATTCTGTTTTTCATGGGGATACGTTTAGCTTTACTGGAAGATTTAAGCCATAACCTTTTCTCTATCTTTCAATATGCCACTGTATTTTTCTTGTGTATTTTTTCCTCCAATATGCTGGCATTATTCCTGTTTGAAAAACACAATCCCTGGATTGTCAGCCCGCATAAACAGGAAAAACCCCCTTCCCGTTTACATATGATTTTTGAATCACTGAAATTATGTAGTGTGCTGATTTTAGGTTTTCTACTTGGGTTAACTGATTGGTCATGGTTGCATTTCGCCAATCATGCCAGTGAAATTGCGCTGGTTGTTTTACTGTTGCTGGTAGGTATTCAATTACGTAACAGCGGCATGAACCTCAAACAGATATTGCTAAACCGCCGTGGTACAGTTATTGCGATTATCGTCGCTGTCAGCGCACTTGCTGGCGGGGCAATTGCTGCACTTATTCTTGGACTGCCGATCAAAACAGGTTTAGCATTTGCTTCCGGTTATGGCTGGTATTCCCTTTCCGGCATCTTACTTTCTGACGCTTACGGGCCCGTCATCGGCAGTGCCGCATTCTTTAATGACCTGGTGCGTGAACTTGCAGCAATTATGCTTATTCCCGTTCTAGTCAATCGGTATCGGTCAAGCGCAATAGGGCTAAGCGGTGCGACTTCTATGGATTTCACTCTGCCGATATTACAACGATGTGGTGGAGTCAGTATTGTTCCAGCAGCCATTGTTCACGGTTTTTTGTTGAGCTTACTGGCCCCTTTACTGATCGCATTCTTTACTTAATCAGAATTTCAGCCACAATGATGTTTGATGTTATCGATGAGAATCTGAGCGCCTAATTGCTAAGAAGTAAGCCATAATTATTCATCTTCCGCCGGATAGAAACAGAATAAGTAAGCTTTTGTTAACGAACTGTACAAAGTGCAGGTAGTACAGGTTAATCAGACATGTAATTGAAATATCAATTAATAATATTCTATGCGTAAGATATTGCATAATTATGCCAACGGGTTTAGCATCGGGATAAATCACTGACTATTCAGAATTAAAGCATGAGTATTCAATTAAAAAGCATTGATTGCTATTACGGTGCACATCAGGCACTGTTTGACATTAATCTTACGTGTTCTTTAGGGGAAACGATGGTTTTGCTGGGGCCCAGTGGCGCAGGTAAAAGCACGTTGTTGCGGGTATTAAACCTGCTGGAAATACCGCGATCCGGCCAGTTGACTGTTGCTAATCATCAATTCGATTTTGCACAAGCGCCAGGAATAAAGGAGATTCGTTCTCTACGCCAGAATGTCGGTATGGTTTTTCAGCAATATAACTTGTGGCCACACCTTACTGTTATGGATAACCTGATCGAAGCGCCTTGTCGTGTGCTCGGTTTATCCAAACAGCAAGCTCAGGAAAAGGCGGATAAGCTACTTTCCCGTTTGCGCCTGGAGGATTTTGCTGGTCGCTTTCCTCAACATTTATCCGGTGGGCAACAGCAGCGGGTCGCTATTGCACGGGCATTGATGATGGAGCCGCAGGTTTTATTATTTGATGAACCAACGGCAGCACTGGACCCGGAAATCACCGCACAAGTAGTGAATATTATCCATGAATTGTCCGCAACAGGTATTACACAGATTATCGTTACCCATGAAGTAGAAATCGCCCGTAAAGCCGCTAGCCGTGTCGTTTATATGGAAAACGGCCGCATTATAGAACAAGGTGATATCAGCCATTTTACTCAACCACAAACCAAAGCCTTTGCTAATTATCTGTCACACTAACTACTATAGGATATAGCGATGAAAAAATTATTTCTTGCCGCCCTCTTGGGTACCGTTACTTTATCTGCAACCGCCACAGAAAAACAGACCCTTCGTTTTGCCACGGAAGCCACTTATCCTCCATTTGAATTTATTGATGCAAATAATAAAATTCAGGGTTTTGATATCGATCTGGCCAATGCCATCTGTGAACAAATTAATGCGACATGTACTTTCACCAACCAATCATTTGACAGCCTGATCCCAAGTCTGAAATTCCGTCGCTTCGACGCCTTAGCGGCAGGTATAGATATCACGCCTGAACGCCAGAAACAGGTTGATTTTACTGACACTTATTATGATAACTCAGCGGTATTTATCACAGTTAAAGGCAAAATCTCCAGCATCACAGACCTGAAAGGCAAACAAGTGGGTATCCAGAATGGTACAACTCATCAGAAATACTTGATGGAACAACGCAAAGAGATTAAAACCGTACCTTATGACAGCTATCAAAATGCCATTCTGGATCTGAAAAATGGCCGTCTGGACGCCGTCTTCGGTGACACTGCCGTTGTCAACGAATGGCTGAAAAAAAATGAAAACTTAAGTACTGTGGGTAATAAGGTCACTGACAAAAATTACTTTGGTATCGGTTTAGGGATTGCAGTGCGTAAAGGCAACAAAGAGCTACAGGATAAACTGAACAAAGCACTGGCTGATATCAAACGAGATGGCACTTATGACATCATCTATAAAAAATGGTTTGAATAATAACTGAATCTCAATGAATGAATTTCAATCTCTAGCAAGCGCCGCCGGCATCACCGTCGGCCTTGCCGTTTCTGCATTAGTGCTTGGTCTAATTTTAGCAATGCTATTTGCTGCCTGGGAATCAGCACACTGGAAACCCTTTGCCATGCTTGGCACCTGCTGGGTCACCCTGTTCCGGGGATTGCCGGAAATTTTAGTAGTACTGTTCGTCTACTTCGGCGCATCACAACTGCTGATGACACTGGCGGATGGCTTTGATGTTTATCTTATCTTCTGGCATCCCAGAATTCAGATAGATATTCAGGATTTTTATGTCAGCCCATTCCTTTGTGGTGTCATTGCACTTTCCCTACTCTACTCTGCCTATGCATCCCAGACACTTCGTGGCGCGATAAAAGCCATTCCTGCCGGCCAATGGGAAGCTGGTCAGGCATTAGGCCTCGGCCGCACTGAAATATTTTTCCGCCTGATCATGCCTCAGATGTGGCGACATGCTCTGCCAGGGCTCGGTAACCAATGGCTGGTTTTACTGAAAGACACCGCATTAGTATCGCTTATCAGTGTTAATGATTTGATGCTGCAAACTAAAAGTATTGCGACACGGACTCAGGAACCCTTTACCTGGTATATGATTGTGGCGCTGATCTATCTGGCTATCACCCTGATCAGTCAGTTTATTCTGAAGAAAATTGAGATGCATACCACACGCTTTGATCGGAGTGCTTCCTGATGCTTGAGTATATTCAACAAATTCTGTCAGGGCTGCAAACCAGCCTGAGTCTGACCGTTGCAGCGCTTTTTACCGCATTCATGATGTCCGTACTGTTCACTATGGTTCTGACCATGAAATTGCCGGTACTGACACAGCTGGTAAAAACCTACATTACTCTGTTCACCGGTACGCCTTTACTGGTGCAATTCTTTCTGATTTATTACGGCCCTGGGCAGTTTCCATCCCTAAAAGAGTATCCGTGGCTTTGGCATTTACTGTCTCAACCCTGGCTGTGTGCAATGGTAACACTGGCGCTTAACAGCGCGGCATATTCTACCCTGCTATTCTATGGCGCAGTCAAGGCCATTCCCGTGGGTCAGTGGCAATCTTGCCAAGCGTTGGGAATGTCTAAAGCGCAATCTATGCGGATCCTGCTGCCATATGCCTTCAAACGGGCGTTGTCGTCCTATTCCAACGAAGTTATATTGATTTTCAAGAGTACTTCTCTTGCAAGTACGATAACTTTGCTGGAGGTAATGGGATACAGTCAGCTTCTGTTTGGCCGTAATTATGATGTGATGGTTTTTGTTGCCGCAGGTGTGATTTATCTGTGTATTAACGGTATCCTGACTTTGCTGATGCGGATGATTGAACGCCGCGCACTGGCTTTTGAGCATCGTAATTAAACGGGCGTCATTAAAAGGGATAGTGCGTTCCTACCGGAACCCCATCCCAGGCATGACTATTATTCAGCTTTGATTTAACACCAATAACGTCAAAACTTCGTAATGCTCAGTATGAGGGAACATATCAAACAACTGCGTTTTTTCTACACGGTACTTAACCAACGCAGTGATATCTTTCGCCATTGTCTGAGCATTACAACTCGAATAAAGAATATAATCCGGCGCCATTCTACCGAGATAATCACACAACTCTTTACCCATTCCCCGACGAGGTGGATTGACCAGAACCAATTGAGGAATGTGATCTTTTGCTACAGCAAAGTGCGTTGAATCCAAAGCCTGGAACTCAATGTTTTCCAAACCCAATGTTTTGGCCGAATCAGCGGCACAAGCAATCGCTTCAGCGCTGATTTCAATGCCAGTTAAACGGGTATTTTTATCCGCACAATGAAGACCAAAACCACCAACGCCACAGAACAGATCCCACATACTGCTGATTTTCAGTTCACGAACCCAACGCCCTGCTGTCGCATACAACTCAGCAGCAATTTCCGGGTTAGTCTGAAAAAAACTGCGTGGACGAATATAAAGAGGAACAGCATTAAATTCTTCTTTTAATGCTGTTTGCTCAGTAAACAGAATCTCCTTTTCACCTTCCAAGATAGCCATATGGATTGGCTGAATATTGGCAGAGATCACCGTAAGCTGTGGCAATTGCTCCCGCAACTGGGGCAAAGCACGTTCCAGTTGCGCAATTTTCGTTTCAGAACGCAGTACAAAACGCAGCATCATTTCACCACTATGACGGCTTTCTGTCAGTAACAGGTATTTCAACTCACCCCGTTTACGAGCAACGTTATATGGTGCCAAGCCAGCGCAAGCAATGAAAGATTTAACGACATCAAATACAGGCTGAAAATGCGCCGGATAGAGAGGACAATGACACAGATCAACGGCAACCCCATCGCGATGTAACATGCCCAGCAATGGACGCTCTACACTGCCACTGACGACCATTTTAGCTTTATTACGAAAGGCACTTTGTTGACTGGCAATCGGAGGCAACCATTGATTCACGATAGTTTGACATAATAACTGTTTTAAATTCCGCTGCTTATCTTCTAACTGCTGAAAATAGGGTTTTTCGAGCCACTGACAGGAGTGACAATGCCCCGCGGAATACTGCGCACATTGCATTGTTGAATGACCGTGTTGGAAATATTAGTGCAAAGTAAAAGTCGGTGCTTTAACGGAAGACTGTGACTCTTCTTCCTCTTCAATATCACCCTCGATTTCGATATCACGGTTAATATACAACAAGTTATTACTGTGAATTTCAAAAATTACACTCCCAATCTGCTCTTCGCTCTGCTGCAAAAAATGAGAAAATTGGGAAAAAGTTAGCCCGGCAGAAACAAGGAAAGATTGGCATACCACTAATTTCGGTAAGTTTTCATCCTGAATATCAAGAAAAGCCTTAATCGTCAGCGAACTCGAGTTAATCTGACTTAGATTAGCCATCAGAGGAATAATTGCTGTTGGCTTCACCTCAGCCAAAGCAGAGAACAAGATTACATTGTCCAACAGATCAATTTTAGCATCGAATAAACCATCAATATTCTGCATATGAGGTAGATGCAATGCCTGGCACGAATCGCACTCAAAGTAGGAAATTTTGAGCTGATCCAACCACTCACGCAATACTGATAAGTCAGGAATGACAAGTGAACCCATCTAACAACCCCATACAACGGAAAATGAAAAAGCGCTATAGCTTACGAAATAATTCTTTATCGCGCTATCACCAATAACTGATAAATTATTTTTCTTTACCGTTATTGTTCCCTTTTGCCTTATTTTTGCTCTCTTTTTTATCATCAATTCCCAGAAAAGAGAGGCCGTATACTGCACGCCAGACAATGTTGCCCGCGGCAGGAACCAAACAACCAATACCAGCGAAAATCATAACAATATGCGCTTCTGGCGTCATTAGTCGATCCGTTAAGATGACAATATCATTAATAGTCAAATATGCCAGTACCAGCCACCCGATGCCGATAATTTCCAGCAGGATAACCTGTTTTGGCATATCTGCCAACGAACTCATACTGTCTTTATAGCCCTTCATTGCACCCTCACTATTAACAGTGTCTGCATTATACTACCGAAAGCCCGCGGCCAAAATTGGTATGATTAATTAAAACAAAAGGCAATTCCTGCTTTTTTTTGCCGATCTATACAGGCATAGTAGCGATAAATGAACCTGAGCAATACAGCAAACAGTACTATTTTAAGATAACCAAGAGGAGTTTATATGTTTACTGTGATTTTCGGCCGTCCTGGCTGCCCGTACTGTGTCCGGGCGAAAGAGTTGGCTGAACGACTGAAAGAACAACGTGATAACTTTGACTTCCGTTATGTTGATATTCATGCAGAAGGCATCACTAAAGCTGATCTGGAAAAAACAGTTGGCAAGCCCGTAGAAACTGTTCCGCAGATTTTCGTTGATGAACACCATATCGGTGGCTGCACAGATTTTGAAGCGTATGTAAAAGAGCACCAACTGTTGCAATAAACTAACTTCACGCTCTACTTTGTTGCTGTAAAAATAGCGGATGGTTATTAATAACCGTTGACCAAGTTGACTTGTGCAAAAAATGTTATTTTCATCAAACCGAAAAAAATCTGTATTTTTTTCTTAATCACGAAGAACTTTTTTGCCAAATCGTAGTCTGACTTAATGCCACTGCTTTTCTTTGATATCCCCATATTGAGGAACCCGATAGTTCATCCACTTTGGTTAAAGACTATCGGGTTTTTTTATTGCCTGGAGAATATGAATTTCATCAACACATCACCGATTCTACTGATGCTCAAGCTATCAGGCATGAGTACCATCATAGATCTAAACCAGAAGATATTATTTTATATATCAATAGATTATTCATTTTTTATCATTATTACCACCTGATATTTTTTTGATGGAAATATAAACCAAAAATAAATAACACACATAATCACGACAATTATTCTTTACTCACAAGCCAAGCAATTTTAATCTCTTGCATCCAACTGGCGTGATGTACATCAATAAATCACTATATGTGAGTGTGAGGCCCAATTTGTTAGAACAAATGAACCATAATCTGTTTACTTTTTTCAATGCTACGCCTGAATCATCATCGGTCATGATTGCAATGGCTATTTTCATTGCGAAATACCTGGTTCTTATTTTCCCTCTAACATTGGCTGGTTTCTGGTTTTGGGGTTCAGAGCGCGCACTTCCCCGTCATCGGGTTGTTGTCAGTAAAACCACCCTAGCTCTCTGTTTTGCTATGCTAGCCTCATTCTGTATCGGTTTACTCTGCCCTCATGACCGCCCTTTCGCCGAAGGATTTGGTTACAATTTTCTTCCCCACGCGCCAACAGCCTCCTTCCCCAGTGATCATGGGACAATTGCCTTCACTTTCGCTTTATCCTTTCTATTCTGGTACCGAATCTTACCTGGCTTGTGTCTGATGGCAACCGCATTGGCTATCGCATGGGCAAGAGTCTATTTAGGCGTTCATTGGCCGATGGATATGGTCGGGGCATTTCTTATCAGCCTGATGGGGTGCGCTTTTACACAAATGGTATGGACTCTGTTCGGCGAAAATTTGCAAAAAAGATTACACAACCTGTATCAGCGCTGCTGCTCTTTTCCTATCCGGAAAGGTTGGATAAAAAGCTAGCAACACACAGCCAATAATCCGGACTCACAAAAGTACGGGTATTTATGCCAGCACAGTGTTTTCAACAGACAATATACATGCAACTTAACCATCCCAGATAAGCAAACTCCGTCTTAATCAAGATCTTTTTATTAGAAATTGTTGGCTAATCTTTCATTCAAAGATGAACATTAGTTAAACAACAGGATAATATCCCACATCTTATTTAACATTTATTTGCCTCTAAACTCAGCTCAACTCTTTTCATAAATCAAGAAAACCTGTACAAATCACTATGCAAATAAATATATAACGAAAGAGATTATTAAAATTTGATCAAAGAATGGTTAGTACATATTTCATGCATATTATTGATGTTATCAATCTGTTATTCTGGTTTTATATATATCTTTCACAAAGATACAAGCATGGCACAGGATATACATATTTTTCATACCTGGTAACAAATTGATATTTATCAATTTATCAACTCTTACTTCTATTTGTCGTTTCCATTCATTAATATGTAAACAAAAGAAAGGAAATAGCGAAAACATAAGAGAATAATGAGAGTTGAGTAATAGAGAAATTGAGGTTATAATTTGACCTCATTAAAATTGGTAATACTCAAGTAACAATTACACTAAATATCGTAACATGATGACTTTTCGGGATATATTATGCATTTGGGATGATGATCACGGTACTATTCACTAAAAATCGCTATCTTGCCGCTATCAAAAGTCTGGCTTTAAAATTTCCAGACTTTCTTTCAAAAGAGAAAAGTAAAGCGAAAATTTTGGCTGACTCATTTAAAGTCTGATTTTCAACCAAGATGATAATAAAAACGTTTAAATAGAAACCAGAGATATTTAAAGAATTTATATTTATAAAGAAAGAGTTAGGCCGCATGCATTTACATGCCTGCGGCGTTGTAATTTTGTTTTTTAATTTACCGCGTTATTCTCGGAGATACCTATGGATATGACTCAAACAGGTACAATCGCCTCCCCGGCTACCAGCCCAAGCGATTATAAAACCTGGCGTAAATCAGATACAGTATGGATGCTTGGCTTATATGGTACCGCAATTGGTGCCGGTGTGCTGTTTCTACCCATCAACGCAGGTATTGGCGGTCTGCTGCCCCTGTTAGTGATGGCACTACTGGCTTTCCCAATGACATTCTTTGCTCACCGCGGAATGTGTCGTTTCGTTCTGTCCGGCAAGAATCCAGGTGAAGATATTACCGAAGTGGTAGAAGAACACTTCGGCAATCTGGCAGGTAAATTGATCACCCTGCTCTACTTCTTTGCTATCTATCCGATTCTGCTGGTTTACAGTGTTGCGATTACCAACACTGTGGACAGTTTTATTGTTCATCAATTACATCTGCCTTCTCCTCCTCGTGCCCTGCTGGCTCTGATCTTGATTGTCGGTATAATGAGCATCGTTCGTTTCGGTGAACAAGCTATCGTTAAGGCAATGAGCGTACTGGTATTCCCATTTGTTGCAGTTTTGATGCTACTGGCGTTTTACTTAATTCCTAACTGGAACACCGCTATCTTAGAAAACATCACTGTTTCTACTGCGGGTGCAAGCCATGGGCTGCTGATTACCCTGTGGCTGGCGATTCCAGTCATGGTGTTCTCCTTCAATCACTCGCCAATCATCTCGGCGTTCGCGGTAGCAAAACGTGAAGAGTATGGCGAAAACGCTGAGAAAAAATGCTCCCGCATTCTGGCATACGCACACATCATGATGGTTGCGACCGTCATATTCTTCGTATTCAGTTGCGTATTAAGTTTGTCTTCAGAGAACCTGGCAGAAGCTAAAGCACAAAATATTTCTATTCTGTCTTATCTGGCTAACCACTTTAATACACCCGTGATCGCCTACATTGCTCCGTTTATTGCATTCATCGCAATTACCAAGTCTTTCCTTGGTCATTATCTAGGGGCTCGTGAAGGTTTTAACGGTATGGTTGTTAAGACACTGCGCGACCAAGGCAAAACCATTGAGCCTAAAAAGCTGAATCGTATCACGTCCATTTTCATGTTAGTGACCACATGGATAGTGGCTACCCTGAACCCAAGTATATTGGAAATGATCGAAAGATTAGGTGGCCCGATTATCGCAATGCTGCTGTTCATTATGCCAATGTATGCCATCCGTAAAGTACCTGCTATGCGCAAATATAGCGGCAAACTGAGTAACGTATTTATCGTCTTCATGGGGCTGGTTGCTATCTCCGCCGTCCTTTACTCACTATTTGCATAATAAACACCCGGTTGCTGCTCTCTTCTGCGGGCAGCAACCGAATAATGACATGAACCTCTGACTCTCAATATCAGAACACCTGAATCAGCTAACGAAGAAATTTAAACTACACCTCCCACTTCACCCAATCTCCTTTTGGTTCGTCGTATTGCCACAGGTCATCTTCGTCTAAATGTCCGCGCTCTTCTATCGGTACCTCTTGCTGCTGCTCCTCTTCCCATTGTTGCCGCAACTTATCTGTTAAAATATAAAGTGTCTTAGTGACAATTTCTCCAGTGAAAGGAAATCTATTTCCGGTTTCCTCCAAGCGGATAAACTTGGCACCAGTAGGAATGGCCCCATTGGATAACCTTGGTAAAAATAACGATTCTGAACTGAATAACTACCCGTCAATACATATGCTATATAAAAATAGTAACTAACCAGATCTATTTCTTCTGTTCTGAATGTACCGAATATTGAATGCAAAGGAAACGTTCCCATGCCACCAAGGAGACCAAGAACCTCAAACTGTTCATCGTGACCATACTGATCAATATATTTTCCCGTCTTAATTTTCGATACCTGCATATCCGTCAAAATATTGTCGCGTCCATTACTTGCATTGAATCTATATCGACCGTAAAGAAAGTGCAGGCTATCCTCATAAATGTAAGTAAATTGCTCTTGGTTAAGAGCACGGAGAGGATCAGATTTATCTGTCCAACGCTTATCAGCGCCCAAATTATTGCGATTTCCGAAACGGATAGAGAGATCTAGCGGATCAAGATATGACATATAACCACTTTTTCATCACAGAATAGTGGGCACATACGGCCATTAAAAAAACGATAACTATTTTGTTAACAAAAATTTAACCACATATTGTCATTTAAATTTACAACCTCCTGATCTATATTATTATTACCCCAGAATGCATTACTCCAAAAGTATTAACTAAATGTATCAATTCTCTCCCAGAAGCAAGCAACTCACTGTTCTATCCAAAAAATAATAAATTATAATTATTTCATTTTTAAGAATATCAATTATCTGATAAATATAAAAATCACCTGGCATCGTTTAGACTCAATATTCAAATAATTAATCACATCTCTATTTTATACGCTAATAAATTTTTTTAAGAATAGACGAATGATTCACAAAAAAAAGTATTTTTTGTAAAAAAACACACAACACCTCATTTATATTAAAATTTACATAAATTTCAAACAAATAAATCAACCATATTTGTTTGCAATAATTAAAAATATAATCTATACCCGTCATCTTTCAAGTTGCCTCTTTGTTGGCTGCACTCACTCACCCCGGTCACATCGTTATCTATGCTCCTGGGGATTCGCTCCCTTGCCGCCGCGACGCATCTTGAAATCCATAGGGTATATATTTTTAATTGTCAAACTAATCATTCAACATAAATACATTTCCAATAATATTTTAATTTAATCTAATTATACACAATATAGAAAATCACAATTATTTTATATTTTCCTCATTGACAATCTATTCTCTAACCTTTTAAGAAGATAACTCTGCATATCAATTAATTACATTATTTTTTGAAATTTATTTGACAACATCTAAATGGCACCTATAGTTATATGTGTTAGACAAAATGTTATATGCCAATTAAAACCATTAACTGTCCTATATTTTTAGTGCTAAAAAATTTCTTATGTAGATTACTTTTATAGTAGAAGTACCAACCACCTTATATCTATCAAGAGAACACTTTCCCGTTCTTTACCTTGAGACAATATAAGTTAATTTATCAATTAGATTATATTTTGGAGTTTATATTATGATTAACGACATGCATCCTTCTTTAATCAAAGATAAAGATATGGTAGACGATATGCTCTTACGCAGCTGTAAAATCATTTGCATGAGGGTTATGCCAGACAAAGCTATGCAAGTTATGGTGACAGTATTACTCCATGATGGCGTATCTGAAGAAATGCTGTTGAAATGGAATCTTATGGATAATAGAGGCATGGCTATTTACAAAGTTCTGATGGAAGCTCTTTGTACTAAGAAAGATGTGAAGATAGGAACTGTAGGAAAAGTCGGACCTCTCGGCTGCGATTACATTAATTGCGTAGAAATCTCTATGTAAAATAATCGTTTGTTGTTAAATGCTTGGGCTAAATAATAATTCCTAATAGAAAATCGATCTGATTTAAGCGGTTTAATGAATAGCAAAATACAATACTGTTGTAATAGAATATTTAGCACAACATTTTACAGGTAGAATGACACCAATTTTACAAATGCTTATTCTATCAAATTTAAGGCAGAGCGTCATATTAACGCTCTGCCTGCTATTATTATATTTTACGCTATTTAATAGCGAAACAAAAATTTATCAAAAAATTAAGATCAACTTACCTGATTATATATTTCACGAATAGAACATTAAAAAATCACTCAAAATTAACTCTTTTTAATTTTAAAAAAAATAATATACATGAAAAATCACCTGAAAAATAACATTTTCCTTTTTATTCTCCGTTAATATTTCATTACAAAATATAATTATTTAAACAATATTTTTATATTGTAATTATTAACATAAAATCATATGCGATAATACTATTGAAATTAAAATAGATTTTTACGAATTAATTTCAGATTTTACAATTATATATTCACCAGACTACTTTCCGCACACAGGATTTATTAACAATAATACCCTGCACCAACAACACCTATTGAAATAAATTGTTAGATTTACCCTTTCAAAAAGACAGAAATAAATATCTACCCAATAGATTTCAAGTTGCAGCGCGGCGGCAAGTGAACGCATCCCCAGACGCATAGATAACGATGTGACTGGGGTAAGTGAAAACCGCCAACCAAGCAGCAACTTGAAAGATGAAGGGTATCAATGTTATTTTTTGATTATCGTTATACCTTTGATTATTATAACTCTAACCCTTTAGAGGAAATATATTATCGGTAGCTTTTTAACAGCATCAATAATTATATAACACGGATAAACTTTTAATATAGATTACAATTACCAATTACCTTATATTTCTTCGGCGGCAAAATTATTGGTCTGCACATTTAAGTAATAATAATTTATTTTTCAACTACATTAAACTATAGGATTAATACAATGAACTTTGCACATCCTTCTGCAACTGGTGAAGTAACAACAGAAAATAAAACTGATCAAGCTCCTAATTACTATTTCGCTGTTGGTACCGTAACTTCAGTTCAAGCGGCACCTGATCAAAACCAATTGCAGGTTACTGTGACTATGCAATTCCCTAACGGTAAATTTAACTACATCTTATGGTGGAATGCTCAAGATTACAGAGGCGAAGCACTGTACCATCTTCTTCTGAACGCTTGCAGCAATAACAAACGTGTAAATATAACCTCTTCATCAGTTGTTTCTCCTGGTGGTTACAATTATATCTACAACGCAACATTACTGGCTTAATATAAAGTTATAAGCCAATAAGTAACTGCGCCAAATACCACACTGTTACAATAATATTTGGCGCATTATTTCTCTGGCAGAATAAGCTTTATATTTATTTAAAACCAAAAAAATTTGTCACCAGATACTCCTTTCTCCAGGCAGAACCGAGAGATCAAAGTCCTGCCTGTTCTGGCATTATTTATTAAAATTCATCGCAATCAATAATCATTTACATTCAATAATGCCAATTTTAATTTATTAGTTCAACATTCACTTAATTTAAATATTATGCAAGATAAAAACAATAACAGATCACAAACTAATTCCAATATATTTATTCACTCTATATTTAATAACGATAACAACAGTATATTACTGTAATTTCATTATATCTATTTTACAATTCAGATGTTTTAATTTATTAATAATTGATTTCACATCTAACACTATCTATAAAAGAATAAAGAAATTCAAAGCTACTTTCTTGACAAATACCAACAACACTTACTACTATTTTTAGTGCATGAGTATCTATTTTCCTTTTATTTATTACCCTTTATGATAATAGGTGATTACATGTCAACGGAAAATCAACGCATTAAAAAACCATCTTCAGGTTATGCAACAGATCATTTCTATGATGGAGCATGGCACAGAGCCATCAAATTCATCGAGGGCAGTGTTAAATTTTTTGATGTTTACGACGTCATTTTTGAAGGAATTACTCACCAATCCCCACCGATATTAGTTTCTGAAAATATTATTATTGTTCCCTTAGAAAAAGATGAAGTCGCATGGAACAGTAAAATAGAAATATATGGTGCTATTGGCGCCGGAGAAAGTGAGAAAATTTTTTCTGATGGTGATGCCATCCGACCTTTTGCTGGTGAACTTGATACTTCAAATCCTCATGAACCACTGGTCATTTTCGCAGGAGGCAATGTTAGTCGTTTTTCCAATTACACAGCCAGTGTCAATGGAGTTGAATATGGCGGCTTGATTATAGATCCAGAGAGAAATTCAATATCACTATTGCGCCCTCTTGAGGCCGGGAAATTGCACATATTTGGTAAAACAGAAACTGGCAAAAGTGCCACAGTCTTTGAAAAAGATACTGAAAGCGAAAATCAACCGCTTAATGGATGGGTAGAGCTCCATGATGTAGCGACATGTATTCTATTCAGAAGTGGCGATTTGACTAAATTTGCTGATAGCTATGAACTCAGATATGAAGGAACATCAACCCACGATTATCGCGGTTTATCACCTACGCATATCCGATATCAGAATATTGGCCATCATGTTAAAACTAAAGTTGAATTATGGGCTTACTGGAAAGATAAGCCTAATGGCGTTTTATTATTCAAAGGCCGGTATAACGGTTCTTTTGTAAAAAGTAGCGAGCATTGCTCTCTGGAAAAAGATAAATAAATGTAAAACGTGCGCGGCAAAAATGCCGCGCCCTGAACTCACTAGGAAGGATATATTTGCTACATGTTGACGATCGAATTCATCTTCCCACATAAATCACATATTTAAGTTAAATCAACCAAAAATAGCATTAAACCAACCGCTAACTTTCATGACAATCAAATCCCAAATACGACTGAAAAAACCCCCTTTCTCAACAGCATCTTTAACAACTAAGGGTCGCTGCTCAATGACTTTATCGCCTAATTGGAAATTAATAACACCGACAACCTGGTTTTTTGTCAAAGGCGCTTCCAATGGTGTTTGATTCAACGTGTAACTGGCTTTCAGATTTTTCAACTGACCACGAGGAATCGTGATTGCTGCGTCTTTTTCCACCCCAAGGGCAACATCTGAACGATCGCCATACCAAACCTTTTCTGAAACAAACGGTTCACTGGCTTTAATTGGTGTCACCGTTTCATAAAAACGGAATCCCCATAAGAGTAATTTTTCGCTTTCAGCGAAACGAATCCGATCACTTGGCGCACCCAGCACAACGGAAATAAGCCGCATTGGCCCTTCTGTCGCTGAAGCAACCAAATTATGACCAGCGCCGCTGGTATAGCCTGTTTTCACGCCATCCACATTCATATTCTTATTCCACAGCAACCGATTACGGTTAGGCTGTCGGATGTTATTAAAGGTGAACTCTTTCTCTTTATGAAGCGCGTACTCATCAGGAACATCACGGATCATGGCTTGACTCAACATCGCCATATCATGAGCAGTACTGAATTGACCTTCAGCATCCAATCCATGAACAGTACGAAAATGGGTATTAGTCAACCCAAGTGCCTTTGCATAATTATTCATCAGGCTGACAAATGCATCCTGACTACCTGCCACATGATCAGCTAAAGCAATGCTGGCATCATTACCAGACTGAATAACAACACCCCGATTCAGGTCGATCACTTTTACCCTATCACCGGGTTTAAGAAACATCAGAGAAGAACCTTTCAGTATCGGATTACCCGTCGCCCAGGCATCCTTTCCTACCGTAACCAAATCTTCTGGCATGATTTTTCCGGCTTTTATCGCCTGACCGACCACATAGCTGGTCATAATTTTTGTCAGACTGGCTGGATCAAGCCGCTCATCAGGATCACCAGAAGCCAGAATTTTACCGCTAGCATAATCCATCAACACATAAGCTTTAGCCTCCACCGGAGGAACAACAGGCTCATCCGATGCATAAGCACTGGTATTTACAGCTAATATAGCTGACAATATCGCAGTAACACATTTCATCGCCATAAATAAACTGTTCTTCATCACCCTTCTCCCTTTTATTTACAAGAAAAATGTCAGATTTCTATTAATATAAGATGTTGTATGACAAGAAACCAATGTAATAGTGCAAAGATTATTCTGACCATTGGTTTTAATGTAATGCCTAATCACCCAATGTAAGGAGAAACCCATGCTGACCGTTTGGGGCCGTAAAAACTCTTCCAATGTAAAAAAAGTGCTCTGGTGCCTGAAAGAGCTGAATGTACCGTACAACCAGATAGACGTTGGCGGTAAATTTAGCAAACTGGATGACCCGCAATATCTGAAAATGAACCCAAATGGACAAATTCCCTGTTTACAAGAAGATGATTTTATCCTGTGGGAATCTAATGCAATTGTCCGTTATCTTGCGGCTAAATTTGGTGAACAGGTACTTTATCCACAAGATCTGCAAGAAAGAGCAAATGCAGATAAATGGATGGATTGGGTCGGTTCACATTTATTTCCCTGTATCAAACAGCTAGTATTAGGTTTTATTCGCACACCTGAAGCCGAACGGGATCAAAAACAGATAGAACAAACACTGACTGACATCGCAAGACTGATGAAAGTGGTAGATAACACCTTGGCAGAACAGGAATTTCTTTCCGGAGACAAATTTGGCATAGCTGATATTGCATTCGGACCCATGATTTATCCTTGGCTTAACATTCCCATCCAACGTCCATCTCGGCCAAATATTGAACGCTGGTACCAACTGATGGCAGTAAGACCCGCGTTCAAAGAGATCGTCATGATTGAATTAAGTTGAGAAAAATCAGCTCATGGGCATCCATCTGGGATCTGGATATTGATACTCAAATCCTAACTGCTTACAAATACGGCTGCCATCAACAATCCTACTCACCACCTGAGTTCCCTCTCCAGCAAATTCAGGTGGAATTAAATCAAGCTGATTGCTGGCCTTAGGGTAAAACTCAGCTTTGGTTGGATGACCAGGCGCACATAAATTATAAATATGTCCACCCTTAGTCCGCTGAATTAACAGATTAATGGCTGAAATAACATCGTCCTGATGAACCAGATTTACCGGCTGATCCCCTCCTTTTACTGCCTTTTTCCCCGCCAGAAAACGCCCGGCATGACGACCACTCCCCACCAGCCCAGCCAAACGTAAAATATCAACGGAAATATTTGGCAGTTTATGCAACCAATTCTCTAATTCAACCAATGCCTGAGCCGAAAGTGTTTCAGGGCAAAAAGGTGCATCTTCATTCAGGTTACCGGCAACAAAACCATAAACGGAAGTAGAACTGGTGAAAATAATCCTTGGTACAGAATATGATAGAGCAGTATCGACAATTAACTGAACTGCCTTAACATAGTTATGACTACCACCCGCCGTGTGGCTTGCCGGTAAAGTGATAATCAGCACATCAGCGACCATCAACTGTTCCAAATCATCAAGCGCACAATTAATTTGGGGTTCCAGTTGTAACAAATAACATTCGATACCAGACATACGCGCTGCTTCTACACCATCTGACGTCGTTTTACTGCCAACAACCTGCATACCGCTACGGCTCAATGCTTTAGCTAATGGCATTCCCAACCAACCCAGACCGATAATGGAAATTTTTTTCATCATCACCCCTTCTTATGCCTGATATTACTTTGATTATGCTGACAATCTGAACATTAAGCCACTGTTATTATTAATCCTGTATTTTTCTTATGGAAAACAATATCTCAAGTAAAAACAAGATTTTATTACAATAAAAATTTATCACTAAAAAAATTGATTGCTTTTAGCCTGCCAAATCGGATAGGTTGAATAGCAAGCAGAAAATTTAATCACTGCGGGTTAGCCAATCAAAGCAACCAGCAGCAAATGGTAAATACTAGAAATAATCAATGTAAAAAAGAGAAGCCCATTATGATCCGCATTCAATTCAACCATCATCATCACCATCATCATCCTGATTAGTCTTTCAGGCTGCTGTGTGCTGGAAGACGTTTAGCGAGTCTTCCGGTGGCATGAATGCAATACAAAACCCTCGGAAGAATTCTTCCGGGGGTTTTTTTTATGTTTCCGATTTTAAATAGGGATAAAAATGTTAGATAAATCACGTTTACGTATAGCGATGCAAAAATCAGGCCGATTAAGCGAAGATTCACGAGAATTACTGGCTCGCTGTGGGATCAAAATCAATCTGCAACAACAACGCCTGATTGCATTCGCGGAAAATATGCCAATTGATATCCTACGGGTACGTGATGACGATATCCCAGGGCTGGTTATGGATGGCGTCGTTGATCTGGGCATTATTGGTGAAAATGTGCTGGAAGAAGAGCTGTTAAACCGTCGTGCCCAGGGAGAAGATCCACGTTATTTCACTTTACGCCGTCTTGATTTTGGCACTTGTCGTCTTTCACTGGCAGCACCTCTGGATTATAACTATACCGGTATTGAATGTCTGCAAGATGCCCGTATCGCGACCTCTTACCCTCACCTGCTAAAACGTTATCTTGATCAGAAGAAAATCCACTTTAAATCCTGTCTGCTAAATGGCTCAGTAGAAGTTGCTCCCCGGGCCGGTTTGGCAGATGCCATCTGCGATCTGGTTTCAACTGGTGCAACTCTGGAAGCAAATGGCCTGCGGGAAGTGGAGGTTATCTACCGTTCAAAAGCCTGTCTGATCCAACGTGATGGCGAAATGCCCGCCGAAAAACAGCAACTAATAGATAAGTTAATGACCCGCATTCAGGGAGTGATTCAGGCCCGTGAATCCAAATACATCATGTTGCACGCACCAAGTGAAAGACTCAAAGAAATCATTTCTCTGCTACCAGGGGCAGAACGTCCAACTATTCTACCGCTGGCGGGGGATCAGAACCGCGTTGCCATGCACATGGTGAGCAGTGAAACCCTGTTTTGGGAAACGATGGAGAAACTTAAATCTCTTGGTGCCAGTTCTATTTTAGTTTTGCCGATTGAAAAAATGATGGAGTAAACAAGATGACTACCCGTTTCAAGACCTTGATTCGTTGGCAGGAATGTCATGCTGAACAGCAAAGCGCTTTGCTGACACGCCCTGCTATTGCGGCTTCAGAAGAAATTTCCCGCACAGTGGAACAAATTCTGAATGCAGTCAAAGCGGATGGTGATAACACGCTGCGGGAACTCAGCCAACGTTTCGACAAAACCGTTATTAAACATATCCGTATTTTGTCGGAAGAAATAGCAGCCGCAGAGAACCGCCTGAATAATGAAATTAAACAGGCAATGCAGCAAGCAATGAATAATATCCGTGTTTTCCACGAAGCTCAGAAACCTGTGGAGATAAAAGTGGAAACTCAGCCTGGAGTCCATTGCCGACAAATAACACGGCCTATTGATTCTGTCGGGCTGTACATCCCCGGTGGTTCTGCGCCATTACCTTCTACCGTTTTGATGCTCGGAACGCCTGCCAAAATAGCGGGTTGCCGTAAAGTGGTACTTTGCTCCCCACCACCTATTGCCGATGAAATTCTCTATGCAGCCAAACTGTGCGGAATTACGGAAATATTCCAGATTGGCGGAGCGCAGGCCATTGCCGCTATGGCATTCGGAACAGAATCCGTACCCAAAATAGATAAGGTTTTTGGTCCAGGTAACGCTTATGTCACTGAGGCCAAAAGACAAATTAGTCAGCGAATAGATGGTGCCGCTATTGATATGCCTGCTGGCCCATCGGAAGTGCTTATTATTGCTGATGAGGGTGCAAATCCTGTATTTGCCGCCGCCGATTTACTCTCGCAAGCAGAACATGGCCCGGATTCACAAGTCATATTAGTCACGCCTAATGAGAATCTAGCCAAAAAAGTTATAGCGGAAATCGAAAAACAGCTTACCCTGCTCTCCCGCAAACAGATTGCCGCCAAGGCACTGGAACACAGTCGTATTATTGTGACAAAAAACCTGCAACAGTGTGTGGAAATCAGTAACCGCTATGGCCCTGAACACCTGATTATTCAAACTTGTCAACCAGAACAGCTGGTTGACAAAATTACCAATGCTGGCTCGGTTTTCCTTGGTGACTGGTCGCCGGAATCTGCGGGAGATTACGCCTCAGGAACCAATCACGTCTTACCAACCTATGGCTACACTTCGACGTATTCCAGCCTTGGTTTAGCTGATTTCCTAAAACGTATGACGATTCAGCAATTAACTCCGCAAGGGCTACTGAACTTATCCCAGACCATTGAAACACTGGCGCAGGCAGAACAACTGACTGCGCACAAAAACGCCGTCACTTTACGCGTGGCTGCACTGAATATTGCAGATGATAAGGAGTGAACATGAATAACGTTTTTGATGCCAATCTATTGGCACGAGAAAATGTCCGCAAATTAATACCTTATATGTCCGCCCGTCGCCTCGGTGGTAATGGCGATGTTTGGTTGAATGCCAATGAATACCCACTGGCACCTGATTTCCAGTTCACCAGACAGACACTGAACCGTTATCCTGACTGCCAGCCTGCATCAGTTATCTGCCGTTATGCAGCCTATGCCGGTTTACAACCTGAACAGGTGCTGGCCTGTCGTGGTGCAGATGAATCCATTGAGCTGCTGATCCGGGTATTTTGTGAACCTGGACAAGATGCAGTGCTGTTCTGCCCTCCGACTTATGGTATGTACAGTGTCAGCGCGGAAGCTTTCGGTGTCGAACAAAAGAAAGTTGCCGCACTGAAAAATTGGCAACTGGATATCGAAGCGATCGAAAATAACCTCGACCGGGTAAAGCTTATCTATATCTGTAGCCCTAATAACCCAACAGGGAACTCGATTAACCCTGATTCACTGCGTAAAGTTCTGGAACTGGCAACCAATCGCGCAATTGTCACTATTGATGAAGCCTATATTGAGTTCTGCCCGGAAAATAGTATCGCAAGCTGGCTAAAAAACTATCCGAATTTAGTCATTTTGCGAACCCTCTCGAAAGCTTTTGCTTTAGCGGGTTTGCGCTGTGGATTTACTCTCGCCTCTGTGGATATCATCACTCTGTTGTTAAAAGTCATTGCGCCTTACCCGCTTTCCACTCCTGTTGCGAATATTGCAGCACAGGCACTGACAGCAGAAGGTATCGCCGTTATGCAAAAACGGGTCGTTGACATCAGGGAGAGCCGCGACTACTTGCAGCAAGCTCTGAATAAATTGGCCATCGTTGAAAAAGTATTCCCCAGTGAAACCAACTACATACTGGTGAAATTCTATGATGCCGAAACCGTTTTCAGAGCACTATGGCATCAGGGCATTATCCTGCGTGACCAGCGCAAACAGACTGGATTGGACGGTTGCCTGCGGATCACCATAGGCACCCGTAAAGAGTGTAAACAGGTGGTTGCAGCCATCAGCACCCTTTCCACTAAAAATAAACAACAAAAGGAAACAGCACGCTGATGAACCAGAAACTCCTTTTTATTGACCGGGATGGCACGCTGATCACTGAACCATTAACAGATTTTCAGGTTGATCGCTTGGACAAACTGGCATTAGAAACTGATGTTATTCCCGCTCTTCTTGCTCTGCAAAAATCAGGTTTCAGGCTGATTATGATCACTAATCAGGATGGCCTTGGTACAAATAGCTTTCCATTAGAACAATTTGAACCACCGCACAACCTGATGATGCAGATTTTTCGTTCTCAAGGGATCCGCTTTGATGAGGTTTTAATTTGCCCACACAAACCAGAAGAGAACTGCCATTGCCGCAAGCCCAAAATAAAATTGGTGGAAAAATATCTGGCGAAAGGCTTGATGGATACGACTAACAGCTATGTTATTGGTGATCGGAAAACAGATCTGCAACTGGCTGAAAATATGGGAATTCAGGGGTTACATTACCATCCGGAAAACCTTAGCTGGCGAACTATAAGTGAACAACTAACCGGTAAAGATCGCCATGCTCACGTTCAGCGAGTGACGAAAGAGACCTCCATCAATATTGATGTTTGGCTCGATCATGAAGGTGGCAGCAAAATCAATACCGGTGTCGGATTCTTCGACCATATGCTGGATCAAATTGCTACTCACGGTGGTTTCCGTATGCATGCCCAGGTTAAAGGCGACCTCTGTATTGATGATCACCACACTGTTGAGGATACCGGTCTGGCTCTCGGCGAAGCGTTACAGCTGGCTCTGGGAGATAAACGGGGCATCTGCCGCTTCGGTTTTGTATTACCAATGGATGAATGCCTTGCCCGCTGTGCTCTGGACATCTCCGGTCGCCCTCACCTTGAATATAAAGCTGAATTCAAATACCAGCGAGTAGGTGATCTGAGTACCGAAATGGTTGAGCATTTCTTCCGCTCACTCTCTTACGCAATGGCCTGCACACTGCACCTAGAAACACAAGGCAGCAATGATCACCACAGAGCGGAAAGCCTGTTCAAAGTCTTTGGCCGGACACTGCGTCAAGCGATTCGAGTAGAAGGCGATACACTGCCAAGTTCTAAAGGAGTCCTATGATGAAAGTCGTCATTCTTGATACTGGCTGCGCTAACCTCTCATCAGTCGCTTATGCTATCCAAAAATTAGGTTATCAGCCTGAAATTAGTCTGGACCCAGCAACGATCCTAGCCGCAGATAAATTACTTCTGCCCGGCGTCGGCACGGCCAGTGCAGCAATAGATCAACTGAAACAACGGGAACTTATCCCGTTAATTAAAGTACTGAACCAACCTGTGTTAGGTATTTGTCTTGGCATGCAGTTATTCGCTACCACCAGCGAAGAAGGCGATCATGTCACAGGTGATACAGGTGATAATATCACCCTGCTTGAGCTTATTGACTCACCGGTCAAAAAAATGGTTACCAATGGGCTACCGTTGCCTCATATGGGCTGGAATCAGGTTCTGACAAAAGCCGGGCATCCTCTATTCCGCGGCATTAAAGACAATAGCTATTTTTATTTCGTCCATAGTTACGCGATCCCAGTGAATACATACACAATCGCTCAAACTGAATATGGCGATACTTTCAGCAGTGCAATCGCCAAAGATAACGTCTTTGGGGTGCAGTTTCACCCTGAACGTTCCGGTGCCGCCGGGGCCAGGCTATTACAGAATTTTCTGGAGATGTAAACGCAATGATTATACCGGCATTAGATTTGATTGATGGTCAGGTCGTAAGGCTACATCAGGGAAATTATGATCAACAGCGGGATTATAAACATGATCCTCTATCCCATTTTCAGCAATATGCTCAACAGGGAGCAAAACTGCTCCATCTGGTCGATCTGACTGGTGCTAAAAATCCATCAGCCCGCCAAACTCCTTTACTGAGAAAGTTACTTTCGGCTGTTTCCGTACCTGTTCAAGTTGGTGGCGGCATCCGTACAGAAGAAGATGTAAAAACATTGCTTGATGCCGGTGCCAACCGAGTTGTCATTGGTTCCACTGCCATAAGGCAACCAGCATTAGTTATGCAATGGTTTGAGCGTTATGGTGCAGAAACCATTGTGCTGGCACTGGATATACGCATCAATGACACAGGTATGAAACAGGTTGCTATCAATGGCTGGCAGGAGAATTCAGCTGTCACTCTGGAACAGGTTGTTGAACAATATCTGCCTTTGGGACTGAAATATGTACTGTGTACCGACATCTCCCGCGATGGCACGCTGAATGGCTCGAATATCGAACTATATAGGGAAATTTGCCAATGCTATCCGCAAATTGCGTTTCAGGCTTCAGGTGGTATTGGCACGTTAAATGATATCACCTCTCTGCCTGCCAGCGGTGTAGCCGGAGTTATTATTGGTCGTGCATTACTCGACGGGAAATTTACACTAGCGGAGGCAATTCAATGCTGGCAAAACGCATAATTCCTTGTCTTGATGTTCGTGATGGCCAAGTGGTTAAAGGTGTTCAGTTTCGTAACCACGAGATCATTGGTGATATTGTTCCACTGGCTCAACGCTATGCAAAAGAAGGTGCCGACGAACTGGTTTTCTACGATATTACCGCCTCATGTGATGACCGGGTGGTAGATAAAAGCTGGGTAGCCAGAGTCGCAGAAGTGATTGATATCCCTTTCTGTGTTGCGGGTGGCATTAAAACCGTCGAAGATGCGGGGAAAATCCTCTCATTTGGGGCAGATAAAATCTCCATCAACTCCCCTGCACTTGCTGACCCAACTTTAATTACACGTTTGGCAGATCGCTATGGCGTTCAATGCATCGTCGTAGGGATTGATAGCTGGTTTGATGAAAGCACTGGCTGCTATCAGGTTTATCAGTTTACCGGGAATGAAAAACGAACAACAGCGACTCAATGGCAAACCCTCGATTGGGTAAAAGAAGTACAACACCGTGGCGCGGGTGAAATCGTACTGAATATGATGAACCAGGATGGTGTCTGCAATGGCTACGATCTGGCGCAACTAAAACAGGTACGCGACGTCTGTCATGTCCCTCTCATTGCCTCCGGTGGTGCCGGGGCACCAGAACATTTTCTCGACGCCTTTAAACAGGCAAATGTCGATGGCGCACTAGCCGCATCAGTATTCCATAAACATATTATTAATATTGGTGAATTGAAACAGTACCTTGCACAACAAAACGTGGAGATAAGAACTTGCTGACCGAACAACAAATCAAAAAACTGGATTGGGAAAAAGTCGCTTATATGATGCCGGTTATCGTGCAACATGCGATATCCGGTGATGTTCTCATGATGGGCTATATGAACAAAGAAGCACTTAATACCACGATCAATTCGGGTAAAATCACTTTCTTTTCCCGTAGCAAACAGCGTCTGTGGACCAAGGGTGAAAGTTCCGGCCATTTTCTTAATTTAGTCAATATCTATCCCGATTGTGACAATGATACCCTGTTAGCACTCGCTGACCCAATCGGCCCCACCTGCCATTTTGGCACAAACAGCTGCTTTGCTCCGGCACAAACTGAGTGGGGGTTTCTCTATCAGCTTGAAAAATTGCTGGCGGGCCGTAAAACAGCAGATCCTGACCACTCATACACTGCAAAATTATATGCCAGCGGCACCAAAAGAATCGCTCAGAAAGTCGGTGAAGAAGGTGTAGAAACCGCTTTGGCGGCTACGGTTAATAACAGAGAAGAGCTAACAAATGAAGCAGCGGACCTGATGTATCACCTGATGGTTCTTCTCCAAGACCAAAATCTGGATCTCAGTTGTGTTATTCGCCAACTACGGGAAAGATGAAACAATTGACGTGGCGGTTGGTATGTAAAACTGATGCCGCCATTCACTTTCAATTTATTCTCACGCTCACACTTGTTTAAAAGTTGCATCAAAATTGTTAAAAAACATGAGGATTTACCGGCATCAGAGACGATAAAATTAACCTCATTTCCATAATTTTCGGAATATTCCTATATACGTTTAAGTTAAATCCGTTGCATTATTAATCAATCATTAACTAATAAGTGTTAATAGCATGATGATTTTAGTGAGTTCTATTCCTTCATGCGGTCAATCAACGGAGAAACGAATGATCACAAAACAGTACGATAAAGCCCCTATCCATGTTGGCAACAATCAAGTCATTTCTGGTAAAACCGATTCACTCGGCACAACCCTGGCTGTACAGAGTGAGGCAGAAGAAAATCTGCAACTGAGTTCACCAAAAGCGCTCTCTAAATCGAAGAAAACCTTATACGAGGTCAGTAATAACACGCCCGTAGAGTATGTGATGGAGTTTATGGAGAAATAAGCATGCCAATGTCCAACGGCGGCAAGATGTGTCTGGCCGTTACCTCAATTAATTGCACAATGGAAATAGGGGCCTTTCCCGCCGATGAAGACCCCTGCTATCTGGTAGAAAAAGCCGAATATGCCCAACGGCTGCCAGCGATAATTTTCACCAGACAGGGTGCCATTCGCGCCCTTAAACAAATTGTCATGAGCGGGTTAATCAAAGTTGAAGAGTATAAGCACGATTTCCTGTGGCCCTACAAAGCGGAAGTTGTGTTTGCTATCAGAGGGAAGAAGGATGTTCCTCTACCCATGTTGGCGACCAGTCAAGTCTCTAAGCAACGTTACGGTGATAATTTACCGCAATCAAGTAATCCGTTTGCCCGACCTTCTGCCGACGATATGGAAAAATTTGGGATTATTGGTATTCGCCGCCCCGATATTATTCTGGTCAAAGATGAAGCTCTTCGCTGGCCGGGCAGAAATGCCACCTACTTCGATGGTTCTGTGCACCCCGATAATCTGAAGATGTTGATTGAGGTGAAATTTCCGGGGGATGAGCTAAGTAAGGAGCAAGAACGGGATTATATGCTAATTGCGACAGAAAAACGTTTTGGTGTGATGCGTGTCGATGATAGCCGCACAGAAGAGCAAAAACAGTATGATGAAGCGTGGCGAGAACTCTATCAACCTGATTCCCAACACTATAAAAATCCGATTCCGTTGGCCCCCCTACCACCGGATTCACCTCCTGATAATGACACCTTACCCACTCCTCCCGCAGAGGGTGTGCCGGGTACTATTCCGCAACCGCTGACCAATAATCTCCCGCTTGTCAGTACCGCCCCCTGGTCGTTTCTACCCAGCTATGAAGATTGGGTTATTCTCGGACAGGAGGTAGCCGGCTTGACAGAACAGGGGTTAGATTATGTCCGTAACAGTACCCGTGAACGCCTTGCCCAGTTTGGAGCATGGTTCAGTGAAACCGGCAAGTGGGTGTGTAAAGAGATTATTGACCCGATAACCCATCAGGCCAGTTACGCGTTTTCCTGGGTCAGTGAACAAACGGGAAAAATCGTGACCTGGACGGAGAGTGAGATAAAAGCCCGGTGGCAAACCGTACAACAGGGCTCAGATATCACCCTGGAAGACCTCAAAAATATTAGCTGGATGCAAATATTGAAAAAGGTGGGTGAAGAAATGCTGGAAGTGGTTGTGATTATTGCCGAAGTTGCCGTTGTTATCCTCGTCACCCTTGCCGTCGCTGCCGCGCTGATTGAACTGGGAGAAATTTTAATCGCTGCTGCTGCGGTAAGCGCTGCGGCATTAGCCGCCATCCTGGCAATCTTGGCGAGTGTGATATTCGCCACCGCCTCATAATGAACGGAGAAAATGATGGATACTAATGATTACTTTTCCCAGTTGAAATCACAACTGACCTCTTTTCTTTTTATCAATGGCGATGGACTGACCGTTTCCCGCTTGGGTCTCTCAATTACCCTGTTTTTTAAACAGGGTTACACCCAAGAAAAAAAGCAACGCATTCTGGCCTGCTATCGCCGTTTTCGCGAAGAGTTCGGCACTCATCTGCGTTTTCACCGTCATGGGCTGAAGGGGTTAAGAAAATATTCACCGGAAAATATTGCCAAAGTGGAAGAAAGTATTCTTAATCAGAAAAAAAACCAGCTTTCTAGCTGGGATGTTAGTGATGCTACATATACAGGCTCTTAAGCAGTAACTGTATATTTTAGATAGAAAAAAGGCTTCATTTATGATCTGATAATCGTCGCCAAACTAATACCAAAACCACGGATGAAGCCTGTGACGATTATCGCTATAAAACACCAATTAATGCAATTCTTCAGTGACGTTTCTTTGCAAAAAATGGCGCTTCGCTGCGGGTTTATTCAGCGCGTGAGAAATATCGAGCCTCATACGCTTATTCTCAGTCTTATCACAGCGCTCAGTTCGGGGAAAGTGACGTCTATAGCTCAGCTACACCAAAAATTTAATGGCCTGTGCCCCGATGAAAAACAACACGTTAGCTACCGTCCTTTTTATAATCAGCTACGGAAAGCGGCTTTTGTTGAATTTGTCAAAATATTGGTCAGGTTTGCCATGGCACAATGGGCTGAAAAGCACCTCGTCCTGCCCAAAAAACTCGCCAAATTTCAAAATGTTATTTTACAGGATGGCAGTTCATTTAAAGTCCATTCGGCACTGGCTGATGTTTTTCCTTGTCGATTTCAGGCAACCGCAGCGGCAGTGGAATGTCACATGACCTTGTCATTATTAACCCAGTCTCCCGTGAAAATGGCTGTTACTGCAGATACCGCCTCTGAGCGGACTCACCTGCCTATTCCGGCAACATTGCATGACCAATTATTATTAGCGGATGCCGGTTATGTCGATTTTGAGTATTTTGAACAACTCTCACGCTCAGGCGGTTCGTTTATTGTGCGGGGCGGTAAATCGCTTAATCCCCAAATAATCAGGGCACGCAATGGTCAGGGAAAAATCTTATCGAAGCTGTCCGATAAGCCCCTGAAATCCGTGACACGCAGAACGAATCGTTCTGAGGTGTTGGAGCTGATTTGTCGGCGTAATGGCTATGAGTTTCGCCTGATCCGCCGTTGGTTTGCTGAAGAAAAACGTTTCTGTCTCTGGCTGACTAACTTATCAGTCGAGGAATTTACAGCCAATGACATCATGGATATTTATCGTTGCCGCTGGCAAATAGAACTGTTGTTTAAAGAACTCAAATCACACACGAACTGGCACCGGTTTACGACACGAAAAGAAACGTTGGTCACGGGGCTTATCTGGCTGAGCTTATTAGCGTTGTTGCTCAGACGCTCGCTGGCAAGGCGATTATTCCCAGCGGTTTCACTGCTTAAAGCGGCCCAAAATACGGAGATCTGGTTAAAACCCATAATAGAAAATCTCCTCCAAAGGGCATGGTCGGAAACGTGTTTTTGGCTGGAAAAAGCCAAAGCCTATTTATCCCAGAATGCATTCAAAACACCGCAAAGAAAGTCGTCTAAAAACAAAACATTGGATGCGTGTTTTGAACGACTTAATTCTTAAGATCCTGTATATGAGTGATGCTAAAAATATCTATGAAGCTCCCCGCTATCTGATGCATTACCTGGATTCCCGAGAAATTGATGATGACGATGATAGCTCTTACCTGAGTCTGGTGCTGCCCTGGGATTATCTGAAAGAACAAGAGGGCATGACCAAATTTATGGCATGGCTGGACTTTCTGTGTGAGCAACTCGAACCTGACAGTGGGGACTGTGGTTATTGTCTGGTCTTACCCAGAGATTACCATGACTACTTTCCCTTAGAGTACCAATTAGCGCAACGTTACCCTGCATTGCAAGTCAATTCTACAGTTCATACTGCGGTATTACAGTATGAACATTCCATCCGCGGTATTAATTGGATCACCCTGTTGTCCAAACGCTTTGTAGGACGATTGGGTGGGGAACACTGGATACGCACAATGCTGGCCCGCTACACAGATGTGGTGATAAGTCCTTACCGCGATGGTCTGATGATCCGGGCCGGTAAATACCCGGACTTGACGCCCCTGCCGGACAGTGTCCCGGAGAGTTATTTTGCCATTAACCAGTTAATACGTCCGATACGGGTGATCCCCCGAGAAGGCCATTCACTGCATTTTTATGGCGCCGGTCATTTTACTACAATTTCCACACTGGCCTGGTATGCCCGTTATGACCGTGGACCTCTGCATGTGACCCCGTTGAAAGGAGACCATCCGGCTCTGGTCAGCGGATTCTGGCGAACAGACAGCATCCCGGGCAAGCAGTATTTCTTTGCTCAGGGTGCCATTGCTTTTGATGTTCAGGGCGCGGAGTCAGGCACAACCGTATGGCATCTGATACGGGAAGGAAAAAATATGTGGGAATAACGGATTATCCACTGCCTCATCATGAACAGAGAGAATATGGAAACTTTAGATTACTTTTCCCGGCTAGAATCACAACGGGTCGGTTTTACTTTTACTAATGGTGATGAACTGACTGTTTCCCGTCTGGGTCTCTCAATGACTTTGTTTAGAAAACAGGGTAATTGAGAGACCCAGGAGAAAAAACAGAACATTCCAGCCTGTTATCTATGGATAAATCAGATCACATGGCAGCTTTGAAGATTGCAACGATTTCTGCATGGGTGGCCTGAACGGGATTAGTTAGACAACAGATATCTTTCAGAGCATTCGTTGCCATCATCGGCAGATCTTCTAGTTTGACATTCAGTTCAGCCAAACCCGCCGGAATGCCAATATCTTTTGACAACTTACGAATTTCAGCAATACATGCCGCCGCCCCTTGCTGATCATTCATGGCTCTTACATCTACCCCCATTGCAGAAGCAATGTCTTTCAAACGACCAGCAGACGCTTTGGCGTTGAATTCCTGAACGTGCGGCAATAAAACAGCGTTACATACACCGTGTGGTAAATCATAGGAACCACCCAACTGATGAGACATAGCATGAACATATCCCAGCAATGCGCTATTAAATGCCATACCTGCTAAAAATTGAGCATAAGCCATGTTCTCACGGGCTTCTAGGTTACTCCCATCCTCTACTGCTTGATGCAGAGATTGGCTAATCAGCGTGATTGCTTTCAACGCACAAGCATCTGTTATTGGGTTAGCGCTTACAGAAACATAAGATTCAATCGCATGAGTCATGGCATCCATTCCCGTCGCAGCGGTTAAACTTTTCGGCATTCCCACCATCAATTCCGGATCGTTCACGGACAAAACAGGGGTGATATTTTTATCTGAAATAACCATCTTTACGTGGTGCTCCACATCCGTGATGACGCAGAAACGCGTCATTTCAGATGCGGTACCCGCAGTAGTATTGATAGAAATTAATGGCAAATGTGGCTTAGATGAACGATCAGTACCTACGTAATCCCGGATATCTCCACCGTTAGCTGCCACTAACATGATGGCCTTTGCACAATCATGTGGTGAACCACCACCTAAAGAAATAATACAATCGCTGTTATGCTGACGCAGAATATCCAGACCTTCAGAAACGTTAACCGTCGTCGGATTCGGATGTGTACCATCGTAGACCACACTCTCAATACCCACATCAGCCAGCAAAGATTGAACTTTTGCTACTATTCCAATTTCATTTAAAACATGATCAGTTACAATAAATGCTTGCTTATGACCATAATCTTTCATCGAATTTACCGCTTCAACCAGACAGCCCACGCCTATCATATTTACCAGTGGCATAAAAAAAGTTGTCGTCATCATTAGCAAATCCTTAATACTAAAATAGTTTTAATATGAAAATATAAACAGCTCTCTTGCAACAAATATAAATAATAGCTCTATTTAAATCGTATGACTTGAAAAATATAAGTATATACCTCGATATAATCAGATAATATCCATTCAAATGCCGATTTTATAATCTTTCTGGTTGGTAATATGTCTTAATATAAATATAATAAACCCAATAATTGAAAAAGATCATATATCAATTCATTACACTATTGCTTAGGAGTTTATTGTGCCCTCCAACGAAATATTTAACCGCCTGACTGCGTTACTGGATGATAATCATGCCTGTTACCGGGTAGTTAAACATCCAACCGCAGGGCGTTCTGAAGACGTTGCAAAAATCCGTGGAACACAACTTGGCCAAGGTGCCAAAGGATTAGTTTGTCATGTTAAAGGGGAAGGATTCCGTCAATATGTACTTGCTGTACTCCCTGCCGATCAACAAGCAGATCTCTCTATACTGGCAAAACAGATCGGTGGCACTCGTGCATCTTTGGCAAGTCCTAAAGAAGTTTCTGAACTAACCCAATGTGTGTTCGGTGCTATTCCACCTTTCAGTTTCCATCCGAATCTAAAACTGGTTGCAGACCCTTTATTGTTTGAGCGCTTTGATGAACTTGCCTTTAATGCCGGCAGTCTTGAATGTTCTGTCATTCTCAACACCAAAGATTATCACCGGATTGCACAACCTGAGCTGGTGAATTTTCGGCGGACCGAATAAATACAATTGTGGAAAATTAAAGTGATAATAGGCCGATTGAAGAGATGTCATGAATAAATTTCATTGCTTACTTGAGGTAAGCAAATAATTCTCAATTCAATGACAAAAAATTAATTAAATAGTCTATAGGAATAGGCTATTTAAGATAATAACTTAATCTTTTTCATTTAAATCAGTAACTATCCCCCTCCGAAAATTCATATCATTGGATAAGATCATCATTATTTTTACATTATATAAATATTAAACAGGCAGATATAATTATCAAATACCATGAATATCTAATTATTCACTGTTTAGTCATATACAAAAATTTATCAATTACATTAGGGGATAATCCCCCATCCAAATAAAGGTATTTCTTGATAGGAATTTTCAATTATTTTAATTTCAGAACCTTTATTTCAACCATTAGCCACAAAATGACATGTCAATTATATTAATGTTATATTGCCAACAATTTAATATATCTGTTCATTATATTTTATTAAATACAAAAACCCCACGATCATTGTATTCTAAATTCGCTTTCAGAAAAAAAGATTACATTTTTCCAAAATAAGTTTTTAAGGAGTAAAGAAATATGACTGATAAATTAGTTACAGGTGCAACTTTTTTCGATAGAAAATACTTTCTAGGCGAAGGGCACCATTATCCAGAAAACGATAGCATTATTCCACTGCCTTACGATCTCAACGATAGATTTCGTTCAGTGAAAATTGGAACGCTATCAAAAGTCTATGCGTGGCGTCATTTTAGTAATTGGGAACCAGGCCAACGTTATCGTGAATGGGAATATGATCATCCAGATATTGATAGGGAAATTAAAGGATTATCTAAATTTAAAGTCGCACCAAAAGATACATGCCTAGTTGCATTAAGAGTCATTGATGATACAAATTCAGGCATAAGATTCTCCATGTTCACAAATACATATTGCGTAGGCCCAGTTGAAACGACGACTGATGATGATTATGCGCTCGTTGGCATACTCCCATATAATAAAGAGTTGGTCACTGCTATTGCGATAAGAAATACCAGAACTGGAGTATATATTAATAACGGATCATTCTATTTTCATCGTGATTCAAATGGTGTTGTTACTATTGATGAGAAGGCTAATTTCCCTAAAAACCTGAGAATAGTCAACGCAGGTAATAACCGTTTTGATATTCATATCATCAGTACCGATTTTTCGTTCTAATCTGGACATGATGTAATAATAATTAATCCTTGTTTTCAGACAGGCTACGTTCTGAAAATTTAAGTAACACCGTTGCGGAATATCATCAACAACCGCAACGGTGTATTCCAAGGTCATCAAAGACTTTGATACCATAAATTATTTTTCCTTATTTATCAATACATAATAAATAATGATAAAAAACAGGTCATAATCTCTGCCGAAACAGTAAATTTCTCAACAACCGATAATTCACTTTCATCTATTTCTCTTTTCAGAAAAAGACTTATCTAATGATTCTCTTATGAATTATCGAAAAATCCAACCATTCCATTATCATATATCTATTTATAGGTATTTACGTAATATTATTAATGAAAAATAATTTGATAATATTTATCCAAAACACCAAACATGAAAAATATTCATATTAAATTAGAATACTAAAATTAAGGTAAAAACCTTACTGTAAATATCAATCCTTAATATTTCAAACAATATATTGCACTTATTATATAGATCTACCACCATTAAGATATTTAACGGAGAAGAGCAGGAAAAAATCGAGGTTAACACAATAACTGGTGATAATTATGCTGTCGTTGATGAACTGCTTATGCAGAAAGAGATAGTCACTTCAATATACGTAAGAAACACCAATACTGGAGAATATATTGGCAACGGATCACTCTATTGCCCTTATGATGCACATGGCGTTGCAATCATTGATAAAGGTCTCAATTTCCCTGAAAATCTGAGACTGGTTCATGCAAAAAATAACCGTTTTGACTTTCACATTATTAGTACTACCGCCATATCGCAATTCGGGATTAATGTGACAATCATCACTCTCAGATAAATCATTTTCTGAAAATTAATTGAAGCCACACCGTTGCGGCACACGATCAAAAAACCGCAACGGCGCATCCAGAATTATCGAGGAAGCTAAAACGACATCATACCCAATACAAACGCTTCACTCTTCCGGTCAATTGATGATAACAGGATCTACTCCATCCATTCAGTGTGAAAAACACCCTCTTTATCAGTACGCTTATAAGTATGAGCACCGAAGTAATCACGTTGTGCCTGAATAAGATTTGCTGGCAATACGGCTGAACGGTAGCTGTCGTAGTAAGAAATAGCTGCGGAAAAAGTGGGAGTCGGAATACCATTCTGCACACCATAAGAGACGACATCACGCAACGCCTGCTGATATTCATCAGCAATTTTCTTGAAGTAAGGTGCCAGTAACAAGTTAGCAATATCTGCATTTTCGTTATATGCATCAGTAATTTTTTGCAGGAATTGAGCGCGAATGATGCAACCGGCACGGAAAATTCCAGCTATCTCACCGTAATTTAGGTTCCATTGGTACTCATCAGATGCCGCTTTCAATTGCTGAAAGCCCTGAGCATATGAAACGATTTTACCCAGATAGAGTGCACGGCGCACTTTCTCAACAAATTCAGCTCTATCACCTTTGAATGGCTGTGCTTGCGGACCACTCAAAACTTTAGCAGCAGCAACTCGCTGATCTTTCAGAGAAGAGAGATAACGTGCAAATACAGATTCAGTGATCAACGTCAATGGAATACCCAAATCCAGAGAGCTCTGGCTAGTCCACTTACCAGTACCTTTATTTGCTGCTTCATCCAAAATCACATCAACCAGATATTGGCCTGCTTCATCTTTCTTACGGAAAATATCAGCCGTAATTTCAATCAAATAGCTGCTTAATTCACCATTGTTCCAATCAGTGAAAATTTCATACAACTCTTCATTGCTCAGATTCAGGGCGTTTTTCAGTAAGGAATAAGCTTCAGCTATGAGCTGCATATCACCGTATTCAATCCCGTTGTGAACCATTTTCACATAATGACCGGCACCATCTGGGCCAATATATGCCACACAAGGTTTACCTTCAGCTTTAGCCGCGATCTCTTGCAGAATTGGCGCAACCAACTCATACGCCTCTTTCTGACCACCCGGCATGATAGATGGCCCCTTCAATGCGCCCTCTTCACCACCGGAAACGCCTGTACCGATAAAATTAAAGCCTTGAGCAGAAAGCTCCCGGTTACGACGGATAGTATCCTGAAAATAGGTATTACCACCATCAATCAAAATGTCACCTTTATCCAGATGCGGAGTCAGTGAAGCGATAGTTTTATCGGTTGCTTCGCCAGCCTTAACCATAAGCAGAATACGGCGCGGTTTTTCCAGTGAATCGATAAATTCTTCGATAGTGTAACGTGGGACTAATTTTTTCCCTGGATTTTCAGCAATCACTTCGTCAGTTTTATCACTTGAACGATTAAATATAGATACGGAATAACCACGGCTTTCAATATTCAGTGCCAAGTTACGCCCCATCACCGCCATACCGACAACACCAATCTGCTGCTTGGACATGAATAACTCCTGTCTGATGATAATACTTGCACACTAATTATCATTAGTATGCAATTTGTTAATGTGATCACATGTTAACTCAGGATTAGGTTCAGTGGATAGTTATTGGTGCTACCAATACCGCCAGAACTTATTTTTTGAAAAAAACTTCCTCAGATGAAAAATCAACTATTGAAATTTGATGAGTCAATGCCCATTATTCATTATTCGGCATGAGCCGTCATATTAAAAGGTAAAACAAACTGTATGGAATGGATCGCAGATCCGACGATATGGGCTGGACTGGTTACTCTTATCGTTCTAGAAATTGTCCTCGGAATCGACAACCTGGTCTTTATTGCCATTCTGGCAGATAAACTTCCTCAAAAACTAAGAGACAAAGCGCGTATCACAGGGCTGGCCTGTGCACTACTGATGCGTGTCGTGTTGCTTTTTAGTCTCTCCTGGCTGATAACGCTAACTAATCCATTAATTACGCTTTGGGAACATCCATTCAGTGCCCGTGACCTGATTATGCTGGTAGGTGGCCTTTTCTTACTATTTAAAGCGACTGTGGAGCTAAACGAGCGACTGGAAGGCAAGGATACACACTCAGGGCAACAACGCAAAACGTCTAAATTTTGGACGGTTGTCGCACAAATAATTGTCCTTGATGCCGTCTTCTCTCTGGACTCAGTGATTACTGCTGTCGGTATGGTTGATAACATCGGTATCATGATCGCAGCAGTAACTATCGCGATGTTTCTGATGATACTGGCAAGTAAGCCATTAACAACCTTCGTCAATGCTCATCCAACCATCGTTATTCTCTGTCTGAGCTTCTTGCTGATGATCGGTTTCAGTCTGGTCGCCGAAGGTTTTGGTTATCACATACCAAAAGGTTACTTGTACGCCGCTATCGGCTTCTCAATTATGATTGAATCCCTAAACCAATTCGCTCAGTTTAACCGCCGCAGATTTCTTACGGCTTCCCGCTCACTACGTGAAAGAACAGCGGAGGCCGTTTTGCGTATCCTCAGTGGTAAGCATGAAAAGGCAGAATTGGATAACCATACTTCTAACCTGATTTCTGATAATCAGGAAGTGTTTGATCCACAAGAACGCCAGATGATTGCCAGGGTTCTGGGCATGGCACAACGTAACGTCAACAGTATCATGACCTCACGCCACGACGTAGAATACCTTGACATCAATGCACCGGCAGAAAATCTGACGCAAATACTGAGTAAAAACCCTCACACACGTATTGTCGTGACAGATGAAAATGTCAGTGACGAACCATTAGGTGTTGTCCATGTCATTGATTTACTGAATCAACAACTCAACCAACAGCCTTTTGATTTGCATTCGTTGATAAAACAGCCTTTAATTTTCCCTGAACAACTTTCACTGCTTCAGGCGTTGGAACAATTCCGCCAAGCACAGACTCACTTCGCGTTTGTCGTCGATGAATTTGGTTCTGTGGAAGGTGTTGTTACTCTGACTGATGTCATGGAAACTATCGCGGGTAATCTGCCGGTAGATGGCGAAGAAACTGATGCCCGTCATGATATTCAAACGACTGAAAATGGCAGCTGGATTGCCAATGGTTATATGCCGCTGGATGATTTAATCCTTTATGTTCCTTTGCAACTGGACGAGAAGCGTGAATATCAAACCTTAGCAGGTTTATTGATGGAACATTCACAACATATTCCACAACAAGGTGAGCAATTGCAGATTGATAATTATCTGTTTGAACCACTGGAAGTCACTAGTCACCGGATCAATAAGGTAAAAATTACGCCATTGGTTTCAGAGGAAGAACATAAAGAATAACCCGGTATAGTTGGTCACTAACAGTATATTTCATCGCTAAGTTCTTATTTTCCTTCAAGAACAAGGTAAAAACCCGGTCAGCTCATTTAAACTGTACCGGGCTTTTGCAACTTAAAAATGCGGGAGAAAATGGTCAAACGGTAAGAACTTTTAGTGATATTCTGAAAAATAAAAAACCTGAGATTGTTACGAACATGCCGGCAGAATACTTGGGTTTTATCTCTTCCCAGCCAAAAATCCCTGCTACCTACACGGTGCTGGCAATACACACTGAGCAATACATTACCCGTTAGCCTGAGAAGCTTCGCTTTATAATAGATACCGGCTTACAGCACATCGGAGAAATTCCTCATCTACTGATGTTCTTTGTTGTTACTATTACGGGCACCCCAATCATTAATGATCTGTTTTGCTTTGTTCTCCAGCTCATTACGCAGCAATTGCTCAATATCAAGATTGTATTTCAGATTGCTCCAATTACCATAAACTCGCAGTGGTACTTTCAGTTCGCGCAAACGGCGCACCCATTCATCATCTGCATTCCACCCTTGTGTTATCTGCACTTTTAAGGCGACATCAACATCTTGTTTAAGCAGGTTAGCCTCACCCTGACCGTCAATATTTAACAGCTCGGATACGGCATGAAGCTGACTGATTTTTACATCACCCCGATTAAGGACTGCTTTAAGATCAAGCCTTTTGGCACGGGTAAAGTTATCCATATCATCAGGGATATTCACTTTATTCGTTGCACGGGCAACGGATTGCTGGATCAATTGGGAGATATTCAATCCATGCATTTTGGCATTAACTAAACTGAAATTAAGATCACCATGCCAAATATGCGCAATAGCATAACCATCATATCCTTTACCCGAAAGATCTCCATTCAGATTGAATTTACCACTAAATGCCTGTGGTAAAGAAAATGCTTTGAGTACTGGTTCTAGTTCTATATCTTGAAGTAAAGGCTTGGTCTGTAATTTAAGTTGATTGCCTGTCGCATCCAGAATGGTGGGAAGGGAGAAATGACCACCAAATAATTTCCCACTCAGAACAGAAATTTCGGCAATACCTTCATTACTCGCGGCTTTAAATATCAGGTCATCGATCTCCATTCCCCGATAAATAAATTTGTTCGCATTAACAGTAACATCGGCATTAAAATCATTCAAAAATGCAGCGCTATAATCAGGCTGCACCGGACTCGAAACCGCGATCACCGGTTTAGCTGAACTATTCTCTATCCTATAATGGCGTTTAGCTTCTGAATTGTCTTTAGAAAGCAAATCCCATCCCACCAGATTATCTAAATTCAATTTTTGGGAGGATAAATTTATCTGATAATCGGGGTGAACACCCAACATTGCCTTTATACTGCCATGCAAATCACTCTCATTAGCCGTGAAATTCAGCGCCTGTAAAGAGATTGTTTGTGGTTCATCTGTTGTTTTTTCCTGATAAACAGCATTCACTTTTCCCGAACCACTAATCCCCCCTGCGGATAGACCAACCCCCTGAAGCTGATAATCGAAAGAATCAATATTACCGGCAACACGATATGGATAACCAGAAATGTCTACATTTGCATGAAGATTAAAAGCCAGTTCTTGCTGATTCTTACTGACCTTACTGTTCAACTCCACACTGATATGGTTTTGATCATCCCGTTTCATTAGTAAATTAATATCGCGGACATTCAACTGATCGTGATCACCACTTTGCCAAATAAGCAAACTGTCAGCGACCTTAATTCTGGCAATATCAAGTTTCCAGCGCTCCCCTTTAGCAACAGGATTTGCTGTATTCCCTCTCGGTGCAACAGGAACATTCTCTTTTTCCTTAGCTTTACTCTCCGGAGTTAATCGCAACACCGCCCCTTTCAACATCACCTCTTTAACTGCAAGCTGATGGGAAAGAAGTGGCCACAACGCTACATCAAGGCGCATATTTTCTGCCGTCACTGCTGGCTGCGCCGCTCCCGGTGCAGTCAATGACATGCGCCCGGTAATAATGCTAAGTTTTGGCCAGACATGCCAGCGCATGCTGTCTTGCAGAACGAGCTGGTAGCCACTCTTCTTTTGCACCTGCTTAACCATATAAGCACGAAAGTCATTCGGGTTCACTAACATGACTAATGCCGCCAAACCAGCAATAATCACGACCAGCAAAATAACCAGTGCCGTCAGTAATCTTCTCATGACTTCCTCAGCTTTTATTAAAACGGTAAATGCGACTCAGTAGCCGATAAAAACATTAATCTTCATCAATGCGGCTACCCACCGCACCTTGCTGATTTTTATATTTTGCATCCTGACGACGATTATATGGACGATCAGCCGGGCCAGATAACGGTTCAAAACTCAAAGCACCGATCACCATACCCGGACGCAACGCCAGAGGCAATTTACCCGAATTATAGAATTCGAGAACAATCTGACCATGCCAGCCCGGATCAATGCGGTGCGCCGTCACATGCACCATCAATCCAAGGCGGGCAAGAGAAGAACGACCGTCAAGCCAACCCACCAAATCGTCAGGCAACGTGACGGATTCCAGAGTGACAGCCAGTGCCAATTCTCCGGGATGGAGGAAAAAAACCTCATCGTCAGGCAGGATAATTTCATCGCTCATCACACGATCAAGAGCAGCACTCACTTCATCTTTTGGGCCACTCAAATCAATATACGCGGCAGTATGACCACGGAAAACACGAAACTGATTTCCAAGGCGCACATCAGCCGTTGCCCCGTTAATTCGTTCAATCGGCGGACGTGGAGAAATGACCAATTTACCTTCATCAAGCCATTTTATAATGTCACGGTCACAGAGTCGCATTCTTTTCCCTCTCAATACGATGATGCTTATCAATGCCTGACAAGCAAAGTTTTATTATTCGCAGAACTGACCAATTTTGGCTTTCAGCACATCAATCGCGACGCGGTTTTTACCCCCGCGTGGCACAATAATATCTGCATATTGTTTTGATGGCTCAATAAATTGCAGGAACATTGGACGCACAGTTTTATGATATTGCTCAATAACAGAATCCAGAGAGCGCCCTCGTTCATTAACATCCCGTTTAATACGACGCATAAGGCAAATATCCAACGGTGTATCAATGAAAATAGAGAAATCCATCTCCTGGCGCAAGCGCATATCCGTCAATAACAGAATACCTTCCAGAATAATAACTCTTTTCGGCGCAAAATGAATCGATTCTAACTTGCGGGTATGAACGACATAATCATACTGTGGTAATTCAATTGATTTACCGGCTTTCAGATCTTGCAGATGAGAAAAGAGTAGATTGTGATCCATGGAACTTGGATGGTCATAATTGGTCTTATAACGCTCTTCCATTGACAGATCGCTTTGGTCTTTATAGTAACAATCTTCTGGGATAATACCGATGTTGTGATCACCAACCTGAGCGCGTAATTCACGGTAAAGTGTATTCGCAATGAGACTTTTACCTGAGGCAGATGCACCGGAAATTCCTACAATTGTGCACTGATGTGCTTCGTCAGCCATAATAGAGATTAACCTGATTCTAGAAAAAATGGGGAACAAAGCACCTAAGAGTGCTAAGTCGGGCGAGATTATAGGGAGTTAATGATATCTGTTCCAGTGCAAACAAGATTAAGTCTCATTTTTTTCGAAGCGTTTCGCATAAAAACCATGCAACAGAGATGAATCTGAAAAGAATTCTTCCTTCTATAACGCAAAAAACGGGTAATGAAAACATCACGACCCGTTACTGCCAATCGAATATCGGTATTAAACAGCGCGGAACGAAATCTCCGTGGGTATCTTCTCACCCTGCCAGTACATCTGCGCAGAAATATTTGCCGCAATTTCCCGGTAGATATCCGTGAATTCACTATCAGGATTGCTGATAACGGTTGGTTCTCCACGGTCAAGATCTTCACGTAACGAAATATGCAGCGGAATTTGTCCCAACAGTTTGCAATGATATTTAGCCGCCAGTTTTTCCGCCCCGCCGGTACCAAAAATAGGTTCCACGTGACCGCAATTGCCGCAAATATGTGCACTCATGTTTTCAACGATACCCAGTACAGGAACCTTCACTTTCTGGAACATAACGATGCCTTTCATCGCATCAATTAAGGCGATATCCTGAGGTGTTGTCACCACCAGTGCTCCTGTGACCGGGATGTTTTGTGATAATGTAAGCTGAATATCACCGGTCCCCGGTGGCATATCGATAACCAGATAATCAAGATCCGGCCATAATGTATCCTGTAACATCTGCATCAATGCCTTACTGGCCATCGGGCCACGCCACACCATTGCATTGTCATCTGTCACCAGATAACCAATAGAGTTAGTGGCAAGGCCATGGGTCATAATAGGTGCCATATGTTGCCCATCCGGGGAAGTCGGGCGTTCTTTAGTGGTTCCCAACATACTCGGAACAGAAGGACCGTAGATATCCGCATCCAGAATACCGACTTTGGCCCCTTCCTGAGCCAACGCCAACGCCAAGTTTACCGCAGTGCTGGATTTACCCACGCCACCTTTACCTGAGCTGACAGCCAAAATATTACGGACACCATTAATTCCCGGCAAATCGTTAGCGCGGCGTAATGTGCTGATATCATGGTTCAATTTCCACGCAACAGATTTTGCGCCGGTCACTGACTGCAATTTTTGCGTTGTCGCCTCTTTCAGAGCTTCAAAGCCACGCCGCCAGACAAACGGCATGATCAATTCAATGTGCAGAACATCATCAAGTATCGTACAGTGATGCAGTGCTTTCAGATCTGTTAGATCGCGTTCCAGTGTCAGGTGTGTAAAGGTAGCAAGTATTTTTGTTACCTGAGATTTCAGCAGGTCAGGGTTGGTCTGCTCGGGGGATTTTGAGTTCATCCCGGCTCCTTTGATTATCATGATTAACTATAAAGCCACTTTTTTATCATAACAGAACCCAATGAGTTCGGATAAGGTCAGCAACAAAAACCCACGTCTCACTCACTGATTCAATTTTTATCCAATAAAACCCGCGAAGATCAAGAGTTACCCTAGCGACAATTTTTTTGATCAGGTAACATCAAACTCCCTTTTCATTTATTGGAAGTCAGATCCTTACTATGTCTCAAGTCGCAAAAAAATTATTGGTGACGTGTGCGTTGCCATATGCTAACGGTCCAATCCATCTTGGTCACATGCTGGAACATATCCAGGCAGATATTTGGGTCCGTTTTCAGCGAATGCGCGGCAAAGAGGTTCACTTTATCTGCGCCGATGACGCTCACGGAACACCAATCATGCTGAAAGCACAGCAAATGGGTATTGCTCCCGAAGAGATGATCGCCGCCGTGAACCAAGAGCATCATCAGGATTTTACTGGCTTTTCAATCGGCTATGATAACTATCACTCTACGCACAGCAGAGAGAATCAGGCATTATCAACTGAAATCTATCTGGAGCTGAAAAAGAACGGCCACATTAAGAACCGCACTATTTCTCAGTTATACGATCCTGAGAAAGGGATGTTTCTGCCTGATCGCTTTGTAAAAGGCTCCTGCCCGAAATGCAAGGCAGAAGATCAATATGGCGATAACTGTGAAGTTTGTGGTTCAACTTACAGCCCAACAGAACTGACTAATCCTCGTTCTGCTGTCTCCGGTGCAACGCCAGAACTGCGTGAATCCGAGCACTTTTTCTTCGATCTGCCTGCATTCAGTGACATGTTACAAGCATGGACCCGTTCCGGCGCATTACAGGAACAGGTTGCTAACAAAATGCAGGAATGGTTTGAATCCGGCTTACAGCAATGGGATATCACCCGTGATGCACCTTATTTTGGTTTTGAAATTCCTGGTGCGCCGGGCAAATATTTCTACGTCTGGCTGGATGCACCTATTGGCTATATGGGTTCTTTCCAAAACCTGTGTGACAAACGCAGCAATCTGAGCTTTGATGAGTTCTGGGCAAAAGATTCCACCGCCGATCTTTATCACTTTATTGGTAAAGACATTGTCTATTTTCACAGCCTGTTCTGGCCTGCCATGCTGGAAGGCAGCGGTTACCGCAAACCAACAAATCTGTTTGTTCACGGCTACGTCACCGTTAACGGCACGAAAATGTCCAAATCCCGCGGTACGTTTATCAAAGCCAGCACTTATCTGGATCATCTGGATGCAGACTGCCTGCGTTATTACTATGCGGCCAAACTCTCTTCTCGTATTGATGATATCGACCTGAACCTGGAAGATTTTGTTCAGCGTGTTAACAGCGATATCGTTAATAAGGTTGTTAACCTGGCCTCCCGTAACGCGGGTTTCATTAATAAACGCTTTAGTGGCAAGCTGGCGGATAAACTGGCTGATCCGGCGCTTTACCAGAAGTTTATTGATGGCGCGAAAGTGATTGAAGAAGAGTTCAACAACCGCGAATTCAGTAAAGCAATCCGTGAAATCATAGCATTGGCTGATTTGGCAAACCGTTATGTGGATGAGCAGGCTCCTTGGGTTGTGGCAAAAGAAGAAGGCCGTGATGCAGATCTTCAAGCCATCTGTTCAATGGGCATCAACCTGTTCCGCATTCTGATGACTTTCCTGAAACCCGTCTTGCCAGGTCTGGCAGAACGCGCAGAAGCTTTCCTGAATACAGAACTGGCCTGGAATAGTATTGAACAGCCTCTGCTGGATCATCAGGTTTCCACCTTTAAGGCCCTGTTTAACCGCATTGATATGGATAAAGTCGATGCGATGGTTACGGCGTCTAAAGAAAGCATCAGCGCACCACAAAAAGTCAGCGGCCCACTGGCAGAAGATCCGATCCAGGATACGATCACTTTTGATGATTTCGCCAAAGTTGATATGCGCGTCGCCCTTATCAAACAGGCTGATTTTGTAGAAGGCTCAGATAAACTGCTGAAACTGACTTTGGATCTTGGGGGCGAAACCCGCCAAGTATTTTCCGGTATCCGCTCCAGCTATCCTGATCCAAAAACCCTGGAAGGCCGTTTAACTATAATGGTTGCTAACCTAGCTCCGCGTAAAATGCGCTTCGGTATTTCTGAAGGAATGGTGATGGCTGCTGGGCCTGGCGGAAAAGATATCTTCCTGCTCAGTCCTGACAGTGGCGCACAACCGGGTATGCAGGTGAAATAACAATCAATTTATTGCAAATATATCTTACAAGCGGGGAGCAGCAATGGTCCCCCCTTTTTTGAATGTGATCTATGGCACATTCCCAAGGTTAATTGTATGATGAATTCCTCACTAAAATTAGGAATTTTGTTATGTCGTTTCGTGAAGTACTGATTATAGGTTGGCAGTACCTGCGAGCATTTGTACTGATTTACCTGTGTTTGTTGGCAGGCAATGCCATCTCTGCTCTGTTACCCATCGCAGTTCCCGGCAGTATTCTCGGTATGTTGATATTGTTTGTCTTATTGGCTTTCCAATTGATCCCTGCCCACTGGGCAAGACCAGGTTGCAGTCTGTTACTGAGAAATATGACCCTGCTGTTTCTGCCTATCGGTGTCGGCGTTATGAATTATTACGATCAACTCAGCCAACAGATATTACCGATTGTCCTTTCATGCCTGATCAGCACCGCAATTGTTATGATTATTGTTGCTTACAGTTCCCATTATGTTCACCGCGAACGTCCAATTATTGGCTCTGTATCAAAAGTTAAGACTGAACAAGAAAAACAAGAGAAATAAATATGTTAAGTCATATTTGGTGGTCACTGCCATTAACATTGATTGTATTCTACGCCGCAAGGAAACTTTCACTAAGATTCAAAATGCCTATTCTGAATCCCTTATTAGTTTCTATCGCGGTACTGATCCCAATATTGTTAATAACCAATATCCCCTATGAACACTATTTCGCCGGCAGCCGAATTCTTAATGATCTGCTCCAGCCCGCAGTGGTTGCGCTGGCATACCCGTTATATGAACAATTGCACCAGATCCGCACCCAATGGAAGTCCATTATCAGTGTCTGTTTTATCGGCAGTATTGTCGCTATGGTTACAGGTACGGCGATTGCATTATGGATGGGCGCAACACCTGAAATAGCCGCTTCGATACTGCCTAAATCAGTCACTACGCCAATAGCAATGGCAGTAGCCGATGCTATCGGTGGTATTCCGGCAATCAGTGCCGCTTGCGTCATTTTTGTCGGCATTCTTGGGGCAATATTTGGTCATAACCTGTTCGACCTCTTGCAAGTGAAAACCAAAGCATCCCGCGGTTTAGCAATGGGAACCGCATCACATGCTTTAGGCACCGCCCGTTGTACAGAAGTCAATTTTGTTGAAGGCGCATACAGTTCATTAGCACTAATGACCTGTGGCATCATTACTTCGCTGACCGCCCCTTTTATATTCCCAGTGTTGTTATATCTATTTAGTTAATTACAAGTTAGAAAATTTGATACAAATCTCTCAATTACCGACTTTAATTACATAATTTTCATTGTTTATGTGATTAACATCACATTATAAATCTCATCAGCGCGCCTAGAATAATCTTAAGTTAATTTGGAGATCATTCTATGCAAGCTCGCTTTCACTCTATCTGGGCACAGTTACCATCTAAACTACAGGATGCACTTTTACCCTATGCAGGAAACGACGTCTTTCCTGCCATGTTCACGGCTGAACAAGCTGAATCTGTCAAGAAAACCGGTGGCTTTGACGATAACACATTGGCTATCGCCCTGCTGCCACTTGCAGCGGCATGTTCTCTGGCTCCGATATCACATTTTAATGTCGGCGCAATTGCCCGAGGCGAAAGCGGAAATCTCTACTTCGGTGCCAATATGGAATTTACCAATGTGCCATTACAGCAAACTATTCATGCTGAACAGTCTGCTATTACTCACGCCTGGTTACGCGGTGAGAAAAAACTGACCTCTATCACGGTTAATTACTCTCCATGCGGCCACTGCCGCCAGTTTATGAATGAGCTTAATAGTGGCACACAATTAGAGGTGCATCTGCCAAAACAGGCACCTTCAACATTAGGTGACTATTTACCAGATGCCTTTGGTCCAAACGATTTGGGTATCACTACCCTGTTGATGGATCCGGTTAACCATGGTCATAAACTAAAAACTACTGATGAACTCGTACTAACCGCACTGGATGCAGCAAACCGAAGCCATGCCCCATACAGCAATTCATATAGTGGTATAGCACTGCTGGGAAAAGATGGAAAAATCTATCCTGGGCGTTATGCAGAAAATGCCGCTTTTAACCCAAGCTTACCCCCATTGCAAGCTGCCCTGATCTTAATGAATATTTCTGGTGGTGATTGTCTGTCCATCGAAAGATCAGTATTAGTTGAGGGAAAAAACAGCGATCTGTCCCAACAAAGTGCAACTCAATCCACACTTGCTGCACTAGGATGTAGTAAATTTGAGTACCACACGTTCTGAATTCAGAGAAAAATGCGCTTTTCCCTCTATTCAGATCATAGGTATCTCAATATCGCTGAACCGACCTCAAAACATCTGAAGTTAATCAGGTCAATTCCCCAACTGGATATTCTGGCAACAATTGAAGGGTATTCTGCAGGATTGATAAACCTGTAAAGTATGGCTATAGGTCATGTTTATTTTTGGAGCTTTATGCTCCAAAATGGCTTCATAATGTTCCATTTTGGTGTAGTGTGATGCTTATCAAAGGATACAGTCACAGGTGTGCCAATGATTGGAAGTTTTAAGGATGGAGAAAATGGCTCACTATGTCGATTTTACCTCTATAACAAAAGAAGTAGGGAATTCCCGACCAGTATTGAGGGGCAATTACGATGCAAACTCAGTATGTTGGAGGCAGCCAGTACAGAAAAGTCTTTATTCCAACCTCGCAGTAATAATTACGAGCGATTGGCCGGTAACTTGGAAGGTTGGTCAAGTATACGGGTAAATATCCAGTGGCGGTTCATTTTTCGCTGGCGTGATGGTGCCGCATATGATGTTTATCTAGATCCGCGCAAATATTAATGGGGGACACTATGGATACTATTACGGCAGAACCGACTACCGTTGGCGAGATGCTTAACGAAGAATTTTTAAAGCCGATGAATATTACTCAGCAGCAATTGGCTGGCGCTATGAGCGTATCACGTAAAGTTATCGGCCAAATTGTCAATAATTCTCGTCGCTTAAGTGTCGAAGAAGCAAGCATGTTAGCAGCACTTTTTGAAGTTAACGATGATTTCTGGATCAACCTACAGGCAGCACATGATCGCTGGAAAGCGCGAAATCTGATCGCTACCCATCATTACAAACCTATTAATTTCATCCTTGCAGCGGGAAAGCCTGCTGGTTAGCATCCTTACCCATTCGCACTCCTCTAGTCATGCTGCAACCGTGCGTATACGAAATTGGTATCGACGGCTTTGCCGGGCATCACGCCCGGCGATAGGAAGTCAAATGCACACGAAATATTAACGCCCCTTTTTATGAAAATTATGTAGATATCTATAACCCTAATGGAGGATTATCTCCTACAAAAATAGTTAACGTAACATTTTATTAGCTAAATCTGGATGTTATCTCTCATTTTTACTCATAATACCTCTAATTAAGTAACATTTGCTGTACATATTTTTCCTATCTCTTAGGATCTATAGCTGACCTTGTTATCCATTTAGTTCAAAGAGTAAGATTCATGGAACTGGAACACGAAAGTAAACGTCCATTATATATTCCCTATTCTGGCCCCATCCTGTTGGAATTTCCCCTGCTGAATAAAGGCAGTGCCTTTACTGAAGCAGAACGCGGCAACTTTAACCTTCATGGCTTATTACCGGAAGCGGTTGAAACCATCGAAGAACAAGCTGAACGCGCCTATCGGCAGTATCTTGATTTCAAAAATGATGCAGATAAACACATTTATCTGCGAAATATTCAAGACACTAACGAAACTCTGTTCTACCGCCTGCTGGATGCACATTTGAGCGAAATGATGCCAATCATTTATACCCCAACGGTTGGTGAAGCTTGTGAACATTTTTCTGATATTTACCGCCGCGCCCGTGGTCTGTTCATCTCATACCCAAATAAAACGCATATTGATGACATGCTGCAAAATGCGACTAAGCAAAATGTAAAAGTTATCGTTGTCACCGATGGTGAACGTATCCTTGGTCTGGGTGACCAAGGTATCGGCGGTATGGGTATTCCTATTGGTAAACTTTCCCTGTATACCGCCTGTGGTGGTATCAGCCCGGCTTATACGCTGCCAGTAGTCCTGGATGTGGGGACGAACAACCCTCAGCGCCTGAATGACCCGTTATATATGGGCTGGCGCCATCCACGTATTACTGGCGCAGAATATGATGAATTTGTTGATGAATTTATTCAGGCCGTCAAGCGCCGCTGGCCGAATGTGCTGCTACAGTTTGAAGATTTCGCACAAAAAAATGCTATGCCTCTGCTTGACCGCTATCGCCACGAGATTTGTTGCTTTAATGATGACATTCAGGGAACCGCCGCTGTTACACTGGGTAGCTTGATTGCAGCCAGCCGTGCTGCAGGCCGTCAATTGAAAGATCAAACTGTCACTTTTCTGGGTGCAGGTTCCGCTGGTTGCGGTATCGCAGAGCAGATTGTCGCCCAGATGAAATCAGAAGGTTTAAGTGAAGAGCAAGCTCGCGCCCGTATTTTCATGGTTGATCGTTTCGGTTTGCTGACGGATAAGCTACCAAATTTATTGGATTTCCAGAATAAACTGGTACAAAAAAGCGACTCCTTAGCTGAATGGGATGTGAACAGCGATTCGATCTCTCTGCTTGACGTTGTTCGTAATGCTAAACCTACGGTATTAATTGGCGTTTCAGGTCAAGCAGGTCTGTTTACAGGAGAGATCATCCGTGAGATGCATAAACACTGTGAACGTCCAATCGTTATGCCATTATCCAACCCAACTTCCCGTGTTGAAGCCCGTCCTGAAGATATTATCAACTGGACTGATGGCGCTGCCCTGGTTGCAACAGGTAGCCCATTTAATCCGGTAAAATACAAAGATCAAGAGTATCCGATCGCTCAATGTAACAATGCCTATATCTTCCCAGGAATTGGCTTAGGTGTTATTGCCTCTGGGGCCAAACTCGTCACTGATGGTATGTTGATGGTGGCAAGCCGGACACTGGCTGATTGTTCACCATTGGCTAAAAACGGTACCGGCCCATTACTGCCACTCATTGATGATATTCAAGAAGTTTCTCGCAAAATTGCGAAACAAGTTGCAAAAGAAGCGCAAATACAAGGTGTTGCGACTGTCACGTCAGACAGTGCGTTGAATGAAGCGATTGAACGCAACTTCTGGAAACCGGAATATCGCATATATAAACGTACTTCATTGTGACGATTATCCACCCAGATCAGGCAAGGCGCTCCCCATGTCATCGGCGGTTACTCGTCCCTGGCAAGTCAGACACAAGCCCAGAAGGCAGAAACGACGAGCACCACAGCCTTTAAACCCACTATACCTCTATGCCGCATATTCATTGCGGCATTTTACGATCTGAAAACCCTTCAAGATTTTTGCCTTATATTTCCGCCCATATTAGCCGAAGGTTTATAGCAATTTTTGCCAAATCATACTTAACTGATATAGTATTATTGAGTTGCACACTCACAGCCCAAAAAAAATATTTTACGAATTTAATATGATAATTCTATTTTCTTCATTTCTCTTATTCACAAAATTAATAATACTATACCCTATGGATTTCAAGATGGATCGCGGCGGCAAGGGAGCGAATCCCCGGGAGCATAGATAACAATGTGACCGGGGTGAGTGAGTGCAGCCAACAAAGAGGCAACTTGAAAGATGACGGGTATAAACAAAATTACCATATTTATAGGATTGGGATCTGACACTCCCAACCCCTAAAAGAAAAAATATTCCCAACATGCTAATTACATCAACAATATCATTAATTCCATAACATTAGATGTTTATTTTTTGATACGCCGATGAAACTTTGCAATGATATTCTGCTTCCTTCAGAAAAGCTACGAATTGCATGAGGTTTCCTGGTGTTTATTATTATTAAATCTCCCAATTCTGGCTTAATACAAATAGATGGAGGAAGAGAACCCCGCCAATCATGTTCTGAACTATCTTCAATCAATTCGGTAATAGGAATAGCAGGAACATCCCACAACTCTAATTCCCCTCCACTTACAGGTATTTTTATATATATGTTTACAGAAAATTGCCCTAGCAAATTGACAGATTGTTGTTGAAGGCCATCAAAGTGAGGTTGTATTTCAGACATGATAGAGAGTTCTGGTCTTCTCATGACTCTGGCAATCCCCGCATGCATCTTTTTACCTTCAAAATTTGCAATACTGGCACCCGCAGACCATACTTCATCCAGTTCTAAACGAAATTTATCGAAAGGTGCCAGCATTGGAGCACAGAAATTTCTGACGTTTCTTATTGCGGGTAATGCATTCTCAAAATATCTTTTGTAACTATCACTATCTTTGGATTTCCCAAAAGTTGTGTTATAAGGCACACCCACTCTATCAACTCCATAATCGACTAAAACAATTTCATCTCCTTTTTTTAAATCATGAAGATAATGCTCTAGATTTTCATGAGAGAGGAAAAAATCAGAAAGTTTATCTGAAATATGACTATCTACATATTTTTTCACATGGACTGCTAACACTTCATCATTAAATAACTTATCGAGATCACTTTCTCGCAAAGAATTAGATAAAATCACTTCATTTTTCATAAAAGTCACCTTGTTATACTTAACATGATTTTGGAAAACTCTCCTACATAAAAATACACCAGAAAATGTTAATTCCAACATTCTATCCAGTAAAAGCACTTTTAATCAACACGATATTAATCACCAAAATAGATATAGATATATATTTAAGTTATTTTACTAATTCCATATTTAACAATAGAGGCAGTTCTGATGACAATGTTTTTATTTTACAAACTTTACTATAACTTTAAGAACAATCAATTTAATATTCAATGGTAATGATAAATAGACAACATAATCTCTCATAAATCCCTGGCAGATTAGAATAGCCATATCTATCGCAGAAAAAAATCCGGCAATATATTATTATTTAACATCAACATTAAGTATAAAGTAAAACATGTAAAAATCAAAAATAACATACCAGAATTCACAAAAAGAATATACTTATTCTTAACTTGAATATTATTATCGAATTTATTTTAATGCCTTAATTTTCCGATATTTTTTCAATCTCAACATTTGACTGCTCGCTTACATTAATAATCGGGTTTTACAGTATATCCGCAGCCACTGCAACGCCTTAAAGACAGGAAATATGAATCAAGGCCACCCTCTGACGTCCCTGACGCGATGCCTGCCGATTGCGGCGGGATAAAATATCAAGAAACAGACGACAAAAAATCACTGTCAGGCTTTTTTCTTATAGAGAAAACTTGCTTCGGAATTTCAGGTAAAGTAGCCTTTAGTCAATATTAGTCATTGATGCATATTAAAGGCAAAAGCATGTGGAAGCGCCTGATAATTGGTCTGTTATTCATCGCAGGGATGCTGATGCTCACCGCTATAGTACTTGATCGCTGGATTAGCTGGAAAACGGCCCCTTATATTTTTGATGACCTCAAAAAACTTCCTGAACGTGAAGTGGGTATGGTGCTTGGTACGTCTAAATACTACCATTCTGGTGCCCCCAATCAGTATTATATGTACCGCATTCAGGGGACAGTTAATGCTTATAACAGCGACAAAATCAAATATCTATTACTGAGTGGCGACAACGCCCAGCAAAGTTATAACGAACCTGTCACCATGCGCAGGGATTTGGTCAAAGCAGGTATTCCTACCACAAACATCGTGCTGGATTTTGCGGGTTTCAGAACGCTTGATTCGATAGTCAGAACCCGTAAAGTTTTTAACACCAATGATTTTACGATTATCACTCAACGATTCCATTGCGAACGGGCGCTGTTTATCGCTATGCATATGGGAATTGACGCTCAGTGCTATGCGGTTTCCACACCTAAGAATATGATTACCGTCCGGTTACGTGAAATCATTGCCCGCCTTGGTGCCTTAACTGATCTTTATATTTTGAAACGCGAACCTCGTTTCCTGGGCCCTTTGATCCCAATTCCTGCTCCACATAAAGTACCAGAAGACATCACTGATTATCCGGCGGTAACCCCGGAAGAATTGCGGGAAATGGACAAAACCCAGCCTAAAAGGAGCGTGCCAATACCGCCGTAACATTTCGCCACAGCCATTCTGATGGCCCTTGCCGGTGACGGCGTAACCACCAGCATGAAAAAAACACATTCACTGTCCAAATAAATGGAATAAATGCCAGTAACTCCAGGCGGCTGAATTGACCAAATAATCTAAAGTAATAAAACAACACAGTACAGATTAAAGTTTGTAGTAAATAATTACTCATCGCCATTCGTCCAACCTGCCTGAGCCAGCGATTAATTCGCCAACATGCAATTACCGACCAGAAACCATAGATAAGCGCAATATAACCCAGCGCCTGAAATGGAATGACCAACTCAGAAAGGATATAGCCAACAATACCTGACCAAAAGTAATCCCAACCATGCGCATATTGGAGCGCCACAGAGGATATCTGGACAGCAAAACTGAGTGGTATCAGCAATAGCGCCACATTTCGATAATGGCTCACCGGAAATTCACCGTTCAGCCAGCCATTACGCACTAATCCGGCACCACATAACATAATGCCGATCAGTTGCCAGCCATACTGAACAAACAGCATGACCATCATCAACATGACCTGATTGAAACGCTCTTCCACTGCCAGCCATCCACCACCCGTTTTCCAGAATATTTCGTATAGCACATGGCATTCAGTCGGTCGCCAAGCATCGTTAGATTCACCTCTGGAAAAAAAACCAAGAATAAATAACAGCGCTAACCCAATCAGATAAAAAACAGCGCCTTTCATAAATAACTGGCTACTGGTGCTATTTTGACTAATCAGATGAAAACTCAAAAAACCAGCCAAACTGTAAGAGAGTAAAATATCACCATCCCAGAACAGGATGCCATGTATCCCGCCAATCAGGGCAAGTATGATTAATCGTGGATAGTTCCAGACTGTTCCCCTTGGTAGTAGTAACTCCAGTGTTGCACCAAATAAGAAGGCAAAAATACACAGGAATTTTCCCTGAGCAAAGATATTGAGCACAGACCAGATAATTAAATCAGTTGCAGAAGCTGAACCATGATATTCCGGGTTCAAATAAGCCGCAGATGGCAAAGCAAAACCGGAGATATTGAGCAGCAATATCCCCAGAATCGCCAGACCACGAATACTGTCCAGTGAATCAATTCTCTGGCGGGTCATTTTTATATCCCGATGTAAAAACTACAAATGGCGTGTCGTGCGTAAAAACTCCTGACGGGTATTTTGACTGGATTTAAACAACCCCCCCAAGGATGTCGTTGTCGTGGTACTGGTTGCATCACGGATGCCCCTGGCTTTCACACAGTAATGGACCGCATCAATAGATACAGCAACATTATTGGTACCAAGCAGTATCTGTAATGCAATCAAAATCTGTTGGGTCAGACGCTCTTGTACCTGTGGACGTTGCGAAAAAAACTGCACAATGCGGTTAATTTTAGATAATCCAATCACTTTATCTTTCGGGATATAGGAAACAGTCGCCTTACCATCAATAGTGACAAAATGATGTTCACAGGTGCTGGTTAACGTGATGTCACGCACCGTCACCATTTCATCCACTTTCATTTTATTTTCTATCAATGTGATTTTCGGGAAATTACTGTAGTCCAACCCTGAAAAAATTTCATCAACATACATTTTCGCAATACGACTGGGGGTTTCCGCCAAACTGTCATCATTTAGATCAAGATTCAACAGTTTCATAATTTCCGTCATATGCTCCTCAATACGCACTTTGCGCACTTCCGGTGCCAGCGCCTGACCACGAAGAGGAGTTTCAAGACCACGAGCTTCCAGCGCCGAATGCACAAGCTCGGCTTCTTTACTTAGGGATGACATTATTTTCTCCAAAGGTATTACTTTCCATTATCTGGCGGGTAGTGAAATTGATGTTTGAGTCATTAGTACCATAACTAAGGCAATCTGATATTTCGCGCCGCGTTAACATCGCGGCCATGATTGGTATAGCACAACCAAGCGTCTGAGCCAACAATTCAGTTTGCTGTGATGTGGGATAAACTGATATTTGCATGCGCGTTTCATGGCATTATACACCAGCCTCACCAGTGGGTTTATTCCTATGACAAACTAACAACCCAGCAATCACCAGAGTGATCAATGCCACATACAGCGCAGGCTCCAGTTTCCCGGTTATCGCGGTGGAAACCGCTGACAGCACCGGCCCAACAAGCTGCCCAATAGCATAGCCTGTCGTCAGCAACCCGGCCATATAACGGCTATGTTCTGACGCCAGTTCACGCCCATACTGAAATGCCATTTGCACTGCGCACATAAAACCACCACCAATCAGCAAAGCGCTTAATGCCAAACCACTTATTCCCGGTACAATCTCAGCGATAAGAATCCCTGCGGCCTGGATCCATAAAGTGATTGCCAGCCGGATTTGGGTTGTCAGCATATGACGGGTCAGAATAGCGAAACCGATGCCGATGACTGCGGCGCCACCAAATATTGGCCAGACAAACTGAGCAAACAAGCTGCCAGGGAAACGCTCACTGGCCATTTGCGAAAGAAAAGTGGCCGGTAAAATATAGCCAAACCCCGCCAAACTGTAGCTCCATACCAACCGCTTAATTGCTGGTGTCCAAATCAGCTTCTTCACCTCAGCGGGTGAACGGTGTAGTTTACCGCTACGGGGCAGATACCGACTGATATAAACACTACCAATCAGCGCCAACATGCCATACAACATCCATGCTTCGGCAGCACTCAGTTGCCATGCCTGAATTCCGACAGCAAGAATACCAGTAACGAATATCCCGACGCCAGGTCCCGCAAATATGGCAACACCCAATGCAGGACGGTTCAAATTGGCTAACTGCTCATTTACCCATGCCGCCACCAGCACTAATGTCAAGCCACTTGCCCAACCAATAAAAAAACGGGCGACACTGTGTAATATCGGCCCATCCAGCAGTGCAGAGAGCAACGTGATAATGACCACTCCCCATAATCCTGCCCAGAGCCGATATTCAATAAAACGGCGCGCCCGCATCGCATCATAGGAACCCGCCAGATATCCCAGATAGTTAAAAGCGGCGACGATACCCGCGCCAGTCAGACTAAGCTGGGATTCTGCGATCAGTAAGGGAACTTGAGGAGTGAAGGTAAAACGTCCAATTCCCATAGCAACAACCAGCGCCAAAAAACCACTCATTGCGATATGAAAAGCCTGATAACGGTGATTCTGCTGGGGAGAAGTTGAATTGTTCATCGTCATGAAAACATCATTTTCTAATTTGTTTTTCACAAGTTATAACAAAAATCAAATACAATACACTCTTCTTATTAAGAAAATTTATATAAAAGCGTAAATTATTTCTTCCCTTTAATAAAGTATTCAGTAAGCCTTGGGTTACAATCTCTGGGACGACAAAGTATTTGAAATCTCATGCTCCGTTCTATTCGTTCACCTTTACTAAAGTCAAATCAGGCTGTTACCGCGTAACATAAACTGAGCCTGCTCTCAATAATGCCATAATGATACTGTCAAGCCGCTGCCAGAAATGTATGATTTGTCATGTTACATATACCAATATTATTAATAAGGAGCTTTTTATGTATAAAGAATTCCAAGGTAAGACAGCAATTGTTACCGGAGGTGGAACCGGTATAGGACGAGCTATCAGTATCATGCTGGCGCAACAAGGTGCTGCTGTGGCGGTTATCTATTCACAAAGTAAACTTGAAGCTCAGGAAACAACAGAATCTATTATCAGGGACGGAGGGCAAGCCATAGCAATAAAAGCCGATGTTGCCGACGAATCCGCTGTGCAGACAATGATCAACACTGTTGCTGAAAAATTTAACGGCATCGACTACCTAATTAATAATGCCGGGATAACAAAGCAACTTCAATTTGATGATCTCGAATCTATACCCGATAGTATTTGGGATACCATTCTTGACGTTAACGTGAAAGGCACATTTCATTGTTGCCGGTATGCAGCACCTTATCTTAGGAAAAGAGCGGGTAGTGCTATCGTGAATGTCGGTAGTATCGCCGGCGAAACCGGCTATGGTTCTTCTATTCCCTATGCGGTTTCCAAATCAGCCATTCACGGGCTCACAAGATCATTGGCCCGTGCGTTGGCACCCTCCATAAGGGTTAACTGCGTGGCACCAGGCGCGGTCGAAACCAGGTGGTGGAAAGGGCTGGAGGAGAAAATGCGAACCCTCTGTGCAAATTTGCCTTTAGAACGCATCTCAACACCAGAAGATGTTGCAGAAATAACTTTGATGTTATTAAAAGCAGAAGCAATGACAGGGCAAATCATCAAGATTGACAGCGGTCAAACTTTATAAAATTTACCTGATAGCATAGTAAATATTGATAGCTGGATGCCGCCAAATTCAATCGGACTTACTCTGGTAGCCAGCTATTTCTCTCTGAGCGAACATGAGATAATACCTACGTTTATTTTGCAAAAATGAGCTAACTCAAAAGGATATTGCATGTATATAACCCTTACTGATGTGGATAAGGGCAACTACGAAGCTGTCTGTGATCTCAGTGTAACCAAGCACCAGTATGAATATGTTGCAGACAATACGTGGTCACTCGTTGAATCAAAATTCCATCCCTCATACCAAACACGCACTATTTGCTTAGACGGCAAACCTGTTGGATTTTTTATGTGGGTGCCTGAGACGGACAGGAGAATATCGATTTGGCGATTTATGGTGGATCAACACTATCAAAACAAGGGGATTGGACGCAAAGCAATGCTGTTAGCCTTGGATGAAATTAGACGAACAAATGGATTGGAAGAGATCGAAATCTGTTACAACCCGAAAAATCCTGTCGCACAAAACTTTTATGCCAGCTTTGGTTTTGTTGAAGTCGGTATGGATGAAGACGGCGAAGACATGTTGGCAATGATTAAAGTTTAATATAACTAACACATATGATGATCTCTGCCATAATGGTGCTATGACAAAATGCTATTTGGGAGCATCATTATGGATCACTGTCACACCTCTGGATTGATCTCTTTGGAACAAGCGCTGGAAAAACTCCTGACGCAAATTGCACCACTGACTGACACAGAAACCGTCAATCTCATCCAATCATCAGGGCGGATTACTGCGGCAGATATTCTTTCTCCTATCAATGTCCCGCCTTTTGCTAACTCAGCAATGGATGGTTATGCCGTTCGCTATGCTGATTTGAATGGAATCATCCCTCTTCCTCTGGCAGGAAAAGCACTGGCTGGCGCACCTTTTCAGGAAGAATGGCCTGCGACAACCTGCATTCGGATTATGACCGGCGCTCCGGTTCCCGCAGGTGCTGATACTGTCATTATGCAAGAGCACACAGAAATTACTGATGATGGCGTTGTTTTCTCTCAACCCGCCAAACGGGGCCAGAATATCCGTCTGGCAGGTGAAGATATCCCCAAAGGCACGGTGGTATTGCCGGCAGGCAATAAATTATCCACCGCTCAATTACCATTGATTGCCTCTTTGGGAATCGCTGAAATCGAAGTGGTTCGCAAATTAAAAGTTGCCATTTTCTCCACCGGTGATGAGCTGCAAGCCATCGGTCAGCCACTTAAAGAAGGCCAGATTTATGATACCAACCGCTTTGCGGTTCGTCTGATGCTGGAAAAACTGGACTGCGACGTTATTGATTTAGGCGTTATTGCCGACAATCCCAAAGCCCTGCGCCATGCTTTCGAAGAAGCAGATCAAAAAGCGGATTTAGTGATCAGCAGTGGCGGCGTCTCTGTGGGTGAAGCAGACTACACCAAACAGATTCTGGATGAGTTAGGCGAAATCAGCTTCTGGAAACTGGCAATTAAACCGGGTAAACCTTTTGCTTTTGGCAAACTGAAAAATGCCGGGTTCTGTGGTTTGCCGGGTAATCCAGTTTCAGCTGTCCTTACCTTCTATCAACTAGTACAACCTTTAATCGCCCGTCTGTCCGGTTTTACAGCATGGCAACCACCAATGCGCCTTCATGCTAAAGTGGCTACGCCATTGAAAAAAACACCGGGAAGAACAGATTTTCAACGCGGTATTGTTTCTGTAAATGAACAAGGTGAGCTGGAAGTCCGTACTACAGGGCATCAAGGATCTCATATATTCAGTTCATTCAGCCTGGGTAATTGCTTTATCGTGCTGGAGCGCGAACGTAGCTGGGTAGAAGCTGGCGAAATGGTTAAGATCGAATTGTTCAACCATCTATTGCAAAACGAATAATGACCATTGAACTGACAGACGCAGAAACCCTGCGCTATAACCGTCAGATTGTCCTGCGTGGATTTGATTTTGACGGCCAGGAAAAACTGAAATCCTCAAAAATCCTGATAGTCGGTGCGGGTGGCTTAGGCTGTGCTGCATCTCAATATCTGACAGCAGCAGGCGTGGGAACCATAACGCTGTTGGATTTTGATACCATTTCTCTCTCAAACCTGCAACGGCAGATCCTGCATCGGGATGAACGCATCGGGATGACCAAAGTACACTCGGCCCAAATCACGCTTCAAGCAATAAACCCGCATGCCGCCATCAAAGCCGTCGATGCATTGTTGGAAGATCAGGCGCTGGATGAACTTATTAGTGAAAATGATGCTGTATTGGATTGCACTGATAATGTCGCGATCCGCGAACAGTTGAACCGCCTATGCCTAGTCAGGAAAACGCCTCTGGTTTCCGGCGCAGCTATTCGCATGGAAGGACAATTGACCGTATTTACTTATCAACCGGATTCCCCCTGCTACCACTGCTTGAGCAGACTGTTTGGTGAAAATAACCTGACTTGTGTAGAAACGGGCGTTATGGCGCCATTGGTCGGTACCATCGGGACATTACAAGCCATGGAAACCATCAAATTACTCACTGGATATGGCAAGGTAAGCAGCGGAAAGGTTTTACTGTTTGATGCCATGACGATGCAATTCCGTGATGTTAAGTTACTGAAAGATCCCAATTGCGAAGTGTGCAGCAGCTAACCATCCACAAATAAAAATAAGTTGCCCAGTTATCTAAACCGGAGCAACTTATTCTGCAAAGCACTTACTCAGTAATCCCCTGACTTCTCAGGTATTCATCATAAGTCCCTTTAAAATCAATGACAGTATGATTAGATTTGATTTCCAGAACACGGCTTGCCAATGAGCTAACAAATTGCCGATCATGGGAAACAAATATCAACGTCCCTTGATACATTTCAAGCGCCAGATTCAGAGATTCAATGGATTCCATATCCAGGTGGTTTGTTGGTTCATCCATTATCAGAATATTTGGCTGTTGCATCATCAGCTTGCCAAATAGCATCCGGCCTTTTTCACCACCAGATAACACCTTGACTTTCTTCTTAATATCATCCTGACCGAACAACAAACGCCCTAGCACACTGCGGACGGCTTGCTCATCGTCCCCTTCTCTCTTCCACTGACCCATCCAATCAAAAACCGTCAGATCGCAGTCAAAATCGCCGGCATGATCCTGAGCATAGTAACCAATGCTGCTGTTTTCAGACCATTTAACCGTGCCACTGTTTGGTTCTGCTTCACCAACCAGTGTTTTCAGGAAAGTTGTTTTACCGATACCGTTAGCACCGATAACCGCCATTTTTTCACCAACTTCCAGCAACATATTGAGATTTTTAAACAGCGGGCCATTGTCATAGCCTTTCGTCAAACCGTCCAATTCCAGAGCATTACGGAATAATTTCTTATCCTGCTCAAAGCGGATATAGGGATTCTGACGGCTGGATGCTTTAACTTCATCCAACTGGATTTTATCAATCTGACGGGCGCGGGACGTCGCCTGTTTTGATTTGGAAGCATTGGCACTGAAACGGCTGACAAAAGATTGCAACTCCGCAATCTGTGCTTTCTTTTTCGCATTATCAGCGAGCAGACGTTCACGTGCCTGAGTTGCAGCGACCATATATTCATCATAATTGCCGGAGAACAGGCGTAATTCACCATAATCCAGATCTGCCATGTGAGTACAAACTGTATTCAAGAAATGACGATCGTGGGAAATAATGATCATGGTGCTGTCTCGATCATTTAACACCTGCTCCAACCAGCGAATGGTATCAATATCCAAGTTGTTGGTTGGCTCATCCAATAACAGAACATCCGGATTAGAAAACAGAGCCTGAGCCAGCAAAACACGCAATTTCCAGCCGGGAGCCACTTCACTCATCGGGCCATAATGTTGTTCTACCGGAATACCCACACCCAGCAACAACTCGCCGGCACGCGCTTCGGCACTATAACCATCCATCTCGCCGTAGGACACTTCCAGATCCGCAACACGATAGCCATCTTCTTCGCTCATTTCTGCCATCGCATAAATACGGTCACGCTCCTGTTTCACTTGCCACAGTTCCGTGTGTCCCATAATCACTGTATCCAATACAGTGAACTCTTCAAAGGCAAACTGATCCTGACGCAGTTTACCAATACGCTCATTGGGATCCGTGCTGACGTTACCAACAGTTGGTGTCAGATCGCCACCTAGGATTTTCATAAACGTGGATTTACCAGAACCATTAGCGCCAATCAGACCATAACGGTTACCGTTGCCAAACTTGACAGAAATGTTTTCAAACAGGGGCTTACTGCCAAATTGCATGGTGATGTTGTTTGTACTTAACACTGCATTCACTCTTAAATTTAGAAACAAAAGGGAAATCGGAAAAATCGATAGCGGCGCATTATGCCACAATAGAACAGCAGTATCGCCTATAGTTATGTTTGTTCCTCAGTAAAAGACGGGAGTGTGGTAGGTAAGCAGATTGAAATAACTGAGAAATATCTATATTCCTTCCCTTTTTTCATTTATTCCTATTCAATTGATCTCTTGAAAAAAACCACTCTTTCTGTCTCAACAAACCCAAGAGACAAATGAAGAGCCTGTGATTCTTCATTATTTATAGCAGCATCTGACGCCATTTCAGTACATCCATGCTCATCAGCCCAGTGCTTAATCTGATTGATAAGCCGAGTTGCTAAACCTTTTCTCCTTAATTCCGAGGAAATATAAACTCCTTCAAGATAAGCAACCGGTGAAGAACTGCACCCATTGACATATTCAAAGCGAAGTGAAGCCTCTGCAAAACCATAAAAATCATCCGTGCCAGATTGGATTAGAAAAGCGATTTTATTATCAGAGTCTAAAATCGAGTTCATTTCTTCGCAGTGCTTTTCTTCTGATGTCTCAGGCCATAATGCACCCCGCAAAGACAACCAATCGTTAAAATTAGGGTTACCGCTTACTACAATCCGATAAAGATCATTTTCAGACTGAAGATATGATGATTGCTGATATTTATTATCCATTTTTCAGGTATTTATTTCCTATAACGATGTTGCAGGGGGAAGCCCTGGGTTCCCAGGGCATTCCTCCAGCTCAAAGACTTGCTTGCAAGATCTGACGACTAATATCTAAAGTAACATCTCTGTTTTCACCCAGTTGGGTCATTCCGTGAGCTTCCAATTGTTCTATCACACGCTCAATATCATCAACACCAAGGTTGTAATCAGATAAACGAGTCTGGAACCCCAGCTTCTCGAAGAAACTGCGGGTATGTGCAATGGCTTGATCAATACGTTGTTCTTCATTTCCGCTGGTGATGCCCCAAACACGCTCACCGTACTGCAACAATTTGCCCCGTTTGCTTTCCCTGCGAATTTGCAGGTTCGCCGGCAGGGTAATCGCAAGTGTTCGTGCATGATCAATACCGTACAGTGCCGTTAATTCATGTCCTATCATATGTGTGGACCAATCCTGCGGCACGCCTGCACCCACCAACCCGTTGAGAGCAGAGGTCGCGACCCACATCAAATTTGCACGAATATCGTAGTCATCCGGGGAATTTATCGCCTGAAAGCCAATTTCGATCAGTGTCTGCAATAATCCTTCAGCAAGCCGATCCTGCACCATACCCTTGGCGGGGTAAGTCAGGTACTGCTCTATAATATGTATAAAAGCATCAGCCACCCCGTTAGCCACCTGACGTAACGGCAAAGTATACGTTTTCGTTGGGTCCAGAATAGAGAACTGGGGGAACACAAATGAGCTTATAAGGTCCAATTTGGCTTGTTTCGCCTCATTGGTGATAACTGCAACCTTGTTCATCTCTGAACCCGTTGCCGGTAAAGTCAAAACTGTACCAAACGGAAGAGCACCCCGAATATTACAACCATGCTCTTCTAAAATACGCCAAGGTTCCCCATCAAAATTCACTGCGGCAGCCACAAATTTAGTGCCATCAATCACAGAACCACCACCGACAGCAAGCAGGAAATCCACCTCACTGTTGCGTACCAATTCAACCGCTTTCATCATAGTTTCATAAGTCGGGTTAGGTTCAATACCACCAAACTCCCGAATGGGCCGATCAGCCAGCGCACGCCTGACCTCATCTAATGTCCCGCTTTTTTCAGCGCTACTACCACCATAGAGAATCAATACCCGCGCGTCCCGTGGCACCAAATCATCAAGACGCCTAATCGTATCTTTACCGAAAATGATTTTAGTTGGATTGTAATACTCAAAATTTCGCATAATTACCTCGCTAGATCAATCGGATATAATCCTTTAACATTCTTCGCAGAATTTAATTATCGGGGCCGACACGAACAACTAACTTACCGAAATTATTGCCTTGCAATAGTCCAATGAATGCCTCTGGAGCATTTTCCAAACCTGACACCACCTCTTCGCGGTATTTGATCCGCCCTTCGGCAAACCATGTGGACATATCACGCCAGAACTCACCGAAACGCGGAGCGTAATCATCAAAAATAATGAATCCTTGCATCCGAATTCGTTTTCGCAGCAATTTATCCATCAACAGAAACAAGCGATCCTGCCCTTCCGGTAAACGCGTAGAATTGTAGTAAGACACCATGCCGCAAACCGGAATGCGGGCAGAGGTATTTAACAACGGTAAAACCGCGTCGAATACCTTGCCGCCGACGTTCTCAAAATAAATATCAATTCCCTGCGGACAAACCTTGGATAATTGGTCAGCAAAATCTGGATCATGATGGTCAAGACAAGCATCGAATCCCAATACATCAACAGCATAGCGACATTTTTCCGCACTACCCGCTACGCCAACGACATAACAGTCTTTGAGCTTACCGATTTGACCAACTGTTGCACCAACCGGACCCGTTGCCGCAGCGACAACCAAGGTTTCACCAGCTTTGGGCTGACCGATATCCAGCAACCCCATATAAGCAGTAAAACCAGGCATACCCAACACACCTAATCTATAGGATGGATAAACCGGAGATTGTCCCAAGTTGATGAGACCGCTACCATCGGAAACGGCATAATCCTGCCAACCGCTATACGCCAGTACCCAATCACCAGCCTGATATCTCCGATGGTTTGAAAACACCACGCGGCTCACTGTTGAACCCACCATAACGCTATTCAGCTCCACCGGCGGTGCATAAGATGGCTCATCACTCATTCGCCCACGCATGTAAGGGTCCAACGAAAGAAAAACAGTGCGTAACAGTAGTTCTCCTTCTTTAATCTCAGGGATAGGTTGCTGTTCCAGACGAAAATCAGTGGATATCGGGAAACCATGCGGACGTGAGGCCAGTACGATACAGCGATTTATTTGTTGCGTTTGGAACATTTATATTCTCCTTCAACATTAAAGTCAGTATCATCGGGATACCAAAAAAGTAGACCAGTCGTCTAATCATTAGGTATAAAAAAACACTGATGAATAGTGATCTACAACAGTGTTTTTACTCGTTATGCATTCAACAATCGCTTTGTGGTAGTCATAGCGCTCTGTAGCGATGCACTACTTTGTGTAATCTTCGCCATCAGACTCGCCCCTAACCAAGTCTGGTACAACATTTCAGCCAGAGGGAAGGTTTCTTCAGCAGTACATTCCAACCCACCTTCATCAGCAACACTTTCTACTACAGCAGCAAGACGCATGATGATATTTTTTGTACCATTTTCCAGCACCAAACGCATCGCTACAGAGAGATCACTGACTTCAGCGCCAAGCTTGACAACCAGACACTTCTGCCCACAGAAAGCGCCGTCTCCCAAAGGTTCCAACCAACCCTGCCAGTATTGCAGCAGGTTCTCTTTAGCTGTCCATTCTTTACGCGCCATGATGTTATCCATTCTTTCGAGATAGTGCATAAAGTAATCTTCAAGCATAGCTGCGCCAAACACCTCTTTCGACGCAAAATAATGGTAAAACGAACCTTTCGGCACTTCTGCCGCTTTGAGAATTTCATTGAGCCCGACGGCCGAAAAACCTTTACATCCAATGACTTGCTGGGCAACTTCCAGGATGTGCTGACGGATATCTTGGGGGATTCTATTTGTTTGCATAGAGATAACCTATACCTAATTAGACCAGTCGTCTACAATTTAAATGAAAATGTTTCTGCCCACAAAAAGATTAGAAAATTCTCCTATAAATACAAATTCCTACCATTTTCTTGCTGATTTATATCTCGATTCTTAAGCACATGTTGAGACAAAATTTTATCAATAAAATAATGCATGATTAAAAATGTGCCATGAACCGCTTTAATGACTCACTTTTAATAAGATAGAAAGAAGGTTCTTATTCTGTTGACCACTTTGAATTATAAAACGATATCGTTATGTGGTTTTATTTAATGCAAAATGCACTTTCAAACTGGACACAAAAAGGAAATAAGAAAAATCAATAGTGGCGTATTACACCGCAAATAAAAATATCAAGTATTAGGTATTAATGACATTGCGTTTACAATAAATTCCCTTTCGTTATGATATTTTCATCAATAATGTGATAATACCTATAGTGAATATAATCTTAGCTCATTATCCAAATATCTGTTAATCAATAGGTAAATAAATCAATAAACTTCTGAACAATAATCAAGGTTTATTGAATTAGGATTGACAATTATATAGAACAAATACAACCCATCTCCAAATCTCCCCATTCAACATTACAACGCATTAACATTTCATCAACACAGCGATGAATTAACGCTCAATGAGTCATTAAATCATTATTAGTTAATTATAAACCTGACAATCCATTTTTGTTTGTCATTACAATGATTTTACATATTAACCATTAAAAACATAGATATATTTTATCATCTATATCTATATTTTTAGGTATAAAGATATAATTAATCTCTTATTATTTTATAACAAAACTCAGAGGGTAAAAAAATTGACATTTATCCGAGAGAAAAGGTATCGTTGAAAAACACCGAAATTACATAAAATTTATTTTAACAAATGATTGGTTGTTAATTTCAACTTGTTAGAAAGATAAAAATCGACACTGACATTTGTAATATTGGGTGAAAAACCAAAATATAAATAAATTAACTTTTAGGAAGCGTTATGGAATGGAACTCTGATGAAAGGTAAAAAAAACCAGTCATAAAATATGATTAAAAAGTTCGGTTACACGCCAAAGCATTTTATATAACCATAATAGGTTAAATTAAGATTTTGGTATTTAATAAGTATTTTCTTAAATTTTTTATAAAAGGTGATATTATGTCAGAGATTGAAGCGATTTCGTTAAAAGCACCAATCAGTGTTATTGCAAAAGTAACTAACAAATCAGTATATAAACTTAAACTTATTCAGGATTCTATTCGTTTAGATCAAGGTGAATGGACAACTCTACCTCCGCAAATAATTAATAAAAGCAGTGATAACACCCCAGGAAAAGGCATTTGGAGAAGTGATTCAAACAGCCTGCTAGGTGGTGTTGCAGGGCGCTGTACTTATGTATTTGTAGACAGTAAAGGTGAAATTTACAGTATCTATATTACATGGAATAACCCTCTGATCGGAAGCAGCAGCTACTCAATATCAACAGATTATGAAGGTGATGATTTACATTTATCCTACTTAGCAGAGAACGGTAATAATCCAATCGTAGAATATACTATTGTAAGCTAATGCTTAATCATTAATATTAACAACCATTCCTGTAGGAAATATTTAAATTAATATTTACCCAACAGGAATGGTTTATTTATAATTTAATACGTTTTTACAGATGGCGACCGATAAGTGTTAAAACGATCAAGTAAACAGGCAGGATCGTGTTCGATGATTGCCATATGGCGATATTTTTCATGCAAGAATTGTTCATCTGCCATTTTATTAATCATGGCAATCAGTGGATCATAAAAGTTATTGATATTCAAGATACCGCAAGGTTTAGTGTGTAACCCAATCTGACTCCAAGTAAATACTTCACTGAACTCTTCCAACGTGCCAAAACCACCAGGCAAAGCAACGAAACCATCCGCTAACTCAATCATCTTATTTTTACGCTGATGCATAGTTTCAACAACGTATAACTCGGTCAGATTTTTATGTGATATTTCGCGCTCTTCCAATAATGTGGGAATAACACCAATCACTTTACCGCCGGTTTCCAGAACAGTATCAGCAACAGTGCCCATAATACCCACACTGGCTCCACCATAAATCAGCGTAATATCACGTTTAACTAATTCCTTTGCGAAGATAATGACATTTTCTTTATAGATTCCAGAGACACCGAGGCTTGAACCACAATAAACGGCAATACTTTTCATTATCTTAAGCTCCTGTTACTTCATCTTTACGGTGAAAAGAGCTGATTATACGTTAGTATCACTATCATACAACTCACTTATGCACAGAGATAATTTAAATTAAAAAACCAAGAAAAACAAAATAGCCTAATAAATAAAAAAGACAGATAGAAATTACCTTATAATATTATACTATATTAGTGTAAATAATAATTTATTCTTAACTATTAGAGCATAAAAAACCTAATTCAGATGACCATAGAATTTTCATCACCTGTAATACCTAAATTTTCAATATGTTAAAATGCAATATAAATTTTTTTCCGGGTTATACACCAAACTGAAACATAATTTCACCATCCATATATAATATAGTCTAATAAATGAAGAATATTTCTCTAAAATTATATTCTCTAAACCTATTGAGTTATCTGCATTTCACTGCGAAGATTACCGACCAGATCACTTGATTTTAATTGAGGTTTTGCCCGGATGTCTTCTTCCAAGCTCCAAAAAAGTGCCTTTCCGTTAATACCTGTAATATTGTTACTACTTGCCATGACATCAATTCAAGGCGGCGCCTCTCTTGCCAAAACGTTGTTTCCGGTTATCGGTGCACCTGGTGTTACCGCTTTGCGGCTGGGCCTTGGAACTATCATTCTGTTCATTATTTTTAAACCCTGGCGCCTAAGATTTCACCGAAATTCAATTATGCCATTGCTTACCTATGGTATTGCTCTTGGAGCAATGAACTATACATTCTATATGGCACTGACAACCATCCCTTTAGGTATCGCCGTCGCTCTTGAATTTACCGGCCCACTGGCCGTAGCCATGTGTTCATCACGCCGGCCAATAGATTTTCTCTGGGTCGCGCTGGTTATCGCCGGTCTGGCTTTCCTATTACCCATTGGCAATAATATTGATGGGTTGGATCCTGTAGGTATTATATATGCCCTCAGTGCGGGTGTTTGCTGGGCATTGTATATCATTTTTGGTCAACGCGCTGGGGCAGGTCATGGCGCTGCAACGGTTTCTATCGGTTCATTTATCGCGGCCCTGATCTTTTTCCCTGTGGGGCTGATACAAACAGGGCCAGAGCTGTTATTTGACATGTCAATTATGCCCCTGGCACTGGCAATCGCTATTCTGTCCACAGCATTCCCATATACACTGGAAATGATTGCCCTGACCCGTTTACCTGCACAAACATTTGGTACTCTGATGAGCCTCGAGCCAGCCCTTGGCGCTCTATCTGGTATTGTTTTCCTCAATGAACACCTGACCATAATTCAATGGCTGGCACTATTCTGTATTATTCTTTCCTCTATCGGTTCTACGTCAACGATTAAAGGAAAACCTAAAATCACCGAAGTCGATTAATCGCTTTATCTCATCGAAATAGCATAAAAACCGGAGCAATTAATAAAATAATCCTCCGGTTGTTTATAAATATAACCATTATTATTTATCAACAAATGAGTCATACACATCTAAGCAACAATTATATTTTTAACACTCCCCTTAAATCGCAAAAAAAAATAATTACCGAAGAAAAAAAAACCCTATTGATATATAACCAAACAAATATATTAAACATAATTATTTTATCCAAAAACCTTATAAGAATGAACTATTGATTTAATAGGAATAAGCTATATGATTTAAGACTAATATTGAGTTACATTCATCCCAATAAATGAGAAGCTCATTATTAATACTAGAGGAAAATTATTATGGGGACTGCCAAATTAGTCAAAACAACACCATCTACACTGCTTTATACTCGTAATGATGTCGATGATAACGTTAAGCAAGAAACAATTGAAATTTTAAACCATATGGTGATTCAATTTATTGATCTTTCACTGCTGACCAAACAGGCACATTGGAACATGCACGGCAGAAATTTCATTTCCATCCATGAAATGCTAGATAACTTTCGTGCCACTATTATTGAACATCTGGATATTTTTGCAGAAAGAGTGGTACAACTTGGTGGAATAGCTCTCGGAACGGTACAAGAAGTTAATAAAGGCACTTTACTGAAAAGCTACCCAACAAATATCCATGACGTGCAAGATCATCTAAAAGCACTGGCTGACCGTTATGCTATTGTCGCTAATGATATCCGCGAAGCAATTGGTGAGGTTGAAGATGAAAATACCGCAGACATGTTCACCGCAGCCTCCCGTGACCTCGACAAATTCTTATGGTTTATTGAAGCAAGCGTTGAGCAATAAAATATAAAGAGCCGTTACATTAAGAGCTCTGCATTACTCACAGGACCCCTGTTATAACCACGGGGTCCTGTTTATTTCAATCCTTCATTACCCAATACTCCGATATGGTAAAACATCATAAAATTCCCTCTACACAGACAAATCTCATCATATCCTTTAAAAACCACTATTAATTGACTATAATATATCCTTGTTATTCATAAATAACTTGAGGAAATAATAAAATGGACGTCGAAGTAAAAGACAGCAACGGTACTGTGCTCAATGATGGCGATTCTGTACAGGTCATCAAAGATCTGAAAGTCAAAGGCACATCAGCGACGTTAAAGCGCGGCACTATCATCAAAAATATTCGTCTGAATCATCGCGAAGATGAAATCGAATGTAATGCAGATAAAATCAAAGGCTTGGTATTGAAAACCTGTTTTCTGAAAAAAGTAGGATAAATAGCCTTTTCTATCGATTTTATTTGTAAAGGATAAATAAATTACAGTTTTTAGTGGTAAGTTATTTATCCTTTTTCAATTGTTTGATTTCCGCCTCTGAAAGAATTTCCGGCTGTTCAATAGGGAAAACCGGCAGAGCTTTCAACAACCTCGCACCATATCTTTTGCTCAGTAAGCGCCGGTCATAAATAACCACATCCCCATAACACTCATGACTACGGATAAGTCTTCCCACTTGCTGAATAAGGCTGAAAGAAGCACTTGGCAAGCTCTGTACTTCAAAAGGATAGCGTTTGAGTGATTTCAACCACTCGCTTTCAGTGATAATCACCGGATTATTGACTGGAGGGAATGAGATTTTATGAATATGAACCTGGGACAGGTAATCCCCCTTTAAATCCAGCCCTTCAGCAAAAGATTGCAACCCAATCAATACGCTACATTGCCCCTCATTTATACGCTGACAATGTGTTTCAACCAACCGATATCGTGGCTGATCACCCTGTACAAGCAACATCAGGCGTAAATCTGTCACATAAGAGAGAAAGAGATCCATCGCCCTTTGGCTACTGAACAAAATCAACATGCCTTTATGTTGCTGACTCAGCAATTGAGTCCTGAAATAACGCGCCATTTCCGCCAAATGAGCAGTTTCATTATCAAGTGTCGGCTCCAATGACATTTTGGGAATAACCAGTTTCCCCTGACTCACATGATCAAAAGGCGATGACAGCGCCACAAAGCGGTCAGCCATTTTTTCAGTTAACCCGGTTAATTCCTGAATACGAGAAAAACTATTCAAGGAACGAAGCGTTGCCGACGTCACAACCACATGGGGAATATTACGCCAAAGCAGTTGATTGAGCTGCTCACTGACTCTGATACCCGCACAATGGAAGTAGAGGTGTAACTGATTTCTTTCATAACGGCGTCTCAACCATTTTGACACCGGCGCATTAGATGACTCTTCCAGCGCAGCCAAGCGCCACAGTTTAGCCATATTTTCAAAATATCCCAGTGTGCGGCTGGTATGCAAAATAGACCGATGCAACCGGACAATATCCTGTTTAGCCGTTTGCTCAGTCAAATCATTCAGTATCGCTTCTGCTAATCCACGTAAACCATCGGTCAGTTTAAACAGTTGCTGGCAACAAAGTCGCAAGTTATCCGGCAACTTACCCATCTCAAACAGATATTCATCTCCTTCATTATTTTCAGGTAAAAGTGCCTGCGCGATAGCAGCAAGCTCTTTAAAGCATTCCCGTAGTTTTTCACTGTATTCATTGAGACGACTGGCATTAGCCAGACGTGGTGGCTTTGCCGGACGAAATTGCACCAGATATTGTTCAACATGACGGATAAAAGTATCTAGCTGACCATTAAGCTGAAACAGGGTGATCTCCCCTTCAACTTCCAGGGAATCCCTGGCGACATCCGGTATATGATGTCCTTCATCAAGTACCAACAACAAATTTTTAGCATCAGGGAGTACCGATTCACTCTCTAATGCCGCTATCACTAACGCATGGTTAGCGACCACCACATCTGCATGCTCGATCTCACGGCGAGCAATAAAAAACGGGCAGCGATGATAATACTGACAGTTACGGCCCAGGCAATTCGCCTTATCTGTACTGACTTTCGCCCACAAAGTATCGGATAAAGCCAGTTGATGGTGATCACGCAATCCATCCCAGGCAAACGTGGTGTAGTCACTGCGCAACCGGCGACAAAGTTCCCTCTCTTCGCTACTGGCAAGTTCTGTTTTGTCCTCAACTAAAAACATTAAATCTATCTGTTCACTATCGCTTGCACAGATGGCTTCAAGATTACGCGGACAAACATAACGACCACGTCCAAAAGCACCAGTAAATTTCAGATCGGGAATGATTTTGCGCAACAGAGGGAGATCTTTACTGTAAATCTGATCCTGTAAAGCGACATTAGCGGTACTGACAACCAATGGCTTATTTTCAGCCCTGCTGATCGCAATGCCAGGGAGCAGATAAGAAAGGGTTTTACCGATTCCGGTTGGCGCTTCAATAACCAAATGGCGCCCTTCCTGATCAGCGAGCGTTTTTGCAACTTCAGCAATCATCTGCCTCTGTGGAGTACGAGGAATAAAGCCATTGATATGCTGAGGTAATGCCTTATACCACTGGCTAATCTGATTTTTTATTGAACTGGAAAGTGCCATTGAACTCTGCTGCCATAAAACCGGAGCGCTATTGTCCCACAGAGCAAGAACGAAATCAGCTGCATATTGAGAAACAAAACCCGATTGATAATTTAATCCCAATTTCAGTAAATGATGATGCCAATAAAAACTGAGCGAAAAACTTTATCAGCAATAACCGTAAACTAATTTCATTTACTTAATCAGTTCAAAGCATTATTCATTATCCGTAAAGTAAATTAGTTATTACCTTGTCAGCTATTCAGAACCCGATATACTGCCTGTTTCTATAACAGTTGAGAACAAAAATGAAAAAACTACCTATCACTTTCATCGCACTCTTTGCATTCGGTTCAATCGGTGGCGTATTCTTGGCAGGTATGAATATGTATACCCGCTCAACCACACCGATAGAATCACCAGCCAGTCAACAGCAAGAGACAACCATAGCGCCGGTACAGCAACAATAGCGGGGCGCAACACTATCTATACTTTTGTATTAAGTGAGGGATCCCATGAATAATGCCTACTTTGTCAGTCCACAATGGCTAAAAGATCATCTTGATGATGAAAACCTCGTCATCCTTGATGCGACTGCACCGCCACCACCTCAGCAAATTGATTGTCATCAGCTTTGGCTGAATACACATATTCCCGGTGCCCAATTTTTTGATTTGGATAAAGTTGCCAATCATCAAAGTGGGTTACCTCATATGCTGCCAGATCCGCAAACTTTCAGTCAGGCTGTTGGTGAAATGGGGATCAGCGAGAATCATTTGGTCGTGGTTTATGACCAGGGAAATATGTTTTCCGCTCCTCGCGCATGGTGGACATTCAAGGTATTCGGCAGTCGTAATGTCCGTATTCTTGATGGTGGTTTACCCGGCTGGCAACAGGCAGGATTTCCGACAGAATCAGGTGAAGTGGAACGTAATTCACAGGTTTTTAATACCCATTTCAATGCCGGCAAAGTGAAATCACTGAAACAAATTCTGGATTCGTTAAATAATCCAGAAACTCAAATTGTTGACGCCAGAGCAATGGACCGTTTTCAGGCTAGAGCACCAGAACCCCGCCCTGGGTTGAGAATGGGCCATATTCCCGGCAGTAAAAACGTTCCATGGACAATGCTGGTAGAAAATGGTCACTTTAAATCAGCAACTGAAATTGCAGATATTTTCCGTAAACAAAACGTTAATTTAAACAAACCGGTTATTGCCAGTTGTGGCTCTGGCATGACAGCCGCTGTTTTAGTATTGGGTTTAGATATCGTCGGTAAGAAAGATATTTATTTATATGACGGCTCATGGGCTGAATGGGGAGCAGATGATATTCTGCCACTTGAGAAATAATTAAATATCCAAGGGCATATTTACCCTATGCCCTTTAATAAATCAATTACCCATCATTGAACTTTAAAATAAAAATCATTACTTAACTTCAACAATTTAATATATTTTTTAGAAATCACAAAATTCAAAAAATAATTTCCATATCGTTATATTTCGCAATCACTCTTATCCAAGTTTACTTTTATTTTATTAATCAACACTCTTTTTTATCAGACAAAGTGATATAAATAATACAACGCATATATTTGACAAATTTAAATATTATTATTAATTTAAAATTCAACTCTAAATTTATCTAAACAGAAAATTAAAAGGGTTGAGTATTGATGCTTTAATCAAAGCATAATATCAGAATTTATATAATAAAAATGGAGAGTAAAAATGACTATTTCGCTTAGAGACCAAAAAATAAATCTCGCACTTAGCTTTATCAGTGGTGCAGGCAGTATAATAACAGAAAAATCCGAACCGGCTATCGTTTCGGAAAATATTCAAGAGTCATTGGAAAAAAGTAAAGTTACGGCCAACAGATTCTCTATCGTTTGGGGACCGGCTGTTTTCCGGGTTAATAATGGGGAAAACGCTAAAGATAACAAAGACGATCATGTTTTATTCATTGTGCGAAATCGCAGATTCCCATATGACTATCGAATCGTTATCCGGGGATCATGGTCTGATGTTAACTGGCAGGTTGAAAACTTTGCGGTACATGAAACGGTAAATTGGTCACTTTGGGATCCTAATATCCCTGAAGAATTCAAAGACGCTAAGATTTCTTATGGAACACACTTAGCATTAGATTATATTGTTAACCAGGCAAAAAGTAACAATACGCCAGGCTATGGAGAATCACTTATTGACGCAATTGATAAAATTGCCCTGGAAAAAGGAATACATAATATTACCATCACCGGGCACAGTTTAGGCGGTGCGTTGGCTTCTACTCTTGGCGTATATTTAAAACGATTGTACATTAATAAGGGTAAAAAGAATATTCGTATTAATGTTTGTGCTTTTGCTAGCCCAATTATCAGTAATGGTACTTTTGCATCTTACATTGAATCTGCTTTTAACCATATATCAACAACGAATTATAAGAGTCACTTTTTAAGGATCCATAACCGTAAGGATATTATCTCTTTAATTTGGCACCTGGATGGATTAGAAAAGATACCCACTATCTATGAACCATTAATTAAAATAGATGAGAAATTAATTAATAAATTTAACAAGATCGTCCTGATTGTGAAAGATAAAGGTTACACAAAACTCACGCCAGATTTACCTTTTACAGCACCGATTTTAGAATCATCACCAGATTTAAATAATCAAGTCATTTTTCAACATATTAAAGCATATGCGGATAAATACGGCATGAATTTAGTTGAAGTGAATGACGGCACTCAACCACCTATTGATGATATTGTCGTTATTAACAGTAACCTATCTCAAGATATTCTCGCCTATTTCTTGCTGATACCGCTTCCTGAAGATAGCATTAATATTGTATAATTTTGTCATATTAGATCTGTATTTTACTTAATAAAAATGGAGCCTTTATTAAAAGCTCCATTAATTTAAATAATCGTTACTTAAATATATAATTAAAATATTGTCAATTCATTATCTTTTGTTTTGTAAGAATTCATAATAATATCTATAAGTTATTTTTACAGATAGTATAAAAGCGACTATTCCACATTGGGTAATTAACATAACCATGAATAATGGTAATGATTTTTACGTATAATTAGTCAATATATAATTATTATGGTTTGTTTTTAATTGCACAATAAATAATTCACATCTCGACCAAATAAAATAATATAAGAAAATTTCATGTACCTATTTGACAGATTTAAAAGTTATTATTAACTTTAAGTTTAATCCTGTTTTTTATCTGAATGGAAGACTAAAAGAATTAAATCTTAAATTTTAAACTGATAGCTCGAATTAACACTTATCATATGAAAAAATAGGGAGTAAAAATGTCTATTTCTCGTGAAGATCAAAAGTTAAATCTCGCACTGAGCTTTATTATTAATTCTGGCGGCATAAAAACACCAAAACCAGAGCCGGGCATCGTTTCAGCAAATATTCAAAAATCATTGGAGAGCAGTCAAGCTACAGCAAATAAATTTTCTATTGTTTGGGGACCAGCAGTTTTTCGTGCCGGCAGTGCTGATAAAGAAAAAAGTGCTATAGATAAAAAGGATGATCACGTTTTATTCATTGTACAAAACCTCCATGATCCAAATGACTATCGCGTTGTCATTCGGGGATCATGGTCTGATATTAACTGGATTAATGAAGACCTGATTGTCTGTAAAACTAAAGACTGGTCAAAATGGGATCCAAAAGCACCTGAAAATGCTAAGATTGCTTACGGAACAAATTTAGCATTAGATTATATTATCAACCAAATAAAAAGCAACAATCCTCCGGGTTATGGAGAATCGTTAACTGACGCCATCGATAAAATTGCCCTGAAAGAAGGGATACAAAATATTACCATCACAGGACACAGTTTAGGAGGCATACTAGCTTCTACCCTTGGTTTATATCTAAAAAGACAGTACCTTGATAAAGGAAACGATAATATTCGCATTAACGTTTGTGCCTTTGCCGGCCCAACTGCTGGTAATGATATTTTCGCCTCCTATTCCGAATCTGTTTTTAATGAAACATTATCGGCTGGTTATGAAAGTGATTTTCTCAGGATTCATAATAATATAGATGTCGTTCCCCTGGCCTGGTATATAAAGGGGTTGGAGAAAGTTAAAGCTATCTATCCTATATTAACAGCAACAGTTAATACTCTTATCCTTCTTGTCCAAGATAAAAAATACACCCAAATTTTCCCAGATTTACCTTTTCATTCAGAAATTCCGACGATACCGATAAAGTCCTTAGAAGACTTATTTACTAACATAGGAAATCAACATATTCACGCATATCACAGAGAATATGGAATGACTTTCATTGTCACTAATGATAGTGATAACCCACCCACTGACTACGATATTGTGTTAATTAACGATAGTTTATCTCAAAGTATTATTGACCTTTTTTCATTTTTAACTAAAGGTAAAATAAACATCAAATAACCTTACCTTATTATGTATATTTTGATAATTTTTCAGCAATGGAACCTTATATTATAGGTTCCATTAATTGCAATAAATAACGCCAATTCATTATCACTCACCTTTGTAGATATCCCTATAAACTATTTAATATAGATAACATTACAAAAACATAACATAATTTTTATCAATTATTTTAAAGTTCATAACAGATAATTTATTTTGTTAAATAAAATAACATTTAAAAACCATATACTCTCATCTGACAGAGTTAAAGGTTATTATCAATTTTAATTTTGTTTTTAAGAATGAAAGACAAAAACAATTGATTCTTGATACTTAAATTGAAGAATCAGATCAATATTTATCATATAAAAAATCGGAAGTAAAAATGACTATTTCTATTGAAGATCAAAAAATAAATCTCGCGTTAAGCTTTATTAGTAATTCAGGAAGTATAATAACGCACCAACCCAACCCCACTCTCGTTTCAGAAAATATTAAAAAATCATTAGCACGCAGTAAGGCAACAAAAAATAGGTTCTCTCTCGTTTGGGGACCTGCTGTTTTTCGTGTTGGTAGTGTTGATAAAAAAACAAGTGTTGCCGATAAGAAAGATGATCACGTTTTATTCATGGTGAAAGATCTCAAAACCCCAAATGACTATCGAATTGTCATTCGCGGATCATGGTCTGATGTCAACTGGTATGATGAAAACTTTAATGTGGGTAAAACTGAAAACTGGTCAATTTGGGACTCAAAAGCCCCTGCAAATGCAAAAATCTCAAAGGGAATGCACATAGCGCTAGACTATATTATCAACCAAATAAAAAGTAATAACACGCCTGGCTATCAGGAATCGCTGATCAATGCAATTGATAAAATTGCACTGGAAGACGGGGTACAAAATATTACTCTTACAGGGCACAGTTTAGGTGGTGTAATCGCTTCTACTCTTGGGTTGTATTTAAAGAGGCGCTACCTTAATAAAGGAAACAATAATATTCGTATTAACGCTTGCTCTTTTGCTGCCCCAACTGCCGGTAACGATGTTTTTGCATCCTATACCAAATCTGTTTTTAACGGAACATCTCTACCGAGCTATGAAAGTCAATTTCTCAGGATCCATAATCGTACAGATATCGTTTCCCTAGCCTGGCATACAAAAGGATTAGAAGAAATTAAAGCTCTCTACCCCATATTATTTTTGCCTGTTAGCGGTTATCTCTTACTAGTGAAAGATAAAAACTACACCCAACTTTTTCCAGATTTTCCTTTCACTACACCGATGTTAGATCCTTCTCCGGGTTTAATTGAACAGCTCGTGTTTCAACATATCGACGCATATGCCAAAGAGTATGGTATGAGTTTAATTCAAGTTAACGATAACTCTAATCCATCGACTAATTATGATATTGTTGTGATTAATGATGGCCTTGCCCGCAATATTAATTATCTTTTTTCATCTATGATCCAAGATGGAGCAGTCGATACCAGATAATCTTACCCTAATTTAATCTTTCTTGATTTAGCAAAAATGGAACCTTGATTAGAGGTTCCATTTATTGTAATAATCGGCTAAAAGAACACTCATTCATATAATCAGCATATTGAGATGTTTATGATAATATTTTGTCACAACACCGAAATCACATGTGCTATATCAGCAGACGTTTTTAATTTCCTTATCTCTTCAAAGAGTGTTAACGCTTCTTCATACTCTTTCCGCAAATAACCGAGCCACTGTTTAATTCGGGCAACATGATATTGCCCGGTATCCCCTTGCTTTTCCAACCGGACATATTTTTGCAGTAATTGAACCACGCCCTGCCAGGGCATTTTTGGTTCGTTATATTTCACCACTCTGCTCAAATTGGGAACATTAAGCGCTCCTCGACCAATCATGACAGCATCACAGCCTGTCACATTGATACAATCCTGCGCACTTTGCCAATCCCAAATCTCACCATTGGCAATCACCGGAATAGCAAGGCGCTGACGAATTTCACCAATCGCTTGCCAGTTAATACGTTCCGCTTTATAACCATCCTCTTTGGTTCGCCCATGAATCGTTATTTCCGTTGCACCCGCTTGTTGTACTGCGTCAGCAATTTCGAATTGCCGATCACCATTATCCCACCCCAAACGAACCTTGACCGTCACAGGTAAATGAGAAGGTACAGCTTCACGCATCGCTTTTGCCCCCTGATAAATCAGTTCAGGATCTTTCAGCAACGTTGCTCCGCCACCACTGCCATTAACCGCTTTTGACGGACAACCGCAATTTAAATCAGCCCCATAGGAACCTAATTCAACCGCCCGTGCCGCATTTTCCGCCAACCATTGCGGATATTGACCCAGGAGCTGAACCCGCACCAAAGTGCCGGACGGTGTCCGGCTTTGGTTATGTAATTCAGGGCAAAGCTTATAAAACGATTTTACCGGCAACAGGCTATCGACAACCCGCAAGAACTCCGTAATGCACAGATCATACTCATTGACTTCACTCAGAAGTTCCCTGACCAAAGAATCCAGCACCCCTTCCATCGGAGCCAGCAAAACCCGCATTAACTAACCTCTGGCATTAGACGCTTTATTCGATGCATCCGCATGCTTACGACTGCGCTGATGCGAAGGTGCTCCAGAACGGCGATGGCTATTTTTCTGCTGATTATCGCCACGCCCCTGGCGACCATTCTGAATAGGTTCAGCCTTGATGGTTGGATCTGGCTCATATCCGGAAATCGCCATGCGGGGAATCTCCCGCTTCAGCAGGCGTTCAATATCTTTCAGTAACTTGTGCTCATCAACACATACCAGAGAAAGTGCCTGCCCTGTCGCATCTGCCCGACCAGTACGACCAATACGGTGGACATAATCCTCAGAAACATTAGGCAATTCAAAATTCACGACATGAGGCAATTGATCAATGTCCAGACCACGGGCAGCAATATCTGTCGCTACCAGCACCCTGATCCGGCCATCTTTAAAATCAGCCAGCGCACGGGTTCTCGCCCCCTGGCTTTTGTTACCATGAATGGCTGAAGCGGTTACGCCATCCTTATTTAACTGTTCTGCCAAACGATTTGCGCCATGTTTGGTACGGGTAAAGACCAAAACCTGTTGCCAGTTACGGCTGCCGATCAGGAAAGAAAGCAGCTCACCTTTACGCTTTTTATCGACAAAATGAACAAATTGTTCAATCTGTTCAGAGGCGGAGTTACGGCGTGCAACCTCGACACTGACAGGATTATGCAATAATTTATTGGCTAAATTTTTGATATCGTCAGAGAAGGTAGCAGAAAACAGTAGATTTTGCCGTTTCGGGGGTAACTTATTCAGTACCCGACGGATATCATGGATAAAACCCATGTCCAGCATACGGTCGGCTTCATCCAATACCAGAATTTCCACCCGCGATAAATCAACCGCATTCTGGTGTTCAAGATCCAGTAAACGGCCTGGCGTCGCGACCAAAATATCAACACCACCACGCAATTTCATCATCTGAGGGTTAATACTGACACCACCAAAAACCACCAGAGAACGCAGTCTGAGGTGTTTGCTGTAGTCACATACATTTTCACCAACCTGAGCAGCCAGTTCACGGGTTGGTGTCAGGACTAACGCTCTGATCGGCCTGCGCCCTTTCATCTGAACAGGGGAATCATTAAGCCGTTGCAGCATGGGTAAAGTAAAACCTGCGGTTTTACCTGTACCTGTCTGAGCGCTCGCTAATAAATCTCTACCTGCTAATACAACAGGGATTGCCTGCTGTTGGATTGGCGTTGGCGCTGAATAACCTTGTTCTTCAATGGCACGCAAAATATCAGCACTTAAGCCAAGTGATTCAAAACTCATAAATAAGAAATACTCCAGACTTCACCATTCCTGAACTACATTCAGGGGCAGTTTTATGGGAAGAAAAATCAGACGCGGTAAATACCACAAAAGGAAAAAACACAAACTGCAATGCTCCATATCTCGACTATTATACCAGATATACTTTCTGATAATGCAACTAAAACTACAGGTATTTGCCCCGTAGTTTTCATGATCCATGACATTTTTATGCAATTTACATTGATTTACTATAAGTATAGAGTTAAGCATATGATTGATATTTTGTTTAAGTCTTTTGATCACTTGCAATAGGATTCATGTCCATGTCAGTCAACAACACCCAAACCCCCAGAGGCGGGCAAGCCAAACAGCAGCTACTCGAAGCCGCTCTTGAAATTTTTGGTAAATCAGGATTAACCGGCGCGACAACCAGAAAAATCGCATTACGCGCTCAACAGAACATTGCTGCCATAGCTTACTATTTTGGCTCTAAGGAGGGGCTCTATCAGGCCGTTGCCCAGTATATTACGGATACAATAAAGACTGAGTTCACTCATCTTTTTAAAGAGATTGATGATTTTTTTTCATCATCAGCACCTTACTCACCAGACAATATATTGAGGATGATTCACCAAGGATTTCTCGGCGTTAACCGCCTGATGATTGAAAAAGAGAGCATGAATATCAGCCGGATCATGGCCAGAGAACAACTCGCACCTACTGATGCTTATACCCTCATCCATGAGCAGGCTCTGGCGCCTCTCCACAACAGGTTAAATAAATTGATCGCCAGCTATATCGACGCCGATGAACATCAACTTTCTACTATGCTCCATACTCATGCTCTGATGGGGGAAATTCTCTCTTTCCGAATGGCGCAGGAAACCTTATTACGTCAGACAGGCTGGAATAATATCGGGCCAGAAGAATACAAATTAATTGATCAGATCCTCATCCAGCATATTGATTTATTACTGAATGGACTGAAAAAATATAATTCAAATAAATAAAAGAATAAGGAAGATCATGAACAACAAGAAACTCGCCCTCACAATATTGGTTGTCGCTGTTATTTTTGGTGCTATTTTAGGAAGTTACTATTATCAAAATAAAAATGATAAAAATGATAAAACGCTGACACTTTACGGCAACGTAGACATACGCACTGTCAATCTTAGCTTCCGGGTTGGTGGTAAACTTGCCAGCCTGCAAGTTGATGAAGGTGATGTTATCAATGCTAATCAGGTGATCGGCCTGCTGGACAATGCGCCATTTATTAACGCACTTAATAAAGCGAAAGCCACACGCGATAGCGCTAAAGCACGTCTGGCTATGATGGAAGAGGGTTATCGCACAGAAGAAGTTGCCCAAGTACGTTCAGAAGTGACACAACGTGAGGCCGCCTGGCATTTTGCTGATAGTTTCTTCAAACGCCAACAAGGTTTATGGCAAAGTAAAATGATTTCCGCCAACGAGCTGGATAATGCCAAAACTAACCGCAATCAGGCGCTGGCTGCTTTACAAGCGGCGAAAGATAAACTGAACCAGTTTGAAACCGGCTACCGTAAAGAAGAAATTGCAGAAACCAAAGGCCAGCTTGCTCAAGCCGAAGCGGCGGTTGCTCAGTCTGAACTGGACTTACAAGATACTTACCTGACTTCCCCCTCATCCGGCGCTATCCTGACCCGCGCCATTGAACCGGGCACAATGCTGGCGGCGGGCAATACCGTGTTTACGCTTTCTCTGACCCATCCCGTTTGGGTAAGAGCCTATATCAGTGAAAGCCATCTTGGACAAGCAACACCAGGACGTGAAATTTTACTCTACACTGACAGCCGTAAAGATCAGCCCTATCACGGTAAAATTGGCTTTATTTCACCGACAGCCGAATTTACACCAAAGAATGTAGAGACACCGGATCTGCGCACTGATTTGGTCTATCGGTTACGCATTATCGTTACTGACCCGGATGATTTCCTGCGTCAAGGAATGCCGGTTACCCTGCATTTTCCTGATTCAGACGCATAAGGAGCTGTGATGAACAGCTCTGCATATACGATAAGGTTAGAAAAAGTAGAGAAAACGTTTCCTGGTCTGAATAATCCTGCGATATCCAGCTTGACCGCAGAGATCTATGGCGGCTCTGTGACCGGGCTTGTAGGGCCGGATGGGGCAGGAAAAACCACGCTGATACGCATGTTGGCTGGCTTACTGAAACCAGATAGTGGTTCTATTGAAATAATGGGGCTTGATCCGATTAAACATGGTGTACAAGTACGCTTTGAACTGGGCTATATGCCCCAGAAATTTGGCCTGTATGAAGATCTGACGGTTTTAGAAAACCTGAATCTGTATGCAGATTTGCGCGGTGTACTGGGTGATGAACGTAAAAAAACCTATGAGCAATTACTCACTTTTACTGACCTGACCCATTTTACCGGACGACTGGCGGGCAAGCTTTCAGGCGGCATGAAGCAAAAACTGGGGCTGGCCTGTACTCTGCTCGGCAAGCCCAAAGTTCTGCTACTGGACGAACCCGGAGTTGGTGTTGACCCAATAGCTCGCCGCGAACTCTGGCGGATGGTTCACGAACTGGCAGATGATGGCATGCTGATCCTCTGGAGTACTTCCTATTTGGATGAAGCTGAACGGTGCCGCGATGTCCTGTTACTCAACCAGGGAAAATTGCTCTATAACGGGCAACCACAGAAACTGACCCAAACAATGTCCGGGCGCTCTTTCCTGCTTGGCACCAAACAGAATTCCCGCAGAAAAACACTGCAACGTGCTCTTATTTTGCCACAGGTAACCGATAGCGTGATTCAGGGAAAATATGTTCGTCTTATTCTTAAACCTGATGTCTCACCGCAAGAACTGCTTAATCAGCTCGAACTACCTGATGCTGAAATCATTAAAGCGGCTCCCCACTTTGAAGATGCTTTTATTGATTTACTCGGCGGTGATCCTGCCCGCCGCTCGGAACTGGCAGAAATCATGCCACAGATTGACGCTAATCCCACCGAAACGGTGATTGAAGCACAGGATTTAACCAAGAAATTTGGTGATTTTGCTGCCACTGATCATGTTGATTTTCAGGTGAAACGCGGCGAAATCTTTGGCCTGCTTGGGCCTAACGGTGCCGGTAAATCCACGACGTTTAAAATGATGTGCGGACTCATGGTGCCAACTGGCGGTAAAGCGCTGGTATTAGGGATGGATTTGAAGACCCGTTCCGGGAAAGCCCGTCAGCATCTGGGTTATATGGCGCAAAAATTTTCACTGTACGGTAACTTGACGGTCGAACAGAACCTGAAATTCTTTTCAGGTATTTATGGCCTGCAAGGGCGCAGGCAAAAAGAGAAAATTGACGGAATGGTCGAAGCTTTCAATCTCAAATCTGTTTTACATCAGACAACCGACGAATTGCCATTGGGATATAAACAACGCCTTGCCCTGTCCTGCTCACTGATGCATGAACCAGATATTCTGTTTCTGGACGAGCCGACTTCGGGTGTCGATCCACAAATACGACGTGAATTCTGGTTACATATCAATGGCATGGTAGATAAAGGCGTCACCGTTATGGTGACCACCCACTTTATGGATGAAGCAGAATATTGTGACCGGATAGGGCTGGTATTTCGCGGTAAACTGATTGCCACCGGCACACCGGACGATTTGAAACAGTTGGTCGCTACCGATGAAAACCCTGATCCATCAATGGAACAGGCATTTATTGATCTGGTCGTTAACTACGACGAGGGGCCACAATGAGCAATCCAAAGCAACATGCTCCACAGAAGGCTGTCCGCTTCTCGTGGTGGCGACTGAAAGCACTTTGTGTCAAAGAGACAAAACAGATCTTACGTGATCCCACCAGCGGGCTAATTTCTATTGTCATTCCACTGATTCTGCTGTTTATCTTTGGATATGGCATTAATCTCGACTCCAGCACAGTCCGCATTGGTATTCTGGCGGAACAACAAAGCGAAGATGCCCGTGAGTTGATACAGGCTTTTGCCGGCTCGCCTTATATTGAACCTAAAATCAGCAATAATCGTCAGCAATTAATTAATATGATGCAATCAGGGGAGATACGTGGGCTGGTTGTCATTCCTGTGAATTTTGATGCTCAACTTGCCCGCTCTGATGGTAAAGCACAAATTCAAATCATTACTGACGGCAGTGAACCGAATACCGCAAGCTTTGTACAAAGTTACGCCAAAGGCATATGGCAGATTTGGTTACAACAAAAGGGGCAAGATCAGGGAAACCCAGCTAATCCATTGATTGATATACAAGTCCGTTATTGGTTCAATCCGGCAACCATCAGCCAGCATTTCATCATTCCCGGCGCAATCACCATTATCCTCACCGTCGTTGGTGCTATTCTGACATCATTGGTTGTTGCCCGTGAATGGGAGCGCGGTACGATGGAAGCCCTGCTTTCCACCCAAATTACCCGTACCGAATTACTGCTTTCCAAGCTTCTGCCTTATCAAGTGCTTGGATCGCTCGCCATGACGCTCTGTATGCTGGTGGCTGTATTTGTGCTGGGTGTCCCCTATCGAGGTTCGCTATGGATATTGTCTGCGATCACCAGTCTCTACCTGGCGACGGCCCTTGGTATCGGGCTTTTAATCTCCACCATTACACGCAACCAATTTAATGCGGCAATGATAGCGTTGAATGTCGCCTTTCTGCCTGCAATTATGCTTTCCGGTTTTATTTTTGAAATAAACAGCATGCCTGCGTTTATTCAGGCAGTGACCTATTTCATTCCTGCCCGATATTTTGTCAGTAGTCTGCACACGCTCTTTCTGGCTGGAAATATCAGTACGGTATTGATGATAAACCTGTTACTGCTGATTGCCTCCGCGATTTTGTTTATTGGTCTGACTGCATGGAAAACCCCACGGCGCCTGGATTAAGAAGGAATTACCATGTTTTATCGTCTTTACACACTGATTATTAAAGAATTACAGTCTCTGTTCAAAGATCCACAGACACGGGCCATATTGGTTATGCCGGTTATCTTTCAGATGATCCTATTTCCACTATCAGCAACACTTGATGTTACCAACGCTACCATTGCTATTTTTGATGAAGACAAAGGCAAAGCCTCTATCGAACTGACTCAACGATTGGCAAAATCAAAAGCATTTCCTGACGTAATATTGTTGACCCATTCACAAGAGATACAGCCAATAATCGATCACCAAAAAGCCTTACTACTGGTTCGTTTTCCACAAAATTTCAGTGCTAAAATTGCCAGCCATGATCCCGTTTCTCTTCAGGTACTGCTGGATGGTCGTAATTCTAACAGTGCTCAAATTGCTGCCGGCTATATCCAGGAAATTGTCCTGAACTATCAACAAGAGCTAATGGGTAATATACCGAAAGCCAATAACAGTGAATTGGTGATCCGCAACTGGTATAACCCCAATCTGGATTATAAATGGTTTGTCGTGCCTTCTCTGGTTGCCCTGATTACCACAGCCGGAATATTAACGGTCACTGCATTGTCAATTGCCCGCGAAAGAGAGCAAGGAACGCTGGATCAATTACTGGTTTCACCTATGACCACCTGGCAGATTTTCATTGGTAAAGCGGTTCCCGCTGTAATCGTGGCTACTTTTCAGGCAACTTTAGTGCTGGCTATTGGTATCTTTTGCTATCAAATCCCATTTTCCGGCTCACTACCGCTGTTCTATTTATCCATTTTGATATACAGCTTATCGCTGGTGGGATTTGGCTTGTTAATCTCTTCTCTTTGTTACACTCAGCAACAGGCGTTTATTGGCGTATTTGTTTTTATCATGCCCGCCATCTTGATCTCCGGCTATATTTCTCCGGTTGAAAATATGCCTGGATGGTTACAAAATCTCACCTGGGTTAATCCTATCTGGCATTTTAATGACATAACCAAGCAGATTTATCTCAAAGACGCCGATTTCGCTGTTATCTGGAGAAGCCTGTGGCCCCTTCTGGCAATCACGGTCACAACAGGTAATCTTGCCTATTGGTTATTCCGGCGGAAAATTGCCTAAATCAAAGAATAGAAATGAAATATGTAACCTACCACCAAAATATCGGTGGTAGACACCTACAACGTTACGAACAATCAGCGTATTTTTATACAGATGTTAACCAATTGAGCCAGACATCAAAGAGAAACCAGACTTTAGCTTATACATGACAATAATCATTTCTCAGATTTTTTATTAACTTTATAAAACAGAAATAGTGAAAATGATGATAACACCATTATCGTTAAAGGAAGCATATAAGATTCTTTATATGAAAAGAGACCGGTTATACCACCAACAAATGCGGCTATGATTTGATGAATAAAACCAATTAATGCCATCACAGAAGAACCTGTTACAGATGTTTTATCTGAGGCAATAGATAAACTGATCGGGTAGTTTATCGCTTGCCCAAGAACAACTAAGAAATAAGCACTGTATAGTATTATCTCCAGAATCCCTCCCACAATACTCCCAACAAACATAACTACACCACCGATAAGAATTAAGATTATTCCTATTTTCATGAGATTAGATCTACCGCAATATACTATGTATCGATTTAAAATTATCGTTCCAAGCAAATAAGACATACTGATTGGAATTCCTATAATTCCATACTGGCTTTCCGACCATAAAAAATTAAACTTAAAAATCAACGGAGCCATAATATTAAATGATATAATTGCACCATAGCCAATTCCACCAATGAAAACTGCATATATATAATGTTTATTTTTTAATAGATTGATATATTTATATACTGAATTTTCTTCATTTTTACTATGATTGTATTTTTTTGCTGACAACCACAGCATTGACATTAATGATCCCAAAGCCAAAACATAAAATATATATTTCCATCCCAAAATAGTCAGTATAATAGAGCCTATTGATTGCCCAATCCCCAAAGAAATGACAAATGCTATAGATAAGTAAGATAATGCTTTTGCCAACTCATCTCCTCTAAAATTATCACGCAAAATTGATCGGGCAATAACAGAAACTCCACCGGCTCCAATTCCCTGAAAGAATCTAATTAAAATCAAAGAATAAATATTCGTTGATAGCGTTACACCCACACTACATACAAATAATATAATAAGGGCACAAAACATTGATTTCTTTTCCCCAAAAAAATCATATATTCCGCCCCACACCAGCATTAATGAAGCCATTCCAATTAAGTATGATGAAAGCATCCATGAAGTATGGTTTATATTTAAGTGTAAGTCTGATGCGATTTCAGGTACAGCAGGAAGATATATGGTCATACCAAGTTGGGCTATAAAAATGGATATACATGGTATTAATAATAAATTTTTTTTCATTTTTATGAACCGACGATTGTATTATACACTTTGGAAAATGATTTTAATCAGAAGATTTAATATGGGGTATGAGATTTTTATCCCTCCCCCACAATAAAATTATCTTCTTTACGCTATACCCGTTATCTTTCAAGTTGCCTCTTTGTTGGCTGCGCTCACTCACCCCGGTCACATCGTTATCTATGCTCTCGGGGATTCGCTCCCTTGCCGCCGCGATGCATCTTGAAATCCATAGGGTATACACTGATTGGGGAATTTAAAGTGACACTCTCTTGATATAAGGATTCTCTTAAGAAATCAGTGAGTAAATAACAAAAGCGTTTAATTAAGTCACTCTCCATGTCAGCCCTGAGAGTCACTCTAATTGCCGCCCGCCCTTGAGGAACGACAGGGAAAAAAACCGATGATGTAAAAAAGCCATTTTCAGCTAGAAATGCAGCCGTTTTATTTGCCAACGAAGCATCACCACATTGAATTAATCGTATTGCAGTCGAACTGCCAAATTGATCTGTAGTTATTAAGCTGTCAAATAATTGTATATTTTTTTTCAATTTTTCCTGAAGCGCTTTAAACTCAGGCTTGTAATGTATCCTAATTGAAGCTCTTCCAGCCCCTATTGCTGCTGAATTTAGGCTCTGAGACCAATTACTCGGGCCACCATAGCGATGAATGAGTTTCTTTTGATTACGACTACCCAACATGACTAAACCACCACTGGCTGCAAATGATTTAGCCAAAGAAGCAACGATAATGGCGTTCTCATCCAGATCCTTAATATGTGACCTGATGTATCCACAACCTTTATCTCCTATAGCAGATAAAGCATGTGAATCATCCAAATAGGTGAATAACCCATACCGTTCTTTTAAATACATAATTGAACTTATGTCAGCAACACCGCCCATACTGTATAGACCATCTGCCACATAAACCACTTTCTTATGTCTTTTACATATATCTTCAAGATAGCCCATATCGTTATGTGGGACTGTTATCACATCTGTTTCATCAGCGCATGACGGCTTTAAATGATTCATAGAATAATGAGAATATTTGTCAAATACCATAACCGGGTTTACGTTTCCAGTGAAAACACCCGATGCAAGCAAAGGCAATATACCTGAACTTGCAGAACTACATGATAATGTACTTAAACATTCGGCATTAAATAACGCTGACAATTCCTGTTCATAATTTTCCAAGATGGAAAGTTTACACCTATTCTTCGAGTTAGGTATACGAAGTGACCCTGTTTCTTTTATTGCGTCTATAGCACCATTTAATATATCTTTATGATAATCCAGACCAAGATATGATGTAGTACAGAAATGATGAAAATCTCGACCATATTGGTCTGTCATATAATTTATACCAGACACTTTCACATCTAAGCCTGATATCTTATTATTTTCTGCATTTTCCCAATCACTTTCTGAGATGCTAATAATTTTCTTATAATTTATAAACTGATTATTATTCATGTAATAAATCCCATTTGATTCTCTTGTGAGAATATCGTGAGTCATGGCCCCTGTGTAATAAAACTTTCCTTTGTAGAAATTTATATTCTCATGAAAAAAATCAGAAATCAATTAATCATAAATAATTTATATAAAAACCCATATTAACCCTTGTAATTATATTACTGATTTAATAATAATTAACATTATTATATTTTCAGAAATGACACCCTAGTAAATATGAATTATGTGAAATTAATCCACATTCAAGATATGCTTCATAGACGTTTCTCACCATCAACAGCTAAACGAATTTAAAAGAATCACTAAGCATAAAAATAACCACACTTGTTATTCAGATATTATTAACTCAATAAACACTCTTTTTGATATAAGCGTCAGCACAATTCACAAAAATATAATTGTGAATTTTTAGATCAATAAAACGATATAATTCTTTGTTATTAGAAAATAAATCTAAAATTCAGTGTAGCTAAAATCATTTTAACTACACTGAAAATATCAATTAACGGCGATCGCCAAAAATACGCAACAGCATCAAGAACATATTAATGAAGTCCAGATACAAGGTCAGTGCGCCGACAATAGAGAATTTACGCAAACTCTCTTTATCATTCACATCCAGATTTTCACCCATCTCTTTCAGTTTCTGAGTGTCGTAAGCGGTCAGACCGGCAAAAATAACCACACCAATGTAGGTTATCGCCCACATCAACATTTCACTCTTCAACCAATAGTTAACCAGAGAAGCCAGAATAATGCCGATAAGCCCCATAAACAGGAAGCTACCAAGGCCACTCAGACTACGTTTGGTGGTATAGCCATAAAAACTCAGCGCCCCAAACATGCCCGCAGTCACGACAAAAGTGGTAGCAATGGAACCATCAGTATATATCTTAAAAATACTGGAAAGCGTCAGCCCGGTCAGAGCTGAATACAGCATAAACAACCCTGTCGCTAATGAACCATTCATACGGTTAATCAAACCGGAAAGCACGAAAACCAGTCCCAATTGAGCAATGATCAACCCATAGAAAACAATTGAGTTTGAGAAAATAAATGCAACAACAGCCTGACTTTGTGACGCATACCAAGCCACAAACGCCGTTAACAACAGGCCACAAGTCATCCAACCATAAACTTGGGCCATATAAGTTTGCAGGCCGGTTCCAGCCTGCTGGATTATAGAACCATTTGAGCGTGGATAACGATCCATGGCGCTTACCTTCTATGACAGTGTTTAGAAAATTCAGGTTGTTTAATATCAACAACCCACTCAAGTTTTATACATTATCACAGAATATAATCAAAACAATTAACCATTCAATAATTACTTGTATAGCAGTTCATCTATCTGACCAGTTTTCGAAGCGTTTCGCAGAAATAGAAAATACCTTTATAACCAACGTTTCGCGGCTTCTTGATCGCTCTCGCGGGATTCAACCCAACGTTCACCATCAGACAAGAACTCTTTTTTCCAGAAAGGCGCCATTGTTTTCAAATAATCCATAATAAATTCAGCAGCTTCAAAAGCCATATGCCGATGGCCGCTTGTCACACCAACAAACACAATTTCATCACCAGGATAAAGTACACCAATCCGATGGATAACGCTGATGCGCTGTAATGACCAGCGATCCCGTGCTTCGGTGACAATATTTTGTAACGCTTTTTCCGTCATTCCGGGATAGTGTTCCAGTCTCAGTGCACTCACTCTGTCACCCAGATTATGATGACGAACTTTACCTGTGAACGTGACGATAGCCCCATCTTCATCACATTGAGAAAGCCATTGGTACTCATCCCCCACACTGAAATTTTCCGGACCAACAAAAATGCGCGTGTTTTCCATTAATCATCCCCCAGTCACCGGTGGGAAAAAAGCCACTTCATCACCATCCTGTAGTGGATGCCCGCCATGAACAAAAGTTTGGTTTACTGCTGACAGGAGTTTTCCATCTTCCAGCGCCATAGCCCAACGCTCACCTTTTGATATTAATGCCTTTCTCAAGCCATCAACGGTGGGATAATTATTATCCAGCGCCAGTGAATCAGTCCCTACCAGCTCACGTACCTGAGCAAAAAAGAGTACTTTAATCATTATTCCACCTTAAAATGCCCTAATCGCCCACCCCATTTCTCCAGCAAACGAACCGGCCCGATGACCATATCCTTCTGTACGGCTTTACACATATCATAAATAGTCAGCGCCGCGACGGATGCCGCTGTCAGCGCCTCCATTTCAATGCCGGTTTTTCCTGTCAGACGGCAACAGGATTCTATTCTCACCCGGCTATATTCTGTCTGCGCTTCCAACTGAACTTCGACTTTCGTTAGCAGTAATGGATGACAAAGTGGAATTAATTCCCATGTACGTTTTGCCGCCTGAATACCCGCAATCCGGGCTGTTGCAAACACATCACCTTTATGATGGCTGCCGTCAATAATCATTGCCAGTGTTTCCGGCGTCATTTCAATAAAAGCCTCTGCCCGCGCCTCACGTTCTGTTTCGACTTTAGCAGAGACATCAACCATATGGGCTTCACCAGTAGAATTAATGTGGGTCAATTGAGACATTCTTTGCTCCTGAAAAAACAACAATACCCGGCAGTAAATTAGCCGCCAATAACAGAAAGATTTGGGGTAATACCGCTGTCCCCCTGATGTAGGAAATGAGTTTCCCGTTTATGACGCAGCCCCCCTTGAATACGCAATTTCAAATCATTGAATTGCTCTTCACTCGATAACAAATCACGCAGTGGTATCCCTTGTTCACCAAACAGGCATAAGTGAAGATTACCTATTGCGGAAACACGCAAGCGATTACAGCTTCGGCAGAAATCTTTCTCATAAGGCATAATCAGACCGATTTCTCCCTGATAATCAGGATGGCTAAAAACCTGTGCCGGGCCATCACTGCGTGAGCGTTGAAGCTGATGCCAGCCATCGTGCAGCAAGCGTTCCCGGATAGTTTCGCCAGAAATGTGGTATTTGCGAAACATTTCGCCGCCATCACCGGTTTCCATCAATTCAATAAATCTCAACTGGATAGGACGATCTTTTATCCAGTGCAAAAAAGCCGGCAGACTGATGTCATTGACGTTTTTCATCAGCACCACGTTGACTTTCACTTTACTGAAACCCGCTGCAAATGCCGCATCAATACCACGCATCACCTGAAAGAATTTGTCTTGTCCGGTAATCGCATGAAACTGACGGGGATCAAGTGAGTCCATACTGACATTCACGGCGGTTAAACCAGCCTCTTTCCACCCGGCAACATTCCGTTCCATCCGATAACCATTGGTGGTTACAGCAAGGGTTCTGATTAACTTATTTTCACGGATGACAGAAATGATATCCGTGAAATCACGGCGCATGGTCGGCTCACCCCCCGTCAAACGGATTTTCTCTGTACCAAGATCGGCAAACGCCCGGCCAACAAAACGGATTTCAGGTAATGTCAAAAAGGAGTGATGCCCGCGGGGTTTATAACCATCTGGCAGGCAATACGTACACCGGAAATTACAGACATCGGTAATCGACAGTCTCAAATAATAAAATTTTCGGGCAAATGCATCTACGAGTTGTTCCACAATAACACCTTTCCAAATATGGGAGACGCGGGCATTTCTGCCCTACATCCTGGTGACTCAGTGGCCACGGCCAAAGCATCATATCGCTGTGTAAAACGGTGACTTAGACGCAGAGGCTAGGAGTTAATTTCAATATCTATGGTTTAATGCAAAACGACATTCTCAATGCCAATTCTAGCGCTTAAGCAAGAAAAATGCGAACATCCACTTTCGTTATATAATTTAATATACAATGACTTAGCCAGTGCCAGAACAAATAGCAGACAGTTCTATTCGTGTTGATTAATTAAAATATTGCGCCAAATCACGGCACTTTTTCGGTTAATCGTGTTTTATAATAAATTACGCTAAAATTACTCGGTAAATATAAGTTCAGCCAGCAACAGGAATTCTATGCGAAACCGCACATTAGCCGATTTAGATCGGGTAGTTGCCCTCGGTGGAGGTCATGGCCTTGGGCGCGTTATGTCCTCTCTTTCATCATTAGGCTGTCGCCTGACAGGCATAGTCACCACGACAGATAATGGCGGCTCAACCGGCAGGATCCGGCGATCTGAAGGCGGTATTGCCTGGGGAGATACCCGCAATTGTTTAAATCAACTCATTACCGAGCCTAGCGTTGCATCAGCAATGTTTGAATACCGTTTTAGCGGTAACGGAGAACTGGCAGGTCATAACCTAGGCAATCTGATGCTTAAAGCATTGGATCATTTGAGTGTCAGACCCCTTGAAGCAATTAATTTAGTCCGCAGCCTGCTGAAAGTGAATTCTCATCTTATTCCCATGTCTGAACAACCCGTTGACCTGATGGCGGTAGATGATCAAGGCAATACCATCTATGGCGAAGTCAATATCGATCAGCTGCATTGTATTCCACAGGAGTTGATGCTTTACCCCCCAGCCGCGGCGACAAAAGAGGCGCTGGATGCCATCACTCAGGCGGACCTGATTATTATCGGGCCTGGAAGCTTCTTTACCAGTCTAATGCCACTACTTTTACTTGAAGATTTAACTCAGGCACTGCGCCGCAGCAACGCCAGTATGATTTATATCGGTAATCTTGGGAAAGAATTAAGTGCCGCCGCCGCAGGGTTAACACTGAAAGATAAACTGGAAATAATGGAAAACAAAATCGGCTGTCGGATGATCGATGCGGTCATTGTTGGCCCCTGCACCGATATCAGCAAACTTAGCGGCCGAATTACGACGCAACAAATACTGGAAGCACAGGATATTCCCTACCGCCACGACCGTGAATTACTGCATCAGGCGTTAGAAAATACCTTGCAAAACCTTGGTTAATTAAGAATTGGCAATAAATTGCTCACGCAATGCCTGAACCTGATCCCGAACATTCGCCGCCTGCTCGAATTCAAGATCCTGCGCATGCTGGTACATTTTCGCTTCCAGCTCGCGGATTTTGTTTTCCAACTCTTTGGCGGACAGCTTGCTGAATTCTTCCGGCGCAACCACCACCTTACTTCTGCCCTTCCCTTTGCTACCCGCAGGCTGACCAATTTGCAGAATATCACTGATCTTCTTATTCAAACCTGTTGGAACAATGCCGTGCTCTTGATTAAATACTTGTTGTTTCACACGACGGCGTTCCGTCTCCCCAATCGCTTTCGCCATTGAATCGGTGATCTTATCGCCATAAAGAATCGCCTTACCATGCAAATTGCGAGCTGCACGCCCAATCGTTTGAATTAATGAACGCTCAGAACGCAAGAAACCTTCTTTATCAGCATCAAGAATCGCCACCAGAGAAACTTCTGGCATGTCCAACCCTTCCCTCAGCAAGTTAATACCCACTAATACATCAAATTCACCTAAACGAAGATCCCGAATAATTTCCACACGTTCGACAGTATCAATATCTGAGTGCAAATAGCGAACCCGCTCACCATGTTCTTCCAAATATTCAGTTAAATCCTCCGCCATTCGTTTGGTCAGCGTCGTGACCAGCACCCGCTCATTTTTCACCGCCCGGATGCGGATTTCAGACAGTAAGTCATCAACCTGAGTGGTTACTGGACGAACTTCTATTTCAGGATCAAGCAAACCCGTAGGACGCACTACCTGTTCCACAATATCCCCAGCGGATTTTTCCAATTCATATTTACCCGGCGTGGCCGAAACATAAATTGTCTGTGGCGCCAGTGCTTCAAATTCTTCAAATCTCAGCGGACGGTTATCTAATGCAGAAGGCATACGGAAACCATATTCCACTAACGTTTCTTTACGGGAACGATCCCCTCTGTACATCCCACCGATTTGCGGGATTGTCACATGTGACTCATCCACCACTAACAGGCCATTAGCAGGGAGATAATCAAACAGTGTCGGAGGCGGCTCTCCTTCTGCACGTCCAGAGAGGTAACGGGAGTAGTTTTCAATGCCGGAGCAATAACCCAATTCATTCATCATTTCCAAATCAAACTGAGTACGCTGAGTAACACGCTGTTCTTCCAATAATTTACCGTTTGCCAGCAGTACCTTGCGCCGCTCCTCAAGCTCAACTTTAATCTCTTCCATTGCCTGAATAATACGCTCTCGAGGCGTCACATAGTGAGTTTTCGGATAAACAGTATATCGTGGAACATGATATTCAATCTGTCCCGTCAGCGGATCAAACAGTGATAACCGTTCCACCTCATCATCAAATAATTCAACACGCAAGGCATGCTCATCAGATTCAGCCGGGAAGATATCAATTACTTCACCGCGCACCCTGAATGTCCCCCGCTGAAATGCCTGATCATTACGAGTATATTGCAATTCAGCCAAACGCCGCAGAATGGAACGTTGATCGATAATCATCCCCTTGGTCAGGTGGAGCATCATTTTCAGGTAACTGTCCGGATCACCCAAACCATAAATAGCCGATACAGATGCAACCACGATGACATCCCGCCGCTCCAGCAAAGCTTTCGTGGCGGACAAACGCATTTGTTCAATGTGCTCGTTTACTGAAGCATCTTTTTCGATAAAAGTATCAGAACTGGGAACATAGGCTTCAGGTTGGTAATAATCGTAGTAAGAAACAAAGTACTCCACCGCATTCTCTGGAAAAAATGCTTTCATTTCACTGTAAAGTTGAGCTGCTAGTGTCTTGTTTGGCGCAAGTACCATTGTTGGCCGGTTTAAATTCGCTATCACATTAGCAATAGTGAATGTTTTACCAGACCCCGTTACGCCCAACAGAGTCTGGTGGGCAAGCCCGTCCTCCAGCCCTTCCTGCAATCGGTGAATAGCCTCTGGTTGATCACCACCAGGTTGGAAGTCAGAATGTAATTTGAACACCTTACTCATAGATATCTCACTTTCCTAGCATTAAGCCGTCCATAATACTGGATAAAAAACCAGCTTCAAGTCAGTTTTGTAAAAACCGGCTCAATTTAGGCCATTTCCCTATTAATTAAATATTGGTTGACATCAAAATAAATACCACGTTATCCCCAAAATCACCTTGATTTTTTCATTTTTTATATGATCGACTGAAAGGTGACAACACAGAGCGTCATCACCGATCAGACAAGGCTTGATTTTAGTTATCTTATTGAAATTGAAATAAATTAAAACAAAGACGAGAATAACATCAACCTTAACGAAAGCCGCGTATTTTCTTGCGTTACGCAACTTTTCTAAGCCTAATACACAAGGTTATCCACAGGAATAGTGGATAACTCTACAAACCCTATTAACTGTACGAGGTTGCAGCATCATTCCACAAAAGAGGTATCCTCTACCAGTAAAAATTTTTACTGTTTTTTTAACCTTTATTCTGGTTATTCATTTCAAAAAAAGGATAACTCTCCTATAAAAACCCGTTCAACACGACCTGCATGAAGGATAGTGAGTGTCATCAATTCCACTACATTGATGTAAAAACGAGCCTGACTGCTTTAAACAACAACAAACTATACCGGTTTCGCATCAGCATTTTCATTCAATAGGAAATAACCGGTAAACAGTTTTCCAGTACCAAACTTGTTTACACTAGAGGAAATAGTGATAGTTTTTCACCTGAGAAGAAATAAAATGAATATTTTCATTTCGATAATAAGGTTTATACCCTATGGATTTCAAGATGCATCGCGGCGGCAAGGAAGCGAATCCCCGGGAGCATAGTTAACGATGTAACCAGGGTGAGTGAGTGCAGCCAACAAAAAGGCAACTTGAAAGATAACGGGTATATCACTGTTTTTTCTGTTTTCAGCAACAGTAGATTCAATATCATCAATAACATTTTTGGCTATACTCATCAGCATTTGCCAGAAAAATAAAACCACCTTATTGATATGAGTAAAACTCATCTTTTAGCCAGGATATACAGTATATCCTTAATAAGTAGATTAATTCACATCAGTATTTCCCTATTCTACAAGATGAGATCCATCAGGAGCTTTAAAAAAAACGATAGATACAAAAATATCAGATCTACACTGCCCTGACAAAATGTCCAATATTCTGCTGGCTATTTTCGATCGAAAAACCGACTTTGTATCTATCATCCACAATTTTAATCTATTGCTGTTCCCAAGCATTTTTATATTGCCATTTCCCGGTGATTTAACTGTGTTACCATTTAATCAATTTACTAATTTAAATCCTAATGTTTATTTCACTTCCTTATCTTACGGTGATTCCCTAGTGCCAAAAGAAATAACCCGTTTCTTAAACTCGAAGGTTGAAGTAGCTCTTCCCCGAGGGATTTATAATAGGAATAATATTTTGGTTGATGCTATCCAACTGCCGGAAAACATATCAACACAACTTAACATTATTGTAATGGAGCCCATAAAGTCAACATAAAAAGAAACATAAAGTTCATTTTTATGTAAACTTTATAATGCATCCAACTTAATACTATGATTTAACTTTTATTTTTAAAATACAGATGTAACTCCATACGCGTTTTCTGACACAAGATGTGCTAATATAAATAGTCATAAAAATAACATATTAAAGTAAAAGCAATAAACTATTACAATGGGTGGTTTTCTCATACTGGACAATATTATTGAGTAATATACAGTTATGCAGTAATTTTCACATAAAGGATTTTTATGAAAACGTCTAATGCACAGCGAAAAACGAATATCATTAAGAACATAGAATATTTGATACGTACCCGTGGCGAAACCAAGAGCTCATTTTCCAATAGAACAGGTTTAACACGTACGACCATTTATAAAATTCTGGAAGGACAAGTTAATAACGTTCAACAATCTACCATCCTCCGGATCTCCGATTTTTTCGGTGTTTCCTGTGAAGAAATAGAAAATTATGACCTTGAACAACTGGAGCGCCTCAATGAAACACTTTCAACTGAAGGTAATAAAAATCCGTCGGCCATCCCCATCATTCCACAATCTGAATTTTTCTCTGTTTCCGGGAAAAAAATAGGTCAGCTTGTTACCGAGTACCCGCTGACCTATTTCTTTGGCGATGAGTCAAATATGTTGGCGATTAAAGTCGAATCGGAAATAGGGGATACATTTATACCCGGTGAAGTGATCATCATAAAACGCCCTCCCGCGTTAGTCACTAACACCCCATCACTGTACTACTCTAAAGAAATCGGGTTCTTTATCCGGCAAGAGAAAGATGATGACAGCATAGACAGAAGACACCCCAAATACGCTCAATTTTTAGGCTATATCGTAGGAGAAAGGCTATAAATGACAGCAAATCAGAAATTTAAATTATTGGGATTTACACGGTACGGTAAATTATCAGCAAATATCATGGTACTCGCGACGGGCAAGACCATTACTATGGGGCTGAAAGAGCTGGTCGATAGTGATATTTCAGAAGATCTGAGCAGACATGAACTCAGTACGCTATATCGGAAATTATACAGCCACAGCAACATTGTTACAGCTTATGAACTAGGGGATCGTCATGAGCGTTCATGGCAAGCGTATTTACTCATCAGCGTCGCACTCAGTGTTATTTATATTTTCTCCACAATATGTGGCGTGAAGCCCATTCATGTCCCTATTATTAATATCGTCACTCCACCCGGCGTTTTTATTTACCCAATCACTTTCCTTCTGGTCGATATTCTAAATGAATTCTATGGGTTACGCCTGGCAAGAAGAACGATTATTATCTCCTTTGCAGCGAATTTACTGTTTGTTTTGGGGCTTTGGACAACCGCACTGATGCCAGGTGTTCCTGGATGGGAGTTTGGTGCAACTTATAGTGGCATAATTAATAGTATCGTCTCGGTATTACTGGCATCATCTCTTGCTTATTTTATCTCTGAGAATATAAATTCGTATCTGCTTTGCAAAATAAAGTCTCTCACAAATTCAAAGTATCTTTTCCTCAGAGTGATAACAAGTACTGTCATCGCCTCGGCATTCGACAGTATAATATTCTGCTCAATTGCTTTTTATGGTGTTCTCGGTATAGATATCATAAAAGAAATGATCATTGCCCAATTTATCATTAAAGTTGTTTATTCTATTCTGGGTGTAGGCCCGATATACCTGGTAAGAAAGATATTCAGACGTTATATCAACCAACCCTCAGAGGCCACGGTTAATAAAAAACTCGCCGAAGCATGAATAACAAGCACACCGTCATCAACCATGATAAACTCATTGAAAAATATAACTTTTATGCCGGAAAGGCATCCCGGCATATTGCAATAAAACCCGATATATCGTCACCGGTAAGATTAATAATTCAATTAACCAGTAATTTAAAATCTATATATTCATCTAAATAATTAAGATATTCTTGTGTTAAATTAGGGATCGTCCCCAATAAAGGTGCAGGTAGCATGCGTTCTAATGTCGCCAGATATTCTTTCTGACGCTTGCTTGCGGGTTCAACTTCATTCGCTATCCACCCTGCGAAATATAATCCTGAACCTCTGATAGCCTCTGAGGTGAGTATCGCGTGATTAATACAACCCAGTTTCACCCCCACGGTCAGAATAACCGGTAATTGCTCTTTAATGACCCAGTCAGCAAAAGTCGCCGATTCCGATAAAGGCGTATACCAACCACCCGCGCCTTCTACTAAAACCCAATCGGCTTTCTTTTCCAGATGATACAGCCCCGCAGACATAACAGAAAAATCAATAGGTTGATTTAAATCAGCGCTAACAATATGCGGTGATGTCGCTTCAACAAATACCAGCGGATTCACTTCATCATATTGTAAAGGTAAAGAACTGTTCGCCAATAATGCCAATGCATCCGCATTACGGACACCTACCGGTGTTATTTCACTGCCGGAAGCGACGGGTTTATAACCTGCTGTTTTATATCCTGCTTTAGTCGCAGCCTGTAGCAAAGCACAACTTACAACGGTTTTACCTACTTCGGTATCTGTACCGGTTAAAAACCAGCTCTTAGTCACGATAAATAACTCCAAAAACAACCTGATAACTGAGAGATAAATGTTTATCTTCCCGAGGGTAAGCCTGTTCCAAAGCCGTCAACCGTCCACGGGTCATCAGTCCCTGTTGTCGCCCACAATGAAGATGAGTCGCGCCAATTCCCTTCAAGGAACCTAAGAGTGGCAATATATGCGGATATTGTTGGCGATAAACCTGACTGATAAGACGGTGCCGGAAATCCTGACAGGCATCTTTAATCATCTGCTGTGGCAGAAAATGATTAATATGCTGATAGTTATCAACCGCACTCCAAGCTTGCTGCAATTCATGTAATGAACCTTTGGCCAATGTGGAAAACAGAATCAATCCACCGGGGCGGGTCACCCGATAAAGCTCGGTTAAAACACAAGATAAATTATCGCACCATTGAACAACCAAGTTACTGAAACAGATATCAACACGACTGTCAGCAAGCCCTAAACATTCAATATCTCCTTGCAGGTAATAATCTGCTGCCTGCCTTTCACGGGCATGCGCTAACATCCCCGATGCCAAATCCAGCGAGATAACCTGTCTCCCCTGTTGCCGCCAACAATGACTAAAAAAACCGGTACCGCAACCGGCATCCAATACCAATCTGCCAGGATGCCCACTGGCTTGTTGCATGAGGAATGCGCCGGTTTGTTGCTGTAATTTTGCTACCACATCATAATTGGCGGCAGCACGCCCAAATGCGCCTGCAATAGCCCGTTTATCGACAGATTCAGCTACAGAACTCATATAGCGCCTCCGTCAATATATCAATATCTTGCTGTGTATGGCTGGCAGTCAGCGTAATACGTAATCTGGCGCTGCCTGGCGGTACTGTCGGAGGGCGAATCGCTTTAACCCAAATTCCTTTTTGTTGCAGATATTGAGATAAAGACACACTCAACTCATTATCACTCACAATCAGTGGCTGAATCGCCGTAGTTGAATCTGTCAGGTTGAATGGCAGTTTCTGTACCTGCCGGCGGAAATCATCAATATTTTGCTGCAATCGTTGGCGCAGCTCATCACCCGATTGTATCTGCCGGACCGCTTCAGAAATCGCCTGTGCCTGCGCCGGAGGCATAGCAGTGCTGTAAATAAGATGACGGGCATACTGAATCAGATATTCTGCCGTCTGCTCATCGCAAAGTACCGCTGCACCACTCAACCCAAACGCTTTGCCAAAAGTGACAATTAAAATTTCCGGTTTCACTTTCTGCTGCCAACAGCTTCCCCGACCCTGTTCACCACAGACCCCAATACCATGTGCATCATCCACCATTAACCAGCTACCTGAAACGCGGGTTTGCTGATAAATATCGGCCAGCGGTGCGCAGTCACCATCCATACTGAACACCCCCTCGGTTACCACCAATGTTTTCCCAATACAGGGTTTTGCCAGTAAATCCGCAAGTGATGCAGGTTGATTATGGCGAAAACGACGTAATTGAGCAGATGAATGCATGGCAGCTTCCATTAATGAAGCATGACTCAAGCGATCGGCAATAATCCGATCCGATTGCGTCATTAACGCTGCAATTACCCCTTGATTAGCAGAATATCCTGAAATAAAGAGCAATGCTTTTGGATAACCCAGCCAGTCGGCCAATTGTTGTTCCAGGCGCTGATGAGCGTTTGTATAACCTGTCATATGGCCTGACCCCCCACTGCCAACACCATATTGTTCAGCCCCCCGCTGCCATGCGGAAATGACTGCGGGATTTGCGCTTAACCCTAGGTAATCATTACTGGAAAAATTAAGATATTTGCCTTCCGTGGTATACAAGAAACGCCCATCTGATTTCTGATTAACCTGCCGCTGACGCCATAGAGAAGAGTCCTGACGCTCGGACAATTGCCGAGAAAGATACACTGACCAATCCATTACAATGCCGCATTATAAAATTGTTCGTTATCCGCATTGATGATGGCTTCTGCCAGATGCTGTTGCTGCTGATTATCACCAAATGCCGTTTGAGTCTGCTGAGGGTTAATGCCCAATTTTCGGAACAGTTGTAAATCTTTATCTTCACCAGGGTTAGGTGTCGTCAGCAACTTACAGCCATAGAAAATAGAATTAGCGCCCGCCATAAAACACATAGCCTGCGTCTGCTCATTCATCTGTTCACGACCAGCGGATAACCGGACATGAGAAGCTGGCATCATGATCCTGGCAACCGCAATTGTGCGGATAAAATCAAAAGCGTCCACATCTTCGTTATCAGCCAACGGCGTGCCTTTGACTTTTACCAGCATGTTAATGGGCACACTTTCCGGCGGTTTTGGCAGGTTTGCCAGTTGTACCAGCAACGCAGCCCGATCACGGATTTCTTCTCCCAAACCGACAATACCACCAGAGCAAACTTTTATTCCCGCATCCCGTACCTTATCGAGCGTATCCAACCTGTCCTGATAGGTTCGGGTGGTAATGATGTTGCCATAAAATTCCGGAGAGGTATCAAGGTTGTGGTTGTAATAATCTAATCCTGCTTCCGCCAACCGCTGCGCTTGTGAGCCCTCAAGCATGCCAAGCGTCATGCAGGTTTCCATCCCTAATGCTTTGACTTCCTTAACCATTTTCTCCAAATAAGGCATATCCCGTTCATGAGGGTTTTTCCACGCAGCACCCATACAAAAACGGGTTGAACCTGCGTTTTTAGCCTTACGGGCAGAATCAATCACTTTCTCCACTTCCATCAACCGCTCTTTTTCAAGGCCCGTTTTATAGCGGGAGCTTTGCGGGCAATATTTGCAATCCTCCGGACAAGCGCCCGTTTTGATGGAAAGTAATGTACTGACCTGTACCTGCTGTGGATCAAAATACATACGGTGAATCTGTTGTGCTTCAAACAATAATTCGAAAAAAGGTTTATCAAACAGTTCTTGTGCCTGCTTAATTGTCCATTGCTTACGTTCAGTCACAATGACATCTCCAGTGTGAAAAAAGTCTCGTCAGTTTAAATAATGTCGTTATACTGTCAACTAATTTTAAATAAATTAGTTGACATCAAGCCTTATGACTTCTTCTGATATTGAATTTGATCTGCGCCATATCTGGCATCCTTATACCTCTATGACCAAGCCACTTCCGGTTTATCCTGTTGTCAGTGCCTCTGGTGTGGAACTGGAACTGACTGATGGCTGTAAGCTGATAGATGGCATGTCTTCATGGTGGTCTGCCATTCATGGATATAATCATCCGCTACTGAATCAGGCAGCTAAAACTCAGATTGATAAGATGTCCCATGTCATGTTTGGTGGAATAACCCATCCATCCGCAATCGCACTTTGCAGACAATTAGTGGACATTACACCACCATCGCTTGAGTGCGTCTTTCTGGCTGATTCAGGTTCTGTTGCGGTGGAAGTGGCCCTGAAAATGGCGTTGCAATACTGGCAGGCAAAAGGTGAGAAACGTCAGCGTATTCTGACATTACGTCATGGTTATCATGGTGATACATTCGGTGCTATGTCTGTCTGTGATCCCGACAATTCGATGCATAATCTCTACAAAGGTTATCTGCCACCACATCTGTTTGCCGAATCACCTGAATGTGGATTTGATTCTCTTTGGGATGAACGGGATATCATTTCATTCCGTACTTTGCTGGAGCAGCATTCCAGTGATATTGCTGCGGTTATCCTGGAACCTATTGTACAAGGAGCTGGAGGAATGCGGATTTATCATCCTGAATATCTGCGCCAGGTCAGAATGCTCTGTGATCAGCATCAGATTCTGTTAATTGCCGATGAAATTGCCACCGGTTTCGGCCGTACAGGAAAATTGTTTGCCTGTGAACACGCTGAAATTGAACCGGATATTTTATGTGTAGGTAAAGCGCTGACTGGCGGCTATATGACGCTATCAGCAACACTGACAACCCGTAAAGTAGCCGAAACCATCAGCAATGGCGAAGCCGGCTGTTTTATGCACGGCCCAACGTTTATGGGAAATCCATTGGCTTGTGCCGTAGCAGAGGCCAGTTTGAAATTGTTGCTAGAAAGCCCTTGGCAACAGCGCATTAAATCGATTGAAAACCAATTAAGCACTGAGTTGATGCCATTAAAATTACATGCAAAAGTGGCTGATGTCCGGGTATTAGGTGCCATTGGGGTGGTGGAAATGAAACAACCGGTAGATATGGCAGTGTTACAACACTATTTTGTTTCTGAAGGTGTCTGGATAAGACCATTTGGTAAGCTGATTTATCTGATGCCACCTTATATTATTCAACCAGAGCAGCTTTCACGTCTGACAAAGGCTGTTTTCAACGCAATTAATTTGTAGTTTGCTGTTAATCATTTTCTCCCGCCACCCATTCTGCGGATCTGGCGGGAAAACGCGTTAATACTCATCTGTTCGGATAATATTATTTTACGTGCGGACTCCTCTTCAATTCGCTATTAATGGTTAATGATTTTCGATTAAATTCAATTAATTCTCCATTTGAAAAGTTGTATTTATTGAGTTAAATCCATCCCTGATATAAAATCTTTAATCGAGTTAACGTAATTTATTTTAAATTCATCCCCTCACTATAAAACGCTAGCCCCTCCCCTATTTTTATATATCCAGGCATACCACTTCACTACCAGAAAAACCGGCTGGCTTAGTTTTATAAGGGATTAACCCTTCATCAAAAATCTCCTGATAAGATTTCCCTAGACTATTTATTAACACTTCAACATTGACTGTCATTATTTGTATAACCCCTGTTCTTGTTCAGCTTATGCATTTTGGCTCTGGCATCTTCAAGTTGTGCTTCTGTTGCGCCATATTAGTGGGAGTAACAACCCGGTCAGCAACCGCCTCCTGCTTCTCATAGCTGTCCATCACGGAATTAATCAGCCGGGCCCCACAGGGGCACGTGCTGACACTATCTAATGTGCCAGCCCATCGTCGTCCCATGCTAAACATGCTGGGTACGCCCCCGACAATCATGTAAGTACCGGAATGTTTACCACAAGTGACGTGATCCCCTTCACGCGCGGAACAGTCACTCCATTAATTCCTACTTTTTAAAAAGATATCGATTGGCTAAAAACAGCCTATTCACATCCATGTTTAATTCGTTTGTCGGCAATGCTATCCTCCGCTTATTTTACATTTATCTAATCTACCGTGACCATTTAAAAATACGAATATAGAGATTAAAGCTTTTATATAAAAGGCAGATTAAACTCAATAAACGTGATTTTCAAAAGGACAGTAAATAGCGTTTAATCGAATTCCATTAAAACTATTAACAGAGAGTTAAAAAGAAATCAGCGAGAAAAAGAATATTATCCTAAAAAATACAAAAGGATATTTTTGATATTTTTATACCATCTGGCTATTTGCGGGTTGATTTGACCCAGTAAAATAACGTCAATAAAGATAATATGATCAACGTAGATAAAACATAATGTATCCGTGATTATTGAAGATGCTTAATTTTATACGAAATGGAGATCATTATTCTCGCCATGAAAATATTTATCACATCAGAACAACCAATCAAACTTGAACGTCTTCACGACACAACTCGTGATGGCCAGGTACGTGATAGAATAAAAGCCATCCTTCTTGCTTCTGAAAGGTGGAGTTCTGTGATGATAGCCCACGCATTGCGACTCCATCAGACCACTGGGTGCGGGTTACAACAACGCTCATCTTATGAAGGATTCGGCTTATGTTAGCAATATTGAGTGACATTACCTTCCTCCATACCGCCCAAATTTAAACCCGATAGAGCGATTATGGAAGGCCATGAATGAACATGTTCGAAATAACCGTTATTTCGCTAATAAACATGAATTTCGAGACAAAGTATTCAAATTTTTCACTACAACGCTACCTGATATAGAGGACTCGCTGATGTCTAGAATTAACGACCATTTTCAGATGCTAAAAACTGCATCTTGCAGTTTCTTGGGTATAAATTTATTTATAAAATAATAGAATCGTATATCAATGCGGTGTTTGAAGGTTTTAATGAAGAGGTAAGAAAAAAATATATTTAAATGTAATGAAAAATGTTATGGTGAAAAACTTAGCAAAAAAAGCTATAGGTGGTGTTTTAACATTATCTCAAGGACACGGATATGTTGAGAAAGCATCAATGGCAGCCGATAGGCTTAAAATCAGGTGTTCAAAACTTTATTGGGTATTGTTTTTTAAAAAATTGGAAATGTTGTATTTTATAGTTGAGCCAAGTTTAGAAAAAGGTCTATATTTAATAAATCCGATGAAAAAAAACGATAGTAATAAAAGAGGACATTTTTATGAAGAAGAAATTGCTCATGTCATTGCAGACATGATGGATAATTGAGATTAAATATGAAAAATAAAAATATTACCAAAGGATTCTTTAAGGATATATCTTATTCTCTTTTTAAGGATTTTTTTTGGTCAAATATTCCAGCTTTTTCTATTTTTTTATGGGGTATTATATCAGTGTGTGTTTTTTCAAACTCATGGGGAATGGCTTTTTTTATAGGTAATATTATAATTATAGCTTCATATTTTGTTTTCATTTATTTAAGTGAGAAAAAAAAGCTAAGAATATAATTCTTAGCCTTTTTTTATGTTAATAAAATCGGTTATTCCATATGCTATAAGCTGATGTCCCAGACGTTACATGATTCCATGTAATGGATTCATAATTAACCTCAGCTCTGCTTAAGAACAGAGATCTCAGAGGCACGTAGATTCAGACTCGGTCTTATCGCCTGGCATGTAAATGTGCGGCTTCTATTTATGCGTTTCGTGTATTGACTCAAGCATTTTTATGCCGATAACGTATCAGCCAGTAAGTTTGTCGGGCATTTGTTCAAGCTCACTCTGGCTCAGTCCGATAATTTTCATCACCGTTAACGGTCAATACTCAGACTTCGGTGACTGTTCTGACAGTCACCGTAACATCCTCTTTTAACACGGATTGTTAATGCTGATTAAGCACTCTCAACATGAGTTAGTGGCGTATTTGCTCAAGTTCGTTCTGGCTTAACCCGGTGGTTTTCATTATCGTTTCACGATCGATACCCATATCGATCATCGCACACGCGATTTTCAGGATCCCCCGCTTTTCGCCTTTATGCAATCCTTCTTGAAGTCCTTCCTGAAGTCCTTCTTGAAGTCCTTCTTGGCGTCCTTCAATAAACCCTTTCTGGTGCGCCTTCTGCTCCAGTTTCTGCGCTATTGTCATCAGTACCTCCTCATACTTCGGGGACTGTTCTGCCAGTCGCCGGATAAAACCCTCTGGATCGGCGGTATCTCCCGCCTGTAATAAGTAGTTTAGCACGCTTTTTAACTGTTCATCTGTATAGTAATCATACGTCAGCAGTATGACCAACTCTTGCAGCAGCTCCGCCATATCGCGCTGCCGGATATGCTTTTGCACCATTTCCAGTAGCGCGACCCGTTTGTGCGTCAGGATCTCATCATCCGGGATGACTGTCACATCGACCAGCGGGAAAGGACCGGAATAGATCTCCTTCGCCAGGGCCGGATCATCAAAGCAGTCGAGCCAATTGGTACTCCAAGGATACGGCTGTATTTTCCCGTGATAGAACAACACCGGAATGACCAGCGGCAATTTTTCATGTCCCTGTTCCAGATGCCGTTGCATTGCTGAAATCCCGTAACGCATCAATCGAAATGCGATCATCTTGTCCGGGGAACTTTGGTGCTCGATCACGCAATACACATAACCGTCACCCCGTGCCGTTTTCAATGAATATAAAATGTCGGAATAATGCGCACGCAGATTGTCTTCAATAAACGACCCTGATTCCAACCGCAGTGTATCCAGATCACAAATTGCCCGTAATTTAGCAGGCAAATGTATCTCCAGGAAGTCTCTGGCAGTAGCAATATGACTTAAAAACTGTTTAAAAACAGCGTCATGGGGCGTTGGTGTTTTTTTTCTCTTCATTGGCGAATGGTAACATACTTTCTTTTATACTGAAGGAATATTAAGCAAAAAATCGAGCAGACTGCAATGTCTTGAATGTTCTTTGACAAAAACGTTGATCGCGCCTCAGGTACTTTAATTTCCTTCTTAAGTGAAGTTCAAGTTAACTTAAGCAGGATAGCCTTCAACTACCACTCTTCTGAGTCTTCCTGTACTCGTCATTTTTACACTTTTTTTACACATCCATTCACTCTTTTATCAGCTTCTTTGCACTACCTTACCTAACCTTTATCTATCCAAATTCTCAGGAGAGATAAGCAGTGAGCATATTTCTGATTTCTGGCACGTTATTCGTAGCCCTATTATTTTTTTATCTGATTTACGCGTTACTCCATGCGGAGGATTTTTAAATGGCCTCATCCGCTTTTTTACTGATCGCAAGTTTCTTACTGATTTTACTGCTGTTGGCAAAACCACTTGGCAATATTATCGCCAATATGATCAACGGTGATATTCCGCTCTGGCTGACTAAAACAGAATCTGGTCTTTGGCGTTGCTGTGGTTTACAGAAGCCTGGCGGCACAGTGAAAGAGATGAGCTGGCGGCAATACGCATTAGCGATCATTATTTTTAATCTGACGGGACTATTACTGTTATTTACCCTTCTGGTTACCCAACGCGTCCTTCCTCTAAATCCTGAACATTTTCCCGGGCTCAAATGGGACCTGGCGCTGAATACCGCCGTCAGCTTTATCACCAATACTGACTGGCAAGCCTACAGTGGGGAAAACACACTAAGCTACTTTAGTCAGATGACGGGTTTAACCGTACAGAACTTTCTTTCTGCCGCGACCGGTATCGCTGTGGTATTTGCGCTGATACGCGCATTTTCCCGTCATGGCGTCAAAACCGTGGGGAACGCCTGGGTTGATATCACCCGGATTACACTTTATCTGCTGCTACCGCTGTCTATGATTATCGCACTGGTTTTTGTCAGTCAGGGAGTGATACAGAATTTCGAACCCTATCAATTAGCTCATACTATTGAAGATCAACAGCAATTGATCCCGATGGGGCCTGTCGCTTCACAGGAAGCCATCAAGTTATTGGGAACCAATGGCGGTGGATTCTTTGCCGCCAGTTCAGCTCATCCGTTTGAAAATCCGACCGCTATCAGCAATTTTATTCAGATATTATCTATCCTGCTGATCCCCTGTGCGCTCTGTTTTGCCTTTGGTCAGGTGATTGGCGATAACCGTCAGGGACACACTTTATTATGGGCGATGGGTATCATCTTCGTCGCGGCTACGGCGGGAGTGATGTATGCCGAACTCAAAGGCAATCCCCATTTCAGTCTGCTAGGTGCTGCCAGTAATATCAATCTGGAAGGGAAAGAGAATCGCTTCGGTATCCTTGCAACCTCGATTTATGCGGTAGTGACAACTGCGGCCTCCTGCGGGGCGGTCAATGCCATGCAGGATTCTTTCACCGCACTTGGCGGCATGATCCCCATGTGGTTGATACAAATTGGCGAAGTCGTATTCGGCGGCGTGGGTTCCGGCTTATACGGTATGTTACTGTTCGTTCTGCTGACAGTATTTATTGGCGGTTTAATGATAGGCCGGGCACCTGAATATCTCGGTAAAAAAATCGAAGTATTCGAGATGAAAATGGTTGCACTGGCGATTCTGGTCACCCCGATACTGGTACTTTTAGGCACTGCGCTTGTCATATCCACAACCAGTGGACGTGCCGGTATTCTGAACCCCGGCGCTCATGGTTTCAGTGAGGTGCTTTATGCCCTCTCCTCTACCGCCAACAATAATGGCAGTGCTTTCACGGGTCTCAATACAAACAGCGTGTTCTACAACCTACTGCTGGCAGTCACCCTATTTTTTGGCCGTTTTGGCGTGATCCTGTCAGTGCTGGCTATTGCCGGCTCCCTGGTAGTGAAAAAACGCCAGCCTGTCAGCAACGGCACACTCCCCACCAGTGGCCCGCTGTTTACCGGCTTATTAATCCTGACCATGATGTTAATTGGCGCATTAACTTTTATTCCGGCACTGATCCTGGGCCCAATAATTGAACATTTACAAATCTGGCAGATATCCCGGTAAGTACCAACATGAGGAATAGAGAGAGGAACACCATGACAAACAAACAACAGACATTATTCGAACCCTCTTTGATGCGTAATGCGCTTATTGACTCAGTAAAAAAATGCCATCCGGCCGCACAATGGCGTAATCCGGTGATGTTTGTGGTCTATCTGGGCAGTGGGTTAACCACGATTTTGTGGATTGCCATGTTGGCCGGTCAATTTAAAGGAAATACGCTGTTTACCGGCAACATCGCCTTATGGCTATGGTTTACCTTGCTGTTCGCTAACTTTGCCGAATCACTGGCGGAAGGCAGAAGCAAAGCGCAGGCCGCCAGCCTTAAAGGGGTGAGAAGAACCCGTTGGGCAACCAAACTCGCCTCAGCCAGCGGTGATGCAACGAGAGAAAAGGTCCCTTCTGACAGCCTGCGCAAAGGCGATATCGTTATTATCGAAGCCAATGAAACCATTCCTTGTGATGGTGAAGTTATCGAAGGCGGTGCTTCCGTTGATGAAAGTGCCATCACTGGAGAATCTGCCCCGGTTATCCGCGAATCCGGCGGTGATTTTTCCTCTGTTACCGGTGGCACACACGTGCTGTCTGATTGGCTGATAGTCGAATGTTCGGCTAATCCCGGTGAAACCTTTCTTGATCGCATGATTTCAATGGTGGAAGGGGCTAAACGGCGAAAAACGCCAAACGAGATCGCCCTGACGATCCTGCTGACGGCTCTGACGATTATCTTCCTCCTAGTGTGTGTTACCCTATTGCCATTCTCAATATTCAGTGTGGAAACCAACCAATCTGGTCAACCTATCACCATCACGGTATTGGTCGCATTGTTGGTTTGTCTTATTCCGACCACGATTGGTGGTTTACTTTCTGCGATCGGTGTCGCAGGCATGAGCCGAATGCTGGCTACGAATGTGATTGCCACCAGCGGCCGGGCCGTTGAAGCAGCGGGGGATGTAGATGTGCTGCTGCTGGATAAAACCGGCACTATCACCCTGGGAAATCGCCAGGCATCTCAGTTTCTGCCGGCTCCCGGCGTGACAGAACAACAGCTGGCAGATGCCGCCCAGCTCTCTTCTCTGGCTGATGAAACACCGGAAGGCCGCAGCATTGTCATTCTGGCAAAACAGCATTTCAACCTGCGCGAACGTGATCTGCGCTCACTAAATGCCAGTTTTGTGCCTTTCTCTGCCATGACCAGAATGAGCGGCGTGAATGTGGAAAATCGTATGATCCGTAAAGGCGCAGTGGATGCCATCCGCCGTCATATTGAAGCTAATCATGGCAAATTCCCTGAAGCAGTCGAGATCCTGGTACAGGCCGTAGCACGTAGAGGTGGTACACCACTGGTTGTCGCAGAAAATCAGCGGGTACTGGGTGTTGTCGCGCTGAAAGATATCGTAAAAGGCGGCATCAAAGAGCGATTCAGCGAAATGCGCCGGATGGGCATCAAAACCGTGATGATTACCGGTGATAACCGCCTGACTGCCGCCGCAATTGCGGCAGAAGCCGGCGTCGATGATTTTCTGGCGGAAGCGACACCCGAGGCCAAACTGGCGCTTATCCGTCAGTACCAATCCGAAGGCCGTCTGGTCGCCATGACAGGCGACGGTACTAATGATGCACCCGCGCTTGCTCAGGCTGATGTTGCGGTTGCCATGAATTCAGGCACTCAGGCGGCCAAGGAAGCCGGCAACATGGTGGATCTGGACTCCAACCCAACCAAACTGATTGAAGTCGTCCGTATTGGTAAGCAGATGCTGATGACACGAGGTTCTCTGACCACGTTCAGTATCGCCAATGATATCGCAAAATATTTCGCCATTATCCCGGCGGCATTTTCTGTCACCTATCCACAGTTAAATGTCCTTAATATCATGCACCTGCATTCACCAGCATCGGCGGTTTTATCGACAGTTATCTTCAACGCACTGATTATTGTCTTCCTGATCCCATTAGCTCTGAAAGGCGTGAGCTACCGCCCCATGAACGCATTGTCACTCTTACGCCGCAATCTGTGGATTTATGGTCTGGGTGGTCTGATAGCGCCTTTCATCGGCATCAAACTGATAGATATGTTGCTGACTCTGCTGATCTTTAAATAAAGGTGACGAAAATGATTTGGTTACGTTCTTCTATTGTATTGTTGCTATTCCTGACTCTGATTACTGGTGTGGCTTACCCGTTGCTGGCAACAGGTTTGTCAGAACTGATGTTTCCTTACCAGTCCCAGGGTTCTATGGTGGAACAAAACGGCCAGGACGGCCAGATAGTCGGTTCTGAACTGATTGGTCAACCCTTCACTAAAGATATCTATTTTCAGGGGCGCCCTTCCGCGACGGTGGACTCCCCTTATAACACGATGTTATCCGGTGGCAGTAATTTGGCGGTTTCTAACCCGGTATTGGATGATGAAATCAAGCGCAGAGTTGAACATTTGCGCCAATTTAACCGCCAGCCAAGCATGCCTGTGCCGGTTGATCTGGTCACCGCGTCCGCTAGCGGCCTCGATCCTCACATTTCACCCGCAGCGGCTGATTTTCAGGTACAAAGAGTGGCTGACGCACGCCGTTTACCCGTTAAAGCGGTAAAGCAATTAATCCGAAATAATACTGAAACACCGCCATCGGAATTTCTCGGTGAACCGATTATTAATGTGTTAAAACTCAATCTTGCTCTTGATAATTTGCAAAAGAAAAAACAATTAAGGCTGGAAGATGGATCAACACGAACCACAACGCCCTGACCCTGATGAATTACTGACACTGGTTAATGAGAAACAGCGCGGTAAATTAAAAATATTTTTCGGTGCCTGCGCTGGCGTAGGAAAAACCTATGCCATGTTACAGGAAGCACAAAGATTGCGTGCTCAAGGGCTGGATGTGATGATCGGTGTGGTAGAAACCCATGAACGGCAAGAAACGGCTGCTTTAATTGATGGTCTGCCACAACTGCCACTTAAACCGATCCACTACCGAAAACGCAGAATCACCGTCTTTGATCTTGATGCCGCCATTGCCCGCCACCCAGCGATGATTCTGATGGATGAACTGGCATTCAGCAATCCTCACGGCAGCCGTCATCCCAAGCGCTGGCAGGATGTTGAAGAATTACTGAACGCAGGAATCGATGTGCTGACGACCATTAACGTTCAGCATCTGGAAAGCCTTAATGATGTGGTTGATGATATTACCGGCATCCAGGTCAGGGAGACCATCCCTGACCATATCTTTGATCAGGCAACTGAAATTGTCCTGGTTGATCTACCGCCAGATGATCTGCGCCAACGGCTCAATGAAGGTAAAGTCTATATTCCCAGCCAGGCAGAACGCGCTATTGAACATTTTTTCCGCAAAGGCAATCTGATTGCCCTGCGAGAACTGGCTTTGCGTCGTACCGCTGATCGCGTTGATGATCAAATGCGCGCTTTCCGCGACACCCAAGGGCATGAACCGGTCTGGCACACTCGTGATAATCTTCTGTTGTGCATCGGTAACAGCGCGGGCAATGAAAAACTGGTCCGTACCGCCGCCCGGCTTGCTGCCCGGTTAGGCTGTATCTGGCATGCAATCTATGTTGAAACCCCAAAACTGCACCAATTGCCGGAAGGTAAACGGCGCACGATTTTAACCGCACTCAGATTAGCCCATGAATTGGGAGCGGAAACCGCAACCCTCGCCGATCCCAACAAAGAAAAAGCAGTGTTGCGTTATGCCAGAGAGCATAACCTCGGCAAAATTTTGATAGGCCGCTGCTGTGAATCTAAACATAAGCTGCTTAACTGGAAATGGCGCCCTGGTTTTGCTGATCGGTTAGGAAAACTGGGGCCAGATTTGGATTTAGTGATTGTCGCGCGGGAAGATCGCAACCAATGGGATAAAGAACAGGACAGCCGTTCTGTCAGTGAAAAATGGCGGATACAGATTCAGGGTTGCCTGATCGCAATCGCCCTCTGCACACTGATCACCCTGTTCTCCCGGACATTCTTGTTGACTCTCGATAAAGCTAACCTGGTTACACTTTATCTGCTTGGCGTCGTCATCATTGCGCTGTTTTATGGACGCCGGCCATCAATATTCGCGGCTTTTATTAACGTCATCAGTTTCGATATCTTCTTTGTTCAGCCCCACTGGTCGCTGGCCGTCACGGATATGCAGTATCTGCTGACTTTCACGGTCATGCTGATCGTGGGGGTCGTGGTCGGAAACCTGACTGCGGGAATGAGATATCAGGCACGAATTGCCCGTTACCGAGAACAGCGCACCCGCCATCTCTATGAAATGACCCGTGAACTCAGCCGGGCATTGAATGAAGGCGATATTGCCCGTACCAGCTACCATTTCCTTACCAATAGTTTCCAGGCTAAAACCGGCCTGTTTTTACCGAGCGATAACGGCGATTTACATCAACTCACAACAAACAATGGCGGTCATATGCTGATTGACGATGCCATTGCCAAATGGAGTTTTGATAAAAATCTGCCGGCGGGCGCAGGAACTGATACCTTACCGAGCGTACCTTATCAGCTACTGCCTATCGCAACATCTTCACAAACGTTTGCTGTGCTGGCGATTGAACCATCCTATTTGCGCCAATTGCTCATCCCGGAGCAACAGCGATTATTGCAAACATTTACCGGCCTGATTGCCAATGCATTGGAAAGATTGCACCTCTCCCGCCGGGCAGAATCGGCGAAACTGGATGCAGAGCGGGAACAGTTGCGTAACTCACTTCTGGCGGCACTCTCTCACGATTTACGTACCCCTCTGACGGTCCTTTTCGGGCAAGCAGAAATCCTGATGCTGGATTTATCTGCCGAAAATTCCCCACATACCAAGCAGGTAAATCAAATCCGCCAGCAAATTCTCAGCACTTCCCGTCTGGTCAATAACTTGTTGGATATGGCGCGTATCCAATCGGGGGGCATTCAACTCAATCTGGAATGGCAATCATTGGAAGAGATCGTCGGCAGTACCTTGCGTTCACTGGAATATGCGCTTAATCGCCACCCGGTCACCGTTTCCCTGCCATCTGATTTACTCTTGCATTGTGATGCCAGCCTGCTGGAACGGGTATTTATCAATTTATTGGAAAACGCGATCAAATACACTGATGAACAAACACCACTGGGCATTAAAGCGACAACAGAAAAAAATCAGGTTCATATTGAAGTCTGGGATGCAGGTAAAGGTATTCCACCGGAGCAGGAACAGTTAATTTTCGATAAATTTTCCCGCGCCCGCAAAGAATCTGCTATTCCGGGAGTAGGCCTTGGGCTGGCAATCTGTCGCGCAATTATTGAAATTCACAATGGAAAGATTTGGGCGGCCAATAACGAAAAAGGTGGAGCGAGTTTTCACTTTGTTCTACCGTTAGAGAAACCGCCTGAAATTGAAGAAATGACTGAGGAGATGCCACCATTACCAGCAATAACACCATCTTAATCATTGAAGATGAAAAAGAGATCCGCCGCTTTGTCCGGCTGGCGCTGGAAGGGGAAGGCTGTCGCGTATTTGAAAGTGAGACGCTGAAACGGGGTTTAATTGAAGCGGGAACCCGTAAACCTGACTTGATTATTCTTGATTTGGGGCTGCCCGATGGTGACGGCATTAATTTGATCCGTGATCTGCGTCAATGGAGCACCATTCCCGTTATTGTTCTCTCTGCCCGTGACGCAGAAGCTGATAAAGTTGCCGCACTGGATGCCGGCGCTGATGATTATCTGAGTAAACCCTTTGGCATCAGTGAATTGTTAGCCAGAGTACGGGTTGCCTTACGCCACTTTGCCAGAACCCATCAGGAAGAATCTATCGTCTATTTTTCTGATGTCATTGTCGATCTGATTAACCGCCGGATAACCAAAAGCGATGAAGAGTTGCATCTGACGCCGATTGAGTTTCGTTTGCTGGGTAAATTATTGGCAAATAGCGGTAAGGTGCTGACACAACGCCAGTTACTCAATCAGGTCTGGGGGCCTAATTATGTTGAACATAACCATTACTTGCGGATTTATATGGGGCATCTGCGACAAAAATTGGAAAATGACCCCACCAGACCAAAACATTTACTCACTGAAACCGGCATTGGCTATCGGTTTATGCCTTAATACCTGAGACACGAATCGAATCACTTCATGTCTCAGGCCACTAACTGCTCTCAGCAAAGTTCAGGGTAGATTATTCACCTGACACACATGTTCAGATAAATAATAAGCGACAGACTCTTCGCAGCAGGAACCAATAACCTCCGCATGAGGCAGCGCTTGTTTAACCCTATCCTGTGCCGTTCCCATGATGACCCCTTTAGCGGCGGTTGAAAGCATTTCCACGTCATTCATACCATCGCCAAACGCAATAGTTTGATTGATTGGAACCCCAAGAAACCCGGCTAATTGAATTAAAGCCTGCCCCTTAGAAACACCACAGTCCATCACTTCCAGACACCAAGGGAATGAGAAAGCGATACTGACACTATCAGAAAATAGCTCAATTAAATGGCGTTCCAATTTAACCAACGCATCGTGATCTCTGCGCTTATGAATGAAAAAAACTTTTTCAACCGCATCACAAGGCATTTCATCAGCCGGTCTGATCGTTGGATTAAAATTATCATTCTGATTAAAATCACTGAAGCTATGGTGTAATTCACTGGTTAACCATTGAGAACCACAATACATATTAATCACTAAATCGTGATCTGCCTGCGTTTCCTCAATTAATCTTTTTACTACATCACTTGGCAGATGTTGTCTGATATCCAACTTCTTACAGGCACTTGTCAATCTGGCGCCATTAGACGTAATCAGATGCACAGGTATATCAAAATCACCAATAATGAAGTTAACATCAGCGTGATGTCTGCCAGTGGCAAATACGATCTGCTTTCCCGTATTTGACAAATCCGTCAACACTTGGCGAGTAAATTTACCTACCGTATCCCCATGAAGTAACAGAGTTCCATCAAGATCTGTAGCAATAAGATTATACATGAGCACTTCCCCGGTACATTAAAAGCAATTATTATCTACGCTTTATTCAGTAATTCAAGCGATGCTTTCTTGGTAAATGTCATCCTTTCTGCCAGATTATGATTATCTTTCTCATAATAAATACTGGCCTCTGAATCGATTTGAGGTCTTGGACTTATTTTTTCTACGATTGGCATGGTATCAAGGAACAATTGTCTGGCATAGTTAACAGCCCGGTTATAAGTATCAATAACCTCTTCAAATTCAGGATAAATAGAAAATGAAACCTGGTTCACAATTGGACCCGCATCAATACCTTCATTAATTTCATGAATCGTCACCCCATGAGATGACTCGCCATTTTTCAAAGCCCAATTTACTGGCCTGACGCCACGATATTTAGGCAAATGGGATAAATGGATATTCAATATTCTTTTACAAGAATTAATGAATTTTAACGGCAATATCCGCTTATGGAATACGACAAAGCACAAATCGCAATTAAAATTACCACTTTCATAACCGGGTAAATTCTCAACTTTATTATCTTCAATAATAGAAATATTATTTTCATGACAGAAATCGATTAATGTCTGCTCAGTACTGACAGGTTCGAATTTATCTGCCACAACATGCAATATTTGATAATCCTTATGATTCAAGAAATATTGACAAATGAAAATTGCCAATTCGCCTTTACCACAAATCACTACTGTTTTTGGCTGACTCATTCGCAGACCTCGTTAACTTCCTTAATCGTACTAATATCACTAATATTAATCAGCCCTTGCATCACCATGCGCAATGAACGGATTAACATTTCATTATCACTTTGTGTCCGGCAAGATATTCGGCAATACAGATCAGAATCGACATTTCCTTTCCCGGAACACTCTTTTATATATACGCCATGAATATCTAAAAGTAACTGTGATACCGTTTTTGCATTGGAAACATGGAATTTACAGTAAACAAAATTAGAATCCGTTTCATAGGCGGTCATACCTTCGATTGAATTCAATTCTTGCTGTAATCTTAACGTATCAATAATCACCTGTTCACAACTTAATTTATAGCTCTCTCTATATTGTGGCAACCGCAATAAAAACTCTTCAGCAAAACCATTAATATTCCAAATAGGCAATACTGATCTCACCTTACTGAGTAACTCTTGATTCTCGGTTGCAATATACCCTATCCGAATGCCACCAATGCCAAAAGTTTTACTCATACTGCGAATAACAGATAAATTCTTATAATTATCTAAATGCATTAACATGGTATCATCACGCATTTTAGAGAAATCTAAAAAAGATTCATCAACAATCAAATCTATATTTAATGTCAATAACTCACCTGCCAAATATAGCAAGCTATTCATTGGCGTCAATTTACCTGTCGGGTTATTCGGTGATTCAATCACCACCACACTTGGCTTTTCTTCTTTCGCCAACGTTAATAATTCATCAACATCTATCTCAAAATCTCTGCTCTCTTTGCTATAGCTAAATAGGGTTCTGTCTTTACCAAAGCAATTAGCATACTCATTAAATGATGGTACAGTGACTAATACTTTACCTGTATAAATCTCAGGTAACCGCTTTATTATTTCAGCAGCACCATTTGAAATGCATAGTTTCGTTTTTTCTACGCCAAGAAATTCAGATAAAGCGTATTCAACTAAACGATTCCCACCGGGGTAATTAAGTAATATCTCATCAAAATTATTCTTCATTTCATCTTTCATTTTTTTAGGTGGAAAGTTGAAATTATAAATTAATGCAAAATCAATAATAGGATAACGCCAATATCCACCATGCCTGTTCTGCACAAGATCCAGCTTATTATCACTTGAAATGAAATCACAAATAGCAAGATCATAAGTATTATCGACTTCATACCATTGAGAATGGTCAACAATACTTGCTTTAAATTCAGCTATATTACCCAACAAGGATTTTTTAAATATATCTTCATAATATAGCCCGGTTAATCCATTATTAACGTAATTTGCTAACTCTTTATTCACATATTCCGCAAAATTAGCGCTGCAAATATGATAAATATTCACTGTTTTATATTGCCCATCTTCAACCTGATAATCACTATCCTTGGTGGAATGTAATGCAATAATATTATCTTTATCTATTTTTGCATAAGTCCCTTCCATATTCCCACTCAAAGGAGAAACCAGAACATTGAGATCTCCTGCTTTTAGCATCACCATCTCCAGGCATTTCTTGGTGAAGAATATATCACCTTCCAAGATCAGCGTATCTTGCTTAATCCAATTTCGGGCAAGATATAAAGAATAGAGATTGTTGGTCGATTCCCATTTTTCACTATTAACAAACTCAATATCCAGATTATATGTCTTTTGTTTAACCTGGGATATTAAAACATCACTTTTATAACCCACCACAATAATCACTTTCTTAATACCGACAGATTCGATATTTTTCAGCGCATTATCGATAAATGATGTTTGATTTGTTTCTACCAAAGGTTTTGGTTTATTTGACGTTCTGGTAGATAAACGGCTGCCTCTGCCTGCACAAAGCAGTATTACTGTTTTTTCATTCATAGTTTTGATAATTTATTTTAAATAGATGTTAGAAAGCTATCAGTATTCTTAAATAAGAATTAACCTAAAATACCGCTCGTTAATAATGTAAAATTGATATTAAATTATCTATCAATTAAATACAGCGTCATATATAACATGCTGATATACCCAAACCCCGTCAATTCGTCCGTGGAAACTTGCCTCACCACCAATTCCACCACCGGTCTTTACACCAGACCCCAGACCAAATGCATGAAAATTATTGAGCGTTTCACCCGACGTTGATATAGGATTTAATTTTTCATTAGCCAGCAAACCATATTTATCACTTTTAAATTCAATAGGAATATTATTTTTATCAACGATTTCAACAAGTTTGGAGTGATAACCCGTACAATGAATCAATAAATCATCACAATTAATACGTTGAACAACCTCATCACCAGATATTTCTGAAATATTTAAAATAGCGATATTTTTATGTTTTCTTGCTTTAATTTCCTGAGCAAATACAAAAGAGTCATATCTCAGACCTGAATATCGATTAACCCGGCCACTTAAAGGGCAGATATCATCCTGGGTGAAATCATAGCCGTAAGATTCTGCACTTGCAGGTGAATCAAAAAACAGCTTGAAATCTTTATTAACCAGAACATTTATCTGGCCGGTAAACTTTAATTGTTCTATTAGTCGAATCAGACAGGAAACAGAACTGTGTGACGAACCTAATATTGATATACTTTTTATATCACCTTTATTGATGATCTCATCATAAGCACCTTTAATGAAATCACCTGAGGTAATATTATGGCTATCATGTAATAATCTGGATTCGTTTGGGTTCCCACCTATATTAAACAGGACTTTTCGCGTTGATACAATATAGTCTTCATTATTTTTATGATAAGTTATATCATAGTCGCCATTTTCATTCTGCTTAATCTTCTTTACTTCCGCACCGGTCAATACGCCAAACCGATCATCATATTTATTTTCCTGAATAAAACGTGCAATTCTCTCCAAATATTGACCAACAAACCGCAATTCAACCGGTTTGTCTTTATTGGCACTAAAATATTCCCACTCTGAGGTTGATCTTATATATTGACTCAATTCATTATCACAACCGTCAAATTTCTCTAAAAATACACTACCTAAAGAGTTCGCAGTGATTTTATATTTCTTTAATGCACCAGAACCGACCATCTCCGTTTTTTCTAAAATCAGACAATGTCTTATGGCTTCGTCTTTTAATAAATCTGGAATTAAAGAGATATTTGCCGGACCTGCACCACACATTACAACATCATAAAACTGCTTATTCATTGACAAACCCTAACATTTTTAACGAAATTTGCGTTTCAATAACCTTCCCGGCAAACTCATGACGAGTCTGTTTATAACCCAGTGGTTGCCCATCCAGACCCGCCTGAATAACATCAACATGACTAATTGTTTTATTCTCATTACGTGAATAAACCAACAGCTCCTTCTGATAATCAAATGCCAGACAAGGAATACAACTTAGCTTGAGTGTTTTGGCTAATTCAAGCCGATGATGACCATCAATCACCACATTCGTTGCTTCATCAATCCAGATGGGTTGAGTCCAAACACCTTCAAGTGTAACTTTCTCTATTAATTGCTCAACACGAACAGGACAATGTAATTCAGTTGGTCTAAGATTTGAGACTTCTTCTAATATTAATTTCATGTTTATCCCTTAGTTTAAACATACGGCAAAAAATTACCAACACCAACACACTTAATATCGCTAATAATTGAAATAACACGCCACCATCAAAGAATTGAATAACAGTACCACCCACTAAGGGAGAAATACAAAAACCGATACTATAAAGTGATGCGGCGCCAAAATATGCACCACGTAAATCATTTGGTGCCAAACGATCGATAAAAACATTCACACATGGAAACAAAATAGTTTGACTGATACTCATGGTAAACGCAGCAAGATACCACAATAAATAAACATCATAATACTTGAATGAAATAAAGAACATTAATTCAGACAAAATGAGTAATACAGTGCCTATTTTTATCTTCGTTTCCAATGCCATTTGCTGCGTTAACATGGAAAACGGTAACTGCATAACCACAATGGTTAGCGCATGCAGCATAATAAGGGAAGCAATAAACTCAGCATATCCATTAAACCCTAATGAAGTAATTAATTGTGGTAGCGTTGAATCAAAATGCCCAAAAATAAACATCATGAGAATATTATTGATGACCAACATTAAAAACACCCGGTCGCTCAACAAAACTTTCATTGTACCTTTAAAATCATCATTATTCGTTAAGTTTATTTTTATTTTTTTGCCAAATAAATAAACCGGGATCATGAAAATCACATAGGATACCGACACAATCAGAAAAGAGATAGAATTAATATCCAGACTTAACTTTACCCCTAAATAAGGCCCGACTACCGCACCCGCATTCAGAAATAAGTACCTTAAATACATGGCATTCTCTCTTACCTGCTTTTCTTCGATAATATCGCCGATAACTGCTTTTATTGGATTATTAACCAGCGCCCAGGAGATATTCGCTAATAACGTGCCAATAATAAAACCAGACTGATGCTCAGATAACCATAATATCAAATATGCCAATGAAGAGATAAGACATCCAATGACAATTATCTTGGCCCGGCCAACTTTATCCGAGAAGTAACCTGCATAAAAACTTAATATTGATGAAATCGCAATGGATAAAGAGAGAACTAACCCAATCATTGATGCAGTAAAATGGAACTTTGTATATAATATAATGGAGATAAAAGGCCATACCATCATTGATGTTGATCTTGTTACAAAAGTCCCCAGAAATAGACCCCATATACATGCCGGTATGGATGTATAACTCTTAAGAGAAAAATTTTTCATTGTTATATTCTTATATTATTTATATTGGTATTTTTTAAACCAAGCATTTGAAATATTTGTGAAAGTCCATAAAACCCACTTGCCTCTACAAAAACCAAATGTAGAAGCAAGGCGTTAGGATGATCTGTACGATAAATCAAATTCAACGATATATAATTTATCTTTAATATATTATCAAAACAGATGTTAATTGCAAACAAAATATGACACTTTTGTTACATGTTAAACGCAGATCAAATGCTTGTGATGTTAATGAGCAACATAATGACATAAGTACTTTGCACTTTAACAAGCGAAAACACGGGTAAAAAGGGTCTTTAATCTCAGATAAAAACCTTTCAGTTCAATCTTTATCTATTCAAATATTGATCAATTAATGGGAAAACTCAGCTTAATCTAACTAAAAAATAAGCTGTAATATTATATTCAAAGTGAAATAGATAAATAAAATTGTACTTTAGTTTAATAGCTAAACGCTGATGGGGATAATTATTATTTATAGATTTATATAAAGTCATCTAAGATAAAGCTGGAAACCATTCCACAGCCCCAAAATATTCACTCACTGAAATTGAGATTAGTAATGAGTTTATTCTTTAGTTTCATTAATGAGAGTAATGATATATTCAAACAGAGAGAATTGTCTTATCATCTCAACTCATTTGATATTAACAATAGAATTGATTTGCTATGGGAGCTGGCGGTTATCTTATTTGGTGAAAAGATATCACTAATGACAGCAGGTAGCGTCGCGCTGATTACCGCCGATGCATCAATGGTTGCTCTGGGCTGAAAAACACAAATCCGCAACAGCCTGTAACAACCATTGCGGATTCTTCAATCGAAATAAAATATCAAACGGCGGCAAAAACCTGGTTAACAATATCCTGCGCTTCGCGTTCAATCTTCTCCCGATGTTCAGGGCCAAGGAAACTTTCACAATAAATCTTGTAGGCTTCCTCCGTTCCCGATGGACGGGCGGCAAACCAGCCATTTTCTGTCATCACTTTCAGGCCGCCGATTGATGCGCCGTTACCAGCGGCGTTCGTCAACCGGGCAGTGATGGGATCACCGGCAAGCTTATCTGCTGTCACCATTTCTGGTGATAGCTTGGCTAACAACGCTTTCTGCTGATGGCTTGCCGGTGCCTGAATGCGGCTGTAACTCGGTGTACCAAAACGGGCGGCTAACTTATTGTAACGCTGCTGTGGATTTTCCCCTGTCACGGCGGTTATTTCTGCAGCCAGCAAACAGAGAATAATCCCATCCTTATCCGTAGACCACGGCGTACCATCGAAACGCAGAAAAGAAGCCCCCGCACTCTCCTCACCGCCAAAACCCAATTTACCTTGATGCAAACCGTCAACAAACCACTTAAAACCGACCGGCACTTCCACCAATTCACGGCCAAGATCGGCAACCACCCGATCAATCATGGCACTGGAAACCAGCGTTTTACCTACCGCGACACGTTCTGACCATTGCGGACGATGACGGAACACGTAATCTATCGCCGTTGCCAGATAGTGATTTGGATTCATCAAACCAGCTGGTGTGACAATACCGTGACGGTCATAATCAGGATCGTTGGCGAAAGCCAGATCAAACTTATCTCGCATTGCCAGCAAACCGGTCATTGCCCAAGGAGATGAGCAATCCATGCGAATGACACCATCATGATCCAGATGCATAAAACGGAACGTCTGATCGACCTGATCATTAACCAATGTCAAATCCAGATTGTAGTACTCACCGATACGCTGCCAGAACGCAATGCCGGAGCCTCCCAACGGATCAATACCGATTTTCAGCCCAGCTTTCTGGATCGCGGCCATATCAACTACATCACCCAGCGCAACGACATACGGCTCGACCAAATCTTGCTGATGCAGATATTCACTGCTCAATACCTGAGCAAATGGCAGACGCTTAACGCTTTTCAGGCCTTCTTCAAGCAACTCATTAGCACGACGTTCGATAATCGTGGTCAGATCCGTATCGGCGGGGCCGCCATCAGGTGGATTATATTTAATACCGCCATCTTCCGGCGGATTATGAGATGGCGTAATCACGATCCCATCCGCCAGCGCTTTCCCCTGGCGGTTATAACAGAGGATGGCATGAGAAATCGCCGGTGTTGGCGTAAATCCATTATTTTCCTGCACAATCACATGCACATTATTGGCGGTCAACACTTCCAGCACAGAAATAAAAGCAGCTTCTGACAGCGCATGGGTATCTTTACCCACATAGCAAGGTCCGTTTATTCCCTGCTGCTTACGGGCTTCCACAACTGCCTGAGCAATTGCCAGAATATGCGCTTCATTAAAGCTACTACGCTGAGAGCTGCCACGATGGCCGGATGTACCGAATTTAACCTTATGCACCGGGTTTTCCGGCTGAGGATGTAAGGTGTAATACTGTGAAGTCAGTTGCGCTACGTTTATCAGATCACTTTGGTGGGCAAGTTGCCCTGCGCGCGGATGATTTGCCACTTTATCTCTCCTGGATGGCTGCACCGCCTTGACTGTTGCAGAGCAGCTTTAGTCAGTTAAATCGTGCCACACACCTTTTCAATAAGATTGGCTGAAAATTGCATATCCTGCATAATTTGTTCAACCATATTACGCTTACGGTCAGTATTGGTGTTAGTAATAACCCAAAAAGGTGTGCCTGGAATATGACGAGGTTTGGTTTGTTTGCCACTGGCAAGCAGCGTCTGTTGATCGCCGGCAAAATAAACCCGAGTACGGCCATGCATAGCATCGGTTGTCTGAGAAAAACTTTCACTGTTCAAACTGTATAGCGTGGATAAGATCAGCATAAAGCGATCAACTGCTTTTTTCTTCTCAGAATAGTCATCTGAAAGTAACAATTCACGTATTACACGAACAGAATCACACGGACGGGATACTGATATTTTCTCCACGGTGCTAAAAGGCTGGACGTTTTGTACTGGCTGCTCGACGTTAAATTTCAGCATCCGCCGTAAAATATCAGATGCACTTTCACCGATATGTTGTGTGTGGCTGGCAATATAGCGGTAAAGGTCTTCATCAACTTCTATCGTTTTCATTTCTATCCAGTACTGTTCTAAATAAAAAATTTAGCCGGATTATAAAGTATAAAAGGAGAAAACAAAATAGGTAAAATTTCAATAACTTAAAAGTGTTTCAGCGTGAAAAACGATATGACGAAGCAGATGATTTTCATCTAAAACAAATCAATCAGTTACATGGATATTGTGGGTATAAGCTTCGTTGCAGCGTTGAAGACTGACCACAAGCAGGAGAATGAAATCACCGCTATATTTTTCGAGAAATTTTGTCAGCATTCGGCGAACTCATATGGTCAACTGCGGGCATATATCACGGTGGGTCAGAAATAAACCCGGAAGATCACAGAGATCTTTCCGGCTTAATGGTATGAATTAGACTCAATTAGAAAACCCAAAATCAATATACCCCTCTGAGCTAATAACAAAGCACCATTTTTTGTCTACATCAAAAAAATAATGATGTTGAGGTACATTATTAATAACGAGTAAAAGAATAACATTAAATTGTTCTGGATTCATAGATATTGCAAAATCTAATGATGAGTCATTTATATAATAAATGATTTTACTGTCATATATGATTTCATCAATCGAATGATCTGCAATAAATTTTTCTATTAGAAATTCCAAATCATCATTTTTCGTATACAAGCAACTTTGATGATTGTGAGTTTTGTCCAATCTATCTTATACCTTATGGATTTCAAGATGCATCGCGGCGGCAAAGGAGCGAATCCCCGAGAGCATAGATAACGATGTGACCGGGGTGAGCAACTCGGGTGACAATCCCACCACCAAGTGACATTGTTTCGCCTCCTAATTCAGCAAGAAACAATAATTGAATTTTTATTAATATATGAAAAAAGAATAGAACAGATTAAGTGTCTTGCAAGATAGGAGGAATAAATTTATTTCTTTACTATTTTGATCATATGTAAAGATCCCGGCCCAGTGGCCGGAATTATCTTATTGATTGATTATTTGAGCAGACAAAAATCTAAAGATTCGCTTATTTAGCATTTAACACTTCATTTAATTTAACTTCATCAAGCTGACGACAACGTTTTGCAACTACAATCGTTGCAACCCCATTGCCAATCAGGTTGGTTAACGCTCTTGCTTCCGACATGAAACGATCTATTCCCAGAATTAAGGCCAGACCCGCCAGTGGTAAATGCCCAACAGCAGAAATTGTTGCCGCTAATACAATAAACCCACTGCCTGTCACGCCAGCAGCCCCTTTAGAAGATAAAAGTAACACAACTAATAGCGTTATTTGATGGACAATATCCATATGAGTATTGGTTGCCTGCGCAATAAATACTGCGGCCATTGTCAGGTAGATGGAAGTACCATCCAGATTAAATGAATATCCTGTTGGTATCACCAAACCAACAACTGATTTCTGACATCCCACCTTCTCCATTTTATCTAACATACGCGGTAATACAGATTCAGAAGAGGATGTTCCCAATACGATTAATAATTCTTCTTTAATGTAATTGATAAACCGGAATATACTAAATCCGGTCACTTTCGCTATTGTTCCTAAAACAAATATGACAAAAAGAACACAAGTGATATAGAAACAAACTATTAACTGCCCTAATTGTATTAATGAACCGATACCGTATTTGCCAATGGTAAACGCCATTGCACCAAAAGCCCCCAAAGGTGCTAATCGCATTATCATATTGATAATACCGAAAATAACTTGGGAGAAACCATCAATAATATTAAAGATTGGTTTCCCTTTTTCTCCCAAATGATGCAGCGCAAAGCCAAATAACACCGCAAATAATAAAACCTGCAAAATGTTACCACTGGCAAATGCTCCAATGACGCTGCCTGGAATAATGTCAAGTAAAAACGCGATTATTCCTTGATCAGCCGCTTTCTCCGCATATACGGACACCGCTTTAACATCTAACGTTGAAGGATCAATATTCATCCCTGCACCAGGCTGGACAACATTGACAACAATTAACCCAATAATTAAGGCAATTGTGCTGACTATTTCAAAATAGACCAGTGCAATCGCTCCTGTTTTACCCACAGCTTTCATACTTTCCATACCGGCAATACCGGTAACAACCGTGCAGAAAATAACTGGCGCAATGACCATCTTGATTAACTTTACAAATCCATCACCCAATGGTTTCATTTCTGCGCCAAGTTGAGGGTAGAAATGCCCCAGCAGTATGCCGATAGTTATTGCGAGCAAGACTTGAAGATAAAGACTTTTTAATAAATTTTTTTTCACTTATTCATTCCCTAATCCATAGTATAAAATCAGATTCTATTTATTCTTATTAGAACGGTGTGATTGTTGTTAAATGTACTCTATATCTTTATTTACATAAAAATGTAAAGCAAATTTTCATTATTTTTTCACAAAAATTTAAAGTTAACACACAATTTTTTAAGATATAGATCACATAAATACACAATAAATAACCACATTAAAATGACTGAACTAACAATTATCTCACAAATTATTTAAAACCTGCTATTTAAAAATACCCGTCATTTGAAGCGTTTTTATCTTTTAAGCCATTAAGTATTAGTATGAAAATTAACAAGTTTTTGACATGCCAAACTTTTTAAGAACAATTTAATTACAAGAAATTATTAACTATAATTGCATAGCCTGGTTGCTTTGTTACAATTTAATCAACAATATCCCACAACATGATCTCAATACCCGGAGGAAAACCTTTCCCATCATGAAATTAAACAGCCAGTTAAATCATCATATACAGACACCGGAAAATCCTGTCTCTTCCACTCCTGTGGTATTAATCCACGGGTTATTTGGCGATCTGAATAATCTTGGGGTCCTGGCCCGGGATTTACAGCAATATTATCCAGTCATTCAAGTTGATGTACGTAACCATGGTTTATCTCCACGGGCAGATAACATGGATTACCACGATATGGCACAGGATGTTATTTCTCTGCTGGATCATCTGCAAATTCAATCCGCTATTATTATTGGTCATTCAATGGGCGGCAAGATCGCGATGACAATGACCGCCCTGGCACCAGAACGGATAGAAAAAATTGTTCTTATTGATATAGCACCAATCGCCTATCAGGTTCGCCGCCATGACCAAATTTTTACCGCATTGAATAAAGTGACGAAAGCCAGTGTTAACACCCGTCAGGAAGCCACTCAAATTATGCGAGAAAATATTCAGGAAGATGAGGTTATTCAGTTTTTACTGAAATCATTCCGTCAGGGAGAATGGAAATTCAATTTACCGGCATTAATCAACCAATATGAAAAGATTATTGGCTGGCAGAAAATCCCCGTATGGCCTCATCCCGCTCTGTTTATTCGCGGCGGTCTTTCTTCTTATATTCAAGAAGAGTACCGGGATGATATCGCCAAACAATTTCCACAAGCTAAAGCCTGGGTTGTCGCCGATTGCGGTCACTGGGTTCACGCAGAAAAACCTGACGCCGTTTTAAGGGCAATTCATCGTTTTCTCAATATTGATGCGGAATAATGCAGGCAGTTAACTCGCGATAAAGATTGGCTTACTTCTCTGTGAGCCAATCTCACTTTATATTATAATTTTAACTTTTATTATAAAGCGTTAATTAAGCAAATTTCCCTTTTCCAATCATGGTATCTGTCCACGCCGTGGTAATAGCCATTGTCAGGAAAACCCAGAGCATCCTTTACGATCGGATTCTCATTCGACGGAAACCATTTAGCCTTATCCGTATCGGTTATCTGCTTAAAAAACCCCTTCTGAATCTCCCCTGCATCCTTCAGGTTATTTTCCGTTTCATAGTTTAATAACGGGATTAAATACAGTTTCGTTTTAGTGGGTAAGGTAGTTCTCAGACACATATGATTGCTAAGATTACGTTCTTCCAGGCCATTCAATAACCAAATTAATTTTACAAAAATACACGATTTTTCCGTGATACAGGAAAATTTCACCACTGTTGGTAAAATCTAATAATTCAACAGGGCTAAACAGATAGCCTAGTGGCCCCCCAAACTATGACCACAAATAAATAACCGTTTATTCGTAACATGATAACTAATAACGCCATCTATTCAGTCGTTTCATTAATAACTCATCCTTCATTAAATATCGGGAATAATGATGTTATTATTTTACCCAATCGATTGTACTCCGCTGTTGATGGGTTTCCCGTTAGAACTAAACAGCCGCCTACTAAAGTAGGTGGGTTAGTGATTAATGGACTGAAAGTCCGGATACGCGTCGGCTAAACGACGCGTCAATTATCCATCCTGACATTATCATTCGGATTGGGTTCAAAATGATGTTCTAAATAGCTTTTGATCATTTCTTCCGTTAACTGTCCCACGGTTGCACAAAAATAACCTCGCCCCCAAAAATGTTGGCCCCAGTACCGTTTTTTCAAATACGAAAAATTCTTTAAACAGCTGACTGGCCGTTCTCCCCTTCAGCCTTCTCATGATTTCACTTGGCGCTAATGTTGGAGGACTGCTGACGAGTATATGCACGTGATCTTGACTAACAACTCCTTTTAATATTCTGATTTCAAAGGAGCCGCATGTTTGACGGACTCACTCTCGCACTCGATTTGCCACTTCTCCTGTCAGCACTTTGTATCTGTATTTCGTTACCCACACAAAATGGTATTCAATCTGAAATACCGTGTGGCTGCCATATCTGTAATCCATGTTGCACCTCCGGTACAACACAATATCGCAGCTAAAGCCGGTGGTTTTAACCTTTCATATGGAAGAATAAAAAGTCATTTTACTCCCCTGCATATTGCCTAATAACCAACATTATCGCTACTAATATGAATAAGTTAATAAATTGTCATCAGTACCTCCCCAAACTTCGGGGACTGTTCTGCTAGTCGCCGTAAAATCCTCTTTTAACACAAATCGTTGAATGCTGATTAAGCACTCTCAATACGAGTCAGTGGCGTATTTGCTCAAGTTCGTTCTGACTTAGACCGGTGGTTTTCATCACCGTTTCACGATCGATTCCGCTGTTCAGCAATGCATGAGCAATCTTTAAAGTTGCCTCTTGGCGTCCTTCCTGACGCCCTTCCTGACGGGCTTTATGTTCCAATCTTTGCGCTATTGTCATCAGTACCTCCTCATACCTTGGGGACTGTTCTGCCAGTCGCCGGATAAAACCTTCTGGATCGGCGGTATCTCCCGCCTGTAATAAGTAGTTTAGCACGCTTTTTAACTGTTCATCTGTATAGTAATCGTACGTCAGCAGTATGACCAATTCTTGCAGTAACTCCGCCATATCGCGCTGCCGGATATGCTTTTGCACCATTTCCAGTAGCGCGACCCGTTTGTGCGTCAGGATCTCATCATCCGGGATGACTGTCACATCGACCAGCGGGAAGGGACCGGAATAGATCTCCTTCGCCAGGGCCGGAGCATCGAAGCCATCGAGCCAATTGGTACTCCAGGGATACGGCTGTATTTTCCCGTGATAGAACAACACCGGAATGACCAGCGGCAATTTTTCATGTCCCTGTTCCAGATGCCGTTGCATTGCTGAAATCCCGTAACGCATCAGCCGGAATGCCATCATTTTGTCTGGGGAACTTTGGTGCTCGATCACGCAATACACATAACCGTCACCCCGCGCCGTTTTCAATGAATATAAAATGTCGGAATAATGCGCACGCAGATTGTCTTCAATAAACGACCCTGATTCCAACCGCAGTGTATCCAGATCACAAATTGCCCGTAATTTAGCAGGCAAATGTATCTCCAGGAAGTCTCTGGCAGTAGCAATATGACTTAAAAACTGTTTAAAAACAGCGTCATGGGGCGTTGGTGTTTTTTTTCTCTTCATTGGCGAATGGTAACATACTTTCTTTTATCTTGAAGAAATATTAAGCAAAAAATCGAGCAGACTGCAATGTCTTGAATGTTCTTTGACAAAAACCTTGATCATATCTCAGATATTTTAATTTCCTTCTTAAGTGAAGTTCAGGTTTATTATTTAACCCGAATTCTGGATAAGAAATTGACGAGAAACCTGTTCCAGGAGCAAAGTTTTGGTGTACGCCAAAAACAGCTCCGAGGTGGAACAGGCTATGGACAACTTAGTTGAAATTTCCTGTGATGTCGATGATTTTTGCCGTTTTTTCATCCCTCAATGGGGACAATGTTGTCTCAATAGCGGGCATCGTTTACGCCGCCGACAAGGTCATCTGTATCCCAGTGAAATCATCACCATTTTGATCCTTTTTCATCGGTCGCATTACTCAGCTATCCTCGTTTTGTCAGTGTGGCTCCTTCCGTTTTGGTGCCACTATGCCGCTATCTGACGCAATTAAAAGGGAAACCCACAGGCATTGCTTTTATTGATCCCACCCGTTTGCGTGTCTGCCATAACATTCGCATCTCTCGACATATGGTCTTTGCGGGGATAGCAAAGCGCGGAAAAAATTCAATGGGCTGGTTTTACGGTTTCAAATGACACTTGGTTGTCAATCATCAGGGGGAAATTCTGGCACTTAAAGTGACTGCGGGTAATGTGGATGCTCGGGAACCTGTTCGTGAATTATCAAAAGAATTAACGGGTTCTCTTTACGGTGACAAAGGTTATCTCAGCCAGGCATTGGCGGACGATTTAGCTAAAGCGGGGCTCACTTTCATCACCCAAAAGCGCCGAAATATGAAAGCTCATCTGCAAGCTGAGTGGGATAAGATAATGTTAAAAAAGCGTTTTATCATTGAAACGATTAATGAGCAATTAAAAACTATTTCTCAAATAGAGCATTCCCGCCACCGAAGTATAAAAGGCTTTCTGTTGTGCGTTTTAGGTGGATTGATTGCTTACTGCCTTAAATTGAAGAAGCCATCACTGAAAGTTTTCTACTCAGAAGACGATTTTTCAATGACGGCTTAAGCAGAATTCGGGTTACTTACATCTACCTATTATCGCCGTCATTACACAGCAATCTTATCAAACTCAAAGAGCCAGCACCGTCACCCACATCGGCGCTTTACCGACAGGATAACGCGCTAACTCAGTTAATTTACCGGTATATTTATCAATAGCAGAAACCGAGATATGGTCAGATTTCTGACCGGATGCAATCAGGTATTTTCCGTTATGATCGATAGCAAAACCACGCGGTTGAGTTTCCGTTTTATAGTACCCTGCCAAAGTCAGATTAAAGCCATCTGGTGAAATGACAAAATGGCTGATCAAACTTGCCGTCCGTTCACAGGTATAAAGGTGACGACCATCCGGTGTAATATGAATATCCGCCGACCAACGAATACCCGCTAAATCTTCCGGCAATGAATCAATGGTCTGAATAATCCGGTATTTTTCCCATTTGCGATAAACATCCACGGTAGAATCCAGTTCATTAATACAGTAAATTACCTGATGATTCGGATGGAATGCCATATGACGAGGACCCGCCCCCGCTGCTGTAGCCACTTCTTCAGCACGTTTCTCTGTTAGATAGCCCTCTTCTGTCATCTCAAAAATTCGGATGTGATCTCCTTTCAGACAAGGTACTAATAGTTGTCTATTATCCCAATCAATATTGGCTGAATGCGGTGCTTGCAAGCCTTCAATAATTTGAACAGGCGCTCCTGCAATACCTTGATCGTCAATTGGGTTGACACTCAGGTTGTTATAACTATAGGAAACAGAGAATAGAAAACGGCCTTGCCTGTCAGTAGCGATATGCGTCGGGCTACCCGGGATCGGTGAAATGCCCTGCTGTACCAGCGTCCCATCAGAGTTAATCTGATAAGTGACAATACTGAATTGTGGCCGGACCCCAACATAAAGATGCTTGCGATCCGGGCTAACCACCATTGGCTGTACTTCCCCCGGAACATCAACTGCCTGAATTAATGATAACTCACCTTCATTATTCAGGTCCCAAACATGAATCTGACAACTGTTTGGACTCGCAGTATAAACCACCTGTTTCATCTTCACTCCTTAATTATCCGTTACCACTTTATTGATCTGTAACGACTCAATTTCAATTTTATCGGCTAAATCCACCGCACAATTGGTTTAACTTTATTCAGTTCCAATGTAATATCTTTTACATTATATATAGTTATGAGGCTAATCTATGTCATATCGCGTCATTGCTTTGGATCTGGACGGTACGTTACTGAGTCCTCAAAAGAATATCCTGCCAGAATCACTCGCTGTACTGAATGAAGCCCGCAAAGCCGGTGTTAAGGTGCTGATTGCGACTGGCCGCCATCATGTCGCTATTCACCCTTTTTATCAGGCTTTGCAACTCGATACGCCAGTCATCTGCTGTAATGGGACGTATCTGTATGATTACCATCAGAAGAAAGTATTAGCCTCAGATCCACTGTCATCTCAGGAAGCGATAAAAGTTCTCTCCCACTTAAGCAACACAGATATTCACCGTCTGATGTATGTGGATGATGCCATGTTATATGAAGAACTGCATGACACAATTGTTCGCACCATGACATGGTCTGAGACCCTGCCTGAATCTCAACGCCCGAATATGCAGCATGTCAGTAGTTTTCAGCATGCTATTGGTGAAGTACAGTCTATCTGGAAATTTGCGACCTGTTCCCCTGATTTAGTAAAACTACGTGAAGTAACTGAACAGATCGAAAATGATATCGGTCTTACGTGTGAATGGTCATGGTTTGATCAAGTGGATATCACTAAGAAAGGCAATAGTAAAAGCATGCGTTTGAAACAATGGGTTGAATCACAGGGAATGAGTATGCAAAATGTTATCGCTTTTGGTGACAATTTTAATGACCTGAGCATGCTGGAAACCGCCGGACTCGGTGTTGCTATGGGTAACAGTGTCGATGCTGTCAAAGAACGGGCCGATTTAGTGACGTTGGATAATACTCAACCAGGTATTGCCGAAATTATTCGCCAGCATGTCCTTTAATTTCTTGTCTGATTAGCAATATCCATAAATCACACTCAGGGGCAACCCCACATGGGAACCCCTTGTTATCCCAAACAATCTTCTTTCCTCCAACTGACAACCCGTTTATTTATGAAAAACCAGACTCTACAGTTGACGATTAAGAGAAACGCTCTTTATCTGGGCATAAAGCCATTGCCCTTGCCGCAAATTAAGTTCATCCCTTGCCCACGGAGTAATTCTTGCCCATAAATAATGACCACTCAGTGCCAATTTGACATCGACCTGGTCATTATCGTCAAAAAATTCAACCACTTTTGCGGCTAAAATATTACGAATACTACTACCGCGAGGCGGTTCCAGTACTAATGAAACATCCGAAGCATCTATCCTGACACGCAAATCAGTTCCCGGTTGAGCATCAATTTTAGGCAGCCATAAGGCCTTGTCAGCAAAGGCTACCGCCGTCATTTCATAACGATTATGATGTTCGACCATTGAAACGTTCAGGATGCTGCTAAGCGTCTCTTTTTGTAACCAGGGACGCAGTACGCTGCTAGCCCAAACCTCTGCCAATTTCCCTGTCGCCCTGACTTTCCCGTTATCCATTACGATCACATTTTCAGCCAGGCGAAGAATTTCATCCAAATTATGGCTAACATACAAAATCGGGGTTTTGACATTTTGAGCAAGCCTTTCAAGATAAGGCAAGAGTTCTCGTTTACGCGGGAGATCCAACGATGCCAATGGCTCATCCATCAACAGCAATTCAGGTGCAGTCAACAAAGCGCGACCAATAGCAACCCGCTGTTTTTCACCACCGGACAGGGTAAGAGGAAAACGGGATAGCAGATGCTCAATCCCCAGTAAATTAATAATGCTGTCAAACTCCGGTTTCATTACCGGAGACATTCCATATTGAAGATTGCCTTTTACCCGGTAATGAGGAAACAGCCGGGCATCCTGAAAGACATAACCTATCCGGCGCTGCTCCGGTGGCAAGCAAATCCCTTTTTCAATATCCACCAATACACCATCATTGAGAACAACCCGCCCTTTCTGTGGGCGCAGCAAACCCGCAATCACATTTATCAGTGAAGTCTTTCCAGCACCTGAAAGGCCAAAAACAGCCGTAATTCCCTCAGAGGGTAACTGCGTGTCAACCTGTAAATGAAGATCACCAATTTGTTGTTCAAAATCCAGCTCTAACATGTTACTCCCAGACGTTTCCTTCCCCAACGGGTTAGCCATTCAGAAATCATCAATGACATCAACGCAAGAATAATGGCAATAATACATAAACGAGCGGCGGCAGTTTCTGCGCCAGGTGTCTCAATCAGGGTATACATTGCCAACGGTATTGTCCGCGTTTCACCCGGAATATTAGATACAAAGGTGATGGTTGCGCCAAATTCCCCCAATGATCGGGCAAATGCCAGAATAGTACCAACAATAATCCCGGGCAAAGAGAGCGGCAATGTAATAGTAAAAAAGACCCTGAACGGATTCGCCCCCAAGGTACGGGCAGCCTGTTCCAACCGCCGATCAACACTTTCCAGTGCCAAACGTATCGCCCTGACCATCAGCGGAAAAGCAACAACAGCAGAAGCCAATGCAGCACCACGCCAGCTGAATGCAACGCTGATCCCAAACCAGTCATATAGCCATTCACCAATGTATCCACGTCGTCCCATACTGATCAGCAGCAGATACCCCACTACCACTGGGGGTAACACCAATGGCAGATGAATAATACTGTCAAGTAATGATTTACCCGGGAACCGAAAACGAACCAGAATCCATGCCATCAAGATCCCAAATGGCAGACTGATTAACACCGCCATACCTGAAACTTTCAAACTCAGGATGATAGCTTGCCATTCGTATTCACTTAACATCTCCAAAAATCTATTCCTAAAGTGGGCGAAAACCGTAACGTTTAAAAATTGCAGCGGCTTCTGGGGTTTTCAGATAGTCATAAAAACTGAGAACTGCGGAATTATTATGATCTTTGATGATCGCCATAGGGTATTCAACAGGCTTGTGGCTCTCTGCCGGGAAAATCCCCACAACTTTGACTTTATCACTGGCAACAGCATCTGAAGCATAAACAATACCCAATGGAGCTTCAGCACGTTCCACCAGCGCCATACCACTGCGCACATTACTGGTTCGGGCCAGCAGAGGATTAATCGTCTCCCATGCCCCTAAATATTGCAGCGATTGTTTAGCGTAAATACCTACCGGAACATGATCTGGATCACCGACAGCAAGGCGACCATCAGCCAATAAAGATTTCCATTGGGTTTCTTTATTGATGTTAATTTTATTAAGTTTACTCTCTTTCGGTGCAATCAGAACCAGTTGATTTCCCAGAATGGTAAAACGTGTTTTATCAATAATCAGTTTCTTCCCGGCAACGTAATCCATCCACTGTTGGTCAGCGGAAATAAAAATATCTGCCGGTGCGCCTTGTTCAATCTGGCGAGCCAAAGTAGAGGATGATGCATAGGAAGCCACCACACTACCTTTCTTCTCTTGCTTATATTGTATCGAAATATCGTCAAGTGCATTGGTCAGTGAGGCAGCAGCGAATACGGTGACTTTCTCCGTCGCCCACGCTTGCCACGTCAAAGTAAAAGAGACGATAACTCCCGCTAACAGTTTGGTAAAACTCTTCTTCATTTGTTTTCCACCTGCTTAATTATCAATTGTATTCGCTGTATATAACAAGATATAGCGCTGAATGGAAGACTATCCCAGTATTAATCGGCAAATTGTGAGCAACTTTTACTATCTGATTTAATTTGAAGCAAAATGCTGTAATAGAAAAACAGGATAAATAAAAGAAACAGATTATGATTAATTAAGACAAATTACCCGGTGAATCACCGGGTAATCAGAATAGCATCTGGTGTACAAAGAAATATTAGTTCTACTTTTCAGAATGACCAATACGGGAAATGATATTAAACAATTCCCCAAGGCCATAAATTAAACCTAAAATTCCGACCATCACTACCGGTACCATGACCAGGGCGAAGGCCATACTTTTAATCAACTCAAACATGGTAGCCTCACATAGTGGCTCATTAAATGAGCCGGCAACATAACACATTTTCAACCATAGCGGGTAATAGCGCTATAATTAGTACCATTCTAGACAAAGACAAACAACTGTAACCGGCTAAACGTGCGTTTTTCCGGGTTAGCCAACAAAAATTCACGATTTTATTTTCTGAAAAAAACAATTATGCAAGCCGAAATTCTATTGACACTAAAATTACAGCAACGGTTATTCGCAGACCCACGGCGAATCTTATTACTGAAACAGATTAAAGCAACGGGTTCTATCAGCCAGGGGGCAAAGCTGGCTGGCATCAGTTATAAAAGCGCCTGGGATGCCATCAATGAAATGAACCAGTTAGCAGATGAAACCGTGGTGGATCGTGCTACTGGTGGTAAGGGCGGCGGCGGAACGAATCTTACCCATTATGGTGAACGTCTGTTACAACTTTATGATTTACTCGCACAAATTCAACAAAAAGCCTTTGATGTGCTGAAAGATGATCCCCTTCCCCTTGATAGCTTGCTGGCGGCGATTTCCCGTTTTTCTCTGCAAACCAGCGCCCGTAATCAATTCTTTGGCACAATTACTGACCGTGACCATCATCAGGTGCAGCAACATGTCCACATATTGCTGGCAGATGGTCAAACATCACTGAATGCAGCATTGACAGAACAGAGTGCTGACCGTCTTGGCCTGATAAAAGGTAAGGAGGTATTGGCTCTGATTAAAGCGCCTTGGATAAGATTGACTAAAGAGCAACCTCTCACCAGCCATTTCGACAATGCCCTGACAGGCCAGGTGAGTAAAATCGAAACTGGCGAAGAGAGCACAGAAGTTCTTATCGTTCTTGATGGTGGTGAAACCCTCTGTTCTACTCTGGCCAATCAAGACGCTGATAAACTGAAACTGTATCCTAAAGATAAAATCACTGCGCTTTTTAATGCTGATCAGGTGATTATTGCAACTCTTTGTTAAAAACTGGCACTATTATCACTGAATAATTCGGAATATCCGGGGATATTATGAAGTTGTGTACCTCACATATCCCCGGGTATCTGATATTAAATGTTAATTAAAAGTTAATATTGACATTCAGCATCATTCCGCTTATTTGTGAGAGGATATTTGCGTTGCTTAAAAAGGAATAAAAAATGTCTGAATTGCAAATAACGCAAGGCTGTTTCCGTTTAAGTGCTACTCAAACCTTGCAGTTACCGTCAGTAAAAATTACCTCCGGTGAAAACTGGGCTTTCGTTGGTGCTAACGGCAGTGGAAAATCATCATTGGCCCGTGCGCTATCAAATGAATTAGTGTCACTTTCCGGCGAGCGAAATTGCTCATTTCGCACATGTGCCCGCGTCTCTTTAGAACAATTACAAAAACTGACTGAGGAAGAGTGGCAACGCAATAACACTGATATGCTGAGTGACGATGAGGATGACACCGGCCGCACTGCGGCAGACATTATTCAGCTTGATCATAAAGATAATGAGCTTTGTCTGGAACTGGCAAAACAGTTCGGTATTATGGATTTACTTTCCCGTCGTTTTAAATATCTTTCTACCGGCGAAACCCGAAAAACATTGCTTTGCCAGGCATTGATGGCTGCACCTGATTTACTGATCCTTGATGAACCTTTTGATGGCCTTGATCCATTTGCCCGTGATCAACTCGCTGAACTACTGGAAACATTGTCAACAAAAGGTATCGTTTTGGTGCTTATCCTTAACCGGTTTAGTGAAATCCCAAGTTTTGTTGATCAAATTGGTGTACTGGCAGATTGCCATCTGACATTCGCTGGTATAAAAGAAAAAGTAATGGCGGATCCACTGGTTGCTCAACTGGCGCACAGTGAAAAACTTGACGGTATCCATTTACCAGAAGCGGATGAATTTCGTATTGATGATCAGCTACCTCCTGATCAACCTTTGATTCTCTTGCGTAATGGTGTGGTTCAGTATAACGAACAACCCATTTTGCACGGGCTGGATTGGCAGGTAAATCCGGGTGAACACTGGCAGATTATGGGTCAAAACGGTGCCGGAAAATCAACCCTCCTGAATCTGATTACCGGAGATCATCCCCAAGGCTACAGTAATGATTTGGTTCTGTTTGGTCGCCAACGCGGTAGCGGTGAAACGATTTGGGATATCAAACGTCATATTGGCTATATCAGTCACAGTATTCATCTGCAATACCGTGTCAGTACCCGTGTTCGTCATGTGATTCTGTCCGGCTTTTTCGATTCAATAGGTCTTTATCAGGCCGTATCAGATCGCCAGCAACAACTTGCCGATGAATGGCTGGCTTTGCTGGGATTATCTGATCAGGTTGCCAACGGCCCGTTTCACAGCCTTTCATGGGGACAACAACGGCTGGTTCTGATAGCTCGTGCTCTGGTTAAACATCCGGCTTTATTGATTCTTGATGAACCTCTGCAAGGGCTTGATCCACTTAACCGTCAGTTAATATTACGTTTTATTGATATCATGATTGCTGACGGAGATACTCAGCTCCTGTTTGTTTCTCATCATCAGGAAGATGCGCCGCAATGCATTACTCACCGGCTGATATTTATTCCTGATGGTGACATATATCGTTATAAAACAGAGCAAATGACCGAAATTAATCCAGATAGTTGAAGATGAATTCCAATCTCTATCTGAAACTGTGCTCAGATCTATGATGCATGTGAGTGATTAAGCCCGCCAATAATGCAACCTCTTCCACACAAATTTTGGTTGAAGGATAATTGTCACCAACAAGATCACTTCTCCGACCATTAAAAAAAACATCGCAATTTAATCATCTTGCGTTACTATTTTTTGACCATTTATAATAGCTATCATCAATTATTACCTTTTAACTTATTGAAAACAGCAGGATATATATGATTTGGGGTTTACTTGCCACATCGCTGGCATTACTAGCTATACACCGCACTACTGCACTTATTGTTCTCCTGGCCGCCGTTGTTACCGGATTTATAACGCAAGTTATGACCTACCCGGCAATTGCCACTATTGCAATTATTTTCGTGTTAGGTGCACTACGTATCTATTTTCAACAAAATAACATCGTCAAAATAACAACCGAGCTGTTATTGCTCGCTTTTGGCATCGCGTTATTCCTGCATCTGACCCCAGGTTTTCATAACCTGAAATATCTCGATAAAGTTCAAGTTGGTCCTCATAGTGCGCAATTCTCAATGTATTTCAACTTCGATAAGGCACTTATTCCTTTCCTTCTGCTATGTTGCATGCCTGGATTATTTACAACAAAACCACGGGTAAAGGTTCGCCCTTATGCATGGATAATCTTGACTGTCGCCATTCCGGTACTACTCGGTATTGCAACAGCCTTGGGGGGACTTGCCATTGAACTGCATATGCCACAATGGATGCCGATGTTTATTTTGGCAAATATTTTCTTTGTTTCTCTGGCAGAAGAAGCGCTGTTTCGTGGCTATATCCAACAAAGGTTGAGTCAGTGGATTAATCCCTATTTTTCCTTGATCATCACTGCCTTGATTTTTGGTGGCGCACACTTCGCTGGAGGTCTATTACTGGTGATTTTCGCTACACTCGCAGGATTAATATATGGTCTGGCATGGATGTGGAGTGGCCGGCTGTGGGTCGCTGTCGGGTTCCATTTTGTCCTTAATTTGGTTCATTTGCTGTGCTTTACTTATCCAATCAAGTTGGTAACAGCACTATAACGTGTCAAACTTGCCCAGCATCTATTCAGTAATCTGCAAACAATTAAGGTTTTCAGGCAAATAACGTTATATACCCTATAGATTTCAAGTTGCAACGCGGCGGTAAGTGAACGCATCCCCAGGAGCATAGCTAACGATGTGACTGGGGTAAGTGAAAGCCGCCAACCAAGCAGCAACTTGAAAGATGAAGGGTATAGAACCAGACTATTGATTGCCGTTCTGGTGTATAGGGCAATATAATGCGCACAGATATCATTAAGTTTGTTTTTTTAAGGAGTTTAAGCTATGGCTGTAACTAAACTGGTTCTGGTAAGACATGGTGAAAGCGAGTGGAACAAAGAAAACCGTTTCACTGGCTGGACTGACGTCGCTCTCTCTGAAAAAGGTCGCGCCGAAGCTCAACAAGCAGGCCAGCTTCTGAAAGAAAAAGGCTTTGTTTTTGATTTCGCATACACCTCTGTTCTGAAACGCGCTATTCACACGCTGTGGAACATTCTGGATCAGGTTGATCAGCAATGGTTACCTGTTGAGAAAAGCTGGAAACTGAATGAACGCCATTATGGTGCTCTGCAAGGTCTGGACAAATCAGAAACCGCAGCTAAATACGGTGATGATCAAGTTAAACTGTGGCGTCGTGGATTTGCTATCACCCCACCAGATTTAACTCAAGATGATGAGCGTTTTCCAGGTCATGATCCACGTTACGCAAATCTGAAACCAGAAGAGCTACCAGTAACTGAAAGCCTGGCAACAACTATTGAGCGCGTGATCCCTTACTGGGAAGACGTTATCAAACCTCGTGTTGCTAAAGGAGAAAAAGTGATTATCGCGGCTCACGGTAACTCTTTGCGCGCTCTGGTTAAATATCTGGACAACATGAGCGAAGAAGCCATCCTTGAACTAAACATTCCAACAGCAGTACCTTTGGTTTATGAATTCGACGAAAACATGAAACCAATTAAGCATTACTATCTGGGTAACGCTGATGAAATCGCAGCAAAAGCCGCCGCTGTAGCAAACCAAGGTAAAGCGAAATAATTCATTACCGATACATTGCTGATATCGTACTTTATTCAGCATTCAGCAAATATAAAAAACCGGAATCATTAATTCCGGTTTTTTTACACCCAAACATGTTATCAGCCACGACGTGCTTTCACCGCCAACGATAATTGACGTAACAAGATTTCAGTGTCAGCCCAACCAATGCAAGCATCAGTAATACTTTTACCATATACCAATGGTTGATCACTTTCCGGGTCCTGGTTCCCTTCTTCCAAGTGACTTTCCACCATAACACCAATAATCGCCGTCTCTCCGGCCGCAATTTGCCCACTGACATCTGAGCACACATCCATCTGTTTTTTAAATTGCTTGGCACTATTGGCATGACTGAAATCAATCATAATTCTTGCCGGCAAACTGACTTTTTCCAAGCTTTGCTTCACGGCAATAACATGTTCAGAGCTATAGTTTGGTTCTCTACCACCACGCAAGATAATATGGCAATCAGAATTTCCACTGGTATTCACAATCGCAGAATATCCCCACTTAGTGACAGAAAGGAAACTGTGTGGTGAACCTGCGGCATTAATAGCATCAATTGCAACTTTTATCCCGCCATCGGTGCCATTTTTAAAACCAACCGGACAAGAGAGACCAGAAGCCAGCTCACGATGGACCTGCGATTCCGTTGTACGAGCGCCGATTGCCCCCCAACTCATCAAATCTGCCAAATACTGTGGAGAAATCATATCCAGATATTCACCCGCAGCTGGTAGCCCCATGTCATTAATATCCCGCAACAATTCACGAGCCAGACGTAAACCATCATTAATATCAAAGCTGTGATTCATATGAGGATCATTAATTAGCCCTTTCCAACCAATAGTTGTACGCGGTTTTTCAAAATAAACCCGCATGACAATTTCCAGATCATCTTTAAGTTCTTCACGCAACTTATTCAACCGTCCAGCATATTCCATTGCTGCTTTAGGATCGTGAATAGAACAGGGACCAATCACAACCAACAGGCGATCATCTTCACCAGTCAGAATCTGATGAATAGTTTTGCGAGCCTTACGTACTGTAAATGCAGCCTTTTCAGTTGCTGGAAATTTTTCAAGTAGTGCTACAGGAGGTAATAATTCTTTTATCTCTTTAATTCTTATATCGTCATTCTGATAATTCATAACCCTCTCTCATCCACATCTTTGTATATTTGTTTAAAACAATCTTGTGATTTCAATTTAACTGTTAGAAGACAAACTGTAAATATTCTTTGTAGATAATAAATAAATCAGTGTTTAACTAAAGGCATAGAAAAATATAGTCAAACGTGATCTGAGCTGTTTTTTATAATTGAAATATCTTCAGAAATGAGAATTATCAGAGGAAATCCCTAAAAATATGCCAGAAACCGACAAATCAATTCTCTGGCATCATTAAAAATTATTCGATGCGGGATAATGGCTGCGAATGATTTTTCTTAGCTACCTGGATCCACAAACGAGAACCATTAAGTGCAATGCCAAAGAGAATCACATACTGCAATGACATCGCCAAAACGCCTTGATGGAAATAGATAACAACACTTATCACATTGATAACCATCCATACCAGCCAGTTTTCAACATATTTGCGCGTCATCAGAATCATTGCCACAATAGAGAGCACCGTCATTGTCGAATCCCAGAATGGGAATGCATCAGGCGCCAATACCGGCATTTGAATATTAAAATCAAACTTTTGCATAATCGTAACGGCAATCTGAGTCAAAAAGCCAAAGATCCGATCGATATTAAAAGTCATAATAACAATCAATAGCACAGAAATCAGACTAATTATTAACACCTTATTCAGGCTTAACCAGCGTATTTTAAGTTCAATCTGCTGCTGATCATTAACCCTGCTCCAGGCATACCAGCCATAAATATTTGCAGCAAAAAAGAATAATTGCAGCAATAAACTGGCATAAAGTTGAATTTGGAAGAAAATCACAGCAAATAATGTGACATTAATCAGTCCAAACAAATAGTTAATTATTTTTTCCTGACTTGCAAACCAAATACATAACAAACCAGAAATCGTCCCTATTGCTTCAATCCACGATAAATCATAACCACCTTTTCCCAATGGGATATTTACTAATATATTGTTAATACTGAAAAAATCCATCTGTTCTATCCTATTATTATCAACACCAAAGAATTATACCCATTATTTGTTTTCCTATTTTAACCGAGTTGCAAAATCAAGCATCCTGTTTAAAGGAATAAGCGCCTTTTCACGTAACTCTTCTTTAACAAATATTTCATGCTGAACCCCGCCCCGCACCAATCCCTGAACGATAGCTTGTAAGCCATTCATTGCCATCCACGGACAATGGGCACAACTACGGCAACTCGCACCTTCTCCAGCCGTAGGCGCTTCAAATAACTGCTTCCCAGGGCATGCTTGCTGCATTTTATAAAAGATACCTTTATCTGTTGCGACAATCAGCTTCTGATGCGGCAAAGACTGCGCTGCTTTGATCAACTGACTGGTTGAGCCAACCGCATCAGCCAGATCAATCACTGCTTCTGGTGATTCAGGATGAACCAATACCGCAGCATCGGGATGCAGACCTTGCATTCTCATCAAAGCTTGAATTTTAAATTCATCATGGACAATACAAGCACCTTGCCAACAAAGAATATCGGCTCCTGTCTGTCTACGGACATAATTTCCCAAATGGCGATCCGGCGCCCAAATTATCTTTTGCCCCTGGCTATCCAGATAATCGATCAGTTCAACAGCAATACTTGAAGTCACAACCCAATCAGCCCGTGCTTTAACCGCTGCTGATGTATTTGCATAAACCACTACGGTACGATCCGGATTATTATCACAAAACTCAGTAAATTCTTTTTCAGGACACCCCAGATCCAGCGAACACTCAGCTTCCAACGTTGGCATTAAAACACGCTTTTCCGGATTGAGAATTTTGGCGGTTTCCCCCATAAATCGCACTCCAGCTACTAATAGAGTAGAAGCTGGATGATTACTGCCAAAACGGGCCATTTCCAATGAATCTGCCACACACCCCCCGGTCTCCTCAGCCAAAGCCTGGATCTCTGGATCGGTGTAATAATGTGCAACCATAACGGCATCCTGCTGTTTCAGGAGGTGCTTGATTTTTTCACGGCAATGTTTCTTTTCATCCTTACTGAGAAAAGCAGGTTTCGGTGGGAAGGGGTAAATGGTTGAATTAAAATCAATATACTCGCTCATTATGCTGATTCTCTGTTTAGTATATGGTTTTAAAAAGCGATAATTTTGGTTTTTAGTCCGAAAATTTGCGCACATTTGTTTAATATACTAAACAAAATAATCAATTTATAGCAATTTATTACGAGATATTTTATCTGTGAGGGCTATACAGGATACATTATTATATTGATAAAAGCTGTTCTATTAAAGTCCTTTATTAAATTATTTTCTAATTAAAAAATAAGAAAATTCTCAGAATGAAAGTCGTTTTACGGGTTTATACCCAAGAAACTTCAAGATGCAGTTTTTAGCGCCTGAAAATGGTCGTTAATTCTAGACATCAGCGATGTCCGCTATATCAGGTAGCGAATGATATATCATTTCCAAATTAATATTATTGTCATTAAATTCTAGCCTTAGGATTTTTATTTCCACTGCCTCGATTATTACCAGGAATCTCTAACGCATCATCGTAAGTAAACTCCCTATTTATGGCATATTTAACCCCATTTTCATTTGGTGGATCCCAATAATCCTGAAATATCCAAATATTAAATCTGAATTCAGATCTCAATCCCCTTTCAGTATAGATATGAATTGCTTTATTAGGCTCATATTTATCACCTATCCAAGGTGCCCATAAATCACCATGCCATTCAGATATTTTATCCACAGAAAAATTTTTCCTGGCAATATATCCATGTTCAATGACAACTTTACAAGGCGTTACCGTCTAAGAAAATAGAGGAGAAGAAGAACACTACGCCAGCGCCCAAATTGGAAAATGCCATCTGAAGGGCACCAAAGCCCGCACGATTTTCAGGCGTTGAGGCATAAGAAGCGAAATAGCGGAACAAGTATCGGAATAAGCACGAAGAGACTAAAATTACTGACGCCACTTGCCATCCCGGCTAATGTTATTTTTTTGGTTAGTACAATTTTTTTCTGACTATTTTTTACTTTCTCTGCACTAGGAATAAAGAAGAGGATCAGAGGCACACTCACGATGCATAAAATAACGATGAGTACTTCCAAGTTAAAACTCTCCGCCAAATATAAGCACAATGGTATACCTAAAATGCTAACGAATGAAAAAGATGAAAACGCAATGCCTACTCCCAATGTCACACCACCAAACAGACCGGCAATGATACGTAGCAGAATAAGTTGGTATGGTTCCGAAGAGAAAATCGTCAGGAAAGTAATCAAACCGAGAAACAGTGTGTTTAAAATGAGAACCTTTCTTTTATTAAAGCGATCAATAAAGAAAAAGGATGTCAAGCCAGAAAATACGGAGGAGAAAATATAAACACCCGCAATAACTCCCGCCATCGTAACCGGCATGTGAAAATCTTTCGACATATAAACAAAAAGCAGAGTTACCATCATGTACTCTAATGCATTAATAAATTGAACTAATGCAGCAACCATAGCAATAACAACTATCTGATTATTTCCAATTAACTTCGACATTATGAATCCCAATTCATGTTGGCTTAAATTTCATCGACGTGGTAAGCAATTTACATCACATGCCAAGCAAAAAAAGCACCATGTATCATCCAGTGACTGCACGGCGTAATCAGGCTTGAGATGAAGCTGATGGCGGTAAAGTAGAATAGTCAAGCAACAACAATTTCAGCAGCCCAATTCATTGTTAGAAGTAAGTAACAAAAGCATTGCCTTTACCGAATAATCATTAGGATTGATACTCAATCGGTAGACGTTTATCGCTACTGCTATCCCGACTAAGAATCACAAAAAGTTCAGCCCTCGATTTATCACAATGGCTCAATTTAAAAGATTATTGAACGGTAATAGATGAGTTCAGAACAATTTCAAGGGATATATCAACGATCAAAAACACATAACAAACTTTCTGGAGAAATTAATGGATAATATAATTAGGTATGGCGATACCGTAAAAATATTGAATAGCTACAAAAACTGGGAGGGGGGATATCTCAGTGTATATGGAGAAGACAAAAGAGCTGGCGCAAAATATGGCGTACTCACTATCGAACCCGCTTTTTCTAATCTAGGAGGAATATGGAGAATAGAATCAGGCACAGGAAAATCTGTAGGCAGTGAGATAATTAATAATGATATTATCTTGCTTCATAACCTTTATAAATGTGATGGTGGTTATTTAACTTGCTATGGTGAAGCGGGTGATAAAGCACCACCTGAACTTTATCAGGTTAATACATCAGATATCAATCTCTATTCCAAAACAACGATGTTATGGTATATTAATCAACAAAACATTTCTCGCGATGGAAGAATCACCGAAGAAGGTATTTTCGCTCTCTTTAATCGGTATAATCAAAGGGGATTCCTTGATACCTACGGTGATGCTACCTTTCCAAATACGAAATACCAGGTATTTGCCTCTAGAACGACTACACGTCTGCCCGGCACGGGCTTGTGGCGAATAGAAAAAGTTAATGATCCTTGCGAACCAAATAAACCCTCAAATTGTGGTGGAGAATGTGGTACCAATGACACCGGTAAATACTGCTTCCAGTTACCTCAAAGTATCCGATTCGGCCTGACAGCTTACGTGAATACGAATATTCACCAGCAAATAATCAAAGTGTATATCGACGACCTTCTGGTAGATACATTAACCCAAACAGGAACAGATAATGTCGTTGGGGTTAAAACCTATACATCAGGTACAGGCAAAGTCTGTATCGATATTATAGGAGATGGCAAACCCTGCAAACTCCGTTACTCTTATAATACCCTTGACGGAAAACCGGGAACAGTCACTATTGGTGCCGAAAATGACGCTAATAATAATTACAACGACAGTGTGGTGGTATTGAATTGGCCACTGGTGAATTAGTTAAAAATACCCATTTAATTTCACCACAAAAAATGACTAATAAATTAAAGCGGTATTATGCCGCTTTTTATGTGAATCTACCTAATTAATTTAATATATTTTTAATATGTTATTATCAAAACACAAAAATAAATTAAATAAAAACACAAAATCGTGCTTTTTACTTTAACCATACAATATAAATCTTATCTCCTAGTATATATTTTTATTTTTGCGAAAAACAACACCATTAAATCAATAAATAATCTATTAATATATAACATTGCCATAATCTATATTTTCTATTAATTTTCACAACGTAAATTTTTCTGTTTAGCCAAATAATCTTAATATCATTATTTGCTATATTTTATCTATGAACAGTAAATTTAACAAATTAGAAGTCAATCACAAACCAAAAAACCATGAAGGACATATATTAATGAGCATACATATCTATGTATTCCTTAATGAAAACAACGCCATATTTAATGACTCAATACATAAAGCAGATACAAACTACCCTCAACCTATCAGTAATGATTGGCCTAATCTCCCTATCAAGTTTCAAAGACATATTGATGATGTAATTAATATGTGAATCCAAAAGAATAAAAAAGTAAAGCCGGTGCCCCGGCTTCAATGACTTGGCTGCTCCGGCCACTTAATATCAAGAGCTTGCAGAATATCGACACGGCTCAATAATACAAAATACTTTTTCCAAACCATTAATGCTATTTTCTCTGCTTCTGTTGCCATTTCAACATCTACGGTATGTTGCAATAACGTAACTAACTTATAGGGTTAACCGTTTTTGTATCATTGGCAAAAATAAACAGTTAAACATTTTGGAATCTAAAATATATCCCCAATTTATATTTAATATCTGGAAATTATTTTTCTCCTATTCTTTCTACCTCATCCTGTGACTTTTTTTGTTTTAAATTCCAAACTGAATCTTCTGGTATTTGGACAAGAACATCTAAACAGCAATGTTCAGGAATATCATAGGATTCCCTGTCTTTGTAGAAAACACGCGCATTGTTATTATCGATACCCTTAAGTTGCCAGTTCTAAAAACGTGTCGTAAATGAAAGTGCTGGGATACCATCATACACACCTCACTCCATATCTACTCTATAGCTTGCAATGTTATAGTTGATATATTTCACCCATAAAACAACCAGATGCAAAATAACCACCAAGGGCTTGGTTTGATAAGGTAAAAAATGCCTCATGGAACCGGCTGCTTATCAAAAAATTCACGCAATTTTGTTTTATATACTAAACAAAGCAACCAATTTACATCAATTTGTCGCGGAGTATTTTACCTGTTATAAGTTATTACATTACCTGCTAATTTATGAAATTAAGCTGATTCATCAATCATCACTAAAGTTAAATAGGAACTTCATATAATGGAAGACCCGGTAATCCTTCTGGAAAAAATCCTGACTTTTGCCCATAACGATCCCCGTATTGATACAGTTATCCAAACAGGTTCCCGTGCCAGAAACACACGTGTAGATAAATTCTCAGATCTGGATATAGAACTGATTGGTTCGGGAACAGATGAATTAATAGGCAACGATTTATGGTTTAAGCAGTTGGGTGACGTTATGGTTGCATTACATCTGGCTAATGAAAAAGAGGGTGAACCGGATTGGCCAACTTGCCTGGTCGTTTTTAGTGACGGCCGTAAGGTGGATTTCACACTGGCAAGTGTTGAACGCCTGGAAGATATGAAACAGAGAGGTTTGGATAAACTCTATCAACGCGGTTATAAGATCCTCCTTGATAAGACGAACCTTACGAACGGGCTTCCTGAAATCACTCACCAATTGACTAAATCTCATATTCCATCATCAGCAGAATTTAATGAAAACCTGCGCGAGTTCTGGTTTGAGGCAACACAAGTGCCTGTTTATATCGCTCGTGGTGATTTATGGCCTGCAAGAATGAGGGATAATGAGATGAAAGATTTACTGCTGGCAATGATGGAGTGGTACGTCTCGATAAAAAGTGATGGAAAGACGGATGTCTGGTACAACGGCCATCATTTGCATGAATGGCTACCTGAGAAGTTCAGCAAGCGTATTCAAGGGATTTTTGGCAGTTATGGCAAAGAAGAAGCGATACGAGCATTGCTGGAAACCACAGAGCTTTATACGGAGATTTCTGCTGAAGTAGCTGAAATGAAGAAATTTGAGTTCGATAGTGAGTTACCCGGTAAGGTTAGGAAGCATATTATGCAAGTTATTGGGAGGTAAGTTTTAAAGTAGTCAGAAATATAGAACTATTGAGCGCATTGTTGTCTCGCTTCGCGAGGCTCGGACCTGCGACCCATTGATTAAAAGTCAACTGCTCTACCGACTGAGCTAACGACACATCTGTGGAAATTGGTTTTTGAGTGAAGCCTCAAGATGGTGGGTCGTGCAGGATTCGAACCTGCGACCAATTGATTAAAAGTCAACTGCTCTACCGACTGAGCTAACGACCCATCTGTGGGAATTGGTTTTTGAGTGAGGCTTCAAGATGGTGGGTCGTGCAGGATTCGAACCTGCGACCAATTGATTAAAAGTCAACTGCTCTACCGACTGAGCTAACGACCCATCTTGTGACTTCTCTCGGCAACGGCGGCATATATTACTGATTTTTCCGCGCAGCGCAATGATTATTTTTTAAAATTACGTTTAAATGCTTATTAAACACTCAAAAACCCCGAAAACATATTAATACTGCCTTCCGGGGCCGATAATTACAGCGCAGAAAGCTTTTTCTCAGCCAGTTTAGCCGCATTCGAACCAGGATATTGTTTCATAACCTGCTGATAAACAGATTTGGCTTTATCCTTCTGGCCTTTGTCCTGCATGATTAAACCAACTTTATACAACGATTCACCACTTTTTTGAGACTTAGGATAATCTTTCACCACCGTAGCAAAGTAGTAAGCAGCTTCATCTTTCTTACCCTTGTTGTAATGAAGCTGACCTAACCAATAATTCGCATTAGGCATATAACTCGACTTTGGATAAGACTTCACAAAACTCTGAAAGGCAGTAATCGCTTTATCATATTCTTTGGTATTCACCGCCAAAGAAACGGCAGCGTCATAATCACCCTTCTCGCTACCCGTATTTGCAGCTGAGGACGCCTGATTACCACTCTTACTTGCTACTGAAGATGCTGTATTGGTAGCAGATTGACTATCCGCAGAACGGGTAGCGCCTTCCAGTTGCTGATAAATATCCTTCTGCCGCTCTATAACCTGATTAAGCTGATACTGATTCTCTTGAATCTGCCCACGGAGCATGTCGATATCACGTTGAGAATCGGCGAGTTGTTGCTGGAGCTGGGTCAACAGCTGACTGTGAGCGTTGGAAATACGCTCTAATTGGGTAAGGCGCTCATCAGGAGAACCCGAGCCGACATTACTGATTGGCGCTTGGGCAATAGCGGCCCAGGGAGCCGCTACGCCAACCAATAACGACAGACCCAAAAAATGACGTCTGAAGTTACTGTTCATGAATTACTCTTAGTATGCCAATACTGCGCGACGGTTTTTAGCATATGCTGCTTCTTCGTGGCCCAGTACAGCTGGTTTTTCTTTACCGTAAGAGACGATAGAGATCTGCTCACCGGAAACACCTTTACCTTGCAGGTACATTTTCACTGCGTTAGCACGGCGTTCACCTAATGCGATGTTGTACTCAGGTGTACCACGTTCGTCAGCATGACCTTCTACAACAACTTTATAAGATGGGTTGCTACGCAGGAATGCTGCATGAACGTCTAACAGCTGAGAAAAATCTGAGCTGATATCGAATTTATCGAAACCAAAATATACGATGTTGTTGTTTTGCAGCTCTTGCATTTGCTGACGAGCTAATTCTTCCGCTGACAGACCCGCATTAGTTTCGTTAACAGTGCCTACACCAGACTGATCGTTATCAGCATTTTTATTAGAACTACACGCTGCTACAGCCATAACTGGTAAAGCTAACATCAGCCCTTTTAGCACTTTGTTCAGTTGCATCTCTTTGATCCTTTTAAAATTTGCCATACATATTATTATGCATCACAGATACGGCGACCAAGCAGGGAATTTTACCTGTCCATCGGTCGCCGGAAGACGCGCTTTGAAACGCCCGTCAGTCGAAACTAGCTGCAATACAGTCCCCAACCCTTGAGTGGAGCTATAAATCACCATAGTACCGTTAGGTGCGATACTTGGCGTTTCATCCAAGAACGTATCCGTCAAAGTTTGAACGGCTCCCGTTGCCAGATCTTGTTTAGCAATGTGCTGCTTACCACTCTCTGAGCTGACCATTACCACAAAACTACCATCGGAGCTAACATCAGCATCCTGGTTTTGTGTGCCTTCCCAAGTGAGGCGTTGCGGAGCACCGCCATTAATATTGACGTTGTATAACTGCGGACGACCACCCTGATCGGAGGTATAGACCAAAGTCTGGTTATCCGGCATCCAACTTGGCTCAGTATTGTTACTGCGGCCATCTGTAACCTGACGGATCTGAGCTGAATCCAAGTCCATCACGTAAAGATTCAAACTACCCGATTTGGACAGGGCAAATGCCAACTTACTGCCATCAGGGGAAAATGCAGGTGCTCCGTTATGACGCGGAAAAGAAGCAACCTGACGTACTTCACCGCTGGCCAAGGTCTGAATAACCAAGGCGGAACGGCCACTCTCAAAGGTCACATAAGCCAGCTTAGCGCCATCAGGAGACCATGCCGGTGACATCAATGGTTCTGGCGAACGGTGAACAGTAAACTGGTTGTAACCATCGTAATCGGATACACGCAGCTCATATGGATATTTGCCGCCATTCGTTTTCACAACATAAGCCAGGCGAGTGCGGAATGCGCCTTTAATGCCAGTCAGTTTTTCAAACGCTTCATCACTGACTGTATGCGCCGCATAACGCAGCCACTGCTTAGTCACTTTAAGCTGATTCTGAGCAAGAACGGTTCCCGGAGCGCCAGCGGTATCAACCAACTGATAAGAGATCAGGAAACTACCATCCGCACTGGGTTGAATCTGCCCGACAATAACTGCATCAATCCCCAATGCCGACCACGCAGCAGGCGTCACCTCTGATGCCGTCGTCGGTTGCTGTGGCATACGGCTGGTGTCAATAGGATTAAATTTACCGCTGTTGCGAAGATCCGCCCCAACGATCGCACCTATCTCTTCAGGCGCATTACCCGCCCCAGTCCATTTAAATGGCACAACACCAATAGGACGTGCAGAATCAACACCTTGTGTGATTTCAATACGAACTTCTGCGTGAGCAACAGCAGCCCACAACATCAAAATGCCCAGCACTACTTTAAAAGCCTGCTTCATCATCTCTCCCTTATCGCAGATGGAATGCCGCAATAATTCGCAGAATATTAACAAACGTCAACAAACAAAACCAGATAGCTTAATAACATTGAATGGTTTTGTTTGTTATTAGTAATCTCTATAAATAACCATCTTATTGAGGTTTGAAATCAATCGGCGCATTCTTAAACACTGCGTAAACCTCTTTACTTGGTGGTTTCGGAATTTTCGCTTGTTTAGCTGCGGCTACCGCTGCCTGACACAGTGCCTGATCCCCCCCTTCTGGTTTTATATCTATTAGCAAACCATCAGGAGCAAGCTTAATCCGTAATGTACACATACGCCCACGATACATACTTGGATCATAAAACTTATTCTGTATTGCTATCTGAATCTGCCCAAGATAGTTATTAATATCAGAATTTGAAGCACCACTTTTCTTACCACCACCTTTACCCGCAGCAGAAGCCCCCCCCTGCTTTGGCGCATTAGACGTTAAACCACCCAGTAAATCATCAACTTCACTTGCCTGCTTGGCGGCTTGTGCCGCCGCTTTTTTCTTAGCGTCAGCTTCATCTTTTGCCTTAGCTTTTACATCTGCCTCAGCTTTGGCTTTAGCATCCGCTTCAGCCTTGGCTTTTGCTTTAGCCTCCGCTTCTGCCTTGGCTTTCGCTTCTTCCGCAGCTTTTTGTTTAGCAGCAGCGGCTTCAGCTTCTTTTTTAGCTTCGGCTTCTGCTTTTTTCTGCGCCTCAGCCTGATCTTTAATCAGTTTTTCTTTTTCAGCTTTAGCCTTTGCCGCCGCTTCTTCTGCCTGTTTTTGCTCTTCACGGGCTTTTGCTGCTGCTTCTACAGCTTGCTTTTTCTGTTCTTCCGCAACCTGTTGCGCTTTAATCCGCTCTTCTGCTACCGCTTTCAGGCGCTCCTGCTCCTCAGCCTGTTTTTCTCTCAATTCGGCTGTCTGCTGCTCCGCTTTCTTGTTACGTAACTGTTCGGCTCGTTTAGCGTCGGCTTGCTGCTGCTGTTGTTGATTGTACTGCTGTACTACCGCGTCCGGATCGACCATAACAGCGTCAATAACAGAACCATCCTGTCCGCCACCACCCATTTCAGTTTTTTGCGTCAGGGAACCCCAAATAAGTAACCCTATCAAAATAATATGCAACACAACCGAAACGATAACGGCGCGATTTAGCTTATTGTCTTGCCCGTTTATCTTTCCCACGCTTGATATCCAAAATCTTTAAATAACAGCAATTGCCGGCCAGACTCAGATAGGCTGAGTCATTAAACCAACGGATTTCACACCGGCCTGATGTAACATGTTCAGTGCTTTAATAATCTCATCATAAGGCACTTCTCTCGAACCACCGATCAAAAAAACGGTTTTCGGATTCTCTTTTATTCGGGCCTGCGCTTCTGCAATAATCTGCGGCTCAGGTAATAATTCCAGCCGTTCATGGTTGATTACCATGGTGTATTGACCAACACCAGAAACTTCCACGATTACCGGTGGATTATCGGAGCTGGAAACCGTTTTGGAATCTACTGCATCCGGCAAATCAACTTCTACGCTCTGAGTGATAATCGGTGCTGTTGCCATAAAGATAAGCAACAAAACCAGCAACACGTCCAGTAAGGGAACGATATTGATTTCGGATTTCAGCTCACGCTTGCGACTACGAGTGCGTGCCATAGCCTCTCCCCTTACTCTTTGTTTTCAGCTTTATTTTCAGCAGAGAAAGCCTGACGATGCAAAATAGCCAAAAATTCTTCCATAAAGTTATCGTAATTTTGCTCCAGCTTATTAACGCGCTGATTCAGACGGTTGTATGCCATAACCGCTGGAATAGCAGCAAATAGGCCAATCGCCGTTGCAATTAACGCTTCTGCAATACCCGGTGCTACCATCTGAAGAGTTGCCTGTTTTACCGCACCTAACGCGATAAATGCATGCATGATCCCCCAAACCGTACCAAATAGGCCGATATACGGGCTGATTGAACCCACAGTCCCCAGGAATGGAATATGGCTTTCCAGTGTTTCCAATTCACGGTTCATAGATATGCGCATTGCACGTGAAGCGCCTGTTACCACCGCTTCCGGCACATGGTTGTTTACATGGTGCAAACGGGCAAATTCTTTGAACCCAGAATAAAAAATTTGTTCCGTTCCCCCCAAGGAATCACGGCGAGACTGACTTTCCTTATACAAGCGCGATAATTCAATACCTGACCAGAATTTGTCCTCAAACGCTTCCGCTTCACGGGTCGCCGCATTGAGAATTTTGGTCCTTTGAATAATGATTGCCCATGAAGCAATGGAAAAGCAGATCAAAATAAGCATGATCAGCTGTACCAAAAGGCCCGCTTTCAGGAATAAATCAAGAATGTTCATGTCAGTCACTACTTAAACTCCGCGACAATAGACTGAGGAAGCGCAATCGGCTTCATTTGAGATATATTCACGCAGGCGATTAAAAATTCTGCGCTGTTAAGAATTGTTCCGTTAACATCAACAATGCGTTGAATAAATGTCAAAGATGCTCTACGAATATCCGTAATTTCGCTCTCCACCTCCAACATATCATCAAGCCGGGCTGGAGCTCGGTAATCAACCACCATACGCCGAACAACAAATGCAATCTGTTCATCAAGTAAACACTGTTGATGAATGCCATGCTGACGCAACATCTCTGTACGGGCTCTTTCATAAAAGACGACATAACGGGCGTTATAAACTACCCCGCTAACATCTGTATCTTCGTAATAAACACGGACGGGCCAACGAAACAACGGATTACTCACTTTCAATCCTGCATAAGGCGAATTAACGCTGCCACTATACTCAAGACCATGCAGCTTTGGAATAATGTGCAAATAAAAAATTTATTGGCTAAAAATCCCACAACACACAGAATTAACTAATGGAAGAAGTGATACAAGCCCCAAATCAAAATTAAAAACGCCGGCAGAGGAAAGAAAAAGATACGCCAGACGATATTTCTTGGGTGAAAACCCGTTCCGAAAGTTACACCTGTGCACACAGCCCATATGAGTAAAATGCCTTGCCATAGGTGCAATGAACTGGTGTTTGCCGCAAAACGGGCGGGATCCCAGAAGACACAAAAAGCAAGCACCAACGCCATAATAAGGATAAGGCCCCTTACAGGACCTTTATCCATCAGTTGATAGCATTTATCTATCAACATTATTTCTCACTATTTTCAGCGGTTTTTTCCGCTTCATTATGCTCAAGTGCTAAGGCAGCGATGATAGCGAAACTACAAGCCAAGAGCGTTCCGAGAATCCAAGCAAAATACCACATGCTCTGTGCTCCTTAGTACAGTGAATGTTTATTATTTTCAATAAAGCTTTTGTCCAAACGCCCGAACATTTTGTAGTAACACCAAATGGTGTATCCCAAAACGATTGGGACAAAAATCAGTGCAACTACAAACATGACACGCAGTGTCAACAGACTTGAAGTCGCATCCCACATTGTCAGGCTGACATTTGGATGAGTGATTGATGGCATAACAAATGGGAACATCGTCACACCACAGGTCAGAATGATACAAACAATGGTCAGTGAAGAGAACAGGAATGCCCATCCTGCCCGATTCATACCAGTCATCAATATCGTCAGCAGAGGAGAAACAACACCCAGTGCTGGTAACGCCCATAACCACGAATAGTGATTAAAATTGGTCATCCAGGCCCCCGCCTGATGAGCAACTTCTTTATGCAATGGGTTAGACTGAGCCATTGTATCCAAGCCGCCAGTCACAATATAACCATCAATACCATAAATCAGCCATACACCTGCCAGCAGGAAAGCAACCATTGTTACCAGCGCACAAATATAAGTTGCGGCACGGGAACGCAGACGCAGTTCACCGGTAGTACGCATTTGTAGATAAGTTGCCCCCTGAGTCACAATCATCATCAGACTGATCACACCGGCCAGCAAACCGTATGGATTTAGCAATCCGAAGAATGAACCGCTATAGAACAGGCGTAGTTGGGAATCAACGTTGAACGGCACCCCTTGTAACAGATTGCCAAATGCCACACCGATAACTAATGGCGGAACGAAACTACCGACAAATATTCCCCAATCCCACATGTTGCGCCACTTGCGATTTTCCAGTTTGGAACGGTAGTCAAAACCAACCGGACGGAAAAACAGCGCGGATAACACCAGGATCATGGCGACATAGAAACCAGAGAATGCGGCGGCATAAACCGTCGGCCATGCTGCGAACAATGCCCCACCAGCAGTGATCAACCAAACCTGGTTACCATCCCAGTGTGGTGCCACTGAGTTAATCATGATGCGGCGTTCAGTATCGTTTTTACCAATGATGCGTAACAGGACACCCACGCCCATGTCAAAACCATCAGTTACCGCAAAACCGATTAGCAACACACCAATCAGCAGCCACCATATAAACCGTAGTACTTCATAATCAAACATAAGTGGACTCCCGTTTATTACTGAGCATCGTACGCTGAAGTTGTTTTCTGTTCAAAGTGGTAACGGCCAGTATTCAGACTGCTTGGACCACGACGGGCGAATTTGAACATCAAAAACATTTCTGCGATCAGGAACAAGGTGTAAAGGCCACAAATCAGCGCCATTGAGAACAGGATATCGCTGGCTGCCAAATTGGAACTCGCCACCGCCGTTGGCAAAACTTCACCAATCGCCCACGGCTGACGACCATATTCGGCCACAAACCAGCCTGATTCTATAGCAATCCACGGCAATGGGATGCTGTACAATGCTGTGCGCAGTAACCATTTTTGCTCACCAATACGACCACGGATAACACTCCAAAACGCCAGACCAATCAACAGTAACATCAGGAAGCCAGCTGCAACCATGATACGGAATGCAAAATAGAGTGGAGCAACGCGAGGAATGGAATCTTTCGCGGCGGCTTTGATTTGTTCTTCACTGGCATCAGTCACTTTGCTGGTATAACGTTTCAGCAACATGCCATAGCCAAGGTCTTGCTTACTTTCATTGAATGCGGTACGAACCATCGGATCCGTGTTACCTGCCCGCAGCTCTTCTAACAGTTGATAAGCTTTCATACCATTACGGATACGCAGCTCATGTTGGTCCATCAGATCACGCAGACCAATAACTGGGGTATCGACAGAACGGGTGGCAATCAGGCCCATGAGATAAGGGATCTGAATGGCATATTTGTTTTCCATTTTATCCTGATCCGGGATACTTATCAGTGTAAAGGCTGCCGGAGGTGGCTGAGTTTCCCATTCAGCCTCAATTGCGGCCAGTTTAGTCTTCTGTACGTCACCCATTTCGTAACCGGATTCATCACCCAGAACAATAACGGATAGCACAGCGGCGATACCAAAACTTGAAGCAATCGCAAATGAGCGTTTAGCAAATGGAATATCTCGGCCTTTAAGCAGGTAGTAAGAGCTGATACCAAGAACAAAAACCGCCCCTGTCACATAACCCGCCGCAACGGTATGAACAAATTTCACCTGAGCAACCGGATTCAGTACCAATTCGGCAAAACTCACCATTTCCATACGCATGGTTTCAAAGTTGAAGTCAGAAGCAATTGGGTTTTGCATCCAACCATTAGCAACCAGAATCCAAAGTGCGGAGAAGTTAGAACCTAACGCAACCAGCCAGGTTACCGCCAAGTGCTGTTTTTTACTAAGACGATCCCAACCGAAGAAGAACAAACCGACGAATGTGGACTCCAGGAAGAACGCCATCAGACCTTCGATCGCCAGAGGCGCGCCGAAAATGTCACCGACGTAGTGAGAAAAGTATGACCAGTTAGTTCCGAACTGGAACTCCATGGTCAACCCTGTTGCGACACCCAGAGCAAAGTTAATACCAAACAATTTGCCCCAGAATTTTGTCATATCTTTGTAAATTTGTTTACCGGAGAGCACATATACCGTTTCCATAATCGCCAACAAAAACGCCATACCAAGCGTTAGCGGAACGAACAGGAAATGATACATTGCCGTTAAGGCAAACTGTAATCGTGACAGTTCGACAATATCAAACATCTTGACTCCTTGCTCCTAGCAGGAAAGCACCGGCTTGCGGCAACCTGACTTCGTATAAGAACCTGTTCAGGGCACTAAAACGAAAACCTTATAACTACCAGCAATAAGTGCCTCTAAAATAACAACTCATTACCAAGTGAATTAAAAACCTAATTAAACTAATAGCATAGTACGCTTATATTCCCACACAATAAATACGTTTTACGTGATTTAGATTAGAATTCTGAATATGGGTCAATAATTGCGGTTATTGCTTAATGGGGACTCATTGATCAGGATCAATTTAAGCAAATTAGAAAAATAATGCCATAGTAATAACTTGATTTTAATGATTTTTTTCTGGTTAGTGTTAACTACTCTGTCTATTATTTCATTTTGGTTGGCATATTGTTAATCATTTGTTTATTTAAATAATTATTGATTTCTATATTGCTGTGAAATGACTTTTAAAATTAACTTTTTATTTTCATTCTTAAGAAAATATTATTATTAGCGTCGTCTTTATTAAATTTAAATAAAGAGTACTAATGTAATTCAGTTTAAATTAATTGGAGAATACCAAACTGAAAATAAAGATTTAATCGCAGGCGATACTGTCCACACAAAGAGAAAGGCCACTTATCAGCGGCCCAATATATAAATATTTTTTATCAGAAGTCACTTGCCAGCGAGTAACTCTTTCACTGCATCACCGATGTCTGCCAGGCTACGAACCGTCTTCACGCCAGCGGCTTCCAGAGCAGCAAATTTTTCATCTGCGGTTCCTTTACCGCCCGCGATAATGGCGCCAGCATGACCCATGCGCTTACCTTTTGGTGCAGTCACACCTGCGATGTAGCCAACAACAGGCTTAGTTACGTGCTGTTTGATATAAGCCGCCGCTTCTTCTTCCGCATTACCACCAATTTCACCAATCATTACGATAGCTTCTGTTTGCGGATCTTCCTGGAACAATTTCAGGATATCAATGAAGTTAGAACCTGGAATTGGGTCACCACCGATACCAACACAAGTAGATTGCCCTAAACCAGCATCAGTGGTCTGTTTTACTGCTTCATAAGTCAGCGTACCTGAACGGGAAACGATACCGACTTTACCTGCCAGATGAATGTGGCCCGGCATAATGCCGATCTTACATTCACCCGGTGTAATAACGCCCGGGCAGTTAGGGCCGATCATACGAACACCCGCTTCATCCAGTTTCACTTTAACAGCCAACATATCCAGAGTCGGGATACCTTCAGTAATCGTGATGATCAGTTTGATGCCAGCATCAATAGCTTCCAGAATGGAATCTTTACAGAATGGAGCCGGAACATAGATAACGGAGGCCGTTGCGCCGGTCACTTCTACCGCTTCACGAACCGTATTGAAAACAGGTAATCCCAAGTGCTCAGTACCGCCCTTGCCTGGCGTGACACCACCCACCATCTGGGTGCCATAGGCAATCGCTTGTTCTGAATGGAAAGTCCCCTGACTACCGGTAAAACCCTGACAGATAACTTTGGTGTTTTTATCGATTAAAATAGACATTATTTTGCCCCCACGGCTGCTACTGCTTGTTTAGCTGCGTCTGTCAGGCTGGTTGCCGCAATGATATTCAAACCACTGTCAGCCAGTTTTTTCGCTCCCAACTCAGCATTGTTTCCTTCCAAACGAACAACAACCGGTACGTGAACACCCACTTCTTCCACCGCACCAATAATACCATCAGCAATCAGGTCACAACGGACAATACCACCAAAGATGTTAACCAATACTGCTTTCACGTTTTCATCTGACAGGATGATTTTAAACGCTTCTGTCACACGTTCTTTGGTTGCGCCACCACCTACATCAAGGAAGTTCGCAGGTGCACCACCATGCAATTTAACAATATCCATCGTACCCATTGCCAAACCTGCGCCATTTACCATGCAACCAATGTTGCCATCCAGCGCGACATAGTTCAGTTCCCACTGTGCCGCCTGCGCTTCACGCGGATCTTCCTGAGATGGGTCATGCATTTCACGCAGTTCAGCCTGACGGAACAGTGCGTTACCATCAGCGCCCAGTTTGCCATCCAGACAAATCAGATCACCCTGAGTCGTGATAACCAACGGATTAATTTCAACCAGAACCAGATCGCGCTCCAAGAATAGATTTGCCAATCCTAAGAAAATTTTAGTGAACTGGCTGATTTGTTTACCGGTTAATCCCAGTTTAAATGCCAGTTCACGCCCCTGATAAGGCATAGGGCCAACCAGTGGGTCGATAATCGCTTTATGAATGAGTTCCGGCGTTTCTTCCGCAACTTTTTCAATTTCAACACCACCTTCAGTAGAGGCCATGAACACTACACGACGCGTACCACGATCAACCACAGCACCGAGATACAGCTCCTTCGCAATATCAGTTGCCCCTTCGACCAAAATCTGGTGAACAGGCTGCCCTTGCGCATCTGTTTGGTAAGTGACCAGACGTTTGCCCAGCCATTGTTCAGCGAAAGCGCGAATTTCTTCTTTACTGTTAACCAATTTCACGCCGCCCGCTTTACCGCGGCCACCAGCGTGAACCTGGCACTTAACCACCCAAGGGCCAGCACCAATTTTAGATGCCGCTTCTTCTGCTTCACGCGGTGTAGTGCAGGCATAACCAGCCGGAGCGGGTAAACCATACCGTGCAAAAAGCTGTTTTGCCTGATACTCATGTAAATTCATGATGTTCTATCCATAATCTAGTCTGAGAAGAGCAATTGCTCTCTTAATTTTTTGTTGCTCTGGATATAGCCAGTCCAAAGACTGGCTGTGCATGTACATTTGTTTACTTCAGACCGGGCAGATATTAGCGCGTATCTGCCCTTATTATGTTGCTATACGTCCAGCAGCAAACGTGCAGGATCTTCTAACATTTCTTTGATGGTCACTAGGAAGCCTACAGACTCGCGTCCATCGATCAGACGGTGGTCATAAGACAACGCCAGATACATCATCGGAAGGATCTCTACCTGACCATTGACCGCCATCGGACGATCTTTAATGGCATGCATACCAAGAATCGCGCTCTGTGGCGGGTTAATGATCGGCGTAGACATTAAAGAACCGAATACACCACCATTGGTAATCGTGAAATTACCACCGGTCAGCTCTTCGACGGTCAATTTACCGTCACGGCCTTTGATAGCCAGCTCTTTAATCCGTTTTTCGAGTTCAGCCATGCTCAATGCATCCGCATCACGCAGTACCGGCGTTACCAGACCACGCGGTGTAGATACCGCAATACTGATATCGAAATAGTTGTGGTAAACCACATCAGTGCCATCAATAGAAGCATTCACTTCCGGATAGCGTTTCAGTGCTTCAACCACGGCTTTCACATAGAAAGACATAAAGCCCAGACGCACACCGTGGCGTTTTTCAAACGCTTCACCGTACAGCTTACGCATTTCCTGAATCGGCTTCATGTTAACTTCGTTAAACGTCGTCAACATCGCAGTGTTGTTTTTCGCTTCCAGTAGACGTTCAGCCACACGCTTACGCAGGCGAGTCATTGGAACACGCTTTTCGCTACGGTGCGGCAACAGAGAATCCTGAACAGACACCGAGGCTTCTACTGGCTTGTTACCCGCTTTTTCGTTATCAGCCATGTATTTTTCCACGTCTTCTCGGACAATACGCCCACCAACACCACTGCCTTTAATCGCTTTGGCATCAAGATCATGCTCTGCAATCAAACGGCGAACCGCCGGGCTGAGTGCGTCGTTGCTCTCGTCTTCCAAACCCGCAGTCTGGCGTTTAGCCAAAGTTGCTTCCGTTTTTTCTTTTACTTCTGTCAGCTTACCCGTGCTATCGCCCAAACGGATACGACCAAGAAGCTGACTGGACAGAACGGTTGCATCTTTCACTTCCAAAATGGCTTCTAAAATACCGGCTTCACTGGCAGGCACTTCCAGTACCACTTTATCCGTTTCGATTTCAACCAGCACTTCATCACGTTCAACACGGTCACCCTCTTTTTTGTGCCAGACTGCAACAGTGGCATCAGCAACAGACTCGGGCAAAACAGGAACCAGAATATCTACGCTACTCATTTTCTATCCTTATTTATTCAACGTTCAGTGCGTCATTAACCAGCTCTTGCTGCTGCTGCTGGTGAACTGACGTATATCCAACTGCCGGGGAAGCAGACGCAGGACGACCTGCATAACGTAAAGAAGCCCCGAACGGGATCACTTCACGGAAGTTATGCTGACTGCAATACCAGGCCCCTTGGTTTAACGGCTCTTCCTGGCACCAGACAAAATCGTGTACATGAGCATACTGCTCCAATGCTGATTGAACATCCTGATGAGGGAACGGATACAGTTGTTCAACACGCACGATAGCAACATTAGTTTGTTCTTTCTTACGGCGTTGCTCCAACAGGTCGTAGTAAACTTTACCTGAACAGAGTACAACCCGTTTAACACCTTTAGGATCCAGCGCATCAGCTTCACCGATAACTGTCTGGAATTTACCGTTAGCCAGTTCATCCAGGCTGGAAATCGCTAATGGATGACGCAACAGTGACTTCGGTGACATAACAATCAATGGACGACGCATACCACGCAGAGCCTGACGGCGAAGCATGTGGTAAACCTGAGCCGGCGTTGATGGTACGCAAACCTGCATGTTCTGTTCTGCACAGAGTTGCAGATAACGTTCCAAGCGGGCCGAAGAGTGTTCAGGCCCCTGACCTTCATAACCATGCGGTAACAGCATAACCAGGCCACACATACGGCCCCATTTCTGCTCACCGGAGCTGATGAATTGGTCAATAACAACCTGTGCTCCGTTAGCGAAATCACCAAACTGCGCTTCCCAGATTGTTAAAGCGCGGGGCTCCGTTGTCGCATAGCCATACTCAAACGCCAGAACAGCTTCTTCAGACAGAACCGAATCCCATACATTGAACACTCCCTGACCGTTATGAACGTTCGCCAGAGGCACATAAACAGAACCATTAGCCTGATTATGTATAACAGCATGACGATGGAAGAAAGTACCACGGCCCGCATCCTCACCAGACAAACGCACCGGAACACCTTCATCAACTAAAGTCGCATAGGCTAAAGTTTCTGCCCCACCCCAATCGAACAATTTATCACCGTTAGCCATCTCTGCACGGTCATTATAAATTTTCGCTACGCGGGAGTGCATTTCCACTTCTTCCGGGACAAAGCTGATACGTCTACCCAGCTCCTGCAAACGCTTAATATCGACTTTATATGGATATTCTTCATCCCAATCGTGATTAAGATAAGGTTCCCATGTAAATGAGTGCAGCCCCATTGAGCGCCACTCTTCAACGACACAGTCACCACGGTCAAGAGCATCACGATACAGATTAACCATTTCAGTCACATCATCGACTGATATCAACTTCTCAGCAACCAGCTTGTCAGCGTAGATTTTGCGTGGCGTTGGGTGTTTCTTAATTTTCTGATACATCATTGGCTGAGTCGCACTTGGCTCATCAGCTTCGTTATGACCATGACGGCGGTAACATACCAGATCGAGCATCACGTCACGTTTAAAGGCATTACGGAAATCCAGAGCCAGACGGGTAACGAATGCCACCGCTTCTGGATCGTCTGCATTAACGTGAAAAATCGGCGTCTGTACCATTTTGATGATATCGGTACAGTATTGTGTTGAACGAGCATCCTTCGGATTAGACGTTGTGAAACCAATCTGGTTGTTGATAACAATACGAATCGTACCACCCACTTCATAACCACGGGCCTGAGACATGTTCAGGGTTTCCTGCACAACGCCCTGACCGGTGACGGCAGCATCCCCGTGGATAGTGATTGGCAATACCATATTACTGCGACCTTCATCCAGACGATCACGGCGGGCGCGTACTGAACCAATAACCACAGGGCTGACAATCTCAAGGTGAGATGGGTTAAATGCCAATGCCAAATGAACCTTAGCGCCCTCGGTGGCAAAATCAGACGAGAAACCCTGATGGTATTTCACGTCGCCGGTACCAAGGTGCTCTTTATGCTTCCCGGCAAACTCATCGAACAGATCAGCCGGTTTTTTACCTAATATATTAACCAGAACGTTGAGGCGACCACGATGAGCCATCCCCATCACAACTTCCCGTGTATCGTGCTTACCCGCATGACGAATAAGATCTTTCAACATGGGGATCAGTGCATCACCACCTTCAAGAGAAAAACGTTTCGCTCCCGGAAACTTCGCACCCAAATAACGTTCCAAACCCTCAGCCGCCGTCAGTTCCGCCAGAAAACGCTGTTTTTCTTCTGCGCTGAACTGAGAGCTGACGGTAACAGATTCCAGACGCTGCTGGATCCAACGTTTTTCTTCCGTATTCGTGATGTGCATGTATTCAGCGCCAATAGAACCGCAATAAGTGCGTTTCAGTGCTTCATACAAATCCGCCAATTTCATCGTTTCTTTGCCGAGAGCAAAAGAACCGACATTAAATGTCTCTGCAAAATCAGCTTCCGTCAGATTATGGAATGCAGGATCTAAATCAGGAACACTATCCTGTTTCCATAATCCCAACGGATCAAGATTCGCATTTTGATGGCCGCGGAAACGGAATGCGTTGATGAGTTGCAAAACCTTAACTTGTTTTGCATCCATTGCCGGATCACTGACAGAAGAGTGATAACGCGTAGTATCTTTCGCAAGGCGGCGGAAGTAATCACGCGTCTGCGAGTGGAGTTGTTCACCGCTTAATCCCGCATTCGGCAATTGTTGGAAAATTTCTTTCCAACTTGCATCAACGGAGTTTGGATCGGTTATATAGTCTTCATAGACTTGCTCTATGTAAGACTGGTTTGAACCAGCCAGGAAGCTCGAATCCAGCCAGTCTTTCATTGCGCCGTTCTGCATTGTGATCCCTTAAGCTTTAAAAGCTTTAGTTTTCGCCGTGGTTAACTATCACCGCTTAAATGCGGTGTCGATAAAAGGTTCATTTGGACGTGCTTTATGCATGTTCTCTTTTGGGTTTCGGAACCCTTCAAGGAACCTTTAAAAACCATTTAATGGTTTTTAAAGGTTCCTTGCCTCAAAGCTTTTGTCATCATTAGCAGTTGGCAACTCATCATTCTCAATTCTTTGTGCCCTCCGCAGATAAAACTACGCGGAGGGCAAGCCAATTACGCGCTATGTTTTAACAACATAGACTTAATATGACCAATGGCTTTTGTTGGATTCAACCCTTTAGGGCACACACTGACACAATTCATGATGCTATGGCAGCGGAAAACACTGAAAGCATCATTCAGCTTATCTAACCGTGAATCGGTTTCAGTATCACGACTGTCGATCAGGAAGCGATATGCTGCCAGCAACCCCGCAGGTCCGATAAATTTATCTGGATTCCACCAAAATGACGGGCAAGAAGTTGAACAACATGCACACAGAATACATTCGTACAAGCCATCCAGTTTTTCCCTTTGTGCCGGTGACTGTAAATGCTCACGCGCCGGCGGGTTTTTACCGTCATTCAGCAAATATGGGCGAATCTTCTCATATTGCGCATAGAATTGCCCCATATCTACAACCAGATCACGGATAACCGGCAAACCCGGCAACGGACGGATCACAATCTTCTTGCTGCCACGCTGTAAAGCCGAAACCGGTGTAATACAGGCCAGACCATTTTTACCATTCATGTTGAGGCCGTCAGAACCACAAACCCCTTCACGGCAAGAACGACGGAAAGAGAGTGTTGGATCCTGCTCTTTAAGCTGGATTAGCGCATCCAGCAACATCATGTCACGCCCATCCTTTACTGCCAGCGTGTAATCCTGCATACGAGGCGCGCTGTCAACATCCGGGTTGTAACGATAAATCGAAAATTCAAGTTTCATAATCTATTCCTTCGCAACTGGATCATCAGCAACTCATTAGTAAGTACGCGCTTTCGGCGGAAATGCTTCACGCAGTTTTGGCTGCATGTTGACATCACGACGCGTCATGGTCTCAGTTTGCGGCAGATAGAGGGTATGGCATAACCAGTTCGCATCATCACGATCAGGATAGTCGAAACGGCTATGAGCACCACGGCTTTCAGTACGGAAGTTAGCGGCAACCGCCGTAGAAAACGCCGTCTCCATCAGGTTATCAAGCTCCAGACACTCAATTCTCTGGGTGTTGAACTCTGAGGAAGTATCATCCAAACGCGCACTTTTCAGCCGTTCACGGATAACTTTCAGCTCTTCCAAGCCCTTCGCCATTGCATCACCTTCACGGAATACCGAGAAGTTATTCTGCATACACGCCTGCAAATCTTTACGAATTTCCACCGGATCTTCGCCAGTACGGGTGCTGTTCCAACGGTTCAGACGTTGCAGTGATTGCTCAATATCAGATTCACTGGCTTCGCGGCAGGTACCCTGCTCCATCAGTGACTCTTTCAGATGTAAACCGGCAGAACGGCCAAACACCACCAAATCCAGCAGAGAGTTACCCCCCAGACGGTTTGCACCGTGAACCGATACGCAGGCAATTTCACCAACCGCGAACAGGCCCGGAATAACCACATCTTCACCTTTCTCGTTCACAGCCAGTGCCTGACCGGTCACTTTCGTTGGGATACCGCCCATCATATAGTGGCAGGTTGGAATCACCGGAATCGGTTCTTTTACCGGGTCAACGTGGGCAAAAGTACGGGACAGCTCAAGAATGCCCGGCAGACGGGATTCCAGCACCTCTTTACCCAAATGATCCAGTTTCAGTTTAGCATGAGGCCCCCAAGGACCATCACAGCCACGGCCTTCGCGGATTTCGATCATGATGGAACGAGCCACCACATCACGACCAGCCAGATCTTTGGCATTTGGCGCATAACGCTCCATAAAGCGCTCACCATCTTTATTCAGCAAATAACCGCCTTCACCACGGCAACCTTCGGTTACCAGAACACCCGCACCCGCAATACCAGTTGGGTGGAATTGCCACATTTCCATATCCTGCACAGGTACACCGGCACGCAGTGCCATACCGACGCCATCACCGGTATTAATGTGAGCATTGGTTGTCGATTGATAAATACGGCCTGCACCACCGGTTGCCAGAATTGTCGCTTTCGCTTTGAAATAAACAACTTCACCGCTTTCAATCGAGACAGCCGTACAACCCACAATGCTACCATCCTGGTTTTTAACCAGGTCCAACGAATACCATTCAGAAAAAATAGTGGTGTGATTTTTTAAGTTCTGCTGATACAGGGTGTGCAACAATGCATGACCGGTACGGTCTGCCGCAGCGGCTGTACGTGCAGCCTGTTCACCACCAAAGTTTTTTGACTGACCACCGAATGGGCGCTGATAAACACGGCCGTCATCCAAGCGAGAGAATGGCAACCCCATGTGTTCCAGCTCCAGAATGGCTTCCGGGCCAGTCTTACACATGTACTCAATCGCATCCTGGTCACCGATATAGTCGGAACCTTTTACCGTGTCATACATATGCCACTCCCAGTTATCTTCATGGGAGTTGCCCAGTGCAACGGTGATCCCCCCCTGCGCGGATACAGTATGAGAACGGGTTGGGAATACTTTGGAAATCAAAGCACAGGATAATCCCATCTGTGAAATTTGCAGCGCGGCGCGCATACCTGCACCACCCGCGCCAATAACGACCGCGTCAAACTCTCTTACTGGCAGTTTCATCTATACACCCCACACCACAATTGTTCCGTAAATCAAGTAAGCCATCAGTGCAACGATAATCGCCAATTGCAACACCAAGCGCAATGCCAGCGGCTTTACATAGTCAGTCAGTACTTGCCACATACCAATCCAGGCGTGAACCAAGATGGAAAACAGTGCCAACACGGTGAAGACTTTAGTGATGGATGAGGCGAAGAAACCCCGCCAAACTTCATAAGTAATGTCCGACGTTATCGCAACAAAACCCAACATATAGAGAACATATAAAACGATAATGATTGCGGACGCGCGCAATAATAACCAATCATGGATCCCCGTGCGACCCAATGCAGAAGCGTTACTCACCATACCAATACTCCAGCCAGAATCGACAGAATCACAGCAATCCCGATTGCCACTTTGGCAGAGAGACTACCGACCGCTAAGCTTTCTTCCAAGTAGCCGAAATCCATCAGCATATGACGGATACCACCACAGATATGGTAAGCCAGTGCGGTCAGAATGCCCCACACGATAAACTTAGCGAAAAATCCCGTCATAATATCGGCAGCTTGCTGAAACCCTTCTTGCGAGGAGAGAGACATCCCTAACAACCAGAGGAGAATTCCTACTGCGATGAAAGTAATGACGCCAGAAACACGGTGCAAGATCGAGACTATTGCAGAGACTGGAAAGTGTATCGTCTGCAAATCAAGGTTGACAGGTCTTTGTTTTTTCACAATTTTGCCCACACAGCTCTTTTATTATTTTCCTTCCTCCGGACCTGGGCGGAAATCAAACAGCGATAAGGGGATACAAAGACACAACATTTAATCAAGATGAGAGATCCTTCATGTTAAAAAATGTTGTGGTTTAGTTACGCTGGGTGCTCCTACAGCAGGGTAATCCGGAGACCTGGCGGCAGTATATGTGCTTCACATTATTATTACAATTCCAACACAATATGATTAGCTACATTTCCACTGAACAGTGATTAAGATCACGATTCAAACATATTGCACAAAATTAATTATCTTGTTTGACAAACTTTAAACATTTATCTTACATATATGGTTGAAAATGCTTTTGAGATTGATTTCCGATAAGAGGAAAGACTTCACTAAAAGCTAAAGTTATGTAACTGTGTAGTCCACACAAATCATAATCTTTTTTGTAGTCATGCATAAAACATAACACTCAAAAACTCGCTAACAATCTGAAAACCATTGTCGTCCGGGGGGAGATTTCAGCCTTAAATGTGATATTGGCCTGATTTCAAATTTTCTCCGGTAGTACAGTGCCAGGAAGCACAGTATAAGAACCTATTCCACTGGGCATTATGGGTGTAGGCTATTCTTGTCAATAAATTGAGGGCACAGATCGCGCGCAGAAACCGGAATATGCACGCAGTCTGTAAAAAGCGATTCACTCACAAATCGCTCACTGGCGCGGGCCATACCAAAGTGCGTTCAAAAGTGATCGCTTTTGTCAGAACACTCTCCAGTGCCCGTTTTTGACCACCAAGAATGGTCAATAAAATAGCCTCATGCCTGATGAGATAGAGACTCAATACTGTATCTTTCCGCCGTGGTTGTTAAGAGTTATAAAAATGAAAGCGCTAAGGAGACTGTAATGGCAGATAACAAAGCAACTCTAACCCCAAATGGTACAGTTGCTATTGAATTGGACGTGCTGACACCGACCCTTGGGTCTCAAGTCATCGACGTTCGAACTCTTGGCTCCAAAGGTTTTTATACCTACGACCCTGGTTTTACTTCCACAGCATCTTGCGAATCCAAGATCACTTACATTGATGGTAATGAAGGCGTATTGCTTCACCGTGGTTTCCCTATCGACCAACTGGCGACAAAATCCACGTATCTGGAAGTTTGCTATATCCTGCTTTATGGCGAAACACCAACACAAGAACAGTTTGAGAAATTCAAAAAAACCGTTACCCGCCATACCATGATCCATGAACAGATCCATCGTCTGTTCAACGGCTTCCGCCGTGATTCTCATCCAATGGCAGTACTGTGTGGTGTCACCGGTGCTCTGGCGGCCTTCTATCACGATGCCTTGGATGTGAATAACCCACGTCATCGTGACATTACTGCGTACCGCCTGCTGTCCAAAATGCCGACAGTGGCTGCAATGTGCTACAAATATTCTATTGGTCAACCGTTCGTTTATCCACGCAATGATCTCTCTTATGCCGGTAACTTCCTGCATATGATGTTCTCCACACCATGCGAAGAATATAAAGTGAACCCAGTGCTGGAACGTGCCATGGATCGCATCCTGATCCTGCATGCCGACCACGAACAGAACGCCTCTACCTCAACAGTGCGTACCGCAGGTTCTTCCGGAGCTAACCCATTTGCCTGCATTGCGGCGGGTATCGCTTCTCTCTGGGGACCTGCGCATGGCGGCGCAAACGAAGCTTGTCTGCGTATGCTGGAAGAAATTCAGTCGGTTGAACATATTCCTGAATTTATTGAACGGGCCAAAGACAAGAACGACGCTTTCCGTCTGATGGGATTTGGTCATCGTGTTTACAAAAACTATGATCCTCGCGCAACAGTCATGCGTGAAACCTGCCATGAAGTGCTGGATGAACTCGGCTTGAATGACAGTCTGCTGGAAGTTGCGATGGAGCTTGAACGTATTGCTCTGCACGACCCGTATTTTATTGAGAAGAAACTGTATCCAAACGTGGATTTTTACTCAGGCATTATTCTGAAAGCCATGGGTATTCCATCCACCATGTTCACTGTTATTTTTGCCATTGCCCGTACCATCGGCTGGATAGCTCACTGGAACGAAATGCATGATGACGGTGTGAAAATCGCCCGCCCTCGTCAACTCTACACTGGCTACACTCAACGTGATTTCCAAAGCCAGTTGAAAAAATAATAACAAAATCCGATTACGATTAAGGGCAAAGCTCTAACTTAATGGTTAGGGCTTTCATTTAATTGAGGAAATAATCTGGTGCAAATTAAGGTTATACCCGCACAACTGAAATCACCGTAAAAATTGATCTCGCCATCTTCCTTGTGTATGCTCGTTTTTCAAGAGCAGATAAACGCTATCTTGCTCTCTAAATTATCAAACGTAGCCACCGCTTGCGTGTGTAGCCGGATCATCAGGATCAAAATTCACAATTCTATAAAGCGGATAGAACAACGTTAATTATGAAAATATGAAAAGTTTGTCAAAAGCTTTGAAGCCCACTCTGGTGGGCTTCGTTTATTACCGTGTCAAAAAAATTTGCTCAAGCCGGATTGGGGATATCAATAAAAGTCACATCCAACCCATAATTATCAGCCAACCACTCACCCAGCGCCTTAACACCATAACGCTCAGTGGCATGATGACCCGCCGCATAAAAATGCAGCCCCATTTCGCGGGCGATATGAACAGTCTGCTCTGAAACTTCACCGGTAATAAACGCATCAACACCAGATTCAGCCGCCAGTTGAATAAAGTTCTGCCCACCGCCGGTGCACCAGGCAAGAGTGCCAATCTCTGCGGGTGCATTATCACCCACATGCAATGCCTTACGGCCCAGCGCCTGTTCAATGCGTGAAGCTAACTCAACCGGCGTTATTGGTTGATCAAATTCCCCATACGGCACGAATGGCTCAATCAGCCCGACAACTTTCGCCCCAATCTTCTGGGCCAGTTGCGCGTTATTTCCCAGTGATGAATGGGCATCCAGCGGCAAATGGTAGCCATATAAATTAATATCATTGCAGAGCAACGTCTTCAGACGACGATGTTTCATGCCACGAATCACCGCCGGTTCATTTTTCCAAAAATAACCATGATGAACGATAATCGCATCAGCCTGATGGCGAACCGCTTCATCCAATAACGCCTGACAAGCGGTAACACCAGTAACGACCCGCTGAATCTGAATACGCCCTTCAACTTGTAAACCATTGGGCGCATAATCCTGGAACTCGCCAACATTCAGCTCTTGGTTAATCACATTTTCCAGCTCAATATTAAGCATCATATTCGTCCTGTATTTGGTTGTGTGGGAGTAACATACCCATCTACACCGGCCATAGCAATTGAGCTTCATGATTTTTCCGATTCTAGATAAAGCAAAACGCCTTGCCAGAATAAACAGGCAAGGCGTTTAACTATTTAACTATCTATCAACAGAGGAAAACCAGATCCCCCGCCCAAATATCAGTTATTTCTGACTTGAGCAACCAGCTCGGATTGCGCTAACCATACAGGCTTATCGCTGGTTTTTACCCATACACGGTACAAATAACTGTAAAAACGGGCACGATCACAACGAAACAACATAACAGGTAGCGCCAACACACCTACAGTTACAGCCCCAATACGACGTAAAAGAATCTGGTGCCGAGGATATTTACGATATGCAGACATATTAGACCCTCCTAAAAAAGATCCCGCCGTTCCGCAGAATCCCCAAAATAATCCATCTGTAAATTGTTTAAAATTTTACCGCAAAAAATGAAAATTTACTACTTATCCGACCACTTATAAGCGGTTATCATCACTCTATTTTTCCATGCCATGTAATTTTATTACATTAAATATGATAAAAATGTAATATTACAAGCAAACAATAAATATCTTATTAACACAAAATAAGAATGGAATTAACAATAGAGCAATAAAAAGCGACTTACATTACTGATTCAGGGCGCCAGAGTTTTTATACAACAGTTGGAACATCAGTCAGACTGGATCAGAGAGTGACTTTGTCGAAAAAGCAACTTTGTGGTTATGAAAACCCGCGATAACCATCGCGGGTCTTGTGACCGATCAGTGCCAGTTGGCAGCCAGCACAGGTTGCAGCCGCTGTTGCTCGACATCGCCGAACATTGTGGTCGCAGGCGCTGGCGGCGCGAATGCAGCCATAGCCTGGACAAGGTGTTCGACATCACTATCTATTAACCGATGACCGTCACCGGCCATGATGTCACCTGGTCGTTAGGAGGGACTGGCATACCAATTATGCAGTGTTACCTCCTGCTTGCTGCCAATGACCGAAATTTGCAGATCCTGTCCTTCATGCTGGAACCACAGACGATCAGGGCTGATATCCTTTCCGAACACCAAGTTCCCCAGCTCGCCACTAAATTCCAAGTCGTTGACCCCATGCCCGACTTCTACCGTCGGCATATCACCGCTGACCATGATATGGTTATTACCATCCCCTACTTTCACTTTCGTGAAGGTTCCCGACTCTTTAATGATGTTGTTGCCATGCCCGACTGTTAGGCTTTCGACCTTGCCAACAATGACGTTGTTACCATTACCTAACGTGATATCGGACGACCGTCCCGTCACATTAACCTTATTATCACCGTTGCCGGCAACTACGTTGCCACCTATAGTGATGCCGCGCGCAATAAATTTTCCTCATTCGCGCAATAAATGAAACGGTAATTGCGTTTCATCTATTGAAAAGTTATTACATAACTAACCGTCATAGATATGATTGTAGTTTACCTAGTTTACCCATTTTTCCTTTGAATCTGTAGTACAAGCCTGTAGGGCAACTCGATATCGAGACATAACTTACTACCCGTTGCCTCAACATAATGTTTTAGGGAGGACAGTCTCAAATCGCGCCCAAGCTTCTCCATGTCAGAAACTGTGGATTAGTAATAACTTTGAGCTCTTCATTCGCCAGTATTTGGTTGAGCACTCTTGCAATGCTTGGATTGGATCGCCTTTGCTTTGGACACGCGGTTTTTGCTTGTCAGTGGCCTAAAACATACTTATCGTACATTTTCTCCTCGTTATGCTTCAAATTCCTTTAATTCTTCATTTGCAATTTTGCGCGCAGTGGTATAAAATTTTATACAATCAAATGAGGAAGGAAGCTATAATAAAAATCAGGAGCGGTACTAGAGAAAGAAATTGTCTGTATTGGCCCTTTTTGTGGAGATTTGTTAGCCTTTCCTTACGATCGCACGTAAAGACGCAGGCTATCAGTTTCATAGAATACAGCATGGAATAGATCCTGAAGACTGGAAACCCTTTTTTGGTATCGGTTCTGGTGCAAAAGAAATGCGGCTAAGAGACAATACAGGTATTTATCGCATTATGTATGTTGTTAAATTTGATGAAGCTATTTTACGTATTACATAGTTTTTAGAAGAAAACTTAACAAACGAATAAACAGGACAAGGATATCGCTAAAGTGCGATACAACGCAGTTATCCAGCATCGGGGAAATATCAAATGACCACTAAAATTGACACTGAAATTCGTAGGGTAACTCCAGCCGGACGTAATATATTTTCTGAATTAGGTTTTACTGAGCAAGAAGCTCAGCAACTTCATACAACCTCTTTACAAGAAATAGAAAATACACTGCAAATTAAAGAACGGTTAATGGAAGAAATTACTTTATGGATTGTGGATGAAAAAATGAAACAAGCTGAAGTAGCAGAGGTATTACACATTTCTCGTCCAAGAGTATCTGATGTTGTGAATAAAAAAGTAAATAAATTCACCATTGACGCATTGGTTAATATGTTAATCTGTATAGGGAAACCGGTTAAGATTACGGTAGGTTAAGGCACATATATTAACAATTTAAAATAGGAGGCACTTAGAATAGGTGCCTCTTGGTATTTCAAAACGATTCAACCTTTCGGTTCAATACCACGTGCCAGCAGCTCTTTGCGCAAAATTCGTTTTATCCATGTTGCTAAAGATGTATCACCATCTTTCTTCATTTCTGCTTCAAGCTGGAGACGAAATTCCTCTGTTAACCTCATAGGAAATTGAGGAGATCTTTTATTTTGTATTGACAAGGTATATACCCTATGATTTAATGCTATTGTATATACCAGTGTATATTCAAAGAGTTTCAAAAACAACGGAGCTTGGTAGTGTCTCACCACTAATCGGGTTTCTAACCACAACATTATTGGAGCTAATGCTATGACTAACGCTAATAGTAACATACGCACGCATTCAAAACGCTATACATTTATAACGTACCTTTCTTATCGATTGATAATCGAACTTCGCCTATTACACATGATTTCAGCATTGCATACAATTAAATAAGGAAGGAAAACTATGACGAAAATTAGGAGCGGTACAGAGAAAGAAATTGCCTGGATTGGTTCTTCTTATGAAGACTTGTTAGCCTTTCCTATAGACACACGTAAAGACGCAAGCTATCAGCTTCACAGAATACAGCATGGAATAGATCCTGAAGACTGGAAACCCTTTGCTGACATCGGTTCTGGCGTAAAAGAAATACGGCTAAGAGACAGTACAGGTATTTATCGCATTATGTATGTTGCTAAATTTGATGAAGCTATTTACGTATTACATAGTTTTCAGAAGAAAACTCAACAAACGAATAAGCAGGACAAGGATATCGCTAAAGTGCGATACAACGCAGTTATCCAGCAACGGAGAAATATCAAATGACCACTAAAATTGACACTGAAATTCGTAGGGCAACTCCAGCCGGACATAATATATTTTCTGAATCAGGTTTTACTGAGCAAGAGGCTCAGCAACTTCATGCAATCTCTTTACGAGAAATAGAAAACACACTGCAAATCAAAGAACGATTAATAGGAGAAATTACCTTATGGATTGTAGATAAAAAAATAAAACAAACTGAGGTAGCAATAGTGTTGCACATTTCTAGTCCAAGAGTATCTGATGTTGTGAATCAAAAAGTAAATAAATTCACCATTGACGCATTGGTTAATATGTTAACCCATATAGGGAAACCTGTTCAGATTACGATAGGTTAAGACACGTATATTAAAGTCATTAGGACAATTTAAAATAAGAGGCACTTAGAATGGGTGCCTCTTGGTATTTCAAAATGATTCAACCTTTCGGTTCAATACCACGTGCCAGCAGCTCTTTACGCAAAATTCGTTTTATCCATGTTGCTAAAGACGTATCACCATCTTTCTTCATTTCCGCTTCAAGCTGGAGACGAAATTCCTCTGTTAATCTCATCGGAAATTGAGGAGATCTTTTATTTGGCATTGACAAGGTATATACCCCATGATTTAATGTTACTGTATACACCAGTGTATATTCAAAGGGTTTCAAAAACAACGGAGCCCGGTAGTGTCTCACCACTAACCGGGCTTCTGACCACAACATTATTGGAGCTAATGCTATGGCTAACGCTAATAGTAACATACGCGCGCATTCAAAGCCCTATATATTTATTAACGTCTGTTCTAACCGACTGATAATCAAACTTCTCCCATTACGCATGATTTCAATGTTAGCTACCACGGAAATAGAAGCTTGTACTCTGCTCGCAGGCTTTCCTTTGGTATTTGCCTCATGCAAACCACTGGAGGAACTGAACCATGCTTAATACTAAGAATACTGCGGACATTGAGAATTACTGTGATATCTTCTATTCCGACATGGCGAATGTTGTTTCAGTACTGGATACGGCGGATATGAGTGAACAAGATATTGAACTACTGGAAGAAGCCTGCGAAGCTAGCAGTGCTGGGCTCTGTCATGGGTTACATTTTCTGGGAGATACTCTTGTTACTTTTGCCGCTAATGACGTGGTAGAATTCACCCCAGAAAGTCTTTGTCAGTTAGGCCATTGTCTAGCTGCTATCAGCTCACTATTGCCGATGTTGTTTACTCTGTATCAGAAAGCCAATAAAGAAACTCAGTTACGCAACCTTTAACTCTGAAATAGCCTAAACGCTCATTATGCTAATCACATCCACTTATAATCTCATGATCTACAAGTGGATGCCATCCACGTACATCTTATACTGCTTTGGAATCATCCCCGATATAGTCTGTAACTGTACGGAATTGGTTACCGTATCAGAAATAAGAATAGGACCATTGATCCCTTATTCCGTAATTCTGGGTTTTTCGGGCCAATAAATATCTGGTGCTAAGCTAGCATCAACACGGCTTAGCAATACCCTATATTTTTTCAAAGCGGTCAACCGAGAATTTTCCTCATCACTCGCCATCCCCAAATCTACAGCATCTTGTAACGGAGCTATCTGTTTACTTACAGTGAACATAATTTGCTGTTTCTTATGTTCTGCTTGTTGCTGCTGTTCCTGCCTAAGTTTTATCACACCGCTTTCTGATATTATCCACTTTTCATTATCCCATTTGTGATAAACAGTCGGTGCTTGTTTTGTAAGAATTGGATAACCCTCTTTATCACTGACGATAGCAAAGCCGCGTGATTGACCGTCAAGTAATTCATTGTGTTTTTCTGCTGTTATTTCAATACATTCTTCATGAGCTTCACTATAAAAAGCGCCTTCTTTTCTGGAGAAATAAACCATTTATACCCCCCAAAATAATATATCTCCACATTGCCACCAGCCATTTTCGGATTTTATGGCTACATTTTGTAATGCAAGAATACCACTTCTCTCAGGCGTTAATATATTGTAACGCCGCTGACTCTTGGGATCGTCAGAATAGATGTGCAATAATTTCCCTTCAGAACCGTTAATTCCCAATATATATCCATCTTTCGATTTGAAACGCAATTTAGGAAAAGAAGTTTTACTATCAATCAATAAACTACCAACGGTTGCAGTTTTATCGCTAGAAATACGCAAGAAAGTATTATCGCTCTCAGATTTAGCATAACTTCCCACATCCCCGGCATTCAATGAAATATCAGATGACAACGCTTTTCCATTCACTTTACGAATGGATGGTACTCGGCTATTAGCGTTGTTATTTGCAGCTACAGCACTTTGATTCGCCGTATTCGTCAGTGATTGCACAAATGCTGTTGTTGCAATCTGAGTATTATTAGCGTTTTTAGCCGGTGTGGGGGCGGTTGGTGTTCCTGTGAAAATGGGACTGTCTTTCGGTGCATACTGAGTATGCGGATCTTTCGCTTCGGTGTGCTCTTTCAGCTCATTCCCATTTTGTTCTAGCTTCTGTTTAAGATAACTTGTGCGGTTGACCAACTGTTTAGCCTGCCGATTGGAAATACCATCAGGCCCGCCTAATACGGGATCTGAGGTTTCTATCTGATACACTCCCTCTGACCACTGTGGGGTTTCCGGCAAATTAGCCATTCTAACTGCTCCCATAATTGTAACTACCGTCATAACTGACAGTATTGTTGTAACGAATTGATACAAACTGATATTCCAAGCTGGTAAGGTGGCAGCGTGCAGGCGCAAACGCTGCCAGTGTGGTACGCAGTAACGAGGCTTGATCATTAGTGACAGGTTGCTGAAGTATGACGCGATAAACTGCCCAGGATGTTGAATCTCCATGAACATAATTACCGTTATGGTTGGCATGTCCGTCATAATTGATTTGACCAGTGCCTTCAATTAAATCAACTTCACCAAACCCAAAGCGCCGAATAATTTCACGAATTGACCAAGGTGTACCTTTATACCGATGCAATTCTATGGCTGATTTGATTAACGTGCGGCGAGCATTGTCTGATTCGACAAGCTCCCAGCCATCACCAAATAGGGAGAATTGATTTGCAAGCCAATGCAGCGTGCTGCTATCGACAGTATCAATGAGATAAACCATTAATTGGGTTAAATCGATATCATCAAAACGGGAGGCTAACTGACCTAATGCACGCATACTGATATCAGCTTCCAGTGGAGGTGGTAGATGTAACTTAACCATCAGCGACTCCAGTGACCACAACAGTGATACCGATACAGTTCGCCCATTCATTTTCATCTACAATCTGAAACGTGGGAGACTCCAGAACGACTTGATAGACGCCAGAAACAGACAATGTTGAGATGATTTGACTGGGAACAATATCTTTTCCTAACGTTGTTGCTCGTTCAGCTACCCATGTTTGTATGGCTTGTTCTGCTGCCGATTGAATACCAGGTGTATTAACGCCACTGTACAAGGTCAGTTTCGCCTTGATGGTATAATCAACCTTCACGGGAGGTTTTGCATATACAGTGTCAGTCAACGGGCGGATTTTTTCATCAGAGCAAAAGCTTTTCACCAGCGTTAAAATGCTTTCATCAGGCAATCCCGTAGCTAATAGTGGAAACAGTTCAACAACGCCCGGAATGGGAGACATGACTGCGACATCAACAATATTGGGATGGGCACGCATGGCATGAAAACGATAAGCCTGACGACTGCCCGCATTAGTAAACGATTCAGGGGCCATTTTGATTCGTACACGTAGCCTCTCGTCACTTTCCTCTGCCGAACCACCACTGCTCACTATTGTGTTGGTCACTTGCAGGTCAATGTCGTCGATTTCATCCAACAATGTACTAATTTGTGCTGGTTGCCAGCTATTCCCTGATAATCCAGTATCTGTACAAGTAGCTGTGACATTAACGAACCGTGTGCCGGCTTTCAGAACAGCATCTGTATTAGTAGCAAAAATAATACTGTCCGATGCATTAACACGAGTTCCAACTGGAATGAGTACATCTTGCTCTAATGCTTCATCAACACTAAATTGCAATATTGTATGCGCTGGTTGGGCGGGTAGCCGATATACTCCGACCAATTCCCCTAAGTAGTCCAAAATGGGCGCACGGGCAAACTCGACCAAATTCTGCTTGGCGGCTTCCTGAACTTGCATTCTGGTTAGTGCTTCACGATATGCAAATAAATTGATCAGCAGGCGTTCTACCTGTGCTGGGTACAAAGTCTTACCTACATCAGCTTCATATTTTGCGATCATTTCGGTTGTGATTTTCTCTACATCACGCTCGATAAAATCAGGTTCTGTCAGCGCCATAGCAACTCCGTAGATTGTGTAATGCCATCAACTGCTGTCCAATTCACACGCAGAGTTAGATGCTCTCCATTGACAGTTGGTTTCACGGAGAGCAACTGGCAACGAGGTTCCCAACGTGTAATAGCATCAACAGATTCCCTGACAACGTGGGGAATCGCGCGGTCTATTGGGTAATCCATATAAAGGTGCAAGTTACTGCCGAATTCTGGTCGATGTGGATCACTGCCACGTGGTGTACGTAGAATAATGAGTATTGCTTGGGCGATATCATCCAGCCCACAGGCAATTTTGCCTGAGTTCTGGAGAGCAGGTTGCCAAAAAACAGAGTGTGAGTTCGTATTCATGGGGACAGTATCGTCCTCGGCAGGAATATCTAATATTAAAGACGTTTAAAGAAACCCATGAGAATGATGATTCGAGTTACCGCCTTCATCCATGATGCTACCTGTTGCATGGATGTTGCCATCGACGCTGACATTACCCTGAATGTTCGTAGTACCATTACCACCAGAACCCGACAGCCCATTTTGATAGGTTAATTGGCCTTTCACTAACATATTTCCGGTTATGATTGTTTCCGGCGCATCAATAGTTGCCTGCTGTGTCTGAATAACAACATTGGCTCCCGCTGCGATCTTAATGTGCTGAATGCCGCCATTAATAGTCAGGGTGTGTGAGGTACGATCATAGTAAAAAGCTGCATCATCTGCATAAGTTACACCACGGATATTTTTATTATTAGCAGGCGGTTGATCAACACTGGAATAGATAGCACCTAAAATAACACCATCTTCACCATTCGCATCCAATAGCACTTCAACCTGTTCCCCAACATCGGGCAACCAATATTCTTTGTTATTCTGGGTATTGCGCTGCAACACATTCAGCCAGTTAGTACGCATATTATCGCATTCAGGCAATCGCACGCGGGCACGAACAGTAGCAGGATCTACGGCGCTAATCGTACCAACTTGACGAGTTACACTGCTCATTTGGATTCCTCCTCGATGATCGTGTCGGAAGAACCATCGGGCTTATATACAACCAATTTCTGAGTCTTATCTTTTTTATCTTTCTTGGATTTGCTTGATGTAACAGGGCCACGAGCAACTTCAAGTTCGGTTATATATCCGCTATTACGATCAAAAGAGTGGTGAGCTGAAGTAATTAACCATTGTCCAGATAACTTGCCAAATTCAATCAACTCAATTTTATTTCCGGCGGTTAACTGAGGGGCTCCCATCAATGAAAGTGAGCCGTTCTGCTGGTACTCATTATATGAATCCAATGCTGACGTGGCCTTTATTTCAGCGCTATCCTTGTTAGCAGCCCGGCTGTTTACTTTTAAGGTATCTGCACTGGTTTCTTTACCGCTACTTTTGCTTCTTGAATTAGACTGACTACTTGTACTGGTCGCACCATCAGCTTCATAGACAATCAACTTTTTATCATCAGCCTTTTGGTGCTTCACTTTGGCTTTTTTATAGACTTTATTAATCGTGTCCCGTAGTGAAAATTGGGCAACATCACGAGGGTGTAATTTTTTTATGGGTTCTTGGCAGCGCAAAGTGGCTAAGTGGGAGAAAATTAGCTGTTCACTGACAACCTTAACGGCATAACCATATTCACCGGCCAGCCGTTTCAAGAACGCCACATCGGTTTCAGAATATTGTGTCACCCTGTCAATCTTGATGATTTCGATACTGCCGATCAGCTTTAACTGATGTTTCTTAGCGATGCGGTTAGCAATAGCTGCCAGAGTTGTATTCTCAAATCCACGGTTATATTTTGTACGCAATGCCGTATTGATAGACGTTGCTACACCTCGAACAGATACAATAGAAGGAGGGATACTGATTTCAATTTCATCAATATAGAATAAGCCACAATTCAGTAACCGTTCGCCGAAATAGCCCAACTTCAATGTCAACGTATCACCTTTGCCCGGATACCATTTATCTAGCCAGCGACCATCAGTATCATCCAACTCTACCTCTATTTCATCGGATTCGTTTTTGATGTTGTCGGTATAGCTGACACGAGTGACATAAGGAGTGATGTCATTTGTGATATCTTTTTGCAAATATCGTAACGTGAATGTCGGACTTAAAACCTCTGAGACACCCGTTATAGATGGTGTTTGCTTGATATCAATTATCTTAGCCACGGTGGTGTATCCTCTGCAATTACTACATCGTCAGCGTTAATGATGGGGATCAACAATACGATCCCAGATGGCAATACAGGTGTAACTGCAACGTGCGGATTAGCAGCGATTATGCGAGCGTAACCTAAAGGGTCACCATAATAATGGTGAGCCAATAAATCCCACCTATCGCCATCTTTTGTAATGTATTCAAGAAACATGATCAAAGCGCCCTTGTGGTAATTTGCGCGGCCATCTTACTGAGCGCGGGTGATATTGATGTAAATGTTGAACTTGCCGATTCAAGTTGAGCTGATACAGAATCTAATGCAGCTGAGATATTACGGTTATCTGCACGGCTTAATGACGATTGAGCATTGTTAACAAATGTTACTGTTTGCCCCGTTGCTCTGGTCAATTGAATTGCATCTGGCAATGAGTCACCGAGTGATTGAAAAGCCGGATAGCTTTTCCCTAATGGCCCAACAATATTGTTAAGTCCGGTAAGAAGACCTGGTACGCGGGTTAACGCTACGGCCGGGTTGTCTTTCATCTTCTGTGCAATACGTACCGCACTGATCGTCGTTTGCAGTGCTGATTGTGCTTGTTTGGCATAATTCACTCCATCCCTGACTTTTTTAGCCATACCTGATGGTTTCGGTATTGCATTAGACAACGCCTTTGTATTCGGGACATGAGATTTAATGGCAGGCGGTTTCAGTGGTTTTTTAGGATCACCGATATATTCACGTAATGTCACCGAGGCATTGAGGGCAAATATATTACCTACTGAATCCGTTTGTTCACTGGAGGCTGTCACATCAGTAATAACAAACCAGCCACGGTAATCACCATTTCCGAATATTAGCGCGAGTGCTTGATGTTTCCGCATTGCTTCACGCAGCCGATTCAATTCAATATCCGGTGCACAATAATGTTGATGAAAGACCAAGCTAATTTGAATTTCATCCAGTTTCTCACCTACGAACTGCAAGCCGGGCTTACCTTGAATTCGGGCATGTTCGGCATAATCAACACCAAACGTTACATCAAAACCATCCCAATATGTGATTAGCTCAAATTCAATATCACCTAATACAGCAAACATTATCCGTACCTCCGGCGTTCTCTCTGAATAACAATACGCTCCAGCAGTTTTTCTAATTCACGCATACTCAGGTTTAAGGCTTGACTAATATCGGGTATAGCCGTTTGTTGTTTATCACCAATGTATATTTGCGGGGCGAAAGAGATAGAAAAACCATTATTGCTGTTGCTGGCATCTTTATAACCTGTTCGTTTAATTGGATTGCCCAACATTATCTCAGGAGGTGAGATTTGTGGGACATCGGGGGTCATTCCCTCAGTCAGACGCTGAGTGGCACGAGCAGCCAACGGCATAGTGCGATCAATACCAACAACCGCACCTTGCACAATATTATCGCCAAATCCCATAAATACTCGACTGGGGGATTGAATACCCAACGCTTCTTTAAACCAGCTAGAAACTTTGCCACCAAAGTTTTTAATGGTGCCCTTAGCCGTGGTCAGCATATTAGAAATACCATTAACCAATCCATTAACGATATTTTTACCAAAGTCAGTAAAATTATCGGGCATATCCATGCCAAACCATTTCATAACGTCAGCGAATGTTTTATAGAACAATCCCAATGGCGACCAATTTAAAATTAATTTACTGACCTCAAATATTCCGCCATCAAACGCATTAGTAATGTCATTCCATCGAGCTGTAAACCAACCTTTGACGTTAGACCAAATATTTTTGATTCCCTGCCATCCCATTTGGAAAGCGAATTTTACTAAGACCCAAAGCCGTTTAAAGAAATTACTGATGGGCTTCCAATAGCGATAGATAAGATAAGCGGCCACTGCAATACCAGTGATGATCAATCCGATAGGATTCATTAATAATGCGCGTCCAATCCACAAAATAGCTCTGCCAGCTAACATTAAGCCCTTATAGAGAGCACTACCGAGGATTCTACCCAACCAGAGAGCTGCTCCGGCTATTTTTCCCAAGATGTTTGCAACGACGCTGAATCTGCCAACACTACCGATAGCCATTCGAAACAGTAACCACCGTGTGCGCATTAACATTGCGCCTTTCCAGATATCAGTTATAGGGGAAAGTAAAAGATTAAGACCTAATCTGACACCGATTGAAGCTGCTTTGAATGCCAAGAACCCACCGACCAGCGTGACAACATTGCTGATGAGTTCAGGATTAGCGGCCAGCCATTTTCCGGTCTTGTCCATCAATGGAATAAAGGTTTCGGCTAACTGTATTAATGCTGGACGCAGCGACTGACCAATGCTAATAGCCGAATCATTAAATTCAATTTGAGTACGCCGCCACTGTGCTTCTAAGGTATCGTTCTGTTTATCAAAGTCGGTATCAACAGATTTTTGTGCCGAATCAGTCCCCATGCCTGTTTTGATACGCTGATAATCTCCCCAACGTTGCCGCATGGCCAAGAGATGGTTGACTGTCTGTACGTCGGTGAAAATAGAGGATAGCCCGAAGGATTCCATGAGCATACGCTGTGTATCTTCATCACCTCTGGCTCCCGCTTTTTTCCACTCTTTCATGAGATCAGCGCCTTTACTCTTGATAAAGCGGTCTGCGATCATGATTGAGGCTTCATATTGTGAGTACCCCGAAGAAACATATCTGCTCATTGAGGTTTGATAATCGACGTCAGCTTCAGCGTATCTTTTGGCAATATCACCACGTCCCATTGAAGCTAGCCAGTTCCTCATATTGGTAGCTGCTTCACCTTCCGTTCCTGCGCCTTCACGGCCAACTTCCAAGCTGGCAATAATCTGTGAAACTGCCTCCTGACCATATATTCCCTTACCAGCAAATTGCTGCGCCATTTCTGGAAAGTATTGGGCGAGATCTTTTAATTCAAAACGACCCGATTTAGCACCGAAAACGGCTCGGTTAAAGGCTTCCTTGAGCGCTTGATCACCTTCAATTTTCAGGGACTCAAAGGATAGAGCCATTTTGGCTAAGTCATTAATATTAGCTTTGGACGCCGTGGCGACGCGGCCCAATAATCCACTCATATCGGTCGATTTCATGGGAGATTTTCCGGCGGCAACCAATGTGCCAACACCTTCCAGCAGGGTTTCTTGTAATTGGTTTGTTTGCTTGGCGTTCTGGCGCAAGATGATTCCGATTTTTTGCTCTTCTTTCGGAGACAGATTGCCAGTGACAGCTATGTCCCTTAATCCTGATTCAAAAGAGGCATACTTTATTACGGACTGAACAACGGGAGAGGATATCGTGTGAGTTAATGCATAGGTTTCGGCTCCCTGTGCATATAGCGCCATACGATTCGCTTTGGCTGCATCACTCATGCTAGCCGCAGACTGTAAGCGCTGTTGCTGGCGGTTCAACTGTTCCAGCGTTCGACTGATGCGTTGTAGATCCGCATTCAAACGCTGGGCACTACGGGAACCAAGTTGACCGTAACGTTCAACAGCACGGTTCAGTGCCTGCTGTCGGTTCTCCAGTTGGCGAGTCGTTTCTCCCAGTGTTCCTAGAGTACGGCGTGTACCAGACATGGCAGAACTGAACGCACTACTAATGGCTCCACCAATAATGACACCAATGGAAAATTCTGTTGACACGAATTAACCGCCTCCATTCTCGCGTTTGATTTGGGTGTTGGCCTCATTCAACCAACATTCAAATTCATCCAGCGCCAGATTATCAATCTCGCTCGGCTGGAACCGGAACCATCGTGCCAACATCGCCGATGCTTGCCACACTGTTTTTATTTCCCTGATCCAATCCGATAACTTGCTGAAATCGTTTCTGTAATGCCAGATAATCAGCAACATCCATCTGTTCGATATCTTCTGGTAACAATCCTGTCGAACGTGCTATCAAAATATCATCCCAGTCAGTAGGATTTTCGCTGGCTCGCCGGGCAGCCTTGATATCTTTAACTTTCAAACGTGATAACTGAAGCTCTTCAATGCGAACGCCAGCAGCCGTGGTATAGGGAAATTGAAGATGGTAAGTCGTGGTTGACATGATGATACTCCTCTGTAAGTTTCATTCAGTATCATCCATGTATGGAAACGGAAATATTAAAGGGGATTAAAGAAGAAAGGGGCTGATGCCCCCGTCATTAGTGAGTACGAAAGCCTTTACAGTTACGGAAAAAGTCTATCAGATATTCTTTCCCTTTCTCTGCACCGATATCGGAAAACCAACCTTCCGGAGGAGTCCACTTATCAATCAAGTCGGCAAGCTTTCTGGCTTTGGAGCGAGTGCAGTCATTATTTAGTTTAACCTCCAATATTGATGCGATAATCGGTCAGTTGATCAATGCCGCCAACACGGAAGATATTGGCCAGATAATCCAGTTCTAACAGCTCCTCACCATCCAGTACCTGCTTAATATAGGTACTGGTAAAGCTACTGGAAAAATCAGCATTTTCATGTTGCTTAAATGTGCCCAGCGGATTCTTCTTAAATAAAATGGTCAGATATGTCACCAATGGCACTTCATCAATGCGCCCCTGTGAACTGAATTTCTGGACGCTGGAACGGCACTGCAATGCCAGAGACTTATAGGGATTGGCAGCAGATAACATGGCGTCACGGTAGAAACTGTTCCACTTGATCTCGCCTTCCAGTTTATCGAAGCCTGCCGGTAGCTCCACTTTGCCGACCATCCCCAGCGCCTTATGCTCCTGCATGGTCATGGAAACGTCTGGCAGTTTCACTTCTTCAGCCCGTCCCAACAGGTTATTGCCGTCAATATAAATATTGGCGTTGGTGATGCGGTTAATCTCTATTTTTCCGGCCATTAATTATTTCCCTTTAAATTCAGCAAATACTCAGAGGTAATTTCGGTCTCAAATGTCAGCCGTTCCAGTGGTGGTGGCGGTGTGTACTTATAACTGAGTAACAGATGACCTGATGCCAGCTCCGTTTCTTCGTTATGGGTCGGATCAAACCAGCATTTGAATCCCAACAAAGCACCATCAGCAATCAATTTACGACCATAGGCATTCACAGATTCTGTCAGGGCATCTATCAGCGCTGGCGTGATCGGCATATCGATATATTGCTGACTAAAGTAACGCAGGGATTCATTAATCACGTCGCCCGTTCTGCGCACGTTCTCGAAGTTACGCATGTGTGTCACAGTTGGCCACGCGGCGGTACGGTTGCCCCATAAGCGCAAACCAGAACCATAATTATTGAACACTGTAGTAATCCCTTGTTCATTGAGCTGGTTCACTTCACTTTGTGGATCGTCAATTATGGCGGATAGCTGGCGCTCAATACCTGTGATCCCCATAATTTCTTGATTGGAGGATGACCACCAAAAACCTTTGTCTGCATCAATCTTGGCACGCAGCCCTGCTGCACGAGATGACAAGGGTTCCAAGCGCTCGCTATTGCTTTCTGCATCATAGACTTTGACGTGTGGGTAACACAGCCGGACACGATCAGAACTGGTATTAAAATTGATTGTACCAGACGGGCCGCGGCCACTGATAGCCTGAACAAAAGTGGTACCTATCGGGGCATCAATATAAGTCATAGCACCCAATTTAGTTGCAAAGGCAATCAGTTCTGTTGTCACACTTAGCTGGGTACAGTAGACAGGAGCCAGCAAAATCTTGGCAAAGAACCCATACAGGTTATAAGTATCATTCAGTAACTTCATACCTGTACGGTTACCCGCTGCACTGATGCTGCCAATAATGTCAGCAGGCGTCACTAATGTAGGATCGGCAAAGTCATAGCTGGCAATTACGGTTGCACCCGCAGCAATGTTTTTACCGATATTCTTGAGGCTGCCTGTTTGAGCATCCAGAGAATAGTCTTGCCCTTCTACATAAGGTGCACTACCAGAGGTGGCTTTTAGTAAGACATTACTGACCACGGGATTAGCCAGTTTCGCTGTTCCTGTGGTTTTATCAAAGATAATGCTTTCACTGGCAACATTAGCTTTATGCACCTCAGGATCAAGAACGTTAATGACCAGCACAGTTCCCGCACCATGATCATAAATAGCATCCAGTGCTTGTGGGATGGTAAAACCATTCATTTGAGTACCAAATTGAGCTGCATCTTTTTCTGACAGACAAAGTGTCACTGCATTTACAGGCCCTATCGGTGCAGTACCAATTAAGCCAATTACGGCGGATTTCACTGTCTTGACAGGACGTGAACTTTTTTCGATTTCGATAGTTTCGACGCCATGCAAATAATTAGCGGCCATCAGTGGCCTCCTCAGGCTTTTCTTTTTTCTTCAGGAGATTTTTTTGCTGTTCTGACAGTGGATGAAGATATCGCAGCGCGATCAATGTCTTCACATAATCATACTGCTGCGGTAAATCAACAGTTTTTCCTGACCAGAGCAAGACTTCAGTGCCATCAGCTAAAGTGACGCCGCTTGCTGGGCCTGTATAGAGGTATTTCATTGTTCAGTTCCCTCATAATTGATTTGGGCTAACGGCGAACCATTCGGTAACTCACAGTCTTCGATAAATACACTTTCAGTCGCAAAATCCAGCGTGTATTGCCACAAACCAGCTATCTCACCGAGAAATGTATCCCGTACCAGCCAACATTTTCGTTGGCAGTTCGGTGGTTGGAATCCGCCGAGAACCCGGCGTACATCATCTAATGTGGCAACGGCACCGTGACGTCCATTAAGCTGACGAAAAACAATGGTGGCATTGAGCATGACAGTTTGTGTCTGCAATACCGCCCCAACATCTTCAGGCTTGTCGAAGCGAGAACCGGGATAGCTGATTAAAATGGCTCCCACCGGATGGTTCAGCCTGAATTCAGTTGGCCTTTCAGGGAAATACTCCACCTGTAAGCCAGGTAGTTTTTCTCTTAGCCTCGTGACAATGGCATCAATGATCGGCGAAACATCCATCAGTATTTCTCCAACATTCCTTTACTCCCTCCAAAGGTGGGACGACGCGCCCGAACACGAAACTCCCCCGGTTCAGGGGCATCTTTTCCTGTGGAAAGCAGGCCCAGTGTTAGTTTGGCATCTCGGATGTCAGCCAGTTGGCGCAAAACAATTTTGTAATCATCTATCACGGCTTCAGGAATAGAACCTTCTGGACGGCGGGCATACAGCCGATAGCGTGTTAACGTAATGGCGGCATCACGTAATACCGTGGGAACTTCCGCCAGAGGCAGGATATAACGTCCACGTAAATGGGCATCGATGAGTTCATCGGCATAGCGAATGGCACTGTTAACCACAGGCTCATTGATCGTTTGAGCATTAGGCTCTTCGTTAGACAGCCATATCAATGATTGCGTTGGTATCTGCTCTTGCAAGTCTTTCAATGAGCAATACATGTCATATGCCACGTAAGATACGAATGATATTACCTGCCGCTGTGGCATCATCCAGCGCAAACCCGACAGATGTGCCGGCAGCATTTTCAGCCGAACTCAGTGGTACTGCACAGGCATCCTTATCCGACTGTACGACTTGCCCACGGGTTATTGGCCCACCAGCTTCAACAGCAATAATGCCCAAAACATTAACTGGAACGACATCACCAGCCTTCGCATCCACCTCTGCTATACCAAGTGCAACGGCTCCAGCCTGACACGGTGCATTATCAGTACTAACTAAACGATGCTGGATGATGTTCGCACTGGCGATAATTGTTGTCGTCAATACGGATTGTTGTGTTACTGCCATGATGATGTCTCCCTTACTTCACAATATTGGTAATCAGATAGCCGGCATCACCGCCAACAACCGCAACTTTATAAATATCGGTATAACGACAGTAATTGACCTTACCGCCCACACCTTCATATTTATCCGCTACAGGCATCCCTTTGCGGCGAAATGTATAGCCAAAGGAGGGTTCATATTCATCAGCGCTTTCTGCTCCTGCCTGCGGAGGTGATACGTAATGCAACATCAAATTATCAGCCCAGATATCAACGGGATTTTCTTTAATACTTGGGGTAGAAACAGGTTCACCAACGACAACGTTTTGGATTTGGAAAAGGTCTTTGAGTATTTCTATTGTGATACGTTTACGTTCGTTGGCTCCAATAGCTGCCTGAATTTCAGGATGAAATTTTAACAGTGACATCACGCTAGCCCCCATTGTCATGAGGTTTGGACGTACACCAATGGCAGTACGAACGGCATCAATTCCAGCTTCAATGACTTTGATTGGATTACCTTTGCCACCAGCCCAACGTTCATTAGCTGTCAGACTCTTCACCGAGTCACTAAGATAAACTTCAGGGTCTTGTGCCAATCGAGCTGCATACAGTTCACGCTTGAGATTCACGCCATTGGTGGAACGACGGATTGCCTTTGCTTCTTCATTAAATAAAGATTCTGATTTCTCACGATAATCAACAGGTGCAGCTAGATCATGTTCGTTGAGCACGATATCTAACGAAGAGCCTTTCTCACGGATCAAAACGTTACTGTTGGCACCAACGGCACGCGTGGTGTCATATTCCACAAAAGCACTTTTGCCAAATGTCGGCACACTAGCACCTTCTTTCTCCATTTCGACAATGGGAAAAATATGTTCACCAATAAACACCGCATTTTTATAGCCACGCGCCACGCTGGTTAGCACAGGGTCAACAATACGTTTGCCTTTCAAATAATCAGACATTTATTTCTCCTCAATAGCTACGTCCGTAGTGTTACAGGCAGCGGGTAACGGCTACGTCGTAACTGATACCTTCTTTCTTCGCCAGAGAGATGGCTTTTTGATGCAACGCCAGACGTTCAGGATCTGCATCAGAAAACTCAGCAATATCTGATGATGTGTTTTGGTCAACCCGGTCTTTTGTTGCATGTTCACCAAAATCAATAATAGGCTGGGTAGAACTCAGCAGATCTTTAAACGCAGTAGCCAATGGTTTTTTCACATCACCTTCAGCAAACTCGACAGGGGAATCTCCTTGGGTTACAGCGTCCAGCAAGGCGACCACGACAGATTGAGCAGCTGGTGCCAATTTGCCGTCTGCGATCAGCTTTTCGGCAAATGCCATGTTTCCGGCATGTTGCTCAGTTTGTTTGCGCTTTGCGTCGGCAGCATCACGGGCAACAAGCTGTTCTTTCAGGCGAGTGTTTTCATCTTTGAGCGCCTTTTTTTCTTCATTTGTCACGATGTTTTCCTCATGTTGATGTGTGTTATTGGGTTCATGAAAGGCAGGAGCAGGCTGAGTCGTGCTATAAGCTTCTCCACGTAATGAATCTACCTGCCAAGAAGGAAGCGCTTTGTCTGCTTCGTCCATACCGAATTTACTAATCAAAAATTCTCGCAAACGCCCCCAAAGTGAAGCGTTGGTGATATCACTCCAATCAGAGAACTCGACGACACCATATTCTTGTTCACTGAATTCAACCTGTCTCAATCCTTTAATGGCGGGTGGCTTCGCCCCCAAAAAGCCGACATGACGCAAATAGAGCACGCCGGGTTTAGGGTTGTTTGGGGAATCAGGTAAATAGAAAGAAGCAGAAATTTTTTTATAGCGGCCTGCATCGACCAATTCAGCGAACTGAACATCAACCTGTTGAGGCTCCGCAATCAAGTCATCACCGGAAGATGTCAGCGATTTAACCCAACCATAGGCGGGCAAATTGTCTTTTGGATGCCCAATCACAATCGGTGCTTCATGCAATGATGAGTCATAAGCCTTTGCACAAGCTTGCAAATCTGCGGGGCTGAACGGCAATTGTTTGCCATTCATATCGGTATGTGTACCGGATTTGAAAATGTGAAGTGATTTCATTTCACTGCCTCTATTACGTTAATAGAGGCAGTTTCTCCATAATCAGAAAAAACTACTTTTAATCTGCTTTAGAAAAGACTTCGGAAGGAAATAAAAAAGTGGAGAACTGCATGCAATTAGATACCGAAAATTTGAGTCTGTAAACGCTTTATAAAGTTTTTTGCGGATGACAATGATAAATCACCCGCATAGCGAGGCAACGTTTAACGGTGTGCCGCTGATTCAAGATGTCGTTGAATGGTACTTAATACGGCTCTTTCTGCTTCTGGTGATAATTCGCCTTGTTCTGTTACGGGCAGATAAGGCCGGGCTGGTAACAATACAGATTGATCGCGGCCAGCTTTACCTCCCAATTGATGAATACGCCCGTAGACTAAGTTTGTACCGACAACTGCCGTGTGAGCATCATATCGGGTACTGACTGAACGCATCAAACGAGCAGTTTTTTGCAGTGTCTGACCACCACGTTCCTTTGCCGCCACAGAGGGTATCCATGCCGGGCGTCCTCCAGTTTCAAAGTTAAAAGCGGTTTCTGCTGACAATGTTCCAGCAATTTTACGCATGGCAAGTGTCAGATCATTAGTAGCCAATTCTAATGCCCGCAGTCCACGTCTTAGGTCTCCATCATTAATGGTGATAGTGATATTACTCATTCTGTCCTCTCAGTTCGCGGCGGGCCAGTCCAGATAGCTCCCCCTGATATCTGGCCAAATCGGGACGATATGCTGCCCCCGGCGAATATGACCAACCTACATCAGTCGCTACTTTTGTTATGCCGGTGTTGAATGTAGCAACAGGCTGCATCTCACCTGTTTTTTGTGAAACCAATTTCAACTCCCAGCCCATTGCTTTACCTGAATGCATAACTTTCACCCCTCTGGCACGAACATCATCATGACTGAGGGCAATCACACTGCAACGGCAACGCCAACCATTGGGAGGATAGAAGGCTTGCCAAAAAGGGTCGTCAGAGCGAAATACCAAACCATGCAATGCGAGATGGCTCTTGCGTGTATGGTTATCGTTGATCCCTGTATACATCCAGTACGGTCGGTCATCAATATTTTCCATTTGTTCGGCCCAACGGCCTGCACTGTACAGCACCGACATGTTGGTACGAAAGATAGTCTCAAGGCGCCACGGGCTACCTTGCTGAACAGTGATACGTTCCCCTGTAACGGGGTCATCGGTTTCTTTCGTTCCCCACCACCCCTTACGTTTTAATGTTGGCTCCAGCTCCTGACGAAACCAACGATCAGTCTTGCCTTCATCCAGTGCCTGTTGTAGCGCCTGGCGAATATCTTCCAGAATATCCAGACGCGTGACTTTCGCCACCGTGAATGCACGGGCATGAGTCTCTTGCCAAAGTTCTTCCCAATCCCACGTTATCTTGTAGCCCTTAGATTGCAGATAACCAATGGCTCGCTTGGGAGGTAATGTCATGCAATACGCCAGTTCAGGCGTGGTTATGCTCATGCAAGCGCCCCCAGATGTTAGACACAAACAAAACCCGTGCTAGTCGCTCTTGCAAACCCTCTGCGTCCATTTGTGGATAAAGCTCGGCTAACTCTCCTATTAGATCGCTGGGATTAACACCGTTTTGAACACGATGGAACAAAGGAAGCAGCAGAGACTCCAATGATTCATTCAATGATCCTTCAATTATCAAAATATCCAGTGCTTCATCTAAGGTGTCTTGTGCTGCTAAATCTGCGTGAACAGCTTCAGAGAACGCCAGTGGGAGGGATGGAATAGTCGTGGTTGACAAGGTTGTTTCATCAATATCCCCATCCTGCAATTGATATTCTCGTTTCCAGTATTGCGGAGTAAATCTGACACCAGCCTGACTCAACTTAACATCACGATTAGCCTGTGTTTCATCAACCGATTGCTGCTCCCAAAGACGATAGACCGGACATTCAACGTTACCGAAATTCAGTTCTACAACCCAGCGTATAGCCTGATTGATGGCACTGGTGATAACGTCAGCATCAGCATCACGAATATCATCCGTTACCTCTAATCCCGCTTGTGCAGAGGCTTTATTGCTGTTTGCTTCGGTTGTTTGGTTTTGTCCCAGTAACGCAATAGAGATCTCACTGCGAGCAACGGTAATTAAGTTCTGGTAAATATCACTGCTGTCTGATTTACCCGCTGCCTCTTTAATCTCAACGGAGGAATCGTCAGGAATGGCGGCAACTGCATCATCAATCATCGCTTCCATCGAATCCAATAACAGATCAATTTCACTTTGTGGCGTACCTCGTGGATGCTTTCCAATCACCCACGGTGAACCATACTTCTCAGCAAAGCGTACCCAAAACTTCATGCCGCCTTTCTTAAAGGTGACGGGCCAGAAGCACATTGATAAATCTGGAAATCCGTAAGGGTTGTCATAAGTGGCGTCTTGACGTGGCGTTACAAATTTATAGAGAGGAACCCGTTCTCCTTCAACGCCGACATCACGAGCACGAAAACGCAGTTGGTTATCACGGTCATAGTGGAACCAGTCAGACGGCTTGCTAACGATATCTGTCACTGACCATGATTGATGCTGACTCCACATCAATTCACAAGGCTGATAGCCGTACAGAACAGCGTCATGCATTTCGCCAATGATACGTGACATATCCAAGTCCGCGAGCATGTCGCGGATAAAGTTAAAGACTTGCACAGGGGCATTGCTGCGTTCTACACCACGCTCCAGTGCTTTCACTCCGGCTTTGCGGCGGCGAATACATCCACCAACTAAAGGATCAGTACGTAATTCACGATAGATACGAATATCCCGCCCTTGGGCTTTGAGAATAGGATCAGGATTAGGTAGATATGTGCCCAGACCGTAGAAGTCAATGGAACGGCTACGCGATGCAATTTGTTCAGTGAACGACTGCTTTGATTCGGAAAAGTTAATAAATTCTGTTGGTGAAACCCAGATACCACGAGCCATTAGTATCCTCCCAACAATTGAGCACTCAGACGTTGACGACGGGATGAAATGGTGACAGGGCCTGATGGGCCATCTGACGCATTCACAGCCAAAAATCCTGCCCATGCTCGGTCAGCATGACCTGCTGTATCACTGTCAGCGACAAAACGAGGTGCGCCTGTCGGCCCTAAAATTTTCTGTAATTTATGCAAGTCTGCCCGCAAGGGTTGATCGCCACGAGGAATGCGAATTTGTTTGTCTTCAAACACCTCTTTACCCCTAGTTGCCAGTGTCAGTTTGTTGTTACTGGTAAAAATAACGCCTTCTACACGGCTGTTACCATGCCGCCGTTTGGCATCTTCAACGGGCTTTTCGCCCATCCCAGTCTGATCCATACAGCAACGCAAGACGCGATAACGGAAGAAAACATCATCTAGCAGGGCATCCTGTTCAGCGAATGTTGCCCGTTTGCGAGTCATAATTTCACGAGTCCAGTAGACATCGCCAACTTGTTCCAATACCCAAATAACGAATAAGTCATTGCGGATACCAATATCAACGCCAACAAAACAGGGGCCTCCCAGATAATGTTCTGGCAGCCCAGCCAAGTCATTCTCTACACCATCAATCAGCTCATAAGAAAGCCATGCACTGGCTTCATCCAACCATTTCAGTTCAAATTCTTGTGCCCAGGCATCTTCATCATTAAGGGCTGTCCGCATTTCCTGAATGTTCCGTGGCAAACCGTCTTGTACAGCCTTATGTATATCGACAATGTGCCGTGACCAAATCTGTTCCAATGACTTGTCAGTCATTAGTTCATAGAATTTATTGCCTTTACCATTGGGGGTTGATGTCACTCGTAAATTGTAGCCGTTGGAAATGACAGGAAACAAAGCCGTCCAAATCTTGCGGCTGTCGAGATGAAAGGCGAACTCATCCAAAAAGACATTGGATGCGAATCCGCGAGCCGTGTCTGGATTGGCAGGCAAGGCCGTGATTCTGGAGCCGCCCGGCAATTCAGCTTCCAACATGGTATAGCGTTCTCCTGAAGCCCCTTTGAAATAGCCTTCAATCTCACGGGCCACCATGTTGTAGGCTTGGCAGTGTTTTTTCACGCCTGCTTCCATCGCTTCTCTGGCCTGACGCTCCCCTCTGGAGAGGATCACCCAACGTGTACGGCCACCTGTTGCCTCAACTTCGAAACAATCATCAGTCAGTTCCAGTGTTGTGGTAAATGTTTTCCCCGTCTGACGAGCAAACTTACCTATCTTGAAACGGGAACGATCTAGAAACCATGTGCGCTGGTACTTGTAAAGTTGAATGGCTGCACTCATTTGACAATCCCATAAATCTCTTCCCGGACACGGCGCAAAGTTTCAATACTCATGCGACCACCATTATTGGTATTGGCTTCTTTCTCCAGTGCTTCCATTTTGTCAGCGATTTTCTGGCGCAGGTCAGACTGATACTTCTTCAGGTTGATGCTGGCCCTACTTAAAGTAGCAACATTTTTGGCGACCTTAGATAGCAGGGTAACTCGTTCTGCTGGGTCTACTTCCTTCTCATCAGCTTCCTGCAATTTAACGATGTGCTCAAAGATTTCGGTTTGAATCAGAGCGATCACAGCTTCAGAACGTGTATCTTGATCATCAGAAGCACCTTCTGTCAGAAGACGGGCTGCCTCAGTCGCAGCGCGAATAGCAGCAAACCGGCGCTCAATCTTTTGTCCATAACGGTGGATGGCTGATTTACTTATCGTGTAGCCTTTATCTTTCAGTAGGTTTTCCAGTTCCTGATAACCACTAAACCCCGATTCAGTCAAAGCCCGTTCCAACCAGCGCCGGACATCTTCAGGGAGTTTATCGATTGTGCTTCGACGCGCCATTATTCACTCCAGTACTTTTCAGGGCGAGCAATACCAAGGCCGCATTCGACCGTATATTCAACAACATCAACACCAATACGAGTTAAGTCAGCAAACCAGCTACCCGATGGCTGTTTATTGAGGTCAATTAATTTACGGTCTGCCAGATAATCTAATTCCTTCCGTAATTCCAATGCAGTGACGTCAGGATAAATCGCGCGAGATATATCCAATAACAGCATTTCACTGGCGGTATATGGGCGGGTTTTATTCAGTGCGACCAACAGACTCCAGCGCAATGATTCACGACGAACACGAGCAACATCAATCATTTTTACCTCCGGCAATTCGGTGCTGCTGCACCATCTCTAATTTGCTGTAAAGCGCATCCAGCTTGGCTTCAATTACTGTTTGACCACGAATATAATCTTCACGGCGCACGTAATTCAGCGGCAAGTCAGCCTTAAACTGCATAAACTCACGTTCGAGCTGAGACCAATTGTCTACGGAATTTTTAAGCGCCTGCTCTAACGAGGCGTGTCTTTCCTCCTGTCGCTCTTCGGCTTTGCTGAATAACCACTTTGCGATACCAAAAACGAAACCAAGGAAAGAGAGCAGAAAACCTACGGCAGCCCAAAATTCAATCTGTAGTGTCATTGTTGTAATCCTTCGATGTAATCCAGCAGGCCATTGACCTGCGCTTTCAATGCAAGACACTGTTCTCCGTTATCGATGATATTGGCAAGGATATCTCGTTGTGTGATACCGGATGGCCGTAGTTGGGCATCAGAGCTTTCATTTCCACGGGACGCTTCATCAGCGCCGGAGGTAACGGAGGCAGAGCGAGTTTGTTCACCGGATAGGCCGAGGGCGGCGTTGTATTGCTGCATGAAGCCACGAGTAAACACACAATTAACAGGATGAAACTGTTGTTTTTCATCCATCCAACGCTGGGTAACATGGTCAATTTTCCTCTTCAGTTGTTGGTTCTGAGTGCGAAGTTGTTCAATATCGTTGAGATAATTGGCTTCTGCCTGATGCGCTGAGTTGACCTGCATTTGGTAACGTTGCTGCAAGGCATTGAGTGCTGCCAGTTCCTGTTCTGTCCGTCGCTTTTCCAGCAGAAGAAATTCGGTTTTCTGCTGTGCTAATGCGGTGTTTCCTGTCTCCGTTGCTTTCTGAAAGCCTATGGTATGGCCTCTCCAGTGAGCCAAAGCGAACATACCAATTAGCAACAAAATCAATACAACAGGTTTAGCCCATAATTTAATTGGCACAACCGGTACCTCCCCAAGCCAAATAACGGGGCGCGAGTTCCAGTAATATGCGTTTGGAATAATGTCGATTTTCTTTCCATGCTGACGCTCTACGTCCAGCATTCTGAGATTCAACATGGCCGAACCAGACCCACGGATTGAGACCAACTGCCTCGGTTTTCTTCTTATCCCGTAGTAACCAGCCTAAGCCCCCGTTATAGGAAGACAGCACCATCGCCATTCTTTGGCACTTATCGACAGCTTTAATGCGTTGCCATAGCCAATGATCATAGTGAACCATCGCCCGTATAGACCAGACTGGGTTGAAGGGATCTTTATTGGATAATTCAGGAATGCGTTGACTAATCCAATCCGCTGTTGCGGGCATAAACTGGGCCATACCCTGAGCACCAATAGGCGAAATAGCTCGTGATTTCCAGTCACTCTCTTGATGCAACTGAGCGGCAAAATCAGCTACAGGCGCATTCAATCCCCAGATCACACGAGAAGCACGTATTAAGTCATTGCGGTATTGCCGCGAACGGTGTGGCAGTTCGTCAGCCAATGCTGGGCTGACCATACCGCTACACCACAACAGAACAATTCCGATAATCTGCCGCCAATTCATAATCACAACCCTGTAGCTACGCTCAGACAGGTGGCGGCAACAATCAGTGCACGGCGTATCAGAACGGCTGCAAACACCATATGGTAGCCAGTCTGAACGGGATATTTTCCTTTTTTCATGAGTATTTCATCATATTTCAGATACTGACCGGGCCTTGCTTTCGGGAATAAACTGCGGTCTAGCCAGTACCCCAAGACAACAGCCAGAGCAATAAGCGACAATTTGTAGATCACGACAGGGATTTGTTGAGGGGAAACTAAACCGATAGTGATCAGCAATAGAACAGCTGTTAACAACCAGCCACTGAGGCGTAATTTTTTGATAAGTGATACAAACGATTTGAAAGTTTTCACTGAACTGTCTCCGTAGTTGTTGATGGAAACAGTTTTGCCAATTTATCGGGAAAAGGATTTTAAAGGGCGTTAAGAGCGCATCAGAAAAGTAAAAGACAGGATAAGAGCAACCTGCCTAACACTCGAATACTGGGTAGGCTATCAACTCACAGGTATGTACTGTGAGTCAACCGAGGCTCTTTCAGTTATTGATTATTGATGACCGGGAAAGCCGAACTCATTTTCAACTAATGGAAAAGGCTTACGGATAATGAAAGAACAATCTTTACCTATCGTTCCGTGGATTGGTGGTAAACGCCGATTAGCAAAACATATTTTACCGTTATTTCCTGAGCATACCTGTTATGTCGAACCGTTCTGTGGTGCTGCCGCGCTGTATTTCCTAAAAGTACCGAGCAAATGTGAAGTGATTAATGATCTTAATGGTGAGTTGGTGAATCTTTATCGCGTGATAAAGCATCACTTAGAAGAGTTTGTCCGGCAATTTAAATGGGCATTGGTCAGCCGCCAAATATATAAATGGTTGCAGATTACCCCCGAAGAAACGCTAACCGATATTCAGAGAGCAGCACGTTTCTACTATCTCCAAAAGCAGGCGTTTAGCGGTAAGGTTGCTGAACATACTTTCGGTACTTCCACCACCAGCCCACCACGATTTAATTTACTTAGAATAGAAGAAGAGCTATCAATGGCTCACCTGCGACTGGCAAGAACGATCATTGAAAATATGAATTGGGTACAATGTGTCCAACGGTACGACAGGCCACATACGCTGTTTTACTGTGATCCGCCGTATTGGGGTACCGAAGGATATGGCATAGATTTCGGACTTGAGAACTATGATCTATTAGCAGAACTAGCACATACCATCCGAGGGGAAATGGTAATTTCGGTGAACGATATTCCAGAAATGCGTAAGGCATTCAAAGGATTGAAAATGCAAGTAGTCAATATCGGTTACAACTTGAAAGTTACGGGGAAAGCTAAACAAAGTAAAGAGCTGATTATTTGTAATTTCTAATAACCGAGAATGGCAAGGCAATATATTTGCTTTGCCATTTTTTACCTTTAACCTAAGCCAATAGAACGGGATACAAACTGTAAACCTATTCCGAGAGTTTGGCTAATTAAAGACCTTAATGCTTCTTTACTTTCAGTCTTCAGTGTTTCCTTAATACGATCACCTAATGGGGTTTCTAAGCTGTCAGGGATTACTTTAAGAATTTCTAAACCTTCAGCCGTTAATACGGCTCTATGACAACCTTCGGAGCTCATAGTCCCTGCCAAATAACCATTCGTTATGAGCCAATCCACTGTATCCAGAAAAAATCTATGATCTTCTACTGTAGTACAAAGTTCGTTAGAGTATATTCCATCAGAATATTGAAGGGGTTCACCGATTATCTCTGTGGATAAAAGATCTATCTTTAAAGGAAATGACTCATATAATTTCCCAAATATAATACCTACAATTTCATTAAACTTTTCTATGTTTGTAGTAGACATAAATATCCTATTTGTTTCTAAAGTTTCAATTTCAATGTTCCACCAGGTACATTCTGTTGATCTAAACAAACAGATTGGCAAACTGATTTAGATATGGATAAAATTGTTTCGTTATCCCCTATATCAAGAAAACAATTATTCCCATTGGCTATATAATCATTGGGAAGTTTGGCATTTGTGGAAATTAATAAGTTACGCACAGTCTATACCCTTATATGAAATAGAAAATAACTATATTTTTAAGAATTTCTACGTTGTAAGATGACATCTATGGTATCAATAACATCCTGATTTTCATCTATTATCCTATTTTCTATCTTTCTGTGCTTGTCCATTTTTTTTCCACAAAGCGTTATCAACACGGCCCAAGAAATAAAGATTATCAATGTCTTATCATTAAGTACCAATACATTAGTAAATCCTTCACCGAAAAATATCATATAAGCGTTCCATAGGGCAAACGTGAATGCTATAAGCACGAGGCTAAGTAATAGCAGGCAAGGTGTATTGATGTAATAACGCCATTTAGCATCTTTATTTTTTATAAGTAATTCTCGTTTTATAGCAAGTAATTCCCGACTATTCCTTTCATGAAGCTCACGCGGGCGAGATGGCATGGGGTTAATATTGACGACTGAACCTACATGAATAGAGCCATGATTATTGCCACCAACGCTGATGGTTATTTGTCGTTCCTGCCCATCTTGGGGAAGTTGTTTAAGGCTATCAAAAACTTGCCCTGCTAATGTTTGTAATTCTTCATCTCTTCTGTCCATGCAAATCCTTTATTTTTTAATGATTAACAACCAGTTTTAATACTCTGTCAATTCTACTGTCATCGACAACCGACTCTTTAATTAAAAAGTTATATATTTTTGATGATTGCAGGACGAGTTCATCGGGCGTCCAGCGGCGATTAGCCTGTTGTGCCATCGAATCTAGTTTATGAACAATTTTTCCCAGTAATTCTGTATCTATCTCACTGTTTTTGTAAGCGGTAGAGGCTGACTGTTGAACTTGCCCTGTTATTAGGTACAACACATCAAGACCCGCTTTTGCCCAAAGGCTTATAGCGTCAGCCCCTGGTGCAGATTCGTCTTTTTCCCACCTTATCTGTGATTTTCTTGATGCGCCAACCATCTCCGCGAAATCAGACTGACTAAACCCCAATCGCTCACGCTCTTTTTTTAATCTCTCACCAAGAGACATTTTTGTCACCAAAACCCTTTACAAGTCCCATTAATGGGACAATAATGTCATGTATTGTACAAACATCATTGCATTACCGGAGGCCATAGCATGACACCCGAGAAAATTAAAAGCCGCTTTCATCAACACGGCATCACTATTACCCAATGGGCACAGGAGAACGGGTATTCCCGTGAAGCTGTATACCGAGTTCTTAATGGACAATCCAAAGCTAATTACGGAAAGGCCCATGAAATAGCTGTAAAGCTAGGTCTGAAAACGCCAAGTTTAGGCATTTAAATTTGGCCTAAGTATTTTATCACTTTATGTAACAGATTATCACATATTGAAAAGGGAGAATGTGACATGCGCAAAATTAACGTTTCCAGTTCTGGTACGCGCATATTACGGGTTCTTAAGGCTCTACGTGGTCATTCCTTGTCTGGGCTGAGTAATGGTGAATTAGCGGAATTACTGGGGGAATCTCCCGCAAATATTAATCGTGCACTAAATACATTAATAGAAGAAGGTCTGGCGCAAAAACTGAGTAGCGGCAGATATGCACCAGGTATGCAATTACTGCAAATAGCACAATCGTTTTCTAATGAAATGGCTAACACACAAGCCAGAATTACAGAAATGAATCAGCGCGTTCTAGCTGGTAGCAGAAATTAATTAACAGGGGATTTATATAATGGCACGCTCAAAAAATACAACATCAGTAGAACTGGCCGAAGATGTTCAACTTGCCGACGATCTACAGGTCAATCTCAATGCTATGACAACACACCGTCTACAAATCATGGAACAGTTTGGTGATGGTTTGCCATATGAACGTGATCGCATCGTCCACGAAGCCCGTTTCTACATGGCTCAGAGTGCTGAAGCGATGTTAGAAGCTGGGAAGCGTCTCATTATTCTTAAAGAGAATGAACCTCATGGCGAATTTGTTAACATCGTTAAGGATCAACTCGGTCTGGAACCCCGTATTGCCCAAAAAATGGCACAAGCTGCACTCAAATTTCTTTCACCTGGATTAGAAACAAAAGCGAAAACGTTTTCGCTTTTGGGACGTTCCAAACTGTATGAATTGATGCTTGAAGACGATGATGAACTGTCTGAATTGGCTGAAGGTGGCACTGTAGCTGGTCTGACATTAGATGATATTGATCGCATGTCTGTCCGCGAACTGCGTAAGGCCCTGCGTGATACACGCGCTGATCTGGATATTTCACGCCAGACGGTACAGGAAAAAAAGGAACTTGTTAGTAGTTTGATTGAGGAGAAATCTGAAATCCAGCACAAACTTCAGCGCCGAATCAATCATGAAAAACCTGAAGAAGAAGGTGCAGCTTTGACACAAGAGGTTAATTCATTGTCTTTTGCTATTGATGCCGCTATCACCAATCTTTTCAATGGATTTGAAACGCTTAATGACCATACCACACGCACCGATATTAGTCATGTTGGGTTTATGGCAGGCGTACTCGATGACCTTGAAGTCAAAATTCGTAACCTACGTAATCACTTTAATCTGCCTGAGTACAGAGAACACAGCATTGTTCCTGATTGGGCTAAAGAAGGTGCGGAAGTAGAAGAGGAAAGATTCGAACGACCAGAATGGATGGATAAGGAAGAGGCACATGAATAAATCTGAATTGAAAAAAATGCTTGAAAAGAAACTGAAGAAATAAGGGCAATAACATGAATACCACAATGACCGAACGATTAGTTTCTATTGCACAGGCAGCACATAAAGCCGGACATGGCAGTAAAGAAGCAATATATCGGGCGGCTTGTGAAGAGCTGTGTATGTCACGTTCAACATTGATTAAAAAACTTGGTGAAGTTTCTGGCAAAAAGCCACGCAAGAAACGTTCTGATGCAGGTAATAGCGCGCTGACACGTGAAGAAGCAACTTTGATCTCAGGGGTATTGATGGAGGCCACTCGTAATACAGGGAAACGGTTATATAGCCTCGAACAGGCCGTTAATGATCTGCGTTCAAATAGCCTGATTAATGCAGGCCATATTGATACCGAAACAGGCGAATTTTCTCCGTTATCCATTGACGCGATTAGTCGTGCATTGCGCCAGTACAAACTTCATCCTGAACAGTTGAAAGTGCCTGCGCCTAGCCTACAATTGGCTAGCCTGCATCCCAATCATGTCTGGGAATTAGACGCCTCAATTTGTGTGCTATATTACCTAAAAAACCCTAGTAAAAACAATGGGGTTGACAGTGGATTACGCATGATGCCTGTGGCTGAATTTAATAAAAATAAGCCGAAAAATCTGGCTCGTATCATTAATGATCGCGTCTGGTCGTTTGAATTAACAGATCACACAAGTGGCTGGATATATGTTGAATACTTATTTGGCGGTGAAACCAGTCAGAATTTTACTTCTGTGTTGATTAACGCAATGCAAGATCGTGGTGACGCAGATGTATTACACGGTGTACCCCAAATTTTATTTACTGACCCCGGTTCTGCTTTGACAGCACCTACACTACGTAACTTGTGTAAGGTCCTAGGCATTCAAATGATACAACACAAGGCCCGTAACGCCCGTGCTACGGGCTCTGTTGAAAAAGCACGTGACATCATCGAACGCAATTTCGAATCCGGTTTACGCTTTCGACAGGTTGATAATATTGATGAACTTAACCGTCTGGCACGGCTATGGCGTATGAAGTTTAACCGCAGTGCAATACATAGCCGACATGGACAAACCCGTACAGATTGCTGGCTAAAAATCACAGCAGAACAGTTAGTAAAAGCACCTGCCATTAACATTTGTCGTGAATTGGCAATTAGCACCCCAGAAAGCCGTAAAGTACAGGCAACCTTGCGAGTATCTTTCAGGGGACGTGAGTATGACGTCAGTACTGTTCCTAGCGTGAGTGTTGGTGATTCTATCATGATCACCCGCAATCCGTGGCGTGACGAAGAGGCACAGGTAGTCATTACTGGTGAAGATGGCTTTGAGGCTTTCCATCTTGTTAATGAAGTTACTAAAGATGAGTACGGCTTTGCCATCGGCGCACCTGTAATTGGTAGTGAATTCCAAGCCATTCCTCAAACAATTGCACAACGTAATTTAGCCGAAGTTGAACAGAAAATCATGGGGACAAACAACACGGCTGAAACTGAAATAGCACGTAAATTGAAAACACTTCCCCTCAATGGTCGGTTTGATCCATATTTGGATATTGAACGTAATGATGCACCAACGTATATGCCAAAACGTGGACAAGCCTCTACGGTACATAGTCCACGAATTGAACAGCTTATGAACCCCGTTGATGTTGTCAAAATTTTACGTGAACGGTTTCAATTACATGGTAAGACATGGCGTGGTGAATTTTATCAGCAAATAGTTAAACGCTTTCCTAATGGTGTTCCAACAGATCAAATTGATGAGTTGGTTGATGAATTCATGGGGAAATCAACAACTGTTGTATGCAATATTGTTAACGGTAATTAATTTTTCATGGTGTATATTAAGGAAAAGAAAAATGGCAATTAAAATTCATGATCCACTGCTTTCACTGACAACTCAAAATACAACTGAGGTTTATTTATAAAAGTGTTCCAATTTGTTTTCGTGGAACTCATTATAACGTAAGAAGTATACAGGATATTTTTCCAGGGAATGATGTTGCTATCTCTTATTATCAATAGCATATGCAGAAATAAAGATAGCCGCTTAACGGGGGATTATTATGCTGGTGTTTAAACAGCAGTTACAGGCACATCAGTTAACGCAAAGTGCAGCAGCAAGTGCGGCAGGAATTTCAGCGGCGGCGTTGGCTCAAATTGTTAATCACAATATATGGCCACGACAGAACGCAGATGCAATTCGTCAGCGTATTATTGATTTCTTGGCAAAAAGAGGTATCGATACCGCAAAAAGTTTTGAGGTGGTACAAACAACCAATAAATCAGATATCTATACCGATAATAAAAATACAACCCTCATTTCTGAGGAGGAAAACATGTTACTAAAAAAACAAGTGTTATTTCCAGCTACGAAAAAGCACTTTAGTTTATTTCGTGATCCATTTGAAGATAGTGCAATTCAAAGTGCTGAAGATGTTTTTGTGACTCCAGATAGCCGTTATGTACGGGAAACCATGTATCAAACAGCCCGCTATGGTGGTTTTCTGGCAGTATCAGGGGAATCAGGTTCAGGTAAAACGACACTGCGTCGTGATCTTATTGACCGTATTAACAGGGAAAATACCCCCGTTATTGTTATTGAACCCTATGTATTAGCAATGGAAGACAATGATATAAAAGGTAAAACCTTGAAAGCATCAAACATTGTTGAAGCTATTGTGAATACCTTAGCGCCATTGGAAAACTTGAAACGATCGCCTGAAGCACGCTTCCGCCAGTTGCACAAGATATTGAAAGACAGTTCACGGGCTGGCTATCAACATGTGTTAATAATAGAAGAAGCACACTCGTTGCCTTTACCAACATTAAAACACCTTAAACGATTCTTTGAACTGGAAGATGGATTTAAAAAACTGTTATCGATCATTTTGATTGGTCAGTCTGAGCTGGAATTGAAGCTATCTGAACGTAATCAAGAGGTTCGTGAAGTAGTGCAACGTTGTGAAGTTGTTAATTTGTTTCCTCTTAATGATTATCTGGAAACATTTCTGGATTTTAAATTTAGTCGCGTAGGCATGAAGACTAACAAGATTTTAGATAATAGCGTTATTGGTGCTATCCGTGACCGTTTATGTCTTAGTCGGCATAGTGGTAAAGAAACTGTTAGTTTATTATATCCATTAGCTATCGGAAACTTGATTATTGCAGCTATGAACATGGCTGCAATTAATGAGATACCTATGGTTGATGCCAATATTATTCGCAGTGTTAGCTAAAGATATCATTATGATAAAAAGTTCTATTTAGCAATTAATATTGAAAATATTCATATTAAAACTGACTTATTACAAGTTAAATATTCAAGGCGGATTAGATTAATTTCTGATTTTATTAATTTCAAGTTGGTTACAACAAGGCCGGAACATACCATAACCAAAGAAATGGAAGTCTTGTAAATATTAAGTTCGTAATTTCATTGTCGATCTACTTGAAAAAAATTTCTTTGTTGAGGAAAAGAAGAAAATATATTGGCATTAATAAAAACATTCATTAAGTAACAGGTAATTAAATATGGTAGAAAGAAAAGTTATGTTTAAAGCTACTGCGACTTCTTACACTCCGTAATTATTTAAATAAAGCTGTTATAAAAGATATTAATTAAATATCAATTAATTCATGTAAAGAAAATTTTTCAATTATCCATTTGAACAAAAAATTAAGTAAGGAACAAATTTATGAAAATAACATGTAATCACTGCAAACAACCTGTTGAAAAAATGAATCTAAAACAAGCCAATGTTATCCAAACTCCTGAATTTGGTGAGTGGGTTGTCGATTTAATCTTAGTTTGTCCACATTGTAGTCAGCAATACGGTGTATCTGTGGCAACATGGGATTTACAGCCACTGGAGACCACTCATGGATAAAACGGCAGCCAAGCTCAGTAGTATCAAGTTAATGCTGGCTATTCTAGTTTACTTAATTCAAGAGTACATAGCAGAGGATGAATAAGATGGCAAAACAGAAACTTATTCAGCTTACTTTCATATTGCACGTAGTGATCTAAAACTAGACGAGGATACGTATCGCCAGATGTTACTTGCAGAAACCGGAAAAGCCTCTACGCGGGAAATGGATATCCCGCAGTTAACTCGCGTTTTGGAAGCTATGAAAAAGCGCGGTTTTAAAATTCAATCCTTTAGGAAATCCAAAAAATCACGTCCATTAGATAGACATCCCCAATCAAAGAAGATACGTGCATTGTGGCTGGAAATGGCATCTATAGGTATTGTTCGTAATAGTTCTGAACAAGCCTTAGCTCACTGGGTTAAGCGTGAAACGAATATTGATGGTTTACAGTGGTTAGATTCAGACCAAGCCAGCAGCATTATTGAAAAACTGAAGAAGTGGCAGAACCGCGTCACGAGGAAAAAGTATGAATGATGTGAATAACTTTCGTAGCAAAGGTCCTGAGTTGCTAGTCGAACTGGCACAGCATACAGCTTGCACGGTCAGTGAAATAATCCATGTTGAGCCTGCGTTAGCCGAACAAATTGGTGAAGCTGTTGCGAACCATATGATGCAGGTTTGGGGCGGTCAGAATGTCTATTTTCCTATGGGCATGGTTTGGAAAGTCAGCCTCCGTGATCGTGAGATTTTCAACGAATTTAACGGTAAAAATCATCATGACCTGGCTCGCAAGTTTGGTGTTTCTATTCAATGGATTTACAGCGTAGTGAAACGTATTCGAAAGGAGGAACTGGATCGCCTGCAAGGTAAGTTATTCGATAACGAGTCTGAATAGGCAGGTCAAACTAATTGAGCTTAGTAAAATCAGATGGCAGACTAAACATGATTCTCGTTCGGTCTGCCTTTCAAATACTGAAAAGGATTTACAATTGAATCTCCATAACTTCCCATTTAGTCCAAGTTTTTCCCATAATTATCTTTCAATTCCCTGTCAAATATCTTACTTATGATCACGATATTTGAATATGACCGGTTGGTTCGCAGCATTTACACGCTGAAGTATCTGCGCAATCAACAACAGGAACGCAATATCCGTCGTTCCCAGAACCGGATTGAATCTTATCATCAACTGCGTGCCGCAGTGGCTAAAGTCGGAGGGAAGAAGGAATTAACCGGAAAAAATGATATTGAGACAGAAATCAGCAATCAGTGCGGGCGGTTGATTTCCAATGCGATCATTTATTACAACTCAGCGATCCTGTCACGGCTGCTGGAGCGGCTGGAGACAGAAGGTAACGCCAGAAGCATTGAGTCTCTGACCCGGATCTCGCCGGTGGCTTGGCAGCACATCTTGCTGAATGGGCATTATACTTTCCAAAACTGGAAACAGTTTATTATTGAGTTCGGTGGTCGTTTAAACGACCACCTTTAATTAAAGGGCAAATACACAGAAAATTATTTACAGGGTCTGTTTCATTGTCTAGATGCCACTTAATGAACCAACATAAAAAAGCTCATGTATATCACCCAAATTGATTATGAGCTTTGTTGTAATCATTTAGTAGATCATCAAGCTCCGTATAGGTGTTAGACCACGTCTTCAAAGCGATTAGTGTTTCATGATTTTTGGTCTTTCCTTTGTAGTCCTTAATAATTATTCTCCATTTCAATCCAATGAATCCAATTCCGCCAGCATTATGAGTGTCAGTATTGTAGTCCAATGCGATAAGAATAGCGTCTTCTTGCCAGTCACTATCCCAATTATCCCCATCACCCCCTGCATTCGCTAAAGTATTCGTTAGCTTTGACTCGGTTGATTTTGGATCTAAACCATTTACCAATTGCTGGCTAATTTGGTCCCCCGTCTTATAGAAAGCTTCTTTAACTCCCTCAACGGTCTTATAGCTTTTTTTTGAACTCGTCGAATAGATGTCTGACCCCTCAAAATCTGGGTCATTGGATTTTAGCCAATTATAATGTGTGGAGTTGCAGAGATATAACAATTTATTACGTTCCGGAGGGTCGTCCAATGGTTTCCAAACCCCAGTGGATGTTTCCTTATACTCTTGCAAATCCTGGTCAAGATTACCGAGAAAAAAAGCTTGTGCAGTGCCATTTCTAAACCGATACCGAACATCATTAATATAACCTTGCAATTTATCTCTACTAGCATCATTGCAAGTCAGTCCAAGCTCGGTTAATTGCGCGCTCAGCAAGTCTACAGTCATCTGGGTAGCATTTGCAGGAGCAAGCTTGATGTTTATTCCACCTTGAAAACTCATACTTTGCTTTTCCTTTGAGATTATTACTTGAGATGATAATTTAAAAATCTTAACTATGTTAATTCAAATAATTTTCATTAAACGCTCATTTTTTACTTAGATCTACTATGGAAATGAATTCATTTTCATGCTTATCCTTACACCTAAAGTGTTTTTAGTCATACCGCTTATGCTTTTTAAAGACTAGTTAATGAATTAAAGTTTGGCAAGGGGCTTTAATCGTTTTTTCCTCTACAACTTCACACTTATTTATGTTCTCCTATTTGCAGTGTCGCCGCGCTATTTGCAGTATGATGATACTGGAGAAGTGACGATTCTTAAATGGATTCGCTCTAGTCCAACTGACGATACTATCAGCTATCGGATATTTTTATAATGCCTTTATTTTTAGCTAATTATTAACTTTATAATGATTAGCGGCAACATAAATAAGCCGGTGAGGTTTTACTTGAACTTAGTGTTTTTATGGTGAAATTTTCATTAGCGGAGTTTGACTTAAATTATACCTGATTCTATCTTTTTAATTCCTCCTGCGATTCGCCCTTAACCGAACGCAGACGTTGAAAATGTATGGGCTGATTGCAAGTGATTAGAGTGATTGGTTGAGTCATGTTTCGCTCATGTTTAACTTTAAACTTAGTTTTAAGGCTTAAGCATGTTGAAGCGTCTGAATACTCAATGGGACGCAGCCATTCCCAAAGTTAAATTTTTGAGGTTTAAAATGGTGTATAGCAAGTAACGAGGAAACATCCGTTCATAGTGCTTTCGCAGTTTTTTGAAACAGCAATAAAAAGTAAGGAGTGATTATGTCGTCAAGAGAGGTACACGTTACATTCTATAATTCTACCCAAGCCATATTGACGTTGGACAGCTGCTCGTTGGCCCATGGAGAATGGATTGACAAACCGCCGAGCACGATAGGTCCGTGGGAAACAGTTCACTGGAGAAGCGATTCTGATGGGATTGCGACGGGAACGGAAGGCAAGGCAGTATACACGGCACTCAGCACAAAAGTTGAACTAGACTGGGATAATCCATACTTTGGCACGGACAAGAACCAAATAATGATCAATGGACAAACGTGGTTCAATGCGCCGGACTACACGTTCTATGGTGGTTACCAAACCGGAGAGGGTGAAAAAGAGTACATAACATTTACTTTGTGCAGGGCGGCTCCCGATTGGATGGGCCAATTCTGGAAGGATAATTCCAAATATAACAAAACCCCTTTACGGAACTTGATGATTCCCGGAACTCACGATTCTGGTACTTCTGATATATCATACGGTAACGTAAGATCGCCGGATATGGCGGGGGCGTTGAAGTGGCTAGACGAATTCTATCCCGATTTGGTAGCCCGCTGGGCAAAAACGCAGAATTTTGATATAACGCAGCAATTGTACGCGGGCATCAGATATTTCGATCTACGGGTCGCAATAAATAATGGTCCATGCATTTGCCATAGTTTGTTTTCAACCTCTGTTGCTGACGTACTGGATCAGGTTAAAAACTTTATTGATAAACATCAATCTGAAATCATCATTTTGGATTTTAACCATTTTTATGAGCTATCGGCTAACGATCACAATGACCTGGCCAATCTGATTGAAAATATATTAGGCAGCAAGTTAGCCCCCCCAAGTTTGGGGCCTGACGCGACGCCAGAAGGCATATGGGGACGCGGGGCGCAGATAATTGTGAATTACGATTATAATGGCGGTGATTTTTCCCAAAACCACCCGGCTTTTTGGTGTGGCAGCATACAATCAAATTGGCCAAACACTGACGACATCGACGTGCTAAAAGACTACCTTGGCAAGGAGCTGTCCCAAAAACCCGCTAACAAATTCTGGGTGATGCAGTGTATTCTCACCATACAAAGCGGAGACTATTTGTCGACATGGTGGGAAAACCTGATAGATGGACATCCATATTCAGTAATAGAATGGGAACAGACAACCAATGCTTCGATGCTCCCGGTTATTTTTTCTGATACTTGGAAGGACGGAAAAGTCAATATCGTAATGTTGGATTCTTTCGCAGACTCCCTGGGTTTTGTTCCAGCCATCATAAAAAGATACTGGAGTTAGAATGAAAGGTGGATTTGCCCCTATAAATCCAGATACCTAGACTATCGTCTACCGGGGTAGGGGCAGTTCACTTTTCAATAGGCGCTGCGTGCTGTTTCATCATTGAATCTCGCTATCGAATACTCGGATTTTTTCCCAGTTCGGATTGCTCATCGGAATGAATTTGTCCACATGCGCTTTGGATATCTGGTACTCATTATGCTTCTCGGCATTCGTGAACACGATGTGAAAGGCTACCGTGAAATCCGTATCGTTGAATAGATAGGAAACTTGCTTGTGGCGGGTAATGCCATGTGCGAGTACAGTAGCTGAAAATGACAGCTCTCCCGGATGTGGGTTGACATCACATCCTATAATACTTGCTCCAAGCTTCGCCGCTTCCCCCAATGTAGTTCCCGAACCAATAAAAGGATCAAGCACAACCTTTCCGGTATATTTTTGGTATTCGTAAAAGTCCTTCCATTAGCCTTCAGTAAGAGCACCGGAAACAATAGAACAGAATACGCTTCCTAAACGCTTCGCCCACCATTTATGAATGTGGTAGATAGGACGGTTAATTTCCTTTCTGTAACTTTCGATTTCCGCAATTAGAGCAATTTGCTCGAAAGGAAAATCATTTTCAATTATATACTTCATATTACTTTATTAACACTGGCATAGATATAGACGTACGTATTTTTGCTATACGTGCTTTGCAGTCAGCAAAAATATCTTCAATCAGACAGATTGAACAGGCTTTCCATTATCAATGATTTTATACAAAAAATTGTTTTCGTAAATGTTGTACCTTAATACTTTTTCTGTAACCAAGTGCGATATCTGAAGATTTTCACAATCAAAACTTTTCGCTACAAAACATTGGCTTTTTATATTCATTATGAATATCCGTAAGTACCATTATTATCTTCGTAAAACATAAATATATCATAGTCATTGATAGAATAACAGTTTTACATCCTTTGCAATTAAATATGGCTGTATTTGAATCTACATTTATTTTCCAATTATAATAATTGGTAGATTTACATAATGTGACTCAGCAATGAAGAATTCCTTCTATGTCCATTGCCAGGATAAATCGAGAAAAGCCTTTCTGTGTAAAAAATTCACCCGAGTCAAATCATTTTACTACAAGTGTTCTACGGTTTTTATGCTCCCAGTGCAGGCTAATCAGCAAGCAGGGTGAGATCTCATATTATTAGTAAGGTTATTAAGATTAAATAAAAACCCGTGATCACTTCTTATGGCCATCTCCCTCATTAAAACGCTAAGATCACTCTATTCTATTAAAATAGTGATTATAACAATGAGTATTTTCAGCTTTATCAGCAAGATAGACGACCCCCGTTCTGACATCAATAAAAAACATGAATTAATGGATGTGATTTTTTTGGCTTTTGCTGCCGTGTTATGTGGGGCTTCTGGCTGGAAATCCATTCAGGAATTTGGGGAGATACAAATTGAGTGGCTTAAACAATATACGCGCTTTACTCATGGCATTCCTCGTCGTCACTGTATTGCTAATATTATCAAAATGATAGAACAAGATGCACTGGTTGAAGCCTTTTATGGCTGGATCAACCAGCGCCGGACCAAGGCAGGAAAAAGTCTTATCGCTATTGATGGAAAAACAATGAGAGGGACTTGCAAAGGAACCCTATTTGAAGCTCTGCATGGGGTCAGTGCTTATGACGTGGAATCCGGTGTTGCCCTATATCACCGGGCAGCTGAAAGTAAAGGCAAAGAAGGTCCGATTGCAAGACAACTGATTGAATTATTGGCACTTGATGGAGCGATAGTCACAATGGATGCCCTGCATTGCCAGAAAGAAACCCTTGAGTTAATTACCCAACGGGGCGGCGATTTTATTGTGGGTGTCAAAAGTAATCAAAAAAAACTTTCTGAGTTTGTTAAATCACATTTTGCGGCGCATTATGAAAGTAATGAACTTTTTGAATTTACAGAGAAAACCAAAGGTCATGGGCGAGAAGAGTACCGCCACGTTATGCAAATTCGTGCCGGGTTGCCGGAAGAACTTCAGACAAAATGGCCTTCAATACAATCGATTATCGAAATAGTCAGTGAACGAAAATTGAAAGGTCAGCCCCCCCACCGTGATTCACGCTGGTATGTCAGTTCACTCCCTTTAGATGCAGAACTGGCAGCTACGGCAATAAGAAAACACGGGTCGGTGGAAAATGAGCTGCCCTGGGTTTTGGACGTGACTTTTAGGGAAGATGCTATCTCGCTTAAAGATCCTGATGGAGCAGCACAAATGGCTCTTTTTAATCGAATTGCATTAAATGTAATTAAACAAAATACCAGTATAAAGGATAGTCAGGCGGCTAAACGTCGAAGAGCAATATGGTCAGCGGAATTTCGTAGTCAACTTATCTTTGATTAAATTAAATACAAAGTGAAATCCCGCCCTGAATCAGCAAGTTACATGTCTATCTGATGGTGCAGGTAATCTTAGAGAGCTTCAATTTAACTTATAGCATGTGTTTGATTGGTTTCACATCACGATGCGTCTGATTGTACTCAAACAATACGCTAAAGGGTTATCAAAATCCCTAACTTTGTTGTTGAATTATATACAAGTTATCCAAATACATAAATTTATTTTCTATCATATTTGTATTTTGAAAATTGTAAGTTAATCTTAATAATTAAGTATCAATCTTAATTCTTCGTGGTCAACCGCTGATTTCTGGATTGATGAGAATGTTCCATTAATCAGTTTCTTAGATTCTATAAGTACTGGGTAACTGTCTAGGGGCGGTAGCGTGTCTAAATAATCTTTAGGGTTGATTGGATAGATACAAAGAGCATAAAAAAACCGGAGGGCAATATTGGAAGTATGTTATAGTCTAGGATACTAAATAACTTTCCAAAATAGTACTCCACTTTGTACAACTCCTTGTGTAGCAAGGGTAGTACGCTATGCATATACCCTATGGATTTCAAGATGCATCGCGACGGCAAGGGAGTGAATCCCCGGGAGCATAGATAACTATGTGACCGGGGTGAACGAGTGCAGCCAACAAAGAGGCAACTTGAAGGATAACGGGTATAGCAGAGCAATGAGTTAATGCGGTCTATCAGACATCAGATTTGTACTGCCCGGATATTAATTAAATAGACAAACTATATAGGAATTATGAAAATCTATTTAATCATGGAAAATCTAGATTAAGTTAAATGAGGATAAAAAATGATTACTCAATATATCCATAATTACGAATATCAAACTAAAGACATTAATGAATGAAGAGGAAGATATTAAGTATAATCCTCAAATATAGAAAACATTAATCATGCCTTCATATACAGGATCTTAAGAATTAAGTCGTTCAAAACACGCATCCAATGTTTTGTTTTTAGACGACTTTCTTTGCGGTGTTTTGAATGCATTCTGGGATAAATAGACTTTGGCTTTTTCCAGCCAAAAACACGTTTCCGACCATGCCCTTTGGAGGAGATTTTCTATTATGGGTTTTAACCAGATCTCCGTATTTTGGGCCGCTTTAAGCAGTGAAACCGCTGGGAATAATCGCCTTGCCAGCGAGCGTCTGAGCAACAACGCTAATAAGCTCAGCCAGATAAGCCCCGTGACCAACGTTTCTTTTCGTGTCGTAAACCGGTGCCAGTTCGTGTGTGATTTGAGTTCTTTAAACAACAGTTCTATTTGCCAGCGGCAACGATAAATATCCATGATGTCATTGGCTGTAAATTCCTCGACTGATAAGTTAGTCAGCCAGAGACAGAAACGTTTTTCTTCAGCAAACCAACGGCGGATCAGGCGAAACTCATAGCCATTACGCCGACAAATCAGCTCCAACACCTCAGAACGATTCGTTCTGCGTGTCACGGATTTCAGGGGCTTATCGGACAGCTTCGATAAGATTTTTCCCTGACCATTGCGTGCCCTGATTATTTGGGGATTAAGCGATTTACCGCCCCGCACAATAAACGAACCGCCTGAGCGTGAGAGTTGTTCAAAATACTCAAAATCGACATAACCGGCATCCGCTAATAATAATTGGTCATGCAATGTTGCCGGAATAGGCAGGTGAGTCCGCTCAGAGGCGGTATCTGCAGTAACAGCCATTTTCACGGGAGACTGGGTTAATAATGACAAGGTCATGTGACATTCCACTGCCGCTGCGGTTGCCTGAAATCGACAAGGAAAAACATCAGCCAGTGCCGAATGGACTTTAAATGAACTGCCATCCTGTAAAATAACATTTTGAAATTTGGCGAGTTTTTTGGGCAGGACGAGGTGCTTTTCAGCCCATTGTGCCATGGCAAACCTGACCAATATTTTGACAAATTCAACAAAAGCCGCTTTCCGTAGCTGATTATAAAAAGGACGGTAGCTAACGTGTTGTTTTTCATCGGGGCACAGGCCATTAAATTTTTGGTGTAGCTGAGCTATAGACGTCACTTTCCCCGAACTGAGCGCTGTGATAAGACTGAGAATAAGCGTATGAGGCTCGATATTTCTCACGCGCTGAATAAACCCGCAGCGAAGCGCCATTTTTTGCAAAGAAACGTCACTGAAGAATTGCATTAATTGGTGTTTTATAGCGATAATCGTCACAGGCTTCATCCGTGGTTTTGGTATTAGTTTGGCGACGATTATCAGATCATAAATGAAGCCTTTTTTCTATCTAAAATATACAGTTACTGCTTAAGAGCCTGTATATGATCATGCCTTAGCGTATTTTTATCTTCCCGATAAAGAAATTTTGTCTTGTCCAAAGTTTGGGCATCAAGGATCATAAGGAGGGTGCATGTACATCTACGCCGGAAAATTGAAATCAATCTGGTCTTCAGCAGACGGTGACTTGGTTGTAATCTTTCCATCTGAAATTGAAGTCAACCAGCCAGTAATTGTTTCGTGGGAGTCGTCGGTTATCATCAACGATAATCTCGATGAATCCAGAAGTTCAAGTGGTGTAATTAGTGAGCTTGAACCACAGGAATTTGGTTTTAACATTTCCATTGATTGGGGGCAGAATTTCCGATTGATTGGATTAATTGCTACAGACAAAGAGTCTCTAATTATCGCAATGAAGGATGAGAATGGTGGCACGTTGTTTACATCGACGTTAACTAACCTTCAGGAGCAGGAAGTGTCGCCGGTTGTTAGCCGACTTATAAAAAATACCCTTCAGGATGTCCCGAATGGGATTAAGTCTCTATGGGGGGAGATCAGTACAATACTTAACGATACCGACTCAATATGGTTTTGTGAGTTAGCCGATTCAGGCGATGATACTGTAATGAAAACCGTTGTCTACGGTGCGCTTAGTCTCGGAGTGACCGTTCTCGGTCTGGCGCTTCCAGGAGGAACGGCGGCGGCCATATCCTTTGCCATCACAAGTACAGCTATTACACTCATTTCGGGGGCTGATACGTTTTGGAGTGGCAAAGAGCCGGATAACGGAAAGTTGGCCCCTGGTCGCACTACTACCAGATCAAGTGGTTTTGGGAAAAATAACTGCGTTTATTTGACGCGTTTAACGGTTTTGCCAGAAAGCAATAATCATCTTGTTCTTCAGATGTATAAGAAAGACGGATTGGAAACCAGTAAATATGGCATAAAGGACATCATTAAGGAAGTTGAGCCCCAAAATATGCTTAACCTAGTGCTGGATTCGGCGAAGGAGGTTGTCAGTCGTTCGTATATTGAGATCGACTCGTTTAAAATAATTAACAAAGCCTACTCTCAATTTGATATGCGAAGCAATTTGATTAACGAGGATGCTGATGTGGGGTTTAGTTATAAGCCCTCTGGAAATCTTGAAGATCTTATTCAAGGTTCAAGGTTTGAATTTGATTCGTGGATGCCCGACATTGAATTCTCGTATGACCCCAAGTATGTTAGCGTCGTTACCGCTGTTCGGAAATATCACTGCGTGGACGAATCCCACAGCGCGATTCTCGAACTTCCGAAGAATCCATCGATGCAAGTATTAAGATTAAAGTCGCGTAGGGTTGAGGTTATAGACACCAATAATAAGAAGGTATTGGGATACGCGAATAGGGGGGATCAGGACAAAGTGTTGAACGTAATCAATGGTAATAAAAATTACGTTGCCTGGAGCTGGGAAGAGGAAGGTTATATATATGGATACGAGACACTGGATAAAATTGTTGCTCAAAGTGGTAATTCGTACACATCGTATGTATATCTCAGAGTGAGTTTTGAAAAACCGTTTACAAAAGTTAAACGGGGTTGTTGATGTTTTTCGGGGGATTATTAGACAGCATGATGATTTGATATAATTACTTTCGCCAAAAAACAACCAGACCTCACCATCATGCCGAGAACAATGTTAACAGATCTCTACTGGAATAAGCTATCCGCATTCATGCAACACACCGGTTGGATTTATGATAAACCTGAACACCGTTTGACCTTGGAAGGCATTATTTATCGGATGAGAACAAGCATCCCCTGGCGCGATTTACCCACAGAATTCGGCAAATGGAATACGGTCTTTTCGCGTTTCAACGCTTGGTCAAAGAGAGGTATTTTACAGATTATTTTCAAAGGGTTATCTGCGATTGCAGATACAGAGTGGTTGTTCATTGATGGGACTATCGTTCGGGCTCATCAACATAGTGCTGGAGCTGCTTCAGATAACGACGAGGCGATAGGCAAAAGTCGTGGTGGACGTTCAACCAAGATCCATTTAGCGGTAGACAGCGGAGGCTTGCCCGTTCATTTTGAACTTTCGGGGGGGCAGGTTCATGACAGTGTTCACGCAGAAAGCCTTATTTCCAAGTCTCCCACTTCCGAAGCAGTTATTGCTGATAAAGGATATGACAGTCAGCGTTTCAGGATGTTTATTAAACAACGGGATGCGACTCCAGTGCTCCCTTATCGTAAAAATAGTCGAAAAACAGACCAGGGTATTGATAAGTGCTTATACCGTTATCGCCATTTAGTCGAGAATGCTATTGCTCGAATTAAGCATTTTCGAGCAATAGCAACGAGATACGATAAACTTGAACGGAATTATACCAGTATGGTGGCACTCGCATTCATCATTGTCTGGTTGCCGATGTGGGTTGATTGAATAATGACTTTAAAACATCAACAGCCCCTAACAAACGCAGGGCAAGATCGTGAATATTTTGTTAAAAAAATCAGATTTGACCGACAGTAATAGTTATGATCTCATACTCTCTTTTTGAGAGCAAAAACCCTGTGCTTTGATATTTTTACTGAACATTTCTCAGACATTCAAGATCCCCGTCAAAGCGCCAAAGTCGCCTACCCTTTATTCGATATTTTATTTGCCTCATTGTGCGCTGTTCTGGGCGGCGCAGATGGTTGGAGTGAGATCCAAGAGTATATTGAAGGCCACCATGAATGGTTTCTTGAACATAATATGTTCAAGGAGGGGATCCCTGTTGATGACACGATTGCCCGACTTCTCTCACGGATTAATCCGGAACAATTTAATCTTTGTTTTATCAACTGGATGCGTTCGGTTCATCAGGTCACTCAGGGGGAATTGGTGGCGATTGATGGTAAAGTCTTACGGGGTGCCTATGCCCCGGGAGAACGCAGTTCGGCGCTCCACCTTGTGAGTGCTTATGCGACAGCCAATAAAATGGTCATCGGCCAGGTTAAAACTCAGAAAAAATCCAATGAAATTACCGCAATCCCGGAACTCATTAAGTTATTGGAACTGAAAGGCGCGCTGATTTCCATTGATGCGATGGGATGCCAAACGCAGATTGCTCAGGAGATTATTGATGCCGGCGCGGATTATTTATTAAGTGTGAAAGACAACCAAAAACGTCTCCATCGTGCCATTCAAAAAGCCCTGGAAGCCCAGCGCGTTTTGCCCTTAACAACCGAAAAAACGCGGATAGAACGGGGTCATGGGCGTCTGGAAATCAGAGAAAGCCATGTGCTGAATGCCGAGACATTCAAAACCGATTTTCCGGAATGGGCGGGATTAAAAACACTGGGCGTCACAGTCGGATGCAGGCAAGAAAACGGCAAATTGCCCAGTCTGGAGTACCGTTACTACATCAGTTCAGCCAGACTGACGGAAGAACAATTTTCTCAGGCAGTACGCAGCCATTGGCAAATAGAGAATAACCTTCACTGGGTGCTTGATGCGACGTTTAAGGAAGATAATTGTCAAATTTACCGTGAAAATGCGGCGGAAAATATCGCGATATTACGACGTATTTCGTTAAACATGCTGAAAAAAGAAACGAGTCAATTAAGCATCAAAGCGAAACGTAGACGAATATGGATGAAAACCCAATTTTTGGAGCGAGTATTACAGGCGGGTTTTGCTAATGTGAGTGATATTTAATCATTCATGCGGTTGCCCTGTTAACAAACGTTCATATACAGGATCTTAAGAATTAAGTCGTTCAAAACACGCATCCAATGTTTTGTTTTTAGACGACTTTCTTTGCGGTGTTTTGAATGCATTCTGGGATAAATAGGCTTTGGCTTTTTCCAGCCAAAAACACGTTTCCGACCATGCCCTTTGGAGGAGATTTTCTATTATGGGTTTTAACCAGATCTCCGTATTTTGGGCCGCTTTAAGCAGTGAAACCGCTGGGAATAATCGCCTTGCCAGCGAGCGTCTGAGCAACAACGCTAATAAGCTCAGCCAGATAAGCCCCGTGACCAACGTTTCTTTTCGTGTCGTAAACCGGTGCCAGTTCGTGTGTGATTTGAGTTCTTTAAACAACAGTTCTATTTGCCAGCGGCAACGATAAATATCCATGATGTCATTGGCTGTAAATTCCTCGACTGATAAGTTAGTCAGCCAGAGACAGAAACGTTTTTCTTCAGCAAACCAACGGCGGATCAGGCGAAACTCATAGCCATTACGCCGACAAATCAGATCCAACACCTCAGAACGATTCGTTCTGCGTGTCACGGATTTCAGGGGCTTATCGGACAGCTTCGATAAGATTTTTCCCTGACCATTGCGTGCCCTGATTATTTGGGGATTAAGCGATTTACCGCCCCGCACAATAAACGAACCGCCTGAGCGTGAGAGTTGTTCAAAATACTCAAAATCGACATAACCGGCATCCGCTAATAATAATTGGTCATGCAATGTTGCCGGAATAGGCAGGTGAGTCCGCTCAGAGGCGGTATCTGCAGTAACAGCCATTTTCACGGGAGACTGGGTTAATAATGACAAGGTCATGTGACATTCCACTGCCGCTGCGGTTGCCTGAAATCGACAAGGAAAAACATCAGCCAGTGCCGAATGGACTTTAAATGAACTGCCATCCTGTAAAATAACATTTTGAAATTTGGCGAGTTTTTTGGGCAGGACGAGGTGCTTTTCAGCCCATTGTGCCATGGCAAACCTGACCAATATTTTGACAAATTCAACAAAAGCCGCTTTCCGTAGCTGATTATAAAAAGGACGGTAGCTAACGTGTTGTTTTTCATCGGGGCACAGGCCATTAAATTTTTGGTGTAGCTGAGCTATAGACGTCACTTTCCCCGAACTGAGCGCTGTGATAAGACTGAGAATAAGCGTATGAGGCTCGATATTTCTCACGCGCTGAATAAACCCGCAGCGAAGCGCCATTTTTTGCAAAGAAACGTCACTGAAGAATTGCATTAATTGGTGTTTTATAGCGATAATCGTCACAGGCTTCATCCGTGGTTTTGGTATTAGTTTGGCGACGATTATCAGATCATAAATGAAGCCTTTTTTCTATCTAAAATATACAGTTACTGCTTAAGAGCCTGTATATGAACAAACGTTATTCAAACCGGTGGTAGATTGAGCATATAGGGATATACGTCCACGTTTGGATGATGGTGGGTTGGATAAACATAGCGCATACATCAGGAAATCTAGGTTTTCTTAAGAAGTTTGATGGTGATTTACAGTATGTTGTACTTCGATAAAGTCCATTGATTGCAATGTTGATATACAAGGGTGCAGTTTTCATAGGGGTCCAAACTTTTTTAAGAGGTGATATATATGGCGATTATTTTAGCGGTTTCGGTCAATGCAAATGGAACAATATACGAAAATCCAACTGGAGGAATAACTGTTAAAAAACTTGACACGGGGGGATATGAACTGGACTATTCGGGACAATTTACTCAACCTCCGGTGGTGGTGACAACGCTAAACTACCCTCGGTGGGATTGTGATTGGTCAGATCACGGTGGTATGAAAGACAATTCTGTGATTGTTTCTGTCACCGTGAATCGCGCCATTATCCTCACTGGACGCTCGGGATTGATTAGCCCGTTAGATCGCAACTTCACAGCAATCCTTGTGGGAAATGTTTCTAGCAATTAATCGTGTCACAGGATGTACAAAACCGGGGTTTGGGAAGTAAACGCTATAAGTGGTCAATTGCGTTAACCATCTTTATTGAATGGCCCTAGCTCCCCACTGCTGACAGCTTCCGGAACTGTGAAAGAGTAATGTCCCTTCTCCGCTATGGAGAGCGTAAAAAAATGTGGGGCATGGATTCAATGAAAGCTGGATAAAATAGTTTAACCACTCAGGTTACGGGGAATTGTGGCGATTGAGTGGTTCTCACCGCTATCTGATAAGCACGCAGGGGTTACGCATGAAAATATTTAGTGGATAATTCCTTCGTTTTTAGAGGAACGCTGATGAAAGAATTAGTGGATAATTCCTTCGTTTTTAGAGGAACGCTGATGAAAGAATTAGTGGATGTCTTTTCTGATTTTCCAGATCCACGTTGTCAGGGAAAGGTCAAACACCGTTTTATTGATATCTTAGTGATCGCGGTATGCGCTGTCATTGCTGGGGCTAACGCCTGGACCGATATTGAACAGTACGGCCAGCTAAAAAAGGATTGGCTGAGTTCATTTCTTCCGCTCAAAGGTGGTATTCCCTCACATGATACTTTCCGACGCTGTTTCAGTTTATTAAATCCCGACCTCTTTGAACGTTATTTTTATCAGTGGGTTTCTTGTGACATCTCTTCAGAAAAGCGGACGATCATTACGATTGATGGTAAAAGTTTACGCCATTCGTTTGATAAGAAAATTGAACAAAGCCCACTACATGTGGTGAGTGCATTCTCGGTTGAGAAAGGACTCAGCTTATGTCAGTGTGCAGTAGACGGAAAATCAAACGAAATTAAGGCCATCCCCACATTATTATCGATGCTTTCATTGAAAGGACATCTCGTGACGATGGATGCGATGGGTTGCCAACGCATGATTGCTCAGCAATTACGCGAGAGTGAAGCTGATTATATTTTGTCGCTTAAAGGCAATCAGGGGAAAACTTTTTCGGAAGCTGTTAACTATTTTCAACAACAACAGATAACCCAAAAACCTTATCTTAAACCTGACTATGATGAATTCGATGATAGTCACGGACGTACCGTCAGACGACGCGGGTGGGTTCTGCCGCTGACATCAGAAACAAAATACTTAAGTTCTTGGCCAGATATTCAGGCCCTTCTGGTAACGGAAACGATACGACAAGAACGCTATTCTGACACAGTGACCTCTTATTTTCGTTATTATTTAAGTAGTTGTCATGATTCTCCCGCCTTTCAACTCGGTGCCATAAGAAAACATTGGGCTATAGAAAATAGTTTACACTGGGTACTGGATGTCACTTTTCGAGAAGATGATTCACGGATGAGAGAGCGGATCGCCACAAGAATATTTGCCCAATTACGTAAAATGGCGCTCAATATCGTTAAACGAGATACCAACAGTAAACTGAGTTTAAGTGCCCGTAGGAAATCAGCCGGGTGGGATAATGGCTATATGGAAGCGCTGCTATTTAATCAATTTTAGCCTACCAAAATTTCATGCGTAACCCCTGATTTTCAGGTGCTAAAAACTGCATCTTGAAGTCTTTGCTCCTGGAACAGGCTTCTCGTCAATTTCTTATCCAGAATTCGGGTTAATTAGATAAAGTAATTATTCCTGATCAAATATTGCACTTAATTTTCCTATAAAAAACATATAAAATATTAGGATTTCATTATGAACTACGCCAGAAAAAATTCATAAATTACAAAAGGATTTTAAAAAAACATGAAGATCCGTCCTGGCCGTGATTCAGTTCCTTGAAAACCGTCTGTTCGCGGATATTGAACAATATCAGTTTATTGGCTCAATTCATGAAATTCTTGACGGATTTATTTGTATTCATCTATGGAAAACTAAATAAAACCGTCAAGATAGACTGATGACTAAATAACTCTTCATAATTCTGCTACACATGGACTTTCTCAACCCATTGTTATACATAGAATTATAAGTGGTATAAGATGTAGCACTATTTTGGAAACTTATTTAGACATGATCGGGCGTATATCCATGACTGTTCAAGTAAGACAAAATACCCTTATATAGTCCAAGAAATATATTTAATGTGCGGTGACATAAACATTCATCATCACTTTCTTTTAATATCCAGATATGAAAGATCTTTTCTTTAATTTCACTCCGAAGTGTTAAGCCGTCTGCATAATAATCAAATGTCCCATTTTCAATTTTATCTCTAAATAACTTTTCAAAATAATAGATCACTTGGAGGGAACTCAGTCCGATTTTTGCGATCTGATCAATTGCGAAAAATCCCAAACCCCAACACGGACTGAGTGATGCCTATCATAGCACCTATACCTCAAGATGAATGCCAGAAAATGAGAAAACTTATCCATAAAACCCGTGATAAGAACTATTCCCGTCGATTAACGGCGTTATTGATGCTCAATGAAGGATTGACAGTGACTTATGTCGCCAAGACCCTTCATGCCGCACGCTCTTCCGTCAATCGTTGGGTTCAGTGGTTTACATTATATGGGCTGGAAGGACTCGAAAGTTTACCCGTTGGCCGACCTGTTGTCTGGGATCTCTCCCCGCTCTATAACCTCTTACTTTTCTTATTACAGCAATCCCCCCAAAAGTTAGGCTATCTCCGCTCTCGCTGGAGCCTTGAACTCATGACTCATACCCTCAATGAATTACTCAACCTCTCTCTGACGCAAAATGTCCTTTATCGTTACTTTGCTCAGGTGGGGATTGTCTGGCGTAGAGCGGCACCCACAGTGAAACAACCTGATCCCGAATACGATGAGAAAATGGCAAAGATCGCGGAAGCCAAAGCGAACATTTCAGAAAAACATCCCGTTTTTTATGAAGATGAGGTGGATATTGATTTAAACCCGAAAATCGGCGCGGACTGGTGCTTCAAAGGACAACAAAAACGGGTTATCACCCCGGGAAAAAACGAAAAACATTACCTTGCGGGCTGCCTTAATGCCCAAACAGAGCAAATCACCTATGTTAAAGGAGTAAAAAAGAATTCTGATTTATTTATCAAAATGTTAGATGAACTGAATCATCAATATCCCCATGCGGAAACCCTCACATTAATCTTAGATAACTACTGTATTCATAAAAGTCAGAAGGTAAAGGACTGGCTGGCATGACATCCAAAATTTACCCTGTTGTTTTTACCGGTCTATTCACCGTGGCTAAATAAAATAGAACGGTTATGGCAATCGCTCCATGAGACAATAACGCGAAATCATTGTTGTCAATTTATGTGGCAGTTACTGAATTATGTTGATGCCTTTTTGGCATCGTTTTCATCACAGCAAAAGCCAGGAAGACAAAAAATGGGTGTAGCACAATTATGAAATCTTATTTATACCCGTAATCATTGAAGATGCTTGATTTTATCCGAAATGGAGATCATTATCCTCGCTATGAAAATATTCATTACCGATGAACAAAAAGCTGAATTTGAACATCTCCATCACACCTGCCGTGATAAGAGGGAGTGTGATCGCATCAAAGCGGTTCTGCTGGCCTCTGAGGGCTGGAGTTCAGTGATGATCGCTCAGGCCCTGCGTCTTCATGAAACGACCGTTAACCGTCATATCAGCGATTACCTTAATCACCGCAAACTGAAACCCGAAAATGGCGGCTCTCAAAGCCATCTCAGCGAAACACAGACTCAGGCACTTATCGCTTATCTGATCGCGAATCTTCTGCCCACCACACAGGCTGTTATCCGCCTTGTCAAAGAAGAGTGGGATATCCGTTACACCGTTCCCGGCATGAATAAATGGCTGCACCACAATGGCTTCAGCTATTATCAAATCATTAATTCAATGAAGCAAAATAGCGAATTTTGGTGAATAAAATATAAAAACTCATGATGGATTTTTGATAATTCAGCATTAAGTTCCACCCAAAATTCCTCACAATCATTTTATTATATTTGGCTTTATGATCACGCCTCCCTTTGGAACAGAGCTGAATTTTCTAAGGAATATACTCATCATGAGCAAAAAACATGTTCACTTGAAACACATGTATTTAGTGAAGAATAAATTCTATCATCTTATTTCTATGAAAAAATTCCTTCTTATCCTTTTACTATTCTAACCTGAGGTTTGCTTAAGAAGGGAACTAAGTGCCTGAGGCACGATCAAAGTTTTTGTCAAAGAAAACAAAATCGTGGAGATCCTCAGGCATGTTTAATTTAGAAGAACTTTACTGCTGCGTCGATGACTTTTGCCAAAAATTTATTCCTCTCTGGCATCAACAGTTAATTGAACATGGTTTGCTCAAACGTCGCCGCGAAGCTTCCCTTTCTCTCAGTGAAGTCATGACGATACTCATTTTATTCCACATAAGCCATTATCGTGATTTAAAACGTTTTATATTCAGCATGTTAAACACTATCTTCAGGCCGATTTTCCCCGGTTGGTCAGCTACACCCGGATGTTAACCTTGAAGCAAAGGGCGCTCATTCCCCTTTGTGCTTTTCTTTCGTCACGCAAGGCTGAAACCCAGGGGATCGCTTTTATTGATTCAACTAAAATTGCCGTGTGCCACAATCTCCGTATTCCCCGTCATCGCGTATTTCAGGGCGTCGCACAGCGAGGGAAAACGAGTACTGGCTGGTTTTATGGCTTTAAACTTCATCGGGTTATCAATGATTGTGGTGAACTTTTGGCGGTTAAGTTGACCTCAGGAAATAAAGATGATCGTCATCCCGTCAAAGCACTGGTACAAGGGTTAACAGGGTGTTTGTATGGCGATAAAGGGTATTTGTCACAGGCTTTGTGCGATGAACTGGAAGCAGAAGGAATAACGTTAATCACTCATGTCCGTAGTAACATGAAGGCAAAAGCGTTATCTCTCTGGGATAAACTGATGTTAAGAAGGCGATTTTTGATAGAAAGTGTGCCGCAGGCATACAAACTAGCAGCATAGGGAATGCAGCCAGTATGTAGCATAAGCTCAGGAGGAGATGGAGGTCGGCCCACCGAAGTCTGCTGTCGGAAGCTGGCTTCAAACCCCCTCAAGCGGCTGTCGTAAAGAGCGGTGGTTGTGAGCGTTGAGGTCAGTTCGGCAGGTAGGGTACAAAGAGACGCGTAAAACCGAACCTATGTGGACGCGTTGTAAAGAAGAGAAGTGACATCAAAACCGGGGGCGTTTCTATCTTCCGGGATAAATCTGTGAGTGGACTCCGAATGCTGCGCAGGTGGTGTCCGGCGTAGAGTAGGCGTGACTTTGTATCGGGCTCTTTCTGGGAACTGCGGGAACCTGTCATCACGATGTAAAGGAAGAAATACAAGTCACTGAATTGACAAGTATGAGAGTACCGAAGCGTGATACAGGGGCGGAGCAAGCCATAGTAGCGATGAAGGACCGTAATGGGTCCAGCGCAAAGGGCTTGCCCCATTGCGCTGATAGCGGGGCAGCAACCACCGGCGACGAAGCCGGTGGGAGGACTGCTGCAAAGTCGGCAAAGCCATTTCCTGTCAGTAAGCGGCAGGTATGGGAAGCGTATAAGCGAGTGAAAGCCAACCGCGGGGCAGCAGGCATTGACGGACAAACACTGACCGGGTTTGATGAGAATGTGACAGACAATCTCTACAAGCTGTGGAACAGACTGGCTTCCGGCAGTTATATGCCCCCGGCGGTCCGGCGTGTGGAAATTCCTAAAGTTGATGGTGGAGTGCGTCCGCTCGGTATTCCTGCCGTGTCGGACCGGATCGCCCAGACGGTTGTTAAGCAGGTTCTCGAACCTGTGCTGGAACCGCTGTTCCATACGGACTCGTATGGTTACCGACCGGGAAAATCTGCCCACCAGGCGATTGCGCAGGCGAGAAAACGTTGCTGGCAGTTTGACTGGGTGGTGGAAGTGGATATTAAAGGCTTCTTTGATAATATCGACCACGCACTATTACTGAAGGCGGTGCGGCATCATACTCAGGAGCGCTGGGTGGTGATGTACATCGAACGTTGGCTGAAAGCACCGGTGCAAATGCCGGATGGAACAATACTGTCACGGGAGCGTGGGACGCCGCAGGGCGGTGTGATTTCCCCCCTGATCTCGAATTTGTTCCTGCACTATGCCTTTGACATGTGGATGCAACGTCAGTTTCCCGGCGTCCTCTTCGAAAGATACGCGGATGATGTGGTATGCCACTGTCAAAGTCAGTTGCAGGCCGAAGCAGTAATAAGTGAACTAGGCCAGCGGTTTGCGCAATGTGGACTGGAGTTGCATCCTCAGAAGACCCGGGTAGTTTATTACAGGGATGCCGATAGACGGGGGAATTACGCAGAGACGCGCTTTGACTTTCTGGGCTATACATTTCGGCCCCGTTTGTCGAAGAATCGTTGGGGTAAGACCTTCGTTAACTTCAGTCCGGCGATAAGTGCCAGGGTAGGGAAAGCAATCCGTCAGGAGATAAGGAGCTGGAAGCTGCAAAATCGCAGTGACAAGTCACTTTACGATCTGGCGCATATGTTTAACGCCAAAATCAGAGGCTGGATAAATTATTACGGTGCATTTTATAAGTCGGCGCTGTACCCAACGCTGAGGCATATCGATCGCAAACTCGTGTTATGGCTGACCCGCAAACATAAGCGTCTCCGTGGCCATAGACGACGAGCCAGCCACTGGCTGGCGAGGGTGGCGCGGAAGGAAACGAAGTTGTTTGCCCACTGGCCGCTACTATGGGGGCGGCTTCAATGGGAAGAGCTGGATGAGCTGAGAGGTTCACGTCCGGTTCCGTGAGCACCTGAGGGGGAGGTTCCCTCGGGTGACTCGACGACTGGTTCACTGCCAGAGTGAAGCGCAGGCCAGAGAAATCTGGCAAATGCTGGAACACCGTTTCAGGGAATGTGGACTGTTACTGCATCCGGACAAAACCCGGATTGCTTACTGTAAGGACGTTGAACGAAAGGGAAAATATGAACAGACCAGTTTTGATTTTCTGGGATATACCTTCAGACCAAGGTTGGTCAAGAATCGTAAAAGAAACAGTTTGTTTGTGAGTTTTACACCGGCAGTCAGCAAAGCGGCCCAAAAAGCCATGAGATTCAAAATCCGTAAGTTGAAGATCCGAATGCGGACAGAACTGAACCTGATACAGATGGCAAACTGGCTAAACCCCATGATAAATGGCTGGTTGAACTATTATGGTCAATTTTGTCGATCGGAACTGTATAAGGTTTTCAGGCAACTCAACAAAGCGCTGGTGCGCTGGGTTAGACGAAAGTTCAAGGCATTGAGCAGACACAAAACCCAAGCCTCAAAACTTCTTCAAAGGATTGCAAAGGAGCATAAGGGGTTGTTTGCCCATTGGCGAGCAGGAATGACAGGCGTGTTTGCTTGATGGGAGCGGTATGAGTCGAGAGGCTCACGTACCGTTCTGCGAGAGGCTGCGGGGGCAGTTCCCGCGGCCTACTCACCCGATTAATGGGCAATTAAAATTAATTTCTCAGATAGAGCATTCGCGCCACCGAAGTATAAGAGGATTTATGTTGACCGTTTTAGGTGGACTGATTGCTTACTGCCTTAAATTGAAAAAACCATCACTGAAAGTTTTCTACTCAGAAGAAGATTTCTCAATGACGGCTTAAGCAGAATTCGGGTTAATTAAAAAACAAAATAACTGCCAGCTATTGTATTATACAATACAATAGCTAATATCAATCTTTTAAATATAATGTTGGTAATTCATTAATTAACGAAGATGGTCTCTATTTTTATCCATCAAACTGACTTTATCTAATATTTCAGTTGAAACTTTCTCAAAAGTAGTAAAACAGGTTTCGAAGTCGTGGGGCTGTTCATTGTAAACCATAGGATCTACATATGTTTCGAAACGTTGAGCATACTTTTCATGATTTTTTATCAATGACAACGCATATTTCATTTCATCAAATGGATTGTCAGTAAATTTCGGTTGTTTATTACCATATCTTGCAACATCCTCAGATATAACTCGATTAAAGATTGAATACACAATCTCTAAATCTAGCTCGTAATTGGATTTAATTAGATGTACATCGTAAATATGCCTTACCAACGTTTCATCATCCTGTTCTTCGGGGTTACGCTCAGCTAATGCTGTACGTCTAAGCATAGATACAATTTTTTCAACAAAGGTGGATTCAATATTAACGCATAAGAATTTTTTTACTTCTGAATCACGTCTATATTGCTCAGCAACCAGAGAAGCAATCGGGCGAGGTTCTGGTTTTTCAAACAGAGTCGTTTCCATTAACTCAAGCTTAATGATAGGTCTTAAACATGGTGCTATCTGATATTGTTGAGGGTATTTAATTTCAACCTCTATATATCTGTATTCATCACGTTTAATAATTTCACTAGCAATACTAAAAGCTCCGTCAGCAACAATAAGAGTAAGAAGCTGTTCATGAAAACGTTTTCGTATTCTTTTACGTTCAGAACGGCTAATAGACTGCCAGTCAATATCATTATAGGGTATGATTTTAAGATCAACATCTTCGGACATTCGCATGATTTCAATGTGCGATTTAGCTAGTGCTGAGCCTCCACTAAACACCATTACAAACACGTCAGATTCAGCATTTGCAATCAAATTTAATAGATGGACTACCCAGTAATCTTTTTCAATAATTGCCGGGTTATTTATTCCTAATGCAAATGCAACTTCAGTAAACTCTTTTTTCAGTTGATCTAACTTTTCCATTTATTATTTTTCTGCCTATTTGCAAGCGAGTGCTAAATCTCCGAGGATCAAATTTAAATCTAATTGATGCCGGGATTTGTGTAATTTCACCTTTCATAAATTTGAGAGTTAAATCATCAAAAGTAAAATCAACTTTTTTAAGTTTTAATACTTCTGAAACAATTGAATCTACACCGCCAGGTTTTGCTGGAATAGGCTCACCTGTTAATGTACTCACCCTAGCTTTTGTGTATAAACCATGACCAATTTTTATAAGTAAGCCGTTCTTTATCAACCGATTAAACCCTCGACCAACTTGATCATAGCTAGCTATATCGGAAAAATCTTTACGTTCAAAAACATAACGCCTTGATTTAAATAATCTCTGCTTCATCTTTTCATAAGAAGTCATAACCCCTCCTTTCTAGATACAGAATTGCTGCATCTAGAAATAGCATAATACGACATAAACTGACATTCAAGCAAAATAAAAATTGTTATAAATCATTTAATTAATAAATGTATCTAGCTAAGGAAACCATGCTGACCATAGAGCCAACATCTGGTAATGTGCAAGATGAAATGGAAAGCCATAAACTGGTCGCGGTAGGAATAGCCGTTACCGGCTACCCCCCGCACAGATCCGGACGTGCGCTACTAACGCATCCGGCTCCTACCTCGGGTGTTTGGCGTAAAAGCGCTGCAAAGGATAAGGATGCACAATTCGGGGGGGCGGTATCCATTTATTCACCCGCTGACTGTAACGGGCCCACGTCATTTTGTGCCGCTGGCTTCGCCGTCTCAGTGACTTCAGCCACATCCGCTTCACTTCTTCCACAAATTGACACAATGCTCTACTGTTGAAGGGGACGCCATAGTAATTGATGTGCCCTTCTACCACTCGTTTCAGCCACCGGCCCGTTTCTTCCGGGCGGTTGTGCAGCCGTTGCCGCAGCCCCTGTTTTATTCGCTTCAGTTGTGTTTGACGCCGTTTTCGTTGAGTTTTGCGCATCACCGCATCCTTGCCCGTGTGTAATCGTCCTATATAATGCGTAAATCCCAGAAAATCAAACTTCCCCGGCTTGCCCCTCTCTGGTCGCTCCTCATATTGCTTTAACGCAAAGCGGCCAAATCGTACCAGCCGGGTCTGGGTGTACCTTCAGCCCAAACTGCATCAGACGTCGTTGTAGCAGGGATTGGCACGCCCGAGCATCCTGATGTTTCTGGAAGCCCAGAACCGCATCATCGGCATATCGGATCATCACTACCTCTCCTTGCGCCTGCTTTCGCCATGCGTTGAGCCAGAGATCAAGGCTGTAGTGCAGATAGATATTCGCCAGCAGTGGCGATATGACAGCACCTTGCGGCGTGCCACAATGCGACTTCTGTCGGTGACCGATCCCCACCGTAACCCACTGCCTGATTAATCGCACCATCCGACCGTCCCTTATCCTGTGCTGAATAAACCGGATGAGCCAGTCATGTTCCACGGTATCGAAGAACCGACTGATGTCCAGATCCAGCACCCAGTTGACTTTCCTCTCCATAACGGCCACATTCAGCGCGTCCAGAGCATCGTGCTGCCCTCTGCCCGGTCTGAACCCATACGAGAAGCCGAGAAAATCGGTCTCGTAGATTTGATTTAAGACCGTGACAGCCGCTTGCTGCACGATTTTGTCTTCCAGACACAGGATACTCAATGGCCTTTCTGTCCCGTCTTCTTTCAGGATCATCACCCGCCTTGCCGGCTGGGGCCTGTATTGCCCCCGATGAAGTTTGCCGTGGAGCGCATGGAGGTTATTTTGCAGATTTTCTGCCTAGTTTTCCCATGTGATACCATCGCGGCCCGGAGCAGACTGACGTTTAAGTTGCTGAAAACTCTGACATAAAAGTTCTTCACTGATGTGATGAAAAAGGTGAGTAAACTGTTGTTTTCTATCCCTCTTTGCTGCTTTTCGCACAGCCAGCAGGCGTAACGTCGTATTTCCCCGGCTCTGTGTCCGGATACGGGCGCACTGTTGGCTGTTCCCCTTGGTCGGGAGCCTTCCCTCCATCAATTCCGCCACATTGTTCTCTGTTTTGTTCACTGATTTCTCCGGTACTATACTCCCGTCCAACTTCCTGAACTCCCTAAGGCTTCTGCTTTGACACTTAGACCTTATCGTCCCAACTGCTCACGATGGGAAACCGTTCAGGATCTCCCAGGTTCCGCGCGACGAACTTCCTCACATGCACAGGGTCTCCGACCCCGGGAGGTATGATCAGGTTTCGCCAATACAACCTGACCATTATAGGTTTCCGCCTCGCTTAACTGCGTCACCACCTCCGATTTACCGATTTCGTGGCTCAATACCTGGCCTGTGAGTGCCTTCGCTAACACTTCACGACAGGAGTTACCCACAGTCGCGCATAGCTAAAGGACCGGGCGAGTGGCTAGCTCTTACCCGGAAGGGACTTTCACCCTCTGTTCTATCGCCAACTTGCCTGGCGTACTAAGCATAGGTTTTCGCCCCACTGGCCCTCAAACCCGTAAGCCGTGGTTAAACTATTTGAGACATTAGAGGGTTTTTAGAGAATTAATAGTGCGTTTTATATCCTTTAATGCTTGTTCATATTCCTGATTTTTTTTTCTTAATGTAATAATTAGGTTATTTTCAAACCCATCAGAAAAGTTATTTTTGTATAAAATTAAAATTTGTTCGGCGAAAAAGTCATCGTCAGTGTAAAAATAACATTCCGGTACATCTAATATTTTAGCTATCTGACACGCTATTTCATACGGAGGAAATACAGTTCCTTTTTCATATCTGCTGATTTTTTTTCGTGCTTGTTCTGAATCAATGATTCCCAATGCCTCTCCGACTTCTCGTTGAGATAGGCTTCGCGCTTTCCTGGCCGCTATCAATCGCTGTGGCTTCATATGTAAAAATATAAGTAGTTTCCATTACTTCACCTTAATTGTTTTTTACCATTGTTCCAGAATGTGCGTAAGACCCACTAAATGACCCTTACAACCACATAATGAACCCATTCGGATTTATAGGTGACGCCGTAACATAAAACCAAGAGAATTTCTTACACAGGAACAGTGCAAATTCATTCATCTTTTACGGCAAAGGTGGTGCCTTCTCGCGCGAGTTTCAGCAACCGGTTCTGGTGAACGGTTCTCTCCACACCTTCCGGTAGCGCCAGAGCTTCAATGGCGTTAAGGCGATCTATATGTTGCAGTACATTCTTTCCATTGATCTTTCCCGGAGGCTGAAGCAACCACGTTAAACGGGAGATTTGTTTTTCAGTTGTCACCAGTAGCGCATCAAACGCTGATTTATGCGTGATACCAAGATGCGCATTCAACGTGGTATAAACCGCTTTATCACCCAGTGTCATTGCTTCAGCACAGGTACGTTCCACAACATCAATACCTGGAATAATAATTCGCTGTTGATGCAGATGCTTCAGTAATTCCTCGGCGATAAGTATGCCCCGATCGGTCCTGGTAGACAGAGGGAGCAGATGCTGGATGCATTCTTTCTGAAGTGCCCCATTAAAGGCCTTCAGTTCCAGATACCGATACAGTTCCCCCAAGTGCTCGCGCCGGGTTGTATCACGGCCGGAAATATATTCCTGCCAGAGTCCTGCTGAAAGTTTAAGTCGGGAACCGATAATTTTGAGCAATTCTGCGGATGGGGACGATTTTTTATCCGGGGCAAAGCCTACATTTTTCAGATAGCAAAGAAGGACGGCAAAACCAAACCGGCTGGCAGGTTTACGGTGAGCATTAATAAATGCCAGATCCTGCTCACTGAAATACGCCATTCGGGTCAGCGTTAACTCATCCTCTGGTAATGCCAGTATATTCGAAAGGAGGAACTGGATCGCCTGCAAGGTAAGTTATTCGATAACGAGTCTGAATAGGCAGGTCAAACTAATTGAGCTTAGTAAAATCAGATGGCAGACTAAACATGATTCTCGTTCGGTCTGCCTTTCAAATACTGAAAAGGATTTACAATTGAATCTCCATAACTTCCCATTTAGTCCAAGTTTTTCCCATAATTATCTTTCAATTCCCTGTCAAATATCTTACTTATGATCATGATGTATCAAAATGTTTCAGATTTGCCACCCTTGACCTGTGTGACCTCGCAATAAAAAACCGCACATAGCAGCATAGCTGATCAAATATCAGGATTTTCAAAAGAATTGACTGACGTATATTCATTATGCTTTACCAAAGTCCCTTCGATAGTCAGCGTAGCTTTTTCATTGAAAATAAGAATGCTGATAACTCTCAGCAAAGAAACAATCACTCTTAATTTACTGGCATAGGAGCCATTAAACGTTATGTCTAAACCGGTATTCACAATAAAACCCCATAAAAAAACCTGCCGAAGCAGGTCTATATTTTTTTTCTTGGTAAAAGGATTATGCGCTGACATGATTAAGCAATTTCAATTCTTGCTCACTTAGGCACTGGAAAGAATCTTCTACCATGCGAATAAGTCTACTCATGAGCTTATCAATACGTGCGTGAGCATCAGGTATCACCACGGCGATAACTTGATAATGATTTTCGTAATACCAATGTTGGGCATAAACCAGATAATTGTCACTTTTCCTGTTGTGTAACATAACTTTCGCCGGCCACGGTTTTTCATTTAAGGGGCGAATATGTAATTTCCATATCCCTGATTCCATAGCCTTCATGTTGAACTCAAAACGTCCCTGACACCCAAGCCAACCCGAAACCTCTTCTGCATCGCTCAGATATTTAGCTAACATGGACGCGTAATCATAAGCGGCTGCGTTGAAAAGCAGATCTTCTGCCACACTGACATAGACCATGCTTAACCCCATGTAGGTAATGTGATACCAAGCTTTTTATGCGAGAGATTCACCAATTCTCTATAGCTTTCCGCGTCAGCTTTCGGTGTGTACTCACTTGCATTAACTGGCAGGTACTGTTTTAACGTTACTGCAATACGCAATAAAACGTTTCTGTTGTTTGCAAAAACCCGCAACATTTCCTGAGAATGTGTTTGGAATAGCTTGACGTGCGGCCCCCATGCGGGTGAAGATTCCGCAAGAATACAGCTTAATTTCAAGAGATGAAGTTGACTCGTAACGATTTTTGCAGCAGATTCGTAACGCTCAACGACATCACGAATATTTATACCGGACTCGATCCCGTCACGGTCAATAGTATCAAGTAACTCAAGGCTAATTTGGGCATTCTCTTTCAGGTAGGCAAGCGCCATTTTAGACTCAGATAAATATGACATAACTTCTTGAGCTGTCAGTGTCTTTTGCCCTGATCTATCCTGTACCAGTTGCGTAATCGGCGCAGAAAGATATTCTGGCAATTTTGCTAACTGATTAGTATCAGGGAGCGGCGTTAGCAACATTACTAACGTTGTCATTCCTACGGCCATGTGAACCCCCTTATGAAACAAAATAGTACTAAAGAAGTACAGTATACTCACTTCCCGTATCACCGATAAGCTTATCTTTTATTTAATCCGCCACTTTCTTACAAGGAAACGAGCCGATGATCTTCGGTGCGTCCATCGCGTTTTGCAGTAACTGGACGTTCAGCCACGCTTTACCATTGCGCTTGATAAACTGAAAGCCGTACATGTTGCCGTCGCGTGCGGGCATGAGGCCCATGTCCATTTTTATCTGATCCCAATCATCTTTTTCTTTTAAAAACTTTACTTTCTGAGATGTTACCTTTTCACCATTGATATTGGACATGCCATCATCACCTACCGTAATTTTATAGCCACCACAAAGAGCGGCGGCATTAACGCCAGTGACAAACCCCATAACCAAAAAAGGTAGCATAATTAGTTTAAACAACTTCATTAATGACCTTCCCTTAAAATCCTCTATTGACTGCCGCTGGACTGGCAATATCAGCCGCCCCACGCGCTTCACACATCATTTCCTGGTACCACGCATTGCCGCGAGTGTCGCCAGTATACATAATGCCCCGGACGATATATACACCATCAGTAGCTATGCTTGCTGGAGGATTAGGCACGCCGCTGACGTAAAGGTTCCCGTTATCGTTTTTTTCTACGAGTTTACTTTCCCGTTGCTGTTTATGATCTTGTTGCTCTTGTTGCTCATCACCCGATTTATTTACAACATCATTAGGCAACGCCGTTCTATACACCGAACCCTCATCTAACTGAATTAAGCCATTTACCCGGATATTCGGATTGATCAAACATTTCACGTTAACACCTGCACCAATGGTCTGTTGCGGCATACCAATTAACCCGGTCCGGCTATTTAATACCACAACATTGTGTACGGCCATTTCATCATTGATCATCTCAACTTTACCATCCACAAATTGCCATTTGGCCTTACATTGCTGCGCGATATTGTCTAATACATATCGCGCCTTTTCGAAAAACATTTTTCCTCGCGGAAAGACGGTATCCGGCATTTTGGGTTTGGCCCCCGCGGTAATACCGTAAGGTTCAAGGCTGCGTAAAGCGAGGTTATAGACATCATTCAGGGTATACCCCGCCGCTAATGTTTGATTGACGAAAGCATTAATAAAAGCTTCGTTACCGTCACACGCCTGAATGAGCGTATACGTATCAGCGGGGTTATCCCTCCCGGTCATCGTATAGCGAATATCCCCGCTAAAGATCTCCCCGTAATTTTGGCCGTCACGCTGTCCCGTTGTACCCGGCTCAACCGGTCGGGCTTTGCCGACTTCACTCTCAGGAACGGTAGGCGTGATGCCGTCATAGCCCACGATAATTTTTATCTTCGAGAACTCACTACCTAATATGCGATTGCTGGTATTTTTGGAAAGATTGTAAATCTTTAACGTCGCAACACGTGGATTGCTAATATTGAACCACTCAATATTAAAGGTCACTCTAAAATCCGATAAAACGATCCCTTTACCCTGATCATCCAATAGCATTAATTCAAAGTGACGTAACCAATTCTGACTCATATTTTTACCTTATTGTTGTACAAAATAAAGATGGCTGGATAACCCAAGATTTGTGCTTGTTGGGTATTCAGCGCTGTCGGCATCACTGGCAATAACTAGCATTCCCTCTATGCCAAGATAAGGATATTGTTCCAACAGATTAATACCGGGTATGAGCGGTGCGCCCACCAGCAAGGGCACACCCGCATTATTTTGAATATCCATTACCCAACCCGCTATGTCCCGGTAAATCAGACGCATTTTCACATTCTGATCACCGAGTTTAATTGCAAACATTTGATTGCTTGCAGTTAGTGGAATTTCGGAGACTTGCATCAGCCGCCTCCTTTTACATAACTTTTAAACGCATTAACGGCACTCTCTTTTATTTCTGACAAAACAGATTCGTTAACAGGTTTCGGTGCTTTGGTACCTGAATTCTCAACAGCCGATGTGCTCACCCCGGTCTTCATTGATTCTTTTTCTGCCACTTGTACAACCTGTGTAGACGAAATAATCACTTCACGTAATGTCAACGTGCATAACAGCACATTCTCACTATGCCGGTCCGTCGTGACTTCAATCGCTTTGATTAGCATGTTTTCGTAAGTGCGTTTGCCAGTAATAACATTGAAGGGTTCTCGCAGCTCTTGAAGATCAAGGATTTTCTGATAGGTCTCTTTCGGGCTTAAGCCCATACTCAGGCCAATCTTTGACGTATCAACAAAATCGAGAAGCGAACCGCCACCTGCAAAACCTAACTCCATTGTAATTTCTGATGGCTTTTTGTAGGCATGGTCACTCACCGCAGCACCGATTTCGACCGGGTGCTCAGTGATTTCCAGTGCGTCTGTGTGCTTTTCAGCGATAACGACACTCGGCACAAGCAACATACTTTCAGTGCCAAACGACCGGGTTTGTTGCTGAAAAATCGCTGATAAGATATCCATTAGCTCACCTGTTGTATCAGACGGGAATTTACGGTGACTTGACGATCCGCGATTTCATCCGCCGTGGCTTTTGCATCGGTTGCCCCGTGCACGGTAATGTTGGTCGTTTGCTGAACGCCGCCACTGCCTGCTATCGCGGCTTTACCCATCAGTTCGCTGTTGTACGGGTTACGACCGTTTTCGCGCTGAATGATGCCGTTCATCATCGCTGTCAGGGTTTGCGGGTCCTGTAAATTTAACTGGGCGTTCGGATCAACGCCGAGCCGTTTTGCAAGGAAAGCAATATAGTCTTCGGTATCATTTTCCTCCGGTGGCGCATATTTCGTGATAATGTCGCGGACTGTGGTGAGACCACGACTTGCGTACAGCGTTAACTGCCGTGAGAGCGCCCGCAAACCGTCAAACGCGGTTTCAAATCGGGCAAATCGCCCCTCTCCATTTTCCCTTGTCGCCCCGCGTTGCCCCACAAAGTTCAGGTTGCCGGGATTATTGTTACGCAATCCTCTTTCGCTGTATTCGGGAGCGGGGGATGTAGGGGCACCGGGCATGCCGGGGATATCAGCCGTGACAGGGTTCGGCAAACCACCCTGGTGCTTATTGGCCCAATCGTTATCGATACCCAGCCATTGACCAAAGTCCCCGATCCCGCGTTTTATTTGCCGGGTATTGTAGTCCCATGACGTCGCGGCACTTTGTTTGATATTGTCCCAGTCACTGTATAAGTATCCACCATAGGCTACTAAACCCAAGAGTGGGGCGAGGCGAGCCAGTAAGGGGGTTAATGCCGCAGACACTTTCGCGAATCCCGCGAGCATTTTTCCCGCCCACGTAGTTGCAACAATCCCGCCGAGAATTAAGAACGCATTTTTCCAGCCGCCAATCGTTTTAACGCCTTTTTTAATCCACCTCCCGATTTCCTTAAACGCACTAATCGCGAGATCGATTTCTTTTTCCCATTGACCCCAGTCAATCAGACTTTTGCCACCCTCTTTCCATGTCTTGTAGTCGTCGTAGAGGAGGAGAAGGGCACCAATTAACACGGTGATCATGCCAATAGGCGACATCAGGAACGCACTATTGAGTAAACGCCACGCGACAACAATAGCCCCAAACATAGCAATGAGCATCTTGCTGCTTTCATCCAGTCGCTTCCACCAGTCTATAACATCTCCAATGCATTGAACTACACGGTAAACCATCCTGCTAAAGACCTCAGCAAACCCTAGAATGCCTTTGATAATCTTGGTGAGGGTGGCTTCAATTTTTGGGAAGTTATCCAGTATCTTCTGACGTAACGAGTCGAAGGAACTCGCTAAACCACCCGCAAGATTGGCGCCAATCTTATCCCGAAGAATACCCAGTAGTGCGTTAAAGCCGTGTAATGCGGTAGTGAATTTATTCGCCTGTTGCGCGGCTTTATCCGCATTGAACCCGGTTTTCTGCAACATCATTTGATAGTCAGCAGTAAACCCAGCCAACCCGCGCCGCATCGCCATCAGCGTATTTTCATCAATACCCAGCATCTGCGCATACTGATTGGCCCGATAGTAGGGCATGTTGCTAAGTTTCTCGCCAACCCCTGTTAATACACTTGCGGCATCTCGCATCTGGCCGGAGGAGTCACGAGTCTGAACACCGAGCCGATTAAGCCAGCCCTCCGCGCCGGGATTGTTACGCATAAACCGCGCCATGTTTTCAAGCGCACCCTGCGCAGCTTCTGCGCTGCCCCCCATTTGTGCAACGGCATAGCTCAACGCTTTGATGCCCTCAACCGTAGCGCCGGTACGCTGTGACTGCCAATAGAGCTTATCGAGGCCATTTGCAATTTTAGTAGTAAAACCGACGATGGTAAGTGCTGCCCCTTCAACGGCTGCCCCCACTTTCAGCACGTTGGCGGTAACGCCTTTTAATACGGCATCAAATTTACCCCGGCCTTTTTCGTCTACATCAAACCCCAGACTGATAAGGAAGTCTTTAATTGTGTCAACATTACCGCTCATGGGCATCTCTCCAGCGTGCTATACGGGCCTCGTTATCGGCTTTTAAATCTAACCAGTCGTTCATGCGGGCGATATCCGCCAGGTCAACAACGCCGCTTAAGAGATCGGGATATTGGATATAGCCGGCGTCAACGGGGCGCATCAGATAATCTTCCCCGTCAGGCAGGCAATCGAGCACTAAGCCGCTGGCGGGAGTGGCGTCTCGTTGTCGGGGAGTGCGTGCAAAAAATTTCCTAATGAATCCCCGATCACTCTCGCGACTAGCTGCAACAATGTTGGCAGGTCAATGTCATCGAAGTGCAATACCCCCTGCGAGAATACAGCAGTCCACCCTTTGCCATGTTGCCGCGATACAACTGATAAGCAGGGGTAGAGGATCGCATTACAATCTTCGTCGCTTAAGTCAGAAACGGCTTGTGCGATTTTAGGCAGCGCCTTCTCTAAAGCGCCCTCCATGTTTTTGTCTTGCGCCATTGTCTGTACGGCGCGAATATCAGACACTAACCCGGCCAGAACAGGCAGCAACTTACGGGATACTTTGAGTTGATCGAACACGCTCAGCTTTGCCGTACGATACTGAATACTGTTAATTTCAAATTCCATTATTAAAACTCCCCTAACACTTGATCGATTTTGATGCAGTCAAACGCCCACGCGACGGTACCGCCGTCTTTTGCGTTTGTATAATCGGGTTGTTTCTGGAAAGCACCGCCCCGCGCTGTCGTGATTTCCCCTGATACGTGGTTTCGAATAACAATCACGTTATTACCCCATGTACTTGAAGACAGTGATTGCGCGTTATACGCCAGTGACAACTTTTTATTGGTCGGTGAGGTTTTCAATAAAGTCACTGTGATGGTGCCGGATTTGCCCGCATGTAACGAGTGCATCCCTTCCCCGTCTGCGCCAATCGTCATGGTGTTCTTGGCTTCGGTCATCGTGATTGTGATCCCCTCTTCCGAAGTGGCTGAACCATACCCCATATCGATAACCCCGGTTGGGCCGGTCAAAGATGCCGAAACATCCATAAATGAATAGGTTGACATGTTTACCCCTTATCGAACGACATTAATCAGTACATCTGCATAGTGGACAGCACCCGCTAACTTGATAGCGCACTGGATAACCGGTGCTTTTCGGGCTTCCCTGTCTGCCTGCGCTTGTGTCGCAATTGCTGGTGCGTAGACGTAATACCCTTTAGTTAAGGTATCACCCGACTGGATTTGTCCAATGCTCCCGCCGTTCCAGATACCCGGTGCCACCAGCCCGTTGGTGACGGCCTGATCAAGGGATTGCTCAACGTTGGTCAGTAAACGCGTGACACCCGCATCCGTCTGGGGGATCTTGCCAGTACTGGTGTAAAGCAGGTTATAAAGATTGTTCTGCACGTAGTTCTGTAACCAGTCCAGCCCGTGGCGCTCATCAATGAAATCCCCGTTCGCCATGACGCCTTCCTGAATAATGGCCGTGTCGTTGTTGTATTTAACGAAAACATTGCCGTTTTTCGTCTTCAAGGCGTTAGCTTGGGTTGCTGTCAGGCTTTCCGCCGTCACAGCCGGTTCTTGTTTGAATTTCAGGGTAATGGTGGTGTTATTGCCATTGAAATTGACGGTAAACATCCGTCCCATCAGAGAAGCGGCGGTATACGGTTTACCCGATGAATATTGCCAGAGCGTGCGCTGATAGTTTCCGCCTTTCAGTTGTGTTCCGATATCAGTAGCAACGTCAGCATCCAATACCTCTGTTTTCTGTACTGTATGCCCATAGATACGAGAAACCGATGCAGATTCGATGTAGTCGGCAACAGACAAAACATCTTCATCCGTCAATGTACCCTCAGCAACCACCAGCCCATACCAGCCACTTGACGTAGCACCCAGTGTTGCCACCGCCTCAGCAAGGGTTTCTGCTTTGGCCGGTTCGATAGCGGTAGCGCCCGATCCCTGATTCAGCTTTAACAGGTCACCAATATAAGTCCCGGTAGTTGCCAGTGAGACATAACCCACCGTCCCTGATGCTTGCAACGAAATCACAAAACGGGAGGTATCCCACGTCACCGCGCAATCTTTCAGCTTTTCCGCAATTCGTTGGGCCACACCGTTCAGATTGGTCTCTTTGCTGAAATCAATGCCGCTGCATACCGCTTCTTTACCGTTAATCACTAACTTAAAAGAGCCATCCGTAATGGTAGTAAAAATGCTAATGGCTTGCTGTTGCTTCGTCAGTATTGCCCCTCTTAAGACAGCAAACGACTGATCTTTTACCCATCGGCCGATATATAAATCAACCGGGCGGGGTGACTGGGAATAATAAAGTGCCGCCGCCTGATACTCTGGGGTATCCAGACCAAAATCAGCTCCGACGCCATCAATATCGGAATACAGACGTAAACGTTCTTGAGTATCAATCACATTGCTTGCACCCACAATGAGTAGTGAGCCAAAGTTTCGGGATTGCGCGGCACGCGGGGCCATGTTTATCGTGACATTGACGATATTTGAAACAGGTAATCCCTGCATAATTTAATCTCCAAAGAATTTAACCGGCGCGTCCACCAGCGATTTAACACCGTATTCACGCTCGACTTTTCGCCGTAAGGTGACCGTCATGTCATAGCGACGCACCCACTGGTTATTGATAAGTTCGGGCGCTGAAAAAATACGGCTGTAGTTGCTGAGTGACAGACCGATTCGATTTAATTCTGCGTTGTTGGGGCTGAGCGTGATCCCATCCCGAAATTGCGTGCAATGATGTTGACCTGACGGACCATAAAACGAGATAAGGCATTCGATTTTCTCATGTCGCCACAATTCGGTACTTTCATCCGTTTGATTAACGAAAGCGGGCGTATCATCGGAAACTATCGATGAAATCCCGAACGCACACCAGTTAGTATCGTGACTGGGAAAAACTCGCGTTTCATCATTAGGTTGCCATTTTGGGAACATCATCTTCCCCATCAAGCCACTTACTGAACTTATCCAGCGTGACAGCTTTCGCTCTATCTCGCGGTCATAGTCTGGGCCTGACAAGGGTGTGAGCCAGCCCGGTTGGGTGCTATTGCTCAATGGGTACCCCTCCATCAAATGGCAATAGCTCACAATGCGCCTGCACGAACCCGGCCCCGTAAGCTGTATACGGATCAACGGATTTGACTAAGTAATCCCGGTTTTGATACGTGACCACATCGCCCGTTTTATCGGTTTCGCCTGCTATCAACCGTGTTGCTGTAATAATCAGAATATTACCGCTGACGACTTGCCCGGCTATTCTCATCTGAGCCTCGAGAGAGCAGTCAACGGTCACTACCCCGGCAAAACTTTTTGTAGTTTTTTCCGAAGTGGCAAACCCATCATCATCGACAATGACTTTGCGGCGTGTATATTTCAGCGACGTATCGCAGAAATCGGGATCAAATAAAACCTCAGTGACATCAAGAAGTGGCATTTTTATTCCTCACAACATAGTTGATAGAACGCAGCAAGTAACCGTGAGCGTATAGCGGTTTGTCGCCGGGTATCCCCTGCCTGCGCCGAGCCTCTTTCGTTGCGTCAGCAATTGGGGTCAGTCGATCACCATCACTGATGACTTTTTTTGCCCCGTCACGCGCAATCTGTCCCGCACGCTCAAGCTCACGAATAGCAGCATCTTGCTTTCCTTCCAATGCAAACTCTGCCGCCGCTTTTAAGTACAAGGCGGTGCGGTCCTTTGTGTCATCGATACCAAGCTCAAGGAAAGGTCGGGGATGGAGCGTGACAGTTTCGCCATCAAGCTCCACTGTTGCCCCCGTAGATTGCAGATAGCCAATTTCTGCGTTGTTCAGCGCTTCCCCTTCTTCACGCGTAGCATTTTCGGCCGGGATACCCACCAGCACGTCCATATCTGATAGCTTTTTGAGGGATTCCAGTATTGCCGCCGCATTGTCCGCCTTGATAGTCAGACCACTTTTCATAACAGTTGTCTCCCACCCGCGCCGAACATGGACCACCACCAAAAAAACTCTCTTCCGTATGCCGTGTTGTTCCAGAATCCCGCATCGGGATTGATAATGCCTGACACGTCATAGCTGACACTGACTTTATCGACCGATTTTGATGTTGCCACTCCACCCGCGGCCGTATTCACGCTGCCGCTGATAGAGGCACCCGCAATAGTTTTCCCTCTCAGCTCAACGTAATGCGCGGTGAACAACTCACAGAGATAGACGAACTGGTCACCGTGTACGTTTTGGTCAAGTAGCTTATCCGCCTGGCTGAGATAGAAATTGATTGCAGTGTCGGGATAGTGGGTGCTGTCGGAAAATTCAGGGAAGTCGGTGCGGAATTGATCAACTGTCGGCAGAAGACTGTTTTTTGCCATTGCCAGCCCCCGGTTTCTTTTCAGTATTGTTTTCTGTCAGGGTTTTGTCAGATTTAACGTCGACCTGAGCCTTCATTTCCTCTAAGACTTTATGCATTTCGGAAATGGTCACGTCTTTAACGGCTATCTGAGACTTAAGATCTTCATTCTCAGTAACCAATTTCTCAATCACCTCTTCCAGAAAGGCCGAAGAGTCATTTAAGTCCTTTTGTTTCAGCTCGTTTTCATCAATTGGCTGGGCATGAGCTGAGAATGCCCAATGGTTGATAACTTCATCGGGAAAGCTGCTAATGCCCGGTTGCAGTTCTATTTGAGTACCGTCTGCAAAACTCAGGATCGCTTTCTTTGATACGAGGTATTTCATGTCAGTCTCCATGAAGGCGGAGGCGTCCCCGCCATTAATTAAGATACCGGAACATCCAAATAGGCAATGGTATTCGCATACGGCGTTTCAACCTGCCCCAGTCGGCCATAATAGGTTGTCAGTTGCCATAGTCCGCGATATTCCAGCGGGGTATTCAACAGGGGTACCAACGGAAAACGGATATATCGCTCTTCTTGTGTATAAGCGACCATTCTGTGCGCACCCCGTGCGCCACGCTTAGAGGCCCATTTCATGGAAACGATTTCCAGCGGTTCGCCGTTCTCCTGGAATGCAATGCAGTTTATTTTCACGTATTCCAGTACGGAAATATTTCCGGCGTTAGATACTTTCTTGCTTGAAAGCAACCCAAACAATTCAGGCGCTAAGCCAACTTTGCCGGGACAAATCGCGTAGCCGGACGATACCCACGCGTCAGTGAGGAGAATATTAAAGTCCTGAACGATAACGTCCGGATCTGTCGTCGCCGTCCATGGAGCCGCTGCTGCACGCGGGATAACTTGCGGGATATTCAATAACCCGCACATCCCCTTTTCTGCATCACCGATGTATACCTGCTCGTCAACATCCATGTTGTATTTTAGCTTCATCGCGTCATGCTTCTGGCTGTCAATGGGACGCCCCACTTGCATAGCCGAAGCCAATTCGGTGACGGTATAACCCACTTCCATCCCCCACAGTTCGAGCGCTTGAGCCGTACGTTCAATATTTAGGATTGGCCCGGAATTCGCTGTTGATGTTGTGCTGATCCAGTTCTTACCGTTAGGGTTTGATCCCCCCGCCGCCGCAAGTGAGGTGTTTGTATAGGAAGACACTTCATCGGCGATAGAAACGTCAGTACGAAGTGGCATATCACGTGACCACTTGGTCGACACAAGCGGCATGTTCAGTGTCTGGTCCCTGCGCTCCAGCTCACCAATAAGAAACACGCCGGTTGAATCTCTTGTGGCTTTATCGATAGTAAACATAGCGTTCCTTATTAAATGTTGTATGCGATTTCAATGTTGCCGTTAGCATCACTCGGCCCCATCACTTCGGCGCCCGGCAACGCCGGTGTATTTTCCCCTGTAACATCCTGTATCAGCACAAATGACCCAACCGGGCTATCGGCTGTCGCCCCGGCGACGCGCACATAAACCGGATTGCCTTTGCTGGCGCTAACACTAGCAGCGGATACACCCACCGCCACGCAGATATAACCCCGTTTCAGATTGTCGGCGGCGGATCCTGCTTTAACCCCAAGATAAGCCAGATCTGTCTGTGACTGGGTAGGGTAGGGACGAACGAGAATACCTTTCACTTCGTCTACCGTATCACCCTCCTCAAGCGGGACAAATTTCCCGTTCGAATATTTCCCCACCAGCCCATATGCGCTGAACAGTTTCTTAGGATCGACGGTTTCGGGCTGAATAGTCAGGTCACGGGGACGAGTTACAGAACCCGGAATGCCCAGCGGCATCCGGTCAAGATAAGAAATTCCACCCATTGTATTTACCTTATTTGTTACGTTTCCAGAGGTTAGCGTACAACTCATTCAGTTGCGCCGGCGTAGCGTGCTTTGATCCCACTGCCGAACCAGCAGCATCAACAGTTTGAAAAGTGATAGGATTGAGTCGGTTCTTTTGCCGGTTAATTTCTACCGCAGCGTTAAATACCGCATCAACGGTTGCCTTTGGTGTTTTGGAAAAATCACTGATGCCAAAGGATTTCAGGCTATCACCGGTACGCATTGCATGACTGAGCACTTGCCGCTTGAGGGACTTATCCCCTGTGGGTTTAAAGCCGGGACAAATGATTTCCGCGTCAGCGATAATATTGCGGCGATAGGCAGCATCACCCGTCACTTTAGCGTCGTCCTCTTCATCTTCGGGGTTACCGTCCGCCGTTTTCCCCTCCAGCGTATCTAAACGCGTTGATATGGAATCCATAAACTTTTGAGCCCATTCCGGTACCGCGTTATCCTCTGTTTTGTTTTCAGTGTTGTTTGGCTTGTCATCAACCGTCGTGCGCTCCGCCGTCGGTAATGCTGTTGCTTGTGCTGGCGTATTCATGTTGATTGTCACTCCAGGAATGGAGGCCATCCCATCAGATGGAAGGTCCGGCGCTTCATCAATGAGTTTCGCTAGCGCGTCGTCGTCTCTTGTTTTAACGGCTTTCGCCAAATTTTTAAGCCATGACATAACCGGCTTCTCCTTCTTGAATTTTGGGGCTGAGTCCCCGATTGCACAACGGGAACCCGCCCGGCCATTTTTGACAATGGCAAGGTGATTTCCTGTGATTTGGTATTGCCTGCCCTTGCCGGGCGCTATCTGCTTGTATTGCGTGTCATAGCCGCAACTGACATCGGTTATTCCTGCGTTTATTGCATCAATGGCCTCTTGTCGCTTAACCAGCACGTCAGCCACCAGCAAATCCGACTTATCGCCAGTGCCGCGTCGGACGTTCTGGATATGTCCGTGAGCCAGTTCGGAGAAATTGGAAGGATTAACAAAAACGACATTCCCTTCTTCGTCCTCGGGGTGATCTAGTGTGACGGCCACCCCCTCGAATGACGCCATTGTCTCCGGTGAGAAAACCTCATCTTCGGTGCGATAGACTGTGACCAATCCACTGGCATCAGGTTGTAAGTCAATTTCTTCGGGCAGATAAGTTTGTGTGCCTGTACGAGCAATGGGTACGTCTTTACACAGCAATGAGCTATCGGCTTGCAGATAGCGAGTCTCCCCAAGCCTTGTAGTAAAAAAATATTTCATTTCCTAAGCTGCCTGTCATTCTCTCGGCGGGGGAATATGCACTTCCGGCCAGCACTTACAGTTCGGCAGACACCCCGCATGGCCTGTCATTCCGTCCAAAGTGGGCGGATCTTCCCAGCGCACAAATTTATCTTTCATCTTTCCGTGTGAGGGTCGCGTGCCAGCCCCTTCGATACGCCACCAATAGCCCTCTGAGCCGACTGATAACGCGCGAGCCTGTGTAAGCGCCGTTGTCGCTCTGCCAATCTCCGTACGGGCTATCATCCTCGCCCGGTTCGCCGCGACATTCCCAGACTCCATTATCATTTGATAAAGTTCATCTGGCCGTTCGCCATTGATAACGGCCTGTATTGCCCTATCCTGAATCTCTTTAACACGTTCGGCAGCTTCGAGCGGCAGTGATTTCATCAGTTGAATCTGACGATAAACGATATCTTGAGTGACTTGCCCAATCGGAGTATTTCCCACTACATCGCGCAAGCCCGCCGAAATCTCTTGCGACACAGAACGCCACTGGCGCCATTCTTCACCCTCCACTTGCATGAACATTTTATGCGCGACGGAAGTAATCCAATCGTCAAGAACCTGCGAGTAGTCGATAAGATGACCCGCGGCGGTATCAGCGCTGGCTTGAGAACCATCGTAAGAGCCCGTGATGATTTGATTTATTTGGCTGACTATCGCCTGTAGGCTTTTGTTGTATTGAATTTCCGAACGTCGGCGGAGGGCGGGTTTCAGATTCAGACTCCGCCCAGATCGCTTTTGCGCTTTCAATGTCTTCATCTGTAATTGAACCTCCAATACCGATGATGTCAGCCATGTTACGTAAATCCGTCATTGCCGCATGAATAGGCAGGATCTGCCTGTCCACCAGCGTCCCTATTGCAGAAGCCACATTGTTCGCCATTGTTGATCTATCCGTGTCTGACATTTCCCAAAGTTTGTTGAACTCGAAAGTGAAATCATTAGGAAGCGGCTCGCCGAATAGTGACCGATGCGAGATATCCAGCAACCATCTCAATGGGTGACGGAGACGTCTTTCTTGCAACGTGTTAACCCGACTGTAGTAGTTCTCTAAGTCACCGTCGCCGGTGCTAAACCCGGATGGCGATTGACCAAACAGACGCACTAGCGGGATACCGGTAGCCCCAGAGACTTGTTCAGCAAAGCGCAAGATGACATCAGCAATACCGGCGAACGAATAGCTATGAGTTTGGAATGCGTCCAACGCATCCATTAACGTCATGCCTTCAATTGTCTGGAATTCGCGGATCATGTCCATATGCTTCATCAGTGCGGCATATGCAGGACTTCCTTCGCCTGTCGCTAATATTTTCCTTAAGCCATCAATGCTATACGTCCGCAAGTGCGCTTTGTGAATGAGTTGCGTTGTCCCAACAGTGGCTGTATCAAACGCTTGGACACGCTCGAAAATGCGCTCTACCACCGACATCCCCCAGCCATTTTCTGTCTGTGCTTGCTGAAATGGCAATGTATCACCTTCCATCCTGATAACGCGCGAGTGATGAATCTTCCAGGGTGGAATTCCCTGCTGATTGATCACCACGTTATAGAATTGGGGTTTTCCGAAGTGCGGGCCGTACTCTTTGACTACGTCGCTGTCCGTCGGTTTGACCATCCACCGGTCAAGACACAAAGTGCCCTTGAACTGCCCCTCACCAATCGTTTCAAGGTTAAGAGGCGTTGACGGGTCTTGTCCGTCAATCAGTACCACCAGCAATGCCCCGCCATACAAACGAGACCATTTCAGGGTATTATTGAGTTCGTCCCAAATCCCGATATCTTCCCAAAACGTTTCCAGTCTTCCTTTAGCATCTGGCTTCATTCGTGAGCTGATCGATATGCCCTTGCGAGTCATATCATCAGCCATGGCGTCCACGCCCGCGCCAATTAAAAATGAACTGCGATAGCCAAACTCAATCTGTACTCTGTTACGTGAAATGTAGCCAGGTATGTACGTACCATTCGATTGAATGTTTGATGTATACCCGCCGAGTTTTGCAGTAAAGTTATTGTACCCGTCAGCAGTCCTAACGGGCTTTTTTGCGTCGTTACGACGATTTTTACGGGCCATTACTATTGTCTCCCTAATGCTTCCCATATACCTAGGTCGCCAGATTTCATGTCAGAAATAGCATCCATTAACGGATCGAGCTGGTCATCGTGCGTATTAAACTCTGGAGTGATAGCTTCCATTTCAGTGAGAAAATCATTTATCCATTCAGCCTCGGCGGGTAGATAAACGTAACCCGACTCAATATAGCCTTGAACATCCATCAGCCGCGTGAACTTATCCTTATCTCTCTGAATGGGTATCACCGGGCATAGGGCCTCTGTCTGGATTTCTTGGATTAGCCCGGTACCGGAAGCTTTATCTTCAATCTTCATCGAAATCAAAGAACCGCAATCTTTTCTGGCCTTACATTTCGTCCAAAAAGCGACTGCGCGACGTTTGAGTTCCTTGGATTCCCACTTTCCCCGGATCATGTCAATCAGGTACATCTTGCCGTCTTCACCCAGGCCCCACAGCTCAAAAACAGAGAAGTCATTGGCTTCTTTGATTTTTTGTGCTGTATCGCCATAGACCGTACTCCAGCGGATGGGCGGTAAGACCGTATACTCTTTGAACCACTCTGATTTGATTAAGCCGCCGCCTTTTGCCGTGGGTCTCTGTTGGTACAAAGCATTCCAGACCAGCGAGCCACGTTGCTTGCATTTATCAACAAAATCCTGTGGCATGCGTTCGGGGAACAGGATTTCACCCGGCTTTCTCAAGCGGTATGTTTTGCCGTTCAGAACGTGAATTTCTTCCTTTTCGGCTTCCATCGGAAAACTGACTACTCGCCATTGCTCTCCGCCTTCCTCTGCCAGCTTGAGTAGCTGGCCCGCTAAGTCATTCTGATGCCAGCGAGTGAGAATAATCACAATGCCATTCAGCTTCGGATCTGCGCGGGTGAAGAACGTGGTGTCATACCAGTCCATAACAGATTCTTGATAGACCGGGGATGAGGCTGTTTTGTAGTCCTTTGCCGGATCATCGATGATACCGATATTCATCCCCTGCCCAGTAATGCCCCCATTAACGCCCGCCGCACGATAAGAACCGCCGTGCAATTGACCTTTAGCGTCCAGTACTTCCCATAATTCCGCTGTACGAATTGCCCCACCCGCAAGCGTCCTAATGTTCGTTCCATTGAGCCGAGTGTTCGGAAACGCATCTTGATATTTTTTGGTATCAATAATGCGCTGCGTGTCGCGTGACATGCGATTAGCAAGATCAGACGAATATGAACAAGATATGATGTGCCAGTTTTGATGCTTGCCCAGCACGTAAGCGGGAAGCCGACGAGATGCCAATTCGCTCTTCCCTGAACGTGGAGGGGCAAATATCATTAGCCGGGGCATCTTGCCATTCTCAATATCACTCAGAAACTGATCGAGCTCTAAACAAAGTAACTCATTGAACCAACCCGTTTCATACCGTGAGTTTGTATAGAGCGTGAAATCCATCAGAGATGATCGGGCTTGTTCTATTGCTCTACACCGATAGGCTTCAAGAGTCTGTAAGTTTCTCATTGAGCTGACTTGAGCGACGGCCATAGCCAACCTCCTTTAGTCTCTCTTCAAGTTGCTCATCGGTTAAGTCAATTTGTACCGGCCCTCCATCTTTACCCGTTAATTCAGTCTTAACATTCTCACGGAACGCCTGCACGCCAACATGCTTACCCAGTAATTCAAGATTTTTAACCTTATCAGGCCATTTGATTTTTTTAAGAATGCCGACAATTTCTCTATCCTCGCCTCGCCCCTCGAACATCTCTGCCAAGTCAAAGCCGCTAAGATAACGTCGCCAGGTTGTCGGCCACTCCTGTACAGATTTTAGGCTCATATCTGCGTGAAGAATATCGGCTATGTCCATCCTGTCGATCTCAACGAGTCTCATCAGTACATAGCCTGCGTCCACACCCAGTTGCTGAACGCGTTCTTGTTTGAGCTGTCCAATGTATTGATTAACGAGTGGATTCTTCAACAAGCTGTAGCCCATTTCAGAGGCCCGCTTTGGACTGTACCCGGCGCGGATAGCGGCTTGTGTAGCATTAAGATCGACAATGTACTCATGGCTAAACATCCGCTGCTTAGTGGTGAGTTTTTTTGTCATATATTTACCTGTATATAAACGTAAAAAGCCCCGGATTAAACGAGGCTCATTGATTAGGTATTCTTATTTTGCGGATAGTTTCACAAGATCTATAAAATCTTGACATAGTTCTAACTTATGTCCGTGATCGTCAACAAAGTTATATCTGTTAAAATATTCTAATATTTCCTCGGGACTTTTCCCATATAGAGGAGATTTAGAAAGTGAATTGAGTTCCTGTTTCATCTTCAAACCTTCATTCTGTTGGTTATAACCAAGCGACAAAAACATTGGAAATAGCTTTCCGTGATGGTGCGTTCATCAATCCTTGGTGTTCCTCCACAGATACACCAAGGATTGATGAACGCACCTTCTAAGGGGCGATATTTCAATAAGCATATCAAGGATGTCTATTCCTATCGTAAGTAAGATAGGTTGATTAATTCAGCGGGGCTATGCCTCGCTTTTCTGGCTTTCTGTTACTGACACTGAGTTTTGATGTAGTCCTGCAAGCCTAATACCTGCTGATTGATTACTGCTATTCGCTCTCTGAGGGTCCAATAATGCCGGATAGCGGTGTCATCAGGTCGGGCGGCTGTTGCATCATCCAAGCGGGAGGAGGAACTGGCTTCACTCTTTGGACATGTGGCTTTGACGAGCAGCCGACGACGGCCAGCGGCAACATCACCACGAAGAGCATCAATTTCAGATTTGGCATGAGCAAGTTCCTTTGTATATTGATTATCCAGTTCAGACAGGCGTTTTATCCTCTCCTGCTGACTGGCGATTTCATTCTGTTGCTCCAGCAACTCGCTCTGTAGCTGGACTGTCGTATCAAGCTGTTTAGTGTACTTACCGTAATAGTGATGAGCCACCAACGAGACAAGAACCAGGGCAACGAAGGTGTAACCGTGTAAGTTAAACTTCATCATATCGCCCTACAAAAGTGAAAAGGCTTTATCAATGACCTCGTTGTCATAGGGCTGACTACCATTCTCTACGGTAATAATGGCCTTAATCAGTTTTGTCATAAGTGCCTGATTAAACACATCAACAACCTGATCACGAGTAACATCGGTGTCTTTACACACACGATTAACATAACCCTCGGTATTATTCTCATTGGGCGGGGCCCAGCGTGAAATGATCCCCTTCACTGTTTTGAGACCATATTTTCTATTGTAATTATGTAAAATTTTAATCATGGCCCGAATACCATATTCAGGGCTGACAAACTGACAGAACGATTTATCGGTACGCTGTGATTCAGACGCCAAACCCTGCCAGTCATCACCCCAACGGATATTGCCGGGGTTATTGTTTCGTATGCCTCTACTTTGCATCTGATACCCCCGCCTTATTACGTAAAGTCCCACGCATCAACTGGCCGAAAAAGTCAGTCCCCAGATAACCAATAATGACGCTGCCGATGTACGCTAAATCCGTGCTCAAATTTAAGAAGACGAGTAAGTCACGAATGAACCACGCGATCAAAGCGCACATCATTGCGTCAATCATTGTCTTCCAGAACTTACCGCCGTTATATCGGCCTCTGAGATAAGCCATTGTTGCAGCCAGCGCCGCACCTAAACCTTGTTCTTTGACTGATAACAGCCATAACCATAGCTGCATCCAGATGTCTGGTTGCTTGTCCATTATTTTCATGTTCCACCCCCGCTGGGGATTAAGTCCCCGCGATTACGGGCGTGAAAACAAAAAGGCCGCGCATTGCGCAGCCCTTGAAGTGTTGCCGGGTATTTCACGCCCGGCGCGTGGTATCATCTTTAGTCCCTACAACCAAAGAGGAATCTGTTATGACAGATGCGCAAACTCTTGCATTTGAATATTTACGCCGTTCTGACAAAAAACTTTCACCCGCTCAATATTTGCTTGAACTCAGAAAACTTGAAGCGGAATTTACCGAGCTATTACAGATTGATGATCTTGAGCAAAAATTGAAAGACGACTCCATGAAGACATGGAAAGCTCTTAGCTCTTAGTAAAAGTCAATGCGGAAACAATAGCTTCGGCTGTTGCTTTCGCATGTTTAGTCACTATCTCGATGTCTTCACCATTTTTTGAATGGTGAATGGCGACTTCACAGACTGCGGGTGCGATAACTTCGAGCAAATGGTATAGATGCTCTCGTTCTACCTCTTTTCCTGCAAAGATTACTGTTGAATTTTCTTTGTTTTCCATCCTGGTTTCTCCAGTTGTTTAAACGTTAGCGCACAGGCACGGAACCAGCCAGAAAAGCCATCAGCTTTTCATACCCTGTTAATTGAATGTCCGTTGGCCTGCCTAAAACCTGACTGGCCTGTAACATTGCCGGATACACTAGTGAGGCCCACGGTCTATTGTCATCCTCCTGAATGTCCACAAGCCTGTTTAGCAATTCTTCATCGGAGATGATCAGATGTGAAGTGTTGTAGAGCATCAAATAGCGTGCTGATTGCTTATTGGCGCGTTCTGATGTCACTTCGAATGAAAACATGATTTTCATTGTCGCAATGGCAGTGATTAACAACCCTGCAAATACCGTATAGTAATCCCCGATAATAGCGATTGTTGAACCGAGTAGTATCAGCAGGAAAGAAGATGTCCAATTAATCTTATCAGTAATGACACTCAACATATTCTCTAAGCAATATGAATAGTAAATCTGGTATAGCTGGTCTTCTCTGCTCATACATCCTCACTCAGTTAACATGAAAAAGTCCTACATCTTGGAGGTAATAGCTTAAGGCGATAATCACCCTATTCTCCTGAATAAAAGTGACATTTCTATTTTGGGGAATTAGGTGACATTTTAAACTTGCAATAACAGGGGTTCGGGTAAAAATCCGTGCCCGCTGAAATAGAACAGTTGAAACAACGTATTGCTGAACTAAGTTACAGGCTTGACCGGACGGAACCTGATCCTATGTTCGCAGATTTAGGCGTTCAAAGGGATGTGTACCCGTGTGCTAAATGCGGTTATGAAACTTTTAAGCAACACTCACTCAGCTAAGCGTTTTGTAAGGCGCAAAATGCAAAAAGCCTCGCGGAAAGAGCGAGGCTTTATTCAGGGTGCAAGAAACCATTTTTTACATAATAACACAGTTTTTGCGGGCCGCACAAGGCTTTTCCGTATTAACTTCATCGTCCATGTCAAGTTTAATATCGAGCATCTCAAGGCACCCGGCAATAAAGCTTTCAGCGACTTGCACCATGCGTCTGACTTCACGCTCGTGGCATTCCAAATGACGCGCAATGGAACGCTTTGACCAGCCATACATGTAGTACTGTTCGATACAATCCAGCTCGTCTGCGCAGTCAATCACGCGCAGTCGGGCGACGCACATGTCGATGATTAAACCGTCTGCGTCAGAGCACTGAGGCTCTCGTTGTGAATGCACAACACGTGGCAGACAGCTAAAGCCGGCAGCAACCGGCGACCAGTCTACGCCGGTGAAGTTATTCGCCCAGCATCCCCATCTTTCAAGTACTTGTTGAATATCTCGCATCGCCTTTCACCTGTAGTTTTATGTAGTTTTTCTCGATTTGCTGCGGTTTACATCGTCTCATATTCGTGCCTACAGAATCGGAATCACCTCTTTAATAATCTGGAACCACCTTAATTTATTGATTTTAAATGTAATTATCTCTTTGGAACCACCGGACCCGCTATTTTCATATTGTTATCCTTTAAGCTACCTATATATATAATGGGGTTCTTTACTAAAAGGTGGTTCCAGTAGTTCCGGTGGTTCCAAGCCTTACCGTAAGCGCCTTGTCGCGGAACCACCTCAAAAAAGCAGGTGGTTCCAGGTGGTTCCAGGTGGTTCCGCAAACGCCAACATTCTGCTCAAAAAATCGTCTCCATAACAAAAATCTTTATTAAAAGGTGGTTCCGGTGGTTCCAGCGGGTTCCACATTTTCCCAAACCTTACATTTTTTCCCATCAACCCGACGCTGAACGCGTTTGTAACTGCAATTTTGTAAAACGCTACTTATTCGCATCTCTTCGCGTTTACCGATTCGCGAAGTGTCAAAGTTCAGTGCTTCTCGCAAAACGTCACTTGCGCGTAAAAAATCCCGGTCACGAGGCTTTTCCCCTGTCATTGCATCGGGTTCATCTAGCCAGCGCACGACCGTTTCTAACCACACATCCTTGATCATGTGTTGCTCGTGGACTTCGGTAGCGAGGCATTCCGCGGTTTGAAAAGCAACGCCCGACTGGTTGAATAGTTCTCGTGCTTCAGCCCAAAGTTGCAATCGGTCTTCGCGTATGGCACCGACATTGACTTTCTTTACTCTAACGGGAAGCCAACGCCTGTTACCGGTGTCATCTGCTAAAAACTCATCCTGATTGGTTGTACCGATGAACACAATGCGGCGAGGGAACTGGGTGGCAAATTCCCGGTACTTAGGTATCCAGTTCTCATGCGTGCGAGAGATAAACGCTTTGATGGCTTCCAATTCCTTTGTATGAAGTCCGCGTAATTCACCGATTTCACCGACGAGCCGGCCGCGCATTTTCCGCGCCAGGTCATCTTCTTTTTCACCTAAAGCTATTTCGGTGAAAAATTCAGGATCTGGCGATAACGCTGCAACGCCGGTTGACTTACCGCAACCCTGAGCACCCACGAGAATCGGTACCATATCGGCTTTGCAACCGGGAGCCATCACACGCCCGGCTAATGCTGTCCACATATACATTGAAACTGCTCTGGTATACTTCGAATCTTCAGCGCCGAAATGTGTATGGTAAAACTGCTCCACGCGGGGCACGCCGTCCCACTCAAGCGTATTCAGCCATGTAACAGCGGAATCAAAAGGATGTTCATCTGCGGTTAACAGCACGACATCCCGGATCAACTCCCGGCCAACCGGCTTAAAACTTCGTTGTTCTAAGGTAATGCGTAACCGTGAATAATCGGCATCACTAAAAGTCTGCCATTGCTCAACCCCTCTTGGCGTAAACATGATCTCATCCCGGAACTGGTCAAAACGAATTTGTAAGCCGCAAAAATCGGGCCGTGCTACGGCTTTTGCGACGTTATCAATCGTTGATTCGATTTGGCCGTACTTATCACGCTTTAGCGCAGGCAAGGGTGCGGGTTCATCGTCGTCCGCTTCAATGACGTCGAAATCCTGATCACCAACGGCAACAGGCATCCCGCGTTCTGACGCCGGGTTTTTCCAGCCTGCTTTTTGAGCCAGTGCAAAGATGGAGGTGAATTCGGTACGCTCCGCGCGTAGTGCGTCTGAATCCCATTTAGTGGCGGCGGAATCCGGATCTGAATTAGCTGCCGTAGCGGACCATTCAAGCCACAAATCACGCGCATGGTCTTCGTATTCCGTAAATTTGAACCATGCCAGCCGGTTACCCATGTCTACCCAACTGGGATAAGTTTCGGCATGGGTAAGTACAGAGGGGTGCCACAGCGCACTACGCAAATCGTCAAAGACATGATCATTAAGCTGATGTAATTTGACCTCCCTGTCAAAACTATCCAGCTCAGTAGGTTGCATAACGCGATTTTCGTCATGCGGTACAGATGCCAGTAAAACATCGACATCAACGGGCGCGCCCCGAAACGTCACACTTTCAGCGCGTTCATCGGGCAGAAACAAAATTTGAGAGGGCTGGTAAACGCGGCTATCCCATTTAACAGGTGCATCACAAATCAAATCGTAGCTGTCCATTAGTAACGCTTCAAAAGCACTTCCAACGCGCAACAGCTCATCGGGTAAAACGGCGCGAGATGTAGCTAACACAATCCGCCAGCGCTGTTTACCCTCAGCCATGTGATGTAAATGACTGGCCGTCGTGTAAGCAAAGCCCCGGAAGTCTGTAAGAAAAGCTTTTACTACCTCCCATCCCTCTTCAGTAGTCCCGTCTAAGTCGAGAGAAAGGTAGCAACATTCAGCAACGTTGGTTGCCACTCTGCCAACCGCGCTATCAATGGGATAACGCCAGATATACGGCAAGCGTTTCTTTTTCTTAATCAGTATGGCTTTGTCGTCGCTATCGTTGATACCAATGACTGTTTTATCCGTCAAAATGGTACGTTCAAACGTATCAAAATCGGGTACAGATAGCGGAATGGGCTGTACATCAATCGCATTCAGGCCCCGTGAGTAGCGTATCTGCATGCCTAAGCCTCGTCTTTGATAGAAAGACCCTTTAATAACCACTCAGGTTCACACTTCAGTACTTGTGCTATTTCCAACAAAAATCTGGGACGAGACACAAAGCCTTTCTCAATTCTGTTGACAGCTTGTTGGGTCATTCCCGTACGTTCAGCAAGCTGTACTTGTGTTATTCCTAACTCTTTACGTCGCTGTTTTAATCGTATAGACAAACACATAAAAATCCCTCCTAGACATCCATTTTACAATTTTAGTGGTATTTAAATACACAAATATGTGTTTGTCAATTACAACAAAAATTGTATTTAATATATTAAATAAACATTCACCATTAAGAGACTTTATAATGTCGTTAGCTTGTAGATTTAAATCGCGTCGTATAGCACTAGATATGACACAAACAGAAGTAGCTGTAATCGCTGGTGTAAGTCAGCAATCAATAGAATCAATAGAAAGTGGTAGAACACGTAAACCGCGTAACTTGCTAGACCTTGCCAGAGCTTTAAAATGCAGCCCAGATTGGTTGCTGAATGGTGAAAATGTCATGCCATTAACGGAGATCAGCACGCGTCGAGTACCTATACTAAGTTATGTGCAAGCCGGAGCCTTAAAAGAATATGAAGACTTCATGAACGAAGCCGGAAACTTTGAATATGTATTGGCAGATGCCGATACCCCAGAGCGAGCGTTTGCATTACGCATCGATGGCGATAGCATGACACCTGAATTTAAGGCGGGAGATCTTGTCATCATCGATCCCGATGCATGCGCGGCACCGGGTGAGTTTGTTGTTGCAAAAAACTCTGGGCACGAAGCTACGTTCAAAAAGTACCGCCCATTAGGTATTGGCATAGACGCTTTTGAACTTGTTCCTCTTAACCCCGATTACCCAACATTACGGAGTGCAGACTTGGACTTAACTATTGTGGGTGTCATGATTGAGCACCGAATTTACCGTCGCAAACGTTAGCCCTTCTTACTTCACGCCCCATTCAAAAACTGGGCGCGTGACCTCCAATACTACGTAATATGTTATACATAACAAATTAAATTCACTTCAAAAGCAACATCTTAGTTTAATTATATGAAAAAATACCACATTAATTGTTTACAAAATACCACATTAATTGTAAATTCAATTTCAAGCAATACCGCTCTTTAACAATTTGGACCGCACGACAGGCAAGTCGGATAGTTTCATAGCTGAAAAGCGCCGGAATAGGAACGAAGGCAAACGGGTTCGCGTGGCGATCAAAGCTCGTATAGATGAAGCCCCGGTATAGCTGATAAGTCGTGCAAAAAAATTCAACCACAGGAGGAACATATCATGTAATCACAAAGCGAAGTGCATTTATAAAGCGCCTTATTTGAGACGCTTTATTAAGTTTATTTTGCCACACAGGGAAAACAACAGGGAATTACTGGCAGGGAAGCCCCCTATTAAATTAAATGAGAGGACTAAACAATGTCAAAGAAATTAACAAAAGATTTAAAGAAAGAAATAGTCAATAATGCGTTGTCATTAGCCGGGATTTCTGAATCCTATGTACAATTGGGGCAAGAAAAGTACCAACTCGCAAAAGACGTCCGAATTGCCGCGTTGGGCGGAGAAGAAAAATCCAAACATTACAATCTCATATATGATAAGGCACTTGAAGCTATTAAAGAGTTTCAAGTTAATATTGACAGCGATATTCATATTTATAAGGCAACAGATTACGGGATATGTGCGGCGTTTGGTGGGTTACAGTCGGAAAGATTACCTTACGGCAAAGATGAACTGGGAAAAGACATTAAGTTAATAACACCTGAGCGGAAACATTGTCGTTTTCCAGCGGACAATGAACTCTCTGTTCGATTTACGAAGATAGAAAAAAAAGTCAGTGAGCTAAACAATAAGAAAGAGGAAATAAAAAATAACGTTTACGCTATTTTAAATTCAGTCACTACAACAAAGCGACTTATTGAAGTCTGGCAGGAAGCGAAAGATTTAATTCCATCTGAGGAAATCAGAAGTATAAACACTTCACTGTCAGTAAAAGTTGAAGACTTAAACAAAATGATTGGTATATCTAAACATGAGGATTAAACAATGTCAGACAATAAAAGACACGTGCACGCTGATGCAATGCTTGAATATGCACTTGATGCTTCTAAGACTGATGAGCCGTGGAAATTGTGGGAGCAATTATGCGCTGATGAAAAATGGAGAACTTTGACTTCTAATCCGGCGTGGTACCCTGATTATGTATATCGCCGCAAGCCCGAGATGATAACAGTCGGTTCTGTGAGTTTTCCAAAGCCAATTAGCGAAGCCCCTGCCCTCGATACTTTATGTTATGTTGTTGCTATACGCACCGATACTGATATTCATAGTATCTTCTGGCATAACAGTTCACTGATGTTTAGAAGTTTCTTAAAGCAAGGGCTTCTTCATTTAACGGAAGATGCCGCTCAGCAGCATTTAGAAGCAATTGTTAAAATCAACAAGGGTGAGTTTTAAATCCCAATTTTACACTACTCAATTTCATTATTTTTCGTTCTGTGCGTTACTCCTTATTTGCCCCAATATTGGGGCACCTTTTTTCTTATTTTAAAGTACATCCAACTAACCGAATATACTGGCGAGTGCGCTTTAAAATACGAAAAGGAGGCATAAGCAAATGCAAAAAGTAAAACCTGTCCCACTAGAAAAAATGCCAACAAATAACGCCGTTCGTCGTTTACGTTGGTTACGTAAGCGTTATTTGTTGGAAAAAAACCCGAACGTTACTTTTCCACTTAATTTATATGTGTAGCGAGGTACCTTTCTATGAGTCTTGAATCAAACTTAGCGTTGAATAATGAACTGTTATCGCAACAGAACGTGTTGTTAACGCAATTATTAGCCGCACTCAGCAACAATAATACCCCCACCCCGAATACTCAACCAACACCAGCGAAATTTAAAAATACCAAAAACAAATCGGAACAACCGATTACTGATACGGAAATTACAATTAAAGATGTCAATATTGACACCTTGGATTTAGAGACGGTAGTCGCTCTTGCAGTGTTGTTTAAAGACGATGCGCATACCCTGACTAACGATAAATACCAAGCCGCCCGGAAAATCATAGACGCGGTGGGTGATACTCGGAACGGGCGGGCAGATGCACTGCATTCAGCATTAGCGGGTTTATCAGAACTCAAAGGGAAAAATAACTCGGTCATTCTCGACCTGTGTTTAGAAATACTTGCTAACTGGGCGGATATCCCCGGCATTACAGAACGCCGAGAGTTCGCTCTCGAACTGTTAAGTGAGGGAAAAATTCACACGGAAGCTGACGACGACGAAGCGCAGGAACCCGAACCTGTAATTGACACAAAAGCGCTTCTTAAAGAGGCTGAAACATTAATTTTACAGCTCGTTAAAAATGGGTATCGTAGTGAAGCCGTTGATATTTTAGCAAAATTTGACGCTAAAAAATTAGGCCAGGTTGCAGAAAAACATCTCCCGGAAGTCGTAGCCTTAGCTAAAGCTGCAATGGAGGGGTAACCATGCCTGAACTTCATGCGAAACTCTCTCCGTCCAGCGCACACCGCTGGCTTAATTGCTCCGCTGCATTGGCGATAGAACAGTTTGAACCTGATACAACAACGTCTAACGCACAAGAAGGTTCTGCGGCACACGCATTAGCGGAATGTGTACTTAGAAACCGTCTTCAAGCTGCAACTCACGGTCTGAGCACTGCCGACTACTTAGGTACCTATCCATTACTGAAAGCCGGAACGCCACAAGTCGATCAAACAATGGTTGAGTATGTTGGTGAGTATGTCGAAACTATCTGGAACTTAGCACAAGATGGCGATCTTTTCATCGAAGAGCGCGTTGATTTTTCAAACGTAACGGATGTTGAAAATTCATTCGGTACCGCCGACGCCATCATTATTAAGAATGACGAGCTGCAAATTCACGATCTTAAGTACGGCTATGAAAAAGTCGATGCATTTGAGAATCCGCAGTTGATGCTGTACGTGCTGGGGGCTATTAACCAATTCGGTTTATTGTACGATTTTAATAGCGTTCGAATGTTTATTCATCAGCCGCGAATTAATCACGTCAGTGAGTATGCATGCAGTATCGACAATCTGAATGAATTCGGGCAAAACGTGAAAAGCATTGCGGCGAATGTCCTTGCCATTGCAGAACAAGCTGCGGTATTTGGTCAAGACAGTATACCAACTACCGCGTTCCAACCCGGTGAAAAAACCTGTCGTTGGTGTAAGCGACGCGGTAAATGCCCGGCTCAAGCTGCATACGTCTCTGCATCACTGTTAAACGATTTCGATGTCATCGATGACCCCGTGCCTGTTGCTGATGCTTTACAAATCGCGCAACAGCAACTTGCAAAAGCCGACAGTCAGTATCTTGGTGAAATGCTGCACGTAGTTGATGAAGTTGAAGCCTGGTGCAAAGGGGTACGTGATGCCGCATTTACTACGCTACAGAACGGCCTGCATATTCCCGGTTTTAAACTTATTGTGGGTAAACCTGGTAACAGGACATGGAGCAATGAAGCGGATGCCGAAGCACTTTTTAAGAAACTGAAAATTAAAAAGGATGAGATGTATCAGCGTAAGCTGCTGACTCCACCTCAAGCCGAAAAACTCCTTAAAAAATCAAACCTTGCAAAGTGGGAAAAACTCGAAGGATTGATTATACGTCCCGATGGCAAACCCACAATAGCACCTGAATCTGACCCTAGAGAGTCTTTTTTCACGAACCTTTTCAACGATTTTGAAGATATCGAAGCCGCTGAATCCCTCATCTAAATAAAAAAGGTATTTCAACATGAAAGTGAAATTAACTAACGTTCGTTTAGCATTCCCCGATTTATTTGAAGCAACTCAGGTAAACGGCCAGGGCAACTTTAAGTTCCGCGCCACATTTTTAATCCCTAAAGCCGATAAAGCGCTAATCGCGAACATCGAAACCGCGATCAAAAAAGTTGCCGAAAATAAATGGGGCGCTAAAGCCGATACCGTTCTCAAAAGTATTCGCGGAAACTCAATGCGGTTTAACTTCCGCGACGGCGATGAAAAATCCGACTATGACGGGTATGAGGGCAGTATGTACATCAGCGCCAACAACAACGCACGCCCGCTCGTCATAGACAGAGACCGCACCCCGCTGACCGCACAAGATGGACGTCCTTATTCCGGCTGTTATGTAGACGCTTCGATTGAAATTTTTGCTTATGACAACCAGGGTAAAGGCATTTCGGCGTCGCTGGGCGGCATTCAGTTCAGAAAGGATGGGGACGCATTCGCTGGCGGTGGCGTTGCCTCAGTCGAGGATTTTGATGATATCAGCGCCGGAGCGGATGCCGAAGCCCTGATTTAAACCAACTGACCCCGGCCCCGTGCCGGGGGTGTTTTATCAGGGAACCACTATGACAACACTCTGGCTGGATTTGGAAACCTACAGCGAAACCCCCATTAAAAATGGCGTTCATGCCTACGCTGAACACGCAGAAATTATGCTCTTTGCCTGGGCAATTAATGATAGTCAAGTGCAAGTGTGGGATTTAACAAGTGATGTACAAATGCCTGATGCTCTTCGAGCGGCGTTAACAGATGAAAGCGTACTGATTTTTGCTCACAATTCGCACTTCGACAGAACTATCTTACGACATACAATGCCAGATATCGTACCAAAAATTTCGAGATGGCGGGACACAATGGCCCAAGCGCTGGCACACGGTTTACCCGGCGCGTTAGGCGCTTTATGTGAAGTGTTGAACGTTCCGCAGGATAAAGCCAAAGATAAAGAAGGCAAAACGTTTATCCAGCTATTCTGCAAGCCACGTCCGAAGAATTCTAAAGTGCGCCGGGCGACTCGCGAAACCCATCCCGATGAGTGGCAACGTTTTATTGAATACGCGGGCCTTGACATCGAAGCTATGCGCGAAATCCATAAAAAGTTACCCGTCTGGAATTACCAGGGCACTGAGTTAACACTGTGGCATCTTGATCAAATCATCAATGATCGCGGTGTTGAGATGGATGTTACACTTGCCAACGCTGCGATAACGGCCGTCAATCAGGAGCAAAAACAACTCGCAAAACGTACCCAGGCGTTAACAGATGACGCAGTGCACACGGCGACGCAGCGTGATGCCTTGTTGCGGCATATCACTGCGGGATATGGCATTGATCTGCCCGACATGCAGGCCAGTACATTGCAACGTCGGATAAACGACCCGGATTTACCGTTTGAACTTCGTGAGTTACTCTCAATTCGTTTACAAGCAAGTACAACAAGTACGAGTAAGTATAAGACCTTGATAAATGGGGTGAACTTGGATGGACGTTTGCGCGGTACGTTACAGTTTTGTGGAGCGTCACGTACAGGTCGCTGGGCCGGGCGCTTATTCCAGCCTCAAAACCTCCCACGGCCCGTACTAAAACAAGATGTCATCGATTTTGGTATCGACGCGCTAAAAGCCGGTGCCGCAGATTTGTTATTCGATAACGTTATGGAGCTGACAAGTTCCGCGTTGCGCGGTTGTATTATCACACCGAAGTATAAAAAACTGGTTGTGAGCGATTTGTCAAATATCGAGGGCCGCGTACTTGCCTGGCTTGCCGGTGAAGACTGGAAAATTCAGGCGTTTCGGGATTTCGACGACGGCAGCGGTCACGACCTTTACAAGCTGGCCTACGCACGTGCCTTCAATATCCAGCCGGATGAAGTCACGAAAGACCAGCGGCAAATCGGAAAAGTCATGGAATTGGGTTTGGGCTACGGTGGTGGGGTTGGTGCGTTTCTGACGTTTGCCGCTGCATATAGTTTAGACTTAGAAGCCCTCGCCGATGCTGCTTTAGCTAACATCCCGATTAACATCCAACGAGAGTCGTTGAGTTGGTATAAGAAATCGGTTGAACAAAAAAAGACCTACGGTTTAACTGAGCGTGTTTTTATCACTTGCGATTCGCTTAAGCGGATGTGGCGCAACGCGCACCCGGCTATTGCGTCCTTTTGGTATGAACTGGAAGAAACTGTAAAGCGTGCTATCGCAAATCCCAGCTTCACACTACTGTGTCGTAAGTTAAAAATCAGGCGGGACGGTAATTGGCTACGTATTCAGCTACCGTCTGGCCGGGCAGTTTGCTATCCCTCCCCCAACGATGACGGCAAGATCAGTTATATGGGGGTAAATGCCTATTCTCGTAAATGGCAACGACTCCACACTTACGGCGGGAAATTAGTAGAAAACGTGACGCAGGCTACGGCTCGTGATGTCCTTGCATCTAACATGCCGCGCATTGAAGACGCAGGGTACAATATAGTGTTGACTGTACATGATGAAGTATTAACAGAAGCACAAGATACCCCAGATTTTACACATAAGCATTTAAGTAGCCTGCTTTCAGCTAACCCAGATTGGGCTTTGGATTTACCATTTAATGCGGGGGGATTCGAAGCTTATCACTATCGTAAGGATTAATATAAATGAACGTCAAAGAAAGAACAAAATGATGTGATTTCCAAGTATACTTCTAACAATCAATTTCATCATTATTTCATTAAAGCCAAATAAAGCCAACATATAGGATAATATCATGTTTAATGTCGTCAGTCTGTCAGGCGGCAGAACGTCAGCTTATCTTGTTTATTTAATTGAGCAACACAGGAAAACCGGTGAGATTAAAAATGTCATCTATGTGTTTATGGACACTGGGTGCGAACACCCGCTGACCTATCGTTTTATCAGAGATATCGTAAAATTCTGGGATATTCCGCTAGTAATATTGCAAGCTGAAATGAACCCCGAACTTGGCACATCGAACAGTTATACTGTGTGGGAACCGAAAGATATTCAAACGCGAATGCCGATATTAAAACCATTTCAAGACATGGTGAAAAAATATGGAACTCCGTATATTGGCGGTGCGTTTTGTACTGACAGACTTAAATTGAGGCCGTTCAGAGATTATTGTAATGATAATTTCGGAAAAGGAAACTATCACACGTGGATCGGAATACGCGCTGATGAACCCCGACGATTAACTCGCAAGGATGGAGTTAGTTATTTGGCTGATATTAGTGATTTTGATAAACATGATGTTTTAGATTGGTGGAAGAAACAGTCATTTGACTTATTAATACCCGAACATTTGGGGAACTGTGTTTTTTGTATAAAAAAGAGCAGTAAGAAAATTGGCTTGGCATGTCAAGATGAACCGGGTTTGAAAATAATATTTGAGGAATGTTGCATTAATGATAAGCAAGTTCGCGATGGTCACAGGAAGACTTCTAAAGAAATAATGTATCGCGGCAATATGTCGTTAGATGGAATAGCTAAGATGTACTCAAATGCAGATTATGAAAATCTATATCAAGAGATGATAGCGGCTAAACGATTTGATACCGGTTCTTGCTCTGAATCATGTGAAATATTCTAGTTAGACTTACACAGCGGAGGATATAATTATGGCATTTAAACATCGTGACAGCCCGCTTTATTTACGGGCTGCGCATGAAGCTGCACAGCTTGAGCGAGGGGGTGAGTATAGACAGGCTGTTCAAGCCTGGTCTAAAGCTAATCGCTTTTCTCGCAACCCTATGAATCAAACATGGAGCGAACACCGCACCGACTTTTGTCTGATGCAAATTGAAAGGGAAAAACTCAAAAAGAAAAAGAGGTGATGTTATGGCATATATCCGTGAGGACCGTATTGAAAAGCATCTCATCAAAGCCGTTCAGCAAGCCGGGGGTATTGCTTATAAATTTGCGTCCCCCGGTCGGCGTTCCGTACCTGACCGACTTATTATACTTCCTGGTGGCCGCATCATATTTGTTGAATGCAAAGCCCCTGGTCAACAACCACGACCAGACCAGCTACGCGTACATGAAAAACTACGTGCGCTGGGTTGTGAGGTCTTTGTACTCGATTCTAAAAACTTAGAAGGAATTTGCTGATGATTAATGCAATATGCCCGATTTGTAAAAAGCGGGAACATAGTCAAATTCAACCAACCTCTCATGTTAAAGTTTGTAGCTTTTGCAGCACTCGAATTTTTAAGGCATACGATAAAAATGACGCAGGTAAATATCGGTTTAGTCTATTACCTTTACAACCGATAATAGAAACCCTACGCGTTTTGGAATTTGGAGCCAATAAATATTCACCTAACGGCTGGAAATATGTTCCCGATGGAATAACCCGATATTTCGACGCGTTAATGCGGCATCTTTTCGCGTATCGTTCAGGTGAAAAATTCGATCCCGAAAGCAATCTTTCCCATCTTGCACACGCGGCGTGTTGCATCCTATTTTTGATGGAATTAGACGACCTTATAACTGAGAAACAAAAATGAGTAAACCACTCACTGTTGACACGCTTATTTCTCAATTACAACAACTGAGTAAAAAAGGTAAAGATAATTAATCGAGCATTACGATCCCATTCTTAAAGTAATAAAAGCCTTATCCTTCCCCTTAGTACCTTTATTTAACTGCCACATGTATTTGTGAGACTTACATATATGCGAAAAGCATTTCACGCTCGACGGTACCAAGACCTCATAATGAATCATGAGATCGACATCCCGCGTTCAAATGTCTGGGCCGGGATGGGTATGGGGAAAACCGTAGCGACGTTAACGGCACTAGAAAATCTGTATATGGCGGGTTCAGAAACCCGCCCATCGTTAGTCTTAGCGCCACTTCGCGTGGCGCAATCAACATGGCCCGATGAAGTCGATAAGTGGGACCATTTTAGGAATATCGAAGTGCAAACAATTACAGGCATGGCTAAAACACGCGCTCTTGCTTTACAAAACACAAATGCCAGTGTCTTCACGACCAATTACGACAACCTAGTTTGGCTTGTACAGACCCTGGGAAACAAATGGCCGTTTGGTACCGTCATTGCTGATGAGAGTACAAGACTTAAGTCATTCCGCTTGCGGAATGGGGGTAAACGTGCGGCAGCGTTGGCAAGGGTCGCTCACAAATTTGTAAGCCGTTGGGTGAATCTGACAGGCACCCCATCCCCTAACGGCCTCGTAGACTTGTGGGGGCAAGCCTGGTTTTTAGACCAAGGGGAACGCTTAGGGCGTACGTTCGGTGCGTTTACTTCACGTTGGTTTAACAGTATTCCAATCGGTAGTACGGGTATTAACCGAATTGAAGCCCGGCCCTATGCGCAAGAACAAATGCAAGACGCATTGCGCGACCTGACTATCTCATTAAACGCGGCTGATTGGTTCGATATCAAAGAACCGATACATAACGTAATCCGTGTAGACATGCCTGATAAAGCCTTCAAGCAATACAAAGCAATGGAAAAGGAAATGTTTTTAGAAATCGGCGATACGGACATAGAAGCGCCGAACGTAGCGGCTAAGACCATGAAATGTTTACAAATCGCCAGCGGAGCAATATATACAGACGATACAGGTAATTGGTCCGAACTGCATGACGCTAAATTACAGGCGCTTGACAGTGTTATCAATGAATCTTGTGGAACGCCGGTATTAGTCGCATATCACTGGAAGCACGATTTAGCCCGGCTGCTCAAAGCATTTCCGCGTGGACGCCATCTTGATGACGATCCCAGAACTTTAAGAGACTGGAACGCCGGAAAGATCCCAGTTTTGTTTGCTCACCCGGCGAGCGCAGGGCATGGCTTAAATTTGCAAGATGGCGGCAACATTCTAGTGTTTTTTTCCCACTGGTGGGACCTTGAGCAATATCAGCAAATCATTGAACGCATCGGTCCCACAAGACAGGCACAAGCCGGATATAACCGGCCAGTATGGATACATCACATTATTGCAATCGGCACAACTGATGAAATGGTCATGGAACGGCGCAATTCAAAACGGGCAGTGCAGGATATCTTATTAACCTGAGCTTCGCTTAAGGGAAGGGAACTAAAGTGCCTGAGGCACGATCAAAGTTTTTGCTAAAGAAAACAAAATCGTGGAGACCCTCAGGCATGGTTAATTTAGAAGAACTTTACTGCTGCGTCGATGACTTTTGCCAAAAATTTATTCCTCTCTGGCATCAACAACTCATTGAACATGGATTACGTAAACGACACCGGGAGGCATCTCTTTCTCTCAGTGAAGTCATGATGATCCTCATTTTATTTCATATGAGTCATTATCGTGATTTTAAAACATTTTATATTGAACATGTAAAACAATATCTTACAGCCGATTTCCCCGGATTAGTCAGCTATACGCGTATCCTCACCCTGAAAAAAAGGGCGCTTATTCCTTTATGCGCTTTTCTTTCATCACGTAAGGCACAAACTCAAGGAATTGCTTTTATTGATTCCACCAAAATTGCTGTTTGTCACAATCGTCGTATTCCTCGTCATCGCGTATTTGAAGGGATGGCACAACGAGGTAAAACGAGCACAGGCTGGTTTTATGGCTTTAAACTTCATTTGGTTATCAATGATTGCGGTGAATTGTTAGCCGTGAAACTCACCGCAGGAAACCAGGATGATCGTCAGCCAGTCAGCGCGTTGACAAAAGGACTCACAGGCTGTTTGTATGGGGATAAAGGGTATTTGTCCCAGGCTTTATGCGATGAGTTAGAAGCGGAAGGTGTCACGTTAATCACCAATGTCCGGAGTAACATGAAAGCCAAAGCATTATCTCTCTGGGATAGGTTGATGTTAAGACGGCGATTTTTGATAGAAACGGTCGTCGACCAGCTCAAAAATATTTCTCAGATAGAACATTCAAGGCATCGCAGTCAGCTCGGTTTTTTGTTAGAAGTTGCTGCCGGTCTTATTGCTTATACATTCCAGCCTAAAAAACCGAGCTTGAATCTACGGGATAATGAGATCGCTATCTTTAAACGAAGCTGAGGTTTATTAGAAGCAATGAAGAAAAAGAGGTGAAAAATGGATATGGAAAAACAATATAAAGATGATGATTTATTAACCCCCGAACAAGTTTGTATCTTATTAGGGGGAATTGCTCAAAAAACGTTAGCAGATTGGAATAACCACCACAGGCATAAAAAGTTGTTAGCACCTATTAGGTTCACAAACAAAGTAGTTCGTTACGAATACAAGAATGTCGTTGCATTCAAAGAGAAATGCCGCAGCGTCTACTAACTTTTTCGCCTTAACAGTGTAACTTGAGTCATTATACTGTTTTCGTGCGCCTCAAATGCTTGTCGTTTTAATGATATTTCTTCTTGTAATATTTCATCAGAAAAATCATAGTGTTCACCCATAGGATCGGAATTTTTGTCAGAATGATGCAGGCATAAAATACTAATCTCTTTAGTGTCTGAACGGGAGTATCCCTTTGCTCTCATCTGAGCAATAATATTACTTTTCAAAAACTTTCTACACATTGTATTGAACGCCTTAGACTTTCCCTTTATAGTTCCGCCGTGGACAACTCCTTTCAGCGCATTATCAGGACTGTGGGTTTTTATCAGCTTATCTAAAGAACGTTTAGCGAAAGGTTTTTTTATGTTTCGCGGCTGTAAAAATACATAGTCCTTGTTGCATCTTTCTACAGAATCACACCACGCTTTTTGCTCATCAATTATAATTTTCAGCATTGGTGTGATTGGCAATCGAAACTCTTTTTGCGTTTTCATTGCACCACGCATCCCCGTTAACCCAGCCGGGTAGATAATTTCTCTGGCATCTTCGTTAATATATTCCCATCGCAAATTAGCGACATTGATTGGCCTGACACCAGTTAGAATCATATAACGAATCGCATTTTTTTGATGCACGAAGGTACATGCAGCGACATTAACCCATAGTTGCGCGATAGATTCTATATCTGTAAATCGACGGGTAGGAGTGGGACGTTGTACGCGGGAAGAAATATAGTCATCTGGAATACTAGCAGCAATATTTTTACCACCACAATGTAAAGGGGCCGCAAATTTCCAGAATCTCCGTAGTTCCGCGAATAATTCATAAGCTTGATTGTTAGATTTTGTCTCAATCCATAAATCAAGAGCTTCAATTAAACGCTGGTAAGTAACATCACTAAAGACCTCACGCGAACTGAATGATTCCTTTAATTGTTTTATCCGGCAGTTATATGTATAAAAACTGTTTTCACTAAGTTTCATTCTAGCGACTTTTGCTTGCAAGTCACTTTCATATGAAGCGAGGATCTGATGTACTGATTCCGCCGTTAGTCCTTCCATCGCAAGTTCCTGTGACTTTTCTCTTGCGATGGATAAAGTTAACTCAGGCCATTCCCCCAATTTCCGGCCTTTTAATCCCATATTTTTTGGGTATTCAGCGTCAATTGTGACCTTCCCCGCCTTGCTAAAATCTATCCTCAAATAGTTTTCTTTTTCATACTTAGATCGACGTGGCTTACCTAAATGCTTTAATATGGTTTTTGCAGCCGTAACACAGATTTTCATGTGTGAGCTCGCGTAGGGAGGCTTGCACGATTCCCAATTCGATAAGGCGCTTAGATATTCATCATTTTTAGGGGTTTTTGAGGTTTGTGTTGCTGCATTTTCCATTAAGAACTCCGTTATATCGCTACGTGGATATAATAGCTCACACATTGCCATGTTTTAGACAATCAAAACAGGTATGTGTTGCGGTTTTGTGTTACGGAACATCGTTTATCAATGTAAAACATACTGTACAAAAACACAATAACCGGACAAACGTAACGGATGCGGAATTAACTTAATTCACTGATTTAAAATGAAAAATAAACTAAGTTATTAAAATGTCGTTATTAATCAAAAAAAACTGTATCAATTGTGATATGTGTGAACCATGCAAATAAAATATTAAAAATCAATTTCTTATTTTTATGTGTTACTTTTTGTGTTGCTGAATTTTAGGCTACCAACTCTGAAGAATTGAGCTGCGTAACACAAAAATAGCCATGAGCGGATTAAGAAGCCGAGTGAAAAAAAAAGGGACAATAAAGTCTCAAAAATTCACCCGGCTTTCGCTTTACTTCGGCATCTCCGGCCACTCCACATCAGGCGCTTGATTCACATCTACACGAGTGAGTAACACACGATACTTTTTCCATTCGAGTAGAGCTTCTTTATCTGCATCGGTAGCAACCTCTAAGTCAACAGAGTCTTGTAGCAATGAGAGTGTGTTATTTGCTTGTTGTAACAGTGCTGCCTGCTGTTGTTTTGCTTCGTTGATTTGATGAGACTTGAGCAAGTCTTTATCAACTACCCACTCTTTGCCGTTCCATGTGTCAAAATCGGTGGGAGGTTTCTTGAAGGTCAGCGTGTCGGGCAGCTCACCGATTTCGGTTATCTCAGTCGATGCTCGTGTTAACGTGTCGTAAGCAATTTTTCCGCGATAGTCCGGGAGGATTTCCCAGCACTTACTGTCTATACTGCGGCAAACAGCTTCATCATGAGATTTAGGTAGCTCAGGAGCATCTGGATAAGCACCGGCTGATAAGCTGACACCGAGCATCACATATTCAATATCCGATGCTATGAATTCTCTCGTTATCTGATTCGAGTGATAAACCTTTATCCACCCTGCTTGAGTGGCTAATCCATCTTTACCCAATACGGCTGTTTCATGTTCTAAAGAGTATTTTTGTTCTGTCATTATGCTGCTCTCACTATATAGTTAAATGCGACGCTGCGGGGACGGGTTTCGTTGCCAACAGCACCGTTGTTTGTAAGCCCTTGATAATCACCGCCGTTATTCGTAAACGGTAAAGTTTGCTGGCTGTCATCATTATACGAGCCGGGATGGCCGGCTTGATTTGTTACACCGAATGCTCCTTGTGCTCGACCACCGTGACCACCAATGTGCTGGTGCCACTGAACTTGTTGTGGCTGCCAACTCAAAATCCCACGACCACTATCCACACCACGGCCATCATCCCACCCCCGAATAAACTCGCCCCTTAAATCAGGTACTCTGCCGGCAGGATAAGCTTCTGCTAACTTCGGATATAGAGATTTATCAAATGTCTGACCGTTGCACGTTAAGTAGCCGGGTGGCGTGTAACGATGGGGGTACGGAAGCGGGACGCCGACTGGGACAATATTATCAAGTGTTGCAAGTTCCGACCAATCTTCCTTAAAACCATAATGATTAAGGGCAGAGCGATAAAACAATCCGCTATTATCGTACTGAACTTTCAGTTGAAAAGCTGGGCAACTTCCAGTGTCATTATTGAAATGAGCAATGTGTGAAGAATACTTGATCCCTTGCACTGCATATAATCCCGTATTTGCGTTCCACGGGACATCATCACTATTGGGTACACTGCCTGTTAATCCAAGCTTAAAAGCCCCCACGTCCCCGGCACTCAAACTAATATCCCCAGTCAACACCTTGCCATTAATTCTCCTGCTATTAGGCACCGCATTATTGGCCTTACTCACCGTTTCCGCTAAACCGAGGTTTTTCACAAACGCGTTTTTGTCGGGGATGTCTGCGCCGTTTTGACTCTTTGAGAGCTTAGTGTTGGCGTTGTTGTTTGCGTTTGTGGCACTAGTGTTTGCAGTGCTCGCTAAGTCATAAGCATATTTTACGGCCCGTGGAGTAGCGGCAAGTCTCTCACTTGTGCTATCTGTAGCGTTACTTAACTGTATTATACCTTTTTCTGTGAGTGTAGCGTCCCGTACTTCCGGCAATGCATTTTTAATTGCTAATGCCATGTTACTTTTCAGTGCGTCGATATTCCCATCATCCAGAACATCATTACCCGATTCTTTTGCGATAAAATCAGCAAGAATATGGGTAATAATAGATGACTGACGCCACGCTTTATTTAATTCACGTGACTTGGCAACACCCGCACTAAAACCATTAACCCTTGCCGCCAATGCCGCATACTCTTCATTTGATAATACGTTAGCACCCTCGGCAATACCGAAAGTTAAAAATTCATTCTTCGCCATTATTTTACTCTTAATTTAATAGAATGGGCCAACCGCCTACATCGAATCCGGCGATATATTTACTGTCTGAATCGAAACCAAAAATAACTCCCTGATTTTCCGAATTAGTATAATTATTAACTCTGACTGCGCCGGGCTTAATATTTAAATACCCTTGTTGAATTACAGCTTTGACGACTTCGGGCACGACTCCCCCGGTGACATAAACGTCCATCGACATATCTTGATTATCGACGAAAAATATTAATACTGACTCGTCAGGAATAACGCCCTGATAAATTTCAGCCAACATTTCATTTGTACCGTCCCAGTGATTTGCACGAATTTTTGAACGTAATATTGTTCTGTAAGTTTCGTCGTCAAGTTCAGTAAAGCCAGAATCAGAGTCATGTTGTCGTTTCCAGCTGCCTTCATCTAATCCTACTCCTTCCATATCAAACGCAAAATACACACCGACAATCGGCGTTTTAACATAACGAGATATGCCAATCCATTCACCCACAGCATCTAATTGAACCCCTACAGCTTCATCAATTGAAAACTGACTGTTCAGGCGCTGTGCGGCGTTAATAATGTCAGATAGTGGACGGGTAATTAAATCGATGTGAGTAACAAATTTATTTGCGGTTCTGTGCTGAGAGGTAATCAGTGATAAATAATCTCTCATCTTCACCTCGCTATTAATTTAATATGCTCTGGTTTACAGGTAACCGCTTCATCAAATGTCACAATTAAATTACTTGGTGATATATCATCTTCGGACCTGCCTATTTGAATTTCGAAAATGTCATAAGTTAAGCCTTCTTCATCACGCAAGTTTGCGGGGGAAAATAAACGACTCAAATAAACATTATCACCAATTAATTGCGCATCGATATAACTCGCTATTGCTGACCGAATTCTGTCGCCCACCAGTGTTGTATATCCCTCGAATGCAGTCAAAGTTATTTCAACGAAGACAGGAACATCTTTCGGGCGTGAGAAATGAATCGGGTGAAGAATGCCATAGCTATCCGCAACTTTTATCTCAGTATCGCCAAACGTGCCTGCTCCCGGTCCTTTTTTCGTTTCGATAGTTTGAGCGATTAACTTAGCATCACCCCCATCGACTATCATTGCTATAGAATGAGGCGGAATGCCGTTGTTGTCCGTCACGTTTGTGTCGTTCTCAAACCCACGCCGACGAACAACACCGGGTATCAGGCTAATGGCGCCTTGGATCCCGTCCAGCACGGTTCTTGATGGCAGCGCTACAGATTTCCGTTGCCGTTCTCGCAGGACCACATCCGACTCAATCGGCTGACCTGATGTTGCAACTGACGGATTTGTTACGCTCTGCCAGCCCTGTGTTGGGGTGCCGATAATCGAAACATCCCCAACTAATGCCGTAACATTTCCCTTTGTTTGACACGTCGCAGTAGTGATAACAAAGCCGTGTATCCCAATAGCTACACTTGCGGGAAGGCTCCAGCTATAGCCGTTGATATCCCGCACTATGCCATTTTTTACAACCGTTCCAACAGTGCCAATGAGCTTAACATCAACTGTCGAATACGTGGATTTGTGCCGGGTTATCCCGTTAATTCTTACGTTGTTAGATAACGCTGCGCCGGTTGCTGATGCCGGGCTAAACGAATTGTAAGCAGCAATCACAGCATTGTTCGCGTCATGTATCGCTAGCGCATAAATTGCCAGCATCTGGCCGTCTTTACTGTCTGGCTCAAGGTATGCATCAGCACCGTATATCTGACGGGCAAACTCAGTGATTTTACTCAGGATTGCTTGGTAATCAGGCGCACTGAGGCCGCAAGCCCTAAAGTGTCAAGATTTAACATTATGCCTCGCTTGTTACCGTAATTTGTCCGTAAAGCGTGTCAATAGTGGCGGTGAAGGTGAGGCGGCGCGTCGTACCATCGTTGCGTGTATCAAATGAAAGGATCGACTTAACACCTTTAGTTTTCAGGATACGGTCACGAACGGCAAGGATATAAACGTCAGATCGCTGCTTTCCCAAAACTGACTGTACGTAAGGGGTGCCTTCTTTCATATCTAAGAACCAATCCCCACGCCATAGCGCCAGCCGGGTTTTGACTGCCAGCGCAACAGCTTCGGGCGAATTCGTCAGAAACGTATTATCCCCCTGGCCGAAACTGTAATCGCCATCGGGATCATCACGTCGGTATCTCACTGGGGACCTCCCGTTTTACTACCGCCCGATTGCACGCCACTATGCACATGATTTTTAAGGCTTATACCTGCTGCTGTCACATCGTTACTCACGGTGACCGGACCTTGCATCATTGCGGTTCCTCCACCCGCACCCATGCCCTGTGATAAGTTGCCGTTAATGGTGACGTTGCCGTTCAGGGTGATTTCAGGTGAAGTGATTTCAGTACCGCCATGTGCAGTTGCAATAAGTTTTGCAGGTGTGATAACCGTGACGTTATGGCTACCGGGATCGAGTTCGATATAAGCCGCGCCATCATCACTTCTCAGTTGCGCGGTGCTTGTGCTGATATTAGATATTTTTCGCTGTTGAGACTGAGGACCAACAATCGCAAAAGCATCAGACAAACTGTGCTGGCGGTCGTCTGCTGGTTCTTGTACGCCGCCAGATTGCCACCAGAAATCAATACAGCGATCAGCAAAGACGACTAAGCATTCATCACCGGCTCTTATCGGAAAGGTTAACGTCACGCCACCGCCCCTTGGGAAGATAACCGGCACGTCCACCAGCAGGGGCAAGGATACCGAGGTAGTTTTCCCCTCAGCATCAGCAACACTGCTCTTAATCGCGGGCTGAACAACACACGTTACCGCATCAGCGTTAAAGGACTGAATAATGCCGGGTACCGCTACTCTGAGCTGAGAAGAAAGAGAATGGTTTATGGCTTTCAATGTTTCGGATAAATCGCCGGTTCTTGATTCGGTTGATACGGGCATGGGGAAACTCCATAAAAAAAACCGCAGTTAAGCGGCTTAGTAAATAATAGGGTTGTTAAATTAAATCCAGTGAAATCCTTTAGCCATTAAACCCGCTAATCCAAGCGCCACGGCAATTATCGCACCAAATAACAAGCGGAAATCTGAACGTGCGTCTTTTCTCATTTCCTTAAAATCTGTGCGTGTATCTTTTTTCATTTCCCGTACGTCAGCTTTCACCTCGTCTATAGATTTTTTGATATGCTCAACGTCTGATTCGAGACGAGCTACACGGGCCTCCATATCTTCACCTCCACCGTTTCCGCCACCCTGTTTGAATGATGAACCATTATCATGTGAATGTCTACTTGGTGGCGTATCGGTAGACGACCACCGTCCATCAGAAAATCGCATACCATCAATGACAGAATCGTCACTACCCATTACGCGCCTCCGATAAAATCATTCTAAAGTGGGCTTCTGATTTATGAATAATCTCGTCAGGCGTATCAGCACGGGCTATAGAACATTTTATTACATAAATCCCAGCATTTATTACCTTAATCGAAAGCGAAGCACTCAAAAAACCCGGCACGTCTGTTGGTTCTGCTTCAAGATCATCAGCGGTTACTGATACCTTTGCGGGTATATCTTCTGTCCGACCGTGTAGAATTGTTGTGCCATTGCTGTCAGTAATATCGATAGAAATTAGATAGTCTTTAGATTGGTGAAGCCCAACAAAAGCGGCAGCAATAAGAATTTTCGTCTCAACAGGCCATGCTGGACATCGAAAACTGAGGATCGGTTCTTCCCTATCTCTGGCGTCTTTTGTAGCGGGAAAAATGAAAGCTATTTTCTCTGAACTCATTCAGACCTCTTGTGTGTTCTTGCTGCTGTTTCACAGCCGATACATCGGATTAATCCGCCACTTATCACTTTTACGTTTGCAAGAAAGGCTTCTTGAGCTTCTTTATTATTTGGATTTAACGATAAGTTTCCGTTCTCATCAACGATTATCTTTCCATTACCTGCCGTGGTTCCGTGAGCGGAGGTTTTTGTGATCCGCATTAGAATTTCATCAGGAGGCGCATTAAAGTAACGCAGCACTCTTGCTAATCTAGTCATAACTCCCTCCTAACTCGCTATGGTGATAATAGTTCGGTTGAACTGCTAGTTCAACGCATTTAACAATCAAAGTTGTATTCTTATTGTTCTGTGATGTTGACGCCGCGCGCGATAAATTTCGCTTATCCGCTCGATAAATAAAGCGACAATTGCGTTTCATCTATTGAAAATTTTTTACACAACTAGCGTCGTAAATATGACTGTAATTTATTCAATTTACCCATTTTTCCTTTAAATCTGTAGCACGGTAACCAATTCCGAACAGTTAGGCGGTATATTCTGCACTCATTAAAATGGGGTTAACACCCCTATCATAATGCACAGTACAGAATGAAATGCCTAACCAAATGAAAATGATTGGAATGCATTCAGCTATGATTTCAGCTGAACTTGAACCTACCTCTAATGTAAAGCTATCTTAGCCTTATAAACCTCTATCTTGAGACTAAGAAGTTATTAAGAAGCGCCTGACAAATTTACCTAACCGAACGAGAAGAATGAGCGTATAGACAGGAAAAACGTGAAGTCATTTTCGGAATTCAGCATATAAGTTAGCAATACGCAATGCGTAAAAATCGTTGGTCAAATTAAGGGAACCGAAGCTCCGAAAATTGGGGAAATCGCTATAGCTGAAAAGGCCGACCTCATGATCTCATAAACCAGCCCCCTCCAACCTGGAGCGGAACCGGTTTAGTTACATCTATCTGCGCAAAAAGAGCGCAGATAGCTCCAATTAAGTGTTAGCCGAGTAAAATGTGTATAGATACTGCATAACACGGAGTATAAAAAACAACTTTAGGGATATTAAACCCTAATTGTTCTACCACATAGTTAATATAGTTAACTATGTGAATCCCTCTTTAGCTACGCTATCTGATGAAACTAGCGTAGATAGAAAGTTATCAGCATATCGAGGAATATTTTCTTGGGATTCTTTTTATGAGAACACTTGGTTCTAATGATAACAAATGTGCTATATGAACAAATTCCACAACATCCAATCTTCTTTCACCATTCTCAACTTTCGCAATAAACGATTGAGGGCGATCTAGCGCTTGAGCTAAATTCTCTTGCGTGACCCCCTTTGCTATACGAACCTCACGGAGTGCTTTGATAACTATTTGATATTCATCAGAGTAAATTGAAACCATATATTTAATCCTACTAAGCATTTAGGATTAAATATCAATCGATTGTTGATTTATACCAAAATGGGATTTTTTATTTTATAAGCTCCGATCATTTTAACTTTTTAGGTTGTTTTTTGAACAAAATTTTTTCTAAAATTAGCACATAATCGACAGATAGCAAGTGTGCTATATGCACAAATTCAACCACATCCAACCTTCTTTCACCATTTTCAATTTTAGCAATAAATGATTGAGGTCGATCTAAGGCTTGAGCCAAGCTTTTTTGAGTAATACCTTTTTCTATCCTAGCTTTACGAAGAGTGTTTATAACCAATTGATATTCATATGAATAAATCGATGCCATTTCTTTAACCTTGATTAATATCCCAAAATCGAATATCAACCATTTACTTAAATATCCCAAAATAGGATAATTTATTGCGTTTGTTATATTGAGATATAAAGGAAATGAATAAAAAAGATTGGCATACCGCCGACATTATCGCTGCCTTACGTAAGCTCGGCACTACCTTAGCAGCGGTATCACGTAAGGAGGGACTTAGCTCATCTACATTAGCTAATGCTCTATCACGACCTTGGCCTAAAGGAGAGTGGATTATTGCGAACAATCTCGGAGTACATCCCTCAGAAATTTGGCCAAGCCGATATTTTGACGAGAATGGACAACCTATTGAACGAGTTATCCGAAGTAATTCCTAAAGGTGACTAATTCTCAACTAAATGGTCTAAGTTCGGTATAATATCGAACCTAGACCATATTAGCTGCTTAGACTGTCTAACTATTGGGGCCAGTTTATTGCAGCCCTTATTCTATTACTCTGGGTTTTTCGGGCCAATAAATATCTGTCGCTAAGCTAGCATCAACACGGTTCAGCAATACTCTATATTTTTTCAAAGCGGTCAACCGAGAATGTTCCTCATCACTCGCCATCCCCAAATCTACTGCATCTTGTAACGGAGCTATCTGTTTACTTACAGTGAACATAAGTTGCTGTTTCTTATGTTCTGCTTGTTGCTGCTGTTCCTGCCTGAGTTTTATCACACTGCTTTCTGATATTATCCATTTTTCACCATCGTATTTATGATAAATGGACGGAGCACGTTCAGTAAGCACTGGATAACCCTCTTTATTACTGACAATTGACAAACCGTGTGACTGCCCTGTAAGTAATTCATTGTGTTTCTCTGCGGTTATTTCAACGCATTCTTCATGAGCTGCACTATAAAAAGCGCCTTCTTTTCTGGAGAAATAAACCATTTATACCCCCCAAAATAATATATGAACAACTTTGCTTGGATTCTCATTGTTGTTGGGAGTGCCAGCTTGATATTCAAACGTCGATAATGTTGCATTACGTACTAATGTGTGACCTGTTGATGTATTTATACTCGACATGCTTGCGACATAGCCAATAAACTGATTTTTAAAAGAAATTGGATAATTGATTTTTACCCATGACTGTTGGCTTGATGCAACTTTAACCCATTGAATAATTATTCCCGTATCCCCGCATTGCCACCAGCCATTTTCAGATTTTATAGCTGCGTTTTGCAATGCGAGCGTACCGCTTCGCTCAGGTATTAATATATTATAACGTCGTTGATTGTTCGGATCGTTAGAATAAATATGTAACAATTTTCCTTCCGAACCATTAATTCCTACCATATACCCATCTTTCGATTTGAAACGTAGCTCAGGAAAAGAAGTTTTACTATCAATCAATAAACTACCAACGGTTGCAGTTTTATCGCTAGAAATACGCAAGAAAGTATTATCGCTCTCAGATTTAGCATAACTTCCCACATCCCCGGCATTCAATGAAATATCAGATGACAACGCTTTTCCATTCACTTTACGAATGGATGGTACTCGGCTATTAGCGTTGTTATTTGCAGCTACAGCACTTTGATTCGCCGTATTCGTCAGTGATTGCACAAATGCTGTTGTTGCAATCTGAGTATTATTAGCGTTTTTAGCCGGTGTGGGGGCGGTTGGCGTTCCTGTGAAAATGGGACTGGCTTTCGGTGCATACTGAGTATGCGGGTCTTTCGCTTCGGTGTCCTCTTTCAGCTCATTTCCATTTTGTTCTAGCTTCTGTTTAAGATAGCTTGTGCGGTTGGCCAACTGTTTAGCCTGCCGATTGGAAATACCATCAGGCCCGCCTAACACTGGGTCTGAGGTTTCTATCTGATACACTCCCTCTGACCACTGTGGGGTTTCCGGCAAATTAGCCATTTTAACTGCTCCCATAATTGTAACTACCGTCATAACTGACAGTATTGTTGTAACGAATTGATACAAACTGATATTCCAAGCTGGTAAGGTGGCAGCGTGCAGGCGCAAACGCTGCCAGTGTGGTACGCAGTAACGAGGCTTGATCATTAGTGACAGGTTGCTGAAGTATGACGCGATAAACTGCCCAGGATGTTGAATCTCCATGAACATAATTACCGTTATGGTTGGCATGTCCGTCATAATTGATTTGACCAGTGCCTTCAATTAAATCAACTTCACCAAACCCAAAGCGCCGAATAATTTCACGAATTGACCAAGGTGTACCTTTATACCGATGCAATTCTATGGCTGATTTGATTAACGTGCGGCGAGCATTGTCTGATTCGACAAGCTCCCAGCCATCACCAAATAGGGAGAATTGATTTGCAAGCCAATGCAGCGTGCTGCTATCGACAGTATCAATGAGATAAACCATTAATTGGGTTAAATCGATATCATCAAAACGGGAGGCTAACTGACCTAATGCACGCATACTGATATCAGCTTCCAGTGGAGGTGGTAGATGTAACTTAACCATCAGCGACTCCAGTGACCACAACAGTGATACCGATACAGTTCGCCCATTCATTTTCATCTACAATCTGAAACGTGGGAGACTCCAGAACGACTTGATAGACGCCAGAAACAGACAATGTTGAGATGATTTGACTGGGAACAATATCTTTTCCTAACGTTGTTGCTCGTTCAGCTACCCATGTTTGTATGGCTTGTTCTGCTGCCGATTGAATACCAGGTGTATTAACGCCACTGTACAAGGTCAGTTTCGCCTTGATGGTATAATCAACCTTCACGGGAGGTTTTGCATATACAGTGTCAGTCAACGGGCGGATTTTTTCATCAGAGCAAAAGCTTTTCACCAGCGTTAAAATGCTTTCATCAGGCAATCCCGTAGCTAATAGTGGAAACAGTTCAACAACGCCCGGAATGGGAGACATGACTGCGACATCAACACTAAATGGCAGTGTTGTATGTGCGGGCTGGGCGGGTAGCCGATATACTCCGACCAATTCCCCTAAGTAGTCCAAAATGTGTCCAGTATTTCTTGACCGCTACACTGTTGCCCTGGCCTGAGAATCCCTTCCGTTAACATCCCATTTTGTTGTTATCTGACAACGCAAGGTGAGTTCACCGGAACATTACGGTTAAATCCGCCACTAAGATTTAAAGGGTCAGGATGCTTGGTTCATACAGCCAGTGCATTCACCACGGTAGATCATCAGTAAGGCCGGAAGATCGTTAGAAGCTTCCGGTTTATTCATTAATACGATTGAATTAATTCTCCTAGAGAGCCTGATTCAATATCGAATGAAAATCTGAAATCTATTCCATTAATATGGATAAAAAAATACAATTCATTTTTTATATAATAAACATCTGAAAAAATCACATCTTTAGTATTTAAAATTTCCTTAATATCCCATTTAAGTGAGTTATCTGGATTTAGAATATATGCTTGATTCTTAGATTTATTAAAAGGAGCTACAATCAAAGCTATTCCAATAGAATCTTTCAAAATAAGAGGTATCAGTTTATTGTCATCGTATATTTCTTGTCTTTTTCCTGCATATACCCATGTAATGCTAGTAGGAAGTAATTCGAAAACACTTAATCCTTGAGGATTCCGTTTCTTATCATAGTCACCCAGAGTATCTATTACCTTAAAATCACTAATGATGTTCATTTAGCCTCCACATTTTTTAGAGTAAATTATTCTTGGTTCACCAATGGGTTTTAATTTTGCTCTATCTTCATAATTTAGGATTTGTATCTGGGTACCTCCGCCTGAATAAATTTTCCCTCCAGAAATCTGTGGACCAACCGGCCCTGTTTGTATACGAATTCTTTCTGGAATATGGAACTTCTGCACATGAGATATTTCAGGCTTGAATTCAGGAATTACCGCCAATTGATTTCTTACATACTCAACATTCGGAATATGATCTAAGGTTGCCCATCCTCCAGGTTTAATTTGCCCTGGAGACATAGCCATTTCAACAGTAATCCCACCTTTAGGGACTATTGTAGATTCTAATTTTGCACCGCTCCCCCAAGGATCTAGAGATGTTGGTGCTGGTAATCTCAATGGATTCAATCCTAAAGGATCAACAAAACTCACCGGATTATGCACGTAACTATAAGGATTTACTCCTCCGGCTAACCCCAAAGGGTCAGGCGAGAGGTACTGTCCCGTCTCTGGCGAATAATACCGGAACCGATTATAAAATAAACCGCTTTCTTCATCTTCATATTGCCCGCAGAACCGAAAGTAGATGCAAGCGTTAATTATCGGATGCTTACATTCCTGTGCTTCTTGATCAACTGTGGGTATACACCACGATAAAGTGTAAAAAAACCGGAAGATTTCGCTATCTTCCGGATTAATAATTATTTAATTTTTATATTTATATGATGAACATAAGATATATAATTCTTTTCTTAGCTCATCTAATTGATTGGTCTCATCTCGTAATGGAACTCCGTTTTTACTGAATACCAGATCACTCAGAGATCCCATACCACCATAAAGCCGTTTTATATTAGCAACAGCCTCGTCAGGGTCAGTATTTATTTGAGAACATAACTCATCAATACAATCAGCCCAATCACTTGCTGCATTTTGATACAGCAAAGCTGATATTTCTTTTAATATTTCTTTTATTTTGTTTATCATAGTAGTGGCCATTGTCCTATAATTTTGATACCGGGTACATCCCAAGCTTTAGGGATAACAATCTGCTTAGTACCACCTAGATAAAAACCATTTTGTGTACCGACTTCTCCAACATATACTTTTGTTCCTGTAGGGACTCTGATTTTGAATACAGAATCTAACGGTGATTCTCCCCCTTTCGGCCATTTTGGTAATACAGCTTTATCAATCCTTGTTTGAATAACACTGTGTGGTCTGTCTAAACTAAAGAATTGTCCGTATTCCTTATTAGAGACGCCTGCACGATAAAAATCAGTATCACGGCCAAGAATTACTTCCTTATATCTTCCTCCAGAGAAAGTCTCAGCTAAATCGTAACTCAGTGGCCCTAAATAACGCTTCATAATTCTGCTACACATGGACTTTCTCAACCCATTGTTATACATAGAATTATAAGTGGTGTAAGATGTAGCACTATTTTGGAAACTTATTTAGTTTGACAGCAGAATAATTACTTGTTATTACACCAAGCTCATTCCCCGATTTACTAATATTCGGATTAGTCCCCGGACACCCCACCAACCCCAGCGGATCAATCCACGACACCGGATTATGCACGTAACTGTAAAGATTTACTCCTCCGGCTAACCCCAATGGGTCTTAGGCACTATCCCGACGCCATCATACGGCTGAGCGGACCTTTCCCCCTGATTTAGCCGCCTTTTTCTTCGCCGGCTTTTCCCACCCTGTTAAAGAACATATCAACTCGCCCCGACGGGCACTTTCCCGATGTTAGCGCATTTTTCCCCCAACGTCAGCGCCGGGTTTCGGCCCGCTTTGCCTGCCAGAACCGGGTTTTATCAGGAACCCGTGGCGGCGGTGCAGCTTGTCTGCGCCGCTGACGCGGGTTGGCCGGGTGCGGGCTGGCGAAGCCCGCTTATCGACGGGGTTCAGCGGGGAGCCCCCGCCCGCGGGGGCGGACGGGGCGGAGATGGCGAGTACGGGAACGAGCAAGGAGCTTGCGACTGCGAGCCGGACGCAGCCAGTGCAGCAGGGTTGGGTGGGGGCAATAAACCGCGGCCAGCTTGCTGGCCTGCCTTCAGGGCCGTTGACCTTGACGGCCTGACCGGCAACGGCTTAAGGCAGATGTTAACACCGGAGCCGCCAGGGAGGGCGGCGACTGCGGCGGTGGGATTTTGCACTGCGGCTGACAGCGGAAGGCGTCCGCCTTGCGCGCCTTTGGGGCTGAGAGGCCCCACCCGGCGGCCAGCCGCGCACCGGGGCTGAGGTAACCGCGCAGCGCCCTTCGGTGGGCGGCGCCGACATAATGTACCATTAAGCGTTGTGGGCCGTTCAGGCCCATTTCGCTTAATGCCACATTATGTTGAATGGGGGTTGACCGGCAACTGTGTTGACAGAGAACACTTGAGTTGAGGGCCGGGCGGCCACCATTTACCGCCGGCACTCCGAAGGTGGGCAGGCAGTCTGTGCGCAGGGAGGCGCGCAGTCTGCCTTTCACTGCACCCCACGCGCTCACCGGGAACCGGCTAACCTTAAAGACGGTCCGGCAACGCAGCGCGTTCAGACCGGCTTCGGGCTGTCCGGCTGGTCGCTATTCGCCTGCTTGTCGTCTGGCAGCGTGGCCTGCTTTGACTGCCGTTCTGCCGGGTGGGTCTGCTCATGCACTTCCTTTAAGTGACCGATAGCCACCCGGGTATAGATTTGGGTGGTTTCCAGCTTCTCATGCCCCAGTATCGCCTGGATATGCCGGGTGTCCGCGCCGTTCTCCAGCATCTGGGTTGCCATTGAGTGGCGGAACAGATGACAGGCCCCCGGTTTAGCCAGTTGCGCCTGTTTACGGATGCTGTCGGCGGCTATCCAGGTTAACGTGCCTCTGGCCAGTCCCCGGCCTTTCCTGGTGATAAACAGGTGACCGCTGTCCTCCCGCCGCGTTAACTCGGGCCGGACGCTGAGCCAGCGACTTAACCAGTGCAGCGCCTGTTCGCCGATGGGCACCACCCGGTCTTTACCGCCTTTACCCTGTCTGACCAGCACCACCCCGCGCCCGAAGTCCACCTCGCTTAACAGCAGGTTGGCTACTTCCATCCGCCGGATACCGGTACTCCACAGTACTTCAAGGATAGCCCGGTTTCTCAGCCCGGTTGGGGTGTTGATATCCGTTGCGGCTAATACCGTGTGGGTTTCGTCTTCATTCATTACCTGTGCCGGCAGCCGTTTTTCTTCCTTCGGCAACACCAGACTGTCCACCGGGTTATACAGGATATGGTGACGTTGCAGCAGCCAGCGGAACCACTGGCGTAAGACACTCAGGCGGTCCCGCTGACTGCCCGGGGTGTAGGGCTGGCCGTCCGCTTTACGGTGGCTCCTCAGCCAGCGCTGGTAACTTTCCAGCAATGGCAGGCTGACCTGCGGTGCGGTCATCACCCCACGCGCTTCGCACCAGTTGATGAACGGCAACAGCCGTTCTTCATAGGACTCCTGAGTCCGTTCGCTTAACCCCTGTCCCTGCACGGCGTCCAGCCAGGCGGCCAGATGCTGGCGTAAGGTGGCGAAGCGGGCCGGTATGGCGTCGGGTTGACCGTGGGTCTCCGTCACCGAGGGACGTTTTTTTCTGTCTGGCGAGGCCAGTGTTGCCGCCGGGCTGGTTGGGATAGCGTGCTGTTGCTGCAACCAGTCGAACCACAGGCGTAAGGCGCGCAGGCGTCGGCGCTGACTGTCCGGCGGGTAGGGCTGACCGTTGGCTTTGCGGTACCGGGCCAGATGCTGCTGCCAGTTTTCCAGTAACGGTTCGGTGACCTGAGCCGCAGATATTACGCCCTGTTCCTCACACCAGTTGACGAACGGTGACAGCCGTTCATGACGGGCGGACTGGCTCTTTTGACTCGCCCCCTGCAACAGCAGGTTATCCAGATACGCGTCCAGATGCTGGCGCAGGGTCAGCGGGCGGGGGTTGGATTGATGTTTAACGGGTGATGACATGATGGGATTTCCTGTAGGGAACAGCGGTTAATGGTTATCGGTGTGTGATGCATCACTACGGTACGATGGCTTGATTGTTAAGTGGCCGGAACAGTCCTTTTCTGCCTGCCCCAACTTGCGGACCGTTCCACCCAGTATTGCTGCGGTCTGGCGTCCATTTCCCGGCCTCCAGCTTGGGCCCCACTTGACCCCAACTTGAGGGCAACTTGCGGTTCAGTCAGTCCAACTTACGTCGGTCGTATTCCGGGTTTTCGGGTTCGATGATGAGCTGGCAGTACGATACGACGACTTTTTCTTATTATTGCCGGAACAGTGTTTTTCAACCTTCTCCAACTTGCGAGCCATTCCGCCCAGTATTGTTGCGGCCTGAAGTCGGTTTTCCGACCTCCAACTTGGACCCAACTTGACCCCAACTTAGGGGCAACTTGCGGTTCAGTCAGTCCAACTTGCGTGAGTCATATTCAGGGTTTTACCGGTTTTTCCGGCGCTGTCAGGTCAATCAGGCCGCACAGGTGGGCTTCTTCTGCGTTGTCGCCGTTCCACAGCAGTTCATACTGCAACAGATGGCCGCGGCTGCCGCCGTGGACTAACAGGTATTCCATGTCGGCCAGTCGCTGACAATGGACTTTTAACTGGTTATCGCTCCATTGGGTGTAACTGCGGATATCCCGGCGGGTAAAGCGGACCGCGTTCATCGGGCGTTGCTGCGCTGTCGCCGTCTCTTTCACCATCGCTTGTATCAACAGTAACAGTTTTCGGGTCTGGGGTGACATTTCATCCAGCGTGCGGCCTAATATCTCGTGGGCCAGCCGGTTCGCCAGGCGGATATCTTCTTTGGTGACTTCGATATATTCAAGCCGTTTGCCCCGGTGTTCCGCGGTCTTCACCTCGCGCTGGTGCTGATGCAGCAGGGCGATACTTTGTATCAGGGTGAGATATTTCATGTGGTCGCGTCGGGTGCGGGTTTTATCGCTCATGAACGTTAACTGTGAGGCATAAGGGTTAACCACATTGAGCGGGCGTAGCAGCCGCTGGGCGTTCTGATGCAGCTCGGTGATATACGCCTTTTCATTCTCTGCCAGTAAGCCTTCGAGGGTCTGCTTATGGCGCTGCAAGGCGTGGATAGCTTCGGTCTGTTCCCGCGATTCGTTCACCGTCAGCACCAGACAGCGGTTTAACAGCTCTTCATCGACATCTATTGCGGTGGTGGTGAGCATCAGCATCACCGGCCCTTTCACCGTGTACTGTTTGGTGACCAGATTCCCGCTGGCATCGTCTTTACCGGTGCTGGCAATGGTCAGTTCGCCGTCGCTTTGCAACAGCTTAAGCGCATAGGCGGCCTGCCGCACCCCTTCTTCTTCGGCTATCGCCAGTATCTTGTGTTGCAGGTTGGTTTCCCCCAGATAGAACAGACTCTGGCCGGTCATGGCGCTGTATTGCAGCCGTTCTTCTTCCGGTATCAGATTGAGGACCGCATCCATCAGTGAGCTTTTCCCGGCAGCGCTGCTGCTCTGTATCAGCACGGCCAGCGGACGGTCCAGCTTGCGACTGACGGCGGCTAAGTAACCGGCCAGCAGGTTAGTGGATTCGCCCACCACGCCACAGGCGGCTAAATCAGCGGTGATGCGCTCACTCAGTTTCGGGTCTTGCAGCAGGGCCAGCGCCGCGGCCCGCTGGTCCCCGCTCAGTTCGGGAACCGGTGGGGTTTCGGTTTGCTCACCGACGCCGGCCTGTTGACACTGTTCCAGTACCAGCAACACCTGCCCCAGCGCCCGGCGCAGGTCACCTTCGGCCAGCCCGAGTTCGGTGGCGGCCAGTCGCGCATACCCGCCCCGGCTGCGGGCGCTCATCATGTCCACGCTGTCGGCGAACATCACGCCGCTGTCAGTATCAACGACCTGAACATTCACTTTCATCACCGCCGCCCCGGCTTTCACCTGTGACAGGCCCCGGATACCCCACTGTTGTGTGCCCAGCGTCAGGGATATCTCGCCGTTAGCGCCGGTTTCCCAGACCACATTCGGCATCGACGGCAACGCGGCTATACCGGCGGCTAATGCGCTGACCATTTCCGGCACCGGAACCGGCTGATGTTTAGCCAGTGCGGCCCGCTCTGTTGCGGTGGTGGCCTGTATCTCTGCCGCCTCCTGCATCGGCACGGCACTGTCCAGCAACAACCCGAAGGCCCGTTCTGGTTCGGCGACCTGACACAGATAGCCGTTGGCATCCATGCCCTCGGGGAACACCACCCGGAACACGGTGATACCGGTGGCAGTCAGTTCGGCGGCCAGTTTCACCGCGGCATCATTCCCGGCGGGGTCATTATCGAAGGCAATCAGCACCTGCCTGACCTGATGCTGTTTCAGGGCCTGCCAGTGGTCGGGAGTAAACCCGTTCACCCCGTAGGCGGCGGTGACATTACGGTAACCGGCTACCCAGAATGACATCGCATCGATTAATGATTCACACAGGATAAGCGAGGCTGACGCGGCTATGGCCGGTTCATTCCAGACCCCGCTATGCGCCCCGGGCAGATACAGATGCCACGGGGTGTTTTTGCGCAGGTCGTCACCGATTTTACGGCCATAGATTTCGCGTATCTGGCCGTGCATATCGATAACCGGTATCACTAATGACCCTCTGAAGTGTTCATGCCCGTTGTCCCGCAGGATACCCGCCGCCATTAACCGGACCCGGATAGCGGACCCGGCCTTGTATTTACTGGCGGGCAGCCGGTAACCCAGGGTGCGGTTGGCAAAGCCCGGTTTAAAACAGGCGACTAATTCCGGGTGATTTAACCGGCGTTTTGCCAGATAAGCCAGGGCTTCGGGGGCGTTCAGCAACGTGTGGTGGTAGAACTCAACCACCCGGTTGAGCAGCGCCTGCCGTCCGGCTTCGTTTTCGGCCAGCACGGCGGGTTCATCCGGCTGGACCAGCGGGGCCATTGCCGGATTTTCGCCCAGTTCCCCGCGCAGGCATTCCACGGCATGGCGCAGGCTTAAGCCTTCGGTTTTCATCACCCAGTCCAGTACTGAGCCGCCGGCATCACAGCCAAAACAGTGATAGAGATTTTTTGCCGGAGAGATAACCATTGACGGGGTTTTCTCCTGATGGAACGGGCACAGCAGTACGTAATCTTTGCCGCGTTTAAAGAGCTGTCGCCCCTGTTGCTCCACCACGGCGACTAAGGAGACGGCGGCTTTCAGGTGCTGTAATTCTGCGTCGGGTATCCGTGCCATGTTGTTGACTCCTAAATCCTGTCAAGATTTAAATTGACTCTTAATTGGATTTATTTATAATCCTTTTAGGAGTTACTTGCAACCCCTAATTCAGACAAGCCCTTACACTAACGGAGTCACTATGCAAACAGAGTTTTTGATTATGCAAAATGCTGAACTCCGCAAAGAGTTTGGGGTACGTCTCAAGGCGCTACGTAAGCAGAAGGGATGGCCTCAGAAAGAACTGGCTGGGAAAGTTGAGATCCGTTTTCAACAACTGAACAAGTACGAAAGCGGACTTAACATACCTCCCGCTGAGATGATGGTTAAGCTGGCTGATGTGTTAGGGGTCACGGTGGATTATCTGCTGACAGGCAATCCTGTTGAAGATTCACCGCTGGCTAACTCCCGGTTATTTCGACGCTTTCAGGTTCTGGAACGACTGGCACAGGAAGATCAGGAAACGGTTATCAAGATCATTGATGCCATGATCGCCAAGCAGCGCATGGAGTCTGCGTTACTGTCTGTTGATGAACCGGAGGGATAAAAATAGCGCGGCGCTGATGTGTTGAGACCACACCAACGCCGCTCACCACAAGCAACTAAGAAGGAGTTGAATGATGGCTAAGGCGCATTCTAAAGCAGAAGCGGCGATAAATAAAGCTGTGAAAACAGAACGTTATTACACGGTGGGCTATGTGCCGAACGGGAACAGGGTTAGCAACGCCACCCCGGCGATACATCTTAAGGGGCAGTGGCTGAGACAGGCGGGATTTAATACTGGCGGCCAGATTACGGTGAAGGTGATGGACGGTTGTCTGGTGCTGATCCCTGACAGTGAAGCCACGCAACAGCAGCATCAACAGTACCAGCGGCAGCAGAGCCAGCTCAATGAGATTAAGCAACAGATGCGGGCGCTGATAACTGGTTTTGTGGGTTAAGGGGAGAGCATGAGATGACGATAGCCATTGAACATTTACAGGACATTCAGTTAACCCACATTGAAGCGCTGGCCCTGGCCCAACTGGTTAAGCGGCTGTGCTGGGCGGAGATACGGGCCTGTGCGGTGAATGACGAGGAAGCGTATCAGATCAAAGATGCGATTTCTAAGCTTCAATCTGCGTTGGCTTACCGTGGGTATTCACCAAGATAGATCATCAGAAGGCCGGAAGATCTCAAGGATCTTTCCGGCTCATATCTCATATAATTAAAACTCCATAAAAGCATCATTTTCAAAATAAAAAATAAATGCCTTCAATAGATCATTAAGAGATGGATTGTCTAACTGGGCCTTAGTATTAGCTACTACTTCTTCAATTGTTCCTCCATCTAAAACTTCAATCCACCCGTTTTCTTTTACCTGTTTAGGTAAATAATCATCAGAATCAGGTGGAAAATCAGCACTACTCAGAGAAAAAATTCCTTCTGTTTCTAACGTCCAACTATTTTGATCTGGAGGTAAGCAAAACCACTCGCTGGAATTATTTTCTGGGGTCGATAATACATCAGCAATAGAAACTAACTTCATAAACTACCTCATTATTTATAGTCCACCACATTTTCCACTACCCAACTTTTTAAATCCTCCTTCCTGATTTGGATGAAGGCTTTTCTGTACAGCGCCAGGCGCTTGATGTTGAGATCTTGGAATAAGTTCTATCTTAGTTGGATTTTGAGCATTATGGTGCCATGAATGATTAGGCGGGCTAGTACGTTCAAATCCACCTTTTGGACCTGGCTGTACATGCGCTACAACTTCAGGCGGTAACGCTTTAGCTAAACGTGGATCTTTTTGTATTACTTCATACAGTTGTTTATTTGCATTATTAAAATGCTTAGGTCTGCTACTTGAATGTAAATCTGTGGGGATATCTGTTTGATACCACACACTATAATTTGGACTGGATAAAGGTCTACCAGAAGCATCAAAGCCAGTTAAGCCTAATGGGTCGATCCACGACACCGGGTTATGCACGTACGCATACAGGTTCAGACCCCCTGCTAATCCAATCGGATCAGGCGAGAGGTACTGCCCGGTCTCTGGCGAATAATACCGGAACCGATTATAAAATAAACCGCTTTCTTCATCTTCATATTGCCCACAAAACCGAAGATTGCAGCTGACCGTTTCCTCTTTCCGCACTGAAACAGTCCAGAACTCCGGTTCGCCCCAGGTGAACAGCCGCCCGGCCCAGGCCAGTTTTCCTGCTTCCGTTAATATTTCCCGCGGGGTTCCCTGATGGTCACTGACCACATAGTGCAGTTGCCCCTGTTCATAACGCGCCGAGGGGGTCAGTTTTCCCGGTTCATATAACCAGTGAATGCTGTGCTCATATCCCACGGTGCCGTCTGCATACACCGGCGTCTCTTCTATCAGCTGGTCACCACTCCACAGGTAATCGTATCCGATAATCGCCGTCGGTTTCAGTGTCAGGTCCGGCAGTCCGTCCAGCCACCGTTTCAGGTTGGCGGCCTCCAGTGCACTGTCCACTTCTTTGCGTCGGCCAAAGGCATCATAGCGATAACGCCAGCGGGTCCCTTCCGGCGTGATAAACCCGGTCAGCTGGTTATGGGCATCCCAGTGGTAACAGAATGTCCTTGACCGGTACTGATATTTATGGACGGTTTTTTCCACCATTCTGCCGTTTTCATCGTAGCGAAAGGCGTTATCTCCCCGGCAGGCCATCCGGGCCTCCTGATATTCCTGAAGGACCGGTTCACTTGTAGTTACTTGACAAACAGATAACATCTATGTGTAGGAAAATGGCAGATTGAATTCTGCCTTTTCCCTGCGTCATTCTTGCGAATAAGGAATTATTAATATTCGCTTATTTCAAATTCATTTGGATTTTTCCAAGAAATCACTTTATACCTAAAGTCTATCTTTCCCTGTCCTTTTAAGTATGCCATGACCTCAGATGGATACCATCCGTACCCAAAAGAAAAAAAAGCTCCCATGTCATTCAATTCTTTTAGAATTTTTATTTTTTCTTCTTCATTATTGAATTTAATTTCATAATATCCGTTTTCTTTCTTAAACCCAATGGACTCAAGAGATTTTATACACTCATTATGGGTAACTTTTGCCAATATACGATTGGCATCTATTACAGTAATTAATATCGTAAAAGACATATCATTTACCTAACATTTACAGTAAGAATGGTATTGATAATATTATTATCAACTGTTGGAATTGAATTGATAACCATTTCAGGAGCACCACTAGGAAGATGTTGCCCAGGGCCTTTAAAATAATCATTACCTGATAATGGGCTTCTTGGCATTAGTTCTCGAATATTAGACACTTTTCTTACCTTAAATCCTTCTAACAATGAGCCCTCATTTAACCCCATGTTTTTTTCAATAGCTATCGCCTTAGCTTTGGTTATGGTTATTTCATTTTTCCCTTTTGCATTGTAAAAATACTTCATGACTCCATGTTTATCACTAATAAATGTTCCATCACGTCCAATCGCAGGGTAAGCATCCCATGATTTAGGGCTAATATTATATCCTTCATTAATTTTTAACATTTCCAGCTGGCGTTTTTGTGGTGGAGTCAAACTGCTTGCTGCTAACCCCAGTGGATCAACAAAACTCACCGGATTATGCACGTAACTGTAAGGATTTACTCCTCCGGCTAACCCCAGAGGATCAGGCGAGAGGTACTGCCCGGTCTCTGGCGAATAATACCGGAACCGATTATAAAATAAACCGCTTTCTTCATCTTCATATTGTCCACAGAACCGAAGATTGCAGCTGACCGTTTCCTCTTTCCGCACTGAGACGGTCCAGAACTCCGGTTCGCCCCAGGTGAACAGCCGCCCGGCCCAGGCCAGTTTTCCTGCTTCCGTTAATATTTCCCGCGGGGTTCCCTGATGGTCACTGACCACATAGTGCAGTTGCCCCTGTTCATAACGCGCCGAGGGGGTCAGTTTTCCCGGTTCATATAACCAGTGAATGCTGTGCTCATATCCCACGGTGCCGTCTGCATACACCGGCGTCTCTTCTATCAGCTGGTCACCACTCCACAGGTAATCGTATCCGATAATCGCCGTCGGTTTCAGTGTCAGGTCCGGCAGTCCGTCCAGCCACCGTTTCAGGTTGGTGGCTTCCAGCGTGCTGTCCACTTCCTTGCGTTTACTGATACGCCGGCCAAAGGCATCATAGCGATAGCGCCAGCGGGTCCCTTCCGGCGTGATAAACCCGGTCAGCTGGTTATGCGCATCCCAGTGGTAACAGAATGTCCTTGACCGGTACTGATATTTATGGACGGTTTTTTCCACCATTCGGCCATTTTCATCATAGCGGAAGGCGTTATCTCCACGGCGTTCCATCCGGGCCGCCTGATACTCCTGATATTCCTGACGCACCGGTTCGTTCATATATTCCGGTATTCGCTGGTAGTGACCGATATTCTGGTTAGCGTCATAAATGAACTGCTCTTCACGCGCCCAGGGGGTGCCGCTAAAGATAGCCGCCACTATCTGGTCGTTGGCGTTGTACCCGTAACGGGTTTCCTGCCAGCGGTCGTCTTTTATGCACTCGACATGGTGCGCCTGCGTGTAATACCAGTGACGGTTCACTTCACTGCCAAACGGCGGATGATGCGGGTCGGCTTCCTGCAATGCCTGCCTGAATCGTGCGGAATTGCGGCCGGCCGCCTGATGCGCCAGCAACCCGGCAGGCGTGTGATATTGCGCCTGAATAAAGCCGGCGTCACTGCGGCGCACGGTTTCCTGTCCCAGGCCGTCATATTGAATATCCAGCGGCGCGTGGCCTTCCAACCCAAAACGGGTGACCTGACCTGGCGGGCCATAGTCCCAGTGCAGGGCCGGCAGGTTGTTCCCCTGCCGGCTGACCGGTAAACCGCTCAGGGTATCCCACTCATGGGTCACCGTCCGCCCGTTAATCGTCTCTGCCGTCAGGTTGCCCGATTTGTCATATTCAAATGCCACCACCGCATCCGGGTTGGTGGCGCGGATAAGCTGGCCGGTGTCGTTATAGTCGTATGTTGTGACCGAAACCCGCTGACACTGTTCATCTTCTTCCTGCCAGACTTCCTGCCGGGTAATGCGGTTTTCCGGGGTGTAGCACCAGCGTAAGAGTTGATTATTCGGGTAACGGGCGGTGATGCGGCGTCCGGCGTTATCGTACTGATATTGAATCGTGCGCCCGGTAAAATCAGTTTCACCGATAATCCGCCCGGCCCGGTCACGGGTGTAACGGTAGGTCTCGCCAGTGGCGTTAGTCACCGCGGTCAGGCGGGTCAGTCTGTCGTAGGCAAAGGTGAGGGCCGTCCCATCCGGGCGGGTGACGCGGCTCAACAGGTCAAAGGCGTCATAGGTATACCGGGTGGTGCGCCCGGCACCGTCGGTCACCGCTGATACGCGCCGCTCACTGTCGTAGTCAATCGTCTGGCGAACCCCGTCCGGTAAGTGGATTTCACTGACACTGCCCGCCGGGCTGGCATGAAAGGCACTGTGGTGATAGCGGGTCTGCTGGTTATGGGCATCGGTGACGCTCAGGAGCCGGCCCAGTCCGTCAGAGGCCAGTTGCGTGGCACAACCGTTCGGGGCAATCACTTCACTTAATTGCTGCTGTTCATAACTGTAATGCCAGTGGCGACCATCGGGCAGGATTTAAATGGTTATTAACAGTTATTTTTTTAACTGATGGTTTTAAGCAGTATAAATTTTTAATCGTTGTTTTTACCCTTTTTAATACTGATTTTTTGTTAAGTTTAATCATCATTGGATTATGTTTAATGAACGGGGATCATATTCGCTTTATCTTTACTGATGCTGTTAAATAATCGGTGAGAAAGTACTTTAATGCCTACCTATTCGGATAATATCTTTTTACGTGCGATTTCTTTTCAACTTGCGATTAATGGTTAATGATTTCCGATTGAATGCCATTAACTGTCCTTTTAGAAAGGTGCATTTATTGAGTTAAATCTGCCCTTGATATGAAACTTTAATACTTTGTTATTCACGTTTTTAAATGATTAGGCAGGTCAGGAGAATGTAAAATAAGTGGAATGTAGAATCGCGGATAAATGAATTAAACAGGGAAGGGTAAATGAAGTGAATCCCGCTATGAGTTTTATGATGGGCAGGGTTTAACCTGTTATTAAAATTCATTTCTTTAACTTGTGGTTTTAATTGGTATAAAGTTTTAATCGTTGTTTTTACCTTTTACCACCGGTTTTTATCAAGTTTAATCATCATTGGATTACGTTTAATGAACACGGATCATATTCACTTTATCTTTACTGACGCTGTTAAATAATCGGCTAGAAAGAGCTTTAATATCCACCTATTTGGATAATATCCTTTTACGTGTGTTTTCTTTTCAACTCACTATTAACGGTTAATGATTTTCGATTAAATACCATTAACTGGCCTTTTAAAAAGGTGTATTTATTAAGTTAAATCCGTCCTTGATATAAAAGCTTTAATACTTTGGCATTCGTTTTTTTAAATGATTAGGCAGGTCAGGAAAATATAAAATAAGTGGAGTATAGAATCGTGGATAAATGAATTAAACAGGACAGGGTAAAAAAGTGGGAACCAGTTCAGAGTTTTATAATGTGCAGGATTTAAACTTTTATTAAACGTTGTTTTTTAACGGATGGCTTTAATTGGTATAACTTTTTAACTGTTGTTTTTACCCCTTTTACCACCGGTTTTTTATTAAGTTTACTCATCATCGGATTATGTTTAATGGACGCGGATCATATTCATTTTATCTTTACTGACGCTGTTAAGTAGCTGGTGAGAAAGCACTTTAATACCTACCTATTCGGATAATATCCTTTTACATGTATTTTCTTTCCAACTCACTATTAACGGTTAATGATTTTCGATTAAATACCATTAACTGGCCTTTTAAAAAGGTGTATTTATTAAGTTAAATCCGTCCTTGATATAAAATATTTAATACTTTGGCATTCGTTTTTTTAAATGATTAGTCAGGTCAGGAAAATGTAAAATAAGTGGAATGTAGAATCGCGGATAAATGAATTAAACAGGACAGGGTAAAAAAGTGGGAACCAGTTCAGAGTTTTATAATGTGCAGGATTTAAACTGTTATTAAACGTTATTTTTTAACGGATGGCTTTAATTGGTATAGCTTTTTAACCGTTGTTTTTACTCCTTTTACCACCGGTTTTTTATTAAATTTACTCATCATAGGATTACGTTTAATGAACGCGGATCATATTCGCTTTATCTTTACTGATGCTGTTAAATAATCGGTGAGAAAGTACTTTAATGCCTACCTATTCGGATAATATCTTTTTACGTGCGATTTCTTTTCAACTTGCGATTAATGGTTAATGATTTTCGATTAAATGCCATTAACTATTCTTTTATAAAATAAATCACTTTCTTCATCCTCATACTGCCCACAGAATCGCAAATTGTAGGCCAGATTCCGCTTTTTATTGAGAGTCAAGCAGAACAAGGCCGGAAGAGCACAGGGGATCTTTCCGGCTATTTTATTCATTAACTTTCTTTAATTAAAAAAGATAAGCGGATTTCTTTCCAAAAATAATCACATGCATCTTCTTCTGTTTGAAATCTCATCAATCCAGAACGTATTCCTCTCTGTGAGTAAAAAACACACCATTCACTGTCAGAATAATCAAGACAAAGCCTTTCATCTGGCATTCCTCCATCCAGCCAGTATGCTAATTTTGGCACGTTATGTTTTTTTAAAAGATTTTTTAGTTCTTCTTTATTCATTTGATATACCCGCTTAACTTGAAGATGCAGGATTCATAACCTGGAAATTGTCATTAATACGGCACGACAGGTTCCCGGCAAGTTCCGGTAATATTTCCGTAAAAAAGCGATGTATTGCCTGCCTGAACAAGGTTGTCGAGGCGAAGTAATGGTTATTTCTGACCTGTTCATTCATCACCTTCCACAGCCTTTCTATCGGGTTCAGATTCGGGCTGTATGGCGGTAAATAATGAAGGTCGATATTCATCACGTAAGCCCAGTCTTTCACCAACTTACTCCGGTGGTAACCGGTTCCGTCAAGGATAATATGAACCTTCTGACTGACCGGATAGGTTTCACGCAGGGCAATGAAGAACTCGGCGATGTGATAACTGTCGATACGGTCATATTCGCGTACCCCTGTTTTACTGATATCGGCCAGATTCAGGGCACCCATCAGGTTCAGACGGGTACGGCTTCCCGTGGTTTTTACCGCGGTTTTCTGGCCTTTGCACATCCAGCCATAAGCGAGTTTCGTCCCCTGCGTGGGATGGACGCCATCAATGAACAGGATGGGCTCATGGTCTCCGGCTTCCTGCTTCAGTTTCCCGCAGGTTTCCATAAAGGCCCGTTGCTGTTCCGCATTGAACTTGTGTGGCACGCCGGTCGGTTTTTTAATAACAGAAAGGTTAGAGATTATCTAATATATGCCAAATTTCTTTTTTCACATCATCAAATTTTTCGTTGGCTTTCATCCTTTCTTCAAAATCCTCCCTCCAAATAAAATAATCTGAGAAACTACCATTGCCACGTCCCATCGTTTTATACGAATCACTAACTCTCTTAAGGGATACATTAGCATCTTCTATTCCTCCATAATATGGAGGGGTTAACATGGTGATAAAATCGTTAATGTTTATCAACCATTCATTATCTCTCTCATTTTTAATGACATCTTTTAATAAAAAAAATAGCTCTAATAATCTTTTACATTTTTCAGTCGAATTCATATCTCACCTCAAAGGCCAACTATCTAATACTGAAACACCTGTTATTTTCCAAGGCTCTTGTATAAATATCTGGTTTTTACTTTGCCCACCCAAATACACTCCACCTTGATATCCTACAGGGCCTTCAAAAATTGTAGTACCTTTAGGGACCTTAATTTTGTATACAGTATTCACAGGTGATGTGGCTCTTAATACACCTTGAGAATCAAGCCATTGAGGTTTAACAGCCAAATCGATTCTCACATGGGCAACAGAATTTACTGGTGACTCGGTAAACCATTGACCAAAAGCATTCCGTCCTCCACCACCGTTTCCTGCTCTATATAAAATGAGATCTTCATTTAAAACTCTAAAGTTATATTTTCCACTAGCAAAATTAGCGGCAGGTGTATTAGGTAAATTGGCTAGTAGTCCAGGATTATTGATCATATCATATTCATATTTAGGTGCAGTCCCCGAACACCCCACCAACCCCAAGGGATCAACAAAACTCACCGGATTATGCACGTAACTGTAAAGATTTACTCCTCCGGCTAACCCCAGAGGGTCAGGCGAGAGGTACTGCCCGGTCTCTGGCGAATAATACCGGAACCGATTATAAAATAAACCGCTTTCTTCATCTTCATATTGTCCACAGAACCGAAGATTGCAGCTGACCGTTTCCTCTTTCCGCACTGAGACGGTCCAGAACTCCGGTTCGCCCCAGGTGAACAGCCGCCCGGCCCAGGCCAGTTTTCCTGCTTCCGTTAATATTTCCCGCGGGGTTCCCTGATGGTCACTGACCACATAGTGCAGTTGCCCCTGTTCATAACGCGCCGAGGGGGTCAGTTTTCCCGGTTCATATAACCAGTGAATGCTGTGCTCATATCCCACGGTGCCGTCTGCATACACCGGCGTCTCTTCTATCAGCTGGTCACCACTCCACAGGTAATCGTATCCGATAATCGCCGTCGGTTTCAGTGTCAGGTCCGGCAGTCCGTCCAGCCACCGTTTCAGGTTGGTGGCTTCCAGCGTGCTGTCCACTTCCTTGCGTTTACTGATACGCCGGCCAAAGGCATCATAGCGATAGCGCCAGCGGGTCCCTTCCGGCGTGATAAACCCGGTCAGCTGGTTATGCGCATCCCAGTGGTAACAGAATGTCCTTGACCGGTACTGATATTTATGGACGGTTTTTTCCACCATTCGGCCATTTTCATCATAGCGGAAGGCGTTATCTCCACGGCGTTCCATCCGGGCCGCCTGATACTCCTGATATTCCTGACGCACCGGTTCGTTCATATATTCCGGTATTCGCTGGTAGTGACCGATATTCTGGTTAGCGTCATAAATGAACTGCTCTTCACGCGCCCAGGGGGTGCCGCTAAAGATAGCCGCCACTATCTGGTCGTTGGCGTTGTACCCGTAACGGGTTTCCTGCCAGCGGTCGTCTTTTATGCACTCGACATGGTGCGCCTGCGTGTAATACCAGTGACGGTTCACTTCACTGCCAAACGGCGGATGATGCGGGTCGGCTTCCTGCAATGCCTGCCTGAATCGTGCGGAATTGCGGCCGGCCGCCTGATGCGCCAGCAACCCGGCAGGCGTGTGATATTGCGCCTGAATAAAGCCGGCGTCACTGCGGCGCACGGTTTCCTGTCCCAGGCCGTCATATTGAATATCCAGCGGCGCGTGGCCTTCCAACCCAAAACGGGTGACCTGACCTGGCGGGCCATAGTCCCAGTGCAGGGCCGGCAGGTTGTTCCCCTGCCGGCTGACCGGTAAGCCGCTCAGGGTATCCCACTCGTGGGTCACCGTCCGCCCGTTAATCGTCTCTGCCGTCAGGTTGCCCGATTTGTCATATTCAAATGCCACCACCGCATCCGGGTTGGTGGCGCGGATAAGCTGGCCGGTGTCGTTATAGTCGTATGTTGTGACCGAAACCCGCTGACACTGTTCATCTTCTTCCTGCCAGACTTCCTGCCGGGTAATGCGGTTTTCCGGGGTGTAGCACCAGCGTAAGAGTTGATTATTCGGGTAACGGGCGGTGATGCGGCGTCCGGCGTTATCGTACTGATATTGAATCGTGCGCCCGGTAAAATCAGTTTCACCGATAATCCGCCCGGCCCGGTCACGGGTGTAACGGTAGGTCTCGCCAGTGGCGTTAGTCACCGCGGTCAGGCGGGTCAGTCTGTCGTAGGCAAAGGTGAGGGCCGTCCCATCCGGGCGGGTGACGCGGCTCAACAGGTCAAAGGCGTCATAGGTATACCGGGTGGTGCGCCCGGCACCGTCGGTCACCGCTGATACGCGCCGCTCACTGTCGTAGTCAATCGTCTGGCGAACCCCGTCCGGTAAGTGGATTTCACTGACACTGCCCGCCGGGCTGGCATGAAAGGCACTGTGGTGATAGCGGGTCTGCTGGTTATGGGCATCGGTGACGCTCAGGAGCCGGCCCAGTCCGTCAGAGGCCAGTTGCGTGGCACAACCGTTCGGGGCAATCACTTCACTTAATTGCTGCTGTTCATAACTGTAATGCCAGTGGCGACCATCGGGCAGGATTTAAATGGTTATTAACAGTTATTTTTTTAACTGATGGTTTTAAGCAGTATAAATTTTTAATCGTTGTTTTTACCCTTTTTAATACTGATTTTTTGTTAAGTTTAATCATCATTGGATTATGTTTAATGAACGGGGATCATATTCGCTTTATCTTTACTGATGCTGTTAAATAATCGGTGAGAAAGTACTTTAATGCCTACCTATTCGGATAATATCTTTTTACGTGCGATTTCTTTTCAACTTGCGATTAATGGTTAATGATTTCCGATTGAATGCCATTAACTGTCCTTTTAGAAAGGTGCATTTATTGAGTTAAATCTGCCCTTGATATGAAACTTTAATACTTTGTTATTCACGTTTTTAAATGATTAGGCAGGTCAGGAAAATGTAAAATAAGTGGAGTATAGAATCGCGGATAAATGAATTAAACAGGACAGGGTAAAAAAGTATGAACCAGTTCAGAGGCTTATAATGGGCAGGATTCAACCTGTTATTACACGTTGTTTTTTAACGGATGGCTTTAATCGGTATAACTTTTTAACTGTTGTTTTTGCCCCTTTTACTACCGGCTTTTTATTAAGTTTACTCATCATTGGATTATGTTTAATGAACGCAGATTATATTTATTTTATCTTTACTGACGCTGTTAAATAATCGGCGAGAAAGCGTTTTACTACCCATCTGTTTGGATAATATCCTTTTACATGCGATTTCTTTTTAACTTGCGATTAATGGATAATGATTTTCGATTGAATGTAATTAATTGTCCTTTTGATAAGTGGTATTTATTGAGTTAAATCCGTCCTTGATATAAAAGCTTTAATGCGTTGGCATTCGCATTTTTAAATGATTAGGTAGTTCAGGAAAATGTAAAATAAGTGGGGTATAGAATCGCGTATAAATGAACTAAACATAAAGTGAATCCCCCCTGAGTTTTATGATGGGCAGGGTTTAAGCTACTATTAAAAGTCATTTTTTTAACTTTTGGTTTTAATCGGTATAAAGTTTTAACTGTTGTTTCTACCCTTTTTAATACTGGTTTTTTGTTAAGTTTAATCATCATTGGATTATGTTTAATGAACGCAGATCATATTTATTTTATCTTTACTGACGCTGTTAAATAATCGGCGAGAAAGTACTTTAATATCCACCTATTTAGATAATATCTTTTTATGTATGACTTCTTTTCAACTTACGATTAATGGTTAATGATTTCCGATTGAATGCCATTAACTGTCCTTTTAGAAAGGTGCATTTATTGAGTTAAATCTGCCCTTGATATGAAACTTTAATACTTTGTTATTCACGTTTTTAAATGATTAGGCAGGTCAGGAAAATGTAAAATAAGTGGAGTATAGAATCGCGGATAAATGAATTAAACAGGACAGGGTAAAAAAGTGTGAACCAGTTCAGAGGCTTATAATGGGCAGGATTCAACCTGTTATTAAACGTTGTTTTTTAACGGATGGATTTAATCGGTATAACTTTTTAACTGTTGTTTTTGCCCCTTTTACTACCGGCTTTTTATTAAGTTTACTCATCATTGGATTATGTTTAATGAACGCAGATTATATTTATTTTATCTTTACTGACGCTGTTAAATAATCGGCGAGAAAGCGTTTTACTACCCATCTGTTTGGATAATATCCTTTTACATGCGATTTCTTTTTAACTTGCGATTAATGGATAATGATTTTCGATTGAATGTAATTAATTGTCCTTTTGATAAGTGGTATTTATTGAGTTAAATCCGTCCTTGATATAAAAGCTTTAATGCGTTGGCATTCGCATTTTTAAATGATTAGGTAGTTCAGGAAAATGTAAAATAAGTGGGGTATAGAATCGCGTATAAATGAACTAAACATAAAGTGAATCCCCCCTGAGTTTTATGATGGGCAGGGTTTAAGCTACTATTAAAAGTCATTTTTTTAACTTTTGGTTTTAATCGGCATAAAGTTTTAACTGTTGTTTCTACCCTTTTTAATACTGGTTTTTTGTTAAGTTTAATCATCATTGGATTATGTTTAATGAACGCAGATCATATTTATTTTATCTTTACTGACGCTGTTAAATAATCGGCGAGAAAGCGCTTTACTACCCATCTATTTGGATAATATCTTTTTACGTGTGTTTCCTTTTCAACTTGCGATTAATGGTTAATGATTTTCTATTAAATGCCATTAACTGTCCTTTTATAAAATAAACCACTTTCTTCATCTTCATATTGTCCACAAAAAAGGAAGTACATTTAACCCACATTGAAGCGCTGGCCTTGGCCCAACTGGTTAAGCGGCTGAACTGGGCGAAGATACGCGCCTGTACAGCGAATGACGAGGAAGCGTATCAGATCAAAGATGCGATTTCTAAGCTTCAATCCGCTCTGGCTTACCATGGGTATTCGCCAAGATAAATCACAAGAAGGCCGGAAGATCACAGGGATCTTTCCGGCTATTTTTAAATTAAAAATTTACATCTGGGAAAGCAGTTCTTTAGCTCTTTCAAACTCATATGCTAATAAATCATCATCTCTATTATAAGTCAGTGCTCTCTCCAATAATATTCTAGCTTCTGCTTTTGAATTAGACTCGTAAAGCAAATCGCCAAGACATATTAAAGATTGAATTAAAGTAATAATATCATTATCAATTTCAGACAAATTTATAGCTTCTCTAAGGACTTCAGCCCCACGTTCAAGCTGTCCTCTGTCCAATAATATTAGTGCCTTCTGGAAGATTTGTTGAGATCTCATCATATTCCTTATTTTACTAGCCACACTTCATATACAGGCTCTTAAGCAGTAACTGTATATTTTAGATAGAAAAAAGGCTTCATTTATGATCTGATAATCGTCGCCAAACTAATACCAAAACCACGGATGAAGCCTGTGACGATTATCGCTATAAAACACCAATTAATGCAATTCTTCAGTGACGTTTCTTTGCAAAAAATGGCGCTTCGCTGCGGGTTTATTCAGCGCGTGAGAAATATCGAGCCTCATACGCTTATTCTCAGTCTTATCACAGCGCTCAGTTCGGGGAAAGTGACGTCTATAGCTCAGCTACACCAAAAATTTAATGGCCTGTGCCCCGATGAAAAACAACACGTTAGCTACCGTCCTTTTTATAATCAGCTACGGAAAGCGGCTTTTGTTGAATTTGTCAAAATATTGGTCAGGTTTGCCATGGCACAATGGGCTGAAAAGCACCTCGTCCTGCCCAAAAAACTCGCCAAATTTCAAAATGTTATTTTACAGGATGGCAGTTCATTTAAAGTCCATTCGGCACTGGCTGATGTTTTTCCTTGTCGATTTCAGGCAACCGCAGCGGCAGTGGAATGTCACATGACCTTGTCATTATTAACCCAGTCTCCCGTGAAAATGGCTGTTACTGCAGATACCGCCTCTGAGCGGACTCACCTGCCTATTCCGGCAACATTGCATGACCAATTATTATTAGCGGATGCCGGTTATGTCGATTTTGAGTATTTTGAACAACTCTCACGCTCAGGCGGTTCGTTTATTGTGCGGGGCGGTAAATCGCTTAATCCCCAAATAATCAGGGCACGCAATGGTCAGGGAAAAATCTTATCGAAGCTGTCCGATAAGCCCCTGAAATCCGTGACACGCAGAACGAATCGTTCTGAGGTGTTGGATCTGATTTGTCGGCGTAATGGCTATGAGTTTCGCCTGATCCGCCGTTGGTTTGCTGAAGAAAAACGTTTCTGTCTCTGGCTGACTAACTTATCAGTCGAGGAATTTACAGCCAATGACATCATGGATATTTATCGTTGCCGCTGGCAAATAGAACTGTTGTTTAAAGAACTCAAATCACACACGAACTGGCACCGGTTTACGACACGAAAAGAAACGTTGGTCACGGGGCTTATCTGGCTGAGCTTATTAGCGTTGTTGCTCAGACGCTCGCTGGCAAGGCGATTATTCCCAGCGGTTTCACTGCTTAAAGCGGCCCAAAATACGGAGATCTGGTTAAAACCCATAATAGAAAATCTCCTCCAAAGGGCATGGTCGGAAACGTGTTTTTGGCTGGAAAAAGCCAAAGCCTATTTATCCCAGAATGCATTCAAAACACCGCAAAGAAAGTCGTCTAAAAACAAAACATTGGATGCGTGTTTTGAACGACTTAATTCTTAAGATCCTGTATATGAGCCACACTTACGCCCGTATCTTCTTGCATAATTTCTTGATGAGCCTGGGATTTTATGTTCTTTCATCATGTCTTTTATATTGCTCTGAAGATCCTTTTGGCTGAAGTTTGGATTTTGATCAAGCCATGATTTCCACTGATTATTCCATCCTGCATCATGAACATTAATATGTTGAGCATTTGGAATTCGTGAAATTTGACGATGAATGTAATCTGTTGGGTTTGAAATTCCGGCTACTTTCATTTGGAACATAAAAGCATCGTTTTTCATCATTGCTTGGGGTATTAGATGATGCTCTCTCATTGAAGCAGGGCCATAACGATTTCTCCAAGCAGAAGTCGTTCTGAACATTCCTCCCGCTGTAGAACCTGTTATTGTTGGGGTTAGCCCCAGAGGGTCAATCCACGACACCGGATTCGGCACGTACGCATACAGGTTCAGACCCCCTGCTAATCCAATCGGATCAGGCGAGAGGTACTGTCCCGTCTCTGGCGAATAATACCGGAACCGATTATAAAATAAACCGCTTTCTTCATCTTCATATTGTCCACAGAACCGAAGATTGCAGCTGACCGTTTCCTCTTTCCGCACTGAGACGGTCCAGAACTCCGGTTCGCCCCAGGTGAACAGCCGCCCGGCCCAGGCCAGTTTTCCTGCTTCCGTTAATATTTCCCGCGGGGTTCCCTGATGGTCACTGACCACATAGTGCAGTTGCCCCTGTTCATAACGCGCCGAGGGGGTCAGTTTTCCCGGTTCATATAACCAGTGAATGCTGTGCTCATATCCCACGGTGCCGTCTGCATACACCGGCGTCTCTTCTATCAGCTGGTCACCACTCCACAGGTAATCGTATCCGATAATCGCCGTCGGTTTCAGTGTCAGGTCCGGCAGTCCGTCCAGCCACCGTTTCAGGTTGGTGGCTTCCAGCGTGCTGTCCACTTCCTTGCGTTTACTGATACGCCGGCCAAAGGCATCATAGCGATAGCGCCAGCGGGTCCCTTCCGGCGTGATAAACCCGGTCAGCTGGTTATGCGCATCCCAGTGGTAACAGAATGTCCTTGACCGGTACTGATATTTATGGACGGTTTTTTCCACCATTCGGCCATTTTCATCATAGCGGAAGGCGTTATCTCCACGGCGTTCCATCCGGGCCGCCTGATACTCCTGATATTCCTGACGCACCGGTTCGTTCATATATTCCGGTATTCGCTGGTAGTGACCGATATTCTGGTTAGCGTCATAAATGAACTGCTCTTCACGCGCCCAGGGGGTGCCGCTAAAGATAGCCGCCACTATCTGGTCGTTGGCGTTGTACCCGTAACGGGTTTCCTGCCAGCGGTCGTCTTTTATGCACTCGACATGGTGCGCCTGCGTGTAATACCAGTGACGGTTCACTTCACTGCCAAACGGCGGATGATGCGGGTCGGCTTCCTGCAATGCCTGCCTGAATCGTGCGGAATTGCGGCCGGCCGCCTGATGCGCCAGCAACCCGGCAGGCGTGTGATATTGCGCCTGAATAAAGCCGGCGTCACTGCGGCGCACGGTTTCCTGTCCCAGGCCGTCATATTGAATATCCAGCGGCGCGTGGCCTTCCAACCCAAAACGGGTGACCTGACCTGGCGGGCCATAGTCCCAGTGCAGGGCCGGCAGGTTGTTCCCCTGCCGGCTGACCGGTAAACCGCTCAGGGTATCCCACTCATGGGTCACCGTCCGCCCGTTAATCGTTTCTGCCGTCAGGTTGCCCGATTCATCGTATTCAAATGCCACCACCGCATCCGGGTTGGTGGCGCGGATAAGCTGGCCGGCGTCGTTATAGTCGTATGTTGTGACCGAAACCCGCTGACACTGTTCATCTTCTTCCTGCCAGACTTCCTGCCGGGTAATGCGGTTTTCCGGGGTGTAGCACCAGCGTAAGAGTTGATTATTCGGGTAACGGGCGGTGATGCGGCGTCCGGCGTTATCGTACTGATATTGAATCGTGCGCCCGGTAAAATCAGTTTCACCGATAATCCGCCCGGCCCGGTCACGGGTGTAACGGTAGGTCTCGCCAGTGGCGTTAGTCACCGCGGTCAGGCGGGTCAGTCTGTCGTAGGCAAAGGTGAGGGCCGTCCCATCCGGGCGGGTGACGCGGCTCAACAGGTCAAAGGCGTCATAGGTATACCGGGTGGTGCGCCCGGCACCGTCGGTCACCGCTGATACGCGCCGCTCACTGTCGTAGTCAATCGTCTGGCGAACCCCGTCCGGTAAGTGGATTTCACTGACACTGCCCGCCGGGCTGGCATGAAAGGCACTGTGGTGATAGCGGGTCTGCTGGTTATGGGCATCGGTGACGCTCAGGAGCCGGCCCAGTCCGTCAGAGGCCAGTTGCGTGGCGCAACCGTTCGGGGCAATCACTTCACTTAATTGCTGCTGTTCATAACTGTAATGCCAGTGGCGACCATCGGGCAGGACATGGCGCAGGATTTCACCGTGCTCCCCGTGCCGGAACTCTTCCCGCCGGCCCTGCGGGTCGGTGACCGCGTCCAGATTACCCCGGTCGCTGTAGTGAAATCGCCAGCTTTCCCCGTCCGGTGGTGTGAGCCGGGTTAGCTGTCCGTATTCGTCGTAGTGGTAAGCGGTGCTGTCTCCCGCCGGCGTAGTGAACAGCATCAGTTCCCCGTACGGGCTGTATTCAAATGTGGCAGTCCGGCCCAGCGGGTCGGTTTCCGCGACTTTGTGACCAAAGTCCCACCGGGTCAGGGTTTCATGACCAAGCGGGTTTATTGCCCGGGTGACCAGCCCGTCCGCGTTATATTCGTACCGGGTACATCCGCCTTCGGCATCAAAATAGGTGGTCACCCGATGTTCGTCATCATAGTCAAAACGGTCCTGCCAGTAGCCTTGCGGGGTGGTAAGCGCGGTTATCCGGCCCCGGGTGTCATAATGCAGGGTCACGTCGGTTTTATCGGTGTCATGCCAGCGGGTCATGTAGCCGGGCGGGCTGTATTCATGCCACAAATGATTAAACTGAAACGACTCACATTCTGCCAGGTAACCCTGGCTGTCATAGCGACAGGTGACCAGTCGCTGGCGCTGCCCCTGATGCAGCCAGTCAATGGCGGTCAGTTGCCGGTGTTCATAGTGCAACACCAGTTCCGCGCTGTCGGCATGGACGATATCCGCCAGGCGGCCGGTCTCATCGTAACGAAACACGGTCCGGTTGCCGTTGCGGTCTTCTGTCGTTGACAGGCAACGTTTATCGCCCTGTCTCTGAGTAAAACTCAGGGTGTGCTGAGTGCGGCGGTTAAACAGGTGCAGTTCACCGCTCAGTTGCCCGTACAGCAGATAATGACCGGCATACAGGTTGACCGAGAAAACGTGTTCTGTCGGGGTGTGGAAGGTGTAAATCACGCCTTCCGCGTCGGTGAAATGGGTCTCCTCGCCGTCCCGTCTCAGGTGTTGTGACCAGTCATCCGCCCATTTGGGGCCGAACAGCCCGGAAAAGTTCGCCGTCGAGCGATACACCCGGTTCAGCGCCAGCGGCAACAGCCCCGGCAGGGCGAGCACCGGCCAGACCTGTAAGAAGTCGCCGGTCGCCACATCCACCGGGTCACTGGCACTGGGCGTTGTCTCGGTTGCTTTGCCGGTTTTTTTCACCGAGGGGGTGGGTTCTGCCCCCGATTTCGCTTTCTCGGCGTGGCCTTTTCGGCCAGGCGGTAGCGGCAGGGCGCCGGCAATGGCAACCAGCCAGCGCAGGTCTTTGTTGCTTTCGGTCAGGATAGTCAGGGCATTACCGGTTTCGCTGGTCACGGCAAGGGAGGCGGCACCACTGTTGATATTGGCGTCACAGGTGGTGCGGTGGCCTGAGCGGGCAATCGGTTTGCCGTTGGCAAATACGGTTTTTGCCCCTTCCGCAATCACTATCGGGCCGGGGTGGTCGCTGCACACAATTTCGTCACCCTGACGGGCCACCGGCTGGCCTTCAAAAAAGACATTCGGGGAGCCCCCGATAATCGTGCCCTTATTGGCACCATACTGTCCGAGTGCCGCCCCCGCACTGCTTATCACCCCGCCAACGTAGCCCCCGGCGAGTCCCGCAGCCGCACCGGCGACCACCGCTAACGCCAGTCCACCGGTTGCCACCGTTAATGTGGCAATCGTCACGGCGGCCAGGGCCCCCAGTAACACCCCACCCAGCGCCCCCCATAATGCGGCGCTTTTGTTCTGATGGGCAATCGCATCCCCTGTCCGGGCCGGCACCTGGCCTTCGGTGGCAATGGTGTGATGGCCGAATAAGGACATGACTCCGTGGGTCACCGTTGTGCCGACTTCATGGCCAATTTGAGCGCCCAGTTTTCCGGCGGCCACCCCCGCTGCCAGCGGGAGTAAGGCGGGCGGCCCCCCGACACCGGCGGTATACATGCCCGCTACCGCCAGCGAATGGTATTGAAAATCCTCACTTTCCAGATAGTTGAGCACCGTATCGGCGGGCGAAGTGCCTTCTGTTGGTGGCGGGGTATTGTCCTGCCGGTCGGTCCCGGTGGGGCGGGCGCGTTGCGCGGCCCCGGCCCCCAGCCAGGCCATCATCAATAAACTCATGGTAATTTACTCCCGGCGGTGATTAGCTGTCATGGCGACGGGGCTGAAATGAGGTCATCATGGCCTTCATCTGTTCATGCTGGGCCGGCGTCATGGTCCCGGCGCAGGTGCCGGTCAGGATGATTATCTGTTCCGGCAGATGAAGCAGCATCATCAGTTGATGAAGCGGGCCCTGTGGCGAGGTCCAGCTGAACTCGGCGGTGACGGTGGTCATGCCGTTCAGCTCCCCGGTTTCCTGAGCGATAACCTGATAGTTTTTCAGTTTCTGGCCGAGTGAGTGGATTTCCCGTTCAGCAAACTGGGTAAAATCAAGCCCCCAGGGCAGGGTATCGCGGGACAGGGTGAAACTGCTGCCGTGGGGGTCATCGGCGCTGCTGAGGACGAGCATGCTGACATCCTGCCAGTCGTGGGGCACGTTTACCGTGCCGGCATTGAAGTGGAACGGGATGAAGCGGGTTTCCTGAGTCATGATGGGGTCCTGATAATTATTTTAAGGTGTTGGGGGTATCCGGGTTACTTGTTCATATTGATGTTGCCGCCCAGCACCATGACGCCGCTTGCGTTGATTTCAATACTGTTGGCATCCCCGCCAAAGACGAGTTTGAGGCTCTCTTTGGTCATCACGATTTTTCCCGCGCCGACCGTCAGCGTAATATTGTCGCTGGCTTCATACAGCTGAGTGCCGTCTCCCGCTTTACCGGCGCTGGCCTTGACCTGTACCTGATTGGCTTCGGTGCTGCGCAGCTGGCAGATGGTTTCCATCAGGTTACCTTGTTGAATGGCTGTTTTTTCATCCCCGGCCTGAACCGTAATCTCCCGGTCGGCGGTTTCTACGGTCAGTATCTGGCGATGTTTCACCCGGGTATGCATATCCCGTTGCGCGTGCAGCGACAGCGCTTCACTGCCTTTGGCATCCTCAAAACGCAGTTCGTTATAGCCTTCGCCCTTGTGGGTTTTTGAGCGGAAGGCCATCTGGGTTTTGCTGCCCGGCAGGGTGCCCGGCGGGAGGTTGCTGGCATGATACGTTCGCCCGATGACAATCGGCTGGTCCGGGTCACCGTTGAGAAAGTCCACCACCACCTCCTGACCGATACGCGGGATGGCCAGCATGCCCCAGCCCTGACCGGCCCACGGTTGCGTCACCCGTATCCAGCAGGAGCTGTGGTCATCACTCTGGCCGTCACGGTCCCACAGGAATTGCAGCCGGATACGGCCGTATTTATCACAGAAGATTTCTTCGCCGGCCGGGCCAACGACTTTGGCTATCTGCGGGCCGTCCATTACCGGTTTGCGCGCCGGCATCGGACGCCAGTGCTGATGCGCCGGGATAAAGGTGAACTGGTTGCTCATGATGGTGCCTGACTCTCCGCCAGCCTGTTCCAGCGCCTGCGGCTGGCTGCCGTTGTGGGAGACGCTGACCAGCTGCCAGAGCTGGTTGAGGTCATCGCGGGGATGGTCAGTGAGGGTGAACAGCACGCCCGGCTGCATCGCGGCGTGGTTACTGTCCCCGTGGCCGGTCAGGGCGTCATTGCGCAGGGCTTCGAGCCGGTAGCGGGTGAAATCGGCACCGTGCTGCTCGTCTTTGAAGCGGCCGGGGAAATCGAAGTGTTCATAGCCGGTGTGCTGGAGGTTTTGTTCCCGCATATGGTGGCGAAACTCGGCGGCCCAGACCGGGTTTTTAAAGGTGTAGTCTTTGAGCTCGACAGAGGCCGGGCGGACCTGCGCCTGCCGGGTCAGGGTGGTGACGCACAGCTGCGACGCGTCGGTCGCTTCACCGGGGTGATAGGGCAGGACCGGGCCTGTGGCGAGGGCACCTGCCACGTCGGCGAACACCAGGGTGTTTTTATTCTCGTTGAATTCAAAGAAGTAAAACAGGCCTTCTTCGGCGGTCAGCCGGTGCAGAAAGTCAAAGTCGGTTTCCCGGTACTGGACGCAGAATTCCCGCTCCGGGTGCGGATGGCGCAGGCGGAACACCACATCGCGGACGCCGCTCTCTTTGAGCAGGGTGGTGAGGATGGTTTTGATATCCTGCCGCTGAAAAATCCGGGAATTCTGGCGCAGGGTGGTGCGCCACATATCGGGGCGGAGGGTCATCTCATAGCGGGTCTGATGTTTGCCGGTGTTGCCCTGAACAAAGCGGGCGACCATGCCGGTGACGGTGCGTTCGATGTTGCCGGCGCGCAGGATGGAGAGGGTGGCGCTGTTATCGAGGACCGCAGAGAAATCAATGGCCGGGTCGGCGCTGGCTAAACTGACGTTCAGGCTGAAAGGGGTGGAGAAGGCTTCATTGAGTGAAAAGCCGGCGACGACAAAGGTTTCAGGCGGTAATTCACCGGCCGTGAGGGTAAAGAGTAAGCCGCCGGCGCTTTGCGTCTTTAGCCGGTCGGCAAGGTGTTTAGCGCCCGATGGTCTGGGTGGATTTTTCTGGAATGACATCACGTCCCCTTAATTTTTCATGAGGATATTCAACGCACGGACCCTCGGTCCGGCGGTTTTTTGCGTGTAGTCATTAATAATCAAGGGGGTAAACAGACCGCCTTGGGAAAGCATATGAAGCCAATGAGGTGGCTAGCAGTCTGTTGCTGATAGTCTTGGTGATCACCTTCATTGAGTACATCAAGCAGGTAACCTGGGCTGTTATGCATTGGTTACCGAAGAGACAGTAACAATAAATAATACGCCAGTTTTATCTGTTTAATATCTGATCGGTAAAATATAACAAAAAATTTACGGTGTCTCGTTTGTTTGGCTGGCTAATATCCGATCAGTTTTAAAAGTGTGACGTAAATCACGAAATATCTTCCAATAATTTACCTAAATAACCGGAGCTTTACATAGCATCATTTGAACCACACAACAGATGTCAACATTCTTCTGGGGAGCTAACGCCCCCCGGAAAACGGCACCCCATACCGATAATAACAATCGACATATTCTCGCTTTTCATCATATTGATATCCATTGTGATATTCTTTACTCCGATCAGTCGATTACCAAATTATTGTGCTTATTTATCAACACCAAATCGTCGGACTGGGAATACATTTCGGCGGATGCGGAGGTAATCCCGGTGTCATCAATGATTGATAGCTGATACCACTATTCAGTAACTGATAACGCAAACCACTTGGGCAGGTGGTGGCACCATCCATCGCCTGAGTGATATCCATTGTCACCCCAAAAGCGATATTAACCGGTTGTAATGTATTGTCAGCCGCAGTGCGGATGATACGTAATGGCGATCCACCACAAACTTGCAGATGGTTATTGCCGACCTCACTAACCTGAATCACAATGAAGTTACAATATCCTCGGTAACTTAGATCAGTATCCGGCGGCTGGTTGGAGATAATCCAATATTGATCATTTTGTTTTTCGATGATTTTGGCATTAGACAACAGGCTATAGCCGTTATCGGTAAATACCTGACGCAATTCCTTTGATATCACGCCACTATCTAATGAACTCATCAGCTCAAGCGCCGCACTGAACAAGGGAACACCTGCCAACTTATTACCCGCTTCTTCAAACGGCAAAGCCACTGCACCATTAGTCAAATTAGCACCGGTTAGTTTAGCTTCAGTAAAGATAGTGCCCTGAATTGAAGCAAAGGCCAGAGATGCCGGTTTAAGACCTTGGGTGGGTTCCAGCATTGCCTTGCTAAAGTTAGTTCCCACCAGATTGGCATAGGATAAATTCGCCCCATATAACCGCGCCTGAGTGAAATTCATGGTGGCTAAGTTCGCATTCGACAAGTTGACCTGTTCCAGATTGGCGTTGTCGGCTCTGGCGTTGCTGCCGTACCAATGAACGCCGGACATATCAACCGCATAGAGATTAGCGCCAGTCAGGATAGCATTAGGCATAAACGTGTTGGCAAGAATCGCAGCATTGCCACCATTGTCTTGTGCAACATCTAATTGCCCATTCTGACGGTGGATAAATAGCGGTTTACCCTCATGTTCGACCAACCAGTTTTGGCCTGGCTGACGAACCAACACCTCCGTCCGGCCGTTAATCAGCGCCTTACCCTGATACAACCGCTGACGTAATTGTTTGGGTAGTTGCTGGTTATCCAGCGACTGAGTATCGGCTTCATCCAGATATGTCACTGTGGATAAGGCCCCAAATTGAGCACCGGTCAGATTAACATTCTCCAAACTCGCATTGGACAAATTCGCACCCACTAAAGAAACATTACCCAAGATAGTGGCACCAGCTAGATTAGCGCCTACCAAAACAGCTCCATTGAGTGATGTATTATCCAAATTCGCCTTCTTCATCGATGCCATCAGGAATATGACCTGATCCAACCTCTGCTTACTCAGATTGACCCCATCCATCTGTGCTTGAGTAAAATCAGTCTTAGCGGTAATCGTGGCATCAACCAGATCCATCTCTGTCAGTACCGCCGCTAATAAGGTACTGTCGCTGAGGTTTAGTTGGTTATAACCAGTGGTTAACGATAGACGGGCATTGGTCAAATTAGCGCCACTGAAATTAACATTATTGATATTCGCCCCGGTAAAATCAGTCCCCACTAACGTGGCTTGATTAAAATCCGAGGCCTGCAAGGTGGTATTTTGCAAATTCACCAACGTCATGATTGCCTTGGTAAAGTTGCAGGAAGCCAGACTGGATCCGCTGAGATCAACATTAACCAGATTTGCCTGAGATAAATCGGCATTCTCCATTATCACTGAAGGTAACACTGCACCAGAGAAATCCGCACCGGGCGCTTTTAGACGATTCAATACCGGTTGACCACCACTGCTCTTACAACCACGGAAAATGGCGTTCGGTAGCTCAGCGTCAGGCATATTGGTATTACCACCCACGATACACTTTTCAAAAAGCGTATTTTTACCATGAATACTCGTTAGATCAGTTTTGCTCAAATCACAACCACTAAAATTGCAACCATCAGCTTTGACATTAGTTAAATCAGTGTCAAGCAATGTCGAACCACGCAGGTCAGCATTGGACAAATCGACGGCCATCATCACCATATCATTCAAATTTTCTTCGGCAAGATAAGCTAAGCGCAGATCTGAGCCCATCGCTCCCCAATCTTTTAGAAATTCCAAGTCTTTTGTCACGATAGTACGAGTAAATTGGGCTGTCTGGGGCGGATTGTCACTGACCGCCTGCCAGACCAACCCAGATTGTTGCGCCACCAAATAGCTGTTGCCACTGCTACTGATACGACACAGGCGAAATCCAGATCCCATCTTTTCCAACCGGATCTCGGCAACCGCGCCATTGCGCGATTGATTAGCTTGAGGTGTATTACCGCTCGCGGCCAAGTATTGACCATTGCCCGCCTGTAACCAAAAGTGAGTAATGCCATAAGCATTAATCATTTGGTTTATCGCCCCTGATTGCTTGGCTGAAAGGCTGAGCGTACCATCCGCCTGAACAGTAATCAGTTGGCCAGAAGCCGCTGCAAATTGCCATTTACCGGCAAAAGATCTGGATTCACTCATGTCATTATCCTCTTGATTGAACTATAGAAACCTTTCCAGCTCTCCCGGCCTGACCACCACTGGCGCTAATACCGCCACTGCCATATCCCCCATCGGGTGCATGTGAACCATCACCATTTACACCACCGCGCCCAGCAATCCCCCCAGCGCCACCTGGCTGTCCGACGCCGCCATCCCCGCCATCAGAAGTGGCAGCTACCGGTTTCGGTAAGCTAGTCTGGACATATCTGACCCAAACATTACCGCCATCGCTGCCATCACCGCCATTGCCTCCATTTCCACCATTGCTACCGTTACCACCAGTACCCCCCGGCATCCCTGACGATGATGAACTACCACGGCCACCATTACCGCCATCACCACCATTGCCGCCATAACCCGCCGTACCACCATTACCGCCACTACCGCCACTATTGCTAATACGCACCACACTCTGTACGTCAAAAAGATGACAACGCAGGGCAAACCACCAGCCAGAACCAGATTGACCATCCAGGCCATTCTGACCGGGTTGACCATCACCACCTCGGCCACCGGCAGTGGGTGGCTTGTGGCGAGAACCATTCTGACCATCAACACCCCGTTGACCATCAGCGCCATTGGCTCCATCAGCACCATTCACGCCATTAGTACCCAAAATTTGAATATCTGCGTCCATAACTCCTCCTTGCCGTTATTGTTTTTTGCCGTTGACATAAACCGAGCCTACGGTACCTGCTTTTCCGGCAGTGCCTGTGCTCCCCGATGTACCATTTTTACCTGAGCTACCACTGGAATAACCACTACCGCCGCCGCCGCCGACACCACCAGAACCACCATTGCCACCATTACCGCCATTGCCGGCAATTGCCCTAGCTTTAAAGGATGCGCTCCCCCCTTCGTCGTAAGTAAAATAGATGTTACCGCCGTTACCCGCGTTACCACCATTACCGCTGGCACCACCATTGCCACCATTGCCGCCATTACCGCCATTTCCAGCCCTACATTCGCTGGTATAGCCACCGCCATTCCCTCCTTTCCCGCCATGACCACCATTACCACCACTACCGCCATGACCACCATTACCGCCTTGTGTCAGCATATTCACAAAGCCTGTAATGGTACCGGTTTTAAAATTGACATCCTCTGCATCCCCTCCTTTCTCACCGTCACTTCCTCTGGCTCCATCAGTACCACCGCCACCCGCAGTACCTGACGTAGCCTGCATTGCACAGGAGTTTTTATTATCTTTACCAGGATTACCATCACTACCGTCTCTCCCATTGGAGCCATTGTTTCCGCTCCCGCCATTGCCTCCATTCCCTCCAATATTTTCAATGTTCGGGCCATCATTATCTGTACCTAAGGTACTAACGATGATCACTTCGTTCGCCTGAACCGTGCCATTGGTGAGATAAATAATTTTACCGCCAGGTTGAATCGTTATCTTATTAAAATTCAAGTTAACAGGTTCTCCGTGACTCTCTTTACTGCCAACAATCAATGGATTACTGGCAGTGACAACAATATCTTCACCACTGTATAACGCGACTTTCATCGGGAAACGTTTAGCGTTCAGAATATCTTCATAATCTTTGACCAAAGGCGAATAACCATAGATATAAGCGCGGAAAGCTTTACATATATCAGCATGATTACCGGTGACATTCGCCAACCGTTCAGCAGAATAGGGTTCAGGTAATGGATGGTGTGGTTCCATTCCGCCTGGTCCATACTCACTGTCAGGCACTCCCCCAAGCTCCTTCAGTTCTTGTATGGTTTGTACGATAAAAAACGCGGGTGGCACAGTGGCTATTTTCGGATCGTTAGAAAATATGACTGGCCCGTCAAAGTCCGAAGTGTTCAATTGCTTTGGCTGCCGCTCGGTACCGGTCAAATAATAATGCTCACGCAATTCAGCCAAAGTTTCGTTAACCGTTTTCATTTTATTCATGGGTATTCTCCTGAGTTTGGGTATAAGTTTGTACGTTTAGGATCACATTTGCGTCACATATCAGTTGCCCACCCCGTTCAATCACCAAAATGTCTACCGCTACCACAATCGGCTGTGAATTGGGGCTGCTAATTTCCAAAATCTCGCCATTAGCAATGACCAGTTCTCCAATCGCAAAAACATCAACGGTTGCCGGAAATGCTATCGGCGCTTCAACCGGGGGGATACCAGAAAGGATCAACAGCTCCTCTGCCGACGATACGTTTGACTGATGAGCTGGAGCCAGTGACTGTGGATCGTCAGGTCGTAAAGCGCCTTGCAACGAAGATGGAATAACGACTTTCTCCGTTACATCGCTCTCCGAGAGATCTAATAATTGCAAAACCGCTTTGAATTCCGAACTGTAACTTTTTGATAACATATTTTTCTCCGAGAAACTGTAGACAGAAATAATCTGCAAATTATCGCTATCTACTGTGCATATGACCGGGTAACGGGTATTACCATCTGTAATGATGAAATAACCATTGTTATTGATAGTTTCGATAGTTGCTTGATGACTAAGAGGGTGTTTGTTCTCAGCAAAAACTTCATGGATTTTGTCCATATCGTGTTGCTGGAATATCGGTAATTGATCGATACCCAAATCAAATATCGGTGTGGTTGGTGTCCATTGGCTGATTTGTGGCTGGGTACGTTGATTTTCCCCCAGGAACTTGCCGTAATTCATCGCCACCAAGGTACGGAATGAATCTATCGCCAAATGCGCAGCAACAATATGCTGACGTTTAGTCGGATCAGGCGTTAATGTCGGATCAGGAACAGTCACCAGGAATTTACCGTTAGGCTCATAGATATCGAGAATATAATCCGTTGGATCACGCCCTTCATTACGGTATGACAGAATATAAATATATCCCTTAGATTCAACCGCAACATCCAGATAAGTTATTCCCTCTGGCTTATTTAGTGGCATGTAGGACAGATAATCAGCCACTATAATTTCAGCCGGATTCGTTGCATCAAGGGTTAACAGCCAAGAGCGGGCACCAGCAAGATCATCAATTTGCCATTTGACACCTTGACCGATAGCGATGACCCGTACATTACTTAAGTCGTTATATACAGATACCGTTTGTCCCTGAGCGGTCAACGTGTAAGTCGCAGGTTTTTGCGGGTCATGTATCAACCAGCTCTGTCCTTGCTGTATCACGTCAACCGTTGTGCTGCCAACTGGGTCAATATTACCGTCTGCGGTCTGGTTATAACTTAGATAGATCCCATCTTGCGCAAAGGTGGCAATAATCTGCTCATCCAGTACGCCAGTATTGAGTGAATGTATAAAGCTCGGATCACTGTTACTAAACAGGAGTGTCTGCCCTTGTTCACGGAATGCTTGTTGTAATGCTGGAGAGAACACCTGAGCATCCAGTGTTGTCTGATACTCAGCAGTAGCCAGTTTAAACAGTGTTGCCCCTGGAAAACTCGGAAATGGGTTCCCTTTAGTATCGAACGCCTGAATACGGGTATTGATTGTTTCCAGCAATAAGATGCGACCATCTGGCGTGACAGTCAGGGCAATTGGCCCATGCATTAGCCCTTGTCGAATACCTTCGCCAGAGACAATCTGGGCCGCTGGTGCCTGAGCATCCGGGTAACCCTGATCACCCAACGGCAGAATCTGCATCTTGCTGTATTGCCAACTGACCGCAATGACATATCCACTCGGATGAACCACCATTGCATCCAGATGAGGAATAGTGAAAGTTCCCCAAGACAGCAGGTTATCTGTCAAACTAAAATCATGTCTGCCGTCACGCAGATCCACTCGACGTAAGTGATATTCACCGAATCGAGAATCAATAATAAAGTTATAAGGCGTGATGGTTTTATCGTCCGGTCCTTCACCAAAACTGTTATAACTGATCAGTGGTTGTACTTTGAAACCCACCTCGGATAATTTCAGACGCTCATTCAGCGTGTCGTTGCTCAAAATGGAAATGTTTTGCAGCACATACAGTTGACCGCTATTGGGTGGACTAGATGGATCTTCCAATGGAATATTCTGACCAGAAGCTTGATAGCAATAACCAACCTGATAATCTGAATCCAGTATTGTCATATTGACCAGCTTGCAGATGTTATTGCCGACATTGCTACAATTGGCCGAAGACTGAGTTTCCAACGGTACGCTGCCTTCAATCCACTGATATTCTTTTTTATCGCTATCGTAAGACAACTGTTCCCAATATTCGTATTGAGTCACCTGAGTCAGAGGCACTAACATCTCTTTTATACTGCCAGTGACGCGCATAACGCCTTCATTGGGGTCGTTTGGTTGCGCATTTAACAGCTCACTGGTGTAGCTCCCCGCTAACCAACCAGTAGCCGAATAAACATTCGCCTTAATTTTCAGGGTTCCCCCCCAGCCAACCGAATAGAAATTAAAGGATAGCGGGGTATTGGAACCGGTTGTGGGTAATGGAATAGTCTGGGTGTAATAGGTACCGTTGGTATATTCGACCGTTACCTGACACTGTACTCCCACCGGCGGCCAAATCGCGGTTTCCGGGCGCCCCACTTCACCATGAGCAGGATCGGGATGCAGGGTAAAAGCCAAAGTCATCTGACGCTTGATATCCACTTCCAAGGTAGCTGGTGTGGAAAGCAATTCCCCCGTAGTCACTGCAATCTGCGCAACATCCAACGCAATTGAAGCGAGCCGGAATGCCCAACCCACCACTGGAACTGCCTGAACGGCTGCGCTGGCGGCTATCCTGGCCGTAACATAAGCGGCTAATGCCTCCATCCCTTTTTTGGCTAGAATACCAATAGCAATGTTAGCTAAACTGGTGAGCACTTTTTTGGTATTGAATAGCGCGGCTCCGACAACTGTTCCACCACCAATCAATGGGAAGGCAACAGCGGCTAATGCTGCAACGCTATCCTTATCGGAAATAAAATCTTTATACCACTGAGTATTGGTCACTGCGGCGCCAGCCAACATCATCAGAGAGGGAATACCGTACTGGAACATGCCAGTTAAAATCACACCCGGCCAGACAATCGGATCTTCCCAGCGGGAAGTTCCCAAGCCACCAAATAAGAATTTAGCCGCCTGAGCTTCTGCCGGCCAAGGCAAGCCAAATTTGGTAGGATCAGTAGGCATCGGAATCCCCATGATCGTATTGACATTAGCCAACACACCAAGGGCTTTTTGTGATGGCGTTTCAAATAATGCCGCCAGCTCTGGAGGGAAATAAAATGGCCAATTACCGTCAACCTCTGGATTATCGATCGGCTGTTTCATCTCAGTGTCTTTAAAGAATTGAATAAAAACACCAAGCTGACGTAAATATTTATTCTTAAAGTCAATGGAAAAATAATTTTGCCTGGGATCGTAACGGATGCTGTCGGCATATACATCCATTCCGTGATTGGGAGTACGGTTAGTGGCAGTCCAAATTTGGTTAGTATCGCGCTTACCCGCTAATGCTGCCGCCTGATCTTTGAATTCAGTAACATCCAGAGACTGACTTTGGCTGATACTCCAGTTATGATTTTGCAATCGATCATCATTATGCGAAGTTTTCAGTGCATTAGATGCCGGCGAGCCTGAATAATTCCCCGTATCATCCGATAGATTATATTGCATCACCGGCTCACCTTCGGCGAAAATCACCTGTCCGTCTTGATCCACCCAGTCAAACTCATAGAACATTTCGCTACCATCAGGGGCAACTAATTGACCATAAGTTGCAAAGCCATCGATTTCCGTTGCTGGCCCTTGACTTGATATTGATATAGCCAGTTCATAAACTCGGTTATATTGCTGTGGGTCTATTGCCTCCGGTGGGGCAATATGTGCATTCATGACAATTGATGCCGAATAAGCCTGACTGTTAGACAATTCCGGATGGGAAAACACAATAGAGCAGGCAACATCCCACGGTGTTTTCATTTCATTAGTCGCAACCCACAAATCGCCGCAATGAATAGAATTTCGCGCTAAATGTTGGCTTTTAACACCGAGAGCACTAAGTTTACTCGGTAAAGCCATCTCTATATTATTTACGGCCAGTTTTTCTATGTTACGTTTGGCATAACGATGTAAATGAGCATTAGGGACATGGTAAGAAAGGTGGTAAAGAACCGGTAATGAAGAACGATAAGGCCCAGATTTATCACCAACCACTTTAATTAGAGTAACGTGATGAGGTAAAAAATAGTGTTCAGGTACTTCTGCGAAATGACTAATACCGTGCGAGCCATAGCGTAGAACCATATCTATCGCAGGGTTATCAGCCGCCGCTCTGGCTAAACTTGATTCATCATGTTCTTGCAACGGTATATTATGTTCACCAACCCAAAGGCTTAATTGACTGGATTGAGTACGTAAATGGCCTTGAGCTAGGTCAAAATGTAGAATTTGCGTTTTCATTTAGATTTTATCTCTCTTAATGCTTATTTTTGTTATCACAATAAATACTCAACAACCGTATAATTAATTCGGCAGAAAACTCTGAAAAAATAATTATCATGAGAATTCCCCCTACAAACTTATTTTTCAAATGAGAAACACCTAGAATTAAGTAGGAAAATATTTATCTACTTTACGGAAAGCAATTGAATATGGCATTTAAATTTCACAATTAATAATATTAATGTGATTTCCAGTTTTTTCCATTAACTAATGGTGGGTATTTGTGTGGTACATAGCTAATTTTTAATGTTATCCAATGAGAACTTTTAATTTCAGAACTCTATTATTAGCAAATAAAAACAAAAGAACAGCAATAAGACATGATGACATTTTACAATAATTACAATAAGATAAAAAACACAGATGTTGTTTAATAATGAAATTATAAACATGAGTTAAATCAATGTTGCAAAATAATTACACAGAGTTATAAAAACTGAATTTCAACAATAAAACCCAACTCTCAAATAAATTAATCTCATAAATGAACTTTTAAATGACATACCAGAATATCATTCTATTACTAACCATAAGCCACTCTGTTTACAATATTTTCTAATTGATCATTACCCGCCTGCAACTACAGGCGAGCAATATCCCTAACTCTTCTATAAAAGTATCTCGTGTTATTACTGCTTTTTACCGTTAATATAGACAGAGCCCACGACTCCGGTTGCTCCGACCATTCCATCTTTACCTGATACACCATTTGGACCAGTGCTCCCACTGGGAGAACCACTACCACCATAACCGCCAATCCCTCTAGAACCCGCATAACCTCTAGCGCCACCAGAACCGCCTACGGACTTAGCGCTAATGGTTGGAGTGCCACTAGTATATTTAAAATAGATATTACCCCCATTTCCTCCTTTACCACCATTTCCCCCCTCTCCTCCATTGCCTCCACGCCCCCCGTTTCCTCCCCTTCCTGCACTACAATAATTGGTAGAATGCCCCCCATTACCGCCACTTCCACCTATTCCGCCATTACCCCCATTACCGCCATCACCACCATTACCCCCTATCGTTTCTAAGTTCACTGAGCCGGTAATGTGATTAACGTTAAGATTAATATCGTATGCATTGCTACCATTTTCACCATTGCTTCCGATACCACCATCTATACCGTTAGAGCCGTTAGTACCTGCTGTAGCTCCCGTTGCACAGGTGTTTTTATTATCCTGCCCAGCGTTACCATTACTGCCACTCTTCCCATCATATCCATTATTCCCATTACCGCCATTACTTCCATTACCTCCCTGATTAATGATATTGCTCTGTTCGTCATCTGAATCTGAAATGCTAACCTTTGTTATTATATTCGTTTGAACAGCACCATTAGTGCGATAAATAATTTGTCCGCCAGGCTCAATAGTTATCTGCTCATAAACCAATACAACAGGCTCACCGTGACCATCTTGACTTTGAACGATCAATGGATTATTTGCAGCAACAGTAATACTATCACCCCTGTATAGCGCCACTTTCATCGGAAAACGTTTAGCATTTATAATGTCTTCATAATCTTTGACCAAAGCAGAATTACCGTAAATATAGGCACGAAAGGCTTTGCACAAATCAATATGATTACCCATGACATTTGCCAGCCGTTCAGCAGAAAACGGTTCAGGTAATGGATGATGGGGTTCCATTTTTCCAGGACCATAATCGCTGTCAGGTACCCCGCCTAATTTCTTCAGTTCTTGTATAGTCTGTACGGTAAAAAACGCAGGTGGAATAGTGGCTATTTTCGGATCGTCGGAAAATATGACCGCTCCGTCAAAATCTGCGGTCTTCAATTTTTTTGGTTGCTGCTCTATCCCCATCAGACAATAATGTTCACGCAATTCAGCCAAAGTTTCAGCAACAATCTTTACTTTATTCATAAGAAATCTCCTGAGTATAAATGTGTAGTTTTAGAATCATCTTTCCGTTATATAACTCCCCACGATATTTTACTCTCACAGAATCCCTTTAAATCTAGAACATTAATCATTCAATGATATATTTATCTCCGTTTAGAGAAAAGGTTTATAGACAAAGATAATTTATTTTCTATCGTCGTTCACAATGTGTATGTTCACTCTTATCTTATTTTATTGCGTAATTATTTTATTGATTATTTCAATTTAAATCCTATAAATTAAATATTACCAGCACATAAAAATAAGATAATAAATTATTTTAAATTAAATTATAACCAAATAAAAAAATAATAAAGCAAATAAACCTTTGCATTGAATGAACAATAAATAATAGAGATAAAGCTCCTAAATTTAGGCTTATTATCACTTTATAATTATTAAAAATAGTATAAGGTGGGAAGGTTATTTTCAGAATACTTTATATTTAGTCTAGGAAGTAATACCAAATATAATCAGCATAACGCGGTGCAGCCATTACCAACGGCTGCACATAAGATTATCAATACCCAAGCACTTGTTGTTTCTGTGGCGCTTTCAGTAAACGCCAGGCGATCAATACCACGACGCCAGTCAATGCCGCTGTCATCCAGCTCATCATATGAATAGCGCTGGTGAAGGATCCCGCTGCCGCAGTCATCAGTTGTTGCCCTTCTGCCTCGGCTAATGAGTTCGCGACAACGTAAGCACCCGCCAGAGTTTCTAATGCCAACCCAGTTTGTTCGTGAGAGATCCCATCCGGCAATTGCAGAGTGACACGATAAAAAGCGGTCACCAATCCCCCGATAATGGTCGTGCCAAGTACCACACCCACTTCATAAGCAGTTTCGCTTATTGCCGATGCTGCCCCGGCTTTAGATGATGGCACTGACGAAAGCACCAGATCGTTAGACACCGACGCAATTGCACCTACACCAACATTTAATAATGCGAAAGCAACCACCAGCGTGGTCAAATCGCTGCCAAAACTGGCTACCAGAAGAAATGCAATACCTGCAAAAGCAAGCAGCATTGGCACAAGGTAATAAGCCGGCACCCGTTGAGCAACAGGCACTATCGCCATGCCAATCACAATCGCCATTATTTGCCCGGGAACCAGCGCTAAACTGGCCGAAATCGGCTTCATACCCAATACGATTTGCAAGACCTGAGTGGCAAAAAAGACAAAGCCAACCAGCAAGGCCAGACTCAATAAGTTGACCATTATCGAACCGGTGAACATACCATTACGGAACAATGAGAGATCCATTAACGGTACGGGCAAACGACGCTGCCGACGAACAAACAACACACCAGCAACCAAACCAACAGATAATTCCAGGATCACACTTATTTCAAACCCATCACTGGCAAGATGTTTAATCGCGTAAACAATACCAACCATGGCGATGATCGATAACACAACGCTATATCCATCAATAATACCCGTCTGTTTTTTATCGGACTCTGGCAATAACATCGGTCCGAAGATCAACAATGGCACCAATACCGGTACTGCCAATAGAAAAATGGAATTCCAGTCAAAGAATTGCAACAGAACACCACCAACGACAGGCCCCAACGCCGAACCGACAGTTAATGTTGTCGCCCAGATAGCAACAGCTAACCGACGCTGTTCACGATCCTCAAAAAGAGTGCTGATTAAAGCCAAAGTTGAAGGCATCAGCATCGCACCAAAAAACCCAAGTACAGCTCGCCCTCCAATCAATTGTTCGGGTGAAGTTGACAGCGCGGTTAACACCGAAATAACGGTGAATCCCAAAGATCCAAATAACAGCAATGAACGATGGCCGACACGATCACCAATACTCCCCATTGATACCAGCAAACCCGCCAACACCAGTGAATAAGCATCAATTACCCATAATTGCTGACTTGCACTGGGCCCCAGCGCTTCAGCAATTTTCGGTAAAGCAAAGCTTAAGATCGTATTGTCCACTGTCACCAACAATACTGGCAGCATCAATATCAGTAATCCCAGCCAATTTCTGAGTCCTGCCCGCCCGTTAGCCTCAGCAACTCTATTTAATGACATCCCCTCAACTCCTTTCCTATTATTATTCAAGCGTTGAAAAAATATGCTGGCAATCAGCAGCACTAATATTGAGCTGTTCCCCCAGTTGTTGTGCAATGTGGCTGAGGTTATTGCCAAATTCAGTTTGATCGCCAGCCTGTACTATTGAATCTAACTGTTGTATGGCATGCAGTAACTCCTGACGCGGTTCGGCAGCCATAGGGTTTTCATATTGAACATCCCAGTACACTTCTATTGGATTGCGTAGGATCCTTGATAATAACGCCAGCATGGTACGCATTGGCGGCGGTGCAACAGTCGCCAGAGTACCAATATCCAACGGGCTTTTTGCCAGAACCAGGCCAAAAATCAATATCGCGGCATGGGGTAAAGCCTGACAAAACGCCATCACCCGATCATGTTCCTCTGGCATCATTCTACTGATGCGCATACCCGCCTGCGTCAATACCTGCTCAATCCAATGCTCGTTAACATGACAGTTATCAAGAATGACTGCAACTGGCCTTTTTTGCTCCGACAAGGATGGTGAGAACATCGGGTTAACACCAATGAAAGGCTGCCCGGGGGCGGCAGCTCTTAAAGCGGAATGGAAAGGCACCTGAACCGAACAGGTTGATATTATCTGTACATCATCACCAACCGCCGATAGCACCCAAGGTAGAGCCTGTATTGCAACCGCTTCCGGTAAAGCAAAGACGACCGCTTTCGCCTCAGCAAAAATCGCCTCAGAACCAGCCGCAGGATTTAAGATATCAAGCTGGCGGCAGAGAGAGTGCTCTCCCTGCACCCGTTGGTCAACACGGTATACTGTGCAACCACGTTGAGTAAAAAGGCGCCCCAATAAAGAACCAATAGCACCTTGCCCACCAAGAATGACAACTTTATGGTTACTCACACTTCCTCCGAGACATGACTAAAACTGAAATAGGGCACACTGGCCTTCACCAATGTTTCTTCAAATTCACTATAAGGATCGGAGTGAGCGACAATGGCACCACCAATGCCGAACTCGGCACATTCTTGATGTAACACCGCCGTACGGATAACAATGCTCAATTCGACTTCACCACTGAAAGATAACCATCCAAGCGCACCAGAGTAGACACCGCGTGCCGATGACTCCAAAGCGTCAATGATCTCCATTGTGCGTTTCTTCGGCGCGCCAGTCATGGATCCGCCCGGGAAACATGCCCGGATGGCTTCCATTGATGAAGTACCTTCACGTAATTCACCCCGTATTGTCGAAACCAATTGATGTACAGAAGAGAAGCTCTCAACTTTAAATAATTCAGGCACATGAACACTGCCAGGACGACACACCTGATTAAGATCGTGGCGCACTAAATCCACTATCATCAGGTTTTCAGCTCTATCCTTAGCTGACTGACTCAATTCCACCTGAAAATGCTGATCATCAGCTTCCGTTCTTCCTCGTGGACGGGTTCCCTTAATCGGTCTGGATTCAATACCTCTGGTCTCATCAATGTGTAAAAACGTCTCCGGCGATGCACTGAGTACAGTAAAATCCCCACATGCCAGATAAGCGCCATAAGGCACGGGGCTGGCATGACGCATTCGTCGGTAAGCGTCCAATGGCAACCCTGAATAAGCCATCTTCGCTCTATTCGTCAGACAGATTTCATAAGACTCGCCATCGGTGATGTATTGAAGTGATTTATGGATCCCATCCATATACTTCTGCGCCCCATATTCCAGATGAATTTTGTTCTGATCGACAGCGCCAGGAATAAAGTCAGGTATCACCCCACCGGTATTTTTTATCATGGTCACGACAGGTTCCGACGGCCAATTTTGTGGCTGGCCTACTGGCGTGATAAGACACTCATAAAGCTTATGCTGCTGGTGATCGAAAACAAAAAAGTGCGGAGTAAAGATTAAACTGGCATCAGGATATTTTGAATGATATTTGCTGCTGCCAATTGTTAACGCCTTTAATTCATATCCCAAATAACCAACAAAACCACCTTTGAAGACAAATGGCATCTGTTTTGGTGTGGAAATTTTCACCAAGTTAAGCAGTTCAGACATCAATGAGAAAAAATCACCCTGAACAATCTTTTCACCATCAGGGCCGGTCAAACGCAAACTCTCCGTCTGTACACAATATTCAAGCCTGACAGCATCCGGTTCATTACCACTTCCCATGATTGAAAAGCGGGCATTGGGCCTATCCGATTTTTCGCTGTCCAGCCAGAAAGAGTGGGTATCATTGCCATAATATTGAATGAACAGAGATTCAGGATCGATGATGCCCTGACATTCACGGTAATTCAGATTGAGATACGACTTTCCACCCACCGCCAGATAAGCTTCATGGGCAGAATTACACTTATTCTGAGCGGTAAGATCCTGCCCGTTATTCTCTTTATACGTCTTTGCTATACGGACAAAATTACTCAGTAATTCACGCCCATATTCAGAATCAATCGACTCAGGATGAAACTGAACACCCCAAATCGGTTTTTGGGTGTGCTCAATTGCCATAATTAAGCCATCATCAGTCCAGGCAGTACATTTAAGATTGTCAGGCAGCCGGGTACAGACCAGCGAGTGATACCTGACCACTTCAAATTGCTCAGGCAAACCGAGAAATAACCCTTCCCCGGTATTCCTGATGCGACTGCGATAACCATGTACCGGACTAGGTGCATGTTCTACAAGACCACCAAATGCCAGGCTAATCCCCTGATGACCGAGACAAATACCCAATAATGGCATTTTGGCGCGTGCAATGACTTCAGCGCAGACACCAAAATCGCTGTATTCAGCCGGATGCCCTGGCCCTGGAGAAAGCACAACAGCATCATAATTGTCTATCACTAACTCTTCATAAGTCAGAGTGTTGGTTACAACGACCGGCACATTGCCAGTCACTTCAAACAGATATTGAGCAATGTTTTGCGTAAAAGAATCGTAATTATCAATGAGCAGTATTTTCATTATTCTTTAACTTTCTCATGTAGCAACTGATCAATCAGCTCTTCTTCTCGACGGCAAGTTTCTTCGATAACCAGCCGAAATATTGATTCAGTATATTCAGGCCGTAACCCAAAATCCGTTGATTTATCCCTCAACATATCCAATAACGAAGTAATACGTTGTGGCTGCATCATTGGAATATCCTGTTCCGCTTTTATCTCAGCGATTTTCATGCAGATTTTCATACGTTCTGAAAGCAGCGTCAAAATCTGCATATTAATAACATCCAGAGATTCCCTGTGAGGTTGCAATATATCCTGTTTATCTATTATTGATTGAGTCATATATTTGGTCTTCGTCACTGGTTTATTTCGATCCTTTATCAATAAATGGGTGTTACTTATACCTGTGGCGCGACAGCTTGTGGCTCAGTCCAATTCAACCCTTTTTCTCGTATTTCAAATAAGGTATTCACTAAATGCCTGATTTCACTCTCCTTATGCTCACTGGAGAAAGCAAAACGCAACATGGCATTGCCATCCGGAACCAGTGGATAAAATACCGGGAACAATAAGATGCCGTTGTCACGCAGCAGACGTGCAGCGTCAAGCCCTTCAGCTTCATTTTCGAATAAAGCACCACGAACAGGAGATTGCACACCGGCATTCATCAAGCTGTTACCCATCAAGGAATCAAACAGATTAACGTTCTTCCATAGCTGTTCCTGCCGTATTTCTATTTCAAGGCTAAGATGGAGTTTTGCTGCGGCGACGTTAGCGGCCAACATCGGCACCATAATTGAATGACCAAAAACCAAAGGATTCGCCAGGGTACTAATCACTTCAATATCATCGGCACCTGCAACCACCACAAAGCCCCCCGCGCCACCAAACGCTTTGGATAGCGAACCTGCCAGTATGAGGTTGGATGGTAAAATATGGTCAAGTGCCGCAAAGGCATAACCCGCACCATGACGCCCCACAATGGAAATACCATGAGCATCATCAACATAGACATAGCCTCTGGCAGCCGCCAATTTTCGGGTCAATTCTGCAACCGGAATCAAACCATTCATTGAACCAATACCATCAATCAGCAGGATAGGGGTACGCTGATTCTCTGTACAGTTCTGCAAAGCTTGCTGTACCGAATGTTCATCAGCACTATCGACCCGCGATACTGGCCCGAACTGTTCGAGAATACCGCGTAATACCTGCATAGACGCATGAGCAGTTTTATCCATCAACCAATGTACTGGCCGGGTAAGTGGATAGTTGGGTAAAGAACCACTGCCCAATAACGGCAATACCCCCAAGTGAACGTTACTGGTGGAAGTGAAAACAGCAACGGAGCCCCCTTGATAAATTTCTTCCAGCAACTCTTCCAGTTGCCCCAAATATTGCGGGCGCATCGCACCACGGGACGATGACAAATGTATTCCTGTCCGGGCCATTGCTTGATTTGCTGCCTCAATTAACACAGGATGATGTTCTAATCCCAAATAAGAGCAGGAAACAAATTCAGTAAAGACCTTACCTTCTTCTGTTGTAATTTGCTTACCATGACGTTCTACTACCGTGAAACTGGTCAGCCCTTCATCAATTGCTTGCGCTAAAGCGTCGGTTGTCCGTGACTTGCGAATCGTCATCCAATCCTGCTTCTGTTTTACATTCATTATCTAGACTCCTGCTGTCTGAGTTCAAATGAGCTGACAACCTACAGTGATTACCGAACTGCCTGTTGTGTCAGAAATATCTTCATCGATAATTGTTCGGACCAAAGAAAAACCAGCGGCTGAAAATAATGTTCTGACGTTCTCCTCCTGACTTTCACCATGTTCGATAACCAACCAGCCATTTGATTGTAGTAGATGTTTGGCTTGTTTGATAATCAACCGCGTTAAGTCGAGTCCATCATCCCCGGAATATACCGAAACATAAGGATGATGTTCCTCCCACTCCGGTAATATTGTCTGCTGCTCTGGAACGTAAGGTGGATTAGCGACAATTAACGCTACCGACCCGTTAAATTGAGAAAATGCCTGCCAATCCCGTAAATCGGCTTTTAATGCATCCGCTTTAACCGCCCAGCTAGCCAACCGGGAGATATTGCGCGTCAGATATTGAAAAGCGATGTCGTCATATTCAACACAAGTGACCTTTAAATCCGGGCGACGTTTAGCAATAGCTAAACCGATAGCACCACTCCCCGAACATAAATCCAGAACTACTGATCCCTGAGGTACTTCATGTTCATTCTCCAGCCATTTAGGGATAATCCGACTATGAGGACGCGGAATAAATACCCCCGTACCGACCACCAAAGGCAGTTCATCAAAATCCGCAATGCCAACAATATGCCCAAGTGGGATCCGGTTACAGCGCTCATGAACCGCAAGCATAAATTCATCACGGGCGCGATCCTGACAGCGCCTTTCCAGATAACGGTCAATCAGGCAATCAAGATCGGTTTCCACATCCCAAACGCCAGCTTCTGACAGTAATTCCCTGGCCTTATCAATAGCAGCCTGATCTTTCAGCGAAGCATTCATGACCATGCCTCGTAATAACGACGTAACCGTTCACGCATAGATTCATAAATATAAGAGAAAGCAACCAGTTCTGGCGGTGGTGTGAACTGAGGATGAAGCGATTCAATTAAATCCTGATAATTGCGTGTCATGCCTTCATTCAGCAGTGGCAACCAATAAGGTTTGATATCCCAGCGATATTCATAACCAGTGGCAAGCATTTGCTGGACGGTTTCTTTAGCCATCACTTCACGGGAGAAACCCACTAGCGGAGGACGAACCGGATTGAAGGAGTCCAGGTTAATTTGCGTATTTTCTATTCCAGTCAATGCATTAGCAACATAATCTGCCAGTAACGGTGACTGATGTAAGCCATCACGGTAAGTCCCGGTAGCCAGCCAAAGGCCATTCACGCCACATTCACCAATTAACGGGAACCCATCAGCAGGAATTGGTCTGTTACCGACCTGAATTGAAAGAATATCAGCATCATGTAAGTTAATATCCAACTGATCTAACGCACAACCCAGCAGGAACTGCACATCAGAAATCAGCGCCTGACTGCGTGGTTTTTCAGCCAGAATATTCGTCGCACCCAGATACAGAACACCATCACCACGTGGTACACAATGCAGCCCACAAGCAAACGCCCGGTTAGGAGTACGAATCACCGATGTCGGTAATTCTCTGCCTTTTGGCATCTTGACCAGCATGGATACCCCATAACCGGCAAATATCGGCGGGATCTGCTGAACAACAGAAGGGATATTGGATAACAGATCCAACGAGTGCACACCGGCAGCAACCACCACCTTATCTGCCATTAAACGCTCACCACTCAGCAATTCGACACCAATGGCTAAACCGTCTTCAATCAATACACGCTTGACATTCTCATCTTTGAGAACACCACCTTCTGCAACCAATGCCGCATCCAGTTTTTCCAGCAGTAAATGCGAATCTAGGGCATGTTCATCAGGAATATATAAAGCACGAAGCGGACGTACCAGATCGTTAGGCTTTAACCACTCAATTTCACGCGGATCAACGGTTTCATAAGGGGCCGCATATTCGTTCAGGGTTTGTTCAATAGCGTCATAATTGACACTGTCAATCTCTTCCATCCCGGCAGTATTCAGTATCACATGAGTTCCTTTAGCGGTGAACAGAGATCGCGTATCACCAGAAGAGTCAGCTAACCGCTGCGCCCAGGCAGGCCAAAGCGCTTTGGAAATACAATCCATATTCAATTTCAACTTACCGTGTTCACTTGCTAATAAGCCACTGGTAATTTCACCAAAACAACCATTCATCGCACCTGCTGCTTTGGAAGCGGCATGCGTTCGATCAGTACTTCCAACCCTACAAACCGAAAGATTTCTGCTTGCCAGCTCATAGGCGATTGAACCTGCAATTGCCCCTGAACCAACGACAATAAAGTCGTACTTCATTTATTTACTCCTGTATGGCCTATGACCAATTTATTTTAAATATTTTGAACAACAACAGACAAATAATTATTACCTTATTATGGACAAGGTATTTTTACTGCATTATATCAATTGCAAAAAAAGTAACCGCGTGGTCATCAATAATTAAAATCACGAATCACACCAAGACATCGGCCAAATTTAAAAATAAATATCCGATAATAAATTATCACATAAGAAATAATTTCAACTTATCATAAAATTAACATAATAACCTATGGGAATTAATTTAATTAAAGTCACACCTATAAAATAAATCAAATAAAAACAACAAATTAAATAGTTTCACATAAGTATCATTTCTGTCTAAAATAAATAGTGACAAAGGATATTATTAGATTAGCAATAACATTTTCTAACCAAGAGAGAACAATAATCATCAAACACAAAACTGTCAAATAAATTTAGTCTTATATTATAAATAAAAAAATTATATAAATGCTTTCAGTATGAAATAAAAATAATTTAGATTTAAATTGTTACGGGGAACAATATTCTAAATGTCTTTTATTCTTCAATAAAAAAACAAAAATTCTCAATAAAGGTGTTTTTTTAAATTTATATTTTCCATCAATTTTCACAAAAATATATAAGATAGAGACAAATGTTATTATACCGAAATTGACTATTATGGTTAGTGACCGAATAGCAGCGATAACCGCTAGATTTTCAAATTACTCTGTGACTGATTTTTCTTTTATTTTTCCACATTGAAGATATCGTTCTCTAGTCTCAAAAACGGCTGTTAATCATACTCGCTTTTTATCTTCACTGACGCTGTTTTACTGGCAATTCTGAGCAGTTTTTATCGCTCATAATTGCCAGTAAACTGTGTCGTAAACGCTATGGCTGTTATGAAAGAAGAGAAAAAATTAAAAATAGGGACAGTGTTAATGAGCACAAAAAAATCATTTATATTCAATAAATTTTACTTAATTTACTTGGGTTTATTATATCAATAAATTATTCAGATAATAATTAAAGCATATGGAAATAATATAATTACAGGTAATTAATCATAGTAAACTTGATAAGAAATACATTATTAAAAGCTTAGTGACACATTAAATAAATCCCATGAAATATATTTAAAACCTCATAATTTTAATTTATTTACAACCTCAATTTTACGTATAATATTTGTTTTACCGATGAGTAAAAAAATTATAGTCATTTAATTTCCAAATCGAGAGGTATATATGTCTACAGAAAATATGAATATAACTGATCAAACAGTTGGTAAAGATGCAGTTGTCGTTGGCAATGCAGAAGCACCAGCAATACATTCTATAGCAATTGGTGCTTCACCACTAAATTCTAAATCAATTAGTGAATCAGCTATTGCTATTGGGCAAAATCAACAGGCGGGTAGGAAAGAGGAAACTGGCGATTATAAAGTTATCTGGCCAATTGCGATTGGTGCTGATTCGGTATCCTCTGGCTTGGCTTCTATTGCTATTGGGCAAAAAGTTGTCGCCAGTGCGATTCAGGCAGTAGCAATTAGTCAAAACTCCTCTGCTACAGGCAATGCGAGCATTGCATTAGGTGCAAATTCTATATCCAGCGGTTCGGCTTCTATTGCTCTGGGGCAAAAGGTTAATGCCAGTGGGTACCAAGGCGTTGCCATTGGTCAAAACTCCTCATCCAGCGGTTCGTCTTCTATTGCTATTGGGCAAAATGTTATTGTCAGTGGGTCTCAGGGAATTACGATTGGTCAAAACTCCTCATCCAGAAGTTCGTCTTCTATTGCTATTGGGCAAAAGGTTAATATCAATGCGTCTCAGGGAATTGCGATTGGTCAAAACGCCTCTGTAACAGGAAGTGGGAGCATTGCATTAGGTGCAAATTCTGTTGCCAACAAACCAAATATTGTTTCTGTCGGAAAACCGAATAATCAACGTAAGATCGTGAATGTTGCTGCTGGGGATATTTCAAATAACAGTGCCGAGGCGGTGAATGGTCAGCAATTATATTCTGAATCAGTAAAAATTAGTGCATTGGATAAAAAAAATAAACAACTGGAAACGGATATTAAAACGTTGAAAAGCACGATAGACAATCTTATTCATTCTATTACTAATCTTACTCTGTTGAGTCAAAAAAATGCGGATGAAATCGCCTTGTTGAAGAAATAAATTCTTGATGTGTTGAATTATTAACAACCAGTTAATTCAATTAATGAGGTGAATTTTTCAGGGGAGGCGGTTAGCAAAAACCACCGTAAATCCTTGTCCAATGCGAATCGGGATAACGGCTGACTTCATAGTCAGCCTCCTCCCACACCACCGGAAATACGGTGAAGTAGTCACTTGCTATATTTTAGCCTTTTTCCCGCCAGAAAAAATGCACTAATGGCCTATAATCAACTGATTGAAACAGAAACAGTGATTTTCATCACCGTTTCACGGTCGATACTCAGACTTCGGTGACTGTTCTGACCGTCACCGTAAAATCCTCTTTTAACACGCATCGTTGAATTCTGATTAAAAACTCTTAGCACGAGTTAGTGGCGTATTTGCTCAAGTTCGTTCTGACTCAACCCGGTGGTTTTCATCACCGTTTCACGATCGATTCCGCTGTTCAGCAATGCATGAGCAATCTTTAAAGTTGCCTCTTGGCGTCCTTCCTGACGCCCTTCTTGTCGCCCTTCTTGTCGCCCTTCCTGACGCCCTCTTTGGCGTCCTTTCTGCTCCAGTTTCTGCGCTATTGTCATCAGTACCTCCTCATACTTCGGGGACTGTTCTGCCAGTCGCCGGATAAAACCCTCTGGATCGGCGGTATCTCCCGCCTGTAATAAGTAGTTTAGCACGCTTTTTAACTGCTCATCCGTATAGTAATCATACGTCAGCAGCATAACCAGTTCTTGCAGTAACTCCGCCATATCACGCTGCCGGATATGCTTTTGCACCATTTCCAGTAGCGCGATCCGTTTGTGCGTCAGGATTTCATCATCCGGGATGACCGTCACATCCACCAGCGGGAAGGGACCGGAATAGATCCCCTTCGCCAGGGCTGGATCATCAAAGCAGTCGAGCCAATTAGTACTCCAGGGATACGGCTGTATTTTTCCGTGATAGAACAACACCGGAATGACCAGCGGCAATTTTTCATGTCCCTGCGCCAGATGCCGTTGCATTGCGGAAATACCGTAACGCATCAGCCGGAATGCCATCATTTTGTCCGGGGAACTTTGGTGCTCGATCACGCAATACACATAACCGTCACCCCGCGCCGTTTTCAATGAATACAAAATGTCGGAATAATGTGCACGCAGATTGTCTTCAATAAACGACCCTGATTCCAACCGCAATGTATCCAGATCACAAACGGCCCGTAATTTAGCAGGCAAATGTATCTCCAGGAAGTCTCTGGCAGTATCAATATGACTTAAAAACTGTTTAAAAACAGCGTCATGGGGCGTTGGTGTTTTTTTTCTCTTCATCGGCGAATGGTAGCATAGTTTCTTTTATATTGAAGATATATTAAGCAAGAAACCGAGCAGACTGCGATGTCTTGACTTTTCTTTGACAAAAACGTTGATCGTACCTCAGTACTGCAAAACAATAGCAAAAACGTTGATCGTACCTCAGTACTGCAAAACAATAGCAACACCGGTAATTATACCGATGTTGCCACATTATTTAGTGATTATTGATAATCGCTGACAGGTGCGCAGGAACAATGCAGATTACGATCACCGTAAACATCATCCAGGCGTTTAACAGCAGGCCAATATTTATTGGCTTTGGTTTCTGCGGTTGGGAAAACGGCAATTTCACGACTGTAACTATGATCCCAGTCAGAAGCCAGCTCAGTTTGTACATGAGGCGCATTGACCAATGGGTTATCTTCCAATGACCATTCACCTTGTGCAACTTTGTTAATTTCAGCACGGATTGACAGCATTGCATCGATAAAGCGATCAATTTCCACTTTGCTTTCTGATTCTGTTGGTTCCACCATCAGTGTGCCAGCAACCGGGAATGACATCGTGGGCGCATGGAAACCATAGTCAACCAAACGCTTGGCAATATCCATTTCACTGATACCAAACTCTTCTTTCAGTGGCCGAATATCCAGAATACATTCATGCGCTACATGGCCGTTATGACCGGTATACAGCACGTCATAATCATTTTTCAGGCGGGCAGCAATATAGTTGGCATTCAAAATCGCCACCTGACTTGCCTGTTTCAGTCCTTGCGAACCCATCATACGGATATACATCCAGCTAATAGGCAGAATGGATGCGCTGCCAAACGGCGCAGCAGAGACCGCTCTCTGTTCAGTAAGACCCTCCATTTGAACCACAGAGTGCCCCGGTAAGAACGGTGCCAAATGTGCTTTTACACCAATCGGCCCCATACCCGGACCACCACCGCCATGTGGGATACAAAATGTTTTGTGCAGGTTGAGGTGCGAAACATCAGCGCCGATAAAGCCTGGTGCAGTGATTCCAACCTGTGCGTTCATATTCGCGCCATCAAGGTAAACCTGACCACCATACTGATGAATGATTTCACACACCTGACGGATAGTTTCTTCATATACGCCATGGGTTGATGGGTAGGTCACCATGATGCAGGAAAGCTCATTACCGTATTTTTCCGCTTTTTCGCGCAGGTCTGCCAGATCAATGTTGCCTTCTTTATCACAACTCACCACCACAACGGTCATACCCGCCATATGAGCAGAAGCCGGGTTGGTGCCATGAGCAGAACTTGGGATCAAACAGATATGACGATGCCCTTCTCCACGGCTTTCGTGGTAACGACGAATAGCAAGCAGACCCGCATATTCGCCCTGTGCACCAGAGTTTGGCTGCATACAAACGGCATCATAACCTGTCAATTGAACCAACCAGTGAGATAACTGGCTTATCATCTGCTGATAACCCTGCGCCTGCTCTGGCGGACAGAATGGATGCAGCTGATTAAATTCAGGCCAGGAGATCGGTAACATTTCTGCCGCAGCATTGAGTTTCATGGTGCAAGAACCCAGTGGGATCATGGCCTGATTCAGTGCCAGATCTTTGCGCTCAAGGCGATGCATATAGCGCATCATATCTGTTTCACTGTGATAGCGGTTGAAATTCGGATGCTGGAGGATGTCATCATTGCGCAACATTGATGCAGGTATGGATTGGTTTTTCGCTATTACACCCTCATCCAATGCCTCAACATCCAGCTTGCTATCTGTGCCTGTCAGTACAGAGAACAATTTGACCAAATCATCCCGGCTGGTGGTTTCACTCAATGTGATACCCACTGCGCCGTGAATATCGCTACGCAAGTTGATTTCTGCTTTGTCTGCCCGTGCCAGTACCGCGGCTTTATCAGCAACTTCAACCGTCAAGGTGTCAAACCAGGTTTTGTAGCGCAGAGTAAATCCGGCTTGCTGTAACCCAGCAGCCAGAATGTCAGTCAAACGATGAATACGGCCAGCAATGCGTTTCAGTCCTTTCGAGCCATGATATACCGCATACATACCCGCGATGTTTGCCAACAACACCTGCGAGGTACAGATGTTGGAGTTCGCTTTCTCACGGCGAATATGCTGCTCACGGGTCTGCATTGCCATACGCAGTGCGGTATTGCCCGCTGCATCACGGGAAACGCCGATAATACGTCCCGGCATAGAACGTTTGAATTCATCACGGCAGGCAAAAAATGCCGCATGGGGGCCGCCATAACCCATCGGTACACCAAAGCGTTGAGCAGAACCAAACACCACATCCGCCCCTTGTTTGCCCGGTGCAGTCAACAGCAGCAGCGCCATCAAATCAGCAGCAACGCTGATAATGATTTTGCGTTGTTTTAGTTGCGCGATCAGGTCGGTGTAATCATGAATTTCACCTTTTGTCCCCACCTGTTGCAACAACACACCAAATACACCTTCCAGCTCCAGGACTTTTTCTGCTTTATCCACAATCACATCAAAACCAAAGGTTTCAGCGCGGGTACGAACAACATCCAATGTTTGAGGGTGTATATCATCAGCAACAAAGAAACGATCAGCGTTTTTCAGTTTGCTGGCACGTTTTGCCATTGCCATTGCTTCAGCCGCCGCAGTAGCTTCATCCAGCAAAGAAGCAGAGGCAAGATCCAAACCTGTCAGGTCGATCGTCACTTGCTGGAAATTCAGCAGTGATTCAAGACGCCCTTGAGAAACCTCCGGTTGATAAGGTGTATAAGCGGTATACCAGCCAGGATTTTCTAATAAATTGCGTAAAATAACCGGTGGCAGAACCGAAGGCACATACCCCATACCAATATAGGATTGGTAACGCTTATTCTGGCTGGCAATGGCTTTCAGTTCAGCCAGTGCCTGCTGTTCAGTTGCACCACCACCCACATCGGGTGGCGCGGGTAACGCGATATCGCAGGGAACAATTTTCTGTGTTAATTCATTGAGGGAACTTGCCCCCACTGTCGCCAGCATCTCTTTCTGCTGTTCGGTGGAAGAGCCAATATGACGGCGGATAAACTCGCCCTGGTTCTCGAGTTGGCTTAATGTTTGGGTCATTTGTTACTGATTCCTGAAGCTGGCCAGAAATGGCATACAAATAAAAACGCCCTGCTCACGATGTGAAACAGGGCGGCAGTGGGCATATTATTCTTCTTCGTCCAGAAGTGCCTGATATCCTGCGGCATCCAGCAGATTAGCAAATTCACTCTCATCAGAGGCTTTAATGCGGAACAGCCAACCTTCGCTATAAGGCTCGCTGTTAACCAACTCAGGCGCTTCACCCAGCGCTTCATTAACAGCAATCACTTCACCACTCAGTGGCGCGTAAATATCAGAAGCGGCTTTTACCGATTCAACAACGGCACATTCATCACCAAAATTGATTTCATCACCGACTTCTGGCAAATCAACAAAAACCATATCGCCTAATAGTTCCTGCGCATGTTCGGTAATACCTACCGTGTATTCACCATTGCCTTCTGCGCGAACCCACTCATGTGATTCAACATATTTTAACTCTGCGGGTACATTACTCATCACCATTGTCTCCTTCAATCTCAGAACTTATCTCATTAGGCTATTTTGTTTTCCTGCACCAATCATGCCTAATGAGATAGGGTACTATTTAATCATCAAGTTATTAGACTATACGAGAGGTTTACCCGCCCGCACAAAATTGGGTTTGACTACCTGAACCGGCATCTCACGATTGCGGATTTGTACAATTGCCTGCTCACCAATCCCTTGTGGCACACGGGCAAGGGCAATACTGAATCCTAATGTTGGGGAGAATGTACCGCTGGTAATAACGCCAGAGTGTAAAGTGCCCGCTTCATCGGTAAAACTGACCGTTAAACCACCACGTAATACACCTTTTTCTCTCATCACCAAGCCAACCAACTGTTCAGTGCCATCTTCACGCTGTTTTTCCAGCGCATCACGGCCTATAAACTGGCGATCTTCTGGTTCCCAGGCGATTGTCCAGCCCATATTGGCTGCCAGTGGAGAAAGGGTTTCATCCATTTCCTGTCCATAGAGGTTCATACCCGCTTCAAGCCGCAAAGTATCACGGGCACCTAACCCTGCGGGCTTAACGCCGACATTAAGCAATTTTTGCCAGAAATCTGCTGATTGCTCTTTTGGCATCGCCACTTCATAGCCCGCTTCGCCGGTATAACCCGTTGTTGCGATAAACAGATCACCCGCCTGAACACCAAAGAAGGGTTTCATTCCAGCAATAGCCTGTTTTTGTTGATCATCCAGCAGAGACTGTACTTTTACCTGAGCTTCCGGCCCCTGAACAGCAATCAATGCCAGATCATCACGTACTTGAATATCAACCGGGTAATTGGCAGCATGTTCATTGATCCAAGCCAGATCTTTCTCTCGGGTCGCAGAATTGACCACCATCCGATAAAAATCATTGCTAAAGTAATAAACAATCAGGTCATCAATGACACCGCCAGAGGCATTAAGCATCCCGGTGTATAAGGCTTTACCCTTTACTGTCAGTTTAGCAATGTCATTCGCCAGCAAATAACGCAGGAAATCACGGCAGTCAGTACCATGCAGATCCACGATCGTCATGTGGGAAACATCAAACATACCCGCATCAGTGCGGACAGTGTGGTGCTCATCCATTTGTGAACCATAATGCAAAGGCATCATCCAACCATGAAAATCTACCATGCGTGCACCGCAAGCCAGATGCTGGTCATACAATGGAGTGTGTTTTGCCATTATTTCCCTCTTTTCATTTCCTACATGAAAACATACCGCGTATTAACCGACAGTTACTGTGAATCATGAACAAAAAGCGGCTAAAAAACGCGACGCAAACGATGTCTTAACATAAAAGTTATCACTGAAAACAAAAATGAACCATAAGTAAAAATAGGGTCCAATTCAGTAACAACAAAAAAACAGGCTATGAGTATGCAGAATTTTTAACTATTAAAATGAGCCATAATACTCAAAATTAACAATTAACTTTAGAAAACACACATTTTCCATTAAGAGAGCACTGAAATATGAATAAAATCACCTATCCATATTTCAGCGATACATGAGAAAAAATAATCGATAAGAAGAAGCTAAATTAGATTTTTTCAGCTGAAGAGGAAGACAAAGAGAGCCAGCCCGGTAAGTCATTCAATCCCATTGCCTGACGAAGCAATGGAGGTTTAATTCCGGGTAAATTGTCTGCTAATGATAACCCGACATCCCGCAAAAACTTTTTCACTGGATTATTGCCGTCGAACAACTGACGAAACCCTTGCATTCCAGCCAACATGACAGCAGCACTGTGTTTACGCCGGCGTTCATAACAACGTAAATAGAAGTGCTGACCAATATCTTTCCCTTGGCAATGCAGACGACGCAATTCACCGATGAGTTCAGCCACATCCATAAAGCCCAGATTCACGCCCTGTCCTGCCAATGGATGAATGGTATGAGCCGCGTCTCCCACTAAGGCCAGACGATGAGCGGCAAAATTACGGGCATAACGACCAGTCAGTGGAATTGTCTGGCGTTCACTGATCAGCTCACACTGACCAAGACACATATCAAAATCCACCGCCAGTTGCTGGTTGAAAAGCGTGTTATCAAGCTGCTTGTACTGATCTGCGGCGTCACCCGGCAGTGACCAGACGATAGAACACAAATGTGGATCAGCAAGAGGCAGAAACGCCAGAATACCATCACCATAAAAGACCTGACGGGCAACGCTGCCATGAGGTTCTTCAGTGCGAATAGTCGCCACCAACGCATGATGTTCATAATCCCAAAATGTCAGGGGGATATCAGCATGCTGACGCAACCATGAATGAGCACCATCAGCACCAACCACTAAACGGGCAGTTAACATGCGACCATCGGATAATGTGATGAAAGCTTCATTTTCTCCCCAAGCAATCTGTTGTAAAGCCGCAGGTGTCAGCATGGTCACATCCGGCAGGCTTTCCGCTTTTTTCCATAACATCTCACGGATAACCCGGTTTTCAATGATATGACCAAGATATTCCAGACCATATTCAGCCGCGTTGAAGCGAATGCGGCCAAAGCTATCCCGGTCCCAGACTTCTATTCCCTGATAAGGGCTGGTACGCACACCCAGAATCTGTTGCCACACGCCAAGATGCTGTAACAAGCGCTCACTGGCAGCATTAATTGCAGAAACCCGCAAAGCATACTCTTCTCCGGCACTAACCGGTTGAGCAGGCGGATAGCTTTCTACCACCGCCACTCGCAAACCACTGCCCTGTAAGCCACAGGCAAGTGCCAGGCCGACCATACCGCCACCAGCGATAACCACATCAAATGATTGCATAATATAACGTCCTCTTATTTTGTCTGCTTTATCTGCAATTATCTTTGGACGACCCAGCCCAGAGTCTGACGGGCCAGCATATCCCGCACAGGAGAGAATTTTTCCATCGCCATCAAGCCAAGATTACGCCCAATTCTTAATGGAAAATAACGATTGGCAAATATCCGTATCAATCCATCAGTAATACCAATGGTATTTTCCTGATCTAAAACCCGTTGCTGCTGATAATTAGCCAAAACCGGGTAAGCACCAATATCCTGACCAGCCGCAAAAGCCTCAGAAACAATCTGAGCCAGTGTCATCACATCGCGCATACCAAGATTAAAACCCTGACCGGCGATCGGATGTAATGTTTGTGCAGCATTACCCACCAGCGCTAATCGGTGGCTGACTTGTTGATTTGCAGTGGATAGTGTGAGTGGATAACTGTGGCGCCAGCCAGTTTCCAACATTTTGCCCAGTCGCCAGCCAAATGCCCGCTGTAACTGCCTCAGAAACTGCTCATTATTCCAGCCAGCTATTTCTTTTCGCCGATCCAAATGATGGCACCATACCAGCGAACTCCGCCCCCCAGACATTGGCAGCAAAGCCAGTGGGCCATATTCTGTGAAACGTTCAAATGCCCTGCCCTGTGGATGCTCTGACGTCAACACATTAGTAATCACGGCACTCTGTTCATAAAGGTGCTGTTGCCACTGAATATTACAAGCTTGACCAATCGCGGAATGACTGCCATCTGCGGCTACCAGCAATTCACCTTGCAGTTGATCGCCACTGTCCAGAGTAACGGTTACTGATGATATCGTTCTTTCAACGGTCAGAACCTTGGATGGACAATACAGTGTCACACCAGGAGCATTTTTCAGTAAGCCGAACAAACACTTGCCTGCATCATACAGTTCGACAACATTGCCTAAAGCCGGAATGTGATATTCTTTTGCATAAAGGTTCACAAACCCTGCATGACCACGATCACTAACATGAACGTGAGTTATTGGTATCACATAATCTTCCAGAGCAGACCAAACCCCGATCTGTTGTAAACGCTGACACGTACCGTAAGCCAGCGCTATCGCTCTGGCATCAAAGCCGGGATGTTTCTGCTCCGGCTCTGCTGCTTCAATCAGGGAAACATGAATCCGCCCCTTACTCAGGGAAGATATCGCCAGCGCTAGTGTCGCGCCGGTCATGCCCCCTCCAACGATAATCACGTTCATATCTTAGCTTAACCCTGTTTTGCTTTCGCCATCAGAGCTTCAATCTCATCAGCTTCTTTAATCACACTGGCTGTCAGGTTTTCGTTACCGGTTTCCGTGATCAAAATGTCATCTTCAATACGGATTCCGATACCACGATACTCCAGCGCCACATCGGCATCCGGTGCAATATAAAGCCCGGGTTCAACCGTTAATACCATTCCCGGTGCCAGAATACGGTCACGTTCTGCGCCATAGTGTCCAACATCATGCACATCCAGTCCCAGCCAATGACTGAGACCATGCATAAAGAACTGGCGATAGGCTTTGGTTTCGATTAAATGTTCAACCTCACCGTGCATAATGCCTAGTTTCACCAGCTCTTCCACCATAATCCGTACAACATGTTCTGTTACTTTGTTGATGCTGGTACCCGGCTTATACAGCTCCAATGAAACTTTCAGCGTTTTCAGTACGATATCGTAAATTTCACGCTGAGCACGGGTAAACTTGCCATTCACCGGGAAAGTACGAGTGATATCTCCGGCATACCCCAGATATTCACAACCTGCATCAATCAACACCAGGTCACCCTCTTTCATCCTGCTTTCGTTCTCGGTGTAGTGCAGAATACAACCGTTTTCACCACTCCCGACAATCGTGTTGTAAGAAGGGTAACGCGCACCCTGATAGGTAAATTCATGATGAATTTCAGCTTCCAGTTGATATTCAAACATGCCTGGACGGCAAATTTTCATCGCACGCATATGCGCCAGTGCGCTAATTTCACCGGCCCGACGCATAATTTCAATTTCTGCCTTGGATTTGAATAACCGCATTTCATGTACCCAAGGACGCCAGTCAGTTATCGTTAAAGGTGCTGAAAGATTACGGCGGCCACCTTTTCTTAGTGTATCCAGCGCATGGAAGACAATGTCATCCGCATAGGCAAATTCACCCTGTGCGTGATAAACCACATTCAGGCCATTTAACAACTGATAAAGCTCTTCCTGGATATCATCAAAAGGCAAAGCCCGGTCAATACCCAGTTTTTCCGGTGCCGCTTCTTGCCCAAGACGGCGGCCAAACCAAATTTCCGCCGTCAAGTCACGCGTTCGATTAAAAAGAACACTATGATTATGCGTATCATCACTTTTGATTAATATCAGCGCAGCTTCTGGTTCATTAAATCCAGTCAAATAAAGAAAATCGCTGTGCTGGCGATAGGGATATTCATTATCCGAATTTCGTGGCGCAGGTGGGGCAGAAAAAATAATCGCTGCGCTGGCCGGAGCCATTTTTGCCAGTAAAGCCTGACGGCGGGATAAATATTCTTGTTTGATCATACCCTCTCCTGCGACTTAGTTAATTATTTTGAGTTCCATAAACAGCAATTAATGCAATGTTGGCTTATCATTTTTTGCAATTGAAACAACTTTAGGCTGAGTAAAAGCGATATAGCAAAGCTGCGCGGCAACCCGTACATACTCAAGAACCTCTTCCAGTGCCTGAGCCAGCTCTTCTTGATCCTCACCTTCTTCATAGCCAAGCAGACCAATATTACGCAAGTCACCCACAATCTCACTGACCTCTTTTTTATCTGTGAATTTTGGTTGCGCAACTCCCAATCCCAGCAAAAAATGGTTTACCCATCCAGCCAGGGCATCTGCTCGTTCAAACACATTACCTTCCTCATCGGGTAACAATAAATGGAATGAAAAATGACTGTCATCCAATGATTCAAATGTAATTTCACGTAATTCACGCAATTGTTGAGCCAATGGATGGGAAAAAGCCAGTCCATCATTGGCTAAATCATGAACTAAAGCTTGCCAACTACTATCACGGTTACCACCGCACAGCAAGCCACTAATCAACCCATGCATCTCAGCCGCTGTCAACGCTACTGACTGCTGATGCAATATTTCGTTAAAAGATTGATAATCTGGTAATGAATTCTGTATAGACATGTGTATTGGTCATCGTTGACGGTGTAAGTTCATGCTATGCTACCACCAAGGGGAGTCGCTATACCAGACAGCAGCCATCGCTAATCGTGAGTTGTCTGTCGGTATCGCACTGTAATGATTGGCGTCTTGCTTTATCCTGTCATCAAGAATGAAAGCCAGGACGCAGTAATAAGTCAGGAAGGGGTCATGTCTGCACAACCAGTAGATATCCAGATTTTTGGGCGGTCATTACGTGTCAATTGTCCATCAGAGCAGAAAGAAGCATTGCTGGCTGCCGCGGTGGAACTTGAACAACGTTTAGAAGATTTAAAAGAACGCACCAGAGTAACCAATACTGAACAACTGGTTTTTATTGTGGCACTGAATATCTGTCATGAGCTGGCACAAGAAAAAGTGAAAACCCGTGACTATGCCTACAATATGGAACAAAAAATAAAGATGCTTCAACAGACTATAGAACAAGCATTAGTGGAGCAAGGTCGTATTACTGAGCGTACTATTGCATCAAATGGATGAATTCTATTGATAAATCATACATTAGTGAGTAGATCACTCTATAATTTAGTTGCTTTCTGTATTTAGTTTCATACAATAGGTTATAAGGTTGCTTAGTAAGCGTAAGCGCTGAATAAATTTCTCTGAGATGTTCGTGAACGGGGAAAGTCCCCTGAGCCGATATTTCATACATGATAGAATGTAGTGCTCCGCAGTCGGTGTGCATGCTCGGTCCGTCCGAGAAGCCTTATGGATGCGACGCTGCGTTCACCTTGAACCAAGGGTTCAAGGGTTACTACCTGTAACGGCATCTTGGAGAACCCCAATTTTAATCACTGCTCGCATTAACCGGCCAGGTTCCATGCCATCAGATCACTTGTTATCACTCAGACAAAACATCAGAAAGAAAATACGCCAGCAACGTCGTGAGCTCACTCCTGAACAACAAGCCCTTTTTGCAAACCAAGCCGCAGAGAAAGTTGTCAACCACCCCAGAATTTACCAAGCCAATAAAATCGCACTGTTTCTTTCATTTGATGGTGAACTTGATACCCGTCCACTTATTAACCAGCTCTGGCAACAAAACAAACAGATCTATTTACCTGTATTGCACCCTTTCAGTCGCCACCATCTGCTGTTTTTAAACTATCAGCTAAATACACAACTGGTCAGAAATCGTTTCAATATAGAAGAGCCCCCACTGGATGTTCAGCAGCTCTTACCCTTATCTGAGCTGGATATCATGATGATCCCGCTGGTTGCTTTCGACCACACAGGACAGCGACTTGGAATGGGAGGTGGCTTTTACGATCGTACATTGAGCCAATGGCAACAAAAAAATTTCTATCCAATTGGCTTGGCTCATAACTGCCAATTAGTCGATACATTACCTTCAGACAAGTGGGATATCCCATTACCGGAAATCATCACTCCCGAAAAAATCTGGCAATGGCAGTAAAAAATGGGCACCTTACACAATGCGCCCATTTACGGCATAGCAAAATAATCAGTAAAGCAGGCGAGAACGAATAGTACCCGGCAAAGCTTTCAGTTCCTGCAATACCATTTCAGCCTGAGCAGGGTTCTCAGTCACAATATCAATCACCACATATCCCATATCCCCGCTGGTACGCAGGTACTGAGCAGCGATATTAATATCCTGTTCAGCAAACACCTGGTTAATACTATTCAATATACCCGGACGATTTTCATGAATATGTAAAAACCGGTTGGTATCATCAGCATGAGCAGGAAGAGAAACTTCCGGGAAGTTGACGGCTGATAAGGTAGAACCATTATCAGAATATTTCGCTAGCTTTCCTGCCACTTCATAACCAATGTTTTCCTGCGCTTCCTGTGTAGAACCACCGATATGTGGAGTCAGCAATACGTTATCAAATTTAAGCAAAGGCGACTCAAACGGATCATTATTGGTCGCGGGTTCAACCGGGAATACATCTATAGCCGCCCCTGACAGGTGTTCACTTTCCAGAGCATCACACAATGCCGGAATATCCACCACCGTTCCGCGTGAAGCATTGATCAGGATAGAACCCGGTTTCATCAATGCCAGTTCCTGCGTACCCATCATATTCTTCGTTGATGGCGTTTCTGGTACGTGTAAACTGACCACATCACTCATATTCAGTAATTCGGACAAATGACGAATCTGATGAGTGTTACCTAATGGCAGTTTGTTCTCAATATCGTAGAAGTAGACATCCATACCGATACTTTCAGCCAAAATACCAAGCTGAGTACCAATATGACCGTAACCGATAATACCCAGTTTTTTACCACGCACTTCATAACAGCCCTTAGCCTGTTTATCCCATACGCCACGATGCGCTTTAGCATTCGCTAAAGGAATACGGCGCAGTAGTAACAACAGCTCACCAAGTACCATTTCTGCAACAGAGCGGGTATTAGAAAATGGCGCGTTAAAGACGGGGATACCCCGTTTGGCCGCTGCTTTCAGATCAACCTGGTTGGTGCCGATACAGAAGCAACCCACAGCAACCAATTTTTCGGCTGCCTGGAAAATGTCTTCTGTCAATTGTGTGCGAGAACGGATCCCAACAAAATGGGCATCACGAATTGCCTCTTTTAATACCTGGGAATCTAACGCCCCTTTATGATATTCGATATTGCTATAGCCCGCTCCCCGCAGGTTTTCCACCGTGCTCTGATGCACGCCTTCCAATAGCAAAAATTTAATCTTATCTTTTTCCAGAGATACCTTAACCATTTACCCTGCCTATTGTTACGTCAATTTTCATTACATTTAAGATTCATTCTCTCAACATAACAAAAAAAACAGACACGGCAATACAAACGATTGCTATTCCTGCCAAATCAGTCTTAATAAAATAGTTATTGTGCGGAATAAAATGATATGGAGAAGAATAAAGTCAGAATTTAGATTATCTAATAATCAGATAAATGAGATATATCACTAAATTTCCACTGATTATTAAAAGTAAAAAATTTTTAAGGGCGAAAGATTCCGCCCTCTGTGAGCAATATTATTGGGTGATGGTTTTCACACCATCTAATGTTCCCATCAATACAACATCCGCACCACGGTTAGCAAACAGACCGACAGTGACGACACCGGCGATACGATTAATTTTATTCTCTAACTCAACAGGATCGAGAATTGCTAAATTATGCACATCCAAGATCACATTACCGTTATCAGTCACAACATTCTGGCGATATTCTGGTAAGCCACCCAATTTAACCAATTCACGGGCAACATATGAACGAGCCATCGGGATCACTTCAACCGGTAGAGGGAATTTACCCAAGACATCAACTTTCTTCGAAGAATCAACAATACAAACGAATTTCTTCGCGATTGCAGAAATAATTTTTTCGCGAGTCAATGCGGCACCACCGCCTTTAATCATCTGCATATTGCCATTGATTTCATCCGCGCCATCAACATAAATATCAAGAGAATCCACTTCATTACAATCGAATACAGGAATTCCCAAGCTTTTTAACTTTTCGGTAGAAGCCTCAGAGCTGGATACCGCCCCTTTAATCTGGTCTTTAATTGAGCCAAGAGCATCAATAAAATGCGAAGCCGTTGAACCCGTTCCCACACCGACAACCGTTCCGGGAGTGACAAATTCGAGCGCTGCCCAACCTACTGCTTTTTTCAGTTCGTCCTGAGTCATATCAATTCACAACCTATATCAGTTACAAGGAAAGCCTGTCAGCTAGTATAAACAATAATTTACCTCATCCACCGGAAAAATATGGCATAGTGCTATGCAAACAATCAATGGAGAATCTTTCTGTAATGAAACGCCCTGATTACCGAACACTGCAAGCCTTGGACGCTGTGATCCGTGAGCGTGGTTTCGAACGTGCAGCCCAGAAACTCTGTATCACTCAGTCCGCAGTTTCTCAACGTATCAAGCAGTTGGAAAATCTGTTCGGTCAGCCTCTGTTAGTGCGCACCGTTCCTCCACGCCCCACCGAACAAGGGCAAAAGCTGCTGGCGCTACTGCATCAAGTAGAATTACTGGAAGAACAATGGCTAGGTGATGAATCGGGTACAGATACTCCGCTGCTGCTTTCACTGGCAGTTAACGCCGATAGCCTGGCAACCTGGCTGTTACCGGCATTGCACCCTGTGCTCGATGATTTACCGATTCGGCTGAATATTCAGGTTGAAGATGAAACCCGTACTCAAGAGCAATTAAGAAGAGGTGAAGTCGTTGGTGCAGTCAGTATTCAACCGCAACCATTACCTGGTTGTCTGGTGGATAAACTAGGAGCACTGGATTACCTGTTTGTTGCGTCACCAGAATTTGCTACCCGATATTTTCCAAATGGGGTTACCCGTTCAGCATTACTGAAAGCACCCGCAGTAGCATTCGACCATCTGGATGATATGCATCAAGCATTTTTACAACAGAACTTCGATTTATCGCCGGGCAGTGTTCCATGCCATATCGTCAACTCATCTGAAGCTTTTGTGCAACTGGCAAAACAGGGTTCTACTTGTTGTATGATCCCTCATTTACAAATTGATCAGGAACTGAAAAAGGGCAAACTGCTCGACCTGACACCAGGTTTATATCAGCGCCGGATGCTCTATTGGCATCGCTTCGCACCGGAAAGCAGAACAATGAAAAAAGTGACTGACGCCCTGTTGAAAATTGGGCGTCAGATGTTAAGACAAGATGACACGGATTAAGGTTTTAGCTCAAACACAACATCAACCTGATCACTAAAACTGATGGTGTCCTGTTGGTAAGTTTCATTCACACCAGCAGCACTTCCCGCCAGCACGACATCATTATTGTGGTATTTCATATAGGAAATATCTGGTGCTCGATAATTGATGCTGTATATCGGGCCCAATTTACTGTTAAAGCCTTTCGCTAATACATCAGCCTGCTCAATCGCATTCTGAATGGCTTTCTGTCGGGCTTCCTCACGATATTTTTGTGGATCGTCCACACCAAACTGAACGGATGAGATCTCATTCAAGCCAGCTTTTAATGCACCATCAAGCAGAATATTAAGATGATCCAACTGATGGACCTTCACTTCCACCGAACGGATTGCACGATAACCTTTCAGCACAGACTTGTCAGATTCTCTATCATAGTCATAGTCAGGTTGAGTACGCAGATTTGCCGCATTAATATCTTTCTTTTCAATACCATTCTCTTTTAGAAAATCAAAATACTTAGCAACAAGCTCATCAACCTGTTTTTTAGCACCAGAAGCATCTTTGGCAGAAATATTGACGTTAATCATCAACGTTGCCATATCCGGTTCTGCTTTAATTACCGCATTACCAGAAGTCACAATATGAGGGACCACGGGTAAATCAGCTGCCTGCGCAGAGAGAGGTACACCTCCTGCACTTAACATTGCAGCCAGCCCTAAAGATTTTAATTTCACCACAACCTCCGTAGAAAATCTGTTACAAAAAGAGTTTATCCCCGGAAAAACCGAAATATTCATGGGATAAATAAAACACTAACACACACACTGTATGCAAAAGAAGTGTCCAGGTTAACCAGAAATTATCAATCCCTGTTTAGCAAGTTGCCAGGCGATATACCACATGACAATACAGATAAATCCATTAATAATTCGTTGAGAACGTGGCTTACTCAGTATGGGTGAAAACCAGGCAGCGAGGAATGCCAGAGCAAAAAACCAGCTAATGGAAGCGCTTGCCGCACCAAAAGTAAACCAGGGCCTGAGTTCTGAAGATAATTGACCACCAATACTGCCCAATATAACCAGGGTATCCAGATAAACATGTGGATTTAACCAAGTGACAGCAAAGATAATTGCAATTACCCGCCAGCGACCCCTCACGATATTGTCAGTCTGTGTGAGTGCCGCATTCGCAAGCAGGGCCACACGAAAAGCTCTCCAGCCATACCACAATAAAAAAGCAACCCCTCCCCAAGTGACAAATTGCAGTAGTAAAGTTGACTGCCCAAGCAATGCACTCCCGCCAAATACGCCGGCACCAATCAGAAAACCATCGCTGATAGCACACAAAGTTGCACTCATCAGATGGAATTGTCTTCGGCTCCCTTGCTGCATAACAAAGGCATTTTGTGGACCAAGAGGCAAAATCATTGCAGCACTGAGAAAAAAACCCTGCACAAATGTCGATAACATAAAAAAACTCCTCAATAATTATTCACTTTGCCCTTCCAATGTTCAGAATATTAAGAAGAATAGCGCATTAGAGGAAATAAATGCTTCTAATCGATCATAAGAAATTTTAATAGTCAGCTAAAAAACCGGCTGTGACAGGAAAAATATTTAGTTAACTCAAAGGAAATTAGGCAAATACACACTTAAGACATTAATTAATCGATTAATTCTGTAAGAATAAGAGGAAGAGGTTATTTTGAAAAAAATTACTGGTTTCATGTTGTTCGCGGTCATTATTATTACTGCACTCACTATCAGAAGCTACTATTTACTTCGGAATGATGTTGAAAAAATATTAAACCAATCTGAAATAATTGAATACTATATTGGTACAGCAAATATTACCGATGTAGAGCTCAGTAATTATCAACCTTTCTTATGTAAAAAAGGCTGTGAACGCTTTATCCTTAAAATACAAGGTGAAAAAGGCTATGGGTCCGTTGCTGCCGATATTAATTTACACGATTCAAGTGTTTTAGCTGCTGTACTTTGTTTACCCGACAACAAGAAAATAACGCTGACAGAAGATATCAACGATGATTTTGTTAAAAACAATTTTGATACCTTATGTCAATAAAATAAATCTGGTGGAATAGGCTTGGATCGTCCGCGCCATTCACGGCGCGGTACGAATTTACAGGCAAAAGCTTATAACTTCTTCACACAATCGGGTGATTATCACCAAATCTATCATTTGACTAACCACTCATTTTATTTTGAGCCGCAGCCTGATTCTGATGCAAATAAACATCCATTTGCGGATAAGGAATACCGATATTGTGTTTATCCAATGTACGTTTAAAGTTTTCCATCAAGTCCCAATAAACATCCCAAGCATCACCATTGATCGTCCATACACGCACAACAAAATTCAGCGAAGAAGGTGCCATTTCATGCAAACGGATTGTTACACCGCGATCATGCTGAATACGGCTGTCTGCCGCAATAACATCACCCAGTACTTTTTTGACTTCATCAATATCCGCATTATAGGCAACACCGACCATTATTTGCGTCCGGCGGTTCGGTTCACGGCTGGTATTAATAACATTATCTGCAATAATTTTCCCATTCGGGATAACAACAATTTTGTCATCGGCTGTACGCAATGTTGTAGAGAAAATCTGCACCTGAACCACAGTGCCCTCAACTGCGCCCAAGATAACATATTCACCGGCCCGGATTGGCCGGAAAGCAACCAACAATACACCAGCAGCAAAGTTGGACAAAGAGCCCTGTAAAGCCAAACCAACGGCTAAACCCGCAGCACCGATAACCGCAATCACCGACGCTGTCTGAACCCCTAATTTGCCCAAAACAGCGATAATCGTAAACGCAATTACCGAATAACGGACAATCGCAGCCAGGAAATCTGACACAGTGACATCAATGCCACGCAACGACATAACTCTTTTCACACCCTTGCTGATTAATTTCGCTGCCATCAACCCCAAAACAAGGATCAGAACAGCAGCAACCATATTGACCAGATACTGAATGATTAAATCCTGATGATTAATAAACCAGCTTGTAGCCTCATTAATACCACCAGACAGACTGATATCTTCCATTAAAACCACCTTGATTATTTAGCTATAATTAACAAAATTACCTAATTGCTATTCTTCATAGCAAGTATCGATAGTAAGAAAAAAACCTATCGCGCCAGAAAATTATTCTGTCTATATACAAATGCTTACCAGTAGTTTTTTCGCAAAATAAAATCCCGATAATCGGACAACATATCAATAAAATCCTTCGTACCACAAAAAGCCAGACTCTCATTATCGTAATAACTCATGCCTTCTTCCATCTCATCAGTTTCAAACTCAAGCTGATTAGCACGAACCATAACTTCTTCGTCATCCATTAGCAGCGTATATTCATGACCCACAAGTTGCCATTGACGTTCACTGCCCTTAATTTCAGCCAGTGCTGTGGTGATCTTATCCAGCACAGTCAAGTCACCTTTAACTTCTTCATTCAACCACTGACCAATAGCTTCGTGATCCATTGAGAACCGGCTAGTCACCTGCCCAGTGACGCCCAGCAAAAATTCGTAGTCCATCATTATCTCCGGTGCGTTCTTCTTCATTTTAATATTTCCCCAGCAATTCCGCCCCAAATCAGCCTACAAACTGGCTAGAATAGGAGATTTCCATACTGACACAACAGTGTGGCTCTGCACTTGGATGACCGAAATGTGTATCCCCGATATGATGTCCTCTATAACTTTCATTCATTAGAAGAGAATTCAGCCTCAAAGCCTTGTATGTTTATGGCAGTTTGTGCAAAGCAGGAAAATGGTACTATCATTAATAATATCTCAGGGAAACAAAAACAGCAAAATCGAACGTTTTGCCTCTGATTGATGAGATACATTCAAGAATATTGCAATACAGCGACTTATTTTCTATTTTGTCTGGGAAAAGAAGATGCTTTCAGGTGCCATTATGATACGACATACCTTTTCGTTGAAGAAAGTGTTTGTATTGCAGAAACAACTCTCTGCTAATCAGTCACCAACATAACGAGTATTATCGGCATGCCTCAAAACACTTAGGCGTGCCGATTATCGGTTATAAACTCTGAATAGCAGGTCAATAAAGTGATAACAGTTAGGCGGGTTAAAGCCGTGTAAAGCAAGTTTAATCTGGCGTATTTAAGGTATTGTGGTTTTTTATCATCGATTATTTAATTAGTTTATAAAAAACTTTATTTCCGGTTGAAAACGTTATTAAAACCGATTCCTTTTGAAAAGTATATCTTCTGATTAACCGATTGATATTGATATTCATATTTATCCTTCCCCAGAGACATAAACATTAACCGAGTTAATTTTTTTCTCATTTTTCACTGATAGTTTTATCATAAAACAGGCTTTAAACTGCTATTAAAAATCACTGTTTTAACTTATGGCTTTAATCGGTATAAAGTTTTAACGATTTTTTACCACTTTTAGCATCGATTTTTTATTAAGTTTAATCATCATGGTATATCGTGTTTTAAGTTCAACGGATGTTAATCATACACGCTTCTTATCTTTACTGACGCTGTTTTACTGGCAATCCTGAGAGGTTTCATAAATCACGCCCCTTTATTTTGTCTTCATAAATCAACCAGTAAATAGCCTGATGATATAAAGATGTCCCTTTATGTCTTTTCGAATAACCCCCCCCCCCCTTTTTTCAGCGTTTAAACTCTGTCAAATTAACCATTTTATCTTTTTTTTATTATGCTATTTTTATGGCTTTCTCGTTTTTCCATTTACTGTATTCTATTTTTTTAGATTTAAGACCAGAAACAGTAATAGACATGTTAATGGCATTAAGATTAGCGCCTATTTATTTAATAATTTTTAATTCCGATAAACGCTTTATTCTTTTTTCTACTAATTTTCTTAATACAGTTAATCTTGATAAACGTTCCAATATCATATTCTTGTTATTGGATTAACACTGTTATTTTGTCATCTTTTTATCAATTTAAAACCCATTTTCTCTGCTGTTTTCTCTTCCAACACCAGTATAGTATCGAATTTTTCACTCGACTTTAAAAACCCCTAATCACTTATTTTTACCTTTAATGATTAAAGTTTTTACCTGTTTTTTCATGATACGCTTGCCATTTTTTCCAGACTTTAAAACCACACTGACAGACAAAAAAATTTTTTCTTAAAAGCTGTATTTGAAATGGGAGGTTTTTACCTCCCATTTATTCGTATTACAATATATCAAAATTACACAGCAGTTTGGAAAATCACATCATTCGCTTTTTCAGTGTATTGATTCAGTTGGTCAAAGTTGAGATAACGGTAGGTATCTTCTGCTGTCTCATCAACTTTATCCATAAATTGCTGATATTCTTCCGGTGTAGGCAGACGTCCCAACAGAGAAGCCACCGCAGCCAGTTCAGCCGATGCCAGATAGACGTTCGCCCCCGTTCCTAAACGGTTTGGGAAGTTACGGGTTGAAGTAGAAACCACCGTTACACCATCAGCAACACGTGCCTGGTTGCCCATACACAGGGAACAACCCGGTATTTCAATCCGCGCCCCACTCTTACCAAAGATACTGTAATAACCCTCTTCAGTGAGCTGAGCCGCATCCATCTTGGTTGGTGGAGCAACCCACAAGCGAGTTGGCAATTGGCCTTTATGCTGATCCAATAATTTACCGGCAGCACGAAAATGACCAATGTTAGTCATGCAAGAACCGATAAAGACCTCATCGATTTTGCTGTTAGCTACGTCAGACAGCAAACGCGCATCATCCGGATCATTCGGCGCACACAGAATTGGCTCTTTGATTTCAGCCAGATCAATCTCGATAATTGCGGCGTATTCCGCATCAGCATCGGCTTCCAGCAGTTGAGGATCTTTCAGCCAGCTTTCCATACCGGCTACACGACGCTCCAGTGTACGGCGGTCACCATAACCTTCCGCCATCATCCATTTCAGCAATACAATATTGGATTGCAGGTATTCGATAATCGGCGCTTTATCCAGTTTAATCGTACAACCTGCCGCAGAGCGTTCCGCAGAAGCATCCGCCAGTTCAAATGCCTGCTCAACTTTCAGCTCTGGCAAACCTTCGATTTCAAGAATACGACCAGAGAAAATATTTTTCTTACCTTTCTTCTCAACGGTCAGAAGACCTTGCTGAATCGCATAGTAAGGAATTGCATGTACCAAATCACGTAAAGTGATACCGGGCTGCATCTGCCCTTTAAAACGAATCAACACAGATTCAGGCATATCCAGAGGCATCACGCCAGTCGCAGCCGCAAACGCCACCAAACCAGAACCTGCCGGGAAGGAAATACCTATCGGGAAACGGGTATGAGAATCCCCCCCCGTACCGACGGTATCAGGCAACAACATACGGTTTAGCCATGAGTGAATGATACCGTCACCCGGACGCAGGGAAACACCACCACGGTTCATGATGAAATCCGGCAGAGTATGGTGGGTAGTGACGTCAACCGGCTTAGGATAAGCAGCCGTATGGCAGAATGACTGCATCACCAAATCCGCAGAGAAGCCCAGACATGCCAGGTCTTTCAGCTCATCACGGGTCATTGGACCCGTAGTATCCTGAGAACCAACGGAGGTCATTTTAGGTTCACAATATTCACCCGGACGAATACCCACAGTGCCACATGCCCGGCCAACCATTTTCTGAGCTAAGGAGAAACCACGGTTACTTTTCTCAACCGCTTTCGCCTGACGGAATACATCACTTTGCGGTAAGCCAAGCGACTCCCGCGCCTTACTGGTTAAACCACGACCAATAATCAGTGGAATACGACCACCCGCGCGAACTTCATCCAGCAACACATCGGTTTTCAGTTCAAATTCAGCCAGCAGCTCATTGGTCTCGTGATTGCGTACTTCGCCTTTATACGGGTAAATATCAATCACATCACCCATATTCAGCTTGGTAACCTCTATTTCGATTGGCAATGCACCGGCATCTTCCATCGTATTGAAGAAGATTGGCGCAATTTTACCGCCCAAAACAACGCCACCACCGCGCTTGTTTGGCACAAATGGGATATCTTCGCCCATAAACCACAGCACTGAATTAGTGGCTGATTTACGGGAAGAACCTGTACCAACCACATCGCCGACATAAGCCAACGGGTGGCCTTTCTTATTCAGCTTTTCAATCTGTTTGATTGGGCCAACCATGCCAGCTTGATCAGGTTCTATACCTTCACGGGCGTTTTTCAGCATAGCCAGAGCATGCAATGGAATATCAGGACGTGACCATGCATCCTGTGCAGGCGATAAGTCGTCAGTGTTTGTTTCACCAGTCACTTTAAATACAGTAACTGTGATTTTTTCTGCCAATTCAGGGCGTTCCAGATACCACTGTGCATCCGCCCAAGAGTGCATAATTTGTTTGGCTTGTGGATTACCGGCTTTCGCTTTTTCTTCTACATCATAGAAGTTATCAAACATCAACAAAGTATGAGAGAGCGCTTCAGCGGCAATAGGAGCCAGCTTTTCATTATCCAGAGCATCAATCAAGGGATGAATATTATAACCACCCTGCATAGTTCCAAGCAGTTCAATCGCTTTTTCTGGCGCGATTAGCGGTGAAATAGTTTCACCTTTTACAACGGCGGCAAGAAAACCGGCTTTTACATATGCTGCTTCATCAACACCAGGGGGAATACGGTTAATCAATAGATCTAATAGGAAATCTTCTTCACCTTTGGGTGGGCTCTTCAGTAACTCAACCAGCGCCGCCGCTTGCGCCGCGTCCAGTGGCTTAGGGACGACGCCGTGGACTGCACGCTCGGCCACGTGCTTGCGGTATTCTTCTAGCACGACTTTCTCCTCGCTCTCATTGTCATTTATCTACCCGGCTGTCTGCACCCGCCTTAGAACCTGTATCATCAGGCTATTGTGTTTTCGCAACAATAACGCAACGCCCACTGGGACAGGCTGTTAGTTATGGTTCCGGGTGCCAGGTCAGAGGATTGCCAGCATAACCTAATCAGTTCAAGTTAAGTTACGCCGAGCTTCGGGCACCCAGCATACCAAAATTTGAATGCGATGTTAATTCGTTCACATAAAAGTAACATTAACTGATAGTAAAATTCTGAATACATAGTAGATAAAGCGGTTAAAACAGATTATTCCGCTGATTTTCACCAGCCGCATCCACAAGAACCATACTTTTTATGGATAAATTTTTTGAACAGGTAATACCAGATATAAAAAACGGCTTCCATAAATGAAAGCCGCTTCGTCAAATTACATCAGGCGATTTAAGAAATTATTTCTTTTTCTTTGCCTTAGCATTTGGCAAGTCAGTAATGCTACCTTCAAAGATTTCAGCCGCCAGACCGACAGATTCATGCAGCGTTGGGTGTGCATGGATAGTCAATGCGATATCCTCTGCATCACAACCCATTTCAATTGCCAGACCGATTTCACCCAGCAGTTCACCACCGTTAGTACCTACAATGGCGCCACCGATAATACGGTTACTTTCTTTATCAAAAATCAGTTTGGTCATACCGTCAGCACAATCAGAAGCGATCGCGCGGCCAGAAGCTGCCCATGGGAAGGTTGCCGTTTCATAGCTGATACCTTGCTCTTTCGCTTCTTTCTCAGTCAGGCCAACCCATGCAACTTCTGGTTCAGTATAAGCAATGGATGGAATCACTTTTGGATCGAAGTAGTGTTTCTTACCGGAGATAACTTCGGCAGCAACATGACCTTCGTGAACACCTTTATGCGCCAACATTGGTTGACCAACGATGTCACCGATAGCAAAAATGTGCGGTACATTGGTACGCATTTGCTTATCAACATGGATAAAACCACGGTCATCAACTTCAACTCCCGCTTTACCCGCATCCATCATTTTACCGTTAGGTACACGACCGATAGCAACCAGAACGGCGTCATAACGCTGTGGTTCTGCCGGTGCGTTTTTACCTTCCATCGTGACGTAGATACCATCTTCTTTGGCTTCGACTACGGTCACTTTCGTTTCCAGCATCAGGTTAAATTGCTTACTAATGCGCTTGGTGAATACTTTCACGACATCTTTGTCAGCCGCAGGAATCACCTGATCCAACATTTCAACGACATCAATCTGAGAACCCAGAGCGTGGTAAACCGTTCCCATTTCCAGACCGATAATACCGCCGCCCATCACCAGCAGACGCCCTGGAACCGTTGTCAGCGCCAGTGCATCTGTAGAATCCCATACACGAGGGTCATCATGAGGGATGAATGGTAATTGGATAGGACGGGAACCCGCGGCAATAATAGCATTATCAAAATTAATCGTTGTTGCGCCACCTTCACCTTCAACAACTAGCGTATTAGCACCGGTAAATTTACCAACACCATTAACAACTTTAACTTTGCGGCCTTTAGCCATACCAGCCAGACCACCGGTCAGCTGATTGATAACTTTTTCTTTCCAGACACGGACTTTTTCGATGTCAGTTTTTGGTTCACCAAAAACGATGCCGTGAGCGGCCAGAGCTTTAGCTTCTTCAATAACTTTTGCTACATGAAGTAATGCTTTAGAAGGGATACAACCAACGTTAAGACAAACACCACCTAAGGTAGAGTAACGTTCCACCAGGACAGTTTCCAAGCCTAAATCCGCGCAACGAAAAGCAGCAGAATACCCTGCTGGACCTGCCCCAAGTACCACAACCTGGGTTTTAATTTCAGTACTCATCATGACCTCTTAATTGTTTGTCCGGCGGGTCAGACGCCAAAAACGATATATTCCACCGGGACTTACACACCGCGAGCAGTTTACAGAATTGTTAATAACCTGAAAAGTGCGTTAACGTGACAGAACTCGCAACAAACCAACCAGATGCAAGCGGTTTCCCTGCCACAGCAATAACAATCAGGCTGGCACATGGCCAGCCTTTGAGATTACATCACCAGACGGCGGATATCGCTCATTGCATGATTAATAAATGTAATGAAACGTGCACCATCAGCACCATCGATCACACGGTGATCGAAGGAGAGTGACATAGGCAACATCAGGCGTGGTACAAACTCTTTACCATTCCAGACCGGCTTCATGGATGAACGGGATACGCCCAAAATAGCCACTTCCGGTGCGTTAACGATTGGCGTAAATGCTGTGCCACCGATACCGCCCAGGCTTGAAATAGTAAAGCATCCACCCTGCATATCAGATGCAGTCAGTTTACCAGCGCGGGCTTTCTTAGACATCGCTGTCAGCTCGCGGGATAAGTCGATGATACCTTTCTTATTGACGTCACGGAACACCGGAACCACCAAACCATTAGGAGTGTCAACTGCCACACCAATGTTGATGTATTTTTTCAGCGTCAGTTTCTGACCATCTGCCGAGATAGAGCTGTTAAAACGCGGCATCTCTTCCATCGCTTTTGCAACCGCTTTCATGATGAACACCAGTGGGGTGATCTTCACGCCAAGCTGTTTCTTCTCAGCTTCCTGATTCTGCTGTTTACGGAAGTTTTCAACTTCAGTGATATCCGTTTCATCGAACTGTGTAACATGCGGGATCATCATCCAGTTACGGCTCAGGTTAGCACCCGAAATTTTCTGGATACGACCCAGTTCAACTTCTTCAATTTCACCAAATTTACTGAAATCCACTTTCGGCCAAGGCAACATCCCCGGCAGACCGCCACCTGCTGACGCAGGTGCAGATTCAGCACGTTTAATCGCGTCTTTCACGTAAGACTGAATATCTTCACGCAGAATACGGCTTTTACGACCAGAACCTTTCACTTTAGCCAGGTTAACACCGAATTCACGTGCCAGACGACGGATCACCGGTGTTGCATGAACATAAGCACTATTTTCAATGAAATCGTTTTTATCTTCTTCTACGAAGCTTCTGCTCTCCAGAACAGGAACCGCTTTCTCAGATTCAACCGCTGGAGCTGGAGCAGAGGCCGCAGGAGTAGGCACAGCCCCCACGACTTCGAATACCATGATCATAGAGCCGGTTTTCACTTTATCACCGGCTTTAATTTTAATCTCTTTAACCGTACCGGCAAACGGTGCCGGTACTTCCATAGAGGCTTTATCGCCTTCTACGGTGATCAGTGACTGTTCTGCTGTAACCGCATCGCCTTCTTTGACCATCACTTCGGTAACTTCAACTTCATCACCGCCGATATCGGGTACATGAACATCTTTGGCTACGGAAACCACCGGTTCTGGTTCTGCCATACGAGAAGATAATGGTATCGCCGCTGATCCTTCAGCAGGTGCGGCTTCTACAGCACCCTCTGCGGAAGCAAAAATCATCATCAACTTGCCGGTTTCAACTTTATCGCCAACCGCAACGATGATTTCTTTAACAACACCCGCCTGAGGGGATGGAACTTCCATCGAAGCCTTATCACCTTCTACCGTGATCAGCGATTGTTCAGCTTCCACTGTATCGCCAACTTTCACCATGATTTCGGTGACTTCAACTTCATCTGCACCGATATCTGGTACGTTGATTTTGATAGTCATTGATCTTTACCTCTTATGCCAAACGCGGGTTAACTTTCGCTGGATTAATGTTGTATTTCTTGATTGCTTCTTCCACAACATTCACATCAATTTCACCACGTTTAGCCAGCTCACCCAGAGCAGCAATGACCACGTAGGAAGCATCAACTTCAAAATGATGACGTAGGTTTTCACGGCTATCGGAACGACCAAAACCGTCAGTACCCAATACACGGAATTCGCTTGCAGGGATGAAGTTACGAATTTGTTCTGCGAACAGTTTCATGTAATCAGTAGAAGCCACTGCTGGTGCTTCATGCATAATCTGAGCAACATAAGGTACGCGTGGCGTTTCTGTTGGATGCAACATATTCCAACGTTCACAATCCTGACCATCACGCGCCAGTTCAGTGAATGAAGTGACGCTATATACGTCAGAACCCACACCATAATCGTTAGCCAGAATCTGCGCCGCTTCACGAACATGACGCAGGATAGAACCAGAACCTAACAACTGAACTCTACCTTTGCTACCTTCCAGGCTTTCCAGTTTATAGATACCTTTACGGATACCCTCTTCTGCACCTTGTGGCATTGCCGGCATGTGGTAGTTTTCGTTCAGCGTGGTGATGTAGTAGTAAATGTTCTCTTGTTTCTCACCATACATACGCTCCAAACCATCATGCATAATCACAGCAACTTCATAAGCAAATGCCGGATCGTAAGAGATACAGTTAGGGATAGTCAGAGACTGAATGTGGCTGTGGCCATCTTCATGTTGCAGACCTTCACCGTTCAAGGTTGTACGGCCTGAAGTACCGCCGATCAGGAAGCCACGAGCCTGTTGGTCACCTGCTGCCCAGCATAGGTCGCCAATACGCTGGAACCCGAACATAGAGTAGTAGATGTAGAACGGAATCATTGGCAGGTTGTTGGTGCTGTAAGAAGTCGCCGCCGCCAACCATGATGAACCGGCACCCAGCTCATTAATCCCTTCTTGCAGGATCTGACCTTTCGCGTCTTCTTTATAGTAAGCAACCTGCTCACGGTCCTGAGGAGTATACTGCTGACCATTAGCGCTGTAGATACCAATCTGACGGAACAGACCTTCCATACCGAAAGTACGCGCTTCGTCGGCAATGATTGGAACCAGACGATCTTTGATTGACTTATTCTTCAACATCACATTCAGTGCACGAACAAAAGCGATAGTGGTAGAAATCTCTTTGTTTTGTTCTTCCAGCAATGCACCAAAATCTGCCAGCGTTGGCAGTTCCAGCTTTTCTTCAAAATGAGTACGACGGCTTGGCAAATAACCACCAAGCGCTGCACGACGTTCATGCAGGTATTTGTACTCTTCAGAGTCTTTATCGAAAGTCACATATGGCAGATTTTCGATTTGCTCATCAGCAACAGGAACATTGAAACGATCACGGAAATGGCGAACGCCTTCCATATTCATCTTCTTAACCTGATGAGCAATGTTTTTGCCTTCAGCCGTATCACCCATACCGTAACCTTTGATGGTCTGAGACAGGATAACGGTTGGTTTTCCAGTGGTTTCCTGCGCTTTTTTCAAGGCAGCAAATACTTTCTTAGGATCATGACCACCACGGTTCAGCGCCCAAATCTGATCATCAGTCATGTCTTTGACTAATTCTGTCGTTTCTGGGTAACGGCCGAAGAAATGCTCACGGACATAAGCGCCATCTTTGGATTTGAACGTCTGGTAATCGCCGTCCAGAGTTTCGTTCATCAGTTGGATCAGTTTGCCGCTGGTATCTTTACGCAGCAATTCGTCCCAACGTTCACCCCAAAGAACTTTAAGAACCTGCCAGCCCGCGCCGTTGAAGATACCTTCCAGCTCGTTAACAATTTTGCCATTACCCGTAACCGGGCCATCCAAGCGTTGCAGGTTACAGTTGATAACAAATACCAAGTTATCCAGTTTCTCGCGGGTTGCGATAGTAATCGCACCTTTGGATTCCGGCTCATCCATTTCACCGTCACCCAGAAATGCGTAAACGGTTTGCTTGGAGGTGTCTTTCAAACCACGGTGTTCCAGATATTTCAGGAACTTAGCCTGATAGATAGCGCCAATTGGCCCCAATCCCATTGAAACCGTTGGGAATTGCCAGAATTCAGGCATCAATTTCGGATGCGGATAAGAAGACAAACCGTTACCATGAATTTCCTGACGGAAATTATTCATCTGCTCTTCAGTCAGACGGCCTTCAAGGAAAGCACGCGCGTAGACGCCAGGAGAGATGTGGCCTTGGAAATAAACCAAATCACCGCCGTCATTTTCATTGCGGGCACGGAAGAAGTGGTTGAAACAAACTTCGTACATGGTTGCCGAAGACTGGAATGAAGCCATATGGCCACCTAATTCCAGATCTTTTTTAGATGCCCGCAAAACAGCCATCACAGCATTCCAGCGAATAGCAGAGCGAATACGGCGCTCCAGCTCCAGGTTGCCAGGGTAAGCAGGCTCATCCTCAACAGCAATGGTGTTGATATAATCGCGATTAGCAGCACTTGCTGCAACATTCACGCCACCTTTACGTGCTTCGTTTAATACCTGATCAATCAGGAACTGGGCACGCTCAACACCCTCTTCACGGATGACCGATTCGATCGCCTGTAACCAGTCGCGAGTTTCGATCGGATCCACGTCATTTTTCAAAATGTCTGACATGGTGTATTCCTTATCTGTTATCTGTTTCTAATGATTGTCTTGGAGCCTATCTTCCCGTCATACCTTTTGACGTTCAGCCGGTCATGACTGGAAGATAGGCCCTCACTGTTGTTGCCGCTAGCGCCCTCAGTAAAGGGACTCGACTAGCTATGCAGACGCAGCAAATTTCAGGATCTGCACAGCTAATTTTATTCTGGATGTTGTTGGAGATGCCGCAATGATCGCTCTCGGCGGGTATGCTCACGGCTGAGATCCAATAAAACATCTTCAATAAAGGCTAAATGGCGGTGGGAAGCCTCACGGGCTTTCTCTGGTTGCCTTGCCATAATAGCTTCAAAAATTTTCGCTCGATGATCGCTGACGGCTGTCAGCGTTTCCCGACGGGTATACAGAAACTCAAAATTCTGCCGGATATTGTGTTCCAGCATAGGTGCCATGCAGCGCAATAAGTGAAGGAGAACCATATTATGTGCCGCTTCGGTAACAACGAGCTGATATTGCAGAACCGCATCGGACTCAGCATTAACATCACCACTTTGCTGTGCTTGTTGAATAATCAGGTGATGTTCCCGAATGCGTTCAAAATCTTCGTCAGTTCCACGCAATGCCGCGTAATAGGCTGCGATGCCTTCCAAAGCATGGCGGGTTTCAAGGAGATCAAACTGAGATTCAGGATGACCAGCCAGCAGTTGTGCCAAGGGATCACTGAAACTTTGCCATAGGTTACTCTGGACAAATGTTCCCCCACCCTGACGGCGAAAGAGAAAACCTTTGGATTCTAACCGTTGAATAGCTTCGCGCAGTGAAGGGCGTGACACATCAAACTGTTTCGCCAACTCACGTTCAGGCAGCAATTTCTCCCCCGGACGTAAAGATCCTTCAAGGATGAGATGCTCGAGACGCTGCTCAATAACATCTGATAATTTTGATTGGCGGATTTTGCTATAAGCCATATTTACTGTAAGCCAGTTAATGGATAAACATTGCTTCGGTCTCTACCAGAGTCAATTGGTAATACCAATTTAAACTACAGGGCCATAAAAGTAACAAAGTATTCACCAGCTGTCCATAAAGACCTTGAGCTAAATCATAAAAACTTGCAAATTTTAACAATTTTTTTTAAAAATTAGCAAAAATTGATAACTAATAGGCTAATAAATCTTCTACAATGATATTTTAACCTAACCTTTTGAAACGTATAAATAGATATAATGAATCGTTACAGCCAGGAGATAATTGAATATTTATTTAAAAAATATAGATACAAAATCATCACTTGTTGATTTTAAACACAACGACTATTCCATTAGACTATAAATGTAGCTCAAATCAGCAAAACAGAATGGTTAAAAGCTGTGATTAGAAAGGAATATTTGCAAAATATGTGAGGAACCACCAGCAATAGTCCTAGATAACTCCTGCTGATGGGAAAAGCGTACAATATTAAAACCAGTAACGTGTTTCTTCATGCCACCCTTTTTTATGCATACAGGAAGAAATTACCCAACGCCTTGCAGATTCATTCTTATCCCAACGCTCAACTTCAGCTTTTGGCACAGTAATGTAATGCCCACAGGATTTGTCTTTTTTCTTGTCACTGTCTTCGCAGGGAAAATATTTTGTCTCATAAGAATGAACAACTTTACTGGTCCAATCCGGTGCAAAACGAGCATAACCCAGTTCCTTACATTCTGCGTAGTCCCTGTCCCTCTCAAACTGAGTTGCTCCTGGTTTTTCCCAAGATGTACAACCGGTTAATAAAGTAAATAATATAATTAAAGGAATAATGGTTATTTTTTTTATAGAATTCATAAAAAACGCCTTAAATAAAACTAAAGAAAATAATCAGAGAAATTAAATTAGAAGTTAAAAGTTCCCCCAATACTGTAACTCTCTTTTTCAAAAGATGGCTTTCCACCAGACTGTATAATTTGCCTATCTTGGATTGATGTGTTTTTATCAAAATTAGGCGTAGAATGCCTAGTATTTACTTTGACTTCAGTACCCGAAGTTATATCTTTAACATTACATTCAAAATAACCACAGGTTGAAATATAGCCGCCATTAAACTGTGGAGTGGAACATCCCGTAGTCACAAATATTGATAATAAAGTAATGAGAAATTTATTCACTCTTAACACCCTTAAATTGCCATATATATTATAAGAATTTAACTCAAATAAAACCATATAAAAAGAGAGATCATTTCTTACGATCGAGTAAGTAATATCTACATATGCATTTTATCTTTCTAGCATTCCAAGGGATATCAGAACAATATTTTTCCATAGAGTAAAATATCCCTTCATTATTGGAAGAAATTATCTTTATTGGTGTTCCATGAACACTTAGGAATAACAATCCAGATAATAAACATGAAATAAGTGATATTTTCATGCATTTAAAATTAATTAATGTTAAGTTCCATCTTACAAGATACAAAAAGACCCACAGTGAGTTAATTAGCTGTTATCCTCTTCATCTTCCACATACTCCAATATATCCCCAGGCTGGCATTGTAAATATTTACAAATTTTTTCCAGCGTATCAATACGGATACCTTTTATCTTCCCATTTTTCAGCAATGATAAATTTTGCTCAGTAATACCGATAATTGCCGCCAGCTCTTTAGACTTCACTTTCCTTTTAGCTAAGAGCACATCCAATCTTATTATAATACTCATGGAGATTCTCAGATAAAATAACGCTGTTCATCGCTTATTTTCTTTGATTCACGCATAATTAAGCTAAATATCAGAAGGAATACACCAAACATAATAATAAACAAAGACTCTGAATTAACGCCAAGCGAGAAACTAAATACGCGTTGCCCTTTTCCTAAATCCACAGATAAAGCCATTCCTTGTAATGTATTAATCACTGGATAAAGAAACTGCTCCAGAATCATCAAGAAACCAATAATAAATGAACCGGAAATATTACGGTCACTCCATATTTCACCTTTAGCAAATCGAAAAAACAAAATTCCGATTAAGACATAGGAAGCAGTTGATATGACACGAGGTATTGTATCCAACGATATGTAAAGCACCTGACTTAACAAAGATTGCTTAAATCCCTTTTCAGTCAATGCGGGCATAAGATCACTGTACGCCTGAAGAACAGCCTGACGAGTGGTATCACCCCATAATGACCAGGAAACAATATGGAAGCCTATATCAGCAACCGCCATCACAGAAGCAATAATAATAGCCAGAAAGCTAAGAAGCCTGATTCTGGGGTTAGTCACAAACTCCTGTTTACCGCACATAATGTGTCATTCCATTTACATGTTTAACTAAACTTTTGGTAAAGTACTTGAAAACTTATCGTATTACAATAAGTTTTTATCATTAAATAAACAGAACGGGGCCTGTAATGATGTATAAATCACCGTAGTTATAGTTGCCAGGTATAATTAATTTATTGATAGAAAAGAAAAAAGGAGCTATTTACACCGCTCCTTTTATAGATAATTCAGCGATTAAGACTACAAACAAATCAAACCAATGCGCCATAAATTGTCAGAAAGGCAACAACGACAATGATAGAAAAAGTCACCTTTTTCGCCAGTGTTACCGCTGCAACAGGCGTTAAAATTGAGTCAAGATGGGGTTCGCGGCTTAATGAAAACTGAGCAAGTTGGCATACCACCTTATATTGTGACGTTCTCAAATCGCTAAGAGAGGCAACCCACGCCGGTAAAGCCCGCTCACCATGCCCTAATAAGGCATAAGCAATTCCAGCCAGACGAGCAGGGATCCAGTCCAGCCAGTTCAACAGACTATCAACACCAGATTGCGCACGCTGAAGTGGCGTACCATATTGCGCCAACCACCCCTGATAAGATCTTAAGAAACAATATCCCATCAAAGCAACCAGCCCTAATTGACCCGCCACAATCAACCAAAAAATCGGGGCCAGGTAATAACGAAAATTTATCCATAAAAGCGCATTTTGCATCTCCCGTAACTCATTTTCTTTACTGGCATCAGAGGGTAAACCATGAACGATGGCGAGACGAGCGAGATGTTCTCTTAACTGCTCCCTGTCCCCCTGATGAACAATACGAAAATATTCACGATAATCATGCCGTAAGCGCCCCGCACCTATGCACAGCAAACAAATCAACACCCATAAAATCAGCTCAAAGATCCCAAAGATAAAATCATCAAGCATTTCAACCAGTAGCCAGGTAATTAGCATGACTATTAACGTCATCAATAGGCTTTTGCGTAGTGAAAAAGACTGCATATTGATAAAAAATGGCTCAAGGCGATGATCCAATTGCCAATGTTCACCCATTTTAAACACTCGTTCCCACGCCAACACTAACAACAGTATAAAGAGGGTCATTCTTTACTACTCCTGCAACAATTGCTGATAATGTGTCCAATCGAAATAAGGCCCCGGATCTGTTTTTCTCCCTAGAACAATATCATTATGACCCGTGATGTGCCCTTTTATATCCGGATATTTCTGCATAAACCATTATGTCAATACACCAAGGTTTTCATATTGCTTATCAGTAAATGGTTGACTATCTGCCCCTCCAGTTTTATCCCAATGGAGAAGTCATTGCATTTTTCCGTACCCCATACAGAACACGCCAGTATGCCACCACGTTTTTTACTCCTTCAATCTGATGACAAAACCAAGATAGTAGTTGTTCACTGCACAACAGGGTAGCATGTTAATGCTACCAATATTGTTATCACTTCCGGAGCTTTTTAATGACAAAACAAAATTACAGTGCAGATCAGCGTCGTGCTGTTTTGATGGAACGCTTACAGAACGACATTCCCGCCAGTGTAACCCTCGCACTAAAAGAAGATCTGGGTGGCAGCACAGATTTCACTTCTGATATTACCGGTCAGTTAATTCCGGCAGATAAACAAGCTACAGCAATAATTATTACCCGGGAAGAGGGTATTTTCTGTGGGCAACAATGGCTGAATGAAGTTTTCACGCAATTAGGTGACCAAACTTCCATTGAATGGTTGGTAAAAGACAGTGATGCAATGACAGCCAACCAAAAACTCTGTGTATTACGAGGCCCTGCACCTGTATTGCTGACCGGTGAACGCACCGCCCTTAACTTTATTCAAACTCTCTCTGGTGTTGCAACAGAAGTCAGTCATTATGTCCGCCTTCTTGCCGGTTTAAAAACCCAGTTACTTGATACCCGCAAGACACTGCCTGGATTACGCACAGCCCTAAAGTATGCGGTACTTTGCGGCGGAGGCAATAATCACCGTCTTGGGTTATTTGATGCTTTCCTTATTAAAGAGAACCACATTATTGCCAACGGTTCGATTAAACAGGCAGTAGATAAAGCCCGTTATTCTCACCCTAATGTCCTTGTTGAAGTCGAAGTCGAAACCTTAGATGAGCTGATTCTGGCACTGAAAGCCAATGTTGATATTATTATGTTAGATAATTTTACTATTCCAATGATGAAAGAAGCCGTCGCCATCACATCAGGTAAAGCCGCTTTAGAAGTATCAGGTAATATAACCTTGGATACCCTGCGCAGCTATGCCGAAACAGGCATTAACTTCATTTCCGTTGGAGCATTAACCAAACATATCAAAGCATTAGATCTATCCATGCGCTTTCAGTAAACATCAACAATAATATTGATGGTGGTGTAAATCAGCAATTCATAGCTAACAAATTTGCGAACACCACCGTAAATATTTCTGAAAACATTGCAATCTAAAAATCTTCTTTCGAGCCAATTCCATAACCTCTACATATCCTATTTTATTTTTTTCCTTTTCCTTCATTATTTATGTCGTAATACAACAACATGGAGAAAAATATGAGCCAACAACAAGGATTCACATTAATGGAAATTATGGTTGCTATTGCCATTATTTCCATATTAAGTGCTATTGGTATTCCCAGTTATCAGGGATATATTCAGAAAGCCGCCTTAACAGATATGTTACAAGCCATTGTACCTTACAAATCAGGTATAGAACTTTGCAGTTTTGAAACTGAAGATTTTAAAGGCTGCAATTCAGGATCAGTATCAATTCCCAGTAACCATAATAGCAGATATATCGGAAGCATTTCAGTTAAAGATGGAGAAATCACCATTAATGGTCAGCAAAGCCTAAAAGACCTCAGGGTTATTTTGAGTCCGACACAAAATATACAAATAGGTACGATCAAATGGATTAATAAATGTGAGTCAGCAAGTGTATCATTAAAGAATAGGTGTCAGGAAGTATTCAAGTTTTAATTCATCATCCTTATGAACATATATTTACGCAGGAAACAATAATGAACTCACCTTCGGAAACAGAAAATACATTGATGGAAAGAGAAATTCATGATATTTGTCAACGTCATCAAACTGTTGTGATAAAAAAAGATGATAATACGATAACAATTGCCAGCAGCGAATTACCTAATGATGATTTATTATCAGCATTACGCTTTATTTCCGGACGTATCGTCAATGTAGAAATTTGGCCGCTGGCAAGGATCGAATCAGTATTACATCAAAATATTTCACTCAGTCATTTACCCAAGGAAGAAGCATCTTTATTGCCCCTCACAACTGATATCAATGCAGATGAGAATGATGCACCCGTCATTCAACTTATTAATCAAACCTTATTAACCGCAATTCAGCGGCGTGCATCTGATATTCATTTTGAACCATTCCAGCAAGGTTATCGGATTCGTATCCGGGTTGATGGCGCATTACATCCCTTGTCCTCTCCATCCCCTCAAATGAATGCAAGTATTGCCGCACGTCTTAAAATAATGGCAAAATTGAATATTGCTGAAAAACGACTACCTCAGGATGGACAATTTGATTGGTATGACGCACGGCACAACTACGCTATCCGTATGGCTACTCTGCCAACAATACACGGAGAAAAAGTTGTGCTCAGGATATTAAATACCATGCAGCAACTGTCACTGGATCAATTAGATATTCCTGATCAATTATTAAATCAGCTCCGACAAAAATTAGCATTACCACAAGGAATGATTTTAGTTACCGGCCCAACAGGCAGTGGAAAAACAGTGACTTTATATAGCTGCTTACAATATCTGAATCAGAATAAAAAGAATATTTGCAGTGTAGAGGACCCAGTTGAAATCCCACTTAACGGCATTAATCAGACACAAACGAACAGTAAAATTGAACTCGATTTTGCCAAAGTATTACGGGCATTATTACGACAAGATCCAGATATCATTATGGTAGGAGAAATACGTGACAGCGAAACAGCCGAAATTTCAGTAAAAGCAGCACAAACAGGCCATTTAGTGCTTTCTACACTACATACTAATTCTACTGTAGATACATTATCCCGCCTACAAAATCTGGGTATTTCAGGTTATATGGCAGCGTCTTGTATCAAATTAATTATTGCCCAACGGCTTGTCAGAAAATTATGTCTTCATTGCCGCAATCAACAAAGAGAAGAAACGATCATTAACATCGGAAATAATTCTTTATTTATCAAGCAATGGCTAGCCGTCGGTTGCGAATATTGTTTTTCTGGCTACTATGGCCGAACGGCTATTTATGAATTTTTGGAAATAACACATGAAATTCAACAAGCATTATCAGAAAACAATCCAAAAAATATACAAAAGATTATTATGGCTCAAAGAAAAGACACCTTACTTTCATCCGGTATTTTATTAGTAGAACAAGGGATTACTACACTGGAAGAAATTTATCAGGTCACAGGGCAGGAAGCGTAATGAAAATTCATTATCTTTATAATTGGCAAGCAGTTAACAACAAAGGCGAAATATCAAAAGGTAAATCACTATGTGATAACCGGAAAGTTTTATATCAGCAACTTATCCATGCTGGATTGCAACCTTATAATATAAAATGTGATAAATGGATATTTTATCACCAACAACAGATTGCCTACCGTCTGAACTTTATTCGTCAATTGTCAACACTATTATCATCAGGAATGCCATTGCTGAATTGCCTGAATATTCTTATTCGTGAATGTGACAATCCATTATGGCATTGTGTATTGTCAGATATTAGTAAGAAAATTACCCGCGGAGAATCGCTCTCCGCCTCATTAAAAAATTACCCATTTCTCTTTCCACCTTTATTTTGCCAACTCATTGCTGTTGGAGAATTAACAGGGCAATTAGAAATCTGCTGTCAATTATTGGTTAAACAACAGGAACAACAAGACACATTACAGAAAAAAATAACAAAAGCACTACGCTATCCTCTGATTATTACTGTTGTTGCCATCAACATTATTTTATTAATGCTGATTTTTGTCTTACCTGAATTTGAACATATTTATCATTCATTTGACGCACAGCTTCCTCTGTTAACCCGCACTTTACTAATGGTTTCCAATTGGCTGATCCAATATGGTGTCTATAGCGCTATTGGGTTAATATCACTATTCCTATTTTATCTGCAATTACGCCAACGCTATACAATATGGATTGTCCGTGAGAAAAATCTGATATTACATTTACCCGTTATTGCAAAATTAATTAGTTGTCAGCAACTAGGGCAACTTTTTCATATTTTATTTATGACACAAAAAGCCGGCCTGACACTCACCGCAGGGTTAGACAGTGCTATTGCATCAATAAATCACCCGGTCTTTTTAAAAGCAACTAAATTCTTGCGAGTCCAAATTAATCAAGGGATACCAATGAGCGAAACACTGAAGCAACAATCTTGTTTTCCTGCACTGTGTCAACAATTTGTCAGTGTTGGCGAAGAGTCTGGTAATCTGGAACTGTTATTGGGAAATCTCGCCAACTGGTACCAACAACAAGCATTGGAAATTTCTGATAATATGACTCAGTTACTAGAACCAATACTTATAGTCATAATAGCCGCTATTGTCGGCATACTATTGCTCGCAATGTATTTACCTATTTTTCAGCTGGGTACGGTACTCACTTGAAATAAAAACGATTCTCTGGTTTTGCCTCTAGGTCATCTGCCCCCTTTCGGTTACAATCCTGAAATACTATCAAGTAATATGAAGGGATAGGATGACTTATATTATTGCACTCACAGGTGGGATTGGCAGCGGTAAGACTACTATCGCCAACGCTTTCGCCGCTCTCGGTGTTCCTCTTGTTGATGCAGATATTATTGCCAGAGAAGTCGTTGCTCCTGGAACACCTGCTTTACAAGCCATTACAGAACACTTTGGTCATGACATATTGATGCCAGATGGTAGCCTTAACCGGGCACTGTTGCGCCAGAAAGTTTTCGCGAATGAACAAGAAAAACAGTGGGTTAATCAACTTCTCCATCCTCTGATACATCAAGAAACCAGACATCAATTAGAACAGATAATTGCACCTTATGTTATTTGGGTTATTCCATTATTAGTCGAAAATAATGCAGGGCATCTGGCAGATCGGATCCTGGTCGTTGACGTTTCACCTGAAGTACAAATCAGCCGGGTAGCTACTCGTGATGGTATTAGCTACCAACAAGTCGAAAATATTTTGGCCGCACAAGTATCCCGTAGTGAAAGACTGGCTTATGCCGATGACGTTATCCAAAATCATGATAACGTACAGGTAATTGCTCCTCGTGTTGCCGAACTACATCAACAATATTTAAGATTAGCTGAATCAGCCAGACAGGATAATCATGATGAGTGACACAACTTCTACAATCATTTTTGAACACCCACTAAATGAAAAAATGCGATCATGGTTGCGAATTGAATCTTCCCTACACCAACTCACCAGCCAACGCCACTTAAACTCACTGGCAAGCAGCCTCGCCTTTTTCCGCACAGTTGCTGAACTACTTGAAGTTCTGGAACGAGGGGAAGTCCGTTCAGAATTGCTAAAAGAATTAGAACGCCAACAGGCAAAATTAAAACAATGGGCTGAAATACCTGATGTTGATGTTAATATCGTCAATAGTTTCAGATTAAAATTGAAAGATCGGGCTGCTGCATTAAGTAAAGCGCCACGGCTAGGACAATCCCTTAAAGAAGATAAAATTATCAGTATGGTGCGCCAGCGCCTCAGCATTCCAAGTGGCTGTTGTGGTTTTGATCTACCCACTTTGCATTTATGGCTCCACTTACCACAATCAGAAAGAGATAAAATGGTTTCCTTCTGGATTGATAGCTTGCTACCACTCCAACAAGCACTGGAAAGTATTTTAGAACTTATTCGCCAATCTGCTATTTTCCGTTCTGAGGTCAGTAAAAACGGTTTTCATCAGGATACGGCAGAAGGTACAGATTTACTGAGATTACGTTTACCATTAAAACCTTTATTATTTCCTCAAATTTCCGGTCACAAAACCCGCTTTGCTATCCGCTTTTTACCATTGGATAGTGAACAAGGATCCGTGCCCATTCATTTACCATTTGAACTAGCATGCTGCTAACATAACAAACGAGTTATCAGGAGAGTGATTATGTCTGAATTATTGACGATTGAGTGCCCAACATGCGGTAAAAGTGTGGTTTGGGGAGAAGTAAATCCATACCGCCCATTTTGTAGTAAACGCTGCCAATTAATTGATTTAGGCGAGTGGGCAAATGAAGATAAACGGATACCGAACCAAAGTGAAGACTCCGATAGTGACGATTGGAGTGAACAACCGGAACAATAATAAATAGCCGCGTTAATCATAATGCGGCTATTTGCAATTTAAGCAGTAAGTAATGCCACAATGCTGCGATTAGCGGGTGGGAATTCGTCAGCAATTAAATCTGTCTGTAATACCCACCGAGAACGTTGTCCTTCTTTGCCGAAAGGTTCATTGTCCCATCCATCCACCAAGAAGAAATACAAGGTAATCAGCCTGTCAGGAAAATCATGTTCAACCGTTTTTACCAATTCATAATGAGTAGCGGTAATACCAACTTCTTCCTGTAACTCACGCACTAAAGCCTGTTCAGATGTTTCCTCTTTTTCGACTTTCCCACCAGGAAATTCCCAAAAACCGCCCATATGAGTATCGGCATGACGCTGAGTAATAAAAATTTCATGTCGTGAGTTTCTAATAATCCCAGCGGCTATATACAGGTGTTTCTTTTCCATATTACTACCATCTTCATTTATTCGTTTCAGTTATTAAGCAACTAACAATCAAAGTTCATATCCAAAGTCACCCGCTTAAAGCTAACAGTAAAAAGGCGGTTTCCCGCCTTTTCATCATTACTGCAAACGCCCGTGACAATGTTTATACTTTTTACCCGACTCACAAGGACAAGGATCATTACGACCCACTTTACGGATACCACTGGCAATCAGAGCTTCTGTTTCAGACATCAAAGCACCTTTTTCCACTTCGTGGCTTAATTGCTGTTGTCTTGCCAAACGTTCAGCTTCCGCACGACGTTGCTGCTCCAGAACCTCAACTTCTTCCGGTAATCTCACCTGAACTTTACTCAATGTGCTAATCACTTCATATTTCAGCGACTCCAGCATGTTTGCAAACATGGCGAAAGATTCTCGTTTATATTCCTGTTTTGGATCTTTCTGAGCATAGCCACGCAGGTGGATACCTTGACGCAAGTAATCCATTGCTGCCAGATGCTCTTTCCACAACATATCCAGCGTCTGCAACATAATACCTTTTTCGAAGTTACGCATCATTTCAGTGCTGACAATCTCTTCTTTACGTTTATAGATTTCAACAGCCTGTTCAAGGATACGCTCACGTAAAGTTTCTTCGTGTAGATCAGGCTCTTTATCCAGCCACTCTTTGATCGGTAGCTCCAAATCAAAATCAGCTATTAAACGCTGCTGCAAACCTTCTACGTCCCACATCTCTTCCAAAGATTGAGGCGGAATATAAGCATCAATAGTTGCTTTAAATACATCTTCACGAATACTGCTAATAGTTTCACTAACATCACTGACATCCAGCAAATCGTTGCGTTGAGCATAAATAGCACGACGCTGATCGTTAGCAACATCATCGTATTCCAGCAATTGCTTGCGTATATCGAAGTTACGGCTTTCTACTTTACGTTGAGCATTGGCGATAGCTTTGGTTACCCACGGATGCTCAATCGCCTCGCCGGGTTTCATACCAAGTTTACGCATCATGCCAGTGACACGATCAGATGCAAAAATACGCATCAGTGAATCTTCCATTGACAAATAGAAACGGGATGAGCCAGCATCTCCCTGACGGCCAGAACGCCCACGTAACTGATTATCGATACGACGGGATTCATGACGCTCGGTACCAATGATGTGCAAACCACCCGCCGCCAGCACGATATCATGGCGCTCCTGCCATGCAGCTTTAATCTCTTCAATCTGAACTTCTGTTGGTTCCGGCAATTTAGCAATTTCTGCCTGCCAACTCCCACCCAGCACAATATCTGTACCACGACCAGCCATGTTAGTCGCAATAGTTACCGCACTCGCCTGACCTGCCTGAGCAATGATATCTGCTTCCATTGCGTGGAATTTAGCATTAAGCACGTTGTGCTCAATACCGGCTTTAGTCAACTCACGGGAAACCAGCTCAGATTTTTCAATAGAAATCGTTCCCACCAATACTGGCTGTCCCTTACTGGTACATTCGCGAATATCTTCAATGATAGCTTCAATTTTTTCTGCTTCAGTCATATAAACCAGATCCGGCAAATCACTGCGGATCATTGGGCGGTTTGTCGGCACCACAATGGTATCGAGCTTATAAATGGAGCTGAATTCAAATGCTTCTGTATCTGCCGTACCAGTCATACCGGCCAGTTTTTCATACAGGCGGAAATAGTTTTGAAAAGTAATTGAAGCCAAGGTTTGGTTTTCATTCTGAATTTCTACACCTTCTTTAGCTTCAACAGCCTGATGCAACCCATCAGACCAGCGACGCCCCTGCATAGTACGGCCAGTATGCTCATCGACAATAATAACCTCACCCTCTTTCACAATGTAGTCAACATCACGGGTAAACAGAACATGGGCACGCAGGGCAGCAGTAACATGGTGCATCAACATGATGTTAGTTGGGGAATACAGAGATTCACCTTCCTCCATCAATTTCGCTTCCACCAACAATTGCTCAACCAGAACCAGACCGCGTTCCGTTAAGTTAACCTGACGGGACTTCTCATCAACAGAAAAGTGACCTTCTCCCTGGAAAGTCTCTGAATCTTCTTTTTCCTGGCGAATCAGTTTAGGGATCAGCTTATTGACCTTGATATAAAGCTCAGAACTGTCTTCAGCCGGGCCGGAAATAATCAATGGAGTACGCGCTTCGTCAATCAGAATGGAGTCAACCTCATCCACCAGCGCATAATGCAGTTTACGCTGAACACGCTCTTCCGGGCTAAATGCCATATTGTCACGAAGATAGTCAAAGCCATATTCGTTGTTTGTGCCGTAGGTAATATCCGCTGCATATGCTTCGCGTTTAGCCGGTGCGGGCATACCTGGCAGGTTGATACCCACGCTCAACCCCAGAAATTCAAACAATGGACGGTTATTTTCAGCGTCACGCTGTGCCAGATAATCATTCACAGTGACTACGTGAACACCACGTCCAGTAAGTGCATTCAAATAAGCAGGCAAAGTCGCTGTGAGTGTTTTACCTTCACCGGTACGCATTTCAGCAATACAACGCTCATTCAGAACCATACCACCCAGTAGCTGAACATCAAAATGACGCATAGCAAACACACGCTTACTCGCTTCACGTACTGTTGCAAATGCTTCAGGCAACAAATTTTCCAGCGATTCACCTTTTTCCAAACGAGCACGGAATTCGACTGTTTTACCCTTCAATTCTTCATCAGACAATTTTTCAAGTTCGGGTTCCATGCGATTGATGACATCAACAATTTTACGCATGCGACGCAGTGTACGATCATTACGACTACCAAAAACCTTAGTTAATAATTTAATCAGCATAGTTAATTACATCTCAGATAAGGCCGTTATCTCGCAGCCAGCAAATAGTTATTTATTTAGGAATTTGTAAAAAAAGAAGATTCAGAGGTCAGCAGCAGGGCCTGCACGAATACCTTGAGCTTTGGCAATCCAAAACACTTGGGTATGAGAAGATTGTGGTGCAACAGTCAGAAACTGTATATCTGAAACTGGCTCAGGTGGCTCAGGTTCCCTAATTAACAATGAATTCAGCGTTTCCAGCACAAGCTGCTGAATACTGGAAGAACTTAACCGGGTACTTTGTTTTGCTGTTTCATTGCTCATCATAGGTTGGGAAACAGAAAAAGCAAAAGAAAGCTGCCGGATAACATTGCGCACAGCATGTTGTTGCCAGTAATTAACACCATTAGCAGGCTGACGTTGAACATTTTGCAATGAAAACAGGTTATCAAAAGCCGATAGAGCCTGATTTTGCCAACTCTGGCTGGATGACGTATTAGCTTGTGGAATATTATCCGTCACACCCGCAAAAACGGTGGGAACGCCAATACTTGCCGCAACCACTCCTAATAATAGATGTGACCAGAAATAACGTCTGCCAAATTGTCGCCAAAGATTTAGAATACCCATTAATCCTTCATCATATCGGAGCTATTTTTATTATGCGCGATAGCCGCCCACAATCACTAGATGTTCTTTTCGAAGACGCCGCTGCCGTTGAGAAAAACCCGCTACATGTTATCCAGCAACGTGCCGTCGCTTTGTTAAAACTTAACCGTGCCGTTACCAGCCTGCTTCCCGCACAGTTGCATCCGTGGTGCCGGGTCGCCAATTATCGCAAACAAATTCTAGTACTGGAAGCAGGAAACGCCAGTTGGATGACCAGATTACGTTACGAGCTGCCAACGTTACTCTCTGCGTTAAGAAGCGAAATTCTACCATCATTGTCTTCCATCGACATCAGGATTAATCCATCACTAATGGTTAAGCATAACAATAGTGCGCAGAGCTTCGCAAAAACAACGAGTGATAATCACAAAACCTTACCGGTACGTCAGTTAAGTCAGGAAAGCGCTAATGAACTAATTATATTAGCGAATCGTAGTCCTAAGAAGCTGAAGGAAAGATTAGAACGATTAGCTGCACTGGCCGGAGAGAGTGCCAGCACAGCTAAGAAGAAATGCTAACGCTGAGTAAAAGAGATATCCGCGAGAACCAAATCTACCGATAGCATAACCCACTGAGATGCATCATTGAGTTATTCTCTGGCACACTAAAGCGTTATGCCATTACAGTCGATGGAGCACGAAAAGCCAGCGGCATTTCAGCTTCATCTTCGAAAGTGATCAGTTCCCATGCACTTTCTTGAACCAAAACTGCTTGCAGCAGTTTATTGTTCATCGCGTGACCAGATTTAAACGCAGTAAATGCGCCAATGATGTTATAGCCACACATAAACAGATCACCGATTGCATCCAGCATTTTATGACGGACAAATTCGTCTTCAAAACGCAAGCCATCTTCATTAAGTACCCGATAGTCATCAACAACAATCGCACAATCAAAGCTGCCGCCTAAACATAAGCCTTTAGATTGTAAGTACTCAATATCACGCATAAAGCCGAAAGTACGCGCACGACTGATTTGGCGAACAAACGCTTCCGCTGAAAAATCCAGACAGTAACGTTGAGAACTTGAATCAATCGCAGGGTGATTAAAGTCAATAGTGAAATCCAGACTGAAACCATTATAAGGTGTCATCTCTGCCCACTTATCACCCTCTTGCACACGTACAGCTTCTTTAATACGCAGGAATTTTTTAGATGTGTTCAGCTCTTCAATACCCGCATCCAACAGCAGGAAGACAAACGGGCTGGCACTGCCATCCATAATAGGAATTTCTGGCGCGTCAACTTCGATAATAATATTATCAATACCCAGCCCTGCCAGCGCTGCATTCAGGTGCTCGACCGTTGAGATTCGCACGTCATGCTCATTTACCAGACAAGTACAGAGCATAGTATCACGCACGGATTTTGCATCTGCCGGAAAATCAACCGGTGGATTCAAGTCAGTGCGACGATAGATGACCCCGGTGTTAGCCGGTGCTGGGCGCATTGTCAGCGTGACTTTCTTACCGGTGTGCAAACCGACGCCAATCGCCTGAACAATACGTTTAAGTGTCCTTTGTTTGATCATCATTTTATCTCGCAATGTTATCCATCCTGCCAACCACTATACACTATGGCTGGCGGGGAAGTTTAGCACAAAAAGCGGAGAATCCAATTTTTTAGCTACTAATCGGCCTGTTTACGCAAAAATGCAGGAATATCCAAATAATCGGGTTCCTTGCTAGTTTGTGCGCTTTGGTCATTCACCACTTTTGCTGCGGGTTTATTTTCTTCTAACAGCGAAGACATACCGCCAGATATTTGCTGATGACGGTGTTCCATGACGCTTGACTGAGATGCTTTATTGGTAACCAGCGTAATTTCAGGACGCTTATCCATACCAATACCAGTGGCAACCACAGTCACACGCAACTCATCATTCATGTCTGGATCCAAAGAGGTACCGATAACGACAGTTGCATTATCAGATGCAAATGCCCGAATAGTGTTACCCACCGTTTCGAACTCATCCAAACGCAGATCAAAGCCAGCCGTAATGTTAACCAAAACACCACGAGCACCTGACAAGTCGATATCTTCCAGCAGTGGGCTGGAAATCGCCATTTCAGCCGCTTCTTCCGCACGGTCTTCACCCTGCGCAATACCAGAACCCATCATCGCGTAGCCCATTTCAGACATCACCGTACGCACGTCAGCAAAGTCAACGTTCATCAGACCTGGACGCGTGATCAGTTCAGCGATACCCTGAACCGCCCCTTTCAAGACATCATTAGCTGCCCCGAAAGCATCCAGTAGTGAAATGCCGCGGCCAAGAACTTTCAGCAGTTTGTCATTAGGAATGGTAATCAATGAATCCACATGTTTGGACAGTTCAGTGATCCCTTGTTCAGCAAAGGCCATACGTTTCTTACCTTCAAAATTGAAAGGTTTGGTAACGACGGCAACAGTCAAAATCCCAAGTTCTTTTGCGATTTCAGCTACCACAGGTGCTGCACCAGTGCCAGTACCACCGCCCATGCCCGCAGCGATAAATACCATATCCGCACCATCAAGAGCAGTGCGCAATGCCTCACGATCCTCTTGCGCAGCAGTACGACCAACTTCCGGGTTTGCACCAGCCCCCAGACCTTTAGTAATACCATTACCAATCTGGATAGTCTGGCCGACAGCAGTTTTACGCAATGCCTGAGCATCCGTATTTACTGCAAAGAATTCAACACCTTCGATGCGCTCACGCACCATGTGCTCAACAGCGTTACCGCCGCCACCGCCGACGCCGATGACCTTAATCACCGCGTCATTGGTTAATTCTATTGGTTCAAACATAGTTTCTCTCCGCTTTGTGCCTTTATATTGAGACCAAAAAACAGATGCAGTCTCTGTATAAAATTAAAACTCTTTTTTCAGCCAGCTACTGACTTTTTTAAACCAGCGACTCACTGAAGCATGTTTTTCAATATCCGCATCACCATTAAGGTGAGAGGCTTTTCCGTAATGCAGCAACCCTACCGCTGTTGAATAATAGGGTTCCTGCGCATAGTCCGTCAGACCAGTAATATTAAGAGGTTGACCAATACGCACCTGAGCGTGGAATACACGCTGGGCACATTCAGCCAAACCATCAATCTGAGCACCACCACCGGTCAGGACAATACCCGCCGCCAGATGGTGTTTAACACCCTGCTGGCGTAACTGTTCCTGCAATCGCAGGATTTCATCATTCACTAAATTCAGTAATTCGATGTAACGCGGTTCAATGACCTCAGCTAGCGTCTGGCGCTGTAAGCTACGCGGTGGGCGCCCACCGACACTGGGTACCTCCACACTTTCATCTTTGCTGACCAACGAACCTAGCGCACAACCGTGGCGTACTTTTATCGTTTCTGCATCGCTTGGTGGAGTACCAAAGGCATAAGCAATATCACTGGTGACGACGTTACCTGCATAAGGGATGACTTTGGTATGACGCAGTGCTCCGCCGGTATACACGGCAATATCCATCGTCCCGCCGCCAATATCTACCACACAAACGCCCAGTTCACGCTCGTCTTCAGTCAAAACAGCATAGCTGGCAGCCAGCCCGGAAAAAATAAGCTGGTCAACTTTCAAACCACAGCGTTCAACGGCTTTTGCAATATTTTTCGCCATATCGTTATGGCAGGTAATTAAGTGAACTTTCGCCTGCATACGCACGCCGGAAAGTCCCACCGGATTTTTAATGCCTTCCTGATAATCGATAGCATATTCTTGAGGAATAACATGCAGTATCCGGTATTCATCACGTACACGAACGGATTTGGCAGTGTGAACAACATTGTCTACATCTTCCTGGGTGACTTCCTCTTCAGAAATAGGAACCATCCCGATTTCATTCTGACAACTGATATGTTTTCCAGATAACGCCAGATAAACAGAAGAAATTTGACAATCTGCCATTAATTCAGCCTGATCGATAGCCCTCTGTACACATTTGACAACCGATTCCAGGTCGTTTACACCGCCTTTATCCATACCACGGGATGGACAGCTTCCCACCCCGATAATATTAACCATACCATCGGGCAGAATTTCACCAACAAGGGCAGATACCTTTGCTGTGCCAATCTCAAGGCCAACTACTAATTTTCTGTCCGTCGATTTGATCATTGTTGTTCTGCCTGCCTCTATATTATTGCCAGTAACTGTTTATTGCCCATTGACCCGGGCATTAGGAGCATCAATTAGTAACGGTGCCCAACCTACCGCCGCACCACTGTTATAACGCAAATCCACATAATCTACTCTTTTCTCTGTGTTCTGCTGTAGCAGCGGATAAAGCTCGATAAAACGTTTAATACGGCCTGTTGTATCCATTCTTCCCAGCTTCAGCCGGATATCATTATCCAGTGTCAGTTGCCAAGAGCGACGCGCAGTCATTACCGCCACTTTCAATTTCAATTTATTGGCAGCAAGAAGTTTAGCCATAGCCCGATAGCCATCCAGTACCTCTTTCTCGCTGCCTTGTGGACCATAAAGCATCGGAAAACTACCTTTAGCTTTCCATTCAACCGGTATACTGAATACCAGCCCTTCTGCATCCAGCATCTGTGAGTCATTCCAACGCGCATAAGGAACATATTCTACCAGATGAATTCTCAGTTCATCAGGCCACTGTTTACGAACAGTGACTTGTCTGATCCACGGCATCCGTTCAATATGTTGCTGAATAATATTCACATCCTGCGTCATGAAAGTTCCCGGTTGCCCTAATGACAAAATTGCCTGCCGGATAGCATCATTGGTAGTGTAGTGACGCTCACCCGTTACCACCAGTTTTGAAATAGGCAATCTATTAGCATCTTTCATCCAGTTCAGGACGGCCCAGCCCCCCCAAACAATAGTCCCAAGCACCATCAGGAAGAAAATAAGCCCTGCCAAATAAGAGCCGTTACTGGGGCGGGAACTGTTATTTTCGTTATCCCGTTCCCTTACTTTCAGGGCCGCTTGAGACATATCAATCAGCCAACTCCAGAATCTTTGCCACCAACTGTGAAAAACTTAACCCGGCCTGACGTGCCGCTATCGGCACCAGACTATGGCTGGTCATGCCTGGAGAAGTATTCACTTCCAGCAGATAGAAACCGCCATCAGTATCCATCATGACATCCACCCGGCCCCAGCCGCTACATCCAACTGATTTATAAGCTTTAAGTGCCAGTTCTGTCAGTTGTTGCTCTTTTTCATCACTTAAGCCACTTGGACAAAAATACTTTGTTTCCTCAGACAGATATTTTGCATCATAGTCATAAAAAACAGCAGCGGGTTGAATACGAATGGAAGGCAAAGCCGTATCATCGAGGATAGCTACCGTGTATTCCGGGCCGTACAGCCATTTTTCTACCAGCAAGTCAGTGTCATAATGAAATGCCGTTTCCAGCGCACCACGCAACTCTGAAATTTCATTCACCTTAGTCATTCCAACACTAGAACCCTCCAGGCTTGGCTTAACAATTAATGGCAAACCTAGATCGGCTACATACTCTTTGAGTTGCAAATCAGTAAATTGTTCAAATTGCTTAGAATTAATTGGAACATAAGGTGAAACAGTTAGCCCGATCCCCTGCCATAACTGTTTTGTCCGTAATTTATCCATCGACAATGCAGAAGCCATCACGCCACTACCAGTATAAGGCAGTTGCAAAAATTCTAAGACACCTTGCAAGGTACCATCTTCCCCACCACGCCCATGAAGCACGATAAAGACTTTCTCAAATCCCGCTTCTTTCAACTGAGTGACCGGAAAATCCTTTGTATCAACCGGATGTGCATTAATACCTGCTTCTTTCAATCCAGCTAGCACGGCTTGCCCCGATAACAGTGAAACTTCACGTTCAGCGGAAGTTCCTCCCAGCAGTACCGCGACTTTCTCAGCCATTGTGTTTTTCCTCATTCAACGATGGCTGTAATTTTGTTTCAGCCAGATTACGCGCTATTTTGCCTATACTTCCGGCACCTTGAACCAGAACTAAATCATTACCGTCCAGTACCTGTGCCAACACCGCAGCGACCTTTTCCGGATCAGATACCAGAATTGGATCCAACTTACCGCGGCTACGGATTGTACGGCACAACGAGCGGCTATCCGCCCCTGGAATAACGGCTTCGCCAGCAGAGTAAACATCCAGCATCAGTAATACATCTACCTGATTTAATACATTGGCAAAGTCATCGTACAGATCACGGGTCCGGGTATAACGATGAGGCTGAAATACCATCACAATACGTTTATCCGGCCAGCCAGCACGGGCAGCTTTAACGGTTGCATCCACTTCCGTTGGATGATGACCATAATCATCAACCAACATTGCACTGCCCTCTTTGCCGTTAACATGTTCCAGAGAAAAATTCCCCAGAAAATCAAAACGACGCCCGGTTCCTTGAAAACCCGCCAACGCAGCCAGAATATGACTGCCAGAAATGCCTTCCTCCGTCGCAACAGCAACTGCTGCCGCTGCATTCAGCGCATTATGGCGGCCCGGTGCATTCAATACGACCTTCAGATCAGCCATATCTTGACGACTGACAGTAAAATACCCCTGTGCACCTTTTTGCTCATAATGAGTGATACGTACGTCTGCTTCCTCACTAAAGCCATAAGTCGTGATATAGCGTCCCACACGGGGGATTAACGCTTTGACAACGGGATCATCAATGCACATTACCGCACGCCCGTAGAAAGGTAAGTTGTGCAGGAAGTTGATAAATGTCTGTTTCAGGTTTTCAAAATCACCATGATAAGTATCCATATGGTCCGCTTCAATATTTGTAATTACCGCCACCATTGGCTGTAAATGCAGAAAAGAAGCATCACTTTCATCAGCTTCCGCGATTAAATAACGGCTGCTGCCAAGACGGGCATGTGTTCCTGCGGCTTTAACTAAACCACCATTAACAAAAGTGGGATCTAAACCAGCCTGTGCATAAATGCTAGAAATCATCGCTGTTGTTGTTGTTTTACCGTGAGTACCAGCAATAGCAATACCATGACGGTAACGCATCAGTTCTGCCAGCATCTCTGCTCTGCGAATGACCGGGATTCGGGCTTCACGCGCAGCGATAATTTCTGGGTTATCTGCCTGTATTGCGGTTGAAGCCACAACAACACTGGCATCCAGTACATTTTCAGGGCGATGGTTAAAATAAATCTGAGCACCCAGTTTAGTGAGTTGTCGAGTTACCGGATTTGGCGCTAAATCAGATCCACTAATCTGATAACCTTCATTAGCCAACACTTCGGCGATCCCCCCCATGCCAGCACCACCAATGCCGACAAAGTGGATATGCCTGACTTTTCTCATCTCAGGCACGAAAGCTCTTAATTTCGCCAATTGCTGTGTATTCACGTTTTTTTCTTCACTATATAGGTTTACTTCACCGTCCTGTTTAAGACGATCTGAATCACTTATTCGCTGCATTGATCAATGCAGCCGATACTCGCTCAGTAGCATCAACAATTGCCGCTGAACGGGCTTTCTCTGCCATTTTCAACAATTGTGGACGTTGCCACTGAATTAATAATTCGATTACTGCATCAACCGTAAATTGGGGTTGCTCCAGTATTTTTGCCGCGCCAACCCTTTCCAGTGGTAACGCATTCCAGTATTGCTGGCGATCTTTATGCTGAAATGGGACAAAAATCCCAGGTAATCCAGCCGCTGCCATTTCGCTGACCGTCAACGCGCCAGAACGGCAAATCACCAGATCAGCCCAAGCATAAGCTTGCGCCATATCATCAATAAATTCAGTAATCTTATGTTCGCATTGAACTGAATTGTTATAAGCATTCCGGACACTTTCTTTAGCCCCTTTACCTGTCTGATGCCAAACAGTAATTTTATCTCCCATACGGGCAGCAACTTCAGGCATTATTTGGTTCAGAATTCTCGCCCCTTGACTGCCACCAACAACCAAAATCCGAATTGGGCCTTCACGCCCTGTCAAACGTTGCTCAGGTGTGGGTAATGCCAGCACATCTTCGCGAACAGGGTTCCCAACAATAGACGCTTTTGGAAATGCGCCGGGAAATGCCTGTAAAACCGTTGTGGCAATTTTTGCCAACCACCGGTTTGTCAGCCCGGCAATGCCATTCTGTTCATGCAGGACAACCGGAACACCACTCATCCACGCAGCAATACCACCCGGACCAGAAACATACCCCCCCATTCCGAGCACAACATCTGGCTGATAACGACGTATAATCGCCTTTGCCTGACGAATTGCTTTGAAAATTCGTGCCGGAGCGACTAACAGTGCCTTGAACCCTTTACCACGCAGGCCAGAAATCTGAATAAATTCAATCTCAATACCATGTTTTGGCACTAAATTAGCTTCCATACGATCTGCCGTTCCCAGCCAGCGAACTTCCCAGCCCTGATCTTTTAAATGATGAGCCACAGCCAGGCCCGGAAAGACATGCCCGCCGGTTCCACCTGCCATCACCATCAAACGTCGGGTTTTGCCACTCATCGTGGACTCCTTACAAATGCCTGCGCTTTTGCCAAGCGTGTTTCAAAATCAATTCTTAATAGCAATACGATAGCTGTCGACATAATCAGCAAACTTGAACCACCGTAACTAATCAGAGGTAAAGTCAGCCCTTTAGTCGGCAGCATACCTGCGGCGGCCCCAACGTTAACCAGAGCCTGAAAACTGAACCAGATACCGATCGAACAAGCCAGAAAACCGGAAAAACGCTGATCCATCTGTAATGCGCGACGACCAATAGTCATTGCGCGAAAAGCGACGAAGAATATCATTAACAACACAAAAACCACACCTACGTAACCTAATTCTTCTGCCAAAACAGAGAAAATAAAGTCAGTATGTGCTTCCGGCAGGTAGGCCAGCTTCTGTACTGAATTTCCTAACCCTTGCCCTAAAAACTCCCCTCGACCAAAAGCCATCAAAGATTGCGTTAACTGATAACCTTTGCCATACGGATCTTCCCAGGGATCCAGAAAGGAAGTGACACGACGTATACGGTAAGGTTCAGCAATAATTAACAAAACTACCGCGAATACCCCTGAACCAATAATCGCCAGAAACTGCCATAGTTTTGCTCCCGCCAGAAATAACATGGCTAATGTTGTTACAAACAGCACGACCACCGTTCCCAGGTCAGGCTGGGCCAAAAGTAATACAGCCAACACAACCATCACGCCCATTGGCTTACAGAATCCCCAGAAGTTATTCCGTACTTCTTCTACTTTGCGTACCAAATAACTGGCGAGATAGCAAAACAAAGAAAGTTTCGATAATTCAGCAGGCTGAATTCTCAAAGGCCCAAGGGCAATCCAACGCGATGCACCGTTTACTGAGCTTCCTACCACCAGCACAACCAGTAGCAGAATAACGGAAATAAGCAGCATCAGGTTGCTATAGCGCTGCCAGAAATCCATTGGAATACGCAGTGTGATTAATGACAACCCGAAAGCCAGCAACAGATAAATCGCATCACGTTTGGCAAACAAAAAAGGATCTTCTGCAAGACGCTGTCCAACCGGCATTGATGCCGAAGTCACCATGACAAAGCCGATAATCCCCAACCCGAGTGTCAGCCAAACCAGTGTGCGGTCATACAACACCATATTAGTAGCATCGTTTTCACGGCCACCAATAATCCAGTCTTTTAATCTACTGAACCCGGAAATAGACATCAGCCCAACTCCTCAGCCAGACGAGCAAATTCATGACCACGCTGTTCAAAATTACGAAACTGATCAAGGCTGGCACAAGCAGGAGATAACAGCACCATGTCGCCAGCAACCAATCGCGGTACAATATCACGTATCGCCTGTTCCATCGTTTCAGTCAATGTCGCTATTTCTGGACGGAGTTGCGCCAATCGTTTCCCATCACGGCCAAAACAGTAAAGCCGAACTTTATTTCCACTAAGGAAAGGCTTGAGCGGAGAAAAGTCTGCCGATTTACCATCACCGCCCAACAACAAATAAAGAGTGCCATCCAGCTTCAGACCATTAAGCGCCGCTTCTGTACTGCCAACATTGGTCGCTTTAGAATCGTTAATCCAGTGCACCCCTTTATTCAGATGGACAAGTTGGAAACGATGGTCAAGCCCCGGATAAACTTTCAATGCCGCCAAACTGGCTTTACGGGGAATCCCAACCGCATCGGCTAACGCCAGTGCAGCCAATCCATTGATGTAGTTATGCCGCCCAGTCAGTTTGATTGCATCTGTCGCCAGCAATGATTGGTTGTGGACTTTCAAAAGTACACTTTCACTATCAAGCTGGTAGTCACCACAATCGACACCAACGCTAACGCAACGGCTGTCCATGCCCGTTTCAGGCAATGTCAGAGCATCCTGAGCATTCACTACGCATCTCTTCGCCTGATGATAAACTCTCAATTTAGCTGCCCGGTACTGAGATACCCCCTGCGGATAACGGTCCATATGGTCTTCTGTCACATTAAGCACAGTGGCTGCCGCGGCTTTCAGGCTATATGTCGTTTCCAACTGGAAGCTGGAAAGTTCTAAGACATAGAGCTGACAGGATTTCTTCAATAATTCTAATGCAGGAAGACCAATATTACCGCCCACCCCCACCTGCCAATTAGCCGCTTTCGCCATTTCACCAACCAAGCTGGTGACAGTACTTTTGCCATTAGAACCTGTAATTGCGACTATCGGTGCTGTTGCTTCACGACAAAACAACTCGATATCGCCAACAATTTCAATGCCTGCATTAGCCGCAGCCTGCAACTCGACTGTTGTCAGAGCAACCCCTGGGCTTGCAACAATCAAATCAGCATCCACCAACCAGCCAGCATTCAGGCTTCCACTATGACACTCAACATCATCAGGCAATTTATCTCCGCCTGGCGGTGCTGAACGGGTATCCATCACACGGGGGATCACACCTCGCGCCATAAAAAAGTCAACACAGGAGAGGCCGGTCAGCCCCAACCCGATAATGACGACTTTTTTACCCAAATAATCTGCCATAATTAACGTACCTTCAATGTTGCCAGGCCAATCAGTACTAACATCAGAGAAATAATCCAAAAACGCACGATAACGCGCGGTTCCGGCCAGCCTTTCAATTCATAATGATGGTGAATAGGTGCCATACGGAATATACGCTGTCCACGCAGTTTAAAAGAGCCCACCTGCAAGATAACTGACAGGGTTTCTACCACGAATACCCCCCCCATAATTACCAGCAAGAATTCCTGACGCAGCAACACAGCAATGGTCCCAAGAGCACCACCTAATGCCAAAGAACCCACATCACCCATGAAAACTTGAGCCGGATAAGTGTTGAACCACAGGAAACCTAATCCAGCGCCAACAATCGCAGTACAGACGATAACCAGTTCACCAGCATAGTTCAGGTAAGGAATATGCAGATAGTTGGCAAAATTGACGTTACCTGTTGCCCATGCCACTAAGGCAAAACCAGCCGCAACAAAAACGGTTGGCATAATTGCCAAACCATCCAACCCATCAGTCAGATTCACCGCGTTGCTGGTTCCGACAATCACAAAGTAGGTCAACAGAATGTAAAGCACACCCAGTTGTGGCATCACATCTTTAAAGAATGGCACAACTAATTGTGTTGCCGGGGTATCTTTCCCGACGCTGTACATCGCAAATGCCACACCCAATGCCAGAGCGGACTGCCAAAAATACTTCCAACGGGCAATCAACCCCTTAGTATCTTTGCGCACAACTTTGCGGTAATCATCTACGAAACCAACAATGCCGTAACCAATCAGAACAATCAGCACACACCAAACATAGGGGTTATCCAAGCGTGCCCACAACAGTACAGAAATCGTGATTGAAAACAGGATCAGCAAACCACCCATGGTCGGTGTACCACGTTTGCTAAAATGAGATTCCGGCCCATCATTGCGAACAACCTGCCCAATTTGTAATTTTTGCAGGAAAGCGATTAAGCGCGGCCCCATCCACAATGCGATAGCCAGTGCAGTCAGCAGGCTGACGATAGCCCTAAACGTCAGGTAAGAAAAGACGTTAAAGCCGGTATGATACTTGATCAGATATTCGGCCAGCCAAACTAACATGTGAAGCTCTCCTGTAATGCGCTGACGACATCTTCCATTGCGGTACTGCGCGAACCTTTAACTAAAACTGAAATCACTTTGGATTGTTGTAATAGTGGAGCCAATGCTGCAACCAACGTGGCTTTATCCGCAAAATGCTGACCACAACCACTCGCTTCACTAATGTAAGCACTTGATGTACCCACACTAAATACTCTGTCGATACCACCAGAAGCTACAACTTCACCAACCTGGCGATGGTAATCTTCTGATTGTTCACCCAACGCGCCCATATCGCCAACGACCATCACCCGGTAACCCGGCATCTGTGATAACACGTGAACCGCAACGGTCATCGAACCGACATTGGCGTTATAAGTGTCATCAAGCAGCAATTTTCCCTCTGCCAGATTGATTGGAAACAACCGACCTGGTACAGGTTTCAGCCCGGACAAGCCAAGACGGATATCTTTTAGCGTTGCGCCAACAGAAATTGCCAACGCACTGGCAGCTAATGCATTGGCAACATTGTGTTTTCCAGGTAATGGTAAAGTGATTTCTGTGTTGCCAGCGGGGGTATGCAGACAAAAATCAGTCGTCAGCTGTTTGACCTGAATATCTGTAGCGTAAAAATCAGTGTCTGATGCCTGTTGTATGGAAAAACGCTGTACTGTTTTGTCACCGATAACCTGTTGCCAGTGCACCCAGTCATTACTTTCCATATTGATGATGGCAGTACCATTTTCTGGAAGACCGACAAAAATTTCGCCTTTCGCTTTTGCAATACCAGACAGAGAACCAAAATCTTCCAGGTGTGCAGTAGACAGGTTATTTACCAATGCCGTTTCTGGTCGGGTCATCTCCGTGGTATAGGCAATCTCACCAATATGGCTTGCGCCTAATTCAATCACCGCAAACTCATGTTGTTCTGTCAGTCTGAACAATGTCAGCGGCACACCGATATCATTATTCAAATTACCTTCTGTATAGAGCGTATTACCACACTGATGCAGAATTGCTGCTGTCATCTCTTTCACCGATGTTTTACCCGATGACCCCGTCAGCGCAACGATACGAGCGTTACTCTGTTGGCGAACCCAGCCAGCTAATTTACCCATAGCCAAACGAGTATCTTTGACCACAACTTGCGGACAATTAACATCCAGCACACGACTGACCAGCAAAGCACTGGCACCCGCGTTTACTGCATCAACAGAAAAATCATGGGCATCAAAACGTTCACCTTTCAATGCAATAAACAGACTATCATTTCCAACTTTACGGCTGTCAGTAGTCACATCACTGATACAGATATCTGCGGCCTGCTGCTCCGTAACCTGTTTCAGTGTGCCATCAGTGATTTGCGCCAGTTGTTGCAGTGTGAGGGAAATCATGCGATCACCCCCAGTAACCGGGCAGCAGTCAATCGATCTGAGTAATCAAGGCGACGATGACCTACCAATTGATAATCTTCGTGGCCTTTACCCGCAATCAATACAACATCATCTGCTCTTGCCTGCATAATGGCACTGGTTACCGCTTCAACACGGCCATGAATTGCTATCGCGCGGCCCGGATCAATAAAACCCGTCAGAATGTCAGCAACAATTGTCTGAGGTTCTTCACTGCGCGGGTTATCATCAGTAACAATCACATAATCAGCCCACTGTTCTGCCACGCCGCCCATCAGAGGACGTTTGCCTTTATCGCGATCGCCACCACAACCAAAAACGCACCAAAGCTTACCTTTACAATGCAAGCGTACAGCCACCAAAGCTTTCTCTAGCGCATCAGGTGTATGAGCATAATCAACAACAACAACCGGTTTACCCGGTGCAGTGAATACTTCCATCCGCCCACAGACCGGCGACAAGCAGGAAGCAGTTTCAAGCAGCTTTTCCAGTGGATAGTCCAAAGCTAATAAGGTGGAAAGTGCCAACAACAAGTTGCTGACGTTAAATGCTCCCATCAAGGCGCTATCAATTGTACCGCCCCCCCAACTAGACTCGAAAGTAATAGAAACACCTTTATCGTAATATTTTATTTCACGAGCCGCCAACCAACGCCCCTGCCAGTTTTCCGGCAGACGGTTTTCCATCGTCACAGCAACTGCTTGTGGTAAACGGGATAACCACTTCAGGCCAATATCATCATCAGCATTAATGATTTGCTGCTTCACATTGTGAGTAGAAAATAACAACCATTTAGCTGCTTCGTAGTGCTCCATATCACCGTGGTAATCAAGATGATCACGGCTCAAATTGGTAAATACCGCCGCCTCAAATGGCAACGCGGCCACCCGCCTCTGAATCAGCCCGTGAGAAGAAACCTCCATTGCCGCAAAGGTCGCCCCTTGCCGAACAAGTTGTTGCAGATCCAGTTGAATATCAACGGCTGAACCGGTGGTATTTTCACTCGGTGCCACTCGCCCCAGTAATCCATTACCAACAGTTCCCATTACTGCACTGGTTTCACCCAATCCGTGACTCCACTGAGCAAGCAATTGAGTAGTGGTTGTTTTTCCATTGGTTCCAGTGACACCCAGCAGGCGCAATTTATTACCAGGATGGCGATAAAACTCACCGGCTAATTGTGATAGCTTATTATTCAAATCATTCACATAAACAACCGGAACACCGTGCATAACCTGCACAGTCCCGTTATCAGCCTCGCCTTGGGCTTCTGCAATAACCGCCGCAACACCTTGTGCGATGGCCTGAGGAATGTAGTGTCGACCATCTGCCTGATGCCCTTTAATGGCAACAAACAGATCGCCGGCAGCCGATTTACGGCTATCCAATGTCATTTCGCGTAACGCGCACTCTGGGGCATCAATACCCAATGGCGCGAGTAAATCGCGTAGATTACGATCTGCCACCTGTATCCTCTTTCTTATTAACCACAAATTCATTTTTATCACCTGCTGCCAAAGCATCCGGTTCCACATTCATAATGCGTAGAACACCGCCCATAATGGCACCAAATACCGGCGCAGAAATCGCACCACCGTAATACTTACCTGCTTGTGGATCATTAATGATCACAACCAATGCAAATCTTGGATTACTTGCTGGAGCAACGCCTGCGGTGTAAGCAATATACCGATTAACATATTTGCCATCCGGCCCAATTTTCTTGGCTGTACCGGTTTTGATGGCAATTCGATAACCTTTTATCGCAGCTCGTGTTCCGCCACCGCCGGGCAGAGCCACACTTTCCATCATATGAACGACAGTACGCATAACTGGTTCTGGAAATACTCTTGTACCTGGCACAGGTGGATCAACTTTAGTAATTGACAGGGGGCGATAAATGCCCAAGCTACCAATCGTTGCATAAACCCGCGCTAACTGTAACGGTGTTACCATCAGCCCGTAGCCGTAAGAAAAGGTGGCTCTATCAAGATCTGACCACCGTTGTCTCTTTGTTGGATATAAGCCACTGCTTTCTCCGACCAATCCCAGATTGGTCGCTTTTCCCAATCCAAAGCGTGAATAGACATCCACTAATTCTGTCGCGGGCATTGCTAACGCCAGCTTAGAAACACCAACGTTACTTGATTTCTGTAAGATACCGGTGATGGATAATTCAGAATAACGGGCCACATCTTTAATTTCCTTGCCGCTGATTCTATAAGGTACTGTATTAATAACTGTATTTTCTTTGATAATACCATCATTCAGCGCAGCCATTACCACCATCGGTTTCACTGTGGAACCCGGTTCGAAAATATCGGTGATAGCACGGTTACGCATTGCTTCTTTTGGCGTATTAATGCGATTATTCGGGTTATAAGATGGACTATTTGCCATTGCCAGCACTTCACCAGTATTAACATCTATCAGTACGGCTGTACCGGATTCTGCTTTATTAAAAGCCACCGCATTGGTCAGTTCGCGGTAAACCAGTGCCTGCAAACGTTCATCAATGCTCAATACCAGATTGTGTGCTGCCAGACTATCAACAGAGGAAATATCTTCGATGACACGACCAAAGCGGTCTTTGCGTACCGTCCGCTCACCTGGCTGACCAGTCAGCCAGTGATCAAAACTTTTTTCGACACCTTCAATACCCTGACCATCAACGTTAGTCACACCAATAATATGAGCAGTGACCTGACCTGACGGGTAATAACGCCGGGATTCCTGACGCAAATAAATTCCCGGCAATTTCAGTTTATGAATATAATCACCAACCGATGGGTTAACCTGACGCGCCAGATATACAAAGCGACCTTTAGGATTAGCATTAACTTTGCTGATAAGTTGTTCAACCGGCAGATTAATCGCATCCGACAAGGCTTTCCATCGGGTATCCTCAGTAATTCCCCCTTTGTCAAATACCTCTTTCGGATCTGCCCAAACAGCATTTACCGGAACGCTGACAGCCAGAGGTCGCCCCATACGATCGCTAATCATTCCGCGTGCAGTTGGAATTGACTGCACACGCAGGGAACGCAAATCCCCTTCTTTAACCAATTGCTCCGGATTGATCACTTGCAGGTAAGCCACTCTCAGCAGCAAGCAAATTAAAGCAAGGGCAATACCTCCACACAGCAAGGCAAAACGCCAGCTAATAAAGCTGGCTTTATCTTCTTGCTGTTTCAACTTCGCGAAGCGTGCTGCTTTCATTGCTTACCTTATAATCATCAAATTGACTCACTGTGAAACAACAATGTTTTCCTGTGCAGGATTAACATGCTGCATATGCATTTTTTCAACGGCTATCCGCTCAACTCGGCTGTGATCACCAAGGGCGTTTTCTTCAAGGATCAGATTACGCCACTCGATATCCAACGCATCACATTCCAATACCAGATGTTCTCTTTCAGCCGTCAACAAACGGGTTTCATGTGTCGTAGTGACAACACTTATGGCTGAAACCATAACAGCCACTAGAAGGATCAACGGTATTTTGGCATTTCTAAGCAAATCACTGCCGATAATACCGGTTAACCCGTGACGTTCACCTGCCATTATTCACTAACTTTCTCAGCAAAACGCAGAACAGAGCTACGAGCCCGTGGGTTATCAACGACCTCTTCCTCTGAGGGTTTCATCTTGCCAACAGATTTCAGACTACGTCCACCTTGCGCTTTCAGTTGCTCTTCTGTCAGTGGCAATCCTGCCGGCACCTGTGGCCCACGACTGTTATGACGAATGAATCGCTTAACAATGCGATCTTCCAGTGAATGAAAACTGATAACTGAAAGCCGCCCTTGTGGTGCAAGCGCCAACAATGCACCATCCAGCGCCTGTTCAATCTCTTCGAGTTCACTGTTGATATAAATTCTGATAGCCTGAAAGCTCCTTGTCGCAGGATGCTTATGCTTCTCTTTCACCGGACTGGCCTGAGCAATCAAATCGGCCAGCGCTTTTGTCCGGGTAATGGGCTCTTCCTGATTACGTGTAACAATTGCTCTGGCAATACGTTTAGCGAAACGTTCTTCGCCAAACGTTTTTAACACCCATGCAATATCATCCGCTTCGGCTTTCATTAGCCATTCTGCCGCTGACTGCCCGCGAGTCGGATCCATCCGCATATCCAGTGGCCCATCACGCATAAAAGAAAAACCACGCTCCGGGTCATCCAACTGAGGTGAAGAAACACCTAAATCCAGTAATACACCATCGATTTTGCCAGTCAGCCCGGCGTCTTCTACATGGTGAGCCAATGCAGAAAACGGCCCATGTATTATTGAAAAACGCGGATCCGTGATCGCTTTTGCCGCTTCAATTGCCTGCGGATCACGATCAATTGCAATTAAACGACCTGCTGTTCCCAGTTGCGACAAAATCAGACGCGAATGCCCACCCCGGCCAAATGTGCCATCAATATAGATTCCATCTTCACGAATATTCAGTCCATTGACTGCTTCATCCAGCAATACACTGGTATGTTTAAAATGACTGTTTGCCATGTTTATAGTGATAAGTCCTGTAGCCGTACTGATAAAGGTTCCTGAGTAGATCGCTCAGCCGCAATGTCATCCTTAACCTGTTGATACCAAGTCTGCTCATTCCACAGTTCAAATTTGTTGAACTGACCAACCAGCATGACCTCTTTGGCTAGCCCTGCGTGCTGGCGCAGTGTATTCGCTAACAAAAGACGTCCTGCGCTATCCATTTGGCATTCACTGGCATGACCTAAGAGCAAACGTTGTACCCGGCGCTCCGCCGGATTCATGCTGGATAAGCGGGAGAGCTTTTCTTCAATAATTTCCCATTCAGGTAGTGTATAAAGCAACAGACATGGCTGATGGAGGTCAATGGTACAAACCATTTGCCCTTGTGATTCCTCGTTTAGCATAACCCGATATCGGGTAGGTACGGCGAGCCGCCCCTTGCTATCGAGATTAACCAGCGTTGCTCCACGAAACATCTTCAGGTTGCCTTAGGCGATCAAAAATTACCACTTTATCCCACTAATCCCCACAGTAAGGAGTTTACGGATGGGACGAAAACCTTGTCAAGCCAGAGCCGATGCGCTTTAGCTATATTTGGTAGAAGAATTTTGGCCGTTAAGGAACATAATTATTAAATTTAGCAATATCAATAATAATTAAGGCCATGATAATTTTGAATAATTTCACAAGCAAAGGAGAATAAATGTTTACGCTAAAAATAATGAAAAAATAACTGTGTTATTAATTTATTTACATAATTTACATTTCATTACCATTCAAAAAATGTAATGCTGTTCCCGGTTCTTTTTACCTACTGAACGATTTAGGTTAATGAATGAAGTCGGATTTGATCGTTCCAAAACACTCAGATAAAAATTGTCTCAAAGTTGCCTTTGCATACTTCTTTTACAAATCTGGTAGCAAAAGCACCCCATCAAAGAATTAATGAGGAGCTTTTATCATCATTTCCGACTCAAGCTTCCTCGCCGACATAAGTCACGATGTATCCGTGTGATACCGGGTCCTGGCTTCTGTTTTTCATCCAAACTCGCCAATACCAGTTCCAATACCCGTTCCGCCACTTCACGATGACGCTGCGCGACAGAAAGCACCGGACACTCAAGGAAATCCAATAACTCATGATCACCAAAAGTCGCAATGACCAATTGATTGGGTAACCGGCCACTGTGTTTAAGCGTAACATCCATGACTCCCTGTAACAGAGCAAAAGAAGTAGTGAACAGCGCCTGTGGCATTGGGTGAGTTTCCAGCCACTTGGCAAACACTTCAGCCGCTGCATCACGCTCATAGCTGTTTGAGTAAAGGTACATAACCTTACGAGGGTCATCTTTCCATGCTTCACGAAATCCCTGTTCACGCAGAAAACTGACTGACAGTTCAGGTAATGCGCCGAGATACAGCACAGATTCAGCAGGGAATTGACGAAACTCTTGTGCCAACATCTTTGCATCTTCCAAGTCATCGCCCACTACGCTGATAAAATGTTCATTTTCTAATGCACGATCGAGCGCAACAATAGGTAAAGAGCGGCTTGCCCAGCGCTGATAAAAAGGATGCTCCGGCGGTAATGCGGTAGAAACAATAATTGCGTCCACCTGCCGTTGTAACAAGTGCTCAACGCAACGCATTTCATTATCAGGCTGATCTTCAGAACAGGCTATCAATAATTGATAACCACGCTGACGAGCCTGGCGCTCAAGATAATTCGCAATGCGGGTATAGCTGGTATTTTCTAAATCTGGGATAACCAGACCAATAGAACGAGTGCGTCCTGCGCGGAGACCAGCTGCCACAGCATTAGGATGGTAATTATGCTCTTTGACCACTGCCATCACTTTTTCTACCGTTTTATCACTGACACGGTATTGTTTGGCTTTACCATTAATCACATAACTGGCCGTTGTGCGTGAAACACCTGCAAGGCGGGCGATTTCATCCAGTTTCACATTAACTCCTTCATAGACACCAAAAAAGGCCCTACTTTATCGCAGAGCCTCATAAATGTATGTATATTGCCCCGCAGTTTGCGATTTTTCATCGCATAATTTTATCCCCACGAGATACACCGACAATACCGGAACGAGCAACTTCAACAATTTCAGAAACATCACGAACGGCATCCAGAAATGCATCCAATTTATCGCTGGTTCCTACCAGTTGCACAGTATACAAGGTAGAAGTCACATCAATGATCTGCCCACGGAAAATATCGGTACTGCGCTTGATCTCTTCACGTCCATACCCACTGGCCTGCAATTTCACCAGCATAATCTCACGTTCTACATGAGAACCCGCTGCCAACTCGCTGACTCGTAGTACATCCACCAGCTTGTGCAATTGCTTTTCAATCTGTTCAAGTACCCTGGCATCGCCTTTAGTCTGAATTGTCATTCGCGATAATGTTGGATCGTCCGTCGGTGCCACAGTTAAACTTTCAATGTTGTAGCCACGCTGGGAAAACAGACCAACAACACGGGACAAAGCCCCTGATTCGTTTTCAAGTAATACAGATAAAATCCGGCGCATAATCAGGTTCTCTCCGTTTTGCTTAACCACATCTCATCCATTGCTCCTCCACGGATCTGCATAGGATATACGTGTTCAGTTTCATCCACAGTGACATCAACAAATACCAGCCGCTGATTTTCAGTCACCTCTCTCAAGGCTTCTGCCAATTTACCTTCCAGCTCGTCATAACTCTGGATAGAAATGCCAACATGACCATAAGCTTCAGCCAGTTTGACAAAATCAGGCAGAGATTCCATATAGGACTGAGAGTGACGGCCTGCATAAATCATGTCTTGCCACTGTTTTATCATCCCCAGAAAACGGTTATTCAAGTTCAGAACCAGTACCGGCAGCCCATACTGCAACGCCGTGGACAATTCCTGAATATTCATCTGAATACTGCCATCCCCTGTAACACAGACGACTGTTGCTTCCGGTTTCACCAGTTTGACCCCCAACGCAGCCGGTAAGCCAAATCCCATCGTCCCTAAACCACCGGAACTGATCCAACGTCTTGGCCGATCAAATGGGTAATGCAATGCAACAAACATCTGATGCTGCCCAACATCTGAAGTGACATAAGCTTCACCTTTAGTCAGACGATAGAGAACCTCGATAGCTGCTTGCGGTTTAATCTTTTCACCACTGCGATCAAAATTGAGGCATTTGCGGCTACGCCATTGCTGAATAGATAACCACCAATCTTTCAGCGCATCCGGATCCTGTGTGTCTTCCACCGTCGCCAACAGTTCCAACATTTGCCGCAGCACCTGTTTAGCATCACCAACAATAGGTATATCTGCGGCAACAGTTTTCGAAATTGATGTTGGATCGATATCAATATGCAAAACAGTTGCTTCCGGACAATATTTTGCCAAATTATTGGTTGTACGATCATCAAAACGTACACCAACAGCAAAAATCACATCGGAATTATGCATTGCTTTGTTAGCTTCAAATGTACCATGCATACCGAGCATTCCCAGGCTTTGCTGGTGAGTTGCCGGAAAACTACCTAACCCCATCAGGGAGCTTACAACCGGAATATTGAATTTTTCTGCCAATACCAGCAATTCTGCTGAACAATCTGCATTAATTGCCCCACCGCCCACATATATGATTGGTTTCTTCGCATTCAACAGTGTTCTTAATGCCCGTTTAATTTGCCCTTTATGCCCTTGCACCGTCGGATTATAAGAACGCATGCTTATCTGATCAGGATAAATATAGGAGAGTTTGACTGCCGGATTTACCGTGTCTTTTGGTAAATCAATGACTACCGGCCCCGGACGACCACTGGCGGCCAAATAGAAGGCTTTTTTCAGTACCTTCGGAATATCTTCCGCTTTTTTTACTAAAAAGCTGTGTTTCACGATCGGGCGGGAGATCCCCACCATGTCACATTCCTGGAATGCATCATTACCAATCAAGGAACTGGCTACCTGACCGGACAATACAACCATTGGAATTGAATCCATATAAGCTGTCGCAATGCCCGTGATGGCATTAGTCGCACCGGGCCCGGAAGTGACCAATACCACACCAACCTTTCCCGTGGAACGGGCATAGCCGTCAGCCATATGAACCGCACCCTGCTCATGGCGTACCAGGATATGTTCAATTCCCCCAACCGTATGCAGGGCATCGTAAATATCCAGTACTGCGCCGCCCGGATAACCGAATACATGTTCAACGCCCTGATCAATTAACGATCGGACGACTATTTCAGCTCCTGATAACATCTCCATAGGTTTTCCTCCAGGCTCTGTTTGCAAGTTAATAAATCAGAAGTTACTTCCACTTTTATTTTAGTAAGACAGACAGCTCATCAGCTATTGTTGTTGCTGAGCTAATTAACATAACGCTAGAAACGGGTGTTAGCAATGTAAGTACAAGGCAGAATAGCAACTTTCTGACCATTCAAAATGTCTCTTGCAAGCGTTATCTGACTATCAAGAAGCTAAAGATAAGTAGAATATGAGTGGCAATGCCTAAAAAGAACGACAACGTATAGGTATTATCCAGTATATATACGATAAAAAACTAAAAAGCAGTTTTCAAAATCGTTTACGTCACCACAGCATAAATCTGATAAAGGAAACGCGGACTAATGCCTAAGATAATTCAATCATAATTTCATCGTTTCTGAATAGCTATTATGAATAATTCATTCAGGTAAAATCCATTTACCTCACTTTAATTATAGAATACAATAGAAACCACTATTTTTCCTGGAAGGCTAACTCCACACATTCAATACTTACCTGGACACATAAATATTCATTTTCATCATTAAATAACCCGACATAATAATCAGCCAAATAATGCTTTAAAATAGGTAAAATTATTTATACAACTCATGAAAAGTATATTTCTATATTAAAGCAAAACATATGCGATACATTATTAAAAAATCACACCAAAAACCCTCAATGAAAATTCATTATCCATGGTGCCGAATATATATTTTGGCATTAACCATTTAAGTTAAATTTTAATTCATTCCATCATAAATTTATTTTTTATTAGTCATAAGCCATATTGATTTAAATAGCTAAGTTATGAATATAAATAAACTTGGCATATTGACAAAAACAACAAGACATTTATTTACAACATTAAATTATCTTTTAATACATTCTCTAATATGCCCTCCACTGGCCCTCAGTAAAACTGTGTCATGACGTGGATTTACGATTTATTAAAACAACCATAATTATGGTTAAAAAAATACCTATAAATGTTGTAAAAAAAACGATGCTTATGGAAAAAAAATAAGATATTGTGGAACCTATCAAAGGGCCAATAAACATGGAAAAACCAACAGAAATTGACGTCAAGCCAAATATTTTAGCCGAGTTATCATTAGTTGCGAATTTCTGCATATAAATGGTAACAATAATATTATTCATAGCCGATCCTACTCCTATTATTACCATTGCTAAAAACATAAAAAATAAATTGATTTTCTCAGGAAATAAATCGTTAAATTGATTTTTTATTCCTATTAAAAGATACCCCGAACCCCACAAAAAAAATGAAGATAACATAATATTTAAAGATATATTAATCTTATATTTTCCAAATACTAAACCAATTAAAACACCTGAAAGACACATAGCAAAACTATAATGACTTCCATTTAATCCCTGCTTCATAAAACTAAGCGCTATTAGACTATCTGATAGATAGCCAAAACAAGTTAAAATAGAAATAACAACAAATGAAAACAATATTCTATTATCTTCCATTATATTAAAGTAATTAATTAGTGATATCTTGTTTTTTTTGCGGTTAACATTAATCAATGGTTCTGAAACAGAAATATATAAGACTGCTGAAATAAAATAAAGCACTGATATTAAAATAAAAATTTGTTTTACTGAGTAATAGATAAGAGTAAAACCTAAAAATAACGGGGCCGACATTTTGTATATTTGAAATAAAACCTGCCAATAACTAAAGTTTTTTTCAAATTGGTTGATTGATATGTTTTTTAATATTAAAAAATTAGAAGGTCCTAAAAATAAACGAAGGATGTTTTTAATAAAAGCATAAAGAATATATATATTAATATCATCAATGTTGTATTGAAAAATGGTAATAACACCACAAAGTAACGAAATAATAATGATGTACTTTTTTGGTTTTATATTTTCATCTACAAATGACGAAACATAGGGCGTTAGAAATAGTAACGATGCAGCATATGAAATTGTATATAAAGATGAGTATATCGCTCCACCGTTCCAGTGATATGTGATTAGCGTGAATGATATTATCATCTCCAAATACAAGGTGAAAGAATTTCCTGAGGAGGCTAATATTAATTTTCTAAATTCTTTATCCATTATTTCCCTCCAGCTAAAATACCTTCAATAAATATAGAACTTACAGTGATTACATTTTTCTCAGTATTTCCACTTGAATAATATCCACTATTAATTTAATTACTGCATCTTTAGTTAATGTGTCAGTGTCAATAACTTTCCAAGTGTCATCATAAAACGTCTGATATTGATTAAGAACGTGTTTTTGATATTCTATAAAATCATACTTTTCATTTATCTCTAATTTTCCAGATTCACTAGGTTTTAATATTTTTTTCCTTTTTTCAGCAATATTTGGAGGAACATCAAGATATATAACCATGTCTGGTTTTGTGTTTATAGATAGAACCGACTTACTTAATTTTGCTAATTCCGTGGATTTAAGTAAGAATCTTGCTAGATATTTATAATACCAACTATCACATATAATAATTTTACCTTGCAATAAACAAGGTTGAATAATTAAACTATCTAAAACAGAAAACCATGATGCTATCAATAAAATCCAATGCCGATTACCCAGTTCACCCAATGGAGCTGAAATGTCATAATCCCAAAGGATATCTCGTATTTTTCCCATGTGATACATACTATACCCAGTTGGTAGTAAAGGATAATTCTTATCTAAAAAAACAATATTATTATAATCTAGAGATAAAATATCATAAACTTCACGTGAAATCGTTGATTTACCTGCACCATCATTTCCTTCAAAAGCGATAAATAAACCGCGTTTAATCATTTCTTTTTTCTCCGTAGTACGCTTCAGTATCAAGTGAATTTCTACCACTACCGATAATAAATGGTTTGAATCCATATTTTTGATATAATTTATGCATCTCAGCATATGTTTTATAAATATCTTTAAAAATAGGTCTAGGGTGATTTTGATATTCAGAACCATGATCGGGATGAAAGACTGCTACTGCTGGAACTATGCCATTTTTTGAAAAAAATTCCATTCCTTGTACTAAATCATTTAAAGGTTCTAATCCTGCTACAAACCCAACATAAACATTGCCGTCACCTAACTCTGAAACAGCAGCTAAATATGCTTCTAATAGATTATTTCTCCCGTAGTCCTGTGATTTACCAGGACATATCTGATCAAATAATTTAGGATTAAATATTTCTAAACTAATAACCCAGCTATCAATAAATTCAGAAATTCCCTTTATTTTATTTATATTTTTCTACGAATCTCTTCTCTGAGTTTGTAAAGATGTATTTCTAAATAATTGCTAACTTCATTATTGAATACATACCTCATTTAATGTTTCATCATGAGTTAGTAGTCTAAATGCTTGTACAGTTATCACATTCATTTTATACCCCTCTGGGATGTTTGTTTTGACAAATACACCGGATTAAAATTTAATTCAGCATTGGTAATATTAACAGTTTTTATTATTTCAACTATATAATAGTTAATTATTTGTGGGTACCATCACAACTAAAAATATAACCCATTGAAAAAACTTGTAAATTATTTGTTTCTTTTTGTGATGGAAATTGTATCAAGCTTGATATACCTTTCAATAGGTTATTTTAGCGTAATCATTTGAATTTATTGTTATTATTTTTTCAATCATGTATTCAATGCAGTGATCATCATGTAAAACTCTGTCATTTATTAAAAATTTTTGATAGCCAAAGTTGACGTGAAGTGCCCGTTTTGTCAGCAGATCTCACCCTTCGTCAGACGATAGAGAACTTCGATAGCAGCTTGTGGTTTAATTTTTTTCTGGAAGACTAATTCCATATATTCAATACTTACTTGGATACATAAATATTCATTTTCATCATTAAACAACCCGACATAATAATCAGCCAAATGATGTTTTAAAATAGGAAAAATTATTTATACGGCTCATAAAATAATATTAATAACTCATAAAAATCATATTCCTACATTAAATAAAATCATATTTAATACATTCTTAAAAAATTAACTTCTTAAGAATAAATTAATTTATGAAATAAATCATTAACTCTTTCAGAATATAAAATCACACCAAAAACCCTCAATATAAATTCATTACCCATAATACCGAATATATATTTTATCACTAACTACTCCACTTAACTCATTTAAGTTAAATTTTAATTCATTCCATCATAAATTTATTTTTTATTAGTCATATTGAGTTAACTAGCCAAGTTATGAATATAAATAAACTTGGCATATCTACAAAACAACAAGACATTTATTTACAACATTGAATTGTCTTTTAATACCTTTCCTAAGTTAGGAAAAACCGTAAAACCGTCGCGATCTAAAAAATGCCCACCATCAGGGAAACCATACAATTCAGCCCGGAGCTGCTGACTTAAATTTAATGTAAACTGTGGAGGTACAAGCTCATCATTAAGCGATAATATTACTATTCGTTGGTTTATTCTGTGTATAAGAGGATGAAAATCCAAGCTCTCCTCAGTAAATATACTTAATTCAGGTAAAGTCGATAATTTTTCGTAAAATCCGGCAATTAATACAATCCCCCCAATATTTACATTACCAGGTAAAGATGAAATATAACGGAGTGTGGCAATACAACCCAAGCTATGCCCAATAAAAAGCGTTTTTTCATTAGGATTAGGTACACTCTCCTGCAACTTTTCTTGCCATAAATGAGGTGAAGGAGCATGAGATTCAGGCATCTCCGGCACAATTACATGGGTATTTAACCGTTCATATTGACCTTTAAGCCAAGGAAACCAATGATGATCAGGAGTCGCCATAAGGCCATGAACAATAACTACATTATCAAAATTCATCAATTCACCTCATTATACAATAACGTGTCTTATTTATTATGCGCACAAGTATAGAATACTATTATTTCATTTTTATAACCATCTGTTTCATCATGTCGTTTAAAGTCATATAATTATACCTTGCCCTAACCTATTAAATAACAAGTGCTCTATTCTAGGCATAGAATGATACCAGTTAATATAATTTGTTTATAATTTTTAAAACCGGATACTCCTGAGATAAATTTAAAGTAGAATATTATTGCAATACCACCTTAAATTTCCCTTGAATAGCCGGTTACACTATATAAATCTCCAGAAATTAATCTCGATACATGGATTCAATTTCTTTATAATAACGCTGCATAATAATTTTCCGCCTCAATTTCAACGTTGGCGTTAACTCACCCGTTTCCATTGAAAATGGCTGTGGCAGTAATGTAAAACGCTTTACCTGATCGAAGTGAGCAAGGTTTTTCTGAATCTCTTTCAGACGTTGTTCAAACATAGCTATAATGTGGCTATTACACAGTAATTCAACCCGATCATGATATTTGAGATTGATTGATCTTGCGTATTCTTCCAATACATCATAACTAGGCACGATAAGGGCGGAGACAAATTTACGTGCATCAGCAATAACAGCAACATGCTCAATAAAACGATCTTGCCCCAAAGTACCTTCAATCATTTGTGGGGCAATATATTTACCATTCGATGTTTTCATCAAATCTTTCAGACGCTCAGTAATAAACAAATTACCATTTTCATCTAACTTACCGGCATCACCTGTACGCAACCAACCGCCTTGAGCAAATGCCCTGTCAGTTTCTTCTTGATTATTGAAATAGCCTTTCATCACAATTGGGCCACGCACCTGTATCTCATCTTCTTCACCGATACGGACATCAATCCCAGGCAATGGTGTACCAATAGAGCCAAGCACATAACCTTGCTCTTGCCAACAAGAAACCGTGGCGCAAGTTTCTGTCATGCCATAGCCATATTTGATATTTATCCCAACAGCAAGGAAAAACAGGATAACCGTTTCATCCAGACGTGCGCCGGCCGCAGGTAAAAAACGAACTCGGCCCCCCAAAATATTACGCAGTTTGCTCAATACCAATTTATCGGCCAGTCGATACATCGTCGTTGACCAGAGACAGCTTTTTTTACCTTGCAACTTACGTAAAAACTGACGCTCACCACACTTAATCGCCCAGTTAAATAATTTTCTCCGATGACAGGGTGCCTGAGAAACCTTTTCAAAAATCGCACTGTAAATTTTTTCGTAAAATCTCGGCACGGCACACATCACTGTCGGGCGAATATCCGCCATAGCCTGACGAACAAAATTAGTATCAGTCAGATAAACATTTTGTGCGCCTGTATGCATCACATAAAAGCTCCATGCGCGTTCGAAAACATGGGATAGGGGCAGGAAACTCAAAGAAACATCCTGATCAGTTAACGTCAGGCGATGGTCATGCGAATACAACTGATAAGCTAAATTACGGTAATCAAGCATGACACCTTTAGGTTCACCGGTTGTACCGGATGTATATATAAGCGTAAAAAGATCGTCCAGATTATGGTTAGCAATACGGGTTTCCAACTCAGACTGATGGTGTAATTTATTATCAGTCATAAAGTCAGATAAATGCTGTGCTAATGAACAATCACGCAAATCGACTGATTCATCTAATACTATGATGTGACTTAGCTGAGGACACTGTTCTGGCAAAGTGATCGCGACATCATACTGCACCTGCCCACCAACAAACAGGATACGCACACCGGCATCATTAAGAATGAAGCCAGCCTGTTCCTGGCTGCTGGTTGCATACAAAGGAACAGTGACAGCCCTGAGTTGTAATACTGCGATATCTGTCAGAGACCACGCCATGCTGTTATGCGCAAAAAGGCCAATTTTTTCCTGTACATCAACCCCCATCTCCAGCAATGCTCGGCTAATGGTTTTTGTCTTTTTGTCAATATCATTCCAGCTTAATTCGAGTTGTTCATCTGGAGACCATTGACGAAAAGCAATTCTCTCTGGGTTTTGTTTGATTTGTTGCTGCAACCGGTTTATCACGTGATAAGGATGTAAATTTTCAGTTATCACAATTCTTTTCCTGTTCGAAAAATTTTCCTCTTATCAGAGAAAAAACAATGGCTTTATTCTCTGATAATGCTTTTTTGCATCACTGATTCGCTTTTCAGCTTACAGGTGTTAGCTATTTTCCTTGCAGTCTACCTATTCCTGAACAACAGGAAAAGAATATTTATCAAAAGTTGATAAGTTTGTGATAAAATCAAAAACTCACTACCTGTTTATCCAGTAGTGAGTTTCAAGTTAATTAACCGCCGCTAAGTTGGCTCAACAGCGATTTCATCCACTGATGCCCTTTATCTTTTGTTGTAGATTCGTGCCAAATCAAATAGCACGGACGGCTTACTTTATCCCATGGTAATGAAACAGCTCTTATTGCTAATTGTTCGCTGTAGTGTTCAACCAACCATCTTGGAGTGACCGCAACCAAATAGGTTTGAGAGACAATATGCAGCACACTATTCAAGTCAGTTCCCTGATAAACCACAGAATGCAGACGTTCTCCACAATCATAATAGGGGGCACTGAATGAACCGGCATTATCCAATGATACAACTGCATGATGTTCTTCATACAATTGCTGTTCACTAATACTATTTTCAATTCTTGGATGATTATTGGAAACGGCCAGGACCAACTCATCATTGAATAACGGGTAATGATGAAAATCCATACGTTCCAGCTGTGTATAGCTAATGACAAACTCAGTTTCCTGATACCTGAGCTGATGCTCAATATTATCATGCAGATATGATCGAATCGTAACACCCAGATTTGGTGTATTTTGTTTTACTTGTTCAACTATTTTTGCTGCCAGTCTAATATCTAAAGGGCTGCAAATTGAGAGATTAAAAACCCTGTCGCTATTATCAGGCTCAAAACCAACCCCAGGTAACTCATTATATACCAGCTGTAATGCCTGACGGACAGGACCAAATAATTGATGAGCCCTTGCCGTCGGTTGTATTCCACGCCCATAACGCACAAATAATTCGTCATTGAACATTAACTTCAAGCGAGAAACTGCATTACTGACAGCAGGTTGTGACATTCCCAATATCTGTGCCGCACGTGTTACATTCTGCATTTGCATCACTGCATCAAAAACAGTCAGCAGATTTAGATCCACATTGCGTAAATGAATTTCACTTGGATCTTTTTTGGTTGCAGTTACTGAGGTGTATTCAGCCATTGTTTAACTCCACTAAACTCATTCAGATGACCCCGGCTAATAACAAAACATCGGAAATACCTTCATTCATTACTCAGATATCACGATGACTTTTACTATTAACGAGATCAATTCTCTTAATCATTTTGATGATAAATAATTAAGACTCGTCCTTGTACAAATCTGAATACGCATAGCTAACCAGCGCATCCCCTTATTAATGTTAAAAATATATAATCTCAATTAGTAGAAAATGTAGATGCTCATTATTCATTCACAAAAAAGTACAATCATGTTAACAATTTATTCACCCTAGTATTCCGTATATGATGATAAAACAAAGAATGACCCAATTCATAATAAAATTACTGATTTATTATTATTAAACAATTTTACCAGAGTCATTATATTACAAAATTATTTTTTCAAAGATATATAACATAACTTCCTATTTATATCTATTTGTCAATGATAAACGGTGTTTTTTAGTAAAATACAAACCCACTTCCAGCTTCCAACACGAAAATACTTAATTTTAATTAATCAGTATAATGCGCTATTTTTATATAAATCTGAGTTTATCACTAAAGTCCAATCCGAACAAAAAAGGATAAAATAAAATCTTTTTAAATATAAACAGATCAACACTTCAATTTTCAACGATAGAAAAAGTAAAACCAAGAATCATATGCCTCAATGAATTCTTGACATCACTTTTAAGATAACGTATCAATAAAAGCATCCGAGTCCCAAACACTCATTAATACTTAATACTATTGAAAGGTTGGATCAGTATGATTCGCTCAATTTGTCTACTAAACCTACTACTAATCGTATCTGATATGCGCGGTATGCTGGTGGACAGAAGACAGAGTTGATTCAAAACGGAGTTGGTCCAAACCAGACATAAACAAGAACCCGCGCCATGCGCGGGTTTTTTTTACCTGCTGGGCGCAAAAAATAACCACGAGAGGAACATGATATGAGCCAGCAAGTTATTATCTTCGATACCACGTTACGTGATGGAGAGCAAGCATTACAAGCCAGTTTAAGTGTGAAAGAAAAACTTCAGATTGCATTGGCTTTGGAGAGAATGGGGGTGGATGTCATGGAAGTTGGTTTTCCGGTTTCCTCTCCCGGTGACTTTGAATCGGTACAGACGATCGCCAGGCAGATAAAAACCAGCCGTGTTTGCGCCTTAGCCCGTTGTGTAGAAAAAGACATTGATGTTGCCGCTGAAGCATTAAAAGTTGCGGAGGCTTTTCGAATTCACGTTTTCCTGGCTACCTCCAACTTACATATTGAATCCAAACTGAAAAAAACATTCGAAAATGTTATGGAGATGGCCGCTCAATCAATCAAACGGGCACGTCGTTACACTGATGATGTTGAATTCTCCTGCGAAGATGCCGGCCGCACACCAATTGATAATCTGTGCCGGATTGTTGAAAACGCCATCAAAGCAGGCGCAACGACGATTAACATTCCAGATACTGTCGGTTACACCACGCCCTATCAATTTGGTGGCATCATCACTAACTTGATCGAACGTGTTCCTAATATTGACAAGGCGATATTATCCGTACATTGCCACGATGATTTGGGGATGTCTGCCGCCAACTCTATCACTGCGGTACAATCTGGTGCCCGTCAGATAGAAGGAACGATGAATGGTCTGGGTGAGCGTGCCGGCAACTGCTCGCTGGAAGAAGTGATCATGACAATTAAAGTCCGCCAGCAAATGTTAGGCGTTTATACTAATATCAATCATCAAGAAATTTACCGTACCAGTCAGTTAGTCAGCCAATTATGTAATATGCCGATCCCCGCGAATAAAGCGATTGTTGGTAGCAATGCATTTTCTCACTCATCCGGTATTCATCAGGATGGCGTGCTGAAAAATCGCGAAACTTACGAAATTATGACGCCGGAATCCATCGGCCTGAAAGAAATTCAATTGAATCTGACTTCCCGTTCCGGTCGCGCCGCCGTGAAACACCGTATGGAAGAGATGGGGTATCAGGACAAAGATTACGATCTGGATAGCTTATACGAAGCCTTTTTACGTCTGGCAGATAAGAAAGGCCAGGTATTTGACTATGATTTGGAGGCGTTGGCTTTCATCAATCTGCAACATCAAGAACCAGAATTTTTCCATCTGGATAACTTTAATATCCAATCTGGCTCCAACGTGATAGCAACAGCAGCGGTACGTTTAGCATGTGGTAAAGAGATAAAATCAGAAGCAGCCACTGGTAACGGCCCGGTAGATGCTATCTATCAAGCAATCAACCGAATAACTGAATACCCGATTGAACTGGTTTCTTATCAATTATCGGGGAAAGGGCAAGGAAAAAAAGCGCTAGGTCAAGTCAATATCGTCGTCGAATGCTTTGAACGTCGCTTCCACGGCATGGGGCTCGAAACAGATATCGTTGAGTCTTCAGCCAAGGCAATGATTCATGTGATCAATAGTATCTGGCGCACAGAGCAAGTAAAGAAAGAGAAACAACGCATACAGAAAAATACAAAGGAAATGGTGTAAACATGTCGAACAGTTATCATATTGCAATTTTACCCGGTGATGGTATTGGCCCTGAAGTTATGGCGCAAGCTCATAAGATACTGGACGCAATCCGTAAGCGTTTCAATATCCGTATCACCACCAGCGAATATGATGTGGGTGGGATTGCTATCGATCGTCACGGCTGTCCACTGCCGGCAACAACCATAGCCGGTTGTGAACAGGCTGATGCCATATTGTTCGGTTCCGTGGGGGGGCCTAAATGGGAACATTTACCGCCAGCAGAACAACCTGAGCGCGGTGCGCTGTTGCCATTACGCAAACATTTCAAGCTGTTCAGCAACTTGCGCCCTGCCCGCTTATATGCCGGATTAGAAGTATTTTGTCCTTTACGCAGTGATATTGCAGCCAAAGGCTTTGATATTTTATGTGTCCGTGAATTAACCGGCGGTATCTATTTTGGTCAACCCAAAGGGCGTGAAGGCCAGGGTAAATATGAACGTGCGTTTGATACTGAGATTTATCACCGCTTTGAAATTGAGCGTATTGCCCGTATCGCCTTTGAATCAGCCCGCAAACGCCGTAATAAAGTGACATCTGTTGATAAAGCAAACGTGTTGCAAAGTTCCGTGTTGTGGCGGGAAGTGGTTACTGAGATTGCAAAAGAGTATTCAGATGTAGAAATCAACCACATGTATATTGATAATGCCACCATGCAGTTGATTAAAGATCCGTCGCAGTTTGATGTGCTGCTGTGCTCCAATATTTTCGGTGATATTTTATCCGATGAGTGCGCCATGATTACTGGCTCCATGGGCATGCTCCCTTCCGCTAGCCTAAACGAAAAAAGTTTTGGGCTGTATGAACCGGCTGGTGGCTCTGCACCGGACATTGCCGGAAAAGGCATTGCTAATCCGATAGCCCAGATCCTGTCTGCCGCTTTACTGTTGCGTTACAGCTTGGGTCATCATGATGCGGCGAATGCGATTGAACAGGCGGTTAACCATGTGCTGGAACAGGGCTATCGCACAACAGATTTAGCCGGAAATGGCAAAGCAATCAACACTGATGAAATGGGCAGCGTTATCGCCCGTTATGTAGCCGAGGGTATTTAACATGGCTAAGACTTTATATCAGAAATTATATGACGCTCATATTGTCCGGGAAGTCCCGAATGAAACCCCGTTACTCTATATTGATCGCCATTTGGTTCATGAAGTGACCTCCCCGCAGGCATTTGATGGTTTGCGCACAAAAGGCCGACCAGTGCACCAACCCGGTAAAACATTCGCAACAATGGATCATAACGTATCCACGCAGACAAAAGATATTAACGCCTGTGGTGACATGGCGCGTATTCAAATGCAGGAGTTGATGAAAAACTGTGCCGAATTTGGTATTACATTATATGACCTGAACCATCCCTATCAGGGAATTGTTCATGTCATCGGACCTGAACAAGGCATGACCCTGCCGGGAATGACGATCGTTTGTGGTGATTCCCATACTGCAACTCATGGCGCATTCGGCTCACTGGCTTTCGGTATTGGTACTTCTGAAGTTGAACACGTACTGGCCACCCAAACTCTGAAACAAGCCCGTGCTAAGACGATGAAAATCGAAGTGGTTGGTCATGTCGGTAATGCGATTACCGCCAAAGATATCGTTCTGGCAATCATCGGCAAAACAGGCAGCGCGGGGGGTACAGGTTATGTGGTTGAATTCTGTGGTAAAGCAATTGAAGCGCTGAGTATGGAAGGCCGTATGACCTTATGTAATATGGCAATTGAAATGGGCGCTAAAGCGGGTTTAGTCGCGCCAGATGAAACCACATTTACTTATATAAAAGGCCGTCAGTTCTCACCAAAAGGAGAACCGTGGGAACAAGCTGTTGCTTACTGGAAGACACTGAAATCCGATCCTGCTGCACAATATGACACAGTTGTTACTATTAATGCGGAAGAGATCTCGCCGCAGGTCACATGGGGAACAAACCCAGGGCAAGTCATCGCGATTGATCAAGCCATTCCCACACCGGAATCTTTCAGTGATCCTGTTGAACGTGCATCTGCTGAGAAAGCACTGGCTTATATGGATTTGAAACCGGGGATTAAGTTGACAGATGTGAAGATCGACAAAGTTTTCATCGGCTCCTGCACCAACTCCCGCATTGAAGATTTACGGGCTGCCGCAGCCATCGCACAAGGCCATAAAGTTGCACCAGGAGTTCAAGCGATCGTCGTTCCAGGATCGGGCCCCGTTCAGGCACAAGCAGAAGCAGAAGGTTTGGATAAGATTTTCATCAGTGCTGGTTTTGAATGGCGCTTACCGGGGTGTTCAATGTGCCTGGCAATGAATAATGACCGTCTGCAACCAGGTGAACGTTGTGCTTCTACCAGTAACCGCAACTTCGAAGGGCGTCAAGGGCGTGGTGGACGTACGCATTTGGTCAGCCCGGCAATGGCAGCAGCAGCAGCGATTAATGGTCATTTTATCGACATACGTCATCCGGCACAGAAGTCATAAAGGAGGAATTATGGAAATATTTATTCAACATACTGGGTTGGTCGCTCCTTTAGATACTGCAAACGTTGATACCGACGCCATTATTCCAAAACAATTTTTGCAGAAAGTTACTCGTACCGGGTTTGGTCAGCACCTGTTTCACGACTGGCGTTTCCTTGATGATGCAGGGCAGAAACCTAATCCTGAGTTCATATTAAACCAGCCCAGTTATCAGGGTGCCAGTATCCTTCTGGCGCGTGAAAACTTTGGTTGTGGTTCCTCCCGTGAACATGCCCCCTGGGCCTTGACGGATTACGGTTTTAAAGTGATTATCGCACCAAGTTTTGCGGATATTTTCTATAGTAACGCTTTCAACAACCCGTTACTGCCAGTGAAATTAGATGATAAAGATGTCGATGAACTATTTGAATTGGTTCAGCAAAACACAATTTGCCATTTTACCGTCGATCTGGAACAACAGAAAGTCCACGCTGGCAATAAAAGCTACGATTTTGAAATCGACAGCTTCCGACGTCACTGTATGATGAATGGTCTGGACAGCATCGGCCTGACATTACAACACCTGGATAGCATAATAGCCTACGAGCAGGAACAACCGGTTTTCCTGCGTTAACCTTTCCCTTTATTTATTCATCCCGTAGTTTTGTACTGCGGGATTTTTATATTATTGAAGTAGAAGATAAAAGGTAACCCTGCCCTACCTAACACGGACTCAGACCGCTACATTTTCCCGTTTTGAGCAATCTTTTAGTTGATCCGAAGGTCAGCCCCTGAGTCTTTGCTTTCCAAAAATAGAGGCTAGCCTAGCATATTAAAGAAATTACTAGGCAGAAACTGCAACTGTAGCTGGACAAATCTCTATCAATACCAGATTATGACTCATTTTAAGCTGATACGTAAAAAAGAGACTGTATAGAATAACAGTACGCATAATATACAATAAGAAAAAAAGCCAGTAAGCTTTCTTACTGGCTGGCAAATCACCATTACTCAAGAAAATTGGGGGAGAAGCCAGATTTCGTTCTGGCCTATTGAGCTACTTTCAATATGGATAATTATCGGCTAAATATAAGGAAATAAAAATTGATGAATAATACTCCGGAGTTCCTCTTTTATGCCCAGCCCACGTTTACAACAACAATTCATCCGATTATGGCAACACCACCAAGGAAAAGAAGCTGAAACAACGTTACAAGAGCTGGCAAATGTATTGCACTGTTCAAAGCGCCATATCCGCTCACTGCTCAACAATATGCAGAAAGCTGGCTGGTTACAGTGGCAGGCAGAGTCCGGTCGGGGAAAACGTTCTCAACTGAATTTCCTGCAAGATGGGAGAAAACTCCAGCAGCAACGGGCTGAAGAGCTGCTTGAACAACAGAACATTGAGAAACTGGTTCAGCTGGTTGGCGATAAAAATACCGTCCGTCAGATGGTGCTATCCCAGATTGAACGCCGTTTCCGTCAAGGAAAAAACTTACTGCGGATACTCTACTACCGCCCTTTCCCTAACTTGTTACCTGGATCACCTTTACGCCGTTCTGAAATTCATCTGGTCAGGCAGATATTTAATAGCCTGACACGTATAAATGAGGAAAATGGGGAACCAGAAGCTGATTTAGCTCATCATTGGCAACAGTTATCGTCAAATCATTGGCGCTTTTATCTGCGACCGGCCATCCATTTTCACCACGGCCGAGAATTACAGATGGAGGATGTCATTACTTCGATACAAAGGTTACGCCATCTGCCTCTTTTCTCTCATATTGATAAAGTCACCACCCCCACACCACACGTGATTGATATTTTTCTTTCAGAACCCGATCATTGGCTCCCTTCATTGATTGGCAGCCCACACGCCATGATTTTGCCTCAAGAGTGGCAGCAACTACCGAACTTCTCTCGTACGCCAGTAGGAACCGGTCCTTACCAGGTAATAAAAAACAGCTCACAGAAACTCCAAATTCGTGCCTTTGATAATTACTTTGGCTTTCGGGCGCTGATTGATGAGGTGAATATATGGATTCTGCCAGAATTAGCTGAGAAACTGGTTTGTACAACCCTGCATCTGGAAAGTGACAGCGCGGGTAATAACTCGTTAGAAAGCAGGATGGAAGAAGGCTGTTATTTCCTGCTGCATGACCACCGTTCGGCTCAATGCAGGCGAGAAGATGTTCGCCAATGGCTATGCAGCCTGTTAACACCAATAAATCTGTTAGCGCATTGTGACCCTTTTTATCAACGCCACTGGTCACCCGCATATGGTCTGTTACTGCGCTGGCATCACAGTAAGCTTATACCCGAGTTAAACAAACCAGAGGACATTACCCATCTGACCGTCACTCTTTATCATCAACATCACGAATACCACACAATCAGTCAGATCCTTCAGACCATACTGACCAAGTGTGGTGTCGAATTGAAAATCAATATTGTGGATTATGACACATGGTTCAATGGCAACGCCGAAAGTGACCTTTGGCTTTCTACCGCCAATTTTTATAATCCTCTGGAATTTTCGCTGTTCGCTACACTGTATGAGATACCATTATTGAAAAAATGTCTTGGTGATAACTTGAATAAAGAAGTATCACAATGGCGACAACAAGAATTGTCGCTTGAAGAGTGGTGCGAAAAAATAGTTGATGAACATTGGCTGTATCCGCTGTTCCACCACTGGCTTGAGTTACAAGGACAGCGAAGTATGCGAGGCGTCAAAATGAACACCTTTGGCTGGTTTGATTTCAAATCTGCCTGGTTTAACCCATTTGATTGTTCCTCTTCCTAAAGGAAGAGGAACCTTACTTCACAGAGACGTGCCTGACACGCAATGATGTGGCCCAGGACTTACCTTACTCTCTGGCGATCATGGTTTGTCTGTTAGCAACAAAACCACCTCTTTTCCTCTATGCCCAGAAAAACGAAATTTCCCAGAAGCTGATTGATGAAGGGTAATTCACAGAAAAAGCCAGAGTTATGAACATGCACAGGTGTACAAACCCGCTTTTATTCACTTTTTCTGTGGATATCTATGTGAAAAAGGCAGGGGTAATTCAGGTATAGCTTTATGTTATAAATTATCAATCTATAGACAGAAAATGAAATAGTATTTATTTTTCATTGAAATAGCAGCCATTTACCTCGCTATTTCAAACACCCATCACGGGCATAATGGATAACCTCAGTCGAAGAGAGCAAAAAACAACCAACAGCAATGTTATACACAGGTTATGCTTTTTAGTTAAGCAAAAAACAGGTTTTTTGTAGAAAAAATTGTTAGTCAAACCTGTAAATCAAACCAGTGATCTCATTTTTGTCTACTTATCCCATAAAACTGTGGATAACATGGTGTAAGATCCTGTTCATTATTACCAGCAATAGGTGAACAACAGGACCACTCAATCTTACAATACTTGAAACAGCAATAAAAAATGTTTGTATATCATGCTATTATCACTTTATTAGTTATTGCATAAAACCCAGATTTATTACTCACAGAGACCAAGGCTATTTTTTGACCTAAAGAATGGATATCCCAAATGAACACACTTTTTTCCCCTCCTCTTCCACCGGATAATGAGCAGCAGTTGCTTGAATGCGCCCACCATCTAGCGGGTTTATCAATGGGAGAATTGGCGGCAAAAGCAAATTTACCGATCCCCCCCAATCTGAAACGGGATAAAGGCTGGGTAGGCATGTTGTTAGAATATTATCTCGGTGCCAGTGCCGGCAGTAAACCAGAGCAGGATTTCGAACATATCGGTGTTGAACTTAAAACTATCCCTGTAAACGGAAGAGGTTATCCATTAGAAACAACATTTGTCTGCGTTGCACCATTGACAGGAAACAGTGGTATTACCTGGGAAAGCTGTCACGTCAGGCGCAAATTATCGCGGGTGCTATGGATACCCGTTGAAGGTGAACGGGAAATTCCTTTAGCTAAACGCCGGGTTGGTTCCCCCTTGTTATGGAGTCCCAATAAAGAAGAAGAAGAGTTACTGCGTCATGACTGGGAGGAATTGATGGATCTTATCGTACTTGGCAAAGTAGAGAGCGTGACGGCCCGTCATGGTGAAGTATTACAGTTACGCCCTAAGGCAGCTAACAGCAAGGCATTAACCGAGGCAATCGGAGCACACGGCCAGCCTATTATGACGCTGCCCCGGGGGTTCTATCTGAGGAAAAATTTTACGGCCCCACTACTGGCCCGTCATTTCCTGATTTAACGTTGATCTCCGACTGGTTTTTTCATTGATATACTTACCTTGCACTCAATCATGCGTATAATTGAGTCTTTATCTTAAGGTTTTAATAAGCAATGTTAGAATGGATTGCTGATCCCCATGCTTGGATGGCACTTGCCACCCTGACAATTCTGGAAATCGTTTTAGGGATTGATAACATTATCTTTTTGTCACTTGTTGTGGCAAAACTCCCTACCCATCAACAAAATAAAGCACGCAAAATCGGGCTGATGGGCGCGATGCTAATGCGCCTGGGGCTGCTGGCATCTATTGCCTGGGTTATCCGGCTGACCTACCCGATATTAACGGTTTTTGAACATGATGTTTCTGCCCGGGACCTAATCTTATTCTTTGGCGGCCTGTTCCTGATATGGAAAGCCAGTAAAGAGATTCACGAAGCCATTGAAGGGGGCAATGAAGAAGGCTTAAAACGCCCTGTTCACTCTTTCTTCAGTGCTATTATCCAGATCATGCTGCTGGACATTATTTTCAGCCTGGATTCCGTCATCACCGCTGTTGGTCTGTCCGATCATCTGTTTATTATGATGGCGGCAGTTATCATAGCAGTCGGGGTTATGATGTTGGCAGCTCGTCCTATCGGCGAATTCGTTGACCGTCACCCCTCAGTAAAAATGCTGGCGCTGTCATTCCTAATCCTTGTGGGCTTTACCCTTATTCTGGAAGGCGTACAGGTGCACATCCCTAGAGGTTATATCTATTTTGCGATGTTCTTCTCAATGGCAGTAGAAACACTGAATCTGATGCGAGGGAAAAAGAAGAAGAAAGAAAATGAGTAATGGCTCTGCAATAGCGCTAAAAACATCATTTTCTATGTAGCAAAAAATCGCCGGTTATGCCGGCGTTTTTTGTTATACTTAGCTAATCTAGCCAAGTTATAGGAATCTCATTATGACTGTCCAAGCAAATATGCATGAAGCTAAAAGTAACCTAAGCCAGTTAGCAGATAAGGCTGTTGGTGGTGAAGTTGTCATTATAGCCAAAGCTGGAAAACCTTATGTCCAGCTTGTACCAATCACCCAACAAAACAGAGTTCCTGGAGGATTCGAAGATCTTATTACGATAGAAGAGGATTTTTTTAATGCAGATCGAGAAATTCAGTTCATGTTTGAAGGTGACAAATGAAACGTTTGCTGCTCGATACACATGTTTTCATCTGGTGGCTTACCAATGACCCGAAACTAGGACCGATTACGCGGAACATTTTGTCCAAAGGGACAAACACTGTGTATGTCAGTGCTGTTACACCTTGGGAGATATCTATTAAACGCTCTATCGGTAAACTGGACTTCAGAGCCGACTTTGAAATTGCTATGGAGAAAAACAGCTTCTTCCCGCTATCTATATCACATGCCCATGCGGAGCATGCTGGAAACTTACCACGCCATCATGGTGATCCTTTTGACAGGATGCTCATTGTTCAATCTTCTATGGAAGGGCTAACACTGATTTCAGCTGATAGTATTTTCTCTCAATATGGCATTCGGTTAATTGATGCTCGTATGTGAAAAATGATGAAAGTGTAGTGGTCAAATAATACCTGAACTTTAGGGAATAAATTTACAACTCGCTATAAGCTATTGACTATCCCCTAAAGCTATTATCAGAGCAGAAGAATTTTAGACCATCTTCTTAGCCGCCTGTAAATAAAGCATCTCCAGCGCGATAGTCGCACCTGCCAGAGCGGTAATCTCGGACTGGTCATAAGCTGGAGCCACTTCTACCACATCCATACCCACAATATCCAGCGGTTGTAAACCACGCAGTAGTTTCAAGGCACGATCGGTTGTCAAGCCACCAATTACCGGTGTACCGGTACCGGGTGCAAAAGCAGGATCAAGACAATCGATATCAAAAGTCAGATAAACCGGCATATCGCCAACAGTCTCTTTTATCTGAGCAACCAAATCATTCACATCACGGTCATTAACCTGAGCGGCATCCAACACCGTAAAACCATCGTCCTGACCATGTTCAGTACGGATACCAATCTGTACTGAATGATGTGGGTCGATCAACCCTTCGTTTGGCGCATGATAGAACATGGTGCCGTGATCAAATTTGCTGCCGTTTGGATAGGTATCAGAATGAGCGTCAAAATGAATCAAAGCCATTTTACCGAAATGTTTGGCATGAGCGCGCAACAAAGGCAAAGTAATGAAGTGGTCACCGCCAAACGAGAGCATACGCTTACCGGAAGCCAGCAGTTTTTCAGCATGAGCCTGTAACTTATCACTCATATTCTGAGCATCACCAAAGTCGAAGACCAAATCACCACAATCCACCACGTTCAGATGATTGCGTAATTTAAAATCCCACGGCCAACGGCTGCTTTCCCACGCCAGGTTGGTAGAAACCTGACGAATAGCCGCAGGCCCGTGGCGACTGCCTGAACGGCCTGATGTTGCCATATCAAATGGCACCCCGGTAATCACCCACTCTGCATCGCTGGAATACGGCTGGAAGTTCAGCGGAAAGCGCAGGAAACCGAAAGCATTAGAAACCAAAGAGTTATCTTGTTGATTGCCCAAGGTATTTATTGTCATGATATATCCTCAATAGTCTCCCGACAGAGTAAAGCCATTTCCAGAATAAATACTCAAGGCGATGACGAAATGGGGTATCGCTGAAAGAACCCCATATTCATGTATCCTTGATATTTAACTGATATCAATAGCCTTATCTGTATATAAGAGGCTTAATTAACGCCAGAAGATTATTCATCTTCCAGATATGTGTAGCCATAAAGACCACTTTCAAATTCCAGTAAAAATTGCTCTTGCAAGCCGGCATCCAGATCAGCGCCTTTTACCTGGTCACGGAAACGAGCCATTAGTACGTTAGGGTCCAGTTTTACATATTGCAGCATATCAGCGACTGAATCCCCTTCTTCACTTTGGTTATAAGTCACTTCGCCATTATCAAATACATAAACATCAATAGCCGCGGTATCCCCAAACAGATTATGCATATTGCCAAGAATTTCCTGATATGCCCCCACCATAAAGAAACCAATCATTGGCGGGCAATCAGGATCATAAGCGGGCATAGGCATAGTCGTTGCTACACCATCACCATCCACATAATGATCAATGATGCCATCGGAGTCACAGGTGATATCTAACAACACAGCTCGGCGTTCCAACGGCTTATCCAACCCCTCAATCGGTAAAACCGGGAACAACTGGTCGATACCCCATGCATCAGGCATAGACTGGAACAGAGAGAAATTCACATATAATTTGTCTGCCATACGCTCTTGCAGCTCATCAATAATTGGCCGGTGAGCACGGTTGCTTGGATCAAGATCCTGCTGAATACGTCGACAGATATTCAGATACAGCTCTTCCGCCCAAGCCCGCTCAGTCAAATCCAGCATGCCATGTGCATATTGTGTATGAACATCATGCAGATCAAGTTGGCTGTCATGCAACGATTCACGTAAAGAACGTCTATTCCCTTCAGAGTGCATCTCCTGCCAAGTTTCCCACAGGCTGGCGATCGGGCGGGAAGCATCCTCTGCCGGTGGCGTCGTCTGCGTAAATTCATTACATTCAACCCCGATCACATTGGATACCAACACAGTATGGTGAGCCGTCAGGGCGCGACCAGATTCGGTGATAACAGTCGGGTGTGGTAAACCATGCTCATCACAGGCATCACCAATACCCCAAATGACATTGTTGGCGTATTCATTCAATCCATAATTCACAGAACAATCAGATTGAGAACGGGTCCCTTCATAATCGACACCCAACCCACCACCAACGTCAAAGCACTCAATATTGACACCAAGTTTATGTAACTCGACATAAAAACGGGCTGATTCACGAACACCTGTTGCGATATCACGAATATTCGCCAACTGTGAACCAAGGTGAAAATGCAGTAATTGCAAGCTATCAAGCCGGCCTGCTTCACGCAGGATCTCAACTAATTGCAGTACCTGAGTTGCAGCCAGCCCAAACTTCGATTTTTCACCACCACTGGCTTGCCATTTACCCGAGCCCTGTGATGCCAAACGTGCACGAACGCCCAAGCGAGGGATCACATTCAGCCGTTCAGCCTCTTCCAATACCTGGGCGATTTCAGACATTTTTTCGATCACCAGATAAACCTTGTGACCGAGCTTTTCACCTATCAGCGCCAGACGAATATATTCGCGATCTTTATATCCATTACATACGATGACAGTACGAGTCATACCCGCATGCGCTAACACCGCCATGAGTTCCGCTTTGGAACCTGCTTCAAGCCCCAAAGGCTCACCGGAACTGGCCAGTGATTCAATGACACGGCGTTGTTGGTTAACTTTAATGGGATAAACTAAAAAGTAGTCACCTTTATAACCATATGACTCTCTGGCGCGTTTAAATGCTGCGTTGATTGAACGCAAACGATGTTGCAGGATTTGAGGAAAACAAAATAACGCCGGTAAGCGCAAATGCTCCTGCTCCTGCTGAACTCTTTTCACCAATCCCGCAAGATCAATTCTTGCCCCTGGCAAATCAGGGTTTGGACAAACACTGACATTGCCGAGATCATTGACGTAGTAGTAACTCCCTCCCCAATATGCAATATTATAAGTCTGTTGCATTTTACGAGCGATATTATCATTCATGGCAGTCTCCTTAATGGAGTTAGAGTTTCGCCTTCGCCTGTCATTAATAAATAACTCAAAACACCATCATTTTGCGGGTTGAGAAATATCAGGGAACAGCATGCTCTTAAGGTTGTAAAAAGCGTTTAGTTACTACTAAACAATGACAAAATTACCGAGTGACAATACGCCTGTGCGACATATCCGGCCTATTTGTTGGCAACAGATAACATCGAATTAAAGACATATTGAAAAGAAAGGAAAAAGACGCGGATATATCCGACGACAAGTGTGGCTGTTGGCCATTAGCAATCAGCAGATAATGGTTCATTACCCCATTCACCCCCACACATGACTCATACCAAGGAGCCATTTTCTCAATTGAGAAACAGAAGCTATTCGTATAGCTCTCTGCGAATCTGTAGTACAAAGAATCCAACTACGGCCGCTGTTTATACTCGCAATTAAACAAAATTGCAAAATGAAATTGAACAAAACACACATATAAACAAAGAAATTATTTGTCAGCAGATGAAAATTACTCTTTGAACTAAAAAAATCTGGAACACGGATAAGAATTACCCTAGAATAGCCGTCTAGATGTTAATCCATCCGTTTCCAAACTGAAATTATATTTTTAAGGTAACGTTATATAATGACCACATACCTTTTCACTTCTGAATCTGTTTCCGAAGGGCATCCTGATAAAATCGCAGACCAAATTTCTGATGCTGTTCTTGACGCTATTTTGGAACAAGATCCAAAAGCCCGCGTTGCATGCGAAACCTATGTTAAAACCGGCATGGTTATGGTTGGTGGTGAAATCACTACCAGCGCTTGGGTTGATATTGAAGAAATTACGCGGCAAACAGTTCGAGAGATTGGTTATGTTAATTCTGAGATGGGTTTTGATGCAAACTCATGTGCAGTATTAAGTGCGATTGGTAAACAGTCACCGGATATTAATCAAGGTGTTGACCGCGAAGATCCACTACAACAAGGTGCTGGTGACCAAGGGCTAATGTTTGGTTATGCAACCAACGAAACTGATGTACTGATGCCTGCACCTATCACCTATGCACATCGTCTGGTTCAGCGTCAGGCCGAAGTCCGGAAAAATGGTGTACTGCCGTGGCTACGTCCCGATGCTAAAAGCCAGGTAACTTTCCAATACAATAACAACAAAATTGTCGGTGTTGACGCAGTTGTACTTTCAACACAGCATTCTGAAACGATTAATCAGAAAGATCTGCAAGAAGCTGTCATGGAAGAGATCATCAAGCCGGTTCTGCCTGCTGAGTGGTTAACTCCAACAACCAAATATTTCATCAACCCAACTGGCCGTTTCGTCATTGGTGGCCCAATGGGTGATTGTGGCCTGACTGGCCGTAAAATTATCGTAGATACTTACGGTGGCATGGCTCGTCACGGTGGTGGGGCATTCTCCGGTAAAGATCCATCTAAAGTTGACCGTTCAGCGGCTTATGCTGCACGTTATGTGGCAAAAAATATTGTTGCCGCAGGCTTGGCTGATCGCTGTGAAATTCAAGTTTCTTACGCTATCGGCGTTGCAGAACCCACTTCTATTATGGTGGAAACGTTTGGTACGGAAACAGTTTCAACAGCAACCCTGACTCTGCTGGTGCGTGAATTCTTCGACCTGCGTCCTCATGGTTTGATTCAGATGCTGGATCTGTTACATCCAATCTACCGTGACACTGCTGCCTACGGCCATTTTGGTCGCCCACAATTCCCGTGGGAAGCAACAGATAAAGCAGAAATCCTGCGTGACGCTGCTGGCCTGAAACAATCAGCGGTCAATATGTAAAAGCAAAAAGCCCGGTTTAGATAACTGAACCAGGCTTTTCTTAACATTAGCGGGTTATTGAAGAAATCCTGAAATGACTATTTTTATCTGGCTTATTTAAGGATTTCTAATAAAATTCGATCACTCTCGTCTTATTCAATTTTCAACATATGCCATCAGCCAGAATTCCAGTTGCCTTACAACAAACTGTTATACATACTTTGCGGCAAAAACTGCAACAGGCAAACTTATATCTCAATCGTGATTTTCCAGAACCGACGATAAATTACCACCAGCGTGGTACCTCCGCAGGCAGTGCATATATAAAAGATTGGCAAATCCGCCTTAATCCGGTGCTATTGATTGAAAACCAACAGGCTTTTATTGATGAAGTTGTCCCTCACGAACTCGCTCACCTATTGGTTTACCGCTATTTTGGAAAAGTGCCTCCACATGGAAAACAATGGCGTTGGATGATGGAAGAAGTATTAGGCTCTCCTGCTAGCCGAACACATAAGTTTGAAGTCAATTCAGTACGCAGTAAAACGTTTACTTATTACTGTCGCTGCCAACAACATGAGCTGACTCTGCGACGCCATAATAAAATATTACGGGAAGAGAGCCATTATATTTGTAAGAAATGTGGAGAGAAGCTTATTGCCAAATCAATCGTTTCTTTTAATTCTAATTTATAAAAAAATGGGATTAAATTATTTTACTATCCAAATAAGTATTCTTTGCATTTTAACCGCACTAAAAAAGTAAAAAGCAGTAATTAAGGATTTTTTAAAGCGGGTAAAAGATCCGATGTTCTGCTGGCATAGAAAGGAAAAGGAAAAGGAAAAGGAAAAGGAAAAGGAAAAGGAAAAGGAAAAATGGGTTTTAAATTGACTAATAATGCGGGAAAATGACAATATTAATCCAATACTAAAACCATATTAAAATATTTAACAGGATTAATCGCATTAAACACATTATCAGCGAAAAATCACGAAAACATTTAAAAGCATTAAAGATTATTAAAGAAATTGGCGTTATTTTTGACATCATTAACACATCTGTTACTCTTTGGTTTTAAACCTAAAAAAATCAAATACAGAAAACGAGAAAACTTAACTATCAGTTTGACGAAAATGGGGAAACCAAATAGCAAGCTGAAAACGAAAAAACCATTAAATTGCCAGTAAAACAGCATTAGTAAAGATAAAAAGTGGGTATGATTAGCATTAGTTAAACGTAAAACACGATGGCTAATGATGATTAAACTTAATAAAAAGCAGGTATTAAAAGCGGTAAAAACAACGGTGAAAATGTTATACCGATTAAAACTATAAATTAAAACAATAGTTTTTAATAACAGTTTAAAACCTGCTCTGGTTTTATGGGTATTTCCATTAAGGGCCTTGGAATGTGATATTTATGACCGCACCTTTAATCGGCAAGCACCGGTCGAACAACCACAATTAACCAAGTGTCCCTCCAGGGCAACAGGTATTCCCTGTATATTGAACACGTTGGAACCTTCCGCAATCGCACCGGTTTGTTTACAGGCGGGACAAAATACCGGATCGCCTTTACAGGCAACCGACGATTGTTGGTTTACTAAACCAGAGCCCTTTAAAACATCGCCTCCGGTTGTGGTGGTATCACCTTTAAGGATAATTTTTTTTCCTTCTACGACACTTCGCATGATTTACTCCGTTGTATTTTCCGCTTCTCGTATTAAATGCCAGATCGTTGTGCCTGACTCCGCCCCTTGAACATCAAAAGCCATCGCGCCCTGCGCAAAGAAATACTGCTTGTTAGGGATGCTGTCGGTTCGCCAGAATCCGCTAACTAGCGCAGGGTTGCCGCCTCTCAGCGGAGTCACATGCAAAGGTCCACGGTCATAACGGGCATACCAGGCCAGTGTGGAAATATCATCAAAATGACCGGCACCATAGAAGTGCAGAGAATGGCCTTCACGAGGGATCACTCGTATTGAGCGTATTAGCTGGTTAATGGCAAAATAACTCTCCGGCACGCTGCCCGGCAGCGGTGTCAAGTCTGGGTATTTGCCTGCGCGGATTATCAGGCCATCGCAGTAAGAGCTAATCACCACATCTGTGTAGCGGGCCAGCATTGTGCGTATCCAATGTTCCCCACCCAATCGTCCTACAAAGCGTTTGGACAGCAGGGTGATCCAGTTAATACCGCGGATGGCATGTTCATACTGTAATACCGCAGTATGAACCGCCGAGTTCACTTGCAAGGAAGGGTAACGTTGCGCTAACTGATACTCCAAGGGAAAGTAGTCATGGTAATCTCTGGGCAGGACCAGGGAGTAGCCACAGTCTCCACTGTCGGGTTCGAGCTGTTCACACAGAAAGTCCAGCCAGGCCATAAAACGAACCATGCCTTCTTGCTCTTTCAGATAATCCCAGGGCAGTGTCAGACTCAGGTAAGAGCTACTATCGTCACCATCATCCTCATCGGAATCCAGGTAACGCATCAGATAGCGAGGGGCTTCATAGAGATTTTTTGCATCACTGACTACCCAACTAGAAGGCTGGTTTTTTTTCCGATTAAGAATACCTTCTTCGACTTTGGCAATATTTTCCGGTGAATATTTTTTTAATCCCCTCAGTGAATGACGATGAAAACGCAGGTGGGTACCAAACTCTTCGCGAAAACGGCGATAGCAGGCCAGAATGCGTTGCTTTTTCTCTTGAGTGTAGCCCTGTTTAAAAAACAGGGTTATCGAGAGACCCAGACGGGAAACAGTCAGTCCATCTCTATTGGTAAAAGTAAAACCGACCCGTTGTGATTTCAACTGGGAAAAGTAATCCAAAGTTTCCATATTCTCTCCGTTCATGATGAGACAGTGGATAATCCGTTATTCCCACATATTTTTTCCTTCCCGTATCAGGTGCCAGATCGTTGTGCCCGACTCCACGCCCTGAATATCAAAAGCCATCGCGCCCTGCGCAAAGAAATACTGCTTGTCAGGGATGCTGTCGGTTCGCCAGAATCCACTGACTAGCGCAGGATTGCCGCCTCTCAGCGGGGTCACATGCAGAGGTCCACGGTCATAACGGGCATACCAGGCTTGTGTGGAAATATCATCAAAATGACCCGCGCCATAGAAGTGCAGGGAATCACCTTCTCCCGGCACAAAACGTATCGGACGTATTAGCTGATTAATGGCGAAATAACTCTCCGGGACACTGCCCGGCAGGGGCGTCAAGTCCGGGTATTTACCAGCCCGGATCATCAGACCATCGTGGTAAGGACTCATCACCACATCCGTGTAGCGGGCCAACATGGTGCGTATCCAGAATTCCCCGCCCAATTGTCCTACAAAGCGTTTGGACAGCAGGGTAATCCAGTTGATGCTTCGTATCGAGTGGGCATAATCATCCAGTGTGGTATGAACTGTAGAGTTGACTTGCAGGGTCGGGTAGCGTAGGGCCAGTTGATACTCTAAAGGAAAATAGTCATGGTAATCTCTGGGCAGGACCAGACAATAACCACAGTCTCCCCAGTCGGGCTCAAGTTGTTCACACAGAAAGTCCAGCCAGGCCATAAATTTGGTCATGCCCTCTTGTTCTTTCAGATAATCCCAGGGCAGCACCAGACTCAGGTAGGAGCTACTATCATCACCATCAATTTCTCGGGAGTCCAGGTAATGCATCAGATAGCGGGGAGCTTCATAGATATTTTTAGCGTCACTGATATCCCAGGTAGAAAGCTGGTTTTTTTTCTGATTCAGAATACCCTCTTCGACTTTGGCAATATTTTCTGGGGAATATTTTTTTAATCCCTTCAGTGAATGACGATGAAAACGCAGGTGGGTACCAAATTCTTCGCGAAAACGGCGATAGCAGGCCAGAATGCGTTGTTTTTTCTCCTGGGTGTAGCCCTGTTTAAAAAACAGGGTAATTGAGAGACCCAGGCGAGAAACGGTTAGCCCATCGCCATTGATAAAAAGAAAAGAGGTCAGTTGGGATTTCAACTGGGCAAAGTAATCCAAAGTTTCCATATTCTCTCCGTTCATGATGAGACAGTGGATAATCCGTTATTCCCACATATTTTTTCCTTCCCGTATCAGGTGCCAGATCGTTGTGCCCGACTCCACGCCCTGAATATCAAAAGCCATCGCGCCCTGCGCAAAGAAATACTGCTTGTCAGGGATACTGTCGGTTCGCCAGAATCCACTGACTAGCGCAGGATTGCCGCCTCTCAGCGGGGTCACATACAGAGGTCCACGGTCATAACGGGCATACCAGGCTTGTGTGGAAATATCATCAAAATGACCCGCGCCATAGAAGTGCAGGGAATCACCTTCTCCCGGCACAAAACGTATCGGACGTATTAGCTGATTAATGGCGAAATAACTCTCCGGGACACTGCCCGGCAGCGGTGTCAAGTCCGGGTATTTACCAGCCCGGATCATCAGACCATCGTGGTAAGGACTCATCACCACATCCGTGTAGCGGGCCAGCATTGTGCGTATCCAGTGTTCCCCACCCAGTCGTCCTACAAAGCGTTTGGACAGCAGGGTAATCCAATTAATGCTCCGGATGGCATGGGCATAATCTCTCAGTGTTGTATGAACAGTAGAGTTGACTTGCAAGGAAGGATAACGTTGCGCCAGTTGGTATTCTAAAGGGAAATAATCATGATAATCTCTAGGTAAGACCAGACAGTAACCACAGTCTCCCCAGTCAGGTTCGAGTTGTTCACACAGAAAGTCCATCCATGTCATAAAGTGAGCCATACCGTCTTGTTCTTTCAGATAATCCCATGGCAATACCAGACTCAGGTAGGAGCTACTATTATCACCGCTTATTTCCCGGGAATCCATGTAACGCATCAGATAGCGAGGGGCTTCATAGAGATTTTTTGCATCACTGACGACCCAACTAGAAGGCTGGTTTTTTTGTTGGCTAAGTATGCTCTCTTCGATTTTGACAATATTTTCCGGTGAATATTTTTTTAGCCCTTTCAGTTCATGACGGTGAAAACGCAGGTGGGTGCCAAATTCTTCGCGAAAACGGCGATAGCAGGCCAGAATGCGTTGCTTTTTCTCTTGAGTGTAGCCCTGTTTAAAAAACAGGGTAATTGAGAGACCCAGGCGGGAAACAGTCTGTCCATCGCCATTGATAAAAAGAAAAGAGGTCAGTTGGGATTTCAACTGGGCAAAGTAATCCAAAGTTTCCATATTCTCTCCGTTCATGATGAGACAGTGGATAATCCGTTATTCCCACATATTTTTTCCTTCCCGTATCAGGTGCCAGATCGTTGTGCCCGACTCCACGCCCTGAATATCAAAAGCCATCGCGCCCTGCGCAAAGAAATACTGCTTGTCAGGGATGCTGTCGGTTCGCCAGAATCCACTGACTAGCGCAGGATTGCCGCCTCTCAGCGGGGTCACATGCAAAGGTCCACGGTCATAACGGGCATACCAGGCCAGTGTGGAAATATCATCAAAATGACCCGCGCCATAGAAGTGCAGAGAATGGCCTTCACGAGGGATCACTCGTATTGAGCGTATTAGCTGGTTAATGGCAAAATAACTCTCCGGGACGCTGCCCGGCAGCGGTGTCAAGTCTGGGTATTTGCCTGCGCGGATTATCAGGCCATCGCGGTAAGAGCTAATCACCACATCTGTGTAGCGGGCCAACATGGTGCGTATCCAGTGCTCCCCACCCAATCGTCCTACAAAACGTTTGGACAGCAGGGTGATCCAGTTTATGCTCCGGATAGAATGACCATACTGTAATTTGGCGGTATGCACTGCCGAGTTCACTTGCAAGGAGGGATAGCGTTGCGCTAACTGGTACTCCAGGGGGAAATAGTCATGGTAATCTCTTGGCATGACCAGACAGTAACCACAGTCCCCACTGTCCGGTTCGAGCTGGTCACACAGAAAATCCAGCCATGCTATAAATTTGGTCATGCCCTCTTGTTCTTTCAGATAATCCCAGGGCAGCACCAGACTCAGGTAGGAGCTACCATCGTCACCATCAGCTTCATCGGAATCCAGATAATACATCAGATAGCGGGGAGCTTCATAGAGATTTTTAGCGTCACTAACATCCCAACTAGAGGGCTGGTTTTTTTTCTGATTAAGAATACCTTCTTCCACTTTAGCAATATTTTCCGGTGAATATTTTTTTAACCCCTTTAGTTCATGAGTATGAAAACGCAGGTGAGTGCCAAATTCTTCGCGAAAACGGCGATAGCAGGCCAAAATGCGTTGTTTTTTCTCCTGGGTGTAGCCCTGTTTAAAAAACAGGGTAATTGAGAGACCCAGGCGGGAAACAGTCAGTCCATCGCCATTGATAAAAAGAAAAGAGGTCAGTTGGGATTTCAACTGGGCAAAGTAATCATTAGTATCCATAATTTTCTCCGTTCATTATGAGGCGGTGGCAAATGTCACACTTGCCAACATTGCCAGGATGGCGGCTAATGCCGCAGCGCTTACCGCAGCAGCAGCGATTAAAATTTCTCCCAGTTCAATCAGCGCGGCAGCGACGGCAAGGGTGACGAGGATAACAACGGCAACTTCGGCAATAATCACAACCACTTCCAGCATTCCGTCACCCACCTCTTTTAATATTTGCATCCAGCTCATGTTTTTTAGATCTTCCAGGGTGATATCTGAACCCTGTTGCACGGTTTGCCACCGGGCTTTTATCTCACGCTCAGTCCAGGTCACGATTTTTCCCGTTTGTTCATTAACCCAGGAAAAAACGTAGCTGACCTGATGGCTTATCGGGTCAATAATTTCTTCACACACCCACTTGCCGGCTTGATTGAACCAGGTACCAAACTGGGCAAGGAGCTCCCGGGTACTGTCGCGGACATAACTCAACCCATTTTCGGCCAGACCAGCCACTTCCTGTCCGAGGATAACCCAGTCTTCATAGCTGGGTAAGAAAGACCAACGGGAAGTGCTGAGAAGCGGCGGATTTTTTGTCAGGGGTTGCGGGATCGTACCCGGCACGCCCTCTTCGGGAGGTACGGGTAAAGCTTCATCATCAGGAGGTGAACCGGGCGGCAGTGGGGCCAGTGGTATAGGATTTTTATAGTATTGGGAACCGGGTTGGTAATGCTTTCGCCACGCTTCATCGTACTGCTTTTGCTCCTCGGTGCGGTTATCCATGACACGCATCACGCCAAAGCGCTTTTCTGTCGCAATTTGAATATAATCAAGCTCTTGCCCTTTACTGAGGGAATCACCCGGAAATTTCACCTCAATCAACATTTTCAGATTATCAGTGTGCACAGAGCCATCGAAGTAGGTGGCATTTCTGCCCGGCCAGCGGAGAGCGTCCTCTTTAACCAGAATAATATCGGGGCGGCGAATACGCTTAACACCAAATTCCTCCGCATCGGCGGCAGAAGGCCGGGCAAACGGGTTACTGGATTGCGGTAGATTATCACCATAACGCTGCTTAGAGACTTGACTGGTTGCCAGCATGGGCAGAGGAACATCCTGCTTTCCTCTGATAGCAAACCACCACTTCCGCTTTATAGGACCATAAAAAGTCATGTTTAAGCTCTTCAACCTTAATCAACCCACTCATAATGATTTGATTAAGAAAGCGGATCGCCCCCTGTTTAGTCACAATCATCGCAGGCAGACGCAGGGCATATTCAGCTTTTTCCGCCAAATAGCAGGGGTCTTCATCGGCCGGAAAGACCCCGATTTCCATCGTACAGTTAATTGAGGTGACGGCCGGGCACATCTTGCCGCTGTTGGATATTGTCATACTTATTTCTCCGTAAATTCCATAACATACTCTACCGGCGTATTACCGCTGGCTCGGTATAAGGTTTTCTTCGATGGGGGCAGGTAAAGACTAATCCATCCATATTTGAAACCTTATATAATGATTGAACCCTAATCCTGAAACGGCGTCATGACGATAGAGGCCATTAAACGAATAATCACGTTCTGTTCTTTTAAATAGCGCCGTGCAGCGCTTCTTCATATTACCAAGCCAGTGTTTCAATTTTGTGGCTCTGAATACGTGGCATTTGTAGAGAACAATAAACAACGTCCAGCTGAGTAGCGTGGAAATAAATAATAGAGAATTTCGTCCTCTGAGTTTTATGACTATAAAATCACGTTTTGTATCATATGAACATAATGAAAATGTGATACAAATCACAAAAACAACCAATTAATCGCTATCTGTCATATGTAACTAATAAAAAGCTCCGTACATCTTCACCTAATGCAGGGGAAATCTAAAACCTCAAAATCGCCAGGATATTAATCAGGTGTATGTGGGCTGGCGATATATGCTTTAAGTGTTTCTATTCTAATTCTCTGACCGTATTGACGTAAGCTGTGTAGTGATTATTAACACTTTGTTTAGTTCTTCACAATAGATGATTTCTGTAATTTCAGTATTTAGGCTGACTGGCTCAATAACAGAAAAAGCCGTATTCATTACTTCCTCACTGGATAATCAATAGCGATTCTTTGTTAATTACCCAATGAAAAAAATAGACAACCAATTACAAAAGACAATTATTCATTCTATTTTGGAAGAAACATTTAGCAATATTATCTCTCACATCATCACCCGTTGCCGCTAATACTGTTAGCTCCACCAGTTCCGGCGCTCTTTGAACAATAACACCATTTTTTTCAGAAAGAATAGAGCTGTTGTTAAAGCAGTACGCTTATTTCCATCAGCGAAAATATGACCTCTGGCAATGGCGACAAGATAATAGCTAGCTATCTCAAACAAGTCGGTCAACGCTTCATATTCACACAATGCTTGAATACGATACAAAACAGCATCAACTCGACCAATATCCACAACACCATGCAGGCCACCGTATCGATCAATTAACTCTTTTCTGATATAACAAATCTCACCAAGAGAAATATGGAAAATCATCGGTCGCTCAATTCCCTAAGCTCAGCATCAAATTCGTCAAATATTGCCGTTACGTCCTGCTTTAATTTATTGGCTGCAAACTCACGATATTCAGCCTCCGAAATGAGTACCGCCTTACCAAATGACTTATGGCGAATGATCACTGGCTCACCGCCAACCGCGGTTTTGTGAACATCGGACAGTTTTGCCCTAGCATCCGTGAAGTTGATAATTTTCATAGAATCACCTGTACAGTTGAAATGTACACACTATAGCAAAGAAAAAATAAACTGAATTCACTCAATGTAGACACGGCAATGACCATGAACGGGAAATTCAATAGCATACTCAACAACAACTTATTTCTGTTGTTTCAACAATATGGTTGTTCTTTAAGTATGCTATTTACTCTTACAACAACTTTTTTACTTATAGCAAATTAATCAGGCAAATTTCCCTTTTCCCATCGTGGTATCTGTCCACGCCGTCGTAATGGCGGCTTTCGCTTTACTGTCCAAGCTTTCAATAAAACCATTATCACCCACTGTCGGGGAAAAACCACTCATGGCCTGAATCAAGGAATCAACCGCATTGTCTGAAAGAGCAGTAAATTCACGCTCTCCTATTCCGTCCTTACGCCCCATCTGAGTCACTACTTTGGCACGATTGCCATTAAAGTAATTATTAAAACTGACGGAACCCACTGACTCAAATATGCCCTGCTCAGTTCCATCCTGAGTATGACGATTCACTGACAACACCAAATCATATCCGCTGCGCTGGAACCACAAGTTTTGCCAGTCAACATCGTTAAAGGCAATCATATCTTCTGCGCTGATATCATTAACCTGACTCTCTATCACCTTACTACTGACCACAAAGCTGTCTACACCCGCCCCGCCCTGGAAGCTGTTCTGATATCCCCCCAGAACCAGTAGATCTTGACCATCACCGCCATCAAACCGGCTGAATTTCGAAATGGCGGCGGCTATCAGGTGGTCATCACCGTCTCCGCCATTAATCACCGCATGGTAGCCCATCAGCTTAATCACATCGTTACCTGTGTTGCCATCCATGCGGTTGTCATTACCAAACACTCTGGCAAAGTCATTACCTTCAGCCAATTCAACCCGGTTGTTATTGCCGATGGTCACGACATAATCCTGATCTTCCCCGGTATCCACCCGGTTGTAGTTGCCGGAAGTCACAACGTAGTCCCGGCCTTTACCTGCGTCAATAAAGCCACCTTCGCCAAAGACAAATATCTGGTCATGCCCCTCACCCATAAAAACATGGTTCATGCGTCCAGCCACCACTGCGGTGTTATCACCATCACCACCAAACATCCAGTTTTCACCTCCTATCAGAACACCCAGATCATTACCTTCACCGCCCGTAAAGATGTTGGATGTGCCAATTGAGTAATAAACGTCATCACCACGGCCCCCCCAGAAGTTGTTGTTGTCTCCCAGATAAGCACCGAGATCTTTACCGTCACCGCCCCAGTTGAAGTTATAGTTTCCCAGTGATACATGGATATCGCTATCCCCTTGTAAGTGACCACTATTACGCAGGAAATCAAACGTTTTCTGCTCCATATTAAGCAGATCCGCAGTCAGATTCTCTTTCAGATGAGTGACTAACGATTTCATCTCTTCTTGCTTGTGTTTGCTGAATATCGTCGCAAATAGGTTAGGCAGGTTTAGTGAATTAAAACCAAATGCACGTTCTGATTGGTCATCAACCTGTATCTTCCCTCCGTTAATGACAACCGGCGATCTTTTTTCCTGATGTTCATCAGGCGCTTTTTCTTTCAGCCCATGACTCACAAAAAAGGATTCCACACTGTCCGCATTCATATTGGCATGTTGTTTTAAACCATGACTTAATTTATCCGGATCAGTGAAGACCCGTAATTGATCACCACTAAACTTCCCAATAACTTCCAGCATTTCCTGCAACATCGCCTTGCCATCCACGGGTTCGCCGGTGCGGGAAATAATCCGCCCCTCCACGGTGTAATCCACACCAAAGATATCCGCTAAGGTGGTATCCGCATTGACATTCGCTAATCGGCCAAGCAATTTGTTCCTAAGCTGACGCGGTAAATCCCGGGGATTATAGGTAAATGTTGTCCGCGCCATACCCGTTGTCGAGTATTGCTGCGTCATTAAACCAAACAGTGAGCCTAGGTTGGTATCCAGAATCGATTGTATATGGTCACCGAACATAAAGTTCCAACTCCCGGTGGTGACCTGAATATCCGCCCCCTGACCACCGACCGCAAAATTGAAGGCCAGTTTTTCATTGGCTTGACGAAATTTATCTGCACGGCTCATTTTGCCCGTATCAATATTGTTGCCGTTGCCACTTAACCATTGGTTGTATTGCTTGTTCAGTGCAGCTTCCGCGTCACTTTTTAAGCCACGGCTGCTGCGTTCATGTTGCGAATCTAAATCAACCAACGTTTTGTAGTCCACACTGCTGGTTTGGTCCAAGCCAGACATATCGCGCACAAATTTCTTCGCGCCAGACTGCGTCCATTGCCGATTCTGTGCCGCCAACCAATTCCGCTCTTCACCAGAATGAGCGATGGCTTTCAGTACACCGGTAATACGAACAGCCCCATCAAATGGATTAACCAACGGTGGCGTTGGGATTGATTTGTCCATCATCACTATCAGGTCATTACTGCGGCCCTGGTTGAAGCTGACATTGCGGTTACCAATAAACATCTGCACCCCTTCAAACGCTTGATAACCACCAATATTGACGCTGTGCTTACTGTTACCCTCACCGATGTGAACCATCACATTGTTGTCACCAAAGGCCAGTGATTTAAAACCACCGGTCCCGATTTTGACACCCACGTTTGATGTTCCCCAATTGATCGCGGTCAATTCACCGTTACCCACGTTCACCTGAATGTTTCCGGAGTAAGTCAGCGGTTTATTCGATTGATGGTTTGAGCTGACTTCAATCCTGTTTTTTCTCTTCCCCGGTGCGGTGAAAATATTAACGTTATCCGCAATTATCCCTCTGCTCACGGCATCAGCTTCTGTGTACCCCACCCTGGCGAGGTTGATATCACTCTCTGCAATGCCACGACGCACTTTTTCTGTGCTGGTCGCCAGTTCACCCTGTTCATTCCAGCGCAATACCCGTTTGTTATCGTCCAGTTTGTTAACCCACTGATTATTTTTATCGCGGGTAAATTTACGGCCGGTTGTATCAACCGCAACTTCGCTGCGACGCGCTGAAACCTCACTGTGAATACCTTGTTTATTTAAAGCAGTGATAAAACGATAGGCAAAACCATCCCGTTTATCATCACTAATCAGTGAGCACCCTACGATACTGATACGTTCAGGTTTACCCGCCTGGCGAAAGTTCTGTTTGAACAGCTTCATTTTTATCGCCAGTTCATCGGCACTGTAGCCACTCAGACGTGTGTTATTTTGAGCTGATTCTTCCCGTCCATGACCGACAATCTGCCAACGTAATTTGCCTGATAATCTGTCAGGATCACCATAAACAACATGATATTTACCACCGGAATCAAGTTTAACGACGACGCTGGACCTCGGGTGTTTCCCCGCCAGATGGGTCGCGGCTTTCGCGACAACCGGGTCATTTTCCATCTGAATAATGATATGACCATCAAAGCGGGTCCCACGGGCTTCACTCTTTTGCGCAAGGTTCTTTACCACATCACGATGTTTATTTTGAGCGCCAGAGAGAGTCGATATTATCCTGTCTGCATATTGACTCATCAAAGCACGGCTTTCTTCATGACCATAGAAAGTTTGTTCACCCAATACGTGATAACCGGAAGAAGTCAGCCTCGCACGTAACTTTTCCCCCTCATGGCCCAACTCTTGGTTGTCAGTCAACAACATGATTGGCGTATTGATCGGCAAACCTTTAAGGTTTTTTTCTACTGAAAATTGTCCATTCATCGCTTTTGCCAATGCCCCTGTGATGCCACCAGGGTTTGGTATTTCATGCGCAGTTATGGCTTCGTCCACATTCGGCATCGGCCTGTCGAGTAACAAACCGGATACTGTCTGATTATTTTGTGCCGCATAGCGGGCAAGATCAGCCGCAACCGGCCCACCGATGGCATAACCATGAATGATGATGTTATCCGGATCAATTCCGCGATCTTTCACCAAATACCGGAACATCGTCCGGGCATCTTGATAGAACCCGTTCTCACTTGGCCCGCCATCACTGCCACCATAGCCACGCATATTGATGGCAAGCATATCAATACCTTGCTTTTGATAATGACGTTGGATAGCACTGGCTTGTTCCTCAGCGGATAAACCTGAACCATGAATAAAAAGCACCACTTTTTTCGCTACCGTTGTTGAAGGGCTACCAAGGTTTACGTCACCCAGATGATAATATCCGGTTAAACGCCCCTGCCCACCTTTTAGGGTGATTTTGCTGGATTTGCCATTATCAACAACCTCGTTTAAGTCCGCCTGCGTCTCATCACTGATATGACGGCGATCTTCTTTAAGACCATAAAGTTCGTCGTTAAAGAATCGCGTCAGCGGATTTAAAGATTCATTATCGCGCGGTGGAGTATCGTCATTCTTGATTACCACTGACTCTGAAACGTTATTTTTTTTGCCAGATAGCGCTTGTAACGTTTCCACAGGAGAACCCCCCTGTTTTTTCTCCAAATCATATTGCCGATAAAGGTGCTGAGTTTTCTCAAAAGCACTATTTAATGCCTGACTTATCCATAGCTTCCCTTTATCTCCGGCGATATCCATCAGGTCCATATAACTGGCTGTGTAGTTTTGCAGTACCTGCCTGCGTTCATCACCCGTCGCCTGTAACGCTTTGTAAATGACCAAACTTTCATTAACTGAATGACCGCCATCAAACACCAGGAACACCAAGGTATTCAGATATCCCTGATCTACCGGGAAAGTGGGATCTCGACTGGCGATATATTTATTGAGGTGAACCATGATATTGGTCGAACCAGAGGCCCCTGTCACGACGGAATGTCCTTGCGCCAGCGCGTTACGTTCAAGCGCAGTTTCATGTCCGGGCGTCAGAATTCTGCCTGCTGCTACTTTCCTGCCAGACAGAAAGTCTTCATACCGATCACCCGATGGCTGGTAAGGCAACGCAATACCGTAATCATTGGTTTGCTGCTCCGTTATCTTCACTTTGTATGTTACATCAGCCCATTTAGCTACCTGACTGCTGGTCGAACGGGCCTTGTAGATTGCTTCCCGATAGAAAATATCCCCTTCCGCTTTCCATTGAGATGAACTCAACCCCATGCCATTCACGTTCGACATTTTTACCGCCAGAAACGGTATTTTGATCATTTCAAAGCCGTTATCCACCTTGGTCATCATGGCTTTAAAGTTATCAAAGGTCGGCTGCTGCAGGAATGTAGTCAATTCAGGTACCCGGCTGAACCAGGGGCGAATATCCTTCTTAATGGTATTGGCAAAGGCTTGCATTCTGATGGCTATATCACGCGCGGGTGCAACAGAGGTGTTCTGCATCCATTGTTCAAACTCCTGCACCAAGAATTGACCTGTCCGCCTGGCGGCCGCTATCGCATCCGGTGACACGGTTTTCACCAACGCATGGGCCAATTCTGAATCAAAGCGGCGGCCAAATAAGTTATCAATATATTGGGTGGTTGCCTTTTTTCTGCGGGCATCCATCTGTAATGAAAGCACCAAAGCATGTAACTCAGGGTATGCCTGTAACTGGGGGACGGCGTCATTAAATAATCTGATGGTTTTTTTGGATGTCACCTGCCCAGTGAGCCAGAGTTCCCTGGCCCGTTCAACCAAAGGCGTAGTGCCCGGGATATCTGCCTCTTCCAATCGGCTCATGAACGCAATGAGGCTTTCACTTTCGGTTCTGGGCGCTTCCCGTTCAGCCATTGAGTTCGTTCGGATCAACGGTGTAATTTGCCATTCAATAAGACGATCAATATCGTCTTGTGTTACACCGCCTTTCAGGCCCACAACGCGTCCGATTCCATCAAGTATTATCTGTGGATTAAGTTGTTCAGCATGTTGAGGTGCCACCGTAATCCCAAGGATCCCAACGGATTCGGCCCTCTGCGCTTGCAAGTGCTCAATCATCCGGCCCATCTTAAAGCGGACTAAGCCCACTTGACTGCTATGCAGGGCAAATTCCGCAGGGTTATGCTGTTGCCAATGCGAAAGTGCCTGTTCAAACTGCAACACACGTTCTTCATCAAAATGAGGCATCATTTTTTTGTTGAAAATCTCACGTACAGCGATCAGCGCCTTACTAAACTGATTTTTCCAGCCTAATGTTTCCACTCCGGGATTGATAAACAGCTTGTTTCCTTCTTTCAATAAATTAAATTTTAGCTTGTCAAAAATAACGGAATTATGCTGCTTGCCTTGCGGATCATTCCCTAACGGTTGCAAATCAACGCCTGAAGTTTGCAGGGATCTTCTGACAAACTCATCTGGGCTGTTTAAGGTTGGTGCCATCATGTTGCCAGATTGTGCTTTGGCAAACGTTGATGTATCCAAAATGCCGGTATGTGTTGCGCGAACACCGGCATTTATCTGTAGACGATTAATCGCTTGTTTAGCACCAGCCAGCGCCTGTAGCTCTTCTCCGGTCAATCCCTTGTAGAATTTGCCTTTAGCTGCCGGCATAGATTCGGGATCTATATGGCTATCGGTTTCCCCTACCCCTGCTGATTCGTAGGCTTTGCCAGATAAACCACTACCACCAGCCCCAGCGCGATCAAGTCTGGAATCGCTCTGTTTAGCGCCTTTAGCATCGGCTTGTACCTGAACAACTTTACTTTCAGCCGTAGCCGTATCGCGCTCACCCCGATTTTTCGCGTTCTGATATGCAATATTAGCGTCATTTCCAGCTTTTTCGGCCCGCTGTTGCTGCGATAACGCCTCTTCTTTTCTTAATTCGGCTTTTTTCTTGGCGTTCGTAATATCTTGTTTCGCATTGGCACGATACTGTTCACTTTTTGCTACACCTGTTTCTGACTTCGCAACCGATTTCTCTATTTGTTTTTGGTTATCCGTAAGATACTGCTGGACAGTGGCTAATCTTCTCTGTGCAATAAATTGGGTGTAATTCAACTCATACTGAACACTGTCCAAATATCCGGTAGCAAATTGATTGCGCCACGGGTCACCTGATTCACCGTTGTCATTCGCATAATCACCAAGCGTCTCCAGCTCCTGAGCCATGGAAATCAGTTTGTCAGTCTCCAACTGTGCTTCTGCTTTTATCGCATCACGCTGCGTCAGCCCACTTCGGTTAAGCACTTCCTGATCCGTTAAGGCCAATTGGGATTGCGATTTCGCAATAGCGGCCAGTTGCTTATCTTTTTCCTGCTCCAGCAGTTGGCGATCTTTTTCGGCTTTTTCTTTATCGTTTAATGCATTTTGCGCCGCTTTATCCTGTTTCGCCTGTTCGGTAACGGCATTGGTTTGTTGTGAGTGCTTAAATTTCGCAACGACATTGTCTAAGATATAACCTAATCCATCATCCTGGCCTGTCCCCTTAAATTCAATTCGGTTAGTACCCGTTTTTGCCATTAAGTCGAGTTTTTGGGTATGCCATATAGCTCGCTCCCCAGAAGCTGAGAATACAGACTCACCATTCCATAGCACCGTTATTCCATTGTCACTAAGATCACGGTGCGTTATATTTGAACGATTCGCAAAATCAAAACTCAGTGAAATCACTTCGCCTTCAAACAAATTTTGCAATTCCTGCGAAATAATGGTGTTTTTATCAACATCAAGCTCACTGACTCGTTCACCATAACCGGCATTATCATGACCATAAGCACTCGCTGAACCGTATGCCTCAATACCATTGGTTGACTGCCAACCTAAATCACCTTGCTCAAAGTTACCATTGACGATCAGGTTTTCATTCTGGCTTGGCACCGATCTTGTCTTTCGATTCAACGCGCTTTCTATTGAATCAATATCAGGCTTTTCAACCGCAGTGACAGAACCCCCGAGACGACAGCTTAAATCTGAATCTATCGGTGCAATTTCATCCATCTGAAAACCGTCAATAGCAGAAACTTCCACTAAGTTAATTGCGCCTCTGCCTTTATGTGTCCCAGACGTGTTGGCTTCATCACCCTGAACCAGATAGTTGATCGCCTGACTGCCGCCCACACCTAATGCAGTCTGTTTGATATTCTCAAAGAGGGAAGAGAGTTTGTTGCTTTCTGCAACAGAAAAACTGTAAAAATCACCGTGACCAATCTTAATCGCCACGTTATTGCGGGCATAACAGGCGTTGATGCCCAGACCATCACCAATATGAAGATTAGCGTTGCCTTTGCCTTTCATGACCGCCACATTAAGACCATTGCCGACTTTGGTGTTAGCGTTATATTCACCCCACACCACGTTAACTGAAACACCGTCACCCACTTTGGTATTCATATTCAAGTCGCCATGCGTCGCGGTCACACTTAAACCCTTCCCCACCGTGGTCGTAACATTGGCTTCACCTTTCGCGGCAGTCACCTGTATGCCATTACCCACTTTGGTGACGATATTGCCTTTACTCCACAACGCATTAAAGCTGTCACCGTTGCCAACCTGAGTCACTATGTTTGCATCGGCTTTAGCCAGCACCACATTACGTCCATCGCCAACCCGGGTGATAATGTTAGCTTTGCCCCAAGCTCCCGTGTAGTCATCACCGTTACCGATATGAGTGATAATATTGGCATCACCCTGAACGACCGTGACTTCCTGCTGATCCCCCACTTTAGCAATGATGTTCGCTTTACCTTTCGCCAAGTTGTAACGATCGCCATCACCCACCTGAGTCAGGACATTAGCATCACCCCAAACGGCGTTCACCCCCGTGCCGTTCCCCACTTTAGTGATGATATTGGCTTTACCTTTGGCAAAACCTACGGTTGTACCATCGCCAATATGTGTCATGACATTACCCACATCGGAAATCAGCAGACCAACTGTTGTACCTTCTCCCACCTTTGTCAGAATATTGCCTTTGCCAAACAGGACAGCCGCGGTTGTCGAGTCGCCGACATGCGTGATGACGTTAGCTTTCGCCGCCGCAACAACCCCCATAAAATCATCACCCACTTTGGTGACAATATTGGCCTCACCCAGCGCTAAGACACCGGTTAAACCCTTGCCGGCATGAGTCATGATATTGGCCCGGCCAAACATTGCCGCCAGCGTTGTCCCCTCACCGACTTTAGTCATAACATTCAGCTGACCGGCAAACAAGCCAATACTGGTGCCATCACCCACATGCGAATAGATATTGGCTTTCCCCACCATCAAGGCAGCCGTCAGATCATCACCAACCTTTGTCAACACATTGGCCCCGCCAATCATGGCAGCAAAGGTATTGCCATCACCCACATGGGTAAAAATATTCGCCTTGCCAATCATTGCCGACAGCGTGATGCCGTTACCCACTTTGGTCGCGATATTGCCTTTTGCCAACATCAAGGCAACACTCATGCCATCACCAATATGGGTAAACACGTTACCGGCAGCTATCATCAGTGCTAATGCGTTGCCATCACCCACCTTAGTAAAGATGTTTGCGATGCCCCCCATCAGCGCCCACGCATCACTGTTGCCAACATGAGTAAAAATATTCCCCGCACCAAGCATCGCCGCAATCGCAATGCCATCCCCAACTTTAGTGAAGATGTTGCCAGCGGCACCCATGACACCCAATGTCTGATCGTTACCAATATGGGTAAATACGTTCCCCATCCCAAACATAGTGCCGATCGTATTGCCGTCGCCTACTTTAGTCAGGATATTGGCCCCCCCCAGCATGACCCCGATCGTGTTGCCGCCACCAATGTGAGTCAGTACGTTTGCCCCACCGCTCATTATTGCCCGTGTATTACCGGGCCCTTTTTTGGTGAGGATATTGGCTCCGCCCAGAGCGATAGCCGTGGTGTCTGATGTTTCAGTTTCATCACTGAGATGCGTGATAATGTTGGCACCACCGAGCATACCGGCAACCAGACCACCGGTACCGAGTTTAGTCAGCACATTAGCGCCACCCAAAAGTACTGAAGAGATATCCCCTTTGCCGGCTTGGGTGATGACGTTAAAACCGCCCGCCCCCGACCAGTCCGCACTGCCATCCCCTATTTGAGTATGGGTGTTGTAACCCCCCAGCATCAGTACCCGGCTGTTACCATGGCCTTTGTGAATTGAGATATTGCCATAAGCCAGCAGATGAGCCAGATATTGCCCATCACCGACCCGCACGAGAACATTTGCCGCGCCACCGACGTAAGCATCCATTTCTCCCCACTGGCTTTGGTGAACCAGGACGTTCGCTAAACCTGCCCCACGAAATGTCAGATCGCCCTCTTCACCGCTTTTCACGATGACATTGGCGGTGCCAGCACCTTCAAAATACGTATTACCGAATTTTGATCTGTGCAAAATGACGTTCGCAACCCCTGCGCCTTTAAAATTAACATTGCCATAAGTGACATTGGATTTAATAACGTTTCCTCCACCCGCACCGCTAAAATAAATATCGCCGGAGCTATCACCACTGGTTATTAATGATTGGGTAACATCTTGCTCAGAATAACCGTCAAGACGAGCCAAATGATCAGGAGTACTGTGATCAATATTTAAATCATAGTGAAGCTGACTTAATGTATAACCCGCTCCGATTGATTTGTAGCCATGAGGATAGGAAAATATTTCATTCGCTAAACGATCAGTATAGTCACCCTTTTTATACCAAGATCTTGCAATATATTTCAGTTGCCCTGTTTCATAATCATTTTCCAGCTTGACCTCAACCACTTTGGTATAAGGCTGCAAAAAAGCCGCATACACATATGTATTCGGCAGGCTGTTTGATTTAACTGCGGATATATCAATTTTCGAACCATCCGAAAAGATTGCATACCCTCCCATTTTGGCATCACCCAACGTGACATTTTCTGCTTTAACGTTCGTACCGCCAGCATAAGTTACCCACTTATTTGTTAATAACGCCTCCTCAACGCCATGTATCGTGGTTGTTTGTCGATAGAGAAGGTTAATACTGGAAAGACTAATAGCCTCTTCTTTTTCAATCGGAAAAAATCTATTGCTTACTGAGATATTTTCCGTAGCCAAATTCTTAAGATGATGACCTTCCTTATACCAGGCAGTAGCATAATAATGGAGTTTCCCGGTATCTGGATTATTCTGGAGCTGCACGGCAATAATGTTAGTATTAACATCATCGGCAAATGCAAACAGATAAGTGTCAGGCTCGATAGTGGATTTAATCGCGTTAACTTGCTGAGGTTGCTGAATCCAATGCCCCTCCATTGTTGCCGATGCCATGATAATATCTTTAGCTTGAGCAAACTCTATTTCATTTTCCACCCGCACCCGGGTAATTTCGTTATAAGCTCCTGCACCAGAGAAATGAATATTGCTATGGGCAATATCGGAATAGAGTTTGTTATAACCCCCGACACCTTCAAAAAGGATATCACCGTGAGTCTGTTCATACACATCTTCACTTTGGCGTATACGCTCAATGCGGTTTGATGCCCCTGCGCCACGTAAGATAATGTTACCTTCTCTACCTTTCCGCACAATATGATTATCCGCGCCAGCACCATGAAAAGTAATATCACCACTCTCTATCCGGGAGCTGATGTTGTTTGCCGCGCCCGCGCCATTAAATGTCACATCACCCTGAGTCCCCTGATAACGGTTAAACCAGGTACGATCAATATCATTGGCTGCTCCTGCTCCGATAAAATACACATTGCCTTGGTCAGTTTCATGCCATAACTCATTATATCCACTCGCCCCTTTAAAACGGGTGTCACCTGATAAGCCTCTACGAACCAGTTTGTTATAGCCGGCAGCCCCCGAATAAGACAAATCCCCCGTTTCACCCGTATGATCAATGAAAGCAATACCGGCTGCACCCGCAAATGACAAACCACCATTTCCCGTTTTACAAATACCTGCGTAACCCGAAGCGCCTTTTACCGAAAGTTCACCATCCGTATGGTATACATCGACTTTAAATGAACCAACAGTAATATTGTCATCCCCGCCATAAGCATAAACGTCACCACCAACACCAATAGCAGTAATATTATTACCATCATTATCGTCGTAATACTTTCCAGTAAAGAAATACTCAGTACTTCTATTTGATGATTTCCCCATAAGTCATCCTTTGATTTATCGTTGAGGTTAAGTAGAAAACCACCACATCTAATAGATAGAGCGGTTATTTTTAATATTCAAGTTATTACAAGATAGTGAGAAATTTATGAATTTTTAACAGAAAAAATTAAACAAAGAGAAAAAACCACTATTAAAATTAACATTAGAGATTGTTTTAACGAATTTATTAGACATACTTTTTCCCAAAAGTAATTTATTAATAAAGTGCGTATAACAAGGAAAACACTAAGTTCAAAAAAGTTATAAACTGATGCATCTATACCCGTTATCTTTCAAGTTGCCTCTTTGTTGGCTGCGCTCACTCACCCCGGTCACATCGTTATCTATGCTCTCGGGGATTCGCTCCCTTGCCGCCGCGATGCATCTTGAAATCCATAGGGTATATAAACACTTTCAAATAAATCCATCGAATAAAATAAAGAAAAACCAAAAAGATATTTAGCGCAGATGTTTTCTTCCACAATAACATTGCAAATAAAAATAATACAATAAAGTCACTTCTAAACTCAGATATAAATTTTCATTAATGACGAACAATTATTCCATTCCACTCTTATAAAAACATTAAAGATTATAACCACTAAAACAATATAAGTAAATGAGATAATAACATCATCCTTTTTTGGTCAAAAAACAATAATGATAAATGAAATTCATTAATAAAAATAACGATTGATCAGTGAACAACCTACAATATGATAAGTATTCGTATTCAGAAGTAAATAATAGCTCACGGATTCTGTGAGCCATTATTATTACTCATATTACTTTTATTATAGAAAATTAATTAGGTAAATTTCGCCTTTCCACTAGTGGTATCTGCCCACGCCGTCGTAATAGCTACTTTCGCCTTACTAGCCAAATTTTCAATAAAACCATTATCACCCGCTGTAGGAGCGAAACTACTCATTGCTTGGATCAATGAATCAATCGCATTGTCTGAAAGCACGGTAAAATCACGCTCTCCCGACACGCTCTTATCACCCATCTGAACCACCAGTTTGGCACGATGACCATTAAAGTAATCGTTAAAGGTAACTGAGCCTACTGATTCAAATATGCCCTGAGCAGTGTTGTCTTGAGTATGACGGTTCACTGACAACACCAAATCATATCCGCTACGTTGGAACCACAGGTTTTGCCAATTAATATCGTTAAAGACGATCATATCTTCTGCATTAATATCATTCACCAGGTTATCAATCACCTGTTCGCTGACCACAAAGCTGTCTACACCTGAGCCGCCTGTAAATTTGTTCTGATAACCGCCCAGCACCAGCAGATCCTGACCATCACCGCCATCAAACTGGCTGAACTTCGAAATAGTTTCCGCTATCAGATGATCATCACCGTCACCACCACTAATCATTGCATGGTAGCCCATCAGTTTAATCACATCGTTACCCGCGTTGCCATCAATCCTGTTGTCATTACCAAATACCTTGGCAAAGTCATGGCCTGCACCCAATTCAACCCGGTTATTATTACCGATGGTCACGGTATAATCCTGGTCTTCGCCAGTATCCACCCGATTGTCGTTGCCTGAGGTGACAACGTAATCCTGTCCCTTATCGGTATTAATTAAGCTGCCTTCGCCAAAGACAAACGTCTGGTCATTACCTTCACCCATAAATACATGGTTAATACGTCCCGCGACTATTGCGGTATCATCGCCATTACCGCCAAACATCCCGTTCTCACGTCCCATCAGGACGCCCACATCATGACCTTCACCGCCCGCAAAGATGTTGGAAGTACCGATTGAATAATAAACATCATCACCGCGGCCACCCCAGAAGTTGTTGTTATCTCCCAAGTAGGCACCAAGATCTTTACCATCACCGCCCCAGTTAAAGTTATAGTTCCCCAACGATACATGGATATCGCTATCCCCTTGCAGATGACCGCTGTTAAGTAAGAAATCAAACGTTTTCTGCTCCATATTGAGCAGATCTGCGGTTAGATTTTCTTTCAGATTGGTCACTAATAACTTCATCTCTTCTTGTTTATCTTTGCTGAACATCGTCGCAAACAGGTTAGGTAAATTCAGCGAATGAAAGCCAAATGCACTCTCTGGTTTGGTGTTCGCCGTCGCCACAGTCGCTGGCGTGCTGCTCTGCGCTTTTTCATTTCCATCAGGTTCTTTCTGTTTCAGGCCATGACTCTCAGTAAAGGATTTAATACCATCCGTCCCCATATTGAGGTGAGATTTCAGGCCGTCGAGCAATTTATCTGGATCCGTGAAGGCTTTCAGTTGTTCACCACCGAATTTTCCAATGACGTCAATCATCTCTTTTAGAATCGCCACGCCATCCACTGACTCGTCTCCACGGGAGACAATACGGCCATCCTCAGTGTAATCCACCTCAAAGATATCCGCTAAAGTGGTATCTGCATTCACACTGGCTAACCGACCAAGGAATTTATTCTTAAGCTGGCGTGGCAAATCCTGCGGATTATAGGTAAACGTTGTTCTCGCTATACCGGTTGTTGAGTATTGTTGCGTCATCAAACCAAATAGTGAACCTAGGTTAGTATCCAGCATCGACTGGATATTGTCACCGAACATAACGTTCCCGTTACCCGTGGTCACCTGAATATCCGCGCCCTGACCACCTACCGCAAAGTTGAATGCCAGTTTTTCATTGGCCTGACGGAATTTATCTGCACGCCTCATTTTGCCCATATCAACGCTGTTGCCATTATTGCTTAGCCACTGGTTGAATTGCTTATTCAGCGCTGCTTCCGTATCACTGTTCAGACCACGGCTGCTACGTTCATGCTGAAAATCCAAATCAACCAGAGTGTTATAGTTGACGTTGCTGGTTTGGTCCAGACCAGACATATCCTGAACAAATTTTTTCGCCCCAGCGATTGTCCATTGCTGCTCTTGCTCCGCTAGCCAATTCTGCTCTTCACCAGAATGGGCAATGTCTTGCAATACGCCAGAAATACGGGCTGCACCATCAAATGGATTAACCAACGGTGGCGTTGGCAGGGATTTATCCATCATCACAATCAGGTCATTACTACGGCCTTTGTTGAAACTGATGTTACGATTGCCAATAAACATTTGCGCTCCTTCAAGCGCCTGATAACCTGCAATATCGACGCTGTGTTTACTGTCACCATTGCCGATATGTACCATCACATTATTATCCCCGAAGGCCAATGACTTAAAGCCCCCCATACCGACTTTGATGCCAACGTTCGATGTTCCCCAATTGAGCGCCGTAAATTCGCCATTCCCCACATCCACTTGGATATTGCCTGAGTCATTTAGCGGGTTATTCGATAGATGACTTGAATCGGTTTCAATTTTATTTTTGCGTTTCTCAGGTGCAGTGAAAATATCTGCATTATCCCCAACCGCACCTTTAGGTGGCGTATCGGCATCCGCTATACCGACACGAGAAAGATTGATGTCGCTTTCAGCAATATTGCGACGCACTCGCTCTGAACGAGTGTCAAGTTCACCTTTTTCATTCCAACTCAAGACGACTTTGTTATCATTCAGGTTATTGATCCATCGATTATTTTTATCCTGAGTAAACTTACGACCCGTCACATCAACGGCAACTTCACTACGACGAGCCGAAACACTCGTGTGAATGTCTTGCTCCTTTAAGGCCGTGATAAAGTGACGAGCAAAACCATTCCGTTTGTCATCATTTATCAAAGAACAGCCCACAAGACTAATGTGATCAGGATTGTGCGTTATGCTTTTGCCCAAATTAGCATCCTGATAAAACTGCGTTAATCTGGTCGCCAGTTCATCAGCGGTGTAACCACTCAGACGCATATTATTTTGCGCTGACGCATCACGGCCATGACCGACAACCTGCCAACGCAACTTACCGGATAATCGGGCAAGATCACTATAAACCACACGATATTTGCCCTTAGAGTCAAGTTGAACCACTACACTGGAATCCGGGTGTTTACCCGCCAGATTTGCCGCTGCTTTGGCGGCTACAGGGTCATCCTCCATCTGGATAATGATCTGACCATCAAAACGGGTTTCTCGGCCATCAGTTTGCGGCGTCACCGCCACCCTCTGCCAGTCATCAAGGGGTTTGCTAATTTTTTCACCTTGATGATGAGTATTGTCGATGATAGCCGGCTTTAACGCCTCTTCCTTACCAGATAACCCGTCCAGCGCTTCCAGCGCAGGGCGAGGTTGCGATTTCATCCAGACATGTTTCCGATAAAACGCCTCAGTGTCTTTAAACGCATTATCCAACGCCTGACTGACCCAAACTTTGCCTTTCTCACCGACAATATCCACCAGATCCCGATAATTGACAGTGTAGCTATTCAGTATCTGCTTACGTTTTCCATCAGTGGTTGCCTGTAGTGCCTGATAAACCGCCAGACTTTCATTGACAGAATGACCACCATCAAATACCAAAAATGCCAGCGTATTGAGATAGCCCTGCTCAGCCGAGAAAGTGGGCTGTTTACGGGCGATATATTTATTGAGGTGCACCATGACATTGGTCGAGCCAGACGCACCTGTCAACACTGCGTGGCCGTGCGCTAACCCATTACGCTCAAATGTAGTTTCCCGTCCGGGGATTAAGATCCGCGCTGCGGCGATATTTCTGCCATACAAAAAGTCATCATATTTGTCATTCGCAGGCTGGTGGGGCAGCGCCGTACCATAATCGTTGATCTTCTGCTTTCCGGTTATTTCAACGTCGTACGTGACATCCGCCCCGACAGTCAGTTGAGTACCGATCGAACGGGCTTCGCTGATAACATCATAATAAAAACGATCACCTTCAACCTTCCACGCCGCCCTAGCCATCCCCATTTCCTTTGTGATCGCCATTCTTACTGCCAGAAATGGCACCTTAATCACCGCAAAACCATCATCAACCTGAGTCATCATGGTCTTGAAATTGGCAAAAGTCGGTTCGTCCAGAAACGTCATCAATTCAGGCACCCGACTAAACCAAGGGCGACAGTCCCTATTGATGACCTTGACAAAACTCTCCATCGTTTTAGCAACAATCTTCTCACGCTCGGTAATATCAGGATAAAGACCGTCTACCCACTGTTCAAATTGCTCTACCAGAAATTGCCCTGTCTGCCGGGCTGTGGTCATGGCATCCTGTGGCGCTGTTTTCACCAATTCATGAGCCAACTCAGAATCAAAATGGCGACCAAACAGGTTGTCGATATATTGTCCCGTTACCTTTTCTTTACGGGCATCAGCCAGTAACTGTTGAGCCAACGTGTGTAATTCAGGATATGTCTGCAACTGGGTAGCGGCATCCTCAAATAGCTTAATGGTTTCCTGTTGTGTTACTTGTCCGCTAAGCCAAAGGTTTTTGGCCCGTTCAACTAACGGCATACCTTCGGGAATCGCCTCCTGTTGCAATCGGCTAACGAAAACGATAAGGCTGTCACTTTCAGTTTTAGGCGCTTCCCGCTCTGCCCCAGAGTTAGTCTGGGTCAATGGCTTGATTTGCAAATGAGTAAGGCGATTCATTTCACTTTGCGCGATGTCGCCTTTCAAACCCGCCACACGCCCGAACCCATCAAAGGATACCTGCTGGTCAAACTGTGCAACATGGTCAGGTGCCAAACTAATCCCCAGAATCCCGACGGATTCAGCTCTTTTTGCCTGAAGGTAGGCAACCCGTTCCCCCATTTCAAAACGCAGGCTTTTGACTAACCGACCACGCTTGGCAAACTCATTAGGATCATGCTGTTGCCAATGAGCAAGTGCTTTCTCAAGCTGCAACACATGTTGTTCATCAGGTTGTTCGACCGCATTGTTGAAAGCCTCACGTACTACTTCTAGCGCCTTACTCGGCCGATCGGTATTTATCTGACCAAGATATCTTTTCGTTGAATCAATAAACCGTTTGTCACCCTGATTCAGCAAGAAAGGCTCAAACTCTCTCAGTATAGAAAAATGGGATTTAAGGTTATCTCCACCCGCAATTTGCCCTAATCCTTGCAAATTGATACCCGAAATTACAGGTGCTTTTGTGATTAACTTTCTGGGTTGATTTGAGATAGGTTCCACTACCCTATCGGATGACGTTCCGCTAAACAGCGAAATGATCGAACCACCGGTATTTTTTGCACGCATTCCCGCGTTGATCTGCAACCGGTTAATAGCGTGTTTAGCACTATCCAACGCTTGCCATTCTGCTTCAGTCAGCCCTTGATAATATCGGTTTCTCGCTTCTGGCATTGATTCAGGATCAATATGGCTGCTAGCGTCTCCTGCTCCTGTTGATTCATAAGCTTTTTCTCCTGACAAGCCGCTGCCACTTGCTTTAATACGATCAGGTTTGGAATCACGCAGTTTCGCACCTTTAGCATCAGCCTGGGTCTGAACCGCTTTCCTTTCCGCCACTGCGGTATCACGCTTCCCACGACTTTCTGCATCCTGATACGCAATATTGGCGTTATCCTTCGCCTTTTCTGCCTGCTGCTGCTGTGAAAGTGCCTCTTCTTTTCTCTGATCTGACTTGAATTGCGCCTCTACACCATCAAGAATGGCCTTATCACGATTTTGTTGACCTTTTGCCTCAGCAGCCTCTGATTGAGCAACCGCACCTTTTACTTTTTGCTGTGTATCAATAGCATCCCGATGGATATCTGCCAGCCGTTTTTCTAATGTCGGCTTGATGTCATCCAGCCGTTTCTGAATGTCCTCAAAGATTCCACCCGCATAGTCGAGATAATAGCTCTCTAACTCACGACGCTCATCAGTTTCATCTTTAAGTGCTTTAAATTTTTCCGCTAGTAAAGTCAGCTCTTCCGTCACTGCCTGAGCTTCTTCTTTTATCGCAACACGCTGCACTTGCCCATTCCGGTTAAGCGCTTCCTGATCCGTTGATTCTAATTGGGATTGCGATTTCGCAATCGCGGCCAGTTGCTTCTCTTTTTCTTGTTCTAGGCGCTGGCAATCTCTTTCGGTGCTTTCTTTATCATTTAACGCATTTTTAGCCGCGTGGTCTTGCTTGGCATGTTCAGTAATACTATTGGTTAACCGTGTACCCACAGATTTTGCAACAACGTTATCTAAAATATAGCCAATACCATTATTATCACCGACATTATCACCGACACCTTTAAATTCGATGCGGTTAGTACCTGCTTTGGCGATTAATTCCAGTGTTTGACTTTGCCATGCAGTATCACCATTAGTCATGGTAAATTTGCTTTCACCATTCCAAATAACGTCCATGCCTTTATTAGGCCTAACAATATTTGCACGTTTTGCAAAATCAAAGCTCAATGAAATAACTTCACCTTCAGACCGGTTTTTCAGATCCTGGTAAATAGTGGTACTGACATCCACATCACGTTCACTGACTCGCTTTCCATGACCCGCATTATCAAGACCATAAACTTTTGCTAAATGATCTGCCTCAACATCACAAACTCCTTGCCAACCTTGATGACCTTGTTCAAAGTCACCATTGACGATCAGATTTTTGTTCTGATCTGATACCGCTCGCGTTTTTCGATTCAACGAACTTGCTAAAGAGCTTTCTATTGAGTCAATATCAGGCACTTCTACCGCAGTTACAGAACTACTCAGACGACGGCTTAAATCCGAACCAAGGTGATCAATTTCATCCATCTTAAAACCATCAATGGAGGAAACTTCAGTTAAGTTAATCGCACCTCTGCCTTTGTGGGTGCCCGACGTGTTAGCTTCATCCCCCTGAACCAGGTAGTTGATCGCCAGACTGCTACCTACACCGAGTACAGTTTGTTTGATATTGTCGAAGAAAGAGGCAAGTTTGTTGCTTTCTGTATTACTCAATACAACAGCCAAGCTGTAAAAATCACCATTACCCATCTTAATCGCTACGTTATTACGTGCATAAGAGGCATTAACGTATAAACCATGACCAACCTGGATATTAGCGTTACCTTGGCCTTTCATTACCGCAATATTGAGGCCATTGCCAACTTTGGTATTAACATTGTACTTACCCCACGCCACGTTAACCGAAACACCATCGCCCACATGGGTGTTAATGTTTGCATCACCATGAGCAGCGGTTACACTCAGACCCTTTCCGACTGTAGTCGTCACGCTAGCTTTACCTTTTGCCGCCGTAACCTGCATACCGTCCCCTATTTTGGTGACGATATTGCCTTCGCTCCATAAGGCATTAAAACTGTCACCCTGGCCCACCTGAGTTACAATGTTGGCCTTACCTTTGGCAAGCACTACATTGCGCCCATCTCCTATTTTAGTGATAACGTTGGCTTCGCCCCAAGCTCCGATGTAGTCATCACCGTTACCCACATGGGTAATGATATTAGCATCTCCCTGAACTACGGTGATTTCTTGTCCATCACCCACTTTGGTCACGATGTTTGCTTTACCTTTAGCGAAGTTGTAACGGTCTCCATTTCCCACTTGCGTCAGGATATTCGCCTCACCCCAGGCAGCATTAACCCCGGCCCCCTCTCCAACTTTGGTCAGAATATTGGCTTTACCTTTGGCAAAACCCACCGTCGTTCCATCTCCAACATGGGTCATGATATTACCGGCATCAGACACCAGCAGGCCGACAGCCATACCACCTCCCACTTTGGTCAGAATATTGCCCTTACCAAAAAGGATACCTGCGGTTGTCGAGTCGCCAACATGAGTGATGACGTTAGCTTTCGCCGTTGCGACAACGCCCATAAAATCATCACCCACTTTAGTAACGATATTGGCTTCACCCAGTGCTAAGGTGCCAGTTAAGCCATTGCCGACATGGGTCATGATATTGGCTTTACCAAACATGGCCGCTAACGTTGTACCCTCACCGATTTTGGTCATCACGTTTAGTTCACCAGCAAACAAACCAATACTGGTGCCATTACCCACATGCGAATAGATATTGGCTTTACCCACCATTAAAGCGGCGGTCAGGTCATTACCGACTTTTGTCAGCACATTGGCACCACCAATCATGGCAGCAAAGCTATTACCATCCCCTACATGAGTAAAGATATTGGCTTTGCCTATCATCGCAGCCAAGGTTATGCCATTACCCACTTTAGTTGCGATATTGCCTTTTGCCAGCATCAAGGCAACGCTCATGCCATCACCAATATGGGTAAACACGTTGCCGGCAGCTATCATCAGTGCTAACGCGTTACCATTACCCACTTTAGTAAAGATGTTTGCGGCACCACCCATTAACGCCCATGCATCCCCTTTGCCGATATGGGTAAACAGGTTGCCTACGCCAATCATGGCGGCGATAGATGTCCCATCCCCGACTTTAGTAAAGATGTTGCCTGCCGCAACCATCACACCCAGTGTTAAACCGTCACCGACATGGGCCAGCACGTTGCCAATGCCGAACATAATGCCAGTCGTATCACCATATCCGACTTTGGTCAGAATATTTGCACCACCCAACATCACGCCCGTTGTGTTACCGTCACCAATATGCGTGAAGACGTTTGCACCACCGCCCATTACCGCCAGTGCATTGCCTTTCCCCTTTTTGGTAAGAATATTGGCACCACCCAACGCAATTGCAGTGGTGTTTGAGGTTTCAGTTTCATCACTAATATGCGTGATGATGTTAGCGCCACCGAACATACCAGATACCAGATCTCCGGCACCAAGCTTAGTTAACACATTAGCCCCACCCAAAAGTATCGAGGAAATGTCCCCTTTTCCTGCTTGGGTGATGACGTTAAAACCGCCTGCCCCGGACCAGTTCGCGCTACCATCGCCTATTTGAGTATGCGTGTTGTATCCCCCCAACATCAGCACTCGGCTGTTACCATTGCCTTTGTGGATCGAGATATTGCCATAGGCCAGAAGATGAACCAGATATCGCCCATCCCCAACCCGCACGAGAACATTTACAGCGCCACCAGCATAAACATCCATTACCCCGCTCTGGCCTTGGTGAACAAGGACATTGGCTAAGCCCGCACCACGGAATGTCAGATCGCCTTCTTCGCCACTTTTTACAATGACGTTGGCTGCACCCGCACCATCAAAATTCGTATTGCCGAATTTTGAGCCGTGCAAAATGATGTTCGCCCCCCCTGCGCCTTTAAAATCAACATTTCCCCGCATGACATTAGATTTAATAATGTTTCCACCACCCGCACCGTTAAAATTCACGTAACCACTGCTTGCAGATAATTTCACAAGGTCTTGCTGATGATATTCTTTGCTATGCACTAATTGATGAGAGGTATGGCGCACTGTATTGATGTCATATTGAAGCTGGCTTAACGTGTAACCGGGGTAGACAGAGGTATAGCCGTTAGCATAGGAAAACTCTTCATTGGCTAAATCACCCATATGATCGCCTGTTTTAGACCATGATGTTGCGATGTATTTTAGTTGCTTTGTTTTAGGATCATTTGCCAACTGAACTTCAACTACTTCGGTATAGGGCCCCATGACTTTGACATACACATAAGTATTGGGTTTTCGGTTCGATTTGACTGCGGAAACATCGACTTTTCCATCATTAGAAAAGACTGCATATCCCCCCACTTTGGCATCGCCTAGCGAGATATCCTCTGCTTTAATTATCATGCCACCCGCATAGGTTACCCACTGATCTGTCAACAGGTTTTCCTCAACAGCATGAATCTTGACGGGTTGCTGATGCTCAAAGATCAAATTGGAAAGACGGTAAGCACCATCAATGTTTACAGCGATAAATCCATTGCCTGACGAAATATCTTTCGACGCAAGATTTTCAAGGTGATTGCCTGTTTTATACCAAGAAGTGGCATAATAGCTGAGCCTACCCGTTGTAGGATTATTTTGAAGCCGAACTTTGCTGATTTTAGTGTATGTTTTGTCAGCAAACGCAAAAAGATAGGTATCCGGTTCGAGAGTTGATTTAATACCTGTGACTTGTTGGGACTCCGGGATCCAACTTCCTCCCATCATTGCTTTCGTCAATGCGATCTCTTCGACTTTAGCAAATTCGAGTGTCACACCATAGAAATCGCTATTCGTACCTACTCTGGTGATTTCATTGTAAGCACCACCACCGGAGAAATTAATATTGCCATGTGCGACATCAGAATAGAGTTTGTTATAACCTCCCACACCTTCAAAAGTAATATCACCACGCGTCTGTTCATACCCATCTTTATTTTGGCGTACACGCTCAATTCGATTCGATGCCCCCGCACCACGTAAGATAATATAACCTTCTTTACCTTTACGTATGATGTGATTATCAGCACCTGCTCCATTAAATGTCACGTTACCGCTTTCTACTCGTGAACTGATGCTGTTTGCAGCGCCTGCGCCACTAAAAGTCACATTTCCCTGTGAACCTTGATAATGGTTAAACCAGGTACGATCAATGTCATTGTATGCCCCTACACCCGCAAAATCTAAATCTCCCCGGTTAGCTTCATGCCATAACTTATTGTATCCACCGGCCCCTTTAAAACTTGTATCACCAGACAAGCCTCTACGAACTAGTTTGTTATAGCCAGCAGCACCCGAATAATTTAAATTTCCCTTTTCACCCGTGTGATCAATAAAAGCCACACCGGCTGCACCCGCAAATGACAGACCGCCATTTCCCGTTTTACGAATGCCGGTGTAACCTGAAGCGCCCTTTACCGAAAGGTCACCATCTGTATGGTATACATCGACTTTAAATGAACCAACAATAACATCATCATCTCCGCCATAAGCATAAACTTCACCACCAACACCAATAGCAGTAATACGGTTACCATCATTATCGTCGTAGTATTTTCCCGTAAAGAAGTACTCTGTACTTCTATCCGATGATTTCCCCATTAGAAAACCTTTAAATAATAATATAGAAATTAAACAAAGAACCACTGCACCTGACGAATACAGCGGTTATTTTGAACATCCAGTTTCCCACGGACAGTACAAGCTTTCTGGCCTTTCCACGGTAAAAAGACACGGCGGCGTAGATCCTTAGCGACTTCACGGCCATGACCAAAAGGTGCAATCATTTCAGGAAAAAAGAGATACGGACCTGATCGCCAGTCCGTATGGGTAAGCTCTCTTTCTCCCGAAAGCAGTTCTTCCCGGTTCTGTTCAGACAAAAAAGCCCAATTACAGAAAGCTATTGGGCGCCCATGCTCATCTTCGTAGTAGCAAAACTGATTCAGTTCAAATGCAGGTAAGATACGCTGATGCCACTCAGACACCAGGTATCTCCGATGCAAAGGAGAATACTGACTCAGCAGCATCACCCCTCCGATCATTGCCTGAATTTCTGCGGTATTCAGTTTCGCAGGTTGATGTACAATCGCCATGCGTTACTCAACCGTCAAATGTTATTTTTCGTTTTTAGATGTGCGTTTCTTAGCACGAGCCGGCTCTTCCGCTATCGCTCCTGATGCAACTTGCTCTTCGGCTACTTGCGGAGTAGGTAAAAACCCGGCAGCAACCAGTTTGTCAAATTCCGCCGCCATGCGCGGATCTTCCAACATATTTTTAACCATTGAAACCATATACATAAATCCCGATGCCGGCATATGAATAACTTGCTTTAATTCAAGTTCATTATCATTTTCCGCCATTATTCCGTTCGCCATCCGATTTGGTTCCTGACCAACAAAATAAAGAGAGAAAATACCTTTGTTATAATTGACGCTAGAGATAGTTTGTACGAATTTTTCAGACATATTTCATTCACCAAAAAAATAAACAATTCATTAAAAAGAATGCTAAATATATATAACAATAAAAACATTAAACTCAAAGGAATTTCGAGTTTATATAGCGATAAATGCGACAAAATGAGTAGATCAAATAAAATAATATAGCGCAAAAATTCAAAGACAATATTCATATACCAAAAAGTCTTTTTACCCCCCATATATAGTCCTATTTACCCACACTGCTACCGACAACAAATATAAGATAATTAAGTGATACTGACATTACAACATAACAAACAGATAACATAATAATCTGTTTCCATTAATATTTTGTGCAAATATTATTTATACGAATTCTAAAGATATTTATTCATGAATGAGATTGAGAAATTAACCCTATCATCATTAAAATTAATATTGATGATCTGTAACGGAAAGAACAATATCAGTGATATTGATAACTTAAAAAATCCTAATTGTTACCACACTTATATAAAGGATATAGAGAAAAAATTTAACTTATCTCTTTCAAATAAGCACTCTGTAAGAAAGAAATATCATGACATACCATTACCTGCAATCTTGTTTGATAATAATGGTCTACCTTTTGTTTTAGCCAAATCGAATAAAGATAATTCACTCATTCAAAAAGTGAATAAAGAGACACCAGAAGTATGGTCAGCCGAAAAAATGACAGAAGAATGGAATGGAAAATGGATTAAAGTAAAACAAAAGCAAACTAAATTTGATATTAGCTGGTTTATTCCAGAATTTCTGGCACAAAAGAAAAACCTAGGTGAAGTATTGCTATTTTCTTTTGTACTCCAAATTCTTGCACTCATTTCACCGTTGGTCATTCAGGTGGTTATGGATAAGGTCTTAATCCATCAGGCGTTATCAACCCTTGATGTCTTAGTCTTTGGCTTAATTATCGCCGGCATAATAGAGGTGATTCTACGCGGATTACGTGAATACCAATACGCTCATACCGCAAACCGTATCGATATCAAACTGGGATTAAAGCTGGTACGGCATCTGTTTGGGCTACCTTTACTCTTTTTTAAATCCCGCCAGGTCGGCGCGATTGTCACACGAGTTCGTGAACTGGATACCGTCAGGGAGTTTCTGACCGGCTCAATGTTCACTTTATCCGTCGATGTGCTGTTTATGTTTGTTTTCGTCTATGTGATGAGTCTGTTATCCAGCACGCTTACTTGGGTTTTTATCGCAACCATCCCTTTTTATGCCATTCTGGCGTGGTGGCTGACTCCCCGCATGGAGAAGGCCGTTGAAGAACAGTTCACTCATGCAGCGATAAATACTGCTTTTCTAACTGAAACCGTTTCCGGTTCTGAAACCCTTAAAAGTCTGGCGGTAGAACCGAGATTCATTCGCCGCTGGGATTGCCAGACTGAGAAGATGGTCAATACCAGTTATGCAGTGCAGCAATTGAGTAATCGCTCAAACCATATTGTCATGCTACTGCAAAAAATCACCAATGCCGCGATTCTCTGGTTAGGTGCGTCTGAGGTTTTATCACTGCAACTGACCATTGGTCAGTTAATCGCCTTCAATATGATGGTCAACCACACATCCCAGCCATTAGCCAGGCTGGTGGAGCTGTGGGGGCAATTTATCAGAACGCGGGTGTCCATAGATAAATTAGGTGATATGTTAAATCTGCCCACCGAACAGCAATCCGGCCAGCAGCAGGTAACGCTGCATGGTGCAGTTTCGTTTAACAATATTGTCTTTCGCTATCAACCTGATATTTCACCAACGATCAAAGGACTGACTCTTGATATCAGAGCCGGAGAAACCATTGGTATTGTGGGTACTTCCGGTTCCGGGAAAAGCACGCTGGCACGTTTATTACTCCGCCTTTATACCCCGGAGACAGGCACAATCACCATAGATGGCATTCCATTGCAAAACATCGCTATCGGAACACTCAGGCAACAAGTTGGTGTGGTTCTGCAAGAAAATTTCTTATTTAACAAAACAGTATATGAAAATATCGCTCAGTCGAAACCCGATGCCAGCCTGGAATCGGTGATTAAAGTCGCCAAACTGGCTGGCGCTCATGAATTCATTCTCAGGCTACCGATGGGATATGACACAACCATCGCAGAAGGCGGGCAATCCTTATCTGGTGGTCAGCGTCAGCGGCTTGCTATTGCCCGGACTCTCATTGCTGACCCCAAAATTCTCATTCTTGATGAAGCAACCAGCGCGCTTGATGATGAGTCACAATCACGCATTCAATCAAATATGGCCGAAATTGCCCAAAGCAGAACAGTGATCACTATCGCCCACCGGCTTTCAACCGTGCGTCATTGTGATCGCATCATTGTGCTTAATCAGGGGGAAATTATCGAACAAGGCGCTCACGATCAGCTGCTTAACCACGGCAAGCAGTACCGGAAACTCTGGCAGTTACAACAGGAATTAAAACAGGAGATGCCTTGCCATGATTAAGGCGTTTAAGGATAAAATGAAATCACGGCTGCGCGGTCGCCCACAACACTATGAGTTTTTACCAACACATTTAGCGCTGTCACAACGCCCACCGTCACCTTTCGCCCGCTACACTGCGATAATGCTCAGTGTCGGTATCATCATAGCCTTGTTCTGGGCCTATCTGGGTAAATTGGATGTTCAGGCAACGGCCATCGGTCGTCTGATTGTCTCTGGCCGCTCTCAAATAATTCAGGCATACGAACAGAGCCGGGTAACCGCTATCCATGTTCAGAATGGGCAACGGGTAGAGAAAGACACCCCTCTTCTGACACTCGATACTCTCGGTGTTAACCAGGATATCACCCGGTTATTCAAGCAGATCGAATATCAAGCCCACGAAAAAATTCGCTATCAGGCTTTGACAGAAGAGCAGGAACCGACAGAACAGGCACTGTTCCAAGCATTACCAGCATCCCAGCAAGCACAAGTGGTTGAGAACTATACCCGTGAGAAAAGAGAATACGAAGCTGTTGTAACAAATCTGAAAGCAGAGATGAACGTGAATCTCTCTTCTCAACAATCACGAAAAAGCGATCTCAATGCGCTCACTAAGCTCCGGCAAAATATTAGCCAGCGTTTAAAAGCACGTCAGACCTTAAGTCAAAAACAAGTGATCAGTAAAGTTGAATATCTCGAACAGGAAAAAGAGTTTCTGGAAACAGAACGCCTGATTGCCCAACAAAATGCGGAGTTTAATGTTCTGCAATCGCAATATATTAGCCTGGAAGAGCGTTTAAACAGTCTGAAAACCCAAAAAGAGCGCGAATGGTTTGATAAAAGAAAACAAGCCGAAGTTCAATTGGTCGTTTTAGAGCAAGAGCTTGCAAAAGCGCAAGTACGAGAACAACTTGAAGTCATTCGTTCCCCCGTCACAGGAACCGTTCAACAACTCAGCGTGCATACGTTAGGTGCGGTACTGCAACCGGCACAAAATTTGATGGTGATCGTTCCTGATGACAATGTGCAACTGGCGGAAGTGCAAATTTTAAACAAAGATGCCGGGTTTGTTTATTCGGGCCAGCCAGTCACTATTAAGGTTGATGCCTTCCCATATACACGTTACGGCACTATCGACGGCGAACTGTTGAGCATATCCAGAGACTCAACCACGGATGAACAATTAGGGCTGGTTTTTCCTGCTCAGGTCAGCCTTAAACGCAATAGTATTGTCATAGACAATACCAATATTGAAATTACCCCTGGTATGTCCATTGTCGCCGAAATCAAAACTGATCAGCGCCGCATTATCGATTATCTCCTGAGTCCTATCAGAGAGTATCAGTCTGAAGCATTGAGGGAGAAATAATCGTGAATCTATTACCCTCTTCTGCCACTGACTCCAGCCGCTACGTTCATAATCGGGCGCTGGATTGCATCGTCTATGTGGGGAAACAATTTCATCAATCAGCCACTGTTGATCAACTTCAACACAGCCTGGGTTTTGATTCTTTACATCTGAGTGACTTACAACTGCGTGAAGCCGCCAACGCTATCGGGCTGCACAGTAAAATTGAGCGCTTCACTGCCAATACAGCGCCGACGCTGCCCTTACCGGCATTGATCGAACTGGAACAACAGTGGTGGGTACTTATTGAAGTCGATAATGGCAATATTACCGTTCTCGATCCTGCGACTAAACAAACGCGGTCACTCCCCCTACCTGCTGACGATAAAAAAAGTGCCTATAAAATTCTTTTGATCGCAGATCAGGAATTAACTAAGAAGCATGTCAAATTCGGCTTGGGCTGGTTTTATCCCTCAATTTTCCGGCAGAAAAGTCAGATAAGAGATCTGTTTTTGTTCGCCATCGTACTCCAGTTATTTGCGCTGGTCAGCCCGATACTGTTTGAAAACATCATCGACAAAGTTTTGGTAGGCCGAAGTTTATCCAGCCTGCATGTATTAGGCATAGCTATGCTGGCTCTCGCTCTTGCCGAACCTTTGTATAGCTTTATGCGCAATACCGTGTTTGGGCACATGGCAAGCCAGATAAACTCTGAGCTATCTGGGCAACTGTATCGTCATCTGGCAGGATTGCCGCTGCAATATTTTAAACAACGGCAAACAGGGCAGATCATTGCCAGAGTCAGAGAGATGTCTCAAATCCGCCAGTTTCTGACGGGCTCTACCCTGATGCTGTTGCTGGATTTGCTCTTCGTCATCATGTTCATTGGCATCATGTTTTACTATGCCTGGATACTAACCTGGATTGTTATTGGTTCGCTTTTCGTTTATTTCGTATTTTGGGTCGCCGCCGGGCCGATTATTCGCCGCAAAGTAGCGGCAGAATATGAAACCGATGCAAATGCAACAAGCTTTCTGACTGAAGCCGTGACAGGGATTGAAACCATCAAAACCACCGCGACTGAAAACCGTTTCTTACATCAGTGGCAACGTATTCTCAGCCAGCAGTTGACTAAAAGCTTCACAGCACAAAAAAGCGGTTTAATCGCAGGACAGGGAATCGATTTTGTCCAGAAATTTACTGCCGCGATCCTCTTATGGTGGGGAGTGACAGAAGTCCTGCGTGGTGAACTGACTCCGGGGCAACTTATCGCTTTCAATATGCTGGCCGGACACGTCACGCAACCTATCCTCCGGCTCGCACAGGTTTGGCAGGATTTTCAGCACACGTTAATCGCGCTGAAACGTGTGGGGGATATTCTTGATGAACCAATGGAAAACAGTAAACAAGGGTTGGCTTCTGTACCTGAGCTGGAAGGCCAGATTGAATTCAAAAATATTCGCTTCCGTTATCATGACGACACGCCGGAAGTTCTGGCAAACCTATCGTTATCGATAAAATCTGGTCAATTTATTGGTATAACCGGACCCTCTGGTTCAGGTAAAAGTACGCTCACTCGTTTGCTGCAAAGGCTATATGTACCCCAGCATGGACAAGTTCTGATTGATGGCATGGATCTGGCTATTGCCGATCCCGTCTCCTTACGCCGCAATATGAGTGTTGTACTCCAGGAAAGTATCCTGTTTTCCGGCAGCATCACCGATAACATCCGGCTGTGTAAACCCAATGCGACAGATGAAGAAGTCTACCGCGCTGCTGAATTATCCGGCGCCATTGAATTTATTCAATCCTTTCCTCACGGTTTTGCACATCCAGTTGGGGAAAAAGGGGCAAATCTCTCAGGTGGTCAAAGACAGAGAATCGCATTAGCAAGAGCGCTCTTGGTCAACCCAACGATTCTGATCCTTGATGAAGCCACCTCAGCATTGGACTATGAATCCGAAGCGGCGATCATGGCAAATATGGATGAAATATGCCGTAACAGAACAGTTATTAGCATTGCTCACAGGCTCAATACGATCCGCCACGCGGATAAAATTTGTGTGTTAGATCAGGGGCAAATTGTCGAATTTGGCTCACATGACCCATTGCTCCAGCAAGGCGGCTTATACGCTCATTTGTGGCATCAACAAGTTGGCGAAACTAAATGACTACCCGCTTAACTCTTAACCAGAATTGAATAAATTTTGACTGAAATTGTATCTAGTCTTACTTATTTGTTCTAAAAAATAACTCTATGTAATTAAATTATTTATAATTATTATAATAAGTTATTAACATGTTAGATAATAAAATATCTTTACACATCTTAATTTTTAAGTTGGAGAATTTTATGGACAGGAATCCAGTTTCTTTAAGCGCTTTAGCATTTTCAGGAGGACCTCTGACTTCTATTACCGGCCCGATAGAAATTTTAACCATTGCCGCTCATTTAGCCGGAGCACCGGTGCCGGAAATCAATATTGTCACACAGGATAATCAGGATGCTATCGGACTAGGCGGTGTTCGGCTAAAACCCAATAAACTCATAGGAGAAATTAGACAAACAGATATTGTCCTGGTGGGTTCAGTTGGGGTCCCTTATTACGATGTCGATCTTTGTACCCAAGAAACCTTAGATTGGCTCCAGATGATGGGAGAAAGAAATATTCCTATCGTCGCCATTTGTTCAGGTTCTTTTGTACTGGCTAAAGCTAATTTACTCAATAACCGCAAAGCCACCACACACTGGTTATTTACCAAATTATTCAAGGACATGTTTCCACAAGTACGGTTACATTCAGAAATAAAAGTCACCAGCGATAACAATATTTTTTGTACTTCCGGCACCTATGAATACAATGATGTGATGATGCATATTATTGAACAAATATATGGTCAAAATACCAGAGAAACTTGTAGCCAACTTATATTTGGTGACATAGAAGGCGCCCCTCCACATACTCTGGCAAGTTTTGTACCATACCGCCAGCACTCAGATACCTTAATCCACAAACTACAGGATTGGATGCATTCTGCCCCATCAGACATATTATCAGTCGGCGATCTGGCAAATAAAATTCATTTGTGTGAAAGGCAGATGAAGCGACGCTTTAAAACAGCCACCGGTCAAACACCAATCCAATATATCCAGCAAATCCGGTTATCCCTGGCAAAATACTGCTTAGAAAAATCGAATAAGACCATAGAAGAAATCAGTCATGAAGTTGGCTATGAAGACACCCGCTATTTCAGAGAATTATTTAAGAAATCTAATGGGTTAACACCCATCGAGTACCGCAGAAAATACCAGTACCGTTAAAGTCGGAACACAATGGACATCCTTTACGAATAAACAGTGACACCGCTTTTTATCTTTGTCAGACAGTAGCGATACACAGGAAGCTGGGGTATCATGGCGTGCTATATTTTATGGTATACGCCCTTTAGTAATTGAATTTATGGCAAAAGAACAAATGGATCGCACCACTCTGGATTTGTTCGCAAATGAACGCAGACCGGGGCGCCCAAAAACCAACCCACTTTCCAGGGATGAACAGCTCAGAGTCAATAAACGTAACCAGCTTCGCCGTGATAAGGTGCGTGGTCTGCGTCGTGTGGAATTGAAAATAAATGCTGACGCAGTCGATGCACTAAACTTTCTTGCACAACAACGCAATATCAGCCGCAGTGAACTCATTGAGCAAATTTTGCTGGCTCAGTTAGCAGAAAGCGATATCACTGCTTGATAACATTGAAAGTACGAAATCACACAAATTTGACAGAATTGTCCCTGCTGTTTGGTCAGAATAGGATTTTGTTTTTTTAATAATACAATCAGAATTTTTCTGCTGATTTTGACATTTTATACGTATATCTCAAACAGAAATACACAAATAAAACAAGAGGTTATATCATTTTATGGCAATTATAGGTATATTCTTTGGCAGCGATACTGGCAACACAGAAAATATTGCCAAAAAAATCCAGAAAATTCTGGGTTCCGACGTTGCTGAAGTCCACGATATTGCCAAGAGCAGTAAAGAAGATATCGAACAGTTCGATATTCTGCTGCTCGGCATCCCTACCTGGTACTACGGAGAAGCTCAGTGTGACTGGGATGATTTTTTCCCTACTCTGGAAGAGATCGATTTTGACGGGAAGCTGGTTGCCCTTTTCGGTTGCGGCGATCAAGAAGATTACGCGGAATATTTCTGTGATGCGATGGGAACTATCCGTGACATTATTGAACCCCGTGGCGCAATTATTGTTGGTCACTGGTCAACAGCGGGTTATCACTTTGAAGAATCAAAAGGTCTGGCTGATGATGATCATTTTATTGGGCTGGCTATTGATGAAGACCGCCAACCAGAATTAACCGAAGAACGCGTTAATTCTTGGACTAAGCAGATCTACGAAGAGATGAGTCTGGCGGAAATTATTGCCGGATAGGAATTTACCCCAATAGGCGTATATTGGTGCAGGCCATTTCTTATCAATAGTGAATACGCGGTAGGTGAGTAGCCATTCGCTTTTGTCAACACACTGCTCACATCCGCTCTTTTACTACAAAGAATGGCGAAAAGATAGCCTAAACATTATAAATAGTAAGGTTATTCCTGCGTCTTACAAATGATTATTCTGGCAAAATGTGTAATGATAGTTAAGGTTAACGTGGTTTTCATTTTCATTAGCCATACCTATAATCATAATCTGATAACTAACCGGTACTTTTTGAAGTATCGCTAAGTTCACTTTACTGAGTAACAGGACTGAATCCGCATGACCGACAACAATAAGGCATTAAAAGATGCTGGGCTTAAAGTGACACTTCCTCGACTGAAAATACTGGAAGTGTTACAGGATCCTGAATACCACCACGTCAGTGCGGAAGATCTCTACAAAAAACTGATTGATAACGGTGAAGAGATTGGCCTCGCTACTGTCTACCGCGTGTTGAATCAGTTTGATGACGCCGGCATTGTCACCCGTCATAATTTTGAAGGTGGCAAATCGGTTTTTGAACTCACTCAACAACACCACCACGACCATTTGATCTGTCTGGACTGCGGTAAAGTCATTGAATTCAGAGACAAACAGATCGAAAAACGCCAGAAGAATATCGCTGAACGTTATGGGATTAAACTCTCAAACCACAGTCTTTATTTATATGGTCATTGCTCGGCAGGTAATTGCCGCGAAGACAATAGTGTACATGACGAGAAGTAATTCATTCCTGAGCCGATAATTTTTTATCCATAGCCATAGATAGAAAGGGACCCATCAGGGTAATGCCAGTCACTCAAGGTGACTGGTTCCCAGAACATAGTGACTTATCGTTTTACCGCCTTTAACGTAAGTGCAGGCGCCGCGTTGTGGCAATACAACACAGCGTTCTGAAAGGAACCCTGATGGGTTCCTTTCTTGATGAGACAAAATCATGCCTTTACATGATCAATCCGGCTGTAACGTTGACCATCCGGACTGACAGAACGGATCAACACATCACCTTTCACTTTCGGACGTTTATCATTGTCATAAATCTTCCAGCTACTACCGCCATCAGTTGAATACTGAATAACCAACCCTGGCAAAGCAATATTGGCTTTCAGAACACCGCGTTTTACCTTAGCCCCCGGAACCGGTAAACGGTAAGCAATTCCTGCTCTATCCAGTTTGACAAGCTCACGCTGCCCTATCAGGTTAGCGAGAACCGGGTCCAATCACGATTCAGTGCATCTATATCAACTTTATTCGTTTCTCCTCCCTTATATTCCTAGCCTGGAACATTCATCAGGAAGGTCATAACGAGCCATAACATGTTTTTCCCGAAAGTCAGAGCCAAATGATTATCCTATCTCAATCTATTACGGGACACAGCCTAGTACTACAGCCGTACTTACTTTTTTCAACAGAAAAGACACTCATAGAAAAGCTTAATTCATGCGGTTTCTCAGAGTTGTGAGCATCAAGGAAAATGCAACTTTCTGGTATCTACGGCTGTAGTACTAAGTATAGAAGGAAGTGAAGTAAACCTATGCTTAACAAAAGAAGAGGAAGATGAAACTATAAATTCAATTCATTATTTAAAATCATTCGAAAGTTTTGTGAATAGGTGAATAATGCAAATAGGAACCAATTGGTCTGGAAATAGAGAACTAAAAGTTCTAAAAGTTCTAAAAGTTCTAAAAGTTCTAAAAGTTCTAAAAGTTCTAAAAGTTCTAAAAGTTCTAAAAGTTCTAAAAGTTCTAAAAGTTCTAAAAGTTCTAAAAGTTCTAAAAGTTCTAAAAGTTCTAAAAGTTCTAAAAGTTCTAAAAGTTCTAAAAGTTCTAAAAGTTCTAAAAGTTCTAAAAGTTCTAAAAGTTCTAAAAGAGATAATATCACTGAAAAAGGTCGACTTCATAGAGATATTAATAGATAACTTTTTACAGTGCTCTCCTGACTCAATACTTGACATAAGCAAAGGATTACCGATAGCGTTTCATATCATGAACTCTAAATATATGCACAGAAGCAAACAAGATTTGGAGAGCATAGGGAAAATCATAAGGCTACTCCAAAAAGAACTAGACCCCATATATATATCTGATCATGTTGGTATTTTTTATCATAATAGCTATCCTTTACCAACAATGAGTGAAGTAGATTACTCTTCTGAAAAAGATAAATACTTCGATTCAGTAAGCCTTTGGCAAGATATAATTGGCGAAAAAATTTATTTAGAAAACTTCCCTTCAATACTTGATGAAAACGCTAGGCTACAACCAGATTTCTTTAAAGAAATGACAAAAAAATGCGGCAATGGATTTTTGTTTGATATATCAAATGCTGTAATTGCACAAGAAAACACGGGAACCCCATTTAAAGAATGGCTTGATATAGAAATAAACCATCTTCACATTGGTGGTTATGCAGAAACATCATTACGTCCTGGTTTCTTAGTTGACACTCATGCACATAGAATATCTAATCTTTCATTAGAGTATTTTAATAAATTAGAAACAGAGAGTAAGGGCAACCTTACATCACTATCTGTTGAAAGAGATGATAATTTTGTATTAGGAGACTGGATTAATGACATCGAATTATGCAGACAATAGAAATTGTTACTCTTATGTTGTAACTGGAGAGTCCGCATCAGAACTACCAAAAAACAAATCAGACTCTCTATCTAAGCTCATGATCTATAATATAACTAGTATATTAAACAATCCTCTGAGCAGATCTAAAGCTGAAGTTTCTTTTGAAGAAGCAGAGGAATTTATACGTTGGGCAAACAAGAGGAAATATCATCTCGACTGGAGAATATTTGCATACTTTTTATCTTTCAGACATGAAAATAAAAAAAACCTTACAGATGAAATGATTAATGATTTATTAATCTTCTCAGCAAGCCAATGGACTTATTTTGATAAAAGCGACAAAGAAGAGGTAATAATATACTCCAAAATTAAAGAAGGATATAAGTTTATAGCAAAAAAGTCAAAAAAAGCGTCAATTGCGAGAAAATTATACATAGCCAAGATTGATATTATGGATGATGGATCTCATGATAGAAGAAAAGAAATTATATATATTTGACAAGGGTATTATATTGCCATCGATAACAATGTTTAAGAGTAGAATGCTAAACATGGCAATGCAACTCATTATTACCGCACTAATATATCAATTGTCTGCAAACAATGCTGGATTTTTTTTACTATCATCACAGTTGGTTCAGATATTTGTTGTTGCCTCATGTACCTTTTTCATAGGCATTAATATAAAATCAGACATTAAAAATAAAAACTACACTTACGAAAACTACACTTGGCTTTTAATAACAGCGACGATAATAGGTTTATTAATAACTCTAATATCTGGGATATCAATACATTATTACAGTGACCATGCAGTAACAAAAAGAACAGCATTGATACTATCAATCGGCATTATACCATTATGTATATATTCTGTTAACTGTGCAATTCTAGAGTCTACAAAACAAGAAAGGCACATGGTAAAAGTCAACTTATTCAGTATATTAACAAATTTATTCGCCTTGATTGCATTATACTTATTTACTGGTGATTTAATATTTTCTATTGCTCTTGCTATCAGTATTTCAAGAGTATATATGGCCATCTCATCTTCAATCCCATTAATAAAATTTATAAAATGGAAAAAAGTTGACTTGCCTTACATTAAGGATATTGTGAATATAGGAATAAACGAAGCTTTGACATCTACATCATTAGTAATATTGATGTCTATTTTAATAAGGTTTGTCTCAACATTAATTTCAAACATAGAATTATCAAAATTATTTGTTTACATGGGGATTATGAATTACCTATTTGTCACGGGCTTTTCTGCTGTTATTTCATTGGCTTCAAATTACAGAAATGGTGAGAACAATTTTTTAAATATCGCGATAGGTACCAACTTATTTTACCTTATTATCTTTTCAGCCGCCTCACCATTAATTAGTTTGATGGTATTCAACACGCTAACAGAAACAATAAACATAATAATTTGTGCATTAGTTATATTCTTTGACTTGACTTCTGTATCTATTATTAACAGAATAAGGAGCAAATCACCAAACTCAAAATCTGTATATCTTAAAGTAATTCCTATTATTACCGTTCTTGTGGTCACCTCTACATTAATTAGTCCAACATCATTCGAGATCTTATTGACTTTTGTATGCAGTAATATATTGTATACGCTAATTTCATTAATATGGTATCTGCTATGGAAAAAGAAATCTTTGTTTTTAGAGAAGTTAACGTAGAAGACGCAAATAATCTCATTGTTTTTTTTAACGATTTGGATAACACATCGGAATTTATGTTGCTTGAGCCGGAAGAAAGAAAAATAAGTATTGAAGAACAAGCAGATATAATAAAAGGATTCGGAAAAGACAGGCAAATGTTAATATGTGAAGATAGCAAAAACATTGTTGGATTTATTGTTGTATCTAGAGGGGTGTTCAATAGAAACAGGCATCTGGGTTCTATTGTTCTTGGCGTAAAAAAAGAATATAGAAATAAAGGCATAGCGAGGACCCTACTCGACAAAGCACAAGATTGGTCACGGAAAAATGGAGTTAATAGACTTGAGTTAACCGTTGCAATAAAAAATACATTGGCAATAAAGCTGTATTTGTCATCAGGTTTTATTTTTTCTGGCATCAGAACTAGCTCACTATTTATAAATGGTGAACTGACAGATGAATACTATATGACTAAAGGACTATCTGAACAGTGAGAAATTCCTGTGTAAATAGTATTTTCAGATCGTCGGGGGACGCCTACATTCGATGGGAGTCAACAGCGTTCTGAAAGGAACCCTAATGGGTTCCTTTTTGATGAGACAAAATCATGCCCTTACATGATCAATCCGGCTGTAACGTTGACCATCCGGACTGACAGAACGGATCAACACATTACCTTTCACTCTTGGACGTTTATGGTTGTTATAAACTTCCCAATTACGACCACCATCCGTCGAATACTGGATTACTAACCCAGGCAGAGCAACATTAGCCCGCAAAATGCCACGTTTTACCTTAGCCCCCGGAACCGGTAAACGGTAAGCAATTCCTGCTCTATCCAGTTTGACAAGCTCACGCTGCCCTATCAGGTTAGCGAACCGGGTCCAGTCACGATTCAGTGCATCTATATCAACTTTATTCGTTTCTCCTCCCTTATATTCCTGGCCTGGAACATAATCCTGCTCCCAACCAGCCCGGTGCCATGCTCGTTCTGCCAGCGGTAATAAGCGAGGATAAAGCATATATTCCATCTGCTCATCAGTACGGACGGTTTCACTCCATACTTGCCCTGACAGCCCATAAGCGCCCGGCCACGGTTTGTCACTTTTCGCACGGAATGCATTACCATCACGGTCAACGGATGTTTCCGCATTTTGTGGCATATTATTTGGCGCAAAACTAAAGATCTTGGCTTCATCATTAAAACGGGTTGCCCAATAATATCCACGTTCCTGCGGATGAACTTCATATGGCATATCCAGATAAACATAATCCGGGTTGGATATAACGACTTCATAGCCCTTGTTCGCCCAATCATTGACTGAATCAAAGCCACCCCAGTAGAGAGTATCCCAGAAATTCACACCAACGCGTTTGGTCGCAAAATCTTTAGCGCTGTCAGCATGTTTCAGGCCATCCTGCCACGCCTGCATTTTCTCAATACCATTGGCATTCACAATTTTGCTCACTTCAATTGCGAAGTAGCTGGCAAGATGCTCAATATCTTTCACCACACCCTGCTCCACCAACTTCTGGCAAGCCTGAGATTTAGCCCACGGCTTATCTTCTATACTCTTATCAATGATGCCTTTACCCGGTACTATAGGGCCATTCTTATCCTGAAACCCTTCTCCCAAACGAATATTCTTCGCTTCATCACCACCAAAATGCCAGGTCTCCAATGGCAAGCCAGCGTCTTTATGCATAGCAGCAATTTCACCAATGACTTTTTCAACAAATCGTTTTGAAGAATCCATACACGGGTTCAAATAACTGCGACGATCATAAAGCTGAACAGAGGTTGCTCTGGTGGTATCGGTTGGATCCAACAAGCGATATAAATTCGCGCCTTTCACATTACCCTGATCCATCAACTTCTTATAACGAGCTTCCATCGAAACCACTGCGGCACGAGCATGAGCCGGCATGTCAATTTCGGGAATAACGTCAATATAGCGGGCTTTGGCATATTTCAAAATGTCGATGTAGTCCTGACGGCTGAAGAATCCACTCCCCATATTGTTGTTATCAGGGCCAGATCCCAATTGTGGCAACAAGCATTTGGTTTCACTCAAATCATGACAACGCTGGCTACCAACTTCCGTTAGCTCGGGTAATCCCGGAATTTCCAAACGCCAACCTTCATCATCACTCAGGTGGAAATGGAATTTATTCAGTTTGTAACTTGCCATTTGGTCAAGCAAACGCAGGACCGCCTGTTTGCTGTGGAAATTACGCCCTACATCAAGGAGAGCCCCACGATACTCAAAGCGCGGAGCATCTTTTACCATCAGAGTCGCAATCTTCGCGCTGCCATCAACAGGAATCAATGACAGTAGAGATTGAAGGCCGTAAAACACCCCAGATTGGTCAGAAGCAACAATTTGAGCACCATTCTGGGTAATATTCAGGCGGTAAGCCCCTTTAACCTTCCATTCACCGGTAAAGTCCGAAGAGACAATCTGAGTCGCAACCAGATAGCCACTATTCTCTAATTTAATGCCTTGATCGGTAAAACGTTTTCTGACCAGAATAACCGCCTCGTCATTCAAACCGCCAAATTCCAGTCTTACCCCCCCAGATAAATCAGCGTCCTCTGAATAAATCTGAACTTCTTTTGGCGTCGGAATTATTTGCCCACGTAATTTTTCTGACTCAACTTTTTTAACCTGCAAATTCTTCGCATAACGATTTTCAGGCGTCATCAGAATGTTGTTATCCGCGTTTGTACGTTTCCATTGATCACCGGTGAAAGCAGATAAAAATTCGCGCAGATCTTCTGTATCCGTATTCACAAGGACTTTAGGTTTCGCATCGCCTGACGTTGCATACCAGCGCGGCAAAAAGTCAGTGCTGTAAATCTGCCAGTACTCTCCGGTAATAGGCAGTTTTACCTGCTGATTCGCTTTAATACCGGTGAATTTCTCAGTTGGTTCCAGTTTATGTAAATCACCCGTGATACGCGTGATTTTGAACTGCTCATTATCGACACTCAAGACCTGACGGATACTATGGAAATAAATCGCCCAGTCAGATGAGTCAATAGCCTGATTACCATTAGTTAACGTAATATCGACCCGATTACAAGTAGCCCAGTCCGCCCCCAATACCGCACAATTAACACCATGATCTCCGGCCTGATTATCAACAACCTTATAATTAACTTTTAATTGACTCAGTGAATCAACCAATTGCTGCGCTGTATTATTGGCATAGGCAGAACCCATCAGACCAACCGTTGCCGTTAACGCCGCCAGTGTACGCAATTTAAATTTCTTCATTGTTGCCTCTTTCAAACACAAATATTATGTAAGGTAAGCCACTGCCCAGAAATATAAAAACAGCGGCAACGAACCATTAGAAGACAATAAATGGCATGATGATATTGAATTTAATCTCTTTCTCATCCTGGAAAAATTCCAGTCAGATCCTTGAAAATGCACATTCTGGTCATAGATTGAATTAATGCTGATTTTTGTACTATGTGTAACCATAAAATTAATTACTTTTTAATTAAAATAAATCACGATCAAAAATGTAAATCCATCCGTAAAATAAAAAAATTTAGGGGCTGTCCTAGATAACGATTATATCTTTCTCTTAACTATTTGTTTTAGAATATATAATTGGTCTTTTACATCCGGTGTGTTAAATCTCCACTCACATTCCTTGAGAAAGAGCTCAAAATGTTCCTTTGGAATGCCATTAAATTTACGCATATGACGGTTGGCTTGGTTCCAAAAATTCTCTATCCCAGTGATAGGGTTTTGACCATTTTTAGCGTCTACAAACTCCGTGCTATGGTTGATTCGATAGTGTTTTCGGACACGCCCAACCCATCATAACGGGCAAAATTGTCTGTGTAGACCAGGCTGTCAGGCTTAATTTTCGCCGTGATTATCGGCATCAAGGTATCGGATTTAGCGTTAGGTATTAGGCGGGTGTAGACTTTACCACCTCGCTTGATAAACCCGAAAACAGGGACTTTTCCGGCTGAACCTCGCCCGCGTTTTCCCTTACATTTACCCCCGAAATCTGCCACAGTGCGAACTGTAGCCCCTGCCACAAAGAGCTCCTGAAGACGTTTTTGCTTGTATTGGCTAATCCAACTTTTTCTCATTTGGATATCCTAAATCAAATTACTTATCTAGGACAGCCCCAATCTGAATTGAAAAAAATATTTGAAAAGAAAGAAACTGAAGAAATAAGGGTAATAGCATGAATACCACAATGACCGAACGATTAGTTGCTATTGCATAAGCAGCACATAAAGCCGGACATAGCAGCAAAGAAGCAATATATCGGGCGGCTTGTGAAGAGCTGTGCATGTCACGTTCAACATTGATTAAAAAACTGGCTGAAGTTTCTGACAAAAAACCACTCAAGAAACGTTCTGATGCAGGTAATAGCGCGTTGACACGTGAAGAAGCAACTTTGATCTCAGGGGTATTGATGGAGGCCACTCGTAATACAGGGAAACGGTTATATAGCCCCGAACAGGCCGTTAATGATCTACGCTCAAATGGCTTGATTAATGCAGGCCATATCGGGCGAATTTTCTCCGTTATCCATTGACGCTATTCGTCGTGCATTGCGCCAGTACAAGATACAACACAAAGCCCGTGCTACAGTGCAGGTCAGTGTTGAGCACGGACAGTTGATTATCCGGCTCGTTGAGAACAACTGACGGCTCAAAAAAGATCCCAGCGCTTGGCTGGGATCTTTAGCATGACTAATTACCTTCTATCCATACTTGCTTTATCCAGCTAGCAAGATCAGACCAACTTTCCTCGTTATAACCATCAAGCGTCCAATACTTAATTTTTCCATCATAATCAATACAATAATAACTGCCATTATCTTCACAGATCGGGAGCAAATTTTCAGGTAGCCCTTGCTCTCTTGCATCGCTTAACGCTTGTGACAGTTCTCCGTAATATTTTTTATCACGGGTAACAGATAACAAATCTATAGTTCCGTAGAACATATTACTTATTTTTTTTAAAACCTCTTTATAATCATTTGAAAATTCGAAACCAATTTCTTTTTCATACTGAGAAATTAATTCATCATCTGGCAAATCAACATCGTTTCTTTGACCATCTGATAAGCGTTCGATTTCTTCAATAACATCATTAAGTTTAGTATTCATACGTAACCCTATTTAAAATCGTTAGCTCGTTGTTTCCAATAATCAGAACGCCACTTATTAAACTCCGAGCGGTTAATACCTGAGGGGATACTGTTATCATTTATATGTATGACTTTATGATTATCCTTATGAAAACTCTGCGTTACCTCAGCTATAGATCCATCCTGCTTTTGTAACATATGATGTAAATTGACAGGTTTTCCATCATTACCGATAGGTGCTCTACCAGCTCTCATAAGTTCTACGTTTGTCTTCCTGATTTAAGAAAAACTCTTCTAGGCTGTGTCCCTCAATTGTCTGCACAGTGGAAAACCATGCAGTTTTCTCGGTGATTGATAGCAAAAATGCAGATTAATGGTTCAAAAAATGAACGAGATTGACGTTTTCTCTTCACCTTCAGCCAGTCCAAATGAATTGCGGGACACAGCCTAATATTATTAACCCGAATCTGACTATCTAAAAATTCCGCCGCCAAAGCACGCCCCAGAGCCAATAAAGTGCCTTTACTCGCAGAATAAACCGCACTTGTACCACTCTTACCAATATGACCGCTGACCGAACCGCATCAAATGACGGAAGATGGGTTGGCAAGAAGAGGAAGCAACGATTGCAAGAGGAAAAATGGTCCCTTCAAATTAATAGACATAAGACGATCAAAACTTTCCTCACTTTCTTCTTCTAATTTATGACTCGTCACAATTCCAGCATTGAGAAAAAGAGCGTCAATCCGTGACCAACGCGCTTTAATTGTATCCCTTAAGATAGTTTGTGCCGCAAAAGATCCTGCGTCACTGGATATAACCCAAACATCCTTGCCAAAGAATTTCTGCGCAAAATCTAATGTCTCCGGGTTGTTTCCCGTAATGGCAAATGAGCCCCCTCAGCATGGAATTTTTTTGCCGTTTCAAAACCAATACCGGTAGTTCCTCCGGTAATTAATGTATATTTCCCCGATAATCTAAACATAATAGTGCCATTCCTCTTAAAAAATAGCCTTAATTGATGTATATCCTGCTAAATTTAAAGTTCTTCACGAACCGCCAGCCCCAGGTTTTGCAACATGGGAGCATTCTCACATGCAATATAGAATGCTTCATCAGTGGTACTGCTATTTGTATGTTGATGCCATGCCCATACTGGCACATATATCGCATCACCTGCTTTCCATGAAACATGTTGTTCACCAATGAGTGAATATCCTTTACCATTGACGATATATATTATGGTTTCATAACTATGCCTGTGTTTACGCGTGGATTGTCCAGGCTGTAATCCCCCCAGTGTCATACTGAGAACTTTACTGGGTAAATTAACCATGGCGACCTTATGGTGCCTTTCATTTGAGAAACTCACATCTTGACTGACTTCAGAATTCAGTACATTTTCATGAATTAATTGAGCCGGCTTATCTTCAATTAACTCTCCGGGAACGCTACCGAAATCGCTAGATGAAAAGAAAGTCTTTTTCATTATAATTACCTCTAATATCACACCTTATTTTACAGTTTGCATTCTTTATCTATTTTAAAATGGCATTCAAGATATTTTATCTTAAAAGTATTTTAATCATTGTTTCTACCAAAAGTTTTTATGTTCTTTATTATCCTGACAATACCATGCTATATGCCCATCAGGTCTGACAAGAATACAAGCGGTTTCATCGAAATGACAGCGGCCATAAAAATCACCATAAATATCGTCAACATCTTCACCGGTGCCAATAATATAAGCATTGATTTTACAAACATGTTCTTCGTTGTATTTTTCTACTGCGTTGATCCATTTTCTTCCACCTATCCCGGTAAATAATGAATATTGCCCATGACCAACCAAATTAATTGAAGAGATAATTTTTCCTTTTAGACTTAACCAAACATGTGGAATCCGCGCACCCGGTATAAATGTCGAGTGATACATGAAATGCAGATCGTCACTTTTTTTCCCTTCGTCAACAATATCTCTTCTCAAAATAGCTGCCGATTTATAAAGTTGATTTAATTCAACTCCATGACCGTTAAGCTCATAATTCTTTAATCTGAGTGCCTTATAAAACCGATCTCTTCTCGCTATACCAATAATATCATCATCAGAGGAAAGAAATTCCGCAGTAGATATTGCCCGCTTATCCAGTCCTAATGAAAGACTCAGTTCTTGACTTTCGCTTATGCTCTGTATTGCCCTAGCAACGACGGCTTTACCTATCGGAACTCGCTCTTGACTATACGTTTCTAACAAGGCAGTCCCTGCATATTGTTTAAGAACATAGGCAAGTTTCCAACATAAATTATAAGAATCTTGAATAGATGTATTCGACCCCAGACCATTATTGGGCGGATGACGATGAACTGCATCCCCAACACAAAATATTCGCTGATTAGAATACGTTTCAGCATACATATTATTTACCGTCCAGGTCGATATTGACTTAATATTGATATCCACATCATAATTGCCGATGAGTTTCTTAAGAATATTAACCACATCGTTCTCTGTAATAACCGGTGGAGGTTGAGCTATATCGTAATTCCACACCCACAACCACTCTTTCCACAGGCGTACCATTCTTAATGCCCCAACACCAATTCCGCCAGAAATAGCCTCGTTATTAAAAATGAGAAATAATGCACCAGGCCGATGAGAAACTAAAACAGATAAATCAGCGTCAAAGAAAATATTTATACAACCCGCAAGATTTAACTCTCCTTTCATAGGCAGTTTTGCATCAGAACAAACTTTGCTTTTGGCACCGTCAGCCCCAATGAGATATTTAGTGCGGATTTGATATTCACGTTTTTCTAAACGATCAAACACAATCACTGTAACACCATGCTTATCTTGTATCGCTTTTATGTATTCTGACGAAAATTTTACGTGTGCTCCGTTTTTAACCGCACGACCAATCAATATTAGCTCAAGGTAAGTTTGTGGTATATCGCAGATACTAAACGGGCTAGCTATGGTGTAATCACTTAAACGCTCTGGGTGCGCTCCCCATGATTTTATTCTGGCAATTTCTTTCCCTGCCAATGTATCGCAAAATATACTATTACCCATGATATCATTTAATACAGAACTCGCCATCAACTCATCACCAACACCAAACTCCGATAATATTTCTATTGTTCGCTGATTGGTTATATGTGCGCGAGGTGTATTAGCCAGCCATTGATGTTTCGTGATGACCAGTGTATTAATTCCGTAGGTACTCAGAAACAGGGCCGCTGCTGAACCAGAAGGGCCGCTACCTACGATAAGAACATCCGTCTCAATCATAATATTGTGTTCCGTCTTTAATTAGCATGAGTATCCTATTTATAGGAACTATTTGCTTACTTACCAATAATTCTATCCAGTATCGAGCCTGCGTTGTCAGGCACCTTATCGCCTTTCCAGGCAATATATTGATCAGGTCGTACTAAAAGGAGCCTTGCCTGATATAATTGCCAAGCGTCATAACCAGGAAGATCAATAACCTTTATCGGAATTTTACGTTGATATGCCTGATCTAATAGTTCGGATACATCTGGAAGATGCTCTCCTACTCGAAGCAAACTAAATCCAGTGCCCAAAATATCAAACAGGGATATTCTTGCGCCTAGAACAGGCGTTATCCATAAGTGCGGCAATCGTCCTCCCGGCACATTACTCGGCTGATAATTCAGAAAGTCATCATCCGGTATTGGAGCACTGTTAATGATATGAGGAGAATTATCGTATCGGGCACCCAGTTCAACGCCGATCGAACTAAATTGACTGCGAAATACCTTAAGCTCGGCACCTAATTTTTGGCGAACCAAATCACCAGCAGAATCTGCATTTTCCAGATTTTCAGGTATAGATAACGCTGATACTCGCTGAGTCAAAAAACGGGCGGCAGAGGTATTTCTAAATGCAATTGGACGACGCTCGCTTTCATAAGAATCCATTAACCTATCGCCAGCCCAACCATTTATAGACGCGGCAATTTTCCAGGCTAAATTACTCGTATCGTCGATTCCCGTATTCATTCCGAAACCACCGGTAGGCGCAAATAAATGCGCAGAGTCACCTGCCAAATATATCCGACCGTCAGAAAACCGTTCTGCGACAAGAGCAACGCCACCTTTCCATAGCGAGTTACCCAAGACTGATACTTCCATATCTGTACCTATCCCTGCCTGCGCTATACGAATTAATTCCGCATCATCAATAGTCTGTCCAAATTTACTCTGAGTCACAAATAAAAAATCATCTTTACCATCCAGACTGATAAATAACATTCTCAGCATGGGTGAGATAATATTGTACATCCAGGCCGCTTTATCTTGTAATAATCCCTGATAAATTCCAGGAACACGGATATAACTGGAAATCATGCCGCCAGTCAGAAAACCGGTCTTAGCTTCAACCGTTCCTTCATATGCAATACCCAGTTTGGAGCGAATAAAACTTTGTCCACCATCACATCCGATCATATAGGTTGCATGCCAAACTTCATCAAAATGTTTTCCCTCAATATGCTCCGCATAAAGTTTTACTTCATCTTTATATTGGATAAAATCTCTAACACGCCAGCCATATCTTATTGTGATATTTGGACGACTGCTTGCATGTTGAAGCAAAAACTTTTCAACATACGTTTGATTTACACGTAGTATCGGCTCTGGAACAGAATCTGTCGCAGCAGCATTTTGGACCCTAGACATTTTTTCCATTTCCGACGGCATATCGATGCGTGCCAGCTCCCATGCATTAAGCTTGGTAAAATAGGCTATATCCAGAGGAAACGCTTTCGGCAATCCTAAATCCCGAATAGACTGAGATATACCCAAACGACGATAATGTTCCATAGTGCGGGCACTATGGGTATTGCCTTTAGGATGTAACCGTGTCAATTCATCCAAATTAAAAATAACGGAACGAATACCATATAAATCCAGAAATAAAGCCAACATTAAGCCAACGGGTCCTCCACCAACAATGGCAACTTGCGATACAGAAATATTTTCTGAAGTCAAAATATACTCTCCTTAATAATTACTTATAAAAATAAATATTTTAGATCAAAGATACCAGTTGAAAAATTTTGTATATCTGTGAACTTCCGCCTTTCCCTCTTGCTTCATATAAAACAAAATAGTTATAATCATGCTCCATAAGTAATTCACTAAACGCCGCCTCATTTCCCTGGCTGTTAAACCCAATGAGTATCTTACCCTGTGGATTAATATATTTTTTTGCCTCCTGAAAGAAACGTTTGTGTGTTATATACCCTGGATCATAAAACGCGTGATAAATTTTTTCCTGAAAAGAGTAATTTTCAGGAACAAATAGAAAGTTAGAATTCCAAAAATGACATCAAAACTTTCACCCTCTTCTAATGTGTCAAATAAATCGCCATGTCTTACAGAAACGAAATTATTTACATTATGACGTATTACATTAAACAAGGTATTTTCCACTGCTTCCCCACTAATGTCAGAAGCCACAACCGGATAACACCCCTCCAGTGCCGCTGTGACAGCGGTTACTCCTGCACCACAACCTAATTCCAAAAAAGAGGTATTTTGAATATAAGGAATATTATTAGTGAATATACCCGTGGACTGAAAATGAGTGGGTGGGAATACATTTTTATGAATGTTAAATAACCGTCCCATACATTCAAACTCAGAGATATAGGAAGATTCAGCAAGGATCATTTTTTGTTTTATAGCTTCGACAGCAGGACCTTCATGAGAAACTTTGCTCACAATACTTCACCTTCTTTATAATCAATTATAATTAGCTGATATAGCGTTAACGATTGTTAAAATTCCATTGGGGAGTTGTTTATTTCTCTCATATTCCTCAAGAATTTTAGGGAGAATATCCTTTAATCTGCGTTTCAAAACTTTACCTGTTGCGCCGGTGGGAATTTGTTCGAAGCTATTAACAACGATGATCGCATGTTCTCTAATATAGTATTTCCTCCCGATTTTTTCCAACATAATCTGAATAATTTGTTCTACAATAATATTTACATCCGAAGTTAATTTCTCATTTAATAAAAGTAATATGACTAATTTCGTTTCTCTATTCTTGGCATGAGATAAATCCAATCCAATAATTATTGCATCATAGATACTTTCGATCGTCTGTATCGCTTCTTCAAGTTGAAGTGTATACAAAGAACCACCAGGGGTATGAATAACATCAACCACCCGATCAATTTGATAAAAAACACCGTCTTTGCAATATCCGATATCTCCGGTCAGAAAATATCCATTGCGCCAGGCATCAGAAGTCTTTTGACTCTGTTTCCAATAACCAGACGTGATCGTTGGTGAACATACCGCGAGTAATCCAACACTCCCTGCCGACATTTCATCACCAGAATCCACATCAAGTATTTTAGCTGTCACTATATCAACAAAACGCCCAAGTCTTGCGCATTTTCCCATAAAGAATTGACGATGTTCAAATTTTACCGCTTTAGGTATTCCTGTCGTACCAGAGGTATGGCTCAACATGAGTAATGTTGTATCCATCGGAATGGACGGCCACCAAGAAGGTAAGTCGTATTTAATCCCGGTATTAAAATTTGCAACATTCAGAATTTCACATATATTTCCTGAATTCCGCAAATTCTTGATCAGTGCATTATGACTAAAAGAAAACTCATCTGTTACCAGTTTATTAAAACCGTTCTCTTTGATGTAAGGAATACCAATATCCGGTGGTATCGCCGGATTAATTAAAGCGATTATCGCACCAATACTCGTGACCGTGAGGTAATGCAAAAATGGCCCCATTCCATCTTCTATACAAACAGCAACAACATCTCCGGTTTCAATTCCATTAGCTAAGTACCAACCCGCAAGATCACGTCTAATGCTTGCCAGGGTATTTAAACTAAATTGTTGAATATTGCGTTCACCGGCAATAGTTATGGGTTTATCTGTAAAAATAAAATCCACCGCCGGGGTATGACTTAGCGCTAAACAACGGTCAAGAAAATTACCACTGCCTAACATGTCATCATTACGCAAAATGTCTATATCACGCTCAGATAATAGTGTCGTTATATTCATTCAGATTTATCCTGGTATTACTTTGATATAGCTCATTTAGCATCGCCATGCGAAAACGCACCATCTCTTCACCAACTGCAATAACATCCGCCCTTCGGTGAGGGTTTTCTTCAATCATTCGATCAATAATTTTCCTCATTACTATTGCATGATCTTCGTCCTCCTCAACATGGATTTTGAAGAAATATAATGTGTCGTCAGAAGCCTTTATTGATCGCAATGCATCTAAAATGGGACCATAAACCAAAGGCACAATTGCCTCAGCACCTAAACACAAAGCCGCCAGCCCTCTTAAGGAATCATCACTCCGGCAGTGGCGAAACATAGCATTAATCAATTGCTGAGTACTTTTAAGTATTGCGTCACTTTTAGGAACAGCATTGATAGCTGTCATCGCCTTTTTATATAACTCTGCATGAGATATCTTTGCAGCATCAGTTCCTGTTAGCTCTTCCAGCAAATTATGGGCAAGTGACACAAAATCTTTTTGATCCGCTAAACCGCCCATTAGTGAACACAAATATCGGGTAAAATATTGTGAATAATAATGGTGCTGAATCATAAACTTTCTTAGTAAACTCGGGTTGGCCTGCCCAGAACGACAAGCCACCAGAAATATATTCGAATTAATCTCTTCCAATAACTCTTTAGAAAAAACGTCTTCCCACAGTGGTGATAAGAAATAACCGGCTTCTTTCTTTAGCTCGTTTTGAGTGTTAATAGCGAGTTCCATGATAAACCCTTTTAGTCACATTCAACTGATGAGATCTATGATATACAGGCTATTATCAAGCCAAAGATATTAGCTCTGCGTTTATGCACTCATATAAATTTTTCAGCAAAGATTGCGGATTTAGATTTTGAAAAACATTTCTGCCAACACATAATCCACTAGCCCCAGATGAAATAGCAATTTTTGTATTATCTATCAATGTCTCTTCAGAAGTCTTTTCCCCTCCGGCAAAGAAAATTTTAATATCAGAACTATGAAGGGACACAATGTCTGCAATGGATATTTCCGTGTCAGGAAATCCTATTTTTATGGCATCAGATCCAAGCTCGGTGATAATTCTGATTAAATGGTGAAGCCTTTCCATTTTTATTTCTGGTGATGCGGAAATAACTTTGTTATATAACATTGTTAGTACAGGAAGCCCGGCTTCATGTGCTATATCGGTCACCATTCCTAATATCGATAAATTATGCTCAAAGTTTTTTTCCGTGAAATTTACCTGCATAGAAACAGCGTCTGCGCCAAGCTGAAGAGCAGCCTCTATACTCGCCACCAATATTTTGGTGTCCGGCGATGCTGATATCATCGGCATACCATTAATATGGAGAATGACACCAATTGATGGGTGCAAAGCACCACGTAAAATTAACTTCTCTAATACCCCTTTATGTGCCAAAATAGCACTAACATAGTTATTATTAATCCACGGCTCTACTGCATATACATTCTGTAAACCCAGGATCGGCCCCATCGTTAATCCATAATCAATCGGCACGATCAAGCCTTTATTTGAGTGGGGAAATAACAATCTACTTTCTCTTAGTTTTCTTCCGATATATCCCATGATCGTCACCTATTTCTCGATGATTGATTCGTTAATTTTTATACCAACATGACGACCAGGCTCTGTGATATATCCGAGTACCTTATCTCCCGGTTTAAGTTCAGAGATATTCAAAGGTTTCGCCTCACTAGAGAAAATGCGCACATGCCAATCATCTTGCATCAAAACATTGACTCGTTTGTTCCCCGCAAACCCTGCTTCAATTAACCGAAGCGGTCTCTGCTCGATTTTCACACGACCAACAGTAATATGTCGTACTTCTCCCTTCGAATTAACCGCCATTACCGATGAACCCGCCTTTAATTCACTCATATAATCTGTCTGGTTACCGAAGTTATATACATAGGAATGTATCGCTCCAGCGTTAATACGAAATGGCCTCAATTCCATATACGACAGAAAAAATACTTCTGGACAGCGCAACAGAGCACCTTGTGAGGTACTTGCCCACCAGCATGCCTTCATCCTCACTGAATAACGTGGACGCATCAATACAAGCTCGATAACCCATACCTACAGGATGGCTTTCTGTGATTATTCCTACTTGCAGTTGCAGTGATTCTTTTCGGTTATATGATAAACGATCGATAAAGTCGCTCATGACATCATGTGTATTGGGTGAAAATATAACGCCTTCTGCGCCATATTCCATAACACCATAAGATACAATCGCATCATCTATATCGTTGGGATCTCTGATTTCTTTTAACAAAATAGTCCCGGTAGACTGTAACGATGCAATGACCAGTTCAAGGGGAATATTGGTTGGATCACGAAAAAGAATCCAGAGAAAGTTGAACGCGATGCCTTCATTGATTGTCTTAAGTAAACTTTCTTGATCATCAACATAACTTTCATAGCACGTAACAATAGACTCTTCTTTAAGTTTCCTCAAAGTGATAATGTCACTAGAACAGATACATTTATTTGAATTTGTATCTAAAGATTTGAATAGAGCGAAATGTTCGCTTTCCCGGAATTTAATCAACTCTTCAGATGTTTTAACCCTCAGAATTATTTTCATTCTTTTGGGTATTGCATCAATGAAAGTTGAGATATTATTTGGGTATAAAACTATACCACTATAAAAAGAATTTATTACCCTGATGAAAATGCTGTCATCTGGCCTTTGATCTATCAGCTCTTCCGTATCAAACCAAATCACCAGCCCATTTAAAGCTTCACGTTTGGAACTCTTATTTTTACTTGGATTGTTTAATTTTACAGATGTTATTCTGGCAACTATTTCAGCTGTTTCAACATTGTCGGATGGGATAGTGACTGCTTCCTTTTGCACGCTAATTATATTTTTACTCATATTCATAATCCCCTACAAAATAAAGAATAGTTTTTAATTAGTAATTTTTGTTAATTAATATCAATTTATTATTATCATATCCTCTTTTTTCATATCTATAAAATATCCAAATTGTAATTTTTAATTTCATAGCCTCAAGAATCAGTATAGTGATATTTCACAGAATAAATTGTTTATTATTTTCCTAAAATGAATAAATGTGTAAAAAAACCACACTCCGTTCACTAATACAATAGATAATGGTAATATTCCTCCTGATAATGAAATAAAAACCCACTAATTTACAGATAATCAATATTCAATAGTTATGTAATTAATGTCCGTTCTTCAAGTTTCATTGCTAATCCATTTTTCTGCTGCCAAAGCGCTGTTATCTATATTATTAATATAACCTGAGGTTTGCTTAAGAAGGGAACTAAGTGCCTGAGGCACGATCAAAGTTTTTGTCAAAGAAAACAAAATCGTGGAGATCCTCAGGCATGTTTAATTTAGAAGAACTTTACTGCTGCGTCGATGACTTTTGCCAAAAATTTATTCCTCTCTGGCATCAACAGTTAATTGAACATGGTTTGCTCAAACGTCGCCGCGAAGCTTCCCTTTCTCTCAGTGAAGTCATGACGATACTCATTTTATTCCACATAAGCCATTATCGTGATTTAAAACGTTTTATATTCAGCATGTTAAACACTATCTTCAGGCCGATTTTCCCCGGTTGGTCAGCTACACCCGGATGTTAACCTTGAAGCAAAGGGCGCTCATTCCCCTTTGTGCTTTTCTTTCGTCACGCAAGGCTGAAACCCAGGGGATCGCTTTTATTGATTCAACTAAAATTGCCGTGTGCCACAATCTCCGTATTCCCCGTCATCGCGTATTTCAGGGCGTCGCACAGCGAGGGAAAACGAGTACTGGCTGGTTTTATGGCTTTAAACTTCATCGGGTTATCAATGATTGTGGTGAACTTTTGGCGGTTAAGTTGACCTCAGGAAATAAAGATGATCGTCATCCCGTCAAAGCACTGGTACAAGGGTTAACAGGGTGTTTGTATGGCGATAAAGGGTATTTGTCACAGGCTTTGTGCGATGAACTGGAAGCAGAAGGAATAACGTTAATCACTCATGTCCGTAGTAACATGAAGGCAAAAGCGTTATCTCTCTGGGATAAACTGATGTTAAGAAGGCGATTTTTGATAGAAAGTGTGCCGCAGGCATACAAACTAGCAGCATAGGGAATGCAGCCAGTATGTAGCATAAGCTCAGGAGGAGATGGTGGTCGGCCCACCGAAGTCTGCTGTCGGAAGCTGGCTTCAAACCACCTCAAGCGGCTGTCGTAAAGAGCGGTGGTTGTGAGCGTTGAGGTCAGTTCGGCAGGTAGGGTACAAAGAGACGAGTAAAACCGAACCTATGTGGACGCGTCGTAAAGAAGAGAAGTGACATCAAAACCGGGGGCGTTTCTATCTTCCGGGATAAATCTGTGAGTGGACTCCGAATGCTGCGCAGGTGGTGTCCGGCGTAGAGTAGGCGTGACTTTGTATCGGGCTCTTTCTGGGAACTGCGGGAACCTGTCATCACGATGTAAAGGAAGAAATACAAGTCACTGAATTGACAAGTATGAGAGTACCGAAGCGTGATACAGGGGCGGAGCAAGCCATAGTAGCGATGAAGGACCGTAATGGGTCCAGCGCAAAGGGCTTGCCCCATTGCGCTGATAGCGGGGCAGCAACCACCGGCGACGAAGCCGGTGGGAGGACTGCTGCAAAGTCGGCAAAGCCATTTCCTGTCAGTAAGCGGCAGGTATGGGAAGCGTATAAGCGAGTGAAAGCCAACCGCGGGGCAGCAGGCATTGACGGACAAACACTGACCGGGTTTGATGAGAATGTGACAGACAATCTCTACAAGCTGTGGAACAGACTGGCTTCCGGCAGTTATATGCCCCCGGCGGTCCGGCGTGTGGAAATTCCTAAAGTTGATGGTGGAGTGCGTCCGCTCGGTATTCCTGCCGTGTCGGACCGGATCGCCCAGACGGTTGTTAAGCAGGTTCTCGAACCTGTGCTGGAACCGCTGTTCCATACGGACTCGTATGGTTACCGACCGGGAAAATCTGCCCACCAGGCGATTGCGCAGGCGAGAAAACGTTGCTGGCAGTTTGACTGGGTGGTGGAAGTGGATATTAAAGGCTTCTTTGATAATATCGACCACGCACTATTACTGAAGGCGGTGCGGCATCATACTCAGGAGCGCTGGGTGGTGATGTACATCGAACGTTGGCTGAAAGCACCGGTGCAAATGCCGGATGGAACAATACTGTCACGGGAGCGTGGGACGCCGCAGGGCGGTGTGATTTCCCCCCTGATCTCGAATTTGTTCCTGCACTATGCCTTTGACATGTGGATGCAACGTCAGTTTCCCGGCGTCCTCTTCGAAAGATACGCGGATGATGTGGTATGCCACTGTCAAAGTCAGTTGCAGGCCGAAGCAGTAATAAGTGAACTAGGCCAGCGGTTTGCGCAATGTGGACTGGAGTTGCATCCTCAGAAGACCCGGGTAGTTTATTACAGGGATGCCGATAGACGGGGGAATTACGCAGAGACGCGCTTTGACTTTCTGGGCTATACATTTCGGCCCCGTTTGTCGAAGAATCGTTGGGGTAAGACCTTCGTTAACTTCAGTCCGGCGATAAGTGCCAGGGTAGGGAAAGCAATCCGTCAGGAGATAAGGAGCTGGAAGCTGCAAAATCGCAGTGACAAGTCACTTTACGATCTGGCGCATATGTTTAACGCCAAAATCAGAGGCTGGATAAATTATTACGGTGCATTTTATAAGTCGGCGCTGTACCCAACGCTGAGGCATATCGATCGCAAACTCGTGTTATGGCTGACCCGCAAACATAAGCGTCTCCGTGGCCATAGACGACGAGCCAGCCACTGGCTGGCGAGGGTGGCGCGGAAGGAAACGAAGTTGTTTGCCCACTGGCCGCTACTATGGGGGCGGCTTCAATGGGAAGAGCTGGATGAGCTGAGAGGTTCACGTCCGGTTCCGTGAGCACCTGAGGGGGAGGTTCCCTCGGGTGACTCGACGACTGGTTCACTGCCAGAGTGAAGCGCAGGCCAGAGAAATCTGGCAAATGCTGGAACACCGTTTCAGGGAATGTGGACTGTTACTGCATCCGGACAAAACCCGGATTGCTTACTGTAAGGACGTTGAACGAAAGGGAAAATATGAACAGACCAGTTTTGATTTTCTGGGATATACCTTCAGACCAAGGTTGGTCAAGAATCGTAAAAGAAACAGTTTGTTTGTGAGTTTTACACCGGCAGTCAGCAAAGCGGCCCAAAAAGCCATGAGATTCAAAATCCGTAAGTTGAAGATCCGAATGCGGACAGAACTGAACCTGATACAGATGGCAAACTGGCTAAACCCCATGATAAATGGCTGGTTGAACTATTATGGTCAATTTTGTCGATCGGAACTGTATAAGGTTTTCAGGCAACTCAACAAAGCGCTGGTGCGCTGGGTTAGACGAAAGTTCAAGGCATTGAGCAGACACAAAACCCAAGCCTCAAAACTTCTTCAAAGGATTGCAAAGGAGCATAAGGGGTTGTTTGCCCATTGGCGAGCAGGAATGACAGGCGTGTTTGCTTGATGGGAGCGGTATGAGTCGAGAGGCTCACGTACCGTTCTGCGAGAGGCTGCGGGGGCAGTTCCCGCGGCCTACTCACCCCATCAATGATCAGTTAAAGAATATTTCTCAGATAGAATACTCACGGCACCGTAGCCTACAGGGATTCATGTTGAATGTGTTAGAAGGGCTAATCGTTTATTGTTTCAAAGAGAACAAACCGCCACTGAATATCTCCCGCTCAGAAATGGATAGGTTAGTGACGGCTTAACTATAGGGCAGGTTAATTATTAAACGATTTGCCAGGTGTTTTGCTATGCGCCACATCGGCAGTTTTACGAAAAAACCGCACCATCATCAGAATTGCCCCGAGTAAAAATGTAATAAGGAGGCCAAGATTAATACCTTGCTGGCCTTGTTTTAAAGGAAAAGCCAGCAAATAAGAAAAAGGAAAGCCGAATATCCAGAGCAATCCCATATTAACCCACATCGGATACCAGACGTCTCTCAAACCACGTAATACTGCCATCAGTAAGTTACGCACAGCATCAGCAATTTGAGAAAAAGCAACGATAGCCAGCATGACCTTCGCCACCCCTATAAGGGCCGCATTTTCCTCTGCCCCCAGATTGATATACAAACCGATAATAGCAAGTGGATTTAGCAAATATACAATTGCGATAGCTATCATGCAGCTGAGTACCAGCACCAGACCGACATGACCAATCTTCCTTATCAGATTATATTCACCATTGCCAACCGTATAACTGACCAAAATCGTACAAGCCTGTCCTATTCCCATAGGAATCATTAGAGCAACGGTGGAACACTGGATCAATATCTGTTGAACACTCAAAGCACCCACACCGAGCCAACCGACCATAATGTTAATCGCACTAAAAATCAGTAGTTCGCTGGCAAACTGTATTGTAATAGGAAAACCAATGTGAAAAAAAGCCACCAATCGTGCTGGATCCCATAGTACCCTGAAATCAAACAAATGGTAATTAGTAAAACTTTTAGCAAAGTATAAATAAATAAAAACACCAATCGCGAGAGTCCAGTTAGCAATTGATATACTATAGGCCCAGCCAGCCATTCCCAATGTAGGCAAACCAGCGTAACCATAAATTAAAGCATAGCCAAGCAATATCGTGAAACCCAAATTCAGTGCGCTTAATACCACGACAAGATATCCTTTCTTAATAGGAAAAAACATCTGATGACAACTTGCCAATAGTAAAGAAGGAATTACACTCCATGCCATTGCGCGAAAATAAGGATCAATCAGCGGCACTAACTCAATAGGCTGATGCATCCATACTAGCAATTTCGTTAAGTTCCAGAAGACCAACGAACTAATAACACCGAGAACAATACTAATTAACCAAGCCTGCCGGATTTCCATGCCAATTTCGCGAAGCTTATACTGTCCATAACAACGACTAACAGTGATACCGACCGCTAGCAACGGCGACATGGTAACAACCATTATAGTGCTACTCAATGCAGCTACTAGTGCACTAGCAGCCAACTCTTGCTTGCCAAGATGAGCAATAAACAACATACCGATAAAACCCACAGCGATATAGAGAATGCGTACACTTAAAATTGGTGTAGCTAGTTTCACAATTTCCTTAAAGTAAAAAAAATTATTCTTTGTTTGCATACTTACTCCTAATTCATCACATTTTAATTATTTGCTCCAAGTAACGAACTACGACTGAATTCGCATCCATCAAGGGGAAACTCATACTACACCACTATTCGACTATATTTGCTACGCAGGCCCAACCATTTCTTGATAATAAATTCTGAAACCTCAACAGTGGTACGCCGTCCGATTAAAATGCTCCTACTAGCCGATCGCCCTAAATCCTAAACTATGAATCCTCTATCCCAAAAACCCATAAATAAATTCCTCTAAATAGAGTACATAGACAATAACCCAATACAAGTAATGATTTTTTTACTGACAGTATAGCTACAAACATATATTCGATTTCAGAGAGTCCCGATGATTATCCGCATTTTTTGCCCTCACTATTTCAATAGCTTGGAAAAGATGAATAGTTCACAAAGTTCACTCCTTTACAGGATATGGGGCCTTTCAGCCCATGTTATAACCTGTTACATCGGTCATCCGGTATTTTACTCACCCGATAAATGACTGAATGGTCACCGTGGATAACGTGTTGTGATACCCAATAAGTTGATTTTCCACCACCGTTCTCTTTGGGAGCCTACCCTAGGTAATTGGCAAAATGACGGCTATTTCTGAATTCAGAACCGTTACTCAAGACTTTCATGGTCGATCACACTCCAGGAAATCACTACCGAGTATCTTCCTGTTGTAAATTGAGTTGATGTAAGCTGCTTATCCAATGGTTAAAGCTTTACTGGCTTTTAAAATGGCATGCTACTGCTCCAAATACCTGTCCGTCTAATAGGTGAATCTTCTGTATGTGATGGTTTCACACTATCTGAACTGTCAGAATCTCGGGGATTGCTGCAGTTGGTACTATCAATATTGCATGCAGACTTCAGTCTGTTGGACAACAATATATATGAGGTAGAGTTGCTTGTATCAAAACCAAACTCAGGGAGGGATTCTATTTTGTATAAAAATCAATTGCCATACAGACATTGATAATTTCGCATATTCAATATAATTTTATTAATAGGTTTTGATATTTCTCTTTATGTTTATTGAGTATGTAAAGCGTTATTTTTACCCATAGTAACCACATTAAAAATGTGAGATTTGGCCCTAAAACCAAATTAAATTACTATTGCTAATTGAGTTCGCTTGGTTAGATGGCTGGGTGGCAGTTGACTCACGATAGCGTAATGTGACAAACAACACGAAATAGTTTTTGCTAATATAAATAAGATTTCATAATTGTGCTACACCCATTTTTTGTCTTCCTGGCTTTTGCTGTGATGAAAACGATGCCAAAAAGGCATCAACATAATTCAGTAACTGCCACATAAATTGACAACAATGATTTCGCGTTATTGTCTCATGGAGCAATTGCCATAACCGTTCTATTTTATTTAACCACGGTGAATAGACCGGTAAAAACAACAGGGTAAATTTTGGATGTCGTGCCAACCGGTCCATACTATGAACCACCACGATGTCTCCATCACGCACGAATGACAACAGTGAATCCAGTTATGGCCGCTGAGTATCTTTACCCGATGCTGTATCGACGAAGACTTTATCCACCTGAGTCTGATCCAGTTGCCGCTCTGGGTTCTGGTCAAAGCTACTTACCCGGATATAGCCAATACGTTGACCTTTCATACGCCTCCAATACTGAATGTGTCAGAAAACACGATGCCCTGAGAGTAGCCCGGCAACGATGCTGGCGCACTGACTGGGTGCTGGACGTGGACATCAAGGGGTTCTTCGATAACATCGATCATGAACTCCTGATGAGGGCGGTGCGCAGGCATACGGATTGCAGATGGGTGTTGCTCTACATTGAGCGATGGCTAACCGCGTCGGTGTACATGCCGGATGGAACGGTGCAGATAAGGGATAAGGGGACTCCTCAGGGAGGGGTCATTAGTCCGTTGCTGGCCAATCTGTTCCTGCATTACGCATTCGATATGTGGATGAAACGGGAATTTTCCGTCGTCCGGTTCGAGCGGTACGCTGATGATATAGTCATCCACTGCAAGAGTCATGCGCAGGCAATGATGTTGCGTGGCAAGCTCAGAAAGCGTCTGGCTGAGTGTAAGCTGGAGATGAGCCCGGGTAAGACGAAAGTCGTCTACTGCAAGGACAGGGAAAGAACGGAGACATATCCTGAAATCAGCTTTGACTTTTTGGGCTACACGTTCAGGCCAAGAAAGTCGGTCTCGAAAGAAGGAGAGCTATCGGTGAATTTCCTGCCAGCAATGAGTGCCAGAGCTGCGAAGGCAATCCGGCAGACAGTACGGGGCTGGGATTTGAGTCACAAAACACCGCTGTCGCTGGAAGCAATGGCACGATGGCTCAATCCCATGTTACGAGGCTGGGTCAAGTACTATGGGCGCTTTTATCGGTCAGCAATGGATCGTATAGCCAGTCATGTCGATCTGCACCTTGCTAAATGGGTTACCCGCAAATATAAGCGGGTGCAGGGTAGCCTGGCTCAGGCATATGAATGGTTAGGCAGGATAAGGAGTGTTAAGCCTGGTCTGTTTGCACACTGGGAAATTTGTACGCGGCGCGAACGGTCAACGGCAAGAGCCGGATGACGGGAGACTGTCACGTCCGGTTCCGTGGGAGCGCAGGGGGGAAGTTCCCTTGCGCGACCCGATAACCCCATATACAAGAGAGCATAAAAAACCTTGGGGCATTTATGTGGTAAAGTAGCTAAAGAAGCCACTTTAACGTATAAGTATTCATGGGCCGATAATGGGTAATAGTAATAGTCCGGTTGAATTGCCCACTTTACCGCTAAATAACTCAAGTGCCCCACACTCTTTTACGCTCTCCTCTAGCGAGAGAGCATGAAATTGTGTGGGGCACTACATTGGTGTTTATGCTGCTATAGCTAATGTAGAACCATCAACCGTACTCCGGCTAGCTCATTAATTCTGATGCGGAGAGCATTTAAACGATTGCCCCACGGATTTTTATGCTCTCGTATAGAGATGTGATAAAAAGGATCTTAAGCATATTTTTTATGTTGTTATGATCTCATTACGAATTTTCTTTATGTGTTAAATTAAAATTGAGATTTAAATAAAAAAGGTTACGATTATGTCATATATGATTTATTTAACTTTAAGTGGTAAGAAGCAAGGATTAATATCTGCTGGATGTTCAACACTGGATTCGATAGGAAATCGGTATCAAAAAGGATACGAAGACCAAATACAGATACTAAGTTTAGATCACTCTATGACTAGAGATCAAAATGTTAGTCATCATCCAATACAATTCATAAAACCAATAGATAAATCATCTCCACTATTGGCTATGTCTATAGATTGTAATGAATCACTGAATGCCGCATTTATATTCCTCAGAACAAGTCAAACAGGACAGTTAGAATTGTTCTATGAAGTTAAAATTACAGAAGCCACAATTATTGATGTATCTTGCGTTTATCCAAATTCAATAAATAATAATGAAAAAATACCATATGAAAAAGTACAACTAAAATATAAATCTATTTCATGGAGTCATATAACCGCTGGAACATCAGCTTATAGCATATGGGATGAACGAATTTATTAAAAACAATAACTAAGCATATACAATATGCTTAGTTAAATTTAAATGCAAAATAAATAGTAAATAATAAAATTATAATAATACCTACCAAAGCTAACAACCCCCAATAATTTGGGAAAACAACAAAAACAAAAAGAGACCAAATAAAAGAACATAAAGTTGGAATAAAAGACCATGTTATATAAGAACAAACTCCCTTAAACCATGATGTTATTTCTTTTTTTAACCATCCTTTACTAAACATCTTTCAGCCTCTACCTTACAGTTCAGTTATAACCAATAACGTCCATTATAGCAAAATAAACATCATCTATAGTACTCCCTTTTCCTTTTTGTATTGTTTTAATTCCTTTTTTAAATAAAGGTTCAAAAATAAAATACAACATTTCTATTTTACTAGAATAAAGAGACCAATATAAAACAGGACATTCTCTTTTCAACTTACTCGCAGATACAGCGGCCTTATCAAAATAACCATAAAATTGAAACGCTAAAGTGATAGACATTCCAAGTTTCCTAAAGCCTTCTCTAATAACTGCTTTTTGAATTACTGCTACATAAATAGCTTCTGTTATAGCAGAAACAACAGAGGTCTTTGCCACACCTGATATCTTAAATTTAGCCACTAAATACATCATAGTGGTAGACGAACTAACTAATTTTTCGTGAAGCTTATTTAAAAATGGCTGATTATTTTCATGAGGCTCCAATAATTTACTTACGTAAATATCAACAAATTTCTTTATAACATTATTCTCAAATAAACCTCCTTTAGCTACTGACCACGCAGCGAGAAATATCCGCCCATCTTCTCTATTTAATCTTTGATTTACGTCCTCATAGCCGTCAAAAAAATATGAAGTTCTCCATAAAGCTCTCTGCCCTCCTTTTCCTACGGTATGCATTGTTTCCTGTGCAATTTCTCTCACACCTTCAACTGCTTTTTCCAACCTTAAAGCAAAATCAGCTTGAGCTTCTTTTAAAATTCTTTGCGCTTCTTGTATGGCATTTTCATGTCCTTTATTATCGAACCCCATAATATCCTCATCAATGATTAGTTTTATTTTCTTCAAATTTTAACACTAAATTTCTACCTTTTGAAATTTGCATGTTAATCATCTCAGTTTGAGTTTCTGATAATAGTTTAAAACTAAGCATCATAACCACAGCAAGCTTTTCTTCTGGCATAACTTGACTATTAGATAACAAAATTGCCATTTCTCTCATTAAAATTTCCTTATCATCCATATAATACCTCTATGTTTTATTTTTTAATCGACATAACAAAATGTCTTTATATAAAAAACGCGTATATTAATCAAATAATAATAACAATTTAAAATTAAAAAAAGCTCATTAATAAAGAATGAATGTGATTTGGTAGCATTTTATTTGTCCCAATCTAAAAATGGCAGGAACAGGTAGTTTTCGCCATCAGTTTAGATATCAATTTTCAACTGATCGTCTTTTTGAAACCAAAATTCAAGACGGACTACTTTTCTTCCTCTTTTCAATGGGTTCCATTGAATCATCCAGTTGTCTTTTTCTATTAGTTCTTTAACGGCAGGTTCTATCGTGTATTTTCTTAATAAACCGAATGTTTTTTTATAACTTTCAGGTGTTTCCATTGCATGATAGAAGTCATCCAATGATATGGATAACCATCCGTTATTATCTTTTTTTATGTTCATTTGTTCGAATAATTCAAGCAATCTCCAGGAATGAACAGATCGTAAGGCGCAGGCTTGAGATAATTGATATTTGGTGAAGTTATCCTCTAATTCGCAAAGATATGGTGTGACTTGAAGAGTAAAACTCAGCACTACATGAGCTTCACCCTCATTGTATTTATAAGCTCCTAACCATCTAATTTTCCAAACATCAACATCCGTATCGCTCACCTCATTAACTTTAAATCGAATATATCGATTAAAGAAATTTTCAGCAGCTGCTTTTAATTGTGAATAGGCTTGCTTTATCGGCATTCCGAAGGTATTTGCGTATTCTTGGGCGGTGATTTTCACTGGTGCATATTTTCCGCCCATTTGGGCGATGGCAGCAAAAATAACCCGTTTTTCAGCCAATGAAAGGCTTTGAGCTGCCCTTGTTATGGCATTACTCATAACTATGTTCTTACCTCTTAAATTGACGGTCATAGTTATTGGGGGATCATTTTTTTTACGCATGACTTAACCTTAAAGTAAGAACAATCGGACAACTGTTAGTTTAATTAGCGTACTTACTTTTGTGTAAAAGTAAATGTGTTTTTTATTCTTACTTTTGCCTGTGAGTACTACCCGAAAAACCTTACTTTTAACTCTGTAACATGATGATTTTAATGTATTTCTGGCGTCTAAAAAGGTTTTAAAAAGAATTTAAAAAGCAAATTCCACCCAATTTCTGTGTATAACTTACCTATTTAGGAATTAAAAAATTGCAAAATCTGGTCAGGGCAAAAACTTGTTTTTCATGTTGATCTAATTTGACCAACGAGCGAAAGTGAAGCTGTAGGGATCAAGCAAGGATGTTGCAAGCTATTAGCTTGCTCCTCTGATTCGCCCTTACGGGCTATACTAATAGGTAGTTCCCTCACGTTGTTCGGGCAGAGTGTCGCTTTAACGTTCTTTCGTCTCCGACTACCCGGCTTTCGGATCACTGACAGCCAGCTAAAAGACAGCTTAGCAGGGTGAAGGAAGTGGTCGTACTCCCCAATAAGTCCCCCTTTTGTATCGGCGGATTGACAACAGTGTCCCCAGTCACGCCAAAGAGCCGCCTTCCATGCCCTTTAGGCATAAAACATTCTAACCAAGCAACTAAAGCACCCTTAAAACACGCTGTAATCAATTCTGAGCCATTTTATTGCTTAATCCGAAATCCTACGTCTGCTCACCTATCTCTCAATACGTGGCGATACAGGGCGTTTAAATGTGTGACGATGTAAACATGAAAGGATATGTCACGACACATTGCCGTTTCGACCTCATGATGTCAGATTTATTTATCAGTTTTCTGATAATCAGTTATAATAGAATTCTGACGAAACGGGGGTGATAAATGTGATAACGGTATTAACCACAGATATTTTTGATAATTGCGGGTCCTGTGGAAGAACCCCCAGATCTGTAAACTTTGTGAGAGCTACGAGTTATCAACGTGCTTAAATGTGTTCAAAGCACGGTAGATGGTTGCTTCGCCTAGCTTAAACTCCTTGGCTAACTGACCAATCGTAATGCCGGACTGACGCTTGAGATAAATATCATTTCGTATATCTTCGGTTAACTTAGCGGGGCGCCCGAATCTGACACCATTCTCTTTCGCTTTGGCGATCCCTTCCGCCTGGCGTTCACTGCGTAAGTCATTTTCAAACTCCGCGATGGTGGCCAGCATATTGAACATAAGACGCCCTGTTGAAGTTCGGGTATCTATATTTTGATCCAGAACGACCAAATCAATATTTTCTTGCTGAAAGCGACTAGAAATTTGTGATAAATGATCCACTGAACGTGCAAGCCGGTCTAATTTTGTGACGATCAGAGTATCACCTTCACGCAGGTAATCCATACAGGCTTGGTATTGCGGGCGGTGTGCTGTCCGACCACTGCGTTTTTCCTGATAAAGACGTTCACACTCCGCTTGTCTTAATTTTTCCAGCTGAATGTCTAAACTTTGACCTGTTGAGCTGACCCGCGCATAACCAATTTTTGCCATAACCTATCATTATCCTTTAGACCATTTGATTGAGTACTTATGATAGGACTTTTAAGAGCTATTTCCAGCGACTATTAAAAAGTATACTTTTTAATAGCTTTAAATTTGATCGAGTCGTTCGATTCGTTTATATTGTTTGAATCATGCTATGATTCAATGAGAGGACTATTATGGATGCTCTTTCTGCCAATGAAGCCAAAACCCAGTTTGGCGACATGCTACTCAAAGCACAACGTGCCCCAATCCAAATCAATAAAAACGGAAAACCCGTTGCGGTGGTTATCTCAATGGATGAATACGAAAGTATTGAAACACTCCGGTTAAAATTATTGCAGTCAAGAGCTGAACAGGCCAGAGTTGATATTGAATCCGGTAACACCCTCGATGGCGAAGCTTTTTTTAATGAACTGATATCAGGTCAGTACGATTAGAATTTCACCTATTGAGGAGAAAAAAATGTCTGTAGCCGGACTTAGCGCAGAACAATTACGGTGGGTGAAACGTATACATGACTATGCTGCCCGTTTTCCCCTAACCGAAACCGGTGATGCGCAATTACGGAAAACCTGTTACGACTATATGGATACCTTCAAACAGGTGATAGACAGTGCATCAATTGCCCAGCTGGATGGTATCTGTCAGCAATACAGGGGTTACGCATGAAAATATTTAGTGGATAATTCCTTCGTTTTTAGAGGAACGCTGATGAAAGAATTAGTGGATAATTCCTTCGTTTTTAGAGGAACGCTGATGAAAGAATTAGTGGATGTCTTTTCTGATTTTCCAGATCCACGTTGTCAGGGAAAGGTCAAACACCGTTTTATTGATATCTTAGTGATCGCGGTATGCGCTGTCATTGCTGGGGCTAACGCCTGGACCGATATTGAACAGTACGGCCAGCTAAAAAAGGATTGGCTGAGTTCATTTCTTCCGCTCAAAGGTGGTATTCCCTCACATGATACTTTCCGACGCTGTTTCAGTTTATTAAATCCCGACCTCTTTGAACGTTATTTTTATCAGTGGGTTTCTTGTGACATCTCTTCAGAAAAGCGGACGATCATTACGATTGATGGTAAAAGTTTACGCCATTCGTTTGATAAGAAAATTGAACAAAGCCCACTACATGTGGTGAGTGCATTCTCGGTTGAGAAAGGACTCAGCTTATGTCAGTGTGCAGTAGACGGAAAATCAAACGAAATTAAGGCCATCCCCACATTATTATCGATGCTTTCATTGAAAGGACATCTCGTGACGATGGATGCGATGGGTTGCCAACGCATGATTGCTCAGCAATTACGCGAGAGTGAAGCTGATTATATTTTGTCGCTTAAAGGCAATCAGGGGAAAACTTTTTCGGAAGCTGTTAACTATTTTCAACAACAACAGATAACCCAAAAACCTTATCTTAAACCTGACTATGATGAATTCGATGATAGTCACGGACGTACCGTCAGACGACGCGGGTGGGTTCTGCCGCTGACATCAGAAACAAAATACTTAAGTTCTTGGCCAGATATTCAGGCCCTTCTGGTAACGGAAACGATACGACAAGAACGCTATTCTGACACAGTGACCTCTTATTTTCGTTATTATTTAAGTAGTTGTCATGATTCTCCCGCCTTTCAACTCGGTGCCATAAGAAAACATTGGGCTATAGAAAATAGTTTACACTGGGTACTGGATGTCACTTTTCGAGAAGATGATTCACGGATGAGAGAGCGGATCGCCACAAGAATATTTGCCCAATTACGTAAAATGGCGCTCAATATCGTTAAACGAGATACCAACAGTAAACTGAGTTTAAGTGCCCGTAGGAAATCAGCCGGGTGGGATAATGGCTATATGGAAGCGCTGCTATTTAATCAATTTTAGCCTACCAAAATTTCATGCGTAACCCCTGGTCAGCAATACACCGGTTTTTTCCGGTTCGCCAAACTAATGGAAATGCTGGTTCAGGGTATTGCTGAGGGCATTATCGACGTTCCCAGGGATCATTAACCATCATGGACATATCACACTACCGTTTAACGCCTGATGCCCAGGCCGATCTGATTGAAATTCGCCGTTTTACTGTACAACAATGGGGTGAGGTGCAATCAGAAAAATACCTGTCAGGACTTCAACAAACCTTTCGTTTACTGGCTTCTACCCCTGCACTGGGAAGAGACAGGCCAGACGTCGGATCGGGCGTATTGAGTTTTCCTTATGTCAGTCATGTCATTTATTACCTCATCCACGAACGGCAACCGGTGATATTTGGTGTGCTGCACAAACGAATGGTGCCGGCAAATCATCTGGACGGACGCGAAATGATTTGATTGTCTGGCCTCATTGAATCCGGGACTCACAATGGAAAATATCAAGCGTATTCACTTATTATCCAATACCGAAATCGAAGAACTTTATGCCTGCCCCGAATTCAATGATCACGAACAAATCCTGTATTTTTCCTTAAGCCCGGCAGAACGGGTTGTTCTCGAACAGTTTCGCAATACCCAGATTACAAGAAAAACAGTGAAATCGGCGAACTGATTCCTATGTTGAAAACACATTATGCCAGCGGTAAAAGTCCCTCCGCTTTAAAAATCTGTGATGAGCTGGGATTCACCCTTCCCAAAAGTATGAATATCTACCTGAAGCGGAAACCCTCGGACACCCGAATTGATCCGTATTTATTTGAATTTTTTGTCTATTTAAAGGTTCTCCATGAGATTGAGCGGGGCCGTCTGTATTGCAATGACAGTGTCTCGTACTGTGATATTGATACCGATCTGGTTGACGATGCGCTGGTCGATAACGTTGAAAAGATCGCGGTGGAGTTTGGTTATTCCCGCCTCCCTGTTTACTGTGACCAGCGTCTTGATGAAGCGCTACAGGGACTGAATGAAGCCTGGGAGAGAACGACCCACAATATTCGTGCAAATAACAATCCCGGCTTTTATGTTCGTGAAACCAAAACCGGACAACAACACTGGAGCCTGCGCTATGACAGCGTTGAAAAACTGGACGATGCTTTTTTCAAAAACTTACCCAAAGTCGATATTGCTAATATTACCTCAGCTTCGTTTAAAGATAGCGATCTCATTATCCCGTAGATTCAAGCTCGGTTTTTTAGGCTGGAATGTATAAGCAATAAGACCGGCAGCAACTTCTAACAAAAAACCGAGCTGACTGCGATGCCTTGAATGTTCTATCTGAGAAATATTTTTGAGCTGGTCGACGACCGGGTGAGTAGGCCGCGGGAACTGCCCCCGCAGCCTCTCGCAGAACGGTACGTGAGCCTCTCGACTCATACCGCTCCCATCAAGCAAACACGCCTGTCATTCCTGCTCGCCAATGGGCAAACAACCCCTTATGCTCCTTTGCAATCCTTTGAAGAAGTTTTGAGGCTTGGGTTTTGTGTCTGCTCAATGCCTTGAACTTTCGTCTAACCCAGCGCACCAGCGCTTTGTTGAGTTGCCTGAAAACCTTATACAGTTCCGATCGACAAAATTGACCATAATAGTTCAACCAGCCATTTATCATGGGGTTTAGCCAGTTTGCCATCTGTATCAGGTTCAGTTCTGTCCGCATTCGGATCTTCAACTTACGGATTTTGAATCTCATGGCTTTTTGGGCCGCTTTGCTGACTGCCGGTGTAAAACTCACAAACAAACTGTTTCTTTTACGATTCTTGACCAACCTTGGTCTGAAGGTATATCCCAGAAAATCAAAACTGGTCTGTTCATATTTTCCCTTTCGTTCAACGTCCTTACAGTAAGCAATCCGGGTTTTGTCCGGATGCAGTAACAGTCCACATTCCCTGAAACGGTGTTCCAGCATTTGCCAGATTTCTCTGGCCTGCGCTTCACTCTGGCAGTGAACCAGTCCATCATCTGCATAGCGACACCACTTCATCCGGGGATAATATTTCTGCATCCACTTGTCGAAAACGTAGTGCAGAAATAAATTTGCCAGTATCGGACTAATCACCCCGCCTTGCGGTGTCCCTTTCTCTCGGAATAACACTTCACCATGACATTCCATCTGTGCCGTTAACCAGCGTTCGATGTACAGGCAGATCCACGGGCTGTTTGTGTGTTTCCTCACCGCTTTCATCAGTAAATCATGGGGAATATGGTCAAACAAGCCCTTAATATCGAACTCCAATACCCAATCCTGCTGCCAGCATCGCTGCCTTGTGACTCGGATGGCATCAATTGCCGATTTATTCGGGCGGTAGCCATAAGAATCCGGCAGAAAATGAGGTTCAACAAGCGGTTCGAAATGAAGCCTGACCACCATTTGCGCCACGCGATCCGCTACCGTAGGAATACCCAGTAGGCGTTCACCTCCCGACTTCTTGGGAATAGCGACACCTTTCACCGGAGGTGGATAATAACTGCCCGATGATAAGCGGTTCCAGAGTTTGTACAGATTATCTTTCAGACTGGATTCAAAATCCGCGAGGGTCTGACCATCCACGCCTGCCGCGCCTTGATTGGTTTTAACCAATAACCAGGCACGGTACACATCCCTTTTCTCAATGACAAACGGTTTTGCCTTAACCGCCGTATCTCCTCCTGCCTGACAGTTGGATACCGGGTAAGGCTGCCTGACGTGACCCCTTCGCTCCACATTCATTACAAATATTTCCTCACTACTACGAGTCACTCCGCCCCTGTATCACGCTTCGGTACTCTCATACTTGTCAATTCAGTGACTTGTATTTCTTCCTTTACATCGTGATGACAGGTTCCCGCAGTTCCCAGAAAGAGCCCGATACAAAGTCACGCCTACTCTACGCCGGACACCACCTGCGCAGCATTCGGAGTCCACTCACAGATTTATCCCGGAAGATAGAAACGCCCCCGGTTTTGATGTCACTTCTCTTCTTTACGACGCGTCCACATAGGTTCGGTTTTACTCGTCTCTTTGTACCCTACCTGCCGAACTTTTTTTTGTTCATGCTTTGACCTCAACGCTCACAACCACCGCTCTTTACGACAGCCGCTTGAGGGGGTTTGAAGCCAGCTTCCGACAGCAGACTTCGGTGGGCCGACCACCATCTCCTCCTGAGCTTATGCTACATACTGGCTGCATTCCCTATGCTGCTAGTTTGTATGCCTGCGGCACACTTTCTATCAAAAATCGCCGTCTTAACATCAACCTATCCCAGAGAGATAATGCTTTGGCTTTCATGTTACTCCGGACATTGGTGATTAACGTGACACCTTCCGCTTCTAACTCATCGCATAAAGCCTGGGACAAATACCCTTTATCCCCATACAAACAGCCTGTGAGTCCTTTTGTCAACGCGCTGACTGGCTGACGATCATCCTGGTTTCCTGCGGTGAGTTTCACGGCTAACAATTCACCGCAATCATTGATAACCAAATGAAGTTTAAAGCCATAAAACCAGCCTGTGCTCGTTTTACCTCGTTGTGCCATCCCTTCAAATACGCGATGACGAGGAATACGACGATTGTGACAAACAGCAATTTTGGTGGAATCAATAAAAGCAATTCCTTGAGTTTGTGCCTTACGTGATGAAAGAAAAGCGCATAAAGGAATAAGCGCCCTTTTTTTCAGGGTGAGGATACGCGTATAGCTGACTAATCCGGGGAAATCGGCTGTAAGATATTGTTTTACATGTTCAATATAAAATGTTTTAAAATCACGATAATGACTCATATGAAATAAAATGAGGATCATCATGACTTCACTGAGAGAAAGAGATGCCTCCCGGTGTCGTTTACGTAATCCATGTTCAATGAGTTGTTGATGCCAGAGAGGAATAAATTTTTGGCAAAAGTCATCGACGCAGCAGTAAAGTTCTTCTAAATTAACCATGCCTGAGGGTCTCCACGATTTTGTTTTCTTTAGCAAAAACTTTGATCGTGCCTCAGGCACTTTAGTTCCCTTCCCTTAAGCGAAGCTCAGGTTAGATAAATAGACCTACCATCACTTCTAAAGTGGCTTTTCTGTCACCAATCGTGATCTAAAAAAACCAAGAGGCCCAGATGAATAATTTGAGTGGATTCATGTCGCTGAAGCTCGCAGCTTTGCAGACGCAGCCCGGCAACTCGGACTATCTCCTTCGTCAGTTTAACTGCTGAAGGTTCACTGTTTCTTGAACGCTGCAAACGTATCCTGGATGAGATTTCCTCTGCGGAAAATGAATTGTTGAGTTCCATCTCTGCCCCTCAAGGTCGCCTGCGGGTGAGTTTGCCATTAATCAGTAATCTGATGCTGCCCGTATTATCCGCTTTTGCGACTTGTTATCCACAGATAGAACTGGAGCTGGACTTTAGTGATCGATTAGTTGATGTCATTAGTGAAGGTTGCGACGCTGTGGTTCGTACAGGAGAACTGGATGATTCACGATTGATGAATAAACGTATAGGATCCAGCGGTTTCGTTTATGTTGGCGCTCCCACCTACTTTGCCCAACACGGTAAACCATCACAACCCGAGGACTTATTACATCACACGTGCCTGATGCACCGTTTTCCAACTACAGGTCTTTTAGAGAAGTGGCCGCTGCGCTTGGGAAAATCCGAAGTAGATATACATCTCCAGGCAAAGATGACTAGCAATCATGTCGAAACGCTGCTTCACATGGCGATCCAAGGTCACGGTATCGCCTGTTTGCCTGATTTTACCGTTAAGCAAGCATTGGCTAGCGGTACATTATTAACAGTTTTAGACAAATGGGCGGGTACTTCGAGTACTTTCCGTATCTTATGGCCATCTAACCGCATAGAGAAATAGCAATATTTAGCAAAAAAACTGCACCTCAACTGTTGGCCCCATGTCCAACTCGTTGGGTACAGTTCATCATCTCAATTAGTCCTGAGAAATTTTTGTCCAGGTATCACGCAGACCAACAGTACGGTTAAATACCAGACTTTCTGCACTGGAATAACAACTATCAGCACAGAAATAACCTTCACGCTCAAACTGATACGTTTTTTCTGACTTGGCATTCGCTAAACTTGGCTCAACAAAGCCCTGACGAACCACCAATGATTCTGGGTTAATTGTCGCCAGAAAATCATCCTCTGCACCGGGATTGGGTACGCTGAATAGACGATCATACAGACGGAATTCAGCAGGAACAGCATGAGGCGCACTGATCCAATGAATAACACCTTTCACTTTACGTCCATCAGCCGGATCTTTATTCAGCGTCTGCTCATCATAGCTGCAATAGATTGTCGTGATATTGCCGTCAGCATCTTTTTCAACACGCTCTGCTTTGATGATATATGCGTTACGCAGACGAACTTCTTTACCCAAGACTAAGCGTTTATATTGGCGGTTAGCTTCTTCACGGAAGTCTGCGCGGTCAATATAGATCTCACGGCTGAATGGCACTTTACGGCTGCCCATCTCCGGTTTATTCGGATGATTAGGCATACTCAGCATCTGCTCCCCTTCCGGTCCGTTTTCGATCACCAGCCTGACCGGATCGAGAACAGCCATTGCGCGAGGGGCATTTTCGTTCAAATCATCACGGATACAGGACTCCAATGCGGCTATTTCCACATTATTGTCCTGCTTAGTAACACCAATACGACGGCAGAATTCACGAATGGAAGCGGCAGTATAACCACGACGACGCAAACCTGAGATAGTCGGCATCCGTGGATCATCCCAACCTTCAACAATCTTGTCGGTCACCAATAGGTTCAGCTTACGCTTAGACATCACCGTGTATTCAAGATTCAGACGCGAGAATTCATACTGACGCGGATGGCAATCAATGGTGATGTTATCCAGCACCCAGTCATACAAACGACGATTATCTTGGAATTCCAGGGTACACAGCGAATGTGTAATACCTTCCAGCGCATCAGAAATACAGTGAGTAAAATCGTACATCGGGTAGATGCACCATTTGTTACTAGATTGATGATGTTCTGCAAATTTAATACGGTACAAAACCGGATCGCGCATCACAATAAAAGGTGATGCCATATCAATTTTGGCTCGCAGGCAAGCTTTACCTTCGCCAAATTCACCAGCACGCATTTTCTCAAACAGTGCCAAGTTTTCACCAATACTACGGTCACGATACGGGCTGTTTTTACCTGGCTCTTTCAATGTGCCGCGATATTCACGGATCTCTTCCGGGCACAATTCATCAACATAAGCCAGGCCTTTATTGATCAATTCAATAGCATACTGATACAGCGTATCAAAATAATTGGAAGAGTAGCGAATATCACCACTCCACCCAAAACCTAACCACTGAACGTCATTTTTAATAGAGTCAACGTACTCAACATCTTCTTTAACCGGATTGGTATCGTCAAAACGCAGATTACACTGGCCCTGATAGTCCTCTGCAATCCCAAAGTTCAAGCAAATAGATTTTGCATGACCAATATGCAGATAGCCATTGGGTTCAGGCGGGAAGCGGGTATGTACGGATGTATGTTTACCAATTGCCAAATCTTCATCAATTATTTGACGAATAAAGTTTGTCGGGCGGGCATCTGCCTCACTCATTGTTTTATACCTCAATAATGCCAAAAGCGCGTCACGTAACCGCCTATAATCCAACAAGCAGTGCTGAGAAACAACCGTTTGTTACTGCCAAATGGCGATTCAGGACAAAGTTGAAGCGGAAAACGGGAAAAGTAGTACTCTTCCCGTTTTTTATTTATGGAAAATTTTTACGGACTTGTCTGTTGTTTATCTCAGCACATCAAATAATTTTGTCTGTCCTGCTTTTACCTGGCCTTTTGCCAAGATATTAATACCGATATAATCATCAATATTGCTGACGATAACCGGGCTAATCATAGATTTGGCATTAGCATTCAGATAATCAAGATCCAAATTCAATACAGGATCCCCAACTTTCACCGTTGCCCCTTCATTCACCAACCGTTTAAAACCTTTACCGTTAAGGGAAACCGTATCAATGCCCAAATGTACAATCAGTTCCAAACCTTCATCAGTTTCAATACAGAAAGCATGATTGGTGTCGAAAATTTTCACAATCTTACCGGACACAGGCGCAAGCACAGTATTTGATGTTGGTTTGATCGCAATACCATCACCAACAACTTTACTGGAGAAGGCTTCATCAGGTACGTCTGTTAAATCGATTAACTCACCACTGACCGGAGCCATCAGAGTCAGCAGGATTTTACGTTTACCTTTAAGCTTCGATTTTTGTGCTGTCTGATGTTGATAGCTTGCAGTCGCCGCAGCAACCGGACCTTTTGCCAGAGCATCACGCATAGCACTGGCAATCAGTTCTGCACGAGTACCAACAATAACCTGCACACTCTGTTTATTCAGGCGGATAATACCGGAAGCACCCAAGCGTTTAACCAGATTGTCATTGACCTGATCGACATTTTTTACAGACAGACGTAGACGAGTAATACAAGCATCAATAGCAGTCAGGTTATCTGAACCACCCACTGCGGCAAGATATTGATGAGCTTCATTGTGGATGTTATTAGCGGTTGCTTTACCATTTTTGTCCACATCAACATCATAGCCATCAATTTCACCCTCGGCAGCCAATTCACGCCCTGGCGTCATCAGGTTGAATTTTTTGATAGTAAAACTAAACACGAAATAATACAGGCAGAAGAAGACCAAACCTTGTGGGATTAACATGTACCAATGTGTCGCCAATGGATTACGGGAAGAGAGTACCATATCCACCAAACCGGCACTGAAACCAAACCCCGCAATCCACTGCATTGTCGCTGCGATAAACACTGAAATACCAGTCAAGATCGCGTGCAGCACATAAAGCACTGGCGCAACAAACATGAAGGCAAATTCCAGAGGCTCAGTAATACCGGTGAAAAATGCAGCGAATGAACCCGCAATCATGATACCGGCAATTTTGGCCTTATTTTCGGGACGTGCGCAACGATACATCGCTAATGCCGCACCCGGTAAACCAAACATCATAATAGGGAAGAAACCCGCCTGATAGCGGCCGGTAATACCAACTATTGCGCTACCATCCACTATGGACTTCTGACCACCGAGGAAATTAGGAATATCGTTGATACCCGCAACATCAAACCAGAATACAGAGTTCAGTGCATGATGCAGGCCAACAGGAATCAGCAAGCGGTTAAAGAAAGCATAGATACCAGCACCTGTAGCACCAAGATCTTTAATACTTTCCCCGAAAGTGACCAGTGCATTATAAACCACCGGCCACACATACATCAGGATGAAAGCAACCAGAATCATCAGGAAAGAGATCAGGATGGGGACCAAACGACGACCACTGAAGAATGACAACGCTTTCGGCAGTTCAACACGACTAAAGCGGTTATACAATTCAGCAGACACAACACCCACCAAAATACCAACAAATTGGTTATCAATTTTACTAAAGGCTTTTGGTATATCGTCAACTGGAATACCTTGGATCATCGATACTGCGGCTGGAGAACACAGTGTCGTTACGACTAAAAAACCGACAAAACCTGTCAATGCCGCCGCACCATCCTTATCTTTAGACATGCCATAAGCCACACCAATAGCAAACAACATTGGCATGTTCTTAATAATGGCTTCACCCGATTTAATCAGCAAAGCTGCCAGTGCATTATCCGCTCCCCAGCCTCCCGGGTCGATCCAGTAACCTATCCCCATTAGTATTGCAGCAGCAGGCAGTGTGGCCACTGGTACCATTAATGCTCGCCCCACTCTTTGCAAATAACTCAGAATATTCACCTTGCTCCCCCTTATATCCTCAATTACCGGAGTCTCTTACTGCTTATGACTACATGATGAAAATAAGCAATAAGAATATTTATTCTACCATTTTCAGTGTAGGGAATTTATTTTTCGTCGCAAATTAATTCCGCGCCATATGTGATATGACTCACCATAAACACCAAGGATTTAGCCAAAATGCTAGCTAACACACAAATCTTATTTTATCATTAAAAATATCATACCGTGCAGAGTGTCTCTGCTAATGAAAATGTTTTAGTATTCAAACTATAGATGATTAATTAAGAGAATAATGTATAACTCTATTATTTAACGATGATAATTTCTTGTTTTAAGAGGTAATTATGAGACTGATCCCCCTAACGAATGCAAGTGATGTCGGTAAATGGTCTGCACACTATATCGTTAGTAAAATCAATGCATTTAATCCAACCACCGAGCGCCCTTTTGTTTTGGGGCTGCCAACCGGCAGCACGCCACTGGCAACATACAACGAATTGATTGCTCTGTACAAAGCAGGGAAAATCAGTTTTAAACATGTCGTTACATTCAATATGGATGAATATGTCGGTATCCCCGAAAATCATCCGCAAAGCTACCAGAGTTTTATGCACCATAACTTCTTTGATTACATTGATATTCAAAAGGAGAATATCAATCTGCTCAATGGTAATACTGCTGATATTGATGCAGAATGCCAACGTTATGAAGACAAAATTAAGTCTTATGGTCAGATTCATCTGTTTATGGGTGGCGTGGGTAATGACGGCCATATTGCGTTCAATGAACCAGCATCATCCCTGACTTCCCGTACCCGCATCAAGACGCTGACTGTAGAAACCCGTGCTGCCAACTCCCGCTTCTTTGATAATGATATTAATCAGGTGCCTAAATACGCCTTGACTGTAGGTGTAGGCACTTTGATGGATGCAGAAGAAGTTATGATCCTGGCTACTGGTTTGAATAAAGCCCTGGCAATGCAGGCCGCTATTGAGGGCAATATCAACCATCTATGGACAGTCAGTTGCCTGCAAATGCACCCTAAATCCATCATTGTCTGTGACGAACCAGCAACAATGGAATTGAAAGTAAAAACGGTTAAGTACTTCCATCAATTAGAAGCGGACATTATCAACATATTTGCCAGCAAAAAATAAGAATCCACACAGCCTGGGCTTATCTCAGACGGGTTATCGTCATTATCCTCATCTCCAGATCCCATAGGAGGCTAAAATGTATGCTTTAACCAACTGCATTATATATACCGGTCATGACAGACTGGATAATCATGCAGTTATCATTGCTGGTGGCTTAATTAAACAAGTTTGCCCAACACAAGAGTTACCCGAACAAATTGAAAAACGTGATCTAAATGGTGCAATTCTTTCTCCCGGCTTTATTGACCTGCAAGTTAACGGTTGTGGTGGTGTTCAATTTAATGAACGGCTGGAAGATATTTCAGAAAAAACGCTGGATATCATGCAAAAAGCCAATGAACGCTCAGGCTGTACCAGCTACTTGCCGACTCTGATTACCAGTACAGATCAATTGATGATAGCCTCCGTTGAGGCAATGCGTACCTATCTGAAGCATAATAAGTTTCAGGCTTTGGGCCTGCATCTGGAAGGGCCGTACCTCAATCCGGTCAAAAAAGGCACGCACAATCCAGAAATTATCCGTAAACCTACACCTGAAATGATAAATTTTCTGTGCGACAACGCTGATGTCATTACCAAACTGACTCTTGCACCAGAAATGGTGGAACAGAAATACATTCACCAGTTGATTGAATCAGGGATTGTGGTTTCTGCCGGTCACTCCAATGCCAGTTATGAAGAAGCCCGACAGGGATTTCGGAATGGCATAACCCTCTCAACCCATCTCTATAATGCGATGCCATATATTTCGGGTCGCCAGCCTGGTCTGATTGGCGCTATCTTTGATACACCAGACGTTTATGCGGGTATTATTCCCGACGGTTTTCATGTTTCATGGCCAAACATTCGCAATGCGAAGCGTCTGAAAAAAGATAAGTTGATTCTGGTAACAGATGCCATACTTCCCGCAGGGATGGATACGTCTATCAATAAAATGGCGCATTTCACCTTTGCCGGTAAAACCATATACTATCGAGATGGATTGTGTGTCGATGAAAACGGCACGTTAAGTGGCTCTTCTATCACTATGATAGACGCCGTTAAAAATAGCGTTGAACATGTTGGTATTGCTCTGGATGAAACACTGAGGATGGCAACACTCTATCCAGCCCGTGCAATTGGTGTTGATCAATATCTTGGCACTATTGAAGCCGGTAAAATTGCTAACCTCACCGTTCTCAGTCACGACTTTAAAATCTGCAAGACCATTGTTCACGGAAAAGAAACTGACCTTTGAGGAACAAAATAACCGATGAGTTATAGCCGCACACAAAAGCAAATTGGTAATATTGACCTTGTAAAACAACTTAACGGCGCTGTGGTATACCGGTTAATTGATCAACAAGGGCCAATATCCCGGATTCAAATTGCAGAGCAAAGTCAACTTGCACCCGCCAGTGTGACTAAAATTACTCGTCAGTTACTTGAACGCGGCCTGATTAAAGAAGTCGATCAACAAGCCTCTACCGGAGGCCGCCGCGCAATTTCAATCGTTACAGAAAATCGTAATTTCCATACTATCGGTGTCCGCCTTGGCCGCCATGATGCCACTCTCGCTCTTTATGACATGAGTGGCAAGGCATTGGTTGAAGAGCATTATCCACTGCCTGAAGCCACCCAGCAAAAAGTCGAAAACTTGCTTATCAGCGCAATAGAAAACTTTATTCAACAAAATCAGCGCAGGATCCGTGAATTAATCGCCATTTCAGTTATCCTGCCCGGCTTGGTTGACCCAAATACCGGCATCGTCCGTTATATGCCTCATATTAAAGTGACTAACTGGACTCTGGTCGATAACCTGAAAAAACATTTCAACATGACCTGTTTCGTTGGTCATGATATCCGTAGTTTAGCACTGGCTGAACGCTATTTTGGTGCCACCCGTGATTGTGAAGACTCTATATTGGTACGTATTCATCGGGGGGCAGGTGCCGGGGTGATTATAAACAGCCAGATATTCCTTAACAATAGAGGGAATTTAGGTGAAATTGGTCATATTCAAATTGATCCCCTCGGTGAGCGCTGTCATTGTGGCAATTTTGGCTGTCTGGAAACTATCGCCTCTAACTCAGCCATTGAAGCACGGGTTCAGCATCAATTAAAGCAAGGCTTTCCAAGCCAGCTAACATTGAATAACTGCAATATCAAAGCCATCTGCCAGGCCGCTAATCAGAATGACCCATTAGCATCTGAAGTCATAAAAAATGTCGGCCATTATCTCGGCAAAGCCATCTCTATCGCCATTAATTTATTTAACCCACAGAAAGTTGTTCTGGCGGGGGAAATTACTGAAGCGCACAACGTGCTTTTACCCGCTATTCAACGTTGTATCAATACTCAGGTTTTAAAAGAATTTCGCGAAAATCTGCCAATCGTTGTGTCTGAATTAGTTCACTGTTCCGCTATTGGCGCCTTTGCTCTGACTAAACGTGCTATGCTTAATGGTGTCTTGTTACAACACTTACTTGAAGGGTAATATTCATTTTTTGTTGGTTTTGCCATCAAAATGCTTATAAGCCAAACAAACAAGCGACCTTAAGCAGATTTCAAGAAAAAAGCAGTTGACGCATTTAGCTGATATACGCATAATGCGCCCCGCAACGCCGATGAAGGTAATGCAAAAAGGATGGCTACGTAGCTCAGCTGGTTAGAGCACAGCACTCATAATGCTGGGGTCACAGGTTCGATTCCCGTCGTAGCTACCATCTTTGCGGGAGTGGCGAAATTGGTAGACGCACCAGATTTAGGTTCTGGCGCCGCAAGGTGTGCGAGTTCAAGTCTCGCCTCCCGCACCATTTCTTTCATCAAGTTGTCATCATGTAGATGGGGTATCGCCAAGCGGTAAGGCACCAGGTTTTGATCCTGGCATACCCAGGTTCGAATCCTGGTACCCCAGCCATCATTTGTGATAACACAATGCGTTGTTCAGTGATGACTTTCAGTTGGGGTATCGCCAAGCGGTAAGGCACCAGGTTTTGATCCTGGCATACCCAGGTTCGAATCCTGGTACCCCAGCCATTAGCTGAATGTTATCCACTGGTATTTTGCGATAAAATCTCTTGCATCGTAAAATGGCTACGTAGCTCAGCTGGTTAGAGCACAGCACTCATAATGCTGGGGTCACAGGTTCGATTCCCGTCGTAGCCACCATTTTTGGGGTATCGCCAAGCGGTAAGGCACCGGATTCTGATTCCGGCATTCCCAGGTTCAAATCCTGGTACCCCAGCCAATTAAATCAATGTGTTACGCAAAGTGACGTGTTGAAAAAACATACAGAAAGAATACAAAAAGAATATACAGGTAGAATATATCTTGATGTATAAGCCACTATTAGAAGTGGCTTTTCTGTTTTTTCACCTCAAAAAACCACCCCGTTTAACGCCCATCAATGAGAAAATCTAATCATTTTTAATTCGCAACTCTTCCGTTCCATCACTTCGGCATCTCCGGCCATTCAACATCAGGCGCTTGATTCACATCTACACGAGTGAGTAACACACGATACTTTTTCCATTCGAGTAGAGCTTCTTTATCTGCATCGGTAGCAACCTCTAAGTCAACAGAGTCTTGTAGCAATGAGAGTGTGTTATTTGCTTGTTGTAACAGTGCTGCCTGCTGTTGTTTTGCTTCGTTGATTTGATGAGCTTTGAGTAAGTCTTTATCAACGACCCATTCTTTACCATCCCACTTGTCGTAATCAGTATCAGGCTTTTTGAATGTCAGGGTATCGGGTAACTCCCCGATTTCGGTTATCTCAGTCGATGCTCGTGTTAACGTGTCGTAAGCAATTTTTCCGCGATAGTCCGGTAAGATTTCCCAATACTTGCTGTCTATGCTTCGGCAAACAGCCTCGTCATGGGATTTCGGCAGCTCTGGAGCATCGGAATAGGCACCGGCTGATAAGCTGACACCGAGCATCACATATTCAATATCCGATGCTATGAATTCTCTCGTTATCTGATTCGAGTGATAAACCTTTATCCACCCTGCCTGAATTGCCAAACCATCTTTACCCAATACGGCTGTTTCATGTTCTAAAGAGTATTTTTGTTCTGTCATTATGCTGCTCTCACTATATAGTTAAATGCGATGTTGCGGGGACGGGTTTCTCTTTGATTTTCATATTCTTGAATAATGTTATGCCAGCCACCATTGTTGGTTCCTGTTGCTGCCGAAAATCCAGTTTCTCTGTGTTTACCGTTTTTCCAGTTATCATTATCCCAATATCCGGCGATCGCGGATACCGGCGCTTGCCCGGCTTGATAAGACAAAATCCCACGACCACTATCAACACCTCGCCCATCATCCCAGCCACGAATAAACTCACCACGCAAATCGGGCAGTGTTCCTGATGGGTATGCTGCCGCCAATTGCGGATATAGGGATTTATTGAATGCCTGGCCGTTGCACGTCAGGTAACCTGATGGGGGATTGGGTTGCGGCCACGGGATGGGGGGGCCAACTGGCGTATTAACATCATCTTCCGTCAAAATTCTCTTTTTACCTTTAAATTTTCCATCTCCATCGAAAGCGTAAGTTGATATGTCAAAGTTGCCATAATCGTTGCCATAGCTAAAAGAAATGCCGCGTGCCCAAGATGGTCCATCACTGCCCGGATGAGCGATATGAATTGCTAAGTCTCCAAGATTATCTAATCCATTCGGTCTAAGAAAACCTGAACGGCCAAGATTGCGGGAATTAGGATCATCAAAATAATTTGCTGTTTTAGTTAATATATAGCCTGATGTTTTTGTATTCGTATTTAACTGAATAAATCGACTGTCAGACTCCGGTTTAGAGTACGCCCCCACATCCCCGGCATTCAAACTGACATCCCCAGTCAACACCTTACCGTTCACTTTCCTGCTGCCCGGTACCGCATTATTGGCCTTACTCACCGTCTCCACCAATCCGAGGTTTTTCACAAACGCGTTTTTGTCGGGGATGTCTGCGCCGTTTTGACTCTTTGAGAGCTTAGTGTTGGCGTTGTTGTTGACGTCTGTAATCAATTTCTGAGTTGCAGCCAGTGTATTGCTACTACCGGTTACATCTGTGAGTTGAACAATGCCTTTCTGGGTTAATGAGGCGTCATGGATTTCTACCGCGCTGTTGTCAATTAATCTTTTGATAGCAGCAAAAAGCTGACTGTCATTTTTATTATCTAATTTAATTCCTGCGCCTTGTACTGCATTAATTAATTCACGTTGAACGGTATTAAACCATCCGGCATCTAATAATGTTGGCGCAATACCCGCCGCGACATTGCCATTCGTAAATTCACCGTTTTTATCGGCGGTATTTGTAATATCACCAATTTTTTGCATAGCAAAACCTCACTCATAAGGTGATTAGAAAATAATAAATAAAGGATTATTTAGTTGCTGTAACCGAATTGCAGAATTGTGTGAGATGGACAAAGGTGATTAAATTGACACTCTAACCGTTTATTACCCCACGAACGTAACGGATCACCGCAATAACTCCCACCAGCTACGGCATAGAAAATAGTAGTTTTGGGCGCATTGATACGCCATGTAAACGGCCAGTCTTCACCATTCAAAGTCTCCCCGCAAACTGACTGGCCCGCCCGCGCTTGTCTGTACTCAGTGATCGTAATGGTATAACCCATTGCTGCGGCCAGATTAATAAAAAACTCTTTTGACTGCCCACCATCTCTTAATAATCGCGAGACCACGGTTTTCTGCCTGAGCGGAATAGTATCGACTTCACCAATCCCGCAATCATCCGGCAAACCTAGTGATTTTTCCCACTCCGGTAACATGATAGTGGCAGTCGCCGGAAAAGCCCCTTCAATCAATCCCCATGCGTCTCGATCACTTCGGTAATATGAATGCGCAATCGCTCTTGTTACTGCATTCATAACAGATGAGGGCTGACGAGTCCACGCTAAGCCAGAAGGCAATAGCCCGTTTAACGCTAATGTATAGTTTTCTACACTATATCGACTCATGTATAGATAACCTCCCCTCTTAGCGGTAGCTCCCCGATCCCTAACTTAATATTGCTTGTCGGGTTTGTTATCACAAATCCCGCCGTTCCCGGCACATCAGCAATAGCATATTGCAACTCTGAAATAAGAACTTTCCCGGTTCCATCAGGATTTCCGCTTTCAAAAAATACATTATCAATAGCGTCTGCAATCGCATTCGTCACATCACGACTAACATACGATATACCATTGATTATAATGTCAATTTTCCGCTGAATTGGGGAACAAACCCAGATCAATGCAGTAACCGGCTGCAAAGGGTAGATGTGATCGGCAACTCTTGCTTGATCTCCCGTTGCTGACGTACCGTAATTTTCCAACTTAGAAAATCCATCAGTACCGGTTGGGAAACCACCTTTTCCGTTGTTATCGCACATGATATAGATACCAACGGTACCAGCACCCATCGCTCGCCGGCGAATCCACACACGAGTAACACCCGGCACGGACAAGGCCCACAGCTTGTAATCATCATCTGAACCACCGGACAAAAGTCCCTGATAAGCAAGCAGAATCCGGGAACGAAAATCCTCTTCATTTTCAATATCTGCCCCGCCAAGTATGGGCGTTACAGCTTTTCCCTGAACATCAACACCAGCAATACTCTGATCGAGTGTTAACACTGTCCCCGCGTCAGCATTACCTGCACTTCCGCCACCGGTAACATCATCAGAGATATCAGGCAGAATTGCGGTTATTAATGCATTAGCTGTGCCATCTTGTGCTATACGAACGTCATAAAGCGTTTTGTATTGATAGCCGTCGCCGCGATTTAGTATGGTCCCTGCCGGGATCATCGTACCTTCGGCACCGGTAAACTGGTAATCGTTACAAATTGCCGCATTTGCAGGTTTGCGAAAGACCTTTTTCATTGCTCCCCAACCTGCCAGATGTTCATCAGTTGCAGTGAACGGGGTGGTTTGCAGTGCGATATAGTCAAGATAGCCGTAATGAAGATGAGCCATCCCCGCGTCCATGTCGGCAAGAACGCCCATATTTGAATATCTCAGCAATGTACCAACATCATTTAACTCAGATTGTAAAAAGCTGCGGTTCTGCTCGCGTAATTCAGATAGTGTTTGTCGTTTAAATGGCATTATTTTTTTCCCATACCCAGAAAAATCTCAGGTCTTCGCTTTCTCTTCCGGGGCGCTGATAGCGAATAATCATGTTTAAGCGGCTTGGATAAACGATTTGAGTGTTGATATTTACAGAAGCGACAACGCCATCGTCTAGCATCCATTGCAACGCTTCACGTGCGTAATCTTCCGCCTTAAGCGCTACGGCGGTAGTGAGTTTTTGGCGACGTATCAACCACAATCGCGAACCAATCTGATATTCAGAGCCGACATCACCCCACCAGCCGCGGCGATCCGCTCCGTCAATTTCATCATCACTGCGTGCCTGTCTATCTGTAAATAGACTAACTATCATAGCCGTTTGCAAGTCGTCTCCAGTGACTAAATCCCCGTTTCCCACCAGCCAGTCAGCATGAATCTTATTCACATCCCAATAAGAGGTAATATCACTCATTTCACTGGCGCCCCGGTTTGCTGACTTGTTACTGTTGAGCCACCAGATTCCACACCGGACACTTTATGTGTATGATTATTATAGGAATCACGCAACTGTTTCATTGTTGAAGAGTTACTATTGCAGTTATCAACAATATCACCAGTCACTTTCAAAAGAGGGGTATTACAGAGCACTGATTCACTAGCGTTGATTGTTACCTGAGTGGCGTTATTTACTGTTACCGGCTGTCCTTTTGCTTCAATAGTGATCCCGGATTCAGTCAGCAAGATATGCAATCCCCACTGGTTATAGAGTACGGTTTCACCAGAATTTAAATTCTTATGCCGATATTTTTTATTGTTGCTTGCAATTACTACAGCACTTGAACGATCCCCGCCAAGATAACCAATTACGACATCAGTTCCGGGCGGCAATGCAGACGAGAAGCCAAATTCAGCCATTCTCGCAGTGTTGTCCCGAACCTCAATTGGTGTCTGGTACTGAACAACTTGAATATTTCCGCTATCACGTGAAGTCTCAATTTTGCCAAGTCCCAACATCATCTCAACCCTGCGAGATAACTTTCTGATTGCATCATTCATCATCTGATAGTCTCTCTCAAAATTGCGTAAAATTCGTAGGGTTGTACGGCAAAAGCGGCTGGTGGCATTAAAACTAATTGCGCTTGTGTACCGTTGTCGCCGTTCCGTGTATAAGTGACTTCTGACAATAACCATTGCTCGTTTTCCAAACCGAAAATAGGCATGTGAATAGGGATCAACGTGTTGGGTTGCCACAGCTTACCGCTGCTGTCTCTCCACGAATCGACTGTCACTTTCAGTACTTTTGAACGCCCATACCTGCGGTTCATTTCCCAGTCGATAGACTCTTGCGAGCGCTTTGCTGATATGAGCGTGCTTTCTATGATGGTGACATAGTTCCGATAGCGCATCTTTTTTGCTTCTGGATCACTAGCTGTTGCTAACGTGACGACATCATAACCACTGTCATTACTTGTTTCGTTCAATCCGCTAATAGCAAATGAAAGGCCAGTATATTCAGAAAACCGTTCATTCATTGAGCTATTGTAATCTGACGTTTCGACGTTCTTCCCTTGCTCAACCCCACTTGCTGCTAGCTCTGTGCCTACCCTTGTCATGATTAAATTGCCGTCTGGCAAATCGTAGTAAAGAAGTGCGGCAAAGCGGGTAACACGATCAATCACTTCTTGTGATGACTCGCCCCAATTCAATGTGAATTGAGGGACAATCGGCATATCTTCTACATCAGATGTGACCTGAATGTCGTACCATTGAGCTAATTTTTGCGCAATCTGTAGCGGAGTAGCTTGACTAATAACGTTGTTGGGCCACTTTGCTGAACAGTCTACTAAGTCCTGACATTTCCCCCTACCAGACACTTTTATTTCGTGCTTATTTTTTGAAATAGACGGGTTCCAGCTATCTATATAGCCCGTAACTACCCGATCATCACCCAAAAACACTTCACACTTTTCACCCGGCTCTACAAGTTGCTTCTCATCATTACCGGGGTAGTAGTCCATGAGCATCAAATCAAAATCAGAAGGTAATCGTTCAATACCTCTTGTCACTCTCACACTGTCCCACCCAAATATCCTTCGGCCACCGATCACTAATGACAACTCATCACTCTTCATTGTTTCAGCGCCTTGAATTTTACTGGCATAAATGCCGGGTGAATGGGGGAGACAGCTTGTACAAGCTCATCACTACGCTCAGCATCTTGATAAATTCGGTTAGCAATATTCAAGACTGGTAACACAGAGGGTAAATTAAACTGTGTTAATCTCCCCCTGGCATTTTTCAGCGAGAAACTTTCAATAAATTCATAACGTAGCTGAACAAGATCCCGGAAAACGTCATCAGCCGCCAGATCACCCGCTTTAATAATAGCGTGGTCGATAGACTCACAAACACGCCGCTGAATTGTTGTTGCTTCATCACGATTGGCGGGAATGAGTTCGCTTGCTGTTTTTGCCATTGCTCCAGACGATAGAACGATGATCAACAATGTCGTGGCTTCTGCGACATTCTTATCTACATTGCTCTGCTGGTATTGTGTATTTTTAAAGCTGGCAAGCTTTTCAAATACCCGCACTTTCTCTGTTGTACTGCCTGTTGTATTAATAATTGCATTGATAACTAACTGCACGCCACCCGCCAACCCTTCAATCGAATTAGCGTTATCGAGTTGTGAGAGGGCTTTTGATATGGCTTCTCGCCCCATCACTGCCCCGGACATTTTTTCATTAACCACGCTTTTATAGTTTTCACTGTCATTATTTCGCAGTACAACGCCGGTTGCCCCAGAAACAGAGCCGCCAATCTTGCCGCGACTGTAACGCCCGTAGCGCTTACTACCAAAGGTAGAATTCAACATATCACTGAGATTAGTCACCTCATCGATTGATGACTGCACCATCCTTTCCCAAAAATTAATGGTCTGCTTGATGGTTTTAACAGCCTGGGTGACAGTGCGGATCTCACCTTTTACCATTGATATGAATTTGGCGGCTGTTGTTGTAGCCGTTCTGAGCCAATTGGTATTTACTTTGCTGTCTGCCGCCGTGCTATTTGTAATAGCAAAGACTTTCAGACCAGACTCAATTACTGTAAGCGTGAACTCAAACATCCGGCCATTATCCGCACTTTCATTTACACGCAAGCCGGACTCGGTGACGCTGACAGTTAATTCGCCAAGAGTAGGGTGAATCAGCGTGCCGCTAACTCCCTCTTCACACGCTGCAACCAGATTATTCCGCTGCGTGATCACATCCGGCGCGGAATACACTTTACTGTCTTGAATGATAAAGCCACGAAGAGTAATTTTTCGACTACTGCGCCCCAAGTCTTCAATCCAGGCCGTGTCTCTGTAGGGGTATTCATGCACTGCCTGACGTCTGCCGAAGACGCTTTCACCGGATACGACGGCAAATGGCACTCCTCGGAACGAAGCGGGGCGTAGGTGTTCCGACCACTTCCATTCTTGATCTTTCCCCAAAAATGATGAAATGGCGTCTTTAATCAATGGCATATCACCACCTATGGTTATTTCAGATGTAAAAAAACCGCAGTTAAGCGGCTTGGAAATGAAAAACCCCGTTTGGAGCGAGGTCTATAAATTAATTAACATTCTGCTTTGCGTTTTCTGCTTTCTTCAACTTAAGCTGGAATGCTTCATAAGTTTCAAAATCAAACAAAGAAATAGATTCTATTTGCTCTCGCGGTAAAGCATGGCGGTAATGATGGACAGACAACGGCTCGGACTTCAATGTAATCCGGCGTTCCGCGTAATGTATTGCATAATTATGTTCAACATGAAAAGTCAGCGTATCCTTATCCCTATATCCGCTTAAGAATGGAATAAGTACCACCGTATCCGTATCTAAAGACTCAAATCGTGACTCATCAACCATCCCTACGTAAACCTTCCTTGATTTTAAAGTGACCAACACCAGCAAATCCGCTTCAAGAGATTCAAATAAAATCTTCTCTACTGAGTTAGTTGATGCTATTTCTTTATACAATTTTATTCGCTTTTCAGGGTCCTTCAATTCTTTAGATGCAGCTCTGGCGGATGAAATACATCTAATAATTGTCAATGTTACGATGAAAATCAGAGGTAGCTTAAGGCCCCAAATATCAGAACTGAGAATAGAAAAAGCAAAAGTAAAAGGCGTGTAACTTGCTCCAAGATGCAATGGAGCATTCAACAAAAACATTATGCATGCCAACACCGCCCACAATCCAATCGCTAGAATGATCCCCTGGAGCAGAAAGAGGCTTCCGTGGAGTGCAACATCAAAATAAGCATTCCAGCCAACGGCTTCCTTTTGCTTAAAACGAGAAGGTAAATGGTTACTCGTATAAAAGTAACCACATACCAGAACAACCAGAATAAGAACGGCTCCCAACATTACATTCCACTTATCACTTTTACGTTTGCAAGAAAGGCTTCTTGAGCTTCTTTATTATTTGGATTTAACGATAAGTTTCCATTCTCATCAACCATTATCTTCCTATCATCTGCCGTGGTTTCGTGAGCAGAGGTTTTTGTGATCCGCATTAGAATTTTATCAGGAGGCGCAATAAAGTAACGCATCGCTCTTGCTAATTTAGTCATAGTTCTCTCCTAACATCATGAAATTAAAGTAAATAGATATTTAGCAGTTATCAAATTGCGATATCGCTATTGTGATAATAGTTCGATTACGCCTCTAATTCAACGCATTTAACAACCAAAATTGTATTCTTATTGTTCTGTGATGTATCAAAATGTTTCAGATTTGCCATCCCTGGCTTGGGGTAACCTTTTAAGCTGCCTGTGCGGTAGTGACGCGATCAAAGTGGGGTTATTCCTTGCAAGGCAGATATACCCTCCAAGTATCGACTTCTGTATTTAATTCACAGACCTCTTTACCTTCTGGTGATACCAGATACTGACCATAAACACGCCCCTCACCTTCCTTTATGGCACTCTGTTCAACAATCAAACTTCCTATGTATTTATTATACTCTGGCTTACCTAATAAATTAGACATATTTACAAATGTCAAATCACCATCTGTAATAAACTTTTCTCTTATATTAGAGTAATTATTGTCAAAAGGGATTGTGAAGGCATGTATCGCATTACTTACAGCCCAAGCTGGAACTGAAAAATAAACAATTCCTTTTTCGTAGTTGTAACCTACAATTTTCATGTCAGATAATGTTGTCTTGGGATCTTTTGTGTATCTCTGTCTTATAATATCTTTTTTCCCACGCAACCCATTTTGGGTAACATAAATTACTCTAATGCTACTTTTTGACTCAAATGTTTCGGGGTGCTCCTCTTCAACTGTAACTATGGCTAATGATTCTTTGGGATTTGGGATAATGGCTGTTGTAACTTTCATCCCTTCTCCAGCAACCCATGAAGTTATATCCCTGCCCTGATAACAAACAAGACCATTGACATCATAGGGACGAACTACAGAAGATCCTGTTGATGGAAAAGTAAAACCATCATATTTATCGTTCATGTAAAAATCATGACAATTAATCTTATTTGCAACTATTGAATTATTAGAGTCATCTTCATTTGGTTGATTCGCTAATTCATATGCTTCATAAGGATAAACTTCAATCCCATCATTCTCATCCAATATGATATAATCATTATCATCATTAGTATGAATAATAGCTTTACCTTTATCTAAAACAGTAAATTTAACAACAGATGTAACTTTACCATTAACTTTATTTTCTAGTGTCGAGAATTCGTTTTCATTATAACAAAGCTTACCTTTGTTTTCGTAAATACCGCCAGATTTATTATCACATCCAAGACTGGAATCAGAACTAAGAAGTCCACCCCAAAAAATAACTAATGCTAAAATACCAACCCCGCCGATTAAAGAAGCTATCACAGTAGCTGTTGCTCTGCACCATGTTGGCTTCGAAGAACGCGCAATCACCAGCGAGACTATGAATACTATAAGGACAACCCAAATCTCAGTCATATCTATCCATCACCTATTCAGTTATCCACATCCGTGTGTCATTCATCCACAGCCATTCAAAACATGATAATAATTATATTAAAGAATGGAAGATAAAATGTTCTCAAGGGTACTGCATAGATGTTGTTACCCTACCTCCGGTTTTTGCATTAAATTGCTGCCGTTCTCCGGTCTTACTGTTCACCAGTGTGATTTCAACTTGGAATTTGTTTTCCCCTATGGCTGCCTGAATGGCCTCAGCCATGTTCTGAGCAAGCTCGCTATTATTTGCTTGATTTGCAAAGATGGACACAGGTCTTTTATCCGATTCAGGCAGCGCGGGTTGATTAATCATGCGCTGTTGATTCAGATAATATCTGTCACGCAAACCCTGCCACTTCGGGTCAAAGATAGCAGCGGTTATTGCGTCTGTAATCTCTTTTTGGCTGAATGGCTGTTGTCCGTGATTTTCCTGTTTAATCATAGCTACCATCAGATTTTCAAGCACTTTCGGATCATGCATATCTAACTGTTGATTGGGAAGAAAGCCCGTCTCTTTTGATACGAAATTAATATATGCCTGAGTATTATTTCTATCTATACCTCCGGGTGGTGCATGAGTACTGATTGTGCGATTAACAGTATTCTTTCCTCTGTCACCGTTCAGCATTAACTGACGAGCTAATGCAGAGAGTCCATCGTGACTATTGCCGAACTTAACAAATGTTCCATTTTTTCCTTGTACGTATCCAATACCATTTGGAGCGTCACGCACATTTCCCGGATTTTTAATTCTCAAACCAAATGAATCTTTTACTGGTTTTCCGTAAGGATCTGGATACTTGGGGGGTTCTATTTTCGCCGGTTCTGGGATTTTTTGGGGTTTAGGAATGCCATCTTTTATTTTATCAGCATCATGTTTACGCTTTTCTTTTTCCCATGCCACACCAAATCTATCATCAATCTTTTTCTCTAAATCTTTATCAGGTTCACCCCACTGTAAAGAATATCTTTCTCCAAATGAAAGACTTTTCATGAATTTGATATCGTTTAATGCCCTATCACGTAAATCGCCTTTTTTGTAACCGCTAAAAAGAGTGTCGGAATAGGCTTCCCGCTTTTCTGCCTGTTCCTTCATATAATCATAACCATCTCCTAATGCGAAATTAGCAAACGCAATTTCAGCTTGATTCGCTATTCCCTCAAGACGAGCATCCAAATCATTCTTTTTATCATTATATTGGTTTATTTTATCATTATCAGCTTGTGACCTAGTTAACCCATATCGATCTGACTTATTTAATAGTTCTTGATATATTTCTGGTCCTTTACGTGCCAAAGCCAACCCGTGTTCATCCAGGCCAATTTTTTCAGCAATGGTATTTTGAACATCGGACGGATATTTCTGCATAGCCCTGACGACTTCTGGAAAGGTCTTGTATACATCGATCGTTCCATGCTCATTCTCATAGAGGGGAACCCCCATGCCGGTTAATTGCGCTCTGGCTTCGTCCCGTCTTCCTTGTAATGGGTGGTTTAAAATCCCGTAGAAGCTTTCTACTGATTTTTTAGCATCATCAGCACTAATACCAATTTGCACCATCGCCCCGGCTATTCGAGTGAAATCAGGAACATTCATTGCTGAGTTTTTAGCTGCGACATCAAAATCATAGGCTTCTTTTCCCATATCGTTCATTAACTGAAAGCCTTTCGATATGCCATACGCAGCCATCCCTACACCGCCAACTTTAGCCCCTATCCCCATATATTTAGTTGCAAGCTCGCCAAAATTCTTAAGCGGGGGTACCATATCACCGATATGCTGAACGTTATCTTTTGCATAACGTGACATATCACGTAACTTTGTACCAAGTACATCCACCCCATCTGTTGATTCAGATCCCCCAAATTTCAGGCCCTCTTTAGTCTTTGCCAAGTTGGGATTGAGACTATTCAACTTTGCATTAATTTCATCGATAACTTTCGTGGCGTTCTCGTCAGCATTAATTTCAAAATCAAAGGCGTTAGCCATTGGTTCGCTCCTTACTTATCCGGTTAGCTTGCTCAACCCACCATTCAAGCCGTGATCGGGTTAAGAGCCACGCATCGCGCGGCCCCCAACGATAGTGGAATGTGATGTCAGCGGCTAATTGCTGCCAGCTATCGAGCGCTTCGAGTCCAAAAAACCTAAAAGGAACTCCTGGCATTGGTGAAAATCACTGATAGCCATTTTTTTCAATACTGATTCCGGGATACCCGATACTAAAGAGAGCAATAGACGCATAGCAGCAATTGAATGATTGGATTTGTTCTGCGCTTCATAAAACTGCTCAACCTGAATCAGTACCGGCTCTTTCAAATCAATCTGCTCGTAGCGGACTTTGCCGTCATTGCTTTCAATCGGGGTATTTAATACGATAGTTTTAGTGGTTTCTAACATGCTGATTCTCCAAATTAATTTTCAGTAACCGAAGTGCCTTCCCAGCGCACTTCAAATGTCGCATCTTCGCTTGCGACTTCTTGTGTGTTAACGGTCCACATCCCTTCACCAATAATCGTTTTGCCGTTCGCGAGTTCGGCAACGATAGTGACATTGGTCTGATCATTGAAATCCGACACCGTTGTGCCGCCACTGTCACGGACTTTGCATGAGATAAAACCCGCTTGTGGCTTCTCTTTGTAGCCATGTACGTAGTCCATCCCGGTAAGGGTTTCGCGGGTGACTTTTGAGGGGCTCCATGTGAAGTCTCCCGCAACCATGATCGATATCCCGTCAACTGTGACATAAGCGGTACCCGCCAGCCTGTTTGATGTATTACCCATGTTTACCTCTTAAGCGGCCGGTTGTAAGCGGAATTGATTGAGCAGTGCAAAAACCCGCAACTGATTTATCAATGTACCTGTCCACAGAACATCTATGCGGTTCGGATTCTGCGGATTGATATCGACAATCAGCCCGTTCGCGAAGCTTTTCGAATCCTGTACATAGCCGTTGTATTCCAAAGTACGATATTGCGCGATAAGCTCCGCACGGATGACATTCGGGGTCACAATTGCCGAGCCGGGTGCATAGCGGCTGGCGTCTTTCACCAGCTTCATCCGTGCAAATTTGCTCGTTATCTGTGTGCGGATATAGCGCGTGACGTACATCAGCAAGTACAAGGTTTCCACTTCAAGATAGCTGTCATCGTTATCACCGAAGCTATTTTTCTGATACGTCGTGATGATATTTTCAACCTGAATTGTGCCGTCATCAGCCACAGTAAACGTTGAAATCCCGCTATGTAGAAGATTGTTACGTTCGATTAAGTCAAGCTGGTCCTCTGATCCCGGAGCCAGCACACCATTAATCGGTAATGTCTGCACCGGCCTGCCGGGGTCGTTACGTAAACTTGGGGCGATTGCACCCGTCAAAGCAGCGGCCCAGATGTAGTTAGGCGTCGGGGACTTAGTGACTCCCAATAATGTTTCATGCTGATAATTTCTTTGTTCGCCGAAATTAGCCAGTTCCCCGTATGCTCGATTTATGGCGCCATAAGAATGGCCATAAAGTTGCTGTTCCCACGACCAGCGACCAGTTGTATCAGACAAAAACGCTTTCACATCATCTAATGACGCGGTATCAGTGTACGGATTCGCAATAAAATCGAATGAGCGGTCCTTGAGATTACCCAAAGCATTTTTGAGATCTGGCGCTCCTGCGCCGCCTGCCATCTGAGTGATTTTCAGTTCCATGCCTGCGGGGGTAAACTCACCGCCCGATTGACCCCGATAATTGAGCCGTAAATCGATGCTGTTACCCGCCGAACCTTTGTTTTTGGCGGTTAAAGTCACCGTATCAGCCGAATCGAACGCGACTATCGCTGTGACCGGCAAAGTCACTTTTTTGTTAATTGCGTCTGACAATGCAGTCGCGACTTGCTCGGCTTTATCCGTTGCGACTACAGTGACCTGTACACGCTGACCGCCGATATACAGCGAAATAACCCCGGTATCCGTCGCTGGGCTGGATACTTTTACACTGCCTTTAGCCGCGACCATGTGATCGGCATCACTTAAGGGAAGAACCCAGATTTCAGCCGCCTGATCATTCGCGAAATAGGCTTCAGTCATGGCATGAAGCATTGAGCCGTTACCGAATAAATTAGCGACTTGCGCCGCAGAAGAAATACGCTCCGGGATATCCGGTTTTGCTGTCGATGTACTCAGCATCTGCCCAATGATCAGTGTGCGCTGTGTCGCAATTGCGCTGTTCGCCATCGAATTATCGAACTCAACATAAAACAACGGTGCCCGAATATTGTTGGGCACACGTGAAAAAGGAATGGCCATTATTCATTCTCCTTAATTGCCCTCTTAACTGCTTTTTCGGGCTGACATATTTCAACGTCACCATCTCTTACGCGACGATGCCAAAACAGGCTGTCTTGTACTTCTGTACAACCTTCGGGCAAAAATGTGCCCTTTACGGGATCGCGTACACGCCTCCCGGCAACGGGTTTTACAAACATGGGTTACTCCTGAGAATTAATTTGGAAAATTAACTCGAAAATGAGGTTCGGGGGTGCCGTCAGGCATAGCGATTGTGACGTCGATTTCGTCCAGTTCGGCCGCTTCAATTTCGTAGAAATCTTCCGGGCCCTGATAATATTCGATGTCTAATTCCATAAACAATTGCGCTGTATGGCCTTCCCCAGACGCATCCACATCGATTGTTGAACGTATCTGTTGATATTGTTGCGTTTGACGAGTGAGTTCATAACTGTTGATAACGGCTCGCTCTATCTGTTCGCGTAACCGTTCGAGAGATTCTTCGGCTTTGGCTGCGCCATCGTCTTCCGCCTCACTATCAAGTTCCTGTAACCGGCCGGTAATACGTACCGTCGTAACCGTATTAAACTGGGGTGCGTTACGTCCCAGTGAATTTTTAACATCGATTGGCGTCTGTACCAAAATGACCGGGTACATATCTTCCGTTGTTGACCAGTCTCGCGGGGAGTAAACTCGCGCTTCTGCGTCAGTCTTATGTTTGAGCGCGTCAATGACTAGCGCCCTGATACCTGCCGCGTTCATGATTTCACCCTATTCAGTATTAATTTTGTCCCGCCGTGGCTGTCCGGCTGAACATCTGCCACGGCAAACAAAGTATTGACTGGAACGCCGCCAACTATGCCAACAAATACCCGATCCCCTTTTTTTGGCGGTGCCTGAAACTCAGCATCCCGCACCCCAAGCACGGGAGAAGTTGTATTGATAGTGCTAGTGTCATCCAGTGATTCGACTGTTTGAGTATACGCCCGGTCAAAAATACCGTTTATAAAGTAGGGATTTCCACCAGACGGACGGTATTCAACCCTGTCACCAAACACGTTGTGTAGCGGTTCAAGTAAATGCTGGTCCCAATTGATTCCCATGACAATCAAGCCTCATGACTGATTTTAACGCCGTCATTGACCGTAACAGTCGGGCCATTTTGAATAAGGGCCTGTTGTCGCAGCTTGTTAACGTCAGCAACAACCTCCAGTTCAATCAAGCGAACGGCATCTTCCGGGCTTAGAGTGAGTTGCACGAACTCTTTGTATTCTTTGCCATTGTGTTTAACTGTCTGACCTTTCAGCACAACAACAATTGCCTGATCATCGATAAGGTTTTCGTGCTCGTCGGTGTTGGGAACGGTGGGATCTTCTTTCACCGCTTCAATCTGAGAAACCGGCAGCTCTTGGCCGTCAACCATTAATTCAGGCGGCAAGCCGCCCAATTCGGTTTCTTGTTGTTTATTTTTTGCCATATCACACCACCGTCGCACACAAAGCAGCATTAACCCGGCTTGGAATGACCAACGGCGCGGATTGCATCAAGAGATAACGTTGTGCCGGATCGGGGTTTAACCAGCTTTTTGGCGCATAAGCCAAAGGTCCGTAGTTGAAAGTGGGGTCAAGAATCGCACCAAACGCACGTGTTCCCATCAAATCGGGCCCGCTCATAATAACCGCACCATCTGGCAACATCGGTTTTTCGATGTTATCAACAGGATCAATAAACCAGTCGTTATACAACCAGAGATTGAAGTTGCCCCAAATTCCTTTAAATACCCCGCCTTTTTGAACTGTTGGACCGATATTCACTTGGTTGCCGAATGGGTTCAACGATGGGAAAGTTATCGCGGTATCCTTGATAGACGTATCCAGACGGAATGCTTTCCATGAAGAAGGTGTAAAGACTAAATCCGTTGGTACCGAACCCGATTCTTTCAGAATTAATGTCTGCCATGATTCAATATCATCAGACGGCTGCGTGTTTGTTGCTCCTGCTGCAACCTTCAACGGCCACTTATCCGAACCGCTTAAGGTAATCGTCAGGTTAGATGAACGTCCAAAATCGATCACTGTTGCCGGGAAACCTTCACCGACAACCGTGATTTGTGATTTAACCAAAGCGTTAGCAGCCATCCACTCCAGGCGACGGTTCAAGATGTCGATTTGATCGGACATCTCGAATTGCAGATTCAGCATTTCACGTTCAGCAGCGGTGTACTCGCCCCCAATACGTTCCCCAATTTGACGACGAATAGGCTTACGAAAATCAGGTGCCCTCTTATCTTTTATATATGCGGGTTTAAAAGTGTTGGTCTGGTATTGACGGCTTTCTACTACTTTTCCTTCCACGAGCGGAGAAACAAACGGTGCCATCCGGCGTTTACCCACATCTACATCAATTGATACCTTCTCTGTATCCTCTGTTATTACATTGGGGAAAAATCGATCTAATAGAAAATTTTGACTGGTCATTAGATTCGGGACGACTTGCACTAATACGTTGGTATCGTAAATGCTAATATTATTACTCATGCAATTTCTCTATATGCAATAGCTGGCAGCCGGGGCCACCAGACTGAATTTAAAACGCACGCATCCCTGCCAAGTGATGGCATCGAATGCAATAATGGGGTAAGAGATTAGGCTATCGGAGCCTGAATACTATCGCGTATGAAAATCGCTGAGGGGCGTAATGCAGTTTTCAGATCTTCAAGTGTCCAGCTTGCATCAAAAATGAGTCTGTGTTGGTTGAATTCACCAAGCAGATAAACACCACAAGTCTTTGATTCTGTTGTTGTATCAACATCATCAGCGAGAATGGCAATGGGTTTCTCTCTGCCGTCTGTCGATGTTTTAACGCTTAAAGCATACTCTTTTAATTCAGTGATAAGCCCTAAAACTGTTCCACGCTTCAACAACCCTACTTTTGCAATAGTTACTGTGTCAGTCACTAGCTGCAAAGGGCCGGAGACTAGCTGATCGGGAACAAACATTGTTGATGTCATTCCCGGTGCGAATGGGTTTTGTCCGATTTGTTCCATTATTTTTTACCTTTTGCTGAGTTGTAGAGACGAGTCGCATTAGCAACCAGTGCTTCAACAGAGCCGCTAGCGGGCTGTCGGGCATCAGGCCCTAACCTGACTTGTTGCGCCTGTTGCATGCGCTCATCCAACGAGTTTCGGCGTGAAACAGGTGCTGATCCCGTTAATGCTAAGGTGCTGATAGCTTCACGTGCTGACATGTTAGTATTGAACGCTAAATGCGCGGCCATGTCCGGTCTGCCCGCAGCGTGTTTACTGCCAAAGATTGCAGCACAACGCTTACGTTCGGCTCTGCGACCTTCTTCTTTATCGTCATTCTCTTCGGCGTCCGCATCATCATCGTCATCATCAGCACGGCGAGACTTGGCCTTTTTCCCTTTTTTAGACGATTTATCCTTATCATCTTGGTCATCATCAGCGTCAGGATCGTCTTTATCATCCTCATCGGCGCTGGTATCGTCCTCATCATCTTCGGCGTCTTCTTCGTCGCGGTCCTCTTCTTCGGCACGGCGGGATTTCGCTTTTTTACTTTTTTCTTTGTCATCATCATCTTCTGACGCTGATTTTTTAATGCCCAGCAAATGGGCGAAACTCAACTTAGACATGTGTTAAACTCCTGATTCTCTAAGTAATTTTCGGAATGCAGCATCGGGAGTGATAACCTCGTCTGCAAGACCTAACTTGACACCCTCGGCGGCTAAAAAACAGGCTGCCTGAGTATCGCGAATAGTTTTTTCAGAAATGCCACGGTTGCGGGCAACAGTACTCACAAACAGTTTTCCCATCGCGTCTACATCATCTTGAATCGCGGTGCGGGCCTCATCGGTTAACGGCACATACGGATTGCTTTCAGCTTTACGGTCCCCGTAAGTGATGATTGTCACTTGCAGACCATCCTCTTTAATACGCTGTGACCAGTCACAGTGAATAACGATTACGCCGACTGAACCGACTCCTCCAGTCCGGGGAACACAGATTTTATCGGCGGCACTGGCTAACGCATAAGCAGCGGAGTAAGCACTTTCTGTCAAAATGGCATGAATGGGCTTTGTTCCACGAGCGGCATAAATCTCGTCCACTAAGTCAAAACATCCTGCGACTTCGCCACCCGGCGAATCGATATCTAAACAGATACCAGTTACTTCGGGATCATACAGTGCGGTCAAAAAGGATTGCCTGATACCGTCATACCCGGTCATGCCGCTATAAGGACGTAAAGAACCCAGTTTTTGGACTAATGTTCCCTGTATTGGTATTACCGCAATCCCTTCCACAACGTCATAACCGGCATCGTTTTTAGGGCGTGAAAAACTACCGTCATCGTCCCAATCCGACATGGCGTTAATCCGTGTCATACCGAACCGATCAGTTAGTGCGGCCATTACAATTTCGGCCTTGCGCGGATGCAGCGCCAGCGGAGTGTTAAATAGCCGTTGTGCTAAATGGGGTAAATTAATCATTACTCTACCTTGGGATCTTGAATAGTTTTATCAGCGGGAACATCCAGTTGCGCCCATGACGGCGGTGTTAGTCCGCGCTCTTTGAATGCATCGAGTTCACGCTTACGCTGATCGAGCATCTCCTCCCAGTCCTCCCCGGCGTTTTCTGCGGCTTCCATTTCTAACGTAGATAAACCGGCATCCATCCCAAGAATTGCCCCTTTCTTCTCCGCAACCGGATCAACCCATCCCCGCCCCGGCCCCATCCATTGCGCACGACAATAGGCGGCACGCGCTTCTAAAAAATCAGGTGCGTCAGCTGGTAGCGGTAAATCTTCTATGTCGTGAATTTCTTCGATAAAGGCGGTCAGAATGGGTTGAGCAAAGCCGATTGAGAAATCAGCGCGACGCCGGGTTAACGTTTTCCACGCTTCTAACATGGCTGAACGCGCAGAACTGTAGTTCACATCCGACCAATCTTGCGTCACTTGCTGAGTAGAAAGTCCTGTTGCTGCTGCGATATTGCGCAGCGCCGCACTTTCAAAACCTTCAAAATTGCTATGGGGCCGTGCTGCATTAACAGTCGTAATTTTCTCGCCGGGGTACATAATCGGGATGCGTGCCCCGTTTTGTAATGACAAACGGCGATCATTGTGAAACTCAACACGCCCCTGTTGATACGCGCCTAAATTTTCATCTTCACTTTCACCCAACGCGGCTTCAACTAACGCAGGGTCATACGGGGATTCGATATAAGCGCCGAATATCGCATTGAGTATTGCGGCCTCAAGCTCTGACTGATCATATTTAATGAGCATTTTCAGACGCTGAACAACCGGGGTTAGAATGCCATTGCCCCGGTGCTGTGCGCCGCGTTCATGATCAAAGTCGTGAACCACATGCGGACGCCCCCACTGCGTTTCACGCGGTACACGCTCCCACGTCATCGTTTTTGCACCGCTCCACCAGTCGCCGACATGGGCTTCCCTGATGTGATAGAACACAGGTGCGCCGTCATCGTCTATCTCTACGCCACCGCGAATATGCGGCATATCAAAATTTTGTTGCGGGTTACTGAGCCGGTCAGGGTCTACAATCTGAATGGTCGTTGCATAACGCCCTTTGCCCAACCCAAGTCTATCCAACCTGTATTGCAGCACTGCCAGTGCATCACCATCCAACAGTTTATGCCTGAACCCCAAACGCAGCATTTGGGAAACAGTTTGCTTACGCTCAACATCACAGTAACGGCCCGGATCATTGGCCCAAGAACGCCAGTGCGCCTCAACAACCTTTCCGTACTCGTCAGCCCAAGTTGCATCAAAAGCCTTATTACCAGTCACTAGCGCCAACATTCTGTAATCAGGCTTAATAATGGGCCGGAAATTGGCACCGATAGCATTATCAAGAACCCGGGTTATCGCACCACTAGCCCAACCATCATTACGCGCTAAATCACGTACACGCGAAACAATCCGATCACGATAAATATTAATTTCATTGTCTGGTGACCATAGAGCGGGTTGCCAATTTGCAAGCTGATCACTAGATGAATCAGCGGCGTCATACGGTACACGACTACCGCCGACCAACATAGATAGCTTCGGTCGGGAAGGCGGCAGTGGTTGCCCGTCCGGGCCTAAAATTCTTACTGTATTCATCAGAACCTAAACCTCACCGAGCGACGCGGACGCGGTACAATGCCAAGTTGGGCTTGCAATAATTGAATCAGCGCCATCAGATCAGCTATGCCTGATTGCTGATATGACACTGAGCGGGTCCCATCTCCCTGTGTGTATGAAAACGACACTCCACGGCTGCCCGCAGCTAGTTCAATATAAGCCTGCTGCGCTTTCATCAATGCAGCTTGAAGTTGCTCGCGCGTCATTGCGCCAGCCAGCAAGCTGGTTTTGGAGTTAAACATAGTGATCCTTTGGAAATTTTAGGACGGCAAAAGCTGAGACAAACTTTTTCGTTTCGGCTTTTCAGGTTCTTGAATAATAACGCCGGGATATTGCAAGCTGATTTTTTCCTCTGGCTCAACCGTAGGGGGTAACAATCGGCCCGGATTTTCTGTGATGCTTGTCACTAGTGCATTCAGTTTCAACCCCATATGCAGCAATCCACACAACGCGGCATACGCATAGACACGGCAGTCAAGCGCCTCGTTAGCCCTGCCCGGCAACTGCTCCCACACTCGGAACCTTTGCCCGCCAGATTCTTTTAATACAGAGCGCTCGGCTAAAAGTTGACTGAAATAATTCAAGTCTCTGTCTGCCGGAAAGTGCATATAACTTGCAGAAGGCTCACCCACTGCCGGGGGATCAAGATGCAAACGCCCGCGAACTGTATCTTTAGCAGCATTAACGCCAATGATTATCGGCTTGAAACTCGACTTAGTGCGCGACGTCGGTTTTTTAGTCGGCCACACTGGGGAGCGTTTACCGCCGCGTGCCGATTCTCCTTTTATCGCCCATACCCGGCGACCTATTCTGGCCTTAGAGAACTCGTAAACTTTCTGAGTATGGTGTCCGCCAGAGTCCATACATGCGGCCATAATCGTAAAGCCACGCCCATCCGCCCGCCGCCATATCTGTTTCAGGTAAGCATCTAAACGTTTCCACGGCTCATCAGTTTCCAAATCGCCTTCAATTACATCATAAGCAATAGACCAGCTTTCTTCATTGCGGCCCCAGCCAACAACTTCAATCTCAAAGCGATCATCTTGCGTATCGATACCCGCCGTCAAAACAGCTACGCCGTCAGGCACTTCGGCGGCAAAGACTTCACAGCGTTCGAGCAGTTTTCTTTCACTCAATGCCTTTTCTCCCCGATCTTCATACGGCTCACCCAGCACTAAGTTAATAAATGTCTGACGCATAAGAGGGTCATTTTTTACCCGTAACCATTCTGCAACTAAGTATTTCCACGCGGCGTTCTGAAACAAACTGTATCCCGCCCAGATATGAAATCCGGCATGACCTTTAAACGGCTTCGTTGCCCGCCACTCTCCGCGCTTCACAATGCCGCCTTTTTCGTTGTGATGGATCACGCAACCATTGTGACGACAAACGTAATATGCAGTATCAGGCAAGCCATTTCCGTTTTCGTCTTTGTCCCATTTGATCCCGTAGGGTGTATCCGGTCCGCCCCACTCTAATATCTGGTATTCATTACAATGTGGGCAAGGAACGTAATAGTAACGCTGGTCACTATCGCCGAACGACTTTTCAATCCTGCTTGTGCCTTTCACTGTAGGAGTTGAACCCAATACGATTTTGCGGTTCCAGAAAGTTTCACTTCGCTTGATGCCCAGTGCTATCTGGTCACCTTCCGCCCCAGCACCGCCGGAGGGATAGCCGTCCACTTCATCGAACAGGATGATGCGGCAGGTGATGCGCCGAAAGCCACCCGGTGAATTAGCACCGACCAGCGTCAGGTTCGCGCCGTTGGAGAAGGTTTTTTTCAGGATGGTCTGGTTAGAATCTTTGGCTTTCGCTTCACCGGCTATCTCCTTCAATGCCGGGGTATCCCGTAACATTGGGGCGATTTCGGTCTTACTGTAGTCTTCCGCATCTTCCACGCGGGGCTGCACCACCAAAATAGGGGACGGGTCATGTGACAAGTAATAGCCCACAACGTGATCCAGAATCTTAGTGTAGCCCACACGGGCGGATTTCATCACAGAGACCTGCGTCACGCGAGGATCGGTAATGGCATCCATCATGCCGTCCTGATATTTAAACGAACGAAATTTGCCCGTTTGAGCCGCATTCTCTTTTGACAGTACAGCGTATTTATTCGCCCATGCGCTTAATGAAAGCGGTTCGGGAGGCCGGATATCAGAACGGCGCTCATATAATTCTTGTGTGAAATTTTGCCAGGCGGAGGCGTTAGTTTTCTCCTCTGTTGTTATTCTCATCAAGGCTTAATTCCTCCATCGCCTCGTAAACCACCTCCTGTAACGCTTGTACAAATTCCGTATCATTAGTGGTAGAGGCCAATACACGTAAGCGCGGGCCGTGTTCGGGAGCAATAGCGATTAAGCGAGTACGCATTCTTGAGTACTCTTGTCCAACAGCTTCAATCATGTCTTTATACGGCAGCACCTGACCGGATTTAATTTCGTACTCTAATTGAGTGAGCAACGCGAGAAAGTTTTCTTTTAACGTCCGGGCCTCATCGAATGTCATCGTTGCGCCCTTTTCAGCGATCATCCGCTCGACGATTTTTGTCGGCGACTCAGTACGTCCGCTGTCAGGTTTGTTACCCTGAGATCTGTTACCTGACTTGTTACCCTGTTTGTTACCTGCTGCTTTTTTTTCCGGTCGGGTAACACTTTTCCGGTAACGCGCAATGTTGGTATTTGATGCCTCAACATTAATGTCGTCACCATCCGTAACCAGCCAGCCACGGGCTTTCCATTGGGTAACCGTCTTGCGGCTGACGCCGTGTAATTTGGCAAATTCTGACTGATTCATCTGTTACCTCGGTGTTACCTGTTACCTGAATTTCAAAATCTCATAGCTAGTGAAACATCGGGGCGCGCAATGCCCGTGATATATAAAGGCGCTGGGAAGGACCCATTCAAATAAAATGAGAATTATTATCACTTACCTAGATGACTCTTTGATGACAGAAGACACCATATCGCTGTGTCTATCGGCAATTCCAGCATCCACTAGCTCAGATATTAGCTCCTGCTTACTCATCGATTTCAGACGAGCGATAGCTTCTTGTGCTAGCTGCATTTGACTTTTCATATCACTCCCCCTCTTTAAGTGAACATGGATTGCATTAGCTGATGATTGTGACAGCCAGATTTAAGGTAATAATCGACACTCGACAAGAGGTTTTCCTTTTGCTCATTCGTAATATTTTCATAGATTAAAACAAGCTGTTTGGCAGGGCTTATATCGCAGTCGTAATGACTGACTCTATCTATTGGTTGAGCCAGCTTTAGATAATTTTCATCAGTACACCAAGGCACATAGAGACTTGATTCGATAACTAGATGATCATCCTTCTTATAAACCCTAACAATTATGTTATCTCTCAGCTTATCTTTAAATTCTTTAAAAGCATCGATGATGGCTTTTTCAGACTGTTCTCTTGATATCATTTGTCACCTCTTATTCTTGCGTGGGTAGTGTTACTGTTGGAATCAATTCATACTTCATTACAACCTCACTTAGCTGTTTTAATAGCTTCATCTAGAGCCTGGCTCATAGCTTGTGGCATTAATGCATCTGCCATTTTCATAGCACGTTCCTGATAACCCAAGACAGGTGCAACAGGTAATGCATCACCGAACCGGATTAATAGCTTCGGCGGTCTTTGCTTTGCTCTATCTCGACGAGTACCGTTCGGAGAACGCTTTAACCGCTTCTTACCTTTTTTAACTTTCTTGGCCTTTTTGCGCTGCCATACGCCATTAACGTTATTACCATATCGGGTTGTTACTTCACCGATAAATACATCGGGCTTGGCCTTTAACTGTTGGAGCTTATTGCGGGGTAAATTGCCGTATTTATTTAACTTAATATCCTTTGGGTTTAATAGAGCATTGCCGTTGAGCTTATGCACACCACCAACTTCAAACGGCTCTAAGTAACCAGCGGCGGTTTTCATAACAAAAACTTTAGCTTTCAGATTGTTTTTGCGCGCACCCACAGAACGAACTGAGTTAATAGTAAAAGGAGTGGGATTATCCAGCTTACGCTCTATCGCTTTCTTTTCAGCTTGTTCAATCTGCCGGGCAACTTTTGTTAATGCTTGCGCTGTGGCAAATGGAATTTGCTTCTTTATTTGAGTCAGTTTATTAGACAGCTCTTTTAATCCTGCCATCAGACCAACCTTAATATTCTAAGATATCTGTAACTCAACACCAATCAACCCAATTGCAAGAAGGGCCTCTCCATCCGGGTAATCAGCCAACATTTTATGCATTACCTTTTCACAAGCACGACAGTTTTCCTGTTGCTGCTCTGGCAATGAAGCAATTAACCCTCGAAACATCAGTATTGTTTGTTCATCTGTTGTCATCGTGCTATTTCCTCAAAATAAAAAAGGCCGCACTGGGCGACCGGTTATCTGATTATATGCCTGCTTTGTTAACCCACTCAGGCGGCGCGGGTTTCTCGCTTTCCACAGTCAAGAAAAATTGATATGTTGATCATTCCACAGTCAAATGAGGAGTAACCAAAATGGCAGATTTCACTGTCCGTATAGAACTTCATAATGCCGATTCTGATGACTATGATTTACTTCATAAAAAGATGGAAGCTAAAGGATTTAGCAAGACGATCGCCTCTAATAATGGAGTTGCTTATAAATTACCTGATGCTGAGTATGATTACAGTTCCAGCACAAAAAAACGTGGTGATGTTTTAGATTTAGCGTATGGGGTGGCTAAATCAATAAAAAAGAATCCATCAGTATTGGTAACTGAGTCTAAGGGTAGAACATGGGAAGGACTGAAAAAGACCTAATCAGCATCTGCGCAGTCTGAATCACTTTCTACCGGAGGCTCTTCGCTTTCCAAGGCCACAAATGAATCTCTCACACGGTGGCCTAAAAACCTCGCTGTACCATCCGGTAAATCAGATAATTGTTGATATTTCATTCTCAGCATATCCGCTAATACTTCACGTGCTGCGACTTGTGAATCGATTGTTAAGTCTTCAAATTTCATTTTAAACCCTCGCTAAACCGGAAACAGTTGTAATCAGAACTTTCTACTTTTCAGTCTGATAAATCCCCGGCATTTTAAATACCGTCTCGGATTGAATCACTACTATCGAGCACTCTGTCAGCAGAATGCTCTGAATGAATGACTACTCTTCATCTGCTGATGAAATCTCACTTTCATCGAACCATTTCTCAGATGCGCAACCATTTGAAGCCCTATAACTAATCAAATAGTCATTGAGGTTATTTATATATTCTGCCCGGCCTTTGACTTCACCCACTTCACCGCTGATGTTGATTTTGACAGCCTGCTTTAAATTATATCTGAACATTTGATTTTTCCTGTTTCTGATAGACATCTCATTGATTTCTCCGAGGTCCTCACTTTGGGGATGGCCTGACTGAACTGTATTTACTCGCCCACGCCCTGGCTATATGAAGACAGTCATCGTACATCTTGCCCTTACGACTCGCTGATGAAGCTCTTCGATAGTGATCGAGTGCTTTGTCACTTGCCATTCCTGAAATAGATGAAGAAAAGCCGAGCTTAACTAACTCGGCCTGTATGTTATTCGCTATGAATTGCTCATGATTCATGTTTGCGGCTCTCCGCCAGAGAAGTCATCAAAGCCGGGCAACGTAAGCTGCGATAATTCCAGAATGGTTTGCCTGGCCTTGCGTAGTTTCTTTAGATGACGCTTACGAAGATTCATCATTTCACTACCGGGTCTACCAAAGTTGCTATAAGACCACTTATCAGCGGCAACTACTCGATTCTGCATCTCACTAAGTGTCAGTGACTTTAAGCTTTCCATGTCCATCAAAGAGAGATCTGTCTGACTCTCCTTGTCTGCCAAATCAAGTAACCACCGACGAAGTTGCTTGGCGGCTTCTGTATCTGCCAACATGCCAAGTAAATGAGAGCCTCTGATAGAGAAAATTCTGACCTTCTTCTTACGTAAGCTATTGTTTATTCCAATGGTCATTGATTCAGTGACCATTGTCATATCGCTAGTGAACTCATCTTTATTTGAGTTAAAAAGGTTAGTTACAGACTTCTCATTTTTATATTCAAGCAACTCTGCAAGATGCTTACTCGTGAACCAGGTTTTCCCGTCATGATTATCGAACGGGACAATAGTGTGATTTTTGAAAGTTAATGATGTGCTCATGGTATTACCCTATAGAAAGACGAACCTGTTCACACAGAAATACCGCCCGCAGAAATACCATTTAACGTTTTTCTCAGGTTCGCTTTCTGTAAGGCTCTGCGTTTAGAAATAGATGCGCGTGTGAATGCGCTAGATAATAAAAAGCCCCGAATTAAACGAGGCTGTTACTGACACTGAGTTTTGATGTACTCCTGCAAGTATTTAGTTTGCTTTTCGTTCTCAACAATCATTCTTCGGAGAGCGAAATAATCTTGTTCAGCTGCCGGGTTAAATCGTGGGGTTCCTGCATCGCCCAGGCGGGAGGAGGAACCGGTTTCACTTTGATTACAGGTTGCCGCGATACGCAACCGGAGGCGGCCAGCGGCAACATCATCACGAAGAGCATCAATTTCAGATTTGGCATGAGCAAGCTCTTTTGTATGTTTCACATCAAGCTCGTTCAACATCGTGATGTGAGAGTTCTGATAGTTGATAGTGTCTGTGAGTTGCTGAATTTCTGATTGCTGCTGCTTTGTAATTCGTTGCTCTCTCTGTAACTCAGAGTGATAGTAATACGCTGTCAGAGAGATAACGATTAATGCGAGTATCGTGTAGTAATGAGCGTTGAATTTCATGACCGCCTGCCAACAAATTGATTGTATTTCTCGTTAAAAAAAACGAATCCAACAACAATTGGCATCAAAATAACCCATAGCGGCCATATGATTGACATAAACATAATTAACCCAAATTCCGCCGGGTAATTAGATTGTTTTTCTATCAATGTAAAAATAATCAATGCCGCAATCACAACGACAAAATAAATTACCGGAACCAGAATCTGAATAATGCTCATCACTCAATTCCTTATAACTTGGTTGAATTTCATGATAAAAACATCAATTTTTCAGATGCCCGTCGCGCATCAAGACCGGGTAAGACGTGCCCACCAGCCTGATTCCATCTCATAAACTCATTTGCTGCCCCTTTGTAGTCACCCGCGTTAAGCTTTTTCAGCAACGTAGAACGAACGAAAGCACTGACACCACAGTTGAAGATAAATGAACACAGAGCATCAAATTGGCCCTGAGTCAGTGGCACTTTGGCTGAGTTTTCCAAAGTGATGTAAACCGGGGCTAAGTCATCAAGCAAGAACTGAGTAGCTTGCTCATCTGTGATTACATCACCTGGCTCTACTTCCAATGTATGACCATAGCCAATTGTCCAGACACCCGCGGGACAGCGATACGCCATCAGACTGCACCCTTCGTAGATTTTGAGTGCTTTTAAACCCTTTTCACTGATTTGCATCTGATACCCCCGCTTTACGATTCAAAGTCCCACGCATCAACTGGCCGAAAAAATCAGTGCCCAGATAACCAATAATGACGCTGCCGATATATGCTAAGTCGGTACTCAGATTTAAGAAGACGAGTAAGTCACGAATGAACCATGCGATAAGTGCACACATCAGCGCATCAATCATTGTCTTCCAAAATTTACCGCCGTTATATCGGCCTCTGAGATATGCCATTGTTGCAGCCAGTGCCGCGCCTAAACCTTGCTCTTTGACTGATAACAGCCATAACCATAGCTGCATCCATATATCAGGCTGCTTGTCCATGAGTTTCATTTCCACCCCCATAAAATGGGCGTCCGTGGGGGTGAGCTATGTTCGCCCCGTGAATGAGTTAATAGGATGCCGCCCCGAACTGGCGACGGCGGATACGCAATGTGTAATGTTTAGCGGGTGTTATCCCACGTGGTTTTTGAATTTAAACTGTGGTCCTGCCTATGTGAGCGATGCGTTCGGCCGAGTCTGTCACGCTCCAATGCTCTTGTTGTTGCCAGTAAAAAGCCTCGATATGTACACTGTGATTTGTATATCAGTACGAATTCATTCACATGACATTCATTCATCTATAGTATATTTTTAGTGGCCTATTAATATTTTTTTATGAGACATAGTCATGGAGCAGGAAGAATTAAACGTTATAAATTTTGGAATAAAATATGACGGTGACACTGAAAATGGCCCATTAAATCACCAAATTGACGCTCGATTACTGGGGACATCAATGGTGTCTTTATGCGATTTAATCGAGCAATCCAACAAAATAATCAATGGCGAATCATCAGAGATTCACATAGATGTCAGAGCACATAAAGAAGGATCGTTTGAATTACTGCTTTCCATTGCCCAAGACATGTCAAATGTTGATGTGCTTGATGTCATTGGATTGACAAAAACAGCCGCCACAGGTGCAACCATCGGTAGTTTGTTTGGGGTAATCAAGTGGCTTAAAGGCCGTAAAGTTGCTGACAGCGAATATGATGCGGATACAGATACTTATTCTTTGATAACAAAAGATAACGAAAAGATTGAGTGCACAGAGACCGTTAAAAAACTCATATCATCAGACATCGTTATGAGAGGAGTGAATGATATCGTATACGCTCCTTTGACTGATGACGAAATATCCAGCGTGACATTCATAAAGGACGACTTGCCACTTGAGACTATAGAGAAAACGGAAAAAAATGTTTTTCAACTTAGCCGTTCTCCTATCAAATCTGAGAAAGACTCAGAAACTCATACCAGTGAAGTCCACATAACCAGTGTTAATTTCACCAAGAAAACCGGTTGGAAAATGATGTTCCACGATGGGGAAGAGGTTTCGATTTCAATGAATGATGCTGCTTTCATTGAAAGGATAAACCTGAATAAAGCATCGTTCAGCAAAGATGATTTATTCCAAGTGAAGTATACTAAAACTCAGACCAAAACCGATGGTGTTCTGGTGGGTAATCCAAGATACTCAATTGAACAGGTTATGCGCCATCGAGCCGCAAACGACAGAAAAATTGTGTAATCACATAGAGAAGAAGATGCCAACATGTTCATGAATATCATGATATTAATAACAGTACTGGTGATCTCATTCCAATTCGCAAGATTTGGGGTGTATTACCTGCTGGCATTTTTTTTCCCAAGTAAATATGTGAATGTAATTTACACTGACAGGAATGGAACTAAACATTCCAAAAAAATATCTCTCAGAGAAGAGGATGCAGAGCAGCTTGCCGCAACACTTAGTGAGATAAAGAAAAATACTCAAAACAAGGAACACTCCAATTGATTGGTGGTTCTAAGTACCTGTTGATGCAAGCTTGGTTGATTCCAATAATCAACCATATACTTAGTAAGTTAATTAAAGCATATCTAGTCACTTTAGATAGTCTTCTTCCTTTCTTGCCAGGAATATCCGTGGGTATCGCGCACGTAATAATTCTGTTATTGGTCTTAATTAACGTGCCAAGTCTTCCGGCGATGATGTTTAAAATATCAGTAAAAAAGCAAAGGACTGCTTTGAAAAAAATGATTAATAATTCACCATCAGAGGAACATAAAAAATTACTGAATAAAAAATTGGAAGATTTAGATATTAAAGAGCTAGACTTCCAAAATATGCAGATTGAATCATCTAGTAATCTTCAAAAAGCTGAATTAGAAGAAAAAGAGCTAAACTAATTCCTTACACCGCAACAAAAAAAAGCCACGCAATGCGTAGCCCTATATATGAAAAAACCCCGCGGAAACGAGGCTTGTTAATTCGATAAGTTGTGTGACATAGCTATCACTCTTATCACAATATAGTGACTTTTGTAATTACACAACCCTTATTTATGCAAAATGATAGATATTTTCTTTTTGAGTTACTTTATCTATTTCTAATTTAATATTGGCTATTGCCAAACAGCCCTCAATAAATCCCTCCGCCGCCTGTAATCGCTTAGCGACTTGATTATGTGAAATACCAAGCCTTGAACCCATTATTCTGAATGGCATTCTTCTCACGTAATACATAACAATAAGCTGAAAATAATAAGGGTTATAATCTTTTAACCTTCTCATTGCCGCATCCACCGCGAGACCATCATCATCACAGCACTGTGGCCGCGACCCAATTTTGTTTGGAATTAATCCTTTGAACCCAGCAGCAATATGCGACCAATCAACGTCACTGTTATCATTTGCCGCCCATGATCCCCAACGCTCCAACACCAATTGAATATCACGCATATATTTCTCCGGCTATTTCAATACTGTTGCTATACGACAATCGTAACGAGTGCTATATGCTTTACGCAGACGACTCTCTTTATTTATTCCGACTTCTTGTCTAACTACGAGAGTTCCATTTCGTTTTTGAGTAACAACATGATGATGCTTTGTTTCATGTCGTAAAAATCTGGCTTCTTCTATTGCTGCTTCAATATCAGTGAAGATTGTCATTGCTTAATCTCTTGAATTTATCTTTGTAATAATCCCGGATCTGCTCGTAATCATCACGTTTACATTTCTGCAAAGCATGATGAGACATCAATTTATCAAATCGCTCTTGCCCAATTTTCTCAATCAGACCCGGTTTATAATTAATGATATTTCCCGATAAGTGATTATTGCATGGGGCGCATTGCTTATGAGCATTATCCTCGTTAAATCTCAGCTCGGGATGAGCCTTAATTGTTAGATAGTGCCCTGCGTGATATTGCCCATCATGAAATCGCCCGCAGCTAATACACGGAAGGTCTCTATCTCTTTCCCTGATAAACGCATTAAACGCTTGCTGTGCCTGATTTTTGAAATATGACAATGGTTTTACTGCTAACTTACGGACTTTAAGTTTATCTTTCTTCTCTGCTAACTCTTGTTGCTGTTTCTTTTTAAGTTCCCGCTCTAATTTTTCCCGGTCCCTGTTTCTTTTTCTGATTGCTAATTCATCGCCATGCTCCGGGTTGCACCAATATATATTATTGAACTTTGGCATAAACCATTCGCAGCATATTTTACACTTTCTCCTCACCGGCTTTTTCATAATTATTCACTCATCATCAGAAATACAATCATTGCTGCTCTCAGTGGATTCTTATCGTTAACTTCAATGCACGCATTATGATACTGACGCGCTGACCAAAAATCATTTACATAAACCAGGCTGATTTTATTCTTAATAACAATTGGCATTGCATCAGCGCAATCATTGCAATATTCAAACGGTCCGATTTTCGAAAAATCAGATTCATATTGAAATTTAATATCAGCCATTACCTGACGATGAAATACACGAAACGCATGATTACGCTGTCGAATATTAATAATTTCCGCAAAGCTTTCTTTGTATTGCTTAATCAATACTAATTTATTAATTTCAAAATCTGACAATTCACTGTATTTATTTTTCATTTCTATTTCTCCGTCTGTCCCACTTTGCACGTAATAGTTCATGAACGTAATCAAACGTTTTAATTTCTGATTCGGTGGGAACTGGCTTTGATTTTTTATTTTATGGGACTTTATAGATTAGATTATTGATGACTCGCTGAGTCTGTGATGTTTGTTGACTCATTTACTTCATCCGACTTTCTATTGATTAATACATTAACGCATTGGATAATACACTCATTACAAATATCACTGTTATTCATTCTTGAGACTAAATGATTAACTTCATCTTGTGATTTACCACAGAAGTTACACCAATGTTTATTACCTGCTATCATTTATCTTGCTCCTGTTTTAATTTCATATATTGAGAATTATTTGGAATAGTCACTAAGCAACCAATGTCAAAAGCCCACTTTTCAACTTGCGCCATAAAATAGAACATTTCACCCGTGTCTAATTTTGACGTCTTTCTCAGCGTTCTGACGCGCTCTGTCAGCTGAGTAGTGAGATCAATAGCCTCTATGACTTCATAACCCAAAAATGTATGTTTAAGTGCGTCTTTAACATCCTCCGGCGTTAATTTAGCGTTATTCTTATTTAAATAACGGCTTATTTCACCGCACCACAAATGAAAAGTGTTATTTTGTGGAATTGAGCGAATATCTTTCCACGGCTTAATAATAATGCGGTGCGGTTGTTTTGTTTGGAGTGTTTCTTTTAATATTTCCCACGCTTGGGATTTATTCGATTCGTGAAAACAAAAATCAGCTTCCATCTAGCCCCCGTTATTCATTTCTATCAGTCCTTGTTTCAACCATTTAACAGTATTCTTCTTGAATTTACGGATCTGACGTTTTGTGGGTTTAGCTGGAAATAAGAAAATATCATCATCCCAGTCCACCGATATTTTTAGCACCCACCGATTACGGTAATAATACACGCTGACGTCTACCGGATAGCTATGATTATTCATTGTTATTGACTCTCTTATTCCATGCTTGAATAGCATCAGATTGAGAAAAAAATATGGCAGTTTGGTTTTTGCATGTAGTACAAAACACAATTACCAACTTCCATGAAGTGCATAATTTTGCGGCTTCACCGCCGCAAAATGGGCACGGCTTAAGTTTCTCTGTCATATCAAAAGTCCTTACTGTGTGAGTTTAAATTGAATTTCTGTCTAATTTCAGCGAGATGATTTAATGCCCGCTCCTTGCTGCTCGTAATGTGTAATTTAGGGATCTGCTTAACTGGCGCAGGTATTTGCTCCCCTGATTCCATTCTCCGCGACATAGCAATAAGCTCTTTGCTGCAACGCTTACGCAACTCTGACTCTGTGAGATTAAGACCGCGCATCTGCGAGTACAATTTAGTAACAATCCAGTAGCAGGCATTTGACTGCCACGGGTAATTCTCAGCAGAACTGTACAATCCACGCTTTGCGCTATAGTCCATGATCATGTCATATAGTTCTGACTCATCCGGCAAACCAGCGTTCTTGATACCGCCTTGCTTGCACCAAGATACAAACTGACCTGGCGACGGCATAAATGGTGTATCTTGCTGACGGGCGATCTTCATTCCTGCATTGACATGTTCAACGGTTCTGATGCCATTTTCAGCAAAAGCGAGAACCCACTGCCGCCGCAGTTCGTTAAAATCGTCCTGTGTTTTGATATTTGCCATCAGAGCCGGAAAAGCGCCCTTTAGCTGGCGAAATAACTCATTGAAAATTTCAGCAGCTTGTTTTGTGACTTGTGTTCCCTGTTGTGGTTTTTGAGATCCGGCCATAGCCTGCAAAGCTCTGCTATCCCGATTCTGTACCACTCTAGCAAGATTTCTCATATCGTTAGCCCGTCTACCCAGTCTGTATTATTAAAATCCAGGCTCTGCTTAGCACGCGGCGGATATTTTGGCTTGAATAGCCCTTGCCACCCGTTTGCTATGCTTGTGTTAATCACGTCAGCTGGATCATGCCCCTCATCAAAACATTCTTTCAGGAAATTAAGCGCTTTAGTAACCGTGATCTGGGTTTTAATCTGCTTGCCAGATTGCTGGCGATAACTCACCCATTCAGCCCATGACTCAGAATTTAGCCATTCAGGAATTTCAATCGTTGTCGGATCGAATTTAGACTTTGTTTTTTTTGGCAAAGGGACTATAGGGTTATCATTGTCTTTTTTGTCTTTTGTAATAGTGTCTTTTGTCTGTCCCTTTTTTGGTGACAGGGCTGTCACGGTTTTAGTGACACTTTTTGTCACTGCTTTGGTGACAATGACACTATTTTGGTGACACTCTGGAATTTCCCACTCAGAAAGATTCTTATTCGGTCCGATTAACTGCCCCTCTTTTATTAATACTTTCATAGCGATAAGTTCATTTTTAGCCTTGTTTACTTTCTGCCTTGGCAGTCGAGTTAACTCAGCTATTTGGCTGTCAGCAATCCGATCCATCTTCTTGTTGAAGCCGTAAGTTTTTCGGCAAACGGCATGAGCTACTTTTGCTTGATTCCGCGTAAGATTCGCCCCAATCAACTCTTCATAAAGTTCATTAGCAATACGTGTATAGCCATCTTCAACATCAGCCACTTTAACAACCTCCCTGCGCTGGGGTGCGGGAAAATTAATTACCTCCGCTGTGTTCATGTGACCTCCTTTTCAGCTTGATTTTTCTTGTAAAATCGCTGCTTCTTTGACATGATATTTACCTGTGTTAGTGGTTAATAAGGGGGGCGCCTATCCCCTGTTGATTTACATTTCAGATTCGATCTGATTAGACGCCTCGCCTGTTACAGCAGCCGGGGCTTTTTCTTTCGGTTCTCTGATATGCTCTAAAGCAGCTAATAGCGCCCTGGCATCCTCTCCTGTGATCACAACTGATTCATCTTTCGCGTCATACTCAATTGCAACTAAGAAACGAGCCATTTTCTCAATGAAACTAATGTCATCAATTCGCTGCGGTCGTTGCCAGCGTGCAATTTGAGATTCATGTATCCCAACAGTTTCAGCGACATTCCTTGCACCTTTTAGCACCAGTTTTTTAATCAATTTACTTTCCATTTCTCGAAACTTGCGTTCCATTGCGATATTCATCTGTTAAATTTCCTAAATAAAATAAAGTTAATAGCCCAAGGGCTACGCTCCCCGATTAACGAGGAATCCCTATTGCTTACACAGGGATCTACACTTTTTAGCGTAGGGGGCGGATTGTTAAAGAGCATGCGAGCTAAACTTGATTGTTTGTATTATTAATACTGTTGCACTATGTGAATCGCATCAGTCATATATCTTTTTGGGTAAAGAATTTGCATTTCATTGATCTCACCCTTGAAGTAACGAGATAACTTCTCGGCGGTATCAAGTGAAGGACTTTGTATCCCTCGCTCAATCCTGCTTAAGTTTCCAATATCAACGCTTGTTGCCTTGGAAACTTCGGAAATAGTTAATCCTTTTTCTATGCGTATCTTTCGAAGTGGTGTTTTCATATTTACCTCCTTTTAAATGCGTATTGCGCATATTACACCACGCAAAAAATATGCGCAATACGCTTTGCGCGAAACGCATTACTAGAATGTAATAGGCTTATGAAAATAGGTGAAAAAATAAGAAAACTTCGCCAAGCGAAGAAAATGACACTCCTTGATCTGGCGACAGCTATAGACAGCGATGTCGGAAACTTGTCTCGCCTTGAGAGGGGAAAACAAGGTTACAGTGATTCAATACTAAATAAGATCGCTGAAGCACTATCTGTTCCAGTTGCTGAACTCTTTTCATCAAATGACGTTTTGGGTACTGTAAATAAAGTCAGTCCCAATTCACAAACTGACTCTAAGGAGAGCGGTATGTATAAAGTTGATGTACTTGATGTTTCTGCTAGTGCTGGCTTCGGTAGTGCAATTAATGATGTTATTGAGGTAATTAGATCTATTGAATATACCGCTCGATATGCGAATACGATATTCGGTGGCAGGCCAGAAGGAGCCGTAGCGCTAATCAACGTTCGTGGGGATTCAATGGAGGGTACAATCGAATCAGGTGATCTGATATTCGTTGATACTAACGTCACATTTTTTGATGGTGATGGAATATACGTTTTTTATTTTAACGGAGATTTGTATGTAAAACGCCTTCAAAAAGTTAAATTTGAACTAAAAGTGATATCTGATAATGACAGATATGAAACGTGGTCAATCACAAAGGATGAATGTAAAATGCTGCATATCGAAGGTAAAGTACTTGTTAGTCAATCACAGCAAATAAGGCGGCATGGATAGAACGCAACTACACATCTATACCCCATGTTTTGAATGTGGTATATAATTACACTAATGGTAAATTTACTTTACTACCGAGGCAATCCATATGAAAAAAGCAACTAAACGTTTTCTTCGCTCTATGGGCTCTATTCTTGATATCAATCCCTCAAGCAACTATAGCGAATACAGAGATTTACCAACAGACACAGAATTAATCAGAAATGATTGGAGTTCTGTTGGAAGCTACATCAAGGACTCAATGAAAGACAATGCACAAAAGAAGATCGCCAAGCACGAAGAAACCAGACCAAATTATTAATCAGTCAACACCATCATCTAGTGACGCCAAAGACAGTAAAACTGAATTACTGGTTAATGAGGTAATAAAAAACCCAGAAGTTTTACAGAAACTTGCATTACGGCCCGAAGGAATTGGAATGATAATGCAAGTTACCACCCTTCGTTCCGGTCCACTACCTGATGCTGATGAATTGTCTAAATATGATCAGATATATCCAGGGTTAGCAAAAGAAATTGTCGACATGGCAAGAAGTGCTCAACATTTTCGACAAGAACAAGGACGAAAATCACTCTCTGGTGACATTTGGAAAGACAGGATCGGGCAAATATTTGCACTTCTCTGCGTCTTAATCATATCTGGCGTAGCTGTTTACATGATATATAGAGGCGAATCAGGGTATGCCAACACATTGATGACCACAGTGCTAGCTTCACTGGCTGGGGTGTTCATCTATGGAAGATATGAAAATTCCAAAGATACCAGCTCCAAAAACAAAAAAAAACCCTCAAAAAAATAACCATTACCCAGCTCATATGCTGGGTTTTCATTGCCAATCCTCCCAATTTCTGTTTTAAAACCTAAGTTGAATTACACCTTCAGACACTTCCCAACAAATTTTTTAAGTAAATTTGCTTTAAAAACAAAATGATGAACAACAACAATAAAACAACCGCAAATATGCGCTTGACGCATTTGCGTATTGCGCATATATTTAATTCATCAAAAGCACACAGACAAGGAAACAGTAATACCAAGCAGTACCGCTCTTTAACAATATGACGATTAATCGCTCTGAATCAATGTTAGAGCAACTCATTGAGTATGTTTTGGTGTGGAAGCCCACAGCTAAAACTTACTTAGGAGGAAAAAATATGGATGACAATAACAAAATCCTCACATTAAGAGGATTAGTTGAAAAACAACCGTCAATTAAAGTTATTCCTAAAAAAGATAACGCGAAGAATCGCAGATTAGCTAAACAAATCCAATTTTGGGATAGAAAACGCGCTGAATACGAAGTTAAACCAGTTACAAGGCGCGATCGTGTTAAGAAAGTTCTTTCAGTACAAGAGACGAAAGTATATGCAAGTGTTGATAACAGATGCCTGCCAAACACCTGGCTCTATTCAGTCAGATAAATATGAGGCATTAATTATGAAAAAATCATTTTATGTTGTCGCTGGGAAATATGTAGAGTACGAAGGCGAACAAACTGAGGATATCAAATTTGCTCATTCCTTTAACTCGATGGAAGAAGCAGAGCAATGCGTTATTGAAAATGAATTAACAGTATGCCAGATATGCCGAATTGAAGTTTATTTCAATTAACTAATTACAGCTCATTTCCGTGTGGGCTGTGGTGAGTTAACTACAGGAGAATAAAAGTGGAACTCGATAAGTTATTAAATGAAATACGTGATGCAAAGAGGTATATTGAACGAATAGAACGTGTGCTTCTTTACAGCAAAGCGAATGTATTGTGTATAGCTGTGGCTGGTGATTTAGGTGTCAATGCTCCCGCCGACGATAAATTTCTCATTGATGCTCTAAACAGTAAAAAAATAGAGCTAACTGATAGATTGAATAAGTTAAATGAAGCAAAACAAATTTCTGAAAAAATAATTTCAGGACTGATTGCGTGAATTTAGCCACACTTGGGAAAATATGGAAACTTAGGCAGGGAAGCTACTTATTAATTAAACATGAGGATTAAACAATGTCAAAGAAATTAACAAAAGATTTAAAGAAAGAAATAGTCAATAATGCGTTGTCATTAGCCGGGATTTCTGAATCATATGTACAATTGGGGCAAGAAAAGTACCAACTCGCAAAAGACGTCCGAATTGCGGCGTTGGGCGGAGAAGAAAAATCCAAACATTACAATCTCATATATGATAAGGCACTTGAAGCTATTAAAGAGTTTCAAGTTAATATTGACAGCGATATTCATATTTATAAGGCAACAGATTACGGGATATGTGCGGCGTTTGGTGGGTTACAGTCGGGAAGATTACCTTACGGCAAAGATGAATTGGGAAAAGACATTAAGTTAATAACACCTGAGCGGAAACATTGTCGTTTTCCAGCGGACAATGAACTCTCTGTTCGATTTACGAAGATAGAAAAAAAAGTCAGTGAGCTAAACAATAAGAAAGAGGAAATAAAAAATAACGTTTACGCTATTTTAAATTCAGTCACTACAACAAAGCGACTTATTGAAGTCTGGCAGGAAGCGAAAGATTTAATTCCATCTGAGGAAATCAGAAGTATAAACACTTCACTGTCAGTAAAAGTTGAAGACTTAAACAAAATGATTGGTATATCTAAAGGCGAGGATTAAACAATGTCAGACAATAAAAGACACGTGCACGCTGAGTTAATGATGGAATATGCGATAGATGCTTCGAAGACTGATAAACCTTGGGAGCTATATGAATGGAGGCAAAAAGGTGATGGATGGCTAAAATGCGGTTCTAATCCAAAATGGATCGATTTTTATGAATATCGCCGCAAGCCCGAGATGATAACAGTCGGAAAAGTCAGTTTTCCGAAGCCTGTTGATTATGAATTAAAAACAGGTGCGGGGTACTGGGTGGCTGATTGGGATTGTTATATATATCACTGGGATGCCGGTGACACTGATATGCGTTTATTAAAAAGAGGTCAGATTCATTTAACAAAAGAAGCTGCTCAGCAACATTGTGATGCATTAATTAAAATAAGTAGAGGTGAGTTTTAATACATACGGAGTTATGACGCCAGTGGATGGCGCGGAGATATATCATGAAAATAACAGAGGTAATAAAATATGTCAGATAAAAATGAATTGGTTGTTATTGATATAAAACCAGAACAGGCTCCAACTCTTTATGTTGAAAATGGGCTTGATAAGTTTTTAAATAAAATCCGAGAATCAGCAAATGAGGTTCCTGATTTAACAACAAAAAAAGGCCGTGACAGAATTGCGTCATTAGCTGCACAGGTTTCACGTAGCAAAACAGCAATAGAAAAACCGGGACGTGAATACCTTAAGCGACTCAAAAATGCAGTAAAGCCCGCTGAACAAGAAATTAAGCGCTTTGTTGATGCATGCAATGAGCTACGCGATGAAGTTCGTAAGCCGCTTACTGACTGGGAAGCCGAACAAGAGCGCATTGTTCGTGAAGAAAAAGCACGAATAGCAGCACAGGAACTGGCAAAGCAAATCGAAACTGATCATGAAATTGCTCTGTTAATGAATGAAAAATTTGATAGAGATTTGGCAGAAAAGAAAGCCGCTGAAGAACGTCTACGCATTGCTCGTGAAGAAGAAATTAAGCAGCAGGCAGCAGAAAAGGCCAGGCTTGATGCAGAGCAAAAAGCACGCTCTGAAATCGAAGCAGCATCACGACGCGAGGAAGAAGCAAAAGCAGCTACAGCACGTGCCGAGCGTGAAAAACTGGAAGCATTAGAACACGCTGAACGTGAGAAACAAGCCGCAATTGAAGCAGAGCGACGCAAAGCAGCAGCAGCTGAGCAAGCTCGTCTGGCTAAAATTCAGCGTCAGAAAGATGAAGAGATGCGGCGGCGGGCTGACATTGATCATCGTAAACGTATTAACAATGAATCTCTGCAAGAGTTAATTAAAGCCGGAATCACGAAAGAATGCGCAATGAACTGCATTAAAGCCATTGCAGCAGGCAAAACATCTCACTTAAAAATCATCTATTAATTATGAAAATAAACAAACAATTTTTCAATTTAGCTCAGTCTAAAGCAAAGGTGGCATTCAGAATAGAATGTCAAATAGAGTGGTTTATAGCCATGCAATACTTGAGATTGGCATATGAAGATGATTAAAGAGTGGCTCTTCGCTATGTTATATCCATCGTGTTTAATTCTCTTCGCGACGTTAATTTTAATTTTTTTGAGATAAATAATATGAAAACTCGTGGTCAAATAGCTGATGAAAGATTATCAGCTTATGAAAAGATATTATTCAACAATCCTTTAGAAAAGGAGATTATTGAATATAAAATCGAATGCAAAAGAAATGAATTAACTTTAACTTCGCTTAAAAGGGTTATCATAGACGCACGGATTTGTGGAATGATATTAAGCAATGATGATTTGAGTGGATTAGCTGACTCTGATTTTATTGACGAATATTTATATGACACTCAAACGGAAATATTGAAAAGGATTTCAATGATTGAGCGTTATCTCGAATTGAGTCAAGAACAAGACCCCGCGGAATGGGAATTAGATAATGCCAGCGGATGGCTTTAATTAACAAGGAGACTTAATGATGACACAAGAGTTAGTACGCAGCGAATATAACGAAGTGGCGAACGTATCTAATGCCCCGATGAAATTAATTGAAATGGCGGTATCTTCAAATGCTGATATTGATAAACTAGAAAAACTTTTGGAACTACAAACAAAATGGGAAGCTGGGCAATCAAGAAAAGAATTTTTAGATGCGATGGCATCATTCCAGAGCGCGGTCCCCACAATTAAGAAACTAAAAAGCGCTGACTTTGGCAACGGAAAAGCCAAATATAAATATGCATCACTCGATGATATTTCAGAGCAGATAAAGCCCTATTTACAACAACATGGACTTTCGTATCGCTTTGAACAAAAAATGGAAAATGGAGTGATAACAGTTAAATGTATTGTTAGCCAACGCTCTGGGCATCAAGAGTCGTGTGAAATGTCATCAACTCCTGATGCGTCAGGCGGCAAAAACAATATTCAGCAATCAGCATCAGCTATCACTTATTTGCGACGATATACGCTGACTGGAGCATTGGGAATAGCAACAGCAGACGAAGATATCGACGGTCGTTTGCCAGGGCAGAAATCCGACGAACTGACTCAAGCAACAAAGGAAAATATTGATATGTACTTAGAGTCGATGGGTAAAACATGGAGAGACGATTTATTGCCCTTGTGCTCAAAAATATTTAATCGTGAATGTATTGCCGTTGCTGATATATCAGAATCAGAAGCAATAAAGGCACTAGATTTTTTGAAAAAAAAGGCGGCTAAAAATGGTCAGTCATGAGTTAGTGATGAGCAAAACTGGGATTAATTTACTCACAGCCGAACAGGGAAGTTATGACTGGCAGAGGTTAAGATTGGGAGTAATAACGGCATCGGAAGCCGGAAAAGTGATATCAAAACCGCGCAGTGGCACAAAATGGACTGACACAAAGCTGACATATTTCTATACGTTACTCGGTGAAATATGTACAGGCGGTGCGCCGGAAGTAAATGCAAAAGCATTGGCGTGGGGAAAAAATTACGAAGAATCAGCAAGAGCAACTTTTGAATTTGTAGCTGATGTAAATGTGATCGAAACATCTATTTTATTCAAAGATGAATCACTCAGAACTGCATGCTCCCCGGATGGAATTTGCAGTGATGGGCAGGGGCTTGAACTTAAATGCCCCTTCACTACTGCCGTATTTATGAAATTTAGACTGGGTGGTTTTGATGCTATTAAATCTGAATATATGTCACAAATTCAATTCAGCATGTGGGTTACTGGCAAAAATGAATGGTACTTCGCTAATTATGATCCACGCATGACAAGAGAAGGAATTCATTATGTCGTCGTTGAGCGTGATAAGGATTTCATGCAGCAATTCGACGACCTTGTTCCCGATTTCATAGAAAAAATGGACGAATCATTATATGAAATCGGTTTCAAATTTGGCGATCAATGGAAATGAAACACAATCATGATGATATCCAAGTTGGGAGGGTTTATTGTCCATATTCTAATTTTCATAAAGGGTGGTTAATTCCAGGAGGGAAAATAACCAGAAATCCTTTTACAGCATGTAATGCTGCTGAGGATAAAAACAATTATCTTAAGTCTCTTGAAGATGAGTTAAATAAGGATAATTTAGTGTACGGTGAAAAATTTAATGGCGATCCGTGCCCGCGGGGGCACACGCTAAGATACGTGTCTAATGGTAGCTGTACTGAATGTCAGAGCAACAGAGAAAAGAAAGTCAAAAAGCGCAAGCGAGAGAGTAAAAATAAAGTCAATCCCGGCGATTTTACTCATAGCGTATTTATTCTTGGAAATCCTGAAAAAAAATAATATTTGAGGTAGTTATGAAAATTCACAGTATCGAAATATTTAATTTAAATACGACGGGTGTATTTTACGGCCAACCAGTTCCGAAAGGATGTATCGGTGTTGTTGTTGACAGCGTTGAATTTAATGAATATCGCGACATTGGATGCAATGTTTTCATTGCTGAGTGCAACGGGCTTGTGCACTGCTATTTAACCAACATATAGGATAATATCATGTTTAATGTCATCAGCATCTCCGGTGGCAGAACGTCAGCTTATCTTGTCTATTTAATAGAGCAATACAGGAAAGCCGGTAAGATTAAAAATGTCATCTATGTGTTTATGGACACTGGGTGCGAACACCCACTGACCTATCGTTTTATCAGAGATATCGTAAAATTCTGGGATATTCCGCTAATAATATTGCAAGCTGAAATGAACCCCGAACTTGGCGCATCGAACAGTTATACTGTGTGGGAACCGAAAGATATTCAAACGCGAATGCCGATATTAAAACCATTTCAAGACATGGTGAAAAAATATGGAACTCCATACATCGGTGGTGCGTTTTGTACTGACAGACTTAAATTGAGGCCGTTCAGAGATTATTGTAATGATAATTTCGGAAAAGAAAACTATCACACGTGGATCGGAATACGCGCTGATGAACCCCGACGATTAACTCGCAAGGATGGAGTTAGTTATTTGGCTGATATTAGTGATTTTGATAAACATGATGTTTTAGATTGGTGGAAGAAACAGCCATTTGACTTATTAATACCCGAACATTTGGGGAACTGTGTTTTTTGTATAAAAAAGAGCATTAAGAAAATTGGCTTGGCATGTCAAGATGAACCGGGTTTGAAAATAATATTCGAGGAATGTTGCATTAATGATAAGCAAGTTCGCGATGGTCACAGGAAGACTTCTAAAGAAATAATGTATCGCGGCAATATGTCGTTAGATGGAATAGCTAAGATGTACTCAAATGCAGATTATGAAAATCTATATCAAGAGATGATAGCGGCTAAACGATTTGATACCGGTTCTTGCTCTGAATCATGTGAAATATTCCAGCTAGACCTATTTTAACCCCATCCCATTAATTAATAACCAGCCGCTATGAGGCGGGAGGATTATTATGGAGAAAACACCGTGGAACCCATGCAATAAAGCAATTCAGCGGGTTAAAGACTCGCTTCCAATTCCCGTGAGATGTCATTATTGCTGCGGCCACGTAACAATAGCTCATCATGAAAAGATATTCGGCAAAATCCACAGCAAATGGCCTTGGCTATATATCTGCACATCGTGTAGCGCGTATGTCGGCATGCACCCGTTCACAGATATTCCACTTGGAACTTTGGCAGATAAAGCGACTCGGAATGCAAGATTAAGCAGTAAACGATATTTTGAAGAAATATGGCAATCGGGAAAACTAACACGCACTGATGCGTATAAATGGCTAGCAAAGCGACTTGGAATTAATAAATGTGAATGTCACTTCGGCTGGTTCGATATTGACACTTGTCATCGAGCAAAAGAAATTTGCGAAAATATGATTATTAAGAGAGGTAATTATCATGACTAAAAACACAGAAGTTTTAATATCTGCATGTCACGAATTAGCAAGAGTAGCAAGCTGTGACGATTATTTAACTTTGAATGAGATTGCTGATAAATTGAAATCTCTTCGTAAAGAACGTGACAGATATAAAGGAATGTTTGTTGAATCGTGTTTGGGATTGAGTGCTATAGCTTATGCAGTCGGCATTAAAGAAGAAGATGACACTGGTTCACCGTACCAATTAATTGCTGAAATCAGGAAAATTAAGGTTAATGCAATTCAAGAATATTATTAATTATATGTCTGATTTTCTCCAGCCCCGAAAAATGGCTGGAGAGCGTATACGTCACGCAAAGAAATGTGTAGAAAGATTACTCAACGGAGATAAATAAATGAATGAAAAAATAATTATGTACGACTCAGAAGAAGCTGCGAGTATTAAAACAGTCACCGGCTGGGTTGCAAAGAATGGTAGCTTTTGGGGCGATGATGAGCACACTGCACGTTATTCGGGTTCTACTCATCGCAAATGCAAAAATAATCCTGAACACCCAATATTTCGCAGAAACGATTATTGTAGCATCTGTCGTGAGGAAAAAAATAACGAGGAATTTAACGCAATGGAACGCAAAGAATGGGACTGGGAAACACCTATCGTAATTTTTAATACCGATCAATATCTCTGGAATGAATGTGATTTATTAGAATATTGCGATGAAAACAATGTAAGTCCGCAAGAATTAAAGCTTGTTATTTGTGAGCCGAATTTTCCAGATGAAATTGATGGAGAGTATTATTTTCGTAATGACTTACCGGACGACGGAGAATTGCCGGCTGAACTACAACGCGCATTTGATATATTAAATATAGCAATTAGAAATTGTGGGCCACTGTCGTGGTCGCAGGGAAATATTGCAGCAATTATAGGTGACGATGTAAATAATGAAAAACGATAAATACAAATGTGCAAAATACAGATGTAAGCATATTCATTATGACCACGAACGCATTTATATACAAGACCCAGATAATTCTTGGGTGAAAATTAGCATATGTCCAAAATGTGGACATGATGACTTCTATATTATTGAGAAAGAAAGAGATGAATGACTACTTATGCCATCACTTTTACTTTATCTGGAAACGAATGTTCAAGCGATACATGATAAGTACGCTCGTGTATCGCGGCGCTAGTTTACCAGAAGCAAAAGAAGCCGCTGCATGCGAGATTGAAGCATATAAAGATGGAGACTGGAAATATATTCATCCGCACGATGCAGCTAAAGAAAGTTTGTCTTATTGGAGTGATTAACATGGAAATAGAAGAAATATTAGAGCGATTCAAGAAGGATACAAAAGAACATAGCATTGAAATGTTACATAATGATGGCTTATATCGTCATTTTCGATTCAGCAGAAATAATAGTAGTGCATATTATTTTGATATAGTAACGTGGCCGGGGTTTCTATGCATATCGGGCGACATGGGTTGTTTTACATTCTCTCGTGTTACAGATATGTTTCGATTTTTCAGAGACACAAACTGTAAGTTTTCTATAAACCCGTATTACTGGGCAGAAAAATTACAAGCCGGTGCTGGATATTGCAAAGAAATATACAAAGAATGGTCACCGGATAGATTTAAAGATGCTGTTAATGAGGCATTTAATAATTTCATTGATGATAATGATGATATTTCTGATGACGAGCTCGAAGAGATAAAAGAATCAATCGAACAAATCATTTCATGCTCATATCATGAATATGATGCAGCATCAGCAATTAGAGATTATGATGATAAGCATGATATTTTTGTTGATTTTTGGGAAAATGATTTAATGGGATATGCATTTCATTACATTTGGTGTTTATATGCAATAGTGTGGGGAATCAGTAGGTTTGATGAATATATAACAGAGAGAATTGATGATGAACAATAACGAATGTAATTGCATTGCCGGGATGATCGGCACTCGGAAAATATCAATAGCAGAGTGGGAAGAGGAAACAAGGAAGTTCGATAAAGTAATTGATAAATTCAATATTGATACAAAGCGTAAAGAAGTTCCGCATCCCGGCCTTGTATATTATTTTCGTTATTGCCCCGAATGCGGTAGGAAATTATGAACAATTGGAGTGAATATGGAAATAAGATTAGATAAATATGTCATCACATCAGATGAGTATCAGTTCATTCTTAATAAGATTAAAATAAACAAGGAAGGTAAAAACATCGGTCAAGAAAGATTACAAACAATCGGTTATTATCCCAGACTGGAACAATTAATTAAGAAATTAATTTTATTAGAAATTCGTCGAGATGATATTAAATCACTGCAAGATATGAGTGATAGAATAAATCAAGTTGCAACAGAAATTTCATTGAAAATAAAGTAGGGTTAATTATGGCAGACTTCGGAGGAAGCAATACACCGAAAGAGTTGCGCGATAAATGGCAAACCCCGGTTGAGATATTTACAGCGCTGGATGCTGAATTTGGTTTTTATTTAGATGCCGCCGCTAATATTCAAAATACACTATGTGCTCATTATCTCACGGAACGAGATAATGCACTCGAATGTGATTGGATAAGCTACGGTGCAATTTGGATTAACCCTCCCTACTCTAACATTGGCCCGTGGGTAACAAGGTCCGCTGAACAATGCAGGGAGCAATTACAGACTGTTGTTATGTTAGTTCCAGCCGATACATCGGTGGGATGGTTTAAATTAGCAATGAACTCTGTAGATGAAATTAGACTCATAACAGGCGGCAGGATTTCATTTATTCCATCAAAACTGAATATAAAAGGTAAGAGTAACACAAAAGGGTCGATGCTTTTAATTTGGCGTCCATTCATCAAACCTCGCTGTATATTCACAACAGTTGATAAAGATGAACTAATGTCAACTGGCTCAAAAACATTAAAGGAAACAAAATCACATGAAATTAATTAGCTTAATAAAGCCAATCAAGGCTAACTATTTTGGCATTGAATTATCAGTTCCATTCTGGACTAAATTTATAGTCACAGAAAGCAAGGGAATTGTATTAGCATGGAACAAAAGGCCGTCTCAAATTAACGACAATTGGTTCTCTGAATTACCATCATCTCAATATGAAATTGTAGCCATTGTCGATTTAGAAGATATCGACTGGAAAGAAACTCTCGTCGAACTATGAACGAACAAGTTCTTGAAAACGGACGCCGCAAAATAGCAAAGGAATGCTTACACGAGCTAATAGCTCTTGACAAATACGACGATAAAGCAGTCACGGCAATACTCGATAAATATACACCGAAATTCAAATTAATTCTGAATGAGCATAAGATGAGAAAGTCAACGCCGAAAGCCTGGCTTTCTCAGTATGTGAGAAATCTGCAAAAAGAAAGGATGGACAAATGAGCGATCCTATTTATCTGACTGATATTGAACTTTTTTCAATAACAGGATTTAAGCAAAAAAGCCAACAAATAAAGTGGCTGATAAGCAATCACGTACATCATTATGTTAATCGCCTCGGTAAACCTATCGTTATCAGAACCACTATTACCGGTAAACATATCACACAAGCTAACACGGATCTGGAAACACCAGATTTTGGAGCATTAACTAATGGCAAGGAAGCGCAAAGATCATAATGATAACAAACTACCCACACGCGTATCAAAAACCAAATATTCTTATTACTTAAAAACTAAAGATAACAAAACTATCATGCTTGGACCATTAACAATGAGTATGACAGAATTATGGGCAAAATATGATGGAGAAATAGCAAACCAAAAAATAGTAATGACATTCTCTAAATTGTGGGGCATACACTTAAACAGCCCTGCATTTACTGAATTATCAGCACGCTCTCAGAAAGATAAATTACAGGGAGCAAAAAATATTCTAAAAGTTTTTGGTCATATTAATGCAGATAACATCAAACCAGAGCATATCAGGCAGTATATGGACATAAGGGGAACTCAGAGTAAGACACAGGCTAATCATGAATTATCTTATATGTCTGTGGCATTTGGCTGGGGATATGAGAGAGGTTATTGCAAGATGAATCCGTGTTCTGGGGTAAAGAAGTTCTCACTCAAAAACAGAGAAAAATATATCACAGACGAAGAATACCAGGTCGCTTATGATGTATCTTCTCCAGTTGTTAAAATAGCTATGGAGATATCATATCTATGTGCATCCCGGATCGGAGATATATTGAAGCTGAAGCATAATCAGATATCAGAACAAGGAATTTACATCAAGCAAGGAAAAACAGGAGCTAAGCAGATAAAGCAATGGACTGATAGATTACGCGAAACTATAAATTACGCAGTAGAACTATTCCCTCCCGCGTCAACACAATCTCATGTCATTTTGAATGCAGATGGTAATCAATTCACAAAATCAGGTTTTGATAATCACTGGCGTGAGACAAAAGAGAAAGCAGCGCAAAAATTAGGAAGAAAAATTGATTTCACATTTCACGATATCAAAGCTAAAGCAATCTCAGATTTTGAAGGAAGTTCAAAAGACAAACAATTATTCAGTGGCCACAAAACCGAATCTCAAGTAAAAGTTTATGATCGCAAGACAAAGATAACTCCTACCTTAGACCTTCCAAAAATCAACAAAAATGAAAGAATATAGAGGAATTGAAATAGTTAAATAGCTGAGATAAAAGGATTTATATTTTCGTTTTAATACTGTATATTCTTTCAAATATTTATAATTAATTGATTTATATAAAGCTTATACCGGATTCTGATTCCGGCATTCCCAGGTTCAAATCCTGGTACCCCAGCCAAATTCTGAAAACCTGCTTTCCAGCAGGTTTTTCGCTTCTCAAGCCTCTCCAACTTCCTCCCTTAGACTTACATAAGAATGTATAAAAAATGGACAGCCCATACCATAAATAGATTTACGACGTGTTTGTGAGCTGCCAATACCAATCTATACGTTACAATCCCAACGCATACTTAAGCGCCGCTTTTTTCATTACTCCAGCTCGTTGGGCTGCCATCAGTGCCAGATTACGTGCAACTTTCAGCCCCGGTAACTCATTACTGAACACGGTGTAAAACAGATCCATTCCAGCCTGCATCATCCGGTTATCTGGCATTCTGTAACGCTGATAACGCATAAGCACTTCCAGTGAATCCCATTTTTCTGTTAATTCTCTGGCCTTCACCAAAACATTAAGCAACGTATCCACATCCCGATAACCAAGATTTACCCCCTGCCCTGCCAGGGGATTAATGGTATGAGCCGCATCGCCCAGCAATACTAATCCTTCACGCACATAACGGTTAGCGTGATGACGAGCCAAAGGAAATGAGCCGGTGGCAACAGGTGTCACTTTACCTAACCGCACAGGAAAGGCCTGAAAAATCTCCTGCTCAAGTTGAGCCATTGGCATTGCCCGTAACTGCCGTATACGTGCCGGTTTGTCATACCACACCAACGAAGCCCATTGGTCAAATAGCGGAAGAAATGCTCTTGGGCCAGAAGGGAAAAATTGCTGCCAAGTAATATCTTGCTGTGGCTGTTCCGTTTTTACTGTAATCAACATACAAGCCTGTCTATATTGCCAGCCACGGCTACCAATCCCTGCCATTTGCCGAACCTGAGAGCCGGCGCCATCAGCCCCGGCAATCAAACGGGTATTAATTTCAATTCCATTATCCAGAGTGACTAACCAGCCCGCTTTCTGCCGCTGCATTGATTGCATTACCGCAGGGCACAGCAAAGTCAAATTGGGGTGTTTTTCAAACTGCCGCCACAACGCCAGCTGCAAAATACGGTTTTCAACCATATAGCCCAGTTCAGGCAGCCCCAGACTTTGTGCATCAAACACCAAATTGGAATCATTTTGCTCCCAAGTCTCCAATTTGCGATACGGGGCACTGCGCATCTGTAATACCGCATCCCATGCACCAAGTTGTTTGAGCAAATCTACAGAAGCACAACTGATTGCCGATACGCGCACATCAGGATAACTCTGTGCATCATAAGATTGTGGTGGCTGATGATCCAACAAAGCAACTGTCCAGCCTTCTTGCGCCAGTCCCAATGCTGTCGCAGCGCCGATCATGCCAGCACCGACTACTACTACATCAAAAATCTGTTGTGAATTATTCATATCAGTCATGCTATTAACTCATTGATTGGCACAGTGTACCGGATTTTTAATCCTTCGGTAGAGAATATCCTGTTTAACAGTCTGGTCACTGCTCCCTCAAATGACTACAATATCCGGCAACTTTCTGCCTAATACACAACTGCTTTTACAGTGCAATAATCTCCTTAAGCACTGTAGAAAGCTCGGATGCACAAGAAAATGTCGACGATAAAAAAACTGTATATTAAAACTTGGGGCTGTCAGATGAATGAATACGATTCATCTAAAATGGCCGACCTGCTCGAAAGTACTCACGGTTATCAGTTAACCGATGTCGCCGAAGAAGCAGACATTTTACTATTGAATACCTGTTCAATCCGTGAAAAAGCACAAGAAAAAGTTTTCCATCAGTTAGGCCGGTGGAAAAATTTGAAAGACACCAACCCAGATATCATTATTGGCGTTGGTGGCTGCGTCGCCTCTCAGGAAGGGGATTTCATCCGTCAGCGCGCCCAGTGTGTAGATATTATTTTTGGGCCACAAACACTGCACCGTTTACCTGAAATGATCAATCAGGTGAAAGGCACCCGCAGTCCGGTTGTTGATATCAGCTTCCCAGAAATTGAGAAATTTGACCGTCTGCCTGAACCTCGTGCTGAAGGTCCATCTGCATTCGTTTCTATTATGGAAGGTTGCAACAAATACTGTACTTTCTGTGTCGTACCTTATACCCGCGGTGAGGAAGTCAGCCGCCCAAGTGATGATGTTTTGTTTGAAATCGCCCAGCTTGCTGCACAGGGTGTACGTGAAGTTAATCTTCTAGGGCAGAACGTGAATGCTTATCGTGGTGCAACTTATGATGGCGATATCTGCTCTTTCGCTGAGTTAATCCGTTTGGTAGCAGCTATAGATGGTATTGATCGTATTCGTTTTACCACCAGCCACCCAATTGAATTTACAGACGATATTATTGCTGTTTATGAAGATATACCAGAATTGGTCAGCTTCCTGCATTTACCGGTACAAAGTGGTTCTGATCGTATTCTGACACTGATGAAACGTGCGCATACGGCCCTTGAATATAAAAGTATTATCCGCAAACTGCGTAAAGCACGACCAGGGATCCTAATAAGTTCTGACTTTATTATCGGCTTCCCAGGTGAAACCCAAGATGACTTTGAGAAAACCATGAAACTGATCGCTGATGTCAATTTCGATATGAGCTACAGCTTCATCTATTCTGCCCGTCCGGGAACGCCAGCAGCGGATCTGCCTGATGATGTCAGCGAAGTAGAGAAAAAACAGCGTCTTTATCTACTGCAACAGCGCATCAATCAACAAGCTATGAGCTATAGCCGTGCTATGTTAGGCAGTGTGCAACGTATTCTGGTAGAAGGAACTTCCCGTAAAAATGTGATGGAACTTTCCGGCCGTACTGAAAACAATCGGGTCGTCAATTTTGAAGGCCAGCCTGACATGATTGGCAAATTCGTTGATGTTGAAATTGTTGATGTCTACGCCAACTCACTGCGCGGTAAAGTTATCCGTACCGAAGATCAAATGGATCTCCGTATACACGAATCACCTGAATCCGTCATAGCCCGTACCCGTAAAGAAAATGAAATCGGGGTCGGTACTTATCAGCCTTAAATCAATATAGAGATAATCAGTGATTCAACAAACTCATTCACAAGTCGCGACCCAGGAAATTTTCCTCGAACCGGCCGACAATCAGCGCCTGATGAGCCTGTGTGGCCCGTTTGATGACAATTTGAAGCAGCTTGAGCGCCGGCTGGGCATTGAAATCAGCCGTCGTGACAACTGTTTTAAATTGATGGGCAAACCGTTAAGCGTTAGCATCGCCACCAATATCCTACGCCATTTATATGTACAAACGGCCCCTGTCCGTGGTGTTATCCTTGATACCAAACCAGAGCAAATTCACCTAGCGATTACCGAGAGCCGGGTTCTGGAGCAAGCTGCCGAAAACATACCTGAGTACGACAAAGCCGTTAATATTCGAACCAAACGTGGCATGGTGAAACCACGCACACCCAATCAGGCGCAGTATATTGCCAATATTCTCAGCCATGATATTACGTTCGGAGTTGGCCCTGCCGGCACAGGAAAAACTTATTTGGCTGTTGCCGCTGCGGTTGATGCACTGGAACGTCAGGAAATTCGTCGTATCCTGCTAACCCGCCCGGCAGTAGAAGCGGGCGAAAAACTGGGCTTCCTGCCTGGCGACCTGAGCCAGAAAGTTGATCCATACCTGCGCCCGCTCTACGACGCCTTGTTTGAAATGCTGGGTTTTGAAAAAGTTGAGAAGCTGATCGAACGAAACGTTATTGAAGTTGCACCATTAGCTTATATGCGTGGACGAACTCTGAACGACGCGTTTATTATTCTGGATGAGAGCCAGAACACAACCATCGAGCAGATGAAGATGTTCCTGACCCGTATCGGCTTCAACTCCAAAGCAGTTGTCACAGGTGACGTTACACAGATTGACCTGCCTCGTGGACAGAAATCCGGCCTACGCCATGCGATTGAGGTTCTGTCAGGGGTCAGTGAATTGAGTTTTAACTTTTTCCACAGTGATGATGTTGTCCGTCACCCGGTTGTTGCCAAAGTGGTCATCGCTTATGAAGAGTGGGAAGCAACAGAGCAAAAACGTAAACAGACACTCAGTGAACAACGCAAACAGGAAGCACAATGAGTTCAGTAATACTTGATTTACAAATTGCCTGTGAGAACTCACAAAGTCTTCCTGAAGAAACCCTGTTCCAGCGCTGGCTGGATGGGGTTTTACCTCAATTTCAATCTGAAAGTGAAGTAACCATCCGCATTGTTGATGAGGCAGAAAGCCACGACTTAAATCTGACTTATCGCGGTAAAGATAAGCCAACAAATGTGCTATCTTTTCCATTTGAAGCACCACCAGAGGTTGATTTACCCCTACTTGGCGATCTAATTATCTGTCGTCAGGTAGTTGAAAAAGAAGCGGAGGAGCAACAAAAAACAGTAGAAGAACATTGGGCACATATGGTTGTGCACGGCTGCCTGCATCTGCTGGGCTATGACCATATCGAAGATGATGAAGCAGAAGAAATGGAATCTCTGGAAACAGAAATTATGCAAAAGCTGGGTTATGCTGATCCCTATCTTGCAGAAAAAGAGTAACCACTCGCACCATTTTTATGCTAAAAAATACCAACAACAACTTATTTAATGGGAAATTTTCATTAAAACGCCATGAGTGACGACCATCCTTCAAGTAACGATAACCCTGGCCCTAAGAAAGGTTTTTTCACTCTTCTTCTTAACCAGCTCTTTCACGGTGAGCCAAAAAGCCGTGATGAACTGGTGGAACTGATCCGTGACTCTGAACAAAACGATCTGATTGATCCTGATACCCGCGATATGCTCGAAGGGGTCATGGATATTTCCGATCAACGTGTCCGCGATATCATGATCCCCCGTTCCCAAATCGTTACCTTAAAACGTAATCAAACCCTGGACGAATGTCTGGATGTGATTATCGATTCGGCTCATTCACGTTTCCCTGTGATCAGCGAAGACAAAGATCACATTGAAGGGATTTTAATGGCAAAAGACTTGTTGCCATTTATGCGCACCGATGCCCCACCTTTTAGCATAGATAAAGTTCTGCGTCAGGCTGTCGTTGTACCTGAAAGTAAGCGGGTTGACCGCATGCTGAAAGAGTTCCGTTCTCTGCGTTATCATATGGCAATCGTCATTGATGAATTTGGTGGTGTATCGGGTCTGGTCACTATCGAAGATATTCTTGAACTGATCGTCGGTGAAATTGAAGACGAATACGATGAAGAAGAAGATGTCGATATTCGAGCCCTGAGCCGTCATACCTATACGGTGCGAGCGCTAACTCAGATTGAAGACTTTAATGAAGCCTTTGGTACCCAATTCAGCGATGAGGAGGTGGATACTATTGGTGGTCTGGTTATGCAAGCATTCGGTCACTTGCCCGCCAGAGGAGAATCTGTTGATATCAACGGTTATCTCTTTAAAGTTGCTATGTCCGATAGCCGGAGAATCATTCAGGTTCATGTTACGATACCAAACGATGCGCCAATGCCTAACCTTGAAGAAGAATAGGATCGGGATGAACAAAGTCTCATTATTAAATTGCCAGCGGCTTCGTGCTTTGCTGGCACTATCTTTCGGAGCCAGTGGAACACTGGCTTTTTCACCTTTTGGCTTCTGGCCTGCCGCCATTATCTCCTTATTTGGACTACAATTTCTAACGTTAAACAGAACAGTCCGACAAGCCGCATTTATTGCTTTTTTCTGGGGGCTGGGCCTGTTCGGCACAGGTATAAACTGGGTGTATGTCAGCATTGCCAATTTTGGTGGTATGCCAACTGCAGTTAATATTCTGCTAGTCATATTCCTTTCAGCCTATCTCTCACTCTACCCTGCTTTATTTGCTGGCTTACTCAACCGTTTTTTCGCAAAAACAAACGGGTTGAGACTCGCGGTGGTAGCGCCTGCACTATGGCAAGTCACCGAATTCCTGCGTGGCTGGGTTCTGACCGGTTTTCCCTGGCTACAATTCGGCTACAGCCAATTAGACGGCCCAATGGAATCCATCGCACCTATCTTAGGTGTTGAAGCCATCACTTTCCTGTTAATGGCTGTCAGCGGGTTATTAGTTCTGGCTGTCACGCACCGAAAAATTGTCGCTGGTATTATCGCTATCGCCATTCTGCTATTACCTTGGCCAATGCGCCATTATCAGTGGTACAACCTGCTGCCTGAGAAAGCGGTTGATGTGGCACTGGTTCAGGGAAACATCCCACAATCCCTGAAATGGGACCCAAAAATGCTCAGTGAAACCCTGGACATCTATATGGGTAATAGCCTGCCATACATCGGTAAAATACCGATAATCATCTGGCCAGAATCTGCAATTCCTTCACTGGAAAATTACCAACGTAATTTTCTGGCAAAATTGGATATGCTATTACGCAATCAGCACACCAGCCTTATTACCGGTATTGTTGATGAAAGAGCGGTTGATAGTAGCTATAAGACCTATAACAGTTTGATTGTTCTGGGTGATAAAATACCTTATCAATATCCTGCGGCCATCCGCTATGATAAATATCATCTAGTACCATTCGGCGAGTTTGTCCCTCTGGAATCGCTGCTCCGGCCTCTGGCGCCATTCTTCAATTTACCAATGTCTTCATTCAGCCGTGGTAACTACACTCAACCACAACTTTCTGTTGCCGGATATAATCTAACCGCCGCCATTTGTTATGAAATTATACTTGGTGAGCAAGTTCGTGCTAATTTCAAACCAGATACTGAATTCCTGCTGACTGTCTCCAACGATGCCTGGTTTGGTCACTCAATCGGCCCCTGGCAGCATTTCCAAATGGCTCGTATGCGTTCCCTCGAATTAGGACGCCCATTGTTGCGTGGTACAAATAATGGCATTACAGCCGTTATCGGCCCGGATGGGAAAGTGCAGGCGGCACTCCCACAATTTACTCGTAATGTTTTAGAAGCTAAGGTGACACCCGCAATCGGGATGACACCGTATGCACGCTGGGGTAACTGGCCAGTATGGGGAATCACGATATTGTTTACCCTATTTGCACTGATCTATAATCGTCGGCAATCTTGATCCAAATATCCATACAAAAAAAGGGAGCAAAATGGCTCCCTTATATCATGCAGAAACAAATTAACTTTCAATCCATTTTTTCATTCAATTGATAGAAAAAACAAAGGAGTAACAAGTTATGCAAGCAAACCGTCCTCAGCCAGCGGAAATTTCACCAGAACTTTATAGCGCGGTAGCCAAGGTCGATGAATTAACTTACAAATCAACCCTCGGTAAAGAGCTTATCGAACTCGTCAAGGTAAGAGCTTCCCAAATCAATGGCTGTGCCTTTTGTCTTAATATGCATTCCAAAGCTGCCCGTAAAGCAGGAAGCAGCGAGCAAAAACTCTACCTCCTGAGCGCCTGGAAAGAAGCCACTATTTTCACATCACGGGAACGTGCCGCTTTAGGCTGGACAGATGTTTTATCCCGGATTGCCGAAACTGAGGCAAATGACGAACATTTCACCCCATTATTGGCTGAATTCGATGAAAAAGAGATTGTCGATTTGACGTTATTGATCGGCCTGATCAATCTCTGGAATCGTCTGGCAATTGGTATGAAATATACTTTGCCCAATCCCACCATTGACCCCTCCTGATACAATCCGGCATGGTTATTCTGTAATAACTCCAAACAACTGTCACTAGTAGTTAACCATGCCAATTCTCAATAATTAATGTTACAAAAATAACCTAATTAAATGATTTATTGGCATTAATTTTATCCCTCCTTAATTACCTTGGCACGTTAATTTCCCTTATCTCTATGAATAAAAAGGGAAATACTTGTTTCACTAATAAAAACGGGAAAATACACCAAAAGAGTGATAATCACACATCTTGATTGTGCAAAATAAGTAGGATTGTTCATTTATAGTGCGAGACAGCTCCCGAAATGGAAACAATTCATTTTCATTCACTAACCATTTTGTACTATTTTCTAACACTATATGTACATATAACAGCAAATGATCCTTGATTAAAAACAAATCACAGAGAGACTTTTGTAAACATAACATCGTAAACGATAATCACATCAAAGGAGTTGCATATGCGAACGCGTAACCTAGTATTAACCATGATGTTACTTGCCGCGGCAGGGGCTGCTCAAGCCGAAGAATTAACAGGGACACTGAAAAAGATAAAAGATGATGGCGTGATCATTGTGGGACACCGTGAATCCTCCGTACCTTTTTCTTACTACGATAACCAACAAAAAGTCGTCGGTTACTCACAGGATTATTCTAATCTGATTGTTGAATCCGTGAAGAAGAAACTGGACATGCCAAATTTGCAAATAAAATTGATACCCGTGACTTCTCAAAATCGTATCCCACTACTACAAAATGGGACTTATGATTTCGAATGTGGTTCCACCAGCAATAACCTCGAGCGTCAAAAACAAGCCACTTTTTCTAATTCCATCTTTATTGTTAGTACTCGTTTGTTGACTAAAAAAGATTCCGGCGTAAAAGATTTCCCGGATTTAGTTGGTAAAAACGTCGTTGTCACCTCCGGCACGACTTCTGAGATATTGCTGAATAAACTCAACGATGAGAAAAACATGAAAATGCGTATCATCAGCGCAAAAGATCATGGTGACGCATTCCGGACTTTGGAATCCGGTCGCGCAGTAGCCTTTATGATGGATGATGCTCTATTAGCGGGTGAACGCGCGAAAGCGAAAAAGCCCGCTCAGTGGGAAATCGTGGGTAAAGCTCAATCTAAAGAATCTTATGGTTGCATATTACGCAAAGACGATCTTGAGTTCAAAAAGTTGATCGACGAAACCATTATTCAGGCACAAACCTCTGGCATAGCAGAGAAATCATTTGATCGCTGGTTCAAACATCCGATTCCTCCCAAGAATCTGAACTTGAACTTCTCTTTGTCTGATGAAATGAAAGCACTATTTGAATCGCCGAATGATAAGGCACTTAACTAAAAATATAATTAAAAAAATGACAATTTGATTGGCATCACAGGGTGCGAGGTGGCCGTTCCCTACCTCGCTTTTTTTTCTCAGCCAATCAAGTGTTTTCAAGGGATCAAGCCATACCCTTGCAGGGAGTATTATCATGTCAATTAATTGGAACTGGGACATCTTTTTGCAAGCTGCCCCTTTCGGCAATACCACTTATCTCGGCTGGTTGATAGCCGGATTTCAAGTGACAATTGCCTTGTCTATCTGCGCCTGGATTATCGCCTTCGTTGTCGGTTCGCTCTTCGGCATCCTACGTACTGTTCCCAATAAAATATTATCTGGGATAGGGACCTGTTATGTTGAGCTTTTTCGTAACGTACCACTGATCGTTCAGTTTTTTACCTGGTATCTGGTTATGCCTGAGCTGTTGCCGGAAAAAATCAGTATATGGTTTAAGATTGAACTGGATCCTAACATCCAGTTTTTTATTTCGTCCACTATCTGTTTAGGTCTTTTCACCGCTGCACGTGTGTGTGAGCAGGTTCGGGCTGCCATACAGTCATTACCACGCGGTCAGAAAGCAGCAGGGTTGGCAATGGGGTTAACCCTGCCGCAAACCTATCGCTATGTCCTGCTGCCAAATGCTTACCGGGTCATCATTCCACCAATGACGTCAGAAATGATGAATCTGGTAAAAAATTCCGCTATCGCCTCCACTATTGGCCTCGTGGATATGGCGGCACAGGCAGGTAAATTACTCGACTACTCAGCACATGCTTATGAATCATTTACTGCGATTACACTGGCCTATGTCGGAATCAATCTGGTGATTATGCTTGCCATGCACTTGCTTGAGAAGAAAGTGCGTTTACCGGGTAATATTGGAGGTCAATAAATGTACGAATTTGACTGGAGTTCTATTGTTCCCAGTATCCCTTTTCTGCTGCAAGGCTTAGTCATTACAGCAAAAATCACCATTACGGCTATCGTTATCGGTATCCTTTGGGGAACCATACTGGCCGTTATGCGCCTCTCTTCTGTAAAAGCTCTGAGCTGGTTTGCAACTTTATATGTCAATCTGTTCCGTTCTGTACCATTGGTCATGGTACTGTTATGGTTCTATCTGATTGTGCCTAGCCTATTGCAAGATGTTTTGGGAATTTCACCCAAAACAGATATTCGTTTAATTTCAGCAATGGTCGCGTTTGCATTTTTCGAAGCAGCTTACTATTCAGAAATTATCCGTGCGGGAATTCAGAGTATTTCCTGCGGGCAATCTTCGGCGGCACAGGCATTGGGGATGACGTCAATGCAAAGCATGAGACTGGTGATCCTACCTCAGGCATTCCGTGCGATGACCCCGCTGTTGCTGACACAGGGTATTGTGCTGTTTCAAGACACCTCACTGGTGTATGTACTCAGTCTGACGGACTTTTTCCGTACTGCGGCAAATATCGGTGAGCGTGATGGTACTCAGGTTGAAATGATCCTGTTTGCTGGTTTTATTTATTTTATTATTAGTTTTGCCGCATCTATGCTGGTTAACTATTTGAAGAAAAGGACTGTTTGATGATCTCCCTGAAAAATGTATCCAAATGGTATGGCCAATTTCAGGTTCTTGCTGACTGCTCAACTGAAGTTAAAAAAGGTGAAGTCGTTGTGGTCTGTGGCCCATCTGGCTCCGGCAAATCCACCCTGATAAAGACGGTCAATGGTCTGGAATCCATCCAACAGGGTGAAATTCTGGTTAATGACATAAAAGTCAATGACAAAAACACCAATCTGGCGCAATTACGTTCAAAAGTCGGTATGGTGTTCCAGCACTTTGAGCTGTTCCCACACCTCTCCATCATTGAGAATCTTACTCTGGCTCAGGTTAAAGTGCTTAACCGTGATAAAAAAGTGGCAGAAGAAAAAGGGCTGAAACTGCTTGAACGTGTCGGGCTTGCCAGTCAGGCTAACAAATTCCCGTCACAACTTTCCGGTGGTCAGCAACAACGCGTGGCTATCGCCCGTGCACTTTGCATGGACCCTATTGCTATGTTGTTCGACGAACCCACTTCCGCACTTGACCCTGAAATGATCAATGAAGTGCTTGACGTCATGGTGAAGCTGGCGGACGAAGGGATGACCATGATGGTTGTTACCCACGAAATGGGTTTTGCCCGTAAAGTAGCCAATCGGGTTATCTTTATGGATGAAGGCAAAATTGTTGAAGACAGCAAAAAAGCAGATTTCTTTGCTAATCCAAAATCGGATCGTGCCAAAGAGTTTCTGGCTAAAATTCTTCATTAATATTATCTCATTTCCGGTGGTGGTGCCCGTCGCCACCGGATTTTCCCTTAGCCCCCCTGTTGCTTGCGTATCAAATCAGATATGCTATGCCAACCTCATATTTCACCAACTAAATGATTGCTACAAGCGTAGCTTTTTACTCACCATAGGATCATCGGTGTCATGCAAGAACAATACCGTCCAGAAGATATAGAGCCGCAAGTTCAGCTTCACTGGCAAAAGAAGCAAACGTTTAAAGTGACAGAAGACAACAGCAAAGAAAAATATTACTGCCTGTCCATGCTACCTTACCCTTCTGGCCGACTACACATGGGTCACGTCCGTAACTACACTATTGGTGATGTTATCTCTCGTTACCAGCGTATGCTTGGCAAAAATGTCCTGCAACCTATTGGCTGGGATGCATTTGGCCTGCCCGCAGAAGGCGCGGCGGTAAAAAACAACACCGCACCGGCTCCATGGACCTATGCCAACATCGAATATATGAAAGGCCAGTTGAAAACCTTGGGTTTTGGTTACGACTGGGATCGTGAAGTCACTACCTGTACGCCCGAATATTACCGTTGGGAACAGTGGTTTTTCACCAAACTGTATGAAAAGGGCCTGGTTTATAAAAAAACCTCTGCTGTTAACTGGTGCCCCCACGATCTGACCGTTCTGGCCAATGAGCAAGTGGTTGACGGCTGCTGCTGGCGTTGTGACACCAAAGTTGAACGTAAAGAGATTCCACAGTGGTTTATCAAAATCACTGATTATGCCGAAGAGTTGCTAAACGATTTGGATACGCTGGAAGAGTGGCCTGAGCAAGTCAAAACCATGCAACGCAACTGGATTGGTCGCTCTGAAGGTGTAGAAATTACTTTCGATGTGGCTAACAATCAAGAAAAATTGACTGTCTATACCACCCGTCCTGATACATTCCTGGGTGCCACTTATGTCGCGGTTGCCGCTGGTCACCCTCTGGTAAAACAAGCAACAGAAAACAACCCTGAACTGACCGCTTTCATTGATGAGTGCCGTAACACCAAAGTTGCTGAAGCAGATATGGCAACAATGGAGAAGAAAGGCATGGCAACCGGCATGTTTGCTATTCATCCATTAACCAAAGAGAAAGTGGCAATCTGGGTTGCAAACTTCGTTTTGATGGAATACGGCACCGGTGCTGTCATGGCAGTTCCTGGTCACGACCAACGCGATTGGGAATTTGCGACAAAATATAACCTGCCAATCAAAGCCGTTATTCTGGACAGTGAAAACAACGAACCGAATGTTCATGAAGCACCAGTGACAGACAAAAATGTCCTGTTCAACTCCGGAGAATTCAGCGGCCTGAATCACGAAGCTGGTTTCAACGCCATTGCTGATAAATTGGTCGAAATGGGCGTAGGTAGACGTAAAGTCAACTATCGTCTGCGTGATTGGGGGGTTTCCCGTCAGCGTTATTGGGGTGCTCCCATTCCAATGGCAACGTTGGAAGATGGTACCGTTGTGCCGGTTCCAGAAGCTCAACTGCCGGTTATTCTGCCGGAAGACGTCACCATGAATGGTATCACCAGCCCGATTAAAGCGGATCCTGAGTGGGCAAAAACCACTATCAACGGCCAGCCAGCGTTGCGTGAAACAGATACCTTCGATACCTTTATGGAATCTTCCTGGTACTACGCTCGTTACACCTGTCCAGAATATGACAAAGGGATGCTTGATCCGGCGGCGGCTAACTACTGGTTGCCCGTTGATCAATATATCGGTGGTATCGAACACGCTATCATGCACCTGATGTATTTCCGTTTCTTCCACAAACTGATGCGTGACGCTGGTATGGTCAATTCTAATGAGCCAGCAAAACGTCTGCTGTGTCAGGGAATGGTTCTGGCCGATGCTTTCTATCATATTGGCAAAAATGGCGAAAAAGTTTGGGTTTCCCCAGCTGATGCCCTTGTTGAACGTGATGATAAAGGTCGTATCATTAAGGCAACAGACAGAGAAGGCCACAAGCTGGTTTATACCGGCATGAGCAAAATGTCTAAATCCAAAAACAACGGTATTGATCCACAATTGATGGTGGAAAAATATGGTGCCGATACCGTCCGCCTGTTTATGATGTTCGCTGCTCCACCAGAATTGACTCTGGAATGGCAAGAGTCCAGTGTTGAAGGAGCAAACCGCTTCCTGAAACGTGTATGGCGCCTAGTTTATGAACATAGCAGTAAAGGAGCAACTCAGCCGCTGGAGATCACAAATCTGACCGTGGAACAGAAAGATCTGTTCCGTGATCTGCACAAAACCATCGCTAAAGTTACCGATGATGTCGGTCGCCGTCAGGCATTCAACACGGCTATCGCTGCCGTGATGGAATTGATGAATAAACTGACTCGCGCACCACAGGAAACGGAGCAGGATCGCGCTCTGATGCAGGAAGCGCTGTTGGCAGTTGTCCGTATGTTGTCACCAATCACACCTCACGCTTGTTTTACTATGTGGCAAGCTCTGAACGGTGAAGGTGATATCGATACGGCTGACTGGCCACAAGCTGATGAGCAGGCAATGGTTGATGACACCAAACTGGTAGTCATTCAAGTTAACGGTAAAGTACGTGGTCGGGTTACCGTACCCGCAGATTCTACTAAAGAATATGTTCATGATATGGCAGCAAAAGAATATGGGGTGGCGAAATACCTTGAAGACGTCACTATTCGTAAGGTCATCTATGTACCAGGCAAACTGCTGAATCTGGTCGTCGGCTAATAAAGGAGGCAATGTGCGGCATCGTATTTTAACGTTGTTGCTGGGGTTAGCGGTGCTGGTCACCGCTGGCTGCGGTTTTCATCTGCGCGGTACCACTCAGGTACCACCAGAGCTCAAAAAGCTGCAATTAACGAGCAGTGATCCATATGGGCCTCTAACCCGTTCTGTTCGCCAACAACTTCGTCTGAATAACGTCACTATCCTTGAAAGTGGTAGCGCCGAAATCCCTATTCTGAGGCTAATCGGTTCTTCTGAAAATAAAGACACCGTTTCCGTTTTCCAGGATGGTAAGGCTGCTGAACGCCAATTGACACTGTATGTCGATGCACAGGTTATTATGCCAAACGGTAGCATCTACCCGCTTCGATCCAGAGTTGACCGTTCTTTCTTCGACAACCCGTTAGAAGCATTGGCAAAAGATGCTGAAAACGAGATGATCAATCAAGAAATGCGCGAACAGGCTGCACGTCAGTTAGTTCGCCAGTTACTGACTGTTCACAGTGCAGAAAAACAGAAAGCCAGAGAAAAACAAGCGGAACAGCAAGCTGCGCAAGCACAATGATCAAACTCTATCCCGAACAACTGATTTCGCAGCTCAATGAAGGGCTGCGAAACTGTTATCTGATATGGGGCAATGAACCCCTGCTATTACAGGAAAGCCAGGATCATATTCGCAAGGTGGCTGAACAGCACTCTTTCACTGAACACTTCACTTATACTCTGGATAATTATACCGAATGGGATGAAGTATTCAGTGTTTGCCAGTCATTAAGCCTGTTTGCCAGTCGTCAAACACTCACTTTACTGTTGCCGGAAAATGGCCCTAACGCAGTAATGGCTGAACAACTGGTAAAACTGGCGGAATTACTTCATCCGGATATGCTGCTGATATTGCGCGGTTTAAAATTGACCAAGGCTCAGGAGAATAGTAGCTGGTTTAAAACATTAGGGAAAAACGGTGTCTACATCAGTTGTCAAACGCCTGAATTGAACCGTCTGCCTCAATGGGTCGCGCAACGGGCTAAAGTCATGAAACTGACTCTGGAAGAGCAAGCCAATCAACTGCTGTGTTACTGCTATGAAGGAAACTTATTGGCTCTGACTCAGGCTCTTGAGCGGCTCTCCCTGCTATATCCAGATGGTAAACTGACCTTACACCGTATTGAAAATGCGGTGAATGACGCGGCTCACTTTACTCCTTATCACTGGGTAGACTCTCTATTATCAGGTAAGGCAAAACGAGCCTGGCATATTCTGAAACAGTTACAACAGGAAGATTGTGAAGCCGTTATTCTGTTACGTACCCTACAGCGTGAATTGCTGCTGCTACTTACACTAAAGCGCCAGAGCACCACAACTCCTGTAAAAACTCTGTTAGATCAACATCGAATATGGCAAAACCGTCGCCCGTTACTAACAAATGCACTGCAACGCTTAACTCTGCATGATTTACAGCTAGCAATCCATTTACTTGTACAGATGGAACTCCGGATTAAACAGGATTACGGTCAGTCTGTCTGGCCAGATTTAGAAACAATTTCCATGTTGTTATGTGGGAAAACATTACCTGAGAGCTTTTTTAATGCCTCACGCCATTGATTCTACTTGTCCGACACATCCCATTATTCAGGCATTATTTGGTGGAACATTTGACCCCATTCATTATGGGCACTTGCATCCGGTTGAAGCTCTGGCACATCAAACTGGCCTAAAGCAAGTGATTCTACTGCCAAATCACGTCCCCCCTCACCGCCCACAGCCAGAAGCCACCACGCAACAACGGCTTGAAATGGTTCGGTTGGCAGTACAGGATAATCCACTATTCACCATCGACACCCGTGAACTGGAGCGTACCACTCCGTCATACACAATTGATACGTTAGAATCATTCCGTCAGGAGTTTGGTGAAAATAAACCACTGGCATTTATAATCGGCCAGGACTCTTTGTTATCACTACATACCTGGTATCGCTGGCAAGCACTACTGAATATCTGCCATTTGCTGGTTTGTGCTCGTCCCAGTTATCAAACCCAGCTTTCTACAATCGAGATGCGGCAATGGCTTACGCAACATCAAATCGACGATCCCGCTCTGCTCAGTAGCAAACCTAGCGGTTATATCTATCTGGCAGATACGCCACTGTTACATATTTCAGCAACAGATATCCGGCAACGTCACCAGCAAGGGCTAAGTTGTGATGATTTGTTATCCCCTTCAGTACAAAAGTATATAGATTCACAGGGGTTATATCGCCAATAGCGAAATCTGCCCCGATTAGTCACTTAGTTGGCTTACCCTTGGGTGACCTGACATGCTATTATTCCGCACTATTTGATCAATTTTGATAAAAAATAAGGATGAACCTTTTGCAAGGTAAAGAACTCCAACAGTTTGTTATTGATAAACTTGAAGACTCCAAAGCACAGGATATTATTTCTCTGGATGTTCACGGGAAATCCAGCATTACCGATTGCATGATTATCTGCACCGGAACCTCCAACCGCCATCTGATGTCTGTCGCAGATAATCTGGTTGATGACTGTCGTGCGAGTGGTTTGACTCCACTTGGTGTTGAGGGACAGGGCATATCTGACTGGATTGTCGTAGACCTCGGTGAAGTTATTGTCCATGTGATGCAAGAAGAGAGTCGCCGCATGTATGAACTTGAAAAGCTTTGGAGCTGAGTTTGAAGCTGCAATTAGTCGCTGTAGGTACAAAAATGCCGGACTGGATACAGGCCGGCTTTATGGATTATTTGCGCCGTTTTCCAAAAGACATGCCATTTGATCTGGTAGAAATTCCGGCTGGGAAACGAGGCAAAAACGCAGATATTAAACGCATTCTGGAAAAAGAAGGCGAACAAATGCTGGCCGCTGTCGGCAAAAGCAACCGTATTGTCACTCTGGATATTCCGGGTTCCCGTTGGGAAACACCTCAACTGGCGCAACAGCTTGAACATTGGAAACAGGATGGCAGAGATGTCAGTTTGCTGATCGGCGGACCGGAAGGTCTTGCGCCAGCATGTAAAGCCGCCGCAGAACAAAGCTGGTCACTGTCGCCATTGACCTTGCCCCATCCTTTGGTTCGGGTTTTAGTTGCAGAAAGCCTGTACCGAGCATGGAGTATTACCACCAATCATCCCTATCATCGGGAATAATTTGGTTACCAAAGGATTAAAGCGAATTCTGGCAATGGGATGAAAAATAAACGTACCCCTTTTCGTGATTACACGGCTGAATCAGCCCTGTTTGCCCGCCGCGCATTGGTGGCGTTTATTGTCATTCTGGTACTGACGGGTGTCTTGGCTGCCAATCTTTATCATTTACAAATCACCCGCCATGAAGACTACCAAACCCGCTCAAACGAAAACCGCATTAAACTGGTTCCAATCGCGCCAAGCCGGGGTATTATTTATGACCGTAAAGGCACACCATTAGCGCTTAACCGAACAATTTACCAGTTGGAAATTGTACCTGAAAAGGTAGAACATCTTGAGCAAACGCTAAATGATTTACGGAATGTTATCGATCTGACTGACGAAGACATTGCCAACTTTGAAAAAGAACGTAAGCGCTCACGCCGTTTTACCTCTATCCCATTGAAAACGTCGCTTGATCATATTCAAGTAGCGCGTTTTGCTGTTAACCAGTACCGTTTCCCCGGCCTTGAAATAAAAGGCTATCAACGCCGTTTCTACCCTTATGGTTCAGCATTGACTCATATCATTGGCTATGTCGCTAAAATTAACGATAAAGATGTGGAACGATTGGATAAGGAAGGTATTTTACCCAATTATGCAGCCACCCATGATATCGGCAAGCTGGGTATTGAACGCTATTATGAGTCTGTTTTACACGGTAGAACCGGTTATGAAGAAGTCGAAGTCAATAATCGTGGACGTGTGATACGTCAATTACATGAACAACCACCACAGGCCGGACAGGATATTTATCTGACTCTCGATCTTGAATTGCAGATCTATATTGAGAAACTTCTCACAACCAGCCGGGCCGCAGTCGTTGTCAGTGATCCACGTAATGGGGAAATTCTGGCCTTGGTATCTAACCCAAGTTATGACCCAAACCTGTTCGTAAACGGTATCTCCAATAAGAACTATCAGGAATTATTAAACAACCCTGACCGACCGCTTATTAATCGTGCGACTCAAGGGATCTATCCTCCTGCTTCAACAGTTAAACCTTTCATTACCGTTGCAGCACTTAGCACAAGCGTTATCAATAAAAATACAACCATTTTTGATCCGGGCTGGTGGCAATTGCCAGGTTCAGAAAAACGCTATCGTGACTGGAAACGCTGGGGGCATGGTAGTCTCAATGTATATAGAGCCATTGTGGAATCTGCGGATACTTTCTTCTATCAAGTTGCCTACGACATGGGCATTGATCGTCTGTCTGAGTGGATGACCAAATTTGGTTATGGCGAATACACAGGAATCGACTTGGCTGAAGAACGCACAGGGATCATGCCGACCCGCGAATGGAAGCAAAAAAAATATAAAAAACCTTGGTATCAAGGAGATACTATTCCTGTGGGTATCGGCCAAGGATATTGGACAGCAACCCCCATTCAAATGGTCAAGGCGCTGACAACCTTAATTAATGACGGTAATGTGAAAACGCCACATCTGTTGCTAGGTAAAAAGTTGAAAGGTGAAATGATACCTTATCAACAAACAGAAAATATTCAGATCGGTGATATTCATTCAGGGTACTGGGAACTGGCGAAAAGTGGCATGTATGGTGTTGCTAACCTACCAAATGGTACCGGCCACAAGAGTTTTACCGGCACACCGTATAAAGCGGCCGCCAAATCAGGAACAGCACAGGTCTATAGTTATGAAACTTACAATGCCAGTAAAATTGCTGAACATTTACGGGATCACAAACTGATGATTGCTTTCGCCCCTTATGAAAATCCGACAGTAGCCCTTTCCATTATTTTAGAGAATGGTGGGGCAGGTCCGGCAGTGGGAAGCCTTGTCCGCCAAATCCTCGACCATGTATTATTAGGGGATAACAATACAATATTACCGGATGCTGCCCCTGCACCACCCGGAACAGAAAATGACTGAATAACACCATGACAGAAAACCAGAAAAAGGTTCCTCTCTGGACCAGATTACATATCGACCCGCCATTGCTGCTGTGCATTCTGGCACTACTGGTATACAGCGCTTTTGTTATGTGGAGCGCCAGCGGTCAAGATATGGGGATGATGGAGCGCAGAATCGGCCAAATTGGTGCCGGATTTATTGTTATGATCATTATGGCGCAGATCCCACCAAGAGTTTATGAGAGCTGGGCACCTTATCTATATATTGTTTGTGTCATTTTACTGATTTTTGTCGATGCTTTCGGGCAGATCAGCAAAGGGGCACAACGCTGGCTTGATCTGGGGATCATCCGTTTCCAGCCTTCTGAAATCGCCAAGATCGCAGTACCACTGATGATTGCCCGTTTTATGAACCGCGATTTATGCCCTCCATCGCTGAAAAATACCACTATCGCATTAATGCTGATTTTTCTACCCACTTTATTGGTTGCCGCCCAACCAGACTTGGGTACTTCAATTCTGGTCGCGGCTTCCGGTCTGTTTGTCCTGTTCCTTGCAGGAATGAGCTGGCGGCTGATTGGCATTGCGGCTCTGTTATTATCCTGCTTTGTCCCTATTTTGTGGTTCTTTCTGATGCATGGATACCAGCGTGATCGCGTAATGATGTTACTTGATCCAGAAACTGACCCATTGGGTAAGGGTTACCACATCATTCAATCGAAAATCGCTATTGGCTCCGGAGGCTTATCAGGTAAAGGCTGGTTGCTCGGGACACAATCTCAGCTGGAATTTCTTCCAGAACGCCATACTGACTTCATATTTGCCGTGCTATCGGAAGAGCTTGGTTTGATTGGCGTGCTACTGTTATTAACATTATATTTGTTATTAATTATGCGCGGACTGGTCATCGCAACCAGAGCACAGAATACTTTTGGCCGGGTCATGGTTGGCGGCCTGATGCTAATCTTGTTTGTTTATATTTTCGTAAATATCGGCATGGTGAGCGGTATCCTGCCTGTGGTAGGGGTTCCTCTGCCATTTGTCAGTTATGGCGGTTCAGCATTGATCGTCTTAATGGCTGGTTTCGGAATTATAATGTCGATTCACACACACCGAAAATTATTATCTAAAAGTTTATAGAGAAGAGGTTTCAATGCGTCAACACTGGCTTATACTCGGCATGATTGTGGCTTCATTATCCGGCTGTACCACTCCTGACGAGCAAAAATCTTCCCCGTTACCGACAGTACCAACGCAAGATGTTTTGGGTGCAGAGCCTCATTATGAGCCTTATCACCCCAGCGCTAATAATGATTATCAGATGAACGGACATACTTATCATATTGTTCAAGACCCATCTCAGTTCAGTGAAACGGGTTATGCCAGTTGGTATGGTGCAGAATCCAGTGGCAAAATGACAGCGATTGGTGAGCATTTCAATCCTTATGCTCTGACGGCAGCCCACCCCACCCTACCAATTCCGAGCTATGTTCGCGTGACCAACTTAAGTAATGGCCGTATGATGGTTGTCAGAATCAATGATCGTGGTCCTTATAAACAAGGGCGGATTATCGACCTGTCAAAAGCTTCTGCTGAACGCTTGAACTTGACTCAAAGTACCAAAGTTAAGATTGATTTTATTCAGGTTGCCCAAGATGGTTCTTTATCTGGTCCCGGTACTGTCGGCAGTCAAATAGTTAAACAAAGTTATGCGCTACCCGGCAGGCCAATTCTAACAACAGGGCCACTGGGAACACCCACAATGGAGCATGTTCCGAATCAAATGAGCAGCCAGCCTTTGGCAAATCAGCCGGTGGAGCAAACACAACCGTTAACAGTACAATCGGAAGTCACTGGGCAACTACCGGCAATGAAGTTACAACCGCCTAAACCTGTGACGAACAGTGCACCAACCACGACAGCACCAACCTCTTCAACAAATGGTTTTATGGTCCAGGTTGGTGCTGTTAGCAGTGAACAACGAGCAAAAGAGTGGCAACAAACCCTGGAACAACGCTTTAATGTTCAAGGACGAATAACCCAATATAGCAACGTTTATCGTGTACAATTGGGGCCATTCAACAATCGCCAGCAAGCTACCGATTTACAACAGAAGCTGGCTGATCAAATACAACAATCCTCCTTTATCGTCAGTCCTTAATTGTTCGCTTACTGATATCTGACTTTAGTTCAGATATCAGTAAGCGAGGTAAAAAAATGTAAACCTGTTGCTTGTTAAAATTTGCCAATGTCAGTATTTTTTTTCATTTGCTATGATGTGGCCCGATATCAACCTTTTCTCACGGATGTTGTCCAACCGACCATGAAATATACAACCACTTCTCGTTTTATAAAAAGTGCCGCCCTGGGTATTGCACTGGCAATAAGTGCTTCTGCCTTTGCCAATGGGAACGATGTAAACCTGAAAACGATGATCCCAGGCGTGCCTCAGATTGATGCTGAAGCTTATATTCTTATCGACTATAACTCAGGCAAAGTTCTGGCTGAGATGAACGCAGACACACACCGTGACCCTGCCAGTTTGACAAAAATGATGACCAGTTACGTTATTGGTCAGGCAATCAAATCAGGCAAAATCGGCCCAAATGATATGGTCACTGTTGGCACTGATGCATGGGCAACAGGTAATCCGGTATTTAAAGGCTCCTCCCTGATGTTCCTTAAACCAAGAGATCAGGTCTCAGTTTCTATGTTATCTCGCGGTATAAACCTGCAATCCGGCAACGATGCCTGTGTTGCAATGGCGGATTATGTTGCTGGCAGCCAAGAGTCTTTCGTTAATCTAATGAACGGTTATGTAAAATCTCTTGGCTTACAGAATACATATTTTAAAACTGTTCATGGTCTGGATGCGGAAGGCCAATACAGCTCTGCCCGTGATATGGCGCTGATTGGTCAGGCACTGATCCGCGATGTTCCTGAAGAGTATGCTATCTATAAAGAGAAAGAATTTACCTACAATAATATCCGTCAAACAAACCGGAACGGCTTATTGTGGGATAAAAGCCTGAATGTAGATGGTATAAAAACCGGCCACACAAATGCCGCAGGCTATAATCTGGTTGCTTCTGCAACGGAAGGTGATATGCGTTTGATTTCTGCGGTATTAGGCGGCCATACTTATAAGGGCCGTGAAACAGAGAGCAAGAAACTGCTGACCTGGGGGTTTCGTTTCTTTGAAACTGTCGCGCCACTGAAAGCCGGCAAAGAATTCGCTTCTGAACCGGTTTGGTTCGGAGACAACGATAGGGTTCAGCTAAGCGTTAATAAAGATGTTTATCTGACTATTCCCCGCGGTCGTCTGAAAGATTTGAAAGCCAGCTACGTCATGAATAATACTGAACTACATGCACCGCTAGCAAAAAATCAGGTCGTCGGTACCATCAATTTTCAACTAGATGGCAAGACTGTCGAACAGCGCTCATTAGTCGTTATGAACGAAGTGAAAGAAGGCAGCATCTTCAGTCGTTTTATCGATTACATCAAACTGCTATTTCATCATTGGTTTGGCTAATCCTTGAAATAGTTAAACGACAAAAAAACATAACCCAAGAAACGAGCCAGACTACAATCTGACCGCAATAAAAATCCCCGCGATTCAGGCGGGGAAGATATCGGATTTTACAGAAGACTGACCGTACGTATTGCGGAAAGCAAAACAGGAGCGCCCATGAAAACGAAATTAAATGAACTGCTTGAGTTCCCTTGTTCATTCACTTACAAAGTGATGGGTCTAGCTGAACCAGAGCTAGTCAATCAGGTCGTTGAAGTAGTTCAGCGCCATGCGCCGGGCGATTACTCTCCACAAGTGAAGCCAAGCAGCAAAGGCAACTATCACTCCGTATCCATTACTATTAATGCAACTCACATTGAACAAGTAGAAACTCTGTATGAAGAGTTAGGTAACCTTGAACTGGTACGGGTAGTGTTGTAATACAAACCAGAAAAATCCCCTGTAATTTCACGGGGGACTCTTTATCTATCAGAAACACCACAGTTTCAAGTGGACTAAACTGGTGAGAATCTCTTCTGAGGGTTATACTGACCAAATCTTATAGCTATCAAATGATGTTTCAATTGCAACATAAAACGATCTTCTTACGCCAATTAGGAATACAACCCTACGAGCCGATTTCTGATGCAATGCACTTGTTTACTGAGCAGCGAGATACTGATACACCCGATGAAATCTGGCTGGTACAGCATCCAAAAGTGTTTACTCAGGGGCAAGCAGGTAAGTCTGAACATCTGCTATCTCTCGGTGATATCCCGGTTATTCAATCCGATCGCGGTGGGCAAGTCACTTATCATGGTCCTGGTCAGCAGGTTATGTATATCATGATTGACATCAAACGCGCCAAAATTGGTATACGGCAACTGGTTACAGCAATAGAGGATACCGTGGTTAAAACACTTGCTCACTTTGGTGTACAAGCTTATGCCCGTCCGGATGCTCCAGGTGTTTATGTCGAGGAAGCTAAAATCTGCTCTCTAGGATTACGAATACGTAAAGGCTGCTCTTTCCACGGTCTGGCACTTAATATCGCAATGGATTTAGAACCATTTCTGCGTATTAATCCCTGTGGCTATGCCGGCATGAGAATGATCCAACTCAGTGATTTAGTCCCCGGAATTACTGTTGAGCAAATACAACCTATTTTGGTAGAAGAATTTTGCCAACAGTTGGGATTTAAACTGAATAGTTAAAGATGCTATAATTTTTTAACATTTTTCAAAAAATTTTTAATGGATTTATCATGCAGTAAGCTGAATGATAAATCTCAACCTGATGAATTTAACACTGGAACCAGCACGATTATGAGTAAACCAATTCAGATGGAACGCGGAGTTAAGTACCGTGACGCAGACAAAATGGCGCTGATCCCTGTCAAAACAGTGATGACCGAACGTACAGAAATCTTGCGTAAACCTGAGTGGATGAAAATCAAACTTCCTGCGGATTCCAGCCGCATTCAGGGTATCAAATCGGCAATGCGCAAAAATGGTCTGCATTCCGTCTGTGAAGAAGCTTCCTGCCCTAACCTGGCTGAATGTTTCAATCACGGTACAGCAACTTTTATGATCCTTGGCGCAATCTGTACCCGCCGTTGCCCTTTCTGTGATGTAGCCCACGGCCGTCCAATAGCACCCGATACCAACGAACCCGTAAAACTGGCACAAACCATCAAAGATATGGCACTACGCTATGTCGTCATCACCTCCGTTGACCGTGATGACCTGCGTGACGGTGGTGCTCAACACTTTGCTGACTGCATCTCTGCTATTCGTGAAAAAAATCCATCCATTAAAATTGAAACCTTGGTTCCTGATTTCCGTGGACGTATGGATCGTGCACTTGAAATATTGACAGCGACACCCCCTGACGTATTTAACCATAACCTGGAAAACGTACCACGGGTTTACCGTCAGGTACGCCCTGGCGCAAATTATGAGTGGTCACTGAAATTGCTCGAAAAGTTCAAAGAAGCCCATCCCGATATTCCGACCAAATCTGGCCTGATGGTAGGTCTTGGTGAAACCAACGAAGAAATTCTTGATGTTATGCGTGATCTGCGTCGCCATGGTGTCACTATGCTAACTCTGGGCCAATATCTACAACCCAGCCGTCATCATTTACCGGTACAGCGCTACGTCAGCCCACAGGAATTTGATGAAATGAAAGAAGAAGCTCTGGCTATGGGATTCAGCCATGCTGCCTGCGGACCATTCGTCCGTTCTTCTTACCACGCTGATTTACAAGCCAGAGGCGAAGAAGTCAAATAGTCATAAGATTTACTATGATTAATATTATGTTGGCTGTCTTTATTGGTGGTGGCTTAGGCAGTGTATTACGCTGGTTTATCAGCCTCCGCCTTAATAGTATTTCTACTAACATCGCGGTTGGCACCCTTACCGTTAACTGTATTGGTGCGTTGATCATCGGGCTGGGATTAGCCTATTTTAATAAATCCGCCCATCTTGATCCGGTCTGGAAACTCATGCTAACCACCGGTTTTTGCGGCGGTTTAACAACTTTTTCCACGTTTTCTGTTGAAGTCGCTTATTTGTTACTGGATGGAAAACTGGGATGGGCATTGGGAACAGTTTTACTTAATCTTTTCGGCTCATTACTGATGACCATTTTAGCTTTCGCATTGATGAACGAGCTTTGAATTTAAAATTATGCACGCTCACAAAAATCAAAAAAAACCCGTTGATACAACGGGTTTTTCAAAATACGGAGTTAAAATCAGATAGCGACAACGTTTACAGCAGATGGACCTTTAGCGCCGTCAGTGATTTCAAACTCTACCTTTTGACCTTCTGCCAGAGTTTTAAATCCGTTGCTCTGAATAGCAGAGAAATGCACAAATACGTCTTTGCTACCATCTTCTGGAGTGATAAACCCGAATCCTTTAGATTCATTAAACCACTTAACGTTACCTTTAATTTTTGACATCAAACTTACCTTTAACGTGAAAATAAGACACAAAACCTGTGTCATATACAGTACAGCAAATAAATTGGTTCATTGTCTACAACCAAGATCACGAAAAGCATAATAAAATACAATAGATCTTATCTTTTATTTAGTTTTGCTGCCAAATAATGCACATATGTAAATATTCTATCACCTTCCTTGGTCTTTTATCAGGCAATTTATTAAGCAAGCAAACTGTTATGCTTTTTCATGTTCCAATAACCAGCTTTTAATATTCAGACCACCGGTATACCCCACCAATTTACCATCATGTCCAATAACACGGTGGCAAGGTACGATTAATGAGATAGGATTACGAGAATTAGCCATTCCTACAGCACGACAATAATTAACTGAACCTAATGCCAATGATAGTTGCTTATAACTCCACACTTCGCCAAACGGGATCTGACATAACTGCGACCATACACGCTGCTGGAATTCAGTTCCTGTCGGATTGAGTGGAACAGAAAACGCAGTACGTTTACCCGTGAAATACCCCCGTAGCTCCTTCACGCACTGTTTAGTAGTATCATTTTTCACTTCAGGCGCTGTTTTTTCATCAACAAAATACAGACTAGTCACTCCCTTATCATCCGCAGTGATATGAATATACAGTTTCGGAAATCCTTTAGGTGTATCAAAATACTGATGATACATAGCCTCCTCCTCCATTGAAAAAATATCAATCATTATAGGGATTAGAGTAAATCGTCTTTTCAATAAATTGCAATGATGAATTCAGTTGCTCCCTTACCACCGACTAGAAAACTTAAATTTTCCCGATAGGGGAAATGTCTCCCAGCCAATAGAGAATAAACAACACCGCAATTTTGATGACAGTCACTCAATGTAAAATTAACACTATATATAGTATGGTTGAAATAAAATTTCACCACATATAGTATAAATCAAGTTATAGCCTTTTAGGAAATGGTTACCTGTGAATCAAATTTCGTCATTACACACTCACGAACTGAAAAAGGAGTCATTAATGAGCATTACTATTTATAGCAAACCTGACTGCGTACAATGCAACGCAACCTACCAAGCTCTAAACCAAAGAAATATTCCCTATCAGATTATTGACTTAACCGAAAATCAACAGGCTTTAGCGACTGTCCGCACTATGGGTTACCTGCAAGTTCCCGTAGTCGTTGCAGGTACACAACATTGGTCAGGGTTCCGCCCTGATAAAATCAATGCGTTATCTGAGAATTTGTAGGTTTATTATGACTATGAATCCGCTGGTCTACTTCTCCAGTTCATCCGGAAATAGCTACAGATTTGTCCAAAAACTAAAGATGCCAGCGCTTCGTATTCCGATAAATCAATCAGGCAGTCTGCTCAATGTCACTTCACCTTACATTTTACTGATACCAAGTTATGGTGGTGGCCGTGCTAAAGGCGCGGTTCCACCACAAGTGATCCAGTTTCTAAATGTTGCCGAAAACCGGGCGCTAATTCGGGGAGTCATCGCCGCCGGGAATACAAACTTTGGCGAAGCTTACGGTATCGCCGGACGGATAATTTCAGAAAAATGTCAGATACCACTCCTATACCGTTTTGAACTATTGGGTACTGAAGAAGATGTACACCAAGTACGCCAGGGTATCCAAAGATTCTGGCAACATTACTCACCAGAGAATATATAATCATGACTTTCCAAATTAACGAGCGGCAGGATTATCATGCTCTCAATGCTATGCTCAATCTGTACGATAATGACGGAAATATTCAGTTTGATAAAGACAAACTGGCCATACATCACTATTTCCACCAACATGTAAATCAAAACACGGTCTTTTTTCATGATCTGAAAGAAAAACTCGATTTTCTTCAGCAAAAGGGATATTACGAAACTGAAGTACTAAAAAAATATGATTTTACTTTTATTAAAAAGCTTTTTCAGCAAGCCTATAGTAGAAAATTCCGCTTTCAAACTTTTTTGGGCGCATTCAAATATTACATCAGCTATACACTGAAAACTTTCGATAATAAACGCTATCTGGAACGCTATGAGGATCGGGTATGCATGGTCGCACTGACCTTAGCTCAAGGCGATCAGGTACTGGCTAACCGTCTAGTCGATGAAATTATCAGTGGCCGCTTTCAACCAGCAACGCCAACTTTTCTTAATTGTGGTAAGAAGCAGCGAGGAGAGCTGGTTTCCTGTTTCCTGCTGCGAATTGAGGACAATATGGAATCCATCGGGCGTTCAATCAATTCAGCATTACAGCTTTCAAAACGTGGTGGTGGTGTCGCCTGCTTACTAAGTAATCTACGAGAAACCGGCGCACCAATAAAAATGATTGAAAATCAATCATCAGGTGTCGTTCCAGTGATGAAAATGCTGGAAGATGCATTTTCATATGCCAATCAACTTGGTGCACGCCAGGGTGCAGGTGCCGTTTATCTCAATGCTCATCACCCTGATATTCTTCGTTTTCTGGATACAAAACGGGAAAATGCCGACGAAAAGATCCGTATAAAAACACTCTCCATTGGGGTCGTCATTCCTGATATCACTTTTAAATTGGCTAAACACAATGAAGAAATGTATCTATTCTCACCTTATGATATTCAGCGGGTTTATGGCGTGCCAATGTCTGAAATTAGCATTACAGAAAAATATGCTGAAATGGTAAATAACAAACAAATTCGCAAATCAAAAATCAATGCCCGTGAATTTTTCCTGACATTAGCTGAGATCCAATTCGAATCCGGTTATCCCTATATTATGTATGAAGACACCGTGAATCATGCTAACCCAATTAAAGGCCGGATCAATATGAGTAATTTATGTTCCGAAATTTTACAGGTTAACAGTGCCAGTGAATATAACGATGATTTAAATTACTGCCATATTGGGAAAGATATTAGTTGTAATCTGGGATCGATGAATATCGCTCATACCATGGACTCACCTGATTTTGCCCTTTCTATTGAAACAGCTGTTCGCGCCTTAACTGCCGTATCAGATATGAGTCATATCGGTTCAGTTCCTTCTATCGAAAAAGGAAATCAGGATTCTCATGCGATTGGTTTGGGTCAAATGAATCTTCACGGCTATTTGGCAAGGGAAAGCATTCATTATGGTTCTGAAGAAGGGATTGATTTCACAAACATCTATTTCTATATTGTCACTTATCATGCTTTACGTACTTCAAATCAGATTGCAATTGAGCGAAATAGCTACTTTAAAAGTTTTAAAGATTCCCGTTATGCCAGTGGTGAATTTTTCAATAAATATACGGAAAGATCATGGCAACCTCAGACAAAAAAAGTCCGTCAACTATTTGAACAAGCGGGAATAACTATTCCCAGTCAACAAGACTGGCTTGAATTAAAAACCTCAGTGATGGCTCATGGTATTTACAATCAGAATCTTCAAGCTGTACCTCCCACAGGTTCTATTTCATATATCAACAATTCAACCTCAAGTATTCACCCGATTGTATCCCGTATTGAGATTCGTAAAGATGGCAAAACAGGACGAGTATATTACCCAGCTCCGTTTATGACCAATAATAATCTTGAATATTACAAAGATGCTTATGAAATAGGACCAGAAAAGATTATTGATACTTATGCCGCAGCGACTCAACATGTCGATCAAGGATTATCACTAACACTCTTCTTTAAAGATGGTTCCACTACTCGCGACATTAACAAAGCCCAAATTTATGCCTGGCGTAAAGGGATCAAAACACTTTATTACATTCGTCTGAGGCAAACCGCTCTGGAAGGCACAGAAATACAAGGCTGTGTTTCATGCTCACTATAAAATTAATACTGGAAATTTATTATGATTAGTAACCCTATATATGCAATTAACTGGAACCGAATTGAAGACGACAAAGATCTGGAAGTCTGGAACCGGCTGACAACTAACTTTTGGCTACCCGAAAAAATTCCGTTATCCAATGATATTCCCTCATGGAATACACTAACGGCAGAAGAGAAAAAACTGACTATCCGGGTATTTACCGGGTTAACTCTATTGGACACCATCCAGAACACAGTCGGCGCTCCGGCATTGATGGAAGATGCACTGACACCTCACGAAGAAGCAGTTATGTCCAATATTAGTTTTATGGAAGCCGTTCATGCACGTTCTTACAGTTCCATCTTTTCAACATTATGCCTGACTGTTGATGTGGATGACGCCTATCGCTGGAGTGAAAAGAATTTTTCATTACAGAATAAAGCTAAAATTATCTTAAATTATTACTGTGATAAACATCCATTAAAGAAAAAGGTCGCCAGTGTTTTTCTGGAATCATTTTTATTTTATTCAGGCTTCTATTTGCCTATGTATTGGTCAAGTCGGGGGAAATTAACAAATACAGCCGATTTAATCCGACTTATTATCCGAGATGAGGCTATTCACGGTTATTATATTGGATATAAATTCCAAAAATCATTGGATAAATATCCTAAATCAGAGAAAAAAGAAATTAAAGACTTTGCCTTTTCATTATTATTAGATTTATACGAAAATGAAGCGAAATACACAGAAGAGCTTTATGGTATTGTAGGCTGGGCTGAAGATATTAAAAAATTCCTACATTATAATGCCAATAAAGCATTAATGAATCTTGGATATGAAGCCTTATTTCCCTCAGAAACCACGGATGTCAGCCCGGCAATACTCTCCTCATTATCACCTGGTGCAAATGAAAACCATGATTTCTTTTCCGGTTCAGGTTCATCGTATGTTATTGGTAAAGCAATTAATACAGAGGATGAAGATTGGGATTTCTGAATAAAATGACTTCATTTTACATAGAATATTTCTAACGTCAGATAACCATAATATTCAAAAACAATATCATCGAGTCTGTTTTTTAAACGATAAAATACCATGAAATCCTTATATTTTTTATGGTGTTTTTTACAGTTGTAGCGATTCCTGCGAACATTTTTTGCCATAAAGAGCCATTCTTATCATTTAAAATAACAAAAATCATTAATAAATCTAATTGATTTTAAATTAAATTTTATTCTAAAAAGGTATAATCAACATTATAAATTAATAACCAATTTCATCTAAAACACAATTGACCAATCATTACTCATGCTTCAAAAAAACACATTAATAACAATAGCATAGAAATGAAACATCCTTTCAGCAATAGAATCAATTCATAGAAAATAATTTGCTAATAATAATGAAATAACGCCAAATACATTTACTCCAATTAATTTAATATCACTATTTTTTACATTAATTAACATTAACATAGGGTTGTCAGGCTCTCTCAGTATGTTAGGGTATATATCTTCAAAGAATCATGCAGAGATGAATAATGCATAAAACCATTAAATAACCATTGAAAGGAAAGTAACTATTTCATGGCAATTAAACTTGAAGTTAAAAACCTCTATAAAATATTTGGTAACAATCCAGAATATGCATTCAAGTTACTGAATTCTGGCTTGAATAAGGATCAGATATTTGAAAAGACAGGTCTGACCATTGGTATACAAAATGCCAATCTGGCCATTGAAGAAGGCGAAATATTTGTCATCATGGGATTATCAGGCTCCGGAAAATCCACAATGGTACGCCTTCTCAATCGTCTGATAAAACCGACTCGCGGTCAGGTATTAATTGATGGTGAAGATATTTCTGGGATTTCAGAAACAGCGTTAAGAGAAGTTCGCCGTAAAAAAATCAGTATGGTTTTCCAATCATTCGCACTGATGCCACATTTAAACGTAATGGAAAATACGGCTTTTGGTATGGAACTTGCCGGCATCCCAAAACAAGAACGCCACAAAAAAGCGTTGGATGCACTGAAACAGGTCAATCTGGAAAATTATGCGCAATCCTATCCAGATGAACTTTCAGGCGGAATGCGCCAACGTATCGGGCTTGCCAGAGCACTAGCTAATAATCCGGATATTTTGCTGATGGATGAAGCATTTTCTGCCCTTGACCCATTAATTCGGACAGAAATGCAGGACGAGTTACTCAGTCTGCAAGGCAATCAGCCACGGACCATCATCTTTATCTCTCATGATTTGGATGAAGCAATGCGTATCGGGGATCGAATTGCCATTATGCAAGGCGGTGTTGTTGTACAAATCGGGACACCTGATGAAATCCTGAATAATCCGGCAAACGACTATGTGAAGACCTTTTTCCGTGGCGTAGATATCAGCCATGTATTCAGTGCCAAAGATGTCGCTCGCCGCCGCCCAGACTCTCTTCTCCATGTTGCGCCAGGTTTTGGCCCTCTTTCCGCATTGAAAGTCCTGGATGACGAGAACAGGAATTACGGTTATCTGATCGAACGTGGGCAAAAGTTTGCTGGTGTGGTTTCCGTAAATTCATTGGAAAAAACATTACGGGAAAAAAAACCAATCGAACACGCCATACTGACAGAGCCAACCGCCGTTGCCGCAGATATGCCTCTCAATGAACTAATTTCTGTTGTAGCACAATCACCTTGTGCGATTCCGGTTGTTGGGGATAACGACAAATACATCGGGGTTATTTCCAAAGGGATGTTGTTGCAGGCTTTAGATAAGGAGACACCAAATGGGTAATCAAAATGAACATCAAACTCAACCGGCACAGGATACGAAGGATCCAGCTGATAGCATAGACCCCTGGAGTAGCGAAGCCAGTGTTGACAATTCAGCCAGTTCTAACTGGCTGGATGCACCAGCAACAACCGTACAGCCTGAACATTTCAATATCATGGATCCATTCCAACACACGCTTATTCCTTTCGACTCATGGGTCACCCATGTTATTGACTGGGTTGTACTGAATTTTCGCCCAACATTTCAGGTGATGCGTGTCCCAATTGATTTTGTTCTCAGCAATTTTGAACAATTTCTAACCTCAATGCCCGCCCCCGTTGCAATCCTGTTTTTTGCTCTGATTGCCTGGCAGCTATCAGGCATTGGTATGGGTATCGCGTCACTTGTTTCGCTGATAATTATTGGTGCAATCGGAGCATGGTCTGAAGCTATGGTCACTCTGGCATTGGCTCTGACATCTCTGTTGTTCTGTATCATCATTGGCTTACCACTTGGTATCTGGCTAGCCCGCAGTAGAAGAGCCGCCAAAATCATCCGACCTCTGCTTGATGCCATGCAAACCACGCCAGCGTTTGTCTATCTGGTGCCAATTGTCATGCTATTTGGTATCGGTAACGTACCTGGAGTTATTGTCACCATTATCTTCGCCTTACCTCCAATTGTCCGTCTGACAATTTTGGGTATCAAGCAGGTTCCGTCAGATCTGATAGAAGCAGCCGAATCTTTTGGTGCCAGTCCTCGTCAAATGCTGTTTAAAGTTCAATTACCACTGGCTATGCCGACAATTATGGCCGGTATAAACCAAACTCTGATGCTGGCACTGTCAATGGTTGTTATCGCCTCAATGATCGCCGTCGGTGGTTTAGGCCAAATGGTTCTGCGAGGTATTGGTCGTCTTGATATGGGGCTCGCCGCGGTAGGTGGTGTTGGGATCGTTATTCTCGCGATTCTCCTTGACCGTTTGACACAATCTCTTGGTCGTGATAGCCGCACCAAAGGCATAAATCGCTGGTATACCTCCGGGCCAATTGGGTTAGTTACCCATTTATTCAGAAAAAAAGCATAGTTTTCACAATGATATATATCAAACCACAAGTTTTTAATAAAAATATGATGACGACTACAGGAGGAAAAACTGTGCGCAAAATAGTTATCTGGGCGATGGCCTTATCATCATTGATAAGCTCTCAGTCATTTGCTGTTGAGTTACCTGGTAAAGATATCAGTATACAGCCAATACAAAGCACCATTACCGAAGAAACATTTCAGACTCTTATCGTCAATAAAGCACTGGAAAAACTTGGCTATGATGTCAAACCAATCAAAGAAGTCGACTACAATGTCGCCTACTCCTCTATCGCTTCCGGTGACGCGACCTTTATGGCCGTAAGCTGGGAACCACTGCACAATACCCAATATCAGGCAGCAGGTGGTGATGCCAAATTTTACCGTGTTGGTAATTACGTAGAAAATGCGGCTCAAGGTTATTTGATCGACAAAAAAACAGCGGAAAAATACCACATCACGAATATTGTCCAATTGAAAGATCCGAAAATAGCCAAATTATTTGATACCAACGGTAATGGCAAAGCCGATCTTACCGGCTGTAACCCTGGATGGGGCTGTGAAGCCGCGATTAACCATCACCTTAAAGCTTATGGCTTGAACAATAGTGTTGAACATAATCAAGGAAATTATGCCGCCATGATGGCAGATACCATTACCCGCTATAAAGAAGGTAAACCTGTTTTATATTATACATGGACACCTTACTGGATCAGTGATGTGCTGAAACCGGGTAAAGATGTCGTCTGGCTACAAGTTCCCTTCTCGGCTATGCCTAACGGTGAAAAGATAAACACCACGCTGCCAAATGGCGCTAATTACGGTTTCCCGCCAAGTATTATGCATATTGCCGCCAATAGAAAATGGGCAGAAGATAACCCAGCAGCAGCCAAGTTGTTTTCTATTATGAAAATACCGCTTGCTGATATTAACGCCCAAAACTTGCGGATGCATAATGGTGAAGCATCACAAAAAGATATTGAACGCCATACCAACAGTTGGATCAAAGCCCACCAAAAATTATTTGATAGCTGGATTGAAACGGCCATTAAGATCGAAAAAACAAATTAACACACTGAATAATAGAGTGAATTGGCATATGCCAATTCACTGTTTTCCACTTACACTTTCCTTACGCCAAATCGGTCAATTCATACAATGTTTGTCGGTTTCTTTCTACCACCATCCCGGTTTTATCATTGAAACTGATAATAAAAACTCATTACAATGCAAAAAATTTAACTCATGACTACAAGCTCTTAGCGAGCTATCTACTCCCTCTAACTTGCCGTTTAAGCATAAGAAAATACATCTATGGAAGAGAATATTTCCCATACACCATTAAGCCCCGCTTTGATTGCTCTGATGGCCATTGCCACAGGTTTGGTTGTTGCCAGTAACTACTATGCGCAACCGTTGCTTAATACTATCGCACTACAATTTAATCTAACTGCCAGCGAAACGAGTTTTATTGTGACCACAGCTCAGTTGAGCTATGCCGTAGGCCTGATATTCCTTGTACCATTAGGTGATATGTTTGAACGACGCAGCCTGATTGTCTCAATGACAATGTTAGCCGCTGTTGGATTGCTGATTACCGCTATGTCGCAAAATATCTGGCAAATGTTGCTGGGAACTGCACTGACAGGCCTATTTTCCGTAGTTGCCCAAATACTGGTCCCTCTGGCGGCAACACTTGCTCTTCCCCATCAGCGAGGAAGAGCCGTTGGTATAATTATGAGTGGATTGCTACTTGGAATATTACTGGCAAGAACCCTCTCTGGAGCAATGACCACTCTTGGTGGCTGGCGAACTATTTTTTGGGTTGCCAGCGTCTTACTCGTGATTCTCGCCCTGACATTATGGCGTTGCCTACCTCATTACAAACAAGTGACCACTCTCAATTACTTCCAATTACTTGGCTCTATTGTAAAACTCGTCGCCACAACTCCCCTTCTAAGAGTACGAGCCATATTGGGAGCACTAACATTTGCCAACTTCAGCCTTCTATGGACATCAATGGCATTCCTGCTCTCAGCACCTCCTTTTAACTACTCCGAAGGAATAATCGGTTTATTTGGGTTAGTCGGTGCCGCAGGAGCACTGATGGCAACTAAAACCGGGCAACTGGTTGATAAAGGAAAAGGTTCTCTGACCACCAGCATTGCTCTGGTGCTACTACTTCTTTCATGGATACCGATTGGCTTCGCCAAAGAATCATTGATCGGCTTTCTGATCGGTATTCTGCTCCTTGATACTGCGATTCAAGGTGTTCACGTTACGAATCAAAGTACGATCTACCGCATCATGCCAGAAGCCAGAAACCGACTCACCTCCGCTTACATGACCAGCTATTTTATTGGTGGCGCTCTTGGCTCTCTGGTTTCAGGTTATGCTTATAAACATTCGGGTTGGTATGGCGTTACTGCCACCGGAATGACCATCTGTATAATCAGTCTGATCGTGTGGTTTTTAGGCAAAAGGCATGAGCTAAAAACGTTGTAAGAAACAAGTTATGGCAAAAGAACGTCTTAATAAAAACATTTATGAAACATTTAGTAAGGATAATATTTTCTATTTTATTTCATTTTGTTAATGTTACACAACATTTATGTAGCCGGATGTATTGTATGCCTGTTCCTGACACATTAACGCCTTTACCCAGTAAAAAATCCTCCTTTACTGAGGGAATAATAGATAGTTTACCCATCGTTATCGGGTACATTCCCGTCGCTTTTGCTTTCGGTCTTAGTGCAGTCAAACTTGGCTTCAACCCAATAGAAGCCATTTTCTTTTCATGCATCATCTACGCCGGTGCAAGCCAATTCGTTATCACGGCTTTACTGAGCGCGGGCATGTCATTATGGGTTTCTGCCCTGACAATACTGGCAATGGATGTTCGCCATATCCTTTATGGTCCCTCCTTAAGACATCGTATTAAAGATAAACTAACAGAGAAAAAAACCCTCATCTGGGCTTTTGGTCTGACAGATGAAGTTTTTGCCGCAGCCACCGCAAAACTGATTAAGAACCAACGTAGTTGGAGTGAAAACTGGATGGTTGCTATTGCAAGCTGTTCCTGGCTTGCCTGGGTTGTTGGTACAGCCGCCGGCGCATTTCTGGGCAACAGTTATCTGAGATCCTACCCTGCGATAGAAGCTGCCATGACTTTCATGTTACCGGCACTATTTCTAAGTTTTCTGCTTGCATCTTGCAGAAAACAAAACAGTTATTGTGTTGCAGCAGCACTGATTGGGGCACTGTTGGGAATGACTCTTTTCTCAATCCCTGTTGCCATTCTGGCGGGTATTGTCGGTGGTTGTATCGCAGCATTGTTACAACCACGAAGCAGTTGTAATGACACTTATGAACAAAAGGAAACACAATGATTGACAGTAGAATTTTACTCATTGGGCTATTTGTTGGGTTAGCTAACTTTTTGTTCCGCTATCTTCCACTGCGCTTTGGGAAAGCGCGTCAATCTGGCGACAGACAAGGTGGAAAAACAGGCATTATTCTTGATAGCATTGGTATTGCATCTATCTGCGCTTTACTCATCGTATCAGGTATACCTGATGTAATGAGAGACAGTAAAAAGCTATTTCCTACCTTGGTGGGCTTTTTAACTATTTGCTTAATTTTTTACAAAACAAAGAAAATTATACTCGCAACGTTATTCGGAGCGCTACTTTTTGGACTAACATTCAAAATATTTATGAATTAGGTATCAATATCAAAAGAAATATGATGATAATAAATAACTACAATTGCTAAATTTATCTTTTAATATACCATTTGGATGTTTGATAACAAAAGTTATCTTACCAGTTGAAACTAATAAGGTATCTAAATAATGGAAAGTTCGTTTACGCCTACCGAAGAATTACTGAATATTCGTGCAGCACAGCAAGCCAAATTAAATAAAGATATCCCTTATCAAGAGATCCTGTTGACTAGGTTATCAATGCACGTCCAAAGCAAATTGCTTGAAAACCGTAATAATATGCTGAAAGCTCAAGGAATCAATGAGACTTTGTTCATGGCCCTGATGATCCTTGATACTAAAGAAAGCCACAGCATCCAACCATCAGAATTAAGTGCTGCATTAGGTTCTTCCCGTACTAACGCCACACGTATTGCTGATGAATTAGAAAAGCAGGAGTGGATTGAAAGAAAGGAAAGTCATAACGATCGTCGCTGTCTTCACCTTCACCTGACAGATCAAGGTACAAAATTTTTAAATAGTTTACTTCCACCGCAACATGATTGCTTAAGAAGACTTTGGTCATGCCTTGACCTGGAGGAACAAAAACAGTTAGAGAAGTTAATGAGAAAATTACTGGTCAGACTCGATACAATGGGCGATTGTATCAAAAAATAACTTATTATTTGATTGAGCAATTTTTATCCAAACAACACTTTCCTGGTTAAATTGTTCGAAAAAAATTTCCTTGTTAGCCAAGATGATCTTTTCTGCCAAAAGCTAACTATTATTCTTCGATAACATTGGATTCTGTGTAATTCACCTTTCCAGTAGTGATGTGACATACCACTACTGGAAAGTGACCTGAACCTGAAAGATGCTAGTAGTCAGAAAATAGATAACAAGCATGGAGATTTACTATGAGCACGAACGAGGAAATTGAAGTACCAGCGCCACAAAATCCAACCGATAACAAGAAAAGACAACGCAGTCGTGCCTTAATATTACTGACTCTTGTATTTACTCTGCTTGGCGTTGCCTACTTTTTTTATTGGTTTCTCATTTTACGCCACCACCAAGAAACAGATAATGCCTACGTTACAGGTAATCAAGTTCAGATTATGTCGCAAGTTACTGGCAGCGTAATCACCGTTAACTTCGATAATACTGACTTTGTGAAAAGCGGCAGTGTATTAGTACAACTCGATCCTCGTGATGCAGAGTTAGCATTGGAAAAAGCAAAAACAGCACTGGCCAACAGTGTTCGCCATACTCATCAGCAAATAGTTAACAGTAAACAATATCAGGCTAATATCGCTCTACGCCGCTCTGAATTGACCAAAGTTCAAAATGATCTCAGCCGTCGTGAAATACTCAGCGCTCAGAAAGTCATTGGCAAAGAAGAGTTGCAACATGCACAGGAAGCCGTTGCCAGTGCCCGAGCCGCACTGGATATCGCTATCGAGCAATATAACGCTAATCAGGCAGTTATCCGTGATACTCCACTAGAGAAGCAACCTGCCGTTGAACAAGCAGCAACAGAAGTCCGTAATGCCTGGCTGGCGCTCCAACGCACTAAAATAGTCAGCCCAATTGATGGCTATGTCTCACGCCGCAGTGTACAGGTTGGTACACAAGTCAATAAAAACACACCACTAATGGCGATAATTTCAGCAAACGATATGTGGATAGAAGCCAACTTCAAAGAGACTCAAATTGCCGGTATGCGTATCGGTCAACCCGTAGAAATCACCAGCGATTTCTACGGTGGAAGCAAAGTATTTAGCGGCAAAATCACTGGCCTTGATATGGGTACAGGCAGCGCCTTCTCTTTATTACCTGCTCAAAATGCCAGTGGCAATTGGATTAAAGTTATTCAACGCTTACCCGTCCGCATTACACTGGATCCTGGACAGTTAGAAAAATACCCATTACGCATCGGCCTCTCAACTAAAGTCAGGGTAGATACCACCCGTTCTGATGGGCCTGTTCTGTCTGACAGAACACGCACTAAATCGGCTTACCACACCTCTGCACTAGCAATAGATATGTCTCCGGCAAATAAAATAGTTAGCGACATAATTAACAATAACGCTTAAAAATAATACCGGAGGCAACAGTGATAAAACAGCCGCTTACAGGCGCCAAACTTGCCTGGATGACCATCGCGTTATCTTTGGCAACTTTCATGCAAGTTTTGGATTCCACAATTGCTAACGTAGCGATACCCACTATCGCAGGTAATTTAGGGTCATCAAATACTCAAGGGCTCTGGGTAATTACCTCTTTCGGTGTCGCTAATGCGATTTCAATCCCGGTTACCGGATGGCTGGCAAAACGCATTGGTGAAGTTAAGTTATTCATCTGGTCAACAGCCCTATTTACTATAGCTTCCTGGTTGTGCGGAATTTCCAATAGTCTTGAAATGCTAATCTTTTTCCGGGTGATTCAGGGGTTAGTTGCTGGTCCTCTTATTCCTCTTTCGCAAAGCTTGCTGCTAAACAATTATCCACCAGCCAAAGGAAATATGGCGCTGGCGTTATGGTCACTCACTATTATTGTCGCACCGATTTTTGGCCCTATTCTGGGTGGCTACATCAGTGATAACTATCATTGGGGATGGATTTTCTTTATCAACGTTCCTGTTGGTATAGCGATTATTTTGATTGCTATGCAAACACTGAAAGGCCGTGAAACCCAAACAGAGATCAAGCCTATCGACACAATAGGACTCATGTTACTGGTCATCGGGGTGGGTTGTTTGCAAATTATGCTGGATCAGGGTAAAGAACTGGACTGGTTTAATTCTACAGAAATTATCGTATTGGCTGTTATTGCCGTAATGGCATTGATATGTCTGACAATATGGGAATTGACCGATGACAACCCAATTATTGATTTGTCGCTGTTCAAAGAACGCAATTTTACTATTGGTTGCCTCTGCCTGAGTTTGGCTTATCTACTCTACTTCGGCACAATTGTTTTATTACCTCAATTATTACAGGAAGTGTTTAGCTATACAGCAACCTGGGCAGGACTTGCATTAGCGCCGGTAGGATTATTACCATTGATAATATCACCACTGATTGGTAAGTGCGGTAATAGCGTAGATATGCGTTACATAGTGACATTCAGCTTTGTTATATACGCTGTCTGTTATTACTGGCGTGCATATACATTCGAACCAGGAATGGACTTTGGCGCTTCGGCGTGGCCTCAGTTTATTCAAGGGCTTGCTGTCGCCTGTTTCTTTATGCCGCTGACAACCATTACCCTTTCTGGCTTACGGCCAGAACGTATGGCATCTGCATCCAGTCTGTCTAACTTTATCCGAACATTGGCAGGTTCAATAGGAACATCACTAACAGCGACCATGTGGACACAACGCGAAGCAATGCATCACGCTCATTTTACGGAACACATCAATCCTTATAACCCCGAGACTCAACAGATTTATCAGCAATTATCGGCATTGGGAATGGATAACCAGCAAATTTCTGCTTATCTGGCAAAAAACATTACCCATCAGGGACTCATAATTTCAGCAAATGAAATTTTCTGGTTCTCCGCCGGCGTATTCCTAATTTTGATTATACTCGTCTGGTTAGCGAAACCTCCATTCACACAAGGAAGTAAAGAGGGCGTTAGCGGAGCCCACTGAATATTAAATAGCAGAACGGGAGCACTACAGCTCCCGCTTTTACTATCAAGCTCTATTCTGCCGCCACCACTCAGCCAGCAGAACGCCAGTTGCAACAGAAACATTCAGGCTTTCAACCAAACCCGTGCCCCCGACGCACAGACTCATATCGCCATGTTCCCAAACACTGTCACTCAAGCCATCATGTTCCTGACCAAGTACCAGAACCATTTTTTCGGGTAATTCAGCTTTAGCTAAATTGGTGCTGCTTTTATGGCTGGATGTTGTCACAATGGTGTAACCAGCCTCACGAAATTTATTCAGTGTAGTGGTAAAACCATCAGCATCAATACCTTTAATATGTTCAGCGCCACCTTCTGCTGTACGAATAGCCGCACCAGATTCCAGCAAAGCCACATCCTGCAAAATCACACCCTGCACACCAAAATGCGCACAGCTTCGCATAATAGCACCAAGGTTATGTGGATTACCCACATCTTCAAGAGCCAGAACACAGTCTTTTGCCGGAGCACTTTTCAGGTAGGTCTCCGCATCCAAACCACTGCGTTTTTTAATCAGAAAACAAACACCGCCATGATGTTCAGTACCTGATACTTTCGCCAGTTCAGCTTCATCCACAACATGATAAGCTTTGCGATTGGCAGCCATCCATTTTAGAGCATTACGGAAGCGTGGTGTCACTGATTCAACAAACCAGGCACGAACTATCGCTTCAGAACGGCTTTTAAACATCGCCTGACAAGCATTTTCACCATAAATCCGGGTTTCTTCCATTCGCTGACGACGAAGCTGCTCTGGATCAATCTGACTTTTCCCACTGATGCCGCCATGCTCTGGCGTTAAAGAATCACTCTCAGGACGAGAAACGGTTTTCCAAGGCGATCTTTCACGCTCAGTAACTCGCGGAGAACGGGATGATCGCTCATTGTCCCGCCGACGCTGACCTTGATCCCGTCCTTTGCCCGATGGATGCTTATTATTGCTGCGGCTGTCACTATTGTCCTCACTGCGGACATACATCACTTTGACTTTGCCATTTTTACCACTGTATGAATCGCTCATTCGTTTCTCCAACTACTTTATGGCGCGAAGATTACCTGATGTGTGCATGGTAAGCTACCTCTGACAAACACAATCCATTAAAATATGCCTTTAATTTTTTTCCTGCTTTTTACCTGAAGGACCCAGATTCCTGATTTATGAATAATAATGCCGTCTTCCAACTGCGCCAGCAGCGCCTCGCTCGTTCTACTCGTCCCTTTCGTGCCCGTGGTTGCCGTATAGAACGTTGCCCTTACTGTCTACTGCCACAGAAAAATTGTCTATGCGATACAATCGAACCGGCGAATGCCACCAGCCGCTTTTGTCTTATCATGTTTGATACCGAACCAATGAAACCCAGTAATACAGGTAAATTGATTGCTGACATTCTTCCTGATACACAAGCTTTTCTTTGGTCAAGAACCGCTCCTGACCCACAAATGCTGGCGGCAATCCAAAATCCATCACGTCAGCCCTATCTGATATTTCCAGAAAGTTATACTCAACCACCACGTAAGGTTTATCGGCATATTCCTTCCGACAGCAAGCCACCGTTATTTATTATGCTGGATGGCACATGGCCGGAAGCCAGGAAAATTTTCCGTAAAAGCCCTTACCTGGATGATATTCCATTATTATCAATCAACAGTGCAGCAAAAGCAGATTATTTACTGCGGGTATCCGCTAGAGAAGAACAACATTGCACTGCGGAAGTGGCTGCTACCATCCTGGAACAGGCTGGCGACTTAGTTGCTTCTCAGCGGCTGCTTACTCATTTTAGCTATTTTCATCAACAATATCTGGCAGGTAAACCCCATCACCCGATAACGTAAATCACAGCAATTGCCAACGAAATCCATTACAGTGACCACATTAATCGCTAATAAGGAGCCTCCTGATGAGCCAGCGCGGACTTGAAGCTTTATTACGCCCTAAATCCATTGCGGTAATTGGTGCCTCAGAGAAACCAGAACGAGCGGGTTCAGTTATGATGCGCAACCTGCTTGCAGGAGGATTTGCTGGGCCAATACTGCCAATAACACCCAATAGCAGTTCCATTCAAGGGGTTTTAGCCTATCCTTCAATAGATAAATTACCGATTACACCAGATTTGGCTGTTATCTGTACTCATCATAACCGCAATTTACAATGTCTGGAACAACTGGGACAACTTGGTTGCAAAACAGTTATTATTCTTTCCTCACCAGAGTCCCAATTTACTGAGCTAAAACAGTATTCCCAGCGCTATAGTATCCGGCTACTTGGGCCAAACAGTTTGGGATTATTAGCCCCCTGGCAAGGATTAAACGCCAGCTTTTCTCCCGTTCCAATACTCAAAGGAAAACTAGCCTTCATTTCTCAATCTGCGGCGGTATCAAATACAATTCTTGACTGGGCTCAACACCGAGGCGTCGGATTTTCCTACTTTATCGCGTTAGGTGACAGTGTAGATATTGATATTGATCATCTGCTTGATTTTCTGGCTCGTGACAGTAAAACCAGCGCAATCCTGCTCTATCTGGAGCATATTCACGACGCCCGTCGCTTTCTTTCAGCGTCCAGAAGTGCTTCCCGCAATAAACCTATTTTGGTGGTTAAAAGCGGGCGCACCAAGCAGGCCCAGAAATTGCTTGGTGAACAGCAAAATCTGGATGCTGCCTATGACGCAGCAATCCAACGCGCTGGATTATTGCGGGTGCAAGATACACATGAAATGTTTTCTGCTGTAGAAACATTAAGCCATATGTCACCTTTACGGGGAGAGCGGCTATTTATCGTCAGTAATGGTGCTGCTCCGGCAGCAATGGCGCTGGATGAGTTATTCCGTCGTAACGGTAAGTTAGCAACGCTAGGTGAAGAAACAGCGAAGGCACTGAAAACACACTTGCCAGAAACTATCACCTTACACAATCCACTGGATTTAAGAGATGACTCTACGGTGGAACGTTACGTTTCTGCACTAAAACCTTTACTAGACAGCCATGACCATGATGCTCTGTTACTTATTCATTCTCCTAGCGCCATTGCTCCCGGCATTCAGACCGCTACAAAAGTCATTGAAACAATCCGTAAACATCCACGGGGAAAATGGCTGACTATCTTCACCAACTGGTGCGGAGAATATTCTTCACAAGAAGCCCGCCGTCTGTTCAGTGAAGCAGGTATTCCAACTTACCGAACCCCGGAAGGTGCCGTTACTGCTTTTATGCATATGGTGGAATATCGCCGCAATCAGAAACAATTAACAGAAACACCCGCACTATCAGCAAACATCACAGCCAATACGGCCCGCGCCCACCAGTGCATACAACAAGCGCTGGAACAGGGGAATTCGCGTCTGGATACCCATGAAGTTCAACCTATTTTGGAAGCCTATAGCCTCAATACGCTTCCAACCTGGATTGCGCATAACAGTGATGAAGCAGTCAGTATTGCCCAACAGATCGGTTATCCTGTCGCCCTGAAATTACGTTCACCAGATATCCCACATAAATCAGAGGTTCAGGGGGTTATGCTCTATTTGCGAAACGCAAATGAAGTCAGAACTTCTGCTCAAGCGATTATCGAACGAGTCAATCAAAATTTCCCTCAGGCAAGAGTTCAGGGACTGTTAGTTCAGAGCATGGCAAATCGTGCCGGAGCACAAGAATTGCGTATTGCAATAGAACAAGACGAAGTATTTGGTCCACTGATTATGCTGGGAGAAGGTGGTGTTGAATGGTCACATGAAACGCAAGCAGCCGTAGCATTACCGCCGCTTAATATGGCATTAGCACGATACCTGGTTATTCAAGCCATAAAAAGTAGAAAAATTAAACTTAGGGGCTCCCCTCAATCATTAGATGTGCTGGCACTTAGCCGACTTTTGGTTCAAGTATCTAACCTGTTACTTGATTGCCCACAAATTGTACGACTAGATATTCATCCATTACTGGCTTCTGGCGATGAGTTCACACTACTGGATGTTTCAATGGAATTATCTTCAATAGAAGGTGATCCACGGACCAGATTGGCTATCCGCCCATATCCAAGCGAACTGGAAGAAACCATAAAACTGAAAAGTGGTGCCGAATGCCTTCTACGTCCCATTCTGCCAGAAGATGAGCCACTGCTGAAAGATTTTATTGGTCAGGTTACCAAAGAAGATCTTTATTACCGCTACTTCAGTGAAATCAGCGAATTCACCCACGATGATTTAGCAAATATGACTCAAATTGATTACGATCGTGAAATGGCATTTGTTGCCGTGCGTCATCCTAAGACTGCCCCGGAAATTATCGGCGTCACCCGTGCCATAGCTGATCCTGATAATGTCGAAGCAGAATTCGCTGTGCTGGTACGCTCTGATTTAAAAGGGATTACCCTTGGACATCAGCTTATGATTAAGCTGATTAATTATACGCGGGAACATGGTATAAGCCGCCTCAACGCCATCACCATGCCAGAAAACCGTACCATGATAAAACTGGCTAAAAAACTTGGATTTACCATAGATGTTCAATTTGAGGATGGTATTGTAAACTTAGCCCTTGAACTTTAAATCAACTACGTGATGAATCGCACAGACTTGAATCATTAGGTAGCAGAACGTTAAATCATGCTCACAATTAGCCAAACTAATGGTATTATCGCCAGATCATTTGATTCATTGCTTTATATAGTCGTATTTCAGCCATCCAACATAAGAGAAAAAGCGCACTGTGATGTTGTCTAAATTCAAACAAGCTAAACACCAACAACACCTTGCACAACTGCCTAAGCTACCTCAGACAGTTGCTGATATTAAAACGCTTTATCAACCTGAAGTGTTCCGCAGCACCCTGCTGGAAAAAATTGCTAACGCTGAAAAACATATTTATATCATCTCCCTCTATCTGGAAAACGATGACGCAGGGAGAGATATCCTTAATGCACTTTATGCGGCTAAACAACAACGCCCGAACTTAGACATTAAAGTTCTTGTTGACTGGCATCGGGCACAACGTGGACGAATTGGTGATGTTGCAATGGCAACTAATGCCGATTGGTATTGCTCCATGACAGAAACATATTCTGATGTAAAAATTCCAGTATTAGGTGTGCCAGTAAATACCCGTGAAGCACTGGGCGTTTTACATTTAAAAGGTTTTATCTTTGACGATACGGTTATTTATAGCGGAGCAAGTATTAATGATGTTTATCTCCACCAACATGACAAATATCGTTATGATCGCTACCACTTGTTTCGTAATGCAAAACTTGCAGAAGCAATGAAACACTTTGTTGATAATTACATTATCGCCACAGGCGCTGTACAAAAACTGAATTGTAAGAATCGTCCCCGTAGCCCTGAAATTAAAACGCTGATCCGTCAATTTCGTTCTTCTCTGCGACACACGACTTATCAGATAAATAATCAGGCAACGAACGATGAATTGTCTGTCACTCCGCTTGCCGGTCTGGGAAAGAAAAATCTTCTAAATAAAACCATCAGTCATCTTATCGCCAGCACAGAACAAAAGCTGATTATTTGTACTCCATATTTTAACCTTCCAGCTATCATTGTCCGGCTAATTGTTCACCTGCTTCGTCAGGGTAAACAAGTGGAAATTATTGTTGGCGATAAAACTGCCAACGATTTTTATATTCCACCAGAAGAACCATTTAGAATTATCGGTGCATTACCCTATCTATATGAAATCAACCTGCGCCGTTTTATCACCAGACTACAACGCTACGTAGACAGCGACCAACTCACTGTACGACTATGGAAAGATGGTGATAATAGCTACCATCTGAAAGGTGTGTGGATAGATAATCAATGGCAATTGATTACAGGAAATAATCTTAATCCTCGTGCCTGGGGACTGGATTTAGAAAATGCAATTCTTATCCACGATCCTAATAAAGAAATGCAGGAACAACGTACAAAAGAACTAAATTGCATCCGTACTCATACTACGATTGTTAATAATTATCAAGAATTGGACAGTATCCAGCTTTACCCAGTCAAAGTACGTAAACTTATCCGTCGCTTACGCCGTATCCGGGTAGACAGACTGATTAATCGTATTCTGTAATTGAATCGATAAAGCTGATTATCTTCTCTAAATCTCCTGTAGCGAATAACTTCAGGGGATTTTTTAATTTGATAAATTCTAATTCTGCTTAAAAATAAATATTTCAAAGGTATGAAATTCAGGAACATTTTTTGGAGGTTAAAAAGTAAAGTTTAAATATTCTATTTAAGAAATACGCTTTAACTGACAAAATATCATCTTAATTATGATTAAACTTAACAAAACGCATACGTTAAAAGTGGCAAAAAACTTTATATCAATTAAAACCATAAACTAAAAAAATGACTTTTAATAACAGTTTGAAGCCTGCTCATCATAAAACTCAGGACGGGATTCCACTTTGTTTACCCTATCATGTTTAATTCATTTATCAGCGATTCTATACTCCACTTATTTTACATTTACCTAATCTACCATAATCATTTAAACGCGCGAATACAGCGGCATTAAAGCTTTTATATCCAGAGCCGATTTAACGCAATAAATACAGATTTTCAGAAGGAAAATTAATGCTATTTAATCGAAAATCATTAACCATTAATAGAAAGTTGAAAAGAAATCTGCGCGCAAAAGAATATTTTCCGAACAGAGGGGGGTTTAAGTATTTTCTCATCGGCTATTTTACGAAAAAACCCAAAAATAACACAATAAAAAAGGGATAAAACGGTTAATTTGGCCGGATTTAAGCCATGAAAAAAGGGGGAGGGGGATTATCCGAAAAAAAAGGAAGGCGTATTTTTAAATCATCAAGCTATTTAATTGCTGATTAATTGCTGATTTATTAAGACAAAATAAAGGATGATGACCGATAAAACCTGCTCAGGATTTCTCGTAAACCTTATGGACGGGGAATAGTCTTTAATAACCATTCAGTCTGTTTTTTTAATTACATGTGATTTATTTTTAAATAAAATATTCATTCTAAAAATGTAAAATCGCGCCCTGGTTTCTTCAAGAAAATGCACATCGAATGAAGCCGGTCAATAGGCCAGTCTGTCAATAACAGCATCCCCCAAAACGCAAAAACCCCCAGCTTACGCTGAGGGGGTTCGCTTAATGCAAAGCCTGGCAGTTCCCTACTCTCACATGGGGAGACCCCACACTACCATCGGCGCTACGGCGTTTCACTGCTGAGTTCGGCATGGGGTCAGGTGGGACCACCGCGCTATCGCCGCCAGGCAAATTCATTCCATTCCAACCGTGATACCCGCCTTTAACAGCTCGCACCACCATCAGAACCAATCCGGTCAACAAGCTAAAATTCTTTTCGTCTCTCTCACCAAAACACCTTCGGTGTTGTAAGGTTAAGCCGCTCGGTTCATTAGTACTGGTCAGCTCAATGCATCGCTGCACTTACACACCCAGCCTATCCACGTCTTCGTCTCAAACGTTCCTTCCGTGACCTTAAAGTCAAGGGAAGACTCATCTCAAGGCAAGTTTCCCGCTTAGATGCTTTCAGCGGTTATCTCTGCCGCACTTAGCTACCGGGCTATGCCATTGGCATGACAACCCGTACACCAGCGGTGCGTCCACTCCGGTCCTCTCGTACTAGGAGCAGCCCCTTTCAATCTTCCAACGCCCACGGCAGATAGGGACCGAACTGTCTCACGACGTTCTAAACCCAGCTCGCGTACCACTTTAAATGGCGAACAGCCATACCCTTGGGACCGACTTCAGCCCCAGGATGTGATGAGCCGACATCGAGGTGCCAAACACCGCCGTCGATATGAACTCTTGGGCGGTATCAGCCTGTTATCCCCGGAGTACCTTTTATCCGTTGAGCGATGGCCCTTCCATTCAGAACCACCGGATCACTAAGACCTACTTTCGTACCTGCTCGAGCTGTCACTCTCGCAGTCAAGCTGGCTTATGCCTTTGCACTAACCTCACGATGTCCGACCGTGATTAGCCAACCTTCGTGCTCCTCCGTTACGCTTTGGGAGGAGACCGCCCCAGTCAAACTACCCACCAGACACTGTCCCCGTTCCGGATCACGGAACTGGGTGAGAACATCGAACATTCAAGGGTGGTATTTCAAGGATGGCTCCATGCAGACTGGCGTCCACACTTCCTGGCCTCCCACCTATCCTACACATCAAGGCTCCATGTTCAGTGTCAAGCTATAGTAAAGGTTCACGGGGTCTTTCCGTCTTGCCGCGGGTACACTGCATCTTCACAGCGAGTTCAATTTCACTGAGTCTCGGGTGGAGACAGCCTGGCCATCATTACGCCATTCGTGCAGGTCGGAACTTACCCGACAAGGAATTTCGCTACCTTAGGACCGTTATAGTTACGGCCGCCGTTTACTGGGGCTTCTATCAAGAGCGTCGCGCTTACGCGCTAACCCCATCAATTAACCTTCCAGCACCGGGCAGGCGTCACACCGTATACGTCCACTTTCGTGTTTGCACAGTGCTGTGTTTTTAATAAACAGTTGCAGCCAGCTGGTCTCTGCGACTGGCTTCGGCTCCGGATGTTTCTTCCTTCACCTGCTGCCAGCGTGCCTTCTCCCGAAGTTACGGCACCATTTTGCCTAGTTCCTTCACCCGAGTTCTCTCAAGCGCCTGAGTATTCTCTACCTGACCACCTGTGTCGGTTTGGGGTACGATTCAATGTCACCTGATGCTTAGAGGCTTTTCCTGGAAGCCGGGCATCAACCACTTCACCGCCGTAGCGGTTCGTCATCACGCCTCAGTGTTACAGCAGAACGGATTTGCCTGTCCTGCCCACCTGCACGCTTAAACCGGGACAACCGTCGCCCGGATGGCCTAGCCTTCTCCGTCCCCCCTTCGCAGTCACATTCAGTACAGGAATATTAACCTGTTTCCCATCGACTACGCTTTTCAGCCTCGCCTTAGGGGTCGACTCACCCTGCCCCGATTAACGTTGGACAGGAACCCTTGGTCTTCCGGCGAGCGGGTTTTTCACCCGCTTTATCGTTACTTATGTCAGCATTCGCACTTCTGATACCTCCAGCGCGCTTCACAGCACACCTTCGACGGCTTACAGAACGCTCCCCTACCCAACGACACCTTAGTGTCGCTGCCGCAGCTTCGGTGCATGGTTTAGCCCCGTTACATCTTCCGCGCAGGCCGACTCGACCAGTGAGCTATTACGCTTTCTTTAAATGATGGCTGCTTCTAAGCCAACATCCTGGCTGTCTGAGCCTTCCCACCTCGTTTCCCACTTAACCATGACTTTGGGACCTTAGCTGGCGGTCTGGGTTGTTTCCCTCTTCACGACGGACGTTAGCACCCGCCGTGTGTCTCCCGTGATACCATTCTTCGGTATTCGCAGTTTGCATCGGGTTGGTAAGCCGGGATGGCCCCCTAGCCGAAACAGTGCTCTACCCCCGAAGATGAATTCACGAGGCGCTACCTAAATAGCTTTCGGGGAGAACCAGCTATCTCCCGGTTTGATTGGCCTTTCACCCCCAGCCACAAGTCATCCGCTAATTTTTCAACATTAGTCGGTTCGGTCCTCCAGTTAGTGTTACCCAACCTTCAACCTGCCCATGGCTAGATCACCGGGTTTCGGGTCTATACCCTGCAACTCATGCGCCCAGTTAAGACTCGGTTTCCCTGCGGCTCCCCTAAACGGTTAACCTTGCTACAGAATATAAGTCGCTGACCCATTATACAAAAGGTACGCAGTCACCCCCATAAATGAAGGCTCCCACTGCTTGTACGTACACGGTTTCAGGTTCTGTTTCACTCCCCTCGCCGGGGTTCTTTTCGCCTTTCCCTCACGGTACTGGTTCACTATCGGTCAGTCAGGAGTATTTAGCCTTGGAGGATGGTCCCCCCATATTCAGACAGGATACCACGTGTCCCGCCCTACTCGTTGAGCTCACAGTGAAGAGGGTTTAGTGTACGGGACTTTCACCCTTTACTGTGCGACTTTCCAGACGCTTCCACTCACCCCTTCACTGATGCAGACTCTGGGCTGCTCCCCGTTCGCTCGCCGCTACTGGGGGAATCTCGGTTGATTTCTTTTCCTCGGGGTACTGAGATGTTTCAGTTCCCCCGGTTCGCCTCGCTTGACTATGAATTCATCAAGCGATAGTGCAACGGATTGCACTGGGTTTCCCCATTCGGACATCGCCGGTTATTACGCTTCATATCAGCTTACCGACGCTTTTCGCAGATTAGCACGTCCTTCATCGCCTCTGACTGCCTAGGCATCCACCGTGTACGCTTAGTCGCTTAACCTCACAACCCGAAACTGTCTCGGCTTGCAGATTGTTGAGAGACTCATCAATAACCCCTCGGGGAGATTATTGACTGTATTCAATTTTCAGCTTGTTCCAGATTGTTAAAGAGCAAAATAATTCACAGCATACTGTCGCCAATATACTCTGAACTATTATTTTAGTATGGTGGAGCTAAGCGGGATCGAACCGCTGACCTCCTGCGTGCAAGGCAGGCGCTCTCCCAGCTGAGCTATAGCCCCATACAAATTCGTTATCGCCGGTTTACCCTCACCAACTCACTTAACCGCCGGACAGTTCAACGCCAGCCACGCCGCGTTCGAAAAATACCAGGACAAGTCAATTTGGTAGGCCTGAGTGGACTTGAACCACCGACCTCACCCTTATCAGGGGTGCGCTCTAACCACCTGAGCTACAAGCCTGTTACGATAATTTACTCTGTTCTTTCATCAGACAATCTGTGTGAGCACTGCACTCAACTGCATCTCAGGTAAGGAGGTGATCCAACCGCAGGTTCCCCTACGGTTACCTTGTTACGACTTCACCCCAGTCATGAATCACAAAGTGGTCAGCGCCCTCCCTTAGGTTAAGCTACCGACTTCTTTTGCAACCCACTCCCATGGTGTGACGGGCGGTGTGTACAAGGCCCGGGAACGTATTCACCGTAGCATTCTGATCTACGATTACTAGCGATTCCGACTTCATGGAGTCGAGTTGCAGACTCCAATCCGGACTACGACAGACTTTATGTGTTCCGCTCACTCTCGCAAGCTCGCTTCACTTTGTATCCGCCATTGTAGCACGTGTGTAGCCCTACTCGTAAGGGCCATGATGACTTGACGTCATCCCCACCTTCCTCCGGTTTATCACCGGCAGTCTCCTTTGAGTTCCCGCCATCACGCGCTGGCAACAAAGGATAAGGGTTGCGCTCGTTGCGGGACTTAACCCAACATTTCACAACACGAGCTGACGACAGCCATGCAGCACCTGTCTCTCAGTTCCCTAAGGCACTTCGCTGTCTCCAGCAAATTCTGAGGATGTCAAGAGTAGGTAAGGTTCTTCGCGTTGCATCGAATTAAACCACATGCTCCACCGCTTGTGCGGGCCCCCGTCAATTCATTTGAGTTTTAACCTTGCGGCCGTACTCCCCAGGCGGTCGATTTAACGCGTTAGCTCCGGAAGCCACTCCTCTAGGGAACAACCTCCAAATCGACATCGTTTACAGCGTGGACTACCAGGGTATCTAATCCTGTTTGCTCCCCACGCTTTCGCACCTGAGCGTCAGTCTTCGTCCAGGGGGCCGCCTTCGCCACCGGTATTCCTCCACATCTCTACGCATTTCACCGCTACACATGGAATTCTACCCCCCTCTACGAGACTCCAGTCAACCAGTCTTAGATGCCGTTCCCAGGTTAAGCCCGGGGATTTCACATCTAACTTAATTGACCGCCTGCGTGCGCTTTACGCCCAGTCATTCCGATTAACGCTTGCACCCTCCGTATTACCGCGGCTGCTGGCACGGAGTTAGCCGGTGCTTCTTCTGCGGGTAACGTCAAAATACAACCCTGTTCAGGTTATACCCTTCCTCCCCGCTGAAAGTACTTTACAACCCGAAGGCCTTCTTCATACACGCGGCATGGCTGCATCAGGCTTGCGCCCATTGTGCAATATTCCCCACTGCTGCCTCCCGTAGGAGTCTGGGCCGTGTCTCAGTCCCAGTGTGGCTGGTCATCCTCTCAGACCAGCTAGGGATCGTCGCCTCGGTAGGCCATTACCCTACCGACTAGCTAATCCCATCTGGGTTCATCCGTGGGCGTGAGGCCTTTTCAGGTCCCCCACTTTGGTCTCGCGACATTATGCGGTATTAGCCACCGTTTCCAGTGGTTATCCCCCGCCCTCGGGCAGATCCCCAGACATTACTCACCCGTCCGCCGCTCGTCAGCGAAAGTGCACGCACTTTCCTGTTACCGCTCGACTTGCATGTGTTAGGCCTGCCGCCAGCGTTCAATCTGAGCCATGATCAAACTCTTCTATTAAAAGCTTGATGCTCAAAGAAACTGACTGTTCATTCGTAATGAATTCACTGTTGTTCACTCTTCAAGACTTTAAAACGTATTTTTTTGTGATACGGTCTTGTGAGTGCCCACACAGATTGTCTGATTAATTGTTAAAGAGCAGGCTGAAATAAAAATTGATATTCTCGTTCAGCCGGGCTGCGTATATTACGCTTTTCGCCCGCAGAGTCAAGCGCTTATTCACTTTACTCTGCCTGGCCTCACACGTTTTGTCAGCGTTGTGTCGGTCAGTGGTGGCGCATTATAGGGAGTTCTTCGGCGCTGGCAAGCGTTTATTTAAAAAAAGAATCTAACCGCTCGCCAATTAAGCAAAAACAGAGTTAAACTGCGATTCATTACGCAAAATGGCAAAAAAAGAGGCAGTTTCCTACCTCTTTAATATCTTTAGTTAAGTATAAAGTTATTGTTTTGCCACTATATGGCTATTTTCCACATCCAGAGTAACTGGTTTTCCTGGTAATAGCTGACCGGAAAGTATCTTTTGAGCTAATGGGTTTTCGATTTCCTGCTGAATAGCTCGTTTCAATGGTCGGGCACCATACACAGGATCGAACCCGGCTTCTCCTAGCATTTCCAACGCTTGCCGAGTAATAGTAACCTGATAGCCACGCTCTTCCAGACGTTTGTACAAACGTTGCAATTGAATATCTGCAATCGCTGACAAATGCCGACGTCCTAATGGATGGAACACAACAACCTCATCAATACGGTTAATAAACTCCGGTCTGAAATGATGGCTAACAGTTTCCATCACTATATCTTTCATTTCGCCATAATTTAGGCTACCAAAACGCTCTTGAATCATGTCCGAACCCAGATTAGAAGTCATGATCACAACCGTATTACGGAAATCGACAGTACGACCTTGCCCATCAGTCAATCGACCATCATCCAATACCTGCAACAAAATGTTAAATACATCTGGATGCGCTTTTTCCACCTCATCAAGCAAAATGACAGAGTAAGGCCGACGACGAACAGCCTCTGTCAGATAACCGCCTTCTTCGTAACCAACATATCCTGGGGGCGCTCCTACCAGCCGTGATACTGCATGCTTTTCCATAAATTCAGACATATCGATACGCACCATTGCATCATCGCTGTCAAACAGGAAATTAGCCAAAGCTTTGCATAACTCAGTTTTACCCACTCCGGTTGGGCCAAGGAACAAGAATGAACCAATCGGACGGTTTGGATCAGATAGTCCAGCCCGATTACGGCGAATCGCATTGGATACCGCATCTACCGCTTCATCCTGACCAATAACACGTTTGTGCAATTCTTGTTCCATACGCAGCAGCTTGTCTTTTTCACTCTCAAGCATTCTGGAAACAGGAATACCCGTCCAACGAGCAAGAATTTCAGCAATTTCCGCATCGGTCACTTTGTTACGGAGCAGTTTCATATGCCTATCTTCAGCTTGTGTGGCTGCGGCAAGCTGCTTTTCCAGTCCAGGGATTTTCCCATACTGAATTTCAGACATCTTCGCTAAATCACCACTACGACGAGCTTGTTCCAGACTGATACGGGTATTTTCCAGTTCTGCTTTTATATTCTGCGTACCAGTAAGTTCAGCTTTCTCAGCTTTCCATTCTTCTTCTAGTTCAGCATATTCACGTTCTTTCTCAATCAGCTCTTCATCAAGCATTTCAAGCCGTTTTTTGCTGGCATCATCAGATTCTTTTCTCAGTGCCTGCTGTTCCAGTTTTAATTGAATAACCCGACGTTCCAGACGGTCCAGTGTTTCAGGTTTTGAGTCCATTTGCATACGTAGACTAGCACCAGCTTCATCAATCAAGTCGATAGCTTTATCCGGCAACATACGATCTGAGATATAACGATGAGATAAGGTTGCTGCTGCAACAATCGCAGGGTCTGTAATCTGTACATGGTGATGTAACTCATAACGTTCTTTCAGACCACGTAAAATGGCGATGGTATCTTCTACTGAAGGTTCTGCAACATAGACTTTTTGGAAACGACGCTCCAGTGCCGCATCTTTTTCAATATATTGGCGATATTCATCCAATGTAGTTGCACCTACACAGTGAAGTTCACCACGGGCCAGAGCAGGTTTCAGCATGTTACCAGCATCCATTGCCCCCTCAGCTTTACCTGCACCAACCATAGTGTGCAATTCGTCAATAAACAGAATGATACTGCCTTCCTGTTTAAAAAGATCATTCAGCACACCTTTCAATCGCTCTTCGAATTCACCACGATATTTAGCACCTGCTAACAGTGCCCCCATATCCAGAGAAAGAACCCGCTTATTTTTCAGTCCTTCAGGAACTTCTCCATTAATAATTCGTTGAGCAAGTCCTTCGACAATGGCCGTTTTACCGACCCCAGGTTCACCAATCAAGACGGGGTTATTTTTGGTACGGCGTTGCAATACCTGAATAGTGCGGCGAATTTCTTCATCACGGCCAATCACCGGATCAAGTTTGCCTTGTTCAGCACGTTCAGTCAGATCAATGGTATATTTCTTAAGAGCTTGGCGTTGATCTTCCGCGCCCTGGTCATTAATTTTTTCACCACCACGCATTTGTTCTATTGCCTTAGTGATTTTTTCTTTTGTTGCTCCGACAGTTTTCAATATGTCGCTCAATGTACCACGCTCTTCCAGCGCGGCCTGAACAAATAATTCTGAGGAAATAAAATTATCCCCCGCTTTTTGTGCTAGTTTGTCGCACAGATTTAAATGACGAATTAAGTCATTAGATGGTTGTATATCACCACCAACACCCTGTACCTGCGGCAAACGCTCTAAAGCCTGTTCAAGCTGATTGCGGAAACGGCCTGCATCGATTCCAACTAACGTTAATAACGGACGAACAGAGCCACCTTCTTGTTTTAACAGTGAGCTCATCAAATGAATTGGTTCAATGAATTGATTATCATGCCCCAGCGCAAGGGACTGAGCGTCAGCGAGAGCAAGCTGGAATTTATTAGTAAGACGATCCAGACGCATAACACCTCCAATACTGATTTCAGAATTTTGCTACTGGAGATTAAATGAGGCCATTCCTCAAATATTCAAGGTGATTCTGAAAAGCAAATTGTGAGGCTTTCTCTTATGCGCCAGTGGATCGCCCTATGGGATAGGTTATATCAGCCAGATTAAAGTTGCCATACGTCCAGTGATCCCATCACGACGATAAGAGAAGAATTTCTCTTTATTACTGACAGTACACTCAATCCCGCCAAAAATCGCTTTTACACCAACAGATTGCAATTTTAATTTTGCCAGCAAATATATATCCGCTAAATATTTCTCACCAAAAGGCACAAAAGCTTTACTTAGATCAGAATTCTGTGCAATGAACGCGTCCATAACTTCACTGCCAACTTCAAATTCTTTCGCGCCAATTGCTGGCCCCAACCAGGCTTGAATCTGATCAGGCTTAGTTTTAAATTGAGCAACCGTATTTTCTAACACTCCAGCGCATAGACCACGCCAACCAGCATGAGCGGCTGCAACCTCATTACCAGCAGAACTGCAAAACAGTACAGGCAGGCAATCTGCTGTCATCACAGCGCAAACCTGCCCGGGAATGTTGGTGTAAACAGCATCGGCTTCATTATCTTTCACTGGCTGACCATCAAGCCTTACAACACGAGTGCCATGAACCTGTTCTAACCAAGCCGGCTGCTGAGGCAATTCAGCCACTTTAGCCAGAATATGTCTGTTTTGTTCAACAACACCAGGCTCATCGCCAACATGCTTACCAAGATTCAGACTATCATAAGGTGACAAACTGATTCCTCCCAAGCGGGTGGAGCTACAGGCTTTTACTGTCGTCGGTTGTGGCCAGTTTGGAAAAATAAACGACGTCATTTACCAATCCATTTCGTCTTTAAACGCTTCTGTATCTGCTTTTAATGCATTAATCAGAATAACCATATCTTCAGGTAAGTTAGCATGCCATTCCATTTCAATTCCGGTAATCGGATGATAAAGACGTAGCATTGTGGCGTGCAATGCCTGACGATCAAAGTTGCGCATCACATCGCGGAATTCATCGGAAGCGCCTTTCAAAGGACGAGGACGACCACCATACAGAGGATCTCCCACTAACGAGTGACTAATATGGGCCATGTGGACACGTATCTGATGCGTTCTACCTGTTTCTAAGCGCAAACGTAAACGGGTATGCGCCCTGAAATGCTCCATCACCCGATAGCGGGTAATAGCCGGTTTTCCCATCGGATGCACTGCCATATGTGTGCGTTTTGTCGGATGACGAGAAATGGGCTCTTCAACTATTCCACCAGCAGTCATACGACCTGTCGCTACAGCTTCATACTCACGGGTAATTTCGCGCAGTTGGAGTGATTCCACTAAACGAGTTTGAGCAGGAACAGTTTTGGCAATAACCATAAGCCCTGTCGTATCTTTATCAAGGCGATGAACAATGCCCGCCCGAGGAACATCGGCTATTTCAGGGTAACGATATAGCAGAGCATTTAATACCGTACCGTCTGGATTTCCCGCACCTGGATGAACGACTAAATTACGAGGCTTATTTATTACCAGAATATCATCATCTTCATAGACAATATCTAACGGAATATTCTGAGGTTCCCAACGTGCATCTTCCTCAATGATGGCATCAATTGAGATTTCTTCCCCTCCCAGTACTTTTTCTTTTGGCTTATTGATTAATTTGCCATTAACCTGAACTCTATCAGCCAAGATCCAATCTTTTATGCGTGATCTTGAATAATCAGGGAACAATTCGGCCAAAGCCTGATCTAAGCGTTGACCGAGCTGAGAATCGGCGACTGTTGTATTAAGTCGTATTTGTTGTGCCATATATTGTTTCTACACTTACGTTGAGTTTTGACGGCAGAGCCGTTTAATTTAATATAGTGTGCTATTGTAACTCGATCTTTTGCCGGGAGCTTCATGGATAGTCTCCCAGAAAAACACTCAGAGGATAATCAACACGTGATGATACGCATAAAACATCTGGTGGCAGCAGCCACATTGAGCCTGGTACTTGCCGGGTGCTCTGGTAGTAAGAATGCTGTTCCAGACAGCCCACCTTCGGAAATTTACTCCGAGGGTCAGGAAAAGCTGCAAAGCGGTAGCTATAAAGCTGCGATCTCGCAGTTGGAAACCCTCGATAACCGCTATCCATTTGGCCCTTATTCGCAGCAAGTACAACTTGATCTGATTTATGCTTATTATAAATCCTCTGACTTGGCAATGGCATTGGCTTCCATTGACCGCTTCATGCGCTTAAACCCAACTCACCCCAACATTGATTATGTTCTGTATATGCGCGGATTAACCTCACAAACATTGGATAACAGCGCACTGCAAAGTTTCTTCGGCATTGACCGCTCAGATCGTGACCCTGAGCATGCCAGAGCATCATTCAGGGATTTTAGCCAATTAGTACGTTATTATCCTAACAGTCTATATGCTGCCGATGCCAGTAAACGTTTAGTTTCCATCAAAGAGCGCCTAGCGAAATATGAACTTTCTGTTGTGGAATATTATAACAAACGTGGCGCTTATGTCGCGGTGGTAAATCGAACGGAACAAATGCTACAAGATTATCCTGATACGCAGTCAGCCCTGAAGGCACTACCTTATATGGAAAAGGCTTATGCGCATTTGGGTTTAACAGCACAGGCAGATAAAGTAGCAAAACTCATTGCTGCTAATCCAGCATAAAGAAGCAGACAAAATAAAACAGCAGTTCCGGCTGTTGTTTTATTTTTTACTTAATAAAAAACAAAAAAGGACCGTTTATCAAAAGGGTTAATAAAGACTCAACTTATCAATAATGTCTCATAAGTTTTCATCGCGCAATAGATATTCTTCGTATTTTTATCGCTAATCACAATTACTTCAACTACTTGCCACACATATGATTAAAAGTGATTTAGATCACTCTTTTCATGAAAAAGAAATGTATGCTGAAATTATTGAAGGTGGATAATCAATAATGAGAGGTAACTATATGATAGTGAATATTACCAGCAAACAAATGGAGATTACCCCGGCAATTCGCAACCACGTAGAAAACCGTCTGAGTAAACTGAATAAATGGCAAGTAAACCTGATAAATCCTCATATTATTCTATCAAAAGGCCCTCAGGTTTTTATGGCTGATGCAACCATAAGTATACCGAATGGTACGCTAGTTGCAGGTGCAAAGCATGAAGATATGTATGTTGCCATCAACGAATTGTTAGCAAAACTGGAACGTCAGTTAAATAAAGTACAACACAAAGGAGAAGCACGCCGTACTTATAACAGTGTTAAAGGATCAAATCTTGATCTAGAAACACAACAATAAAATAACTATGGCTTGTCTCTAACGCGTCCGATTTGGGCGCGTTTTTTATTGACAGAAACAACAACATAAGGTTAATTAGGGTACATTGTTTATACGGACTGTAAATATGATGAATACAAACCTGTTTTTCTTCTCCTTCTTTTTTACCTTCCCCTAAGGGGAGGCTTTCGTCCTTGAAGAAAGAACCAGAAGACGAACAGCAAGCCTCCCAATTGGGAGGCTTTTTTCTGTCCACTGCAAACATATTATTATCAGAATATGAATAACCAATTAGGAACTCATTATGGATCAAAGTAATTTGCTGAAAATACGGAAAAAAGTCAGCGAACTCGATTTAAAGTTACTGATTTTACTGGCAGAACGACGCCAATTAGCCTCTGATATCGCACAAACTAAATTACAGGATAATCGTCCCATCAGAGACAAAGATCGTGAACGGGAGCTATTGAATGTTCTAATCAAAAAAGGAAAAAGCCACGGGCTTGATGGCTTCTATATCACCCGCCTGTTTCAAATGATCATCGAAGATTCTGTACTCACTCAGCAAGCATTATTACAGCAACACCTCAATCAAACCCCCTACGATTCAGCTCGTATTGCGTTCCTTGGTCCTCGTGGTTCCTATTCTCATATCGCAGCCCGCCAATATGCAGCACGTCATTTTGATCAATTAGTTGAATGCAGTTGCCATAAGTTCCAAGATATCTTCCCCCTAGTTGAAACCGGACAGGCTGATTACGGCATATTACCCATTGAAAACACTAGTTCTGGCTCTATTAATGATGTTTATGACTTATTGCAACATACCAGTTTGTCAATTGTCGGAGAAATAACGATTCCTATTAATCATTGCCTGCTAGTTGCAAGAAATACAGAACTATCACAGATAAAAACGGTTTACAGTCACCCTCAACCATTCCAACAATGCAGTCAATATATTAATCAATTCCCGCATTGGAAAATTAAATATTGCGAAAGCACCGCCGCAGCTATGCAAAAAGTCGCTGAACAGAATTCACCAGAAATTGCAGCTTTAGGCAGTGAAGCCGGTGGTGCGCTTTATCAGTTACAAGTCCTGGAGCAAAATCTGGCAAATCAATCACATAATATTACCCGTTTTATTATTGTTGCCCGTCAACCCATTGAGGTTTCAGAACAGGTACCATCCAAAACAACATTTATTATGGCTACAGGGCAACAAGCAGGAGCGCTAGTAGATGCACTTATGGTGCTAAAAGAACATAATATCATTATGAGTAAACTGGAATCTCGCCCGATTAGCGGAAATCCGTGGGAAGAGATGTTTTATATTGATGTCCAGGCTAATATTCGTTCAATCAATATGCAACATGTCCTGAAAGCATTAGCGGAAATTACTCACTCATTAAAAGTATTGGGATGTTACCCAACAGAAAGTGTAGTTCCTGTCAGTCCATCCTGATTAAAAAGAACCGGATATTTCGATATCCGGTTCTTTTTAATTATTGACGACTATCATTCGCTTGTTGAAGCAATACTCTGCTCTCTTTCATAAAGTGAAACGCATAATCACCAAACCATTCACTAACATCTTTAAAACTGCTGATAAAAGCCTGTTTGTCTTGGCTTTCCAGTAACTCAAGCGCTTGCCCAAAACTTTGGTGATAACGGCGTATAAGATCAATATTCTCTGGTGATGACATAATAATATCAGCGTAAAGCTGAGGATCTTGCGCAAACAATCGCCCTACCATAATCAGTTCCAAGCGATAAATTGGTGACGATATTGATAGCAATTGTTGCAAATCAGTACTTTCCTGTGCGAGATGTTGCCCATAAGCGAACGTCGTGAAGTGACGTAATGCCTGGATAAAACTCATATTTTTATCATGCTGTCCAGCATCCATCTGATGCAGGCAAGCCCCCCAAATCAGCAACTGTTCCAAAAACCACTGATAAGCTTCCTCTTGGCGTCCATCACAGTAAACAACAACCTGTTTTGCCAAGCTGCCGACATCCGGCCCAAACATAGGATGTATCCCCAGTACTGGACCTTTATGCACATCAAGCATAGCCTGTAATGGTTTCTGTTTGATAGATGCCAAATCCACCAAAATACAATGATCGGGTAGTGGTGGTAAACGGCGAATAACCTCTTCTGTCAGATGAATAGGTACACTGATAATGACCATACCTGCACCAGTCAGAATCTGCTCTGCGTCAGGCCAATCTTGTGATTCCAGATTTTTGACTTCATAACCAGACAAAGTTAACAGCCGACCAAACAGTTTCCCCATTTTACCCAAACCACCAACAATGACTATCGACCCCAATTGAGGGCAAAGAGTTTTAAACCCTTTGTCATTCTCGCTGGTATAGGACTCCCGCATAATGCGACGCAGAATATCTTCAATTAAATCCGGTGGAACACCAAAATCTTCAGCCTCCTGCCGGCGTGAAGCAAGCATCGCAGTTTCTCTATCAGGCGCATAAATTGGCAACCCATTCTGGCTTTTTACCTCACCGACCTCTGCAACTAATTCCAGTCGCTTTGCCAGTAAACCCAGCAAAGCTTTATCCACTTCATCAATCTTGTCCCGTAATTGAGATAATTCAGCCACCATACTTATTACCCTGCTTTTTTCAGTATCGTAATTCTTTGCGACAATTGCGAACTGATTTGCTGATGCAAGTTTCTCAGAACCACTTCTGTAGTCTGCCAGCTAATACAAGCGTCAGTCACTGATACACCATATTTCATTTCACTACGAGGTTGCTCAGAAGATTGGTTACCTTCATTAATATGGCTCTCCAACATAATCCCTGTGATAGATTGGTTACCCGAAATAATCTGCTCTGCTACAGAATCTACAACCACGCTTTGGCAACGAAAATCTTTATTAGAGTTACCATGACTGCAATCAATCATCAAGGATGGCAATAATCCGGACTTCATCATCTGCTGTTCACATTCCATTACATGTTCGGCGCTGTAATTAGGTGTCTTACCCCCACGTAAAATAATGTGTCCATTCGGATTCCCTTGTGTTTGTAACAAACACACCTGCCCTGACTGATTTATTCCCATAAAACGATGTGGCATAGCGGCTGCACGCATCGCATTAATTGCTGTACTTAAGCCACCATCAGTCCCATTTTTGAAACCAACCGGCATAGACAAACCTGAAGCCATTTCCCGGTGTGTCTGAGATTCTGTCGTTCTTGCGCCAATTGCCGACCAACTAAACAAATCGCCTAAGTACTGTGGGCTATTCGGATCTAAAGCTTCTGTTGCAAGAGGTAATCCCATTTTAGCCAAGCTAATTAGTAAACGACGGGCAGTATGCAAACCAGCTTCCACATCAAATGAACCATCCATGAACGGATCATTAATAAGACCTTTCCAACCCACTGTTGTACGAGGTTTTTCAAAATAGACACGCATTACGATGTACAGGCTGTCACTTAATTCAGAAGAAAGTACGGCCAAACGATGAGCATAATCCAGAGCTGCATCCACATCATGAATAGAGCAAGGGCCACACACTACCAGCAAACGGGGATCACGACGCTGAATAATGTCAGCAATTATTTTACGTGCATTTGCAATAGCATGCAGATCATTACCACTGAGTGGATATTGTTGTTTTAATTCTTCCGGAGTTATAAGAATTTGTTCACTACTGATGTGAACATTATTAAGTGCATCTTTTTGTATGAACATTTCAGTTATCTCCTCAAATTGTCATTCTGTGTTAATTTATTTTTATGTATTTGACCAATAACATATCACGCATCGTAAAGAATACAATCCAAATGTGTAAATAAAATATAAATAGTGTAAATATTTATTTACAAAAATTAAATTTTAACCCGGATTATAAATATGTTCAGGTAATTATTAATAATGCAAAATTATCACAAACAAAAAACATTAGAAAAAATTATTACTTTCAAATAAAAATTAATATTAAACGCAAGAATTAATATTTTTTTATTATTGATTTTGTATATTTACATTTAAAATCATCAAGTAAAAACAAAATATTCATCTCGTTTTTATTATTGAAAATAAATAACATTAACAATCGAATTTTATATTTCATATAAATTATCTCAATTTATTTATATGAAATTAATGAATCATACCAATAAAATATTAAGTTATGTCAAACTTACTTTTCTCATTAATTAAGAAAATTTATGATAATACTACAGCCAGCGATATAATAGTTATATGCTTATTACCAGCAAACGTTATGTGTCACCAGTTCTTATATATGGGTTATATCCTGACGAAAATATTTATGTAGATCTTTACTAAACTCAATATTAAGGACCGGAAAATCCGGCCTTTTCATTAAAAGAATCGCTACAGAGCTTGTTGCAAAAAAGCGACCAATTCCTGATTAACTTTATGTGGTTGTTCCAAAGTGGAAATATGCCCCGCATCCTGAACGATAACATAATCACAGCGAAGTATTTCAGCCATCAAGTAACCTTCCAGAGGCGGACGAGGCATATCTTGCTCACCAGTGATAACAAGAGCTGGAATATCTAATTTTTCCAACAAATGAGTTCTATCTTCACGCCCAAAAATCATTCGCCCTAACGGCACAATACTATTACACAATACTTCCGCAGGAATTGTTGCCAAACGTTGAATTAACTCATCAACCAAATTCTGCGCTGGTTGCTGACTGAAAAAGATTGGCACTATCTGCTGTAAGAGAGATTGCGGAATAGCACCAGCCTGCTCTATCACATCCAACATAGCAAAGTATTTTTTATGAGTAACTTCAGGCTCTAACCCCACAAAGGTATCCATCAGAACCAATGCCTTAACTCTGTCCGGTACCATCGCGGCTAATTCAGTCCCCCACATACCACCAGCCGATAAACCAATTACAGCAAATTCTTTAATTCCAAGTTGGTCCATTAACGCCAAGTAATCTCTCGCCAAATCGGCCAACGTTCTATGTTGTTCTGGTAATTCCGCCGAACTTCCGTGTCCCCACAGATCGGGTACGATTACTCTGTATTTTTTACTTAAAACTTCGATTTGTGGTGCCCACATATCAGAGTTAAACAAATAACTGTGCCCCAGTAATAACGGAAAACCTTCTCCTTCATCTCGGTAAGCCATTATTTTATTATGTAGTTTAATAGTTTTCAAAAGAAATCCTTATTTTAGTTAGTTACGTATGAAATCATTTTAAAATACCCAAGATAATTTTCTTTAAGATTATTACTGTCAGATAATAAGATATTACCGAGCAATTCATTGATGAATTAAAAATATAAAAAAAGAGGCCAGCAATTGCTGGCCTCTTCAACGATAACTTTCGGATGTAACGAAAGCGTATTATTTGCTGTTCAGACGCTCTTTAATACGAGCAGCTTTACCAGAACGCTCACGCAGATAGTACAATTTAGCTCTACGAACAGCACCACGACGTTTAACGCTAATGCTGTCTACGACTGGGGAGTGAGTTTGGAATACACGCTCAACACCTTCGCCGTTAGAAATCTTGCGAACAGTGAATGCAGAGTGCAGACCGCGGTTACGGATAGCGATAACCACGCCCTCGAATGCCTGCAGACGTTTCTTAGAACCTTCTACGACCCATACCTTAACTTCCACGGTGTCACCCGGACGGAATGAAGGTATGTCTTGCTTCATCTGCTCTTGTTCAAGTTGTTTAATAATGTTGCTCATAATAATTCTCTTACCCTAGGTAAACTGATATATCAAAGACATTCATTCCCTTCAGGGAATATGTCTGGATTAATTCGTTGCTTCAGTTAGATGTTCCCGTTGGAACTCTGCTAGCAATATCCTTTGCTCGTCAGTCAGAGCTAGGTTTTCCAGAAGTTCAGGTCTTCTAAGCCAGGTCCGGCCAAGCGATTGTTTCATACGCCAGCGATTAATTTCAGCATGATTCCCCGATAACAGAACGGGTGGAACGTCCATGCCATCTAATACCTCCGGGCGGGTATAGTGTGGACAATCCAACAATCCATCAGCAAAAGAGTCTTCCTCAGCCGATGCCTGATGCCCCAGAACTCCCGGAATGAACCGGGAAACAGAGTCAATCATGGTCATTGCAGGAATTTCACCACCACTGAGCACGTAATCACCGATAGACCATTCTTCGTCAATCTCAGTTTGAATAACCCGCTCATCTATCCCTTCATAGCGGCCACAAATCAGAATCAGTTTCTCATTTGTTGCCAGCTCACAAACGCCTTGTTGATTGAGTTTGCGCCCCTGAGGTGAAAGATAAATCACCTTTGCACCTTCGCCTGCCGCAGTTTTTGCTGCATGAATAGCTTCCCGTAAAGGCTGAACCATCATCAACATGCCTGGACCACCGCCGTAAGGTCGATCGTCAACAGTACGATGCCGGTCGTAGGTAAAATCCCGTGGATTCCAGCATTCAATACTTAACAGGCCATTCTTTACTGCCCGGCCAGTTACCCCATAATCGGTTATTGCGCGGAACATTTCAGGAAACAGGCTAATAACCCCAATCCACATTACAGCGTCCCACTCATTTAAACCGTTTATAACCGGAGTTTAAAAACCAGGATCCCAATCTACTTCAATAGTTTGAGTAGCGAGATCGACTTTCTTGATAACCTGCCCATCAAGAAACGGAATCAACCGTTCCTTGACACCGAATGCATCTTTCAGGTTTGCTTTAACTACCATTACATCATTAGAACCGGTTTCCATCATGTCATTGACAGTACCCAGGCTATAACCTGTTGTGCTTACTACCTGGCAACCCATCAGGTCTTTCCAGTAGTAATCACCCACATCCAGTTCCGGTAGTTGCGCTGAATCTACGGTAATTTCGCAATTAATCAGTAAATTCGCTGCATCTCGATCATCAATACCTTTAATTTTGACGATCATATCCTGATTGTGGTGTTTCCAGGCTTCCAGTTCGATGTGTTGCCACCGACCTGCCCGTTGGATAAACCACGGTTGATACTCAAAAATGTCTTCGGCATGTTCGGTGGAAGAAAAAACTCTGAGCCAACCACGAATACCATAAGTTGAACCCAGTTTTCCCAATACGATTGGACTCACAGGAAGTTCAAGGCTGGTTTGCTTGCTCATAGTTACCACCGCGACAGATTAAGCTGCTTTTTTAGCGTCTTTGATCAGTGAAGAAACACGATCAGACACAGTTGCACCCAGACCCATCCAATGTTCAATGCGGTCCAGATCTAAACGCAGTACTTCTGCTTTCCCTGTTGCGATAGGGTTGAAGAAGCCAACGCGCTCAATAAAGCGACCATCACGCGGGTTGCGACTATCGGTCACGACTACTTGATAAAACGGACGCTTTTTTGCGCCGCCACGAGCTAAACGAATTGTTACCATAACATCCTCATTAGTTAACAAAACAACCAAACTCCATCGAGGAATGAAGTCCAACTGTCAGATAAAAAGCCCGAAAAGTTTACTCACTTTGGCGCAAAAAGCAATCCAAAGTGGATATTCTTCGAGACTTTATCAATTAACGGCCCATAAATCCGGGTGGCATCATGCCTTTCATGCCACGCATCATTTTCGCCAGACCGCCTTTCTTCATTTTCTTCATCATGCGCTGCATTTCGTCGAATTGTTTAAGCAGGCGGTTAACATCCTGAACCTGGGTACCGGAACCACTGGCAATACGGCGTTTACGGGAACCTTTGATAATTTCTGGTTTTTCCCGCTCTTTACGCGTCATGGAATTTATAATAGCTTCCATTTTCACCAGCACTTTATCATCCATCTGGGATTTTACTGCATCAGGCACCTGAGACATTCCCGGCATTTTGCTTAACATGCTCGCCATACCGCCCATATTGCGCATCTGCTTAAGCTGGTCCAGAAAGTCATTTAAATCGAAGCCGTCACCTTTTTTTAACTTAGAAGCCAGCTTTTCCGCTTGGGTACGATCAACTTTACTTTCAATCTCTTCAATCAGGGAAAGAACATCTCCCATCCCAAGAATTCGAGAGGCAATACGATCCGGGTGGAAAGGTTCCAGTGCATCAGTTTTTTCACCAACACCCAGAAATTTGATTGGCTTTCCCGTAATATGGCGAATAGACAGAGCAGCACCGCCACGAGCGTCACCATCGACTTTAGTCAACACCACACCCGTCAGTGGCAATGCTTCATTGAACGCTTTTGCTGTATTCGCGGCATCCTGCCCCGTCATAGCATCAACAACAAACAAGGTTTCCACTGGATTAATGGCTTCATGAACCTGTTTGATTTCATCCATCATGGCTTCGTCAACATGCAGACGACCAGCAGTATCCACCAACAGCACATCATAAAATTTCAGCTTAGCGTGCTGTACAGCTTTAGTCACGATATCGACCGGTTTTTCCTGAGCATCAGAAGGGTAGAAATCAATACCGACTGCCTGCGCCAACGTTTCAAGCTGTTTGATCGCGGCCGGACGATAGACGTCAGCAGATACCACTAAAACTTTTTTCTTTTGTTTTCCTTTCAGAAAATTACCCAGTTTAGCCACGCTGGTCGTTTTACCTGCACCTTGCAAACCTGCCATCAATACGACAGCCGGAGGCTGAGTGGAAAGATTCAGTTCACTGTTAACTTCCCCCATCGCCTTAACCAGTTCATTCTGAACAATTTTGACAAATTCCTGTCCGGGGGTAAGGCTTTTGTTAACTTCGTGACCTACCGCGCTCTCTTTCACGCACGAAATAAAGTCACGCACTACAGGCAATGCGACGTCAGCCTCAAGTAAAGCCATGCGAACTTCGCGCAGTGTCTCTTTAATATTGTCTTCAGTCAGTCGCCCACGGCCACTGATATTGCGCAATGTGCGCGATAGTCTGTCGGTTAAATTATCAAACATTGTCTCTGCTCAATTTTTAAAAATGGGCTACCTGTAAGCGTATTATGAAAATTATAACACGATGATAAAGGGATCTCTGCACAGAGATTCGCACGGATGATTAACAACGGTTGGAGGCTACCCTTGCTGGCGCTATACTTAAGCTTTAATTCACCTGAAATTATCGCTAAAACGACTAACGCTATGCCAGTATTCTCTATAATTGCTTTATTCGCTTATTTACTCAGCTTGGTACTGATTATTCCTAGCTTACTGCGAAAACCGAATGGATACCGCAGGCTGGCATTGCTTTCAGCGATTGTCGCTTTAATTTGTCATGCCATTGCGCTTAAATACAAGATCTTTCACGTCAGCAGTGGGCAAAACCTCACACTCTTGAACCTGGGTTCTCTTGTCAGCTTACTTATTTGTATCATAATGACAATTGTCGCTTCCCATGGCCGGGCCTGGTTTCTACTGCCGATTGTCTATAGTTTTGCCATGATAAATCTGGCATTAGCCAGCCTTATGCCCGGTGAATTCATTACTCACCTGGAAGCCAACCTTGAATTATCTATTCATATTGGCTTGGCTCTGCTCGGCTATGCGACTTTGCTTATCGCGGCACTGTATGCTTTACAGCTTGGGTGGCTGGATCATCAGCTTAAAAATAAAAAACTGACTTTTACTTCGAATATGCCCCCACTGATGTTCATCGAACGTAAAATGTTTCATATCACTCAGGTTGGCGTAATATTACTGACTCTGACACTCTGTACCGGCATCCTCTATATGGATAATATTTTCAGTAAGGAAAATATCCATAAAGCAGTTCTGTCTATCATCGCGTGGTTTGTCTACATTGTTTTATTATGGGGCCACTACCATGATGGATGGCGTGGTAAACGAGTTATCTGGTTTAATCTGATTGGTGCATTTACCCTGACGCTTGCCTATTTTGGCAATCGATTATTGCAAGAAATCATGATTTATTAAAAACACGATGTCCAATCAGCATCAATATTTGGAAGGAATTCTGCCTTGGAGCATGTCTCAACAAGCACATTAATTATTATTTTAGTCATTATGCTTCTCGTTTCAGCGTACTTCTCCGCTTCTGAAACCGGTATGATGACACTGAATCGCTACCGCTTACGTCATCTGGCGAAGCAAGGAAACCGCTCTGCACGCAGAGTTGAAGCATTGCTTCGTCATCCTGACCGGCTCATAAGCCTGATTCTTATCGGCAACAATTTGGTTAATATTCTAGCCTCAGCACTCGCTACCATTATTGGTATGCGCCTTTATGGTGATACTGGGGTCGCTATCGCAACAGGTGTTCTGACCTTTACCGTGCTGATATTTTCTGAAGTTATGCCAAAGACTATAGCCGCCCTCTATCCTGAAAAAATCGCTTTTCCGAGCAGTTTCCTGCTGCGCCCATTACAAAAAATCATGATGCCGTTAGTTTGGCTGCTAAATAGAATTACCTTATTGTTAATGCGCTGCCTTGGCATCAAACACACTACTGGTCACAGTGATGCAATTAGTAAAGATGAATTACGCACTATTGTGAATGAATCAAATGCCAAGCTATCACGGCAAAATCAGGATATGCTGATTTCAATTTTAGACTTGGAAAAAGTCACCATCGGCGACATTATGGTTCCCCGTAATGAAATTGTTGGTATTGATATTAATGATGACTGGAAATCCATCATACGTCAGTTAACTCATTCACCTCATGGCCGGATCGTGCTTTATCGTGATTCACTTGATGATGCTATTGGTATGCTCCGTGTACGTGAAGCTTATCGACTGATGACGGAAAAAAAAGAGTTCACCAAAAGAAACCTAATTAAAGCAGCGGATAAAATTTACTATATTCCGATCAGCGCTCCACTTAATGTTCAATTGGTAAACTTCCAACGCAATAAAGAGAAAGCCGGGCTTATCGTTGATGAATACGGTGATATTCAGGGATTGGTGGCTGTTGAAGATATCCTCGAAGAGATTGTCGGTGATTTTACAACATCAATGTCTCCATCTCTGGCTGAAGAAGTTTCCCCCCAAAGCGACGGTACTATTTTAGTTGATGGGACAGCCAACATCCGCGAATTAAATAAAGCTTTTGACTGGGCGTTACCTGTTGATGGACCACGAACTGTTAATGGTATGGTGCTTGAAGAGTTAGGAGAAATGCCTGCACTGAATGTACAAGTGCAAATTGGCAAATATAATTTTGAAGTGCTTTCTGTGAACGATAATGTCATTAAACAAGTTCGAGTCACGCCCGTTAACCAACTTGCTGGACAAAAAGCACAAACAGCTTAAATGATCACTTAAAATCCATACCGTTGGAGGTATGTGCTACACCCCCCAACGGTATATTCCTGCTAACATCTCATCGAAAAAATCCGAAATATCATCGCTGTTATAAACTATACATGCAATTCTGTTAGCTTTTCTTCTGGCAATGCCAGTTCATCATTCTTATTAACACGAACATCTGAATCAAGAATATGGCGGGCAATATCCTGAGCCTCTGTCAGTGAATGCATGTGATAAGTACCGCACTGATAAATATTTAGCTCTGGGATCTGACTCTGATCTTTCACTTTCAATACATCGGCCATTGCAGCTTTCCACGCTTCAGCTACACGTATTTCTGCTGGCGCACCAATCAGGCTCATATAAAAACCAGTTCGGCATCCCATTGGCGATATATCAACAATTTCAACACCATCACCATTGAGGTGGTTACGCATAAAACCAGCAAACAAATGCTCAAGTGTATGAATACCCTTCTCAAGCATAACCTCTTTATTTGGCACACAGAAGCGTAAATCAAAAACTGTGATGGTGTCACCATGAGGCGTTTTCATGGTCTTAGCAACTCTTACAGCTGGTGCAGCCATACGGGTATGGTCAACAGTAAAACTATCTAGTAAAGGCATTTCTTCATCTCCACAAAAAATTCAGATTTTTTTACAAGCAAATGAAACCTTTTCATCTACCACCGGTCGTAAAGAATGAAAGACGCGCAATTATTACCATTCCTATTTTTCCAGAAGTTTTATTTGGCCACTCTTGTTCGTGGCCATTTTCTCCTCTAGCATCCTGCCTGTTGTTTCAGATATTCATCAAAACTGATGGTATCTTCATATTCCAACGCGTCTTGTCGCTCCACGGAAGCCCTGCGTTCTATAGCGAACTGTTCGTCGCTAATAACCTCATATTTTTCATTGATTAATTGCTGATGATATCTATCTGCCAATTCCAGCCCAAAGCCACCAATACCCTGAGTCTTCATTTCTTCCAGCACACGAGCCGATAAAGTCAGTGATGAATCATCAAACATAGTAATCAATTCTTCGCAAACCTTCCGATATTTCGTACCAGAACAACTATCCAGTATTTCAGCAACCCGTTTCAAGTCATTGAATAATTCTTTGCCAACTTTAGCTAATGGTTCCTCCACGCTGCCACAACCAAAGCCAATCATTTGCGCTGGTTTACGCCCTTCAAGGATCACTCTATTCCAGTTTTTACGGCAACACTCCAACTCATCACTACTCATTTCCGGCGCTTCAGCAAGCACACACCATATTAAGAATAGGTCAAGAAAGCGAATTTGTGTTTCATTGACCCCAATCGCGGCAAATGGATTAATATCTAATGAGCGAACTTCGATATATTCCACCCCTCCACGTAGTAAAGCATCAGAAGGCGATTCATTCCCTTTTGCAACACGTTTAGGCCGGATTGGCGCATACAACTCATTTTCAATCTGTAAGATGTTTGTATTGAGCTGAATATATTTGTCACCTTGCTTAATACCCAACTTAGCAAACTCGTCAGACGGCTTGTGAATCGCTTTTTTCAGCCCTTCAACATAGGTACGAAGGTTATTAAACGTAATATTCAGATCACGTTGTGATTTATTGGTGTATCCCAGATCACTCATTCTTAATGAAGTAGCATAAGGCAGATAGCAAGCTCCATTTTCTATGCGCTCAAAAGGCAAGGAAGTCTCTCTGCCACGCAAGAATGAAGAACAAATTGCTGGAGAAGCGCCAAACAAGTATGGGATCACCCATCCAAAACGATAGTAGTTGCGGATCAAACGGAAATAACCATCAGAGATCCGCTCTTTACCGCTCTCTGCATCTTCAACGCCAGCCCATGCCTGCCAAAACTCAATCGGCAATGAAAAATTGTAATGAACCCCAGATATGGTCTGCATCAAAGCGCCATAACGGTTTTTCAGCCCTTCACGATATAACGTCTTATAGCGACCAATATTCGATGTACCATACTGAGCCAAAGTAATGTTCTCTTCCGCATCAATAAAGCATGGCATACTCAAAGGCCACATTTTTTCTTTATCCAGAACACGCGCCGTATGACGATGAATATCGCTAAGAAATGAAATAGTATATTTTATGTCATCATCAACTGGTGTTATGAATTCTAACAATGACTCTGCAAAATCAGTCGTAATCCATTTGTGCGTAAGCGCTGCGCCAAGTGCTTTAGGATGCTCCGTTGCTGCCAAATCACCATCTGAAGTAACACGCAATGTTTCACGCTCAACACCGCGACGAATTCCCTTTAAAATTGTCGGATGCGCCTCTAGCCATGATAGAGCCTTTGATACGTCCGGGATCAATTCGACCTCCCGTAGTGTTTTAGAAGAATTTTTATAAGGGTTTACTTTATCTTAAACAAGCCAAATTGTCGCTGATTAGATATATAAGCAAAAGTATTTCAGTGCGATACAAGGGGCAGGTTGATGACAGCAATACAGATAAGGAAAAAGCCCCGCTTTTTAGACGGGGCTCTTAATATGGTGCATCCAGGAGGATTCGAACCTCCGACCGCTCGGTTCGTAGCCGAGTACTCTATCCAGCTGAGCTATGGATGCATGGTCAGTTTGTTACTCTGGTAAAAGACAGCGGTTGCTTTGATTACCTGAATCGTACCTTAGATGATTGCATCTCAAGGTTAATATGGTGCATCCAGGAGGATTCGAACCTCCGACCGCTCGGTTCGTAGCCGAGTACTCTATCCAGCTGAGCTATGGATGCATGGTCAGTTTGTTACTCTGGTAAAAGGCAGTAGTTGCTTTGATTACCTGAATGGTACCTTAGATGATTGCATCTCAAGGTTAAATATGGTGCATCCAGGAGGATTCGAACCTCCGACCGCTCGGTTCGTAGCCGAGTACTCTATCCAGCTGAGCTATGGATGCATGGTCTTAAAATGGCGGTGAGAGAGGGATTCGAACCCTCGATGCAGCTTTTGACCGCATACTCCCTTAGCAGGGGAGCGCCTTCAGCCTCTCGGCCATCTCACCGTACGCTTTCTTTCGAGCTATTTTTCGAACTGTGGCTCAGAACTTTTATTTAAGCTCCTCGTCACTGCGTGGCGCACATATTACTTTCCCAGACTTATAAGTCAAACAATTTTTCTAAACCTGTGTTTGTTTGGATACTTCACGCACAAGATGGATGGTTTGACGACAAAAAGTGTATTTTGCCAGCAATAAATTATCCTGCTTTCAATTCAAATGTATGCAAGCCATTATTTCCCACAATAGCCTCATGGACGTTGCCTTTTCTTACGATAGAAAAACAAAAAAGATGGGAAGATAGGAAAGAACTTAAGAATAAAGGGAATAAACTACTAATTTAGAGATGGAATACCTCAAAAATGGCGCCCGGTTCTGACATAGGACGCCAACTTAGAATCAATAAGTTGTTGGCTGAGATTTTTCGGCCTGAATCCGCTGATAAATTTCTTCACGGTGAACAGAAACCTCTTTAGGGGCATTTACACCAATACGAACTTGGTTACCTTTAACCCCCAGTACTGTAACTGTTACCTCATCGCCTATCATGAGCGTTTCACCAACTCGACGAGTCAGAATAAGCATTCTTTGCTCCTTGAAAATTTAAAAGAGTCGGGTCTTTAGGTTTCCCCGCTATTATCCATCCAAACACCGTGAAAACGTAAAACAATGTTATATGCTTAAAGTATAAGCAATTTTGAGCGCATTTCCTACATATATAGTTTAGCCAAAATAAATAAATGTGCGCTCAACCTTTTAACAATTTCACAACAAGATTTCAAGGCACCATAAAAACAACTATCATGGTGCCCTCTAAACTCAGGTAATTCAGGTAAGCCGCGATGCTACCCACTCTTCCACGCTATCCAAAGCAGACGGCAACGCTTTAACATCAGAACCACCTGCTTGGGCCATATCAGGGCGACCACCACCTTTACCACCGATTTGTTGAGCTACAGAAGAAATTAACTCACCTGCTTTTATTCTAGCAGTCAGATCCTTTGTGACACCAACAATTAGGCTGACTTTATCATCACTTATAGTAGAAAGCACAATAATTGCTGAACCCAGTTGATTTTTTAGATCATCAACCATAGTTCTCAGCATTTTAGGCTCTGTATTACTTAACTGACTAACCAGCAACTTCACACCGTTAAAGTCTTTCGCTTTACTTGTCAAAGAAGAGCTTTCCTGTGTAGCTTGTTGATCTTTAAGCTGTTGGAGCTCTTTTTCCAGTGCTTTGGTTTTATCCAGTGTTACCCGTACTTTTTCACTCAGGTTATTGATATCACTTTTCACCAATTGAGCAATATCCTGGAGCAAATTAGCTTGTTGGTGCACAGATTCCAACGCTTTTTTACCTGTAATTGCTTCAATCCTACGGATACCCGCAGCAGTTCCGGATTCAGCAGTAATACGGAATAAACCAATATCACCAGTACGGCTTGCATGAGTCCCGCCACATAATTCAGTGGAAAAATTCCCCATTGACAGTACACGAACTTGCTCTTCGTATTTTTCACCAAACAGTGCCATAGCACCTTTGGCTTTTGCTGCTTCCAGATCCATCAATTCAGTCACGATCGGTGAATTCTGACGAACTTCGGCATTAACCAAATCCTCAACCTGACGGATCTGCTCCGGCTTCATTGCTTCAAAATGAGAAAAATCAAAGCGGAGATATTTATCATTAACCAAGGAGCCTTTCTGAGATACATGTTCACCCAAAATCTGACGTAATGCAGCATGTAACAGATGGGTTGCTGAATGATTCAAACGGATTGCATCACGACGTTCTATATCAATAACAGCATTGACCTTATGGTTTACGCTTAAGGTACCCTTTGCAAGCTTACCGATGTGACCGATAGCCTGACTGTATTTTTGTGTATCAGTAACATCAAAAGCACAATCATCATTGCTCAGAATACCCCAGTCACCAACTTGCCCACCGGACTCAGCGTAAAAAGTGGTCTTATCCAGTATAATAATCGCTTCTTCACCCGCTTGAATTTGATTGACTAATTCGCCATTACGGAAGATCGCTGTAACTGCTGCCTGCTGTTCGTTATGATCGTAGCCAGAGAAATCACTGCGTTCATCAACTTTGATCAATTCATTATAATCAGTCCCGAAACCACTTGATTCACGGGCCCGACGACGCTGGTTTTCCATTGCAGCGGCAAAACCGTCTTCATCCACCTTAATATTACGCTCACGGCAAACATCAGCGGTTAAATCCACAGGAAAACCATAGGTATCGTACAGACGGAAAGCGGTTTCACCATCCAGAATATCACCGGACAGTCTTGATAACTCATCGTCCAGTAATTGAAGACCGCGCTCCAGAGTACGGGCAAATTGCTCTTCCTCTGTTCTCAAAACCTGCTCAACAATAGTTTGCTGACGCTTAAGTTCTTCTCCCGCCGCGCCCATCACTTCTATCAATGGAGCAACCAATTTATAGAAGAAGGTATCTTTAGCACCCAACATGTTACCGTGACGAATAGCCCGGCGGATTATACGGCGCAGAACATAACCACGGTTTTCATTGGAAGGAATAACGCCATCACAAATCAGGAACGCACATGAACGGATGTGGTCAGCAATAACCCGCAGAGATTTATTACTCAGATCATCTGTAGCACCAGTAACACCCGCCACAGCAGCAATCAACTCACGGAACAGATCAATCTCATAGTTGGCATTAACATGCTGCAATACCGCAGCGATACGCTCCAGCCCCATACCGGTATCTACGGATGGTTTTGGCAACGGTTCCATCGTGCCATCAGCATGACGATTGAACTGCATAAAGACGATGTTCCAGATTTCAATATACCTGTCACCGTCTTCCTCTGGACTTCCTGGCGGCCCACCCCAGATATGATCACCATGATCATAAAAAATTTCAGTACAAGGGCCACAAGGACCGGTATCACCCATTTGCCAGAAGTTATCTGATGCATAAGGTGCACCTTTGTTATCACCAATACGGATAATTCTTTCTGCTGGTATTCCAACTTCATTTTGCCAGATATCATAGGCTTCATTATCAGTCTGATAGACAGTCACCCATAATTTTTCTTTAGGCAAATTGAACCAATCCTTGCCTGTCAGAAGTTCCCAAGCATAGCCAATCGCATTATGTTTGAAGTAATCACCAAAACTAAAATTACCCAGCATTTCAAAGAAAGTATGATGACGTGCGGTGTAACCTACGTTTTCTAAATCATTATGTTTACCACCGGCACGAACACAACGCTGAGCAGTTGTTGCTCGGGAATAAGATCTTTTGTCCTGCCCAAGAAATACATCCTTAAACTGGTTCATCCCTGCGTTGGTAAACAACAGTGTTGGGTCATTATTTGGCACCAAAGAACTGCTTGGTACTACCTGATGCCCTTTAGTATGAAAAAAGTCGAGAAACGCTTGACGGATCTCAGCGGTGCTTTTGCTCATAATTGTCCCGAAATCAAGCTGGAAAAAACAGATTTATGAATTGGTTAGGTGGAATATTTCATCACCTATTTTCAACTCACGAATAAACAAAGTGGGGATAAGATAAAATTTCTTCCATTAGAAGTAAAATCCCAGATACATCCATTCGCTGGCAGTATTGTAAATCGTCTGGGTATTTTCTGAAAGCATGATCGCATAATATGGATAATACTGGCTTTCTGAGAGAAGAAACCGCGTCATTATTAACGCGGTTATAAGTTTGGTGACAAAACTTTTATAGCTTTAATACCAGAATACAGGCTATCAATATAATCAGATTAGAATTCTTCGTTATTCAACTCTTTGTTTTCGTTGTCTTCATAATCAGAAGCAGCGCTGCTGAATTCTCCAGTATTATGTAGCAGCATTTCACGTAATTTCTTATCTAGCTCAGTAGCAATTTCAGGGTGTTCTTTCAGGTAGATAGTTGCATTCGCTTTGCCCTGACCAATTTTATCGCTATTGTAGCTGTACCACGCACCGGCTTTTTCCACCAGTTTATGTTTCACACCCAAGTCGATCAATTCACCATAAGTGTTGATGCCTTCACCGTACATAATCTGGAATTCTGCTTGCTTAAATGGCGCTGCCACTTTGTTTTTCACAACCTTAACACGGGTTTCGCTACCAACGACTTCTTCACCATTTTTCACAGAACCAATACGGCGAATATCCAAACGTACAGAAGCATAGAATTTCAGCGCATTACCACCGGTTGTGGTTTCAGGGTTACCGAACATAACACCAATTTTCATCCGGATCTGATTGATAAAGATCAAAAGTGTATTGGAGCTTTTCAGGTTACCCGCCAGTTTGCGCATTGCCTGACTCATCATACGAGCAGCTAACCCCATATGAGAATCACCGATTTCTCCTTCGATTTCAGCTTTTGGTGTTAAAGCCGCAACGGAGTCGACAATAATGACATCAACCGCACCGGAACGTGTCAACGCATCACAAATCTCAAGAGCCTGTTCTCCTGTGTCTGGCTGAGAACACAACAGGTTGTCAATATCAACACCCAGTTTCTTCGCATAGACAGGATCAAGGGCGTGTTCAGCATCAATAAACGCACAAGTTTTACCTTCACGCTGTGCTGCCGCAATAACCTGTAATGTCAGCGTTGTCTTACCAGAAGATTCCGGGCCATAGATTTCGACAATGCGTCCCATCGGCAAGCCACCAGCACCTAATGCAATATCCAGTGACAGTGAGCCAGTGGAGATAGTTTCAACGTCCATTGAACGGTCTTCGCCCAGACGCATAATGGAACCTTTACCAAACTGTTTTTCAATTTGGCCCAGTGCCGCTGCCAGTGCTTTTTGTTTATTTTCATCAATAGCCATTTTTACTCCCTCGTAAGCAATGAAAGGGTTACCTCACTGCCGATGAATAATTTTTAATACCAAAATGTCGCCTGCAATTATACTGTATAGTCATACAGCATCAAGCTAATTTTTTATAATCTCTGATAACAATGTCTTCAAAGAATAAATTGCAGATTGAAGGCGTACTTCATTTCGGTCACCGTTAAAACAACAATGACGGGATACAACGTCTATCCCATTTACTGTGCGGTATGCAAACCCAAACCACACTGTGCCAACAGGCTTTTCGTCGCTTCCACCATCGGGCCCGGCAATACCACTGACAGAAACCGCAAGATCTGCCTGCGCTGCTTTCAATGCCCCTGCTGCCATCGCTTTCACAACCTGTTCACTGACAGCGCCATATTGCTGTAAGGTGGTTTCTGATACACCCAGCATCTGATGTTTGGCTTTATTACTGTATGTCACAAAGCTCCGGTCAAAATAAGCAGAGCTACCGGCAATATCTGAAATTGCTTTTGCCAGCCAGCCACCTGTGCAAGATTCAGCACAGGTCACCCACAATTTCTGCTGTCTCAGTTTCATTCCCAGTTCAATACTAAGCTGAGTCAGAATTTTTTCATCCATAAACACACCTTTTATCCAGTAAAAGATCAATTTTTCTGAAACTGATTCCAAATCCACAATCCGGTGATTGTCAAAGTCAATATCACACCAAAACCTACCCCTGCTATAACAACCGGGACACCTATTTTAATGACCAGTGAATATAGGCCAAGCATCAGTAACATGGCGGTATTCTCACCCAAATTCTGTACTGCGATTGCATTACCGGCCCCAACCGTTTGCCTGCCGCTTTCCTGCAATAATGCATTCAGCGGAACAATAAACAGGCCGCCAAAAATGCCAAGAATAATGAGTATAACGTGAGAAGCCCAAAGACTCTGCTGAACAGCAAAAATCACTACCATCACACCAATTAAAATACCGGCAGGCATACAACGGCGGACGGTTTTCAGTGTGATAAAACGGGCGGCAACCCCTGCGCCGATAATAATCCCGATAGCAACCATCACATTAAGTACTGTTGGCGTGCTGTTATCAACAATTCCCAAAACAACAGGCACCCATAAAACCAACAGAAATCTCAGTGTGATCCCCGCCCCCCAGAACAAACTGGTTCCAACCAAAGAAAATCGTGCTTCTTTGTTATGCCAAAGAATACAACAGGCTGAAGTAAAATCTGTCAGCATCTTTTTCAGACTCCAGCCTTTACCCTGACAGGCTGGCGATAATTGCGGGATAAAGAAATTAACAATGACAGCAATGCCATACATCAGCGCACAAGTCAATAATGCGGCGGTCAAGCTCCAATCAGACAAAAAACCACCCGCCACAGAACCGGTAAGAATAGCCGCTATAGTTGAAGCCTCCAGCAAACCATTCGCTTTTACCAAGCGATCACCATCTGTCAATTCAACCAAAATTCCGTATTTGGCCGGTGAATATGCTGCTGCACCCATCCCAACCAAAGCATAGCCAAAAAATGGATCATAACCCAGGCAAATACTCAGCGCGCCTAATAGCTTGAAGCTATTGGCAAACAGCATCACACGACCTTTGGGAAAACGATCTGCTATTCGCCCGACAAAAGGTGCCAACAGGATATACGCAAGGACAAACACTATCTGTAATATCGGCTGGCTCCAGTCAGGGTAAAACTGGGCTTTCAACTGTGCCAGAATCGCAAACAACAGAGCATTATCTGCAAAAGCCGAAAAAAACTGTGATGCCAATACGGCTTTCATACCACGGGTTAATAGCGGTTGAGCAACAACAGAGGATACATTCACGATTATTATTCCTGAGCAGTTTGAAGTAGTAATGAGTATTCAAGTTCCAAATCAGTAGTGAACAGCATTAATATTTCTCCTCTGCTATAGATCACGCTTAACTGTAGCAACATGTATGGCATTAGGAGAGGCTTGCAATGCAAGTTTCTCCACTGTCCTGTGACACTATTTCGTCTGACAGTTCAGCAAAACGCTTCACCCGACCAAGAACAGTGCAGAATCCTTGTTCATCAAGTGAAACAATATCTCCAGTATCGAACCAGCCACACTGAATATACCCATGCTCATCTTCTGCCGATGGACGTTCCAAATGATTTGGATCGTCCCCCCTCAGATACCCTTTCATAACATTCGGGCCACGCAGTTGCAAACGTCCCCCTTCCCTAATACCTGCCACAGGAATCAAACGGAACTCCATTGCCGGTAAAATTCGCCCAACAGTACCGACTTTAGCCATCATTGGCACATTCAATGCAACGACAGACGCACATTCTGTCATTCCATACCCTTCCAGAATACGGATCCCGAATTTATCTTGCCAAACATGTTTAGTGTTCTCAGCAAGCTTTTCAACACCCGCCATTACACAGCGAAGACGTGCGAAATCATAGGGATGGGCAAAACAGGCATAATTCTCCAGGAAAGTAGATGTACCCAATAATATGGTACAGTTACGTTCATATACCAATTCTGGCACCACTCGATAGTGCAGTGGGTTTGGGTAAAGGAATACCCGGCTACCCGTCAACAACGGGGTAAATAGGCCAACAGTCAGTCCAAATGCATGAAACAGGGGCACAGAAGACATAAAACGGTCAAGTGGATTGAAATCAGTAATGGTTTTTATCTGTTCCACATTTGCCAACAAACTAGCGTGACTATGAACCACACCTTTTAGTACACCTTCTGAACCGGACGTAAACAACACTAATGCATCATCATCGGGTTTTTGTGCCACCATCGCTTGTTTCGGGAAAAAGAGGTGCCACAAGATCCATAATTTATCCAGAAAAGTCACTGTACCTTTCAAATCCTCAAGATAAACCCAGTTAACCTCAGTAACCTGTTCAGATAAATGCGTTAACTGCTCCTTTTCCAGAAACTGCCGGGACGTCACAATCGTTTTGATACTGGCGGTTGTTATGGCATTTTTCAGCCCATAACTGCCGGCGGTATAGTCTAACAAAGCGGGAACTCTTCCTCTCAAAGAGGTGCCAAATATAGCCGCTGCCATAATAGTGGAACTTGGTAAAAGAAAACCAATCCGTTCATTCCGACAGGAAAAACGTTGCAGAATACGGCTAATACCCAGCGTTTTCTTAAGCAAACTGTTATAGCTATCTTCTTTAAAAGAAGCATCTTCAATGCAGGGCTTAAAGCGGCCAAATCGCTTTTGTGCAACCAGTAAAGATTCAAACATTGTTTCTTGCGGGCGAGTCCCCATTCGGGCACTCATCATGATTTCATGCAAACGTTCTCCCGCCAAACGGCGTCTCTGTTCTGCGTTAGGCGCATCCGGCATTGGCAATTGCGTGGCAGGCAGAATTTTTATTGTCACCTTCGGAAAAAGATGAAGTTTGAAGATACCTTTTAATCGGCTGAATATCGTTTGTTCCAACCCCTCAATGCGAACAGGCACCACCATTGCTCCCGATACAGCAGCAATAAAAGCCGCCCCATCGTAGATTTTCATTAAAGAACCCGTAACTGTAATTCGTCCTTCAGGGAAGATAACTACCGGTCTTCCTTTACCTATTTCTTTGACCAGCCCCCTGACGGCCATTGGATTTATCGGATCCAAAGGAACTATTTCAATATAGCGCCTTACCCATTTCATAAAACCCCGGTTTGCAATGCTGGAGTAAACAGCAAATACCGGCTTAACAGGTAAGAAAAGTGTTAGCAAAACACCATCAAGAAAAGAGACATGATTAGGTGTGATAAGGCATTTTGGGTAGGTAAATTGTTTAATATCTCCTTCTATCGTCAAACGGAACATTAAACGAAAAACAAACTTTAGAAATTTAAACAACATATTCGCATCTCAACCCATTTGAAAAATTGCACTTATTAGTCGAATCTGCCAGATATTATTTATCATCTGATACTGTAATATTTTTATTTTCTTAAATAAAAAGTGTCAGGATATTCTTCTGGGAAGAATAATTTCTTTCACACAAGCTATAATTCTTTCCGGTGAAAGTTGCGCATCAATAATATGATCTGCACACTCACAATAGAGATTTTCTCTGGCGGTAAGGACTTCTTCCATTTCTTCAACAATAGATTTCCCAGTTAAACTAGGGCGTTGAGTGCTTTCCGGCTGCTGCATTAATCGTTCAGCCAATATGTCAGCAGAAGTCTGAAGATAAATCACCGTACCATTTTGTCGCATATATTGGCGATTTTCGGTTGAAAGAATAATCCCACCGCCAGTGGAAATAACCCGGTTACTTTGACTAACTTGTTGTAAAGCCTTAGTTTCCAATTGTCGAAATTGTTGCCACCCTTGCTGGTTAACAATATCCGCAATGGTCATATTACTGATTTGTTGGATATGATGATCGGTGTCAATAAATGTGTACGATAATTCATTGGCTAATCGCTTTCCAATCGTCGTTTTTCCTGCCCCACGCGCACCTACAATAAACAATATTGGGTTCATTGCCTGATATCCTTGGTAAATTTCATCATTAAAAATAGATTAACAGCTATAGTAACCAAAACTTTACATCAACGTAAAATCAAAAAGTAATCTATATGGAAAAAGCTACCCCAAAGCACGATCCTACCGATATATCAATTAATCAGACACACTTTTGGGGTAACAATAAACCGATTACTTACGGATTAAACTATCTCCATAACCAACCCACTTATACGTAGTCAGCGCATCTAATCCCATTGGACCACGGGAATGCAGTTTCTGAGTACTGACGGCAACCTCCGCCCCCAAACCAAACTGGCCACCATCAGTAAAACGCGTGCTGGCATTCACATAAACCGCCGCAGAATCTACCTGACGAACAAAATAGTCAGCATTGTGCAAAGATTGAGTCAGAATCGCATCAGAATGGGATGTGCCGTATGTACGGATATGGTTAATTGCCCGGTCAATATCACTGACAATTTCCACATTCATATCCAAAGATAACCACTCATCACGGTAATCTGCTTCTGTCACATCCACGACTTTTGCAGGGCCTTCCCGCAAAAATTCCATTGCTGATTTACTCGCATGAAGGGTAACACCTTGTCCTGCCATATTCCTACTCAGTACAGGCAGAAAATCTGCCGCGATCTTCTGATGTACCAGCAACGTTTCCAAAGCATTACAGGCGCTTGGGCGTTGAACCTTAGCGTTAGTAATGACAGTCAATGCCTTATCGCAATCAGCACTTTCATCGACAAAAGTATGGCAGACACCGATACCACCGGTAATAACCGGAATGGTTGACTGCTCGCGGCACAGCTTATGCAACCCAGCGCCACCGCGTGGAATCAGCATATCCACATAACGGTCCATTTTCAGTAGCTGAGTAACTAATTCACGATCCGGTTTATCTATCGCCTGCACTGCTGCGGCAGGTAACCCATTCTGCTCAAGTGCCTGCTGAATGACTTTCACTGTTGCCTGATTGGTGTTATGAGTTTCTTTACCACCACGCAAAATAACGGCATTGCCTGTTTTCAAACACAAAGATGCAACATCAATAGTGACATTAGGACGGGCTTCATAAATCACCCCAATCACACCAAGCGGTACACGGCAACGTTCTAACTTCAAACCACTGTCAAGCAAGCTACCATCAATGACTTGCCCTACCGGGTCAGATAAACGGCACACCTGGCGAACATCGTTCGCTATCGCTGCCAAACGTTCTTGTGTCAGCAGCAGACGATCCAGCAACGCTTCATTCATTCCCTGTTCACGAGCCTGAGCCATATCAAGCTGATTAGCTTCGAGAATGATTGTACTTTTCTGCTCCAGCAAATCGGCAATGTGGATTAATACCTGATTTTTCTGTTTTGTACTTAGCTGTGCCAGTTGCCATGAGGCTTCTCTGGCGGCCTTTCCCATTTGTTCTAACATTATGAATCCTTAACTCACAATCATGTCATCACGATGAACTGCAACAGCGCCATATTCATAACCGAGAATTTGGTTTATCTGCTGTGAATGGTGGCCTGCAATCAAACGCAAAGCATCACTGTTATAACGGCAAACACCGTGCGCTAAATCCTTACCAGACAGGCTACGAATACAGATAACCTCTCCACGGGAGAAATCACCTTTAATATTTTTAATCCCTTTCGGCAACAAAGAACTGCCTTTTTCACAGATTGCGGTTTCAGCACCGTGATCAACAATAATTTCACCGGCAGGAGGGGCACCAAAAATCCAACGCTTGCGATTTTCCATCGGGCTTTCCAGCCCATGAAAGCGAGTCCCAACCGGATTACCTTCAACAACATCCGCGATAACATCAGGTTTGTTACCGGCAGCAATAATGACATCAATACCGGCCCGGCCTGCAATACCCGCAGCCTGAAGCTTAGTCGCCATTCCACCCGTCCCTAAACCAGAAACGCTATCACCGGCAACCATACGTAATTCGTCACTGATGTCATAAACTTCGGGAATAAGTTCTGCATTGGTATTACTGCGCGGATCAGCAGTATATAGCCCTTCAATATCAGTCAATAATAACAGTTTATCTGCTCCACCTAGAATTGCTGCCAGTGCAGATAAATTATCATTATCACCTACTTTAATTTCTGCGGTCGCAACCGCATCATTCTCATTGATTATAGGAACAATGCGATTATCAAGCAGGGCATTTAAGGTATCTCTGGCATTTAAAAAACGCTCCCGATCTTCTAAATCCGCACGGGTCAGTAACATTTGACCAACATGAATACCGTAAATAGAAAAAAACTGTTCCCACAGCTGAATCAACCGGCTCTGACCTACTGCCGCCAGCAATTGCTTAGAAGCAATAGTTGCAGGTAAATCCGGATATCCCAGATGTTCACGGCCAGCCGCAATAGCACCGGAAGTTACAATAATAATACGGTGGCCTTTTTCATGTTGTTGAGCACATTGGCGTACCAGCTCTACAATACGAGCCCGGTTCAGACGACGAGAGCCGCCGGTCAATACACTTGTCCCCAGCTTCACAACCAATGTTTGGCGACCATTCATCATATTTTTGCCGTTATATTTAATTTGAAAAAACAGCATTCAGTTTTAGCAGGAGAGAAGCGTTATGCCAACAGGCATAACGATAAATTGAAAAAATGTGAGTTCAAAATAAACTTATTGCCATCAATTTCAACTAACCCATTTTATTTTTCAACCATTGGCTGGCTTCCTGTAATGCCTTATTGAAGCTGCTGTAAACAGGCGTTGCCGGAATAGTCAATAATTTACTGTCCATTGATGACATTGCTATCAGTTTCGATTCTTCCTTCGGGCTGAAAATATCATTCTGCCAGTAACCCGCTAGCATAGGAACCGAACAACGTCGGCCTAACAGGCCTTGTTTTTTAAGGGAATAACAACCAAGTTCGAGGCGAAACGCATTTTCATCCACATTATAAATACCCATCCGGCTGGCAAACATATCGAGATACATCACAGGAGCATTTTGCTGGCGTTCAGCGCTATTGAGCCACTCATGGACAATAGCGCCAAAAGTCGCAATACCTTTGATACGTTTAGATTCCAAATATGCCAGGCGGACAGCAATATTAGCACCAAAACGGAAGCCAAAAACGCCAACCCGAGTATGGTCAATCCAAGGGATGTCACTCAGTTGATGGATTATTTGTTGATGAAGAGTACAAGTATCCTGTGTCAACCGCAAACGTGAGCAGTAACCCACTGAAGGCATATCCACCGTCAGCATGGCAAATCCCAAAGGCGCCAGATAATCACGGAATAACGGATAATAATCACTTTGCAAATTATCTAAGCTACCACACACCAGAATAGTTGGAGAGGGTCCTTGTGGTCGTTGAGGCAAATGCAGAAAGCCAGTGACACAACCACCCTCTTTCAGTTTGAACTCTATCTTCCTCAACTGATAATCAGAGCAACGGGCCACATTTTCATAGGCTTTATTCGCCAAAACACCGGCCTGCTGAGACAGATCATCCCCTTTGAGATGAGGATAACCGGCGATGCTATACAGATTGGCCGCTTTCAACCAGAAATTGCCCGCCTCTGCGGTCTGTTCTGTCTGTAACGCTCTCTGTTGCCACAGCATCGCCTGATGTGACCACTCAAAAATCCAATTACCTTTACGATACCCAACCACCGTATCCAGTAAATTATCATCACTGCGTTGAGCGTTTGCCATGGCAATCCGGCACAAGACTTCTTCTATCTCGAAAGGATCAACTCCCCGCCAAATCCACATCAGCCGGTTAATCATGCGATACCAGCGCCCGTGGCTATTACCATCCAACGTATTGTAATTACCTGCAATCAGCCGGGGATGGCGGTGCTTTACCAGCGTGGAAGTTTCCTGATGCTTTTGTCTTGGCTTAAAAAGTGATTCTGAAAGATTTTGATTTGCCATAACAAATGCTGATTTTATTTACTTTCACAAATTGGCGGAACAAATACTACGCTCATATCCCAAGGTTGCTCGATCCAAGTATCTTGGGGAATATCAACAACATAATCATCAACAAGAGGACGACCTGCCGGTTTGGCGAAAATAGTCACAAAATGCGCTTTTGGATACATATCACGAATAACCTGAGCGGTGCCCCCAGTATCAACCAGATCATCTACAACGATGAAACCTTCACCATCACCTTCTGCTTTTTTCAGCACTTGCAAATCGCGTTGATTATTATGATCATAGCTGGAAATACAGACAGTATCTACATGACGGATACCCAATTCACGCGCCAAGAGAGCGCCGGGGACAAGACCACCCCGACTCACAGCAATGATACCTTTCCATTGTTCGACAGGGAGTAAACGTTGTGCCAATTTACGGGCATGTATTTGCAACATATCCCAGGTTACGACATATTTTTCGCTCATAAGAATGGGTCCCGGCAACTTAAGAATATTTTCAGAAAAGAGTTTTCACAGAAAAAGTTGCGCGAGATTATAGTGATTTAGACCAGCAAAAACCAGCGGAAACAGGGAATCGATGAATCACATTATTCTTACCAAAATAAAGTGGTATTCTGAGCTCAATAGCATCAAAGCGTTAATCACTTGTAATAATAAAACCTATGTCTCTGGTAGAGAGTAATATTTCCATCTTATTGAGATGCAGTCACAGGAGATTCGTCGTGTCAGAACTATCACAATTATCCCCTCAGCCTCTGTGGGACATCTTTGCCAAAATCTGCTCTATTCCTCACCCTTCTTATCATGAAGAAGCGCTGGCAACCCATATTGTTCAATGGGCGCAGGAAAAAGGCTTGCACGTTGAACGCGATCAAGTTGGCAATATTCTGCTCAGAAAGCCCGCCAGTAAAGGGTTGGAAAATCGTAAAGCCGTTGTTCTGCAAGCTCACCTTGATATGGTGCCACAGAAAAACAACGATACAGAACATGACTTCACCAAAGATCCTATCCGTCCTTATATTGATGGTGAATGGGTTACTGCACAGGGTACAACATTAGGTGCAGATAATGGTATTGGCCTGGCATCAGCATTGGCAGTGCTGGCTGATGACAATGTAAAACATGGTCCTCTGGAAGTTTTACTGACCATGACAGAAGAAACCGGAATGGATGGTGCTTTTGGCCTGCAACCGGGCTGGCTACAGGCTGATATTTTAATCAATACCGATTCAGAAGAAGAAGGCGAAATCTACATGGGTTGTGCCGGAGGTATCGATTTCACCACAACGTTAGCACTTACCCGTGAAACGGTTCCAGCTCACTACAAAACACTAAAACTCACCATCAAAGGTCTGAAAGGCGGGCATTCCGGTTGTGATATTCATTTAGGGCTGGGTAATGCCAACAAACTACTGGCACGATTCCTTACTGCCCATACTGAGGAACTGGCGCTAAAACTGCTTGAGTTCCAGGGTGGTACGCTGCGTAATGCCATTCCACGTGAAGGTCATGTTATTGTTGCCGTCCCCGCAGATAAAACAGCGCGGCTGACCCAACTGAAAGATAACTACCTGGGCATCCTGAAAAATGAATATGTCATCGTCGAGAAAAATCTGACTGTATTGCTGGAAGAGGTTGAAACCGATATTCAGGCACTGACTGATGATTGCCAGAACCGTTTTATCCCACTGCTGAACAGTACACCCAACGGCGTTATCCGTATGAGTGATATCATCAAAGGCGTAGTAGAAACTTCTCTCAACGTGGGCGTTGTGGCCATGGAACAGGATAAGGTCAATATTATTTGTCTGATCCGTTCGCTTATCGACAGTGGTAAATCTTATATTATAGGCATGCTCAGTTCCCTAGCTAAACTGTCAAATGCTGAAATTATCGCTAAAGGCAATTATCCAGGCTGGCAGCCGGATGCGAATTCTCCGGTTATGCACCTGGTACGTGAAACTTATCAACAGCTGTTCGATAAAACACCCAATATTATGGTGATTCACGCAGGGCTGGAATGTGGTTTGTTTAAGAAACCTTATCCTGATATGGATATGGTCTCTATCGGGCCAACTATCACAGGCGCTCACTCCCCTGACGAACAAGTTCACATCAAAAGTGTTGGTCAATATTGGCAGCTGCTGACCGCAGTCCTAAAAGCTATTCCTGAAAAATCTTAATCAAATCTCCCCTGCTCCGATGTAGTAGCAGGGGAATTACCACTCAAGCAAAAGTTGCCGATCAATTTGTGGGTCCAGCAAAGTTACATGCAGGCCCACTAAGCGAACTCCTCGCCCTTCTCGCCGGGATGCCCATGCTTTCTGAGCCAATTGGAGTAAATCCGGTTTATCCAGTATTGGGTGGACATGTTCCTGAGTTGTCAGTTGAAAATCATCAAATTTCAATTTAACTCCCTGACGGGCAATCCGCAGATCAGGTTTGACTGCGCTCAAGCGTTTTTCCAACTCCAGATACAAACTTTCTATCAGTTCAGTGCACTGTTCCCAATGGTGAATATCCTTCGCCAGTGTCCGCTCCACCCCAACCGATTTTCGCAGACAATCCGAACGAACCAACCGCTCATCAATACCGTGGCACCGATCCCAAAGTACCTGACCAAATTTTCCCAACCGTTTCACCAGAGCAATCACATCATATTTTTGTACATCAGCACAGGTTTCCAGCCCCATATCTTTCAGACGTTGCACCGTGACTTTGCCGACACCCGGAATTTTTTTCAGAGGTAAAGTTTTAACAAACTCAGACACTTGATCAGGTGAAATCACATATTGCCCATTCGGTTTATTAATATCAGAAGCGATTTTTGCCAGAAATTTTACCGATGCAATACCGGCTGATGCCGTCAGTTGCAGTTCATCAAAAATAGATTTACGGATTTCATGGGCGATAAGCGTGGCGGATCCATAACAATGATGGCTATCAGTGACATCCAAATAGGCTTCATCCAGTGAAAGAGGTTCTATTCGCTCAGTATAACGAGAAAATATCTGACGGATATGCTGGGAAACCTCTTTATACAGAGCCATACGCCCCGGAAGAACGTTGAGCTGAGGACACCGTTTCAGCGCCATTGCGGTAGACATTGCACTATGTACCCCGAAACGACGGGCAGGATAATTAGCCGTGCTGATAACACCTCGTCTATCTGCACTGCCACCAACAGCTATCGGAATATGACGGAATGACGGATTATCACGCATTTCAATAGCTGCGTAGAAACAGTCCATATCCACATGAATAATCTTTCGCATTTTACTTTGACCAACCACCATAGACTGTATAAATATACAGTTAACTATAATAAAGATCAATCGGAAAAAAGTTAATTCCGTTATTAACTTTCTTCTGCCCGATTCCCTTCGTTAAGTGACCTGTTGGATACAACTTTTTTATTTAGTGACATTTCAAAGGTGATTATGACAATTAAAAATAGCGGGAAACTGCAAAAAAGCTCAGCCACAATGGTTACACAACAAATCAATCGCACTATTCGTTATGCCTTATCAGGCATGATTATTCTTAGTGCAGGTCTGCCCGGTTATCTGACAGCACAGGAGAATGAAACACAGAAAACCGCAGAACAGTTAGAAAAATCAGAGAAAGTGATTGCCCTGCCCGCACTTTCCGTTATTGGAGAGTTAAACAATAGCGTCAGCGCTGGAAGTTCTGTATTAAGAAAATCAGATATTGAGCGTACCCAAGCAGACAATATCGCCGAGTTACTCAACCAACTCCCTGGGGTTTCTATGTCAGGCTCGCCCCGTCCAGGCGGTCAAACTCTGAATATCTGGGGAATGGGTGATACAGAAGACATCAAAATCACACTGGATGATGCACCAAAAAGCTTCGAAAAATATCGCCAGGGATCTATCTTTATTGAGCCGGAATTAATCAAACGAGTCGATGTCGATAAAGGCCCACATAACCTACTTGATGGTAACGGAGGATTTGGCGGAACAGTCAAAGTTGTCACCAAAGATGCTAGTGACCTGTTACAGCCAGGAGAAGATTTTGGTGGATTGCTAAAATACAGTTATCACACCAATGACCGCCAAAATATTTATAGCAGCGCAGTTTATGGCCGGACAGTAGAAGGCTTCGCTGACGGCCTGTTATATATGAGCAAACGAGATGGCGGCAATATTAAACGGCCAGATGGCACCCGTTTTGCTTTCTCTAAAAGTGATCAGGCATCCTATTTATTGAAAACGAATTTTTACCTGAACGATGCCAATACATTGACGCTTTCCGCTATGCGTTCTGATTCTGCTGGCTGGCAACCATGGGCAGCAAAACGCGATGAAATAGTCGTTCCGTCAGAATCCGAGGTTGAAAAATATGGTTGGCATGAAGCCTGGCGCCGTAAGTTGGTTTATCGTGATCAAACGGATCAAAACTACACCGCCAAGTGGAATATCGCACCAGAAGACAATCCGTTACTTAACCTGACAGCAACCTATGCCTATTCGAAAACAGCACAGCATGATAAACGCTCTGAAAAAGCCCACAGCGGTTTTATTGGTTCATTAGGAAATGGAAGCTGGATCGACTATGTGGATAACTTAGCAGATATCAATAACAAAAGTGTTTTTATAACCGGGCCAATAGAACACACATTACTCGTTGGCGCTCGTTGGCATAAAAATCAACGTAATACCCTTATGCATGATAAAAGCAAAGACAAAAAACCTGAATATAACCATGGCTATTTCCAGCCAACCTACATGCCTTCAGGCGAGCAAAAAACGAACAGCTTCTATTTACAAGATGAAATGGTTATCGGCAACGTTACTGTGACCCCCAGTGTCCGCTATGACCATATCACCAATACCGGCAAACCCAATATCGCGGCAATCTACAATGATAGCTCACCAAATGTAGGCCATGATTACAGCAGCGTCACCTATACTGGTTGGTCTCCACATTTAGGTATCATATGGAAAGCAACGCAAAACCTGTCATTATTCTCGGATGTCAGCCGGACATGGCGAGCTCCACTCGTGGATGAACAGTATGAAATGCAATATGCACAAGCGAGTATCACGGCCACCAGCCGTAATTTAGACGTAGAAAGAATGACGGGTTTACGCTTCGGTGCGATTCTGAATTTCAATAACCTGCTGGCAGACCAAGATAGCTTGCAAATCCGTACGACTTTATTCCGAAATAGAGGCAAGGATGAAATATTTGTCCGTCGTGGAGTCGTGTGTAAATTACCGGATTGTGGAAAGCCTTTATCCAACTACCGTAATTTACCGGGATACACCATTCAGGGGCTGGAAATCGAGACTTTCTACGACAGCGATTACCTGTTTGGAAAACTTTCTTATTCAACTATCCGTGGTCAGAGAGATGCTTCACCACGCGATCCTTGGGGTAATAAAACCTGGATTGCGGAAATTCCACCCACCGCTGCCCGCGCCATGTTAGGCATAAAAATCCCTCAATGGCAGATATCTATGGGCTGGACTGGCGATTTTGTCCGTAAGCAAGATCGATCGCCTAAAGATGGCGATCCCATGGCAGTACTCTGGTCAATACCCAAAAGCCAAGGTTACGTTCTGCACGGTTTATTCGCCAGCTGGCAACCTGATTTTCAGCAAGGTCTTGAAGCCCGTGTAACGGTAAATAACCTGTTTAATCATGATTATTACCCATACCTCAGTGAATCCTTTTCTGGGGTTGGGCGTAACATTAAATTCAGTATCTCCCAGAAGTTCTGATTTCTTACCTGACAGTTCCCTCTCTTTGAGGGAACTCAGGCTGCTGACCAACCCATTTGACATTTCGCTTTATCGGAAACTTTAGATAGCGTGTTGTCGGCGGATTCGTTTTCTCTGGTGCTTTAATCATGTTTTATTACATCAACGATGGTAAACACCTGGCAGATTAATCAACCAGAAAAATTATAACGGTTAAACGGATATTTAAACATTAAAATAACGCTTAAATCGCTTATAAAAAAAACGATATGAATTAATTTTAGCATGAAAACATTAAAGACATAATTAAAAACATAAAAAGAGGAATGGTTTAAATCATTTATTTTCGGATTTTATTACGCCGATTTTTCATGATTGATGATTTAATTGGTTTATAAAAAAGTTTATTCCCCGGTTGAAAACGTTATTAAAATCGGTTTCTTTTTGACAATAGATTGTCTGATTAATATATTAATATTCTTATTTACTTTTTTCTGAATATATAATCATTAATAAAACCAATTTTTATTTCTTATTCTTCACTGTATAACTCTATGATAGACAGGTTTTAAACTGTTATTAAAAGCCATTTTTTAACCCCTAATTTTAATCGACACAATAAGGTTTTAGCCATTGTTTGAACTACTTTTAATACCTAATTCTTATTAAGTTTAATCATCATGATATATTGTGCTTTATGTTTAACTAACGTTGATTATACTCACTTTATCTTTACTGACACTGTTTTACTGGTAATACTGTGCAGTTTTTATAAATCACCATCCTATATTTTATCTTTATAAATCAACTGGTAAATAGTTTTATAGTATCAAGATACCCCTTTGTGTTTTTCGGATAATATTCTTTTTTACTGATTGATTTTCAATTTTCTGTTAATAGTTAATGGGCTTAGATTAAATTTGACTAATGTCTTTTTAAAAACCGCACTTATAGTTAAATCCATCTTTTATATAAAAGCTTTAATATCTCTATTTTTGTGCTTTTAAATGGTCATGATAGATTAGGTAAATGTAAAATAAGTAGAGAACAACATTGCCGATAAACAAATTAAACATAGATGTGAATAGTCTATTAAAGGGAAATTCAGGTAAAAAGATAAAATGAACATGGTAAAAAGAGTGATATCGAGTCAAGCAATTCTCATTCCGAAAGTTTTCTTATTTTTTAATTAAAAATTTATTTAATGAATGGTTTTGAGTCTGTAATTTAAATTTTTCCATTTTCATTAAATTGATAATCGGATTTTCTCGTTTTTCATTTTTCCTGTATTTGGTTTTTAGATTTAAAACCAAAGGGGGAAATAGATAGACTAATGGTATTAAAATCAAAATCCATTTCTTTAATCATTTTTAACACTGATAAACGCTATTGTTATTTTTTCGCTATGCGGTTAACTCTGTTAAATGTTTTAATATAATCTCATGTTTTTGTTACTTCAATTAACCCGCATTGAAGCGCGGGTTTTTGCCCAACTGGGCGGAGATACGTGCCTGTGCGGTGAATAACGAGGAAGCGTATCAGATTAAGGATGCCATCGGTAAGCTCCAGTCGGCGCTGGCTTACTGTGGCTATGCGCCTCGGTAAATCATGAATAAGGCCGGAAGATCGCAGGGATCTTCCGGTTATTTTACAGGCCTTGAACTAACTTCATGCCCTTATCTTCTGTTTGAGAGAGCAGTTGTTTGAAGAACTCTTCAAAAGAATAGGATATCTTATAAAGATTTCCACATTCATCTACCTCATTAAAGGCAATATCTTGTATTTCATCCTCAATATGTAAATGAGTCCTGTCCCAATAATAAACGCCTCCATGCTCTCCTTCTGTTACCAATACATAAAAATTACCACCGGGATCTGTACCAATAATCAGCAAATTTTTTATAAAAAATAACTCATCTAAATAATAATCATTTATTTCAGTTAAGTTGAAGTTTTCATTTTCAATATTGATACCGAATAAAGCGTCAAAAGCGATCTCACCATCATCAACACCTTGATATGAAAGATTACATGCGTCCGGATCTTCAACATAAAATCCGTTATATTTCTTCAAGAAAGCACGGTAACTTTCAGGAAGAGTTATTGAATAATGCTGCTCTACGGATGATATTTCGTCATCATCTACATTAATACCATGATTTATTGGCATAACTTTCCCTCAAGACTATTCGTTAACATTTTTTTCTTAGCGTTGATGCGCCGCCACGGTGAGTAAAGGTGCCGTGTACATTTCTAGGCACTTCTTGCATTGTTTTTCCATTTTCATGATGATGCCAAGTATTTGAACCATAATCAGCTTTACCTTTTGGCGCTAACTTGTCAGCTTTTGCAAAATCACCATCTCCATATCGATGATGGTTTCCTTTCAGATCCGGCACATCTACACGTTGTTTTTCATACGGTGAAAAATCAGGGTATCCATTTGGGTAACGAACGACATTACCTGAGGCATCTTTATATACCCATGTTTTCGAGTCTATTTCTTGCCAGACGGTTCCGCCTTTTTTATTTACCCATTTACCGGCATCCGGTGAGTTCATCGGTTTTCCGGTTAATCCCCACGGATCAATCCACATCAAAGGATTGGGGGCATACGTGTATAGGTTCAGACCCCCTGCTAATCCTATCGGATCAGGCGTGATAAACCGGCCTATCTCCGGCGCATAATACCGATACGTATTAAAATGCAGCCCCATATCTAAACTTCAGTTAGCGCCGGCTTGCCGTGGCTATGCACCTCGGTAAATCATGAATAAGGCCGGAAGATCATAAAGATCTTCCGGTTTGCGGCTTAATCTAGAAAATCATCGTATACAAGATAATGTATCACTGCTTCAATTAAATCTTCTTTAATCGCATTAGGATTGTGTTCCAGTTTGTTATCGATAATATCTGCAAACATGGGGCATTCTAGAAATGTTCCATGAGTTTCATCCATATCAAACTCTTCATCATCATTTTCAGCCAGATAATAATTTTTATTTAAAATATCTTGGGTAGATTCTGTATCAAAATCTTTATCAATATAAATCCAACCAACATCAGGCAGTTGTTTATAAAGACTAAGTAGCTGATCGAAACCACTAATTGTTTTCATATAATAACTCCATTACTTGCGGCATTTATTCCCACCTCCCCATTTATCTCTACCACCTGATCCATCAGGATGATAAATCTTGTGATAGGACTTATGGTCATATCGGTCAACCAGACTTAATTTCCCTGGCTGATTCTCATGATGCCAAGTCATATTCTTTGGTGAAGTCCCTCTAAAGTTCCCTTTAGAATTTGGCTGAACATGTTCCACCACTCCCGGATATTTAGTCTGCATTTCATGTCTGAATGCCGGATCGCGCTGCATTCTTTCGTACACAGATTGGTTGCCCCGTTTAAAGTGCTGACCATCAGATAACTGATATTCAGATGGATTCAGAGTATGTTCATGGAAGACATGGTACTTCCCTAAACCCCGTTGTCCCTCACCCTTGTATAACCCCCACGGATCGATCCAACTCATTGGGTTAGGCGCGTAAGTATATAAGTTTAATCCACCTGCTAATCCTATCGGATCAGGCGTAATAAACCGGCCAATTTCCGGCGCATAATACCGATACGTATTAAAATGCAGCCTGGTCTCTTTGTCAAAATATTGCCCTGCATAACGCAGGTTTTGCCGGAAGTCAAAGCCCTTTGATGACCGGGCCGGATCGGTGAAGTAAGCCAGCGGGGCGCCATCCAGTTCACCGAAAGTACTGTATTTCTCCGCCCACGCAATTTTGCCCTCTTCGTCCGTCACTTCCAACGGCGCTCCATTGATATGAGATGACGATGGCGATTGAGCATTTGCAGAACATTCAGTTAACCCACATTGAAGCGCTGGCCCAACTGGTTAAGCGGTTAAACTGGGCAGAGATACGCGCCTGTGCGGTGAATGACGAGGAAGCGTATCAGATTAAGGATGCTGTCGGTAAGCTCCAGTCGGCACTGGCTTACTGTGGCTATGCGCCACGGTAGATCATTAGAAGGCCGGAAGATCGTGAGGATCTTCCGGCTTGCTTTTAATTTCACTCTTTGATAGCAAACATATTAATATCGTCTATCGCATCTTCTATTCGACCAGTGAAACGGGTGTCCATAGCTTTTTTCTTTAGTGCGGGAATTACCTTATCTCGATCAATATTAGAGTAAATACGCGCTATATGCCCCAAACAAGTAATAGCTAAACCAATGATATCTTCATTATTACTATCAAATAGTTGCAAACATTTTTCTTGCACCCAATTATAGTCATTAACGTTGAATGTCAAATATAAAAGAGCATCAGTTACTATTTTGACATCGCCAGAATGTAATAAACTTTCTAACTCAGATTTAGAATATTCCTTCATATTTAGCACCCTTTAATTTTCCCTCTTTTATTCACTTTTCCAGTTTTTTTCAAAGCAGATTGCTGATCATTATGTAGCGCATCCCATTCTCTAACGTGTCCATGGAATAATTCATCACCACTCGATAATGTGCGAGTTTTATCCATAACAACAATTTCATTATTTTTTATATCTACACCAACTCGACGAGGTGAGGTAGGTTTCACTTGAACTGAATTATCTAATGCTGCCTGACCATTTACTGGGGCTTTACTTTTTACTGCATTATCGGTTTTACCGTGGTAAGGAGCATCTTCGTAGATCCTCGATAATCCAAGCGGATCGATCCATGTCAGGGGGTTTGGTGCGTACTGATATAAGTTTAATCCCCCTGCTAATCCAATCGGATCAGGCGTAATAAACCGGCCAATTTCCGGCGCATAATACCGATACGTATTAAAATGCAGCCCGGTCTCTTTGTCAAAATATTGCCCTGCATAACGCAGGTTTTGCCGGAAGTCAAAGCTCTTTGATGACCGGGCCGGATCGGTGAAGTAAGCCAGCGGGGTGCCATCCAGTTCACCGAAAGTACTGTATTTCTCCGACCACGCAATTTTGCCCTCTTCGTCCGTCACTTCCAGCGGCGCACCGTTGATATCCGTGTGGTACCAGTAGTAATCGTGCCGGGTTCCCTTCGTGATGATGCTGGCCAGCGGGGTGTAGCTGTCATGGGATTCGTAGCAGTAGGTTTGCGTTTCACCCCTTTTTGCCTCGCGCTCCTGCAACAGTCGCAGGCCATGCCAGACAAAATCGGTTTGTTCATAACGCGCCAGTCCATCAATCCCGATCTTCACCACTTTGCGGATACGCCGCCCAAGGGCATCATAATGATAACGCGCCGTGGTGTTGCCGATTACCGCCACGGTCAGGCGGTTGTCGCCATCATAGCGGTAATCCTGGGTTTCGCGCATGCTGCCCGCCCGGCGGGTTATGTTGCCGTGCGGGTCATGCTCATAGCGCCATTCCCGCCAGTGGTTCAGGCGGTCGCCCTGCGGCTCCATTGTCTTAGACAACCCCCGCTCTTCCGCTTCACGCTCCAGTATCGCCTGCGGTTGCTCCAGCAGGTTATCCGCCCGGTCATACCACAACATATCCTCATAAGCGTTACCCCAATGCGTCACTTTTTTCAGGCGACTTTCGGCGTCATAAAGATATTCGATCACGCCCCGGTAATGATCTTCCATTACCTGTAATTCGTCCTGGAGGGTGTAGAGCCACGCCCGCCACGGCTTACCCTCGCTGAGATAGGGCAGTGGTTCGGCCTCGGCCTGCGTCAGCGGCAGGCTGTACTGGCGGGTACAGCGCCCCAGAGGATCATAATCGCGCCGCTGGAATAACTTGCCCTGCGTGCGGCGGGTTTCCCGATGCAGGTCATCGCGCTCAAATTCAGTGATGAGTGTCTGTTCATGCCGGATTGCACTCAGGTGGCCAGAGCCGTAGTAGAGCCAGCTTAAGGTGCCGCCCTGTGGCAGCGTGAGGGCGGTCAGGTTATCCCGTTCGTCATAACTGAACTGGAGGCAGTCGTCGCCGTTCTGCTCGCGAATGACGCGCCCCAATGCGTCATAGCCAAAACGCACGGTGTTGGGCTCGATCCCCAGTTGTTTGCCGTTGTCGTTCGGTTCACGGCGGGCTTCCCGCAGCCGGCCCATTTTATCCCACTGGTACTGATAGGTGTCCGTGTAGGTTTCCCGCTGGATCAACTGACCGGCCGCATCATAATGCTGGTGTACCCGGCGTTCCGGGTATTTGAACACGCGGTCACCCAGGCGCCGCTCGGTGCTCAATAAGCCCGCCGCGTTGTATTCGTACTGGATTAAGGTGTCGTCGGGGCGGATTTCTTCGATTAAGCGCCCTTCGGCATCCCGGTTCAGCAAATAGCGGCCATCGTTGGCATTCTCAATGTTCACCAGATGCCCTTCAGGGCTGTACTGATAGCGAATTTGACGTTGCAGACGGTCTGTCGCACAGACCACCTGACCGAATGCATTGTATTCCCAGGCGCGGGGCGCATTCTCATTGCGCTGGTGATGGATAAGCTGACCCGCGCTGTCCCATGCCATGTGTTCCGTGGAATCGTCAGGATAGGTGATGAGGATTAACTGGCCGTTATCGTTATAGTCATAACTGACCCTTTCCATCAACGCATTGGTAAAGCGGCTCAACCGGTGCTCATTGTCGTAGTACCATGTGCTGCTTTGCCCAGAACAGTCGGTGTGGCGGATCAGCTGCCCCTGACCATTCCAGATAAAATGGCTTTCTCCGCCTTTGGCATCCGTGATTCTGTAAGGACGCACCGTATTATTAAAGCTGTAGTGATAACGGGTCGTTTGTTTCAGTGGCGAGGTTTCACTCACCCGCCGTCCAAATTCATCGTAAGCCAGCGCCGTCTCGGTGCCATCCGGCCAGAAGATAAAAGTGAGCCGGTCGGTATCATTCTGGTACTGCCAGCCGGTCTGGTTGCCGTTGGCATCGGTGAAACTCAGCTGGCGACCATGCGCGTCCCATTCACTCAGACGGGTGTGGCCGTCCGCATCTGTGTAACCGTTCGGCAGGCCAAATTCATCCCACAGGATATGGTGTTCCGTGCCGTTGCGGTCGCGGCAGTGGATGATGTGGTGTGCGTCGTTGAGGCGCCAAACCGTGCGGCTGCCGTCGTGCCAGTGTGCCGTGCGGGTGGAGTTTTCATCATCGTATGCCAGCCGATAGCCCGCCCCCTCGCTGGTTTGCTGGGCCATGACACGCCACAGCCCTTCTTCAGTCTGTTCCCACTGGTAATCACAGCGTAATCCCCGCGGGTCCTGATGCCATGCCATCACGCCGGGCTCTGTCCAGCCGAATTGTCGCTGGAGCGCGTCGTTGCGATGGCTGACCCCCGTCAGTTGGGCGTTTTCATTATAATGGTAGCGGCAAAGCTGAATACGCTGGCCGTCATGCAATTCGCGCCAGACGGTGGTGAGGCGGGTAACCGTTTTGCCCCCGATATCCAGCGTCACATAGTCACAATGCAGGTTCAGCCCGCCATGGCCCGTGATGCTGACCATCCGGTTCTGCTCGTTGTAATGAAAGCGCTGTTCGTTGCCGACGTTATCGCGGATGTGGCTCAGGCGGCTGAGGCCGTCATTATCAAAAGCCGTGTAGTGATAAACTAATTCGCCTGCATCACGGATTGCCCAGGTGTTTTCCGGCGTGTGTACCAGGTTGCTTTGGGCCTCCGGGCAGAAACAACGGTGTCCTGCCGGCACATCAGGGAAGGGCACGATATCCCCGGCAGGGGAACGCCAGAGCAGCCCGTCTTCCACGCGCGTGAGGTGGCTTTCCCAGAACAGGCTCCAGCCCTGACCAAGTACACTGTCATACTGATAACGGCTCAGGTAGCTACGCTGCCAGTAGAGCGGCAATTCAGCGTCAAAAACGAAGTCCAGTTCATCCTCATCGTTCAGGAATTTCTGGCCGGCAATGACTTCCACCGGGTTCATCAGAATACCCGCGACCGGCACCGCCACGGCAAGCGCCCCCAGCCGGCAGGCGATTTTGCGGATTTTAGCCGCTCCCGGTATCTTGTTAAACAGCGTCTGCAACGCGCCGGGGCCTTTGGCTGCCGCGCCACCAAAACTGATTAACCCGGCCGCAAACATCGTTAAATCGGAAACGGTATACGCCCATTTGGGGATTTCCGGCGCAATGTTTGCCGTCTGCGCCGTTCCGCCGCCGATGAAGACATTAGACGAACCGGTCATGACTACCGCATCACAGACCGTTTTGTCTCCCACCCGCACCACCGGATAACCATTGATGAAAACGGAAGCAGAGCCTTCCGCCATCTGACGAAGGCCATCCTCTTTACTGCACGCCACCTGACTCCGCGTCGCGATGGCGGCGGGTTTGCCGTTGATAAAAACATTGGGGGAGCCCCGGGTGATTTCCCCGCAGGGACTTCGCGACGAGGCTCCCTGAGAGACGCCGGCGTCACGTGCCATGTCGCCTAAATATCCCGCTGCCATGCCCACCGCAATGGCGGCACCTATCAGCAAAACGCCCACCCCGATGCAGGATGTGGCCAATCCGGCCACAAAGAGGGCCCCCGCGAGTATTCCCCCGGCGGCTGAAATTAATGAACCGATGACGGTACCCGCAACCAATCCGGCCAGGGCGCTGGAATGGCCTATCGTGTCTCCGAGCCGTGCAGCTTCTGGCATAGCGCCTCCCTAGAATTGGAAACTGTTCAGGCCGTCATCCAGCCACTGCCGTTGAGCATCGGTGAATGCCTGCTGAGATGACAGGGTGAAAATCAGCGCTTTTTTCTCATCCAGCAGAAATACCGCCTGATATTGATGAACCTGCTGCCCCTTCTTGGGCCGATAACGGGAAAGCAGCGTCGTGCCTTGCCGCAGGTTATCACCCAGCGTCGCGGGCTGTTCTGCCAATAATTGCCAGTCGCGCAGACCGCTTTTCAGCAGACCTTTCTGGCGGGTGAGGTAACTGGCGAGATCTTCACCTGCGACCAGCTGATCCCGCGAGATGTTCAGCGCAGGGGCATCGGGCGCAATGAGGATGTTTACGGTCTGTTCCTGATAGCCTTCCGGTAATGTGATGCTGCCTTCAGTGAACCGACAACGGGGGCGATTGTCCATTTTTCTTTAGTCTTATTTAATCATTAAGTGATGTTATCAATATATTAAGCCTGTTTATCCGGTGAGGTGAGTGAACCGAATGCTGATGAAGTCACAACTTTGGCATCAGCACCGTTAATCCACTGTTGTCACAGATAACCTGAATTAATAACACTGACTGAACAGAGTGGAGAGGTATCCTCTTCTCAGTCATTAATAAAGATACATAATCAATCATGTTATCCGCTTAATATTCAGGCAAAAGGTTATAACAAAAAATCGGCGATGTCTTGATTAATAGGTGAATTAACACTCAGTTAATTTAATGAAATGTGAATAGCATCACAAAAAACATCAATAATCTCACTAAAAATCAGCCTTAATGAGCTAAATAACTTAAATTTTATTAAATACCTTTCCCTTGCTTGGTTTATAGCCTTTGCATTAATCACCAAATAAATTTAACTCTGTATTTTTATCATCTTTATTTAAGAATAGTCAGTTCCGAGGCGCACATATTCGGATTCAGTGGGTTCTTGCCGGTATAGCGATAGCGTACTCAAGACCCATTTTTCGTATTTGGTTAACGTGACTGCTCCCCGCCGTAAAAAACGGCGAGGCTTCCCACTTCTCAGGCCGCAACCGTTGGTGCAACGGATTTACGCAGACCTCCATGAACAGAGACGACGTGTCCCGCCGCCTGTAATTCAACTATCCCTTTTTGCCGAATGTTGATAGCTGCATTGATGTCGCGGTCATGTTCTACCGAGCATTCAGGGCATTGCCGGCGCCGTTTATGCAGCGGCATTTCCGACATCTTGCAACCACAACCATGACACCTTCTGGAACTGGCGTACCACTGATCGAGTTTCACCACATAAACGCCTTTTTGTTCCGCTTTGTATTCCAGCCTGCTGATGAAACTATGCCAGCCTGCATCCCCGATGTAGTGCAGGCGGCGCAACGATTGAAACGTTGAAAACCTATGTCAGATCGCAGGAAACCCCTGGTTAGCTCCCCTTACTATCGCCGCCCGATTGGGCGACGGTTTACGGGGCAATTGCTAAAACCCATTTTTCCTGATGTTTTCTCTTTCAATATTAGGGGCTGTTGATGTTTTAAAGTCATTATTCAATCAACCCACATCGGCAACCAGACAATGATGAATGCGAGTGCCACCATACTGGTATAATTCCGTTCAAGTTTATCGTATCTCGTTGCTATTGCTCGAAAATGCTTAATTCGAGCAATAGCATTCTCGACTAAATGGCGATAACGGTATAAGCACTTATCAATACCCTGGTCTGTTTTTCGACTATTTTTACGATAAGGGAGCACTGGAGTCGCATCCCGTTGTTTAATAAACATCCTGAAACGCTGACTGTCATATCCTTTATCAGCAATAACTGCTTCGGAAGTGGGAGACTTGGAAATAAGGCTTTCTGCGTGAACACTGTCATGAACCTGCCCCCCCGAAAGTTCAAAATGAACGGGCAAGCCTCCGCTGTCTACCGCTAAATGGATCTTGGTTGAACGTCCACCACGACTTTTGCCTATCGCCTCGTCGTTATCTGAAGCAGCTCCAGCACTATGTTGATGAGCCCGAACGATAGTCCCATCAATGAACAACCACTCTGTATCTGCAATCGCAGATAACCCTTTGAAAATAATCTGTAAAATACCTCTCTTTGACCAAGCGTTGAAACGCGAAAAGACCGTATTCCATTTGCCGAATTCTGTGGGTAAATCGCGCCAGGGGATGCTTGTTCTCATCCGATAAATAATGCCTTCCAAGGTCAAACGGTGTTCAGGTTTATCATAAATCCAACCGGTGTGTTGCATGAATGCGGATAGCTTATTCCAGTAGAGATCTGTTAACATTGTTCTCGGCATGATGGTGAGGTCTGGTTGTTTTTTGGCGAAAGTAATTATATCAAATCATCATGCTGTCTAATAATCCCCCGAAAAACATCAACAACCCCTAATGAGTTGGCCTGTGCTGGCCGGGGAAAAAGATGAGCTGGCCACCACACTCAAACAGCTTGACCAGGTGCAGGCCAGTTTGGAACGCGCCCGGGTTTTGGCCGTTCAGGAGGGGCAGGCAGACCGTTTTTATTTTGATTATCTACGTGCTAACCGGGACCTCAATATTGTCCGTGAAGGCATTAACCGCTATCTGACCCCCTCCCGTGCCCAACCCGGGATTTCTGCGGCAGCGCTAGATGTGACCGGTCAGTATCGTCAGGAGCGAATACGGTGAACGAGGTACAACGCAATGCATTCAGGGCGGCTTCCGGCAATCTCGATCCTCATGTGATGCAATTTCTCTGTATCGGTTTACTGATAGCGGTGCTGTTTCTTTGGGCCGCATGGGGAATGGTGGACGTCTGGCAGGGCTGGGCCAATGAAAAGGTCCGTGAAGCGGCGATGAACCGTTTTGTCATTCGTGTGGTGTTGTTGCTGGTGATGGCTATCTGGATGTTTGCCAGCTAATCGGTTTTTAACCTGTAATGGAAAAAAGGGAAGAAGGAAATGGATCTGTTAAACCGGGGATGTCAGTCACTGTTCCGCCTGTTTGTCCGTATCAATACCTGTGCAGTGTCACTCAGTGTGTTGGCTTATCTGGTTTGTCAACCTGTGACAGCGGCATTGCCAACGGTTGAACCGCCTTCCAGCGGGAGTGGCGGTGGTATTTTTAATACCGTCAAAGGTTACTTGCAGGACGGCATAGTAATAGGCGGGCTGGTCGTTGCCGCGATCACGTTTATCAATGTGGCGACCGCGGCAATTCATACTTTTTCTGAAGTTCGCAGTGACAGAGCCTCCTGGACTAAATTTGGTGCGATTGTGGTGGTTGGCGTGGTGCTGTTAGTGGCGGTTATCTGGCTGCTGGGCAAATCGACGTCCATTCTCTTTTGACCCCAGGAAGTGTCAGTATGGTTCAGACTATTCGTTTTTTACCTGACCGTCTTAACGCCGAACCTGTCGTGTTCCGGGGATTTACTACCCCAGAACTGGGCTGGACGGCATTAACGGGACTGATAGCTGGCACGGTCATTGGTTTGTTACTGACACCGGTAACGGGTTGGGTGATGATACCGACGGTGGCACTGATTGCGCCGTTGTTATTGATTGCCTTTGGCGGCAAATACCTGGCCCGGATGAAACGCGGTAAACCGGCGCATTATCTCTATCGACGGCTGGAGGTTAAAAAGCGGTGCTGGGGTCTGGGTGACCCGTCACTGATTATCACCTCACAACGCTGGTCGTTGCGCCGCCGTCACCGGGTAATGACCCGAATGGGGCGGTTATGAGCCGTTTTCGTCATGCAATTCAAGATCGGGACCAGCATATCCTGACGTTACGTGCGGCCTGTGGTGTGCTGGTTTTGTTGTTGTTACTGAGTCTGAGTGGCTGGATGATGGCGCCGAGAGCGTTAACCATTTATACGCCGCCGGATGTCCGCAGTGGTAGTACCCGCCCGTGGTGGCCAGTGCCAGTCTCCCAGGTCTATGCCTTTGGTTTTTATATTTTTCAGCAACTGAATGCTTGGCCGAAAGACGGGGAAGTCGATTATCCAGCGAAAATATACGGCTCCGCTGCCGGTGGTCCTGACCCGTTACGCCGCGCAGAATCTGTATGCACCGCTGCGTACAGTAGAAGCTGTTCCCGGCATTCACCCGGTATCATTGGCGTTGTCGCCCCGATTGACCACATTGTATCCCTCTGCGCCGGTAATAGTCTCCCCGTTAGGGGGCTGGGGTGTGGATAACCTCACTGTGGTGGCGCTGAAAGTGCGTAATACCCACCGTGAGAACGTAGTGCTTGATCCACGCAGGTTGCAGGGGCAATTCATAGCAGCGACCTTTCAGCATCGTTGGCTGGGACCGTCAGGTACGCCGGAAGACACGACTACCGTCTATTTGGTGGTGAAAGGTCGGCCTGACCGTGCCTTTCTGCCTGAACCGATGAGGTCAAAAACGCCCATGAAGCAACAAGGAAATCCCCATGCAAATTAAGTCAAACGGTCTGGTGAAATGGGTCGTGCCTGCTTTTGTTATTGCGGGGCTGGTCGTGGGGATCAGGAGTTGTTGGCAATCAGAGATGCCCGTCAGCCAGACAGTGAGTCATCAGGCTTTGGCGGAACTGTCTCCCGGGGAGCTGAGGGCATTGGGGATTGAGGGGGACAATGGCATTCGGTTAAGATAACAACTATGCTATAAAAATCTAAGTTTCCCCGGAGAGTATGCTGATGGATATATATCATTTTCTGAACAAAACTTTTTTTGATTCATGCTCAAAAATTGACAAATCCTGGCGAAAAAGAAAAAGGTCAATAGACACAAAATTGATTGTTCTATTTCTCATGAAAATCATATCAGGGAAAAATAACCACGGATACTCTTATATTATTAATGAAATATGGGCTGAGTGCATTCGTGAAAAAATACCGTTACCTCAGCATAAGCCCGTCTCGGCTTCATCAATGTGCGAAGCCAGAATGAAATTACCTGATGATGCAATAAAAACCATAAACAAAAATATCGTTTCTGTATGGGAAGATAATACCCATCCCGAAACATGGAAAGGACATCGACTGTTTGCTATAGATGGCTCAAAATTAAACATTCCCAGAGGGTTGCTGGAAAATGGATATAAAACACCCAAAAACACATCACGACATTATCCCTATGCAATGATGAGTTGTCTCTATGATGTATTGAATTCGATCATATATGACGTTGATTTTGTTAACCATAATAATGAGAGGGCTTGTGTCGAAAAGCATCTCCAGTGTTTAGATAGCAATGCTATCGTGATCTTCGATCGGGGATACTTTAGCTATTACTTGTTATATCAAGTAATGCAAAACAATCTGAATGCAGTATTCAGAGTACAGGAGGGAAACAGGAATAAGGCTATTAGAGATTTTTCTGACAGTAATTCAGATGATCTTATTGTTAGTTATACGCCATCGGAAGCAGTAAAGTCAGATCTTAGAAAGAGAAAGCTTCTTTCAGAATTCCCATGCTTAACATTAAGACTAATAAAGCATACTGACCGAAATGGTGAATATATTCTTGCCACTACTCTTGTTGAACAAGGATATTATGAAGCCGAAGCCTTTCATGATTTATATCATCATCGATGGAATATAGAAGAGTTATATAAATTGTCAAAGTCAATCCTTTGCATTGAGGATTTCCATTCACAGAGTGAGAAAGGTGTCAGACAAGAAATCCAAGCGCATATATTATTACTGAACCTGGCAAGGATATCGGAAAATGATATTAATCACAGAGGTAACGATAGCGACTGCATTGATAGCAGAGAAAATAAACAGAAATTGAATTTCAAAAACTGTTTGTTTCTCGTTGTAAAACACTTGTCTTTGCTGATGCAGGGGATAAAAAAACATTTAAAATCATTTTATTGTGCTCTTTCAGAGGGACTTGCCGGAATGACTCAACGGGTGAGGCCTGGGAGGCACTATCCACGAAAATCTATGCGTCCCAGAACCCGATGGAACTCTTTTGATGCCCCAGCAAGAGGTTAACCGAATGCCATTGGTGAGTGAACTGCCCTGCATCAATAGGGATGGTATGAAATCTATGGTCACCCCCGTTTTTGCAACACTGATTTTGATGTAGGGTTGGCTTGCTTAAATCTATCCGGCGTCTCTATAGGCAAAGATGCCCGCGCCACGATGAGTTCCGCGCCTGATGAACCTGAAAAAAATATCGGCTTCGATGAGCCATTTTCATACTCAGATTCTTCATCAGGCCGATAGGCCGTTCATATCATCAATAATCAGTCTTAGCAAAACCAGATGGGTAACTGTCTTTAACTACTTTATCATTAACCTGAGCTTCGCTTAAGGGAAGGGAACTAAAGTGCCTGAGGCACGATCAAAGTTTTTGCTAAAGAAAACAAAATCGTGGAGACCCTCAGGCATGGTTAATTTAGAAGAACTTTACTGCTGCGTCGATGACTTTTGCCAAAAATTTATTCCTCTCTGGCATCAACAACTCATTGAACATGGATTACGTAAACGACACCGGGAGGCATCTCTTTCTCTCAGTGAAGTCATGATGATCCTCATTTTATTTCATATGAGTCATTATCGTGATTTTAAAACATTTTATATTGAACATGTAAAACAATATCTTACAGCCGATTTCCCCGGATTAGTCAGCTATACGCGTATCCTCACCCTGAAAAAAAGGGCGCTTATTCCTTTATGCGCTTTTCTTTCATCACGTAAGGCACAAACTCAAGGAATTGCTTTTATTGATTCCACCAAAATTGCTGTTTGTCACAATCGTCGTATTCCTCGTCATCGCGTATTTGAAGGGATGGCACAACGAGGTAAAACGAGCACAGGCTGGTTTTATGGCTTTAAACTTCATTTGGTTATCAATGATTGCGGTGAATTGTTAGCCGTGAAACTCACCGCAGGAAACCAGGATGATCGTCAGCCAGTCAGCGCGTTGACAAAAGGACTCACAGGCTGTTTGTATGGGGATAAAGGGTATTTGTCCCAGGCTTTATGCGATGAGTTAGAAGCGGAAGGTGTCACGTTAATCACCAATGTCCGGAGTAACATGAAAGCCAAAGCATTATCTCTCTGGGATAGGTTGATGTTAAGACGGCGATTTTTGATAGAAACGGTCGTCGACCAGCTCAAAAATATTTCTCAGATAGAACATTCAAGGCATCGCAGTCAGCTCGGTTTTTTGTTAGAAGTTGCTGCCGGTCTTATTGCTTATACATTCCAGCCTAAAAAACCGAGCTTGAATCTACGGGATAATGAGATCGCTATCTTTAAACGAAGCTGAGGTCATTAGCCTGTTGAATCAGATTGACATAGATCAGACCCGATATTCATTTTGCTGAGTGGTGATTGCCCACGCGATCCGTGCCAGCTTGTTTGCCAGCGCACAGGCAACGACATTCGAATGCTTCTTATTCAGTTGTTCCCGAACCCACTCAGCCAGTCTGCCCCGTTGATGTTCCAGCCGCATCATGAATATGCGGGCGCACTGAACCAGTAACCTGCGCAGATTTTTGTTGCCTCGCTTGCTGATACCCAGCAGGGTGGTTTTTCCGCCTGTGCTGTATTGTCGGGGCACAAGCCCGGTATCCATATAGAGGACTTCCCTCTTAAACATCTAAAGGATAACTATTATGGGTCTTAAACCTGGTCCTAAACCAATTGCTAAATCGACAGGTGAGCCTGATAAACGTCGACGTGATAATAAAGATACTCCTGGTAATACTCCGGCATTAAAACCTAGTAAATCCACAGGAAAATAAGTAACTCAGGGTGTGGATAAATTATCCATACCCTGACTACCATTCCGCCAAGCTTTAATCAGTGAATTGCTACTGGTGATCCAAGCTCTGCCATGTCATGTCTGCTCCAGACATAACATCCGCTCTTAGCAGCCGTTCAGTTACCAAAAGCAAAAAGCCCGCTCAGGTTTCCCTGAGCGGGCTTCTCTAATATGGTTCCTCTGACTGGGATCGCCTTTGCCAGTAACTGGCTAACAAATAAGCTAAAGAAGAATTCCCTGCCTGTCAAGACCCCCAGAATGACCACCATCAGACACGGGTTGCATAAAACTAGCTGGCGTTCTTTAAGGAAGGTGGTGATCGTAAGTAGGGTGCCCACCGCAAGAAAATCGGCGTACTCATTCCTCCCCGAAAAGGAGAACCATCTAAGGGCAAAACTTTATGACAAAGTGAATGTATTCATTACGGATAGCAATGTACGGTAGTTCATCCTGTTTCACGGGCTAATGTATAGTGAGTTAATTGATTTACTTATATTAATCAATGTAATGCTGTGCATTGGTTGCGCATTTTTATGCAAAAAAAACCGATTTCAAGATATCATCTCATTAGAGATAAAATATTATTTTTATTCTCTTTGTGCTTTAATTCTCCGTTGCAATGTTGCGTGTTTATTTTTTTGTAGGTTTTAATTCTGTTTTTTGTTTTTTTATGGAGCAATATGATTTCCTGGTTTTTATTGGTGAGATTTTGATTGGCATAAGAAATTCTAAAGTGATAACTTATTACAAACATTGAATAATTGAAATATTTATACATATTCTCTATTGTGAAAGTTTGGGGTGAGGTATAGGAATGTTATCTCTAAAAGAATGCACTGGAAGTGAAATTGGGGAATATTGCACCATCTTTGTTAATGAATATAAGATGGATCTTATTAGAAACCATCAGTTCAGCCAGTTAGAAGCGCACCAAAAAGCGAATGCTACATTCAACACCTCTTTTCCTGACAACCAGCCAGCAAAAAATAATTCCCTGCTCCGTATTAACAAAATACTCAGCGATGTCCCTTGTCATGTCGGTTACATGTGGTTGCTTTATTATCCCGAAGAGCAATCGGTATTTATAATGGATTTCTACATATCTCCGGAATATCGTAATAAAAAAATTGGCCATGAGGCGATGAATAACGTGATAGCGATGCTTGAAAAAAAGAAAATGGCTACACTGAAATTACGCGTTGAGCCTGATAATCAAGCAGCTATCGGACTATATAAAAAAACAGGGTTTGATATTACAGGGATAAACATGACTCACAGGATAACTCCAAAGGGAGTGTAAAATGATATATCAAGCGGCAGAGAGCATTAATGATGGACGGGTTTTTCTTAAAATTGATGAGTTCATTAAAAATAATAGCATCTATGTTAAAATAGAAAACATGAATCCCGGAGGGTCAATAAAAATAAAAACTGCGATAGCATTAGTTGATGCGGCAGAAAAAAACCTATGTTTAAAAAATAAAAAGCATGTTATCGAATCCAGCTCGGGTAATTTGGGGATAGCATTAAGTATCATTTGCGCGGCAAGGAAATATAAGTTCACTTGCGTTGCCGATAAAAATACATTGCCTCATACTATCAAAGTAATGAAAGCCTATGGGGTGGAAGTTATTATCATCGAAACTCCCCATCCTGAAAGAGACTATCTCGGTGCAAGGCTCGATTATATAAAACAAAGACTACTATCTGATACTAGGCTGCGTCCCTTAATTATTTAACCGCCTGTAAAAGAGTCGAATACAGCCTAATTTCACCATGGACAAATAGTGTCGGGCGGTTTTTTCGTAACGGGTTGCAATACGCCGATTTCCTTTCAGAAAACCGAAACAGCGTTCGACAACATTGCGGTTACGATAAGCCGGTTCATCAAATTGCGTACGACCATCAGAACAGCCTTTTTCATTGATTTTATAAGGAATTACGCTCTTGATCTTCAATTTACGCAGATAACCGCGAAGCTTTCTACTCGAGTACCCTTTGTCTGCCAGCACCGCTTTGCCGCGCCGTTTCAGGAAACCATTTTTGCGTTGTATACCAATGCCGTCGAGCAAAGGGATGGCGGATTGACTTTCATGAGCTTGCCCAGCGGTCAACATCAGGTTGAGGGGAAAACCCTTTCCGTCGGTTGCCAGGTGGATTTTGGTGCCATAACCACCGCGTGAGCGACCCAGCGCATGATCGTCAGTGATATCGGGATGTTTTTTTTCGCGCCTGCCGCATCTTTACTCGCGCGAATATTGCTGCCATCCAGGCAAATTTCAGCCCAGTCAATCGAGCCTTTTTCATCCAGAATGGACAGTAACCGATTAAATCGGTTATAGACCGTTTTCCAAGAACCATAGCGTTCAGGTAAATCACGCCACGGTGCCCCAGAGCACAAGACCCAGAACATTCCATTCATCACACGGCGGTGTTCAACATGTGGACGTCCTGCCCGCTCTGAATGGACCGGAGGTAAAACAAGGTTCTATCACTACCCATGCGTCATCAGGAATGTCGTAACGTGCCATCATCTTTTTCCCATATTGAAAACAGTTTAGATGATAGTACTATTAATTTACATTAAGGGACACAGCCTAGAGTCGTCAGCATTTCTATATATGTAGCTACTATATCACTGAATTCTCGTTTGAGATTTTGACATACTATGCTTGTGTCCTCTACTGTACATATAGCCAAGCGGCGGCAAGCGTTTCTTCTGTATGTGGCAAAAAAATGGCCAGCCTAGCTACTTCAGTTAGATGTAAAATATAAAATTTGTTAGTATATTTCTGCCTTTTTACTTAGCTTTAAAAGGCCGTTGTTACTTTCTTCTAACATTTTTTGCAACCCATGTGCCATTTGTATTGTCTGGCTCGAAATTCACGTTGATACCTATTTCGTGAGGTAAATTCTTTTCATGATTTCCATGGGCATCGAGAACAAATAGATTACTTGGATGTTTAAATGCTTTTATTGAAACCACCTTACCTTCAACCTTTACAATTACACCATCCAATCTTGTTTCTGCAATGTTTGTATTATACCAAGCCTCTATATCTACTGGATGTACTTGATCAAAATCTTTGGCTGCCTGTTTGAATCTCTCAATAGTTTCCTTTTTACACAGTTGTGTTATTTGCTCTATACTTTCCATAATAACAATTGTTTTGAGATTAGAGGGGTTAATATACTTAATTAAGTTCAAACACATCTTAAAACTATTGAGTACTGTATTAATGTGACCTTCAACTGAAAAACTTTTCTTATTATGCCATATAGGCTCATGATGAGCGATTCTATTTCGAAGAAAATTAAGTTTTTTTATGTCGTTGGTTATATGCTTGAAAGTCACTTTTTCACCTGGGAATGAAAAATCTATCATTTCCGGCCATATTTTAAGGGACCCCTGTTTATCAGATTTATGATGATTGGAGCAAATGTTACTCCATACACCAAATGTAAGCTTTGCAATCAATTCATCCGGAGTTACTTCTCTTTTTTCTTCTTGGATAGAAGAAAGGGCATTTTCCACTGCCTCACGGCTTTTTATAAATTTGTTATCTTCTGTATTTAAATAGAAATGTTGAATCCAGTTTCTGTCTATTGTCATTTCAGCAGCGGCAGGGGGAAGCCCACTATCTATAAGTTTTTGCCGTTGATATGCTAAGTGACCATAGTATAAACTGTTTCTTAGCGAAACTTCTAAAAGTTGTAATACAGGAAAAAAAGTGGCGCAGAGCATATATAGAGTCCTAAACATTCAGCTTCATCTTCTGTGTTAAAACCTCTTTTGTAAGTTGATATACGTCTTTCTGATATTGACATTAGAACACTTTTGACGGTCATTGTAATTCATATCCTTTTCTCACATGATTTAAAATAATATAATAATGATTATGGTATTTCATCTATACTTTTCACTTGCCTCTTTTCCATTCTTTGTGATTCATTACAGGCTGTTGTTTTAGCAGCAGGATGCTTGACGCTATCTGTTTGTTGCTGTAGTATTCCCTCTGCTGATCGCGGCTATTGCCGCTAGCAACGTGCTAGGGTCACAGATGATGGAAATCATGCTGCTGATGCCGAAAGATATTCGGGATAAACCCCTGTTGAGAAATCAATAGGGGTTTTCTCGTTTTTTTAATTAGAAAGGCAAAAATTAATATACGGAAATCCTATTTACTGGTATTTGTTAGTACTATAAATTGCACATCTTTATTTGTCTCAACAGAAGGTACATTCATAAGAAAGCTTTAAGTCATGCGGTTTCTCAGCATCGTGAGCATCAGAAAAACACAGATTTTTGATTTTTATAACTATAGTACTAAATGATGATAGGGGAAGGTTATGCAATCAAAACGCCGAATTTCTGAACTTAAGAAAATGTCCGTAAAAGAACGCAAAATTGAAGGCATGCGTCGAGCTAGGGCTGCTTTTGATCTGGCTGAACGTACAGGTACGTTAACAAAACGTCCTGTTATCGTTGAGTGCTGTTTTTTTCGTTAGCTTGATAAAGCTTTGTCTGTGACTTCCTTTTGAGTGGTGGTGAGCTTTTAGGTTGGTTTACCTAGTTCGTAATTATTCTTCGGGTGTTTTACACAATTGACCCACACACTCAGTTCTCCGTGCTGTTTCTCAATGTGATGCATTTTTATCTGGCTATTCGCCTGACTAAGTGAAAATTGAAAGGTATCGTCATTCTATACCCAAGAAACTTCAAGATGCAGTTTTTAGCACCTGAAAATGGTCGTTAATTCTAGACATCAGCGAGTCCGCTATATCCGGTAGCGTTGTGGTGAAAAATTTGAAGACGTTGTCTCGAAATTCATGTTTATCAGCGAAATAACGGTTATTTCGAACCTGTTCATTCATGACCTTCCATAATCGCTCTATCGGGTTTAAATTTGGGCTGTATGGCGGAAGGTAATGTAATTCAATATTGCTAACATAAGCCCACTCCTTAACAAGATGAGCTTTGTTGTCACCCGCCCCATCCACAATAAGATGAATTTTTTGATGATAGTCAGGATAAGACTTTCTTATTTCATTGAAAAAACAGCAAATATTGTAGTCATTGAGGGTTTGATATTCCTGGAACACCGTACGACCAATGGCATTCAGGTTGAGCGCGCCCAATATATTCAGGCGAGTCCGGCTTCCTGTTGTCTTGACGGTTTTTTTCTCGCCTTTTCGCATCCAGCCATAACTGAGTTTGGTGCCTTGAGTCGGGTGAACAGCGTCAAGAAAAAGGATGGGTTCGTCTTTCGCTGTGACTTTAAGATTCTCATAATATTCAATAAATTGTCGCTGTTTTTCTGCGTCGAATTTATGAGGGACGCCACCCGGTTTTTTATAAGAAAAACCCTGACGGTGTAGCCATTTATTCATGCCGGGAATGCTAAAGGTAATCTTCCAGAGCTGAGCAACATAGGCCACGATTTCATGGGTGTGATGGAAAAGATGTTGAGATAAGTGATTGATTAAAAAATCAGTTTGTTCTCGGGAAAGCAAACTATCAGACCCTCCATTGTCAGATTTAAGTTTACCTTGATTAAGGTAATCACTGATATGGCGGTCAACGGTGGTCTGATGGAGTCGCAATGCCTGGGCGATCATCACAGAACGCCACCCTTCAGAAGCCAGAAGGATAGCTTTTATTCTGTCTCGTACCTGACCATCACGAGTGGTGTCGTGAAGACGTTCAAGTTTGATTTTTTGTTCTGATGTAATAAATATTTTCATAGCGAGGATAAGGATCTCCATTTCGGATAAAATCAAGCATCTTCAATGATTACGGGTATATACCTATGCTTAACTCTACGCTGTTATGAGCATCAATCGGTTGTGTTTAATTTTTTTCTTGACTTATCAGGGTAGTAATACATTGCAAGATTTCTTTATCTGTTTATTCATCCCCAGCAAGAGCCATTTTGATTGCTTGTTTCAAGCTTGATCTAATATGAAGCTTATCAATGGTATCCTTGATATCTTGTTTTTCATGAGCCATTGTTAATAGCCCTTAAATACCTTTACGATGAATTAATTTTATAAGCTTATCTACTTCGCATAGATTTAGGGAGTTAAAAACCAAGTTCCAGGAATGTCGTAGCTCAATATCATCATAGTGTGCATCTGGTGTTTCAAATTTGAAATTTTTATCCCCATTTGCAAGCCAATCCAAGCTTACATTTTCCTTATTAGCAACAATTTGCATATATTTTAATGATGGGCTTGTTCCTTTATTGATGTAGTTATTGAGAGTTGAGTAAGGCAAGCCCTAATCTTTTGCAGCAGTCCTAATGTTTCTTTGCCCTACAAGTTGTAATAACCTACTGATAAAACCTTCTTTTTCTTCATCACTAAAATAAGCACCTGATGCTTTTTTGTTTTTCATTTTCTCAATTTTCATTCAATTGGTTGATTTTTAATTAAAAATTATTCCCTAAAGATAATATTTTCAAATCAGGGGATTTTTGGTTCTAATTTGCTTTACAATTTTCAAATTTAGATCAATACCTGTGTTCCAGTGAATAATTTCCCAAAGATTATTTGCACTGACAATTGGTTAGAGTAATTGAAATATAGATTGAAGTAAAACGTACTACTAACAGAGTTTAAAGTAAAGAATGTTACTCGTCGTTTTACAGTATTATTAGATAGTTATACCCGATTGGAGAATTATTGTGGAGAAAAAAGATTGGCATTCGGCAGATATTATCGCTGCGTTAAAAAAGAAAGGAACGTCATTGGCTGCCATTTCTCGGGAAGCTGGACTGGCATCGTCAACATTATCCAATGCTTTACAGCGTCCCTGGCACAAAGGTGAGACAATCATTGCGAATGCATTGGGACAGAAGCCTGATGAAATCTGGCCTTCCCGTTATCAGAAAAGAAGGAAGGGATATTGATCTCGAAGAGAAAAAATATGGTGGCTGCTATAGGAGCCATAAAAGCAACGCTCTGAAAGTGAGGCAACACAATCAGAGCGTCTAACCACAACATTACAAGAACTAATGTATGGCTAATATGAATAGTAACATATCCTCATACTCAAAGCATTATACATTTAACGCACAATCTAATGTAGAAATCAAAGTACACACCTTACTTGCGGACTTTTCTTTGGTTTTAATTTTTTGTAAACCAATTGGGAAGCAATATTATGCACAGTAGCATCCCTGATACTCCCGACGACGGTGATATATCTGATGTGAATACCCTATGGTCTGGCATGTCGGATGCGATTACATCACTGGATCTCTCATGTGTTAGTGATACTGTACTGTGTCAGCTAATTGAATCATCCAAAGAAAATACTATGGGCATTTGTCATGGAGTAACTTTTCTTGGTGACTCAATGTTGTCGTTTGCCAGTAATAATATCCATGAATTTACTCCAGAGAGTTTGTGTCAGCTCGGGCATAGCCTATCAGCGCTGAGTTCTCTATTACCGATGCTGTTTACCATGCATGAAAAAGCGAGTGGTGAATATCGTCGTAGAACTTCGAAAAACGAGATAAAATAGCTTTGTCAAATGAAACCGGAAAATTTTTGGATGGTTTTCCGGTTTAAAGGCATAAACTATCGCCGACAGGGTGTTCGATACTCATCAGAGCTGATTTTTCCCCTTCCCGAGGCTCGGTAAAAGTTTCTTTTGATGTATGGGCCCGTGTATTTTGTGAGTGGTGTATTAGTTCAGATTAGATCTGACACTTCGATTTGAAAAGAAGAGAGTTACCCGTTTTGATTAAAGGTCGCGGTAGGAATAGCCAGTAACGGCTATTCCTACCGCGACCAATGAACACATTAATAAAAAGGACGTTAGTTGCTGCGGCTGACGCTCTTAATGGGATTCCTTCTGGTGTCAGAATCAATGACGGATCTGCGCCAACTCGTCTTCAGATAAGCCAGTCGCTTCGAGAACAGCCTCGCGAGGCATCCCCATTTTCAGAAGGCTGTGGGCAACGTCGAGTTTACCCAGCCGCACGCCTTCTTCACGTCCTTTCTGTTCACCCAACTGAATCCCTTTCCGAATCCCGCGTTGTTCGCCCTCGAGGCGGAGTTTTTCAGCGATAGTCATCAGAGCTTCCTCATGCTGTGGCACACGTGATGCCAGAGTGTTTAGCAAAGCAGCCGGATCGTGAGATTCTCCCGCCTGCAGCATATAGTTTATCACAGATATCAGCTGTTCCTGTGTGGTATATCCTTCCAGTAACAATGTTACCAGCTGGTCAAGCAGCTCGGTCAGATCACGCTGGCGAATGTGTTTCTGCAACATTTCGAGCACAGCCATACGACGATGTTTCATTATTTCGTCGTCCGGAATAACGGTAATATCAACCAGCGGAAAATCTTTATTGTACAGCTCGCCGGCAAGTTCCGGATCATCGAACTCCAAAAGCCAATTCATCGGATACGGACTGATCTTTCCCTGGTAAAATAATACGGGTATCACCAACGGTAATGTTTTATGACCAGCATCAAGATGACGTTGCATGGCAGCAATGGCATAACGCAACATACGAAAAGCCATGTGTTTATCAGGCGAGCTTTGATGTTCAATCAGACAGTATACATAACCGTCACCCTTACCCGTTTTCAGTGAATACAAAACGTCACTGTAGTATGGCCGCAGATCGTCTTCAATGAAGCTTCCCGATACCAGTTGCAGCGTATTCAGATCACAAACCTTCAGCAGAGTTAGTGGTAAATGGAACTGTAGAAAATCTCTGGCCGTATCTGGATGCGTCAGAAACTGCTTAAAAATAGCATCATGTAATGTTGGCGTAGTGTTCTTCTTCATTGTTCATCATATCCCTGTAACCCCGATACTCATTTTAACATATTCTCCGGAGGTTCACAGAGAGATCAGTTCAGGTAAAAGGTTAAATGACCCTCGACAGAAACCAACCCCACATTTGTGATTTTTACTCCTACCTAGGTCAATACGCATCCATAAATCAAGAGAACCTTGCTCTAACAGAACAAGGCTTTTTGATACATAAAATGTATTAATTGATTTTATTAGCTTTTTCCATAACAATTTTTAAGTTATCACGGGCATCTTTTTTTGTTTTGCCTTTACCTTGTATTGTTTTTGCATACTCCTCTACAGATATAATTTCATTTTTAGTTATGGTGTTATCCATTCTAGATACATCAAATTCAATAACATACTTACCATTAACAAGATAAGTATAAATATCTACACCTTGATCTATACCCTGACCTAAGAAATAAGCTGAATTAACAACCCCAAACTCTTTTTTAAAAAAAGGGATAATATTGTTTTGTTCTAATAACTTAAAATCAACCAACATCTTTTTTGCTAATTCATCTACATTCATATTACATCTTTCCCGGAGTTGCTGTTATCAAATTACCATGTTTATCTGTAAGAATTGTCATAGTATTTGTTGGTTTTCCATCACTAAATTTATCGACACCTATATTTCTATCAAAAGTAATTACTCGTTCATAAAGAATCTCTTTTTGACCAGTTGTCTTATTAATTGAAATACGAGTATTACTAATAGGTATTTTTGTAACTTCTGAACTCTTAAGGATATTTTTCACTTCAGACTGACTGATAGTAAATTGACTCGCGTTATCTTTACCAGAAAAATGACGTTTAATAACATGCTCCCAACCAGCCTTAGAGTCACCATTTTGAACATTGATACGAGATTGAACAATTGGGTGATCTAAATTTGTTTTAGCAATTACATTATCAGCACCGTTTGAAATTTTATATCCATTGACAGTAGAGATTTCCTTCCCTTTTTCGGTATTAACCTGCTGACCTTGGGCTGCATTGATGGCACTCTTACCTGCCTTACTAATCCCACCGGCAACCGCCGCAGACGCCGCAATCCCCGTCTGCCCCATAATCTTCACGATTTCCTGGGTCGTCTCTTCTGAGCCGCCGGTGATTTGGGCACGATGGAGCACTAAATTCCGTGATGCGTCAATATTCGACATGGCACCGCGTAAATCTGCCCATAGCCGTACTTCTGCCGGCGTAAGGGAATCCAGCCCCTGTATTCTGGCTTTTTCCTGAATTTCACTCATCCGGGCGCTGTAATCACCTTGCAATGCCCGCAACTCTTTGGCAACAGCAACGCACTAGTCAGCCCCGGAACACGTTGTTATCCGCTCCTGAACCTTATCATACTCCTGCCGATATTTATCCCTAACGGCAGAACGGCAACTGCTATCACCCTGACAATTAACCAGTTCCTCACTGCGCGATTGGTTCTTCTCCACACTGAGGTGGTTGTTGTCTACAACAACACACTCCATTGCGGAGTTGACCGCCGACATTAAATTTTTTCAATGAATTCAGTTAGTTAAAAGCAACTTTCCCCGGTATGATTCGATGTCCAGCTCACAACGCCCCGACGCGACTTTTCAGCCTGATAAGCCACTTTTCCCAGACGTAATGAACTACCCCTTTTAAATGTCGGATGATTGCCTAACATTTGGGGCAGTTTACAATAGCCGGGATCAATGTTCATTTATTAGGTGGATAGCTGTAATAATCTGGGATTACGTAATCTTCTGGAATAGAAGGTAATTCACATTGTTCACTCCAGCCAACTTTTTCAATATCTTCAAAGATATTCAGGAAAAAATTTGATAAATCAAGTGAAATAACTCGAGCCATAACTAAAGCACACTTAGCCGTTATCATATCTTTCCTTTGGATTGCATCTGTCAATAAATTCAGTTCTATTTCTAACTTAACTAAGTCTTCTTGCAGTCTATTATCAAGATCTAATCGATAATCGATACTCCAATCCGAATCAACAAACTTAAAATCAGCAGCACTGATTTTTGACAGTTCTAAGATTGCACGTTTAATTTGATCCAAACCACTCATTTTAATTTCCTACCCATAGCTTTGTCTGTTTTGGCTTGATTAATGCTCCCATCAAGGTTGATAACAACCTTAAAGTTTCCTCTTTTGTCAAAGACTTCCAAGTGGTTCTTATGATCGCCGTCCAAATAAAATTGATCACCTTTTTTGATATGAGTCCCAATATCACTTGAAGCTCGATAAATACTCTGACCATCATACATTTTACTTGTTTTTTGTGAATTCGATTTTGTTTGGCTCCCAAAACCCGATTGCCTGAAGAATTCACCCATATTACCAACTGCCCCCTGATTCGGTTGATATGGTTGTTTACCTTTTCCGTCATCCCCGCGGCCTTTTGCTCCAGCTTTACTGATCCCTCCAGCCACTCCCGCAGACGCCGCAATTCCCGTCTGCCCCATAATCTTCACGATTTCCTGGGTGGTTTCTTCTGAGCCGCCGGTGACTTGGGCACGATGGAGCACTAAATTCCGTGATGCGTCAATATTCGACATGGCACCGCGTAAATCTGCCCATTCCCGTACTTCTGCCGGTGTGAGGGAATCCAGTCCCTGCATTCTGGCTTTTTCCTGAATTTCACTCATCCGGGCACTGTAGTCACCTTGCAATGCCCGCAGCTCTTTGGCAACAGCAACGCACTGGTCAGCCCCGGAACACGTTGTTATCCGCTCCTGAACCTTATCATACTCCTGCCGATATTTATCCCTAACGGCAGAACGGCAACTGCTATCACCCTGACAATTAACCAGTTCCTCACTGCGCGATTGGTTCTTCTCCACACTGAGGTGGTTGTTGTCTACATCTTATTTTACAACATCTCGTGATAAGAATAGACCAGTATAAGGATCGAAAAATATTCTTCTTCCATAAAAATCAACAACAAAATATTGCCCTTCAACGACGTTCAACCCTTCATATGGGTAACTTATTTGGCCTTCTTTTTGTAAATCTGACGGCTCTATTTGCCAAAGAAATTCTCCATTATTTGTATAAGAAAATAGATTATTTAGCCCATCATCTCCTATAGGAATATCAGTTAAGACAAGAACAGAACCATTATCAATTTCTATCGCCTTAATAATCTTTTGATTAAGTATAATTAAGTGCCCATTAATATTAATCTTGTTATCGTTAACTAAGATAGCCATTTTGATGTCCTATTTTTTTTGAAGAGCCCGTTCATTAGTGAATGTAAATAACTTTTCAAAATAATAGATCACTTGGAGGGAACTCAGTCCGATTTTTGCGATCTGATCAATTGCGAAAAATCCCAAACCCCAACACGGACTGAGTGATGCCTATCATAGCACCTATACCTCAAGATGAATGCCAGAAAATGAGAAAACTTATCCATAAAACCCGTGATAAGAACTATTCCCGTCGATTAACGGCGTTATTGATGCTCAATGAAGGATTGACAGTGACTTATGTCGCCAAGACCCTTCATGCCGCACGCTCTTCCGTCAATCGTTGGGTTCAGTGGTTTACATTATATGGGCTGGAAGGACTCGAAAGTTTACCCGTTGGCCGACCTGTTGTCTGGGATCTCTCCCCGCTCTATAACCTCTTACTTTTCTTATTACAGCAATCCCCCCAAAAGTTAGGCTATCTCCGCTCTCGCTGGAGCCTTGAACTCATGACTCATACCCTCAATGAATTACTCAACCTCTCTCTGACGCAAAATGTCCTTTATCGTTACTTTGCTCAGGTGGGGATTGTCTGGCGTAGAGCGGCACCCACAGTGAAACAACCTGATCCCGAATACGATGAGAAAATGGCAAAGATCGCGGAAGCCAAAGCGAACATTTCAGAAAAACATCCCGTTTTTTATGAAGATGAGGTGGATATTGATTTAAACCCGAAAATCGGCGCGGACTGGTGCTTCAAAGGACAACAAAAACGGGTTATCACCCCGGGAAAAAACGAAAAACATTACCTTGCGGGCTGCCTTAATGCCCAAACAGAGCAAATCACCTATGTTAAAGGAGTAAAAAAGAATTCTGATTTATTTATCAAAATGTTAGATGAACTGAATCATCAATATCCCCATGCGGAAACCCTCACATTAATCTTAGATAACTACTGTATTCATAAAAGTCAGAAGGTAAAGGACTGGCTGGCATGACATCCAAAATTTACCCTGTTGTTTTTACCGGTCTATTCACCGTGGCTAAATAAAATAGAACGGTTATGGCAATCGCTCCATGAGACAATAACGCGAAATCATTGTTGTCAATTTATGTGGCAGTTACTGAATTATGTTGATGCCTTTTTGGCATCGTTTTCATCACAGCAAAAGCCAGGAAGACAAAAAATGGGTGTAGCACAATTATGAAATCTTATTTAGTGATATATATCTAGTTTGAAAGTCAAATCTCTGTATAAATAACTCATACAATCTAATATTATATGAGTTAGTCAAAGATGAAACATTTCGGAGTAAAATATTTGTGAAAGAGCCTTGTAGCATTGTTAAGTAAGATAAAACAGTATCAGCGAAAGTTATTTCAATTTTCCCTTCACCTGAAATATATGTTGCTCTTTCTTGTAACCATCTAACCTCTCGTTTGACATTTTCTTCTTTAACAAAAATTGTTCTATCCCAAAGTCGATCAACGGCTTTGTTTAATTCCCTTTCTGCATTTTCTCTACCCATTTCAGGAAAGTTACAAAAAAACTCAGAGGCTGTAACTGTCATTGTTTTTTGCGCTTCTGCTGGGATATTAAAAGCCTTTAGCTTGCTAATGTAGGTAAGCAAAAAACGTTGTTCTTGCAAGGTTAACTTGTAACCAGCTTCAACTAAGAACCTATCCCAAAAGGAATTGTCATATTCTATAATGAATAATTTCGAAAGGTATAGAGAGTATGACAAACAACAAATGGCGGCTCAGTGATGAACTTTGGGAAAAAATGATGCCACTTATCCCCAAACATAAAACTCAGCATCCGCCAGGTACACATCACAAACGTGTTGATAACCGCGCCACTATGGATGCCATCTTCTTTGTGCTCAGAACGGGCTGCCAATGGAACGCCCTAAAACCCTATTGGGATAGGATCTTATTTAGGATAGCCCCATAAACTATATTATTGTTTTACACATATAGTTTATAATAGGATTTTTTGGCTAAAATTAAAACCAATAGGATATAACATGACAATTAAGCTTGATGATATAACTAACTTTGAGGAAAATAATTTAAATTTATGGAAACCCAGACTTCCTGAATTTACACCTCAAGGATATGCTAACTGGCAATTTATTACTATCAATAATAAAAAAGCATTATTATTCAATACCAATGGTGGCATTGATAATAGTGGTAGCGTTTTGACAAAGCAATATTCCAATTTGATTATTGGCCATTGGTATAGTTTCACCGTTTATGTCCGTCGTTATAATAATGTTAACCCTGCGCCAAAAATTTCTCTTCGTGTAGGGGGATCTGAAAATGACTCATCTAATGATATTACCATTTATGGAGATACTATACCTGAACAAGGTAATGGAACAATTTTATCTGGTCTGATAAAAGCACAAACTCCTACATATTATTTTAAAATATATAATAGCACACCAGACTCTCTTGGTAATGATTTCTCAATATCACGTATTCAAGTAACAGAACACGTGTGGTTGTGAACCAAAATACTAGAAATTTTTACCACTCCGACCCAGTTGTTATTACAAGCTCATCCAAATCGATGAGCTTTATGTTTAAATAACTTATATGGACACCGACTCAATTCAAGTGGGTGAGTAAATTTTTCTGACAACGTAGTCGCAAACATATATTCGGCTTCAATGAGCCCTGATGAAAATCCGCACTCTCTGCCCTCATTATTATTTCAACAGTCTCGATAAACTGGGCTATTTACCCGGTTCACAGAGAGTCGGTTCTACCTGTCAATACATCAACTTATGAACTTCTACATCATGGGTAACTCATCGTGGTTCATAACTCGATTGTTGGCTGACCAGAGCCCAGGCTATTCGGGCATTTTTATTTGCCAGGGCAACTGCCGCTCTATTGAGCCCGCTGCGGGCTATCACGCCTTTTAACCAGCGTTGTAATCCATTACATTGTTCATCAGGGATTTTTTGCACCCGATAAACAACTGAACGGGCACCATGAATCAGTATTCCTCGCAAATAGCCATTCCCGCGTTTCGTGATACCCAATAACCTGACTATCATCAAAGCGGATGCCCCCAGTGGACCAATACCCGGTAGCGTCAGTAGACGGCGAATATCTTCCTCTTGTGCATTCAAATGGTTGAGGCGTTTATCCAGCACTTTCAGACGCTGCTGCTATTCTTTGAGTTCAAAGAAAAAGCCCGTGTTACATTGATTCATGTGATGACACTTCTGGAGACGATGAAAATCAAGGATCGTCAAATTTGTGAATATTATCAATCAAACCTAAAACTGCGCTTTTATCAATAATCTGAACAGAGGTCGAAAAAATGGGTAATGATTTTCATTTACAATCGAAAAGCTATGCCGCTACTACAGCTATATGCAAATAATCAAAGGTCAAAAAATAGCGGAAACACAAATTAACCCTTGCTAACACCGTTATTTCTGCCTGATTAATGATTAAATCTTCACAATTAAAGCTATCGATAATGATTTTGATCATAAAATACACGCCAGAATCATTAGCAATAGAATATTCCAACAAACTACTAGAAAAAACAAACTAAATCGTCTGATTCATATCATTATTAATGATAAAATATTAGATTAGATAATAAATATCACTACTATTTCCTCTGTTCAAATCATTTAATCAATTGTTTAAGTCTGAAAATCACATACAAACACACCAAATCAAACGATTAATTTAAAATTATAACATCATGAAATAACAAGATATTTTTATAAAACAGAAAAAAAACACTCTTTTTTTATTTAAGTTGTTGAAAAAGATCATATTTTAGTTAATACTCCTCCCCATCGCATGAGAATAGCCCTAAAGAAAGATGAAAGTTCCAAATTGAAAACAAGTTAATGATATTAAGAAAAATTTATTGCCATCGTAATTATAATCAAGATGGCAATTTATTTAATTGTATTAATATAGCACCACTACGGTTAGCTCAATCAGAACATTGATGTAAATCTCTGTGTAAGATACATGTACCGAGCTTAACAATGATAGTTCGTTTTCATTAATGCAGTTATTTCACTAGTGGATATCCGCTCAGCAGACAATAAAGATAAATTTATCCATGCATATATCTTACCCACAAGAGCTTTTCACTGCATTATAACAATCACCTGGTAAAAATTTCATGATTGGTATGAAAATTTATCGTATCTGAGTACTTGCGATACTTTAACACAAATAAGAATCATTATTAATAACGTTAAGAGATTTGCAGTAATAGATGATATTTGGGAGAAAAAATTGCTCCTTGGGCTAAAATTAATATCAAAGATTATTATTAACAAACATGATGATATATCCAGAAAAGATCACAGAAATTACTGACGAATTATTTATCAGTAAAAAACGCTTAGTAGAAAGTTAACAGCATATACAAAATAGAGGTAAAAACTCAATCGAGTTATATATCACTATGTAAATTAATTCAATTATATAATCAGCCATTAAATTATAACTCTGGTTGGGTATATAGTTTTATTGTACAAAAAAATCACACACATCTTTATTAAGGGAAGGTATTTTTAAATGAGAAAGAATTTTATTTGGGCTTCTTTGGCTATGGTATTGGGGATTTTTACCAGTTTCAATGCATTGTCTTATGATGGAGTCATTAAATTCAGAGGGACAATTCTTGAGAACGGCTGTACTATTAGTAGCGGAAAAGACCAAACAGTTAATTTTGGCAATATACCTAAAGAAAGGTTTTCTGATATTAAAGGAACCATAGGTCATGCTAAATCGTTTACAATTAATTTAACTAATTGCCCAGGTTCAAAAATTGGTGTCGAATTTAACGGTAAAAAGGATAATGATGACCATAATCTGTACTCTTCAGGAGTTTCTGGTATAGGTATTCTGATTGCTAAAAGTGACGATACTAAAATACACGCAAATACATCAATCAATGATTATACACTTACAAGTAAAAGTGTCGATATACCTCTTATAGCAAAATTACAAACAACTAAAACTACTCCGAGTCATGGTATTATTAACTCAGATGTAAATTTCACAATTATCTATCCATAAAATCGGTTAAGTGCTTTATTAACGTTCATTTATAAAATCATTTATAACTAAAGGAGTAAAAATGCTTCGCTTTATTACTCCCTTTTTACTTGTCTTTTTTATGGGGCAAGTACAAGCAGGGATTACCTTAGGTGGAACCCGCCTTATCTATAATGGCTCACAAAAAGAAGCCACTATTTCTATCACAAACTCGGACACAGAACGACCTTATCTTGTTCAGTCGTGGGTAGATAATATCGATAACAGTCAAAACAAAGTACCGTTTGTTATCACACCGCCACTGTTTAAAGTGTCAAAAGAGAGCGAACACCAGATCCGTGTTTCATATATCGGTAATCATCTGCCAATGGATCGGGAATCGATATTTTTGCTAAATGTCAATGCGATTCCAGCAGTGGAAAAAAATGACAACAGCAAAATGATCATCACGATAAAAAACATTATCAAACTGATTTATCGTCCAATCGGGCTATCTGATAATGACGCTAATAATGTCATCAATCGTTTAGAAATATCACGTAATACTAATGGCATCCAGTTAACCAACCCCACTGCCTATTACGTCAATCTTAATGAAATGAAAATTGACGGGAAATCAATCGATAAACCCGGGTTTATCCCGCCTTTTAGCGATAAGGTATTTCCAACCAAAAGTAGTATAAAAAAGGTAACTCTGACGGCTATCAATGACTACGGTGGAACAACAGAAGAACGCCTGTTTAGTTTCTAATAAAATAATCTGATGAGAGTATTGTGAAAAAGATAATCAGCTTTGCGTTAATTGCTTATTGTTTATCATTACCAGTATATGCAGAGCTGTACTTTGATATCAATGCATTACAATTATCAGATGAAGACAGAGAAAATATTAACCTGGATAGCCTGGCAAAAACAGATTCTCACATTCCAGGCATCTATAAAGTAAATGTTATTGTCAATAAAAAAGATATCGGCATTAAAAATCTCGCCTTTATCGAGTGTGGAGATAAACTTTGCCCTGAGCTATCTGTCAGCTTGCTAAAGGAAATCGGAGTAAAAACAGAAAGCTTTCCTGAATTAGCGTCACTTTCTGAACAAGAAATTATTTCTCAACCAGAGAAATATATCAAACAAGCATCAACAGAGCTGGATTTAAGCCAGCTTACTTTGCACCTGAATTTTCCTCAGGCGGCAATGAGATCACAAATCAGGGGCGATATCTCTCCTGATCAGTGGAATGATGGCATGCCTATGTTTTTCACCAATTATCATCTGACCGGGATGCAATCCTGGAATAAAAATCAAAGTGAACAGAATCAATATCTGAATTTACGCAGCGGCGTTAATTTAGGTCCGTGGCGTGTTCGCCATAGTAGTTATTATAGCCGTAATAACACGACATCTGAATGGAAATCACTTAAAGCCTATGCTGAACGAGACATTCGTCCATTAAGATCCCGTCTGGTATTGGGTGAAACATCAACCGACAGTATGGTATTCGATAGTTTTACTTTTAATGGCGTTAAACTGATGTCTGATAGCCAAATGCTGCCAGATAGCCAGCAAGGGTTTGCCCCTGTTGTTCGCGGTATTGCCATGACTCACGCCAGAATAGAAGTCCATCAGAAAGATAATCTTATTTATCAAACTTTTGTTCCACCAGGTGCTTTTGAAATTACTGATATTTATCCGAGCAACCTTAATGGTGATCTGGAAGTATCCATTTATGAAGAAAATGGCAAAGTTAGGAAATTGACTCAGCCCTTTTCTGCTTCACCATTGATGATCCGTGAAGGCCAAATAAAATACCTGGTTAATCTCGGTAAATTCAGTGGTAGCAAACAAACCAGTAAAAAAAGGTTTATTCAAACAGAGGCGATTTACGGGTTATGGGACAGCACCACTATTTATGGTGGCGCCATTATTTCTCCTGACTATTTAGGCAGTGCAATAGGCTTAGGGCATAATCTTGGCTCATTTGGTGCAGTGTCAATAGATGTGACAAATGCAAAAACGCATTTCCCAACCGGAGAAAAGAAAACCGGCCAGTCTTATCAGATACGTTACAGCAAAGGTTTTACCGCGACCAATACAACGGTGACATTAGCGGGTTATCGCTACAATACTAATGGTTATTACAGCTTTAGCGATGCTAATAATAGCCGCCAATTTACTGATAACCACCGAAATAACGCGCCAAAAAACCGGATGCAAATAACAATGGGCCAGAGTTTAGGTCAATATGGCAGTTTTTCATTATCTGCTTGGCAACAAGATTATTGGCAAGATAAGACCAGCAAGAATCAATCATATTCTATGTCTTATAACACCAGTATTCGTGATATCTCTTTATCATTGGGCTATAACTATCACCGTAATCGTTCAAAAATTAATAACGATCAGGTTTTTTCACTTAATATCAGTGTTCCTTTGGACAAGTGGCTGCCATCAGGTAATCACAGTGCAACCGTAGATTATAACACCTCTTATAATACAAACGGTGACAGCCAGCATTCGATGTCATTATCCGGCTCATTACTGGAACAACAAAATCTAAGTTATATGATTTCTCAGGATTACAGTTATGAAAAATCAGAGAAAGAAAAACAATCAGGTAATGCCGCCAGTCTGTATTATAGAGGCTCATATGGTTCAATTAATGCCGGTTACACCACGGATCATGGTAAAAATCAACGCATTAATTATGGGTTAGAAGGTGCAATTATTGCCCATCCCTATGGCGTTACTCTGGCTCAAAATATCAGCGAAAGCGGCGCTAGTGCCTTAATTCGCGCCCCTGGGGCAGTCAATGCAAAAGTACTGAATAATACTTCTATCAGCACAGACTGGCGGGGATATACCATTGTTCCTTATATATCGCAATATCGGGAAAACTTGTTGTCTCTTGATACCAATACATTCAGTGATGACATCGATATTGATAACCCGACGGCTAAAGTTATTCCAACGAAAGGCGCATTGGTACTGGCGGATTATTCGATTCGCGTTGGTCATCGAGTATTTTTAACTTTACAGCATAAAGGTAAAAAACTCCCTTTCGGAACGGTAATCACCGGCAAGAATAGCGTCAATGGTATGGTGAATGAAAGAAGTGAAGTCTTCCTTAGTGGTGTCAGTGACACAGCAGAATTAAAAGCCGATTTAGGCAATAAACAAAGCTGTTATATTAATTTCGACAGTAAGTTATATCAGAAAAATAATGGTATTATCCTGGCTTCATTGAATTGCCAGTAACTAAAATAATCTTTATCCCGGAACAATATGAAAAATAAATTAATTACACTGGCAATATTAATACTGACACTATTCAGTATTACAGAATCAATTGCCACATGTACATTAAACAAAAAATTTAAAGCTATTGATTTAAATGTTAATATAAATGAAATTATCAATGCAGATTTTAACACTCGAAGACCTATTACCATTGCTGAATATGGTCCAATGGAGCTGGCTAACAAGATAGGAATTAAAGCCGATGCAACTATTGCTACCTGTGATAATAATGAAAACATAGTTTATAAAACAAAACCAGGTGAAATAAAATCATCCAAAAATAGTGGTTGGATAAATACAAGTGTAGATGATTTATATTTTTTCGTATCTTATGATGGAAATGGTCGTTCTCATGATGGTATCAATAAAAAAATAACTTTAAGAGATATCGGGAAAATAAAAATTGAGCTTATTCAAGAAAGAGATATCCGATCAGGCTCTATACTTAAAAAAGGGTTGATATCTTCGTTATTAACAGATGATGGTAAAAAATTAATAAATATCATATATAACAAAGACAATATCATTGGCAGTAAAAGCTGCATGACATCAACACCCTATCAAGAAATAAAGTTCGGAAAGATTCACTCTTCTGCATTTAAAAGAGAAGGTTCTACAGCAGGTGGTAATAGTTTTTATATTGTGATTCAATGTAAAGATGAAAATATCCCTGATATTAGTTTCTCAGGGGAAGTCGTGAGCTCAAGCCTAAATAACATTATTAAATTACATCAATACGGCGATGGAAATACAGCCAACGGTATTGGTGTTCAATTGTTACATGAAGATAGACCTGTTTATATGAACACACGTATTCCTATAGCTAAATGGGGAAGTGAAAAAGATCTCTATTATTTACGACTTACTGCCCGCTATTATCAAACCAATAAAACAATAACTGGGGGAAAGGCTAACGCCACAGTACATTTTACAATTGAATATAAATAGCTTTACAATCTTCTCTATTGAGATTAGTATATTAACATTATGCTAACATATAAAAAGAGAAACTCTCCACAGTAGTATTAAGCAAGAATTAAACGCAGATTTATACCACAAATAAATCTGCCATATTAATTTCATCAGTAAATTATATCAGAAAGATAATAGCATTATTCTGGCTTCATTGAATTATCAGTAATTAAGAATAAATCTCAACTGGAATCTATATGAAACGCTACTTAATGATAATCACAATATTTACATTAATATTACTCAGTATTACAGACACACATGCACGCTGCTTATTAAATGCAAGGCAAATTAGCTTAGATATTGATCTTAATCATATTGACATTAATCCAGGTGTAAATGAGAAAAAAAGCATTCTTGTTGGTGAATTCAGACCATGGCAACTGGCTCAACTCATGAATATTAATGACAATACGCCTCTTCTTAATTCCCATAATTGTGATCCAACCGGAGAGCCTTTTATTTTTATGGGAGATATATATCCATCTAAACCAGGGAATACACCTCATGGTACAGGAATGATAACCACAGGAATAGATAATCTCTATTTTTATCTTATTGCCTCTGGAGAAGAAGAAAACATGAAATTACCCACAACAAGTGGCAGTAATTACATTTATAAATATAAAGATAGAATGACATTAAAAGATATAGGGAAAATCAGTGTTTATCTTTACCAAGAAGGAACGTTGACATCAGGGAAAGTACTCAGGCCAAGAAAGATTGCTATGTTACAAACACTTGCAGGTACAGAATTAATAAGAATAAAAACCAAGAACAATTACACGATAAAAACTAAAACTTGCTCGACAGCAACCCCAAGGCCAATGGTAAATTTTGGTCGTGTGAACAGTGCTTTATTTAAAGGTATAGGCTCTACTGTGGGTAATGCGGGTTTTAATATCGAAATTAAATGTACAGAAAGTGTTAAGCCCAAAATTACTTTTTCAGCAGAAAAAATAGATTATGCCCCAGACAGTGTCATTCAATTAAATAACCCCAATAGGAGAAATACAGCTAAAGGCGTTGGTGTACAAATCTTATATATGGGAACAACACCGGTTTCTCTGGAAAATCCACTGGTTTTCGGATATGCAACAGCAAACGCCACCTATACATTACCTTTCACTGCCCGCTATTACCAAACCGATGGTAAAATAACAGCTGGAGAGGCTAACGCTATCGCACATTTTACAATTCAATATGAATGATATTAAGTATAGACTGTAGGATATTTCATTATCTGGATTATAAACATGGAACAGACAGTTATACACACCACTCAAGCACCACTGCCAGAATATAGCAATGGCTTTATCACTCAAATCGAGTATGGAACCGTTATTCAGTACCCTCAGGTACATTTCTGGCAAGCCCGTTTTGATCTGTCACATTATCACGATGACCTGTTCGAACAGTTAGATCTCCCTTTCCCTGCTCAGTTAGCCAAGGCCGTCAATAAACGGCGGGCTGAATATCTGGCAGCACGTTATTGCGCCAGACAACTTTTAGCACAATTAGGGCAACCGGCGTTTAATCTGATCTCAGGCAATGATCGCGCCCCAATCTGGCCAAAGGATATTTGCGGTTCGGTTTCTCATTCAGCGCATTGTGCAATTGTACTGGCAGCACCGCGAACGAATAACAGATTAATTGGTGCCGATGTCGAAACTATTGTCAACCGTCAAAATACGGATGAACTCACAACAATGATCGTGAATGACAGGGAAATACAACGCCTGAAACATTGTCATTTACCCTTTGAACAAGCGTTTACCCTCGCTTTTTCAGTAAAAGAGAGCTTGTATAAAGCGCTTTATCCACAAGTAAAACGGTTCTTTGGCTTTGAAGCAGCTGAGATAACTGCCCTATCCCTCGAAAATAATGAAATAACATTGGCGTTGCAGGAAACACTCACCCCTCATTATCCGGCAGGTACAATATTTCATGGGCAATTTATTATCTACCCACAGGAAATATTAACGCTAATTATTCAATAGTCCAAAATAATAATTGCTGATGCTGATCTTACTCAGCAATTTTTCTATTATTCATCATCATAATTTTGAATAAAATTTTTATTTAACTTTCTTACCCTTATTTCCCGCTGAGCTCTTACCAACAACAATTAACTCCTCCAACAACGCTGAAAGCTGAGCCATCTTCTCTGACGAAAAGGCTTTTTCTATGGCCTGATATCCCTGTTCAACCTGCTCTTTCGCCTTTTCATAAAGTTGCTGACCCTCCGGCGTCAAAGAAACATAAAGTTTGCGCTGGTCATTCATCGGTTTAAGACGAAAGATCAATCCATCACGTTCCATGCGAGTCAATATCCCCGTCAGACTTGGACGAAGAATACAGGTCTGGCAAGATAAATCATAAAAATCAATTGACCGGTTATCAGACAGTACACGAATAATACGCCACTGCTGTTCAGTCAAATTATGACTCTTAAGGATTGGGCGGAAAAAACCCATCGCGGTTTCCCGCGCCTGAAGTAATGCAATTGTCAGAGATTCATGCATGGGTAATGAAGGCTCTCATCTTAGTTAATCACTGATTTACTCTCTGTCGAGAGTGTCTATGTCACTCTGTAACTACAATAAAAAAGACTAGCACGTCACTCCATCAACCACAAAGAAAAAATCATAAAAATATTAATAAGTAAACAAAAATAAGCCCTAAAAACGAGGTTAATAAAAAGTTAATACGATAGTAATTATTTTATTTATAAAAATATTAACATATTGATTAATAATGATAAAAAACAAATTTAGCAGAGATATTGTTACTGAGATCACAATTAAAATTAACAAACACATTAACATATTGCAACAAATCGATTTGTGGTTTATTAATATATTAATAAATACATCTTAAAGCTGTCTGTTTACGCTCAGAGGAGTCGTTAATGAAAGGCACTGTCTTCGCCGTAGCCCTCAACCATCAGAGCCAGGTCGATTTCTGGCATGACTCATTTCAGCAAGCACCTTATAACACCCTGCCTAAAACCCCTATATGGTTTATCAAACCGCAGAATACCGTTATCACCTCCGGTGACGTTATTCCCCATCCTGCGGGGGAAGAGGTTCAGAGCGGCGCAACACTGGCGCTGGTGATAGGTAAAACCGCCCGTAAAGTCACCGCTGAAAACGCGGCCGAATATATCGCGGGTTATGCATTAGCCAATGAAGTCAGCCTGCCTGAAACGGCGTTCTATCGCCCGGCCATTAAAGCGAAATGTCGCGATGGCTTTTGCCCTGTAGGTCAAATGATCAATCCTGAATCAATGGATGCGCTGGACATCATTACTGAAATCAATGGGCAGGAAGTTGATCGCTGGTCAACAACCGATCTGGTGCGTTCAGCAGCAGAATTAGTCGCGGCATTAAGTGATTTCGCCACCCTGAAAGAAGGTGATGTGATCCTGCTTGGCACTCCGCATCAACGGGTTTCCATCAAACCGGGTGACAACGTGGTTATTCGGGCAGCAGGTTTCCCATCACTGGAGAATCAAGTTGTGCCAGCAGGAGAAAAAGCATGAAACACGCAAGAGTTCGTTATCAGGGCCAGGATCTGAATGTGACGGTTGATGATCAGGAAAATGTCTGCCTGCCGGATGGCAGCAAAGTCAGCAGCGAATCCGTTCAATGGCTGCCACCCGCCGATGGAACCCTGTTTGCCCTCGGCCTGAACTACGCCGATCACGCCACTGAACTTGAATTTAAGCCACCGGAAGAACCACTGGTTTTTATCAAGGCATCCAATACGCTGATCGGCCATCGTCAGGTTTCCGTTCGCCCGGATAATGTGGAATACATGCATTATGAATCTGAGCTAGTGGTTGTCATCGGCAAAACCGCCCATAAAGTCGCCAAAGAACAGGCGATGGATTACGTTGCCGGATACACGGTTTGTAACGACTACGCGATCCGTGACTATCTGGAAAACTATTATCGTCCTAACCTCCGGGTAAAAAGCCGCGACACGCTGACCCCCATCGGGCCGTGGATCATTGATAAAGAAGATGTCTCGGATCCACATAATCTGACATTAAGCACCTGGGTCAATGGTGAATTGCGTCAGCGCGGCGCCACCGCCGATCTGATCTTCGATATCCCCTTCCTGATCGCCTATCTGAGCGACTTTATGACGCTGCAACCGGGCGACATGATCGCCACCGGGACACCTAAAGGGCTGTCTGATGTCGTACCGGGGGATGAAGTGATTGTTGAGGTTGAAGGCGTTGGACGTCTGGTCAACCGTATTGTCAGCCAGCAAGACTATGAGGATAGCCTGTCATGACGATGATTAATCATTGGATCAACGGCAAAAACGTCAGCAGTAAAGCGTATTTTGCAACCACCAACCCGGCTAGCGGTGAAGTGCTGGCTGAAGTGGCTGCCGGTGGTCAGGAAGAGATTGATCAAGCGGTTGCCGCGGCAAAAGAAGCCTTCCCCAAATGGGCTGATCTGCCAATGAAAGAACGTGCACGCCTGATGCGCCGTTTGGGTGAGCTAATTGATGAGAATGTGCCTGAAATCGCGGCAATGGAGACCAAAGACACCGGCTTGCCTATTCATCAAACGCAAAATGTCCTGATCCCACGCGCTTCTCACAACTTCAACTTCTTTGCTGAGATTTGTCAGCAAATGAACGGCCGGACCTATCCGGTTGACGATAAGATGCTCAACTATACGCTGGTGCAGCCAGTCGGTGTTTGTGCGCTGATTTCGCCGTGGAATGTGCCATTTATGACCGCGACCTGGAAAGTCGCCCCCTGTTTGGCGCTGGGTAACACGGCGGTGCTGAAAATGTCAGAACTCTCCCCATTAACTGCAAACCGTTTGGGAGAGCTGGCACTGGAAGCCGGCATCCCTGCCGGTGTTTTAAACGTAGTGCAAGGATACGGCGCGACTGCCGGTGATGCATTAGTGAAACATCACGATGTTCGGGCAGTTTCTTTTACCGGCGGTACCGCCACCGGCCGCCAGATCATGAAAAATGCCGGCCTGAAAAAATATTCAATGGAACTGGGCGGTAAATCGCCGGTTCTGATCTTCGAAGACGCCGATATTGAACGTGCGCTGGATGCCGCTCTGTTCACCATTTTCTCTATCAATGGTGAACGTTGTACCGCCGGTTCACGCATTTTTATTCAAGAAAGCATCTACCCTGAGTTTGTGCAACGTTTTGCTGAACGCGCGAATCGTCTGCGGGTTGGCGATCCACAAGATCCCAGCACGCAGATTGGTGCACTTATCAGCAAGCAGCATTGGGAAAAAGTCTCTGGTTACATCCGTCTGGGTATTGAAGAAGGGGCAACGCTGCTAGCTGGTGGCCCAGATAAACCCGCTGATTTGCCGGAACATCTGAAAGGCGGCAATTTCCTGCGTCCAACAGTTTTGGCGGATGTCGATAACCGTATGCGCGTTGCACAGGAAGAGATCTTCGGCCCTGTCGCGTGTTTATTGCCATTCAAGGATGAGGCAGAAGGTCTGCGCCTGGCGAATGACGTGGAATATGGTCTGGCTTCTTACCTCTGGACTCAGGATGTCAGCAAGGTGTTGCGTCTGGCCCGTAATATTGAAGCAGGCATGGTATTCGTCAATACCCAGAATGTCCGTGACCTGCGCCAGCCATTCGGCGGGGTGAAAGCCTCCGGTACCGGTCGTGAAGGCGGTGAATACAGTTTTGAAGTGTTTGCAGAGATGAAAAATGTCTGTATCTCTATGGGGGATCATCCCATCCCGCGTTGGGGGGTATAACGGTTTCATCAGCGTTAACCACGGCGAACTCCGGTTCGCCGTCCTGATATCAAATGAGGATTTTATGGGTAAGTTAGCGTTAGCGGCCAAAATTACACATGTGCCATCAATGTATCTGTCTGAACTGCCGGGAAAACATCATGGTTGTCGCCAGGGAGCCATTGACGGGCACAAAGAGATCAGCCGTCGTTGCCGTGAAATGGGTGTCGATACGATTATCGTGTTTGATACCCACTGGCTGGTAAACAGTGCCTATCACATCAATTGTGCCGACCATTTCTCCGGTATTTACACCAGTAATGAATTGCCACATTTCATTCGCGATATGAGTTATGAATATGACGGTAACCCTGAATTGGGACAAATGATCGCGGAAGAGGCACGCAATATGGGGGTTCGTGCTCAGGCGCATGAAATCCCAAGCCTGACACTGGAATACGGCACGCTAGTACCAATGCGTTACATGAATAGTGACCGACATTTTAAAGTCATTTCTATCTCCGCGTTTTGTACTGTTCATGCTTTTGAAGACAGTCGACGTCTTGGGGAAGCTATTCTGAAAGCCATTGAGAAATATGACGGCACAGTTGCGGTACTGGCCAGTGGCTCCCTTTCTCACCGCTTTATTGATGATCAGCGCGCGGAAGAGGGCATGAACAGCTACACCCGCGAATTTGATGAACAGATGGATCACCGGGTGGTACAGCTTTGGAAAGAGGGCAAATTCAAAGAGTTCTGCAAGATGCTGCCGGAATATGCAGATTACTGCTACGGCGAAGGCAATATGCACGATACGGTGATGCTGCTGGGCCTGCTCGGTTGGGATAAATATGACGGTAAGGTGGAATTCCTGACCGAACTGTTCCCCAGTTCCGGCACTGGGCAAGTCAACGCGGTATTCCCGCTACCTAATAACATTACCGGCGAGCAAGCCACAGCCTGATTTGGAGTCACCTATGCCACATTTTTATGCTGAATGTACGGAAAATATCCGTGAACAAGCCAATCTGCCAGCGCTGTTTGCCAAAGTGAATCAAGCACTGGCAGATACCGGCATTTTTCCATTAGCGGGAATACGCAGCCGTGCTGTCTGGCTGGATACCTGGCACATGGCTGACGGTCAACATGATTACGCCTTTGTCCATATGACACTGAAAATCGGTGCCGGACGCAGCCTTGAAAGTCGTCAACAGGTTGGCGAGATGCTATTCAGCCTGATCAAAGAACATTTTGCCTCACTGATGGCACAGCGTTACCTCGCCCTCTCTTTTTCGATGGAAGAATTGGACCCGGTACTGAACTACAAACAAAACAACGTTCACGCTTTGTTTCGTAAGGAATAGTGATGCCGAAGCCCTTTAATCAACATCCCCCGCGCTGGCTAATCCCGTTATTGGGTGCGCTGGTGGCATTCGGGCCTTTGTCGATTGATATGTACCTGCCAGCCTTGCCGGAAATGGCAAGGCAATTACAGGCAACACAAGGGCAGATGCAATATACTTTGGGCGCGTTTTTCGCCGGCTTTTGCATTGGAATGCTGTTATATGGCCCACTGAGTGACCGTTTAGGGCGCAGAAAGCTGTTGCTCAGTGGCATGGCGTTATTCGTCGTCGCCAGTGTGTTGTGTACACAGGTGACGCAAGTTGAACATTTGATTTTACTGCGCGCATTACAGGCGCTTGGCAGCGGTGCGGCGGTTGTCATGGCCAGAGCCATCGCCCGTGATATCTATCGCCCTGCGGAATTACCCCGGGTGTTGTCACTGATGACGCTGGTGACCATGATAGCGCCTCTTATCGCTCCCTTACTCGGTGGCTTACTGTTAACCTATTTCAACTGGCAGGCCATCTTTATTTTGCTGACGCTGGTCGGCTGTATCAGCGGGTTATTATTATTATTTTTGTTGCCAGAAACGCTACCTGCCAATAATGACGGTAGCAAACTTATCACCGCGTTTAAAAACTACGGCAAATTGCTGGCTGACCGTGAAGCAATGGCAACTATCGGCACATTGGCATTCACTTGCGCCGCCATGTTCGCTTTCATCAGTGGTTCGCCTTTCGTCTATATCAATTACTTTCAGGTTCCGGCGAACGACTACGGATTACTGTTCGGCTGTAATGCACTGGGCATGATAGTGATGGTGCTGATCAATGTTCAGTTACTAAAATTTTATAACCTTTCTGGTCTGTTATTTATCCAAACCAGTGCTCAATTACTGTTTGGTATTTTGTTGGTTATTTTTTATCAGCAAAATCTGACGGTTATCGTTATTTTGGTCATGCTGGTAATATCGCTGGTTAATGCCATTGGTACTAATGGCCTCTCCCTATTGCTTCAACATCGTGGTCAACTCGCCGGCAGCGCCAGCGCACTCGCTATCTCTTCTCAATTCGCGATGGCGGCACTCGCCAGCGTTGCCGTCTCTTTATTACAAGATGAAACCCCTTTTGCTATGGCCCTTGTGATGGCCGTTTGCGCCGGGTTGAGTTGGTTATGCCAACTACTGGCAACTTTTCACCAACAGACGCCACTCATCCAAGTGTTTTCAGGAGAAAAAAACAATGACAAATAATGTGAATACAGAACTATTGCGCCAGCAGGCTTATATCAACGGGCAATGGATCGATGCCGATAACAAATTCACGTTTAAGGTGACTAACCCAGCAAATGGCGAGGTTATTGCACACGTCAGTAATATGGGCGCGGCGGAAACAGAACGGGCAATTGCCGCCGCTCAACAAGCCCTGCCGGCCTGGAGAGCAATGACCGCCAAACAACGCAGCCAGCTTCTGCAACGCTGGTTTCGGTTAATAATGGAGAATCAACAGGCTCTGGCAGAATTGTTGAGTCTGGAGCAAGGGAAACCGCAGTCGGAAGCGATGGGAGAGATCGCTTATGGTGCCAGTTTCATCGAGTGGTTTGCGGAAGAAGGCAAACGTACCTACGGTGAAACGATCCCAAGCCCGCTGCCCGGTCGCCGGATCATCACGATCAAACAGCCTATCGGCGTTGTCGCCGCCATTACACCGTGGAACTTCCCTCATGCCATGATCGCCCGCAAAGTTGGCCCGGCACTGGCGGCAGGCTGTACCGTGGTACTGAAACCCGCCGCAGAAACCCCACTTTCAGCCCTGGCTTTAGCCGCGCTGGCTGAACAAGCGGGCATCCCCGCTGGCGTCCTGAATGTTGTCACAGGAAAAGAGGCTAAGGCTATCGGCGGTGTTATGACCCAAAGCCCGATTGTGCGCAAACTCTCGTTTACCGGCTCAACCGGTGTCGGCAAATTACTGATGGCCCAAAGCGCCGATACGGTGAAAAAGCTGTCGCTGGAACTGGGTGGCAATGCGCCATTTATCGTTTTCGATGACGCGGATATTGATGCCGCTGTACAGGGCGCACTTACCGCTAAATTCCGCAATAGCGGTCAAACATGCGTTTGCGCTAACCGTATCCTGGTTCAGGAAACCATTTATGACACCTTCGCAGAACGTCTGGCGCAAGCAGTCAATGCGTTGCAGGTTGGCCCAGCCAATGACGTCAAATCACAGCAAGGCCCGCTGATCAATCAGGCAGCCGTCGATAAAGTGCAAGAACACATCAGTGATGCCGTTTCTCATGGCGCACGCATACTGGCTGGCGGCAAGCCACACGCTCTGGGCGGCTTGTTTTTCGAACCTACCGTGCTGGTTGACGTCACTCAATCCATGCTTATCTCCCGTGAGGAAACATTCGGGCCTATCGCCCCCCTCTTCAAATTCCGTGATGAGGCAGAAGCCATTCATCTGGCAAATGATACTGAATTCGGCCTGGCAGCTTATTTTTACTCCCGTGATATCGGCCGGATCTACCGTGTGGCTGAAGCACTGGAGAGCGGTATGGTCGGCATCAATGAAGGTTTGATTTCTAATGAAGTCGCCCCATTTGGCGGCATTAAACAATCGGGGCTGGGGCGCGAAGGTTCACGTTACGGCATCGAAGATTATCTGGAAGTGAAATATCTCTGCTTTGGTGGCATAGAAGACACAGGAGCTTAACCGCATGTTACAGAAAGACGTCGTATCACAGGTTGCACACCGTCTGCATCAGGCAGAGAAAAGCCGTGAGCAAATACGCCAAATCTCGTTGGATCACCCTGAAATCACCATTGACGACGCTTATGCCATTCAGCGTGAATGGGTGAATTTGAAAATTGCGGAAGGTCGCGTACTCAAAGGCCACAAAATTGGCCTGACCTCCAAAGCCATGCAAGCCAGTTCACAAATCAGCGAGCCAGACTACGGCGCTCTGCTGGATGATATGTTTTTCCCTGATGGCAGCGATATTCCATGCGACCGCTTTATTGTGCCCCGTATTGAAGTCGAACTGGCTTTCATACTGGCAAAACCGCTGCGTGGCCCAAATTGCACACTGTTTGATGTTTACAATGCAACAGATTATGTCATTCCAGCGCTGGAATTGATTGACGCCCGTTGCCACAACATCGATCCGGAAACCCATCGCCCGCGCAAAGTGTTCGATACGATTTCTGACAACGCCGCCAACGGCGGTGTGATTATGGGTGGCCGCCCGATTAAGCCAGACGCGTTTGATCTGCGCTGGATCAGCGCCCTGCTCTATCGCAATGGCGTGATTGAAGAATCCGGCGTCGCGGCGGCGGTACTTAATCATCCCGCTAACGGTGTTGCATGGTTAGCAAACAAACTGGCGCCACACGGTGTTCAACTTGAAGCAGGGCAAATCATCCTTGGCGGATCCTTTACTCGCCCGGTTCCAGCCCGTAAAGGGGATACTTTCCATGTGGATTACGGCCCGCTCGGTTCCATCAGTTGCCGTTTCGTTTAAGGAGAAAATATGGATCGGTTAACCAACACATTTAAACAGGCATTAAAAGCAGGCCGTCCACAAATCGGCTTATGGCTGGGGCTTTGCAGCCCCTACAGCGCAGAATTAGTGGCTGGAGCCGGTTTCGACTGGCTGCTGATTGATGGCGAACATGCGCCGAACAACGTTCAGACTATTCTGAGCCAATTGCAAGCAGTCGCCCCTTATCCAAGCCATCCCGTGGTACGCCCACCCTGGAATGATCTGGTGATCATCAAGCAGTTGCTGGATGTGGGCGCCCAAACCTTACTCATACCGATGATACAAAACGCCGAACAGGCTTACGAAGCGGTTCGCGCCACTCGTTACCCACCAGAAGGTATTCGTGGCGTGGGCAGCGCTCTGGCAAGAGCCTCCCACTGGAACCGGATCCCTGATTACCTGCATCGTGCCAACGATGAAATATGCGTTCTGGTTCAGGTAGAAACCCGTGAAGCACTGCGTAACTTGCCGGAGATCCTCAAAGTAGACGGTGTGGATGGTGCGTTTATCGGCCCGGCGGATCTAAGTTCCGATATGGGTTTTACCAATAGTCCACATCACCCCGAAGTGAAAGCGGCGATTGAGCAGGCTATCGCTCAAATCAAAGCGGCCGGTAAAGCACCGGGCATTCTGATGTCAGCACCCGATGTTGCCGAGCATTACCTGAAACTCGGCGCGTTGTTTGTTGCTGTCGGTATCGACACAACTTTACTGGCTCGGGCGGCAGAAGCGCTGGCGGCACGATTTGGCGCGGGCAAAGACCTTCCCGCAACGCCTGCATCCAGTGTTTATTAATCCTGACAATTATCAACACTAACAACCGATTTACCCGACAAGCGTTTGATTTGCCATAACAACGTAATACAGATAAAAAAATAATAAGGAAAATGACAATGAGCGATTCATCAACCGCTGCGCAACAGCCGGATCTCGCGGCAGCTCAACATAAGCAGCTAACGGCACAACAGCAATCCGTCATTAACAAGTTATTCCGTCGCCTGATTATTTTCCTGTTTGTCTTATTTGTATTCTCGTTTCTGGACCGCATCAATATCGGGTTTGCCGGCCTGACAATGGGTAAAGATCTTGGGCTGAACGCGACAATGTTCGGTCTGGCAGCAACACTGTTTTATGTCACTTATGTCATCTTCGGTATTCCCAGCAATATCATGCTCAGTATTGTCGGGGCGCGGCGCTGGATAGCCACGATCATGGTGCTTTGGGGGATCTCCTCCACTGCCACCATGTTCGCCACCGGACCAACCAGTCTGTACATCTTACGTATGTTGGTCGGTATCGCCGAAGCCGGTTTCGTACCGGGCATCCTGGTCTATCTGACTTACTGGTTCCCGGCTTACTACCGCGCCCGTGCCAATGCGCTGTTTATGGTGGCAATGCCGGTGACCATGGCGTTTGGTTCTCTGGCTTCCGGTTACATTCTGGCAATGGATGGCCTCCTGAACCTTCACGGTTGGCAATGGCTATTCCTGCTGGAAGGTTTTCCTTCAGTATTACTGGGAATAATCGTTTGGTTCTATCTTGATGATTCACCCAAACGAGCCAACTGGCTGACAGATGCAGACAAAAAATGCTTACAAGAGATGATGGATAACGACCAGCTTGCTCTGGTTCAACCAGCAGCCCCATCAACTCATCAGACCCTGCAACAACGCAGTATATGGCGTGAGATTTTCACACCAACAGTGCTGATGTACACCCTAGCCTATTTCTGCCTGACCAACACCTTGAGCGCAATTAATATCTGGACGCCACAGATTGTACAAAGCTTCAATCAGGGAAGCAGTAACATCACCATCGGCATTTTGGCTGCGATCCCTCAGTTCTGTACTATTGTGGGAATGGTTTACTGGAGCCGCCGTTCAGACCGGTTGCAAGAGCGTAAGATGCACACTGCTCTGCCCTATCTATTTGCTGCTGCGGGCTGGATACTGACTTCACTGACCAACCACAGTGTCATTCAATTGATTGGGATTATTATGGCTTCGACCGGTTCATTTACCGCAATGGCCGTCTTCTGGACAACCCCGGATCAATCCATCAGCTTACGCGCAAGAGCGATCGGCATTGCGGTTATTGCCGCCACGGGTAACATAGGTTCAGCCCTTAGCCCGTTATTAATCGGCTGGCTGAAAGATCAGACAGGAAGCTTTAATACGGGTCTCTATTTTGTAGCCGGATTACTGATCATTGGCGCAGCCATTATCCAAACAATCCCAATGAAACATTCCAGACCGAGCGCAACAACGTAATTTTCAATCAGAAAGGAAAAACCAGCATGACCGAGCCTATGATTGCCAATATTGATATCAGCAAAGATTATGATGAGACCCAAGGCACTGATGATGTGCATTACCAGACCTTTGGCAGGATGGCGGCATTCTTCGGTCGTGATATGCAAGCTCATCGTCATGATGGTTTCTTCCAGCTTCATTTTTTGATCATCGGTCATATTGAATTGCAGTTGGATGATCAACACTATTCTGTACAGGCACCGCTGTTCATCCTGACGCCACCCTCCGTTCCTCATGCTTTTTTTACTCAAGATGACAGTGACGGATATGTACTCACCGTGCGGCAGGAATTGATATTACCGCTATTAGAATCGCTCTATCCTGCCAACAAAGATATTCTGGATATTCCGGCGATTTGCTTATCTGTCGCAGATAAACCAGAAGAGCTGGAAGCTTTTAACCATTACTGGGCATTAATAGCCCGCGAATCATTCAATAACTTTACCGGACGGGCGCAAGCACTGACATTTTTAGCGCAAGCCATGTTTACGCTGTTGCTGCGCAATATTCCCCTTGATGACCACCCTATTAATGGCGTTCGAGGAGAAATCAAGTTATTTCAGCGATTCAACCAATTAATAGACAATTATTATCATCATCATCTTTCCGTACCGGAATATGCTAATAAGCTGGGAATTACCGAATCGCGGTTAAAAGATATGTGCCGCCGGTTTGCCAATCGCCCCCCTAAACGATTAATTTTCGACCGTCAACTTCGTGAGGCCAAACGGTTATTACTCTTCAGTGATTGTGCCGTATTTGAAGTCGCTTATCAGCTTGGATTCAAAGATCCCGCCTATTTTGCCCGTTTCTTTAATCGATTAGTGGGCTGTTCTCCCAGCCTTTGGCGGGAAAAAAATACTCACGAAACATAAACACCAATACCCTTTATAGCAAGATAGGCACTTTTTATTCTAACCGTAAGAAAAATATGAAATTTAAAAATTTTAATATCGTCCGGAAACTTTTACTTTAAACGACAAATGAGGTGATAATTACTGTGCTATCTGTCTTTCCAATCTTTATATTTTCTGCTATTAACTTACCCCAGATTTAATCATTTTTGTTACAAAACCTCTTCCCAGAATTAAAATTATGAATATACTGGAGTTATACGACTTACTGGAACTATTAAGGATAAGCTAATGGCGACCGGAGTGCCGATATAGATAAATTTATTCAAGAAAAGGAAGTGACATATGAAAAATCCTTACTATGCGGCGGATAAATTCGGATCCCTGAGTTCTGATGCAACGTCCTTTACGTGCTATAAATGGCACGCCGGTAGTCCACATAATGTAACTAATCAAAGTTATTTATGGGCACATAAATCGGCTTGTTTACAATACAAAGAAACTTAATAATAAAGTACGCTCACTAAGGAAAAACCGCTATTTTACTATTTATGGAAATAGAGAAAAAATAATGCATTTAATAATGAGAATTTCAGAATGAGCAAATTAGCTATAGCTTTGGCTTTAAATATCAGTTATGCCATTTTTTGTGCGTTATTTATATTTTTGATGTCTTATTTAGAAGAAGAACACTACGTAGTTGGTAAGGATTTAAATAACATCTGCGCTATTTATAGAACACTTATAGATGATAACCGTGATCTATTTGCACCAACATGCTTACTGATTATATCGCCATTAATTTATGCAACTGCAAAAAAAAGATTCAAATCACGTTCCCTGAATGTCATTACATTTACGTTACTGGGATATTGGATATGGCGGTTTTTTATCAGACTAATGGTCTGTATTTAAAATAATTTCAAATAATTAGGTAGCAGCTATCAGATGCTACCTGAATATCCTGTCGGGTTTAGACTCCGTTTTATACTTTGATTTTATGACAATCTTGGCATTTGAAAACCACGTATTTCCTGATATTCAAATCACATAGAAATCACAGAATTAAAAATGTCTTTATCAACATCTCTTCGTGAAGAAAGAAAACCTCTCATTATCACTAACAACATGATATAAAAAGATAAATAATCTGATGACATTGATCATATCGCCCCTATTTCTTCGCCATATTTCCTTTCTATCCGCTTTATTAATGTAAATTACTCCAAATTTACAAATTTTTGGTTGATTTTTCCACACACCCTACAAGAGAATCAAATAAACAGTATAAGGAGCAACCAATATGGCGAATATAATCTATTTAACACTAAAAGGTAAAAAACAGGGGTTAATCTCCGCTGGCTGCGGCTCCTTAAACTCCATAGGAAATCATTACCAGCATGGTCATGAAAATGAAATTTTCATTTACACTCTTCAACATTTGATGACCAGAGAGCAGCATGCTTCTCATCATCCGGTCATGATAATAAAGCCTATTGATAAATCGTCCCCTTTACTGGCGCAGTGTTTTTCTGAAAATGAAGAGCTGGAATGTTTATTTGAATTGTACCGAACATCGCCAACCGGAGGGTTAGAAAAATACTATTCCATCAGGCTGGGCCATGCTTTTATATCCAGCATAAAATCCAATTATCCGCACTCCAAAGACAATAATTCAGGCACACCACAAGAAGTTATCTGTTTTACTTACAAGAATATCACCTGGAACAATCTTGCTTGTTCAACTGGTTCTTACAGCTTCTGGGATGACAGGATCTATTAACCATGAATAACGTCAATTATTTGACTGATGATGCTGTGGATTCAGAATCTGAAAATGGGTTACGCATTATTTTGTCGCCGGTTCAGCTGGCAGCGATTCTGTCGGATAATACCATTACTGAAGAAGAAACCTGGAGTAACCGAATATTAGGGGGTGCGGGTTTAGCCGCCGGGGTGGTTGAACTTATTGGTGCCGGCGGTCTTTGTCTGGTACCCGACCCGACAACACTAACTAAAGCGGCCTGTGTTATTGTCGGGGCACACAGTCTTGATGTAATGAATGCTTCTGCCAGTCAAATAATAACCGGCAGAGAAACCATGACGGAAACTTATCGCGCGGCGGTAGATTTAGCAAAAGAATTTGGTGCTGATGATTACACCGCGTCTGAAATAGGGCTTACCGTTGATATCGCTGTACCGCTTTCATTTGCTTCAATGGTGGGAGCTGTAAGAGTTGCCTCTGTTCGGGTAGGCAGGATTAAATTAATTGAGCATGAGTCAGAGACTGGATTAAAACCGGGTGGTCATACTTTGGCTAAACATGTTGGGTTATCGGAGCAGGAATTGAGAGAAAGACTCTTAAATAACAAGTCGATATCTAGAGCAAGTACATTTTACAATCAAGATGTAGCAGAGAAAGTGATTTCGGAAGCTCTAAAAGCAAATAGAATACACTTAGAGAATTGGGCTAAATATGTCCCTCCAACAGTATCTGCACCTATTGAATACGTTTCAAGTACCTCTATTGGTTTTGGTGTTACTAAAGGATCGAAATATGTAGAAAAGTTATATAAAGTCAGGGTTGTTCTAAGGTATTCTGAATACAATGGTAAACCATTATATATATTAACAGCATTTCCAAAGGCTTAATTTAATGACCGGACAATATCCATTCCTAGATATCTTAATGCATGCCTACTTTAATCAGGACTTCGATATAATATCCGGTCCTGAGCTTGATGATGTTATCAATGATTTTCTTAATGACGCATCTCAGGGAATGAAAAAAGGGTTAATAGAAGAAATCAACGATCTTATTGGCTCTTCTGAAGATGTAGAGAACACATTTGATTATCATTATCATGATGCTGAAGTTCTCCCCGAAGGGTGGGGCATGACAGCGCTTGAATTTTTGACACATGTGTCAAATAAGTCACAAGATTATTTAAACAAGCACACTGAACAAGATGAATGATTAAAGCATTCTGAATTTAACGGCAAACAATACTATATATTAACAGTATTCCCAAAATTTAATTAAAATTTATGGAGAAGAAAATGGCACTAAACCGCTTAATGTTTGCTTATTTCAATCAAGACTATGACATAATATCTGGCCCTGAGCTTGGTGATGTCATAAATGACTACCTTGATACCACGAATGAAGCAATGAAGAAAGAGTTAATAGAGGAAATAGAGGAAATAGAGGAAATAGAGGAAATAGAGGAAATAGAGGAAATAGAGGAAATAGAGGAAATAGAGTCTATTATTCATAATTCAGAGAATATAGAGAAAGACTTTCAAACTCTCTACTATAGTTCTAGCTTTTGCCCTAAATTATGGGATACCACAGCACTTGAATTTTCAAATCATATATCTCAAAGAACCCAGAGTTTTTTAAATGCACATCCTGAAAAAAAAGATGAGTAATTAAAATTTCTTTAATACAACCGTAAACAAAGAGGTTAAATATAATGGACATGAGAGAAAAATTGCAGTACGTAGATAAGCTGAAAAATGCTATTGATAATAATGATTATGAATTATTTCACAAAATATTCAATGAGTTGCAAGGAAATCATCTTAATATTGCACCACTAATATTATTAGAAAATATTAATCATCTTATCCGGGACACTAAAAATATAAAAGGATGCTTTAGCAACCATTATTATGGCGCAGCTGATCCAAAGTTATGGGAAACTATTTCCGCCATATTAGAACACCTGAATCAGTCATCAAAAATAATGCAAAGTTATATAAACAAATACCTTAAAAAGGATAAATAAATCAACCTTATATCCGTAAGATTTTCAAGAAAAAACGCTTTTGAAGGTAATAAATTAATTATATATTATACTTCAAAAGCGCCATTCAACAGTAATGACCTGCATTTGCACCAACATGCTTACTGATTATATCGCCATTAATTTATGCAACTGCAAAAAAAAGATTCAAATCACGTTCCCTGAATATCATTACATTTACGTTACTGGGATATTGGATATGACGGTTTTTTATCAGACTAATGGTCTGTATTTAAAATAATTTCAAATAATTAGGTAGCAGCTATCAGATGCTACCTGAATATCCTGTCGGGTTTAGACTCCGTTTTATACTTTGATTTTATGACAATCTTGGCATTTGAAAACCACGTATTTCCTGATATTCAAATCACATAGAAATCACAGAATTAAAAATGTCTTTATCAACATCTCTTCGTGAAGAAAGAAAACCTCTCATTATCACTAACAACATGATATAAAAAGATAAATAATCTGATGACATTGATCATATCGCCCCTATTTCTTCGCCATATTTCCTTTCTATCCGCTTTATTAATGTAAATTACTCCAAATTTACAAATTTTTGGTTGATTTTTCCACACACCCTACAAGAGAATCAAATAAACAGTATAAGGAGCAACCAATATGGCGAATATAATCTATTTAACACTAAAAGGTAAAAAACAGGGGTTAATCTCCGCTGGCTGCGGCTCCTTAAACTCCATAGGAAATCATTACCAGCATGGTCATGAAAATGAAATTTTCATTTACACTCTTCAACATTTGATGACCAGAGAGCAGCATGCTTCTCATCATCCGGTCATGATAATAAAGCCTATTGATAAATCGTCCCCTTTACTGGCGCAGTGTTTTTCTGAAAATGAAGAGCTGGAATGTTTATTTGAATTGTACCGAACATCGCCAACCGGAGGGTTAGAAAAATACTATTCCATCAGGCTGGGCCATGCTTTTATATCCAGCATAAAATCCAATTATCCGCACTCCAAAGACAATAATTCAGGCACACCACAAGAAGTTATCTGTTTTACTTACAAGAATATCACCTGGAACAATCTTGCTTGTTCAACTGGTTCTTACAGCTTCTGGGATGACAGGATCTATTAACCATGAATAACGTCAATTATTTGACTGATGATGCTGTGGATTCAGAATCTGAAAATGGGTTACGCATTATTTTGTCGCCGGTTCAGCTGGCAGCGATTCTGTCGGATAATACCATTACTGAAGAAGAAACCTGGAGTAACCGAATATTAGGGGGTGCGGGTTTAGCCGCCGGGGTGGTTGAACTTATTGGTGCCGGCGGTCTTTGTCTGGTACCCGACCCGACAACACTAACTAAAGCGGCCTGTGTTATTGTCGGGGCACACAGTCTTGATGTAATGAATGCTTCTGCCAGTCAAATAATAACCGGCAGAGAAACCATGACGGAAACTTATCGCGCGGCGGTAGATTTAGCAAAAGAATTTGGTGCTGATGATTATACTGCGTCTGAAATAGGGCTTACCGTTGATATCGCTGTACCACTTTCATTTGCTTCAATGGTGGGAGCTGTTAGAGTTGCCTCTGTTCGGGTAGGCAGGATTAAATTAATTGAGCATGAGTCAGAGACTGGATTAAAACCGGGTGGTCATACTTTGGCTAAACATGTTGGGTTGTCGGAGCAGGAATTGAGAGAAAGGCTAGCAGATGTATCTAGAGCAAGTACTTTTTACAATCAAGATGTGGCAGAACAAGTCATTTCAAAAACCTTGAAAGCAAATAAAATACATCTAGAAAATTGGGCTAAGTATTCGCTCCCAGAAGGAATGTATGCACCTATTGAATATGTTTCAAAAACACCGATTGGTTTTGGTGTTACCAAAGGATCTCAAAATATAAAAGAATTATATACAGTCAGGATTGTTTTAAATTATTCTGAATACAATGGTAAACCATTCTATATATTAACTGCATATCCAAAGGGATAACCTAATGAACAAACAATATCCGTTTCTAGATATTTTAATATATGCTTATTTTAATCAAGATTATAAGATTATATCAGGTCCAAAGCTTAATAATGTTATCGATGATTTTCTTCACGTTGCAACTCGAGGAATGATAAAAGGGTTAATAGAAGAAATCGATTCTATTATTAACACATCCGAAAATGTAGAGAACAGATTTGATTTTCTCTATCATGATGCTGATGTTCTCCCAGAAGTATGGAATATGACAGCGCTTGAATTTTTAACACATGTGTCAAATAAGTCACAAGATTATTTAAACAAGCACACTGAACAAGATGAATGATTAAAGCATTCTGAATTTAACGGCAAACATTCATAATTCAGAGAATATAGAGAAAGACTTTCAAACTCTCTACTATAGTTCTAGCTTTTGCCCTAAATTATGGGATACCACAGCACTTGAATTTTCAAATCATATATCTCAAAGAACCCAGGGTTTTTTAAATGCACATCCTGAAAAAAAGATGAGTAATTAAAATTCCTTTAATACAACCGTAAACAAAGAGGTTAAATATAATGGACATGAGAGAAAAATTGCAGTACGTAGATAAGCTGAAAAATGCTATTGATAATAATGATTATGAATTATTTCACAAAATATTCAATGAGTTGCAAGGAAATCATCTTAATATTGCACCACTAATATTATTAGAAAATATTAATCATCTTATCCGGGACACTAAAAATATAAAAGGATGCTTTAGCAACCATTATTATGGCGCAGCTGATCCAAAGTTATGGGAAACTATTTCCGCCATATTAGAACACCTGAATCAGTCATCAAAAATAATGCAAAGTTATATAAACAAATACCTTAAAAAGGATAAATAAATCAACCTTATATCCGTAAGATTTTCAAGAAAAAACGCTTTTGAAGGTAATAAATTAATTATATATTATACTTCAAAAGCGCCATTCAACAGTAATGACCTGCATTTGCACCAACATGCTTACTGATTATATCGCCATTAATTTATGCAACTGCAAAAAAAAGATTCAAATCACGTTCCCTGAATATCATTACATTTACGTTACTGGGATATTGGATATGACGGTTTTTTATCAGACTAATGGTCTGTATTTAAAATAATTTCAAATAATTAGGTAGCAGCTATCAGATGCTACCTGAATATCCTGTCGGGTTTAGACTCCGTTTTATACTTTGATTTTATGACAATCTTGGCATTTGAAAACCACGTATTTCCTGATATTCAAATCACATAGAAATCACAGAATTAAAAATGTCTTTATCAACATCTCTTCGTGAAGAAAGAAAACCTCTCATTATCACTAACAACATGATATAAAAAGATAAATAATCTGATGACATTGATCATATCGCCCCTATTTCTTCGCCATATTTCCTTTCTATCCGCTTTATTAATGTAAATTACTCCAAATTTACAAATTTTTGGTTGATTTTTCCACACACCCTACAAGAGAATCAAATAAACAGTATAAGGAGCAACCAATATGGCGAATATAATCTATTTAACACTAAAAGGTAAAAAACAGGGGTTAATCTCCGCTGGCTGCGGCTCCTTAAACTCCATAGGAAATCATTACCAGCATGGTCATGAAAATGAAATTTTCATTTACACTCTTCAACATTTGATGACCAGAGAGCAGCATGCTTCTCATCATCCGGTCATGATAATAAAGCCTATTGATAAATCGTCCCCTTTACTGGCGCAGTGTTTTTCTGAAAATGAAGAGCTGGAATGTTTATTTGAATTGTACCGAACATCGCCAACCGGAGGGTTAGAAAAATACTATTCCATCAGGCTGGGCCATGCTTTTATATCCAGCATAAAATCCAATTATCCGCACTCCAAAGACAATAATTCAGGCACACCACAAGAAGTTATCTGTTTTACTTACAAGAATATCACCTGGAACAATCTTGCTTGTTCAACTGGTTCTTACAGCTTCTGGGATGACAGGATCTATTAACCATGAATAACGTCAATTATTTGACTGATGATGCTGTGGATTCAGAATCTGAAAATGGGTTACGCATTATTTTGTCGCCGGTTCAGTTGGCAGCGATTCTGTCGGATAATACCATTACTGAAGAAGAAACCTGGAGTAACCGAATATTAGGGGGTGCGGGTTTAGCCGCCGGGGTGGTTGAACTTATTGGTGCCGGCGGTCTTTGTCTGGTACCCGACCCGACAACACTAACTAAAGCGGCCTGTGTTATTGTCGGGGCACACAGTCTTGATGTAATGAATGCTTCTGCCAGTCAAATAATAACCGGCAGAGAAACCATGACGGAAACTTATCGCGCGGCGGTAAATTTAGCAAAAGAATTTGGTGCTGATGATTACACCGCGTCTGAAATAGGGCTTACCGTTGATATCGCTGTACCGTTATCATTTGCTTCAATGGTGGGGGCTGTTAGAGTTGCCTCTGTTCGGGTAGGCAGAATTAAATTAATTGAACATGAGTCAGAGACTGGATTAAAACCGGGTGGTCATACTTTGGCTAAACATGTTGGGTTATCGGAGCAGGAATTGAGGGCAAGACTAGCAAATATATCTAGAGCAAGTACTTTTTACAATCAAGATGTGGCAGAGCAAGTGATTTCGAAAGCTCTAAAAGCAAATAGTATACATCTAGAGAATTGGGCTAGATATGCTCTTCCAGAAGGAATCACTGCTCCTATTGAATATGTTTCAAGTACTTCTATTGGTTTTGGTATTACCAGAGGATCACGATATATAGACAAATTATATAAAGTCAAGGTTATTTTAAAGTACTCTGAATACAATGGTCAACCCTATTATATATTAACTGCATTTCCAGTATATTAGAATTTACAGAGACAAACTTTAAAAGACTAAGATTACACATTCCAACATATAAAAGGTTTAATTAAAATGAACGGACAATATCCATTTCTAGACATCTTAGTAGGTGCTTATTTTTGTCAAGATTATGACTTATTGTATGGAGAAACTATGGATGAAGTCATAGATTGCTTTCTTAATGTTGCAACTCAAGAAATGATAAAAGAATTAATAGAAGAAATTGACTCTTTTATTAACACTTCAAAAGATATAGAGAAAGACTTTGACGCTCTCTACTATAGTGACTTTGACCCAGATTTTTGGGATACTGCCACAGCACTTGGTTTTTTAAACTATGTATCCAAAAGAGCACAGGATTTTTTAAACGAACATACTGAAAAAGATGAATAATTAAGGCATTCTGAATTTAACGGCAAACAATACTATATATTAACAGTATTCCCAAAATTTAATTAAAATTTATGGAGAAGAAAATGGCACTAAACCGCTTAATGTTTGCTTATTTCAATCAAGACTATGACATAATATCTGGCCCTGAGCTTGGTGATGTCATAAATGACTACCTTGATACCACGAATGAAGCAATGAAGAAAGAGTTAATAGAGGAAATAGAGGAAATAGAGGAAATAGAGGAAATAGAGGAAATAGAGTCTATTATTCATAATTCAGAGAATATAGAGCAAGACATTCAAACTCTCTACTATAGTTCTAAATCATATACAGGATCTTAAGAATTAAGTCGTTCAAAACACGCATCCAATGTTTTGTTTTTAGACGACTTTCTTTGCGGTGTTTTGAATGCATTCTGGGATAAATAGGTTTTGGCTTTTTCCAGCCAAAAACACGTTTCCGACCATGCCCTTTGGAGGAGATTTTCTATTATGGGTTTTAACCAGATCTCCGTATTTTGGGCCGCTTTAAGCAGTGAAACCGCTGGGAATAATCGCCTTGCCAGCGAGCGTCTGAGCAACAACGCTAATAAGCTCAGCCAGATAAGCCCCGTGACCAACGTTTCTTTTCGTGTCGTAAACCGGTGCCAGTTCGTGTGTGATTTGAGTTCTTTAAACAACAGTTCTATTTGCCAGCGGCAACGATAAATATCCATGATGTCATTGGCTGTAAATTCCTCGACTGATAAGTTAGTCAGCCAGAGACAGAAACGTTTTTCTTCAGCAAACCAACGGCGGATCAGGCGAAACTCATAGCCATTACGCCGACAAATCAGATCCAACACCTCAGAACGATTCGTTCTGCGTGTCACGGATTTCAGGGGCTTATCGGACAGCTTCGATAAGATTTTTCCCTGACCATTGCGTGCCCTGATTATTTGGGGATTAAGCGATTTACCGCCCCGCACAATAAACGAACCGCCTGAGCGTGAGAGTTGTTCAAAATACTCAAAATCGACATAACCGGCATCCGCTAATAATAATTGGTCATGCAATGTTGCCGGAATAGGCAGGTGAGTCCGCTCAGAGGCGGTATCTGCAGTAACAGCCATTTTCACGGGAGACTGGGTTAATAATGACAAGGTCATGTGACATTCCACTGCCGCTGCGGTTGCCTGAAATCGACAAGGAAAAACATCAGCCAGTGCCGAATGGACTTTAAATGAACTGCCATCCTGTAAAATAACATTTTGAAATTTGGCGAGTTTTTTGGGCAGGACGAGGTGCTTTTCAGCCCATTGTGCCATGGCAAACCTGACCAATATTTTGACAAATTCAACAAAAGCCGCTTTCCGTAGCTGATTATAAAAAGGACGGTAGCTAACGTGTTGTTTTTCATCGGGGCACAGGCCATTAAATTTTTGGTGTAGCTGAGCTATAGACGTCACTTTCCCCGAACTGAGCGCTGTGATAAGACTGAGAATAAGCGTATGAGGCTCGATATTTCTCACGCGCTGAATAAACCCGCAGCGAAGCGCCATTTTTTGCAAAGAAACGTCACTGAAGAATTGCATTAATTGGTGTTTTATAGCGATAATCGTCACAGGCTTCATCCGTGGTTTTGGTATTAGTTTGGCGACGATTATCAGATCATAAATGAAGCCTTTTTTCTATCTAAAATATACAGTTACTGCTTAAGAGCCTGTATATGAGTTCTAAATAACTTTTCAAAATAATAGATCACTTGGAGGGAACTCAGTCCGATTTTTGCGATCTGATCAATTGCGAAAAATCCCAAACCCCAACACGGACTGAGTGATGCCTATCATAGCACCTATACCTCAAGATGAATGCCAGAAAATGAGAAAACTTATCCATAAAACCCGTGATAAGAACTATTCCCGTCGATTAACGGCGTTATTGATGCTCAATGAAGGATTGACAGTGACTTATGTCGCCAAGACCCTTCATGCCGCACGCTCTTCCGTCAATCGTTGGGTTCAGTGGTTTACATTATATGGGCTGGAAGGACTCGAAAGTTTACCCGTTGGCCGACCTGTTGTCTGGGATCTCTCCCCGCTCTATAACCTCTTACTTTTCTTATTACAGCAATCCCCCCAAAAGTTAGGCTATCTCCGCTCTCGCTGGAGCCTTGAACTCATGACTCATACCCTCAATGAATTACTCAACCTCTCTCTGACGCAAAATGTCCTTTATCGTTACTTTGCTCAGGTGGGGATTGTCTGGCGTAGAGCGGCACCCACAGTGAAACAACCTGATCCCGAATACGATGAGAAAATGGCAAAGATCGCGGAAGCCAAAGCGAACATTTCAGAAAAACATCCCGTTTTTTATGAAGATGAGGTGGATATTGATTTAAACCCGAAAATCGGCGCGGACTGGTGCTTCAAAGGACAACAAAAACGGGTTATCACCCCGGGAAAAAACGAAAAACATTACCTTGCGGGCTGCCTTAATGCCCAAACAGAGCAAATCACCTATGTTAAAGGAGTAAAAAAGAATTCTGATTTATTTATCAAAATGTTAGATGAACTGAATCATCAATATCCCCATGCGGAAACCCTCACATTAATCTTAGATAACTACTGTATTCATAAAAGTCAGAAGGTAAAGGACTGGCTGGCATGACATCCAAAATTTACCCTGTTGTTTTTACCGGTCTATTCACCGTGGCTAAATAAAATAGAACGGTTATGGCAATCGCTCCATGAGACAATAACGCGAAATCATTGTTGTCAATTTATGTGGCAGTTACTGAATTATGTTGATGCCTTTTTGGCATCGTTTTCATCACAGCAAAAGCCAGGAAGACAAAAAATGGGTGTAGCACAATTATGAAATCTTATTTAGCTTTTGCCCTAAATTATGGAATGCCACAGCACTTGAATTTTCAAATCATATATCTCAAAGAACCCAGGGTTTTTTAAATGCACATCCTGAAAAAAAGATGAGTAATTAAAATTCCTTTAATACAACCGTAAACAAAGAGGTTAAATATAATGGACATGAGAGAAAAATTGCAGTACGTAGATAAGCTGAAAAATGCTATTGATAATAATGATTATGAATTATTTCACAAAATATTCAATGAGTTGCAAGGAAATCATCTTAATATTGCACCACTAATATTATTAGAAAATATTAATCATCTTATCCGGGACACTAAAAATATAAAAGGATGCTTTAGCAACCATTATTATGGCGCAGCTGATCCAAAGTTATGGGAAACTATTTCCGCCATATTAGAACACCTGAATCAGTCATCAAAAATAATGCAAAGTTATATAAACAAATACCTTAAAAAGGATAAATAAATCAACCTTATATCCGTAAGATTTTCAAGAAAAAACGCTTTTGAAGGTAATAAATTAATTATATATTATACTTCAAAAGCGCCATTCAACAGTAATGACCTGCATTTGCACCAACATGCTTACTGATTATATCGCCATTAATTTATGCAACTGCAAAAAAAAGATTCAAATCACGTTCCCTGAATATCATTACATTTACGTTACTGGGATATTGGATATGACGGTTTTTTATCAGACTAATGGTCTGTATTTAAAATAATTTCAAATAATTAGGTAGCAGCTATCAGATGCTACCTGAATATCCTGTCGGGTTTAGACTCCGTTTTATACTTTGATTTTATGACAATCTTGGCATTTGAAAACCACGTATTTCCTGATATTCAAATCACATAGAAATCACAGAATTAAAAATGTCTTTATCAACATCTCTTCGTGAAGAAAGAAAACCTCTCATTATCACTAACAACATGATATAAAAAGATAAATAATCTGATGACATTGATCATATCGCCCCTATTTCTTCGCCATATTTCCTTTCTATCCGCTTTATTAATGTAAATTACTCCAAATTTACAAATTTTTGGTTGATTTTTCCACACACCCTACAAGAGAATCAAATAAACAGTATAAGGAGCAACCAATATGGCGAATATAATCTATTTAACACTAAAAGGTAAAAAACAGGGGTTAATCTCCGCTGGCTGCGGCTCCTTAAACTCCATAGGAAATCATTACCAGCATGGTCATGAAACCGTCATTCCGCACCGTATTTCTGATTTAAAAATAATGTGATCTTACACAGGTTTTTTGTATTGATGACATCGGTGGGGTTGACGGTAATCGCTAATTTTGATCTATTATTTTTATTTGCCGGAAAGCGAATATGTCCACACCCATACCTGCCATTAAACGTCTCGATCATCCTGGCCTTATCGCCGCTTTTTGTCATGAAGCCGGTTTACCCCGCATGATTGATGCCATTATCCCAAAATATTCATCGCATACCGTCTCTCACGCCGACGCTTTTCTGGCGATGATCCTTAACGGGCTGGGGTTTCACAGCCGGACATTGCACATGTTTTCTGGCTTTTTTCAACATAAGCCGATTGCGCGTTTAATTGGCGCTGACATTGAAGCTGAACACCTTAATGATGATGTGCTCGGCCGTACACTGGATGCCTTATATGAAGCGGGGGTGTCGGAAGTTTATCAGGTGCTTGCTGAGCAAGTGGTTGATAAATTGGGGCTGAAGCCCGATTCCGTTCATTTGGATATCACGAGTTTTCATGTCGATGGTGACTATGACAGCGCGTTGGGAGATGACACAAAACGCATTGCACTGGTGCCGGGTTATAGCCGGGATCACCGGCCTGAACTGAACCAGGTTGTCCTTGAACTGATTTGCGAAAATCAGGCAGGCATCCCTGTCTATATGCAGGCTATGAGCGGGAATACGAATGATGCCAAAGCCTTTGCCCAGACGATCAAAACCCATATTCAATGTCTGAAAGCGGCACAAAACAGCCGCTACTTTGTGGCCGATGCTGCCCTTTATACTGAAGCCGCGATCGCTTCGCTTCATCAGCAAAAACAACGATTTATTACGCGTGTTCCCCTGACGATCAAGGAAGCTAAACAGTCTCTCCTGAACGTGACAGCGGAGCAATTCAGCCCCATCAGTGAGGGCTATTCAGGCTGCTGGGTGACGTCATCGTATGGCGGCGTTCCTCAGCGTTGGTTACTGGTGAACAGTACGGCGGCTGAAAAACGTGAAAACCAGACTTTCCGGAAAAACACACTCAGGGAAACAGAAAACGAGTCTAAACAGTTCGACAAACTGGGCAAAAAATCCTTTGCCTGCCGGGAAGATGCCTTACAGGCACTGCATGATTTTGAGTCTCAATGCCAGCTTATCGGCATCGCCTCGCCGGAAATTCAGGCGATTACCGTCTATGCGGGGCGCGGGAAACCCGGCAAGCATCAACACCCCAAATCGGTTCATTATCAATTAGCTGGTCAGGTTTATACCCGGTTAGACAAGGTGAAGCAGGCCAGATTGCGGGTCGGGAGGTTTATTTTAGCGACCAATGAACGGGATGAAGGACGGCTTGATATGGCGGCGTTACTGGCTAATTATAAGGCACAACAAAAGGTGGAACGGGGTTTTCGCTTCCTGAAAAGTCCGGAATTCCTGACGTCTGCTATTTTCCTGAAAAAACCAGAGCGGATAGAAGCGCTGTTAATGGTGATGACATGTTGTCTCATGGTTTATGCGGCGCTGGAACATAAAATTCGCCATGAATTGAAACAAAGTGTGCCGTTTTTCCCCGATATGAAGAACAAACCGACACAATCCCCCACCGCGCGTTGGGTGTTTCTGGCCTTTGAAGGGATCAGCACCTTTGAATTTCAAGAACATAAAATGGTGACAGGAATGCAATCTTACCACCATGAGCTTTTGAGTTTATTAGGCGCACAATATAAAGCGGTTTATTCCTGAATTAGGTGCGGAATGAAGGATATAAACATCTGGAATTAAATCTGACAGTCACCAGTAATATTAAATGTCAAACTAACAGCCTATCCCATTAATGCTACTGGGATAGGCTCTAAAACAACACATTATAGAAATTCAATCACATCCCAAATTCAACATAACAAAAGCAGCGTGATTAAAGAGCATCCTCAACAGCTTTAATTTGTGCTGTTAAACTCTCTAAACCACCACCAGATAAATACCACAAATCAGATTTCAGATAAGTAATTTTACTATTCTTATACGCAGAAGTAGATTTTACTTTATCATTTTCAAACTGTGCTTTATCAAGTTTACCGGCACCAATTGCTTCGCTGCGATCAATAATGAGAATCACATCTGGATTGGCCTGAGCAATCATGTCGGAAGTCACCACAATGCGTTTGGTTTTATCCTCACCAACCGGAATAGACACTTCCGCTTTTTGTGCCTTAACCACATCAAATACGACGCTCTGGTTATTCAGCATTAATTTATCTGCGTTATGCAATAATACTAAAACCTTAGCACCAGAAACTTTAGCTTTATCCTGAGCGTTAGCAATTGTTTTTTCCAATTCAACAATCTGCTCTTTCACTTCATTTTGCTTACTAAACAACTCACCTAATAACTTCAGGTTATTTTCAACTGAAACCAGATAATTTTTACTATCAGTTCCCAGATTAATGGTTGGCGCTATTTTTGACAAACGTTCATAGAAAGGCCCCTGGCGGGCAGTGATAACGATCAGATCGGGTTTAATTTGCGCCAATTTTTCCAAATTTGGCTCTTTTATACCCCCGGCACTTTCTACCCCTTTAGGCAAATTATTGCGGAGATATTCAGGCGTATGACCAGTAGGTAGTGCAATAACTCGATCTGACAAGCCTAATTTAGCCAATGAATCATAAGTACCGAAATCAAATAAAACAACTTTCTGAGGATTCCTTTTGACATCTGTTTCACCAGAAAGATGTTTCACTGTGATTTTATCGCCAACCTGGGAAGCAACAGCATTTGGAGTGAATACAGCAGATGTCTGACTAAATGTGGAATGGCTTGCAACAACAAATAATGAAGCCAGAACGACAGGGATTATCTTTTTCATATATCGCGATCCAAGAAAGAATATTAGTAACAATCTGCATTCTAGGCGGCGGGAAGAATATGTCAATCTAAATAAGAATCAATTACAAATTGATTCTTATTTGTAATTATTGGGGATTACTTAATAGAATTCAGTAATTCAATTCTTTGTTGTTCAAGGCCGCTGACTTTACCACAAACCTCTTTACCAAAACGCTGGAAATCTTCTTCCTGAGTTTTCCATTCGGCTTTCAGATTATTCTGCAACCCACCTAAGCTACCAAGCAAAGATTGCAATGCCTGATTATTATCACCATTCAAACTGAATTGTTTATTACCAATCTCATTAATGCTGTCTTGTAACACCTCACCAAGGCTCTGTTCAATTAAGCTACGGCTCTCTTTTTCAACCTGCTTAATCGCCTGATGATGAAATGCTATACCATCTGAGCGGGTTTCAATAATTCGGCTTATCTGTTTATTAAGCCCTGATTCAAGATCAGACAGCCGGTTACGCACATTACTGTCCTTCCCCATAGTATCTGCCACCACTTTATCCAAAGATTTACGGGCAGTTATCAGATGGTTACTGGTTTCTTGCTTAATCCAAGGCAAATCCTGCCGCAAAACTCGCTGATAATGTTGTGCTTTCCGACGCTGTTCCGTATTTAAGTTCAGATTCTTACCATCATGGATAACTGAACCATCAGGTGAAATCTGGAGATTACCACTTGCTCCCACAACCTGAACGGATTGAGAAGTAATAATAATGTCATTCTGCGGGTTTACCTGGCATTCATAACCAGCCTGAACCGGAGCAACAAATAGCAAAGATACAGCAATGATAGTCTTGCGTAACATATTTTCTCCTAAGAAAATCACCTGAGAGTTAAAAAACAGATCGCCCGACACGATCGGCTAACAGTTCTAAGGCAGCACAACCCGCTAAAGAGTTCCCCGATCGATCCAATTCTGGTGACCAGACAGCAACCGTCAATTCTCCCGGCACGACACACACGATCCCACCGCCAACGCCAGATTTTCCCGGCATACCAATTCTGAATGCAAATTCACCTGAACCATCATACATACCACAAGTCATCATCAGCGCATTAATCTGTCGTGCCTGACGCGGGCTCAAGATCTGCTGTTCAGAACCTATTGTGCTTCCCTGATTAGCCAAATAAACGAAACACCTGGCAAGTTCAATACAGTTCATTTTCAAAGCACAATAATGGAAATAAGTTTGCAGTACAGCAAGCACATCGTTATCGAAATTACCGAAGGATTTCATCAGATAAGCAATCGCCGCATTTCGGTGAGAATGTTCCATTTCAGAACGCACAACTTTATTATCGTAATAGATATCAGGACACCCTGACAATTTACGCACAAATTCCAGCATGCGCTGCTTAGGTGCGCTCAACCGAGACTGCAACATGTCACTCACAATTAACGCACCCGCGTTAATAAAAGGGTTGCGGGGTTTACCTTTTTCCAGTTCCAACTGAACTAATGAATTAAATGGCTGACCTGAAGGCTCCTGTCCGACCCGCTGCCAGATTTCCTGTTCCTGATAACGTGTCATCGCTAAGGTCAGGCTCAATATCTTAGAAATAGACTGAATCGAAAAACGCTTTTCAGCATCTCCGGCATGAAATATCTGCCCATCGATGGTGCAGATAGCTATTGCCAGGTTATCAGCGGGAACTTCCGCCAGTGCAGGAATATAATTTGCGACTTTCCCTTGACCAATCAGGGGGCGAACTTGTCGCAAAATATCCGACAATAACGTGTTAGAGAACGTTGTACTCACTGATTTTACTCCAGACAGGGGCACTTATTAATAGGCACCCCTGTTGTTATTCACTCAGGCTATTTTACAGCGATATGTTACTCAATCCCACCAAACATCAAACAATTCAGAGGTCATGACATCTTCCATACCGCGATCCTTCAGCCATTTCTCAACCAATTGGCGGTGTTCTTCTGTACACATACCAATTTTTTGCAGGCAGATTAAACCTTCCCAATGCAGGTAACCACTGGCATCCAGTGCTAAACCATTCGATTCAATCAGCTCATCAATAAATGCATCAACAGTGCTGTCAATAACATCTATAGGTGTATTAGGCGGAAAGCTCCACTTAACAGAAAAGCCCATTTCTTTGAATTCATCAATGTGCATCTTTTTACGCAAACGACGACTGCGGTTTTTAGCCATTACTTAACCCTCTTAAACATGATGTCCCACACGCCATGCCCCAACCGCTGACCGCGCAATTCAAATTTCGTTACCGGGCGTGAAGATGGACGCAGCACATAATCACCATTCTCAGACAAATTAAGGTAATTATCCACGCCATTCATCACTCCCAACATATGTTCAGCATATGGCTGCCAATCAGTCGCCATATGGAATACACCACCCACTTTCAACTTGCTTTTTATCAATTCAGCAAATGGCGGCTGGACAATCCTGCGTTTATTATGACGCGCTTTATGCCACGGATCTGGAAAGAAAAGCTGTACCATTTCCAAACTGTTCTCCGGGATCATATTCTCCAGCACTTCAATTGCGTCATGACACATCACCCGCAAGTTACTGATATTTTCACCTTCAGCAGAAGCCAGGCAAGCACCGACACCAGGTACATGAACTTCAATCCCAAGAAAGTTTTTTTCGGGATTCTGGCTTGCCATAGTGACAAGTGATGCTCCCATGCCAAAACCAATTTCCAGTACAATGGGGGCTTCACGCCCAAAAAGTGCCTCCATATCCAGTTTTTCCGCCTGATATTCAACACCCATTTTTGGCCAGAGATCATCAAGTGCTTGTTGCTGACGATGAGTTAACCGGCCTTGACGACGAACAAAACTTCTAACACGGCGCAATGGCCTGCCATTTTCATCAAATTTCGGCGAAATTACGTTATTTATCATGATATTTCTGTCAGTTTTAAAGGCATTTATTCAGGCGCTTATGGCTGCTTTACCGGCAAACCACCTAAGAGAGCGCATTATCCAAAGATGGGCGATTTTAGCAAGTCCAATAGTGACAAGTACAATTTTAATCCCAGATTGCTCAGTACCGCGAAAACAAAGTTCCGGTTTACAGCGAGGTAACACTATGTTGCAATCCTGTTCACGAAACACTGATTTTTCCCTAAAGATAATTATCCCAATGATGGAAGCAAAGCAATTCTCCGAAGTGGTACTGGATTGGTACCATCGTTACGGTCGTAAAACCCTGCCTTGGCAACTGGAAAAGACGTCTTATCACGTCTGGCTTTCAGAAGTGATGTTGCAACAAACCCAAGTTGCGACAGTCATTCCCTATTTTCAGCGTTTTATTTCACGATTTCCTGATGTAGCTTCACTTGCCGCCGCACCGCTTGATGAAGTTCTTCATTTATGGACCGGTCTTGGTTACTACGCCCGTGCCCGTAATTTGCATAAAGCAGCGCAACAGATTGTGGAACGGCATCATGATGAATTCCCAACAACATTTGATGATGTTGTTGCCCTGCCTGGCGTCGGCCGTTCAACCGCCGGTGCAATCCTTTCGCTTTCTCAGGGTAAACATTTCTCAATTCTTGATGGCAATGTTAAGCGAGTACTGGCCCGCTGTTACGCAGTAGACGGTTGGCCGGGTAAAAAAGAGGTTGAAAGTCACCTCTGGCAAATCAGCACCAATGTAACGCCAGCAAAAGAGGTAGAGTATTTTAATCAGGCAATGATGGATTTAGGGGCAATGGTTTGCACCCGCAGCAAGCCAAAATGTGAAATCTGCCCATTAAATCAGGGGTGTATCGCCTATGCGAACCATAGCTGGACAAAATACCCGGGTAAAAAACCTAAGCAAAGCATTCCTGAGAAAACAGCTTACTTCCTGCTAATGCAAAATGACAACACGGTCTGGCTGGAACAGCGCCCACCAACGGGGATCTGGGGAGGATTATTCGCGTTTCCTCAGTTCGAAAGCTTGGATTTGCTAAATAGCTGGCTGGAACAATCCGGTATTTCTCACAGCAAACATGAGCAACTAACTGCATTCCGCCACACCTTTAGCCATTTTCATCTGGATATTGTGCCGATAAAAATAAATATTTTATCTTTTGCCACCTGCATGGATGAAAATAAAGGACTTTGGTATAACTTACAGCAACCCGCGACTGTTGGGCTGGCAGCACCAGTTGAATATCTGTTACAACAACTGAGCTGAATCCCATACCCGCTATTTTGAGGATTTATTATGAGCAGAACTGTTTTTTGTACTTTCTTACAACGTGAAGCCGAGGGGCTGGATTTTCAACTTTATCCTGGAGAGTTGGGCAAACGCATTTTCAATGAAATTTCCAAAACAGCGTGGGGACAGTGGATGAGTAAACAAACCATGCTGATCAATGAGAAAAAACTGAGCACCATGAATCCGGAAGATCGTAAATTGCTTGAACAGGAAATGGTTAAATTTCTGTTCGAAGGCCATGATATTCAAATTGATGGATATACCCCACCAGAGAAATAATATTCAGCTTTCATCAGAGCCGCTGGCTCTGATGTTGTATTCAACACCAAATGGCAAATGTAAGATGAAAAAACTGTTAGCGCTGTTTGTTATTGCCCCACTGCTCGTTTCCTGTACCAATACTAAAGATACCAAATACAACGAAGAATATATAAAAGATACTAATGGCTTTGATATTTTGATGGGCCAATTTGCCCACGACATTGAAAACATTTGGGGGTTGCACGAAGTATTAATTGCGGGCCCAAAAGATTACGTCAAATATACCGATCAATACCAGACCCGCAGCCATATCAACTTTGAGGCCGGAACGATCACTATTGAGACAATTTCGCCAACAGACCCCACAACATATTTGCGCAAGGCCATTATCACCACCTTATTAATGGGTGATGATCCAGGTTCTGTCGATCTCTATTCTGATATTAACGACATTCAGATCAGTAAAGAACCCTTCCTTTACGGACAGGTTATGGACAATAACGGTCAGCCGATTCGTTGGGAATGGCGGGCTGCACATTTTGCAGATTATCTGCTGGCGAATAAATTACAAAAACGCCAATCTGGTTTACATGTTATCTGGTCTGTCACAATGCAACTGGTACCAAACCATTTGGATAAACGCGCTCATAAATATTTGCCATTGGTTCGTCAGGCTTCCATTAAATACGGTGTGGATGAATCCCTAATTCTGGCAATTATGCAAATAGAATCCAGTTTTAACCCCTATGCAGTCAGCCGCTCTGATGCACTTGGACTGATGCAGGTTGTACAACATACCGCTGGCCGTGATGTCTTTAAGATGAAAGGCAAATCAGGACAACCAAGCCGTAGTTATCTGTTTGATCCAGAAAATAATATTGATGCCGGCGCGGCATACTTATCGATATTACAAAACAGTTATCTGGGTGGCATCACTAACACCACCTCCCGCCGTTATGCGGTGATAACAGCTTACAATGGCGGCGCAGGCAGTGTATTACGGGTATTCTCCAGCGATAAAAAGAAAGCGGCTCAAATCATCAATGGAATGGCACCGGGTGATATTTATGAAACCCTGACAACTAAACACCCATCGGCAGAATCACGCCGCTACTTGATGAAAGTCAATACTGCCCAGAAAAACTACCATCATTAAAACGCCAGAGCGATAACATAATAACGGAGAGCAATTTTTCTACTCTTCGTTATTTTTTGCCTATACTTTTAACTAATCGAGTAATTTCAGAGCACAAATCACTATTTCAAAAGAAATATATTGACGGGTTCTACCGAATACGGTTTAATGCGCCCCGTTGCCCGGATAGCTCAGTCGGTAGAGCAGAGGATTGAAAATCCTCGTGTCGGTGGTTCGATTCCGCCTCCGGGCACCAATTCAAAGTGCGCTTGTTGGGAGATAAAAACTTAACGGGCGACCAATACAAGAACCCGAATGTATAACTGTGGTTAGTTTAGCTTTTCAGTATTTCGATATTGAACTGAACATAAGGGTTACCAAGCTAGGATGCTTAAGAATTTAGGCGTCCATTTTGTGCTGGAATGCAATACTTACAAGTTCTATTGCAGCTGTCAAGCCATCCAAACCAAAATCAATGAATTAATTAACACGATGTTGTATGTTGGTTACTCAACTTTCCTCATTGATCAGAAGAAAGTTAATTATGAGTGATTGTATCAGCTCAAAAAAATTCCCTATCTTGCAACAGGGAATTTGTACAGAAAAAACAAGTCCAGGCAACAGCGAAGAGATTTTGTTTTATCTGATTAACATTTCGCCTCTCTCTGGCTCAACATCAATATACAGCATTAATTCGCGCTCCAGCGCACGCCCGGCAATATCCAGATTGATATCAATATATTCCATCGTCGTGGCAATACTGCGGTGTCCCAATAATCCGCGTACCATTTGCAAATTACGATCAGGCGCTTTCATCAGTTCAGTTGCCAGAGTATGCCGGAAACGGTGTGGGCCCACATCAAATCCACACTCCTTTGACAAGCGCCGAAAGAATGATTTTATCGTCTGTAGCGGGTCGGTTTCATTTCCTCTGTCTGTTTTGGCGGTAAAATAATTCACACAGAACAGGGGATCATTCAGTTTTGCCCCAGCGGCCCGGGCACGCTCCAGCAAAATCTCCAGTCGAGGATACAACCATTTCACCACCGGCACCTGGTGTTCATAATGGTTTTTACTCCCCTCGGAGCAAAGAATAATCCGGCGCTCATTCAGATCAACATCCCCCAGCCGGATATGTAATAGTTGATTTTGCCGCATCCCGGTATAACGCAACGTATCCAGTACCGTCAGCCAGTACCCGGTCGGATATAATGCACAGCGGGCACGATGGTTATCCCCTGCCCGTCGCTCCCGCTCTTCAAATTGCCCCATCGTGAGATACAAAGCTGTCAATTGTTTTTTGGTCAATGTTTTCTTTTTATTTTTGTTCGCATTGACCTTTACACCATTAAATGGGTTTTCCGTTTGGGGCAGTATTTTTTCTTCTATCGCCAAATTAAACACCGCCCGCATATGCGTAATCTTACTGTTCCAGGTCACACCTTTCAGTCCGCGCTGATGCAACACATATCTGCGCCATGCCAGGACCTGCTGTCGGGTCACTTGCGCAGGCCGATTGTCTGCACCTGCAAACACCTGGAAGGTATTCACCACCTTGCGATAACTTGACTCCGTATCCGGCCGCAAAATTCTGGCAAAAAAATACTCATCCAGCAGGTTATCCCAGGTCATACTGTCCATCTCTACTTCCTCACTTCATCAATTTAAAAACCCATTGCGGGGCGCAGAAAATAACATATTGTTATTAAAGATGCTTTCTCATGAAATCATGAGAAAAGGGCTATCTTCCGGTACAGAACGGCCACGATAAAGCCACGTGTTTTTGATTAAGTAGCCATGAACACGTTGATAGGAGCCAGTCCGATCAGCCGAATCATAAAGATGACAGCAACAAAAACACTTTCCACGACTGACTCGATGTCGTCCCAGCCGCTCGAATGCAGTTTGTACCCGTTTCCATTTTTGGTTAACCTCTTTGCCATCCGCCTGCTGCTTCTCACTGAGAAACTGGAAGAAAATGGCCGGCGCACTCACAAACACAAAACCACTGACCAGATGTATCCGGGCTTTCGGCGTATTAATGGTTATCACACCCTGCATTAAGCCAGCGGACAACCAGTCCCAGAATTGCTCGCCAATACAGGGTGTCTCAATCGCATTTTCGTGCTGCAATGTTGTCTGAACCGCGTGTTGTGAAGGCACCGGCGTGTATGGCGGTACGATTTCTGCTTCACTCGCCATAATCTGTTCTGTCACCGTGCCCGCGACATTCATCCCCATTAGTGACAATAGCTGTTGCGTGCTCCCATCCGGCGGCATCCCCTTCTCCGACGTGACGGTCATGACAGTAGAAGGGATCTCATCAACAGACCTTACGGCTGATGAAACAATTTCAGTCATCGTGTTATCTTCCTGCCGTCTCTGAGAGGGCCGAACACTGTCCATTGCGGTTGATAAAGGCGTAGCAGAAACATCAGGACTTTTTGAGGCAATAATTTGCGGTGATGCAACCGAGACAGAGAATATTGCCGGCGCCCCGGCTTGACTCAGGGCTTCTGTGATTATCTGACCTATCGCGTCATCTTCCTTCATCTCACCAGAGAGAAGACAAAACAGCGAAGAGAAGGCATCAGGTATAGACGCCAGCCAGGTCAACGCCTTAGCCGGCAACAACCGCCCGGCAAGTAACCCCCCGAAATGACAGGCAACCCTCGTCTCCACTGGGGGAGTTTTGAACCGGAAACGATACGGCATCTGCGGCACAGCCAACCCAGGATACCAGGGTTGCCCTTCGTCCAGTTCCCCGTCAAACTGGGCTAAAATAGGTAAAAAATGAAATAACGCAGCGTAAAACACCACCGTGTTCCATCTCTCATTTTGTTCTGCCTGCGTTTCAGGGATCACCCCCGGCGGTAACATCTGCCCTTTCGCCAGACGTACCGCAAACGCAGTACATTGCAGAGTCACATCAATCAAGCCGCCCTGATGGGCATAAGGTCCCTGCGGTGCTGCCGGAAGTTGTTGCATCAATGCAACACACTCATGTAACGGGGCCAGCCACAGCGCCTGATAGTGTGTTTTAGGTAATGTGCTATTGTCCCACAGAGACTGTAAACACTGCCGTCGCCGGGCAGTCTCCAGCAGGAGCCTGGATTCAGACGGCCAAAAGTAGCCTGCTTTGACCGTTTCTGGGATGGCGGTGGGTTGTGGAAGTAACTTTTTTCCTGCGGATATTCCCGCCAGCAGGATGTTAATTTTTTTCAACACGATTAATCTCCCCCTTTTTTCCCAAAACCCTAATACATCCTCTGACAGGGACAAGGCAAAACTCTTTTCCGGGAATAAAAATTAATCAATGAAAACCGCACGCAATGATTCAAATGTTTCCAATTCAATCACGGGTAAACGAAGCATGTATCCGGTTCTTTCGTTGAATCAGTCATGATAAATACAAAAAGCAAGAATTTTATTCAAAAATGGATCATGCAAGAAAGGGTTAAAGAGGAAAATAGAGTGTGTCCGGTGCATCTGGGAAGCACTATTGATTCAAACCAAAAGTGTCAGCGATGAACAAAATAACCTCAATCGATTTACTTTTCATCTCCGTCCTGTTGGATAAAAACTCCGGCTCAAGAGCCGGAATTAGCTTAATTCAGTGTCTCAAACCGTTTGCACCTCATACTGCTTACGATTTTTCCTGAGACGACACGGCCAGTTTTCCAGCCAGTGTACCGGGGTATACATGACCTGATGACGTTCATTTGTCAGCGCATTACCTACCACCACCTCCCCGGGTATCCCCAACAGAGAAAGCTGGATATACGCCATGGAAGCGGCTATGACGTCCATATCAACGCAGGATACCCACATATGCCGGGCAGGGACATAGCCTGAGGTTTTCAATTCTTCCGCCACCGCAATAACCATACAACCCGCGCCACAGGCAGGCTCGTACAAGGTGAAAAAGGGGTGTTTCTCTAAAAATTGTCGCAGGTCACTCAATTGCATGTTTGCCATCACCCGGCTAATATGCCAGGGTGTGAAGAATTGTTTCAGGTGCTTGCTACCCAAATTCATCTCCATGAAAATGCCGCCAAGAAAATCGTGGGGTTCACGTTCCAATACCGTTATGACATGCAAAAGCAGTTGAGACAACCGCGTCACATCTTCCGGTTTATAATGTTTTATGATTTGCAAATACTGTTGCTCCAGCTCACTGTCCGGGCAAACAGCATTATGCAGACTGATTGCCGCACACTGCACAAAATCACCAAATACCCGGTCGCGCTGATGATAACGCGCTGTTTCATTCAATAAAGCCATAAACGCTTTTTTGTGATTAATCAATACAGACAAAACGTGTTCCTGAGAAAAGGGGGGAACACGCCCCCTCAGAGGACATATTCCCCCAATGGGTAAATCGCCGACGTCATATCCGCCGGCAGTAGCGTTATCAGACGCTCAGGTAAACCTGAACCTGTTTTTTATGTCAATTCACCACAAGGAATTTCCCTGCGGGATAACATTGTCAGCGCACTCACATCCGTCATATGAAATATTGCCGAGAATGTAGGCCGGCCCGATCACTTTACGGATACCGTCTTCCTCACCAAATTCCAGTTCATCAAAGCTGCCAGCTTCCCACTGCCCATTCTGGTATTTGTCGTAACCACAAAAGCCACAGACATCCTCAAAATAATGGGTAATATGGCAGTGATATTGCCGGGATAAAGGCACCATGATTTTTTCATACCATGGCTCCCAGGGTGCTGTATCAAAATTCCCGGTCAGACTACCATCATCATTGTACTTCCAGGCTATGTCATAACCTCGCGGGCGTGCCATATCGTACAATCGGAAATACAACTCATGAGTCGTTTCGTGATCCCTTAACAATCCACCGCAAAATCCATTGATTTCACTCGCAAGACGGGTCGGTATCAGCAGAAACAAGTCACCCGGAACTGTCTCTGTCAGCCTGTCATCAAGATGAGACCACAGCATTTCCGTGTCACGTTCTGCGTTCCAGCCAACCAGACCGAACCAGTCGCAGGACTTTTGGTTAAACAACGCGATGATGGTTTCCTGCGCTGCCGGGAGCAACGTCTCCCATTTTCGCGCGGCCAGACCACTTTGTTGGTATAGCCTGTCAATCTGTTGGCTGGTGACTTCATCAAGCGCCACATTCTCTTCTAACAAGGTCAGCCAGTGCTCAAACGCCCGGTTTTCCGGTGAGTCTACCCCTGTTCCTTTCGCTACCAGCGCCGGATAAAGTGAGTAATCTGTCGTTTCAGTGGGTTGCAAGAGACCGGCACAGCCCGCAACAAACAGCTTAATACTTTGATGGATAGCCTGCCCGTAATAGGGAGTTTTATCTCCCAATGCCCATTGTTGCAGCGCATCCAGTTGGTCAGGTTGACCCGTGATATGCAAACGATTGGCGTAACACTTCGGCATAGTAAAAAATCCTCTTTTTTTACCTGAAACAGGGCCTACCTGGTGAAGGCAATGACCCCACAGGCAGGTGATAAGTTCAGCGATGTGAAAAAAGGCTATCCGGCTTTCGGATAGACCCATCCCAGTTATTTATAGCCGGACAGCCGGTCTCCACAATTTTGTGGCCTGTACATCAGGGCGCCTTCTTTTTCCAAACGCCGCGATAATCCTGCCCGTCATCACCCGGTATAAATCAGGCTGGAAACGCCTGCCATGACGACGGGCGGCTTTGTTCTTGCAGACAGTTTTTGGGGCTGTTTTGGTTTTAATCTTTTTCATCGGTAACACGCCAAAATAAAAACGGGCGTTATCCCCTGACGGGAAATAACGCCCGTCAGGGTGAAAAATAACCACCGGCGTACCCGCAGTCAGGATTAACTTTCAATCAAGCCGCTAACTTTCGTATGGGGGCAATGGTACTCTCCGGGTGGGTTTTCCGCACAAACTGCTCATGTACCCATGTGATTGCCTCATCCATCACCTCCCGATAATCTCTGAGTGTTGGGTTGTTAACATCTTCAATGTCTATATCTGATCGAAAACTCTCTATCACACGATCATTTTTGTATACCACATCAACCTGGAACTGGACGGGTGTCATCAGTCCATCAGAGACCGCATCGATATACTCTTCGAGATACCCTGACTCAAATTCCTCTGCATCAATATTGTGCAAATCCTGTGGCCCCATGAATACATCGATGTAACCGATAGCGGAGGAAAAACGCCGTATTAAACGGGGTTCAACCTGTAAGTGACGCAGAAATTGACCCAAACGTTCAAAACAATACAGACACGTTTCTGTCAACCGCTTATCCAGATAGTCCATAAAATGTGTCCAGTATTTTTGCGTTTTGCTGAACTGTTCCAGCCCAATTTGCTCATCTTCCGGCAGGTTATCCTGCGCCGTCAGACGGAGAAACTCCTCCGCCGGCATATTCAGCAAAACGGCTGTGTCAGGTCTGATAAGGGTATCCACACGACCACTGCTTTCCGGATGGGTATAAGGCATCAGCCTCGGATCCTGATAAACATGAGATATCGCATCCATTCCCCGTATCCATAACGTCAGGATACGTTCACTATTTCTGCATCTGGCCCGGTTTGCCGGCTCCTCAGACAAACTGTCCAAAAGATGAGTCATGACAGGCAAAAGTAACTCTTTGGTAAACTTTACATGGGTATTGACGTAGTCTCCCTGGCACTCATGAAACAGACAGAAAATAGCATTGTCATTCAGCGCCAGCCCCATTCGTTCGACGAATTGATGCCGGATATAAAAACGTAATAAAGACATAAGGGAAATCTCGTGATTGACGGGGTTCCCCCTGTAGGGGATATCCCCTATCGGGTTAATGTGAGGCCACCCAATGGTGACTTGAATTAAAGATGTGTGTCAGCCAGCCTTGCGCATCGCTATTTCGTTTTCAGCTTCCTGACGCTGACGTTTGAACTGCCAGAAGCCTAAATGGTACATTGGCGTCACCATTTGCTGAGACATGACATGAGTGAGTGAATCGCCCACCGTGACCACGGCCGGGACACCCAGCAACGACAGCTGGATATACGTCATCATCGCGGCAACCGGGTCGATATCGACACAAAACGCCAGCATCTGCTGCTGAGGATTAAACCCCGCTTCCAGCATAGCCTGATGCATCGCAATAATCATCCCGCCGGCACCACAAGCCGGGTCAGACACCGTGATATATTCACGCTCACCGGATTTCAGCATTGGCAAACCGTCAGCCAGCTGTAATTTGGCCATCATATGGCTGACAGGAAACGGCGTAAGATACTGACCAGACTGGTCATTACCTAATTCCAGCGCCATAAAAATAGACCCCAGAAAATCACCGACCTCATACTCCAGACCCATAATAACTTCACTCAGCAAACGACTCAGCCGGAATGCATCTTCACGGGAATAACGTTTAACCCGCTGCATATAGTCCGCTTCAAATTCCTCATTTTGCAACAGCGCGTTATACAATGAACAGGCGGCCATATGCACAAAATCACAGAACACCTGCCAGCGATTTTCATGCGGGGCAATCTGGTTAAACAGTCTGATAAACGCCTGCTTATGTGGATTCGGTTCCCGGTAAGTCGCCGCCAAAGGTAGCGCCACCACATTATCGTCAGGAGAATAAGGGTCATTATCTTCATCCTCACTGTCCGTCTCAGACGCCACCGGCGGTGACAACCGCTCAGATTGTAATAACGTATCCGGTTCATCGGTATCAGCCTGTTCTGTGACCGGTACCCGATAATAGTTCAGACACGATGGCTGGCTGGAGAACAAGGCCAGTGCCTCACTGGCCGGCCCCAATTCTTCCGGGAATAACCGCCCTTCGGACTGATCACACCGGTCCCACTCGTATATTCGTGCCAATGCACTGATAGCCATGAGCGGCGTGATACCACCGTCGATATGACGCTGAACGACTGCATCACATCCCAACATCGTGTCATCCAGCGGCAGGCCATAATGTTCGCTAAGCAGTACGGTCGCCATCTGTTGCCACAACCCTACACGGGTTGGTAACTGTTGTCTTCGGCGCTGCAAATAATCCATAGCACGACGGGCATCATTAGCCACCTGAAACAACCACCATGGATCTGAACCCAAAGTCTGCACCCAGGGTGCCACACTATCCGGATATACCGGGTTACCCCGCACACCGGTCAGTACAGCCACAAACGCCGATCCCAGGGCTGTCACCCCTTGCTCCCGAGCTTCATCCCACTGACTTCGGGCTGTCAGGCCAAAGCGGTTTAACCGGGACGGATGGCCAGTGGCACACACCAGTTGATGCAACAAGTCATGCCAGTATTGTGCATCTTCAACGTAGTCCTGCCGGACGGGCAGCTCAATACGATCATGCCATGGTCGGTAAACGGGTATGATGCCCGACCGATGAACCACCGGGATCCCACTGGCCGTCACCAGTTGCTGAACAGCAGTAAAACCGGGAGCCGGACGGGGAGGTAAAGGACAACCGGGTTGAAGTTCTGTCGGCAGTCCTTCACATTGTTCCAGATTAATGACACGTATCAGCGACATTGAAGGCCGGTAACGGACGATGGTTGTCGGTTTTTCACCGTTGACCACCCATCCGCCTAACGCTCTTAACTCATCACCGGTTAACCAGCGGTTAGATATCAACTGCCGCTGCAACATAGTTTGCCAGAGCAACAGCACATTGATACCGCTAAACGGTTGTCCGGTCAGTGCATGCTGCGGCAAACCGTACTCACTGGCCGCTTGCCAGGGCTGCTGCCAGGGCGTCCATCCACTTTCCAGGCTGTCTGTAAGACGTCGGGTTATTAACCGGCAGATATCATCCGGTAGGTAAGAAAGGGTCATCATCTTTCCTGTCTAAAATTAAGGAAGAGACCCTTCCACAGGGAGTCGTCTCTCCCCGGGGGATAAATAATTAGCGCATGAAATAATGAGCTATTTTGGCCGGTAACGCGGTCAGCCAGTGATAAGCTGCTGACAAGTCAACTTCGTAAGCATGAAGCATCAAACACACGCCTGTCACCAGCGACGTCAATGCTATCCCGGTCAACAGCCAGCGACGACGCTGCCTGAGTTTTTTCTCCTTTAGCTGAACCTGTTGATACAGGAACAGCCCCAGCGTCTGCAACTCACTGAACCGGTGAAATTCCTCACGCCGTAAGGCTTCACAGGCCTCATCGTAACGCTCAAGCTCGGTCGGATGATGGCGAGCAAGAAAACAGCGGTAACCATGATTTCTCAGCGTGTGATAGTGATTGTCGAATTGCGCCTGCAGCCACTGATTAAACCGGCTACGGGTTTTTTTGAATATCTCCGGCTCAGTCAGCGCCTGCACTGACAGAGACTGAGACGGTTTCAGAATGTGTTCTTTCGTCGTCATTGTACTCATAGGGTTAACTCCTGTTGTAAAAAAATGACTGACGGAGTTAACCCTCACGGGTTTCCCCGTCAGGGTGATCAATAAATTAGGCGTCCAACGCAATCAGCAACCGATCAGATTCATGTTTAAGCCGCAGCGCTTGCCATAAGGGGGTCTTCATGTCGCCGTCATGCGGCAAACAGAAAAAACCAAACGTCACCTCACACGTTCCCGGCTTGGCTGCCGACCAGGCTTTGAATGCCTGGTAAATCAGTTGATGAAACCGCTCTGTTTCACATTCCGGCGCAGACGGATAACTTACCATTCGCAGCCAGACTTGCTCTTCAATCGCCACAGCCGGCATCACCGCCCGGGTAACGGCAGTCAACGTCTCATTGACCATTATGCGGCCTCATCATAAGCCTTCAACAAACTACGCTGTCTCAGCAGACGCGTGAGCATCTGTTGCGCCGAATCCACCGCTTCCGTTTCGTCGATAAGGTACCGCTCGCCATAAAACGGTTCCGGACTCTCCTCACCGAAATACAGCAACTCCACACCTGGTTTGTAGCTGTGTCTATCTCTGACCACAACCGGTCTCCCGCACGACTTCGCGTCATCAGAAAGTTGCCATTTACCGGCATACACCGTGTGTCTCCGTGCCTGGGTCATATGAGTCACCGGCAGTCTCACCTGTCTTCGGCGTAACAGCCAGGACATAACATGGTAAAACGACAGCGAAATCCAACGAATAATGCTCCAAAGTACTGTCACAAAGATCATTAACATCGTTCGTTTCCTTTATCCCCATAACAACTGGAAAACCAGCAACAGCACACCTAACGTCAGGATCCCTGCAATTTTGAACAGCGTTATCATGCCCAAAAGTTTAAGAAGTGCGTCACGATCTCGGTAGTCACACTCATCACGGATCAAATCGCGGATAAGTGAACGTTGTTTCGGTGTTAACCTCTCTGAAGCCGACAAGGCTGTCGTATCAGTGGTGGGGTGAAAAGCAGGCATTAACCACTCCTGTTACCGGGAGCCCGCCCTTGACGGGGACAAGCCCCGGGAAATGTAAGGAAGATGTTCATCACGAACATCATACAAAGTGAATAAATCCGTCAGGTCAATCCCTGTCAGGATGCCTGAACAGTATCGCTAGCCGGGGCAATTTCCCCGACTTAACTTTACGCCCAATCAGCGCTTCAAACCGGACAGCTTGCACCGATATTTCAGTGAATAACGATAAAGTTTGCATAATATTTCCTCAAATATAAAAAATGAGGAATAACCTCATCCCTCAGGGAAAGGTATTCCCCATCAGGAGGTGGTTGATATGAGAGAGACAACAGGCTTCACCCTGTCCCTCGACGGTGAGATCATCAGATGGCCAGCCGACCACCGTGTGTTACTAAAAATGCACCTTCATCACTGTAATCAGTGATACCCGTTTTCAAAGGATAAACGGGTGTACCGCCAAAAGGCACCATCTCTCAGGTTACAATGGTTTTATGACAAGTCACCCAAAGGCGTCAGTCTCAGACTCATCTGACATTGGCCGTTGTCCGAAAACAACAAATTAACGCCCTGATATTAAGCCCGGGGCGGTTTCGATTCAAGTTAAATTCAAAAACCGATTAATCGTCACCGTGCTATTTATTGTAGACACGGGCAACATAATGCCCGCGTCCATCCCCATGCCCTAAATCCATTGAAACCATCGCTTCCGCTTCTTTTCGACTGAATCCTTTCGACAAATGATAACTTATGGCCTCAACAGCATAAGCATAACGCAAACTGTGTGGCGAAGACTTTCCGGTTAACCCCGCTTCCCTGACGATATTCCGGTAACGATCAATGGCCGAATGTAAATTCGGTTTATCAATCAAACGACCCTGATTTTTATTGGCATACTTTATTGCCGTTCTGACTGCCTGGATCACTTTATCCCGCTCAACCACCGTCGTGTCACGGGGACGTCCTCCTTTTGTACCAAACACTACCCTCACTCTTTCATCCCCACGCAATAAGGCTTTTTCCCACGTTCTTAATGACTTTGCCGCCTGAACCGCTTCTTCCGTTCGCAGTCCCAGATAACGAGAAAGTTGCATAGCCGCAGCTACCCCTTCATCTTTCCCCCGGACCAAAACAAGCGTCGTGTGATAACGCTCATCCGAAATCGCCATCTTAGTCCCCTCCCGGCTGGCGCCAGATAATCCGAGCGCATGATTACTTAACCGTTCGTGATGAGGGTTAGCTAATTGAGATCTTCCCGCCATAGCGAATATCGCCCGAACGGCCGCCATCTCATTTTGTAACGTGCGCTTTGAAATATTCTCTGACTTTCGGCTATCGATATATTTTTCAATATGATTCATTTTCATATTCTTAATATCACGGATTTGAATATTTAATATCGCCATGCTTTCTGCCAGACGTTTGGCTATTTTCATTCTGTCTGAAACGGTTTTAAAACTGCCGCCAGCCTGACGGGCCAATGTGACTAACTGTTTACTCAACTTTGACATGCAAACGATTTCCTTTTTAACCCACACGACACCACCGCTTGTAACCTGACGGAGGCAAGCAATACAAAACGGTATTCTGAATGTCATCTCTCAACCCCAACGGCACGGTTTGATTTGCGCTTCCTGCAGCTCGACTGATATCTGTGCATCGGGGTGGCGAAATGTTGAGTTCTTACGAGGCACCCCAGCTCTCTGAGCTGTTCGCGGTTTACACCGTCCTGACCGTTGTCAGACTACCTCCAACGCCAGTTTTCACTGACGTCGCCATCAATACCGAGTCGATTGTTCTCCTTCTTCTGAATATAAAACGTCAACATGATTGTTTTTCACTCAAGACGTTAGGGTAAGTGGGCAGTCTTCAAACTATCCTGACCGATGTACTACGTGTCGATCAGACGGTAGAAGACGTGGGGAAAGCTTGTATTACGTGGTTTGGAAGGTTGTACGCTGGCAGCGTCACTTGGTTTTCGTTATCACGCCAACAAGTGACGCCGCCCATTTCTTCTGGACCCAATGCGTTGTCCGCAAGATACCCAATAACCTGTCAAATCTGGCAACAGTCATCCAGACTGCTGAACGAAACCACCCAGGCAAGCGTAGAAAGCAAAATCAACCCGCAGGGTGTTGTTTGAGGATACTGGCAAGTCAGAAAACTGTCTGTGAAATTGCACCTTCATCACTATTGTTAGTGATACCCGTTTTCAAAGGATAAACGGATTTGCCGTCCGAAGACGCCATCTCTCAGGCTATGATGGCATTGAGATCAGTCACCCGAAGGCGTTCCTCTCAGACTGCGGGAACATTAACGATCGCTTACGCGACAACGAATACTGCCTTAAATTAATCAAGGTCCATTTCAAGGTCAAGAAAGCTTTTCATACTGTATAGAATAATCATTTATGCCTTTCAAAAAGTGAGCAAAATGACAGGCCGAACAGTTGACACAAAGCAAGACTGGCATAAATCCGCACTAGCGATCTTTGTCTCCTTAAGGTTCATGATTTTTTCCACTCTGTGAATGAATTACGAACACCTGCTTCTGATGATTATCTCCCAATCCGCAATAGCGTAGCGCCTGTTTTGCCAACTGAGCTAAAAGTCATCATCCAATCTAATCAGAAAAGGTCATTACTTATCACAAATTAAAAATAACTGTCACAGTTCAAGTAATTCAATGCTGAAATCAATCATCATAAATGTGATGCTCATCACATAATTAAAATAAAACAATAAAATTAATTTGAAATTATTAATGTTGATTATTAAATGATTAATATTAATCTGTTTTTTATACAATCCTGTCACAAAATAATCACATTGGCCTGTTTTTTGCCTTGTCATATAACCTCTTGTTTTTGCTGCTATCTTGACCAACTCCCTATTTTAGTTGCCCGGTTGATAATCAATCCCAAATATTGATCGCTAAGTTAAATTCGCGGTTAATGCTGTTTCGACATTGTGGAATAGAAAGTCAATGAAAAGCAGTATTGTAGTATTAACGGTTTTTTGTAGTGCAGTCTCAGGTAGTCAAGCCGCCAACATCGCAGATCAACAACTCATTCATCAACAGGCCCGTCAGCAAGCCCTGGAGGCGCAATTAGCCCCGCCGCCCGCGGAGGTTCACCTGTCTGTACCGGAAACGGGGGAATCATCTGCTTTTCCGGTGGAAACTCCGTGTTTTCCCATTACCCACGTCAGACTGGCAGGCACCGAAAATTTCCCGCACTGGTTACCGTTTCGGCGTGTCGCTCAACAGGGCGAAAACCATTGTCTGGGCGATAAAGGCATTAGCTGGCTGATAACCCAATTGCAAGATCAGCTCATTAATCACGGCTATGTCACCAGCCGGGTTCTGGTTCCTCGTCAGGATTTGCGTACCCAAACCTTAAAACTGGTGATGATACCGGGAAAAATCCGGCATATCCGCTATACCCCTGACAGCGGGAAATATATCCAGCGGATAACCCCCTTTCCCGCGCGTGAAGGAAAATTACTGGATTTACGGGATATTGAGCAGGGACTGGAAAATCTGCAACGTTTCCCCACCGTGCAGGCGGATATGAATATTGTCCCGGCAGAGCAGCCGGGGGAGAGCGATATTGTGCTGGACTGGCGTCAGTCCCGGCACTGGCGAGTCGCCACGTATCTGGATGATACCGGCTCCAAAAGCACCGGACGTTATCAGGGCGGACTCACCTTCTTTCTGGATAATCCGCTGGCGCTCAGCGACCTGTTCTATCTCTCCGGTGGGCGCGATATTCATTCGTCTGCCGGGAAGGGCAGCCAAAATGACACGCTCTATTACTCCCTGCCCTTCGGTTACTGGATGGCGAGCGTGACGGCCAGCCATTACGATTATACCCAGACAATAGCCGGGCTGAATCAGGCGATCCAATACCGGGGCAAAAGTCAAAACCTGGCGGTCCAGCTTAGCCGGGTGCTGCACCGTAATGCCGACCAGAAAACCCTGCTTAACGGTGAAATTTATCGTCGGACTTCGCGCAATTTTATTGATAAAACCGAAGTTGATGTTCAGCGCCGGGAAACTGCGGGCTGGAAGCTGGGGCTGTCCCATCATCACTTTATCGGCAGCGCGACGCTGGATACCCGGGTGACTTACCAGCAAGGCATGCGCTGGTTTGGTGCGCAACCGGCGCCGGAAGAGTACCGCAATGAAGGGACCGCCTTACCCAAAATCACCCAGTTCTCGGCGACACTTGCCGGGCCGTTAACGCTGTTTTCTCAGCCCTTTTCTTATCAGACCCAATATTTGCGTCAGATAAGCGCCAGCCCATTGACGCCCCAGGATCGCTTCTCGATTGGCGGTCGCTGGACGGTACGCGGCTTTGATGGCGAGTTGACCTTATCCGCTGATCGGGGTTGGTACAGCCGCAACGACGCAACGAACTGGACTGGCAAACCCCGCTGCGCGGGCAGTCGCTGTATCTGGCAATGGATTATGGCGAAGTGGGCGGCCGGGGCAGCGACGCGCTGCTCGGAAAACACCTGGCGGGGAGCGCTCTGGGCTGGCGCGGCAGCCTGAAAAAGGTGAGCTACGACCTGTTTGTTGGTGTCCCGCTGTCCAAACCCGCCGGTTTCCAAACTTCCCCCGTCACGGCCGGATTCAACCTGTATTGGCAGTACTGATTCAGAATAATAACGCTGCCCGTGTGTAGCGAGTGAGTGGAGCAAACGTCATGAACAAGCAGTTGTATCGTATTATCTTTAATCAGGCCCGCCAGATGTGGATGGTGGTAGCAGAGATAGCACGCGCCGGACGGGGACGAACGGGACGTCGCACCCGGCGCCCATCTCTACTGTCGTGTCGTTGCCGACTCACCGTGCTACGATTCAGTCTTGTGTTAGCCCTTGGCGGCATTTCGCTCACCGCCCAGGCGAACATCGTGGCGGATGGGCAGGCACCGGGCCGTCAGCAACCGACGATTATCCACAGCGCCAATGGCACGCCGCAGGTCAATATTCAGACGCCCGGAGCCGACGGCGTTTCTCACAATACCTACCGTCAGTTTGACGTGGATAAACAGGGGGTTATCCTCAATAACAGCCATCAAGCTACGCAGACGCAACTCGGCGGCATGGTAGCGGGCAATCCGTGGTTAGCCAAAGGGGACGCCAGCGTTATTCTTAACGAAGTCAACAGTCGTGACCCCAGTCACCTCAATGGCTGGATTGAAGTCGCCGGGCATAAAGCTGAGGTGATTATTGCCAACCCGGCGGGTATCACCTGTAACGGTTGCGGGTTCATTAACTCACATCGCACCACGCTCACTACCGGACAAGCCCTGATGGAGAGAGGCCGGCTGAAAGGATTTGATGTCAATCAGGGGGACGTGCGGATTGACGGGCACGGCATGGACAGCACACAGCAAAGTTACACCGATATTATCGCCCGCTCCGTGGCGATTAACGCCAAATTACACGCGCAAGACCTGAAAGTGACCACCGGGCGCAATATTGTGGATGCGGCGCATCAGCAGATAGAGAAAAAATCGGTTGACGATGAAAAGCACCCGGCGTTTGCGCTGGATGTGGCGGCGCTGGGCGGCATGTATGCCCATAAAATCAGGCTGATAGGCACCGAAACGGGGGTGGGCGTGCATAATGCCGGTAATATCGGCGCGTCTGCCGGCGAGGTCCATATCACCGCTGAGGGTTGGGTAGAGAACCGCGGCACCATTAGTGGCCGTGACGCCCTGCAATTAACGGCTTCCTCGGGTATCTCGAATACGGGCAAATTGCTGTCACAATCGGCGGTAAATTTACAGACCAAGGGAGCACTGCGCAATCAGGGCCGGGTGGAAGCCCGCGGCGATACCACCGTTACTGCCGACACGATACACAGCAGCCATGACAGCGTATGGGCTGCGGGGCTGGATGATAACGGCAACACCACCCGCCCCGGCTCATTGACTCTGACCGCGCAGCACGTTCAGGCTAAGGGCAAAAATCTGGCCGCCGATACGCTGGCTATCCACAGTCAGCGGATTGACCTGAGCGACAGCCAGACCGCAGCCGGTCAGATTCAACTGACTGCCGGTCAATCGGGCATCAATACCGCTCGTGCCAGCGTCAATGCCGACCGTTTGACCGCGAAAACCCCGGGCCAGTTTAACAACGACGGCGGCCAGTTAGTGGCGCGGGCAATCCATCTGACGACGCCTGATATCTCTAACCTGAAAGGAGAAATTAACCAGACCGGGACCGGTGAACTGATGCTCCATACCCGCACCCTGAATAATCGTGAAGGGATGGTGTTCAATCAGGGGAAGCTGACGCTCACTACTGACCAGCTCGATAACCATCAGGGCACTATTGCCAGTCAGGGCGAGGACCTGCATCTGACCGCGCATCAGGCCGATAACAACCAGGGAACGGTGCAGTTGGCCGGTCAGGGGCAATTATCGCTCAATACCCAACGGTGGCTGGGTGATAAGGGCAAACTGCTCACCCATGGCGCCCTGACGATACAGGCCGGTGAACTGCAACTCAACCACGCTGAAACTCAGGCCGGGCAGATAACCATCAACGCCGACACCCTGAGCCATCAAGGCGGTGTGATGCAACAACAGGGCAAAGATACGCTGTCCCTCACCACCCGGAGGCTGGATAACCAGCACGGCACCCTTGCAGGCAACGGCAACCTGAACCTTAAAGCAACAACCGTCAATAATCGTCACGGCAACATCGTGGCCGCCGAAAAAGGCTCGCTGACACTGGCGGTCAAAGACACGCTGGACAATCAGTCGGGCCGGCTGGAAGCGGGCCACGCGTTCCGACTCAGTGCCTCCCAACTGAATAATAATCAGGGGAGCATTGTTGCCACCGGGGACAGCGCCACCCTCACCGTGGGCAAAACTATTCAAAACGTTAACGGTCATCTTGAAGCCAAAACCCGACTGACCACGACCAGCCAGACCCTGAATAACACGCAGGGCGTATTGCTGGCGCAAGACATTGACAGCCAGACCACAGGCCATCCCTTCACCAATACCGCCGGACAGGTGATAGCCGAGGACACCCTGAAGGTCAATAGTGGTGAACTGGATAACACGGCGGGGCTGTTACAATCTGGCCGCGAGATGTCCATTGATACCCACGGGCAGAAGCTCACCAATACCCGCGATGCCGACCAAAAAACGGGCCGGTTATTAAGCGGCGGACACTTAACTTTGCGTACTGGCGACATCGATAACACCGGCGGGATAATCGCGGCGGACGACAAAACCACGCTGACCAGCACCGCGCTTGATAATACTCAGGGCCAGATAGCCGGAAATGGCGGACTGGACATTCACAGCCGACAACTGACCAACCGCGAGGGCACCTTACAATCCGCTGACGCCCTGACTCTGGACACTGACGGGCAGTTACTGGATAACCAGCAGGGCCATATTCTCGGTGATGGCAAGACGACCCTCACCAGTGGCCCGCTGGACAATCGCCACGGTCATCTTCAAGGCGGACAGTTGGCTATCGATACCCGACACGCCGCGCTGGATAACCGGGACGGCAAATTGTTATCTACGGACACCTTAACCCTGAATACTCACCAGCTCGATAATCGTCACGGGCAGGCGCAGGCGGTGGGCGACACCACACTCAATGTTGACACCCAAACCGATAACACCGGCGGCCTTATCCGTGGCGGTCAGCAATTGACCCTGAACACCGCTCGCTTGATTAACCGGAAAACAGCGCAGGTTGATAACGGAGTGGAAGCGCAAAACCTGACGGTCAACGCTCAACAGGTGGACAATACCCAAGGCGCTTTACGGGCGGCCAATCACCTGCAAGCTCAGGTGAGTCACACGCTGGAGAATGCTGAGGGGTTAATCTCCGCGGGCAAACAGCTTACCGTAGACGACGAGACCCGTCCTACGTCTCTGGTGATTAACAACCGGCAAGGCACCCTGATTGCCGGGGAACAGGCCACGATTAACGCACATGGCCTGAGTGGGGACGGCCAACTGTTATCACAGGGCGATATGGCGGTCACCTTAACCGAGGATTTTCACCATACCGGCAACACTGCGGCCAATGGCAATCTGACGCTGAAAACGACCGGCAATCTTATCAATGACCGCCAGATAAAAGCCGGTCAAACGCTGCATCTTGATGCACACAACCTCACCAATAGCGCCTCCGGTGAAATTAGCGCCGGACAAACACAAATCCAGGTCCACGATACGCTGAACAACACCGGACTGATTGACGGCGGCCTGACCCACCTCACGGCTAATACCCTGAACAACATGGGTACCGGGCGTATTTACGGTGACCAACTTGCCCTCCAGACGGGCACGTTGAATAACACCGCACAAAACGGCAAAGCCGCGGTGATTGCGGCGCGTGACCGGCTGGATATTGGCACCGGCACACTGAACAACAGTGACCATGCCCAGATTTACAGCGTGGGCGACCTGCACATCGGCGGCCGGTTGGATAATACCCTGACGGCCACCGGTCAAGCCGGTGAACTCAATAATCACGCCGCGACGATTGAAGCCGGGAACAACCTGAAGATTCAGGCTGACCGGATTAACAATACCAACGCCGGGTTGGTGACTCAGGTCGTCGAAACGGAAAAATCGCCCCATCACGACGCGGTATTGAGCGGCCAGACCACCCGTTACGTGGTCACAGGTGGACACTTCCCGCCACAATAAATACGGCGTGCACGATGCCATCATGCCGGACGGCAGCGGCAGTAATGATTTTTACGAATATCAGTACACCCGCACCGTCAGGGAAACTCAGGTTAAACAGAGTGACCCCGGTAAAATGCTGGCCGGGGGTAATATCACGCTCAACAGTGCGCAGGTCACCAATCACGACAGCCAGATTGTCGCTGGCGGCACGCTCGGTGGTGAAATTGGTGAACTGCACAATATTGCTACTCAGGGAGAACGGATTACCACCGATACGGGCAGTCAGACCCACTGGTATGCTAAAAAAACCAAAAAGAAAAAGTTCGGGTTCGGGGGGACCAAAACCTCACAGGGGAAAAGCCGCAGCCATTATGACCCGGCCCCCGTAATAGAAACCCTCGACCTGAAAACGCTGGCCTGGCAGGAGAATACCCGTCCACAGGGCACCGATATTACGATGACAGACCGACAAACCGGTCAGATACATTCTGCCCCCACGACGGTCACACCGGTGAACGGTATCAAAAATCAGCCACTGGTATTGCCTCCCGGTCAGCCGTTTGAACTGTCCCTGCCCCCGGAGACCGTCAAAGGACAAACTGTCGACCCGGTGATACGCGTGGTGACGCCCGATACGCGTTTGCCGAATAACAGCCTGTATACCGTGCAACCGGGCAGTGACAGCCACTATCTGGTCGAGACCGACCCGAAATTTACCCAGTATAAACCGTGGCTGGGCTCGGACTACATGCGGCAACAGTTAACGCACGACCCGGCGCTGGTCCACAAACGTCTGGGCGATGGGTTCTACGAACAGCGGCTGGTGCGCGACCAAATCACCCAACTGACCGGCCAGCGCTATCTGCCGGGCTACAATAACGACGAAGCCCAGTTTAAGGCGTTGATGGATGCCGGCGTTGCCTTTGGCAAACAGCAACAATTGACGCCGGGTGTGGCCTTAAGTCCGGCGCAGATGGCGCTGCTGACCTCGGACATTATCTGGCTGACTCACCAAACCGTGACTTTACCGGATGGCACTACTGAGGTAGTCACCGTGCCACAGGTTTATGCGCGCGTCCGTCAGGGCGACCTGCGCAGTGATGGCAGTTTACTCGCCGGGAATACCGTGGCGCTCAACAGTCAGGGCGATATCACCAACAGCGGTACCATCAGCGGGCGTGACGTCACCCAACTGACGGCCAACAACCTGACCAACAGCGGCTTTATTCGCGGCGGCAAAGTGGATTTAACGGCCCAACAGACGCTCACCAACCGGGGCGGCCGGATTCAGGGGGATGACCGGGTGACCCTGAAAGGCCGCGATATCATCAGCGCATCGACGGTGCGCGGGGATGAGGCTAACCGTTGGTTAGACCGTCCGGCAGGCATCTATGTGCGGAACGATAACGGCGCCTTATCGCTGAGCGCCATCAACAATGTGCAATTAACCGCCAGTGACGTCAAGAATGCCGGTAAAGACAGTCACACCGAGATAACGGCAGGCCATGACCTGACGCTGGACGCCTTAAGCACGCGCCGCACAGAGCAAGGGAATTGGGGGAAAGATAACTATCGCCATCTGACCCAGCAACAGGATATCGGCAGCCAGATAACCGGCGCCGGTGAGGTGACCCTGCAAGCCGGGCAGGATTTGAACGCCACCGCCGCTCACGTCAACGCCGGTCAACAACTGACGGCGCAGGCTGGCAATAACCTGACGCTGACCACCGGTACCGCGTCCTCAGACTTAGTGGAGCACAGTAAGCAAACCAGCAAAGGCTGGCTGTTGAAGTCGTCAGTGGAAACCCACGACGAAGTGCATGACCGGCAGGCCCTGAGCACCACATTCAGTGGCGATAAGGTGAATCTCCAGGCCGGTAAAGACTTAAATATCAGCGGCAGCAATGTCGCCGGTACGCAGGATGTCAGCCTGAGCGCCGGTCATCAGCTCTCCGTCACCACCGCCGCCGAAGCGCACGATGAAACCCATTTGCGGCAGGAGAAAAAATCGGGCCTGATGGGGACTGGGGGGATTGGCTTCACCTTAGGTAAAGCCAGCCAGAAAGTCACCACCGACAGTGACAGCCAGCTGAGTAAAGGCAGCACGGTCGGCAGCAGTCAGGGTAACGTGGCCCTCAACGCCGGAGAACAACTCCGGGTTCACGGCAGTGAGGTGATTGCCGGTAAAGACCTGACGCTCGCCGGTCAACAGGTCGATATCACCAGTGTGGAAAACCGCCATCACACCTCGACAAAAACCGAACAAAAACAGAGCGGCTTAACCGTGGCGCTGAGTGGCACAGCAGGCGGGGCCGTCAACAGCGCGGTGCAAACAGCCAGAGCCGCCCGCACTGAAAGTGACCCGCGCCTGAAAGCCCTGCAAAACACTAAAGCCGCCCTCAGCGGAGTGCAAGCGGCGCAGGCTGGCCGACTGGCGGCGGCTCAGGGCAGTGACGACAAAGGCAATAATAATCTGGCCGGGGTGAGCCTGTCTTATGGTCGGCAATCCTCCCGTTCAGAACAGCAGCACCGCCAGACCACTCAACAGGGCAGCCGTCTCACGGCCGGGGATAACCTCACCATAACCGCCAAAGGGGATGGCAAAGGCGCATCAGGCCAGAATGGCGATATCCGTATTCAGGGCAGCCAGTTACAGGCGGGTAAAGACCTGCAACTCAATGCCAGCCGGGATATTCAGCTTTCATCCAGCCAGAACACCGAGCAGACTACCGGCAAAAACAGCAGCCACGGCAGCTCGCTGGGCGTGGGCCTGACTGCGGGACCGGGGGGCACCGGTCTGAACGTCTCGGCCAATGTCAGTCGGGGCAACGGCCGTGAAAACGGCAACGGCGTCAGTCACACTAACACCACGTTACAGGCGGGACAGACCGTCGGGCTGAACAGTGGCCGGGATACCACGCTGAAAGGGGCACAAGTCAGCGGCGAACAGATGACCGCCGGGGTGAAACGTCATCTGACCCTCAGCAGCGAGCAGGACAGCCAGCGCTATGACAGCAAACAACAGAATACCAGCGCGGGCGTCAGTGCCACCGTGGGTCCCCTCACTAACGGTACCGCGAGCCTCAATGCCAGCCGCAATAAACTGCACAGCAACTACGACAGCGTGCAGGAGCAGACCGGACTGTTTGCGGGGAAAGGCGGCTATCAGGTTAACGTCGGTGACCATACCCAACTGGACGGCGCGGTGATAGCAAGTACCGCCGATAAAGCCAAAAACACCCTGAACACCGGGACGCTGGGCTTTAAGGACATGCAAAATCAAGCAGACTTTACTGTCGAACAGCAAAGTGCGGGCGTCAGCCTCGGCCAACCGACTGCCGGTCAGGTCCTGAATAATCTGGCGGTCAATGGGCTGACGGGTTCCCATAATCAGGGGCATGACAGCACCACCACGCACGCTGCGGTCAGTGAGGGCAACCTGATTATCCGGGATAAGGTTCACCAGACGCAGGATGTCGCGAACTTAAGTCGCGATACCGATAATGCCGCGAATGTCCTGAGTCCAATATTTGATAAGGAAAAAGAGCAGCAACGGCTGAAACAGGCGCAACTGATTGGCGAGCTCAGCGCCCAGATGACCGAAATAGCCAGTACCGAAGGGAAAATTATTGCCACCAAAGCGGCGAAAGCGAAACTGGACCATATCAGTGAACCGGACAAAGCCGCAGCCAGAAAAAAACTGGTCGACAGTGGTAATCCACACCCGACTTCGGCGGATATCAATAAGCAAGTTTATGACACCGCTTACACGCAGGCACTGAATGACTCGGGCTTTGGGACCGGCGGAACCTATCAGAAAGCCCTACAGGCCGCCACCGCAGCGATTCAGGGCTTAGCGGGGAACAATCTCGGTCAGGCGCTGGCCGGAGGCGCTTCACCGTATCTGGCCGGGGTGATAAAAGCGCTGACGACGGACCCACAAACCCATCAGGTGGATATCGCCACCAATACGCTGGCCCATGCGATTTTAGGCGCGGTAGCGGCAGAGGTCAGCGGCAATAATGCCTTGTCAGGGGCAGCCGGTGCCGCGTCGGGTGAACTGGCGGCTCAGGTCCTGATTAAGCAACTTTACGGCGACGGGGCCAAAGTCAGTGAATTAACGGAGGAGCAGAAACAAACTATCAGCACCCTTTCCACCCTGGCGGCAGGGCTGGCAGGCGGTATTGCTGGTGACTCCACCGCCAGTGCCCTCACTGGGGCGCAGGCAGGGAAGAATGCAATTGAGAATAACTTTTTGAGCGCGGAGCAGATAGATGACTTTGCGGCCAGAGCCAAAGGGTGTGAGGGACGCGGCGACTGCAAACAGATCACGAAGGAAATGGAAGATCTGAGCCTCAAGCAGCAAAAAGAGCTGATCGCGGTGTGTTCTTCCAATCCCGCCGCCTGCAAGGAAAAATACGGCGATATCCCGGCTAATGGTATGCTGGTACGTCAAGCCATCGATCGCGTACTGGGTGACGATGTGCCTTCACGGATGAAGAATGACATGTCTTCTCTGTTGGCCCAGCAGATTGAAGCTGAAGGCGTCGTTTCGAGTACGGAATTTGCGCATCAGTTGCAAAGCCGCTACGGTATCGACAAGCAGCAGGCAGAAATCTTAGCGGGCGCTGCACTGGGTGCTGTAACTGGAGGATTGGGTAAAGGTAAATCTGGAAACTCTGCAAATAATACAAATTCTGGGGCTACCCTCCCTATGGGAGGTAAACAGAAGCAGATGAATCAGCCTAAGAATCCCTCTTATCAACCCGTAAGGAATGAACCTGCGACTATTAATAACAGAGAGTATTCCGGTCATGCCTTGGATCGTATGCAAGATCGCGGAATTACTCCATCTGTTGTAGAAAATACCATCAAAAATGGAATATCAACCCCGAGTAGAGGGGGAACGACTGTTCATTATGACCCAATGAATAATGTATCTATTGTTACTAATGAATCAGGTAAAGTGGTAACGGTGAAATATGGAAAATAAAGAATCCTTGATAAAAGATGCGGTTAACTCATTAGATGACTTAATGGTGTTCTCTAGGTTCATTCATTCATCAGAGGATCTGTACGATGATGAGCGATATCAGAAAATATGGTTTGAATTAGAAATAATTAATGCTGTTGCTTTAGCTGAATGGGAAGATCAAGGTCGACCAAGTGATTGGACTAAAGAATGGAGCATTAAATTTAAAGAAGAAGCCACTGAAGTGATGGCTTCACTTATTAATCGAATAAAAGAATCTTAGTAAAATTCCCGGCTTTATGAATTGACCAAGATCTTTCTTTTAGCTGTTAGTCATTTTCAGCCAGTTGAATGATTAACTGTCCGGCTTCGCTGGTAATAGTGATCGGCTTCCCTGTGGTAAAGCCCAACGCAGCCAACCAACGTCCCTTAATGGTGAGCTGCGGGTACGGATTGGGCTTGCCCCGGTTAGGCCGGTAGCCCACGGTGTAATGCCGTGGCTTTACAGCCTGCACTTTAGTTGTAATGGTTTTTGCTTTAGAATCGCATTTAGCCATGATGAACTACCTCTGATAGTTGGTGATGGTTAGCGGCGCTGGAGTGTTCCCGCACTTCAGCGCCGTGCTGTGTTAACTCTCTTCCTTCGCTGTTGTTGAAATACAGGCCATTGTGCCGGCAATCTGAGTTTTGATGATCATTGCATCCAGCAACTCCTTAATAACCTCCTGCTCATACTGCGGCATACGAGAAATTGCCTCAAATTGATAGCGCAGCCGCTCACTAGGCCCGCGCTCCTGTTCATCAAAAACCAGCATATCCGCACTGACACCGAGCGAAATAGCCAAGCGACGTATTACCTCTAAGGTAGGTTGTGCTGAGCCTCCCTCATAACGCCGGATCTGTAAAACTGCCACACCAGCCATATCAGCCAGCGCCTGCTGAGTGAGCCCGCGTTCCTTGCGTAATGTGGTAAGCCGTTCAGGGAACTGCATATCGAGAAACCAGGTTGTTGAACTTGATATCACTATATATCCCCCTTTTAAAAAGCTTGTTTTTAGATATCTTATCAGATATGTTTTAAATATCAATATAGCATCTTGACAGGTTTTTACAGGAGGTCATTGATGACCCGCGTTCCCGACACCGATTTAGTCCACTTAAAGCAAACCGTCTCGTTGCTGGGGCTGGCGCGTAAGCAAGGCCGTCCGATGAAAAAACGCGGTGAGGATTATGTGCTGCGCTGCCCGTTCCACAATGAGAAAACCCCTTCAATGGTGATCTCACCGGCTAAGAACCTGTATCACTGCTTTGGCTGTGGCGCAGCGGGATCGGTGCTGGACTGGGTGATACAAACGGAAGGGGTGACGCTGAAAATCGCTATCCGCCGGCTGCGGGAGCTGGCCGGGCTGCCGGACATGGACAATACGGTGGTGGCCGCCTCTTCGTTAGCCGCCCCGCCGGGATCACAGGCGGCCCCCCTGCCGCGCCCGAAACTGGCCGACCTGGACGATGACGGGCAGGCGCTGTTGCATCAGGTGATTGATTTTTATCATCAGCACTTACTGGCATCACCGGAAGCCAAAGCCTGGCTGGCACGACGCGGGCTGAATCATCCTGAACTGGTCAGCCACTTCCGGCTCGGTTATGCGGGTCATCACGGTATCAGCGGTTCCGCGGGATTGTTGCCGTCCAAAGACAGTCAGGAAGGCCAGCAGTTGCGCGGCAAGCTGTCAGGGCTGGGCGTGTTGCGTACCACCACCCGGCAGGACCACTTCCGGGGCTGCGTCGTGGTGCCGATAATCGGCTGGGCCGAATCGGCCAGTGTGGCCAGCCGCGGGCGGGTGCTGCAACTGTATGGCCGCCGAACCCAGCCGGATTACAAAGTCCTGAAAGACAGCCCGAAGCATCTGTACCTGTCCTCACCACTGGCCGGGGTCTGGAATGAGGCAGCGATGAAAGCCGCTGCGGAAATTATCCTGTGCGAAGCGCTGATCGATGCTATGACCTTCTGGTGTGCCGGGTTCCGCAACGTGATCGCCGCGTTCGGGGTGAACGGGTTTAACCGTGAGCACCTCGCAGCCTTGCCGTATCACGGCGTGAAACGGGTGCTGATTGCCTTTGACCGGGACGAGGCCGGAGACCGTGGCGCGGCCAGTGTGGCGGCTGATTTACTGGAAGCCGGTATCGAGGCGTGGCGGGTGCAGTTCCCACCGGGCATGGATGCCAATGACTATGCGCTCAAAAGCGGCAACGCCGAACATGCGCTGGGGCTGGCCTTGCAACAGGCGGTCTGGCTGGGACAGGGAACCGCGCCGGGCGCGGTGTTCAGCCATGAGCGGCCCGTCTCGCCGAGTGTGACGGAAAAGCCTCACAATGCCGGGGTGGCTAAACCGGCTGCTTTAGCCGCCCCGCCGGCGCTGACCGTTGCCCCCGTGGCCTGTGAGCGCACGGCCTCCGGTGAACTGCTGATGAAAAGCGGCCCCCGGGTCTGGCGGATACGGGGGATGAAAAAATCCCCGGTGCCGGACGTGATGAAAGTGAATGTGCAGGTGCGGGATGAAACGTCCGGCCTGTTCCATGTGGATACGCTGGACATGTACCATGCGCGGCATCGTCAGCACTACATCAGCACGGCGGCGCAAGAGCTGGCATGCGAGCCGTCGGTGATTAAACGTGAAGCCGGGCGGGTGCTGTTAATGCTGGAGCAGCAACAGGATGCTGAGCAGCGAGCAGAGGCCGAAGCCTCAGGGACAACGGCGGTGACGGTCAGCGCAGAAGACGAAGCCGCCGCGCTGGCGTTACTGACATCACCGAACTTAACAGAACAGATTATCAACGACATGGCCGCCTGTGGGGTGGTCGGCGAATCGACCAATCTGCTGACCGGGTATCTGGCGGCGGTCTCGCGCAAACTCGATAAACCGCTGGCCGTGTTAATCCAGAGCAGCAGCGCGGCAGGCAAGAGCAGCCTGATGGATGCCGTGCTGAACCTGATGCCGGAAGAGGAGCGTATCCAGTACTCGGCAATGACCGGGCAGAGCCTCTACTATCTTGGGGAAACCAGTCTGCAACACAAAATACTGGCGATAGCCGAAGAAGAAGGCGTGCGGCAGGCGGCCTATGCCCTGAAACTGTTGCAATCTGACGGCGAGCTGAAAATCGCCAGCACCGGCAAGAACGAACAGAGCGGCGAACTGGTGACGCGGGAATACAGGGTACAGGGACCGGTGATGCTGATGTTAACGACGACGGCCATTGATGTGGATGAAGAGCTGCTGAACCGCTGTCTGGTGCTGACGGTCAACGAATCGCGCGAGCAGACGCAGGCTATCCACGCCATGCAGCGGCACCGCCAGACACTGGCCGGGTTGCTGGCTGACTCGGAGAAAGGCTATCTGACGCAGTTACACCAGAACGCCCAGCGCCTGTTAAGGCCGCTGAAAGTGGTCAATCCTTACGCCCATCAACTGACGTTCCTGTCAGACAAAACCCGGATGCGGCGCGACCACATGAAATACCTGACGCTGATACAGGCCATTGCCCTGCTGCACCAGTATCAACGTGAAGTGAAGAAAACGCCCCACCGCGGGCAGGTCATCGAATATATCGAAGTCACCCAGGACGATATTGCCCTCGCCAACCGGCTGGCGCATGAGGTGCTGGGGCGCACGCTGGATGAAATGCCGCCGCAGACGCGCAAGCTGTTGCTGCTGATACAGGACTGGGTACGGGAAACCGCCGGACAACAGGCGGTCAGGGTCGATGAACTGCATTTTACCCGGCGGGATATTCGGACCGCTCTGCACTGGGGCGATACGCAACTGAAAGTGCATCTGGCGCGGTTGCTGGAAATGGAATACCTGTTGCTGCATCGCCGCGGGCTGACCTATGAATATACGCTGTTGTGGGATGGTGAAGATACCGGGCAACCGCATCTGTGCGGGTTACTGGAGATGACTGAATCCCGGTCAGAAATGACAGGCAATGCGTTCCGGTCGGGGTCAGAGGATATTCAGTCGGGTGCTGGTCGGGGCATGGTCGGCAGTCAGTCGGTCAGTCAGAATCCAGCCTCAGGGCAGGCAACACCAGACCTGTCGGCGGAAGTGGACGGGGTAAAGCAAAAAGCAGTTATCAAGACAGAAAAAAAACCGGCTTCAATCCCCCTGCCCGAAGAAACAGAAATGACGAATGACGCTGTTGCGGGCAAGGCGTTCCGGTCGGGGTCAGAGGGTGCTCAGTCGGGTACAGGTCGGCCCCAGGTCGGTACACAGCCGGACAGACAAAATCCGGCCTCAGCACAGACAGCACAAGGCTTAACAACAAAACCGGGCGGAGCCGGAAAGAAAACGGTTAACAGACATAAAACGCAAAAGGCCCCACCGCCCGCTGCCTCAGCCGCCCATCCCCAATCCGAAACGGAGGTTAATCATGGCAAACCGTAAACCGCGCAAAGGAAGTCTCCTGACCGTCAATGACGTCTACCGTCAGCCTGTAGGGCCGGCACATGACCCAAAAAGCCTGTATGCGCTGCTACTGCGCTTCGTGGCCTGGCGGCAGGAACGGAACTGGTCGGAAACCACGCTGAAAGTGCAGACCCATCACACCTATCACTTTATCCTGTGGGCCACGGACCGGGGCCTGTACTATGCCGCGGATATCACGCGGCCGATACTGGAGCGTTACCAGCGCTACCTGTACCAGTACCGCAAGACCAACGGAGAGCCGCTGAGCATCCGCACCCAGCGCACGCAGTTGCAGCCGTTACAGGTGTGGTTCAAATGGCTGACGAAACAGAACCTGATACTGGCGAACCCGGCAGCGGACATTGAGTTGCCGCGGGAAGAAAAACGGCTGCCGCGGTATATCCTGAGCATTGATGAAATCGAGCATATCCTGTCGCTGCCTGACCCGAATACGTTGCAGGGCGCGCGCGACCGGGCCCTGATGGAGCTGCTCTGGTCAACAGGGATACGACGCAGTGAAGCGGCCCGGCTCGATATCTACAGCATTGACGGGTCACGCAAAACCGTGACCATCCGGCAGGGCAAGGGGAATAAAGACCGGGTATTGCCCCTCGGCGAACGGGCCTTAAACTGGCTCCAGTTCTATCAGCAGCAGGTTCGCCCGCAACTGCTGGTCACCCCGGACATCCAGTCGCTGTTCGTGGCAATGGACGGTCTCGACGGATTGCAGCCGAACGGTATCACCCATGCCGTGAGCGGTTATATCCGGGCCGCCGGCATTGAGAAAAAAGGGGCCTGCCACCTGTTTCGGCATGCGATGGCGACGCAGATGCTGGAGAACGGCGCGGACCTGCGCTGGATACAGGCCATGTTAGGCCATGCCAGCGTGGAGTCAACTCAGGTGTATACGCAGGTCTCTATCCGGGCCTTGCAGGCGGTGCACGCCAGTACGCATCCGGCGGAGCAAATGGCCGACGAAAAAGTCTGCGACGCCGATGAAGTGGGTTTACTGGCCGACCTGTACGCCGACGATAACGCCGACACGGACACGCCGCCGGACAGTTCAGAGCCGACCTCAACCCCGATACCCGATGACTGTTCGCACGCCCCCGTTGAGTTGGGCGGGTTCGGTGTGGGGGCAGACCGTGGCCGGACTGCCCGTTAGCCTCGGCGCACGCGGGGGTAAATAGTCGTCAGGCGGCGCAAGCCCCGGTGTCCCCGTTGAGCCGGTCCAGGCCGCCCAACGCCTATTCAACATAATGCGGGGGAATTATACGCACTGCGCCGGTGAGCCCGGGCAACCGCCTGAGCATTGATGAGCGGCTTAATGCGTATAATTGGCATTATGTCTTGCGCCCCCGCGGGTCGGCATTGCGGGGAGTGGCGCACAAGGCTGCGCCTTATGCTCTAACCGACTGAGCCGGACATCGGCAACTCTGAGTTCTTCTTTAGCTGCCCTGCAACCGTTGGGCCACCCCCCTAAAGGCAGGTCGGCCTGCGGCCTCCGCTCATTGACTTCCCCCCGCCCCAACCCCGCTGCACTGGCTGCGCCCGGTTCGCAGTCGCCGGCTCCTTGCTCATTCCCGTGCTCGCCATCGCCGCCCCGTGCAGCCCCCGGGGGCTTCCCTGAACAAAACAAAACCGCGTGGTCATGCAAGGTCATACGCAAACCGAAGCCACAGTGCCTCAGAGCGTCGCAGGGGCGCCGCTTGCGGGCTCTATGCCGCCCGCGCCCGCAGAACGGGCGTCCGCCGCCCAAGCGAGTTGGGCGACGTTCGCCCGTTGCCGAAAAAGGCGCTACACTGACAATGGCACGGCGGGAAAAACCGGCCTTTGGAGGCGAAAAGCGCGTCAGGGGGTTTTGGGTCCGGCGGTCAACGCACATTGGAAAAAACGGGTGGTAACCGACTGAGTGCGCAGGGAAAATTGGTGTTCGGTAATCAACTTCGCAATGGAATGGGTTGTTGCGGATAATAATGCCCTTGGCGCAGCAGCCGGCTCGGATCTTGGATTCTGGTTAAGTAAAACACCAGACTGCGATACGACGTGCAAGGCTAATATTGCTAAAGGTATAGCTGATGGAAACCTAATTGTCTCTGCGGGAGGAATGGCAGTAGCTGGTGGTGCCCAGATTGTGGCCGCCACACCTGAAATTGCTGCACTGGAAGGATGTAAAGCTGCGCCAACAATTTGTCTAAATAATGCAGGTATTCAGGTCGCAGAAGCATTAACGCCGGGTGGTGTGGGCGCAGCCGGCGTAATAGGTGTGGGTAAAACTGCGGCAGAGGCAGTGGCAGCAAAATCCGAAGCTGTAGCGGCTAATGTGGTGAAGAATGTCTCGAAGAACTTAGAACAAGGAGTATCAAAAACTATAAAATCTTATAGCCCGCATGAAATTGGCCCATTAGGAAACCCCAATGATTTGCGAGCTCCTGCTTCAACGTTCAGAAGTGGAAGTTATACTGAAAAAGTCGCAGAAACAGATATGTATTTTTTCAGAGATTATGGCGGCTCTGCTAAAGTTGATGGTCGCTTTTGGACTCCTCAGCCATCAAAAGGACCTCTACAATCTCAACTGGATAGTGCTGTTTTACCTGAATGGGGTAATACTTTTAAAAACCAAGCCATTATAAAGATCCCCAAAGGTACTAGGCTGTGTCCCGCAATTCATTTGGACTGGCTGAAGGTGAAGAGAAAACGTCAATCTCGTTCATTTTTTGAACCATTAATCTGCATTTTTGCTATCAATCACCGAGAAAACTGCATGGTTTTCCACTGTGCAGACAATTGAGGGACACAGCCTAAGTATTATGAAGGGCCAGCGGCAGCACAAATTGGAACTAAAGGGACTCAACCAACGTTACATGGTGGTGGTACGCAAATATTTTTACCATCACTAGACAATAACTGGATAATTAAGAAATGAACACAAAAGAAATAGTTGAAAATTGGGTAAAAGAGAAAAAATCACTTTACTTCTTTCTCCCTGATGGCCCTTATGGTAGACCCTTTGATAATCAATATATTATTGAGAAAATTGAGGAAACCAGTGAGAGCTTTAACATAATATTTTCTAATGAAATAGCATTGCGTTTTCTGGGAAAAATTAATATCACAGATGAGGGATATAATCTAACAATAAGCGATTTTACTAAGTGTATATTTGAAATAAGCAGTAGGATTCTTAAAAGTTATACAGAAGGGCAAGTAGTATTAAGTGGCTTTTAAACAACGATCCAGCCTTTACAAAGCTAGGAGGGCAGCATGAGTCCACCGGGGTAATATTTAATCAGCTCCACGCTAGCAGGCGGTATTGCCGGTGACTCCACCGCCAGCGCCCTCACCGGGGCGCAGGCCGGGAAGAATTCGGTGGATAATAATGCCCTTAGCATGGGAAGTTTGTTTGGTTCCGAAAGCGCTAAACATTTTGAAGGCGCAGGGTCACTGGCTCAAAAGATGACTCAATCCGGGGCAACACCCGAAGAAATCAACGCAGCCTTAACTCACTACCTCAAAGGACAAGTCCCTGAGGGTCAAGACCCGGCAAAAGGTCTGATTATTGCGTGGGGGAACTTCTTTGGTGTTCCGTTAGATGTCGTGTTATCAAATGAGCAGATGACGCCACAGAAAGCGGCGGAAATTGTTGCTGGAGGGATACCTACTAGTGAAGCGAAGCTGATACAGTTTGCAGCCGCGAAAGCATATCTGTCTTTAAGTAAGTATCGGTCAACAGAAGTGGTTGAGGGGAAAGGAGGTTCTCTGGCTGATAAAAGTATTACTGGAAATAAGACGACGATTTCATCTATAAATGAGGGCAAAGGTACTTCTGGACGACTCCCTGAAAAGCCCATTAAAGAAGTAACAGCAACAGAAGTAAATAATTGGTGGAAAAGTCAGGGATATGAACAACCTCCATATACTCCAGGAACTACAGTAAAGGAATTTGAATTAGCAGCTAACACGCAATTTGTTAGGGTTTATGATGGTACTCATTCACAAATGAGAGGGGGATGGATGATGAAAGCCGAAGATATAAAAGGATTAAGTAGTAAACAAATTCAAGAAAAATTTGCTTTGCCATATGAGCCAAAATACGTTGCGGATGTTGAAATTAAAGCAGGTACTAAGATGAGAGTAGGTTCTGCAAATAGTCTGTTTGGCTATAAAGGTGGAGGAACCCAGTTTGATCTTATGGGGCAAAGAACAGGTACATTCACTAATGAACGGGCTATTCAGAAAAAATAGGATATAAAATGGCTATCTTAGTAAACGATAACAAGATTAATATTAATGGGCACTTAATTATATTTAATCAAAAGATTATTAAGGCGATAGAAATCGATAATGGTTCTGTTCTTGTCTTAACTGATATTCCTATAGGAGATGACGGACTAAATAATCTATTTTCTTACACAAATAATGGAGAATTTCTTTGGCAAATAGAGCCTTCAGATTTACAAAAAGAAGGTCAAATCAGTTACCCATATGAAGGATTGAACGTTGTTGAAGGGCAATATTTTGTTGTTGATTTTTATGGAAGAAGAATATTTTTCGATCCTCATACTGGCCTATTCTTATCACGAGATGTTGTAAAATAAGATTGAGAATAATGCGCTGGCCTCGCGAAATCTGGGCGATTGCCGCACGATGTCACCGGAAGCGTGCGGCAAGGCTAAAGAGCTGAGCCAGCGTATTCTGGATAAAGGTCTGCCGTCAGTGGAGGACATGCGCGGTAAACTGGCATCGTGTCAGGATGACAGATGCCGTAAAGGGGTCTGGACGGAATATCGACAGGCCAGTGATGCGACCATCAATACCCTGAAACAAATGTAAACGTCCGGTCATCTCACCTTGTTCTTCCTCTCCGGCCCATGCACGCTACTGCTTCCTTATCTTCACCTGGAGACTGACACCATGAGCCGTAGCCGATATACCCCGGAACAAAAATAGCAACATGTGACCCAATGGCGCCACAGTGACCTGACCCGAAAACAGTATTGCGAACAGCATCAGCTGAGTTTTTCCGCTTTTCGCGACTGGATTGCCGACAGTCACAAAATACGCCAACCTCTCAGCCAGACACTGCCCGCCCTCTTGCCAGTTTCACTCCAGCCTGACGACGCGCGCACCGTTACCCTGTATACCCCAGACGGCTATGCCATCGCCTGTCCATTGACGCTGTTGCCTGACGTGATGCGGGTACTGGCCCGATGCTGAAACCGCAACAGCTCTTTCTGGTGCGAGAGCCCGTCGACATGCGCCGGGGCATTGATGCCCTGACCCGGCACCTGGAGGGACTGAATTTGCGCTGGCAGGACGAGGCCGCTTTTGTTTTCTGCAACAAGGCCCGCTCCCGTCTCAAGGTGTTGCGCTGGGACCGACACGGCGTCTGGCTGTGTACCCGCCGTCTGCACCGGGCCCATTTTGTCTGGCCGAAGCAGGGCGAGCGCAGCTGGGTGATGACGCCCGCCCAGTTTGACTGGCTCATCCGCGGCATTCACTGGCAACAAGTCGAGGGAGATGACCTGTCCGGCTGGCGAAGCTAATTCCGCTACCCCGGTCACACTTTTACCGGATAACGACGGGGAATTATCCGGTACACTGTCGGCATGACGCTCAATGACTTAATCGCGCTGGATGACCCCGGCCAGTTCCGCCTGCGGGCACTGGCGCTGCTTCAGCAACAAGGTGATTATATTCGCCAGCTGGAAGACGCCCTGAAACAGGCGCAACGCTGGCGTTTTGGTGCGCACAGCGAAACCCTGCCTGCCGGTCCCAAACGCAGTCAGTTTGAGGAAGATGCCGATACCGATATCGCGGTGCTGGAAACCCGGCTGTCACGCCTGCATATCAAGGAAAACGCGACCCCGGCCCAGCCTAAACGTCAGCCTTTGCCGGCGACTTTACCCCGTGAAGATATCCGGCTGGCGCCGGAGACGGAGAGCTGCCCGGATTGCGGTCATGCCCTGCGCTTTTTGCGTGATGAAATCAGTGAGCGACTGGAATACTGTCCGGCCACGTTTATCGTCCGGCGTTATGTCTGTCCGCAGTACAGCTGTGCGGCCTGCCAGCGAATTCATGCTAAAGCCCAGCCCGCCCATCTTATTGAAAAGGGCCTTCCGGAGCCGGGGTTGCTGGCTCAGGTGGTGGTCGCTAAATATCGTGACCACCTGCCGCTCTACCGTCAGCAGCAAATCTATGCCCGCAGCGGTGTAACCCTGGCCCGCAGCACCCTGTCGGACTGGGTGGGGCAGGTGGCTGTGGCGTTGCAACCGCTGGCCGATGCCCTGAAGCAGACGCTGCTGACGTCCCCGGTGCTGCATGCCGATGAGACCCCGTTGCCGATACTGGCCCCGGGAAAAGGCCAGACCCGGCGAGCTTACCTGTGGACGTCTGTCACCGGCCCCGATACCTCGCCGGCAGTGGTGTACTATGAGCTGCATCCCGGCCGCAGCGGCCGTTATGCCCAGAGCCTGCTGAAAGACTGGTCGGGCGGCACGTTGGTGACGGATGACTATGCCGGTTACAACGCGCTGCATGCCCGGGCGGATATCACCGAAGCGGGTTGCTGGGCTCACGCCCGCCGCAAATTCTTTGACCAATACAAAGCGAGCCAAAGTCCGGTGGCGAAACAGGCGCTGGATGGCATTCGTGACCTGTACAAGCTGGAGCGAAAAATCAAACACCGGCTGCCGGATAAACGGCGTCAGTGGCGACAGCGTTATGCCCGGCCGTGGCTGAATGAGTTCCGGTCCTGGTTGCAGACGACTCAGGCCCAAACGGCACCCAACTCCGGGTTACGCAAAGCGATAGATTACACGCTGAAGCGCTGGCCGGCGCTGGTGTGTTATCTGGATGACGGGCGGGTGCCGATAGACAACAACCGGGCGGAGAATGCGGTCCGGGGTGTGGCGCTCGGCCGAAAGAACTGGCTTTTTGCGGGTTCACTGGCCGCGGGGCAACGGGCGGCCATGATAATGAGCCTGCTGGAAACGGCCAAAGCCAACGGACATGAGCCCTGGGTCTGGTTACGTGATGTCCTCAGTCGGCTGCCTGTCTGGCCGAACAGTCGGTTGAATGAGCTGCTGCCCTGGCCTGAGAATCCCTTCCGTTAACATCCCATTTTGTTGTTATCTGACAACGCAAGGTGAGTTCACCGGAACATTACGGTTAATCTGAACTGTACCCCAAATGTTAGGTAATCATCCGACATTTAAAGGGTGCAGTTCATTACGTCTGGGAAAAGTGGCTTATCAGGCTAAAAAATCGGTCACGGTAGGGGTTGCTGGTAACGGCTATTCCTACCGCGACCGATTGAGAAGACCCGCTTTGATTTAAGATTCAGCGCCTTTAATCAAAGCGGGTAACTCTCTTCTTTTCAAATCGAAGTATCAGATCTAATCTGAACTAATACACCACTCACAAAATGTACAGGCCCATACACCAAAAGAAACTTTTACCGGGCCTCGTGCCCAGTTTCTTTACCCTTGTGTTAAAAAATGGCCTTCGGATTATTTTAGCTCCTCATTAATGACCTGCCGAACAATCAACTTTGCAGCCCAACTCGTTAAGTTGATGATTTCATCATTTTCTAAACCAAAAGTATCTTTCAGAATAGTCATAGCCTCTGTACCATATAAAACTGAAATCAACATAATAATCTTATGTATTGTGTCATCTTTAAGCTGACCTTTTAGAGGCGCTAACGCCGTGGAAAGTGTCTCTTTACGGTTACTTTTTTTCTTCAAAACAGGTCGTTTGTCGTTATCTTCACCGGATAAAGATTCCTGCCAGCGTAACTGAGAAATGCGTAAAGCATCCCTCATCAGTGCCTCATTGGCTTCTATTTCTTCATAACCCCATCTTAATAATTTCTCAATATTGTCCTCTGCATCATCGCCCATAGGGGGGATAACGAATGATCCAATGACTTGTTTTACAACATATTCGACAAAATCACTGTGGGTTGAAAAGTAGCTGCGCAACGTGGCCTTCGCATATTCAGCTTCATTAGCAATCTCTTCAGGAGACGGAAATTTTTTTTCTCGATATAACTTCAGAGCTGAATGAGTGATACGTTCCAGGGTACGACGCCGGACTGGTGACAAATTTTCTTCATCAAACAGGATCATTTAACCCCCTTAAAGTTTTAACCATATAGCATTCACAATAAAAAATATCACTAATGATAAAAAATAACTTGCATGTTGTAAAATATTACAATAGGTTTACATTCGTCTTTGAACTAGGTATACCACATAGGGTGAACACTATGACGCGATTTGTGGTTGTCGTTGGCACAGCAGACACAAAACTGGACGAGCTGGTCTGGTTGAAATATTGTTTATACCTCGCAGGAGTTGATTCAATCATCATTGATGTGTTTACATCAATTCCTGGGAAAAATTATCAGAATAAAAAGATAGATATTCATTCACTTCCGGTGGCTGAGTATCATCCCTCTGGCGCTGACACTGTTTTTTGTGACGTGCGGAATAAAGCGATAACCGCGATGTTTGTCGCCCTCACGAATTTCCTGAACAGCTCAATCGACGATATCGCGGGGATGATTGGTATCAGCGGAACAACGCTGATCACTCCGGCTATGCAAAGCCTGCCGATCGGTTTACCTAAAATCATGGTATCAGCGATGACGTCAGGGAATGTCTCGGCCTACGTTAGGGCCAGCGATATTGCCATGCTTTATACGGTAACCGATCTCAACGGACTCAACCGTATTTCTCGTTCATCCTTGTCTAATGCTGCAAATATGATGGCTGGCTCTGTCAATTATTTTACGCCATTGGCTGATATTCATAAACCCGCTTTAGGGTTGACGATGTTTGGTGTGACAACTCCGTGCATTAATCAGACTAACATTAAAGATTATTTGGCTGTTGTTCGGATTATTGCCTGTGAGTTAAGTTTGATTGTTGAATCTAAATTAATAAGAAATAAAGTGTGTAAACAAGCTGAAAGCATTTTTTAATATGAAATCCCTTTAATGAAATTTACGATTTTTTATTCTAATTAAAATAGAAAACTGTCTTTACTGTTGATCATCAATGAAATAAAAATATCCACGCAATAACAAGGGTTTTAATGATTTGATATGTCAGATAATCAGAAAGAAATTTTAAAACGGCTCAGGCGAGATCCATTGATGAAACCAACGGAATTAGCCGATATTTTTGGGATTGGACATTCATGCACTTCAGGGCATAAAGACATTGTTCACTTTGAACAAAGATGCTCAGCTTTAGTCTTGTCCTTAAAATTCACCAATAATTCCAGCTTATCTCATAATAAAGTAAAAAACTTTTTGGAATCAAAATGAAAATTATTTTGGCAGGGTAATAACGAAAAACATTACTTGCAACAGTAATGGGCATGAATGACAAGGACGTTTTTTAGTAATAGTAATTTGACAAATAACTAGGAATCATAGTCCTGTGTTCATGGACATTGGTAAGAAACTTTTTGCCGATGTGTCTGTTATTAGCCTTTTCATGGCGGTTCTGGCGGGAGAAGTTTTGGTTTTGCTTGCCGGAAATGAACACTGATTCATGCATCCTATTTGAATAGCCACCATAAATCGATTAGGGGAAGTAAACAGAGATGATAACGGCTCAAAATGACTGGCATCCGGCAGATATTATTGCTGCATTACGTAAACGTGGCACAACACTTGCCGCATTATCAAGGGAATCAGGACTGAGTTCATCAACACTATCTAATGCATTAATACGCCGGTGGCCTAAAGGGGAGAGGATTATTGCGGACAGACTAGGAGTACATCCTTCAGAAATATGGCCCAGTCGATATTTTAACAAGAATGGGGATCCCATTAAGTGAAATTTTCGAAATTATTTGAATAACAGCACTAATGATAATAGTCGATATGCTATCCAGTTCTAATTTAAATCCACTATTATTTTTGTGTATTCAGAGGGGATGCTATAAGAAAACAGGTTTCATTAGATCAATGATATGCATATATCAGTTCTGGCAACTTCTTTATATGAGGTGTTCCTTGAAAAAGTAGCTAAAGAATTTTTATAACCCTTATCAGGTCTTATTACATTGGCATGTGATATAAATCAAGAAATTTATCGTACTCTTGTCGCGTATAATGAGGAAAAAGATATTTATATTATTAATAATCCAGGGTTGGTTAAAACTCTTTTAAAAACTCATATGAAAAAATTGTAAATATAATTTAAGCGCTACCTTTGAACCTTCATTTATATCTCTTAATCAAGGTCGGTAGCGCTTTCTTTGGTAATGACTCTAATTTATTGATAGTGATGAATATTCAAATACTCCCGCTCCCTCTATGTAAGCGGCGCATTCAGACCGTATTAACGGTGGCTAAGAAGTGAGATCGACCCGTTCATGCATCCGGTTTGCAGGCCAGTCCGCGATATGACTGATGACATGGCGTAGCCAGACCTCAGGATCCACTTTATTTAACCAACAAATACCGATAAGACTGTACAGAAGGTCGCTCGTTCGCCACCTTTGTCAGCGCCTGCAAAGAACCAGATAGTATTGACCTTTTATCATCACTTTAATTTTCTTGGTCGAAAACTCTGTTTTTCGAACAGGCACTTAGTTCAATTTTTTTATTCAGAACTCAAGTTATGTCTAATCTCATCAGAAGGTTGGTGACAGAAGTTATCGGCACCAAAAGAAACTTTTACCGGGCCTCATGCCCGGTTTACCCTTTATGTTAAAAAATGGTTTTCTGATTACTTTAGCTCCTCATTAATGGCCTGCCGAACAATCAACTTCGCGGCCCAACTCGTTAAGTTAATTATTTCATCATTTTCCAAACCAAAAGTATCTTTCAGAATAGTCATAGATTCTGTACCATATAAAACTGAAATCAACATAATAATCTTATGTATTGTGTCATCTTTAAGCTGACCTTTTAGAGGCGCTAACGCCGTAGAAAGTGTCTCTTTACGGTTACTTTTTTTCTTCAAAACAGGTCGTTTGTCGTTATCTTCACCGGATAAAGATTCCTGCCAGCGTAACTGAGAAATGCGTAAAGCATCCCTCATCAGTGCCTCATTGGCTTCTATTTCTTCATAACCCCATCTTAATAATTTCTCAATATTGTCCTCTGCATCATCGCCCATAGGGGGGATAACGAATGATCCAATGACTTGTTTTACAACATATTCGACAAAATCACTGTGGGTTGAAAAGTAGCTGCGCAACGTGGCCTTCGCATATTCAGCTTCATTAGCAATCTCTTCAGGAGACGGAAATTTTTTTTCTCGATATAACTTCAGAGCTGAATGAGTGATACGTTCCAGGGTACGACGCCGGACTGGCGACAGATTTTCTTCATCAAACAGGATCATTTAACCCCCTTAAAATTTTAACCGTATAGCATTAACAGTAATAAATATCACTAATGATAAAAAATAACTTGCATGTTGTAAAATATTACAATAGGTTTACATTAGTCTTTGAACTGGGTATGCCACATAGGGTGAACACTATGACGCGATTTGTGGTTGTCGTTGGCACAGCAGACACAAAACTGGACGAACTGGTCTGGTTGAAATGTTGTTTACACCTCGCAGGAGTTGATTCAATCATCATTGATGTGTCTACATCAATTCCTGGGAAAAATCATCAGAATAAAAAGATAGATATTCATTCACTTCAGGTGGCTGAGTATCATCCCGCTGGCACTGCTCCCGTTTTTTGTGGCGTGCGGAATAAAGCGATAACCGCGATGTCTGTCGCCCTCACGAATTTTCTGAACAGTTCAATCGACGATATCGCGGGGGTGATTGGTATCGGAGGCTCAGGTGGAACAGCGCTGATTACGCCAGCTATGCAAAGCCTGCCGATCGGTTTGCCTAAAATCATGGTATCAACGATGGCGTCAGGGAATGTCTCGGCCTACGTCAGGGCCAGCGATATTGCCATGCTTTATACGGTAACCGATCTCAACGGACTCAACCGTATTTCCCGTTCAGTCTTGTCTAATGCTGCAAATATGATGGCGGGCTCTGTCAATTATTTTACGCCATTGGCTGATATTCATAAACCCGCTTTAGGGTTAACGATGTTTGGTATGACGACGCCGTGCATTAATCAACTCACTACTGAGTTAAATACTCAATACGATTGCCTGGCTTTTCATGCTACCGGCAATGGTGGAACAAGCATGGAGAAATTGGCTAAGGACGGCGAATTGGTTTGTGTTTTAGATATTACATTAACAGAAATTGCTGATCTGTTATTTGGGGGTGTTTTGGGTTGTCCTGACACACGGTTAGACGTCATTGCAAAAAAAAATATTCCGTGGATCGGCAGTACTGGTGCTTTGGACATGGTTAACTTTGGTGCAAAAGACACGATCCCAGAACGCTACAGCAACAGGCTGTTTTTTGAGCATAACTCTCAGGTGACATTGATGCGAACGACACCTGAAGAAAACTATCAGCTTGGTATCTGGGTAGGGAACAAACTGAATAAGTGTGATGGACCTATTCGATTCATTATTCCGGAGGGCGGATTCTCTGCGCTAGATTGCCCTGAACAACCTTTTTATTTACCTGCATCAACACAGGCTTTCTGTCATGGACTAAAAAAAACAATAAAACAAACAAAATTGCGAAAAGTTATAAAAACACCTTTTCACATCAATTCACCACAATTTTGTACTCTTGTAATACAACAACTCAAGGAAATTATAGAACACCAGGGAATCTCTTATGAAGAAAAAATATAATCAGATTATTGAAACTCTAAAACAAAAAGTCGAACGTAAAGAAACTATTATTGGGGCGAGTGCAGGTAGTGGTCTTTCGGCACGTTGCGAGGAAGCAGGAGGGGCAGACCTCATTATCGTATATAATTCTGGACGCTTCAGAATGGCTGGCAGAGGATCATTGGCCGGATTAATGCCATACGGTAATGCAAATGAAATTGTCAGAGAAATGGGTAATGAAATATTACCGATAGTTAAGGAAACACCTGTATTGGCGGGTGTCTGTGGGACTGATCCATTCTGTAATTTATCTCTTTTCCTGGATGAACTAAAGGCACAAGGTTTCGCTGGTATTCAGAACTTCCCAACAGTAGGACTTATTGATGGAAAATTCAGAAAAAACCTGGAAGAAACAGGCATGAGCTATGCGCTGGAGGTGAAGCTAATCCGCTTGGCACATGAAAAAGGAATGATGACCACGCCTTATGTTTTCAATGAAAAAGAGGCTGAGGCTATGGCACAAGCAGGTGCTGATATCATCGTCGTACATCTTGGGCTAACCACTGGCGGTGATATTAGTGCTAATACATCATATGATCTGAAATCTTGTATACCAATCATTAACGCTTGTGCTTTGGCAGCTAAAACTATCCGAAATGACATTATTACTTTATGTCACGGCGGCCCAATTTTGGAACCGGAGGATGTCGCCTATATTATGGCTCATTGTCCCAATTGTCATGGATTCTATGGTGCTAGTTCAATGGAGCGTTTGCCAACAGAACAAGCCATCAAACACACCATCCAGAAATTTAAAGAAATTAATCGGGGTTAGTAAGAATTATACTTAAGCTATGCGGAAACTTAGTACTGCAACCGTCATACCTGTTACGTTATGATGACGCATCGTTTTCTTTTCCTCAAAATACGGAAAGGTATCCAATATGCCATACCCAGCCAACATATGCCTGTCTGGCTCCTTTATTTCATCCTACCAGGCCGCAACAACCCAGTCTCGCTTGTCTTCGGGGCTTACTCAGCAATGTTAGCGAAAAAATGGTTGGCAACTAGCTGGACAGAAGCCCCTACACCAGATGGCATTCAATACTTTTTTGAAGGTGCTGATCGAGGCAGAAACAGCCCTCAATATTCTACGTCTAGTGCGTGCTGATGCCGGACAAAGTGCACGGTGACGACATCTCGGTGCCAGTTCAAACCTCGTGAAAGGGAAAAATCAGCTCTGATGAGTATCGAACACCCTGTCGGCGATAGTTTATGCCTTTAAACCGGAAAACCATCCAAAAATTTTCCGGTTTCATTTGACAAAGCTATTTTATCTCGTTTTTCGAAGTTCTACGACGATATTCACCACTCGCTTTTTCATGCATGGTAAACAGCATCGGTAATAGAGAACTCAGCGCTGATAGGCTATGCCCGAGCTGACACAAACTCTCTGGCGTAAATTCATGGATATTATTACTGGCAAACGATAACATTGAGTCACCAAGAAAAGTTACTCCATGACAAATGCCCATAGTATTTTCTTTGGATGATTCAATTAGCTGACACAGTACAGTATCGCTAATACATGAAAAATCCAGTGATGCAATTGCATCCGACATGGCAGACCATAAGATATCCAGATCAGGTATATTACTGTCGTCGAGAATGTCTGGGATGCTACTGTGCATAATATTGCTTCTCAATTGATTTAGAAAAAATTAAAACCAAAGAAAAGTCTGTAAGCAAGGTATGTGCTTCGGTTTCTACATTAGATTGCGCGTTAAATGTATAACGCTTTGAGTATGAGGATATGTTACTATTCATATTAGCCATAGCATTAGCTCTTATAATGTTGTGGTTAGGCGCTCTGATTGTGTTACAGCACTTTCAGAGCGTTGTTTTTATGGTTCCTATAACTGTCACCATATTCTTTCGCCTGGAGATCAATATCTCTTCCTTCTTTTCTGGTAACGGGAAGGCCAGATTTCATCAGGCTTCTGTCCCAATGCATTTGCAATAATTGTTTCACCTTTACACCAAGGTCTTTGCAAGGCATTAGATAACGTTGACGATGCCAGCCCTGCTTCTCTAGAAATAGCTGCCAATGATGTTCCCTTTTTTCTTAAAGCAGCGATAATATCTGCTGGGTGCCAATCTTTTTTCTCCACAATAATTCTCCAATCGGGTATAACTATCTAATAATACTGTAAAACGACGAGTAACATTCTTTGCTTTAAACTCTGTTAGTAGTACGTTTTACTTCAATCTATATTTCAATTACTCTAAAAAGATATCAGTGCAGATAATCCTTGGAGGATCATTCACTGCTGTAGATTATCGTTCTATAAATAGAAAATTTCAACCATTATTTTCTATTTATAGATATTATTGATCTTTAAATAGAAATTCATTCGTAAAAAGGAAAATATGAACAATAAGACTAACGAAGCTACTTTCCTTGAAGAAGGAAAAGAAACCTTTAAAAACAGGTTAAAACAGCTTCTTAAAGGAAGGAGTCTTCGAGCTGCTTCAACAGAATGGCAAATACCTTATTCGACGTTAAATAACTACTTTGATAAAAAGACACTACCATCTCTATATGTAGCTCAGAAAATCGCTAGAATAGAAGGTGTTTCTTTGGAATGGCTAGCTTCTGGGACTCCGAATGAAAAACCTACTGATGATTCCCAAAGAGACGACACAGGCTATGGATATGATGAACTAAAAACAGCATGGTCCCTCATTTTAGATTCTCTTGATGTCAAAGAAGCAAAAACATTAATTAATTTAATGCATCGAAAAGGTATTGAAGGGATATTAACCATGATCCATGAAAAGCAAGATATCGAAGAACTTATTGATAAGCTTAAAATTAGATCAAATTTGAAACAAGCAATCAAAGTAGCTCTTGATGGGAATGAATCAACAGATAAAGAAATTTTGCGTTACATTACTACCCTGATAAGTCAAGAAAAAAATTAAACACCGTCAATTAGTGATCATAATAGTGTAGAGTTAAGCACAAGGTATAGAATGACGATACCTTTCAATTCTCGCTTAATCAGGCTAAATAGCCAATTAAGAATGCAGTACATTTAAGAAGCAGCACGGAGAAATGAGTGGGCGAGTATTAAAACAATTGGATAGAACACCCAAAGAATAATTACCAACCTAGCAAGCTAACGAAAAAAGCAGCACTCAACGATAACAGGACGCTTTGTTAACGTACCTGTACGTTCAGCCAGATCAAAAGCAGCCTTAGCTCGACGCATGCCTTCAATTTTGCGCTCTTTTACGGACATTCGCTTAAGTTCAGAAATTCGGCGTTTTGATTGCATAACCTTCCCCTATCATCACTCAGTACTACAAGCTATAAGAACCAAAAATCTGTGTTTTTTTGATGTTCACAATGCTGAGAAACCACATGACTTAAAGCTTTCCTATGAATGTACCTTCTGTCAAGACAAAAGATGTACTATTATAGTACTAACAAATGCCAATATATAGGATTTCCGTATACTAATTTTTTCCTTTTAATTAAGAAGAACGAGAAAACCCCTGTTGATTTCTCAACAAGGGTTTATCCCAAATATTTTTCGGCATCAGCAGCATGATTTCCATCATCTGTGACCCTAGCACGTTACTGGCGGCAATAGCCGCAACCAGCAGAGAGAATGCTACAGCAACAAACAGATAGCGTCAAGCATCCTGCGGCAAAAACAGCAGCCCGGTTATAAATCACAAAGAATGGAAAAGAGGAAAATGAAAAGTATAGGTGAAATATCACAATCATTATTATATTATTTTAAATCATGTGAGAAAAGGATATGAATTACAATGACAGTCCAAAGTGTTCTAATGTCAATATCAGAAAGACGTATATCAACTTACAAAAGAGGCTTTAACACAGAAAATGAAGCTGAATGTTTAGGACTCTATATATGGAATAAAAGGCTCTGCGCCACTTTCTTTCCTGTATTACAACTTTTAGAAGTTTCGCTAAGAAACAGTTTATACTATGGTCACTTAGCATATCAACGGCAAAAACTTATAGATAGTGGGCTTCCCCCTGCCGCTGCTGAAATGGCAATAGACAGAAACTGGATTCAACATTTCTATTTAAATACAGAAGATAACAAATTTATAAAAAGCCGTGAGGCAGTGGAAAATGCCCTTTCTTCTATCCAAGAAGAAAAAAGAAAAGTAACTCCGGATGAATTGATTGCAAAGCTTACATTTGGTGTATGGAGTAACATTTGCTCCAATCATCATAAATCTGATAAACAGGGGTCCCTTAAAATATGGCCGGAAATGATAGATTTTGCATTCCCAGGTGAAAAAGTGACTTTCAAGCATATAACCAACGACATAAAAAAACTTAATTCTCTTCGTAATAGAATCGCTCATCATGAGCCTATATGGCATAATAGGAAAAGTTTTTCCGTTGAAGGTCACATTAATACAGTACTCAATAGTTTTAAGATGTGCTTGAACTTAATTAAGTATATTAATCCCTCTAATCTAAAAACAATTGTTATTATGGAAAGTATAGAGCAAATAACCCAACTGTGTAAAAAGGAAACTATTGAGAGATTCAAACAGGCAGCCAAAGATTTTGATCAAGTACATCCAGTAGATATAGAAGCTTGGTATAATAAAAACATTGCAGAGACAAGATTGGATGGTGTAATTGTAAAGGTTGAAGGTAAAGTGGTTTCAATAAAAGCATTTAAACATCCAAGTAATCTATTTGTTCTCGATGCCCATGGAAATCATGAAAAGAATTTACCTCACGAAATAGGTATCAACGTGAATTTCGAGCCAGACAATACAAGTGGCATATGGGTTGCAAAAAATGTTAGAAGAAAATAACAACGGCCTTTTAAAGCTAAGTAAAAAGGCAGAAATATAATAACAAACTTTATATTTTACATCTAACTGAAGTAGCTAGGCTGGCCATTTTTTTGCCACATACAGAAGAAACGCTTGCCGCCGCTTGGCTATATGTACAGTAGAGGACACAAGCATAGTATGTCAAAATCTCAAACGAGAATTCAGTGATATAGTAGCTACATATATAGAAATGCTGACGACTCTGGTAATAACAATGGTGATAACAGAATTATCCAGAAGAATAATGATTATTACATTCATCTAAATCAGTACCAAAATCAAAAACTATAAAATTAACTGACCTCATTGACAATCCTGATTCGACTGTAAATCATTATCCTAGATTCGTACTAGTATATTCAGCTGAGAAGTCTCTAGATTATTTAAAGATAAGGATTTTATTTTAAATAACAATAACAATAACAAAAAAACCTTATCAAAACTATTAACAAACTTTCTTTTTATGATTCCAAATTTATAGAACGCTACAACAAGCTGAGTGAAAAATGTAATAAAGGTTATTCGATTAAATTAAATATCTCCTGTTTCCTACAAAATTCCAGACAAAAATACTGACAGGTGTTCCTGATAGTTTCGCAAAGAAATACTCTTTTCGATGCATCAACCCGCCAGAAAGTTAAAAATATGACTACTCACCTTATTCGTTAAAAAAGCGTTATACACAGTTACACCGCTGATGTTGGTTCGCCTCCCCAGCTCACCAACCGCTTCCATTCACCCGACCCTTTGATGGGGTCAGGTGAATGAGCTTTATCAGCCGTGCAAATGTGCATAACACACAACTCGTTTTACGATTCATACCATAGACGCCGCTTAAATTTTTGGCTAACCTAACCAAGAAATAATTATGTTATTTATGAATACCATCTCAACAAGAGGTTACTCAATGACTGACAATCATGACACACAACGTACAATGCGTGCTCAGATTCGGGGAGCAAAAGTTGCTGGAATTTATCTCAACTTATGCCAACGTTTACGTACCTGGGATGCAAATTGTGTTACTAAAGCCCACAAACATAATCTCCCTACATGGGTAGGGCATTTGCCCATTTACTTACTTGCTGCCAGTCTGGCGACCACTTTGCTGATGGGTACATTAATGGTAGTTGGGGTTATTATGCTAATATTTGGAATAATCCTAGGTTTTTCACTGAATAAAGGTGTAATTGATAAAAAACTTACAGATGAACAAGGTTACGGAAATCAATATCGTGATGGTCCCTATGGGTGGGGCTGGTATGATGCAACCGGTTATATTGATGTCGACAATAAAGATGAATAGTTCATAAAGGAAGGGATTCCCCTCCTTAATATAATTATGTTACCTACTTATTCTATCTCCTAATTTCCCACCCGATTTCTGAATATCAGCAGAACCATTTTTCGTTGCATTTGTTACTGCGTCACCCATTTTAATTCCCGCCCAAGACAAAGCACTCATCCACAATGCCGGCAGCACAATAAACATCGTCCCCATCACAAAACTCATAATGATATCGTCTGTGCTATTCTGAAAACCAGCCATATTCCAGCGGCTGTGCGTATCCGAACCGTACAAAGCCTCCAATAACCAGCTGTCCAACCAGCGTGCCAATTCCCACCAAAATGTCAAAAAGTTCAACGCAAACACGACAAAGGTCAGCGTAATGACCGTCTTATATTCGTAGACAGCAAATACTATAATCAGCGGTAATATGATAGTCACTGCCATCAGTATAACAGCCTGCACCATTGGTAATGCCTGGCGCATTGCATCAAATGCCGGAAATGCCGCCAGACTCCCCAACGACATCCCACCCAATGAAGCCAGACGGCCCACTGAATTCATCAGGGTAAAATCCGCGTTCCCCCCGTAACCTGCATAGACATGTCCCCCCTGAGATGTTGTCAGGCTTTCCGGACTCACCAAACGCCGTATCACTGCCTCCTTATACTCTGATGTCTCCTTACCCATCAATTTCAATGCCGCCGATAACCGAAACCACATGCCTGGCTCAGCCTGCGCCATGATCCGTTTTTCCAATCCTACCTGACTGTCTGACCACCATTCCTTACAGGTCGGATAGCCGCCTTGTCCCGTATTAGCAAAACCATCATCACGGCGCGGTTTCCAGGGAAAATCCGGCCGGGGCGTTTTTGACTGAAGCGCATCATAATAACCCGCCCCATTCAGAAACGTTTTTGACCCCAACCATTCAATATCCCGTAATACCGCTTCATCCAGGGTTTTTCCCTCGTCCCGGCGTTTCCACTGATACAATGCCAGCGCATAACAGTCATGGGTAAAATCCTGTAATATCTGAGCCAATGCCGGATTATTAATCTGCGTATGCTGGACCTCAAAACGCAGTTGCCTCAGGTCGGGGCGGCAGGGAAGAGAAGCTATTGCGGCCTGAGTGACCCCTTTGGAAATCTGATGAACCAGTATCCACCAAACTGGAGCGGCCGCTGTTTTACCCTCAAGCGACGATATCACTGACGCATAACCCGTTTCAGCCGGTTTCGGTGTCCAAGTACCACAACTTTTTACGCGCGAGTCATCATACGTAATGGTACTCAGACTCACATTGACCAACGGCACACAGCAAGCAATCATCACCAGAAAAGCGCCATACAAAGTGTTTTCAATCCGGGTTACTGAGAGCATGCCCTTATTTCCTTCATCCTCCCCTTCTTCCCGGACTTTCAGCCAGATACCTATCATTTTGAATGTCAGCGGCAGCACAAATAACCCGGTGGCCAGCAGCACATTCCACAAGCCGTTATTCACTATCCAGCCCAGCAGGGTCAGAAAATATTCCAGATAGCTGTAAGTTGTCATGACTGCTCTCCGGAGACGAAGAACATGGCATACTCACAACATCCCACAAATCCCAGCGAAATGAGCGCCATCCGTTTCAGAGCCGCTTTCTGTGTTAACGGCAATGGGGATCGCCAAAGCTGCCACATGAAACAGGCAATCACACTGTACATGGCCAATCGCCAGGCCAGCCAGCCGTAACGGGTCGTGTACATCCAATGTTGTAAGGCACTGAACTGAGACGGATACGCCAAGCCAACTGCGGCAACAAGTAACATGCCCCCCATCATCAACATGACGATTAACCCCCGCCTGAAATGCCGTTTCAGTCCCACTATCAACCTCTGTTTAGTGCCAGCAGGTACCCGAATTTCACTTTGCTCAGACATCATTATTGTCCTTCACGCCCTTTCGGCGGCACGGACAAGGTGTGAATACGACTGTCGGTATTATCGGTGGATTGCCGTTGCAGATTCATTTCAACCCGATGTTGTTCACGCTCAAGCGTGGTCAGTGCGGTATTTTGTGCAATCGCCCGGCGCAACTCCATTTCATTCTTCAGGGCAGTAATTTCTCTGTCCAGTGTCGCAATACGACGATCACTCTCTGCCATAGCCTGCGCCTGCGCAGCGGCATTCGGTTCTGCCTGCCCGGTCATCAACATTCGCCGCATAGTGAGCGCAGTCTCAATGGTGTCTGCCATCGCTAACTCACTGGCCAACCGACTCACCAGCGCACCACTGTCCGGATCACGTTTCAGGGCCTGGACAACCCCGCGAGTCACCATCAGGCTACCTGTTTTGAGTTTTGCCAGATTGACTATGGTAGGCGCATTTTCCCCGCTGACCAGTTTCATCAATTGCTCAATGTTGGTTCTGGTCGCCTCTTCCAGCATCGGCGCAAACCCCGTCCCAGCAACACTCGCACCCGGCTGGTCTTCGGTACTACCACTAGTACACTGACGGCTGTCAGTACAGGTACGAACCGAACGATCACCTAATACCTTGACGACCGCGTCTGCGGCTTCTTCACTGTTCTTGAATTTCTGGCAAGCAGCGCCATTACATTGTGTGTGGCTGACATTGGCATGGCTATTCGCCGGCAGGTTGTTCATCATATTGAAGCCGGCTTTTGCCAGATCCCGGATAGGCTGAATCGCTTTCTGTCCTTTTCCTCCCCGTTTTTCACCCCCAATCCAATTTGAACCTTGTGTACCGTCCGCAACCTCCATTTTTTGTGTCGTGCCAACCGCATCACCGTTGCCGGTATTCACCAGCGTTTTGTATTCCTCCATCAACGCCGCTTTAGTCCATTTACTGCTATCCGAAAAATCCATCATACGCTGTGACATGTTCTGGCAGCTTAGTTGTGATTTGTCGAACGCAATACCTGCCTGTAACACCCCGTTGGTCAGCATTTCATATAATCCCGGATTAGCACGCTGGATAACCATTGCCGGCAAACTGGCTACGGCCCCGGTAGCCCCCTGTATTACTTCCCCCATCAGGTTTTTAAACCCCGAAGTCAGGCCATTAAGCTGATTCCCTACCGTCGTTTTTAAATCAAAGTGACCGCACATCAGGTCACTGCTCCAACCGAGGTTTAATCCGCCCAGATGTTGCAGATGACTGCGGGTCGCCGGCTGCGATATCACTGATCCGCCACCTATGTTGTAAAACAGCTTATCCGATACCGCCCCATTCAGGCTTTTCCCGTAACCTATCGGGCTGTCCGCAATGGCAAAACCTGCCGCCTGAACAACAGGAACAGTCATAAACGCCAGTGCTATCAATACAGGCAAAAATAATCGTTGTCTCATCCCATGATCCCAGTCTCAAAAATCGGTACTGTAAAGAAAAGTCTGTCCACGTCGCTGACAACAACTGTAGGGTTGCCACAATGCAAAGACATAATTCCCGTCCTTGGCCGCTTCCCCGCTGTTATCCGGAAAAACAGCACAAGATGCGCTCATTTTCGGCGCTAAACGTTGCCATTGATGATTTTGGCTACCCGTATTCTCAACGACTTCGCCGGGTGGCCAGTAACCCTGTTTACGGTTCCCTTGCAGGGGTTGATAAACATGCCCCTGCCCGGTACGGGTGATAATGTCTGCTACCCGTTGCGCTACTACCGCAGCCGCTTTATTATCATCCTGTTGTGTCACAAACCCGCTTCGCGGATAAATATTGCCCCACATATTGCCCCGAAACGAATCCCCCAGCTCACGTTTACCAGGAATAAGCGCCTCGGGATAAAACGACTCTGGCACACCGGACCGCCAAACCAGGCTGTCCAGCGTACTCAAAAAGTAAGGCATAAAAGGCGTGGCGGCACTTTTACACGCATACCCCGAAATTTTCCCGCCCATCATGGCAGTTGCCGGATGCCCAATCGCATCGGCATATTTAAAATACAGATTGTTTTTTCGGTTGCCTGGGATTTTCAGCTGATGATTACCGCCCCCCACGGCTATCCCGGAAAGTGCTCTCGTTACGGTATTTTCCACTCCGTCAACAGTCTGGCTGACCAGAGACATTTCTCTCCAGGGATTACCGCCAGGCGCGTTATAGACGGAAACCACGGCCTGAGGAATAAAATGCGCAACTTTTATCGAGGTCTGCACTTTGCACCCCCAGGGAGAACACAGCAGCCAGTAACAAATACCTTTTATCCGCCAACTGATGCACGATACCGACGCGGCACTGGCCACAATCTGAGCCGTATTCACACTGGCAACGGCCACGGGCGCCAGAACAACCGTTAGCATCAGGACCATACCGAACTTTTTCAGCCGGGAATGCCATGTTAATGACGATAAATCCGAAGATTTCATGGCTGGTTTTCCTGCTGATAGGTATCCCAAAGTAACCGGGCCTGTCTGATGTCTGTCGTACCGTACACAACATAATCATCATCAAAAACCACTGCCGGGAACTTCTTAAGGCCCAACGTCCAGGCATTCAGTAACCCCTGGTAAGCCTGACTGATATGTCGCCCCTGTTGATGCCACGATGGAGACTGCAAAATCTGACGGAACTGTTTGACTGCCTGTTCAGGATCAGCCGATAACTGACCGAACAGTTGTGCTTGCAGCTGTTCGGCCCCATCAAGGTACACAACCCGGACACGTTGATCAGCATTGCGCGGCGGATGGCTTGTGTCGGTATATATCACCGTGCTGGCAAACACCGATACCGGCATTAACAACAGCAAAAGCGTCCAGAATACCCTGATATTCATAGCCTACACTCCTGCATGGCTAAGAGATCTTCATCACGCACATTTGCCGCTTCCCCGGATATCAGACCACGGGCACGGTCCAGCCTGCGCGCCACAACAAAGGCGGCATCCAATTCGCTGCAATAAAGCGCTTTCATAATCGCCCTGCGCTCTGCCTTTTCCTCTTTCTCCGTCATACCCAGCGCCAGATAGACACTGGGCGGCACCACCCGAAACAACGCCTCCACTTTTTTCGACAACACCACGCCTTCGGTGTAACAGCCCGGGAGTTTGCTGGCTGACAGCAACACCGATTTTTGTTCTTCAGACAGCTTTTTAAAACGCGCTATCTGTTCGACTTCATCCGGCGGCATTGTCAGACACAACCACCACTCCGCCATATTCAGCATCTTCTCCGCACTATCCGGATAGTCCGCCAAATTCTGAGTAGCCAGCCACAACCAGGCGCCCAGTTTTCGCCACATCTTGACGACTTTGGTCATGTAGGGCGACAACAGCGGATTAGTAGTCAGTATATGCGCTTCATCCACCACAAAATTAATTTCCCGGTCCTCAAACTGGTCACGCTCCGCCATATTGTTGATGGTATTGACCAGAGACACCATCGCCAGCGACATCTGGGCACCATACCCTTCACGCGCCAACGTACCGAGGTCAATCAGCGTCACATCGGCTTCTGGCCACGGAGTTCCCGGACGATTAAACAATTCCCCCTCAAAACCACTGGTGAACATTGACATCGCCCCCGCCATCTCTTCAGCACGGGTCCGACGCTGTTCGGTACACAATGCTCTCCCCTGTTCATCCCGCCGGCTGTCCCGGGCAATCACAGACAATGCCTTTTGCAAATCTTCCGCGATCATCTGTCGGCCGTCATCAAAGCTGGCTCTCGCCGCTATCATGATGGCTTCACGTATCATGCCCCGATCCGCCCGCGTCAGACGCTCCTCCTCTTTCTTCTCCCCGCCAGTGATCATCATACGGGCCGCAATTTCCATTTCACCCAGAATATCGCGCTGCTCATCGTCCCCGTCGTCTTCAATTTCCTCTGCCGGCTTTTCACCCGCCAAATCCAGCTGAGAAGATGCCATTTGAAGCAATTGGTGGGCATCAGCAAACAGCGCCAGACTGACACCACAGCCCGGTTTAATACTGATTTTGTTGACACTCAGCCCCAGACGTTGACAGTAATCAGCAAACAACCCAAAACTGTTGCCCGCTTCCGCCACAAATAACCGGGGACGGTGCACCGCCATCAGCTGCGATAAACTCACACAAAGCGTAGCCGACTTCCCCGCACCGGTCGGCCCGAACAGCAACAGATGCGCATTCTGGGTACGGTCATGTTTACTTTGCGGATCAAATGTCAGCACATCGCCGCCCCGGTTAAAAAAGCTAAGACCCGGGTTACCCGTGCCGGTCGCCCGCCCTGTCACTGGCAACAACCCAGCCACATGCTGCACCCAAGTCAACCGGGTATACCAGTGATGCTTGTCTCGTTGCGGGTTAAAACACATCGGTAAGGCACGCAGATAACCGTTTAACGGCGCGACGTCGCATTCGGGTTTGACCGGCTGCAACCCCGAGACCAACAGGGTGGCGGCCAGTTGCTGATGCCGACGGTTCAAATCATCAACATCAACCCCCTGTAACAAAAAAGTCAGTGCAGAACGGCACAGTTTATGTCTCAGCCCCAGATGCGCCTTAGCTTCTTTTACGTCTGCACGCACTCGCCCTGATTCAGTATTTTCTCCCATTGCATTTTTTGACAATCTGTCGAAATCCCGCTCCAGTGTATCCTGCGCCTGTATGACAATGGTCAATGAAACAAGAGTACCTGACGGTAATAAATCCATCAGCGCATTGATATGTTCACCCCGGACCATTTCACCGGTCAGCGTTCCCGGTTCTGGAGGGCGACGCAGCCGTTCAACCGGTACCGCCCGATGAGCAATATTATCAAACCACCAGACACCGTTTTTCACGTCAGAACGCGGCGGGGTAAACCACAAGGTTTCCGTGAAATCATTATCTGGCTTCCACTCACCAGCCTGTGGGGTTGCATAACTAGCCGCCTGATACAACGTCGTTTTATCTATCCAATCTGGAGCGGGATTGAATAACCGCAGTAACCAGTGATGAACCTGTTCACCATCTTGTCGTTCACACAAAATGCCGGCGCTGGCCAGCGAGGCCGTCAGTCGGTTACAGACCTGATTAAGCAACGCTGCCGGTGACAGAGCATCCTTCTGGCCTGCCGGGACCCAGCGATAAACAACCATTCGGGTACGGCGTTGCTGCCCTCTCCAAGGTTGACCGGTGATCAATGTGTCGTTAAACAGCCCTTCAGGCCGGGCAATACCCCGCAAATGTCGTTCAGTCTCAGCCAGCCACGTTTCGGTAAAGGCTGTGCCCTGTGCCCAGGGCCTGATATATTGACGAAGCTGCGTCAACGATGACGACGAGTCATCTTCATCCTGACAAAAAAACTGCACCACCCAGGGAGAAATATCCTCTTCCTCCAGACTGTCCTGCAACGCATCCTCCACCTGGTCACGGATCTCTTCCAGACGGGCAGCAGGGCGTCCATCTGTCGAGACCGGAGAGACGGTATAAACCGCCCCGACTGACAGACCGTCATCCAGCAACAGACACTTTTCCTCGTCCAGGTATTCTGCCCAGGGCAAATAATCAATGATAGATGGTGAAGGGTTATACAGTGCCGCTTCATCAACGTGCGTCATTTTGCCGGGCCGCTTTACAGGTTCACGCCCGATCACGCAGGAAGAAGGCGATAGGTTGTCCGCTTTACGCAGGCGGACTTTATTTAACCACGTCCACATCACAATGCCACCGTCCGCTCACCCGGCAGGGCATACTGCACCTGACTGTAAAACGAAAACACCGTGCTGTATCCCGGCACAGGCGAATTTCCCGCCACCAAATGGGGAAAGAGATACATCACCATGTCCGGATTGGGCAGCCGTGGGAAGGTTTGACTGATTTCATTTTCCTGTGTACGACTATAACTTTCAGCATAGTCAGTCGAAATCTGCTGCTCCCGTTCATTGAGCCCCCGGCGCAGCACCTGACGGGCTTCCAGCGTGATCTGTGACGACGCGGCCTTTCCCTGCCACAATGCCAGCATAGTCTGATCTCCCGATGGCAACATGTTCTCTTTGGACGTGCTGCAACCGGTCAGGAGCGTCGTCACTACGAGCAGGCAAACCCAACAACCTGATTTCAATCTGACGCTGCACATACCGGCTCCACAGATATTCACTTTCTCAGTCCAGCCCATCGCTGTTCTCCTGTTCCAGGCTAAAGGGGTATTTCACCTTGCGCCCCTGTGTGTCGTAATCAATGGTGATTTGTTGGGTAATATGTACCGCCACGCTGGCTCCCGGCGGCACGTAGACGGCATCAAAGGTTTGACCATAACGGGCTTTAACCCATTCCAACACGGCTTTAAATCCTCCGGCAGCCGCTTGCCCCAAAACCGCTTTACCGGCATCCCCGGTCAGTGATGATGTTGCGCCACCATAACCGTTAGTCTGGGTGGTAAGCTGGCTCTGTGACAGCACATCACCGGCTGCTGTACCACCAGAAAGAGCAAATAAGGTTGACAAGTAACTGGCTGCATTGGATTTTCGTGTCCCGCTGATACACGGAATACCATTATCGTCAGACAACCAGCCGATACCGCTGCCATGATTATCCTGAACGTGATGGCGGCCATTAATGCGATGATCCGATTTCGGTACGGTTCTGACGGTGCCGTCTGCAAAGACAAAGGTGAAAGAGGTGACATTGCCGCGCACACAAGACAAGGTCCAGTCACCGGTAGCCGTACCCGAAACAATCGCGCCTTCCACGTCCGGCAGTTCAATGCCGTTGGCAGTCAGGTTATCTTTACCCATCAGTATCTTAAAAGGATACGGGTCAGTGACTTTGTCATTTACCGGTACCCGGCCTAATAATGCCGTCATCGCCTGGCTGCCGACCAGCGTCGTATTCTCGGGCAGAGTATAAACGGGCCGAATAGTCTCGTTTGTATCACCCTCGGTAATGGCTCGCTGATTTTTAGTCATACCGTCATATTCCACTTTCTGACGGCGCAATGCATTGTCTTCCATAAATGACACGGGAAAACGGGGAGTCGCTGGCTGACCGCTCATTGCAACCTGTGAGTCAGCCGGTAACACGTCCTGTGGGGTAATCCAGACCAGCCTGTCCCCGTCTGAGGTCGTATTTTGGCCGGTATCGTCCAATCCTAATCCCAGCGGAATATCACGCTCAACCAAAGGAGAGTTTGTACTTATGCTTTTATTGCCTAACTGACGGGTCAACTGGTCAAGTCGGCTGAACAGCGTTTGCTGCTCCGCCTTCAACACCTGCTGTTGCTTTTCTGTTTCCTCACGGGTACCCGCTACCACCCGGTTAATCTGGTCAGTCATGCGCTGACTCCCGTTTCGCCATTTCTCATTGTCCGCCAGGAATTGTGCGTTTTGTTTTTCCAGTGCCGCCTGCTGAACACGGATACTGCGCAAAGCTCCAATCAAGGTACGCAATGTGTCTTCCGGGGTGTCTCCCTCAATACCTAATGCCCGCAGCTCCCCGGAAGACAGTTCCGCCAAAGCCTGATGACTCACTGTCTGGCTGACAGGCGTCTCTGATTGCCGACAACTTTTGATACCCACCGCCAGCCCTGCAACAACAAAAGCAGGCACGACCCACTTCACCACACCGTTTGACTTAATTTGCATGGGGATTTCCTTGTCGCTTCATGGGCGTTTTTGACCTCACCGGTTCAGGCAGAAAGGCACGGTCAGGCCGACCTTTCACCACCAAATAGACGGTAGTCGTGTCTTCCGGCGTACCTGACGGTCCCAACCAACGATGCTGAAAGGTCGCTGCTATGAATTGCCCCTGCAACCTGCGTGGATCAAGCACTACGTTCTCACGGTGGGTATTACGCACTTTCAGCGCCACCACAGTGAGGTTATCCACACCCCAGCCCCCTAACGGGGAGACTATTACCGGCGCAGAGGGATACAATGTGGTCAATCGGGGCGACAATGCCAATGATACCGGGTGAATGCCGGGAACAGCTTCTACTGTACGCAACGGCGCATACAGACTCTGCGCAGCATAACGGGTCAGGACCACCGGCAGCGGAGCCGTATAGGACGGTTTTTGACGCCGGGCGGCCTGACGTTCACCGGCAAGAGAGGGAGACGTTGCTGACGTATTATCCCCTTTGGCTCCATGATGAATCTGATGGTTGTCCGTCAACGTAATCACGTCCCCGTGGTACACCATACGAACCGGCTCAAGGGGACCTTTTCCATTTGTAGCTGTCACATCCAGCAAAATCACTTCACCACTTTCCACATCCTGAAGTTGTAGCCGGGTCTGGGTAAACGTTTCACTCGGATACAGATACACTGCACCACCGGTGCTTTGTACCCGCAATTTGCCATTCAACACACTCGGAAAACCTACCCGGACATTTTTATCCACAAAAACCACCCGCTCCTGTCCAACATGCAGGGCAACCGGCAGCGGGATACGCTCCCACTTCATCAACTCCACAGCCTCAACGGCTGAAACCATCACCAGCCCAGCGAATAATAATGCGGTCAATACCAATAACTCGACGAGTACCTGTTTTTTCACTGGAATATCCCCTTTTTCGCCGGTACCGGCTGTGATGCTGCTTCCAGCCGTTGCGGTGTGCTGTCATAACAATCCAGTGCCAGGCCAAACGGGTTACGCTCTGCATCCCCTTCCCAACGGGTGACTTTAATTGGGTAACGTACCAATGCCCGTTTGACCGGCTCAGCGTGAAAATATTCATCGACCACTAAATCTAACCGGATAACCCAGTTATCCCGGTCTTTTACCATCACATTGCTGTCACGAAAGCCCCGTTCCGGAATTTCATACACCACCCGCACGCGATCTTTTAGCTCACCCACTTGTGAGCGGTTTTGAGCATCCTGTTCCAGAAATACCTGACAGGAGGGGGTCAGATAAGGAGAAAGCGCCGCTATTTTCGCTGGATAATCGACTTCCCCGTCTTTCGGCCAGGCATTCAATTGCTGAAAAATATAAAAGCCAAAGGCATAGACCTGGGAGACAGGCACTTGCCACCACGGGCGGGTACTGCCACTGCGGACATCCGGCGGCGTATAAATGGTTAACGCTCTCGGCGCCATCATCCAGCCACTCAGACTCAGTAACAACAACAAAACCAGCACACCACAGGCCGCACGTAACGTCAGGATATGCTGGTCCCGATCTTGAATTGCATGACGAAAACGGCTCATAACCGCCCCATTCGGGTCATTACCCGGTGACGGCGGCGCAACGACCAGCGTTGTGAGGTGATAATCAGTGACGGGTCACCCAGACCCCAGCACCGCTTTTTAACCTCCAGCCGTCGATAGAGATAATGCGCCGGTTTACCGCGTTTCATCCGGGCCAGGTATTTGCCGCCAAAGGCAATCAATAACAACGGCGCAATCAGTGCCACCGTCGGTATCATCACCCAACCCGTTACCGGTGTCAGTAACAAACCAATGACCGTGCCAGCTATCAGTCCCGTTAATGCCGTCCAGCCCAGTTCTGGGGTAGTAAATCCCCGGAACACGACAGGTTCGGCGTTAAGACGGTCAGGTAAAAAACGAATAGTCTGAACCATACTGACACTTCCTGGGGTCAAAAGAGAATGGACGTCGATTTGCCCAGCAGCCAGATAACCGCCACTAACAGCACCACGCCAACCACCACAATCGCACCAAATTTAGTCCAGGAGGCTCTGTCACTGCGAACTTCAGAAAAAGTATGAATTGCCGCGGTCGCCACATTGATAAACGCGATCGCGGCAACAACCAGCCCGCCTATCACAATGCCGTCCTGCAAGTAACCTTTGACGGTATTAAAAATGCCGCCACCACTCCCGCTGGAAGGCGGTTCAACCGTTGGCAATGCCGCTGTCACGGGTTGACAAACCAGATAAGCCAGCACACTGAGTGACACTGCACAGGTATTGATACGGGCAAACAGGCGGAACAGTGACTGACATCCCCGGTTTAACAGATCCATTTCCTTTTCCCTTTTTTCCATTACAGGTTAAAAAAACCGATTAGCTGGCAAACATCCAGATAGCCATCACCAGCAACAACGCCACACGAATGACAAAACGGTTCATCGCCGCTTCACGGACCTTTTCATTGGCCCAGCCCTGCCAGACATCTACCATTCCCCATGCGGCCCAGAGAAACAGCACCGCTATCAGTAAACCGATACAGAGAAATTGCATCACATGGGGATCGAGATTGCCGGAAGCCGCCCTGAATGCATTGCGTTGTACCTCGTTCACCGGATTCGCTCCTGACGATATTGACCGGTCACATCCAGCGCAACCGCAGAAATCCCGGGTTGGGCACGGGAGGGGGTCAGATAGCGGTTAATACCTTCACGGACAATATTGAGGTCCCGGTTAGCACGTAGATAATCAAAATAAAAACGGTCTGCCTGACCCTCCTGAACGGCCAAAACCCGGGCGCGTTCCAAACTGGCTTGCACCTGGTCAAGCTGTTTGAGTGTGGTGGCCAGCTCATCTTTTTCCCCGGCCAGCACAGGCCAACTCATTAGTATCGTCAGGACAAAAAGACTATGGGAAAATAAACGGAAATAAACCATAGCATTACCCTAAATCTGCGTAGATATATACATCAACAGAGTGACGAAAAAGGGTAACGATTACAGTGAATAATTGTTTATCTGATTTTGAAAATTTTGGGTACTTGAATTTAAGGTTGAAACCAAGGCGGGATTCCACTTTGTATTTAACTTAAGGGGCTGTCCTAGATAAGTTATTTTATCTAGGATATCCAGATGAGAAAAAGTCGGATTAGCCAATACAAGCAAAAACGTCTTCATGGGCTCTTCGTTGCCGGGGCTACAACTCGAGTTAGTCGGTGTCAACAAAACGACTTCGGCTTACTATTTTCACCGCCTCAGAGTCCTTATCGCAGGTTATGTCGATGAATATTCTATGTTTGACGGTGAAGTCGAGATAGACGAAAGCTATTTCGGCGGTAAACGTAAGGGCAAACGCAGACGAGGCTCCTCGGGGAAAGTCCCTGTTTTTGGACTTCTCAAGCGAGGTGACAAGGTTTACACCCGCCTAATACCTAACGCTAAATCTGATACCTTAATGCCGATAATCACTGCCAAGATTAAGCCTGACAGCCTGGTCTACACAGACAATTTTGCCCGCTATGATGTGTTAGATGTATCCGATTTTAAACACTATCGAATCAACCATAGTACAGAGTGTGTAGACGCTAAAAATAGTCAAAATCATATCGATGGAATAGAGAATTTTTGGAACCAAGCCAAACGTCATTTGCGTAGATTTAAGCATACCAAAGGAGCATTTTGAGCTCTTTCTTAAGGAATGTGAGTGGAGGTTTAATACACCGGGTGTAAAAGACCAATTACACATTCTAAAACAAATAGTTAAAGGAAGAATATAATCGCGATCTAGGGCAGCCCCAAACATTTTTTATATTGAACATGTAAGACACTATTTTAAGGCTGATTTTCCCGGATTGGTCAGCTACACCTCCGTTTCCCCGTCATCAAGTATTTGAGAGCGTCTCACAGCAAATGAAAACGAGTACGGGCGTTTTATAACTTTAAACTTCATCTGATTATCAATGATTGTGGCAAACTTTTGGCGGTTAAGTTGATCTCAGGAAATTAGGATGATTGCCATCCCATCAAAGCGCGGGTACAAGGATTAACAGGATGGACGATAAAGGGTATTTATCACAGACCTTGTGCGATGAGCTGAAAGCAGAAGGAATAACGTTAATCACTCACCGTAATAATATGAAGGCAAAAGCATTATCTCTCTGGGATAAGCTGATGTTAAGAAGGCAATTTTTGATAGAAACGGTCATGGATCAGCTCAAAAATATTTCTCAGATAGCGCATTCAAGACACCGCAGTCAGCTCGGTTTTTTATTGGAAATCGTCGCTGGCCTAATTGCTTATACATTCCAACCTAAAAAATCAAGCTTGAATTTACAGGATTATGATATCACTATTTTTAAACGAAACCGAGGTTAATTAAAACAAAGTACCGGATAAAAAAACAATACCTTGTCAATAATCTGAAGAAAGCCCGCTCTGCGGACTTTCTCCCTTAAAGATGGAAAACTACGCGCTTACCCGTTGGAAGTGTCACATCAAGACTTAATTCGCCGCCTAATGCTTTCACATAGCGCTTAAGTGTTGATAGCCTTGGATCATTGTCAGCTTGTTCCATTCGAGCAACGGAAGGCTGTTTGACCCCCATAACAGCGGCCAATTCTGTTTGTGAAATTTTTAGCTCATCACGCAATTGGCTAAGGGCGATCTGGATACTGGCTTCTTCAACCCGTTCCGCGACTCGTGCCTGCATTTCAGGACTTTCTTTAGCCAACAGTTCTCTGTAAGTAGCCATGATTATTTCTCCAGTTTCGCAAGATGTTTATGGTACTCGGAATCAGCCAGCCGAATCATATCCTTATAGAAACGTTTCTCATTTAATCCCGTTTTATCGCCAGCACACAAAATAATTGCGCAGCGGGTAGGATCAAACGCAAAAAACGCTCTGATAGGATTACCAGCATGTTGTACACGCAGTTCCTTCATATTGGGGAAATCAGAACCACTCAATGTATCAACATATGGTCTGCCAAGTTTTGGGCCGAACTTTTCCAATACCCCCATAGCTTCATAGCTTCATAGCTTCATAGCTTCATAGCTTCATAGCTTCATAGCTTCATAGCTTCATAGCTTCATAGCTTCATAGCTTCATAGCTTCATAGCTTCATAGCTTCATAGACTGACTCCCTTAGAGCATCTTCCTGAGTCAGGAACCACTCATCAAAACACTCTGTCGTTATGACTTCCCACATATCGACTCCATAGCCTATTTGTTATAATCAAGAATATAACGTATTCACTATAATTTCAACCATAGCAGCTCGATTTTATATTCTTTTTTCAACCGAAAAAGCCGAGTTTGAATTTACGGGGTTCTGAACTCGCTCTTCTTAAGCAAAGTTGAGATTAACTAATGTCAGTTTTGCACTTTGATGGAGGTACTGGAACAAAAGTCAAACGTTGAAGGGTGCTGATGATATGAGACAACATTTCAGCTATTCTATTTATTGCCTGCTGCTTATATTTATAATGCTCTTCAGTTCTCTGTAATACACTCTTTTTTAGATTTATTATTAACCTATTCATTTCACTGCAAGCAGAACCTTTTCTGGCTGTATATTCCCCATGAAAGTAACAATAAAACTAACAAATGTCGTCCTCTGCAAGATAGTAGTGATCTCTACGACTCAATTCATCAATTTTTGCAAGACGGTAAGTCACAGATGTTCCCTAATATCCTCATAGTCTTTAACCCTTATAGCCCCTAACGCTTCATATTTTGCCGGCCAGCTAATCGAAGTATTCTTGAAACAAGATTCTAATATAAATAATTTCCTGCCTTGATTCAAAGCCGCTCTAGCTTGCGTCATCGTTCCTGAGGTATCAGATGCCTCAACGATAATAGTCGCTTCAGATAATGCTGACATAGTCACATTACGCTCAGGAAAAAACAGACGATTACTACGGTAATCTTGCTCAATATAACGTTTAAATGGTACCTGGCTAATTAGCAAATAACTTTCTCTAATTGCCTTTTGGAGCTCACTATTCTGTCTTGGGTAAATATGAGACAACGGAGTACCAATAACCGCTATTGTGTTACCTCCCAACTCCAACGCAGTCGTATGAGCAACCGTATCGACTCCCTCAGCCAAGCCAGAAATAATAGTAAATCCATCATTCACAAGACTTTTAACTAGCTTTCTTGTTCTACGGCGACCTTCATCAGATATCTTTCGTGAACCGACAACAGCCACACACCGAGTATTAACTAAATCCCACCAACCTTGATAATAAAACAATTCTATTGGGTGACGAGCATCTCTCAATTTATCAGGATACTCACTAGCTCCGTGCACTCTAACACCTAAATGCTCCACAGAATATTTATTAAGAATATATTTCAGTGACTTTTTGACAGACTCTCTTTTTTCTTCGGGGACGAGTTCAGATGGTATAGTACCATTAGGTGCTTGCCGGAACTTATCAGCAATAGTTTTAAATGTAGCGTCCTGCTCGGTCCACAACGCTTCATATGCCGCCATCTCCTCAAATGGAGATATCGCTCGTTCGAAGGAATCTGAAGATCCAAAATCAAGTTGCAACATTCTATCCGTTCTCAATTCATAGTATAAAAGGTTACTAAGAACACCTACTACAGTAACTGCCGAAAAGGCAGTACAAAAACAGGCTAAATGGTTAACTGAGCAAATGCCATTATTTTTTCTTTTTACTGCCAAATTAGGCTTTTTCGCTGAAAAATCTAACAAAAATCATTAAAAATTTCACCTATTTATTACCTCAAAGATATTTCTTAAAAGTACTTATCATCACGGTAATAGCGATCCCTAATAGAAGAGCTGCAGGCAACAAGAGTAAATTAGGATACACAGCCGATGGCCAGGAGAGATATAACAGACAGGGTACACAAAACGCTGGTTTCACAAACCGTTTGGCATGATGATAAACAAAACTCGACTCATAAGCGGCACCATAACGTCGCAAGTCACGTCGGCTTAGTCCTTCAACGACAGCAACGCCTATAACCATCACAAACAATGGCAAAGACAACACCAGAATAGTGAGCCGGATAATAAAGGTTACGGTCACATATACCGTTGCCAGCAAGTACTTCCGCAAACTTTCCGCCAGTAATACACGCCAATCGCTCAACTCTCTCACCATCTCATAGTGGCTCCGAGCTTGTACTGTATGTTGCTGGTTAATCCAGTCCAGTGCACCACTGTCTACAAACACCCACTGATAACTCCATTTTAACCCGATACTGAGCGTAGTCGCGGGCTCTGATAACAGTAAGCTGCGGGTAAATTCTTTAGACAACCAACCGCTTTCCGTGAGCATCACTTGTTGGCTGTGCCTTTCGCCCTGTTCCGGCCAGAAAAAGGCTATCCCAAGGTATTCAACAACCAAACTAAAAAACAACGATACCAGCAAAAAGCCAATGAGCATCCATGGCAGCTCCCACAGGGCCGTTTTTAACGGGCCTGATTTTTTCGGCGGCATCTGCGGCGATTTAGCTTTCTGCTGCGTCATCGTCAGCTTCCTCATCAGGCGTCAGCACCGCTGGATTTAACATCACATTGAAGTCAACCTGACTGTCATCTGGCATTGCACTACCCGACCACCAGGATTCACTGGTACGGTAATGTTTACTCGGCTAACACTTAATTGGAGCTATCTGCGCTCTTTTTGCGCAGATAGATGTAACTAAACCGGTTCCGCTCCAGGTTGGAGGGGGCTGGTTTATGAGATCATGAGGTCGGCCTTTTCAGCTATAGCGATTTCCCCAATTTTCGGAGCTTCGGCTCCCTTAATTTGACCAACGATTTTTACGCATTGCGTATTGCTAACTTATATGCTGAATTCCGAAAATGACTTCACGTTTTTCCTGTCTATACGCTCATTCTTCTCGTTCGGTTAGGTAAATTTGTCAGGCGCTTCTTAATAACTTCTTAGTCTCAAGATAGAGGTTTATAAGGCTAAGATAGCTTTACATTAGAGGTAGGTTCAAGTTCAGCTGAAATCATAGCTGAATGCATTCCAATCATTTTCATTTGGTTAGGCATTTCATTCTGTACTGTGCATTATGATAGGGGTGTTAACCCCATTTTAATGAGTGCAGAATATACCGCCTAACTGTTCGGAATTGGTTACCGTGCTACAGATTTAAAGGAAAAATGGGTAAATTGAATAAATTACAGTCATATTTACGACGCTAGTTGTGTAAAAAATTTTCAATAGATGAAACGCAATTGTCGCTTTATTTATCGAGCGGATAAGCGAAATTTATCGCGCGCGGCGTCAATATACGCTTGGTGAAGCACGCTCCAAATCAGCATTAACATGGGATAACGAAGCAATGAAGTGTTTCCGTGCCAAGGGTGGTGCTAACATCGGCATTCGCTGTATATCCACATGCCTGACCCACAAATTGACTTTGTGACAGGCGGCTTTCTTTAGCGGTGTGACCGCAACAGGCGCATTTCATACCAGCCCTGATCCCGTATTGAGCGGTGTTTAACATAGCCGTAGTTTCCTCTTGGCTTTCGATGTTGATCCCCAAAATAGTACCGCACCTTAATTTATAAAAAGGTGTAAATACATATCAGGCGCATTCTCCAGACTCAAAATGTGATGTTTAATAATCAATCGCCAATTTCTTTAAACGTGAGATCAATGTCGTTGGGTTCATTCCCAACAATTTTGCTGCGCCGTCATCACCAAAAATTTTCCCTTTACATTGTTTAACGGCAAGAGAGAGATTGTTAATTTCCAACTCTTTCAGCTGTTGCATGGTCAGCACGCTTTCGATTTGTTGAAGTTCATTGTGAATATTCTGATACGTAGTTTCGTTTTGCTGTTGATCTTGTTCCAGCAAATATTTAAAGGATACAGCGCCTTGTTTGACGGTAATGAGTGCGCGTTCAATGACATTTTGCAGCTCACGGATATTACCAGGCCAGTCATATTGCTGTAGCCCCAAAATATGTTTTTGAGAAAATGGTAGATAGTTAATTTTACGCTTGTCACAAATCAACTTAGTAAAGTGTGTCACCAACAGTGGAATATCTTCTTTACGGTCACGTAAGGCAGGTGCATAAATCGGGAATACATTTAAACGGAAATACAGATCTTCACGAAAGCGTTTGTGTTTAACTTCTTCTTTTAAATTGCGGTTGGTGGCGGCAATAATTCGCACATCCACCTGCCGCGTTTTTTCTTCGCCGACCCGCTCAAAGGTGCCTTCTTGCAATACACGCAGCAATTTACTTTGTAGCTCGATAGGAATTTCGCCAATTTCATCTAAAAACAGTGTGCCCTGATCTGCCAATTCGAAACGTCCGACACGGTCACGTACAGCGCCAGTAAATGCACCTTTGACATGTCCAAAAAATTCACTTTCAAACAGTTCCGAAGGAATGGCGGCACAGTTGACCCGAATAAGTGGTTGCTGTTTACGGTGACTGGATTGGTGAATAGCACGAGCAATCAGTTCCTTGCCTGTACCCGATTCACCATAAATCATCACATTGGCATCGGTTGGGGCGACCACCTTGATTTTTTCGATAATCTGTAAAATGGATGTACTACTGCCAATAATTTCATGATATTGATTTTCTTGTAAAATTTCTTCTTGCAGATATTCATTTTGTTGTTCCAGCCGACTTTTTAAATCTTGCAGTTCTTCAAGAGCATGAGTCAGTTGCCTTTCAGTATTCAGCCGATCAGTAATATTGCGGAACACCACTACCGCGCCAATAATTTCTCTGTCACGAATCACTGGGGTACTGGTAAATTCCACTGGAAAACAGCTGCCATCACGACGCCAAAAAATTTCCTGAACACCTTCATGCACAATACCATCATGTACCGCCGCATAAATCGGGCACTCTTCTTCAGGATAGTCTTCGCCATTTTCATGGGTATGGTGATGAATCTGATGGATATTATTACTCAGTACATCTTCAGGTTGCAGCCCCAACATTTTCGCCCCGACAGGGTTAATAAAGGTACACAAACCTTGTTTGTTGATACTGTAAATGCCGTCACCGACTGAACTCAGCAATAAATGTTTGCCTGTGTCGGAGTCAATAAACAGTTCTTGCAAGGCTTGCTGTTCTTTTAAGCCTGTGCTGATGACTTTATCGGCATTTTTATTGAGCTGGCGCAGTGCTAACTCTTTGACATCCACCAGCGACCATATCAGCAAGGTTTTATTTTTATAGGGCAATGACATGGAAGTAATATCCAACTGGATTTTTTCACCATTTTTATCAAAGATATACAGCTCATTATTCCAAGCCGAACCTTTTGCCAAAGCACCTTCGGTAAATGCCATAAGGTATGGCAGTTGTCTGAAATCACCAAAAATGGAAGTGACCGTTTTTTGAATAATCTCATGACGTTCATAGCGTAATAATTTAGTGGCACTGATATTCACATCAATAAACCGGTTTTGATGTGGGTCCAATACAATTAATGCTTGTGACGTGTGTTCAAACACCAACGGGCGAATCGAGTCTTCAGAAACGACCCAGTCCGAAATAAAGTCAGTCGTATTCATACTATGAATTTTCATAATTTAAGTTATGGAATTTCATAATACTACGAAAAATCATAACTTCCCAGCAGTTCAATTTATCTCCACAAAAACATTTTTATAAAAATTAAATGTTATTTTTCAATTTGATAGTAATTATCCTCCGCCAAAAAGTATAACTTGGCACAACTCTCGCATTAATACAGTCAGACTAGACTACATGTTGGTTCATTCCCAAATAACATTGAACTAGGAGGCTGCTATGCCAAACATTGATATCGAACAATATAAAGATGGCGATTTTCTCGTTGATTATGAGGAAAAAGTGTTTGAGGACGTCAAAGCCCAGCCGGGTGAAAAAGCATTGGTGACTTTCCATACCGTTGCATTTGAGGGATCAATTGGACTGGTCAATGTGTTACAGGCAAAGCGTTTATTGCGCAAAGGCTTTGAAACCAAAATCTTGCTTTACGGCCCAGGCGTACAGTTGGGTGTACAACGCGGTTTTCCAACTTTAGGGGCAGAAGCTTTTCCGGGTCATCTGGCCGTCAATAATCAGCTGAAAGCCTTTATGGCAGAAGGTGGCGAAGTCTATGCCTGCCGTTTTGCGTTGCAAGCGATGTATGGTCAAACCGAAAAAGCGCTTATTCCGGGAATTCGTCCAATTAATCCACTGGATGTAATGGATTTAAAACTGCTGATGCGTCGTGACAATGCCTTAATCATTGATACTTGGACTGTCTGAGTCAACATAAACTGTAAGGGGATAAGGTTATGAACCGAATCGTTAAAGCTGCCGCTGTGCAATGTAGCCCAGTGCTTTATAGTCAAGCCGCAACGGTAAAAAAAATCTGTGACATTATTGTAGAACTTGGAAAACAAGGAGTACAATTTGCCGTTTTTCCTGAAACCATCGTGCCTTATTACCCTTATTTCTCCTTTGTACAACCGCCATTCGCCATGGGTAAAGAGCACTTAAAGCTGTTGCATGAATCGGTGGTTGTCCCTTCCGAAGCAACCTTAGCGATTGGGCAAGCCTGTCTTGCAGCCAGCATGGTAGTGTCGATTGGCATTAATGAACGTGCGGGCAATACGATTTATAACGCCCAACTGTTATTTGATGCCGATGGTTCAATCATTCAGCATCGCCGCAAAATTACCCCAACTTACCATGAGCGAATGGTGTGGGGGCAAGGCGATGGCAGTGGTTTACGTGCCATTAATTCTGCGGTGGGACGTATTGGTTCGCTGGCATGTTGGGAACATTACAACCCGTTGGCACGTTTTTCTTTGATGGCAGATGGTGAGCAAATTCATGCTTCGATGTTTCCTGGTTCGTTGGTAGGACACGTGTTTGCCGATCAAATCAGCGCAACCATTCAACACCACGCTTTAGAGTCTGGCTGTTTTGTGGTCAATGCCACCGCATGGCTGCACCCCGAACAGCAACAGCAAATTATGCAGGATACTGGCTGTGATATCGGTCCAATTTCAGGCGGATGCTTTACCGCCATGGTTTCTCCCGAAGGCAAGTTCCTGGCTAAACCGATCACGCAAGGTGAAGGTTATTGCATTGCCGATCTGGATTTCAGCCTGATTAATAAACGCAAACGCATGATGGATTCGATTGGACATTACAGCCGTCCTGAATTGCTCAGTTTATTGATTGATCGTCGTCCAACACATGTATTACACGAACTGAAAGTTGAAACATCAGATCAAAGTCATCTCGAAAAGCGCTCAAAATCCAATGAAGAACATGTCGAAACCGTATTGATGTAAACCCAATCGATAGGGGGTAAAAATGTCTGCAATACAACTATTGACCGATTTGCAATGTAATGGTCTGAAATGGGAAGGCAAGTTTGGCTTGTCCCGTAAAGGTGGCGCTGGGCCAAGCGATCATAAAGCGTTGAGCCTTGACGGACAGACCATGATGATTCCGGTGCTGAACCTTGCAGCACAAGACTCTCCCTATACCGCAAGGCCTGAACCGCACTCCGACAAGGTGATTGTCTTTAAAAACCGGATACCGGTGGCGACCTTAACCGCCCCTGCACGACCCCGTTTTTATGATTTAAAAACCGCCGAAGGCATTGCCTATGAACAAATTGCGACCTTACATAGCCATGATGTGTTGGCGACAACGGTGTTACAGCATTGCATTCGGATGAAGAACAAAGCAACAGCATGCCAATTTTGCTCGATTGATCAGTCGTTAAAAGAGGGCCGAACCTTAACCCGTAAACGCCCGGAACAATTGGCGGAGGTCGCGAAAGCCGCCGTTGAACTGGATGGCGTCAAGCAAATGGTGATCACTACAGGCACGCCAAATACGGGAGATCGTGGGGCAAAAATTTTATATGACTCAGTTAACGCGATTAAGGCGCAAGTAGATTTGCCGATACAGGTACAGTGCGAACCACCCGATGATTTTGCCTGGTTTCAACGTTTAAAAAATGCAGGCGCTGTGTCGATTGGGATGCACCTTGAGGCAGTGAGCGAGCGTGTACGGCAGAAAATTATGCCGGGCAAAGCCGAAGTCTCGTTGGAAAAATATTTTGCGGCCTTTGAAGCAGCCGTTGCGGTGTTCGGTCGGGGACAGGTCAGTACCTATATTTTGGCCGGTTTGGGGGACACCGAACAGGAAATCGTGGAGATGACCGCCAAACTGACTGCAATGGGGGTGTATCCATTTGTAGTGCCGTTTGTGCCGATTCAAGGTACACCATTAGAGCATCATCCTAAACCTGATCACGCTTTTATGCAGTCGCTTTATCCGAAAATTGGGCAGCAACTTAAACAGCAGGGTTTGAACTCGGAAAATACTCAAGCAGGCTGTGCCAAATGTGGCGCCTGCTCTTCGCTGAAAGCGTATGAATAAGGCGAATGTGATATGGAACTTTCTCACGATCCTTGGCTGCTTGATCTGAATGAAGAGCTGAAACCATTTCTTAGCGATGACATTGTCATCAAAATAGTGTCGGAAGATTGGGAGCGTCGCCAATATTATCGTTTGCGTGAAGTCACCTTTCGCGATGAACAGAAGATCTTGCCAGCAGATCGCGACGAGCACGATGTTGATGCATTAGGCATTGTTGCCATTGGAAAAATGTTTGGTGAGCATGACCGGGTGATTGGTGCAGTACGGATTTTCCCTGATGGCGAACAGACGTGGTATGGCGGGCGTTTATGCGTAGAACCTTTATATCGACGTCACCATATCATTGGTAAAGCATTAATCAATACTGCGGTATCGACCGCCAAAAACTTGGGATGCCGTACTTTTTTAGCCACCGTGCAAAGTCAAAATGAGCGCTATTTCCAAAGATTATGTTGGGATAGCTTACGTCAGTTGACTGTCGCCAACATTCCACATGTGTTGATGCAGGCACAGATTGAAAACTATCCGTTACAGCATATCCCGATGCCAGCCTATATGCTGAAGGAGACACGATGATGGCACTCAATCAACTACTCGAAATGTTAAAACATACACCTGCGATGCAGTCCAAGCAGGCGATTGCTCACACGGTTTCAGTCAATACAACTTGCCATGTGGATTCATTGGATAGCTTATATGCCTGTCCCGGAGATGATACGGCGGCACTGCCGCTAAATGGTCAATATATATTGCACGCCTGTGAAGGCATGCTACCCAGTTTTGTGACCAATCATCCTTATTTTGCCGGATGGTCAGCGGTGATGGCGAATATCAGTGATATTGCCGCAATGGGTGGTCGGGCATTGTCGGTAGTGAATAGTTTTTGGCATACCAGTAGCGAACATGCCCGGTTGTTAATGCAAGGTATACAGGATGCTTGTCGTGCTTATGGTGTGCCATTGGTCGGTGGGCATACCAATCTTAGCGTCGTTTATCAGCCCACTTTATCCGTTGCGATGCAAGGCATAGCGCGAAAACTGCTCTCGGTGCTACATGTCAAACCACAACAAAAAATTCTGATTGCGTTAAATCTGCGAGGGCAATTCCACGCCAATACCACTTATTGGAAATGTTTTGAACGGGTGCCTGACCGCATTTTACAGTCACAAATTGCCTTGTTGCCACAATTAGCAGAGGCCAATCGGGTTCATGCCGCCCGTGATATTAGCAATGCCGGCATTTTAGGCAGTTTGCTGATGCTGCTCGAAGCGACAGCATCGGGGGCGCATATCAACTTAGATGCCATTCCTAAACCTGATGATGTGGGCTGGTTTAAATGGCTGCAAATTTTCCCCAGTTTTGGTTTTTTACTGACTGCCGATGCAAATGAATGCGAAGAAATTATCGGGCTGTTTCACCGTCAAGGCATTGCCTGCGCGGTGATTGGTGAAACCAATGTCAGTGGTGCGATTGCAGTACAACAGCAACAGCAGCACGACCTATTTTGGGATTTTAACCACCAAATGTTTACCGGTTTTTGTTATGCCGATGTTTTAACAAAGTTACCGACTCAATCCGTACAGAGTGAGGCTAAAAGTCAGCAGGAGTCTATGTTATGCCCAGTGTGAATTTTACTGTGAAATGGCCTGATGGGGAGCTGATGCAATATTACTCACCCTCAACGGTGATTTATGAATATCTGTCCATTGATCAGCGTTACCCAAGTGCGCAGTTCTTACATCAGGTTGAAAATGGCCTGAATGCTGCATCGGAAAGGGTACAGGTACGTTATGGCTTTGCCTGTAGTTCGGCCATGGACACTCTGGCAATGATCAAACACCAAGCCAAATTCTTCGGGTTAAGTCCAGAAGATCAAATTGAAGTTATTGAAATGACGAATCAATGAGAGGTGTCCCATGTTAAATATCCAAAATCAAATGTTACAGCCACATTATGATGTGGTGATTATTGGTGGTGGACAGGCAGGTTTATGTATCAGCCATTATTTGCAAAAAACAGGCATTGACCATGTGATATTAGAAAAAGAATCCGAGTTGACCCATAGCTGGCGCCATAAACGTTGGGATAATTTTACCTTGGTGACACCGAATTGGCAGTGTCTATTGCCTGAACATCCTTATCAGGGAAAAGAGCCTGACGGCTTTATGACCAAGCCTGAGATTGAGGCCTATCTTGATGATTTTATTGAAAAAACAAATCCTCCAGTCATTTTAAATATTCAAGTAGAACATGTGAAAAAAGTGGCAGCACATGAGTTTGTCATTAAAACCAATCACGGTACAACCACGGCCAAACAGCTTGTCGTTGCAGCAGGCGGGTATCACACCCCAATTTATCCAAAATTAAGTGATACCTTGCCTAAGCAGGTGAAAGTGATGCATTCGGAAGAGTATTCAAATGCAGATCAACTGCCTGAAGGAGCGGTGTTGGTGGTTGGGTCAGGGCAGTCCGGCGCACAAATTGCCGAAGATTTACATCTGGCGGGCAAAAAAGTCTATTTATCGACAGGCAATGCACCACGTTGTGCCCGATTCTATCGCGGTAAAGATGTGGTGAAGTGGTTGTTTGATATGGGGTATTACGAAACGACTGTCAACAATCATCGTTATAGTGAAGAAGTACGTAACAGCACCAACCACTATGTCACAGGACGTGATGGTGGGCGTGATATTGACCTGCGCAAATTTGCCTTAGAAGGTATGCAATTGTTCGGATATTTTGATGACTTTAAAGAGGGTCAATTCTGGTTTAGTCCAAATTTATCAGAAAACTTGGACAGTGCCGATGCCACTTATAATCGCATTAATGCCTCAATTGATGAGTATTTAGCGAAAAACAATATGGCAACCGATGAACCTGCATCGGTATATCAACCGGTTTGGCAGCCTGAGCAGGAAATCACACATATTGATTTAGCAAAAGAAAATATTACTTCCGTGATTTGGTGTATTGGTTTTAGACCAGATTATTCATGGCTTGATTTAGATATTTTTCAAGCCAATGGTTATCCAAAACATGACCGTGGTATTACTATTGATCAGGATGTCACGTTTATTGGTTTGCCATGGTTATATACTTGGGGTTCCGGGCGCTTTCTGGGGATCGATCAAGATGCCGCCTATGTGGTGCAGCATATTGAGCAACAAATAAGTCAGCAAAATATACCTATATTACCCACTTTGATTAAAAGCGCTAAATCTGAAATAAAAGATAAGAGAATATTTAAAATGTAACTTTTGAGACCTTGATTAACAACTTTATCTATATTTAATATGTGTTAGCTTGGGTAAATAAAATAAAACCCGCGGTTTTATGCGGGTTCAAACTGCTGACAAACCCTGTTTAAAATGGTAGGTGTTCCTTATTTTTCCTTTATTTTTATATTGAATTGAAAACCTAACTTCTATTATAATAATGCTATTATTAGTTACATAAATAAATAATTCACGTCCTTGTATAATAATTGCAATATAATTAAATTAAATCAATAACTTGAATGCAGTAAATAGATCTCTGAAAAGCAGTTGAAACAGATTAATAAGGAAAAATAGGAAATATTATTATTCATGACAAAAACAAAAACCCCGTTATTTTTAACGAGGTTTATCTGTATTCTTAAAAAACACTTAATCAAACTATCCGCCTATTCTACCTTCATAGTAAGCCTGGAAAGCGTCACGTCCGGTATGAAATTCACAAGCTCCACGACGCTCTTTTAAATACCATGTTATCTTTCCAAATCTAGTATCCTCCGTAAATACATTAGCAAAGTTATTATAAGGATTAACAACAAATCTATAATACTTACCACCACCCATAGGTGCTGGGTCCTGAGAATTACAATATGTTGCTGCCGAAGCAGTCCCAATTCCTCCGATTAATACTGCTGCTAACGCCCCAATTTTTAATAATTTCTTTAACATAACAATTTTCCTTTAATAGTTTAGAATTTGCAACTTAAATGTATCACTTATAAAGTCATATGTGATAATGCATGCTAAATCTAAATCATCACCAGATGATGTTACAATTTTAAAAATTTGAAATCAACTATATATTTCACTCTAGATTAGAAACCCAACTTCCATTATAGTAATTTATGAAAAATCATGATTCCGTTATTGATTTCATAAATAAAATAATTTATCTATAATTACAATGCACTGCTATTAAATATATTTAAGGAGATTGAATTTAAATTATTATTAAATTATTAATTTCTTAGCGTTAGCAAAAGTCGGTTATTTTAATAAAAGTCTATTACTACTGACAAATATAAATATTAAAGCGGAGAAATTATAAAAAACAGTGATTCTTATAAATTCTACTTGCAGCGTGGGTTACGTATGATTGATGGTCAATTGCATGAAACCAGAGGGATGGCAATCCATGCATGATAATAGTCAGTCCGCCAATTATGGCATGTCGGTACTCATGATATGGCGAGAAGCCTGGCGTAATTTGATGGCAACGGGGAGAAGTACTCTGCTTGCTTTATCGGGTATTGCTATTGGTTGCGCGTCTGTTGTGGCATTTGTTAATACCGGGCATAACGCTACACTTGCTGCGTTGAAAATGTTCAGCGGGCTTGATATCAATGTCATTACAGCAGACCTGAACTCCTATGATCATGGGGTTGATAGTGCGTCAATTAAAATGGCCGACTTAACAACGGCTATTCCTGGTTTATCTTCAGCAGCACCTTGGATCTATTACCCCTCTCCTGGGCGCTATAATGGGAAAACAGAAACATTTACCATGATAGGGTCCTCTGCGGAACTTGAGAAAGTCATGCAATTGCGACTTCGCCATGGCCGATTTATCTCTGATTATGATCAGCACTCTCCTTATCTGGTCATTGGCAATGAAGTGGCCGTCACCCTTGGTCAAGGGAACCCATCCCGTATACTTGGTGAACAGATTCAGATTGGCAATTATTTATACACAGTGATTGGCATCTTCGATATCAAAGGGCAAAACCCCATCTTTCCTTTTTCTCTGGATTCGGTAGTCATTGCCCCTATAAATGCCATGCGTAAAATATCACCCAATACTGATCTAAACGGCATCATCGCTCGCACCATAACGACCGCGACCACAGAAACCGATGCGAAGGATTTATTGGCGTTGCTCAAGCACAAGTTTCCAGCGGTTGAAATTGAGGTTCGGGTAGCTCAACAACTACTGAAAGGGCAGGCAGATCAAAGCAAGACCTTTTCTTTTATGTTGGTCGGGTTGGCGGGTATTTCGCTACTGACTGGCGGCATTGCGATTTCAAATGTAATGCTCATGAACGTTTCGACCCGACGGAAAGAGATTGGGTTGCGCATGGCTTTGGGCGCAAGACCCCATGATATCCGGCACCTTTTTTTGTATGAAGCGGTAGCACTGACTTTAGCCGGCGCAATCCTTGGTACGCTGGTAGGTGTCATCGTCTCCTTTCTTTTTGTTCTTTATTCTGGCTGGTCGTTTTCTCTAGCCCCTTTATCCATTCCTTTAGGGATAGGTAGTTCAATTGTGGCCGGGCTTATCTCCGGCTTTCATCCGGCACACAAGGCCTCACAGATGGAACCCGTACAGGCATTACGTGATGATTAAAAAATATTTCCTTTATGGCTCTTTTACCTTGTTTTTCCTTTTCCCCCGCACAGGGATCTCTGCATCTGAACAAGAGCGGTTAACTCTATCAGAACCTGATTACAGTCTGCGAGGCCTTGGCACGACACTGGAAAGTTGGGAGATAACACTCAATGATTAAACGTTATCGATGGGCCATAGCTGGCATATTTGTCGTGGCGGCCTGTTTTTTTGCCTTTTTGTCCTCAGAACCATCGCCCACTCAGGAATCAGTGCAGTGGATTGAAGTAAAACACGGCCTGATAGAAAAACAACTAGGTCTGGTTGGCAAGTTGCAATCTGGGCGTCTTGAAACCATCCCCGCGCCATTTGATGCAATTATCAAACAAGTCTTGGTCAAAGAAGGGCAACGGGTGAAAGCTGGCCAGACATTAGTGACGCTTGATACCCGGAAGCTTGATATTGAGCTTCGACAAGCGCAAGTTGAGATGATCAAAGCCTCATCTGTCGTTGACCAATTGCATGACTGGGAAAACAGCCAGGAAGTCATTCGGGCCAGAAGAAACGTCGAAAACGCGAACCATATGGTTATGGAATTGAAAGATAATCTCGCAAAAACACAGACTCTTTTTTCACGGGGCATCATTCCACAAATGGAAGTGGAAACCCTCCAGCAACAACTTCGCCGACAACTCATGGAACTCGCTTCAGCACAGGACGATCTTACGTCCATTAGACAAAAAGGAAGTCTTGATAATTTAAATGTCGCAAAGATGGAGCTTCAGAATGCAACAAGCCGCTATCAGGCGCTACAGGAACAATACTTATATAAAGAAATCAAAGCGCCATTTTCGGGTGTGGCGCTTAGGGCAGCACAAGGAGAAAGTAAGAAGCTCTTAACGATTCAAACAGGCGTTCGAGTTACCGAAGGGATGCCCTTACTGGAAATTATGGACACAACACAATATCAGGTACTGGCACAGGTTGAAGAAGCTGATCTCGCCAAACTCAAAGAAGGGCAGGCAGTAAAAATTAGTGGGGAGGGATTTTCTGAGCACCCTCTGGATGGAGAGATTGAAACCATTGCTATGCAAAGCGTCAGTACGGATAAACCCGGATCGGCGATTTATTATGATGTTGTGATTAAAGTGACTTCATCCATGAACCAGAGTTATCCCATCAGACCCGGTATGAGCGCCAAAATCAATATTGTGATTTATCGCAATGAACAGGGAATGGTTGTACCAGAAGCAGCACTCACTCACGATAGCAATGGACAATTAATCGTAAATTGGCGCCCGGATTTAAAACGTCAGGCGGTGTCTCGCCAGGTAACAGTTGGGGTGGCTATGCCGGAAGGTATGGAGATCCATGGACTGGAAGAGGGATTTATCGCACTGCCCCGTTGAAAAACAATAAGTTGGGAATAAGCGAAACAAAACCCGCGGTTTTCGGCGGGTTCAAGCTGCTGACAAACCTTACCTTGCTTAAACATCAAAATTTCGTAAATTGGGTGCCCATCGGTTACTCGTTCAAAGCGTTGAGTGTCAGTGTGCCGTTACCCAGCTCAATGGTACGGGGTTTATCCGCATCCAATTCATCGCGTTTGATCACCAACCGCCAGTGATTATTGACCGCATCCGGTGTATGGAACAGCCCCACGACCGCCACAAACCGCGCGGCTTTCTCCATCGGCATATCCAGTGCCACACTCCCTTGCGATGCCACCCTGATATCCCGCTGTGCCAGCCAGTCCGCCTTCAGTGCTTCACTATCCCCTTTTAACAGTTCCGCATAACTGGCCTGTTCAAAGGCTTTGTTGTCCTTGAGTTGATAAACACGCACCATCGTACTCAGTGGAATTTGTGCACCATGGGTGTTAAGCGCACTACGGGCATTGAAATCCAGATGCAGTGTCTTCACCTGCTTATAGAAAAGGGATTCAGTCACGGCGACAGTACTGTCGGATAGCGTCTGCGTCAGACCGCACCCGGTTAACTCCGCCGCCGCCAGCCACACCATACCGCCCATGATGACTGATTTAAAATTGATAACCGCCATTTTCGGCCTTCCTATACTGATAACCAGGCAATAACCCCTGATAGCATCCCAAATTAATCGTGACCATCCCTGAAATAATCTGTGCTCCCAGTTTCAAACCGAGTACCCCGGTTCGACCTAACCGGACACGCGGCTTCCCCAATTGCGCCAGCGGCAATATCCGTTTAGGCAAAGTGAGCTGTAACCGCACACTGCAACGCCAACCCAGATAAACACGCAGCAACGCCAGTAGAACGGATGGGATCATCAGCAGGCGAAATCGTACTGCCCAAAGGCGGACGCTCATCCCGCCGGCTTTCCAGCAACTGACAGAAGCGATAGAAGTTAAAACCGTAAATATTCGGTGCCAGCCGCTGCACTAGCCGGGAATACGCTGATTGTGATTTTCTTTCCATCGTAAACATTTCTCTGAAGGTTGAAGAAGTAGAGTCAACTGGGTAAATAGATGAATATCGGCATACAGCGCAAAGAAACGGTTAAGCATTTCACCAAATAGAAAAATATCGCCGTCACCGGTAAAGCCATGGCTGTTAAGGGTGATTTCAATATCAACCCCCCGCAACAGAAAGCCCTTTTCAAAACGCTGAATCAAGGTATGTTTAACCCCGATAATGGCATCCAGACGGCGGCAATTCATCTCATCATCTGTCCAGTTATACAGCCCCAATATCCCACGCAATATTTCCGGATTATCCATCATGCTCAGAAAGTTGGAACCGAGATGGCTCAGTATTCGCCAATGGAAACGATCATTCGCCGGGGGGTAACAAGGCAGCGTCGGTGAACACAGGTTTTTCACCGACAATTTGCCCCCGGCAGCTTGTAATGTCTGTTCAAATTGCGCATTACGCAGTGCCTCACGGGGCAACTGACCATTGGTGCCCGTGATACGCAGCGACAATGTTTCATCATCAATATCCGGATCATTTTCAAACGATTCACCGCCGAGGATCAGCCAGGTATCATGCAAACCGGAAGGGCCCAGAGACACACGAGTGTGATAGTAACGCTCCGGTGCGGTCTGGCGCATGATGCCGCCCCGATGGCGGAAACTGCTAAACGGCACAAAACGTTGTTCCTCACCCCGTCTGGAAGAGAACACCTCATCCACCGAGTAAATTTCAGTATGGCCGTCCTGAATGCGCATCGGACGTAACAAATACTCATTTTGCATCGGCGAAATGTGCATCGGATCCGCTTCAACATTAAACAAGTTGATCACCGGGACACAATGCAAACGGATATTTTCCGCCGCAAACGTCAACTGATACGGCCACAGTTCACTCAGTACGATGTCCAGTTCAAACCACGGCGTACCATCAGGAATGTTCAGCGTGTCCAGGCCGTTGAGAGCCACAAACATAAATTTTTCACGGAAAGTAAAATACTCCAGCAACAGTTGATAACCACTGAACGCACTTCCCCCTTTCGGCCACAGGACATCATCACTATCAAAACCCATGGGTGAAAAATAGCCCTCAAGACGGCAACGCGCCATCTCCGGCAGACGCAGATAAATGTGCTGGGTTTGTCGGGTCAGCGCCAGATGTAAAGCAGAACTCACCGGACTATCCGCCTTGAGATACAGGGGCAGTCGCGCCAAATCGACTTTATCCCATTCCGCCAACCGACCACAGTCGAAGCGCAGACGGATCACTGAACGTCCATCGGTTTCATTTTGCGCCGTGGCAGAAGTGATATGTAATGGCGCAATGCGCATATCACGAGTGGTACGATAATAGCAACGGGTCCGACCCGACCCTACGGGCTGGGATACCACCTCAAACCCTTTGGGCATATTTGCACTTCTTTGGGGACTCTGATAATCAGGGGCCAGCTCAACAATGGAAAGAGAAGGGATCGTCCGCATATAATGCGGCCATAGCAGGCTAACCAACCCTTCCGTCAGTTCCGGCAGATCATCGTCAAGCTTCTGACGCATCCGCCCCATCAGGAAAGCAAAGCCTTCAAGTAACCGCTCGACATAAGGATCGCGATCCCGCCCGTCGTCCAGATTCAGCATCGCCGCCCGATCCGGGTGCGCCTGCGCAAACTCTTTGCCTGCCTCACGCAGATAGTGCATTTCCGCCTCGTAATAGCGGAGAATTGGATCATCCATATTATGACTCTCATGGTTATGACAAAAATACCGTTGCCGGTTCAGAATAAAGACATCGTAAAGCGACAAAACAGTTCAATTGGACATTGTTGCCACCTGTTTTATTCTCCCTTAATGCTGAATATCTCCGTCGGCAATTGGAACCCTTTCAGTTTCAGCAGCGCCAGCGGACCCGTATCCTGTTTCAGCGCAATCATCCAGACTTCAATGTCAAGCATCAAATCATCAATTGAGATCACTTTATTCATGAGCGCAGCACCGCAAACAGTTCTAACTGAATACCCGATAATGTGCCGGGCACATAGAAAGCACAGCTCCCCGCTTCCAGCATGGCTTTAGCCAACGGATTATTCAGATCGAAAGCAAAATACTGGTTTTCCAGCCGCAGTGGGATCGCCGCCGGCACATGACTAAGCGGATGTAAAGGGATCCCCCTCAATGCCTGATTAATCAGCCGGTTAATATCATCAGGGGCGCCCACTTTGCACAATTGTGGAAACTGGGTTTGTAGTAAGTACGCCAGCATTGACGATCGTACTGAGAGATAGAAATCGGCTTCCTCTCGTAGACGCCTATCGTGAAGTGAGGCTTTCCACTGATTTTCGCGCACCACTTCCAGTTCAATAGCCACCACTCTGGATGGCAGGCTGGCTTCCAGTAAGGTGCTGATAAGCCGCATCAACGGCGGGAAAACATCACTTAATTGATCGTGTTTATAATGCGGGATGACATCAAGATCATGATCCAGAGAGAACGTGAGCAATGCGCCGGCCAACTTGACCAGTTCACGGTAGATGATTTACGGGTGCAGTGCAGGAGCAGTATTAAAAGCATTCAATACTGGCTCATAGCTGTTGAGCGCATTCAGCAACCGCAAAATCCGCCATTCTTTCATTACTCTCGCGGCGCATTCCCATCAGACGACTACGTTTAGTACGTAGCTGCATGAGCAGCAGATCGAGCTGTTCCAGTAGTGGCGGATGAGCAGCGAAAGAAATCAGCGGAGGAATAAAGCGATTATCAAGTTTCCAACCCGCTTTCTCAGCACGCACCAGACGGGCCATCGGACACGTTTGGTAAGCCTCATTTTCGTCATGGGCAAAGCGCAAGGACAGTGCGTGGCGCTCAACCGCAATAGACTCACACGTAGTGCCGTACCGGTCCTGCACCTCCACCCATTCCTGCTGATAACGTAGCGGTGTCTGGCCAGGTACCAGCGCCTCACTGCTTTGACGGCAGTTTCCCCCATTGGCGTGCTCCAGAGGTAACGCGAGTAATACTTCGACAGTACTCAACTCGTCGGGAATGACATGCAGCAAATCACAAGCCGCAGGCAACTTATCCGCGTGATCGGTGTCAATCAGTGTGCCATCTTGTAAACGGACTCGGAGATGTTGAACTTTCAGTCGGCCTAAGCGCAGTGCATCCTGATCAAACTGAATATTGTCTATCCCCCAAGGGTAGGTCACCGCCAAATGGGCAATAGAATTGTTAGTTAACACCTCCCAGCGTGCCTGTTGCTGAAATTGTTGCGGCGACAAAAAGGTATCCTCAATCCAAAGAGGACGTAAAATTTTCATCATAATCTCCTGGTGAACAGTTACGGTTACTCTTTCGCTTTCGGCATCTGAGAAACCAGAGACAAACTGACATTGAGCCCTTCTACCTGAAAGTGCGGGACGGCATACAATTTGACCCGGAAGAACCCCGGATTGTCGTCAATATCCTCAACAATGACGTGCGCTTCGCGCAACGGATGAGACGCCTGCAAATCGTCGGCAGGATCGGTCATCTCCGTCACTAACGTATCGATCCAATTATTCAGTTCAATTTCGAGCAGACGCCGATCCTTCGTGGTGCCGATATTCTCCCGCTGAATCAACTTCAAATAATGGGCAATACGTGACAACAGGAAGATATACGGTAGACGCGCATTAATACGGCTGTTAGCCGTCGCTTCGCAGGTATCGTACAACGCGGGTTTTTGTGTGGAATTGGCAGAAAAGAAGCAAGCGTAATCCCGTTTTTTATAGTAAGAAAGCGGAATAAAACCCAGCTTGGCAAATTCAAACTCACGGGTTTCCAGGATCATCACTTCTGATGGGATTTTAGCCTGATGGCGGGTCCCCAGATCGTAGAGATGAATCGGCAAATCGGTAACAGCACCACCTGCCAGAGGCCCACGGATCTGCACACACCAACCATTTTTCACAAAGCTTTTGACCATATTGGCCGCAAAAGCAAAAACCGCACTGATCCACAAATATTTATCGTGATTCGGCCCTTTTACCTGTTCGGTATAGTTAAACGTTCGCACCGGCACGGTATCTGGGTCGTATGGCAGACGCCCCAGCACTCGCGGCAAAGTCAGGCCGATATAACGGGCATCGTCGCTGTCGCGGAACGCTTGCCACTTGATGTATTCGGCGCGGTCAAAATAGTCACCAATATTTTTAATCGCAACCACGTCATCCATGTTTTTTTTGCCAAAAAAGGCCGGACCAGCAGCGGTAATGAAAGGCATATGCGCCGCCGCCGATACTTTGGCGATATTGCGCAAGAGGACAATATCCTGTGAACTCGCGTCAAACTCATAATTGGCAATTACCGATCCGATAGGTTCGCCGCCCGGCGTGTCGAACTCCTGAATGTAAGTGTGGCGATAGAAACCACTCTGGATAATTTCCGGCGCATCATCAAAATCCCGACGCAGATCATCCTTGGTCACATCCAGCACATCAATTTTGACGTTCTGACGAACATCAGTCCGATCTACCAGAAATTTCAAGCCTCGCCAGGCGGATTCGATGCGCTGGAACACCGGATGATGTATGACCACATCCAACTGGCGGCCAATTTGGCGGTCCAGTTCACCAATATAATGATCCAACAAGGCTTTGTTCAGCCGCTCGACTTTACGCCCTGAAGCTTTCAACAGATTGAGAAAAACGCTGACCGCCGCAGTCACCCGTTCATCCTCCGTCACCTCAGCCAGCACATCGCTGTTATGAAAGCGGTCGATACCACTCAGTCGTTCGATCGGCTGTAAATGGATTTTCTCAAACAATGATTGATAGACACGGCCTTCGGCGTAGATGGTGGTTGCCACCGCAGAAGCCGTTTGCTCTTGTTCAGCCATTAGATTTCCTTACTTAACTTAAATCGGAGCATGCCTTTATCCGGTGCCAAGACAACCCGTTCAGCCCACAGTTGAGGAATTTGGCGGGCCATTTGTTCAGGCTCGAAATCGTTTATTCGCTGAAAGGTGAATGCGATATTTTCTTCGCTGCCGTTTCCGGCCAGCGTATTAGTATGCAAATCCAATTTAATATTCACACGCGCTTTGGGGATCGCGTTTTGGAAACTCGGTATCACAAGCGGCTCCTCAACAATGAAAAAAAACTCAATAGCATGAGTCATGCCATAATAACAGGAATGCAAAACCGGATTCAGGTATTTCAGGACAGGCAATTAACCAAGCAGAAAATAAGAGAACACCGACAATACCCACCACAATAAATAACAGCATTTACCGGACAGGCCATTTCCTAACCAATGGTGATTTTCTAAACTCTCTTTTAAAAAATCAAGACATTTTTTTAAAAAAGCACTTTTTGTTTAAGACTTGCCAGAGATAAAACTCGCAAAGTTACGTAATAAACAAACAATATATCAACAAAACCTAAACGAATCGGCATTCTCTTTTAAAAAGAAATTGTATTTATTTTCATTAAATGATAGCCGATCATCTATTGCTCTATAATAGATAGAGTAACTCGGCTATATATTACACTGCCGTACTTTCATTATTTATATTATTTTTCAATCAGGTAAATGATAAAAAAACCACGTTAAAACATCGGTGAAAAAGAGAATAATTATCAATCAACATGTGAGAATGAGAATAGATTCCGTCAGGAAAAGTTATAATCTTCATAGTATATGACCAAGCATGATAATTATTTTATCGCTTATCTGTGATAATAATGAGTTTGAAGCCTGAATACTTATTAGAGAGTTTTTTAGATGTTTCTGCCATGGACATTATTGAAAATATTTTACGAGCAATGACAAGTTTCAGTTTTCCTTTCAGTAGATTTTACGTTTCATAAAACATAATTTCATTCTTAACATTAAGACCGAACTTACCCGCAAGTTGTTGGCATTGATATCGCCAAACACGTTTTTCAGGTTTGTGTCTGGTTTGATAGACGACACTGTGACCTAGGTTGTGTCCCTTAATATCAATTCATATACAGGCTCTTAAGCAGTAACTGTATATTTTAGATAGAAAAAAGGCTTCATTTATGATCTGATAATCGTCGCCAAACTAATACCAAAACCACGGATGAAGCCTGTGACGATTATCGCTATAAAACACCAATTAATGCAATTCTTCAGTGACGTTTCTTTGCAAAAAATGGCGCTTCGCTGCGGGTTTATTCAGCGCGTGAGAAATATCGAGCCTCATACGCTTATTCTCAGTCTTATCACAGCGCTCAGTTCGGGGAAAGTGACGTCTATAGCTCAGCTACACCAAAAATTTAATGGCCTGTGCCCCGATGAAAAACAACACGTTAGCTACCGTCCTTTTTATAATCAGCTACGGAAAGCGGCTTTTGTTGAATTTGTCAAAATATTGGTCAGGTTTGCCATGGCACAATGGGCTGAAAAGCACCTCGTCCTGCCCAAAAAACTCGCCAAATTTCAAAATGTTATTTTACAGGATGGCAGTTCATTTAAAGTCCATTCGGCACTGGCTGATGTTTTTCCTTGTCGATTTCAGGCAACCGCAGCGGCAGTGGAATGTCACATGACCTTGTCATTATTAACCCAGTCTCCCGTGAAAATGGCTGTTACTGCAGATACCGCCTCTGAGCGGACTCACCTGCCTATTCCGGCAACATTGCATGACCAATTATTATTAGCGGATGCCGGTTATGTCGATTTTGAGTATTTTGAACAACTCTCACGCTCAGGCGGTTCGTTTATTGTGCGGGGCGGTAAATCGCTTAATCCCCAAATAATCAGGGCACGCAATGGTCAGGGAAAAATCTTATCGAAGCTGTCCGATAAGCCCCTGAAATCCGTGACACGCAGAACGAATCGTTCTGAGGTGTTGGAGCTGATTTGTCGGCGTAATGGCTATGAGTTTCGCCTGATCCGCCGTTGGTTTGCTGAAGAAAAACGTTTCTGTCTCTGGCTGACTAACTTATCAGTCGAGGAATTTACAGCCAATGACATCATGGATATTTATCGTTGCCGCTGGCAAATAGAACTGTTGTTTAAAGAACTCAAATCACACACGAACTGGCACCGGTTTACGACACGAAAAGAAACGTTGGTCACGGGGCTTATCTGGCTGAGCTTATTAGCGTTGTTGCTCAGACGCTCGCTGGCAAGGCGATTATTCCCAGCGGTTTCACTGCTTAAAGCGGCCCAAAATACGGAGATCTGGTTAAAACCCATAATAGAAAATCTCCTCCAAAGGGCATGGTCGGAAACGTGTTTTTGGCTGGAAAAAGCCAAAGCCTATTTATCCCAGAATGCATTCAAAACACCGCAAAGAAAGTCGTCTAAAAACAAAACATTGGATGCGTGTTTTGAACGACTTAATTCTTAAGATCCTGTATATGATATCAATTAATAGTATTATTATCTGATTGATTTCGATGCAGGAACAAAATGATGGCACGTTACGACATTTCTGATGACGCCTGGATATTGATAGAATCTTGTTTGCCCCCTGTACGTTCAGGGCGGGCAGGACGTCCACATGTTGAACACCGCCGTGTGATGAATGGGATGTTCTGGGTGTTATGTTCAGGTGCGCCCTGGCGCGATTTGCCTGAACGCTACGGTCCCTGGAAAACGGTTTATAACCGATTACTGTCTACTCTGGATGAAAAATGCCTCATAGACTGGTCTGAAATTTGTCTGGATGGCAGCCATGTTCGTGCCAGTAAAGAGGCGGCCGGGGCGAAAAAAAACATCCCGATATCGCTGACGATCATGCGTTGGTCGCTCACGCGGTGGTTATGGCACCCAAATCCACCTGGCAACTGACGAAAAGGGCTTCCCACTCAACCTGATGTTGACGGCAGGCCAGGCCCATGAGAGTCAAACGGCTATTCCTTTGCTTGATGGCATTGGCGTCCAACGCAAGAATGGCTTTATGAAACGGCGTGGCAAAGCGGTGTTGGCAGATAAAGGCTATTCGGGAAGAAAACTCCGCGGTTACCTGCGCAAATTGAGAATAAAGAGCATTATTCCTTATAAAATCAATGAAAAAGGGCATAGTGATGGTCGTACACAATTTGATGAACAGGCTTATTGTGACCGTAATGTTGTCGAACGCTGTTTTGGTTTTTTGAAAGGTAATCGACGTATTGCCACCCGCTATGAAAAAACAGCACGAAACTATCTGTCGATGGTGAAATTAGGCTGTATTCGACTCTTTTGCCGGAGATTATATAATTAAGGGACACTACCTAGAATCAAAAATATCACGACAAAAACTGCTCAGTACGGTGAGAACCTTTCAACGCTTTGCCGAGTTTGCAAGCACTGATGAGAAAACGGCTACCGTCCCTGCAATAGCCTGGTCTTGACCAAGGTAGTGGTATGCCTATGTAGTAATAAGGAAACTTGCTCTCCTTTCCAGGCCACAGGAGTTTTCGTTCACCACCCGATGGGTAATCCTTGCAGCCAATGGATCATAAATAATAACGTATCATCGATTGGATTGAGCGGGGTCAAACTTTTGTTTGATGATGAGAATAGCTTCACCTCTATTCAAACATTGACAGCTTACAATATTTCTTAATCTATATGGTGGACGTTCCCGATTGTATAAGCATTGGAGTAACCTCTCATCTTTTTCTCACAAGTGTTACACTTATTTAAACTGGCGGTAGTTTATATTTGTATTTATGTGGCTGAAAGCCGCATAAACTCTGGGTTTGTAACGATGTAGATAATCTCCAGGTTAATATTATCTAAACCCCTGTTTTATTTTGTGATGATTATCACGGATAAATCGCATTTATATGTTAATTTATAGTTAACTAAAAGTGAGTATTTTACATAAATTTAACTGTTGTTTTTTCATTTTTTAATTCATTGTAAAGCCCTCAGGGCGAGAGCATGGGCACCTAAATTTCATTTAGACAGAGCTATAATCAAGCAGTATTGGCAATAATACTCATTGAACTATTTGAAATAACATCTTGATCTGATTGGTTTTCAAACTGAGGTTGTTTTATGTTGAAGAAGTTACTCAAACAGAAGAAATCGCTTACTTTTATTGAAGCACATAATCCGCTTTCAGCACTCATTATCAAAAATACAAATTATACAGATGATAATGGCTGTACCCATAAATTTGATGGTATCTGGTCAAGTTCTTTAACTGACTCAGCTGTTAAAGGTATTCCTGATAATGAAACATTGGATATTAATAGTCGTTTACAAAACATTCATGAAATAAAATTACTCACTAAAATCCCGGCTCAGTCAATATGAAAGGCACTATAACAATATTTTAATTATGCCGGGGCTGTGCTTTTTTATTGGTGCTGATGAAGAGAGTGCCAAAAAGAAATTTAACGATTTGCAGGCTCTTATTCACCCTGAATTTGGCCTCAGCATGTTATCTGATTTGCTCGGTGGTATTGATTTATCAGGCTACGATATTAATCAACCTCTGCCAGATCTTCCTGTTTCTAATGGAAATCAAAGCCGTCGGGCGATTATTGAAAAGATGGCCATATCAGAGTCTTTAACGATTAAACAGTTATACGAAAAAATCATTATTGCCAGAGGCCATTTAATTCTTATTGGCTCTTACCAACAAGTTGCTACGCAAATGGTGCAGTGGCTACAGGAAAAAGCCTGTGACGGATTTAATCTTATGCCTCCTTATATGCCCGGATGTCTGGAGGAATTTGTGACTCATGTTGTACCTGAATTACAAAAACGGGGTGTGTTCAAAACGGATTATAAATCAGGGACATTAAGGGAGAAGCTGAATATTCCCAAACCTCCCAGTAAATTTCACGTTTAAATAATACTCATTAATAGAAAATAAGGTTATGACGCTATGACTATTCAGCAGACTATTATTCTGGAAGATACAACGTTACGCGATGGTGAGCAGGCTCCTGGTGTTGCATTTTCAAAAGAAACAAAAGTGAGTATTTTTAATTCGTTGGTAGACGCCGGTGTTAAGTGGATAGAAGCCGGGATCCCAGCCATGAAAGGGGATGAAGTTCTGGCATTAGAAGAGATGCTGGAACGCAAGAATGAAGTGAATATTATCGGCTGGAATCGGGGGGTACTGGAAGATATTAAATATACTTTCTCTCTGGGATTTAAGGCGATACATATCGGCCTTCCGACTTCCAATATTCATCTTAAACACAGTGTGAGCAAAGACAGATATTGGTTGTTAATGACCGCCGACGATATGATCAAATTCGCTAAAGATAAAGGTGCTTTTGTCTCAATCAGTGCCGAAGATGTCGGCCGGACAGAAATCAGTTTTTTGCAAGAATATGCGGCTACCGTCGAGCAGGCTGGTGCCGACCGTCTACGTCTTTCAGACACGATAGGCATTCTGAATAGCCAGCAATATGCACAGCGGGTTTCCGCTGTTCGTCAGGCATCAGCCATTGATTTGCAGTGTCACTGCCATAATGACTTCGGGCTGGCTGTAGCCAATACGCTGGCGGGTCTTGAAGCGGGGGCTCGTTATTTCCATGTCTGCGTTAATGCGATGGGGGAACGCGCCGGAATGCCGGATTTAGCCCAGATGGTAATGGCTCTGCAACATTTCCATCAGATAGATACCGGTGTTGATACCCGACAACTTACCCGCCTATCTCAGAAAGTCGCTCAGGCCAGTAAACATACAATTTCTCCCTGGCAACCTATCGTTGGTGACAATGTTTTTGCCCATGAATCCGGTATTCATGTCAATGGAATGCTGAAAGATAGCAAAACATTTGAACCTTTTGAGCCTGAGCAGGTTGGCGGTCAGCGTCGTCTGGTTGTCGGCAAGCATTCCGGTCGGGCTATCTTACAAAATATGTTAGAAGAAAATAGCATAAAGACAGATCCACAGGCACTGGAATATTGTCTGGCGCTGGTACGTAAAGCTGCCGGAGAATATCCCAGCGGGATCCCAACACATGTATTGCATGAACTCTATCAGCAGGCAGAAGGAACATCAGAATGATGATTCATGAACAGCCTATCGCTAATCAGATTATTGCTGAACACAGCCAGAAACCCAGGGTTATGGCTAAGGAGCTGATAACTGTTGAGGTCGATAGAATTTATGTTCAGGATGGGAATTCACCGACTATCGCTAAACTCTTTCGCCAGCATAATCTGAAACAGGTTCTGCACCCGGAAAAAATTGGTTTTTTCTTCGACCATTCAGTGATTGTGCCCGATAGGTTAATGGCTGAACGTGTTAATGAAGCAATGGAATTTGCCAAATCGATTGGTGTCAATATTTTCGCCAGAGGTGAAGGTATCAGCCATTTAATTGCCTTGGAAGAGCAGTGGTTTCAACCCGGTAACATTGTAATTGGAGCTGATTCTCATACTTGTACAGGGGGTGCCGTACAGTCACTGGCCTTAGGCATGGGAGCTTCAGATGTATTGGCAGCAATGCTGACTGGGCAGACTTGGCTGAAAGTACCGGAAACAGTCAGTTTGAGTATTTCCGGTCAACCCCATCCGGCTACGCGGACTAAAGATGTGATGCTCGCTTTACTGCGACATTTCGGGCAATTCCCTTTTTTATATCGTTCAGTGGAGCTATGTGGGGAATGGAGCCAGACACTTTCCTTAGATTCTGCTGCCAGTTTCGCCAGTATGGGTGTTGAACTTGGCGCTAAATGTGTCTTTATGCCTGATGGGCCAGGCAGGCCAGCCAATATGCGGCCTATCAATCCAGAGGTTGTTGATCATCATCTGACATTTTCGCTGTCAGAACTGACACCACATATCTCCCTACCACATTCCCCTGCTCAGGCAGTGCCGCTAGAAACGCTGTCAGGGCAGAAGATAGATTATGTCTTCATCGGTAGTTGTACCAACAGCCGATTAGAAGATATTGCGGAAGTAGCGGCAATCCTTGATAAGCACCGCGTACATCAGGATGTTCATTGTATCGTTACGCCTGGTTCAAAACGTGTATATCTGGAAGCTATGCGACGTGGCTATATTGAAAAAATTGTTTCTGCGGGTGCTCTGGTAACTCCTCCCGGGTGTGGGGCCTGTGTTGGCACGCAAGGTACCATTCCCGCCAAAGGGGAAAGGGTTCTTTCAACGATGAACCGGAATTTTCAAGGGCGTATGGGTAATGCTGAAGCGGAAATTTATCTCTCATCGCCTTTAGTTGCAGCAAATGTGGCATTACATGGCAGGGTGCCGCTGATTACGGAGCTTGAATGGCATGATTGATCAAAAAAACGATTTTGCAAAAAGGGATCCCATCAAAAATCAACGTGTCAGGATGATTACGGGAGATATTTCTACCGACGATATTATTCCAGCACGTTACAAACACATGTACACCGAGCCAGCTCAACTGGCTCCTCATCTGTTTGAAAACCGGTTTCCTGAGTTTGTCTCTACACTTCAACCCGGAGATATCATTGTCTGTAATGGTATTTTTGGTATTGGTAGTTCAAGGGAACAGGCGGTGAGCACTTTATTAGCAGCAGGTATACCTATGGTTGTTGCTCCTGCTTTCGGGCGGATTTTTTTCCGCAACGCATGGAATCTTGGCTTGTTAGCGATTGAAGCCGACATTGAAGGTTTTCGTGAAGGATTAGCTGTTGAATGCTTAATTAACGAAGGCCGTTTTATCGCTGAAACGTCATTAGCGGATTTTTATCCACCATCCGAACAAATGTTGGCTGTTGTCCGAGCAGGTGGACGACTCAATTACATTTTTAATCAATTGCCCGAAAACCCATCACCCAAAGAGAAGGAGCGGAGGATAATATGACACAGCATAAAGAAAAATTTGATGGTTTAGCTAAAGGTTATGATCGCTACCGTCCTCATTACCCGCAGTCACTTTTCCGTGAAATTTGCCACTGGCTGCCTAAAGACAGGACACTGTCTGTTGTCGATATTGGTGCTGGAACCGGCATTGCTCTCGAGGGACTGGCAAATCTGCTTGGTCAGCAACACCACTACACTGCCATCGATATTTCTCAGGATATGATCGACACCGGTAAACAGAAACTGCCATGGGTCAATTGGTTACATGGCAGTGCTGAACAGCATCTCTCCAATGTGGGTAATCCTGACCTAATCATGGCAGCACAATCTTTTCAATGGATGGATCGTGCAACAGTATTAAATCTGGTCAGAAACAGTCTGGCAGATAATGGCATCATAGCGATCCTGCAAAATAACCGAGATTACCGGCATAGTGAATTTCTGAATGAGTATGAAAATCTGCTGGAAGAATTAAGCCCTAACTATAGCCGTTACTATCGGGATTTTGATTATGAGCAGGAATTGAATACAGCATTCCTGCATGAAAATGCCCTCCATATTACACTCAATACCCGCTGGAGTATGCTTATTCCCGGCGAAACATTTATCGGGATGAGTCGTTCATCGACTCAAGTGCAACGTGCTTTATCTGTCCACGGTGAGTTATTTATCGAAAGATTAAAAATGCTGGTGGATAAATATCAATTTGAGGGGAAATTGGCAATTTTATATGAAAGCCAACTGTTTATGGTTATTAAGCAGGTTAATTCTGGAAACGAATAATGTCAGAAATAGCGATCAGCTTCTCTATACCAACTGAAGAAGATATCCAAGGAATATTGGCACTCTTGCAAGACGTTTATCTGCCATTTGTGGCTGATTTTATGCCAACAGCACTGAATGAAACGCCTGTCAATATTATGGAGAAGTTAATTTATTGGAGAATTGCTAAATATGATAATCAGGTTGTTGCAGCTGTATTAATTGAGCAAGAAGACGATAATTTAACGTTCAGTTATTTATCTGTATTACCTGCATTCAGGTGCCGGGGAATTGCCAGCAAATTACTCAATATCATTTGCCAAGAAGCAGTCCAGCAGGAGCAATTACCTATCATTATTGCATTACGTCGTTCACTGGCGATGAATATTCATTTCTTTACTCAACGAGGATTTGAATATTTAGGCCCTTTTAATACCAACGAACACGATCTCTATATCTGGCGATCAGGAGAAAATGAATGAACAACACGGTTATTGTATTAGGATATCGTGAAGGTATTACGACAGCTTTAGCCCATCAGGGATATCAAATTATTCATATAGTGAAAAGAGTTAAACCTGCCCTTAGTGGCACGAAGTACTATATAGTTAAAAATCTGGAAGATGCACAAGAAGTTCTGCGGTGTGTATTAAGCTTTTCCTTACATACAGTTATAGGTATTGTTACAGGCAACGAAGACGGTGTATTTACGGCGGCGGTATTACGCAATATGTTACAATTACCTGGCCCTAAAGATTATCGTAATACTTTATATTTTCGGGATAAATGTTTACAAAAACAGAAGCTGGCACACCTTGTCCCTCATGCTTATTGCCGGTATGTAACCCGTGATGACGATTATTCACAATTGGTTGTTGAGTTGGGTACCCCTTTCATTATAAAACCGGCCAATAGCATGGGTTCTTTTGCTACTACTGCTATCAATTCAAGATCAGAGTATGAAACTTATTTCCAACAGTATGAAAAAAATCTAAGTAATGTGGCCTACGTTGCAGAAAATAAGATCACTGCTGCTGAATTTTGTGTTGATGGGATTTGGTCTGAAGGTAAATTACATTGGTTTTCTATCAGCCAATACGCCACCCCTGTGATGCAATGTAATGAAGGAAAAACACTAGCTTTACAAATACTATCACGTCAAGATTTTCCAGATATTTACCAACAAATTGATCAGTTTTGTCCACGTATTTTGGAACGTTTAAATGCCGCTAACGGGGTATTCCATCTTGAGTTTTTTAAAAATGAGGAAGGGGTATTTTTTAGTGAATGTGCTTTAAGACCTGCTGGTGCCTGGCTACCTGAAATAATAAAACTGAGCTATGGTGTCGATCTATATAGTGCTCATGCCACACTTTCTTTGGGGCTACCTTATGAACACCACCTGCCTAAATATCCTTCTCAGCTTTTTGCTGTTGTGCTATTACGTGCTTTTGACGGTGTCTCACTGACAAAACAGGCTTTTTACCAGAATTTTGATTTGGTTGAACTGGATTGGATAGAAGATACACAGATGCAATCTCAAGGCATTTATGGTCGTGCTGGCTACGCGATTATCACGCATAAGGATCACTACACACTAGTAGAAAATGTCAACAAACTTATTGCATTTACGGGAGCACGATAATGTCTGAACGAGCCCTTATTCTGGATACTCACAAAACAATGTTAGAACAATCGATTAATCAACATCAGGATATTGATTATATTCGTGTTTCTGAACCGCAGGTGTACTTTGCTCCACAGGAAGAAACGCTGGCAAAAATAGATAACATAATGAATCAGACACCTTTTCATTATGTGGTTGCAAGTTCAGAAAGTAATATGGCATTTTCCGGATTTCTCCGTAGTCGCTATGGATTGCCAGGCTTAAATTACGAACAGACGTTATGTATAACCAACAAATGGCGTATGCGTAAATGTCTTGAAGATGAATTACCTGCTCCAAGGTATTGGCTTTCAGGTCATTTCTACAACAATTTTGCACAATGCACTCAAGGAGCTGCCACCCATTTTATTATTAAGCCGCTGTCTAGTTCTTCATGCCAGAATGTTGAACGCCTAACCGTCGATCAGCTGTATCAAAAACTTACTCATCTGGATACATTAATGTTGATTGAGGAAGAGATAGATATGGAAGAAGAATTCCATCTTGACGGTATCGTCAATCTGTCTGAGATCGCTGTAGCCTGCCTTTCTTGTTACAGCCTTCCTATCCTCAGTGCCAGAGGTCAAACAAGAGCAAGTATTCACTTACCTTCATCCCATCCAATGTTTTCAATAGCCTATTCCATGGCTCAACGAGCCATTGCCAAATTAGCGCTAAAACAAGGCGTTTTTCATATGGAAGTTTACAGACGAGGTGAACGATTAATTTTTGGTGAAATTGGCCTACGGCCACCGGGAGTTGGCGTTGCTGAATCACTATTGCGTTTTACTGGAGTAGATTTATGGCAGGCTTTTGTTAACAGCCAGTTACTGCGCCCAATTAATAATATACCATCACAGGATTATCACGGTTATTCTGGGGTTATTGGTGTTTATCCAGAGGGGCACAGCGCATCAGATTTATTACGTTTACCAAATGTTGTTACTGTATCGGAATTAGAAAAAACACGCCATAAAATGACACGTACTGGTGCTCACGACTTCCGCTATTTGGCATTCGCCTCATGTCAAAGTCTGGCTGAATTTCATAATTTGATTAATCAATTGTCAAAATCTTCCCCATCAATGCATGTTAAGAGAGAAGTACAATGAATAATCAACAGTTATTGCGGAAAAAATTTATAGGGTTCCAAGCCTATACAGCTTTTTCTGCCTTAGCTGAGGGGATGCAAAGTGTGATTATTCTCTGGTTGGTTTTCCAAATCACACACAGTCCGTTAGCTATCAGTTTCACGATAATAGCAGGGTATCTTCCATCCGCAATTATGGGTTTTTTTCTTCTTTCATTTGCCGATACTAAAAACCCTGCCCGGCAACTCGCTGTCAGTAATGGCATCCTCACTCTGTCAGCACTCTGCCTGCCGCTGTTTTTTTTATTTTCAGCAACACAACCTACACTACTCATGCTGGCAGTTGTAACCGTACAAAGTATTTTATCTCTAGTGAAGATGTTCAATAAAACGTCGGTTAACCGTATTGTCCGGGATAATTTTACGCCAGAGGATGGCAGTAAAATGTTGCAAATTTCGGCATCAAATATTCAGATTTCGCAAACATCGGGTGCTGCATTGGGAGGGGTATTTCTCACATTGGATGCCGGTAATTCAGGCTTATTTATTGCTAGTTTTTTTTATGCCGCCAGTACAATAGCGACCGGCTTTTTTACTTCTTTTACTCTATCAGTGATACCAACAACAGTTCATACCGATAAAAAACAGAAACAACTGCTGGATAAAACATATCTCGTTCATATATTTAACCGACAGGAATTAAGAAAAATATTATTGTTTTCCATTCCTTCCAGTGGTGCATTTCAATTTATTAATGCCTCTTTACCACCACTAGCTGATACTCTTACTGAATCAGGGGCGAATTTTTACGCGTCACTCAATATTAGCTGTATGATAGCGGGGTTTATCTCTGGGTTACTTCTGTCGCGAAAAATAGTCGGAGAAAAATTTATTCTTAATCATGCGCTGTTAATCAGTGCAATCATAATTGCATTAATGGCTGGAACAGAGAATAAATATCTGGTAACTACATTGTTATTTGGTGCAACACTGTTTATCACCTGTCACGTTATATGTATTCAGGTAAAATGTAATCAGGTACCTGAAAAACAGGATGTCGGCAAATTTATTATGCTAAGAACATCCATTGCTTCATTGTCTAAGATAACGTTTTCATTAGGTGCTGGGGCATTATTATCACTCTTTTCCCTGAAAACCACTTATTACTTGGTGGTTGGTATCTTATTATTATTTTCTTTGCAATGGTATTTATCTCAGCGAGATTTACTTGATAAAGGAATAAAAAAACATGAATAATATAATTTATCGTCGATTAATTATTTCACAGATAAATAATCAAACATCTCTACTTTTTCCAACCCTGCCGGATAAATTATCACATAAAATATGGTCTTTATTAGGTTGGAATGAGATAACATTGAAACGTTTTCTCTGTGCAAAAAAAATATTTGTCACTTTACCCCATGCTAGTCCTAATATCTTTTTTCCACGCGCTGGTGTCAGTAAATTCGTTGCTGACAAACAAAAGGAAGACCATGAAATTTTTCATCTCCGGGTTGTGCTGACTCACACAAATTTTAGTGATCTTGGCTGGCGCCCTTATTCTTGGTGGTATCTCAATGAGGAAGGAGTATTAATAAAACAATCTATATTCAGTCGTAATAAAAAGAAAAAACATTATATTATTGCCAGCCAACCTCCTTTATTATCAGATAAACAATATTATCCCCCTGTTCTGAGACTGGGCATACAATTAGCGCAATATGCCGATAATCTGGCTCTCTCATATATTATTTTGCAGGCATTTCAGGAACAATTATCGGGATTTTCTCTTGCCGGCAGAACCCTTTATCTACCACTGGATATATTGATCTTATTGATGCAGACACTTGCCAGACAGCAACCTGGTGTACACCCCTGGTTATTGAATTTATTAATTCATGCACAAAGTCGAAAACTTAATAAATATCAACTTGAATATACACATCAGTGGGAAAATGCGTATGCTTATGATAATCATACAAATATATCACTATTATTTCCGTTAAATCCGACTGCAATCGTCGGGGGAATAAAGATGCAACGGTATTGGCCGGATATTATTGATAGTGTCAACATAATTAATGAAAAAACCACAACGCCTTGCCCGATACCGCAATGTCTTACTTTTCCGCAGTGTCAGGAATATCTGTTACCTTACCGGCCTAAACAGGAAACATTACGTCAAATTCAGACGGCCAATATTGAATACAGTCTTGCAATGGCAATAACCGAACATCAGCTTTATGTAACTTCATAAATTTGTTACTACATACTGGTTTTGCGAAGACTAATTATTGATGACATGAACGACCTGATGAAAAACCTAAGCATAACATTGAAGCGCAGGCATCCTTGCCCAAAATTTGACGATCAATTTAACTATTGAGGTAATCACCGATATGGCGGTCAACGGTGGTCTGATGGAGTCGCAATGCCTGGACTATCATCACAGAACTCCACCCTTCAGAAGCCAGAAGGATAGCTTTTATTCTGTCTCGTACCTGACCATCACGAGTGGTGTCGTGAAGACGTTCAAGTTTGATTTTTTGTTCTGATGTAATAAATATTTTCATAGCGAAGATAATGATCTCTATTTCGGATAAAATCAAGCATCTTCAATAATTACGGGTATTCTATCAGCTAAAGGTAAAAAACATAGGTGCTCTATTAATACCAGATTTAAAAAAGAGGCAGCGTGGCTGAAAACGGTTTTATTTTCTGTCACATTTAATGCATTTATCGGCAATATTATCCTATGTTTATTTTACATTTATCTAACCGACCTGATCATTTAAAAGCACTAATATAAATAGATTAAAATTTTTATATAAAATTCGGATTTAACTCAATAAATGCACTTTTCAGATAAATAGTAAATTTCGTTTAATCGAAATTTACTAAACAGGTAGATTCACATAATAAGTACAACATCGTTAATCTAGAAGTAAACATGTTTGTATTCCCTTAAATAATTCATGTCGCTACTTTTCAAATCATTTTCGTACCCTATTAACACTTAAATATCCATCTCCCCCCAAATACTAAAAGTGCGCTTTGCCCTCAATTAGCACTCAGGAAGGAGAATTCCGCCGATTTGTTAAACTCAAATAATCCGATGCTTCTCTAACTGAACCTGCCGAGCTGCTTCACGTGCCATACGTCTCTTACGGGCATCACAAGGTGCTGGGCAATCACACACTTTCTCCACACCAATACTGCTTAAACCACCACAGCTTCCTTGTATGCTCTTACGTTTAATCATGTAGCCTAACGACATTCCCGCAAAAGCCAGCAGGAAAAAGATGAAGGTTGCAATAAATACTGTCAACACGCCCTTCCCCTCCTCTCATTGATTTTTCTGTAAGTATGGCTCAAAGGCTTTACTGTAACGCTCTTCAAAACCATTTTTTGTTTTTACAATCATAAAAACCGGGATATTCAAGCTTTCCGCAACTTTCAATCCTTTTTCCGGCCCTAACACATTCAACCCGGTAGAAAGCCCATCAGCACTCATGCAAGCCGGCGCAACAACAGTAATAGAGACCAGATTATGCGAAATAGGATCACCGGTTTTTGGATCAATCGTGTGTGAATAGCGCACACCATCTTGTTCAAAATAGTTACGGTAATCGCCAGAAGTGGCAATCGACATATTTCCAGGCGTTATTACCTCTTGAGCACTTTGTTCCATTCCGGTATCAGAAGGCTTTTCAATCGCAATCCGCCACGGCAGATCTTTACCATTATGGCCTGATGTGCGAACTTCACCCCCAATATCAACCATATAATCGTTGATATTCTGCGATTCCAGATACTCAGCAACAACATCTACACCATAACCTTTAGCAATAGATGACAAATCGACATACAGCTCTGGCACTGTCTTAATCAGATTATTGCTTTCCACTGCCAGTTTCTCAATCCCCGTCCATTCACGACGTTTTTCCAGCTCACTTTCAGAAGGCGTTTTCGTCACACGGCCTTCAGGGCCAAAACCCCATAAATTCACCAACGGACCCACTGTCACATCCAATGCGCCATCGGTTAATTTATTAATATGGATCGCTTCTTTGACCACTTTTGCTGTCGCCGGTGATACAGGGAATGGTTTATTAATTTCACGACTTTGATTAAAACGACTCAATTCAGAATCAGGGCGATAAGTTGACATCTGGTCGTTAACCTCTTCCAGCAAACGATCAATCTCTTTTTGCAAAATTTCTGACGAGGGGGCCGACGAACCAGTGACAAATTTAATGGAGTAGTAAGTTCCCATCGTTTGCCCATGAATATTCTGCTGCTCCTGACCATCACAGGCAGCCAACAGCAGCACTGCAAATATTAATGCTATCCAGTCACTTATCTTTTTACGCACAATTCATTACCCTTTCTAAACCACCAACGCCCACAAATTGTGGGCGCCAGCATTAAATCAAACTGTTTATGGCCTATCAGCCACCAAAATCATCCAGCATGATGTTTTCATCCTCAACACCCAGATCTTTTAACATCTTGATCACTGCGGCATTCATGACCGGAGGTCCACACATGTAGAATTCACAATCTTCAGGAGCCGGATGGTCCTTCAAATAGTTTTCAAACAAAACATTGTGGATAAAACCGGTGTAACCATCCCAGTTGTCTTCAGGCAATGCATCAGATAAAGCCACATTCCAGGTAAAGTTTTCATTTTCAGCCGCCAGTTGGTCGAAATCTTCGGTATAGAACATTTCACGTTTAGAACGAGCACCATACCAAAAGCTGATCTTACGTTTGGAATTTAATCGCTTAAGCTGATCAAAAATATGAGAACGCATGGGTGCCATACCCGCACCACCACCGATGAAAATCATTTCCGCATCAGTATCTTTTGCAAAAAACTCACCGAATGGACCAGAAATAGTCACTTTATCACCGGATTTCAGTGACCAGATATAAGAAGACATCATTCCCGGAGGCGCTTCCGAATCCCTAGGTGGTGGCGTCGCAATACGAACGTTAAGCATGATAATGCCGTGTTCTTCTGGGTAGTTTGCCATTGAGTAAGCTCGAACTGTCGGCTCTTTCACCTCAGAGACAAAACGGAATAAGTTAAATTTATCCCAGTCTTCACGGTATTCTTCCGGCACATCATAATCTGAGTAACGAGCAGTATGTGGTTGAGCTTCAATCTGAATATAGCCACCGGCACGGAAAGGCACAACGTCCCCATCAGGGATCTTCAATTTCAGCTCTTTAATGAAAGTGGCTTTGTTATCATTGGAGATAACTTCACACTCCCATTTCTTAACACCAAATATCTCTTCCGGTAATTTAATTTTCAGGTCCTGTTTTACATTAACCTGACAAGCCAGACGGCAGCCCTCTTTCGCTTCACGCTTACTAATGTGGGAAAGCTCTGTTGGCAGAATATCGCCACCACCATCTTTAATCTTTACACGGCACTGACCACAAGAGCCACCACCACCACAGGCAGAAGAGACAAAAATGCCCTGGCTTGATAACATATTCAGCAACTTATCACCGGCAGGAGCGGTAAAGCTCTTTTCCGGATCACCGTTAACTTCAACTTTAATATTCCCGGTGTTAACTAACTTTGATTTTGCGAACAAAATCAGGGCCGTTAGTACCAACACAATCAGGGTAAACATCACTACGCCTAAAATTATTATATCCATGAACGCTTCTCGCCTTTATAACTGCACACCAGAGAAGGACATAAAACCCAATGCCATCAAACCCGTGGTGACAAAGGTGATCCCCAATCCTTTCAGACCTGCCGGAACATCAGCATATTTCATTTTTTCACGGATAGAAGCCAGCAGAACAATTGCCAGCATCCAGCCTATACCTGAACCAAAGCCATATACGATGGATTCAGAAAAGTTATAGTCACGCTGCGCCATGAAAGAAACACCACCAAAAATCGCACAGTTAACGGTAATCAGTGGCAAAAAGATGCCGAGCGCGTTATAGAGTGAAGGGAAATAACGATCGAGGATCATTTCAAGAATCTGCACTAATGCAGCAATCACGCCGATAAAAGTAATAAAGTTCAGGAAGCTGAGATCAACCCCCTCAACCAATGCACCGTCACGCAAGACAAAGTTATAAACGAGGTTATTGGCAGGAACAGAGATCCCCAAAACCACCGTTACTGCAATACCTAACCCAAACGCTGTCGTGACATTTTTCGATACGGCCAAAAAAGTGCACATACCGAGGAAGAAAGCCAACGCCATATTCTCGATAAAGACGGCACGGACAAACAGGCTTATAAAATGTTCCATGTTGTCAGTTACTCCTTCTCAGCCTGCGCCGGTTTCAACGTCCTCAGACCCCAAATCAGCATACCAATAATGAAAAACGCGCTAGGTGCTAACAGGAACAAGCCATTAGGCTGATACCAGCCACCATTCTGTACGGATTCCATAACGGTAATACCAAACAATTTGCCGGAGCCAAACAACTCACGCAGAAAACCAACCAGTACCAGAATAACGCCATACCCCAAGCCATTACCGATACCGTCCATAAAGCTCTCAATAGGTGGAGACTTCATAGCATAAGCTTCTGCACGCCCCATCACGATACAGTTAGTAATGATAAGACCAACAAATACAGACAATTGCTTGGAAATTTCATAAGCATATGCCTGCAAAATCTGATCTACTACGATAACCAGTGATGCAATAATCGCCATCTGTACAATAATTCGTACACTGCCGGGAATGTAATGACGGATCAATGAGATAAAAAAGCTGGAAAATGCGGTAACCAACGTCACAGCGATTGTCATCACCAACGCAGTTTCCAGTTTGGTTGTGACAGCCAGCGCGGAACAGATCCCCAGAACCTGCAATGCAATCGGGTTGTTATCCAATAGTGGTCCAAGAAGGACGCGTTTTATTTCTTTACTATCAGCCATCTTTCAACGCTCCTTTGCGTACTTTTTTCAGGAACGGACCAAAACCGTTATCTCCTAACCAAAAATCAAACATATTCTGCACACCAGCAGAGGTCAGAGTCGCACCAGACAGGCCATCAACACCATAAGGATTATCGGCAGCAGCACCGCCACGGACAATTTTGATCGCCGGGTGGCCCTCATCGTTATACAGTTTTTTACCTATCCACTTTTTACGCCATTGTGGATTATCGACCTCACCACCCAGCCCCGGGGTTTCTCCGTGTGCATAATAGGTAATTCCGCGGGCGGTTTTACCATCCACATCAACAGAGATAAAGGCATACATAACAGACCACAGACCAGAGCCATAAACAGGCAGAACGATTTCACTGGTTTTACCCTGTTCATCCTTCACCAGATAGATCTCCGCCATATTGGCACGACGGCGGATTTTCGCCAGATCCTTCTCAGGAGGCAATGCGATACTGGTATCATCACTGCGCAACGCATCATTCAGGTTAAACTTGCCATGACGCTTTTCAAGCGTTGCCGTATCCAGATTCAGTAATTCAGCTTTAATACGGCTTTTAAACGTTTCTTTAAGCTCATCAGCACTCATTTTGGGGGTTAATAACCCGGCAACATCAAGGATGTTACGCTGTTTATCCAGCAGTTTTTGTTCCTGTTGCTGAGATTTCAGCCCTACCGCAGAGCCTGCTACAACAATTGAACAAACGAGGCAGAGCACAAAAACAACGATAAACGTTCTGCCGATGCTGTCATTATTTTTTGGTTTATCATTAGCCACGGGCTTTTCTCCGCTTAATATTGGCCTGGACTACCAGATAATCAAACAATGGCGCAAACAGGTTGGCGAACAGAATCGCCAGCATCATGCCTTCCGGGTATGCCGGGTTAACAACCCTGATCAGAACACACATCACACCAATTAGAATGCCGTACCACCATTTACCTTTATCGGTAAATGAGGCGGATACCGGATCTGTCGCCATAAAAATCATACCAAAAGCAAAACCACCCAGAACCATGTGCCAATACCACGGCATAGCAAACAACGGGTTAGTATCTGAACCGATAGCATTAAACAAATAGGAAGTTGCGACCATCCCCAACATGACACCAGCGACAATGCGCCATGAAGCAATACGGGTAAACAGAATGATTGCCCCACCGATGAAAATCATCAGCGTAGAAACTTCACCAATAGAACCCGGAAGATTGCCAATAAAAGCATCCATCCAGGTAACAGGCTGACCGGTAACGGTATTCACTAATCCTTGGCTACCAGCAGCAGCCCACTGAGACAACGGGGTCGCACCAGAGAAACCATCAGCCGCCGTCCATACCAAGTCACCTGAAATTTGTGCAGGATAAGCAAAGAACAGAAAAGCACGGCCAGCCAGTGCCGGGTTCAGGAAATTACGACCGGTACCGCCGAAGACCTCTTTCGCAATCACAACACCAAATGTAATACCCAACGCCGCCTGCCACAGGGGAATTGTTGGCGGAACAATCAACGCAAACAGAATAGAGGTAACGAAGAATCCCTCATTAATTTCATGTTTACGGATAATGGCGAACAGTACTTCCCAGAAGCCACCAACAACAAATACAACGGCGTAAATAGGCAAGAAATAAGTTGCCCCAAGCAACATTTTACTGCCCCAACCCGCATCAGGTGTCAGTGACGCCCCAAGGAATTGAGCAACACGATAGTGCCAGTCAGATGCCAGTAATTGTTGCAATTCTGCACCATTGTATAAATGATGCAGTGCAGGTAACGCCTGTTGACCAACGTTATACATTCCCCAGAACATTGCCGGGAATACCGCCAGCCATACTGTGATCATCATACGTTTTAGATCGATAGCGTCACGGATATGGGCACGGCCAGAAGTGACTGTACCTGATGTATAGAAAATCGTCGTTATCGCTTCATACAACGGGTAATATTTTTCTAATTTTCCCCCGGGCTCAAAATGGTGCTCAATTTTTTCAAACAAGTTTTTCAGGCCCATGGATCATCCTTCCTGCTCAATCTTAGTCAGCACTTCACGCAGTACCGGACCATATTCATATTTGCCGGGACAGACATAGGTACAAAGTGCTAGGTCTTCCTCATCCAACTCCAGACAACCCAGTGCCTGAGCACTATCGGTATCACCTGCAAGCAGATCCCGCAGCAAATGCGTTGCCATAACATCCAAAGGCATAACACGCTCATAGTTACCGATTGGCACCATAGAGCGTTCACCACCATTCATCGTGGTTGAAAAAGCAAAACGCTTATTTTTCAGGAAATGACCAATAGTGGTTCGAGTAACAGAAAACTTATCGGTGCCCGGCATGATCCAACCAAACAGCTCTTTTTCGCGGCCTTCACGCAAAACAGAAACTAAGGTGTGGAAACGACCAAGATAGTGATGAGCGTCATCTGACTGCGTACCGCACAATACCGAACCTGAAATAATACGGTTTTCACCCGCTTTCAATTGAGCCTGAGTCAGCTCAAGCAGGTCTGCACCCAAGCGGGTGCGCATAAGACGCGGCTTCTCAACTTGTGGCCCTGCCAGTGCTATAACACGGTCAGTATAAAGTGTGCCGGTAGTGAATAATTTACCGATGGCAATCACATCCTGATATCCCAGGTGCCATACCGTTTTTGTCGCGCTGACGGGTTCAATAAAGTGGATGTGAGTTCCAGCGAGTCCCGCAGGATGTGGACCAGAGAACTGATTATAAGTGATTTGTGCATTATTACCGGCGTTCGGCAAGTTCCCTGCACCGTGGCAAACATGAACTTTACCTTCGGTTAATCTGGTCAGCACATTCAGTCCATCAACAAAAGCCTCTTCCTCAATAGCGATAACCACCTGTGGATTTGCAGCCAAGGGCTGGGTATCCATTGCTGTTACAAAAATTGCTTTCGGCGAGGAGCCGGGAGCAGGGCTTTGACTGTAAGGACGAGTACGCAGTGCAGTCCATAATCCGGAATCAATCAGATTCTTTTCTGCCTGTTCCCGGGATAACTGAGCAAGTTGGCAACGATCATAACGGTCAAAATCAACCTGCTCGTCTCCAGTTATTTCAATCACGATTGACTGAAATACACGCCGCTCACCGCGATTGATCGCAACTATCTGCCCACAAGCCGGACTGGTAAAAACCACCCCTGGATTCTTTTTATCTTCAAAAAGAATCTGGCCTTTCTTAACATGCTCACCTTCCTTAACCAACATAGAAGGACGCATTCCAACATACTCATCACCCAGCAGTGCTACATGGCGAATTGTCGGACCGTCTTCTATCACTTGAGCAGGCGCTCCTGCAATCGGGAGGTCGAGTCCTTTTTTAATTTTAATCATAAGATTTGCACAAGTTTATCAATTAAATCATATGCTACAGATTACCTGGTGGTAACATAGCCACTCTATAAAAAACCCCTTAAGTCACGAATCGTGCCCAGGTTATAATTCTCCGATAATTGTTACGATTTTCTTTTAATCTCAGGGCGGCAATTTTAACATCTCCCTTCTTCGACTGTCTGACTAATCAAGTGATTTAGTTCAAGCAAACAGGAATAATTTTAGCCCTGAACCATTAACAGATCGCAAAAAACGAACGATTGTATCACCTTTCCCGACGGCTGATTATTTTTTGATCTTATAATCACTTTCCAGGATGAAACCATCGTTATTATTTTTTATTCACAAAATCGATCACTCATGGCAATCTTAAGCTAAATCCTAGGTTAGCCCACGACATTTCTATACGGTAGTCACATGAAAAAAACTGCTGCTTTTGCTGCAATAACATTGTTGTTTTTTAGTTCAATCTTGCCTATCCATGCTCAAGATACTTTAGCTAGACTTAAGCAAAGCGCCCCCACACCACCCGACTCTCCCATCTTTATCCAAATATTCAAAGAGGAGCGGATACTGGAGCTTTACACTAAAAATAATCATGGAAACTACCAACTGGCTAAAAGCTACCCCATTTGCAATTACTCTGGTGGCCTCGGCCCCAAAACCACAGAAGGTGATTTGAAAAGCCCAGAAGGTTTTTATCGTGTAAAAACCAGTCAGCTAAATCCAAATAGTCGGTATTACCGATCGATTAATCTTGGTTTTCCAAATGAATACGATAAATCCAGAGGCTATTCCGGCAACCATTTAATGATCCACGGCGAGTGTAAATCTGTCGGTTGTTACGCAATGACTAACGGTTACATGGATGAGATCTACCACTATGCAGAAACTGCATTATTGCGTGGACAGTATGAAATTGATATCAGCATTTATCCATTCAGAATGACACCGCAGAATATGTTGCGCCACCGCTCATCCTCCCATTATCTGTTTTGGCTGCAATTACAGCCGGCCTATGAGTATTTTGTCAAAAATAATCGGCCAGCAGCGATTAGCGTCATCAATGGTCAATATGCGGTTAACGCAACACCTTATAAATCGCCATCTTTGCAAAATCAATCACAATATGCGCTCACCAAGATGAAATAGCGCATAATCACCCGGCGCGATCCGGTCCCAGGACTCATTGCCGGTTAAAGGCTGAGTCACAATGACAGAAACGACATCATCCGGCTGAGTGTGCTGTTGGAAATCAATTTCAACATCCTGATCCAAAAGTTTTGCTTTTCCAAACGGTGCCCGGCGGGTAATCCAATAAAGATGAGTTGAACAATATGCCATCACAAAACACCCATCTGACAGCAGCATATTGAATACACCTTTTTTCCTGAGTTCATCCGCCAGTGAGGCAATAAAACGAAAAACCGCAGGCCAGTTAGAGGGAGTCCTTGGATATTTTTGTGAAAGTTGATGTAAAATCCAGCAAAAAGCATGTTCACTGTCAGTTTGCCCTATTGGACGATATTGACCGGTTTCAAGCCGCCGGTACCCCCTAAGTTGCCCATTATGGGCATAGGTCCAATTGCGCCCCCACATCTCGCGGATAAAAGGGTGGGTATTTTCCAATGCAACATTACCCCGGTTAGCCTGCCGGATATGAGAGATCACCACTCTAGATTTAATCGGGTATTCTTGTACAAAACGGGCAACAGGTGAATGGTAACCTGGTTGATGATCTTTAAATGTGCGGCAGCCTCGCCCCTCATAAAAAGTGATCCCCCAACCATCTTTATGGGGTCCGGTATAACCGCCACGCTGGATCAGACCACCTAAACTAAAGCAGATATCTGTTGGCACATTTGCACTCATGCCAAGTAACTCACACATTGCCCACCTCTATAACCTGTAAAATCAAGCTCTAACCATTTCTTTTTCAATAAGTTGAATCAGGATATGAATCACTTTGATATGAATTTCTTGAATACGATCTGCATAGCCAAAATGCGGGACACGAATTTCCACATCAGCCGTTCCTGCCATTTTACCGCCATCTTTGCCTGTCAGCGTAATCACTTTCATGCCTTTTAAACGGGCAGCTTCAACGGCTTTGATAATGTTGCCGGAATTACCGGAAGTGGAGATACCCAGCAAGACATCCCCTGCTTGCCCAACCGCTTCCACATAACGAGAAAAAACAAATTCATAACCAAAATCATTACTGACGCAGGAAAGATGACTCACATCAGAAATTGCAATCGCCGGATAACCAGGGCGATTTTCGCGATAACGGCCTGTCAATTCTTCCGCGAAATGCATTGCATCACAGTGCGAACCACCATTACCGCAAGACAGTACCTTACCACCCGCTTTAAATGAATCAGCCAATAATACCGCGGCTTTCTGAATCGCTTCCATATTTGCATCGTGACTTAAAAACTTTGCCAGCGTATCTGCGGCTTCACTCAATTCACTACGGATCAGGTCTTGATACATAGGTTCCTCGCTCAGTCAGGTAATCTTTAATGTTGTGCAGAATGGCAGTTTACCGGATCAGGAGAATTGAAAGAAGACGCCATCACATTTCTGGGAAACTAATCCGCTCCCGATTACCACGAGTTTGTGAGCTGCATTGTAATTAAGATGTAAATATATTGCTAAAAACAGCTTCCTAGTCTAAAAAGAGAAGAACACCACAACAGGTCCGACCTCTGATGACTTACCCTGACCCTGAGATTAACCAGGAGCTTTTATTATGACCACATTGAGTATTATTCTATTTTTAGTCTTGATTGGGATACTTTGTTATCACAAAGTCAATCTCAGCCTCAGCAGCCTACTGCTCCTTGTCTATACCGTTTTGATGGGCGCTATTGATGCATGGAGCTACTGGATGTTGCTACCCATGGCCATCATTCTATTCCCGCTGAATTTTGCACCAATGCGTCATTCCTTACTTACTGCTCCGGCATTAAAAGCCTTCCGTAAAGTGATGCCAAGCCTATCCCGTACCGAAAAAGAAGCCCTTGATGCCGGTACTACCTGGTGGGAAGGCGAACTGTTCCGCGGTAACCCCGATTGGAAGAAATTACATGACTATCCAAAACCTCAATTAACCGCTGAAGAACAAGCATTTCTGGATGGGCCGGTAGAAGAAGCTTGCCGTATGACCAATGATTTCCAGATAAGCCATGAACTTGCTGATTTACCACCGGAGTTATGGAATTACCTGAAAGAACACCGTTTCTTTGCCATGATCATTAAAAAAGAGTATGGCGGTCTGGAATTTTCAGCATATGCGCAGGCACGAGTACTGCAAAAACTGGCGGGTACATCCGGCATTCTTGCCATTACCGTAGGTGTACCAAACTCCCTCGGCCCAGGTGAATTATTACAGCATTATGGCACCGACGAGCAGAAAAACCGTTATTTACCCGGACTTGCCCGTGGTGAAGAGATCCCTTGTTTCGCATTGACCAGCCCGGAAGCCGGTTCTGATGCAGGATCAATCCCAGATACCGGTGTAGTTTGTATGGGAGAATGGCAAGGCGAGCAAATTCTGGGTATGCGTCTAACCTGGAACAAACGTTACATTACACTTGCCCCTATCGCTACCGTACTTGGCTTGGCTTTCAAACTCTCTGACCCTGACCATTTACTGGGCGATACAAAAGAGTTAGGCATTACCTGCGCATTGATCCCGACAAATGTACCAGGAGTAGAAATTGGTCATCGCCATTTCCCACTGAACATTCCATTCCAGAATGGTCCAACTCGCGGTCAAGATATTTTTGTACCAATCGACTACATCATTGGTGGGCCGAAAATGGCCGGACAAGGCTGGCGAATGCTCGTTGAGTGTCTGTCTGTTGGCCGTGGTATTACCCTGCCGTCAAACGCAACGGGTGGTTTGAAAAGCGTTGCCATGGCGATTGGTGCATACGCTTATATTCGCCGTCAGTTCAAAATGCCAATTGGTAAAATGGAAGGAATTGAAGAACCACTGGCACGAATTGCCGGTAACGCCTATCTGATGGACGCCGCTTCAACACTTGCTACAACAGGTATCATGCTGGGCGAGAAGCCCTCCGTATTATCGGCGATTGTGAAATATCATTGTACTCACAGAGGCCAACGCTCGGTTATTGACGCAATGGATATTGCCGGTGGTAAAGGTATTTGCCTTGGCCCATCCAACTTCCTTGCCCGCACTTATCAGGGTGCACCTATCGCCATTACTGTTGAAGGTGCCAATATTCTAACCCGCAACATGATTATTTATGGTCAGGGAGCTATTCGCTGCCATCCTTATGTACTTGATGAAATGTCTGCGGCTGAAAATAATCGTATTAAAGATTTTGATAAGGCATTGTTCCGCCACCTTGGTCACGTTGCCAGTAACCTGTTACGCAGCTTCTGGCTTGGTCTGACCAACGGCCGCACCAGTCGCACGCCGGTCAATGATGCAACACGCCGTTACTATCAGCAATTAAACCGCCAGTGTGCCAACCTTGCGCTATTATCAGATGTCGCAATGGGGGTATTCGGTGGCAGCCTAAAACGTCGTGAACGTGTCTCCGCCCGCCTTGGCGACGTTCTAAGTCAAACGTATTTGGCTTCAGCGACCTTGAAACGTTATGAAGATGAAGGTCGTCAAAAAGAAGATTTACCGCTAGTCCAGTGGGCCGTTCAAGATAGCCTGTATCAGGCAGAACAGGCGATAGATAATTTACTGCGTAACTTCCCGAACCGTCTGGTTGCAGGTTTGATGCGTGCTATTGTCTTCCCATTAGGACGTGTACATTCAGCCCCATCTGACCGTCTGGATCACAAACTGGCGCAACTCTTACAACAACCTTCAGCTACTCGTGATCGCATCGGTCGTGGTCAGTTCCTGACACCGAGCGAACACAACCCTCACGGATTATTGGAAGAAGCTCTGCACGATATTATTGCCGCAGAACCGATCCACGCCCGCCTGAGCCGCGAAGCGGGTAAACACCTTGGCTTTACCCGCCTGGATAAACTGGCTGAACGGGCACTGGCAGAAAGTAAGATTTCTCAAGATGAGGCGGAAATTCTGAAACGCGCGGAAGCAAGCCGTCTGCGTTCTATTAATGTCGATGAATTTGAACCAGAAGCATTAGCTGTTCCTGCTCCAATCGCAAAGTCAAGAACGAAAGCAGCCTGATATTGACGACTAAAGAATGGACGTAATCACGGGGCGATACCTTAAGGTATCGCCCCCATATTTCACGACACAGATGCAAAAGATACGTCTTCCAGCGCTAATAACTCGTCAATCGTTTGACGACGGCGAATCAATTGAGGTTTGCCATTAATAAACAACACTTCTGAGATAAGCGGACGGCTATTGTAATTAGAAGACATTGACGCACCATAAGCACCGGTATCATGGAAAACCAGATAATCACCAACCTGAACAGGTGGCAACATTCTTGGCGCAACGCCACCACCTTCCACCTGCGTGAAAACATCACCTGATTCACATAACGGACCTGCAACTAACGTTTCCTGCAATGGAAGCGGTTCAAGCTGACGCCCATCAGCAGGCAAAACCGAAATATGATGATAACTGCCATACATTGCCGGCCGCATTAAATCATTGAATCCCGCATCCACCAGCACATAAAGACGGCTTCCCATCGGTTTAACAGCCCGAACTTCTGTCATCAGAATGCCGGATTCTGCAACCAGAAATCTCCCCGGTTCAATTTCCAGTTCAATGCTATGACCTAAATGTTGCTCAATTCTTTTACGAGCATCATCCCACAACCCAAAATAGTGAGCGATATTGATCTGTTCATCTCCCTGCTGATAAGGAGTAGATAAACCGCCACCGGCTGAAATTGCCTGAATATCTTCACCACAGAGAATAACTTGTTCAACCATAGCATCGCACACACTCGCAAGGTGCTGATAATCAACACCAGAGCCGATATGCATATGCAAACCAAGCAATTTCAATCCATAGTGCCGTATTTTCTCAATCGCCAGTGAGAGATCCTGATACCAAATACCATGTTTGCTGTTTTCACCACCAGTATTCGTTTTCTGGCTATGGCCATGACCAAATCCAGGGTTAATCCGCAACCATACCGGATGCCCTTTTTTACATTGACCAATCTGCTCCAGCATATCAATAGAGCCCGCATTAACTGGAATATCCAGTTCAGTTACCTGTCTAAGCGTTGGCACATCTATCAAATCAGCAGTAAAAACGATTTCTGCTATTTCTTGGCCTGGACGAAACCCAGCCCGCAAAGCACGCTCAATTTCACCCAGTGAAACCGCATCAACTTTCACACCATATTCACGCATAAGACGCAAAATATGAGTATTAGAGCAAGCTTTCTGCGCAAACCGAATCACATCAAACTGACGTAACATCCTGATTCTTTGGATAATTGTTTCGCTATCATAAACCCATAACGGAGCGCCATAAGTTTCTGGCAGACTGCTCAGATTTTCTGGTATCAGATCAGAACGACTATTAAGGATAAAGGCACTCATCAGGGTTTCTCTCACAAAATCAGCAGGTAACCCATTATTGGTTGTAAAAAACAGGAATAAAAATATCTGTTTCGCTATAGTCTATTCATCTGTGATATAGAGTTATTAACTGAAGGAGTTATCTATGTCTGCTTGTTCATGGCGCCATATTGAAATATTCCATGCGGTAATGACAGCAAAAAATCTGACAGAAGCGGCAGTTTTATTACAAACTTCACAACCAACAGTCAGCCGGGAATTAGCACGATTCGAGCATTTGATAAAATTCAAACTGTTTGACCGGGTAAAAGGCCGCCTGCATCCGACAGCCCAAGGATTACGCCTTTTTGAAGAAGTTCAGCGCTCTTATTATGGCCTTGAAAGAATAATGAATACGGCTGACAGTATCCGTAAATTTCAACACGCTCAACTTTCTATTACCTGCCTGCCGGTATTTTCACAATCCTTATTACCTAAAGTTTGTCACAACTTCACCCGCCAATACCCTGAGGCTAATTTAACCATCATTCCACAGGAATCACCGCTATTAGAAGAGTGGCTCTCAGCTCAACGTCATGACCTTGGCCTGACCGAACATTTGCAAACACCACCCGGTACACAAAGAGAAACACTGATCACGCTGAATGAAATTTGCATATTGCCCGCCACTCATCCGCTCAGTCATAAATCATTGCTGGCTCCAGAAGACTTCAGTGGGCAAAATTTTATCAGCCTTTCGATAACAGACAGCTACCGTCAACTTATTGATGGAATCTTCGCAGAACACCATATTAACCGCCGAATGATTATGGAAACTCACAGTGCCGCATCAGTATGTGCAATGGTGCGGGAAGGCATCGGCGTTTCTATTGTCAACCCACTGACCGTACTCGATTATCTGGACTGCCACGGCGAAGCTGAAATATGCGCCCGCCCGTTTAGTATTAACATTCCTTTTACTGTCAGCCTGATCAAACCCATTCACCGCCCTTCTTCCACCCCAGTCGATACTTTTATTGAACACCTGAAAGCACAGATTGCCCTGTTTCCTCAGAAGTTGAAATCAGCGTTTCAGCATTAACTTTTGCCAGTACGGAGAAGAAGCAAACCATTTCACCAAAAAATCCAGTAATGCCCTGAGCGTTGCTGGCATATTTTGACGACTGGCATAAATACCATAAATACCCATAGCCTGAGGTTGATATTCCGGCAACAACTGAATCAGTTTTCCTGATGCCAGATGAGAAGCAACAGAATAATAAGGTTGCATAGCGATTCCCGCCCCTTGCAATGTCGCTTCCATTAAGACAATGGATTCATTGGCGCTCAAAGTACCACTAACCGGAACAGAATATTTTTCTCCCTGACGCCCAAACAACCAAAGACTTTTGCCAAAAAAATTATAAGTCATACAGTTATGCAATGCCAAATCAGCCGGCTTATGAGGGATAATTTTTCCTGCCAGATAGGAAGGTGCAGCACAAACAACAGAGTGACAAGTCGATAACGGTCTGGCAATCAAATTCGGTTCCAGATTATTCGTGATCCGTAACGCCAAATCTATCCGCTCTTCGACCAGGTTTATTGCTTTATTACTCATCTGCATATCAATAGCTATCTGAGGATAAATTTGCATAAACTCAGGAATAGCCACAGACAGTGCGCTCATTGCCAGAGACTGAGAACTGCTTATCCGCAAAAGGCCACTAAGCTCTTGAGCTGCTACTGGTTGATGGACAGGTATCTCTTCCGCCAATTGCAACAGTTTACAGCTACGCTGATAGGCGATCTCTCCTGCCGATGTCAGGCTGATCTTTCTGGTTGTACGATGTAACAGGCGTACTCCCGCCCATTTTTCCATTTCAGCCAAATAGCGCGATACCATTGCACGCGACATATCTAACCGTTCCGATGCGGCAATCATGCTGCCTTGTTCTACAATTATAGTGAACACTTGCGCAGCAGTGACTCTATCCATCAATTAGCTCGATTTATGCAACAAATAATTGCTAATTATGCGGTTTTTCCATCGAAAAACGCAACTTATTATAAGCCCCATTGACACAACATCAGGAATTCAATCATGACTCGCAAAACAACATTGAATATTGCTCTGGCTGGTATCCTTTCTTTAGGTACCGTTTCTCTGGCACAAGCCGCTAATCTAAAACTGGATGTTTATAATCCAGGAGAAAAAAGCGTATTTCCCGTCTCTTCTGAAATCATTAGTGGTGATAAAGAAGTTGTACTGATCGATGCTCAGTTCCAAAAAAATGATGCTGAAGCACTGGTCAAGAGAATTAAGGATACCGGCAAAAAACTGACAACCATCTATATCAGTCAGTCCGATCCTGATTTCTACTTCGGTCTTGATGTCCTGACCAAAACGTTCCCTGATGCAAAAGTCATTGCATCCCCAGAAACAATTAAAGAAATCAACCAAACCAAAGATGGCAAATTGGCTTATTGGGGAGGTGTCCTGAAAGGACAGGCACCCAAAAAAGTTATCGTGCCGCAACCGCTGGAAGGTAACACTTTTACGGTTGATGGTGAAAAGCTGATCGTTGTAGGTCTTGATGGCCCGGCGGCTGACCGTACTTTCGTTTGGATACCAAAACTGAAAGCTGTAGTCGGTGGCGTCACCGTTTCAGGCAACATTCATGTCTGGATGGCAGATACACAGACTAAAGAATCCCGCAAGAATTGGATGCAAACGTTGGATCGTATCAAAAAACTGAAACCTACCATTGTGGTACCGGGACATTTCGTTGGTAACGCACCAATGACATTGCGATCGGTCAAGTTTACTCAAAAATACCTAGCTACTTTTGAGAAAGAATTACCAAAAGCGAAAGATTCAAAAGCGCTGATAGCCGCAATGGAAAAATATTATCCAAAACTTGGAGACAAATCCAGCCTCGAACTGAGTGCCAAAGTGCTAAAAGGCGAAATGAAGTGGCCTCAATAAGTCAATTAACTCTTTTTCAGGAATAAGTAATATGCCCGGAACGACTCTGCATTATATCTATGATCCCCTATGTGGCTGGTGTTATGGCGTTTCCGCTCTAATACAAGCAGCGCAAGAGGCCACAAATGTGAAAATTAAATTGCATGGCGGCGGAATGCTAACTGGAGATAACAAACGCCAAATAGACAGCGCATGGCGTGATTATATCCTTAGTCAGGATAAACGGATCGCAAGCCTTACCGGGCAAGTTTTCAGTGAACAATATGTCGCACTGTTAAACGATAGATCACTGATGATGGATTCATTACCACCAATATCAGCCATCCTTGCAGCAAAAAAGTTGTCTGGTAAAGGTGTCGAAATGTTACTGGCAGTACAAAAAGCGCATTATGTTCGTGGATTAAAAATCAGCGAAACTGAAACATTATTGAATTTAGCAAATGAATTACAGCTTGATTCAGAGCAGTTCCAGCAAGAGCTGACACTGAATAATGAATCAGAAAGTCTCCAACATATCAAGAACAGCCGTGAACTATTAGCAAAAGTTAGCGGCTCAGGCTTCCCTACTTTTATTCTAGAAAATGACAGAAACGAACTATCTGTTATTTCTCTTGATAAATATTTAGGACAACCAAAACGTTGGCAAGATGCACTGATTCACGCTCAGTTTTAATACCACAGTTTAACTAATGGTGCCCATATCTTATTCAGCTATTGGGCACCATCCACGATAATCCATCAATTCCTTGTAAGTTCAAATAGAGCATTATGATCGCAGAAATGGCTATATATGGGCCAAAAGCAACAGGTGCCTGATAATTTCCTCGTGATTTCCACATCCACAAACACCCAATAATGCCAAACAATGAAGATAGGAGCATTAATAAAGGAATTGCGCCAACACCCAACCAAGCACTAACTGCCGCCATTAACTTAAAATCACCATACCCCATTCCCTCTTTGTGATTGATAATTTTGAATAACCAATAGAACGACCATAAAATCAAATAACCCGCAACTGCACCTGTTACAGCGTGATCAATAGGCACAAAAGTTTGATTCAAATTCAATAATAAACCTAACCATAAAAGTGGATAATTTATTATATCTGGCAATAATTTAATTTTTATATCAATAAAAGAAAGTATAATTAGCATCCAAATAAATATCAAAGCAACATATAAATCAAAATTCAATGGGAAATAAATCACAAAAAAAGCAGTTACAAACAGTGTAACTAATTCAACCTGAAAATAATCAAAAGATATTTTTTCATATCCACAAACAATCTCAGGAAATAAAAACATTATTTTATTTAAAGTGATTCCTGACACTACCCCAATAAAAATCGCCAGAATGACAATTGTCACATTAAACCTCATTCAATAAAACACCTTTAATTTCAAATTATTACATTAAAAACACTTTTAATTGAATAACAGAAGGAATTCCCACTGTATTTTCGAACAATAAGATTGTAATAAAAACATCCACATTAAAACAACAAAATAAACATATAACATTCAAATAAGAAATAAATATGCGAGCAGACTCGCAACATTTATTCAGAGATAAAAATCAGTATCAGAGATAGCTTGATAGTTAGCTTAAGCCTCCCTTATCATAGCACTATTATTTATTGCCTTATGTTATAGCTCTACCCCGCAGGAAGGAACAAAAAACATGCGTATACCCCGCATTTATCACCCGGAATTACTCACATCCGACACTGAAATTTATTTGAGTGATGAGGCAGCCAACCATGTCGGGCGGGTACTCAGAATGAGTCATGGTCAACAGTTACAACTGTTTGATGGCAGTAATCAGATCTTCAATGCCGAAATCACCGAAGCCAATAAAAAATCTGTCCAGGTTCATATCAACAATAGCGAACTTGCCGATAACGAATCACCACTTAATCTGCATCTGGGGCAAGTCATATCCCGCGGTGAGAAAATGGAATTCACCATTCAAAAATCTGTAGAGTTAGGGGTGAATGTTATTACACCTTTAATTTCTGAGCGCTGCGGTGTCAAACTGGATGGAGAACGGCTGGCTAAAAAACTTCAGCAATGGCAAAAAATTGCCATTGCTGCCTGTGAGCAATGTTGCCGTAATCGCATACCTGAAATTCGTCCGGTAATGCAACTTGAACACTGGTGTGCAGAAGATGATGGCAGTTTAAAATTAAATTTACATCCACGCGCCAGTCAAAGCATCAATACCCTGCCTTTACCTGTGGAAAAAGTACGTTTACTGATTGGTCCGGAAGGTGGCTTATCAATAGATGAAATTGCTATGACCGCTAATTACCAATTTACTGATATCCTGTTAGGACCACGTGTCTTAAGAACAGAAACAACAGCGCTTACCGCAATTACTGCATTACAAGTGCGTTTCGGCGATTTGGGTTAAGGAGGAAGAATGATCAAACTCGGCATAGTGATGGATCCCATTTCATCCATCAAAATCAAGAAAGACACCAGTTTTGCTATGCTGTTGGAAGCGCAACGCCGCGGCTGGGAACTTCATTATATGGAGATGAGCGATCTCTATCTGCACCAAGGCGAAGCCCGCGCACGTACCCGCCTATTGCAAGTAGAAAACAATCCACAGCAATGGTATCAATTCGATAGAGAACAAGATCTGGCACTGGAAACACTGGATGTCATCTTGATGCGTAAAGATCCTCCATTTGATACTGAGTACATTTACGCCACTTATATTCTGGAGCGCGCTGAAGAGAAAGGGACACTTATCGTCAATAAACCTCAAAGTCTGCGCGATTGTAACGAAAAACTCTTTACAGCTTGGTTCTCTGATTTAACACCGGACACATTAGTGACCCGCAATGCTGCTCACCTACGTGAATTCCATCAAAAACATGGTGATGTCATCTTTAAACCGTTGGATGGCATGGGTGGCGCATCTATATTCCGCCTGAAAAAAGATGACCCAAACGTCGGCGTGATTATTGAAACCCTGACAGAACACGGCAATCGCTTCTGCATGGCGCAGAATTTCTTACCTGCTATAAAAGAAGGCGACAAACGGATATTAATTGTCGATGGTGAACCGGTTCCTTATTGTCTGGCCCGCATTCCAGCCCAGGGTGAAACCCGTGGTAACCTTGCTGTCGGTGGTCGTGGTGAAGCGCACCCGCTTTCAGAAAGTGACTGGGCTATAGCCAGAGCTGTTGCGCCAACGTTAAAAGAAAAAGGGTTAATTTTTGTTGGACTGGACATTATCGGTGACAAATTGACTGAAATTAATGTCACCAGCCCAACCTGTGCACGCGAGATAGAGGCGGCTTTCCCTGATATTTCAATAACCGGCATGTTGATGAATGCGATTGAAAAACAATTGGAGAAATAAAAATCTCTTTTCGTTAATTTTCCTGTCAAGGTTTGTCATTTGCACTTTTAGCCCACATACTGTGGGCTAAATAATCCTTAAATAGCCAGGTTAATTACCAAAAACAAAATGAATCTACAGCACCATTTTCTTATCGCCATGCCCACATTATCTGATTCCTACTTCAAACGCTCAGTTGTTTACGTTTGTGAACACAACGAAAACGGGGTAATGGGATTGGTGATAAATAAACCAATTGAACAAATCTCTGTTCGGAAAGTTTTACAAAAACTGAAAATCTCACCAGAAGATCGGGATGAAAGTATTAGCCTAAACAAACCGGTCATGACTGGTGGCCCTCTTGCCGAAGATCATGGTTTTATATTGCACACACCACAATCAGGTTTCAGTTCAAGTATCAAAATTTCCGATGACACGATGATTACCACATCCAAAGATGTACTTGAAACCCTGGGCACACCACGCCAACCAAAACAGATATTAGTCACGCTGGGGTATGCAAGTTGGGAAAAGGGGCAACTTGAAAAAGAGATCATGGAAAATAGTTGGCTAACCGCAAACGCTGATCCACATATTATTTTCAACTCACCCATTGCGGATCGCTGGCGTGAGGCCGCATCTTTGCTCGGTATCAATATCTATAATATTGCTCCACAGGCAGGACATGCATAGATGGGTAACCGCACAATAATGGCTTTCGATTTTGGTACCCGTAGTATCGGCGCAGCTATCGGGCAGGAAATTACGGGTACCGCCAGAGCATTGACCTCGTTTAAAGCCACAGAGGGTATCCCCAATTGGCAGCAAATCGAAAAATTACTTAAAGAGTGGCAGCCAGATCTGGTTATTGTTGGTCTTCCCCTCAATATGGATGGCACTGAGCAACTTGTAACAACACAGGCACGTAAATTTGCAAACCGGCTTCATGGCCGGTTTGGTGTGCAAATTGAACTCCAGGATGAACGCCTGACAACGGTTGAAGCCCGCGCTCATCTGTTTGACCGTGGAGGCTACAAAGCCTTAGATAAAGGGAAAGTCGATTCTGCATCCGCTGTTATTATTCTGGAAAGCTGGTTCGAGCAGCACTATTAAACTATCAACTAACAATAACTGCGGATCAACTAACAACAGCGATTAATTGTTAACCTCCGACTGCTCTGCCAATAATCCCTGTAATTTACGCTGCTGCCAGCCTTGCTCATAGGTTTGCATCCCACTGGCAGCACCTGTTTGCATAAGCGTTGTTATTTGATGATTTTTGCCTTCCCGTATCAGATGACTGACCGCCTGATTAACCACCAACACTTCATACACGGCAATCCGTCCTCCATCCTGCGCAGAAACCAATTGCTGCGCTATCACGGCCTTCAAACTCCCTGCAAGCTGACTGCGTACCCATCCTTTTTCTTCCGCCGAAAATATATCCACCAGCCGATCAATTGCCTGTACTGCGCCTCTGGTATGCAAAGTTGAAAATACCAAATGCCCTGTTTCTGCCGCAGTTAATGCCAGACGTATTGCCTCCTTATCTCTCAGCTCACCCAACAGCAATACATCAGGATCCTGCCGGAGAGCACCTTTCAGCGCTTCCTGATAGCTGGAGGAATCCAATCCGATTTGTCGTTGCTGTATTAGACAATTGCGGCTGTGGTGGATAAATTCTACAGGATCTTCCAATGTAATAATGTGCTGACAACAATGACTGTTCAGCATATCCACAATGGCGGTTAAGGTTGTCGATTTCCCGCTGCCTGTAGCACCGGTCACCAAGATCAATCCACTTTCTTCCCGTAAAATCATTTCCCGGATAATTGCAGGCGCTTTTAGCTGTTCCAGCGTTGGGCACTGAGAGCTAATTAAACGCAGAACGACTGACAGCCCCGATTGCTGACGAAAAATGTTGCCTCGCAATCGTTGGTGGTTTTCTGTCTCCATTGAGAAATCCACATGCCCACAAATTAATAGCTGTTTTAACTGATTTTCTGATAAAAACTGCCTGCTCCACTCTTCCAACAAAGTATTATTTACAGATGGCAGTTGAGTTTGTGAATAAAGCACACCATTTATACGTAATACAGGAGCTTGCCCAACACAAAGATGCAGATCAGAAGCATTATGCTTTACACTAAGGGCCACTAGCTTATCCATATTCATTTTTTAATCTCCTGAGTCACTATGAACAATATTGAACAAAACTTACAAGATGTCAGGACCCACATAGCCGTTGCCGCACAGAAATGCGAACGTTCTCCAGAAGAAATTACGCTGCTTGCAGTCAGTAAAACCAAACCTGTGGAAGATATCGAAAAAGCAATCGTTGCCGGTCAGCGCCAGTTTGGTGAGAATTACGTACAGGAAGGGGTAGAAAAAATTGCTTATTTTGCAAATCATAATGATTTGATATGGCACTTTATCGGTCCGTTACAGTCTAATAAAAGTCGTCTGGTGGCAGAAAATTTTAACTGGTGCCATACCGTTGACCGCCTGAAAATAGCACAGCGTCTAAGCGAACAACGCCCGGAAGGAATGGAACCACTGAATATTCTTATTCAAATAAATATCAGTGATGAACAGAGCAAATCAGGTATTCAACTTGACGAACTCCCCTCTCTGGCAACCGAAATAAGCAAACTGCCGAACGTGACGCTACGCGGTTTAATGGCAATCCCTGCACCGGAGCCCGACTATGAACACCAATTGGTGGTTTTCAGGCAAATGGAACAGGCTTTCTTTAATCTGAAAACTCAATATCCTCAAATAGATACCCTCTCAATGGGGATGACTGATGATATGGCTGCTGCCATTAATTGTGGTTCCACATTAGTGCGGATCGGGACGGCAATTTTCGGTGCACGTCGGTATCACAATTAACCATATCGACGCTACGAGGTATTTAATGGAAAAACGTAAAATTACTTTTATTGGTGCAGGTAATATGGCTCACGCCATCATTGCCGGATTAGTAAAAGGAGGCTACCCTGCTGAACTGATCAATGTCTGCGCTCCCGGTAATACTCGCCGCGATGTACTGGCAAAGGAGTATGGCGTCAACAGCAGCAGTGATAATATTCGCGGTACACAGGAAGCCGATGTTGTTGTTATGGCGGTAAAACCGCAAGTGATGGCAGATGTCTGCCAGCCGCTAAAGGAGCAGGTGGATTTCAGTAACAAATTGGTTCTGTCTATCGCAACAGGAATTCCTATTGCGCGCTTTGAAACTTTATTACAAGACAAACTCAACATTGTCCGTATCATGCCAAATACCCCGGCATTAGTTGGTCAGGGGTTGAGTGGATTATTCGCGTCTGAGCAAGTCAATCAGTCTGACCGTGATTTCACTCAAGCATTGATGAACAGCGTCGGTAAAACCCACTGGGTAAAAGATGAAAACGGCATCAATGATATTCTCGCTATAGCAGGTAGTGCCCCCGCTTATTTCTTCCTGTTTATGGAATCAATGCAACAAGAGGCAGAACGCCTAGGTTTTGACAGTGAAACAGCCCGTGAAATCGTTTTGCAAACAGCAACCGGTTCTGCGGCGCTGGCCGCATCAAATGCAGATCTCCCTTTTGCAACCTTGCGTGAGCAGGTAACATCTAAAGGTGGTACCACTGCGGAAGCATTGCGCATTTTTTATGAAGGCAAATTGCCGGAAATCGTATCCAGTGCCATGCAGGCAGCTATTCGCCGCGCACAGGAAATAGAAAAACAATTTTAATTTTATCAGGGCTGCTAAATGCAATTTTTAACTTTTATTCTGTTCACCGTTCTGGATTTATACATCGTTGTTTTATTACTTCGAGTATGGATGCAATGGGCCCGTTGTGATTTTTACAACCCATTTGCCCAGTTTATCGTGAAAATTACTCAGCCGATCGTTCGGCCACTGCGCCGTGTGCTCCCAGCTATTGGTCCGCTTGATACCGCTTCTGTTGTTGTGGCCTATGCTCTGGTGCTGCTTAAATTAACCATGCAACTCTGGTTCAGTACCGGTGCGTTTGCTTTCCTCACGCTTTTCATTCCTATCGGATTAATTGAACTACTGACAGCCGCCGGCAAGCTGGTATTTTGGCTGGTGCTGGCGCGTGCTCTGTTAAGCTGGATAAGCCAGGGCCGCAATCCGATTGACTATGCTCTGATGCAACTGACAGAACCACTGATGGCACCTATCCGCCGTATTATCCCGGCAATGGGTGGCCTTGATTTCTCCGCAATGATCGTCATTTTGATCCTCTACGCGCTGAACTATCTCCGCGCTGATGTTCTCTCATGGCTGATACAGTAAATAACAATTAAATTGGGTTCAAAATAATGCAAAAAGTTGTTCTGGCAACCGGCAATCCCGGAAAAGTGCGTGAATTGGCGCAATTACTGGCTGATTTTGGTCTGGATATCATTGCTCAAACTGAATTAGGCGTAAATTCCGCCGAAGAAACTGGGCTGACATTTATTGAAAATGCCATTCTTAAAGCCCGTCACGCGGCACAAATTACCAGCCTGCCAGCGATTGCTGATGATTCCGGTTTATCCGTAGATATCCTTGGCGGCGCTCCTGGCATCTATTCAGCCCGTTATGCGGGGGAAGATACTACCGATCAGCAAAATCTGGCAAAACTGTTGGATACGATGAAAGATATTCCTGATGATCAACGTCAGGCTCAGTTTAACTGTGTACTGGTTTATATGCGCCACGCAGAAGATCCCACTCCTCTGGTCTTTCATGGCCGCTGGCCGGGGATTATTGCCCATAAACCTGCCGGTAATGGCGGGTTTGGTTACGATCCCATCTTCTACATACCAGAATTAGGCTGTACTGCGGCTGAGTTAAGTGGTGAGCAAAAAAATGCCGTGTCACACCGCGGTCAAGCACTGAAAATGATGTTGGATACACTACATAATGCTTAAGCTTCCACCACTGAGTCTTTATATCCATATTCCGTGGTGTGTACAAAAGTGTCCTTACTGTGATTTCAACTCCCATGCCTTAAAAGGTGATGTTCCACATCAGGAATATGTTGACCATTTATTAGCAGATCTGAAAGCGGATCTTCCAATGGTCAACGGTCGGGAAATCACCACTATCTTTATTGGTGGTGGAACTCCCAGTCTGCTCAGTTCACAAGGGATGCAACAATTACTGGACGGTGTTCGTACTCTACTGCCGGTATCGGCGCAAGCTGAAATTACGATGGAAGCCAACCCGGGTACAGTGGAAGCCGACCGTTTCAGTGGTTATCAGCAAGCCGGTATTAACCGGATATCCATTGGTGCCCAGAGTTTCAGCCCGGATAAACTGGTACGCCTTGGCCGTATCCACGGCCCGGATGAAGCCAAACGGGCAGCACATTTAGCCGCCAGTCTGAAGCTACGCAGTTTTAATCTGGATTTGATGCACGGTTTGCCAAACCAAAGCCTTGATGAAGCACTGGATGACTTACGTCAGGCGATTGCGTTATCACCACCGCATCTTTCGTGGTATCAACTGACTATTGAACCAAATACCAGCTTTGGTTCCCGCCCTCCGGTTCTGCCTGACGATGATGCTTTGTGGGATATTTTTTCACAAGGGCATCAATTGCTGACAGCAGCAGGTTATCAGCAATACGAAACTTCTGCTTATGCCAAACCAGGCTATCAATGCCAGCATAATCTCAACTACTGGCGTTTTGGCGATTATCTTGGTATTGGTTGTGGCGCTCATGGAAAAATCACATTTGAAGATGGCCGTATTCTGCGTACAATAAAAACCAAACATCCTCGTGGATATATGCAGGCCCGCTATCTGGATAAACAGCATCAGGTAGGAAATGAAGATCGGCCATTTGAATTTTTTATGAACCGGTTCCGTTTACTGGAAGCCATGCCAAAACAAGATTTCAGTGATTTCACCGGATTGTCGGAAAGTTCAATCCGTAATCAAATTGATAAAGCCTTAGCCGCAGGTTATCTCTCTGAAACAGCAATACATTGGCAAATTACGCAGAAAGGGAAACTATTCCTGAATTCATTATTGGAACTGTTTATTTAATGCAGCAATTGCCTTCAAAAAATTCAACTCCACAAAATTCATTTTGTGCATGAAATCGATACCGACACTGGTTTCGGTTCTATTCATAATACATTGCCCCTACTGAATTTCAGTGGGGGCTCCCCCCCGTTAGACGGTGACAACTGAATACTCAGTGTCTCAATCAATAAAGATAATAAGCTATCACCCGAAAAAACCTCCGGTCCCCAACTGTTAGGGAAATTGATAACACATCATTTTTATCAAAATGAAGAGAATAACTATAAATAATCATAACTTTTGTACCAAGAAAACTAATATCCGAATAATGATCTGAATATTCTATCAGAACTGACACACCCAATATAGAAAATCATCTTGGATTCACATATAAATTACAACGCAATTAAAGTATTAATATTGAAATAACAATTAAATTATCAACAACAAAAGTCCAGCATGTAAAAAATAAATAAAACAAACATTCGTCAACTTTTCCTATAAATATATTTACCCATATAAATAATAGTTAATGTTGATTATTAATAAACACATTAGTTGCATTTTAATAAAATTAAAATATATCCGTCATTCCGCACCGTATTTCTGATTTAAAAATAATGTGATCTTACACAGGTTTTTTGTATTGATGACATCGGTGGGGTTGACGGTAATCGCTAATTTTGATCTATTACTTTTATTTGCCGGAAAGCGAATATGTCCACCCCCATACCTGCCATTAAACGTCTCGATCATCCTGGCCTTATCGCCGCTTTTTGTCATGAAGCCGGTTTACCCCGCATGATTGATGCCATTATCCCAAAATATTCATCGCATACCGTCTCTCACGCCGACGCTTTTCTGGCGATGATCCTTAACGGGCTGGGGTTTCACAGCCGGACATTGCACATGTTTTCCGGCTTTTTTCAACATAAGCCGATTGCGCGTTTAATTGGCGCTGATATTGAAGCTGAACACCTTAATGATGATGTGCTCGGCCGTACACTGGATGCCTTATATGAAGCGGGGGTGTCGGAAGTTTATCAGGTGCTTGCTGAGCAAGTGGTTGATAAATTGGGGCTGAAGCCCGATTCCGTTCATTTGGATATCACGAGTTTTCATGTCGATGGTGACTATGACAGCGCGTTGGGAGATGACACAAAACGCATTGCACTGGTGCCGGGTTATAGCCGGGATCACCGGCCTGAACTGAACCAGGTTGTCCTTGAACTGATTTGCGAAAATCAGGCAGGCATCCCTGTCTATATGCAGGCTATGAGCGGGAATACGAATGATGCCAAAGCCTTTGCCCAGACGATCAAAACCCATATTCAATGTCTGAAAGCGGCACAAAACAGCCGCTACTTTGTGGCCGATGCTGCCCTTTATACTGAAGCCGCGATCGCTTCGCTTCATCAGCAAAAACAACGATTTATTACGCGTGTTCCCCTGACGATCAAGGAAGCTAAACAGTCTCTCCTGAACGTGACAGCGGAGCAATTCAGCCCCATCAGTGAGGGCTATTCAGGCTGCTGGGTGACGTCATCGTATGGCGGCGTTCCTCAGCGTTGGTTACTGGTGAACAGTACGGCGGCAGAAAAACGTGAAAACCAGACTTTCCGGAAAAACACACTCAGGGAAACAGAAAACGAGTCTAAACAGTTCGACAAACTGGGCAAAAAATCCTTTGCCTGCCGGGAAGATGCCTTACAGGCACTGCATGATTTTGAGTCTCAATGCCAGTTTATCGGCATCGCCTCGCCGGAAATTCAGGCGATTACCGTCTATGCGGGGCGCGGGAAACCCGGCAAGCATCAACACCCCAAATCGGTTCATTATCAATTAGCCGGTCAGGTTTATACCCGGTTAGACAAGGTGAAGCAGGCCAGATTGCGGGTCGGGAGGTTTATTTTAGCGACCAATGAACGGGATGAAGGACGGCTTGATATGGCGGCGTTACTGGCTAATTATAAGGCACAACAAAAGGTGGAACGGGGTTTTCGCTTCCTGAAAAGTCCGGAATTCCTGACGTCTGCTATTTTCCTGAAAAAACCAGAGCGGATAGAAGCGCTGTTAATGGTGATGACATGTTGTCTCATGGTTTATGCGGCGCTGGAACATAAAATTCGCCATGAATTGAAACAAAGTGTGCCGTTTTTCCCCGATATGAAGAACAAACCGACACAATCCCCCACCGCGCGTTGGGTGTTTCTGGCCTTTGAAGGGATCAGCACCTTTGAATTTCAAGAACATAAAATGGTGACAGGAATGCAATCTTACCACCATGAGCTTTTGAGTTTATTAGGCGCACAATATAAAGCGGTTTATTCCTGAATTAGGTGCGGAATGAAGGATGAAAATGAAATTTTCATTTACACTCTTCAACATTTGATGACCAGAGAGCAGCATGCTTCTCATCATCCGGTCATGATAATAAAGCCTATTGATAAATCGTCCCCTTTACTGGCGCAGTGTTTTTCTGAAAATGAAGAGCTGGAATGTTTATTTGAATTGTACCGAACATCGCCAACCGGAGGGTTAGAAAAATACTATTCCATCAGGCTGGGCCATGCTTTTATATCCAGCATAAAATCCAATTATCCGCACTCCAAAGACAATAATTCAGGCACACCACAAGAAGTTATCTGTTTTACTTACAAGAATATCACCTGGAACAATCTTGCTTGTTCAACTGGTTCTTACAGCTTCTGGGATGACAGGATCTATTAACCATGAATAACGTCAATTATTTGACTGATGATGCTGTGGATTCAGAATCTGAAAATGGGTTACGCATTATTTTGTCGCCGGTTCAGTTGGCAGCGATTCTGTCGGATAATACCATTACTGAAGAAGAAACCTGGAGTAACCGAATATTAGGGGGGGCGGGTTTAGCCGCCGGGGTGGTTGAACTTATTGGTGCCGGCGGTCTTTGTCTGGTACCCGACCCGACAACACTAACTAAAGCGGCCTGTGTTATTGTCGGGACACACAGTCTTGATGTAATGAATGCTTCTGCCAGTCAAATAATAACCGGCAGAGAAACCATGACGGAAACTTATCGCGCGGCGGTAGATTTAGCAAAAGAATTTGGTGCTGATGATTATACCGCGTCTGAAATAGGGCTTACCGTTGATATCACTGTACCGCTTTCATTTGCTTCAATGGTGGGAGCTGTTAGAGTTGCCTCTGTTCGGGTAGGCAGAATTAAATTAATTGAGCATGAGTCAGAGACTGGATTAAAACCGGGTGGTCATACTTTGGCTAAACATGTTGGGTTATCGGAGCAGGAATTGAGAGCGAGATTTTTAACAAATAAAAAAATGGAAGTATCAAGTTCTTTTTATGATATAAAAATCGCAGAGACAGTGATTTCAAAAGTCTTAAGAAATAATCAAATCAAAATAACTTCCATGTTAAAATATGCCCCAAAAGGATTAAGATTAGAGATGGATTATATTTCAAGCACCCCCATTGGTATTAGTGTGACTAGAGGATCACAAAATGTAGAAAAATTATATAAAGTCAGAGTCGTTTTAATTCACTCTGAATATAATGGTCAACCGTATTATATATTGACCGCATTTCCAAAACCCAATTGAAATATATGGGGATAAAAATGGAACTCAATCGTTTAATCGACACTTATTTTAACCAAGATTGTTATATATTTGGCGAAATAACAATAGATGAGGTAATAACTGAGTATATAAATAGCGAACCTCCCATGCTTATGAAAGAATTAATAAAAGATATTGATTACTTTATCCATAATTCCGAAGATGTAGAAAGAGAATTCGAAGAACTGCATCGTCATAGTTTTAATTCTGATTTATGGGAAATTACTGCTTTAAACTTTCTAAATCATGTATCAGAAAGAGTACAGGATTATTTAGAATTCAATGGAGAAAAAATGGAACTAAATCGTTTAATAGGTGCTTATTTTAATCAAGATTGCGAAATAATATCTGGTCCAGAGATTGACGATACGATAAATGACTATCTTGAAACAACAACTAAAGGGATGAAAAGAGAATTATTAGAGGAGATCAAGTCTTTTATCCATAATTCTAAAGATCTAGAAAAAGAATTCAGAGAACTGTATCGTTATGATTTTAACCCTGATTTATGGGAGACTACTGCTTTAGACTTTCTAAATCATGTATCAAAAAGAGTACAAAATAATTTAGATAACGATAACTAACCATAGTATTTTTATATAGTTAGCACACACAGAGGTTTAATTTAATGAACGAACAGTATCCATTTCTAGATATTTTAATGTACGCTTATTTCAATCAAGATTACGATATAATATCTGGTCCAGAACTTGATAACGTCATAAATGACTATCTTGATACTGCAAGTGAAACGATGAAAAGAGAGTTAATGAAGGAGATAGAGTCTTTTATCCAGAATTCAGGAGATATAGAGAAAAACTTTCAAGTACTCTATTATAGTTCTAGTTTCTGCCCTAAATTATGGAATGCCACAGCACTTGAATTTTCAAATCATATATCTCAAAGAACCCAGAGTTTTTTAAATGCACATCCTGAAAAAAAGATGAGTAATTAAAATTTCTTTAATACAACCGTAAACAAAGAGGTTAAATATAATGGACATGAGAGAAAAATTGCAGTACGTAGATAAGCTGAAAAATGCTATTGATAATAATGATTTTGAATCATTTCACAAAACATTCAATGAGTTGCAAGGAAATCATCTTAATATTGCACCACTAATATTATTAGGAAATATTAATCATCTTATCCGTGACGCTAAAAATATAAAAGGATGTTTTAGCAACCATCATTATGATGCAGCTGATCCAAAGTTATGGGAAGCTATTTCCGCCATATTAGAACATCTGAATCAGTCATCAAAAATAATGCAAAGTTATATAAATAAACACCTTGAAAAGGATAAATAAATCAACCTTATTTTCGTAAAATTTTTAATAAAAAAACGCTTTTGAAAGTAATAATTTAATTATATATTACACTTCAAAAGCGCTATTCAACAGTAATAATACGCTATATATTAGCTGAACTTACAAAATAAAAACCTTAGGTAGACTCACATAATAATTACATTATAATGCCTTTGATTCCAATATATGGAAAACTGTTACCGTAGATTTTCTAAATTATACACGCTAGAAAGTAAATGAGAAAACCATGCAAAAAATCACATTAATTACGGGTGGATCACGCGGCATTGGTCGTGCAACGGCTTTTTATCTGGCAGAAAAAGGACATCATATTGGTATTGGTTACCATACTAATCAAGATAAAGCTCTGGAAGTCATTAAAATTATCCGTCGTATGGGCGGTAAAGCTATCGCCATTCAGGTCGATGTCGCTGATGAAAAACAAGTTATCGAACTTTTCCAGAGAACCGATACAGAACTTGGATGCATAACAGGTTTGGTCAATAACGCCGGAATACTTAAACCACAAGCGTCTATTGAGCAATTAACCGCTGATCGCTTAAATGATATTTTTGCCACCAATGTCGTGGGCAGTTTTCTCTGTGCACGGGAAGCCGTTAAAAGAATGTCTTTACGGCATGGTGGTCAAGGTGGATCAATCGTCAATGTTTCATCAGCAGCATCCCGGCTGGGATCACCGCATGAATATATTGATTACGCGGCATCGAAAGGCGCCATTGATACTTTAACAATCGGTCTGTCTCTGGAAGTCGCAGATCAGGGAATTCGGGTAAATGCCGTTCGCCCCGGATTTATTTATACCGATATGCATACCGATGGCGGCGAGCCAAACCGGGTTGAACGGGTGAAAAATTCCCTCCCGATGAAACGTGGCGGACAACCGGAGGAAGTCGCCCAAGCTATAGCCTGGCTGTTGTCGGATGAAGCTTCATACGTGACCGGGAATTTTATTGACCTGGCCGGAGGGAAATAGAGCAACATGCAGGAAAGAAACCAGAAAATAAAAGACGATCCCTATTTTCAATTACCCCCGAATTAATATCTGGGGTCTATTATTAATTAGCTGGACTCGCTATCAATACTAAGGCTGATCACCGCTATCTGGATAAATAATATGCCAAAACGCGCATCCAGCTTAATGCAGATAAAGCTGCAATTACAGGAATTATCAAATATAACAAAGAGATAAGTCATGAAAAACAGTGATCCAACACTTTATCAGCGCACGCCCACCGTCAGCGTCTACGATAACCGTGGCCTGACTATCCGTGACATCGGCTTTCACCGTACCGTTGCAGGAGGTGATACGGATACCCGTATTAACCGCCATCAATATGATGGTCGTGGGCGTTTGATCCAAAACATTGACCCACGTCTATATGATGTCAATTCAGCAAAGCCTAATTTTACCTGGCAATATGATTTGATCGGCAATGCCCTGCGAACAGAGAGTGTCGATGCAGGGCGTACTGTCACCCTCAATGATATAGAAGGTCGTCAGATATTGCTTGTAACGGCAGCTGGTGTTACCCAGACTCGGCAATATGAAGCGACCACCCTGCCCGGCCGCCTGTTGTCTGTAAGCGAACAGGCTCCAGAAGAAGAAACACCCCGCATCACTGAACACCTTATTTGGGCCGGTAATACGCAGGCAGAAAAAGGCCATAACCTTGCCAGTCAGTGTGTACGCCACTACGACACAGCCGGGCTGAATCAACTGAAAAGCCTGTCATTGACCGGAAACATTTTATCTCAGTCCCGTCAGTTACTGGCCGATGGGCTGGAGGCAAATTGGACAGGAGACGATGAAACCCTCTGGCAGGCAAAATTAAACAGCGAAACTGACACAACACAGAGCACTTTTGATGCTACCGGCGCTTTACTGACTCAAACCGATGCAAAAGGCAACCGACAACGTCTGGCCTATGATGTCGCCGGGCAATTAAAAGGTAGCTGGCTGACGGTGAAAAACCAAAGCGAGCAAATAATTGTTAAATCCTTGACCTATTCCGCCGCAGGACAAAAGTTACGCGAAGAACACGGTAACGGCATTATCACTGAATACCGCTATGAACCTGAAACCCAAAGGCTTATCGGTATCAAAACCCATCGCCCGTCAGATACCAAAGTGTTACAGGATTTACGCTATCAATATGATCCGGTAGGCAATGTCATCAATATTCGTAATGATGCAGAAGCCACACGCTTCTGGCGTAATCAGGAAGTGGTACCGGAGAATACCTATACCTACGATTCCCTGTATCAACTTATTAGTGCAACAGGACGAGAGATGGCTAATATCGGCCAGCAAAGCAACCAGCGTCCTTCTCCGATCCCTCTTCCTACTGATAACAACACGTATACCAATTATACCCGCACTTATGATTACGACCGTGGGGGCAATCTGGCTCAAATCCGGCACAGTTCACCCGCTATCCAAAATAACTACACCACAGATATGACAGTCTCGAATCGCAGTAACCGGACAGTATTGAGTTCACTCACCGAAGATCCAACACAGGTAGATGTATTGTTCGATGCAGGCGGACATCAAAAAACATTGCTGCCGGGGCAAAATCTGGTCTGGAATGCACGGGGGGAGCTGCAACAAGTAACGCCGGTAAACCGTGAGAATGCCAGTGATCGCGAATGGTATCGCTACGGTAACGACGGCATGCGACGGTTAAAAGTCAATGAACAGCAGACCGGTAACAGCACACAGCAACAACGAGTGACTTATCTTCCCGGATTAGAACTGCGTACAACGCAAAATGGCACAACTACATCAGAAGATCTGCATGTTATTACCGTAGGTGCCGCCGGTCACGCACAGGTACGGGTGCTGCATTGGGAAACTACACCACCAGCCGGTATCAGTAATAATCAATTCCGTTACAGCTATGATAATTTGATTGGTTCCAGCCAGCTTGAACTCGATAGCGAAGGGCAAATTATTAGTCAGGAAGAATATTATCCATTTGGCGGTACAGCGCTGTGGGCGGCAAGAAACCAAACAGAAGCCAGCTATAAAACCCTTCGTTACTCAGGCAAAGAGCGGGATGCAACCGGACTCTACTACTACGGCTATCGCTATTACCAGCCATGGGTAGGCAGGTGGTTAAGCGCCGATCCGGCGGGAACCGTGGATGGTCTGAATCTGTACCGGATGGTGAGAAATAATCCAATTACTTTATATGATAATGATGGTTTGGCACCTCCACGAGTGAGAGCCCGTCATCCTGATTCAGAGGGGGAATCAGAAAGCGAAGACAGTAGCATTGGTTATCGTGCATTGAGATCTGATGAGCATCCCTCTATACATGGCCTTCGTCCTCCAGAAGGAGCAAATCTAAATATTTCTGCTTATGCTCATGTTAGAACAGGGACAAGTGCAAAGGTCAAATCCCGTTGGATCTCCTATAGCCGTTCCTTGAAAGTTGCAGCAAGCTGGGCAGCCTCAAGTGGTAGCGGTAGAGTTGTTAAATTCCGAATAAAGAAAAATAACCGATCTTTTGATCTAACCAATAAAAGTGATCAGATCAGAATGCTTCAGGAACAAGCTACTTCATCTCATAGCGAAATAAATCTTGATCCTAATAAACACCCAGCAATTAACTTTGCTAAAGGATCTCAGGAGGGACTTGTTTACGGAAAAGTTGATAAATCACAAATTATCGCTGAATATCAGGCTGAAAAAACTACAGAACTTGAATATTCTGAATATAAGAGATTGAAAGAAAAAAATACTCCTGATGATGCGTGGAAGTTAATAAAATCGCGGACAACGGTTATGAAAAAGATTGATGGAGTGAAAGTTAAAACCACACCAGAACCTGTATTAATAACAGAGAGTTATAACGAGAGTAGTTTTTTAAATCAAGCCAGAGGAGAATGGGATGAATTACAGAATAAAGCATCACCGTTATTAATAGGACATTTAGAAAGTGAAGGATTGTCACCATACGAAATGGATTATATTTCAAATAAATCTGAATATAAAAAATATCGTGAAGATGTTCGTAATAGTATTGCTAAATATAGAAACAACCTACGTAACTAAATAATATAAAAGCTTTTGAGTCTGAACATAATCCCGTTCAATTATTCTCATCTCACTAATGGTGACCGTCTAAACGGTCACCAAACTCGATAATAAGTAGATTCCCCTTAGCCACAAAAACATCGCCTGGATCACACTTTAGTCACAAATCGCCATTTCCCAACGAAAAGTACCAGCGAACCTTCCAAAAATCTATTCAAGAAAAGCCGTTCTGAGGCTTCAATTAAGAAACACAAAATAAACATTAAATTAACATTTCCGTGCCAATATTGATTATCTTTATATCAAGATCGGCGCTTTTTATTCAGACTGTGAGGTAGACATGAAACCAGAAGATTTCCGCGCCGATAAAAAACGCCCGTTTACCGGTGAAGAGTACCTGAAAAGCCTTCAGGATGGCCGCGAAATTTATATTTACGGTGAGCGCGTAAAAGATGTCACCACCCATCCCGCGTTCCGCAATTCTGCTGCCTCAGTTGGTCAATTGTACGATGCCCTGCACGCGCCTGAAACCCATGATGCTTTATGCTGGAATACCGATACCGGCAATGGCGGATATACTCACAAATTCTTCCGCTTTGCCACTTGCGCTGACGATCTGCGCCTACAGCGTGACGCTATCGCTGAATGGTCACGTCAGACCTATGGTTGGATGGGCCGTTCACCTGACTATAAAGCGGCATTCGGCAGTGTGTTAGGCGCATTCCCGGAATATTATGGTCAATTCGCTGATAACGCCCGTCATTGGTATAAAAAAATTCAGGAAACGGGGGTATATTTTAACCATGCAATCGTTAACCCCCCCATCGATCGCCATAAACCCGCAGATCAAACCCGTGATGTTTTTATCCAACTGGAAAAAGAGACGGATGCCGGTATTGTCGTCAGCGGCGCAAAAGTGGTTGCGACCAACTCGGCTCTGACTCACTATAACTTTATCGGTTTTGGTTCCGCGCAAGTTATGGGAGATAACCCTGATTTCGCCCTGATGTTTGTCGCGCCAATGGATGCCGATGGGGTAAAACTGATTTCCCGTGCATCTTATGAACTGGTAGCCGGTGCGACAGGTTCCCCGTTCGATTATCCTTTATCCAGCCGTTTTGATGAAAACGATGCGATTCTGGTGATGGATAAGGTCCTTATCCCTTGGGAAAATGTGCTGATTTACCGTGATTTTGACCGCGCACGTCACTGGGCGGTTAAGGGCGGTTTTGCCAGCCTGTTCCCGTTACAGGCTTGTGTGCGTCTGGCGGTGAAACTGGATTTTATTACCGCCCTGCTGCAAAAGAGCCTGGAATGTACCGGCGTGATAGAATTCCGGGGAGTTCAGGCTGATCTGGGTGAAGTGGTTGCCTGGCGTAACCTGTTCTGGTCGCTGAGTGATGCTATGTGGGCAGAAGCCAAGCCATGGCAAGGCGGTGCTTATCTGCCGGATACTCAGGCAATACAAACTTATCGCGTAATGGCTCCAACCGCTTATACGAAAATTAAAAATATTATTGAAAAAAACGTCACCAGTGGCCTGATTTATCTGCCATCCAGTGTCCGTGATATGAATAACCCAGAAATTAATAAATACCTGGAACGATATGTTCGTGGTTCCAACGGTATAGATCACGTTGAACGCATCAAGGTTTTAAAACTGATGTGGGATGCCATTGGCAGTGAATTTGGTGGTCGTCATGAGTTGTACGAAATCAACTACGCTGGCAGCCAGGATGAAATTCGTCTGCAATGTCTGCGCCACGCCCACGGTTCCGGCAATATGAAGAAAATGATGGATATGGTTGATCGCTGTCTTTCTGACTATGATCAGAACGGCTGGCTCAGACCACACTTATACAACAATAACGATATTAACCAGTTAGATACGCTGCTGAAATGATCGGTAGCAGGAGGCCAATTATGTCTGTAGAAAATGAACATCGCCTGCGTTTCAGAGATGCGATGGCGAGCCTGTCAGCAGCAGTGAATATCGTCACCACCGATGGTCCTGCCGGATGCTGTGGTATTACTGCCACCGCAGTATGCTCGATCACCGATACGCCACCCACTCTGATGGTATGTCTTAACCGCAATAGTGCTATGAACGCGGTTTTTCAGGAAAATGGCCGCCTGTGTGTCAACATCTTAAACCATGAGCAAGAATTGATGGCACGCCACTTTGCGGGTATGACCGGAGTCAGTATGGAAGAACGTTTTCGCTGGAATATCTGGCAAAAAGGTCCGCTGGGCCAACCTGTGTTGACCGGCACCCTCGCTAGCCTTGAAGGTGAAATTGAGCAGGTTCAGGAAGTCGGCTCTCATAATGTGTATCTGGTTCACACCAAGCATATTACCCTGAGTGAACAAGGCCACGGCCTGATCTACTTCAAGCGTAATTTCCGTCCGGTTATGCTGGAAGCTGTCGCCGCCGCAGTTTAACAACCGACTGATTAAGCTCTAAGCTGTTCCTCCAATATTCAGGCCATAAACGGCCTGAATAGCTTTCTTTGCTTGCTTTATTCAGTTAACAATTCAACTAAATCCTCTTCCTAACCATTTTTGACATTCACATGATGAATATGCTGTTAAATTCTATATGCAATCTTTATGTTCGTGTGATCAACCATTGAGAATCTATTTTAACCTCGCAAGGAATTCCATCAGTCAGATATGGAGCATCTAGAATTTAGTCGCTTTGAACATTGCGAAAGGTGGGTAATATCGTAGACCTTCAGTATCTTTTGAAGCATCAGCGTCACTGTGTTCAAAAAGCTCAATAGTTTTGAACCCGGCCTCATTCAAGGTCTTGTAATATGTATCTTTATGCCAATGCGTATCCAAAATCTTAAAAATACACCCATTTGGCAGCTCTAAATACACTGGCCTGGTTTCTCCATCACTGTATTTTTTATTTAGATCACCACTCATAAAAGAGCTGAACTTAATCCCAACGGAATCCGGATTGGTATCCAATACGTAAAAAATGCCACCAGGTTTTAATGTCCTGTGAACTTCCTTAGCGATTTTCAAAAGATCAGACTTTTCACTGTTAGTAACGAACACATAACAGCATATAGCTGCGTCGAAAGTATTATCATTGAAGTTAAGGACATCCGTTGTGATTTGATGATAAGAACTATTGCCACGATTGATGTTACTGGAAGCTTTGTCCACCATGGTTTGTGAAATATCGACTCCCGTTACCGTCTTGATGCCCCCAGCAATTAGCCGACGTGACACTTTCCCACCACCACAACCGTAATCAAGAACTGATATGTTTTGCCCCAAGCTCTCCTTAAGGTTCTCAATCAACGGCGTGTACCCAAGTCTCTCCTCCAAATAATCATCATATTGATCGAATAAGTTTGAAACCTCTTCATTCATCCAGTCAGTATTCATTTGTCATCTCATATTCATTTATGTGTAGTCATAACCCAAAAAGGACTAGATTCGCCTATTTCAGCCCGCTCAATAAAAAGATCTGTGAAATGGATGGACGTTTTCAATCAGCATATCAGGCACGCACTCCCCGCTTCGGAAATAAATGTTCATTTTGAAGAGACGGAGAATTTCTATCCAGTACTCGTCTAGTGGAACCTGATTTATATCGCTCAAAGGCAATTCAGAGCAACGAATTGTCTTCTCGTACTCCAAAACCTTGGATACCACTGAAAAATCCGATTTAAGCATTACAGGCGGTAAATATATTGGCTCAAATGTTTCAAATGGACGATCCCGTACGAATTGGACTTTCTCTTGAATTGAAAGTGTATTTTCGGGGCACATCATATTTAGCAATATTGTTTTTTCCTTAAATTACTCACGTTCCTCCAACCCCCATTGTGAAAAAAATTCAATATCAAAATGACACAAATATAACCATGTGTATATGAGCATTATCTATATATTGAGTTCAGTCACAATATTCCTTCTTTTACAGAAGGTTTCTTGGATATATTTTCATTCTAAAAATAGTTTTAAAAAAATAATAACTAACCCGAGTTCTGGATAAGAAATTGACGAGAAGCCTGTTCCAAGAGCAAAGTTTTGGTGTACGCTAAAAACAGCTCCGAGGTGGAACAGGCTATGGACAACTTAGTTGAAGTTTTCTGTGATAATGAGAGCGTAAATAGGCTTTCTTTACAGAATAAGGGGATTATAAAGGCAGGGGAAGTTTATTCTGAAAACAACAAGAATGAATTAATGTCATTCTTAATAAAATATCACAATAAAGTTTAAGTTAATTTAGTGGAGAGATGTTTTCCTGTAATAATAGGGAGTTGTTTCAAGTGCTATAATAAGATGAAAATACGAAATCATTAATAGCTAACTTTTAATGGTATATACCCGTAATCATTGAAGATGCTTGATTTTATCCGAAATGGAGATCATTATTCTCGCTATGAAAATATTTATTACATCAGAACAAAAAATCAAACTTGAACGTCTTCACGACACCACTCGTGATGGTCAGGTACGAGACAGAATAAAAGCTATCCTTCTGGCTTCTGAAGGGGGGAGTTCTGTGATGATAGCCCAGGCATTGCGACTCCATCAGACCACTGTTGACCGCCATATCAGTGATTACCTTTAGCATTCCCGGCATGAATAAATGGCTACACCGTCAGGGTTTTTCTTATAAAAAACCTTGTGGCGTCCCTCATAAATTCGAGGCAGAAAAACAGAGACAATTTATTGAATATGATGAAAATCTTAAAATCACAGCGAAAGACGAACCCATCCTTTTTCTTGACGCGGTTCACCCGACTCAAGGCACCAAACTCGGTTATGGCTGGATGCGAAAAGGCGAGAAAAAAACCGTCAAAACAACAGGAAGCCGGACTCGCCTGAATATATTGGGCGCGCTCAACCTGAATGCCATTGGTCGTACGGTGTTCCAGGAATATCAAACCCTCAATGATGACAACATTTGCTGTTTTTTCAATGAAATAAGGAAGTCTTATCCTGACTATCATCAAAAAATTCATCTTATTGTGGATGGGGCGGGTGACAACAAAGCTCATCTCGTGAAGGAGTGGGCTTATGTTAGCAATATTGAGTGACATTACCTTCCTCCATACAGCCCAAATTTAAACCCGATAGAGCGATTATGGAAGGTCATGAATGAACAGGTTCGAAATAACCGTTATTTCGCTGATAAACATGAATTTCGAGACAACGTCTTCAAATTTTTCACCACAACGCTACCGGATATAGCGGACTCGCTGATGTCTAGAATTAACGACCATTTTCAGGTGCTAAAAACGGCATCTTGAAGTTTCTTGGGTATATACTGACCCAGTTTCATCATTTGCTGGTAATATCCATGATTCTGTTGGAGTAGCAAGAATAGCAAATGACTTAGTACTACAGCCGTACTTACTTCTCTCAATAGAAAAGACACTCATAGAAAAGCTTAATTCATGCGGTTTCTCAGAGTTGTGAATATTACCGTCAAAAGCACCACCTATACCAATATAAGAATTTGATTTAAAAGGTAAAAAACAGACCGAAAACAAGAATGAAAAGGGGTCTGAGGTGAGTAGACCCCTATTAATATTATTTATCATCTTACAGCCATTTTATCCCTATTTAGCAACATAATACGCTTTATGATATTATGGATAATGGTAACCTCAGGTAGTTTAAACTCATCAATGCAGTGGGTTCTCCGCGATACCCAGGAATGTTTTGAATGAAAACCGAGCCGGGCTATGAAAGCAATTTCGCCTTATTCGTCAAGGTGTTATGGCATCAGAAGTGAAGCAATGTCGTCATTCAAAAAATAAGGAGAAGACCGATGCAGGTCAGCAGAAGAGCTTTCTTCAAGATCTGCGCAGGTGGTATGGCGGGAACAACAGTCGCCGCGTTGGGATTTGCGCCAGCCGTGGCGCTGGCTGAAACTCGTCAGTACAAACTACTGCGCTCACGTGAAATTCGTAATAACTGCACTTATTGTTCCGTTGGCTGTGGCATTCTGATGTACAGCTTGGGCGATGGTGCTAAAAACGCCAAAGAAAGCATTTTTCACATCGAAGGTGATCCGGATCATCCGGTCAGCCGGGGTTCTCTGTGCCCAAAAGGGGCTGGAGTGCTCGATTATATTCGCAGTAAAAACCGCCTTCATTACCCCGAATACCGTGCTCCAGGTTCTGATAAATGGCAACGTATCAGTTGGGATCAAGCAATTGGACGCATTGCCCGTCTGATGAAGGATGATCGTGATGCCAACTTTGTTGAGAAGAATGAAAACAATGTCACCGTCAACCGCTGGCTGACAACGGGTATGCTCTGCTCCTCTGCGGCCAGTAACGAAACCGGTATTCTCGATCAGAAATTCACCCGCGCGATGGGCATGATCGCCATTGATTGTCAGGCACGCCTCTGCCACGGTCCGACAGTATCGGCCTTGGGGCCAACATTTGGCCGTGGAGCCATGACCAACAACTGGGTCGATATTAAAAACGCTAACGTTGTTTTGATCATGGGTGGAAACGCCGCTGAAGCGCATCCGGTAGGTTTTAAATGGGTGATTGAAGCAAAAATCAAAAACAATGCTCAAGTAATTGTGGTTGATCCGCGTTTCAATCGCAGTGCTGCCGTAGCTGATTTTTACGCACCGATCCGTGCCGGCTCAGATACTGCGTTCTTACTGGGTGTGATCCGCTATTTGATGCTCAACAACAAAATCCAGTCTGAGTATGTTAAAGCTTACACCAATGCGGGTTTGATTATTCGTGAAGATTATCAGTTTACAGACGGTTTATTCAGCGGCTTTGATCAAGCTACCAAAAGTTATGACAGATCTTCGTGGCATTACGAAACCGATGAACAGGGTTATGCCAAACGGGATGACACCTTATCCCATCCACGCTGTGTATGGAATTTGCTGAAAAATCACGTTGAACGTTATACCCCGGAACAGGTTTCTAATCTGTGTGGAACTTCAAAAGAGGATTTCCTCTATATCTGTTCTCAACTGGCAAGCACCTCAGTAACCAACCGCACTGCAACTATTCTCTATGCACTGGGCTGGACTCACCACACTGGCGGTGCTCAGATTATTCGTGCCGCCGCAATGGTTCAGCTACTGTTAGGTAACGTGGGAATGCCAGGCGGCGGTGTTAACGCATTACGCGGTCACTCCAATATTCAGGGCTACAGTGACCTTGGTTTATTGTCGCTTAACCTGCCCGGTTATCTGCCTCTGCCAAGTGAAAAACAGGAAAATCTCACCACTTATCTGGCGCAAACCACACCAAAAACCCTGGTGCCCAATCAGGTTAATTACTGGAAAAACACACCAAACTTCTTTATCAGCTTGTTAAAAGGTTTCTGGGGCGAACACGCCACAGCAGAAAATGATTGGGGTTACGACTGGCTGCCTAAATGGGATAAAAGCTACGATATCCTGACTCAGGCCGAATTAATGACTCAAGGCAAAATGAACGGCTACATCGTTCAGGGCTTTAATCCGCTGGCAGCATTCCCGGATAAAAACAAATCAAGCAGAGCATTAGCTAAACTAAAATATCTGGTGGTGATCGATCCGCTAGCCACAGAATCATCCAACTTCTGGCAGAACCACGGTGAGATGAATGATGTGAATCCGGCTGATATTCAAACCGAAGTTTTCCGCCTGCCCTCTTCCTGTTTTGCCGAGGAAAATGGATCGATTGCCAACTCAGGTCGCTGGCTGCAATGGCACTGGGCGGGGGCTCATCCACCGGGAGAAGCCCTGCACGACGGTAAAATTCTTGGCAAGCTGCTGATGCGTCTGCGTGAACTCTACCGTGAAGAAGGTGGCGCTTATGCCGATCCTATTATGAATCTGTCATGGGATTACCAAAATCCTGAAGATCCGACACCGGAAGAGATTGCCCGCGAAGCTAACGGGAAAGCATTAGAGGATATTAAAGACGAAAACGGCAATATCATACTGAAAAAAGGTCAGCAACTTTCCAGTTTCTCCCAACTGAAAGATGATGGTTCCACATCCAGTTTCTGCTGGGTCTACACTGGCTGCTGGACTGAACAAGGCAACCAGATGGCTCGTCGTGATAACTCGGATCCATCCGGTTTGGGCTGTACTCCGGGCTGGGCGTGGGCGTGGCCACAAAACCGCCGGGTGCTCTACAATCGCGCATCGGTTGATCCACAGGGCAAGCCGTGGGATCCGAACCGTGAGCTGATCAAATGGGATGGCAGCAAATGGTGTGGCTTTGATGTTGTTGATTACAGCAATGCCGCGCCAGGAACCCATGTCGGGCCGTTTATCATGCAGCCAGAAGGGGTTGCCCGCCTGTTTTCCATTGATAAAATGGCTGACGGGCCATTCCCTGAACATTACGAACCGATTGAATCACCTATCGGCACCAATCCACTTCATCCAAATGTGATCTCCAACCCGGTTGCCCGCATCTTTCATGCCGATGCTGCTTCTATGGGAGAAGCAAATGAATTCCCTTATGTTGCAACAACTTATTCCATTACCGAACTGTTCCGTCACTGGACAAAACACGCGCAGCTTAATGCCGTGATTCAGCCCGAACAATTTATTGAAATCGGTGAAACACTGGCAACAGAAAAAGGCATTATTCAGGGAGATGAAGTCAAAGTTTCTTCCAAACGCGGTTTTATCAAAGCCAAAGCGGTTGTCACCAAACGAATTCAGCAACTGACCATTAACGGCAAGCAAGTTGAAACTATTGGTATTCCTTGCCATTGGGGTTTCACAGGAGCAACCCGGAAAGGTTTTCTGGCAAACACTCTCACACCTTCCGTGGGTGATGCCAACGCGCATACACCAGAATACAAAGCGTTTCTGGTGAATGTGGAAAAAGTCTAACAGGAGCGAATTATGGCAATGCAATCTCAAGACATTATTCGTAAATCCGCCACCCATTCCTTTACCCCAGCACCTCGTGTGCGTGATCATCAGGAACACGTGGCAAAATTGATCGATGTCACCACCTGTATTGGCTGTAAAGCCTGTCAGGTAGCCTGTTCAGAATGGAACGATATCCGTGACGAAGTGGGTTTTAACGTCGGTGTTTATGATAATCCAACTGATCTGACCGCTAAATCATGGACCGTGATGCGGTTCTCTGAAGTGGAAGAACACGGCAAACTGGAGTGGCTTATCCGCAAAGATGGCTGTATGCACTGCGCTGATCCGGGCTGCCTGAAAGCATGTCCGTCAGAAGGTGCGATTATCCAGTATGCAAACGGCATTGTGGACTTCCAATCAGAACACTGTATCGGCTGTGGTTATTGTATCGCGGGTTGCCCGTTCAACGTGCCTCGGATCAACAAAGAAGACAACCGGGCATATAAATGTACCCTGTGTGTTGACCGTGTTGATGTCGGCCAGGAACCTGCCTGCGTGAAAACCTGTCCGACCGGAGCAATCCATTTCGGCACCAAAGAAGATATGAAAAATCTGGCATCCGAACGAGTCACTGAACTGCAAGGCCGTGGTTATCAGAACGCGGGGTTGTACGATCCCGCAGGTGTTGGTGGCACGCATGTTATGTACGTCCTGCATCATGCGGATAAACCGCAGCTTTATCACGGTTTGCCAGATAATCCGACCATCAGCCCAACCGTAACTTTCTGGAAAGGTATCTGGAAACCATTGGCAGCAGTGGGTTTTGCCGCGACATTCGCCGCCAGCCTCTTCCACTATGTCGGCATGGGTCCAAACCGCACCAGCGAAGCAGACGAAGAACATGCCCGTCAGGATGATGAGGCACCGGCAAAATCAGCTAATCGGGAGGTGTTGTGATGAAAAAGAAGGATATGATCCTCCGCCACTCACCGATTGAGCGGGTGAATCACTGGTCAGTGGTGCTCTGTTTTCTGTTTACGGCTATCAGTGGGTTGGGGTTCTTCTTCCCATCCTTTAACTGGTTGATGAATATTTTCGGCACACCTCAGTTAGCGCGGATATTACACCCGTTTATCGGCTCAATGATGTTTTTCTTGTTTATCTTTATGTTTTTCAGATATTTCAAACATAACTTCATCGACAAAGAAGACATTGTTTGGCTGAAAAACATCCATAAAGTCCTGAGAAACGAGGAAGCTGGCGATATCGGCCAATATAACTTGGGTCAAAAAGGCATTTATTGGTCTATCAGTGGCTGCCTGATCTTACTGGCTATCAGTGGCGTGATTATCTGGCGTCCCTATTTTGCCGATTTCTTCTCAATCCCGCTGATCCGGCTTGCACTTCTGGTGCACTCTCTGGCCGGAGTTGGCCTGATCCTGCTGATTATGATACATGCCTATGCCGCATTTTGGGTGAAAGGCTCTATCCGATCGATGGTGGAAGGCTGGGTAACCCGCGGCTGGGCGAAAAAACATCATCCTCGCTGGTATAGAGAAATCCGTCAAAAAGAGCAGCAGGAAGAGAAAAACTCTTAACGCGTTTTCCTGCTGAATTTTCCTGAACCATGCCATTTGAATAACTGACAGAGATATTCCGGCATGGTTTTTTTTACTCAATTTTCTTCTTTTCTCTGTTTATAACAGAATGAAAAGAAATTAAAATCAGCTAATTACAATACTTCACTATGATCTATCAATTTATGCCATTAAAAAGTAATTTCTATTTTTCACTTATACCTGATCGATTATTCTGTAACGTGAAAATGTTCTCCCGTTATCTTCTTACTGACAATCAATCTGCATAGTGAAATGCACTGATATATACGAATCTCAAAAAATAGGGTTGTTGTTGCATCATGCGGCATCTCTTCCCTATAACACTTACATTTTTAACGGAAATAATAAGCGAGAGCCATTATGGAAACGGCAAAAAACAACCATATCATGGTCGCAGATTCTCCTGCGGCAAAGCGGGCAAACATGACTGAAAGTGAATGGCGGGAAGCGATCAAGTTCAACAATCTTGATGTTGGCTGGGTCATCATGAGTATCGGCATGGCAATCGGTGCCGGTATTGTCTTCCTACCGGTTCAGGTTGGCTTGATGGGATTGTGGGTTTTCCTGCTGTCATCGGTGATTGGTTATCCGGCGATGTACCTGTTCCAACGTCTGTTTATCAACACGCTGGCAGAATCCCCCAAATGTAAAGATTATCCCAGCGTTATCAGCGGATATCTCGGTAAAAATTGGGGTATTCTGCTGGGTGCACTCTATTTTGTTATGCTGGTAATTTGGATGTTTGTTTACTCAACAGCCATCACCAATGACAGCGCTTCCTATCTGCAAACTTTCGGTGTTACTGACGGTTTGTTGTCCGACAATCCTCTCTACGGACTGGTACTGATTTGTATTCTGGTTGCGCTTTCATCCAGTGGTGAGCGACTCCTGTTCAAATTATCCAGCTTTATGGTGCTGTCCAAACTGCTTGTCGTCGCGATACTTGGCTTATCCATGATAGGCATGTGGCACTTATATCATATCGGTGCGCTGCCGCCGGCAGGAACGCTGATAAAACAGGCGATCATTACGCTGCCATTTACCCTGACTTCGATTCTGTTTATTCAAACCTTAAGCCCAATGGTTATCTCTTACCGCCATCACGAGAAAAATCGTGAAGTCGCCCGCTATAAAGCATTAAGAGCAATGAATATCGCCTTTGGCGTCCTGTTCTGTACAGTCTTCTTCTATGCAGTTTCATTCACCTTAGCAATGGGACATGATGAAGCGGTTCAAGCTTATGAACAAAATATCTCTGCTCTGGCAATTGCTGCAAAATTCTTCCCCGGTGGCTGGGTAACGGTTATCAGTGTCTTGCTGAATATCTTTGCTGTGATGACCGCCTTCTTTGGCGTTTATCTTGGCTTCCGTGAAGCAACCCAAGGCATAGTCATGAATATTCTGGCGCGTATCATGCCAGCAGAAAGAATCAATAAAAACTGGGTACAAAAGGGCATCATGATTTTCGCTATTCTGCTAGCTTGGGGAGCGATTATCCTGAATGCACCAGTACTGAGTTTTACTTCAATCTGTAGCCCGATATTCGGTATGGTAGGTTGTCTAATCCCGGCTTATTTGGTCTACAAAGTGCCAATGTTGCATAAATATAAAGGAATATCGCTAATCCTGATTATCTTTACCGGATTCCTATTGTGTATCTCACCATTGTTGGCATTTTCTTGAATTAAAAAAAATATTCATTGAATTGAATGGATCGCAGTCTGGTACCAGACTGCGTTTATCCAATGACACTGCATTTTAATCATTTATTCTTAAGTCATATACAGGACCTTAAGCAATAACCGTTTATTTTAGATAGAAAAAGGCTTCATTTATGATCTGATAATTGTAGCTGCTCGCAATTATCAAGGTTCTGAGTGAAGAAGAACTTTACTGCTGCGTCGATGACTTTTGCCAAAAATTTACTCCTCTCTGGCATCAACAGTTAATTGAAAATGGTTTGCTCAAACGTCGCCGCGAAGCTTCCCTTTTTCTCAGTGAAGTCATGACGATACTCATTTTATTCCACATGAGCCATGATCGTGATTTTAAAACATTTTATATTCAGAAGGAATAACGTTAATCACTCATGTCCGTAATAACATGAAGGCAAAAGAATTATCTCCCTGGGATAAGCTGATGTTAAGAAGGCGATTTTTGATAGAAACGGTCATAGATCAGCTTAAAAATATTTCTCAAATAGCGCATTCAAGACACCGCAGTCAGCTCGGTTTTTTATTGGAAATCGTCGCTGACCTAATTGCTTATACATTCCAACCTAAAAAACCGAGCTTGAATTTACGGGATGGTGATATCGCTATTTTTAAACGAAGCTGAGGTTAAATTAGGTTTATGCCGCTTCTTTTTCCGAATTTAGATAAACTTCCTGCATGTGTTCCCCGTTACGGATCTTTTTACTGTGTCCCGGATGATGTTGACGTACACCCAGAACAGAAAATAATAATCATTGTAATACTAAAGATTATCAGACTGTTCATTGACGAGAAAATAAAACCAACAACAAAAAAATAATTGCTTCTATGAATTAAAAAATCAAATTGAGAAAACACTTCATTTTTTCATTACCCTAAATTTCCAATGAATTTTTCAGTTATATAATTAATGATTACTAAAAAAATGAAATAAATAAGAATGAATTATTCATTTGTTATAACAATATTGCTGACAACGAAACCATAAAAGTGACCGTTCCGTCGGTCACGAAACTCAGACATCAACCAGTTTATACCTTCCCCCTCTTTAAACCATAATCAGTTAACATCCAAATTTACCCAATGTCGCTTCCGCAATAGGAATATATTGGTCCGTTAATTTACTGACGCTGTTATTAGTTGCAGGATAACAACAATCAAGGAAAAACCAGTTTATCGGTGTATCCAATATCGAAGCGATCTGCACCAGATGGGACAGATTAATGCGGTTTATCCCTCTTTCATAGCGTGAAAGTTGTTGTTGGCTGATACCTACTTGTTCCGCCAATTTTACTGCGGTCATGCCTAATTCTTTCCTTCTTTTCTGAATACGCTTCCCTACTAATAGATGATCTTGTTTCATTTTCATCCCAGCCTTTAGCTTAAAAAAACACCCTATTTTATGGCATTGCCAAAATTATTGCCCCTGATCCAGAAAAAGGCCCTGCCTCTACTCTGCCATTTTTCTGTAAAACTGATTTCACCGTAACCGGTACACTTCCACCAGCCGGTACAAAAACAGAAACACCATCTTCGCCTTTTCTATTATTTAATAATAACTGGGCTTTCAAACTACCATCACTTCTCAACGGTACGAATCCCCTGTCAGGACCGGTCGCTGTCACAATAATCTCTATATCTCTATTACAAGTCACATTAATATTCTCGGCTCTGGTTGCGCCTTCCAATTTCTCTTCGTCAATGTTGCCGTAATTAAGTTCAACTGAACCTTCACTTACTTGACAAAAACCGATCGGAGGGGGTGCAACACCACATAAAGATCCCGGCAATAGTCTTCCTCTAAAACCATTTCGATCGGTTTCATAAAACAACCCCACACATTCCTGGTGAGATTGAATAGCCGGGCCAAAATGTTTTGCAATTCCGGTAATTGGAAAACTTGTTTGTTTCAATATCTGAGCCTGAACTTGTTTCATCGTCCTGTATCTTTCTACACGGATATTGAATAGTTTATATGGCTGCCCTGAATAACCGTCTACACTATGACGATGGTTAACCGACACCCAACACGCAGAATAACCATAACAAGGATTTGGCGTAAAATCGTTCTCTTCATCCCAGCGTTCAATCACAAAAGTATAATAAGCATTTGAGGGAACACCTTCAGATTTAGTGATATATGAAAATATTGATGCCGCAGCACCTGATGAGAACAGCAATAAAAATACCAGACAAGCAGAGAATAATTTTTTCATTTACTTACCTAATAAAATAAAACCAAAACTGTGCGATTAGTCATAGTTGAGATTAAATGTCGCAATAGCATGAAACACGCCCCGTTTAATCGTCTGGTTACCCAGCGCCGTTGGTTCAGCCTGCACATACGCTTTCAGGATAATCACGTTTTCCCCCTCTTTTAGCGAATAGGCATCCCCGTCTTTATTCAACGGCAACCGTTTGCCTTCAGTCGTTTCGATACCAATGGCAATCCCGGAAGCCTGACTACCCGCGCCTAATGCTAATAAACCCGGTAATTGTGTGTTTTCTACCCCATTGAATGTCAGTTTAATAGATTTTCCCACACTCATATCACAGCCAGCCAACCTGAGCTGAAAAGGCTCACTATTGGTCCGGCCATGCAGATACAAATATTTTTCCGTAATCGAGCCTAAATCGAGCCGGATATCTTCATCACCCGGTTTAATTGTGCAGGGCTCTTCAACCAATGCGCCGTAAAAACGCATATTATCCGCAGCCTGTACCACCTGATTGCAATAAACCGCAGTAGCAACAATCATAAAACCAACGCGCAACACGAATAACTTGAAATAGTTCATTGGTTTTCCTTTCACTGGTATTCCGCCAATAATGTCGCTGTCACTTCAAATGCCCCTTCCGGTAACGTACTTCCCGGTTTTTTCACCGGCACAGCCTGTATCACCGGCAGTTTCTGTGATGTCACAGGAATACGCTTGTTAAGGGTGAATACTTTACCATCCAAAGTCAGACGAATACCCAAATTGGTGATATTCGTTTTCAAAGCAGCAGCATCAAATGAAGTCTGTGGACCAATCACCGTCAATCCTAAACTCCAGCCTGAAACATTAGGCGCACACACCAATTGATAATTCACCCGCTGGGTATAATTCACCCCATCCACTTTATGTATTCCAACGTTATGGCCGAAATAAACATCAATCATATTGCCGTCATTAATGACGCAAGGAGGTGGTTCAAGCAATGTGCCATGAAACCACATATTATCTGCCGCTTGCCCCGGCATCACGTTGATCAAGACCAGGCAAATCGTCCAGAAAGCACGATAAATTAAATGCTTCATCAGTGTCTCCTGTTCATTGGTACTCAACCATCATCGTAGCAGCAGCACCAAAACCACCGCCTTTCAATATCGCAGCCATATTTTTTACCGGCACGGCATATAACTCAGGAAAATCCGGGTAGGAAAATTTCATCCAGTCATTGACAGGTAATTTCTGTCCGTTATGAATAACCGCAATACCCAGCCCGGTATGATTGGTTTGTAACACTGCCCGGTCAAAACTGGCGGTGTTACCCGATATCATCATTTTCATCGCGTTGGCCGGCATTTTTTCACATTTCACCGTGTACTTAACCGGCTTCATGTAATTAACCCCATCAATACGAGTAATCATCACTTCACCAAAATCCACATCAATAGTATTACCATTATTAATCACACAAGGTGGAGGCGCGATAACAACACCATATATATTGACCGGCGTTTTACCCGAAAAACGATTAAATGCCGTGGCTGCAACGTTTACCCTTTTTGTCGGTAAATCAGCCTGAGCACTGACACTCAGTAAACAACCCAGCAGTAATACAACCCATTTTTTTCGCCGGCGGTACAGTTTTTTTATTCGCAGAGGTTTAGTCATAATTCACCCTAAAATCCACTACTGCCCGGTAATGCCCGATCCCCAATGTTCCCGACGTCCGCACCGGCGTCACGTAATACGCCAGACTATCCTGCCCCGCAGCCACAAAATGCGGGCGTCCCCGTTCTCCCAACCGGATATCATTATTAGCGGAATCTGTGATCTGTAACCCCAAGCCGGTGATCCCCGCCACCCGCACCAGATGGGGATAATCCCGATCCGCCGCAGCCACAAAACTGACGGTCACCACCGGCTGCAAATTACTCCACGTCAGATTGCCTGTCCGGGTATCACGCACCGCTCCTTTAGTCCGCAAGCAGTCGCGGAATTTCAGGGTGAACGGTATCGGCGTGCCTTTATCTCCCGGTCGGCGTAAATCACTGTTCGGCGTCGTCCCCAAACTCACTTCCTGCCACTCAGAAGTCATATCCAGATGGCACGTCGCCTCAGTTAACATACCAAATACATGCAGTTCACCGTGGTGACTCTCTATATCCGCTATATCCGTCACCCAGTTCTCCACCGCGTGACCCTCTGTCACCGGCATCAGTACGATCGCCAGCGCCAGTGCACGACCTGCTCGCTTTATGTTCATCGTCGCTCCTCGCGGTTTCGCCCGTTACGACGAACGTTCAGCCACCTGACACTGGCTTCCTGCACAGCTAAAAGTCAGTTGTGGCCGGCCACCAAAATCATTGATATAAGTCAGTACCGGCGCACTTCCCAACGTCCCCGCACTCCCACTCAGCACCGCGCTACTTTTTGGTGCCACCATCAACGGCTTAAAATCCGCCACACTCTTCCCCTTAAGCTGATTCGACGCATCCACCACGGTGATGTAATACGGCGTCGGGTTGTTCACCTGATATTGATCCCCCTGACGTGTCAGCGTCATCTTCTCTTGCCACGGGTTATCCAGATCAGTGCGACTGGCAAAAATCGCCTTTGGCCGATAGAACAGTTTTATCCGGGTTTGCAGCGCAATTTGCAATGTGTTCGGTTTCTTGCTGCGCGGCGGAATTTCACGCAAATTAAAATAGAACAGGCTTTCCCGGTCCTGTGGCAGCTGTGCTATTGCTGGCAGTGACTGTATTTTCACCTGGCTCTTTGCCCCCGGCTCCACTCGCTGCACTGGCGGCGTCACCACTAACGGACCATTGATTTTGTTACCCTGCTCATCTTCTATCCAGCCCTGAGCCAGATACGGCAACTCTTTGTTCTGGTTACTGATATCCATACTGGTGGATTTATCCTCACCGTTAAACACTATCCGGGTACGATCCAGTGCAATGGCCGCCATTGACTCACTGACCACTGACAAACTCAGGGCGGCGATCGTTACTGCGTTCATTGTTTTCTTCAATTTCATGCTCAATTACTCATTCTCAGAATATGTCATTTCAGCGTCATGACGGGTCACCGCGATAAGTTCCGGTGACAGCAACAAGGTTTTCACGCTGCCTGTCAGTTGAAACTATGGCTGTTTATTACCGCTGCTCAACTGGCAGAACAGTAATAACGAGGCCATCTCTTCAACTATTGGTAATTCATGCGGCAGTTCAATCACACACTGCAACTCCCCATCCCAGCGTACATCCAGTTTCTCCCCCGGATTTATCCCGCTCAGGTAGGTATTCCCACCATCATTGACGATGCCGATCTCCCGTCTATCCTTATTCAATACGGTGGCTCCAAACGGAGGTATACTCCCGTCCGACAAACGGATCATGCTCATCGCTTTCTCACCGGATATCACCTGAAATTTACGGTAACCAATCGCCCCTTCCGTCAGCGTCGCTTGTTGTACCGACCGTATTGCTTCCACATTGTCCGGCAGTTTATTCAAATCAATACTCGCACTGTTGCGGTAATAGTTGTTTACATCAGAGATCACCGCCTTACCGAACATATTGGTATGGGTAATCGCACCGAAGCCTTTCACCGGGACACCCCCTATACCATCGGTATCCACCATCAGACGCGTCGTACCCGGCGTATTGATGCGATGCAGTGCCGCACCTTCTGATGTGACAGTCACCCCACCCTGAACAGCAAGCGCCGCCGTGGTATAACGCCCATCCTGATAACTCGCACTGGTCGTCAGTTGGGCAAGATCACCGTAATGAGTTAAATAGCCATTAGCCGCTGCCTTGCCGCCAATACTGGTACCCGCGGCTAAACGATAGCTGCTGTTTTCATTAATCCGGTCATAATAACCTACCGTATTGGAGTTACCTTTGCGGTTAACCATCGCGTTATAACTGATCGTTCCTGAATTCCCCCACGGCAGGGATAACGTCAGATACATGCCATCGTCATTCTTACCTTCATATTTATGACGATAAGCCGACAAGTTCAGGTTAATATTCTTCATGGTTCCAATGCCGAAATAGCGTGATACCGATATGTTGTAGCGATCATTGTTCGACTGGTTCCAGTAAGTCTGGTGGCTGTAGTTTAGATAAGTACTGATCCCTAAATCCGTGAACTGCTTATTCAACATAATGGTATAAAGTTCTTTACTACTCTCCGCATCCCCATCGTAATAACGGCGATCTAAATACTGGCTCATGCTCATGAAATCACGTTCCGAGAAGCGATAACCCGCAAACGTCACCTGGCTGTCATATTCCTCAAAACGCTTGGAATAACTGAGACGATAAGAACCTCCGGTCAAAGTTTTACCCTCATCCGGTAAACGGGCACGGGATTCAGTCACATCAACCGACAACGCACCGAAGGCCATCAGATCACGCCCTATTCCCAACGACAGCGCGTTGTAATCTCCGGCCCCCAATAGCCCACCATACAGTGACCAACCGTTGTTTATCCCCCAGGAGAATTCCCCCAGCCCAAAGCCGTTCCCCTCACTGTGGTGTTTCCAATTGGTCGGCTTACCCGCCGCCAGTTTGTACTGCACCCGGCCCGGACGAGTCAGATAAGGAATGCTCGCGGTATCGACCTGAAATTCCTGTATGCCACCATCCTGTTCTTCCACCCGTACATCCAGTTTGCCGCTGACCGCATCATTGATGTCTTGAATCCGGAATGGCCCCGGCGCAACCTGGGTTTCATATAACACCCGGCCCTGCTGACGGATGGTCACTCTGGCATTGGTTTTCGCCACGCCAGTCACCTCCGGCGCATAACCACGCAGGTTTGGCGGCAACATATTGTCATCCGTCACCAGACTCGCCCCGGCAAAACGAAAACTGTCAAAAATACCTGAATTGAGATAATCCTCACCCAATGTCAGCTTGGCCTGCCAATGCGGTATCGCCCGGTACATGTAGTAACGGCTCCAATCCCAATTCCTTTCTGTACTCCCTTCCCGGCCAGTAGTGTGGTTATATTGTGACTGCCAATCTGCCCGCAGACGCCACACCCCAAAGTTTATCCCGGTTGTGCCGTTGGCACTGACATTATGATTCTCATTTCCCTTAGCCGGCTTAGATACCTGAGCGTTGACATTATAATCAAACATCATTCCTAAGATCCCTTCATCCCAACGTGATGGCGGGTCCCAATCTGATGAGCTGTACTCAAGATAAGCTTGCGGCACACTCAGATATAACGTATCGCTGCCCAAATCGCCGCGCACCGTCATTCCTGGCAGCGTTTTAATCGCCATGCACTGATTATTATTCCACCAGGTCACCTTTGATGCCCATTCCGCCCGCAGTCCTAGCTGCTTCACCATATCTGGCGGCAGACAAGCCACACTGCCCTTCGGATCATCCGGCGGCGCCATAAAAGTCACCGGCATCTCAGACAGCTCGCTTTTATTCAGACGTATCATCATCTGGTAATCCCCCGGCATAATATAACCAGCACGAGAAAACTCTTTTAAATCAATCCGCGAACGATCCTGAACATCCAATACGTCGGTATTAAATTCAATTTCTTCTTCCGCATACGCAGCATGAATCCCAATCACAGCAAGTAATACCAAAACAGTAAAAGGTTTCAGGACACACCGAACCGGGACCACCCAGTCATGTTCAGCGGTCAAACCAAAAAACAAAGCCATAACATTCCCTGATCGATGATTAGTGATAATCCAACCTGAACCGGACAGTGGTTCGATACTGCCCCGCCTGCAATAACTGGTGATTGCCCACCAATCGCATCGCGTAACTAAGAGTCATATGCCCTTCCTGTAAATCCCCCACAGATAATGGCATTCCCGGATAGGCCTGATTGCCGTACATGTCGGTAATTTGCAACGCGACACCTTGCGCCACACCATCCAAGCGAAAATTGTTCCCATCCGGCACGCCGTCAAACGTCATCTGAAAATGACGCCAGTCAGGCTTACCCAATGTGGCAGAAGTCAGTACGCAATTAATCAAACGGATGGAAAAGGGGCGAGCAAGCCCCTGCCCATCATGGACTATCCGGCTTACCGGAATCGTGGCTAGCTCAATCGTCTGATCACGGCTACCTGCGTCAATCGCACAGGCCGAATCAATAATGGCACCTTGCATGCTAACGCGACCATGCCCTTGTATTCCTCGTGTGGCAGTCGCTTCAACGCTGACAGCAATGCAGGAAAACATTAACAGGCAGGGCACCACAACAACGGCAGAATATCGGCTCATGACTTCTCTCCGGCTAAACTCATTCAAAATTTTTGATTAGGAAACACCTGCCTCCCTGTAGGCGTTTCCATGCATGAAAGCGTTATTGATAAGTCAGTTGAAAATTGGCAATGCCGGTGAAATCACCCGGAACAACGGCATCAGGCCCGGTATCACCCTGAAGATAAGCAGCGAAGTTTAGATCATTACTCCCATCATGCAGTGTTACTGCGGGAGCAGGCGTACCCAGTTTAATCTTATTGCCACCCCCATCGGTGATCGCAATACCTGCACCTTTAGCCGATCCTTCAATACCCAGCAGACCCTCACCGCCAGTGATACTGGATTTGGCACCGATAAACGTGGTTGTTACTGTATTTATCGTTTCAGTTGTGCAGTTCTCTAAAGAAATTTTGAACGGCTTAGAGGAAGAACGACCGCCGTTTTTCAAAGAAACGTTAGAGATAGAACCCAATGGTACAACCTGATCAACTGTTTCTGGGGTGATAGAACAAGGTGCATCAATGATAGACCCCGTAAAAGTGACTGTTCCATGACCTTGGCTAGGATTAGCCGCATTGACAGAACCCGCAACCAAAACCATGCCCAATCCCAGAGCCATAACCAATTTATTCAATTTCATGTGAATTAATTCCTTGAATTTAAGGATAAAATACCCATAACCATAAAAAAATAGCCGTGCAGGATTCCCGATCCATGCACCCGATATCCGGCACAAAATAGGGTTTCAAAATTTCGGATTAATATTTTTTAAAACCAAACAAAATGCACCAAACTGTTTTATTTGGTTAAAAATACTAATAATAAATAATAATTTGGAGTAAAAATTCAAAATTTCATATTATTTTAAATTAATAACCTGAGTAATTAATTAATATCTGATTAAATTCAGATGAATTGACTGAGTTTTTACAATCTAATTAATATGAGTTACGAGAAATAGTAAAAATTATCCAAGAAAATCTATATATTATAAATAGTTAAATATTGGCAATCTGGAATTACACTAAATTTGACTTAAGAGGTGGTTTTGTAGGAATATATTTACAGTTTGGTGCATTCTGTTTAGTTTCTTTTTATTGTCTAATAATTTCCAAATATATAATTACAAAGTTTACAAGCTGATATTTTCTATTAAAAAATAACTATTTGCGACTATCTGAAAACGGTATTTATAGATTTCGTCCCAAATAAATAGAATTACCAGCCAATAATTTTATAAAAGTTCTATTAATTGATATATTCCGGTAGATTAATATTATTTTCTACCGATAACTATCTGCTCAGATTCCACAGGAACTATTTTCATGAAGAAGCGTAAATTCTTAACCAGACATGAAATTAATGCGATTTTAGAAAAAACACGTCAAGGTCGTCACGCTGAGAGAGATTACTGTATGATACTCATGTGCTTCATTCATGGGTTTAGAGTTAGTGAGCTATGTAATCTAATGCTATCCGATCTTGATCTTCACTCGGAAATTATTCATGTAAGGCGACTAAAAGGGGGATTATCAACAACACACCCATTGCTTCCAGAAGAAATAATCGCGTTAAATAAATGGCTTAATATAAGAAAGCAGTGGAGAGAATCAGATACATCGTGGGTCTTTTTATCACAAAAATCAGGCGCTATTTCACGCCAGCAAGTTTATGGTTTATTAAAGCGTTATGGCAGACAAGCATTAGTGAATATTTCACCTCACCCACATATGTTAAGACATGCCTGCGGTTATGCTCTCGCTGATCTCGGAAGAGATACACGCCTTATTCAGGATTATCTCGGCCACCGCAATATATCCCATACCGTTATTTACACAGCAAGCAATGTAAAACGGTTTTCCCGAATATGGGAAACACCGTCAAAAAGTCTCGACTAATCTCAATATCTGTTTTTATAAAAAACACTGTAGGATAAGAAATTATTTCTCTTAGCAATAAAAAGCATCATTTAATTATAAAAATCCTTGTCTATGTATGTATTGATGAGGGTTTTTCATTCACTAAAATAATTATTAATATCATAAGATGCAGTTTCTTATTTCTTACAATTACGTTTAAATTAAATTTTTCAGAAATAAACACATTGCGTTATTAAATAAAAACTAAAGTTAGCATATACCCAATAGATTTCAAGTTGCAGCGCGGCGGCAAGTGAACGCATCCCCAGGCGCATAGATGACGATGTGACTGGGGTAAGTGAAAGCCGCCACCAAAGCAGCAACTTGAAAGATGAAGGGGATATATATTTAGATATATAATCTGCTTCAATAACTTAAAACGTGGATAACTCATCAATTGCAATAGTCACAACTCCCGACAAACGCCCCCAAGGAGATGAGCCATCGTATTAAACTGAGCTTAAGAATTGCCACATACCGATAACGCAAGAAAAATCGGCTCAGGTCATGGTACTAACAAAATATGGATGACGGTAAGAGGATTTTTCTCCCTGAATGCTCTTCAAAGAGAAAATCCTCTCATCCCTTCAATTTTACACAACAATCAAATAATCAATAAAATAATTATCACATTAATGATTATTTAATATAATTAACAAATAAATTAATGATTATTTTTCGCCGAAACGAGTTGTGTATCGGCGAAGTCTTCATTCAATTCATCATAATCTTTAACTTCATTTTTAAATGTAATAATCTTATCTTGCCCACTGCATTGGCTATTAGATATCATATTGCAATCATCTGGAATATTTTTTTCCTTTATTCCAAGCCATTGAGAAAATAAAGTTAGAAAATGTAATCCACTTCTTTTCGCCGTTATTTTTTCACGATGAAAATAATCGCTTCCGGTAATAAAAAAAGGCACCTGAAAACTCTGTTTATTCTTGTCATTATGTGTCAGATTTTCCTGATCGGTTCCTTCATCAACATGAGAAAGACCGTGATCTGAAAAATACATCATCGTCCATTTTAAATGATTACCATTCGCCTCAGACACAATTTCAGAAAGAAGCTTGTCTGTATTAGCGATACTTTTTATATAACAGGAAATTTCTTTCGATTGTAAAAACAGATCATATTTTCCATTAGTTCTGACGCACGCCTGTGGATGAGACCCCATCAGATGAATAACAATAAGTTTTTTCTTATTTTCTGATATTAACGCCTTTTTAATATAAGGCATCAATTTATCATCAGGTAAATAACGCCTGTCATCAGAACTGCCACTTTTCAGAAAATTAAAACTATCTGCCTGCTGCCCAATTAAAGCAATCGGAGAATCAAAAGCACTTTTCATACCCTGGTTAGATATCCAATAAGTATAAAATCCCGCTTTTTTTGCCAACGTTATGACACTGTTGCTCAAATTGATAGTATTGTCGTCTTTCAGAGCAAGTGAATTCGTCAAAGACAGCTGGGTAGATGCCGATGATGAAATATAATTTGTAAATATCTTGCCATTGGCTTTGTCCAGCCACGGCGTATTATTATAAGGAAAGCCATACGCATTCATAAAATCTTTTCTAACACTTTCACCAATTACCATTATATATGTTTCATATCGTTCCTCTTCCACCACCGGCTGCCATGAATCCTTCTGTTTTATTATTTCAGCAAATTTCACCCTTTCTGAATTAACGTCATTATAGCTCTCAACCAGATCGCTAAAAAACCTGATTTCAGGTAAGCCAGAGGATAATATATTAAAATCAGGATCGAAATTAGATTTTATATATCCTCTTACCGGTGACCAAAAAGCTGACAATACAAAAAATAGAGACAGAAACATGACACTATTTCGCTTCAAAGTCACTTTTATCTTGAGAGATAAAAACATTAAAGCAATGATTGCCAACGCAACTAAATAGGTAAACAAAGGAAGCCCACTGATGAATTCAATAACTTCATTTTTATTGGTGTAAATTAAAGACCCTACTGAATTAACATCAGGATAACCATAAATCAACCCGACTGGAGAATAAACCACACTCGTTAATCCAATAGCAAGTATAAAGATACAATATATAGAGAAGCTGAAATTAGATAACAATATTAGAATCGAAAAAGCACTGAATACATATATAAACTTTAACTGATACCCAAGACTTAAATGGGCTAAGATGAGAAAGCTAAATAAGCACACCAAAGTGAACAGTTCTCGAAAATTTTTACTTAACAACATAACTAACTCATTTCCTTACTTTATAGAGAAGACACCTCAAAATTAATAATATTTTCTTAACAATATAGATCATTTTACAAAATTAAAATCTCTGTGATTGGTCAACCTCCAGCCTGAATGCAATCATTTGTGCTAATATTTTGTTCAACACGATTATATTCCACATATCATCTATTCTTTTGGTTGAGAACTTCCTTAGTTAGGATATAAGATTTTCAGTTATTGATCTGCAATATTTAACTAAAAATCTGTAAATAAGGCGCATTTTCCTGTAAATAACAAAAATTCTGGGATACGCTGATCATGCTCATTATCTGTGAGCTATAATTATACAGATAAATTATGATCTGGAGTGTGTTATGAGAACAACTGCAAGTAGTAGAAAGAAGGGGGCAAACGTCTACCTTAAACATTGCATATGAATCTATCAGCAACACTAAAACAAGCCTTAAGCAAACGCTGTAAGTGAACGTAAACGTCAAAAATGGATTGAAACGGGATTGAAGCACTGAATGGCTTTATAAACAAAGCTGGATTATTTTCAGACGATGAAAGATTCAGGGGTGCCTGATGACTCAATTTTCAATTTATACACATGCCGTTAGCTGCCAAGAGTAAGGCTAATTCAAAAATTAATACCAATATTAACAATAAACGGTAAAGAATATGTCATGCTTTCAAATATGATTTCATCTACCGATGTTAAGAATTTGAAAAAAGATGATATTGTCATAGAAGCACCGAAAATACGAGATGATATATTTTCAGCTATAGATATGCTAATAGCAGGAATATAAAATTGCATTTTTCATTCGTTATTAACGAGTGTGACAGCATTACATTGACGTTATTCATTGTAAATCAAAAGGTTGTAATTAACCGAAAAAAGGATCAAAATCAAAGATAAATAATGTACTTAATCCATAAGATCTAAAAGCCTTGGCGTTCACCATCACAAAATTGCCACTATGATAGCAAAAAATGGCAAAAAAAACCTATTTTTGCTATCATAGTAGCAAAATTTACAATTCAATAGGTGCTGAAATGCTATCACTAAATACCCCATACGACACTCAGATTGCGTTTAAGACATATCTGAAGAAAGTTCGCAAAAACCGTAAGTTATCTATTGAGGCACTAGCACAACATTCCGGTGTACCCAACAGTACGATTCGAAAGTTTGAAGCAACAGGTAATATCTCTTTAAGACAATTCTTAATGCTTTATGATGCACTGTGCAATCTCAATGATATTCATCAGATAACCAAAATAAAACACCATCCCCAAAGTATCGAAGAGGTTTTAAAACATGCTTAATATCCCTTTACTGGTAAAGCGCAGATTCAGTAATGGAAACGTTGAGAACGTCGGTAAATTAGCTGAAAACAGCAACGGAGTTTACTTTCAATACGATGATAATTATTTATCAGCACACAAAAGCTCTATTGCTCCATTTAATCTCGAGCACGATGATTCATTGCAAAAAGCACCACATCAACCTCACTACGGATTACATGGCGTTTTTGGTGATAGCTTGCCCGATGAATGGGGATTATATTTGATGGATCGCGTTTTCCGCCAAAATGGTTATATTCCCCAAAATATCACAGCATTGGAAAGACTGGCGTTTATCGGAAATCGTGGCCCTGGCGCTTTATCCTATGAGCCTGAAATACAAATTGAAAACAGAGATAAATATCAAGATATAGAACTCATTACATTAGGTAAAGAAGCCGTTAAAGAATTTGAAGGAACGGAATCTCACCTAATAACACACCTAATGAACGCAGGGAGTTCAGGTGGTGCAAGACCAAAACTTAATGTAACCAAACTGGCAAATGGGACTTTTACCACAAAACAAGATGCTATTGGCGAAAAACTGATTATCAAATTAACCTCAGAGAAATTTGCGCTAGAACATTATGAAAGCCTTATTGAATATACCTATATGAAAATAGCAGAACGCGTAAATATTGAAGTTTCCGATTTTGAGTTATTTGATGCCGGGAATGGGCAATATTGGTTACAGCAATCCCGTTTTGACTGTGTAGGTGAACAAGGGCGTTTTCATATGATTTCTGCTTGCGGGTTACTGGATGCTCCTTTCAGAGAACCTTCGCTGGATTATATCGAATTGATCAAAGCAACCCGAATGTTATGTAACACTAATGAAGCCAAGAAACTTCTCTACAGAGCCATATTTAACTATCTGATGATGAACCAAGATGACCATGCAAAGAACTTCGCTTTCCTGGCCGATGACAATGATAACTGGCGTATCTCTCCTTTCTACGACATTATGTATAGTCCATCACGCTATAATGAACATATGACAGCTTTCAATGGTTATGGCTCGAAAATAACAAAACAAGCAATGGAATTAATGGCAGGTCAGGCCGGGTTATCAGGCGCAAAAGCGATGATGAATATAACCGCTGAAATTTATGACATAGCCAAAGATTTTCATATAGCAGCAGAACATGTTGGTATTCCAACAATTTTAGCCAGAGAAATTCAACGAAATATTGACAACAGATGGAACACGTTGAAAGAATAATCCTACAACTATAGGAGATGAGTAATGAACGAGAAATTCTATCAGTTAAAAATAACACTTACAGACTCACAACCCGCTATCTGGCGACAATTTGTCGTTCCTGCCTCTATTTCACTCGACAGGCTGCATGATGTGATACAAATCGTCATGGGATGGCAAGATAGCCATCTGCATGAATTTCGTATTGGCAAGCTGCGGCTAACAGAAATGCCAGAAAGTTCGTCTGATGACAAGGAAGAATATTTATATCGCTTGGTTGATCTGATTAAACAAAAAGGTCGAGCGTTTACCTATCTCTATGATTTTGGCGATAATTGGGAACATGAAATTGTTTTAGAAAACAGTAATTATCCTGAGAACGATCTTCCGCTGCCTTTTTACTGTCTGGATGGCGCCCGCTCATGTCCTCTTGAAGATACCGGTGGTGTTTATGGGTATGAAAATTTTATAGCGATACTCAATGATCCTTCTCATGAAGAATATAAAGAAACACTGCAATGGACCAATCAATTACTTGGTTTCCCTGAAAATGAGCATTTTGACCCTGAACAATTTTACCCTGATAATATTAATGCTTTCTTAGCACTTTATTATCGCTGGTCGCGAGATCGTTACCACCATTTATGGGAATGAGAAAAGTTTCAGATGAATCACTATTACAAATATTGGTGATTGATTCGGACTCATTTTTCTCATGGAGCAGGTAATGCTTAACTTATAGTATCGAGTGCAGTTTCAGAGATGTTTTTAACTTACCCCCTGTCAAACTGCACCGGCACTTTACACAGCGATAATTATGCTTTCCATAGCAATCTGAAGATATATCGTCATTCCTCTTGTTTAGATTGCATAATCGCCTCCCGACAACGATTAATGCATGTCCAGAACAATAATAATATTGCTGCAATGAAAATATAATTGGAATAAACCAATGATTGTGGCCAAAGTGCGATACACATCCCATAAACCCCCAGAAAGAAAGCCCGATCGCTTTTCCCTAATGGCCCTTTATAACTACGTACACCTGTCAGGGTCTGCGCAACAACACCACAAAACTCAGTAGATATGGCAAATATCACAGTAAAAATAACTAACCAAAGCGATGTATTCGCCAAAAGAGCAAAAGGTAAATATAACGCAAAATCAGACACGATATCGCCTATTTCATTTAATACGGTCCCCAATCGGGATTGCTGATTAAATTCTCTTGCTAACATGCCATCAATAGCATTAAGTGCCATACGGAAAAATAGAAAAAGAGGTAAGAAAAGAAAAAGATGTGGATAAGGAAAAAATGCCAGAATTCCACCTACAATCACCGAGGTTATCATTGCACACAACGTCACCTGATTGGCAGTAACACCTCGTTGATAAAAGCGTATCACCCAAGGTCTGAGTAAGTTTTGAAACTTTGGTTTTATATCATATAACGTCATAATTCACCTATCGTTAAAATTTCTTGAGTAATAATGTATAAATAGCCGATAACTTTCATTGTCTTTGCTATCATCATTAAAGATAAATCAAACTCATCAAAATACAATGAAAGAGACGTCATTAGATCAACAAGAAGTTTCTATTTCTAACCGGAAATTTGTTAACAATGACGTACAGTCGATAACTGTGAAGAATATGTTTTTTAATTAAAAATTAGCATGTTAAATATTCACCTTGGTATTAATTACATGAAAAGAAATTGAATTACAGACGATTTTATATCTCGTGGATTATTTTTCTGAGAAAATAGTATATTACTACCCTTTTTTATGATGTATTAGATTGAAGATAATTGAATCCATACTGAGTTATCATGCTTTCTTACAGTTTGTCACCATTTCTTACAAATTTATAGTTTTGTAAATTTATGAAAAATTCTTGCTATCTGATGAAAGTTCAATAATTATTACTTTAATTTCCATCATATGTACAGTATGAAAGGGATTTCAACCTCTGTTCCCTTTATTCAAAGGGATTAATCGATTGGAATACATTGCTGTCTTCCTGTCGTTCAATTCGTTATTACTCACTGCATTGAGCTGTGCTTTCTGTCTGTGGTAATAGAATTTTTGCTACCTTATTTTTTAGGATGGTGAGATCAATTATTTCAATTCCTGACAAGATATTTATGCTGAAAAATATCATACGACAAGGGGTTCCTGTGCGGGGTCACCAGCTTATCCTGACGCTGAACCCGGCTTGTTTTGCCAATCAGGGGAAATGAAAATGATTGATGGTCAGACAGGAGAAGTCTTGTGGGACTTTCAAGAGATGATGTTCGGGCTGTGTGCCTATATATAATGTGAAAAGAAGGATATTAAACCAATGGGCATATCAGATCCGCTTCTGTGTATAGATTGTAAGAAGTATTTGAGACACTGGGTAGAATTTCAGTTGGTGGATGAACAGGATAAGCCGCTGGTCAACCAGCCTTATCATCTGATCAGTCACGGAACCCCAGGTTATGTGCGTCAGGGCGTAACCGATGGTTTCGGGGTACTCAGGGAAGAAGACTTGTCAGCTTATCCCGTGACATTGTCTATCCATGCCCAATCGTTGGCGGATGAAATGGAACAGCGCCCGTTGCGGGAAATACGCGATGAAGCGGCGTCGATGGTGAAGCCCAAAGCAGAAGCCGAAGGCCATCACTATCACTATGTGACTATCGGGCAGATCAGTGATGGCTTGCCTGTGATGGAGGATTGGAATGACCCTAAAAAAATTCCACCGCCCTATCATTTCCCAGACCCGGAGCCTAAAGGGTTTTATTCCCGCCATCTAAATTGCCGACATGTTCTGGAAATATGCCCGTTCAGGGCTTGGGTTTTGCAGCTACATCATCAAAAGGAGTATTCCCTTGTTAATGCGTATAACCAGTGTTTGATGAGCGTGCTGGCTTATGCCGGTGGGAACGTCAAAGCAGGCAGGTGAACAGCAAAACGCCCTGTTTAACCAGCTCACCCCGCAAGAAAAGGATAAACTGTTTGCTGAAAATAAAAATCCTGAGTTAAAAGACAAACTAAGTATTCTTAATCACTTCTCATCTGAATATGCCGGTTATATTAATGCACGTCTTAAAGAGCTATGCGAACCGGATAAAATGACAGTTTATCAGGACAGTCAGCGTCAATTTAAGGAGAAAATGGATGTTTATAAGAGGTTGATCCCAGAGGCTATTTACTACCGTAATCTCTGTTTTCTGGAAATGGATAAACAGTTAATAACATCATTGGCCGTTAGTCAGCAAACAGAGAAGGGAAAACTGGCTTTACAGCATTATTGCAATGGTAAGGAACTCTCAGTATGAAAATAGTAAAAATCACGCTGTTATTGTTATTTTCGTATTTTATTTACTGGGCGTTAGGCGATACTTTTTTTAACTGGCTTTTTCCTTTTTCATCTGCTGGAAAAGGGCCGTGGATAACCGTGGACGGTGTCGCACCGAAATACACAAAACCCTATGTATCATCAGAGTATATCTCAAAATATTGCTTTTAATATCAATTGCATGCAAATGTGTCTCCTTATCAGGTACCGACCTATAACGGATTGACGGATTGCGCCTGAATGTAAAGGCCGATCCAAAAACCGGCCATTTTCAGGTAAAATTACCTTTCAGTGGTGGAGGGTGGTGTAAATGGAAAATTGGCCAGGCATTTGTGTCCGTGAGTTATACCGATGTCAGCCACCTAGTGAAAGATGCTATACCCTATGGAGGAACGGGTCTAACCGCCTTTATCAACGATGCAGTTCAAACAAATCTTAGCGAAACGGCGGCATCGAATACCATTGACTTTAGCCCAGTTATTTACCCTGTTTTAAAGGTAGTTGAAAAGCGTCCGAAAAGAATATCCTTACAAGGTGAAGTATCAAAAATGCGCTCCTTTCGACTCACGTTAACTCCAGGAGCGGAATGGAAAATTATCTTTAAACCTAAACTGGATGAAACTAAAATACCAAAAATCACTATTACGAACGAGAAAGGTGAGTGGGTTGAATATCCTGACGGGCAAATTGAAATCGGCACCCAAACAGTCGATTTTCGATACATAAAGTAACGCCATAAATAAAAAGTCCATATGAACGATAGCTAATATGTTCTCCGAATCAACGGAGATGAACCATAAACGAAGTGATAAGTCAATTGACTTCAAATACTGTCCCTCGTGTCCACGGGGATGAATGAGAAAAAATGAAATAATTCCAGCTTAATCTCTAATTATAGAATTAGATGATTTTCACGACTGTTGGGAACCCCCGGCTGTCGTCTGTCAGGATAGTGGATAATTTTCACTACTGTTTTTATTGTCATCATTAAAGATAAATCAAATACAACTAAACAAGTTCAATTGAATCATTAAGATGTTTTTACACCTGACAGAAAACCGGTTAACCGTGGAATACCATCGATTGGGCAAGATAATAATCTCATTACCCCCAGTATTTAATGAAGAATGACCTATTAGTGAAACACTTAAACAAATAGCTTTATTAGTTATCACAACAGATTTGAGCAAGTATATTTTTTGATTAAAAATCAATGTATTATTCTGTCGCAATGATAATGGGAAGGAATTCAGGTGAATCAGAAGCTGTTTTATCTATCGTGGATTATTTTTCTGAGAAAATAGTATATTACTACCCTTTTTTATAGTTTATTAGATTGAAGATAATTGAATCCATACTGAGTTTGTCATGCTTTCTTACAGTTTGTTACAATTTCTTACAAATTTATAGTTTTGTAAATTTATGAAAAACTCTTGCTATCTGATGAAAGTTCAATAATTATTACTTTAAGTTCCATTATATGAATAGTATGAAAGGGATTTCAACCTCTGTTCCCTTTATTCAAAGGGATTAATCGATTGGAATACATTGCTGTCTTCCTGTCGTTCAATTTGTTATTACTCACTGCATTGAGCTGTGCTTTCTGTCTGTGGTAATAGGATTTTTACTACCTTATTTTTAGAGTGGTGAGATCAATTATTTCAATTCCTGACAAGATATTTATGCTGAAAAATATCATACGAAAAGGGGACAAAACCTCTCATGGCGCCACATTAATCGCCTCACAGACACTTTTTCAGGCAAAAAATATATAAGGGTAGCGTGCAATGAATAGAAGAATATCGTTTTTCCTGCAAGAACTGAATTATATGCGGCAACTGGCGCAGGAAGCCGGAAAAGAACACCCTCATTTGGCCGGTTTTTTATCCGAAGGAGCGGGGGATCCAGATGTTGAACGAGCAATACAGGTTTATTCCCTGTTCGCTTCCCGTCTGCGCTACAAAATTGAGGATGATTTTCCTGAAATTACGCTAAATATGCTGACGCATATTTGGCCGCAAGCGCTGCGCCCATTGCCACCAACGAGTCTCGTTCAATTTTCACCGCAAGAAGGTAATCACCTGGGGGCGATGACGCTGCCGGCGGGTACGCCGGTTTTTGCCGGTGAAGGGGAACAGAAAATAAGTTTTGAAACCTGTTGTCCCCTGCATATTGAACCCCTGACGGTGATTGATCGACAATTAAGTGCCACCGCAGAATACAGTGAAATAACGTTAACACTGCGCTGTTCGGGCAATTCCCTGGAATGGCGAAGCCAGCCGCTGCATTTCTTTTTGGGCCGTGATCGTGAGCAGGCGGCACTATTAGCCTTATGGCTTGATTTTCATCTCTGTGATATCCAGTTACGGACACAGGGTAAAACCGTCACGCTTCGTGACAGCTACCCGGTATCGGCGTTGTGGGGGACAGAGCGGCAAGTTGCTATTCTTCCTGCCAAGGAAAATTCGCCGTTTTCCATTTTGCAACTGATGATGGAATATTACTATTTCCCGCATGTACATGATTTTGTGACGATTGATATCACGGGGGGGTGTTCGTTAGTGGCGTTGAACGCCGACCGGACATTCGAGTTGATTTTGCGGTTTGAAGGCAGTCTGGCACTGACTGATATTGCCCAAACCTTTCTGCTGGATTGCGTGCCGGTCAGACAACTGGAGCCGATGACCAGTGCAGCAATCCCGGTGAACAGTGGCATCAGCGATTATGACATCCCATTAGAGCCGACAGTACGACTGTTCAGCCTGGATCACGTTTACGTATCGACGGAGCCGAAGCTGGAACGCGGGCTGCCCTACTGCTATCTGCCGGTTAAACAATTTACCTTAACCTCTCATTTCCAGCAGGATGCCGAGTTTCTTTATTATTATCAACTGGATACGGAATGCGATATTTTACAGCATACCCGCCATCAGCTGCGTTTCTTTGACTGTCATGGTAAAGCAGCGAATAACCTGCCGTCACAGTCGATTTTTTGTCAGTTTACCGGCTATCGATCACAGGCAGCTGAATTGGGCATCGGCGATATCAATCTGGCGGGAGAAGATGCCACGGGGTTAACGGCCAGCAATATCACCCCGGTTTCCGCCTGTTATCCCCCCATGACAGAAGAAAGATCGGCCTGGCCGCTGATTTCCTGCTTTGCCGGCTCGCCTTGGATCATGTTTCAAACCCACTCGTTACAAGAGTTTCTGAAGATATTTGATTTTTCCCCTGATCAGGCATTAAGCCGACGTCTCCAGTCACATATTAACGGTATCGTCCGGCTGGAGAATATCCCGATAGATCGCCTGGACAAGGGCGTTCCGGTACGGGGCCACCAGCTTATCCTGACGCTGAACCCGGCTTGTTTTGCAAATCAGGGGAGATGTATCAATTCTGCTTGGTGGTGACACGCCTGATGACGATTTTCATTAGCATGGGCGCTTTTCTGATGATGAAAGTGATTGATGGTCAGACAGGAGAAGTCTTGTGGGACTTTCAAGAGATGATGTTCGGGCTGCGTGCTTATATATAATGTGAAAAGAAGGATGTTAAACCAATGGGTATATCAGATCCGCTTCTGTGTATAGATTGTAAGAAGTATTTGAGACACTGGGTAGAATTTCAGTTGGTGGATGAACAGGATAAGCCGCTGGTCAACCAGCCTTATCATCTGATCAGTCACGGAACCCCAGGTTATGTGCGTCAGGGCGTAACCGATGGTTTCGGGGTACTCAGGGAAGAAGACTTGTCAGCTTATCCCGTGACATTGTCTATCCATGCCCAATCGTTGGCGGATGAAATGGAACAGCGCCCGTTGCGGGAAATACGCGATGAAGCGGCATCGATGGTGAAGCCCAAAGCAGAAGCCGAAGGCCATCACTATCACTATGTGACTATCGGGCAGATCAGTGATGGCTTGCCGGTGATGGAGGATTGGAATGACCCTAAAAAAATTCCACCGCCCTATCATTTCCCAGACCCGGAGCCTAAAGGGTTTTATTCCCGCCATCTAAACTGCCGACATGTTCTGGAAATATGCCCGTTCAGGGCTTGGGTTTTGCAGCTACATCATCAAAAGGAGTATTCCCTTGTTAATGCGTATAACCAGTGTTTGATGAGTGTATTGGCTTATGCCGGTGGGGATGTTGATACTGAAGGCTCTGTGACTCACTTTTTTAATCGGCAGATGGTGGATGTTTCAAAGTTGCCTTACAAAGTTGAGGAATTGTCAGCAACTCCGGTGGTTTATGATGTGCCATTTAGTGAACGTTATACTCAAGTGGAATTTATTAATTCAAAAGCAGGAGATAATAAACAAGGTAATACTCAGCTGTTTTATACGATCAGCAAACGTGATGTCATTGTTAGTTGGCGGGGTACGACCAATACGGAGGATATCCTGACTGATGCTACGTACCAGCCTTTGGGGTTAGATTGTGATGAGAAGGTGCTGTGCAGCAGGTTTATTCACCATGGTAAGGTGCATAAAGGGTTTTGGGAAGGATTTAGTTTAGTTGGGATGTTAAGAGCTCCCAATAATAAAGATATAACAGTATTCAGCGATATTCTGGATTTAACCACAGGCAAAAGGTTGTTCGTTTGTGGACACAGTCTGGGAGGAGCATTGGCATTACTGCACAGTGCTCAATTGAAGGACCATAATCCTTGCCTCTATAGCTACGGGATGCCCAGAGTATTAACCATCAGTGCTATACGGGAACTCGCAGATATCACCCATTACCGTCATGTTAATGAAGATGACCCGATCCCTTCTTTACCACCGGAAAAAAATCTGGATAACTGGCTGTATGATTGTTGGGGGCCACTAGGCTATTTATTTAGCCCGGTTGAATTGCTAGATTTTACCGACAGCGGTGAAGTTTATCTACATCACGGAAAAATAGTGCACTTTTGTAAAATCAATCTGGTTATTGAATGGCTGGAAGAACGTAATCCCAGTAACCATGTACGACTCAGAACCACCTTACCCACCAAAACAAAATTGTATTTAGTTCCGTCATTAAACCGTGAAACAGAAGATAATCTGAAGGATGCCGGGAACATTCAGAAAAAATTTTTTCAACAGATCAGCGAGACAGATAAAGCCAAATGGTTTCCATTGAACGAAAACCCGACCTTAAAAGATGCGCTGGGTTTCCCTGATCACAGTTCACTGAAATATGCTCGTTATATTGGCGCACGACTTGCCGAACTGGTTGCGCCGGAGAAATACCATTTTTTCCGGGATCAGGAACAATTATTTGAAAAAACACTGAATGAAAGGACCGATATTGTTCAAGGTATTCGACAGCGCGATGCATTATTTTTACAGATGGATCATCAGTTGCAGCAAGCACTGATTTGTACTCAGCAGGATGAACAAGGTCCGTTGGCCTTATTGCGCTATACGGATAACGGGGGAAGAATTGAGGAAGATTTACCATGACAAATATCGATCAATACTTATTAGTATTGTTAATCACATTAATATCAGGTTGTGCTGACCCGGATGAACCACTTTCTCCCCCTAAAGAGAATCAGTGGATCACAGTCGAAGGGGTGGCACCGAAATACACAAAACCGTATGTGTCGGCAGAATATATCTCAAAAGATTGTCTTGAATATCAGTTGCATGCTGATATGTCGCCTTATAAGGTGCCAACTTATAATGGCCTTCGTCTGAAAGTAAAAGCTGACCCACAAACGGGGTACTTTCAGGCGAAGTTGCCTTTTTATGGCGGCGGCCGGTGCAAATGGAAAATTAACCAAGCATTTGTAACCGTAGGTTATACCGATGTCACCCATTTGATGAAAAATGCTGTTCAGGAGGCCGGGGCTGAAGGAACAGGTTTAACTGCATTTATCAACGATGCTGTCCGAATAAGTCTTAGCGAAACCGAGGCATTGAATATCATCAATTACAGCCCCACTATTTACCCTGTTTTGAAGATGGTTGAAAGGAGACCGAAAAGAATATTCTTACAAGGCCAAGTAGCGCAACGTTTTTTTAGGCTGAAGTTAACGCCGGGCGCTGAATGGAAAATTATCTATAAGCCTAAACTGGATGAAACCAAAATGCCGAAGGTCACGGTGACTGACGGGAAGGGAGAATGGGTTGAATATCCCGATGGACACATTGAAACTGATACTCAAATGGTAGATACCCGTTACATAAAGTAGTGTCACTGGAATAGCAACCTGTTTATGTTTATTCACATAAAATAGAATGAATGAGGCATGTTGGTTTTAACTCACTATACAGATAATGTTGTCGGGATCGAAGAAAACTGACCATGATAAATATGAAATGCAATAGTAAGGAACTCTCAGTATGCAGTATGAAAATAGTAAAAATCACGCTGTTATTGTTATTTTCATATTTTATTTACTGGGCGTTAGGCGATACTTTTTTTAACTGGCTGTTTCCTTTTTCATCTGAAGGAAAGGGTTGGTATAAATGGAAAAAATCCATATGAACAATGGATGACATGTTCTCCGAATCAACGGAGATGAACCATAAACGAAGTGATAATTCGATTGACTTCAAACACTGTTCCTCGTGTCCACGGGATGAGAATGCATTGGCATTTATTTTGGCTTCTCCCTTCATCCATGACCTTGCTTAAAAGCCGGCATGACTGTCGCTGTAAATTGCGCTCTGTACGGCAATCACCCTGCCGTCGTCTGTCGGGATACATTAAGACGTTTTTATTCCTGACAGGAAACCGGCCAACAACGAAATACCATCAATTGGGCAAGATAATAATCTCATTACCCCCGGTATTTAATGAAGAATGACCTATTAGTGAAACACTTAAACAAATAGCTTTATTAGTTATCACAACAGATTTGAGTAAGTGTATTTTTTGATTAAAAATCAATGCATTACTCTGTCGCAATAATAATGTGAAGGAATTCAGGTGAATCAGAAGCTGTTTTATCTATCGTGGATTATTTTTCTGAGAAAATAGTATATTACTACCCTTTTTTATGATGTATTAGATTGAAGATAATTGAATCCATACTGAGTTATCATGCTTTCTTACAGTTTGTCACCATTTCTTACAAATTTATAGTTTTGTAAATTTATGAAAAATTCTTGCTATCTGATGAAAGTTCAATAATTATTACTTTAATTTCCATCATATGTACAGTATGAAAGGGATTTCAACCTCTGTTCCCTTTATTCAAAGGGATTAATCGATTGGAATACATTGCTGTCTTCCTGTCGTTCAATTCGTTATTACTCACTGCATTGAGCTGTGCTTTCTGTCTGTGGTAATAGAATTTTTGCTACCTTATTTTTTAGGATGGTGAGATCAATTATTTCAATTCCTGACAAGATATTTATGCTGAAAAATATCATACGACAAGGGGTTCCTGTGCGGGGTCACCAGCTTATCCTGACGCTGAACCCGGCTTGTTTTGCCAATCAGGGGAAATGAAAGTGATTGATGGTCAGACAGGAGAAGTCTTGTGGGACTTTCAAGAGATGATGTTCGGGCTGTGTCCCTATATATAATGTGAAAAGAAGGATGTTAAACCAATGGGCATATCAGATCCGCTTCTGTGTATAGATTGTAAGAAGTATTTGAGACACTGGGTAGAATTTCAGTTGGTGGATGAACAGGATAAGCCGCTGGTCAACCAGCCTTATCATCTGATCAGTCACGGAACCCCAGGTTATGTGCGTCAGGGCGTAACCGATGGTTTCGGGGTACTCAGGGAAGAAGACTTGTCAGCTTATCCCGTGACATTGTCTATCCATGCCCAATCGTTGGCGGATGAAATGGAACAGCGCCCGTTGCGGGAAATACGCGATGAAGCGGCGTCGATGGTGAAGCCCAAAGCAGAAGCCGAAGGCCATCACTATCACTATGTGACTATCGGGCAGATCAGTGATGGCTTGCCGGTGATTAAGGGATGGGACACTAAAAATATTCCACCCCCCTATCATTTTCCAGACCCGGAGCCAAAGGGGTTTTATTCCCGCCAGTTAAACTGTCGGCATGTACTGGAAGTGTGTCCGTTTCGGACTTGGGTTTTGCAGTTACACCATCAAAAAGAGTATTCCCTTGTCAATGCCTATAATCAGTGTTTGATGAGTGTATTGGCTTATGCCGATGGAGATGTTAATACTGAAGGTTCTGTGGCTCATTTTTTTAACCGGCAAATGGTGGATGTCTCAACGTTGCCCTATAAAGTGGAAGAATTGTCGGCAACACCTGTGGTTTATGATGTGCCATTTAGTGAACGTTATACTCAGGTAGAGTTTATTAATTCAAAAGCAGGAGATAATAAACAGGGCAATACTCAACTGTTTTATGCGGTCAGCCAGCGTGATGTGATTGTCAGCTGGCGGGGTACAACTAATATAACAGATGCTGTTACGGACGCTACGTACCAGCCTTTAGGATTAGGTTGTGATGAAAAAGCCCTGTGCAGCGGGTTTATTCACCATGGTAACGTGCATAAAGGTTTTTGGGAGGCGTTTAGTTTAGTTGCGAGATTAAGAGTCCCAAGTGATACAACTCAAGAAGTATTCAGCGATATCCTTGATTTGGCTAAAAACAAACGGTTATTTATCTGCGGCCATAGCTTAGGCGGTGCACTGGCATTACTGCACAGTGCGCAATTAAAAGAACATGACCCCTGTCTCTATAGCTACGGAATGCCACGGGTGTTAACGGTCAGTGCGATACGAGAACTGGCAGATATCACCCATTACCGCCATGTCAATGAAAATGACCCGATCCCTTCCTTACCGCCGGAGAAAAATTTGGATAACTGGCTGTATGATTGTTGGGGACCCCTAGGTTATTTGTTTAGCCCGGTTGAATTGTTAGATTTCACCAACAGCGGTGAAATTTTCTTGCATCACGGGAAAATAGTGCATTTTTGTAAAATCAATCTGGTCATTGAATGGCTGGAAGAACGTAACCCTAGCAATCATATTCGGTTGATGACCACCTTACCCACCAAAACAAAACTGTATTTAATTCCGTCATTAAACAGTGAAACAGAAAATAATCTGAAGGATGCCGGGAACATTCAGAAAAAATTTTTTCAACAGATCAGTGAGGCAGATAAAGCCAAATGGTTTCCATTGAATGAAAACCCGACATTAAAAGATGCGCTGGGTTTCCCTGATCACAGCTCACTGAAATATGCTCGTTATATTGGCGCACGGCTTGCCGAACTGGTTGCGCCGGAGAAATACCATTTTTTCCGGGATCAGGAACAATTATTTGAAAAAACGCTAAATGAAAGGACCGACATTGTTCAAGGTATTCGACAGCGCGATGCATTATTTTTACAGATGGATCATCAGTTGCAGCAAGCATTGATTTGTACTCAGCAAGATGAACAAGGTCCGTTGGCCTTATTACGCTATACGGATAACGGAGTAAGAATTGAGGAAGATTTATCATGACAAATATCAAGCAATGCTTATTAGTATTGTTAATTACATTAATATCAGGTTGCGCTGACCCAAATGAACCACTTTCGCCCCCCAAAGATAATCAATGGATCACGGTAGAGGGAGTAGCACCGAAATACACAGAACCGCATGTATCAGCAGAGTATATTTCAAAATATTGCCTTGAATATCAGCTTCATGCAGACATGTCATCTTACAAAGTACCAACCTATAATGGCCTTCGTCTAAAAGTAAAGGTTGATCCGCAAACCGGTTACTTTCAGGCAAAATTACCTTTCAATGGTGGTGGCAGGTGCAAGTGGAAAATTAACCGAGCCTTTGTGTCTATCAGTTATACCGATGTGCATCATCTGGTGAAAGATGCTGTCCCGTACTCAGGAACAGGTTTAATCGCATTTATCAATGATGCAGTCCAGACCAATCTTAGCGAAATCGACGCATTGAATACCATTGACTTTAGCCCGGTTATTTACCCTGTTTTGAAAGTAGTTGAAAGACGCCCGAACAGGATATTCTTACAGGGTGAAGTATTAAAAATGCGCTCCTTTCGACTCATGTTAACTCCAGGAGCGGAATGGAAAATTACCTTTAAGCCTAAGCTGGATGAGACCAAAATGGCAAAGGTTACTGTGACTGACGGGAAAGGCGAGTGGGTTGAATATCCTGGCGGTAAGATTGATAACGGTACTCAAGAAGTCGATTTTCGGTACATGTATATGAACATGAAGTAACGCTATCAGAATCGCTCATTTACTTCTAATAAGAATGAACAGGAAGATTTGATATTGAATACGCTGTACGGATAATGCGGTAGAAATTGAGGAAAACTGACCATGATAAATATGAAATGCGATGGAAAGGAACTCTCAGTATGAAAATAGTAAAAATCACGCTGTTATTGTTATTTTCGTATTTTATTTACTGGGCGTTAGGCGATACTTTTTTTAACTGGCTTTTTCCTTTTTCATCTGCTGGAAAAGAACAGTTGATTACCGTGGAAGGCGTCATGCCGAAATACACAAAACCGTATGTATCCGCGGAATATATCTCAAAAAACTGTCTTGAGTATCAGTTGGACGCAGGAATGTCGCCGTTTAAAGTACCGACTTATTATGTATTGGATTTGGATGTAAAAGCCGATCCGCAAACCGGTTATTTTCAGGCGAAATTGCCTTTCAGTGGCGGAGGTTGGTGCAAATGGGAAATCAATCAGGCGTTTGTGTCCGTGGGTTATGCCGATGTTAGCCACCTGGTGAAAGATGCTATACCCTATGGAGGAACAGGTCTAACGGCCTTTATCAACGATGCAGCGCGAACATATTATTCTGAAGCCTCTGAGACTCGCGCATTAAATACGATAGACTTCAGCCCGGTTATTTACCCTGTGTTGAAACTAGCTGAAGGGCGGCCAAAAAGAATTTCCTTACAGGGTGTGGTCGGTTTGTTTCCTTTTCGGCTAAAATTAACACCGGGAGCTGAATGGAAAATCACCTTTAAACCTAAACTGGATGAAACCAAAATGCCGAAGATAACCATAACTGATGGGAAGGGAGAATGGGTTGAATATCCGAATGGCCGAATTGACCTCAATCGGCAATCAATAGATTACTGGAAAATAACGTCACCAAAGCTTCCAGCAAAATAAACAGGAAAATATAACCTTAACACGCTATACAGATAACGCGGTAGGAATCGAGGAAAACTGACCATAATAAATATGAAATGCGATGGTAAAGAGCTCTCAGTATGAAAATAGTAAAAATCACGCTGTTATTGTTATTTTCGTATTTTATTTACTGGGCGTTAGGCGATACTTTTTTTAACTGGCTTTTTCCTTTTTCATCTGCTGGAAAAGAACAGTTGATTACCGTGGAAGGCGTCATGCCGAAATACACAAAACCCTATATGTCGGCAGAATATATTTCAAAAGATTGTCTTGAATATGAGCTCGATGCAGATATACCGCCTTATAAGGTGCCAACCTACCCAAGGCCATATTACTCATTTACCTAACCACTAACACCAGAAATAAGGAGTCCCTATGAACGATGGATTACATTTTCTCTGTCAGGTTACCGATTTGCCGGAAAAAACTTTTGCGGTAGCGGAGTTCTCTTTACAGGAGGAATTATCTGAACTGTTTACCCTCTCTTTAACTCTGGTCAGTAAACGGGCCGATATTGATCTGGAGTCGCTGCTATTACAATCGGTAAAATTCCAGGTGGTTTTCAACGACGTTGAACAACGTCAGGTCAGCGGCATTATCGCACAGGCTGTATTGGGTGATACCCATACTCACCGCACGATTTATTATCTCACCGTCCGGCCTGCGCTCTGGCGGATGAACCTGAATCAGGACAGCCGGATTTATCATCGGCAAAGCGTACCGGAAATTCTTAAAAGCTTGCTGAAAAAACACCATATTCTGGCCGATTCCCAGTTGGATGAGTTTCATTACACGCGCGAGTATGTGACGCAAAAGCGTGAGTCCGATTATGACTTTTTTGCCCGGTTAGTCGCCGAGGAAGGGCTGAATTTCTGGTTTGAAGACGACAAACTGTTTTTCAGTGACAGCCATTTAGGCATGACGGCCAATTTACCGCTGGTTTACAATCCGCAGGTACAAGTCGCCACTGAAATGAATGTGGTTAATCAGGTGCGTCTGGGTGTCTCCATGACCCCGCAACGGGTGATCTATAAGGACCGAAATCCGCAAAACCCCTCTTATTTCCTGACACACCGGGCCAATGTCGATCCGCGTGTTGAGGGGCAAGAAACCCTGTTTTCAATCTTTGAAAGCTACGGCCGTTTTCAGAAAGACGCGGAGGCGAAACCGTTTGTCCAGCGCCGTCAGCAGGCCGTTCAGAATAAACGTCAGGCGGGCAGTGGGCAAAGCAACTGTTTTAAGCTGATGCCCGGTAAAATCTTTGACCTCAACGAGCATCCGATTGATGCCATGAACACCCGCTGGCAAATCGTGACCATTCATCATTACGGCAAATGTCCGCAGGCCCTGCAAGAAACCAGTGGCGGATCAGGAACTTATCTGCATAACGAATTCAGTTTTATTTCCGGCTATAAGGACTGGCGAGCGCTCTATCGTTATAAGCCATTGGCGGATGGTGATGAAGTCGCTACTGTGGTGGGCCCGAAAGGGGAAGAGATTTATGTCAACAAAGACGGTTGTATTCGCGTCCATTTTCACTGGGATCGCTATGATAAGGCCGATGAAAACGCGTCTTGTTGGGTACGGTTTGCGCAAGGCTGGAATGGCAGCGGTTACGGTTTTATGGCGGTTCCCCGTATCGGTCAGGAGGTGATTGTCTCCTATCTGAACGGCGATATTGATCGGCCGATTGTCACCGGCTGCACTTACAACGGCTTAAATCGGCCACCACTGGATTTACCCGCCGAAAAAAACCGCACCACGTTTAAAACCCGGACCCACAAAGGTGACGGTTTTAATGAATTGCGGTTTGAAGATGCCAAAGATCAGGAAGAGATTTACCTGCACGGGCAGAAAGATCTGACCGCCCATATTCAGCATGATGCTTACTGGCATATTAAACACGACCATAAACAGCGGATCGATAATAACCGGTACAGTGAAATCAGTGCCGATGACCACCGGAAAATCGCCGGCTCCGGTAAATACAGTACCGATGGGGATGTATCGCACCGTATCACCGGCAGTCAGTATTTACAGACCGGGGAGGCACTGGTCACTGAAAGCGGTCAGGAAACGCACCTGAAAAGTGGCGGTAAAATCGTGCTGGAAGCGGCGTCAGAAATCACCTTGAAAATCGGCGGCCATTTTATCCGGTTAACTCCCGGCGGTATTCTGACTTCCCCAAATTTATTAGTCGGACAAGGCGCTGCCGGTACCGGACGTGGCTTGTCCCTGCAACTGCCAGAAGGGGTAGAACCGCTGCCAGAGGTGAAATCTCCAGTCAAACCGATTTGTGCCTTACAAGCCCAGAGGGATGTTAATTTAACTATCAATAATCAGGAGGATGAATGAACACTTCCATAAACTGGCAACAATGGCTGAGCACGCCTGATAAGCCGCCTGTTTTCTTTATGCTCAATTCACTAGCAGAACCTAACCCCGTCGGTCACTTTTACAAAAATAACTGGGTAGAACAGGCTTTTCCACTATACAGCGGTACACCAATGGATCACCTGCTGGCGCAAAGCCCCTGGCTGGTTCAGCCTAAGTCAGGTTGCCTGGCAATAATAAGTCATTTACTTGATAGCCATACCCTGAGCGATAACAGTTGGGGCTGGGCTTATCGCAGTGAGGACTCATGGACTCAACAGCTTAATCACTGGCGTTCACGCCAGCAGGTGATATTACAGGAGAAACAGGTGCTTTTGCGCAGTATGGATACGCGTATTCTCAGTCAGTTATTACCGGCAATGATCATCAGCGATTGGTCGGGATTCCTGACGCCGGTGAGTGAATTAATGATCGACGCACCTGAGCCACAGATTTATTCTCGCCCTGAGAATTGTGGTCAAAGTGGGAGTGAACGACCTTTCGTCCTGGATAGTCATTTATCGTATGCCTGGCGTCATTCCGATTATGCCCTGAAAGGGAAAGCATTTGTGATCAGTAGTGATTTATGGGAAAACCACGGTGAATTAGCTGAAAAATTGAATGCGTCAGAGGGGCAATTAGTGGAACAGATAATCAATTGGCTGAAAGCGTGTTTAGAAAACGGCGATGACATCAGCAGCCTGACCAGTGAGGATTATTTGCAGATGCTCAATGAGCAACATACAACCACTCTATCCCTGTAAGCACAGGGAATACTTCATATTCATTATCTAAATCTTTTCTATTATCGGTTTATCCCCGCAAACACGGGGAACCTTTTTACTCTGCCACCACCACAAAACCCGAATCTGGTTAATCCCCGTAGACACGAGGAATTCTGGTACTATTGCGGGAATTTTCCTCCCCGATGACGGTCCATCCCCTCAAATTACAGGGAACACAGTTACAACAGACGAAGATGATTCTGTATTTAGCGGTTTATCCCCGTAGTAACAGGGAACATGTATGTTTCCACTAATTCAACCGCTAACTGTTCGGTTTATCCCAGTAAATACCGGGAACGTTTTTCCAAACCCGATATACAACAGTATCAGTTCGGTTCATCCTCGTAAACGAGGAATACTTTATTAACTGTCTTTAGTGGTAATATCCAAAACAACTGATCCCAGTCGATACAAGGAACACAGATTACCGCTAATTACGCCCCTGTTACTGCCCGGTTTATCCCCGAAGGTTACAAGGAACTTATTCCTGGCTTTTATGCTATTTGGAGCACTGCTAGGTTCATCCCTGTAATTACAGGGAACATTTAGTAAATTTACTAAAGCATCACTCATGACGCGGTTTATCCCCGCCAGTGCAGGGAACATGTAAGTTCGCGCATTGGTAAGATTTATCGAGTTAGGTTTATCCCCGTAAGCACAAGGAACATTCACCAACACGGTCTCTTATGGTTAATTATAGCGATTTATCCCATTAAGCAAAGGGAACGTATTCTTCCTAGTCTAAATGCATACCAAAACCCGGGTTTATCCCCACAGATAATGGGGAACACAGTAATTATTTTATCAATACCTTTAGCGTCACAACTGCACCCAACTCGACAGAATATCGCGGCACGAATACATTAATTAGCAATATCGCCAGTTACCCTGCTTTCAAAGCATAACACGAACACCTAATAACACAAATGAACCATCTTCAACAATCAATACCCTTAAGGCGATTATATTGCCATCCCCAACAGAAATAGATTTAAATGAAGTCAATGCCATTATACTGTTCTGATTAACATCAATCCGCACCCCATAGCTTTAGATCGACCAAAACCTTTTGTATATTGTGCCAAGAATAAATCACCATTGGTAATCGTCAGAAGTCCCTGGAAATCGACACTGGAGAATTGGATTTTTTGTCCCTTCCTTTTTACGCTGCGATGCTGCGTATAACCTTCAATATTCAGTAAATCATCAAACTGAATACCCCATTGCTGCATACGACGATTATCCAGGAGCCAATTACGAGCAGCATCCTCCATCATGGTCTTTATTTTCCCCTGTTCTATTTCACCTTGCCGTCTTGCCTGAAATTTGGCATGCATCAAAACATCATGACGCCGACGTTTTCCAGAAGGATCGGTAACACAAATTGTTGGATTAACACGTAATTTGAAAGCTAAACGCTGTCCCGCACTCAATAGAGGATAAAACGATTTCGTTTCAACATCAAATAATGGTGACTGCGTTTGGGGTGATGTTTTAGATAAAACATAGAATACAGGTAATCCCATTATTCCGATTTCTTGCCGGAATAGAAATTGACGCTGTACGTCTTCCGTAAACAATTTCCATAACAATTGATGAGAGGTATAAACTCCATTTGCACCAAGCTTCGCCAATATATTTGCTGTCTGGCCTGATTGACGAAGTGTAATTTTAGACAAATACATTAACACCCTCCTCGACAGAAAGTTGATACATAGTACGTTGCCTGAATTGCCAACGCCCACGGTTGATCGGCTCATCCCAAGGATGGCTTATTAAGATATTTGAAGAGATAATTTCATCTCCCTTTCCCTCCCAAAAATAAGTCACAAGACCATTTGCTCCCAGCCATAACTTATCTTCTTCATCAGAATGAATCAGTGGTGGGAAAGAGATATCCAACGCCGCTTTTAATATCGTTCGCCCAGTTAATTTAGGGCAGAGAGGTAAAGCAGGTGGGCAAGATTTACGGCCAAGATGCAAGACAAATACCGGTTTAAGTAAAGCATCCCGCAATTGTTCCAGAGTGAAAGAAGCACATTTGGTTAATGCAATAGCAACAATCCAAATACCATCACAACGATAGTCACGATTAGACAATATAGTATTCAGTTTATCTGAACTTAATTCACTTTTACGACTCTGATGAAACAGATTATTCTCGTGCGTTGGTACCTGTGTCGTATGGTAATCACGTATTAAGGAACTGGGAACAATTTGCTTAATTGCAATCAACACACTTTTTTGTAATTTCGCTAATTCAGACTCATTATCCCGTCGAATACCTAACGCTGCCCCTAATAACCCCAAAATCGCAGAACGACCAGGATATAATCCCGTCGGCCTTTCCCCACCAACTGCGGGTTGGCCCCAACTTGCCATCGGACCATATAATCGAAAGACTAAATACGCTTTCATTCTGCCCCCCATTACTGCGCAACAAACTTAAGCAGCTCGGTCAAACTTCCTTCCCCTGTAAATGTGTTGAATTTATAGCGGGCATCGGCACACGCACCGTAAACCTGATCAATATTGTGCATTTGGCTTTCTAATTCATGAATTGCCGATGGGCCTTGGTCACTGTCATGAATCGGTTTTAAAAATGCGACAGATAAAGAACGCGGTTGTTGTTCGCCTTTTTCAGCGAGAGCAAAATTGGCATAAGCACGAGAAGCAAAACTACTTTGTTTGCCCGTCGGTGAGACTTTCACTGCCGCTTCTGTCAATGCTTTAATCGCTTTATTAGCAAGCGCTTTATTACCATCCAAATTCTCTATTAATTGCGTTTTATTAATGCAGATATAACTGTAGAACAACGCCGCTGCAAAACCCGATTCCCCTATATGGGCCGAACCGGTGTCTTCCTTACCATCATTTAAATCATCCACCGCCGTAAAATAATCATCTTCAACGACAACACTGTGCACACTAATCGCATGAGCAACCTGGCAAGCGGCTTCGACGTTAAATGCAGGGCTTGAAGCTAACATTCGACCAAACAATGCAATATCCACAGCGGTTTGTTCAGCTTTTAACAGATTAAGTTCTTCCGATGTTGGTGCCCGGCCTTCTTCTGCCAACACGGCGACCAGCGACATGACAGATCGCTGCTCTGCCGGGCTGATATGTGCCAATTGTTCAGTCTCTAAAGCATCTTTTTTAGTTTTACCAAAAACACCAGCAATACTTGTAGCCAATGCCTTAGCTGATTTTTCTTTCACGCCGGCGCTGATCAAAGCTTCAAATACCTTGATACCAAAGCGCTTTGTACGAATACCAATATTCTCTGATAACGCTTGCTCAAATAATTCAGAAGTACGCCAGTGGCGCTTCAAACTTTGAGAACTCACACGTAGACGTTCAAAACCCCCCATTTTCGCTGTTTTCGGCCGGCCTAGATCATCACGATTAAGATTGGATGGTGCATAGGAGGTTAATAGGTGTAATTGAATAAACTGACTCATCGTCATTCCCCTAAATTTAATTAATAAGAATCTGCTAAATCAACCAATTTACTACTGGCAGCACAGTAATAATCCATCACCCACTTTACATTGATGCGCTTATCCGCTTTACATGGTCGTAATTGTCCATATTCAGCAAACCATTCCTCAATATCCTGAGCTAAAGCTAGAACAGAAATATTGCCCTTTACTTGCTGTATAATCCGACGTAATCGACGTAATAATTCGTTCGGTGTTTTCGCATTTTGTAATTGTGAAAAGCGCAATTCACTGACAACCGGTTTATTCCCTCCTCCTTTCCTACCCGCCGCCACGGCCAATTTAATACCGTTATTATTTCTGACATAAACTAATACCGCCGCTATCGTGGCCCAATATTCTATTTCTACCGGATTATCAGATAAGCTAATTTCGTCAGGTAAACTGAGCCATAAACCCCGAAAACCCTCAGTTAACATCGCCATTTCAACATTTTCACAGCGCTTTAATTGGGCTTTATAAGTAGAAGGAGACGGAATAATATCTTTCTCTTTTAACTGTTTTGGTGACAGAAACATACTTTGCCACCAACGCAATAATATCATTTCAGTCTTACTTTCCATTACATCTCCTCTTTACCAGAATTAATATGATTGTTGGTAATAAATGTTTTGATTTCTTTTAACGCTTTTTGCCCATATAACCCCATGATTAACTGCTGACGCGCTCTTATACGTTTCGCCATTGAACGCTCATTACCAAGTTCAGATAAAGCAGCATGTTCATCAAATAAATCCCGGCAGAGATGACGCAAGGTATTGAGCCAATGTTTGGCTTGTTCCGGGGTCAGAAAAGGATCACTCGAGCGCGCATTGTCGATAAGTTGATGAACCACTGAAAAGAATAACGATTCACTTTGTTGCCAAAAAGCAAGGTCAATAAAAGAAGTGTCTCCTTTCACCTCTGCGGGCTTTTCAAACCAGGCCGCTTTTATTTGGTTTCGGCATAACCAAATTATAGTGGTTGCCAGCTTTTGTAGATCTTTAACTTGACACAGAATATCTTCTTGCTGTTCAGGTAAGATAAAAAACAGCGGCATGATAACGGAATACCAGCAACGCGCTTTCATATTATCCATATCGTAGCCAAACACCCACAAATAGGGTATGGCACTTTGAAGTTCAGCAAAATCACAGCATAAAGAATAAAAATGGTTCACTACCGGTGCACAGCGTTGCCCTCTTTCATGACTGTTAAATACCAAAGTATCCCACGTTTTGTAGGTCACGCCTCCCGGCTGACCTTTAACAGATAAATGTTCTGCTGATTTTTTCGGGTCCCATTTATAGGGCGTTAATGGATGAAACCAATTACCGGAATAATTGCCACCATAATTCTGTGTGCGATATTCAGAAACAGTCAATGCAGAATACTTGCCTGAAATTTTACAAACCTGCTCCTTCTTTTCCACCACAAGACGTATACGTCTTGGCATCGCCCAATACATATGCAAGGGATGAACATCTGAAAAACAAATTTCCGTCCCTTCCTTAACACTTGCTTTTGTTGGCCCTAACCAAGGAAAAACCTGAGCACTGGTTAAATCAGGTTCGGAATAACACCATTCATTTCGATTAATGACGTTTAACCACAGTTTTTGCCATAATGTTGCATCAACCTGGCCTGGCCGCACTAACGTAGTTAATGGCCCTCCCCCCCGCAACCCGACCCGATGTCCCACACCACCTGATGGCGCGTTAATTTGTAAGGTAAAAAGCGCCAAAACGGCCATTTCAAGAGACATCACATCACCAATGCCACGCTTAATGAAATGATCAGTATTCAGTCTTAAACCATTGGCTCCTGGAGCTTCAATTAACAGTCCAGCGACAGTGGTTGATTTTACCTTTTGCAGAGGATCAAAATCCTGCATAAAAAGGGGACCGGTACCGGTAATATTGAAAGCATGTTCAGCTTTATCAAAAGCCTGTTGTAATGTTTTCGTATCAGGCGATGTTTCATATAAGGAATGCCATTGATATTGATTTTCCGGCGCAAAAACAGTCTGCAATAATCCAATAGCGAATTGACAAGCCGCTCCCTGAAAATCAGCTCTCGGTAAAGCAAAGTCCATAACATCATGGTCACATATCGCATTAATGGGCAGTACTTTTTCACTACCATCACGTAATCGGAAAGGCAACCACGGGTCCTGAACTAAGTTCATAACACCTCCTGCTTTTATTTTTCACAAAAGCCTATTGTTGAAGAATAAGTAAAATTTGGGTCCTGTTCTGGCAACCACGGTTGCAAGTATCTAACTTGGTGATATCTCTGTTGTAGTGCATTAAGAGCGGGAATTAATTTCCTTGGAATTGGCGCTAATTTATCCGCATACTTATTTTTAGATAATGTAATCGTACTCAATGACACTGAAAATTCGGCTGAATTTATCCAAGGTACAAGTTGTCCCGAATCAGTCTTTTTCAGTAATAGCACCGTCACAGTTTCAATATCGCTGTAGCGGGTATGAATATCGGCATCATCTTCATACCAATTATCAGCACTTCGATCGCAATAACCATATAGCTGCCATTGCAACCAATAAGATTTCGCTTTGGCTTCCTGACTTCGTTCCTCACCAATTAATACATTTTCCTGGCGCTTTAACTTTTCAGGCGCTTGCTCATAAGCATGACCATAAACCGCATCAATTAACTCACGGGTTTCCGCTGGCATACGTATTGCACCCAGCGTTCTCAACACGCGCATGCTTAACCACAAACGTGCAGGCGAGCGATAAACATATTGTGTGCTACGGAAATTATGGCTTAACCAATCGGATTCGGGTTGCTCCTTCCACTCAGGCGCGAGGATAAAGAGTATTGGTGCAGAACGTGAATCTTTAATTCCATGTTGATAAACGCCATCACTATCACGAGTATGGCGTTGCAAACGCCCTGTTCGCTGAATCAAGTCATCAATAGGGCAAATATCTGAAATCATCACATCGGTATCAGCATCCAAACTTTGCTGGAATACTTGTGTAGCAATTAATGCTTTACCGCGGCGTATCTCACTATGACTATTTTTACCAAAAATAGTCATTACATGATTTTCAATTTCTTTCCGGTGTTGCAATACAAACCGGCTATGAAATAACAGACAACGTTCAGGTTCAGTGAGCAAACTTCGCAATGTCTGATAAGCCTCAATAGCATCGTCTACTGTATTTCGGATCCAAACGACACATTGCCCTTGTACAATCGCAGCCAATACTTTTTCAACACAACAGACAAAGCTATTTAAGAAATCAACCTTGACTTCCCGGCTAACATCTTTTCGACTTGATAACGGTTGTTCAATAACGGGCGATATGGCATTTAAGCTTATTTTTGTCGCTAAAGGAAAATCCGTTTTTTGCAATAGTTGTGAGCTCAATCCACCGGCGTTCAACCAAATATCCGTTAAACGTTGACGCTGTTTCAGGGTCAGTGTCGCTGTCAGCAAAATAGCCGAACCACCTTGATAAAGATGCAGAGCTAATAAATTTTCCAATAAATTAAACATAAATTCATCAGCGGCATAAACTTCATCAACGATTAATACCTTACGATTAAGCCCAAATAATCTCAGTGCCTGATAACGCCTTGGTAATACAGCCAATAAAGCTTGATCAATAGCGCCTACTCCAACAGGCGCTAACAATGCTTTTTTGCGTGGATCCGCCAGCCATTGATGGCACTGCGCTGAAGTGGTGATATCTGTTTCGCCATAATTTCTGTCTGAATGACCTAACGCCAGAATGGCTTCACGAAATTGATCATTCATCTCTCGTGCACCATGAGCCAAAATAATACCGGGTTTACTGCCCTCGTCTGGTGATAGCATTTGCTGATAATGTTCAGCAATCCGGTTAAACATTGCATTGGAAGACGCTATATCAGGCACACCGAAATAAAAACCATCGGCTGCTTTTATTCGCATTAAACGATGTGTCAGCGCTAATGCCGCCTCTGTTTTTCCTGCACCAGTAACATCTTCTAAAATAAAGAGTTGAGGAGAATCATCTACAGGTATTGATTCAGCCCACTGCTGCAATGGCGTTGCAGCAAAACCGTAATAGTCCTGAATAGAAATAAATGGCTTAACTACCGGCGCTTTGCCTAAATCTGTCGCCATCACCGCTTTTTTTGCCACGGCTTTAGCATGTTGCCAATAATCTGTTAATGGCATAGGTTCAGATTGATATACAAAATAGTGACTATCAGAACCAATCCAATCCGCCAATATCGCAATACCAGCAAACTGCCAGCTCACTTGCTCTAATCGCCGTCGCCATTCTTTGGATTGTAATTTTTCAATAGGAAACTCAGGTTGGAGTAAGTCAATTAAATGATGAACAAAGAGTGTCGCAGCATTGAGATTATGAGGTTCGGTAAAATATTCGATAGCTTTATAGTCTGTTTTATCTATTGGCTGACCATGATGTCCTAATACACAGTCCATCAGCACCATTAAGGTATCGAAAATTTCTTGCTGTTCTCTCCGTTTAGCATCCTCAATATTAACCAGCTTTTTAAGCAATTTTGGTTTGATATTTTCCCAAAAATACAGCCCCATACGGTCATGACAAAAATAACGTCCATCATAGCCTTTGCAGCAATAAGGTTGATAAAGACCGGCTGACTGACCAGGAAATAATTTTTGAAAAGCAGATGCGAATTTACCAATATCGTGCAACGCCAGTACAAAAGAGACAATACTTTGTAACTGTTTTGTCGATAACGCTAAAAAATTAGTGAGATCTTTAGTCAGCGATCTTTCTAAAGAAAGTAACTGAATGCCGACAGCAGCGACGTCCAAACAATGATAAGGAAGTAGATGATAATCTGTACTCTCAGCGTCTGATGTTCGCTTCGCCTTACCCCAGTATTGAAAATAAATTGGTATTTCCATTTAAAATCCTTACTTAAACATTTCTTTTGCCTACTTTTAGAACATAATGCGAAAATTTAGATCAAAAAAATACTACTTTCTGTTTTTTTAGGATAATCCTGTATAAAGATGCCTTATTTAAACAGATAAACTTCCGGTTCATCTGTTTAAGCACAAACCAGAATTAAAGCGACATCGTATTGCAAGGAACAACTTGATAACGTGACCAATCTTGTCCATCAAATTGATAAATAAGTAAAAAATTTGTAACGTTTCACCAAGAATTCATTTATGCCAGCAACCCTGCATATATAATGTCTGACCAAGTTGGAATGAAAATACTGATGGGTGTTTAGCAATGTCAATACAATCATATGCGAATCGCTTTCAGTCTTTAGCGATACAAGCTTAAATCCTGATGCAATAACATAGTGAAAGGACTAATTTACTAACAAAAAAACCCTAATAGGTTGATTAATCTATATATTTTTACGGACTAACGAGTTTCAGTAAGAACATGGCGCAATTCAGATAATTGCGCCATTTTTGTGCCATCATTGTGGCGCAATAAAAGTTTCACTCTTTTTTATTTGCTCGCCATAAAACAATACTTTCTCCTTCATTTTCAGGATAACGGCTTAATCGATAGTGACATCCAACAGGATTTCAATGGCACCGCTACGTAAAAAACGTTGAGTTTTAGGTGCCACACTCACTTTTTCACTCACAGGAAGAACTTCAATCCCTGTGCCTAAAAATACTGGGATCATGGTTAAGAATATTTGCTGTAATTCACCGGCCTCGGCAAAATACGCAGCGGTTTTACCACCTCCTACCAACCAGACATTTTTACCATTAGCCAATTTCTTCGCCACAGCAGCAATATCTCCTGCTGCTGTATTGGTTATGGTAATATTTAACCCTTCATGCTTTGACAATGCCCGATGAGAAAGAACAAATGCGGGAATATTTTTGTATGGCCAATCATCCGATGAATTTGCCATTATCTATTCGTATGTTCCCGAACCCATAATCACCGCACCAATACCTTGGTAAAAATCATCATAAGATGTTGCGTCATCGCCAAGCACAAACTCATCCAACCAACCCAACCCGTGGTTATTATTAGCAATATAACCGTCTATTGTCGCAGCGACATAATAAATTAGTTTCGGCATTTTTCCTCCACACCAAACACAATGTTAAGACGCTATGCTGCCAGAATATATATATTAACACATAGATTTATTCGCACCATTTTATATCCTCTCCAACGTTCCATATTACAAAGAAAAATATAGAAGTACAGTTACTCATGTCCGATATTATCGTTTGTTAGATATCGCGGGACACCGATATTAACATTACGCAGAATGAGAAGAAGAAGTAAAGTGTATTACTAATCACAAATATCAAAATTCAACCAATAAATTATATTGACTGTCAAAGACTCTATAAAAAAATATATTTTTCAGTGTAACCTCCTCTATATTACATTCTATTTAAGCACTTAATATATTAGCCATTATAATATATCGATACAAAATAATGCTGTCACACTACAAAGGAGTACTTATCTTAAATTATCGATCGCATATTTAAAGCTTGTATAATTTAGCCCTGTTAATAATAAGTAAAAAACCTATCTGAACACCGTATCCCCGCAAATTATTTATTGGTAACGGAGAGTAATTACCTGTAACATGCCAAAAATGATAATGATTTGCATTTACATTGTAAAATAGCATGAAAATGACCGTTAATGCTTTAGACACTCAACAGATCCAGTGGATGTACGTCCAGAATCATGATTGGCTATTCCGTTGGCTTAAGCATCGTCTTCACTGCGATGAAACCGCCGCAGACCTGGCTCAGGATACTTTTGTCAAATTACTTCGCTCGCCCCTGCCACAGCGGTTAAATGAACCGCGTGCCTATATCGTCACTATCGCTAAGGGACTGATGGTTAACTGGTATCGCCGTCGATCACTTGAACAGTCTTATCTGGATCTGCTCGCCAGCCTGCCCGAGCTGCTTATTCCTGCACCAGAGCAGAGACTTATTATCCTCGAAACTCTTCAAGAAATTGATATGATGCTCAGTCAGCTCCCCACACCGGTACAAACTGCCTTTTTGCTCTCCCAGATAGAGGGAATGAAATATGAAGATATTGCAAATCATATGAATATTTCACTATCTACGGTAAAACGCTATATGAAACAAGGATTTTATCAGAGAGCATAAAAAACTGTGGGGCATTTATGTAGCAACGCAGCTAAAGAAGCCACTTTAACGTATAAGTATTCATGGGCCGATAATGGGTAATAGTCCGGTTGAGTTGCCCATTTTACCGCTAAATAACTCAAGTGCCCCACACATTTTGATGCTCTCCCTTAACTCCCAGGATAACTATAAGAACGCAGCAAACGGGCCTCCAGCACCCGGTGTATCATACCTAGGGTGAGCCCGCCCATCAGCAATGCTAAGGCACTCCCATATTCTCCCTTAACCAGAATTTCCCCAGCAGCATTAGCCGAAAACAGCAACGGTATGCCAATACCAAGCACGAATTTCCATCCGCCTTGAGGTAAAATACCAGAAGGAAGAAACACCATTCGACTCAGCTCAGATATCATGAAATCAGCCGGTGCCTGCCGTTGTGTTAAAAGCGCTGGCAACGAAATCAATGCAAAGAGGATGATAATTGTCAACACGCCTAAACCAAGCGCCAGAACGCCGCTAATCCACTCTAGTAACCCTCGCTGAGGAGAAGGATCAACCCAAGGCCAAATACAGAGCAAAAATAACACCAGTATCATGAACCCTGGTTCTGACCATCGTAATAGCTGCAAGAAGCGTCGTTTAATCGGTAGGGCAAGCATGGGATCGAGCTTTCCTTGCACTAATTTTCTGTAATATTGCTCTAACGAGCAGGTAAAGCATTCCGCGCATAAAATCACTATATTTGCCAAATAAAAGACGAAAACAGCTTCTTCTCTATTCCAACCATTTAGCTGGTCGGTATAGGTATAAACTGTATACAGATAGAAAAGAGTAAGTAATTGAGTCACACTCTGTATAGCAAGAAAAGACACATAGTTACCGGGATAGTGCCATTGAGTAGCATAAGCTTTACGCAACAACGTCCACATATCAACCTCCTCCCCCACTGTAGTTTTCGAGCGCTCGATTCCATAGGTACCTTAATAGCAGCAACAGTGCAAACACGTATAACAGGCTAATACCTAGGTCTTGCAATCCCTTATGGATATCACCATGAATAATGAATTGAGCAGGTGCTGAAATGAAATACTGAAAAGGATTGTATTCCATCAATGGGCGTATAAACTCAGGCCAAAACATTGGCGGAATAATAGCACCACCTAAAAACGCCACAACCGCTGTTAAGAATGTAAGAACAAAATCTGCTTTCATCAGCCAAAATACACTCGTCGCTAGAATCATTCCGATAGAAAAGCTCAGAATCACACCTATTAATAAAAAAGAGCAAAGTATTATTAGATAGAGAAGAGCGCTACTAAACGTTGACGCAAAAAAAAAGTCTTGCCGTATCCAAAATAGCGTGCATACCAACAGAACTGGAAAAACATACAGCACACCACCACCAAGATAGGTAAAAAACTTCTGAATTAATAAGTGGGTAGGACGTGCTATTAAAACCTCTAGCCTACCGTCAATGATTTCGTGCTCTATTTCTTCAATCAAGTCATAACAGTTGTGTAGCCGCGATAAAAAGATCGTTAACGCACAATAAACCATCAGAGCACTGAAGGAAAATCCGTTAATTTCCTCATCTTGAGTATAAATTGAAGTCCACACGAGAAACTGAATAAAAAAAGCGACTCCAGTGGCAATGAAAAAATCAACCAGCAGCACCCCGCGATCGACTATTAATAAGCGCAATCCGTTGAGCATATACGGTTTATGCCGCTCAATCATCTTCATCTTCCCCCGGAATTTCGTGCATTAGTTCATTACCAAATATGAATTCCTCATCGTTAGCATGATTCGCACGAAAAGTGTTTATTAAACTTTCCTCAAGACCTCGGCTATTATTAGGGCTGATATTGAATCGCTTCAACAGCTCGTCTAAGGTGCAATTTTCAAACAACCGACCAGCTTGCAGGAGCGCTATATGGCTACAACAGGATAATAAATCATTAACATCATGACTGGTGAGTAACATTGCTATCTGCTTTTCCTGCACAACGTGATTTATTACAGCGCGCAATTGCTGCTTAGACTCCATATCAACGCCAATGGTCGGCTCATCTAACAGTAAAACGCGTGGTTGGTGTGCCAAAGCCAATACCAGCTCGCACTTGATTCGTTCTCCAAGACTGAGTTGGCGCACCGCTCGTTCCATCAAATGTTCGATATGTAGTAAGTTGGCATAGTGCTGCATATCGCGCAGAAAAACCTCAGAGGGGGTTTGATAAATCTTTTGAATCGCCTCAAAAGAATGGCGAACCGGTAGATCCCACCACAAAGAAGTTTTATGGCCAAATACCACGCCTATTTGGCTTAAAAAATCAACTTGACGTCGCGAAGGCTCAAAACCCAACACCGAAATCTGTCCAGTATCAGGTTGGAGCATTCCAGTTAATAGCTTAACCAAGGTTGATTTGCCGGCCCCATTGGGGCCGACTAAACCTAAGCATTGACCGGCATAGATTTTTAAATCTATTTGATCGAGAGCCAAATGTTGATCGAATTCCGGTTTTAGCAATTGCTTCCACCATGCTCCTTGATGGTGGCGACTGCGGTAAATACGACTGACCGCTTGCAATTGCAGTGCCGGTAGCTTACTGAAAATTGGGTTGGGTTCTCGCATTAATGCTCCAATTTAAATAGGCGCGCTAGACGCACCGCGTCGCACATCAAGAGTCGCACAGTGGAAGGAGCCGCCAAATGTTTGAAAATGTTTAAAAGGTATAGGAATCGCTTCGATTTTCCAGGATTTAAACGCTTCTATCAATGGTGTTTCGCTTTCTTCTACCAGAACATGATGCGCATCTAACATTAAAATATTCACACTGATCCAGCGGCTGGTGAAAGGTAATGGATGCGAGTCAGATAGAGTGGATGGCGGTGGGGTCAATATTTCCCAGTCTTTAAAGAAATCAGGCAATCGCGAAACCCAAGCTTTATTGACTAGGACTCTTCCCGGAGCAATAGGCAGTAAGGTTGTGTCAATATGCATAGGACCAGCATCATCAAAATTGTACATATGTACTTTGTAATCTGGCCCGAGTTCGCGCGCCAGCCATTGAGCCCCAGTGCGGTTAGTCACATGGCTATACTGACCAATGATGTCTGGTCCAATGCGCACAAAATCTGCTGCATCAAATACAGGTTCTGCTTCTGTTAAAACCGAATCGAAATGTTCCACGGAACTGTCATAATCTTGGCGGTACAACGCCTTTTTCAGGGTAAGTGTGAATCGAAGCGTGAGACTCTGCCAATACTGCTACTATGGTCACGCCAGAACATGCTCAAGCCTGGGAGCAGGCACAATGCCTGTTAGCACGGTTACATCATCTGCCACCTCATATCGCATCACCCTTGTTGAACAATAAACGTCCCCTTACCCGCCGCGAAGCTATCAGAAAACTCACGCTTATGTTGTTAATACCGGCTGGAGCATCGTTCTTCTGGCAATCCGATCAATTTAAGCTTCTGACTGGCGATTATCACACCGCTATGGGACAAATACAGCACTGGTCATTACCAGACAGCAGTCAGCTAACGTTAAACACTCAAAGTTCAGCGGATGTTCATTACGACGATACCCAGCGGCTTGTTCATTTAAAGTTGGGGGAAATGTATATTGAAACCCATAAAGACAGCCACCAGCCAGTACGCCCATTTAAAGTACGAACCAAACAAGGCATCATTGTGGCGTTGGGTACAAAATTCAGCGTCCGCCAGCAAGCCTCCCACACTCAGGTGGAAATAGCAGAAGGGGCAGTTCGTATTATTCCAGATAATGGTTCACCACAAATATTGTATGCCGGAGAAACGACGCATTTCACTCCGTTTTCCGTTTCCCCACCACATCTCAGATCAGCAATATCACTAAGTTGGTTACAAAGTATGATAGTGGCTGATAATTTGCCGCTAGCAACGGTGATTGCTGAACTGAATCGCTATCGCTCCGGCGTGATCCGCTGTGATGATGCAGTGGCAAACCTGCGGGTTTCTGGCACCTTTCCTATACGGGATACGGATCTGGCACTGCATATGCTATTACAGACCTATTCGCTCTCAATGCGCAGCCTGACTCGCTACTGGATTACCCTCTATCCACCCAATTAATAAAAATAATTATTTTTACTGACACTTTTTTCAATCTCATACGGCATAGAGACCAAAGAAGCTTAAAAAGCGATGGAGAAATTGCCTATGCCATATCATGTTAACTGCCAGGGATCACAACCACGCCGGCAGAAAAAGTCCTTAACCGCATTGTTACTTCCATTGATTCTGCTGTCGGCGCAACCCATTTATGCCGCCACACAAACCGAGACCGTTTATTCCGTCAATATTCCGTCGGGAGCATTGGGAACTTCTTTGTCCCGTTTCGCTGCTCAAACAGGTACTGCATTCTCCTTTGATCCGAATTTAACCAATGGACTGACAGCACCTTCATTAAACGGCAGCTTTACCGCTCATGACGGCTTGGCCCGGCTGCTTACAGGCAGCCATTTACAACTGTCCCAGCGTACCAATGGCAGCTATACGTTAGTAAAAATAGCAAAAAATATGACTAGCAAAGGTGCAATAACACTGAGCCCCCTTGCAGTGACAGGCAATCGTGGGTACTCAGGTCATGAGCCATTGCGTTTCGATAGCACCACCATCAAAGGTAAAGATATCGAAAAATTTGGTGTGATCCATCCTGTTGATATATTCAAAACAACCCCGGGCGTATTGTCTGGTGAAGCACGCAGTTCAGGCAGCCTGGATGTGAATATACGGGGCCTGCAAGGACAAGGCCGAGTCTTAACCACCGTTGATGGCGCATCTAACCAGACTGCCCTGTATCGTGGTTATCAAGGTGTCTCCAACCGTTCCTTTATTGATCCCGATTTCATTGGCCGGGTAGATATCAGCCAAGGCCCGACAGGAAAAGGCGGCATGGGAGCTATCGGTGGCGTTGTGGAGATAAAAACCATCGAAGCCAGCGATATTCTGCTTGATGGACAAAACATCGGATTTCGTCTGAAGGGAAGTCTATTAAACAACCATTCTAATCCTACCGATTATCAACGTAATGACTGGCCATCCCCATCAAAAACCTCTTTCTTTGATGCCAGGAATCGAACCGGGAGTCTTGTTTTCGCAGTGGCCGAACCTTCCTATGAATTGCTGTTTGGTGCTTCTCAGCGCAAGCGTGGCAATTACCATTCGGGTAAACACGGGCCAGGGGCCAAGGAACGTGGGATGCCGGGTTACCTGTGTCAAAGCGATCCACAGGATTGTCTCATTCCACAATTCAGTGAACAAATGGCAGGTTATTCGCTGTATGCAATGGGAGATGCTGTACCTAACACTTCTGAAGATAGCCAATCGTTACTGGGTAAAGGAAAAATTCGTTTTGGTGATGGCCATGAAATCTCCGCTATCGTTAGTCATTATCAAAATCTCTACGGAGAATCTTATGTTGCAGATATGGCAAACCTGAGCCAAACATTCATGATTTTAGATCAGGGTCCGCTGACACGGCTCAACATGAACAGACACAGCCTCAATTATAAATGGGAACCGTCATCAAATCCCTGGATTAACTTGGACATCGGCGTGTGGCAAACACGGGTTAACGATCGCCCCCGAACTTCAAATAATACCCTTGGTGATAAAAAATTCATGCGTACAGTAGGGATGAATCTGAGCAACACCTCATTATTTGAGCTTTCAACGCAAGATATTGAGTTGAACTACGGTGCCAGCTTGATTCGCGAACGCACAGGCCCAAGCGAAGGCGAATGGAAATATGCCGTTAATCGGGAAGGAGAGCGTAAGGAAGGTCACCTTTTCCTGAACGGTAGCTATATGCTTACCGAACGCCTTACCTTAATGGGTGGATGGGATTACAAATCCTATCAGGTAGAAGATTATAGCCCAGTACCTTCTCTTCGTCGGAAACTGGTCTCAGGCAAAGTCAACAATAAGCAGGATCATGCTCATGGTTACTGGGCAGGAGTTAAATTTGAAGTTAATAATGAAACTGCGCTACATGCCAAATATACCTATGCGCCACGCTTTCCATCAATGGTTGAAGGTATTCGTGGCTATATGATGAGTGTTGACGACCATATAAAACCTGAAATTTCGAAAAATATAGAATTCGGGCTGACATCACGTTTCCCAGATGTAATTGCTGACAATGACAGTGTAGATATCAAAATATCCTACTTCGATAATCGGGTGAAAGACTATATCAACCGATCATGGATGGATGATTACTGGAGTATGTACATCAGCAATATTAAAGCAGCGAAATTCGCAGGATTAGAGTTGGCGAGTGTTTACCACAGTGATCATTTTGATGCTCGCTTATCTATGAATTATTATACGAAAGTCAGATTCTGTACTGAAAATGAAGGTTGTGTTGCTCGCAGCCTCCCTTCGGATTATGCCACTAACCATATTCCGCCTAAATATGCTGTATCACTCGATCTGACACGAAAATTTCTAGATGACAAAATGTCCATCAATGCAAGAGTCTCACATTATGACCAAAGATCTGTACCCGCAACAAAACCGGGGCAAGGTTCCGCCCTCCTGCTGGCCCCCATTATTTGGCGGCCCGCAACAGTGGCGGATATCTCTCTGACCGCCCATGTGAATAAACATATCGAGTTTGAGTTTGGTATAGATAACGTCTTCGACAAATATTATATCCAGCCTCTCAGCCTGGGTTATATTCCATCGCCGGGAAGAACATTCCGTGCCGGGATCACAGCTTACTTTTAAATCAATCAGTTAAAATAAAGGCATATCACTGAGCTGATATGCCTTTTTCTGACAGCACGCTATTTATCCCCGTGAACACAGGGAACACTTTTTGATTCTGTCCTAAGTGCATAAAAGATAAGGTTCATGCCCGAAAATACGGGAAACACACCAAAAGTGGTTTATTTCTTTATATCTATTTTAATAGAGTAAAAGTTTTCCTCAGTTTTTAAAGGACTACATAGCAATATATTTAAAAATTAAAACCAAACTTACAAATTAAATCCAAACTCTACCTATATAAGTTTATAGATCGCACAATTAATTAGTTTGTTTAAGTTGTTATGATTGAATTATTAGTAAATATAGTTTCAAATAAACTCACCAAATCATTACATTTCGACATTAACAGTTTTTATTTCGAATAAAAAAGAACAATCATGATATAAATATAATCTTAATAGAAATACAAGGTAATTTTAAAATAAGAAATAGTTTATGTGTCATTAATCATTCTTAGATGATCGTATGCAAAAATACATATTAACACATAGGGTTTTATAAAATAAAATCACGTTTGTTTGACACTTAATAAATCAGAAGTTAGCTTTAAATAAAGTATTAACTGTTTATCTTCTTAATGAAAAATAAGAAGAATAAATGAGAATGCCAATCTACAAAATTAAATATCTCGTTCATTAAATTACTATCAAATTAATCTGAAAAGTTATTTTTTTAATAAGGCATACATATGAAAATAGACTCTGTTGATATATTAAATTTAGATAATGCCCAAAATTATATAAACAGTACCAAACACCGACTCTTCCTGGTCAGGCTGGCAGTCACTAGGTGGTGGGATCACCAGCAACCCGGCAGTATATGTCAACGCCGATGGCCAGCTTGGCGTTTTTGCACGCGGCGGTGATAACGCACTCTGGCACATCTGGCAAACCACATCATCGTGGTCCGCTTGGGCAACCCTCGGAGGCACCTTGATCGACGCTTCAGCGATACAAATAATCTGGAAAAAACCAGCTTCTCACAAGACAAGCGTAATCTTCTGGCCCGATGCACAAGGAAAACATTCACTGAGTCGCATCGGGCCAGTGGTACTGAAAATAGATTCTTGATTGAATATGTCTGAGAAACAATCGCTCATAAAGCAACCACTTGGTTGCCAGGTGTATTGAATAAAATTAAAACAACCATGAAAAAATATATTTTCAAATATAAGAAAGACGAAACCTTAAAACAGAAAAACAATTCATTCATAATTTATTATTTTTGAATGACTGTATGTAAAAATATATATAAACACACGAGGTTTTATAATGTAGTATCACCATCCACTTAATACTTCACGGAACATCGATCAGCATCACATAAAATATTAATTATTTCTTCAAAGAGTAAAGAGTAAAAATGAGAATGTTAATTCAAATAATTAGAAGTCTTGATTATTGAATGACCATTTAGTGAGTCTGGAAAATTATTTCTAACGAGGATATATATATGCAAGAAGAACCTATTAATATACCAAAGCCAGATAATGTCGAGCTACCTGTTGCAAATGAGGTAGAAATCGAAAACGCGCCAATCGCGTTGTCTGAAATTGTCTCGGTAGTAAACACCACCGACGGTCGGCTTGAGGTTTTCGGCGTAGGCACTGACAATGCCGTGTGGCACAATAGGCAAACAGCGCCACATTCAGGCTCTTCCTGGTCCGGCTGGATCTCACTTAGCGGAAACGTAACCAGCAAACCTGTCGTTTATATCAATACAGATGGTCGATTGGAAGTATTCGCACGCGGCACAGATAATGCGCTCTGGAATATCTGGCAAACCTCCGCCAATGCCGGTTGGTCAAACTGGCAATCTTTAGGGGGGACAATTACTAGTAACCCGGCGGTATATGTCAACACCGATGGCCGACTCGACGTTTTTGCGCGTGGCACCGATAACGCTCTCTGGCATACCTCACAAACTGCCGCTCATTCCGGTCCGTGGTCAAATTGGCAATCTTTGAACGGCGTGATCACCAGCAACCCCGCAGTTCATATCAACTCAGACGGTCGGCTTGAAGTCTTTGCGCGTGGTACCGATAACGCACTCTACCACATCTGGCAAACCGCTCCTGATTCCAACCAGTGGTCAAGTTGGGAATCACTCGGCGGTGTAATCACTAGCGATCCTGTAGTCATCGGTACCGCTGATGGTCGACTTGAAGTGTTTGCACGCGGCACCAATAACGCACTCTACCACATCTGGCAAACCGCTCCCCATTCCGGTCCATGGTCCAACTGGACCTCGTTGAATGGCGTGATCACTAGCGCCCCTGCGGTAGCGAAGAATTCCGATGGCCGGCTTGAAGTTTTTGCACGCGGCACCAATAACGCACTCTACCACATCTGGCAAACGGTATCCCATTCCGGTCCGTGGTCTAACTGGGCCTTGTTAAATGGCGTGATCACCAGTGCGCCAACGGCGGTGGAAGACGCCGATGGTCGGCTAGAAGTCTTTGCGCGTGGCACCGATAACGCTCTTTGGAACACCAGGCAAACCACATCATCGTGGTCCGCTTGGGTATCCCTCAATGGCAACTTAATCGATGCTTCAGCAATTAAATAATCTGGAATGAGTCCAGCTTTGCACAAAACGAACATCACCTTCTGGCCCGATACGCTAAGGAAAATATTCACTGCGCTTCATCGGGCCAGTGTTACCTAATTTGCCAGTAAAAATCTAATATTCGATCATATACAGGCTCTTAAGCAGTAACTGTATATTTTAGATAGAAAAAAGGCTTCATTTATGATCTGATAATCGTCGCCAAACTAATACCAAAACCACGGATGAAGCCTGTGACGATTATCGCTATAAAACACCAATTAATGCAATTCTTCAGTGACGTTTCTTTGCAAAAAATGGCGCTTCGCTGCGGGTTTATTCAGCGCGTGAGAAATATCGAGCCTCATACGCTTATTCTCAGTCTTATCACAGCGCTCAGTTCGGGGAAAGTGACGTCTATAGCTCAGCTACACCAAAAATTTAATGGCCTGTGCCCCGATGAAAAACAACACGTTAGCTACCGTCCTTTTTATAATCAGCTACGGAAAGCGGCTTTTGTTGAATTTGTCAAAATATTGGTCAGGTTTGCCATGGCACAATGGGCTGAAAAGCACCTCGTCCTGCCCAAAAAACTCGCCAAATTTCAAAATGTTATTTTACAGGATGGCAGTTCATTTAAAGTCCATTCGGCACTGGCTGATGTTTTTCCTTGTCGATTTCAGGCAACCGCAGCGGCAGTGGAATGTCACATGACCTTGTCATTATTAACCCAGTCTCCCGTGAAAATGGCTGTTACTGCAGATACCGCCTCTGAGCGGACTCACCTGCCTATTCCGGCAACATTGCATGACCAATTATTATTAGCGGATGCCGGTTATGTCGATTTTGAGTATTTTGAACAACTCTCACGCTCAGGCGGTTCGTTTATTGTGCGGGGCGGTAAATCGCTTAATCCCCAAATAATCAGGGCACGCAATGGTCAGGGAAAAATCTTATCGAAGCTGTCCGATAAGCCCCTGAAATCCGTGACACGCAGAACGAATCGTTCTGAGGTGTTGGATCTGATTTGTCGGCGTAATGGCTATGAGTTTCGCCTGATCCGCCGTTGGTTTGCTGAAGAAAAACGTTTCTGTCTCTGGCTGACTAACTTATCAGTCGAGGAATTTACAGCCAATGACATCATGGATATTTATCGTTGCCGCTGGCAAATAGAACTGTTGTTTAAAGAACTCAAATCACACACGAACTGGCACCGGTTTACGACACGAAAAGAAACGTTGGTCACGGGGCTTATCTGGCTGAGCTTATTAGCGTTGTTGCTCAGACGCTCGCTGGCAAGGCGATTATTCCCAGCGGTTTCACTGCTTAAAGCGGCCCAAAATACGGAGATCTGGTTAAAACCCATAATAGAAAATCTCCTCCAAAGGGCATGGTCGGAAACGTGTTTTTGGCTGGAAAAAGCCAAAACCTATTTATCCCAGAATGCATTCAAAACACCGCAAAGAAAGTCGTCTAAAAACAAAACATTGGATGCGTGTTTTGAACGACTTAATTCTTAAGATCCTGTATATGAATATTCGATACACAATCCTGGTTCGGATTCGAACTTGCATATTATCGTTGAGACAAGGACATATTTTTGTCTACCTGAAGCAGACTCTTAGTCGAATATGTCTAGAAAACAACTTCAAACAGAATAACCTCTTTGAGGTACATGATTAAATCAGGATCTGCGTTTCTCAATAGCCAGATGATGAATTGTGTGCTTTAATAATGATTCAATAAAATATTTTAAATAAAATTAAAAAACAATGAGTAAAATATATTTAAAGATAGAAAACAATGGAAGATTTTAAATAAAAAACAGTTAATTTAAAATTGATTTAACTTAAATAATTACATGAAAAAGCAACATGTAAAATATGTCATCACATAATTAAAAACCATATCTATTTAACACCTTACAGGTCAGGAATTAACAAAAAACACCCGCCATTTAGTTTGTTGATAATAACATAGGAGACTAGTGAAAGCATCAATATATAAAACTTAATATCCCTCTCATTAAATGATTATTTTTTTGAATCCGAAAAATTATTTTTAAAGAGAATATACATATGAAAAAAGAACCTATTAAAACGCCAAGTCCAGATAATACCGAAGCATATGTTGCAGGTGAGGTAGAAATCGAGAACTCTGCGATAGCGTTATCTGGAATTGTCTCAGTAGCAAACAATGCCGATAATCGACTTGAGGTTTTCGGTGTAAGCGCTGACAACGCAGTGTGGCACAATTGGCAAACAATGCCGCTACCAAACTCTTCTTGGGCTGGCTGGAGCAAATTTAACGGAATAGTGACTAGCAAACCCGCTGTTCATCGTAATGCGGACGGTCGATTGGAAGTATTCGTACGTGGTACGGATAATGCACTCTGGCACAACTGGCAAACCGCCGCTGATACCAATACTTGGTCAAGCTGGCAACCGCTGTATGGTGGGATCACCAGCAATCCTGAGATATGTATCAACTCTGACGGCCGACTTGAAATCTTTGCACGCGGCACCGATAACGCTCTCTGGCACATCTGGCAAACCGCAGCCCATACCAATTCGTGGTCAAGCTGGAAATCTCTAGGTGGCACACTCACCAGTAATCCAGCCGCACATATCAACGCCGATGGCCGGCTTGAAGTCTTTGCACGTGGCCCCGATAACGCTCTCTGGCACATCTGGCAAACGACTCCCCACACGGATCAGTGGTCAAGTTGGCAGTCACTAAAAGGCATAATTACTAGCGACCCGGTGGTTATCGACACCTGCGATGATCGGCTCCAAGTCTTTGCGTGCGGTGCTGATAGCACACTCCGGCACATCTCACAGATCAGCTCTGATTCCGTTTCGTGGTCAAACTGGCAATGTTTGGATGGTGTGATCACTAGCGCCCCGGCGGCGGTGAAGAATATCGCTGGTCGACTTGAGGTCTTTGCACGCGGCGCTGATAACACGCTCTGGCGCACCTGGCAAGTTTATCACAACGGCCCGTGGTCTAATTGGACTTCATTCACAGGTATAATAGCTAGTGCTCCAACGGTAGCGAAGAATTCAGACGGGCGGATTGAAGTCTTTGTGCTTGGTCTTGATAAGGCACTCTGGCATCTCTGGCAAACTACTTCATCAACTACATCATCGTGGACCACCTGGGCTCTCATCGGTGGTATCACCTTGATCGACGCTTCTGTGATCAAATAATCTGGAAAAAACTAGCTTCGCACAGGACGTACGTAATCTTCTGGCCCGATGCATTTAAGGAAAACATCCACTGAATTGCATCGGGCCAGTGGTACGTAACGAGGATTTTGCTTTTAATTTTGTAGCACCCCCGCAAAATATCGACCCTTATTTCCGATCTATTCAGATCCTTACAATTTATCCAGTCCAATTTGCGAATGACTTCCAGATTTTACCTGTGTAAGTTTAAAGCTTGGTGCGATACCATAACGGAAGAATTGATTCACAAACTTAACTAAGACAACTGCATGATTAACACAGAAACTTTTGATACCCACACGCCCATGATGCAGCAATATCTCCGTCTTAAAGCGCAGCATCCCGATATCCTGCTGTTTTATAGAATGGGGGATTTCTATGAACTCTTTTATGACGATGCTAAAAAAGCCTCAAAATTGCTGGATATTTCGCTGACCAAGCGAGGCCAATCGGCTGGTAATCCTATTCCAATGGCGGGCGTGCCACATCATGCAGTAGAAAACTATTTAGCTAAACTGGTTCAATTAGGCGAATCAGTCGCTATCTGTGAACAAGTTGGTGATCCTGCCACCAGCAAAGGCCCGGTTGAGCGTAAAGTCGTTCGCATCGTTACCCCCGGTACCGTGACAGATGAAGCTTTATTGCAGGAACGGCAAGATAATCTGCTCGCAGCTATCTGGCACGATAACCAGGGATTTGGCTATGCCACGCTGGATTTAACATCCGGTCGTTTCCAAATATCCGAAACCGCAGAACAGGAAACGATGTCAGCCGAATTGCAACGTAGCCGCCCTGTTGAATTGCTCTATCCTGAAAGTTTTGAGCACATGGCTTTGATTGAAAATTATCATGGCCTGCGCCGCCGCCCTTTATGGGAATTTGAGCTGGATACAGCAAAGCAGCAACTTAATCTGCAATTTGGTACCCGTGATCTGGTCGGTTTTGGTGTGGAAAAAGCAACCCTCGCTCTGCGTGCCGCAGGTTGCCTGTTGCAATACGTCAAAGATACTCAGCGCACAGCGTTGCCTCACATCCGTGGCATCACGGTGGAACGTCAGCAAAATACGGTTATTATGGATGCGGCAACCCGCCGTAATCTGGAGCTGACACAAAACCTGTCTGGCAGTACAGATAATACCCTCGCCTCTGTTCTTGATCTGTGTGTAACTCCAATGGGTAGCCGAATGTTGAAGCGCTGGTTGCATGCCCCTGTCAGGGATCGCCAGATATTGGAAAACCGTCAGCAGGCCATTGCGACCTTGCAGGATATGGGGTTGGAGTTGCAGCCATTTTTACTGCAAATCGGTGATCTGGAACGTGTGTTAGCCCGTCTGGCTCTACGCTCTGCCCGACCTCGGGACCTGGCAAGAATGCGCCATGCATTCCAGCAATTACCGGATATCCATCAGATTATGGACTCTTCGGACTCCCCCTATATCAAGCAATTACAGCGAAATATTGGTAGGTTTGATGAATTACAGGAATTGCTTGAAAAAGCGATTGTAGAAACACCACCAGTATTAGTTCGGGATGGTGGCGTGATCGCACCCGGTTATAACAGCGAGTTGGATGAGTGGCGTGCATTGGCTGATGGTGCCAGTAACTATCTGGAACAACTGGAAATCCGCGAACGTGAAAAACTGGGCATTGATACTCTGAAAGTCGGCTTTAATGGTGTTCACGGCTACTATATTCAAGTCAGTCGTGGGCAAAGCCATCTGGTGCCCATTCATTATGTTCGCCGCCAGACACTGAAAAATGCAGAACGTTATATCATCCCTGAACTAAAAGAATATGAAGATAAGGTTCTGACTTCTAAAGGGAAGTCTCTGGCAATAGAGAAAGCGCTTTACGAAGAATTATTTGATCTGTTGCTGCCTCACCTGGCCGAATTACAAACCAGTGCCGAAGCACTGGCTGAACTTGATGTACTGGCAAACCTGGCAGAACGTGCTGAAACCCTGAATTATATTTGCCCAACATTGAGTGATAAACCGGGAATTCAAATCACCGGTGGACGTCACCCGGTCGTTGAGCAAGTTCTGCGTGAGCCATTTATCTCCAACCCGCTCTCTTTATCCTTACAGCGACGTTTGCTGATTATTACCGGTCCAAATATGGGCGGTAAAAGTACCTATATGCGTCAGGCAGCCCTCATTACACTTCTGGCTTATATCGGCAGCTTTGTGCCTGCTGAAAAAGCCGTCATCGGCCCGGTTGATCGCATATTTACCCGTGTGGGTGCTTCCGATGATCTGGCATCCGGCCGTTCAACCTTTATGGTGGAAATGACAGAAACTGCCAATATCCTGCACAATGCGACCGAACAAAGCTTGGTATTGATGGATGAAATTGGCAGAGGAACATCAACCTACGATGGTCTTTCTCTGGCATGGGCATGTGCAGAAAATCTGGCAAACCGTATTAAAGCAATGACTCTGTTTGCCACTCACTATTTTGAGCTGACCACGTTGCCGGAAAAACTTGAAGGAGTAGTTAATATTCATCTGGATGCGGTAGAACATGGGGATACCATCGCATTTATGCACAGTGTACAAGAGGGTGCAGCCAGTAAGAGTTATGGACTGGCTGTGGCTTCCCTCGCAGGCGTGCCACGCGAAGTGATTAAACGGGCGCGCCAGAAACTTAAAGAGCTGGAATCGCTGTCTAACAATGCAACGGCAAGTCATGTAGATACACCGCAACTTGCGCTATTAACAGAAGAAACCTCACCGGCAGTTGAAGCATTGGAAAATCTCAATCCAGACTCACTGACTCCGCGTCAAGCATTAGAATGGATTTATCGGCTAAAAGATATGGTGTAAGAACGTGTTTGATAAAAGCCTTTTACAACCAATATCCCGTTTTTTGCAATGTGAAACTCCGGATTTGTGGGTAGATAAAGCAAAACAGCCTGAAAATTTACCTGTGCTTCTACGGGATCATCTGTTATGTGAACTAAAAGCAGCACAGAGCGCAATGTATTTGATCCGTAAGTATGCTGTAGATCAGCAAAGTGCAGATACACTGCTGGCATGGTTTAAGCCTTATGAAGATTTTGCCTACAAGAAAATTGGCGATCTCAATTCATTAAAAGGTCAAAACCAGGCGACCAAACAGATCACCGCCAAAGCTGATTCACCATACAGTCAAGATCTGATCGATAAGATGGTATTGCTGATCAAAGAAGAGTTACATCACTTCTATCAGGTGCTGGAGATCATGGATGCACGCAATATTCGCTATGAAAGTATCAGCGCCAGCCGTTATGCCAAAGGAATGTTTAACCATATCATCAACCACGAGCCTTATACTCTGGTGGATAAACTGATTATCGGCGCTTATATTGAAGCGCGTTCTTGTGAGCGTTTTGCCAAACTGGCACCTCATCTTGATGAAGAATTGAGTAAATTTTATATCTCGCTACTTCGCTCTGAAGCTCGCCATTACCAAGATTATCTTGCTCTGGCTCAATCTATGGCTAATGAAGATATTACTGAGCGGGTGAACTATTTTGGTCATGTTGAAGCTGAACTGATTCAACATCCAGATAGCGATTTTAAATTCCATAGCGGTGTTCCTGTAATTTGAATATAACATTGATTAAAAAAGGTGAGCTTATTCTCACCTTTAAACCAATGACAAATCAATTGAGGTGGTTCAAAATTAGGAGCATTGAAATTATTAATCAAGCTATTTGCAATCGATGAAGGTGAGATACATCAATATGCTGTTTTGCCTGCCATAAATCGTAATCCACCTGCATTCCCATCCAAACTTGAGGTGAACTGCCAATAACGGCAGACAATTTCAGTGCCATTTCTGGCGAAACATCAGACTTGCCAACAACCAAGCGTTGCACAGTTGATGGTGCTACACTCAGTGCCTTAGACAAACTTCTAGCGCTCAAATTCAGAGCTTCCATAGCCTCTTTAACCAATATTCCGGGGTGCGGGGGGTTATACATCATAGCCATTAGTGGTAATCCTCATAGTTCACAATGTAGACATCACCATCATACAACTCAAAGGTAATTCGCCAATTCCCTGTCACAGTAATAGACCACACACCATTCCGGTTTCCTGCAAGTGGGTGTAAGAAAAAGCCAGGGATATCTACATCTTCAATTTTTACAGCTCTATTCAACACCTCAAGACGGGTAGCAATCTTTGGAGCTTGCATGCCATTGATACCGGCTGTAGAACCTGTTTCGAAAAACTTTTTCAACCCTTTATGTTTAAAATTCTTAATCATATCCGTCTGCTGAACAGTGCTGCTCGGTACGATTATCATACTCAATCGCCGCGCAATACGCAACGCTTTTGCAAGTCACAATGAGACTTTAAAACCCTCTGTGGTTTGGTATGGAATTACCTAGTACTACAGCCGTACTTCAGAAGGTCCACGGATAGAAGAGCTTAATTCATGCGGTTTCTCTGAGTCGCGAACATCAGAAGAAACACGGATTTTTGGTTTCTACGGCTGTAATACTAGCGGGAGTGATGAACTTACTCCCGAAAAAGGAGTCATTAAAAGTCCTTGATTAAGATTCACCATCATCCCAGACAGGGCTAGGATAATTTTACCGGGTACTGAAGAACTTGCTAAGCACCAACAACACAAAAACACGGACAACAGTTCTTCAGAACCCAAGTAGTTAAACTACTCAACAATTAAGTACGGAACAAGGCTTCAATATTCAAACCCTGGGTTTGCATAATATCTTTCAAACGCCGCAAACCTTCGACTTGGATCTGACGCACTCTTTCCCTTGTTAAGCCGATCTCTTTTCCTACATCTTCCAGCGTTTCAGCTTCATATCCCAAAAGACCAAAGCGACGCGCTAATACTTCACGTTGTTTCGAATTCAACTCAAACAACCACTTGACGATACTCTTTTTCATATCATCTTCCTGCGTTGTTCCCTCCGGCCCTGTTTCATTCTCATCAGATAAAACGTCCAATAATGCTTTATCGGAATCGCTACTAATAGGTGTATCAACCGAAATGATACGCTCATTTAACCGCAACATGCGGCTTACATCATCAACCGATTTATCCAGTTGTTCTGCTATCTCTTCCGGGCTAGGTTCATGATCTAATTTATGGGCGAGTTCTCTTGCTGTACGCAAATAGACGTTGAGCTCCTTAACAATATGGATTGGCAACCGAATAGTGCGGGTTTGATTCATAATCGCCCGTTCAATAGTTTGTCGAATCCACCATGTTGCATAGGTAGAAAACCTGAATCCACGTTCCGGGTCAAATTTCTCAACAGCACGGATAAGACCGAGATTGCCTTCTTCAATCAAATCAAGAAGCGCTAACCCCCTGTTACTGTAACGACGGGAGATTTTGACAACCAATCGCAGGTTACTCTCGATCATTCTCTGGCGGGCCAGAACATCACCACGTAATGCCCGCCTGGCGAAAAAAACCTCTTCTTCCGCGGTCAACAACGGAGAAAAACCAATCTCGCCAAGATAAAGCTGTGTCGCATCAAGAACCCGCTGGTTCATACCCTGCAATACATCTAAATCATTCTCAAGATCAGTTAGGTTATCCTCATCATTCTTTAATAATTTCTCATCGAAGTCGTCAACAATACCACTTTCATCTAAATCCGCATCATCATACAACTCGTTAACTTTCAGCGTATTTTGGCTCATAAGCTGCCCCTACCCATGATAATGCAGGCAGAATTCAGCATTCTGCCCAGTTTATCGCTGCGGAAGATAACGCAGCGGGTTTACGGATTTTCCCTTGTAACGAATTTCAAAGTGTAATCTTACAGAACTGGTACCCGTGCTACCCATAGTGGCAATTTTTTGCCCCGCCTTAATATCTTGTTGCTCACGAACCAGCATTGTATCGTTATGAGCATAGGCACTCAGGTAGTCATCGTTATGTTTTATAATTATCAGATTTCCATATCCACGTAAGGCGCTTCCGGCGTAGACAACTCGACCACCTGCTGTTGCGAATACTGACTGACCACTGCTACCAGCAATATCAACCCCTTTGTTACCCCCTTGGGTATCAGAGAAATTTTCAATCACTTTGCCCTCAGCTGGCCACATCCAACTGCTGACAGCGCTGTTTCCACTGCTTGCAGTTGTCGTCGGTGATTTTACATACGTATTGTTTACGGTTGACGTAGTTGCCTGTGGCAACATTTTTACACTTTTCTGTTTTCCGGAATTTGCAGGATACGCATTAGTTGATTGAGAATCAACCAGCGTTGTTTGAATTTGATTATGGCTATAAGTGGTTAACATCCCGCCGCTGCCGGTCTTCAAAGTCTGTCCCACCGTCAGGCCATAAGGTTCTGAAATATTATTTTTGCTCGCAAGATCACGAAAATCACTCCCCGTGATCCAAGCAATATAAAACAGAGTATCACCGTGCCTTACGGTATAAGTGTTGCCGTTATAGCTACCTTTAGGAATACTTTCATAATCACGGTTATAAATAATTCTCCCTTGTGAATTGCTGCCGCTAGCACTCATTGATGAAGGCGAAGATGGCATTGGTGTAGATATAGCAGAGCTGTCTGAAGAGATTACCGGACGACTGATACCCCTGCTTTGTTCCTGATTAATACTGGTGATAGGCGCTGGGCGAGTTGGCGGATTTGTACAACCGACTAACCAGATTCCCATCAATGAACAAATTACAATCCGCTGTATTTTCTTCATTGGGCTTCCCGAATTCATACTTTCTTCCCCCATATCGGCAAATAATAAGCGTAAAAATCAATAACTCTTAAAGGTTATACATAACCACAAAAATTTCAAAACAAAAATAATTTCGCTTATTAAAGCAAATATAACCATTAATTGAAAAATAGTTGCAATAGACTACGAATTTAAGCCAGTTCCCCTTGCACAAGAGGCACAAAACGTACAGCTTCGATCACTTCACTATGAAAACCATTGCCATGACGTTTCACAGATTTAAGAATTTGTGTCTGTTCACCAACGGGCAAAACCATAACACCACCATCAGCAAGCTGGAACATCAGTTCTTGTGGAATATACGGCGGAGCTGCGGTCACAATAATAGCATCAAATAACCCACGTGATGGCCATCCTTGCCAACCATCCCCATGACGGGTTGAGACATTATGTAAATCAAGCTGTTTCAATCTGCGTTTAGCCTGCCACTGCAAACCTTTTATCCGTTCTACCGAAAAAACATGTTTGACCAAATGAGCTAATATCGCCGTCTGGTAACCAGAGCCTGTACCAATTTCCAATACTTTAGCATTAGGTGTTAACTGAAGCAGTTCAGTCATACGGGCGACAATATAAGGCTGAGAAATCGTTTGCCCATGACCAATAGGCAAAGCCGTATTTTCATACGCTTTATGTGCCAGTGCTTCATCGACAAAACGCTCCCTGGGCACAGCGGAAATGGCTGCCAGTAAACGTTCATCTTCTATTCCCTGCTGGCGTAATTGTGTCAGCAAATTTTTCATTGCCCGACTTAGCATTCTCCATCAACCTTAGCTTTAGCTAACCAGTCTCTGACTAACCCCTGCGCTTTATACGCAGTCAGATCGACCTGCAATGGCGTAATAGAGACATATCCCTGTTCTACAGCCGCAAAATCTGTTTCAGGCCCTGCATCATGTTTATCTCCTGGCGGCCCCAGCCAGTAAAGCATGTTTCCTTTCGGGTCTTGCATAGAGTAGACTTCTTCCGCTGCATGACGGCTACCACAACGCGTCACCCGAAAACCTTTAATTTGCTCAAGAGGCAGATCAGGCACATTCACATTCAGAATATTACCCGCTCTCAAAGGCGTTGTTTGTAACATTTGCAGCAAACGACATGTGATTTCTGCCGCCGTTTCGTAATGCGATTGCCCATCAAGTGAAATGGCCAATGCCGGCAAACCCAAGTGGCGGCCTTCCATCGCGGCAGCAACAGTACCGGAATAAATCACATCATCCCCCAGGTTGGGCCCACAGTTAATACCAGAAATAACAATTTCCGGGCACGGAAGGACTAAACGATTAACACCGAGATAAACACAATCTGTTGGTGTGCCATCCAATACCGAGATATCCCCATTCGCCAGCGTATGAATTCTTAATGAACGATCAAGTGTCAATGCATTAGAGGAGCCGCTCCGGTTACGATCAGGCGCAACAATCTGTACATGATAGCTTTCTCGCAATGCTGACGCTAAAACCTGAATACCTGGTGCAGTTACACCGTCATCATTACTCAGCAATATTCGTAACATTATTTTGATCCTGATTGATGATTTCCCTGACCACACTGGTCGCAAAACTGCCGGCAGGCAACCAGAAACTGATCTTTACCGTGCTATTATCCGACCATTCCCAACACAGATCCTGAGGCCGAACCAGAATAGCCCTACGGGTGCAATCCACTCTTTCCCGTTTGATAAGTTCCCACAGTGATTCGTAAGGCTGTAAATATTGCCGTTCAAAATTCGCAGATTGATGCCGTGTTCCCAATTCACCACTGCCTGGCAGTGGCGCGGTTATCTGTAGCTCTCCGTCGATGACCCGCTGCTGTAATAAAGGCAACTCGGCTTCGTCAGCAACAAACCAACTACCACGCCCCGTTAATTGTAAGGCGTCACCATTAATGACCTGCTGTTGTTGTTCAAGAGCAATCCGCGCACTCGCTACCGCATTAAACATAGCACTGCGACTGGCTGAAAGATAAAAGCTGCGTTTATTTCTCTCTTTTACCCGGATTTCATTATCCGCCCAGCGTTGCGCCTGAATCAGATTTTGTCCATCCCGCCCAAAACGCTGTTCACCAAAATAGTTAGCAACCCCACCTTGTTGAATCAGTTGTAATCTGTTTTCAACAAACTGGTGATGACTGATTTCCCGCAAGATCAGAGTAAATGAATTTCCTTTCAGTGCTCCAATGCGCAGTTTACGTTTCTGACGATCTGTCGCCAAAACCTCACATCCTTCAAGCTGAAACGATGTAAAATCAGGATCCTGTTTACCCGGTAAGTGTAAGCAAAACCATTGTTCTGTTACTGCGTTACGGTCTTTTAAACCGGCATAACTGACCGATCTAGGCGGTATACCAGCGAAACGGGCAAGGTTATCTGCAACAAATTGGGTATTACAACCCGTTTTACGGATATGCACCATCAAGTGCTCACCTTCCCCATCAGGAGAAAAGCCTAAATCTTCGCGGACGATAAAATCTTCCGGTGAAGCTTTTAATATCCCCGTCGCTTCCGGTTGCCCATACAGCCAATTTAATTCAGCTAATGCCATCAATTATTCCTTAACCAGCAAGGCCACCGCTTCGCAAGCAATGCCTTCTTTACGCCCAACAAATCCCAATTTTTCGGTCGTTGTCGCTTTAACATTGATATCATCAATGTGGCATTGCAGATCTTCCGCCAGATTGACTCTCATTTGTGGGACATGCGGCAGCATTTTTGGTGCCTGAGCAATAATCGTAATATCCAAATTACCGATCCGATAACCCTTTTCTCTGATACGACGATAAGCTTCACGCAATAACTTACGGCTATCCACACCTTTAAATGCCGGATCAGTATCCGGAAACAATTTTCCGATATCACCTAATGCCGCCGCCCCTAGCAAGGCGTCAGTCGCTGCATGGAGAGCAACATCACCATCGGAGTGCGCCAATAGCCCTTGTTCATAAGGGATACGAACACCACCGATAATAATCGGCCCTTCACCACCAAATTTATGCACATCGAAACCGTGTCCGATTCTCATGATGTCTGTTCCTTCATTTTCTGGACAGATAAAATTCTGCCAATACCAAATCCTCGGGGCGCGTAACTTTTATATTGTCAGAACGCCCGTTAACCAATACCGGTTGATAGCCACAATATTCCAGTGCAGAAGCTTCGTCAGTGATATTAGCGTGTTGTGACAGTGCTTTTGATAAGCTATCCCTCAGTAACATTAGTGGAAAAAACTGCGGTGTTAACGCATGCCAGAGATCTTGCCGCTCTACCGTATGGTCAATAACCTGACCAACACGTCCACGTTTCATCGTATCGCTGGCCGGAGATGCCAGAATACCACCACATGCCATATTTCCCTGTTCATCCGTTTCTGCCAATTGTAGCAAACGTTCAAGATCGTCACGGTGTAAACAAGGGCGGGCCGCATCATGCACTAAAACCCAGCGATTATCATTCCCGGCCAAATTAGCCAAATAATTTAAACCAGCCAATACAGAATCTGCCCGCTGCTTCCCACCGATTACCGTCGTAATGCGCGGATTTGATGCAACCTCAAGAGATTGAAACTGTGTATCAGCCGGATTTAAAACAACCACAACGCGTTGAATGCAGGGATGAACAAGTAATGCAGCCAGAGTATGTTCAATAACAGTTTTTCCGGCAATAGGCAGATATTGCTTTGGGCAATCCGAATTCATTCGGCTACCAATGCCTGCGGCGGGTACCAAAGCAAGAATATCAGCACAGGAATGCCATAATAGATCGTTCATTTTAATTATTGAGTTTTATTTGGAGTCGAGGGACGTGAAGTGTTTTCTTTAGATTTATCAGTAACTAAACGATAGAAAGTTTCACCTGGTTTGATCATGCCCAATTCATTACGGGATCGCTCTTCAATCGCTTCCTGCCCGCCAGTAAGATCGTCAATTTCCGCCGATAACTGATCGTTACGCACTTTAAGTTTGCTGTTTTTGCTTTCTTCCATAACAACATCATTCTTAACCCGTACATAATCATGAATACCGTTTTTACCAAGCCACAGTGAATACTGTAACCATCCGAGTAAAATCAATAATAGTAGCGTCAGCTTACCCATTTCCGCCCCCTGAAATATCCGTCAATCATCCCATAACTCAAAGAGCGACGCTACTACCACAAAACAGGATGGGGGAAAAATAGTTAAGAATAAAGCTATGACATAAGCACATCACTGAAGATTCAATAATGTGCTTATGTTGATGTTATACGTTATTAAGACTTGAACGTATAATTCCGCCTTTTTTCAGTTCCGCCAGCAACTGTTCCACAGATGCTTCAACGGGTTGTTGACCTAAAAGATAAATTTCCGGGTTATCGGGAATTTCATAGACTGAATCAATTCCCGTGAAATGACGGATTTCACCCGCACGGGCTTTTTTATACAACCCTTTAGGATCACGGGATTCGCAAATTTCCAACGGTGTATCGACAAAAACTTCAATAAATTGCCCCGGTTCCAGCAATTCACGAACCTTTTGCCTCTCTGCTTTATGAGGAGAAATAAAAGCAGTCAATACGACTAAACCCGCCTCCACCATCAGATTGGCAACTTCACCCACACGGCGGATATTCTCTTGTCTGTCCGGTTCTGAGAAACCTAAATCACAGCAAAGACCATGACGCAAGTTATCACCATCAAGCAGATACGTTTTTATTCCCCGTTGAAACAGGGCCTGCTCTAAGGCCCCAGCCACCGTGGATTTACCTGAACCAGATAAGCCAGTGAACCAAATAACCAATGCGGGATGCCCATTTTCAGCTTCCCGTCGCTCTCTGGTCAGTTGATGTGTATGCCAGACAACATTTTCTAACGCCAAATTTTCAATTCCTTCTGCCAATTTATTTACCTCCCAGTAAATCTCTGGCTCCCCAATGGGGGAAATGGCGGCGAATCAACCGGTTCAACTCCAGTTCAAATTCACTGAATTCTTTTGGTCCTTCATAAACATCTGTCTGAATTTCACGCACCAAACCAGCACCAACCGTGACATTAGTCAGCCGATCAATAAAGATAATGCCGCCAGTGTCACTATTTTGCTGATAACTATCGAGCATTAATGGCTCTTCAAAAGAAAACTCCACTGACCCGATGGCATTCAATGATAAATCAACGGCCACCCGTTGTGTCAGGTTCGTAATATCCACCTGATACTGGATATTCTCAACTTTCCCACGGCTCTTTTTACCCGCCACTTTGATATCAAGATTTTGTCCCTGCACCAAAGGCTGTTCAGACATCCACACAACATCCACCAACGCATGTCGGGTAACCAGCATCTCATCATCAGTAGAAATCAGGAGATCGCCCCGGCTGATATCAATGTCATCTTTCAGCACCACAGTAATGGCTTCACCAGGGACAGCAAAATCCAAATCACCATCAAAAGTCACGATCCGCTCTACTTGCGAGGTTATACCAGATGGCATGACTTTAATTTTCTGCCCTTTGCGTAAAATCCCTGATGAAAGTGTACCGCTGTAACCACGAAAATCGAGATCAGGCCGGCTGACATACTGTACCGGGAAACGCAGTAACTGCTTCGAAGCTTCTTTCTTTACATCTGCGGTTTCAAGAATATCCAACAACGCTGGTCCTTCATACCAGACCATATTGGTACTTCTGGTGACAATGTTATCGCCATCAAGCGCAGAGATAGGAACAAAATAAATTTTCAAGTCTGTCGGCAACTGAGCGGCAAAGTTCAAATAATCTTGTTTGATCAGGTCAAAAACCTCCTGCCTGTATCCCATCAGATCCATTTTATTTACAGCAACCACCAAGTGGCGGATCCCCAGCAATGTACTGATAAAACTGTGACGGCGGGTCTGCTCCTGAACACCTTTACGGGCATCAATCAACAGAATTGAAAGATCACAGGTCGATGCACCTGTCGCCATATTACGCGTGTACTGTTCATGTCCCGGCGTGTCGGCAATAATAAATTTGCGTTTTTCGGTGGAAAAATAGCGATAAGCTACATCAATGGTGATGCCTTGTTCGCGTTCTGCGGCGAGACCATCCACCAGCAAAGCCAAATCCAATTTTTCACCCTGAGTACCAATTCGTTTACTGTCATTCTGCAATGTTGAAAGCTGATCTTCGTAGATCTGACGGGTATCATGTAACAGACGACCAATCAGGGTACTTTTACCATCATCCACGCTGCCACAAGTCAGGAAACGCAATAATCCCTTATCCTGTTGAGCATGCAGATAGGCCTCCACACCACCCTGTTGTTTAATTTGATCAGCAATAGCTTCATTTTGTGCAAGTGCAGGCATGGCTGTTCTCCTTAGAAATAACCCTGACGTTTTTTCAGTTCCATAGAAGCAGATTGATCACTGTCAATCAGCCGCCCTTGCCGTTCACTTGTCGTGGATATCAGCATCTCTTCAATAATTTCCGGCAATGTTTCAGCATCAGATCTCACGGCCCCCGTCAGCGGCCAGCAGCCAAGAGTACGAAAACGAACCTTGCGTTGACTGATAACTTCGCCAGGTTTCAAATCGATCCGGTCGTCGTCAACCATAATCAGCGTGCCATCACGCTCTATTACCGGACGCGGTTTGGCAAGATAGAGAGGAACGATATCAATTTGTTCTAGGTAGATGTATTGCCAAACATCCAGTTCAGTCCAGTTGGAAAGCGGGAATACGCGAATGCTTTCACCTTTGTTAATCTGACCGTTGTAATTACGCCACAATTCAGGACGCTGGTTTTTAGGATCCCAACGATGTGAGCGATCACGGAATGAATAAATACGCTCTTTGGCTCGTGATTTTTCTTCATCACGCCGGGCACCACCGAAAGCCACATCAAAACCATATTTATCCAGTGCCTGTTTTAACCCTTCCGTTTTCATGATGTCGGTATGTTTGGCGCTACCATGCACAAATGGGTTTATTCCTATCGCTTCCCCTTGTGGGTTGCGATACACCAGTAGTTCAAAACCGTAATTCTTGGCGGTACGATCACGAAACTCGTACATTTCGCGGAATTTCCAGCCCGTATCCACATGCAGCAAAGGAAATGGTAAGGTTCCCGGATAGAACGCCTTGCGTGCAAGATGAAGCATGACCGAAGAGTCTTTACCAATAGAGTAAAGCATCACTGGGTTTTCAAACTCTGCGGCCACTTCCCGTATAATATGGATACTTTCAGCTTCAAGTTGCTGCAAGTGTGTCAATCTTTTCTCGTCCATTACCACTCCTTATGCAAAATCGACTACTGCCGGACGGCTTATTTTGGCAATAGGTTGTTGCCCAAACCAAGCTATCTGATGGTGGAGTTGGGCCACCTCCCCCACCACCAGTAACGCCGGTGACGGTGCCTGCTGTGCTAACTGTTCCAGTTCCAGCAAAGTGCCTGTCAACACTTGCTGCTCTGGACGAGTGCCACAACCGATAACAGCTACGGGTGTATCTTTCGCCCGCCCATGTAAAATTAATTGATGACTTATCAAGGCGGATTTCACCGTCCCCATATAAATCGCCAGAGTCTGATTGCCTTTGGCCAAAGCCTGCCAATCCAAATCATTACCATTTTCCCGGCAATGACCTGTAATAAAAGTGATACTCTGCGAGTGCTCCCGGTGAGTCAGCGGAATTCCCGCGTAAGCAGCCGCTCCAATAGCGGCGGTAATTCCCGGTACGACTTGAAAAGGAATACCTGCTGATGCCGCAACCTGTAACTCCTCACCACCACGACCAAAGATAAAGGGATCACCGCCTTTAAGGCGAACCACTTTTTTCCCTTGTCTGGCAAATTTCACTATCAATTGGTTAGTTTCTTCCTGAGAAACCGAGTGATTACCCGCTTTTTTACCAACGCAAATTTTATCTGCATCCCGGCGAACCAGATCCAGCACTTCGCTGCTGACCAGATGATCATAAAGCACCACATCAGCCTGCTGAATAACCTGTAATCCTCTCAATGTCAGTAATCCCGGATCGCCTGGGCCTGCACCAACCAGAGCCAATTCTCCCAGTGAACCAGGCTGTTCTAGTTGTTGCTCAAGCTGCTCTTCCGCCTGTTGGATTTGACCACTTGCAACCAACATAGCGAAACGGCCATTAAAAGCCTGTTCCCAAAAAGAACGACGCTGGCGCATGGAAGTTAATCGCTGTCTCACCCTCTCACGCCAATTCCCGGCAATTTTCGCCATTGCACCAAGACTGGAAGGCAGTAACGCTTCCAGTTTTTCCCGTATTAAACGCGCCAATACCGGCGCTTTTCCTGCTGATGAAACCGCCACTAAAACAGGAGAGCGATCGATAATTGATGGAAAAATAAATGAGCAATGAGATTGATCATCAACGACATTGACCAAAATACCGCGCTTATCCGCTTCGGTAAAAACCCGATGATTCAGAATGTGATCATCAGTCGCCGCAATCACCAGAAAAATACCATCAAGATATTCAGACTGGAATTCTCTCTTATACCATTCCAGTTCACCAGCTTGATAACGCTGTTGTAATTCAGAGCATAATTCAGGCGTTACAACCTGTAATAATGCACCTGCCCGTAGTAGTAGAGTCGCCTTACGTGCGGCCACACCTCCACCACCGACAAGTAATACAAGCCGCCCTTTTAACTCAACAAATATCGGTAAGTAATCCACAATTGCCCTTTGTATCCAGTGAAATATTTATAGGTAATGAAACTGTTTCGAATGAATATATGAGTCGGTGGTAAGGTTATGAAATGACAAAAAGGAATTATTTGTTCTGTAATGGAATATAGGTGACCTTTCTAGAATAGGGTTGGTGCAGTTTTTTCCATTGTGGAGAACAATTACATTGTGCAGCAGCCGAGCATCAGATTTCGGTGAACACGTTCATCATTGAAACTTTAAATGAACGAATGAAACACGCGTAGAAATCTATTGCACAAAGAACTAAATTGTTTTTCAGACTATTTATATTAATAATCACCCTCGCCCTAAAACAAAACGAGGGCTTTATCATCGATCCCACTCAGGAAATATCCGGTTTTTTAATTTTCATGTAACCCGCATTCTCGCTTTAAGCCAAAGAAACGGGTTTGTTCTTCACTCATGCCCGGTTCCCATTTTTGAGTTGTATGGATATCACCAACAGAGAGATAACCCTGTTCCCATAATGGATGATATTCCAACCCATGCTTTGTCAGATATTGATGCACACGTTTGTTATCCCAGTCAATAATCGGCAAGATCTTAAATACGCCACGCTGTACAGACAAAACCGGTAATTTTGATCGGCTTTCAGATTGCTGGCGGCGTAAACCAGCAAACCAGCTTTGCGCATTCAGATTTTTCAAAGCACGATTCATTGGTTCGACTTTATTAATTTGATTGTAGCGTTCAATTCCCTCTACACCGTGTTCCCACAATTTTCCATAACGAGCTTCTTGCCAGGCTGGAGAGTGTTCAGCACTGAATACTTGCAGATTCAGTTTCAGTTGCGTTGTTAATTTATCTATGAATTGATAAGTTTCAGGAAACAAATAGCCGGTATCAGTAAGAATGACAGGAATATCCGGGTATTCCTGTATCACTAAATGAAGGCATACCGCCGCCTGAATGCCAAAACTGGAAGAAAGAACAAACTCCCCCGGCAAATTCTCCAACGCCCAATTTACCCGCTGATGAGCATCCATAATTTCAAGTCGCTGATTAATTTCAGCCAGTGATGTCTCCTGCTGTTCTGCCGCTACCCCAACCAATTGTGATACGCTGAGTTGGCTCATACCGCCTCCTGCCAATCATAAAAATCACGGGCTGAATCCAGTACCGGCTTGATAATATCCATGCGGATCAGGAAATCACCGAACCCTTCATTTGGCCGTCGCCCTATCGCCCAGCGCCCGATAAGTTCATCCATGATGGATAAGATCGCTTTAGAACTGATATTTTCTTGATACATTCGAGGAATACGGGTGCCGATCCGGTTGCCGCCAAGATGGAGGTTATAGCGATCAAGCGCTTTACCCACCAACCCCACTTCCGCCAACATAGCTCTACCACAGCCATTCGGGCAACCCGTCACCCGCAAGACAATATGTTCATCACCAAGACCATGTTTATTCATCAGTTGTTCAACATGAGTGACAAACTCCGGTAAGAAACGTTCAGCTTCAGCCATTGCTAACGGGCAGGTAGGGAAAGAGACACAAGCCATTGAGTTTTCACGTTGAACTGTGGTTTTATCATCAATCAGCCCATGTTCTCGAGCGATAGTTTCAATTCGTTGTTTTTCACTTTCAGGAATACCAGCAATAATTAAGTTTTGGTTGGCTGTCAGGCGAAAATCCCCTTTGTGGATTTTTGCAATTTCGGCAATACCACTTTTCAGTGGCCTGCCCGGATAGTCCAAAAGGCGGCCATTCTCAATAAACAGCGTCAAATGCCATTTATCATCGATTCCTTTCAGCCAGCCAACTTGATCACCACGGCCAGTAAATTCATAAGGCCGGATTGCTTCAAATTTCACGCCCGCACGTTTTTCCACTTCCTCTTTAAAGGTATCAACGCCAACCCGCTCCAACGTATACTTGGTTTTAGCGTTTTTACGCTCGGTCCGGTTACCCCAGTCACGCTGAGTGGTCACCACAGATTCAGCAATCGCCAATGTGTGCTCAAGCGGAATATAACCAAATTCACTCGCCATACGTGGATACGTATTTTTATCACCGTGAGTCATTGCCAACCCCCCCCCCACCAGCACGTTAAAACCAACCAACTTGCCACCTTCTGCAATAGCAATAAAGTTCAGATCGTTGGCATGTAGATCAACATCATTCTGGGGAGGGATAACAACCGTGGTTTTAAATTTACGAGGCAAATAAGTAGCACCAAGAATCGGCTCTTCATCAGTAGTAGCGACTTTTTCTTTATCCAGCCAGAGTTCAGCATAAGCTCGGGTGCGTGGCAGCAAATGTTCTGAAATTTTCTTCGCCCATTCGTAGGCTTGCTGATGCAGCTCGGATTGAATAGGATTCGAGGTACAAAGCACATTTCGGTTAACGTCATTCGCCGTCGCAAGCGAATCCAGACCAACCTGATTCAGTAATTGATGTGCAGGTTTGACATCCCCTTTCAAAATGCCATGAAACTGAAATGTCTGACGGTTAGTCAACCGAATACTGCCATACAGAGTGTTCTCTTCAGCAAACTTATCAATACCCAACCATTGCTGCGGTGTAATAACACCGCCCGGAAGACGACAACGCAACATCATCGCATGGCGTGGTTCCAGTTTCTGCTCTGCCCGCTCAGCACGGATATCACGATCATCCTGCTGATACATGCCATGAAAGCGAATCAGCAGGAAATTATCCCCTGTAAAACCTCCCGTTAAGCCATTCGTTAAATCTTCACTAATTGTACCTCGCAGGAAGTTACTCGCCTGCTTCATACGCTCACTATCAGCCAGTTTACCTTCGACAATTAAAGGACCATGTTGTTTATCACTCATTAGTACACATCCCTCTGATAACGGCGCTCAAGGCGCAGTTCACTTAAGAATTCGTCTGCCTGATCGGTATCCATGGCACCATACTCAGAAATAATATCCAGCAACGCATGTTCCACATCTTTCGCCATGCGGTTTGCATCACCACATACATACAGATGTGCCCCTTCCTTGATCCAACGCCACACTTCTTCGCCCTGTTCACGCAATTTGTCCTGAATATAAACTTTATGCTGCTGATCACGGGACCATGCCAGATCAATACGAGTCAACAGGCCATCTTTGACATAACGCTGCCACTCCACTTGATAGAGAAAATCTTCCGTAAAATGTGGATTACCAAAGAACAGCCAATTTTTCCCCGCAGCACCATCGGCATCTCTTTGCTGCATAAATGCCCGGAATGGCGCAATTCCGGTTCCCGGCCCAATCATGATGACAGGTGTTTGCGGATCGGCAGGCAAGCGGAAATTGTCGTTATGCTCGATAAAAATACGAATATCGTCCTCTTCCTGTAAGCGATCTGCCAAATAGCCGGATGCACCACCTGTGCGGGCTCGACCATCAATTTCATACCGGACAACACCGACTGTAATATGAACTTCATTTTCTACTTCAGCCAGAGAGGAAGAAATTGAATAAAGCCTTGGCGTTAGAGGCCGCAATAAATCAATAAACTGTTGAGCTTCTGGCTGAGAAGCAGCCTCTCTTACCATATCGGCAATAGGTTTATTGTGAGCGTATTGCTGTAATGCCTGTTTATCGGCAATCAGAGACAGTAATTTTTCATTTTTTGCCAGCACCGCATATTTTTCTACAATCAAGCTAGTGTTTTGAGTTAGCTCAACATGGCTGATCAATACTTCCCTTAATGGTAATTTCTGACCATTAACTTCAACCTGTTCTGTTCCTTCCAACCAGAGTAGATTCAACAATTCATCCACCAGAGCCGGATCATTTTTAAACCAGACACCCAAAGCATCACCCGGTTGATAACGCAGACCTGAATCTCCCAGATCGATTTCAATATGGCGAACATCTTTATCAGAGCCACGACCCGTTATTTTCTGACGGGTCGCTAAGGCCGCTGTCAATGGTGCCTGCTTAGTATACGGAGTTGAAAAAATTTCATGTACCGATTCGCTCTGTACAGAAGTAATCGCCGTATTTGTCTGCACAGGAATACGCTGTTTCAAGATTTCAGTTAATCGCTTACGCCACTGAACCGCAGCCTCCTGATATTCCACATCACTATCAACACGATCCAGAAGCCGTTGAGCCCCCAATTCATTCAGACGATTATCAACATCTTTTCCTGCCTGACAGAATTTCTCATAAGAAGTATCGCCCAGACCAAAAACAGCAAACTCAGTATCACTCAGCTTCGGTGCCTTTTTAGAATAGAGATATTTATATAATGCAATCGCTTCTTCGGCTGGTTCTCCTTCACCTTGCGTAGAAGCGACAATGATGAGCATTTTCTCTTGAGCAATTTGTTTGAATTTATAATCACCGGCATTAAACAGATTAACATTGAGTTTCTCTGCCAACAGATCATCACGAAGCTGTTCAGCTAAACGACGGGCATTACCTGTTTGTGAAGCTGAAATTAATGTAATCGTCTCCTGTGTCGGAATCGCTGGAGACACGGACTGAACCTTTGGCTGTTGATTCATCATTCCCCAAAAATAACCAGACAGCCAGGCTAACTGATTCGGTGAAAAATCCCCAATTGCCGATTGCAAACGCGCTAGCTGTTCAGGCGAAACCGGCAGAAGTGAAATTGAAGGTGGTTTTATGCTCATTATCCTGTGCGGCCCTTTACGATTACCAATGTCTGTTATCTTTAGTAAAGAAAATAAATAGGGGGTGCTAGTAAGGTTATCTCAGCGACTTGCCACTATTTAAAGAAACTATCGCAATATCAAATAACCAAAACGCCTAACCATATTTACAGATTTAATATATCTATAAAACAGTTAATAAGAGCAATTGCAAAAAAAGGAAAAAACCGGGTTTAATTCAGAAGATCGGGTAGAATAGCGGGTTTTTTGAAGTCAGGGAGAACCACTATGAATACAACGATTTTTAAAGATTTTCAGTTTGAAGCCGCCCACCATCTGCCACATGTTCCAGAAGGCCATAAATGCGGACGCCTGCATGGGCACTCATTTATGGTTCGGCTGGAAATTACCGGGGAGGTCGATCCTCATAGTGGTTGGATTATGGACTTTGCTGATCTAAAAACTGTATTTAAACCCGTTTGGGAACAGCTAGATCACCACTACCTGAATGATATCCCTGGGCTGGAAAACCCAACCAGCGAAGTACTGGCATCCTGGATTTGGGCTAAAGTAAAGCCCTCAGTTCCACAACTCAGTGCCGTTATGGTGAAAGAGACCTGTAGCGCAGGATGTATTTTCCGCGGAAAATGAAACAAATTACTGCACCAGGAAACCTCCAGTGCAGTAGTCTCTCAGGCAATATTCAAATACTTATGTGTTTGCATAGAAAGCCGCCAATTGCGCGCAATACAAGTTTCAATACATAAACGGGTAGCGTCTTCTTTCTGACTAATCGGTTGCAATGCAATAATACGCGATGAGTTGTGATCCAATGTCGCTAATAACTCATCCAGTGCTTCAATGTCTCTTTCACGTGCAACTGGATGTTTTATTTCATTAGCTCTTTGCAAAGCTTGCTGCAATACCTGATAACCACCACGCATTTTAACTTTTGGCGAAACTGTCACCCAAGTGGCAGAAGAACATTTAACATGATACGTACCACTGGTTTCTATCTGGCATTGATAGCCAAGGCTTTCTAGCTCTTCAGTCAGAGGAGTAAGATCATAAAGGCAAGGCTCACCACCAGTAATAACAACATGACGCGCGGTATATCCCTGTCGAACAAACAGTGCTGCAATTTGCTTAGGTGATGCTTCACCCCATTCATCGCTTTCACTCGTCTTCAGTAAGATTGTCTCCAGCATTCGCTGCTTTTCCGTTTCTTTCTCCCAGGTGTGTTTAGTATCACACCAGCTACAACCGACTGGACACCCTTGCAGACGAATAAAAATTGCCGGGACTCCCGTAAAAAAACCTTCTCCCTGCAATGTCTGGAATATTTCGTTAATCGGGTAAAACATAAAAATCTCTGGTTTCATTAGATAGGAATGCATTATTACAGATATCTATCCCGCGGACATCAATCTTTATGGTAAGGTACAGGGTTTGCTTCGCTCGGCTAATATGGAGCTTGTCGGGGCATTGTGTGCTTAAAATATATCTAGCACTGAGAAAGTGACAGGAATAAATAATGCAGAATAATGAAACTCAGCTGAAACGGGGTCTAACCGGGCGGCATATCCGCTTTATGGCATTAGGTTCCGCAATAGGCACAGGGCTGTTCTATGGTTCCGCAGCTGCTATCCAGCAAGCTGGCCCAGCCGTATTACTCGCCTATTTAATCGGCGGGGCAGCCGTATTTATGGTGATGCGTGCATTAGGTGAAATGGCTGTTCACCACCCAGTAGTCGGTTCTTTTTCACACTATGCCAGCCATTACCTCGGCCCTTTGGCTGGATTTCTAACCGGATGGAATTATATATTCGAAATGCTAATTGTCTGCCTGGCTGACGTTACTGCATTCGGCTTTTATATGAAGCTCTGGTTTCCTCATGTGGAACAGTGGATCTGGGTTCTGAGTATTGTCTGCTTCATTGGCGCAATTAATCTTTGCCATGTGAAGATTTTTGGTGAAATGGAATTCTGGCTGTCTATTGTGAAAGTTACCGCAATTATTGCTATGATTATCGGCGGCATGGCTATCATGATATATGGATTCGGTCAAGAAACAGACCATGTAACCGGTATTTCCAGTCTCTGGGAATATGGCGGTTTTATGCCTAATGGCATCAGTGGTGTAATAGCTTCGCTTGCCATTGTGATGTTTGCTTTTGGTGGTATTGAAGTCATTGGTATCACGGCCAGCGAAGCTAAAAATCCTGAAAAAACTATTCCAAAAGCAATTAATGCGGTTCCTTTCCGTATTTTGCTGTTCTACGTATTGACTCTGTTTATTCTGATGTGTATCTATCCGTGGAATCAAATTGGTCAGGAAGGGAGTCCGTTCGTACAGATTTTTTCCAGCTTAGGTATCAATTCTGCGGCTAATATCCTTAACATTGTAGTTATTACTGCCGCAGTTTCTGCGATTAACAGCGATATTTTTGGTGCCGGCCGCATGATGTATGGCATGGCCCAAGAAGGACAAGCACCTAAATCATTCACCAAGTTGAGCAGTAATGGCGTACCGTGGATGACGGTGGTAGTCATGTCAGCCGTCCTGCTGATTGGCGTGGTTCTTAACTATCTGCTGCCGAATGAAATTTTCGTTATCATTGCTTCTATCGCAACATTTGCCACTGTGTGGGTATGGCTGATGATCCTACTTTCTCAGGTTGCTATGCGCCGCAAAATGAGTAAAGAAGAAATTAAAACACTAAAATTCCCTGTTCCTATGTGGCCAATAGCGCCAATATTAACAATTATTTTTATGGTATTTATTATTGTATTACTGGGCTATTTTGAGAAAACCCGTATTGCATTAATTGTGGGAGCTGCATGGATAGCCTTGTTGTCAATTACCTATTTCTTGAACATAAAGAAAAACATGTCCCAAACTCATCAAATTAAATAATTTATCCTAATAAATGCCAGAATAATCTGGCATTTATTTTCATTAATCTCAGCATGATATAACTAATATTTTAATATCATTTCTATTTGTTAGGAAGTGGGAATTATTTTATAAATTAGAATAATGATATATATTACTTCAACAAGAATAATTTTTTATTTCTGAAATATAAATCCACTTATAGATAACAAACAATTAATTGTATTTACTTTCAATAAATTAAATGAAAAAATAAAACAATGATCTTTCATAAAAAATAGACAAACATACTTTTAAAAAAATATTAATAAAAATTTGCAATAAGAGGATTATGATCAGAAGCATCCGTAGGCATAACTATAGCATTAGCTACATTTAACTCTCGATAAAAAATAAAATCTAAAGGTCTTCCAAATACAATTGTTCGACAGTCATCAGCAAAAGAGACTTCTTTAAGATGTAAATGTCCGGTAAAACGCTTAAGAGCATTTAACCGTTGCTTACTCCATGCATTAAAGTCACCCGCCATAATTACTGGGCCATTATGTAAACGAACATGAGCACCAATATTATTCAACTGACGGCTATACACATCCACACCAAAACTGAAATTTATCGCATGCACATTAATAACCATCAACTGGCGATTATCCTGTAAAGAATAAACAGTGATGAGAGCTGATTTAGATAAACGTAACAGAGGCTCTTTCTCTCTCAATGGGCAACAATAGATAGGGTGAGAAGTTGCTAGCGTCATTACACCAGAGGGATGTTGAGGCAATAAAAATGCGGGAACTTGATCAGCTGTCAGATAATTTGAAGTAACAAATTCAACTAAATCAGGGGTTGTCTGCGCTTCTTGCAATAAAATTAACTGGCTTTCATTAGTCAGCTCCTTCAAAACCTTTCGCCATGAAGGACGCTGCTGTTTATAGATATTCCATACAACAACCTTAAGCTCATTTGTATCAGTAATCAAAGGGATACCTACAGGTAATGACCTTCCAAGCTGATGGGTTGACATCGGAAAGACACGTTCAACAGGTTGCCCAGCAACATATCTTATTGCATAGGTTTTCTTTACCACGTGAAAAACCTCTTCAATGCAGAAAGTAATATTAAAAGCATCTGATTTTATCAAATATAATGAGGGAATTATTGATTTTAATATTTATAAACAGAAAAAACCCTGAGATTTCTCTCAGGGTTTCTCTAGAAATTAAGTGGCGGTGCGGACGGGGCTCGAACCCGCGACCCCCGGCGTGACAGGCCGGTATTCTAACCAACTGAACTACCGCACCACCGAATTTCTTGTCTTCTATGTCATTATCACAACATAAAATTTCAATGCCTATCAGGGCAGCCTGCGAACGGCTCTTCTGCCATTCGCCCCTCGGAACGCCGCTTTACACGACGTTTAAAATCACTCTCAGCGATTTGGTCCGACTGTCTACCCACTACACTCCGTGTCATTCTTCATCACACAAAGCTAAATTAAAGCCTGGCAGTTCCCTACTCTCACATGGGGAGACCCCACACTACCATCGGCGCTACGGCGTTTCACTGCTGAGTTCGGCATGGGGTCAGGTGGGACCACCGCGCTATCGCCGCCAGGCAAATTCATTCCATTCCAACCGTGATACCCGCCTTTAACAGCTCGCACCACCATCAGAACCAATCCGGTCAACAAGCTAAAATTCTTTTCGTCTCTCTCACCAAAACACCTTCGGTGTTGTAAGGTTAAGCCGCTCGGTTCATTAGTACTGGTCAGCTCAATGCATCGCTGCACTTACACACCCAGCCTATCCACGTCTTCGTCTCAAACGTTCCTTCCGTGACCTTAAAGTCAAGGGAAGACTCATCTCAAGGCAAGTTTCCCGCTTAGATGCTTTCAGCGGTTATCTCTGCCGCACTTAGCTACCGGGCTATGCCATTGGCATGACAACCCGTACACCAGCGGTGCGTCCACTCCGGTCCTCTCGTACTAGGAGCAGCCCCTTTCAATCTTCCAACGCCCACGGCAGATAGGGACCGAACTGTCTCACGACGTTCTAAACCCAGCTCGCGTACCACTTTAAATGGCGAACAGCCATACCCTTGGGACCGACTTCAGCCCCAGGATGTGATGAGCCGACATCGAGGTGCCAAACACCGCCGTCGATATGAACTCTTGGGCGGTATCAGCCTGTTATCCCCGGAGTACCTTTTATCCGTTGAGCGATGGCCCTTCCATTCAGAACCACCGGATCACTAAGACCTACTTTCGTACCTGCTCGAGCTGTCACTCTCGCAGTCAAGCTGGCTTATGCCTTTGCACTAACCTCACGATGTCCGACCGTGATTAGCCAACCTTCGTGCTCCTCCGTTACGCTTTGGGAGGAGACCGCCCCAGTCAAACTACCCACCAGACACTGTCCCCGTTCCGGATCACGGAACTGGGTGAGAACATCGAACATTCAAGGGTGGTATTTCAAGGATGGCTCCATGCAGACTGGCGTCCACACTTCCTGGCCTCCCACCTATCCTACACATCAAGGCTCCATGTTCAGTGTCAAGCTATAGTAAAGGTTCACGGGGTCTTTCCGTCTTGCCGCGGGTACACTGCATCTTCACAGCGAGTTCAATTTCACTGAGTCTCGGGTGGAGACAGCCTGGCCATCATTACGCCATTCGTGCAGGTCGGAACTTACCCGACAAGGAATTTCGCTACCTTAGGACCGTTATAGTTACGGCCGCCGTTTACTGGGGCTTCTATCAAGAGCGTCGCGCTTACGCGCTAACCCCATCAATTAACCTTCCAGCACCGGGCAGGCGTCACACCGTATACGTCCACTTTCGTGTTTGCACAGTGCTGTGTTTTTAATAAACAGTTGCAGCCAGCTGGTCTCTGCGACTGGCTTCGGCTCCGGATGTTTCTTCCTTCACCTGCTGCCAGCGTGCCTTCTCCCGAAGTTACGGCACCATTTTGCCTAGTTCCTTCACCCGAGTTCTCTCAAGCGCCTGAGTATTCTCTACCTGACCACCTGTGTCGGTTTGGGGTACGATTCAATGTCACCTGATGCTTAGAGGCTTTTCCTGGAAGCCGGGCATCAACCACTTCACCGCCGTAGCGGTTCGTCATCACGCCTCAGTGTTACAGCAGAACGGATTTGCCTGTCCTGCCCACCTGCACGCTTAAACCGGGACAACCGTCGCCCGGATGGCCTAGCCTTCTCCGTCCCCCCTTCGCAGTCACATTCAGTACAGGAATATTAACCTGTTTCCCATCGACTACGCTTTTCAGCCTCGCCTTAGGGGTCGACTCACCCTGCCCCGATTAACGTTGGACAGGAACCCTTGGTCTTCCGGCGAGCGGGTTTTTCACCCGCTTTATCGTTACTTATGTCAGCATTCGCACTTCTGATACCTCCAGCGCGCTTCACAGCACACCTTCGACGGCTTACAGAACGCTCCCCTACCCAACGACACCTTAGTGTCGCTGCCGCAGCTTCGGTGCATGGTTTAGCCCCGTTACATCTTCCGCGCAGGCCGACTCGACCAGTGAGCTATTACGCTTTCTTTAAATGATGGCTGCTTCTAAGCCAACATCCTGGCTGTCTGAGCCTTCCCACCTCGTTTCCCACTTAACCATGACTTTGGGACCTTAGCTGGCGGTCTGGGTTGTTTCCCTCTTCACGACGGACGTTAGCACCCGCCGTGTGTCTCCCGTGATACCATTCTTCGGTATTCGCAGTTTGCATCGGGTTGGTAAGCCGGGATGGCCCCCTAGCCGAAACAGTGCTCTACCCCCGAAGATGAATTCACGAGGCGCTACCTAAATAGCTTTCGGGGAGAACCAGCTATCTCCCGGTTTGATTGGCCTTTCACCCCCAGCCACAAGTCATCCGCTAATTTTTCAACATTAGTCGGTTCGGTCCTCCAGTTAGTGTTACCCAACCTTCAACCTGCCCATGGCTAGATCACCGGGTTTCGGGTCTATACCCTGCAACTCATGCGCCCAGTTAAGACTCGGTTTCCCTGCGGCTCCCCTAAACGGTTAACCTTGCTACAGAATATAAGTCGCTGACCCATTATACAAAAGGTACGCAGTCACCCCCATAAATGAAGGCTCCCACTGCTTGTACGTACACGGTTTCAGGTTCTGTTTCACTCCCCTCGCCGGGGTTCTTTTCGCCTTTCCCTCACGGTACTGGTTCACTATCGGTCAGTCAGGAGTATTTAGCCTTGGAGGATGGTCCCCCCATATTCAGACAGGATACCACGTGTCCCGCCCTACTCGTTGAGCTCACAGTGAAGAGGGTTTAGTGTACGGGACTTTCACCCTTTACTGTGCGACTTTCCAGACGCTTCCACTCACCCCTTCACTGATGCAGACTCTGGGCTGCTCCCCGTTCGCTCGCCGCTACTGGGGGAATCTCGGTTGATTTCTTTTCCTCGGGGTACTGAGATGTTTCAGTTCCCCCGGTTCGCCTCGCTTGACTATGAATTCATCAAGCGATAGTGCAACGGATTGCACTGGGTTTCCCCATTCGGACATCGCCGGTTATTACGCTTCATATCAGCTTACCGACGCTTTTCGCAGATTAGCACGTCCTTCATCGCCTCTGACTGCCTAGGCATCCACCGTGTACGCTTAGTCGCTTAACCTCACAACCCGAAACTGTCTCGGCTTGCGGATTGTTGAGAGACTCATCAATAACCCCTCGGGGAGGTTATTGACTGTATTCAATTTTCAGCTTGTTCCAGATTGTTAAAGAGCAAAATAATTCACAGCATACTGTCGCCAATATACTCTGAACTATTATTTTAGTATGGTGGAGCTAAGCGGGATCGAACCGCTGACCTCCTGCGTGCAAGGCAGGCGCTCTCCCAGCTGAGCTATAGCCCCATACAAATTCGTTATCGCCGGTTTACCCTCACCAACTCACTTAACCGCCGGACAGTTCAACGCCAGCCACGCCGCGTTCGAAAAATACCAGGACAAGTCAATTTGGTAGGCCTGAGTGGACTTGAACCACCGACCTCACCCTTATCAGGGGTGCGCTCTAACCACCTGAGCTACAAGCCTGTTACGATAATTTACTCTGTTCTTTCATCAGACAATCTGTGTGAGCACTGCACTCAACTGCATCTCAGGTAAGGAGGTGATCCAACCGCAGGTTCCCCTACGGTTACCTTGTTACGACTTCACCCCAGTCATGAATCACAAAGTGGTCAGCGCCCTCCCTTAGGTTAAGCTACCGACTTCTTTTGCAACCCACTCCCATGGTGTGACGGGCGGTGTGTACAAGGCCCGGGAACGTATTCACCGTAGCATTCTGATCTACGATTACTAGCGATTCCGACTTCATGGAGTCGAGTTGCAGACTCCAATCCGGACTACGACAGACTTTATGTGTTCCGCTCACTCTCGCAAGCTCGCTTCACTTTGTATCCGCCATTGTAGCACGTGTGTAGCCCTACTCGTAAGGGCCATGATGACTTGACGTCATCCCCACCTTCCTCCGGTTTATCACCGGCAGTCTCCTTTGAGTTCCCGCCATCACGCGCTGGCAACAAAGGATAAGGGTTGCGCTCGTTGCGGGACTTAACCCAACATTTCACAACACGAGCTGACGACAGCCATGCAGCACCTGTCTCTCAGTTCCCTAAGGCACTTCGCTGTCTCCAGCAAATTCTGAGGATGTCAAGAGTAGGTAAGGTTCTTCGCGTTGCATCGAATTAAACCACATGCTCCACCGCTTGTGCGGGCCCCCGTCAATTCATTTGAGTTTTAACCTTGCGGCCGTACTCCCCAGGCGGTCGATTTAACGCGTTAGCTCCGGAAGCCACTCCTCTAGGGAACAACCTCCAAATCGACATCGTTTACAGCGTGGACTACCAGGGTATCTAATCCTGTTTGCTCCCCACGCTTTCGCACCTGAGCGTCAGTCTTCGTCCAGGGGGCCGCCTTCGCCACCGGTATTCCTCCACATCTCTACGCATTTCACCGCTACACATGGAATTCTACCCCCCTCTACGAGACTCCAGTCAACCAGTCTTAGATGCCGTTCCCAGGTTAAGCCCGGGGATTTCACATCTAACTTAATTGACCGCCTGCGTGCGCTTTACGCCCAGTCATTCCGATTAACGCTTGCACCCTCCGTATTACCGCGGCTGCTGGCACGGAGTTAGCCGGTGCTTCTTCTGCGGGTAACGTCAAAATACAACCCTGTTCAGGTTATACCCTTCCTCCCCGCTGAAAGTACTTTACAACCCGAAGGCCTTCTTCATACACGCGGCATGGCTGCATCAGGCTTGCGCCCATTGTGCAATATTCCCCACTGCTGCCTCCCGTAGGAGTCTGGGCCGTGTCTCAGTCCCAGTGTGGCTGGTCATCCTCTCAGACCAGCTAGGGATCGTCGCCTCGGTAGGCCATTACCCTACCGACTAGCTAATCCCATCTGGGTTCATCCGTGGGCGTGAGGCCTTTTCAGGTCCCCCACTTTGGTCTCGCGACATTATGCGGTATTAGCCACCGTTTCCAGTGGTTATCCCCCGCCCTCGGGCAGATCCCCAGACATTACTCACCCGTCCGCCGCTCGTCAGCGAAAGTGCACGCACTTTCCTGTTACCGCTCGACTTGCATGTGTTAGGCCTGCCGCCAGCGTTCAATCTGAGCCATGATCAAACTCTTCTATTAAAAGCTTGATGCTCAAAGAAACTGACTGTTCATTCGTAATGAATTCACTGTTGTTCACTCTTCAAGACTTTAAAACGTATTTTTTTGTGATACGGTCTTGTGAGTGCCCACACAGATTGTCTGATTAATTGTTAAAGAGCAGGCTGAAATAAAAATTGATATTCTCGTTCAGCCGGGCTGCGTATATTACGCTTTTCGCCCGCAGAGTCAAGCGCTTATTCACTTTACTCTGCCTGGCCTCACACGTTTTGTCAGCGTTGTGTCGGTCAGTGGTGGCGCATTATAGGGAGTTCTTCGGCGCTGGCAAGCGTTTATTTTAAAAAAACTTTTGATCGCGCATTTTTTCAACAAGCAGGTGATATAAAGAACAAAAAAGCCTAATTTCTAATGCTTCTAATCGCTTTAGGCAAGTCTGCAAGGCTATTTATTATCAAATCAGCCGTTTGCTCTGCTTCATTTGTAATTGGTTTACCTGTACGAACTAATACCTTAGTACCAACTTTCGCCGTCACCGCCGCTTGCATATCTTCCAATTTGTCACCAACCATATAAGAAGCAGCCATATCAATGCCAAGCTCCTTTTGTGCATCCAGCAGCATTCCTGGTTGTGGTTTACGACAATCACAACTCTTCTTATATTGTTCTTCCGTCGCATCTGGATGATGGGGACAATAATAAATGCCATCCAAATCTACGCCGCGATCTGCCAGTGACCAATCCATCCATTCTGTCAGTTGCAAGAGTTGTTCTTCATTAAAAATGCCACGGGCAATACCTGACTGGTTTGTGACTAACACCAGTGCATACCCCATTTTTTTCAATTCAATCATGGTTTCAATGGCACCATCAATAAATTGAAAATCATCTATTTCGTGTACATAACCATGATCGATATTTATTGTTCCGTCACGATCTAAAAATACGGCAGGAATACCTTGTGTCACCCGATTGCTCCAAGCAATGTAAGAAGTTCTCAGTATCGCATGATTTAGCCATGAATGAGAATGCAGCAATTAATTTATTCCCAGTTGACTTGGACGTCTAGACACCTTAACATCCAATTTAACTCGTGGTTTGTTTTCTCAAAATGTTCAAACTATCAATTTTCGAATTTTTATAAGAATAAATAAGAATAAAAATGATAAAACTTTTTCATATCAATAAAATATTCCAGCAGGGTGCCCGATCTATCAACGCACTTTCAGATATCAGTTTGCATGTTCCGCAAGGGCAAATTTACGGTGTCATCGGTTCATCCGGTGCAGGCAAAAGTACGTTGATTCGCTGTGTAAATATGCTTGAGCGCCCAACTTCCGGGCAAATACTGGTTGATGGTCAGGATCTGACTATCCTATCTGATAGTGATTTAACCCATGCGCGTCGCCGTATTGGCATGATTTTCCAACACTTTAATTTGCTGTCTTCAAGAACAGTTTTTGGCAACATAGCCTTACCTTTAGAATTAGATAATGTTCCAAAGGCAGAAATAAAAAAACGGGTAGACGAGTTATTAGAACTTGTTGGCCTTGCAGATAAACATGATGCTTATCCAGCAAATCTCTCTGGTGGACAGAAACAACGTGTTGCTATTGCCCGTGCTTTAGCTAATTCACCTAAAGTACTTTTATGTGATGAAGCAACCAGTGCTCTGGATCCAGCAACAACCCGGTCTATTCTGGAATTATTGAAAGATATTAATCGCCGTCTGGGTCTAACTATTCTGTTAATTACACATGAAATGGATGTGGTCAAACGTATCTGTGACCAAGTCGCAGTTATCAGCGGTGGGCAACTGATTGAACAGGATATTGTCAGTGAAGTGTTTTCTCATCCCAAAACACCTATCGCTCAGGCATTTATCCAGTCAACTTTGCATTTGGATATCCCTGTAGATTATGTGCAAAAAATGCAAAGCACCCCGGCCCCAGATCTTAGCCCATTATTGAAACTGGAGTTCACCGGTCAGTCTGTAGACGCACCTCTGATTTCGATGGCAGTACGTCGTTTTAATATTGATATGAATATATTAAGTTCCCAAATCGACTATGCCGGTGGAGTAAAATTTGGTGTGATGTTAGCGGAATTATACGGTGAAAATGGCGGCGTTGAATCAACAATTAAATTTTTACAAGACCATCATGTGAAAGTAGAGGTTCTCGGTTATGTCTGAAGGAATGATCTTATTATTGGCTAAAGGCGTCTGGGAAACTCTGGTAATGACTTTTGTTTCTGGTTTCTTTGGCTTTATTATTGGGCTACCAATAGGTGTATTGTTATATGTCACCCGCCCTGGTCAGATTATGGAAAACAGTAAGCTCTATCGTTTTCTTTCAGCGATAGTGAATATTTTCCGTTCTATCCCATTTATTATCTTACTGGTATGGATGATTCCTTTTACCAGATTAATTGTTGGAACATCTATCGGTTTACAAGCCGCCATTGTTCCATTAACCATAGGGGCTGCACCATTTATTGCTCGTATGGTGGAAAATGCTTTACTGGAAATTCCATCAGGATTAATTGAAGCAGCTCGCGCAATGGGAGCGACTCCATTCCAAATTGTGAAGAAAATTCTATTACCTGAAGCGTTACCGGGTTTGCTCAATGCAGCCACAATTACCCTGATTACGTTAGTAGGTTATTCCGCAATGGGAGGTGCTGTAGGTGCGGGCGGATTAGGCCAGATTGGCTACCAATATGGTTATATCGGCTATAATGCAACAGTAATGAATACCGTATTAGTGTTACTGGTTATTTTAGTTTACTTAATCCAATTAAGTGGTGACCGTTTAGTTAAAGCCACAACACACAAATAATAAAATTATTTTAATAGCAGCACTGTTATCGGTGCTAATAAATCAGTATTCAATAGGGGTAAAGTATGTCTGTTAAATTAAGAACCATCGCAACTATCAGCGCTCTTTTAGGTTCATTAATTCTGGCTGGTTGCGGGCAGGAAAAACAAGATCCAAACCATATTAAAGTAGGCGTTATCGTTGGTGCAGAACAGGAAGTTGCTGAAATTGCAAAAAAAGTAGCTAAAGATAAATACGGTCTTGATGTAGAACTGGTCACTTTTAATGATTTTGTATTGCCAAACGAGGCTCTGAGTAAAGGTGATATTGATCTGAATGCATACCAGCACAAACCTTATATGGATCAACAAATCAAAGATCGCGGTTACAAACTGGCCACTGTTGGCAACTCTTTTATTTATCCAATTGCTGGTTATTCCAAGAAAATTAAATCACTGGATGAATTACAAGATGGTTCACAAATTGCGCTACCAAACGATCCAACGAACTTAGGCCGTTCTTTATTACTGCTACAGAAACAAGGTTTAATCAAACTGAAAGATAACATAGGTTTATTACCAACAATTCTGGATATTGCTGAAAATCCTAAAAATCTAAAATTGGTTGAGCTAGAAGCACCACAATTGCCACGTTCGTTAGACGATCAAAAAATTGCTCTAGCAATCATTAATACAACATATGCCAGCCAGATTGGCCTAACTCCAGCAAAAGACGGTTTATTTGTTGAAAATAAAGATTCTCCATATGTAAATCTGCTGGTTAGCCGTGAAGATAATAAGGATGCGGAAAATGTTAAAAAATTCGTTAAAGCGTATCAATCCGACGAAGTTGACGAAGCCGCCAATAAAATTTTTAATGGTGGTGCAGTGAAAGGCTGGTAATCTTTCATATTACACTCATTGATACTAGAATAATCAGGCGGACAGATTGTCCGCCTGATTTGTTATGGCATCATGTTTTCGATATTTTTTTGTTAACCTGATTATTCGCTTAACTCTCACAGTAAAAATTCAAGGATCTATTAATGCGCGGGCTATTTATCTCTTTATTAGCATTGTTCATAACAGGATGCTCAATGCAACAAACAACATTTCCTGATTCTTCCCAGTTATCAGATATGAGGCTCAAAAATCCATTAACTGGAGAAAGAAAGCATTCCTCTCTATCCGTAAAGTTATATACCAAGAGTGAGGAGCTGTTAGGCGTTCCATTTAAAGATTTAGGGATTGTTTCTGGTCAATCATGCCGTGGTTCTTTACAGGATCCACCAGCTAATCTCACCGTGGCACGTAACCAAATGATAACTAAGGCTGCTTATTTAGATGCCGATGCAGTTTTATTACATAGGTGCGAAATATTATCAGGCCAAGGATGCTACCAAATAGCAATATGTGAAGGTTCAGCCCTGCTTATTACTCAATGACAGACTTTCATTTCACACAAATAGGGGTTATCCACTCCCCTTATAAAGAAAAATTTTCTGTTCCCCGCCAACCAGGCCTTATTGAAGATGGTGGTGGGCAATTGATACTTCTTCCGCCTTACAATCAGCCAGATGCAGTTCGTGGTTTGGAACAATTTAGTCATCTGTGGGTTATTTTTATTTTCCATCAAACAATGAATGGCGGCTGGAAGCCAATGGTGCGTCCTCCCCGTTTAGGCGGCAATGCAAAAATGGGCGTATTCGCAACCCGTTCAACTTTCAGACCAAATCCAATTGGTATGTCTCTGATTGAACTTAAAGGAATTGAATACAGAAAAGGTAGTGTTACTCTGGAATTGGGCAGCCTGGATTTAGTTGATGGCACACCGGTTATTGATATCAAGCCTTATCTGCCTTTCGCTGAATGTCAGCCACACGCGGTGGCAGGCTTTGCTCAAGAAACACCTTCTGCCAGTATGGAAGTAATATTTTCACCTGCCGCCGAACAACAGCTCATCTCAGTTCAAAATACTTACCCAGATTTACGCCGTTTTATCAGTCAGGTCTTGGCTCAAGACCCTCGCCCAGCTTACCGGAGAGGAGAACAGGAAAATCGAGAATATGCCGTTCATTTACTGAATTTTAATGTACGCTGGAGAATCTGTGGCACACTGACTGAAGTGTTTTCCATTGAACCCCTTTAAAAATCAGTATATGCCCTTTTGGCATTTTAAACTCGCTGGTAGACTAAAGACTTATTTTCGTTTTTTTATTAGCTGGCAAATTTCTGCCAGTCAGACGCAATTTGCTGCTCTAATGGAACCCTAACAATGCGCACTAGCCAATATCTGCTCTCTACATTAAAAGAGACTCCTGCCGATGCAGAGGTTGTCAGTCATAAACTGATGCTTCGTGCGGGCATGATCCGTAAGCTCGCTTCAGGTCTGTATAATTGGATGCCTACAGGTGTCCGCGTACTAAAAAAAGTTGAGAAAATTGTTCGTGAAGAGATGAACAATGCCGGAGCAATTGAAATATCTATGCCCGTCGTACAGCCGGCAGATTTATGGCAGGAAAGTGGTCGCTGGGAACAGTACGGCCCAGAATTACTGCGTTTTGCTGACCGGGGGGATCGCCCTTTTGTGCTGGGTCCAACTCATGAGGAAGTCGTTACTGATCTGATCCGCAATGAAGTCAGCTCATACAAACAGTTACCGCTGACTTTATTCCAGATCCAGACTAAATTCCGGGACGAAGTTCGCCCTCGCTTTGGTATAATGCGTTCCCGGGAATTCTTAATGAAAGATGCTTACTCTTTCCATGCTACCCAAGAATCACTACAAGAAACTTACGACAATATGTACGAAGCCTACAGCAAAATCTTTACCCGTATTGGTTTGGATTTCCGTGCTGTTCTGGCAGACACCGGTTCTATCGGCGGTAGTGCTTCCCATGAATTTCAGGTTCTGGCGGCCAGTGGAGAAGATGATATCGTTTTCTCAACTGAATCCAATTACGCAGCTAATATTGAATTGGCCGAAGCTGTCGCTCCTGCTTATGATCGTGCAACACCAACAGAAGAGATGCATCTGGTAAACACCCCAAATGCAAAAACAATTGCTGAACTAGTTGAACAATTCAATCTACCAGTTGAAAAAACGGTTAAGACTCTGATGGTTCATGCAGCAGAAAATACAGGCCATAAATTGATCGCCTTACTGGTCCGCGGCGACCATGAACTTAATGAAATTAAAGCAGAGAAATTATCTTTGGTTGCCAGCCCTCTGACTTTTGCTACCGAAGAAGAGATTCGTGCAATTGTAGGTGCTGGTCCAGGCTCACTGGGACCTGTCAATCTGCCAATACCTGTTATTATTGACCGCAGTGTGGCGGTAATGAATGACTTTGGCGCAGGTGCCAATATTGATGACAAACACTATTTCGGGATCAACTGGGAACGTGATTTACCAATACCAACAGTCGCTGATATCCGTAATGTTGTTGAAGGTGATACCAGCCCGGATGGTAAAGGAACATTGCTCATCAAACGCGGCATTGAAGTTGGCCATATCTTCCAACTTGGCACCAAGTATTCTGATGCAATGAAAGCAACCGTTCAAGGCGAAGACGGCCACAATCAGACCGTCACTATGGGTTGTTATGGTATTGGCGTTACCCGTATTGTCGCCGCAGCGATTGAACAAAATCACGATGACCGCGGTATCATCTGGCCTGATGCAATTGCACCATTCCAGGTCGCTATTCTGCCAATGAATATGCATAAGTCATATCGTGTTAAGGAAGTTGCAGAGAAACTGTATGCCGATCTGCGCGCCAACGGCATTGATGTCATTTTCGATGATCGTAAAGAGCGCCCAGGCGTAATGTTTGCCGATATGGAGCTTATTGGTGTACCACACACTATCGTTATCGGTGACCGTAATCTTGATAACAGCGAAGTAGAATATAAATATCGTCGCAGTGATGAAAAACAGATATTGAAGCTAAACAATGTTGCTGATTATCTGAAGCAACAACTTGGTTGTTAATTAGAGTTATTACAATAACTCATTGAGCAGTATGGTGATAATGGTCAGACCATAAAGACGCAGTAAGTGAACTCGTTTTACTCTTCTGGCCCATTATCACCATTCATATTGAAGCTAGAATTATTTCTTCATATTACAAGATTTCGATTTATCGAAATGAATTTTACCTGTCTGAACCAAGGCAGAATTAAATTGCCCATCCTCCATTGAAGGACTCACGCTATAATAGCCTTCAACTTCAACATAAACCGGTGTTCCACCTTCTACGCCAACTTGATGATAGGCTTGCTCCAAATCCAAACTTTCCGGCACGTCATAATGCTTACCTGTACTACAATCGGTGAATGAAGCAGCATCAGCTATGTAACTGTATTCACCCATCAGTTTTTCTGGTTTTACCCGTTTCAGCTCATAGTTGAATGACGATTCAATTGTGTTGCCTTCCATATCCAGCATTACCAGGTTTCCATCTTTCGGCAGATAGTAATGTTTCTGGTCATCTGATTTTGCCAGACGGATTTTTTCTCCATCTTTCGCCCATTGACCGGATTCAAAGAATGACTGATCACCATCACGAGAACCAAGATAAGTTTGTTCCAGAATATAAGTACCATCATCATCCAATAACAGTGTGGTATCAATACCAGAACAATCAGCACAAGGAAGAACACCATGAAATGTCTGATCCACTGGCTGTGAACTCGTTTGCTGTACCAAGTTACCTTTACATCCCACCAAAGCAGATACGCCCACAGCAACTAACGCTGTTAAAAGTTTTTTATTCACATTTATCTCCAAACAGTATAATGAGCTCTGTGACTCATCTTAATTAGTAACACAAAGAACATAAAATCCTTGCAGCTTAATATCGCAAATACCGTCCTTTTTAAGGATGTTCCCCAATAGTAGCGAAATGATATGAGCCGATTTTAATACTTTTGTCAGGAACTTGCTGTGAAATAAGACTTTTATTTATTTACCGTTCAGAAGAAACAACCAAAGTTATTCATTAATCACGATTGATTTCCTGTGCTATAGTCATTAATAGTGCTTTTGAGTTACAATTTTTAACAACCACAGGCGGCAATAACCGCCACTAACCATAGTGGTGAGCAAATATGTCTATAAATACTGAATATCAACCAATTAACTGTGACGACTATGACAACCTTGAGTTGGCTTGCCAACATCAGCTCCATCTACACATAAAATTACGAGGTGGTGAAGTTATTGAAGGGAAAGCCTGTGATTTGATTTTAAGAAAGAAAGTTGAATACCTGATAATCGAAGCAACAGATAATCCCCAAGAACTGCGGTTGGATCATATCGCCAGTTTCAGTCACCCTGAAATTGGTACTGTTATTGTTGAACATTCCGAATCCTGATAAGAAAATCAAAAACACCCGCATAGCGGGTGGTTCAGACCGCTGACAAACCTCGTTATTTTTAACGAGGTTTGTTCCTTTCATTATGAATCATTTTTCCTCATTAACCCGGTTTAATCCCCCGCCAGGGCGCTATTTTCGCTTCTCCTGCAATAAAATACTCGCTCTCCAGAGATAAAAACAACACAGCTTTGCGACCAGCAAGGCTATCTTCTTGATATTTTGGGCTGTTGCCGCCAGGAGACACTGTATTTGCACTTTCTGCAACCCACGAAAACGGGCATAGCGGTGCCCGTGATGCTGCTTCGCATCCGCAAAACTACGCTCTATCGTCTCCTTTCTTCGTTTGTAGAGCTTCTTCCCCCACGGGGTTAATCGGTTTTCTCTGGCCTGCTCTTTACTGGCCTCCCAGACATAGTGGGTTAGCATTTTTCCGCCTTTCGCGTGAGTGCAGGCATCACGCTGCGGACAGCTCTGGCAGAGAGTCGCCGGCGCTTGATAATGCCGGTATCCCTGACGGTCGGTTGTGGTATAAATCAGGTTTTCGCCCTGCGGGCAGACATAGCAATCTTGCTGCCTGTCATAGGTGACGTGTTTCTTCTGAAAGGTGTTCGGTCCCTTGTTTGGGCGGCGATAACCGATAATGGGCGTCATGCCTAACTATTCCGTCAGGTAACAAACCGGGCCGTAAAATAGTCCGCATCCAACCCAACCGCGAGGGGATTGAGAGCAAAACGCTCTAACTGACGCGTCAAACGCTTGATAAAAGGCTGGCTGTCGTGGACATTACCCGGTGTGGCGTAGGTATCGATGATAATACCGACTTGCCCATCCACGGTACGGTGGTCAAGGTAAAAGAACTCCCTGGGTTTGTTGGTCCGGTGCATAAACCCGCTTTCCTGATCGGGGGTACTGACCTTCGTCTTTCTCTGCCGTTCCTTTAGGGCTGGCTTCAGGCTTTTTTTCCGGCTGCCGCCCGGTCTTGAGTGACGGCTTTATCCAGTGCGTCAAAATAGGCGCCGGGGGGAACCGACCGCATGACATTCTCCGATTTATGCGGATTGGCACTAGCTTTCAGGTGGGTGCTGTCGGTATAGAGTACGTGTCCGCCCACAAATCCTTTGGCTATCGCCTGTTCAACAATGTGGTCAAAAATCTGTTGGAAGACCTCGGTATGATTGAAACGGCGGCGGCGGTTCTGGCTCAGGGTTGAGGCATCAGGGACCTTTTCTGTCAGTCCGAGGCGCAGAAACCAGCGGTAAGCCACATTAACCTGAATTTCCTGTACCAGACGGCGTTCACTGGGGACGCCAAACAAGTAGCCGGGTAACATCATTTTAATCAGAATGACCAGATCGATAGCAGGACGGCCATTAATATAAAAAAATAAAAATAGACATTATGTCACTACTTATTCTACTCTACACGATCAGTTTAACTCATATTTGAAAAGACATGCCCCCCATTTTAATCCCGTTGATATAGAACTCATTATAATATCATCTCCAAAATTAATTTCTCTTTTTAATACCAATAGTTTAAGTGAGATGAGTAAGTCAGCACATCCCATATGCCCAATTTCCGATAATAAACCTAGATTGCTTCTTGATACTGGAATATCCAGCCTGTTACAAAGATGCTCAATACTTTGCTTACCTTCTAAAGTATGTAGTAAGAATGGAGCATTTAACTTATTTCCAGACTGAGTAATAACATGATTTATTATTTTTAAGCTGTTATCCACCCGCAAGGCCAAAAACTGATGAAGTTCATCTATTGAAAACTGATAAATATCCATTATTTTTTCAAAACCAAGCTTATCATAGCGGCTGTCGTATTCCTCTGGTACGTAAGGCCGACTACCTCCACCTCGTTCAATTCGCATCATATCTACATAACGGCAATCTGAAAAATCTCCACCGGATAAGTAGCTAAAGTAGGGCTGTTTAGTATCTACCGTTGAAGGGGCAACTACTGCAACAGCTGCCCCATCACTTAATATGGCATTCATTTGACTAAAACGATCTTGATGCACATCGCTGACTCGTTGAGCTAAGACTACCAAACCAACTTTACCTGGTAGTAGAGAATTAACCAGTGATACTGCATGGAGCCAAACACTGATGCTACTGCCACAACCTTCAACTAAATTCACTGTTCGAACGTTATTACATTTCAATTCTGCGCCAACCTGACAAGCAAAATCGATACTAATAAAATCCGGTACATTAGACTGACCTGCAACTATAAAACCAATATTTTCAGTTTGATAACCAGCTTCAGAAAGAGCACTAATAGCCGCTTTTGCCGCCATATCCCGTGCTAGTCCACGATGTACCCAATACTGATCATAGCCAGCATATCGTATTGCTTCTAAATGCATTTTATTTGGATGAATTACATCCTTTAGGCACGCAGCTTGGGTCATTGTATGTCCAATCGCCAGTATTTTCATTTGTGATATTCCATTTTAGTCATTGAGCTATATTAATTAGTTTTACATTACCAATTTTATCTCCCAATAGCTGGGCCAAATTAATTTCAATACCTTCGCTTTCTTTTAAAATCTTAGCGATTTGTATAGCTATTATTGAATTTCCTCCCAATTCAACGAAGTTATCATCCAGCCTTATATCAGATTCGTTTAGAATAATTCCTATTATATCAACTAATTTATCTAAACTTATTTTCTTATTGCTCATTTTGCAATCTCCTAAGTGCAGAGCGGTCTGTTTTACCACGTTCATTCATTGGCCAATCATTTTGATGAATAATCAAGTAACGGGTGGGCCTTAACCATGGTGACAACTTAACACACTCCATCCTCAAACTGCGCGTAGTCAACACTATTCCAGGTATAGCATTGATGCAAGCGCAGATATAAGGGATATTTTCCTGCGTAAAATTAATCCAAACAATAGCTTCATAGACTCCAGGAATAGTTTGAAGAAATGTTTCTATATCTAATAGATCAACGCGAAAGCCATTTATTTTATGAAATCCACCACTACGTCCGATATAAAGATATTCTCCTTCTTCATTACTACAGCAAATATCACCGGTTAGATAATCTTTATTAATAACAGAATGCCCATCATATCCATCAAATACTTGATTTCCTTTTAACAATAGGTTTCCACTACCATCTTTTCCTAGATTTTCAAGGGAAAAATGTATGCCGGGAAAAGGCTTACCTATTGGTATTGAGTCATATCGAAAATCAGTTTCTGTCACAATATGAGCAGAACAAAATACTGTAGCTTCTGAAGGACCATACGTATTAATCAATCGTACACAATTTTCTTTCATTGCAGCATAAACTGGCCTTAATGTTTCTGTTGAAAGTTTTTCTCCACAAAACGTCACTAAATTTAATGACAATCTTGTAATATCCATAGGCTGGTATGGAGAAAAAATATAACGAAATTCAGAGGGGGTGAGCATCAATACGTTAACTCGATATTGTTCAATTATATTCCAAGCGGCATAGGGATCGCGTTTATTTTTTTCATCCAATATAATCAGACACCCACCATGAGTCAAGCAACCAAGAAGTTCCCAAATGGATAAATCAAACGAAAGATCATGAATCCACAGCCAATTCAAATAATGAGGAATAGTGAGAACATTACTACTATTTTCTAAGAACGCATCAAGCTGCCTAACATTAATAGGTACTATCTTTGGTTTTCCTGTGGTACCCGAAGTACGCACACAATAAACTTCTGCACCTGAGGAGGAATTTAACTTTGTTTCATAATGAATTTCAGGTAATCGCCATAAATTGCCAAATTCAACAATATTTGCGTCTAAATGCTCAAAAGATTCTGTAAGAGAAAATATTGCTGTACAACGGGCATCAGCAGCAATTTGTAATTTTTGTTGTTTTTCTAATATAGCCGGTACGTATATAAAAGAAATTCCAGACAATAAACAACCTACCACAACGTGAAACAATTCACTGGAACGCGGAGCATCTAATGCTAGCCTATGGCCAGAATGAATACCAGAGGCATGCAACTGTCTAGAGATAACCTGAGCAGTCATAAAAAGCTGGCGATAGGTATAAGCTACTTTCCCTTCTATAATTGCAGTAGATTCTGGTCTCTCAGCAAGAATGCGAATTAGAGCTGTATTAAGGAATTCTATCCTAGTATTTATCGACCATGAACTAATATCATTATACATGATTTCCCTTTTTTAACCACTAATAGTTAAACTTAATTTATAATCTAATATACCACATATTTCATTAAAAGATTTTTATTTGTTTTATTTATAGCTGTTTTAGGTAAATTATCAACAAACATGACTTTGTCAGGTATTTTGTATTTAGAAATGGAAAATGAATTTAAAAATTTCAATACTTCCATTTCTGAAGTTTTCATATTTCCACACACAACGAAAAGGCAGCTTTTTTCACCTAAATATTTATCAGGATAACCAACAAGTGCACAATCATTAATAGTCTCATGAAGAAGAGCTAATTGTTCAATTTCTTGAGCAATAATTTTTTCACCACCTCGATTAACTACATCTTTTTCTCTTCCACAAAAAATAAAATTACCTTCTTTAGTTTTAATCGCAGTATCACCTGTTTTATAGAAACCATTTTCTGTAAATGAATGATTACAATCATCTGAAGAGCCAAAATATTTCCGTATAGTGTAAGGGCCTCTAACTAAAATACTCCCTTTTTGACCATCAGAAACAGGATTTCCAAATTCATCCACTAAGATAACCTCATCAAATTCAGACATTGGCCTCCCCTGCGTTTCTAATATAGTATCGATAGGATCAGACAATCTAGTATAGCAAACTAATCCCTCACCCATACCAAATACCTGTTGCAATCGCGTTGATAATATCGTATATACCTGCTTTGCAATTTCGGGGAGCAATTTTGCCCCACCAATTTGTATAAATCTTAATGAAGATAAATCAATTGAACTAATTTTTGAATAATGCAACCAAATTTGCAATACAGCAGGAACTAAAGAAGTAAACGTTATTTTTTTTTCTTTTATAACTGAAAAAAGTATATTTGCATTAAGGTTTTTTTTCAATACAATAGTTCCCCCCGCTGATAACACACCCAAAACGCCAGGAGAGCTTAAAATGAAGTTATGTAAAATTGGCAATGAAGCTAAATATCGATCATTATTAGTAATGCCACATACTTTATTACTCTGCAACACACTATATAAATAGTCATTATGAGTTCTTGGTATTAATTTAGGTAATCCCGTGCTACCACCGGACAATTGTAATAAAGCCAAAGAAGAACCAGAAACCCGATATGAGATATCGAAAGACTCAGATGTATCCATAAGCACATCAGTTAATATTGGATATTTTAGAGACTTACCCACAATCAATGCTTTATTTCTATATGAATTAATGCTACAAAAGCAATCTGCTAAAGATTGATGATCATAACCATCATAAAAATCAGCACCTATATATAAAACAGCATCAGAAAGAGAAGAAATATATTTTAGTTCATATTCCCTATGAGCAGGCAAGCATAAAACTGGAATCGCACCTATTTTAAAACAAGCGAAAAGTAAAATTATCAGTTCAGGTATATTAGGAAGTTGAATTACTATACGATCACCTTTTTTAATTCCCATTTTATGAAGAACATTAGAATATCTGTTTCTTTCCCTTCCTAAATGTTGATACGTTATTTTTAAATCATCAGATTCTATAGCGATACTATTACTATATTGGTTGATTACTTGATCTAAAATTTGGTTAAGATTTTTATCTAACCAACAATTATGAGAGCGATAAAGTTTACAGAATTTTTCAGGCCATAAATTATCTGAATTATATAAATTAACATCTATCATACATAGACCTAGCACTTATTTTTATAAATTTAAATTAGTTGTTTTAAAGATGAAACGTGTATAAGTTATTTTATAAATTCTTATAAAACAAAGTGATGAGATAATTAAACACTCTTGCTTAATTATATAAAATAATCTGTAAAAATTAATTATCATAACCTAACCAATATTAGTTTATATTCCACGCCATAGCACTACCACTATATCATAATTTCAATAAATAGGAGAAGAACCGTCAGCATGAGTTTTTTGGATAAACTTTCATCTCAGGCTAAATTTTTTAATTGACATTTTTCTTACATCAACTTAAGAAAATACTTTTTTCCTTAATGCATCCAATCCTTTAAATAAATCGATATTTTTTGCTATATTTCTTATGGTTCCTTTTTCTAATAAAAAATTGTATGTAATTCTAATAGAGAATCTTTTGTTTATTTCTTCAAGTAGAAAAATTGCAGAAAGCGAGGAGATCCCAAATTCTAAAAGGTTTTTATCAAAATCTATCACATCTAATTTTAACACCTCCTTAATAATATCGTAAATTATTTTTTCTGTTTTTAATAAACTAGCATCTGAGTCATCTTCAAATAAATTTTCATCAATTAATAGATTCATATTATTATTCACATTTGAAATAGGTAATCGCGCTAATAGCTTTGGCATATCGTAACTAAAATTTCTTCCAATGGAGTCGAAATTAGTATTTGAAAAATCACAATCACACATATATATAAAAAATAACTTAAACTCCTCCAAATAAAAATTAACTTTATTTTCATTATACATATAATAATTAGCTTCCAGACATAGATCTATATCTTTTTCAGGATCATAATATACCGTCATTGAAAGATCTTCAACAGGCCCTGAATTTATTGTTTCTATTTCACAAGTTAATTTATCAGTATTAATTACGTTTGAGAATGGAATGAAATTTAAAACAGCCGTAAACAATCTCTTTTCATTAACTATATTTTTTATTTTTTCATGCCGAAATGAAGAGTGTTTTTTATAATTGAATAATGAATCTAACATTTCCATTACACTTTCCTTCACTGACACATTCTTGTCTATTTCAAAAGAAACAGGGAGTATGTTCATTGTCATAGATAATGGCATTGCATTAATATCGGTGTTTACTATCTGCCCTAATAATGGCACTCCTAATGTTATTCTATTTTTAGTGTAAAAACTTAGAAAAACAGAAAATAGAATTATAAGAACATCTGATATAGATACATTATATTGATTAAATTTTTCTAGCATTTTATTAATATGTACAGCTTCTAATTTATTATTAGTCTTATGTACATTTAGAGATTCTGAATAGTCACGATTTACCATTCTAGAAGGAGATATCAAATTTGTAACTTTACTGTACCAAAATTCTTCATCTTCTATATATTTATTAGAATTAAAATATTTTTTTTCACTCGCCAAAATACTCAATGGTTGAATAATTTCCAAAGTGGTATTTTTACCATTTAAAATATTATCATATTCATCTAATACTGTTTTTATAAAAAGATAAACCCCATGACCATCTAAATATAAATGATTTACTATAAAAATCCACTCATGCTCATTTTCATTATATGAAAACAATAAACTTTTATAAGGTGGAATACTAAAGTCATTAGCTAAATAATCAATTGATTTTTTAATGAAGATGTGAGCTTTATTTGTATCATTTGAAAAATGAAAATCGTGATTAATATTATTTTCATTTTTATTGCATACAAAAAAAGGATAATCACCACTTACTTCTTTTATTAAGCAATTTAAATAGTCACATGTTTTAATAACTTTTGACAACGATTCATTAAAAATGACATTATCTAGAAATCCATCTATTTTTATTTTTTTTACACAATAATAAACCTCAGGGTATTCAGATAGTTTTATCGCTGACCATATCCCAATTTGAGCAGAAGTTAGGTTTATCGTCTCATCATTATACTGTGAAAAAACTTTAACTGAAGTGTTATTAGATATTCCAGATTCATACTCAGCTAACGCAATTTCATACAAATCACGTGGAGTTAGTTCTGAAGTAAAAACATCATATTGAATGTTGATACCAAACTTAATTAATTCATTAATAATAAAATATTTTCTTACTGAATCTAATCCTAATAACTGAAATGAGATATCCATTTTATCATTAAGATTTTTAATACTGCAAGTTTTTGATATGACAGAAAAAAAATCTGAGTATTCCATATAGTCTCTTTAATAGAAGATGTTGTATTAATTTTCAACTAGCATTATTAATGTGTAACTTTATTTTTATATTAATTAATATTGATATAAAATATCTCAACATGTTAACATTAATCTTAAAATATAAAATAATATTTTTCCCACTTTTAGTGCGTTAGATTAATTACTCTATTTGCAGATTCGATTGTCTCTTTTCTGTGAGCTACCATTACTTTTGTAATATTCAAGCTTTTAATATTATATGAAATTTCTTTTTCATTGTCAATATCAAGGTGGCTCGTTGCTTCATCTAAAAATAGAATTTTAGGTTCTTTATATAATGCCCTAGCCAAACATATTCTTTGCTTTTGCCCTCCAGATAAAACACTGCCCATATCACCAATTAATGTTTCATACCCCATAGGCATTTTCTTTATATCATTATGAATTACTGCTATTTTTGCACAATTAATAGCCTTATCTATACTTGGCTTATCATCAAAAAACGTTATATTATCTATTATAGAGCCTGAAAATAAAGCATCATCCTGAGCAACATATCCTATTATGTCTCTAATGCTTTTAGTATGATTTTTATCAATAGCAACTCCCCCAATTCTAATTTCTCCACTTGTAGGTAATATATTACTCATCATTAAATTTAGTAATGTTGATTTGCCACACCCTGAAGGACCTATGATAGCAACTGATTCACCTTCTGCTACATTGAAAGATAATCCATTTATTAAATATTGGCTATTTGCATCATGTTTAAAATGTAAATTATTAACTTCGATAAAGCTTGAGTTAATTTCTTGGAAATTTATTGATTCATTTTTTTTTATTTCCTTTTCATTCATAATGATATCTGATAATCTTTCAATGTGTAAATCCATCATTTTAAATAATGCAAACTGATCTATTAAAGATATTACTCTCGATTCAAATTGACTTTTGTATGCTATAAATGAAATTAAAATACCCGTAGTGAAAAACCCATCAAAAATGTAAGAGGAGCCTATATACATTACAATTATGCTTTGAACCCCAAATAACATTTTATTTAAAAAAGAAAAAATTAAGGATAATCTTTGTGTTTTTAAATTTGAATTAACAGCATCAATGGATAGAGATAGCCATGCATTATACCTATACATTTCCTTACCAAAAATTTTTATTGTTTTTATTCCACGCAGTGTTTCCATAAAATTAGAACTTTGCTTAGCTACATGTGTAATATTTTCCCTTGTTGCATTTTTTAACGGACGATACCACATTACTCTTATTGCTATATAAATAAGCACAGTAATAACTGATATTAGTGTTAATTGTAAACTATAGAAAATCATCATACTAAGAGTAATGACAGATACCAAACTATTACATACAGATACAAAAAAAGATGATGTTAAAATACTTTGAATGCTATCAATTGATGTAAATCTGGATATTATATCACCCAAATGCCTTTTTTCAAAGAATGCTATAGGAAGACAAATTAGATGAGTAAAAATATTTGATTTCCATTGTACATTCAAATTAGTACTAATATATGTTGTAAGTAAAGTTTGCACTACACTAACAATTTGCTGGAATGCCAATAATATTCCAAATCCCAATGATAATAATAAAATAAAATCCTTGTCTTCTGAAATAATCCCATGATCAATTATTAACTGCATGTAAAAAGGACTAATTAAAGTAAAAAATTCCAAAACAAAAGTTAATAGTAAAATTTTAAAAATTGATTTTTTAATTCCAACAATGTTTTTAATAAAACTTCCAATCTTTATTTTTTCTTTGGTTATTTCTCTTTCTTTTTTAAAATCATTATCTGGCCAAAATTCAACGGCTATACCGGTAAAACTATTTGAGAATTCTCGATGACTTACATGTCTTATCCCAACACTAGGATCCATAATAGTTATTTTATTTTTTGATACTTTTTTTAATACTACAAAATGATTAAAATCCCAATGTAAAAGGCATGGTAACTTTATATTTTTTATTTCATCAATATCGAGACTTATAGCTCTGTAAGATAGTTTTAATTTTTTAGCATAATTAGTGATATCATTTAGATTTGTTCCTGTCAAAGGTATAGAAAAACTTTTTCTAAGTGTATTTAAATCAATCTCATAACCATAAAAAGAAACAATAGATGCGAGACAAGCTAATCCGCACTCACTTATTTCTGTTTGTAAAATACAAGGAAGCTCATGAGAAGACCAGAATTTAATCCTGTCAATTTTTATCATTTTATTTAACTTTTCTTTGTTATTGCAAAGAGTGGTTCAAACATCCACTCATATAATTTTCTTTTTTCATGTAAAATATCTGCGTCAAATATCATCCCAATATCTAAAGGTTTTTTTACTCCGTTAACTTCCATATATTTTTTTTCTGGTTCAGCTTTTATTAAATAAATTGGTTCATTTGTAATATTTAGCGCAGGTAATACAGTTCCGATACTTTTTACTTCGTGAATAGGTATTGCCGATTTACTTATAGAGACAATCCTAGCTTTAAAAACACCAAACTTTTGATACGGATATGCCGAATATCTTATATTAACTAAATCACCATTTTTCACAAACCCCATAGATTGGCTTGGTATATATAAATGAAGAATAAGATTTTGATTTTTAGTGTTTATGCTAAGTAATAATATCGACTGATTTACTTGCAATCCCAATTCAAAATTATTCATACTCACAAAACCAGAAGTATAAGCTCTAATAATAGACTCAGTTTGACTTTCTATGTGTAATAATTCTTGTTCAATAGAAACTAATGTTCTTTCGAACTCCTGACTTTCTATAATTTTCTTTAATGGAAAATCGCTAATTTCTATTTTTTTCTCACTTATTAGTCTGTCTATTATAGTTAATTCTTTTTTGCTAGAATTAAGTTGTATTACTTGTTCTAGTTCATTGTTTTCAGCAATGTTTATATCCTCATCTGACACATATCCCTTTTTATTTAAAACTTTATATTTAACTATATTATCTTTAAGCTTGTTTAGTTTTTTCTCTTGTAGTGAAATCTGTTCATTAATATATCCTCTTTGAGAAATTAAATTACTTATATCACTATTAAGTAATTCTAATTTGTTCATTTGAATTTTTTCTAATTTGATCATTTCTTGAATTATTGTTTTTTTCTTTAAAAGAACTTTTTCCTTTAATTTATCTTGCAATGTACTTTCATTTAAAGATTGAGCTTTATAAATTACACCTAAAACATCCCCTTTGTTAACAAATTGCCCATCTCTGACTTTTATATCACTAATAACTCCTGTATCGCTTGCATATACTTTGAACATCCCTTCTTTGGGGTAAACTTGTCCTTTAACTGAAGTTTTTCTAGGATATTCAGAGAAAATAATAAATATTATGCTTAATAATACAAAAAAAACAAAAAAGTATGTCATTATAGTTAATAATAATGGGCTGGTCAAGACAACTCTGCCAGCCAAAGATACTGATTTACTTTTTAGGGCTTCTTTACGAAAAAGATTTTTTTTATCATCCATTTACAATTTCTAATATATCTTGATAACTAAGTTTATAAATCAGTTCTTCTAATTGCTTATGTTTTGTATTATTAAAATATGACATTAGATCATCATACAATATATAATAATTTTCATCGATTATTTTTAATAATGATAGACTAATTGGATCTAAATATAATTTAGTACCATTACATATTATATAGCCACTATTTATAGATAAATTATTGTTTGAGTTTATCCGCAAATGTTTCCCACTTAATTGTAATCGTTTTTTTCCATTGCAAAATAAATCTAAATTTAATTTTGATGCTACTCTTTTTTCTGCATTAAATGACTGCATAAATTCATTATATATATCTTCTGAACTTAACTGTAATTCGATAAATTCTGATAGCTCTTTAATTTTGTTCTTAGCATCATCCCATGAACCTGATAATGATTTTCTTCCAATATCAAAGTCAGTTATTCTGTTAAAAAACCAGGATAAATAATCATGGATAAACGGAGGAAAAACTCCAACAGATAAGTGAATTGTTTCTTCACCAATCGGTAGTGGATTATGCCACCAACCTCTAGGCAAATAAAGAACATCGCCCTCTTCTAAAACAATATCAGAATATGGCTCAGAGGAGCAGGGATATGTATTTTCCATATCTACAGACCTGTGAATAAATAATGGATCTGTAAAGGATGGTTCGTAAATAACCCACCTTTTTTTGCCTGTTAATTGAACAACAAATATATCTCTACTATCCCAGTGAGATTTAAAAGATCCCTTATCTCCGTAAGCTAAATATATGCTAGAAAAAGCCTGGCTATTTGTAAGCGATGCAAAATATTTAGAAATAAAATCAATTTTTGGCTCATTAATTACACCATTTGCAACTAGTGTTGCTCCCGAATTAATGTAATCGTACAACTTGGGATAAATATATCTATGTCTTTCAATACCCAAATCTGAGTACGACTCAATATACTCTGACTTATCTAGAATTCCATTATACATTAATTTAATGCCTTCAAACGACATTAAGTCAGAACGATTGAATATGTCTTCTATTTCATGTTGATCAATAAATTTAGTATCATACACACCTTTGAATACACATGGTTTTTTTTCAAAGTAATTTTCTAAAAAATATTCTTTTTTTATAGGCTTATTAATTGGATTCATTTTTATTTACTAAATATATATTAGGATTTTAATTTATAGGAAATAGTGCGCCAAATGGTTATTTTGACCATGTCACGTAAACACATTAGTTATTAAAAGCAATGTTTATCATAATAAATACATAAACATTACTTTAAATTTAAGTTTATAATCACAGCATGTAATTAACAGCCGTCACCAGTACCGCTACCGCTACCACAGCAGTAATTAGTTCCAGTTTGGCCTGCTCCTGTTAGAGAGTTTGATATAGCTCGCCCAGCTGCACCACCAACATACCCTCCCCCAGCTCCTCCAGCAACCGATCCTATAGTCCTCCCTACAGACCCACCAATTACAACTCCAGCTATTGTTCCTCCGGGACCAGCGAACGATCCTACCGCACCTCCTACATAGCTGCCAACTGTAGTTCCTGCGGCCCCTCCAGCCACTCTTCCAACCATTGCTCCCGCTGCTGCTCCGCCTCCTGCCGCGGCATCTGCAATATCACCGACAAAATCACTAGCAGCACCTGATACTAACTCAAACTCTTGAACTTTTAATTCACGCATCTCTAAGTATTCTCCTTTTATTTAGCTAAAATTTTTATAATTAAATATATGGATGTGCTAATAAACACAGATAAAAGAACTAGTAGTGAAAATGTATAATTCATAAAGCTTACTATATAAAAACAAGAGAGCAACAACATAGCAATAATAATGATCAAAATAAGCGCAGATATTATTTTGTGTAAGTTCGTTACTTCTTTAATATCAATTTCATGATTTTTATAATTACCTTTATTAAAATCAATTAAAAGCAAATTAAATTCCTGAGTTGTTTTTTTTATTATACTTATTATTGCCACTAATAATCCTATAGCCATGATAAAATCTATATATAAGAATATGCTATTTTTTATCCCATATGTTATCATTAATAGAAAATATACCAAATAACCGTTGAAAAACATATTTTCCTTATAAAATAGCTTATTTTTCTTTGGATTGAATGAGCAGCACTTACTATCTGCTAAAATTTTTTTAAAAATTTCTATTTTCATTTTTAATACATACCATGGATTTTAAAATAATATCTATTAGAGTAGTTTAATTCATTCATCAATTGACATAAAAAATTTATATCTTAGCTAATTATAGTAGTATCTTAAAAGTCATCTTGAAGTTATTGACTTTAATGAAAGATTATAAATAGAGTGACATCAATTGAATCCTATACCAGCTAGTGTTGCACTCATCGTATTGATTTAACTATAACCTATCACATTCAGATTATAACACTTCTTATCAATAAAACTTTATTTACTAAATGATATTTCAAAATAATAGAACACCACTTGAATTCTCGCACCGCGAAGGCTCAAGTCCTCCACAAATCTTAGCACCTCACTATTATGAAAAATTATTTATAAATTAAATAAATTCATAGTTTTCAATTTCAATTTCAATTAATTGATAATAAAAATGATAACACTTATTATTTATCTTTTGCGATATAATAAATCTTTATTACTAATTGTCAATAAATATTTATGTTTTTTTAGTATATAGTTAAGAAAAAATAATGTTTGTTTCTTTTTAATACAAACAGAGCAGAACCAAATCATGGCAACTCACTTTGCAAACAAAAAGACTCAAGTAGATAATCATCGTCAAATAGCAGGATTTGCGCTTATTTTTAATACTTAAATTAACCTCAGTTTTGTTTAAGTATCGCAATTTCATGGTCAAGTAAATCTAAGCTCGGTTTTTTCGGCTGGAAGATAAAAGCAATGATCCCAGATACTGTTGTACTTTAATAAATCCGGCACTTTGTTTTAATTAAGTTCCGTTCACTCAACGGAGCTTGCCACCATGTTAAGAACACCCCCTCTCCAGACTTTCCCGCCAGAAACGCTCTCGCTTGACGAGCTGGCCCCTAAAAATCATTTGGTCCGTCAAGTCGATGCTGCCATTGATTTCGAATTTATCCGCGAATTAGTCGCCCCGTTGTATTGCCACAATAATGGCCGTCCTGCTATCGATCCGGTCATGCTGATTAAAATGATGTTTGACGCGTCAGTTAGAGCGTTTTGCTTTCAATCCCCTCGCGGTTGGGTTGGATGCGGGCTATTTTACGGCCCCGGTTTGTTATCTGACGGAACAGTTAGGCATGACGCCCATTATCGGTTATCGCCGCCCAAACAAGGGACCGAACACCTTTCAGAAGAAACACGTCACCTATGACAGGCAGCAAGATTGCTATGTCTGCCCGCAGGGCGAAAACCTGATTTATACCACAACTGACCATCAGGGATACCGGGCATTATCAAGCGCCGGCGACTCTCTGCCAGAGCTGTCCGCAGCGTGATGCCTGCACTCACGCGAAAGGCGGAAAAATGCTAACCCGCCATGTCTGGGAGGCCAGTAAAGAGCAGGCCAGAGAAAACCGATTAACCCCGTGGGGGAAGAAGCTCTACAAACGGAGAAAGGAGACGATAGAGCGTAGTTTTGCGGATGCGAAGCAACATCACGGGCACCGCTATGCCCGTTTTCGTGGGTTGCAGAAAGTGCAAATACAGTGTCTACTGGCGGCAACAGCCCAAAATATCAAGAAGATAGCCTTGCTGGTCGCAATGCTGTGTTGTTTTTATCTCTGGAGAGCGAGTATTTTATTGCAGGAGAAGCGAAAATAGCGCCCTGGCGGGGGATTAAACCGGGTTAATGAGGAAAATGGATGGCATTATGATTCATAATGAAAGGAACAAACCTCGTTAAAAATAACGAGGTTTGTCAGCGGTCAGCAGCCGCCTCTGGCGGCTTATAACGCTTTATTTTAACAACGTTTTATTCCAGTTAATTGTCAATATTCTCTGCCCTTCTGCCGCTTCGCTTTCTTTGGTAATAAAAATACCTAATGCAGCTATCAGCTGTTCGCTGTAATAAAGCAATGGAATTCTCTCTCTAAGCCATGGAGCAACCCCAAACTCCTGCCACAATTTTTTACTGTGCCGGGAATGTTGGCGACCCACAATACTCATCTTTCCCTGAACACCAAAGCGGATAGTCACCCGCTCATTATTAGCAGGTGCCCTTACTTGAATACCACAATCAGAAATATTCAATTCTCCCAGGCGATCCGGTAATACCAACGTATTGCAAATATCCCATTCAAGAATAGTGTCTCTCAAAGATTGTAATTGAGGAACCAACCAAAGTTTTTGCTTATAACGACGCACATTATATTGACCAAATTGTAACTGGGGTTCAGCATCAGTGCGAGCAAGAGCCACCTCATACCAAAGTCTGTGAAGTTGCTCCCGTGAGGGCATTTTCATACCATGGTAACCAAACCAACGGCGTAACAACGCATTTCGTTTAGCTTCTGAGCACGTTTCCAAAGGTGAAATACCTAAAGCACCATCCTGAGTTATCAGCTCTTTCAGAAATTCATTCAACAACTCATCCAGAAGCTGCTCCTGCTCACCACATAAACTAGCACTGCGAGCAACAGATTGTGGGAAATGCGGCCAGCGTTGATTCAGTAACGGCATAACATGTAAGCGCAGAAAATTCCTGTCATAGCGATCATCCTGATTACTGTCGTCTTCAATCCAATTCAGACGATGTTCACTGGCATATATTTCCAACTCCCTCCGACTATAACCAAGCAGTGGGCGAAACAATAATGTATCAACAAATACGGCAACTGGAGGCATAGAAGCGAGGCCTGCCGGACCGCTACCACGCTTTAGTGCTAGCAAAAAAGTTTCCGCCTGATCATCAAGATGTTGAGCAGTTACCAGAATTTCGTCTTTTTGTAATTCACGCCTGAACATCTGATATCTGGCATCACGAGCAGCAGCTTCAATGCCTTTCTCACGGGCATCTATCGTGACTCGTTCAAAACAAAATTCCACTTGCCAGTCATCACAAATCTGTTGGCAATGTTCAACCCATTGATCTGCTTTTGGATTTAAACCGTGGTGAATATGCATTGCTCTCAGTTGAACTTCCTGATTGTGCTGATTACGCCAATTGACCAATAAATGCAGCAAAACTGAAGAATCCAGCCCGCCACTGAATCCAACCAAGATTTTCTTATGTTCACCAAGCTGTTTAGCTAAAGTGAAAAATAATCGCTCATCAATTTTTGTCATTACAGACTCAAGAGTTCCTTAATTTGCAACAATCATGAATTCATTATCATTTGCGTCATTAAACTAAGAACCACTGCCCCTCAGATAATATTTTTCACTATTTTTATGAAGAATATGAAATGGCAAAAAAAGCAGAAACAGTAAGGGATGGGCGTGACTGAAATTAATCAATTTCAGTCACGCCCATCCCTTATTCAAGCAGTTAGTTCAGATCTCAACAATAACCATATTGCATCAGACGCTGATAACGACGGTTCACCAATTCTTCAGGTGCAAAATGATCGAGAGCTGCCAGATCAGCCAATAACTGAGCTTTTAGTGATGCTGATATTGCATCGTAATTACGATGCGCACCACCTAATGGCTCTGGGATCACGGTATCGATTAATTCCAGCTCTTTCAAGCGAGGAGCGATGATCCCCATTGCTTCTGCCGCCAGAGGCGCTTTTTCCGCACTCTTCCATAGAATTGAAGCACAACCTTCCGGGGAGATAACAGAATACGTACTGTATTGCAGCATATTCACTTTATCACCAACACCAATTGCCAGTGCGCCACCGGAACCGCCTTCACCAATCACGGTACAAATGACAGGCACAGACAAACGGGACATTTCACGCAAATTGCGAGCAATAGCCTCAGACTGACCGCGTTCTTCTGCGCCAACGCCAGGATATGCGCCAGGAGTATCAATGAAAGTGATAATTGGCAGCTTAAAACGTTCCGCCATTTCCATCAGACGCAGAGCCTTACGATAACCTTCCGGTGCTGGCATTCCGAAATTACGGCGGATTTTTTCTTTTGTTTCACGGCCTTTTTGATGACCAATAATCATCACTGGACGCCCATCAATACGAGCCAAGCCACCAACAATTGCTTTGTCATCAGCGTAAGCGCGATCACCCGCCAGCTCTTCAAAATCAGTAAAAATATGCTGAATATAGTCCAATGTATAAGGACGGCGTGGATGACGGGCAAGTTGAGCAATTTGCCAAGCACCTAAATCTGAAAAGATTTTGCGAGTCAATTCCAGACTTTTTTCCCGCAAACGTTGTACTTCTTCATCCAGATTTATATCTAATTTTTCATCTTGACGGCTAACTGCGGTTAGCGAATCAATTTTCGCTTCCAGCTCGGCAATCGGCTGTTCAAATTCAAGAAAATTCAGACTCATAACATTCCTATTTAGTCAAATTCTAATTCTACCTGCTCATTACCCAGCAGAGTTCGCAAATCTGTCAGAAGGTTATCCGTTGGCGTTACCCTCCACGTCGCGCCAAATCTTAAACGGGCGCGGGCGTCTTCCCTCTGGTAATAAAGATGAACCGGTATCGTTCCAGAACGATGTGGTTCCAAGGCACCACGAAGACGGTTCAACAATTGATCATCAATTTGCCTGTCTAACAGCGAGATAGCAAGCCCACGCGCATATTTTTCACGCGCTTCACTAATATCCATTAGTTCACGGGCTGTCATTTTAAGGCCACCGTTGAAGTCATCAAAGCTGACCTGCCCCGTAGCTATCAATATCCGATCCTGTTCCAACAAATGCCGGTATTTCTCCAGAGCATCGGAAAATAACATAACTTCCAGACGCCCTGAACGGTCATCCAATGTACAAAGACCAATCCGGTTACCCCGTTTGGTTATAATCACTTTGGACGCCAGTACCAAACCTATCACAGTCGTTACTTGACCACGCGGTGTCGGATTCACATCTTTTAACCGTAATCCATTAGTATAGCGCTCAATTTCTTTTAAATAACGTGTGATCGGGTGCCCCGTTAAATAGAGCCCCAAAGTTTCCCGTTCACCATCAAGAACAACTTGTTCCGGCCATTGAGAAACATTGGCATAAGAACGCTCAACTTCTTCCGGCGCGTCAGCTAATACACCAAACATATCAGTCTGACCAATGGCTTCTGCTTTAGCGTGTTGATCTGCCGCTTTCAGGGCATCTTCCAGAGAGGACATCAGTGCCGCACGGTGCGGCCCCAGACGGTCAAACGCCCCTGACATGATCAGCTTTTCCATCACCCTGCGATTTAATTTCTTAGTGTCAACGCGGGCACATAAATCAAACAGTTCTTTAAAATAGCCGCCTTTCTGACGAGCGTCGATGATCGCTTCAATCGGCCCCTCACCTACCCCTTTAATTGCTCCGATACCATATACGATCTCCCCATCATCATTAACATGGAAATGATACAGTCCGCTATTAATATCAGGTGGTAATATTTTCAGCCCCATGCGCCAGCATTCATCAATCAACCCAACGACTTTTTCTGTATTATCCATATCAGCAGTCATTACCGCAGCCATGAATTCAGCTGGGTAATGTACTTTCAGCCATAAAGTCTGATAAGAGACCAATGCATACGCAGCGGAGTGAGATTTATTAAATCCATAACCCGCAAATTTCTCTACCAGGTCAAAGATTTTTATTGATAGTTCGCCATCAATGCCGAGTTTTTTGGCTCCATCCTCAAATACTGAGCGCTGCTTCGCCATCTCCTCCGGCTTTTTCTTGCCCATTGCCCGTCGGAGCATATCTGCACCACCGAGAGTATATCCCGCCAGCACCTGAGCAATCTGCATCACTTGTTCTTGATAAAGGATAATGCCGTAGGTTGGCTCCAAAACAGGCTGTAAAGATTCGTGCTGCCATTGTACATCTGGGTATGAGATCTTTTCCCGACCATGTTTACGATCAATGAAGTTGTCCACCATACCTGATTGCAAAGGACCCGGCCGAAACAGTGCCACAAGCGCAATCATGTCTTCGAAGCAGTCGGGACGCAGGCGTTTGATAAGATCCTTCATGCCACGGGATTCGAGCTGGAATACCGCTGTTGTTTCAGCGCGTTGCAGCATATCGAAGCTCTTAGTGTCGTTCAGCGGAATCGCTGCGATATCAATGGGGTCCAGATCTTTCTTCGCTCTGCGTGCATTGATCATTTCCAACGCCCAATTGATGATAGTCAACGTCCTCAGTCCGAGGAAGTCGAATTTCACCAACCCCGCATATTCCACATCGTTTTTATCAAACTGAGTAACCGGGTTCAAACCTTCCGGGTCACAGTAGAGAGGCGCGAAATCCGTGATTTTAGTTGGGGCGATAACAACCCCACCAGCGTGTTTCCCCGCGTTACGGGTAACACCTTCCAATTTACGCGCCATATCTATCAGCGCTTTAACTTCCTCATCCGCTTCATAAATTTCAGGAAGTTGTGGCTCTGCGATAAATGCCTTTTCCAGTGTCATACCGGGATCAAGCGGGATTAATTTGGAAATTCTGTCAACAAACCCGTATGGATGCCCCAGCACACGGCCAACATCCCGAATGACGGCTTTCGCTGCCATCGTACCGAATGTGATGATCTGAGATACGGCATCACGACCATATATATCAGCCACATGATCAATCACCAGATCACGTTTTTCCATACAGAAATCGACGTCAAAATCGGGCATGGAAACACGTTCAGGATTAAGGAACCGTTCAAACAGCAGGTCGAACGCCAAAGGATCGAGATCAGTTATTTTCAGAGCATAAGCCACCAAAGAACCGGCACCAGAGCCACGCCCTGGGCCAACAGGAACACCATTGTCTTTCGACCACTGAATAAATTCCATCACGATCAAGAAGTAGCCAGGAAATCCCATCTGGTTGATGACCAGAAGTTCAACATCAAGCCGCTCATCATATTCAAGACGTTTTTCTGCCCGTACTTTAGGATCCGGGTAGAGAAATGCCAAACGCTCTTCTAACCCTTGTTTAGATTTATCAACCAGATAATCTTCAGTGCTCATTTCTCCCGTCGGGAATTGTGGCAGGAAATACTCACCAAGGCGGATAGTGACATTACAACGCTTAGCAATTTCTACACTGTTTTCCAGCGCTTCGGGAATATCAGCGAATAGTTCACACATCTCCTGTTCACTACGCAGATATTGCTGAGGACTGTAATTTTTCGGGCGTTTTGGATCAGCTAATGTATAGCCATCATGAATCGCCACGCGGATCTCATGAGCATCAAAATCTTCACTGTCGATGAAACACACATCATTAGTCGCAACAACAGGCAAGTTCTTTTCTGTCGCTAATGCAACCGCTGCATGAAGATAACTTTCTTCATCTGCACGGCCAGTACGGATTAGCTCCAGATAATAACAATCGGGGAAATGCTCCTGATAAAACTCAAGGCATTGGTCCACCATAACCTGATTACCACGTAACAAGAATTTGCCAACATCTCCCATACGGCCACCAGAGAGCAGGATCAACCCTTCTTTATGGTTTATCAGCCATTCCTGTTTAATTGTCGGGCCAATAGCACCATACCCCTTCTGATAAGCCTCTGATATCAGTAACGTCAGGTTATGATAGCCAATATTATTGCGTGCAAGAATGGTCAGGTTAGCGCACTCATCACCGAGCAACTTGCTTTCCATATAGAAATCAGCACCAATAATCGGTTTTATTCCCGTCCCATGAGCACTGCCGTAAAATCTTACCAACCCACACAGGTTAGTAAAATCAGTGATCGCAAAAGCTGGCATACCTAATTGAGCAACCTTTTTCACTAAAGGGCTGGTTTTGGCTAAGCCATCAATCATTGAATAGTCGCTGTGGACACGTAAGTGTACAAAACGGGGTTCGGCCATGTGTTTGTCCAGATGATATTGATTTGAAGAATAGCTGTATTCAGTCAACAAGTTAACTTAAAGGCCAATTGCTCTTTTAACCGGCGCAAAACTTTTACGGTGATGTTTTGTCGCTCCCAACAGAGCCAGCTTTTCTAAATGAAATGCCGTGGGGTAGCCTTTATGTTTAGCAAATCCATATTCAGGAAATAATTGGTCAAGTTCAGCCATTTCCCGATCTCTAGTCACTTTCGCCACGATAGAAGCCGCACTGATTTCAGCAACTAGCCCATCACCTTTTATCACCGCTTGTGCAGGCATTGACAATTTAGGGCAACGATTACCATCAATCAGCACATATTCAGGCGAAATAGACAAGCCAGCCACAGCCCTTTGCATCGCAAGCATAGTTGCGTGCAAGATATTCAGTTGATCAATTTCTTCTGGCTCTGCGCGCCCCAAGCTCCAACACAACGCTTTTTCTGTAATCTCCAGATACAATGCTTCACGGCGTTTCTCGCTGAGTTTTTTAGAATCAGCCAGCCCAGCGATCGGCCTGGATGGATCTAAAATAACAGCTGCGGTCACCACTGCACCGACTAATGGGCCTCGGCCAACTTCATCAACTCCGGCAATCAGATTTGCCTGAGGATATATAAATTCCATCATTTTCCTGCTAATTCCAGTACAACTTGTGCAGCTTGTTCATCAGCATTACAGCGGATGCTTTCGTGCAGATGTAAAAATGTCTGTTTCAATGCTTCAACTTTTTCACTACCTTGCAGTAATGACAACAATTCATCTGCAAGTTTCTGCGGCTGACACTTTTCCTGCAATAATTCTTTCACCAGCTCTTTACCGGATAGCAAGTTCGGCAATGAAACATAAGGTGTTTTTACAAGACGTTTTGCCAGCCAGAAAGTAAAAGGTTTCATGCGGTAACCCACAACCATCGGGCATTTTGCCAGCATACATTCCAGAGCAGCCGTGCCAGATGCCAAAAGTGCAGCATTACTTGCGATCATAATTTCACGCGCTTTGCCATCCACAAGGTGGACATTCAGATCTGGCGTAGTTTCCTGCTTGATTTGCTCGAATTGTTCACGCCGTTTAGCATTCACTAACGGCACAAACACATGCAAATCAGGCATCTTTTGCCGCAATAACTGAGCCGTTTTCAGAAAATCAGCACCTAGCATCTCAACTTCAGAATGGCGACTCCCTGGCAACAAAGCCAGGCAAACGGCCTCTTGCGGGATACCTAATAGCTGACGTGCTGCCGCTTTATCCGGCTGTAACGGCATAGCATCCGCCATTGTATGCCCAATAAACCGGCAAGGGACATTAAACTTATCGTAAAACGCTTTTTCAAAAGGCAAGAAGGCCAGAACCATATCGGTGGCTTTACCAATTTTGAAAACACGTTTTTGACGCCAGGCCCATACCGATGGACTGACATAATGAATAGTACGGATGCCCTGCTGTTTTAACCGGCCTTCCAATGTAATATTGAAATCCGGCGCATCAATGCCCACAAACACATCAGGTTTCAGTTCTGTGAAACGGGTGGTCAAATCCTTACGGATTTTCAGCAAACGAGGAAGACGTTCAAGAACTTCGACAATCCCCATTACAGCCAGCTCTTCCATCTCATACCAGGCTTCACAACCTTCATCCTGCATAAGAGGACCCGCAACACCAACAAAACGGGCATTGGGTATTTTGGCTTTTAATGCACGGATTAAACCCGCTCCAAGGATATCACCGGAGGTTTCTCCGGCGACTAATCCAATCGTCAGCGGGTGCAGACTATCAATAGAAGAAATGGTAGCCAAAGGAGTATCCTTCATCTACTTAACGGATAATGCCACGGGTAGAATTTGCCAGAAAATCGCTGAAGATTTTTACATGCTGATTGTCTTCAGCCAACTTAGCAATTTCCTGCTGTGCTTCTTCTAAAGTTTTTCCGTTACGATACAATAACTTGTATGCATTTCTGATTAAGTGCAATGAATCTTTATCAAAGCCACGGCGTTTCAAACCTTCAACATTAATGCCAAAAGGTGTTGCATGATTACCCTGAGCAATAACATATGGAGGAATATCCTGTACCACACCGGAACAACCACCGACCATAGCATGAGAGCCAATCTGACAAAACTGATGAATTGCGCTCATACCACCGATGATGACATAATCCCCCAGAATAACATGCCCCCCCAAAGTACCATTATTCGCAATGACACAACGATCACCGATAATACAGTCATGAGCGATATGAGCATTAATCATCAACAAATTATCATTGCCGATTTTCGTTAAACCACCACCTTGCTCAGTTCCACGATGAATGGTCACACTTTCGCGGATACGGTTACGATCACCAATTTCAACTCTGGTTGGTTCACCGTGATATTTCAGGTCCTGATTCATTTCCCCAATCGAGGCAAACTGAAAAACCTGATTATCACGGCCTATTTTAGTTATTCCATTGACAACAACATGAGATTTAAGCTCTGTGCCTTCGCCAATTTCAACCTGAGAACCAATGCAACAAAATGGGCCAATACGAACATTAGCACCAATAACTGCGCCATCTTCTACAATAGCGCTAGGATGTATATAAGCGGTTTCATCAATCATAGACTAGACCTCACGACGGCGAGCGCACATCATTTCTGCTTCGCAAACCACTTCCCCATCGACTTTTGCTACGCCTCTACAACGAGCAACCCCTCGACGCTCTTTAATAAATTCAACTTCTAAAATCATTTGGTCCCCAGGCACTACCGGGCGTTTAAAACGGGCACCATCAATAGCGGCAAAATAATAGAGTTCATTAGGCTCCAGTTTACCCACACTTTTAAATGCCAGAATTCCGGTGGCCTGTGCCATAGCTTCAAGGATCAGAACACCAGGGAAGATAGGTTTGCCTGGGAAATGCCCCTGAAAGAAGGGTTCGTTAAAAGATACATTTTTAACTGCACGTAGGAATTTACCTTCCTCAAAATCAAGAACGCGATCCACCAACAAAAACGGATAACGATGCGGAAGCAGATCTAAAATTTCTTCAATGTGCAGAGTATGATTATCACTCATCTAAATACTCTTCCTGTCTAAAAAGGACTAATTATATTAACGACACGGCCCGCTTAAACCCCAAATCCAGAGTTCCCAGGCAGGCCGCAAAAATAAGACACAACCAAAAATATAGTGCAATTACTCGTTTTTGCCTTCCAGCTTACTCTCCAGTGACTTAAGACGTTTATTCATTTCATTGATATTCATGACTAAAGCTGCTGTCTTACGCCAAACTTTATTTGGTTGTGACGGAATGCCAGAAGAGTATACACCAGGTTCAGTGATTGGACGCATCACCATACTCATCCCCGTGACTGTTACCTTATCACAGATTTCCATATGTCCATTAATGACACTGGCACCACCAATCATACAATAACGCCCAATTTTCAGGCTACCGGCCATGATCACACCGCCAGCAACTGCTGTATTATCACCAATAATAACATTATGGGCAATCTGACACTGGTTATCGATAATGACGCCATTACCGATAATGGTATTGTCCAGCGCACCCCGATCGATAGTTGTGCAGGCACCAATCTCAACCCGGTCACCAATAATGACTGAACCTAATTGAGGGATTTTAACCCAATTACCGCGATCATTCGCATAGCCAAAGCCATCAGATCCGATAACGGCCCCTGACTGAATCAAACATTGCTCACCAATTTCAACATTATGGTAAACAGAGACATTTGCCCAAAAGCGGCTTCCCGCGCCAATATGTGTATTTTTGCCAATAAAGCAACCAGCACCGATCACAACATTGTCACCAAAAACAACACCGGATTCGATAACAGCATTAGCGCCAACAGAAACATTTTTACCCAAAGTTGCCTGAGGTGAAATTACCGCAGAAGGGTGAATATCTTGTGCAGGAACCGGTGTTGTATCCATAATCTGAGCCATATAGGCATAAGCCAGATAAGGATTGGCCACAACCAACGCCGGAACATTACAATAAGGAAGATCTGACTCGCAGAGAACAACAGCGGCAGCCTGACATTCACCTAAACGTTCACGGTAACGGCTGTCAGACAAAAAAGTGATCTGTTCGTTATTGGCCGAATGCATTGGGGCAATACTGGTGATGACCACATCGCCATCACCATGTAATTGTGCATTCAACTGTTGAGCTAAATCAGCCAATCGAATTGAAGACATCTATTATTTAACCTGTTTCAATACACTTGCAGTAATGTCTTTGCCAGATACTGAATAAGCAACAGCATTCGCATCAACTACAACGTCATAGCCTTCTTTACCTGCAACTACTTTGATTGCGTCCTGAATACGGCTCAGAATTTTGTTGCGTTCTTCCATTTGGCGACGACGATTATCTTGCTCAAAAGCCTGGGCTTTTTTGCCGAATTCTTCACGCTTAGCCATAACATCTTTTTCCAGATTAGTACGCTCGCTGGATTTCATGGTAGAACCATCGCGCTGTAATTTCTGAATTTTGGTCTGCAAATCAGCTTCCATTCTTTGCAGTTCAGATGCGCGGCTTTTGAACTCATTTTCCAACTGTTTCGCAACAGCTTCACGGGCAGGCAACTGCTGGAAAATCTCACCGACATTTACAACGGCAATTTTGTCTGCTGCCTGAGCACCAGCAGAAAAAGCTAATGCAATACCGAGGCTTGCTGCACACAACAATTTCTTCACTATAAACTCCTTAAACCACGCTATCTGTAACATGTTGGAAAACTTCGTTAATGCCCTGAAACCAATGATTTCAAAGCTTGCTTTATCAATAATCTGTTTTATCAATAATAAGATAAAAACGCATTATCACCAGGTTTTGCCAATATTAAATTGGAATTGTTCTGATCTATCACCTTCGTAGTCTTTGATCGGCTTAGCATAAGAGAACACCAGCGGCCCCAAAGGAGATATCCATTGCAATGCAATACCCGCCGAAACGCGGATATTACCTGGTTTACTGTAATCAGGTATACCTTTGGCTTTCATTACAGCAGAATCACTCCAATCAGTATCCCAAACCGTACCTGAATCAATAAAGAATGAAGTTCGGACAGAATTCGAGTATTTACCATCAAGGAATGGCGTTGGTGTGATCAACTCAAGGCTGGCGACTGCCATTGCGTTCCCTCCCACAGCATCACGAGATGGGCTATTTTCCTTAGGACTTCCGTCCTTATTCAGGTAAATAGCCTTAGGACCGATATTGTTGGAACGGAAACCACGAACGGTACTGGCACCACCTGCATAGAAGTTCTCATAGAATGGTAACTCTTTACCGCCGACCCCATCACCATAGCCTAAACGACTGCGTCCCAAAATCACCCAAGTACGCGCATCATTAATTGGATAATACGCAGATGTATCAAAAGTTACTTTATAGAACTCGTTATCCGAACCAGGAATGGTCACTTTACCGTTCAGAGTCGATTTCACACCCGATGTTGGGAAAAAACCACGGTCAAGGTTGTTGTATGTCCAACCTACATTCAGAGAGAAGTCATCCGCTTTAAAGTCAGCTTTACTTTCAAGATTTGGATTCTCACCCATAGACTTCAGATAGCGCCACATTGCTGCCTGAGGGAGCATCTCGGACAGAGAGTTATGAATATAGCCCAACCCAAAACGTAAGGAGTTATTTTCATTAATCGGGAAACCAAGGAAACCATCTATACCATAACTTTGGTTGGTATAACCGGACAAGTCAGCATCATCAGCTCTGAAATCGTTATAGAATACCCGACCACCGAGACTCACCCCATTAACCGTAAAATAAGGATCGGTAAAAGAGATTTCTGCATAGGTTGAGTAGTCATTCTTACTGGCATTCACCCCAACAGAGTTGCCTGTTCCCAACCAGTTATCCTGTTGAGCGCCAATCTGGAAACTGACGCCACTTTCAGTACCGAAACCAACCCCAAAGTTCAGAGAACCAGTATTACGCTCCTTAACTTTATAAACGATATCGACCTGATCAGGGCTGCCGGGTATACGCTGAGTTTCAACATCCACAGTTTCGAAATAACCCAAGCGATTAAGACGTTCTTTACCCAACTCAACCAGATCACTCCCCAGCCATGCGCCTTCCATCTGGCGCATTTCACGACGCAAAACGGAGTCTTTACTGGTGTCATTACCGGAGAAACGGATTTTACGAACATAGAAACGGTTACCTGCATCAATGTTGACATGCAGTTTTACTGTTTTGTCCTGATCATTAATTTCAGGTTGAGTCATCACCCGTGGGTAAGCATAACCATAACGGCCAAGCAAATTTTTAATTTCACTTTCCATTTTAGTCACTTGAGTCCCGTTATACAGAGAACCCGGCTCAATGTTAGCCAGTTTAGTGATTTCTGACTGATAGCCGGCCATATTACCGTTCAGGTCAATACCAGATATTTTGTATTGATCCCCCTCAGTAATATTCAACGTGACATAAATACTTTTTTTATCCGGCGTCAAACTGACCTGAGTCGAATCAATGTTAAAACGGGCATAACCGCGATCAAGGTAAAAACTGCGCAGCGCTTCAAGGTCACCAGCCAGTTTTTGTTTCTGATATTTCTGATCAGCAGTCAGATTCCACCACGGCACATCATCTCTGAGTTGGAAACGATTCAATAACTCATCAGAAGAAAATGATTTGTTACCTACGATGTTAATCTGCTGAATTTTTGCCGAAACACCTTCAGCGAAAACCAGTTTTAAATCAACACGATTGCGTGGAAGTGGCGTAACAACCGCTTTTACACTGGCGTTGTATTTACCCACACTGTAATAGAAATCCTCCAGCCCTTTTTCGATATTGGACAAAATAGTACGATCAAGAGCTTCACCGACACGAACATGAGATGCTTCAAGATTCTGTTTCAGCATGTCATCTTTCACCGATTTATTTCCAGAGAAAGTAATACTGGCAATAGTCGGCCGTTCTTTTACCTGAACAATAAGTGTATTGCCATCACGCAGGACACGAACGTCTTCAAAGTTACCAGTAGCAAATAGTGCATGAATGGTACGACCGATATCTTCATCGCTGACCGTATCACCTACGCGAACTGGCATGTTCAGTAATGCTGCACCTACGGCAACGCGTTGAAGACCTTCAAAGTGAATATCCCGAACCACGAACCCGTCTGCACCGTATGCAGTGGCGCTGCCAAACAGCAGCGACGCTATGAGTAACTTTTTCATCGCCATCGTTGTAATGCGTCTTCCTAACCGGTCTTCCGCTCTAGAAGCGGGAGAAATCATTGAAAAGTGCAAGCCCCATCAATAGCACCAGTACTATGGCACCGATGCGATAGCTGAAGTCTTGTACACGCTCGGAAACTGGCCCACCTTTTATCTTTTCGATAATCAAGAAGAGCAAGTGTCCACCATCTAACACAGGTAATGGAACCAAGTTAATGATCCCAAGATTGACACTTATTAGCGCCAAAAACATCAAATAATACACCAAGCCTGAATCAGCCGACACCCCTGCCCCTTTGGCAATAGAGATAGGCCCACTCAAGTTGTTAACTTTCACATCACCAACGATCAACTTACCCATCATACTGACAGTTAACCGCATCAGTTGCCAAGTCTTGTCTCCTGCCTGATAAATGGCAGAGAAAGGCCCGTATTGCTGAACTATTTTATATTCGTCTGCTAATGGTATAACCCTCAGTTCCACACCGGCAAAGCCAACTTCCTTACCCCTGGCTTGCTGTCTTACTTCCGGTGTCATAGAAAGAGAAATAATATGACCCCCCCTATCTACTGAAAGTTCCAGCGGGACGTTCGGATTATTGCTAACAAAGGATGTAAAGGTATGCCAAGCATCTATTTCCTGACCATTGACTTTAACTATCCTATCCCCCTTTTGTAAACCGGCCTTTTCCGCTGCGGTACCGGGAGTCACATTCTCCAGCAGAGAATCCAAACGAGGGCTGACAGGCATAATCCCTAATGACAACACAGGATCCTGTTTATCGGGGTTAAAGCGCCATTGCTGCAAATCCAGAATTTTCTCTACCGGATGCGATGAACCTGGAGGTATGACCTGAACAGTCAGGTTCTCATCACCTATTTTACCTATCAGAGCAAAACGAACTGAATTCCAGTCAGGCGTTTCGATACCATCTACGGATTTTAGTTCCATGCCTGATGAAATATTTGCTTGTGCCGCAATAGAATCTGGTTTGATATCTGCAATGACAGGGCGTATTGCCGGCACACCAATAATAAACACCAACCAATAAACCACAACCGCCAGTAAAAAGTTAGCAATTGGCCCAGCACTGACAACCGCCGCACGCTGACCAATAGTTTTATTATTGAATGCCATATGGCGGTGTTCAGGAGAAACAGGTGAAACACGCTCATCAAGCATTTTCACATATCCCCCTAGTGGAATAAGGGCTATGACATATTCAGTTCCCTGACGATCCGTACGCCGCCATAGTGCTTTACCAAAACCAATGGAGAAACGTTCAACATGAATACCACACTTTCTGGCTACCCAAAAATGACCGAATTCATGCACAGTGATCAATATACCCAGCGCAATAATAAAAGCCGCCAGATTCCAAAGAATTCCCATCATATTCCTTTAAACACCGTCAAACAGAGAAATCAAAATACCAGCAATATCAGGCCGGCAAAGACAGGGATCGCCGCAGTCAGGCTATCGATACGATCCATAACACCGCCATGTCCCGGAATTAGCTGACTGCTATCTTTAATACCAGATTCACGTTTGAACATACTCTCAGTCAAATCACCAAATACCGAAGCGATAACAACAATGGCAGAACACAACATGAGTTTTTCAGGCATTACTGGCACTGGCGCATATTGACCAAATAACCATGAAATAATAGCTGCGGTTATTAAACCACCCACTAATCCTTCCAGCGTTTTTCCTGGCGAAACTTTTGGCGCCATTTTGTGTTTACCTAAAGTACGTCCGAATAGATAAGCACCAGAGTCAGCGCCCCATACCAGCAACATGACATACAGCAACCACCATGCACCGTGATATGAATTGTCATCATATCCCTGAGTCCGTAAGACCATCATTCCACAGTAAAACGGCACTAATGTCAGGGCACCAAACAAGAGGCGCAATAACATGGATTTCTTCCAGATTAAAGCGGAAGAAGGATAGGTAACAACCAGAAGAGTCGCAACGATCCACCAAATCATCCCCATCCATAGGATAAAGGTGATTTGCTGTTGTTCAATCAAATCAGTGAAATCTGGCAGAGTATATTGTAAGGCCAATAAACCGATAGCAAATAGAACAGCTAGAATAACCCGTTTCTTTTGGCTAAATAAGCTGGCGAATTGCCCCCATTCCCATGCAGCAAGGACTGAGACAGCTATAATAACCAGCCCGAAAGCGGCTGGTGGCAGCAAGAACAGAGCGGCAATCACAAGAGGGATTAATATCACAGCCGTTATAAGGCGGTACTTCAGCAAGAGTTCCTCCTATGATCCCACATTGGCATCGTCTGGTATTGTTCCGCCAAACCGGCGTTCTCTTTTGGCAAAGGCATTAATTGCACCTTCAAAAACGGTTTCATTAAAATCAGGCCAGAGTATATCGGTAAAATAGAATTCTGCATAAGCTATCTGCCATAACAGAAAATTACTTATACGATGTTCACCGCCGGTTCTGATGACCAAATCAACCTGAGGCTGCTGACTCAGATTAATGTAATTATTGACTAATTCCTCAGTAATATCCTGTGGTTCAAGGGAATTATCCTTAATCTGCCGGGCAATTTTCTGAACACTTTGAACTATATCCCAACGACCACCATAATTTGCAGCAATGTTAAGTTGCAGACCAGTATTACTAGCAGTCAACTTAACCGAGCGACAGATACGCTCCTGCAAACGCTCACTGAACCGGCTGATATCACCAATAACAGATAATCTAATATTATGTTTATGTAAACTTTTGATTTCGCTATCTAGTGCAAAAATAAACAACTCCATTAAAGAGCTGACTTCCTGCTCCGGCCGGTTCCAGTTTTCACTGCTGAAAGCGTACAGAGTCAACGACTCAATTTTGTGTTTAGCCGAGAAACTCACCGCACTCCGTACCGCCTTAATCCCTGCACGATGACCAAAGACTCTTAATTTCCCACGCCTCTTTGCCCAACGGCCATTGCCATCCATAATAATGGCAACGTGCTTAGGTAATAATGACGACAAATCGTTCTGATGATGATCGCTGGATAATATCACTCAATTAATCCTATACTGGTTAGGGTAATTCTCTTGCAAATTTAAGCATCCAAACATAAAAAAGCCGTGTTTTGTATCACGACTTGGGCAAGGACCTAATTATCTGAAAGAAAACCCTCCAAAATCTGAACTGTTAATTATACCAACCAACAGTTATACGAAAACTATACCATCAGGTAAAAATGCGAACAAATACCCATTTGCCAAAGCAACACTATCTAATAAACGAGCTGATAGTCTTTATAGCTAAATCTCTTGCGAGCTTATCAATCTGTAAGACTTCTTCAATGCTCTGAGGTTCCGGTAAATTTAATTTTTCTACAACCTGCCGATTTATGATAGCAATATCTGTGAAAGAGATTCCATTTTGTAAAAAAACTTTAACGATTTCTTCATTCGCCGCATTCAGCGCTGTAGTTGCAGCCTGACCTTCGTGGCAAGCTTCAATAGCCAGCTGCAAACAGGGATAGCGTTCATAATCTGGTTTCGAAAAAGTCAGTGTGCCTAAAGAACAAAAATCGAGAGGTTCAACACCGGAAGCAATACGATTTGGGTATGCCATTGCATAGGCAATCGGCGTACACATGTCCGGGGTTCCTAGTTGAGCGATAACGCTACCATCCTGATAACGGACCATCGAGTGAATGACCGACTGAGGATGAATCACCACTTCCATTTCCGCAGCAGATGCATTGAACAAACAACACGCCTCAATGTATTCCAGGCCTTTATTCATCATTGTCGCAGAATCTACAGAAATCTTGCGCCCCATCGACCAATTCGGGTGGGCACAAGCCTGGTCCGGTGTCGCAAAGGCCAACTGTTCCAAAGGCGTATGGCGAAAAGGCCCACCCGAACCTGTCAGAATGATATTAGCAACCCCGTATTGTTTCAGATCCCCGCACCCAAGATTCTGTTGTATAGCCTCAGGTAAACTCTGGAAAATAGCATTATGCTCGCTGTCAATGGGTAACAATTGAGCATTATGCTTCACCACGGCATCCATAAAAAATCGGCCGCTGGTGATCAGCGATTCTTTATTCGCAAGCAAAATCTGTTTACCCGCCCGGATAGCGGCCAGTGTTGGCAGCAAACCCGCAACACCGACAATCGCAGACATTACCTGATCAACATCATTCAAAGCAGCCAGATCACATGCAGCCTGTTCGCCGAAAAGTACTTCGGTCTTACAACAACCTTGTTCAATAAGCAACTGCCTAAGCTCTTTTGCGGAAACTTCATCCGCCATCACAGCATATTGAGGCTGAAATTCCAGACATTGCTCAACCATAACCTGAACATTCTTCCCGGCGGCAAGCGCCGTTATTTCAAATTTATCAGGATGATTGCGCACTACAGTAAGTGTACTTTTGCCTATGGAACCTGTGGAACCAAGGATGGTCAACCTTTTCATACTGATGCTCTGAATTGCTCTGTTTGATGTATATCGATACTTGTCTGATTTGTCTGGCTATGAATGCCCATGACCTCAGAGAAATGCCGGATAAAAAATAGCGCCGCACGATAGCGACGCTTGATATATCTCACGAAAGAGATTAGAACTCCATCAATTCTTCTTCTTTCTTAGCTAAAGCTTCATCAACTTTTTTGATGAAATTATCAGTCAACTTCTGAATATCATCCTGTGCACGACGCTCATCATCTTCACTGATCTCTTTATCTTTCAATAAGGCTTTGATTTTATCGTTAGCATCACGACGAATATTACGCACAGAAACACGTCCTTGTTCAGCTTCGCCACGAACCACTTTAATCAGATCCTTACGACGTTCTTCTGTCAATGGAGGCAAAGGAACACGGATTGTTGTACCCGCAGAAGAGGGATTCAGGCCTAAATCAGAAGCCATGATTGCCTTTTCAATCGCCGGAGTCATAGTACGATCAAATACCGTAATAGCCAGAGTACGTGCATCCTCAGCGATGACATTAGCAATCTGACGTAGAGGTGTAGGCGCACCATAATACTCAATAGTGATACCGTCCAACAGACTTGGAGAAGCACGGCCAGTGCGAACCTTACTGATTTGGTTTTTAAGTGCTTCGACGCTTTTTTCCATACGGTCTTGTGCGTCTTTTTTGATTTCATTAATCACGTTACAAACCCTTGGGAACTGGTTGTTTTTCAAGCCATAAGTCATTATGACCATGTTTATTACATTTGACGTATCAGGCGACTAATCATACCGCCAAACATCTCGGGTGTCTCTGAACATTATTCGTGGAAAATCAGGGTACCTTCATTTTCACCCATTACCACACGACGCAGCGCACCCGGTTTATTCATATTAAATACACGAATTGGTAAGCTATGATCACGAGCCAAAGTAAATGCCGCCAAATCCATGACTTTTAATTCACGCTCTAATACCTGCTGATAAGACAACTTATCGAACAATACCGCTTCCGCATCTTTAGCCGGATCAGCAGAGTAAACACCATCTACTTTAGTTGCTTTTAGCACAACATCTGCTTCAATCTCAATACCACGCAAACATGCTGCCGAATCTGTAGTAAAGAACGGATTGCCAGTACCCGCAGAGAAAATAACAACCCGACCATGACGTAACAAACTAATCGCTTCTGCCCAACTATAGTTATCGCAAACGCCATTTAAAGGAATAGCTGACATTAGACGGGCGTTCACATAGGCGCGGTGTAATGCATCCCGCATAGCCAAACCATTCATTACTGTTGCCAACATGCCCATGTGGTCGCCTACTACACGGTTCATCCCTGCTTCAGCCAAACCCGCGCCACGAAACAGGTTACCCCCGCCAATTACGACACCGACCTGTATGCCTAACTCAACCAGTTCTTTGATCTCTTGAGCCATGCGGTCTAAGACGCTGGCATCTATACCAAAACCTTCTGCACCTTGCAGGGCTTCGCCACTGAGCTTAAGCAGGATACGCTGATATACGGGTTTTGCATTGGTTGCCATGATGTTCTGTCCTAAAGCAGAAAAGTATATTGGGGATTTACATACATCCAAGCCACTCTGACCAGATGCAAAAACTCAACGCCTACTGAAATAGACGGTTTAGATTAGATAAAACAGAACCGCCATTTGGCGGCTCTGTTTATAGAAATTAAGACTGTTTACTCATTGCAGCAACTTCTGCTGCGAAGTCAGCCTCAACTTTCTCAATACCTTCACCAACTTCATAACGGATGAAGCTAGTCACTTTAGCATTGTTCTCTTTCAACAGATCGCCAACCGTTTTGCTTGGGTCCATCACGAAATGCTGACCCGTCAGAGAGATCTCGCCGGTGAATTTGTTCATACGGCCAAGAACCATTTTCTCTGCGATTTCGCGTGGTTTACCAGACTGCATGGCGATATCCAACTGGATTTGGTGCTCACGCTCAACAACTTCAGCAGGGACATCACTTGGGTTAACATATTCTGGCTTGCTTGCGGCGATGTGCATAGCCACATGCTTAATCAGCTCTTCATTAGCGCCTTCAGCCGCAACCAGAACACCGATACGTGCGCCATGCAGATAAGTACCCAGTTGTTCACTTTCTAATACAGAAACGCGACGAATGTTGATGTTTTCACCGATTTTAGCAACCAGTGTAGTACGTTGTTCTTCAAACTTGGCTTTCAGAATTTCAATGTCAGAGACTTTATCAGCCAATACTGCTGCCATAACTTCTTTACCGAAAGCGATGAAGCCTGCATCTTTAGCAACGAAGTCAGTTTCACAGTTCAACTCAACCAAAGCACCGAATTTGCCATCAGCAGCCACTTCCGCCAGAATAATACCTTCAGCAGCAACACGACCCGCTTTCTTAGCCGCCTTCGCCTGACCTGATTTACGCATGTTGTCAATGGCTAACTCGATGTCACCATTAGCTTCAACCAGCGCTTTTTTACATTCCATCATACCTGCGCCAGTACGCTCACGCAGTTCTTTTACCAAAGCAGCGGTAATTCCAGACATTTGTTTTATTCCTCGATGTATCCCGCAGGAAGATAATATTCCGCATGGATAGTTCTTATATCAGATACGTAAAAGGGGGCCATAACAGGCCCCCCTAACCAATATATTTCAATACCTGGTTAATAAGGGCTCAACAATGAGCTTGCCTTATTATTCAGCTTCTACAAAGCTTTCTTCTGCCTGAACAGCCAGATCTTGAGAACGACCTTCACGAACAGCGGTAGCAACAGCACCCAAATACAGTTTTACTGCACGGATTGCGTCATCGTTACCCGGGATGATGAAATCAACACCATCTGGATCAGAGTTGGTATCAACAACAGCGAATACTGGGATACCCAGATTGTTCGCTTCTTTGATAGCAATGTGTTCATGTTCAGCATCGATAACAAACAGAGCGTCAGGTAAGCCGCCCATATCTTTGATACCGCCCAGGCTGTTTTCTAACTTACCAAGTTCACGAGAACGAATTAACGCTTCTTTCTTGGTCAGTTTGTCAAAAGTACCGTCCTGAGACTGTGCTTCTAAATCTTTCAAACGCTTGATGGACTGGCGAACGGTTTTCCAGTTAGTCAGCATACCGCCTAACCAACGGTGATTAACGAAGAATTGATCACAGCCCAGAGCTGATTCTTTAACCGCTTCGCTTGCAGCACGCTTAGTACCAACAAACAGGATCTTGCCTTTGCGTGAAGCAATTTTGTTCAGTTCAGCTAACGCGTCGTTGAACATTGGAACAGTTTTTTCCAGGTTGATGATATGCACTTTATTACGAGCACCAAAGATGAACGGCTTCATTTTTGGGTTCCAGTAACGAGTCTGGTGACCGAAGTGAACGCCCGCTTGCAGCATATCGCGCATGGAAACAGTTGCCATTGTAAACCTCTGTAAAATATTAAGTTGGGGTTATGCCTCCACGAGCCCCATAACACCGACTCTTTAGCTGCATGTTCTGCATGAGAGCACCCCGGTGTATGTGCCGACCCGTGTGTGTTATTTACACAGTGAGTATATTTTAACGCCTCTGGTGTTTTGCCTTAGAAACAAATACACAGAACGCCGGCGCGCTTTATACCATAAACCGGCTTAAGACACCAACTTTTGTTGTCATTTTCTGATAGCACAATATGGAAAGAAAAACACAGTTTTGATGGATATTCCTAGTAAAACAAGTAACGGGGGAAATATGGCTACCAACGGTTATTGGCAGATATTCTGTAGGCTGATACCATTGGTTCACTAATTTTTTCCCTATTGATAATCATACAACCAGCAGATTTGCTGGCTTTGAATGGACAAGTTTCATGGCAATCTCAATTAAAACCTCTGAAGATATTGAAAAAATGCGCGTCGCCGGCCGCCTGGCGGCGGAAGTACTGGAAATTATTGAACCTTACGTCAAACCCGGCGTGACAACGGGTGAATTGGATCGCATCTGTCACGATCACATCACCAATAAACAACAGGCTATTTCAGCTTGTCTTGGTTATCACGGTTTCCCAAAATCTGTTTGTATTTCGGTTAATGACGTCGTTTGTCACGGTATCCCAAGTGATGATAAGGCTCTGAAAAATGGCGATATCGTTAATATTGATGTGACTGTCATAAAAGAGGGCTTTCACGGCGATACTTCAAAAATGTTTATTGTTGGTAAGCCAACCATTCAGGGTGAGCGTCTATGCCACATCACTCAAGAAAGCCTCTATCTGGCACTGAAAATGGTAAAACCAGGTATTCGCCTGCGCACTCTTGGTAAAGCCATTCAACAGTTTGTTGAAGCCAAGAATTTCTCTGTGGTCCGTGAATATTGTGGTCACGGCATCGGCGCAGTCTTCCATGAGGAACCTCAAGTACTGCACTATGATGCAGATGATGGCGGTGTTGTACTGCAAAAAGGGATGGCTTTCACTATTGAACCTATGGTTAACACTGGCGATTACCGCATCCGTACCATGAAAGATGGCTGGACAGTCAAAACCAAAGACCGCGGGTTGTCGGCTCAGTATGAACACACGATTGTTGTAACTGATAACGGCTGTGAAATCATGACCTTGCGTAAAGAAGAGGAACCCGTTCTTTCCGCCGTCTTGGTTAATGAATAAGTTACATACCAAATTGTGAAGCCTTACTGAAACCATACAGGGCTTCCAATCTCTTTCTCTGGCAATATCTCCTGTTCAACACGATATTTTCTCAGTAATCTGGTCGTTATGATTCGTCTTTCTCACGGGTTCATACCTATGCCAGCAGATATCGCCACAATTCAGGCTCCTGTCCCGCCACTTTCTCCAACTGATTTTTCCTGTGATGATCTTCACTACCCGGTGCTGAAACGACACCTCGAAGAATTTCAACTTTGGCTAGAACATGCATTTAAAGCAGGAATTTCCGCAGAAGCCTTGATTTCTGCCCGCAGTGATTACATAGATCAGTTACTGAAACAGTTATGGAATGTTTATGGGTTTGATAAAATTTCATCACTTTCATTGATTGCGGTCGGCGGATACGGCCGACGAGAGCTACACCCGCTATCTGATATTGACGTACTGATACTCAGTGAGCAACCTCTCACACAACATCAAGCTCAGAATATTGGACAATTTATCACCTTACTGTGGGATATCCGGCTGGAAGTAGGCCATAGTGTTCGTACCTTCGAAGAGTGTTTGCTGGAAGGGTTGTCAGACTTGACTGTTGCGACAAATTTAATCGAATCACGGTTAATCTGCGGTGACCTGTCGCTTTTTCTTCGATTACAGCAATACACCTTCTGTGATGGTTTCTGGCCTTCCACTGAATTCTTTGATGCCAAAATTATCGAACAACACGAACGCCACAAGCGCTATCACAGCACCAGTTACAATCTGGAACCTGATATCAAAAGCAGCCCCGGAGGGTTACGGGATATCCATACCTTGCTATGGGTTGCCCGCCGCCATTTTGGAGCAACCTCAATAGATGAAATGGTCGATTTTGGTTTCCTGACTGCGGAAGAACGTAATGAATTGAATGAGTGCCAAAGCTTCCTTTGGCGTATCCGCTTTGCCCTTCATCTAGTCGTTAATCGTTATGATAATCGCCTGTTGTTTGATCGCCAATTCAGCATTGCTCAACTACTGGGCTATCAAGGAGAACGTAATCAGCCGATAGAGCGGATGATGAAAGATTTCTACCGGATGACACGCCGCGTCAGCGAACTCAACAATATGCTGCTGCAACTGTTTGATGAAGCTATTCTGGCGCTGGAAACCAATGAAAAATCCCGCCCACTGGATAGTGAATTCCAGCTACGTGGACAATTAATTGATCTGGTCGATGAGACGCTGTTTATCAAAGATCCTACAGCGATTATGCGGATGTTTTATCGCATGGCTGAACATGCTGAAGTCCAGGGCATCTATTCTACTACGTTACGCCAGCTCCGTTATGCCCGCCGCAATTTGAATCAGCCATTGTGTGAATTACCCGAAGCCCGCCAAATCTTTATGGATATCCTGCGTCACCCCAGGGCGATTGAAAGCGCATTTGTCCCTATGCACCGTCACAGTGTGCTTGGCGCTTATACACCGCTTTGGAGCAACATTGTCGGCCAGATGCAATTTGATCTGTTTCACGCATACACCGTCGATGAACATACAATCCGTGTGCTGAGAAAACTGGAAAGCTTTGCTGATGAGAACAACCGTGCAGCCCATCCACTCTGCGTTGAACTATACCCGCGTTTACCTCAGCTTGAGATCCTGCGCCTTGCTGCGCTATTTCACGATATCGCCAAAGGGCGTAACGGTGACCATTCTGAACTTGGCGCTGAAGATGCACTGGCATTTTCACTGCAACATGGGCTTAACTCACGAGAAGCTGACTTGCTGACCTGGCTGGTTCGTCATCATCTATTAATGTCAGTCACGGCTCAACGGCGAGATATCCAGGATCCGGAAGTCATTCAGCAATTTGCCCATGAAATACTCAATGAAACCCGGTTACATTATCTCATTTGCCTGACCGTCGCGGATATCTGCGCAACCAACGTCAACCTGTGGAATAGTTGGAAGCAGAGCTTATTACGGGAACTCTATTTTTCTACAGAGAGCCAACTACGCCAGGGAAATACACCGGATTTGCGGGAACGCATCCGTCATAACCGCTTTCAGGCTCTTGCGCTTCTGCGCCAGGACAATATTAACGAACAGAGACTTCATCAGCTTTGGAGCCGCTGTCATGCAGATTATTTCCTTCGCCATACACCAAGACAACTGGCATGGCACGCCCGTCATCTGGTGGCACATGGTTCTCAAGAGCCGCTGATACTGATCAGTACTAAACCAACTCGCGGTGGCACCGAGATTTTTATCTGGAGCCCGGACCGCCCTTCCCTATTTGCAGCAGTTGTCGGCGAACTGGACAGACGCAATCTCAGCGTTCATAACGCGCAGATATTTACCAACCGTGATGATATGACGATGGACACTTTTGTGGTACTGGAACCCAATGGTCACCCTTTAGCACCGGATCGTCACGACATAATACATAACGCACTTTTGCGGGTCGTTCTGGATCCTTATACCAAAACACCCAAAGCACGAAGATTGCCAACCAAACTGCGTCACTTCAATGTACCAACAAAAGTGATCTTCCTGCCTACCCACAATGAACGGCGGACCTATGTGGAGCTATTCGCGCTGGATCAACCCGGATTACTGGCCAGAGTCGGCAATATTTTTACCGAAATGGGCGTTTCACTGCATGGTGCACACATCACTACGATCGGCGAACGTGTCGAAGATTTTTTTGTGCTGGCGGATAAGGACCATAAAGCATTAGATAAAAAAGTCAGAGAAGAATTGTCAGAAAGGTTGACAGAAACCCTAAATCCAAAGGATAAAATGTAACTGAATACAAGCCCCCATGATTCGGCTGATAACCAAGGAAACAGATGTAATGCAGCAATTAAAATCCATTATCGAAAGTGCTTTTGAAAATCGCGCGACTATTACTCCAGCAACAGTCAACAGTGAAACACGTGATGCCGTTACTCAGGTCATCAATCTGCTGGACCGTGGAAAACTGCGTGTTGCAGAGAAAATTGGCAGTCAGTGGGTCACTCATCAATGGCTGAAAATGGCGGTACTGCTCTCTTTCCGTATTAATGAAAATCAGGTCATGGATGGCGCAGAAAGCCGTTATTTCGATAAAGTCCCGATGAAATTCGCTGACTACGATCACGCGAGATTTGAAAAAGAGGGTTTTCGCGTGGTTCCTCCTGCGGCAGCGCGGCAGGGAGCCTTTATCGCCCGCAACTGTGTGCTGATGCCTTCGTATGTCAACATCGGTGCCTATGTTGATGAAGGAACAATGGTAGATACCTGGGCGACTGTCGGCTCCTGTGCCCAAATTGGTAAAAACGTCCATTTATCCGGCGGCGTCGGTATCGGTGGCGTGCTGGAACCATTGCAGGCCAACCCGACCATTATTGAAGATAACTGCTTTATCGGTGCCCGTTCTGAGATCGTAGAAGGTGTCATTGTCGAAGAAGGTTCTGTGATTTCAATGGGCGTCTATATCGGTCAAAGCACCAAAATCTATGATCGTGAAACAGGCGAAATCCATTATGGCCGAGTCCCTGCCGGCTCTGTTGTGGTCTCTGGCAACCTTCCATCGAAAGATGGCAGCTACAGCTTGTATTGTGCTGTCATTGTGAAAAAAGTGGATGCTAAAACACGGGCAAAAGTGGGCATTAATGAACTCTTAAGAGCAATAGAGTAAACTTTAAAATAGCGGATAATAAGTCCGCTATTTTTTTGCTTTTTATCATCATTACCGACCTCAGTAAGTGTTATTAATATAGATAGTTTGAACGTGGGCAATGTGCACAACCCCGAACGTACGCAGAGTACATAAGGAGTACAAGCACGATCCAAATTCAAAATGACGTATTAATAACCTACTGGGAAAAATACCCTTAAGGTGGTGCCATGTACGATAATTTAAAGAGTTTGGGGATCACATATCCCGAAGAGATTGACCGCTACAGCCTGCGCCAGGAAGCTAACAATGACATCCTGAAAATCTATTTTCGCAAGGATAAAGGTGAATTCTTTGCCAAAAGCGTGAAATTCAAATACCCACGTCAACGCAAAACGGTTGCTTCAGACAATCCAGAGCAAGGATACAAAGAGATCAACGAAATCAATACTAACCTACGTTATGTGATTGAAGAGTTGGATCAAATTTGCAAACGTGATCAGGCAGAAGTCGATTTGAAACATAAAATCCTTGATGACCTGCGCCATCTTGAACACGTTGTTGCCAATAAAATTGCCGAGATTGAAGCCGACCTGGAAAAATTAACCCGTAAATAAAGCGATTCATATATCACTACACCGCTTATATCCTATCCGGTATAAACGGTGTATTAAGATTATTCAACTAATTCGCCCCACTGTTTGATCCAGGACTGGGCAAAAACTTCCGGTTCAGCTTCTTCCATCGCATCCACCAGAAGAACCTCACCGATTCTTATTGCTCCCTGCTCGTGTAGCAGCTCATCAAAAGTACGACCACCACCACAAAAATTCTCGTAACTGCCATCACCCAAAGCGATCACGCCATAGCGTAATTCTGGCTGATAACCTAATTCATCCCGCAAAGCATAATAAAGCGGCTGAATATTATCAGGTAAATCCCCTTGTCCAGTCGTTGAAGTAATAACTAAAATTACCTGATTCAAATAGGATTGCCATTGTTCCAACTCCCCCTCTTCAAAAACTTCTATCTCATGGCCTTGTTGTTCAAGGATTAGCAGTGCTTCTTCTGCAACTGCCAGGGCATTACCGTAAACAGTACCAACAAAAATACCAATCTTCGCCATCACCTATTCTCTCTGTTTATAAGGAACGATTAATTATCCTCGCTGGCAGCCACAGAAAATTCAACCCCTTCCAAATCAGGGATAATGACTTTGCCAGCTAAGTCGTCGCACCGATCAAATGTTGCCACTGTTGGGCTCCCTCTGTCATGTCAACAATATCTCATCAGCACTAATAACTAATGATATATCTGTCAGACTAATTACGGACAGATGCGCTGATCAATGACTGTGGCTATTCTACATAAAACGGTAACAGGTAATCACCAACATTTCATCTTTAACAACTCCTAAAAAATTAAATATAATTCAAATAGATAACTTGAATTTTCTCTAAAAACCGCCATAAAGTAGCAAAATAAAGTGGTATTAAGCTAAGTTATTCAGCCAATAATAATTTAATATTAACATTACTTTTTGGAAAAATTTTAGCTGATAATATTTTCATTGACATTAAGGATTGCTTATACCCTATTTCAATGAAAATAATAGTAGAATGAAATTAATAGAATGACAGAAATAAATAAGCATAAGGAGGATGATCACCATGTTTAATAATAGGGCTGTCGTGCTTAGTGTGTTATTAAGTGCTGCAAACATCATCGGATCTGATGATCTGGGTAGATACCGTGGGTATGCAATCAGGCGTTTATGTATTTATTACTATGATTATTCTTTTTTATACTATTTACTTAGGTGCTGGAATTGAAGAAATAGTCGCTGGATTCACAATATTATTAAGTTCCTCAATAGTAATATCAACTATTTTTCTCTCAATAATAAAATCTAAAAAAACAATAACATTAGCCAGTAGACACCAATAAAATTATATACTAACAATTCCCATTTATAATATCCCCCTCAACTTTTCCTTGTCTCTTAATTAATGACCTCAATCAAGAGACAAGGAAAACAGGTATTCTTTGAAAACACCCTAATCTATAACATTTTCCATCCTGATCGCTTCGTCATATTCCAAATCTGGAATAATCCCTTGCCAGCCAAATTGTTGCATCAAATGTTGCCACGACGCATCCCATTTTGCTGTAAGAGATAACTTCTCACCGGTAACAGGGTGATCCAATTCAAGCAAACTGGCATGCAGCATCAACCGGCTGGTTTGGTAATGAGTGGTAATCCCTCTGTTCTGCCGTAAATCACCATGTGTCGTATCACCAATAATTGGATGACGAATATGTACCATATGCCGTCTCAATTGATGTTTCCGACCTGTTTTCGGCGTCAGTTCCAGCAGACTAAAGCGTGATGTAGGATAACGACCAATCTCTACCGGACATTCTACTTTCGCCAATGGCCGGTAATAAGTCACACTGGGTTGCGCCTCTTTATCACTGTCTGCAAACTTATCAGCAATTTTATCCAACTCTTCAACCAGAGCATAATCGATAATATCGGGTTCCAGCACATAGCCACGCACGACAGCATGATAAGTTTTTTGCAACTGATGAGATTCAAACTGTTGAGAAAGCTGACGAGCAACATCACTGGACAGCGCCATTAACAATACGCCTGATGTCGGCCTGTCCAGACGGTGTACAGGGAAAACATGCTGACCAATCTGATCACGCAATGTCTGCATAACAAAGCGTGTTTCGTGGCGCGCCAACCAACTACGATGAACTAACCAACCGGCCGGTTTATTAACCGCCACAATATACTCATCCTGATATAGTATTTCCAACATATCAGGCGTTATCCTGAATAAATAAGCGATCCAATGCACGAAGATGTTCAAGCAGTTGCTGACAACGCCCGGTAGCCTCTTTTTTATAAGATTCTTCAAAATAAGGAGCGATAGCGAATACCGCAGGTAACTTTGCGCCCTGTTCCAGCAACGTATACATTCCCGGAATTAATACCCACTGCAACCACTCTTCAGCCAGCATCGTATCAATTGAAAATGGTTCAACACTTTCGAAAGCTTCCGCTTTAGGCGGATGACTCTGCCATAGGTCAATTTCCCTCATGGCGTGTTCAATTAGTTGTAATTTTTGCAGAATTTGTTTTTCAGTACTCATATTTTCAGCCTGATAAATATTTATTCAAAGCTACCAAGTTCATAAGAATATCATTGATAACCGCTAAGCTGAAAATTTGCTTTTTCCATCAATCAAATAAAGAGAAGGGAGCGAACTAGCGCTCCCTTTAAGTTGTGCTTTTATAGCAGTCCGGCTAATAGTTTGCTCCCTGCTCACTCCCTGACAGATTATCCTTAATTGGTTATCCCTTACCCATCATTTTTATTTATATTGCATACAATCCTGTTATGCATTGCATCAGTCATCCTGACTATCATCACCCTATTTGTCCTTGAGGAGTTATGCGCAATGATTCCTTTCCTGCGAGGGACAGAATGAATTAATTCGCTGTATGAAACAAGCCACACAAATGGAACCGGTAAGTCAGTAAAGCAAATGAAATCTGTAATTATTTATAGGCTATTGAAATAAAATAAAAATAATAAACTAATGTTAAGCTCACCAAAGTAAACAATGACATCTCTTACATAAAGTGTAAGAGATATCTCACAAATTCAGCGTTAAAAATCCGGGCCTAAAGAATGAAGACGGGCTCAATTGCGCTAAGAAACCCAATTAAGTCAGTAGATAAGCGAGTTCGTTTGTTACTGCCAAACTGCTCCAGAATCACTTCACCGGTCAAATTACATAGAGAAATGAGACTCATATCCGAATCCACAGTAGCGATAAATGCCGTTGGCGATAGTTTCAGCCGCTTTTGCGTCACCAAATGCCCTATCAAGTTCTCCTGTAAACGGATAAAGTCATCCTCACTCCAGACCTGAATCAAACTAAACTGCTGGCCTTCAAACATGGCCGTCATATCACCGGCCAATTGCGATGTATAAAAATCATGAATTGCTGGCTGCAATTGGATATCCAGTGCAACTTCAACTCTATTCAGCTTATCTTCTGAAAGAAAAGGCTGCGGAAGCCAGTAAACCATGTCATTACCAGTATGGGTAATGCAAGGTGATGGCACACCATAAAGCTCACTGCTGGCAGGTGAAGCCCCGGTTTCCTTTTGCCACAAATCAACATAACGACGGGTAAAATCAGCCAACGCCGCTGTAACATTAGAAATCATATTATTTTCAACCAGTCACTGTTAGGGTGTACTTAATGTTATTGTAAACCAAATATTCTGACTGTTCCCCTGCCCAAAGGCTATAGATACCTACACATCACCAAACTGACCCAGAATATTTGCGGCTAACATTGTACGTGGTGACGCGATTATTGATGAGTAACATGATCCCCACGCAAAGGGTATTCGCCAGACGCTGGATGCAATCACAAATAACGATCACCTGATTGCTACAACGTTTCAGACAGTAGGAGAAAAGGGGTGAGATGGTTTTGCTCTACTGCGAGTGACGAAGGTACCTACACAGTTAAAACGTTAATCCCCAGAGAGGGATTCTCGCCATCGTAAAGAGTCCTTTATCACGGTTTTAACGTTAAATAACATTAAAGGCATAAAAAGAGGCATAGCTTAAATCAAACCGCAGAAAATCAATGTAATTGGTGGATTAAAGCAGTATAAATCAAGTTTAAACGGGCGTATTTAAGATATCACGGTGTTACATAATAACGCTAAAAGTAACCCGGTTCGTATTCGGTTAAATCATTTATTTGCGGATTTTGTTATTCCTATTTTTCATGAATGATTATTTCACTGGTTTATGAAAAAAGTTTGCCTCCAGTTTAAAACGCTATTAAAGTCGGTTCTTTTTGGGAAATAGATTATCTGATTAACCGATTCATATTTCTATTTATCCTTTTTTACGGGATACATAAGCATTAACAAAGCCAATTCTTTTTCTCTTTTTTACTGATAGATTTATGAATTGATAAATATAACCACATATAATAGCATAGTTATATTTTCTTATTTACTGTGTGTTTTATACTATAGTTTAATAAAACTGTTTGTTATTAAAACAGGCTCATCATATGATTCTAATTCTTCACTTAACCACATTTCCCCATTCCTATTTAAATGAAATTTAACTGAAGCTCCAAATTCGTCTAACGAAATAATAACATTAAGTTTATTATTGGGATTAAAAGACCTCCATGAAATAAGTAAGGAATTACAAAATAATATTGCATACTCTAAATAATCTTTATCCACATAGTCATCAATATGAAGTGAATTTACAAAACATTCAAACCCAATACAATCCTGAAAGTGTTTTTTTGATGCAGAAGAGCTATAATTCATAAGCTTTTTAGAGAAAACACAATGTTCTTTTTCAATAAATCCACTGGAAATAATTGATTGTAGTTCATCTGTAAGAACCAGATGATTCTCTTTTAACTCTTTCATTTTCTGTTTCATTTTTAAGTTGATTTTTAGCATCATTTCTCCCCTAAATATTGTTTCATACCTTTATCAATCGCATTTTTAAAACTACTATTCTTTAATAACTCATTGACTTTTTTAGGTGCATCAGGGAATGTATTTGAAATAGAATCATAATAATATTTATTTCCTTGATTGTCCTGATAGTGTAATTGTCCTGCTCGTTGACCAGGATTTGGGTTTTCCACATCAATACGTTCTTTACCTACTCCTTTCCAAATTGTTTTACTTGGTACTTGAACTCCGCTTGCATCTATCATTTGACCATTTTTGTTTAACGTATAGTCATGTGAAGATTGTTGGCCTTTATTCTTCCCAACAATCGAAGCAACTGAAACCTTACCACCGATAGCACCACCAATACCGGCAGATTCTACCGCTTCTTTGGCTATTAATGCACCTTTTTCCCAGGCAGGCAGCGAGAGTAGTGGTATAAGGATCTCGGACACTTCAAAAGCCTGCTCATGTTATTAACATGACAATGAGGTGTAACGATGAAATTGAAACCCACCAAACGCCACTATTCCGCTGAATTTAAGCTGGAAGCGGTTCAACAGGTTGTTCTCCATCAGCAGCGGGTTGTTAAGGTCGCTCGTTCACTGGGGATTGATGCCAGCACTCTGGGAAAATGGGTTCGCCAATACCAGGCTGAAATGCAGGGAATTACGCCTGTTGGCAAGGCACTGACGCCCGAACAACGCCAGATACAGGTATTAGAGAAACAGGTGAAACGCCTTGAAATGGAAAAAGAAATCCTAATATTGTGGCGCAGCGCTTCCCGCTATTGTTGGGCTTGCTGCAACAAGGCTTTTTGTTGTTGCGTGATCGTTTCTTGATCCGCCGAGCTGACAGGAATTGCCGCCTGTGCCAGTGCGGAGATTGTCAGCAGAATAAGCCCGGTCAGACTGCGGTGATAAAACGGTAATTCTCCCATAGGTAATAATTAATAATTAATAATTAATAATTAATAATTTGATAATGATATTATTAAACTATTCCAATGTGGTATTGATTTCCCGCATGAATGGATAGGGTGAAATGTGATCAAGAGCTAGATCTTTAATCCTGACAATGGGAAATGAAATATATTAAATGCTGTAAAGTGGTGATAAGGATGAAGGTAATCTTTTATACATCAATATCAACTCTTCAAGTTGCTTAATGGTATTGCGTCCCAAATCCAGCAGGTGTGCGATATCCTGCTGACTATTCTCCAGCGCATTTGTTGACCGGTGAGCGAGTAGCGTGGCATTAATAACGTTGATGATCATAATGGTGTATTAAAGGAAGTAGCTCGAATTCTTATTAATGATTTAGCAATGATTAATAACTTAGTATTATCTGTTTATGACTATGTTATATCCCCTTATGAATCCGGCAACTTGAGTGATAGCTTATATTATTTTTTGGATGAAGTTTCGGAAAAAATGATGGACTCCCAGCATTGTCTTATTAGTTATGATGACTCTAATTCCATAATGTGTAAACCACGAGAGGTTATTCGAAAAAGTATATTTCAGGAAAGTGAACAATACTTCAAAGTATAGTCTTTCGTGACAGGATGGCCGAGTTGTAATAAATGATCGCATTGGCGATCAATCGGCCGCACTGGTTGCTGATTTCGATTTCAATGTCAGTTTTTCCGGTTAATTCCTTCTTTCTACCCACTCTGGCAACGGCTGATCGTAACTGGTGATAAGACTCAACCCAATTCTAGGAACGGTGTATATTTCGCTTATTAGTCGAATCCGCTATTAAATAGTTACTTAACGGCGTGTACTATTCCGTTGTTTCTGAACCCTATTATTGCTTAAAATTAGTAAAGAATTTCAAGTTGAACAGGATCACTTATTATTTTAATAACCCCAGTGTCAGATTTTTCAAATTCAATTTGATATTTTTCATTGTCAATGCCTGTAATAATATTATCTAGATAAGAATATGCAAACCTTATTGATTTGTTTTTAGCCCATTCAGGTAATAAGTGTACATAGTAGTTAAAAACTATAAATCCTCTTTTTTTATTTATGTAATTTATATTTAGAATGTCTTGTAACATCATTCTACCGTAACAAAAATCACCATTTTTATTAAATTCTTTTTTCCCTAAATTGGTTAAATTCCATAATTTATTTTTTCCTCTTTTAAAATCCAACTTTACTAATCCAGCATCAACAAGAGATTCCATGTTCGCATTAGCCCATATAGAATCCTCATTAATTGATACTGGCCATTCAGTCTCACCTAGGCATAATAATATTTTATCGTCAATTTCTTTTTGTATTTTATTTCTAAACAATTCATTTCCTTCTGAATGACAAAAAAAAGATAAAAACAATAAAAACAATAAAAACAATAAAAACAATAAAAAATAATTTTTCATAAACCACACTTTATATTGTATTCTGTTATGGAATCACTAGCATTTTTATATTTTTTCTTTGTAAGATAGGATTTAGTATAATTCCAATAATAATTTGAAATGCCAGGTACTTCATTGTTATACTTTATATCATATTTAATAAATTCCACTGGATATTCTCCAAATATGTCATCATCATTATTTTTTTTGCGAAAAAAAATAATATAATAAACCCCATTTTTTACTCTTAGCTCGTAATCTTGTATTTTTATTTCAGAAGCAGATAATTTAAAATCAAACCAAGTAAAGCCAGTATCATTTGGGAGTGGAACTATATTAAACTTTCCACTTTCATTTTTCATAAAAACAGTTAATGTATTACTTGGATGAGATGTATTGTTTTCAAATTTAGCATAAAAAACCACATCTTTTTTTCCATCACCGTTCAAATCTATAAGATTGATTCCATCCTTTAGATTTACCTTATTTCCGCAATGAGAAAATGCCTTAAACGAGAAAAGGAAAATAAAAATAAGGTAAAATTTATGTTTCATTTAAATAACTCCTAACTAATCTAAACCCAACATCTGGCATCATATATCCTGAACTATGGTTATCACAATTGGACAAGCTGTTTGAATGGAAAAGATAACTTCCACCACAAAAATAATACAACTTAACTTTACCAAGCTCATAACTATCATAGACCCATTCAGAAACATTTCCACTCATATCGTATAAACCTAAGTCGTTTGGAGATAATTTACCTACAACCTGTGTTCCAAAATTACTTGTATTAAACTCTGGATACCACGCCACCTTCTTAGAATCATTGCTCCCAGAGTGATAGTATCCATATCTTCCTAATCGTAAGGCAGGTTTTCCCCCCCTTGCTGCAACATGCCATTCGTTTAAGGTAGGTAAACGATAGCCATTAGCCTTTATATTTATAAAAACCTCTAAGCTTTTGTCTTCTTTTCTAATAATTTTATTTCCTTTTTGAAAATATACTGGAGTGAGTTTTAATTTCTCACTTAATGCATTTGAAAAAAGAACGGTATCTAGCCATTTAATATTCGTCACAGGATGCCTGCCTTCATCCTGTTCAGGGGGAAGACAATCTTCATAATATGCCCCGTTACATCCATCATCAAAATCATAACCATTTAATATAGCCCATTCATATACCTCTTTATATTCTGAATAAGTAACTTCATTCTTCATGATATAAAAAGAATTTAATTTAACATTAGAATGAGATTCATAATTTTGAGCGCCAAATACACTACCAACGTAAAAATCACCACCTTCAACAAAACTAAGTTTCATGTCATCAAATGAATATGCTCTTAATGACATTATTATAGATAAAAACAAATAAATATACTTCATTTTTTTCCTATATTTCAATATTGCTTTTTGGGTATGAGCAGCAAGTCAATATATACCCTCTTAACTTGAAGATGCAGGATTCAGAACCTGGAAATTGTCATTAATACGGCACGACAGGTTCCCGGCAAGTTCCGGTAATATTTCCGTAAAAAAGCGATGTATTGCCTGCCTGAACAAGGCCGTCGAGGCGAAATAAGGGTTATTTCTGACCTGTTCATTCATCACCTTCCACAGCCTTTCTATCGGGTTCAGATCCGGGCTGTATGGCGGTAAGTAATGAAGGTCGATATTCATCACATAAGCCCAGTCTTTCACCAGCTTACTCCGGTGGTAACCGGCTCCGTCAAGGATAATATGAACCTTCTGACTGACCGGATAGGTTTCACGCAGGGCAATGAAGAACTCGGCGATGTGATAACTGTCGATACGGTCATACTCGCGTATCACCGTTTTACTGATATCGGCCAGATTCAGGGCGCCCATCAGGTTCAGACGGGTACGGCTTCCCGTGGTTTTCACCGCCGTTTTCTGGCCTTTGCGCATCCAGCCATAAGCCAGTTTTGCTCCCTGCGTGGGATGGACGCCATCAATGAACAGGATGGGCTCATGGTCTCCGGCTGCCTGCTTCAGTTTCCCGTAGGCTTCCATAAAGGCCCGTTGCTGTTCCGCGTTGAACTTGTGTGGCACGCCGGTCGGTTTTTTATAACTGAAGCCATTGTGGTGCAGCCATTTATTCATGCCGGGAACGGTGTAACGGATATCCCACTCTTCTTTGACAAGGCGGATAACAGCCTGTGTGGTGGGCAGAAGATTCGCGGTCAGATAAGCGATAAATGCCTGAGTCTGGGTTTCGCTGAGAGGGCTCTGAGAGCCGCCATTTTCGGGCTTGAGTTTGCGGTGATTAAGGTAATCGCTGATATGACGATTAACGGTCGTTTCATGAAGACGCAGGGCCTGAGCGATCATCACTGAACTCCAGCCTTCAGAGGCCAGCAGAACCGCTTTGATGCGATCACACTCCCTCTTATCACGGCAGGTGTGATGGAGGTGTTCAAGCTCGGCTTTTTGTTCATCGGTAATGAATATTTTCATAGCGAGGATAATGATCTCCATTTCGGATAAAATCAAGCATCTTCAATGATTACGGGTATATAAACAGCATATGATTTCCCTAACCCTTCGTCTTCACCAATACCAAAAATAACACCTTTTTGATGGCTATATTCTATTACACGATCAATATCTTGAATAATAACCTCTTGATAGAAAGTGAATTTATCTTTCATTTATGTGTCATTCTCCCGTCAAGCGAAACATTTAGATGTTTACCCTCTCTACTCGCCCAGCCCAATTGAATCTTTCCTTGTGGTGAAAGTTGGACATCCCATTCAAAAGGTTGTCCTTGAGTTCTGGAAGATCCTTTTGTCCATTCATTACCAAACTTATCAGTGCATCTTTTTCCCAGGTGGGTAGCGAATTATACAACAACCCTAAAAATCTAATGCACTCTCAGCTTCGACAAAACCTTTGAAATTGAATGGCCTAAGTCCAGTACAATACCGGACCCAAGCCATGTTATCGACCGGATGAAATTGACCAAAAATTGGGGTCCAGTTCAAAAAGACCAATATCTTTTATCACCATCCTAACAAGTTATTTAGTCCTTTAACTGAATCATTAATATAACTTTCATATTGACTTAGTGGTTTATTTCTATCTAAAGCTACAGCATAAACTTGCTCTAAACTAAACAATGCTCATAAAACTGCTCTCTCCACTCATTATTCACATCTTGTAAGCAATCCAATAAATCTCTTAAGCGATCAATGAGTACATTTAAAGGAAGATTGTTGTCAACATATGCTCCTAGAGTCTCTTTCATCAAATTAAGTTGTCTAAGATCGTACTCAGTAAGAGTAATATTGTTTAATTTATTCATTGTTTTATAATCCCAAAGTCTACCGTAACCACACGGCCAGATTTTTCATCAACGATTACTGTGAGGTTATTCGTTTTATCGTGATAAGCCATTGTGTCTGGAATTTTTCCTTTCATTTACTGTAAGGAGGTTATTGATTTGGTTAGTGGCTATTCCTGTGGATTGATTGTGACAGAGTGAATTGTAATAATAGCCCCGGTTTATAAAATACCGGGACTCATCTTATTTCGAAACTGGCTATCCTACAGCACTTTGTATTTTTGTATAAAAGAATTCACCAAAATTACTAGCAAGTGGCTTAAATGCATAGAGGTGATTCTTTACTCCAGGATCCCATTGTTCAATAACGCCTTCTTCTTTATTCGTATTACTACAATCTAAGACCACATAACCGCCATCACCTGTAGAGCAAATGATTAAATAATTATTTGGTAAATTAGAGTTATTACGTTCCTGCATTGTTATCCAGACAGCATCAGGAATGCCAGAATCAATAAAATTCGGTTTAATCAAGCCATAAAATTCCTGACCGGCAATATCTCCACATCCCAGCATTTCTAAGAAATGTCTGTAAGCAATAGGAAAATTCAAGCCAAGAATTTTTTCGGCTGCGATAATTAAATTTTCATCTTTGGGGCCTTCAAAATCAGCTAACTCAATATTTTCATTGATTATCTCAATCGCTTTATCTACATCTTCTATGATCATAATCACCTACTTTTTAAAATCCTGTGACCGGTTTTCCAGTATTGTGAACGCCATTTATCGAATTCAGTTCGATTAATTCCTGATGGAATTTTATTATCATTAATATGTAAAATACCATGATTATCTTTATGGAAAGATTGAGTGATCTCAGCTATTGGGCCATCTTGTTTTTGTAACATATGGTGTAGATTAACAGAGTTTCCATTCGCATCAAGTGGAGCTAAACCTTTTTTCATCCTTTGGATATTAGTTCGACCTCGAGCATCCACTGCATCGGGATCAAACAAATCATTCCGTTGATAAACTTTATTCCCTTTAAATTCAGCTGGATCGACTGACCAATATTTTCTTTCCTGACCAAAATATTTCGCTGTATTAACTTCATCACAGGCCTTATTGATAAATTTAGAGGCTTCCCCAACATTACCTTTTTGTAAGGCTTTCTCTGCTGCTTTGATAGTCTTTCCGGCAGCATCACCTGCACCGGGAATAATAGCTATCGCGGCGACCAGATAATCTAATGCACTCTCAGCTTCAACAAAACCTTTGATATCCCCGATAACCGGCACGAAGTCAGTACCAACGCTGATAATTTCCCCGGCTTGCTTACACGCCTCCGGTGACTGCTGACAAAAGGCCTTCTTTTTCTCCTCGTAAGCTTTGATTGTACCCAGTCTTTCTTTCTCTGCTGCGGACAGAAGGTGTGCTAGCGAATTGTAGACAATGACGATTTCCCCGGCATTAGCACCACTGTTCGCACCTTCTGCGCTATGAGTCGCAATCGCACCGGCAACGCCGCCGATAATTTTACCGCCAGCCTGAATGCTCATTGGGTCGCTAAAGGTTTTATCCAGCGTGATCGCTGCCAGTTATGCTGCCAATGCACCCACTGCGGCACCTTTTGCATTGCCTCCACCTATCTCAGCGGCCAGAGCGGATACCGCAGCATGGCTGATCGCCTTGCCGGGTAAACCCAATATTTGGCCGTTTTTACCAATTAAATTGGCTCCTTCCGCATTAATCTGGCTGCCAATATTAGACAGTAAAGCCGTGGTGAAATTGTCTTTAAAGCTGCCGCCAGTAATCGTTGTTCCCAGACTGGAGCTGATGATGGACTGGCCTGCGACCCGTTGAGCCACTTTGCTCCAGTCATGATTGCTCAGTTGGGGTAAGGTGGCTTTTGCCGGATCCAGCTTCCCGCCAGTGCGCCGCCCATTACCATGGACGTGAAAGTGGATTTAACCGTGTCGCTGCTGCCCATCGCCTTTAAGGTTTTGGATAAGTCTCCCTGATTATCCACCAGGGCGACCGCCGCCTGAGAGGCCAGCGCCGCCATGCCGGAAGCCGTCGCGCCGTAAGCCATTGAGCCCACGGTAGCGGCGGTACTGGCGGTCGCCCCCGCTGCCATCGCCGCTGAAACCACCGGGTTCAGATGCTGGCTTTTATAATCCCAGCGGTCATACGCGTCTTTGACTAAGTTCCATTGCACATCCTGACGTTCACTGAGCCCTTTCAGCCAGGCGGCGGGGTATTGCCAAAGACGGAGACGGCAGCCTGTAATGACTGACCATTTTTAGCTTTAATATCCGCGTTGATCCCGTTGGCGGCCTCTACGGTGAGTTTTCCGCCGAGATGGATCGCCGGAAGCACCCAGGTATTTTCAATGTAGCCTTTATCACTGTGGGTAATAAAAAAGCCTGTGGACTCGGTAATGGTCTGTTCAAACGTGGTGTTCTTCACCGCCTTGAAATTCACCTGACCTGTGCGGCTGGTGATGTTGGCATTTTTCTGCGTGTTAACCCGTGCGGCTTCCAGCGTCACATCATCTTTTGCCAGCAGATTAATATTACCGTCGGCGGTAAATTCGGTGACTTTATTCGTGGCGCTCTCTTTTCTCCGGGTTTCCGTCTTAGAACCAAAAACGAGAGCATAAAAATGTGTGGGGCACTTATGCGGCCAAACAGTTAAAGAAGTTTCACCTGGCAACCTAAAGCGTCGCAAAACCAGAGGGTTGACATGGATGAGAACCACTTAACGGTATAAGTATTCATGGGTCATAATCCGGTTGAATTACCTATTTTACAGCCAAACAACTCAAGTGCCCCACAGATTTTTATGCTCTCCTATAACCGGAATAGTGGCAAAGGAAATCGCTGATAAGATTTCTTCAGAAGACTTAGACCATCTGATTATGCTTCAGATGATGGGAAATGATGAAATCACACAGCTATGTTCGTCAGTCATGGCGCTGTTCTGGTGTTCCTGCTATGTATTTTCCTAGTCTACTGGCGCGGGGTAGCACCGCTGCTGGCAGTGGGCCTGTTACGCTTCTGGGATAAAAAGTTATATATTTATTTAACTTTTTAGTGTTGCCGCCTAGTTTATTTCCCTGTTGGATGTTATATTTATATATAACTTTTATGGAGGTGAAATATGCATACTACTCGTCTGAAGAGAGTCGGCGGTTCCGTTATGTTGACCGTTCCGCCGGCGCTGCTGAACGCACTGTCTCTGGGATCAGATAATGAAGTCGGCATGACCATTGATAATGGCCGGCTGATAGTGGAGCCGCACAAACGCCCACAATATTCGCTTGCTGAACTGCTGGCACAGTGCGATCCGGATGCCGAAATCAGTGCAGAAGATCGTGAATGGCTGGACGCGCCAGCTGCCGGCCGGGAGGCAATCTGATATGGAGAGAGGGGAAATCTGGCTTGTCTCACTCGACCCTACCGCGGGCCATGAGCAGCAGGGAACGCGGCCGGTGCTGATTGTCACGCCAGCGGCCTTTAACCGCGTGACCCGCCTGCCTGTAGTGGTACCCGTTACCAGCGGTGGTAATTTTGCCCGTACCGCTGGCTTTGCAGTATCGCTGGACGGTGCCGGTACACGTACAACCGGCGTTGTGCGCTGCGATCAGCCGCGCACAATTGACATGGGCGCACGGGGCGGAAAGCAGCTTGAGCGTGTGCCTGCAAAAATCATGGATGACGTTCTGGCCCGACTGACCGTAATTCTTAGTTGAATCAATAACGTGAATATGTTGCCGGCATTGCCTGTTCCTGAATAGCTGCAATATACTGTATGTAGGACTACTCGACCAGCTACCCGGTCACTACCCCTATTCCTCGGTTTCCGGATCGGTGTGAGAGCATAAAAATCTGTGGGGCACTTGAGTTGTTTGGCTGTAAAATAGGTAATTCAACCGGATTATGACCCATGAATACTTATACCGTTAAGTGGTTCTCATCCATGTCAACCCTCTGGTTTTGCGACGCTTTAGGTTGCCAGGTGAAACTTCTTTAACTGTTTGGCCGCATAAGTGCCCCACACATTTTTATGCTCTCGCACCTTGGGCTATTTTTGCCCATCCCCCGATAGGTGTAGCTGCTCGCAATTAAAAACAGCCGTACTCGCATTTGTCCGCTTTTTCGGCTCACGCTCATTGCAAATGAAATTGGGTTCAGGCTCACATTAACTGCAAATGTGTTCGCATTTATTTTTTATGCTCGCATTCCATTTCATCCTGCTCACGATAACTGCAAATGAATTCCATCATATTGGCAGCCCAACCGCCAACATTCTGTTGCGCAACTCTGTCGTGCGAACCGGATCGAGCTGATTGTTAAACAGTGCCCTGATTTCAGCAGGTTTGGCATCAAATTGTTCCACCATATCTTTCAGACGATAACCATGACGCGTTAGCATCGGCTCTAAATCATCAAGTTGTCGCGAGAGTACCGATTCTGTCAGCGTTGCTGTTATTGGTTTTTCACCAGTTTGATAACCGGCTTCCATGGCCAGCGTCAGATGCAACTGCACCTGTAATGGGGTACGGAGTTTCATTGCCAGTAAATCGATAGCCTCCGCCGTCAAAATATTTTCCGTTTTTCCTTTCCCCATGCTGGTTTTAAGCAACCACTGAATATATTCCCGTTGGCTGCCGGTGATCCCGTCCAATGTGATAATATCTGTGCTTTTTAGCCATTTTTAGTTCTTCGCTTTCGCCTCTGCCGGTTCAGCTTTCCCGGCTAGCATGGTCGTGGCTTTGTGGATAAAATTGCGAGCGCGGAACGTGATCTTACATCGCGTTATGACCAGTTGAAAAAGAACCTTTGGAAAATTGTCGGCGGAACGATGCTGTCCACAGCACTGGTTACGACTCTTGTCGTTGGGTTGAGTGCCCAATTTTTCTTCAGTGCCGGTGTGGACAGAAATTACTCCGCCATCTACAACACTTATCAGCTGGTCGAGCAGCTTAAAACGCAATGCCATACCCCAACAGGGAAACTTGATCCGGTTCCCAATAATTCAGGAAATCTAAAGAAAAAGGGGGAATGAGGGTTATATAAGATAATTATCAACTTTTAGCCGGATTTTCTAAATTGACGTAAATTCTACTACCAATACGATTTTTAAAAAATGTCGCCAGTTCTACATTAGTACTGGTGATATAAAAAAACTAATGTTATTTTTTATTGACTAAAATAAAATGTTTGGAGTTTGTATTTTCTTTTGCATGAAATTGATGCTAGTTGTTATCATTTTTTAAGTTCTTGATTGGTGTGGTCACGTTTTATATGAATGTGATATATTCATTTTTAAATTAAAAATGGAGATATTGTATGGATGAAAAAGATGATTTGATGAAAAAAATAAATAATATCATGGTTAATAGTTCAGTGAGATCTGAGGATAAACTCGCTGTAATTATGATGTTTTGTTTTCAGTTATTATCATCTACAAAAACAGATATGGTTAATATGCGAATATCTGATGGTAGGGTATTAACACTTAAATTTGATGAAAATTCAATCAAACATTAATTTTGGAGTTATGTAATGGGTTCTAGTATCGAAGATGACCTCTGGAGAGAGGTAGATCGGCAAAATGATTGGAATTTGAGAGTAGAAGAAGCTTATCGTGTAGCTGGCCTCAAGCTCGAAAGAGCTGTAAATGACACTGTAGAATTAGGTGAAGAGGTCGTAGATACTATAGGCTTAGGTATGAGACGTAAACTCTGGCAACTTTCATATTTCTTTGAGGGTTATGAAGATGTATATGCACGGATAAAAGAAGAAGATCACAGAATGAAGTTAAATCTCATGGATCTTAAAAATAAGGAGAAAAGAAATTTTATTGCAAGAATAATAGAAACATATATTGATGAAATATTTAAAGGAAACGAAGAAAGAGAAAAAGAAAGAATATATAAATTAATATTGAAATTTTCTTCAAAAATTGCAACAGGTAAATCAATTAAGTTAGGGGTGTCGGCTATAATAGCAGAGTCTATATATTTAAATGTAATTAAAAAGACCATAGTGAAAAATGTCGCTAAGAAGTTCATTAATGGAATGTTGAATATCGCTCAGGGATATGGGAATGTAGAAAAAGCATCAATATCAGCAAATAATCTAAAAATAACATGCCCCCAACTCTATTGGGCTTTGTATTTTAAAAAGTTGGAAATGTTATATTTTATAGTTGAACCTGAATTAGAAAAAGGTATTTATTTAATTTAGGGGTTTAAAAACAAGCAGGTAAACGATGAAGAAGTTGCTCGTGTACTTACGGGAATGATGGGGCATTTATAATGAAAAATAAAACATTCAGTATGGGATGGTTCAAAGATCTTTTTTTTGTGTTTTTTAAAGAATTATTGTGGTCAAATATTCCCGTTGTGGCGATTTTTATATGGGGTGTTGTGTCAGTTTATTTTTTTCCAGATGAGTGGTGGGTTGTATCTTTAATAGGTAGCTTTGTGATTATTGTTTTGTTTTTTATCCTTTCGTATATAAGTGAAAAGAAAAAAAGCTAAGCATAAATAAGATTTCATAATTGTGCTACACCCATTTTTTGTCTTCCTGGCTTTTGCTGTGATGAAAACGATGCCAAAAAGGCATCAACATAATTCAGTAACTGCCACATAAATTGACAACAATGATTTCGCGTTATTGTCTCATGGAGCGATTGCCATAACCGTTCTATTTTATTTAGCCACGGTGAATAGACCGGTAAAAACAACAGGGTAAATTTTGGATGTCGTGCCAGCCAGTCCTTTACCTTCTGACTTTTATGAATACAGTAGTTATCTAAGATTAATGTGAGGGTTTCCGCATGGGGATATTGATGATTCAGTTCATCTAACATTTTGATAAATAAATCAGAATTCTTTTTTACTCCTTTAACATAGGTGATTTGCTCTGTTTGGGCATTAAGGCAGCCCGCAAGGTAATGTTTTTCGTTTTTTCCCGGGGTGATAACCCGTTTTTGTTGTCCTTTGAAGCACCAGTCCGCGCCGATTTTCGGGTTTAAATCAATATCCACCTCATCTTCATAAAAAACGGGATGTTTTTCTGAAATGTTCGCTTTGGCTTCCGCGATCTTTGCCATTTTCTCATCGTATTCGGGATCAGGTTGTTTCACTGTGGGTGCCGCTCTACGCCAGACAATCCCCACCTGAGCAAAGTAACGATAAAGGACATTTTGCGTCAGAGAGAGGTTGAGTAATTCATTGAGGGTATGAGTCATGAGTTCAAGGCTCCAGCGAGAGCGGAGATAGCCTAACTTTTGGGGGGATTGCTGTAATAAGAAAAGTAAGAGGTTATAGAGCGGGGAGAGATCCCAGACAACAGGTCGGCCAACGGGTAAACTTTCGAGTCCTTCCAGCCCATATAATGTAAACCACTGAACCCAACGATTGACGGAAGAGCGTGCGGCATGAAGGGTCTTGGCGACATAAGTCACTGTCAATCCTTCATTGAGCATCAATAACGCCGTTAATCGACGGGAATAGTTCTTATCACGGGTTTTATGGATAAGTTTTCTCATTTTCTGGCATTCATCTTGAGGTATAGGTGCTATGATAGGCATCACTCAGTCCGTGTTGGGGTTTGGGATTTTTCGCAATTGATCAGATCGCAAAAATCGGACTGAGTTCCCTCCAAGTGATCTATTATTTTGAAAAGTTATTTAATTGAGGGAACATTTTGTTATTCATTATTTGAAGAATCCATTTTTTGCCCGAATCTGATGACGGAATTTATTGAAATTGCTGAATTTTTCTTAAGTTATGATAATGATCTTGAAATTAAACAATTATTGGAATGGATTATTAGTTGCGTTGAACAATGCTTTCTATCTCATCATGATGAGAATGATTATTACCATATAAAGAATTATTCAATAGATATAGAAAGCAAATGGGAAAATATATGGAAACCAAAACTTAATTATTTACTTGATATAGAGGGAAGTTGATTTAATACCTTAATACTTAATCAGTATTGTGCCCCGGAAATCGGCCGGTTTATCACGCCTGATCCGATTGGATTAGCCGGGGGTCTGAATCTGTATACCTATGCGCCGAATCCGATGACATGGATCGACCCTTTAGGTTGGGCGGGCAATCCTAAAACGGCAACGCATATCACCTATCAGGGTATTGATGCTGAAACCGGCAAACCGTATGTGGGCTATGCCAGTAAGCAGGGGCAGCATCCGGGTTCAAGAGTGCTGGATTACCGTTATGGCAGCAATTTTGAGCGCTTTGGTGGTGAACCACCTGAAGTTATCTATAAAGGTTATTCTCAAGCAGGTAAAGATACTGCTCGTGGACTAGAACAACGGCGATTTGAAAATCTGGGTCAAACAATTAAACGCAACGGCAAAGGAGGCAGCCGTTGCTGACGGCTGTGTTGATTAAATGGTGAAACGAATTGTCTGGAAGCATAACCATCTGGTTAATATTAAACTGAGGGATAATCTGTATACCATTGGACAGATGCTTAATAGTGTAGAAATGCAGTTTTATGATATCTGTAATACAGATGGAGTATGGAAAAATATTTATTTAAATCAAGTGCCTATTTTGTTTCGGATTTTAGTTGTCAATGCTGTTTATAAATTGATGCCAGATAAAATTAAAGACAAATCAGTTATTCCTAATACTCAATCCTATAATAATTACTGGATAAAACCTTATTCTTCATTCGATGGTGATCATTATCTTGGGGATAAAAATTCTTTTTTATTTATGGGCGGTAAACTGATTGATATCGGAACCACACTGGCACCCGTATTAAAAGAAGGCTTAACCTTACCAGAAGATCGGGAACTCATTGAAAAATATGAACTGACCAATATGTGGTCACATGAAGAGTTAGCAGAACGTCTGTGTCGCTATTTTGATACCGGTATTAACCGTGATGACTTGAAATTCGAGGTGTTTCCGGGACTGTGGGATGATAGAGAGCAATTAAGGCCCTTGACCAGTCGTTTACCGTTACCGCTACGATAATATAAAAAACCGGAAGATCTCTGTGATCTTCCGGCCTGAATGATGATCTACCGGGGTGAATATTTACAGTAAGCCAGCGCGGACTGGAGCTTACCGATGACATCCTTAATCTGATACGCTTCCTCGTCATTCACCGCACAGGCCCGTATCTCAGACCAACACAACCGCTTAACCAGTTGGGCCAGGGCCAGCGCTTCAATGTGGGTTAATTGAAGTAACAAAAACATGAGATTATATTAAAGCATTTAACAGAGTTAACCGCATAGCGAAAAAATAACTATAGCAACTGACCGCCATTCTGAAAAATTGCACTTATTAGTCGAATTTGCCGCATTTATCAGTATTAAAAATGATTAAAGAAATCGACTTTGATTTTAATACCATTAGTATATTTATTATTCCTTTTGGTTTTAAACCTAAAAATCAAATACAAGAAAAAGGAAAAACGAGAAAATCCGAGTATCAATTTAATGAAAATGGAAAAATTTAAATACAAAGAAGTAAATAGAAAAACGATTATATTTATAAAAATGGCCCAATGAAAACCATTCATTAAATAAATTTTTAATTAAAAAACAAGAAAACTCTCGAAATGAGAATCGCTTCACTCTATATCACCTTTTTAACAGTATTCATTTTATCTTTTTACCTGTATTTCCCTTTTTTAAAAATCACAAGTTCATTTTTATCGGTGATTAATCAGTTAAGGGTTAAAAAACAGGTACTCCATTAATACCTGCTTTTTAAAAAGATACAGAGTAGCTAAAAACAGCCTATCCACATCCATGTTTAATGTGTTTGTCGGCAATGCTATCCTCTGTTTATTTTACATTTACCTAATCTATCGGGACCCTTTAAAAACACGAACATAGAGATTAAAGCTTTTATATAAAAGGCAGATTAAACTCAATAAACGTGATTTTCAGAAGGACAGTAAATTGCGTTTAATCGAACTCCATTAAAACTATTAACAGGGAGTTAAAGATAAATCAACGAGAAAAAGAATATTATCCGAAAAAATAAAAGTATATTTTTATACCATCTGGCTATTTACAGGCTGATTTGACCCAGTAAAATAACGTCAATAAAGATAAAAATTGAGTATAATCAACGTAGATAAAACATAATATATCATGATGATTAAACTGAATAAAAAAGGCAATTACACAATTAAAATTACAGTCTCTACAGGACTCATACGCCAATTTAAACTTTTTTTACACTATCTTATCCGTCAAATAATATTACTTTTATACGGTTTTATTTAAATCGTTCCTCTTTTTATACCTTTAATGTGAATCCAAGCATCGTTATTTTTCCAATATTTTTTCAGGACTTAAATCCTGCCAGATTAACCGTTTTATCCATTTTTTATTGCGTTATTTTTTAGGGTTTTATTCGTAAAATAACTGACGAGAAAGCGCTTTAATATCCATCTGTTCCGATAATATTCTTTTACGTGCGGATTTCTTTTCAACTCTCTATTAATGGTTAATGATTTTCAATTAAATGCAATTCACTATCATTTTGAAAAGTTGCATTTATTATGTGAATCTACCCGATTGAAAAATTATATGACTAAATAAAATATGGTTGAACGTTCAGAAAATATGGATGCCCTTTTTTCTAGTGGTACAGAAGACATGATAGATGATATTAATATGTTCACTGTCGAAGAATAAAGTTAAAAGCCGGAAGAGCTCCGCGATCTTTCTGCCTGATTAATGATCTGCCGGGTGTATATCCACGATAAGCCAGCGCTGATTGGAGCTTACAGATCGCGTCTTTGATCTGGTATGTTTCCTCGTTATTCACCGTACAGGCGCGTATCTCCGCCCAGATCTTTGTACTTCAGTTCTTTCTGCAAGTCATTTTATATGACTCAGAGGTGTCTACGAAACCTGTGTCGATTCAACCCACAATCCTTCTGATTACCTGCCTGAAATTGATGGAAATCGATTTTGATGTAGAAACGGTCAATCGGCATTGGTTGATTTTATATGGTTATAATTTCATTTAGTGACTATTTACATGCTTTTCTATTAGGCGTAGTATTGGGGAGATTGATGGCTTTCTATACAATAGTTATCCGGTGTGAGTCATCTTAGTTACTTACTCCTTCTAAATTGCGTTGTTTTGGATGGTTCTTCTCCATCTAATCAAGGTCAAGCAAACTGATGAACAATTATTTTTAATCTATCCAATGAAAGGAGAACAACAATACTTAACTCGTTACAGAACAATCTTTGAGTTCCTTTAGCACTAACTAAAGAGGAAAGACTATGAAAAGTCACAATAGGTTATCGTTATTCACGCTTTTACTGTTCACTGCCAGCGCGGCGGCATTTTCGGTGCAGAACAATTGGCCCGGCACGAAAGTAGGCGAACCAACACCGAAAGTCAAAGGGATTCCCCAAGCTCTGGCAAGGAATCTGGCTAACTTTGACGACCTTGATTTCCGTGTCTACACAGACCAAAGATGGTGGGAGCTACATAAGAGCCATGCCATGGACATTATTGTTCACTATCCTGATGGTCATACTACTAAGGGCATTCGAAAGCATATTGAAGATCTGAAGTATATGTGGACATTTGCCCCTGATAACCGAATCACAGAGCACCCGGTACGGTTTGGTACTGCTGATGCGGAATGGACCGCTGTAACGGGGTTTGATGATGGGACATTTACGAAACCCATGGTTCTCGCGGATGGTAAGGTTATTCAACCTACAGGTAAGGCGTATCACCTCCCCATGGTAACACTTGGGCACTGGAACAAAAAAGGGGTTATGGATGAAGAGTATCTGTTCTGGGACGATGCTGAACTTATGAAACAGATAGGTGTTAGTAATTGATTCAACAACTTTGTACGGATTTGCTTAAGGGCGAGTCCGTACATGTTGCAATGTACCTGTTTGGGTTTTCCCCAATGGTGGTTGAGAGCATGATAGCTTGCATGCGCACTTCTTTACAAAACCGGCTAGGCAGAAAGGGACTTGGATCTGACAGTCAGCAAATGCATAAAAGTTTTCGATACTTCAAGTCTATTTCCCTCCCGCCAGATCGATGAAATTACCTGTGACATATGAAGCTTAGTCCGATAATAATCAAGCTATCTCTTGTGTAACTTCTACTGGTTGACCGCCATGTTTTATGGGCTACCCGACCAATTACAAGTGTCGAGTAATAAACCCACAGGAAACCAGCTCAGTGCGGTTGGTGACTTTAGTTTTGGCAAAGATATTACGCAGGTGGGTTTTTACCGTAGACAGGGAAATATCAAGTATTTGTGCAATACGTTTGTTACTTGAACCTTCTCTTACCAGATTAATAATTTCCTGCTCTTTAGCCGTCAGAATAGCCGGCGTTTCAGGCAGTAAATCTCTGGCGGCTAATTCAATTAATGGCAAGATAGTACTGAGGCGGTTAAAGTCTGGTGGGGTAAATGGTGTATCTCGAAATAGAGAAACGCCGGCAATAATCCGGTTATGCTGGCGGATAAATATTTCCGCAATGTCCTGTATGTTATTTGGCAGCATAAATTCATGGTAATACTTATTATTCTTCGTAAGTGTCTGCTGATCCATGCTAATCATATTTATCTCATTTTGCTGATAATTGGCAGGTCTCAGTGGATCTAATGGCTGGAAATTAGCCAGATAATTTTTATGTATTTCGTCTGAAATACCGTACAAAATGTAATTCTCCGGGTGTAACTCATTGTTCACCAGATAGAATGCCGCTGCTGAGATAGGAACCAGATGGGCAATGGTATTCAGGCAGCTACTGATTAAGGCATTTTCACGGCTGGTCGGGAGTACGGTAGACAAGAAAGTTCTCTCTTTAGAGTAGTATCTAACTGGATAAATTAATATCGACGATTAATCAAATGCTAATTAAAACGCAGAATTAACACAAAACAAACATATTAATAACGTGATGTGGGCTGCAATATACGAAATTTCCTAAGGTGATAATAACTCACTAATCATACTATGTTGGTACATATCTGAAATAATTTCTTTATGTATTAATAAATAGGTTTGTTCTTTATTGATTGATATTTAAATGGTTATTTTTGTTTTGCTTTATCTGTTTGTATTTTTCGTCATACTTATTCTGTGACTCATCCCTCTTTGGGTATCATTCTTTAGGACGATGGTCGGTATTCCTGTTCACTTTCTATAGTGTATTTATCCTCGATAAAGTTTACAAAAAATTCACATATGAACCGTTGTGAGCGTTATTTTTACGACCGGAATAAAAGGGAACATGATGAATATGTCAACGCGGCTTACTTCGCACATTGAAAAGGGGGTGGTAGGGTTTCCTACCACACTGGCAAGTTCAGTCGGAGTTATCATGGCAAGCCCGGTTATTCTGACCGTGACAAGTGGTTTTGGCATAGGTGGTGATACTTTCGCCCTGGCAATGTTGATCAGTTTTATCATGATGCAGGCTCAGGTGACGACGTTTGCTGAGGCGGCAGCTATTTTGCCTACATCCGGTTCTGTTTATGATTATATCTCTTGTGGGATGGGACGGTTCTGGGCGATTACTGGTGCGCTTTCAGCTTATTTAATTGTCCATATTTTTGCTGGTACGGCAGAAACGATCCTGTCCGGCGTTATGGCGTTAGTTAATTTTGAGAACCTGAATACGGTGGTAGAAAGTCATAACGCGTCGTGGATGGTAGGTGTTGGACTGGTTATTACGTTCGGATTACTGAATGCGCTGGGTATTGAAGCGTTCAGTAAAGTTGAAATTGTGCTGACATTCTGCATGTGGAGCACGTTGGTTATTTTCAGTATTTGTGGGTTATTGATACCGTTTTCTGTGCCGCTGGAGAGTTGGTTTGGTGAAGGGCTGAATCTGAGCGATCCATTGGCGGTACTGAGTCTGGTGGGTATGGCGATGTTTATGTTTGTCGGTTGTGAGCTGGTGACGCCGATGGCACCTGAAATTAAAAACTCTGCAAGAGTGATTCCCCGGGCAATGATGACAGGCTTGTGTGGCGTGGCTTTTTGTATGTGTATATATGGGGTGTCAATCAGTCATCAGGTGGAAAATGTGCTGGTGGATGCAGAAAATAATGTTCATTTACTGGAAACGCCAATGGCGATCCCTGCTTTTGCGGGTCAGGTAATGGGTGATTTTGGTAAGTATTGGATTGGTATCGGGTTATTACTGGCGGGAGCGGCCACGATTAATACCCTGATGGCGGCGGTACCTCGTATTCTCTACGGTATGGCATTGGATGGCGCATTGCCGCGTATTTTCGCTTACCTGCATCCACGTTTTAAGACGCCAATATTTGGGATTCTGGTTGCAGTGATGATCCCTTGTTTGCATGCCTTTATTATTCAGGGGGATTTGAACCGGATTATGCCGTTGGTGTTGGCTGCCGTATGTGCCTGGTGTGTGGCTTATTTGCTGGTGACGTGTTCGGTGGTATTACTGCGTATCCGCAGGCCTGATTTGCATCGTGCCTATAAATCACCGTTTTTCCCGTTACCTCAGATTATCTCCAGTGTGGGGATTATCCTGGCGATTATTCATATCACCCCGTCGGGAATGAATCCCAGTGAAATATATATTCCATTCGCCATCATATTGGGTCTGACGGCCAGCTATGCTCTGTTCTGGACGTTATGTGTGCAACGGGTGAATCCGTTCAAACCCGTACCGGTTGAGCAGGTGCTTTCGCATACTTTTACTAAAGGTGAATTGCCGGAGGTGAAACTTGAGCCGCTTCGTTCCCTTGTTTGATCGTGTGTGGCGGCGGTTGAATAAACCCCGCTATCCTGCCGGCTATCAGGCCGGTGTTACCCTGAGCAGGCTGGAACAGAATCTGTCACCTTATTGTTGTGAGCGTTTATCAGCAAAAAGTATGCAAATCATTTTGCCTGATGGATTGCAGATTGAAGTTTGTGAAAAGCCGAAAGCGTTGTTTCTGGCCTACATTGTAAGTTGCTGTTTTCGTTTGGACGGAATAACGCCACTGAAGGAAAAAATAATTATTAAAGCCAAAGTTAAAGGGATATTTCGGCGGAAGTCGGTGACTTATTATTGTTGTCAGGGGGCAGAATCTGGGCAGCAGGTTATTGATTTACTTAATCAGTATCCGTTAATTGGTGAAACGTTGGCGGAATTGGATTTTCGGGATCTCACATTGAATATTCATCAGGGGCAATGGCGGTTTGAGGTGGTGCATTTTGCCGCTTCTGAGATTGTCAGCCGGTTGCCAGCCAGTCGTCGTTATTTACGCCTGACGGCTGAACAACGTCATCTGTTGCTCAGTACATTGCTGATGTTTAGTCAGCTAATGGGAAAGTTTTAATTTAGGCAATTTTTCTGCGTTGTGAAGATTAGGAAAAATATCGACTTGAGTTTTTTATGGCTATACGTGAGATTTATCGGAACACATAAACAATATGATGCGATGGACGCTAACACTATTGAGCCGTAGTAAAAAGCGAGGAATTAGGATTTAACCCATACGGGTATGTCAATAATCCAGTGAGTTTATATTAATCCTCATGGCGAAAGAGGTATATTCACAATAAATCGTATTTTTATGGATAAGCTAAGATCGATATCACAGATACCCCGGAAAATTTAAATAGCAGTGACAATTCCGGATCCTCATCGTATAAAAGTTATTGAGCCTATTAAAATGACGACAAAGCCATATCGTCAAAACGTGCTTGCGGAGGCGGGATTAAACCCTTTTCTTTTGAGGTATGACGATGTTTTTATTAATCTTTTGACTGACAGTGGTACAGGAGAAATGAGCGACCAGTAATGGTCTGGAATATTCTAAGGTAATGAATCATATGCGGGCAGCCGAAGTTTTTATCATCTGGATAACGTCGTTAAAGATATATTTAATTATGAATATTCCCAATCAATTACAGTTATATGCTTGCTAGGTCGTTGTTCAGTCAATTTATCCCAAAGTTATAGAAAACATCAGAAAACGCTCTGGAGGTGGTGTGAATATGTTACCGTCAAGTTATGTTGACTTCACAAACCCAGAGATCCGTTGTTTAATAGAAAAAACGCAATATTCAACCTTACTGGAACCCATTGACCGAATAAAGTTGCTGAAATTAGTCTGGGATGCCGTTGGCCCTGAATTTGCCTCACGTCATATTCAATATGAAATGTTCTATTCTGGAGCCCATTTTGTTGCTCTGTCTCGTCTTTATGGACGATATGACTGGAATTTAGCTAAGAGTATGAACAAAGAGATTTTGGATTCCATTTCGGTTAATTAAATTTTGAAGTTGATAATCATACTGTTTGACTAAGTTTAATTTAGTGAGTAGTTAAACAATTTTATCTTTGTTACATTTTCAGAGGCGGAATAAAGTATATTCCGTTTCTTTATTGTAAATAAATTACTTAATATTTTAATGTGCAGAGATTCACAGAGTTATATCAATGCATTGAATCCTTTCTATTTTCGACCATAAATTATTTTATCCTGTTAGGGAATAATTTCTCTGAAATGTTTTTGCACATTTATCTCTGTATAGAAAAATTAACACACAATTTATTCTATTGGTAATAGTAATTGTTATTATTATTAAATAACAATTTGATGCATGATTTGTCGCGGAGAAATGGTTTAATGTTTTTAACTGAAAATTAATAAAGAGAAAAGAATGAAAATAAAGATAGTGATATGTGCTCTTATGGCTTCTTTCAATGTATTTGCATCTCAGTGTCACCAAATAAAATTCCAGCAAGATCAACAAGAAATAACGGGGAGTTTCGATTCTCAGGGAATGGCTTGTATTGAATTTAAAATTCAGGCTGAACATTATGTGCGCGGATCGGGACTGGGTATAGAGAAATTGGTGGTTCAGAAGGGTAATCAACAACATATTCGTACGCTTTTTTCCGATAATCCGGCGGATGCCCGGCAGTCAATTGGATTTACCGTTCCTCAGGCAGAAAAATACCGATTGGTGGCCACGGGGAAGGCTGGTGCGCCGTGGCAACTCACATTGTCATTTCCACGTTATATTCCTTGGGATAATGATTACGGACAGCAACCAGAAAGCCCGCGCCTGAAACAACTCCAGGCTGAAGTAGCAAAAGGGAAAGGAACTCATGCTTTCTGGCAGGAAATGGCCCGTCATGGTACGCCACTGATTGAAAATGATGATGGTAAAGACAAGCGGGTAACTTTCTTGTGGCGTGGGGCAAAAGCGAATGCTTTTATTCTTGGTGCACCGAGTAACGATCATGATCCTATGTCACATCTGGCAGGGACTGATGTCTGGTTTCGCAGCTATATCGTTCCGTCAGATACCTTGATGCAATATAAATTGGCACCGGATTTGCCGCAGTTAGTAGGCACTGTTGACGAGCAACGTAGAGCGATTCTGGTGACAGCTCAGGCTGATCCGTTGAATAAAAATGTAGTGCCAGCGGTGTCAGAAGATGTATTCAATCATGATTCATTGTTGGCGTTAAGACCAACTCTGTGTGATATAGAGCGATTCAAGCAATTGCCTTTTCATGGTGATGTTAAGGTTCATCAGTTTCAGAGTAGAATTCTGGGCAATAGTCGGGAAATTGCGATTTATCAACCGGTTATCCCGATGAAACAGCCTGCCATGTTGGTGCTGTTTGACGGGAATATTTACCGTAAGCAGTATCATATCGATAGATTTTTTGATTCTCTGATTGAAGAAGGAAAAATTCCACCAATGTATGTGGTGTTTGTCGATAGCTTGGATAGCGTACGCCGGGGTCAGGAATTGCCACCCAACCCTGATTTTGCTGAATTTATGGCTAGCGAGCTGATGCCGTGGTTGGCTGCTCAGGGGATTGAAGCGCTGGTGGAACGTACCATCATTTCAGGTTCCAGCTATGGTGGACTGGCATCTTCATGGGTTGCATTTAATCACCCTGAGTTGTTCGGTAATGTCCTTAGTATGTCGGGTTCATATTGGTGGGCACCTCAGGGAGAAGAGCCTGAATGGCTGATCCGTGAGTTTGCTAAAGCAGAGAAAAAACCGCTTCGTTTCTATTTACAGGCGGGTTTGTTTGAAGTCAACCGGGGTGAACTGGAAGGTATTCTGCATAATAACCGTCGCATGAAAAAAACGTTATTGCAGAAGGGTTATCCGGTTGAATCCAGTGAAGTCTCCAGTGGTCACAATTATGTCTCATGGTGTGAGACGCTTTATCATGGAACACAGTCGTTGGTAGCAAAATGGTAAATTGGATCTATTTTCTTCACATAATTGTCACATAGTTTATTTAGTATCTTTTTGTCTGATGATGATTTTTACTTCAATTGATTTTCTCAAGGAAATCCTATGTCTCAAAAATATACGAAAAGTTTGGTTGCAGCGATGATATCGGCCTTAATTTCAAGTGCCAGTTTGCCTGTATTGGCAGCGGGTGAGCCGGGGGCTAATCAAATTATGGCGGAAGGTCGGGCAGTAAAAGGTAATATTACGGAATTTGGTGGTGCTCGCCGTATGAGTCACAATCAAGTTGAGGCATTAAAAGCGGCAATTAATAACAATAAAGCCAAGAATGTTATTTTGTTTATTGGTGATGGTATGGGGGATTCTGAAATTACTATCGCCCGTAACTATGCAGAAGGCGCAGGTGGATTTTTCAAAGGGATTGATGCCTTGCCATTCACGGGTCAATATACTCACTATTCTCTTGATAAAAAGACTCGGAAACCCAACTATGTGACTGACTCAGCCGCTTCTGCCACGGCCTGGGCTTCCGGTATAAAAACCTATAATGGCGCATTGGGTGTTGATGTTTTTGGTAAAGATCATCAAACCTTGCTTGAGTTGGCAAAAATGAATGGCAAAGCGACAGGTAATGTAACAACGGCAGCAGTTCAAGATGCAACACCGGCGGCACTTTATGCACATGTGACCAGCCGTAAGTGTTATGGCCCAAAAGAGACAACTGAAAAATGCCCGACTAATGCACTGGAAAAGGGTGGACTCGGTTCCATCACCGAGCAACTGTTGGTGGCCCGTGCTGATCTAACATTGGGCGGAGGTGCCAAGATTTTCGCCCAGAAATCGGTTGCTGGTGCTGGAAAGGGTAAAACGTTGGAAGAGCAGGCACGGGAACAAGGTTATCAGTTGGTAAGCGATGTTAACTCTTTGAATTCAATTACTGAGGCAAACCAGAAAAAACCGTTGTTGGGTCTGTTCCATGAAAAAAATATGGATATTGCCTGGGAAGGGCCTAAAGCGGTTTATCACGGTAATATTGATAACCCGCCGGTGAGTTGTAAGGTGAACTCCAAACGGAATCCTGATGCGCCAACGTTGGCGCAGATGACGGAGAAAGCCATCGATCTGTTGAAAGAAAATGAGAATGGTTTCTTCCTGCAAGTAGAAAGCGCTTCTATTGATAAGCAGGATCACAAAGCTAATCCTTGTGGGCAGATTGGTGAAACCGTGGTATTGGACCAAGCGGTTCAAGTTGGTCTGAAATATGCGCGTGAACATGGTGATACGTTAGTTATTGTGACCGCTGACCATGCTCATTCCAGCCAGATTATTGAAGCTGATGTGAAATCTCCAGGGTTGACTCAGGCATTATTGACCAAAGACGGTTCAGTGATGGCAGTGAGTTACAGTAATTCTGAGGGGAAAGATCAAGAACATACGGGGACTCAGCTTCGTGTTGCTGCTTACGGACCTCAAGCAGCAAATGTCGTTGGTTTGACTGACCAGACAGACTTGTATTTCACCATACGTGATGCGATGGCGTTGAAGTAATTTTTGCCAGATGATGCGTTGAGTGGTAAAAGTTGAGAGTAAGGTTTTTTTAAAATCCTGCCCGTTAGTCAGATTTTCTGATTAGCGGGTAGACCTGTGTACCAGTATCATAACCTCAAATACCCTACAAATCCGATAAAAAGGTTAACATCATTATGTCAGACATTCGCCTGTATATGCTGCAAACCGGATCCATCAAATGTAAGGTTCACAATATTAAGATGAATCAGGGGAATGGGGCCGATTATGAAATTCCGGTTCCGTTTTTTTTACTCACTCATCCTAAGGGTCATACGCTGATTGACGGCGGTAATGCGGTTGAAATTGCAACTGACCCTGAAGGCTATTGGGGAGCTGTCACAAAAGTCTATCGGCCGGTAATGCGTGAAGATGAAGGCTGTATAGCGCAAGTGAAAAAGTTGGGTATCGATCCCACAGATATCCGCTATGTGGTGCAGTCCCATCTTCATCTCGATCACACTGGTGCAATAGGACGTTTCCCTAATGCGACGCATATTGTACAACGACGTGAATATGAATACGCCTACACGCCTGACTGGTTTGCTGTCGGTGGCTACATTCGTAAAGATTTTGATCGTCCGGGATTGAAGTGGGAATTTCTGGATGGGGAACGCAATGATTTATTTGATGTTTACGGAGATGGCATTCTAAAAACGGTATTTACTCCGGGGCATTCGCCGGGACACCAATCACTGCTGGTCACTCTGCCGAATAGTGGCAGCCTGTTGTTAACGGTTGATGCTGCTTATACTCTTGATCATTGGGAAGAACGTGCATTGCCTGGGTTCCTCACCTCTACCATTGAAACCGTACGTTCGGTGCAAAAACTACGACATTTAGCTGAACGTACGAACGCGATTGTGGTAACGGGACATGATCCGGACGCCTGGCCAACATTTTGTAAAGCGCCGGGATATTACGATTAAGCCGATACAGCCCGCTGAAAAGTGGGTTCATTTGTGTATTCGGCAATGATTCACTCGGTAATTAGATTGCTTAAATGTCCACTTAATATTGATCTGAGCCCTATTCCACGCAGAAATTTACTTAATTCATTTGACTAATTATTTGTGTGATTATTAATCTATTGATAAATAATAGATTAATATTAATTTTTTAACAAATAGTAGATTAATATTAATTTGTTCATAAATAATGGATTAATATTAACTTGTTGAAGAAGATCATTTTTGATTTTAATTTAAAGTGAAGAGGGAAGTGATGATTATTTATAGTGTTATTGTTCCAATAATGATCACAAAATTAACTCAACAAGGTTTACATTTTTGATACGCAGCTGATATTTTTAAATAAAATAAGCGTATAAAAAAGGATTATTCATGTCTAAATAATAAGTTAAAAATTTATGTAAAATCAGAAGCAAATGTGATTATTTTGCTAAATTAATCATGGATATAAGTTCAACTAATTGAATTTATCATTCTTCCGTATGCTTTTATCTGAATATCTTAATAAGTAGAGACAACATGATAAAATCAGTATTAATAGTTGGTGGTGGTACAGCTGGTTGGATGACAGCGGCTTATTTATCGAAAGCATTCGTTCAAAATGTCGATATTACAGTTTTGGAATCGAAGAAAGTAAAAAAATAGGTGTGGGAGAAGCGACATTCAGTACAGTCCGTCATTACTTTGATTACCTTGGTTTAGATGAAAGTGAATGGTTAGCTAAATGTGCAGGAAGTTATAAATTAGGGATTAGATTCGAGAATTGGGATGGTCAAGATAATCATTTCTATCATCCTTTTGAACGTTGGGAAACAGTTAAAGGCTTTCCCATTTCTGAATGGTGGTTAAGAAAAAGTACGACAAACCAAGGTTTTGATTATGCGACTTTTTTGACACCTCACCTTTGTGAGGCTAAACGATCTCCTAGAAGACTAGATGGTTCGCTTTTCGCTCAATCTTCTGATAAATCGTTTGGTCAATCAACATTAGCAGAACAGCGGGCTCAGTTCCCATATGCCTATCATTTTGATGCGGACGAAGTTGCGAATTTTCTCAAACGTTATGCAATGAATCGAGGTGTTAGCCATATAGAAGATGATGTTACCCATGTAGAAATTGATGAGAGCGGAAATATTGGGTATTTGGAAACAAAAATACGTGGAAAACTTAAGGCTGATCTCTATATTGATTGTACCGGATTCAAAGGATTGTTAATTAATCAAGCATTGAATGAACCATTTATTAGTTTCTCTGATGTATTGAAAAACAACCGCGCAGTAGCATTACGAGTACCCAGAGAGGATACTCGTGATATTGAACCGTATACAACTGCTCGTACTATGTCTAATGGATGGCGTTGGACAATTCCTTTATATAAAAGAAATGGTTACGGGTATGTATATTGTGATGAATATCAAAGCCCTGAAGAAGCTGAAGTTGAACTAAGAAGATCAATTCCATATGAAAACGTAGATTGTGCGGCAAATCATATTAGAATGAGAATTGGTCGTAGCAACCGTTCTTGGGTGAAGAATTGTGTCGCTATTGGATTATCAAGCGCATTTGTTGAACCTTTAGAATCAACGGGTATTTTTTTCATTCAACATGGAATTGAACAACTCGTTAGATTTTTTCCAAGAAGTAGCAGTAATGAATCACTAATTGAAGAATATAATACACGAGTTAATCGCGTCGTTGATGGTGTTAAAGAGTTTCTGTTGCTTCATTTTTCGCTAGCACAGCGTAATGATACTTTATACTGGAAAAAATGGAAAAATATTGAATTACCTAAAGAGCTATTAAAAAAAATAATGTTAGCTAAGGATCACTTATTGGATAAAGAGACTATCTATCCTTTCTATCACGGCTTTGAAGAATATTCGTGGAATACAATGATCTTAGGGTTGGGTTCAGGGCCATTAACTAGTAAACCTGCATTATCATTAATGATCCCTGATAAAGCGGATGAAATATTATTACAACATTATGTTAAAGCAAGACAAATGGTAAGTGGCTTACCAACATGCCATGAATATTTGCAATATCTACATAATTCAGAAGGTAAAAATGGATAATAGATAAAAAAACTGGCGCCTAGTTGTATTAAGCAAGTGTAAAAGCTTGCTGAAAAAGGATCTTAATTGAAATTAAGCTTAATTATCCAGATAACCTACATAATACTAAAAAGTCATTAATAAATTCTTTATACGGTATTTAGATTATCGGTAATCTAAGGGCGGTAGCTTACCAAGAGAAAGGCAAAGTGTCAGATGAGTTCTCATTAGTTATATAGCCCAATGTGTTTAGCGTACTTCACAGTGTGTCTGATCGTTTTTGGCAATCTATTCATCCTTGCTGGGTTGGCCGCGTATTGGTCTGGGTATCATAAGTTCGATTTTTTAGGACTTTTTTATTTTACGGTGAGTTGATTTACTTACACCAGTTTGGTACTAAAGATAGTATCAGGAGAATGGTGGTGAGCTGTGGTGTTTATGAGTTCCTTCAATTTATTCAATACAGCCCTATCAAATTGATGTCTATACCCTATAGATTTCAAGATGCTTCGCGACGGCAAGGGAGTGAATCCCCGGGAGCATAGCGAACTATGTGACCGGGGTGAGCGAGTGCAGCCAACAAAGAGGCAACTTGAAAGATAACGGGTATATATAAATAATTGAGAAGGGTGATAAGGTAATGGATATGGGGTTGAGTGTTTCATTGAAAAATCATTTATCAAAACTTGCTTTTGTCATGCAGTTTATGGCTTGGAGAGCGTATTAGTTAGTATGAATCATCGAATTTGAGAAATCTTAATATGTTTGAATATACGTTGGATATTTCAGAAAAAACCGGTGTCATTGAAGGTAGAAAATTTAATAAGTTGGATTGGAGTAATGAGTAAATAACTCTTCATAATTCTGCTACACATGGACTTTCTCAACCCATTGTTATACATAGAATTATAAGTGGTATAAGATGTAGCACTATTTTGGAAACTTATTTACCAACCGGACTTGATATTTAAAAACTGTGTTATCACTGATTCAAAATTTTCAAGTGCATATTTAAAGGGTTTGCAGTTAAAAAATTGTCAAATATTTAACTGCGACTTTAGTGAAACAAATATTTCAAATGGCGAATTTGAGAATACATTATTTTATAATAAAGAGAGTCAAAAAGGTTGTGATTTTCATAGTGCAAAATTGTGTCATTCGAAATTTGTTTGTTGTGACATTTCAACAAGTAATTTTTATCGTTCTGAGTTATTCGATATAACAATAGATAGATGTCAGGCTCAGGGGTGTAGTTTTGAACTTGCTGACTTTACGAAAATAGTCAGTCGAAAAGTGATATTCAGTTCAGCAACATTAATAAAATCAAATTTTAAGTATTCAGACTTTGAAGGGGCATATCTTGAAAAGTGCGATTTGTCAGGAAGCAATTTAGTTTCAGTCGTATTATCAGGAGCAAACCTTGAAGGTGCAAACCTAACCAATACCATTTTTTCTCCATCACAACATGATGGGATGTCAATATTTAAAGCTGATTTGAGAAATGCGGAAATTTCTAACATAGATGTGAGAACATTAGATTTTTCTGGAGTTGAAATATTTGAGTGGCAAATGATCCCTCTGATGGAAGAGATGGGGTTTATCATTCACCCAGATAATTAAAATAAATACACTATATAAAGTAATCAAAATAATACTGCTTGGGATAGAGGAAATGGCACTCTTTCCCAATCTATTGTGCTGGAGATTATCTTGATTATTAAATTGTTAGGCTGCGTCCCTTAATTATTTAACCGCCTGTAAAAGAGTCGAATACAGCCTAATTTCACCATGGACAAATAGTGTCGGGCGGTTTTTTCGTAACGGGTTGCAATACGCCGATTTCCTTTCAGAAAACCGAAACAGCGTTCGACAACATTGCGGTTACGATAAGCCGGTTCATCAAATTGCGTACGACCATCAGAACAGCCTTTTTCATTGATTTTATAAGGAATTACGCTCTTGATCTTCAATTTACGCAGATAACCGCGAAGCTTTCTACTCGAGTCCCCTTTGTCTGCCAGCACCGCTTTGCCGCGCCGTTTCAGGAAACCATTTTTGCGTTGTATACCAATGCCGTCGAGCAAAGGGATGGCGGATTGACTTTCATGAGCTTGCCCAGCGGTCAACATCAGGTTGAGGGGAAAACCCTTTCCGTCGGTTGCCAGGTGGATTTTGGTGCCATAACCACCGCGTGAGCGACCCAGCGCATGATCGTCAGTGATATCGGGATGTTTTTTTTCGCGCCTGCCGCATCTTTACTCGCGCGAATATTGCTGCCATCCAGGCAAATTTCAGCCCAGTCAATCGAGCCTTTTTCATCCAGAATGGACAGTAACCGATTAAATATCTTGTTGATAATGCCCGATTTTGACCAGCGATTAAATCGGTTATAGACCGTTTTCCAAGAACCATAGCGTTCAGGTAAATCACGCCACGGTGCCCCAGAGCACAAGACCCAGAACATTCCATTCATCACACGGCGGTGTTCAACATGTGGACGTCCTGCCCGCTCTGAATGGACCGGAGGTAAACAAGGTTCTATCACTACCCATGCGTCATCAGGAATGTCGTAACGTGCCATCATCTTTTTCCCATATTGAAAACAGTTTAGATGATAGTACTATCAATTTACATTAAGGGACACAGCCTAGATTTTGGTTCACCTTCGATCGAGTCCCGTTACGATGAAATGTGTTCAACCCCTGATATTGTCAGCAAAATCGTCGAGTCTGAAAAGGAAGGATATGATGGCGTCTTCGTTAGCTGTGTAAGCGATCCAGCTATTTCTGTTGCAAGAGAGCTGGTTGATATTCCTATCGTTGGTGGATTTGAGCCTGCTGCGTTAAGTGCTGGAATGATTTCGAAGCGTTGGGGAATTATTACAATTACCCAGTCTTGTGCATGTTTGATTAGGGACCTTGCGACTCTGGCTGGTATTCACCAGCAGTTGGCCTGTATTCGTAGTATTAATCAACCTATTGACGAATTGCACCAAGTACCAGGAAAGCTAGAAGAGGTGCTACTTGCTCAAATTAAAAAGATGGTGAGTGAAGACCGTGTAACAGCCATCGTCTTAGGTTGTACCGGGATGATGGGAATGGCGAAGTATCTGTCCAGAGAAATGGAGACAGTAGGAATGCCAATCCAAGTAATTGACCCTTCAGCCGCCGCATTGGGCTGTCTACAAATGATGATAAGAGCTGGTCTTACGCATAGCCGATTGGAGTACCCAAAGTTGAATTTAAGGGAAAGCGTGATTAGTTGTATTAAGTGATCTTGTCTGCCATGCTGAGTAATCCCCTTATCTCATGATTGCAACTGGCTTGTACTTCACACTTTTTCATATATGATATTGGTAATCATTATCATTTAGGTTGGTGCAAGTTATGATCAGGGTTAAAGAGAGAGAAAGATCGCTTTTCTGGCAGGGTATCACCAGTTTGTGGGGAGTGGGTGTATCCAGTCTGGCCGGAATGCTATTCGTCATCGTCGAGCCTGGGGTTGAGCAGCTTAAAATTGGGGTTGTCGTCGCGATGTTGTTGACTTTATTCATGTTGCTGAACCAGAAGTCACGCCATTTTCTGTTAATACCATCGGGGTTTGCTGTGTTGTGTGTCTTATTAGCTGGAGCACACCGGTTTGGCTGTTTTTGATGCTTTGTTGAAGAAAAAACAGGGGCGAAGGAAGATTGATACGGAAAATGAACAGATTGGTGCGAAAGGAGGGACTTGAACCCTCACGTCCGTAAGGACACTAACACCTGAAGCTAGCGCGTCTACCAATTCCGCCACCCTCGCAGGTACTGTCATTTATTGTTGCCGAATTTAATCAGCGGTTGTCTGATTTGGTGCGAAGGGGGGGACTTGAACCCCCACGTCCGAAAGGACACTAACACCTGAAGCTAGCGCGTCTACCAATTCCGCCACCCTCGCAAATTCAGACACTATCAGCGAGTTGCTTGATAGCATGGGGGCGAATTCTAGAGGTTTTGCAGCTTGCGTCAATCATTATTTATTACGGCGTTGTATGATTGCCGTAAAAATCATCACTCTTTACGATTTTGTTAAAACAGCCTGTCCGTGGGCTACGGACAGGCTGAACAACTCAGAATTTTTTCGTTGCTTGATAAACTTTAAATTTACCTGTCTGAGCAATGACTTCATGATTGCCAAACGTTTTATCCAGTAAATCGGGATAAGGCAGGAAAGCGTTGGCGACAATCCGTAGTTTGCCTCTAGGTTTAAGGTAGTTAGGCGCTTGGCGGATCAGGTCATCCGCTGCTTGTAAGTTGGTTCTTAGCCCGTCATGGAAGGGGGGATTGGAGATAATCCAGTTGAATTTATCTTCAATGTTGGAATAAACGTTACTGACAACAACATGACCTTCCAGTTTATTGGCCTTTAACGTCGCTTTGCTGGACGCGATAGCCGCTGCATTGACATCACTGAGAGTCAGCGCTAACTCAGGGTTTTTCTTACCCAGTACGGCGGCCAGAACACCGGCACCACATGCGACATCCAGTAAGTTGCCCGAGAGAGGTTTGTCGAAAGTGGAGAGGAGTAAACGGCTACCAACATCCAGCTCATCCTGACTGAATACACCTGGTAAAGTATTCACGGTGACGTTTTCCACCTGATAACTGTTCCACCAATTTTCCTGATCAAACAGCACTTCATGTTCCAGCCGGCCATAGAACAAGCTGCAACGGCGGGCACTGTCGATTTTCCGGAAAGTTGCCAGGCCTTCCATCAGTTTGTCTACACTGCGCACTCCGCTACGATTTTCGCCGACAATGAAAATATCAATATCTTTCGGCAGAACAGAAAACAGGCTACGTAACTGAAAGCGAGCTTCTTGCTTACTTTTAGGCCAATAGTAGATTAGGGTGTCACAACTTTGGGTAAATCCCTTTTCTGCTACCAGCCCGAACAAGGCATTATCGCCCAGAGTACGGATCAGTGATTGCCAGTGATGATACTGGCTAGTGTGTACTCGCACACTGGCAGCATCAATTTGGGTTGCCAGTGTGTCCTGGATATCACCGGCGAAAAGCAGGTGATGAGAGCCAAATTGCTCATGGTGACGCAAAATAACTTCACTGGCGGGGGTTAACGCAGACATTTGTCTATAGCTCCTTTATGTTCTATGCCAAATATTAGGGACGGATAAATCTAAAGCCCAATATTGGCGCGGATAGTGGCCTCTGATAACATGTTACTGATTATTTTTTACAGCAGGTGAATAAATATGGTAACCCGGCGCGACAGGTTATTAGCTCTATTGGGGATTACCCAATGGGGCTTGCGTAACCCGGCGGTTTTGCAAGGTGAGTTAGCTGTTCACTTACCCGATACCACCCGTCTGCTGATTATTACTAATGACCAAATTGATTTAACTAATTCATTATTAATAGATATTTTCACAGCTATGGGGCTGGATAAATCCTCTGTTTACTGCATTACATCGGATAATATTGCGATGTTACCGGAACAGGTTAAGTGTCCATGTTGGCTGTTGGGGGTGGATATTACACTATCATGGCAGGGAATTTCTTTGAGAAGCCCTGCATTAAATGATTTATATTGTGACGGGAAGGCAAAACGTTCCCTTTGGCAGCAGATTTCGCAACATGAACAACATTTCTCTCTTAACTCCCGCTGATCTCCCGTCCGCTTTTCTGGTTGAGAAAGCCAGTCATGCGTTCCCGTGGAGTGAAAAAACATTTTTCAGTAATCAGGGCGAGCGGTATCTGAATTATAAAATAGTGATTAATGAACAGCTTATTGGTTTTGCTGTAACCCAATTGATATTAGATGAAGCAACTTTGTTTAATATTGCGATTCATCCCGACTATCAAGGTCAAGGCTACGGTAAAGCGTTATTGGAATATTTAATAGCAATTTTGCCTGGAAAGGGGATTAATACTTTATGGCTTGAAGTCAGACAATCGAATTGCTCTGCTATTAGATTGTATGAACAGTCAGGATTCAATCAAGTGACTGTCCGTAGGAATTACTATCCTGCTGCGACAGGTAAAGAAGATGCTATCATCATGGCGTTGCCGTTGTTTGCCTAATAAGTGCGATAAAATTGATTGATTGTTTATAGCACCAATTTCAGCGAAAATGAGCGCCAATTTTTCATTCACCCACGGGTTTGGCAGCTGTTTTCCTTGCGGGGAAGCGTCTAATGTTGAGTACAAGCCCGTTTACAAAGCAGAAGATTGTTATTGATGTCAAATTCCCCTTTTCAGCAGGAAGTCGCTAAACGGCGAACTTTTGCGATCATTTCTCACCCTGACGCAGGGAAAACAACTATTACTGAAAAAGTGTTGCTGTTCGGACAGGCGATTCAAAAAGCTGGTACGGTAAAAGGCCGTGGTTCAAATCAGCACGCCAAATCTGACTGGATGGAAATGGAAAAGCAACGCGGTATCTCCATTACCACGTCTGTGATGCAGTTTCCTTACAGTGATTGTCTGGTTAACCTGCTTGATACACCGGGGCATGAAGACTTCTCCGAAGATACTTACCGTACATTGACGGCTGTTGACTGTTGTTTGATGGTCATTGATGCCGCTAAAGGGGTTGAAGATCGTACACGTAAACTGATGGAAGTGACCCGTCTGCGCGATACTCCAATTCTGACGTTCATGAACAAGCTTGATCGCGATATCCGTGATCCAATGGAACTGATGGATGAAGTGGAAAATGAGTTGAATATCGCTTGTTCCCCAATCACCTGGCCGATTGGCTGTGGTAAATATTTCAAAGGGGTTTATCACCTCTATCTTGATGAAACTTATCTGTATCAGACCGGAAAGGGTCATACTATTCAGGAAGTTCGCGCTATCAAGGGGCTGAATAACCCTGAACTGGATATGGCGATTGGTGAAGATTTGGCTGAACAATTGCGTCAGGAACTGGAACTGGTTCAGGGGGCTTCCCATGAATTTGATCATCAAGCATTTTTGCAAGGTGAACTGACACCGGTATTTTTCGGTACCGCGTTGGGTAACTTTGGTGTTAACCATATGCTGGATGGTTTGGTTAAATGGGCACCCGTGCCGATGCCTCGTCAGACCGATGCGCGCGAAGTCTCCGCTCAGGAAGATAAATTCACTGGGTTTATCTTTAAGATCCAGGCCAATATGGACCCTAAACACCGTGACCGCGTGGCTTTCATGCGTGTGGTGTCAGGTAAATATGAAAAAGGCATGAAGCTGCGTCAGGTAAGAACGAAGAAAGATGTGGTGATTTCTGATGCGCTGACCTTTATGGCGGGTGATCGCTCTCATGTGGATCATGCCTATCCAGGAGATATTATCGGTCTGCATAACCACGGCACAATCCAGATTGGTGATACCTTTACTCAAGGGGAAGATCTGAAATTTACCGGTATTCCTAACTTTGCTCCGGAATTATTCCGTCGTATCCGCTTGCGCGATCCCCTGAAACAGAAGCAGCTACTGAAAGGATTGGTCCAACTCTCTGAGGAAGGCGCGGTACAGGTATTCCGTCCATTGGCAAATAACGATTTGATTGTGGGAGCGGTAGGTATTCTACAGTTTGATGTCGTTGTTGCCCGTTTAAAAAGTGAATACAACGTTGAAGCCTTATATGAACCAGTAAACGTTTCAACAGCTCGTTGGGTTGAGTGCCATGACGCGAAAAAACTGGAAGAGTTTAAGCGTAAGAATGAGCAAAACCTGGCGCTCGATGGGGGTGATAATCTGACCTATATTGCACCCACTATGGTTAACCTGAATCTTACCAGTGAACGATATCCTGACGTCAATTTCCGTAAGACACGGGAACATTAATATTTTATAAGGCTAACAATAGGTTAGCCTTTTTCTTTACAAAAATATATATAACACAAGAATAATTTATAATTTTAGGCGGTAAGATTCGTCTTATTTTATAGCGCTTTGCTTAATTTTCCTGTTATTATTTCTTTGTCTTTCGCTGTATTGATGTTTTTATTCTCCAATTTAACTTAGCTATTGGAGGTGATAACCTATTTTAAATTCTAATGCGGATTGTGATTCTGTTTAGATGACTTTATACAAAGACAGTTTGCATGGCTTTATAGATTCAGAAATCTAACCGACAAAAGGAAGGTATAAGATGAAGAATGTTAAATTGACTCACTCATTGATGGCTGTTGTTTTGGGGACAGCCTTGGTCAGCGGTAGTGTACTGGCGGAAGAGTCTTTTAAAAATAAAGCGACACAAGCACTTGACAGTGCTGGTCAGAAAATCGATGACTCCATGAAAAGCGTTGATGGTTACATGGATGATAGTGCTATCACAGCGAAGATCAAAAGTGAGTTGTTGGCGGAAAAAGGTATCAACAGTACCGGCATCGCGGTAAAAACAGAAAAAGGCGTTGTTTATATTTCTGGTTTTGTGAAAAGTGAGCAGCAATCCAGAAAAGTGTTGGATGTTATCTCTAAAGTGAAAGGGGTCAAATCTATTCAAAACGGTCTGACCATAAAAAAATAATATGTTTTTCTAATTTGGTGGTTGTTTTCCATTCAAATAATTTTGTTTTGTACTAATCGGATATGTGCCCTCACCAGGGGTTTTTATCAAAATATTGACTACGTAGCACCATAATATAATGACGGATAATAACTTCTCAAGTTATGCTCTCTATCCGTCATTTATTTTCTTGGGGAACTGTGTGGGGAAACGTATACCGATAACTTTGGGAAATATTGATCTATTATCCCATAAATATAAATCGCATATTAAATCTGGAAAAGTTGCACTTGTTTGTGAGGGTGGGGGGCAGCGTGGCATTTTTACTGCGGGTGTACTGGATGAATTTATGCGTGTTGAATTTAACCCGTTTGATCTATTGCTTGGTACTTCGGCGGGTGCTCAGAACCTTTCGGCCTATATTTGTGGGCAGCGTGGATATGCCCGTCGGGCTATTACCCGTTATACAACCAGACCTGATTTCTTTAACCCCCTGCGTTTTGTTCGTGGTGGTCATTTAGTTGATTTAGACTGGTTTTTGCAGACCGTTTTTCAGGAACTTCCATTGGATATCCCCGCCGCTTTACGCAAGTTTGACGCCGGGTGTGAATTTTATATGTGCGCGTGTCGTTCAGATAATTTTGAACCAACCTATTTTCATCCGGATGGGAAGAATTGGCTGGAGGTGATTAAGGCATCAAGTGCTATTCCTGGGCTTTATCGCAATGGTGTGACGATTGATGATGTCGTTTATTATGATGGTGGTATCAGTGATGCCATTCCAGTGGAAGAGGCGTATCGCCGTGGTGCTGATACGATAGTGGTGATCCGCACTGTTCCTTCGCAGCTCTATTACACGCCTGATTGGATGAAACGGATGGAACGCTGGTTGGGGGATAGTAGCCTGCAAAAGATGGTACGGATGTTACAGCAACATGCGAAAAGTTATTACCGCACACAGAAATTTATTGAGAATCCACCTGATGATGTACAGATCTTTGAAATCTATCCGCCTGCGCCATTAACTGCCAGTGCATTAGGCAGTCGTTTGCCGGCACTGAATAAGGATTATCATCTTGGGCGTCGTTGCGGTCGCTATTTCCTAGCGACGGTTGGTCATGCATTTGTTGGTGATAAATTTGGTATGGCGGAGCGTAAAGATTATTGTTTGAGCCGCAATATCTTACGTCGGAGTGAAGAAAATAGCGTTTTGGTTCAATCGCCAACTGCATTGGCAGGATCCCCGGAACAGATGAATAACGGATAGTTTCATGTTTATTGATACCCACTGCCATTTTGATTTTCCCCCGTTTCGTGATGACGAACAGCAGAGTTTGCAACGGGCGGCACAGGGTGGTGTGGATAAAATTATTGTTCCCGCTGTGAGTGGGAAAAATCTGCAACGGGTATCTGAACTGGCTCGCGTTTATCCGGAGATTTATGCGGCGCTGGGTTTGCATCCTCTTTATATCAATGAACATCAGGAATCACACCTTGCTGATCTGGAGCGATTACTGAAACAGAAAAATGAAAAGCGGGTGGCTGTTGGAGAGATTGGGCTCGATCTCTATATGGTTGAACCTCAGTTTGAAAAACAGAAACAATTGCTGCGCGCTCAATTGCGGCTGGCAAAACAGTGTGAATTACCCGTCATACTTCATTCCAGAAAAAGCCATGATCAACTGGCTGCGATCCTGAGAAGAATCGACCTTCCCCGTACCGGCGTGGTACATGGATTCGCGGGTAGTTTATCTCAGGCAGAGGCTTTTATCCGTTTGGGATATTACATTGGGATAGGGGGAACCATGACTTATGCAAGAGCACAGAAAACCCGTCGTGCAGTTGCTGAACTTCCTTTAACTTCTCTTGTGCTGGAAACAGACGCACCGGATATGCCACTTTTCGGGTTTCAGGGAGAACCTAACCGACCGGAAAGAATCACCGGGGTTTTTGCTTCGTTATGTGAGCTTCGCCGTGAATCTGCTGACGAAATCGCTGTTCAGCTTTATAGTAACAGTGTTGAGTTATTTAGGTTGAATAAATGAGTGGTATATCATAAAACTTTAACTGGGCTTACCTGATAATCATCTCTTAATTGTTTGTTATTTTGCCGTCATGACGGTTAGATTATCTTATTGCAGATTATTTCTGCAATTTTGTGTGACTTGCATCACATTTATCGTTTTTCCATTGCTTTTTTCGGTGGGTATTTGTGATGTAGATAGCTTGTTCATTCCGATGACTGAGTATAATCAGCGCCGAAACAGTGTCAGTGAATATTGACATTCTCACTGACATATTTAATTTATTATTAAGTGAACAGGGATTCTTCCAATGCAACTCTTTATGAGCCTGGTCGGGATGGTAGTGCTGATCTTGATCGCAGTACTTTTTTCCAGTAACTATCGCGCTATTAAACTTCGTACCGTCCTTGGTGCTTTTTTGATTCAGATCGCTACCGGCGCTTTTGTACTTTATGTTCCCGCAGGCAAGATAATATTAATGGGTATGTCTGAGGGAGTTTCCAGTGTTATCCAGTATGGTCAGCAAGGAATGGATTTTATTTTTGGTGGATTAGTTTCCCCCAAAATGTTTGAACTGTTTGGTGGTGGTGGTTTTGTTTTCGCCTTGCGTGTACTGCCTATTATCGTTTTCTTCTCTTCACTGATTGCTGTTTTGTACTACATCGGTGTTATGCAGCTTGTTATCAAAGTATTGGGTGGTGGCCTGCAAAAAGTTCTCGGAACTTCACGTACCGAATCTTTGTCAGCAACAGCGAATATTTTCGTGGGTCAAACTGAAGCACCACTGGTTGTTCGCCCTTATATTGCCACTATGACCCAGTCTGAACTGTTTGCGGTTATGTGTGGTGGTCTGGCTTCTGTCGCGGGTTCTGTATTGGCCGGTTATGCATCAATGGGCGTACCGTTGGAATATCTGATTGCGGCTTCCTTTATGGCGGCCCCAGGTGGCCTGTTATTCGCTAAATTGATGGTACCTGAAACTGAAAAGTCGCAAGACACTGTTGATGCGATGTCACTGGTCGCTGAATCGGAACGCCCTGCTAACATTATCGATGCAGCCGCTTCTGGTGCCGCTGCTGGTATGCAATTAGCGCTGAACGTCGGTGCAATGTTATTGGCGTTTGTTGCCCTGATTGCGTTAGTGAACGGTATTCTTGGTGGCGTTGGTGCGTGGTGGAATTACCCACAACTTTCCCTTGAATTGGTGCTGGGCTGGATTTGTGCGCCTATTGCGTATCTGATTGGTGTTCCATGGAATGAAGCCACAGTTGCCGGTTCTTTTATCGGTCAAAAACTGGTTGTGAACGAATTCGTTGCCTTTATGAACTTCGGCCCATATTTGCAACCGGATGATGTGGTTGCGGCTGCGGGTTTACAGGTTCTGTCAGGTCACACCAAAGCCATCATCTCCTTTGCGCTGTGTGGCTTTGCTAACCTTTCTTCTGTCGCTATCCTGCTGGGTGGTTTGGGCGGTATGGCGCCAAGTCGTCGTGGGGACGTCGCTCGCCTGGGGATGAAAGCAGTCATAGCAGGTACATTATCCAACCTGATGAGTGCAACCATTGCCGGTTTCTTCTTGGCACTGTGACTTAGTTGCAATATGCAGGTGGGATAATCCCGCCTGCAATCCATTTTTCTTCCAATTAACCTATTGATGAAAGACAGCGCCTGCCATACCCTTTGTTTGGCAGTGAGTTATATTTTTTATCGTGTACTATTTGATGGTAGGAAGATTCGATTGGCAGATAAACCGAATAGCATGCTAGTTTAATGTGATTTATGTCGCATATAAAATTGTTATCTTGCAAATTACATTGTATTAATGTGATATTTGGCGCGATTTTTTAAGCGTTTAAATGTTCAAATAATAGTATGCCAATATTTTATGGATAAAGGCGAGGCTCACATTAAGGACCATAAGCTGAAAAGAGCATAGTGCGGTGAAAAGGAGTTCAACTGTCGCTGTGGGCATCCCACCGCGACATCTTCAAGGAACCAAGTCCGCTCGCCAACAAACAATCGTTTAAAAAAATGTGTGGTTCCGGCGTGAAGCCGGCCGCGATAATAACGTTGGAGAGTTTTATGACCGATTTAACCGCAGCAGCGCAGCGTGCGCTGGGTTTGATGGATTTAACGACACTTAATGATAATGATACAGATGACAAAGTGACGTCACTTTGTCATCAGGCGAAAAGCTCGGTGGGTAACACGGCGGCTGTCTGTATTTACCCTCGTTTTATTCCTCTAGCGCGTAAAGTATTGCGTGAACAGGGCACCCCTGAAATCCGTATTGCAACAGTGACAAACTTCCCACACGGTAATGATGATATTGAGATCGCTGTAGCTGAAACCCGTGCGGCAATTGCTTATGGTGCTGATGATGTTGACGTGGTTTTCCCATACCGCGCATTGATGGCCGGTAATGAACAAATTGGTTTTGATCTGGTTAAAGCGTGTCAGGAAGCCTGCGCGGAAGCCGGTGTTCTGCTAAAAGTCATTATCGAAACAGGTGAACTGAAAGAAGCATCTCTGATCCGTAAGGCGGCTGAAATTTCAATTAAAGCAGGTGCCGATTTTATCAAAACGTCCACCGGCAAAGTACCCGTTAACGCCACACTGGCAAGTGCTGAAATTATGATTAAGGTTATTCATGAGATGGGGGTGGGTGAAACCGTTGGTTTCAAACCGGCGGGGGGGGTGCGTACCGCTGAAGAAGCAGCACAATATCTGGCATTGGCTGATCGCATTATGGGTGATAAATGGGTTGATGCCCGTCATTTCCGTTTTGGTGCTTCCAGCTTGTTGGGAAGTTTGCTGAACACTCTGGGTCATCAGGGGCAAAAACAAAGCAGCAATTACTGATAATCATACACCGTACCTGCTGGTGCGTAATAATAGCTGAATCTTTCCTGATTTTAATCATGATGAGGAGAATGCTTTGTTTCTGGCACAGGAAATTATCCGTAAAAAACGTGATGGATATCCACTGAGTGAAGAAGAGATCCGCTTCTTCATCAATGGCGTGCGTGACAATACCGTTTCAGAAGGGCAGATTGCTGCGCTGGCGATGGCTATCTACTTCCACGATATGAGAGTGGAAGAGCGAGTGGCTCTGACTCTGGCTATGCGTGATTCCGGTACGGTGTTGAACTGGCAAAGCCTGAATCTGAATGGCCCGGTTGTGGATAAACATTCAACCGGCGGTGTCGGTGATGTCACATCCCTGATGCTTGGCCCAATGGTGGCGGCTTGTGGTGGTTATATTCCGATGATCTCCGGCCGTGGTCTGGGCCATACCGGTGGTACGCTGGACAAACTGGAAGCGATCCCAGGGTTTGATATTTTTCCTGATGACAGACGCTTCCGTAACATTATTCAGGATGTTGGCGTAGCGATTATCGGCCAGACCCATTCGCTGGCACCGGCAGACAAACGCTTCTATGCAACTCGGGATATTACCGCGACGGTGGATTCTATCCCCTTGATCACTGCGTCTATCCTTGGCAAAAAACTGGCTGAAGGTTTGGATGCATTGGTGATGGATGTCAAAGTTGGTTCTGGTGCGTTTATGCCGACGTATAAAGCATCGGAGCAACTGGCGGAATCTATTGTTAGCGCAGCTAACGGCGCGGGTTGTAAAACGACTGCGCTGTTGACAGATATGAATCAGGTTCTGGCGTCCAGTGCGGGTAACGCACTTGAAGTTCGTGAAGCCGTTCGCTTTCTGACGGGGGAATATCGCAATCCACGTTTATTCGAAGTTACAATGGCACTGTGTGTTGAAATGTTGGTATCCGGTAATCTGGCAACAGACCGTGAAGATGCCCGCAATAAACTCCAGTCTGTATTAAATAACGGTAAAGCCGCAGAAATCTTTGGTCGCATGGTCGCTGCACAAAAAGGCCCGGTTGATTTCGTTGAGCGGTATGACCGTTATTTGCCAACCGCTGTTTTCAGCCAGCCTGTATTGGCTGGACAGCATGGATTTATCACAGATATGGATACCCGCGCTTTGGGCATGTCTGTGGTTTCCCTTGGTGGGGGACGTCGTAAGGCAGCAGATCTTATAGATTACAGTGTAGGGCTGAGTAATATCGTTGCTCTGGGTTCAGAAGTGAATGCCGATACCCCCTTAGCTATTATTCATGCCAACAATGAAAACGAATGGCAGGAAGCGGCGGAGGCAGTACGTAAAGCTATCGTTCTGGGCGTGGAAGCCAAACCAGCCACACCAATGGTTTATCGCCAAATCAGCGAGTAATAACCATACTTATTATTAAATAACGGTGGCATTTCCGCATTGTTAGCGTGACTTGACGCAGGAGAAAATTATGAAACGTACATTCATCATGGTATTGGATTCTTTTGGCATTGGCGCCAGTGAAGATGCCGAAAAATTTGGTGATAAAGGATCTAACACCTTGGGACACATTGCAGAAGTCTGTGCCCGTGGTGATGCTGATGTTGGCCGTAAAGGGCCTCTGAACTTGCCGAACTTAAGCCGTTTAGGTTTGGGTAAAGCGGCGGCGGCGTCTTGTGGAACTTTCCCTGTAGGTCTGGATAAAGATGCAGACATTATCGGAGCTTACGCTTATGCCAGCGAACTCTCTTCTGGTAAAGACACACCATCAGGTCATTGGGAAATTGCCGGTGTACCGGTTCTGTTTGACTGGGGTTACTTCAAAGATGAAGAAAACAGCTTCCCACAAGAATTGTTGGATAAACTGGTAGCGCGTGCAAACCTGCCGGGTTATCTGGGTAACTGCCACTCTTCCGGTACAGTCATTCTGGATAAACTGGGTGAAGAGCATATGGAAACCGGCAAACCGATTTTCTATACCTCTGCTGACTCGGTATTCCAGATTGCTTGCCACGAAGAGACTTTTGGCTTGGATCGCCTGTACGAACTGTGCGAAATCGCTCGTGAAGAGCTGACTAACGGTGATTATAATATCGGTCGCGTTATTGCCCGCCCATTTGTTGGTGAGAAAGCCGGTCATTTCCAGCGTACCGGTAATCGTCATGATCTGGCGGTAGAGCCACCGGCTCCAACTATATTGAAAAAATTGGTTGATGAGAAAAATGGCGAAGTCGTTTCTATCGGCAAGATCGCGGATATTTACGCAAATGTCGGTATCACGCAAAAAGTGAAAGCGACCGGTATTGATGCACTGTTTGACGCAACTCTGGTTGAGATGGAAAAAGCGGGTGACAACACCATCGTCTTCACTAACTTTGTCGATTTCGACTCTGCTTACGGACATCGCCGTGACGTTCCGGGTTATGCTGCTGCATTGGAGCTGTTTGACCGCCGTTTGCCTGAAATGCTGAAATGGGTGAAAGAGGATGACATCCTGATCCTGACCGCAGACCACGGTTGTGACCCAACATGGCCTGGTACTGACCATACTCGTGAGCACATTCCGGTTCTGATTTATGGGCCAAAAGTGAAACCCGGCTCACTGGGTCACCGTGAAACTTTTGCTGATATTGGACAGACAGTCGCTAAATATTTTGAACTGTCGCCAATGGAATACGGTAAACCCATGTTCTAATCCTGATTACTGGCTGCTTGTGGGCAGCCAAATACCACCAAAATAACCAGTAAATAAGAAACAAGGAATTTAATTATGGCCACTCCCCATATTAATGCCGAGATGGGCGATTTTGCAGATGTTGTTCTGATGCCTGGCGATCCATTACGTGCAAAATACATTGCTGAAACTTTTCTGGAAAATGTTCGGCAGGTAAATAATGTTCGCGGCATGTTGGGTTTCACCGGGACTTATAAAGGCCGCCCGATTTCTGTGATGGGACACGGTATGGGTATCCCATCCTGCTCTATCTATGCGAAAGAACTGATTGCTGATTTTGGCGTTAAAGTCCTTATCCGTGTGGGTTCCTGTGGTTCGGTACGTCACGACATTAAATTGCGTGATGTGGTTATTGGCATGGGTGCATGTACTGACTCCAAAGTTAACCGCATACGTTTTAAAGATCATGACTTTGCCGCGATTGCTGATTTCGATCTGGTCCGTAATGCAGTTGATGCCGCTAAAGCAAAAAACATTAAAGCGCATGTAGGCAACATCTTCTCTATTGAACTGTTCTATACACCTGATACACAAATGTACGATGTAATGGAAAAGTACGGTATTTTGGGTGTAGAAATGGAAGCGGCGGGTATTTACAGTGTTGCGGCTGAATATGGCGCAAAAGCACTGACTATCTGTACCGTTTCTGATCACATTCGTACCGGTGAACACGTTATTGCAGAAGAACGTCAGACAACATTCAATGAAATGATTGAAATCGCGCTGGAATCTGTGCTGTTGGGCGATAAATAACTCCTGCTCTTTATTTTCAGTTGCATAATAAAGAACGGTTTTCAGCTAATGCCAGTCAATTCAGCGATTGACTGGCATTACTCTTTTTCTCTCTTTTATTGAGCTGCTTTTTCTAATGCCTGAGCCAAATCTGCGATGAGATCCTCTGCATCTTCTATACCCACTGAAATCCGCACTAACTGTGGTGTAATCCCGGAAGCAAGACGCTTCTCTAACGGAATAGACGCGTGAGTCATACTAAATGGCTGGCCTATCAAGCTTTCCACACCGCCCAGACTTTCCGCCAGTGTAAATAATTTCAGCTCCTGAATCAGCCGACGGGCATAATCATCATCACCCTTTAAATGAACAGAAATCATACCGCCAAAACCCTTCATCTGGCGCTTTGCCAGCTCATGTTGCGGATGGGAAAGGAGACCGGGATAAAAAACAGTTTCGATCTGCGGTTGTTGCGCCAGCCAGTGTGCGATCTTTCCCGCACTGTCGATGTGACGCTGCATACGCAGAGCAAGCGTACGCATTCCGCGTAGTACCAGGAAACTGCTAAATGGATCGAGCACGCCACCCACCGAGTTTTGCAGAAAACCGAGTTTTTCTGCCAGGTCTGCATCTTTGCCGACGACAGCCAGCCCTGCGATGACATCGGAATGACCATTAAGATACTTAGTCGCTGAGTGCACCACGATATCAAATCCCAGATCAAGCGGGCGCTGGATATACGGGGAGGCGAAAGTATTATCTGCCACGCTGATGATACCGTGTCGTTGTGCTATTTGCGCGATAGCCGCCAGATCGGCCAGTTTCAGCAGTGGGTTAGTGGGTGTCTCCACCCAGATCATTTTTGTCTCGGGACGAATTGCGGCTTCAAGGCCCGCAATGTCATGCGCTTCAACATAAGTGACACGTAAGCCGGCGCTACGGCTACGTACTTTTTCTAGCAGCCGATAGGTACCACCGTACAGATCATCTACAGCCACCAAATGGCTGTCTTTATCCAGCAGCTCCAGCACCGTGGAACTGGCAGCCAGACCTGAACTGAACGCATATCCCCGGCTGCCGTTTTCCAGTTCGGCTATAGCGCTTTCCAGCGCATCGCGCGTCGGATTGCCACTGCGGGAATATTCATAACCAGTGTGCTGGCCGGGAGCTGACTGGGCATAAGTTGAAGTTGCATAAATCGCCGGCATTACTGCGCCGGTGTGATCGGGTGTATAGCCGGCGTGAACAGTTTTGGTATCAAACGTGGTCATAGAATTATTCCTGCAAAAAGATCAATTAAGTTGCTGACGCCATGCGTTCAGCACATCGGTGCGAGTCACCAGCCCGAGGAAACAGCCATTATCGACGATCAGCGCTACATGCCCGGCATCGAAAGTTGCCATCAATTGTTGCAAAGAAGCGTTTTTATCCAGCATCTTCACTTGATGAGTCATCGCGTGGCTAACGGGCAGGGTAAAATTGAGAGGATTAGCCTGTACCGTGTGCATTAAATCCCACTCATCAATAATGCCTACCACTTGTTCATCTTTCAGCACTGGCAACTGAGAAATCTCATACAGACGCATTCGGGTATGAGCGGTTTTCAATGTATCTTCCGGCGACACAAAAACCGTAGCGCCATCCTGATAGCGGTAAGTAATATAATCGCTGAGATCATGCTGTTGCACACGTGATTGGAACCCTTTTTCCAGCATCCAGTAATCGTTAAACATCTTTGATAGATACTTATTTCCGCTGTCACAGGCCAGTGTAACCACGCGTTTTGGTGTGGTTTGCGAGCGGCAGTAGCGCAGTGCAGCAGCCAGTAGAGTGCCACTGGAAGAACCGGCCAGCACACCTTCCTTTAGCAGTAAATCGCGAGCACTGGAGAAAGCTTCTGCATCATTAACACGATATGCATGGTGTACCCGGCTGAAATCGCCGAGAGGCGGAACAAAATCTTCGCCGATACCTTCCACTTGCCAGCTCCCGGCTTCGCCATATTTACCGTGTTCGATATAGTCCACCAGGATAGAACCGTTCGGATCTGCCAGTACAAACTCGGTTTCTGGTGAGACTTGAGTAAAATAGTTGCTCAGACCGCCCAGCGTACCGCCGGAACCGACACCGATCACCACTGCATCAACGTTGTGATCCATTTGCTGCCAGATTTCTGGGCCGGTGGTAGCGGTGTGAGCTGCTGAGTTAGCCGGATTATTGAACTGATCGATGTAATAAGCGCCGGGGATCTCTTGAGCCAGACGCAGGGCATAATCCTGATAATATTCTGGATGGCCTTTACTGACATCAGAACGGGTCAGACGCACATCGGTACCGAGTGCACGCAGGTGAAACACCTTCTCCCGGCTCATCTTATCTGGAACGACCAGAATCAGCTTATAACCTTTTAGGGAGGCGACCAGGGCTAACCCGATACCGGTATTGCCGGCGGTGGCTTCGACAATCGTCCCACCAGGTTGAAGCAGCCCCTGTTTTTCCGCCTGTTCGATCATTGAAAGAGCGACGCGATCTTTAATAGAGCCCCCGGGGTTTTGATTTTCCAACTTAATAAACAATCGACACGGACCGGTATTCAAATGCGTTAACTCCAGCAACGGGGTATTGCCAATCATATCGAGAACAGAGCGTGACGTGGTCATATCATCTCCAGATAATCCGTTATATTCAGATAGTTATAAAGGATAACTCTGTAGATATGTTTCTTTGAAAGAATGAATAGCAACCATATATAGCCAAATGGCATATGTTAATTTTATTTTGGATGTAAAGAAGTTTAGACGTTTAGAAGTGTAAATTTATCTAACCTGTCATACTTATTTAAAAACGTGAATATAGAAGTATTAAAGATTTTATATCCAAAGCAGATTTAACTCGATAAAGGCAATGTTTCAGAAGGGGAGTTAATGACATTTAATTAAATCATTAACCGTTAATAGCGAGTTGAAAAGAAATCTGCCCGTAGAAGAGTATTATCCGAATAGATGGGTGTTTAAGTGTTTTATCGCCGGTTATTTTACGAAGAAAACCCTCAAAATAACGGAATAAAAAATCGATAAAAACGGTTAATTTGGCAGGATTTAAATTATTAGAAAGGGGATGATTATCCGAAAAAACAGAGTCAGTAAATATAAAAAGCGGATATGATTAGTGTTTTTTAAACGTAAAAAACATTATTCGATGATAGTTAAACTTAACAAAAATCAGGTGTCAAAAGGGATAAAAACAACGGTTAAAACTTTATGCCGATTAAAACCATAAGTTAAAAAATGACTTTTAATAACAGTTTAAAGCCTGACCATCATAAAACTAGGGTGGGATTCCACATTATTTACCTTACCATATTTAATTTATTTATACCCGTAATCATTGAAGATGCTTGATTTTATCCGAAATGGAGATCATTATCCTCGCTATGAAAATATTTATTACATCAGAACAAAAAATCAAACTTGAACGTCTTCACGACACCACTCGTGATGGCCAAGTACGAGACAGAATAAAAGCGATCCTTCTGGCTTCTGAAGGGTGGAGTTCTGTGATGATAGCCCAGGCATTGCGACTCCATCAGACCACTGTTGACCGCCATATCAGTGATTATCTTAATCAAGGTAAACTTAAATCTGATAATGGGGGGTCTGATAGTTTGCTTTCTCGAGAGCAAACTGATTTTTTAATCAACCACTTATCTCAACATCTTTTCCATCACACCCATGAAATCGTGGCCTATGTTGCTCAGCTCTGGAATATTACCTTTAGCATTCCCGGCATGAATAAATGGCTACACCGTCAGGGTTTTTCTTATAAAAAACCTTGTGGTGTCCCTCATAAATTCGAGGCAGAAAAACAGATACAATTTATTGAATATTATGAAAATCTTAAAATCACAGCGAAAGATGAACCCATCCTTTTTCTTGACGCTGTTCACCCGACTCAAGGCACCAAACTCGGTTATGGCTGGATGCGAAAAGGCGAGAAAAAAACCGTCAAGACAACAGGAAGCCGAACTCGCCTGAATATATTGGGCGCGCTCAACCTGAATGCCATTGGTCGTACGGTGTTCCAGGAATATCAAACCATCAATGACTACAACATTTGCTGTTTTTTCAACGAAATAAGGAAGTCTTATCCTGACTATCATCAAAAAATTCATCTTATTGTGGATGGGGCGGGTTACAACAAAGCTCATCTTGTGAAGGAGTGGGCTTATGTTAGCAATATTGAGTTACATTATCTTCCTCCCTATAGCCCAAATTTAAACCCGATAGAGCGATTATGGAAGGTCATGAATGAACATGTTCGAAATAACCGTTATTTCGCTGATAAACATGAATTTCGAGACAAAGTCTTCAAATTTTTCACCACAACGCTACCGGATATAGCGGACTCGCTGATGTCTAGAATTAATGACCATTTTCAGGTGCTAAAAACTGCATCTTGAAGTTTCTTGGGTATATCAGTGATTCTATACTCCACTTGTTTTACATTTACCTAACCTGTCATAATCATTTAAAAACGCGAATACAGAGTGGATAGGGTGGATTTAACTCGATAAAGGCAACTTTTCAGAAGGAGAGTTAATTGTATTTAATCGGAGGTCATTAACCATTAATAGAGAGTTGAAAAGAAATTCATACGTAAAGTAATATTATCCGAATAGATGGGTATTTAAGTGCTTTATAGGTAACCAGACGTTTACCAGTTAACTATGGTTAACCGCGATTGTAATGCAGAGGATTTCAAAAGCCCAGCGCCGCTATAAAGTCGGCTATATCAGCCGATGTCACGCCGACCGACACACCGGCATCACCCGTTATTACAGCCAGCATCCCAGTTTGCATCTTAAAGGCAACTGGCTGGAAGAAGCGGGCTTTGCCACCGGACTGACTGCCGGTGTAGGTCAGTGTTGAGCACGGACAGTTGATTATCCGGCTTGTTGAGAACAGCTGACGGCTAAAAGGAAGATCCCAGCGCTTGGGCTGGGATCTTTGAAGTCAAAGCCATCTAAAACGGTATGCTAACCAAATAATTGCGCCGCCAGCTCCACCGAGAGTACTTCCCATTTTAAAACCTTTTATCCAATCGAGCTGATAAATATTTTTATCAGTCAAAATCCATTCCAGTGCTACAAGACCAAATGAGCATGTTAACCCATACGCAAGTATCAACAAGATCAAAGTAATCAAAGGACGTTTCATTATCTTTCATCCTTATTATTTACTTTGTCGTTAGTCATGCTATTGCTGATATTAATTAGCTTCCCCAGATATAAAATTGGAATACACTGGTTTTTCTGCATATTTAAATGCGTCTCGGCTTGCAGGCATCCCAAAATAATTTTTAATTGCATTGGCTTCTAACTTACTTGTAATTGCAGAGCCAAATCCGTAACCCAATGTTGTACCGAACGTGGCCCCAACGACTGCTGCCTCTGAGTTCTGACCGGTTACCTGACTACCAAAATACGCACTACCCGCGTTTAACTGGACATTCGAATGCAGTGATCGACCTGTACCTGTCCAACCGGTGAAACCCGCGAGGAATAAGCTCGTATAATCAAATTTATCTCCGGTATTACCGTTGTAAACCTGAACACCGGCATTCGCGCCCATACTCAGCCCTGTACCTATCACTTTAGCCCCTGCGGATGCATTTGAATTAAATAAAGAATGTCCTCCTGCTACCAAACCGATCACATTTTCCGGTTCAGCAATGAAAGCACCTGCCCTGTCCCAATTGTCCGTATGCTTGTTACCGTATTCCGCATCCTGACTATTGACATAAAGCACCGCATTTTTGACCTCTTCATTATCCAGCGAACCATACAACCATTTAGGTCTTGATGCTGCCGAAATACCGCCATCTATTTTGAGTTTGTCTTCACCCGCTGCACATACCAATGAGTTTTCTTGGCAAGCCTTCTGATATCTTTCGGAGTTTTCCTTGTGTATTGCAGCATATTTGTCAATGATCGGTTGACAGTCTTTGCCTGCCGCTTTGCAGGCGGTTATTTCTTTATCAAAAGCACGGGCTTCATCAAAACTCAGGAAGTTGTTCTCCACCGCATTCTTCCCGGCCTGGGCCCCGGTAACGGCGCTGCCGGTAGAGTCACCGGCAATGCCGCCTGCCAGACCTGCCGCTAGGGTGGAGAGGGTGCTGATGGTCTGTTTTTCTTCTTCACTTAAGTCACTGACTTTAACATTTTCACCATGAAAATGCTTTATCAGTGCTTGAGCAGCCAGTTCACCGGAAGCAGCTCCTGCCGCCCCGGCCAATGCACTGTTGCCACTGGCTTCCGCCACCGCCGCGCCCAGAATCGCATGGGCCAGGGTATTGGTGGTGATATCTACTTTACCGGTTTGCGGGTCGGTGGTCATGCCCTTAATCACCCCGGCCAGATACGGTGAGGCACCCCCGGCCAGTGCCTGACCAATATTTCCGCCTGCCAGTCCCTGAATGGCTGCCGTCGCGGCCTGTAAGGCGGTCTGGTATTTACCGCCAGTACCAAAGCCAGAATCATTCAATGCCTGATTGTAAGCTGTGTTGTAGATTTGGTTTTTAATGTCATCTTCAGTTGGGGGGAGAGTGCTGGTTTTCGCCAGTTTCGCTCTGGCGTCCGCTTTGTCCTGTTCGCTGATGAGCGTCAGGTTGCGTTTTACGTCGGCGGTAATCTGTTCGCCACTGACCTGTGCGCCCTTTGAGCGTGGCATCCGGCCGGCGTTGAGGGTGACAGTTTGTCTTGCATCCAGCGTAGTTTCATTATGGCTGACGCCGTTGCCGCTTTCACGGCCTTTGCCGTGGTTAACACTGGCGGAGAGGTTGATACCCGTGCCCCCCGGTCCGGCAGTGAAACCGACGCCCAGTGAGCCACCGCGACTGCTTCCCAGTTTGCACCTCAAGGGCGGCTGGCTGGAGGAAGCCGGATTTACCACTGTGCAGGCGGTTAACATCACTGTTGAGCAGGAGTAGCTGATTATCCAGCTCGTTGAGAACAACTAAAGAGAAAATTCCTGCTAAACGTTTAATACCGCTCGCTACTATGCGAGCGGTATTTCTGAACTACATTTGTAACTTCCAAAAATTCATACCATCAACAAGCCAATATTGTTCCTTATCTGGTACTAACAGACCAAAATCGCTATTAGCTTGAGCATTCCAATCAGATGGTACTGTTGATTCATGGCTTCTATCCCAGTCAGTATGACGATATATTTTTTTATCGAAATTAATATAAAAGCTAGGTAGCCGCATTCGCCAACTATCCCATTCAGATGATACTACGTCTGTTAGGGTGGATAAATATTGCTCAATATAATCATAAAAATTAACAAGCAATACACTATTTTTGCCCGATATAAAGAATGATCTCATCCAATCAACAGAGTAAACAGCAACATTATTTCTGTTTATGTAGTCTTTAAAACTATCCTTAGTCAATATGGGAATACCATTTCTAAACGACCTGACAGCTTCATCATAAAGAGCCTCTTTCATCCATCCTTTATCTATGTAAGATTTGTATTCAGGTCTAACATCAATACAGTAATTATCTTTACTATCAACAAGATAATAATGATTTCCATCTAAAACAAAAATAGCTATATCCTTTTCACCGTTAAAAATGGCATCAAGTAGATTCTGATAATCATTTTCCAAATTCACGTAAAAATTCCTCTTTTGTTAGCACGCGACCTTTTGATGAATTTTGCTCTATTAACCTATCCCATACCTTCGGTAATTCGAGAGCTACACTTGGCTGGCCTTTTGTCGGGTCCACTATTTTAGGCGCATTTTTGTCTCTTGGTACCCCAGGAATTGGCCTTTGAGGAATAGCGGCATCCATTATTTTTTTGTGAAGAACCGCATCCACTTCAAAAACAACTACAGTTCCATCTTGTCTTCTATTTGTAAGGTAATAAGCAGCATGATTTGCCCCCTTAGTACTAACACATAACTGCCCACTACAACCTGAATTAATAGTTACACTTCCATCAGGATTTACGCTAATTCTGTTCTGACTCGTTTGCGTACCATTATCTCCGCCCTCAACTCGGAAATAAGTTTCAGACGACTGTTTTGTACTTTTTGCTGCATTATTTGTCTGATTTGCAGATGCGTTATTTCCTTTTGCTCCCACATTAGCCGTTTGGTTAGGCTGTACTTGAGTAGCTTCCACCGGAAAGTTTTTATCAACATTATTTTTTGATGATACAAATGATGGTTTCGCCTGAATCTTATTATTGGCTGCGCCTCCAATAATCCCAGTCGTAGTCTCCAGCAACATCATGTTGCGCTGCTCTTCTTTCACATATTGCGCCGCATCCGCTTTGGACAAACCTGTGTTCTCTAGCTCTTTCTGACGCAATTCAGTATTAAAGAACCCGGAGAGGGGTCCGCTGCCGCCATTTAACCAGCTGCTCTGCTCTGAACGCCCTAGCTTGTCATTGGCACGGTATCCCGATACCGCCAGTTCTTTACCCAACTCATGGTTGATAAAGGTCAGCTCTTCGCGGCTCAACTCACCATTCAACGCCATTTGTTTCAGGGTATTGATGGTTGCATCACTGGCCTGTCGATATTCCGTCCACACCCCTTTACGGCAGCTGTCATCCTGACACGATGCCAGTTTACCGCACATGTCCTCCACTGACGGCAGACTTTTATCCAGAATACGCTGACTCAGCTCCTTAGCCTTGCCGCACGCTTCCGGTGACATCGTGCGGCAATCACCCAGATTTCGGGAGGCCAGCGCATTATTCTCAATATCAGTAGTGGATTTTTGGCTGGCTTTGCCGACGGAGAAGCCGATACCGCCGGTCCCCATCAGACCGGATTTTTTCTCTTGCCTGAAGTGCGTTTCATGACGGGCTTCATCAGCGGTGGTGATGGTGAGTTGATTGCCTGCGGCCAGATTAACATCCTGAGTGCCTGCCACGTTACTGCCGATGATGTTTAGGTTATTCCCGGTTTGTAGGGTCACGCTGTCGCCGCTGAGCGTGGTGCTTTGTGCCCGGCGTTCATGCACCTCATCGTGGGTTTCGACGGAGGATTTGGAGAGTAAGCCTTTACTGGTCTGTTTGCTGTGTTCTGCCAGGTCTGATGAAGCGGTTCCCACTTAAATGTGACAAATGCTTCCTGTACTTCTTCATGGAGAACTTCCCCCTACTTGTTGGGTGTCCAACTTTCGGGGTGTAGTTTAATTAAGCTGGGATCTTTTGCTATCTAACTAATGTTCCCCATTTAACAGATATAAATGGTTTTAATCTAATTTCAACGTCAGCTCTTGTATCAGTAAAGACGATTTCAGCATGTATATACTCTCCATCTATTTCATCTTTGATTTTAAAGCTGTTAACACCCTCACTGAGATATCCTGCTATTTTGTTTCCATTAAACTCTAAAATAGTCTGTATCCATCCTTCCAGAACATTAAAAGAGAATACCAAGTGGATTCCGTTGCCATCGGTAAATTCATATGCAAAACGTCTATCAGAATGATCTACCAATGTTGGTTCACTTTCAAAGAAGGAAAGTAAATCTAGCTCATCAGGATAGGATTCAATAAACATTATTTTTTTCCTTCTTTCGGGATTGTTGTAATAAATCGCCTAGTGCCATCAGGCATAATTTCAAATGAAGTTTCTAGGGGTTGTTGATGTTTTTCGGGGGATTATTAGACAGCATGATGATTTGATATAATTACTTTCGCCAAAAAACAACCAGACCTCACCATCATGCCGAGAACAATGTTAACAGATCTCTACTGGAATAAGCTATCCGCATTCATGCAACACACCGGTTGGATTTATGATAAACCTGAACACCGTTTGACCTTGGAAGGCATTATTTATCGGATGAGAACAAGCATCCCCTGGCGCGATTTACCCACAGAATTCGGCAAATGGAATACGGTCTTTTCGCGTTTCAACGCTTGGTCAAAGAGAGGTATTTTACAGATTATTTTCAAAGGGTTATCTGCGATTGCAGATACAGAGTGGTTGTTCATTGATGGGACTATCGTTCGGGCTCATCAACATAGTGCTGGAGCTGCTTCAGATAACGACGAGGCGATAGGCAAAAGTCGTGGTGGACGTTCAACCAAGATCCATTTAGCGGTAGACAGCGGAGGCTTGCCCGTTCATTTTGAACTTTCGGGGGGGCAGGTTCATGACAGTGTTCACGCAGAAAGCCTTATTTCCAAGTCTCCCACTTCCGAAGCAGTTATTGCTGATAAAGGATATGACAGTCAGCGTTTCAGGATGTTTATTAAACAACGGGATGCGACTCCAGTGCTCCCTTATCGTAAAAATAGTCGAAAAACAGACCAGGGTATTGATAAGTGCTTATACCGTTATCGCCATTTAGTCGAGAATGCTATTGCTCGAATTAAGCATTTTCGAGCAATAGCAACGAGATACGATAAACTTGAACGGAATTATACCAGTATGGTGGCACTCGCATTCATCATTGTCTGGTTGCCGATGTGGGTTGATTGAATAATGACTTTAAAACATCAACAGCCCCTAGTATACAGACAATTTCAATGCTTACAACCTCTTGCCGATAAGCCAACACCTTATTAGGAATAAGGTTTCACACAACGTATCGAATATGGAAATTTGACTTTGCGTAACCGGATTAAACGACTGAATCGTAAGACACTCGGTTATTCAAAATCGGCCGAAATGCATGACAAAATCATTAGTATTTTCACTAAGCGCAAGTACTATGTTTAAAGCGAGTCAATACCTTGAATACACGACCTGTAAAAATGATAATCAAGATATAAGGTTAAATTAGACTTGTTTTCCCTGTGTAATAAATATAAAACCTATACTTATGGATAGTATTATTTCAACTTTCCTCAATATATCATCCATATGCTCACAATGTTAAATAGTTTTTGTGAACTTTTTAAAGAAAAAGGTGACTCATGCGTGAGAATAATATAGAAAAAGAACTTATAGAATCATACAACAACTTAGCTGATTGGGGAAAATATCTAGAGAAAATTAAGGTGCATAGCTTTCAAAAAAATGAAAACAGATTTCAAATTAATACGGATGCTTACATAGCCACATTTAATTTTGATTGTGAAATATTTTCTTTATTACATCATTCTTTTAATTATGTAGATAGAAAATTAGAAAATACTCCTTATAAACGAATGGGTTTCTTTTTCCATAAAATTGTCAAACTAGATAAAGTGATACAAACTCAAATAAATTCCGATGATACTTATTTAATTTCGGATGCTATGAGTATCGGCTTTGTTTATTGTGGATTAACTAAATCATTTAATTCGGAAGGTGATTTTGTTGATGTTGTAATATTGTATCTAACGAGGGAAGTGCTAAATACTGTACAAAAAAACAAGTTAAAACTACTCCCTGAATCAGGGTTGTCAGACGGTATGCTGACTCTACGAGTTACATCAATTGAGGATAGTTATGGCTTATATTATGAACAAAAGGATCCAACGACTCGCCATTGGTCTATATTCCCGGAGGCTAGTTTTAACTCAGTCCATAAGGAAGCAAAACTAGGTTGTGTCCCTTAATTATATAATCTCCGGCAAAAGAGTCGAATACAGCCTAATTTCACCATCGACAGATAGTTTCGTGCTGTTTTTTCATAGCGGGTGGCAATACGTCGATTACCTTTCAAAAAACCAAAACAGCGTTCGACAACATTACGGTCACAATAAGCCTGTTCATCAAATTGTGTACGACCATCACTATGCCCTTTTTCATTGATTTTATAAGGAATAATGCTCTTTATTCTCAATTTGCGCAGGTAACCGCGGAGTTTTCTTCCCGAATAGCCTTTATCTGCCAACACCGCTTTGCCACGCCGTTTCATAAAGCCATTCTTGCGTTGGACGCCAATGCCATCAAGCAAAGGAATAGCCGTTTGACTCTCATGGGCCTGGCCTGCCGTCAACATCAGGTTGAGTGGGAAGCCCTTTCCGTCAGTTGCCAGGTGGATTTTGGTGCCATAACCACCGCGTGAGCGACCCAACGCATGGTCGTCAGTGATATCGGGATGTTTTTTTTCGCGCCTGCCGCATCTTTACTCGCGCGAATATTGCTGCCATCCAGGCAAATTTCAGCCCAGTCAATCGAGCCTTTTTCATCCAGAATGGACAGTAACCGATTAAATATCTTGTTGATAATGCCCGAGTTTGACCAGCGATTAAATCGGTTATAGACCGTTTTCCAAGAACCATAGCGTTCAGGTAAATCACGCCACGGTGCCCCAGAGCACAAGACCCAGAACATTCCATTCATCACACGGCGGTGTTCAACATGTGGACGTCCTGCCCGCTCTGAATGGACCGGAGGTAAACAAGGTTCTATCACTACCCATGCGTCATCAGGAATGTCGTAACGTGCCATCATCTTTTTCCCATATTGAAAACAGTTTAGATGATAGTACTATCAATTTACATTAAGGGACACAACCTAGAGCCAACTGAAGAACAGTCGTCGCGTTTGCGGCAGTTATGCGGGTGTGCTCGTTTTGTCTGGAATCACGGACTTGAGGTAACAAAACACATTCTGGATTCTGGCGGAAAACTTCCCTCAGCGTTTGAACTAAACCGAATGCTCACGGGGTGGAAAAAAACACCGGAATACGCCTTCTTATAGGAGGCTTACACCGATAACCTTCAACAAAAACTTAAAGACTTACATGGGGCATGGAGGCGTTGCTTCGATAAAACACTGGCAGTGAAAGCGCCTGTATGGAAACGAAAAAATGACGGCAGGGATTCAATCCGGTTCGTCAATTTTGAAAAATATTGTCTCCTTGAAAATCGCCGAGTCAGGCTTCCTTCCGGGCTCGGATGGATAAAGTTCCGGCAATCGCAGGATATAAACGGCAAAATCAAAAATGCCACGATCAGCCAGTCAGTGGGTAAGTGGTATGTGTCGTTTCAAGTCGAGATAGAAGCCTCTGAGCCCCACCACGAATCAACAACCATGGTGGGTCTGGATGCCGGGATATCGAAACTGGCGACGCTCTCAGACGGTACGATATACGAACCGGTCAACAGTTTTAAAACCCGCCAGCGCAAGCTGGCGAAGCGCCAGAGACAGTTAAGCCGCAAAGTGAAGTTCAGCGCCAACTGGCAGAAACAGAAGCGAAAAATTCAGCGTCTGCACGCGTATATTGCCAATATTCGCCGCGACTACCTTCATAAGACCACCACGAAAATAAGCAAAAACCACGCGATGATCGTGATTGAAAATTTGAAGGTTAGTAACATGTCGAAGTCAGCGAAAGGCACGGCAGAACAGCCCGGAAGGAACGTTCGGGCTAAAACAGGCTTAAATCGCACGATACTGGAGCAGGGCTGGTATGAAATGCGCCGTCAGCTAGAATATAAGCAGCTCTGGCGCGGCGGTCAGGTACTGGCAGTCCCGCTGGCATACACCAGCCAGCGGTGCGCATGTTGCGGTCATACAGCAAAAGAGAACGCTTGTCGCAGAGTAAATTTGTGTGCCAGGTGTGTGGATATACCGCGAATGCAGATGTAAACGGCGCTCGTAACATTTTAGCGGCAGGGCATGCCGTGCTTGCCTGTGGAGGGACGGTGCAGTCAGGCCGCCCGTTGAAGCAGGAACCAGACGCAGAGCGATCAGTCGTCGCCCACTAACGGGGATCCCCCTCTTGAGTCACGAAGTATGAAAGTGGAGGAGGATGTCAAAAATATGGAATTGATGAAGGTGATCATCATGCCATCCCTGAGCGCTCTGAATGATATTAGTGAAAAGCCGCTAAAGAAGCCTCGCCTGATAGCCTGAAGCGACGCCAGACCATAGGACTGACACCCCGAAGTACTATTTTAACGACATAGGCTTTCATGATGAGATGCCCGATAAGTGCGTTTAGTTGCTCATTCTCTCGCCGATTGAATAGAGTGCCCCAGGCTTTTTATGCTCTCCCTATAGGGTTTCAACCAGACCCGCACCATCCGTAGCCTGACACACATAAATGGTTTCTTTCAGACCTGTCGATGCAAAATAGTGTTGTGCTACTGCGGCCTTAACAGCATCAACCTGTACTTGCGGCACTAAAGCAACCACACAACCGCCAAATCCCCCTCCTGTCATTCTTACTCCACCCTGTTTACCGATAACTTGCTTCACAATATCAACCAAGATATCAATTTCAGGTACAGTAATTTCAAAGTCATCACGCATTGACTGATGTGATTGTGTCATGAGTTCTGCTATTAATGGCATATCACCTCCTGCCATTAACGCTTTTGCTGCCAAAAGTGTACGCTCATTTTCTGTGATTACATGGCGTGCACGTTTAGCGACTACCCCATCAAGCTCAGAAATGCGCTTTTCAAACTCATCTATTGTCACATCACGCAAAGCTTTAACACCAAATAATGCCGCTGCTTGCTCACATTGAGCCCGGCGAATATTGTATTCACTGCTAACCAATTCTCGTTTTTTATTCGAATTAATTATAATAACCGCTATATCTTTAGGCATAGATACAGCCTGAGTAGTTAAATGCCGGCAATCAATTAATAACGCATAATTATTTTTCCCTTCTGCTGAAATTAATTGATCCATAATGCCGCAATGGCAGCCCACAAATTCATTTTCTGCTTGCTGCCCATTTAGCGCAATTTCTGTTTGACTAATGGTTAAATGGTAAAGGGTTTTAAATGTTTGACCAATAACCGTTTCCAATGCAGCCGATGAGCTTAATCCCGCTCCCTGCGGTATATTTCCAGTCACTACAATATCTGCCCCTTTAAATGAATACCCACGAAGGAGCAGATACTTCACAACTCCTCTAATATAATTGATCCACATTTTACTTTCGTGAAATATAATAGGTTGACTGATATCAAACTCATCTAATTGATTACCATAATCAACTGAAACAACACGAATAATATTATCCTGCCGTTTCGCCGCGGCAACCACAACGTGGTAATTAATGGCACATGGTAATACGAAACCATCATTATAATCAGTGTGCTCTCCAATCAAATTAACCCGACCTGGCGCTTGAATAATATGCGTTGGTGTACAATGGAATACTGAATTAAACATACCTTTAGCGCAATTAATTAAAATTTTCATCACGTTATTCTCAAATATAGCGTTAAACGCACAACACTTTCAATGAAATATCGCCACCGGGCATAATCACTTTTGCTCTTTATAATGCATGTCACTCAAAGCACGCAGAATTTTGGCTGCTTGCTCTGCGGTTAAATCACGTTGCGTTTCAGCAAACATTTCATAACCCACCATGAATTTTCGCACGGTAGCAGACCGCAATAATGGCGGATAGAAAAGTGCGTGTAATTGCCAATGTTCAATATCTGTATCTCGTTCAAAAAACGGGGCAAAATGCCAGCCCATAGAATAAGGAAAAGAACTTTGAAATAAATTGTCATAACGACTGGTGAGTTTTTTAAGTGCGACCGCTAAATCACCGCGTTGTCCATCTGTTAATTCATTCATACGACGAACATGAACTTTAGGTAACAACAGAGTTTCATAGGGCCATGCTGCCCAATAAGGCACAACCGCCAGCCAATGCATGGTATTAACCACAATTCGCTCACCATTAGCTAATTCAGCCTGAACATAATCCACCAGTAAGTTAGACTTATGCTCCTGATAATAGGCTCGCAACTGTTTATCTTTACGCTCAATTTCATTTGGCAAAAAACTATTTGCCCAGATTTGCCCATGCGGATGAGGCTGAGAACACCCCATTGTTTCTCCCTTATTCTCAAATAATTGCACCCAGAGATACTCTTTACCCAGTATTTCAATTTGTTCATTCCAGGTATCAATTAATTGACTAATTTGTTCAACAGACAATTCAGGCAATGTTTTACTGTGATCAGGAGAAAAACAGATCACACAGCTTAACCCTCGTACCCCTTGCGTTTTAAATAACGGGTGATGCGATTGTGGTACATCAGGCGAATCTGGCATTAAAGCCGAAAAATCATTATTGAAAACAAACGTTGCTTGATAAGCAGGATTTTGCTCGCCGGAAATACGCACGTTTGATGGGCAAAGGAAACATTGCTCATCATAGTTTGGGATATCGTCTATTAATGACTGCTCATCTTGCCCACGCCATGGCCGTTTCACCCGATGGGGAGAGACCAAAACCCATTGTCCTGTTAGAGGATTATAACGACGATGGGGATGTTCAACAGGATTAAATTCAATCTTAGACATAACAGTCTCTACTTTATTTATATTTTTCAGCATCATTTGTGAAAGTATTTGTTAATACTTGGACTGACCTCAGTGTAACAATGCACCTCAACACCAATCTGAGATATTAATCACGCAAATGTAAACGATTTCACACAAAGTGCGAAAATGAATTAAAGATATAGATAAAACAATGACATTGATATCTTATAAAAATATTAACTAAAAGTGGCAGTAAAATGACTTAATGTGTTATTTACCTGAAATCGCTACGAATAAAGGCCAGTATCAAGAATGGTATTTAATGATAATTTTGTGGCTCTAATTACATTCAAACTAAATGGTAACATTTACAATCCGATAACAAATAAACTCACCAGGAAAAGAGAACATACCGATCTTGTCAGACCAGGTATTTTAGCCGTGTACTTATTTAACTTATTCTGGAAAAAACAACCAGTAAAGGAGCAATCATTGGTGTGGTTTTATCAATAGCTTTTGCTTTATTCCTAAAATTTATGCCGCTCTCAATGCCATTCATGGATCAAATACTCTATACTTTGCTCTATACGTTGGTTGTTATTGCATCCACAAGTTTAAGCATATCGGCCAACGATGATGATCTAAAAGGAATAACATTAGTTTCATCCATGTTTGTTACTGACCGCAGTTTTAACATAGCAGCTTATGCCATCATGATTATTCTCGCTGTGTTGTATGTTACTTTCTGGTAATGAAATTGTCTCATGCAGAGCTGGGGAGATTTAATTGTATAACCTTAAGTTGGAATCACCTCATTATCTGGTCTGACGTTGAATTTGTTAATTTTTTCGTTTAAATATCGATTAATTAATGCATTAAAATCCACTCAAATATTAAAATATTTTCCACTAAAAACATTAGTGAAGATTAAATAGTTTAATTAATATAATGCTTTGACAAAGAAGGTTGCCCTTAGGTAAAGCAACCAATAATATAAGGAAGCAAAACATCTCACATTAAATGCTGTACTCTGGCATAAATATGATTTGTCATGAAATCGGTCACAAGCAATGAAATAAAAAAATCTTTAAATAACATATGATTGAGATTTAGATGGAATTGCATAATAAAGATAATACGATCTCGTCCGAGATAATAATCGCGCAGAAATTATTGAAAAATAGTAATGTTTTATTTCCATTGACAAGTTTGCTTCTCCACTCTATTGATACCTATTACATAATAATTACTGTCCATTATTTACCTTGCAGAGAAGATGATATCAATGATGGTAACCAACAATACCTACTGAGCCCAATCTGTATCTTACAGACCAAATCATATCAAAACTTCATACGTTGGACTCATGATTATGGATAGCCCAATTTCCTAAAGTTATTAACTAATAAGAGCAGAACAACTATAGACTTAGTGAGGTTTTATCTAATATGAAATGGTTTTTAAGAGAAGCGCTTTATATTCACAATACTAAAGCAAATGACGAAGTCATAAATATCGGTTCAGGATTTGGTCCTACAGGCCTTCCTCATATAGGAACCTTATGTGAAATCATTCGGACCAATTTCGTTAAAACGGAATTAGAAAAACTTGGTCACAAAGTCAAACTTTTCCTAGTATCAGACGATCTCGATCCTTTCAGGAAAGTACCAGAAAACGTTCCATTACAAGAAGAATTAAAACGCTATCTTGGTAAACCTATTAACCAAGTACCTGATCCCTATGGTGAGTTCAATTCTTTTTCTGCGATGTCTGAAAATAAATTGATACAACTGGCTGAAAGATACAATATCAATTATACTTTTATCCGCAATTCATTAGCTTATTCCAAAGGAGACTATAATAAACAACTTACTGAATTAATTAAAAACTACGATAAAATCAACACTATTTGTATGAATTCAACCGGGCCTTTAAGACAAAGGACATATAGTATTGTTATGCCTATATCTCCCATTACTGGAAATGTTATTGAACATATAAAGGTGACAAACGTTGATTGGAATAAGGGAGAAATGACTTATTTTATTCCCAGCAGCGAAGTGATAAATAAGCCCGGTTATGAATATGCTGTTGAGCTAAGTGAATTTTACAAGTCTGAAGTTTTGGATGAAGAGCAAACAATTTCTGTCCTCAATGGTCACTGTAAACTCCAATGGAAAGCTGATTGGGCAATGCGATTGCTTTCCAGATCGATTGATTTTGAAATGCATGGTGAAGATCTGAGTGATTCAGCCAAAGTGGTCAAAGAAATCGCAGAAGCATTAAACGCCCCCATCCCTAGGTTATATAGATACGGGCTTTTTCTGGATGCAAGTGGTAAAAAAATTTCTAAATCTAAAGGTAACGGCTTCTCCTTATCCGATGCCGAGAATTTATTAAAAAAAGGAGCGATAGAGTGGTATCTGTCTAAAAAGCCTCAACGGACATTAAAATTTCATATCGCACTTGCACCAAAACTCAATGACAGAACAGATGAGAAACGATCTTCATGCAATATAGGTTTCGAAAAGGCTGTTCGCATGTTATTTGCCTCTAAGCCTGTTGATAAGCTTTCAGCCAGAAAATTCTTACTTCTATATGCGAGAAAATCTCGATCTGAAATCACTGATGATGTTATCAATTACAGTTACAATTATCATGAAAGAATATTTAACTACGGATCTAATGGACTAAGTACCGAACATGAAAAACGATATATCTCCACGATAGCAGATAATTTGACGACTGGCTTTGTATGCAATGCCAATGAACTACATAAATTTGCCATCAATATATTCATCAAGTTATTCCCAGAAAGACAACCAAATGAAGCATGGAGTCTACTTAATCGAGCTTTGTTTGGAACTATCCACGGACCTAAACTTAAAACCTGGTTTGGTACTGTCGGTATCGAAGTTGCAACAAAGCGTTTGCAAAATCCGGTCCTTACAATGGACACCCTACTTCCTGCTAAAAATCCAGCTATTGAACAACACGAATTATTAACAAGAAATAATAAAGAGGATGATCAAATGGGCTCTTCTCTACTCTATGAAGATATCGATTTCGAAAGTGTAAAAAAAACCTGCCAATTATTCGCAGATGCTTTAGTCGAAAAGAAAGATCATATTATTGAGGCATTATCTTCCTATCAATGTAAAAATGTCACAGAAGATGAAATTGAAAGATCGACAGATTTGCTTTTGAATATTGAGATGAACCAAAACTATTTCAAAAAGAAAATTTACGGTGTAACCTCATTTCTTCCATTAAATCAGCCTATTTATGCATCTGTATGTTTTGGATTTATCCCCTCCATGATGTCAAAAGATGTTTGTATTCGACCACCGACAGCCATGACCCCACATTACAAACGTCTCCTTAATGCAATAGACATCACACAATATTCACCTTCTTTATCGGTATCCTTTGCCGAAAAAGAAAATTTTCTTAGCGACCGGATAAAAATTACAGATGCGGTGATTTTTACAGGAACGCCAGAAAATGCATTAAAAGTTCGAAAATATTTTAAGAAAAAAACACTATTTATCCTCAATGGTTCGGGCCATAATCCTTTAATTGTTTCAGATGATGCGAATATAGAGAAAGCTGTCGAAAGTGCTAAAAGTGTCGTTCTTTACAATCAAGGCCAAGATTGCGCTGGCCCTAACACCATATTAGTACATAGTAAAATGTATAAGAATTTCAAAGAACGGTTGTTATCAGACCTGACTTTGCTTGAAAATAAAGTTGGCCCCTATAGTGTGAGAGAAAATATTGTCGGTCCCAACAGTGATATTGATCACACTATAAAAATTGCCAATATATTCAAGCAATATCGAGAGTTCTGTACATATGGCGGTGAAGTCAACCCTATTAACGGTATGATTAAACCTACAGTATTTGAGAAACCTATTTATCTTGGAGGGAATTATAAGGAATTTTTCGCGCCTGTATTTTTTCTTCAAGAATATAATACTGATTCCGACCTACATCTTTACTTCTCAGACCCACAATACCCGAACAACGCTATGTACATCTCCTTATTTGGAACCAGTGATTATATTTCTCATCAACTGGATGAGAAATTACACCTCAAAGAAAGTATCCTCCATAATACGGACCTCCATAAAGAAGAACGCGGTTTTCTTCCTTATGGTGGACAAGGCCCTGCGGCTTCATGTATTTTTTATGATGGTGAACGTTTTAATGGAAGCACTCTGCCACAAAGAGATATATACACTTATTTGGTAAATCCCATATAAGGAAAATATATAATGCATGTTAGATTCAGTGCGCAAATTCTGGCTATTTACTTAGTCATCGCCAATATATCACTAGGATAATCGATCTGGCGTACGGGTATTCCATCCTTATTGTGGCACTGAAACTAACTGCCTTTAGTGACAGCTCTACTTCAATATGTAGCTATTTTTCCCACCTTCATCTCTCCGACCGCATTAGGCAAAGGTTTACGGTGATTTTGACTAAAGAGTAAGGCGCCACTATTATTTCAATTTCACTTTTTCAAGCGCAGCAAAAATTTGCTGTTTATCCGAATCCTTTAAGTTATGTTGTTGAATATTCGCCATAAACATTTCCTTATCAGAAGCATCTATCCTTGCTCCGTCTTTTAGCAGAACCGCCATTTGTTGGAGAATTTCAGTACTTAACCCGCTAATTTTAATACGAACATCATCTAACGGTTTTGGCTGCCAGCCATTTTCAGGAACTGACAACCAATCGGCCCGATAACGATATTGAATTGCCTTCGCGGCCCCCATCTGGATTACAATAAATGGCCTGACTGACTCTCCGCTTAATCCAAAAGACTCGGCTTCACTGATTGATTTGGCAAGCACCTTATCTTCCTGAGCCATAACCTCAACAGGTAAATGGTTTTCGGCCTTATATCCTGCCACATCTTTCATGTAAGAAAGACGCTGATTAATTAACTGAACTACCGTCGTCTTTGTTTCCGTTGCTTGCGTTATTATTGGAGATATTGCGCTCATCACCAATGCTAAACCAGAAATAAAGCCAATTATCTTTGCTTTTTTTGACCGCTTCATCTTTTCACCTCGGAATTTATTCCAAAAAACTAATCAACATGCTAAATGAATTATAGACTTATAATGTTGAAATTGCCTTTCGATAAAAGTCAGATAAAAGCACGATTTTTCTGATTCTTTCCACAGCTAGTACATTGTTCAGCGACAGGCACTCTTCGGTCTAAAAGCAGCAACTACCTTATCATCGGTTTCGACATATGGGCCATCCAGCAATTGGATACAATATGGCACGCTGGCAAAAATGCCGGATACCAGAACATTGCCATTTTCGTCTTTCAAACCTTCCAACGTTTCTGCTATTGCTTTTGGTTGCCCTGGCAAGTTCAAAATAAGCGCCTGTTTGCGGATAACGCCAATCTGGCGGGATAAAATTGCTGTTGGAACAAATTTCAGGCTGATCTGACGCATCTGTTCGCCATAGCCTGGCATTTCACGATCTGCAACAGCCAATGTTGCATCAGGAGTCACATCACGGCGTGCGGGGCCGGTTCCACCGGTAGTCAAAACCAGATGACAGCCGATTTCATCCACCAGCTCGCACAGGGTTTGTTCAATGATAATTTGCTCATCAGGGATCAGACGGGTTTCTATACTGAAAGGTGTTGTAATAGCACTTTTCAACCACTCTTCCAGTGCCGGAATCCCTTTGTCCTGATAAACACCGCTTGATGCACGATCAGAGACGGATACCAGGCCAATGCGCAATTCATTCATACAAACCTCAATAATACATAATTAACTAACAGCAAAAAGGCGGCTAATTATGCCGCCTTTAAAACAAAAAGAATAGTTTATAACCTGCAATTACAGCAGATCAGCGATCATCTTCTCAAGTTTGCCCTGATCTACCGCAAATTTACGGATGCCATCCGCCAGTTTTTCTGTAGCCATTGCATCCTGATGATGTTCCCAATAGAACTGAGCTTCATTCAGTGGTGCTGGACGCGCTTTAATTTCACCACGATAACCCAGCTTACATTCAACCTCACCCTGAGTTTCAGACAGCTCTTTCAGCAGTGCCGGGGCAATAGTTAAACGGTCACAACCCGCCAATTCCAGAATCTCACCGGAGTTACGGAAACTTGCGCCCATCACAACAGTGTCATAGCCATGTTCTTTATAATATTGATAGATTTCCGTCACAGAAACTACGCCCGGATCTTCGTGTGGAGCGTACTCTTTCTGATCACTGTTCGCTTTATACCAATCAAGGATACGGCCAACGAATGGAGAAATCAGGTAAGCACCCGCTTCTGCGCAAGCGCGGGCCTGAGCGAAAGAGAACAGCAAAGTCAGGTTACAGTTAATACCTGCTTTTTCTAACTGTTCAGCCGCACGGATACCTTGCCAGGTTGAAGCGAGTTTGATCAGAATACGATCATTGCTGATACCCGCCTCGTTATACAACTTAATCAGGCGTTTAGCTTTAGCTATGCTACCTTCGGTGTCATAAGACAGGCGGGCATCCACTTCGGTAGAGATACGGCCAGGGATCAGTTTCAGAATTTCCAGACCAATATTCACAGCCAGTTTATCGCTGGCATCCACAATCTGCTGCTCACGGGAATCACTTTGTTCACGTGCCCACGCAATGGCCTCATCAATGAGTTTGCGGTATTCAGGGATCTGTGCAGCGTTAAGGATCAGAGATGGGTTAGTTGTAGCATCTTGTGGCTGATAAAGTTTCATCGCCGCAATATCCCCGGTATCTGCTACTACTGTTGTCAGTTTACGCAGGGAAGTTAGTTTATCGGTCATTTTGTCATATCTCATCGTTATGCGTGAAATTGAGGCATTGTTACTGAGCCATCCATTGATAATAACATGCTAAGACCTTGCTGCAAGGCGGTAAAAACGATCATTCACAGTCACTTATTCGCAACCGTTTTTAATTTTGTATCTGTCGTCACGACCTATAGAACACTGCCAAGTAGTTTCCGCTATCGTTGTTATTATTCTTTTCATCTGAGTTTTTGTTAAAGTAACTCAATCTGAACAACCGGGATGACGTTATGCTTATTACTATTTCACCTGCCAAAACCCTTGATTATGAAAGCCCGCTTGCCACGGCAAAATACAGCCAGCCAGAATTACTCGACCAGTCAAAGCAGTTAATCAGTATCTGTCGAGAACTGGCGCCTGCTCAAATTGCCAGCCTAATGGGGATCAGCGATAAACTTGCCGGTCTGAATGCCGCCCGTTTTGGCGAATGGCATGCTGATTTCACACCAGAAAATGCACGTCAGGCTATTCTGGCATTTAAAGGTGATGTTTATACCGGTATGCAGGCTGAAGTTTTTTCCGATAGGGATTTTGATTTTGCTCAGGATCATCTGCGGATCTTGTCCGGTCTTTACGGCGTGCTTCGTCCTTTGGATCTGATGCAACCTTACCGGCTGGAAATGGGGATCAAACTGGAAAATAAACGCGGTAAAGATCTCTACTCTTTCTGGGGAGATCTGATCACTGAAAAGATCAATGAAGCCCTAGAGCAGCAAGACGATAATATATTGGTTAATCTGGCTTCCGATGAATACTTCAAATCCGTTAATACGAAAAAATTAGCCGGTAAAATTATCAAACCCGTATTCCTTGATGAGAAAAACGGTAAATATAAAATCATCAGTTTTTATGCGAAAAAAGCCCGTGGGCTGATGAGCCGGTTTATTATTCAAAATCAGCTAACCCAAACTGACCGTCTGGTGGAGTTTAATCTGGATGGCTATGCCTTTGATGAGTCGTTATCCAAAGGGAACGAGCTGGTATTTAAACGCCCGGAACAACGTTAAAACTTTTATTATTGATATAAACGCCGCATGATCTGTGCGGCGTTTATTTTCTTAATTAACCTCAGCTTCGTTTAAAGATAGCGATCTCATTATCCCGTAGATTCAAGCTCGGTTTTTTAGGCTGGAATGTATAAGCAATAAGACCGGCAGCAACTTCTAACAAAAAACCGAGCTGACTGCGATGCCTTGAATGTTCTATCTGAGAAATATTTTTGAGCTGGTCGACGACCGTTTCTATCAAAAATCGCCGTCTTAACATCAACCTATCCCAGAGAGATAATGCTTTGGCTTTCATGTTACTCCGGACATTGGTGATTAACGTGACACCTTCCGCTTCTAACTCATCGCATAAAGCCTGGGACAAATACCCTTTATCCCCATACAAACAGCCTGTGAGTCCTTTTGTCAACGCGCTGACTGGCTGACGATCATCCTGGTTTCCTGCGGTGAGTTTCACGGCTAACAATTCACCGCAATCATTGATAACCAAATGAAGTTTAAAGCCATAAAACCAGCCTGTGCTCGTTTTACCTCGTTGTGCCATCCCTTCAAATACGCGATGACGAGGAATACGACGATTGTGACAAACAGCAATTTTGGTGGAATCAATAAAAGCAATTCCTTGAGTTTGTGCCTTACGTGATGAAAGAAAAGCGCATAAAGGAATAAGCGCCCTTTTTTTCAGGGTGAGGATACGCGTATAGCTGACTAATCCGGGGAAATCGGCTGTAAGATATTGTTTTACATGTTCAATATAAAATGTTTTAAAATCACGATAATGACTCATATGAAATAAAATGAGGATCATCATGACTTCACTGAGAGAAAGAGATGCCTCCCGGTGTCGTTTACGTAATCCATGTTCAATGAGTTGTTGATGCCAGAGAGGAATAAATTTTTGGCAAAAGTCATCGACGCAGCAGTAAAGTTCTTCTAAATTAACCATGCCTGAGGGTCTCCACGATTTTGTTTTCTTTAGCAAAAACTTTGATCGTGCCTCAGGCACTTTAGTTCCCTTCCCTTAAGCGAAGCTCAGGTTAATTATTCAGGTGCTCTTTCCATCAGGAAAGCACGCAATTCAGCAAAATTTGCAGGTAGATAATGGGACAACAACGCTAAATCAGCCCGTTCTGCCAGCGCTTCAGGCAAGGGCAATTCCTCACCCAAAATTTGCTCCACACTCTCTTTAAATTTCGCCGGGTGAGCCGTACCGAGAAACAGCCCGTATTCATCTTCTTGTAGCTGATCACGCAGGACACGGTAAGCAATGGCAGCATGAGGCTCAGAGATATAACCCAATTTAGCCAGCGCCTTAATCGTCTCTTTAGTCATTTCATCACTGACTACACCATAGCTCAATTCACTTAACGGCCAAGATTTACGACAAAACAGCGCTTCAATACGCGGCCAGTTGTTTGGCTGACTAACATCCATTGCATTGGAAAGCGTGGCAACTGTCTGATGAGGCACCCATTTTCCCTCAGTCAGATAACGTGGAACCGTATCGTTTACATTAGTCGCAGCAATAAAGCGTTTTACTGGCAGCCCCATTGATTTCGCCAATAAACCTGCGGTCAAATCACCAAAATTCCCACTTGGTACAGAGATAACCAGTTGTTCACGTTTATCTTCTGGTAATTGAGCAACCGCCTCAAAGTAATAGCAAATTTGCGCCAACAAGCGGCTGATGTTAATTGAGTTAGCTGAATTGAGATACAGAGCCTGTTTTAACGCATTATCATCAAACGCCTGCTTAACCAGTGCCTGACAATCATCGAAATCACCCTCAATCGCCACCGTATGAATATTACCGCCCAATGTACAGAACAGTTTTTCCTGTAACGGGCTGATTTTTCCCTGCGGATAAAGGATCACTACCTGTACATTGTTCAACCCATAAAAGGCGTGTGCTACCGCTGCACCGGTATCGCCGGAAGTCGCAGTCAAGATAGTCACAGGCTGCTCACCAGCAACCTGTGCCAGCATTTGCGCCATAAAACGACCACCAAAATCTTTAAATGCCAGAGTCGGGCCGTGAAACAATTCCAGTGTTGCAACATCATCTTCCACTTTTGCCACCAGCGCAGGGAAAGTAAACGCGCTCTTAACCCGCGCCGCCAGTTGTTCTGGCGGAATCTCATCACCAATAAACGCCGAAAGAATATGGCTGCTGCGGGTAACAAAATCCAGTTTCAGTAGTTGAGCAATTTCTTCACGGTTAAATTCTGGTAAATCTTGCGGAAAGAAAAGCCCTTGCTGTTTGCCTAACCCCTGCTTTACCGCCTGCGCAAAACTCACCTGCTCGCTGTTGTCTTTTAAGTTATACAGTTTCATCTGTTCCGTTACCCTATCTGTCGTGCGCCTGCGAGATCCAGACGGCAAATGTGTACAAGACCTTCATCATTCTGAACATAATGCTGTTGCAGCCACTGAGCCATTTTCTCTGCGGTAGTCATATCATTACAAATGGAAAATAACGTCGGGCCAGAACCAGAAATACCACAGGTCAACGCCCCTATCGCTTTTGCTGCCTCACGAGCCTCGGTAAAACCCGGAAGCAGTTGCGTCCGATACGGTTCAGCAACCACATCTTTCATCAATCTGGCTGCCAATTCTGGCTGCCGTGTATGGCAGGCATGAATAAAACCAGCCAAAAAACGTCCGTGGTCGATAACATCCTGCTTCGAATATTTTGCCGGTAAAATGGCTCTGGCTTCCGCAGTGGAAACTTTGATTCCCGGATAGGCCATCACCCATAGCCACTCATCAAATGACGGCATCGACTGACAGATAATGTCCTCCTGTTCCATAATCAATTGCAAACCACCGAGGTAGCATGGAGCGACATTATCATAGTGAATGCTGCCGGAAATGCGCCCTTCCAGTTGCCCCATCATTTCCAGTAATTGGTGTTCACTGAATGGACGCCCTGTAAATTCGTTCAGCGCCATCAAACCCGCCACAACAGAACAAGCACTGGAACCAAGGCCAGAACCAATTGGCATATTCTTTTCCAGCGTCATCTCCACGGGTAATTGTTTACCTAAATGCTGGCAGAACAGCTGCCAGCACTGATAAACGATATTGTACTCCGGCTCCGCAGGTAACTTTCCAACAAACCGCCCTTCATTATGCAGGCTAAAACTCTCGGCGGCCCGGACAGTCACACAATCGCCTAACAACGTACCATCAACCGGAGAGACCGCGGCTCCCAGCACATCAAACCCAACACTGACGTTCCCGATAGATGCGGGCGCATAGACTTTAACCACAATTAAACTCCCTGTTTCCAGGATAAAGTACGCAGCATATCTGCGAAAACACCAGCGGCAGTGACATCATTACCTGCCCCATAACCCCGCAGTACCAACGGTATTGGTTGGTAGTAACGCGTGTAGAATGCCAGCGCATTTTCGCCATTTTTGACTTTATAAAGCGGATCATTGCCATCTACTGTGGAGATTTTCACCTTGCACTGACCATGTTCAATCATACCAACATAGCGCAACACTTTTCCTTGCTCCTTCGCTTCTGCCACACGCTGGCTGAAAACGTGATCAAGAAAGGGCAAATGTTCAAGGAAAGTATCCACACTACCGCCACTGTCAAAAGAGACGGGCAGCACAGGCTCCACATCAATATCCCCCAGTTCAAGTTCATAACCTGATTCACGGGCGAGGATCAACAGCTTACGGGCAACATCCATACCGGAGAGATCATCACGAGGATCCGGTTCGGTATAGCCTTTCTCTTTCGCCAGTAAAGTCGCCTGAGATAATGACATCCCTTCATCCAACATACCGAAAATGAAAGAGAGAGAACCAGAAAGAATACCATTGAATTGCACCAGTTCATCACCCGCGTTAAGCAGGTTTTGTAAGTTCTCAATAACCGGCAAACCCGCACCCACATTGGTATCATACAGGAATTTACGTTTAGATTTCTCTGCTGCCTTACGGATCTGACGATAATAAGCCATTGACGAAGTATTGGCTTTTTTATTCGGTGTTACCACGTTGAAACCATCACTTAGGAAACTGGCATATTGGTCAGCAATTTGCTGACTGGAGGTACAATCGACTATCACCGGATTAAGCAAATGGGACTCTTTCTCCAGGCGGATCAGACGGCTTAGACTAAATGGCTCTTTGGCCTCTGATAAACACTGCTGCCAGTTATCAAGACAAATACCTCTCATATCCGTCAGCATGGCTCGTGAATTGGCGATACCACATACCCGTAAATCAATGTGCTTTTGCTTCAACCAAGTTTGCTGACGACGGATTTGCTCAAGTAAAACACTGCCAACACCACCCACACCAACGACAAAGAGCTCGATCACCTGATCGGTATTAAATAACATCTGATGGCACAGACGAACCGCTGTCGTTGCCATTTCATTGTCGATAACCGCAGAGATAGAACGTTCAGAAGATCCCTGTGCGATGGCGACAATATTGATATTACCGCGAGCCAATGCGGAAAAGAAACGGGCAGAGATGCCACGCAAGGTACGCATACCATCACCCACAACAGAGATAATGGAAAGATTTTCCATCACATCCAGAGGATCAAGAACGCCATCTTTCAGTTCGAGATAGAATTCCTCACTCAACGCCTGACGAGCACGTCCCAATTCACGTTGAGGGACACAGAAGCTGATGCTGTATTCTGAAGATGACTGAGTAATCAGCACGACAGAGATCCCTTTGCGGGACATGACAGCAAATACCCTCGCGGCCATACCAACCATCCCCTTCATACCAGGGCCTGATACGTTGATCATTGCCATATTGCTCAGGTTGGTAATCCCTTTCACCGGCGTACTTTCATCCTTCTGCCCATCACCAATAAGTGTTCCCGGCGCATCTGGATTGGCTGTATTTTTAATCAAACAAGGGATCTGGAATTGAGCAATCGGGGCGATAGTCCGTGGATGAAGTACTTTAGCACCGAAATAAGAGAGTTCCATCGCTTCCTGATAGGACATGCCTTTTAATAGCCGTGCATCCGGCACAACTCTGGGATCACAGGTATAAACGCCATCCACATCCGTCCAGATTTCGCAGCATTCAGCCCGCAAACAAGCAGCCAAAGCAGCAGCAGAATAGTCAGAACCATTCCGCCCCAGAACAACCAACTCCCCTTTATCATTGCCGGCAGTAAATCCAGCCATCAGGACAATATGGTCATCAGGAATATTCAGAGAAGAAATGCGCTTGGTAGACTCATTAATATCTACCGTAGATTCAAGGTAATGACCTTGTGCCAACAGATTTTTTACCGGATCAATCACCGTGACTTTGTGACCACGTGCCTGCAATACAGACTCCATGATTGCGATAGAGAGTTTTTCACCACAGCAGATCAGGGAAGCGTTAATACTGTCCGGGCATTGACCCAATAACGAAATACCATGCAGAACCTGTTTCAATTGAGCAAATTCTTGCTCTACCACCATTCTTAACCGCTCATAATCAAAACCAGGTTGTGCTTGCGCTAACTCCTGCAATGAATCAGCAAAGATCCGCTCTGCATCATGCATATGGGTAATAACATCTTGCCCAGCCACAGTTTTTTCGATCATCGCCACTAAATGGTTGGTAATTTTTGCCGGGGCAGAAAGCACTAACGCAACCCCGCCCTGAGAAAGTTTTTTCTCTGCAATATCGGCGACACTCTGCACACGCTGGCAATTAGCGACCGAAGTTCCTCCAAATTTAAGCACTCGCATTAACATTTTTCTCCTGATTTCACGCCAAAAAAAAGCCCGCATCTGATTTGGATGCGGGCTTTTTTCTCTCTCTTAATATATGCGTCAGCCCGCCCCGCAACCTGTGGTTCCGGTGGTGATAATCATTGTCGTTTTCAGGCTGATAGCTTGCATAGGTTCCTGTCTGTCATTTAATGAGTTCGACCCTATACTGGTTAAATGAATTCTTTCACAAAGTCAAACATTTTATCTAAATAATCTTATTTTTTTGATATTTTTCCCATTGGAATAATTCATTTCATAGACATTAATACCAACAAATATATCTTACTGAACGTAATATTTTAGTTATTAAATCTATTTTTAACAAAATTAACAATATGTTTTATCTTTTAGTAAAAATCAGTTATTTTTGTTCGCCGGCAAGCTTATTGTAGATTATTTTTCACACAACAACGCTCAGTGCGTTAACAGGAATTTGTCATTTGCCTGACATAGTACAAGGTATAAAATAACAAATATAAATAATATTAACGTGCTACAATCAATTTTGATTTACGTCAATAAAAGGTAGTTTTTTTAGATGGTAAATGCATTGCAAGCTGTTATATTGCTGTTAATAGACTAACATAACACTGTTTAGCTAGTTTTTTCGGGTATATGCCCACAAAGGAAAAACAACTTTTACTTTCAGTGTAAAACATATCAATAAATGTTATTACTGACTTAAGCTATAATTTCAGTGATGACAAACAATAACCAGTAAATATCCTGAGATAAGAGTAGTTTGAGTCATTCTGATTTTATTTTAAGCGATTCTAGGTAGCAACCATGCAAACCCCGCACATTTTGATTGTTGAAGACGAAATTGTCACTCGCAATACCCTGAAAAGCATTTTCGAAGCCGAAGGGTATATCGTTTATGAAGCCACTGATGGTTCAGAAATGCACCATATTCTGTCAAACAATGACATTAACCTGGTGATTATGGATATTAATCTTCCAGGCAAAAATGGCTTGTTACTTGCCCGTGAATTGCGTGAGCAAGCGAATGTCGCTTTGATGTTCCTGACCGGCCGTGATAATGAGGTAGACAAGATCCTTGGGTTGGAAATTGGTGCGGATGATTACATCACCAAACCCTTTAACCCACGAGAATTAACTATTCGGGCACGCAACCTGCTTTCCCGTACCATGAATCTGAGTACTGTCACCGAGGAGCGACGCCAGGTTGAGAGCTACAAATTCAATGGCTGGGAATTGGATATCAATAGCCGTTCTCTGATCAGCGCTGCGGGTGAGCAATACAAATTGCCACGCAGTGAGTTCCGCGCCATGCTTCATTTCTGTGAAAATCCGGGTAAGATCCAGACTCGCGCAGAATTACTGAAAAAGATGACAGGCCGTGAACTGAAACCTCATGACCGTACTGTTGATGTGACTATCCGGCGTATCCGTAAACATTTCGAATCTAATCCAGATACGATGGAAATTATTGCCACCATTCATGGTGAAGGTTATCGTTTCTGCGGTGATTTAGAAGCGTAATGTGAATCATTGATAAAGCTAAAATAAATAACAGGATGGGATATCCATGAGGAACCCCATCCTGCCTCTCAGTTTTCCGCAAATTTCCACGGCATAATGGGTACAGCACTGATCGCATTCTTCGGTGAACCATCAATCATTTTGTCAGAATAAGTCAGATAGACTAATGCATTACGGTTTACATCGTAGAAACGAACAACTTGAAGTTTTTTAAACACCAGTGAAGTGCGTTTCTGGAAAACAATCTGACCTTTCTTATCGCCTTTTTTAATCTTATCTGTCAGTTCAATGGATCCGACCTGCTGGCAGGAAATAGCCGCATCAGCGGTATCTTCCGCAAGCCCCAATCCCCCTTTTATTCCGCCTGTTTTTGCTCTGCTCAGGTAGCAAGTCACATTTTTAACATCTGGATCATCAAATGCTTCCACCACAATTTTGTGATCTGGCCCGATAAATTTAAACACGGTGTCTACCGAGCCAATTTCTTCAGCCTGAGTAGCCAGAGGTACGAACAACAATGTGGTTGCTACTAATATCTTTATGATTTTTAACATATATAATCTCATACCTTAATTAATTAAGCCTAAAATTTCACCACAGTAATACTAAACAGTGTGGTAATACACCAACAATAATAGTTACTCATTAATATAATTTCATAAAGTAATGAGTGAAATAATAATACGAACAAGTATCCTATTGTAAATAGAAGACTTGCCTTACACTTAGTGTTTATATCCAGTAGAATTATTGTTGAATGTTACTCTTGTCAATAAATAATGAACACGAACAGCACGCAGAAACCAGAACGTACACAATATATGTGAATGATTCGTTTCACTTAGCCTGCGGGACTGTTCAAATAGCAAGCAAAATAGCCTAATGGTATAGGCTCTTATCTTATTCTTTCTGGTCTTAATGACTAAGGAGATGTATGGATCAAACCAACATCATTCGTGATTTATTACGTTGGCTAGATAATCATCTGGATCAACCGTTATCACTCAACAATGTTGCAGCCAAAGCAGGTTATTCTAAATGGCACCTGCAACGTATGTTTAAAGATGTTACCGGCCAGGCTATTGGCTCCTATATCCGTGCCAGAAGGTTATCGCGGGCAGCCGTTGCTTTGCGTTTAACCAGCCGTCCTATTCTGGATATTGCTTTACAGTACCAGTTTGACTCCCAACAAACTTTCACCCGTGCATTTAAAAAACAGTTCAATAAAACTCCGGCACTTTATCGGCTCAGTGAGGAATGGTGTGCTGCCGGCATTTGTCCCCCCATATTGCTGGATAAGAGACATATTCCCGAAGCAACATATATCACGCTAGAAGAACAGCCACTGGTTGGTATAGAACAGACCTGTTCCTATACGCTGGAACAGTGGTCCAGCTCTTGTACTGAAATGCGCCATAATTTCTGGACATACTATTTGCAAAATGCAGAAGTGTTACCGCCTGTGCTTTATGGCCTTCACCACGCTATTCTCAACCCAGAAAAAGAAGATGAGCAGACAGTGTTCTACACGACAGCGGTAGAACCCAAATATGCGCAGTTTGATGTAGCAGGTAGCCAACCTGTTACATTGCCAGCTGGAGAATATGTCTCATTCAGTTACTATGGCACCAAAGATGGCTTACAGGATTTCCTGTTCACCGTCTATGGTATTTGCTTACCAATGCTAAACCTAACACGCAGGAAAGGATACGATATCGAACGCTATTATCTCGCCAATACCAATGACCGAGAAAAGGAAGCGGCGAACCATATCATCGAATTTCAGTATCTCATTCCTATCCAGCACTAACGCTGTAATTCATCCAGTGCGGGCATATCAAGATGTGTGATATCGCCTGCCGTTTCCACAATCCAGCCTGATGCCAGCCACGGACTGTGCTGATAATCCACCCTGGACAGAGAGCAATTACGCAAACGAAGACGACGTTCAGCATGTGCGGGTAATCCCAATATCGTGCTAACTAAGCATCCCAAAGCGATTCCATGACTGACCAGTAACGGCCGGCTACCATCAGGCAGATGGCGGCAAGTCTCCAGCGCGGCCCTCATTCGCACAGAGAGCTCCTCCATAGATTCGCCTTCGGGGATGCGCCCGCCGGGTGTACCATCAAGGACTTTCTTACGCCATCTTTCTTCTTCTGAAGTCAGTGAGTCAATATTTCTGCGCTCAAGCACTCCCATGTGCAATTCACGCAAACGTGGCTCCAAAATAACTTCACAACCGCAAACCTCAGCAATGATTTCCGCGGTACGACGTGTACGCCCGAGGTCACTGGCCATAATATGGGTAATATTTTCAGATTTGACTCTTTGCGCCACTAATCTGGCCTGATGTTCACCTGTTTCGGTTAAAGGGCTGTCAGATTGACCCTGGATACGACGTGCCGCATTCCATTCGGACTCCCCATGACGAACAAGATATACCTGTAACATTTTCATTTTCCGTTATACTGCGTAAATATTAGTTCAAAGGATAACTTATCTATTATGTATCACGTTATTGCTGCAACCACCAACCCCGCCAAAATTAAAGCCATCAGTCTCGCATTTGATGACGTTTTTGGACCAGGTGCTTACCGGATCGAAGATATCAATGTAGACAGCAGTGTCCCACAACAACCCATAGGTAACACAGAAACCCGTACCGGTGCCCGTCAACGTGTGATGGCCGCCAGACAAGTCCGCCCCGAAGCAGACTTTTGGGTAGGTGTGGAAGCCGGTATTGAAGATGATATGACATTTGCCTGGATGGTAGTGGAATATCAGCAAATTCGCGGAGAATCCCGCTCAGCCAGCCTGATGCTGCCAGAGAAAATTCTTGATGGTATCCGCGAGGGTCGTGAATTAGGCCAAGAAATGGCTTACCTCACAGGTGTTGATAACATCAAACAGAAAGGCGGCGCTATTGGCTTTTTCACTAATGGTATTCTGACTCGTACCCGTGTGTACCATCAAGCCCTGATACTCGCTTTAGTGCCTGTCCATCATGAAATTTATAAAGAACTGAATGCCCGTTAAACAGGCAGTTACCCTAGGCCGCAATCGGCGGCCTGTTATTTCAGCAATTGTTCTTCTAACCACGCTTTCACATCGTTTGAAGCAAACTTCAAGCTATTAGAACCACGAGTGATAGTCGCAATTCCAACCCCAAGTTCATTTTTCAGCTCACGTTGGCTCATTTGCCCACTCATCAATTCTTTGATAATCCGGACTCTTGTAGCCAGTGCTGTCCGCTCATCAGGCGTCAATAATAACTGCAAAACCGGATGTTGCAGATCTTGCGCAAAAGCCTGTTGGAGTAACGTCACAAAGCGTTGCCAATCTTCATTATCTTGTGACGAAAGCGCCGGGTCTGTCAGATGATTTGGAATCATAATTAATCAGTTGCCATACTATTTAACTAGTACAGCAGCATAGCATAGTTTGCCGTAAATCAGTATCGCCTTTGCCATTCTGCGTTAGTCAACACCGTTGATGACTTACCCATAAAGTTACTGTAGAAAACATCATAAGCCAAAACATTTTTGACATAACTACGCGTTTCGGAAAATGGAATGCTTTCAATAAAAGCTATCGCGTCCAACCGCCCACCACTGTCAGATAACCAACGATCCACACGGGCCGGACCTGCATTATAAGCGGCACTGGCAAGTATCCGGTTATGACCAAAACGCTGATAAACCGATTCGAGATAAGCCGTACCAATTTCGATATTCGTCAGCGGATTCATCAACTGGCTACTATTTACATACCCCTGAATAGCATTTTGCTTAACCGTATCTGCCGCCGTTCCCGGCATCACCTGCATTAAACCCATTGCACCGACTGGGGAACTGGCTTGCGGATTCCAAGCACTTTCCTGACGGGCTATCGCCATCGCATAACTTTGAGAAATCCCCTTATCTGACGTGAAACGACTGAAATCTTGCTGCCATGCCAACGGAAAGCGCTCTTCAAGATAGTCCCACATTTTCCCGGTTATGGTCGCCTGTACACTAAGAGCCGCCCATTTTTGGTTAAAAGCATAACGTGCCAACTGCTGTTGTTTTGATTTATTCTGGCTGACAACCAAATAACTCCACTCTATGCGAGCAAGATTATCCATTTGCCAATATATCAATTCCCTTACTCTCTGCACTTCGGACATCGAAGCAATAGCCGAATCTGGTTTTTCTGCGATATTAATCGTCAGTGGATAACGGATATTCAGTCTTTGCGCAGCAACCATTGGGTAAAAACCGCGACCTTCTGTCAACTTACGCAGTATCGCCTCACCTTCGCTTTTATTATTCTGCGCCAATAAAATATTAGCCCGCCAATAACGCCATTCCTCTTTGTTCTGGGTCGCTAACGGTAGCAATTTGATCCACTGAACCAGACCAGACTCATCTGCATGACCCAACGCCAGACGAACACGACGCTCAAGCAGTGAAACAGATTGGCTATCACGGATCACATCATCGCGCCACTTCTCCTGCGCATCGTTTACATCACCCATTAACTGCCAGGCAACAATATCTTTTAACCGCTGGCGCTCACTGTCATTCATCTTTTGTGCTCTGGCAATTGATGGAATGATCGCTCTTGCCTGATCCGGATCTTGACGGGCAAGGAGTGAGAAAGCCGTTAAAGTAGCGACACGGGTCAAACCAGTCGGCCCAATATTATCAGCAAAAACAGATACGGTAGCAGGATCATCCTGCAACTTAATCAGGCCATCACCAATACTTTTGTATCCCAGTGGCAATCGTTTAGCGAGGTAACTGACCAGCGAAGTGTTCCCTGCTTTTAATGCGAGACTAATACGCTGTAATATCAATTCCGCCGATAAGTAGCCCGCTTGCTGCCAGACATCAAATAATTTATCGCAACTGGCCGGTAAAGAGCGACCATTCAACCAAATGTCTTTCGCTCCCTGCCAGGCAACCTGTTCTTCACCTATCGCCCATTTGGCAAAATAGTAATTACAACGGGTTGTAATCGATTTCGGTGCTGTAGGGCTAAATGCCAGCAGCCCACGCCAATCTTCACGATGTGCAAGTTCATTGATAAAACGGGATGATAAAGAACGTGCTGGTGGCAGATTAGGGTAACGATCAATAAAGCCACGGATCTGTTCTGGTGTCACCCGCGCCAAATCCTGAGTCAGTTCCCGGTATTTAAGATAAGGATAAAGCGGGTAGTCTTTCAAGGTTGGCATCAATCTCGCCACCTCAGCCATATCACTGGCATCCCACGCTTGCTTAATTTGCTGATATCGCTGTCGCTGATCGCCCAGAGAATCCGCGTTTGCTGCGACAGACACAACAACCAACCCTATAGCCATCGCAAAGTGTTGCCATTTAGCCATTCCCACACGCTCCTCCCGGAGATCAAATTGAATAGGTTAATATTACGAATGTATACACATCATAATAATATAATCACCGCCACTTACCACATTAATTCACACCATGATGAAATATTTAACCGTATATATTAAGCAGGTAAGTTTTTTATCCAATAAATTGATCCATCCTAACAAACTCGCCCCAGAGCCATCCTCTTCCGGCAATTGGGTTATAGAGTTTATTAACTTAAATCGGGTAAACTGTGACAAATCGTATTCAGATGAACATAAATAACCTAACTGGATATAATCAGAAACCAACACGCCCTGTTCATGCGATTGACTTCGCAAAACAGGCATTATCATTATAACAATCAGAGATAGCGAGGCTTATAGCAACGTGGCTCAATATGTTTACAGCATGCATCGGGTCGGCAAAATTGTCCCCCCGAAGCGTCACATTCTAAAAAATATCTCCCTGAGTTTCTTTCCGGGAGCCAAAATTGGTGTTCTTGGCCTTAACGGCGCGGGTAAATCAACCTTACTGCGGATTATGGCCGGTATTGATAAAGATATCGAAGGCGAAGCCCGCCCACAGCCGGGAATTAACATTGGCTATCTACCACAGGAGCCAAAACTAAACCTTGAGCACACTGTCCGCGAAGCAGTCGAGGAAGCGGTTAGCGAAGTGAAACTCGCGCTGACCCGTCTGGATGAAGTCTACGCAGCCTATGCTGATCCTGACGCTGATTTTGACAAACTGGCTAAAGAGCAAGGCGAGCTGGAAGCGATTATCCAGTCCCACGATGGCCATAACCTTGATAACCAGCTTGAGCGTGCAGCTGACGCGCTGCGTCTGCCGCCGTGGGATGCAAAAATTGAGCATTTATCTGGGGGTGAACGCCGCCGTGTAGCAATCTGCCGTTTACTGCTGGAAAAACCAGATATGCTGCTGCTGGATGAACCGACAAACCACCTTGACGCCGAATCCGTCGCTTGGCTGGAGCGCTTCCTGCACAATTACGAAGGTACTGTTGTTGCAATTACGCATGACCGTTACTTCCTTGATAATGTTGCTGGCTGGATTTTGGAACTTGACCGTGGTGAAGGTATTCCATGGGAAGGTAATTACTCTTCATGGCTGGAGCAGAAAGACGCCCGCCTGGCTCAGGAAGCGTCAACAGAAGCCGCCCGCCGTAAATCTATTGAGAAAGAGCTGGAATGGGTTCGCCAAAATCCAAAAGGCCGTCAGGCAAAAGGTAAAGCACGTCTGGCCCGGTTTGAAGAATTAAACAACGTTGAATACCAGAAACGCAACGAAACCAGCGAACTGTTTATCCCACCTGGGCCACGCTTGGGCGACAAAATTCTGGAAGTGGAAAATCTGACCAAATCCTATGGCGACCGGGTGCTTATCGACAATCTGAATTTCTCTCTGCCAAAAGGGGCAATTGTCGGGATTATCGGGCCTAACGGTGCAGGTAAATCCACCCTGTTTCGTATGCTTTCCAACCAGGAACAACCTGATTCTGGTACTATCGTATTAGGTGAAACTGTCAAACTGGCTTCTGTAGATCAGTTCCGTGACGATATGGATGATAAGAAAACCGTCTGGGAAGAGATTTCCGGCGGTCAGGATATCATGCGTATCGGCAACTTCGAGCTGCCAAGCCGTGCTTATGTTGGTCGTTTCAACTTCAAAGGTGTTGATCAGGGTAAACGTGTCGGTGAACTGTCAGGTGGAGAAAGAGGCCGGCTACATTTGGCGAAACTGCTGCAAGTTGGCGGTAACATGCTGCTGCTTGACGAACCAACCAACGACCTGGATATCGAAACCTTGCGCGCACTGGAAAACGCCCTATTAGAGTTCCCAGGTTGTGCCATGGTTATTTCCCATGATCGTTGGTTCCTTGACCGTATCGCAACCCACATCATTGATTATCAGGATGAAGGTAAAGTGACTTTCTTTGAAGGTAACTTTAGTGAATACGAAGACTATAAAAAGCGGACTCTTGGGGCCGAAGCGCTAGAACCGCATCGCATTAAATATAAGAGAATCAGTAAATAATCATATTGGAAATGGCCTGATAACAGGCCATTTTCCTCTCAATTATTTTCATATAAACGCGTAGTTTTATTCATTATGCTATGTGTTAGATAAGTATCATGGATAATCTTTCCTTCTTTCAGCGTAATAATACGATCTGCATGCCTAATAAGCCTATTATCCTGTGAAGCCACAACAACCGTTCCTCTTTGGTTATGAGCAATAAAACTTAAGATATCAATAGCTACCTGACAATCATAATTATCAAGATAACTGGTTGGCTCGTCAGCAAACAAATACAAGGGACTTTTCACAATAGCTCTGGCGATTGCTACCCGTTGTTTTTCATTATCACGTAATTCATTGGGATATATATCTTTCTTGTGTTTCAGACCAACAATATTGAGTGCCTTAGTTGCCCTGATCATGGCTTCCTGATGAGAAGTTGTCATTCCACAAGACAGAGATAATAGCAAATTATCCAGGACCGTAAGTTCATTAGATAAATTAACTCTTTGAAAGATAAAACCACAATTCATCAAATGGAATCTATCTAATTCGCTGTTATTCAGTTTACCCAATTCTTTATCAGCAATTAATATTTTTCCTCTATCGAGACGCAATAACCCAGAAATCGTTGCCAGGAAAGTACTTTTTCCCGAACTGAGATCCCCAGTAACCAAAGTAAATTCACCTGGAAAAATAGAAAGAGTGATGTCTGAAATCATTTTCTGGTTAGCTTTACTGTTAGAAAAACCATATGAAATATCAATGGCTTCAATCGTAGCAATTTGATTCAAATTCATTATCTCAGCATAATAGTGTAAGAAATCTGGCATTATCAGTAACACTTGCAGCCAGAGCAATCCGTAAAAATACAGATATTCATCATTATAAGATTACACAAACGAGGGGAAATCATATAAGAAATATCTCAACTAAAAGTATATCAATATTTCTACCAGTGACTATTTCAAATGGCTATCTGTATGCTAAAATTAAAATTTCACTAAGCAAGATCAACCCATTCCTATCAACCATTCATTAGCAATAAGCGATTATTTTGTTAGTTAAAATACAAAAATAACATCAGACAAATAATTTTTTATATATAAAAACACCTTAACATCATAACACCATGTTAAAATTGATATTTATTTTCTATATAACAACGACACATCAAATGTTTAAACTTTTAATAAAAAACCAACCTTAACTTATTCTAAAATAAATCACAAACATAAAAAATTTTATTTGGAAATCAACAGGGAAGTATTTAATTATTAATTTTACTTTTATTCAAGGAATAAATAATCAATAGAAGTATCAAAAATATTAATAGCTATTATATATTTTATTACTTATAAGTAATAAAAACATCCAACCACAATGCATATTGTGGTTGGATATACATTGAATATATTTATTAATTTATCATATAAAATATTGTATATGAATCTAATTACAAACGATTCAACTAACGTGTTACTTAGGATTAACAGCTAAAAGTTGCTGAATTAGCTCTATACAGTGCAGAAAACGCTGATCATAGTCTGGTGAATTTACATTGACATATTCAATATTATTGTCTTTCAGCATATCTTCCAACAATTGCTGGAACGCTTTACGATCCTGCTCGCTGCCAAGGCTACGCAAACCGTCAGAAACCCAAGGTGTGTTGTTTTCCAATAAAATGACTAAATCAAATCGGTATTCATCAATCAATGCCTGAACAAACGGGTGTTCACGTCCCTCATACCGCTTACAGAATGCTTGGGTAGTCACGAAATCAGTATCGACAAATGCAACTTTATTCGCATATTTTACTGCGAAATCAATATACTGAGCCTGCCCCAACGCAATTTTGTCATAGTCTGAATATTGCAGCGCCATCTCATCGCCTCCCAGATGAGAAAAAACATAATCACGACCATATTCCCAGGCACTGGTAGTATTAAAAATATTTGCCAATTTGTTAACCAATGTGGATTTACCGCTGGATTCTCCACCGAGAATCGCCACAGTACGCACAAAGAAAGGCTTTACCTCCGTAGGGATATATTCCCAATGACGGAATGGATCCTGACGAATATGCCGGCCACTGATCTTCATAAACGAACGCTGTGGATCGATAAGAATAGTCTCAATTCCCAATTGCTCTTTATAACGGGGAGTATCCTGAGCTTCACTGGAATAAATATAACTTGGATTAATCCCTTTTTTTGACATAAAGGCTTTCATGCCTTTACTCCACACATCCCAACCATGTGGGTATGGCTCAATTCCCTGTTCATCAAAAGAGTGAATATGAATATTTTTCTGATACTTAAACGTCTGAAGTAACCAGCGCAGACGATCACTGACCGTCGGTTGCTGCGACATGGAGCTGCTTATAAACAACTCCCTGTCTCTGGGCTCATCATGGCAGAGGATGATATGCAACTCATCCACCTGACTACAAGCCCGCTGAATCAGATAGATATGCCCGGTATGCAATGGATAGAACTTACCGAATATCACCCCAACCGTTTTAGGCTGCACAGGATATTGCACCCCCAAATAGTTATGGAGAGATGCCAGTTTTTGAGCACTGGGACTTTTGATTTTGTCATTAATTAACTGGCTGAGATAACCTTTGGTCATACCGCTTACATCAGCAACTTGCTGCAAGGTACAACCTGTTTGTTTGATCGCTTCTTTAAGGTAGTCAAATTGACCCATATCTCCTCCTGTTTAATCAAGATCTTCCATAACAGATAACGCATCTGCCAACTTTTTCACACCGAAAACTTTCATCCCTGGCAGCTCTTTTTTCGGCATATTGGCATAAGGCACTATCGCCCGTTTGAAACCATGTTTAGCCGCTTCAGATATCCTTTCCTGCCCGCTGGGTACAGGACGAATTTCACCGGCCAGCCCCACCTCACCAAATACAACCAAATCATGCGGTAGAGGCCGGTCGCGAAAACTGGAGACTAAAGAGAGAAGTAAAGCGAGATCTGCGCTGGTTTCCGCGACCTTAACCCCACCAACCACATTGACAAACACATCCTGATCAGACATTTGCAAGCCACCGTGACGATGAAGAACCGCCAACAAAATAGCCAACCGGTTTTGCTCCAAACCCACAGCCACCCGCCGTGGATTGGTCATCATCGAATGATCCACCAGCGCTTGAATCTCGACCAACAGAGGACGCGTCCCCTCCCACACCACCATGACGGAACTACCTGCTGTGATTTCATCACCACGGCTAAGGAAAATCGCGGATGGGTTACTGACTTCGCGCAATCCCTGCTCTGTCATAGCGAATACCCCAAGCTCATTGACAGCACCAAAACGATTTTTATGACTGCGTAAAGTACGAAAACGGGAATCAGCTTCACCATCAAGCATCACTGAACAGTCAATACAGTGTTCCAACACTTTCGGACCCGCCAGCGAGCCATCCTTGGTTACATGGCCTACCATGACAATGGCAACACCGCGGGTTTTGGCAAACCGGGTAAGATAAGCGGCGGTTTCCCTGACCTGCGCGACACTCCCCGGAGAAGATTGAATATCCGCCATATGCATCACCTGGATGGAATCAATCACCATCAGTTTTGGCTGCTCCTGCTCCGCAATCAGGCAAATCTGTTCAATGCTTGTTTCTGACAGCATATTCAGATTATCAACCGGCAACCCCAACCGGTGCGCACGCATCGCAACCTGCTGTAATGACTCCTCTCCAGTGACATATAAGGTTTTCATCTGTGCGGACAACTGACACATCGTCTGCAACAATAAGGTACTTTTCCCTGCGCCGGGGTTCCCTCCAATCAGAATCGCGCTACCGGGTACAACACCACCGCCAAGAACCCGATCGAACTCTTTAAATCCAGTGGAAAAGCGGGGAAGCTCTTCCAGACTAATCTCTGATAATTTCTGAACCCTGCTGACACCAGCATCTCCCGCATACCCACTGAACCTGTCATTACGAGAGGAAGATGCGGCGGCTAAACGCACCTCAGTAATGGTATTCCAGGCATGACATGCACTGCATTGCCCCTGCCAGCGCGGATAATCCGCCCCACACTCATTACAGACAAATGCCCGTTTTACTGCTTTTGCCACGCTGTACTCCCTAAAACCACTTTATTAACGTTCTTCGTGTTTAAGACCGCCGCTTAACACACACAGTACTCCCATTAGATCAGCATGACGAATCGTCACTTTCGACTGTGCATAAACTTTCGGTTTGGCATGATAAGCAACACCCAGCCCTGCTTTGCGAATCATTTTCAGGTCATTGGCACCGTCACCAATAGCGACAGTTTGTTCCAACGGGATATCCAATTTTTTCGCCAGCTTCACCAATGTGGCAGCCTTATATTTAGCATCAACAATTGGCCCGATAACCTTACCTGTTAACTTGCTGTTTTTGACTTCTAATTGGTTTGCCACCGCAGCAACTAAACGTAAACTCTGGCGCAAATGGTCGGCAAAATAGGTAAACCCTCCCGATGCGATTGCGACATGCCAATCAAAAGATTGTAACTTACGCACCAAACTGGTCAGCCCCGGCATAAGCGGCAAATCTTGCGCCACCTGCCGCAAAATGTCAGCATCAGCCCCTGCAAGTTGAGCAACCCGCTCCCGTAGGCTATCAGAAAAATCCAGTTCTCCTTGCATTGCCCGCTCGGTAATTTCGGCTACTTTGTCACCTACGCCGGCCAAACGGGCAATTTCATCAATACATTCAATTTGAATTGCCGTTGAATCCATATCCATCACCAGCAAACCTGGTGAGCGCAACCGTGGGATCTGCCCCAAAGGAACTACATCCAGCCTGCACTCATCAGCCAACCTCTTAATACGCGAAGTCAAACTTCCGGCAATACGTACCACCCGATAATCATCAATACGCCATGAAGAAACGATGACAATAGCAGCACCAAGCCGGTGCTGAAAATTACTGATACGTTGTTTATCCAGGCCACGACCATATATCAACCAGCCACTGTCACCAGCCCGATAATCCAATGGCATAACCTCCTCCCCACTTAACGAAAGTGGTAATCCCGGCCACTTATGGACCTCCTCCGGCAAATAGCGATAAGCCAGGTTATTAGACATGAATCCCTACTCCTGTAATCCCACATGACTCTGGCAGCAAAAAATTGCATTTCAAACTATCCTCCCTATATTGCATCTGGCAACATTGAGTTGACCAACGCCTGGAAGAAATAACCATGACCAAAGCTAAATTAAAATTTCGACTGCATAAAACAGCTATTATATTGATTTGTATTGCGTTATTAGCATCTCTAATGCAGGGCGTTTCTTATTTTAGCCGTTCTCACCAACAGGCCCAGATGGATCAATTTGAGGAATTGGCGAAAACCCTCGCAAAACAAGTCGCATTCAGCTTATCCGATTATATGGAGAGTGGCAGCAAAGATCTTAATAATGAACAGATACTGGCTAATTTGCACTACCTGACCAAAAACAGCCGCATACTTGACGCCAGTGTCTATATTAACAATGGGACACAAGTTGCCCATAGCGGAGAAAATGTATCGGTGCGGGATCGCTTATCTTTGGATGGTAAAAAAGCTGGCAGCTATTTTAACCACCAAATAGTCGTTCCCATTCCAGGAAAAGAAGAACCAAAAGGTTTTCTACGCCTGACACTGGACACACACAAACTGGCGACAGAGTCCAAACAAGTGGACAACACCACCAACCTGCTCAGGATCATGATTTTACTGGCTTTAGCCATTGGTTTTATTTTGGCACATAACCTATTGCAATTAACACCCAGCCGCTGGCAACAGTCGCCTTATTTGTTGACGGCCAACAGCAAATCAAACGAGAAAGAAGAAGAATAAGTTAAAATATCTAACGGCTATCTCTCAATCAGTAGTCGCTTATTTTTCGGTAAATAAGCCCCCTGCAATAATAATAAAAATAAAATCCCCCATGACTTAATACCAAAGCAAATAGTTTTCTAAGTTACTTTAACTATAATTACATAATAATACTCCTAGTGACATATATCACATATTCATCAATAAATAATATTAAATTACAAATACCCACATTATTAACATAAGTAATTGATTAATATCATATTTTATATTATTCATTATTCCCCAATAAAATATATAAGATATTGTTTTTATTAAAAATAAACATAAATCCACACGTCTTATTCATATCGATTAAGTAAATCTTACATATTGATTATTAAGTAAAATTAATGACTAATAGCGCCCCAAAAATTACATGACGTGTGCAGGATGCTAAAGAATAATGCAAAAAAAAGTTATTGTTTTTACTAGCTTTCTTATTGTTACTACCAGTGCTAAAGCCGCCGAAATATCAGATCAACAACTTATTCATCAACAGGAACGTCAGAAAGCCCTGGAGGCCCAATTAGCACCGCCACCAGCGGATATTCGTCTGTCTATACCTGAAAAAACAGTACCTTCTGAATTTCCGGTCGATACGCCCTGTTTTCCCATTACGCGTGTTGTTCTTGAAGGAACAGAAAATTTTCCTCACTGGTTACCACTGAAGCGTCTAGCCCAGAAGGGCGAAAACCAATGTCTGGGTACTCAGGGGATTAATGTGTTGATGACCCGAATACAAAACCGGTTAATCAGCCATGGCTATGTCACCAGCAGAGTATTAGTGCCCAATCAGGATCTTAATTCCAAGATATTAAAATTGGTGGTGATACCGGGCAAAATCCGGCATATCCGCTATACCGCCGAAAGCGGAAGTTATATCCAACAGGTAACCACATTTCCCCCTAATGAAGGAAAGCTGCTTGATTTACGGGATATCGAACAGGGATTGGAAAATTTACAACGTTTTTCTACCGTACAAGCCAATATGGAAATAGTGCCGGGTGAACAGCCAGGAGAAAGCGATATTGTGTTGGACTGGCGTCAATCACGACATTGGCAGTTAGCCGCCTATATGGATGATTCAGGTGCCAAAAGCACCGGGCGCTACCAAGGTGGGTTAACTTTATATCTGCATAACCCACTGGCGTTGAGTGACCTGTTTTATATCTCGGGTGGGCGTGATATACACTCCCCCTCCGGTCGCGGCAGCAAAAACCACACCATCCACTACTCACTGCCTATGGGGTATTGGATGGCCAGCATAACTGCCAGTCATTATGCTTATAACCAAACAGTCGCAGGGCTACACCAAGATGTTAAATACAGAGGTAAAAGCAACAACCTAAATTTCCAGCTAAGCCGGGTCTTACATCGTAACGCCAGCCAAAAAACCTCTCTTAACGGAGAAATTTATCGTCGCACATCCAGAAGTTTCACTGATGATACTGAGATAGGCGTACAGCGCCGGGACACTGCCGGTTGGAAACTGGGCTTATCCCATCGTCACTACATCGGCAGTGCGACACTGGATACGGGAGTAACTTACCAGCAAGGAACACGCTGGTTTGGCGCTCAACCAGCCCCAGAAGAGGCCCTTAGTGAAGCAACCGCTCTACTTAAAATAACGCAGTTTTCTGCCGCGCTTACCGCGCCATTTACCTTATTTTCTCAGTCATTTTCCTACAAAACCCAATACATGCGTCAAATCAGCGCCCGACAATTGACGCCACAGGATCAATTTTCGATTGGCAATCGCTGGACTGTACGCGGATTTGACGGGGAACGGACACTGAATGCAGATCGTGGCTGGTACAGCCGTAACGAATTGGAATGGCAAACACCACTGAATGGTCAATCCCTGTATATGGGAATGGATTATGGCGAAATTGGCGGACCGGGGAACGAAAAACAGTTGGGAAAACGCCTGGCTGGTAGCGTCCTGGGCTGGCGAGGCAGTTTGAAAAGCGTGAGCTATGACCTGTTTGCCGGTATTCCCCTATCCAAACCGGATGGCTTTAAAACCTCACCGGTCACAACCGGATTCAATTTGTACTGGCAGTACTAATTCAGAATAACAATGCTGCCAGAACGTAGCAGATATCAAGCGTGTTAGCGGAGAAAAACAATGAACAAGAACCTGTATCGCATTATCTTTAATAAAGCCCGGAACATGTTGATGGTCGTGGCTGATATTGCTACCTCCGGGCAAGGTAGTACGGTACGACGCCGCAGCCGTCGGCAATCATCACAATGCCTTTGTCGGCTAACAGCGTTAAAGCTAAATTTGTTGTTGGCAACCGGCTGTATTTCTCTGACCGCGCAAGCAGACATTGTGGCTGACCGACAAGCACCGGGTAATCAACAACCGACTATCCTTAGCAGCGCAAACGGCACGCCACAAATCAATATTCAAACCCCCAGCGCTGCGGGTGTTTCGCGCAATACCTACAGCCAATTTGATATAGATAAACAAGGTGTTGTTCTTAATAACAGTCACAATGCTACCCAAACTCAACTGGCCGGTATGGTGGCAGGAAACCCATGGCTCGCCAAAGCGGAAGCTAAAATTATTCTCAATGAAGTCAACAGCCTCAATGCAAGTCAGCTCAATGGCTGGATTGAGGTTGCCGGACAAAAAGCAGAAGTGATCATTGCCAACCCAGCTGGTATCACTTGCAATGGCTGCGGATTCATCAACGCCCATCGCGCAATACTCACCACTGGGCAGGCAATGATGGAACAAGGCAGAATAAAAGGCTTTGATATCAGCCGGGGGGAAGTACGCATTGAAGATTTGGGCATGGACAGCTCACAACAAAATTACACGGAAATTATTGCCCGCTCGGTGGCAATTAACGGCAGGCTACATGCTCAGGATCTGAAAGTAACAACCGGACGTAATATTGTTGATGCCGCTCACCAGAACATCGAGAAAAAATCTGCTGACGACAGTAAGCTCCCGAAATTTACGCTGGATGTAGCCGCACTCGGAGGCATGTACGCCAATAAAATCACGCTGGTAGGAACAGAGGCTGGCGTGGGTGTACGTAATGCTGGTCATATTGGGGCATCAGCCGGCGAAGTACGTCTTACGACTGATGGACAAATTGAGAACAACGGCACAATCGCGGCGCGGGGCAATACCACAATAACAGCGAGTACAATACAAAGTAACAAAGGCAGTATTTTGGCTGCCGGTATTGATGATAAAGGGAAAGCCACCCTGCCTGGTTCGCTGACACTAAGCGCTAAACAGCAAATTCAAGCCAATGGACAAAATCTGGCAACCAATGCCCTGGAAATACAGAGTAAAAAGATTGATCTCAGCGGCAGCCAAACCTCCGCCAACAACATTCAACTCACTGCCAGTCAAAAAGAGATTAGCACTTCCAATGCCACAGTCACCGCTGACCGCTTTACAGCTAAAACACCAGACCAGTTTAACCATGATGGCGGTAAACTGGTGGCACGGGAAATCAACTTAACCACACCAGATTTATCTAACAATCAGGGGGAAATTAATCAGATCGGCAAAGGCGACCTGGTAATCAACACCCAAAAATTAAGCAACCGCGGTGGCACCCTGTTCAATGAAGGGAAACAGCTAACGATCACAACAGCAAAGCTGGACAACCATCAAGGAAAAATCGCCAATAATGGTCATAACCTGAATCTGACCACACATGAAGCGGACAACACCCTGGGAACAATTCAACTGTCTGGTAAAGGTAAACTATCACTCAACACACAGCAGTGGATAGGCGATGGAGGCAATCTGCTCTCCAACGGTGAATTGGATATACAAGCCCACAACCTGCAACTGAACAAAAAAGCAGTCACTAGCGCCGACAAAATTACCATAAAAGCAGGCACATTGAGCCATCAGAGTGGATTAATGCAACAGAAGGGCAAAGACAAAATGTCCCTCACTGCCAATACGCTGGATAACAACAATGGCAAGATTGAAGGTAACGGCAGCCTGACAATTAACGCCACTACAGTGGATAACAGCAAAGGCAACATCGTAGCTGCCGAAAAAGGCTCTTTGAAGCTGACTGTCAATAACGATCTAAATAACCAAGATGGCAACCTGGAGGCAGGTCAAGACATCCAATTAACATCAACACAGCTTGATAACAGTCGGGGTAAAATCGCGGCAACCAGTGGTAATGCAAAACTGATCACCGAGAAAAACATTAAGAACACCCGCGGCCGAATCGAAGCCAAAACAGAGCTCACCACAAAAAGTCAGGAGTTGAATAACCATCAAGGACAATTACTCGCCCAACAAATAGACATCCAGACAAAAGGACATAAATTCATCAACACCACTGGAAAGGTTATTGCCCAAGAAAAACTGACCCTAAACAGCGGTGAACTAGACAATACGGCGGGTCTGTTACAATCTGGCAGTGACATGATAGTAAATACGCACGGACAAAAGCTGACTAACGCTAACGGTGACAACGAAAAAGGCATACTAAGCAAAGGCACACTGGAACTCCATACAGGTGATATCAACAACACTGCCGGCATCATTTCTGCCAAAGGAAAAACCACGCTTAACGCTGATGACGTTGATAACACAGAGGGTAAATTATTATCACAACAGATGGCTGAACTGACCACACGAGCCCTGAACAATACCCGTGGGCAGATACAATCAGAATCAACCCTATCACTGGACACCCAAAATCAACTCCTGACAAATATTGATAGCGGTAAGACTGGCGGCATCATTGCCAAAGATTCATTACGGATTTCCAGCGGTAAACTGAATAATGATGCTGGCCTTATCCAGGGTCATGACATCAACATTGATACCCATCAACAAACGCTGAACAACCAAAGTGGCGCCATAGCCAGTAAGAAAAACCTGCAACTCGACAGTGGAGAACTTAACAGCACCAGAGGGAAGATAAAATCTGATGGCGATATGACGCTGAACACCCACGGGAAAAAGCTGACCACTGCTCAAAGTAGCGACACGGGTGGCGTGACCAGTGAAGGAACGCTGACCTTAACCACAGGTGAAATTGACAACCAAGATGGCTCGATTATTGGTACAGGAATAACAACCGTCACTGGCGGTGAGTTGCATAACCAACGCGGGAAACTTGCCAGTAAAACCAGTTCCCTGGCATTAACAGTGAATAAAACGGACAACAGCGACGGACTACTACACTCTGCTGGCGATCTGACATTGGATACGCAAGGTGGGCTGCTGACCAACACCAACAGCGGTCAAGACCGGGGCATAATCAGCACAGGTAACATGAAGCTGACCACCCAAGGGGTCAACAATGATGCAGGCCTTATCCATGCGGGCAAAAACTTGCTCCTTGATGGGCAAAAAGGAACCATAACCAACCGTAACAGCCAGCCTAATCAGGGCATACTAAGCTCAGAGAACTTAACTCTGACCGCAGATGCTATCGATAATCATCAAGGAACCGTGACAGCCAATCAGCAACTCACAGTAACATCAGGAACCGTTGATAATACAGGTGGCCTGCTAAAATCCGGCACTACCCTTTCACTCAACACCCAAGGCCAGAAACTGACTAACGCCCAGAGCGGGGATAAACGAGGTATTCGCAGCGGCAATGACCTGATGCTCGAAACTGGTGAAATCGATAACACCGCTGGCGTGATAGATTCACAAGGCAACACCACACTGACCAGCCAGAACCTCAACAACACCGACGGGAAAATCCTCTCTCTGGGGAAAGCAGACCTGACAACACAAGCGGTCAACAACCAACGCGGACAGATACAATCCGCAGCCAGTCTAGATCTGGATACCCAACAGCAGGAACTGGTCAACACTGACAGCGGTGAAAACGGCGGGATAATAGCGCAAGATGCCTTGGAACTAACGACCGGTAAACTGATCAATGACCGCGGCTCTATCCGTGGTAACGAAACCCACATTAACACCCATCAGCAAGCGCTAAACAACTTAACCGGCACCATAGCCAGTAAGAAAAATCTAAAACTCGATAGCGGGGAGTTAGACAGTACCGGTGGCAGGATAGAATCTGCCGGTGATATGACGCTGGACACACATGGAGAAAAACTGACCACGGCAAAAAGCGGCGATACGGGTGGCGTTATCAGTAAAGGCACACTCACCCTGACTACCGGCGAAATCGACAACCATGATGGCGTCATCATTGGCGAAGGAACAACGACAGTCACCGGTGGTGAACTGAACAACCAAAGTGGGACACTTGCCAGCGAAACCGGTGCACTGAAATTAACCGTGGGCAAAACTGACAACAGCAACGGCTTACTGCAATCTGGCGATGACCTAACGCTGGACACACAGGGCGGACTACTGACAAACACCCACAGCGGTCAAAGCGGGGGCATAATCAGTACAGGCAATATAAATCTGACCACAGGCACCATTGATAACCAACAAGGAAAAGTAATCGCCAATAAGCAGCTCAAAGTAACATCAATGGGAACCGTTGATAATACAAGCGGTAAAATATTCAGCCAACATCAACAACTGACACTGAATACCGGCGAACTGAATAACACCGGTGGTCTGCTGCGATCCCAAACAACGCTTTCACTCAACACCCACGGGCAGAAACTGATTAACACTCAAAGCGGAGATAAACACGGCATATTCAGCGGTAGTGACCTGACTCTGGAAGTGGGTGAAATCGATAACACCGCTGGTATGATAGATTCACAAGGCAACACCACACTGACCAGCCAGAACCTCAACAATACCAAAGGAAAAATCCTCGCAAAGGGAAAAGCAGACCTGACAACACAAGCGGTCAACAACCAACATGGGCTGATTCAATCCACAGCCAGTCTACATCTGGATACCCAGCAGCAGGAACTGGTCAACACTGACAGCGGTAAAAACGGCGGGATCGTAGCGCAAAATGCCTTGGAACTGACGACCGGTAAACTGATCAATGACCGCGGATTTATCCGCAGCGATGAAATCCATATTGACACACAGAAACAGACATTAAACAACCTGGGCGGTGTCATATTCAGTAAGAAAAACCTGCAACTCGACAGCGGAGAGTTAAACAGTACCGGTGGCAGGATAGAATCTGATGGCGACATAACGCTGGACACACATGGAGAAAAACTGACCACTGCGCAAAGCGGGAAAAATGGGGGTGTTATCAGTAAAGGCACACTCACCCTGACCACCGGTGAAATCGACAACCGTGATGGAAACATTACTGGTACAGGAACAACAACCGTCACTGGCGGTGAACTGAAAAACCGGGGTGGAACACTCATCAGCAAAAAAGGTGCGCTGACATTAACCGTAAACGAAACTGACAACACCGGCGGCCTGCTGGAATCCGGAACCACCCTTTCACTTGATACCCACGGCCAGAAGCTGACTAACGCGCAAAGTGGAGATAGCCATGGCATACGCAGCGGTAGTGACCTGACTTTAGAAGTCGGTGAAATCGATAACACCGCTGGCATGATAGGCTCACAAAACGAGATCACACTGATAAGCCATAACCTCAACAACACCGACGGAAAAATCCTCTCGAAAGGTAAAGCGGACCTGACAACAAAAACAGTTAACAACCAACGCGGACTGGTGAAATCCGCAGCCAGCTTAAAACTGAACACTCAACAGCAGGAACTAACCAATACTGACAGCGGTGAACTCAACGGTATCACGGCAGGAGATACCCTGAAACTGACCACCGGTAAACTGACCAATGATCGTGGATTTATCCGTGGCGACGAAACTCACATTGACACGCAGAAACAATCACTCCACAACAAGGCCGGCACCATCATTAGTAAGAAAAACCTGCAACTCGACAGCGGAGAACTCAACAGTACCGGTGGAAAAATAGACTCTGCCGGTGATATGACGCTGAACACGCATGGAGAAAAACTGACAACCGCCCAAAAGGGCGACAACGGTGGCATTATCAGCAAAGGGACAATGACCCTGACCACAGGTGAAATTGACAACCATGATGGTGTAATTATTGGCACAGGGAAGACAACCATCACTGGCGGTGAACTGAAAAACCAACGCGGGACCCTCGGCAGCAAAACCGATGCCCTGGAATTATCAGTGAACGAAACTGACAACAGCGGTGGTCTATTACATTCCGCAGGTAAACTGACACTCAATACGAATGGTCACACCCTGACTAACAAAAACAGTGGTGATCAGAACGGCATTAGCAGCCAGGATGACATGTTCATTACCAGCGGTGATTTACATAATCAAGCTGGCACTATTACCAGCCGTAAAGTTGCAACACTAAACACCGCCGCCGTAAATAACACCCAAGGCACTATTGTCGGCACTCAACAGACTACGCTCACGACCCAAGCATTCAATAACCTGAAAGGCACCGTCCGGTCTGATGGAACACTGAGATTGAACACTCAGGGCCAACGCCTGGATAACAACGGTGACAAAGATAAATCAGGAAAAGTGTCTGCTCTGGGAGATTTGACACTGGATATCGGTGAATTAAATAATGACACCGGTTTTATCGCCGCTGATGGAAAAACCGACATCACCAGCACGACATTCATCAATAACAATGGTCATATTGCCGGTAACGGTGGATTGGAGATTCACAGCCAAACACTCACCAACCACAATGGCAAATTACAGTCGGCGGAAACCGTCAATATTGACACGAACAAGCAACTGCTGGATAACCAGCACGGCCGTATCATTGGTGATCACGGAACAACAGTGACCAGCGGCAAACTGGACAACCGCCACGGACATATTCAGGGTGGGAAACTGGTTATCGACACAGGATTGGCTGATACAGATAACCAGGACGGTAAACTGTTATCAACAAACACCATGGACCTAGAGACCCAACAGCTCGACAATCGTCACGGACAGATCAAAGCCGTGGGTGACTCAACACTTAACGTGAAGAAACAAACGAACAACACTGACGGCTTTATCCATAGTGACCAACATCTGACCCTAGACACGGCAGAACTGATTAACCGGGAGACTAATCACCCTGATCGGGGGGCTGAAGCTCAACACCTGATCATTAGAGCTCAACAGGTGGATAACACCCAAGGCGCATTACGGGGAGCCGACAGCCTACACGCTATCGTCCGCCAGACACTGGATAACACGCAGGGGCTGGTCTCTGGTGGGAAACAACTCACCATTGAAGACGAGACCCAGAAACTGACGATGAATAACCAGCAAGGTACACTGATTGGGGGTGAAAAAGTCAATATTAAAGCCAACACTCTGAACGGTGACGGCCAAACCTTATCGCAGGGCGATATGGAAGTGAAATTAAAACAAGACTTCCACAACACCGGCAACACCACCGCCAACGGCAAGCTGTCTCTGGAAACCATAGGCAACATCATCAATGACAGCACAATTAAAGCCGGACAAGCGTACCTGACAGCAAAAAACCTCACCAACACCCAAACTGCGGAAATCAGTGCTGGAAAAACCCGCGTCAACATCCGTGACACATTGACCAACACAGGACTCATTGACGGCGATCTTACCCATCTGACAACCAAAATACTGGACAATACCGGTACCGGACGTATTTACGGTGACCAAATAGCCCTTGAGACAAGCACGCTCAATAACACCGCGCAGAAAGACAAAGCCGCGGTCATTGCTGCCCGAGACCGAATGGATATCGCTACCGGCACCCTCAACAACAGTAACCACGCCCAAATTTACAGCGTGGGCGATATGTACATTGGTGGACAACTGGATGAGAACCTGACTGCGACGAGTCAAGCTGGCCGGTTAAGCAACCACGCGGCAACCATTGAGGCCGGGGGCAACCTAGGAATTGACGCGGCTATTATCCGCAATACCAACAACCGCCTAGTAACACACATTGTAGAAACGGAAAAATCCCAGCGCCATGACGCGGTATTGAGCGAACACACTACCCGCTATGACTGGTCGCAAGTGGACACGTCCTACCGCAACAAATACGGTGTGCACACTGCTGTCATGCCGGATGGTAGCAGCGATAATGAGTTTTACGAGTACCGATACACTCGTACCGTCAATGAAACCCAGATAAAAGAGAGCGACCCAGGTAAAATTCTGTCCGGGGGCAACATGACCCTGAATAGCGCAATGTTGACCAACAATGACAGTCAAATCGTAGCTGGCGCAACACTGGGCGGCAATATTGATGAACTGCACAACAACGCTACCAAAGGTGAACGCATCACCACGGATGAAGGCAGACAGACCTACTGGTATGCCAAAAAGAAAAAACGCAGAATCGGGGGAACCAAAACCTCCCAAGGAAGAAGCGGCAGTAATTATCGCCCGGCACCGGTAACCGAAACCATCGACCTGAAAGCGCTGGCCTGGAAGGCCAATACTCGACCGGATATTACCAGCATAACAATAGATGACAGGCAGAAAAGCAGTGTTCAAAGTGCACCAGCCGGGGTTAATCTGGCCTCAAGAATGGCGGAAGTCGGTGAAGTTACACTCACGAACGCGACTATCAACGATATCACACTCAGCATCCCGACACAGACTAACGACCGAGAAACTACGGTGACTATCCCTACGAAAACAGTCACACTGCCGGACAGGGATACATCGTTTGATCGCCCATTATTTTCTCCTACAGGCCAACAGACCGAACAGGTATTGTCACCCGGCGCAGTGACACTACCGCACAGAAACGCCCTAGTTGAACACTCATCACTTTCACCGGCTCAACAGACTGAACGGGTACTACCACCTGCCACTGTTACCCTACCAGACAGTGGCACACTGGCTGAACACCCACTCGTATTACCGACCGGCCAACAATTTGAACTGGCATTGCCGCCTGACACCGTTAAAGGACAGACAGTCGAACCGCTTATCCGCATAGTCGCCCCAGAGACCCGCCTGCCGGATAACAGCCTGTATATCGTGCAACCGGGTAGCGACAGCCACTATCTGGTAGAAACCGACCCAAAATTCACCCAGTATAAAAAATGGCTGGGTACAGATTATATGCAACAACAGCTCACCAATAACCCGGTACTGACCCACAAACGCCTGGGAGACGGATTCTACGAGCAGCGTCTGGTGCGTGATCAGATCACCCAGTTGACCGGACACCGTTATCTGGCCGGTCACAACAACGATGAAGCCCAGTTCAAAGCGCTGATGGAAGCCGGGGTCTCCTTCAGCAAACAACAACAACTGACCCCAGGTGTTGCCCTGAGTCCATCACAAATGGCTCTGCTCACCTCAGACATTATCTGGCTGACCAACCGCACAGTGACCCTGCCGAATGGCACAACACAGACCGTGACCGTGCCGCAGGTCTACGCCCGGGTCAATAAAGGCGACCTGACCGGAGATGGTGCCCTGCTCTCGGGTAACAACGTCATACTGAATAGCCGGGGTGATATCACCAACAGCGGCACCATCAGCGGACGTGAAGTAACCCAATTGACCGCTAAAAACCTGACCAACAGCGGCTTTATTCAAGGTGGTAAAGTAGATTTAACCGCACAGCAGGATATCACCAACCTAGGCGGCAACATTCAAGGACAAGATAGAATTTCCGCGCTGGCCAGCCGGGATATCACCAGCACCTCTACCCTGCGTGATGACAGTGTTAACCGCTGGCTGGACCGCCCAGCGGGGATTTATGTCCAGAATAACCAAGGTACCTTGTCGCTGAAAGCCATCAACAACGTCCAACTTACTGCCAGCAAAGTTGATAACGCCGGTAAAGACAGCCAGACAGAGATAACGGCAGGCCATGACCTGACTCTGGACACTCTGCTCACTCGCCGCACGGAAAACGGTGACTGGGGGAACGACAACTACCGCCATTTGACGCAGACGCACGACACTGGCAGCCAGATAAACACCGCCGGTAACCTGGCACTGCGAGCCAGCAATAACCTCAATGCCACCGCCGCTAACGTGAGTGCCGGTCAGCAACTGACGGCCCAGGCCGGGAACAACCTCACCCTGAACGCCGGTACCGCTTCATCAGACTTGGTCGAACATAGCAAACAGACCAGCAAAGGCTTGCTCTCCAAATCCTCCGTCGAAACCCACGACGAAATCCATGAGCGCCGGGCAGTGAGCACCACCTTTAGCGGAGACAGCGTCACCGTACAGGCCGGCAAAGACCTGAACATCATCGGCAGTAACGTGGCTGGCACCCAGGATGTCAATCTGGCCGCCGGTAATCAGCTCACCGTCACCACCGCAGATGAAGCCCGTCATGAAACGCACTTCAAGCAAGAGAAAAAATCCGGCCTGATGGGCACCGGGGGTATCGGCTTCACCGTCGGCAAAGCCAGCCAAAAATCCACCACCGACATCGACAGCAACCTCAGCAAAGGCAGCACCATCGGCAGCAGTCAGGGCAACGTCACGCTCAACGCCGGAAAACAGCTCAACCTTCACGGCAGTGATGTGGTCGCGGGCCGGGATATGACCTTCACCGGCCAGGATGTCACTATCACCAGCGCGGAAAACAGCCATACCGCTATCTCCAAAACCGAACAGAAACAAAGCGGTCTGACCGTGGCCCTATCCGGGACAGCTGGCAGTGCCGTGAATACCGCCGTTCAGACCGTTAAGGCGGCCAGCAGTGAAAGTGACAGCCGACTGAAAGCCTTACAAGGCACCAAAGCCGCCCTCAGTGGGGTCCAGGCAGTTCAGGCCGCTCGTCTGGCCGATGCCAAAGGCGGTGACAACAAAACCAACAATAACCTGGTGGGTATCAACCTCTCCTACGGCAGCCAGTCCTCCCGTTCAGAGCAGAAACAGCACCAGACCACTCAACAGGGCAGCAGCCTGACTACCGGGGATAACCTCAATATCACCGCTACCGGCAACGACACGCCTGACCAGAACGGCGATATCCGTGTTCAGGGCAGCCGGTTGCAGGCAGGCAAACACCTGCAACTCAATGCCAATCGGGATATCCAACTCACCTCCAGCCAGAATACCGAACAGACCACCGGCAGCAACAGCAGTAGCGGCGGTTCACTCGGCGTGGGCTTCACCGCCGGACCGGGGGGCACCGGCCTGAATGTTTCCGCCAGCATTAACCATGGCAAAGGCCGTGAAAGTGGTGACGGCGTCAGCCACACTGAAACCACCCTGGATGCCGGACAGAACGTTACCCTCAACGCCGGCCGGGATGCGGCCCTCAAAGGCGCACAGGTCAGTGGCGAACAGATTACCGCCGACGTCAAACGCAACCTGACGCTCACCAGCGAACAGGACAGCAACCGCTACGATATGAAGCAGCAGAACATCAGTGCCGGTGCCAGTGTCACGGTCGGCCCTCAGACTGATGGGACTGTGAGTCTCAGTATTGGCCGCGACAAAATCCACAGTAACTTTGACTCCGTGCAAGAGCAGACCGGGCTGTTTGCCGGCAAAGGCGGCTATGAAGTGAAGGTAGGCGAACACACCCAGCTTGACGGCGCTGTGATTGCCAGTACCGCAGACAAAGCCAAAAACACCCTTGATACCGGTACCCTGGGTTTCGGGGATATTCAAAACAAAGCGGATTTCAAAACCGAACACCAGAGCGCCGGATTCAGCACCGGCGGACCGATCGGGAGCTCATTGCTGAGTAATCTGGCCTCCAATACCCTGGGAGGAGCGAATAAAGAAGGCCATGCCCAAAGCACCTCTCATGCGGCAGTCAGTGACGGCACCATTGCTATCCGGGATAAGGACCACCAACAGCAAGATATCACCACCCTGAACCGCGACACGGATAATGCCGGCAATGCATTAAGCCCTATCTTTGATAAAGAGAAAGAACAGAAACGACTGAGACAGGCACAACTCATTCGGGAAATCAGCGCACAGGTCATTGATATTGCCGGTACTGAAGGGTCTATTATCGCCACCAAAGCCGCCAACGCGAAAATGACGAATATCAGTGAGCAGGACAGAAAGGATGCCCGTGCGAAACTGGCGAAAACCAGCACTCTCCCCCCAACTGAAGATGACATTAAAAACCAAATCTACAACACAGCTTACAATCAGGCATTGAATGATTCCGGCTTTGGTACTGGCGGTAAATACCAGACCGCCTTACAGGCCGCGACGGCAGCCATTCAGGGACTGGCAGGCGGAAATATTGGTCAGGCACTGGCCGGGGGTGCCTCACCGTATCTGGCCGGGGTGATTAAGGACATGACCACCGACCCGCAAACCGGTAAAGTGGATATCACCACCAATACCCTGGCCCATGCGATTCTGGGCGCGGCGGTGGCGGAAGCCAGTGGCAACAGTGCATTGGCCGGGGCGGCAGGAGCTGCTTCCGGTGAACTGGCCGCCCAGGCACTGATGAAGCATTTTCATGGTGAAAATGTTAAAGTCAGTGACTTAAGTGAAGAAGAAAAACAGACCATCAGCACCCTCTCCACCCTGGCGGCAGGTCTGGCAGGTGGCATTGCTGGTGACTCTACCGCCAGCGCCGTTACCGGGGCCCAGGCCGGGAAGAATGCGGTGGAGAATAACTCTCTGAGCGTGAATGAGCTGGACAGTTTTGCGCACCAAGCCCGCACCTGTGAAGGCGAAAGCTGTAAGCAGGTGATCAAGGAGATGGTTGATACCAATATCCGTAATCAGCAGGAAATGATGAATTTCTGCAACAGCAACCCGACCCAGTGTGCACAGAAGTATGGTTATCTGGTTGATCAGTGGCCGGTGTTTGAACGTACCCTCAAAAATATGGACCGGGATGGCACATTGCCAGTTGAGTTCAGAAATTACCTGTCGGCAGTGAATACGTTAGGTCAGGCGGCCACAGGCAAGGTAGGCGAACTCGGCTGGACAAAACGCTTTGAAGCGATGGGCATGAGTCAGGAGACTGCCGCTGCAATGGCGATGACGCTGCCTATTGTGATGGAGGGAGGAAAAGGCCCTAAGTCTTCGCCAAAAACACCACAAAATCAGACTGGTAAAACGTCTGAGCGTGTAATACCAGAAAATTTCACAGCCGAAGTATCAAAACATAATACTCAGATTGGTTTATTGAATAAGAAGAAAACAAGTATATCTGGCGCTCATAGACAAGATGCATTTTTAGAATCTGCTGAAAAATTAGGAGTAAAAGTCACGAATAAAATAACCGATAAGAAATATCCAGGATTAATAGAATATAGTTATCAATTACCTTCGGTAGACAGAGCAGGTAATCCTACTGGTAAGTACAAAAAGACTCAATCGAAGACAACATACGATCCTCGAGTCTTATCTGACGATACAGTTCTTAAAATGTCTACTCAAGCAGCTAAACAATCAAAGGATTACTTTATATCCAACCCAGATAAAAGGGAGTATTCAACTAAAGTTGATGGATATTGGTTTAGAGTAACGAAAGATGCTAAAAGTGGTGAAATTAGTAATGCATTCATCACGATGCCATCAAGGAATATTCCATGAGTGATAAAACGAAGTGGTTAGATGAGACAAAAGAATATTTAATAAACAATAGTGGTGAAGATTTATATTACCTCATGTTCACCATGTTGAGTGAAGAGAAAATAAGTTTTATAAAATTTCTCTTGGATGCTTCGAAGGGAATTGGATGTGTAGTACATGAAGGATTAGAATATGTATTAGATCAAGATCTAGATTATCCAGAAGATTTTGATCTGGTTACTTTTTATGTTGGAGAGTTTGAAAGTTCGGAAATCAGCCCAAATCAATTTATTATGCTGATGCAATATGTGTCTAATGCTTATATCGATGCTTTTCCTAGCAGTAAAGAAACGGTAGAAAGACATATGAAAGCACTTACAGAACGTTACGCTTAGCGCTGTATCTTGTTGAGAAAGTAAAACGATCCCAGCCCTTGAAAGGTTGAGAGTTACCGACTTTGCTATAACCTCACTGTCCATGCGGGCGACGAAGCTAAAGTCCGTAACAGTGAACTGATCGCTGGTAAGGATCTGACGATTAGTGGCAGCAGGGTACAGATTGAAGCCGGGAGTAACAAACTGACTCTGGATGAGACTGTTGAACAGAAGAGTCAAGGGTTGACGTTCTCTCTTGATGGTTCACGAGGAGGCCAAATTGCGGCTGCCCAGACTTTTGCTCAGCAGGCGCAACAAGGCAACAATAGCCGAGTATCGGCACTATATGATACCAAGGCAGCCCTGAGTAGTGCTCAAGCCGCACATGATAAGGCAGAAGAAAATTTCCTTGAGGGTAAAGATCCAGTGATGCCATCTTTTGCCTTCCAGACAACTGTCGGCAAACAAAAGAGTTCATCCAGTACTCATAAAGCCTCGGATGTGGCTGTGGGGTCAATCCTGACTGCCGGGGATAACTTATCTATTACAGCCACCGGTCAGGGAGAAGGCCCGGTGGCCGGTAATCTGGCTATTGTGGGTAGCCAACTTAAAGCCGGGGGAAATACCACCTTGGTGGCTGAAAAAGATATTTCTCTGTCAGGGGCGGCTAATACCCATAAAACGGATAAAGAAAATCGCAGTAGTGGCAAGCAATTCGGTGCCAATGCCTCTTTGGGCTTGGGAAGCGGTGTTTCTGTTACCCCGATGGATTACCAGGCCCATCGCAGTCAGGGTGTTATAAGAGATTATCTATTTGGTAATGGCCTACCCGAAAAGCACCAAAGACAGTCTGACGGATGCTGAAAAATCAGAACTGAAAAAGCTGACAAAATTACTGAAAGACGAGGTGTAACATGAGTTTTTTTGACGACCTAAAAGCGTCACTGGAAGAAGCTGTCGACATCAAAAATGGTGTTAAAGCACCCGAACGTGTCACACGTTATGAACTGGCAGATGTGAAGTCCATCAGAGCACAACTTAACGTTTCACAGAGTGAGATGGCACAGGTTCTGGGAACAAGTATCGACACCATCAAAAGCTGGGAGACCGGAAGACGTAATCCTACTGGACTGGCGGCAAAGGTACTGGCGACCATTCAGGAAAACCCAAAATTCTTTCAGGAACTGGCGGCGCATTAAGCCGTTGTGACAGAAGGATTCAACAATTCTGTTGCCGTAAAGAATGCGCTACGTAAGAAATTAGACTCTGACATGGGATATTCGAGGTTAATATCCATGACCTAAAAAAGCATGTTTCCGTGCTTCAGGCCATTTTCGTTGATGAAAACCACATGAGGAAAAAATGGCTTGAAGACAAAAACTCGCAAAGTAGTGTTCAGGAGGTTCCGACAGCAAATGTTATGCCTTAAAAGCCCCGTAGGGCTTTGAGGATAGCTATTTATCTGTGGCTTTTACGAGAAACTTCCACTTATTGGTGTGGCCCTTTTTCTTGCAGTTAGAGCAAGGTGGAAGCTTCTCGCATTCACGGTTCACGACATCTTCGTACTTACAGGTCTGGCATTCATAAATTCCTGGACCTGGAGGGATCTCACCGATACTACGTATTTTCCGATACTGTTCTGGTTTATCTGTTTCAAGAACAGACTTTTTGTTTTCATAGAACGCCATCCTGCTCCCTTATAATGTTAAGTAATGAGCGAATATTACCCATTACTTAAATATAGTCATTTGTTTTTTTTCAAGAAGTCGAGGAGGCTTCGTTGTTCAGACGTTATAGTAAATAGTGAGTATCAGTAAATTGGAAATGTCAACATATAAACAGATTGCAGACTACGTAAAGACGCGAACTGGGAGAACGATGAAATCCTGCTGGATTGCACATGTGAAGTTAGTTCATTGACTAACAAGAGGTGTTTCGGCAAATACACTATAGTATCAATAACCAAGTTTACTCTTGTCCTATTCAGTGGATTGCTGAAATCAAAGCCTCTGTTAAGAAATTTGGCAATATTCCCGTCGGATTATTCTTTCGCGTATCAGAGAGACGTTCTCCAGATAAAATTCTGAAACGAACTTCTTATTCACCCTTTTTGTGTTGATGCTCTTTCAAATCCGGATGTTTAGGCTTATTTTCCGGTGTCACTCTCTGTCGTTTATCTTCCTTTCCTGTTGATTCAGCAATAGGTTTAGGTCCTGGTTTAATTCCCATAACAATCTCCATTAAATGTAAAATACTTACTGGCATTTTAGGTAATGAATAATTGGACTAGCGAGAGCATTTGCCCAGAAACTTACAGTTTTACTCTCACGTTTCTTATTCAAACCGTAAATGGCAGTATAACATATTAACAGACTACGCTAGTCAATACTGCGGCGAGCATTGCGGGCTAAAGCAAGAAAAGAAAGTCCGAGACAAGTCAGCCGCATCGTGTTTTTCCATAGGCTCCGCCCCCCTGACGAGTATCCAAAAAAATGGACGCTCAAGTCAGAGGTGACGATATCTGACAGGACTTAAAGATGACCACCGTTTCCAGTGGTCGGCTTCCCCGTGCGCTCTCCTGTTCCCACCATACGGTTTACCGATGTCATTCCGCTGTTAGGGGTTCCGCGCACATTTCCTCCAAAAGTCCCACCTCTCACATAAAAGTCATTATTTATCATCCTGTTATTGATTTTATTCGTGCTCTTCATCTTCTTCATCGCTCAGCGGATCAACACCTTCCAGAAGATTGTCCAGACTTGTGATCGCCGCTTTATCTTCGAATGAATAATTTCCGCCAAGAAGAATGTGTCCCCATGCTACTGGAGATAAATTAGCCAGAACGTCTATCGCTTTTTTATTATTTTCCTTCTCAAATTTTTCAACCAGACCTGATAATATTGCTGAATTATAGTAAATTACGCAATTAGCTATCAGCCTGGCGCAGTCATTCCATTGATCTATCTGATAGTCGCTGCCGCCACGAAATTGATTTCCGTTGACTGATGCTATTGCTCTTCTCAGCTTCACCTCTGTTCAGGGCCTGCTGAACAAATTGCCTTAACGTTTTATTATCAGCATAGTCCAGAACGTAGATACATTTGATGATTCGATCATATTCTCTGAGCGCGGCCAAAATAAAGTATTTCCTGCCATTTAGGATGCCGCTTAAGGCTGAATGTTGTGCTGTGTTTTACTATTGTGGCATAGTATTCCATGTTTCCCTGCGATATGCTTAATTCATTCTCTCTTTCCTCTTAAGTTAATCTGGCTTCGGTGATAAAACGATCATCTTTCCATAGGAAATATTGATAACTTTATAGTGACACAAGAAAACTATTCTAATGTGGTATTAATTGCCTGTCTGAATGGATAGTGTGAAATGTGATCAAAAGCGGGTTGTTTAAGCCTGATAATGGGGAATGCGATATATTAAATGCTGGAAAGTGGTGATAAGGCTGGAAATGCTCTATTTACAACAATATCAGTTATTTAAGTTTCTTAATGGTATTACGTCCTCAATCCAGCAGATGTGTAGCATTCTGCTTATATATTTGAGGATGTTTTTAAATGGGTTGGTCAACAACCTGAAAGCCCTCTGGGCTTTTCGCCTTATATCCCCGCCCGCACTGGGCAAGGGTTTACGGCGGTTTTTGCTAAAAAACAGAGGTTCCCAAGGCCGATTAATAAAATAGGCCAACAAATAAAATTCTGACAAACACCATAACTTGTTACACTTGAATGATGACTACTATTACTACCATCAGATTTTAAGGAATAACATGTCGTTATATCAGGATCACCAAGCTCTTGAGCAACTTACACTGGGTAAAACCACTTTATATCGTGACCAATATGATGCCAGCTTATTGCAAGCGATACCCCGCAATATGAACCGTGAGCCGCTGAAAATTTTCCCTGATAATTTACCGTTTCACGGTGCTGATATCTGGACATTATATGAACTATCATGGCTGAATAGCCGTGGTCTGCCGCAAGTTGCGGTCGGGCATGTCAGCTTGAATGCAGTGAGTAAAAACCTGATTGAATCTAAAAGTTTTAAACTCTATCTGAACAGCTTTAATCAGACCCGTTTTGAAAACTGGCAAATTGTTGAAGAAACACTACAGCGCGATCTGGCCGCTTGTGCTGAAGGTCATGTGGAAGTAACACTTCATCATTTAGATCATTTCAATAACCAACCCATCTCCGCTTTTACCGGTGAATGTATTGACAATCAGGAGATTGAAGTGACTGAATATAATTTCAATCGTGATTATCTGCAAGGTGCAGCACAAGGCCCACGGGTGGAAGAAGTTTTGGTTAGCCATCTGCTGAAATCCAACTGTCTGATTACCCATCAACCTGATTGGGGGTCTATCCAAATTCGCTACAAAGGACCAAAAATCAATCGGGAAGCATTGTTACGTTACCTCATATCATTCCGGCATCATAATGAATTTCATGAGCAATGTGTTGAGCGTGTTTTCAATGACTTACAACAGTTATGTGCTCCAGAAAAGCTCTCAGTCTATGCGCGTTATACTCGACGCGGAGGATTAGATATCAATCCGTGGCGCACAAATAATGAAGACTTTATTCCAACGACAGGCAGACTGGCACGTCAATAAATCACTTTTCTGAGTGCCGTTTGTACAAAATAAGCTGAAATAGGCAATGTAATACATTCAGTTTAGTGATATTGATGTGTAACCCATACACGGTATAAAGGAGTCATTCTTGATTACTCATATCAACCCACTCGGCTCAATGGATTTATTATCTCAACTTGAAGTAGATATGCTAAAGAGTACCGCAAAAAGTGATCTGTATCGGCTGTTCCGCAACTGCTCACTGGCTGTACTCAATTCAGGTAGCCAAACCGATAATAGTAAAGAGCTGCTCTCTAAATACACAGATTTTGATATTAATGTATTGCGCCGTGAGCGCGGGGTAAAACTGGAACTGGTGAACCCACCAGAAGATGCATTTGTTGATGGGAAAATTATCCATTCACTACAAGCTAATTTATTCGCCGTACTTCGGGATATTCTGTTTGTTCATGCTCAGATTACCGATTCAGCACAACAGCATCATCTCGATCTGGAAAATAGTGCGCATATCACCAATAGAGTATTCTCTATTCTGCGTAACGCCAGAGCGCTGCATACCGATGAAGATCCCAATATGATCGTCTGTTGGGGAGGCCATTCAGTCAGTAAGCAAGAGTATCAGTATGGCCGTAAAGTCGGTAATCAGCTTGGGTTACGTGGACTCAACATCTGTACCGGCTGCGGCCCTGGTGCAATGGAAGCACCGATGAAAGGTGCGGCTGTAGGACATGCCCAACAGAATTATAAAAATAGCCGCTTTATCGGTATCACTGAGCCCTCCATCATTGCGGCCGAACCCCCTAACCCACTCGTGAACGAACTGGTTATCATGCCAGACATAGAAAAACGTCTGGAAGCTTTCGTTCGCATTGCTCACGGCATCATTATTTTCCCAGGCGGCGTCGGCACAGCAGAAGAATTACTCTATCTGCTCGGTATTCTGATGAACCCGGAAAACCAGGGGCAAGTGCTGCCATTGATTCTTACCGGCCCGAAGGCGAGTGCAGACTATTTCCAAGTCATGGATGAGTTTATTATTCACACATTAGGAAAAGAGGCGCGACGCTACTATCACATTATTATTGATAATGCGCCGGAAGTTGCCCAGGTAATGAAAAAAGCGATGCCATTAGTGAAAGATAACCGACACAGTACCGGTGATGCATACAGCTTTAATTGGTCAATAAAGATCAACCATGATCTGCAACAGCCATTCGAACCAGCACATGAAAACATGGTTAATCTCAATCTCTATCCCGATCAGTCGCCGGAAAAACTGGCGGCATCGCTACGCCGCGCTTTCTCTGGGATTGTTGCAGGTAACGTAAAAGAGATTGGTATTCAAGCAATTGAAAAACATGGCCCATTCAAAATCCACGGTGATACTGAAATAATGCGCCGTATGGATAATCTGTTGAAAAACTTTGTGGGACAACACCGAATGAAACTACCAGGAGGCACAGCCTACGAACCCTGCTACGAAATTATCAGTTAAAATGCCCCAAAAGAAAATGATGTCTGCTCCACGGATGGAGCATAACTCTGCTGAATGCTGAATAGTGACCCATATGATACATCTTCTGATTGTTGATGCCCTTAACCTTATCCGCCGTATTCACGCTGTGCAGGGTAGCCCATGCATTCCCGCTTGTGAACATGCGTTAAGGCAGTTGATCCAACATACCAATCCCACACACGCTGTTGCCGTATTCGATGAAGAAGATCGCAGTAATAGCTGGCGCCACCAAATATTGCCTGACTACAAAGCGGGCCGTTCACCAATGCCTGACAATTTGAAACAAGAAATGCCGCAGATCAGAGCGTCATTTGAGCAACAAGGGGTTGCCTGCTGGCATGCCCAAGGGCATGAAGCCGATGATCTAGCAGCAACGCTGTCAGTAAAAATCGCTTCCTCTGGTCACAATGTGACAATTGTTTCTACCGATAAAGGTTATTGCCAGTTACTTTCACCGACTATCCGTATCCGGGATTACTTCCAGAAACGCTGGTTGGATATGCCATTTGTTCAACAAGAATTTGGCGTTTTACCAGAGCAGTTACCTGATTACTGGGGCCTGGCGGGTGTCAGTAGCAGTAAGATCCCTGGGATCCAGGGAATCGGCCCTAAAACCGCAGCCACTTTATTGCAACAGGCCGGTACATTGGATAACCTTTTCCAGAACCTCGATCAACAGCCCGATAAATGGCGCAACAAACTGGCGTCAAATAAAGAAATCGCTTTTATCAGCCGGGAAGTTGCGTCATTACGTACCGATCTGGCTTTAACAGGCAATCTGCAACAACTCCGGCTGACAACTGCAAACTAGCGAAAATAACCCGCTATCTTGTCCAAATGTTCGCCTTTTAATTCTCCGGCCTCATTAAGCAGGCCGATCCAGGCTTTAATATAGTTATATTTTGCCTGAGAAAGATCACGCCGGGCAGTATATAACTGTTGCTCTGCATTCAGGACATCCACATTCACCCGCTGTCCAAGAACAACACTTTTACTGGTCGCATCTACCTGCAAGCTGGCTGATTCAACAGCCATTTCATAAGCATTAATCCGTTTTTCGCTATTCAGGTACTGATTATAGTTGCGTCGTAATGCATTGAGGATTTCGCCCGCCTGAGCATCAAGATCATATTTAGTTCTGCCATATTGTGCCGCTGCCTGACGCACAGCGGCAGACGTTCCGCCACCATTATAGATATTCATGCTCATTCGCAAGCCAATGGTATCGGTTCGATATTTTTGATCTACCGTATTATCGCTGCTGGATTCGTTTTCAGAATGGGATGCATAGAGTTCCAGCTTAGGTAAATAACCTGCCCGGTTACGTTGCACCTCATGATACGCGGCTTTCACTTCCTGACGGGAAGCGGCCAAAACCGGATTGTTAGCTAATGCCAATTTTTCCCATTCCTCATAACGGCCAGGCGACAACCGCGATATCTGAAATTGTTTTTTATCGGCTAATCGTTGTACCGGTAAATCAACTGGCAGAGGAACACCGACAATCAATTGCAAACTCCGGATGGCCGCATCCAAATCGTCGTTGGCCGCTATCTCATCCGCAACCGCCTGACTGTAACGGGATTGAGTTTCCACCACATCAGTGCGAGTCCCTTCACCAGAAGTAAACAATTTCTTATTCAGCTCCAGTTGTTTTTCATAAGCCATTTTCTGCCGCACGACTAAATCAATCTGATCCTGCGCATAAGCCGCATCCACGTAAGCATTCACGACCCGGACAGCCAGTTGCTGAAAATCTGCCCGAAAACGTTCATTACTCATCAAAGTGTAAGCCTGACTAGCTTTATAACGCGCCAATATTTCAAAATCCATCAATGGCTGAGTTATCACAATCGCTGCGTTATAACTGCGATATTGGCGATCCCGGGTTTCGGTGATCCTATTTCCCTGACGATCATAGCCAGCGGGATATTCCGTATGTTGCCTGTTCCTCGGTGAATTCTGATAAGACATCATCACTTTAGGTAACAATTCTGCTCGGCCAATTTTTTCGTACTCAGCCCCCCCCTCCTTCTCTTTTATTGCAGCAAGAAAAGTAGGATCATTTTCTAATGCCAGCGCATAAGCCTCGGTCAAACTTAGCGACCATGCAGGAAAAGAGAATAAACTGATGCTGAAAAGAATAAGCAAATCCACTGATAAAGAAGCATGATTCAATTTCATAATTACTCCTCTATCAACGATGTTGAAGCCCGATCCACCAATGGCTTAAACAGATAACTAAACAAGGAGCGGGAACCCGTTTTAACAAAGACCTCAACCGGCATCCCTGGCCTGATATCCAACCCTTTCAGTTTTTCCATCCCGCCAGGAGAAACAACGGCTCTCATCTGATAATAAGGTTGGTTGGTTGCGGGATCCACCAACCTGTCTGCGGAAACCATAACCACTTTCCCTTCAATTTTTGGCGTCCGGTTCTGGTTAAAAGCAGTGAACATCAGATCCACATCCATCCCTTTACTAATCTTATCTGCCAAATTAACCGCAACACGGGTTTCTACCTCAAGCGCCATCTGATCCGGCAGGATTTCCATCAATTTTTCGCCAGGAGCAACAACACCACCTTGCGTAAAAACATTTAATCCGACAACCGTGCCATCAACTGGCGCGACAATTGAGGTATGAGTAAGTTCGAACTGGGCTGTATCCAGCTTATTTCTGTATTCGCTGGCAGCAACCTGCACATCCGCCAATTGAGTGCGAACTTCCCGCTGATAGTCTGCTTTACGCTGAATAATACGCTGCTGCGTTTCCTGTAACTGTTTTTCAAGCTGACCAGCACGCCCTACCATTTCCGCTATGCCACTGTTGAGTTCAGCCTGCTCACGCAACAGCTCCAGATAACGGTTACGCGGGAAATAACCCTCATCCGCTAAAGATTTAAGATTAGTTATCTGTTCCTTAAGCGCCACCTGCTGCACACGCTTGCTGACAAGAGAAGATTTCAACCCTTTAATCTGAAAATCTGTGCCTTCGACAGACTGCTCAAGCCCTTCCAAGTCGCTTTGCAGCATTTCACGACGTGATGCAAGCAGTTGTTTTTGCAGTACGATGATCTCTTTCACCCGGGGTTCAGATTGTAATTGCTGTAATATTTCAGGGAAAATCAGAGTTTCATCACCATGCTGTTCCGCCAATAAACGGGCTTCCGTTGCCAGTGTGGTATGCAGTTGATGCTGAAGCGCATCAACTTGGGCTTTTGCCTGCACCTGACTGAGCTGGACCAGTGTCTGACCCGCTTTGATTGTTTCGCCTTCAACAACCTTAATCTGGCTGATAATACCGCTTGCCGGGGTCTGAACTGTTTTACGGTTGCCATCCACCACCACCACGCCTGAAGAGGCAACCCCTTTATCCAACGGTGCCAATGCTGCCCAAATAAGAAACCCCAGGATCCCCACCCCAATCACTAACCATCCTAGTCGCAAAAAATGCCTTTCTTCCAGAGGCAACAATCCTTTTCCATCTCTTACCGGCGTAATCTGATCAGACATATCCACTCCCGGACAGAAATCTCCGTCTCAGCTATTTAATATTATTATGATTGAATGCCTATTTACTTATAATGCCTGTGCTACTGCCTTGGCCGCAGAATGTTCCTGATTTTGTTGCGATAAAGCCGCTATCACCTGCTGAGATAAGCCAAACATCTTCATTTTGCCCTGAACCAGCAACAATATTTTGTTTGTCTGTGACAACAATGACATGCGATGAGTAATCACAATCACTGTTTTTCCTTGCGCTTTCAGTTGGGCAATAGCCTCATTCAGCGCTCTTTCCCCTGCTTCATCCAGGCTGGAATTAGGTTCATCCAAGACCACTAATGACGGCTCATCATATAACGCGCGGGCAAGACCAATTCGCTGCTTCTGCCCACCCGATAACCCAACCCCTCCGGCACCAATAACCGTGTCATAACCCTTATCAAGAGCCAATACCAGTTCATGAACACCTGCTTTCTGTGCCGCCTTAACAACCTTTTCCGGCTCCACTTCATTAAAACGGGCAATGTTCTCAGCGATAGTGCCGCCAAACAGCTCAATATCTTGCGGCAAATAGCCTATTGAGGAACCCAGTTCATCTTTATTCCATTGATAAATATCGGCATTATCTAGGCGTACAACACCTTCCTGTGCAGGCCATATGCCAACAAGTAACCTGGCAAGGGTCGATTTCCCGGAAGCACTGGGGCCAATTAATCCCAATACATCTCCCGCATCCAGCGTAAAGCTGACATCCTGTAAAACAGCCTTGCTGTTTCTTCCCGGAGGCGCGGCGGAAACTTTTTCCACAGCCAAATTACCTTTTGGTGCGGGTAATGACATTCCCGGTTTCCGTTCTGGTTGTTGTTCTAACAGGTTTGTTAACCGTTGCCATGATAAACGGGCACCATTCCAGCCTTTCCAGGCTTGAATAAGTTGTTCAATCGGTGAAAGCGCACGCCCCATCAGAATTGAAGCCGCAATCATCATTCCCGGCGTGATATGCCCGCCAATCGCCAACCACCCCCCTAATCCGAGGATCAGCGACTGTAATGCCATACGCACGGTTTTAGTGACGGAATTAATCACAGAAGCCCGTTCACTGGCAATGCGCTGGAAATTCAGAAAACGTTCATGCAACCCAAACCATCTCCGGCGAAGCACCGGCAACATGCCCAACGCTTCTATCACTTCTGCGTTACGTAAATTAGTGCTGGCAAGGCTGGCTGAGCGTAGAGAGAGTTGACTTGCTTCGGATAAAGGCTGACTTGATAACCATTGATTCAGCGCAGCAAGGGCAATTAAGACCAGAGCACCGACCAATGCCAACAAACCAAGCCAAGGGTTAAAAAGAAAAATAACCAACAGATAGATTGGAAACCAAGGGGCATCAAAGAAGGCAAACAAGGCATTGCCGGTCAAAAACTGACGAATATTTGCCAAATCATTGAGCATCTGACCCGCATCTGTTGTGCCATTTTTCAAATTTGATTCATAAGATGCGGTATAAACACGATTATTCAATTTCATATCCAGCTGACTACCGATACGAATGACAATCATGCTGCGGATATATTCCAGCATACCCATCATGGTAAACATGCCAAGAGTAATCAGAGTCAACATCAGCAAAGTGATTTCATTGCCCGATGGCAACACTCTGTCATAAACCTGCAACATATAAACAGATGGAACCAACATCAGCAGGTTAATAAAGGCAGTGAACAACCCGATAGTCCAGAACACCCGGCTACGGGCACGAATAACATCAGTAATTTCATCCTTCGGGAGATGTAATTTCACAGTATTTCCTTAATCACTGTTTGATATATTTTTTTATCTTTCTAAAAAAAATCGCCATCTGACGTTAACGTTCCCCGCCCTATCCACTTTTCTTATTGGGCTTCATCATCAATTCCCGGCCACCCGCAAAGCGGGCAAACCAGCCATCTGACTCCTGAGCGAAGAAAGCCAAACCACTGCCCTCCTCATCGGTAATCGTGATGCCATCAGGCGTAGGCCGCCACCCGGCAGGGACTTCACCAAACATATCGGTCAAGCAGGTGCTATCACCGCTAAGTGACCAAATTGAACCTTCAGGTAATGGTTGGTCAGTCAATGAGACATCACATTGCTGATGTTCATCCGACAGTTGCCACACGCCTTTTAATTCACTGGCATATGGGAGATGAAGACTACTTGCCATACTTCCTCCGATAACACTGAATACAAGAGAAATAAAGAGCACAAATTTCAGATACCGGGCTGAACAAGTCATTCCGCCTCCAAACTAATAACCGCATCCAGTCAGATGCGGTTGTGTTTTTGTATTATGCAAGGATAAAATCAGACTCTAATATCGGCTCTCCGACAATCTTCACCCAAAAATCATCATAGGAGAATTCATCGCCCAAATTAATAGCGAAATCATTCACCTTGTTCACCGTATCATAGCGAAGCACTGCTTCTCCGACTGCGCCAGTAAACTCCCTGACAAACTTAACGCCACCTTTCCCTGCTTCACCCAGATCGAACAACGACACATCAATCTTGTCCTCACCGGAAACGAAGTCATGGATCCAATCACGCTCAAGAGGTGGTGATTCTTTAGCGCTTAGGTAGACAAATGTATCTTTGCCTTCCCCGCCCCAAAGCTGATCTGCGCCCAGACCACCGTAGATAATGTCATCACCGGCCCCCCCCTTAAGAACATTCTCTGCGTCATTTCCGATCAGAATGTCATTACCACTGCCACCAATCGCATTTTCAATCGTTACACCACGGGCAATAGAGACGTTTCCTTTCAGGCCGCCGACATCTGAGAAGGAAGCTTCATTCAGGTTGATACGCTGATCCTGAGTAAAACCAGAGAAATCAAATGTGTCATTACCACCCGCATCCCAAGCGGTGAACAACAGTTTGCTGTTTTCATCTTTTGCGGTATAGAAGTCACGATCTGTGTTGGAATTAAAACCATATATCGTGTCATCTGTACGGATGGTCTTATTAGCGCCATAGACTTCCTGAATGGCCGAAATATCGTTAAGTAATGGGGCGGAAGAATAAATACCTTTAAAGTCCTGTCCGGTATTTTTTTCACCGAAATAACTCATGACAGTATGAGCGCGGCTATCTTCAAAATACGTGGCGCTCTTCTTATAAGTTGGTCTTTCCTTATCAGACGCATTATAAGCAGCGGGGTGCTCTAACCCCAATGTATGACCAATTTCATGCGTAAAAGTCTGACGCCCATAACCGTTCACACCAATATCATTCTCTGAGAAGGTGTGGCTTTGCAGGTTATACCAGGTTCCTGATTGTTTCGATTCAGGGCTGGGAAGATAAGCAAACGCGTAGCTCCCTCTCAAACTAACGTCAAAGAAACCAAAGGTAATGTGAGCCTTATCCGAATCAGTTGTTTCAGTGAAATTAATATTAGCGACATCAGACCAAGATTGTATTGACAGTTTCGCAGCAGCTCTTTGTTCTTCATTAAATGCTGAAAACTCAGAAATATGCCAAGGCATATTCTCCGGTTTACTCTCTAGGAAACTATAAGTTAATTGGAAAGCTTCCGATTTATCGTCGCCCTGATGCCCCCAGCGATAATCACCTCGAATTAATTCTTTTGCAGCATTTTTACTTGGCTCATGTTCAACAACAATATTAGGATCCTTGCCTGGTACATAAGCCTGTAACTGTGCCTGAAGCTCATTTGCCTTTGCCGAGCCGATAAGTTCCGAGTATGAAATTTTCTTCTTTAAAGACATATATCTCTCCATAAATGCAGGGCTTAGAATTTTTATTTAAATAAATACAAGTCAATAAAACCTGAGAACAATGGCCCCTCCTGGCCATACAAATAACAATGAAAATCCCTTTCACACAAACGTAACACTAAAGTTAATTATGTAAAAAGCAATTAACATATTTTTTTAATATAAACGTGATAAAAATAACATAAAACAAATAAGCGATTGTTTTATATCACATAACTATTTAAGACGAAAAAAACACCGCTAATTTCTTATTGATATTTTATTATCACTAAATTATCTATTATTTAACTGTCCATAAAGTAAAATTTAAAAATTTTATAGAATTATTATGAATAATTATGATTAGCAATTATCACCGTTAACTAAATAAACAGACCAAATACGAAATAAGAGATACCCTTTGATTGCAATGTTAGGCATTCTGAGGCACCTGAAAGTAAATTGAGTTAGGGGACATCCATACAAAACCAGAATGTTATTGTTAATCAAAGTAACAACAACTTTATGAAATCAATAAATAAAATATATATAATAGTAAATTAATACTTTCTTTATTCTTAATGATTCCATCTTGATAAAGTTAAATTGAATTTATGATTTATAAATAAAAAATAGGAACATAAACAGAGTTAATTAAATTATATTAAAAACAGAATACAGAATACAGAATACAGAATACAGAATACAGAATACAGAATACAGAATACAGAATACAGAATACAGAATACAGAATACAGAATACAGAATACAGAATACAGAATACAGAATACAGAATACAGAATACAGAATACAGAATACAGAATACAGAATACAGAAATAATATTATATTTATCTTGATACCTATCACAACGACTATTTAACATAAATGAGATATATCAATAAAACATCAAAATTAACCAATATAAAATAAACATTCAGTTATTATATATTTAATAAATAAATAAATCAAAATCACAACAAAATAAGAAACAACAAAACATTCATTATAATTTACAGTCTCAATTCAATTAATTATTTCATTATTAATATAATATATGATTAAAAAATTAAAATGATACATTGAATTTATTATTTACCTTAAGTCAAGTTAAAAGCCAACATTCGCCAGACAAAAATCAAACAATATTAATTATTACATTAAATCATGATGATCTCACCATAGAATATCGATTAATCGTTTTTTGTTGAATAAATGAAATAAATCATTTTAATGTGTGCTTTTATTCCACATAAGAATGAGAAATAAAATACAATAATATTAACTAATACTGAAAATGAAATCGCCTCAGAATATCACTGAGGCGATTTGAGAAGCGTTGTTTTCGGGATTTACTCCAGGATACTGATGAACATAAGTTAATCAATAATCATCCCGGTTGGCGGCATAAGCAGACCAAATACGTCGGACATGAACAGTTATTTCTTCCCTGTCATGATACAGATGCTTTGCTTGAATTTGCGTATTGATACCATTTTCCTTTAATTGCAGATGCATCTTCTGCAAATTATACGCCACTTCTTCATAACGCTTTTTCATTGGTAATTTAAGATTAAAAATAGCTTCCCGGCACCAGCCATTAACCAGCCAATCTGTCATTAACTGAGTCACTTTTGCTGGTTTTTCCACCATATCACACACCAACCAATAAATATTTTTTGCCGAAGGTACAAATTTAAAACCATCAACTTTGTGATGTTTAACCTGCCCTGTATCCATCAAACTTTCCGACATCGGGCCATTATCCACAGCATGAACCATCATACTGCGTTTCACCAGTTGATAAGTCCAGCCCCCAGGACATGCACCCAAATCAACAGCATACAAACCACTCGCCAAACGCTCTTCCCATTCGTCATAAGGAATGAAAACATGAAAAGCTTCTTCCAGTTTCAATGTTGAGCGACTTGGAGCATCTGAAGGAAATTTCAGCCGTGGAATGCCCATATAAAATGGCGAGTTATTATTACTGTAAGAATAACCAACATAACAACAACCCGGAGCAATAAAGAAAACGTGTATTACCGGACGGTTAGCATTTTCCCTAATCAGCAAAAGCTTTTCCTGACGCATCGCATTACGCAGCGGAACAGTAAACTTCCGGCAAAATTTCAGTAACTCTTTGCTTTCGTTGGTATCAGGCACTTCAACCCGCAACTCGCCTGCACGCTCCATGACGCCCTGTAACATACCAATAATCGGGCTTATCCGATCTTCGGGCGATAAACCCCGCAATAATTCACCCACGACCAACATTTGACGAGCAAAAATCAACTCCTGGAATGGTATCTCACGAATAAGCCGATCCGCGTCTTCATGTTGATAACACTCAAACAGGACATAACCACTGTTATCTTTTACCCGGGCAAAACCGTAAATCTCTTTTCGACCCGCTTTATCGGTGATCTCTGCTGCGCACTCTTTTTCAAAACCAGGGCGGCAATATAAAGCAATTTTATTCATGGCGAAGCGCCGATTTCCTTAGACGCAAAGCGCCAATTAACACTAAGAGCCAGCCAATAAGAAAGCTGAACCCTCCAACTGGGGTAATATAAGCAAAAAATTTAACCTGCAATAAAGCCATACAATAGAGACTGCCACTAAACAACAAAATGCCTACCGCGAAAAAGACACCACTCCAGTAAAACCAGAGAATAACTCTACGCATCAGCATGGCAGACATCGCCATCATTGCCAAAGTGTGAATACCTTGATATTGCAGGCCGAGATCAATCCAACTTATCTGATATTTCGCCATCATCGGGGATAAGAAATGCGACCCGATAGCGCCAAACGCCACATAGAAAAAACCACTGAAGCCAGCAAAGATAAGCATCAAACGACTATTCACTGTTATCTTCCTTTTTCACATTATATCTGAGAGTTCTTACAGCCCGAATACCTTATTTTTTTCTTATTCATTGGTAATAAAGCCCAGTTTCTCCTGCTCACTGGCTGCCTGTGCCAGCACCCATTGCCGGAATGCTGCGATTTTCCCCAACTCAGCCTGATTGTCATGACAGACAAGGTAAAATGCATTCTTACTCACTAACACATCATTAAATGGACACACTAAGCGCCCGGCATCAATTTCAGTCCGAGCCATAACATTATTTGCCAGTGCAATCCCCTGACCATGAACTGCGGCCTGGATCACCATTGCACTATGGCTGAATATCGGCCCTTGCTGAACATTTATCTGTTGCTGCATATCAAGCTGGCGTATATAAGCCTGCCAATCACGACGGGAAGAATCGTGTAACAATGTATGGCGTGCCAAATCTGCGGGAACTTTCAACGGGTTTTCCCCGGTCAGTAACGAAGGTGCACAAACGGGGAGCAAATATTCCGCATAAAGACGATCCGTTCGCAACCCCAGCCAATTTCCACGACCATAAAAGATAGCAACATCAACATCATCAGCAAGCTTCTCTTCTTCTCTGTCTACCGCTTGTATCCTGACATCAATTCCCGGATAAGCTAAATTAAAGCTAGACAACCTTGGAACCAGCCACTGAATAGCAAAACTGGGTGAAAGACTGACAGTCAAAGCACCTTTAGCACTTCGTGCTTGAAGTTTACGCGTTGCTTCATTGATTGATGTGAATATTTCTTTAATATCCAGATAGTAGCTTTGCCCCTCTTCAGTCAACAATAATGATCGGTTGCGACGACGAAACAACTTCAACCCAAGGAAATCCTCCAGGCTTTTCATCTGGTGGCTAACTGCGGCTTGCGTCACAAATAATTCTTCAGCCGCCTTAGTAAAACTCAAATGGCGCGCCGCTGCATCAAAAACCCGCAACGCATTCAGTGGTGGTAAACGTTTGGACATGTGAGCCCTTATGCAATATTAGTGATACCGGTAACTCTTTATATTTAGTTATTAGTTTTTGTAATCCAAATCATTATAAATTGTCCATTGAGGATACACCAGTAAATCCCTATAGTGGCGCCACTTCCTAAGCCGGAACGAAAAGTGAATTAGTTGTAACGCTATGAAACTTTTGGCTTTGTGGTTGTGATGTTGTGTTTGCAAGTTGTCTGGGAAACCAGACTGTGTAGCTTAAGCTACTGTTTTTTCACTTCCTGTACATTTACCCTGTCTGTCCATAGTGATTTAGTGATTTTTAATGCACTGCGATTGCAGTGCTTTTTTTTGTCATAATAGCTGGAACATGGCAATATTATTCAATGTAACAACCTATCCATTTTCAGCCAGAAACAAGCGGATCATCATCAATAGAATAATCTAATCAATAACCACGAAACCTAATTAAAACACTATGAAAAAGTTCGAACCAGAACAGTTCCGCCGGCAATTCCCAGCCCTGCAACAACAAACTGTATTCCTGGACAGCGCAGCAACTGCCCTGAAACCACAAGCCATGATAAAGGTAACTCAGGATTATTATCAATACAGTAGTACTACTGTACATCGCAGCCAACATCACACAGCGCTGGAAATCACATCTCGCTATGAAAATGCCCGGCAACGGGTTGCTGAACTCATCAACGCCCCACAAGCCGAAAATATTATCTGGACAAAAGGCACAACAGAATCTATCAATCTGGTTGCCCAAAATTATTTCCGTCCCCATCTTCAGCCCGGTGATGAAATTATCGTTAGTGAGCAGGAGCACCATTCCAACCTGATCCCTTGGTTAATGCTGGCGGAACAAATCGGTGCCAGAGTGATAAAATGGCCTTTAGGCAACGGCAAATTACCGGATATCAACACGCTGCCTGAACTTCTGAATAGACGCAGCCGATTAATAGCAATCAGCCAAATGTCCAATGTGACCGGTGGAGCGGTCGATCTGACTGCAATAACAAAAATAGCGCACCAACATAGCTGTCTGGTCGTTGTTGATGGTGCTCAGGGAGTTGTTCACAATCCCGTTGATGTTCAGCAATCAGATATCGATTTCTACGCGTTTTCCGCTCATAAGCTCTATAGTTCAAATGGTGTTGGTGTACTTTACGGCAAAAGTGAGTTACTTGATGCGATGTCTCCCTGGCAAGGCGGCGGAAAAATGCTTACCCACGCCTCATTCAGCGGTTTCACACCGGAAGCTGTACCATTCAGGTTTGAAGCAGGGACACCGAATGTTGCAGGTGTTATTGGTTTTTCTGCCACGCTGGAATGGCTAAAAGATATTGATATCGTCAAAGCAGAAACCCATGCCATCACACTCGCCGACTACACCGAACAACAACTTTCCGTTTTACCCGGATTTATCAGTTATCGCATTGCGGGTTCCAGCCTGTTGGCTTTTAATTTTGCCGGTATTCATCACAGTGATCTGGCAGCTATTTTGGCAGAACAAAATATTGCTTTACGCTCCGGTCAGCATTGCGCTCAACCACTAATTGAGGCTTTAGGTATCAACGGCTGTTTGCGTGCTTCTTTTATGCCTTATAACAATCAGCAGGATGCCGATTCTTTAGTTCAAGCAGTAAAATTCGGCCTTTCTCTATTACAGGATGAATAAAATATGGCTCAAGCCGCAGAAAACCTGACCGCACCACATCCATTTGGCAAAGAAATTAGCCAGCAACAGTTGGTTGAAACCTTTAATCAATGCCGCCAATGGGAAGATCGCTATCGCCAGTTAATCCTGCTAGCCAAGAAACTACCTGCACTACCTGACAACTTGAAACAACAGAATATCGAAATGTCTGGCTGTGAAAACCGGGTTTGGCTAGGACATCAATTACTGTCAGATGGTCACCTGCATTTTTATGGCGATAGCGAAGGCCGCATTGTAAAAGGCCTGCTGGCGGTGATATTGACGGCGGTGGAAGGAAAAACACCGCAACAAGTTTTGGCAACTAACCTGTTGGCGCTGCTCCACCAACTTGGGCTGGAGCAACAGTTAAGCGGTTCACGGTTGAATGGCGTGAAATCGCTGATTCATGCAGTGCAAAGCGCCGCAAAAAATTATATTAAAGCGAGCCCTGACGTTGCGCTTTAGCAACCATCTTTTTCAATGCATGGGAAACTGCAACAAATCCGAATGTCGCCGTGACCATTGTTGCGGCACCAAAACCTGATGCGCAATCCATACGTTTCGTCCCCTCCGCAGTACTTTTAGCGGCACAAACAGAACCATCACTCTGTGGATACACTAACTGCTCAGTTGAAAACACACAATCAATTCCCAACTTACCTTTACCATTCTTCACAACGTGATAATCAGATTTCAGCCTTTCCCGCAACTTAGCCGCTAAAGGGTCCTGAATCGTTTTCGCTAAATCAACAACCTGAATTTGTGTAGGATCCAATTGCCCACCCGCACCACCGGTTGTTACCAACGGAATTTTATAACGACGACAATAAGCCAACAGCGCGGCTTTTGGCCTGACACTATCGATCGCATCAATGACATAACTGAATCCACCCGCCATCATCTCTTCAACATTATCTGGCGTGAGAAAATCATCAATACAAGTGACTTTACACTCAGGATTAATCGCCAGAATACGTTCAGCAATCACATCCGTTTTTGGTTGTCCAACATGCTGTCTTAACGCATGTAACTGGCGGTTAGTGTTAGTGATACAGACATCATCCATATCAATCAGGGTAATCGCGCCTATTCCTGTACGAGCTAACGCCTCGGCAGCCCAGGAACCCACACCACCGATACCCACTACGCAAACATGGGAATGAGAAAACAAAGAAAGCGCTTTTTGACCATATAAACGGGCTGTACCCGCAAAGCGCTGCATATATGCATCAGAAAGAGAAGCTTGCATCACTGAATATCAATCCTGAAAACCTGTTATAAAATTTATAGAAAGAAATTACTGAGTTACCATTAGCATAGCAGGCGGCTCTTCTTTCAGCACCCAAACCCGGCCGTAGTGGTTATAGAAACCCGCCGCAGTACCCGCCTCATCACCAATGCCATGATAGATATCGAAATGATGCCCCTTTATTGCACCGCCGACATCCAGTGCAATCATCAGGCGCATCTGGTACTGACCGGTAAATTTACCCTCGTTATCCAGCAAAGGTATCTCTGCCAGCAATGTTGTTCCTGGTGGAACAAGCATTTTATCAGCGGCCACAGAGGCTTTTGCAATCAGAGGAACGCCACTCGCTCCCCGCACCGAGGCATAAAATTCAGGTTTAAAAAAGACAAATGATGGATTCTGTTCCAGCAACTTACGAACCTCTGCCTCACTGTGTGATTCAACCCATTTGCGAATCGCCAGTATAGATATATCTTCCTGCGCGATTTCTCCGCGTTCAACCAGCAGCCTGCCAATACTCCGATAAGCCTGTCCATTCTTACCCGAATAACCTAAAAAGGTCAGCGGCTCGCCGTCACCAAAATCGACATAACCACTGCCCTGCACTTCCATAATAAAATTATCAATCAGAGAATTACTGTAGCCAATGATCAGGCTGGCGCTGAGGGCACCATTGTATATCGCGGCCCGGCTTGGTAAATGATATCTGCTTTTAGACGGCATACGGTACAAGGGATATTTAAACTCCCCCTGTTTAACGCGGCGGGCCTGTAACACCGGCGTATAATAACCCGTGAATTGAACATTACCGTAATTATCCACACCTTCCATCTGGTAAGCGCGTAAATTAAACAAATTTAATTTACTGGTTGCACCGCCAGCCAGCACCCAGTTCTGAACTGCGTCAAAAGTTGAGCTATTACGATTATACAGGCGGGGAGCAGACTGACTAATAAGCATCACCTGCTCTGAAAAATCTTTAGCATTAACCGGCCTGCCCTGAGCATTGGGCTGATTAACCAGCAATAAATCCTGAGTGATATGACCATCTTTATATTGTTGGCCCTGGGCTGTTGGACGGGAATGACATCCAACTAACAGTGAAATCACGATCCCACACAGAACGTACTTACTCCAGAATGTCATTGCTGCCTTCTCTCTTACCGACATTGCCTAACGGCGAACAATACCAAACCAACAAAAATAATGAAACTTACTACAAAAAAATAACTTAACGAAACAGCGAAAAAACGCATACAAAAACACCAGCATGCAGAGTAATTAATCAAAAAAGTAACGAAACAAACAATTTTTAATAAAAAAACTTGCAACAGATCTGATCCTGAGTATAGTGCCCGAATCGGACGCGGGGTGGAGCAGCTTGGTAGCTCGTCGGGCTCATAACCCGAAGGTCGTCGGTTCAAATCCGGCCCCCGCAACCAACACAATGAAATAGTTCGATATTTGCGAATGAGGAACCTATTCCAGCAGGCATTAATGATGCAGGAAAGCATAAAATAGGTTCTTAACGGACGCGGGATGGAGCAGCATGGTAGCTCGTCGGGCTCATAACCCGAAGGTCGTCGGTTCGAATCCGGCTCCCGCAACCAATTTTCGCAATTCAGAGTATTAAAACAGACAGTATTGAAATAGACAGTATTGAAATAGACAGTACTTAAACGGACGCGGGGTGGAGCAGCTTGGTAGCTCGTCGGGCTCATAACCCGAAGGTCGTCGGTTCAAATCCGGCCCCCGCAACCAATTCTTAATGCGTTTCAGCATACAAATTCCCAAAATACCTCCCAAGCAGCTTTCTTACTATTGTAACTTATCGCTTAGTTTCGTTCTAATGGCGGATATTTTACCGCCGTGCTAAATCACCACCATGACTAAAATACGCTTTGATACCCGCGAAAATGGACTCCGCTACCTGCTGCTGGAAGCGTGCTGTTTTCAATTTCCGTTCCTCTTCCAGATTACTGATAAACGCAGTTTCTACCAGAATAGATGGGATATCCGGTGCTTTCAGTACCGCAAACCCAGCCTGATCCACCCGGTTTTTATGCAGTTTATTCACTTTACCCATGCGCTTGAGCACTTCACTGCCAAATTTAAGGCTGTCATTGATGGTCGCAGTCTGTAGCAAATCAAACATGGTATGATCCAGATACTTATCACCGCTTTTACTTACACCACCAATCTGGTCGGCTTCATTTTGCGTTTGGGCCAGAAAACGTGCGGTATTACTGGTTGCGCCTTTAGTAGAAAGTGCAAAAACCGAAGAGCCATGTGCAGCTCGGTTAGAAAAAGCATCAGCATGAATAGAAACAAATAAATCAGCCCGCATCTTACGTGCTTTTGCCACCCGGACTTTTAGCGGGATAAACACATCTTCATTACGAGTCATATACACTTTCATGCCCGGTTCACGCTGAATAATAGTTCGCAATCGACGGGCAATTTGCAGAACAACGTCTTTCTCACGGGTTTTATATTTGCCGATAGCGCCAGGATCTTCTCCACCATGTCCAGGATCGAGCATGATAACAATCGGCCTGTCCTTACCTGCTTTGCCTGACTTCGGTGTTTCCGCCGGTAAATCCTCAACCAAATTACCTTTATTGTACTCTTCAAGCAGAGCAAGTAATGGATCATCATCCTTATTCGCTCCCGCTGCGGGATAAATATCCAAAACCAAACGGTGCTTAAATTCCGCCACTGGTTTCAATGTAAACATATGTGGGCTGACCGATTGTTTAACTTCAAACACCAGACGGACCGTTTTAGGATCAAACTGCCCCGCCCTGACCAGTTTAAGATAAGGATCACGGGATTGAATCTGCTCCCCCATACCTTTTAGGGTATGGTTCAATTGCACACCCTCAAGGTCAACAACAATTCTGTTTGGATTTGTCAGCATGAACTGGCGATATTTGAGTGGAATATTGGACTCAAGAGTCACACGGGTATAACTGGATGCAGGCCAAATACGAACTGCAATAATCTTTGATGACGCTGCGTAACCCACCTGGCTGACACTAAGCAACCACATTGCTGCCGCTCCCTGCAACAAGCGACGTCGTGACAGATTAAGATCTGAATGACTCATCTACTATTTATTCCATTCATAAAATACAAATATTCAGGGTGACATTCAACTCAGGAAACAACCAAGTGAAAAACGCTAACCAACATTTATGCTGCCATCAGCAATAAATATTTTATATTTTGCAAATTATTCACGTCCACATATATATCGCAATGTTTTTGTTTTAATTGCCTCTTGCCATTTCCTTTCAAAAGGAATAAAAATACATAAATTACGAATAAAAATTCAATCGAGAGTCTTTTATGAAAGAACGCAGCACCGAATTAGTTGAGGGATTTCGCCACTCGGTTCCATACATCAATGCACACCGTGGCAAAACGTTTGTTATCATGCTTGGCGGAGAGGCGATTGCTCACGAGAACTTCCCGAACATCATCAACGACATCGGATTACTGCATAGTTTGGGCATCCGGCTGATAGTCGTTTATGGCGCCAGACCTCAAATTGAAGAAAACCTTGCAACCCATCATTATGAACCGGTTTACCACAAACACACCCGCGTTACCGATAATAAGGCATTGGAATTCGTCAAACAATCCGCAGGTTTGTTGCAACTGGATATTACCGCCCGTCTTTCTATGAGCCTAAATAATACGCCATTGCAAGGCGCAAATATTAATGTTGTCAGCGGTAACTTTGTTATTGCTCAACCTCTTGGTGTTGATGATGGCGTGGATTATTGCCACAGTGGAAAAATTCGCCGTATTGATGAAGCTGCCATAAATCGTCAGTTAGATAATGGCGCAATAGTGCTAATTGGCCCTGTTGCAGTTTCCGTTACCGGCGAGAGTTTTAATCTGGCATTTGAAGAAGTTGCTACTCAGTTAGCGATCAAACTACAGGCTGAAAAATTGATAGGTTTCTGCTCTACTCAAGGCGTACAGGGCAAAGACGGAAAAATTCTATCTGAAATTTTTCTTAATCAGGCACCAGATCTCATGAAAGAACTGGAAGCTGAAGGTGACTACTATTCAGGTACAGCCTGTTTTTTACGGAGTGCCGTAAAAGCTTGCCGTCGTGGCGTTCATCGCAGCCACTTATTGAGTTATCAAGCAGATGGTTCTCTGGTTCAAGAACTATTTTCCCGTGATGGTATTGGTACTCAAATAGTCATGGAGAGCGCGGAACAAATACGCAGAGCGAATATCAATGACATCGGAGGCATTCTCGAACTTATTCGTCCGCTGGAACAGCAAGGCATTTTGGTTCGCCGTTCAAGAGAACAACTTGAGAGAGAAATTGATAAATTCATCATTATCGAACGCGATAACCTGACTATCGCTTGTGCCGCGCTTTACCCCTATCCTGATGAGAAAATTGGGGAGATGGCTTGTTTAGCGGTTCATCCTAAATACCGGAACTCTTTAAAAGGTGAAGTACTCATGAATCGCATTTCGGATCACGCTAAACAGATCGGGCTGGAAAAACTATTTGTCCTGACTACCCGCAGCATTCACTGGTTCCAGGAACGGGGTTTTGAACCGGCGGAAATCTCAATGCTGCCAATTCAGAAACAAGAGCTATACAACTACCAACGCCGCTCCAAGATTCTTATGTTAAATTTGGAATCGCAGTAATGAGCTGATTAATGTTAAAAAATAACTCAATCCCATTGGGAAACATCCTTTGTGGCGATCGATCAGATCGCCTAAACCGGGTTCGATTTTATCTAACTAAAATCTATACTCGTTCCTAGTACTACAGCGTTTACGTAATGCGCTCAGCCGTATTGTCAGGATAAACAGGGGCACACCAATGAGTGTGAAGCTTAACCCGATAGGGAGAAAGACTCCTGAGGGTGCTGCTTTCGTCACGATATCTGCGGTGACGACCAGATTGCCGCCCACCAGAGCGGAAAGAAACAGTCGGGCGCGGCCTGTGGCCGATGAAATAAAGCTAGCCAGATGCGGCGCCAATATCCCCAGAAAGCTCAATGGCCCTACTGCGGTGACAGATGCTGCACTTAACAGGACAGAAAACATCATCAGCAACGGACGGGAATATTTGATAGGCTCCCCAAGGGATATAGCAAGCTCATTTCCAAGCTCATAGCGGTTTAAAGCGGGGCCAGTGATCAGAATTCCGATAATACTCAATAAGAATAATGGTATGAATGATGCGATAATTGACCAACTGGCCTGAAACAATGATCCTTGCATCCATCCGGCAAGATTCAAGGATAACTCTGTCGGAAGATAGAGAATAAGAAAAGAGCTGACAGAACTAAGAACGGACGAGACGGCAATCCCCATCAGTAAAATTGCCAAGCCACTTGCGCGATTATTGCCGACGAGCAAAATCAAAAACAACGCAACAATCAGCCCACCAGCCAGTGCAGCAAGGACGATCAGCATTTTAGGCGCGGAAGGAACAAACGCCAGCAAGACGATGATCATCGTCATAGATCCCTGACTTATGCCAAGAAGGCCGGGGTCGGCCAGCGGATTGCGAGCAATCGGCTGCAAAATAGCACCGGCAAGGGCTGCACACCAACCCACCATCAGCCCCAATAAAATATGAGGTATCCGTACAACCCAAAGTGCATAAAACTGGTGGTGCTCGAGGGAATATCCGAAAAGCATATGCGTGAATTCACGTATACCAACGTTCGTAACCCCGACGTTTAAAGAAACAGCCACGAGTATGATCGTGATGGTAAATAGGTATAAACCGACTTTTATATCACGGGTACGCATCTGCAATCCGTTGGCGAAACGTAATACCCTTTGTCCGTCTGTTGCCTGACCGAAGTTCATAACGATCTCTCCGATGTTGCTGAAAGATAGCGCTTTCTGATGACCCAGATAAAAAACAGCCCTCCCAAAAAATCCAGTAGAATGCCAGTATGTATGACATAAGGCTGGAAGAGTGTCTGCGCACAGAGATTGGCAATCAGGCAAATACTTGCCCCCGTCAGAGCACAGGCTGGCAGCGACAGCATAAAATTCTGACCAACCAGAGGCTTGACAATATGGGGTACAACCAGCCCCACGAAACCAATCAGACCGCATATGGCAACGGCAGAACTAGATGCAACTATGGCTGCAATCAGTGCAATGCGTGAAACAAGCGTTGCATTCACGCCAATTGAAAGCGCCTTTTCGTAACCGAGCAGAATAAGTGTCAGTGGACGTGCCAGTAATAAAAGTATCATCAAGGCCAGTATCCCGAACCACCAGAAATGGTGAAGCCTTGTGATATAGGCATGATTGATAGCCCCTGCTAGCCAGCTCAAATATTCGGTTCGTAATGCAGGATAGGCAAGAAGAACAGCATTGCTTATCCCAAGATAAAGCATCGCTATTAATGTGCCTGACAGTATCAGTAGCAAGTCACGAGAAACGCCGTTAACACCAGCCAGGCGAGAGACTGCAAGTGATGACAGAAAGCCGAATAACCCGCCGACAAGGGCTGCTATGCCTTGTAATGTCAGATCGAACTCAAAGCTGATTGCGCCTACTATGACAAACAGTGCCGCACCGGCATTGATTCCCAATGTTGATGAGGAGGCCAGTGGATTGCGGATAAGCCCCTGGAAGACGAGACCACTGCATGCCATCACCGCACCGACATAAACAGAAATCAAGGCCCGTGGTAGTCGCTGGTATAAAATAACTGCCTGCTCATAGTCTTGCGGTTCGGGCTGTGTTAAGGCCGCATAAATTTGCGAAACTGACGCAATATTCACGCCAAAAGAGAGACTAGAAAAAAAGATCAGCAGCAATACAAAAGGTGCGAATATAAAGAACAGTCTGGATTTCATTATCATACTCCAGACTGACTTTCAGGGTGGTTTATGCCCGGATAAGGCTGACAGATAAGGCTGCCGTTGTAACTGAAAATATCGACCGGAATATCGAATACGCGCCGGATATTATCTACCGTTATCGTGTTATTGACAGCACCTGCTGCAATAACGCTGCCAGTATTCAGCATCACAACATCATCGGCAAAAATCGTTGTTAGATTTAAATCATGTAACACTACAACGATGGTTTTTCCGTGCTGGAGTGAGAGATCGCGAACCAGTTTAAGCACTGTGTATTGATATTTGATATCCAGGTGGTTCACTGGTTCGTCCATAAGAATGATGTCAGTGTCCTGTGCAAGCACCATCGCCACCCATGCGCGCTGGCGTTGCCCTCCTGAAAGGGAGTTGACTTGAGAGCCTGCCTTATCGGCCAAGCCGACGATTTCCAGTACATCATGAAACAATTTGCGATCCCGCGAGGATGGCCCGCCGAAAAGCGAATTGCGCCCACAAGCTGTCAGCTCGATCAACTCTCCCAATGTCATGTAATCCGGGCAGTGACATTCCTGCGGCAGATAAGAGACTCTTCGAGCCAGCGCTTTACGGCTTATCCCTGTAATCAGCTTACCTTCCAACAGAATTTCTCCGCTTTTCAGGGGAATGAAACCCATGATGGACTTCAGAAGTGTCGACTTACCGCAGCCATTAGACCCGACGAGTGCAGTGATGCGCCCTTGAGCAAAGTCTACTGACAAATCATGCAATACGGTTTTCTTGCCGTAAGTTGCGGTGATATTTTTTGCTGTAAGCACCAAAGGCTCCTTCAGTTTATCTTATATAAAATAAATTACAGTGTAATCGTTATGATTTGGCTAGCATACCAAGATCACAGGGCAAGCCCTAATGTAGTTATTTTTACCTCTCACATGACAGCATCCTGCACTTGAACTATCTGACGCGATTCCGCAATAACATCGTTGATTAATGCATCGATTTTACTACTGTCGTGATGATGTGCCGTAGTGATTAGGTGAGCAATATCTCCCGACGTTGCCAAACAATGCTTCTTCCAGACGGCTGCTGACGGGCATGGAAATACCACCGTAATGGAGTTGTCATGACGCCAGGCGTCTATCCCGGCAGCACGAAAACGCTTGACGGCATATTGTGCCATCTCCAGGCAGTGTTTGGTGCGGTGCTGCCAATCAGCAAACGAGTGACTGCGAATGGCCGCCCATATCATTAGTGGTGTCTGGCCATTACGTGAACCTGAGATGGTCTTGTCTTGGGCCGAAATGTAATCAACATCGACTGTAATTCGCTCAACGTTTTTCCGTTTTGCAACAACAATCCCGCAAGGAATGGGGGAACCTATCATTTTGTGCCCGGAGACACAGATGGAGTCGATACCATCTGCAAAGGTAAAAGGCTGCGGGTTATCTACGAACGGCAAGATCATCCCACTTAAGGCAGCATCGGCGTGTAGATAGTAATTCTCGCGAGCGATACCGACTTGCTGCATACTTTGTTGAATGATCTTTATATTATCCACCGCACCGCGCAATGTCGTACCGATATTGACAAAGATGATTGGGTGTGGTTCTTTATGAGCGATGATCTTCTGTATCAGGTCATTATAATCTATCTCACCAGTGGGTAAGGATTCTACTAAACAAGATTTGATACGCAGTAATTTGACGATTTTTGCCACCGAATAATGCGTATCTTTTGAATAATAAAGAGTCCCTCCCGGGAATAGTTCTCGCCCAAGATAGCAGCCGAACATATTACCTTCCGTTCCTCCGTTGGTAACATAACCCCAACTGTCTTCGAAAGGGATTTTGAACAGTTCAGCAAAGTATTTCATGACTTCTTTTTCGAACTCAAAAGAGTTTAAGAGATAGTTGCCCTCCACTCCCCAGTCACCACAATTGTTGATAGAGAACAGCATGAATCTCTGTAAATAAGAATAATCAAAGTCTGAGGACTCAGGATAGCCGATATTGAAATACTGGTTTTTAACACAGTAATGCCAAAACGCATCTAGCCTGTTCTTATCGGCAAAGGACAATGTCATCTTTATCTCCTGTATCGTAACACTCTGGCAGATCAAAGCCCTGGAATGACGAGTTTTGAGGCAAACGATAATACCCTCGCCCAAGAAGCTGGTTGGCAATGATCCCATTGCGATACGCGCCAAGCCCCAGATCGGGAGAGCCAATACCGTGCTGAAAAATCTCAGCATTCTGGACGAAAATAAGGCCTTTTCCTTTATCAAGGCGCTGAGCGCTAAAGTCCTCTTTTACAATAAAATCGCCATAATCATCGGTTGCAAGCACGGTATTTTTGAGTCCTTCTAACCATTCGGGGCTGGTATGCTCATAACCTGTAGCAGCGACAATAGCATCGGTTTCAATGACGCCGACTTTATCGAGATGCCGATGACGAAAAACGACCCGCAACGCCTCAGAGTCTCCTGTGTTTTCTACCTGCTCGACTTCGCAATTTGAAACAAGCAAAAGTCCTGGATCGCGACCGCCGATGGAACCTTCATACAAAATGTCGAAGATATCTGCGATAGTTGAGGTGCTGATACCTTTATAAAGTCCTCCTTGACCCGCCACGATCTTGCGGCGTTTCTCTCTTGTTATACGGTGAAAATGGTTCATGTAGGCCGGCGTGAAACATTCCTGACCGAGTTTCGACGACTCCATAGGATGAAAACCGGCAGATCGCGTAATCCACTGGATTGAAGCACCAGCCTCTATCATTTCAGGCGTCAACGCATTGTGGAGCGCCAGCACGCATTCAGCAGCACTTTGCCCTGAACCAATTACCGTGACACGCCTGCACGTTGAGAGTTGTGCACGTCTGTTTATGAATTCCGCCGAATGAAAAATAGGCGCTTTGGTCTGGATTTTAGCCCACTCAGGCAGAAACGGAGCGGTGCCTATACCGATAGCCAGGTGACGACTGTAATACTGGTGCGTCGGTCCCGTATGAGACTTACTTTCAATAATGAAATGATCGGAAACCGGATCATAAGCCACATCAATAACATTTTCACCGAACTGGCAGGAGGGAAGCCGCTGCGTCACCCAGCGGCAATAATGGTCATATTCCTGGCGTGGGATCTGAAAGTTTTCATAATAGTAGAATTTGTAAAGACGATCATGTTCATGAAGATAATTAAGAAAACTCAGAGGGTGTGTAGGCTCAGCCATTGTTACTAGATCCGCGAGGAATGGAACCTGCAGCGTTGTACCGGGTAACAGGAGCCCCTCATGCCAGCGAAACTCAAGCTTACGTTCGAGGAAAAGGCTGGTCAGATCAGAATGTGACGAAAGCAGTGCCGCCAATCCCAGATTGAAGGGACCAATACCAATACCGATCAGGTCAATATTATTCATATTAATAATCCGGGCTGTTTTCTAAAATTTTTCCATTAAGATGCTGTTCGACTTCTGCCACGTTACGGCAACGCAGCAATTGCGAGAGCGAAAGCACGATCGCAAATTTCTCATAGATCCGTGCTGAAATTGTTTTCAGATGCTGAGGACGCAGCCCCATGCTGATGAAGTCGCTGTCTCCATCGATGTGGCTAGCGTGTGATTGGCCGAGCACGTCCAGATAGATTTCCAGCACCTTCTTTTTCATCGCTGTTTCTCGCGCAGGGAAAGAGTCGTGCCGAATAGGAGGTTGTTCATGCACCGATTCCGTCAGCAGGCTGCGTGCTTTAGAGCGATCAGGCTTGCCATTTGGTGAGAACGGTAATTCGGTGACCGGCAGGATCCGTGTTGGGATATGCGATGGTGGCAGACATTGGCAGGCATATTTGCGCAATTCTGCTCCTGACAAAGCATCCTCTTGTGGCGGCACATAAAGTACGCCGATGGAAGTCTCACCGTGCATTTTCTCGCCATAGTCCACAACAAGAACATGCTTAACCGACGGGTGGCGAATCAGTTCATTCTCGATGTCAGGTAACGAAATACGTACTCCACGCACCTTGACGTAACCGTTGACACGGCTATCAAAGACAATGATGCCATCACGACGATAATGCCCGTGATCACCGGTCCGGAATGCACGGATCTCTTCTCCGTTCGTATCCTTGATGGTCACAAAATCAGTCTGAGTGAGGCTTCCGTTTTCCAGATAACCCAATGCGACATTGATGCCTGCCGTATGAATAAGGCCAGTAACACCCACCGGACAATGGTCGCCACGCCCGTTTAGCAGAAAATAGCTGTTAGCCGGTAAGGGCCTTCCATAAGGGATCAGGCTAACGTCGTCCAGCCCTATTTCATGCCATATACTCCATATAGTCGTCTCTGTTGGTCCCCCCAACGAAATCAACCGTACTGATGGCAGGAGTGTACGCAGGCTGCCAATAACAGCTGGTTTGATGTAATCGCCGCCCTGAGCAATCAGTCGCAGGCTTTTCAATTCATTTCCCTGGCGACACGCGAGAAGCATTTCCAGAATAGCGGGCACAGAGCACCATAATGTCACCTTGTGCTTGGCAACTAACTGGTTCCAGCGTAGTGCATCTTTTTCTTCACCGATAGCGGGAAGAACAAGGGTCGCACCTACAGTCAGGCAGCCAAAAACGTCGAAGACCGACATATCATGATGCAAAGGCGTGACAGAAATAAAGACATCCCGGTGCGTTACGGACCATTCGTCAAGAGTGCTGGTGATGACATTCGATGTTGATTTATTGGATAAAACAACGCATTTCGGCCTTCCGGTTGTCCCGGATGTGTAGAGGTAATAAGCGGGCGCTTCGCTTGATGAGAGAGCGTCAAGCATAAGCGGGAGTTCCGCCAAGGGCTCGGCAGACAAGAGTTTTTCAGGTGTTTCTGCTGGATGTTCAATCCCTTCTCTTTTTGTCGTTACCACAAGGTCTGGATGGCAATTTTCAAGGAGATAGCGCAGTCGCTCTGAGGGCGAATCTGCGTCTATCGGAACCCAGATCACCCCCGTCAACGCACAGGCTAGGGTCACAGCCGTGTGCTCAGGCCCACGGTGCATACAGAGGGCAACGACACTACCCTTGGAAAGCCCTTTCTCCATGAAAGCTCCCATTATTCGACGCACATTACGACCCAGTTCGGCGTAGCTGACATGCCTGTCGCCACTGATAAGTGCCGTTTTGGTGTTTTTGCTGTCGAAGATATTGGCGGCTATCCGGCTAAGAAACCGCCCACAGTGAAAATCAGCTTCAATGCCGTTCAATCGATAGTGGTTCGTATCGATAATCTCCTGCGCCGAAATTGCGAATACGCCTGAAACTGCGACAGCCTGTATTGCCTTGCCTATAGCGCTTAAAATGTCTCGAACGAGAGCCGATTCAATCGCCGCAGTGGCATAATCGATGTCAAAGATAAGCGCTTTGTCTGCATTGATCGAAAAACGAATATCCATCGCGACTTGTGGTGTCTGCGTCAGCCCACTATGCCACTGCATACAACTGTCCTGACCTGATACCGGCCACGAAAGTCCGTTGGTAATCACCACCGGTAAAACAGGGCCAGCACCATGCTTTTCAACCAGAAGCCGGGTAATGTCTATACCTGAAAATGCAAGATGTTCTAGCCCTTCCAGCACATCATTCTGTAGGGTGCTGGCTCGCTCAGAAAGGTTACCCTGCTCAGCATTCCAGTTGACCACAATAAAACTTGAATGATTACATAAAACACCGGATACCTGCGGCGCGACGGGAACGCCGATGAATAAACTCTTCTCTTCGATCCAATGGGACATAACCTCAAGTACCAGCGTCATGATAGTAGAATTCTTGAAAAGCATTTGTTTGGCGCCAGCTTTCGACACTGCGATATAATCTTCCCGTGCTACAATCAGGCTTTGCCGTGCATAGAGGGAAGTACCTATTTGCGCCAGTGGTTTTGTCCACGGAAATCGTAGTGGACCGCTGACTGCCTCAAGCTTTGTTTTCCAATACGCTTCATCCATCTTGCGCCTTTCAGAGATATCTTCTCCATCCAAGGGGGAATCAGTATCCGCCACGATTGATACCTTGCCCTCGAAAAGCTCTACCATCAGGGCGGCTATCGACCGTCCATCAAGGATCAGTGCGTCGAAACGAACAAATGCGATCAGATTATCCTCTTCCGGTTTATTCTCCGGCAAACGGAACAGCGTGATATCCCACGGAGAGCGATCCAAGTCGAAAAGCGCATGTGCAAATTCTTCACGGTGGTTTTCCACATGACGGAGTGCCTCTTCCCGTGACAGGATGCTCAGGTCTATTTGCTGTAAATTGATATCCACTTCTGCGCTAACATATTGGACGAGTCGCTTTGCATCTATTCGAGTGCGCAAACTTTCATGACGTTGAACCATGTCCGCTAGGTGATTTTGCAGATGTGCCAACTCCATGCGTCCGCGGTACTCGCGAAATTCTTGCATCGCAACACCACCAAGCGGTAATTCTGCTCGCCGCCCAAGCAGATATGCCAGTTGCAGGGAGGTTAATGGTTTTTCCATACGGTTCTTCCGGTCGATTTTTACAGTAGAGTCAGTAGTTCTGATTCTGGCTATCGGTGATGGGGCTGTTATTTCATCGGGTGAATGTATTGCCTCATCGAAGCGTTGCGGATCTGTAGCGATTTCACGGACGAAATTGACAAAACTGTCGAACATTGGGGTTATCCATTCTTCTGGCAGTATATCCAGACGAATGTCCCAGTTGATGAGAATACCACCGTCGGCGGAAGCAACTTGTGCGTCAAGCGCAACTTGCGGACCTTGTGAAATAACCCAGTTCATGGGACCAAATGCGCGCCTGACACGATCTGAGAGAAGCTCTTCCCCCGGTATATCCAGTGCCGCAGTGAAAACGACAGGAGTCAATTGCGTCGCACCATGATGCCGGGAAAGATCGCGCATCAGATTCACACCAGGATAAGCCGAATGGGCAAGCAAATCGGTCAGTTGCCCGCCAAGCCGTTTACAAAGGTCAGCAGGGCTTTCTGCTTCATTGATACCCACGCCGACGATGAGCACATTAGAAAAATCGCCGACGATCCTCTCCACGCCATCCACAAGGGGGGAACGCCAGAACATCGGCACATTGAGCCGAAAGCATTTATCTCCGGTATGCCTTCCAAGAACAATAGAGAAAAGTCCCAGCATCAAGCTCGACATGGTTACCCTGTGTGTTCGGGCAAGCCTTTTCAACGCCTGACGCTCGTCTGGCTGGAGCCATGCCGCCAGCCGATGGCTGCGAGCCTGATTGGGCAAAGTTTTGTTAATAGGCAACACGGGGGCCGGCGGAATGTGCGGAATACGTGAGCGCCACCAGATTCTGTCCCTTTCACGGGCAGCTTTTAGATAGGGTTCGGTGCGCACCTGGTCGCACCAGTTGAAATACGACGCGATTACCGGAACCGGCTGATCCGGGTTATCATAAAATATCGCCAGATCCTCCATTAATACCCTGAAACTCGAAGGATCGATAGCTATCATATCTGTATCGACATGCAGGCGAAATTTGCCGCCATCCCGCAGACTGAGCGAAAAACGGGACGCCTGACCGGAAGAAAGATCAAGTTTCTGATGGGTCCACTCCACGCGTTTAACAAGAAGTAACCTTGTCTCCTCTTGTGCTGGTAATCCCCTAAAATCCTCAATCTCCAGCAATAACGACTCACCGAATGGAGCAACAGACTGAAGCCCTTCAGCGCTGACACAGAGTCTTAGCATGGGGTGCAGAGAACAAACGCGTTCCAGAGCCTGTTTAAATCGTTCTACCTCAATGTTATAGCCGTCGAACTCAGCATAAAGATGCGCGGCAACGCCTCCCAAATCGGTCTGAACGTTACGCCCGACCCAGCAGGCTGCCTGCATTGACGTTAATTCTCTCATAGTTTATTCATGTAGTTGAAAAATTCTGATTAGTAAGAGCAAGTATAAAAATAAGTTGAATTCACATAGCCTCTGGCGGACTGGATCATTTTATTGCTTTGTCTTAGCCCATTCTCCCACGGCTCTGAGAGTATGTTCCGCACTAGCAAACGTGGGGGTAAAAACTTCGCCTGTGTTAAGAAAAACAATCCGTTTTTCGCGAGCGGGTTTCATATAGTGAGTCCATCCAGGCACAATCCGATCAAGTGCAGAGCGAATAGCGTTCTCATCGAGCTCCTTGCTGCCCCAACTGTTGAGTACGACCAGAACGTCCGGATTGAGTTCGCCTAATTTGTCAGCGCTCAACTGTAAAAGCAGTTGAGATGAGGAGGCAGAAAGACCGCCTTGTGCCGAGAGATTCAGACGGGTGAAACCAAGATCTTCCAATGCTTGAGTGAAACCGGTTGCTTCGCCGACAACATTGATCTGATCTGTTACAAGGATCGGCAAATAGGTCTTATTAGCCAGATTTTCCGGCAAAAGGGCGCGTGTTGCTGCTACGCGTTGTAAATACATATCCCGCCGTTTTTGAAAATTCTGCTCACGTCCGGTAAGTTTGGCCAGATTTTCTTCAATATTGAAATTATGGAATTTTCCAGAAAGGAAATTTTGTAGATAAACAGGAGCGACCGTTGAAAGCTGTTTTACCTTGTCAACATCGAATTCTGTTCCAATAATGAGGTCGGGTTTAAGCGCGTAAAGTTTTTCCAGATCGATCTCTCGGCCAGAACTGATGCCTTGTGGTTTTGTGTACCCTTTACCGAGCACACTATCGACGAAATCTGCACCAAACTGATAGGTGCCATCTTCCGAACGGCCATAACTGCCGACCGGTTGAACGCCCAGCTCCATTAGGGGCAGACCGATAGCTGGCTCGCTCATCACCACAATACGTTGTGGTTCCTCAGGAATAACGACTTCCCGTCCCATAGCATCCGTGACCTGCCGCGTTGCGGCAAAGGCCGATGTTCCCATCAAGCACAGTAATATGACAGTAATAGCAGATTTCATAATATTTTCTCTTTCAGAGCGAAATAGGGTTATATGGCTCGGTCAGGCAACAAACCACCCTTGACCGAACCACATCCATAATGGTTGGTTCATCACCCCATAGACATCACACAGGAACTTGAGCAAGAGGGAGGCTTGAGACCTCAGGTGTTGTGAAGAATGCGAAAACTTTATCTATTGTTTCACGGATGCGCTGGACGTGTTCTTCAGGGTAACGATCCGCACGGTAAGTTATCACCAGTCGCATTATTCTTTCTCCATCAATGACATCTTCCATGATCTCGAATTGAAGACCAAACATGGATTCTTTTTTATCGGGATCAATTTGCCGGTAGCGTATATCGTTACCAGACGGGGTCTTAAGGGCACCATTCAGCGCATTATTGGCATGAATCTGAATATAAACGTCGAATATCAGGCCATCCTCAGGTGTCATCCCTAACGATTGTTGAATAAGATCGAGCGGTATATCCGCATACGGCATGGAATTATTGATAGTGTCTCTGGTGTCTTCGATCAGTGCGCCGACGGATTTCTCTGGATAGAATTGCAGCCGATGAGCAACCATGGTGGTAAAATAACCTACTGTTTCATAGGTATCGGGATCGGTACGACCCGACGCAGAGGTACCTATCACGATATCCTTCAGATTGCCAAGCTTGTATAGCGAAAGCGCAATTGCAGCGTAGACGACACTGAACAGGGAAGCATTATTTTGCCGAGCAAAGGAATAAAGACGATGAGTAATTTCAGGTTTAGGTTTGTACTCGATCCAGCCGGCTTCTGACGAACTTTCATGCGCGGTGATAATCTTCCGGTTGTCAGATAAGGCGAGTTCTAACCCGCGCGTTGCATCACGCAACATGTTAGTCCAGTAATCGAGATGCTTTTGATTAAAACCGCCTGTCTGCTGTTGCAGAGCAAACTTATGGAATGACAATGCGGTTTTTTTCCAGACAGGAGACATACCTGCGGAACGCGCTAAATAAGCCTGGGCAAGTTCTTCCATCAGGACGTTCAACGACCATTCATCAATAACCATATGATGAACGAGGAATGACAATATTTGACGTCCGGTTTCTGGATTGCGGATCAGCCGTATTCTGATCGGCAATTCGCGGGAAAGATCGAATTTATAAGCAGCTTCGTCATCAAGATGTACACCTTTGCTTTCGTGACTGCGCCAGAACCACTTATCATTGGTCACGTCCGACATGGCGACAATCTGCTGACAGGCCTCACCATTTTGAACATGGAATAGGGTGCGCAGGCTGGAATGACGCTCGATAAGATCAGAAAAAGCCTGCTCAAGGAGCGTTTCGTCAACCTCATCAAGAAAATCCAGCGCGAATGGCAGGTTGAAGATGGTGCCAAATTCATAAGCGTTATAGGCATTCCAAAGAGAGGTTTGTGCGAGTGCCAAGGGTGCCGTCAAACGATCGTTTTGCGTCTGCGCCGAAGGCTCCGCGTCCTTACTCTGATTTGTTATCACTGCACGTGATGCCAAGGCGGCAGCTGAAGGGTGGCTGAAGAAATCACCGAAATGCACTTCCAGCCCGTGCGTGCCACGTAGTTTACCGATAATGCGCGTTGCCAGCAGAGAATGACCGCCACAGTCAAAAAAATCATCATCCAGCGTCATATCTGTAACGGCCAAAGTTTCACGGAACTCTGACAATATGATCGCTGCTATTTCATCAGTACCAGCGGAGATCTCCTTGCCGGGGGCGTTGTGAGCAGAATGCACCGCAGTGCCAGACACAAAGTTCGCGATTAAACCCGCAATGGCATCTTCACCACCTTTAAGAAACGACACAAAACGATTTAGCAGAAACTCGCCGGTATGACCGGAAATCGCCTGGCCGGTTGTTAATATAAGGCTAATTTCTTCTGTACCTTCACACTCTGTTGCCAGTTCAAAATCAGGACGCATTTCATAGGTTGGCAATAGGATGGGCTGGCTCAGTAAGCTCTGTTGTTCAACCAGACCGTTCGGACGAGATAGCAACCGAACATATACCCAGGACTCATCACTCCCTGTTACGGGAGTACCGGAGAGAAGATTATCTTCGTCTGGTTGCGCCTGAAGCCTATCCATGACGGATTTGATGATCTGTGTTTCCGCCATGCCACACTCGATAATAATGCGGCGGAAACCGTCCGGCTGTAACAGACAAAGTGCAATCTTTTCTTGACCACCGAGCAGGCCAATGAACTGAGCGAATCTGACTGAAATCATAGCCGACACACAATGGGGCAGTCTGTCGCGAGAAAGGGACGTTTTCAGTTCATTAATTTTAAGTCCTGTTTTCCAACGCAGTGCGAACCGATCTTTATTCAGGTCGGCTGTTACATCAAAAGAGGAATGAATGATGCTGTTCTCACTATTGCAACAGCGTAGCCAGGATACGAGAGAAATCGCCTTTCCGTCGAAAGGTAGTAAGGAGACACGTTTTAGGGATGGGGGCTCTACACAGTGACCGGCATAAGCGCGGATCAGTATTTCGAGTATCTCGTTTTCATGACAAGTTTGTGCCAATATCTCGTGCAAAATAAGAGATAAAACAACTTCATTATTTTTTTGTATTATCAATACTTTAAATGGCGGATGTCGCTCAGGGACCCAAGCAGATGCTTGCACAGCCAGTATCTGCTTGATCATGTCTGTATGTGAGCTGGCATGGGAAAACTCAAGGCATGCCTGCCAGCCCACGACTCGGGTTTTATGCAACTCACCGTCATCATTTAGCTCATAGCGTACGTTCAGAGCCGGTATTGCTTCAATAACAGACTGAATAGCATGTACCATCATTGAAATATTAACATTGTCATGAAGCCGCCAGGCTGAGAGCTGCTTGAAAATTCGGCCAGGGTTTTGTTGCTGTAGTAGCCAGATATGTTCTTCATAACGGGATACGGATATGTGCGATAACTTTCCTGAATCAATATTCAACATGGATTTTCTCGTTTTATCAAACTGAACGATCATTTTTTACAATGCACTAATACGAGCCAATATCCATTAAATGCCACATAGGAGGGCTAATGCTGCCCACAGGATGTGCGTTGCAATGGCTGCCGTATTTGAAACGAACTGACAAATATACAATTGACAAATGAAGAGGTTAACATAATATTGTTAGCCTGTGAATGATAATGATAATGATAATGAGAATGAGAATTATATCCATAAAGACAGTCACACCTATTGGTGTAAAGATGGGGAATCTGCTTTTTTCACGCAGAAAAGTGTTACTTAGCAGTGCGATTTTGTTTTCCTTATCGTCCTTGGGAGGCCAAGCTATCGCTTTGACTCAAACAGAGAAAAACAAAACGGGGAACGATAACGCCGATGTCATCACGGTAACGGGTGAAAAAACAGAAAGAACTTTGCAGAGAACGTCAAGTTCAGTCACGGTTATCTCCAGGCAGGAGATACAGAGTAAGCCTGAGGCGACAACCATCGTTGATATTTTGCAGGGTACACCCAATGTGCTTTATACCAGCAATACAGGTGCGCCGAGTATTCGCGGTATTGAGACAAACGGGCCTCTCGTAGGAGGAAATACCTTTCTTTCTAAACCCATACCGCGAGCGACCATCAGTATTGATGGGCGTTATATCAGCTCCGCAGAATTTAGTTTGGGGAGAGGGCCTGTTTGGGACGTGAATTCAGTAGAAGTATTCCGTGGCCCACAAACGACGACACAGGGGGCGAATAGTATCGCCGGTGCGGTTATTATCAAGACTAACGATCCCACCTTTACCCCCGAATTCGATGGGCAGATTCTATACGGAAGCCACCAAAAGAAACGTGCTTCCTTTACTGTCAATGGCCCATTGACAGAAGATCTCGCAGTACGCCTCGCCATGGATTACAGCGGCAGAAATACATTCATTAAATATACCAATCCCCGTTTCTTTGATTCTGATATGAACAAAGATTTCGAAAATCTGGATGTTCGCGTTAAGGCGCTTTGGCAACCGCTGGATAGTCCTTGGTTGGTCAAACTGACCTACTCCCATATGACAGCAAAAAGTCCTGATAGTGAGTCGGCGTCGTTGCCCTACAGCGATTTGAAAAACTCGACTCTAAGCACCAACAGAGCTAAGACCAATAGTAATATCGGTATTTTAGATCTTCAATATACGTTTGAAAACGATATGGTGTTCTCCAACCAGCTCCAATATTCTGCATCGCAGTATCGTTACACTTTCACGAAGATGCTTCCAGGTATCGCGAATCGCGATTCGAACAATGTTTCCAACGAAATGCGTTTGAACTTCGGTGATGAATATTCAACCTGGAGTGGAGTGACAGGGCTCTATTACTCGCGTGACAAGGCCTGGAATGTGCTTGATAATCTGTTGGGCAAGGCAGACGCCGATCTGACTAACACCAGTGTCGGCCTTTTCTCAGAGACTACCAGGCGTTTTGCGGAAAAATGGGCTCTGACTGGCGGTTTGCGTTATCAATATGACCAAGTCAAGCATGAAGGGGTCACCAGCTATGTACCTGGTGTCTATCATGAATATAGCAAAGGATTCCATGCTATTCTGCCGAAAGTTTCTCTCGCCTATGACGTTACTGACGATATAACCGTCGGTACTCTGATAAGCAAAGGCTATGCGCCGGGTGGTACAGGTGTGAATTTCTCTGGGCATTCCTATTACACCTTCGCTCCAGAGAAGGCTTGGAATTACGAGTTGTTTGCGCGTGGTAAAGCGCTCAATAACCGATTGCTGGTAACCGGTAATATTTTTTATACAGATTATAGAGGGTTCCAGAGTTCTGTAGAGGATTACACGAAAGACAGACCTAACGGTTCTATCCTTGTCAACGCCGACAAGGCGGTAACCTATGGACTTGAGCTGGGGGCAGATTATCAGGCGCTGGACAATCTTCGCCTACGCGGTGGGCTTGGATTGCTTCATACCGAAATCAAAAAATTCGCCGATTATCGAGGCAACTTGTTTGAAGGAAAACAATTCGCTAAAGCGCCTGGCTACATGTTTAACGTCGGTGCTGACTGGAACATCACCGAAAAAGTTCGTCTGAATGGCAATCTTCGTTACGTGGATCATTACTTCTCAAATGACCAGAACAATCCCGAGTTGCGCGTCAGTTCCTATTTAGTTTCCAATCTCCGTTTATCATATAATCCGACCAACAATCTGGAACTCTTTGCTTACGGAAATAACATCTTTGACAAACGTGTGCCGACATACAAATACCATGATCGTACAGCTGGGTCTTCAGGATACATGCTGGAACCGCGTGAAGTGGGTATCGGTGTGAAAGTACTTTTCTAAAAAATCAGCACTGACCGCGCCGACTTGTAGGTGGTAGGAGCAGGGGGGAGCTAATCAGTCGCTCCCCCTGTTTCCATCTCAAATCACGCGTGGCACTGATTATCTGAATTCACGACCTGACAATGTTTATTAATAATTTATTGGCCTGAATTCGCGACTATATATGGTTCTATTAATAGCAGCTTGGTTAATTCCTTAGACGAAGGCTTACTTTCTTCCCCTTTAGGTACCACAAAAAACTCACCTTGCTTTATTATTACATGATCATTTTTAAAATCTATACGAAGTTCACCTTCAATAACCATAAACACCTTGTCTTCATCTTCATGTGTGTGCCATATAAAATCACCCTCAGCCAGCAATATGATTATCTTATATTCGCTTGTTTCAGCTATCACCTTCGGTGACCAGATTTCTTCTATTAAATCAAACTCTTGTTTTAAATTATTGACTTTTCTCAATGCTGCAATATGGCTCATGTTATATCCCTTTCCTTTAACTCGTTTTTGGTTTAAATTTTTAATACTGACCCATTCCATGTAATTATAGTCTTTCCGTTTTTTATAGTGGCATACAGGTAAACAGATTTAAACATTCGGTTTATCAGGCGCCGAGTGTAGCGCCCCCATCAATGACAATATCTTGCAATGTTATGTGGCTTGCTTGGTCGGAGGCCAAAAACAAAATGACGTTGGCTATTTCGTCGGGCTGTGCGATTTTCCCGAGTGGAATGCCGAGTTTAAATTGTTCGGTAAGGCCGTTGATCAGACGCTGATGTGCCATATCATCATCGTTGAGCATTCCCTCCAGCATTGGAGTCAGTGTGGAACCGGGTGAAACAATGTTACATCGTACCCCAAAAGGCGCCAGTTCCAGCCCCACACTCAGGCACAGGCTACGCATCGCAGCCTTAGAAGCGCAGTAAACTGCCATATTAACGCGCGGCACGTGAGCTGCGTTGGAGGCTATTGAGACGATATTGCCGCTGCGCTGGCGCTGAAAGTGTGGAATGAGGATTTTAAACAAATTGAATGCTGCGCCTGCATTAACATTGATTGAGCTTTCCCAGTCTTCATGGCTTAACGTTTCTGCGGAGCCGAGGCGCAGAATTCCCGCACCGTTAACCAGCACATCCAGCCCATTTGCCTTCAGCAATGGAGGGCAGGTTTCTTGCACCGCATGGGCATCGCTGACATCCAGAATGAGCGTCTCAAACGGCATTGAATCAGGAAACTTCAGATCGAATCCAAAAACCCTCGCTCCTGCCTCGTGAAAACGGAGGGCTGTTCGGGAGCCGATACCGTTCCCTGCTCCCGTTACCCAGACGGTTTTTCCCTTGAATCCGTTCATTTCTCTTCCAGATCGCCGTTCAGCAATGCGAGCCAGTTTCGCAACGTTGGTTGTTTCATCAGCATGATAAAATCAATTTCGTACCCTTCCTGACGGCACTTTGAGACGAAGGACATTGTGCGTAGCGAGTCTAAGCCGTAATCAAGCAGGTTTTCGTCATCATCAATGTCGTGTGCATCTTCGTCCAGAGCGGGTTGCAGTATGGCAAGCAGACGTTCGCGATCCCATCTACGTTCTGCTGCGGGAGGCGCGAGCTCCGACAGAGCCATAGAGGTACTCAATACTTGTCCGGAACGGCCCGCAGTATAGCGGAGCGCCATCATATGTTCTTCCAGACTGAAATCCGCCAGCGCATCGCTTATAATAAAAGCCTGTATATCGCGCATAAAGGCATCAGTGGCAGTGGTTAAGCAGCCGATATGGGCGTACACGCCGCAGATCATAAGCTGGTCGCGCTTACATTCTTGCAGATAGGTTTCCAAGTCAGAGCGCTGAAACGCGCTGTAGCGCCACTTCACCAATACAGTGTCCTTCAATTCGGGGGACAGTGCTGCCGCGATTTTTTGCTGTTCTGGATAGCGGTTCAGGCCGGGCCCCCACATATCATTCAGTAGCGCTCGATCGACGTCGTTCTGTTGGCTCGGCTGAGCTGTGTAATACACTGGAATACCGAGCTCATGGCAACATGCGCGCAGAGTAACTATGTTGTCGATAACCTGCTGAATCATCTTGCTCTCTTCCCCCCAGAAGTTGAGGAAATATTCCTGCATATCGTGAATCAACAGAGCGGCACGCTGTGGCTCCAACCTCCAGTCGACTTTATTCGCAGGTAAGGCGGTTTCATCGGGCAGGATATAGTCCTGAAGTTTAGGAATGCTCATGGCATATTTCCTCAATTTTCTAAGGTGGCGCTAGCAAGTGCACGTAACGCCTGTTTGTTGATTTTTCCTACCGGAGTGAGCGGCAGCTCAGGTAGACTTTCAAAACGATCGGGGATCTTGTAGTCAGCTATACCCTGTTCACGTAACCAGCGGCGCAGCACGGCTGATTTCACGGATTCGCGTTCGCGCGTTACCACATAGGCGCAGGTTTTCTCGCCCATTAGACAGTCAGGAATAGCGACCAATGCGGCGTACACCACCGCCGGGTGGCGCAGCAACAGGTGTTCAACCTCTTCAGCGGCAATTTTTTCGCCGCCACGATTTATTTGATCCTTCTCACGTCCAACTACTTTCAGATATCCGTCGGGAAGCTGAATGACCACGTCGCCAGAACAATAAAACCCGTTACTGTCGAACACTGTCTGGTTATGTTCTGGGCTTCGGTAATAGCCCCGAAAGGTGTATGGACCTCGGGTCATCAGCAATCCAGGCTCTCCGTACGGTACCGGGAGGCCTTCTCGGTTTGCGACCCATACCTCATCATCCTCACTGATGGGGCAGCCCTGAGTTGTGAAAGTATGCGCGTCGTCATCGTCTAGTCGGGTGTAGTTCACCAGACCTTCTGCCATACCAAATACCTGTTGGAGCTGGCAGCCCAGCTCCTCTGGAATGCGTCTGGCCAGCGTTTCGCCCAAAGGGGCACCGCCGACCTGCATCACTTTCAGACTGGAGAGTTCATTAATGTGGCCTCTGATATTGGCATATTCCAGCCAGATGCTGACCGCAGGTGGCACCAGAGCGGCAATATTGATCTGATGGCGGGCTATGACCGGAAAACATCCATCCGGACTTGGATCGGGGACGAGGATAACTTGACCACCTGCATAAAATACGCCCAGCGCGCCCGGTGAACTCATAGGATAATTGTGTGCGGCCGGCAGTGCGCAGAGATATCGGGTTTTGCTGCTGATGTCGCAGATCGGATTGCTGGCGCGGATACTGTAATAGTAGTCGTTGTGGGTGCGTGGAATCAGCTTGGGAGTACCAGTGCTGCCACCGGAAAGCTGGAAAAATGCGACCTCATCCGCTGGCGTTGGCGTGGCCGTGAAGTCTCCCGGCTCTTCCGAGATCAGGCATGAAAGCGAACGGTTCGAATCTGAACCCTCATGGTGAAGTACCACGATATTCAGTTCCGGGCACTTGGCTACCAGAAGATCAATAAGAGCATCATCATGAAACTGGCGATGCTGGCGATCAGCAATGAGTATCTCTGGCGTAATCTGGTGCGCATATGCAGTTAATTCGCTGCTCTGGTGACTATAAAGCGCGTTAACTGGCGTCACACCCAGGCGCAGTAAGGCAAAAAAGACGATATAAAACTCAGCCTCGTTGCCAAGCTGCACCAGCGCGGTTTGTCCCTGACGCACGCCGCGTCGGTGCAGGGAGGCGGCGAGTCGGTTTACTGCTTCATTAAGCTCTCGATAACTCCAGCACCGTTCCCCGCAGAATAGTGCCACGGCATCGTTCTCGCGGTGAATATCGAGAATCTCGCTCAGCGGGCGATCAATCCAGTACCCTTTCAGGCGATAACGTTTAGCCAGATCCTGGGGCCAGCGGTTGAATTCAATCATAATGTCTGCCCCTGTTGTGTTGCAAAACCAAGTGCACTCAACATGGTGTTAAATTTGGTGCGGGTTTCCAGCCATTCGTTTTCCGGAACAGAGTCCGGAACAATGCCCGCGCCGGCGAATAACTCAATCTGATGGGGCCGAACTTTGCCGCAGCGGATCGCCACAACCCATTCCCCATCTCCTCGGGCGTCACACCAGCCGACAATACCACCAAACCAGCCGCGGTCGAATGGCTCCAGCTCGCCGATCAGGTTGCGGGATGAGGTATAAGGAGCGCCACATAATGCAGGCGTGGGATGAAGTAGGCAGGCAAGAGACAGCGCGTTATCGCGATCATCGGACACTATACCCTGAATCTCAGTAGCGAGATGCCAGAGCGTAGGCGTACTGAGCAGCGAGGGTTCTGGGATCGTCAGAGACCAGCAGAGATCCGTCAATTGGCGGCGGATAGCCTCCGTGACCACCAGATGCTCATGGCGATCCTTTCCGGAGGCCAACAGCTTTTCCCTGGCATTTCTGTCACTGGCATCATCGTCGCCTCGCCGTGCTGAGCCGGCAAGAGGACAGGAGTGCAGGACATTGCCCTCTTTACGTAGCAGCAGTTCAGGGCTAGCACCAATCAGAATACCATCCGCCAGCGGTAAGTGAAAGTTGTAGCTCTCCGGATTCTGTCTGTTGAGCTGCATCCATAAGCTCAGAGCGCTAAGCGGGGGGATGCTTTCAATCTGTAGCAGGCGCGACAGCACCACTTTATTCAGTGCACCGATGCGCAGCGGATTCAGGGCGTTCTCCACCATGGTGCAAAACGCATCGTGATCTGGAATGCAGTGAGCTTGGCCCTCCACCTGCACCGGAGAGTCGGAGAGGTTAAAGGTGTGGCGATCGAACCAGTAGCAGGTCTGTGGGACAAACAGCGAACAGGGGTGGCGCTTGTCAAACGGAATAGCTCCTACGACAATGGGATTTTCTACTCCGGCCTGCTGAGTCTGACGAAGCAACTGTTGCACCTTCTGTTGGAACCCGCCTTCGACACGATGTCCAGATGCGGCGGGATGTGTCAAGGTGGCGAGGCATCCCCGGGCGAGCAGGCTTTTGTGGGGCGATAGAAAGATAAAGTCATCTTCTTGCAACGAAAGAAGGTCATTGGAGATACCAGACAAAATCAGGTTCCTCTTGTTGGTGTAGGGGCCAGCCTTTCCCCCCTTCCTGAGGGGAGAAAAATACTGACGGCAGCGTAAGGGCGAGCCGCCAGCTGTGCCGGATACCAAGTGTTACCAGCTATAGCTGACCGTGGAGAACATGCTGCGGCCGTAGCAGTGGCAACACGCCTCTTTTCCGCAGCAGAAGGCGACATGGTGAGGTTGTTGACGTTAAACTGCACGGATGCGCTTTTCAAATTAGAAGTATTTTCTCTTAGTTCATTGCTTGTCATGTAGCAAAGGCGGTGGATTACAACTTCATCGTTGTGGTTAGATGAACATAGATAATTGGTGAAGGCACTTTTGGTGTAATTTAGTGCGTTGGATACGAAAGTCGCTCTTTGGCGATCCATCTGGTCACGAGTAACCACGGAGATTGTCTGCCGTGTTTTGAGAAGTAGAATCGCCGTTTTAGTGCCTGATACGCGACTTTTCGCTACAATCTTTTTCATTGGTAGCGTTACGCTTTTCAGCTCCGCGGCTGCATCCCTCATGATCTTTTCCCCATCGCTAGCTGCATACGCCCCGTCATATAACGTGGGTGTTGAAAACAGTGTCACCTGAAACCCAAACCCTGTGCGTTTGGCGATGATTTTCATCACAAGTTTTTTTTCTTATCTTAAACATAATCAAACACCGTCTGATTTGCCTTATAAAAATATTTAATAACAATTAATTTGTGCTGCTTACAGGCAGCACCGGAAATCCAATTTACAAAACGTTCATCAGGAAGAGGTATGAGCTCCTGAGAAGGAAAACGCCATTACAATAATGTAAATAAAAATGATAATCAATATGATTTGCATTATTGATTATTGCGTTTTCTTGTAAAAATTTCTATATACCCTATGGATTTCAAGATGAATCGCGACGGCAAGGGAACGAATCCCCGGGAGCATAGTGAACGATGTAACCAAGGTGAGTGAGTGCAGCCAACAAAGAGGCAACTTGAAAGATAACGGGTATAAATATGGCAATAGAGAAAAGTCATGCGACTATTGCGTGGGTATAGCGAGGGATTTTGGGTCGTGACATCAATTTATTGAATCCGGTATAGGATGCCTATTTAGAGAACATTCAGATAGCAAAGATTGATGTGACCTGCTCATCTTGTTGTGCCGTTAAAAGAGTTCACCGCAATGGACGCTCTCGTTCTGGTCATTAGCGTTACCTTTGCCAAGCCTGCCGTCATTCTTGGCAACGGGCATTCACTTATACTGCATGTCATCCCGGCACACATAAGCAAATAGTCGATATGGTCATGAATGGCATGGAATGTCGAGCAACAGCACGTGTTATGGGCATTGGCCTGAATACTGTCCTTCGTCACTTAAAAAGCTCTGCACCAAATCATGGAATGAGGATTGATTATTACATAAATCTATTCATGACGACACTATCTAATACTACAGCCGTAGATACCAGAAAGTTGCATTTTCCTTGATACTCACAACTCTGAGAAACCGTATGAATTAAGCTTTTCTATGAGTGCCCCTTCTGTTGAAAAAAGGAAGTACGGCTGTAGTACTAAGTCGCTATTTTTCTCAGGCAACAAGGCATTACTCTCCAACGGTAGCTCGACACGTTGGATTTCAGAATTTGTCATGCTATTCTAGCTGTTTTGGGATGAAAATAATGTTGACGAAGTAGATGCACGCGCGGTAAGGGCATGACTCACAATTGCCGAAAACTCATCGATCTCTATTGATAAAGGCTCGTATCGCAACCATCCCAAGGTGCAGTCAAACAGTGCTTCCAGACGCACCACAAATTCAATCGCATCGCGTGGAGGGATCTCCAGCCGTCCGCGCTCGATTAATTCTTCTGCATCATCACCTGTCGTATCGCAGGCGATTTTGATAATCAATTGCCGAATGTAATTCACTGATATTGACATGATTTCTGCCAAAATCTTTCTGCATGACAGACATCCTGATTCGCATTGAAACACGCTTGAGTCAGACGTTGTGCATGCAATGGCACGAATAATAGCAATAGGGTCAACTTCCGCCAATTTAAAACGGCCTCTCTTCTCTGCTTCTGTGTGAACCAGAGCACGTTGAATATAGGTTTCAATTTCCTCTGTTATGCCATAGGGCACCAGCCCTAGCTGTTTGACGCATTGCTGGCATTGGTTGTCAGAAAGTAAATTAGCATGATAAGCAAGCAGATATTCCTTGCAGCGCTTAAATTTACTTTGCCAACCTATGACTTCATCTGCAATTGTAGAGACAGAGTCTGCATTCACCGCTATTTCAGGAACATGGTGTAAAACCAAATCGCGCAAAGCCACATTTTCCGGCACTGCAATCAGTTGTTGCAATGTGGCCGCCAGGTCACGACGATGTAACAGACTTACGCCTATTCGTTCAGCGGCAACCGGTGATAACGGCGCTTGTACCATTCGATTCAGTGTCTGTTCTGGCCACATCGCTGCAAGCAGCAATCCCAGTTGCCCTGCTGTGGTGTGAAGAACCACCCACTGGTTTTGGTCAGCTTCTATTTTCTCCAATTTTTCAACAATACAGTGAAAGCTTTTCCAGGCACCTTCAAAACCGGCAATACAAGCTCCAGTTATCTCATCACGTACAGACTGATTCAGGCAAAGTGCTGCTAGCGTTGTGGCAAAAGGCAATGAATAGACTGTGATACGTTGAATGGAGAAATCAACCATTGCCCGGTAATTAACATAAGCACGAAACAGTTCATTCCAGGGAGAATGACCAACCATTTCATACACATGTGAAACTTCATCGTTAGGAACATATGAAAAGTCGTAAGCTGTATCGAACAACACTCGTAACCAAAACACCAGCTGATTTAGATCATCAGCTTGCCAATGTGCATCATCGGTACGCCGCATGCGCAAGAAAAGTGTCCAGGTGCCTAACTGACAAACTCGATTCAGTGATACTCGCCATATAGGTTCCCACTCGACAATACGCAATGCCAACGCTTCGAATACATGTAAACGACCAATGTCCCCTTCCGGCGCATTCGGTAGTTCGGCAAATTCAACGATCAGCTCCTTCTCATTAAAGAGGAAACTGGCCTTATGTACTACAAAGGGGAGTGAAATCTCCAGAATGTTCCGCGTTAACCTCAGCAAACAAGAGCGTGCATCACCAAATCCATCTGCGATATTTATCAGTTTGCGTAAGGAGGCTGGCAGTTCAGCCCCTGATCCGGTTCGGAAACGAGCCAACATCCACTGATGTAAGAGATTGTGTAGTTGATGCGCATTTTCTATAGGGAGTTGATCAGGAGCCATATTGCCAGCAATGGGTATGAAAACTTGCCAGCGTAAGAAGTCGTCGCCCAAACATTCCACCATGTCTTCTTTTAACTCAAGCAAAAAATTGTCTGGCAGGGATTGATGACGAGCACGCTCTATCCATCTTAAGAAAGAGAGCAATGCCGCCTCCTCCTCCGCAGAAAGAATCGACAGTTGAGCAAATGCAATCCAACCACTTAGCAAATCCAGGTAACGCTGATGTGTGATGGGATCACACCGATCTACCACATCGGTTAATACCGCTTTAAGCACCTGATCATAAGTATCCACCAAATCAATACGACAGAGTCCCTTCAATGTTAGTAAATTTGCTTTATGTAAAGTTTCCATTAGGTTAGCGGTGGCTTGCAGTAAATCGGCTACTTCGCGGGCTCCAGCCAGTGCAGCGGCAGCCTTAAAACGTTTCAGCGGAGTCAAAAAAGCCAGGTAGGCGGCAAATGCTTTGGGTGCACATACCAAGCTAGCCAGCGCAGTCGGTGCTAGTTGGCTGTGATGCATTACCTCTAATAGCGAAGCCGGAGAAAGCCCAGACTCTGCTGCACCGACTAGGGAATGTACAATGTTTAGCCGATCAGTATTTTCGTAAATGGGCAGAATTTCTGTATCGGCGAGTACATGGAGTATACATTCCAGCAACAAACGCGCATCACCATACGGTGCGATTATCGCAGCATCAACCCATGGGGCTAATCGGATGAATGGTAATTTTTCAATCCATGCTTCAGCTTTGATTAACTGCATCAGTAGACGCAGATCATTCAGTTGGGTGATCCTGTCTGCAAGTGTTGGGATGGCCTTACATAAGCGCGATAACGCGGATTGCGGACTGCTTTTGGCGGTGAGAGCGCAAAGATAATCTGCTGTTGCGTCAGTTGTCAGCCCATCAGAGGGGATAAACTCAGTGACTCTCTCGCCTACCTGTGCGAGAAGCCAACCTGTCAAACTGGGACTCCGAACAGCATTACCACTTTGTAGCCAAGTGTCTGTTGGGAAAATCGTGCGCTGTTTAAGTGTGGTATAACTTTTTTCCGTCAGCGCAGGTAAACCGGTCAACGCATTTTGTAAAAGATCGGTCATGCACTGAGAGGTAAGTTCCGCTACTGGCAGGGATTCACTGTCGTCAAACACACGTTGTACTGAGGCAGGCAAATTAACCGATTCGGCGGCTTCCGTTTTCAGTTCGATAAGCGGCTTTTGCGCACTAAAGTAAGCCAGTTCCCCCATACTATCAATGACGACCCAGAGAACAGAGGGTAGATCCGTTAGTTGGGTAAGAAAAACCGGTAAATTTTGTTGGCGGAACATGATGCCTGCGTGTTCACTAGCCACTCCAGATTCAACGAAGACAGCGGCAAGCGCCGCTTGCACAGACGGGGAAAGATGCAGGTAACGAGACCAGGCATCGTCCAATGTCGATGCAGAAAGGAAGCTACCTAAAGAGGGCGCTGAAGGATGCAATAGTGCTGTCACCGGGACAACCCGCATACAACGCATCAGCTCGGTTCGTACCTCGGCTGTTAACCGTTGAACACGACGTTCAAGCGTGTAACCAGGCGCTGGACGCACCTGTACCAACCAAAGTTTATCTACGTGCACTTGACGTAATTGTGTGCCATACCACAAGGGAGCGGCTAATGTCGGCCAATGATAAGCGACCGAGTTTGCCCTTGAACCGGGTGATTGCGCCGACGCAAAGCCAAAACCAAACGCCAGTTCTCCCCGGATGCCATCAGAGGCGGCCAAGGTCAGCCCAGTGGCCGATACCAGACCATGATCTGTTTCCAATACCCATTCAGTATCTAATGCGACTTCAGAAAAATGTTGATGCAACTGCATGATAATTTCATACAAACCATGACATACATCAGCGGTCAGATAGGGTGCCTGCAAGGGTTCTACCTGAGGAGGGATACCTTCAATCAATCGCTGAACAAAACAGGCAATTGGCTGCGGTTGATAATTAGGATTCATTAGCCGTTGTTGTGCAACAGCCTGAGGGTCAAATCCACTAAAAGTAACTGCTGCAACAGTATCGGCAAAATCCGCTATGTGATGGCAAATTACACTGATATAGCCCCCCGCATTGACGAAAATTGCACCGTCCTCCAGACCTGCACTACGAACAATCCAGGGGGGCGGGCCACATACTTCCTCTACTTGTTTAATCCAATCGTGACGCGCTGTAATATGCTTACTGTAAATAGTGCGCAACAGCGTAGCATCAGCACATGGAGAACCCTCTGTGATAGCAAGCGCTTCATTGGCAGGAAGCGCCACCAAAGGGGGAATAAGAGCCGAGAAATCAATGTGCCGGGCAAGCTGTTGCAATCGTTCAAATTTTGCAGTCATACGTTTTATTTTCTTACCTTAAAGCCAGAACCCCAAGTGAGTCTTCGCGTTGACAAGTACGAGTTCCGTCAGTTCCAGTCGGAATGTGTAGGCTTTCAGAATGAGCATATTAATTCAGGGTATCCTATCATATTGCCGCAATATTACAGACCGGGTGGTTATTTTCAATGCAGAAATACCTCCTCAACCGCTCCCGCTATGCCGCTTTTCACCAGTATGAGAGGCAGGCAACAAAAGTCCGTTCCTGAGTTTCGTTTTCATTTTGCAGGTTTATGTGACAATGCTCGACGTTGTGAAACACTATACGGGCTAACGCCCCATCAAAATTTCTCTCCCATCCTATATCAGCGGGAGAGAAATTTCGACGGAAAAGATGGAAAATATAAATAACACACATATTTTATGAAGCTCTATTTTTCCATTATATGGAAAATAGCTTTTAAAACATTTCAAGCTTATTGATTAATAAAGGGTGGATTAGACACATGCAGTGGCATCGATAAAAACAATAGTTAGCAAGCTTAATAGCGCATTAATATCGGTATTTATTTCCATATAAGAAAATATTTAAAATAATTTTCACCACTAATCATAAATATATTTCGGATGAGCAACTTTGTATTTCCTACTAATCAGCATAAAAAAATATAAGCGAATATGGAACGCGCTTAATCGCCGCTCAAAGCAAACCAACAGAGCGGCATATCGCTAATTTAAATATCCTATGTCAACGGAAGAGAGCGATCCTGAATAACGGTTTTCATGACAAGTGTAGATATGAGCCGCTGAACACCGGGCATGCCAGACAACCGTTCGTCATAGAGCTTCTGAAAAGCCGGCAGATCAAGCGTAACGATGTGCATGAGATAGTCAGGATCACCGAAAAGCCTTTGCGCTAGGATAATCTGCGGTATTTCCGTGACGGCATCTTCAAATGACCTGATTGCCAACTTGTCCCCCTCACGCAAGGTTACGAATACAATCGCGGAAAAGTTAAAGCCAAGGCTGCTGGGATCAAGATGAGCACGATAGCCTCTGATAACCCCTGATTGTTCCAGTGACCGTACCCGACGATGACACGGTGAAAGGCTGAGACCTACCCGTTCAGCAAGGTCGGTCACGGAAAGACGGCCATCCGCCTGTAGCTCAGCAAGAATCTTGCGATCAATCTTGTCCATTTGGAAGAATTTCTCTTTTATCTGCATCAAAACAATCAAAATTGGAAGCACATTTTAACAACAGAAGGATATTCTTTCCACTGACGTAAACGGCCCGGATGTACCGATACTTTTCATCAAGAAGGGTAATCCGGAAATGAGCATAATGAAGGTGGAAATAAATGTGTATCTATTCATGTTGCAGGAATCTTTCAGACGGGAAGACACTACAATTTGTGGCTGGAGCAGCTGTAACCCTGCAATCTGATTGGAGGGCAAAACTATGGAGTTAAGTCTGTTTGTTGCATTCTGGGCTGTGTCCGTTCTATTTATCATCACTCCAGGAGCAGACTGGGCTTACGCCATCTCTGCTGGTATGCACGGTCGTGCAGTGCTTCCTGCGGTCACGGGACTACTGTGCGGACACTTCATTGTAACAATTGTCGTGGCAGCTGGCATAGGGGCGCTTGTTGCTGGTACACCCGCTGCTCTGACCGTGTTAATTGTAGCCGGAGCGGGTTACCTGCTATGGCTTGGCATTAACATGACCCGTCATCCTTGCGTACCTACAGCAAGCAATGAGCGGGAGATAGGTTCCAGATCCCAGTGGGTGATAAAAGGACTCTGTGTCAGTGGCCTAAACCCGAAAGTCTTCCTGCTATTCTTAGCACTGTTGCCACAGTTCACCGATCCGACAGCCGCCTGGCCGATCCCTGTACAAATTATTGCACTGGGTCTGCTTCACATTTTAAGTTGTAGCATAGTTTATCTGATTGTCGGGTATAGCTCCCGGGCAGTCTTGAAGACCCGCCCACAAGCTGCGCACATTGTCAGCCGGGTATCCGGCGCCGTGATGATTATCATCGCTGTAGTCTTACTGGCAGAGCAATTCATCTGAGAATGTAACAAATGTCTGATATCACAATCACTCAACGGAAGACGATGAAACAGAGAGGCGAAAAAATGGCCATGCTGATCTGCTACGACGCGACTTTCGCTTATACAGCCAGCGTGAAGCGCGGCTACGGCAGCAGCGCCATTATTGCTGATCTTTCCTTCATGACCGATGCCTCACCGGAGTAGGTGCTGCACAGTTCAGGCCGGCGCAGCCATGATTCTGGTTGAGGCTGTGCCGGCATCACTCGGCAAGGCGCTCAGTGAAGCCGTCACAGTTCCGGTCATCGGGATCGGAGCGGATATGGGAACTGACGGTCAAGTGCTGGTATTACACGATATGCTCGGACTGAGCCTGAGCGGGCGGGCGGGCACCAAAGTTCGTGCGTAATTTCATGAATGTCAGGAGGGCATCTAATGAGATGATTAATATTGCGCATTAGCTGCTACGGTTAAACGCTGACGTAAATTATCTTCCATGGAGGGCAGTTCTTTCTCGATTTCAGTCCGCTTAATACGCGCTTCTGACACAATGCGCATTGTATCTTCAATCGTATTGACCAAACGACTCTGCGCATCATGTTCGCGAATAAACATGACTAGAGCTGAGAGTTTCTGGCCTACTTCATTGGCTTCTTTCGTCCGTACATTCTGTGACTGCTCCCCGCCGTAAAAAACGGCGAGGCTTCCCACTTCTCAGGCCGCCACCGTCTTTATGACGGATTGACGCTGGCCTCCGTGGGCAGAAACGACGTGTCCCGCCGCCTGTAATTCTGTTATGCCCTTGCGCTGTATGTTGATCGCCGCATTGATATCACGGTCATGTTCGACTCGACAGAAAGGGCATTGCCAGATACGCTTACTCAGCGGCATTTCCGGCATTTTGTGACCGCAGCAATGACAGGTTTTCGAACTGGCGAACCACTGATCCAGTTTGACCAGATGGACGCCCGCCGCTGCGGCTTTGTATTCCAGTTTCTTGATGAAGCCATGCCAGCCCGCATCCCCGATAGCGCGAGCAATGCGGTGATCCTTCATCATGTTGGCCGATTTTAGCGTCTCAACAATGATCGCTTGGTTTTCGTCAACCATTGTTCGAGAGAGCTTGTGTTGAAAATCGGCGCGGGTGATAACACCCGGCCTGTTCGGGTGTTGGGTAGATGCGGACTTTGGTCGCTCTTAACATATTCAGCGCTCATTGATTAAAGTGAATTCATTTTAGCCTGTTTTATAGGCAGATATCAATTCAGTCAGGATACGTTGGAGTAGCCAGACCTAAAGCCCTTTGGGCTTTTCGCCTTATCTCCCCGCCCGCGCTGGGCAAGGGTTTACGGCGGTTTTTGCCAACAATAGGAAACAGTGACAACCCTTCCCCTGATCCGAGGCCATCACCAAAGACCGACGTTTCTAGCTAATCCACCTGCTGACCAAGCCGTTCAGCCAGCCCGCTTCGCCTTTGAGTTGGCATCTGAATAGCCTGACGCAATACCGCTTCATGCGCATAAAGAGTCAGTTTTTCTCTGGCCCTAGTCATTGCCGTATAAACCAGTTCCCGGCTGACAACCGGTACAAATTGGGTTGGCAGTACCAAAGCCGTATGCTCAAATTCTGAACCCTGGGATTTGTGTACTGTCATCACATACGCGGTTTCATGCTGTGGCAAACGACTCGGCTGAATCCCTTTAATCTGTCCATCAGGCAATTGAAAATACGCACGCAACTCATTATTTTCGTCTCTGAGCATAATACCGATATCACCATTAAACAGTCCCAGTGTACTGTCATTACGGGCAATCATGACTGGCCGGCCTGCATAACCACGGCTGAAAATCCCGGCTGGGAGACGGATCAGTCCCTGACGATGCAATAGCTGTTCTATTCGCTGGTTAAGCCCACTAACACCGAATGGCCCTTCTCTGAGTGCACACAACAGGCGATAGCGATTAAATTCAGCCAGAATCTCTCTAGCAGATGCTTGCTTTGCCACCCGTTGCAAATAAGAGTGGTAACCCGATACCGTTTCTGTCAGCAACCGCTGATAATCTTCGTCCCCAGATAACGGGCAAAAACAGATATCATCCAATGACTGTTGCAGAATAGACAGAGCTTCCCGGCTCTTTCCCTGATTAACTGCCGCAGCAAGTTGCCCAATTCCCGAATTTGCATCAAAGCGGTAACTTTTGCGCAACAAGCACAGACGATCACGAACCTCTGGAGCGTTTTCCTGAGCGCCTGCAATCAAATGGCATCCCGTCAACCGACTTAACTGTTCTGCTCTCACAGCGCTGTATCCCAGTTCAGCAAAACGACAAATATCGCCCAACACAGCTCCAGCTTCCACTGACGCCAATTGATCACGGTCACCAAGCAAAACGATTTTCGCCTTGGGTGGCAATGCATCAATCAACCTGGCTATCATGGGTAAATCCACCATTGAAGCTTCATCCACCACCAGCACATCCAGATTCAGTGGGTTATCCCGGTCATAGCGCAATCGCTGGCTATCAGGTTGAGCTCCCAACAACCGATGAATCGTCTGCGCCTGATCTGGCATAGATTCAAACTGTTTCTCTGTCAGAGGCAATTTTCTAACGACACTGTTAAGAGATTCAGTTAATCTGGCAGCCGCTTTTCCCGTCGGAGCCGCCAGTTGGATAACCGGCTTTTTATCAGGATTAAGTTTGATTAAGGCAGCCAATAACTTAGCAACAGTTGTCGTTTTTCCAGTTCCCGGCCCGCCAGAGATAACCGAAACTCTGCTAGTCACTGCTACAGCCGCAGCCACCCTTTGCCAGTCCACTGCTTCATCAGACAGATCAGACAGAATGAATAATTCATCCAGAATAGTTCTCAGTTGCTCTTCCTGAATACTATCTGCTGATTGATTAGCCGAGAAAAAAGCGGCCACCTGGCATTCACTTTGCCACATCCTCTGCAAATAGAGTCGATCATGCGAAAGCACAACAGGCGTTGGTTGAAAACCACTACTGACGGCAGCACAGTTTTCCAGTGCCGCAAGTAAACTTTGCTCATCAGGTTTTCCCGCAATTTGCCATAACTGCTCCGCAAATTCACGATGTCGCCCATCAAAAAAATGTTCAGGTGTTATCCGGTTAACAGGCAGGCAAACATGGCCGGTACCTGTTTCAGCACTCAACAACGCCATTACCAACAACAGAACAGGATCTTCATCCTCAATCAACGTATGAGCAAACTGTAAATCCAATGAGCGCAGGAGCCTGAGGTCTACTGCCTGTCGTAATAACGAAATCATCAATTTCTCTCTTTATCCGGCTGTTCATTACCACGAAAAAGCAGATCCAAAGCATCCACAAATTCAGCCGCAGGACGGCAGCTGAAAATACCATTCCCCGGCTGTTGTTTATCTATTCCCCTCAGAAACAGATAAATCACACCGCCAAAATGGTGTTGGTAATCATAATTAACTAGCCTGTGGCGCAAGTAACGATGCAATGCCAGTGTATAAAGCTGGTATTGCAGATCATAACGATGCTCAATCATGGCTGTTTCCATCGCTTCGCGGGTGTAAGCCTGACTCCCCTCGCCCAACCAGTTTGATTTGTAATCCAATACATAAAACCTGCCTTGCCAACAGAAGACCAAATCAATAAACCCTTTCAGCATCCCTTTCACCTGCTGAAATTCCAATTGTGGGCAGCGGGCAGAAACAGGGTCGTAACGACGCATCACCGTATCCAGCTCCTGAGATCGCAAAAGTTGTTCAACCGGCAGATAAAACTGCATTTCATCCTGTTGGTGATGAAGCGGAATTTCTGCAAGCTGTATACCGTCATCACTCAATGGCGTCGTAAAAATATCTGCCATCCACTGTTGTAATACCCCACTCCAGTGTTCATCAAACCCGGCCGATTTCAGTTGTTCTGCCAACCATTTCTCATCGGGCAATTGGCTGAAATCAAGCTCTTCCAGAATAGAGTGCAAAAAAGTCCCCGCAGAGGCTCCCCGTGGAAACGTATGTGGTGTCATTTCAGGTTGTTCTGCTATTTGTTTTTCACCACTGGCATCAACATCCAACTTTGGCGCGATAGACTGAACAATGACCTCAATAGACTCTTCCCCAGCAATACGGGGGGAAGTATTGCCATGGTGAACAGCAGAGTTTTGTAAACCAGAATAACTGGTGATACGCCAATCATCCTGAATCCTGCGATTAAACTGCCTTGCCGACAGCAATAAATCATTTTGGCTTTGTGATTTCCATGGACTATCATCAGTATCACTGATTGAGGAGACAATAATTCCATCCCCGTTTAATTCTTTAAGACATGTCGCTAGAAAATCAGCATCACCTTTAACTCCCTTTTGGAGCAGGTAACCCAGGGCACACTGATGCAGATCGGTATCTCCGGCCTTTTTCTTATTGCCTTTTATCAGTGGAGCCACACCGACACTGCAATGGTAAACAGAGCGCGTCAATGCAACATAGAGCAAACGCAAATCTTCTGCTAGCCGCTCTTGTTCTGCCAGTTTGATCGTTTCCTCATCAGGAAAAATATCAAGGCAAGCATCAAAACTTGTACGATCATGATATATCGCCTGTTTCTGCGCCCTGAAATTACAAACAAATGGCAACCATACCAACGGATATTCCAATCCTTTGGATTTATGGATAGTACAGATTTGTACCAAATGGCGATCGCTTTCCAGCCGCATTTGCTGGTTTTCCGACTGAGGATCAGGATGAGATATTTGTTGAGCCAGCCAACGAGTAACTGCATGTTCACTGTCGAGTTGTAAAGATATCGCCTGTAATAACTCACCAATATGCATCACATCGATCAAACGCCGTTCACCCTCATAACTGACAAGTAAATTTTCAGCAATATGATGGTTTGCTATTACCGCCCTTAACATAGGTAATACACCACGGCGTTGCCACAGGCGGAAATAACCATCAAATTCATCAACTAACTGATCCCACGCCTTTTCATCATGATTCAACTTGTCTATCTGACGAGCGGTCAAACCAAACAAACCACTGGCAAGCGCACTTCTCAGAACGCGTTCTTTCTCTGGCGATAACACAGCTTGCAGTAGCCAAAGAATATCCTTTGCTTCTGCGGTATCAAATACACTTTCCCGGTTAGAAAGAAATACAGAAGGAATAGATAACAAGTTAAGCGCATGACGGATCAGTATGGCTTCCTTTCTGCTACGTACCAAAACAGTAATGTCGGCAGCAGCCACAGGCCGGGAATCATCTCCCTTATGTAACAAAGCACGTCCTTCACTGCCAGCCTGCAACCAATCACGAATTTGCGCAGCGCAAAGCCGTGACATCGTTTGTTCATAATCTCCGGTAGAAATACCTTCTCCTGGCTGTAACCAGAAATTCAACGCTGCCTGCTCTTGACCGTCATAGCTAAAAGAAAGTCCCCGGTTTTTCTCTGCCGCAGCAACTTCAATAAAAGGGATTTGTTCAAACAAAAATGGATTTTCTGAACGCATAAACAACTTGTTTATTGCCTGTACCATTGAGCAGGCAGAGCGCCAGTTTGTCTCCAGAGTATAGTGAGCACGGACCTGAGAGCGGGCACGAATATAAGTGAAAATATCTGCACCACGAAATGCATAAATAGCCTGCTTAGGGTCGCCGATAAATAGCAACCCATTTTCAGGCTGATCGCCATAGATAGTATGGAAAATCCGGTATTGCTGTGGATCGGTATCCTGAAACTCATCAATCAACGCAACCGGATAGCGCTGGCGGATAGTTTGAGCAAGCAAATCACAGCCCGGGCCTTTCAAAGCATCATCAAGACGGGTTAGTAAATCATCAAACCCCATCTGACCACGTATCAATTTTTCCCGGCAGATTGATTGGCGAATTTCAATAATCGCTCTGGAGATAATCAAATCACGTAAAGTCAGTGGTTGCTGGTATAAATCATCGATAACCACAAAAAGTGAATGCTCAGGGACATCGCCTTTTTTTGTCTTTTCTGCTAATACCGACTGCCGGAATTTCTCCAACTCTTTTGGTAACTGATAATCCTCTGTAGGCTCCTGAGCCCAATCAGTGACTCTGTTCAGCCAATTTGGTAAATGCTTACTACTATAACTTCTCTTATCTACACCAGAACCCGCAATCAAATCATGCAATTCTCCAGCAACTTCGTTCCATTGGCATTTAACACCACTGATCAACTGGATAATCTTCTCATGGCGGCTTAACAGAGTTTCATTACTGTCTGGCGCATCAACAATATGTGGCATATCCCCTTGTAAATAAGGGTGTAACTCAGATAACAGCGCTTCCGGCCCACTCCATTCCTGGCTGATGACCATTGCCATTGACAACGGCAATGGATAACAGTAACGGCGCCAGAAATCAGCACCCCCTTGTTTTTCCAATGGATGTTGATCCTGAATTAATGTCTGTTCAAACAAAATCCCAGATTCAAAAGCATTATGTGCCAACATTCTCTGACAGAAACCATGAATGGTATAAATCGCGGCTTCATCCATCTGCCGCTCGGCTGCCAACAACCAGAGAGCCGCTTGCTCTTTATCCGGGATTTCATCCAATAGCTGTTGATAGTCGGTTTCTGCGCCTTCTACTTCGCTTCGAATACAAGCCAGGCGAAGTTTATGAATATTTTCACGGATACGGCCACGCAACTCATCTGTTGCGGCTTCCGTAAACGTCACCACCAGAATTTCTTCCACACTTAAAGACCGTGGAAAAGCGGCATCTTTCCCCAATCCAAGTAGCAAACGGAGATATAAAATGCCAATGGTGTAGGTTTTACCCGTCCCGGCAGAAGCTTCGATCAGCCGCTGACCATTCAGCGGCAGAGTTAATGCATTAAGCCTATGGACAGATATCTCTGTACTCACTGAACTCTTACCTCAACAGGTAACTGTTTTTGAAGTTCAGTGACATTATGATAGGTTTTCCAACCTTTCAATTTCGCATACCCATCTGGGTTTGCTAATTTGCCAATCACTTGGGAAATCAATGACAGTCCACGATGTTTGATTACCGCATCCCGATAGAAATTAATTAGTTGCTTCTGTGTAGTTTTCTTTAGTACCTCAAGCATTTTATCTCGGCTATCAAAACTAAAGTTATTGCGGCTAAAATCACCAGAGAAACGGGCAACCTCAGCATAGAAAGTTTGTGGCGGCTGCTGCCTTTCATTAATCAGCGCATTTTTGTACTGCTCAAAATCAGTTTGAGACATCGCATTCAGTTTACCTGCGGCTTTCTGATAGAAATCCAGATAACGCTGATTCAAGTCTTTTGGTTGTTTACTGTTACTTTGCAGCAGGAAACCCAACCCCCACTGCTCCCCGACACTGGTATTGAAAGCAAACACCGCATACCCCAATTGTTCCGTTGTCCTTAGCTGTTCATAGAACCAAGGCTGAAGCATATTGCTCAACAAACTTGAATAAACATAACCTTCTATGCGGTCATACCCCGTCGGGATATAAACTTCGGCTAAAGCACCGTCAGTACTGCTACCAGTACGCTGGAAATTAACCGGGTAATTTTTATCAATCACCACCTTGTTCCCACTCCACCAGTAATTTCCTTGATTCGCCAGTTGATGATGGGCCGATTCAGCAATAACTTTGCTCTGTTGTTCGGTCAGGTTTCCAATGATCATCATCTGCAAAGCAGCGTTTTTGATCATCTCATGACGATACTCAACAATATCCTGAACAGTGATGGTTTCCAGCTCTTTCAATCGAACAGATTGTTCAGTGTAAGGCACCCCAGAAAGGCGCTTCAATGGCTGCATAGCCATTTCATAAGCTTTACCGTTATTAGAAACCTCGATCTGTTCACGATACCAGGATTTAGCTTGTTCCAGTTGACTCTCGGTTGGCGTAAATGCCGTGTAATTACTGATTAAAGAGGTTAAGAGTTGCGGCAGATTCTGAGTGTAGCCACTGACGCCTAATTGCAATCCTTGCGATGCACCACTGGAGATACTCATTCCTGCAACGGAAGCTTGATAACCAAGCTGGTCAAGGGAAAGCCCTGTCAAATAATCAAGCAAAGAGCCAGTTACCTGCTTGCGGGCACTATTCAGACTTTCCGCATGGCGCAAATCAAGAAGGATGCTGGCTTTAGGTTCATCAGCAAAATATTGGCTCGGCATATAGAACAAACGGAGATTCTGCTGTTCAAGAATCATCTCAGGATGCTTCTGACTTTTACCTGCTTTTATCAGTTTCAAGTCGTCAGGAATATAAGGATTTGGCGCTGGCAGAGAAAAGTTCATCTGTTCCTCTAACTGCTGCCATTTTGACTGCTGCTGTGATGTGATTCGATCAACCTGATAAGGTGCCTGAACAAAGTAAGCCTGTTTATTGTGCGGCTCTTTTGGGCTGATATACCAGATACGGGCATTTTCAGGCGTCAACTCAGCAAGCCGATTGGCAATTGCTTTCGGATTATAATCATCAGCCACATAGCCAGAATTCAGTACATTGGCAACAGGAACCCGCAGCATAGCATCCGATAACCATTCGATATAATGCATATCACGAACAACAGAACCATATTGGAAAGAGAGCTTCAAAACCTTAGCAATCTCATCAAAATAGCTTTTCTGAATGCCTTTTTGTTTTAACAAATTAATATAAGCAAAAATAGCCGCAACAACCTGATCACGCTGCTCAAGTCCTTTGTCTGTCAACGTCACATAGATAAAAAAGATGCCTTTATTGCGGTCAATCATCGGTGCCGCACCTGCGTTGATACTTTCTGCCAGCCCCTGAGATTGCAGCCAGTCTGATAATGTATTCAGGCTACGGTTGCCTATGATATAACCGAGATATTCATCCGTTTTACTGCGAAAATCAGCACTGTTATTGTCAATACTGAACTCCAGTTGCAACGCTTTTTGCGGTTGAGCAGGAACATAATGGATAATAATTCCTTTCTCTTTTTCCGTTACTGCTGGGACGGTAATCGCCGGCACTCTCGCTTTTTTGTCCGGTATCCGACCAAAAGTATCAACAGCAATTTGAGCCAGTTTATCAATAGGCTGATTACCGTAAATGACACCTTTCATCAGATTGGCTGAATAATAGTGCCGATAGAACCCCACCAGTTCTGCTTGTAATTGACTCCCCGGTTTATCTTTCAGCGTTTCCAGATTACCACCAGAAAAACGGGCATTTGGATGCTTAGGGTTCAAGGTTTCTGAGCGTATTTGAGCAACCCGCATCCCATCACGAGAACGCGCCATTGTCAGTTCCGCATTGACGGCGTTCCGCTCCCGATCTGCGTTTACCGGGTCTAGCAGAGGTTCAGCCAGTGCATCAGCCAGACGATCTGTGGCATCAGCTAACGCTTCATTTTCTACTTCAAGATAGAAAGCCGTACGGTAAGAGGCAGTGCTGGCATTATAGCTACCGCCGTGTTTTTGTAAAAACTCAGATAAACTACCCGACTGTGGGTAGCGCGCAGATCCCATCAGAACCATATGTTCCAGATAATGTGCAAGCCCAAGCTGGCTGTCAGGGTTTTCCATACTACCAACCGGAATCGATATCGCTGCCAGAGATTTTGTCGCCTTCTCGTCAGACACCAGCAAGACCGTCATATTGTTTGCTAATTTGATCCCCTGATACTGACGGTGATCATTTTCGCTTTTATAAATTGTCTCTTGCAGTGGCTGCCACTGTTGCATTTGCGCATAACCTGCCGTTCCCCAAAAAAGCAGGAACATCACAGCAATCATGCGGATAAGATGTTTATGCATTATCGGATATTCTCCCTATGTGTTCTGATATCGCGCTATCGGTAACAAATAACTGAGCGCTTCCTGTTTAAGTTTTGCTAAAAATGATTTATCAGCTTGCCTGAAAGCCCGCTGAACATAAGGATCGTCACCTTCCCCTTTGCGCCCTTGCTCCCCAAGCCATGCTTTCAATAGCTGGCTTTCAGCTTTTGACTGAATTTCATCACTGCTGTCAATCTCACCCGTTTCTTTATTCATACATGTTGAAAGCCACACCCAACCACTTTTACAAAACAAGGGCAAAGGTACTGATCTTCCGCGCTGATAACCTTCAAGCAATTGACTCAGATAATCTTTCGCTTGTTCTGACGGAACAGGGGCAAAACACCATTCGCTGTTATCGCGTCCATAACTGCGGCTTTCCCCCTTACCACCAGCAAGACAGTAAGCCAGATGTTCAATCCACAACTGCATACCATCATTTGCTGTCAGACTAGCCGGCCGCCAACGTAGCAAACCATCCGGTTGCACCTTATTAATTCGTCCTGTCAGAATGACTTGCCCTAAATCATGATGTAAATCGACAGAGAAAGTCTCTATTTGTTGTTCACGAATTTTATCCGCCAGTGGTTGCATCTCTTTTTGCTGCTTCAACCAATAAACTTCACCAAAAGCACCAAAAGGCAATCCTCCAGCCGCACGAAGTCGGTTGAATAGCGGTTCAGGCGATTGTTGTTCAATGAGTGTATTCAACAATAGCTGATTAAATTGATAACGTTGAAGGTTATCCAAAACAAAAGGTTCTTCCTCAGGTAACTCCGTTTCTTCAATGACAAAATTTATTTTCAGACAACGCTGGAAAAAAAACCGAACGGGATGACGGTAAAAGCGGATTAAATCATCAAGTGTAATTTCCCGAATGTGTTCCGTTTCGACAGGCTGACAAAATTCAGAATATGCAGCACCTTGCTCAGTCGCGGCCGGTAACCACTCTCCTGCATAACTTTGCTGATAACTGCCCGGTATAAAGTTTTCCGGCGCAAATGGAACCCGGGCATGAAGAGACAACAGATGTTTTCTGATATTAGCGGCACTTTCATCAACGTTCAGTTTTTCATTGCTTGGTAAGCAGAAACTCTGGCAAACATAATCCAGCAATTCATTAACCAGCACTGAAGGATTGCATTGCGTATCATCACGCATGGATTTACCAATGTAACTAATATAAAGAAACTGTTCAGCGGATATCAGCGCTTCAAGGAATAAATAACGATCATCATCCCGCCGTTTTCTGTCTCCCCTTTGGCTTTTTTCTGCCATCAGGTCAAACCCAAGCGGTGGAATTGAACGGGGATAAATACCGTCATTCATTCCCAATAAACAGACAACCTTAAAGGGGATAGAACGCATTGGCATCAAAGTGCAAAAGTTGACAGATCCAGCGAGAAAACGCTGACTTATTTTTTCATCATCAAACCGGATCGCCAATTCATCCCGCAACAGAACCAGTGGCACGATTTCTTGATAGTGGGCATTCAGGCCATTACCTATCACTTTCTGCCACTGCTGCTCTATCATTGCCAGTACTAATTCAGTTTCACTGTCTGCGACGAAAAATGCCTCCAGCAATTGCTGGCAGACAGGTAACCACCCCATTAACGTCTGATTCTCACCCAGAATTTTGCGCCAGTAACTCAATTGCATTAAAAACTCAGCTAATTGACCGGCAAGTTCCGCCGCTAAACCGCTGGATTCATCATAAGGCAATACCTCTTTCCAAGGACCTGAACGACTATCCATGGCATAACCCAACAACATTCTGGTCAGTCCAAAACGCCATGTATGCTGGCCCGTCACCGGCAAGGACAACTCTTCCACATTGTCGTCATCCAGCCCCCAGCGAACACCGGATTCTTCAACCCAACGCCTTAATAAACGTAAACCATCTTCATGAATTTCAAATTTATTCGCCAGTGCCGGCACTTCCAGTAATGCTAAAACCTGCTCAGTTGTAAAACGGCTTTGAGGTAAATCAAGCAGTGTAATAAATACCTGTAAAATTGAATGCGCCTGACGGGCTTTACGATCAGAAATTGCGAATGGAATATAACGTTCAGCAGAGACATTACCAAATACCGCCTGAACATAGGGAGTATAACTGTCAATATCCGCGACCATCACAATAATATCCCTTGGCGTCAGTGATGGATTATCTTCCAGTAACCTTAAAAGTTGATCCTGTAAAACTTCCACTTCCCGTTGAGGGCTATGGCAAACATGGAAAGACAAAGAACGATCCGCAGGATTAACCAACCGTTTTTGCAGGCTATTTTCAAATGTTTCTTTTGTTGAGCCAATCTGGGCATGATCCTCCAGATAGAGAATATCCCTTTGGAGCTGATGTAACACGTTGTCTTGCTCTAATTCGACAAAAGCGTGAACATCAGAACTTTGCTCAAGCTGCGACAGTAAATAAAGATTATCACGCCCTAATCGCCCCCATGACGCCAACAAGGGATTACTGATATCCTGTTCACCTTCATCGTTAAACAGTGATTGAGCATTGCCAGGATCTTTAAAATATTCCAGTTCCTGCTTGTTTTTATAATGACGCGGTTTACGGCTGCTCAGTTTTGCCAGAAAAGCATAATTCTGAATATCTCCCCAATAATATTTACATGGATTGGTAAACATCAGGTGAATATCAATATGCTGTCCCAGTGCCTGTAAGGCCTGTAAATAAACAGGCGGCAAAGCAGAAATACCACAGATAAATACCCGTTTCGGTAAACAAGCTGAAAGTTCAGCACTGTTTTCCAATATCGAAATAAAACGGCGATACAAGTTAGCCCGATGCCATTGCGGTTGTTGTAGCTGGTGGGTATATTCCGTTAATTCCAGCCACAATCTTTTCTGCCACAATTGATTATCGCTCAAACCATCAATAAGCTGCCCTTGCTGCCAGCTTTCCAGCCATTGCGGGCGATAAACAAGATATTGGTCAAACAGGTCAGCAACCCGCCCAGCCAATTGATGAATTTTCCGTTTATCAAAATCCTGATCAAGATAGTGCCTGAGTGCGACAAATTCCGCTTCTGGCAATAATTGAGGCAATAACGCCATCAGTTTCCATGTCATGGCATCTTTACTAAAAGCGCTTTCTTTAGGGATATCAGGCAATACTTTGGTAAACATATTCCAGATAAAAGTAGCCGGAAGCGGAAATGAAATATTGGCTGATATGCCAATTTTTTCAGCCAGTTGGATTTGCAGCCACTGTGACATTCCCGGGCTTTGTACCAGAATAACTTCCTGCTCAAACGGATCAATCAGTGGATTATCTCCGATAAGTATTGTTATCAGCTCTTTAAGAAGATCCAACTGATTAGAATGATAAACCTTGAACATCAGGACTCCCGTTTGAACAAATCCACCGGCTTGCTTTACTTTGCTGATTATAAGGTGTTGTTACTATAACTGTAAGCTGATAGCAATCAGATAACTGATATGTCGTCTGAAATTCAGCATGCCATCCCGGTGGCGGTGTTAATTCTGCTAAAGCACTTTGACCTGCAATTAATTCATATTGTTCCAGGTATCCATAAGATAATTTGTCCGCCTTTGATTGTTGCCAATGTTGCTGAAATCCAAATAATAACGCCTGATGATAACGCATTAATCCCAGTAAAGAGACAGAAAAGACCATAACGGCAACCATAACTTCGGGCAAACTCATCCCTGATTGATGAGTATGAAAAAGATCCAGCTTCATAAACAAAACCCCGAATCTGCTTCGGGACAGAAATCCAACCAACCACTTTCTACCGGAATAAGAGAATCACTTCCACCAGAAGAGATTAATTTCATCCATTGATATAATCCAACAGATTGCCCGGATGCCACTTCTGCCACACCTTTCAGCAGAAAAAAATTACTTGAATACCTTTTTAAACAACTTGTTAGATGGAACTCCTGCTGTTGCAGGCAATACCACTCTTCTGTTTTATCATTATAAAGTAGCCATGACTGAGCCATTCCCCATGCCAATGCAGATTCTGCTTGCTGAAAAGCTTTTAAATATCTGCGTTCATCAACCATCATGATTAATGCGTTATCAAGATGATGATGTAAAGCTTTCAGCATCATAAGGCTCACAGCCAGCAACATCAGCACTGAAATCAACAATACATTTCCTTGCTGAAATTGCAGGCAGGCATTTGGAGAATGCTCAGTCACGGTACTTATCCCCTGATATTGCGCAAACGTATTACTGCCTGATATTGGTAGTTTATTGATGGATGTTTAAACCAATGTGCAATAAACGTCAATTTGATAAAAACTAAACCATCTTTTGTTGGTAATTTTTCCGCTTTAAATGAATCTACCACTATCTCATTTGGGTCAAATAGTCTTTCCCAGCCATTTTCCTGACAGTTACCCGCCCCTCTTTTCCATTCCACTGACTTATTACTAAGACGATAGCCAAAGAATTCTGATTCGTTGTGTTCTGGTGGCTCCCATTGGTTATTCACATTAAGATCGTATGCAATAATCAGGCATGAATCCTCACTTTCATCACTTTTATTATTGATTAACATTGGCTTTCCATCGCAATAATGCTGGCAATATCCTGCTCGACGAATATCTTTTTCTATAATATGCAATGTTTGTTTAATAAAATAGCTTAAACGATATCGTTGATATAACTCCATTATTTGTCTGGTTAAAACCGGGTAACTTTTGGCAATCGCCAGTAAAATAACAATACCAATAGCCATTGCCACAATCATTTCTAATAATGTCATTCCAGATTGGTTTTTATGTTTCATTATTACAATAGAGTATCACTTATTTTATAAGAAAAAGCATAATTAACCACAAGCTGGGATACTATTAAACTTATTATTACTACATGATCTTACTCTTCCTCGTGAAGAAAAAATAACTGATATTTCACCTGCGGCATTAGACAAGATAAAACTCGCAGGCATCATCGTGTTTCTTATTCCATGAAACTCTACCTGTTCCTTAGTTGCTGAACTTATAACAACATCCTGATAGGATGATTGTATACCCTCAGCATGCTCTAAATCACAATCAGTAAGTGCAGATCTCGAAATCGCTATACACCACTCTTTTCCCGTTTTCAGCCACAATACCACCTCTTTATTCAGATAATTTGCCATAGATTGCTGCCTGGCGATAAATGTCAATACTTTCTGTACTGATTCCTGTAGTCTGGCTCTTTCCTGATAATCACCCCATTCCTGTATCCCCCATAAAGAAAATATTGAAATTAAAACAATAACAATCATCAATTCCAATAAGGAAAAACCTAATTGATTATCAATATTATAACTACCAATTATATTAATGTTATCTTCCATTAACAATTCCTTACATCCTTTCGTAAGACATTCTATTTATTTTAAAAACAGAATAAACACATAATTGAATTTTATGCGAGAGTGCATCAATAAAGAAATAACAACATCTTATTATTACATTTAAATTGCGTAGAGCCTCGCAAAAATCAATAAGAATAGACGTTTTTTTTATTATTATTGTCATGCAGTGTAAGCTTATATGGCTATAAGGAAGAAGTTTCATAAATATAATCAAAAAAACTCTTGATATATCGTATCCTACGTAAAATACGACAAACTAACCGACTACTCATGGAGAAACAGAGCATGATCAATTTTGCAAGTCGTTCAAGAACGGGCTAGTGCTCTGTTTTCAGAGATCCCTTGGCTGGCCTACATCGATACCGCAAAACAATATAAAGAAGCGTTGGATTTAACTGATGAGCTTTTCAAAGATTACGCCAACAACAAAGGACTAATTGAAATTCTAGCTACAGTAATTGGACGCTATGAAGATACCGCCCCTGAATTTGCAGAATTTAATCAGGCTATTGAAAATATTCCTACGGAGGTTGCAGCCCAGCGGGTTCTGATGGATCAATACGGCCTTAAACAAGCCAACCTTAAAAACGAAATCGGGGGAGCTTCCCTCGTATCACACATTCTGAGTGGAGCGAGGTCGCTGACAGTAACCCATATAAAAACCTTGAGTACACGTTTTAAGGTTTCTAGGGCAGTTTTTATCGATTAGCTTTATCTGTTCCCTCAATTAATTGAGTAACAAAAGGATTTTTTTTAACTTTATATATCACACCCGACGTTCCCTGCGTCTACAAAGTGCTTCTTCAGGGGTTATTTTTCTACCTTCTATAATGTCTTTCTTAGACAACATTGTGATTTTGAGCAACGCTATCGCCTGTTGTTCCGTGTTTCTATCGGCCAGTTCTCTCTCACTCTCCGCTACTGGTTGAATAATCAATTTAGATACCACGTTATTAGTGACAAACATACTACTCTCAAAATATTCAGGGTTGTTGAGCAGATCTCTGATTTTTTTCTGAGAAATAGTATTTATGGTCTTTTTTCTCCACTTCTGCGTGTCTGTATTTATATCATCAAAATCAAAAGGGAGACAATTTATAATAAATTGTCTCCCCCAGATGTGTTGCTAATAACCGAACAACTAAATAGCAACCGGTGCCTTTATTCCTGGATACGGGTCATAATCGACAACGTCAAAATCATCAAATTTATAATCAAAAAGTGATTCTGGTTTACGCTTTATGACCAGTTTTGGCAGTGAACGCGGCTCACGACTGAGCTGCAATTGTGTCTGTTCCATATGGTTGTTATAAAGATGCGTGTCACCACCGGTCCAGACGAAATCCCCCACTGCCAGATTACACTGCTGTGCCATCATATGAACCAACAATGCATAGCTGGCAATATTGAATGGCAAGCCAAGGAATACATCACAGGAACGCTGGTAAAGCTGGCAAGAAAGTTTGCCATCCGCAACATAAAACTGGAAAAAAGCATGACATGGCGCTAATGCCATTTTATCCAGTTCACCGACGTTCCAAGCCGATACAATGATCCGGCGTGAATCCGGATCGCTTTTAAGCTGTTCCAGTACCGTTTTCAGTTGGTCAATCTGGCGGCCATCTGCCACTCCCCATGCACGCCATTGTTTACCATACACTGGCCCCAAATCGCCGTTTTCATCCGCCCATTCATCCCAAATAGTGACGCTATTTTCATGCAAATATTTGATATTCGTATCACCATTCAGGAACCAGAGAAGCTCATGAATAATCGAGCGAATATGACAACGTTTAGTGGTCACCAGTGGGAAACCATCCTTCAAATTGAAACGCATCTGATGCCCGAAAATGGAGACAGTCCCCGTCCCGGTGCGGTCTGCTTTCGGCGTGCCTTCTTCAAGCACTCTTTTCATTAAGTCCAGATACTGTTTCATTTTACCTTTTGTACCTTATTACCTTGGTGTTTATATGCCCATATCATCATTAATACTCCCGCCAGGATCATTGGAACAGACAGAATCTGTCCCATGCTGATTCCATCGAATAAACCCAGTTGTGCATCTGGTTGACGGAAAAATTCCACTATTATCCTGAAAACACCGTAGCCAATTAAGAACAGACCGGAAACACTGCCCATTGGACGAGGTTTACGGATATATAAATTCAAAATAATAAACAGGACGATCCCCTCTAACGCCATTTCGTAGAGTTGTGAAGGATGACGAGGAAGAACGCCATATTGTTCCAGTATTGATAACAGTGAAGGGTCAGTTGCTGCCAGTGCAATATCTTCACCACGGGAGCTTGGAAACAGCATAGCCCACGGTGTATCCAATGTGACACGTCCCCACAATTCACCGTTAATAAAGTTACCGACCCTCCCCATACCTAAGCCAAAAGGGACTAACGGTGCAATGAAATCAGCAACTTTTAAGAAGTGGCGTTTAGTTCTGCGGCCAAATAACCACATTGCGCAGATAACCCCCATCAAACCACCGTGGAAAGACATTCCTCCATCCCAAACTTTAAACAAATAAAGCGGGTTATCGAGAAAGGCAGGGAGATTATAAAACAGTACGTAGCCAAGACGGCCACCAACAAAGACGCCAACAAATCCCGCATAGAGCAAGTTTTCTACTTCATTTTTTGCCCAACCACTATTGGGTTTCGCGGCCCTGCGTGTCGCCAGCCACATGGCGAATACAAACCCTACCAAGTACATAAAACCATACCAATGAAGGGATATGGGGCCTATTGAAAAAATAACCGGGTCAATATTAGGAAATGCCAGGTAGCTGTTACTCATCGTTCCCCACTTAATATTTAAAATGAATACTCTAAGGCAAATGATCTCGGATCATAACACAGGCAGTTAAGCGGATTAAATTCCGCCTCTGACCAAACCACCAATCCCATGCCGCGCCATAAACGTTGCTGACAACTCCTTTACTCTTACGCTGGTTTCAGCCTGTAGCACTTCGGTCATTAATCGCTCAACCTGAACCCTCTCCAGATGGCGTAATAAATATTTAATCCTTGGCACACTACAACCACTCATACTCAGGCTACGATAGCCAAGGCCTATCAATATCATGGCACCCATAGGAAAACCCGCCATTTCACCACAAATACTGATAGCAAGACCGGCTTGCTGGCTATTTTCAAATACCAGTTTTAATGCCCGAATCACAGCCGGGTGTAGACAATCATAAAGGGAGGCAACATGGGTGTTGTTTCGATCCACTGCCAACAGATACTGTGTCAGGTCATTGGTTCCAATAGAAACAAAATCGACTCTGCTCTTCAGTTGTGGCAAGAGAAAGATGGATGAAGGAACTTCTATCATCACGCCAAGCTGCGGCGTAGGTATCTGATGCGCCAGAATTTGCTCAACTTCCTCTTTCGCCCGGTCTATCAACCTCTTAGCTTCATCAATCTCTTCCATGCTGGTGACCATTGGCAGAAGGATTTTCAAATTACCGCTATTAACATTCGCTCTGAGCATAGCCCTAAGCTGAATGAGAAAAATTTCCGGTTGGTCCAATGTCACCCGTATACCGCGCCACCCCAAACAAGGGTTTTCTTCGCTGATGGGCATGTAAGGCAGTTGTTTATCCGCACCGATATCAAGTGTACGTAATACCACCGGTTTATCGGGAAATAATTGCAGCATCTCCTGATAACGGGCTTTTTGTTCATCTTCTGAAGGGAAACCACTGTGCAACATAAAGGGTATTTCAGTTCGATAGAGACCAACACCATCAATATTATTGCCTATATGTAATTCATATTTCAGGCTCAAACCCGCATTAAGCTGAACAAGAATACGCTCACCACTTTTGAGCCGCGCTTCCTGATCAACATCCCCTTCCGCCAGTTTGCTAAGTGCTTTTTCTTTTTCGATGATCTGTTTATATTCCTGAGAAATTAACGGCTCAGGTTCAATAAAAACGTCTCCTCGGAAACCATCAAGAATCAGCATACGATTGTGCAGGAGTTCCGGCTGGATATCAGCCCCCATAATAGCCGGAATACCCATCGCACGAACCAATATGGCAGAGTGTGAATGCGTTGCGCCATCACGAACAATAACCCCAGCTAATCTTTCCGGCGGCATTTCTGCCAATAGGTTAGCACTCAGTTCATCAGCAACCAGAATAAACCATTCAGGCCACTGATGGCTGACAGTCGGTGAATCATCCAGATGAAACAGTAATCGTTGCCCAAGTGCCCGCAGATCCGATGCCCTTTCCCGCATATAAGCGTCTTGTAAGCTGGCGAATTGCTCTACGTATTTCTCAATAACTTGTTTAACCGCCCATTGCGCAACAGAGCCCTGCCCAATACAAGAAAACAGATCTTGTTTCAATTGAGGATCATTCAAAAGGTAGGAATAGAGATCAAAAATCGCGGCGCTCTCTCTTTGAGAGCTAGTCGTAAAACGCTTACTGAGCCGCCGGCATTCCGCCATCGTATCTTCAAGTGCCTGAATCAGACGAGAACGTTCCGCTGCATGATCCAGGGTTGATGCTTCAAAAATTTGTTCAAGTGAGGGCTGGGAACAATCCTGCCAACCCTGAGCCATGACGATGCCACTGGAAATTGCCAACGCTTTAATTCGTGTCTGCCGGTAGTGACCAAACAAACCCTTAGTCTGAGCCTGAGCAAGGATCACGGCCAGTTGTGTCGCAAGCGTCACCATAAAGGACTCTTCGGTTTCATTAAACAAGCGTTGTTCCTGCTGCTGAACGACCAGAACACCTTGCAACTGACGACGATAAATGACCGGAACCCCTAAAAAAGCGCGGAAGTTATCTTCTTTAACCTGAGGCAGATATTTGAAACTAGGATGACTGCGGACATCCGCCAAATTAATCAGTTCAGATAATTGACCAACTTGTCCAACCACCCCCTCACCAAAAGCCAGGCTGATAATTCTTCCCCGGGGTTTCCTCAATCCTCGGGTTGCCATCAGGTAATAACACTGCCGTTGATGATCAGCAAGGTAGATAGAGCACACATCCGTGCTCATCGCCAGACAAGTTTCATTCACCAATAGCTCAAGCGCTTCGGTCAAATTGGTTGCCATCGCAACTTTTTCAACAATTTCCCGTAAGCGCATAAGCATGGAACTAACCTAACTTCTTTTGCGACGATAAGAATATGAAGAACGTAACAATGATACGTTTTCCTGCATTGGCATAACAACCGAAGCAAATTCTTTCATCACGCGCCGGTAAACATCACGTTTAAAAGAGACAACCTGCCGGACAGGATACCAATAGCTGACCCAGCGCCAACCATCAAACTCCGGGGTATTGCTATGCTGCACATTAATATCTTCTTCATTACAAAGCAGTTGTAATAAAAACCACCGCTGTTTTTGGCCAATACAGACAGGTCTTGTATCCCAACGCACCAAACGCTTGGGTAATTTGTAACGTAACCAATTACGGGTAGAGGCCAAAACGCGTACATCTTTCCGGCCTAAACCCACTTCTTCATACAGTTCCCGGTACATAGCCTGCTCTGGTGATTCCCCCGGATTAATCCCCCCCTGAGGGAATTGCCAAGAATGTTGCCCATAACGCCGGGCCCACAAAACCTGGCCTTGTCGATTACAAATTACAATTCCTACATTCGGGCGGTAGCCATCATCATCGATCACCAGACTACCTCAATAAACTAAATTTGAAAGATGACTGATTGTTTCACACTACCCTCAAGTGGTAAACCTCTATCATTGGACTTTGCAGTAGCTAGCTAAATCTCTACAATAGCGTCATCTCAACGGGGTGCTGGCTGTTTAAAACAGTCTTGCTGAGAGTAAACCCGCCGAACCTGAATCCGGCTAATACCGGCGTAGGGATTTGAGCTGCTAATTGTTTCACAGAAATTATCTTTACGTTTAGCGCGCCCTCAGATCCTTTGCCAATCCTCTTAATTAAGGAGAGCAAAGTGTTTAAGACGTTATTTTCCAAATTAACCATACTGACGGTACTGTCAGCCTTTACTTTGTTATTGAGTCAGGTTGTACAGGCAAAGCCGGTCTTAACTGTCTACACCTATGATTCTTTTGCCACCGATTGGGGACCAGGGCCCGCGATTAAAAAAGCGTTTGAAGCTGAATGTGACTGTGAGCTGAAATTGGTTGCTCTGGAAGATGGTGTATCCCTGCTCAACCGCCTCAGAATGGAAGGAAAGCGCACGGCTGCCGATATTATCCTTGGTCTGGATAACAACTTGATTCACGCGGCTCAACAAACAGGTCTGTTCACTGAAAGCCAAGTGGATACCAGCAAACTGAAACTGCCTGTGCAATGGAAGAACAGCGTATTTATTCCTTATGACTATGGCTACTTTGCCTTCATTTACAACAAAAATACGTTGCCAAATCCACCAAAGAGCATGGATGAACTGATCAACAGTCACAATAACTGGAAAGTGATCTATCAAGATCCCCGTACCAGCACACCGGGGCAAGGTTTGCTGTTGTGGATGCAGAAAATTTATGGTGATGATGCCCCACAAGCCTGGCAAAAACTGGCAAAGAAAACACTGACAGTCACCAAAGGCTGGAGTGAAGCTTATGGTCTGTTCTTAAAAGGTGAAGGCGATCTGGTCCTGAGTTATACCTCTTCACCGGGCTATCACATTTTGTCTGAGAAGAAAGACTATTATGCTGCGGCAACGTTTAGTGAAGGCCATTACCTGCAAATCGAAGTTGCCGCCCAACTGGCCTCCAGCAAGCAACCGGAACTTGCCCAGAAATTTATGCGGTTTATGTTAACTCCGGCTTTCCAACAGGAAATTCCAACCACTAACTGGATGTATCCGGTTATTGATATTCAACTACCCGAAGTTTATTCACAGCTTTCAATACCCGAGAAATCATTACAGTACAATGCGGAAGACGTCGCAAAACACCGTAACCAATGGATTCGTACATGGCAAAACGCTGTCAGCCACTGATAGCCGGATGGCTGCTGCCGGGGGCGATTGCCGCCGGCCTTTTGCTATTGGTCGCTTTACTGACATTCGGCACACTTTGGTTTAACGCACCTGAAAGCGGCGGGTACTTGCTGACAGAAGATCGCTATTTGTGGCACGTAGTACGTTTTACCTTCTGGCAGGCTTTCTTATCGGCAGTATTTTCTGTTACCCCTGCTATCTTTCTTTCCCGGGCACTCTACCGCCGCCATTTTCCCGGCCGAACTTTGTTTCTGCGCCTGTGTGCTATGACGCTGGTTTTGCCGGTACTGGTCGCTCTGTTCGGCATTCTGACTGTCTATGGCCGAGTCGGCTGGCTGGCACAGTTCTGTGAATGGATAGGAGTCAATTATCCTTTCACCCCTTACGGTTTACAGGGCATTTTACTGGCACATATCTTCTTTAATATGCCACTGGCAACACGGCTGTTACTGCAATCACTAGAAAATATTGCGGTGGAACAGCGGCAGTTAGCCGCTCAATTAGGCATGAATGAATGGCAACATTTTCGTTTCGTTGAGTGGCCTTACCTGCGCCGCCAAATCCTGCCAACCAGCGCACTGATTTTTATGCTCTGCTTCGCCAGTTTTGCCACAGTGCTAGCTTTAGGTGGTGGGCCTGCGGCAACAACCGTCGAGCTGGCAATCTATCAGGCGTTAAGCTATGACTACGATCTCGGCCATGCCGCGTTACTGGCTTTGATTCAGCTGACTTGCTGTCTTGGTCTTGTTCTTCTTAGCCAGAAACTTAACGGTGCGCTATCCATCGGCTATAGCAATCAACAACAGTGGCGTAATCCACAGGATACTTTGCTGAGAAAAATCTGTGACAGCGTGTTAATTACCGCAGCATTGTTACTGCTGGTGCCGCCATTGCTGGCTGTTGTCGTGGATGGTCTGAACAGCGGGGTATTCAACGTATTGTGCCAGCCTGCATTGTGGCAGGCGTTTATTACATCCGTTGTGATTGCTTTAGGTGCCGGATTACTGTGTGTTTTGTTCACAATGATGCTACTGTGGAGCAGCCGCGAGTTGTACCTACGTTATTTACCTCGATGGGGACAAATGATGGAAATAAGCGGTTTGCTGATCCTGGCTATGCCCGGCATCGTGCTAGCAACCGGTTTTTTTCTACTCCTTAACGATACTATCGGCCTGCCCCGCTCACCCTACGGCTTAGTGATTTTAACCAATGCACTGATGGCAATTCCTTATGCATTGAAAGTTCTGGATAATCCGATGAAAGATCTGGCAGCCCGCTATAATCCGCTGTGTCGATCCCTGAACATTCAAGGGATTAACCGGCTGTGCTGGATTGAGCTAAAAGCACTGAAAATCCCGCTGGCGCAAGCTCTCGCTTTTGCCTGTGTCCTCTCAATTGGTGATTTTGGCGTTGTCGCGCTGTTTGGTAATGAAGATTTCCGTACACTTCCCTTCTATCTTTACCAGCAAATAGGGGCTTACCGCAGTCAGGATGGCGCTACCACCGCCTTATTGTTGTTATTGTTGTGTTTTATGCTGTTTAGTTTACTTGAACACTTACCGGGACGACGTCATGCTTAAACTTGAGAATCTGACTTACACCTATGAACATCTGGTGATGCTCTTTAACTTACAAATTCAGGCTGGGGAGCGTATCGCCATTCTTGGCCCCAGTGGAGCAGGTAAAAGTACATTACTGAATCTGATCGCCGGTTTTCAAACAGCAGAAAAAGGTTCTGTATGGCTGAACGGGGAAAATCATACCCGCAGGTCGCCTTCTCAACGCCCGGTATCCATGTTATTTCAAGAAAATAATCTCTTCTCTCATCTGACGATTGAACAGAATATTGGGTTAGGATTACATCCCGGATTACGCCTTAATAGCAAACAGAAACAGACGTTACAGCAAATAGTCTCCCAGGTTTCGTTGGAAAATTGCCTTACTCGTTTGCCTGCTCAACTTTCTGGTGGACAACGACAACGGGCAGCATTAGCGCGTTGTTTAGTGCGCCAGCAGCCAATTCTGTTACTTGATGAGCCCTTTTCCGCTCTTGATCCAGCACTGCGTAATGAAATGCTGGTATTGCTGGAGCAAGTTTGCCATGAACGCCAGCTTACTTTGCTGATGGTTTCGCATAATCTGGATGATGCCGCCCGTATAGCCGACCGCGCTTTATTAGTTGTTGATGGCAATATTCATTATGACGGTTCAACAAATGCATTGGTTGCCGGTACTGTTTCTGAGGCCGCTATTTTGGGGAGGAAAAAAGACGATTTTGTTAAAGCAATTTAAAAATCAAAAGAACATTAGCTGAAGATTAATGGGTTTCATACGGAGAAGTTATATCTAATCGATTAGATCATATAGATAATTTATTAAAGAGATAAAAACGAAAATAAAGTTTACAGACATCATAACATTTGTAGTATTGTCATTATTATCTTTTCTTATTATTAACGGATTTGCCTTTGATATTCAGGAGCCTTATTTCGATTTTGGTTATGTTGATTGTGAACTTTGGCAATATAAAGAGGGTGGCATTGATATAATAAATCCTTTATTTATTTTAACTCCGCTTATCCATTTTTATATTTCATGTTTTTACAAATCATTCTTTTTATTTAAAAAAAACAAAATCAGATCTGTGATTTACTTCGTTTTTGCCGCTGTCTTTGTTCTTTATTGGTTCTATACTTACTACGCTAGATTTATACTTTATTGCTACATGGGATAAGCATAATGGTGTCTAATCTGGCGGTTTTATACCCTTCATCTTTCAAGTTGCTACTTTGTTGGCTGCTTTCACTCACCCCGGTCACAGAGTTATCTATGTGACTGGGGATGCGTTCTCTTGCCGCCGCGCTGCAAATTGAAATCTATTGGGTATAAATTAAAGCAGGATTGACGGCAATATTTGACGAGTTTGACGTTGAACTGAGGGAACGGAGTGACCGATAATTTTACACGTTTCTCTCGATGAGATTTGTTATTGCTCTCCGTTGGTAAAAGCTGTGAAAAATGATAACCATAAATCTAAAGGGTAGGGAAAATATTACAAGATATTTATTTTAATATTCCCCCTAAATTCCCCCCAAGAAAACCAAACTATTATATGAAAATAACACCAACCTATTTAATATAATATATTTTGCTGATTGAAACCGTACTGTGATTAAATAAATATAAATTTATTTTTCCCGCTTTTTTTTCTTTTTCTTCACCTTGCTTTTCAGTTTCAGTTTTAGTTTCGGTTTCCGGATGTCGCTGACGTATGGCTCCAAACTGTCCAGCCAGTTTAAGCACCGCTTTTTTATTGATAAACCAAAAAGACAGACAGGCCGTCTGGACAACAATTAGGCTCCAAAACAGGCGGATAATATCTTCTGTGAAGGTTAAATAGATGACAACGACACAGAGTAAATTGATAAAGACAGAGGTTAATAAACTGATAGCCAGTGTTTGAATAACCTGGCTAATTCCCCGCGTATAGATAAAGGGACTTAGGCAGAGTATCATACCTATAGGGCCAAAAATCGCAATGGTTATTAAAATACCGTGGTTACTACGGATAGCATCAACAAATCCGAATAAATCAAATGGAATGGTAAACATGGACTTTATCCTTGCATAGGTTTCAGCATCGAACTGGGTTTATATCTTAATATCCGGGCAAAAATTATATTGGGAAACTGCTTGATACCCATATTGTAAAGGGCAACGCTTTTATTAAAGAATTCACGTCTGTCTGCAATCTGATTTTCCAGCAGAGTAATCTGCGCTTGCAAATGTTGAAAAGTCGGTTGACTGATTAGGGTCGGATAATTCTCTGCCAGCATCAGCAATAACGACAACTGATGTTCTAATGCATTACCTATCTTCACTTTTTCATCGATTATTTTTGTACCGAGATAATTTTTCCTGACTGCTGATAGTTGCAGAAAGAATGATTTTTCATGGATCATTGCCTGTTCCGCGATTGTGATAAGCTGTGGAATTAAATCAGCCTGCTTTTTCAGTAAAACATCAATATTAGCGAATGCTTTATCCCGGTATTTTTTTAGCATGACAATTTTATTAAAAATCCCCAGGAGATAACGAACCGTGACAAGCAGAATAATGGCTAGAATAAGAAAAGAGAGAATATATTTATCCATTGCTATATCTCTAAAATAACCATTGCAATAACGGAGATTCACGATAAAAAACCGTTAAATGATGAGAGTGATATTTATAGGGAACAGTCAGAATAAAGGCAATTAATATTGCTGCACTAATGACGGTAATCGCAAGATTACGGCGCATTGGTGCAACTTCATTCCAGATTTCTAAATATCTCGTCGAAGTAATCCCCAGTAATTGATGAGGAGCGGTCTGAGTAATAACAACCTGATCGTCTTTTTCAACCGCTGTACCAATAATGAGATATTCTTCATCTGGAAATAACAGGTATTCTTGGTAAGATATGGAATTGGTTTCATAATTCTGATAAGGAGAAAAATTCACAAATGTCAGCGCCTCTGGTGTTGCCTCAATACGGACTGATCCTGAATCATCGGTTAAAGTGAACTGACTGATTTTTTCTTCCGAATGGCGCAGAGAATAACGTTTGCTGCCTTCAGAATCCCTGCTGACATCATATTCATAATAACGATAACCATAGCATAACTTTTTACTCAGTGGACTTTTGAATTGTTTTCCATTTGTTATTTTTCCTTCTATTTCCACCAGACCCATAGCGATTGAACGGATTTTTGATGTGGGTAAAATCTGTTGAAATTTAAGGAAGTTATTTTTCGGTGTTGTTTTCAGTCGGCTAAATAGCTTTTCATAATACCGATACAGTTGGTCTATTTGATTAATGTCCGAGTAGTGCAAGTCTGATGCTTGATAGGCAGCACTAACTTATCGCTCTGCTATGCATAGCGCACAACCCTTGCTACACAAAGCGTTGTACGAAGTGGAGCACTATTTTGGAAAGTTATTTAGTGTACATCAATGTATTTAACTTAAATCTTAGGCGTTCAAGTTACTAGAATCATTATCTATTATAAATATAATGCTATCGCATCTTAATAGTTACAAAAAAATCAAATTTAATCATTTGATTTAAGGTGATTAACATCACACTATCTGTTAATTTTAGTTTTAAAAACGAATAATAAATGGATTATCAGAGTTTATTTCAATTAACCACGCAAGAAAAACATAACCTCTTTTTAGCATTAAATAAAATTGATTACGATCCTACTGGTGGTGATTCGTATATTCACCCAGTAAGATCCGCAAGGGTCTTCAGATGTTAAATGTTTTCTTTTCAATTCTTCCTATATTCCTACTAATTATTCTTGGTTTCTTATCTAAAAAATACGTAAAAGATGTTTCTAATTTCTGGAACTTCTCAGATAAATTTGTTTACTATCTATTTTTTCCTGCTTTATTAATTTTAGACATTAGTGAAGCTAATTTTTCTGGAACTGACAATTTCTACCCAATAGTATCAACAATAAGCTCCACAATAATAATCGCCATTATTATTTTCTCTGGTAGATTTTTCTTTAATACTACACCTGCTCTATTTACCTCTATTTTCCAAGGTGGAGTAAGATATAATTCATATGTTTTTATCGCCCTTTCACAATCACTATTCGGCAGTGAAGGCGTTGCATTATCTGGATTTTTTGTAGCCTATATGATAATTATTACTAATATTATGAGTGTACTGGTAATGAATCATTATGGTAGTGGAAGTAAAAAAAGCCTCAGTAGTGCTATTCTTGCATTAGCTAAAAATCCACTCATCATTGGCGCAATCATTGGTGTGTTACTAAACTTCTTTGACATTCATATTACTGGCTCAATTAAGCAACTTTTTATCTATCTATCCAATGCGGCCACACCATTAAGCTTAATGTCTGTAGGCGCTGGATTGATCATCAGTATGCATATAAAAAAGCTACTTTCGATCTCCTATGCAACAATACTCAAGCTGGTTGTCATGCCACTTATCACTATCTTGATAATTAAATATTTAGGTTCATCAGGCGTGCCTGCAAATATTGCTATTCTATATTCCGCCGTGCCTTGTGCCGGTAATGCTTATATATTAGCCAGACAAATGGGTGGTGACCATGAGGCAATGGCCTCTATTATCACATGGACTACGTTATTATCCATTATTACTGTAACTTTAATTCTTGGTAGTATGGAATTATAGAAATACATATAAGAATAAAGCTATATAATATTAAAAACGTATTGATAAAAACAAATGTAATACGTTTTATCTTACTATACTCCCATAGATATATTCAATAACACCTGCCTATCCTATTAGATCTATTTTATTTTCCGCTCTTTGTCATAAAGAGATCATTTAGACAACTGTATAAATAACCATTATCCAATGCTATAATTGTGTTTATTTTCAACAAATATAAGCGCCAGCCTCTATATGCAACAGAATCATGCTGAACAAGGTTTTATACTGACACGCCACTGGCGGGATACTCCCTCGGGTATTGAGGTGGAATACTGGCTGGTGACAGATCAGGGGCCACGTCATATAAAAATTCTTCACCAACAAGCTGTTGCTTTTATCCCGCAAGCCAATATGCCGCAGGTGGAAAAAATTCTGGCACAAGAGCGCAACTACTATCTCCGCCCACTTTCATTAAAAGATTTCAATCGCCAGCCTGTTGCCGCGCTTTATTGCCAGCAATATCGCCAATTACAACGGATTGAGAAAGTGCTACAGCAACAGGAAATTCAGGTTTATGAAGCAGATATCCGTCCACCAGATAGGTTTATGATGGAACGTTTTATCACTGCTCCCATCTGGTTCAGTCAAGCACCTAATGGCGGCTATCACATGAAACCCAACCCAGCTTATCGCCCAACATTGAAATGGGTATCCTTGGATATTGAAACCAGCCAGCATGGAGAACTTTATTCCATTGGATTGGCAGGGTGTGATCAGCAAAAAGTATTTATGCTTGGCTCTGCTAACGGTAATGAGCAACCGATAAATTTTGATTTGGAATATGTAACAAGTCGTCCACAAATGCTGGAAAGACTCAACGAGTGGCTGGAAAAATATGACCCTGACGCCATTATTGGCTGGAATCTGATTCAGTTCGATCTGCGGATTTTACAAAAACATGCTGAACGCTACGGTGTTCCACTGAAATTTGGACGGGCCGGAGGGTTACTGGAGTGGCGGGAGCACGGCTTTAAACCGGGGCACTTTTTCGCTTCCACCGCCGGCCGGTTGATTATTGATGGTATTGAAGCACTGAAAACCGCGACCTGGAGTTTTCCTTCTTTTAGTCTGGAGTATGTTTCACAAGGACTATTGGGCGAAGGTAAAGCCATTGATACACCCTATCAGCGTATGGATGAGATTGACCGCCGTTTCCAGCAAGATAAGCCCGCACTGGCGCAATATAATCTGCAAGACTGTATTCTGGTAAACCGGATTTTCGATAAAACCCACTTAATGGAGTTCCTGTTGGAAAGGGCAACAGTTACCGGTCTCGCCGTAGATCGCAGTGGTGGTTCAGTCACGGCTTTCACTCATCTTTACATGCCAAGAATGCACCGCATTGGTTATGTCGCCCCTAATCCTCGTGGGAGGCCCGAAGATAACAGCCCTGGCGGTTTCGTGATGGATTCTCGCCCCGGCTTGTATGATTCAGTGCTGGTGCTGGATTATAAAAGTCTGTATCCCTCGATTATCCGCACTTTTCTTATCGATCCTGTCGGTATGGTGGAAGGTCTGGCACAGCCGGACAGCGAACATGCGGTTCCCGGTTTTCGCAACGCTTTCTTTTCCCGTACTCAGCACTGTCTGCCTGATATCGTGACGCAAATCTGGCATGAACGTGACGCAGCAAAAAAACAGCAGAACGCCCCATTGTCACAAGCATTGAAGATCATCATGAACGCTTTCTACGGTGTTCTTGGGGCGGAGGGCTGCCGTTTCTTCGACCCGCGTCTGACGTCTTCCATTACTATGCGCGGCCACGAAATTATGCTCCAGACCAGAAAGCTGATTGAATCTCAAGATTATCAAGTTATCTACGGTGATACAGATTCTATCTTTATATGGCTAAAACAGGTACATGAAGAAGAACTGGCTCTCAGCATCGGTAAAGAACTTGCGCGATTCGTTAACCAATGGTGGCAAAAGTACCTGCAAGAACATTTTGGGCTTAAAAGTACCCTTGAGTTGGAGTTTGAAACTCACTATCGCCGCTTCCTGATGCCAACCATCCGGGGTGCTGAACAAGGCAGTAAAAAACGTTATGCCGGTCTGAGTGGTGACCGCATGGTCTATAAAGGTCTGGAAACGGTACGCACCGACTGGACACCTCTGGCGCAAGATTTCCAGAAGCAACTGTATTCACTGATTTTTCATGAGCAGCCTTATCAGGAATTTATTCGTGGTTATGTTACCAGTACCCTAAAAGGAAAATTTGATGATAAACTCATCTACCGTAAAAGGTTGGGCCGTAAGCTGTCTGACTATCAGCGCAATATACCACCCCATGTAAGGGCAGCAAGGCTGGCAGATGAATACAATCTGCAACATAACCGGCCCTTGCAGTACCAAAATGGGGGTTGGATAAGCTATGTCATGACACAATCCGGGCCAGAACCACTGGAAAATCAGCATTCATCACCGGACTATGATCACTATATCAATAAACAACTTCAGCCTATCGCTGATGCTATCCTGCCATTTTTACAGGATGATTTTATAACTTTACTCACCGGACAGATGGTAATGCCTTTTGGTTGATTACTATTTTTTGCAGGTGACGACCGGCTTTGCTTCCATTAACATATCGCCCCTTTAACGAGTGATAAGGCGATTTGCGGGCATCTTGCTATCTGCCCATTATCTTCGTTAGATCAAATAAAAGCTGTCGTCCTTCACCTATAAATAACATTTATCTAACAGAAACTGAGTCAAAATTTATGCCATTTACCCTCGGTCAACGCTGGATCAGCGATACAGAAAGCGAACTTGGATTAGGAACCGTTGTTGCATTAGACGCACGAATGGTCACTTTGCTTTTTCCTGCCAGCGGTGAAAACCGCCTTTACGCACGCAATGATTCTCCTATTACCCGCGTTATGTTTAACTCGGGGGATGTTGTCACCAGCCATGAAGGCTGGCAACTCAAAGTGGATGAAGTCCAGCAAGAGAATGGTCTGATTATTTATACAGGTACACGTCTTGATACTCTGGAAGAAAATGTCAGTCTGCGCGAAGTGTTCCTCGACAGCAAACTCACGTTCAACAAGCCACAGGATCGCTTGTTTGCCGGTCAGATTGACCGCATGGATCGCTTTGCCTTGCGCTTTCGCGCCCGTAAATATCAAAGCGAACAATTTAAACTGGCTGAAAGTGGTCTACGGGGTATCCGCGCAAGCCTGATCCCCCATCAGCTTCATATTGCTAATGAAGTAGGCAAACGCCACGCTCCAAGGGTATTGTTGGCGGATGAAGTCGGCTTGGGTAAAACCATTGAAGCCGGAATGATCATCCACCAGCAACTGCTGGCAGGTCGCGCTGAACGTGTTCTGGTTATTGTACCAGACAGTCTTCAGCACCAATGGCTGGTAGAGATGCTGCGCCGTTTCAATCTGCGTTTTGCCCTGTTTGATGACAGCCGCTATACCGAAGCTCGACATGACAGCGATAATCCATTTGAAACAGAACAACTGGTACTGTGCTCATTGGATTTTGTCCGCCGTAATAAACAACGTTTTGAGCATATGCTTGAAGCCAATTGGGATCTGATGGTGGTGGATGAAGCTCACCACCTGGCCTGGAGTGAAGATGCACCAAGTCGAGAATACCAGGTTATTGAAGAATTGGCTGAACAGATCCCGGGTGTACTGCTGCTGACCGCAACACCAGAACAGTTAGGACAGGAAAGTCATTTTGCCCGCCTGCGCCTGCTTGATCCAAGCCGTTTTCATGATTATCAGGCTTTTATTGACGAGCAACAAAACTACCGCCCGGTTGCCGATGCCGTAACTCTGCTGTTATCTGGCGAACAACTTAACAATAATCAATTAAATCTGATGGGTGAGCTTATTAGTGAGCAGGATATTGAGCCTCTGCTGAAAGCAGCCAACAGTAATAGTAATGAAAGTGAAACCGCACGTCGTGAACTGATTTCCATGCTGATGGATCGCCACGGTACCAGCCGTATTCTGTTCCGTAATACCCGTAATGGTGTGAAAGGCTTTCCTCATCGGGAACTGCATCAGATTAAGTTACCTCTGCCAGCCCAATATCAAACAGCCATTAAAGTTTCCGACATTATGGGCGCTAAAAAATCGCTGGAATCACGCGCAAGGGATATGCTTTACCCAGAGCAGATTTATCAGGAGTTTGAAGGCGAAAACGCCACATGGTGGAATTTTGATCCCCGCGTAGAATGGTTACTGGGTTTCCTAACCGCAAACCGTGATGAAAAAGTGCTGGTCATTTGTGCTAAAGCAACCACAGCTCTGCACCTGGAACAGGTACTGCGTGAACGCGAAGGCATTCGCGGTGCTGTTTTCCATGAAGGATTATCACTGGTTGAACGTGACCGCGCCGCAGCCTACTTTGCTTCTGAAGAAGAGGGTGCACAGGTGTTGCTGTGCTCCGAAATTGGCTCAGAAGGCCGTAACTTCCAGTTCGCCAACCAGTTAGTCATGTTCGATTTGCCATTCAACCCGGATTTACTGGAACAACGCATCGGACGTCTGGATCGTATCGGCCAAAGCCGTGATATCCAAATCAGTGTGCCCTATCTGGAAAATACCGCACAGGCCGTTCTGATCCGGTGGTATCACGAAGGTCTGGATGCTTTCGAACACACTTGTCCAACTGGCCGTACTATCTACGATAACTATTATGAAACGCTGCTGAACTATCTTGCCAAACCAAATGAACAGGAAAAATTTGGTGAGTTTATTGAGCAATGCCGCCAACAACATGAGCAGCTCAAATTACAACTGGAGCAAGGCCGTGACCGGCTGCTGGAAATGAACTCCAATGGCGGAGAACATGGCTTACAGTTGGCAGAAAAAATTGCAAAGTATGATAATGATACTGAACTAGTGAATTTTTCTCTCAACTTGTTTGATATCGTTGGTATCAATCAAGAAGATCGCAGCGACAACATGATAGTGCTGACACCATCCGATCATATGCTGGTTCCGGATTTTCCAGGACTGCCACAAGATGGCTGTACTATCACATTCGATCGTGAACAAGCACTGTCCCGTGAAGATGCCCAGTTTATCAGTTGGGAACACCCGATTATCCGTAATGGATTGGATCTTATCCTTTCCGGTGATACCGGCAGCTGTGCTGTCTCTCTTTTGAAAAATAAAGCATTACCCGTTGGAACCCTGCTGGTAGAGCTGATTTATGTGGTTGAAGCACAAGCACCAAAACATCTGCAATTGACCCGTTTCCTGCCACCAACACCATTGCGGGTACTGATGGATTTGAAAGGCAACAATCTGGCGGGTCAGGTGGAATTTGAAAGCTTTAACCGCCAGCTTAACGCAGTTAATCGTCATACTGCGAGTAAACTGGTTAATGCGGTACAAAAAGAAGTTCACGCTATTTTACAACAGGCAGAAGGTTTGATAGAAACACAGGCTCAATCATTGATTGAACAAGCGAAACAGGAAGCTGATGAAAAACTCACTGTTGAACTTTCCCGCCTGGAAGCACTTAAAGCCGTCAATCCGAATATTCGTGATGATGAGTTGGAAGCGATTGAATCTAATCGTCAACAGTTACTGCTTAACCTGAATCAGGCAAGCTGGCGTCTGGATGCTATCCGCCTTGTTGTTGTCACACACCAGTAAGTATTAGAAATACCCAGAGGCTGGACCGGGATGGGGAGCTCTTCACCGACCCCCATTCCCCCACCTCCCTTGATATTCTGCTACCGGAGCCTCAATGGAAGCTTATAACCCCCCCACCGATCCCTGGCTACATGTGCTCTATCAGGATCAACACATCATTGTGATCAATAAACCCAGTGGGCTACTCTCTGTTCCTGGCCGGGCAGAAGAACATAAAGACAGCATTATGACGCGGATACAGCAGCAGTTTCCGACAGCAGAATCTGTCCACCGGCTGGATATGGCAACCAGCGGCGTAATGGCAGTTGCATTGACCAAAGACGCAGAGCGTGAATTGAAACGCCAATTCCGTGAACGGGAACCGAAAAAAACCTATATTGCACGGGTTTGGGGACATCTGGAACCAGAAACCGGCATTGTCGATCTACCACTGATTTGTGACTGGCCGAACCGACCAAAGCAGAAAGTCTGTTTTGAAACCGGCAAATCAGCTCAAACTGAATACGAAGTACTCGCTTACGAAGATGAAGTGACCCGGGTAAAACTCTCACCAATAACAGGTCGTTCACATCAGCTCAGGGTACACATGCTGGCACTTGAGCATCCTATTCTGGGAGATCGGTTTTACGCTCATCAGCAGGCAAGAGCAATGGCACCTCGCCTGCAATTACATGCACAGGAGCTCTATATCTCCCATCCGGCCTATGGAGCCCCAATGCATTTTCAGTGTAAAGCCGATTTTTAATTAATAGACAAATACGGTAACCGAATCCAATGAAGCCAATATCAGGCACAAGGCCAAGCCAAAATAACCCGAAAGAATACGGATACTTGCCATTTTTTCATTCCTCATTTATTTAAAGTAAAAAATACATAAAATTTTCTAATATTTTAAAGAAATAAAAAATAAACTCAATGACAGTAGGGGACTTTACTCCCCTATATGTTTAATAGCGTGTTTTTAAAAAGAAAAAATGGCTCACTTAAAACCTTTATCTTTTTTAATCAGATCATAAGCAGCTTGAATTGACTGGGCTTTTTGTTTAGCAATCTCCATCATTTCCGGTGGTAAACCTTTTGCCACCAGCTTATCAGGATGATGTTCACTCATCAGTTTACGATAGGTACGCTTAATTGTTGTCACGTCATCACTTTCACTCACACCCAGCACCTTACAAGCGTCCGCCAGTGTTGGCCCCTGAGCGGCTCTCTGGTAGCTGCCATACTGCTGTTGCTGCCACTCTCCACCACCACCGAAATGGCGACCACCTTCCATCATGGCAAGAAATTGTTCAAACTGGCTACGGGAGATCCTAAGTTCATCAGCAATGATAAACAGCACGTTCCTCTCATTCGGGTGCAACTGGCCATCAGAAAATGCAGCCTGCAACTGAATCTCCAAAAACATCCGAATTAAGTCAGACCGACCAAAGCAAGCACGACGCAATTGTCTCAGCGTCTCACGCAAAGGAAAATTCAGCTCTTTACCTTCACGAAAAGCGTACTGTGCCGCAGTCCTTGCTTGCCCGTGAAGTTGCATTCGGTCCATTAACTGGCTGGCAAGTTGGATGTCTGTTTCCGTCACTCGTCCTTTTGATTTAGTAATATGCCCCATTACCTGAAAGGTACTGCTGAAAAACAGTATCTGGCGGGACTGATTATTTGCAAAAAAACCTTGGTTTCTCCGTACACTGGCCCTATCAAACATATGACCAATAAACAGACCAATGACAATACCCCAGAAGCCCGCTCCAGACATGACACCAAAGATCAGCCCAAGCAATTTTCCCCAATAATGCATATACTCCTCAATTCATCAATGCTCTGAGTGTAGTTTTGCATTATCATACTATTCATTCAGCTCCGTGCCTAACGGCAAGATAAGTAAAGGTATGACTTTACACTGGCGCATACTCATTGAGTGCGCTAGTCTCTTGAGGTTTGCCGGCATAACGCCACTGATGACGGAACCGCATAAATATCTATGAAGAAATGTTATCCAACTTTGCTGGCCACAATGGTATGGGCCGCACTTTATAGTCAGCATGCACATGCTGATCTCGCAACACAATGCATGCTGGGTATACCTGTTTACGATCAGCCAATAATTAATGGCGATCTAAATCAACTTCCTGTCAATATCCTGGCAGATGACTCACGCGCAGATTATCCGCGTTCTGCTAAGTTCAGCGGTAATGTCCATATTAAACAGGGTAATAAAACGCTGACCGCCGATAAGGTACAACTTGATCAAACAGAGGATGAAGTTCCGTTAAGGACTGTTACGGCTACAGGCAATGTTCATTATGACGACCCCCACATTATTCTGAAAGGTCCACGCGCCTGGTCTAATTTAAATAATAAAGACACGGATATGGATCAAGGCGATTATCAGATGGTCGGGCGTCAGGGACGCGGCATCGCAGATAAAATGAAACTGCGTGGTGAAAACCGTTATGCCATTCTGGATAATGGTTCTTTTACTTCCTGCCTACCTGGTAATGATAGCTGGAGCGTTGTTGGCTCCGAAGTCATTCTCGACCGCGAAGAAGAAGTGGCTGAAATATGGAATGCCCGTTTCAGAGTGGCGAATATTCCGGTATTTTACAGTCCGTATCTGCAATTACCGATCGGCACTAAACGCCGCTCCGGTTTCCTTATTCCTAACGCCAGCTATTCCAAAAATAGCGGCGTTGAATTTATTCTGCCCTATTACTGGAATATCGCACCAAATTATGATGCCACGATTACGCCGCATTATATCAGTAGACGTGGTTTAAAACTGGATAATGAATTCCGTTATTTAACGAAAGCAGGCTCAGGTACACTTGCGTTCGACTGGCTGAATAATGACGATCTGTATGTCAAAGATAAAAATGCAGGAACACGTACCGCCAGAGAGAGCGATAATCGCTGGTTATTTTACTGGGGACACAGTGGTGTGATGGATCAGGTATGGCGCTTTAATATCGATTATACCAAAGTCAGTGATCCTGAATATTTTTCTGACTTTAGTTCTCAATATGGCTCCACCACCGACGGCTATGCCACACAGAAATTCAGCCTGGGATATGCTCAACAAAACTGGAATGCCACTTTATCCACTAAGCAATTCCAGATTTTTTCTAAAGATACCAATAGAAAAGCCTACAGAGCTGAACCACAGTTAGATCTGAACTATTACAAAAACGATCTGGGGCCACTTGATCTTAAAGTCTATGGTCAGGCGGTAAAATTTACCAGTGTAGGTAAAGATAATCCGGAAGCAACCCGCTGGCATTTAGAACCCTCCATTAACCTGCCACTATCCAATGGCTGGGCCAGTATAAATAATGAAGTTAAGCTGATGGCGACTCACTATCAGCAGGATATTCCCAAAGCGCTTGAAAATACTGAATATAAAGAATCTGTTAACCGGGTTCTGCCGCAGTTCAAAAGTGAAGCCAAAATGGTGTTTGAGCGTTCAACATACCTGAACAGCGATTACACTCAAACGCTGGAACCACAGGTTCAATATCTGTATGTGCCATACAAAAATCAGGATAATATCAATAACTTCGATTCATCCTTACTGCAAACTGACTATACCGGCCTGTTCCGTGAGCGCTTTTATGGTGGTCTGGACCGCATTTCATCCGCTAATCAGGTGACTACCGGCCTCACTACCCGCATTTATGATGAAAGTTTAGTTGAACGTTTTAACCTATCGTTAGGTCAAATCTATTACTTTGAACGTCCACGCACCGGTGAGGAAAATATCATTAACAGTAAAGACAGAACAGGTATGATGACCTGGGCTGGTGATACTTACTGGAAAATTAATGATTCCTGGGGTTTGAAAGGCGGTATGCAGTACGATACCCGTCTGGGCAGCGTAACGATGGGGAATACAGTACTGGAATATCGCCGTGATGCAGACCGGCTTGTGCAGTTGAGCTACCGTTTTGTTGACAGAGATTATATCCAAGCCACAGCTAAAAGTGCCCCGGCTTTCCAGCAAGGAATTTCTCAACTTGGTCTGGTTGCAAGCTGGCCGTTAAGTGATCGCTGGGCTTTAGTTGGCGCTTACTACTATGATACCAAAGAGCAGCAACCTGCGAGTCAGTTAGTGGGCTTGCAATACAACACTTGCTGCTGGGCGGTTAACGTCGGTTATGAGCGTAAAATCGTTGGTTGGAAAGACAACAATAGTGAATATGACAACAAATGGTCATTTAACTTTGAACTCCGAGGCCTAAGTAACAATCATAGTCTGGGTAGCAAGAAAATGTTGGAGTCTGGCATCATGCCATACCAGCGTGCATTCTGATGCTAATAACGCTTTGATATTAAACAATATAAGTCCGCTATTGCGGAACCTACATATGATGGGAAAAGTATGAAGAACTGGAGAACGCTCATTCTCGGATTGATGTTTTCAGTGAGTACCGCCTTCGCTGCACCTCAGCAAATGGATAAAATTGCTGCGGTTGTCAATAATGGGGTAGTACTGGAAAGCGACATCAGCAACCTCTTACAGTCCGTTAAACTGGATGCGCAACGTGCAGGCCAGCAAATACCGGATGAGAAAATGCTACATAATCAGATCCTTGAGCGTCTGATTATGGATAATATCCTGCTACAAATGGCAAAGCAGATGGGGATCGCCATTCCTGATCAGGCTCTGGATTCCACAATTGCAAATATTGCAGCCCAGAACCACATAACCGTGGATCAGATGAAACTCCGTATCGCTGCTGACGGGATGAATTTCGATACTTATCGTAATCAGATCCGTAAAGAGATGATAATCGCAGAAGTGCGCAACAATGAAGTTCGCCGTCGTGTCACCATTCTTCCTCAGGAAATTGACACCTTAGCGAAACAAATTGGCAACCAGAGTACTTATGATACTGAGCTGAATATCAGCCACATTCTGATCCCATTACCAGAAAACCCTGACCAAACACAAATGGAAAAAGCCACGGCTGTAGTACAGAAAATTATGTCTGAACTTAAGCATGGCGTTGACTTCGGTAAACTGGCTATCGCTTATTCCGCTGATCCACAAGCCCTGAAAGGCGGTAATATGGGTTGGAGTAAGCCTCAGGAACTGCCAACCCTGTTTGCCGAACAGCTGCAATCAGCCCCGAAAGGCGCCGTCGTTGGCCCAATCCGCTCTGGTGTTGGTTTCCATATTCTTAAAGTCAATGATATCCGTGGCGGTAATGCAACAATCGCAGTTACTGAAATTCATGCCCGTCATATTCTACTGAAAACTTCACCCGTCATGACCGATGATCAGGCACGTACTAAGTTGCAGCAAATCGCCGGTAATATTCGCAGCGGAAAAACGGATTTCGCTGACGCCGCGAAAGAGTTTTCAGAAGATCCCGGCTCAGCTCTGCGTGGTGGCGATCTTGGCTGGACCACACCTGATATCTATGATCCCGCCTTCCGTGACGCGTTAATGCGACTGAATAAAGGTGAAATCAGCCAACCGGTTCATTCCTCTTTTGGCTGGCATCTGATTCAATTGCTGGACACCCGCAAAGTGGATAGAACAGATGTCGCTCAGAAAGATCGAGCTTACCGTATGTTATTTAACCGTAAATTCACCGAAGAAGCACAAAGCTGGATGCAGGAACAACGCGCCTCAGCTTATGTGAAAATTTTAGATGGCAGCGATGCACAACAATAAACCTATTGTTATTACCCCCGGCGAACCGGCCGGGGTTGGACCCGATTTGACTGTCGCTCTTGCTCAACAAAGCTGGCCAATACAGCTAGTCGCCTGCGCAGACCCCAGTTTGCTGCTGGACAGAGCCAGGCAACTCAATTTGCCTTTACAATTATTAGAATATTCGCCGGATAAAATACCCGAACCCCAGGCTGCCGGCACCTTGAGTATACTGCCAGTTCCTCTTCATATACCGGCAATCGCCGGCGAGTTGAAGCAGGAAAACGGCAGATATGTGACTGAAACCCTGGCAAGAGCCTGCGACGGTTGCCTGAATGGAGAGTTTTCAGCGTTAGTCACAGGACCGGTTCATAAAGGGAATATCAATGACGCCGGCGTACCTTTTATCGGCCATACCGAATTCTTTGCTGATCGCAGTGGATGTCAGCGGGTTGTCATGATGCTTGCAACAGAAGAACTTCGGGTTGCTCTGGCAACAACTCATCTGCCCATTGTTGATGTGCCAAAATCCATCACTTCCGATAGTCTGCGGGAAGTTATCACGATCCTTAACCATGACTTAAAAACAAAGTTTGGCCTGGCAAAACCCTGTATTTATGTTTGTGGTCTGAATCCCCATGCAGGAGAAGGCGGTCATATGGGGCGGGAAGAGATCGATGTCATTATTCCCGTGTTAGAAAGTCTGAGAGCAGAAGGTCTGATATTAGAAGGACCTTTGCCGGCAGATACCCTGTTCCAACCTAAATATCTTCAACATGCAGACGCCGTTCTCTCAATGTATCACGATCAGGGATTACCCGTGTTAAAATACCAAGGTTTTGGCAGAGCTGTGAATATTACGTTAGGCCTGCCGTTTATCCGTACTTCTGTCGATCATGGCACAGCATTGGAACTGGCTGGTACAGGTCAAGCTGATGTGGGAAGCTTTATCACCGCATTGAATTTAGCAATTAAAATGATACAGAACAGTAATGAATAATCGAGTCCACCAAGGGCACTTCGCCCGTAAACGCTTCGGGCAAAACTTTTTAACCGATCAGTTTGTCATTGATAGTATTGTTACTGCTATCAATCCACTACCAGGCCAGGCAGTGCTAGAAATCGGCCCCGGTCTTGGCGCATTGACAGAACCGGTTGGTGAGCGCATGGATAAAATGACCGTGGTTGAACTTGACCGCGATTTAGCTGCACGTCTGCAAGTTCATCCGCAATTAAAAGATAAGCTGACCATTATCCAGCAAGATGCAATGACCGTTAATTTTAGCGAATTGTCTCAGCAAAGAGAGTTGCCTCTGCGGGTTTTTGGTAATTTACCTTATAATATTTCCACACCGTTAATGTTTCACCTTTTTAGCTATACTGATGCTATTGCTGATATGCATTTTATGCTGCAAAAAGAGGTAGTAAACCGCTTGGTAGCCGGCCCCGGCAGCAAAGCTTTCGGACGTTTGAGTGTCATGGCCCAATACTATTGTCGGGTTATCCCTGTGCTGGAAGTACCACCAACCTCGTTTACTCCGGCCCCTAAAGTCGATTCAGCAGTTGTACGTCTGATACCGCACAAAAGCATACCTCACCCGGTCAAAAATATTCGTATGCTGAGTCGGATCACAACTCAGGCTTTCAACCAACGGCGTAAAACTATCCGTAATAGCCTCGGTGACCTTTTCACTGTAGAACAGCTCACAGAACTGGGTATCGACCCAGGTACACGTGCAGAGAATATTTCTGTTGAGCAATACTGCAAAATGGCAAACTGGTTATCGGCACAACCTGAAATGCAGTCATAACAGGAGTCAACCATGATTAATGCGCCCAGAGTTTCTATTCAGGTACAAAGTGTTTATGTAGAGAGCCAATCGTATCCCGAGCAACAGCGTTTCGTTTTTGCCTATACAATCACTATCCGTAATCTTGGGCGCGAACCGGTTCAGTTAATCAACCGTTATTGGCTAATTACCAACAGTGACGGTCACCAGACTGAAGTTCAGGGGGAAGGCGTTGTTGGTGAACAACCAATAATCCTGCCAGGTACAGAATACCGTTACACCAGTGGCGCTATATTGGAAACACCTTTAGGCACGATGCAAGGCCATTATGAAATGGTCGATCACAATGGTGATCCATTCCGCGTTGCCATTCCGGTTTTCCGTTTGGCTATCCCAACGCTGATTAATTAATTATGTCTACCTATCTGATCGGTGATATTCATGGCTGTTATCATGAATTACGAATTTTATTAACTAAAGCCAATTTTGATCCCAAAAAGGATACGTTATGGCTGACAGGCGATTTAGTTGCCCGTGGCCCAGATTCTCTTGAAGTTCTGCGGTATGTTAAACAGTTAGGTTCAGCCGCAAAAATAGTATTAGGCAATCATGATCTTCATTTATTAGGCGTTTATGCCGGGATCAGCCGTAATAAACCTAAAGATAAAATTAATGAATTACTGTCCGCTCCAGATGCAGACGAATTAATTAATTGGCTACGCAAACAACCGCTATTACAGTGCGACGATGATCTGAAACTGGTCATGACACATGCGGGTATTACGCCCCAATGGGATCTGGAAACAGCTAAAATATGCGCTGGCGAAGTTGAAATCATGCTCAATAGTAGCAGCTATCCTCTGTTTCTCAATTCAATGTATGGGGATATGCCGAATAACTGGTCACCGGAACTCTCTGGACTGGCACGCTTACGTTTCAGTACCAATGCATTAACACGTATGCGTTACTGTTTTCCAAATGGTCAGTTGGATATGCTTTGCAAAGATAAACCCGAAAGTGCTCCCGCGCCGTTAACGCCCTGGTTTGAGCTACCACAACAGATCTCAGCAGAATACTCTATTGTTTTCGGTCACTGGGCATCACTGGAAGGTCAGGGAACATCAGAAAGATTTTATGCATTGGATACAGGTTGCTGCTGGGGAGGCGAGCTAACCATGCTACGTTGGGAAGATAAACAATATTTTACGCAACCATCGCTGTCAGCCGTAAAACAGCACTAAAACTAAACACGCCGTGAAAAAAGCTTCATCGGCGTGTTTTATCAATTAGATACGGCGTTGTAAAATCTCAAAACAGTAGCTGTGAGAATTTAATTCATCTGCATCATGGTACTCAGTAAATTCAGAATCCCACTCATCAGGCTCATAATCAGGGAAATGAGTATCACCTATCACTTCCGCGTCAATATGAGTCAGGTACATACGGCTAGCCAGCGAGATGAACTGGTCATAAATTTTGCCGCCCCCCATCACCATAATCTCTTCTGCATCACCAGCCGCGGTCAGTGCTTCATCGACCGACCCGACCCAGGTTACACGCTCATCATTACCCGGTTGATTGCTCAATACAATATTGAGCCGGCCTGGCAATGGGCGACCTATGGATTCATAAGTTACTCGTCCCATAATGACTGGTTTATTCAATGTATTACGTTTAAACCAAGCCAGATCCCCCGGCAGATGCCACGGCATTGTCTTCTCCATGCCGATAATCCGATCCATAGCTAAAGCAGCGATCAAGCTGATATTCATTGAGTCACCTTATAGGCAAATAGTATAAAAATTGGTGACACTATACGGAAAGGGATGTACCCAGTCGATAGGATCAACACTTTCTTCAGTACAAAAAATGCATTTATACTTGATTTGTCGTTTAAGACATTTATTGATCAAAATAATAACAAATATAATATTAACCATGGGGTACATTATGCTGGAAACATCACTGCTCGTCATCACCATCTCAACTTTGGGCATGCTCTCTCCCGGACCCGATTTCTTTCTGGTAGTCAAAAATGCCATACGTTATCAACGCTCTGCCGCAATGATGACGGTGATGGGATTAATTGCCGCTATCGCCTGTCATATGGTTTACTGTGTCGCTGGACTGGCTATTCTTATTACCACCACTCCGTGGTTGCTTAATCTGATGAAATACGCCGGAGCGGCTTATCTTATTTGGATCGGGATCAATAGCCTGCTTTCTTGCGGAGGAAATACCGCCACTCTTAATGACCAGGCACGACAAATTGTCACTTTTAAAAAAGCGTTTATGCAGGGATTTCTATGTAATCTGCTGAATCCAAAAGCAACCTTATTCTTCCTGGCAATATTTACTCAAGTACTCAACGTCAATTCGGGTGTTGATGAGAAATTATGGTATGCCTTTATTATCTGGAGCCTGGCGGTAATCTATTGGCCATTACTGGTCATATTGATCCAGAGTGCGTCAGTACGCCGTGGATTAGTTAAATCTCAAAAGATTATTGATAAACTGCTTGGTGTTGTTTTGATTGGCTTAGGTATCAAAGTGGCACTGGGATAACAGGAGCTCAATCCCTTCCTTTAAGTTTTCAATGAACATAAAAAAGTGCGCTTAATTGAGCGCACCTTTTTATTACTTCAATTAATCAGAATACGGACAGACTAGCGATTAATCTCCGCATGCATTTCCTGTACAGAAATCACCTGCTCGGTTGGATCTGCGCTCAGTGCCATTGTTGTAGCAAAACCGCCATTCAATGTGGTGTCATAATGCACTTTATATTGCAGTGCACTACGGCGAATAAGCTTGGAGTCCTCAATCGCCTGACGACCAGCAGTGGTGTTCACAATATAGCTATACTCACCATTCTTGATTCTATCCTGAATATGCGGACGCCCTTCGTGAACTTTATTCACCAAGCGTGGATTGATACCGGCTTCACCCAGCACAACTGCCGTACCGTGAGTCGCATCCAATTCAAAACCCTGCTTAAGCAACTTAGCGGCCAAATCTACAACCCGGCCTTTATCACCATCACGCACCGACAAAAGTGCTCTGCCACTCTGCTGCATTCTGGAGTTACATCCCAACAGTGCCTTTGAGAAAGCTTCTGCAAAAGTACGGCCAACACCCATCACTTCCCCGGTTGAGCGCATTTCAGGCCCAAGAATCGGATCCACACCCGGGAATTTGTCGAAAGGCAATACAACCTCTTTCACCGAGTAGTATGGCGGGATGATCTCCTGAGTTGTGCCCTGCTCTGTCAGAGACTGACCCACCATCACACGAGCTGCAACTTTCGCCAGTGGCAAACCGGTAGCTTTAGAAACAAATGGCACAGTACGGGCCGCACGAGGGTTGACTTCAATCAGGTAAACCTCGTCATTCTTAACTGCAAACTGGACATTCATCAAGCCGCGGACACACAACTCAAACGCCAGTTTTTCTACCTGCTGACGCATGACATCCTGAATTTCCTGACTCAATGTGTAAGCCGGCAGTGAACAGGCAGAATCACCGGAGTGAACACCTGCCTGTTCAATATGTTCCATAATGCCACCAATCAGCACACGTTCACCGTCACAGACAGCATCAACATCCACTTCTATTGCATCATCAAGGAAACGATCAAGCAGTACCGGGGCATCATTAGATACACTGACCGCCGTCTGGAAGTAACGACGCAGGTCAACCTCGTCATATACGATTTCCATCGCACGGCCGCCCAGGACATAAGATGGACGAACCACCAGCGGATAGCCCAGCGCATTCCCTTTCTCAACCGCTCGTTCAATCGTCGCTACAGTAGCATTTTCTGGTTGTTTCAGACCGAGACGGTTTACCGCCTGTTTGAAACGCTCACGATCTTCAGCACGATCAATTGCATCCGGGCTGGTACCAATAATTGGCACACCAGCGGTTTCCAACTCACGAGCCAATTTCAGTGGAGTCTGCCCGCCATACTGAACAATCACCCCTTTTGGCTGCTCAACACGCACAATTTCAAGTACATCTTCCAAAGTAACGGGTTCGAAATAGAGACGATCCGAAGTATCATAATCCGTTGAAACTGTTTCCGGGTTACAGTTCACCATAATGGTTTCATAACCATCTTCACGCAGTGCCAGTGATGCATGAACACAACAATAGTCAAACTCGATCCCTTGTCCAATACGATTAGGACCACCGCCCAACACCATGATCTTCGGCTTGTCACTATTCGGATTGGCTTCACACTCATCTTCATAAGTGGAATACATGTATGCGGTATCCGTCGCAAATTCTGCCGCACAGGTATCAACCCGTTTGTAAACCGGATACAGATTATATTTGTGACGCAGTTTGCGGATCTCGTTTTCCGCCACACCAGCCAGTTTCGCCAAACGTGCGTCAGCAAAGCCTTTGCGTTTCAAATAACGCAGGAAATCAACAGTCAGGCTGTTAATTCCCTGTTCAGCCACTTGTTCTTCCAGTCGCACCAATTCTTCAATTTGCACCAAGAACCAGCGGTCAATATCAGTCAGATTGAAAACACCATCAACCGACATACCGGCGCGGAAAGCATCGGCGATATACCAGATACGCTCTGCACCAGCATCTTTCAATTCACGGCGAATTTTGGTCAATGCTTGTGGATCATCCAGACTGACTTTCGGATCAAAGCCAGTTGCTCCCACTTCCAAACCACGCAACGCTTTTTGCATGGATTCCTGCTGAGTACGGCCAATCGCCATCACCTCACCAACAGATTTCATCTGAGTCGTCAGGCGATCATTAGCACCGGCAAATTTCTCGAAATTGAAACGAGGAATTTTAGTCACTACGTAATCAATAGAAGGTTCAAAGGAAGCCGGCGTGCGACCACCAGTGATATCATTCATCAATTCATCAAGGGTATAACCTACCGCCAGCTTGGCGGCAATTTTAGCAATCGGGAACCCTGTCGCTTTCGAAGCCAATGCAGAAGAACGGGAAACGCGCGGGTTCATTTCGATGATAACCAAACGGCCATTTTTCGGGTTCACCGCAAACTGAACGTTAGAGCCTCCAGTTTCCACACCGATTTCACGCAGTACCGCCATCGAAGCGTTACGCATGATTTGGTATTCTTTATCGGTCAGCGTTTGTGCCGGTGCAACAGTGATGGAATCGCCAGTGTGAATCCCCATGGCATCGAAGTTTTCAATCGAACAGACGATGATGCAGTTATCATTTTTATCACGCACCACCTCCATTTCATACTCTTTCCAGCCAATCAGAGATTCATCAATCAATAGCTCGTTGGTTGGCGAAAGATCCAAACCACGCTCACAAATTTCTTCAAATTCTTCGCGGTTATAGGCGATACCGCCACCACTTCCTCCCATAGTAAAGGAAGGACGGATAATACAAGGAAAACCGACTTTATCTGCAACAACCAGCGCTTCTTCCATTGACTGAGCGATACCAGAACGCGGGGTCTCCAAGCCTATTTTTTTCATTGCCATATCGAAACGGCGACGATCTTCCGCTTTGTCAATCGCATCTGCGGTAGCGCCAATCATAGTCACGCCAAATTCTTTCAGAACCCCTTCGCGTTCCAGTTCCAACGCACAGTTCAGCGCGGTTTGTCCACCCATGGTTGGCAAAACCGCATCAGGACGCTCTTTTTCAATGATTTTACGTACCACTTCCCAGTGGATCGGCTCAATATAAGTGGCATCCGCCATTTCTGGATCAGTCATAATGGTAGCCGGGTTTGAGTTCACCAGCACAACACGATAACCTTCTTCCCGTAACGCTTTACAAGCCTGTGCACCTGAGTAGTCGAACTCACACGCCTGGCCGATAACAATTGGGCCAGCACCCAAGATCAGGATACTTTTAATATCAGTACGTTTTGCCATTTTATTTTCTCCTGATTACTTAGTGTTATGACGATTATTTTGCTGACAGTACTGTTTAATCAGCTCGATAAAGTGATCGAACAATGACGCAGTTTCATGCGGGCCTGGGCTGGCTTCCGGGTGCCCCTGGAAGCTGAATGCCGGTTTATCTGTACGGTGAATTCCTTGCAACGTACCATCAAACAGGGATTTGTGGGTCACTCGCACATTTGCCGGCAATGACTTTTCATCCACAGCAAAACCGTGGTTCTGTGCAGTAATCATCACAATATTATGATCAAGATCTTTTACCGGATGGTTACCACCGTGATGGCCGAATTTCATTTTCATTGTTTCGGCACCACTCGCCAATGCCAGCAATTGGTGCCCAAGGCAAATACCAAAGATTGGAATACTTGCCTCAAGGAAAGTTTTAATTGTTTCAATCGCATAGCCACAAGGTGCTGGGTCGCCCGGGCCATTGGACAAGAAAATACCATCTGGATTCAGCTTCAATACATCCTCAGCGGGTGTCTGAGCAGGAACCACTGTCAGGCGACAGCCACGATCTACCAGCATCCGCAAAATATTACGTTTTGCACCAAAGTCATAAGCAACGACATGATAAGGCAGCGCCTGTTCTTGCTTCTCTTCCGGTAATCCATCTGCCAGAGTCCAGCTCCCCTGTAACCACGGATAAACCTGCTGCGTTGTCACCTCTTTTGCTAAATCCATCCCTTCCAGCCCTGGGAACGATTGTGCTTTTTCCAGTGCAACCTGAGCGTTAATCTGCTGACCTGCTATAATACAACCATTCAGTGAACCTTTTTCCCTTAACAAACGCGTCAGTTTACGGGTATCGATATCCGCTATCGCAACAATATTATGGCGTTTAAGGTAATCAGAAAGCGTTTCTTCACTGCGGAAGTTACTGGTCAATAGCGGCAGATCACGAATTACCAGCCCCTGGGCCTGTACTCTTAGTGATTCTTTATCGGCTGAGTTAACACCGACATTACCAATATGGGGATAAGTAAGAGTGACAATTTGGCGGGAATAGGAAGGGTCTGTAAGAATTTCTTGATATCCGGTCATTGAGGTATTGAAAACCACTTCCCCAACTGCCGCCCCTTCAGCACCTATGGCGCGACCGTGGAATTGGGTTCCGTCTTCCAGAACCAATATAGCTGACTTAATCAAAACACCCTCCAGAGAATAATAAATCACAATTAGTGCATATTAATTCAGATTTGTCTGTCAAAATCAATGCCAAAGCTGCTTTTTAGGCAAAATTTTGGCAAATTGCGCGCATTCTAATGATGAGAGGGATAGTTGTCTACAAAAAATGTTACTTTTATTATTTTTTTGCACACTTCACCGAAAAAACCAACAAAAGAAGGCCAAAAACAGAAATAAAGTTAACTTAGAAAACGGTTGCCAGCATAGAAGATTTAATTTTCAGGCAAAAACTGAAAAGAATCATAAAAAGGAGAAAAAATAAGGCAATAAAGGTAAAAAATAAGACAAAAATAGTAAAAATCAACGATAATTCAATAAAAACCAAAAAAACAACCAAAAATCGCACAATATGTAAATTAATTATGCGATATCAATAAGTTACAAAAATTCCTTTTTAAAGAAAATCGAGCTCCAATACATCTTTCATATCAAAAAGACCACTATTTTTACCACTTAACCATAATGCTGCCTTCACCGCCCCATTTGCAAATGTCATCCGGCTGGAAGCCTTATGAGTTATCTCAACTCTCTCGCCAATATCTGCAAACATAGCGGTATGTTCACCTACAATATCTCCGGCACGGATAGTCGCAAAACCAATGCTTTTCGGATCACGTTCACCGGTATAACCTTCACGGGCATAGACAGCACACTCTTTAAGATCCCGCCCTAAGGCATGGGCAATTGATTCTCCCATCGCTAACGCCGTTCCTGACGGAGCATCCACTTTATGACGGTGATGTGCTTCGATAATCTCGATATCAGTATATTCACCCATCACTTTCGCCGCTTTTTCCAGTAATTTAAGCACCAGGTTCACACCAACACTGAAATTTGCAGCAAATACTATCGGGATATCCACAGAAGCCTCTTTAATCGCCTGCTTACCTTCATCATCAAAGCCTGTGGTACCGATAACCATCGCTTTACCGCTCTGACGGCAGATTTCAAGATGGGCAAGTGTTCCTTCCGGGCGGGTAAAATCGATAAAAACATCAAAATTATCAACAACACTTTTCAGGTCATCACAAACAATAACGCCTGTATTACCGATACCCGCCAATTCTCCGGCATTCACGCCAATCAGAGAAGAACCTGAGCGTTCTAAAGCTGCACTAAGAACAACGCCACTCAATTGATGGATAGCCTGTATTAACTGACGCCCCATACGCCCACCAGCACCAACAATAGCAACACGAATTTCTGTATCAGCCATAAGCCCTCTCTGTGAATTAGTTCCTGTCCTGATTTAATACAGGCGTTCAGTCAGATAAACTTTTTAAATCAATAGATTATGAGTAAACTCACTCTTAATCTAGCGCAGTATTTTTTAACTAATCTGTTTAACTTCAACACGTAACTCTTTCGGCACTTCGAAAACAATATTCTCTTCCCTGCCATGTAACTCCTTGACAAAATCAGCACCAAAACTTTTGAGCCGTTCAATGACTTGCTGAACTAAGATATCCGGTGCCGAAGCTCCCGCAGTCACACCAACCAAAGAAACGCCTGTCATCCACTCTTTTTTAATATCATCAGCCGAATCTATCAGGTAAGCAGGTTTACCAACACGTTGGGCTAACTCTGCAAGGCGGTTAGAGTTAGATGAATTCCTCGAACCAACAACCAATACAACATCAGCATCAGATGCCAAATCCCGCACCGCTTCTTGGCGGTTCGTTGTCGCATAGCAGATATCATCTTTACGCGGGCCGACAATGTTGGGGAATCGCTCATTAAGCGCATCAATCACTTCTGAAGTATCATCAACTGATAACGTTGTTTGAGTCATAAAGCACAAGTTATCTTGATCTTTGACGTTCAGATTCCACACATCTTCAGGAGATTCAACCAGATACATCCCACCATTCGCATTATTGTACTGACCCATTGTCCCTTCAACTTCCGGATGCCCAGCGTGACCAATCAGAATAGCTTCTTTGCCTTTGCGACTGGCTCTGGCCACTTCCATATGAACTTTGGTCACCAAGGGACAAGTCGCATCGAACAGCATCGTCAGATTGCGGGAACGAGCTTCTGCGCGGATCGCCTGTGAAACACCATGGGCAGAAAAAATCAGAATCGCATCATCGGGTACTTCGGCAATGTCTTCAATAAAGATAGCCCCCCGCTTGCGCAGGTTATCCACAACATAGCGATTATGCACAACCTCATGGCGAACATAGATCGGTGCACCATATAATTCCAGAGCACGTTCTACAATACTGATGGCCCGGTCAACACCGGCACAAAAACCACGAGGGTTAGCCAGCAATATCTGCATGGTTTTCCTCCAACTGTGGATCAATTTCCAACACTTCAACCTCAAATGTGATGTTCTGATCGGCTAACGGGTGATTGAAATCAACAGTGACGGACTCCTCTGCCACTTCTTTTACGACACCTGGCATTTCACTGCCATTCATTGCCGTAAATAACATTATAGTTCCAATTTCAGGAATACCTGTTTCGGCAAAATCACGCGGAGTAAAATATTGAATCAGATCAGGATTCGGTTTACCAAATACAGCCTCACCAGCCAGAGTAAATGTGTGTTTATTTCCCTCTTTCAGACCGGTAAGCTGCTGTTCCAAAGGTGAAGAAAGGGTTCCATCACCTAAACGGAATAATGCAGGTTTGCCCTGATGATAGGAGGAATCAGCAGTAGAACCATCTTGCAGTTTTAACGTGAAATGCAGTAAAACCGCACTATCTGCATGCACCTGCTTTGACATATTGCTTAGAACCTATTTTATTTGCCTATTTTATTTGCCGTTTTTTGTCGTAAAAAGCGAACCTGAACACTGTCCAAGTTCACTATTCACTCACAAGAACGGCCTGAACAATAACGCCTACTAAAATAGGCTTTTATTCTGCTTTGATTGTCTTTTCATCCGGGCTTAAAAAGCTATCAATGATAACCAATGCCGCCCCGATGCATATCGCCATATCGGCGATATTAAAGGTTGGCCAATGCCAGTCACCGACATAAAAATCAATGAAATCGATGACAAAACCATGAACCAACCGGTCAAACAGATTACCCAATGCTCCACCAATAATCAGGGCATAAGCGATATTACTCAGTTTCTTGCTTGCACTGGAGCGATACATCATCACCACCAATATGACTGAAATAGCCACGGCAATTAATGCAAACAACCAACGCTGCCAGCCATCTTTATCCGCCAAAAAACTGAAAGCCGCCCCCAAATTCTGGGCATAAGTCAGGTTGAAATAAGGTATCAATGGAACAGATTCATACAGATGAAAGTGTTTCAGCACTAACTGTTTAGTACCCAGATCCAGAATCAATACCACGACAACTAACCAAAGCCAGCGAAGGCCAGTGGAGCAAATGGGTCTATTCATCAGGCAAACTTACGCTCTTCGCCGTTACCGGCAACATTAGTTACACAGCGGCCACAAAGTTCTGCATGCTCCGCCACCAATCCCACATCTTTAGCGTAGTGCCAGCAACGAGGGCATTTTTCACCATCCGCTTTACGGAAAGCAATTTTCAGGCTGTCGATTTCGCTTTGCTGAGCATCGTCACCAGCCTGTTCATAAGCCGCAACAGAAACCTGAGATGTCAGCAGCACAAAACGCAATTCATCTCCCAAGCGGTTCAATTTATCAGCCAGTTCATTATTTGCATACAGAGTGACAGCGGCTTCCAGAGAGCTGCGGATATGTTTATCTGCACGTGCCTGCTCCAGCACTTTGTTGACCTCACCACGAACAACCAGTAAATCAGCCCAGAAAGCATCATTCATTTGTTCGCCTGCGACCAGACCAAACAAACCGTCATACCACTCTTCAGTAAAAACATACTGAGCACGTTTACCAGGCAATTCATTCCAGACTTCATTCGCGGTAAAGGAGAGAATAGGTGCCATCCAGCGAACCAGTGCTTCTGCAATATGATACAACGCAGTCTGGCAACTGCGGCGAGCCAGACTATCGCCCTTCGCGGTATACTGACGGTCTTTAATGATATCGAGATAGAACGACCCCATTTCCACAGAACAGAACTGCATTAAACGCTGAACAACAGAGTGGAAATCATACTCATCGTAACATTTTGTAATATCTGCCTGAGCAGCCTGAGCACGACCCACAGCCCAGCGATCCAACACCGCCATCTCTTCCGGTTTAACCCTATGTTGTTCAGGATCAAAACCATTCAGGTTTGCCAGCAGGAAACGCGCTGTGTTACGGATACGACGATATGCATCAGCAGAACGTTTTAGAATTTCATCTGATACCGCAATTTCACCGGTGTAATCAGTAGAAGCTACCCACAGACGCAGAATATCCGCCCCTAATTTATTGATCACATCCTGCGGACTGATGGTGTTGCCGATAGACTTAGACATCTTACGGCCCTGACCATCCACCGTGAAACCGTGTGTCAACACCTGACGGTAAGGCGCTTTGCCTTTCATTGCGGTTGAGATCATCAGGGAAGACATAAACCAGCCACGATGCTGATCTGAACCTTCCAGATAGATATCCGCAGAATTACCCTGGAATTCAGAACGAGCATCAACAACAGACGAATGAGTTGAACCAGAATCGAACCATACATCCAGAGTATCAAAGATTTTGACATAGTCAGCCGCATCATCGCCCAACAGTTCGGCTGGATCCAGATCCCACCACGCCTGAATACCATCCACTTCAACACGTTTGGCAACTTCTTCCATCAGCTCGACAGTGCGTGGATGAAGTTCTTCCGTCTCTTTGTGGACAAACAAGGACATAGGGGTGCCCCAGGTACGCTGACGTGAAATACACCAGTCAGGACGGTTCTCAACCATGGCCTCAATACGGGCCTGTCCCCAGCCGGGGATCCACTGAACACCTTTGATCTCTTTCAGAGATTGTTTGCGCAGACCATTTTGATCCATGCTGACAAACCACTGCGGCGTGGCGCGAAAAATGATGGGTGTCTTGTGACGCCAGCAACAAGGATAGCTGTGCTGTAATTTTTCCTGGTACAACAGTGCGTTGTTTTCACACAGGATATTCAGAATAATATCGTTCGCCTTAAAGACAAACACGCCATCCAGAGAAGGATTAGTACCCGGCAGATAACAGCCATTCGGACCAACCGGGTTTGCCACTTCCAAACCATATTTCTGACCAATAACAAAATCGTCCGGGCCATGACCTGGCGCAGTATGGACGGCACCGGTACCCGCGTCCAGTGTAACATGTTCGCCCAGTACAACCGGTGAATCAAAGCCCATAAATGGATGTTTGAAGCGCAACAGTTCCAACGCGGAACCCGCACAATGCCCCAGCACGGTCCACGATGTCACACCCGCGCGCTGCATCACACTTTCGACCAAATCAGCAGCCAGGATCAGACATTCACCATCAATCTGTACTAATTGATAGTCAAATTCAGCATGCAAAGCGATCGCCCGGTTAGCTGGTAACGTCCACGGCGTGGTTGTCCAGATCACCAGAGAAACGGGTTGATTTGATGCCTGCACGCCAAATTTCCCGTAAACCGCTACCGTATCAACAGCATTAAAACGCACGTCAATAGATGGAGACGTTTTGTCGTAATACTCAACTTCCGCTTCAGCCAATGATGAACCACAATCAGTACACCAGTGAACAGGTTTAGCGCCTTTCAACAAATGTCCATTGGCAATAATACGGCTCAATGCACGAATAACGTTGGCTTCGGTCTTAAAGTCCATCGTCAGGTATGGGCGATCCCAATCACCTAATACGCCCAGGCGAACAAAGTCTTCCTTCTGACCTTCTATCTGCTCTTTAGCATATTTGCGGCACTCGACACGGAATTCCGCAGCGGAAAATTTTTCTCCTGGCTTACCAATAAGCTGCTCAACCTTAAGCTCAATGGGTAAACCATGGCAATCCCAACCGGGTATATATGGCGAATCGTATCCTGCCATCCCTTTGGATTTAATAATAATATCTTTGAGAATCTTATTGACTGAGTGACCAATATGAATGCTGCCATTCGCATAAGGAGGGCCGTCATGCAGAATAAATGTTTTTTTACCGGCTTTTGCTTTACGAATTACCTGATACAACTCATCTTCGTACCAACGTTTTAGCATGTCTGGTTCGCGCTTTGCTAAGTCTCCGCGCATTGGAAACCCTGTTTCTGGTAAGTTCAGGGTATTTTTATAGTCACTCATTCGATTCTCAATTCCAATTTTCCGCTAGATACATGACACTGGCAACTGTTTAAAAAATTCCTTCGCAGCGACCAAATCATTAGCAATTTGCTGCTTGAGTGCATCAAGGGAAGCAAACCGCTGCTCATTACGCAGTTTTTTGCGTAACACCACATCAATATGACGCCCATACAGATCCATTTGGGTATCAATCAGATGTACTTCAAGTTGTTGGCCCTGACCAGAGACGGTTGGACGTGTACCAATATTGGCAACACCCGGTAAAGGCTTATCTCCCAGGCCATAGACTTCAACGACATAAACGCCTTGTACAGGAGCCACTAAACGTTTTAATGGCAAATTAGCTGTTGGAAAACCAATAGTACTCCCCAGCCGTCTGCCATGAACGACCCGGCCACAAATGCTATATGGATGCCCCAATAATGTTTCAGCTAATACCAAATCATCATCTTGCAGTGCCTGACGGATAGCTGTGCTGCTGATGCGCAAACCGCTGTCACAAAAACTTTCGCTGTTGGTCACGTCAAAACCGTATGTTTCACCGGCCTGCTGTAAAAAGACAAAGTCACCACTGCGAGATTTGCCAAAACGAAAATCATCGCCTACCGCCAGAAACTTAACACCCAATTTTTCCACGAGCAACCGCGAAACAAAGGCTTCTGGCGTATTTGCCGCAAAATTCCTGCCAAATTTTACACATAATAAATAATCCACTCCATACTGGGCGAGATATTTCGCTTTATCCCTCAATCTCGTCAGACGGGCTGGAGCATTATCCCTGGCAAACACTTCCAAAGGTTGTGGTTCAAAAATCATAACCGTTACCGGTAAACCCAGACGCAGCCCTTCACGTTTTAACTGCTTCAGTAGTGCCTGATGGCCTCTGTGAACGCCATCAAAATTACCAATCGTCAGCACGCAACCATGGTGACGCGCCCGGATATTACGTATACCGCGAATTAGCTCCATAGCTGGCTCAATACCCTGGAAATGACCAAATTATACCTTGTACAAAGCGCAAGGTTAACCCACCATCATAAGATGGCTAAAATTAATAACCCTGATTCATACAACAAAAACGAACAGGAATCCCGAAAAATATTCATTTTATTTCTCATCTGGACTATTCAATGAGATTTTTATTGTGAAAGACTGTATTCCAACTAAGTAAGCTGATAAAATCCTGCGCCATCACAACGTAACAAGTGCTGCGGTACAACGGCGCTTATTTGCACAAATCCATTGACAAAAGAAGGCTGAACAGGCATATTCCTCGGCCTTTGAATTGTCCTCGATAGAATATATTTGGGAGTTGGACCTTGGCTAATATCAAATCAGCTAAGAAACGCGCCATTCAGTCTGAAAAACGTCGTCAGCACAACGCTAGCCGTCGTTCTATGGTGCGTACCTTCATCAAGAAGGTTTATGCTGCTATCGCTACCGGCGATAAAGAAACTGCACAGAAAGCATTTAATGACATGCAACCGATTGTCGATCGTCACGCCTGTAAGGGTCTGATCCACAAAAATAAAGCAGCACGTCATAAATCTAATCTGACAGCTCAAATCAACGCAATGTAATAATTTGCGTTTAGATTACTGAAAAACCGGCCTTCGCCGGTTTTTTTGTGTTTGCAATTATTATTAATTATTTTTTAAATCCGCTTCGATGGCACATTAAACAATGCGGAAAAATCTTTATTACACACTCGCTGAACAGCCGGATGTTGAATCATTCGTTCAGCAAAAATCACATAATACTCTTCCTGCACTGCATCCAGCCGACCAATTTCAGCAATATCATTGTCAGCAAAAATATCATTGGTATACAAAGACGGCGCAACGAAAATCGCATTATGATACATACCAAATGCCTTCATTAATGCGGCATCATCAAATTCACCCAAAACTTCAACCTGGAGGTTTTTATTACGGATCCAAGTCAACAGTTTACGCCCTAACATAGAGCGACGTCCTGGAACCAACAAGCGACGTTCCTCTAAACATTCTGGGAAAGGCTTTTCCGGAACAGGTTGCCGACAGAAGAAACTGACATTGCATTCACCCAGTTTTACCGAGAACAACCCTTCCTGCTGGGAAGAATCCACAGGGCAATCAGACAGTATCATATCGAGTTTGTGCTGACTAAGTTGCTCAAGCAGCAATTCATGGGTTGATTCAAAACAGCGTAGATGAATCTGCTCATGTTCCACCACCGCCGTTTCCAATACCTGGCTAACCAGACGTTTGGACAGAGCATCAGCAACACCAACATCAAACAACAGATTAGATTCACGGCTGTAGTTAACAATATCCAGCATCTCCTGACTCAGCATAAACATCTTATCCGCATAACGGAAGATAAGCTGTCCCAGTTCTGATGGCACCAGACCCCGGCCTTGGCGCTTGAACAGCTTTCCGCCTAAACGTTCCTCCAGTGCCTTTATTTGCCCTGTAATTGTCTGAGGCGTCAGATAAAGCGCTTCTGCCGCCCCAACCACAGAGCCTTCCTTGCAAACATGCCAGAAATAATAGAGATGATTAAAATTCAGATGTGACACCCGCATATATTTTTCCTTGCGTATCGCTTTCGTCTGATAACCAACGCCAGCCATACATTCCTAATTTACCGTTATACGGCGATTTCCTGTTTTTTCGCTGCATAAAATATCCTCGATACAACTTTATTGTTGTACCTCGAGTACAAAAATGAGAGTCAGTTCGGAAATTCTTTCTGAGACTATCAGGCTAAATTAATTAATTTATCACGGCTCTGCCATCATTTTTTCTTTGGTAAGACCATTCGTAACAAACCATAACCAAATAGCGCGGCAGTTGTTGATCCAATCAGAATTCCCAAGCGGGAATAAGTACTGAAAGATTCACCAGCCCCTTCAAAAGCCAATCCTGAAATAAAGATGGACATGGTAAAGCCAATCCCACAAAGAACCGAAACAGCAAATATCTGTTTAAGACTAATCTGTTGTGGCAATTTAGCCAATCTCATCTTAATGGAAATATAGCTGAACAGGAAAATGCCCAGTGGCTTACCAAGAAACAGAGCCGCCGCAATGCCCAGCGGTAACCTATCAGTCAAACCATTCAGTGTAACGCCACTCAGGATCACACCGGCATTGGCAAATGCAAATAACGGCAAAATAAGATACGCCACCCAAGGATGTAATCCATGTTCAAGTGATTCAGAGGGTGAATGACCATTCCGACAACGCAGAGGAATAAGAAAACCAACGATGACGCCGGCCAGCGTTGCATGAACACCCGATTTCAGGATACAAACCCAAAGAATTGTACCAATAATCAAATAAGCCGATGTTTTTTCGACACCACGCCAATTCATCCAAATCAGCACAGCAATCATTGCTGCCGATAATCCAAGCGCGATAAAGGAAACTGTTTTGGTATAAAACAGAGCAATAATCACAATAACGCCCAGATCATCAATAATCGCTAATGCCAGCAGAAAAACCTTGAGTTCTGTCGGTACCCGTTTAGCCAATAGCGCCATCACACCTAAGGCAAATGCGATATCTGTTGCCGCAGGAATAGCCCATCCCTGACGGGTAAATTCATCACTGCCATTAAATAGCAGATAGATCAATGCCGGCGCGACCATACCACCAATAGCCGCTATCACTGGAAATACCGCTTTATCACGCCCCGCCAAAGAACCTTCCAGCAGTTCACGCTTAACTTCCAAACCAACAATCAAAAAGAAGACAGCCATCAAGCCGTCATTTATCCACAATAATAGAGGTTTATTTATCTCCAGCGCAGAAAATTGTACTACCACCGGAATATTAAGAAATTGCTGATAAATATCCTGTAATGGCGAATTCGCCATTATCAGCGCAATAATGGCCGTAAAGATAAGAAGAAGCCCTCCAGCCGCTTCTAATTTCAGGAATTGACGAATAATTGCTGTCACGATGATTAACCTCTGAAATTGATCGGGTTATAAATAGTACTCCAACTATAATTTCGAAAAAAATCGATTTTATAGCCAGAATAATTCGCTATAACCGATCTATTGATGATCTACATCTCAATAAAAGTAGATTATCAATCAGAGGAGGGTCGCCGAATGACGGCTCGATTACCTTACATTAGCCCCAATTTCCCGCATTTTAGTCAAAATACGGTTTAGATCACTTTCTGATAGTGTAAGCTGTACTGCTATATAGAATAAAATATGTGGAGACATAACACGCGGCATTTTCCCACCCGTATATTTTCTCCATTGGTTGTTGCCGGAAATTCCCGCTAAGTCGGTCATCTGTTCTCCTGTGAAGCCTAATGCGTCCTTAAGCTTAATGAGATCTTCAGTAGTAGGAGGAGAATAATTGTCAATCAGTCGCATAGGTATTCCAGAACAAAGCCCCTTTCAGGGCTAATTAATTAAATAAATTTGAGCAATAGAGTTGTGATGGCAGCTACCGCGCCAACAAGGCCAGAGGCGACGACAATCGGATACCACATGGCCTTACGATTTATCTTTGCTGTTTCCGCCATTAATTTTGCTATTTCAGCATGGATTTTTTCGAGTTCAGCAGTAGTCATTTCATGAGTGCTCATCGTTCTTCCTTTTTTAGGGATGCCAGGTTGCGGCCATTCCGCTACCTTATATATTACATATTGACAACTAGCCACTTTAAGGCTAGTTGTCAATATGGATTGTTTGATTTTTAATCGCAAATTATTTGTATTCGACATGAACTCGCATTATGTGAAATACATTAAGAAAATTATTAATATATATAAATTCCCAAAAACTAATACTTATTAAAAATTAGCAAACAATCCTTAGCCGCTATAACCAATTTTTTCTCAGTAGGAATTATTTCACAATATTCTTCGTTATTAGTAATAATAATTGGTGATATCAGTTGAATCTGATTCTCTTGAAGAAAAGAAATATCAAAATTAACTAATATATCACCGGCAACTACAGCCTGGCCTTCCATAACTTGCAAATTAAATCCCTTTCCTTGTAAATCTATAGTTTCAATACCGATATGAATCAATAATTCAACTCCTTGTTCGGAAATCAAACCAATAGCATGTCCAGTTGGAGTAATCATTGAAATCTTACCATTAAAAGGCGCTTTCACCACACCTTCGGTAGGAATAATAGCAACACCATCACCAATCATTTTTTCAGAAAAAGTGTCATCAGGTACGCTTGAGAGAGGTTTAATTTCACCGGTCATAGGAGAAAGTAATATAAATTTTTTCATTTTCGAAGAGTGTGATTTTGTTAATACCATAGCCTCAACATTAGATTCTAATTTCATTAATAACGTGAGTATAAACGCAACTAAGAAACTACAGAAAATCCCAAACAAAATAAAAAGAAAATTATTGCTATCTTTTTGCATATAAAAAGGGAGTGATACCAATCCTGGAATACTAAAAGCAAATATTTTTATAGAGAAAATACCTACAATAGCCCCACCAACTGCCCCTCCAATTAATGCCGCATAAAAAGGCTTTTTTAATTTAAGAGTAACACCATACATTGCGGGTTCAGTTACCCCTAAAAAAGCAGAAAATGAGGCTGAATATGCTAATGATTTCATCTGCCTATCTTTAATTTTAATTGCAACTGCCAATGTAGCGCCAGCTTGTGCGATATTACTGGCGAAGCTGATTGGTAATAGCATAAAATCATATCCGAGAGATTTAAAGTTAGCAAAAACACTCGGTAAAAAAGCATAATGTATCCCAGTAATTACCAAAACAGGTATCAGTCCTCCCAGTAATAATCCCGCAAATGGTCCAACCACAGAAAATAACGCTAAAATCACCTTATCAAGATACAGGCCAATTGCATTTCCTAGCGGTGCCGCAATAATTAATAAAATTGGCACGGAAATCAATAAGACTAACAATGGCGTAAATATTATTTTTAATACCGTTGGAATAAATCTGTCTACACAACGATGAATATAACTAAGCAACCAAACACCTAAGATAATTGGAATGGCAGTATAGCTATAATGAATAGCAGGAACAGAGATACCAAACACATCGAGATATCCACTACCGGAGGCGCTTATAAGATCAGATAATGTTGGATAAATTAAAATACATGCTAACGTCGCTGCAATAAATTCGTTAGTTTTAAATTTTCTTGCCGCCGAAAAGGCAAGAAGAACAGGCAAAAAATACAGAGGTGCATCAGAAAGAATATATAATAATTTATACTCATTACTCTCCGCTGAAACCCAGTTCATCATATAGAAGAAAATCAATCCGCCTTTCAGTAATCCAGCGCCAACTATCACTGGCAATATAGGAACAAATATACCTGAAATTATATCAAAAACATGACTTACCCGGCTTTCATTTTGGTCATCATCGCTATCTTCACTTTCTTTTAATTGCTTAATTATTTCACTAAATATTTCAATAACTCTATTGCCAATAATTACTTGCAACTGTCCACTATGGAAACGCGCCCCCATAATTCCCTGCATTTTTTTTATCGCGGCAATATCTACTTTACTATCATCTATGACATTAAAACGCAATCTGGTAACACAATGCCAACTTTTATTTATATTCCCACTTCCCCCAAGAAATATAATAATATCTTTTGCAAAGTCTTCATAATTCATTTTTACCACCTAAATCTAATCTATTGTCAAAAAGAACCAAACAACATAAATCTATTTATCTTATATTTTTTAACTTAATACCTGTCTACACGCCTGTTTGACGATTCACTTGCTATTAATCTCTGGCCTTATAGCTATCATTGACCACCCGCTCTATATGAATAACCAAATAAATCAATTCATCATCGGGAACTTTCCACTGATATTTTTCTCGCAGATATTTAATTAACTTCACTGCACAGTTATAACTTTTGAAATATTTTTCTTCTATCAATTCTTGCAATGAAAAGTCCATTTCAATAGCAGACGAATGCTCATTTTTATTCTGTCTGATTAAGAAATAGCGCAGATGAGTAATAAAACGGGAATAGTTCACTGACGTTGAGTCAAGATTAACATGAAAATAGTAGTGAATAAGTTTAACGGTTTTATTAATTAAATTCGTTAATTTTAATGTATCTCCCATCGTTTGCCCTTCATATTGAGCATTAACAAAATGCAAGGCAATCAATGAAGCTTCTATCGGCGGTAATGGCATTTCAATCTGGTTATTAATATGAATAATTGCCTGTTTACCAATTTCATATTCTAACGGATAAAGATGAGGGATCTCCCACTGCAAAACATTACCAATCTGATATCCTTTTCTCACACGCTCAAATGCGAAGTTTAAATGTTCTGACAAAGTAATGAGTAATGAATCGTTAAGAGGCTTGGCAAGAAAATCTTCACCTAATGTGATAATTTTCTCAGTTAGCTCTATAACTGAAACAGGGATAGTAGAAAGGATCTGATTTATCTTATAGTGTTTTTCGACAGTAAAAACTTTTGCAACATCTTGAATATTCAGCCTATCCCCTTTTTTTCGATTAAATCCTATGCCCTTATCCATGAGAATCATTTCATTATTATTCTCATCAATAGCAAGAACGACATTATTATTTATGAGTTTTATTATCGTTAACAAAAGATATACCCTAAGGATAAACTATTATCAGCCCTAATCTATAGAATAGGTAAAATATATCCGTGACCTAGTTGTACCTGATCTAGTTAGTCCTAGTCATTAACACTTCTGTACACTAATTCATATAGATATTCCATCTTTCAGGCTAAGGTATAACTTTTATAAAGTCAATGACACCGCAACATACTCAAATTACCTACCATATTTATGATAAGTATCACATTTTTGCCAAAATTACGTTTAATAACTTGCAAGTATCATAAGAAATAACTAGGTTTTAAATATTGAATCTAGGCTTGTTACCGACTTAGTTGCGACTAACGTGTCGGGCAAAACCTAATCCATTATCTACGATGCTCCTATTCCAGGGCTATTAGATGGTGGGTTAGGTTTTTTTTTGACTTAAATTTGGCCTTTCGCTGTTTTCAACTTAATTCAAAGAAGGGGAAGTCTAATGAGGTACGAAAGTCTGGCGGATAAGATAGTCAGCACAATCGGTGGGAAAGAGAATATATCCAACCTTGTCCATTGTGCCACACGTTTACGATTTAAGCTTAAAGACAGAAGTTTAGCTAACAGCGAATTACTCAAGCAGACGATAGGAATTATCACCGTAGTAGAGAGTGGTGGGCAATATCAAGTGGTTATTGGTAGCCATGTAGGCGATGTCTACGATGATATTAATAATAAATATTTACAGAATAATGTAGAAAAAACCGATAATAAACAAAGTGTAACCTCACATCAAGAGATAAAAAAAGAGAATACAAAAGGTTTAAAACGTATTTTTGATGGCGCAATTGATATTATTTCCAGTATTTTTACACCACTATTAGGTGTGCTGGTTGCTGCCGGGTTGATTAAAGGAATAATCGCTTTATCTAACGTGTTTAATTGGATGAGTATAGATAGTGGTACCTATAAAATTTTATTCGCTACCGGCGATGCAATGCTTTATTTCATGCCTATTTTATTAGGATATACCGCCGGTAAGCGGTTTGGTGGAAACCCTTTTATTACTATGGTTATTGGGGCAGTATTAACTTATCCAACCATGACGGAGGCATTTAAACTTTCGCAAGCGACGCCAGATATTCACTTAAATTTCTTAGGTATTCCCATTACTTTCATTAATTACAGCTCGACAGTCGTTCCTATCATTTTATCAGCATGGTTTAGCTGCTTTCTAGAGAAGAAGCTCAATAGTTGGTTTCATTCCTCTTTCAAAATATTTATGACGCCTTTCCTGTGCCTGTTAATTACCGTTCCTTTGACTTTTCTAGTCATCGGCCCTGTAGCAACAGAACTCAGTAATGGTCTGGCCGCAGGATATCTCTTTTTCTATCAATTAAATCCCGTCATTGCAGGGATCCTGATGGGCGCAATATGGCAAGTTTGTGTTATTTTCGGTCTACACTGGGGACTCATCCCAATAATAATCAATAATATGATGACACAGGGAAAAGATATGCTTTCCCCACTGCTCCAGCCAGCAATATTTGGTCAGGCAGGTGCAACACTGGGCGTATTTTTACGTACACGCGATAAGAATATGAAAACATTATCAGGAACTGCATTCATATCAAGCCTATTTGGCATTACTGAGCCGTCTATTTATGGTGTAACACTGCCACTGAAACGTCCATTTATTATCGGTTGTATTGGCGGTGCACTTGGTGGTGCTGTTGTCGGTTTCTATTCAGGAACGGCACATAACTTCGGCGGTATGGGTGTCTTTGCGTTCACCTCATTTATTTCTCCGGCAGGAATAGACAACGCTTTCTGGAGTGTAATCTTAGGTTCACTGGGTTCATTCATTTTCTCCTGTGTTGCAACCTATTTATTCGGTGTACCGTCAGAGGCTAAAACATATCCCGCACAACAAATTAATTTAAACGCAGATAAAACGTGTCGCATTAAGACGATATCTTCCAAGTTTAACGAGTAATAAAAGAGAGGAAAACCATGAAAAAACAATTTCCAGCAGACTTCCTTTGGGGAGGCGCATTAGCTGCAAATCAGGCAGAAGGCGCCTATCAAACAGGCGGAAAAGGGTTATCAACCTCAGATATGCAACCTCACGGCGTTATTGGTCACAGTATAGAACGCAATTTGGGTGATTTCCACATCAAGGATATCGGCATCGATTTTTACCATCGTTATCCTGACGATATTGAGCTGTTTGCTGAAATGGGATTTAAATGCCTGAGAACCTCTATCGCCTGGACACGAATATTTCCCGAAGGCGATGAAGAAATACCGAACGAAAATGGCCTGGCTTTTTATGATCGCCTTTTTGACGAAATGAGAAAATACCATATTCAGCCATTAATTACGCTTTCTCATTTTGAAATGCCTTATGGCTTAGTAAAAAAATATGGTGGTTGGGGAAATCGTAAAACAATTGAGTTTTTTGACCGTTATGCCAGAACTGTCTTTGAGCGTTACAAACATAAAGTAAAATACTGGCTGACATTCAATGAAATTAATATGTCTTTATTTTCTTGCTTTACCGGCGCGGGATTACCGGAAAACAGTAAAATTCAGGATATTTATCAAGCACTACACTATCAGCTAGTTGCCAGTGCCAAAGCAGTTAAGGCCTGCCATGAAATTATTCCTGATGCAAAAATTGGTAATATGGTCGCGGCAGCATCTTACTACCCATTAACTTGTCATCCTGATGATGTACTGGAATCATTGAAAAAGAACAGAGAATCGCTGTTCTTTTTTGATGTACAGGCGCGTGGGTATTATCCATCCTATATGATGCGCCTGTTTAAAGAGCAAAATATTACGCTTGATATAACAGATAAAGATACACAAGCACTAAAAGAAACCGTCGATTTCCTTTCTTTCAGTTACTACATGAGCTGTTGTGCGACGACAGATCCGGAAATAACCAAAAGCGCCGGAAATCTGATTAATCCGGTGAAAAATCCTTATTTATCCAGCTCAGAATGGGGATGGCAAATAGATCCTCAGGGCCTTCGTTATCTGCTTAATATGCTATATGACCGTTACCAGAAGCCACTGTTTATTGTAGAAAACGGCTTGGGTGCCAGAGATATTATTCAAGACGATGGCACTATTATTGATGATTATCGTATTCAATATCTCAACGATCATTTATTCCAGGTACGGGAAGCCATTGAAGATGGTGTTCAGTTATTAGGATATACCTCATGGGGGCCAATAGATTTGGTCAGCGCCTCTACTGCGGAAATGTCAAAACGATACGGGTTTATTTATGTCGATCGTGATGACCAAGGCAACGGCACACTGGAGCGGCGACGTAAGAAAAGTTTTAGCTGGTATAAAGATGTTATAAGCAGTCATGGCAATATTCTTAAAGCCCCGGAGGTAAAAAATGAAAATAGCCAATAAATTTCTTTTATTAACGCTGTCGCTTATTCTTCTTCATAGCAATACAGTGGCAGCGACAAAAAGTGACTGTAGTTCATATGATGCCCTTTTACCAAGAGGTCCGGAAACACCCTCGGTTTCATCCGCCTGCGATACCGTATTTCCTGAATGGGGCGGTCTCAGAAAAGAGATGGCAGATCATGGTTTTTATGCAAATATCCAAATGTTAACAAATCTAACCTATGATGTTTCAAGAAACTGGAAAAATACCTCTAATCCTAACTATGTAGGCCAACGCTTAACCACTGGTAATATGTTTATTACAGAACTGACCTATGATTTATCGCGGATTGGTTTCACGGATAAGGCACAATTACGTGTAGGTCTAAACTATGCCTACAATAATTTTAAAAATAATGGTCAAGATGGGCATCCTTTTATCTCCGCTTTTTCTATTAACCAACCTTTATTTAATGATCGGGTGATATTGAATTACGGCTACACAACACTGCTCTCTCATTTCTATGGATTGTTTTTCGGTAGCAGTACAGCGTCATCTGCGCTAGGGCCAACCAGTGTGATGTTGTCCCAGGCCGGTCTGCCCAGTACAAAACCGAGTCCATCAATAGATATTCGGTTTTTATCGGAAAATAAACGTTGGTATGACCATATTGGCGTTGCCAGAAGTCAAAGCTCGGAAGGTTTAAGAGCGGACTCAAAATACAATACTTATGGTCTGCGCTGGAAACTTCCCAGTGCGGGTACGTTAGTCATCAATGAATTAGGTTATCGTGTTAATGCCAATGAAACGGAAAACATGATCTGGATTCGAGGCGGCTCGGTGTTTAATAAAACACCTTATTTTAACTATAACAACTCAGAATATGAAGATCATACCTACTCTCATTATATCGCGGTTACCCGCCAGATAACCAAACCGGATGCGTCAATGCCTTTCCGCGGCTGGTATATTGATGGTAAAGCCAACTATGCACCAAAGGATCGTAACCTGTTTAATACCGATGTTTCATTATCATTGTTCAGCATTGGTCCATTCGATTCACGTCCGACCGATATGCTTACTTTTGGTTTGTCATATAATAAGTTTAGTAATGACGCAAAAGATTACTTCGCCCGCAATGGTCAATTTGCTGAAAGTTATAGTGCAACCGCTTCCGCGTCATATTCGTATCGTGTCTACAACGGGATCTATTGGACCAACAGCTTATCCTATACTCATCACCCCTCAGTAACACCAAAAGAGGACGATGCTTATAATTTACTCACACAAATTACCTTTAGCTTATAATTCTCTGCTAAAACAAAAAGTCCTCGCATGAAAACGAGGACTTTATCAGTCATCTGAGCTGTGTTTATAAACACAGCCCGATTATGAAGATATGTGCAGTTATTTGGTTAAATCATCAAAGAATTTCTTTACGCCATCGAAGAAACTTTTAGAACGTGGGCTGTTGGTTTCGCCACCCGTACCACCTAAAGATTCTCCCAATTCACACAGTAATTCTTTCTGTCTTTCGTTCAATTTAACCGGAGTTTCTACTACCACCCTGCACAGTAAATCACCCTGTGCGCCGCCACGGACAGATTTAACACCTTTACCTTTCATGCGGAACATTTTACCGGTCTGGGTTTCAGCAGGTATTTTCAGTTTCACACGACCATCAAGCGTTGGGACTTCGATTTCTCCACCCAGTGCCGCCATCGCAAAGTTAATTGGCACTTCACAATAGAGATTATTTTCTTCACGCTCGAAAATATGGTGCTTTTTCACCTGTACCTGAACATACAAATCACCTGCCGGTGCACCCTTACCACCCGCTTCACCCTCACCACTCAGGCGAATGCGGTCACCGGTGTCCACACCAGCCGGGATCTTAACAGACAGTGTTTTATATTTTTCGACACGACCATGACCATGACACTTGTTACAAGAATCTTTAATGATCTGACCACGACCATGACAATGTGGACAAGGTTGCTGAACGGTGAAGAAACCCTGACGCATATGAACCTGACCAGCCCCTTGACAGGTTGAACAGGTGACAGGGCTGGTACCGGCTTTAGCACCACTGCCATGACAGGTATCACAGGTTTCCAGTGTCGGGATACGGATCTCTTTGGTCACACCACGAACCGCTTCTTCCAGTGTCAGTTCCATACTGTAACGCAAATCAGCACCGCGGCTTGGACGCTGCTGACGACGACCACCACCGAAGATATCACCGAAAACGTCACCAAAGATATCACTGAAATCAGCACCGCCACCACCGCCCATACCACCTTGCTCAAAAGCAGCATGACCATATTGGTCATAAGCAGCCCGTTTCTGGTCATCAGTCAGAATTTCATAGGCTTCTTTAACTTCTTTGAATTTGCCTTCTGCATCTTTATCACCCTGATTACGATCAGGATGATATTTCATTGCCAGCCGCTTATAGGCTTTTTTAATCTCTTTTTCGTCCGCTGTTTTGGAAACCCCCAAAACCTCGTAACAATCTCTCTTTGCCATCTCTTATTTTACCCTTAACATACGCGCACGGGCGCAGAGTTCCCTCAACGCCCGTGCCGGTTAATCAGCAACAGTTGTCATCACTGTCACCCCGCCCGCTAAGGGCAATTATTTTTTGTCTTTAACTTCTTCGAATTCAGCGTCTACAACGTTGTCATCTTTTTTCGCGCTGTCACCCTCGTCTGCTGCGCCAGCCTGAGCCTGCTGTTGAGCAATTTCCAACAGTTTAGCGGAAGCCTGAACCAGAGCCTGAATTTTCGCTTCGATATCCGCTTTGTCTTCGCCTTTAGCCGCAGTTTCCAATGCAGTTACCGCGCTTTCAATGGCTGTTTTATCTTCTGCCGACAGTTTGTCACCCGCTTCTTCTACTTGTTTACGAGTACCATGAACAAGTTGATCTGCCTGGTTACGCGTCTGTACCAATTCTTCAAACTTACGATCAGATTCAGCGTTAGCTTCTGCGTCACGGACCATCCGTTGAATTTCTTCCTCATTCAGACCAGAAGAAGCCTTGATGGTGATCTGCTGTTCGCGGCCACTGTTCTTATCTTTAGCAGATACGTGCAGAATACCGTCAGCATCAATGTCAAAAGTGACTTCGATCTGAGGCATACCACGAGGTGCCGACTGAATACCATCCAGATTGAACTGACCCAGAGATTTGTTATCGCCGGAACGTTTACGCTCACCCTGCAATACATGGATAGTTACCGCAGATTGGTTATCTTCTGCCGTAGAGAACACTTGGCTGTGTTTAGTTGGGATAGTGGTGTTTTTCGTAATGAGAGAAGTCATCACGCCGCCCATCGTTTCGATACCCAGAGACAGAGGCGTTACGTCCAGAAGCAATACGTCTTTCACATCACCAGCCAGAACACCGCCCTGTACCGCAGCACCCATCGCTACCGCTTCGTCAGGGTTCACATCTTTACGTGGTTCTTTACCGAAGAAGTCAGCAACCACTTTCTGCACCATTGGCATACGGGTCTGACCACCCACCAGAATCACATCTTGCACATCAGAAACTGACAAGCCAGCATCTTGCAATGCAACCCGTACAGGCTCCATAGAACGTTTAACCAGGTCTTCTACCAGTGATTCCAGTTTCGCACGGGTCACTTTGATGTTCATGTGCTTAGGACCAGCTGCATCCGCAGTGATGTACGGCAGGTTAACATCGGTCTGCTGTGCAGAAGAAAGCTCAATTTTTGCTTTTTCCGCCGCTTCTTTCAGACGTTGCATTGCCAGTGGATCATTACGCAGATCCATGCCCTGATCTTTCTTAAATTCGTCAACCAGATAGTTGATCATACGGCTGTCGAAGTCTTCACCACCCAAGTGGGTATCACCGTTGGTTGCAAGCACTTCATAGGTTTTTTCGCCGTCAACTTCATCAATTTCGATAATAGAGATATCGAACGTACCACCACCAAGGTCATAAACCGCAATAGTACGGTTACCCACTTCTCTGTCCAAGCCGTAAGCCAGTGCAGCTGCGGTTGGTTCGTTGATAATACGTTTTACTTCCAAACCTGCGATACGCCCTGCGTCTTTTGTTGCCTGACGTTGAGCATCGTTGAAATAAGCAGGTACAGTGATGACGGCTTCAGTTACTGGTTCACCCAGGTAGTCTTCAGCTGTTTTCTTCATTTTCTTCAGAACTTCAGCAGAAACCTGAGGAGGAGCCATTTTCTGGTCTTTCACTTCCAGCCATGCGTCACCGTTATCTGCCGCAATGATTTTGTATGGCATGATAGCGACATCGCGTTGTGCTTCATCGTCCTGGAAACGACGGCCAATCAGACGCTTAATAGCAAACAGCGTATTTTGCGGGTTAGTAACAGCCTGACGTTTAGCCGGTTGACCAACCAGAGTTTCACCATCCTGGGTATATGCAATAATGGAAGGAGTTGTACGATCACCTTCGCTGTTTTCCAGTACACGAGCTGTCGTGCCATCCATAATAGCTACACAAGAGTTGGTAGTTCCCAGGTCGATACCAATAATTTTACCCATCTAAACGCCTCCACAAGAAATTCATAATCAGTCAAGTTGCTAATCAATATGAGGATGGTTATCAGCTTTTCAACGGCACCTATTTTTATTGCCTCTATGCGATTCCTCACCTTTGCTTATATACATCAGCTGTATAGGACAGCGATTAGCAACTGCGGTTGATTATAAGATGGGGCCGTTAAAACCATCATCAAGGGGGGGAGTGAAAAAAAAACCTTTTTATTATTTCATAGGTCATTGTTTCCTTGCTGACAGATCATTATGATTCGCCACCTTTGCTATTTATTACTTTTACGATTTTCTTTCAGAGGACTTATGAGCACTAATCAGTTGGCAAATCCCGGCCCTTTAGGTTTGATGGGTTTCGGCATGACAACCATTCTGCTTAACCTGCACAACGCAGGTTTCTTTCCACTGGCATCAGTTATCCTGAGCATGGGCATTTTTTATGGCGGTCTGGCCCAAGTACTGGCGGGGCTTTTTGAATATAAGAAAGGTAATACTTTTGCCGCAACGGCTTTCACCTCTTATGGGCTGTTTTGGCTCAGTCTGGTCGGGTTATTGTTTCTACCCAAAATGGGGCTGGCAGAAGCCACCAGCAGTCAGTATTTAGCGGTATACCTTGGTTTGTGGGGTATTTTTACGCTATTTATGTTCTTTGGTACCTTCAAGACTAACCGCATACTCCAGTTTATCTTTGGTGGCCTGACACTGTTATTCGCTTTATTAGCCATTGGCAATTTTACTGGAAACACAATGCTTCTGACGATTGCCGGTTATGAAGGCATAATTTGTGGCGCCTGTGCGTTTTATCTGGCAATGGCGGAAGTCCTGAATGAGCAGTATGGCCGCACTATCCTGCCTATTGGTGAGATGAAACAGTCATAAACCGCAGGTTGGAAGCGGGAAAGTTCTTCCATTCCCGCTTTCAATCCAGTAGAGCGTATTGCCATCTTAAAACACCTGTCATTTCATTTACCTATACATTCCAACCTAAAAAAACCGAGCTTGAATTTACGGGATTGTGATATCGCTATTTTTAAACGAAGCTAAGGTTAATTAGGCTCTTACAGCAGTATAAACCTTATGGATCCATGATTATTGGGGACAAGTTCGTCAAGAAAAGCTCTTTTCTGGCGGAAAAGTTTAGGGGAAGTGGTGTTCTCACATAGCAGCAAGCTTCGTTTGGTGAACGAAGCTTGATTAAAACAAAGTGACAAATAAAAAACTAGAACTTTGTCAGTAAGCTGGTCCTTAAATCATACCTGTCCTTCGGTAATTTCTTCATTGTTATTATCGACCTTATTTTTAATATAAATGCTTAAAAATGCCATGAATGTAAAGACAATACTGCTCAGAACAACCGTATGTACCCCCAGTTGTGACACAAACCACCCTCCCACCATAGCACCAATCGTTATGCCTAGGTTAGAAAAAGAAATATATAGGCTATTGGCAAACTCTGGCGCTTCATTGGCTTCTCGCATAAGCCATGTCTGACTGATAACAAGCCCGGCAGAATGTAATGCGCCCCAGAAAATGGTCAATACAAACATGGCTACTGGCGAGAATCCCAGATACCAGATAAAGATATACAGAAGGATTAATAATATAGGATATACATAGGTTGTTTTTACAACATTTTTTTGTAAGAAACTGCTAAAGATAAAATTCCCTACGAACCCACATACACCAAATAAAAATAAAATTGCACTAATAAAATTATTATCAAGGTGCGTAATTTTAGAAAGGTAATCTGCCATATAGCTGAAGTTTGAAAACATCGCTGAGAAAATCAATGTCACTGTAGAGATCGTCAGCCATAGCTTTCCCTTCCGCAACACTTTCAACTGACTAGAAAAAATAACTTTTTTTGTAGCGGGTATTGAGGGAACAAAAAACAGAATACCAATGAAAGCCAACGCGCAGGACACTGCTCCAAAGTAAAATGCAGCACTTAGTGATAAATGCTCTGCGATGAGTGAGCTCATTGGTACACCTAATACCATTCCCACAGCAACACCTGCAAAAACTTTTGCTACCGCCCCAGTACTTTTTTCTTTAGGTACTGAATTGGCTGCAACCACAAGTGCGACAGCAAAGAAAACAGCATGTACCAGTGCCGGAAGCAATGGCATTCGGTTAACCTCTTGCTGGGGCATCAAAAGAGTTCCATCGGGTTCTGGGACGCATAGATTTTCGTGGATAGTGCCTCCCAGGCCTCACCCGTTGAGTCATTCCGGCAAGTCCCTCTGAAAGAGCACAATAAAATGATTTTAAATGTTTTTTTATCCCCTGCATCAGCAAAGACAAGTGTTTTACAACGAGAAACAAACAGTTTTTGAAATTCAATTTCTGTTTATTTTCTCTGCTATCAATGCAGTCGCTATCGTTACCTCTGTGATTAATATCATTTTCCGATATCCTTGCCAGGTTCAGTAATAATATATGCGCTTGGATTTCTTGTCTGACACCTTTCTCACTCTGTGAATGGAAATCCTCAATGCAAAGGATTGACTTTGACAATTTATATAACTCTTCTATATTCCATCGATGATGATATAAATCATGAAAGGCTTCGGCTTCATAATATCCTTGTTCAACAAGAGTAGTGGCAAGAATATATTCACCATTTCGGTCAGTATGCTTTATTAGTCTTAATGTTAAGCATGGGAATTCTGAAAGAAGCTTTCTCTTTCTAAGATCTGACTTTACTGCTTCCGATGGCGTATAACTAACAATAAGATCATCTGAATTACTGTCAGAAAAATCTCTAATAGCCTTATTCCTGTTTCCCTCCTGTACTCTGAATACTGCATTCAGATTGTTTTGCATTACTTGATATAACAAGTAATAGCTAAAGTATCCCCGATCGAAGATCACGATAGCATTGCTATCTAAACACTGGAGATGCTTTTCGACACAAGCCCTCTCATTATTATGGTTAACAAAATCAACGTCATATATGATCGAATTCAATACATCATAGAGACAACTCATCATTGCATAGGGATAATGTCGTGATGTGTTTTTGGGTGTTTTATATCCATTTTCCAGCAACCCTCTGGGAATGTTTAATTTTGAGCCATCTATAGCAAACAGTCGATGTCCTTTCCATGTTTCGGGATGGGTATTATCTTCCCATACAGAAACGATATTTTTGTTTATGGTTTTTATTGCATCATCAGGTAATTTCATTCTGGCTTCGCACATTGATGAAGCCGAGACGGGCTTATGCTGAGGTAACGGTATTTTTTCACGAATGCACTCAGCCCATATTTCATTAATAATATAAGAGTATCCGTGGTTATTTTTCCCTGATATGATTTTCATGAGAAATAGAACAATCAATTTTGTGTCTATTGACCTTTTTCTTTTTCGCCAGGATTTGTCAATTTTTGAGCATGAATCAAAAAAAGTTTTGTTCAGAAAATGATATATATCCATCAGCATACTCTCCGGGGAAACTTAGATTTTTATAGCATAGTTGTTATCTTAACCGAATGCCATTGGTGCCGGAAGTACCCTGAAAAAGAGCATCAGGTTAAAGACGTTTGTTGTTGCATATATAAGGTTAGAAATGATAAATATGAGGAGAATAGTGAGAAGAATATATTTTTTATTACACCCAGATAGCATTAACGTAATAAATGGCCCCGTCACGGCTACAATAATAGCATATATGCTTACAAGAAAGCCAACCTGAGTAGGGGTCACATGAAGTTGCGACTCTAACTGTGGTAATAATCCAATTACAGCTACCTCGGTAGTAATAACACCAAAAACTGCAACAGACAAAGTTAGTAATAACATAGAACTTTTATTTTGCATAGCGATTCCTGCATGGTTTATATTTTTCGTAGTGGCTTTTTGTGTCAAAGGAAAGCAAACAATCTATATCTTATTTCCTACATCAAGTAACACGCTGATCAAAATTAATTTTTCATATATTGGAAAGATAATTACAAACTATCTATGTAAACACAAGGACATTTTAGAGACTGTTCAGAATGCTGTATCAGTTTAAAATTTCCGTTACAAGGTTATTACGTTATCAAGCTTGCCTTCAAAATAAATAGCTAGCTGTGACAAATTTACACTCCAACTTTATAATCGCGTCGTCCATTTTTTCTAGGTATTTTCTAGTCTCAGATAGAATAGTTTTACCAGATCATTTTCATTCGGTAACGCACCTTTGGTCTTCGTTAATTTCCTGAATTAAAGGTGAACGGGTTCAATCGCATTGGTCGTATAAATGACTTTACGAATGAATGTCGGATACTATTTACTTAATTTTACTATTTTCCATTAATATAGATGTATTATTGTATTATTCATCTGTTAATACTACAACCGCCCTGAAAAAAGTTTAATTAAATTAAATAAAATTGTAAGATGATGATTGAAAATTAAATAATCTATAATATCATTTTTTCTCGATGGATATTTTTTATGAATAAAAATAGTAAAAAAATCACTGAAGAGTTTTCTCAGAATATTAAATGTATTGTTGAATCATTTGGTGTACAGAGTTATTCATATGTAATAAAGTCAAAATATAATCAAAATGAACCACTAATAATATCCAACTTCCCTATACACTGGCTAAATAAATATAAAAAATTGTCATTACATAGGATTGACCCTATATTAATAGCAGCTAGAAAAAACATAATACCGTTTAGCTGGCAAGATAAAAATTCAAATAAATTTGATAACTTAAGATATCTGGAGTTAAATTCTTGCCTAGTGCCCAACTCCCTTTTTGGATATACCTTCCCTTTGCATGACCATAAAAATAATTTCGCTGCCCTAACTGTATGTAATATTGAGTCTAATAGTGAATTTGAATATTTAATCGAAAATAACAAAAATACCATACAGGCAAAACTAGCAAGTATCCATCATGAAATACTTTTGTTTGATGATGGATGCGATAAGGTTATTAATAATAACGTCAGATTAACTAAAAGGGAAAAACAGATATTATATTGGGCAAGCCAAGGTAAAACTTACCCTGAAATAAGCATTATACTTGCAATAAAGTAAGTAACTGTCAAGTTTCATGTGGGTAATATTTTAAAAAAGTTTGGAACAATAAATATGAAACAAACAATCAGACACTACGTAGATTACCAATATTAGCAGGGAGGGAGCATACTTTGTTAACAACGGTTGTATATTCAATGCGTTGTTCTTTGTGTATAATCCCTGTTTTTTACGAGAGAGCTTAGATAACAATTGTGGAAGCTAAATGTCAGTTTTGTCATCAAATAAAGAACGTTAAAAAGCACGGCATAGGTAAAGGTGGTCATCAGCGTTCCCGTTGTCTATCCTGTTGTCGCACCTTCCAGCTCGAATATAGATATCGTGCCTGTCGTGCAGGAATAAAAAAACAATTTGTTAATCTTGCAATGAATAACGCAGGTATCCGCAACACCTCTCGGACATTACATATCGGCATTAATGCTGTCGTTCAAACCTTAAAAAACTTTCCCCACGATGTGTGACTACATTACCTCTGGATGATTTAGAAATTCAACTTATCTGCGAAGTCAATGAAATGTGGTCATTCATCGGTAATAAGAAGCAGCAACGTTGGTCGTAGTATGCTTAGGAGCCTTACCTGAAGCATATCATCGCCCATACCTTCGTAAAAAGAATCAGGAAGACATTGTGTCAAAATTCAAGGTGTTTTTCTAGTATACAGACAATTTCAATGCTTACAACCTCTTGCCGATAAGCCAACACCTTATTAGGAATAAGGTTTCACACAACGTATCGAATATGGAAATTTGACTTTGCGTAACCGGATTAAACGACTGAATCGTAAGACACTCGGTTATTCAAAATCGGCCGAAATGCATGACAAAATCATTAGTATTTTCACTAAGCGCAAGTACTATGTTTAAAGCGAGTCAATACCTTGAATACACGACCTGTAAAAATGATAATCAAGATATAAGGTTAAATTAGACTTGTTTTCCCTGTGTAATAAATATAAAACCTATACTTATGGATAGTATTATTTCAACTTTCCTCAATATATCATCCATATGCTCACAATGTTAAATAGTTTTTGTGAGCTTTTTAAAGAAAAAGGTGACTCATGCGTGAGAATAATATAGAAAAAGAACTTATCGAATCATACAACAACTTAGCTGATTGGGGAAAATATCTAGAGAAAATTAAGGTGCATAGCTTTCAAAAAAATGAAAACAGATTTCAAATTAATACGGATGCTTACATAGCCACATTTAATTTTGATTGTGAAATATTTTCTTTATTACATCATTCTTTTAATTATGTAGATAGAAAGTTAGAAAATACTCCTTATAAACGAATGGGTTTCTTTTTCCATAAAATTGTCAAACTAGATAAAGTGATACAAACTCAAATAAATTCCGATGATACTTATTTAATTTCGGATGCTATGAGTATCGGCTTTGTTTATTGTGGATTAACTAAATCATTTAATTCGGAAGGTGATTTTGTTGATGTTGTAATATTGTATCTAACGAGGGAAGTGCTAAATACTGTACAAAAAAACAAGTTAAACCGTCATTCCGCACCGTATTTCTGATTTAAAAATAATGTGATCTTACACAGGTTTTTTGTATTGATGACATCGGTGGGGTTGACGGTAATCGCTAATTTTGATCTATTACTTTTATTTGCCGGAAAGCGAATATGTCCACACCCATACCTGCCATTAAACGTCTCGATCATCCTGGCCTTATCGCCGCTTTTTGTCATGAAGCCGGTTTACCCCGCATGATTGATGCCATTATCCCAAAATATTCATCGCATACCGTCTCTCACGCCGACGCTTTTCTGGCGATGATCCTTAACGGGCTGGGGTTTCACAGCCGGACATTGCACATGTTTTCCGGCTTTTTTCAACATAAGCCGATTGCGCGTTTAATTGGCGCTGACATTGAAGCTGAACACCTTAATGATGATGTGCTCGGCCGTACACTGGATGCCTTATATGAAGCGGGGGTGTCGGAAGTTTATCAGGTGCTTGCTGAGCAAGTGGTTGATAAATTGGGGCTGAAGCCCGATTCCGTTCATTTGGATATCACGAGTTTTCATGTCGATGGTGACTATGACAGCGCGTTGGGAGATGACACAAAACGCATTGCACTGGTGCCGGGTTATAGCCTGTCTCTTGATCAGATCTCCAAATCAACTGATTTAGCCAGCAAATAGCCGTCTATCAGGGTTTGCAGCCGAAACCAGCCTTCCCAAAGTCGTTCCCATCCGACTCGACCCGTGCGTTTGGAATCGTACCAGCCGGCCAGTTTTCCCAGATTGATGAAGGCCCAATGCAAACTCGGGGCTTTTTTCGGCACACGGCGTTTTTCTTGTTTTGACCACAGTAATTTCCACGCCAGGGGGCTTAATACTGTCTCACAGCTCTCTTTCTCTGCCTCTTCTTTGTTCAGACCCATAAAACGCAGCTGGTGTATTCGTACCGCAATAAAGGCCAGCAGCACTATCATGCGCTCCAGATTATCTTTGCTTTGCATACGCAGCGCTTCTACCTGCGTGCCGCCCGTTTTCCACGCTTTGTGAAATTCTTCTATCAGCCAGCGGCGCTCGTAATAACTGAATATTTTATGGGCGTCTTCCTGACTGTTGACGGGTTCGGAGGTCAGAAGATGCCAGCAAAGCCCATCCTCCGGACCTTTTTCGTAGCAACCGACATAAAATATCCGCACCGCCTCACCGCTTTTTCCTTCGGGGATTTTCAACGTCACTTCGGCATAACTGATATCACAATGCGCGACACGCGCCTGACGCCCGCCTTTCTGTCTGACCTGAACTAATCGTTCTCCAGCACTCTGTAACCGGCTGATAAAATCATAAAGTTTATCCTGACTTTCCTCTATACGCCGGTTTTGCATCGAACGGATGACGAAACGTTGTTTTTGGCTCGTTTTATCACGCAGATATTCGATGATATCGGCTTCACGGTCACAGACAGAAATCACGTTGGCCATCTGCTCCCCTAACCGGCTGTCGACGGCTTGTGAGGCCCGTTCCCACTTATAACTCTCTTTCCCTTCATAAGGGCGTGTATCGCGTTGTCGGCTTTTGCCATAATCACTGACATCTCGACACCAGCGCTGTTGCTCTATCAACCCCACGACCTGTTGTTCTTCAGGCGCAAATAACAACACCGAGTGTGCCTGCATGCCCCGGGATTTTTCCTTTGAGGTGGTATAGCCGAGTTCATCGGCGACCGACGCATGGGAAAATGACAGGGTTGTCGTGTCTTCCAGCGCTAACAGGCAATGATAACGTTGAGCGTGAGCGACGGTGGCGGTAAATCCGGCTTCGGCGATGGCCTGAGGCGCAATGGCGGAATTTCGGGTCAGTCGGTAGGCCGCTTCAACATCGGCAGGAGAGTCAAGAGATTGCACGAGCGATTGTCCTCTATGGTTAGCCAACGAACAGGCCACTTTCACCAGGCGGTTGGTACGGCGTTTATCACCTAATTCCGCATGTTGAAACGTGTCATTTGCCCATTGTTCGGCGCAGGTTGAAAACATAAAGATTACCTCAAGTCGTGTTTTTTATTGAGATCAATCTATGAGGGAAAAGTTCAATAACGCGGGGGCGGGTTAAAATATTTGTGTAGGAAAGACAGATCCAGTTCACCGAAAGTACTGTATTTCTCCGCCCACGCAATTTTGCCCTCTTCGTCCGTCACTTCCAACGGCGCTCCATTGATATGAGATGACGATGGCGATTGAGCATTTGCAGAACATTCAGTTAACCCACATTGAAGCGCTGGCCCAACTGGTTAAGCGGTTAAACTGGGCAGAGATACGCGTCTGTGCGGTGAATGACGAGGAAGCGTATCAGATTAAGGATGTCATCGGTAAGCTCCAGTCGGCACTGGCTTACCGTGGATATGAGCCACGGTAGATCATGAATAAGACCGGAAGATCACAGAGATTTTCCGGTTTCAGACTGTTTGAATATCTATATATGATGGAAACTGATATATCCCAACCCCCCAAAGACTAAGTTCTATAAATATCTAAATCTGGATTACAAAAGCCTTCAACAAAATCCAATAAATCCCATATCGTATCTTCATTTTCATTGGATATAAGTCTGTTCAAAGATTCCCGCATAGATTCTTTAGTCATTCCTTTATTTTTAAATAAAACAAGGGCATCTCTGAGTTCTAAAAGACTTTTATTTAACTGAATTTCCTCGGTTAGAACATTTATTAGTTCTTGTTCCATTAGCATCTCTTCCATTTACCTTTTAAATTAGCTAGAGCTTGCTGATATCTCGACAGTGACACCGTGCGCGTAGGCTGGATAGTGCCATGACCCGGCTTATCTGGTACATGTTTTAATTCATCACCAAGATCTGATGTATCAAGTTTCCAGACAGGATCTTTACCAGTCCCTCCATACTCAGGCGGTCTTCTATGGGGAGGTAAATCTTGCGGTGATGGTGATACCGATACACCACCTGTATTAGGATGAACATTTCCCTTTGCATCAACAGGTATATCACCATTTGGCCTAGCGCCTAATGCTCTGGCAGTTTCACCAACTTTAGGTTGACCATTTTCTTCAGTCATACCTCGATATATATATGAACCACTCAATCCCCAAGGATCAATCCACATCATCGGATTCGGGGCGTACTGATATAAGTTCAGACCCCCTGCTAATCCAATCGGATCTTAGGGACTATCCCGACGCCATCATACGGTTTAGGCCACTTTTCCCCCTGATTTAGCAGCCTTTTTCTTCGCCGGCTTTTCCCATCCTGTTAAAGAGCATGCCAATTCGCCCCGACTGGCTTACCGGTCTGTGGCTGTTGACCTTAACAGGCTGGCGGGCGAGTTTTAGGGCCGATGTTATCACCAGAGCCGCCAAGGAGGGCGGCGTTTACAGGATATTCAATTAAGCCACATTGAAGCGCTGGCACTGGCTTATCACGGGTATTCGCCACGGTAGGAAAAATAAAATCCGGAAGGAGAGTTACACTTCCGGATTTAATCTTAATCATTTAACGAAAAATTATATTTCATTTAGTCATGTAGCCTCTCTATCATATTAATGATTTCATCTTTAGATTTATTATAAGGTGGTATCCAGAGAGGGATATCCTTTTCGATCAATTCATCATATTCTTCAGGTATCAATTTCACCGATAGTTCATTATTAATAATCTTTCGTATATTTGCCAACTTATCCAATACAAGATTTTCTTTAAAAAACAGCAACAAGACTAAACCTACAGTATCGCTATCAGAGAAACCTGAACCAATCTTGTCAATGGTCGGAACAATTTCCTCAATAAGCATGAATGCTTTTTTTAAATCATTTACTCTTCGTTGAGATTGTTCAATCATTATTAACACCTCTTTACAAATTTTGTCGTTTTATTATCCAAGTGCACATCACCTTTAATCTTATATTCTTCTACACCTAAATAAGATTTCATAATTGTGCTACACCCATTTTTTGTCTTCCTGGCTTTTGCTGTGATGAAAACGATGCCAAAAAGGCATCAACATAATTCAGTAACTGCCACATAAATTGACAACAATGATTTCGCGTTATTGTCTCATGGAGCGATTGCCATAACCGTTCTATTTTATTTCCTGATTACCATCGAATCTCAGCTAGCTTGAGTAAATACTCAGGTATAGGTGCTGCCCGGATACATGAATAAATAAGCTGTTCGAATGTTTTTTTAAGGTTAAAGCGCCAATTGAACTTGAAACAGAATTCGGCAAGATAACGAGGTAAATACTTTTTGCTAATCGAATGATATGTTCCGCGTATCGAATTTTTTACATTACTTATCATTGTGTTAACCCACTGAAAATAAGGAAGCTTAACACTCTGCGCTCCACCGCCGGTAACGAGGGGCAAATGGAAAGTCCCGGCTTGCTCAATCCCCCGAAAGCAAGCTAATCCATCTGAAATAACAAGAGATTCTGGTTTGAGATGCACTTTAGCCCAACGGGTCAGTTCCTCGGTCTTAAACCCTTTCACAACGCTGAAACGCATGAACATAGGGTGGCCCTTTTCATTCATTGAAACTGCCGCAACGAAAGGGCATTTCCCTTTTGCCCCTCGCCCTCGGGGGCCATGCTGAGCCCCTCCCCAGTATGCGTCGTCAAGCTGAATAAACCCGCCGAGAGGCTTTTCGTCATCCCGTTCTTTCATTGCTTTCATTAGCTTGTGTTTCATACGCCATGCCGCGTTGTAGGAAATGCCCAGTTGACGTGACAATTCAAGTGCAGAAATCCCATTTTTCTCCTGAGTCATGAGATAAATCGCCAAAAACCACACAGTTAAAGGTAATTTTGACGCAGAAAACAATGTGCCGGCCGTCAAAGATGTCTGATGATGGCATTGATTGCACTGATAAAGGAGACGAGATTTTAACTGGCAATACTTATCATGCCCACAATGAGGGCAGTGATACCCCGTAGGCCAGCGCATATCGAACACCTGTTTCTGGCATTGTTCTTCATGACCATATAATGAAATAAACTCATGAATAGAAATGCCTTTTTGGAATTGAATCTGATTTTTAGCCATTTTCATTTACCTCCACACAGACTTATTTTAAGTATACGCCTATGGGAGCTGAATTTAAGTGATAATCAGGTTTTATTTAGCCACGGTGAATAGACCGGTAAAAACAACAGGGTAAATTTTGGATGTCGTGCCAGCCAGTCCTTTACCTTCTGACTTTTATGAATACAGTAGTTATCTAAGATTAATGTGAGGGTTTCCGCATGGGGATATTGATGATTCAGTTCATCTAACATTTTGATAAATAAATCAGAATTCTTTTTTACTCCTTTAACATAGGTGATTTGCTCTGTTTGGGCATTAAGGCAGCCCGCAAGGTAATGTTTTTCGTTTTTTCCCGGGGTGATAACCCGTTTTTGTTGTCCTTTGAAGCACCAGTCCGCGCCGATTTTCGGGTTTAAATCAATATCCACCTCATCTTCATAAAAAACGGGATGTTTTTCTGAAATGTTCGCTTTGGCTTCCGCGATCTTTGCCATTTTCTCATCGTATTCGGGATCAGGTTGTTTCACTGTGGGTGCCGCTCTACGCCAGACAATCCCCACCTGAGCAAAGTAACGATAAAGGACATTTTGCGTCAGAGAGAGGTTGAGTAATTCATTGAGGGTATGAGTCATGAGTTCAAGGCTCCAGCGAGAGCGGAGATAGCCTAACTTTTGGGGGGATTGCTGTAATAAGAAAAGTAAGAGGTTATAGAGCGGGGAGAGATCCCAGACAACAGGTCGGCCAACGGGTAAACTTTCGAGTCCTTCCAGCCCATATAATGTAAACCACTGAACCCAACGATTGACGGAAGAGCGTGCGGCATGAAGGGTCTTGGCGACATAAGTCACTGTCAATCCTTCATTGAGCATCAATAACGCCGTTAATCGACGGGAATAGTTCTTATCACGGGTTTTATGGATAAGTTTTCTCATTTTCTGGCATTCATCTTGAGGTATAGGTGCTATGATAGGCATCACTCAGTCCGTGTTGGGGTTTGGGATTTTTCGCAATTGATCAGATCGCAAAAATCGGACTGAGTTCCCTCCAAGTGATCTATTATTTTGAAAAGTTATTTAGATCATTCTTTCTAAACTCAACTCTACTTTCATCAATATCAAAATCTATATAATTCCTTCCATGATTTTGTTTGATTTTAAATTTATCAGCAGCATCAGCCATACTTAACGGTTTCCCTTTCGCTTTGGTTGCAAATACAGCATTTTGATCACTAGCCTTAATCACACCACTTTCTTGTATCCCTTTGAATCCTTGATTACTGGTGTAGTGTCGTAAACGTACGACATCAAGACCCAGCGGATCGATCCATGTCAGGGGGTTTGGTGCGTACTGATATAAGTTTAATCCCCCTGCTAAGCCAATCGGGTCTTAGGGACTATCCCGACGCCATCATACGGCTGAGCGGACCTTTCCCCCTGATTTAGCCGCCTTTTTCTTCGCCGGCTTTTCCCACCCTGTTAAAGAACATATCAACTCGCCCCGACGGGCACTTTCCCGATGTTAGCGCATTTTTTCCCCGACGTCAGCGCCGGGTTTCGGCCCGCTTTGCCTGCCAGAACCGGGTTTTATCAGGAACCCGTGGCGGCGGTGCAGCTTGTCTGCGCCGCTGACGCGGGTTGGCCGGGTGCGGGCTGGCGAAGCCCGCTTATCGACGGGGTTCAGCGGGGAGCCCCCGCCCGCGGGGGCGGACGGGGCGGAGATGGCGAGTACGGGAACGAGCAAGGAGCTTGCGACTGCGAGCCGGACGCAGCCAGTGCAGCAGGGTTGGGTGGGGGCAATAAACCGCGGCCAGCTTGCTGGCCTGCCTTCAGGGCCGTTGACCTTGACGGCCTGACCGGCAACGGCTTAAGGCAGATGTTAACACCGGAGCCGCCAGGGAGGGCGGCGACTGCGGCGGTGGGATTTTGCACTGCGGCTGACAGCGGAAGGCGTCCGCCTTGCGCGCCTTTGGGGCTGAGAGGCCCCACCCGGCGGCCAGCCGCGCACCGGGGCTGAGGTAACCGCGCAGCGCCCTTGGGTGGGCGGCGCCGACATAATGTACCATTAAGCGTTGTGGGCCGTTCAGGCCCATTTCGCTTAATGCCACATTATGTTGAATGGGGGTTGACCGGCAACCGTGTTGACAGAGAACACTTGAGTTGAGGGCCGGGCGGCCACCATTTACCGCCGGCACTCCGAAGGTGGGCAGGCAGTCTGTGCGCAGGGAGGCGCGCAGTCTGCCTTTCACTGCACCCCACGCGCTCACAGGGAACCGGCTAACATTAAGATTGTCCGGCAACACAGCGCGTTCAGACCGGCTTCGGGCTGTCCGGCTGGTCGCTATTTGCCTGCTTATCCTCTGGCAGCGTTGCCTGCTTTGACTGCCGTTCTGCCGGGTGGGTCTGCTCATGCACTTCCTTTAAGTGACCGATAGCCACCCGGGTATAGATTTGGGTGGTTTCCAGCTTCTCATGCCCCAGTATCGCCTGGATGTGCCGGGTGTCTGCGCCGTTCTCTAACATCTGCGTCGCCATTGAGTGGCGGAACAGATGACAGGCCCCCGGTTTAGCCAGTTGCGCCTGTTTACGGATGCTGTCGGCGGCTATCTGGGTTAACGTGCCTCTGGCCAGTCCCCGGCCTTTCCTGGTGATAAACAGGTGACCGCTGTCCTCCCGCCGCGTTAACTCGGGCCGGACGCTGAGCCAGCGACTTAACCAGTGCAGCGCCTGTTCGCCGATGGGCACCACCCGGTCTTTACCGCCTTTACCCTGTCTGACCAGCACCACCCCGCGCCCGAAGTCCACCTCGCTTAACAGCAGGTTGGCTACTTCCATCCGCCGGATACCGGTACTCCACAGTACTTCAAGGATAGCCCGGTTTCTCAGCCCGGTTGGGGTGTTGATATCCGTTGCGGCTAAGACCGTGTGGGTTTCGTCTTCATTCATCACCTGCGCCGGCAGCCGTTTTTCTTCTCTTGGCAATACCATGTTATCCGTCGGGTTATACAGGATATGGTGACGTTGCAACAGCCAGCGGAACCACTGACGTAAGACACTCAGGCGGTCCCGCTGACTGCCCGGGCTGTAGGGTTGACCGTTCGCTTTACGGGAGCTTCTCAGCCAGCGCTGGTAACTTTCCAGTAACGGCAGGCTGACCTGCGGTGCCGTCATCACGCCACGCGCTTCGCACCAGTTGATGAACGGCAACAGCCGTTCTTCATAGGACTCCTGAGTCCGTTCGCTTAAGCCCTGTCCTCGTACGGCTTCCAGCCAGGCGGCCAGATGCTGGCGTAAGGTGGCGAAGCGGGCCGGTATGGCGTCGGGTTGACCGTGGGTCTCCGTCACCGAGGGACGTTTTTTTCTGTCTGGCGAGGCCAGTGTTGCCGCCGGGCTGGTCGGGATAGCGTGCTGTTGCTGCAACCAGTCGAACCACAGGCGTAAGGCGCGCAGGCGTCGGCGCTGACTGTCCGGCGGGTAGGGCTGACCGTTGGCTTTGCGGTACCGGGTCAGATGCTGCTGCCAGTTTTCCAGTAACGGTTCGGTGACCTGAGCCGCGGATATTACGCCCTGTTCCTCACACCAGTTGACGAACGGTGACAGCCGTTCATGACGGGCGGACTGGCTCTTTTGACTCGCCCCCTGCAACAGCAGGTTATCCAGATACGCGTCCAGATGCTGGCGCAGGGTCAGCGGGCGGGAGTTGGATTGATGTTTAGCGGGTGATGACATGATGGGATTTCCTGTAGGGAACAGCGGTTAATGGTTATCGGTGTGTGATGCATCACGACGGTACGATGGCTTGATTGTTAAGTGGCCGGAACAGTCCTTTTCTGTCTGCCCAGACTTGCGAGTCATTCAGCCCTGTGCTACTGCGGCTTGCCGCCGGTTTTGGCGAACCAGACTTGACCCCGACTTGGGGCAGACTTGACCCTGACTTGCCTTCATTTGAGCCAGACTTGCACCCGTCATATTCACACTTTCCTTTCTGGCTTTCAGGTTCGTTGATGAAGGGGCAGTACGGTACGACGGCCTGATTTTTAGGGGGCCGGAACAGTCCTTTTCAGGCTGTCCCGACTTGCGAACCGTTCAGCCCTTTGTCACTGCGGCTTGCCGCCGGTTTTGGCGACCCAGACTTGGCCCTGACTTGGGGCAGACTTGACCCCGACTTGCCTTCATCCGGGCCAGACTTGCACGAGTCATATACACTATTGGCAGCCTGATTTTCCGGTTCAATCAGACCGCACAGGTGAGCCTCCTCCGCTTTATCGCCATTCCAGAGCAGTTCATATTGCAACAGATGGCCGCGACTGCCGCCGTGTGTCAGCAGGTATTCCATGTCACTCAGGCGCTGACAGTGGAGCTTAAGCTGGCTGTCACTCCAGTGGGTATAACTGCGGATATCCCGGCGGGTAAAGCGGATATCTTTCACCGGGCGTTGTTGCGCTGCCGCTGTGTCTTTCACCATTTGCTGTATCAGCAGCAACAGTTTTCGGGTCTGGGGCGGCATCTCATCCAGCGTGCGGCCTAATATCTCATGGGCCAGCCGGTTTGCTAAGCTAATATCGTCTTTGGTCACCTCGATATATTCAAGCCGTTTGCCCCGGTGTTCCGCGGTCTTCACCTCGCGCTGGTGCTGATGCAGCAGGGCGATACTTTGTATCAGGGTGAGATATTTCATGTGGTCGCGCCGGGTGCGGGTTTTATCGCTCATGAACGTTAACTGTGAGGCATAAGGGTTAACCACATTGAGCGGGCGCAACAGCCGCTGGGCGTTTTGATGCAGTTCGGTGATATACGCCTTTTCATTCTCGGCCAGTAAGCCTTCGAGGGTTTGCTTATGGCGCTGCAAGGCGTGGATAGCTTCGGTCTGTTCCCGCGATTCGTTCACGGTCAGCACCAGACAGCGGTTTAACAGCTCTTCATCGACATCTATCGCGGTGGTGGTGAGCATCAGCATCACCGGTCCTTTCACCGTGTACTGTTTGGTGACCAGATTCCCGCTGGCATCGTCTTTACCGGTGCTGGCAATGGTCAGTTCGCCGTCGCTTTGCAACAGCTTAAGCGCATAGGCGGCCTGCCTGACGCCTTCCTCTTCGGCAATGGCTAAGATTTTATGCTGGAGATTGGTTTCCCCCAGATAGAACAGACTCTGGCCGGTCATGGCGCTGTATTGCAGCCGTTCCTCTTCCGGTATCAGATTGAGGACCGCATCCATCAGTGAGCTTTTCCCGGCGGCACTGCTGCTTTGTATCAGCACGGCCAGCGGACGGTCCAGCTTGCGACTGACGGCGGCTAAGTAACCGGCCAGCAGGTTAGTGGATTCGCCCACCACGCCACAGGCGGCTAAGTCAGTGATGATGCGCTCACTCAGTTTCGGCTCTTGCAGCAACGCCAGCGCCGCAGCCCGCTGGTCCCCGCTCAGTTCGGGAACCGGTGGGGTTTCGGTTTGTTCACCAACACCGGCCTGTTGACACTGCTCCAGCACCAGTAACAGCTGCCCCAGTGAACGCCGTAAGTCGCCTTCGGCCAGCCCCAGTTCGGTGGCGGCCAGTCGCGCATACCCGCCCCGGCTGCGGGCGTTCATCATGTCCACGCTGTCCGCGAACATCACGCCGCTGTCGGTATCAACGACCTGAACATTGACTTTCATCACCGCCGAACCTGGTTTCACCTGAGTCAGCCCGCGCACCTGCCAGCACAGCGCACCCAGTGTAACCCGCACTGCTCCGTGGGCGCCTTTTTCCCACACCACACCGGGCATAGCCGGCTGTGCCGCGGTTAAGGCCGGCGGAGAGGTCGGTTCTGCCGCCGACTCAGTGGCTGTGTCCGGCGCCTGCATCGGCACCGCCCCGTCAAGTAACAGCCCGAAGGCCCGTTCCGGCTCGGCCACCTGACACAGATAGCCGTTGGCATCCATGCCCTCGGGGAACACCACCCGGAAAGTGACCACGCCATCAGAGGCTAATGAAGAAGCCAGTTTCACCGCCGCCTCATTCCCGGCGGCGTCATTATCGAAGGCAATCAACACCTGTTTAACGCCATGCTGCCGGAACGCCTGTCGTATCGCATCGGTGAAGCCATGCACCCCATAGGCGGCGGTGACGTGGCGATAACCGGCCACCCAGAATGACAGGGCGTCGATGAGCGATTCGCACAGGATGACCACGCCTGAACTGACCAGTGCCGCTTCATTCCACACACCGGCATGGGGGCCGGGCAGATACAGATGCATCGGCGTGCCGGCGCGCAGCCGGTCGGTGATTTTTCGCCCGTACAGCTCATGCACCTGCCCTTGTTTGTCGATGACCGGTATCACCAGCGAGCCGGCAAAGTGTTCATGCCCGGACTCACGCATGATGCCAATCGCCTGTAACCGGGCCCGGATATCAGCGCCGGCTTTGAGTTTCCCGGGGGGCAAACGATAGGCCAGCGTCCGGTTGGCAAAGCCCGGTTTAAACTGGGCGACTAATTCCGGATGGTTGAGCCGGCGTTTTTCCAGATAGGCCAGCGCTTCGGGGGCGTTCAACAGCGTATGATGGTAGAACTCGGTTACCCGATGCAGCAACGCCTGCCGACCGGCTTCGTCTTCGGTCAGCATGGCCGGTTCATCCGGTTGCACCAATGGCACCACCGACGGGTTATCCCCCAGTTCCCCGCGTAACCGTTCCACCGCCCGGCGCAGACTTAAGCCCTCGGTTTTCATCACCCAGTCGAGCACTGAGCCGCCGGCATCACAGCCGAAGCAGTGATAGAGGTTCTTTTTAGGACTGAGCACCATTGACGGGGTTTTCTCCTGATGGAACGGGCACAGCAGTACGTAATCTTTACCGTGTTTAACCAGCTTTCGCCCCTGTTGCTCAACGACGGCCACTAAGGAGACGGCGGCTTTCAGGTGCTGTAATTCGGTTTCGGGAATGCGGGCCATAAATTTGTTCCTTCAAAAACATGTCAAGACGCAAAGAGTAAAAATAACTCTGTTGCAGAGTACTCCAATATGGAGTATTGTCAACTGCAATATTAAAAACAGGGAGTATCCTCATGGCAACATTAACGCAACGACAGATACAGGCCATGAATACGAAGGATGAACAGTTCTTTAAAGAGTTAGGCGCCCGGATTGCGCTGGCGCGTAAAGAGCAACAACTGACACAGCAGCAACTGGCGGAGCAACTGGGGATTGCACAGCAGACGATGGCGCATTATGAGGGTGGCCGATTAAAAGTATCCGCCGCGCTTTTACCGCTATTAGCTCAGATACTTAATCTTTCACTGGATGAGCTTCTGGGTTTACCGGTCGTCAGAAGGACGGGCAAACGGGGGCCAAATTCACGACTGGAACAACAAATTGAGATTATCAGTCAGTTGCCGAAAGCCAGACAGAAGTTTGTTTCGGAGATGCTGGATACGGTAATTGGTAACAACAGAGATTAAACAGAAAGATAGCGCGACTGAGACAGGTTGGCCCCTGTAACAGCCGCTCACCACAGCAACTAATAGGAGTAGTGACTATGGCTAAGGCGCATTCTAAAGCAGAAGCGGCGGTAAATAAAGCCGCGAAAACAGAACGTTATTACACGGTGGGCTATGTGCCGAACGGGAACAGGGTTAGCAACGCCACCCCGGCGATACATCTTAAGGGGCAGTGGCTGAGACAGGCGGGATTTAATACTGGCGGCCAGATTACGGTGAAGGTGATGGACGGCTGTCTGGTGCTCATTCCTGACAGTGAAGCCACGCAACAGCAGCATCAGCAATACCGGCGGCAGCAGAGCCAGCTCAATGAGATTAAGCAGCAGATGCAGGCGTTGATAACCGGTTTTGCGGGTTAAAGGGAGAGCATGAGATGACGATTGAACATTTACAGGACATTCAGTTAACCCACATTGAAGCACTGGCCTTAGCACAACTGGTTAAGCGGCTGTGCTGGGCGGAGATACGGGCCTGTGCCGTGAATGACGAGGAAGCGTATCAGATTAAAGATGCTGTCGGTAAGCTCCAGTCGGCGCTGGCTTACCGTGGCTATTCGCCCCGGTAAATCATGAATAAGGCCGGAAGATCGCAGGGATCTTCCGGTTTATATATTCTTTTAGGTATTATTTATCTAAATATGGGGATTTATATTTTTGTACTGTAAGTTCAGTAGCTATCTTAGCAATACATTCATGTGGATCTATTTTTGATACGAAATACATATAAAAATCATATCCAAAATGAAATTCACATTTATCTGATATAAGCTTGCACCAAATGTCTTCTCTCAATATTGATTTAATTACATCACCTAATTGGTTGATATATATAGATTGCCCCTCGGAATAAGAAATTTCGTCAGCGAAAATATCTAAGCCATTGATTATAATGCAATTAATTCTCAGGCAATTGCATAGATTAATAACATAATCTACGTATTGATTCTCAATCCTTTCATATTCACTTTTTTCTACTTTTTGACCAATGTCAAAAAAGCTAGTCCATTCATCAGGACGAGAAAAAACATCACCATTTTCATTGATGTTAGTATATTTTATTATTCTGTATGAATATTCCATTAATCACCTATTCTATTGAGGTCAGCATCATAAGTTCCCGATCTTGTTCGTCTACTGCCTAGATTTTTCACGTTATCAGCAGCTTTCCAAACACCACCATTATGTTGATCAACATCTGGCGTAATATATTTTACTCTGCTAAATAACTTTCCAAAATAGTGCTCCACTTCGTACAACGCTTTGTGTAGCAAGGGTTGTGCGCTATGCATAGCAGAGCGATAAGTTAGTGCTGCCTATCAAGCATCAGACTTGCACTACTCGGACATTAATCAAATAGACCAACTGTATCGGTATTATGAAAAGCTATTTAGGTGCTTTTTTATTCGTATAAACCGGTTGTCCATGAGAACGCTCATTAACTTTTGTATATCCAAGTTCTTTAGCTTTATCTGAATGGCTACATCTCATTAATCCAAGCGGATCAATCCAACTCATCGGATTAGGGGCATAAGTGTATAAGTTCAGACCCCCTGCTAATCCTATCGGATCTTAGGGACTATCCCGACGCCATCATACGGCTGAGCGGACCTTTCCCCCTGATTTAGCCGCCTTTTTCTTCGCCGGCTTTTCCCACCCTGTTAAAGAACATATCAACTCGCCCCGACGGGCACTTTCCCGATGTTAGCGCATTTTTCCCCCAACGTCAGTGCCGGGTTTCGGCCCGCTTTGCCTGCCAGAACCGGGTTTTATCGGGAACCCGTGGCGGCGGGGCAGCTTGTCTGCGCCGCTGACGCGGGTTGGCCGGGTGCGGGCTGGCGAAGCCCGCTTATCGACGGGGTTCAGCGGGGAGCCCCCGCCCGCGGGGGCGGACGGGGCGGAGATGGCGAGTACGGGAACGAGCAAGGAACCTGCGACTGCGAACCGGACGCAGCCAGTGCAGCGGGGTTGGGTGGGGGCAATAAACCGCGGCCAGCTTGCTGGCCTGCCTTCAGGGCCGTTGACCCTGACGGCCTGACCGGCAACGGCTTAAGGCAGATGTTAACACCGGAGCCGCCAGGGAGGGCGGCGACTGCGGCGGTGGGATTTTGCACTGCGGCTGACAGCGGAAGGCGTCCGCCTTGCGCGCCTCTGCGACTGAGAGGCCCCACCCGGCGGCCAGCCGCGCACCGGGGCTGAGGTAACCGCGCAGCGCCCTTGGGTGGGCGGCGCCGACATAATGTACCATTAAGCGTTGTGGGCCGTTCAGGCCCATTTCGCTTAATGCCACATTATGTTGAATGGGGGTTGACCGGCAACCGTGTTGACAGAGAACACTTGAGTTGAGGGCCGGGCGGCCACCATTTACCGCCGGCACTCCGAAGGTGGGCAGGCAGTCTGTGCGCAGGGAGGCGCGCAGTCTGCCTTTCACTGCACCCCACGCGCTCACAGGGAACCGGCTAACATTAAGATTGTCCGGCAACACAGCGCGTTCAGACCGGCTTCGGGCTGTCCGGCTGGTCGCTATTTGCCTGCTTATCCTCTGGCAGCGTTGCCTGCTTTGACTGCCGTTCTGCCGGGTGGGTCTGCTCATGCACTTCCTTTAAGTGACCGATAGCCACCCGGGTATAGATTTGGGTGGTTTCCAGCTTCTCATGCCCCAGTATCGCCTGGATGTGCCGGGTGTCTGCGCCGTTCTCTAACATCTGCGTCGCCATTGAGTGGCGGAACAGATGACAGGCCCCCGGTTTAGCCAGTTGCGCCTGTTTACGGATGCTGTCGGCGGCTATCTGGGTTAACGTGCCTCTGGCCAGTCCCCGGCCTTTCCTGGTGATAAACAGGTGACCGCTGTCCTCCCGCCGCGTTAACTCGGGCCGGACGCTGAGCCAGCGACTTAACCAGTGCAGCGCCTGTTCGCCGATGGGCACCACCCGGTCTTTACCGCCTTTACCCTGTCTGACCAGCACCACCCCGCGCCCGAAGTCCACCTCGCTTAACAGCAGGTTGGCTACTTCCATCCGCCGGATACCGGTACTCCACAGTACTTCAAGGATAGCCCGGTTTCTCAGCCCGGTTGGGGTGTTGATATCCGTTGCGGCTAAGACCGTGTGGGTTTCGTCTTCATTCATCACCTGCGCCGGCAGCCGTTTTTCTTCTCTTGGCAATACCATGTTATCCGTCGGGTTATACAGGATATGGTGACGTTGCAACAGCCAGCGGAACCACTGACGTAAGACACTCAGGCGGTCCCGCTGACTGCCCGGGCTGTAGGGTTGACCGTTCGCTTTACGGGAGCTTCTCAGCCAGCGCTGGTAACTTTCCAGTAACGGCAGGCTGACCTGCGGTGCCGTCATCACGCCACGCGCTTCGCACCAGTTGATGAACGGCAACAGCCGTTCTTCATAGGACTCCTGAGTCCGTTCGCTTAAGCCCTGTCCTCGTACGGCTTCCAGCCAGGCGGCCAGATGCTGGCGTAAGGTGGCGAAGCGGGCCGGTATGGCGTCGGGTTGACCGTGGGTCTCCGTCACCGAGGGACGTTTTTTTCTGTCTGGCGAGGCCAGTGTTGCCGCCGGGCTGGTCGGGATAGCGTGCTGTTGCTGCAACCAGTCGAACCACAGGCGTAAGGCGCGCAGGCGTCGGCGCTGACTGTCCGGCGGGTAGGGCTGACCGTTGGCTTTGCGGTACCGGGTCAGATGCTGCTGCCAGTTTTCCAGTAACGGTTCGGTGACCTGAGCCGCGGATATTACGCCCTGTTCCTCACACCAGTTGACGAACGGTGACAGCCGTTCATGACGGGCGGACTGGCTCTTTTGACTCGCCCCCTGCAACAGCAGGTTATCCAGATACGCGTCCAGATGCTGGCGCAGGGTCAGCGGGCGGGAGTTGGATTGATGTTTAGCGGGTGATGACATGATGGGATTTCCTGTAGGGAACAGCGGTTAATGGTTATCGGTGTGTGATGCATCACGACGGTACGATGGCTTGATTGTTAAGTGGCCGGAACAGTCCTTTTCTGTCTGCCCAGACTTGCGAGTCATTCAGCCCTGTGCTACTGCGGCTTGCCGCCGGTTTTGGCGAACCAGACTTGACCCCGACTTGGGGCAGACTTGACCCTGACTTGCCTTCATTTGAGCCAGACTTGCACCCGTCATATTCACACTTTCCTTTCTGGCTTTCAGGTTCGTTGATGAAGGGGCAGTACGGTACGACGGCCTGATTTTTAGGGGGCCGGAACAGTCCTTTTCAGGCTGTCCCGACTTGCGAACCGTTCAGCCCTTTGTCACTGCGGCTTGCCGCCGGTTTTGGCGACCCAGACTTGGCCCTGACTTGGGGCAGACTTGACCCCGACTTGCCTTCATCCGGGCCAGACTTGCACGAGTCATATACACTATTGGCAGCCTGATTTTCCGGTTCAATCAGACCGCACAGGTGAGCCTCCTCCGCTTTATCGCCATTCCAGAGCAGTTCATATTGCAACAGATGGCCGCGACTGCCGCCGTGTGTCAGCAGGTATTCCATGTCACTCAGGCGCTGACAGTGGAGCTTAAGCTGGCTGTCACTCCAGTGGGTATAACTGCGGATATCCCGGCGGGTAAAGCGGATATCTTTCACCGGGCGTTGTTGCGCTGCCGCTGTGTCTTTCACCATTTGCTGTATCAGCAGCAACAGTTTTCGGGTCTGGGGCGGCATCTCATCCAGCGTGCGGCCTAATATCTCATGGGCCAGCCGGTTTGCTAAGCTAATATCGTCTTTGGTCACCTCGATATATTCAAGCCGTTTGCCCCGGTGTTCCGCGGTCTTCACCTCGCGCTGGTGCTGATGCAGCAGGGCGATACTTTGTATCAGGGTGAGATATTTCATGTGGTCGCGCCGGGTGCGGGTTTTATCGCTCATGAACGTTAACTGTGAGGCATAAGGGTTAACCACATTGAGCGGGCGCAACAGCCGCTGGGCGTTTTGATGCAGTTCGGTGATATACGCCTTTTCATTCTCGGCCAGTAAGCCTTCGAGGGTTTGCTTATGGCGCTGCAAGGCGTGGATAGCTTCGGTCTGTTCCCGCGATTCGTTCACGGTCAGCACCAGACAGCGGTTTAACAGCTCTTCATCGACATCTATCGCGGTGGTGGTGAGCATCAGCATCACCGGTCCTTTCACCGTGTACTGTTTGGTGACCAGATTCCCGCTGGCATCGTCTTTACCGGTGCTGGCAATGGTCAGTTCGCCGTCGCTTTGCAACAGCTTAAGCGCATAGGCGGCCTGCCTGACGCCTTCCTCTTCGGCAATGGCTAAGATTTTATGCTGGAGATTGGTTTCCCCCAGATAGAACAGACTCTGGCCGGTCATGGCGCTGTATTGCAGCCGTTCCTCTTCCGGTATCAGATTGAGGACCGCATCCATCAGTGAGCTTTTCCCGGCGGCACTGCTGCTTTGTATCAGCACGGCCAGCGGACGGTCCAGCTTGCGACTGACGGCGGCTAAGTAACCGGCCAGCAGGTTAGTGGATTCGCCCACCACGCCACAGGCGGCTAAGTCAGTGATGATGCGCTCACTCAGTTTCGGCTCTTGCAGCAACGCCAGCGCCGCAGCCCGCTGGTCCCCGCTCAGTTCGGGAACCGGTGGGGTTTCGGTTTGTTCACCAACACCGGCCTGTTGACACTGCTCCAGCACCAGTAACAGCTGCCCCAGTGAACGCCGTAAGTCGCCTTCGGCCAGCCCCAGTTCGGTGGCGGCCAGTCGCGCATACCCGCCCCGGCTGCGGGCGTTCATCATGTCCACGCTGTCCGCGAACATCACGCCGCTGTCGGTATCAACGACCTGAACATTGACTTTCATCACCGCCGAACCTGGTTTCACCTGAGTCAGCCCGCGCACCTGCCAGCACAGCGCACCCAGTGTAACCCGCACTGCTCCGTGGGCGCCTTTTTCCCACACCACACCGGGCATAGCCGGCTGTGCCGCGGTTAAGGCCGGCGGAGAGGTCGGTTCTGCCGCCGACTCAGTGGCTGTGTCCGGCGCCTGCATCGGCACCGCCCCGTCAAGTAACAGCCCGAAGGCCCGTTCCGGCTCGGCCACCTGACACAGATAGCCGTTGGCATCCATGCCCTCGGGGAACACCACCCGGAAAGTGACCACGCCATCAGAGGCTAATGAAGAAGCCAGTTTCACCGCCGCCTCATTCCCGGCGGCGTCATTATCGAAGGCAATCAACACCTGTTTAACGCCATGCTGCCGGAACGCCTGTCGTATCGCATCGGTGAAGCCATGCACCCCATAGGCGGCGGTGACGTGGCGATAACCGGCCACCCAGAATGACAGGGCGTCGATGAGCGATTCGCACAGGATGACCACGCCTGAACTGACCAGTGCCGCTTCATTCCACACACCGGCATGGGGGCCGGGCAGATACAGATGCATCGGCGTGCCGGCGCGCAGCCGGTCGGTGATTTTTCGCCCGTACAGCTCATGCACCTGCCCTTGTTTGTCGATGACCGGTATCACCAGCGAGCCGGCAAAGTGTTCATGCCCGGACTCACGCATGATGCCAATCGCCTGTAACCGGGCCCGGATATCAGCGCCGGCTTTGAGTTTCCCGGGGGGCAAACGATAGGCCAGCGTCCGGTTGGCAAAGCCCGGTTTAAACTGGGCGACTAATTCCGGATGGTTGAGCCGGCGTTTTTCCAGATAGGCCAGCGCTTCGGGGGCGTTCAACAGCGTATGATGGTAGAACTCGGTTACCCGATGCAGCAACGCCTGCCGACCGGCTTCGTCTTCGGTCAGCATGGCCGGTTCATCCGGTTGCACCAATGGCACCACCGACGGGTTATCCCCCAGTTCCCCGCGTAACCGTTCCACCGCCCGGCGCAGACTTAAGCCCTCGGTTTTCATCACCCAGTCGAGCACTGAGCCGCCGGCATCACAGCCGAAGCAGTGATAGAGGTTCTTTTTAGGACTGAGCACCATTGACGGGGTTTTCTCCTGATGGAACGGGCACAGCAGTACGTAATCTTTACCGTGTTTAACCAGCTTTCGCCCCTGTTGCTCAACGACGGCCACTAAGGAGACGGCGGCTTTCAGGTGCTGTAATTCGGTTTCGGGAATGCGGGCCATAAATTTGTTCCTTCAAAAACATGTCAAGACGCAAAGAGTAAAAATAACTCTGTTGCAGAGTACTCCAATATGGAGTATTGTCAACTGCAATATTAAAAACAGGGAGTATCCTCATGGCAACATTAACGCAACGACAGATACAGGCCATGAATACGAAGGATGAACAGTTCTTTAAAGAGTTAGGCGCCCGGATTGCGCTGGCGCGTAAAGAGCAACAACTGACACAGCAGCAACTGGCGGAGCAACTGGGGATTGCACAGCAGACGATGGCGCATTATGAGGGTGGCCGATTAAAAGTATCCGCCGCGCTTTTACCGCTATTAGCTCAGATACTTAATCTTTCACTGGATGAGCTTCTGGGTTTACCGGTCGTCAGAAGGACGGGCAAACGGGGGCCAAATTCACGACTGGAACAACAAATTGAGATTATCAGTCAGTTGCCGAAAGCCAGACAGAAGTTTGTTTCGGAGATGCTGGATACGGTAATTGGTAACAACAGAGATTAAACAGAAAGATAGCGCGACTGAGACAGGTTGGCCCCTGTAACAGCCGCTCACCACAGCAACTAATAGGAGTAGTGACTATGGCTAAGGCGCATTCTAAAGCAGAAGCGGCGGTAAATAAAGCCGCGAAAACAGAACGTTATTACACGGTGGGCTATGTGCCGAACGGGAACAGGGTTAGCAACGCCACCCCGGCGATACATCTTAAGGGGCAGTGGCTGAGACAGGCGGGATTTAATACTGGCGGCCAGATTACGGTGAAGGTGATGGACGGCTGTCTGGTGCTCATTCCTGACAGTGAAGCCACGCAACAGCAGCATCAGCAATACCGGCGGCAGCAGAGCCAGCTCAATGAGATTAAGCAGCAGATGCAGGCGTTGATAACCGGTTTTGCGGGTTAAAGGGAGAGCATGAGATGACGATTGAACATTTACAGGACATTCAGTTAACCCACATTGAAGCACTGGCCTTAGCACAACTGGTTAAGCGGCTGTGCTGGGCGGAGATACGGGCCTGTGCCGTGAATGACGAGGAAGCGTATCAGATTAAAGATGCTGTCGGTAAGCTCCAGTCGGCGCTGGCTTACCGTGGCTATTCGCCCCGGTAAATCATGAATAAGGCCGGAAGATCGCAGGGATCTTCCGGTTTATATATTCTTTTAGGTATTATTTATCTAAATATGGGGATTTATATTTTTGTACTGTAAGTTCAGTAGCTATCTTAGCAATACATTCATGTGGATCTATTTTTGATACGAAATACATATAAAAATCATATCCAAAATGAAATTCACATTTATCTGATATAAGCTTGCACCAAATGTCTTCTCTCAATATTGATTTAATTACATCACCTAATTGGTTGATATATATAGATTGCCCCTCGGAATAAGAAATTTCGTCAGCGAAAATATCTAAGCCATTGATTATAATGCAATTAATTCTCAGGCAATTGCATAGATTAATAACATAATCTACGTATTGATTCTCAATCCTTTCATATTCACTTTTTTCTACTTTTTGACCAATGTCAAAAAAGCTAGTCCATTCATCAGGACGAGAAAAAACATCACCATTTTCATTGATGTTAGTATATTTTATTATTCTGTATGAATATTCCATTAATCACCTATTCTATTGAGGTCAGCATCATAAGTTCCCGATCTTGTTCGTCTACTGCCTAGATTTTTCACGTTATCAGCAGCTTTCCAAACACCACCATTATGTTGATCAACATCTGGCGTAATATATTTTACTCTGCTAGGTGCTTTTTTATTCGTATAAACCGGTTGTCCATGAGAACGCTCATTAACTTTTGTATATCCAAGTTCTTTAGCTTTATCTGAATGGCTACATCTCATTAATCCAAGCGGATCAATCCAACTCATCGGATTAGGGGCATAAGTGTATAAGTTCAGACCCCCTGCTAATCCTATCGGATCAGGCGTAATAAACCGGCCAATTTCCGGCGCATAATACCGATACGTATTAAAATGCAGCCCGGTCTCTTTGTCAAAATATTGCCCTGCATAACGCAGGTTTTGCCGGAAGTCAAAGCTCTTTGATGACCGGGCCGGATCGGTGAAGTAAGCCAGCGGGGTGCCATCCAGTTCACCGAAAGTACTGTATTTCTCCGACCACGCAATTTTGCCCTCTTCGTCCGTCACTTCCAGCGGCGCACCGTTGATATCCGTGTGGTACCAGTAGTAATCGTGCCGGGTTCCCTTCGTGATGATGCTGGCCAGCGGGGTGTAGCTGTCATGGGATTCGTAGCAGTAGGTTTGCGTTTCACCCCTTTTTGCCTCGCGCTCCTGCAACAGTCGCAGGCCATGCCAGACAAAATCGGTTTGTTCATAACGCGCCAGTCCATCAATCCCGATCTTCACCACTTTGCGGATACGCCGCCCAAGGGCATCATAATGATAACGCGCCGTGGTGTTGCCGATTACCGCCACGGTCAGGCGGTTGTCGCCATCATAGCGGTAATCCTGGGTTTCGCGCATGCTGCCCGCCCGGCGGGTTATGTTGCCGTGCGGGTCATGCTCATAGCGCCATTCCCGCCAGTGGTTCAGGCGGTCGCCCTGCGGCTCCATTGTCTTAGACAGCCCCCGCTCTTCCGCTTCACGCTCCAGTATCGCCTGCGGTTGCTCCAGCAGGTTATCCGCCCGGTCATACCACAACATATCCTCATAAGCGTTACCCCAATGCGTCACTTTTTTCAGGCGACTTTCGGCGTCATAAAGATATTCGATCACGCCCCGGTAATGATCTTCCATTACCTGTAATTCGTCCTGGAGGGTGTAGAGCCACGCCCGCCACGGCTTACCCTCGCTGAGATAGGGCAGTGGTTCGGCCTCGGCCTGCGTCAGCGGCAGGCTGTACTGGCGGGTACAGCGCCCCAGAGGATCATAATCGCGCCGCTGGAATAACTTGCCCTGCGTGCGGCGGGTTTCCCGATGCAGGTCATCGCGCTCAAATTCAGTGATGAGTGTCTGTTCATGCCGGATTGCACTCAGGTGGCCAGAGCCGTAGTAGAGCCAGCTTAAGGTGCCGCCCTGTGGCAGCGTGAGGGCGGTCAGGTTATCCCGTTCGTCATAACTGAACTGGAGGCAGTCGTCGCCGTTCTGCTCGCGAATGATGCGCCCCAATGCGTCATAGCCAAAACGCACGGTGTTGGACTCGATCCCCAGTTGTTTGCCGTTGTCGTTCGGTTCACGGCGGGCTTCCCGCAGCCGGCCCATTTTATCCCACTGGTACTGATAGGTGTCCGTGTAGGTTTCCCGCTGGATCAACTGACCGGCCGCATCATAATGCTGGTGTACCCGGCGTTCCGGGTATTTGAACACGCGGTCACCCAGGCGCCGCTCGGTGCTCAATAAGCCCGCCGCGTTGTATTCGTACTGGATTAAGGTGTCGTCGGGGCGGATTTCTTCGATTAAGCGCCCTTCGGCATCCCGGTTCAGCAAATAGCGGCCATCGTTGGCATTCTCAATGTTCACCAGATGCCCTTCAGGGCTGTACTGATAGCGAATTTGACGTTGCAGACGGTCTGTCGCACAGACCACCTGACCGAATGCATTGTATTCCCAGGCGCGGGGCGCATTCTCATTGCGCTGGTGATGGATAAGCTGACCCGCGCTGTCCCATGCCATGTGTTCCGTGGAATCGTCAGGATAGGTGATGAGGATTAACTGGCCGTTATCGTTATAGTCATAACTGACCCTTTCCATCAACGCATTGGTAAAGCGGCTCAACCGGTGCTCATTGTCGTAGTACCATGTGCTGCTTTGCCCAGAACAGTCGGTGTGGCGGATCAGCTGCCCCTGACCATTCCAGATAAAATGGCTTTCTCCGCCTTTGGCATCCGTGATTCTGTAAGGACGCACCGTATTATTAAAGCTGTAGTGATAACGGGTCGTTTGTTTCAGTGGCGAGGTTTCACTCACCCGCCGTCCAAATTCATCGTAAGCCAGCGCCGTCTCGGTGCCATCCGGCCAGAAGATAAAAGTGAGCCGGTCGGTATCATTCTGGTACTGCCAGCCGGTCTGGTTGCCGTTGGCATCGGTGAAACTCAGCTGGCGACCATGCGCGTCCCATTCACTCAGACGGGTGTGGCCGTCCGCATCTGTGTAACCGTTCGGCAGGCCAAATTCATCCCACAGGATATGGTGTTCCGTGCCGTTGCGGTCGCGGCAGTGGATGATGTGGTGTGCGTCGTTGAGGCGCCAAACCGTGCGGCTGCCGTCGTGCCAGTGTGCCGTGCGGGTGGAGTTTTCATCATCGTATGCCAGCCGATAGCCCGCCCCCTCGCTGGTTTGCTGGGCCATGACACGCCACAGCCCTTCTTCAGTCTGTTCCCACTGGTAATCACAGCGTAATCCCCGCGGGTCCTGATGCCATGCCATCACGCCGGGCTCTGTCCAGCCGAATTGTCGCTGGAGCGCGTCGTTGCGATGGCTGACCCCCGTCAGTTGGGCGTTTTCATTATAATGGTAGCGGCAAAGCTGAATACGCTGGCCGTCATGCAATTCGCGCCAGACGGTGGTGAGGCGGGTAACCGTTTTGCCCCCGATATCCAGCGTCACATAGTCACAATGCAGGTTCAGCCCGCCATGGCCCGTGATGCTGACCATCCGGTTCTGCTCGTTGTAATGAAAGCGCTGTTCGTTGCCGACGTTATCGCGGATGTGGCTCAGGCGGCTGAGGCCGTCATTATCAAAAGCCGTGTAGTGATAAACTAATTCGCCTGCATCACGGATTGCCCAGGTGTTTTCCGGCGTGTGTACCAGGTTGCTTTGGGCCTCCGGGCAGAAACAACGGTGTCCTGCCGGCACATCAGGGAAGGGCACGATATCCCCGGCAGGGGAACGCCAGAGCAGCCCGTCTTCCACGCGCGTGAGGTGGCTTTCCCAGAACAGGCTCCAGCCCTGACCAAGTACACTGTCATACTGATAACGGCTCAGGTAGCTACGCTGCCAGTAGAGCGGCAATTCAGCGTCAAAAACGAAGTCCAGTTCATCCTCATCGTTCAGGAATTTCTGGCCGGCAATGACTTCCACCGGGTTCATCAGAATACCCGCGACCGGCACCGCCACGGCAAGCGCCCCCAGCCGGCAGGCGATTTTGCGGATTTTAGCCGCTCCCGGTATCTTGTTAAACAGCGTCTGCAACGCGCCGGGGCCTTTGGCTGCCGCGCCACCAAAACTGATTAACCCGGCCGCAAACATCGTTAAATCGGAAACGGTATACGCCCATTTGGGGATTTCCGGCGCAATGTTTGCCGTCTGCGCCGTTCCGCCGCCGATGAAGACATTAGACGAACCGGTCATGACTACCGCATCACAGACCGTTTTGTCTCCCACCCGCACCACCGGATAACCATTGATGAAAACGGAAGCAGAGCCTTCCGCCATCTGACGAAGGCCATCCTCTTTACTGCACGCCACCTGACTCCGCGTCGCGATGGCGGCGGGTTTGCCGTTGATAAAAACATTGGGGGAGCCCCGGGTGATTTCCCCGCAGGGACTTCGCGACGAGGCTCCCTGAGAGACGCCGGCGTCACGTGCCATGTCGCCTAAATATCCCGCTGCCATGCCCACCGCAATGGCGGCACCTATCAGCAAAACGCCCACCCCGATGCAGGATGTGGCCAATCCGGCCACAAAGAGGGCCCCCGCGAGTATTCCCCCGGCGGCTGAAATTAATGAACCGATGACGGTACCCGCAACCAATCCGGCCAGGGCGCTGGAATGGCCTATAGTGTCTCCGAGCCGTGCAGCTTCTGGCATAGCGCCTCCCTAGAATTGGAAACTGTTCAGGCCGTCATCCAGCCACTGCCGTTGAGCATCGGTGAATGCCTGCTGAGATGACAGGGTGAAAATCAGCGCTTTTTTCTCATCCAGCAGAAATACCGCCTGATATTGATGAACCTGCTGCCCCTTCTTGGGCCGATAACGGGAAAGCAGCGTCGTGCCTTGCCGCAGGTTATCACCCAGCGTCGCGGGCTGTTCTGCCAATAATTGCCAGTCGCGCAGACCGCTTTTCAGCAGACCTTTCTGGCGGGTGAGGTAACTGGCGAGATCTTCACCTGCGACCAGCTGATCCCGCGAGATGTTCAGCGCAGGGGCATCGGGCGCAATGAGGATGTTTACGGTCTGTTCCTGATAGCCTTCCGGTAATGTGATGCTGCCTTCAGTGAACCGACAACGGGAGCGATTGTCCATTTTTCTTTAGTCTTATTTAATCATTAAGTGATGTTATTAATACATTAAGCCTGTTTATCCGGTGAGGTGAGTGAACCGAATGCTGATGAAGTCATAACTTTAGCATCAGCACCGTTAATCCACCGCCGTCACAGATAACCTGAATTGATAACACTGACTGAACAGAGTGGAGAGGTATCCTCTTCTCAGTCATTAATAAAGATACATAATTAATCATGTTATCCGCTTAATATTCAGGCAAAAGGTTATAACAAAAAATCGGCGATGTATTGATTTTTAGGTGAATTAACACTCAGTTAATTTAATGGAATGTGAATAGCATCACAAAAAACATCAATAATCTCACTAAAAATCAGCCTTAATGAGCTAAATAACTTAAATTTTATTAAATACCTTTCCCTTGCTTGGTTTATAGCCTTTGCATTAGTCACCAAAGAAATTTAACTCTGTATTTTTTATGATATTGAAAAAAATTAGGGATCATCGGCTATCTCATTAACCTCAGCTCAATCTGAGCCAAATAAGCTTTTTATTCGACTCACAGGAGAAACCAATGTGGATATAGGAACAACCGAACTGGCCTAAATTCCATTAGAATGCCGACACGATTGCGCCATTACGGCGAGACGTGCATTTTAACCAAGGGTTGTGTCAGCAAATCCGATGATGAAGATGCCAAGCAAGCAACACTTGATAGCCCCTTTTACCGCTCAGGGGCCGTCCTTTCCTAATTCAGAAATAAAATCAATAACGGACCATAACCGATTTCAGTTCAGTATAGTGCTCAATAAAAGCGCTGCCGAATTCACGGCCAATACCTGAAGATTTCGTACCACCGAACGGTAATGCCGGATCAAGGAATGTATGCATATTAACCCAAACAGTCCCGGCTTCAATACGCGGGATCATACGCATAGCTTTGCTCAGATCATTGGTCCATAAACTCGCTGCTAAACCAAATGGCGTGCTGTTCATCAACCCAATCAGCTCTTCCTCATCGTCATAACTGAGGAAAGTGCCTACAGGACCAAATGTCTCTTCCTTCATCAGCGAATCTTCTGGGCTGTTAGCACGAATAATGGTTGGCACCACAAAGCAACCGGGACCTTCCAGAGCATAACCGCCATAAACAATTTCACTGCTTTCCTGACGGGCTTTGTCAAATAGGGACAGTATCTTGTTGTAGTGCTCTTTGTTCGCCAGCGGTCCCATTTCCGTCGATTCATCCAGCGGGGAACCAATGTTCATTGCAGCAAGTCTTTCAGACAACAATTTCAGCACTTCATCCATGTGGCCGGCAGGAATATAGAAACGTTCAGCCGCAGCACAAATTTGCCCTTGATTGAGATAACCCGCTTCCAGAACACCATCAACAATCTTTTCAGCAGACATATCTGCCAAAAACGCCGCACCGTTTTTACCACCAAGCTCCAATGTAACGCGAGTCAATCCCTGTTCCATCGCTGATTTACCCACGGCAATACCGGTTGGCACAGAGCCGGTAAAAGTCACTTTGGCACACAATGGATGACTTATCAGCGCAGGACCTAATACCGAGCCTGAACCATTAACCACATTGATGACACCATCAGGAATACCCGCTTCTTTTGCCAATTCAGCCACCCTGAGCATTGTCAGCGGTGTGTATTCGCTTGGTTTCAACACAATGGTACAACCACAGGTCAGTGCAGCCGCCATTTTCCAGATGGCAACGATGATGGAGAAATTCCACGGAATGATCCCTGCCACAACACCAATCGGCTCACGACGGGTAAACGCCGTGTATTGTTCACCTTTAAAAGAGGGCAAAGAAACATTCAGCGTTTCACCGCTAATCTTACTTGACCATCCGGCAAAATAACGCAAGAACTGAACAGAAGAGTCAATTTCTAGCATGCGGGACAATTGGATAGTTTTACCAGAGCAAACACTTTCCAATTGCGCCAGTGCTTCCCGATGTGCCAGTAATAAATCTGCCAGACGATTCAGGCAGTTACCACGCTCCATAGGTGAAGTTTGCGCCCACACACCATGAAATGCAGCATGTGCCGCTTGCATAGCCGCATTGACTTCCGCTTCACCGCCTTGATTCACTGTCGCAATAACTTCATCAGTCGCAGGGTTCACCACGGAAAATGTTTCATTTCCCTGACCGCCGACTAACTGACCATGAATATAATGACCATGATTGCGTTGCAGAAAGGCCGTAACCTGCTGTAACAGGGTTATATCACTCATGACTTAACTTACCTCTAATCAAACGGGTGCTTTTTAACCTTTAATACAAGCCAGATAATGCTTCACAAAACGGTCTGCGGTCACTTCCCACAACACTTCAGTTCCTTTCGCGGCAAACCAGGAATCCCCCGGATGATATTCAACTGTTTCACCGGTTTTCACATCGGTCAGTTTTACCGAGCCTTCCGAGACGGTTGCGTGCTCATCAAATGGATACACCATACTGAATTTGCCACGGGTACAGGCGAAAATGCCGCAAGTCAGATTATCAGTCGGTTCGCCAAATATCATTGCAACACTTGCCTGTGGATCACCTTCCACAACGGTAGAACCCAGATTGCTTACGCTACCAATGTCCAATAGTTCAGGCAGTGATTTGTTCAATAAAAGAGATTTAATCATGATGTTCTCGCTTCAAATAAAAGAATTTATAGATCGTTCAGTGAATACTATTGATACCGAAAATCTCAATAAGTTAACGGCGGCCTTTCCAGTATCCTGACGTTTGATGCCAGATCTTGCCCGCCGACACCATCAGATGTCTCAACGTATCTTTGCCAATAATGTTCGCATGAGGAATTGCGCTCATCAGGTCATAACGCTCAGATCCTTCGCTTATCCCCTCAGCCAGGACCTTACAAACAATATGGCTTGGCGTTACCCCAAAGCCGGAATATCCCTGCACGTAGAACACATTATTATGCTGCGGCAAAGAACCGATTTGCGGGAACAGGTTGGCACTGCAACACAATGGTCCTCCCCATGCCAATTCAATTTTTACATCTTTCAGATAGGGGAAAACCTTCAGCATCAAATGGCGGTTCCAGGCTTTCAAATCCGATGGAATGTGTTCAATTAAAGGCGTTGTACTGCCGAACAACAGGCGGTTTTCGTTAGTCACCCGGTAGTAATCGATAACCGGACGAATATCACTGTATGCACCACGGATTGGGCTGATTTTCTCGATCACATCATCCGATAATTCTTCCGTCATTAGCTGGAAAGCATAAGTGTTAATTGTCTTCTTGTAGATATACGGCTCAAGGCCATTGAGGAAACCGTTACAAGCCCACAGCATTTTATTGGCGCGGACAGATCCCATTGAGGTACGAACCGTCACTCTGGAACCGTATTCAACATTCAGCACCTGGCTGTTCTCAAAGATTTTTACGCCAAGTTCTGTCGCGGCTTTAGCTTCACCCAATAATAAGTTCAGGGAGTGAACATGCCCGCCCCCCATATGCTTCAACGCGCAGGTATAGACATCAGAACCCACAACTTTTTTCACATCAGAGCCGGTATACAGCTCAATTTCTTCATCAGGAGAAACCGCCTGAAAATCTTTCAGCCAGCCACGTAACGTTTTTTCCTGCCGCTTATTAAAACCAAGATAGCCATAACCACGGCAGAGATCCGCATCAATGTTATATTTCGCAATACGATCACGAATAATGCCGGCACCAAGGTTGCTGATCTTAAAGATCGTCTCCAGCCCTTTTTCACCAACATGCCGCTTGATCACTTCCAGATCATGACCAATACCCGCCATAACCTGACCACCATTACGGCCAGTACCACCATAGCCAAGATGACGCCCTTCCAGAATCGCAATATTGGTGATGCCTTTTTCCGCCAGTTCAAGCGCGGTATTGATACCGGAAAATCCACCGCCGATAATGACGACATCCACATCCAGATCTTCTTTTAATATCGGAAAACGAAGATCATACTTCTTGGTCGTTGCATAATAAGTCAATGAATCAACATTATTGTTCATGTGATACTCCAATTAGCATCTGACATAATCACCGGATTATCTGTAGTGCGAAGTCACATCACCATGTCCCTTTAGGGATATTTGCAACACTGTATTAACAATTGTGACTCAAGCGAAATAACGCACAGGAGGCGTCAAAAACAGGCTAAACAGCTCTGCTTGTGATCTGATTTGCAGTTTTTGATAGATATTTTTCCGGTGGTTTTTCACCGTTCCAGTACTGATAAACAGTTTTTCAGCAATCTGTGGCGAGCCTTTACCTTGCAATATCAATTCAACAATCTCACATTCCCTTGGCGTCAAAGCATAACGGGACTGGGTATCCAGACAAACCATGTCAGCAGAAGAGGCTTGCTGCACCATTTCACCGTGTAATCGGGTAACACTGCGAACAATTTCCAGCGCTGTTTGCAGGTTTTTCTGGTGCTGTTTTTGTATGAAGAATGGCTGATTTTCATTACCCAAAAACAGGCCAAGCTGCCTTTGAGGAGAGAGTTTCAGCAAAACGCCCGCTTCATCCCGCCAGCCGGTCTTACGATAAAAATTCAGATAGTAATCAGTATGATAAAATCCTGTAGGAACGAGTTCCCGTAAGGTAAACAGATCAGTCTCAGCCCCCTTTATCAAAGCCTGATAGAAAGGATCTTGCAGATAAGCACCCTGTTGATAGATCTGGTTTACCGCATCGCTGTTTTTCTTCTCTGCTTTACTTAAACAACGTGGAGGAGAGCCTTGCTCAAAGGCATAGACAATGGCGTTATCAAAGGCAATAAATTGTTCCAACCAACTAAGTAAATTAGGATAAAATTCACTGGTTGCCACAGATTCAATCACTGTTGACAATCTATCCACATGAATATCCATTCCAGCCCTCGCAATTATTAAGAAATTAACAATAAATCCGAAGTAGATATTGCCCGCCAATTCCATAGCGAAACTATATAAGAATCACACTCAAACTGGTTATACAACTCAATTGTCGTTTATATGCTAATAAAATCACAATTATGAAACATTTTATTAATTATTTATGAGCACCCTCACACAGACCTGAGATCTCATCACGGAATAGATTTTTTAACTGAATTATTCTCATTTTTTATATCACTTTCTTTGACAAGGAGTAAAAATGACCTCTAAGAAAATTATTCTTGATTGTGATCCGGGACATGATGACGCCATTGCGATACTACTGGCACATGGTAATCCTGATATTGAGCTATTAGCCGTCACCACTGTTGCCGGTAATCAAACATTGGAGAAAGTCACTCGCAACGCGCTGGCGATAGCGCATATTGCCGGTATTAACGGGGTGCCCTTTGCCGCAGGCTGTCATCGCCCATTGGTCCGTGATCTCGAAACAGCACCAGATATTCACGGCGAATCGGGTCTGGGAGGCGTGAAGCTCCCGAAACACTCACGGACGCTTGATCCCCGTCACGCGGTGGATCTGATCATTGATACCATCCTGTCTCATCCACCCAAAACAGTAACATTGGTCCCTGTCAGCAGTCTGACCAATATTGCTCTCGCTGTCCGTAAAGCACCACAGATCGTTGAACGGGTAAAAGAAGTTGTTTTAATGGGGGGTGGATATCACACCGCTAACAGAAGTGCAGTTGCAGAATTCAATATCAAAGTTGATCCAGAAGCAGCACATATTGTTTTCAATGAAAAATGGCCGCTGACGATGGTCGGCCTGGATCTGACACATCAGGCACGAGCTACACAAGAAGTCACGAAAGCGATTGCACGTATCAATACCAAAGCTTCCCGGTTTGTCGTGGATATGCTGGAGTTCTACGGCAAAAGTTACCAAGAGAGACACGGCTTCAATTGTCCTCCAATACATGATCCTTGTGCTATCGCCTATGTGATTGACCCTACAGTGATGACAACGCAAAAAGCACCAGTCAATATTGAACTGAACGGCACTTTAACCGTCGGTATGACCGTGGTGGATTTCCGTTCTCCACCACCAGAAGATTGCTATACTCAGGTTGCGGTAAAATTGGATCAACAACGATTCTGGCAATGGGTCATTGATGCGTTGAGCAACATTGGCGATACTTGCAATTAAGGTGGAAAATCACTTCAGGCATAAAATCATAATTAAAGCCGTTATTTAATACTAAACGGCTTTCAGCGCTACCTTAGACCGTGAATATCGACAAGCCAGACGCCATAATCTAAATCCACGGGTATTTTTCCAGATCATTGACCAAATAACCACATTCAAACAATTCAAGAACGATTTGTTGCTTGATAGCGGAAGATTCTATCTCATTAATCGAGTTCACCATCATCACAGCTGGAGTCCACAACACCGTATTCGTGACTACACAGTAACTGACTGAATTTTATGTTAACCAAGTATAATGATGTGGTTGTTTATCTGAACCATAGACTTTCATCTTCCACACCACAGAAAAGGAATCCAATTCCATGAAAAAACAGGGCCAAATAACCTGCCAAGCACTTATTACCGCTGGTTTACTGACACTGATCACCGGCTGTAGTCATATAGAAAAACGCCATACTCCCGAAGAAAATAAGCCGGTACTCTCTACTAAACTGAATCTCCATCAACCTACCACGATTATAGTTCCTGTCACGATCTCCGGTAAAAAATATCAATTCCTGCTGGATACCGGGGCCAGTTATACCTTCATCGACAATGAATTGGCTAAGACACTGACCCAAATCACGCCAGAATCAAACATCCCGGTGACATTCCACCATATGTTATCCGATGGATTAATGACGACCAGTGAAAAACGATTACACAGAGATGAGCTGACATTATGGCAATCCCTTGCTATTACCATCGGTAATTATAGCGTGCCAGCTTCTGATCCCTGGATTGGCATTGATATGAATCTTTTCAATCAATCCATTGGTCAGAAGCTGGATGGCATCCTTGGAATTGATACTTTCCGCCAATTAAACTGGGAGGTGAATAATGTAAACCATACCCTGACAGTATGGCACCATGCACCTTCAATCCTGAATTATCAGCAATGTGAACCTTACAGTGACAGCTACGGGAAATCTCCTGCAATTCAGGTTTCTAATGTCATTTTCAACATAGATACCGGAGCTGATTATAGCTATGCTTCTCAAGAGTTTATTAAATATCTGAAAAAAGATCATAAAGATAAAATTTCTGAAGGAATTAATGTCAAATATGCATCAGCCAGCGGGCTTGATAGTGGGAAAGAGTACCTGATTGACGGCTTTTATTTACAACAACTGCCTGTTGGTCGTCTGAGAGTCAGCGAAAATAAAAACGACCAATACTATCTCGGTATGAGTTTCCTCTCTCGTTTTGATGACTATCTATTTATCCCCAATAAAATGTTGCTCTGTTTTAACGCCAAGAATTTCACCCGTTATGACAGTAAATTACTGCGCACGATTGCAGTCCGCTATTTTAATAATAAAGTAGAAATATTCTACAACGAGCCAAAAGATATTGAAAAATTTGGCTTGAAGAACGGAGATATTGTGTTGGAAGTTAACGGCCAGAAAATCCTTCCTAAGGATATGACCTATCTTCGTAATCAATTATCAGAGACACCATCGGGTAAACTGACAATAAAAATTGAACGGAATGGCGTCCAGCAATCCATTCATATCTAATCGCTTCATTCATAGTGGGAGAACCTGATTCTCCCACTATAAACTATTTCAATTCGTTATTTATTCTGGTTTCCTGACTCATGCCTTTATGCAATTTACTCATAATGACATTTCCTCAATCGCACTTGCCAGTCATTGTTAACCTACTGGGCTCAATTTCATTGAGGGTTAACACTGTAATTCATTCCAATAAAACATAAATAAGAAAATTCCTAAGAAATAAAAGGAAAGGTACGGCTAGCTTTTTTGTTTTGTACTGAAATCAAACAGATCTGTCAACTCAATCTGCAAACCACTTGCAATGATATTGATAATTTCCAGCGTAGGATTTCTGATCCCCCTCTCAATGCCGCTGATATAGGTACGATCAATTCCACATTTATCGGCAAAGGCTTCCTGAGACATCCCAGACGACTGTCTGAGATGCCTAACTCTTTGTCCAAAAAGGGATTTTACAGCATTTGGCTTTTTCATCTAATAAGTATCGAATTATGTTACTTATCAGACCACGGACTATAAGTCACTTTTCACGGTAAGTTATGTTATCATACGTGACTCATAGTCTACTATGTAACGATTTATCTTTTTATATCAAAGTTATCCGTAACATGAAGGATTAATGATGAAAAATCAGGACTGGCACCCAGCAGACATCATCGCAGCACTGAAAAAACGGGGAACATCGTTAGCAGCAGTTTCAAGAAAGGCAGGGTTAGCCTCATCTACCCTTGCCAATACCTTGCAACGCCGTTGGCCCAAAGGTCAGCGGCTCATTGCCGCTGCTTTAGATTGCGACCCAGCCGAGATATGGCCTTCGAGGTACACGAGGTAAGTGGCTGTAGATCGAAATGGGGTAGTTCATCAACGATGATGAGCTACCCCAACAGGCTTTATGCCACTTGATGAAATAATGATGGATAGGGCAGAAAAATAAAATCGCCCAGAAGGAAATGGTTGAACCAAAAGGTAATAAAATGATACGCAAATAAAATCAGTTAACTCTTTTTTTCCGCACTAAAATCAAACAGATCTTTCAACTCGATCTGCAAACCATTTGCGATGACATTGATAACTTCAAGCGTGGGATTCCTGACTCCACGTTCAATACCGCTGATATAAGTACGATCAAGCCCACATTTATCAGCAAAAGCTTCTTGAGACATACCCGATGTCATTCTGATATATCTCACTCTTTGTCCAAAAATGGATTTTATTGTATTAGGCTTTTTCATCCGATAAGTATCGAATGATGTTACTTATCAAACCACGGACTATAAGTCACGATTTCCTATAAGTCGTGCCATTAATATGACTGACAGCCAGTTAAGATGCTCTGTTATTTTGATATTTTTTAATCTTTTTAAGCACCATTTGTCTTTTCAATGGTGACAGATAATCAATAAAAACCTTGCCATGAAGGTGATCAATTTCATGTTGCATCACAATAGCCAGAAAATCCTCACTTTCCACCGTGATGGTTTCACCATGCCTGTTTAACGCTTCAATTTTTACCTTTTCGAACCGTTCTACATCAGCGTAATACCCTGGGACGGACAAACATCCTTCCTGCCCTACGACACTGCGTTCTTTTTCAACAATTTTTGGATTTACCAGAATCAAGGGCTGATCCCGATTCGCTGAAATATCAATGACCACCACCGCTTCTTTTCGCCCCACTTGCGGTGCAGCCAAACCGATCCCATTATCTGTGCTATACATAGTGTCAAGCATGTCATCAATAAGACCTTGTATCTCCTCAACATTTATGACTTCAATACATTTTTGCCTCAATCTCTCATCTGGAATAGTCAATATTTTTAATGTTGCCATGACAAATGATTCTCTCTCTTCGGGCAGCCCGTCGTTGCTTTCAATCGGTTTTAAACCGCACTCTAGCGCTACAGCCCAAGCTGCTTTGTTTTTAGATTTATATAGTTAGTACACTTCTCATCCTGAATTCAGTAGTAACTATGCCTTAACGATATGTTTTCCATGATAGAAATTAATCGATATCATATCATCCAGTACACCTTTGAAGCTGTTAAATAGCACGAATGGCATATCACTCGAATAAAGATCCTGGCTGCTTTCTACCATTACCCCTAACTCATCATCGAATAATGTCTTCAAGATAAAAGGACAAATCCCCGATGGTTAGACCCCGGCAAAAAATCTGATGATCACATGGGGTAATTTCTTTAGTGTTCTGTTGGGTGTTGTGCTATTGAATGAGCTGATGGCTCCACCGAATCGCTTTCCCGGTCAATCACATGAATCAACATGTTACCTAAATCCAATGCATCACCCCGGCTGAGTTCCTCGGGGAAACCCGGCCTCATTGAACATCGGATACAATATCAACCTGCACATAATGTGAATACTTGAACGAGATACGATAATTTAACCAGAACTTGGTATCAAAGATGCAAAAAATAATATACAAATCAAATATATACTAAATGACAATACCATTATTCACTTTAAATGTGTAGATACCTATGCCGATGAAGAGGTGTTAGTCACGGTATAACTTCTCTACTACGCAAGAATGCAACCTATCTATACCCTATGGATTTCAAGATGCATCGCGGCGGCAAGGGAGCGAATCCCCGAGAGCATAGATAACGATGTGACCGGGGTGAGTGAGCGCAGCCAACAAAGAGGCAACTTGAAAGATAACGGGTATATAACGACACAACAGGTATTTCTATGTACAGAGGTAACACAACATGCAACAAATAGTGAATCTATGGCCGTTGATTGGCATCGCGGTCATTGTAGTCGGCTTTTTACTGAGATTTAACCCCGTACTGGTGGTGATTGTCGCCGGAATCATCACCGGGCTGGCGGCACATATGCCAATCACGAATATTCTGGAAAAGTTAGGTTCCGGCTTCCTTAATACCCGAAATCTGCCATTGATCCTACTGCTGCCACTGGCAACGATTGGCCTTTTGGAACGACACGGTTTAAAAGAGCAAGCTCAGAACTGGATTAAGAATATCAAAACAGCGACCGCCGGACGTCTGCTGATTGTCTATCTATTCATTCGTGAAGTCACGGCTGCACTGGGCCTGACCAGCCTGGGTGGGCATCCGCAAATGGTGCGTCCATTGCTGGCCCCTATGGTGGAAGGCACGACGGAAAACCGCCACCATGATCTGCCTGACGATGTACGCTATCGCCTGCGTGCTATGTCAGCAGCCACCGACAATGTTGGCCTTTTCTTCGGTGAAGATATCTTTGTCGCCTTTGGGGCAATCATCTTTATGCATAACTTCATGCTGGAATCTGGCGGCATCCAAACGGAGCCACTGCATATCGCCATGTGGGGGATCCCTACGGCTGTCTGCGCCTTCCTGATCCATGCCTTTCGTTTATCCCGCCTTGACCACCACATCGCGACCGAGCTGGCAACCTTGAATGGCATGGACCAAAATAAAAGGAAGCCAAAGTAATGTTTCAGCAACAATATCTCTACTGGTTGGCAGGTGTGATCCTGTTGGCCGTAGCCGTGATGTCCTTGCGTGATCACACCAACCCCCGCCGCCTGACCACCAGCTTATTCTGGGCGCTATACGCAATCGTATTTCTGGTTGGTGACTGGACCTACCGCCTGATAGCGCTGTGGGCAGACAGCGAAGCTGAGGTTCAAAAAATGCTGCATATCAGTGTGGGGCTGCTCGTGGTGTTAATGGCGCTGATAGCCGGTCTTGGCGGTGTGCGACTCGGCAGCTACCACCAGCGCACACCTCAGCAACGACAGGAAAGTGCCTCTCGCCTGGGCCATCGTATCTTCCTTCCCGCACTGGCGATTCCCATCGTCACTGTGGTGGGAGTGCTATTATTTAACCATGTTCCTGAACTACAACAGGCATTATTTGGTACCGGCAACCATTCCACGCTGGTGACTCTGTTTTCCATGACAGTGGGTTGTTTAACCGGATACGGCATTGCATTGAAAATGACACATGAAAGCATCGCTCAATCAACCCAGGAAGCACGTCGCTTGTTGGATGCTATCGGTTGGGCGTTTATCCTGCCACAGATATTAGCTACGCTGGGACTCTTATTTACAGTAGCAGGCGTAGGTACCGCCATTTCTCACCTGACTGAAAACTACCTGGCAGTCGATAACAGATTTATCGCCGTAACAACATACGTGATCGGCATGGCATTACTGACAATGGTGATGGGCAACGCCTTCGCCGCCTTCCCGATTATTACCGCCGGGATCGGTATTCCAATTCTGGTACTGCAACACGGCGGTAATCCAGCAGTGATGGCAGCCATCGGCATGTTCTCAGGCTATTGCGGTACATTGATGACCCCAATGGCAGCAAATTTCAATATCGTTCCCGCCGCACTGCTGGAACTGCCAAATCGCAATGCGGTTATTAAAGCACAAATCCCCACCGGAACAGCGCTGTTGATTGCCAACGTTTTTCTGCTCTATTTTTTGATGTTTTTATAAGGGGATCACATGAAAACAGTTCTGATCACCGCACGGGTAAACATCTTGGGTTTCTCACTGCATTTTTGAATATCATTTTATTGAGGGTAATTCTATGAAATTTATCGATTTAAACAGTGATCTTGGCGAAGGCTTTGGTCAGTGGAAAATGGGTGACGATAATGCCATGTTGAATATTGTCACCAGTGCCAATGTGGCGTGTGGATTTCATGCTGGTGATCCCGCCGGGATTCTTCAAACCCTGAAAGCTGCCCATGAAAATCAGGTGGTTATTGGTGCCCATGTCTCCTATCCCGATCTTGTTGGATTTGGTCGCCGCAATCTGGACATTTCCAGCAATGAACTGATCGCAGATGTTATTTACCAGATTGGTGCGCTGAAAGGTCTGGCAACAGCAGCAGGAACTACCGTGAGTTATGTTAAACCGCACGGCGCACTGTATAACACCATTGCCAACAATGAGTACCAAGCACTTGCCGTTATTACAGCAATTCGTGAAGTGGATGACAACTTGGCGCTGGTTGGATTAGCCGGTTCAAGAATTTTGGATTTGGCGAAAGAAAAAGGCTTACGTACCGTTGCCGAAGCCTTTGCCGACAGAGCTTACACGCCACAAGGCACACTGGTTTCCCGACGGGAAAAAGGGGCGGTACTGCATGATACTAACGAGATCGCCCGACGCATGTTGCAACTGGTCACCGAAGGGGGAGTTGATGCGATTGATGGCAGCTTTACCCGCATTCAGGCGGACTCCATTTGTGTTCATGGCGACAGTCCCGGTGCTGTAGAAATGGCGCATCAGGTGAAAACAACCCTGCAACAAGCCGGGATCACTGTACAGTCCTTTATGCAAACCAGTAAGTAATCATTAACATCACGCGCCTTCTTACATATGTCGCTTATCATGCTCAGGAGTGCTTAGTGCGTTTTTTACCTGTTAATTTGAATGCCATTATTGTCGAACTTTGCGATCTGGATGAAACCCTGGCGTTATTTGATTCACTTAACGCCAGCCCAATTCCAGGCATAGAAGAAATTATTCCAGCGGCCAGAACACTTCTGATTCGATTTCGTCCCAATGTCATTTCCGCCGTCAAACTTGCCAGAAAAATCAATGGCCACAACCTGAATACACGGCACAAAACAACCGGAAAACGCGTTGAAATCCCAGTGTATTACAATGGTGAAGATCTGGTTGAAGTGGCTGAAATCCTTGGTATCACCACACAAGAGGTCATCAAACGACATACAGCAAGTGAATACACCGTTGCTTTTACCGGATTCGCCCCTGGATTTGCTTATTTAGTAGCAGACTCTGATCTTTTGCATGTTCCTCGCCGGATGACGCCAAGAGCCCGCATCCCGGCGGGATCGGTAGGGCTGGCAGGAGAATTCAGTGGAATATACCCACAAGCCAGTCCGGGAGGGTGGCAAATCATCGGCACCACACCAGAACGTATGTGGGATCTCTCGCGTTATCCCCCTTCCCTGTTGCAACCGGGCTTTCGAGTACGTTTCAGAGATAAAGGCAAAGGCGCAACAATCACCGTCATCCAACCCGAAAATCCTGTTGTTAACCCAGAAAGCGACTTCTCTTCACAGGTTGATAAACATTCATCACTGGAAATCTTATCAACCGGGATACAGACACTTTTTCAGGATTTAGGGCGTTCAGGACAAGCAGGTTTAGGCATTTCCTCTTCTGGCGCGCTGGATAAAACAGCGCTGCGAAGTGCAAATCGTATCGTCGGTAATCCTTCAAATAACGCCTGTCTGGAAATTGCAGAAGGCGGATTAAGCTTCATCTCTCATGGCAACGTCATTATCGCTGTCACAGGCGCTGACTGCCCAATCACGGTCCAAACGGCATCTGGCCAGAGGTTTCAGGTTGATGGCTACCAACCTGTTGATCTGAGTGATGGTGCTAAAGTGATGCTGGGCACACCCAAAGCGGGAGTGCGTTGCTATCTGGCAGTCCGTGGCGGTTTTGCCAAAACGCCTATCCTCTCCAGCCTTTCTTACGATACGCTGGCAAACATTGGCCCCAAACCCATCGCTACAGGCGATATTCTGGATATTCTGACTGTCATGCAGGGTTCCGCTGTATCAATGGACGAAAGCCCGGCTTTCAATATGCCTGCCGCTGACGATATCGTCACACTGGATATTATTCTGGGACCACGAACCGACTGGTTCACCGCAGAAGCGCTATTCCTGTTACAAAACCAACTCTGGCAGGTCACTCCACAATCTAACCGGGTAGGTATTCGCCTGAATGGAGACACACCGTTATCGCGTTTTAACCATGAAGAGTTACCCAGTGAGGGAACTTCCGCTGGTGCCATTCAAGTTCCCGCCAGTGGGCAACCGGTTCTGTTTTTGGCGGATCACCCTTTGACCGGCGGCTATCCTGTCATAGGTTCGATTGCCAGTTACCATCTTGATCTTGCCGGACAAATTCCTGTCAATGCCCGTATCCGTTTCAACCCAATCAGTGAATTTCACGAAATAAAAGGGAGTGATTGCTGCTTATGAATACTGCAATAACTTTGAATAATAAAGAAAACCATATGAAAAAAGTTTTGATCGCTAACCGCGGTGAAATTGCCGTCCGTATCATCCGTGCCTGCCGGGACTATGGCTTACACGCCATTGCCGTTTACGCGGACTCCGATATCAATGCACAACATGTACAACTGGCTGATGAGGCTTATGGTCTGGGAGGAAATAGCCCCACTGACACTTACCTTAATATTCCCCGCCTGCTGGATATTGCTAAACGCTCAGGTGCCAGCATGGTACATCCAGGTTATGGATTTCTGTCTGAACGGGCGGAATTCGCCCGCGCAGTCATTGATGCAGGGTTAATCTGGATTGGCCCGGAACCAGCAGCAATTGATATTCTAGGGGACAAAGTTAAAGCGCGTAAAATTGCCCAACGCGTCGGTGCACCACTGGTTTCAGGGACAGAAGAACCAGTGAAAAATGCGGAAGAAGCCCTGACGTTCGCGGAAGAATATGGTCTGCCAATGGCAATCAAAGCGGCCTATGGCGGTGGCGGACGTGGCATGAAAGTCGCTTGGCGGCTGGATGAGGTAACCGAACGCTATAATTCAGCCGTTCGTGAAGCAACCGCCGCCTTTGGCCGGGGAGAATGCTTCATTGAACAGTTTCTGGATAAACCTCGTCATATTGAAGCGCAAATCCTGGCTGATAAACACGGCAATGTAGTAGTACTCGGCACACGTGATTGCTCACTACAACGGCGCAATCAAAAGCTGGTGGAAGAGGCACCTGCCCCTTTTCTGACCGATAATCAGCGCCAGCGTATTCATCAGGCAGCACAGGATATTTGTGCCGAAGCTCGTTATACCGGTGCAGGTACAGTAGAGTTTCTGCTCAGTGCAGACGGAACGATTTCATTTCTGGAAGTAAATACTCGTTTGCAAGTCGAACATCCTGTAACCGAAGAAACCACAGGTATCGACATTGTGATAGAGCAGTTCCGGATTGCGGAAGGTAAACCTTTATCATTGACAGCAACGCCAATTCCATCAGGGCACTCTTTTGAATTTCGTATTAACGCAGAGGATGCGGGTAAAGGATTTTTGCCTACACCGGGAACCGTGACACTATTTTCTCCACCTTCCGGCCCTGGAATAAGATTAGATTCCGGCGTTGTGGCCGGCTCCATCGTTCCCGGAACTTTCGATTCGCTAATGGCTAAATTGATCGTCACCGGAGCAACACGCCAACAAGCTATTGCCAGAGCGCGGCGTGCATTACAGGAGTTCAATATTGAAGGCGTTGCATCAGTGCTGCCTTTTCATCGGGCAATCATAGAACATCCCGATTTTACTTCTGATAACACATTCAAGATTCATACACGTTGGATCGAAACCGACTTTATCAACGATGTGAAAATATCGCCGCGCCAGGAAAATCAGCATCAAGAAAAGGTAACACGCACTTTTATTGAAATTGATGGCCGCCGACACGAACTGGGGTTACCTGCCGGATTATTAGAAGGGCTTTCATTGTCTGATCTTGGACAAAATTCTGTCACCAAGGATAAAGGTAGTGAAGCTAAGAATATCATTATCGCACCTAATCATGTATCAGCCCCAATATCAGGCCTTTTACAATCCTGGTATGTGCAGGAAGGTGATGAAGTTAAACAAGGTGATGTTATCGCTGTGATGGAAGCCATGAAGATGGAAACACAACTGACCGCACATCGTTCTGGAAAAATTATTATCCATGCGGAGGAAAACGCTTATCAACAGGCGGGAAGTGTGTTGGCGAGTATTAATGCTGGAAGTTAGTCATGGCACTGTCAGGTTAATTTATAAAAGGCTAACTTGACACTACACTCATATTGTACGGAAAATATCCGTACAATCTAGAAAAAGGGGAAAATTACTCTTATGCAATCAAAACAATAAAACTCGTTTATTCTTACCCATGAAAACGATTTCTCAAATTTTTTAAACTATATACTTAAATTATAAATCAAACAGTTATTACACTTAATAATAAACCTGTAAAAACGCCAACAAAGTTATAAACATAAAGAATAATCAAAAAATAATTTATAATTACACGAATGATGATAAAGAGGATATATTTTATTTTTATGGTCATTCAAAATAAATAATAATTGACAAAACAAAATATAACTTGTGATTATTTAAATATATATTTAAACGATAATAAATCATTAATCCCACATAAATCACCGACTATATAATATTAAATATTGAATTTCATACATAGATAATATAAAAATTAGTCACAAAAAATCACTTCGCAACCACAATAAATAAGCAAGATACTGATATTATTATAAATTAACCACAAATAAATTAACGAAAATATTATAGACAATATATTGCACACGTTGAAACTTCTAATAAAAACATTAAATAAAATTTATATTTTCAATTTAACCATAATAAAAATCAACTTTCAAATAGCTAATAACCATAGCTTGATAAAAATTAAACACATCATTCCATACAGTAATTAGTTATATGTTTACTCACATCTTACTTAATAGTAAAAAACAATACTTTAATTAACAACATTATAAAATAACCAAGTGACTTTATAATTTCTTTGCAATAATAACCACAGACAATTTTAATATTATTAATAAATTAACATATAATTTTTTACAATACATTTTTATATAGATTGGCATCACAATTTCAATATTATTCAATAAAATAATTGCATTTTTCATTAAGCGTAATAATATATTAATAGTAGAATAAAATTCTTATTCACAATATTTCTCAATGATTCATAAGGAAATTAATATGAAAGTATATTCAGAAGCATTGATTAAAAAGGGGAAAATATTAATTACTTTAAATTATAGTAGTAGTGACGGATAAAATGGGTAAATAATCAGGAGAACAATGTGAGCACAAACGATTACGAATTGATGACTGCACCAAACAGCGCACCCGTAAAAATGTGGACTCATGGCGTACCAGTAGAAGCAGATGCTCGTGAACAGCTATTGAACACAGCAAAAATGCCTTTTATATTCAGCCATTTGGCAGTTATGCCAGATGTACATCTTGGTAAAGGTTCAACCATCGGCAGCGTAATCCCAACACATAGGGCGATTATTCCAGCCGCAGTAGGCGTAGATATCGGCTGTGGAATGATGGCAGTACGTACCTCATTGAATGCCAACGATTTACCGGACAACCTGTATGCTATCCGCCACACTATTGAAATCGCCGTGCCACACGGCCGTACCGTAAATCATACCGGCCACGATAAAGGCTCTTGGCAAAAACCGCCAGAAACCGTCGATCACCACTGGAGCATATTGCAGGCAGGCTTTAAACGCTTGACCGATAAATACCCACAATTACTGAAAACCAATCACCATCAACATTTAGGCACGCTAGGTACCGGTAACCACTTTATCGAACTATGCCTGGATGAATCCGACCGGGTATGGGTGATGCTGCACAGCGGTTCACGTGGCGTCGGAAATGCCATTGGCAACCTATTTATTACCCTCGCCCAACAGGACATGAAACAACATATCGCTAACCTGCCTGATCGTAATCTGGCCTATTTCAAGGAGGGCAGCCGTCACTTTGCCGATTATATGGAAGCTGTCGGTTGGGCACAAAACTTCGCCCGCCATAATCGTGAAGTCATGATGCAACATACACTGTCAGCACTGGCGACAGTGATTACAAAGCCGTTCACTGCCATCATGGAAGCGGTAAATTGTCACCACAATTACGTGCAACAGGAACAACACTTCGGCCAAAACGTGCTGGTGACGCGCAAAGGCGCTGTGGCCGCACACAAAGGAGTAATGGGCATCATTCCGGGATCTATGGGCGCGAAAAGCTTTATTGTGCGTGGACTGGGGAATAAAGAGAGTTTTTGCTCATGCAGTCACGGTGCAGGACGGGTATTAAGCCGTACGGCAGCGAAAAAACGCTTCACAATAGAGGATCAGAAGCGTGCGACAGCACATGTGGAATGCCGTAAGGATAGCGACGTCATCGACGAAATTCCGATGGCCTACAAAGACATTGAAGCAGTAATGGCCGCTCAGTCTTCACTGGTAGAAGTCGTTCACACTCTGCGTCAAGTGGTTTGCGTAAAAGGATAATCACTATGAAAGAAAAATTTGGTGTCAGTGACACCATGAAACAACACATATGCCAAAAACTGGCGCAACTTGAGACGGAACAGCAAATACGAATACTTTATGCCTGCGAATCCGGTAGCCGCGGTTGGGGATTTGCCTCGACAAACAGTGATTACGATGTGCGTTTTATCTATGTGCATACTCCATCATGGTACTTGCGCGTTGACCCACCAAGGGATGTGATTGAATTACCGATCAACGACGAACTGGATATTTGTGGCTGGGAACTGCGCAAAACCTTGGGACTACTGAAACGAGCCAACCCAACACTGATGGAATGGACCGATTCACCGGTGGTCTACCATGAGGATGTAGAATTTATGACAGCATTGCGTATTTTACTACCAGACTACTTTTCCAACAACAAAGCACGGTATCACTATCTGTCAATGGCGAAGAAAAACTTCCGTGGTTATCTGCAAGGCGAAAAAATACGGCTGAAAAAATATCTTTATGTACTGCGCCCGTTGCTGGCGGTGCGTTGGATAGAAGCAGGTAAAGGCGTACCACCAATGCGCTTTGACGTTCTGCTGGCTGAAATGGTTAAGGATGCAACGCTGATGCAAGAAATACAGACTTTGCTTGCTATCAAACGTAACGCCGATGAAACGGATTATGGCCCACGTTTTAAGCACATCCATGACTTTATCCGCCGTGAGCTGGATGATTCATTTACCCGCCGCGAGTTGAAAAAAGATGAAAAACTTCTCCCGGATACTAAACTGGATTTGCTTCTGATGCATACAGTACTTGGCAATAACAAAGAGCATGTATGTTGAAAGACTGGTTGAAAAAGCTGTCCAATGACATAAGATCTCAGTGACAAAGTTGCACGTTTACAAAGGACCAGTAAAACAGATTTTTACCCCCTTGTTGACCTACAGCCAGTAATTTGAATAAGTTACTGGCTGACAGCATATAACTCATATCATTTCTATTCAGAAGAAATAAACGACATAGCCCCACGGGTGGGTTTTTCCAATAAATTGCACAAACGCGCAAGAAAAGTCAGTTATAGCTATATAGCCGGAAGCCAATATGGAATAGCAGAAGTATAGCGGTATTAAGATAAGTTAGTTAGCTAAACTGTTTATAATAACATTAATATATCTATTATATAGATTTATCTCGGCACTATATTTTACATTCTATCACCCCCAGCACTTATATATATCTCCATTATTAACTCTAAATAAAAAAATTACCTCGACAATATACTCATCGCCATGAATACATTATTTCATAAGAATCCAGCCATTGAAATAACAACCAACCAATAGCCATATTATATTAGCAGGAAATATTGCCGCTAATATTATATTGACTTAATCATTATTTCTTTAAATTAACTTCCATTTATAAGTTAATCACCACCAATCATTGAAATCATTATCCAAATTAAACATTAGATCGAAGTAATAAAAATAGTTACCTTACCCCTTTATTATTATAAAAAAACATTATTTCTAATATATTTTCTGTTTTATTCATATTAAATATAATATTTCATAGGCTAGTACCGGCTCCCCTACATGAGACGCCATCATTATATTAATTGAAAAATTTCACATTATCCTTTTATCATTCTAATTACTTTTCCTGGGTTATAACTATCTTCATAAATATAATATTAGATATTCTTCTCTGCCAGTTATCTTCAATTAATTAACTTCTCTTTATTACCTAAAACAATTTATAACCCACCTCTGGCAGAATATCATAGCGTTCTCGCAATCCACCAAGCACTAGCGCATGTTTCATTCAATTAAACCCAAGTTAAACCTTTAATTCTTCTGGGGTTCCATCTCTATATGGCACCAACGTCGTCCTATCTTGCGAATCAACCGCGCAATGATTATTACCAACAACAACCATGACTAAATCGCTGGTTGCCTTAATCGCGTGATCTATTTCCCCATTCACAAAATAACAAACTCCAGGCTCTATTTCATGCTTTTCACCGGCATAAATAACATAACCCGTTCCTGCGAGTACAAATAAGATATGATGTCCTAAGTGAGTATGATTTTGCATCCCTTCATTTTTACTAAAACGAATTAGATCAGCACCAAAACCATCAAACGAAACTAATCCCTCGCCCGTACCCATACTATTAACCATTTTATGATTTTTAGCCATTGTATCTACAACGAGGTGTTCACCATTCCAGTGACAAAATCTATTTTTAATAAATTCCATATTACCTTCCTTTTATCTCTACAAATAAAATTTTATTTTAAAGTAACTATCATCTCTATTTATTAATTGAAATAACACTATCGACCTATCAAATAAAATAATATTCCCCAGTGATATTTCAATCATCACAAACAATATCGACAAATGAATTAACTGGTTATTAACAATATATCAAATAGAAATATGTAATTCCATAGCATTATTTTACAAAGATTCACACTGTGATAAAGGTCACTGTAAAACTCTTATTTTAAATATAATTGCAGAAAATAATTTCCCTATAAAATAGTCTCGACCAAAAGTTAGATTAATCACATTATTAATTTATGGCAACCATAGCACTAATTAAATCGACCTTAACACCGCCTCAAAATAGCTATTTCAGAGGCACGTAAAATCGAACTCTTTTTTTAGCTACAAAATATATACCCTATGGATTTCAAGATGCATCGCGGCGGCAAGTGAACGCAGCCAACAAAACAGCAACTTGAAAGATGAAGAGTATATACAATTAATCCTGCTGTCACCCTTAGCAAAAGCCATATTAAACTACCGTGCCTCAAATATCGTTTCAACTAAATACTATTTTATTAGCAAAATATTCCAATCCCCCCTCGATTTAACACCTTCGCGCCTGTCGCTGTTAACGAAATCCCATGGGCGATGAGTCGTAGACAAACACAACTCGAGGGGAAGCTCTGCTGGCGAGCATAATTGATGGCACTGACGGAAAGCGTGTAGCCACTAATGAATTTGTACTGTCCAAAAACCATCCGGATAGCGAGCTAACATGGCCTCAGTGGTTTCAAGCTACTGAGGTTGTGGAAATATGACATTCGCTAGTGAGCTTTGCACGTAAAACCTTTCATCACACTACCTATGCAACGTTGTAACAAGTACTTTGAAAACCATCATCTTTGCGAGCATGATCGCAATAACTTCAATCTATTAGCAAAACAACCTATGACAACCAGTAAAACACTGCAAGTTGCCATATCTAACATTACCATCTGGCGTAAAGGCGATCAGCGTGTGCCGCATAAGCCGTTGTTGTTACTGTATATATTGTCTGAATACAAAAAAGATCATGATCGACTCTTTAATTACGGCAACGAAACTCATCAACCGCTGCTTGATCTGCTGACTTGCTTTGGACCAAAGCGACGAGCGCATTACCCCACTATGCCATTCTGGCGTTTACAGGGTGATGGATTCTGGGAATGACAAAACACAGAATATTGCACGCCACAAAAAGGTAGCAAGGAACCGCCCAAGCGAGAACTGATTGAAAACAACGTCGCAGGTGGATTTGATCAGGAAAGTTATCAGCTACTACGCAGTAAACCACGTCTAATCGATAAACTCGCCAGTCAGATTTTGAGCAAGCATTTCCCCGAAAGTATCCAAGAGATCATTGCTAATCGTCTGGATTTTGCGCTGGCGGACTTACACAAAGAACGCGATCCTGCTGCATTCGATATGGGCGCGATCGGGCTGGATGATAATATGAAATTACTGATTTCTGAAGGTGTTAATGGCAGTCATATGGTTGAGCGATTGTTCTGGGATTTCGCTGGGCATTCTCTATTGTTACCCAAAAACCGGGAACATTACCCTTTAGAACTCTTTGTCAAATGGCATCAGGAACAGGTGTTTAGGAGATAGATTGGGATATATTAGAATTTTCCCCTCATCTATTCGTCCATTTCTTCTGCCATTAAATTTCCTGTCATATGCAACAAGACACAAAATACGTTCATAGTTCTTGCGACCCGCCTCGCATCATGGACAATAGAGAAAAAACTTCAGGTTACTTACATACTGTGACTACAAAAATTGATACAACAATATCTCAAGCATTAGATTTTATCGAACTGATAAAAGAACGTCGCTCCGCCCTTATCTCCGCCGCCGTCACCGGCAAAATCGACGTACGCGACTGGCAACCCCCTAAGGATGCTGTATGAGCGATATCCAGCTGTTTCGCTACAACCACAGCCGATGTAACAGAACTCCCAGGCAAAGCAGCAGCCATTGAAAAAAATCTGCAATCACTGATCGAATCCCATATGGACGCCTTTTTGGGCGTCCGATTCTTGGCGACGGAATACAATACCGGCAAAACACATCGCGGACGCATTGATTCACTGGGACTGGACGAAAATAACTGCCCAGTAATTATCGAATATAAGCGGCACAGCAATGAGAACGTAATTAATCTCAGCTCTGCTTAAGAACAGAGATTTCAGAGGCACGTAGATTCAGGCTCGATCTTATCGCTTGGCATGTAAATGTGCTGCTTCTATGCGTTTCGCGCATTGACTCAAGCATTTTTACGCCGATAACGTATCAACAGTAAGTTTGTCGGACATTTGTTCAAGCTCACTCGGGTTCAGTCCGGTGATTTTCATCACCGTTTCACGGTCAATACTCAGACTTCGGGGACTGTTCTGCCAGTCGCCGGATAAAACCCTCTGGATCGGCGGTATCTCCCGCCTGTAATATGTCGCTGTTTTTCTGCCTCGAATTTATGAGGGACGCCGCAAGGTTTTTTATAAGAAAAACCCTGACGGTGTAGCCATTTATTCATGCCGGGAATGCTAAAGGTCATATTCCAGAGCTGAGCAACATAGACCACGATTTCATGGGTGTGATGGAAAAGATGTTGAGATAAGTGATTGATTAAAAAATCAGTTTGTTCTTGAGAAAGTCAACTATCAGACCCCCCATTATCAGATTGAAGTTTCCCCTGATTGAGGTAATCACCGATATGGCGGTCAACGGTGGTCTGATGGAGTCGCAATGCCTGGGCTATCATCACAGAACTCCCCCCTTCAGAAGCCAGAAGGATAGCTTTTATTCTGTCTCGTACTTGACCATCACGAGTGGTGTCGTGAAGACGTTCAAGTTTGATTTTTTGTTCTGATGTAATAAATATTTTCATAGCGAGGATAATGATCTCCATTTCGGATAAAATCAAGCATCCTCAATGATTACGGGTACATAACGCTGTTCTGCCGCTTCTAGCAAATCAGATTCACTAAAATTACCTTCCATAATTTTGCCCATCTTATCTTCTGTTTTATTAAGAATTTTAGAAAGAGTTTTAACAGCATTATTAACATCCCAAGGCATTAACTCTCTTCCTCTTATTTTTGCAAAAGGTATCAATCAGCAACATCCCTTCCTCTCTGAAAATTTAACATACCGGGCCCCACAGAGAACAATGCACCGATATCTATCGCTTCATCTAATACTAATGGTGCGAAGGCCGGACTCGCAAACGAATATAATTTATTGAAATTAAATAAATTATTAAAAGTAAATTTTCAAAATGCCCCATTTTGTGCCCCATATTTATTTTACTCCTTTTACCCGTTCATATATTTGATTTTAATATATTTTTATGAATTATTTGATACATTGGTATAAGAATGAAGTTAAAAAAGCCATGAGGTTTAAATTAGTCTGCCATCTCACTCTCAGGGCTTCGTATAAAAATTTATCATTTTCACAAAGTAGATCACAAGTTAAAACGGGTTATTCCTGCGACTTATCTCGAACTTTTCGCTCAATTAATCGACCCTGCTTATCAAAATAACGGCTAGGCCAGATTTCTGAGGGGTGAATACCGAGATAGTTAGCGATTATCCACTCGCCTTTAGGCCATTGCCTGCTGAGTACATTTGCTAATGTTGATGAACTGAGTCCTGCTTCACGAGAAACAGCCGCTAAGGTTGTACCTCGCTTACGTAATGCAGCAATAATATCGGCCTGATGCCAGTCATTTTGAACATTGTTGTTATTCATTCCTGTTACCCCTTCCATTAATTAATATTGATGGTGGTGATTCAAGGCAGGGTTAGCAGACTGGGTTCACACCAGCGAGGCCGAAGCCTCCCCTACCTGAATCACCATAGAAAGGGTGAACGCAGGCGCACTGGCAGAAACATCCTACCAGTGTCAGTGAACACAAGGCTGCTAAACCTTGACCATTGGATTGAGCCAATGGCAAGAATACTTTAACTGATTGTATTATCGGACTCAATAACCGAACGAATAAGTTTAACGGCTATAAACACGTTCAACATAACAGCCAATGTTTCGAATGCGGTCAATTATTTAATCAATCAGCTCTACTTATATCTAACAACATGCAATCTCTGGCGCGCGACAGTTCGGGCAAAATAGAAAATACTAATCTTGCCCTTGATCGATATCTGTGCGCCAGAGTGAACGCAAGTTGAGGTATTTCGGGATATCGGTTGAGTACTCAGTACTGCCGCCTGCATTTGCAGGTCATCCCCACCGGCCAAAAGCCAGCCTCGATATCGTCAAGTTCTCCTTTTTCAATCTATAAAATGCAGTGTCAGATTCACTGTGTGGTTAATTAGGCCAAAGCCTGTCAGGGTTGTATTGCTCTTTTGCTGCGGCGTCACTTTCAGCGGTAAACCTGCTAAAAGTGACGCCTTGAGTTCCGCGAACGGCTAGCAAAAGTAGTGAGAGCGTTGAAATACCAGTAGTTGCCGCAAGATGAGGAGTCAAACGGTAGTAATGAGTTAAATGTTTAGATGTAGAAAATTTATCCGCTGAATAATTCAGACGGTGATCGTGATAAGTATGAACAGGATGTACTAAAGCCATCCAGTTATTCATTGAAGATAAAGGAAAAAATGGTTTATGTTGATATAAAAGATAAGTGCATGACCTAATGTTCACTACACTTGATTGGCAATATAAAAACACCTTTTGGGTGTATTTTTTAGTTTAAGAGACCTTCATTGCCAGACGAGGGTTTAGGTGTCTTGGCAATATCTGCTTCCAAAGGTGGGCAGATGTACCGCAATTTTGCTCTCCCTTTCAGGCTACAGGAGTTTTTTAGCCATTACAGCTATGTGACCATCTATGATGGTGATTAGACAAATTCAGATTAGAATTTTTTTTCAGTTATGGCAATAAAAAGTAGGTGGTTTGAACAATAAAAACTATATCTATTTTTCACACCAAACCATGCAATAAATAAAAAGTCTTCCTTCCAATATTGCGCCCCTAGCATTTTCTTATTTGGCTCGCCAAAAATACAGCATTTAGTAGACAAAGATCGATAAGGGATGTGAAAGCTGCAAACATTTAGATGCTAGCTGATCAAGCTACAATCAAAAATACTAACAAACCTTAAAGTGGTACGTGAGTGTTAAAAACCGGGACGAAAAAGAGTGAATTGATGTTTTTTTTAACTAATGATATCTACATTGGTGTATTATTACCAAAAAATTGGTTTGATTTTGTCATGGGGCGGTAAAATGATTAACTTAACTAATGATGTATTCATTGACTTCGTCAGTGATGCTCTGTCTGGAAAGCGAGATAGTCTTGTCATGCGGCTACGCATGGTAACGAAAAAGCTCAAAAAAGAGTCGCCAGAATTAGCAACAAAGTTAGAAAGCCTACTTATGCAAACTAGTGGAGCATATGCTGTAGAAAGAGCTCAACAGGTTACTCCTAGAGCAACCCCTGTAGATACAGATACAAGGCAAAAGTTGTTAATTGAAACATATCCTGTAATTCTAGATGTTGAACCCGTTTGGCCAACGAGCACAACGTTAGCCCTAAATCGTTTTGTAATCGAATGGGAAATGAAAGAACTTTTACACAAAGAGGGCTTACATCCGTCTCGCTCCCTTTTAATGGGTGGGCCTCCTGGAGTAGGTAAAACTTTGGCTGCAAAATGGTTAGCCAGTCGACTAAATATGCCCTTATTGACTCTTGACCTTGCGAGTGTGATGAGCAGTTATCTTGGTAAGACAGGAAATAACATAAGGTCCGTACTTAACTATGCCTCATCTTTCCCATGTGTATTGTTACTTGACGAGTTCGATGCTATTGCCAAAAAAAGAGATGACGCTACAGATGTCGGTGAACTTAAAAGACTTGTTACTGTTCTTTTACAATCTATCGATGAATGGCCTAACACCTCTATTCTCATAGCAGCAACTAATCATTCTGAACTTTTGGATACTGCTGCATGGAGAAGATTTGATAGAGTTATAAATTTTGAACACCCTACTAATGATTTAATTCAGCACTATCTCATATCGAAAGAAATTACAGAAAGTTTAGCGCACTATATTTCGTCAAGACTAGGTGAAATATCTTATGCTGTGATTGAAAAATCCATCAATCAAGCGAAGAGGAATTCCATTATAGAGCAGATATCTTTAAGCGCAGCTCTAATAGATGAATTATTGAGCAATACATCATTGGAAGATGTCGTAAAAACGATGCTTGATGAGGGTATTTCCCAAAGAAAAATTTCGTCAGACTTAGGAATACCAAGATCGCAAATTAGAAAAATCATTAAGATAGAGGATGAAGGTAATGAATAATAAGAATATGCTTTTGGGTTATGGAGAAACACTGACGGGTAATGTAGAAGTAAAAAAAGGTGGGGGAGGGAAAAATAAACCCTATACCTATAATGAAAATAAGCTAGTAATAATACGTGATTTGGCATCACTAATTAGTGAAATTGAAAATGAACCAGCCTCTGCACTACCAGATGGTAAAGCAGTAGCAAAATTCGTGCTTCATCCAACTTTTCTGGCTAAAAGTTATTTTCCAGTAGGATTATTTAACAAATTTTCTCTTACAAGTGTAGGTAGTAAGTCTGTCAGAATTAAGCCCCGTAAAGATATAAAGAAAAAAGGTAGAAAAGATGAATATACGACGGCTTGTATCTACGTTTCAGGGAAAACTGAAAATTTTCAATCATTTTTGTATGCATTAAACGATGATACTTTAAATAAAAGCCAAAAAGATGATTTCATTACACTTGAAAGTGTTTCAATGTTTAAGCCATCCGATAAAATTAAGTCTTTAGAAGGTGAGGGTGAAAGAAGCATTGAAATAGCCTTACATACCCCAGATAAAAATTCATTTATAGTGGACTCTTTTGTTAGATATGCGTTACAACAAGGGGCCTCTGTTGATAAAGAAAGATGCATAAAAGTTAAAGGATTAACCTTTATGCCTATTAGAGCTAATAAAAAAACGGCTTATGAAATAGCAAAATTTTCTTTTTTAAGGACGATTAGAGATCTCCCAGAGCTAAGAGTTAGTGAGCCAGTAATTAGACGTTCTGTGAATTCTCCATCTAGTTTTGAATTACCATCAGAAGGAGCAATCAACCCAAATTTAAAGGTAGCAATATTTGATGGAGGAGTAAGTATTGATGACTTTAATCAGTGGGTAACTGAGTACACTTTTAACAAAGATGGAAAAACGAGTGCCCAGCTTCTCTCACATGGACAAGATGTGACATCTACGCTTCTCTTTGGCGTTATGGATTCAGATACTGTAAAACTAAATGTTCCTTATTGTAATATTGATCATTACAGAGTCTTAGATTCGAACATAAACAATGCCGACATTGATCTTTTTGATGTTTTAATCAGAATAAAGAAAGTGCTCGATACACAACACTATGATTATTTTAATTTAAGTTTGGGGCCAAGGCTACCTGTTGATGATGATGATGTTCATGTCTGGACTTCAACTCTTGAGGAAGCGCTCTCAACAGGGGATACGTTATGCACAGTTGCTGTTGGAAATGATGGTCATTTGCCAGCAGGTCTTAATCGAATTCAACCTCCTGCCGATTTAGTCAATGGGTTATCTGTAGGTGCAGCAACATCTCTTTCAGAAAACTGGGAAAGGTGCCACTATAGCTGTGTTGGTCCCGGTAGAAGTCCAGGATTTGTGAAACCTGATGGCGTTGCTTTCGGCGGAAATTCAGAAGAACCTTTCAAGGTATTCAGCCCCATGAATAATGGATTGGCTAGTACCGCAGGTACTAGCTTTGCCGCTCCACTAGCATTGAGACAAGCAATCGCCTTAAGTTCATCTTTACAATATAATATTACGCCTCTAACTGCTAAAGCTCTTTTAATTCATCATGCTGAAAACAGTAATCATGAACGTTCAGAAGTCGGCTGGGGTAGATTTCCTCATAATATTTCAGATGTTATTTATTGTGACGACAATGAAGTGAAAGTCATTTATCAAGGTATGCTCAAACCTTCTCAACACATGCGGGCATTCATTCCTTATCCTGATGAGCCAACTACAGGTTATGTCAATCTTCGAGCAACATTTTGCTTTTCTAGCCCAGTAGACGCAGAACATCCATTAAATTACACCCGAAGTGGTTTAGAAATTACCATGAGGACAGGGAAATCTAATACAACAAAAGGCTTAACATTCCCGCTTTTTAACCTAAAAAATATTTATGCAGATGAAAATGAACAAAGAGGTGATGGTCATAAGTGGGAAACAACATTAAGAAGTGAGCACACATTCAAACAAGGTGAACTTGCTATGCCATGCTTTGATATTATTTATTATGGTCGCGATTGTGGGATGCCAATTGATGTTTCTGAACTTGACGATTTACCTTATGTTTTAATTGTTACTTTATCTGCTGGGGAAATGCCAGATTTATATAATAATATCCGACAAAAATATCAGACATTACAGCCTATACAGGTACAGCAGCAAGTTATCTTACATACTTAATAAAGGATATATGGATAACATTTTAGTTATCCATAAATTTAGTGAAAATAAAAGTACTAATTATAATCAGCATTCTATCAATGAGTGAAGTTGGATTTTTTATAACTTTGTCGATCTTTTTATTAAGAGATATGATGTTTATCATAGAGAAAATATAAAAAATTTAGGTTTATTATTTAAAAGTAAGTCCTCAAGAGAAATTAACTGCAAATTGGCTACCATAATTTTCAAATAACGCATTCAATTCATGCTCCATTGTATCCTGAGTCCAAGTGATAAAACGTCGCCAATGGTATTTAGCCTCTCTCCAGACGATTTCAATCAAATTCAGTTCTGGGCTGTAGGCGGGAAGGTAAAGTAAAAACAGGTTGTGCTCTTGTAACCAATGACTTTTCATTTCTTCATCGATCCCATGATGGATAGGCGCATTATCTAACACGACAAATGTCAGGCGATGATCCACTTGTTGGGCGATCTGCGCTAAAAAACCAATGACATCACTCCGCGTAACACTGCTTGATATTATCTGATAAAACAACGTGTTATCTGTATAATTTAGCGCACCCAGCACTGACCGTCTGACATGATTTTGCGCCTCGGCTTCATGAGGCTTGCCCCGTGGACTCCATCCGTATTGTACCGGCGGGGAGGCGGAAAAACCGGCCTCATCAAGATAGATCAGCCGATAATGACCCAATCGGGCTCCTGCCTTAATTTTATTCAATAAGGCGGCTTTTTCCGCAAATTCTGCTTCATTGCGTTTTTTTTAAAGACATACGGGCGCGTTTATAGGTTAATCCCTGTCTTTTCAGCGTATTAGCCAGCGTTTCAAGCGTACAGGGCAGAGGGCCATGCTTGTCCTCAACTTTCTGTGCGATCCGGGCTAGCGTCAGAGATTCTGCGCTGGCGGCTTCGACTGCGGTGGCAATCATGTCAGGGGTCATGGCGGGATATCGGCCTCCGACATGACCACCTAATAACCCCACTATCCCTGAATCATGCCAGACATGAACCCAGTCATAGATAACCCTGAGACTACATCCTATCTCATCAGCGATCTGGCGGGGTTTGATGCCTCTGGCAAGCATAAGTAACCCCGCCCCTCGTGTACGGATGTCCCAGTGTCTGTGATTCAAAGCAAGCTGCTGTAATGTAATACGTTCTGGTTCAGACAATGTGATATTCGATTTTAATTTCAATTTCATAAGAACAGGTGGTAAGTCATCGGATTACCAATTATAACACCAATGCAGATTGTTTATCTGATCAACTTAAGTGATTATTAATAATTATGTAACATAAAAATCAAGTGATACAACAAATTCAAACTATACTGACGTGCTACGCTTGTCTTCTCAGTGTTACCGGGCTAATAAATTACCCCAGTAACACTGAGAGCTGAAAGATCACCTGCCAGAGAAAACATTTTTACCTCCCCCCTACTAAAGAATTAGTAGTAAAACTGTTCACCCTGTTCATCTTTGAATAATTTTATTGAAATTCATGTTGTTAAAGGGTGATGAGTTGAAATTAAACCCATCACCACTCTTCACCCAACCGTTCACCTCCAACCAGAAAAAAGGTGAACAGTGATGAAGAGTTGTGAACAGTTTTAAAATAACTATTCACCCTATAATGTATTGATATGTCTGGTTTAAATCACAGGGTGAATAGTAGTGAACACTTTTTATATTTCTTTGAAAAATTACTGTAATCAGAAAAAATTATTTTTCTGGCAGGTTATCTCCTGTCAGTTTCGGCATCCACTCGATAGCAGTATCAATATCTATATTCAGATTGCTACGAATGCCTTGTTTGCTTTTCTTACGCAGGTAATGCTGACCGTACTCCGCCAGCGCGCCCGGCATATCCATGCCAAAACGAGTTACAGAAACGGGTTTATTCAGGTTATTGCCTTTCATATAAGCAAGATAGGAGTGATAAAGGTATTTACGAGGATTGAACGGCATAATTTCCGCATTGCCGATTAACAAGCCATCAGGTTCATGAGAAGAAATCAGGTAGCCACAGAAATCGATCAGTGGATCTGTACCACGTTTGATATCCAACGCCTCCGCAGATTTCTGTTGTTCTGCCAGTAAGCTCCTTGCAGTTTGTGGATCAGTGAACCGATGCAACAAATGCCGGATAATCACAGGCAATTCTGCCGCGATTTTATCCCGTAGGAGTGGATCACGTTCATTTTCTGGCACAACTTCGGAAAAATTAAAAATCACCCGACGCCGTGACACACCACCACTACGATCACTGAAACTCATGGCATTATTGTTTACTGCCAGCACTACCGCAGGGATACGGGTTGAGTAGGGCTGTTTGTGTTTCGGATCGATAGCAACTTCATCACCACCAGTAATTGCCTTGATGCCGGAACCATCGCCCACATAGCGAGTTTGGTCTGGCAGGATAATCAGCGAATAGCCGACAATCAACGCCCGTTCCCGTGGGTTTTCTAGTGCAGCCATGCTTGCAGAAACAGTATTGCCTTTACCTGCCAGCATGGAACAAATTTCGGCAAAGATGCTTTTACCGCTGCCTCCGGCTCCGGTGACTTCCAGAAAAAGTTGCCAGTCATAGCGGTTCGCCAGCACCATAAACAGCGCTGCCAGCACTCTGTTTGTTTTGTTTTCACAGTTGGCTGTTGCCTGATTGAGCCAGCGCCAGAACTGGGGCGCGTGATCTTGCAGAGTTTCCCCCGAAATAGGGGAATTGAATTCAACGTCATTGGCAAGCAATAGCCAGTCATTTTTGCGGTGAGGCCGGAACTGACAGGCTTTCAGGTCAAATACGCCATTACTAAACCCGATTAAGTGGCGTTCTGGTAGTTGCATCATGGGAAGCTGTAATTTCAGGGCATCCACGGCTGAACTAATACCATGTGGTGAATACGGTAGTTTCTCTTCCATAAAGGCGGCGACCATTTCCCGCCTTAAATCGCGATCACTGACCGGACGCCAGACAATACCATCATAGTGATGAACACTTTCCGAAGCGCCATCCAACGCTAAATCTCCGCTATAACGCGCCAGTAACACTTCTCCGCGCTGGCTGGCTCCCATCTGGCATAATGTCAGTTTTGAAGATTCGGTATCATTATTAAGCTGAACGGCTGCTTTTTTCTTGATTGATGTTGGTTGATAAAGCCCCTGAGCAAAGGCTTGCTGTGCTATTTCCACTCCGTGTTGCTGGCGGTAATCGTCCCAATCGGCTTTGTGCTCAGTTGGTGGTAACGTTACCCATCCATTGATCGTTTTGGCGGTTTTTTCTGCCGCAATTTTGCCAACATTCTTTTTCGGCTTACCGTTCTTATCTAACTCATTGGGAAGATGCCAGTCGTTATCTGCGGCAATAATGATTTTCGTATCAGGCCAGTGTTCCCTGACTGATTGAGCGACAGAGAGCAAATTACCTGCATCTATTGCAGCCAGAACTGTGCCTTGATGTAACTGGCTAACGGTCAATGCCGTGGCGTAACCTTCGGTAATTATCACTGTGCCTGGATGTTTTCCCAACTCTGATAATGCAATGAAAGCACTTTTCTTTTGGCTACCAGACAGTAATTTCTTCGTTCCATCCGGTTTGATAATTTGCGCACCTGTAACTTTTTTATCTAATGTTCTCAGCGGCAATAACAACGAACCATCTTCCAATAATCGCTGGTTAGAGCAATGCAGACCTTTTGCAGTCAGGTAGGGAAATTTTCCGGCGACAGTTAGCGCCATTAGTGCCGCTACTTTTTCGGCAATCGGCTGTGTTGTTTGAATGATTTCTTTGGCTGGCTTGAGTTCATGTAAAGGTAGTGCCAGTACGGTAGCAACAACTTTTGCCGCCTCAAGAATCGAGATCCCTTTAGTTTTTGCTACTAAATCTAGCCCATCGCCATAGTTTGGAGCGTCACACTGGCGGCAATGCCAGTTGCCGTTATGATGATCATCAATAAAGTGAAAGCGGTCAGTACCGCCGCAAATAGGGCAAACGCCATGTTTGCCTTTTGCGGGAATATCAATGCCACAGATAGGCAGAAGGTTTTCCCAATGATACATAGCGGATTTTTTCACGGTTTGGATCAGGTCGAGCGGTTTTTGTTCGCCTGTTTTATCTGAAGATGTAAATTTAGGGTGAGTTTGGGTATGCTGTATATCAGCCATCATCGTTACCTTTCTTAACGGTTGTTGGTTAGACGCCTCGATAGTGTTTGCTGCACTTCGGGGCGTTGTTTTTTATGTCATGCTTTTATGTATTACGTAACTGGCTATCCTATATATAAAATTTTGTTGGCTATGCTACTGGTTTTTCCTGTCACGAAGCGGCTTGGCAAAATCATAAGGAGTTACAAATTGCGCCTTGTTAGCATCCAGATAATCCGCCCACCATTGCACCATCAACCGCCGTTCATCCAAATGTTTGGATGTGTGAATATACGCCGCCCGGACATTGTTTCTTTCGATATGGCTTAACTGGCGTTCGATCGCGTCATCACTCCACAGGCCAGATTCTCCCATTGCACCACGTGCCATTGTGCGGAATCCGTGCCCGCAAACTTCTGTTTTGGTGTCATAGCCCATTGTACGTAACGCATTATTGACGGTGTTCTCACTCATCACTTTCTTTGGATCGTGATCGCCGGGAAACATTACCTCACTTTCTCCGCTCAGACTGTGCAAGGTTTCGATAAGCGAAATCGCCTGATGGCTCAACGGTACAATGTGCTCAGTTTTCATTTTCATACCACGTTGAGAATGTTTAACACCATCAATGGGTTTTCGTGTCGCCGGTATATGCCAGATCGCTCTTTCAAGATCGATTTCTTCCCAACGGGCGAATCTCATTTCACTGGAACGAACAAACGTTAATAAAGTTAGCTCTACCGCAATTTTGGTCAGTAAGCGCCCACGATAACATGAAAGGCGAGTTAAAAATTCAGGCAGGCGTTCATGAGGCAATGCAGGGTGATGTTTGGGTTTTACTATGGTGAGAGTACCCGCCATATCATTGGCAGGGCTATATTCAAGGAGGTCATTTTGGACAGCATAACGCATGATGGCAGCTACACGCTGTTGTAATCTCTGGGCTATATCGTGTTTGCCATCAGTATCAACGGCTTGGATCGGTGCTAACAGTTGGCTGGTTCGCAAAGTGCGAATATCGAGAGTACCAATATAGGGGAAAATGTATTGCTCGAAACCTCGCATAATTCGGTCTCGATGGTCTTCACTCCACCGTTTATTGCTGGCGTGCCATTCACGAGCGATCCGCTCAAAGGTATATGCACCCTTTGATTCGGCTTGTGCGTCTTTTCTCTCTGCTTTGGGATCAATACCTTGAGCGAGCAATTTTTTGGCTTCGTCCCGTTTGGCGCGTGCATCAGCTAATGAAACAACAGGATAGACACCAAAAGCCAGCCGATCTTCTTTTCTATCGGTGGGGCGATGATACTTCATGCGCCAGTATTTAGAACCGCGCGGCGTGATTTCGAGATATAAGCCAGCGCCATCCGCTAATTTATAGGATTTCTCTTTCGGTTTCGCAGTCTCGATTTGTCGGGCGTTTAGTTTCATTTTTGGGGCACATTTACAATCGAAGTGTAGATGCCCCAAATTATGCCCCTTGGTGCTTGTTGATTGCAACAGACCACAGTAGACGTCAAAATAACTAAGTATCTTGATTTATTGGAGTTTTTTGGGAGTTTGTAGACTTGGGTAGACGTTAATAAACTAACGAATGGTGCCGAAGGCCGGACTCGAACCGGCACACCCGAAGGCGGTTGATTTTGAATCAACTGCGTCTACCGATTTCGCCACTTCGGCACTGAAGTAGTATGCGGATAACGGGAGCTATTATACCTGTCAGTGATCTGTTAGCAATAGTTATCCTACTGATTTAGTTTAACCGTCGAAAAAAAGATCATTTCCATTTATTCAATACAAATTCACGCTCAATTGTTAAACACAAAAACCCCAAACAAGTATAAAGCATACTCAGCAATATCTTTTTAGTCTGAAATTAATCTTCCTACTCAGCACCAGCTCACAACCGAAAAAAAACCTAAAACAGTTTTATATCACCATAATGGGCTGAAACACCTGACGCCGATAGACAACTTATAATCACCTTATATAATCTGGATGATAATTCACTATGAGGTAAATGGTTATGACTATTATTAGCTGGATTGGTGCCGGTATCTTTTTGGGCATTGTCATTGGCGCGTTGATGATGCTGTTTAAAAAGAATAAGTAACCGTATTTTGATATCTCTATCCTGTCCGTCAGTTCACTGGAAGTATGCCTGATTGGTTAATTCAAAATGAATAAACAGTTTTTTAAGATCTTCCCTGTTTCTGCCATGATGTTGGCTCTCGCAGCCTGTTCTTCTTCCGATAAAACCTATTCGACACAGTTTCTGCAACCGAAGAAACAACCATTGAAATGGGAGGTGTTTGAAGGAAATGCGAGAACTAAAAAGCTAGCTTCGCAATTGGTTGATCAGTACGCGCAGGATATTTTCAATGGCAGCAATGCTCAAGGCATGGCGATGGTGGTGATTGATAATAATCAGGCAGTTTACCGCAGTTTCGGTGAAACCCGTCCGGGAAACGGTATCCGTCCTAAGCCTGATTCAGTTATCCGCATCGCCTCACTGACTAAGCTGATGACCAGTGAGATTATGATCAAGCTGGAAGAGGATAAGGTTCTGCGTTCCACCGATCCATTGCAAGATTACAGCTATTATGGCGTGAAAGTGCCTCAATACAGCCCTCTTCAGCCTATCCGGTTGTTCCACCTGGCAAGCCATACCAGTGGTTTGCCTCGTGAGCAGCCGGGAGGTCAATGGGGACGCCCTGTTTTTGTCTGGCCTACACAAGCCAATCGCTGGACTTGGTTGAAAGCAGCTCAATCAGATGTATCTCCAGGCACGACTGTATCTTATTCCAATCTGGCTTACGATTTATTAGCGGATGCGCTCGCTAAAGCCGCAGGTAAGCCATATACCCGCCTGTTGCACGATAAGATCACCGGCCCTTATTACATGAAAGACACGACACTGACACCCAACCGCTCTCAGTGCGCCCGTCTGATGGAAAGTGATAAATCCAGCCCATGCCTTAACACTGTTGCGGCAGCGGGTAGTGGTGGAATTTATTCAACGCCAAGAGATATGCAGCGCTGGATGCAGCAGTTTTTGTCATCAGACAGTCAGTTACGTAAGCAGACCGCCAGCCGCGAGCAGGGAGTTTATTTTAAGCGTTCCGATCTGGCTTCAATTAAAGGAATGGATGTTGCCGGTCAGGCAGATGGCATCGGCCTTGGCTGGGTTTACATGAACGCCCGTGGTGATGTGCCGGGTATTTATCAGAAAACCGGTGGCGGCGGTGGGTTCAATACGTATATGGCAATGATCCCCGAGCAGAATATCGGGGTATTTGTGGTGATTACCCGGAAGCAACGCAGTAAGTTCAGCAATGTAACGACCGGAGTTAATCAACTGGTAACTGCATTGTCGAGGAATCACAAACAAGTTTGAATCTGAGTTTTATAAATCGAGATACCTGGGATGGAGTTTCCCGCTTAGTAGTTCTCCATCCCGGTGGTGCCTCTAATATCAGGTTCCCATCATCTGCACCACGATTTCTAAAAGTTACTGTCTCTTAAGCAGTAAATAAACACTCACAGTAAGGAACAGAAAACTTGGTAGCAACGCTGCCAGAACTGCCGGCATACTGTAAACCAGACTCAGTGGGCCAAAGATCTCGTTGAGAACATAAAATAAGAAGCCAAAACTGATCCCTGTTACTATTTTAACACCCATCGGTACGGTACGCAGCGGTCCGAAGATGAAAGAGAGCGCCATCAACATCATTACCGCAACTGAAAGTGGGGCAAATATCTTTTTCCACATATTCAGTTGATAACGCCCTGATTCCTGCTCACTCTGTTTGAGATACTTGATGTACTGATACAAGCCACTGATGGAAAGCGCGTCAGGATCGAGCGCGACAACACCCAATTTTTGTGGTGTCAGCCGAGTTTTCCAGTCACCAGAGATACTCTGTGATCCCGTGATTTTTTTGTTGTCTGTCAGGTCAGATTCTTCCACCTGAGAAAGCTTCCACAAGTCACTATCTTCGTCATAAACAGCACTGGCTGCATATTTTACAGAGAGTAGTTTTTTATCATCATCAAAATGATAGATATTGACGCCTTTAATCTCTGTATCACTCGTTAACTGCTGGATGTAGATAAAATCAGCCCCATCTTTCGCCCACATGCCTTTAGTTGTTGAAACCAGAGAACCACCAAATATCTTCTGAGCCCGGTAGTTACGTGCCATCTGTTCACCTTGTGGCGCAACCCATTCACCAATAACCATGGTCAGGATCACCAGCGGAATTGCCGTTTTCATGACTGAGCCAGCAACCTGCATACGGGTAAAACCAGAAGCCTGCATAACCACCAGCTCGCTGCGGGTTGCCAACGTGCCAAGCCCCAGTAAAGCCCCAAGTAAAGCGGCCATCGGGAAGAATATCTGAATATCTTTCGGCACACTCAGTAAAGCATAAAGACCAGCGGAAAGAGTGGTATATTCCCCCCGCCCCACTCTTCTTAATTCGTCAACAAACTTAATAATGCCGGAGAGTGATACCAGCATAAATAGTGTCATCAGAATAGTTTGTAGAATAGTCCGCCCAATATAACGATCCAATACACCAAACATCAGGCTACTCCTCTACCTTTGAAACGGGCCCGAATCCTGCGCATCGGTACGGTATCCCAGATATTAAGAATCAACGCCAGCATCAGATAAGCCCCGTTAACCGCCCACATCCAGATCATCGGATCCAATTTGCCCTTGCTACCATTAGAACGCAGGGAGCTTTGTAGTAAGAAGAAGATCAGGTAAAGCAGCATCGCAGGCAACATGCTGAGTACCCGGCCCTGACGTGGGTTCACCGCACTTAATGGTACAACCATCATGGTCATAATCAATACCGAGAGCACCAAGGTCAAGCGCCAATGGAACTCAGCGCGGGAATCTTTATCATCATTTTGCCATAACTGAGTCATGGACTTTTGTTCAATTTTATCGCCATCTACAGTCGAGGCCTGATGCCCAACAACCGCCTGATAATCATTGAACTCGGTAATTCTAAAATCCCGCAGCATTGCAGTACCTTCGTAACGGGTACCGTGGTTAAGGACAACCATCTGTTTACCATCAGGCCGCTCCACCATATGACCACCATCCGAGATCACAACTGAAGGACGCTGGTTATCAACCGGACGAAGCTGGGCAAGAAATACGTTTTCGAATTTGTCGCCGTGCACGTTACCAATATAGAGCACCAAGTTGCCGTTATTGGCAGGTTTGAATCTCCCTTCCATTATCGCCGCCAGGCTTGGGTTAGCCCTGGCGTCAGCCAGCACATGTTCCTGATATATTGAGGACCACGGCATTGCCCAAATGACATTCACCGCCGCCAGCGCGGAAGTCAACAATGCCAGAATAAATGCCGAAACCACCAACACGCGTTTGCCCAAGCCACACGCATGCATAACAGTAATTTCACTTTCAGTATAGAGTTTGCTGAAAGTCATCAATACCCCAAGAAAAAGACTCAGGGGTAAAATAAGCTGCGCCATTTCAGGCACACCTAGCCCTAACAAGGATAAAACCAAATTTGCCGGGACGTTTCCTTCCACTGCTGCACCCAGAATTTCTACTAATTTTTGACAGAAAAAAATCAGTAAAAGGATAAAGAGTATCGCAACTTGGCTTTTCAGGGTTTCCCGTACCAGATATCTAATGATGATCACGCTTATTACGCCTGTGAAAACTTGTCTTTTTGCAGGAAAATGGCTAACTTCATTGTATATCTACTATTTATTATATGCATCAGTTTGGCTTCCCTATTGCTAAAATGTTCTCGAAGCATTTCATATTTATTTAGGTTCCCAATCAGAACATACTTAAATAGTTAGCTAAACAATTATTAAGTAGTGCGTTTAGCTTAACATAAAGAGTGAACTTTCTATGGGGTAGATTAATGCGGAACGCTATATTTTAACGATAGCGTACGTCTTTGTCTTTAAGATTCAGGAGAACGCATGGAATTTAGTGTAAAAAGCGGTAGCCCGGAGAAACAGCGCAGCGCGTGTATCATTGTCGGCGTTTTCGAACCGCGCCGCCTTTCCCCTATTGCCGAACAGCTCGATAAAATAAGTGATGGTTATATCAGCGCCTTGCTGCGCCGTGGTGAACTGGAAGGCAAAGTTGGTCAATCTCTGCTGCTGCATCATGTTCCCAATGTGTTATCTGAACGTATTTTGCTCATTGGCTGCGGTAAAGAGCGCGAACTGGATGAACGTCAGTATAAACAGATTATCCAGAAAACGATCAATACCCTTAATGAAACAGGTTCAATGGAAGCGGTCTGTTTCTTAACAGAGTTGCATGTTAAAGGCCGTAATAATTACTGGAAAGTACGCCAAGCGGTAGAAACAGCCAAAGAGTCTCTCTATGTCTTCGACCAGCTTAAAAGTAATAAAAATGAGTTGCGCCGCCCACTGCGTAAAATGGTCTTCAATGTTCCAACTCGCCGGGAGCTGACTAGCGGTGAACGTGCAATCCAACACGGTCTTGCTATTGCTGCCGGTATCAAAGCGACCAAAGATCTTGGCAATATGCCGCCAAATATCTGTAACGCAGCTTACCTAGCCTCTCAGGCACGCCAACTCGCAGATTCTGTCAATAGCCACATTACAACCAAAGTCATTGGTGAAGAGCAGATGAAAGAGCTGGGAATGAACGCCTATCTGGCTGTTGGTCAGGGTTCTCAGAATGAATCTCTCATGTCAGTCATGGAATATAAAGGCAGTCCGGATAAAAATGCCAAACCCATTATCCTGGTTGGCAAGGGCCTGACTTTTGACTCCGGTGGTATTTCAATCAAACCTGCGGGTGGCATGGATGAGATGAAATACGATATGTGTGGTGCTGCAACCGTTTATGGTGTTATGCGTGTGGTTGCTGAGTTGCAACTACCACTCAATGTTATCGGTGTAATGGCAGGCTGTGAGAATATGCCGGGAGGCCGTGCTTACCGCCCAGGAGATATTTTAACCACCCTATCCGGTCAGACTGTCGAAGTGCTCAATACTGATGCAGAAGGCCGACTGGTTCTGTGTGACACGTTAACTTACGTTGAACGTTTCGATCCGGAACTGGTCATTGATATCGCTACGCTGACTGGTGCTTGCATCACTGCCCTTGGTAATCATTACAGTGGATTGCTATCCAACCATAATCCACTGGCCCATGAGCTACTAAATGCTTCTGAACAATCAGGTGATCGCGCATGGCGTCTGCCAATGACCGATGAGTTTTTTGAGCAAATTGATTCTAATTTCGCTGATCTGGCAAACGCCGGTGGCAGTGGGGGTGGCGCGATTACCGCAGCCTGCTTCCTATCCCGCTTCGCCACAAAATATCACTGGGCACACCTGGATATCGCCGGTACTGCATGGCGTTCAGGTAAAACAAAAGGCGCAACAGGCCGCCCGGTTGCATTACTGTCGCAATTCCTGTTAAATCGTGCAGGCAATGCTGGTATCAATAACGACGATTGATTTAATCCATCCCCGCTTATTATAAGGGCATTTACAATGCCCTTTCTCCGTAACAGAGACATTAATGAAAAGTGCCACGTTTTATTTACTGGAACAGCCATCACCGCAAGAGGATTTGCAGGCTCACGAATGGCTGGCATGTCAATTTGCGGCTGACCAATGGCGAGCAGGAAAGCGGGTGCTGATTGCCTGTGAAGATCAACAACAGGCAGAAAAGTTAGATGAAGCTTTATGGCAACGGGAGCCTCATCAGTTCGTCCCGCATAACCTCGCGGGTGAAGGGCCAAGATATGGTGCCCCGGTTGAGCTATGTTGGCCACAAAAACGGGGAAATGCACCCCGTGATATCCTGATAAATCTGCTGCCGCACTTTGCAGACTTTGCCACCGCTTTCCATGAAGTGATAGACTTCGTTCCTATAGATGAAAATTTGAAACAGTTGGCGCGTGAACGATATAAAACATATCGCAGCGTCGGCTTTAATTTGACCATGGCAACGCCGCCAACATACTAAGTATTAAGATAAAATGGAAAAAACACCCGCTAACCAAACGCAATCCGAGCCATCTCTCGATAAGACTTACAATCCTAAAGAAATTGAGCAGCCTCTTTATACCCATTGGGAGAAAAGTGGTTATTTCAAACCTAATGGTGACACCAGCCGCGAAAGTTTCTGTATTGTTATCCCGCCACCAAATGTGACTGGCAGTCTGCATATGGGCCATGCGTTCCAGCAAACCATTATGGATACGATGATCCGTTATCAGCGGATGCAGGGTAAAAACACCTTGTGGCAATCCGGTACTGACCATGCCGGTATCGCTACTCAAATGGTAGTTGAACGTAAGATCGCAGCAGAAGAAGGCAAAACCCGTCACGATTATGGCCGCGATGCTTTTATCGATAAAATCTGGCAGTGGAAAGCAGAATCCGGCGGCACGATTACCAATCAGATGCGCCGTCTGGGTAACTCTGTTGACTGGGAGCGTGAACGTTTTACCATGGATGAAGGTCTGTCCAACGCCGTAAAAGAAGCTTTTGTCCGTTTATATAAAGAAAACCTGATTTACCGGGGCAAACGTCTGGTTAACTGGGATCCAAAACTGCACACTGCAATCTCTGATCTGGAAGTTGATAACCGGGAAGTTAAAGGTTCTATGTGGCATCTGCGATATCCGCTGGCTGATGGCGTAACAACCGCAGAAGGTAAAGATTACCTGATCGTTGCAACTACCCGGCCTGAAACTATGTTGGGCGATACCGGTGTAGCCGTTAACCCGGAAGATCCGCGTTATAAAGATTTAATCGGCAAAGAGATCATTCTGCCATTGGTTAACCGCCGCATTCCTATTATCGGTGATGAACACGCGGATATGGAAAAAGGCACCGGTTGCGTAAAAATCACGCCGGCCCATGACTTCAATGACTATGAAGTGGGTAAACGCCATGCTTTGCCAATGATCAATATCATGACACTTGATGGCAGTATCCGTAATGAAGCAGAAATTTTCGATACCAATGGTGAGATTTCTGATGGTTACAGTTCTGATATTCCGGCTGAATACCAGGGCATGGAGCGTTTTGCCGCTCGTAAAGCGATGGTTGCTGAGTTTGAAAAACGGGGTCTGCTGGTCGAAATCAAAGCTCATGATCTGACCGTTCCTTATGGTGATCGTGGCGGTGTGGTTATTGAGCCAATGCTGACTGATCAGTGGTATGTCCGTACAGCGCCTCTGGCGAAAGTGGCTATCGAAGCCGTTGAAAATGGCGATATCCAGTTCGTACCTAAGCAGTATGAAAATATGTATTACTCCTGGATGCGCGATATTCAGGATTGGTGTATCTCCCGTCAATTGTGGTGGGGCCACCGTATTCCGGCGTGGTATGACGCTGAAGGTAATGTCTACGTAGGCCGCAACGAAGAAGAAGTTCGTCGTGAAAATAATCTGGGTGCAGATGTCGCCCTAAACCAAGATGAAGATGTATTGGATACGTGGTTCTCTTCCGGTCTGTGGACTTTTTCTACCCTTGGCTGGCCAGAACAAACAGAAGCGCTGAAGACTTTCCATCCAACGGACGTGTTGGTAAGTGGCTTTGATATCATCTTCTTCTGGATTGCCCGTATGATCATGATGACCATGCATTTCATCAAAGATGAAAATGGCAAGCCTCAGGTTCCATTTAAGACCGTCTACATGACCGGACTTATCCGGGATGACGAAGGCCAGAAGATGTCCAAATCCAAAGGGAATGTCATTGACCCGCTGGATATGGTTGACGGTATTTCCCTGGAAAACCTGCTGGAAAAACGTACCGGCAATATGATGCAGCCACAATTGGCTGAAAAAATCCGCAAGCGTACAGAGAAGCAATTCCCGGCGGGTATTGAATCTCACGGTACCGATGCCCTGCGCTTTACACTGGCAGCATTGGCCTCTACAGGTCGTGATATCAACTGGGATATGAAGCGTCTGCAAGGTTACCGTAATTTTTGTAACAAACTGTGGAACGCCAGCCGTTTTGTTCTGATGAATACGGAAGGTCAGGATTGCGGCCAAAATGGCGGCGAAATGGTGCTGTCACTGGCTGATCGCTGGATCTTGGCTGAATTTAACCAGACAGTAAAAGCCTATCGTGAAGCACTGGATACCTATCGTTTTGATATGGCTGCCAATATTCTTTATGAATTCACTTGGAACCAATTCTGTGACTGGTATCTGGAGCTGTCTAAACCAGCGATCAACAAAGGTTCAGAAGCCGAAGTTCGTGGTGCCCGTCATACTTTAATTGAAGTTCTGGAAGGGTTATTGCGCCTGGCTCATCCTATTATTCCATTTATCACCGAAACCATTTGGCAGCGGGTGAAAATGGTTAAGGGGATTGAAGCAGATACCATTATGTTGCAACCGTTCCCAGAATTTAATCAGGCGAAAGCGGATGAATGGGCACTGACCGATCTGGAATGGATTAAAGAAGCGATTATTGCAGTACGTAATATCCGGGCTGAAATGAACATCGCGCCAGGCAAACCATTGGAAGTTCTGCTGCGTAATGCCGATGCCGACGCACAACGTCGTGTAGCAGAAAATCTGAATTTTATTCAGGCAATGGGCCGCCTCTCTTCTGTCACTATTCTGTCTGCTGGTGAAGAAGCTCCGGTTTCTGTGACTAAGCTGATTAATGGCGCAGAGGTGTTAATCCCAATGGCGGGATTAGTCGATAAACAAACCGAGTTGGGCCGTTTGGATAAAGAGATTGAGAAGCTGGATAAAGAGATTGGCAGCATTGAAGGTAAACTGTCGAATGAAGGCTTTGTCAGTCGGGCACCTGAAGCCGTTGTCACTAAAGAACGTGAACGCCTGGCAACCTGTAATGCATCAAAAGAGAAGCTGTTAGCTCAGAAGGAAACCATTGCTGCGCTGTAATATTTTCAACAAGTAAATTTTCATCAAAGCCACTGCAATTCGTTGTCAGTGGCTTTTTAATTTAAAACGTAAACGATAAAATTTATAAGAAAGTGTAAATTAACCCCATTCTATATAAACACCATAAAATATATTGAAAATAACAATAGCTACTTCATTAATAATGAATCATATAATAAATGTTTATTTCATTCATTTATCCATATGAAATTACAATATGATATAATTTTATTTTATATATAAATCATTAAATTTCGCACATTATATCTGGAATAAAATCACATAAATAAATATATTATTATCAGTGATAATTTTAGATTATGATTTAATAACTCTAATAATCTGGAGAAATAAAATGAAAATAATTTTTACCCTGTTATTGGCAAGTACTGTTCAATTCGGTCTTGTACATTCTGCCAATGCAGAATCAACGTTTGATAAGATTCAATCCACCGGCATATTTAGAATTGCAACTGAAGGGGCTTATCCACCCTTTACTTATCGCGACGCTTCAGGCACTTTGACTGGTTTTGATGTCGATATCGGTCGTGAAATTGCCCATCGGCTGAATGTCAAACCGACATTTATCGAAGGAAAATGGGATGGTCTTATTGCTGGGCTAGATGCCGGACGTTCTGATGCTGTCATTAATCAAATTGCGATTACTCCTGAGCGCCAGAAAAAATATGATTTTTCTATTCCCTATATCACATCTCAAGCTGTACTTATCACCAATAAAGATAACAACAGCATAAAAACATTCAGTGACTTGCAAGGTAAAACCTCAGCACATACTCTGACCAACAACTTCGCTCAGATAGCAAGAAATAATGGCGCGGAAATCATCGCCACGAATGGATTTAACCAAGAAATCGAACTGGTCAGTACCGGCAGAGCCGATGCCACTATCAACGATAGCCTCTCTTATCTGGACTATAAGAAACACAAGCCAAATGCACCGGTGAAAATTGTGGCATCTGATCCAAACGCAGGGCAAACAGCAATTTTACTCCGCCAAGGCGAGTCAGAGCTAAAAACGGCTATCGATAAAGCAATTGTTGATATCAAAACTGATGGCACCTATCAGCGCATCTGGGTTCAATACTTTGGCGACAATATTCCCGAATAAGTGAAACATACCTTACTCAAATGCACCCGTTCCCTCAACGTTGGATACAAATTCTGACCAGGGAACTTTATCCTTAATCCTTGTTGAATTGAATAACCGGAGAATATTTCAATCAAACATAAAATATCTTAATTTATACAAATATTTTATATATCTAAAATAACAATATGATATAACTTTATTTTATATATATAAATCCCCAGCTTGCCATATGATATTTAAAACAATCTCATAAAAATAAATATATTTTTATATTACACACAATAGGGAAAGTATATGGAGCCCTCCTGGTTTAATTTAGTACTCGATTCTTTTTGGCCTATGTTTTATGCAGGCCTTACTTTCACTATTCCGCTGACGCTTATTACCTTTACTCTTGGTATCATACTTGGGTTTATCGTTGCACTCATCCGGCTTTACGGGCCAAAGCCTCTTATTGCTGTCGTCAAATTCTACGTATGGCTGATCCGTGGTACACCGTTACTTGTACAACTGTTTCTTATTTTTTATGCCTTACCCAGCGTCGGTATTACGCTGGGCGCATTTACCTCTGCCATTATTGGTTTCACTCTGAATGTTGGCGCCTATACATCCGAGGTGATTCGCGCCACTTTATTGTCTGTACCAAAAGGACAGTGGGAAGCTGCTTATTCTATTGGTATGAGCTGGACACAATCATTACGCCGGATCATTCTGCCTCAAGCCGCGAGAATCGCTATTCCACCACTCTCAAACACATTTATTTCACTGGTGAAAGATACTTCATTAGCCTCAGTCATTACCGTACCGGAGCTTTTCCTTGCGGCACAACGTATTGCTGCGGTGACTTATCAACCCCTCATTCTTTATACCGAGGCTGCAATACTTTATCTGATAATCAGTTCAGTATTGTCATCATTGCAAACCCGTCTGGAAAAGAAGTTCTCGCAACAGAGTGATACAAAGGAATTAAAAGATGATTCAGCTCTCCGGCATTGAAAAAAGTTTTGGCGGGCAAAAGGTCCTGAAAAATATCGATCTTACCATTGAGGAAGGCAGTCTTACCGCCCTGATCGGCCCATCAGGAAGTGGCAAAAGCACGCTATTACGCTGCATCAACTTATTAGAAATTCCCCAGGCCGGGAAGCTCCAAATCGGCAGTGAAAGCATGACTTTCATCGGTAAAGAGCGTATAGCCCATAAGGATATACAACGGATCCGCCAGCAAACCGGCATGGTGTTTCAAAATTTTCAGCTTTTCCCTCATCTGACGGTGATTGAAAACATTATGGAAGGGCTTATTTGGGTGCAGAAATGGTCGCCTGAAAAGGCTAAAAAGCGAGCACTTGAACTACTGGAAAAGGTTGGCATGTCACACAAAGCCGATGTCTTGCCTGCCACACTATCCGGTGGTCAGCAACAGCGTGTAGCAATTGCCAGGGCGCTGGCACCTTCCCCCAAAGTGTTATTGTGTGATGAACCAACTTCCGCGCTTGACCCGGAATTATCGCTGGAAGTTGTTGCTGTATTGAAGCAGTTGGCTAAAGAAGGAACGACGATGTTGATGGCGACACACGATCTACGTCTAGCTGCCAATCTTGCTTACAACGTCATATTTTTAGAATCTGGCGAAATTGTCGAATCGGGGACATCAAAAACGATTTTTACCCGTGCTCTCAAGCCGCGGACGGTTGAATTTGTTTCCACTTTAACGAATACCTTACCGGATTGGGAGATATAACCCACCGTTAAAAACACCTTGCCGTAATTGCGCGTTGAATCCATCAAATCAATTACGATTAAATAAATTTTCTGACAGTTTGGAGAAATAAAATGAAAGCATTCCTTACCGTATTATTGGCTGGCGTCATTCAATTTGGCATTGCATATTCTGCCAGTGCAGAGTCTGGCCTTGATAACATTAAATCAGCCGGCGTGTTTAAAATCGCTACCGAAGGAACCTATCCGCCATTTACCTATCACGATACTTCAGGATCCTTAACCGGCTTTGATGTTGATATTGGTCGCGAAATCGCACGCCGTCTGAATGTCAAAGCGGAATTCACCGAAGGAAAATGGGATGGGCTTATTGCCGGACTTGATGCCAAACGCTATGACGCAGTAATTAATCAAGTCGCTATTACGCCAGAGCGTAAAAAGAAATATGACTTTTCCGCCCCGTATATTATCTCTAAAGCCGTACTTATCACCCGTCAAAACAATGACAATATTAAAACGTTCAACGACCTGAAAGGTAAAACATCAAGCCACAGCCTGACCAGTAATTACGCGCAGTTAGCAAAACGTCACGGCGCAGAAATTGTCCCCACGGAAGGATTTAATCAGTCAATTGATTTGGTTGCTACAGGCAGAGCCGATGCTACTATCAACGATAATCTATCCTATCTGGATTTTAAGAAACACAAACCCAATGCACCGGTAAAAATTGTTGCAACTGAACCCAATGGTGATCAAGTTGGTATTCTAATCCGAAAAGGCGAACCAGAATTACAAACTGCTATCGATAAAGCGTTAGCCGATATCAAAGCGGATGGCACTTATCTGCGTATTTCTACTCAATATTTTGGCACCGACATTTCTAAATAAGAAAATAACCGCCTCTTTATACGAGAGGTGGTTTTATCTTAATTAAATTATTTTGAATTTCAACACCTGATTATTATTTATATAGAAACGCAAAGTTTTATTTCCTCCTCCTGAACTTGGACCTTCTATATTCTTTGCATTTGCATAGCTAAAACCCTCTTCTTTATAATATTTCATTTTATCCTTATGAGGAGGATCCCAATAATCGCGGTACTTGGTTAACCCACTATCGTTATACGGATAGCCTTATTATTCTCCTCTTGATTGCCAATCCATTGCACCTTAATGTTACTTATCAATACAGAATTAGCGTTAATAGTGTGAATTCTACTATTGTTTTCACCTTCCACAATATATATTTTCCTAGGAATATCATTAATAACGCCCCTAATATGAGTTACACTAAATAGCTTTTCATAATACCGATACAGTTGGTCTATTTGATTAATGTCCGAGTAGTGCAAGTCTGATGCTTGATAGGCAGCATTAACTTATCGCTCTGCTATGCATAGCGCACAGCCCTTGCTACACAAAGCGTTGTACGGAGTGGAGCACTATTTTGGAAAGTTATTTAGCCATTTGAGACACCTTTTTTAAGTTAATATTATTTTCCTGAGATAATTAATGTTAATATATATGATATTACTATTAACTTACTACTTAGAGTAAAATCATGCTCAACAATATTGATGCGTTATAAAAAATCATAAAACTGAATTATTTTCTTCGGTTAATAAATTGTAATTCTTTACATCCTTTAACGACACCTATATTATAGACAATGGCAATAATTAATATTTATTTATTTATTTATTTTTCATCAGAGAGTTAATATAGAAAACCACCAAACCGCCTTATGTATTTTATTTTAACATCCGTAAAAAATCTGTAATGCAAAATAATAAAAACATTTTAAATATATATCCAAAAAAATTTTAAATTAATTGCATTCAATATTATTTATTTTTACATAAAAATATCACATAAATAAAATATTTATTTACATTATTACTCCAAAAAAAACATATAATATTTACCATCCATAAAGAATTTCAATGAAAATAATTCCTCTGCTCTTATACCATTCTATTTCTATCTGTTGAAATATTAATTCCCATGTTGTCAATTTCAAAAATTATCATACTATTTTGTTAAATATTTATTCATTACGTAGTAAAGTTTCAGGTTATTACTATCAAGTTGTCTAAGTAGATTGAAACATTTCAAGAAACCGAAATATGAATCTTCACAATTCTGTAATTAACCTAAAGACCACATCTGGTGATTAAAGGAGCATTAAAAATCGCGTTTCTGGCATGGAAAGTGACCGGCGTTGTTCATACCGCAGAAGAATTAGGAGAACTCGCAGAAAAACATAAAGATCTGGTTTCTAATGAGCTGGGACAAGAATTAAAAAGGGAAATCACTGAGGCAAACCAAATCAGGAAAGGGACGATTCTTTCAAAGGTCAGAGAACATGGTTTGATAAGATAATCCATTAAAATACAATAGCCCTTATTCGCAAAAGCATATAAGGACTATTTTGTTTTTAATCATATGCATCAGCCACGACCAGAGCTAACACAAGATTTTTAACGAATTGATTTTATTAATGAAGTATGGTTTCACCCTGCTCTGGCAAATCATCTTCGCCGTCTTCATCTTGCTCATCAGGATCTTCGAAATAAGTGCCCCAACCGTCATAATTGACACCCATCTTCTCGGCCAGATTTGCCAGTTGCTCAACCTGAGCATCAATCAATTCAGCATTCAACCCACATTCGCTGATAACATCACAACACATCAGAATAGAACCATCTTCGATTTCCAATTCTTCCGCGTCAGTCACTTCATAACCCAGCTTAAAGGCTTCAACTGCCGCCTTTTCCAACAGATTAAAATCTTCCGCAGAAAAGTGGTGTTCAATGGCATAAAGCGCATCTGGATCACTACCATCTTCCAGTAATTCTTCAATAATAAGGCGCGTTTCTTCGCGTTGTTCTTCTAAGTCTTTTTGATTTGCCATACCCAATACCCTCAATCAGTTGGCCGTCCCAATGTTCATTCTCCCACACCACAAGCAGGCTAACCACTGTTTACATCAAAGAAATCTAATGCGGAGTTGAAATTGAATTTTTATAGATATAAATTGAATTTAAATGCAAGAAATAAATGTGGAGATATCCAACCATGAATCCATTCTATCAACGTAATTTCCTAAGGCTGCTTGATTTTTCCTCAGCAGAAATCCATGCCTTCCTAAAACTGGCGGCTGAATTAAAATCGACTAAAAAATCCGGCACAGAAAAAGCCTGGCTAACAGGTAAAAATATTGTGCTGATTTTTGAAAAAGACTCCACTCGCACCCGCTGTTCATTTGAAGTAGCCGCTTACGATCAGGGGGCAAATATCACCTATCTTGGTTCCAGTGGTAGCCAGATTGGTCATAAAGAATCAATTAAGGATACCGCCCGTATACTTGGCCGCATGTATGACGGTATTCAATATCGCGGCCATGCTCAGAAAGTGGTTGAAGCCCTGGCAGAATATGCAGATGTTCCTGTATGGAATGGGCTGACGGATGAATTTCACCCTACTCAGTTACTGGCAGATTTGCTGACTATTCAGGAATATCAACCAGAGAAACCGCTGTCAGAAATCAAATTCGCCTACTTGGGGGATGCCCGTAACAATATGGGTAATACCATGTTGGAAGCTGCGGCATTGACAGGCATGGATGTTCGGCTAATGGCTCCTGAACAGTACTGGCCAGATGCAGCGCTGGTTGCAAACTGTCAGAAACTGGCCGAAAAAACAGGCGGGAAAATTACGCTAACCGAAAATGTCCCTGAGGGGGTTAAAGACGCTGATTTTCTTTATACCGATGTCTGGGTTTCTATGGGTGAGCCAAAAGAAGTTTGGCAACAACGGGTTAACCTATTAAAACCTTATCAGGTGAATATGGATGTGGTGAAAATGACAGGCAACCCACAGGTAAAATTCCTGCACTGCTTGCCCGCATTCCATGATGAAGAAACGACGTTAGGCAAGCAACTCGCCGCTGAATTTGATATGTATGGAGGGCTGGAAGTCACCAATGAAGTTTTTGAATCAGAGCACAGCATTGTGTTTGATCAGGCAGAAAATCGTCTGCATACCATTAAAGCGGTAATGGTAGCGACACTGGCAAGTGATCTTAAAATTTAATTACTTATGATATCCGCAGGGATATGTCTGTAAAGAGGCGCCCCTACCAATATCATTTTTCTTCAGGCAAACGCTTGCTGTGAGATTTTTCACGAGTATAATGCGCCACAATTTGCCGGGAGAAATTATGAAAAACTGCGCCTCTTTTCATCAAGCTAAAGTACGGGTGCAATTGCCTGAAGGCAGCCAGCAATCATTATTTTTCCCGTTGCTAAACCAATCAGTTAATGCCCCTCACTGAGGGGCTTTTTTTTGCCCGGTAATCAATTGATGATCACCACCCGGATGTCAGCATTAGAGGAGAGTGAAAAATGGCTAATCCGTTATATCGCAAACATATCATCTCAATAAATGATCTGAGCCGCGAAGATCTGGAATTGGTGTTGCAAACCGCTGCCACACTGAAAGCCAGACCACAGCCTGAATTGCTGAAACACAAGGTTATCGCCAGCTGTTTCTTTGAAGCCTCTACCCGTACCCGCCTCTCTTTTGAAACCGCAATCCACCGCCTTGGCGCTTCAGTGGTTGGCTTTTCAGACAGCAGCAACACCTCCCTGGGTAAGAAAGGCGAAACACTGGCAGATACCATCTCCGTTATCAGCCAATATGTTGACGCTATCGTGATGCGCCACCCGCAGGAAGGTGCCCCGCGCCTGGCTTCCGAATTTTCCGGTCAGACTCCGATTATCAATGCCGGTGACGGTGCTAACCAACATCCAACTCAAACCTTGCTGGATCTGTTCACTATTCAAGAAACTCAGCAACGGTTAGATAGTCTGAATATCGCTATGGTTGGTGACCTGAAATATGGCCGCACGGTTCATTCATTGTCACAAGCGTTAGCGAAATTTAATGGCAACCATTTTTATTTCATTGCCCCGGAAGCATTGGCAATGCCAAATCATATTCTTCATATGCTGAATGAAAAAGGGGCAACTTACAGCCAGCATACCAATATAGAAGAAGTGTTACCGGAACTAGACATCCTTTATATGACTCGTGTGCAAAAAGAGCGCCTTGATCCATCCGAATACGCCAATGTAAAAGCGCAATATGTTCTGCGTGCCACTGATCTGACGGGAGCGAAAGAGAATCTCAAAATTTTGCATCCATTGCCACGTATTGATGAAATTTCTGTTGATGTGGATAAAACCCCCCACGCCTATTATTTTCAACAGGCGGAAAATGGTATTTATGCCCGTCAGGCACTATTGTCTCTAGTGCTAAATGAGTGATTAAAGAAAATATTGAATGTCCTTAAATAAAATCGTTATTATCTACTTTTGAAATGATGTTCTGCTTCTGTATATAATTGAATAGCAAGTCTATTTATTCACCTTCAAATTCGAAAGTGAATTCAGATAATAAACCGGCAGATTTAGAGTACAGTTAACGCATATTTTATGCCTCCTGATGGAGGCGTATCGTTAACGGTCAAAAGTCAATCAACTAAGAACATTGAAATGGATAATGATTTTTTTGGCTCATTGGAATGTATTTTATTAGCTATTATGCACTTAGATTTTTAATACGTTGTTTAGAAAAAATAGGTATCCAATGGAATAACCCAAAGAGGAATACATTAGGATTTATAATATTATTAGCGATTGCTTTTCTGACCGGTTATTGTATAGGGCACACCGATGTAGACATTAATTTATATACTTACCTTCTTCTCTTCGCCGGGCTAGAATACCTATGGATTACTTCTATTTTATTATTAAGTGTGATTTAAAGCAAAAAATATTATAAAGAATACCTTACAAATTTTTCAATACTATTTACATCATCACTCATCTTCTTATTCGGCTTCCAAGGTTTTGGTGTAACCCTTGCATAAATATGATAACTCAACCCTATAAATAAATCATAAGAAGTCAATATAATCACACATGAGTTCGACGTAGTGTGAGAAACTGCTGATTCAGGCTTGTTAAACCAGCAACATGAACCTGTGAATTCCACTGTGTCTGAAGGCACTGTACCGCATCCACCCAATCAGGAGTTCTCCCTGTCCGAAAGTAAACACCAAAAGCTAATCTTTCCAACCAGCCATTTTGGGCATACTTCCAAGACACACTACGATCAATACCGTGTGCCGATAGCCATGATTGGAGCAGGATTTAGCCCGGAGCAGTATTGTTTAATATCCAATTTAAAGGTTTAGCCATATGTGGCCTCTTGGTTGACAATTTATGAAATTATTAAACTAAATATAGCACCTTATGCTATGACAGCTAAAGCCAATGTACGGAATAACAACTGTAGAATGACACTGAATTACCTGCGTCTTATCTGGATAAACAGGATGGCACCACCTAAAATGGAAGACGTACCGATTCTTAACAATATATCTGGAGGATGAATACAGAAAGAGTTGCCACTAAAATGTATTCATACAGAACACTATGACCCAAGATCATCAACTACAAGTCGAAGCCATTAAATGCGGTACTGTGATTGACCATATCCCAGCTCAGGTAGGTTTCAAGTTACTCTCTCTATTTAAGCTGACTAAAACCGATCAGCGCATTACTATCGGCCTGAACCTGCCTTCCAATCAGTTGGGTAAAAAAGATCTCATCAAAATCGAAAACACATTTCTGACAGAGCAACAGGCTAATCAGCTTGCTATGTATGCACCGCATGCAACAGTGAACTGTATTGAAGACTATGAGGTTGTGAAGAAACTGCCAATTAACCTGCCTGAGCGTATTGATAGCGTGTTAGTCTGTCCTAATAGCAATTGCATCAGCCACAATGAGCCGGTAGAAAGCAGTTTTCGGGTCAAAATCACATTTGAAGATGTGGTATTGACCTGTAAGTACTGCGAGAAAGAGTTTGATCGCAACGTGGTAATACTCAGCAAGTAAACAATCTATGCCCGTTGCTGGGGCAGATACGGACACTATAATAGTACCTTTGTTGAAATATTTATTCAGTTATTACATTAACAGGAGAACCTATGTCATACGAGATTAATACCGAGAAAGCCCCTGCTGCAATTGGTCCATATGTTCAGGGTGTTGATCTGGGCAGTATGGTAATCACTTCCGGTCAGATTCCGGTCAATCCAGAAACAGGTGATGTCGCAGAAGATATCGCTGCCCAGGCTCGTCAATCACTGGAAAACGTTAAAGCTATCGTTGAGAAAGCAGGTCTGACTGTCGGTGACATTGTTAAAACAACTGTTTTCGTTAAAGACCTGAATGATTTCGGCACGGTTAACGCGACTTATGAAGCATTCTTCAAAGAACACAATGCCGCTTTCCCAGCACGCTCCTGTGTTGAAGTAGCCCGTCTGCCAAAAGACGTTAAAATCGAAATCGAAGCTATCGCCGTTCGTAAATAATCCCTACTCTTATTTCCTATAAACCTTTGGTCAGTTCACCCATTGACCAAGGGTTTTTTACTTTTTCCCGTCTCCCAGATATAGCTTCCTGTTCTTTGTTTTAGATCAAATCAGACCGTTATTATTTCACTTTAACTTACTACATATTGTGCTTAAATATAAAAACACAAACCATATATAGCATCACCTCTATTTAATCTGAATATCAGAACGAGAATGGCTCATACCTTTGGATAACATTCTCAAGGAGTTATATTGTGAAAACTGTTGTGATAAAACGAGATGGTCGTCAGGTACCATTTGATGAAATTCGTATCAGAGATGCCGTAAAACAGGCCGCCTCTGCCGCTGGCGTCACAGATGATGAGTACTGTGCTCAAGTTGCATCCACAGTAACGCAATTAATGGCTGACCACCGACAAGTTGATATACGAAATATTCAGCACGCAGTAGAAAACCAATTGATGGCAGGCAACTATAAGCATCTTGCCCGTCTCTATATTGAATATCGCCATGACAGGGATCTTGCCCGGGAATCACACAGCCGCCTTAATCAGGAAATCCGTGGTCTGGTCGAACAGCGTAATATTTCCCTGCTCAATGAGAACGCGAATAAAGACAGTAAAGTTATTCCAACCCAACGCGATCTACTGGCAGGAATTGTTGCCAAATATTATGCCAAACAACACATGCTACCGCGTGACGTGGTACTGGCTCATGAAAGAGGTGAAATCCACTATCACGATCTGGACTATTCACCCTTTTTCCCAATGTTCAACTGTATGCTGATCGACCTGAAAGGCATGTTGACCAACGGGTTCAAGATGGGTAATGCTGAAATAGAGCCCCCCAAATCTATTACAACTGCAACAGCAGTAACTGCTCAAATTATTGCCCAGGTTGCCAGCCATATTTATGGCGGTACCACGATTAACCGTATAGATGAAGTATTAGCGCCATTCGTTAAAGCCAGCTATGACAAACAGCTGGCCGTTGCTGAAAAGTGGGGTATTGCCGATAAAAAATCTTATGCTGAAGCCCGGACAGAAAAAGAGTGTTACGACGCTTTCCAGTCACTGGAATATGAAGTTAATACACTGCACACCGCCAACGGACAAACACCTTTTGTCACTTTTGGCTTTGGTCTGGGTACTTCAAAAGCATGCCGCTTAATCCAACAATCTATTCTGCGTAACCGTATTGCCGGGTTGGGCAGGAACCATAAAACCGCAGTTTTCCCTAAACTGGTATTTGCTATCCGTGATGGCCTGAATCATAAGTTCGGTGACCCCAACTACGATATCAAACAACTGGCTCTAACATGTGCCAGCAAGCGAATGTATCCTGATATTCTTAACTACGATCAGGTTGTTAAAGTCACGGGCTCCTTTAAAACCCCAATGGGTTGCCGCAGCTTCCTCGGTGTTTATGAAGAAAATGGTGAGCAAATTCATGAAGGTCGCAATAATTTGGGGGTTATCAGTTTAAACCTGCCTCGGATTGCTATCGAAGCCAAACGAGATGAAAAACATTTTTGGCGATTGCTGGATAAGCGCCTGGCACTGGCAAAACAAGCATTGATGACTCGTATTACCCGTCTGGAAGGCGTCAAAGCGCGGGTTGCGCCAATCCTTTATATGGAAGGTGCTTGCGGGGTTCGCCTGAAAGCCGATGATAATATCGCTGAAATCTTTAAACATGGCCGGGCTTCTATCTCTCTGGGCTATATTGGCATTCATGAAACCATTAACGCATTGTATGGCAATCAGATTCATCTATTTGATGACCAACAATTACGTGTAAAAGCTCTCGCAATAGTTAGCCATCTGCGAAAAGCAACTGATCAATGGAAAAAAGAGACGGGTTATGGTTTCAGCCTGTACAGCACACCCAGTGAAAACCTGTGTGATCGTTTCTGCCGCCTTGATGCCGCTGAATTTGGTGTTATCGAAGGGGTGACAGACAAAGGCTATTACACCAACAGTTTCCATCTTGACGTTGAAAAAAAGGCCAACCCTTACGATAAACTGGATTTTGAAGCATCTTATCCACCATTGGCAAACGGCGGTTTTATCTGTTACGGCGAATATCCCAATCTGCAACATAATTTGAAAGCACTGGAAGATGTCTGGGATTACAGCTACTTACACATTCCTTACTACGGGACCAATACCCCCATTGACGAGTGTTATGACTGCGGATTTACCGGTGAATTCTCCTGTACCCGTAAAGGGTTTACCTGCCCCCGTTGTGGCAATCATGCCCCCTCCAGGGTATCAGTAACCCGCCGTGTCTGCGGCTATCTGGGCAGCCCTGACGCCCGCCCATTCAATGCAGGCAAACAAGAAGAGGTGAAACGCAGAGTAAAACATCTTAAAAATGGGCAACTCGATTCATTCAGGCAGGCTAAAAAATGAATTACCACCAATATTACCCTGTTGATGTGGTTAACGGTCCCGGAACCCGCTGTACGCTGTTTGTCGCAGGATGCCAGCACCAATGCCCCGGGTGCTATAACAAAAGCACCTGGCGAACAAATTCCGGCCAACTATTTACACAGGAAATGGCAGACCATATTGTCGCTGATTTACAGGATAGCCGCATTAAACGGCAAGGGCTGTCTCTGTCTGGCGGCGATCCTCTTCATCCACATAACATATCTGTGATCCTGAAACTGGTAAAACGGGTCAAGGCAGAGTGCCCTGAAAAGGATATTTGGCTGTGGACTGGCTATCTGCTAAGTGAACTCAGCAAAGCTCAACAGGAAGTTGTCAGCTATATTAATGTGCTGGTAGATGGCAGGTTTATCCAGAATCTTTATGATCCCAATTTATTATGGCGCGGCAGCCGCAACCAGATTATTCATCGATTTAGATAATTTTATCGCTGCCAGCAGATTTTCTTACCAAATCCCAGCGAATTATCAGTCATTTTTATTTCACTGAGATTCAGTTGCCAAACAGGTGTTTTAGCCGCAATTGCCACAGGAAAACGGCGGCAATAACGTGCTCTGGCAGCTTTATCGTCTTCTCCTTCCAGACAAATAACTTCCCCTTTGAACTGAATACCTTTTATCTGCGCGATATTACGAATCTGCTCGGCAACAGTACCTGCCACCTGCGAGTTTATCTGCATCATTTCACCATGACGGGTATGGGATTCAGTCATAAACCAAAAGGCTATTTTCTCGGCATCGAAAACATAGAAACAACTTGCACACCAGATATCATTTTCTGTTGTTGTGCAAAGCGTGAAGACGTGCTGTCTTGCAAGGTATTGGCGGATAATCTGAAAGTTTTCAGTAGTATTCACACTCCCTCCAATGGGAGGATTTTATTGGCCTGGAAACCCAGAACCACGCCGGGATAAACATCATCCTGCGGCGTGTTCTGACATCTCCCGACAGAGTCAGGGTTCAGTGTGTTCTACTATAAATTAGTTATAGATTTCAGCAACACCTGACAATTGGTTCTTACCGCTAGTAGATATAATACGGAAAGAAGATGCACCAGCTTTGTCAGCTTTTTTGGACAATTCGGCACTCAAGCCTTCCAGGGTATCAGCACCGGTTACAGAAACCACACCAACCTTGGCAGATGAAGTCGTTTGAACTTCTGTCGCTGCCATACTACCAAAAGAGATAGCACTTAAAGCCAAAACAGCAGCGATATATTTTACATTTTTCATAACATGATCCTTGATCAATTTTTAATGGAATGAGTTACTCTCTGTGATGTGGATCATAGTATGCTCTAACAGCCAGAATAAAAATTAGCAATTATTGCTATTCTATTTCAATTTTTTTGAATAAAAAATGCGATATATAGGAATTTGATATGTAAAGAATTTTGATAAAACTATTATATTATAATGGCTTAAACTAAGTTATTCAGAAAAATAATATAGAAAAAACGTCTTAGTAAAATGCAAATATCAAAAATAAAAAATTAAGAAAAAGTTATATGGCTAAAAATCAATGGGTTCTTTACTTACTGAAAACGAAAGCAGGGATGCTGTATACGGGGATAACGACAGATATCAACCGCCGTTTTGCACAACATGCAGATGGTAAAGGAGCAAAAGCACTGAGAGGGAAAGGACCATTACAGCTGGTTTTCAGCAGTCATGCCGGAGACAGATCCCATGCCTCACGACTGGAATATCAGGTAAAGCAATTGAATAAACAACAAAAAGAGAGGCTGGTTATTTGCCAGCCTATCTGCATAGCAAAATATTTGGCATCAATCAGAAACGGTCAAAATGGGGAGAATAGCTAACCAGCCCAGTATAATCAGCCAAAGAACTGTCAGCTAATTCATATACCTGAAAATAGGGTTCACACTTTAGCCGCTTACAATGTAACTGGTGCTCACTGGCAAGCGTAAAACCAAACCGGCGATAATAGTGCGGATCACCTAAAACAACGACGACGCCGTAACCAAATTCATTCAGGCTATCTAGACCTTCATAAACGAGTTTTTCACCAATCCCCTGCCGACGATACTCTTCAGCAACCGCTAACGGCGCTAAACCAATCCATTGATGATCTTCTCCATTAATATCTACCGGACTAAATGCCACATAACCAATAATCTGGCCTTCTTCATCCGTAGCAACCATACCCAACGTGAGTAATCCATCTTCCCGCAATTGTTGAACCAATTCCGCTTCCACCGAGGTAGCAAAAGATTTCCGCAGTAATTGATCTATTCCTGCTGCATCTACTGGAATTTCTACCCTGATTAACATGATAATCGCGCAGGAGCATACTGTTCTGCGCCCTCCGGTAAACTGACTTTAATAAACTCAACCAATCGTAATAAACCGGTACGAATGACCGCAGTCATAAACTTCAACGTTATCGTATCCACCCAATTTCTAACATACAACTCTGATTCTGTATTCCCTGCGATATACAAACGACACTGGAAAAACAAAATATCCAGCTCTTCTTTACGGCTAGCTATTAGAATCAGATCATTGGTTTCACCGATGAAACTAACCTCTTCCTGCTTATGCTGGCTGACAACTAAATGATTATCACGGACAGTAGTAAACCAGCGCAGATTAAGATCGCGGATTTTTCCTAACACAGCTCAAACTCCTTACTTGATAAAGTAACATAGCTATTCAACCAGAATATATCGGTATTTCGCCGATCCTACATCAAGAATCCAATACAGAACCAGTTGTAAATCTTACCTTTTAACTATTGGAGTAATATCCGCCTATAAACTGCTCTAAATCAAAACATCTCATCATTCAGTTAATTACAATTATTAACCATTATTACTTTATTCCAGTATTTCATATAGAACAGACTTGTCCCACAAAAAGCTTATTTATGTGGAACATAGTTGTTGTAGATAACGGGGTGGATGTCATTTATATCGGACTGATACATGACATCAAGGCTCATTATTTTTCAATCCAAAAAATCAAAAATATCAGGTAAACATACAGTTATGAAAAAAAATGTAAACATAAGTTGCATACTAATATTTAAATTTACACATCTTGATTATAGCGGATTGCAAATTTTTGGCTTAACGTATGGCACTGGTCGATACGTATTTCTTACGGCTACCTGCTAAAAAGCACGTATAGACTTTATTAAGATTTGCTTTTGGATTTATTATCCTTGGATTGGATTGTTACAAACGTATATTAGTTTAATCTTTATACAATAAATAGGAATGACGTATGGAAGGCCAAGATATCTATTCAAAATTCATTGGTAAGAGGATAAAGCTATGGATGGATGAGCGTTTCCCGCTACAAAATGCACCGCTTTTCTTTATTTTTTATATCATCAGCTATTCCGTAGCTTTTTATTCAATAGGGGAAAAGCCGGTTTTGTCATGGGAAATCCTGCTCGGTTGCCTGATGGCCTTCTCCTATTTTTTACTATTACGGATATTCGATGAGCATAAGGATTATCAACTGGATTGTGAACACCACCCACAGCGGATCTTACAGCGCGGTATTATTACACTGAAAAATCTACGGGTACTCGGTATCTGCTGTATCGCATTGCAATTGGGTGGAAGTCTATTTTTAGATCGAGGCGTTGGTTCAGTCACTTTTGCCTGGCTATTAGTCTTTATCTGGACCTGCCTTATGGGGAAAGAGTTCTTTATCAGTGAATGGTTAAACCAGCGCCTCACTTGGTACGCTATTTCCCATATGCTGGTCATGCCGCTCATTATCTGGTGGTTGGGCAATATCGCTAACCCTAACGTTGCACTCACTTTCCCAATATGGGTTTTAATGGGATTGTGCTTTTTCTCTGGATTCAGTTTCGAAATTACACGCAAATGTAAAGGTCCAGATGAAGAGCGTCTGGAAATACCAACTTATTCATCTATTTTCGGCAGAAAAATAGCCGTCGCTATTATCGCATCATTACTCACCGTAATGTTGGCGTTACAGATTTGGCTAATCAATATCACCACTGATGGTATAGCGTTATGGGCGTTAATTATCTTGGTCGTTTGTTATGCATTATGTCTATGGCAATTAGGCAAATTCCTTCATCGCCCCACTATCCAGAATCGCAAACGCGATGAAGCTGTAGTGGGAATATTTATGGTACTGGGTTACTCAGTTTGCACTACCAGCATCTTAATAAAGCTTGGGTTTGCTTAGGTATTAAAGGAAATAGAGTTATGTTGCAAAAAGAAATCCAATCATGTGTATTTGATGTTTCAGATAATACCACTGCTCACATAGAAAACTGTGCGCGAAGTTCTATTCTCGAATTATCACATGATATATTCAGCATTAAACACCAAGAAGCATCTGCCGTCCGCACAGAAGCAACCCAAGCAGAATTATTGCCCCGCCGCCACCTCTATACATATACCGAGGAAGCCCGGCAAAAGCGCCTGGATTATCTGGCAAAACATACTGGGTATCCACTGGAACACGTAGCCGCTACCCATCTGGATGCGACGAAATTAACCAAAACCATTGAGGGATTTATTGGTTCAATAGAAATCCCTGTCGGGATCGCTGGCCCTCTCTTAATAAAGGGACAATACGCTCAAGGGGTATATTATGCACCGCTCGCCACCACAGAAGGCGCTTTAATTGCGTCGATATCCCGCGGCTCCTCCGCCATTATGCAATCAGGCGGCACCACTACTCGTGTGCTCGGCCAACGCATGATACGAGCACCCCGCTTTGAATTTCAAAGCGTCGCACACAGCATCATGTTCAGTGATTGGATTAACGAACATCTCAGCGAAATACGGCATGAAATTGGCCACCACTCCAAACATGCGCAATTGCTGGAAATAAAACCGCAAATCATTGGGCGCAGCGTCCATTTACAGTTCATCTACAATACAGCGGCAGCAGCAGGCCAAAATATGACTACCGTCTGCACCTGGTATGCATGCCAATGGATCCAACAACAACTCGCCAAAATGGCGTTTATACCACTGCGCCACTTTATGATAGATGGTAATACTTCAGGCGATAAAAAAGTCTCTTATAAAACGTTTATTGAAGGACGTGGGACACGTGTCGTCGCCGAGGTTTATCTCAGTGATGAATCCTGCCAGCAAATCCTGAGAGTCACTCCGCAACAACTTGTCACGGCTTATCATCATATCTGCGAGGGGGCTATCGCCTCAGGGATGGTCGGCGTAAATATTAATGCAGCAAATGTTATCGCCGGTATGTTTACTGCCCTCGGTCAAGACATCGCCTGTGTGCATGAATCATCAGTCGCACATTTACACATGACATTAACTGCCGATAACCAGGTCTATTGCAGTGTCACACTGCCCTCGCTAATCGTAGGAACAGTCGGTGGCGGAACCTATTTACCACACCAACGCGAATGTCTGAATATACTGGGCTGCACCGATGAAAACGGCACTGCCCGCCTGGCTGAAATCATCGCCAGTTATTGCCTGGCCCTCGATATTTCAACATTGTCAGCGATTGCGGCGGATGAGTTTGCTCAATCACATGAAAGACTTGGCCGCAACCGCCCAACCGACACTAGCGGTATTATTCCGCACACCCTACAGGAACTTGATCTGTCATTTTTCCAGCAAGCAAACTTTAATCCAGTGTTACAGGGAACTCACCTGACCACGATCAAACCTGAATTTTCTGGCAATGATGAACATAGCCTGCTGACACATCTGAGTTCGAATTATGCGGAACGTTTAATTGGTTTATTTCCCTTTGCTATGACGACATCCGCACAACATACTCTGCCAGTAATGCTGAAATTGAAACCTTTGGGGAGTGAGATCGTTAAAATGGTCCTGGATATTGCCAGGCACTGTTCCCCTGAATTGTTTGCTGCTTTCCAAGATTTTGCCCACCAGCTTGAATTTAACCAAAGCCATAGCCGTGAGCTGGCGATTATGAATCAGCAGAATCCACAGTTGATGCGCTATATACCCATTATCTATGGTGTGATTGAAAATGAAGCAACCGGAACTTACGCCCTGATTGAAGAATTACTTCAGGATATGGTGCTAATGAACAACATTAACCTGGAAACACCGTGGGAACAGCACCATCTTGAAACCGCTATCAGAGGGGTAGCCGATATTCACTCCATTTGGTTAGGGCGGGAAGGAGAGCTTATGTGGAAATTCCCACAACTGCAAATTCCTGACGCCAATACAGTTTCACAGATGAAGCCCCTGTGGCAAAAACTAGGTAATTTTATTCACCAGGCATTCCCTGAGTTGTTCACCGCCGAAGAACAACAAGACTTTCAACACTGGGTAGATAACGCCGCCACCTGGTGGCAAGAAATCGAACAAATGCCCAGGACGTTGATCCATGGTGATTTCAACCCACGGAATATTGCTTTCCGGCAGCAGGAAGAAGGATTACGTTTATGCGCTTGGGATTGGGAGTTGTCTACTTTGCATCTACCACAGCGCGACCTTGCCGAATTACTGGCCTTTAGTTTAGACCAGCATAGCAATGCGGACAGTGTGGCCTATTATATTGAACTGCACCGGGTTGAACTTGAACAAAAATCGGGACTCTCTCTTGATCCAATCAGTTGGCAACGTGGCTATGAGCTCGCATTACGTGATTTATGGATGAGAAGAATACCGCTTTATATGATGGCGCATAATGTTGTTGGCTATCCATTTATGGAACGCACAATGAAAACTATCCGCTGGCTTATTTCATTAACGCTGAACTAATAGTAACCCGAATAAATTATTTAATTTACTCTTCCTCTAAAATAAGGATACAGCAATAGTTTGTCATACATTCGTGTCTTATTGATTGACCTACGCCAATATTATTACGCGCAGATAGGCCCATGATGTAAGCAAGGTGTACTATTGCTGCATTGGTGGAACAACATGAAATATCTCTATACTCAAGATAGCGCTATTGAATTAGCAGAACATTCCCTAGGCGGTAAAGCGGCTAATTTATTATGGCTTACGCAAAACGGTTTCCCTGTACCTGATTATTGGGTCATCAGCAGCGAAGTGCTGAACAGTTTATTAATCAACGATACGTTTGCGATTAACATTGTGGAACAATTAGCCGCCGTGCCACATGATATTAGCCAGGAAAAACTCGACACCATCGCCGCCCCTCTGCGCCAATGGCTACAATCGATCCCGTTGCCTGCTGAGTTAGAAGAAGAATTAGCTCTTTTATCAGAAAATTACCCGGATGCGTTTTTTGCTGTTCGCTCATCAGCTATTGGTGAAGATGCAGCCAACGCGTCCTTCGCCGGACAGATGGACAGCTACCTGTTTCAGCGTGGCAAATCCGCCCTTGCCGACAGCTTACGCGCCGTGATGGCCTCAGCCTTTAATACCCGTGCGTTACAATATCGTTTGCACAAACAGCTGCCAATGGGCAATATCCGTAGCGCTGTCATCATTCAGAACATGGTTGCCGGTGAGGTTTCTGGCGTCATGTTTACCGCACATCCCGTGACTGGCAGCAGACAACATTGCCTAATCTCATCCGCCTGGGGCACAGGAGAAGGTGTGGTTTCTGGCGAATGTGATACCGATGAATTTTCCGTTCATCTCACCACGCCAGAAATTGAACGCCATATCACGCAAAAAGGGACGGCCAGTGTTTTCGATACCACCAGCGGCAGCGGAACAGTAACGATGCCCGTCGCGGAAGAAAAACAGTGGGAACCGACCTTACCCGATAGCGAAATCTATGCATTGCGGGATATTGGCAAAAAAATCGCCGCAGCACGGGGATGTCCACAAGATATTGAATGGACGATTCAAAACCACCAAATCTTTATTCTACAGACTCGGCCAATCACCCGTCTGCCCCGTCTGGATGATAAAAGCGAACACCATATTATTTTTGATAACTCCAATATTCAGGAATCTTATTGTGGAATAACAACACCGCTGACCTTCTCTTTTGCCCGCGCAGGTTATGCCACTGTTTATGAACAGACAATACGTGCCTTAGGTTGTTCGGATAAACAAGTTAATCAGCATCGTTCCATGTTGGAAAATATGCTCGGTTTAATTAAAGGCAGGATCTATTACAACATCAATAATTGGTACAAGGGACTATTATTACTGCCCTCTTTCCAAACCAATAAAAAAGATATGGAAAGAATGATGGGGCTGGAAGACCCAGTTGATTTTATTGAAGATAAAACACCTTCACTGAGCGAGAAAATAAAAAAACTCCCACAGATGGGGTGGGCACTCCTGCGCCTGCTATATGCTTTCAGAACGATGGATCAGCGGGTAGAACTCTTCTTAGAACAGTTTAAACAACATGCTGCCGCCATAAGACGAACTGAATTGCACATCTGCAACAGCAGCCAATTGATCGAGAAATTGAAATATCTGGATGAGCATCTGCTACAACGTTGGACGACGCCGATCCTGAATGACTTCTACGTGATGATGTTTAATGGCCGGGTACACCGGGGACTGACCGCCGCTGGCATTGAAAACCCCTCCGCATTATTAGGCGATCTTCTTTCTGGGGATGAAGATATTGAAAGTACCCAGCCGACCAAAGTGTTATTAAAAATGTGCCAATATGCACGCCAGCATTCAGAATTATGCACCCTGCTAACACACGGCGATGCACGTACCCTGTTAACTCAGGTACGAAAACTCGATACATCTTTCCACCAACAATGCATTGATTATATTGAAAAATATGGCGATCGCACTATGGGTGAGCTAAAGCTGGAGACCATTACGCTAAAACAAGATCCCCGTTTTCTATTTCTGATAATAAAAAACTACCTTGCGATCGATACCCTCACACCCGAAACCTTGTCCAGCCGGGAAAGAAAGTTACGTACTCAAGCTGAAAACACGGCATTTCAGCAAATACGCGAGCAACTTGGCTCCAGGCGTATGGAAGCCTTCAAAAAAAATCTGCATAAATTACGTCAGGCAATACGTCACCGGGAGAATATGCGCTTCACCCGAACCCGTATGTTTGGGCTATATCGGGATATTTTCATACAGCTTGGTCAAGCATATGCATTAGAAGGACTCCTCGCAGAACCCCGCGATATTTTCTATCTGACGTTAGAGGAGATCTACAGCAGTTACGAAGGAACAGCAGTACAGACTCAACTTAAGCCTCTAGTCGCTATACGCAAACAGGAATACGCCAGCTACGAAACAGAGGATGAGCCTGCTCACCACTTCTTTATCAGAGGCTCACTGTATCAACAGCAAGATTACAGCTATCCCTATCAGGAACAACAGGCACCAACCGATAGCGGGATGCTACAGGGCATGGGCTGTTATCCAGGGGTAGTTGAAACGACCATCCGCTTAATTAAAAACCCACAAGATGAGATGTCATTGGCAGGGCAGATCCTTTGTACCGTCCGTACCGATCCCGGTTGGGCACCACTATTCCCTACAGCAGGCGGGTTATTGATCGAACGCGGATCCACCCTCTCGCATTCTGCCGTTGTCGCTCGTGAACTGGGGATCCCCGCCATTGTCGGCATTCCAGCGATCACTCAAATTTTAAAAGATGGCGATCGGGTACGTATGGATGGCGCAACCGGAAGTGTTATCCGCCTACACGACATCACTACAGAAGAATTACCTTCAAGGAGCGAACATGTCTGATATCTTCATGCGCGAATGGTCCCCGACCAACCCACTGCCTGAAAGTTTTCTCGATCTTCCAGCAACAATCTACCGTGACTGGCCGCTCTGGCCTGGCGAAGACCGGGAGAAGGTGCAACAACAGTTCAGTCTGGAAAATCCCTGGTTTAATCACAGCAAAGCCTGGATTGGCTGTATTCCGGGGAAAACTCGTCTTGCTGGCTTTTTAGTACCCCATGCCGTTGACGGCCAATCCGCCGCATTCTTCGGTTTTTGGGAAACCGATAATGATATGGCAAGCAACATCATGCTGTTTAGCGCCCTGGAACAATGGGCCAAGCAAAATGGCGCCCACAATCTCTACGGGCCAATTAACTTCTCAACCTTCGGACATTACCGCGTCCGGCTTGATCATTTTGATATCCCCCCCTTTGAGCATGAACCTTACAACCCACCTTATTACTCCCTATTGTTAGAAGAATTAGGGTTTGATATTCGTTACCGCTACGCCTCGATATTCGACGATACTCAGGCAGTAGCAAACAACTTTCGGCTGGACTATCAGCGCGGGCAAAAGCTCCCTGAGGCTCAGGCGACGTTACTGCCGCTAACGCCCGAATTATGGATGCAGGAACAGGTTAGATTATATTCCTTTATCGATTCGGTCTTCGGCGAGAATTTCGCTTACACCACACCGTCATGGACAACATTTCAACATTATTGTGGTGAGGCGTTTATTAAACCTTTTTGCCATTACCCTGCATCATTCCTGGCTAAAACCGATAGCGGTGAGATTACCGGGTTAATTCTTAGCTTATCCGTGAGCCAAAAAGGTCAGCCCGCTATAGGCTTGTTGAAAACTGTAGCAGTTGCGCCGCAATATCGGGGGAGTCGGCTATACCATTCGCTGTATCACTCATACCAGCAGAGCACCAGCCGTATTCACCCCCGTCTGGGGGCTGCCCTGATGCGCGAAGATAATAAATCATTAAAAACCGCAGAACGGATCTTCAATACACCCGCGTCCACCAAACATCAATATGCGCTTTATTACAGGAGGATCGCATGACAAATATTTGTCAGCCAATTGTCGATGCGGCCCAAAAACACCCTGAGCATTTAGCCCTGCAAGCACCACACTCACTGGATAATGGCAGTGGTTTAAGCTTTCGGGAATTTTTTTCTCATGCATCTCATTACCAACATCTGTTAACCCAAGCCGGGTTCGTAGCCGGCGATCGCTTATTAGTGATTGTTCAGCCAGGCTTAATACTTTATCCATTGCTTATCGCCATTCTGGGATTGGGGCTGGTTCCGGTTATGCTTGAGCGGGGGCTTTCCCGAAAGCAACTCCGGGAGACGCTACGCCACAGTAAATTATCGGCGGTTATCACCCAACCTGCGTTAGGAAAATTCTGGTTTCTGATCCCCGAATTGTGGCGACTGCGCCGTTTTGTTATCGGACAGCCTATCTGGGGCATGAAAGTGCTGAAAACGCCCAGCCAACATTTACCAATGGATAACTTTATCTGCCGGGACTTACCACCGGATACGACGGGATTAATGACTTTTACCTCGGGTTCTACCGGGATGCCTAAAGGCGCAAACCGCACTCATGACAGCCTGTTAGCACAACTTTATGCCATAAAAGCGCTTTTCCCTGAGGAAAAGAACGAAATCGACTTGCACAGTTTCCCCGTCATGGTGCTGCATTCATTGTGCTGCGGCAACAGCAGTATTCTGCCTGATTTTGACTTTGCCCATCCCGCCACCGTTGATGCCAAAAAGATTATCAAGCAACTGCAAGATAAAGGTATTACATGCCTCAGCGGCGCACCCGCCTATATGAACAAAGTCACTGATTACGCCAGAAACAAGAGATTGTCATTCCCTAATGTTCGAACTGTCATCGTGGGCGGCGCACCTGCCAATAAGGAACTGCTTGAAAACTGCCAGGCTGTCTTCCCACATGCTCTGCGTCTGGTGGTCTATGGCTCCACCGAGGTCGAACCGATCAGTACAGTCGAAATGACAACGCAATTAAATCACTGGGCAACACATGATGGTTATCTGGTCGGGAAACCCGTCGCACAAGCGGAAATATGTATCAGGGAGATAACCACTGATCCCCAACAAATTACCCCGCTGGCTACCGGTGATATAGGTGAAATTCTGGTTGCCGGGCCTCATGTGCTCAAAGACTATATTGATAATCCTCAGGCGACGAAAGAAAACAAACTCCCGCGTAAACAGGGAGGGATCTGGCACTGTACTGGTGATGTTGGCTGCCTGGATACCACAGGACAGCTCTGGTTACTTGGACGGGTCAAAGACAAGGTGCTGTTAGATGATGGCCGCATCATCCATCCCTATGTGGTGGAAAAAAGGATCAATGAACTGTCAAACATCGCACGGAGCGCATTCGTGTTGCATCCTTTGGGTGGAGCCGCTCTGATATTGGAAAGTACCACCCTGCCGACAGGTTTATCCGCCATTTTAGACGAACTGGATCTCACTCTGGCTACCCGTATTTATTATGTCAATCCTATCCCCGTAGACATTCGCCATAACAGCAAAATAAACCGCATAGCACTGATAGACATGCTCAGGAAAGGCCAATTATCCTCCTTTCCATACAAGGAAAAATTATGAACAGTAATCATTTCATCATCCAGCTAAACAGAGCGGACTATATTACTATTGGTGGGGCGGTATTTAGTGCGCTCTCCGTGGCAACCGCATTACAGCATTGGTATTACCTGGCTATTGCGTTCCTGTATCTTGCCATGCTTGGCGACGCGCTTGATGGTATTCTGGCAAGGAACTTAGATATTGTCCGCCCTTTTGGCCGTTATCTTGATGGATTTATGGATCAACTTATTTACTTGATCTCACCATCCATCATCCTATACCTTTCCGGTTACCAATCTTGGTATTCGCTGTTTATTCTCTTAATGATAATCAGCGGTTGTCTGCGATTATCCGTCTTTAATGAAGTCGGAAATATTCAGGATGAAGATCGACTCTCCTATCTTGGTATGCCCGTATTCTGGAGCTTATTTATTGTCAGTGGTTACGCTTTGGTAGGTTTGGTAGCAACGCCGTGGCTGACCCATATTTTACTGACATTAGCGCTCCTTGCATTCAGTATCGCCATGCTATGGGATCGCCCGTTTTATAAGTTCAAACATCTCAGTACTATCGTCAGTACAACACTTGCAGGGTTTGTTTTATTTACAGGCCTTCATTTCTGGAGTCTCTATGTTCAATAGTTTTTATCACGGGGGGATTTTACTTATTCCCGTCATTCTTGGTGGTTGTTTACACATGGTGATTGTTACAAAAAACTATTTTTCCTGCTGGGCTATCCCGGTACACCAACGTTATTTCGGCTACAACAAAACCTGGCGTGGTTTTATTGCTGTACCCATTATTACCGCGCTATTTTCACCGCTGTGGTTAATACTTTGTACCGAAACACAGGATACCATTATTCCACGGACTATTGCCTCCTGCTTATTTACCGGGTTCCTGGCGGGTTTAGGTTACGTTCTTTTCGAGTTGCCAAACTCTTGGTTGAAAAGGAGACTCGGCGCACCACCGGGACAACATCCGAAACAAAATAAGCGGCTGTTTATTTTATTCGATCAGCTCGATTCCGCTATTGGTATCACAATAGCGTATTTCATTTGTCTTAATCTGACTTATATTGATACGCTTTTTATTTTCCTCTGGTTTTTAATCAGCGCTTTTATCGTTAAAAATATGCTGTTTTTACTTTCGCTGAAAAAAACGAGATTTTAGGTGGGAATACCGCAGAAAAATGGCTTCCTTAATTGGAAGCCATTTTAGGGCATACTAGATAAGTGTGCCTCTGCGTGTTATCACCAACAGAACACGCATTTTACAACATTATTTCGTAGTCAAAGATAATTCAACCACATGCAGCAGCATAACGTTTAAGTGTGTGCCAGCTAGCTCTCGTTACATTCTTCACCTTCTTAATAATTCATTAACTATTAATTCCAGCTTATGACATTGGGCTATCATGGTGCCATAACTTGATTAAAGCAATCTTCCCTAAATCAAACTTTTCAAAATAAATTAAATCATTATGTTACTTAAACACCGATAAAATTTACACCCGTGACTGTTATAAAGTGAGATTTACACATCTTTAAAATATCAATCTTGATATTTATTAAATTAACATATAAATTCACATTAACCTTTGATCATAAAAGAGGCAGGCACACCTTACCTCATGTATCCCTGAATCGAGTGATCCCGATATTCTCCGGGGCTGGAAGGTCATGAATACTGGACATCTTTCAATAATGCCCGGACACCAAAAAATTATGTCATTGAGGAAAAACCATGAAAACCGGACTCCGCTTTTCCTGCACTATCGGCAACCTGGCCCCCATGACTTTTGCGGTCGTCAATTTTACATTAGATGAAGCGCTTTCATCGTTATTTACCCTGTCTCTGACATTAGCGACACCGCGTTCAGATATTGATACCGATACCCTCCTGCTCCAAACCGCGCAGTTCACCGTCACCCGTGACGATAATCCGCAACGTGAAGTGAAAGGGTTGGTTGAAAGTGCCGTTATTGGCACCACAAACCGGCATCAAACCCTGTATCACCTGACCGTCAGACCAGAAATGTGGCTGCTGACCCTCGATCAGGACAGCCGCATCTATCACCAACTCAGCGTTCCCGAGATTTTACACAGCATACTGAAACAGAAAAAACTCAGGGCTAATATGCATTTTAACGACCCGCATTCAGTGCGGGAATACACCACCATGAAAAGGGAATCCTCCTATGATTTCTTTACCCGCCTTGCGGCGGAAGAGGGGATTTTCTTCTGGTTCGCCGATGACGGGCTCCATGTCAGCGACAGCCATTTAAACATGAGGGCACCGGATACACTGATCTACAACCCGGACGTCACCAGCGCAACAGAAGAAAATGTTATCTCCAAATGGTCTCTGGGCTCCCACATGCGCCCGGAATCGATCTCCCAAAAAGACAGAAATTACCACAACCCCAATTATGCCTTGCAGCATAACGCGACAGATTTTGAGGCAGAGAGCAGCACGCCATTTCACATTTTCGAAAGTTATGGCCGCTTTCTGAAAAACAAAGAGGGCATGCCATTAACCCAGTACCGGCTGGAAGCGGTGCGGGCCGACAGCAAATCAGGGCAAGCGGACAGCAATTGTATTCGATTAATGCCGGGCCGGATCTTCACGTTAACCCACCACCCGATTGACACCATGAATGACCGCTGGCAAGTCGTCTCTTCCCGACATCAGGGGCATGTGCCCGCCGTTTTGGGTGATGGCGGAGCCGGTACTACCTTAAACTCACAGACCCGGTTCATTCCCGGTCGCAACGATTGGCGTCCGCCCTACCGCTACAAACCCCAGGCTGACGGCGATGAAGTCGCCACGGTTGTCGGGCCCGGCACGGAAGAAATTTACGTCAATAAAGATGGCGCGGTTCGCGTTCACTTCCACTGGAACCGTTACGACGCGCCTGATGACCAGGCGTCCTGCTGGGTACGGGTGGCACAAGGCTGGAACGGCAACGGATTTGGCTTTCTGGCCACCCCGCGAGTCGGCCAGGAAGTGATTATCTCCTATCTCAACGGCGATATTGACCGCCCCATAATTACCGGATGTACCTATAACGCGCTTAACCGTCCGCCGCTGAATTTACCGGCGGAGAAGACCCGCACTACGTTCAGAACTAAAACCCATAAAGGTCATGGTTTTAACGAATTGCGTTTTGAAGATGAAAACGGCAGCGAGGAAGTGTTTATTCATGCTCAACGGGATATGAATACGCAGGTTCTCAGGGATAAAACCACACAGATAAACCATGACCAGAAAACAGAAGTTGAACATAACCGTACCACTATGATTAAAAACGATGATGACGAAGCCGTGCAGGGCTTCCAGACGCTGGAAGTCAGTCAAAATCAAACGGTGACCATTAAAGGCCAGCAGGCCATTTCAATCGGTAAAAGCCATCAATTTAGCATCACCGATAACCAGCAAATCATCGTAGGTAAACATATCACTGTGCACTCGGAAAGCGGGCAAATCACCATTGGGAACGCAGGCGGGCAGATAGTCATTGACCCAATGGGGAACATCCGTATCGAAGGGGTCAGTATTACCATGTCTGACCATATCACCGGAAAAAAATCCGCTGATGCGCTGTTTGACTACTCAGCACGCTATACCCTGCGAAGCGAGCAAACCGGTAAGCCGCTGGCGCATACCCCCTATACCATTACCACCGCTGGCGGTCAGACCCTTTCCGGTAAAACTGACACGCTGGGCAGAACTGTAACCGTACAGAGTGAGGCAGAAGAAAATCTGCAACTGAGTTCACCGGAAACCCCACCGAAACCGAAGCAAACCTTATATCAGGCCAGTGATAACACACCGGTAGAGCATGTTATGGAATTTACGGAGAAATAAGTATGACAATATCCAACAGCGGCAAGATGTGCCCGACAGTCACCTCAATTAACTGTACGATGGAAATAGGCATCTTTCCCGCCGATGAAGATCCCTGTTATCTGGCGAGAAAAGCCGAATACGCCCTGCGTCTGCCGGCAATGATTATCACCCGGCTGGGTGCTATTCGCTTTCTTAATCAAGTCATTATGAGTGGATTGATTAAGATTGAGGAACTCAAACATGACTTTCTGTGGCCCTATAAAGCGGAAGTGGTGTTTGCTATCCGAGGGCCTAAAGATGTTCCTTTGCCCATGCTGGCGACCAGTCTGGCCTCTAAACAGCGTTATAGCGGTAATTTACCGCAATCCAGCAATCCATTTGCCCGGCCTTCTGCCGACGATACGAAGAAGTTTAGCGTTAAGCGTATTCGGCGCCCCGATATTATTTTGGTTAAAGATAAAGCTCTCCGCTGGCCGGGCAGAAATGCCACCTACTTCGATGGTTCTGTGCACCCTGATAATCTAAAAATGTTAATTGAGGTGAAATTTCCGGGGGATAAACTTGCCGAAGATCAAGAAATAGATTATATCCAGATTGCGACCGAAGACCGCTTTGGTGTAATGCGTATCAGCGATAATCGCACCGAGGAGCAAAAACAGTACGATGAAGCATGGCGAAAACATTACCAACCCGGCTCCCAGCACTATAAAAATCCCATACCACTGGCCCCCCTGCCGCCCGGTTCACCTCCTGATGATGACACCTTACCCTCACCTCCTGAAGAGGGCGTGCCAGGCACTATTCCGCAACCCCTGACAAAAAATCCACCGCTTCTCAGCACTTCCCGCTGGTCGTTTCTACCCAGCTATGAAGACTGGGTTGTCCTCGGGCAGGAGGTAGCCGGCTTGACAGAACAGGGGTTAGATTATGTCCGTAACAGTACCCGTGAACGCCTTGCCCAGTTTGGAGCATGGTTCAGTGAAACCGGCAAGTGGGTATGTAACGAGATTATTGACCCAATAACCCATCAGGCCAGTTACGCTTTTTCCTGGGTCAGTGAACAAACGGGAAAAATCGTGACCTGGACGGAGAGTGAGATAAAAGCCCGGTGGCAAACCGTACAACAGGGCTCAGATATCACCCTGGAAGACCTCAAAAATATTAGCTGGATGCAAATATTGAAAAAGGTGGGTGAAGAGATGCTGGAAGTGATTGTGATTATTGCCGAAGTTGCCGTTGTTATCCTCGTCACCCTTGCCGTCGCTGCGGCGCTGATTGTACTGGTGAAAATTTTAGCCGCAGCCAGTGCCGCAGCATTAGCGGCTGTCCTGACTATATTGGCGGGTGTAACATTCGCCACCGCCTCATAATTCACGGAGAAAATGATGGAAACTGTAGATTACTTTGACCAGTTGAGATCACAACTGACCGCTTTTCTTTTTATCAATGGCGATGGACTGACTGTTTCTCGCCTGGGTATCTCAATAACCCTGTTTTTTAAACAGGGCTACACGCTGGAGAAAAAGCAACGCATTCTGGCCTGCTACCGGCGCTTTCGCGAAGAGTTTGGCACTCAGCTGCGTTTTCATAGCCATTCATTGAAAAGGTTAAGCAAATATTCACCGGAAAATATTATTAAGATAGAAGAAGGCATTCTCTCCAGGAGAAAAAACCAGCTCTGTGGCTGGGTCGTTAGTAATGCTAAAAATGAAGATGAAGCACCTAATTATCTGATGCGTTACCTGGATTCCGATGAGGATGATGGTGACGATAGTAGCTCCTACCTGAGTCTGGTGCTGCCCTGGGATTATCTAAAGGAACCAGAGGGCATGACTCGTTTTATGGCGTGGCTGAATTTTCTATGTGAACAGCTCGAACCCGACAGTGGAGACTGTGGCTACTGTCTGGTCCTGCCCAAAGATTACTATGACTACTTTCCTTTAGAGCACCAACTGGCGCAACGTTACCCTTCCCTGCAAGTGAACTCCGCAGTGCATACAGCCAAATTACAGTACGGACATTCCATCCGTGGCATTAACTGGATCACCCTGCTGTCTAAACGCTTTGTAGGACGTCTGGGCGGAGAAGTCTGGATACGCAAAACACTGGCTCGTTACCCAGATGTGGTCATTAGTCCTTACTCCAAGGGTCTGATGATACGGGCAGGTCAATACCCAGATCTGACACCGCTGCCGGGCAGTGTCCCGGAGAGTTATTTCGCCATTAACCAGTTGATACGTCCGATACGGGTGATCCCCCGGGAAGGTCATTCACTGCATTTTTATGGGGCCGGTCATTTTAATTCAACTTCCACCTTGGCTTGGTATGCCCGCTATGACCGGGGCCCTCTGCATGTAACCCCAGTGAGAAGCGGCGAACCGATGCTGGTCAGCGGATTCTGGCGAACCGACAGCCAGCCTGACAAACAGTATTTCTTTGTTCAGGGCGCGACTGCCTTTGATATTCAGGGCGCGGAGCCGGGAACAACGGTATGGCATCTGATACGAGAAGCAGAAAACAGGAATGAGTAAAGGGTGAGAAACAGTCGATGAAAAAGAGATGCTGGAAGTGGTTGTGATTATTGCCGAAGTTGCTGTTGTTATCCTCGTCACCCTTGCCGTCGCTGCGGCGCTGATTGTACTGGTGAGAATTTTAGCTGCCGCCGCCGCAGCATTAGCGGCTGTCCTGACTATATTGGCGGGTGTAACATTCGCCACCGCCTCATAATTCACGGAGAAAATGATGGAAACTGTAGATTACTTTGACCAGTTGAGATCACAACTGACCGCTTTTCTTTTTATCAATGGCGATGGACTGACTGTTTCCCGCCTGGGTATCTCAATAACCCTGTTTTTTAAACAGGGCTACACGCTGGAGAAAAAGCAACGCATTCTGGCCTGCTACCGGCGCTTCCGCGAAGAATTTGGTACCCACCTGCGTTTTCACCGTCATGAGCTGAAAGGGTTAAAAAAATATTCACCGGAAAATATTGCCAAAGTGGAAGAAGGTATTCTTAATCAGAAAAAAAACCAGTTTTCTAGTTGGGTGGTCAGTGATGCCAAAAATGAAGATGAGGCACCTAATTATCTGATGCGTTACCTGGATTCCCGAGAAAGTAATGGGGACGATGATAGCTCCTACCTGAGTCTGGTGCTGCCCTGGGATTATCTAAAGGAACCAGAGGGCATGACTCGTTTTATGGCATGGTTGGATTTTCTATGTGAACAGCTCGAACCCGACAGTGGAGACTGTGGCTATTGTCTGGTCCTGCCCAAAGATTACTATGACTACTTTCCTTTAGAGCACCAACTGGCGCAACGTTACCCTTCCCTGCAAGTGAACTCCGCAGTGCATACAGCCAAATTACAGTACGGACATTCCATCCGTGGCATTAACTGGATCACCCTGCTGTCTAAACGCTTTGTAGGACGTCTGGGCGGAGAAGTCTGGATACGCAAAACACTGGCTCGTTACCCAGATGTGGTCATTAGTCCTTACTCCAAGGGTCTGATGATACGGGCGGGTCAATACCTAGATCTGACACCGCTGCCGGGCAGTGTCCCGGAGAGTTATTTCGCCATTAACCAGTTGATACGTCCGATACGGGTGATCCCCCGGGAAGGTCATTCACTGCATTTTTATGGGGCGGGTCATTTCGATGATATTTCCACCTTGGCTTGGTATGCCCGCTATGACCGGGGCCCTCTGCATGTAACCCCGGTGAGAAGCGGTGAACCGATGCTGGTCAGCGGATTCTGGCGAACCGACAGCCAGCCTGACAAACAGTATTTCTTTGTTCAGGGTGCGACTGCCTTTGATATTCAGGGCGCGGAGCCGGGAACAACGGTATGGCATCTGATACGAGAAGCAGAAAACAGGAATGAGTAAAGGGTGAGAAACAGTCGATGAAAAAGAGATGCTGGAAGTGGTTGTGATTATTGCCGAAGTTGCTGTTGTTATCCTCGTCACCCTTGCCGTCGCTGCGGCGCTGATTGTACTGGTGAGAATTTTAGCTGCCGCCGCCGCAGCATTAGCGGCTGTCCTGACTATATTGGCGGGTGTAACATTCGCCACCGCCTCATAATTCACGGAGAAAATGATGGAAACTGTAGATTACTTTGCCCAACTGAGATCAAAACTGACCGCTTTTCTTTTTATCAATGGCGATGGACTGACTGTTTCCCGCCTGGGTATCTCAATAACCCTGTTTTTTAAACAGGGCTACACGCTGGAGAAAAAGCAACGCATTCTGGCCTGCTACCGGCGCTTCCGCGAAGAGTTTGGCACTCAGCTGCGTTTTCATCGTCATGAGTTGAAAGGGTTAAAAAAATATTCACCGGAAAATATTGCCAAAGTGGAAGAGGGTATTCTTAATCAGAAAAAGAATCAGCTTTCTAGCTGGGATATTAGGGGCTGTTGATGTTTTAAAGTCATTATTCAATCAACCCACATCGGCAACCAGACAATGATGAATGCGAGTGCCACCATACTGGTATAATTCCGTTCAAGTTTATCGTATCTCGTTGCTATTGCTCGAAAATGCTTAATTCGAGCAATAGCATTCTCGACTAAATGGCGATAACGGTATAAGCACTTATCAATACCCTGGTCTGTTTTTCGACTATTTTTACGATAAGGGAGCACTGGAGTCGCATCCCGTTGTTTAATAAACATCCTGAAACGCTGACTGTCATATCCTTTATCAGCAATAACTGCTTCGGAAGTGGGAGACTTGGAAATAAGGCTTTCTGCGTGAACACTGTCATGAACCTGCCCCCCCGAAAGTTCAAAATGAACGGGCAAGCCTCCGCTGTCTACCGCTAAATGGATCTTGGTTGAACGTCCACCACGACTTTTGCCTATCGCCTCGTCGTTATCTGAAGCAGCTCCAGCACTATGTTGATGAGCCCGAACGATAGTCCCATCAATGAACAACCACTCTGTATCTGCAATCGCAGATAACCCTTTGAAAATAATCTGTAAAATACCTCTCTTTGACCAAGCGTTGAAACGCGAAAAGACCGTATTCCATTTGCCGAATTCTGTGGGTAAATCGCGCCAGGGGATGCTTGTTCTCATCCGATAAATAATGCCTTCCAAGGTCAAACGGTGTTCAGGTTTATCATAAATCCAACCGGTGTGTTGCATGAATGCGGATAGCTTATTCCAGTAGAGATCTGTTAACATTGTTCTCGGCATGATGGTGAGGTCTGGTTGTTTTTTGGCGAAAGTAATTATATCAAATCATCATGCTGTCTAATAATCCCCCGAAAAACATCAACAACCCCTAGTGACGCAAAAAATTTCTATGAAGCCCCACTATCTGATTATGGCCTGGCTGGACTTTCTATGTGAACAGCTCGAACCCGACAGTGGACTGTGGCTACTGTCGGGTTTTACCCAACGACTTCTATAACCACTTTCCCTTAGAGTGCCAGTTAGTTCAGCGTTATCTTGCCCTCAGGGCGGGATTCCACTTTGCTTATTTTTCATTTCACCTTCTTTTCCCCGGCTGTTGACCGCTTTTTGGTAAAGAACAACGCCAGCATCGATATCATAAACACTGACAACATGCAAAGCGGTGTGATTGTCTTCTAACCCGACCCGTCACAGAGTTTTTTCAATAAGTGAAATCCTACCCTGACCTGGCTGCCTGAATTAATAAATAAATCCCTTTATGTTTTTTCGGATAATCAATCCCTTTCTTAGGGCTTAAATCCTGCCAAATTAACCGTTTTATCCCTTTTTATTGTACTGCTTTTTATGATTGTCTCCATAAAATAATAGTGAGAAAACACATTAATCTCAATCTATTCAGATAATATTCTTTTTCCCGCTGATTTCTTTTCAACTTTCTATTAATAATTAATGGACTTCGATTAAATACAATTCACTGTCCATTTGAAAAATATGTTTATTGAGTTTAATCCAACTTTTATATCAAAGTGTTAATCTCCTCTGTATTTTCGTTTTCAAATGATTATGATAGGTTAAATAAATGTAACATAAGAGGAGAATGCATCGCCAATGAAAAGGGGTTTATGAGCTACTATCACTCTGAGGGTTTTCTTATTTTTTAATTAAACATTTATTTAATGAATGGTTTTCATTGTGCCGTTTTTTTGTAAATCCAATCGTTTTTTCCGTTTTCTGACTCATATTTAAATTTTACTGCTTCCATTAAACTGATACTGAATTTTTTCCTTTATTTAATTTTCCAGGTTTAAAACCAGAGAGGGTAAAAATATATTCCAATGATATTAAAATCAAAGCCTATTTCTTCAATCGTTTTTAATACTGCTAAACGTTTTTATCCTTTTCTTTCTATTAATCCGATTAATCAAAAAGCTTCCTGGTTTTCTTTAACGATTTATCTCTCTTTTCGAAAGTCTTTTTCAACCATGTAACATCTTTTACTTAAAAATTTTTTTAATGCGATTAATCGTGCTTTCAATACTTCGTGATTAATAGCATCGAATAGAAAGCTAACGTGTTTTTTAAGCTTGGTTTTGTTTATAACCAAAATTAATAAATTTAAAATCCGTTTTTCCTGATGTTTTCTCTTCCAATATCAGTACAGTACCGAGTTTTTTACCTGCTCCTATCGGGTTTCTCGCCTTATATCCCCTCCCGCACTGGATGAAGGTTTACGGCGATTTTTGCTAAATTCACCACTGCGCACCTTCCCAATCAGAATCCCCAGCAGCGTATAAACCACGCCAAGGATCAGCATCATGGCAATATCTCCCAATACATTCTGTAATGGCAGCCCCATCTGGTTAACACCTGCAATCGCTTTTGTCGCCCAAGTGGATGGTAAGGCAGAAGAGATTGCCCTCACCCAATCAGGCATCGCCTGTATCGGCCAGATTGTGCCGGAAATATAGAACACAGGCGTTGTGCTAAGGGCGAGCGTCAAATAGATCATTTCTACACTGCGCATGCATTCTGTCACCAGCTTCCCCAATCCAAACACTGACAACATAAACAGAAAAGTCAGCATTAATAACAGAGGAATAGACGCTTCCTGACGGTATCCCAATACCCACGGCCAAAGAACAAAAAATATGAGAGAGAGAAAAAGCCAGATGGGTAATAGCGCCGACAATGCACCTAAATAGACGGGTAATGGGGGTTTACCTTTCGGTGTACTGCGCATCGTAATACTGACTCGCACACAAGATATTAGCAAAGAGTGTTGCAACAACATCACCAACAAACCAGGAAAGGTAATTGCAGCAAAGCTAACACCTGGGTTGAACAACCCAACAGTTTCACTACGAATTGGCATCAGTAATAGCTTTACTTGTTCAGGACTGAAACCATATTTCAGTAGTAATTTGCTGTTATATTCACTCAGCAATTGCCGGTGGGCAGAGGTCAACTCTTGCTGAATTTGTCCATTGGCAAGACGACTCGTTGCATCTCCATAAATCGGAAAGGTGATATTTTTTCCATTAAGGATATTTTTCTCCAGATCCGCCGGTATGATGATGATCGCAAAAATTTCACGTAATAGCAGATCGTGACGGGCATCAGCCAGATTGTCATAGCTGTGGACCGCAATTTTAGCCGTGGAATTAAGCTGACGTATCAGAGCACGACTGGCGAAGCTGTGATCCTGATCGATCACGGCAACGGGCAGATCCCATACTGTTGGCCGGACATACACTAAACTCATCAGACACAGGGAAGCCAGCATCAACATCCACATGGGTTTTTCCAGCATTCCCATTAACACCCGGCGAAAGGTCTGCCAGTACATCTGCATCATTCACCGCCTTGCGGCAGTCTAAGCCGTTTCAATAACCGGTTACGCACTAGCAGGGAACAAACGAGTGGATAGATCAGTAACGAAGCACAAACAGATAAAATACCCAGTAAAGAAACCTCACGCAGAAAAATATCAAACATTGCATTCAAGGCATGGGTCAAAGGCTCAAGATTGGCAATTATCCTCGCCGGCAATATCATGGATAATTCGGGTACTGACATACCTGAAAATGTCATCGCGATACTTACCAACACCCCAATAAGGCTATAAGCTGTTAATGCGCTATTGGTGAAAGTAAATAGCAACAGACCAATGCTTTGAGCGGCAATCACATAGAAGAAACCTACTACCACCATATATATTGGATTACCGTTCACTTTTGCATCAAATACCCCAATCAGCGCCGCCAACTCCACAATTAACAACAGAGTAAAAAATAGGGTATAAGGCGCCAGTTTTCCCAACAAGGCGAAGGTAAACGGTTTCATTGTCATCAGCGTACTGCTGCGGGACATACTGTAAATCGTGCAAGTTACAACAAAAAGCTGTAACAAATGGATAGTGGCCGCAAACTGCTGATAATAGATGTAACTACCACTGGCATTGAAAAGACTGTCATAAGCGAGTGTGACATTGGCTAACGGAGGTAACTGGTGCCCCATCTCCGTTGCCAGTATGGAACGGTATTTCGCATTGATCTCCGCCATTACTCCACTGAAATCCTGAATAGAATAACTTCCGGCACCATAAAACAATGCGTTGTAATACATACGAACGGTTGGCTGGTGCCCCCGGAGAGCATCAGCCTCAAAATCATTCGGGATATAAAGCAGAGAGTAATCCTTAGCGTTGCCAAGCCGTTCAAGAGATTCATGCAATCCGCCATCGTAGGATTTAATCTGTGCATGAGAAGCGCCATCCAGATTACGGATCAAACTACGTGACAACGGGCTATGATCATTATCCACTACTGATACTGGCAGATTGAGCAGCGTCCCTTCTGAAAAGTTAGCGCTGATTAGCACAAATAGCATCAAAGGGAATAACCAACTTAGCCAGTGAAAAACCGGGCTGCGGATCGTAGCCCGAATCTCTTGACTAAAAGCGCGTTCGAACCCACGCCATACAACCTTGCCCCTCATCAGCAAGTCACCTATTTATCCCAACGCCACAAGGCGCTCATACCAGGGCGTAAACCTTCAACCGGCTGTAAGGGGAACAAACGAACTTCAAAGGTTCTCAGGTCAAAATCACCGGTCGCACGAGTCGCGCGTTTGGTTGCGTAATCTCCCATCGGGGCGATATAACGTATTTCTGCTTCGATCTCTTTATCACCCAGCGCAGGAACACGGAGTTTGACTTTATCCCCTTTGCGCACTTTCGCCAGAATATCTTCCCGCAAGTTATAAATAAAATAGGCTTCCGAGACACGAACTAATGTCACCAGCGGGCTGTTGGCATTAAATAATTCACCCACTTCTGCTGGAATCGGCCCAACTTCACCCTCGGCTGGCGCTTTAACCTGTAAATCATCCTTCTGGGTTTGTAACTCAATAAGTTGCTGTTCAGCCTGACGCAGAGCCGCCGCATATTTCTGGCGTAGCTCAATTCTGTCACCATGCATACCTTCATCTAACGCGGCTTTTGCGCCCTGCATTTTTTGATAGGAAACATCCCTGCTTCTGCGGGCGTTATCCAATTCATTTCGTGAAACATAGCCTTTAGACGCAATGTTCTGAATACGGTTATATTCACGTACCGCATTATCATATTCAGCCTGGGCCTGTGCCAAACCCGCTTCCAGATTCCGGATACTTTCTTCACGCGTACCATGCAGAGATTGCTCTAACTGGGCTTTAGCCTGATCACGGACAGCTTCCAATGAAGCGACTTGAGCCAGTAATTCAGGGCTTTCAAGTGTGATCAGCAGTTGACCGGTTTTGACATCATCTCCCCGCTCGACGTGGCGCTCGATCACCCGGCCTTTAGCTTTAGATGCCACAATCACTTCCGGCGCATCAACTTCACCTTGCAACAATAAATATTGGTTATGAGAACGAAATAACACAGCCATTGCTGTGAGCAAGATAACCAGTAAGATCGTAAAAAGTGTTCTTTTTTTCATTATGTCTTACACACCCAAAATTGCTCAACCTGAAACTAATAGCATCTTCACATTATTCTGTAGAAAATTTCTTCTATATTTGTGCGTATAATCACTGACGGAAAGAATAAGTCTTTATAATAGTGTAATGGTTTATGATTCTTGTCAAATATTGAACTACTTGGTAGATTCACATAATGAGTGTTCTTAAAGAATAGTTATGACTACATTGACTCGATTAAGAAAGTAACGAATACAATGATAACTAAAAGTAAAAATTCCCCAAGAAGACTGAACATAACATAATTGAAACACTCGGTAGATTGAAGTGCATTGGCAACAAAAACGGCTCCTGTAAAAAGGAGCCGTTTTATCATTCAAATATCAGTTAATTACTGCGCGTTGCTATTGTTATAACGACGGCGTGGAGCAGATGAACCATTCTCATCGCTACGACCACGGAAATTGCTACGGCTTTGGCCTTCACCGCGACTTTCACCACCACGGCCTTCTCCACTACGGCGTTCACTGCTGAAACGACGGGCACCACCGTTGACATTCTCACGATCACGGCGAGGAGCATTGCCATTACTGTTACCATTACGTGGGCCACCACGGCGTTCACGACGTTCAGATGGTTGCGCATCACCCATTAACTGCATATTCATTGGTTTATTCAGAATACGAGTACGGGTAAAATGAGACAACAAGTCGCCTGGCATACCTTTTGGCAGCTCAATTGTAGAATGAGTTGCAAACAGTTTAATGTTACCAATATAACGGCTGCTGATATCGCCTTCGTTAGCAATCGCACCAACGATATGACGAACTTCGACACCATCATCACGACCCACTTCAATACGGTACAGCTCCATTTCACCAACATCACGGCGCTCACGGCGAGGACGATCACCACGTTGTTCACCTCGCTCACCACGATCATCGAAACTATTACGGCGACGATCATCACGCTCGTTAAACTCACGACGAGGACGGCGAACTGGGTCTGGTGGCAAAATCAACGGACGCTCACCTTGTGCCATTTTCAACAATGCCGCTGCCAGAGTTTCTATATCCAAATCTTCCGCAGGTTGCAATTTGGACAACAGAGCACGGTACTGCTCCAGATCGCTGCTTTCCAGCTGTTGTTGCACATTGGCCGCGAATTTTTCCAGACGGCGCTGACTCAGCAATTCAGTATTCGGCAGTTCAACTTCAGGGATAGTCAACTTCATTGTACGTTCAACGTTACGTAACAGGCGGCGTTCACGGTTTTCTACAAACAGTAATGCACGTCCCGCACGTCCCGCACGACCTGTACGACCAATACGGTGAACATAAGATTCCGCATCCATTGGAATATCATAGTTAACGACCAAACTGATACGCTCAACATCCAGACCACGCGCTGCAACATCCGTTGCTATCAGAATATCCAAACGACCATCTTTCAGACGTTCCAGTGTCTGCTCACGCAGTGCCTGGTTCATATCACCGTTCAGGGCCGCACTATTGTAACCACTACGCTCCAGTGCTTCTGCCACTTCCAGCGTTGCATTTTTGGTACGCACGAAAATAATCGCAGCATCAAAATCTTCAGCTTCCAAGAAACGCACCAGCGCTTCATTTTTACGCATACCGTAAACAGACCAGTAGCTCTGGCTGATGTCAGGACGGGTTGTTACACTCGCCTGAATACGCACTTCCTGAGGATCGTTCATGAAACGACGAGTGATGCGGCGGATAGCTTCCGGCATCGTTGCAGAGAACAGCGCAGTTTGGTGCTCTGCGGGGATCTGGCTCATGATGTTTTCAACATCTTCAATGAAGCCCATGCGCAGCATTTCGTCTGCTTCATCCAAAACCAAACCGCTCAGGTTAGAAAGATCCAAAGTACCACGCTTCAGGTGATCCAGAAGACGCCCAGGTGTACCTACAACAATTTGTGGACCTTGGCGCAAAGCACGTAACTGAACGTCATAACGTTGCCCACCATACAGTGCAACAACATTCACATTACGCATATGTTTAGAAAAGTCCGCGCACGCTTCAGCTACCTGTACCGCCAGTTCACGGGTCGGTGCCAACACAAGGATCTGCGGAGCTTTCAGTTCAGCATTGATGTTATGCAATAAAGGCAGGCTGAATGCCGCCGTTTTACCACTACCGGTCTGTGCCATACCCAGCACATCACGACCATTTAATAAATGGGGGATACATTGTTGCTGGATTGGAGATGGCTTTTCATAGCCAAGATCTTCCAGTGCAGAAAGAATAGGTGCTGATAAACCCAGATCAGCAAAGGAGATTTCAGTTTCAGTGGTCATGTAATGGTGCCTCATTAGTTATGGCGGCCAGTCTACATAACGCATTGAAAAAAATTTCGGTCATTTTCATTTAAAATGTGAACTGGCTCAAAGTATGTAATTAAACGAACAAACAAGCCCTCATCGGTCAAGATGATGGACTTTGCAAATCGATCTCGAAATGTTCGTCAGCTATTGCTGGTCCGATTCTGATAGGTCGTCTTGTTCCTGGCCTAACAGCGCCAATTCCAACAATGCATAGCGGTGCTCAACAAAGTTATGTGCATTGTTAGCCACCGTCAGCTTGAATAACGCAGATGCGCTATCCTTGTCCCCCAGACTTAGGTAATGTTTACCTAAATAGAAGTCAGTTTCACTGAGATGCTCAGCGAGCGAAGTGTTATCTGTTGCATTCTCTTTCAGGCGATCCATCAATGTATATTCACTGATTTTGCCTAAATAGAATTCAACTATATTCCAGCCCCATTGCCCCCGGTTCGCTCTTTCATAGTGTTGCGACAAGTTTACCATCGCTCCTTTAGGATAAAATTCTTTTTCCACCAGGTATAACCATAACGAACGGAAGGGATCATTTGGATCGTCTTGATAAAACGCCTGCAGATCATCCTGCGCTAACTTATACCGGCCACCGTAATACAATGCGATGCCGCGGTTCAGACGCGCGTAATTGTAAGTTGGATCAAGCTCTAATACAGAATCAAACGCTTCATAGGCGGCATCAAAATTGCCAGCCTGCGTAAAGTAAATTCCCAGATAATTAAAAATCTCTGGAATATTAGGCCGAATAGACAAGGCAATAGAAAAATCATTCCGTGCCAAGGCTCTTAGCCCGAGACTATCATACAGCACACCCCTCTCATATAAAAGCTGTGCGTACTCATCTTCTGTCAATGATCGACTCGCAAGAATCTGTTCCATACGGGCCAGAATAACTTCCTGCTGCAATGAAGGTTGTAATGGAATAGCAAAGACTTCGTTTTTACGCCAATCCTTACTGCTGCTGCATCCTGCCAAAATAAGTATTGCTACAGCATAACACCAGCGCAGAAAAAAATTCATTTCCTACTCCCGAAAGTCAGACATTGATTAAGAATGCCCTATCACCTATTGCATTTATTGGGCCTCCTGCCCTGAGTCTGTTAAACGGCGCTTTTTTACAAGACACCGTTTATGACATCAAATTTATTCTGCTGATTGTGGTGCTGGTTGTGCTTCCTCAACTGCGGTGCCGGCTGTCGCTTCTTTGATGCTCAGGCGAACACGGCCCTGGCGATCAATTTCCAGTACTTTAACTGATACTTCCTGACCAACCTGCAAATAGTCAGCCACTTTCTCAACGCGCTTATCAGCAATCTGAGAAATATGTACCAGACCTTCTTTACCACCACCAATAGCAACAAATGCGCCGAAATCAACGATACGAGTTACCTTACCAGCGTAAATACGGCTAACTTCGATCTCTGCGGTAATTTCTTCAATACGACTGATTGCATGTTTCGCTTTTTCGCTATCAGTTGCAGCAATTTTCACTGTGCCATCATCTTCAATCTCAATGGTAGTCCCGGTTTCTTCAGTCAATGCACGGATAACCGAACCACCTTTACCGATAACATCCTTGATCTTATCAGGGTTGATCTTGATAGTGTGAATACGTGGCGCAAATTCAGAAATATCATTACGTGGGCTGTTAATTGCCTGTTCCATTACGCTCAGGATATGCAAACGCGCACCTTTTGCCTGATTCAAAGCAACTTGCATAATTTCACGAGTGATACCTTCAATTTTGATATCCATTTGCAACGCACTGACACCTTCACAGCTACCCGCTACTTTAAAGTCCATGTCACCCAGATGATCTTCATCACCCAAAATATCAGACAGAACAACAAAGTTATCACCTTCTTTCACCAGGCCCATTGCAATACCAGCAACAGCGGCTTTAATCGGCACACCTGCATCCATCAACGCAAGAGATGCGCCACAAACAGATGCCATTGAAGATGAACCGTTAGATTCTGTAATTTCAGAAACTACACGAACTGTGTATGGGAACTCGTTAGCTTTTGGCATAACTGCCAATACACCACGTTTAGCCAAACGGCCATGACCAATTTCACGACGTTTTGGTGAACCCATCATACCTGTTTCGCCAACAGAATATGGAGGGAAATTATAGTGCAGCAAGAAGCGATCTGTACGTTCGCCCATCAGCTCATCAATGATCTGTGCATCACGTTCTGTCCCCAGAGTCGCAGTAACCAGAGCCTGGGTTTCACCACGGGTAAACAATGCAGAACCGTGAGTACGAGGCAGAACACCAGTACGTACGTCCAACGCACGGACCATATCTTTTTCACGGCCATCAATACGTGGTTCACCGCGTAAGACACGACTACGAACAACATTTTTCTCTAAGCTGCCCAGAATTTCATGGATTTCCGCTTCTTCCAAAGTTTCGTCCTGTTCTAACAGCGCTGCTGTAACTTCATCTTTGATAGCATCAACCTGAGCATAACGCTCCTGTTTCTCAGTGATACGGTAAGCATCACCCAGACGGCTTTCTGCTAATTCAGCTACACGATCATGCAACGCCTGATTAACAGATTCTGGCACCCAATCCCACTTCTCTTTGCCCGCTTCCGCAACCAACGCATTGATGTTATCAATAACCACTTGTTGTTGATCATGACCGAACACTACCGCACCCAGCATTTGTTCTTCAGCCAGCAGATCTGCTTCAGATTCCACCATCAAAACAGCACCGGCAGTACCTGAAACCACCAGATCCAAACGGCTGTTTTTTAGCTCATCACTGGTTGGGTTCAGCACATATTGATCATTAATATAACCAACGCGGGCAGCGCCAATCGGACCATTGAATGGAATACCAGACAATGCCAGCGCAGCAGAAGCACCAATCATTGCAACGATATCTGGGTTAATTTGTGGATTGACAGAAACAACAGTGGCTACAATCTGAACCTCGTTCAGGAAACCTTCCGGAAACAGAGGACGCAAAGGGCGATCAATCAAACGGGCTACCAGCGTTTCGCCTTCTCCTGGGCGACCTTCACGACGGAAGAAGCTGCCTGGGATACGGCCTGCGGCGTAAGTACGCTCCTGATAGTTAACAGTCAGCGGGAAGAAACCCTGACCAGCTTTTACTTTTTTCTGACCAACAACAGTGACGAATACAGCAGTGTCATCCATATTGACCATGACAGCAGCCGTGGCCTGGCGAGCCATCATACCCGTTTCGATAGTAACGGTGTGTTGACCATATTGAAATTTACGAACAATCGGATTCAGCAAAATAATATCCTTTCGTTAACGTTGTCTTTGATATTCAGCAGACAACAATGAATGATCTCTTCATGCCACATCCTCGCGACTAATGACAGCGCTCACTCTTTTAAGCACTCTCATTAGCCGCGCGAACCTCTGTAACCGAAGAGCCTTACCCCAAAATCATCATCAGTATTCTTATGCTGTTACATATGATGACTTCTCAGAAGAAAAGGGGCCATAATGGCCCCTTTCCACTGAAACTTGCTTGATTAGCGACGTAAGCCAAGACGCCCAATCAGCGCAGTGTAACTTGTTACATTCTTACGCTTCAGATAGTCCAGCAATTTACGACGCTGAGAAACCATGCGCAGCAGACCACGACGGCTATGGTGATCTTTTTTGTGCTCTGAAAAATGGCCTTGCAAGTGGTTAATTTGTGCGGTCAGCAGAGCAATCTGCACTTCACTAGAACCACTGTCATTTGCATCACGACCAAATTCAGCAATAATTTGCGCTTTTGCTTCAGTACTTAGAGACATATTACAACTCCAAAAATACATAAATTAAAATTACAGGTGCCGATCTCTAATTCAGCCACCCAACATATAGCTGCGCCATTCTACGCTGCAAACAAGTTAAGCGCAAGATAGCCCCAAATACCCTAATCCTGGTTTTCAACAACCAAACGGCGAGGAGCAATAAGCCCATCATCATTGATAACAGCAATGCCAATGAATTTACGTTCATCACCCTCAGTTACGCGCACCATACTCTCAACCAGAGCCAGAGATTTAGCACTTCGTACCGCCTGACCTTGTTTAAAATAAGCCGCAACTACCGGAAGTAAATTAACCTCTGGGAAATGAGCAACTGCACTATCCATTGGTAATAACAACAAATCAATTAATTCGTCTACAGGTATTTCCCGATCTTCAGCCTGCTTTTGCAACTCATATAATTGCTCAAGCGTAACCATTCGATCATTTGGATAATTCGCTACCTGTAAACGACGTAAATAAATAACGTGAGCACCACAACCTAATAATTCGCCTAAGTCATCAATAATAGTGCGAATATAAGTTCCTTTCGAACAGTGTATTTCCAATTCCAGTTCATCATCTTCCCAGCGGATAAACTGTAATTCATAGACCGTAATTGGCCGTGCTTCCCGTTCTACTTCAATACCTTGACGGGCATATTCATACAGTGGTTTCCCCTGATGTTTCAGTGCAGAATACATCGAAGGAATTTGCATGGTATCACCGCGGAATTTAGCCAAAGCTTCATTAAGCTGAACCGGATCTAGCCGGATTGCTCTTTCACTGATGATCTGCCCGTGTGAATCAGATGTGTCAGTACGCTGACCAAGACGGGCTATCACCCGATAACGCTTATCAGAATCAAGTAAGAACTGGGAAAACTTCGTAGCTTCACCGAGACAAACCGGCAGCATACCCGTTGCCAGTGGATCCAACGCGCCAGTGTGACCCGCTTTGTTGGCGTTGAAAATGCGTTTTACTTTTTGCAACGCATCATTAGAAGAAATATCCTGCGGCTTATCCAGTAACAACACGCCATGTATATCACGACCGCGACGACGACGCCCCATTACTTCTCCTCTTTGTGATCCACAGAAGCCCGGCGCTGCTCATCATTCTTCACAACATTAGTGACCAGATTGGACATCCGCATCCCCTCGACCAGGGAATTATCATAGGAGAAAGTCAGTTCTGGTACGACACGCAAACGCATTGCCTTACCCAGCAGAGAACGAATAAAACCAGAAGCTTCATTCAATGCCTTAATACCGTTTTTCACCACATCGGAATCATGTTCTTCAGTCAATACATTCAGAAAGGTAACAAATACTTTGGCATAAACCAAATCACGGGAAACTTCAACGCCAGAAACAGTCGCCATACCGATCCGAGGATCTTTTACTTCTCTCTGTAAAATGATGGCAATCTCTTTTTGCATTTCCTGTGCAACGCGCTGAGTACGGCTGAATTCTCTTGCCATTGTTATATCTCCTGACATTTGGGGGGCATAAGCCCCCCAACAATGAAATTAACCAGCGGTAGGAATTAAGCGATAGAACGTTTAATTTCAATAATTTCAAATACTTCTATCATATCGCCGACACGAACGTCGTTGTAGTTCTTAACGCCGATACCACATTCCATACCGTTACGGACTTCGTTAACGTCATCTTTAAAGCGGCGCAGGGATTCCAGTTCACCTTCGTAAATCACCACGTTATCACGCAGTACGCGGATTGGGTTATTACGCTTAATGGTCCCTTCAGTCACCATACAACCTGCAATCGCACCGAATTTCGGTGATTTAAACACATCACGAACCTCTGCCAAGCCCATGATCTGCTGTTTATATTCAGGTGCCAGCATACCACTCATTGCCTGTTTAACTTCATCAATCAGGCTATAGATAACGGAGTAATAACGCAGATCCAGGCTTTCATTTTCAACGACACGGCGTGCAGAAGCATCGGCACGAACGTTGAAACCCAGAATAATTGCGTTAGAAGCAGCAGCCAATGTAGCGTCAGTTTCAGTAATACCGCCTACACCAGAACCGATGATTTTCACCTTCACTTCATTGGTAGACAGTTGCTCCAGTGCTTCACGGATTGCTTCACATGACCCTTGAACGTCAGATTTCAGAACGATATTCAGTTCAGAAACTTCACCTTCTTCCATATTAGCAAACATGTTTTCCAGTTTAGATTTCTGCTGACGAGCCAGTTTGACTTCACGGAATTTACCCTGACGATACAGAGCCACTTCACGGGCTTTCTTCTCGTCACGTACAACCGTTGCTTCATCACCAGCTGCCGGCACGTTGGACAGGCCAAGGATTTCCACTGGAATAGAGGGACCTGCGGAAAACACTTCACGACCCAGTTCGTCACGCATCGCACGAACGCGTCCATATTCAAAGCCACAAAGTACGATATCGCCTTTGTTCAACGTACCTTCCTGAACCAGTACTGTCGCCACCGGGCCACGACCTTTATCCAAGAACGATTCGATAACAACGCCGCTTGCCATACCAGAATAAACAGCATTCAGTTCAAGGACTTCAGCCTGTAGCAAGATTGCGTCCAGCAGTTCATCAATTCCGATACCAGCTTTAGCAGATACATTGATAAACTGAGTTTCACCACCCCACTCCTCAGGCTGAACACCGTGCTGAGAAAGCTCGGTTTTCACGCGATCTGGATCAGCTTCTGGTTTATCGATTTTGTTAACTGCAACAACCACAGGAACATTCGCTGCTTTCGCGTGCTGGATAGCTTCGATAGTCTGAGGCATTACACCATCATCGGCAGCAACAACCAGAACCACGATGTCAGTAGCTTTCGCCCCACGCGCACGCATTGAAGTAAATGCAGCGTGTCCTGGAGTATCCAGGAAAGTAATCATGCCACTTTCAGTTTCAACATGGTAAGCACCGATATGCTGGGTAATACCGCCCGCCTCACCAGAAGCCACCTTCGTAGAACGAATGTAATCCAACAGAGAAGTTTTACCGTGGTCAACGTGACCCATGATAGTCACAACCGGCGCACGAGATTCAGCTACAGCTTCACCGGTATCGCGGTCACTCATCAGCGCTTCTTCCAGTTCGTTCTCACGACGCAGGATGACTTTATGACCCATTTCCTCAGCAACCAGTTGTGCAGTTTCCTGATCAATCACCTGGTTGATGGTTGCCATTGCGCCCATTTTCATCATGGCTTTGATGACCTGAGAGCCTTTAACCGCCATCTTATTAGCCAGCTCAGCAACAGTAATAGTTTCACCAATGACAACGTCACGGTTAACAGCAGCTACAGGCTTGTTGAAGCTCTGTTGCAATGTACTGGTTTTACGTTGTTTGCCTTTTGTACGGCCAACTGCACGGGCTTCTTCACGATCCGCTTTGGATTCAGAATGTTTATTATTTTTCTTCTGGCGAGTAGTTTTACTGCTGCGGGTACGAGCACGGCGATCACCTTCAACTTTAGCATCGTTTTCGTCTTCCGCAGCACGGGCGTGGCGAGAGGTAGTGACATGATAATCTTCATTATTATCGCTGGAATCTGAATCATTTGACCATTTATCCTGATTCTCCTCAGCCATACGGCGAGCCTCTTCAGCTACGCGTTTAGCTTCCTCTTCTACCTTACGGCGCATTTCTTCTTCGGCTTTACGCTTAAGATCAGCAGCTTCTGCTTCTCGACGCGCTTTCTCATTTTGAGCTGGTTTTTGTCTATGTTCGGTATGTTGATTGGTCACTTTTTCATTTTCCGCTGCCTGGCGCTTAGCTTTTTCAGCTGCCTCACGTTCGGCTATTTCTTCTGCCTCACGTTTAGCCTGCTCTTCAGCGAGTTTCTTCGCTGCTGCTTCGGCTTCGCGTTGCGCTTTTTCTTCTGCTTCGCACCGTGCTTGCTCTTCCGCTTCACGCTTCGCCTGTTCTTCCGCTTTAGCCTGTTCAACTGCATCGCGGTTTACATATGTGCGCTTTTTGCGGACCTCGACGGCTACCGGTTTGCTTTTTCCATCGGTGCCTGAAACACTCAATGTACTACGTGTTTTACGCTGTAATGTTAATTTATCTGGTTTACCAGCTGAACCGCCTTGTTCGCGGTTCAAATGCGCCAGTAAAGCTTCTTTTTCTTTCTGGGAGACAAAATCAGTTTCGGTTTTTCTAATCCCTGCATCAGCAAATTGCTGTACCAGGCGATCAACCGAAGTCTGGATCTCTTCTGCCAGTGATTTTACGGTTACATCTGTCATGCTGTTCCTTCCTGCTACAGTTTATTACGCATCATCACCAAACCAACAGATATTGCGAGCAGCCATGATGAACTCTCCTGCTTGCTCATCACTCAAACTTTCAATATCCGATAGGTCGTCGATACCCTGCTCGGCAAGATCTTCCAGCGTACAGATGCCACGGGCAGCTAGGTCAAATGCCAGAGTGCGGTTCATACCAGTCAGATTTAACAACTCTTCAGTTGGTTGCTTATCACTGAGACTCTCTTTCTGAGCCAGTTCCAAAGTAGTTAAAGCAGCTTTTGCACGTTCACGCAGGACTTCGATAGTTTCCTCATCAAGGCCGTCAATTTCCAGAAGCTCTTTAATTGGCACATAAGCCAGTTCTTCCAGAGTTGAAAAACCCTCTTCGACCAGAACAGTAGCGAACTCTTCATCAATATCGAGATGCTTAGTGAATGTATTAATAGAAGCGTGAGCTTCTGCCTGATGTTTTGCTTGCAGCTCCTCAGCAGTCATGACATTTAATTCCCATTTGTCATCACCACGGTGTTTTTTCAGCAACTGCGCAGCCAGACGCACATTTTGACCATTACGGCCAATAGCCTGAGCCAAGTTGTTGCTTTCAACGGCAACATCCATCGTGCATTTGTCTTCGTCAACCACAATGGATGCAACATCAGCCGGAGCCATAGCATTAATGACGAATTGAGCTGGGTTATCATCCCACAATACGATATCAATTCGTTCGCCGCCCAGTTCACTGGAAACAGCCTGTACTCGCGCCCCACGCATACCGACACAAGCACCAACCGGATCGATACGCTTATCATTAGTTTTTACTGCGATTTTAGCGCGGGAACCCGGATCACGGGCAGCAGCTTTAATCTCGATAAGCTCCTCACCAATTTCCGGAACCTCAATACGAAACAGTTCAACCAGCATTTCCGGACGGGAACGGCTGACAAACAGTTGCGCTCCTCGTGCTTCAGGGCGAACATCATACAGTACACCACGCACGCGGTCACCTGGACGGAAATTTTCCCTTGGTAACATGTCTTCGCGAAGGATAACTGCTTCAGCATTATTGCCCAGATCAAGAGTGATATTTTCACGATTTACTTTCTTAACGACACTGGTGATGATCTCACCTTGTTGTTCGCGAAACTGGTCAACAACCATGGCCCGTTCAGCTTCACGGACTTTCTGTACGATAACCTGTTTAGCAGTCTGCGTTGTAATCCGGTCAAATGTGACTGATTCAATTTGATCTTCGGTATAACTACCCAAATCAATTTCAGGCTCTTCGAATCTAGCCGCTTCCAACGTAATTTCACGAGTCGGCTGAGTCACTTCTTCAACAACTAACCAACGGCGGAAGGTGTCAAAATCGCCAGATTTACGATCTATACTGACACGAACATCAATATCTTGTTCATATTTTTTCTTGGTGGCTGTGGCCAGTGCTGTTTCCAGCGCCTCGAAGATTTTTTCGCGTGGAAGGGATTTTTCATTAGAAACCGCTTCCACAACAGCCAGAATTTCTTTATTCATCCTAGTTGCCTCATCCGAACTTTAAAAGTGGGGTACCAGGTTCGCTTTCTGGATGTTGCTCAGTGCGAACACTTCATCTTTTCCATCCACCGTAACCGTGATCATTTCGCCGTCGACAGTTTTGATAATGCCCAGCCATTTCCGACGGTTTTGCATTGCAATACGTAAAACCAGACTGATTTCTTCACCAATAAAACGCTGGTAATGTTCAGCAGTGAACAATGGACGTTCTAGACCAGGTGAAGAAATTTCCAGGTTATAAAGCACCGAGATAGGATCTTCGACATCCAATACCGCACTGACCTGGTGGCTAACATCAGCACAATCATCAACAGTGATACCATTCTCACTATCAATATAGATCCGCAGTGTAGAAACACGCGCACGAATAAACTCCAAGCCGACTAATTCAAAGCCTAAAGCTTCAACTGGTGCTGAAATCATCGCTGTTAATTTTTGTTCTAATGTGGACAAACCCACCCCCAAGACATAAAAAAAGGGCTCATTAGCCCAGTAGTTCTGTTGTCAAATAACAAAAAACCCCGAAATTCGGGGCTTTATGCAACTGGACCCTATTTGCTGCCAGTGACTTAAACCACTCACTTCGCGCACCTTTCAAATCAGGATCAATATGTTAAATATTGCTGAATTATTTCATTCGAAAAAGGTACATCTTATTAAGAAGTGGTTGCGGGAGCCGGATTTGAACCGACGACCTTCGGGTTATGAGCCCGACGAGCTACCATGCTGCTCCATCCCGCGTTCGAAAACGTGGCAAATACTACGCTGATAACTGCCAAAACGCAAGCTATCTGAATTTAATGGTACCGAGGACGGGACTTGAACCCGTAAGCCCTAGTGTGGGCACTACCACCTCAAGGTAGCGTGTCTACCAATTTCACCACCTCGGCACTGATATAAGGCTATCTACTAAACAACAACCTCATCTCAATTCTTCTTTGTGACGATTACTGCGGAATGTCACTATTTGGTGCTGCTGGCACTGCCGGGATTTCTGTGGACTTCTCGACTTTAGCCGGTTCACCAATATTCTCCCACTTACTGCCTATACCCGTTTGATTACTGGTCATGTTCCCAAGCACCAAACTAATAATAAAAAACAGAGTGGCAAAAAGCGCAGTCATACGGGTCATAAAGTTACTGGAACCCGATGAACCAAACAGTGTTGCAGACGCACCCGCACCAAAGGAAGCACCCATATCAGCACCTTTACCCTGCTGTAGCATAACCAAGGCAACCAGCCCGATAGCAACCAGCAAGAAAACAACTAAAAGAGCTTCATACATATGTTGTACCTGTATCCTCGTGGGGTTTACCACGATTTACGTGGTTACCTTATACCGCATCACCCACCCAAACAGATTAATCGCCTGTTGAGTGGGTGTGAATACTAACCAAACAACACCTGATACGCAAGGTTAATTTCAATAATCAGAATCACTTGAAGAAAAAAACAACAAATTAACCAACGTGTTTCACTGCATCAGCAATGCGATGCGCCAAAGCAGTTACCTGAACATCATCTTCACCTTCCACCATGACACGAATCAATGGTTCAGTGCCCGACTTACGTAACAATACCCGTCCACGGCCATTTAATTCAGCTTCAACAGATTTGGTGACACTGATTACATTTTCTGATTGAAGCGGATCGTGTGAACCAGAAAAACGAACATTTACCAGCACCTGCGGCAAAAGTTTCATACCACTGCACAGATCATGCAGGCTCATATGGTTACGCACCATTGCACTCAGAATCTGAAGACCAGCAACAATACCATCACCTGTAGTTGTTTTATCAAGCAGAATAACATGACCGGAATTTTCAGCACCTAAACGCCAGCCTTCTTCCTGCAATTTTTCCAGCACATAACGGTCACCCACCTTAGTACGCAAGAATGGGATACCAAGCTGTTTCAATGCCAACTCCAATCCCATATTACTCATCAGCGTGCCCACAACGCCACCACGCAGTTGTCCTTGTCTCAAGGCTTCGCGGGCAATAATATAAAGGATCTGATCACCATCAACCTTCTGCCCCAAGTGGTCAACCATAATCACGCGGTCACCATCACCATCGAATGCCAGGCCAACATCGGCCTTCTCTTCTACAACACGTTGCTGCAACAACTGAACATCGGTAGCACCGCATTTTTCGTTGATATTAATCCCATTCGGCTCACAGCCAATCGTCACAACATTAGCCCCTAGTTCCCTGAGTACATTTGGAGCAATGTGATAAGTCGCACCGTTAGCGCAGTCAAGAACAATTTTTAACCCATTGAGACTTTGTTCGCTTGGAAATGTACCTTTACAAAATTCAATATAGCGACCAGCCGCATCAACAATACGGTTTGCACGTCCTAACTCTGCGGACTCCACGCAAGTCAGTGGTTTTTCCATTTCAGCTTCAATCGCTTCTTCCACATCATCCGGCAGTTTCTTACCGTCAATAGAGAAGAATTTAATACCATTATCATAATAAGGATTATGAGAAGCAGAAATAACAATTCCAGCTTCAGCACGGAAAGTACGAGTCAGATAAGCAACAGCTGGGGTTGGCATAGGACCAGTAAACGAAGCAGACAAACCAGCCGCTGCTAAACCTGCTTCTAAAGAGGACTCCAGCATATAGCCGGAAATACGGGTATCCTTACCGATAATGATCTTACGAGAACCATGACGAGCCAATACCTTACCCGCCGCCCAACCGAGCTTTAACACAAAATCCGGCGTGATTGGGCTATCGCCCACTTTGCCACGAATGCCATCAGTACCAAAGTATTTGCGGTTACTCATAATTTCTTTTCTTCCTTTACTGAAAGTGTTGCTTCAACAATTCGCATTGCCTGCACGGTCTCTTTAACGTCATGTACCCGGATAATTTGCGCTCCTTGCATAGCAGCAATAACAGCGCAAGCCACACTACCGGCAACCCTTTCTTGTGGTGGAACATGAAGCAACTGACCTATCATGGACTTACGTGACATTCCTGCCAACACAGGCAAACCAAATTGATGAAGTTCGTTTAAATGCGCCAGTAATTGATAATTATGCGTCAAGTCCTTGCCAAAACCGAAGCCCGGATCAAGAATAAGTTTATCTTTCGCTATCCCTGCCACCATACAACGTTCAATTTGCTCAGTAAAAAATTGTTTCACTTCACCCAACAAATTTTCATAATGTGGCGCATCCTGCATAGTCCTCGGCTGACCTTTCATGTGCATCAAACAAACAGGTAAGCCAGATTGAGCAGCACTTTCCAAAGCACCAAACTCTTGCAATGAACGAATATCGTTAATCAAATGAGCGCCCGCTTTTGCTGATTCACTCATAACCAATGCTTTTGAGGTATCAACAGAAATCCAAATATTAAATCGTTGAGCTAAAGCTTCAATAACAGGAACAACCCGATCTACTTCTTCCTGTTCACTGACCTCATCAGCCCCCGGACGGGTAGATTCCCCACCAACATCAATGATTGCAGCGCCTTCAAGAACCATCTCTTCAGCATGTCGTAAGGCCATATCCAAAGTATTATGAGCACCGCCATCAGAAAATGAATCTGGAGTAACATTCAAAATACCCATCACTTTCGGGCGGGAAAGATCGAGAACATTATCTCTAGCTATGAGTTTCATGTTGGTCTACCTTTAATATCAAAACCCCAGGACTTGCCTGGGGTTTAATGCGTATATCTATCGGACTAATGAACAATTACTGATCTTTATTTCCTGATTGCTCACCATCTGGTACCGACGTATTGGTATCATCAGTTGGTTTTGCAGCCTGTGGAGATGGCGTATTACTTGCTGGTCGGCCGTTATTGTTGCCACCGTTACCATCTTCCCATCCTGCTGGCGGGCGCACATTCGTACGATTCATTAAATCATCTATCTGAGGTGCATCAATAGTTTCGTACTTCATCAACGCATCTTTCATCGAATGCAAAATATCAAGGTTGTCCATCAGAATCTCACGGGCACGTTGATAGTTATGGTCGATAATCGCTTTAACTTCCTGATCGATCAGACGAGCCGTTTCATCAGACATATGTTTAGCTTTCGCAACTGAACGCCCGAGGAACACTTCTCCTTCTTCCTCCGCATAAAGTAATGGGCCAAGTTTTTCCGAGAAACCCCACTGTGTTACCATGTTACGGGCAATCGATGTTGCAACTTTGATATCGTTAGATGCACCAGTAGAAACACTGTCTGGACCATAAATAATCTCTTCTGCCAGACGGCCTCCGTATAAGGTTGAGATCTGGCTTTCCAGTTTCTGACGGCTAGCGCTGATCTGATCCCCTTCCGGCAGGAAAAAAGTCACCCCTAAAGCGCGACCACGAGGAATAATGGTAACTTTATGAACAGGATCATGCTCAGGAACCAAACGACCAATAATGGCATGCCCTGCTTCATGATAAGCGGTTGATTCTTTTTGCTCTTCCGTCATCACCATGGAACGGCGCTCCGCACCCATCATGATTTTGTCTTTCGCTTTTTCGAATTCAACCATAGAAACCACACGTCTGTTGCCACGGGCAGCAAACAAAGCAGCTTCATTCACCAAATTCGCTAAATCAGCACCAGAGAATCCCGGAGTACCGCGCGCAATGACAGAAGCATCAACATCAGTATCCAAAGGAACCCGCCGCATATGAACTTTCAGAATCTGCTCACGACCACGTACGTCTGGCAGACCGACAACAACCTGGCGGTCAAAACGCCCAGGGCGCAGTAACGCCGGATCAAGTACGTCAGGGCGGTTAGTTGCGGCAATAACGATAATACCTTCGTTACCTTCAAAACCATCCATCTCAACCAGCATCTGGTTCAAAGTCTGCTCACGTTCATCGTGACCACCACCCAAACCGGCACCACGCTGACGGCCTACTGCATCAATCTCATCAATAAAAATGATACAAGGTGCTGCTTTCTTCGCTTGTTCGAACATATCACGAACACGGGATGCGCCAACACCGACAAACATTTCAACAAAGTCAGAACCAGAAATAGTGAAGAATGGCACTTTTGCCTCACCGGCAATTGCTTTTGCCAGCAAAGTTTTACCCGTACCTGGAGGCCCGACCATCAGAATACCTTTTGGGATTTTTCCACCCAATTTCTGGAAGCGGCCTGGCTCACGCAGATATTCCACCAGTTCACCGACTTCTTCTTTCGCTTCGTCACAACCAGCAACATCAGCAAAAGTGGTTTTAATCTGATCTTCTGTCAGCATACGGGCTTTGCTTTTACCAAAAGACATTGCCCCTTTACCGCCACCACCCTGCATCTGACGCATAAAGAAAATCCAGACCCCGATAAGCAGTAACATCGGGAACCAAGAAATGAAAATAGAAGTTAGCAGGCTTGGTTCTTCCGGCGGTTCACCAACCACTTTCACGTTCTTATTCAGTAACGTATCAAGCAGTTTTTCATCCTGTATTGGTAGGTAAGTGGTGTATCTGCTGTTATCTTTCTTACTCACATTAATTTCACGACCTGTGATACGAACTTCGCGCACCTGATCCTGGGCTAACTCATTGATGAAGGTAGAGTAATCCACCCTACGACTATTGGAATCGCTGGGACCAAAACTCTGGAATAACGACATCAGCACAACTGCGATAACTAACCAGAGAATCAGGTTTTTCGCCATGTCACTCAAGGGATTAACCTCATATTACAACTGTGTTAACAAATAGCATTCAGGGTACTATAGTTTCCGCCCTGTCGCTACAATGTATACTTCACGCGATCGTGCCCGCGAAGCGTCTGGCTTACGAATTTTCACGTTCGTAAACAGGGAGCGAATTTCCCTCAGGTATTCATCAAAGCCCTCTCCCTGAAACACTTTGACAATGAAACTCCCCCTAGGGGCCAGCACATCACGACACATATCTAACGCCAATTCAACCAGATACATGGATCGAGGAATATCGACCGCAGGTGTTCCGCTCATATTGGGTGCCATATCCGACATGACAACCTGGACTTTGTTATCACCAACTCGCTCAAGCAATGCTTTCAATACAAGTTCATCACGAAAATCGCCCTGAAGGAAATCGACTCCGACAATTGGATCCATCGGTAAAAGATCACAGGCAATCACCCGCCCATGTTCATTAATTTGACTCACTGCGTACTGAGACCATCCACCAGGGGCGGCGCCTAAATCGACAACGGTCATGCCGGGCTTAAAAATTTTGTCACTTTGTTGAATTTCATCAAGTTTAAACCAAGCGCGAGAGCGAAGCCCTTTTTTCTGTGCCTGAAGAACATATTTATCACTAAAGTGTTCTTGTAACCAGCGGCTGGAGCTTGCCGAACGTTTTTTATTGGTCATTGTCCTTTCCAACTATACTAATAAAGAGCCAGATATCTATTGCTCCGCACACCAAAACCACAACACACTATTTATGGTGATAGATATGAGATGGCGGTAGAATGTCCCGTTTTCAATCCTAACTAAGCAAAAAAACAATGACTCTTAACAAAAAACAAGTGCAACACCTGAAAAGTCTCGCTCATCCATTAAAACCTGTCGTCATGATTGGTAACAACGGTTTGACTGAGGGCGTGTTGGCTGAAATTGAACAAACGCTGGCACACCATGAGCTTATCAAAGTCAAAATCGCAGGCGAAGATCGTGAAATCAAAAATTTGATCGCCGATGCAATTGTCCGCGAAACTGGTGCATATAATGTGCAAATTATCGGAAAAACACTGGTTCTTTACCGCCAATCGAAAGAACGCAGAATTATTTTACCTAAATAATCAAACCACATTTATATAAAAATGCCATGCGCATGATTATGGTAAAAAAGGCCATATCCGGCCTTTTTTACCTTCTCTACGATTTTTGTGTAACTTTACCTAATAGAAATCAATAGCAACAGGCTGATTCTGAAGTTTAAATATATTCAACTTTCAGGATTTCATATTCAACTTCACCGCCTGGCGTTTTGATAATAACAACATCATCAGCTTTTTTACCAATCAAACCACGGGCAATTGGTGAATTCACTGAAATTAAATTTTCTTTAATATCAGCTTCATCATCACCCACAATCCGGTAAGTCTGCTCTTCATCCGTATTTATATTCAAAGCTGTAACTGTAGCGCCAAAAATAACGCGCCCAGTCTTGGGCATTTTTGTGACATCAATCACTTGTGCATTAGAAAGCTTAGCTTCGATTTCCTGAATACGGCCTTCGCAGAAACCTTGCTGTTCACGAGCTGCATGATATTCCGCGTTTTCTTTCAGATCACCATGTTCACGCGCTTCAGCAATGTCTGAAATAATTTTTGGACGGCGTACGTTCTTTAGATAATCTAACTCTTCGCGCAACTTATCCGCGCCACGTACCGTCATTGGAATCTGTTTCATTTATTAATCCTCTAAATCTTTCCTGAGCAAAAAACAAGCATCATCCTGATGTTTTCAGATAACAGCACAATGAGCACGCCTTGTCGGGCGGGCTTCCAGACAATAAACAATAATGTGAACCTACGAGCTACCCAGAGTTCACAGTCATATTCTACCTATTAATATATCATTCTAACGTAGACTTGATGATGGGTCATCGTTTACTTTCCCCCTCGTTGCGCCTTAGTATTGTGGCATGTCCACATCCATATGCGAAATTTATGTCCTTCTTTAAAATTGCCAGCAAATTGGTTTGCGTTACCTATCTGTACTTGGCTACCGCCAACGCAAACGCCACACCTGTCGAGGAATATACGCAATATCTGCCTGATGGCACTAATCTTGCGTTAATCGCTCAGAAAATTGGCTCCAGTACCCCGGTAATTGATTATCACGGGCAGCAAATGGCTCTGCCAGCAAGTACGTTGAAAGTTGTCACAGCGCTTGCAGCATTGTTACAACTGGGAAAAGACTATCGCTTTATCACCACATTGGAAAGTCATGGCAAAATTTCAAACGGTATTTTAAAAGGGAATTTAATCGCTCGTTTTGTCGGTGATCCAACATTGACCCGTCAACAACTTCGCAATATGGTTATAGTTTTGAGCCAAGCTGGCGTGAAAAAAATTGACGGGGATCTTTTAATAGATGTTTCCGCTTTTGCCAGCCACGATAAGGCTCCTGGTTGGGTATGGAATGACATGACCCAATGTTTTAGTGCACCACCCGCTGCCGCAATCGTGGATCGAAATTGTTTTTCCGTTTCACTGTATAGTGCAGAACGTCCCGGTGATACTGCATTCATCCGTGTCGCATCCTTTTATCCAGTGAATATATTCAGTGAAGTTAAAACATTAGTAAAAGGCGCTCCTGAAGGCCAGTACTGTGAATTAGATGTCGTTCCAGGAGAACTCAATCGCTTTACACTCACCGGATGTCTTATTCAGCGCAGCGAACCATTACCATTAGCTTTCGCTATTCAGAATGGAACCAGCTATGCGGGGGCAGTTCTCAAAAACGAACTGCAAATTGCGGGAATTGAAATCACAGGCAACCTCAAACGCCAAAGCTTACCAACTGAGCCGGGTAAAGTTCTGGCTCAGAATCAATCAGCACCATTACATGATCTGCTGAAAATAATGCTGAAAAAATCTGACAATATGATCGCGGATACCGTATTCAGGACAATAGGCCGACAACACTTTGATATACCAGGAACCTGGCGTTCAGGCTCTGATGCAGTACGACAAGTATTGAAACAAAAAGCAGGTATCGACTTGGAAAATACCGTGATGGTAGATGGCTCAGGATTATCCCGCCATAATCTAATTACCCCAGCAACCATGATGGAAATATTGCAGTTTATTGCTCAACATGATCAAGAATTAGATTTCATTTCCATGCTGCCATTAGCAGGTCATGACGGTACTCTAAGATACCGGGGAGGATTAGATGAAGCAGGAGTAAACGGGAAAGTTTCGGCTAAAACCGGTGCCCTGCAAGGAGTGTATAATTTAGCGGGCTTTATAACCACTGCCAGCGGTCAGCGAGTGGCCTTCGTACAATTTATTTCTGCTTATGCTGTACCGCCAAAAGATCATCGCAACCGCCGGATTCCTTTGGTGCGGTTCGAAAGCAGATTGTATAAAGATTTATACCAACACAATTAATAAAATCGGTGCCACAAATAGGTGGCACCCTTCGCTATTAATGAAAGATCAGGAGAGTCAACGTTTATAAATAACTTCAACGCTTTCATCGTCATCTTCGTCCCAATCGTCATCCCAGTCATCGTCTGCTTCCGAAACCTGTTCCAGTTGCTCTTTATGGTAATCATCCCACATGAATTCAACTTTCTCAGGCTGAGCTTCGTCTTCTGCTGTACTCATATTACGAGGTTTGGTTTTCATAAACTCCATAATATCCCAACAAAGCTCTTTAACCCCCAGACGATTTATCGCTGAGATCATGTAAAAATCGCCTTCCCAGCCTAATTCATCAGCAATAGCTTGCGTACGCTGTTTAACTTCTTCTGGTTCTAACAGATCAACTTTATTGAATACCAACCAGCGTGGTTTTTCTGCCAATTTTTCACTGTATTGCTGTAGCTCATTGACAATAATCCGGGCATTTTCGACAGGATCTGATTCATCAACAGGGCAAATATCAATTAAGTGCAGCAGCACCCGACAACGTTCCAAATGTTTCAGGAAACGAATACCCAGGCCAGCACCGTCGGAAGCACCTTCAATAAGCCCTGGAATATCAGCAACCACGAAACTCTGCTCGTTATCCATCCTTACTACACCCAAGCTTGGTACCAGAGTTGTAAATGGATAATCTGCAACTTTTGGTTTAGCGGCGGAAACAGCACGGATAAATGTGGATTTACCCGCATTTGGCATCCCCAGCATACCAACATCTGCCAATAACATCAGTTCCAGCGTCAATTCACGGGTTTCACCTGAAGTCCCCATTGTTCTTTGACGAGGAGCCCGGTTAACAGAAGATTTAAAGCGGGTATTACCCAGTCCATGGAACCCACCTTTCGCTACCATCAGACGCTGTTCATGACGAGTCATATCGCCCAGAACCTCACCGGTTGCTACATCGCGGATACGCGTACCAACAGGTACTTTAATCGTAATATCCTGACCACGCTTGCCTGTACAATCACGGCTTTGACCATTTTGCCCGCGTTCCGCCCGGAAAGACTTTTCAAAACGATAGTCAATCAGTGTGTTGAGATTTTCATCTGCCAGCAGATAAACATCTCCACCATCTCCACCGTCACCACCGTCTGGCCCACCTTTCGGAATATATTTTTCACGACGGAAGCTGACACAACCATTGCCACCATCCCCCGCAACAACCAGTATTCTGGCTTCATCTACAAATTTCATATTTTTTCTCCGTATGATAGCCATTATCGTGCTGGACGGCTGTTTTACCCAGAGATGGCGTATTCAGAATAATAAAAAGCCCCGCAACGCATTGCAGGGCTTCTGATTCGGTTTATAACTCGAAGAACTTATTCAGCTTCGATGCTGATAAATTTACGGTTTTTCGAGCCTTTAACTTCGAACTTAACTTTCCCGTCAGCTAATGCGAACAGGGTATGGTCACGACCACAACCAACGTTAGTGCCAGCGTGGAATTTAGTACCACGTTGACGAACAATGATGCTGCCTGCTAATACAGACTCGCCACCAAAACGTTTTACACCCAGACGTTTACTTTCAGAATCGCGGCCATTACGAGTTGAGCCGCCAGCCTTTTTGTGTGCCATTAATCTGCTCTCCTAAATCTTAAGCGATGCCAGTGATTTTAACATCAGTGAACCACTGACGGTGGCCTTGCTGCTTACGGCTGTGTTTACGACGACGAAACTTAACGATTTTAATTTTCTCGCCGCGACCATGGGCAACCACTTCAGCTTTGACTTTAACGCCTTCAACTACAGGAGCGCCGATTTTGATGTCATCACCATTAGCGACCATCAGAACCTGGTCAAACTCAACAGTTTCACCTGTTGCGATGTCCAGCTTTTCCAGGCGAATTGTTTGACCTTCGCTGACTCGGTGTTGTTTACCACCACTTTGGAAAACCGCGTACATATAAACTCCGCTTTCCGCACGCCCCCTAAATATCATTCCAGAGCGCGCTATAAATATTCATAATAGGGCGCGAATTCTACGCAAAAAAGCCTAAGAAGACAAGAGCAGAATTAGAGCAGATGATAAAAAAACATAGTTTCTGAATTGTCATTTATTTGAACTGTTTTTCGAGTACAATCAAGACACAGCGATAACTATTATAATGTTAATATGAACACTGCTCTGCATTAGAACCTATAGCCGAAAAAACATGAATTTAGAATCTATTATCAAGCTAACCGCTGATGATATGGCAGCGGTAAATGAAGCCATTCTTAGCCAGTTGAATTCTGACGTTACTCTTATAAATCAACTGGGCTATTACATAATCAGTGGCGGTGGAAAACGCATCCGCCCAATTATTGCCATTCTCGCTGGCAGGGCATTAGGTTGTCAGGGTGATAGGCATATTACAGTTGCCGCTTTAATTGAATTTATCCACACAGCGACCTTGTTACATGATGATGTTGTGGATGAATCGGATATGCGACGTGGCAAAGCCACCGCCAATGCCACTTTTGGTAATGCGGCCAGTGTATTGGTTGGTGATTTTATATACACCCGTTCGTTTCAGATGATGACGACGCTTAACTCTATGCGGGTTCTTAAACTGATGTCAGAAGCAACTAATGTTATCGCGGAAGGCGAGGTTTTACAGTTAATAAACTGCAATGACCCAGATATCTCCGAAGACGATTATATGCGCGTGATTTACAGTAAAACAGCACGGCTGTTTGAAGTTGCCGCCCACTCTTCTGCGATTCTTTCCAACGCGACACCAGAACAGGAAGCTGCTTTACAAGATTACGGACGTTATTTAGGCACCGCATTCCAGCTAATAGATGATTTGCTGGACTATGATGCTGATAGCGACACATTAGGCAAAAACACCGGCGATGACCTCAATGAAGGTAAACCAACATTACCATTGCTGCACGCGATGAATCATGGTAGTCCAGAACAATCAGCACTTATCCGTGAAGCAATTGAAAAAGGTAATGGCCGCCATTTACTCGAAACAGTATTGACCACAATGAGACAGTGCGGTTCGCTGGAATATACTCGCAAGCGAGCAGAGGAAGAAGCAGATAAAGCCATTGCTGCTTTACAGGTGCTGGAAAGCTCCCCATACAAGCAAGCACTTGTGGGGTTAGCACATATCGCCGTACAACGCCTCTCTTAATTGATGGCAGCAAAACCTGGGGTTAATCTGCCTCCAGGTTTTTTTCTACATCTTCAACACCAACATCAATATAACCAATAAGTTTTGCCAGTCCTTCCCGAAGAATGAATTTCACAATTTTTTCCCGCTCAACTTTAGTCAGTTGATAGTAAGCTTCAACCCAGATTAAGAATGGGTCCTGCCGTTTGTTCACGTAATCAACCGTGTTTTCCCCTACGGATAACATATTAAGTACATCTTCAGGCAAACTATTTATATGATATTCAAGAGCCTTGCCCTGAACACCCAGTTTACGTCTATATTCCCATCCTTCCCGCCTTGCCATCAGATTTATTCCCTGTGGCGAAGAAGGAAGCCCGGCAATACCAACCAGCTCTTTAGCTGAGTACCATTCTTTTTTCATACTTTTCTTCTCACTTTGCACCGAGATAATGAAGAAGAAGCCAAGTTAATTGGCATTTTTAATTTCCAAAAATGAGTTAAATAATAGAAAGTTTTTCCAAAAAACTTCTGATACCGTCTCGTAAAATCATGGCTGTCACAGCCTGTTTCTCAGATTCTGACAACTGGTGGAAAGCACCAACCCAAATCGATAAAGGATCTTGTTTCTGCACCTGATACTCAGAAGATGATTCATGAAACGCCAGTGCTGCAATGGTCGTCTCTGGAAAACAGGAATAGTGATATTCGATTGCCTTGCCTTGTACTCCTCGCCTTTTCTGACATAACCACTCCTCGCGCTTTGCTCTGGCATTAACTCCTTGTGGTGATTCAGGTAACTCACCCACGCCAATCAATTCCTTGGCCGAAAACCACTCTTTTTTCATCACGTTTCTCTATTTTTGTAACCAAGTTCAAAAAAGAAGTTTTTAAGAAAAAATTTGGAAATATTTTTAGAAAAATAATGCTATTTTATTTCTCAATAACAGGTTTCAGTTCGTTATTGCTCTCATGCAGACCTGTTATTTATACCACTAACATAGCATCAAATTTAATAAAAAAAGGATTAAAAATGATTTCAAGGAAATCTGATTGGCATCCTGCCGACATAATTGCAGCTTTACGCAAGCGGGGAACAACCTTAGCTGAAGTATCACGCAAAGCTGGACTGAGCTCATCTACACTCGCTAATGCACTGTCCCGCCCATGGCCAAAGGGAGAATGGATAATTGCGAATTATCTGGAAATACACCCTTCAGAGATTTGGCCTAGTCGTTATTTTGATCCAAATACTGGAGAATTATTAGAAAGGAAAATACGTGAACAAACAAATAATTAGCTAACGAATTATATTCGTTAAATAAAAACCGCCGGTAATTCGTTATACCAGCGGTTTTTATTATTTCATAAGTATATATTTTATATTTATAAAATATATCAATTAGTTATTAATGAATTTTTCGCCTAATTCTATATCTTTTCTCAATACGTCCAACATGCTTTCCAGTGATTTTTGTTCAAAATCACTCAATTTGCCAATTTCCAGACGCTCTTCTACGCCATTTTTACCCAAACGAATCGGTTGAGCGAAGAAACGTGCATATTTGCCATCACCTTCAACATAGGCACATTCCACAACATTGCTTTCGCCCTGTAAGCCACGGACCAAAGAAAGGCCCAGACGAGCCGCAGCTTGTCCCATAGACAGAGTTGCAGATCCACCACCAGCTTTAGCTTCAACGACTTCAGTACCTGCATTCTGAATACGTTTAGTTAAGGCCGCCAACTCTTCATCAGTAAAGCTCACATCAGGGATTTGGGACAACAGAGGCAGGATCGTCACACCAGAGTGACCACCGATAACCGGTACTTCGATTTCCTGCGGTTTTTTACCTTTCAATTCAGCAACAAAAGTATTAGAGCGGATAATATCCAGAGTTGTTACGCCAAACAGGCGGTTTTTATCATATACACCCGCTTTTTTCAGCACTTCGGCCGCAATAGCTACAGTTGTATTGACTGGGTTAGTAATAATCCCAATCAGTGCTTTCGGACACATTTTAGCCACTTGCTCTACCAGATTACGAACGATACCCGCATTAACATTAAACAGATCTGAACGATCCATGCCTGGTTTACGAGCAACACCTGCAGAAATCAATACAACGTCCGCTCCTTCCAACGCTGGCGTTGCATCTTCACCAGCAAAACCCTTAATTTTCACATCCGTTGGGATATGGCTCAAATCAGCAGCCACCCCAGGTGTCACTGGAGCGATATCATATAAAGAGAGTTCTGAACCTGAAGGAAGCTGGGTTTTTAGTAGAAGAGCAAGAGCCTGACCAATACCACCGGCTGCACCGAGAACTGCAACTTTCATCCTGATACTCCTTAAATCGTTTATACTTTAAAATACTGTGAATTCATCTGGTTATAAACCATAGATTACTACGTTCTTGAAAACAATCTGTTAACAGCCAAATTGTGGACTTACACTCTAATAGCGGGACGCAAAAGTCGCCGTATTCTAGGCAAAATGCTTATCTGTTAATGAGATAATGGACACTATTTTGATAATTGCCTTATGATTTTATGAAATAACCCGCTAAATACCTTACACCCAGCCACAACACCAAACAACATCATTTCATTAACAATATATTTACCTGATGACCAGCCCAAAAAAAGCAAATTCTCATATTCATGTTTTTTGAATTTCTATATAGCATAAGACTTATTCATACCATACAATAATGGTTAAAAAATCATTTTAATTGCATAAAAAATCATCTATATGCATAATATGATCTTCATAGCTGATTGAATATGGTGAAATATGCGTACTCCCTCTAAACAGGAAGATTTAGTAAAAGCTTTCAAGGCGTTATTGAAAGAAGAAAAATTTAGCTCTCAAGGAGAAATCGTTACCGCCTTGCTGGAAGAAGGTTTTGAGAATATTAATCAATCCAAAGTCTCCAGAATGCTGACTAAATTTGGTGCTGTTCGCACCCGTAATGCCAAAATGGAAATGGTCTACTGTCTTCCTGCTGAGCTTGGCGTTCCTACTGCCACTAGCCCACTAAAAAACCTGGTATTAGATGTTGATTACAACCATTCAGTTGTTGTGATCCGCACAAGCCCTGGCGCTGCTCAACTTATTGCTCGCCTGTTAGATTCTCTTGGTAAAGCAGAAGGTATACTTGGCAGTATCGCTGGTGACGACACCATTTTCACTACACCAGCCAGAGGTTTCACGGCAGAGCAACTACGTGAAGCAATCCTTGGATTATTTGAGCAAGAACTTTGAATAAACGCGCCAACATGGCGCGATTCATTTTCCTGCCACCATTTTCAGGATTGATAAGTTTTTTTATTCAGCTCAGACAGTAATTTTTCATGAATACCACCAAATTCACCATTACTCATAACCAAAATATGATCGCCCTTTTGTGCCTTATCAATAATCATATGTACCAGTGAATCGATATCAGCACTCCAATGCACAGGCTGAACACAGCGATCTGCAATTTCTGATACATGCCATTTAATATTAGCCGGCTGGAATAAGAACACTTTGTCAGCACGCCCCAGCGCTGGCGCAATCTCATTCTTACTAACGCCCATTCTCATGGTATTTGAACGCGGTTCCAACACAGTAAGAATACGGGCCGTTCCGCCAACCTTACTGCGTAGAGCTTCCAGTGTCGCCAGAATTGCTGTTGGGTGATGCGCAAAATCATCATAAACGGTGATGCCATTTTCCTCACCACGTAGTTCAAGGCGGCGACGAGCATTCATAAAATCGCTCAAAGCACGGCAGGCATCGGCTGGCTGGACACCAACATGATGTGCAGCTGCGATCGCAATCAGCCCATTACGCATATTATGTTCACCAACCAGTGACCAATTCACCTCTCCAACAATTTCACCACCATAAAACACCCGATAATCACTGCTGTCTGTACTTATTTTTTTTGCCAGCCAGCGGCCAGTTTCACCCACCAGCTCCAATTCACTCCAGCACCCCATAGACAAGACATGCTTCAGGTTCATATCGTTATCTGGAACAAAGATCTTGCCACTAGCCGGAATGATCCTGACAAGATGATGGAACTGTCTCTGAATAGCCGCCAGATCGCCAAAAATATCCCCATGATCAAATTCGAGATTATTCATGATCAGCGTACGTGGGCTGTAATGCACAAATTTAGATCGTTTATCAAAGAAAGCACTGTCATATTCATCGGCTTCTATCACGAAAAACGGGCTTTCTCCGATCTGAGCTGATGCGGCAAAATTCCCAGGAACACCACCGATCAAGAAACCCGGTTTATAGCCACAGGCTTCCAGAATCCAAGCCAACATGCTGGCGGTTGTTGTTTTGCCATGAGTCCCTGCAACCGCCAGAACCCAACGCTCCGGCAAGACATAATCATGCAGCCATTGAGGGCCAGAGGTATAAGGGAGCCCACGCTCCAGCACAGCTTCTACACAAGGATTTCCACGGCTCATGACATTACCGATGATGACCATATCTGGCACAGAATCCAATTGTGCCGGATCATATCCCTGAATTAGGCTAATCCCATGTTTTTCTAGTAAGGTACTCATTGGTGGATAAACATTGGTATCTGAACCGGTTACCTCATGGCCGAGAGAACGTGCCAAAATTGCCAGTCCACCCATAAAAGTACCGCAGATACCAAGAATATGAATACGCATTGATTTCCCATTCCATAGCATGAAGTTAGCCACTATTCTAACCATCAAAAGCAAGATAAGAAATGGAATAGCCTATGAATCATCCCTTTCTTTGGCTAAACTGCCCGCGTAAGAGTGCAATGGACATTCTAAAACCACTATCAAATCACATTCAGGACTTTCGTCATGAAAACATTAGGCGAATTCATCGTCGAAAAGCAGCACGATTTTTCTCATGCCACAGGTGAACTCACTGCATTGCTTTCCGCTATTAAGCTCGGAGCAAAAATCATTCACCGTGATATCAACAAAGCCGGTTTAGTGGATATTTTGGGGGCCAGCGGTGCGTCCAATATCCAAGGCGAAGTACAGATGAAACTGGACCTGTATGCTAATGAAAAACTCAAAGCAGCACTGAAAGCACGCGGTGAAGTTGCCGGTATCGCTTCCGAGGAAGAAGACGATATCGTTATTTTTGAAGGCGACCGCGCTGAAAATGCAAAATATGTTGTTTTGATGGACCCATTGGATGGTTCTTCAAATATTGATGTAAACGTTTCCGTTGGTACTATCTTCTCTATCTACCGCCGTATTACACCTGTCGGCAAACCCGTCACTGAAGAAGATTTCCTGCAACCGGGTAACCGCCAGGTTGCAGCCGGATATGTTGTTTATGGCTCTTCAACTATGCTGGTCTATACCACTGGCTGCGGTGTGCATGCCTTTACTTATGATCCTTCACTCGGCGTATTCTGTCTTTCTCATGAGAAAGTCCAGTTCCCCCCCAAAGGCAATATGTATTCCATCAACGAAGGGAATTACATCAAATTCCCTATGGGCGTGAAGAAATACATTAAATATTGCCAGGAACAGGATGAGGAGACTCAGCGTCCTTACACCACACGTTATATCGGTTCGTTAGTTGCTGATTTCCACCGCAACCTGCTGAAAGGCGGAATCTATATTTATCCAAGTACCGCCAGCCATCCATCAGGAAAATTGCGTCTGCTGTATGAATGTAACCCAATGGCATTTCTGGCCGAACAAGCCGGCGGTAAAGCCAGTAATGGCGCCAACCGCATTCTGGATATCATCCCATCCAAACTGCATCAGCGCGTACCTTTCTTTGTTGGCAGTAAATCAATGGTAGAGAAAGCCGAAAGTTTTATGGCTGAATTTCCAGATGAGTAATTTCATCGGTTAATTATGAAAAGACGGCGGGATTTCCCGCCGCTTTATCATTTATATCTATACCGGTAGCTACACGCCAGAAAAAATCATTTTTTCCATTTATTTACCAATAGAATAACCAGCAACGCTATCACACCAACTAATCCAATAGTGTTAACGATTCCCCACCCATTTCCCACGGCCATTACACCACCCACTGATAGTGATGCCATCGCATTCAATAAATATGTAATCAGAGAATTGATTCCTTGAATACGGGATTTATGAATAGAATGAGAAAAAGCATTCAATAAGAAAGTTCCGCCATTGAACATGAAAGCCCAGCCAACACCAAACATGATAAGCGAACTAAGGAAATGGAAAAATGAAGTACCGCTATATGCTAGCAGGATACCAATAAGGTTGGTTATTATTCCCAACACAATGATTATCTGAGAACTTAACCTTGTTACCAATCCTACCAATAACAATGCAGGCAAATACATAGCGACAAAATGCCATTGCAGTACAACAGCGCTATTTGCTATCGAAAAATGATGATGATGCATTGCTAATGGTGCTGAATTCATTAATAACGTCATAACGGAAAACGCAATTGCACAGCTGGCAGTGCCCATTAAGAAAGCTCTATCTTTAAGTAATACAGATAAGGGGCGCATATCCTTCCCTACGGAACCTTTAGCCACTGTGTCACCCAAAATCAGTTGCGCCTGAACAATCGCGGTAAGCAAGCAAATTAAAGCAGCGAAAACGAAACTACCAAAGAAAGGATATTCAGGGTATAACTCTACCCCCTGGCTGGCAACAAACGGCCCCAAAAAACCGCCCATTACCCCTCCACCTACAACCCAAGCAATAGCTCGTTTTTTATTTTCACCATCTTCACAAACTTCAGCAGCGGCAAAACGGTAGTATTGGTTAAATGCACTAAAAGCACCAAGTACAAAGGTTCCTACAGTAAAAAAGGCAAAGCTGTGCCACAAAAGCGCACCACCCGCAATCAAACACCCTGATAATCCCAACATTGATCCAATAATAAAAGCAGACCGCCGCCCAAACTTTTCCATCAAAGCCGAAACGAAATAAATCATCAGCGCTGCACCTACAACTGTCCCGGTAACCGGTAATGTCACTAATTCAGGGATAGGGGACAGTTGTACGCCAACTAAGGTTGATGATAGTGTCAGTAATGAAATGATGCTGCCCGTCAACCCCTGCCCTAACGCCAACCATATGATATTTTTCTTTTGAGCAATATTCATGGCGAATGTTTCCATTAATTAAAAGAAATTCTTTTTAATATTTCAATACTTTCATTTTGATAAAAATTCTCTTCAGTCCATGGAAGAAACATCACTCGGTTCTGTTCTGTAGAAAAATATTCCGCAATTGAATTTCTTTGCCTATCATATTCGCGAGTCAATGCAGGACGAGTAAAAAGAGCTTGCCAAAAACGACTCCCCCCTGTTAAGACTTTAATTAAAACCTTATTCCCAGTCACCAAATTCAATGCTTTTGACAACATCTGTAACCGGGCTATCGCATATAATTCAGAAAAATCAGCATAGGCCCCTAAAGTTTTCAAACCACCGCAAGAACGTTTAGGTTGGATGGCATATATTCCTCAATCCAACTTTCATAATCCTGAAAGTTGATTACATCTTCAACTCCTAATTTTTTGATCCAAAAAATAATAGAATTTTGATATTCCTGTACAATATGGGAAGGAGTACCGCAAGCGCGATTATATTTTAACCCATCCGATAAGATCGTAAATTTACACCCTGTAGGGGAAAGATTATTAGTCAAATGCCCAAGTTTAGCGCAACGGATAATAGTCTGAATCTCTGCCAAATCAGCCAAACCGCCACGGTTTTTAATAGGTGAAAAAGGTTTTCTTGATAAAATTGGTAATAATAGCTCAATTTTCTCTTCTTTATTAAGGCATTTCTTTACCTGATCACGAATATAATTTCTGGGTGTATAATGCTTTTTAATTTTAAAAAAATAGTTATCAAATAGAGATTCAGATACGACCTCTGAAATTCCTATATTTTTAACCTCATATTCGTTCTGCAAGTTCCTTGATATTATGAGTGTAGCACTCTGACGCTGTGATATGGATTTATTCATTATATTTTGTAACAAAGAAATAAATTCATCCAAAAAATAATCAGCAGAAATATATTCTGACCTTACATTAACATCACCGAAAAAATAAAGAGAATAACGTAATTCCCTCGTTAATTCTATTAAAAGATGACGACTGGATATCTGAGCCTTCATCCTTTCCATAGTAAATACCTTCTCCGAATTCATCCATATTCCCAATGTCATTAATATATAAAATAGCCTTTATTCTTTATATGTTAACTTATTATGTGAATCTACCAACCACATTAGAAAAAAATAACTTCCATTTAAATAAAATTAAATAAAAAATTACCGGAATGAGATAATTTATATTGTAACTAATTAATATAAGTTTATATCAAGATTCATATCTCACAACACTATGATGGTATTACTGATGCATGGAAACAAAACCATCTCAACCCAGCGTTCCACTTCATCATCATTCTAGCTATAATAGCCTCCCACTCCATTCTGATTTGAAATAAAGGAAACTTTCATGAGCCTGAACTTAGTACCGGCAGGGAAAGAACTGCCTGAAGACATCTATGTCATTATTGAGATCCCTGCCAACGCAGATCCAATTAAATATGAAGTTGATAAAGCATCCAGTGCGCTGTTTGTAGACCGTTTTATGTCTACCGCCATGTTCTATCCATGCAACTATGGTTACATCAACAATACTCTATCTCTGGACGGTGACCCAGTTGATGTTCTGGTTCCAACTCCATACCCATTGCAACCAGGTTCTGTGATCCGTTGCCGTCCAGTTGGCGTTCTGAAAATGTCTGACGAATCAGGTGAAGATGCCAAACTGGTTGCAGTTCCGCACAGCAAATTGACCAAAGAATATGATCACATTAAAGATGTGAACGATCTGCCAGAATTGCTGCGCGCTCAGATCACTCACTTCTTTGAGCACTACAAAGATCTGGAAAAAGGTAAGTGGGTTAAAGTTGATGGTTGGGATAATGCCGAAGCGGCTAAAGCAGAAATTATCGCCTCTTTCGAACGTGCTGCTAAGCAATAATCCCTCTTTATACGCATAATTAAAAAACCTCTGTGGAACATCACCGGCAGAGGTTTTTTAATGTCATAATCCCTTTTTATCATGATAAAAAGGGATTTTTATTTACTCTTCTGCGTGGCGCTTTAACCAGTCACCGCTTTTTATCCGCCGTAAACCGGTTACCGGAAACTGATAAAGATATATCCATGCACTGCCATATGGCGTCTGAATCAACTCCCTTACATACTCCCGAGAATTATCTTTTAAATCGTCTAATTCTGTCAGGATAGTTGAGTTGATGCGATATACCTCACATTCAATACTTCCGTCACCACGGATTACCGCAGGATAATGCCCAAGGTCATACAGCTCATAACCTTCCAGCTTATGATCCCCTAACCATTGAGCATCGGTCATCCAGTGATGATTGCCCTGTTTGCGCCGTAAGCTGCCATAAACAATAATTCGCATTTTCAAAACTCAAACTGATAGAGCAAATCCAATGTCTGATCAATACCAGACACTGCTTCCAGATACAATCTAGGCATTAACCTATAGCGTAAGGTTAATGTTGCCAGTGAATCAAATATACCAACACCATACTTAACTTGCAGATCTTTTGTGATCTTTCCGCTAACAACTACCTGTGATTTATCACCAACCCCTTGAGTATCCAGTGCTAAATCGGAAACACCAAATATTTCACCGATTTTACCCACCAACTGACCACTCTGCGCAACCCCCAAACCTATCAACATTGCCGCCATCTTAGAATTGTCTGAATCACTGCTCTCCAACCCTTCACCACGCAACAAGTAAGAAAACGCTTCCTGTTGTGATTTGGCAGGTTCTGAGAAAATTTCCACTTTTGGCTGATCCGCCAAACCGGTAACTCTCACCCCGGCAATAACACGGCCATCAGTTGATTCTGGGTTACGGATAGCCTCAATATTAAGCAATGGTTGATCTGGTGGACCTGAAAACACAATCATCCCTTTACGGACAATCAGATCCTGCCCATAGGCATGGAAACGGCCATCAAGAATATCAACTTGACCATTCAAACCCAGGCCCTGCTCACCCTGAATCGCTTTCAGAGCGCCTCTAAGTTTCGCTTTCAGGCCAAATGCACTGAGTCGAACATCATCGCCTATATGAATCGTCAAGTTACTTTGAATCGGGATTGACGCTTTTTTCACTTCTAACGGCTGAAGATTCTCACCCAACATAATCTCATCCGATGACGCCTCTACAGCCGATTCGGGTAGTTCTTTAACTGTAATACGCGCCCAGGGAATAGCAACATTACCATCCAATTTCAGTAACTGAGGAGAAGCCTCAAACACCAGAGCAGGGCTGACATCAATTTTCACCATTGGTGGAAAAGTTACCCTCAATTTATCACCGTGAGCAGCGATTTTTGCATGCCACGCATCCAAATTACGCCAGTCAGCATCACCATTCAGGTTAAGTTGCCCCTTCGGCGTTTTGATAACACCCTCAAGATCGGAACGTATTCCATCAAAATTTACACCAAGTTGCCCTTGAGTAATATCAAATGGAATCCAATGACCCGAAGCTTGCAGTGCGCTCAGGTTCAACCGACCAAACAGTAATGGATTTTTGGCATTTCCGCCCAGACGCAAGTTAGCGTTCAAATGACCTTCTGCTTTATCACCTTTTCCAAGAATCGGTTCGATCAACGCCAGTGAAATATCCTGAATAACGATATTGCCCGATAGTTTGCGACGCCCTTCAAGATCAGCAATCTGTACCGCACCGTTAAACTGACCATTTCCCATAATTTTAAACAACCCATTCAGCTCTGCGGCCCCATTCTTCAGGCCTGCATTGAGTGTCAGGGTTTGAAAATCTACAGGTAATGCGATGCCATCAATCACTTGCTTAACCTGCACCGCATCACCACGCAAATTAACGTTGGCCTGAGGCAATCCACCTCCAGCACTCCATTTAACATTAGCATTACCACTGAATACACCTTTCAAATGTGTTTCAGGCCCCAGTAATGGCTGAATCATAGCAAGATCAAAACGATCAAGAATAACAGATGCACTACCGCTGGCACCGGCTTCAATGGGTTTCGGTACGCAGAGCTGTGCATGTGGATTCAACCAGCAATGAGTACCCACAGTGACTTTCTGCTGCTGATTGAGATAATCAATAGTAATAGCTTTAGTTAAACGCCATTCGCCAACCGGAGTATCAAAACGGGTATTATTAATACTGCCTTTCCATCGTTGTTGCTTGCGATCAAAACTACCATTAAGCGCAAGTTGACCAGCAACCGGCTCACCATCGACCTTCAGTTGCAAATTATGTTGTTTTTCATTGCCCTTAGCATTCAGCGTCAAACTACGAACGATTAAATCAGCCTGTTTCAACTGACCGACTTTGATAGCAAGATCGCCCTGGATCTGCGCAGCAGAACGTACATCTCCCTTCACATTCACACTATCAATGCGCAAATCCTGCCATTTCAACCCATTAGCATTCAGATCAGCCAGAATTTGAGGCGCTTGCATATTACCACGCAGTTTCAGCGTCCCATTAACGACACCGCCAAGCCCCGGTAATAAGCCATCCAACCTCGGTGCTTTGATATCGCCATCAAGTTGCCACTGTTTGAACAACTGTCCCTGGAGGTTGATTTTATTACGCCCCAAAGCCAGCTCAAATTGAGGAATATTCCACTGACCAGCCGCATTACCCGAAATCTTACCCCTGGCTTTTATCAAGTTCTGTTTTACATTACCATCAAGCGTTATTTCTGGGATTCGGAGCTGCCAGCTACCACCGTGCAAACTGCCACGAGTCACTATTTTCCCCTCTATTTCGGCTGGCCATTCCGGCCACTGTTTAGCAGTATTGATTCCAGAGAGTGTCAACACCGCATTCCAACTAACCGCCTTACTCCAATCGGCCACACCGACCAGTTCAGTTCTTCCCTGCAAAGCAGACAAGCGCAAGCGGGTCAACTTAAAGCGTTCTTCATTACCTTTAGCATCCAGCACCAATAATGCCGATGGAATTTCATTACCTTTAATACCTGAACGCAATGACACATCATAACCACTCGTTTTACCATTCAGGCGCATTTTTACATTATCAAGCTGATATTCAGGCTCCCCCGCCAAAGGCCAACTCAGTTGCTGGCTTTCAAGCGTCATACGCACTGGCAAACCGACCTTAGCCAGTTCCACCTGAGCATCAATTTTAGCTCTGACAGGGCCAGACAAATTCAGAATTAAGTTGAGCTGCTCCAGCAAGGCCCCATTAAGCGTCAAGTCAACTTTTTGTCCTTGAATCTCTTGCTGATCTATCTCACCTTTTATTGACAGTTTTACCGGCCATTGCTGCGCCAAAGTCGCGGAACCATGAACGGCTAAAGAACCTTCCGGTGCCTTTACATTCAATTTATCGAGCTGAATCTGCTGCCCCTGATTACTGATTTGCAGTAATAAGTCATTGATTGTGATATTGGTATCACCGGTCAGCCGTAATTGCTTACCCCTGATCTCTTCAACAGTAATATCCAATGGAATAGGCACTTCCGGTAACGTTGCCAATAGCGGCTGAGAAAACAATGTTTTCAGGATTTCTCCCAACGACTTTTCCGGTTCAACTTCCCGTTTTGCTTTCTCTGCTACTTCCGCTGTTTTCAATTGCTCAGGAGTCGTTTTTGGCAATCCCACCAGCAATCCATTGATTTTCGTTGGCTTAAAAATTAACGCCTTTTGCTGCCACTCCGCTGCGGTCCTGAATTCATCAAGGGCAAATACCCTATTATCTACGGTGACTGCGGCATTTTTAACAGATAACAAGTTAAGTAAAATCGGATATGGCGTCTCCAGTTCCGTCAGAGGCGCTGATTCTGGCGATGGTTCTCTCGCAGGGGATAATTGTTTGGTGTTAATCACCACTTTTACGCCTTCTGCCGTCAATGCATTAATACATAACTGACTATTTTTAAGACAGGAAAGACGCAGTGAAAGGTGGAGTTGATTCACATTAACATCAACACCGGGCATCTGGTACCTGATACCTTTCAGGGTCAAATCACGCCAGCCACCACTAACTCCGGTGATATCCAACCCCGGCACCCAACGGACGGCACTGTTGATCATAGTATGCAGGCCAGATTGCGTTCCTACCAATCCGGCAACAGCAATAACTAACAGCGTAATAATCAGTAAAAAAGCAATACTGACCTTCTTAATCCATCTCATAATTCAGATCCTAACCCGATGTAAAACTGGATATTACGGGATTCCGAATCCCCTATAGGCCTGGCCAGGTCAAACTTAATGGGTCCGACAGGAGAAGCCCAACGCACACCAACACCTGCGCCAGTTTTGAAATTGCTCCTTCTAACATCATTGACTGCTTCACCGGTATCAACAAAAACAGCACTCCACCAATCACCCGTTACGTTATATTGATACTCAAGCGAACCCACGATCAGCATGGATGCCCCAGTCAATTTTCCTTTATCGTCTTTGGGAGAAATTTTCTGATATTGGTAGCCACGGACACTGCGATCACCACCGGCAAAGAAACGTAAATCAGGAGGGACTTTCTGGAACTCATTGGTTTCTATCCAACCCAAATTACCCCGGGCAACAAAACGATGGTTATCCCAGTAAGTTCTGATCCAAACGTTTTGCGCCTGTAATACCAGGAAATCCACATCAGAACCCCAAAGGGTATCAGAAATATCAATGGAATAACGCTGGCTATCGCCCCAATAAGGCATCGTACCCCCACGTTGGCGGATACGACTCACATTCACTCCCGGATACAACAACATAGCAGTATTCGTGATATTAGCTTGAGTAAAGTGGCTGAGGCTCCAGCGCATATTGATCCCATACTGCCAACCAGTTGAAAGATCCCAGTTACGGGAAAGGTTCACCGTCGCAGTATCTGATACGGTATCGTTGACATCCTTACGTTTATAACCGGTCTGCAACGCATAATATTGCTCCAGCGGATTCGCTTTCAGCGGCATTTTATAGGTAGCATCAATCACCTGTTCAGGTGCAGAAAGGTTGATACTCGTGCCAAGGCTATGTCCACGAGAATTCAGCCACGGTTTTGTCCACTTAGCTTTTACCCGTGGCCCAACATCTGTTCCATAACCCCCACCTAATTCAACATAGTTTTTGGAACGTGGTGTTAATACCGCATCAAGAGGGAGAGTCTTATTGCCACTTTTTCGGGCGGCATTAAAATCAGGTGTCACCAGTGCTGAATTAAACCAACCCGTTTCTGCCAGCCGCCGATTGAATTCGGCCAATTGTTCCGAGGTATACAAATCCCCTTCTTTGAACGGCACCAAGTGACTCAGATAATCTTCACGAATTTGTGAACCACGATAATATATCTGACCAAAGTGATAACGCTCACCGCTGTTAAAATTAAAATCCCAAAATGCTTCATGCCGCTCTTTAGCAACACCCAATTGGCTCTTTTTCATTACGGCGTCAAAATAACCTTTTCTAATAGCAAGCCCGGTTAAAGAGCCTTTAAACCTTTCATATCCACCATGATTAAGAATTGTCCCTTTTTTCGGGCTTTTGCTTTTAACCAGTTTGGCATAATCTCTATCTGCCTTAGCCCCACCTTCCAAAACAACATTAACACCGGCAATCCGTACAGGTTCACCGGCCGTGACTTTTGCTGTTAATACCGAACGAGCGGGGGGTTTATTTTCCTGATAGGTAAATTCGATAATGGGTTCATAATAACCAAGGGGACGCAGACCTTCACGAATCGCTTTATCTACACGAGAGCGGAAACGACCATCTGCCGCAACTTCGTCAGTACTGATAGTGGAAAGATGAACTCGGGCATTTTTTTCTAAACTGCCAGTTAATCCTTCTATTTTTAGGCGAAGACTAGCACTATGAGCGATGGGAGTTGCGATAGACACACAAAGAAAACATAAAATGGGGTATCTTGACACGCGAACTCCTAACCTAATCGGAATAATTTGACTATAATAAAATTAATCTTGAGTAAAGTTTATAATATATACAATCTATCAATATCTGAAAACTTAATAATTACAGGAGGGAATTGTGCCAACATCAGCGAGTAAAACCCCATCTATTGATCCTCAAAGTACATTACCAGGAAGAGCTGAACCACTTAAGATTTCACCTAACCATACTGTCACCAATCATACAATAGAGCCTGTTCCAGCCAATATGGAAGTTGCCTATTTTGGTATGGGATGCTTTTGGGGCGTAGAACGGCTGTTCTGGCAACAACCTGATATTTACACGACCTCTGCGGGTTACAGCGGTGGTACAACACTAAATCCAACTTATGAAGAAGTCTGTAGCGGCCAGACCGGTCACACCGAGGTTGTCAGAATTGTTTATGATCCGGCAAAAAATAGTTACGAAAACCTGTTAAAACTTTTCTGGGAAAACCACGACCCGGCTCAAGGAATGCGTCAGGGAGGGGATATTGGTACTCAGTATCGTTCCGCGATTTATACTGTGTCACCTCTGCAACATGAACTGGCATTAGCCAGCCGTGAACGCTTCCAAAAAGCCATGCAACAGCAAGAAGATAACCGACCTGTTACAACCGAGATCACAGAAGCAGGGCCATTCTATTTTGCTGAAGACTATCACCAGCAGTATCTGTTTAAAAATCCTGAGGGGTATTGCGGGTTAGGCGGTATTGGCATTTGCCTACCCCAAATGAGCAAAAACTAGCCGGCTCATCTAAACTGATGTTATAATTAATACACTAATCAATAGCTTTCTAAGCATTTATTGCAACTTTTTATTTTATATGATTTTTATTGTTTCCTCCGGTGTTCTTTCAACGATAACCTACCCTATCACCGGAGGTAAAACACGGATACCTTATGCTAAACAGTCTATTAGTGGTGCTTTTATTGTGCGCGATCAGCGCCTTTTTTTCGTTATCTGAAATTTCTCTTGCCGCCTCAAGGCGAATCAAATTAAAACTGATGACAGATGAAGGTAATGTCAACGCAGCTCATGTTCTCAAATTACAAGAATCTCCAGGGATGTTTTTTACCGTTGTGCAAATCGGCCTGAACGCAGTCGCCATTTTGGCAGGTGTTGTCGGTGAATCGGCATTCTCTCCTTCACTGAAAGCTTTTTTCATTCAATTTATGCGACCAGAATGGGCAGAACAACTCGGCTTTATCTGTTCATTCATCATTGTGACCAGTGCATTTATTTTGCTTGCTGACCTAACACCAAAGCGTATCGGCATGATCAAACCAGAAGCTATCGCGGTGAAAATCGTTAATCCAATGCGTTTCTGTCTGGCAATTTTCCGCCCATTAGTTTGGTTATTTAATGGACTGGCTGATCTTATCTTTAAGATCTTTAAAATTCCGATGGCGCGTAATGAAGACATCACATCTGATGATATTTTCGCGGTTGTAGAAGCAGGGGCTGTTGCTGGTATCCTACGTAAACAAGAGCATGAGCTGATTGAAAACGTGTTCGAACTCGAATCCCGTACCGTTCCTTCTGCCATGACCTCACGGGAAAGCGTCGTCTACTTTGATAAGAATGAAAGTGAAGAAAGTATCAAACAACAGATTTCCACCCAACCACACTCCAAGTATCTGATATGTGACGGAGATATTGATCATGTTATCGGTTATGTGGATTCCAAAGATCTGCTGAACCAAGTCCTGAGTGGTCAGAGCCTGAGCTTCAATAAAGGTGTCCAGATCCGCAACGCGCTGATCATTCCAGATACCTTAACGCTTTCAGATGCCTTGGAAAGCTTTAAAGCTGCCGGCGAAGATTTCGCTATTATCCTGAATGAATACGCGCTAGTAATGGGTGTAATTACCCTCAATGATGTTATGACCACCCTAATGGGTGATTTAGTTGGTCAGGGGCAAGAAGAACAGATTGTCGTCCGAGACGAAAATTCATGGCTGGTCGAAGGCGGAACACCGATTGATGATGTACAGCGGGTACTGGATATTGATGATTTCCATGATTCCAGTAACTACGAAACCATCGCAGGCTTTATGATGTTCAGGTTGCGGAAAATTCCAAAACGTACTGATTCGGTCAAATTTGCTGGTTATAAGTTCGAAGTTGTCGATATTGATAACTACAAAATCGATCAGCTATTAGTCACAAAAATCACTGACACCCCCACCACGGCTCCCGCTCACAACCCAACCATCAGTGACGATAAATAAAAACGGCCTATTTTTGAACTGAGGCCGTTTAATCTTCTCATATTAAGCGCCACTTATTTGTGGCGCAGATTATTCAGTATACTGCTTGCGGCTATTTTCGTTATCTATCCTATTTCAGCCTGTAAACGCAGCACCTGTTGATTAACTTCACTCATCACACTGAAATGGCGCTTGTCTCTCACCTTCGGTGGTAAAATTTTGCCGCAGTCGAATTCAAAAGCCCCCATATCTTTAATGTATAAACGTCCACGGAATAAAGTTTTAACGTAGAGAGCAATTTTCAGTGGGTTATATCGGTGAAAAATTTTCATCTCTGCTTTTTTCCTCCTATGCTTCTTACGGTTACGTTTGGTGAACCAGCTCCATGCACCACACCGTTATGTAGAATAGTAGACTTAATTTATCGGATTTTGTTCCCCCCATTTTTAATTTTATGCACTGACTTTACATAAAATGACAGATATTTAGATATGCATAACTATGTAAATTTATCTCTTACTTAATGTTAAAAAATTGATCTTCTTTAAAGAGATAAATCAACGGATAACCGCTATGCTAAAGACCCGTGCATCGTCACATTCACTTACAAAGGAAAAATTATGATCAAGAATTTTATGTTATATGCTGCGCTACTTTGTTCTCCTGCTCTGGCATTCGCTCACAACATTAACCTGGAACAAAAGGTTCCTGTGGTCAGTGTTTCTGATAAAGGTGAGTTGTTACTCAACAATAATAAGTTTAGCTACCAAAATTGGGATAGTGGAAAACTGATCGGAAAAGTGAGAGTCATACAACATATTGCAGGTCGTAGTGCAGCAAAAGAACTGAATGCTCCGCTGATAGAAGAAATAAAACGTGCTGATTTTTCAAAAGAGAAATACCAAACAACCACCATCATCAATGTTAATGATGCCATATTTGGTTCCGGGCCATTTGTCCGCAGCAGTATTGAAGACAGTAAAAAAGAGTTTCCTTGGTCCCAATTTATCGCTGACAGCAATGGTGTCGTCAAGAAAACCTGGCAGTTGGAACCCAAAAATTCTGCCATTGTTGTCTTGGATAAAAATGGCGTCGCGAAGTTTGCCAAAGAAGGTAAGTTAAACAGCAACGAAATCAAACAGGTAATTGAATTAGTTCGTAAAGAATTACAGTAAAAACATCAGTGGTGATAACGGCTTGCGGATATATTTCGGTTTGTCCTTATCACCACCGCCCTACTGAAAAGTAGCTTATTTAAGCTTTGCTTAAGAGCAGCAAATTTTCAGAATCACGTAAATTCAAGCTCGGCGTTTTTAGTTGGACGGTGTAAGCTATTAATTCCGACACCATCTCCAATAAAAACTGAATAGGCTACGATGCCTTGAATGTTCTATCTGAGAAATATTTTTGAGTTGACCAACAACCATTTCTATCAAAAAACGCTCCCGTAACATTATTCTATCCCAGAGCGATAAAGCTTTTACTTTCATGTTGTTACGAAAATAGAATCAGTGATCAAATTGGGTGGAATACGTATGGGTACCGAAATCTGACAAAACAGTGTTTGCACTCCAACATCTTAGGAAATAGCGACAAGTCGTGCGACCACACCTACTCGACATCACGTTAACATGAAATAAAAACCTTCAAGAACAATTGTAATGATTACCATTCTCACATTAAGATGATACCGTGATTATTAACTTTTGATATTATAAAGCTATGTCTGACTACATTGTTGTTTCCGCTGAGCTGGCGCTTGAATCGTTTTACGGCGCGCATCACGGCTGGCTGAAAAACTGGCTCACACGCAAACTGCAATCGTCCTTTGACGCCGACGACGTAGCGCAGGATACCTTCCTCCGCGTGATAACCAGTGACTCGCTACAGACAATTCGCGACCCAAAATCCTTCCTCTGCACTATCGCCAAAAGGGTGATGATCGATCTGTTTCGCCGCAACGCTCTGGAAAAAGCCTATCTGGAACTGCTTGCGCAACAGCCTGAGGCACTTATACCCTCGCCAGAAATTCGTCAATGTCAACTTGAGACGCTCCAACAAATCGACCAGATGATCGATGGCCTGAGCAGCAAAATGCGCCAAACGTTTTTACTGTCTCAGCTTGAAAGTCTGACCTACAGCGACATCGCTTCACGTCTTAATGTGTCTGTCAGTTCCGTGAAAAAATATATGGCTAAAGCCACCGAACATTGCTTGCTGTTTCGCCTGGAGCATGGACTCTGATATGAATACTACGTTGACCAATTCTCGTCTCCAGGCCCTAAAATCAGCATCACACTGGTATGCCGTACTGAGTAGCGATCAAGCAAGCCCACGGCAAACCGAAAAATGGCAACATTGGTACGAACAGCATCAGGATAATCAGTGGGCGTGGCAACAGGTGGAAAATCTGCGTAACCAAATGCTTGTGGTGCCAGGCGATGTGGCAAGCCGCACACTTCAGGAAACGCACCTGTCACGCCGCAAAATGATGAAAAGCGTGCTGTTGCTACTAGGAGTGAGTGGTATCTGGCAACTGTGGTATTCAGAAGCGGGAGAGGGTCTGCGAGCCGATTACCGTACTGTTAAAGGGGACATTCAGCATCATCGACTGAGCGATGGCACACTGCTTACACTCAATACTGACAGCGCAGTAGATGTCCATTTTGACCCTGAGCAACGTCTGGTGCATCTCTGGTATGGCGAAATTGCCATCACTACCGGGCACGATGCTGAAACAAGGTTATTACGCGTACAAACCCGCCAGGCACAATTGACCGCATTGGGTACCCAATTTACGGTTCGTCAGGAAGGCAATACCACGCTAGTTAGCGTGCAGCAGCATGCCGTAGAGGTGATACTGACCGATGCTGACCGCAAATATATTGTGCGTCAGGGTGAAAGCTTAAGATTCAGCGCCACCAATTTTAGCGAACTGACAACGGCAATCGCCGAAGACAGCGCGTGGACGCAGGGTATATTAAGCTTCAGCGACAAACCACTGAGTGAAGTGATAGCGACCCTCGCCCGCTATCGCAACGGCGTATTACGCTGCGACCCAACTGTCGCCTCACTACGGTTAAGCGGCACTTTCCCGATAAAAAATACCGATACGGTATTAACCGTCATAGAAAAAACACTTCCCGTTAAGATTCAATATATTACCCGTTACTGGGTGAATGTTCTGCCCGCATAAAAATCATTAACGTAAAAATAATCATTTTCGATTGTCCCTTTTTACCTCTTCATTCGACTTATAAGTGAATACAGCCACAAAATGATTATGGAGACGTTATGACGCCTTTACGTGCACAGCCACTACGTGCGCTTCACAAAACAACACCACTGGTACTGGCGATTCATTTGAGCCTGTTACCGGCGGCTTGCCTAACCTCGGGGATCACGTATGCTTCGGTGGCACCAGCTAGCGCACACTATGACATTAATGCAGGCGAACTGGATAAAGTTCTCAATCAGTATTCCACCCGCGCAGGTATTACCTTTTCGGTAGATGCCAGCTTAACGCGCGGCAAACAAAGTAGCGGCCTACACGGCGATTACTCCATCACCGATGGGCTGAACACCTTACTGGCCGGTACTGATTTACAGGCGAAAACGTTGGGTGATAACACGTTCACACTCGAACCCGCTTCTGTCACGCCGAAAGACTCGATGACCGTGATAGGCGACTGGCTAGGCAGTGCACGTGAAACTGACGTATTTGAACATGCAGGCGCACGCGATGTCATCCGCCGTGAGGATTTTGCCAAAACAGGCGCAACAACAATGCGTGAAGTGCTAAACCGCATTCCTGGCGTCAGCGCACCGGAAAACAACGGTACCGGCAGTCACGACCTGGCGATGAACTTCGGCATTCGTGGCCTGAACCCGCGTCTTGCCAGCCGCTCTACGGTTCTGATGGATGGCATTCCGGTCCCCTACGCGCCTTACGGTCAGCCACAGCTATCGTTGGCGCCAGTATCTCTTGGCAACATGGACGCAGTAGACGTGGTACGCGGCGGCGGCGCTGTGCGCTACGGACCACAAAGCGTAGGGGGTGTGGTGAATTTCGTGACTCGCGCTATCCCACAGGATTTTGGTATTGAGGCAAGCGTAGAAGGCCAGCTTAGCCCCACATCGTCACAAAATAATCCAAAAGAAACCCATAATCTGATGATTGGAGGTACGGCAGATAACGGTTTCGGCACGGCGCTTCTCTACTCCGGTACACGAGGTAGCGACTGGCGCGAGCACAGCGCCACGCACATTGACGACATGATGCTCAAAAGCCGCTATGCACCCAATGAAGTGCACACCTTCAACAGCCTGCTGCAATATTATGATGGCAGTGCGGATATGCCCGGAGGTCTTTCACGCGCCGATTATGATGCCAATCGCTGGCAATCCACTCGCTCATATGATCGCTTCTGGGGCCGCCGTCAGCTCGCAAGCCTCAGCTATCAGTATCAGCCCGACCAGCAGCACAAATTCAATATTCAGAGCTTATATACCCATACCTTACGCAGCGGTTATCTTGAGCAGGGCAAACGCATTACCCTTTCCCCACGGGAATACTGGGTGCGCAGCATCGAACCGCGCTATAGCCAGCTCTTCAATTTAGGGCCTTCAGCCCATGAAGTAGGAATTGGCTACCGTTACGTGAATGAAGCCAGTCACGAAATGCGTTACTACACCGCCACCAGCAGCGGCGAATTACCCAGCACATCGAGCCCTTATGACCGTAATACCCGCTCTGGCACCGAGGCTCATGCTTGGTACATTGACGACCGCATTGATATCGGCAACTGGACCATCACTCCAGGGATACGATTCGAACATATCAAATCCATCCAAAACAACAACCTGAAAGGCACCCGCCAAGAAGTAAGCTACAATGCGCCGCTGCCTGCACTCAACGTTCTTTATCACGTTACTGACAGCTGGAATCTTTATGCCAATACGGAAAGCTCATTCGGTACCGTACAGTACAGCCAGATTGGTAAAGCTGTGCGGAGCGGCAATGTAGAACCGGAAAAAGCACGAACCTGGGAAGTCGGAACCCGCTACGACGACGGCGCTCTGACTGCGGAAATGGGGCTGTTCCTGATTAACTTCAACAATCAGTACGACTCCAACCAGACCAACGATACGGTTACGGCACGTGGAAAAACCCGACACACTGGGTTGGAAACTCAGGCACGTTACAATCTTTCCGAGCTTACGCCTAAACTGGAGAACGTTTCGGTTTACGCCAACTACACATATGTGAACGCAGAAATTCGCGAAAAAGGCGATACCTACGGGAATCAAGTGCCATTCTCACCGAGACATAAAGGTACACTTGGCATGGATTACAAACCTGGCAGTTGGACCTTCAACCTCAACAGCGAATTCCAGTCTAGCCAATTTGCCGATAACGTTAACACCGTACAGGAAAGTGCCGATGGCAGCACCGGCCGCATTCCAGGCTTTATGCTGTGGGATGCGCGCATGGCGTATGACTTCGGCCCAAAAATGGCCAATCTGACTCTAGGCTTTGGGGTGAAAAACATTTTCGACCACGAGTATTACACCCGCTCCTATGATGATAACAATAAAGGCATCTACGCCGGGCAGCCGCGCATATTCTATATGCAAGGTTCGCTGAAGTTCTGATGCTACGTTAACCCTTTCGCCGGGCCATTGCCCGGCTTTGCTATTTCTGGAGCTCAGTTATGTCTGCACTGATCCGCATTATGTTTATCGCTTTGCTCTTCTCCACCAGCCTGACCCGTGCCCTTGCCGTCACGGTGCAGGATGAGCAAGGTAGTTTCACCCTCAATACTGTTCCTAAACGCGTGGTCGTGCTGGAACTGTCGTTTGTTGATGCGCTGGCCGCCATCAATATCAGCCCGGTGGGTATTGCCGATGACAACGATCCGCTGCGCATCCTCTCGGATGTTCGCCAACATATTAAGCCCTGGCAGTCAATAGGCACTCGCGCCCAGCCGAGCCTTGAAGTGATCAGCGCGTTGAAGCCGGATCTCATCATTGCGGACAATCGCCGCCATGCAGGGATTTATCAGGCACTCAAGGGCATCGCCCCCGTCCTGCTGCTAAAGTCCCGCAACGAAACCTATGAAGAAAACCTGCAATCTGCCGCTATCATCGGCAAAGTGATGGGGAAAGATCGTGAGATGCAAAAACGGCTGGCAGAGCACCATAAACGCATGAAAGGCTATGCCAGCCAGTTGCCACAAGGTGTCAGTGTGGTTTTTGGCACCTCGCGCGAACAACAATTTAACCTGCACTCCAGCGACACCTATACCGGCAGTGTCTTAATCGCATTAGGGTTGAAGGTTCCCATGCCAGTTAATCACGCGGCAATGGTTTCTCTCAGCCTTGAACAATTGCTGGCACTCAATCCTGACTGGCTTATCGTGGCCCACTATCGCCAGGAAAGCATTGCGAAGCGCTGGCAGCAGGACACGCTGTGGCAGATGATGACAGCACAGCACAAACATCAGATAGCAGCGGTAGATAGTAACACTTGGGCACGTATGCGCGGGATATTTGCCGCTGAACACATTGGCAGTGATGCGGTAAGAATCTTCCATCATCAGCCGGTTAACGAAACACCATGAGACGCCGCTATCATCCCGTCTGGCGCTGGGGATTACCGTTGATTGCACTGTTTAGCGCGTTCTGGTTAAGCCTGTTTTGCTATTCCGCTATTCCGATTCCCGCTATCAGTGCGCTCAAAGCGCTGGTGCCAGGTCATACACCGACGCTGCCTGAAGCACTGGTCATCAATCTGCGACTACCACGCAGTCTGGTTGCTATTTTGCTCGGCGCCGCGCTGGCGCTGGCCGGTGCATTACTCCAGACGCTCACCCATAATCCTCTGGCCTCACCCTCCTTACTGGGAATTAACAGTGGTGCAGCGCTGGCAATAGCGCTGGTCAGCGCTTTCAGTCCAGCGCCTCTAGCCGGATATTCCATTTCCCTAGTGGCGGCCTGTGGCGGTGGAATCAGTTGGATGATGGTGATGGCCGCAAGTGGCAGCTGGCAGCAAAAATACGATCGCAACCAGCTGATTCTGGCGGGCATTGCTTTATCTGCCTTATGTATGGCACTAACACGCATTACGCTACTGCTTGCCGAAGATCATGCTTACGGCATTTTCTACTGGCTGGCGGGTGGAGTCTCTCATGTCCGTTGGTCAGAATTCTGGCAACTATTTCCTTTCGTGGCAGTCACTGCACCTGTGGTTTTGTTGTTGGCGAAATCGCTTAATCTGCTCAACGCTGGCGATGTGAGTGCCCATACGCTTGGTGTGAACCTGACACACCTGCGCATTTTCGTCAATCTGGCGGTACTGATTCTGGTGGGAGCCTGTGTCAGTGTTGCAGGACCGGTCATGTTTATTGGCCTTCTGATGCCGCATCTGGCGCGTTTCTGGGTTGGCTATGATCTGCGCCGCGCACTACCAATGTGTATGTTGCTGGGAGCCGTATTTATGCTACTTGCGGATTTACTGGCCCGAGCGCTGGCCTGGCCAGGAGAACTCCCGGCAGGCGCGGTACTGGCGCTGATTGGTGCTCCCTGCTTTGTCTGGCTGGCAAGGAGGCGAGCATGAATCGTCAGGTTATTTCACTTTTGATGTTGCTACTAGCGGTTACACTGGTACTGGCGCTACGCATGGGTGCACAACCGCTTCCCTGGGAAGCGTTAATAAGTGGCTGGCAACCCAGTGACAAACACCACTTTATGCTCACGCAGTACCGCCTACCGCGCATTTTACTGGCCATCACTGTAGGCGCTGCACTGGCACTTTCCGGCGTTCTGATCCAGGGTATTGTTCGTAATCCACTGGCCTCACCCGATGTACTGGGGATAAATCATGCAGCAAGCCTGGCGTCCATCAGCGCACTGATCCTTTTCCCTTCTCTACCAGTACTGTGGCTTCCGCTGCTCGCTTTTGGCGGCGGAATAGCCGCGCTAATCCTGCTGCGAGCGATTGCCGGACCTTCTTCGCCACTGCGCCTTGCGCTGGTTGGCGTGGCACTTTCAGCTACCTGGACAAGCATCACCGACTATCTGATACTCTCACGTCCGCAGGATATCAACAACGCGCTTTTATGGCTGACAGGCAGTCTGTGGGGACGCGACTGGCAGTTTGTGGCGATAGCTCTACCGATATTGATGATACTGATGCCGTTCAGTCTACGCTTTTGTCGCGACTTAGATTTATTGGCACTCGGTGATGACAGCGCCAGCACACTAGGCGTTTCGCTCCTACACGTACAATCGTGGGGACTCATGCTGGCAGTAGCACTTGCCGCAACATGCGTCGCCGTTTGCGGACCGATTAGCTTTATCAGCCTCGTGGTACCCCATCTCGTTCGCAGGCTTGTGGGAGGACGGCATCGCTGGCTTATACCAGCATCCATGCTTACGGGTGCGCAGGTTCTGCTGCTAGCCGATTTGCTGGCAAGAACCCTAGATCCACCGATGGAGCTACCAGCAGGCGTACTGACCGCCATCATTGGCACCCCTTATTTCTTCTGGCTTTTAGTGAGGACGCGTTAAATGCAACTGGCTACAGAAAAGTTATCTGCGGGCTACGGGGAAAAATACATTCTGAATGACCTGTCGCTTACCCTTTCAACTGGGAAAATCACAGCACTGCTCGGCCCCAACGGTTGTGGGAAATCGACATTACTGAAATGCTTTTCAAGGCTATTAACACCATTATCTGGAAAGTTAACAATAAATAATGAACCTTTGGCGCACTTTTCCTCACGCAAGCTCGCCAGACATCTGGCGCTTTTGCCGCAACACCCTCTCACACCTGAGGGGATCGCCGTCCGTGAACTGGTTGCATACGGACGCAGCCCCTGGCTGACGTTCTGGGGGCGTTTAGCATCTCATGATCATCGTCTTGTGCAACAAGCAATGGAAAAAACACAGATTAGCCATCTTGCCGATAAACGCGTTACAGACCTTTCTGGCGGGCAACGCCAACGTGCTTTTCTGGCGATGGTTCTGGCCCAGGATACGCCGGTGCTACTGCTTGACGAACCCACTACGTACCTGGATATCAATCATCAAGTGGAATTGATGAAGCTACTACGTGAACTGAACAGCGAAGGAAAAACGGTAGTGACGGTACTGCACGACCTCAATCAGGCCAGCCGGTACTGTGACCACCTAGTGCTGCTTTCGCAAGGGCAGATTATCGCCCAAGGCTCCCCCGAAGAGGTTATGACACCGGAATTATTACAGCGGGTATTCAGCATTGAAGCAGAAATTCACCCCGAACCCGTTTCAGGTAAACCAATGTGTGTCATGTGTTAAGGGGGGGATCTAATGTAACGTGTTGGCTCTCTTCTCCAGAACAGCTTAACTTCATCGGCCTCCAACTATAGCGCCAAATATACCCACGGATATGGAGCAAACTAGGCTTTTTGTGAAAGATTGTGTCGGAATTAATTGTTTATACCCTTCATCTTTCAAGTTGCTGCTTTGTTGGCGACTTTCACTTACCCCAGTCACATCGTTATCTATGCGCCTGGGGATGCGTTCACTTGCCGCCGCGCTGCAACTTGAAATCTATTGGTATATACCTTCCAACCAAAAAAGCCGGGCTTGAATTTACGTGATTCTGAAATTACTGCCCTTAAGCAAAGCTGACGTTATTTGCTAAAAAATCGTCACTCTAAATCCCGGATTCAGGAATGATTCACGAGGCGTATAATCCAGAGTCTGGCCTTTCCAGTTTGTTACATGAGCACCGGCCGCAATTGCCACAGCATGGCCTGCGGCGGTATCCCAGACATGCGTTGGTCCAAAACGGGGATAAAGTTGCGCCTTTCCTTCGGCCACTAGGCAGAACTTTAATGAAGAACCCACAGAAACCGTCTGATGTTCGCCTAACTGACTGAGATAATCCTCCAATTCTGTATCCATATGAGAGCGGCTGACTACCACCATTGGGGGATTAGCATCACGAATTTTAATCGGCAAACATTGACCACCACAGGTTTTTTTCCATGCCTGCCGTCCTTGCCCGAAATAAAGCGTATCCTGTACAGGCGCGTACACCGCCCCCATCACAGGAATGCCCTCATCAATCAGAGCAATATTAACCGTGAATTCACCGTTACGATTAATAAATTCCTTGGTTCCATCCAGCGGATCAACTAACCAATAGCGCTTCCAATCACGCCTCTCCTCCCAGGCTGGCGGTTCTTCTTCCGACAACAATGGAATTTCCGGTGCGATACGGGATAATCCGGCTTTAATTATTTTATGGGCCGCAATATCAGCAATAGTAACCGGTGAATCATCCTGTTTATGATCAACTTTCAGGGGATGTCCATCCTGATAAATTGCCATAATAGCCACGCCAGCTTCCCGGGCCAGTTGGCAGACTTGTTCTAGCATCATACACCTCTACGGTTAGTTATCTGTTATCATTTTAGACTATATTATCAATCGATCTTCTGCCGGAATTGTAAGAATTTTATTGCCATCACCAAAACAAAAACAGCCGGATATACCGGCTATTTTTAATCATATTTCTGGATAAAATTATAGAATATCCAGTAATTCCACTTCGAAAATCAGTGTGCTATATGGAGGAATCGATGCGCCGGCACCACGCTCACCATAAGCCAAATCATATGGGATATAAAGTTTCCATTTAGAACCGACAGGCATCAGGGTTAATGCTTCGATCCATCCGGCAATCACACCATTCACAGGGAATTCGGCAGGTTCGCCACGCTGTACTGAACTGTCAAATACAGTGCCATCAATCAGGCAACCAGTATAGTGAACACGAACCCGGTCAGTACGGGCCGGAATTGCGCCATCACCCTGTTTTAGTACAGAGAACTGTAAACCAGATTCTGTCGTACTGATCCCATCACGCTGAGCATTTTCTGCCAGAAACTTCTGACCCTCTTCTACCATAGCCTGCTGGCGTTCATGACGCACACCGTCTGCACGCTCATGCATCTCACGTAAAGCACGATGCAGTATATCAACCGGCACCGCCGGAGAATGACTTTCCAGCGCATCACATAATCCTGCCAGCAATGCTTCAGGCTCCAGACCTTGCAGACCAGATTCCAGTAATTGCTGACCGACTTGTAAGCCAACCCCATAACTTGCTTGTGCTTCGATAGAGTCAAAAGAAAGTTTTGCCATGAAAATACCTGTGATCAAATTAAATTAGGACTGCAAGCATAACAGTGCTATGTAGCAGGGTAAACCGAAGATATTCACCGGAGGATACGTCTCGCCGAAATATATAAGACTCGATAATCGATATAACTCTAAGTGGCATATTTATTTCTTAAAGGTTATAATACAAACAAATTCTTTTAAAATATTTTTACTTCCAATTGATTATATTAATAAAATATTATTGATATAAAATTAATTTTACATCTAATATTATATAATGAGGAAAATCTTATGAATACGTCATTTAATGAGATTTTATCAGAAATTCAAAAATCCAAAACCATGCTAGAGTTAGAAAGTAAATTATTAAACGCGATAAATTATCTGGATTTTGAATTCTACTCAATTTATCAGGAAGAAAAATATCCATTCACAACAAAGAAATATGTTCTAATAACCAATTTAAACATAGAAACAGCAAACAATTATAATCAAAACAATAATCACGATAGTGACCAACTAATGAATGGTGATTATACTTTTTCCATTCCTTCAATTTGCAATGAAAAAATATCAAAAGATACTGACTTTATGATTAAAAAGTCAAAAATAGATGAAATTCAAAATAGTCTTTCAATTAAAATCAAAGGCTCTCATGGAGAAAGATCAATTTTTTCAGTCGCCAGAAAAGAAGGTGCCATTTCTCACAATGAGATACTTAATAAAGCAGGTATGTTAGGCATATTGGCAAATGAATGCGTGGAAACATTCAATAAATTAAAAAATAAAAAGGATAAAATAATTGTTCCGACACTATCCACGAGAGAAGTCGAAGTAATAAGATGGACTTGTGAAGGAAAAACCTCTGCTGAAATAGCCAATATACTGGAAATTTCAACAAGAACAGTCAATTTTCATATTAATAATGTTATGGAGAAATTAGTTGTTCCCAATAAAGTCGCTGCTGTTGCTAAAGCAATAGCATATAACCTGATCATATAATAATTAGAGCCAAAATGAGGCTCTAATTATATGAAATTATAAAATATAATTTTCCAAAATATTTCTCCAAGCATCATTAATTTCATTCATCAGGGATTCACATTTGATATGTTCATCATTAACATGCACACAAACATAACCACAAAAATCATTATTACTCTTCGGCACTTCATAAACCAGTGAATTTCGCTCCAAATTAATATTTATTGAAATAATTTCATAATGTAATTTCACCATAATATGATCAATAGATACTAACAACAATTTATTTACTTCTATCTTACTAAATTTATCATTAATTTTCCCGTCTTTACCCGCCAGCAAATTAATCAAAAATGCTCTACCCTTCGCTTCGGGTAATATTATTCGATCACTAAATCCTTTAACTAAGTGATCAACCCAAATTTCCTGCAAACTTATACCATATACCCAATTAGCCATATCCCAAATACGCATACCTGCTGGTCTACGGTTAGTTTCAACTAGGAAGGTTTCTCCCGTTTTACTATCTTGCTTAATCTCATTATGGAATGCGCCGAGAGTCTGCCCTGAAATCAGGTTAATTGCTTGCCCTGCTTTATGTAATGCAATCGCATTCCTTCCATCACATTGCGCGGGAACTATTTGCCCTATTTCAACAGGATATTCACCTTTCTGAGAGACTTTTTGCGTTAAAAAAGCCATACAACCAATACCATCGTAAGAATATTCTGTATCGAAAGTAATAAGTTCTTCTGCAAGAATTGGCTTGCCGCCAGACTGTGCAACAGATTGAGCAAAAGCAGTTGGGATTTTATGCCTATCTTTAATCGCCACTACCCCGAAATTTGCCCGGCCACAATTAGGTTTAATAACTACACCATACGGAACAGAATCATAAAACTCTTCCAGTTCATTAATATCATTAATTAAACTGTATCTAGGGGTTTTAATATGTTGGGCCGCAAGCAGTGGCAATATACGGGTTTCTTGTTGACGGAACTGAGATTTCTCAATACCCGCGAAACTTAATTCAGGATCATCACCATAAACATTCAGTTTATTCGCTATAACAGCAGCATGCCCGGACACTGCATCCATAAAGGGAAGAATACCGGCACATGTCATATCGAGTTCAGAAAGAGCACCTATTACTCTATCAACATAATTTTCTGTCCGTACAGGTATATGATAGACAAATGGGGTGATATTTTGCTCTTCACCGGACAACATATCACTAATAATAACTAATTCAAGGGAATAATTATACTGGATATAATCACGAATATTAACGATTTCATTCAGTCTTGCCGGAAGATAATCAAGTACTAACAAGTATTTTTTCGAACTCATATTTTCTCCATTATTAACTATTATGCAAATTTAATTTAAGCGAACGATAAGGATTAATAATGACGAACATCAATAAAACAAATACAGAGAATATCAAATAGATACTATTGTAGGAAAAATAGTTCAGTAAATTAGCACAAATGAAACTGGTTAAAGGTGTCGCTATCTGATTCAAAACAAGCACAACACCGAGATACTGAGAAAAATTCTTCTTCGGAATAAGGCTTGCCCGGTAAGAGCGGGAAAAAAGATTGAAACAACCTTCCGAACCAATGACCAGCAAGAAACCCAATGTATAAATAACGAATAACGGACCGGTAGCGAATAATGTCAGACCACATAACGCAATAAGAAAAGCCGTCACACCAACGATACGCACATCAAAGATACGGCACAATTTCGGCGCAACAAAAAATACACAACAGTTCACCACCCCTGCATAAGCCAAAAGCCGGGCATACCCCTCTTCCGGTTGTGAAAAAATACGGGTGATAACATAAACAGCCGTTGACAAGATAGCCCCTTGCATCACATTCATCAGAAATGTCAGGCTAATAACCCGTAGCAGCGACGGGTTTCCCATCAGGAATTTAAATATCGCAGGCAGATTATAACCTTCTCTATTAACATGCTCTGCAATCTGATTTTTCCTTTGTAGCTGAAACCATATGAAACTGCTAATCAGGAAAGGAAAAAAAGCAAATGCAAATACGGCATAAACGCTGAATTTATAAACCAGCACACCCACAACCACCGGGGCTGCAATATAGGTAAACTGTTCAACAAATTGCAAACGAGAGTTAACAGAAGGTAACTCTATTGCATTAATGTTTTTAGAAACAAAACTTTCAAGGTTGACATATCCCGCTCCACTAAAAAAGGATAAAACACATGAGAGAGGAATAATGACATATACGATATTATTGTCAGAATATATAAATGAAAAAATAAAAAGGAATAAACAAACCAATGAACGTAGGATATCACTCAGGAATAACATAACTAATGTATGCATCCTGTCACCCATCCAGCCAGAAATAGGAAGTGAAATGACTCGAAATAACCGTTCAAGCCCAAAAGCAAAAGATGAAAGTGAAGCACTATTAGTTGAGGTATACACTAATACAGGCACAGCAAACATAACAAATGCCTCTGAAAAAACAGAAAAAAACCGAGCCAGTATGATCCTGTGTATCATTAGTATTACCTCAACCTTATTGTCTATCCCATTAGGCTATTTTATTTATGAACTTGAGTTTGGGCAATACTCAAATTGATTTCATCAATTACGCCTACTGGGATAGACTTTTACTACACAAAATTTAATGAATCGATTTAATCAAATAATTCCCCAAAACTAAATAATCAATATTTGTTTTCATGAAAGTTTTAATAGCATCCTCAGGTGAACAAACGATCGGTTCACTGTCGTTATAAGAGGTATTCAGCAACAAAGGAACACCTGTTTTCAGATAAAATTCCTCAATTAACCGAGCATAACCTGAATTTGATTCACTATCTACAACCTGAACTCTGGCAGTACCATCTGCGTGAATGACAGCTGGAATTTGCGATGCTTGATCGACCTTAGCATCCATCGCCAACAGCATATATTTTGCAGCTTCAGGTAATTCTTTCCGAACATGGAACCAATCAGCGACATGCTGACGCAATACACTCGGCGCAAATGGCCTGAACATTTCACGATGCTTAATTTTACGATTCATTAAATCCCGGATATCTTTATTTCTCGGATCTGCCAGCAAACTACGATTACCCAGTGCCCGCGGCCCAAATTCCATCCTCCCCTGGAACCAACCGATCACATTATTTTCAGCCAGCAAGCCCGCGACGACCTCATGAATATTTTCTTCATATGTCCAATCTAAACCATGAGCGCTCAAACTACGCTGGTAATCATCGTCACTATATTCAAGCCCCCAATAAGTGTGAGGCAGAGGATAGCGTTGCTCATTTCCAAGAATCTGATGCCAAATAAATAACGCGGCTCCCGTAGCAGTACCCGCATCATGCGCGGCAGGTTGTACAAAAATATCTTTAATATCCAACTCTTCATACAACCGCTTATTTGTTATGCAATTTAATGCCACGCCACCAGCAAGGCAAAGCTTATTCGTTGCCGTTTCCTGTAAATGATAACGAGCCATATTCAACACTATCTCATCAGTTATTTCCTGAAGAGAGGCGGCAATATCATAATATTCCTGTGCAACTTCTCCACCAGGAACCCTTTTCTCAATGCCAAATAAAGATTCCAGTTTAGCAAAATCTTTACCACGGAAATTGAGAATGGTGTTATCGATAGTAAACTCCCCTTTCTCATGAATCTTAACTAATTGTTGGAATGCCGGCATAAAGCTTTCAGGCGTTCCATAGGCAGACATTCCCATTACTTTGCATGCATCGTATACTGAGAAACCCAAGAATTCCGCTAATTTCTCCCACATAAACCCGATTGAATTAGGATATTCAATCGTTTTAATTTTCTCAATGCTATTGCCATCGCCCAGATAGACGCCAGCGGTATTATCCTCTCCGATACCATCAAGCGATAACGTTAGCGCTTTATCAAATGACGAAACAAAATAAGCAGATGCCGCATGAGCTGTATGATGAGGTACCCAATGGAACTGACCACGAAATCCCATCGACTGCAAAATTTCTGGTACTGAAGTCGTTTTACGATAGAAAACTGATTCACCCGATACGCTTCCCCAACTTCCCTCATCCTTGATTTCATCAATAAAAACTGACTTTCTTCGTTCTATCGGATCAATAGAAAATCCTATATGACTCACGTCTTCCAACTTAATGCCAGCAAAATCTAATGCAGCTTCAATTGAAGCCAATGGCAGCTCATCAGAATTATCGACATTTGCCGGTTTCCCATGTTTCCGTCTATTTAACCGTTCTTCTTCAATGGCAAAAATAGTTTCACCATTTTTTAATAAACAAACGGCTGATTCATGGTAAACAGAATTTAAACCTAATATATACATGGCTTATCACCCTCTCATTATGGTTAATTTATTTTTAATACCAGGCAGCGTAAACTACCACCGCTCTTTAAGAACTCACCCATATCACACTTGACGACATTATAACCATAATTATTTAATTGGCGTTCAACCTCAATAGAACAATCATGCATTAGAATATCTTTCCCTACTGGAATATTATTACAAGAAAATAACTCTTTAGCATCATGCTCTGATATAGAGATCCTTCGTTCAAATGTTTCAGAAATATAATCTTGACTTTCCTTAGTAAATGCTTCCGGATAATAAATAACAGTATCTTTGTCAATAAATGAAAATGCCAGAGCCACATGGAAGAAAGTATTGTCCTGAATATGCAGTTCGCCTTTAACTTTAAGCTCTGGATATACTTTCTGAATTGTATTTATTGCTTCTTTATCTGAGCGAGGACCATAACCAAATATGATGTCATGACCCCAATAGATAACATCTCCAAGCCCTTCAAAATAGATATCTTCATCAACACGATGTATCTCATAACCCAGCTCTTCCAGATAATCTATATAATACTGACTTTCTCCCTGACGTTCAGCGTGCCGGAAATTACTGGCAAGAAACTTATTATTATGCACCATGCCACAATCTCCTGAAAAAGTCATATCAGGCAAACCATTAACAGGATCGATAGTGCGAATACTAATACCTCGTTCGATCAGTCGTTCATAAAGAAAGTCCCACTGCTGTTGTGCTAATTTTTTATTAACTTTATTATTAGGATCCATCCAATCATTAATAACATATTCAATATCGTAAAAATCCGGTTTACACATTAATAATTCATTAATCATTATATTTTCCTCATTTTTGATTTAACACTTTGATTAGTATGAATATTAAATATCTTTGCAAATCCTTCCACATCATTTTGACTATATAAATGTCCACAGTTATATATCGCCAAATTATGATCATAAATGCTGTTTTTTGAAGCACGAGAGCAAACATTGACATATTTATAACCTAATTCAAGTTTGACCTCGCCATTGACATTCTGATTCATACTATTAATAAAGTGGTTTAAATGCGTTAATAATGGATCATGCCAAATACCGGAATAAACCAATTCAGCCCATTTTTTATCAACGATTTCTTTAAACCAGTTTTCATTACGATTACTACAGTAGAGTTCCAAATCACGATGAGCGGTAATTAAGATATGTGCAGCAGGAGATTGATAAATTGCACGCGTTTTCAAACCCACAATACCATCTTCAACAATATCGAAAATGCCAATCGATAGCTTCTTACCAATTTTATTTAACACTTCAATAATTTCATTTAATGATTTATTTTCACCATCCAGTGATACAGGGATTCCATTCTCAAAACCTAATGACAGAAATATTGGTTCAGTAGCAGAGAATGCATGCTCAAATAATTTCTCTTTGACATCGTCAGGCAGCAATGTTTCTGGCTCTTCCAACGGCCCGCATTCGATACTGAATCCCCATATATTTTCACTGGTAGAATAGGGATTATTACAACCAAATTCTTGAGGAATACCATATTGGGTAGCATAATTATTTACGCTATTTTCATCGTATTTAAAATCTCTCAACGAAGCAATAGGTATTTTATCCAGAAGGCCTATATTCATATCCATTCTGACTTGATCATTACCTCTGAATTGATGTGCAATATAATTAATATTAAGTGAATTGGCTACCTCAACGGCAGCTTCAGCAATTGCAGGTCGGGACAGTGCCGCACTGAGAAAATAACCATGTTGATAAATAGCGTTGGCTTTTATTGCTTTTGAAAGAAAATTTTCAGCATATTGCGTTCGATAATCTTTATAAATAAACTTATCAGCACCCGCAACCATGCACTCCAACTCAATATCTTCAATGTCTCTTACTTGTCCTTCATCAATATAAAGAGCAATAACCTCTTTATATTTAGATTTAAGATTCCTTATTATAAGAGGATTGTAGCGGCGATTATAGTAAATCACCAAAACACTATCAGAATTCATTTAGTGTGCACCCCATGCTTGTGATAATTTCTTCTAACCCAGATTCAGTCATACTTTCTTCAATGAGTTCCGAGAAATTATTTTCAAATAGCCAGGTATTGTTATAAATCGTATCGATGTAACGTTCTCCACTATCAGGAATAATGACAACAATATTATCTCCAGGTTTAAAATCGTCCAGATGATCTAATGCAGCACTCACCGCACAGGCTCCCGTCCCACCAATCAGAATACCTTCATTTCTGGCCAATTTTCTTGCCATACGGAATGCATCAATATCTGCAACTTTCAACGTAAAATCGATGTTGCTGCGATCGAGAATAGTCGGTATGAATGCCAACCCCGCTCCCTGTACCAGATATTTTCCTGGCTCACCACCGAAAATAATTGATCCAACAGGTTCAACACCATAAATTCGTATTTGTGGATTTTTTTCTTTCAAATAACGAGAAATCCCAGTAAGGGTTCCACAACTTCCTGCCGTAGAAAAACAAGCCGTTAAATTATCGCCAAAAGTTTCATACAACTCACGCCCTGTAGAATGATAATGTTCATCAGGATTAACCTGGTTTTCAAATTGCATAGGACTGAACGCATTCGGATAGGCTTTTATGATCTCTTTGGTTAAATCAATACGATATTTAACCGTATCCACTCCGGCTTCAAACTCTGGCAGAAAAATAATTTCAGCGCCAAATGCTCTGATTTTATCGCGTTTCGCTACCGGCACCATGCGGTCTAAAACAGCAATAAATCGGTAACCTTTAACAGCACACGCCATTGCCAAACCAATCGCAGTATTACCCGATGATGGCTCAATAACCACCATTCCTGGTCTCAATTCTCCCTGGGCTTCCGCCTTTTCCAGCATGGCGACGGCAATACGGTCTTTAATACTCCCACCGGGGTTAATATTCTCCATTTTAAGAAAAACATTAACACCTTTAGTATATTTTCCACCTAACATAACCACAGGGGTATTACCTATAGTTTGTAATATATTTTTACCTAGCTTCATATCCGTTTTATCTCTCATTTTTGGGTCAATGTGAAGAACATACAGTGATAACAAGGTATTTTTATTAACAAATAAAGTACTTTTATATCTAATATATCTATTAATCCATTGATGAAATTATTTATTTTATAAATAACTCTTAGAAATAATTTGATTCCTATTAAAAACAAGCCCATCTGTGTGTGTTCTCACACAATGATTAATCAACACAACTGATAATTATAAATTTACACCTGAAAGTCTACTGTCAACTCTGACAGTTATATAAAGAAAATCCCATATAAATTTTCGATATTACCATTTAACAATAAGAATATACATCGTTAATTTACCCCCTATTTTTATATAAAATCAGACGAAATAAATTACCATTATAAACAAATCATTAAATTATTAAATTATTAAATTATTAAATTATTAAATTATTAAATTATTAAATTATTAAATTATTAAATTATTAAATTATTAAATTATTAAATTATTAAATTATCATGAAATAATAATATCTGTAATTAACCAGACTTATGAGAAAATAAGTCAGAATATCCGATAAAAGATCGCCCATTACAATCGGATTAACAATGCCATATTATTAGATAATAAAGAGCATAAAATCAATCACTCCTAGATTATAACATGACAATTATTTACATTTTTACCATAAAAAACCAAAAGATAAAGTTATAGGAAAATATGCAAGAGAAATCATACCGCTATAAATTAAAAATAAAGACAACAAATGGAAAATAAATTAGATTAATATTCAGCTTAATATAAATTACCTGCGGAAACTTTATAAACTAATGAGATAATAGTGAGTTGAAACAATAAAAAACGCTGGCATTGCCAGCGTTTTTTACTTGTTAGCATCAGTTAATCAGAGATTAAGCTTCAGCAACAATGTTAACGTTCAATTTCGCGAATACGTCGCTGTGTACCTGGAAGTTAACTTCATGTTCACCAATAGTACGCAGAACACCATTAGGCAGACGAACTTCACTTTTAGATACTTCAACACCTGCGGCAATCACTGCATCAGCAATATCGCGAGTACCGATAGAACCGAACAGTTTACCTTCATCACCCGCTTTAGAAGCGATAGTAACGGAACCCAGTGCGCTGATTTTCTCAGCACGAGCTTGCGCTGCTGCCAGAACGTCAGCCAGTTTGGCTTCCAGTTCAGCGCGGCGAGCTTCGAAGAATTCGATGTTTTTCTTAGTCGCAGGAACAGCTTTACCCTGTGGTACTAAGTAGTTACGGGCATAACCCGGTTTAACGTTAACTTGATCACCCAGGCTACCCAGGTTTGCTACTTTATCAAGCAGAATAATTTGCATTACCTTATCCTCTCAGAGTCGTTAATGGACTGTGCCAATTACTGATGACGATCAGTGTAAGGCAACAAAGACAGGTAGCGCGCGCGCTTGATAGCACGAGCGAGCTGACGCTGGTATTTTGCACGGGTGCCAGTAATACGGCTTGGTACAATTTTACCACTCTCGGTGATGTAGTTTTTCAGCGTAGCGATGTCTTTATAATCAATCTCTTGAACGCCTTCCGCGGTGAAACGGCAGAACTTGCGACGACGGAAATAACGTGCCATTAGGCTAGTCTCCAGAATCTATCAATTCAATCTGCTCGGCATGAAGAACCAGTTTGTTAAGACCATTGCGACCTTGATGGCAACTAATGAATCCTGAAACGGTTAATCGACTGCCGACCGTTATACTGTGAGTTAAAACGTGTAACAATTGTCCGCTGGCAATAACGGGCATTCTGCACCATGCTTGCCTGCTCAGACCGGCTTCCTGCTGCTGTGAGCGATGCTCAAGTACAAACTGGCAATGAGGAATACCGGCAGGACTGACTTTTCGAATGGGGGCTTTGCACACTGTGCCAGAAAGCACCAAACGATTAGTTGTCACAGTGATTACTCTTCAGAATCCCCAGCTTCCTCAGCATCAACGCCGGCGTCTTCCATAGAGTAATCGCGGCTGCGACGCTCATCTTTGGCTTTAACCATTGGAGATGCTTCAGTTACCGCGTGCTTAACGCGCATAATCATGCTGCGGATAACGGCATCGTTGAAGCGGAAGTTAGTTTCCAGCTCATCAATCGCTTCCTGCGGTGCTTCAACGTTCAGCAGAACGTAATGAGCTTTGTGCAGTTTGTTGATTGGATAAGCCAGTTGACGGCGGCCCCAGTCTTCCAGACGATGAATCTGACCTTGCGCGTTAGCGATAGTCGCACTGTAACGCTCGATCATGCCCGGAACCTGTTCGCTTTGGTCAGGATGGACCATAAAAACGATTTCGTAATGACGCATTAGAATTGCTCCTTACGGATTATTCAGCCTCCTGTCAGGGTCAACCGCGGCCCGTGGAGGCAAGGAACTTGTTTAAGTGCGGCTGAAAAATTTGACGCGTAACTATACCCGCCCCACATAAAAAACTCAAGGAGCGGGTAACGCTTTATGTTATGGGTTACTGCGAACTCCGCTGACGCACTGCTTCAAACAGGCAAATACCCGTGGCAACAGACACGTTCAGGGATGAGACCGAACCCGCCATTGGAATACTCATCAATTCATCACAGTGTTCGCGGGTCAGACGACGCATACCTTCCCCTTCAGCCCCCATCACCAGCGCCATAGGGCCGGTTAGTTTGCTCTGATGTAGCGTATGGTCGGCTTCTCCTGCTGTACCCACCACCCAAATATTGTGTTCCTGTAACAAACGCAAAGTACGGGCAAGGTTGGTGACACGAATAAGCGGTACGCTTTCTGCGGCTCCACATGCCACTTTCTTCGCAGTCGCATTAAGCTGGGCGGAACGGTCACGGGGCACAATGACAGCATGTACACCTGCTGCATCTGCACTGCGCAGGCAAGCCCCCAGATTATGTGGATCTGTCACACCATCAAGCACCAGCAAGAAAGGGGTTTCTATTTGTGCCAGCAAATCCGACAGATCGTTTTCCTGATACTGACGGCCTGGCTTCACTTTAGCAATAATCCCCTGATGCACAGCCCCTTCCGTTTGATTATCCAACCACTGACGATTTGCCAGTTGGATCGTCACCCCGATATTTTCCAGTTCATTAATCAGTGGTGTCAGACGGCGGTCTTCGCGCCCTTTCAGTACATAAACTTCCATAAAACGCAGAGGATCGCGCTCCAGTAAAGCTTTAACGGCATGAATACCGTAGATAATTTCACTCATAATCTTCTTATTTTCACTGACATACCTAAACCCACCCATCAGGCTCAATGTATTCAAGAGACTAAAATATTCAGGCTATCCTGAAGAAACAGGATAGCCCTTTGATTATTTATCTGTGCTTTTCTTAGCCCGTTTGGCTTTGAATTTAGCAGCAATTTTCTGTGTCTTGGCTGAAAGGTTCTTACCCCTTTTCTTGTCTCCTTTAGGCTTATCCCCAGATTTCTTTTTATGGAAAGCGCCATCGGGTTCAACGTTAGCCTCTTTGCTATGACTACGTCCTTTCTTACTGTTACTACGGCCAGGTTCTGCTTTTTTCGCCCTGTCACGCGCTGTCTTACCCACATTTCGGGCTTCCCGGCTAACGGAGAGCAGTTTAAAATCAATGTTACGCTCATCCATATGGACAGCGTCCACACGGATTTCAACTTCATCTCCTAACCGGAAAGTTTTACCAGAAAACTCACCAATTAAACGCTGACCAACATTATCGAAATGATAATAATCATTATTCAATGTGGAAACATGTACCAGACCGTCAATAAACAGATCATTCAGACGAACAAAGAAGCCGAAACCGGTCACACTAGTGATAATTCCAGTAAAGGTATTGCCCACCTGATCCTGCATAAAGTCACACTTAAGCCAATCGGCGACGTCTCTCGTTGCTTCATCTGCGCGGCGCTCTGCCATCGAGCAATGTTGGCCCAGTTGCAGCATATGCTCCATATCGCTGTGCCATCCACCTGTCGGTGTCCCACAGTGTTCAACAACACCTTGTTGTTTCACCAGCAGATATTTAATCGCCCGATGCAGCACCAAATCAGGATAACGGCGGATAGGTGAGGTAAAGTGCGCATAAGAACTCAAGGAAAGACCGAAATGACCACGGTTTTCCGGATCATAAATTGCCTGTTTCATTGAACGCAGCAACATGGTTTGCAATAACTCATGATCCGGACGTTCAGCCACTTGATGCATCAGTTGCGCATAATCCTTTGGTGTTGGTTGCATACCACCTGGCAGAGTTAACCCCAATTCGCCGAAAACAGAGCGCAGATTAACAATGCTCTCTTCTCTTGGCCGATCATGAATGCGGTAAAGCACCGGTTCGCTGTTTTTCTCCACGAAACGCGCAGCAGCAATATTTGCCAGGATCATGCACTCTTCAATCAGTTTATGGGCATCATTGCGGGCAACCGGCTCAATTCGCTCAATACGGCGTTCAGCGTTAAAAATAAACTTAGCTTCATCTGACTCAAAGGAGATAGCCCCTCGCTGTTCACGGGCATTTTCCAACGCCTGATAAAGACCATGCAAATGTTCAAGATGCTGAACCAGCGGTTTATAGTGCTCACGCAGCTCTTCATCACCCTGCAACATACGCCATACTTTGGTATATGTCAGGCGAGCGTGAGAATTCATTACTGCTTCGTAAAATTTATAGGATGACAATTTTCCCTGCTCTGAAACCGTCATCTCACACACCATACAAAGGCGGTCAACCTGCGGATTCAGAGAACAGAGACCATTGGAAAGCACTTCAGGCAACATGGGAATAACCTGAGAAGGAAAGTAAACTGAGTTACTCCGGTTGCGTGCTTCTGTATCCAATGCTGTTTGTGGGCGAACATAGTAACTGACGTCGGCAATAGCAACCCATAAACGCCAGCCGCCACTTCGTTTTCTTTCACAATAAACGGCATCATCAAAGTCACGGGCATCTTCACCATCGATTGTCACCAATGGCAAATCACGCAGATCAACGCGGCCTTCTTTCGCGGATTCCGGCACCTGCTCATTCAGGATAGCCACTTGGTCTGCCACCTGTGGCGGCCAACTGTGCGGAATTTCATGAGTACGCAAGGCAATTTCCACTGCCATGTTCGTTCCCATCTTTTCACCCAGTACTTCAACTATTTTACCGACAGCTTTTATACGGCGCGCTGGACGTGTAGTCAACTCAACGACAACAACGTTCCCCATGCGGGCTCCACTATTTTCATCTTTCGGGATCAGGATATCAAAGCTCAAACGACTATCATCCGGCACAACAAAACCCATACCGGAGTCAATAAAATAGCGGCCAACAATCTGGCTGGTCTTAGGTTCCAACACACGGACAATGCGCGCTTCACTACGCCCTTTGCGATCTGAATGTAATGACTGTGCCAGCACAACATCACCATGAATCGCCATTTTTAACTGCTCGGCAGAGAGATAAAAATCATCTTTGTGGCCTTCTACCCGTAGAAAACCATAACCATCCCTGTGACCAATGACGGTACCTTTCAATAAATCCAGTTTTTCCGGCAAGGCGTAACATTGACGGCGCGTGAAAACCAGTTGACCATCACGTTCCATAGCCCGTAAACGACGACGTAACGCTTCAAGCTCCTCATCGTTAGCCAGATTCAGCTCTCGTGCCAGTTCCTGGCGATTTACCGGTACAGTGTGTCTAGAAATAATGTCTAAGATGTATTCTCGGCTTGGAATAGGAGATTCGTATTTTTCTGCTTCGCGCTCCAAAAAAGGATCTTGTGACATGGCGGTTCCTCCGTTGTCATCAGCAGGCTGTTTGCGCCATTTCTTCATTCGGTCAGAAGCAGCTTATAAAGGGGGATATTATCTTCAACCATATCAGCTAAAGTATACTTATCCAGTTCATTCAAAAATGTTTCTATTGCCTGATTTAATATCACTTTCAGACGACATGCAGAGGTAATATGGCAAGATTCTTGACTACAATTAACCAATGATAATGGTTCGAGAGCACGAACGACATCACCAATTCTAATATCCTTTGCTGGCTTACCCAGACGAATACCGCCGTTTTTACCACGAAGAGCATCCACTAATCCTAAGTGGCTCAACTGGTTAATAATTTTCACCATGTGGTTACGAGAAACACCATAAACACGAGTAACTTCGGAAATACTGGTCATCCGATTTTGCGGTAAAGCAGCCATATAAATTAGCGCGCGCAAGCCATAATCTGTAAAACTCGTTAACTGCACATCAACCTCTGGATAATGAGATATAAACTAATATATCCGAGAACAAATTAAAAAAATAAGTATTTGTTCAACTTATATACCTTGAATTGGCCGAAATCATGTTAATCATCTGGTAGTTACGCAAAAAAGACCATAATAAATAGCAAAAAACCGGGCTGAAAGGCCCGGCTTTACCTGATTATGTGACACAATCAAGCATCAAACGGATCACGCAGAATCATCGTTTCTGAACGATCCGGGCCTGTAGAAATAATATCAACCGGAATGCCGGTCAGCTCTTCTACACGTTTGATATAATTCAGTGCCGCCTGAGGCAATTTACTGTATTCTTTCACACCAAAAGTACTTTCGTCCCAGCCAGGCATAGTCTCATAAACAGGTTCAATACCTTCCCAGTCATCCGCAGCCAGAGGCGTTGTTTCAACCACATGACCATCAGATATACGGTAACCAACACAAATTTTGACTTCTTTCAAACCATCCAGTACGTCCAGTTTGGTCATACAGAAGCCAGACAGTGAGTTGATTTGTACTGCGCGACGGATAGCAATGATATCCAGCCAGCCAGTACGACGACTACGCCCCGTAGTCGCACCGAACTCTTGGCCTTTTTCACGCAGATAATTGCCAGTTTCATCAAACAGCTCAGTTGGGAATGGGCCAGCACCTACACGAGTGGAGTAAGCCTTGATAATCCCCAAGACATAATCAACATAGCGTGGACCTAAACCGGAGCCTGTTGCAACGCCACCCGCCGTGGTATTGGAAGAGGTCACGTATGGATAGGTACCGTGGTCGATATCCAACAGAGTGCCTTGTGCTCCTTCGAACATAACCCGCTCACCTTTCTGAGTTGCTTTATACAGCAAGTCAGAAACGTCAACAACCATACCCGTCAGAATATCGGCAACAGCCATGATTTCGTCCAGAGTTTTCTGGTAATCAACCGCCGGCTCTTGGTAATAGTTAACCAGTTGGAAGTTATGATATTCGATAATTTCTTTCAGCTTGACCGCAAATACTTCTTTATCAAACAAATCACCAACGCGCAGGCCACGACGTGCAACTTTGTCTTCATACGCAGGGCCGATACCGCGGCCGGTTGTACCAATTGCTTTTGCGCCACGTGCTTTTTCGCGGGCATTATCTAACGCAACATGATACGGAAGAATAAGCGGACAGGCTTCTGAAATAAGCAAACGCTCGCGGACAGGAACACCTCGGGACTCTAACGCGTTCATCTCTTTCATCAACGCGTCCGGTGCTAATACGACTCCGTTTGCGATGATGCTGATAACATTTTCACGCAAGATCCCCGACGGGATTAGGTGGAGAACGGTTTTTTCACCGTTGATAACCAGTGTATGACCAGCATTATGGCCCCCTTGATAACGAACAACATACTTAGCTCGTTCAGTCAGCAAGTCGACGATCTTGCCCTTGCCCTCGTCACCCCATTGGGTGCCCAATACGACAACGTTCTTACCCATTTCAAAATTCACTCGGTTGCTTAAAAATGGATTCTAACATCTCATTCCGCACCTTTCAGTAATTTTTATCACATCCGTTATTTTTGTTGACCTCCTGACACGACAAGGCCCGCCTGATGCGGGCCTTACTTAGATATTCAAACATCTATCAATGCTGAACTGCACGTTTTTCAGGTGCTTTCATATAACGGAAGAAATCAGTATCGGGGCTTAACACCAGAACATCTTTCCCATCTTCACTGAAGCTTGTCTCGTAAGCACGTAAGCTACGGATAAAGGCATAGAAGTCAGGATCTTTGCTGAATGCATCCGCAAACAGTTTAGCGGCTTCTGCATCACCGGAACCACGCAAAGTACGGGCTTCACGCTCCGCTCTTGCCAATGTTTCAGTCACTTGTTTATCCGATGTTGCGCGCAATTTCTCTGCTTCTTCCTGACCCTGAGAACGGTGACGACGGGCTACCGCTTCACGCTCTGCACGCATACGCTGGAAGATAGCTTCTGAAACTTCCAATGGCAGGTTAATCTGTTTGATACGCACATCAACAACCTCAATCCCCAGAGCAGCCATACTGTTCGGGTTAATAGCCAGTTGTTTACCCGCAGTTTCTTTCGCTACACGAGCCGCCGCTGATGCAATCGCATCATCAGCTTCACTGGTCGCTGCTGCTTCACCGTCAGTCGTCCCTTTGTTCAGGGCGTCACGAACATCGGTAGTCAGTTTCCCGCGGGAATCAGTCACAATGCCGCGAACATCCAGACGACCAATTTCAGAACGCAAACGGTCACTGAACTTACGCTTCAACAGAACCTCAGCCTGAGAAATATCACCATTACCGGTAGCCAGATAGTAACGGCTGAAGTCAATAATGCGCCATTTCAGGTAAGAATCGACAATCAGGTCTTTGTTTTCACTGGTCAGGAAACGGTCCGCCTGAATATCCATAGTCTGGATACGGGAATCAAGTGTTTTCACTGTTTCAATGAATGGCACTTTAAAGTGCAAACCCGGTGCATAAACGATCGGTTTATTTTCCGCGTCACGGGCAACTTTGCTGAAACGCAGAACAATACCGCGCTGTCCTTCATGCACAACAAACACTGAGGTATACAAAGCCACCAGTACAGCGACAATAATAACGATGAATGACTTACGCATGATTATTATCTCCCTACTCTGACAGTATCGTTACGCAGATTATCTGTGCGGTTTGAACTTAAGGGTGCTGTCGGGCGAGTAATGCGTGGGCTGGAAGTAGATGTATTACCAGACTGACTTTCCACGGCCGTTTTACCACTGACTGCATCGCTACGGAACATTTGCTCTAATGGTAGAACCATCAGGTTATTACTGTTCTCATTAGCAATAACTTTGCGGGTATTACTCAGTACTTTTTCCATAGTTTCAATATACAGACGCTCACGGGTAATTTCCGGTGCTGCTTTATATTCAGGCAGCATCTTGGCAAAACTCGCCACTTCACCCTGCGCTTCCAGTACCACACGCGCTTTATAAGCCTTAGCATCTTCGATTAATCGTTGAGCCTGACCATTTGCACGTGGCTGAACTTCATTAGCGTAAGCTTCCGCCTCACGAATGTACTGCTGTTCATTTTCACGGGCAGCAATCGCATCATCAAATGACGCTTTTACTTCTTCCGGTGGACGGGCAGTCTGGAAGTTGACATCCAGCAGCGTAATACCCATTTTGTATGGACGAATCGTTTCTTCCAGTACCCGCTGGGTATCACTACGTACAATGGTACGACCTTCAGTCAAAATTTTATCCATAGTGTATTTGCCGATAACCCCGCGAACTGCGCTGTCTGTTGCCTGACGCAGGCTGTTATCAGGGCTTGTTACGCTATACAGGTAAGCGGCTGGATTAGTCACACGGTACTGAACGTTCATTTCCACGCGAACAACGTTTTCATCGGAAGTCAGCATCACACCCGATGCCGCTAGTTCACGAACAGATTCCACGTTGACCGGAACAACTTCATCAATAAACGTTGGTTTCCAGTTCAGACCTGGCTGCACAATATGACTCAATTTACCCAAACGGGTAACAACACCACGTTCTGTTTCTTTAATCGTATAGAAACCACTGGCGGCCCATATCACGACGATCGCGACAACAGCAAGGCTAACAATACGCCCGCCAAATTTTGCCCCCTGACCAGAGCCATTACCACCCTTATTCCCACCGAAACCACTGAGTTTACTACTCAGCTTACGGAACAGATCGTCGAGATCAGATGCCCCACGGTTTCGACTACCTTTGTTCCCGCCGGAGTTGCCGCCATTATTCTTGCTCCCCCCCCACGGGTCGCGGTCTTGTCCGTTGTTCCCGGGCTGATTCCACGCCATGTTTTAGCTCCATTCTTTTATGATTGGTTTTTCAGGCCAAGAGCCGCTTGTAAACAAGCCAGCTCTCAATCACACAAGTTTTCAGATATTCATCTGACAAGCACATCAGACGATATAATCAAACAAATCCTGTTCTTGTTTGCACAGACGGTGCCAGTCAACAATCGGCATTCTCACTTCAATACCAATTTTGCCGTCCTCTTCTATCCACTCTTTCTCTATTGCCTGAAGTTGATAGAAGCAACTGCGTAAACGACCCGCTTCTGGCGGCAAGCGCAATTCGTAGTGTGCGATTTCACCCGAAAGACGCTCCGTTAACGCTTGTAACAACAACGTGATACCTTCACCGGTTTGCGCCGACAACCAAACTTTGACCGGTAAGTTATCTTCGTTGCGATCAATACGCGGTGTGAAGTCTCCCAACATATCAATCTTATTCATCACCAGCAGTACCGGAATTTCATGAGCTTCAATTTCTTCCAGTACACCGTCAACTGCGGCAATATTTTCGTCAATGCGGCTATCCGCAGCATCAACGATATGCAGCAATAGTGTTGCCTGCCGGGTTTCCTGCAATGTTGCTTTAAATGCCGCAACCAGATCATGAGGCAAATGACGGATAAAACCAACAGTATCAGCCAACACCGCCGTGCCAACATCATCAACTCTAATCCGCCGCAACGTTGGATCCAGCGTTGCAAACAACTGATCAGCTGCGTAGACCTCAGCGGAAGTCATGCGGTTAAATAAGCTTGATTTCCCGGCATTGGTATATCCCACCAAAGAAATCGTCGGTATATCCGCCTTATTCCGCGCCTGACGCCCCTGTTCACGCTGCTTCTCAACCCGATTAAGGCGGCCCAGAATCTGGCGGATCCTATCCCGCAGTAAACGCCGATCTGTCTCAAGCTGAGTTTCCCCCGGCCCCCTTAGACCAATCCCACCTTTTTGACGTTCAAGGTGAGTCCATCCCCGGACAAGACGGGTAGAAAAATGGCGTAACTGTGCCAACTCCACCTGCAACTTCCCTTCGTGAGTCCGCGCCCGTTGAGCAAAAATATCCAGAATCACACCAGTGCGATCGATCACACGACACTGACAGAGCCGTTCAAGGTTACGCTCTTGAGCAGGGCTAAGAGTATGATTAAACAGAACAACATCAGCACCACTAGCCTGTACCGCCTCAGCGATCTCCTCAGCCTTACCTTCTCCGACAAAATATTTCGGATGAGGTGCTTTTCTGCTCCCTGTGACAATTTGAACAGGAACTACACCAGCAGAAGTTACCAGTGATTCAAACTCACTGAGATTGTCTGTGTCTTTATCCTGCGAGAAGAAAATGTGCACCACAACGGCTCGTTCACCGCCTTCATAACGCTCAAACAAAGGTGAGACCTCTCAGGCTGAGTAAAAAACTATAGGAAAAAACATAGGTAAAGTCTCCCTACCTATGTTTTTCTTCATTTTGTTACCGTTCTTAAGCTTATTCAGCGCCATCACTTTCCTGTTGTGCTGCCGGAGCGGAAGCTCCACCAGAGTGGTAATTACCTACACTTGCCCCTACACCCGTATTACTACTGTGATGAGAAACTGGACGGGAAGGCACAACAGTCGAGATAGCGTGTTTATAAACCATCTGGCTAACCGTATTTTTCAGTAAAATGACAAACTGGTCAAAAGATTCAATCTGCCCCTGCAATTTGATGCCATTGACCAAATAAATAGAAACCGGGACCCTTTCACGCCGTAATGCGTTCAGGAACGGATCTTGCAAAGATTGCCCCTTAGCCATTCTATATTTTCCTTATTTTGTTGTTTTTAACTAAGAACCTAGAGGTTCGAAAAAATGAACTACTCAAAAATTGCGCTTTGGTACTCATCAATTGTACACAATCAATAAACCTATGCACTAACAACCTGCATAACTGTGCTTAAAGCCTGTTCAGGTTGAGAACTCTCCAACCAATGAACCGACTCCCAACCTCTGAGCCAAGTTATCTGACGCTTTGCCAATTGGCGTGTTGCACAAATACCGCGATAAACCATTTCATCGTAGTTAATCTCGCCAGAAAGATAGGACCACATCTGGCGATAACCAACACAACGAATAGAAGGTAAATCCACATGCAAATCATTACGAGCATAAAGGGCTTTAACTTCTTCTTCAAATCCTGATTCAAGCATTTGATAAAAACGCGCTTCAATACGTTGATGAAGGATCTCACGCTTTGCCGGCGCAATAGCAAATTGATGGACACGGTAAGGAAGCACATCTCCTGACAATCTCGTCAGTTCAGTAAGAGTTTTACCTGAAATAAGAAAAACTTCCAGTGCCCGGGAAAGCCTCTGTGGATCATTGGGATGAATTCTTAACGCCGCTACAGGGTCAATCTTCTGTAGCTGCTGATGCAATGCATTCCATCCTTGCTCTACTGCCTGCTGCTCTATTTGCGCACGAATAACCGGATCAGCAGAAGGCAGAGGGGATAAACCTTCAAGTAATGCCTTGAAATAGAGCATAGTTCCGCCAACTAATAGAGGAATACGCCCAGAAGCGGTAATTTCCGCCATTTCCCTCAACGCATCCTGACGGAAATCAGCCGCAGAATAAGGCTGAGAAGGGTCAAGAATATCGATCAAACGATGAGGTGCCAACGCCCGCTCTTCTGTTGTCGGTTTAGCTGTACCAATATTCATTCCACGATAAATCAACGCAGAATCAACGCTTATCAGTTCCACCGGAAGATGCTGGCGCAGAGCGATAGATAAGGCTGTTTTGCCTGAGGCCGTCGGCCCCATAACAAAGATTGCCGCTGGCAGATGTTGAGTTTTCTGATCACTCATGAGTAAGGAATGCCACCACTGCTTGTAAATCAATTAATTGTAATAGCCCATCTGGTGGAGATTTTACCAGTTGTGGGCAAAGCCGCTCAACATCAGCCAATAACTGTATTGCCTGAGCAACATTCCACGTTTCATGCTCACTGCCAATATGACGAGCAAGCCAAGTTACAATCTGTTCTGCCGATGCTGATGGCTGCTGCGCCAAATAGTTTAACAATTCAGGAATTAATTTGGGCAAATTTTGCTGGCGCAATGGTAACGATACAGCACGTAGTGTTGCTTTTCCATGAGATACAGACGCTTCGATACCAAAAGAGCCTAATAAGTCACTATAACGATTTAAAGCACTAGCTTCTTCCTTACTGAGAACAAGTTTCAGCGGGATCAAAAGAGGTTGTGGTTTCAGTCCTTGCTCCGTTGGTGTCAATTGTATTTGTTTTAACCAACGTTCAGCGACTGGCAAAGATAACAGTCCAATACCTAACGGAGATTCAATCAGAGCGTAGCATGGCAGATATATGCTCAACACTTTACCAAAACTATGACTGTTATTTTTAACCTGAACAGGAACAGGTGTCACTTTTGCTGCCATAACAGGCGCGATTCTTGCCGGGAACAGCTCTCTTTTCTCTTCGGGTTCCGGCACAGATTGCATCAGCTTCTGATACAACTCACCCTGAGGTTTTTGATCATTGTCCCCATGATACTGACGGTTTTCACCACTGCGGGAAAACCCCGTACTCCTCTTCTCGCCTGACAAAACCTCTTTTGGTGATGAAGTTGCCGCAGATGTGACATTATTTTGCCGGGAAAAATGATTTTCTCCTGCTGATGGGCGGTTTTCCGGCTCCCAGACCGGCGCAGGTTCACAACATGCCATATCCAGCTCAACGCCGCTTCCGCGCTGTTTTAATACGGCAGTGACCCCCTGATAGATAAAATCGTGTACCAAACGAGCCTGATGGAAGCGAACTTCATGCTTCGCCGGATGTACATTAACATCCACCTGATGCGGATCAACCTCCAGATACAAAACAAAAGCCGGCTGCTGTTCTCCCTTGATCAAATCTTGATAAGCCTGACGGATAGCATGATTAATTAAACGATCACGCATCATACGTCCGTTAACATAGCAATATTGAATATCTCCACTCGCCGCCGCATTCATCGGATCCGCAACCCATCCCTTGATGGATAAATCTCCATGCTGCCAAGAAAGAGCAAGCGCCTGCTGCATAAAAGCGGTACCACAAATGGAAGTCAAACGTCGTTCATACTGTGATTCTTCTTTTGCCGGCCGGTACTGGCGAACCAACTTACCGTTATGATGCAAATTGATTGATACATCCAGACGCGCCAGCGCAATACGTCTGACAATTTCATCAATATGACCAAATTCCGTTTTTTCTGTTCGCAAAAATTTACGCCGCGCGGGTGTATTATAAAACAGATCTAACACTTCAACAGTACTGCCTACCGGATGAGCAGCCGGCTTCACTGTGACGTCCATATCCCGTCCTTCAGCGTAGGCTTGCCAGGCTTCATTCTGTCCTTCAGTACGGGAAGTCAATGTCAGACGCGAAACTGAGCTGATACTGGCCAGCGCTTCTCCGCGGAATCCCATACTGATAATCGCTTCCAGATCATCCAGTGTGGCAATCTTACTGGTGGCATGACGTGCCAGTGCCAACGCAAGATCCTGATGATTGATTCCACAACCATTATCACGGACACGGATAAGTTTTACTCCACCGCGCTCGATTTCAATATCAATGCGGCTGGCTCCAGCATCAAGACTATTCTCCATCAACTCCTTGACTACTGATGCAGGACGTTCTACTACTTCGCCAGCAGCAATTTGGTTTGCCAATTGAGGAGGTAAAATCTTGATCGCCATATTTAACCCTTACTTCCTGGCTGCTTTAGGTGCAGACTGTAATGGATGCGCCAGAAAATAGTTGCGCAATCCACGATGGATAGCGCTTGCCAGCTTATCCTGAAAATCACTGGAACCCAGCAATGCTTCTTCAGCTGAGTTACTGATAAATCCAGTTTCTACCAAAATTGAAGGGATATCCGGTGAACGTAGCACACCCAAACTGGCATGTTCTGGCGAACGTTTATGTAATGAACCCACTTTGTGCAACTCATTCAAAACCTGTACTGCAACGTTATACCCCACCCGTTGAGAGTGACCAAATTGTAAATCCAGTACCGCCTGGCTTAGATAAGGATCTGCACCATTTGCCAATGCATCGCCTGCACCGCCCAATAATTCAGACTGTTTCTCATGCTGCTCAAGCCAATTACCCAATTCGCTGTTTGCACGCTTGTTTGACAGCACCCAGACAGAAGCACCACGCGCACTGCGATTAGGCGCAGCATCAGCATGAATAGAAACCAGCATATTTGCGCTATGTTTACGCGCAACCTCAGAACGACCAGCAACAGAAATAAAATAGTCTCCGTTACGGGTCAGAACAGGTTTGAACATAGGATCATTACGCAATAGCGCTTCCAGTTTGCGCGCGACACTAATAGTGACATTCTTCTCTTTCAGTCCATGTTGCCCGATCGCGCCAGGATCTTGTCCACCATGTCCCGCATCAATAGCAACAACAACCCGCTGATTCCCCTTGGAAATAATTTGTGGCGTCACCTTTTTTGTCACCAGCTGTTTATTATCAGTCATGACTGATTTACTGGCTGCCACTTGTGAACTTTCTCTGAAAACAGGATTACTGACAAATGTACCGGAAGCCCGCAAGGTAAAAATAACCCGATATTCACTACCCGACTGCTGCACTATAGAGTTGACTTTCACTTTCTTATTTAGTTCAAACACAATACGTTTTTTTTGTATATCAGGTGCCTGACTGGCGCGAACTTTCCTCACTAAATCCAGGCCCGGCAAATTCATTGGCAAACCAATAATATTTCCTGACTGATGAATATCTACCACTAAACGTTCCGGTGAATGCAATGGGAAAAAGCTGTAATCAGGGCGACTACCTGAAAAAACCATCGTCACTTTGGATTCACTGACACTGTTACTCACGTGAATATTGGATAAAGTCGCCGCTGTCGCTGTTACCACCACTAAACTGCTCATCATGATAGACAGCCAGCAAATTATCCTAAAACTGATTTGCCATTTCTTTATCATTTTTGCAACTACAGGGTGCATCATGGTCGGGTGATCCCTCATAAATATTTCAAATTATCTAACAGACTCTCACCATATTCAGACAAAGCAATAAAATGTGCCTGTCGCCCTTCGGGCTGGTAACTCAAATATAATTTAATATCTGCATCCGGTAATACACCTTCTCCTTGCTGAGGCCATTCCACCAGACAAATGGCATCCTGATGGAAATAATCACGTATTCCCATAAACTCCAGCTCTTCCGGGTCAGCCAACCGGTATAGATCAAAATGATAAACCGACCTTGGTGTTAAAGCATAAGGTTCCACTAAAGTGTAGGTTGGGCTTTTCACATGCCCTTGATGGCCCAGGGACTGTAAAAAACCACGGCTGAATGTCGTCTTACCCGCGCCTAAATCACCATATAAATAAATTACACTGCCATGATGACAGGCAGCCGCAACCGCGCCTCCAAGGGAAACCGTCGCATCTTCATCTTGAAGTGATAAAACAAGTTCTTTCATCGAATAATATCTGTTATTTTATTAATTCATCAGCTAAAACGATAACCCTAACACAACTCTATTATCAACATTTAACATCTTCTGCTCAGTTTCATTGATAAACGCCTATTTTTAGCCTGCAACAGATTATGCTACACTGCGGATCATTGCAGCATAAACTAATTTCCGTCATGGCAACTCCCCTCGATCTCAATCTTCTGGTCACAAACATCAAACAATGGGGCCTCTCTCTGGGTTTCCAGCAAGTTGGCATTTGCGATACTGATTTATCAGTAGAAGAGCCAAAACTTCAGGAATGGCTGGATAAACAGCATCACGGTGAAATGGCCTGGATGAAACGCCACGGCATGATGCGTGCCCGCCCAAATGAACTGCTGCCAGGAACATTGAGCGTCATTAGTGTAAGAATGAATTATCTCCCAGCCAAAGCCTCTTTTGCCAGCACACTCAGTGATTCTGAACTCGGTTATATAAGCCGTTACGCTTTGGGAAGAGATTACCACAAACTATTACGCCAACGTCTTCAGAAACTGGGGGAGCAAATTCAAGACTATTGCCATGACTTCGAATATCAAGGAATCCTTAATTTCCGGCCTTTTGTGGATTCCGCACCAATCATGGAACGCCCACTAGCCTCTAAAGCCGGATTAGGCTGGGTTGGTAAACACTCACTTATCCTTAATAGAGAGGCTGGTTCATGGTTCTTCCTTGGTGAGCTGCTGATTAATCTACCTTTGCCTGTAGACACACCACAACAAGAGCAATGTGGTCGTTGCGTGGCCTGTATGACAACCTGCCCAACAGGTGCAATTATCGCCCCTTATACCATTGATGCCCGCCGTTGCATTTCTTATCTGACGATTGAATTGGAAGGTGTTATTCCTGAAGAATTTCGCCCACTGATGGGAAACCGCATTTATGGTTGTGATGACTGCCAGATTATTTGTCCGTGGAACCGCTTTTCCCAACTAACAGATGAAAATGATTTCAGCCCCCGGGCAACATTGCATACGCCGGAATTATTGGATTTATTCAATTGGAGTGAAGAAAGATTCCTTCGAATAACAGAAGGTTCGGCAATCCGCCGGATTGGTCATTTACGCTGGTTACGCAATATTGCGGTTGCCTTGGGAAACGCACCATATCAAGACAACATCGTTCTGTCTCTGCAACAGAAACTAGGATTAAACACAATGCTTGATGAGCATATTCATTGGGCTATTGACCAACAAATGATTCGCCGGGCAACCAATACTGTCAATGTACAAACTTCACAACAAAAACGGCTTATCCGAGCGATAACCAAAGGCTTACCCAGAGATGCTTGATTATTAGCCACCCTAGCAGTATATCAAAAAATTCAGATAATTTTCCTGTGAATAAAATAAAAACCCCTTGCTGATCAATATTCAAAAAAAGCGCAAGTGATCAGTATGACATTTCTTAACAAAGGACCATTCCGAAAAAATATCAATAACTTACAGAAGGAATATTGATTTTACAAAATATAAGATCAGAAAGAGACGAAGGAAACAGCCTGTGGATAAGTCTGTGTGATAATTTTAACGTGCCATACTTATTTACCAAGAAATCACTTTCTATTCTGTGGATAAAAGATGGAAATCAGCACCGAACCCTATAGCTCAAAAACCGAATCAAAATAAGCGAGTATTATCATTGAGGAAAAAACTTGGAGAGGGAAGCAAATCGTCTGAATCCCACTTAACTTATTGATTCAACAGAGATTTTTTAAATTCATCATCGTTGGAAGGAGTGCATTATGTACTACCCTCAAAAGTTTGGCAAGCAGAAGTTGAAAAAACTTTGGGGACTAAAGGGTCATGCCTTTCTCCTTCCTACGAGTCCTGTGTTAAAGAAAGACAGTTGACATCCTCCCCGCCCTAAAGACGATGTTTACGACATCATACGACGGGTTCTGTTGAGTGAAAATAGGATTGATAAAGGAAAAGGACACTTCTGGATTATCGGCATGAAAATAAGGATTGGAGCGGGAAACGAGACTCGAACTCGCGACCCCGACCTTGGCAAGGTCGTGCTCTACCAACTGAGCTATTCCCGCATTACTGATTGGCTAATGATAGCCTGAAACGACATACTGATTACAAATCGAAATTTGGAGCGGGAAACGAGACTCGAACTCGCGACCCCAACCTTGGCAAGGTTGTGCTCTACCAACTGAGCTATTCCCGCGTCACTGATTGGCTAATGATAGCCTGAAATAACATACTGATTACAAATCGAAACTTGGAGCGGGAAACGAGACTCGAACTCGCGACCCCGACCTTGGCAAGGTCGTGCTCTACCAACTGAGCTATTCCCGCATATCTTTCAGTATGCCATACCTAATAAAATTCTTCACCGGTACGGGGAGCGCATTATACGAAAAATCGTTGCACTCGCAAGCCCCTTCAACGCAAAAAAACAAACTTTTCGGTCAAATGGCGATTTAATAAACACCAATGCGGATTAATAATCGTCACACTGAGCTTGCGTCATCATAGCCAGCAGAGGACAAAATAAAACTTTTTTATTCCGATTGAATAAAATGTTCCCGATAATAAGCTAACTCAGCCACTGATTCGCGGATATCATCCAGTGCCTGATGAGTATTCTGCTTTTTTAATCCCGCCAGAATTTCCGGTTTCCAACGACGGGCTAATTCTTTCAATGTACTGACATCCAGATAACGGTAGTGAAAATAGGCTTCCAACTCCGGCATATAACGGAACAGGAAACGCCGATCCTGACCAACACTATTACCACAAATAGGTGAAGCCCCCGCAGAAACCCATTGTTCCAGAAACTCAATCGTCGCCTTCTCTGCCGCACGATCATCTATTTTGCTTGCTTTAACACGTTCAACCAACCCACTGCCAGTATGGGTACGCACATTCCATTCATCCATCAGAGCCAGTTGCTCATCAGACTGATAAATCGCAATGACCGGCCCTTCAGCCAGAATATTCAAATTTGCATCGGTGACAATTGTCGCAATTTCAATAATGCGATCCCGCTCTGGATCTAAACCCGTCATTTCCAGATCTATCCAGATAAGATTATGCTCACTTTTTGACATGTTATATCCTAGGTTGGAGAGATAGTTCTTATTAATGGTGTATCATAGCGCTTTTAAAAAATAGCAGCGATAAATATGGAACAAGTGAGGTTCGGTGGCTAAGAATAAATTATCCAAAGGCCAGCAACGGCGGGTACAGGCAAATCATCAGCGCAGACTGAAAAAACAGGATAATAAACCTGAAATGGATGATAGCCAGTTAGGTGAACCTCAGGAAGGGCTGGTTATCAGCCGTTTCGGCCAACATGCTGATGTAGAGGCAACAGACGGTTCTATACAACGTTGTAATATTCGCAGAACGATCCGTTCACTAGTCACAGGTGATCGAGTGGTATGGCGTCCTTCGCTGCAAACGCAAACGGATGTTAAAGTAAATGGCATTGTTGAAGCGGTTCACGAGCGGACTTCTGTACTGACACGCCCTGACTACTATGATGGCATTAAACCTATCGCCGCCAACATTGACCAGATAGTTATTGTGTCAGCCATTCTCCCTGAACTTTCACTCAATATTATCGATCGCTACCTTGTTGCCTGTGAAACACTGGGCATTGAGCCATTGATTGTGCTGAATAAAATTGACCTGTTGGATGAAGAAAGCCGTGAATGGGTCAATGAAGTCATGTCCACATACCATAATATTGGCTACAGAGTATTAAAGTTATCAAGCCATACTGGCGAAGGTATGGAAGAATTACTAAAGATGCTCGCAGGCAGAATCAGTATCTTCGCCGGTCAGTCCGGAGTGGGTAAATCAAGTCTACTGAACACGCTCCTGCCAGAAGATGAAGAAGAAATTCTGGTCAATCAGGTTTCAGAAGCTTCCGGTTTAGGTCAACACACCACCACTGCATCCCGCCTTTATCATTTCCCACATGGCGGTGATGTGATTGATTCTCCAGGTGTACGGGAATTTGGCCTATGGCATTTAACACCAGAACAGATCACCCAGGGTTTCATCGAATTCCGCGATTATCTAGGCAGTTGCAAATTCCGTGATTGTAAACATCGGGAAGATCCAGCATGTGCATTACGGAAAGCAGTAGAAGATAGCGAAATAGCTGAAGAACGTTTTGAGAATTATCACCGTATTCTCGATAGCATGGACCAAATTAAACCACGCAAGACGTTTACAGATAACGATAGCTAACTGACATTAAATAAAAGGACAGGTACAATAACCCCCTTTTGTCTAATTTTGCCAATAAAATAAAATCCAAGAGGTTGACGTGCTGGATAACATTAAAATCAGGTTGCATTATTTATTACCGAAGCAGGGAATTACGAATCTGGCAGGCTGGTTTGCAAATAAAAAGGCGGGCTGGTTGACTCAACTGGCAATTAAAGCGTTTGCCCGGGTTTATAAAGTGAATATGAATGAAGCGAAAGTGCCTGAGTTTTCAGCCTATACGACATTCAACGAATTCTTTATCCGCCCATTAAAAGAAGATGTTCGCCCGGTTGTCAACGAAGCACATCAATTAGCACTACCTGCTGATGGCATTATCAGTCAGTTAGGGAATATCCGTACAGACCAGATTCTTCAGGCCAAAGGGCACCACTATACCCTTGAAGCTCTGCTAGCCGGCAATCATCAGTTAGCAGATATATTCAGTGATGGACAGTTTGTAACGACTTACTTATCACCAAAAGATTATCACCGTGTACATATGCCTTGCGATGGATTACTGAAAGAGATGATCTATGTTCCAGGTGATCTATTCTCCGTCAATCCGTTAACTGCCGCCAACGTACCAAACCTGTTCGCCCGTAACGAAAGGGTCATTTGCCTGTTTGATACTCAATTTGGGCCAATGATACAAATTCTGGTTGGTGCAACTATCGTCGGCAGTATTGAAATGGCCTGGTGTGGGACGGTTACACCACCACGGGAAGGTATTATCAAACGCTGGGCTTACCCTGACGCAGGTACAACCGGAGCGGTCTCTTTAAAGAAAGGTGAAGAAATGGGGCGCTTCAAACTGGGCTCTACCGTTATTAACCTGTTTGCAGCAAATCAGGTGCAGTTAGCCGGGAACTTAAGCAGTGGTTCAGCAACCCGCATGGGTGAACTATTAGCCCAGGCAACAATACCTGAAGAACCTACTGATAACATAAGCTAATCCTCTTCCAAGGAGAGCCCTCTATCGTGCGCCTGATTATCAGCTTATTACTTAGCCTGCTCATTATTAGTCCTGTTTTTGCTGCTACTCAACTTGATGAAAACCAGCTCAAACAAGAACTGAAACAAATTGAATCCAGTAAAAATCCGCAGGATGCAGAAGTTGCTCAGGCGCTCCAAGGAGCGCTGAATTGGATTGCTGATACTAAATCTGCTAACGACAGAACACAGAAATATCAGGCTACCATTGATGATTTCCCAAAAATAATCAGAGAGCTTCGTCAAAAGTTACTTGCTGAAAGTGATACTCCCCGCCGAATTCCTGCTAACCAACCAATCGCAAATCTTGAGCAGCAAATCATTCAGATCAGCAGTCGGTTACTGGACCAAGGTGGACAATTACAGCAAGAGCAGGACAAAGGACGGGAAATCAGCGACTCCCTTGGATTATTACCCCAACAACAATCAGAAGCACGACGCCTGCTGACTGAAGCATCCTCTCGCCTTCAATCATTAGAAACACCCTCCACTCCGTTAGGAGAAGCCCAATTTTCTTTAGCTCAAGCCGAAGTAAACGCTCACAAAGCTACAGTTAATGAACTGGAAATAGCTCAACTTTCTGCCAATAACCGGCAGGAAATTTCCCGTATGCGAGTTGACCTATTCAAAAAGCGTTATCAGCGACTTGATCTTGAGCTGCAACAACTCCGCAGCCAACTTAACGCACAACGCCAGCAAAAAGCAGAATTAGCCCTGGAACATACAGAAATGCTGGCAGAACAGAGTGGTCAGCTACCAAAATTTCTGCTTGATGAATTACAACTGAACCGTCATTTATCTCAAGAACTAAATCAGCAAGTGCAACGAATGAATACCATCGGCTCAAAGCAACGCCAGGCCGCTAGTGATATTATTCAAGTCCGGCAAGCATTGAGTACCATTCGTGAACAGGCCCAATGGCTTGGAGGCTCTACGACGCTTGGAGAAGCACTTCGAACTCAGCTTGCCCGTTTGCCCGACATATCTAAACCTCAGCAACTTGACCGGAATATTGTCAAATTCAGGGTCGATCGGCTGAAATACGAAGATATGCTGGAACAGTTACAGAAAGAAACAAAACCAACGCAGGCAAACAATGTTGCATTGACGGCCGAACAAGAGCGGATTTACGATTCCCTGATTCGTACCCGCAAAGAATTACTCAATTCACTATTATCTGGTTATGACAGTGAGATTCTTGAACTAACCAAACTGAAAGTCGCTACCAACCAGCTAAACGATGCACTGACAGAAGTAAAGGAAGCCACACACCGTTATCTATTCTGGATCGCAGATGTTAATCCTGTTTCGCTCGATTACCCTATCAGTGTTGTGCAGGATCTGACCCGCTTATTATCACTGGACACTTTCTCTCAGTTAAGTGGGGCTCTGATAGTCATGCTGACCACTCAGGATACGCTGCTATATCTGCTTGGTGCACTATTTCTTGTCATATTCAGCGTTGGTTCTCTCCGTCACTATCACGCATTTCTTGAGCGCGCGAGTAACCGCATCGGCAAAGTAACATATGATCACTTCTCCCTTACTTTACGTACCGTGTTCTGGTCGGTCGTTGTTGCGTTACCTTTGCCAATGCTCTGGTCTGCGATTGGCTATGGGCTGCAAAGCGCCTGGCAGTACCCAATGGCAATCGCCATTGGATATGGTGTCAATGCGACAACTCCCGTATTATGGATCTTTATGCTGAGTGCGACGTTTGCACATCCAAATGGACTCTTCATTGCCCATTTTCGCTGGCAGGAAGAACGAGTCAAACGCGCATTGCGATTCTACCAACTCTCTATCTTTGCCATCGTGCCATTGGTGATGGCATTAATCACTTTCGAACATTACAGTGATCGAGAATTCGCCTCCACACTTGGCAGGCTCTGTTTCCTGATATTGTGCGTCTCCTTAAGCTTGATTACCAGCAGCCTGAAACGGGCAAGAATCCCTCTTTATCTGGATAAAAATGGCTCCGGTGAAAACGTTATCAATACTGCTCTCTGGTGGATTTTACTCTCTGCGCCGATCATCGCGGCTCTGGCTTCCATACTGGGCTATTTCAGTACATCGCAGGCATTACTGGGACGTTTGGAGACTTCCGTTGCTATCTGGTTCTTCCTGCTGGTTATTTACCATATTATCCGGCGCTGGATGCTGATTCAGCGGCGCCGGATTGCTTTTGAACGGGCAAAACAGCGGCGGGCAGAAATTCTGGCTCAACGTGCCAAAGGAGAAGATGATTCAACGGGATCAAGCAGCATCGAAGGTTCCATTGAAGTTGACGAACCCATTATTGACCTGGATGCAATCAGTGCTCAATCCCTAGGACTGGTACGCTCAATTCTGACCATGTTTGCATTGGTTTCACTGATTTGGCTCTGGTCAGAACTCCATTCAGCTTTCTCATTCCTGGAAAATATCCGCCTGTGGGATGTCACTACAACAATAAATAATGTAGAAACGGTTCAACCCATCACAATGGGCTCGGTATTAATCGCCATACTGGTGATTATTATCACAACTCAGCTAGTACGTAACCTGCCTGCACTGCTTGAGCTGGCCTTATTGCAGCATCTGGAACTGGCCCCAGGTACCGGTTTTGCCATTACCACACTAACCAAATACACCATCACGCTAATCGGTGGCTTAGTAGGTTTCTCGCTGATTGGTATTGAATGGTCAAAACTGCAATGGCTTGTTGCGGCACTGGGGGTTGGGCTTGGTTTTGGCTTACAAGAAATCTTTGCCAACATCGTTTCTGGCCTGATGATCCTGTTTGAAAAACCCATCCGCATTGGTGATACCGTCACCATCCGCAATCTGACTGGCAGCATCACAAAGATCAACACAAGGGCGACAACACTTTCAGATTGGGACAGAAAAGAGATTATTGTGCCTAACAAAGCCTTTATCACCGAGCAATTTATCAACTGGTCACTATCTGACACCATCACCCGTGTCGTACTGACAATTCCTGCGCCGACAGAGAATAATAGCGAAGAGATCACCCAAATCCTGTTAACGGCTGCCAAGCGCTGTGCTCTGATCCTGGATAACCCTGCACCTGAGGTGTATCTGGTTGATCTCCAGCATGGCCTTCAGATATTTGAATTACGTATTTATGCCGCTGAAATGGGGCACCGAATGCCAGTCCGCCATGAAGTTCACCAGCTTATTCTGCAAGAATTTCACAAGCATGGTATTACTCTGCCATTCCCACCCTTTCAAGCTAGCATTGATATCATTGGTCAGAATATCCGCAGTGCGACGACCAATATGTCAGGCCGAAATCCACCACGCCAACCGGGTAGTTTGTAAAAAGATCATGGCAAACTGAACACTCGTACCTGAACCAACTCACTCTATTTCAGGCAACGTATTACCGTTTACCACGACCCTATGCCTGAAATAGACTTTGCGAAGCAATCAATGTCGCTCCACAAGTGGTTTTCATCCCCTCCAGGGCATACATTTGCCCATTAGAACCGACTATGCCCGGCGTCCCCTCCACGATGGTTTGATGACCACCACATTTTGGACAGGATACCGGATCCCCAACCCGGGCCGCTTTCTTCCCTGACACCGCCAACCCGCCATCACCTGCCAGCACCTTGCCACCATGCGAAGTCGAATCTCCAACTAAAATAATGGAACGTAACATTTATTACCCCCTTAACTATGAGTTAAATATTAATTTCAGCTTATGACATCCCGCTATCATGGTGCCACAACTTAATCAAGGAAAACTACCCTAAATCAAACTTTTTGAAATAAATTAAATCATTATGTTACTTAAACACCGATAAAATTTACACCAGTGACTGTTATAAAGTGAGATTTACACATCTTTAAAATATCAATATTGATATTTATTAAATGCGGGCATTAACTTTGGCAATGGATCACCCGGCAGCGGCTCAGGTTGGGGTGGCAAACTGCCGGATAGGCTGGATAAACTGAAACAGGCGAGTGTCGTACAGGCAGAAAAAGCCCTGACGGCACCCTTGAAAGAAATCTGTCTGACCTGTCTGATGAAAGCAGAACTGAATGGCACGGCAATGGTTATCAGGGGGCAGTCATGACACCGGAATTACAGAAAAAATGGCGTGAATACAGAGAAATGCATCCTGAAATGAAACGGTATGCCTTAGTCAGTGGCCTACAGTATGAACGTCATTTTGCTGAAGAGATTAAGTATATCTCCGGCACGAATAATCCCCTGTTCCGGCAATACCCGGATGCCAAAATTGCGTTCGCGGGGCCATGGTTGTTTGATATGGCTTATGCGAAATCATGGGAAGAAAAGTTATCTGCGTTGGAAAAGGTTGCACCTTCGGTGTCCTGGCTACACACCACGCTGTCTTTGGACAAACTGACCCGCCACCTTGAAAACTACCTGAATGTTGAGCTGGAAACGGGGGAAACAGCGTTGCTGCGTTTTTACGATCCCCGCATTTTGCATCAAATTCGGGATATTTTCAGCCCAGAGCAATTGTCAGCATTCACTGACGGTATTCATGAGTGGGTGTATTTATTTGATAATAATGATTATTTTGTAAAAGGAGCCTGACGATGATAAAACTCAACAAAGAGCAGGTCGCTAAATTTATTGATGTGGAAGATGAGGCTTATGTGACCCAAATCCGACAACGTATTCTGGCTGAGCATAGTGAATTAGTCGAAAATGAAAGTGAACAGAGCCTGCACAGGCGGTTAAAGGTCGCTTATCTGGATTTGATTGCGATGGGATTTAAGGATGAAGCGTTGATCCGCTCTTATTTATATTTCGTTGCGTTTAACCGTGATTTTCACGGTTCGTCAGAAATCCAGAACATGTTGAACTCGGGAGATAGCCCGGAGCAACAATGCCGTGATTATTTACGTGTTATGGATAATTTAATGAAAAGGAGAAATTGACATGCCATTACCACTTCTTGCGCCAGCGGCTCCTGCTCTTTTAGCTGCTGCTGAATGGACACTGGCTACTTGTGCAGCGGGATTAGCCGCCGTTGGTGCGATGGAAAGCACCAAAGATAGAGAAGGCGAACAAGACAAGGCAAAAGCGGATACACAAACAATTGCTTCGTCCCGTACTGAATGTGAGAAATGTCCGGCTATTGGGAACGTTACGATGGTTTGGGAAAAGACCACATCGTATTCAGAAATAACCATTGCCTACCAAACAAAAATTGCCGGGACGATATACAACCCTGAATTAAACATAATTGAAACTTGGTTATGTCTGGAGACAAATTTTGATGGCTGGAAACCTGCACAATGCTTATTTCTTGAAGCCAAAGCTAAGTATGATCAGTTTTTTAAAGATGGAGAACCTAATGACTTTTATAAGAATATCAAGTTAAAGGGAAAAATGTCTGGACATGACAGTATGATTAATCAGGCTAGAAGGCAAAATTTAGTATGCGAGACATTAAATAATATTCCAAAATTCCATTGGCACTTTCTAAATAACTTTCCAAAATAGTGCTCCACTTCGTACAACGCTTTGTGTAGCAAGGGTTGTGCGCTATGCATAGCAGAGCGATAAGTTAGTGCTGCCTATCAAGCATCAGACTTGCACTACTCGGACATTAATCAAATAGACCAACTGTATCGGTATTATGAAAAGCTATTTAGAACCAATATCTTATGAATACTTTCTTACGGCACTTTCTATGTTTCCTAACATTACGGTATTTAACACTAAACTTTAATCATTCTCACAAAAAGGAGAGTTAAAAATGTCAATTATCTTTTCAAGAATAAAATTATTTCATGACTCAAATGAGGCTTTAACTCCTAAAAATGCATTACTTGATTTATATCAAATCACATGCAAGATAAATAAGTTAACAACTAGAAAAAGTGGTTGGCATTTGCCTGGTTATACTCAAGAAGAAAGATTAAAAAATAATGCATTTGATGAAAATGGACCTACTAAATACGCTATAGAGGATTTTAAAGAAACTTATGATGAAAACTCTGGATTTATTGTGAAATCATTATCTGATGGAGTCGATGAGAACAACAACAGTATTCTATATATGGGTGAAGATAAAATCCATGTTAATCCTGTTAGATTAGGTAAAACTAATATATCTATAAGCATCAATTTAAACAAAGATAAATTTAATTCTCAAGATATTATTGAGATTTTAAAAAATTCAATATCGGTTCGAAACTCTCCATTTATTTTAGTAGATACAAGAGGTTACTCATTAAAACAAAAACAAGTTTTTCCAGATAGGGTTTATGCCGGTTGGATGCTCTATTTACCAATAGAAATAGACCCAACTTTAGTCCCAATGGCGGAAGAAATAATACCTATCTCTGATAAAAATGACAAAAAAGGCTCATTGATTATCACGACAAAAGATATCTTTGATATTGAAAACCAGGAACATATTAATAAAGCCAATGATATTGAAATCTGCTTGCGGGATCTACAAATATTACCACTGATAACAGAGATATAACTATGGCAAACAAAGCAGTTATCCGATTAAACGACCTAACCGATCATGGTGGTAAAGTCATTACCGCCATTGATGATTGCGTGTATCAAGCCGTACGTGTTGCCACTAAAGCTGATTTGTAATGATACAAAGATTCCGGACACGCTGTAAGCCTATTAATCTAACAACAATCAAGAGAGGCATGGTAATGAAACACTATCCCAGCCCGGCAATTTGTAAAAAGACAGATAATAAAGGACTGAACACCCGTACCTGAACCAACTCGCTCTATTTCAGGCAACTTATTACCGTTTACCACGACCCTATGCCTGAAATAAACTTTGCAAAGCAATCAATGTCGCTCCACAAGTGGTTTTCATCCCCTCCAGGGCATACATTTGCCCATTAGAGCCGACTATGCCCGGCATCCCCAACCCGGGCCACTTTCTTCCCTGACACCGCCAACCCGCCATCACCTGCCATCACCTTGCCACCATGCGAAGTCGAATCTCCAACCAAAATAATGGAACGTAACATTTATTACCCCACTTAACTATGAGTTAAATATTAATTTCAGCTTATGACATCCCGCTATCATGGTGCCACAACTTAATCAAGGAAAACTGCCCTAAATTAAACTTTTTGAAATAAATTAAATTATTATGTTACTTAAACACCTATAGAATTTACATTATTGACTGTTTTAAAGCGGAATTTACATATCTTTAAAATATCAACCTTGATATTTATCAGATTGAAATATAAATTCACATTAATAGTTGAGCACAAAAGAGACAGGCGTAAATATGAAGAATTTTGAAGATTTCTACCGAGAAGCACTCTCTCAAATAAAACATGATATGCGTCACGCGGCGCAAGAACATCCACACCTTGCCCCCTTTACCGCCGAATCTGGTGACCCGGATATTCTCCGGGTACTGGAAGGTTTTTCGCTTCTGGCTGCCGGTCTTCAGCAAAAAATTAATGATGCTTTCCCTGAAGTGGTTAACCCTATTTTACGCAATGTCTGGCCGATACCGTTACATCCTATTCCTTCAACCAGCGTTATCCAGTTAGCTATTCAACCGGGCAGCATGACTGAAGCCACACACATTGCCAAAGGCAGTCAAATTTCCGCCATACAACCTAACCAATCCATTACGTTCAGAACCACCCAGGATATCAGCATTGAACCGGTCACCCTGATCCATAAGACTCTGACACACAGCGAAAACAAAAGCCTGATATCGCTGACCTTTCAATACCATGGGCAAACTCCCTACTGGAAGACCGGACCAGTCACGCTTTTTCTGGGCGAAGATCAAAAACTGGCGTCTTTACTGACGAAATACCTGGATCAGTCGCTAGACAACATTTATCTGAAAACATCCCTTGCAGAGAAGGAGATGTGGCTGTCTATCAAAAGCGCTTCACGTATGAAGGAAAATTTGGTCCTGCCGAGACCCCATGACTATTTCTGGCCGTTGCAGGTATTATACGAATACCTCTACCTGCCACATGTCAATGACTTGATGTCATTTGATTTATCGAAGGAGATCTCTAAGCTCCCTTTAGGCGAAGATAAGCAATTTACCCTTACCCTGGAATTCGACTGCAATATTCCCATCGAGGACATCACACCCGCCTTTATTCCTCACTGCGTACCGGTTATCAACCTGTCTTCGGCAAGAACAAAACCGATAATATTTGAAAAGGACAAATCGCGTTATGTATTACCGGCAGATGAAATTTTCAGTATTGATAACGTTAAACTCCACTCTGAACCTGAAGAAATATGCAGCGGATCGGGTCGCCGTGTTCCTCTTATCAATAGCGCGCAACTGACGGCCCACCATTTTGCCGAACCCAGTGACAACATATTGCTTTTTGACCATATACGGGAGGAATTGCCATTTGGCGGCAGTCAAATTACTCTCACATTTTATGATCATCAGGCAAAACCTGTCACAGCGCACCATCATCGCGATTTTTACTGCCAATATCAGAAATTTGATACCCAGGCACACACACTGGACATCGGGCAAATCTGTATATCCGACGAAGAGATACCCAGCCATATTCAGGCCAAAAATATCGTGGCGGCATCAAAAGATTTGCCTGCCGTAGTCAATAGTCATCAGCATTGGCCGATACTCTCCCTGTTGTCGATTGGGCCCTTTTTTCTCGGTCATATTGATTCCGTCAGATCTCTGGTCAAACAACTTAATACCTTCGCGCATCTGGACGCCCCACGTAGCCGGCATATTCAGCGCATGGCCGATGGTCTCAATCACATCCATATCGAGCCACACTACCGTCTGGTCAAGGGTATCCCCGTGAGAGGCCAAAAAATCACGCTTCGTATGACACCCGGAAATTATGAACATGAAGGCGAAATGTATGCCTTCGCCAAAACATTACATACCGCTTTTTCCCTCTGCCTGGTCGAAACAAGCTTTCACATATTAACTGTCATCAATGATGACACCGGTGAACACTGGGAATTTTACAATATGCCCGGGCACCAGAAGCTCATGTAACATAACGAGGAAGAATGATGAAAACCGGACTCCGCTTTTCCTGCACTATCGGCAACCTGGCCCCCATGACTTTTGCGGTCGTCAATTTTACATTAGATGAAGCGCTTTCATCGTTATTTACCCTGTCTCTGACATTAGCGACACCGCGTTCAGATATTGATACCGATACCCTCCTGCTCCAAACCGCGCAGTTCACCGTCACCCGTGACGATAATCCGCAACGTGAAGTGAAAGGGTTGGTTGAAAGTGCCGTTATTGGCACCACAAACCGGCATCAAACCCTGTATCACCTGACCGTCAGACCAGAAATGTGGCTGCTGACCCTCGATCAGGACAGCCGCATCTATCACCAACTCAGCGTTCCCGAGATTTTACACAGCATACTGAAACAGAAAAAACTCAGGGCTAATATGCATTTTAACGACCCGCATTCAGTGCGGGAATACACCACCATGAAAAGGGAATCCTCCTATGATTTCTTTACCCGCCTTGCCGCGGAAGAGGGGATTTTCTTCTGGTTCGCCGATGACGGGCTCCATGTCAGCGACAGCCATTTAAACATGAGGGCACCGGATACGCTGATCTACAACCCGGACGTCACCAGTGCAACAGAAGAAAATGTTATCTCCAAATGGTCTCTGGGCTCCCACATGCGCCCGGAATCGATCTCCCAAAAAGACAGAAATTACCACAACCCCAATTATGCCTTGCAGCATAACGCGACAGATTTTGAGGCAGAGAGCAGCACGCCATTTCACATTTTCGAAAGTTATGGCCGCTTTCTGAAAAACAAAGAGGGCATGCCATTAACCCAGTACCGGCTGGAAGCGGTGCGGGCCGACAGCAAATCAGGGCAAGCGGACAGCAATTGTATTCGATTAATGCCGGGCCGGATCTTCACGTTAACCCACCACCCGATTGACACCATGAATGACCGCTGGCAAGTCGTCTCTTCCCGACATCAGGGGCATGTGCCCGCCGTTTTGGGTGATGGCGGAGCCGGTACTACCTTAAACTCACAGACCCGGTTCATTCCCGGTCGCAACGATTGGCGTCCGCCCTACCGCTACAAACCCCAGGCTGACGGCGATGAAGTCGCCACGGTTGTCGGGCCCGGCACGGAAGAAATTTACGTCAATAAAGATGGCGCGGTTCGCGTTCACTTCCACTGGAACCGTTACGACGCGCCTGATGACCAGGCGTCCTGCTGGGTACGGGTGGCACAAGGCTGGAACGGCAACGGATTTGGCTTTCTGGCCACCCCGCGAGTCGGCCAGGAAGTGATTATCTCCTATCTCAACGGCGATATTGACCGCCCCATGATTACCGGATGTACCTATAACGCGCTTAACCGTCCGCCGCTGAATTTACCGGCGGAGAAGACCCGCACTACGTTCAGAACTAAAACCCATAAAGGTCATGGTTTTAACGAATTGCGTTTTGAAGATGCAAACGGCAGCGAGGAAGTGTTTATTCATGCTCAACGGGATATGAATACGCAGGTTCTCAGGGATAAAACCACACAGATAAACCATGACCAGAAAACAGAAGTTGAGCATAACCGTACCACCATGATTAAAAACGATGATGACGAAGCCGTGCAGGGCTTCCAGACGCTTGAAGTCAGTAAAAATCAAAATGTGACCATTAAAGGCCAGCAAACCATTTCAATCGGTAAAAGCCATCAATTTAGCATCACCGATAACCAGCAAATCATCGTAGGTAAACATATCACTGTGCACTCGGAAAGCGGGCAAATCACCATTGGGAACGCAGGCGGGCAGATAGTCATTGACCCAATGGGCAATATCCGTATCGAAGGGGTCAGTATTACCATGTCTGACCATATCACCGGAAAGAAATCCGCCGATGCGCTATTCGACTACTCAGCACGCTATACCCTGCGAAGCGAGCAAACCGGTAAGCCGCTGGCGCATACCCCCTATACCATTACCACCGCTGGCGGTCAGACCCTTTCCGGTAAAACTGACACGCTGGGCAGAACTGTAACCGTACAGAGTGAGGCAGAAGAAAATCTGCAACTGAGTTCACCGGAAACCCCACCGAAACCGAAGCAAACCTTATATCAGGCCAGTGATAACACACCGGTAGAGCATGTTATGGAATTTACGGAGAAATAAGTATGGCAATATCCAACAGCGGCAAGATGTGCCCGGCAGTCACCTCAATTAATTGCACGATGGAAATCGGGGTCTTCCCCACCGATGAAGACCCCTGCTACCTGGCAAAAAAAGCCGAATATGCCCTGCGGCTGCCGGCAATGATTGTCACTAAACAGGGTGCCATTCGTTTTCTTAATCAAATCATTATGAGTGGGCTGATTAAGGTTGAAGAGCTTAAACATAACTTTTTATGGTCCTATAAAGCAGAAGTGGTGTTTGCCATCCGAGGGAAGAAGGATGTTCCTCTGCCCATGCTAGCGACCAGTCAAGACTCTAAGCAGAGTTATGGTGATAATCTACCACAATCCAGTAATCCGTTTGCCCGGCCTTCTGCCGCCGATGCGGAGAAATTTGGTGTTAAGCGTATTCGCCGTCCCGATATTATTCTGGTTAAAGAGGAAGCTCTCCGCTGGCCGGGCAGGAATGCCACTTACTTTGATGGTTCCGTGCATCCCGACAATCTAAAAATGCTGATTGAGGTAAAATTTCCAGGGGATGAACTCTCTGATGGTCAGGAAAAAGATTATATCCAGATTGCTACCCGTGATCGTTTTGGTGTGATGCGTGTCATTGATAACCGCACCGAGGAACAAAAACAGTATGATGAAGCGTGGCGAAAACATTACCAACCCGGTTCCCAGCACTATAAAAACCCCATACCACTGGCCCCACTGCCGCCCGGTTCACCTCCTGATGAGGAAGCTTTACCCATCCCTCCAGAAGAGGGCGTGCCGGGCACTATTCCGCAACCCCTGACAAAAAATCCACCACTTCTCAGCACTTCCCGCTGGTCGTTTTTACCCAGCTATGAAGACTGGGTTGTCCTCGGGCAGGAGGTAGCCGGCTTGACAGAACAGGGGTTAGATTATGTCCGTAACAGTACCCGTGAACGCCTTGCCCAGTTTGGAGCATGGTTCAGTGAAACCGGCAAGTGGGTATGTAACGAGATTATTGACCCAATAACCCATCAGGCCAGTTACGCTTTTTCCTGGGTCAGTGAACAAACGGGAAAAATCGTGACCTGGACGGAGAGTGAGATAAAAGCCCGGTGGCAAACCGTACAACAGGGCTCAGATATCACCCTGGAAGACCTCAAAAATATTAGCTGGATGCAAATATTGAAAAAGGTGGGTGAAGAGATGCTGGAAGTGATTGTGATTATTGCCGAAGTTGCCGTTGTTATCCTCGTCACCCTTGCCGTCGCTGCGGCGCTGATTGTACTGGTGAAAATTTTAGCCGCAGCCAGTGCCGCAGCATTAGCGGCTGTCCTGACTATATTGGCGGGTGTAACATTCGCCACCGCCTCATAATTCACGGAGAAAATGATGGAAACTGTAGATTACTTTGCCCAACTGAGATCAAAACTGACCGCTTTTCTTTTTATCAATGGCGATGGACTGACTGTTTCCCGCCTGGGTATCTCAATAACCCTGTTTTTTAAACAGGGCTACACGCTGGAGAAAAAGCAACGCATTCTGGCCTGCTACCGGCGCTTCCGCGAAGAGTTTGGCACTCAGCTGCGTTTTCATCGTCATGAGCTGAAAGGATTAAGAAAATATTCACCGGAAAATATTGCTAAGGTGGAAGAAAGTATCCTTAATCAGAAAAAAAATCAGCTGTCCAGTTGGGTAGTCAGTGATGCAAAAAATCTCTATGAAGCCCCCCACTATCTGATGCGTTACCTAGATTCCGATGAGGATGATGGTGACGATAGTAGCTCTTACCTGAGCCTGACACTGCCCTGGGATTATCTGAAAGAGCAAGACGGCATGACCAAATTTATGGCATGGCTGGATTTTCTTTGCGAACAACTCGAACCTGACTGGGGAGATTGTGGTTATTGTCTGGTCCTGCCCAGAGATTATCATGATTATTTTCCCTTAGAGTATCAACTGGCCCTGCGCTACCCCACCCTGCAAGTCAACTCTACCGTTCATACCACACTGGATGATTATGCCGATACTATACGGAGCATGAACTGGATCACCCTGCTATCCAAACGCTTTGTCGGACGGCTGGGCGGGGAACATTGGATACGTAAAACACTGGCACGCTACCCGGATGTAGTGATAAGTCCTTACTCCAATGGTCTGATGATCCGGGCCGGTAAATACCCGGATCTGACACCGCTGCCGGGCAGTGTCCCGGAGAGTTATTTTGCCATTAACCAGCTGATACGCCCGATACGTTTTGTGCCGGGTAAAGGTGATTCTCTGCACTTTCACGGCGCGGGTCATTTTGATGATATTTCCACACAAGCCTGGTATGCCCGCTATGACCGGGGCCCTCTGCATGTAACCCCAGTGAGAAGCGGCGAACCGATGCTGGTCAGCGGATTCTGGCGAACCGACAGCCAGCCTGACAAACAGTATTTCTTTGTTCAGGGCGCGACTGCCTTTGATATTCAGGGCGCGGAGCCGGGAACAACGGTATGGCATCTGATACGAGAAGCAGAAAACAGGAATGAGTAAGGGTGAGAAACAGTCGATAAAAAAGAGACGCGGGAAGAAGAGGACGCGCTGGAGTTCCAGTTTTTCAGTGAAATCCTCTCCGGTTTGCTTGGCAATCTGCAATCCTCCCTGCCGGGCCAGCAGGTTTTGGCAAAACTGGCGGCTAACGAGTCGGACAGCAACGGGGATGGCAACTTCTGGCGCACCATTACCGGCAGTGTTATCACCGTGCTGAATAACGACAAAGTAAAATCACCGATGCTTAAGAGCCCGTTTATTCGCGGTGTCGATAATATTCTGCTGGGTATGGGAACATTCCTGGCCACCGTCTGTGCTGATCCCGGTCAGGCGATTTCTCAGGGGACAAATTATCTCCGCCAGCTTCCCCAGAAAGCCATCGACCAGATAACCCAACAATTTGTTCCCGCCCTGCTCTCTACGCTGGGCGTGGTAATTGAACCGGATGGCAGAGTGGCACTCAGTGAACAGAGTTATCAGGAAATGCTTAAACGGCTGGAATCGAAAGCCCATCGTCACCTGCCAGATCCAGCGGTACGGACACAGGCTATTGGGGAACGGATCATTAACTGGAGTCAACGCCTGGGATCACTCGGCAACAAACCGGTGATAACCCTGCCCGCCGTTAAAACCAGTGCAGACTCGCCGGTCCAGCTTTTTACCTTAGACGGTGCCGGTAAACCGTCCATTGGTTTACTGTTTGACGCCCCACTGACCGGCGTCAGCCTGTTTCTCAATGCCTTTACCCTGGCAGATGTGGCTATGCAGACAGAATATGCCCGCAATAACCCGTTACAGCCCGGACCGACCTATATGAACCTGCTGCGCTTTAGTACGGCGGTGATTGGTATGAGTGCTGATTTGACCTCTCTGGGTTCGACGCTGGCGAGTAAGGTAAATTCCCCGATAGTCAAGGCGCTGATGAACGGGATAAAAGTGCCAGCTATCAATGCAGCCATGGTCAGTCAGTTCTCCCGCGTTGCCGGTAGCGTGGCAGGTTATTTAGGGGCGCTGGTCTCCTTCTATGATGCCAGTAATGCTTTCAGAGTGGGTAATAAAGTGGAAGGTTATAGCCAGGTAGCGATAGGGACAGGTTCTACCCTCTTAACAACAGCAGTCTTAATCGGAGCGGCGGCAGGCAGCTTCCTGACGGGAGGCATACTCACGGCAATAGTCGTCGGGGCCAGTTTGCTTATCGGTGGCAGTATTGTTCAGGCCAACAGTGCCTGGTCAGATTTAGAGAAAGTGTTGAATAACTGTTTTTGGGGAGCGGGGAAGAAATATGATTTTTGGGGAGAAAAAGGAAGACCTGAAATATCAGAACAACTTAAAACAGCAAGAAGAATGAACAATGATACCCAAAATCATTTTCTTATCGAAAACCAAGAGTTCTTAAATCTCTTTATTCAACCACAACTGAAAATACATCAGGGGTTTGGTGTCACGACCTATTGTTTTACCCTGCCTGCTTTTCAGATGGGTCTCTCAAATATTCGCGGGATCTTTGTGACGCCATTCAGAACTCCCCACTACTGGGAAGGAAAAATCGATTATGTTGAAATTAACCGCCGCAAATATATCCCTGATACCTTCCGTAGTACCAAATTCAGGGAAGCTAAGGAGCAGGCCAAATTGACCCTGAATGGCGATACGGCAACGCTGGAAGTAATAGTCCCAGAAACAATGGGCGTTTATCCCCGTAGTAGCGAACTATACTGGTACTATGAACAATCAGAAAATATCATCGCCCCTATGCGCTATCTCTAGGGAGAAAAACCCACAGCAGAAAATACCATTAAAGGCAGTTTTGACGGAGAGCACACACTATGAAGCAACGCCTAAAAAGCTTACTTAAAAAATGGTTTCCTACGATTCATCCACTGCCAGCCAAGCGGCTGGCACGCTGGGAAAAAAAGCTTCTGGCAACACCACCGGATATTAAATATAGGGAGAAAACCTGTAGCAATGTAATTGGCTGGTATCGTTGTACTTTCCTGAAAAACCTGGATGACCTGCCGTGATAATCTATACTTTCATAAAATACCGCTAACAATGTTAAGGTATCGCGGTTTTACATAATAAATGTCAGGGTTAAATCCTCATTTTAGAAGAAAAATCTTATCTGGATAAATTATAAAAAAGTGGAATCCTACTCCGAGTTTTATCATAACCAGTCTTTAAACTGTTATTAAATAAGATTCCAAAATAGTGCTACATCTTATGCCACTCATCATTCTATGTATAACAGTGGGTTGAAGGAGTTAATGTGTAGCAGAATTATGAAACGTTATTTAAAAGTCATTGCTTTTATTTATAGTTTTAATCAATATAAAGTTTTTACCTCCTTTTTACCACTTTTATTACCTGATTTTTATTAGGTTTAATCATCATCGGCTATCGTATTTTATGTTTAATCAACGTTAATCATACCCGGTTTTTATCTTTACTGATGCCGTTTTACCAGCAATCTTAATCAGTTTTAATAAGTCCCTGCCTTTATTTTTCCTTCATAAATCAGAAAATAAATAACTGATAAGATAAAAGTACTCCTTTTTATTTTTCAAGGCTTAAATCTTGCCAAATTAACCGTTTTATCTGTTTTTTATTACGCTCTTTTTAGGGTTTTCTTCATAAAATAACAACGAGAAAGCGCTTAAATACCCATCTGTTAGAATAATGTTCTTTTACGTGCTGATTTTTTCAACTCACTATTAATAGTTGATGGTTTTCGATTAAATAATCTCGCCTTCTGAAAAGTTGAATTTATTGAGTTAGATCTATTATTTATATAAAAACTTTAATATCTCTGCATTCATGCTTTTAAATGATTATGCAAGTTAGGTAAATTCATGATGGGAAGGCTTTAAACGTTATTAAAAATCATTGTTTTAACTTATGGTTTTAATCAGTATAGAGTTTTAACGGTTTTTTACTACTTTTAACACCTGATTTTTATTGATTTTAATCATCATGGGTATCGTGTTTTACGTTTAATCAACGTTAATCATACTCACTTTTTATCTTTACTGACGCTGTTTACCGGCAATTTTAAGCAGCTTTAATAAGTCACACCACCCTTTATTTTTCTTTCATAAACCAGAAAATAAATAGCCCGATGGTATGAATAAATCCCTTTATGTTTTTCCGGATAATCACCCTCTTCTTCAAGGCTAAAATCCTGCCAGATTAACCGTTTTATCCATTTCTTATTACATTATTTTTATAGTTCTCTTTATACCATAATGACGAGAAATCGCTTAAATACTCGATTGGTAAAATAATATTATTTTACATACTGATTTGTTTTCAATTTTCAATTAAATGCAATTAATTCTCTTTCTGAAAACTCGCATTTATTTAAACCTACCATTTATACAAAATTATTAATACCTCCACATTCACTCTTTTAAATAATCATGGCAGATTAGCTAAATGTAAAATAAACGGAGTATACAATCACTGATAAATGAATTAAACATAGTAGGGAATAATCTGCTTTTAGTCATTCTGTACCTCTTAAAAATCGGCATTAATCGGGGACCTATTTTTTTCACCCTTGGCTGATAGATAACTGCGTTAATCACCGATAAAAAGAAGCTTGCAATCTCCCAAAAAGGAAATGCAAGCAAAAAGAGAAAGTGAACAATGTTAAAAGATGCGCAATGATTACTGCAATTCTCATTCCGAGGATTTTCTTATTTTTTAATTAAAAACTCATCTAATAAATGACCTTCATTAAGCAGTTTTTGTAAACCTAATGGTCTTTTCCCGTTTCCTGACCAGTATTTAATCTCTCCATTTTCATTAAACTGATACTTCGGTTTTCTCGTTTTTCCTGTTCCTTTGTTTGATTTTTTAGGTTTAAAACCAGAGAGGGTAATAGGTATGTTAATGGTATTAATATCAAATCCCATTTCTTCAATAATTTTTAATATTTCTAAACGTTTTTGTTCTTTTTCTTCTATTTCTAATCTAGCTAATCTAGAGGATTCCCGGCTTTCGTCAACGATTACCTCTAGTTTTTGGTAAACTTCTTCCAACCAATCAAAATCTTTTGTTTGAGCAAATTTTCTTAATGTGGTTAATCCTGTTAAATATTTTGATACAATTTCATATTCTTGTTCTTTGGTTAATTCTGTCATTTTGTCACCTTGTTAATAGATTTAAAATCCGTTTTTCCTAATGTTTTCTCTTTCAATGTCAGTATATCACCGAATTTTTTACCTACTTAAAAAAATCCTTAATCATTTCTGTTTTACCTTTAATAATTAAAGTTTTTATCTGTTTATTCGTAATACGCTTGCTCTTTTTTCAGATTTTAAAACCACACTGATTTTGTCTCAAAGCAATAGCTTCACGGATAAATCCGAAATCAATGGCGGTATCGATTTTACGAACCAGATGATTGTAAGAAACAAAGTTTTCAAGCGAGATCTTTTCAAAAAAGAAAAGTTTTTAGGGGGATGTTCTTAACATGGCAGCAAGCTCCGTTTGGTGAACGGAACTTGATTAACACAAAGCGCCAGATAAATAACCAGCACTCTGTCAGTAATCTGAGCGCCAATAGCGCTCAATTATAACTGAGCAATCAAACCTGATACATTTTGCATAGATAGCGAGTAACAGCATCATCTGCATTTGAACCAATCACATCCATATCCGGCAGGATATCTTTCAAACGTTGGTGAGCATCCCGCATAATACAGCCCTTACCCGCCACCGTCAGCATTTCCAGGTCGTTCATTCCATCACCAAAAGCGATGCAATCACTGAGTTTATAGCCCATTGATTTAGCAACCTGTTCAAGGGCATGACCTTTGGAAACACCACCAGCCATGACCTCCAGGCAATTACGTAACGAGAAACTTACATTCACTCGGTCACCCCACCGGGCTTTAATGGTTTCCTCTAATATAATCAATAGATCATGATCTTCGCAGGTAAAGTAAACTTTACAGACACCATCAGTTTTAAAATTATCACGTCCAAACAGCTGATAATGGAATACGGATTCCTGGAAGAATTCTTTCTGCTCAGGACTTTCGCGATTTATATACCATCCATCATGACGGTAATAATTTGTCAGAATATCCGGATTCTCAAACTCGATAAGACACAAGTCATGCGCTATATCAGGATCAACATTGTGACTGAAAACCAGTTCACCCGAGGTATTATGTACCCTGGCTCCATTGGAGGTGATCATATAGGCATCAATACCAAGCCCATCACGGATTTGGGAAACATCCACATGATGACGGCCGGTAGCAAAAATAAAATGAATACCTTTGTTTGTGAGTAAATTAAGCGTTTCCTTGGTGTAAGACGTTAATTTGTGATCAGGAGACAGCAAAGTACCGTCTAAATCTGAAGCAACAATGTGATACATAGTTATCGTTCCTATAATTGAATCAATTCTGGTCAAAAAAGTCACATATAGCGTTGAGTGCCTGGCTGCGTAATTTATCTTTTTCAAATAGGATCTCATGATGCGCCCCCTGAATAATCAAAGGTGACGGCTCTTCAATGAAAGTCCTCTCTTTCCTATGTGATTCACAAAAAGCCCGTAATTGCTGATTATTAACTACTTTATCTTCACTGGCTTTTAAGACCATCAGTGGCGTCTCAATTTTTCCTGCTTTTTCTATCAATATATCGCCAATCCGCATGCTTTCCCGCATCCAATGATATGTCGGACCGCCTATGCGTAATTCCGGGTCATCCACGTAATAACGAAGATAGCGACTGTAACGTTCATAACTGTGTGTCAGAAGATTTATCAAATAAGGCAACGGACGCCATTTTCCAGTCAGTATTGCGTAGTTATTTCGTCTATCCGGTCGCTTTTCTGCCCGATTCACCAGCAAAGCAGCCAACCAGTGTGGCATGGGTAAGTTAATACCAAACATAGGAGCACAAAGGGCCGCTGCATCAAAAATCTGACTGTGACGTAATAAGAATCCCCCTAATATTGCCGCGCCCATTGAATGAGCCAGCGCATAACAGTGAGAATAATAACGAGGGAGAATTTCTCTTTCTATAAACGTTTCAACGTCGTCAATATAGTCATCAAATTTTTCTACATGCCCTTTCTGTGGATCTTCAAGCATCCTGCCGGATCGCCCCTGTCCACGATGGTCAATGATAAAAACGTCGTAACCAAGGTGATAAAAATCAAATGCCACCTCCGGGTATTTGACATAACTTTCACTGCGGCCTGGCAAGATAACGACGGCTTTATGATTCTGGGTTGTTGCACAAAAACGGACATAGCGTATCAGCACATGATCGACACCGATAAACTCATGCTCTTCCCTGGCTTGCCAGAAATCTAACAGAGGCCCGTTAGCAAAAGCAGAAAACTGTATCTCACGATTAAGCCAGCTCTCTTTCAACATTTCGGGCTTCATAAATCATCTCCAAGCTATTCACACTCCTCCAGATGTTTACAGATCACAGCCATAAAAACGCTACCAAAACGTTCTAGTTTTCGTTGTCCTACCCCGTTGATTAATAACATTTCATCAGCCGTAACCGGGCATTGCTCTGACATTTCAATCAGTGTGACATCGTTAAACACAACAAAAGGCGGGATATTATCTTCGTCAGCAATAGATTTCCGTAATTTACGCAACTTGGCAAACAATTTGCGATCATAATTGCCACTATATGATTTACTTTGCTGACTGCGCCCTTTCAGGCTCTGTATCCGTGGAACTGCCAGTTTCAGCGGAACTTCACCGCGCAATACTGGCCGTGCAGCTTCTGTTAATTGTAATGCTGAATAATTGGCAATGTTTTGGCTGATAAAGCCTAGGTGAATAAGCTGCCTCAACACGCTGACCCAGTGCTCCTGACTTTGATCTTTACCGATGCCGTAAACCGGCAAACGATCATGCCTTATATCGCGGATACGCTGATTATTTGCGCCTCTGAGCACTTCAACAATATAACCGATACCAAAACGCTGACCAACCCGGTAAACACAAGAAAGCGCTTTTTGTGCATCCACCAAGCCATCATAATTTTTCGGTGGATCAAGACAGATGTCACAGTTGCCACAAGCGGTTTGTTGGCTTTCACCAAAATAGTTCAATAACACCAGACGGCGGCAAGTTTGCGCTTCGGCAAAGGCCCCCATCGCATTAAGCTTATGCCGTTCAATATCTTGCTGTGTGTCAGCCGTTTTCTCTTCCAGACAGCGACGAAGCCATACCATATCAGCCGGATCATAGAACAACACCGCTTCCGCAGGTAAACCATCACGCCCGGCACGCCCTGTTTCCTGATAATAGGATTCGATATTACGTGGAATATTAAAGTGAACCACAAACCGAACATTAGGTTTATTAATGCCCATACCAAATGCCACAGTCGCCACTACAACCTGCAAGTCATCACGTTGAAATGCATCCTGTACCCGGGCGCGTTGGCTATTATCTAATCCTGCATGGTATGACGCAACACTCAAGCCACGTTTTTGTAAACGTTCTGATATCTCTTCAACTTTATTGCGGCTGTTGCAGTAAATGATGCCACTTTTACCTTTCTGACCACGGATAAATAACCATAATTGATCTAATGGTTTGTATTTTTCTATCAAGGTATAACGAATATTGGGGCGATCAAAACTGCTGATATGAATAAGCGGATTTTCGAGATTCAGTAGCCGGGCAATATCATTGCGGGTAGTTTCATCAGCGGTCGCCGTCAACGCAATGACCGGTAATGTTGGAAAGCGTTGCCTGAGCTGCCCCAACGCCCGGTATTCAGGCCGGAAATCATGGCCCCATTGTGAAATACAATGCGCTTCATCCACAGCCAGCATCGCCGGTTGCCACTCCAAAAGCTGTTCAAGGAAGTTATCCATCATTAAGCGTTCAGGAGCGATATACAGCAATTTGATCACGCCCTGACGGCAACGCCGGATCACATCCATCTGCTCTTCACGGGCCTGAGTTGAATTCAGGCAATCAGCCGCGACACCATTCGCCCGAAGTTGATCTACCTGATCTTTCATTAAAGAGATCAAGGGAGAAACAACCAAGGTTAATCCTTCCTGCACCAACGCCGGGATTTGGTAACACAGTGATTTGCCACCCCCCGTCGGCATAATGACCAGACAATCATGCCCTTCAAGAATGGTATTGATGACTTGTTGCTGACCAGGCCGGAATTGCAGATAACCAAAGGTTTCCCGCAATACTTGCTCTGTCAGTGATATCGTATTGATGACTTCTGCGGTAGACACGCTTTTCCTCAACCATTAAAAAATCACAGACGCTTAAGCATCTGCGTATTATGTTATCTTACTCTCGCAATAATTACTTCAACAACAAGCCCGCGACATAACAAACACCGTTGTCATTTATAAAGAGTCAAAAAAGCAACATAGGTTATTTTACACACGAACTTTAATTTTGCTCAGATTGTTTCTCGAGACGCCTCGCAAACTGGCAAGGTTGGCAATAAAAGCATAACATTAACAATTTATTAACTATATAAAGTGGTATTAATAACACGTACCTTTATTTGGGGATAAATTAAATGTCAACAACGCAAGTCACCTTGGAGCAAGCCCGCCAGCTAATTGGTAATTTTTTCATTTACCATATGCCTTTTAACCAGATATTAGGGCTTGAGCTGCTCCGGTTTGAACAGGATTACGCAGAAATACAGTTCCATAATCAGAATAAGCTGGTAGGGAATACTGCACAAAAGATTTTACATGGCGGTGTGATTGCATCAGTGCTGGATGTCTGTGCCGGATTGGTCTGTGTCGGTAATGCTTTAGCCCGTATAACACCCATTCCACGAGAAGAATTAGAAAAGAGATTATCAACAATGGGAACGATTGATTTGCGGGTGGATTATCTACGCCCCGGTCGTGGTGACGTGTTTACCGCCACCAGCAGTATTATCCGCAATGGAAATAAAGTTTCTGTCGCCAGAGCTGAATTGCATAATGAGCAGAGAGCACATATCGCCAGTGTAACGGCAACTTACCTGGTCGGTTAGTCATATCATTTTAAATATTAATCCCTTGCGTAATATTCAGCCCGGTGACATATTATTTTCATGTTAACGGGCAGAAACTCATTACGCTTTTTATACCTTTTATTAACATTAGGACAACATGAATAAGCCACAAACTACCAAAGGCGTTCTGTACGCTTTCGGTGCCTGCTTTATTTGGGGAATCGCCCCTGTTTATTTTAAGTACATTCAGCAAGTACCTGCCGACGAAATCCTGACGCATCGTGTTATCTGGTCATTTTTCTTTATGTTGCTGCTGCTAACAGTAACCCGTCACTGGTCACAGGTATTCAACGTTTTTCGTCAACCTAAAAAAGTACTGCTATTGGCCGTGACGGCGACCATTGTTGCCTGTAACTGGCTAATTTATATCTGGGCAGTGAACCACGGCCATATGCTGGAAGCCAGCCTGGGTTACTTCATTAGCCCACTGGTTAACGTTTTGTTTGGTATGCTGTTTCTGAGTGAACGTTTTCGCCGGATGCAATGGGTTGCCGTTACTTTGGCCTTCACTGGCGTGCTAATCCAGTTATGGCAATTTGGCTCTATACCTGTTATTGGATTAAGTCTGGCTGTCACTTTCGCTCTGTATGCCCTGCTTCGTAAGAAGATGAATGTTGATGCTCAAACGGGTATGACGATTGAAACACTGTGGTTACTACCCGTTGCAGCTATTTACCTGTTTGGTTTTGCCAACACCCCAACCAGTGATTTAAGTGCCAACTCAACAATCCTGAATTTACTGCTGCTGGCCGCAGGCATTATCACCACGGTTCCATTACTGCTATACACGGAAGCCGCTACCCATTTGCGTCTGTCTACGCTGGGTTTCTTCCAGTATGTCGGCCCAACGTTGATGTTCTTACTGGCAATACTGGTCTATGGCGAGCAAATAGGCACAGACCGCCTGATTACTTTTGGTTTTATCTGGGCAGCATTAGTGCTGTTTACACTGGATGCACTTTATACACAGCGCAGGTTGAAAACATAACAGGATCAGTTTACTACATGGAAATAACCATCAGACTGGCTAAAATTGCAGAACAAACTGCCCTTGAAGCACTCCAGTTACGCGCGTCTCTCATGTGGGAAGAACAGACTCAATTAGGGACAGCGATTCGTATGATTAAGTACATATGATAAAATGATTAAAATAACAACAGAATTTACAACGAGCAAGGAATGTATTTCTTGTCATTCGAACATATTATAAATATTCATTTTTGTTACTAATTCGCGGATAAATTCGAAATCAATGGCGGCAGGGGGCAAGCTCCGTTTGACGAACGGAACTTGATTAAAACAAAATGCCGGATAAAAAACCAGCACTTTGTCAGTAACCTGTAATACACTACAACCAATTCTTCCGCTTAAAGTAAAGATACGGCGCAAGACCCGCCGCGATCATCAGCCCAATCGCGCCTGGATAACCGAATGGCCAATGCAGCTCCGGCATAAACTCAAAGTTCATACCATAACTGGAAGCCACCAGCGTTGGGGGCAGGAATACTACAGAGACCACCGAGAAGATTTTGATAATCCGGCTCTGTTCGATATTGATAAAGCCCATTGCGGCCTGCATCAGGAAGTTAACTTTCTGGAATAGGGATTCATTGTGTGGCAGCAGGGATTCAATATCCCGCAGAATTTCACGGGCCTGCTCAAGCTGGTCGCCCGGCAGACGGGCACGCCGCACCAGAAAGTTGAGCGCTCGCTGAGTATCCATAAGACACAAACGTACCTTCCAGCCGATATCTTCCTGTTCAGCAAGGCTGGACAGGGCTATATCAAACTCATCCCCCTGTTTCCCTTCCATGATGACCCGACTCAGGGATTCCAGAACACTGTAAATATTTTCGATAACATCAGCCAACTGTTCGATTTTGGTTTCAAACAGATCCATCAGTACTTCATAGGCATTACCATCAACCAATGTCTGATTACGGGCACGCATACGGTACAATCGGAATGCAGGGAGTTCACGCTCTCGCAATGTATAGAGACGACCATCACGAATAGTAAATGCAACGGTTGCGTTGCCAGCATGGTCTTCCGCGTCTTCAAAGTAGAAGAACGAGTGAACGTGTATCCCGTCTTCATCTTCAAAAAAACGCGCCGACGCCTCAATGTCATCCAGTTCCGGTCGGGTTGCCAGAATTTGGCCTAATTCATTTTGAACTTGAAGCCGATCTTGCTCTTCCGGTTCGACCAAATCTACCCACAAGGAATCAGATAACTTTTCTCCCTCTTCAAATTCAAGACGGAGCAGGCGATTATTCTCTAACTTAAATGCGATCAGCATGTATCATAAGTCTCCTTTACTCCCTACGTGATCGTAAGGCGCGAATGTTACGCTTAGAGGAAAAAGCCTGTCAACATTCAACCTGGATATTATTTTCAGACTGTTTCAAGTCTGGCATAAGCAGCGACCAACCACTTAATCCCTTCCCCATGAAACGCGATTTGTAGCCGGCTATGTTCACCACTCCCCTCCATGTTGACAATGGTTCCTTCACCAAATTTAGGATGACGAACACGTTGTCCAAGGGCATAACCGCTGTCATTGGCACTGATTGGCGTACCTAACCGACTGTGGTTGACTGGACGAGAGACTGTCGCACGTAACCGAACTTCTTCAATACATTCTGCCGGCAGTTCCCTAATAAAGCGAGATGGACGATGATAAACTTCTTTACCATATAAACGGCGACTTTCTGCATAAGTGATTGTCAGCTTTTCCATTGCCCGTGTCAGGCCCACATAAGCCAATCGACGTTCCTCTTCCAGACGCCCGCCTTCTTCAATCGACATCTGGCTTGGGAACATGCCCTCTTCCATTCCAACAATAAATACCTGTGGGAATTCCAGCCCTTTGGCTGAATGCAATGTCATCAGTTGCACAGAATCCTGATAAGCGTCAGCCTGACCTTCTCCAGATTCCAGCGCAGCATGGGAAAGAAATGCCTGTAATGGCATCAGATCTTCGTCCTCATCCTGATAACTGAACTGGCGGGTCGCCGTGACAAGTTCTTCAAGGTTCTCGATACGCGCCTGTGCTTTTTCACCTTTTTCCTGCTGGTACATCGCACGCAGGCCAGAATCGCGGATAACTCTGTCAGTCTGCACATGTAACGGCATATCGCTGGTTTCCGTCGATAACGCTTCTATCAGTTCAATGAAACGCTGCAAGGAAGACGCTGCCCGCCCAGCCAGCACTTTCTCTTGAAGCAATATTTGACAGCTGTGCCACAACGTTTCCTGCCGTTCACGGGCAGCCTGGCGCACTATATCCAACGTTCTGTCACCGATGCCACGGGTAGGCGTATTCACCACACGTTCAAACGCCGCATCATCATTGCGGTTAGCAATCAAGCGCAGGTAAGCTAACGCATCTTTAATTTCCTGACGTTCAAAGAACCGCTGACCACCATAAATACGATATGGCATTGATGCCTGTAACAACGCTTCTTCCAGTACACGGGACTGGGCATTACTGCGGTAAAGTATGGCACAGCTTTTCAGTGCACCACCATTTTCAAGCCAGCTTTTAATCCGACTGACTACATAACGGGCCTCATCAAGCTCATTAAATGCACAATACAGGGAAATCGGTTCACCTTCTACACCGTCAGTCCACAGATTCTTGCCCAGGCGATCACTGTTATTGGCAATCAGTGTATTGGCAACTTTCAGAATATTACTGGTGGAACGGTAATTTTGCTCCAAACGGATAGTTTCTGCGCCGGAGAAGTCTTTCAGGAAACGTTGAATATTCTCAACCTGCGCCCCACGCCAGCCATAAATAGATTGATCATCATCCCCGACAATCATCACTTTGCCCGTTTCCCCCGCCAATAGGTGGATCCAGGCATATTGAATGCTGTTGGTGTCCTGAAATTCGTCCACCAGAATATTTGTAAAGCGGCCACGGTAGTGTTGCAGGATTTGCGGTTTATTCAGCCACAGTTCATGAGCCCGCAACAGAAGCTCTGCAAAGTCTACCAATCCCGCGCGATCACACGCTTCCTGGTAAGCCTGATAAATTTTCTGCCATGTCGCCTCGACAGGGTTACCATAACTTTCAATATGCTGTGGCCGTAACCCTTCATCTTTTTTACCGTTGATGTACCACATACCCTGACGAGCCGGCCATTGCTTATCATCCAGATTCATCGCCTTGATAATGCGTTTGAGCAGACGATGCTGATCTTCACTGTCAAGAATCTGAAAATCCTGCGGCAAATTGGCATCCAGGTGATGCGCCCGTAACAAACGATGAGCCAATCCGTGGAATGTACCAATCCACATTCCTCCCTGGCTGGTACCGATCAAGTTTTCAATCCGGTGGCGCATTTCTGCGGCCGCCTTATTGGTAAAGGTCACTGCCATGATGGAAAATGGTGAAGCCTTCTCCACCGACAACAACCAAGCAATTCGGTGTACCAAAACCCGGGTTTTACCACTCCCTGCTCCGGCCAGTACCAACATGTTGGTCCGCGGAGCAGCTACGGCTTCACGTTGTTTGTCATTCAGACTTTCGAGCAGATAGGAGATATCCATAGTTACCATCAGTTGATTAAACAGCGACCACAGCCTGCTGTGTTTTTATACAGAATAATTTCATGATTATATCAATGCTGTCAAAGAAGCCAAATCGTAAATCTCAATGTGTGGCAGCAGGCGGCTCTCAATCATCTGCAATAGTTTTTTATTTTCTGTATTAATCCAACAAGCCTGCATACCACTACGAAGCGCCCCTTCCACATCCGTGTTCAGGTCATCACCAATATGCAAAATTTTCCCAAGTGGTAAACCCAGGCGTTCTGCTGCCAGACGGTACATATCACTATGAGGTTTTGCGCGTCCATCAGGACCTGCTTTCAGCACAAATTTAAAATAAGGAGCAAGACCACAAGCCGCAGGTTCTGCATTACCGTTAGTAATGGCGACCAATGGCATCTGTTCAGCAAGTGCAGCAAGGGTTTTATGTGTTGATTCCGGTACATCAATCCGGCTGCGCCAGTGGGAAAAATGGGCCATGATATCATCCGCACCCCGGCAGGCATCTTCACGGCTAAAACCGTAATGGCAAAACATCAGCTTTGCAGACTGCCTGCGCCACAAGGTCATGTCATGGCAGATTTCAGGATCTTGCTCAAATATCACTTCACGGAAAGCATCCAGATCCTGATGATCAAGGTGACTGAACTTAGGATCATATTGCCGTATAAAATTCAGCACCTCTTGTTCCGTCTTATCTAACACTGGACGATTGTCATAAAGGGTATCATCCAGATCAAATGTCATTGCTGAGACTGGCGCAAGAGGCCGGTAAAAACGCATTACGATTTCCCCCGTTTGGCTCTGGGATGGGCCACATCATACACTTTTGTCAAATGCTGGAAATCCAGATGGGTATAGATTTGTGTGCTGGATAAGCTGGCGTGACCAAGCAGTTCCTGAACTGCACGCAAATCACCACTGGATTCCAGAATGTGAGTGGCAAAGGAGTGGCGCAATTTATGAGGATGAATATGGCTGTTCACCCCCTGACGTATGCCCCACTGCGCAAATCGTTTCTGTACATTACGGGTTGATATCCGCCGCCCAAGATTTGAGATAAAAACCGCATTATCCTCCGGTTCGAACAGTTCCCGCATCTCCAACCAACGATTAAGCCATTCAACAGCGGTCTGCCCCAAAGGAACCTTCCGCTCTTTACTGCCTTTACCTGAAACCCATACTTCCCCACTTTCAAGATCCAGATGCAGGCAATCAAGCCCCACCAGCTCTGACAAACGCAACCCAGCGCCGTACATGACTTCCAGCATCGTCCGGTCACGCACTGATATTGGATCATTGAAATTGATGTTCAGCAGTTGATTCACTTCATCCACATCAATATTTTTCGGTAAATGTCGCTTGGTTCCCGGCGTACTAACGGTCTTTGCCGGATTAACGGAAATCTCACCCTGAGTAACCTGCCAATCAAAAAAACTGCGCAGAGAAGATAAGCGTAAAGCCAAGTTAGCAGACTGCAAGCCAGCACGACGACTACGTGTTACCAACATTCTGATTTTCGCAGGATCAAAATCTTTCCATTGCCTGACACCTATTTCTAAAGCCATCCCAGCCAATGTGAAAAGCTGGCGACGGTAATGAGTGATAGTCACCGGACTTAGCCGGCGCTCTACCCTGAGATACCGCAAAAATGCCTCAACCGGCTCCAGTAACAGATCAATTCCCTGCATCATATCCGTTTAATCCAACGAGATAGTATATCCGGCAGTAATTTAGCCAGATGATCAAGCATGTCAGTTCCCATGCCGTCTTGATAATGCTGATAATTGCGACTGTTAAATATCACCATACCCAACTCTCCCCTCGTTCCCAGTAGCGATACAGCAACCGAACCGACATGACGAACCTGTGGTAACAACATTAAAATTTCCGGCCCGTTCAACATACCGAGATAGTGGTTACTATTACCAAAACGATGAATACGGATTGGTTCAAAAGAGTTACGGGAAAGCGCTAAATCGGGCGCATTAAGCGGTGCGCCAATATGCCATTTATCACTGAAAAGACGGATACTGGCACTATTTAACCCCAGACTCTTAGCCCATGAACTCAACCGACTAAGCATATCTTGTAAACTCTCTGCCGCCGCTAAATCAACAAGTAATTTCAGCAACTGTTCGAACAGTTGCTCATTCACTCTAGCCTGCTCCATTAGCAAGGTTATATTTTCTTCCAGATAAGCAATACGTGTTCTCTGACGGCTCATATACCATTCAACCAAAGAAACCGTCTCTCTTACCGGGTGAGGAACCCGTACCTGTTCAACGACACATGCATTGCGGATAAAGAAATTGGGGTTTTCCAACAAATAATCCACAACAGTTTGAGCATCGAGTGTACCACCGATGTTTAACTGCTCTTCTTTCTTCTCCATCTTCCGATGCCCCGCAGTTCAAAACAAAATCGATTACAAATGAATTGTGCCATCATAAACATGCGTCGCCGGCCCAGTCATATAGAGAGGTGTGCCCGGCCCTTCCCAACAGATAAACAGTGAACCGCCTGGCAAGTCTACTTGAACATGACTGTCGAGCAGTTGCTGCTGAATGCCGATGGCTACCGCAGCACAAGCACCACTACCACAAGCCTGAGTTTCTCCAACACCACGTTCATAAACCCGTAAGCGAATATGACCACGGTTTAAAACTTGCATGAAACCAATATTAGCCCGTTCAGGAAATCTTTCATGGCTTTCCAGAGCAGGCCCCAGAATTCCCACTTCGGCAGTTTCCACATCTGCTACCTGAATCACACAATGAGGGTTCCCCAGAGAAACCACACCACAAAGAACCGTTTTCTCTACCACTCTTAAAATATAGGTTTTTTCTGCCTTTAACGCGCGAAATGGCACAAGATGTGGCTCAAATTCAGGTTCCCCCATATTCACACAAACCTGATCATCATTGGTGATACTCAATACCATACGTCCCGACTGAGTACTGACTTTAATATCACGCTTATTAATCAATCCCTTAAGGCGGACAAAACGGGCAAAACAACGCGCCCCATTGCCACACTGTGCCACTTCACTGCCATCAGCATTAAAAATGCGATAATGAAAATCCAGATCCGGATCATAAGGTGCTTCAACAATTAACAACTGATCGAAGCCCACACCTGTATGCCTATCCGCCAAACGGCAGATCAGTTCTGGTGAGAAATAAACATTTTGGGTCACAGCATCAACGACCATAAAGTCATTACCAAGACCATGCATTTTGGAGAACTGCATATAATGCTCCACCGTAAGCCGCAGTACTAAATACCAGCCTATTTCGCTTATTTCTGAGTGGCGCTATCCACTTTCTGCCCTTGCTGCACAGTCTTCACAGGAACCTGAGCTGCGGTCTTAGTCTTCTCTACCGATGGTTGTTCTGGAGGAAAATAGAGCGGGCCTTTCAGTCCACAGCCGGAAAGTACAAATAAAGTTATGATAGCCAGAAACCCGCGTAATTTTTTCTTCATTGCATTAATGCCTGTAATTCATACGTCAATATTCTCTATAATCGCAGTTAGGCCCCGAAAAGCAAATAGGAATTGAAAATGAACGACAGTGAATTTCATCAGTTAGCTGACCAACTGATGTTTTATATCGAAGAGCAACTGGATAATTATGATGGCAATGCTGATATCGACTGTGAAACCAATGGCGGTGTCATGACCCTGAGCTTTGAGAATGACAGCAAAATTATTATCAATCGTCAGGAGCCTTTCCATCAAATCTGGCTGGCAACCAAAAACGGGGGGTATCATTTTGGCTATAAAGATGATCAGTGGATTTGTGACCGTAGCGGGGGCAATTTCCTGGCTATGTTAGCACAATCCATCACAGAACAGAGTGGTGAACTGTTCAATTTCTAATGATTGATTTACCCCGTGCCGCGGGGTAAATCAGTAATGCGACACAGAACGATAAAGTTCTGTCTGTTCTTCTCCACCTGTTTCCCCATCATGAGTCACACACAAATGTGAAAAAGAGGATCCATTGAATGGAATCACCTGAACCTGGTCTTTCATTTGCACAATCTGATAAAACTGTGGCAGGTTAAAGTTGATAAAACTTGATCCGTAAGTAAATCGATCATGCGATGAAGAGTAAAACCGACTGACGTCGTGTACCAGTTCTTCCTTACTTCCCTCACAATGAGAATAAATTTCTACCCGGTTAGTTTCATCCAGGATATAAATATTAAAGCTTTTATTATCTTGAGTATTTTCGAAGAAAAACTGAATGATACCCTCGCTGGCAAAACCATCAACCACAGCAGGCAAATATGTCTCTTTGGTATTAATTTTTACCGGCAACCCATGCAATTTGTTATTAGAAATTGCCCCATAAAACTCCACGGCATTCTCCAATTTCTGTACAGAGACGTTAAGACGTTCAAAGAACAACCCCCAAGTCTGGCCCGCAATGCGCAGTGCTTTAAAACGGCCCGGATCCTGACGATTGCTGGATAAACGCAACTCAATGCACTCAGATACCAGTTGCTGGATTCGGGTTCGGATAAGCCCGCGTAAATGTTCACTGTAACAGAATACTTCAACAGCCGCTGGCGGTGCAGCATCTTGATGCATTTTGCCCAGTATAGTTTTCAATGCTTCCAGAACAGATTGCTCGCCACTAAAATGTAACGTTCTCACTTCATTCCATGAATTGCGGTAAAGCAAGTCGATGCTTCCCACCAAGCACTGTTGCGATTCTCCAAAGCTGAATACATCAAGTTTGCGGAAATCAAAATGCACAACCTGGTTAGAGAACGCAGCAGTCGGATCTTTCTCCAGATTAACAATAATCGCCAAGTGCCGGATTTCACACGGACTATAGAGTGCTTTTGGCGTCGGTGCTGGCAAACGAATAGGAAAATGAGCAGAAATATCGTTAATCAATTCATGCAACTTCAGTTCATCACACTGGGCTTCACCATTATGAATATGAATACAGGATTTTTCTGTCAATAAGCCGTTAAAATAGGTCCACGACACCAGTTTATTTAGGTAACGATTATATTCCAGAGGCTGATGACCAATAATTGATTCAATTATCGGTGCCTGATTGTAGAGATACCAGCCGCTACGATTTGCACGTCCTTGAGGCACATAAATAAATGCTAAATGTTTCTCTGACAGGTCCGGTGAGATCTGTGGATTAACCAGCGTCACTTTACCTGGCAACGCTTCAAATGCAGCATAGAGTTTACGGGTCAGCACGCCAATATCCTGTGGACTGGCACTGACACTCAGATTATTACGGCGGGCAAAACGGATAAGGTTACGGTAACTCTGCATCATGGTATCAAGCAGTTCATTATGGGCATCACGAACCCGTTCAATTTTCCATGAGTTGCGGTTATCCAGAATGCCCAACCGCTCTGTATCCCACTTCCATTCATATACCAACTGAGTCAAAACCTGACGTCGCCAACCGGTACAACCTTCATCATCCTGGTTTAGAGAGAGCTTTTCACAAACTTTTAAATAGAAGCATCGACGTATTAAATCTAAGCGAGTCGTATCATTAATTTCTATCAGATAGCGGGTAACACGTTCAAGCATCATGCTGTATGCATCAAGGCCAAATGAAACTATTTCACCCGCATGCAAACGCTGTTTCATCTCCATTGCCAGTAATTTACCATTGGGATATTCCCAGGAATATGCCTCAAGCAACAAGCTTTTCAATACAGCTTTATAAGGAGAGTCGATACTTTTGTAAAGTTGCCATAAGCTGGCGCCAAAGTATTCTTCAGCGGATAGTTCTCCTAATCCACCGAGATCAAGCCACTCATTAGGCGTCAGAACACCTTGCGCATAAAGAGATAAAACATATTCATCATAATGGCGCTCTTCTTCTACAGGCACCATTTCCCATAACAAACGCTTACCAGCCATACGCACAGCCGTACGGTAAAATTCATCAAGTAACAGAATATGCTGAGTAGAACCGCAATCTTCACCGCCAAGACTACCACTGGTATTATGGCGAAAGCGGTTTTCATCAATAAGAAAAAAATTGACTTCGATACCAAGCGCTGCCGCCCATTGTTCAATAAGCGTACACTTACGTTGCAACAGGAGGCGCTCATCATTATCAAGCCACGACTGATGACATACCCAAATATCCAAATCAGAACAACTACTTTGCCCGATTGACGAAGTACTCCCCATTGAGTAAATACCCGTAATAGGAAGCTGACCATTAGCAGGCTGTTCTATGGCGTATTCTAATTTACTTTCTAAATCATTAAGATAAGATTTTTGTGATTCATCATGCACGAAAAAACATACGCCGTAAGGAACATTACCATTAATGTAACCTGGCATCATCGGATGATGATAATGCAATAATACTGGCAGTAAACTGTATACCTGCTTAAATTCCGCACTCATGGCGGTAGAGGCGCGTTCTAACCTGAGTTGGTTTATCGCATCCAGTCTCTGCTTCAGTGTTTCGATGTAAAGGTACAAGACGTCTCGCCCGATTGAGTTCCAGTGCCCAGATAAATCCCCCGCTTCCGGCTGTTATAACTTAATGGAATTATTTAGAATGATTTTTACCAATTTATTACCGGAAACGTGATCAATTTAACATCTTGTAGATAAACCGTAAAGTCAGTAAAGCAATTGAATTGCGATACGATACCAGACAAAAAAACAAGTAACTTATTGTTATATATATAAATAACATAAAAAACCATACGTTTTATACTTTCTTTTATGAAGGAAATTTTCTCTGCTCATTTTTCAAGTCATGTATCTAATGCTTTTTTATCAGCAGTCTCATAAAAATAACCCATTAGCTATATTTTAATTAGTCATTCTTTTCATTCAAGATTTTCTAATTACAGAAATAATTCACTGAAAAAGTGACTTCATATTTAAATTAATCTACTTTATATAAATATAAAATAATTTAAAAAATTAAAATTTATTTTATATTTTAACCTGATCTGCACACTTTCTTCTCAGGCCTTAACTGGAAAAAAAACTGCTGAAGTGTTAAAACGAGTGCTAGTTTTTCATTTATATGACGGCAGAAAAGCCAGAGAAATACAAACATCTATGTCAACAAAAACCATCCGGATCGCAACCCGTCAAAGCCCTCTGGCTATGTGGCAGGCACTTCATGTTCAGCAAAAATTACAACAACATCACCCAGACTTGGAAGTTCAACTGATTCCGATGGTAACCCAAGGCGATATCATTTTGGATACCCCTCTGGCAAAAGTGGGCGGCAAGGGGCTATTTGTCAAAGAATTAGAATGGGCTCTGCTTGAAAATCGGGCCGATATCGCAGTTCATTCAATGAAAGATGTACCTATCTCTTTTCCTGACGGGTTGGGCTTGGTCACTATTTGTGAACGTGATGATCCACGCGATGCTTTCGTTTCTGCCAAATATCACTCTCTTGATGGATTGCCAACAGGCAGCATTGTTGGCACATCAAGTTTACGCCGTCAGTGTCAACTCCGTGAATTACGTCCCGACCTGATTATCCGTGACCTTCGGGGTAATGTCGGCACCCGTCTGAATAAGCTGGATAATGGTCATTACGATGCCATCATTCTCGCTGTTGCAGGATTGAAAAGGTTAAAACTGCATGAACGTATCCGTATGCCGTTGTCTGTAGAACAATCATTACCTGCCGTTGGTCAAGGTGCCGTGGGGATTGAATGCCGCCTTGACGACCAGCAAACACAAGTTCTACTGGCACCATTAAATCATTATGATACAGAAATCTGTGTTCTGGCCGAACGGGCAATGAATACCCGCCTGGAAGGAGGCTGCCAAGTACCAATAGGCAGCTATGCCATCTGGCAGGATGGGAAAATCTGGCTGCGGGCATTGGTTGGAGCACCAGATGGCAGTGTGATTATTCGTGGTGAGAGAACAGCATTAGTAAAAGATGCCAGCCAGGCAGGGATTGAACTGGCAGAAGAGTTGCTGGAACGGGGAGCAAAGGCAATTCTGACCAACATTTATCAAGGAAATCCCCCCACATGAGCATTCTGGTGACACGGCCTTCTCCTGCCGGAGAGGAGTTAGTCAGAAAGTTACAGGCAGCGGGAAAAACGGCTTTCAGCGCACCTTTAATCAATATTCACCCAGGTTCAGAGCTGCCACAGCTAGCTGAGAAGCTGAGTCAGTTGAATGCCGGTGATATAGTATTTCTGTTGTCAAAAAATGCAGTTCATTATGCAAACTCACAGTTAAATAAAATTAATCTATCATGGCCTGACAAGCTGATTTATTATGCTATTGGCAGATCAACCGCACTGGCTTTTCATCAATTGACTGATATAAATATTATCTGGTCATTAAAGGGTGAAACCAGCGAAATCCTGCTGGAACTACCATCATTACATCAGGTTGAAAATAAACAGGCTTTGCTGCTCAGAGGAAATGGCGGGCGTGAAGTTATTGCCCGCACCTTAACAGAAAGAGGGGCCTCCGTTAATTATTGTGAATGTTATCTTCGCCAGCCAGTAGACTATCCGGCAGCAGAATTCAGTGCCCACTGGCAAAAATATGGAGTACAGACTTTAATTGTAACCAGTGGCGAAATACTGCAACTGTTATATAACTTAATACCCGAAAGTGATCGGAATAGGTGGTTATTATATTGCCGCCTTGTTGTGGTAAGCGAACGTCTTGCACACACCGCCCAGTGCCTGGGCTGGCAAGATGTTAAAGTTGCAAAAAGTGCAGACAACGATGCCTTAATTCAGGCACTAGAATAAACTGACATGGGATGCCCACTATGACGGAACAAAAACAGTCCGCCGAGACGGTTGAAAAAACAATAACTACGGTTGAAAACTCGCAACAGCCCGAAACAACGCCTCAGAAGCAAGAACGTTCTGGCACTCTGAGAAGTATCATGACTATTGCAATTATTCTGGCAATCGGTGGCAGTCTTTATTACTACGGACAACAACAAAGCCATTTACTCAGCGTGGAAAACCATGAACTGCGCCAACAATTGGAATCATTGAAACAACAGCAATCACAAGATAAACAACGTATTGAAATTCTGTTCAAAGAACAATCGCAAGCTTTAAACCATTTTGCCGCCCAAGCTGCACAAAATGATCAACTGGATAATCGCCTGCAAGAGTTACAAGCCAGAATCTCTTCGTTATCCAGTTCTGACGTAAAAAGCTGGCTACTGGCACAAGCTGACTTTTTGGTCAAAATGGCCGGACGGAAATTATGGAATGATCAAGATGTCGTCACCGCCGCAGCCCTATTAAAAAATGCAGATGCCAGTCTCGCTGAGATGAATGATCCAAGCCTGATTGAAATCCGTCGTGCAATTACACAGGACATCAGCGCATTATCTGCCATCAATCAGGTTGATTTTGATGGTGCCATCCTGCGGGTTAATCAACTCTCTAACCAGGTAGATAACCTGCGTCTGGCTGACAACACAATTGATGGTTTACCTATGGATGAAGACAATGATGAATTAACCGGCTCATTATCTGAATGGCGTCAGAATCTGAATAAAAGCTGGAACAGCTTTATGGATAATTTTATTACTATCCGTCGCCGCGATACCACAGCAGAACCATTACTGGCACCAAATCAGGATATCTATCTACGGGAGAATATCCGTGCCCGTCTGTTGATTGCCGCTCAAGCAATACCGCGTCATCAGGGTGAAGTTTTTAAACAATCACTGGAAACGGTTTCAACTTGGGTCAGAGCTTACTTTGATATCAACGATCCAAATACCAAAGCATTCCTGGAAGAAATTGATTCACTTAGTCAGCAACCTGTTTCCATGACAGTACCCGATCATCTTTCAAGTCAGCCTTTACTGGAAAAACTGATGCAAACCCGGGTTCGCAACTTACTGTCCCAGTCCTCTGAAACCCACCAGGAGGGCTAAGTTATGCTGAAAGTTTTGTTACTGTTTGTTGTACTGATTGTTGGTATTGTGCTTGGCCCAATCGTTGCGGGTCATCAGGGGTATGTTCTGATTCAGACTGACAAGTACAATATTGAAACCAGTGTTACCGGCCTGTTCATTATATTTGCTCTTTCACAAATGGTGCTCTGCTTCCTTGGCTGGAGCTACCGCAGAGTTATGCGTACAAGTTCCCGTACCCGTGGTTGGTTCCTCGGACGTAAACGCAGCCGCGCTCATGCTCAGACAAAAGAAGCACTCATCAAACTGGCCGAAGGTGATTTTAAACAAGTTGAGCAATTACTGACCCGTAATGCTGATCATGCAGAACAACCTGTAGTCAACTACTTGTTGGCAGCCGAAGCAGCCCAGCAACGTGGAGATAAATTCCGTACCAATCAATATCTGGAACGTGCAGCAGAAGTCGCAGACAATAATCAGTTACCTGTGGATATTACCCGTGTACGTATTCAACTGGCACAAGGTGAAATTCATGCCGCTCGCCACGGTATAGACAAACTTCTGAATCAAGCTTCACGCCATCCAGAAGTTTTACGCCTGGCTGAACAGGCTTATACAAGATCGGGAGCTTACCAGTCACTGATTGATATACTGCCAACAATGGAGAAAATCCATCTGCATGATGAATTACAAATTCACAAGCTGCGTCAACAAGCCTATATCGGTCTGATGAATCAGCATATGGCAGAACAAGGCAGCGAAGGTTTAAAACACTGGTGGCATGATCAAAGCCGTAAAATTCGCCATGACGTGGTTTTGCAGGTTGCAATATCTGAGCATTTGATTGAATGTGATGATCATGAAACAGCACAAAAAATCATCCTAGAAAGTTTAAAACGTCAATACGATGAACGTTTATTGTTGTTGATTCCACGGTTAAAAAGTGAAGATCCAAAGCCGGTACAAAAAGCGCTGGATCATCAGTTAAAGCAACATGGCGCAACCCCTCTGCTAAACAGTACTCTTGGACAGGTTGCTTTGCATCATGGAGAATGGGAAAAAGCAACACGAGATTTTAAAGCCGCATTAGATCAACGACCGGACGCCCATGATTATGCCTGGTTAGCAGATGCATTGGATAAGTTACGCAAACCGGATGAAGCGGCACAGGTTCGCCGCGAGGGATTGGTGCTAACTTTGAAGCGCGAAAGTGATGTAGCTAATAGCCAATAGTGTCAGCTAACATTTAACACTAGAGTTTTATGATCTATCGAGCAATATTCCTTTACAAGTTATTCATGCCATTGATTAAAAATGCCCTCCATGAGGGCATTTTTCTAGCCATATTTTCTGGCAAAATCTTCATCAGAAGTGCAAAGATAAATAATAAATTCAATAAATGAGATAAACGAAGGGATCAATGTCCAGAAAAATAACAGATATAAAATCCCCATGCCGATTTTACCCAGATAAAATTTATGAGCGCCAAAACAACCAAGAAAAAATGCCAGTAACGCAGCAGCAATTCTGCTTTTACTGCCAGAAGAATATGCCTTTATCACCGCACCACAATGCGGGCATGATTGCGCAGATTCATGCAACATTTGACCACAACCAAGGCATCCGATCATTTTTGACATCTATATTTCCTTTAAATAAGTTAGGAAGAAATAACTGTAACTAAGTCAGTTTCATAGTAGAAACCAATCGTCGTATTTCCCATTTTACTTATATTAATGTCTAAACAGTAAATAAATCTATCAGAGATTCCCAAACGATAGGAAAAAAAACACCTACCCTAGAAATAAAGATAGGTGTACAAATACAATCAGGTCTACAGACGGATAGTGCCTCACTCAACGTTAAGTCCGATCGGCGATGAAAAAATAACGATATCTTACTCATCTGTGACATGGACAATAGGCACCGATAATCGGCTCTGCATCATCCCTGGGTTTATGAAGCATATGCTGTCATAAGAAATAGGATGAGCATCTACGTTTGTAGTAATGCATTTAACATGCCAACTTTTATCCGGATGATAAATCGCTTCGCCTCATCGGTTATTTCTCTATTTATTACAACGAGAAAGCAAATCATCACAAAATCCACTTCATTGACTGTCTCTTATTTGAGACAACGTATAACACATTTATTATTTTTCATTTTAATTCAATATGTTATAAGTCTCTTATTTGAGACAACTGATATATCAATCGTCGTCAAAATACAACAAGATAAAAAATTATTATATAAAACAAGTCGCTAATGTCGGAAAAACAATTCATTGAACTTAAATCGAATAAAGTACACACTGCGAGTAATGGGTAGAAGGGGAAACAAAAATAGGAAGGGAGAAAGCAAAAAACCCTGCAATGCAGGGTTCTTCAGAATTTGGTCGGCGAGAGAGGATTCGAACCTCCGACCCACTGGTCCCAAACCAGTTGCGCTACCAAGCTGCGCTACTCGCCGAAATTTTTTTCTTTTTTATGGTGCGAAGGGGGGGACTTGAACCCCCACGTCCGTAAGGACACTAACACCTGAAGCTAGCGCGTCTACCAATTCCGCCACCCTCGCGTGTCATAAAAAAGATGGGGTGGCTAATGGGACTCGAACCCACGACAACTGGAATCACAATCCAGGGCTCTACCAACTGAGCTATAGCCACCATAACAACTATTTTACTACTATATTACAACTTATAAATAGCGGAAATACACCGCAGCTCTTGCACGCAAACTAATGGTGCGCCCGACAGGATTCGAACCTGAGACCTCTGCCTCCGGAGGGCAGCGCTCTATCCAGCTGAGCTACGGGCGCTTAACGCCGTTGCGGATGGGGATACTACGGATTTAATGATATACTGTCCAGTGCTTTTTTTAAGAAATAATGAGTTTGGTTACACCTTGCTCACTTCGTTGATAAAGCCAGCTCTTATTTCCCTACCCACTACCGCAGTAATCACAAATTAGTCTATCAGGGTTTTAGTTCTTTACTGCTAAAAAACCTTACTATCCAATAAATCAGTGACACTATCAGCAGAAAACCTCCACCTACCAGCAATGAGAAACGAGTATCCGGGTTAATTGCCATACCTACCAATACACAGCATAAAAATACCAGTGTCAGATAATTCACATAGGGGAACAGGATAGATTTAAAACTATGTTGCTTCAGAGCCTCTTGGTGGTACTGACGAAAACGCAACTGGCTCACCAGAATAACAAACCACGGAACCATTCCCGGCAGTACACTAGCACTGTAAACATAAACAAAAACAGCCTGTGGATTTGGGATCAGGTAATTCAAACTGGAACCTATCAGCAAGCACAGAATTGTAATGGCAATACCCATTACCGGCACACCATTCTTTGACAGTTTTGTCAGCGAAGAAGGTAACTGATGGTTTTGTGCCAGCGCATAGAGCATCCGTCCACCGCTGTACATACCACTGTTACAACCAGAAAGTGCAGCGGTCAAGACAACAAAGTTAATCACAGCTGCCGCTGAAGTGATACCCACTTTGGTAAAGGTCATCACAAACGGGCTGCCCTGTGAACCAACTTCTATCCACGGAAACAAGGTAACGACAATAAAGATCGCACCCACGTAGAAAATCAGGATACGCCAGAGAATATTGTTAATCGCTTTTTTCAACGTAACCTGTGGGTTCTTAGCTTCACCCGCAGTGATGCCTACCAGTTCCACACCCTGATAAGATGCAACAACAATACAAAGTGCAAACAGAAATCCTTGCCAACCACCAGCAAAGAAGCCGCCATGAACAGTCAGATTATCCAATCCAATAGGCTGCCATTGATTACCAATACCAAAAAATATCAATCCCAGGCCAATCAGGATCATGACGATAATTGTGGTCACTTTAATCATGGCAAACCAAAATTCCAGTTCACCATAAAGACGTACTGCCGCGAGGTTCGCTAAAGCGACTAATGCCACCGCAATCAATGCGGATACCCATTGAGGAAACTCAGGAAACCAGAACTCGGCATACACTCCGATAGCTGTTATTTCTGATATCCCTACGGCCACCCACATAAACCAATAACCCCAAGCGGTCAGGCATCCCCAATATGGGCTGAGATATTTATGTCCAAAAGAAGCAAAAGAGCCGGTGACAGGCTCAAGAAACAGCATTTCGCCCATGGACCTCATGATGAAGAAAACAAAAATTCCGGCAATAATGTAAGCCAGCAAAACAGAAGGGCCAGCCCATTTCAACGTGCTGGCTGAGCCCATAAACAGACCGACACCAATAGTTCCGCCTAATGCGATTAGCTCAATATGACGGGCTTCTAAACCTCGTTGCAGGCCCTGTTGTTGATCTGCCATAAATTCCCTGTCCATTATTATGTGTTTGAATGTGCAATAATCAAAATATACAAGACTGGTTTTGACCAGCCATAAAAATGGCAGGGATCAAAACACGTTTTTCCGCTCAGTGGAATAAAAAATTACCTAATAATTAGTACAGATGACAAAAGCCCGGCAGGATCAAACGGTTATATAGACGCTGTGAAATGAATTTTTTGACAGCCTGCCGCAAATTGTTATACGACAGGCAGGCAACATATTTACAGACGATTGCGGTAGTAATATTCCAGAAATTTCAGCAACTTAAACTGACGACGGATGCGGCTTGGTTGTGATAACAAACGATAAAACCACTCAAGCCCGAGGTTCTGCCATACTTTTGGCGCACGTTTTACGTGACCAGTGAATACGTCATAAGTACCACCAACCCCCATATAAAGAGCATCGCAATGAATTTTACGGCAATCACGCATGAAAATTTCTTGCTTAGGCGACCCCATTGCAACTGTCACAATTGCTGCTCCGCTAGCATGAATTCGTTCAAAAACAACATTACGCTCTTCTGACGTAAAATAACCCTTCTGACTGCCAACGATATTAACGTTCCACTGAGTCCGCAGTTTGTTTTCCGTCTGTTCCAATATTTCTGGTTTACCCCCAATCAGAAAAACGGGGGTGCCTTCTTTGCCAGCACGCTCCATGATAGCTTCCCACAGATCAGCACCCGCTACGCGGGAAACTTCAGCATCAGGGTATTTACGGCGGATAGCACGTACAATGCTGATACCATCAGCATACAGATATTCTGCTTCGCCCAACAATGTGCTCAATTCATTATCTTGCTCTGCTGTCAGAACTTTTTCCGCATTAATCGCCACCAAAGTACCCGTCTTTACCCGCCCACGCTGAAAAAGATGGTCAAGAAAGTGTGCCATATCGCGGAAGCCCCAAATATTCAGACCGCGAATGCTATACTTAGGAATATTGTTTAGCTCCATTTTCTTTCCTCACATTGCAACGGACGTTCTTGCGATACAACTAGGTTGCTGGTCAGGTATTTTCGAATAAGCCCTGCACTCTCAAGTAGCCAATACACCAATTTAGCAACCACCAGACATAAGCCAAAAATAATACAGAAAAATACCACACGGGAAACAAATGAATCCAATCCTTCACGAGCCAGTACTATCATGTTGAAGATCGCGCCAAAGCAGAATGCCTGCAAAATAGCGGCCTTATAACGATTAGCCTCCTGTTTCCCTAACTCATAAATCCAGTCAAACCACTTAATTATCAACCCAACAATAATCGCACCAACCGGAACAAACAACACCCCGCCCATAACCACCAGAGAACCTATCAAAGTCGGGGAGATTGCCAGACCAGAGTGGTTATCCAGCACCTCCCAGGTGAAGTAATTCGCTGAATTCAACACCGCATCAGGGCGCCCAGGCCATAGCCAACTTGGAATAAAAACATAGAAATCACGGATAATCGGTGCCAGCCCCTGAAAATCGATTTTGTCATAGTTATTCAGCAGTAACGCAAGATTTTCCCACGGCGAGAAAGTGTCCCTAGTGAGGTAGAGGAAGGTATAAAACGCTTCTGCACCATTGACATCCAGGCTGTAACGTTTGAGCGCCAACCAAAACATGCCAACAATTCCCATCACTCCCGCAGTCATCAGCATCCACAAGGTTATCCAGCCACGAACAATGCCGATAAACAGGAATAACGCAAACGCAATAATAATATTAGCCCTTGTTCCCCCAACAATGACATAAGTCAGAATCCCAAAAGCAACCGTGCTCATCAGAAAAAACAACCAGCGTAATTGTGTCGGTTTCAGGAAATAAACCACTAACATGGCAGGAATAAAGAAGTAAAAGAACCGCTTCAGAGCAACACCGGAAACCTGACTGGAAAAAATCTGACTGTACGACTGTAATTTAAACAATAGAAAACCGTTTTGCATAAAGAACAGCCCAACGGTCACAACCGCAACCAATACCAACAATAACCATGTGAAGTGAGTTTCTACCCGGTTCATGGTGAATACGGGTGTTTTAAGCTGTATAGACGGCTTTCTTAACCGGGTTTTATAACTGACGTAATAAATTCCATAAAAACAAGTTGAAGCCAGCAGAGCATGTAATAAGGAGTCTACAGGCACCACCTCAACATCGAATTGAAAAACCAGCAAGCATGTCAGCGGGAAACCAAAATAAAATGTCAGCAGATAAAGCAATGAGAAGAACACATTAAAATTAAAGCGTACACGCCGGAATTCCTGATAAGTCAACGTCAGGATAAAAACCAGTGATATCAGATAAACAACAAATAATCCGCCAAATTGCGTTAAAGTCATTGCTGATCTCCTGCCGCTTTTACCAGCGCTTGCCGCCAGCCATCAACAAAATTTGGGCTGAAGAAAGCTATTGTATTTCTATCTAAAGAAAGCATCTGCCGTTGTGCTTCTGTAATTAGTTGGTTATCTACGGAATCACCGAAGAAAAATACCGGAACCTGCTGTTCTGTTAAATCCTGCCAAAAAAGATTCTGACGACTAAGCACCAGCGGCACACCAAATTGTATCAACAGACAAATTGTCCCAATCCCCTGCTGGCGGTTAAAAATGAAATACCCTAAATCACAACGACGCAACAATGCCAAATAATCATCAAACGCCATATTTTGCTTAAGAATTCTTAAATTTTCCGGCCGGAACAGTGATAAAGCAGACTGCTCAACCTGCTCAATATAAGCCTGATTATTTTCCGGATAACCCATTGGAATGACTATTTGTACCTTATCACCAAACTGTTTATGAATAGCTTTCAGTGCAGCGATATGACGGTTTGATCGATCACCCGAGTTCCCTAACAAAATTGTCATCTTGTCATCATCAGAAGGGGCTTTTTCTGCCATCGTAAAGGTTGGGTCCATTCTGGTTGGGAAATAGAGCAATGACGCGGGTACTTTCGGATGATGTTGAGAATAAAAATAGAGATCTCCACGAACCGCAAATACATGCCCTACCCGACGATGCGCCAGACGACGCAGGAAATAAAACAAACGGAATTTTAACTGACAAGAGTCTTCATAAAGATCGGCACCCCAAGCATGCCACCAGAATTGATTACGTTTGATTTTTCCTGATAACAACGCTAACCACAAACCCGCATTAAATTGCCCATGAAAAAAAAATCGGCAATCCCTGTCTGACTGCGCTTTAGCAATAACAGCTTGAGACAGAGATTTTTTACTGTCGAAAAATGTCATATCCAATGCCGGGCAATCACCCAATGAAGCTCGATCCCTAGCCGCTACCATAAACTTTGGTTTGGCTGAAAAACCAATTTCTTGCGCTAAAACGTCATTAAAAAAGCGCAATACCGTTCGATTATGATGGGGAATATCAGATCCCAGAACGTGAATTAGGGTTGTCATGCTCGCCTGCGATAAATAAGAAATGCACCACAACAAAGGGTGAAATAAACAATATAAGTTGCCATATAAGCCTGCGCTGCACCTAACGCTCCATTGGTAGGAATCAGCCAGTGGGCAAAACCAGTGAGCAACAAAAACTGGCTGACTTCAGTCAGCACATAAAAACGCAACGCCGCTTTGGCAATTACCAGATAACCAAAAACATAAGCGCCCACTTTCAATACATCACCAATCAATTGCCAAGCAAACAAATCACGCATAGCAGTAAATTTGTCAGAAAATAGCAACCAGATAGCAAAATCGCGCAACAACCATACAGTAAAACTTGCAAATGCCACTGCTGGCAAAACAAATTTCAGTGCCTTAACTATCTCATTTGATATTTCACCCTTACCCTGCAATCGTGAAAGGGTTGGCAACAAATAAACACTGAAAGAAGCTGTGATAAATTGCAAGTAAGCATCGGAAATACTGCTTACACCTTGCCAAATACCCACATCATCCCAGCTATAATGCGCTGCCAGTAGGTTTCGCATCATAATGTAAGCAACCGGTAAGGTAATGGAAGTCAGCAGAGCCATAAGGGTAAATTTACCGAGCTCCTTAGACAGTACCTTATCCCACATGGGCTTAAGATATGAGAATGAAATCTCTTTACGACGCAAAAGCATCAATCCCGCTGGAAATATTATCAGTGCCGGCACTAAGGCCAGACCAGCCAAAGCACCTTCATACCCACCAAGGGTGAAACAGAGATAATAGGCAATTACGCCTATCAAACTACCAAGAATAATCGCCAGCGCATTCCCTTGAGCATCCCGGTATCCTTTCAAAATAGCCAGAAAATAGTTGGCACAGGCAATTCCCATTTGAATAAATGCGATCGCCTGCACAACCGGCTCATAATTCCTATGACCAAATAACCCAATACTGATCGGCCCGCTAAATAACAGAAAAATGACGGCCAACAGAGTGGAAAACCCGAGAATAATGGCAGAAGAAGTGCCCAATACCGCACGCAACCTTTCCGGCTGCTGTTGATACTCAGCGATATATTTAGTCACACCATTAAAAATACCGGCGCCTGCCAACACCCCAAGAACAGTAATAAGCTGACGGAAGTTACCCGCCTGCCCAACCCCGCTGGGGCCGAAAGCAACAGCCAGTAATTTAACGATTAAAAGCCCCACACCGATTTTTATCAGTGTAGAGCCCGCAGTCCATATTGATGTTTTAGCTAATGACATATCAGGCGAAGTATTCTCTGATATGTTCGATAACAACCTGCTGTTCAGCTTCCGTTATGTTGTAGAACATTGGCAAACGTACCAAGCGGTCACTTTCACTGGTAGTGAAACGATCTTCTCCGTGGAAACGGCCAAATTTTTCACCGCCCGGGCTGGTATGCAGAGAAACATAATGAAATACCGTCAGTACACCCGCGTCTTTCATATAGCGATTGAATGCAGAACGTTCTTCAACATCTTTCAGCTTGATATAGAACATATGGGCATTATGCTCCAATCCTTCCGGTACTACAGGTAATGTCAGGTAACCAGTATCAGCCAACGATTTTAATGCCTGATAATAGGTATCCCACAAGGCAAGACGACGTTCATTAATTTTCTTAGCTTCCTCAAGTTGTGCCCACAAATAAGCAGCTTGAAGATCTGACATCAGATAACTGGAACCAATATCGCGCCAAGTATATTTATCAACTTGACCACGGAAAAACTGGCTACGATTAGTTCCTTTTTCACGGACAATTTCAGCACGGGAGATCAGGGATTCATCATTGATAAGTGCTGCACCGCCTTCACCACCAGAAGAGTAGTTTTTGGTTTCATGGAAACTGTAGCAACCAATGTGCCCGATAGTTCCCAATGCACGCCCCTTATAAGTAGACATTACCCCTTGGGCTGCATCTTCCACGACAAACAGATTATATTTCTCTGCCAGAACCATGATGGTATCCATTTCACAAGCCACGCCAGCGTAATGAACCGGAACAATCACTCGTGTTTTATCTGTAATCGCAGCTTCGATTTTGGTTTCATCAATATTCATGGTATCTGAACGGATATCCACGAAAACAACGGTTGCCCCACGCAGTACAAACGCATTAGAACTGGAAACGAAAGTGAAACTCGGCATGATAACTTCATCACCGGGCTGGATATTCAGCAAAATAGCCGCCATTTCCAGAGCAGCTGTACAGGATGGCGTCAGCAAAACTTTCGGGCAGCCGAAATGTTGTTCCATCCACTCTTCACAACGTTTGGTAAAACCACCGTCCCCACAAAGCTTACCGCTCTCCATTGCCTGCTTCATGTAATCTAATTCAGTGCCGACTACGGGTGGTCTGTTAAATGGAATCATTTCGTCCCCTGTATAACCAATAAGCAGTGTTTTCAATAAATGCACCACTGCGTGTATAAAGGCGCAAAGCAGCGATGTTGCTGGTTTGTGTCGCAATTCTTAATTGCTGTACTTGATGGTGTTGACACCACTGTTGCGCCACCGACATTAATTTTGAACCCATTCCACGACCGGTATTTCCTGGAAATACTGCCAGCAACCCCATACGAGCCTCACCATTCCCTAAATCCCGCAAAGTAACAAACCCTGCGGGTTGCCCGTTATCTCCGTTTACCAGTAAACATTGATGATCAAATGTCCCTAATACCGCTTTCTCAACCCAAGTAGCATAGAAACGACCACTATCCTGCGGCTGGTACCACGGGGCACGGAAACGGCTTAAAGAAAATATTTTGGCAGCTACCTCTTGCAGCATCGGGATATCTCGCTGTTCCGCCGGGATCAGCACATTCTCAGAAAAGTTGTTACTACACGTAATATAAGCATTTTCTATGCCAATCCTTAAGGAAAGATCGACTTCCCCCTCCACCAACGAAAAACCCAACGCGGATAACCCATCAATAAGATCTAATCGTTGTGCGGGCACTTTGGCCTGCACCAAAGCATACTGTTCTAACTGAGGTAAAGTTAACAACCTGGCATCAGGTGTGAAATCAAGACGAGCAGTGGGCAGCCCGAAGTAGTGGCTATCCCACTCTAATGGTTCAATACTGGCGCGAACGGACATGAAGTAGATCCAGCAGATATTGACCGTAGCCAGTTTTTGATAAGGATTTTGCTGTCTTTCTTAACTGCTCATCATCCAACCAACCATTACGCCAAGCAATTTCTTCAAGACAAGCGATTTTAAAACCCTGACGTTTCTCAACAGTCTGCACAAAAGTGCTAGCCTCAATCAAGCTGTCATGAGTACCCGTATCCAGCCAGGCAAAACCACGCCCTAACAGTTCAACATTCAATTCACCACGTTCCAAATACATCTGATTAATGCTGGTAATTTCCAACTCACCCCGTGCAGAAGGTTTTACCTGTCTGGCAAAATCCACGACCTGATTATCATAGAAATAGAGACCAGTTACCGCCCAGTTTGATTTTGGTTTTTCTGGTTTCTCCTCAATGGAAAGAACATGGAACTCGTCGTCAAATTCCACCACACCAAATCGCTCAGGATCCATCACCTGATAACCAAAAATAGTCGCCCCTTTTCCACGGGAAACAACTTTCTTCAGTTTTGGACTAAACGCTTGCCCAAAGTAGATATTATCTCCCAATACCAGACAACTGGGTTCCCCGTTAATAAACTCTTCACCAATCAAAAAAGCCTGAGCTAAACCATCTGGTGATGGCTGTGCTTTATAACTCAAGCGAATACCAAATTCATCACCATTGCCAAACAGTCGGCAGAAAGCAGGCAAATCTTCTGGCGTGGAGATAATCAGAACATCACGTATCCCTGCCAGCATCAGTACTGACAAAGGATAGTAAATCATCGGCTTATCATAGATTGGCAGTAGTTGTTTGGAAACACCTCGTGTTATCGGATGCAACCGGGTACCTGACCCCCCTGCCAAAATAATGCCTTTCATGTTACCTCCAGAGTAGCTTAGTTTTCACCTAGCCCAAGACGTTCACCAACATAAGATCCATCCTGAACCCTACGCCACCAATTTTCATTTTCCAGATACCATTGAACTGTTTTGCGAATCCCGGATTCGAAGGTTTCCTGTGGTTTCCAACCCAGCTCATGCTCAATTTTCGCAGCGTCAATGGCATAACGCATATCATGACCAGGACGATCTACGACATGAGTAATCAAGTCACGATAATAAGCAGTACCTGCTGGCTTCTCAGGGCAAAACTCTTCCAAAAGTTCACAAATGGCACGAACCACATCTATATTTTTGCGTTCATTATGACCACCAATATTATAGGTTTTACCCGGTTCAGCTTCTGTTACAACCAAATAAAGCGCTCTGGCGTGATCTTCCACGTACAACCAATCACGGATTTGCTTCCCTTCGCCGTATACCGGCAAAGATTTGCCTGCTAATGCATTCAAAATCATTAATGGGATCAATTTTTCCGGGAAGTGGTAAGGACCATAGTTATTTGAACAATTGGTAATAATTGCCGGCAAACCATAAGTACGGTGCCATGCTCTTACCAAATGGTCACTGGATGCCTTGGACGCTGAATATGGACTGCTTGGCGCATAAGGTGTCGTTTCAGTAAAGAAACCATCCTCACCATGCAAATCACCATACACTTCATCCGTTGAAATATGATGAAAACGAAAGGCAGCTTGTTTCTCTTTACTCAGTTTCTGCCAAAAAGCCCGGACAGCTTCCAATAAAGTATAGGTACCCACAATGTTGGTTTCGACAAATGCCGCAGGGCCATCAATAGAGCGATCTACATGGCTTTCTGCTGCTAGATGCATCACACAATCCGGCTGATACTGTTCAAAAACCCGATCCAGTGCTTCACGCTGACAAATATCAATCTGTTCAAACGCATAACGTGTGCTATCCGCAACAGAGTCAAGAGATTCCAGATTACCAGCATAAGTCAGGCTATCAACTACAACCACGCTGTCTTCTGTATTATCAATGATATGCCGCACAACAGCGGAACCAATAAAACCTGCTCCACCTGTGATTAGAATACGTCTCAACGCCAGACTCCTTTTGTATCCACAATCCATTTCTGTTTAATTTCACAACCACTTACAGCTTTAAACTGATTATGATCCACCAGCATCAACAAGATATCAGCTTCTTCCAACGCCTTTTCCAGGTTAATCAATCGAGTCATTCCTTCCAAGGAAGTAGGTAATTCATGGACATTAGGCTCTACAGCCAATGTCTCACCTGCATGCCATTGAGCAATCATACGAGTGATATGTACCGCTGGACTCTCACGTAAGTCATCAATATTTGGTTTAAATGCCAAGCCAAAGCAGGCGATTTTCACTTCGCTTGCACGCTTTCCACTTTCAGCCAGACAATCCGCAACAGCCGCTTTGACTTGATCCACAACCCACAATGGCTTGCTATCATTAACCAGACGTGCTGTATGGATAAGACGTGATTGTTCCAGGTTCTGGGAAACAATGAACCACGGGTCAACAGCAATACAATGCCCCCCCACTCCAGGGCCGGGTTGAAGAATATTTACACGGGGATGACGGTTTGCCAGACTGATAAGTTCCCACACATTGATGCCTTGTTCAGCACAAATCAGGGAAAGTTCGTTGGCGAATGCAATGTTCACATCCCGGAAACTGTTTTCTGTCAGCTTACACATTTCTGCTGTTCTTGAGTTCGTGATAACACATTCACCTTCAAGGAAGATTTTATACAGTTCACTGGCTCTGGCCGAAGATTTTGGCGTCATACCGCCAATAACGCGGTCATTTTTAATCAACTCGACCATAACTTGTCCTGGTAATACACGTTCAGGACAGTAAGCGATATCAATATCAGATTCATCTCCCACCTGTTGTGGGAACGTCAGATCAGGGCGCGCTGTCGCTAACCATTCTGCCATCTGCTCTGTCGCACCCACTGGCGAGGTAGATTCCAGAATAACCAGATCGCCTTTTTTCAGAACCCGCGCCACGGATTCAGCAGCAGAACAGACATATGTCATATTCGGCTCATGATCACCTTTAAAAGGAGTTGGAACAGCTATCAGAAAAGCATCTGCAGGTAACGGAGAAACCACTGCTTTCAGGTAACCACTTTCCACAGCGATTTTCACCACTTTGTCCAGATCCGGTTCTACAATATGAATTGCACCACGGTTAATAGTTTCTACCGCATGCTGGTTAACATCTACCCCGATCACTTTCTTATTATGGGATGCAAACGCTGCCGCAGTTGGCAAACCAATATAACCAAGACCGATAACTGATATAGTTTCAAAACTCATAGTGTCACCTGATTTTTTTCAAAGCGTCGAGAATACGTTGACAGGCATCGCCATTCCCGTAAGGATTATGAGCGCGGCTCATTTGCTGATAGGCAGCATCGTCTGTCAACAATCGAGTCACCTCCTCCACAATAGTTCTTGTTTCTGTCCCTACCAGACGTACCGTACCCGCATCCACCGCTTCTGGCCGTTCAGTAGTATTACGCATCACCAACACAGGTTTTCCTAAAGAAGGTGCTTCTTCCTGAATACCACCAGAATCCGTCAGGATCATATAGGCATGGTTCATCAAATAGACGAATGGTAAATAGTCCTGTGGTTCGATGAGAATGATGTTATCAATATCATGCAAAATACGCTTTACCGGCTCACTGACATTCGGGTTTAGATGAACCGGATAGACTATCTGTACTTCTGGATGGGTGCGGGCTATCTGTGCCAATGCTTCACAAATTCGCACAAATCCGCCACCAAAACTTTCACGACGATGACCCGTTACCAAGATCATTTTTTTATTAGTATCAATAAACGGGTAATGTTTCGCCAACTTATTCCGCATAGCTTCATCATTCATTATTCGATCACGTACCCACAACAACGCATCGATCACCGTATTACCCGTGACAAAAACTCGACTATCTGCAATTGATTCTTTCTGTAAATTCTTGCGGGAGTTTTCCGTCGGAGCAAAATGATACATTGCCAAATGCCCGGCAATTTTACGGTTTGCCTCTTCCGGCCAAGGGGAATAGAGATCACCGGTTCTTAGTCCAGCTTCAATATGACCAACAGGGATACGCTGATAGAACGCAGCCAAACTGGTCGCCATCGTTGTTGTGGTATCACCATGAACTAATACAACATCAGGCTTAAATTCTGTCAAAACGGGCTTCAACCCTTCCAGAATACGACATGTAATATCCGTTAAATCCTGCCCTGATTTCATAATATTGAGATCAAAATCGGGAGTGATCTCAAAAAGATGTAACACCTGATCCAACATTTCCCGATGTTGGGCGGTGACACATACTTTTGCTTCGAAGGCTTCATCCCTTGCCAATGCGTGTACCAACGGAGCCATCTTGATAGCTTCCGGCCGGGTACCAAACACAGTCAACACTTTCACAGTGACTCTCTTATTGGTCAGTAACTTGCAGACTTTCCTGCAAAAAATGCTCTTTAGTGCTATTTAGTCCTGCTCCTGGAGTTGCAAAAAATATCTCTGAGAAACAGTTATTCATATAATTATTTGATTATTTACGTGAACGTCGTATCAATGCCACGCCAGCACCAACCAAGGCACCCACTGCGCCCCACATGATCATCAAAAACACTCTGCGAGGACTGTCTCTGGCAACAGGTTCCTCTGGGGTTCTCAAATAGCGGTAAGTCTGGAATTGATCCTGTAATGTCGGGCCAACATTTAACGTCGCTAACATTGCAATATTCTGGTCATAATCCATATCATAGTTGGGGCCTGTCGCTTCCAAAGTTTCAAGTTGAGCCTGTAACAACGGCGCACCTAACATAAACATTTTTGAATCAGGTAATTGATCCATCGGAGTATCAGTTTGATTACGTCGAATCCCCTGTTTTTCCGCAACTTTCAGCGATTGCTGCAACACGTTCATTTCTCGGTTATAAACCGTTTTAGCGACCATTTCTTGGCGCATAACCAATGCCTTCATAGATTGGGTGCGGGTAGCCCACGCATCTTTTACTTCATCATTCAAATGAGTGCTGGCGCGACTGTTAGCAAAAGCAATGTACTGACGCAAGAGTTGATTTGCTTGTGCAGAAGACTCTGCTGTCAGTTTAATACTGTCATTCAACACTTTTTTATCATCATGAGGAATGAACTGAATATTGTTGATTAGCTCATCTAATAAGGCCGCATCAACTCTGACATCACCTTCCCGATGCTGCTTGTAATAATCAGATTTTAACCAGAATTCACGGCGAGTATCATATGCCGCGACCTGAGTAACAAATTCCTTATAAGCTTCTTCCGGAATAGACGATAACTGAGTTTCCGGTGAAATGTTAATGTGAGTATCCAAATTGCGCAAAAACTGCTGCTGAGAGTAATAGCTCCCCAAATGACTAGTGGTAGGCAAGTCAGTAGTAGCCATTGCACTCCATTTTTGTTGCATCAGATATGTCACACCAAGAGCTATAGCAGCGAAAATAACTGTCAGTACGACAATCCATATCTTTCCGCGCCAGAGAGCACTGCACAAGGCTCTGATATCCAGCTCATGTTCCAGAGCTTGTTCATCCTGAATGGATTTCGTTTCTGATTTTATCACTGCACAAAACCTCTGTTAGATAGATGTTTAATGGTTAACTGAACGGCGCATACGACGTTTTTGCCGTTTGATGAAACGAGCCACCCGCCATGCGTGCTTGATGCAATAGCCATACAACATAAATGCAAGCAAAAAAAGTGCCAACATTACCCATTCGGGCACAAACTCCAACCATTCCCCAGTAATTCCAATAGCAGCGAATAAAGCTGCGGCAACAGTAATCAAAATAAATGCCTGACGTGATGAGAATCCAGCCCGCATAATCAGATGATGAATATGTTGTCTGTCAGGAGAAAATGGGCTCATCCCTTTACGTAACCGACGGTACATAATGGCAATCATATCCATTAATGGAATGGCAATAATCCATAATGCAGTCACTGGATTAACAGGGTGCTCATTCCCCTGAGTAGATTCAATAAGCAACCAGATAATTGTAAAACCAATCAATGTACTGCCTGCGTCCCCCATAAACACTTTGAAACGCTGGCTCAATAAACCAAGATTAAAAATAATATAAGGGAGAATGGCAGCAATAAATGCAAAACACCATAATGCCAGTGCAGTGTTACCACTTTGATATAGTAAAATCCCCAAGGCTCCGAAAGAGACGCAGGATAACCCACCCAATAATCCATCTATTCCATCAACCATATTGAATGCATTGATGGCCGCCCAGACAGCAAATAAAGTCACAACATAACTGAACGGCCCAAGTGTCATGTCCCAAGGACCAAAAGCATAACCAAGACTATTTAATTTCAGGCCAGCAAAATACATCATCGCAATACCAACCAGAGCCTGGATAGTTGCCCGGATCTTAACGCTGATGTCAAAACGGTCATCCAACGCACCGATAAATACCAGCACACCGGCACAAACCAAATATAACCACTTGTGAGGAATAAATTCTTTAGTGATAACAAAAGCAAAACAAACCCCGGTAAATACTGATATTCCTCCAACCAGAGGCACCAATCCCTGATGACACTTACGATAATTGGGTTTATCAACGAGACCGATTTTCTTAGCTACTTTGCGCGCTATAAACAAAAACGCAAACGAAAATAGAAAAACGCAAAAAACTTCGATATCCATACTGAAAATATTCACGATAACAACTCTCTGTAAAAATAAAGACACCCTGGTTATTTATTATCCAAAACCCAATTCCACAGGCACACCAGCTTGCGAAGACACTGTTTTATTATGGAAAAGTTAATGACCTTTATATCATTTTTGTGACATTTCATTTTAAATAGACGGCAGTATATGAAATGTGTGCAAAATACATACCATATTTACATAACATCATAATCGTGGATGCAAAAAACGCCACGAAATCGTGGCGCTTATTAAAATCATCGTAAAGTGAGTTAGAAACTACGAACGTTTCATCATGTCAAAGAAATCGTCGTTTGTTTTGCTCATAGCCAACTTATTGATAAGGAATTCCATCGCATCAATTTCTCCCATCGGGTGAATAATTTTGCGCAGAATCCACATTTTCTGTAGCTCTTCAGTCGTGGTGAGTAGATTTTCTTTACGTGTACCAGAACGGTTGTAATCGATAGCCGGGAAAACACGTTTTTCAGCAATTTTACGGGAGAGGAGCAACTCCATGTTACCAGTGCCTTTGAACTCTTCGTAAATCACTTCATCCATCTTGGAGCCCGTATCCACCAACGCAGTCGCAATAATGGTCAGACTTCCACCCTCTTCCACATTACGTGCAGCACCAAAGAAACGTTTTGGGCGATGTAACGCATTAGCATCTACACCACCGGTCAGTACCTTGCCGGATGCAGGGACAACCGTGTTATAAGCACGAGCCAAGCGGGTAATAGAATCAAGCAGGATAATAACGTCTTTTTTATGTTCAACTAGGCGTTTTGCTTTCTCAATGACCATTTCTGCCACCTGAACGTGACGAGAAGCAGGTTCATCAAAAGTAGAAGCAATAACTTCACCTTTCACCAGACGTTGCATTTCGGTTACTTCTTCTGGACGTTCATCAATCAGAAGTACCATCAATACACAATCTGGATGATTGTGAGCAATGTTAGCAGCAATATTTTGCAGCAACATGGTTTTACCCGCTTTTGGTGGAGCGACGATAAGACCACGCTGTCCACGTCCAATCGGTGCAGCCAGATCCAGAACACGGGCAGTCAGATCCTCAGTGGAACCATTACCACGCTCCATACGCAGGCGATTATTGGCATGCAAAGGAGTTAAGTTTTCAAAAAGGATTTTGCTACGGGCATTTTCTGGTTTATCAAAGTTAACTTCGTTAACTTTCAACAGTGCAAAATAGCGTTCACCTTCTTTAGGTGGGCGGATTTTACCTGAAATGGTGTCACCGGTACGGAGGTTAAAACGGCGGATTTGGCTGGGAGAAACGTAGATATCATCGGGACCGGCAAGGTAGGAGCTGTCTGCTGAACGGAGAAATCCAAATCCATCCTGCAATATCTCCAGCACACCGTCACCGAAGATATCTTCTCCACTTTTCGCATGCTGCTTAAGGATAGAGAAGATAATATCTTGTTTACGCATACGGGCCAGACTTTCCAGCCCCATCTTTTCGCCGAGTGTAATCAGTTCAGATACCGGCGTATTCTTTAATTCGGTAAGATTCATAATGGTGGGTTCTTAAACTCGGGGTATATCTCGAACTATGAACGTGAATAGTATGGCAGCGTCATCGGTGCCTGTTTATTTTGTACAAAAAACAAATAAAACCTTTAATACATTATTCATATAAAAAGGTAGTAATTTGAAGTACTAAGATTGAGCTCAAATAAGACTGACAGGCTGTCAAAAACGCTGTTGAGATAATGCTGAAACATTACTGATTTCTAAAAAAACTATCTCAACGTAACGAGCTATACGCCAGATTATTCCCGTATAACCCATTGGATATTTTAGACTATCCAGAGATAACAGACTTATCAGACACTACAGATTGTTCAGTATGCAACATACATCAAACAGATGTATGTGATACAAGCAGTGGCGCTAACTTATCACGCTTCTTTACGGACGTCTAGCGGTCAATGAAATAAATAATAGTATACGCTAAACGTCCGGTATTAATGTGATCTTACTTCAATCAGAGGTTGGCATCCAAAAATTCTTTCAATTGAGTTTTTGACAGTGCTCCCACTTTGGTAGCAGCAACTTGACCGTCTTTAAACAGTAACAGCGTAGGAATACCACGGATACCAAACTTAGGAGCAGTTGCCGGATTGTCATCAATGTTCAGTTTAGCAATCGTCAGTTTACCTGAATATTCTAGGGCAATTTCATCTAAGATAGGTGCAATCATTTTACATGGTCCACACCAGGCAGCCCAAAAATCGACAAGAACCGGGCCAGCAGCTTTAAGCACATCAATATCAAAGCTAGCATCACTCAAATGAATAATTTTATCGCTCATTTTTTACTCCAAAGAATAATTTTTTACCATGCTAGTGTAACATTACTGGCATAAGCTTGCCTTTATTTCAGTGGATACACTTTCGTAAAACAATGGTTAACTGATATTCTACCACACTATGAGTAAAACACACCTGACAGAAAAGAAGTTTTCCGACTTCGCCTTGCACCCCAAGGTCATAGAAGCTCTTGATAACAAGGGTTTTTCTAATTGTACGCCGATACAGGCACTGACATTACCTTTCACTGTCGAAGGTCGTGATGTCGCGGGGCAAGCGCAAACCGGTACTGGGAAGACGTTAGCATTTTTGGCGTCTGCTTTTCATTATTTACTGACTCATCCCGCAGCGAAGGAGCGTCAGACCAATCAGCCAAGAGCGCTGATTATGGCTCCTACCCGCGAACTGGCTGTACAGATTTACTCTGATGCAGAAGATCTGGCACAGGCAACCGGATTAAGGATGGGCCTTGCCTATGGCGGTGACGGTTACGACAAGCAGCTGAAAGTGCTGGAATCCGGTGTTGATATTCTTATCGGCACAACCGGACGTTTGATTGACTATGCCAAACAAGAGCATATCAACCTGAATGCAATTCAGGTTATCGTTCTTGATGAAGCTGATCGTATGTACGATCTGGGTTTTATCAAAGATATTCGCTGGCTATTCCGTCGGATGCCTCCTGCAAATGAGCGCATGAACCTGCTGTTTTCTGCCACCCTCTCTTACCGGGTCCGGGAACTGGCATTTGAGCAAATGAATCATGCAGAATATGTAGAGGTGGAACCGTTACAGAAAACAGGGCACCGCATCCGCGAAGAGTTGTTTTATCCCTCTAATGAAGAGAAGATGCGTCTGCTTCAAACGTTATTGGAAGAAGAGTGGCCTGATCGCTGCATTATTTTCGCCAATACAAAACATCGTTGTGAAGATATCTGGGCGCATCTGGCTGCTGACGGGCATCGGGTTGGTCTGCTAACCGGTGATGTGGCACAGAAAAAACGATTACGCATTCTGGAAGAATTCAGCAACGGCAACATTGATATTTTAGTTGCAACTGATGTAGCAGCCCGCGGATTGCATATTCCTTCCGTAACCCATGTTTTTAACTATGACTTACCCGATGACTGCGAAGATTATGTTCACCGCATTGGCCGTACTGGTCGTGCAGGTGAAAGTGGTCACTCAATCAGCCTGGCCTGTGAAGAATATGCTCTGAACCTGCCTGCGATTGAAGATTATATTCAGCACAACATTCCTGTCAGCAAATATAACAGTCATGCATTGCTGAAAGATTTACCGGTTCCTAAACGCCGCCACCGTTCGCGTTCAGGGAACCACCAACGCCGTAATAATTTATCGCATCGCAATAATACACCACGTAATAACCATAAACGTTCAGGCTGAATTAAATGATGCTGAGTTCTTCTTCGCTCTATGCGGCTATCGACTTGGGTTCAAACAGTTTCCATATGCTGGTTGTGCGTGAAATATCCGGCAGTATTCAGATACTGGCACGAATCAAACGTAAAGTAAGACTGGCCACAGGACTGGATAAAAATAACCACCTATCTCCACAGGCAATGGAGCGAGGTTGGCAATGTCTCAGGATTTTTTCTGAACGCTTACAGGATATACCACCATCACAAATCCGCGTTGTTGCTACAGCAGCTTTGCGTATCGCCGAAAATTCAGGTGAATTTGTGAAAAAAGCATCAAAAATCCTGGGTTGCCCGGTTACAGTAATCAGCGGCGAAGATGAAGCTCGGCTTATTTATCAAGGTATTGCCCACACAACCGGTGGCCCTGAAAAACGTTTAGTTGTAGATATTGGCGGGGCAAGTACCGAACTGGTCACTGGAAATGGGGCAAAAACCACCCAGTTATCCAGCCTGAGTATGGGCTGTGTTACCTGGCTTGAATGCTACTTTCATGACCGGAGCCTAACGGAAGAAAATTTTGCCAAAGCCGAAACAGCCGCACATGAAACGCTGAAAGCTATTGCGCCAAGGCTTATCGAACAAGGCTGGCAAATTTGTGTCGGAGCTTCCGGCACCGTTCAGGCTCTGCAAGAAATCATGATTGCTCAGGGTATGGATGAGCTGATCACGTTGCCAAAACTCCAGGAACTCAAACATAAAGCAATTGAATGCGGTAAGCTGGAAGAGCTGGAAATAGAGGGATTGACGCTGGAGCGGGCTCTGGTTTTCCCAAGTGGTCTTGCCATCTTGATAGCTATTTTTCAGGCATTAAATATTAAAAGCATGATCCTTGCGGGCGGCGCTTTACGGGAAGGTCTTGTCTACGGCATGCTGGATTTACCGATAGAACAAGATATTCGCACCAGAACCCTACGTAATATCCAACGTCGCTTTCAGTTGGATGCAGAACAGTCTCAACGAGTCAAACAATTAGCTGAACACTTCTTACAACAAATTGCTAAGCCTTGGGAGCTGGATAGCCGATGTCATGACTTATTACAGAGTGCTTGCCTGATACATGAAATTGGGCTGAGTGTTGATTTCCATCAAGCCCCATCACACGCAGCCTACCTTATCAATTACCTCGATCTCCCTGGCTATACTCCTGCACAGAAAAAACTATTAGCCACACTGCTGAAGAACCAAAGTGGCACGATTGATTTGATTTCCTTCAGTCAACAAAACGCTTTGCCTCTGATACAAATTCAACGTTTATGCCGCCTGTTGCGGTTAGCTATCATATTCACCAGCCATCGCCGAGATAACACACTTCCTGCTCTGGGTTTAAAAGTGAGTGGAGAAGCGCTGATGGTAATACTGCCTCATGGCTGGCTAATGCAACACCCTCTGCGGGCAGAATCTTTACAGCAGGAAATTCAGTGGCAAAGTCATGTTCAATGGCCACTTGTTTTGGAAGAACAGATTAATTAAAACCTAAACTCAATCATTTTCCCTGTATCTCTGTGATACAAGGCGTCTTTAATATACTTATTGCTTATTTTTTTGCCCAAGGCCTAAACGCGACTTGATATCCGCAATACGCGACTGCCCTTTTTGCATTCTCTCTTCAGCAGTAATGATTTTTTTATCTTGCGGCCAATGTAAGTCATCTTGGGGCAACTCATGTAAAAAACGGCTGGGTTCAGGACGGATTAATTCACCATATTGGCGACGCTCTTTACATAAAGTAAAAAATAACTCCCGTTGAGCACGAGTGATTCCCACATAAGCCAATCGTCGTTCTTCATCAATATTTTCTTCATCAATACTGCTCTGATGAGGTAACAGACCTTCTTCCATTCCGACCAAAAATACATAGGGAAACTCTAATCCTTTAGAGGCATGCAGAGTCATCAATTGCACCTGATCAAACTCTTCACCCTCTTCACCCCGCTCCAGCATATCCCGCAATGTGAAACGCGTAACAACCTGAGATAAAGTCATTGGTTCGTTCAGTTCATCACCCTCCAGCATTTCACTCATCCAAGTAAATAGCTGATTAATATTTTTCATCCGCATTTCAGCAGCTTTCGGGCTTAGTGATGTCTCGTATAACCAACTTTCATAATCCATACCACGCAGCAAATCACGCACCGCCAGCAAAGGTTCCTGCTCAACCTGACGGGCTATTTCATCCATCCAGTGGGTAAAACGCTGTAGTGCTGCCAACCCACGACCAGTTAGGCTTTGTTCCAAACCAAAATCAAAACTGGCCTGATAGAGGCTTTTATTACGCTGATTCGCCCACTCACCCAGTTTTTGAATTGTCGCCGCACCAATTTCACGTCTTGGCGTATTCACAATCCGCAGGAATGCGCTGTCATCCTCAGGATTAGTCAACACCCGCAAATAAGCCAGCAGATCTTTAATTTCAGGGCGGGCAAAGAAAGAAGTACCACCAGAAATCCGGTAAGGAATTCGGTTTTGCATCAGCATTTTTTCAAACGCCCGGGATTGATGATTTCCCCGATAGAGAATAGCGTAGTCTTGATATTGGGTTTTATTGATAAAGTGATGTGCAATCAGTTCCCCGACAACCTTTTCCGCTTCATGTTCTTCATTATTAGCCATAATGACTTTCAGCGGATCACCATAACCCAGTTCAGAAAAAAGCCGCTTTTCAAACACATGAGGATTATTAGCAATCAAAATATTAGCCGCTTTCAGAATACAACCAGAAGAACGATAGTTTTGCTCTAGTTTGATCACATTAAGCTTCGGGAAATCCTCTTTCAATAACACCAGATTTTGTGGTCTTGCGCCACGCCATGAATAGATCGACTGGTCATCATCACCCACTACCGTAAAACGGGCCCTTTGCCCCACCAGCAATTTAACCAGTTGATATTGACTGGTATTGGTATCCTGATATTCATCTACCAACAAATAACGGATACGATTTTGCCAACGTTCTCTTACCTCTTCATCACGTTGTATCAGCAATGTCGGTTTGGTAATCAGATCGTCAAAATCCAATACATTACAGCTCGCCAAGTGCAAATCATAACGGCGATAACATTCAGCAAACTGATGCTCTTGAGCAGAACGGGCTAATGCTGTAGCTTGTGGCGGAGAAAGTAGATCATTTTTCCAGTTCGAAATAGAAGAGATCAGTTTTTGTAGCAAATCTTTATCTTCTTCCAGTAAATCAGCTGTCAAATCTTTCAACAGAGCCATCTGGTCCTGATCATCAAACAATGAGAAATTGCTTTTCATTCCCAACGCTTTGTACTCGCGCTTAATGATTTCCAATCCCAGAGTATGGAAAGTAGAGATCATCAACCCCTTAGCCTCTTTGCGTCCCAGCGTTTGCGCTACACGCTCTTTCATTTCCCGGGCGGCTTTATTCGTAAAAGTCACAGCAGCGATATGACGAGACTGATAACCACAAATACGAATAAGATGGGCAATCTTATTCGTGATCACTCTGGTTTTGCCAGAACCGGCCCCCGCCAGAACCAGACAAGGACCGGTAACACATTCAACTGCTTGTTGTTGGCTGGGATTTAATCGCATGATGTTTAATGAGTTATATCAGGACAGTGCTTCAGGGGCTGGAATTGTAGCAGAAAGAGAGAGAGGAAACGCCGTTTTCTTTAATAAGGAGAAGAACCCCCACAGGTCGATAATAGTCACTTACTACTCAGAACTTGTACACACTTCATCTCAGCAACTATTTCTGATTAAATTTAAAAGGGGAAATTGCTCCCCCTTTATCTTTAACTCAATCTGATATTAACCACCAACAGAAATACGCTTCATATCTGTCATATAACCACGTAATACACCGCCAACGACTTCAATTGGATGGTTACGAATAGCTTCATTAACATCACGTAACTGGGCGTTATCAATACCATTATCAGCAACAGGCTTACCTAAATCACCTGCCTGTAGTGAATCCATAAACTTCTCCTTCAGCAATGGAACCGCAACATGGGAGAACAAATAGTTACCATATTCGGCGGTATCAGAAATAACCACATTCATTTCATACAAACGCTTACGAGAGATTGTATTCGCAATCAACGGCAATTCATGCAGAGATTCATAATAGGCAGATTCAGCAATAATACCGGTATCAACCATAATCTCGAATGCCAGTTCAACCCCGGCTTTCACCATAGCGACCATTAAAACACCGTGATCAAAGTACTCCTGCTCACTGATTTTGCCATCATATTGCGGTGAATTTTCAAACTGAGTGTTCCCGGTTTCCTCACGCCAACCTAACAGATTCTTATCATCATTAGCCCAGTCAGCCATCATACCGGAAGAGAATTCACCCGAAATAATATCATCCATATGTTTCTGGAACAGTGGTGTCATGATCTCTTTCAACTGCTCAGACAACACATATGCACGCAATTTTGCCGAGTTAGACAAACGATCCATCATCAAGGTAATGCCACCTTGTTTCAGTGCTTCCGTGATGGTTTCCCAACCAAACTGGATCAGCTTTCCTGCATAACCTGATTCAGCGCCATCTGCTACCAGCTTGTCATAACACAACAATGAACCAGCCTGTAGCATACCGCACAGAATGGTTTGTTCACCCATCAAGTCAGATTTCACTTCAGCAACGAAAGAAGATTCCAAAACGCCAGCACGATGACCACCCGTTGCCGCTGCCCACGCCTTAGCAATCGCCATACCTTCACCTTTAGGATCGTTTTCTGGGTGAACCGCGATCAAAGTAGGGACACCAAAACCACGTTTGTATTCTTCACGTACTTCAGTACCAGGGCACTTAGGCGCTGCCATCACAACAGTGATGTCTTTACGGATTTGCTCACCAACTTCAACGATATTGAAACCGTGAGAGTAACCCAGCGCAGCACCTTCTTTCATCAAGGGTTGCACTGCGTGAACAACATAAGAGTGCTGTTTATCTGGCGTCAGGTTGATGACAAAATCAGCCTGCGGGATCAACTCTTCATAAGTACCAACCTGAAAACCATTTTCGGTTGCTTTACGCCATGAAGCTCGTTTTTCTTCGATCGCTTCTTTACGCAAGGCATAAGCGATATCCAAACCGGAGTCACGCATGTTCAGGCCCTGATTCAGCCCTTGTGCACCGCAACCGACGATGACCACTTTTTTACCTTTTAAATATCCTGCCTCATCAACAAACTCTTCCCGCGCCATAAAACGACATTTACCTAACTGTGCCAACTGCTGACGCAAGTTCAGCGTATTAAAATAATTAGCCATTAGTGACTCCGTTATCATGTTGTGTTCAGCAATCAAGTGCTGCGACTATTTTTTAGATTTCCCCACCCTGTTAGGGTGGTTGCATATTTTCAATATATGACATGAAAGGCATTGCTTAAATTGATATATTAACAATACTACATTGCATTTTATGCAACACTGATTATTAGGCAGAAATAAGGTGAATAGACTATGGATATACGTGATCTCAAACTGTTTCTGCATCTGGCTGAAAGCTGTCATTTTGGCCGCACAGCAAAAGCAATGCACGTCAGTCCATCCACCCTATCCCGCCAAGTCCAGCGTATTGAAGATATATTGGGGCATTCATTACTCTTACGGGATAATCGCACCGTAAAGCTGACGTTTGCCGGCGAGCAATTTAAACAGTTCTCCCAACAGACACTATTACAATATCAGCAGCTACAGCACTCATTAAATCAGCAAAATCCCTCTCTAAGTGGTGAATTACGCCTGTTTTGTTCAGTAACTGCGGCTTACAGTCATTTACCACAGATCCTTGATCGTTTCCGTGCAGAACATCCTCTAGTTGAAATCAAACTCACTACCGGTGATGCCGCAGATGCAGTCAATAAGATACAGTCTAATGATGCCGATTTAGGTATCGCCGGTAAGCCAGAAAAATTGCCAGATAATGTTAGTTTCACCAAAATCGGTGAAGTACCGTTGGTACTGATCGCGCCTTCCCTTCCCTGTACTGTACGGGCACTCGCTACACAAGAGCACCCCGACTGGAATAACATTCCCTTTATTCTGCCGGAGCACGGCCCTTCACGTAAGCGCATTGAGTTCTGGTTTCGCCACCATAAAATTAACAACCCATTGATTTACGCTACAGTGTCCGGTCACGAAGCCATTGTTTCTATGGTTGCATTGGGTTGTGGCGTTGCATTAATTCCCAATGTAGTTGTAGAGAACAGCCCCGAACCAGTACGCAATCGCATATCGTTACTGGACAATATTTCTCTGGTGAAGCCGTTCGAATTGGGTATATGTGTACAGAGAAAACGACTGAATGAACCCTTGATCAAAGCGTTTTGGGAGTTGTTATAAGAAACCGCATTAGCAGGTGTTTTTGTTCATTACAAGTCTGATATCACCCACTTTTAGCATTATGTCAATATACTTATGATTCATGTGACATAATTCACAAAGAACACAAAAAAATAACCATATTGTTTTCATGATAATATGTTTACTATAAGTTATAAGTAATCAATAATAATTATATGAAAAGATTAATTCCTCATTGAATTTTTGGTCATTAATTAGGTTACTAAAAAAATACTTTTAATTATATCAATTGAATAACAGCCATTTAACTCTGATAAATGCAGGAATTTTTAAAATTAGCTAATAAAAACAACAACATTAAATATTCCACCGGCTAAGAACAAAGTGGAAAAAGATTCTTTTTCCATGTCATATCAACATCTTATAATAATGAAATAATTTCTTACTGAGTATTACAGGAGGTATTTTAAATTTCATAGAAAGCAGTTAATAATATTTCTACGATATAGTTACCAATAATAATCACTTAAGATTTAATTTAATTGAAAATAATATCATTAATTTATCATAATTATATAAAACAATTAATTAAAAAACACAAAATGATTTAATAAAGGACAATATTATGTTACATAAAATAGACAAGGCGCCATATTTTATTAAATTCTATAAATTCCATCTACAAGATCTCGTTTTCTCTTATAATATGAAAACAGAGTGGCATCACCATCCTTGTATACAATTAAGTGTATCACCACATAATTCACTGATGAGAATTGACACTGAAAATGAATCGAAACAAGCGCATGGATTCATTATTTCTTCTAATATTAAACATAAATTACACTCAGAAGGACAACTCTGTTTTAATTTACTGATAGATCCAGCTAATCCTCTATGCCATCTATTATCACATCAGATGATGGGTTCAGATATAATATATTTAAGTCAAGAATCATCCGATTTGATAGCAAATTATTTTATTAATTGTTTACAATCAGAAACCGCTCCAGATATTTTTATCCTAAACAACCTATTAGGTGAAATAGAAGACTGTCACTGTTATCAGGATAAACGGATCATGAAAGCAGCCTCCCTTATTACTGAATTACCCGTTAAATGTATATCGTCTCGTGAAATATCAGATCAACTCTATTTATCCGAAAGTCGGTTCTTACATCTATTTCGAGAAAAAATGGGAACTAATTTCCGTAGTTATCTACTATGGAAGCGCCTACATCATGCCATTAATGAGATACATTTATCTGACTCACTGACTTTATTAGCTTGTAATAGCGGATTTTCCGACAGTGCACATTTCAGTCGTACCTGTATGATGTTATATGGGTTAAGGCCCTCTGAATTAAAAAATGCCAGTATGAACAGAACGCAACAATCACAACAAAAACAATCTAATTTTTCATCAGCGTTAGCAGGTTTAAATTTTCCAAAACAAAATATCTAAATCACGAATAAATAGTATTTTTTAAAAAATTATCTAAGATAAATAAATTCTATTTATAATTCATTATCAAAGCCAATATGTTAGCGATTCTGTATCATTCTATTCCTAATATTATGCAATTTTAGTAATGATACAGAATTCAGGATAGCACCATAGCAATACCATCCAATAATTCATGAAGTCACAACAAATAAAACATACAGAGTGAAATATCACTATCCTGTATTAATTATTCATTTTAATGATACATGCTCTTTTAGATAATTTTCTACCCATTTAGCTACTCGGCTTGTGTCTTTATAAGCACCTAACATAAGTTCAGAGCCACGGCTACTCAACCATTTCCGCCCGACGATAAATAACCCAGGATAAGGTGTTTTCCCACCTTCTTCATGCCCATTTTTACAAACGAATCCGTTGGCATCCGTAGCACCGGGCAGAGTTAACCACACCGTATTATCTTTATACCCCAAACACCAGATAACAGTATCAACCTCATATTGATTGCCAGACAAATCACATAACTTATTATCTTTTATATCAACTAATCTATTCGCTATTTTTATACCAAAAGCGGCTAACCGGTGATTTTTCAGCTCTCCACAAGGAATGGGATTACGCCGCCGCATGACTTTCCCTACCAGACTGTAATAATTGGCAAACAACAGACCACTTTTACTTAGCCACCAAAAGATATCTTTGCCCATTATTCTATTAGGTAAGAGAGGACGAGAAGAACCACAAAATAATGTCACCTTCACAGTCGTCGCTAAATCTTTGGCAATCTGGCGACCACTGGCACCATCACCAACAATAGCGACTCTGCTGCCTGCTTTAATTTGTTTAGGTTCCTGATATTGATCCGCCCCAATTTGGTGTATATCAGTAGACAGTTGCGCAGAAAGTACCGGAATATCAGCTAATTGATTAGCACCTGTTGCATTAACCAGACAAGGTGCATTAAATATTTTCCCGTCTTTTGTTTTAACGCTATAGCCACTTTTATCATGCTTCACTTCAACCACTTCAGTTTGAGTATGTATCGTCAGGTTATGGTGTGAAGCATAACGCTCAAGGTAATCAGCAACTTCATTCTTATCCGGATAACCATCTTCAATTCCAGGAAACGGCAGGCCATGAAGCTGAGTCATACCACGTGAAGTAAATAACAGCATATTATCAGGGCGCCTGCGCCACACATCACCAATACGTGCCTCTCGCTCTAATATGCAGACATTAATATTCTTAGCCGAAAGAATAGCAGCTAAACTTAATCCGGCTTGACCGGCACCCACAATTAAGCAATCCATTTTCATCATGCGTACTCGTTTTTAATTCGACATTTATCTATATTTTATTTTTATCACTATCTCAATCTTAGGACAATGAAAAAATTTATAAAAAAACATTCAATAGATCAAAAAACAACGGACTTCACAAAAATATAAAACACAATTAAAAAAATCACTTGAATTAACTGGTCATATTCGTATTAAAGTAAGAATTTTGAATAAACCAGCTGTTTTTATCATAATTTTAACAATATTGACAAATCCATATAATAATCAGAACAATAATATAGCCAATTTATTCAATAAAATGGAATTATTAATCATTATCCTTTTTTCCTACGTAACTTATGCTTTATTGCTATAACTTATAATAAACAAAGATGAATTTATCTACTCTTTACCCTACCGGAGATGAAAAAATGGAAAATATCAAAAATATATATGATGGTATAAAATCCCGTGGAGGCAATCCGCTGAAATGGTTGATGGCCGATGTCGACTTTCTCTATAAGCTATCCAAAGAAGAGCAACAAGAGTTAAAAACCTGTCTGCTTAAGGATGCGTTTCATTTTCATTATCACAATAACCCCTACTATAGAGATAGCTGTGAGAAACAAGGTATTAAACCAGAAAATATCCAGAGTTATAATGATTTAGTTCGCATTCCACTGATACCTGTTGCAACTTATAAATCAGCCGAAAGTCATCGTTTATTAAGCAAACCACTCTCTGAAATCGAACATGAAATGCGTTCAACCGGTACGAGCGGAATTCCCAGCGTTTATCGTCGTTGCCACGATACGATGGATCACACAGTACTGGCTGTTTATTCTAATTACCGCAGCATGTTCAAGTTATCTGGTGGCGCAGGCCTATGCTTATGCCCTTCAACAGAAGATATTCCAGAAATGGCGCTGGTCAAGATCTTTAATTTCCTGACAGGTTTATTAGATACCCGACGCTATATGATTAACCAGGATCGGTTTTCCCCAGAAGACGCACTGAATCAATTAATCCAGTGGAAAGGCAAATTCACCCGGCATTTAATTGGCCCTCCATTCATGATCCATCGTTTTATTACTTTCTTAAAAGAGAATAACACCAAACTCACTTTAGATCGCGATAGTATGGTGATTACGATGGGAGGCTGGAAACGTTTTACCGGGGATATGATCTCCCGCAGCGAATTAAATGCAGATATCGAAGAATGGATGGGAATTCCAGTATCCCGAACACGTGACATGTATGGTCTGGTTGAAGCAAACGTTCTCGCCATAGAAGATGAATATAACCATAAGCATGTTCCTCCTTATATTCATTTCTCCGTCCGTGATCCTAATGATTTATCACGCGAACTACCTGATGGTGAAACAGGGCAATTGGTGATCCTGGATCCACTTTCTGTTTCCACCCCAGGTATGTTACTGACAGAAGATTTGGTCTACCTGCGTACCGATCCTAACAAATCCTGGCGTAATTCTCAGCGGATTCAGTTTGTTATGCGTACTGCTGCCGCTAAAGAGTTTGGTTGTTGTGCCGTCAACCTTGAGAGAAAAATGTCAGATGATGAAACGGCCCCAGCTACACCCGCGGTATAAATAGCAAGGTGGAATTATGTTTAACAACATCATTATTGACAACTTTTGCAATCCTGACTGCCAGGGGACGTTATCCAGCCCCGCAATTAAACTGGCATTAGGCAATCCTGTCTGTGGTGACAAGGTTGATATCGACCTGACACTAGATAGTCAAGGGCGGGTAAATAATGCCTGTTTCCGCGCATGGGGATGCACAGCATCCCTGGCAATGTCAAACCAGTTTTGTCGCCACGCTAAAGGTAAGACTCTCGAAGAATTGAACGCATTATCATCTGAGAGTATTGATGCGTTATTAGGCGAGTTAGAACCCGCCCAACAACACTGCCTTGATATGTTGCATAAGCTATTTGAGCAGCTAAAGGGAAAAATATGACAAACCTATACTTCGACTACAACGCCACGACACCGCTAAGTGTTAAAGCCCAGTTGGCGATTAAAGATGCTTTGTCTGTTTTTGCTAATCCTTCCAGCCACTACAGTTTAAGCAACATGGCTAAAAACTTGCTCGCTGACGCCAGAAGCTCTATGGCGTCATTAATGGGCACGATACCAGAACAAATCCTGTTTACATCAGGAGGAACCGAAAGTAATAACCAAGCAGTATCCAGCCTGTTAGCCACGCTTCCCGGTTCGGATCTGTCTGCACATCATGTTATTAGCTCTTCCATTGAGCATCCGTCTGTCCTGGTGCCGTTACTCTGGTATCAGCAACGCGGACTTCAACTGACGCTGATCGATCCTGATTATCAGGGGCGGATAAGTGTACAAAGCATCCGGGAAAACCTGCGGCCACAAACCCGCCTGATCACATTGATGGCGATTAACAACGAAACCGGAGTGATACAACCCTATGAGGCTGTCGCCTCTTTAGCAAAAGAGGTTGGTATCTATTTACACATAGATGCAGTACAGACTATTGGTAAACTTCCTTTTAGCTGTGACACACTTTCTGGCATAACGACTGTCTCTTTCTCCGGCCATAAGTTTAATGGTCCTAAAGGTATTGGTGGGCTCTATCATGCGCCAGGTATTCAATTAAACCCCTTGCTGCACGGTGGCGGCCAAGAACAAGGAATACGCAGCGGCACTGAAAACACTCTGGGCCTTGCAGGACTGGCGGCGGCAGCTAAAGAATCGCTGAATGGATTGCAAGAACATTTCAATACCTGCAAAACGCTCAGAGAAATCTTGCTATCTCGGCTGGAACAGCACCAGGTTAACTACTTGATTAACGGCAATATAAATCTAGCATTTCAGGCCCCCTGGACACTGAATTTAAGTTTCCCTGGGGTCCGTGCTGAATCATTAGCCAGCAGACTGGATTTATGTCACGGAATCTCTTTATCTTTAGGATCAGCCTGTAGCAATAACAAATCTACACAACGTTCTCATGTTCTAACGGCAATGGGGCTACCTAATGATCGTATCGATAGCGCAGTACGTATCAGCTTTGGGTATACCACAAGCCAAAATGATATTGAAATGCTGGCTAGCGCGATCAAACAAGAAACTTATAACTTGCTGAAAATTTCGGGGAAACCGTTAAACACTCAGGAATAACAGCAAAATTGTATTTAAAAGATGGTGTAGCAGAAATAACTTATTTATTAATCATGAATACCGATATTACTGCATTTAAGCTCCGCCAACATTTTTTAGATTTTAAGGGGATATTAATATGAAACTATTCGAATTACTGCAATCTCAAATTACTGAATTAACTGATATCGAACCAGACGATATTACGCTTGACACCCTGCTTGATGATATTCACCTGGTCAGTCTGGATTTTGTCTCTATTCAGGTTGCTTTAAAAAGAGAAATGGGTATTCAGCTAAATTTCGATAAGTTCCAGCGAAATGAAACAACGACAATCGCTGATTTTGTCAATTATGTCCGTGAATTAACAAAATAATCACTATTAATGCATTTGGATGTTAGCTGTCTATGGCATATCACAACACAGCTAACATTCATTTTTGTGATGCTTTTATCTACCAACCCCATTATTTGGTTATATTAAAAAATAAAGCATGTCACCAGGAACTGACCTTTGGAGATGATATTTCATGAATTTTCAAACTGGCTACCACCGCGTTGCTATTACAGGCTATGGTTCTATCTGTTCTCTTGGGCAAAATACCCAAGAAATTTGGGATGCAATCCTAAACTATCGTGTAGGCTACAAAAAGGAAGTTCACCCAGATGCTTCTGTCGTAGCAAAATTCTTCGGCAACATACCATTTTCTCCTGATGTATCACGGTTTTCCAAAAAGCTGCTAAAAAACCTTCCCAGATTTAGCAAACTTGGGCTGATTGCTGCGGATGAAGCAATCAAAATGGCATTTGGTCACGATAAAGCCGCTCTTGATGACAGCTATTCCTCTTTTGAACGCGGTGTCATTTTTGGTACTGGCTGGGGAGGAGAAGACGCAACCGTCGAAAACAGCAATTCCTACGCTGACCAAGGTATTGCCTCACCCATGACAAATATTATGTCTATGCACAGCGTAGGTACGGCGGCGATTTCAATGAACTGGAATCTACGGGGATATCAGAATACCCCGGTGGCAGCTTGTGCAACAGGCAGTATGGCAATAGGTGATGCTTTTGAACTTATCCGTAGCGGACGCACTAAAATGATGCTGGCTGGGGGCGGTGAAAGTATCAGAGATCCATTCATCGTCTGGAGCATTGATATTCTTGGCGCACTGAGCAAAGAACAGGAATCTGTCGAAAAAGCTTGCTGTCCGTTCAGCAAAGATCGCAGTGGCTTTGTGATGTCAGAAGGCGCAGCAATATTATGTCTTGAAGATTATGACAGTGCTGTTGCCAGAGGAGCCAAAATACTGGCGGAAGTCGTCGGTTATGGAAATTACTCTGACGCATCAGATATGACAGCACCAGCACCAGATTGCCAAGGGCGGGTTATGGCAATTCAAGCGGCACTGGAACAGGCCAAACTCTCCGCGTCAGATATTCACTATATCAATGCCCACGGCACATCAACCCCGTTAAATGACATTAACGAAACCGATGTTTTAAAACTGAGCCTGGGAGAACACGCCTACCGTATTCCGACTTCCAGTACAAAATCCTACACAGGCCATCTTATTGCCGGGGCAGGCGCAATTGAGTCCATTTTCTGTATGAAAGCAATGGAAACCGCAACTATTCCCGCAACTATGCACTTGAATAATCCTGATCCACTCTGCGATCTGGATTACGTCCCCAACCGCCACCGAACTAACCACGTTATTGATACGACTTTAAATGTTAACTATGGATTCGGTGGCACAAACTGTGCACTTATTTTCAGGAAAGCCGATAGATGAACGTTCAATTCAGTAAAAAAGATCTCAGTCAATGGGCTAAATTCTCTGGAGATTATAACCCCATCCATTTTGATGAAAGAATCGCAAAAGAAGTCGGATTAGGCGGTATTGCCGTACACGGTATGCTGGCAATGATCCCGCTCAAAAGCGGATACGATTACCTGTCACAACCAAACGAGGGAATGGGCAGACAGTGGCACGTTAATTTGCGAAATCCAGTGCCTCTGAATGCCTGCTATTGTGTCAAAACTAAGCATACTGACTTGAATGGGAAAACGACCTTTAATCTGCAAGATGAAACAACAAACTTGAAACCATTGGTTGGTCATTATAGTCGTTTCGATTTTTCGAAAAAAACCGGCTTTCCTGAAAAACCACAGTGTCAAGTTCCGATACAAGAGACAATAAAAAAATCTATTGAATTCAAAAGCACCTTCCCCGAAGTCAATGAGTTCTGGATTTTTCTTGATGCCCTGATTTTTTATCTTTTCATGCAGCAAAGTGCAAAAACGGCACTAGCAACGGAATTTAAAACCTATTTCGGCAAGCAGGGACATGATGAAATATGCCTCAAAGACCTTATCGTATTGCATGTTATGCATACAGTGAGTTTTTCTCCAACCCTGCTCAATCGCCAAATCCCGGATGAAATGCCAAGCATCGAATATACGATCCTGCCTAAGGATACATTCGACGTTGATGGTTCGTTATACGGTACGTTGGAAATCCCGATCTGGCTGAATGGAGAAATCTCTTTAGTTGTTGAAATGAGTCTGATGGGAACAACAAAAAGAAAGCAGGTTGCCAACTAAGGTTTGATGAATTCTGTACTGACAAACAGATGGCATAAAAATTTAGAGGAATAACTTAATGAATATCAACGCACCTTGGGTTTTTGTTTCAGGAGGATCACGTGGCATTGGCAAAGGCATAGTAAAAATGCTGGCTGCGCAAAACTACCATGTGGTTTTTACCTACAAATCAAGTACAGACGAAGCGCAAACACTTTGTCAGAAAATTAAGCAGCAAGGCCACAGTTGTGAAAGCCATCAATGTGATGTCTCAAACGCGCAAGAAGTCTCAACCCTGTCGGCAGAACTTATCTCACGGTATGGCTCTCCCTATGCAATCATCAATAACGCCGGAATTACACAAGATGCGTTGCTGATAAACATGAAAGAAGAAGAGTGGCACAACGTGATTTCCACCAATCTTTCTTCTGTTTATTTAGTCAATCACGCGTTTCTCACTGAAATGATGATGGCTGGAGAAGGCTGCATCATCCACATGAGCTCGGTCACTGCATTTAAAGCTAACTCAGGGCAAGTTAACTACGCAGCCACCAAAGCCGCCATGATCGGCATTACCCGATCATTAGCTGTTGAAGTTGGCCGATTTAATGTTCGGGTCAATACCGTTGCACCAGGCTTGATTGATACTGAAATGCTGAATCATATTCCTGCATCACATAGGAAAAAACTGCTATCTAACATCCCATTGGGTCGCTTGGGTTCAGTGGAAGATATTGCTATGACCATCAATTTCCTCCTCAGCCCTGGAGGGCGCTACATTACCGGGCAAACATTCGTTATTGATGGCGGAATGACAGCCTAACCAGTTAAGCGGAATATCAATGGGTTCGTATTCATATCCTGTGGTTATTTGTACCCAGATAAATATCTGGGTACCTAAAAAATGCCGTTAATCATTGCCAGATAGCCAATCCAGTCTCTCTGATAAATGTTAATAACGATAATAAATAATTTTAATACTCATAATACTTGTGGCATTAAGTGCTAAATATTACCCATTTTCATCTTATCAAGACGAGAAGATCTTGACCTTGTAGTCAACTCCAAGGTGTTTAATCAAATATAAACATATTAATAGTCTAATTTATTTTTGATCACAGTTATGGGAGAGGAACATGGCCGAAGAAATAGAATCAGTTCCAGTACAATCACCTCCGCTTAATGAGAAAAAATCAAAGCGCAAGCTAGCATTGATCCTCGCAACTCTCTTATTTGTTTTTGCCGGATTAGGTTACTTTTACTACTGGTTTGTTGCATTACGCTATCATCAAGCTACTGATGATGCCTACGTTGTCGGTAATCAGGTGCAAGTGATGGCCCAAATCACCGGTAGCGTAACGTCTATCCATGCCGATAATACAGATTTCGTTCAGCAAGGAGACATTCTGCTACGTTTAGACTCTGTTGATGCAGAACATGCTTTTGAACGGGCGAAAAATATATTGGCTAATAGTGTCAGACAAACTCACCAAACCATCATCGATAATGAAAAACTGCTGGCGAATATTGAACTAAAACAGACGGCATTACAGCAGGCTCAGGATGATTTAAAACGACGTGAACATCTGGGGCTCACCGGCGCTATTGCCAAAGAAAATCTGATTCATTCCCGTAATAGTGTTCAAATGGCAAAGTCTGAGCTGAATGTCGCCCAACAACAATATCATGCCAACAAAGCGTTAGTTATAGACACCCCATTGGAACAACAACCAGCCATTAAACTCGCCGCTTCCCAGCTCCGAGATGCATGGTTAACCTTACAGCGCACTCAGATTGTCGCACCGGTGACAGGTTACGTTTCACGCCGCAGTGTTCAAGTCGGCTCACAAATAAAAAGCGGTGCCCCGCTGATGGTTATCGTACCGGCAGATCAACTCTGGGTCGAAGCTAACTTCAAAGAGGTTCAACTCGCCAATGTGCGTATTGGTCAACCAGTAACTCTGATTAGCGATTTCTATGGCAATGATGTCATTTATCAAGGCCGAATCGTTGGTCTTGATATGGGAACCGGCAGTGCATTTTCTTTACTACCGGCACAAAATGCCACCGGTAACTGGATCAAAGTGGTTCAACGTTTGCCTGTCCGTGTTGAACTGGAAGCACAACAACTTATTGATCATCCTTTACGAATTGGTTTATCCATGCACGCCACTGTCGATACCAGAAATCAAGATGGTTTGGTCCTTTCCGATACTCCCCGTAAAGGCATTGTTTATGAAACCAACGCCCTATCTTACAACACCGGAGAAATTGATCGGCTAATTAACGAAATCATTCACGCTAACAACAGTAAAGATGAGTGAGGTTAACATGCTAAAAGAGCCATTATCAGGAGCCAAACTTGGCTGGCTAACCCTGGCTTTAGCATTAGCCGCTTTTTTACAAATATTGGATCTGACCATTGCTAACGTTGCAATATCAACAATTGCTGGAGACCTGGGTTCATCAGTATCGCAAGGTACTTGGGTAATTACTTCATTTGCTGTTGCTAACGCGATTTCTATCCCATTAACAGGCTGGTTAGCTAAACGATTTGGGGAAGTTCGGGTTTTCTTAATATCCATGCTATTGTTTGTAATAACCTCTTGGCTGTGTGGTATCTCCAATAGCCTGGAAATGTTGATCATTTCCCGCATTCTGCAAGGCATCTCAGCCGGACCAATCATGCCTCTTTCGCAAAGTTTGTTACTAAACAACTATCCTCCGTTAAAACGCAATATGGCACTGGCGTTATGGTCAATGACTATCGTTGTCGCCCCGGTTTGTGGTCCAATACTCGGCGGGTGGATCAGTGACAGCTATCATTGGGGATGGATATTTCTAATCAACGTCCCAATAGGCTTTGCCGTCATTGCTATCACTTGGGGGCTGTTAAAAGATCGGGAAACTGAAACAAAGGTCAGGCCAATTGATGCTGTAGGGATTATTTTATTAGTTACCGGCGTCGGTTGTTTTCAGTTATTGCTTGATCGAGGAAAGGAACTTGACTGGTTCAACTCAACAGAGATTATTACATTAGCGATTATTGCGGTTATTGCCGTAACTTTCCTGATCATCTGGGAACTGACCGACGATGATCCGATCATTGATTTATCACTCTTTAAATCACGCAATTTTACTATTGGTACTTTATGTATCAGCTTGGCCTTTTTACTCCACATCGGCACTCTCGTTCTGCAACCTCAGTTATTACAAATGGTCTTTGGTTATACTGCCACTTGGGCAGGGTTGGTTATGGCCCCATTAGGGATGGTTCCCATAATACTTGCTCCACTCATTGGCCGCTTTGGTTCAAAAATCGATATGCGTTATTTGGTTATGTTCAGCTTTATCGTTTTTGCCTTGTGCTTCTTTTGGCGAGCTTATACCTTTGAGCTATCAATGGACTTTGCCACTGCGGCCTGGCCTCAGTTTATTCAGGGTTTTGCTATTGCCTGTTTAATTATGCCACTAACAGCCATTATATTATCCGACGTTGAACCGGATAAAATCGCCTCTGCGGGTAGTCTGTTCAACTTCTTACGTACTCTGGCAACATCCGTGGGTACCTCAATTACGACGACCATGTGGTCCCGCCGTGAAGCTGTCCACCACGTTCAGTTAACTGAATCGATAACCGCCCATAACCCTATTGCCCAACAAGCCTATCAGAAAATGGAACTATTAGGGATGTCACAAGCTCAAGCCAGTAGCTCTCTGGCCCGTGAAGTCACTAACCAGGGATTAATTATCGCCGCCAACGAGATTTATTGGCTATTTGGTTTTATTTTTCTTATTTTGCTGCTCTTTATCTGGCTGGCAAAACCCACAGTTGGAGCAAAAAAATAACATGATAATAAATAAACTGGATGACTACCCCATCGGCACTAATAACAATAGTCAAAGAACCCAAGGCTATTTCCAGTGAAACCTCAGAGAATACAAAATCTTGTCAAAATAGCACCTTCCAAGGCGCTATTTTATTGTTCTACGAAACATATTTTTTTCATCGTCAAAATGCTTATCATCATCCAGCTGTTTCAGATGACTGACCCATTAAAAAGAACTTAAACGCAGGCGTATCCGTCTCATCGTGATATCCATAGCCCAACGCATCAAGGTGACGCTTAAAGCGCACTTCTGTTCCTGATAATTCAAATGCCGCTAACACCCGACCATAATCTGTACCATGATTGCGGTAATGAAATAATGTAATATTCCAGTAAGTTCCCAATGTTTGCAGGAACTTCAGCAAAGCCCCAGGTGATTCAGGGAATTCAAAACTATACAAACGCTCACTCAATGGCTTAGACGGGCGGCCACCAATCATATAGCGGACATGTAATTTTGCCACTTCATCATCTGAAAGATCTGCAACCTGATATCCTGCGGTACACAACTCCTCGATGATTTCCCGTCTCTCCACATCACCACGACTCAATCGGACACCAACGAAAAGGCAAGCTTGTTCAGGATCCGCATCCGTATAGCGATAATTAAACTCCGTTACCACCCGATCGCCCAATTTCTGACAAAAACGCAGAAAACTACCCTTTTGTTCAGGAATAGTCACGGCCAACAGTGCTTCCCGTTGTTCACCCAACTCACAACGTTCAGAGACATAACGTAACCCGTGGAAGTTTACGTTAGCACCAGAAAGAATATGTGCCAGCCGCTCACCTTTGATCTGATGCTGTTGAACATACTTTTTCAATCCAGCCAGTGCCAATGCTCCGGATGGTTCAGCAATCGCACGCACATCTTCAAACAGATCTTTTACCGCAGCACAAATAGCATCACTGTCCACCGTGATAACATCATCCACATATTGCTGACACAAACGAAAAGTTTCATCACCGATACGTTTAACGGCAACACCCTCAGCAAACAGGCCAACTCTTGGTAAATCTACTGGATGCCCAGCTTCCATCGCTGTTTTCAGGCAAGCTGAATCTTCCGCTTCCACCCCAATAATTTTAATTTCTGGCATCAGTTGCTTAATCAACACAGCAACTCCAGCAACCAAACCACCACCACCGACAGGTACAAAGATTCGATCCAGATGTACATCTTGTTGCAGAAGTTCCATCGCCAGTGTCGCCTGACCCGCGATGACATCGGGATGATCAAACGGTGGAACAAAGGTATAACCTTCCTGCTGTGCCATTTCTATTGCTTTGGCTTTAGCCTCATCAAAATTGGCACCATATAGCAGAACTTCTCCACCGAAACTACGGACTGCATCGACCTTGATATCCGCAGTGGCAACCGGCATAACAATCAGGGAGCTAATTCTCAGACGATTGGCGGAAAGTGCAACACCTTGAGCATGATTACCAGCGGATGCCGTAATCACCCCCCGGCTTTTTTGTTCCTCAGTCAAACCCGCAATCATAGTGTAAGCGCCACGGAGCTTGAAACTGTGAACAGGCTGCCGATCTTCCCGTTTTACCAAAATAGTATTTCCCAAACGGGTAGAAATTTTCTTCATTTCCTGTAAAGGCGTCACCTGAGCAACTTCATAGACAGGCGCACTTAACGCCGCTTTCAGGTACTCTGCACCATTTGGTGCGGAAGTTAAGGGACGAAATACAACCATGCAATTATCTCCCTAGCTTAGATTTATCACGGACAGCCCCTTTATCCGCACTGGTCGCCAATGAAGCATAAGCTCTCAGGGCAAAAGATACTTGGCGTTCACGAGATTTCGGCGTCCACGCGTTATCTCCGCGGGCAAGTTCCACTGTTTTACGGGCAGCAAGTGTCTTTTTATCCACATCAAGTTGAATTTTTCGCAGTGGAATATCAATATCAATGATATCGCCATCTTGAACCAAACCGATCAAGCCACCATTAGCGGCTTCTGGCGAAACGTGGCCTATCGATAAACCAGAGGTACCTCCAGAGAAACGGCCATCTGTAATCAATGCACAGCTTTTACCCAATCCCATAGATTTCAGATACGTCGTCGGATACAGCATCTCCTGCATGCCTGGCCCACCTTTTGGTCCTTCGTAACGAATGACGACCACATCACCAGCAACGACTCTGCCAGCCAAGATCGCATCAACCGCATCTTCCTGACTTTCATAAACTTTAGCTAGCCCACGAAATGTCAAACTGTCCTCATCAACACCTGCGGTTTTTACAATACAGCCATCTATAGCCAAATTACCAAACAAAACTGCAAGGCCACCATCCTGACTGTATGCATGTTTGAGGTCACGGATACAACCTTCTACACGGTCAATATCCAAAGAAGGCCAACGACAATTCTGTGAAAATGCCTGAGTAGTACGGATACCCGCAGGGCCTGCTGAATACATTTTTTTTACCGATTCATCTACCGTCAGCATCACATCATATTGATCAAGCGTTTGTAGCAAATCCAGCCCCAAAACATTTTTAACCTGACGATTCAACAAACCGGATCTATCCAGCTCACCTAAAATACCCATCACACCACCAGCACGATGGACATCTTCCATGTGGTATTTTTGTGTGCTTGGGGCAACTTTACACAGATGAGGAATCTGACGAGACAGACGGTCAATATCCGCCATAGTGAAATCAACCTCCCCTTCCTGTGCCGCAGCCAGTAAGTGAAGTACAGTATTTGTTGAACCGCCCATGGCAATATCCAGCATCATCGCATTTTCAAATGCAGCTTTCGTTGCGATATTACGCGGCAGAGCACTCTCATCATCTTGTTCATAGTAGCGCTTAGTCAGCTCAACAATACGTTTGCCCGCGTTCAGAAATAGCACCTTACGATCCGCATGAGTCGCCAGTAACGAACCGTTCCCTGGCTGAGACAGACCCAGAGCTTCTGTCAAACAATTCATAGAGTTAGCAGTAAACATCCCGGAACAGGAACCGCAGGTTGGGCAAGCTGAACGCTCAATCTGATGGCTATCCTCGTCACTGACATTAGGGTTTGCACCTTGAATCATGGCATCGATCAAATCCAATTTGATAATCTGATCCGACAATTTTGTTTTACCGGCTTCCATGGGACCACCGGAAACAAAAATCGCAGGGATATTCAAGCGCAGGGCGGCCATCAGCATACCTGGTGTGATTTTGTCACAGTTAGAAATACACACCATGGCATCAGCACAGTGAGCATTCACCATATATTCGACAGAATCAGCGATCAATTCGCGTGATGGCAGAGAATAGAGCATACCACCATGCCCCATTGCGATACCGTCATCCACCGCTATTGTATTGAACTCTTTTGCAACACCACCTGATGCTTCAATCTGCTCGGCAACCAATTTACCTAAGTCCCGCAAATGAACATGCCCCGGAACAAATTGAGTAAATGAGTTAACTACCGCAATAATCGGTTTACCGAAATCTGCATCGGTCATCCCTGTCGCACGCCATAAAGCGCGGGCCCCAGCCATATTGCGGCCATGAGTCGTGGTGGCAGAACGGTACTTAGGCATTATTCTTCACTCCCGTGTTATCAAAACAGGCGGGGAACGAACCGCCCGTTAGATTATTTATAGTTTTATTAAGGATTTACTGGATCTAACCAGCCCCATTTATCTTCTGTTGTGCCATCAAACAAACCAAAGAATGCTTGCTGAATCTTCTTGGTAATTGGTCCACATTTACCAATACCAACCTGAATATCATCAACACTGCGAACGGGTGTGATTTCAGCCGCTGTACCAGACATAAAAACTTCATCCGCCAGATACAGAGATTCGCGCGACAATACCTGTTCACGAACTTCCAACCCCAAATCTTTCGCTAGTTTGATAATGGCATCACGGGTAATTCCTGGTAATGAAGCTGAGGTAAAGGGTGGAGTGAACAATACACCATCTTTTACTTCAAACAGATTTTCACCCGCGCCTTCAGAGATATAACCATAAACATCCAGAGCAATACCTTCCTGATACCCATGACGACGGGCCTCACTACCAACCAAAAGAGAAGAAAGGTAGTTACCACCCGCTTTGGCAGCCGTTGGTATTGTATTTGGTGCCACACGGTTCCATGAAGAAACCATAGCATCAATTCCTTGATCCAGTGCATCTTCTCCCAAATAAGCTCCCCATGGGAAAGCGGCAATAATGACATCAGTTTTATAACCAGCGGGTGGATTAACTCCCATTCCAACATCCCCAATAAAGACCAATGGACGTATATAAGCACTGACTAAATTATTTTTACGAAGAGTTGCCCGGCACGCTTCCATCAATTCATCAACACTCTGACTCACTGGCATACGGTAAATCTTTGCAGAATCATGTAAACGCTGCATATGCTCTCGATGGCGGAAAACGACTGGCCCTTTATAAGAGTCATAGCAGCGAACTCCCTCAAAAACCGACGTACCGTAATGTAAAGCATGTGACATTACGTGAACTTTAGCATCTGCCCAAGGAACCATCTCGCCATTGAACCAAATGTAATCGGATTGCTTCGTCATTCTCTTATTCCTTTATTTCTACGTTATGCACGTATTAATTGTGATTTCGGTTGCAAAATCTTGACACCAGCGACATCCACTAATTTAGTCAATTGCGAAGACAACAAATTAACAGATCTTTGGCTGGCAACAATTAATTCGATATTAACATTATAGCCATCCATTGTTTGATCCATATTCATTGAACATATCTGAAATCCACGATGACGCGTTACCCGTAAGATACGTTCTAATATTTCAGGACAGGAACGAGCCTGGATTGCAAGTTGATGCTGCATCATAATGATTTCTCCAACATAGTTTCATTGCTTGCACCGGGAGGGACTAACGGCCAAACGTTCTCTAATTCCTCAATGGATACCTGTAATAAATACGGTCCCTTACTGCTAAATAACGCATCCAAAGCTTCATCAATCTGTGATTTATCAGTGATATGTTGCCCAGGAATATCAAAAGCTTTCGCTAATGCGACAAAGTCAGGGTTATCCGTTAATGTTGTTTCGCTATATCGTTTATCAAAAAACAGTTCCTGCCATTGCCGCACCATTCCCAGCCGCTGGTTATCCAACAGTAAAATTTTTACTGGTAACTGCTTGCGTTTAATTGTCCCCAATTCCTGAACATTCATCATGAAAGAACCATCACCGGATACACAGATCACCATATCCTCTGGTCGGGCAATTTGAGCACCAATCGCAGCAGGGATACCAAATCCCATCGATCCCAGCCCACTGGATGTAATAAAATTCTCAGGCCCATCAAAAGTCATATGTTGAGCTGTCCACATCTGATGCTGTCCAACATCGGTGGTAACAACCGTGTTTAATGTTTTACGATCCGAAACCTGCTTCAATAACAAAGGTGCATAGATAGCCTCACCCTGATGGTCGTAGCACCAAGGATATTCAGCTTTCAGGCGCTTAACTTCCCGCTGCCAGGACATAATTGATAATGGTTGCTGTAAACAAGGCAACAACGCTTTTAAATCCCCCAGCAATGACACATGAGCCTGACGTAATTTCCCCAGCTCTGCCGGATCGATATCCAGATGAATAACTTTTGCATTCGGCGCAAAGGTATTGAGTTTGCCAGTCACACGATCATCAAAACGGGCACCTGCGGCAATCAGCAAATCACATGACTGAACAGCAAAATTTGCAGCTTTCGTACCATGCATCCCAAGCATTCCCAGATAACATGGATGTTTAGTATCAGCAGCACCCAAACCTTTCAATGTGGAAACAACCGGCATACCTGTTTCCGCAACAAAATTACGCAGAACAGAAACTGACTGAGACATACCGACTCCGCCACCAACATACAGTACTGGCTTTACCGCAGCCGCAATCATCTTCCGGGCTTGTTCTAATTCATTTTCAGTACAGGGTATCTCTTGCTCAACAGGAACCAGATGTGGGGTTAAATTCCCCTCTTTCAGTTGAATATCTTTAGGAATATCAACTAAAACTGGGCCAGGTCGACCACTGGTTGCAATAGAAAAAGCTTCAGCCATAATTTGAGGTAAATTTTCTAGGGAGTCCACTAAAAAGCTGTGTTTAGTGCAAGCAAGGGAGAGACCTAAAACATCGACTTCCTGAAAGGCATCAGTTCCAATCAATTCAGAACTAACCTGACCAGTGATAGCGACAACAGGAATAGAATCTAACAACGCATCAGCCAATCCAGTGATTAAGTTTGTTGCCCCCGGCCCGGATGTGGCAATACAAACTCCCGGCTTACCACTAGCTCTCGCATAACCAATTGCTGCCATAACGGCACCCTGTTCATGCCGACAAAGTAAGTGCTCCACACCACCATCGTACAAAGCATCGTAAACCGGCATGATTGCACCACCAGGGTAGCCGAAAACCTTATCAATACCCTGCGTTCGTAATGCTTTTACAACCCACTGCGCCCCGTTCATTTTTTATATCCCCTGTGTTTACCCTGTGAGACAAAATTTTGTTCTGTTGTATGTTTTTGTCTCTGACTGATTTTTGCTTGCCGAAAAAAAACCCCCGCGCCTTTCGGTGCGGGGGTCTTCGAGAGATCTGGCTGTTCGTCTAAGCCTTTCTTCGTCCAAGTGCAGCCCCGCACGGTGGGATAATAATCACCACCACGCTGACGATAACTAGGCTAATCACTTGGACGAATATGTTCATAATCTTAGTCGCTTTAACTCGTTCGTTTAATCTATATTTAAGAGTTATCACGTTCTTCATAGCTTGACAACTTTTATTTTGTTTTATTCCTCGACATGATAAAATACTGTTTATTTTCAATTTGATACTTGAAAATTGGATTATTTTCCCATAAATGAATTAAATTTAGGTGATAAAATCCAGATTGTTATATAAAAACAATATATCACATTAATAAATAACAAATAAAACAAATCATTCAACTAAAACCAAGTAAATATCTTATCATTAATCACCTGGGTGACAAAAACCCCAGTTAACAAATAAAACAAAAATATATAAAACACTAATTTAACCTACTGTGAAAATATATAAACTTACTATAAGTAAATATAAAAATTTCAATTCAAAACAAATAAAAAACCAATATCAAAACAATAAAAAACCATCATGAAATAATATGAAAAATAAATCTCATGATTAAACTTACGAATATAAAACAAATAAATATCAATTCACTGAAATAAAAACCATATAATGAAAACTTAAGAAAAATTCTTTTAGTCACCTTGTGAAATATTTCTTAGAGCCGTCTCGCAAAAAAATAATAAGACACTATTTATTATCTTATTTCAGCCCATCATATGCGTTTTCTTACTAAGGAGAATAGGATGGCCCTCTCTGTTATTTATACCAGAGCGATTATAGGTATTCATGCCCCCATTGTTACTGTTGAAGCGCATATTAGTAATGGCTTACCTGGATTAACTCTGGTCGGTTTGCCTGAAACAGCCGTAAAAGAAGCAAGAGATCGTGTCAGAAGCGCGTTGATCAACAGTGGGTTTACCTATCCGCCTAAAAGAATCACCGTCAATCTTGCACCAGCAGACCTTCCCAAAGAAGGTGGCCGTTATGATTTGCCGATTGCTATCGCTATTCTGGCAGCTTCAGAACAAATACCTGCCGATAAACTGAACCGTTATGAGTTTCTTGGTGAACTCGCGCTATCCGGGGGCTTACGGAGAGTTAATGGCGCAATCCCAGCTGCACTAAGCGCGGGAGACGCAGGCAGGCAACTTATTCTATCGACAGAAAACGGAACAGAGTTAGCAATCTTATCTCAGGATGCAACGTTAATGGCAGAACACCTCTTGCACATCTGCCACTTTCTTCAAGGAGAAAAACAACTGCTGACAACAACAATCCAGCATGAATTTTCAACAGAACAATCACAACCGGATCTTCAGGATATTATTGGTCAGGAACAAGCAAAACGCATACTGGAAATCGCGGCAGCAGGCGGACATAATCTTTTACTACTTGGCCCACCTGGGACAGGAAAAACGATGCTGGCAAGCCGCCTATGCAGTTTATTACCACCATTAACAAACAAAGAAGCCCTTGAGGTTGCCGCTATCAATAGTCTAGTAAATACCTACCTTCCACCAGAACAATGGCATACACGCCCATTCAGAGCGCCTCATCACAGTTCTTCAATGGCAGCCCTAGTTGGCGGTGGTGGACTTCCTAAACCTGGTGAAATATCACTTGCTCACAACGGTGTGCTGTTTCTAGATGAACTTCCTGAATTTGAACGCAGAGTCCTTGATGCCCTCAGAGAACCACTGGAGTCAGGGGAAATAATCATATCCAGAGCCAGAGCAAAAGTTTGTTTTCCTGCTCAGGTTCAATTAATAGCAGCAATGAATCCCAGCCCTACAGGCCATCATCAAGGAATTCACAATCGAAGTAATCCTCAGCAAATACTTCGATACTTGGCAAAACTTTCCGGGCCTTTTTTAGATCGTTTTGATCTCTCAATTGAAGTTCCTCTGTTACCCATTGGAACATTGAGTAGCGCAGTTAGATCAAGCGAAAGCAGCAAAAATGTGAAATTAAGAGTACTGACAGCGCGAGAAATACAATTGAAACGCTGTGGAAAAATTAATGCTCATCTGAATAGTAAAGAGACAGAAGCATTTTGTAAGCTCAAACCTAACGATGCAGTGTTTCTGGAAGAAACACTAACAAAATTAGGTCTTTCCATCCGGGCATGGCATCGAATTCTGAGGACATCCCGGACACTCGCCGACTTAGAAGGAAAAAAAGAGATAGAAAAACCACATATTATGGAAGCCTTAAGCTACCGTAGTATGGACAGGCTATTAATACAGTTACAAAAACAATCAGGTTAAAAATGAAAAAAGGGGCAAAGCCCCTGTACTCATAACTTATGATGATATTAATCATCAGTGTCGGTATAGTCATCAGAAGAATCAACCTGAGGCTTACCACCTGACAGGGTATGAAAACGTTTTGGACGACTAATCCTTGCCAAATATTTGGTCCATACTTTTTCTTCCATCGTCACAGGCTGACGTTCACCCCGGCAAACAGCAACAAACAGTTTTTCTATTTCTGTTTGAGGTTCACGTTTACCGAGATCTAACTCATTGAACGCATGACCATGACGCTCTAGCAATTGCGCCTCTTTAATGGTGAAATCGCCATGGCGGGAAAACCCGCGAGGATAATGTTTGTTATCAAAAAAACGATTAGTCGTGATGAAGCTTTCGGCCATCTGACACACTCCTAATTCTATTACTGTTACTATCATGCTAATTATGGCGCGGAGTATTAGATAGGCCTGGCGTTCTGTAAAACAAAACATTTAAATCTTAACGATAAAAATTATTGGAGAAACATGTGGACACCGAATTACTGAAAACCTTCCTGGAGGTCAGTAAAACTCGTCACTTTGGTCGGGCAGCCGAATCACTATACCTGACACAGTCAGCAGTCAGCTTTCGCATACGCCAATTAGAAAACCAATTAGGTGCTAATCTTTTCACACGTCATCGCAATAACATCCGGCTTACAGCCGCTGGCGAACGCCTTGTGCCGTATGCAGAATCACTGATGAATACCTGGCAGTTAGCTAAAAAAGAGATAACACATGCATCTCAACATACGGAATTGACAATTGGCGCTACCGCATCATTATGGGAAGCATATTTAACTCCTTGGCTACAGGATTTCTATAAAAGACATCAGGAACTAAGATTAGAATCCCGGATTTCTACGCGGCAATCCCTTGTTAAACAACTTCATTCGCGTGAGTTAGATCTACTAATAACGACTGAACCACCTAAAATGGATGAGTTCCAAAACTTGTTATTAGGGAATATTTGCCTGAAATTATTAACAACAGAAGAAAATCTGAAATACCAAGTTGAAAACTACATCAAATTAGAATGGGGAGCTGATTTCCATCACCAAGAACAACGGATTTTAAAAAGTGAACAATTGCCCATCATCACAACCACTTCAGCACATATAGCTCGCCAACTGCTCAATAGTGTCAGAGGAACCGCCTTCCTACCAATACACTGGCAAAACGAATATTCAGAACTTGTCTCTTACCCAAATACTGAACTAATTGAGCGCCCATTATACGCTATATGGCTACAGAACAACGATCAACAAGCATTGATTCAGCAACTATTAAAAATACCTGTCATCAATACTTCTACAAGAGATTAAGAGACATTTTATGCAACTCATTCAATTAGTGGATCTATGTTCTGCAAGATTTCCAGATAGGAGTGTTACACGGAAACAGAAACCAAAATAGTAACAGGAAACGAAATCTTAGATCACGCAGGAGGCGGGATTACTTTCGCCATCCTTCCACATATTCCCCTGTTTGCCAAATAATCTTCACCTACTACACACTACATCATGGTTTAAGGCTGTGACTTGAATCAGAAAACCCAGAACCACAGTGAAGAAGTGTAAGGGATTTTGAATAACTTACTAAACGAACCTATCCTCATCGTCTGGATACTCAATACTCTTACCTTGCTATTCGACTTAGATAACTTTCATTTTAAACTTTAAACCGAACTTCATTTAATAAGAAAACTGTCACGATTAGAGTGTTCACTAAATAACTTTCCAAAATAGTGCTCCACTTCGTACAACGCTTTGTGTAGCAAGGGTTGTGCGCTATGCATAGCAGAGCGATAAGTTAGTGCTGCCTATCAAGCATCAGACTTGCACTACTCGGACATTAATCAAATAGACCAACTGTATCGGTATTATGAAAAGCTATTTAGACTTAATTGACAAAAATCCCTTAAACATAATTAACTCAGAAAAATTTCACAGCAAAGTCGATAATTTTTGTTAACAATTTGTACGCTAGTAGTATCAGTAATAAGTTGAGAATATATTCAGACGTACCAACCGCCTAGCTTCTCCCTTATAAACAAGATCTCGAAATATTATATCTTTCACTTAGCTATCCCTCTATTTACCACCATGTAAGACCTATTTATAGATGAAATATGTAAGAACTCACACTGATAATAAATATCCATAAATGAATAAAAAGGAAATATTTTATTACTATGGGAGTGGATAATACTGAAAAAATATTATCTAATTGAAACGATGTTTATTACGTTAAGAAATATTTCTCAAATAGAATACTTAAACTGATCAGTTTCCTATTAGGCGGTAGACGTATTGATCACCTACACCTTCTAACCCCAAAAAAAGCCTAAATCTACATGCCGCTGAATTAATTCATGAAAAGATACTTGACAAAGACAATAAAGAATATGCTGTTATAGTTTACTCTTAGATACGAGTCCAACATTCTGGTCAAAATTAAGATAATAAACTAAATAACTTTCCAAAATAGTGCTCCACTCCGTACAACGCTTTGTGTAGCAAGGGCTGTGCGCTATGCATAGCAGAGCGATAAGTTAATGCTGCCTATCAAGCATCAGACTTGCACTACTCGGACATTAATCAAATAGACCAACTGTATCGGTATTATGAAAAGCTATTTAGCAACACCCTTTAATTGATCCGTCAAGAGATGCCTCTCGGTATGTAAAAGTGACAATAAAGATATTAAGTTTAAATAAATTTTTGTTCGTTAAATCAATATATTGTGTCTAGCTAATATTTCCCTTGCCAGATACCCAGAAGACTTTTTCCTCTGAGCCACTCCTTAACTATCATGGTCAAAAAATAACATCTGCCAAGGTGATATTGTATTCATTATGCACAGTGCAGATAAGAAAAAACCCAGCTACATAGCTGGGTTATCAATATTGCGAACTACCTTAGTTATTACTTAGTTTGTAACTGGCAGGGGCGGAGAGACTCGAACTCCCAACACCCGGTTTTGGAGACCGGTGCTCTACCAATTGAACTACGCCCCTAAATAAGGTGGCGGTGCGGACGGGGCTCGAACCCGCGACCCCCGGCGTGACAGGCCGGTATTCTAACCAACTGAACTACCGCACCACCGAATTTCTTGTCTTCTATGTCATTATCACAACATAAAATTTCAATGCCTATCAGGGCAGCCTGCGAACGGCTCTTCTGCCATTCGTCCTTCGGAACGCCGCTTTACACGACGTTTAAAATCACTCTCAGCGATTTGGTCCGACTGTCTACCCACTACACTCCGTGTCATTCTTCATCACACAAAGCTAAATTAAAGCCTGGCAGTTCCCTACTCTCACATGGGGAGACCCCACACTACCATCGGCGCTACGGCGTTTCACTGCTGAGTTCGGCATGGGGTCAGGTGGGACCACCGCGCTATCGCCGCCAGGCAAATTCATTCCATTCCAACCGTGATACCCGCCTTTAACAGCTCGCACCACCATCAGAACCAATCCGGTCAACAAGCTAAAATTCTTTTCGTCTCTCTCACCAAAACACCTTCGGTGTTGTAAGGTTAAGCCGCTCGGTTCATTAGTACTGGTCAGCTCAATGCATCGCTGCACTTACACACCCAGCCTATCCACGTCTTCGTCTTAAACGTTCCTTCCGTGACCTTAAAGTCAAGGGAAGACTCATCTCAAGGCAAGTTTCCCGCTTAGATGCTTTCAGCGGTTATCTCTGCCGCACTTAGCTACCGGGCTATGCCATTGGCATGACAACCCGTACACCAGCGGTGCGTCCACTCCGGTCCTCTCGTACTAGGAGCAGCCCCTTTCAATCTTCCAACGCCCACGGCAGATAGGGACCGAACTGTCTCACGACGTTCTAAACCCAGCTCGCGTACCACTTTAAATGGCGAACAGCCATACCCTTGGGACCGACTTCAGCCCCAGGATGTGATGAGCCGACATCGAGGTGCCAAACACCGCCGTCGATATGAACTCTTGGGCGGTATCAGCCTGTTATCCCCGGAGTACCTTTTATCCGTTGAGCGATGGCCCTTCCATTCAGAACCACCGGATCACTAAGACCTACTTTCGTACCTGCTCGAGCTGTCACTCTCGCAGTCAAGCTGGCTTATGCCTTTGCACTAACCTCACGATGTCCGACCGTGATTAGCCAACCTTCGTGCTCCTCCGTTACGCTTTGGGAGGAGACCGCCCCAGTCAAACTACCCACCAGACACTGTCCCCGTTCCGGATCACGGAACTGGGTGAGAACATCGAACATTCAAGGGTGGTATTTCAAGGATGGCTCCATGCAGACTGGCGTCCACACTTCCTGGCCTCCCACCTATCCTACACATCAAGGCTCCATGTTCAGTGTCAAGCTATAGTAAAGGTTCACGGGGTCTTTCCGTCTTGCCGCGGGTACACTGCATCTTCACAGCGAGTTCAATTTCACTGAGTCTCGGGTGGAGACAGCCTGGCCATCATTACGCCATTCGTGCAGGTCGGAACTTACCCGACAAGGAATTTCGCTACCTTAGGACCGTTATAGTTACGGCCGCCGTTTACTGGGGCTTCTATCAAGAGCGTCGCGCTTACGTGCTAACCCCATCAATTAACCTTCCAGCACCGGGCAGGCGTCACACCGTATACGTCCACTTTCGTGTTTGCACAGTGCTGTGTTTTTAATAAACAGTTGCAGCCAGCTGGTCTCTGCGACTGGCTTCGGCTCCGGATGTTTCTTCCTTCACCTGCTGCCAGCGTGCCTTCTCCCGAAGTTACGGCACCATTTTGCCTAGTTCCTTCACCCGAGTTCTCTCAAGCGCCTGAGTATTCTCTACCTGACCACCTGTGTCGGTTTGGGGTACGATTCAATGTCACCTGATGCTTAGAGGCTTTTCCTGGAAGCCGGGCATCAACCACTTCACCGCCGTAGCGGTTCGTCATCACGCCTCAGTGTTACAGCAGAACGGATTTGCCTGTCCTGCCCACCTGCACGCTTAAACCGGGACAACCGTCGCCCGGATGGCCTAGCCTTCTCCGTCCCCCCTTCGCAGTCACATTCAGTACAGGAATATTAACCTGTTTCCCATCGACTACGCTTTTCAGCCTCGCCTTAGGGGTCGACTCACCCTGCCCCGATTAACGTTGGACAGGAACCCTTGGTCTTCCGGCGAGCGGGTTTTTCACCCGCTTTATCGTTACTTATGTCAGCATTCGCACTTCTGATACCTCCAGCGCGCTTCACAGCACACCTTCGACGGCTTACAGAACGCTCCCCTACCCAACGACACCTTAGTGTCGCTGCCGCAGCTTCGGTGCATGGTTTAGCCCCGTTACATCTTCCGCGCAGGCCGACTCGACCAGTGAGCTATTACGCTTTCTTTAAATGATGGCTGCTTCTAAGCCAACATCCTGGCTGTCTGAGCCTTCCCACCTCGTTTCCCACTTAACCATGACTTTGGGACCTTAGCTGGCGGTCTGGGTTGTTTCCCTCTTCACGACGGACGTTAGCACCCGCCGTGTGTCTCCCGTGATACCATTCTTCGGTATTCGCAGTTTGCATCGGGTTGGTAAGCCGGGATGGCCCCCTAGCCGAAACAGTGCTCTACCCCCGAAGATGAATTCACGAGGCGCTACCTAAATAGCTTTCGGGGAGAACCAGCTATCTCCCGGTTTGATTGGCCTTTCACCCCCAGCCACAAGTCATCCGCTAATTTTTCAACATTAGTCGGTTCGGTCCTCCAGTTAGTGTTACCCAACCTTCAACCTGCCCATGGCTAGATCACCGGGTTTCGGGTCTATACCCTGCAACTCATGCGCCCAGTTAAGACTCGGTTTCCCTGCGGCTCCCCTAAACGGTTAACCTTGCTACAGAATATAAGTCGCTGACCCATTATACAAAAGGTACGCAGTCACCCCCATAAATGAAGGCTCCCACTGCTTGTACGTACACGGTTTCAGGTTCTGTTTCACTCCCCTCGCCGGGGTTCTTTTCGCCTTTCCCTCACGGTACTGGTTCACTATCGGTCAGTCAGGAGTATTTAGCCTTGGAGGATGGTCCCCCCATATTCAGACAGGATACCACGTGTCCCGCCCTACTCGTTGAGCTCACAGTGAAGAGGGTTTAGTGTACGGGACTTTCACCCTTTACTGTGCGACTTTCCAGACGCTTCCACTCACCCCTTCACTGATGCAGACTCTGGGCTGCTCCCCGTTCGCTCGCCGCTACTGGGGGAATCTCGGTTGATTTCTTTTCCTCGGGGTACTGAGATGTTTCAGTTCCCCCGGTTCGCCTCGCTTGACTATGAATTCATCAAGCGATAGTGCAACGGATTGCACTGGGTTTCCCCATTCGGACATCGCCGGTTATTACGCTTCATATCAGCTTACCGACGCTTTTCGCAGATTAGCACGTCCTTCATCGCCTCTGACTGCCTAGGCATCCACCGTGTACGCTTAGTCGCTTAACCTCACAACCCGAAACTGTCTCGGCTTGCGGATTGTTGAGAGACTCATCAATAACCCCTCGGGGAGGTTATTGACTGTATTCAATTTTCAGCTTGTTCCAGATTGTTAAAGAGCTTTTATCGGTAAGCCGACTTCATCACAAATCCGCTTAACGATAACACGACAACGGCTTTCACCCGTCATCACCGCAAGTGGCGTCCCCTAGGGGATTCGAACCCCTGTTACCGCCGTGAAAGGGCGGTGTCCTAGGCCTCTAGACGAAGGGGACACAATGGCCGGCTTCGCAGACGCGTCTTGCTCTACTTTTATCAGACAATCTGTGTGAGCACTGCACTCAACTGCATCTCAGGTAAGGAGGTGATCCAACCGCAGGTTCCCCTACGGTTACCTTGTTACGACTTCACCCCAGTCATGAATCACAAAGTGGTCAGCGCCCTCCCTTAGGTTAAGCTACCGACTTCTTTTGCAACCCACTCCCATGGTGTGACGGGCGGTGTGTACAAGGCCCGGGAACGTATTCACCGTAGCATTCTGATCTACGATTACTAGCGATTCCGACTTCATGGAGTCGAGTTGCAGACTCCAATCCGGACTACGACAGACTTTATGTGTTCCGCTCACTCTCGCAAGCTCGCTTCACTTTGTATCCGCCATTGTAGCACGTGTGTAGCCCTACTCGTAAGGGCCATGATGACTTGACGTCATCCCCACCTTCCTCCGGTTTATCACCGGCAGTCTCCTTTGAGTTCCCGCCATCACGCGCTGGCAACAAAGGATAAGGGTTGCGCTCGTTGCGGGACTTAACCCAACATTTCACAACACGAGCTGACGACAGCCATGCAGCACCTGTCTCTCAGTTCCCTAAGGCACTTCGCTGTCTCCAGCAAATTCTGAGGATGTCAAGAGTAGGTAAGGTTCTTCGCGTTGCATCGAATTAAACCACATGCTCCACCGCTTGTGCGGGCCCCCGTCAATTCATTTGAGTTTTAACCTTGCGGCCGTACTCCCCAGGCGGTCGATTTAACGCGTTAGCTCCGGAAGCCACTCCTCTAGGGAACAACCTCCAAATCGACATCGTTTACAGCGTGGACTACCAGGGTATCTAATCCTGTTTGCTCCCCACGCTTTCGCACCTGAGCGTCAGTCTTCGTCCAGGGGGCCGCCTTCGCCACCGGTATTCCTCCACATCTCTACGCATTTCACCGCTACACATGGAATTCTACCCCCCTCTACGAGACTCCAGTCAACCAGTCTTAGATGCCGTTCCCAGGTTAAGCCCGGGGATTTCACATCTAACTTAATTGACCGCCTGCGTGCGCTTTACGCCCAGTCATTCCGATTAACGCTTGCACCCTCCGTATTACCGCGGCTGCTGGCACGGAGTTAGCCGGTGCTTCTTCTGCGGGTAACGTCAAAATACAACCCTGTTCAGGTTATACCCTTCCTCCCCGCTGAAAGTACTTTACAACCCGAAGGCCTTCTTCATACACGCGGCATGGCTGCATCAGGCTTGCGCCCATTGTGCAATATTCCCCACTGCTGCCTCCCGTAGGAGTCTGGGCCGTGTCTCAGTCCCAGTGTGGCTGGTCATCCTCTCAGACCAGCTAGGGATCGTCGCCTCGGTAGGCCATTACCCTACCGACTAGCTAATCCCATCTGGGTTCATCCGTGGGCGTGAGGCCTTTTCAGGTCCCCCACTTTGGTCTCGCGACATTATGCGGTATTAGCCACCGTTTCCAGTGGTTATCCCCCGCCCTCGGGCAGATCCCCAGACATTACTCACCCGTCCGCCGCTCGTCAGCGAAAGTGCACGCACTTTCCTGTTACCGCTCGACTTGCATGTGTTAGGCCTGCCGCCAGCGTTCAATCTGAGCCATGATCAAACTCTTCTATTAAAAGCTTGATGCTCAAAGAAACTGACTGTTCATTCGTAATGAATTCACTGTTGTTCACTCTTCAAGACTTTAAAACGTATTTTTTTGTGATACGGTCTTGTGAGTGCCCACACAGATTGTCTGATTAATTGTTAAAGAGCAGGCTGAAATAAAAATTGATATTCTCGTTCAGCCGGGCTGCGTATATTACGCTTTTCGCCCGCAGAGTCAAGCGCTTATTCACTTTACTCTGCCTGGCCTCACACGTTTTGTCAGCGTTGTGTCGGTCAGTGGTGGCGCATTATAGGGAACCCAGATTTTTACACAACACTTTTTTTTAGATTTATCGCCAATAGGTTGCTTATTGCTCTTTTTGAGTTGAATTTAGGCGATGATAGCCAAAATCAATAAGCTTTTTCCATTGCATACTGGTGTTTTCCTCACTAGGATCCCGTTAAGGATAAGAGATCTCCATTTCTTCATTAGAGGTATATATGTCTGGAGTGTTACGCAGTTACCTTGGTACTCAACCTAAAATTGGCCAGAAAGTTATGTTAGATCCATCTAGTGTGATCATTGGTGATGTCAGACTTGCTGATGACGTCAGCATATGGCCTTTAGTTGTCATCCGTGGCGACGTTAATTACGTATCTATTGGCACACGTACGAACATTCAGGATGGTTCTGTATTACATGTGACACACAAATCTGTTGATAATCCCGATGGTTTTCCTTTAATTGTTGGGAATGATGTCACTATCGGGCATAAAGCTATACTCCATGGTTGCACTATTGGTAATCGAGTGCTCATCGGTATGGGTTCCATCCTACTTGATGGTTCAGTTATTGAAGATGACGTTATTATTGGAGCAGGCAGCTTGATAGCCCCAGGAAAAATATTAGAAAGTGGATACCTTTATGTCGGTAGCCCCGCTCGTCGGATCAGAAAACTAAAACCTGAAGAATTAGAAATCCTATGTTATTCAGCAAGCAATTATGTTTGCTGGAAAAATAACTACCTGCAAGAAGGTAATATATAACGTCCTAAATGATCATCATCCCCGTTATTGATTAACGATTCAAATTCCTCTTCAAGATCCCAACGATTTTGTCGGAAAAGATTTAATGGATGATGATCTTCCCCATAACGGTATAAAAGATCCCTAGCACTCATAGCACAGTGAACCAATGACCCATTTACCAACGCGGGAAAAATGACTATCTGCTGTTGTTCGTCCCACTCTTCTCTATCAGGAAACTGGATAGATTGATTCAAAAATGTAACTCCTGTTCCAATGTTAACAGCACAGGTGCAATTTCTGGCAGTACACCATGCCATAATTTAAATGAATGAGCGGCCTGTCCTACTAACATCCCTAATCCATCAGCATAACGAGAAACACCATGTTTTTTGGCAAAGGAAATGAAAGGCGTCAAATTAGCCTGATAAAACATGTCATAACAGACACAATTTTCATTAAATATTAATGGAGATATCGCAGGAATCTCACCATTAATACCGGATGCAGTCGCATTGATAATAAGATCAAACTCAGGGCTATTAAGTGTTTTCATCTCAACGGGTCGAATGTTACCTATTGGCGAAAAATCATTAGCGATCTGAATGGTACGACTGAACGTTCGGTTTGTCATTGTAATATCACAACCAAATTCTAATAATGGAGATAAAACACCTCTGGCACCACCACCAGCCCCAATTATTAAAATATGCTGTCCCGGAGTAATAAACTCAAGCCGTATCAAATCTGCTAACAATCCTATACCATCCGTGTTATCACCAAGCAGTTGATTATTATCTAACAATTTCAAGGTATTGACTGCACCACTGAGTCTTGCCCGCTCAGTCAATTCATTTGCCCTGATAAATGCCTGCTCTTTAAATGGCACAGTAACATTAGCTCCCCCCCCCCCTTGTTGAAGAAACATATCCAATGTCTCTTCAAATTTACCTATTGGCGCTAAAATCTTCCCATAACAATGTGCAATACCTGTTTGATCAGCAAATAACTGATGAATACGGGGTGATTTACTGTGCGTAACAGGATTACCAAAGACAGCGAATTGATTCATATGTATTCTACCCTTGACGATAAAGCTCACCAGTTAAAGCGTCCCGAATTTCGGAAGGATTTTTCCGCCCTCCAACATCACCATCTAACACAGAAAGTTTATCCCCAAACTGTCGTCTGACTTCTTCTGCTGTTCGACATGGTTCAAGACCATTTAAATTTGCACTGGTCGATACCAATGGTTTTCCATAAAAAGTACATAACTGTTTCACCAAAGGATGATCACTAACTCTAACAGCCAAAGTGGAAAATTGCCCAGTCAACCATTTAGATGTACCGACTTTTGCAGGGATCACCCAGGTTACAGGCCCAGGCCAAGAAGCAAATATAACTTCTTTTTGGTATTCTGTTAGAAGATTATCATCAAGATATGGCTGTAATTGTCTATAATTATCTGCAATAAGAATCAACCCTTTTTGCCACGGGCGCTTCTTTAATGTAAGTAGTTCATTTACTGCTCTTTCACTATCAGGATCACATCCAAGCCCAAAAACAGCTTCAGTTGGATAAGCAATAACTTTTTCTGATTTTAGCGAAGTTAATACTTTTTCAAATGCAAGTGATACTTCATTACTCATTTTATTACTCAATTTAATTTATTTGCTGTTTTCCACACAACTTACTAGCACAAAACAACTTTATACCTTGTGATGTGCGTTTCTCCATCAATAATGGATAGAAACAAAACACACATTCACCAACAACTGGCTTATTATTTAATACAAACTGGCAGTTGGGGTAACGGTTACATGCGTGAAAAATTTTTCCGAAACGTGATTTTTTTTGGAGTAGTTGCCCTTGTTTGCATTGGGGGCAGGCTATCGACGTCTCATCCGGTTTATCAATCAGTGCCGTATATTCGCATTCAGGATAACGACTACAACCAATGAACATTCCATAACGCCCTTGACGTAAAACTAAATTAGCTCCACATGCAGGACATAACTGCCCTTCAAGTTCTTTTACCACATGCCCGTTACTTTGCCCTTTTAATGAGCGAATATATTGACATGATGGATAACTAAAACATCCAAGAAATGGGCCATGAATGCCATTACGAATAACCAAAACAGAACCACATTCAGGACAATTTTCAGTTTCATTAGTGGAAAAAGGAACCATTTTTGCCATATCATTTTCACTTGAAATTTATACTCATATGATGATGCTAAGCAAGACTTTGAGTATTCAGTTAACTAACTCACGCGCACATAACCACCAGCAACCACAGCCACCTTACCTAATAATTCTAGTTCAAGAAGCCTTGTCATTACCTCAGCTATAGGTAATGCAGAACGTTGCGCAATAATATCAACTGGCGTTATTGCATCACCTACGTTAACCAGCACATCAGCAAATGGCAACTCAGTTTGCTCAAACTGGGGTTTTACTTCTTCCTTTGTTCTTTCCATATGTAACCATTGTAGTGAACTGTAAACATGTTCTACAATATCCATTGCATTTGTAGCCAGATATGCTCCCTGTTTTATCAACCAGTGATTCCCTTCACTGACTGAGCTCCCCAAAAACCCTGGTAATGCAAATACATCCCTTCCCTGTTCAAGAGCACAACGAGCTGTAATTAATGAACCGCTGTTTTGACTCGCTTCTACAACAATAACTGCCGAACTTAATCCACTGATAATTCTATTTCTTTTAGGGAAGTTTTTTGCGCGTGGAGGAGTATCCGGAAAAAATTCAGAAACAAGGGCTCCCCCCTCCTCTATTTGCTTTGCTAATAATCCGTGTCTATAAGGATAAATCTGACCAAGACCGCTACCTAATACAGCTATTGTTTGACCACCACTATCCAGCGCAGATCGGTGACAAATACCATCAATACCAATAGCTAAACCACTAGTAATAACTAACCCATGTCCAACCAATTCACTTGCAAAAAATTTTCCCCATTTCTCTCCATAATAGCTTGCTGCCCTGCTCCCTACCATCGCCACCTGCTTCTTTAAAAGAAGATCTGATTTCCCTGACACAAAAAGCGCAAGAGGTGGAGTATGTATTTGCTTTAATAGTGGTGGATACAAAGGATGAGAATATGTCAATAAATGACGTTCCGGCTGTTCCAACCATTTTAAACATGAAGCTAGCAAGGTTTTATTCGCTTTAGTAAATTGCAAACATTGTGCTGATGTTAACCCACTATCCTTGAGTACGGTGAGATAACGATTCCCAGCATGCAATAATTTCTCTGTAATATTTGCTGCTTTTTCTGTTGCTAAATGAGAGATCATCTTCATTCGCAACCATATTTCCATAGCTTCCATGTTGTCATCCTGACTAAGATTGACGGACAAAACCAAACTGCTCAATTAGCAATCAATACTGTCAATCTAAACGAGAAATGTCTAGAATAGAGATAAAATACCATTCACATTTTGAACACAGATCTAAACATATATGTCAGTATTACAAGTATTACATTATCCAGACGAGCGGCTTCGCACTATTGCAACGCCTGTTAAAGAAATTAATGCGGAGATTCAACGTATCATTGATGATATGTTTGAAACTATGTACGCAGAGGAAGGCATTGGCCTGGCAGCAACACAAGTTGATATTCATCAGCGTATTGTCGTTATTGACGTATCGGAAACTCGTAATGAACGCCTTGTACTGATAAATCCAGAGTTACTGGAAAAAAGTGGTAATACTGGGATTGAAGAAGGCTGTTTGTCTATTCCTGAACAGCGAGCACTAGTGCCACGAGCTGAAAAAGTCAAAATCAGAGCCTTAGATTACAATGGTCAATCATTTGAATTACAAGCTGATGGCTTACTAGCTATTTGTATTCAACACGAGATGGACCATTTAATTGGTAAGCTTTTTGTGGATTATTTATCTCCACTGAAACGCCAGCGTATACGCCAGAAAGTAGAAAAGCTGGATAAACAAAAAGCCCGAACCAAATAAATTATATTAATACAGGAAATAAACGTGTCTGATTCTTTACGTATTGTTTTTGCCGGAACACCTGACTTTGCGGCGCGCCATTTAGAGATTTTATTAACGTCTCAGCATGAGATCGTTGGCGTTCTTACGCGACCAGACAGACCAGCCGGAAGAGGTAAAAAACTGACACGCAGTCCTGTAAAAGTACTGGCAGAAGAACACAACATTACCGTTTTTCAGCCAGCCACTTTACGTTCAGAAGAAAACCAGCAATGGATTCTTAAACAACAACCTGATGTTCTCATAGTTGTAGCCTATGGATTAATCCTCCCTAAGGCTGTTTTAGATATTCCAAGATTAGGTTGCCTGAACGTACACGGTTCTCTATTACCACGTTGGCGTGGTGCAGCACCAATTCAACGTTCACTTTGGGCCGGTGACACGGAAACAGGCGTGACGATCATGCAAATGGATATAGGCCTTGATACTGGCGATATGCTATATAAAGCAAGCTGTCCTATTACACTTGAAGATACTAGTGCCAGTTTATACGAAAAACTGACCAATATTGGGCCAGATGCACTGCTTAAAACATTATCATTAATAACATCAGGTAAAAGCCAACCTGAGACTCAAAGTGAAAAGTTGGTTACCTACGCTGAAAAACTAAGCAAAGAAGAAGCCAAAATAAATTGGAAACTATCTGCAACCCATCTTGAACGTTGCATTCGTGCATTTAATCCTTGGCCCATGAGCTTTTTCGAGATGGAAGAGCAACCTGTTAAAATCTGGAAAGCAGAAGTCATTGAAGAACAAATTTCGGTAGAACCAGGAACTGTCTTAAAAGCGGACAAAAAAGGTATTCATATTGCCACTGCCGATGGAATTCTGAATATCACGCAATTACAACCTGCTGGTAAAAAAGCAATGTCAGCTGCAGATTTACTTAACTCCAAACGTGAGTGGTTTACACCAGGTAATAAAATCAACTGAATACTATTCTATGTAAACTCTCATTTACAAACTTTCTCTTAATGCTGACTTTTGTCAGCCTTTTTAACTATGAAAAATACATATAATCTACGAAGTATCGCCGCGAAAGCAATCAATCAAGTTCTGGACCAAGGGCAATCTCTCAGTACAATATTGCCTGAACTTCAACGAAATATAACTGATAAAGATAAATCTTTGTTACAGGAGTTATCTTTCGGGGTATTACGTGTATTACCTCAGTTAGAATGGATAATAAGCCAATTAATGGAAAAACCTCTAAAAGGTAAGCAACGTATTCTTCATTACCTGCTTATGGTTGGCATATACCAACTTACCTATACCCGTATCCCAGCTCATGCGGCACTTGCTGAAACAGTAAATGGAGCCGTAACTCTGAAATATCCTCAGCTAAAAGGATTAATTAATGGAGTCCTTCGTCAGTTTCAGAGGCAGCAACTGCAATTAATGGAGCTTTCACAAAATAGCCCCAGCAATCACTTACATCCTAAATGGTTATTAGCTAAAATCCAAAAAGCCTACCCGCAAGAATGGCCGCAACTTATTGAAAATAATAATAAGAAACCGCCCATGTGGTTGCGAGTTAATCGAATATACCATAGTCGAGATGAATATCTTTCTCTTCTCCATAAAGCCGGAATTGATGCAGAACCAGCTATCGAATTACCTTCTGCTATCCGTGTAATTTTCCCCTGCCCGGTAACAATATTACCTGGATTTGATAAAGGTTGGGTGACTGTTCAAGATGTATCCGCACAAGGGTGTGCCGAGTTATTACAACCAATCAATGGAGAAAAAATCCTCGATCTTTGTGCCGCACCAGGAGGGAAAACAACACATATTCTCGAAATAGCGCCAAAAGCCCAAGTATTAGCTGTAGATATTGATGAACACAGGATCAAACGAGTAAAAGAAAATCTCCAGCGCCTTAATTGCCATGCAACAGTAAAAACCGGTGATGGGCGCCACCCTAAATATTGGGCAGAAGGCCAGCAATTCGATCGTATCCTTCTGGATGCACCTTGTTCAGCAACAGGGGTAATCCGTCGCCACCCTGATATCAAATGGTTACGCCGCGAAGAAGATATTGCTCAATTGGTTCAATTACAATCTGAGATTATTGATGCAATCTGGCCATATTTAAAGAGAGGTGGGACATTAGTATATGCAACCTGTTCTATTTTGCCCGATGAAAATAGCCAGCAAATCAGCTCGTTTTTAAAACGCCATCCAGATGCCAAACTATCGGGAACAGAGACAGGCGATAACCTAGGAAAACAAATAATACCTGAATTCAATGGTGGTGATGGTTTCTTTTACGCTCGATTAATTAAACAGTAATATATCTCCACAATTTATACAGATAACTATCTGTTTCTAACAAGTTAGAGAATACTATGAAAATAATTATTCTTGGTGCAGGTCAAGTTGGCGGTACATTAGCTGAAAATCTAGTAGGTGAAAATAACGATATCACTATAGTCGACACTGATCCCAACCGCCTGCACCAACTACAGGATAAATTCGACCTCAGAGTAGTCAATGGTCATGGTTCTCATCCCAGAGTATTAAGAGAAGCTGGTGCTGAAGATGCTGATATGTTAGTTGCTGTAACTAATTCTGACGAAACTAACATGATTGCATGCCAAATTGCTTATTCCTTATTTAATACACCAAATAAAGTTGCGCGAATACGCGCAGCAGAATATATCCGTGAATCAGATAAGCTTTTTCTCCCTAACGACATTCCTATTGATTATCTTATTTCACCAGAACAACTCGTCATAGATTATATTTATAAACTAATTCAGTATCCTGGCGCTTTACAGGTTGTTAACTTTGCCGAAGGTAGAGTAAGTATTGTTGCAGTAAAAGCTTACTACGGAGGTTCACTTGTAGGAAATGCTCTTTCTTCACTTCGTGAACACATGCCACATATTAATACCAGAGTTGCTGCCATATTTCGCCAAGATCGACCAATAAGACCACAAGGCTCTACAATCATTGAGGCTGGTGACGAGGTTTTCTTTGTGGCTGCATCCCAACATATTCGTGCTGTAATGAGCGAGCTTCAACGCTTAGAAAAACCTTACAAGCGTATTATGATCGTTGGTGGTGGTAATATTGGCGCGGGACTTGCTCTACGTCTCGAAAAAGATTACAGGGTTAAATTAATTGAACGAAATCAGCAAAGAGCCACAGAACTAGCGGAATTATTACACAACACTATTGTTTTCTATGGGGATGCATCTGACCAAGAGCTATTAGCCGAAGAACATATAGAGCAGGTAGATGTATTTATTGCCCTAACCAACGATGACGAAGCAAATATCATGTCTGCAATGCTTGCCAAGCGCATGGGAGCCAAAAAAGCTATGGTTCTCATTCAGCGTAGTGCATATGTTGATTTAGTACAAGGAGGTGTCATTGATATTGCAATCTCTCCACAGCAAGCAACTATTTCAGCTCTACTAGGTCATGTTCGTAAAGCAGATATCGTAAGTGTTTCCTCATTACGTCGTGGAGTAGCGGAAGCTATCGAAGCAATTGCTCATGGAGATGAAAGCACTTCAAAAGTTGTCGGCCGAGCTGTAGGTGATATTAAATTGCCACCAGGTACTACAATTGGAGCAATAGCCCGCGGTGACGAAGTGATTATTGCTCATGATTACAGTGTAATCGAACAAGGAGATCATGTAATTATGTTTATTACAGATAAGAAATTTGTTCCCGAAGTAGAAAGACTATTCCAACCAAGCCCTTTTTTCCTTTAGGAACCAAAAATAATTATCTACCAGTCATATAATTCAAATACAATAACTGAGACAACTTGATACATTTTAATTAACATCATGATTGAAAGAACGTGGTGAGTTTTTTAAAAAAGTTTGTAAATTTACCATAAAAGGCAATTTTACTAATCCAGCTGCTGACGTGATTATTGATATAATCTTAAAAAATATCGTGCTGTCATTAGCTATAGCTATTTCCTATGCAGTAAAACGAATAAATCATATAGTAAAAAAGAGATTTAAGCCATTCCAGCCCCCAACTACTAAAAAAAAATCATTAATAGAAATCCGTAATTTACTGAAAGAGTAAAAATAAACCTATCAAGACTAAAAGGCCAGTGGTAAAAAATCTAATGATCTCTTACCACTGGCCTCCCAGTTACTTGTCTTGTTATGCTTCCCCTTCCTCTGGTAGCTTCCTTTCCCCTTTTTATTTTTCTCAACTCGTTGTTTGAATAATGGATCACGCAGTAGAGCTTCAATAGCATTATCCTTTATTACGCCTTTTTTATGGTGATATGTAATCATCATGTTCCTCTATCATATGAATCGACCTAAAAACATAACAATTGTACTCGCTGAATTATCCATAATAAAGAAAAATTACTTATTCCTTATTTAAAGCTCCTTGTTCTAAAGTTTCAAGAATAGAACAATAAGTACTTATGTGAGAACTCCCACAGCAAGCATCACTTAACATCTTAAGTGAATCACGCATCTTTAACATTTCAAGAAGTTTTTCTTCTACTTCCATCAACCTAGAATCTACAATTTGCTTCGACTCTTCACAAGTATGATGATCTGGATCTACACGAATAGACAATAATTCTGTGATAGCTTCCAATGTAAATCCCAGTTGCTTGGCATAACGTATAAATCTAAGGCGCTGTAGATCTTGCTCTGTATAAAGCCTATATCCTCCCTCAGTACGGTTCTGATGTTCCATCATTCCTTGTTTTTCATAGAAACGTACTGTATCAGGGGTCACATTCGCTAATTTAGCCAGTTGGCCAATACGATACATTTTCATATCTCCTACAATAAACACACTGTTTGAGATATCAGCATAACAGGATAGAAAGAAATAAGTGAGGAATTCAAATATACAGATATAAAAAAACCGGGATAAACCCGGTTCTTTTATATGCCCCTACAGATTACTCTGCAGTCGCAACTTCTGTTTGAGGCTCAACAGCACGGTCAACGAGCTCGATGTATGCCATCGGAGCATTATCACCAGTACGGAAGCCACACTTAAGAATACGAGTGTAACCACCTGCGCGACTCGCAAAACGCGGGCCCAGCTCATTAAACAGTTTTGCCACGATTTCGTTATCACGAGTACGGGCGAATGCCAGACGACGATTAGCTACGCTGTCGGTCTTGGCAAGAGTAATCAGCGGCTCAACGACGCGACGCAGTTCTTTCGCTTTAGGCAGAGTCGTCTTGATGATTTCATGACGGACCAAAGAACCTGCCATGTTGCGGAACATAGCTTGGCGATGGCTGCTGTTGCGGTTCAATTGACGACCACTCTTACGATGGCGCATGACCTTATCCTTCTCAGTAAAACCTTAACCTGTGATCTAGTTATTCATCAGCAATACTTGCTGGTGGCCAGTTTTCCAAGCGCATGCCTAGAGATAAGCCACGTGAAGCCAGTACGTCTTTGATCTCTGTAAGAGATTTTTTACCCAGGTTAGGTGTCTTAAGTAACTCAACCTCGGTACGCTGTACCAAATCACCGATGTAGTGGATAGCTTCTGCCTTAAGGCAGTTAGCAGAGCGGACAGTCAATTCCAGATCGTCAACAGGGCGCAGCAGGATCGGATCAAACTCTGGCTTCTCCTCTTTTACTTCTGGCTGACGTACATCACGTAAATCAACAAAAGCTTCCAGCTGTTCAGCCAAAATAGTAGCTGCACGGCGAATCGCCTCTTCAGGATCGATTGTACCGTTAGTTTCCATCTCGATAACCAACTTGTCCAAATCGGTACGTTGTTCTACACGCGCTGCTTCAACATTGTAGGCAATACGCTCTACTGGGCTATAACAAGCGTCTACTAACAAACGACCAATAGGGCGCTCATCTTCTTCCGAATGAATCCGGGCAGAAGCCGGCACATAACCCCGACCACGCTGAACTTTAATACGCATGCTTATAGAAGCAGTTTCATCAGTCAGGTGGCAGATTACATGTTGCGGCTTGACGATTTCGACATCTCCGTCATGGATAATGTCGGCTGCAGTCACAGGGCCAATGCCAGACTTATTCAAGGTAAGAATAACTTCATCTTTACCCTGAACTCTTACCGCCAGCCCTTTCAGGTTGAGGAGAATCTCCAGGATATCTTCCTGTACACCTTCTTTGGTGCTGTACTCATGCAGTACACCATCAATCTCAACCTCAGTCACCGCACAACCCGGCATAGACGAAAGTAGAATACGGCGCAGTGCGTTGCCTAGAGTATGACCAAAGCCACGCTCTAAAGGCTCAAGGGTCACCTTGGCGTGCGTCGAACTGACTTGCTCGATATCAACCAGGCGCGGTTTTAGAAACTCTGTCACAGAACCCTGCATTGTGTCCTCTCTTTGGTGCTAAGCTTTACTTAGAGTAAAGCTCGACGATCAGGTGTTCGTTGATGTCAGCGGACAGATCGGTACGTTCTGGAGTACGTTTGAACACACCTTCCATCTTCGCAGCATCAACCTCCAACCAAGTTGGTTTCTCACGCTGCTCAGCCAGTTCTAAAGCCGCCTTGATACGAGACTGCTTTTTCGATTTTTCGCGAACGCTGACTACGTCATTCGGGGATACCTGATAAGAAGCGATGTTAACAACGCGACCATTTACCATGATAGCCTTATGGCTTACCATTTGGCGTGATTCAGCACGAGTCGCGCCGAAACCCATACGGTAAACAACGTTGTCCAGACGACCTTCCAGCAAACTCAGTAGATTTTCACCTGTATTGCCTTTCAGACGAGTTGCTTCTTTGTAATAATTACGGAATTGACGTTCTAGGACACCGTAAATACGGCGAACTTTTTGTTTTTCACGTAACTGTACACCATAGTCAGACAGACGCGGTTTACGTGCGCCATGCTGCCCAGGTGGTTGTTCCAATTTACACTTGGTGTCAATCGCGCGAACGCCAGACTTCAGGAATAGGTCTGTACCCTCGCGACGGCTCAGCTTGAGCTTAGGACCCAAATATCTTGCCATTTTCTTTCTCCAACAAACCTAAAAAAGTAAACGCTATTAAACGCGACGTTTTTTAGGTGGACGACAACCGTTATGAGGGATCGGAGTCACATCAGTAATGTTAGTGATGCGGAAACCCGCCGCATTTAACGCTCGGATAGTTGACTCGCGGCCAGGACCAGGTCCTTTAACCATAACTTCCAGGTTCTTAATTCCGTATTCTTTCACTGCTTCAGCACAGCGCTCTGCTGCAACCTGAGCTGCAAACGGAGTAGATTTACGAGAACCACGGAAACCGGAACCACCCGCAGTTGCCCAACCCAGAGCGTTACCCTGACGGTCAGTAATGGTCACGATGGTGTTGTTGAAAGAAGCATGGATATGAGCCACACCGTCAGAGACTTGCTTTCTTACACGCTTACGTGCACGAATAGGTGCTTTTGCCATTATACAATACCCCGATTATTTCTTGATCGGCTTACGTGGACCCTTACGGGTACGTGCATTGGTCTTAGTACGCTGACCGCGAACCGGTAGACCACGACGGTGACGTAAACCACGATAAGTACCAAGATCCATCAGACGTTTGATGCTCAGGGTTACTTCACGACGCAGATCACCTTCTACAACATATTTGGCAACTTCGTCACGCAGCTTGTCAATTTGCTCTTCAGACAGCTCACTGATCTTAACATGTTCAGCAATACCCGCTTCAGCACAAATGGCCTGGGAACGAGTTTTGCCGATTCCGTAGATCGATGTTAAAGCGATTACGGTATGCTTCTGATCAGGAATGTTAATGCCTGCTATACGGGCCACTATGCACTCCTACAATTATTTACGGCAACACTATTCTGAAAAGCCCGTTTTCAGGATACTCAAACAATGTTGCTGTGATATAAAAAGATTGGCTGGCTAATTTAGCCAGCTCAAACCGACTTTGCAAGAAAAATATGCTATTTTATCAGCCTTGGCGTTGTTTATGCTTAGGCTCTGCACTACAAATCACACGAACGACACCGTTACGCTTAACGATTTTGCAGTTGCGACATAATTTCTTGACGGAAGCACGAACTTTCATTTTTACCCTCCGTAACTTCTCAAGCAAACCAATCAGCGGTTATAACCTTTAAGGTTTGCCTTCTTCAATGCAGACTCATACTGACTTGACATCATCAGAGTTTGCACTTGAGCCATAAAGTCCATGATAACCACAACTACGATAAGTAGCGAAGTACCGCCAAAATAAAATGGTACCTTCATCGCGTCACGCATGAACTCCGGGATTAAGCAGATAAAAGTAATATACATCGCACCAACTAAAGTCAGACGTGTCATTACCTTATCAATGTACTTGGCCGTTTGCTCTCCCGGACGAATTCCTGGTACAAATGCACCGGACTTCTTCAGGTTATCTGCTGTTTCCCTCGGGTTAAAAACCAACGCTGTATAAAAGAAACAGAAGAAGATGATTGCAGACGCGTAGAGTAACACATAAAGCGGTTGCCCAGGCTGCAAATACATTGAAATAGTAGTCAGCCAGTTCCAACCAGTTCCACCCCCAAACCAAGAAGCTATGGTACCAGGGAACAGAATAATGCTGGAAGCGAAAATTGCAGGGATAACTCCAGCCATATTCACTTTCAACGGTAAATGTGTGCTCTGTGCAGCATAAACTCGGCGACCTTGTTGCCGTTTCGCATAGTTAACAACAATACGCCGTTGACCACGCTCCATGAAAACAACGAAGAAAGTTACTGCAAACACTAACACTGCAACCAACAGCAACAGGAGGAAGTGCAGATCGCCTTGCCGAGCTTGCTCAATGGTATGGCCGATGGCCGGCGGCAAACCCGCAACAATACCAGCAAAGATTATGATAGAGATACCGTTTCCAATACCACGCTCAGTAATCTGCTCACCCAACCACATCAGGAACATAGTCCCAGTAACTAGGCTCACAACAGCCGTGAAGTAGAAAGCAAATCCTGGGTTAATCACCAGCCCTTGCATTCCTGGCATATTCGGCAAACCAGTAGCAATACCGATTGACTGGAATATAGCCAGCACTAAAGTACCATAGCGGGTATACTGGCTAATCTTACGACGGCCAGCTTCCCCTTCCTTCTTAATCTCGGCCAACGTTGGGTGAACCACCGTTAGCAACTGAATAATAATAGACGCAGAAATATACGGCATTATCCCCAGTGCAAAGATAGAAGCACGACTTAAAGCACCACCAGAGAACATGTTAAACATTTCAATGATGGTGCCCCTTTGCTGTTCGAGCAATTTGGCAAGCACAGTGGCATCAATACCAGGGATAGGAATAAAAGAACCAATACGGAAAACAATCAGCGCTCCAATAACAAACAACAGTCTGCGTTTTAGCTCGCCCAATCCACCTTTAGCGCTTTGAAAATCTAATCCTGGTTGTTTAGCCATCTGTTACTTATTCCTCAATTTTACCACCGGCAGCTTCAATTGCCGCACGAGCGCCTTTAGTAACACGAAGGCCACGCACAGTTACTGCGCGTTTGATTTCGCCAGAAAGCATAACTTTTGCGAATTCAATTTGAGTGCCAACGATGTTAGCGGCTTTCAGTGCATTCAGATCGATAACATCGCCTTCAACGGCGGCAAAGTCAGACAGACGAACTTCTGCTGTAATCATTGCCTTACGTGAAGTGAAGCCAAATTTTGGCAAACGACGGTATAAAGGCATCTGACCACCTTCAAAACCGCGACGTACGCCACCGCCAGAACGAGATTTCTGACCTTTATGACCGCGGCCACCAGTTTTACCCAAGCCAGAACCAATACCACGACCTACACGTTTAGGCGCATGCTTGGCACCTTCAGCCGGAGACAGAGTATTTAAGCGCATCTGTTACTCCTCAACTTTAACCATATAGGAAACCAAGTTGATCATACCACGTATAGCAGGAGTATCTTCGCGCTCTACTGTATGACCGATACGACGCAGACCTAAACCAACCAAAGTTGCCTTATGTTTAGGCAGGCGACCGATTGAACTGCGAATTTGTGTTACTTTAATAGTCTTAGCCATGGCCATTACCCCAGAATTTCTTCGACGGATTTACCACGCTTAGCTGCGACCATTTCTGGAGACTTCATGCTGTCTAAAGCATCCAGAGTTGCACGAACCACATTGATAGGGTTAGTGGAACCATAGGTTTTAGCCAGTACGTTACGAACACCAGCCACTTCCAAAACAGCACGCATAGCACCGCCTGCGATGATACCAGTACCTTCGTGAGCAGGTTGCATGAACACGCGAGAACCTGTGTGTGCACCTTTCACTGGGTGATGCAGAGTGCCGCTGTTTAGTGCGACGGTTTTCATATTGCGACGGGCTTTTTCCATCGCTTTCTGGATTGCTGCCGGAACTTCGCGTGCTTTGCCGTAGCCAAAACCAACGCGACCATTACCATCACCTACAACAGTCAGTGCGGTAAAGCTGAAAATCCGGCCACCTTTTACGGTTTTAGATACGCGGTTTACCGCGATCAGCTTTTCCTGCAGTTCGCCAGCTTGTTTTTCGATGTGAGCCATCTTACACCTCTACCTTAGAACTGAAGGCCAGCTTCACGGGCAGCATCTGCCAGTGCCTGGACTCGACCATGATATTGGAAACCAGAACGGTCAAAGGATACATCTTTGATACCTTTCTCCAGTGCACGTTCAGCAATTGCTTTACCAACTGCTGCTGCTGCTTCTTTATTTCCAGTGTATTTCAGTTGCTCATTGATAGCTTTTTCTGTAGTAGAAGCTGCCACCAAAGTTTCAGAACCGTTTGGTGCGATAACCTGCGCATAAATATGGCGTGGGGTACGATGTACCACCAGGCGAGTTGCACCCAGTTCCTGGAGCTTGCGGCGTGCGCGGGTCGCACGACGGATACGAGCTGCTTTCTTATCCATAGTGTTACCTTACTTCTTCTTAGCCTCTTTGATACGCACGACTTCGTCGGCGTAACGAACACCCTTACCTTTATAAGGCTCAGGACGACGATAGGCACGCAGTTCTGCCGCAACCTGACCGATTACCTGCTTATCAGCACCTTTCAGTACGATTTCAGTTTGTGACGGACATTCTGCAATAATGCCTACTGGCAGTTCGTGGTCAACTGGATGCGAGAAGCCCAGAGACATGTTAACAACATTGCCTTTGACTGCTGCACGATAACCAACACCTACCAGTTGAAGCTTCTTAGTGAAGCCTTCGGTAACACCAATAACCATGGCATTCAGCAAAGAGCGAGTCGTACCCGCCTGTGCCCAACCATCAACATAGCCGTCGCGTGGAGCGAAGGTCAGTTGGTTATCTGCATGCTTAACTTCAACTGCGCTGTGGATTGTACGACTCAGCTCGCCGTTTTTACCCTTAATCGAAATAACCTGACCGTTGAGTTTTACCTCTACGCCGGCAGGAATGACGACGGGTGCTTTTGCAACACGAGACATTCTTTCCTCCCGATTAAGCTACGTAGCAGAGAATCTCGCCACCAAGACCTGCTTGGCGAGCTGCACGATCAGTCATTACACCTTTAGAGGTAGAAACAACAGCAATACCTAAACCAGCCATAACTTGTGGCAGCTCATCTTTTTTCTTATAGATGCGCAGACTTGGACGGCTTACACGCTGAATACTTTCTACGACAGCCTTACCCTGGAAGTACTTCAGTACTAATTCCAGTTCTGGCTTAGTGTCGCCTTCAATTTTAAAATCTTCAATATAACCTTCTTCCTTCAGCACTTTGGCAATTGCCACTTTCAGCTTGGAGGAAGGCATGGTGACCGCAACTTTATTCGCGGCCTGACCGTTACGGATACGGGTCAGCATATCCGCGATGGGATCTTGCATGCTCATCTGTCTTTACTCCCGTGATTCAATTGGTGACAATTACCAGCTAGCCTTCTTAAGACCCGGGATTTCACCGCGCATAGCGGCTTCACGGACTTTAATACGGCTCAACCCAAACTTCCGCAAAAATCCATGCGGACGCCCAGTTTGGCGGCAGCGATTACGCTGACGAGAAGGGCTGGAATCACGTGGCAGTGTTTGCAGCTTAAGAACAGCATTCCAACGCTCTTCATCAGATGCATTCACATCAGAAATGATAGCTTTCAGTTCTACACGCTTAGTGAAGAATTTTTCAGCCAATTTCACACGTTTCACATCACGTGCTTTCATTGATTGCTTAGCCATGAATAACCCTGCCTTACTTGCGGAACGGGAAGTTAAAAGCAGCCAACAGTGCGCGGCCTTCATCATCAGATTTCGCAGTTGTGGTGATAGTAATATCTAAGCCACGAACACGATCCACTTTATCATAGTCGATTTCAGGGAAGATGATTTGCTCACGTACACCCATGCTGTAATTACCACGACCATCAAATGACTTCGCAGACAAACCACGAAAATCACGGATACGAGGTACAGCAATAGAAATCAGGCGCTCAAGAAACTCCCACATGCGTTCACCACGCAGGGTTACTTTACAGCCGATTGGATAGCCCTGACGGATTTTGAAGCCTGCAACTGATTTGCGTGCTTTGGTGATCAATGGTTTTTGACCAGAGATTGCGGTTAGATCCGCTGCTGCATTATCCAGCAGTTTCTTATCAGCAATCGCTTCACCAACACCCATGTTCAGGGTGATCTTCTCGACCCGAGGGACTTGCATGACAGAATCGTAGTCAAACTGAGCCATCAGTTTTTGGACTACCTCGTCTTTGTAGTAATCATGCAGTTTCGCCATCGTATTACTCCAAATTACTTGATAGTTTCGCTATTAGATTTAAAGAAACGAACTTTTTTACCGTCTTCAAATCTAAAACCTACACGGTCAGCCTTGCTGGTTGCCGCATTGAAGATTGCAACGTTTGAAACTTGAATTGCAGCTTCTTTTTCAACGATGCCACCTGGTTGGTTCAGAGCCGGAACAGGCTTCTGATGTTTTTTAACCAAGTTAATACCTTCAACAATGACTTTCCCAGTAGAAAGAACCTGTTTTACTTTACCGCGCTTACCTTTATCTTTGCCAGTCAGCACGATAACTTCGTCATCACGACGGATTTTCGCTGCCATTGTCCGCTCCTTAGAGTACTTCTGGTGCCAGGGAGATAATTTTCATGAACTTTTCATTACGAAGTTCACGAGTTACCGGCCCAAAAATACGCGTACCGATAACCTGCTCACTCGTGTTGTTTAACAACACACAAGCATTGCCATCGAAGCGAATGACAGAACCGTCAGGGCGACGAACACCCTTCTTGGTGCGCACCACTACCGCTTTCAGGACATCACCTTTTTTCACTTTACCGCGAGGAATTGCTTCCTTGATGGTGATTTTAATGATGTCGCCGACATGTGCGTAGCGACGGTGCGAGCCACCCAGAACCTTGATACACATTACGCGACGTGCACCGGAGTTGTCGGCCACGTTCAGCATAGTCTGTTCTTGGATCATTTTAGTGCTCCGCTAAATGTCAACTACTACTGAGCCCACTTCATTGTTATGAAGAGGCCGTTCAAATACCCCATACCATGAGGGCGCGGCATTATAACACCACATCTCAGATATGGATAGAAAAAATAAACGGCCCATAATCTGAGCCGTTTACTCTATTCGAGTCAGCTTACAGAATCGCTTTCTCTACAACGCGAACTAAGGTCCAAGATTTAGTTTTGGACAATGGACGGGTTTCGCGGATTTCCACTACATCACCGATTCCACATTCATTGTTCTCGTCATGTACGTGCAGTTTAGTCGTACGCTTGATGAACTTACCATACAGAGGATGTTTCACCTTACGCTCGATAGCAACAACAATAGATTTTTCCATTTTGTCACTAACAACACGACCTTGCAGAGTACGGATTTTATCGGTCATTACGCACCCGCCTTCTCAGTCAGTAAAGTCTTAACGCGTGCGATATCACGACGCACTTGTTTCAACAGATGAGACTGTTGTAGCTGGCCACTTGCTGCCTGCATACGCAGGTTAAATTGTTCACGCAACAGGTTCAGCAGCTCAGTGTTCAGCTCTTCAACGCTTTTTTCGCGCAGCTCTTGTGCTTTCATTACATCACCGTCTTAGTTACAAAGGTGGTTTTGATAGGCAGTTTCGCTGCTGCCAGCTTGAATGCTTCACGAGCCAGCTCTTCAGGCACACCGTCCATTTCATAAAGGACTTTACCGGGCTGGATCAAGGCAACCCAATATTCTACGTTACCTTTACCTTTACCCATACGCACTTCGAGTGGCTTTTCAGTGATAGGTTTGTCTGGAAATACACGGATCCAGATTTTACCTTGACGTTTAATTGCACGGGTCATAGCACGACGTGCCGCTTCAATCTGACGTGCAGTCAGACGACCACGGCCCACAGCTTTCAGACCGAAAGTGCCGAAGCTAACATCCGCACCTGCTGCTAGGCCACGGTTACGGCCTTTATGCACTTTACGGAATTTCGTACGCTTTGGTTGTAACATCAGCGACTCTCCTTACTTGCGGCCTTTACGCTGCTGCTTTTTAGGTTGCACAGCCGGTTTTTCCGCCTGTTCAACAGCAGCCATACCACCCAAGATCTCACCTTTGAAGATCCATACCTTAACGCCGAGTACACCATAAGTGGTGTGCGCTTCTGAAGTATTATAGTCGATGTCTGCACGCAGTGTGTGCAATGGTACACGACCTTCACGATACCATTCAGTACGCGCAATTTCAGCACCACCCAAACGGCCACTTACTTCCACTTTAATGCCTTTAGCGCCCAAACGCATTGCGTTCTGAACTGCGCGTTTCATAGCACGGCGGAACATAACACGACGTTCCAGCTGCGAAGTGATACTATCAGCAACCAGTTTAGCGTCCAGCTCAGGCTTACGCACTTCAGAGATATTAATTTGCGCAGGCACACCAGCGATTTCCGCTACAGTTTTACGCAGTTTTTCTACGTCTTCACCTTTCTTACCGATTACGATACCTGGGCGAGCAGTGTGAATAGTTACACGGATGCTTTTAGCAGGACGTTCAATAACAATGCGTGAAATAGACGCTTTTGCCAGTTCTTTGTTCAAGTACTGGCGCACTTTAAAATCGCTGTCCAAGTTGTCAGCGAATTCTTTGGTATTCGCATACCAGGTAGAGTTCCAAGGTTTGACGATACCCAGGCGAATACCATTAGGATGTACTTTCTGACCCATTGCTAGTCTCCAGAGTCTCAGCGATCGGACACAACCACAGTAATGTGGCTGCTGCGCTTCAGGATGCGATCTGCACGACCTTTCGCACGAGGCATAATGCGCTTCATGGTAGGGCCTTCGTCTACGAAAATCTTCGTAACTTTCAGATCATCAATGTCAGCGCCATCGTTGTGTTCTGCATTAGCAATAGCAGACTCAAGTACCTTCTTCACCAAACCAGCAGCTTTCTTGTTGGTATAGGTCAAAGTTTCCAGAGCTTGCGACACTTTCTTACCGCGAATCAGGTCAGCTACAAGGCGAACCTTCTGAGCAGAAGAACGAGCGTGGCGATGTTTAGCGATAGTTTCCATCTCTTCCTCCTACCTTAGCGCTTTTTAGCCTTTTTATCGGCCGCATGGCCGCGATAAGTACGAGTCGGCGCAAATTCACCTAGTTTGTGACCAACCATTTCGTCGGAAACAAAAACTGGTACATGCTGACGACCATTATGGACAGCGATGGTCAAACCGATCATGTTAGGAAAGATCGTTGAACGACGGGACCAAGTCTTAATAGGCTTTTTGTCTCCGCTTTCCACCGCTTTCTCTACCTTCTTCAGCAAGTGCAGGTCAATAAATGGACCTTTCTTGAGAGAACGTGGCATGGCTTATCCTCTAATTATTTTTTAGTACGGCGACGTACAATGAACTGATCAGTACGTTTATTACTGCGGGTCTTCTTACCTTTAGTTTGAACACCCCAAGGAGTTACAGGATGTTTACCAAAGTTACGACCTTCACCACCACCATGTGGATGATCTACTGGGTTCATCGCCGTACCACGAACGGTAGGACGGATGCCACGCCAGCGACTTGCACCAGCTTTACCCAGAACGCGTAACATATGTTCTGCGTTACCAACTTCACCTAAAGTAGCGCGGCAATCAGACAGAACTTTACGCATTTCACCAGAACGCAAACGCAAGGTTACATAAGAACCATCACGAGCAACGATCTGAACATATGCACCAGCGGAACGAGCCAACTGGCCGCCTTTACCCGGCTTCATTTCTACATTGTGTACAGTAGAACCAACCGGGATATTACGCATTGGCAATGCATTACCAGCTTTGATAGCTGCGTCAGCACCAGATTGGATCTGATCACCAGCTTTCAGGCCTTTAGGTGCAAGAATATAACGACGTTCACCGTCTTTATACAGAACCAGGGCGATGTTTGCTGAACGGTTTGGATCATATTCCAAACGCTCAACTACAGCAGGGATACCATCTTTGTTACGCTTGAAGTCAATCAAACGATAGTGCTGTTTGTGGCCACCACCGATGTGACGAGTGGTAATACGGCCATTGTTGTTACGACCACCGGTTTTGCTGCTTTTTTCCAGCAACGGAGCATAAGGCTTACCCTTATGCAGCTCAGGGTTAACCACTTTAACAACGTGGCGACGGCCCGGAGACGTAGGTTTACATTTAACAATTGCCATTGTTCTTTACTCCTCCGACTTACTCTGCACCACCGATGAAGTCCATATTCTGGCCTTCTTTCAGAGTGACATAAGCTTTTTTCCAGTCGCTACGACGACCAATACGCTGACCGTGGCGTTTAGTTTTGCCTTTAACCAGCAAAGTGTTAACACCTTCAACTTCGACTTCAAACAATTTCTGCACAGCAGCTTTAATTTCTGCTTTAGTCGCGTCTTTTGCAACTTTGAGAACGATGGTATTGCTTTTTTCCATCGCTGTAGAAGCTTTTTCAGATACGTGCGGCGCGCGCAGTACTTTCAGCAGACGTTCTTCACGGATCATGCCAGCATCTCCTCAACTTGCTTCACAGCGTCAGCAGTCATAACCACTTTATCGAAGGCGATCAAACTAACTGGATCGATACCAGCTGCATCACGAACGTCAACCTTGTACAGGTTGCGAGCGGCTAAGAACAAGTTCTCATCAACTTCACTAGTGATAATCAGCACATCTTCCAGAGCCATCTCTTTCAGTTTCTGAGCTAGAAGCTTAGTTTTAGGGGCTTCTACAGAAAAACTCTCGACAACTATCAGACGATCTTGACGTACCAGTTCAGACAGGATGCTTTTCAGAGCACCGCGGTACATTTTCTTATTAACTTTTTGACTGTGGTCCTGTGGCTTAGCTGCGAAAGTTACACCACCAGAGCGCCAAATTGGGCTCTTAATAGAACCAGAGCGTGCACGGCCAGTGCCTTTCTGACGCCATGGTTTTTTACCTGAACCAGAAACTTCAGCACGGGTTTTCTGAGCACGAGTACCTTGACGTGCACCAGCTGCGTAAGCAACGACTACTTGATGCACAAGCGCTTCATTGAAATCACGCCCGAAGGTAGTTTCGGAAACAGTCAGCGCGCCTTGCGCGTCTTTCATTACCAATTCCATTCCTATCTCCTTGACGTTACGCCTTGACAGCCGGTTTTACGATCAGGTTGCCACCAGTTGCACCTGGAACAGCACCTTTGACCAGCAGCAGGTTGCGCTCAGCGTCAACACGTACTACATCCAGGCTTTGAACGGTTACACGCTCATTACCCAGTTGGCCTGCCATTTTTTTGCCTTTAAATACCTTGCCCGGAGTTTGGTTCTGACCGATAGAACCCGGAACACGGTGAGACAAAGAGTTACCGTGGCTAGCATCTTGGGTACGGAAGTTCCAGCGCTTAACAGTACCAGCAAAACCTTTACCTTTAGATGTACCAGTAACGTCGACTTTCTTAACGTCAGCGAAAATTTCAACGCTAATGCTTTGACCTACAGCATATTCTTCGTCTTCAGACAGACGGAATTCACGCAGGATACGGCCAGCTTCAACGCCAGCTTTAGCGAAATGACCCGCTTCAGGTTTGTTTACACGGTTAGCTTTTTTGCTACCAGTAGTAACCTGAATTGCACGATAACCGTCGCTATCCAGATCTTTAACCTGAGTAACACGGTTATCTTCAATTTCGATAACTGTTACAGGGATTGAAACTCCATCTTCTGTGAAGATACGAGTCATACCCACTTTTTTACCGACTAAACCAATCATTGTTTCAACCTCTCAATCGTTCAATGACCTGATTAACCCAGGCTGATCTGCACGTCTACACCGGCAGCCAGATCCAGACGCATCAGAGCATCAACGGTTTTCTCGGTTGGCTCAACGATGTCAACCAGACGCTTATGAGTGCGAATTTCGTACTGATCACGCGCATCTTTATTAACATGCGGAGAAATCAGAACAGTAAAACGCTCTTTACGAGTCGGCAGCGGGATCGGACCACGAACCTGCGCACCAGTGCGCTTAGCGGTCTCGACAATTTCCGCAGTTGATTGATCTATCAAACGATGATCAAATGCTTTCAGGCGGATACGGATTCTTTGGTTCTGCATGAGACCAGAGCTCCAACTATTTTATAAACGTAAATAACTACTCCTCGTGCCCATTTCGATTGATGGGAGAGTGTAATCGTTCAATATATAACCCCCATATCGGGAGTATTTTTAAATGGCAGAAAAGCAAAACACTGCACATTTACTGACTAATAGATCAGGCTTACTCAAAGTAAGCCCGCGTATTATACGCAAATCAATTAGCAAAGCAAGATACAGATGAAAATCTATTCGGAATGAAATAAATGAGTGTAGAATAAGATGCCCTAGCTTTAGTAGATAGGGCATTTTTCTAGGACTATTCTCCTTCAAGAATCTGTACCTGGGTATAATTTTGAATCCCCATGCGTTCAATTAATTCAAACTGAGTTTCCAGCCAATCAATATGCTCTTCTTCTTCATCTAAGATATCGATCATCAAATCACGACTAACATAATCATGAATCGAATCAGCATAAGCGATCGCTTCTCTCAAATCCTTGGCTCCTTGCAATTCTAGTTGCAAATCGGATTTGAGCATTTCTTCAATATCTTCTCCGATGTTAAGTTTTCCTAAATCCTGCAAATTAGGAATTCCCTCAAGAAAAAGGATACGTTCAATGTATCTATCAGCATGTTTCATTTCATCGATAGATTCATGATATTCCTTGTCATTAAGGCGGGTAAGGCCCCAGTTTTTGAACATCCGGGCGTGCAGAAAATACTGATTAATTGCAACAAGCTCATTTCCAAGAAGTTTGTTCAAATGAGCAATTATTTTTTTATCACCTTTCATAGCTACTCCTCCGCTTCCAGTACTTAAAGTGTAGTACCTATTCAGCAGAGTAGTAATAAACTTACCTTATTTTTTATCAAGCAACGTTATCTATCTTAGGCAGTTGTGCAATTTCCTCATTAATTAGCTCTCTGGCTTGGCGTATGCATTTACCACAATCACGGCCCACAGGCACAATACGTTTTAGTTCTCTAATAGAGTGAACATGATGCTGACGCACCGCGTTACGTATTGTTTTGTCACTCACCGCATTACATAGGCAAACATACATAAATAGCACTCTCTGGTACATATTATAGCTTATATTAAATAATAATGAGTATCATTTCAATAATCATTCGTATTTTAATTTTCTGATCCAACTCTTCCAAATTTTCTTTCACCTTCATCCGATGGAAATGGTTCACTCATCCACATAATATTCTGATGGATAAGACTTTTATCACTACTGGTAACTTTATTAAACTTATTCCATCCTAAATAAAATTTAGCTAAACCAACCACATATTAAAGACACAGCAACTACACTATTTCCTACATCAACAACTTGCTCTAGAGCTGAGAACTGATAGTCAGAAGGAAGGAGAGGGATCATCTGTTTTACGATATTACGGGATTCACATGTTTAGTTGTATGAGAAGGACTTAGCATAAGAACAAACATTAACATATTTAATGACGAATGGATGATAGGTGATAGGTCCAGATGTACCCTGAGTATCTTGGTAGAACAAGCGGATAATATCCAAAGACAAACTACGAACTGTCACAGTCAAAAACCAAAGACTAAGACTAGAAGAAGTACCCCAAGATGATTCATGTAGGCAATTCAAGGAAAGGATATATTTGAAGACATCAACCGACAGACACCTGATGTAATACACCAGGTGTCTATTCTAAAGCAAACCCGAGTTCAAGCTTGCCCTAGGACTAAATATACGATCAGCTATTAAGCAATAACTTTAGCAACAACACCAGCACCTACTGTACGGCCACCTTCACGGATTGCGAAGCGCAGACCCTGGTCCATCGCGATTGGTGCAATCAGGGTAACGATCATCTGAATGTTATCACCTGGCATCACCATTTCCACGCCTTCTGGCAGTTCGATAGTCCCGGTTACGTCAGTTGTACGGAAGTAGAACTGTGGACGGTAGCCTTTGAAGAACGGAGTATGACGGCCGCCTTCGTCTTTGCTCAGAATATAAACTTCTGATTCGAAAGTGGTGTGTGGCTTGATTGAACCGGGTTTTGCCAATACCTGACCACGTTCGATTTCGTCACGTTTGGTACCACGCAGCAGAACACCCACGTTCTCACCCGCACGGCCTTCGTCCAGCAGTTTGCGGAACATTTCTACGCCGGTACAAGTTGTTTTCGTGGTGTCTTTAATCCCCACGATTTCAACTTCTTCACCCACTTTAACGATACCGCGCTCTACACGACCGGTAACGACAGTACCACGGCCTGAAATAGAGAATACGTCTTCGATTGGCAGCAGGAATGGCTGGTCAATAGCACGCTCTGGCTCTGGAATGTAGCTATCCAGGGCCTCTGCCAGTTCGATGATTTTGGCTTCCCACTCTGCCTCACCTTCCAGTGCTTTCAGAGCAGAACCACGGATAACTGGCGTGTCGTCGCCTGGGAAGTCGTACTGAGACAGCAGCTCACGCACTTCCATCTCAACCAGTTCCAGCAGCTCTTCGTCGTCTACCATGTCACATTTGTTCAGGAACACGATGATGTAAGGAACGCCTACCTGACGGCCTAACAGGATGTGCTCACGAGTTTGTGGCATTGGACCATCAGTTGCTGCAACTACCAGGATCGCGCCGTCCATCTGGGCAGCACCGGTGATCATGTTTTTCACATAGTCGGCGTGGCCTGGGCAGTCAACATGCGCATAGTGACGGCTTGGCGTATCGTATTCTACGTGAGAAGTAGAGATGGTGATACCACGCGCTTTTTCTTCTGGCGCGTTATCGATCTGGTCGAATGCGCGAGCGTTACCACCGTAGGTTTTAGCCAATACAGTAGTGATGGCAGCAGTCAGGGTAGTTTTACCATGGTCAACGTGGCCGATAGTACCAACGTTAACGTGCGGTTTTTTACGTTCAAACTTTTCTTTAGACATTAGATTGTCCCTCTAAGACACGGAATCGGTGGCTTCACCACATCAACCAAGCTATTGCTTGTTGAATATTGCTTACAGGAAGAAAACCAAGAGACAAGAACATAAGGAAATGGTGCTGATAGGCAGATTCGAACTGCCGGCCTCACCCTTACCAAGGGTGTGCTCTACCAACTGAGCTATATCAGCACATTTTGGAGCGGGCAGCGGGAATCGAACCCGCATCATCAGCTTGGAAGGCTGAGGTAATAGCCATTATACGATGCCCGCATTGAACCCGGCTACCTGATTTTAATCAGCTGTACATTGTATCTCAATGTGCTTCGCTTGGAGTAACTACTCAAGCAGGACACTCAAGACTAAATCTGATTGTTTGGTGGTGGGGGAAGGATTCGAACCTTCGAAGTCTGTGACGGCAGATTTACAGTCTGCTCCCTTTGGCCGCTCGGGAACCCCACCCTATCCAAATTTTTAATGGTGCCGGCACCAAGAGTCGAACTCGGGACCTACTGATTACAAGTCAGTTGCTCTACCAACTGAGCTATGCCGGCATCAAGTGCTGCGCATTCTAGGCAGTGTGAACACTCTATGCAACAAAAAAATTGCCTCAATCTGATCATTCGGTCATAAAACACTCAATTCTATCTGATCAGCTGCTTTTTTCAATAGATTCAGTCCAAATAACAAACAAAAAATTATCTATAACTATTGTGGAACTGATTATAATCCTCTATAAAACTCGATAAAATACTTCATTTGCCGTCAGTTAAATTCCCATCATTAAACAAACAACCTAAGCTAGCAGTAAGCAAAGTAACTCAATTTTTTACAATTCTGCATTTCTTATCAAAAAAAATCGCCAAAAATATAAAAAAGCCTACGCCTGTCGCTCCTCAGTCGATATGATGCGATTTATTTTTTGTCGGGTACAGGTTGTTTATTACAATCTGTCCAACCTGCACAAACAGGCAGATGTTGGTTTATGAATAAAAAAGAACCTTTTTTGGCTACTCCATATTTGCAATTCAATCGTGAACAATGGGCAACCTTACGTGATTCAGTTCCACTGACATTAACAAAAGAAGAACTAATTGATTTAAAAGGGATAAATGAAGAAATTTCTTTAGAAGAAGTTGTTGAAATTTACCTTCCTTTATCTCGCTTACTTAATTTTTATATTAGCTCAAATTTACGTCGCCAAGCAGTGCTCGAACAATTTCTAGGCACTGATGGACAAAAGGTCCCTTATGTCATAGGCATTGCTGGCAGTGTTGCTGTTGGCAAAAGTACTACCGCACGTCTATTGCAAGCACTACTAAGTCGTTGGCCTGAACACAGAAGTGTAGAATTAATTACTACAGATGGCTTTCTACATTCTAACAGCGTACTAAATGAACGTGGATTGATGAAAAAGAAAGGTTTTCCACAATCATATGATATGCATTGCCTAGTGAAATTTGTATCTGATATAAAATCAGGGTCCGAGCAAGTATCTGCACCAGTTTACTCTCATCTTACCTATGATATCGTACCAAATGAACAAAAGTTCATTGAACAACCAGATATTTTGATTCTGGAAGGTCTGAATGTATTACAAAGCGGTATGGATTATCCCCATGACCCACACCATGTATTTGTCTCTGATTTTGTCGACTTCTCTATCTACGTCGACGCACCAGAAAAATTACTCCAAAGTTGGTATATCAGTCGGTTCCTAAAATTTCGTCAGGGTGCCTTTTCAGATCCAGATTCTTATTTCCACAGTTATTCCAAATTATCAGAAGAAGAGGCCATAAACATTGCATCTGATATCTGGCAAGAGATCAATGGCTTAAACTTGCAACAAAATATTCTACCAACGCGAGAACGAGCAAGCCTAATCATGACAAAAGGCACTAATCACACTATTGAAAGCGTAAGGTTACGTAAGTAAAAATAGTTTCCGAACCCGGAAGATATCTCTCTTCCGGTTGTTCTTAACAACCTCTCAAAGAAATCTCACCACCGATATATGGAGTTATGACACCATCCTGATCGAGTAATAAAGCACCTTGCTGATTAATACCTCTGGCTATGCCATAAACTTCCTGACTACCAATAATTAATTTTACTGGTCTATCCATAAAATTATCTAACTCAAACCACCGGGAAATAAATGAAGATAAGCCTTCATTTTCAAACTGCATCAGCGCTTTCCTCAGATCAAGTATTATTTCTACAGCCAATTTATTACGATCAATTTTAATTCCAGCCTGCTGCAAATTAACCCATTGCTGATTAATAGATTCTTCGTCCTTATGATCCATCGCAATATTTATACCTGCACCGATCACAACCTGAGCAGCATCCCCAGTTTTTCCCATTAATTCGACTAATATTCCTGCTAGCTTCTTGTCATCAAGATATAAATCATTTGGCCATTTTACCCTAATTCTATCAGCGCCAAATCGATGCAATACTTCAGCAATAACAATACCGACAACCAGACTCAATCCGATTGCCGCAGCTGGTCCTTGTTCAAGACGCCAATACATAGATAAGTAAAGATTCTTACCAAAGGGCGAAATCCACTTCCGTCCACGCCTCCCTCTGCCAGCATACTGGTATTCTGCAACACAGGCATCCCCTGACTTTAACTCAGATAAACGTTCAAGTAGATACTGATTAGTCGAATCAATAACTGGCAAAACAGCTACACGATCCTGGGGTAAATATTGCAAAATAGTACATTCATCAAGTAGTTGCATCGGTGCCACGAGGCGATAACCTTTGCCAAGAGCAGTTCCCAGTTCAATTCCCCATTGACGAATTGTCTGTATATGCTTATTAATTCCAGCCCTACTCATCCCTAAATCCTGCCCCAGTTGTTGACCAGAATGGACTTCACCATCAGACAAAATTTTAATCAATTGTAATGGTACAGTTATATCTTTCATGAAATACATTCCACAGCATCAATTTCGCCTTTAGAGCCAATAAAACGCACCTCAGGTTCAAGCAATACACCAAACTTACTTATCACTTGCTGGCGAATATAGGCAGCCAATGCGATTACATCCTTACCTGTCGCATTTCCCTGATTTATCAATACTAGAGCTTGCCTGAGATGCACAGATGCACCACCGATACGATAACCTTTTAAATTACACTGCTCAATGAGCCAGCCTGCCGCTAATTTGAACATCCCATTATCATGAGGATACTGGGGGCTATCAGGGTAACTTTCTTTAATTTTTACCGCAACTTCCGCACTGACAATTGGATTTTTAAAGAAGCTACCTGCATTTCCTGTTATTGCAGGATCAGGTAATTTACTGGTGCGCATTGTACATACTGAATCAAAAATCTGCTGAGGAGTTACACCACCTCTCGACAACCTAGTTAAATCACCATAACTCAACATCGGTTGCCAATTCTTTTTCAACAATAAGCCTACAGAGATAATAAAATAACTTTCTTGATATTTATGCTTGAAAACACTATCCCGATACCCAAATTGACATTCATCAACATTAAGGCGCGTTTGTTCTCCAGTTTCCAGATTCAGGACATCTACATACTCACATACATCTCTAAATTCAATACCATACGCACCAATATTTTGAATCGGTGCCGCACCAGCACAACCTGGAATTAACGCCAGATTTTCTAACCCATGAATATGATTTTTAAGAGAATAACAGACTAATTCGTGCCAATTTTCTCCCGCTCCTACATGTAGACGCCATGATTCATCAGTTTCCTGGTATTGAATCCCCATAATTCTATTCAGAATCACAGTTCCTTCAAAATCTTCAATAAATAAGATATTACTACCCCCACCAAGCAGCAGTACAGGTTGTTTTTGGCTTCTGGCTTTCTGCCATAAAGCTAATAAAGATTCAGCAGATTTAGCTATATCTAAACATTTAGCATGGGCTGATAACCCAAAAGTATTAAACTCTTTAAGGGAAAGCATTTACTTAATACTCAATAAAGCTATTTAATAAGTAGTTTATCAGTCTATAGACATGGAAAACAGTTGGAAAACAAAGTTAGTTTTTTCTCTAAATGCAAAAAGGCCACCCTTTTGGGTGGCCTTTTTGTCTTAAAATAAAGTCTGGCAGTTCCCTACTCTCACATGGGGAGACCCCACACTACCATCGGCGCTACGGCGTTTCACTGCTGAGTTCGGCATGGGGTCAGGTGGGACCACCGCGCTATTACCGCCAGACAAATTCTTTATATATTATCATGGTGCTGATACCCAGATTCGAACTGGGGACCTCACCCTTACCAAGGGTGTGCTCTACCAACTGAGCCATATCAGCAATAGTGGCTCGCAGTCAATATTAACGCAAACCCCAAAAAATTAAAGCCTGGCAGTTCCCTACTCTCACATGGGGAGACCCCACACTACCATCGGCGCTACGGCGTTTCACTGCTGAGTTCGGCATGGGGTCAGGTGGGACCACCGCGCTATCGCCGCCAGGCAAATTCATTCCATTCCAACCGTGATACCCGCCTTTAACAGCTCGCACCACCATCAGAACCAATCCGGTCAACAAGCTAAAATTCTTTTCGTCTCTCTCACCAAAACACCTTCGGTGTTGTAAGGTTAAGCCGCTCGGTTCATTAGTACTGGTCAGCTCAATGCATCGCTGCACTTACACACCCAGCCTATCCACGTCTTCGTCTTAAACGTTCCTTCCGTGACCTTAAAGTCAAGGGAAGACTCATCTCAAGGCAAGTTTCCCGCTTAGATGCTTTCAGCGGTTATCTCTGCCGCACTTAGCTACCGGGCTATGCCATTGGCATGACAACCCGTACACCAGCGGTGCGTCCACTCCGGTCCTCTCGTACTAGGAGCAGCCCCTTTCAATCTTCCAACGCCCACGGCAGATAGGGACCGAACTGTCTCACGACGTTCTAAACCCAGCTCGCGTACCACTTTAAATGGCGAACAGCCATACCCTTGGGACCGACTTCAGCCCCAGGATGTGATGAGCCGACATCGAGGTGCCAAACACCGCCGTCGATATGAACTCTTGGGCGGTATCAGCCTGTTATCCCCGGAGTACCTTTTATCCGTTGAGCGATGGCCCTTCCATTCAGAACCACCGGATCACTAAGACCTACTTTCGTACCTGCTCGAGCTGTCACTCTCGCAGTCAAGCTGGCTTATGCCTTTGCACTAACCTCACGATGTCCGACCGTGATTAGCCAACCTTCGTGCTCCTCCGTTACGCTTTGGGAGGAGACCGCCCCAGTCAAACTACCCACCAGACACTGTCCCCGTTCCGGATCACGGAACTGGGTGAGAACATCGAACATTCAAGGGTGGTATTTCAAGGATGGCTCCATGCAGACTGGCGTCCACACTTCCTGGCCTCCCACCTATCCTACACATCAAGGCTCCATGTTCAGTGTCAAGCTATAGTAAAGGTTCACGGGGTCTTTCCGTCTTGCCGCGGGTACACTGCATCTTCACAGCGAGTTCAATTTCACTGAGTCTCGGGTGGAGACAGCCTGGCCATCATTACGCCATTCGTGCAGGTCGGAACTTACCCGACAAGGAATTTCGCTACCTTAGGACCGTTATAGTTACGGCCGCCGTTTACTGGGGCTTCTATCAAGAGCGTCGCGCTTACGTGCTAACCCCATCAATTAACCTTCCAGCACCGGGCAGGCGTCACACCGTATACGTCCACTTTCGTGTTTGCACAGTGCTGTGTTTTTAATAAACAGTTGCAGCCAGCTGGTCTCTGCGACTGGCTTCGGCTCCGGATGTTTCTTCCTTCACCTGCTGCCAGCGTGCCTTCTCCCGAAGTTACGGCACCATTTTGCCTAGTTCCTTCACCCGAGTTCTCTCAAGCGCCTGAGTATTCTCTACCTGACCACCTGTGTCGGTTTGGGGTACGATTCAATGTCACCTGATGCTTAGAGGCTTTTCCTGGAAGCCGGGCATCAACCACTTCACCGCCGTAGCGGTTCGTCATCACGCCTCAGTGTTACAGCAGAACGGATTTGCCTGTCCTGCCCACCTGCACGCTTAAACCGGGACAACCGTCGCCCGGATGGCCTAGCCTTCTCCGTCCCCCCTTCGCAGTCACATTCAGTACAGGAATATTAACCTGTTTCCCATCGACTACGCTTTTCAGCCTCGCCTTAGGGGTCGACTCACCCTGCCCCGATTAACGTTGGACAGGAACCCTTGGTCTTCCGGCGAGCGGGTTTTTCACCCGCTTTATCGTTACTTATGTCAGCATTCGCACTTCTGATACCTCCAGCGCGCTTCACAGCACACCTTCGACGGCTTACAGAACGCTCCCCTACCCAACGACACCTTAGTGTCGCTGCCGCAGCTTCGGTGCATGGTTTAGCCCCGTTACATCTTCCGCGCAGGCCGACTCGACCAGTGAGCTATTACGCTTTCTTTAAATGATGGCTGCTTCTAAGCCAACATCCTGGCTGTCTGAGCCTTCCCACCTCGTTTCCCACTTAACCATGACTTTGGGACCTTAGCTGGCGGTCTGGGTTGTTTCCCTCTTCACGACGGACGTTAGCACCCGCCGTGTGTCTCCCGTGATACCATTCTTCGGTATTCGCAGTTTGCATCGGGTTGGTAAGCCGGGATGGCCCCCTAGCCGAAACAGTGCTCTACCCCCGAAGATGAATTCACGAGGCGCTACCTAAATAGCTTTCGGGGAGAACCAGCTATCTCCCGGTTTGATTGGCCTTTCACCCCCAGCCACAAGTCATCCGCTAATTTTTCAACATTAGTCGGTTCGGTCCTCCAGTTAGTGTTACCCAACCTTCAACCTGCCCATGGCTAGATCACCGGGTTTCGGGTCTATACCCTGCAACTCATGCGCCCAGTTAAGACTCGGTTTCCCTGCGGCTCCCCTAAACGGTTAACCTTGCTACAGAATATAAGTCGCTGACCCATTATACAAAAGGTACGCAGTCACCCCCATAAATGAAGGCTCCCACTGCTTGTACGTACACGGTTTCAGGTTCTGTTTCACTCCCCTCGCCGGGGTTCTTTTCGCCTTTCCCTCACGGTACTGGTTCACTATCGGTCAGTCAGGAGTATTTAGCCTTGGAGGATGGTCCCCCCATATTCAGACAGGATACCACGTGTCCCGCCCTACTCGTTGAGCTCACAGTGAAGAGGGTTTAGTGTACGGGACTTTCACCCTTTACTGTGCGACTTTCCAGACGCTTCCACTCACCCCTTCACTGATGCAGACTCTGGGCTGCTCCCCGTTCGCTCGCCGCTACTGGGGGAATCTCGGTTGATTTCTTTTCCTCGGGGTACTGAGATGTTTCAGTTCCCCCGGTTCGCCTCGCTTGACTATGAATTCATCAAGCGATAGTGCAACGGATTGCACTGGGTTTCCCCATTCGGACATCGCCGGTTATTACGCTTCATATCAGCTTACCGACGCTTTTCGCAGATTAGCACGTCCTTCATCGCCTCTGACTGCCTAGGCATCCACCGTGTACGCTTAGTCGCTTAACCTCACAACCCGAAACTGTCTCGGCTTGCGGATTGTTGAGAGACTCATCAATAACCCCTCGGGGAGGTTATTGACTGTATTCAATTTTCAGCTTGTTCCAGATTGTTAAAGAGCTTTTATCGGTAAGCCGACTTCATCACAAATCCGCTTAACGATAACACGACAACGGCTTTCACCCGTCATCACCGCAAGTGGCGTCCCCTAGGGGATTCGAACCCCTGTTACCGCCGTGAAAGGGCGGTGTCCTAGGCCTCTAGACGAAGGGGACACAATGGCCGGCTTCGCAGACGCGTCTTGCTCTACTTTTATCAGACAATCTGTGTGAGCACTGCACTCAACTGCATCTCAGGTAAGGAGGTGATCCAACCGCAGGTTCCCCTACGGTTACCTTGTTACGACTTCACCCCAGTCATGAATCACAAAGTGGTCAGCGCCCTCCCTTAGGTTAAGCTACCGACTTCTTTTGCAACCCACTCCCATGGTGTGACGGGCGGTGTGTACAAGGCCCGGGAACGTATTCACCGTAGCATTCTGATCTACGATTACTAGCGATTCCGACTTCATGGAGTCGAGTTGCAGACTCCAATCCGGACTACGACAGACTTTATGTGTTCCGCTCACTCTCGCAAGCTCGCTTCACTTTGTATCCGCCATTGTAGCACGTGTGTAGCCCTACTCGTAAGGGCCATGATGACTTGACGTCATCCCCACCTTCCTCCGGTTTATCACCGGCAGTCTCCTTTGAGTTCCCGCCATCACGCGCTGGCAACAAAGGATAAGGGTTGCGCTCGTTGCGGGACTTAACCCAACATTTCACAACACGAGCTGACGACAGCCATGCAGCACCTGTCTCTCAGTTCCCTAAGGCACTTCGCTGTCTCCAGCAAATTCTGAGGATGTCAAGAGTAGGTAAGGTTCTTCGCGTTGCATCGAATTAAACCACATGCTCCACCGCTTGTGCGGGCCCCCGTCAATTCATTTGAGTTTTAACCTTGCGGCCGTACTCCCCAGGCGGTCGATTTAACGCGTTAGCTCCGGAAGCCACTCCTCTAGGGAACAACCTCCAAATCGACATCGTTTACAGCGTGGACTACCAGGGTATCTAATCCTGTTTGCTCCCCACGCTTTCGCACCTGAGCGTCAGTCTTCGTCCAGGGGGCCGCCTTCGCCACCGGTATTCCTCCACATCTCTACGCATTTCACCGCTACACATGGAATTCTACCCCCCTCTACGAGACTCCAGTCAACCAGTCTTAGATGCCGTTCCCAGGTTAAGCCCGGGGATTTCACATCTAACTTAATTGACCGCCTGCGTGCGCTTTACGCCCAGTCATTCCGATTAACGCTTGCACCCTCCGTATTACCGCGGCTGCTGGCACGGAGTTAGCCGGTGCTTCTTCTGCGGGTAACGTCAAAATACAACCCTGTTCAGGTTATACCCTTCCTCCCCGCTGAAAGTACTTTACAACCCGAAGGCCTTCTTCATACACGCGGCATGGCTGCATCAGGCTTGCGCCCATTGTGCAATATTCCCCACTGCTGCCTCCCGTAGGAGTCTGGGCCGTGTCTCAGTCCCAGTGTGGCTGGTCATCCTCTCAGACCAGCTAGGGATCGTCGCCTCGGTAGGCCATTACCCTACCGACTAGCTAATCCCATCTGGGTTCATCCGTGGGCGTGAGGCCTTTTCAGGTCCCCCACTTTGGTCTCGCGACATTATGCGGTATTAGCCACCGTTTCCAGTGGTTATCCCCCGCCCTCGGGCAGATCCCCAGACATTACTCACCCGTCCGCCGCTCGTCAGCGAAAGTGCACGCACTTTCCTGTTACCGCCCGACTTGCATGTGTTAGGCCTGCCGCCAGCGTTCAATCTGAGCCATGATCAAACTCTTCTATTAAAAGCTTGATGCTCAAAGAAACTGACTGTTCATTCGTAATGAATTCACTGTTGTTCACTCTTCAAGACTTTAAAACGTATTTTTTTGTGATACGGTCTTGTGAGTGCCCACACAGATTGTCTGATTAATTGTTAAAGAGCAGGCTGAAATAAAAATTGATATTCTCGTTCAGCCGGGCTGCGTATATTACGCTTTTCGCCCGCAGAGTCAAGCGCTTATTCACTTTACTCTGCCTGGCCTCACACGTTTTGTCAGCGTTGTGTCGGTCAGTGGTGGCGCATTATAGGGAGTTCTTCGGCGCTGGCAAGCGTTTATTTAAAAAAAGCTAACGACTGCTGCTTATTACGCCAAATTTGACTTAATTTATCAATTTGTCCAGTTTTGAGAATCCATATTTCTGCAAAACAGAGATTAATTCATCAGTCTCAGCATCCATTTTCATACAATAAGCAAGGCTATCTGCCGAAGTACAAACAAGATTCTCCTGATGTTTAACCAACCAAGCTGTTCTTCGGGCAATAGCGGCACCGGAATCAATTAAGCGTGTACCATCAGGCAGTACCTGGACTAATTCTTCTGCCAATAGTGGAAAATGAGTACAACCCAATACCACCGTATCAGGTGGTTCTTTCATTCTGAGCCAAGGTTTCAGTATCTTTTTTAAAGTGTCGGAAGATACCTTACCACCATGCAATTTAGCTTCAGCTAATTCTACCAACTCAGCAGAACCTATGGATTCAATTCTGCAATCTATCGCAAATCTTTCAATAAGTTCTTTTGTATAGGATCGGTTAACTGTTGCTCTCGTCGCCAGTAGCCCAACAATGCCATTACGAGTTAACTTCGCGGCTGGCTTTATCGCTGGAACCACACCAACCACCGGGAAATGGAATCGTTCGCGCAAAGCTGGCAAACTGACGGTACTTGCGGTGTTACATGCAATAACGACTATTGCCAGAGAGTGTTTTTGCTGAACGGAATCAACAATTTTAACGACTCGTTCAATAATAAATTCTTCCGATTTTTCACCATAAGGGAATGCTTCATTATCAAATACGTATATATAGTGGAGATCCGGCAACAATTGCCGGATCTCTTGGTAAACGGATAAGCCACCGACACCAGAATCAAAAACTAAAACGGTCGGGCGGACAGGTTTATTCAAATCAGAAGTTATAGCTCCCAGTGAGATTGTATTCACGTCCTGGAGTGCGATAGCCATAAACTGTCTCGTAATCTTTATCAAGCAGGTTGGCTATTCTACCACGAATTGTCAGTTGAACAGTGACCGGATATGAAACCGTTAAATCCCAGAAACTGACTCCACCTAATTTCACACGCTTAGCAGGGAATGTATTGAAATCAGAATCATAACGCTGTCCAAGATATTGATAGGTTAATCCCCAATCAAAATCATATAGCTGCCAATCAAGCTGATATTTCACTTGCTGCTTCGCACGGCGAGCTAAAATCTCATTCGTTTCACCGTTACGTGGATCGATATATTGCAATGTCAATTGATGCTGGAATATTCCGGTATCTATTGAACCCGTCAATTCAACACCTTTAATTTTTGCTTTGCCAATATTATGGTAGCGACTATTTGTATAATCGATCAATTGTTCAATGTCATTACGATATACAGAAAGACGCCAATTCAACGAACCAGTTACACCTTCTATACCACCTTCCCATTGTTTACTTTCTTCAGGCTTCAAATCTCGATTACCTCCCCAAGAACCATACATCTGGCTAAGAGTTGGCGCTTTAAATGCCGTGCCATAAGAAGCAATCAAACGATAATTCTCAATAAACTCCCAGCCTGCACTGGCTTGCCATGTAGTATTCCAGCCAGCTTCTGAATGTTTATCCAACCGAATCGCACCTTCCAGAATAAAATCATTTAATTGCTGCTGTGCTGTCAGATATGTCCCTGTATTACGTACTGTTTCACTCGTTGGTATATAACTTGTTCCAGCGTCAATGGACTGTTTTTGGAAGTCAACACCAGTACTTACCATTCCCTGATATAGCTGAAAGGTATTTCCCCATTGCAAGTTATATTGTTCAGAATCACCAAGAGTCGCGGATTTGTCATAGCGTCCATACTTAGGATCAAAGTTGTAGTCTTTTATATGACTATAACTTGTGATTAATTGGGACGAGTAAACCCCTTGGTTAAATTGGATCCCTGCGTCATAGTGACGGCTATAAAGTTCACGGGTATCTGGCCTGGCATATGGATAACTCCAGTTAATATCCGCATCATAAGATGTTCTATTGTCATAGCCATAAGCACGGGCAAACCCACTGAATTGCTCATTAAATTTCTGATCAACCCCCAACCAGAGCATTTTACTCATAAAACCATCACGGTCAGGTTGCCTGAAACCACCGGTATTACCCGCAGAAACCACATCAAATCCTTTAGTATAAGTATAGCTGGCTGCTGCTGTCAGTAAGGTGTTTTCAGCTAATCTTTGCTGGGTTGCGCCATCATAAATCTGGTAACCGTGTGAACCGATACCTACGTTTATACTGGTTCCCTGTTTCTCTCTGGTCGTTATGATATTGATAACACCGCCAATCGCATCAGAACCATAAACCGCAGAACGTGGCCCACGGATATATTCAATTTTCTGAATCAACGATACAGGTATTTGGCTTAAATCAGAGGAGCCACTGATACCAGCTTGATTCAGACGTATTCCATCCATCAACACCAATACATGACTAGAGTTAGTACCACGGATAAACAGAGAACTTAACTGCCCAATGCCACCATGCAGCGCAATATCAACACCAGGCAAGCGGCGTAAAATATCGGCTACGCTATTTGACTGCCAACGCTCAATTTCATCTCGCGTTACAACGGTATGAGGAGCCAGTATGCTTGAAACAGGCTGTTTAAATCGACTTGCCGTAACAACCAATGAATCCTGCTGTTCTTCCGCAACAGCAACAGAATTCCAACCAGAAATCACTGCAACTGAAATTGCGGATAATAAAAACCGGTTTTTATTTATCATATAGAGAAAACATCCAACAATGATTGTTAGAAGGCCAAACCTCCATGCTACGATGAAAGATCAGACCTGTTTAGAATATAAGCATAGACAGGATTATGAATGAGTAATAAGAAAACTGGACATCCTTTGCTCTTTCCCTACAATTTCGCACGAAAATTTTTCTTACTACAGATATAAGAGAACAAACATAATGCAAAATCCCCTGCCAACGGAAAGCTATGAGCAACAACTTGCAGAGAAAGTAAGCCGCTTAAAAAGCATGATGGCACCTTTCCAAACTCCAGAGCCAGAGGTTTTCCGTTCACCGGTATCTCATTACAGAATGCGGGCAGAATTCCGAATCTGGCATGAGCAGGATGATTTGTACCATATTATGTTTGATCAACAGACAAAACAGCGTATTCGCATTGTACAATTTCCTGTCGCCAGTAAATTAATCAACAACATGATGGCAGTGTTAATTGACGCCATTAAATCCGAACATATCCTGCGCCATAAGCTATTTCAGATTGATTATCTGTCCACTCGCAGTAATAAAATCCTTGTTTCTCTGCTTTATCACAAAAAGTTGGGTGATGAATGGACACAACAGGCGTTAAAACTGCGTGAAGAGTTAAGAAATAAAGGGTTTGACGTTGAACTGATTGGCAGGGCAGCTAAAACTAAAATCGTATTGGGCCATGATTATATTGATGAAGTTTTATCTATTGCGGGCCGGAACATGATCTATCGTCAGGTGGAAAACAGTTTTACCCAGCCAAATGCCAACGTCAATACTCACATGCTCGAATGGGCGATTGATATTACCAAAGGTTCACAAGGCGATTTACTTGAGCTTTATTGCGGAAATGGCAACTTCTCTCTGGCGTTAGCTCAAAATTTTGAACGAGTATTGGCGACAGAAATTGCCAAGCCATCCGTTTCTGCTGCTCAATACAATATCGCAGCCAATAATATTGATAATGTGCAAATTATTCGAATGTCGGCAGAGGAATTTACTCAAGCAATGAATGGCGAACGCGAATTTAATCGCCTTCAGGGAATCGATTTGAAAGGCTATCAATGTGAAACTATTTTTGTTGATCCACCACGTAGCGGCCTTGATGAAAAAACGGTTGAGATGGTCCAGGCATATCCGCGGGTTCTTTATATTTCCTGCAACCCGGAAACCCTTTGCTATAATCTGGAAACATTAACCCAAACGCATAAAATCAGCCGTCTGGCTCTGTTTGATCAGTTCCCTTATACACACCATATGGAATGCGGCGTACTTCTGGAAAAATTAAACTGATACTTAACCAGCATACAAAACAAAAACGCCGCAGATAGTTATCTCTCCGGCGTTTTTCATCAATTAATGGCTGTTTTCTGCAATTGCCTGGTTTTTACGGACTTTTATTTTTCTGTAAATCCAGAACACCAATATAGTCCCTATTACTGCGGGGAGGAAATTAGAACCAATTTCAGGGTATTCCACCCTGATAATCGCACTATAACTAAATAGTCCCAAGAGGAAGCAAGCGACAACCAGCTTAGGCACCCCATCAGGCATTGAGTGATTCAAATAGCGCTGATGGAGACAATAAATTGATAACACTAGTGCTATCAGTGGGAAAACTGAAAAAGAAACAACTGAGCTAAAAACTGCTGAAAACGTTCCATTAGTTGCTAATCCGACAATAAAAGCGAGTAACAATGTACTTTTGTCCTGGCGGTATTGTTCCATCATTTCGTTCTCCTTCTTCATAGTTATTTAAGTTTAGGGTCCGGTGGATTTATTTCTCTGCGATACCAATAATATGCACCTTTAGCAATCATCCGTAGTTGCAAGACTAAACGTTCTTCCAAACGCTGTCTTTTCTCCAAATCAATATCCAATGCTTCTGCACCTGCACTGAATACTATTGTTACCATTGCTTCTGCCTGTACTTCAGTAAAATGTCTCGGCATATGGCTTTCCTGCTCTAAATAGTCTGCCAACTCAGCAATAAAATGTTGGATTTCCCGTGCGACAGCGGCACGGAATTCAGCAGAGGTACCTGAGCGTTCACGTAATAATAAGCGGAATGCATTTGGATTATTACCAATAAATTCCATAAAAGTTGAGACAGATGTGCGGATGACACTGCCACCTTTAGCAATACGTTGCCGGGCTTGTCTCATTAACTGACGTAGCATCAAGCCACTCTCATCCACCATAGTTAACCCTAATTCATCAACATCACGGAAATGGCGATAAAATGAAGTTGGTGCAATGCCTGCTTCACGAGCCACCTCACGCAAGCTCAGGCTGGTAAAACTCCGTTCAGCACTCAGTTGACTGAATGCCGCCTCAATCAGTGAACGGCGGGTTCTTTCTTTCTGTTTCGCTCTGACGCCAGTAATGTTACTCACACGAATCCTGATATCTCTGTCTGAATATAGTGAAGAAATATACCAAATTTTATAATCATGCTCTTATCATGTCACTGATACGGATTTGTTTCATCATTAAACTGTGACATAAAATCCTGATGACGATTGGGTTATTAACTCAACCAATGTTAATATGGCGTTGTAATTTTGTGTAAAAACAGGTCTTTCCTCTATGCAACATATTCATTTTGACGCCATTGTCATTGGCTCCGGCCCCGGTGGAGAAGGAGCAGCAATGGGATTGGTGAAACAGGGTAAAAGCGTTGCCGTTATCGAACGCTATAACAACGTCGGCGGTGGTTGTACTCACTGGGGTACTATCCCGTCCAAAGCCCTCCGCCACGCAGTCAGTCGTATTATCGAATTTAACCAAAACCCGCTGTACAGTGATAATTCACGCATTCTTCGTTCTTCATTTGCTGAAATCTTACGCCGCGCTGAAATCGTCATTAATCAGCAAACTAAAATGCGCCAGGGATTTTATGAACGCAATGGATGTCGTATGTTTTCCGGGGAAGCAACATTTATTGATGACCACCGGGTAAGTGTGCGCTATGCCGATGATAACTACGATATCTTAAGCGCAGATAAGATTATTATCGCGACCGGCTCCCGCCCATATTGTCCACCAGATGTTGATTTCACCCATTCCCGTATTTATAACAGCGATTCCATTCTGAAATTGGATCACGAACCACGGCATGTGATTATTTATGGTGCTGGGGTGATTGGCTGTGAATATGCATCAATTTTCCGCGGATTAGGCGTGAAAGTTGATTTGATCAATACCCGTAACCACTTACTGGCTTTCCTTGATCAAGAGATGTCAGATGCACTTTCCTACCATTTTTGGAATAGTGGTGTCGTGATCCGCCACAATGAAGAATATTCTAAAATTGAAGGTGTTGATGATGGTGTTATCGTTCACCTCAAATCCGGTAAAAAAGTCAAAGCCGACTGTCTGCTTTTTGCTAACGGTCGAACAGGCAATACCGATACTCTTGGGCTGAAAAACATAGGGCTGGAAGCCGATGGCCGCGGGTTACTGAAAGTCAATAAGATCTATCAAACCAGCAACGAAAATATCTACGCCGTAGGAGATGTTATCGGTTATCCAAGCCTGGCATCCGCTGCTTATGATCAGGGCCGAATTGCCGCTCAAGCGATGACTAAAGGAAGCGCCGAAGTTCATCTCATTGAAGATATTCCAACCGGCATCTATACCATTCCTGAAATAAGCTCTGTGGGTAAAACCGAACAACAACTAACAGCAATGAAAGTGCCTTATGAAGTTGGGCGCGCGCAGTTTAAACATCTTGCACGCGCACAAATTGCCGGGATGAATGTCGGAAGCCTGAAAATACTGTTCCACAGGGAAACCAAAGAGATTCTTGGTATTCACTGTTTCGGGGAGCGTGCTGCTGAAATCATTCATATCGGCCAGGCGATTATGGAACAAAAAGGTGAAAGTAATACTATCGAATATTTCGTCAATACTACCTTCAACTATCCAACTATGGCTGAAGCCTATCGTGTCGCGGCTCTGAATGGCCTGAATAGGCTATTTTGATTGCCCATAATAAGCGCCCATTTTAGCGCTGATAACCTCTGCCAGTTGCTCATAGCGACCACGCAGAGGTGAACCAGGCCGATAAATCAAAATAACAGACCGCTTAGGTTCAGGATTACCACACCCCAGATAACAGACACCATCACGTTTTCTCTCCTGTGGAACTGCCAGATCAGGCAATAAAGTGATTCCACTCCCGGCAGCAACCATATTACGCAAGGTTTCCAAACTGGTTGCACGGAAATGTGTATCTTCCTTCGCTCCGGCTTGAAAACAGAAACCCATGGCCTGATCACGTAAGCAATGACCATCTTCCAGCATCAGCAGCTTCTCACCTACCAATTCATCCATCGCAATTTTTTCTCTATCTGCCCAGGGATGGTCATCATAGATTGCCAGTTTCATTGGCTCTTCAAACAACGGCACTTCGATGAAGGCTTCTGTCTCCTTAACCATCGCCAGAATCGCACAATCCAATTTGCCACTATCCAACTGGGCTAACAAACTTTGCGTCTGAGCTTCATGCAGATACATTTCCAACTTAGGAAACAAACTATGAAGTTCAGGAATAATATGAGGTAACAGATATGGGCCAATTGTTGGGATCAAACCAATATGCAGAGGGCCAGACATATTTTCCCCCTGAAGTGATGCCATCTCCTGTAGGATCCTAACCTCACGGAGAACCGTTCTGGCCTGTTCAACTAATAACATCCCTTGTTGCGTGAACAAAACCTTACGACTGGTGCGCTCCAACAGCATGACACCCAAATCATCCTCAAGCTTACGAATTTGCCCGCTTAACGTAGGCTGGCTGACGTGGCATGAATCGGCAGCATGGCGAAAGTGCCGATGCTCCGCAAGAGCCACAAGATATTCCAGATCGCGGATATTCATTCCCACCTCAACATATTTAATATAAATGATAGAAACTACCAATAGATAATTATATCAATGTGAGGAGAAGACTATCAGATAATCCTTAAAAACTTATATGTAAAGATCTCATTTATTTTACAGGGGATATTAATACCCCCTAACGATGACTCACTTAAGTTTTAATCTTTGTTTAGCATCAGCAATCGCTTTCATGACCTGTTTTCGCGATACACCACCTTTTGCAAGACGCTTATCCAAACAAGATTGCAGAGACAAAATATCGTATACATCTTTTGTCATTGTGCTGCTAAATTTCTGCAACTCTGCCAGTGACAGCGCTTCCAGCGCCTTACCTTGCGCAAGCGCCATAATCACGGTTTCCCCGACAATATGGTGAGCTTCACGGAATGGCACACCTTTTGCGACTAAATAATCAGCCAATTCAGTTGCGTTGGCATAACCCTGTTTAGCTGCTTCTTCACAACGTGAACGCCTGACTTGAATACCATCCAGTACCAACGCCGCCATATGCAAGCAATCGAGCCAAGTGTCCAGCGCATCGAACAACCCTTCTTTATCCTCCTGCATATCTTTATTATAGGCCAGAGGCAAACCTTTCAGGGTTATCATCATACCGGTCAATGCTCCCTGCACCCGACCACATTTCCCACGGATTAACTCCAGCGCATCCGGGTTTTTCTTCTGTGGCATCAGGGAAGAACCCGAAGTCACCCGATCTGACAGTTCAACAAAGCCCGCTTCACCACTGTTAAAGAAAATCAGGTCTTCAGCAAAACGGGAAAGGTGGATCATGCTGATACTCGCGTCAGACAGCAATTCCAGTACATAGTCACGATCTGAAACGCTATCCAGACTGTTACGAGTCGCGGAAGCGAAACCCAGCCATGACGCCAATTGCTCGCGGTCAATATCATAAGCGGTTCCGGCCAACGCACCGCACCCAAGCGGACTGGTATCCAGCCGTCTTAAAGTATCCTGTAACCGGCTTTCATCACGAGCCAACATTTCTACATAAGCCAGGCACCAATGAGCAAATGTAACAGGCTGTGCTCTTTGCAAATGGGTATAACCCGGCATAACCGCATCCTGATTATTCTCTGCGGTAATAACCAATGCCTGCTGTAATTCCACAATTGCCTGATGAATATAGGTAATATGCTCTTTACACCAAAGTTTGAGGTCTGTTGCCACCTGATCATTACGGCTACGACCTGTATGAAGCTTCTTACCCAGATCACCGACTTTGCTGATCAGTTGCCCTTCCACCCAACTATGAATATCTTCCGCATCACTTTGCTGGATGGCTTGTGGACTAGCTTGAACCTCACTCAGCAATTCATTTAATGCCATCTCCAGATTTTGTTGTTCCTCAGCCGTCAGCACACCAACAGTCACCAGCGCTTTCGACCATGCAACCGAACCTGTAATGTCCTGCTCCGCCAGTCGGTAATCAAAGCGAAGTGAATCATTAAATTGTTTGAACCGTTGATCTGCTTCCTGACTGAAACGCCCGCCCCAAAGTGCCATATTTTTATTCCTAATTATTTGATGCCTGAGTGAGTGATTGCCTTTTATAAGCCATCATTTCATGCATTAAGTGGAGATAATGAACCAGAAAAGCCAATCCAGGAACGGATTCACAATCTGGTCATTATCCCCGTTGCCACGAACGATGAAATTACTCTTTACTATTTAATGCCCGAATACGTGAAGAGAGAGAATACAGACGGATAAACCCTTCTGCATGGCTGTGATCGTAAACCTCATCTTCACCAAACGTTGCAAACGCTTCAGAATAAAGGCTGTTTGTCGATCTCTTCTGGATTGCTGTCACCTGGCCTTTATAGAGTTTCAGTACCACTTCACCACTGACATCCGCCGCCAACGTCTCAGCGGCTACCTGAATAGACTGACGCAGCGGCGCGAACCAACGTCCGTCATAAACGACATAGGACATTTCCAGCCCAAGTTGCTGGCGCCATTTAAAGCTATCGCGGTCCAGGACCAGTTGTTCGACACCACGCAATGCAACCATCATGATGGTTCCTCCCGGTGTTTCATAACAGCCACGGGATTTCATTCCCACCAGCCGGTTTTCCACGATATCAATCCGGCCAATACCATGTTTTGCCCCCAAAACATTCAACGCTTCAAGGCATTGATATGGCGACATCACCTTACCGTTAATCCCAACAACTTCGCCTTTCTCAATAGTGATGCTTACCCGTTCAGCTTCATCTGGCGCTTCCTCTGGTTCCACTGTCCACACCCAACAATCTTTATTAGATGCATCCCAGGTGCTTTCCAGCACGCCACCTTCTGTAGAGATGTGCCATGCATTCTCATCACGGCTGTAGATTTTCTCCAGTGTTGCCGTCGTTGGAATATCCCGTGCTTTCAGATAATCCAACAACGCTTCACGGGAACGTAAATCCCACTCTCTCCACGGAGCTACCACTTTCAGGTGGGGCGCTAATGCGGTATAGGTACTTTCAAACCGAACCTGATCGTTACCCTTACCTGTCGCGCCATGAGCAAGTGCATCTGCCCCCACTTTCAGTGCCAATTCAACCTGTGCTTTAGCAATAATTGGCCGCGCCATTGACGTTCCCAGCAAATAGCTGCCTTCATACAAGGCACCGGTTTTCAGTACCGGATAAACATAATCTTTAATGAATTCCTCACGCAGATCCACAACGTGACATTCTGATGCGCCAGAACGCAAAGCTTTTTGTTCCACGCCTTCCAGATCTTCACGGCTTTGCCCCACATCGGCGACAAATGCAACAACTTCACAGTTGTCATAATGCTCTTTCAGCCAAGGAATAATGGCAGAAGTATCCAGACCACCAGAATAAGCGAGAACTATTTTTTTAATATCTTTAGTATGCATGAAGTTACCCTTTGAAATTCCGTTGTTGTTCATTGCCGAAAATTAATCAAACTTGATTTAAGCCAGAATACGAGTACCGACGGGAACACCGTTAAATAGGGCCGTCAGTTGATCCGCATGACGCCAACTGGCGATATCTACCGGGCGACCTAATGTTTTAGCTGCATCCAAAGCTGCATTCACCTTCACAATCATGCCGTCAGTAATAATGCCCTGCACAATAAGTTGTTCAGCTTTCTGAGCGGTCATATCAGGGATCTTCTGCCCTTTACCATCCAAAATGCCGCTCACATCAGAGAGCAATACCAGATCAGCCCCCAAAGTTTGAGCTATCGCCGTTGCCGCCTGATCAGCATTCACATTCATCAGTTCCCCTTTATCAGTTACACCAATCGAACTAATAATGGGTATATAACCAGCATCCAGTAAAATTCTCAGCAACTTAGCATCGCCCGGCATTGCTTTCCCCACATGCCCCAACTCTTCACTCAGTTGGGAAACCGTGACAACATGACCATCTCCCAAATATAATCCAACTGATGCAAGCTGATACTTAGTCGCCCACGACAACAAAGTTTTATTCGCTATACCTGCCAATGCGCCGGTGATAATCCCTATCTGATCAACGGGTGTTACCCGTAATCCTTGCTCCTTCACTACTGGCAGTTGCAGCTTCTGCATCAGTTCATCTACCAGACAACCACCACCATGAACAATCACCAACTGGCGTTTATGTGTTTGCCGATATTCCTGTAATGCAGTAAACAAGCGTTCCAGTGCTTCTTCACTGTCCAATAACACGCCACCTAACTTTATGACTAAAGGTTCCATCTGCTTTACTCCCTCATGCCAATAATTAAAGTAATGCCTGGGTTTCTTCAAACCCAAAACGTATATTCATACACTGAACTGCCTGAGCCGCCGCGCCTTTCAAGAGATTATCCTCAGTACCGACAATAATCAGGTGATCACCCTGTACAACAAAACCAATATCACAGAACGGTAATCCAACAACCGATTTCAGAGCTGGCACCCCTTTGCTGTAGAGACGCACCAGAGGCTTATCTTTATATGCCTGTTGATAAGCTTCACTTATCTGTTCTACGATAATACCCGGCTGCAATTTACAGGTAATCGTAGCAAGAATACCCCGCGCAAAATTACCAAGATGCGGAGTGAAAATCACCCTAGTCCCCAGATGTTCCTCAATCTCTGGTTGGTGACGATGAGTAAATAATCCATAAGGTTGCAGGCTAACTTCACAGAAACTGTTAGTCATACTGGCTTTCCGACCTGCACCACTCACGCCACTGGTCGCATTAATCACCGGCCAGTGACCGGTATCCAGCAAACCCTTTTCCAATAGCGGCTTGAGAGCAAGTTGAGAAACCGTTGGATAACATCCCGGGACAGCAACCAGCTGAGCCTGTTTAATTTCGCCAGTCTGCCATTCGGCAAGTCCATATACAGCTTGTGCTAACCATTGAGTATGCTTATGTTTGAATCCGTAGTATTGTTGATAAATCTGAGCATTTTGTACGCGATAGGCACCGGACAGATCGAACACAACGCAACCTGCTGCCAGAAATACCGGCGCAATGTCATGACTGACCTCATGGGCAGTGGCAAGGAAAACCACATCAATCCCTTTAGCAGCATCAGTCACGTCAGTCAGCGGTTGCAGCGGTAGATCAACGATGCCTTTATACTGTGGATGTAAATCTGAGAAGCATTTATCTGCATCAACGCTCTGAGCAGAAACCATTAGCCTAATCAGATTTATATGTGGGTGACGATGCAGATATGCTGCCAGTTCTGCTCCGGTATAACCACTTGCACCAACAACCAGCGTATTCAACATGGGATATCTTTACCTTGTGCTCAGTATTTAAACGGGATAATGTATTTTTATTCAAAAAAAATGCATGAATATTGATACTATCATGAATAAAGGCTGTCAACAGTGAATATTAAATTACCTCCATTTATTGAGCTATTTCGGCAATTAATCGCGACTCCCTCAATCAGTGCCACCGATATCAGTATCGATCAAAGTAATGAGTCTTTAATCAACCTGCTGGCAAGCTGGTTAAAGGAAACGGGTTTCGAGATTGAAATACAACCTGTACCCGAAGCCTGCGGGAAATATAATTTACTGGCGACTCTAGGGAGTGGTTCAGGTGGGTTACTGCTATGTGGGCATACCGATACCGTCCCTTTTGACGACGGCCGCTGGACTCAAGATCCCTTCACCCTGACAGAACGTGATAACAAACTATATGGTTTAGGTACGGCAGACATGAAAGGCTTTTTCGCCTTTATCATTGATGCCTTACGGGATATTGATGTTAGTAAAATAACCCGTCCGCTGTACATACTGGCTACTGCGGATGAAGAGACAACAATGGCAGGTGCCCGTTATTTTGCGGCAAGTACAACTATCCGACCGGATTTCGCGATTATCGGTGAACCGACGGCATTACGGCCTATCTGTGCACACAAGGGGCATTTATCGAATGCTATCCGCATTGTCGGCCAGTCAGGGCATTCCAGTGATCCTGCCCATGGTGTCAACGCCATTGATTTAATGCATGAATCTATTGGTCATCTAATTGAATTGCGCGACACGCTAAAAGAGCGTTACAACAATCCGGCGTTTGTCATTCCATACCCAACAATGAACTTCGGCTATATTCATGGCGGTGATGCGGTAAATCGGATTTGCGCGCATTGTGAATTGCATATGGATATTCGCCCATTACCGGGACTGACATTACAGGATCTGAATGGGCTGCTAAACGAGGCCCTGGAACCGGTGAAACAGCGTTGGCCTGGCCGTCTGACCATCAATGAATTACATCCACCCATTCCCGGTTATGAATGTCCAACAGACCACAAGATGGTTGATGTGATAGAAAAACTGCTGGGCCGCAAAACTGAAACCGTGAACTACTGTACCGAAGCGCCATTTATTCAGGAATTATGCCCAACTTTGGTACTTGGCCCAGGCTCTATTGAACAGGCACATCAGCCGGATGAGTTTATTGATATGTCATTTATTGAACCTACCAGAAAGATAATCTCTCAGTTAATAGATCATTTTTGTCTGAGCAATAATTAATTGCTTCAACTTATCCCCCCAAAATCAGGGGGGACTCAAGCATCAGAACAAGAAACAAACCTTTCCCAAGTACCTTGCACATAAACACAGCTCAGATAATAAGTAAAACTTATAGCAAACAGCCCAGTATTAAATTTTAGAAATTTCGCCCAAACTGATTATTTTCTGATATGAATATGAGGGCTTAGGGTAAACACAACACTGTGGCGCCACAAAAAATAACTTCCCGCCACTTAAATAAAATTTTTCTACAGGAACAGAATCAACATTCTGCCAGCAATAAAGGCCAAGAGTCATATGAATCAACAATATTCCGCAATGCGCAGTAATGTCAGTATGCTAGGTAAGCTGCTGGGAGATACGATCAAAGAAGCTTTAGGGGAAGATATTCTCAATAAAGTTGAAACTATCCGCAAATTATCCAAATCATCCCGTGCCGGCAATGAAGCACACCGCCAGCAACTATTATCCACATTGCAAAACTTATCCAATGATGAACTGTTGCCGGTTGCCCGCGCTTTCAATCAATTTCTCAACCTGACAAATGTCGCGGAACAATATCACAGCATATCCCCACATGGTGAAGCTGCCAGCAACCCCGTTGCTTTGGCGAAGTTATTCACCCAGTTAAAAGAGAAAAATTTCAGTAACAACGATCTGAAAAACGCGGTGAATGAGCTGTCTATTGAACTGGTCCTCACCGCTCATCCAACTGAAATCGCACGTCGTACCTTGATCCACAAACTGGTCGCCGTTAACACCTGCCTGTCACAATTAGATCATGATGACCTGGCGGATTATGAGCGTAATAACATTATGCGCCGCCTGCGCCAGTTAGTCGCCCAGTCATGGCATACCGATGAAATCCGTAAAATCCGCCCGACGCCAATTGATGAAGCTAAGTGGGGCTTCGCTATGGTGGAAAACAGCTTATGGGATGGTGTGCCGGCATTCCTGCGTGAATTCAATGAACAGTTGGAAGAGTCAATTGATTATAGCTTGCCGGTCGAAGCTGTTCCCATCCGTTTTACTTCCTGGATGGGTGGAGACCGCGACGGCAACCCGAATGTCACGGCTGAAGTTACTCGCCATGTATTACTACTTAGCCGCTGGAAAGCAGCCGATCTGTTCCTGAAAGATATTCAGGTTTTGGTTTCTGAATTATCCATGTCCGAATGCACATCAGAAGTTCGCAAACTGGCAGGTGGCGATGAAATTCTGGAACCTTACCGGGAAATTGCCAAAAAACTGCGAACACAACTCAGCAATACATTGGAATATTTAGAGAAACAGCTGAAAGGGGAGCAAGTTTTACCACCCACTGATCTGCTGGTGGATAATGAACAGCTCTGGCAGCCCCTTTACGCCTGTTATCAATCATTGAAAACCTGTGGCATGGAAATCATCGCCAACGGCCAATTATTGGATATCCTGCGCCGTATTCGCTGCTTCGGCTTGTCACTGGTACGCATTGACGTCCGTCAAGAAAGCAGCCGCCATACAACCGCCATGTCTGAATTGACGCAATACCTGGAATTAGGCGACTACGAAAGCTGGTCCGAAGAAGAGAAACAGGCTTTCCTGCTGCATGAACTGAATTCCAAACGCCCACTGATCCCACATAACTGGCAACCAAGCGCTGAAACTCAAGAAGTTTTTGAAACCTGTAAAGTGATTGCAGAATCACCTCAAGACGCCATCGCTGCGTACGTTATCTCAATGGCTAAAGTGCCTTCTGATGTATTAGCGGTTCACCTGCTGCTGAAAGAAGCCAGTTGTCCCTTCACCTTGCCAGTTGCCCCGCTGTTCGAAACCCTTGATGACCTGAACAACGCCGAGAATGTCATTCAACAATTGATGAATATTCACTGGTATCGCTCTCTCATTCAAGACAAACAAATGGTGATGATTGGCTACTCTGACTCGGCAAAAGATGCCGGGGTGATGGCTGCGGGATGGGCGCAATACCGCGCACAAGATGCACTCATCAAAGCCTGTGAAAAAGAAGGCGTCATGCTGACCTTGTTCCACGGTCGCGGCGGTACCATTGGCCGTGGCGGCGCACCAGCACATGCAGCGCTGCTTTCCCAGCCACCGGGAAGCCTGAAAGGTGGGCTACGTGTCACTGAACAGGGTGAAATGATTCGCTTCAAATTCGGTCTGCCACAGGTCACTATCAGTAGCTTAGCGTTGTATGCCAGCGCAATTCTGGAAGCTAACCTACTGCCACCACCGGAACCTAAGCCGGAGTGGCATCAGATAATGGATACCTTGTCTGATGTTTCTTGCAAAATGTATCGTAATTATGTGCGTGAACAGCCTGATTTTGTGCCTTATTTCCGTGCTGCAACGCCAGAACTGGAATTGGCTAAACTCCCTTTGGGTTCTCGCCCGGCCAAACGCCGCCCGACAGGGGGTGTGGAAAGTTTGCGCGCTATCCCGTGGATTTTTGCCTGGACACAGAACCGCCTGATGTTGCCGGCTTGGTTAGGCGCAGGAGCTGCACTACAAACAGTCGTGAATGATGGTAAACAGGGTGTACTGGCAGAAATGTGCCGCAATTGGCCTTTCTTTACAACCCGCATTGGTATGCTGGAGATGGTTTTCGCTAAAGCGGACCTATGGCTGGCGGAATATTATGATCATCGTTTGGTAGATAAGCGTTTGTGGTCATTAGGTCAGAAGCTGCGCGAACAACTTTCAGTGGATATTAAAACGGTATTAACCATTTCCAAAGATGAACATCTGATGGCAGATTTACCGTGGATTGCAGAATCAATCGCCTTACGTAATGTTTATACCGACCCATTAAACGTTTTGCAGGCAGAGCTTCTGCTACGTTCCCGTCAGCAGCAACACCCTGATCCACAGCTTGAACAGGCGCTGATGGTCACAATAGCGGGTGTAGCGGCAGGAATGCGAAATACAGGTTAGTCGCTGTCAGCAGGAAACAATTTCCGCACGACAGTAGTGCCATTATTGAGCACGGTACGGGTATCTTTTATCTCCATATAACCCCGTACAAGATGTGCTCAATAGTACCACGGTTTTCCCAGATTTACCGTTTGCGAAACTCAGGTGACCTGTCGAGGGTTTACAGCAGTTTTTGCTAAATATGGATGAAACGAAAAGGAAGTCATTTCTCGCCAGATGAAACGTGTTTGAAGAGCAATTCCCTAATAATTTACCCTCCCTGTTCCCGCTAAATAAAAACACGATAAGAGAAGGCTAAATTACACTCATTACATAAATAAAATTTGATGATGTGATTTTTGCTCACTTCCCTAGAATTGTGCCTTTCCATTTCTAAGAGGGTTCAATCATGAAGAAAAATAAACTTGCCATTTTGTTATCTCTTGCGTCCCTGTTTGGCGTTAATGCCTATGCCCAAACAGAGCAGCCACAAGAAGCCCCTGCGGCTAAAAATGCCCTGACAGCGCAATCCCAGCTGCTGCCTAACCCTGAGAGCCCCATCCGTGCCGACGAGAAAGCGCTCGACAATAAGTCTGAGATAGCTTACATCCCTGCACCTCCGCTAACCAATATGTGGGTCTATGCCGTTGGTTCGACGAATTGCGGATGGGAATACACCTCCAACTTGCCGGTGACGAACTGCAATCACGGAGGAAACCTGCTTCGCGCCGCCGTTCTGGAAATTGGCTATGGATTTAACCCCATTGCCGGGATGAACGGCGTTACACTGCCAGGCTCAATGTACTCTTCTACACCAGTTTGTATTACAGGCGGGTACTACACTTGGCCATGCGCTGCTGGCCAAATTGTGGTTGGCTCCCTTAAGGAATACAGCCTCGACGGCTACCAGAATGGTCTCTTCAGATACCAGAATACTTCCACTAATTGGCCTCATAATACTATATCAACACAGATCAGCATTCGTTGACCTGCTACTTAAATCTGTCAGGGGCGGGAAACCGCCCTTTTTCATCGTAATTAAACAATTATATAAAATTAATTTAAAAGTATACTCCTGTAAGTATCTCAAAAATTATTTCTGCCAAGCTTCCCTGTAGGAGAACTTGTATCCAGTAATAAAATCATTAATCAGCAAATGGTATAACGAATGTGCAAAATAATATCGCTTATAGGTTGCAATAATACACCTGATTAATCCCTTAAAAATATTATGGTCTTGCCTGATGTCTCCACCTACATGGGCGAAGGTTTACGGCGATTTTTGCTAAACTTTGTGCCACGAGGCCCCTTGGATACCCAATGGCAGCCATCCTTGGCTTTCAGTGGTGGGGGTTGCAGCCATAAGGTCCCTAGCTTGCTGTAACATTCGCCCAACCAAACTGACCAGCAACTCAGCATCCAGCCTTTCCAGCCATTCACGGCTCCAAAGTAAGGTCTCACCCTCACCGCTACGGCTCAATTGCAACAGCGGCCAATCGCCTAATGTAGCCAAAGAGCGGGGCTCGACATCACCCAGCGGAATAAACAACGTCACCAGCTCATCACGTTGACGGATATGCAGGCTAAAAGGGCCGAGCGGCAGATCAAGCCCCTCCGGGTGCAGAGACTCCTCGGTCTGCCCAAGGAACCGGCACAAATCCGATAATAGGAGATTGAACATGATTACTCTTTATGGTTGTCAAACACGGATTCAGTCGGCGGCCACAAGTTGGCGATTGGAGGCTTACTTGGTGTACCTTGCAGCTCACCACCTATGGTCGCAGCCCAAGGATCGATGACACGTGCTTGTGAGCCCCAGGTTTCGGGTTTGTTGAGTTCACTGTTGGGATCGCGCCCGACCACTACGAAGCAGTGAGTCTGGGTATGCCCCTTGGAACCACGATGAGCAACTACCTCAATGCGCTGCTGGTCATCTTGATTGTGTTTCATCAATTCGGCTGCCGCAGAGTAGGCCAAGGTGGTGCAGCAGCCAGCCTGGGCCTGAGCAACATGGCGGGCAATGGATTGCAATTGGTTGAGGCTGACGTTGCCTCGCTTGGCAGCGATAGCTGCCATGTTAGACATCATGTTGGCTTGGCTGTTAACCTTCTGGCGCTCAGGATTATCATTGAATAACCGTAATCTCTCCATTATTTGCTGATAATGAGGATTCTGCTTACTAACGAAAGTGCCTGCATCGGTGCATGCATAGGCTCCCATCTTCTGCAAGATCGGCATGGCTTGTTGTAGCATGGCCTTGATACCGGGCGCTACCACCTTTGGCTGGAGGGTACGCACCATAGCACCCTGTTCCGCCAGGGCCTGTTTAAGTTCGGTAAGGCGGGTGCCACGGGCCTCCACCTCTTTGGGATGGTGGTTCTCCCAGTGCTGGATAGCATCCTGTACCCGTTGGGCCTGCACACTACTGGGGGCACTTTGCAACTGGCGCAGTTCAGTAATCAACTGTTTGAGATCCGAACTCTGGAAATGCAGAGGACCGCGTCGAACAGACTGCTCAAACAAACGGTTGCCCTGTTCAAGTAGAGGAGAGGTGGCAGCGTGCTGAGGAGCCTGCATTTGGCTAAGTGGCATATAGCCGCTAATGGGTGAGATTGGCATTATCTTTTCCAAAATTAGGTTGCGTTAATTAGGAGCATCTTAGTATTTTTCCTGCCCTGCTTATGTAAAAAAGTGACCAGATTTTTATCTGTTTTAGGTGTCAGAGAAAAGGATTCTCCGGGGATAGGTGTTCAAGATTATTGAACCACAACAGTTCATACTGGACGAAGGCTCATGGTGGACTCTACTTATTAAACCGAGATAATCTAACAATGACAGTGTAGTGTGCGGATACAGACTCAATATTAAAACTCGCTTACTCAATTTTTATACAGAAAAATGCTGTATACGTTAATTTGCCGTATTTAAAGAGGAATGATAATGATGACTGCTACCGCTCGATTTAATTTAAAGATGGACACAAATGAAAAGGAAATTATTTCTCACGCTGCGGCTTTAATGGGCACAACAATGGCTGCATTCGTGCACACAGCAGCTAAAGAGAAAGCACGTGAGTTATTAGATAGAGACTTTCGCATAACAATGACAGCCCAAGATTTTCAGGCATTCACAACTGCTTTGAATGACGCTTTCACTCCCAATGCTGCTTTACAAAACGCAATAAATGACGCTCTATCTACCACTTGGCATATAACCGATGATTGAGAGGACTTACCCAGCCCCCGGATAACCCCCCTCCTCAAAACTAGGCTGATGGAACTACGTTATCCGGCGTCCCATACTTATTTCAGTAAATCAGTAAATTTTATGAAATAATATATTAATTTCAACTTATTTTAATTAATTTATCCTCTGGAAATATCTCATAAATTGATTCTGTCAGGCTCTCCCGAAGGAGAACCTATATTCTATAATAATGGAATTAATTAACAAATGGTGTAACGAATGTGCAAAATAATATCGCTCATGGTTTGCAATATTGTTTTCTGCTTATCGGTGGCATTCGGGAATCGGAGGTTTAATGTGCCATCATCATCAAGAACAATACCTTCAAATGGCAGATATTTGCCGTCATTGAAATCCAGTTGGAACTGACCACTATCATTGGTGCCGTGAGACACAGCTAATGCTGAACAGCCTTTCGGCAACTGAGTACTGCCGCCATAACTGAGCATAGCCTGAATATCCTGATAAGGCCCAACCAATGCAGGCAATGAGACACTGATTTGCTTGATACGATGAACCTTGTTATCACCAACGATACTGGCCGGATAATCTGTTTTCAATTTCAAATCAGACAATTTGACCCAAGCTGACAAAATAGTATTAGCCAATGACAAACCATTTTCTTTGGTTCCTGCCGTACCTTCATTCTTATCCAGTAATGTGGGTATTTGTTCTGACAGATTGAAGCGATCCTTATCCCCCAGCGAACCATAAACCTCTGCCAATGAAACAGTACGTTCCACTTCCAGAGCACGGGATTCCCATTTCAAGTACGCCTCTTCCATCTGCGCCAAATTTTGCATCAGAGCTTCCCCACACAGCAGACCCGCGTACGTCCCTTGCCATGCTCCCGGTTTGATAAATCGAATGGCATCATCATGAATTTCCCATTGGTAGGATTGCTCCGCCATCAAGCAACGTGACACAGCCAAATCGTAGAACTGGAAGTAAATGCTTGATAAACGTCCTCGCAGCCAGCTATACAGTGCCTGATTACTGAACTTGCTTTGCAAGAAGGTTAATTGTGCCTGAGCCTGAGTTTGTTGGGTTTTCAGGTACTCTTTTTGCATTTCAGCCGCCTCACGGCGAATAGACAGCGATTCCAGTTGTGCATTTAACTGCTTGATCTCCGCCTGTACACTATCACGCTGAATTTTCCATTCCTGACGGCGACGGCGATACACTTCCGACTGCGCAACTTTTTCCGCATCAACTATCTTAGCGGAAGCACTCAACTCAATACCATCAGCAAGAGCATAGGCAATTGCACCATAATGCATGCCTCCGTCAGCTAAGCCGAAGATATTAGGTGCCATATCAACACCCGCCCCTGCCATACGGGAAATCTGCGCCCCCTGAGACTCAACAGCGGATTCTGAACGTAGCGCCATAGCCCGTTGTTCACCAGCGTTAATATTCTCCTCATAGAGTTGGCTGTAGCTGTCAAACCGCTGTTGCGCTCCTGCCAAAGAAACTTGAAGAGCTGTTTTTTCCGAATCCAACTCTGTCAATTGGTTATCCTGCATACGAATGCTGGTCAGTATCAGCTCACTGGCCTGAGTTTGTAGCAGTTGACTCATGGCTTCCGTATCCTGACGTTCACTGTATCCTAGGAGCGAACTGCCAAACTGCATAAGCTGGTTAACCAGACTCCGCGCGCCTTCCAGCATTTGTGGAAAACGGTGAATAGTGAGAGGTGCCTTCGGTAAATCAGTTCCTCCTTGAGAGGCGGACACTGCCGCACTTAGTAAGGCTTTTGGATCAGCCGGTTTAGCATACAGCGGCAAGGAGAGCGGTTGACCATCAATCGACAAGTTATGACGCAGATTAAACATACGTAGAGCCAGTGTTCGCCAATAACCTCTGAGCTTGCTATTTTCCTGTGGCTGGAACAAAGCAGTCAGCGAGTTGGCGGTTCCCGGCGACGGAGCTTTTGCAGTGTTATTCAGACGCAACTGGGTCAGCATCTGGTGACGGATCTGCTGTGTGGTTTTTGAAGCAGCATTACCCAATGTTGGATTAGCCCAAGTCGTACTCAGCATCACTTGTGGCTCATCACCTAACAGATTAAGTGCCTGTGTATACCACATTTTGGCCTCAGCCAGCGTATCACGCTCTAACTGACGGTAAGCCGCATCACCACGCGCTATCAACAGCTCCAGAGTCGCCATAAAAGTAGCCACCTTGTAGTGCATTGGATCATCTTGGGCTACAGCATCTGGATCAGTAGAATCCAGTTGCCCTGCATTCCAACTGGTGTCTTCTTCCAGCGGTCGCACGTTCCAGTGATAGATAGCAATTTTACCATTGACGATATAGCCGGACGGGCTCCAGACATAGCGGAACCAATGATCCGCAGCATTAAAATTCTGTTCTTGCAACAAGCGATGAGCCATCATCATCGGCGTGTAATAAAACAGTTCCCAGAAGTAGAGGGCATTGGCACCAGAGAAATCCATCGGCTCACTGTCATCTTTTAATGCTTGCGCAGAAGATAACCCACTAAAAGTTTTATGATCATTGCTGAGGAACCAACCGTGTGGATCTTTCTCATCAGTACGGTCGAACAAAATCTCATCAGTATTTCCCTTTTGATATTTTGCGCGCACCCATAAATGGTTCTTATTTCCATAAGCCTCTGTAAAATAAGGCAAGAAAACCTTCACAACAGTTTGACTCGTTTCGCTAAGTTCTCCCTGATAAATAACAAAATTATCACCACTTTTAAATATATCAGTGTATTCGATAGCGAAGCTTTTATTAGTGCCATGGATAGCCTCATCATATTTATCCAGAACAAGCTGCACATAGGTACCGGCTCCTAATTGCGGTTCCTGAATCTTCTGGGTTTCCATACTGAGCACCGCATCAATACCACGATTGGCGCGACTAACTAATTGCTGGGCGAATAAAGTATTCAAACGGGTACGATATGGCCCAATTTGCATATATTGAACACCATTATTTTCGTTATATAACGTAATCACGTTCTCAGTACCAAAAACTTTTTTAGTTACCGGAATAATAAAAGTTTCTGAGCCCAAGAATCGACCCTCTTGTGCCGTAGCAGTAAAATCAACCTCAATATGGGCCTGATTATCAATGAAGTTCAAATTTTTACAATCTATTGTGAGATTATTGAACTGATAATTCATCTCCTCAAAACTGGGTGCCGGTTGCTGAGGAACATAAGTACTATTATCGGCAGTAAAAATTTGATCGTCACCACCCGCTTTTACGGTGATTTTTACTTTAGCGCTATCAATGCCAGTATCGATCTTAATAGGATTGGATATTTTATAACTCGACCAATATCCCCCCGAAGAGGCACTAATTGCGGAGATTTCCTGAAGATTATAATAAAAATCTCTGTTACTGGTCCCTACATCTATATATTGCGTTCCACCGTTATAATTTGTGGTTTTATTGCCATCTCTAGAAGAAAAATACCACTTTTTACCTGCCGAAGAAGAATTTTCATTATATATGCATATACCATCACTTGATTTTTCATCCGCACCAAATTTAAATAACGGCACTAGATTAAAACGATTCGCAGAATCAAATGATGAATCATAAATTACAAATCCATCACCTAGTTTGGCATATTGCTTCATCAAGTTACATTGTATCCGACGAGTTCCATCATATCCATTATGAATAACTTTCAGTGTCATATTGGTGGACAGTTTTAAATCTTCCGCAGCAGACTGAAAGGTAATATTAGGAACACTACCACCATAGAGCATGGTTAAACTGTGATCTCCCCAGGAATAACTACTGTTTCCTGTCACAGAAGAAGGAATTTCATAATCCTCCGCGTAACGATTATTTACCTTCCTGGTTATTATTTTTTTATTATCATGCGCCGTATCTACTGTTGCAGTATCAAATTGTGGATAACTGTTATTCCAATAGTTAGTTGATTGTGCATCCGTCATACTATCTGATGACATATCAGCGAAAATATATAACCCAGTTCCCGGTGCATACTTCTTCTCTGTAGGGTTATAGGAACTATAACTACGCTGCATCGAATAGAACATAACCAACAGAGTATCTTCTCCCTGATAACCGGTACAGTACAGCGCCAAAGATTCAGCAACCTCAGCAGTTGATGTATAATCTTTTACCTTTTCTGTCACATCAAAGGTAAATGGCGTATTCCAACTGCCATCGTAACGAATATGCGCCAGTTTTAAATTATATTGATAAGTCGTGGTCTTACCATCATCACTTTTCTTTGATTGCTGCTCCAGCCATAACAAATACAAGCGCGACATATAAACAACCGGGCGAATGAGGTTTTTCCAAGGATTAACAGCACAGGTAATTTTACTCCACTCGCCCCAAGCATTAGCGGCAAACTGTCCGTTCTCACATTTGCTGTGATCGACACTGCGCCAGTAATACGTACCCGGAGCAGCTTGATCAATCCCGATAAAATAAGTTAATCCTTGATCCACATTCACATTATCGTGGTAGGCACTGATAACTTTCAGATTTGCCACCTGCTCAAAGCTGGTCAGATACGTTTTGAAAGCATCTTCCACGGTATCCGCATTTAGCTGGCTCTGGTTGATGGATTGCAACAGTGTATCCATCATTTTGGTTTGCCCAATGCGCTGGGTTGGATCAACATAGTTTTCTGGATAATAGACCAGTTCAGAGACGCCAGCCCAAGTACTGTAACGCTTATTATAACGCTCCCAGTCAGTAAAGAATTGACGGGTACTGATATCCGATGCAAGCTGACCTTCGTCCTGATTTAACGCCCGGTTAACGTACAGTTGCATACCAGCGATAGCCTCAGCAATACGCGAGGTCGTCACATCGGCAGAAACCTGATTATCAATCAGCAAATAGGTATATAACCCGTCACGGTCACGAACTCCAGCAGCACTATCCACAACAGCATTAATATAATAGTTACATAAAGCCTTACTGAGTGTCTCATCGAGTTTTTTCTGTGCCTGGTCAGCGTGATTAGCCATAAGTGCAGCAGCCACAGCCTGCCAAACAGAATAATTGTGGTCTGTTCCATATTTCAGGGCCATCATCCCTGATAAATCCATCGGTGAAACAGCCAGAGCAGAAGACATCTGTAACCATTGCAAAACAGCGTCAATCTGTGTCCAACTGGTCAGTTTTGTTAGCCCCGCCGCTACCTGATCAGCCGCCATTTGCAAGAGAGACGTTTCTTCGTTCATGGCTTGTGCTATATCGGCAACAGTCAAAGTTCCATTTTTTAACGCCGTCAATACAGAGGAAGCCTGTTGTCCCAAACGGTTTACCCAGGTATGGAAACCTTCCAGGGCCATCAAAGTTAGCTTATCGTGGTCCAGTACATTTTTGTCTGTAACGAGCAAAGACGCGTTGGTAACGATCAGTGACAGCTCCGTTTCACTTAATCCAATACGACGATAGATCAGGCTCAACTGCGCCAGCGCTTGAACAAAAGTGATCACTTTTTCGCTGGTTGGAGCCGTTTGTACTGCTTTCCAAAAACCATCAACGACCATTTGTGCTGGCTTAATCTGATCAATCCACAATAACAGATCATATGCGACTTCCTGCGAAGTCAAATGCAAAGCCGAAGTGAGGCAAGGCGCCATGGCTTTTTTCAGATCCTCCCCAGCCAGGCTCTCTTTGCCATGCAAGGTTGAGGACAACGTAGCAGTCAGGTTGCTGATTTCTGGCGTCAAGGCACGACTGTATGTGACCGTGGTCATCAGGAACAGATCGGCAACTGTCCATTTTTGTGTCTGCAACCACTGAGTGATCCACAACAATGTTTCCAATATTTCTGCCAGCTTATCGTCGGTAATCTTACAAATATTGGTCTCGCCATAACCACAAATTACCAACAAGGTATTCAACTCAGCAATAGTCAGGTTATGAACCTGTGCCAGCAAGCTAACCAAATACAAATCGGACAGATTCTCCAAGTTATTTTTTATCACGCCGTCTTCTTTACGATCAGTGATCAGTAACATCTGATACAACTCACTAGCATTAACCTGAAACGCGCGTTTTAACACGGCCTTACGCTGATCATCACCGATGCTGTCCGGTTTAAGATTCAAGTCAGGATTAGGGAGGTGTTTGGTGCCGTCCTCACTGATTTCATAGCGAATGCCATTAAGCGGTGGATTATTGAACAGTTGTTCAAACTGGCTGAACTGATTGAGAACAGCTTGCTGGGAAATATTAATATTAGCCAGAATAGCAGCCGTCTCTTCACTAATATCATAACGTTCAACGTAGAACTTAACCCGATAGACCTTGTTTAATACATCAACAGTGATTGATTTAGTGTTATTGGCGCTATCAACAATGCGCTCCAATGTAGCAAAAGAGAGGCTGGTGGCTTTTAGCAAACGAATAACCTTATTCATTTTAAGCAGGAAGGCTTTCGCGGAATACTGGTCAATTTTAAAATTGGCGGCGGCAAAATGATAATTGCCTCCATGCCATCTTTCTAATCCTATACTGAGCATATCTCCAAGGTTATTACGTTTAATTGTCGCCTGTGATTCATACTCCTGATTTACAGACATACCAGGGTGAGGATTATGGGCAATTTCAATCCAATCAGAGGTGCCATCTTTATATCGCAGATAAAAATCATCCAGACCCAAACTATCACTTAGGTTGTATTTAATCAGATAATTGTCATTACCTTGCGGATACAACTCAATATAATTAGTTTGGCCCGCGTAATTATCCGATGGTGTTCGGGTCACACGAACCACTTCCATTTTGCCGGTATTATTAACCAACGGTACGATCAGAATATCACTGCTATATCCAACGTGTGATAACGAAGTAGTAACATAGGCAATCTCTTCCGGTGGAACACCATAATACCGAGCCAGGTAACTCGGAGACATAAGTTGAGCGGTTGTGATATCCCCAAAGTTTGTTGTATAAAGCGCATCAAGTTTGGCTTCATCTTTTTCTGGGATCTCCTCAATTAGCAACTTATAGAGCTCTGGAGAAATATGAGAACTGATACCCAATAAAGTCACTGGATCAATTTTCTTGGCAACAATGGGTGCCTGTGATAAATGACGGAGCCCTGGGTCACGTTCATGAACGATTTCACGAACGGTTTCGTAAGCGTGATGATAAGGTGTTTCTCCACTTAAACGATAAGTAGAGAGCATATCCATGACTTCATCTTGTGATTTTCCTGTTTTTGTTTCGATCCCGGCAAGACACAATTCATTAGAGAGAGTCAGCGTTGAAATCTCCTCATCCATATTTTTCTGACTGAGCATTAAGCTTGCTAAATCTGGGCGACGTTTATCCAGGTAATAAATTGAGGTACTGTCATGCAGATTTCTGGCTTCACGATACAATTCGGTTAAATAAGCCGCCGGCGAGAACATAGATGCCACAGAGCCTGGCGCAGCATAACTATCAGCACGATTACCAAACAAATCACTATAACCTTGTGTAAAAGCCAGCATTTGTCGGGTACCTAACCGAACAGCACTTTTCAGCAGCGGGTTAGCGTAGGCAAAAATACGTTTTTCATGAAGCAGGTTCTTATCCTGTTCTGCTTGTGCCATTTCATAAATTCGTTTTGCCTCTCCCCAGTTAACCATTTCCCGAGTTTTTTCTCGGAAAGTATCAAAGGAGTACAATGCAATTTCCGCCGGACAAGTTAATTGCAGTTTCTGACAAATAGTATTGATAGTGCTTGAGAATGAATTGTTCATAATTGTCTCTCATTGATAGTGTTATTGCAGCTGGCAAACAGAAACCAACTACAAATGTGTGGTATTAGCAGATTAGGCTCAGAAAAATGTAGACAAGTATTATTGGAATACTATCGTCTGGAAACACCCAGAGAGCGGGTTTATCCTCTAATTTTTCTGGTATGAAATAGTGAATACGACAAAATTCCACATAATTACATCAGGCATTAGAAATATATTTATCAGCCAGGAAGGGAGGCTACAAACATATTTTTTTACGTTAGAATGTCAAAAAATGATATGGTGACTGTTAATGTTTAGCAAAATGCGGGAGGTTAATACGAAATAATGAATCTACTGACCAGAGATTAAAGAGAGATAATCATGTGAAAAGATATTATTAAAATTATGATAACCATAGTAATCGTTTACTATAGTTTATATTTAATAATTTAATTGATAACAATGAATTATTTACTAACATTAAAACTCTTTTATTCTTTCAACTCTATAAAATTAAATATTAAAAATATATTAACCTTAATATTCATAAAAATAATAAGAATTTACTATTCATAGCAATACACCGGGAAAAATATGCTCTTACTAAGCGACATTTCTTAATAAGAGCCAATGATTAAGGACGAACACCCAGAGTATGACAAATTGCATAACTCAGTTCCGCACGGTTTAAGGTATAAAAATGAAAATCTTTCACACCTTCACGACTTAAAATTTTCACCATATCCATTGCGATAGAAGCGCCAACCAGATTAGAGCTCTCAGGGTCATCATCCAGCCCCTCAAACATTCTGGTCATCCAGCTTGGAATACGAACATTGGTCATTGTCGCAAAACGTTTCAGCTGACGGAAGTTGGATACTGGCAGAATACCCGGTACGATTTCCACATCAATTCCGGCAGCAACACAGCGGTCACGAAAACGCAGATAACTTTCCACATCAAAGAAGAATTGAGTAATTGCCCGGTTCGCACCCGCATCAATCTTTCGTTTCAGGCAAATCAGATCAGCCTGAGAATTTTTCGCTTCAGGATGAACTTCAGGGTAAGCAGCCACTGAAATATCAAAATCAGCTTCTTTCTTAAGTAATTCAACCAGATCAGCACCATACATTTTGGGTTTTTCACTGCTATCAGGTAAATCACCCCGCAAAGCCACAATATGGCGAATTCCATTATTCCAATAATCACGGGCGATTTCGCATAATTCATCCCGACTGGCATCAATACAGGTGAGGTGCGGAGCAGCCTCAAGACCGGTTTTCTCTTTTATTCCTTTGATAATGCTATGGGTTCGGTCACGTTCACCAGAGTTAGCCCCATAAGTAACGGAAACAAATGTAGGCTTAAGGGTGCTCAGACGACCAATGGATTTCCACAGGGTTTTTTCCATCTCGACTGTACGCGGTGGAAAGAATTCAAATGAAACACGGATCTGTCCTTCCAGTTCAGCCAGATTCTGATTCAGCGCTTCTCGCTGATTAGCGTGAAAAAAACTCATACCCTGTACCTCGTTAACAAGCGGAATAATTTCCTGTCTTATAATTTGCCAATTATTTCTATTTAAACATCTAAACACCTATACGTTTAGACGTCTAAATAAGATGAAGGATTGGGATTTTTTAGTCAACAATAAATTTGAGTTAAAATGGTGAGCAATATTCATCCTGAATCGGAAAAAAATTCATCAAGAAATATTTGGCGCTGTTTATACCAATTTGGCAGATCAAGGTACCCAAGACAGCGATGAAGAAGGGTGTCTTTACCAGAACGCCCTTCCTCTCGTTACCTCAAATATCTAAGCGAAGGAAATTGCATCAGCTAACAAGTGGGAATTTTGCAACCTAAAGCAGTTGTGACAAACGGTTAAGATCAGACTGAATCGCGCCGGCTGTGACATCACGACCGGCACCCGGCCCACGGATCACCAGCGGATTATCACGATACCAACGGCTCTCAATCGCAAATACATTGTCGCACGGTAACAAGGAAGCCAATGGGTGATCGGGACGTACCGCCTCAACACCGACTTTCGCCTTACCATTCGCATCAAAACGGGCAACATAGCGCAATACCATGCCCATTTCCTGTGCCGCAGCCAATCGTTGCACCATTTGCTCATTGATAGCACCGCTGTTATCAAAGAACTGCTCAATAGAACCTAATGCCGCTTCTTTCGGAACTAATGACTCAACACGCACCTGCTCTGGCTCAATCTCATAGCCAGCTTCACGGGCGAGGATAATCAGTTTACGCATGACATCCTGACCAGACAGATCAATACGTGGATCAGGTTCAGTCAATCCCTGTTGCCACGCCTGTTCAACCAAATCACTGAATGGTACTGAACCATCAAATTGCAGAAACAGCCAAGATAGCGTCCCGGAGAAAATACCACTGATGGACAAAATGGTATCGCCACTCTCCCGTAAGTCTCTCACTGTATGGTTGATCGGTAAGCCTGCGCCAACAGTTGCGTTGTAAAACCAATGACGACCGGTTTTGGCAAATGCATCACGGATAAGACGATAATCGTTACTACTGGAAGCACCAGCAATTTTATTGGCACTGATAACATGGAAACCATAACTGGCAAAATCACTGTAACATCGCGCCAGTTCTTCACTGGCAGTCACATCCAGGATCACCAGATCGTCATAAGGATGTGCCCGCATCCACAGGAACAACTCATCAACATCATGCTCTGTGGCTTCAGCATCAAAGAAAGCTAATGCCCGGCTGGCATTAATCCCCTGATAGTCGAGTAAACTCCGGCGACTATCCGCCACTCCTGCCAGAATAAATTCAAAATCACTGCGGGCAGAAATATTTTTCTGCTCACGGGCAAATAACTCCAACCAACGGGAGCCAATATTCCCTTTACCAAACAAAATCAGGCCAATTCGCTTTTCAGCACGGAATAAACTCTGATGCAGCCCCTGAATCACATGTTCCGTCTGATTGGTCCGCAACACAGCGACAAGACTGATTCCATCCTCTGCGTGCCAAATAAATTCCACCGGTTGATCTTTAAGCTGCTGATAAAAACGATGGCAATGCAATGGATTCTTACAGACACCCGCCCCAACCAGCGCTACCAGCGCCAATCCTTCTCTCAGGGAAAGTTTCCCCGGCAGCGCAGCATCTTGCAAAACCTCCAGTGCGCTATTCATCACTTCGGAAGTGTAACAGAGCTGAATCAGATTACAGTCTGGATGGATACCGGTTGCCAGTGGGCGAATTTGTCCCCGTTTTAACAACAGATCAATATCTTTATATATCTGTTTGAAATCATTATGAGCAGCCACATGCAACTCAATCAGGCAAACTTCATCATGGCTGGTGACAATTTTTGCCCCAGTCCCGGAAGCCAACACCCTTTCAATACGGGTGGAGCCCTGCTCCGGCTGGTAGCTGCAACGCAGCAGTAAATCAATATCACTGACAGAAACAGGCTGTAAGGTACGGGTATGCAACACAGGTGCTGCAAGACGAGCAAGCTCACTTGCTTCATCCAGACGTAATAAAGGTAACAGACAGGCGTCTTTTACTTTTCTCGGATCGGCGCTGTAAACACCGGCGACATCACTCCAGATGGTTACCCGTTTAGCCCCTGCCAGAGCACCAACCTGCGTTGCAGAATAGTCACTGCCATTTCGCCCCAGTAAAACCGTTTCTCCATCATGATTACTGGAGATAAACCCCGTGACAACCAGTCGCTTATTAAGATTTTGAGTCAATAGCTGATTCAGTAATGGCTGAGAAAGGTCAACATCAACTTGGGGTTGAGCCGCCCGTTCCGCGCGTAAAAACTGACGGGCATCCACCCAGTCACTGGGGATACCCTGAGCTTCAAGTACCGCAGACATCAAACGAGCAGACCAGATCTCTCCGTGCCCCACGACTTCTGCATATGTCACATCACTCACCGGTTTATCCAGTAATGCACTCAACCTTTCAAGATCGGCAATAAAACGCTTCACCAATTCTTCAGCAACAGTTTCAGGCAGCAAACCTCTGATAAGATCCTGCTGGTAACGGCGCAAAACCTGCTGTACCTGATGGGCAGAAATACGGTCATTCTGGCTGAGTTTAAGCCAGTTAATTAACTGGTTGGTTGTACTGCCTGCCGCGGATACCACCATCAAATCACCAGGTTGGCTATAATTAGCCATAATCTTGGCGACTCGTTGATAACATTTCACATCCGCAAGACTGCTTCCACCAAACTTATGTAATTGGCGGCCATTTTCCGCCCCTGCTACTGCCAGTGCACTCATGGTCACTCCTTTACTACTGCCTGAAATGCATTTTCCAAATCAGCGATTAAATCCTGACTATCTTCAATACCCACAGAAACACGCAACAGTGAATCCGTAATACCCGCTTCTGCCCTTGCCTGTTCTGACATTCCCGCATGAGTCATAGTAGCAGTATGGGAAATCAACGTTTCCACACCTCCCAATGATTCCGCCAAAGTAAATAATTTCAACTCAGACAGAAAACAGCGTATTGCCGATTCATTGCCATCTAACTCAAAACTTATCATTGCGCCAAAACCGGACTGTTGCTTACAGGCAATTTCATGCCCTGGATGATCTTTCAAAGCAGGATAAAAAAGTTTCTTCACTAACGGTTGCTGTTGAAGATAATTCACAATTTCCCGCGCATTATTTTGCTGTAAAAGGATCCGTGGCGATAAAGTACGCATCCCACGCAACAGAAGATAACTATCAAACGCCGCACCGGTTACACCAATATTATTCGCCCACCAGGCAAGCTCCGTCGCAATATCTTCATCCTTTGCAATAATGGCACCGGCAATAACATCAGAATGTCCGTTAAGATATTTAGTACAGGAATGAACAACCAGATCTGCCCCCAATGCCAGCGGTTTTTGTAATACAGGACTCAAGAAAGTGTTATCAACAATCACTGTCGCACCAACCTCATGGGAAAGCTGGCATATATGGGCAATATCCACGATACGCAATAAAGGGTTACTTGGCGTTTCAATTAATACCAACTTTGGCTTTCTGGATAGTACGTGTTTTAACGCCTGTTCATCACTCTGATCAACAAACGCCACTTCATAAGCACCGCGTTTACTCTGGCTGTCAAACAAGCGGTAGCTGCCGCCATAACAGTCATGGGGAGCAACCAACAGATCGCCCGGCTTAAGAAAAACCGTGCACAACAGGTGAATCGCTGACATGCCGCTGCTAGTCATAACAGCACCTATTCCCCCCTCCAGTTCAGCCAATACCCTCTGCACCATATCGCGACCTGGATTACCCCTCCGGGAATAATCATGTGTTCTCGGTTGATTGAAATCTGTAAAATTATATGTACTGGAAAGATAAATAGGCGGAACAACACAGCCATACTGCTCATCATTATTCAGCCCACTGCGAACTGCTATTGTTGCCTGTTTGCGTGTCATATCAGTCACCACTGCCTGTCATAAATTCGAGTCAGGGAAGAATACCTGCCACCACAATGGACGTCAACACATCTAGACATCTAAACCTCTTTACGGTTAGATTAAGTAATGGGATAATTATCCATTACAACTATGCTGCTTTTATTATTAGTCGTCATTAATTTATCGCATATACTATAACTGTATAATTGATAAGGAAATCACGATAAAATGGCAATATTTTGCAACGAAAGCGGGTTCTATTATCCGGCTTACTTTTATGATTTCACGACTATTTAAGGTACCCCATGGCTGAGTGGAACGGTGAATATGTCAGCCCTTATGCTGAACATGGCAAAAAAAGCGAACAGGTGAAGAAAATCACAGTTTCAATTCCTTTGAAAGTGTTGAAGATCCTCACTGATGAGCGCACCCGCCGCCAGGTAAATAACCTGCGTCACGCAACTAACAGTGAATTGCTGTGTGAAGCATTCCTGCATGCATTTACCGGGCAACCACTGCCCGATGACGCTGATTTACGCAAAGAGCGTAATGACGAAATCCCAGAGGCTGCCAAAGGGATCATGCGGGAATTAGGCATTGATCCCGATACTTGGGAATATTGATAATGGCATAACGAAACCTCCTGCAAAATTCAGGGGTTTTTACTCTATTAAAATACAGAATGGCCGATTTAAATACAAAACGCCCGATGCAAAACATCGGGCGTTTGTTCGTACCAGTTGATCTGCTTTATAAGCAGACACAATTTGGCAATTACTTGCCAACACCTGGAACATTGAAACGTTTGTTGAAGCGATCAACACGACCACCGGTAGCAACATCACGTTGTTTACCAGTATAGAATGGGTGGCATTGGCCACATACGTCCAAGTTCAGCGCGTGATTAACGGTAGATTTGATCTGCATTACATTACCGCAAGAACAAGTTGCAGTAACTGCTTCATATTTAGGATGAATATCTTTTCTCATGGGATAACCTCTGTTAAGGCCGTGTCGCTATCCAGCCCTGTTGCCGCCAGACACCACACGTCGTGTTGATAAAATAAGTTTGGTATCTTTTGTACCAAAGGCGGCGGATCATACAGAATATCTGCCTACCCCGCAATGAAATCCGTTGATTGTCTATGATACTCTATAGGCAATTTTTACTTTATTTATTGATTGCCAGGAATAATTTTATGGCTGTTGTTCAGGTTGCCCTGCCTATCCCCCTTGCCCGCTCTTTTGATTATCTGTTGCCCACAGAGAATCAATTCCCTGTTGCAGGGATGCGAGTAGCCGTCCCATTTGGCAACCGCAAGGCAATTGGTATCGTCACAGGCACCACTGATAGCAGTGATATTCCAACAGAACAACTGAAATCAATAGAATCGATTCTCGATACTCACTCCCTGTTTTCAGAAGATCTCTGGCAATTATTACTCTGGGCATCCAGCTATTACCATTATCCCATCGGAGAAGTGCTGTTCCATGCATTGCCGATACTGCTTCGTCAAGGAAAGCCCGCTGAATCTGCCCCGCTCTGGCAATGGCAACTGACGCCGGCGGGGGCTGAAATACCCTTGGCGCAATTGAAACGCTCACCAAAACAGCAACAAGTGCTGGCAGCACTGCGCCGGAAAGCGATATACCGCCATCAGATTACAGAGCTGGAATTAAGCGAAAGTGCCTTCCAGTCACTCAAAAAGAAGTCACTTATTGATTTATACCCGGTACAACCTGAATCTCAGAACTGGCGACATCATTTCCAAATCACCGGTGAACACCTGAAATTGAATACAGAACAAGCCACAGCAGTTGGTGCTATCCGTGCGGAGGACCAGCAATTTTCCCCTTGGTTACTGGCCGGTATTACCGGATCAGGTAAAACAGAAGTTTATCTCAGTGTGCTGGAAAATATTCTGGCTCAAGGTCAACAAGCGCTGATACTTGTACCGGAAATTGGCCTGACACCACAAACAATCCGTCGTTTCAGAGAACGCTTCAATGCTCCGGTTGATGTTCTTCATTCAGCCCTGAATGACAGTGAACGCCTTGCTGTATGGTTACGGGCACAACGTGGTGAGAACGCAATTGTCATCGGTACACGTTCAGCTTTATTTACCCCCTTTGCCTGCCTTGGCGTCATCATTATCGATGAAGAACACGACAGTTCTTACAAACAACAGGAGGGCTGGCGTTACCATGCTCGTGATTTAGCGGTATTCAGAGCAAAAAAAGAGAATATCCCGGTGATTATGGGCTCTGCAACTCCGGCACTGGAGACACTTTATAATGTGCAACAGGGCAAATACCGCCAGCTAACATTATCCAAACGTGCAGGTCATGCCCAGCCAGCAACTCAACATCTGTTGGATTTAAAAGGCTTGCCACTCAAAGTCGGGTTATCTCAACCACTGATAAAGCGCATTGAAGAACACCTGAAAGCCGATAATCAGGTAATGCTGTTTCTCAACCGCCGCGGTTACTCACCTGCTCTGCTCTGCCATGAATGTGGCTGGATTGCAGAGTGCCAACGCTGTGACCATTATTACACCTTACATCAGCACTATCGTCAGTTGCGTTGCCATCATTGTGACAGCCAACGCCCGGTTCCCCGTCAGTGTCCACAATGCGGTTCTACTCATCTTCAACCTGTTGGCCTTGGCACAGAGCAACTTGAAGACGGTATTACAGCATTGTTCCCTGATGTATCGGTTACCCGCATTGACCGGGATACCACCAGCCGCAAAGGAACGCTGGAACAACAACTGGCCGACATTCACGCCGGTGGTGCCCGTATACTGATTGGTACCCAAATGCTGGCAAAAGGCCACCATTTCCCCGATGTCACACTGGTCGCTTTGCTGGATGTTGACGGTGCCCTGTTCTCAGCAGATTTCCGGGCAGCAGAACGCTTCGCACAGCTTTATACGCAAGTTTCTGGTCGTGCCGGCCGGGCAGGTAAACAGGGAGAAGTGGTTCTCCAAACTCATCATCCTGACCATCCGTTACTGCAAATTTTGCTGAATAAAGGTTACGACGCTTTCGCAACTCAGGCGATGGATGAACGTCAAAGTGTCTTTCTGCCGCCATTTACCAGCCATATTATCTTGCGGTCAGAAGATCACGATAATCAGCAAGCCCCCTCTTTTTTACAGCAATTGCGTCTGCTTTTTGAAAATCATCCTCTGCGGGAGGATAACTTATGGATAATGGGGCCGGTTCCCGCATTACAGGCAAAAAGAAATGGTCGTTACCGCTGGCAACTATTGATTCAACATCCATCCAGAATTTTTTTACAAAAAATCATGACGATGGTTTATTCACAAATAATGGCTCTGCCGCAAACCCGGAAAGTGAAATGGAATATTGATGTTGACCCAACGGATGGTTAGTGATTAATCATCCTTATTTTAAAACATATAACTTTGTTAGATTAAGCATACTTCTATTAACAATTGAGTAAAATCACCCTGAGTCATCCTTAATCAATAAAAAATTATTCACTAATTTGCGAGCCATATCGAATAAATGATTCATATCATACTTTTTTGCAAACTAAGGAATAAACGAATTTGCCAAACTGTTTAGAATGGTCCCTTAATAACATTGTCATCACCTTAAACCAAATGTCGTGACTTTCTTAAAGTCACTGACGGTCTCCCGGCAACCAGAAAATGACAATCGTTTAACTAATCAGTCAGGAAATGAGGAGTGAGTTTTGGAGCAGAAAAAGAATGGCACCTCCGCAACGATGAAAGATGTCGCTGAAGTGGCTGGCGTTTCTACCGCAACAGTATCAAGAACACTCATGAATCCAGAAAAAGTTTCTTCCCAGACACGACAAAAAGTGGAACAAGCTGTACTGGCTGTGGGTTATTACCCAAATAATCTATCCCGTAATCTTAAACGCAGTGAATCGAAAACGGTTTTAGTCATCGTGCCGAATATCAGTGATCCCTTTTTCACTGATGTGATTTGCGGTATTGAAGAAGCGGCAACGCAACAGGGTTATCTGGTTTTAATCGGTGATTATCAACATCAGCAAAAACAGCAACACGCCTTTCTCAACCTGATTGTCACCAAACAAATTGATGGCCTGTTGCTGCTTGGTTCCAATATCCCATTTGATGCCAGTAAAGAAGAACAAAAAAACCTGCCCCCTATGGTCATGGCAAACGAATTTGTACCAGAACTGGAACTGCCGACTATTCACATTGATAACCTGACCGCAGCATTCAATGCTACCCATTACCTGCAAACACTGGGGCATAAACACATTGCCTGTCTCTCCGGGCCGGAAGATACCCTGATTTGCCGCTACCGCCTTCAGGGATATATTCAGGCATTGCGTCGCTCTGGCGGACCAATCCGTGAAGATTATATCGTCCAAGGTAACTTTACCCATGAAAGTGGTGCAAAGCTGACCAAACAGCTGATGTCTCTGCCAGAACCCCCAACAGCCATTTTCTGCCACAGCGATGTAATAGCGATTGGTGCTATGTGGCAGGCTAAGAGAATGGGCTTAAGAATACCGCAAGATTTATCAATCATTGGGTTCGACAACTTAAGTCTGGCTATGTACAGCGATCCACCATTGACAACCGTTGGGCAGCCCCGTTATGAGATTGGTCAAAAAGCAATGCTATTATTACTGGATCAAATCCAGGGCCATACAACATTTGGCGGTTCCCAGTTACTGGAATCTGAATTAATCATTCGGCAAAGCACCTATTCGCCTAAAAGCTAGGCAAATAACGCCAGGTTAAGTAACATGTCGTTTATTTCCTTTTATTTAAATAACTCAGCGAATTAGACAGTGGCACAACGAGATTATGTGAGTCGCGGGCGTTCAACCCGCCGTAAAAATACCGATAAGAAAAAACACCAGTCCCAAGGTCTGCCAAAAACCACTCTGGCAGTCGCGGTAGCATTGGTTATTATCTTTATTGGTGGCCTCTATTTTATTACCCACAATCGACAAGAAAGCGCTCCAGACGTACTACCAAAACATCCTCAGCAAAATAATGGCTTACCGCCGAAACCAGAAGAGCGCTGGCGCTATATCAAAGAATTGGAAAACCGCCCTGTTGGTATCGCGACACCACGTGAGCCATCATCCGGTGGGCAGACAAATTCACGCACTCAGTTGACCGCAGAACAACGGCAATTACTTGAACAAATGCAAGCAGATATGCGTCAACCAGCGATTTCACTGCCAGAAGTTCCATACAATGGCGTTCAAGTGCCGCGTTCACAAGTCATCATCAAACCATCAACGGAGACGCAACAACCACTGGAAACAAGACCACAACCTCAGCAAACATTGCCACAACAACAAATACAAACTCAGCCAGTTCAGCCATACACACCGCCAACAGCTGAAACCAGCAAGCCTAAACCAGCAGAAAATGCACAACGTATGATTTTGCAATGTGGTTCATTTCGCAATATGGCCCAGGCTGAGTCAGTACGCGCCAGCCTGGCATTTGCGGGTATTGAAAGCCAAATCACAACGGGAGGCGGCTGGCATCGCGTCATTCTTGGCCCTTACAGTAAAAGCACCGCAGGAAAAATGCAGGAACGCCTGAAAGGCGCTGGCGTACCGGGTTGTATTCTCCGTGTTACTGGGGGTTGAAAAATGATAATTCTCCCCCATTTATACTGCTAACACCGTGCACACGGTATTTTCGATAGCCATATACACTGTCGAAAGTACCGTGCGTCACATTTATCTATTTTTGTAACCAAGGGCTTACTCGTGACTACAATCGTAAGTGTTCGCCGTAACGGCCAAGTCGTAATCGGTGGTGATGGACAGGCAACGATGGGTAATACCGTCATGAAAGGCAATGTCCGCAAAGTTCGCCGCCTCTATAATGACAAAGTCATCGCGGGTTTTGCTGGCGGTACAGCAGACGCTTTTACTCTGTTTGAACTGTTTGAACGTAAACTTGAAATGCATCAAGGGCATCTGACCAAGGCAGCCGTTGAGCTTGCCAAAGACTGGCGGACTGACCGCATGCTACGCAAACTGGAAGCATTGTTGGCAGTCGCAGATGAAAATACCTCCCTGATCATTACAGGTAACGGCGATGTCATTCAGCCGGAAAATGACCTGATTGCCATTGGTTCCGGTGGTCCATACGCGCAATCCGCTGCACGGGCAATGCTGGAAAATACCGATCTCAGTGCCAAAGAAATTGCAGAGAAAGCACTGACAATTGCCGGTGATATCTGTATTTACACCAACCATAATCACAACTTCGAAGAACTTCCTTCAAAAGCGTAAGGGTAGATAGTATGTCTGAAATGACTCCACGCGAAATTGTCAGCGAACTTGACAACCACATCATTGGTCAGGACAAAGCGAAACGCGCTGTAGCTATCGCACTCCGTAACCGCTGGCGTCGTATGCAGCTAAATGAAATGCTGCGTTATGAAGTGACGCCTAAAAATATTCTGATGATTGGCCCAACAGGTGTCGGTAAAACCGAAATCGCCCGACGGCTGGCAAAACTGGCGAACGCACCATTCATCAAAGTTGAAGCGACAAAATTCACCGAAGTTGGCTATGTTGGTAAAGAAGTCGATTCTATCATCCGTGATCTGACCGATGCGGCGGTTAAAATTGTTCGTCTGCAATCCATTGAAAAAAACCGTTACCGAGCTGAAGAATTGGCAGAAGAGCGCATTCTGGATGCCTTGATCCCACCGGCAAAAAATAACTGGGGACAAGCGGAGGCGCAATCTGAGCCCTCAGCTGCTCGTCAGGCATTCCGTAAGAAGTTACGTGAAGGTCAACTTGATGATAAAGAAATCGAGATCGATCTTGCTACCACACCCGTGGGCGTAGAGATCATGGCACCTCCTGGCATGGAAGAGATGACTAATCAGTTGCAATCCATGTTCCAGAACCTTGCCGGTCAGAAACATAAATCCCGTAAGCTGAAAATCAAAGATGCTTTCAAACTGCTGGTGGAAGAAGAAGCCGCTAAACTGGTTAATCCGGAAGAATTGAAACAACAGGCCATTGATTCGGTTGAACAGCACGGTATCGTCTTCATTGATGAAATCGACAAAATCTGTAAACGCGGCCAGACTTCAGGCCCTGACATTTCCCGTGAAGGAGTTCAGCGTGACCTGTTGCCACTGGTGGAAGGCTGTACGGTATCCACCAAACACGGTATGGTAAAAACAGACCATATCCTGTTTATCGCCTCCGGCGCATTCCAGGTTTCTAGCCCTTCTGATCTGATCCCTGAATTACAAGGGCGTCTGCCAATCCGTGTGGAATTACAGGCATTAACCACAGAAGATTTTGAGCGTATTCTGACTGAACCCAATGCATCCCTAACGGAACAATACAAAGCCCTGATGGCAACAGAAGGAATGAACATCAGCTTCACCACTGATGGCATCCGCAAAATCGCTGAATCAGCATGGCAGGTAAATGAATCAACCGAAAATATCGGTGCTCGTCGCTTGCATACTGTTCTCGAGCGACTGATGGAAGATATCTCTTTTGACGCCAGCGAACGTCCTGGTCAATCAGTTGATATCAATGCCGATTACGTCAAAGAACATTTAGATGAGTTAGTTGCAAATGAAGATCTGAGCCGATTTATCCTATAATCGGAATATACGGTTTCTTATCCGCTATAATTATTGATGGGAGGCTTGCCTCCCATTTATTTTTTACAACATTTAAAGAAGGAAGTTAACGTAGAAATGACCTCACCAACTTCCGTCAGTCAAACTCAAGCATGGCTGGAGAGTTTGCGCCCTAAAACGTTGCCACTCGCCCTTGCAGCCATTATTACCGGCTCCGCTCTTGCTGTCTGGACAGGGCATTTCAAGTTGCCTGTTGCCTTACTGGCTCTGTTAACAGCAGCAATATTGCAAATCCTGTCCAATCTCGCCAATGATTATGGTGATGTTATCAATGGAAGTGATACGGAAAAACGTATCGGGCCACTACGCGGTATGCAAAAAGGCGTTATCACCGCCTCACAAATGAAAAAAGCGCTGAAGATTACTGTGCTGTTGGCTTGCCTGTCTGGAATTGCCCTCATTGCCGTTGCCTGTGAAGAACCCAGGGACATATTAGGTTTTCTGGTCCTTGGTCTGCTAGCAATTGTTGCCGCAATTACCTATACAGTCGGCGCAAAACCCTATGGCTATATAGGGCTTGGTGATATTTCCGTACTGATATTCTTTGGCTGGTTAAGTGTTGCCGGGGCTTATTATCTTCAAGCGGGTTTTTTTGACTCGATTGTCATGCTGCCGGCAACCGCTTGTGGTCTTCTTTCCGCTGCTGTTTTAAACATTAATAACTTACGTGATATTGAAGATGACAAACGGAATGGTAAAAACACCCTTGCTGTCCGTCTCGGCCCCCACAAAGCCCGCTATTATCATGCCTGTCTCATCATCGGAGCAATCTTCTGCTTAGTATTGTTTACCATACAAAACCTACCAGGCTGGTCCGGTTGGCTGTTCCTGCTCGCGTCACCTTTGTTGATCAAACACATGTGGTATGTGCTTAACGAACCCACACCAGAAGGTATGCGACCAATGTTGGAACACATGGTTAAAGCGGCATTGCTGACCAACATTCTGTTTTCGGCTGGACTTATGCTTAGTTATTGATGATTTTGCTAACATCAGCCTGAAAGGGATATACTTACTGTTCCATACCTTAACCAGACGTAAATCCTATGAAATATGATACTTCCGAGCTTTGTGACATCTATCAAGAAGAAGTCAATGTAGTAGAACCTATGTTCTCCAATTTTGGTGGGCGTACTTCATTTGGTGGTCAAATCATCACAGTTAAATGCTTTGAAGACAACGGGTTAATTTACGACCTGCTTGAAGACAACGGTCACGGCCGCATTTTACTGATAGATGGTGGTGGTTCTGTACGTCAGGCATTGATTGACGCAGAACTGGCACAACTCGCTGTGCAAAATGGATGGGAAGGCATTGTCATTTACGGTGCAGTACGTCAGGTTGACCAGTTGGCAGAGCTCGACCTTGGTATTCAGGCTATAGCGGCCATCCCTGCTGGCTGCCGTGATGAAGGAACCGGTGCAAGCGATATCCGGGTAAATTTCGGTAGTGTCACCTTCTTCTCTGGCGATTATCTGTATGCTGACAATACGGGAATCATTCTATCCGAAGAACCATTGGCACTTGATAACAGCGAAGAAGATGAAGAGATCATCTAACGACAGCGTATAAAACCAAGGGCGATTTTTTGGATCGCCCTTTTTTGTCTGCCAGCAATGTGTAATTACTGAACATCTTCCATTTTGCCTAACAAGACACGCAAACGCTCCTGCCATACTTGCTGCTCTTGTTTTAATTGCTCATTCTCATGAACCAGAGACTCACGGCTGCTAGCGGCGGTTTCAATCTCCTGAGACAAAGACTTATTTTTTTCTTTTAATTCTTCAATTTCCATTTGTAGCAGGGTAATAGTATCAATCGCCTGCTGAACCTTGGCTTCCAGCTTTTCAAAAACTTCAAATGACATTCTCGGTTCCCCCTTATAAGCAATCGTCTGATTGTATGTAGCCGAAGCGTCCCTGTCTAGCAACATCCCCAACACATGAAAAATAACTATCAATTGACATCCTCTGAAGGACGGGGTTTTACGGCACATCAGATAAAAACGACAAAGTGCCTCACACTTTAATGTTTAGCAAAACGCCAGAAAAATGCGAAACTGCTCATTTTGTTGACACAACACACACATTTCAATTTCGCTATTTCTCGTTTCCGCGCATTAACGATAAATTTACAAAACCCTCCTTTCAATGCTGAAAGGCGAAAATAATAATTACCACTCTAAAATCTTCTTCGTAGGATAGAACATATGAGCCAAACCACTAGCACGACATTAACCGGACAATGTATCGCTGAGTTTCTTGGTACCGCACTATTGGTTTTCTTTGGCGTAGGTTGTGTTGCCGCTGCCCGTATTGCTGGCGCACAACTGGGCTTATGGGAAATCAGTATTATTTGGGGGATGGGGGTCGCATTGGCGGTTTATCTCACCGCCGGTGTTTCCGGTGCTCACCTTAACCCGGCAGTGACCATTGCCTTATGGCTGTTTGCCCGTTTTGAGAGCAAAAAAGTCATTCCTTTTATTATTGCCCAAATGATCGGTGGTTTTGTCGCTGCCGCTATCATCTATATGATGTACTACAGCGTATTCCTTGATTACGAGCAAGTACATAATATCGTTCGCGGCACCCCTGAAAGCCTGTTTACAGCAGGTGTATTCTCCACTTACCCGATGGCACCCCTGTCTATTTCTCAAGCATTTATGGTAGAAGTCATCATTGCCGCAGCGCTGCTGTGTCTGATTCTGTCATTGACTGACGATGGTAACGGCGTTCCGCGCGGACCTCTGGCTCCGTTACTGATTGGTATTCTGATTGCCGTTATTGGGGGTGCATTTGGCCCATTAACCGGTTTCGCCCTGAACCCAGCCCGTGATTTTGGCCCTAAACTCGTTGCTTATCTGGCAGGTTGGGGAGATATCGCCCTGACTGGTGGACGTGAAATCCCTTACTGTCTGGTTACTCTGACCGCACCGATTATCGGCGGTATTATAGGCGCATTCGGCTACCGCAAACTTATTGGTCGCCATTTGCCATCTGATGCCCACAAAACCAAAGACCAGAACAAAAAGAAAGCCTAAAGTAGAGTATCACCAGAACAGGTTATTATCATGACAACAGAAAATATGATCGAGAAAAAATACATTGTCGCCCTTGATCAGGGAACAACCAGCTCCCGGGCAGTCATTCTTGATCACGACGCCAATATTATCTCTATTTCCCAAAGAGAATTTACTCAAATTTATCCTAAACCGGGCTGGGTCGAACATGATCCCATGGAAATCTGGGCAACCCAAAGCTCAACGCTGGTAGAAGTATTAGCGAAAGCGGATATTAGTTCTGATCAGATTGCCGGCATTGGCATTACCAACCAACGTGAAACAACAATTATTTGGGAAAAGGAAACCGGTAAACCAATCTACAATGCCATTGTTTGGCAATGTAGACGTACTGCGGATGCGTGTACCAAACTGAAACAGAAAGAGGGGCTGGAAGAATATATTCGCCAGAATACAGGATTGGTCGTGGATCCTTACTTCTCTGGTACCAAAGTAAAATGGATTTTGGATCATGTTGACGGTGCTCGTGAACGGGCTGAAAAAGGCGAGCTACTGTTTGGTACTGTAGACACCTGGCTGGTATGGAAAATGACCCAAGGCCGTGTCCACGTTACGGATTACACCAACGCATCCCGAACAATGCTGTTCAATATTCACAATCTGGAGTGGGATCAACATATTCTTGATGAGTTACACATCCCACGCGCCCTGTTACCCACCGTCCATGCCTCTTCTGAGATTTATGGTCAGACCAATATCGGCGGTAAAGGCGGTACCCGGATCCCTATCGCCGGCATTGCGGGCGACCAACAGGCTGCTCTGTATGGTCAGCTTTGTGTTCAGCCCGGTATGGCGAAAAACACCTACGGAACAGGCTGTTTCCTGCTGATGAACACGGGTACAGATGCCGTGCGCTCCAACCACGGTTTGCTGACAACCATCGCCTGTGGTCCCCGAGGAGAAGTGAACTATGCGCTTGAAGGTGCGGTTTTCGTTGGTGGTGCTTCCATTCAGTGGCTGCGTGATGAACTAAAACTCATTGCCGATGCCGCTGATTCCGAATACTTTGCCACTAAAGTTAAAAACAGTAACGGCGTGTACGTAGTTCCCGCTTTTACCGGTCTTGGCGCACCCTACTGGGACCCTTACGCCCGTGGTGCCATTTTCGGCCTGACCCGCGGGACAAACAGTAATCACATCATTCGTGCAACGCTGGAATCCATTGCCTATCAGACCCGTGATGTATTGGATGCGATGCAAGCGGATGCAGGTACCCGATTGCAAGCCCTGCGTGTAGATGGAGGTGCCGTTGCTAATAACTTCCTGATGCAATTCCAGTCAGATATCCTGGGTACCCGCGTAGAACGCCCTATAGTGCGTGAAAGCACTGCATTAGGAGCCGCATTCCTCGCAGGATTGGCTGTAGGCTACTGGCAAGATCTGGATGAAGTGAAAAGCAAAGCCACCATTGAAAAAGAATTCCGTCCGGGTATTGAAACCACCGAGCGTAATTACAAATACAATGGCTGGAAAAAAGCGGTTGCCCGGGCGCAAGACTGGGAAGATAAAAGCTAAGATTTGCTGATAGAAAAATAAAGAAAGGGTGGAAAATTCCACCCTTTAAAATTCTATTTCTTTCCTATTTTCAGAAATTTTCTTTTAAAACTGAATCGAATATTAAGATCTAGCATAAGACCTCATATCAACAGATTTTTTATTATCTCGTAGATAGACTCAGAATATTCTTTTGATACTTTATCGCCATATTTATAGATAAGATCTATAGCATGGAAAGTTGTTAGTTTTCTGAATTTTCTACTGAAATTCTTATCATCTACTAAGATAACCTCAACTATTCAAACCAGATATTAAGAAAAAATGGATTCATTTCCCTATGACACAGAATCGATAATGGTATCTATATCGATAGACTAAAATAACGATATAAAAACAAACTGTTCCGGGGTTTCAGGATAGGAGATAAATGCCAATGGCAAACTGGATTACAGGAAAAGTTACACAAGTTATTCACTGGACGGATACCTTATTCAGCATCAGGATGCATGCATCGATTAAAGAGTTCACCGCGGGTCAATTCGCTAAACTGGCGCTGGAAATAGAGAATGAACGGGTTCAACGGGCCTACTCTTACGTTAATGCACCGGCAGATAATAATCTTGAATTCTATTTAGTGACAGTTCCTGAAGGCAAACTCAGCCCACGGTTAGCCGCCCTGCAACCCGGTGATGACCTATTGGTTACAGAACAAGCCGCAGGATTTTTTATTCTTGATGAAATACCGAATTGCAAAACATTATGGATGCTTTCAACGGGGACAGCCATTGGCCCTTACCTGTCAATCCTTCAGCAAGGGGATTATCTGGACAGATTCGAGAACATCGTATTGGTGCATGCAGTCAGGCTAACACAAGATTTAAGCTATCTGCCCTTAATGGAACAATTAGTTCAGCGCTTCAACGGCAAATTACGCATTCAAACGATTGTCAGCCGCGAACAAAATCCTGGCTCATTGACTGGCCGTATCCCGGCATTGATTGAAAATGGCGAACTTGAAGCAGCTGTCGGGCTGCCGATGAACAGCGACAACAGCCATATTATGCTATGCGGTAATCCCCAAATGGTGAAAGATACCCAACAACTGCTAAAAGAACAGCGTGGAATGGCAAAACACCTGCGCCGCAAACCAGGGCATATCACCAGCGAACAGTACTGGTAATTTCAGTCACCTTTGGCAGAAATAAAATCCACTTTTTCTGCCCCTCCACCAAACCGGTTTGGCCCATCGGTGCCACGGAATACACCGCAATCAAGCACCATCATAACGATGATTAATGTGGGGATAAAACGGCCAATCCCCCATTGCCAGAATGGTTCCATTCCACCCCAATCAGCGGCAATCAACAACCATGCCAGCAATAAAAGCAACGACCAGCCTCCCCGCTTATTGCGATCATGCAAACGCTTCGCCATCATTGCCGCCGCAGGATACATCACCAAAACCAGCGCAAAAACAGCATAGTACATGGTCAAAAAACTCATTCCCTGAATAGTCAAGATAACAAACATCAAGGCCAGACAAACACCGATACCAATCCAGAATTCCCGTCGCCCAATTCGCCCTTTAAATGAAAAACCCCATTGTTGTAATGTCATCTATTCTCTCCCAATCGTGTATTCTGTTTTTCGGTGCAGTTTAACCCAAGCGAGCGGCAACATGAAAATGGACATTAATAAATTTCTGGCAATAACGTTAATGGCAAGCAGCGCGGGCTTACCGTTGGTAACCCATGCCGATAAAGCCAAAACCACTGTCCCCATAGCGCAAGCGGCCTACCTTTTGCCAAACGCCCCCTCTTTTGATGAAACCATTCCGCAGTTTCGTGAAAAATATAATCGCCGCAACCCGGCATTGCCACTACACGAGTATCGGGTCATTACCGGCAAAGACATTTATCTGCCACTGACACGGGCAGCCAGCAAAATCAATGAGAAACTTTACTCCTCAGCGGTATTGGAACGGGGAAGTGAAAAAATCAAAAGTCTGCAATTGACATTACTGCCATCAGAAAATGAAACAGAAACTCAGAAAAATCAAATTCTGACAGAGCAGTACATGATAACGTTGATGCGCCACTTTAATCCGACCCTTTCACAGGAGCAAAGCAAAGAGAATATTGATAATTTGCTGAAAAACAGCAAAAAATTGCCATTTTACAGCCACAACATCGGTGCCATTCGTTATATTGTAGTAAACGGTAGCGAAAAAACGCTTACTTTTGCAATTGAACCGATTAAGCTGTCGTTATCTGGACCAGAAAACTAATCAAAATTAGTGATAAAAAGCAAAGCTATTGTTTGTAATGATCACTATACTGTGGACCACTGATCTAACGAATTGATCCCAAGAATGAATTTCATTCAATCCACTACTTAAAAATTCTCTGGTTGGAGGAAAAAACATGCGACATCCATTAGTTATGGGTAACTGGAAATTGAATGGCAGTACCCATATGGTCAACGAACTTATCACTGGCCTGTGTAAAGAACTGAACCATATTGCGGGCTGTGAAGTCGCTATCGCGCCACCAGCACTTTACCTCTCTCAAGCTAAACAAGCGCTGGCTGGCAGCCACATTGCTCTGGGTGCACAAGATGTTGACGTCAATCTGTCTGGCGCATTTACGGGTGAAACTTCCGCTGAAATGCTGAAAAACATTGGCGCAGAATACATCATCATCGGCCACTCTGAACGCCGTACTTACCACAAAGAAAGTGACGAATTCATTGCGAAGAAATTTGCCGTTCTTAAAGCACAAGGTCTGATCCCGGTTCTGTGTATCGGTGAAACTGAACAGGAAAATGAAGCCGGCCAAACTGAAACAGTATGCGCAAGACAAATTGATGCTGTTCTGAACACATTAGGTGTAGAAGCCTTCCAAGATACGGTAATCGCTTACGAACCCGTTTGGGCGATTGGTACCGGTAAATCAGCAACGCCAGCGCAAGCTCAGACTGTGCACAAATTTATTCGTGATCACATTGCGAAGAGAGACGCGGCAATCGCAGAGCAAGTGATTATCCAGTACGGTGGTTCTGTGAACGCGGGTAACGCGGCTGAATTATTCACCCAGCCGGATATTGACGGTGCACTGGTTGGCGGCGCTTCTCTAAAAGCTGACGCTTTTGCAGTTATCGTAAAAGCCGCCGCAGCAGCGAAAAGAACCTGATTCAAATTTTAGTGATAATTGTCCGCCGTACACCTACGGCGGTTATTCACTTCTGACGTTGAATAATCTCATCAAATTCACCGCCAGTCACAAAATGCACTTTTTGCGCTTTTCCCCAACCATCGAATACCTTATCGACAGTAAATAATGTTAATTCCGGAAAAATAGCCCGGTATTTATCAGCAATCGCTTTATCACGTGGGCGATAATAGTTTTTAGCCGCTATCTCCTGCCCAACAGGAGAGTAAAGGTATTGCAGATACTCCGTTGCCAACTGACGGCTGCCACGTTTATCAACCACCTTATCAACGACAGAAACCGTCGGTTCAGCAAGGATTGAAATGCTGGGTGTCACAATTTCGAATTTATCTTTATCAAGCTCATGGATAGCCAATAAAGCTTCATTCTCCCAGGCAATTAAGACATCACCAATTCCACGTTCGACAAAAGTATTGGTCGCGCCTCTGGCACCGGAATCCAGCACTTCAACATTCTGATAAAGCGCTTTAACAAACGCTTTAGCTTTATTCTGATCCTGATCGTTATGCGCCAACCCATAACCCCACGCAGCCAGATAATTCCAGCGGGCACCACCTGATGTTTTTGGATTGGGTGTCACAACAGCTACACCAGGACGAATTAAATCCGACCAGTCTTTAATTTGCTTTGGATTGCCTTTCCGCACCAGAAAAACAATTGTTGAAGTATAGGGAGCAGAATTATCGGGTAAACGCTTAATCCACCCTTTATCTATCCGGCTACGCTCAGCAATGGCATCCACATCATAGGCCAGAGCCAGTGTCACCACATCCGCCTCAAGACCATTGATGACAGACGTTGCCTGCTTGCCGGAACCGCCATGAGATTGCCGGATTGTTACTTTATCCCCAGTCTTCTGCTGCCAATAATCACTGAAAGCCTGATTATATTGTTGATATAACTCTCTGGTTGGATCATAGGAAACATTAAGAAGCTGAAGATTCTTTGCCCACACACTGCTACTGGACATCAACAGTAACGCCAATGCCACACGCCATCTGACTCTCATTTGAATCTCTCCACAAGCTGTTTTAACTGTTATGAAATTCAAGGCTGACAGAAAGCGTTATCACTCAGAAATAATTAAAAACATTTACTTATATGCAAGAGGAATATACTCAGGAGCAATTACAGCCTCCAAAGAGGCTGCAACAGATTCAACTTTGCTCGTATTGGCGTGATCAATAGAGCTTTTTTGCCGTTTCCAGCCAATCCTGCTTAAACACACGTTTCATATTCTGCACTGCATCAATGATGTCATGATGAACAAGTTTCTCGTTCTGGATACCAACACAACGGCCACCATAACCTTCCAACAGCAATTGAATGGAATATGCTCCCATACGGGAAGCCAGAATACGGTCGTAAGCGACTGGGGAACCACCACGCTGAATATGGCCTAAGACGGTTGCACGGGTTTCATGATGCGTCTCTTTTTCGATATGCCGCGCAAGTTCATAGACATCACAAACATGCTCGGTAATCGCAACGATCGCATGGCGTTTACCTTTATCAATACCTGCTTTAATCTCAGCCACCAGTTCATTACGACTGAATGAAACCTCAGGCAAAACGATAAACTCACACCCCCCTGCAATAGCGGCAGACAGAGTCAGATCACCGCAATAACGCCCCATCACTTCAACAATGGAAATACGTTTGTGGGAAGTTGAAGTATCACGCAGACGGTCAATGGCTTCAACAACCGTTTCCAGCGCGGTGAAATAGCCGATGGTATAATCCGTACCCGCCACATCATTATCAATGGTACCTGGCAGACCGATACATGGGAAACCGGCTTCGGTCAGTTTCTTCGCCCCAAGATAAGAACCATCACCGCCAATAACTACCAATGCATCCAGACCGATTCTTTTCATGTTCTCAATAGCGATAGCACGAACTTTCTCATCCCTGAACTCAGGGAAACGGGCTGAACCCAGAAAAGTACCACCGCGGTTAATCATGTCGGATACACTGAAACGATCAAGTTTCTTCATGCGGTTTTCATACAAGCCAAGATAGCCATCATAAATACCGAAAACCTCTAACCCTTCGGTTAATCCTGCACGAACCACACCACGAATAGCCGCATTCATACCCGGCGCATCACCGCCACTCGTTAAGACACCGATTCTTTTGATCTCGTTGATCATGATGACCTCTAAACTTGTAGATGTAATAATTGCAAACCCGCTAACGGCGGACTTCGTATGCTATCACTTTGCCTGAAACAGAAACCTGCCTTTTTAACCTGTTATCACCCAGCGCATGCTGAATTGATTCAACCCTGCATATAATACGGTAAAAAACCAAGTCTGCATTAACAATGAGTCCCTTTTTGAGATCAATTTAACTGAAAATAATTTAATTATAGCTCCGCGACTCCTCACGCTGATCGGGAATACGCCTTATCAGTAATAAAAAAGAGGCCAGCACTGTGGCAACCTACACCACAGTACTGATAAATCACCTATAGCCCTCATTCATTGCGCTAGTCTCTTTCTATTACGTATAGAAATAACGTGTCAGATGGAAAAATACTGGGGCGGCAAAACATAAAGAATCGATCCTGTCTAACATTCCGCCATGACCTTCAATCATTTCACCAAAATCTTTGATGCCACTATCACGTTTTATCGCTGACATACACAAACCGCCGATAAAACCCATCAACGTAATCGCCAACGACATCAAACCCGCCTCCCACGGCGAAAATGGCGTTACCCAGTAAAGTGACATTCCCAATAAAACGGAAGCCAAAATGCCGCCGACAAAACCTTCAACGGTTTTATTCGGGCTTAACTTAGGCACAATCGGATGTTTGCCAAACAATTTACCAAACACATACTGCAAAACATCCGACATCTGCACCACAATCATTAAAAACAGCAGTAATTCGACGTTCTCCCCTTCATAACCTGGAATATCCAACATCAATAAAGCAGGTGCATGACTAATACAGAATACAGCAACTAACATTCCCCACTGTATTTTAGCGGTCCGCTCCAGAAAGTTCGTCGTATCCCCAGCCAATGCAATACGGGCAGGTAAAAATAGGAAAACATAAACAGGAATGAAAATAGAAAACACGCCATACCACTCAATACCAACAGCAATGTATTGCAATGGCATGAAAATAAAGAAACACCAGAACATGGCCTCATGGTCACTTCGTCGTGTTGGTGTCAAAGTGAAAAATTCCCGTAAAGCAAAAAATGACATACTTGCAAATAATAAAACTGAACCGATTGGCCCAACAATGACAGACAACACACAAACAATGCACATGCCCCACCAACCGCGGATGCGGGCATTCAGATTCTCAATTGTCGGATGGCTTTCCGCTGAATACTTAGAGGCCAGCATTGCCCCAACAATACTGGCAATAATTAACGGCACAAACATACCACCCAACAACAAAAGCAATTTATTATTAATGGTCATAGTATTAACGCCTCCAATGCCAAGCGAGCCCGCTGTAGAAAATCCGCTTTTTCCTCTTTTTCGCCTAATTTTTCCAAAGGTCGGCCAAATGTCGCCGAACAAATAACCGGCACAACAAGTGCTGAGCCTTTTGGCAAAACCCGGTTTAAATTTTCCAGATAAACAGGAATAAGCTCAACCTCAGGGTATTTCTTGGCTAAATAATACAGACCACCTTTAAATTTATTGATTTGTTCGCCACTTCCCCGAGTCCCTTCTGGAAATAATATCAAAGACTCCCCACGCCTTAAGACATCCTCCATTGGTATAAGCGTATTTTCCTTTAAACCATCCTCCCCTTTGCGATCAATCAGGACAGATCGAAAAACTTTATTGATAAAATACCGGCGTAAACTCGTCTTACTCCAATAATCACGGGCAGCGACTGGATGCACCCGATAGCGTAATACTCGGGGAAATCCGGCCCAAATAACCAACCCATCCAAATGACTAGTGTGATTGGCATAATAAATCCGGGAAACGACCGAGGGCTTACACCCAATCCAACGAATCCTCACCCCGGTTAATAAACGGCAAAGCACGGACAGAAAAGAGCCCATCCCTTTACTGACCAATGTCACTTCTTGTGATCTATTCATTACAAGCATCCTTCTCCTGTAATTCACCCAATATAACTCGGGTTCGCCGAATACATGTCCAGAGACAACCCAACGTGATAACGACTAATACCGCCAGCAAAAGATACTGGCCCCATAACGGAGATAAAAAAGCCGCGACAATTGCACCAACCGTCATTAACGCCATCCGATGTTGTTTAGCCATTGGGCCAAGGAAACGCTGAGGTAAACCGCAAGTACCACCTAATAAACGAATATAAGCCGTCAAAACAGCCAATAATGCAGCAATACAGCCAAGAAAAATCGCAAATGGAAACAGTGTTAAACCATATCCCAATCCAATCAGAATAAAAGAATCCGCGATACGATCGGGAAGATCATTAAAAACAGCGCCAGCAGCCGTCTTTAATCCCCCTTCAACAGCAACCATCCCATCTAATAAATTACACATTAACCTGGCTTGAATGGATAGCGCTCCAACAATCAATAAAACTGAAGTCAGCCAGAAAGGTTTAACCAAAAAACAAACCGCAAAACACAACCCAGCTAATACAGCAAAAACAACACTGGCAACCGATATGCCATTTGGTGTCGCCCCCCTACATTGCAACCACCTAGCCGTTTTCCCGACCCATATTGCATTACGTGTTTTGATCGGGCGCCTATCTTTTACTTCATTACCAGACATATCATTTCCCTTCCAAAAAACAAATGAACAATCAAATCCACTTAAGTTAAATGAAATAAGATAAACAGGATTGATTAGAATAACAACAATAAAAAAAACCTGCCGTAAGGGCCTGTCTTTCCTACACAAATCTCTTGGGCTATTCGGGGGATCTTTTTGAACTTTTCTTATCTTGCTGATCTCAATAAAATGTAGCCCGCATTTGTTGGCCGTTATCGCAGCTACCCGGCCACTGCCCAAATGACAAATTAAACATTAAGAATATTGTTAAGTAAGTTTTGACAAAAAAAGCACGAAGAAATGTTAAATATATCGTCAGCTACATTTCTAATAACTGACGGTTAACTTTATGATTAACAAACACTTAAAATCCGCTCGTTTACGTGCAAATATCACACAAGAAAAACTCGGAATTGCGGCTGGGATAGATGAAAAATCAGCACAAGCGAAAGTGTCACAGTATGAAAATGGAACTCATCAGCCAACCTTTGAAACAATATATGCGTTTTCCAGGTGTTAAACGTTCCTGAATGCTATTTTCACTATTGTCCCAAAGTATGTTGTCATTTGTGTTGTCACATTAGCCTATAACAACAACGTTGTTTTCAAAGAAAACAATCCGATTACTGTCAGAGCTAACTGGCGCATCACGTTCGAATTTAAAAATGGTGATGCTTACATTTTAAACCTGGAGGATTATTCACTAATGAGACAGGCTATTGTTTCTCACCTGAGCGTTACGGTATCTAATATGTTGGAGGATTTGGGGTGATGGTCGTTATATGGTGGACATTAGACCTCTTGGAATTGCATTACAACAGATATTAGGGCACGCCAGCATAATCCAAACAATGATCTATGCACACCTTACCCCTGACTATCTGCAACATGCCGTTACATTAAACCCTCTTAAGGATGGGATAGAAGTAGAATAAAGCTAGAGAGTGTGGCGAGCGTCCACACTCAAAAACTTCCGTATACTTTCCAACCCCCTTATACTTTTTTATATTGTTGTCTTATAAAGAAATTCATTGTAAGTGACTGAAAAAAAAGCCCTAAAAAGGGCCTAAAAGACAGGGATCATTCTATACGGCGACAATGACAAAACGCCGCAGCTCACTTCAAAGCATTAAGCAATAGTAATAAAGCTAACAAATGTGGAGGCCAGTATAGCCCGCATTTGTTGGCAGTTATCTCAACTACCCGATCACTGCCCTAAATAACAAATTAAACATTAAGACTATTGTTAAGTAAGTTTTGACAAAAAAAGCACTAAGAAATGTTATATACCCGTGCTCATTGAAACTGCTTAATTCTCTAAATAAAGAGGAAAAAAAGCTGGCTTTACTTTGCCTTAGCACTGGCGTTCGCTGACGGGAACCATGTTAATTTTTTGCAGAAAATCGGCACTTTGCTGGATTTCATCTTCCAACGTCTGGGCAACGGATGGATTGACTTCTACCTTGCCTGTAAATGCCGTCACGTCCACACCGTAAATTTCACCCAGACGCATCAGAAAGGCGTTAAATTTAAATCGAGCTTCGTTCTTCATGGGGTTGTTTCATTAACAGTTGGTCAGATGTTTACTGACTGGAGTGTCGGCGTTCAGCGATCCCAGCGAAACCGGTCGGTGTGTTTTCTGGCTGTCTTGCTGACTCAACTGAGTTTTTAAGTCACTAAGCTGGGTTTCAAGTTCGGTCTGCTTCTGTTTGATAGCAGTTATTTCGCCTATTTGTTGAGAAAGTGTGTTTACAGTTTCCACCGTGGCCTGCTGCTCTTGGGCACACAGTTCGACGGCCCGATGGATATCGGTAAAACGAGTATCATCACTCTGCTGCTTTTTCTGGAAGAACATCTGTACACAGGAAAAGAGAGAGATTTTTTCGGTTTCCTCTGACAAATCAATAAATTCGAGCAAAGTTTCTTCCGCGGCAGTAAAAACATTGTTCGGGTGCTGCTTGCGCGAATTCAGCGGGTTATTGGTCGCATTAGCGCTAAACTGCAACATTTCAGTGCCAAGGCTCGCCGGACTGTCAGTAACGGCCAATCCCACCAGATACGCCCCGCCGAAGTCAGCAAAATCCAGGTTGATTTCAGCGGAGGTGTAAACCTTTTGACGCTTACGGTTCATTTCCACCAGATCATCGGTGGGTAAAAGTATCCCATACAGCCCCAGCTTGCCCGCCAGCGCACCGTCCTTGATTTCTTCGGTAAAAACCGATTCCACATCGCCAAAACGCGGACTCCACGAAAAATTGTAATGTTCCATGTTGATACGCGCACCGTAGGTCTGCGGGTCATAGTTGGCGGCAATCTGTGTCAGCCATTCGCGCTGAACCTTGCGCCCGTCTGTGGTTGCACCTTCCACACAGATTCGAAAGGGTTTGGATTTCTTCGGCATTGTAAGCCCCGATTATCAATGAATCAGATGGCCTACTAGTTTGTATTGTCATGTCGAGGAAACAATAAAATGCGGTTGTGTCTGGGCTGGCACACAGGCCAGACACAGAGAAATGACGGACGGGTCTGTAGTCTGGTGGCATGAAAACAACGCCCGATTTTGATCCCCGTAAGCACGCAATGCACCTGTATTTTAACGGGTACCGGATCGCTCGGATTGCGGAAATGCTCAACGAGAAAACATCAACTATCCATAGCTGGAAACGTCGCGACAAATGGGATGAGGTGACCTCGTTTGAACGAGTCGAGTTATCTCTTGAAGCACGGTTATGTCAGCTTATCGCCAAGGAGCAAAAAGAAGGCAAGGACTTTAAGGAAATTGACCTGCTGCACCGTCAGTTAGAACGACAAGCGCGGATCAGGAAATACAGCCCGGACGAGTACCAGAACCTGCTGATGTGTGAATTTATGGACGATATCGAATCCATTTTCTCACTGCAACTGATGCAGGGTTGCATGGTCGATAGCTGGGAAATCTGGGACGATGTGCAACCCCTGATGCTACGCCCCTATGGTTATCACCCTGTCTGGATCGGTTATGATCCCGCCAAAGGGGGCGAGAATGGCGACAGTGCCGGTTGTGTCGTAGTCGCTCCACCGCGGGTACCGGGTGGCAAATTCCGCATCCTTGAACGTCATCAGTGGCGTGGCATGAACTTTCGCGCTCAGTCTGACGCCATCAAACGACTGACGGAACAGTACAACGTCGAATATATCGGCATTGACTCGACCGGCGTCGGGCATGGGGTTTACCAAAACGTCAAAGAATTTTTCCCGTCCGTGCGGGAATTTGTCTATAACCCCGCCGTTAAAAACGCGCTGGTACTTAAGGCATGGGACATTATCAACCATCGTCGGCTGGAGTTTGACGCCGGCCAGACCGACATTGCACAAAGTTTTATGGCTATCCGCCGTTCTACCACCGCCAGCGGCAACCGCCCGACCTATCAAGCCAACCGCAGCGAGGAAGCCAGTCACGCAGATCTGGCATGGGCCACCATGCACGCTCTGTTTAATGAACCGATTACCAATGACACTCCCCACCATAGAAATATTGTTGAGGTTTACTGATGAGCCGTAAAAACAGAAAACGGACCAGCGGGAGCATTTGAACAGAAACTTACGGTTTTGCCTTTTCGGTAGGCTCTGTACCGTAAGGTTCCCCATCAACAAAATAAGTGCCATTGGGTAATACGTGTTTATAGGGTAGTAAAGATATATGGGCTAATACGTCATCATCAATAACCTCACCATTTTCACGTAACCCTTCAACAATGTTGCTTATTCTTGATGTGTTCCAGTACAGGATTGCATTAGATACCAGACTCAGGGCGCTGGCTTTATTCATGATTTCTTCGTAATCACCAGTCGTGAATTCGCCCTGATTTGCAAAAAAGATCCATCTGGGTAACTTATGTCGGTATTCGCCTTTATTGAGCTGAAGCTGAACCGTACGACGCAAATCCTGATCGGTCATATAGCGCAGAATATATTCCGTCTTAATAATTCGCCCCAGATTGGTAAACGCCTTAGAAAGACGATCAGATGGAAAACTGTTGGTGAGCCTCTCTACGATGACATGGGCCGGTGCTGTACGTTCTTTGAGAGATTGCGATACATGGATCATCGCATCCCATTGCTCCTCAATGATGTCCAGATCTGCCGTTTTATTCAGTAATGGTGTGAAAACGCCATAATTAACCGTACGGTCAACCCGATAAAGTTGTTGATCTTTCAAATCTTTTATCCGTGGCATAAAATAATAACCAAGCAGATAACACAGCGCGAAAATTATTTCGGTATAACCGTGGGTATCTGTAGTATGTTCGCGAATTTTCAGGATTGTGTTATTTTCCAGAATCCCGTCAAGTACATATAAGGCTTCTCTTGGATTACAGGAAATCGCTTTGGTGCTGTACACCGAATATTGATCTGATACGTGCGTATATATCCCAATCGCCTTTTCGTAATAACCATAATAGCGGGGGTAATAGGCTGCAAGGAGGCTGTCTGCTCTGATTCTGAAACGCTGTGCATCAGAAGACGACAATTGCCCCGAACCGTGTACCTGACTGAAAGGAAGTTGATGATGCTGATTTACAATTTCTGCACTGGCGGCTTTAATCGTGTCTTCCCGGACGTAAAACTGCAATACATGCCGCAACATGTCGACGCTGATATCGTTAACGCTGGTACTCATAGCCACCACGCCAAGATTGGTTGCCTGTGATATCAGTGCGGAGATGAGAGTCTTATAAAAATGTTTTGGTCTGCTGTTATGCTGCTGATCGGGAATGAAATGCCTGCTGAAGTGAGTTTGCTGATCAACTTCCATGAGTAATTGCTCTATGCGAATAGAGGGCATACTGGCATCTATGACTTTTTGTAGGCGGGTGACTGACTCAGGAATTTCGGCTTTATCGTCCCGTTGAAGCCTCAGGTTTCCCCCTTTTATTTCGGCAAAAGAGTCAAGTTCGAATCGTTTTTCAGCCTCACCAACTATCTGATGGAATTCAAGTATCAGTGCTGTCTTAACGTTTTCCTGAGTTGGCTGTTGCAGCTCTGTATAAGCCGCTTCACGGGTTGCCTGCCAGTGATGTTGATCCAGCATCAGATCCCAGAACGAGACATGTTGTTTGCTCTGAGGGACAAAGAGATCGCCAGAACGAAGCGCATCCTTCATGGCGATAGCTACACCAAGCTCCCATGCGTTTCGTTGTACTTTTCCATCCTTCCTATTCAGTATCCGCTGTAGCTCGTATGGAACAAAATATGTAGGGACATTACCAGGCAATTTTTTGATTTCACCACTATCAAGCTGGCGCAGGAGCATAATAGCGTCCAGGAGTGATTCTGTTCCTGCTTTTGCCCTGAATGGCAACCGAAGAAACTCAGAAAAGTATTTACGGAGTCCTGGATAACGGGCAACCAGAATATCACCAAGACCACGCTCCTCAAGACGTTTAAAAGCATGCAGGTCGTCCACTGACCCCAGTAGTCTTTTTTCGTTAACAGATTGCCAGAGATCTTTTTTAAATAATGGCCCGTCATCCTGACTACCCAGAAGCCAGTTTGTTACCTCAAGTATTGTATCGATTGCTTTTTTCTGTCGTTTACGAAGCTCACGATGTTTCTGTTCATGAAGACGTTTTCCGTGACGTAATAAGTCCATAATAAACTGGTCGTGCATTTTCACCAGGTTATCGAGTAATACCTTCCGGGTTTCCAGCAAAAAACATAACATCAGAGAATAGCGCTTTGGTGCCTTAAAACGCTTAATATCTCTGGCAGAGTAACGACACGCCAGTTTATAGAGGTAACTCATAAACGCGGGATCAACAACAACCGAACTGATAGTATCGAGTTCACAATTATCAAGCACATAATATCGTTTCATATAGCGCTTAATTGACGTGACTGTGGCTGATGGCGGGGACTCCTTGAGCAGATAGAACAATGAGCGTTGATCTCCTGGCAACGTTACCAGCAGATCATCGATAGCCAGCTTAATCCCGGCAGAAAGCTGGTTATGCAGAGTTTCGAACATTCGCTCATGTACCTGAGCACAGATGCTGATAATTAGACGCTCAATTACTGTTGGTCCTGGCAAAATTACCCTGGCAGAAAGTAAATATTGCCCGGCCCGAAGAAACAGATCGTCCGGTAAAAAACCTTTCTCAGCCTGTTTTACTAACCAGATTTTAAGGTCCGACTGAATGTTTTCGTCATAACGGATAAAGCCCAGATAGGTCAGTATATTTTTACGTTGTTCAGCAAGTGTCGCTTCTCGCTCAGGTGAAGCAACGCTCAGTGATGGTGGTAAGGCAAGCTGGTTATTCAGGTAGCTCACAATGCGTGGTGATACGCTACCTATGTCCTGGATAAATCTGCCATAAAGACGGACTGCGCAAATCTGAATGGCGATAAACAGACGGGAACGGGCCCGGTAGCGACCAATTTCCTGTTGATCGGATGTGGTTAGCGTCCAGTCCCTCGCCATTTCCTCGTCAGAGAAATCCTGTGGCAACGTAACCGGCTGGTAACGTTGTCGCTGAGTCAGAAATCTTTCGTTTGCTGACACCGTCACCACCTCCTGAAGTTTACCGTCCCGTTGATATGTTTGTGAGGAACATGGCCGCACTCACACAGTAAAGAAAACCCTGGTTTGTGAGAATCGAATGTGTCGCTTTTCGCATGACGCAGTTTCAGAGTTTAGCGATTCTCGAAATCCATTCTTGAAACTCTATTCTTAATTCACTATGCTCACAATGAGTTTCGATAAAATAAATATTGATATGCTCAGCCGCGCCGATTGGTACCACAATAAGTCAAGGTAAATTGATACTATGGAACACATGGCACTCGATACCATCAAGAAGCATCTTCAGGAGCATTTCAGTGATGGCTTAGTGATGATCGTGGGGTCGGGTCTGTCTTGTGCTGAAGGACTTCCTGGTATGGGAGAATTGGCTAGGCACTTATCTACCGAGTTGGGTGCAGGGCTTTCCGTACCAGATATAGAACTGTGGAATAGAATCCAACCTCGTTTAGCAACTCAAGGACTCGAGGCCGTACTACTTGAAATAGCACCAAGCGCAACACTTGAAGCCGCAATAACGGCCTCAACCGGGGCACTTATAGCCAATAGAGAGAGGCAGGTAGTGTCTGAAGTTTTTAATGGTGGAAAGACGCTTCGATTAACCCGGCTTCTTGCTCATTTACTGAAGCCCCCATCTGGATTACCGATCATAACAACGAACTATGACAGGCTTGTTGAAATTGCGGTTGAAGAGGCTGGGATTGGCGCAGATACAATGTTTATTGGAAGATTTGCTGCTTCTCTGAATGAACGAGAGAGTAAACTGAGTTTTTGCCATAAAGTTACCTGGAAAAAGCCAAACATAACTTATCACTATCGCCAAAGGGCTTTAATCTGCAAACCTCATGGGAGCCTTGATTGGTATCTTCGCAATGGGGGCCCCGTGGCCTACCCTGGTGAATTGGATGAGGTAATACGCCTTATCATTACCCCAGGACAGAACAAATTCAGGAACGGTTATGCAAGTCCATTTGATCATCATCGAAACAAAGCGAATGACTCGATCGATAGGGCAAGTAGATTTTTGATTCTTGGCTATGGGTTCAACGATGATCACTTGGAAACCCATCTGATTCCAGCGATAAAAAACGGCAAGCCTACCCTTATTTTATCCCATACGCTGACGCAGAATGCGGCGAATTTGGCGCTGACATATATGAATGTCACAGCTATTGAAAGTCATACCGAAGCGGGTGTTATCGGAACAAGATTAACGATAAACAAAATGCAGCAGTTTATTCCACACCTGGAAATCTGGGATGTTCACAAATTTATAGATGAGGTTCTTGAACCATGAGCGAAAATTTTGCAGCTCTTCAATTCTCTGATACTGAACAACTAGGTAAGGTTGCTGCGGTCGATACCAGCCGTGTCACTATTGATGTTTCAAATTCCGTTCTTCTAACTCGCCTTGGGATCGGTAATTTGATCGCGATTAGGGGCAGCACCGAAAGGGAGTATCTGATCGCGATGGTGGAACGGGTAACCCGTAGTATGCGTGATGAATTACCCGATGAGCTACCGGAAGAAGGCGAAGATGGAATACTGGTATCTATGCCCACAGATCTGGTTCGGGGGGCTTTGATTGGTACCTTTCGCACAGTTGATGGTGATAAGAAAAATACGTTCAAACGTGGAGCTGATACTTTCCCTCAGATTGACCGTGATTGTTTCGTTATAGACGCGGCAAATTTACAGAGGTTTATGGGTATCTTCATATACAGGATCTTAAGAATTAAGTCGTTCAAAACACGCATCCAATGTTTTGTTTTTAGACGACTTTCTTTGCGGTGTTTTGAATGCATTCTGGGATAAATAGGCTTTGGCTTTTTCCAGCCAAAAACACGTTTCCGACCATGCCCTTTGGAGGAGATTTTCTATTATGGGTTTTAACCAGATCTCCGTATTTTGGGCCGCTTTAAGCAGTGAAACCGCTGGGAATAATCGCCTTGCCAGCGAGCGTCTGAGCAACAACGCTAATAAGCTCAGCCAGATAAGCCCCGTGACCAACGTTTCTTTTCGTGTCGTAAACCGGTGCCAGTTCGTGTGTGATTTGAGTTCTTTAAACAACAGTTCTATTTGCCAGCGGCAACGATAAATATCCATGATGTCATTGGCTGTAAATTCCTCGACTGATAAGTTAGTCAGCCAGAGACAGAAACGTTTTTCTTCAGCAAACCAACGGCGGATCAGGCGAAACTCATAGCCATTACGCCGACAAATCAGCTCCAACACCTCAGAACGATTCGTTCTGCGTGTCACGGATTTCAGGGGCTTATCGGACAGCTTCGATAAGATTTTTCCCTGACCATTGCGTGCCCTGATTATTTGGGGATTAAGCGATTTACCGCCCCGCACAATAAACGAACCGCCTGAGCGTGAGAGTTGTTCAAAATACTCAAAATCGACATAACCGGCATCCGCTAATAATAATTGGTCATGCAATGTTGCCGGAATAGGCAGGTGAGTCCGCTCAGAGGCGGTATCTGCAGTAACAGCCATTTTCACGGGAGACTGGGTTAATAATGACAAGGTCATGTGACATTCCACTGCCGCTGCGGTTGCCTGAAATCGACAAGGAAAAACATCAGCCAGTGCCGAATGGACTTTAAATGAACTGCCATCCTGTAAAATAACATTTTGAAATTTGGCGAGTTTTTTGGGCAGGACGAGGTGCTTTTCAGCCCATTGTGCCATGGCAAACCTGACCAATATTTTGACAAATTCAACAAAAGCCGCTTTCCGTAGCTGATTATAAAAAGGACGGTAGCTAACGTGTTGTTTTTCATCGGGGCACAGGCCATTAAATTTTTGGTGTAGCTGAGCTATAGACGTCACTTTCCCCGAACTGAGCGCTGTGATAAGACTGAGAATAAGCGTATGAGGCTCGATATTTCTCACGCGCTGAATAAACCCGCAGCGAAGCGCCATTTTTTGCAAAGAAACGTCACTGAAGAATTGCATTAATTGGTGTTTTATAGCGATAATCGTCACAGGCTTCATCCGTGGTTTTGGTATTAGTTTGGCGACGATTATCAGATCATAAATGAAGCCTTTTTTCTATCTAAAATATACAGTTACTGCTTAAGAGCCTGTATATGTGGGTATCTTAGGAGCTGAATATCCTGAAAACGAACGTTTAAAGTTGGGGAATTTTGTTGCGGACAGAAAGGCAGAGGCCGTCATTAGTGGGGACAAATTCTTCCAGCGCCACGCCGCTATTTTAGGTAGCACCGGCTCAGGTAAAAGCTATGCAGTAGCTCTTATCTTGGAGCGAGCATCGAAACTAAAATATCCGAACATCGTGGTGTTCGATATGCATGGTGAATACGCTCCCTTGGCTAATACCGAAAAAGGTGGTTTTGCGACACGTTTCCGTATTGCTGGACCAGGGGACCTGGAAAACCCGAAGGGTGATGCTCTTTTTCTCCCTTATTGGTTACTCAACCGGGATGAAATGCTTTCAATGATCCTTGATCGAAGCGATCAAAATGCCCCTAATCAGGCATCACGTTTTACTCTCCATGCCCGGGCTCTGAAACAACTGACGCTAGAAAAAGAGGGGAAAGTCGACGTTCTTAAAACATTCACAGTAGACTCGCCTGTACCATACTCACTTGAGGGACTACTAGAGTTGCTTCGAAAGGACAATGTAACCAAAGGTGTTGGTAAAAATGGTAGCCCTATAACAGGCGAATGGGAAAATAAATTAACACGTTTCATTTCCCGACTTGAAGCCAAGCTCGACGATCGCCGATATGGTTTTATGTTCGCTCCTCCATCAGCAGCGAATGAATACGGATGGCTCGGTACTCAGGTACAACGATTACTTACATCTGATAGTGGTCAGGGAATAAAGATCATTGATTTTTCTGAGGTTCCCTCTGATGTATTGCCTGTTGTTACAGGAACTCTTGCACGGCTTTTGTATGATGTACAATTTTGGACAGAACCTACCAAACGGTCGCCAGTCACACTTTTATGCGATGAAGCCCATTTGTACCTGCCGGTACGTAACGACGCGGATGCAGTACAAAAGCAGGCATTAGGCGCGTTCGAACGCATCGCTAAAGAAGGACGAAAGTATGGATTCTCCCTTTTGGTAGTGAGTCAGCGACCATCGGATGTTAGCAAAACTATTCTGAGTCAGTGCAATAATTTCCTGTCTTTACGCCTTACCAACGATTCAGATCAAGGAGTGATAACTCGTCTGATGCCTGATTCGCTGGCCGGACTCACGAGTATCCTGCCACTTCTTGATACTGGTGAAGCATTGATGTTAGGTGATGCCGTATTATTGCCATCACGGATCCGACTGGATAAGCCTGTAATCACTCCTGATAGTGCTACCCGGGATTTCTGGAAGGAATGGGGTTGCCAACCAGCTAATACCGAAGCTATTAATCTTGCAGTTGAAGCATTGCGCAGCCAGACGCGAGACAAGCCATGTTAATCGGTTACGCGCGGGTTTCAACACAGGACCAATGTCTTGATTTACAGAAAGAAGCTTTAATAAAAGCAGGGTGCGAAAAAATATTTGAGGACACCGTGAGTGGTATGCGCTCCGATCGTCCCGGCCTAGCTAAGGCAATGGAAATATTGCGTAAAGAGGATACTTTGGTCGTCTGGAAGCTGGATCGTCTTGGCCGAAGCGTTAAACAACTGGTAGATATGGTTGGAAATCTGCACAAACAAGGTATCCAGTTTAAGAGTCTCACTGATGCTATCGATACAGGCACGCCATCAGGGCGTTTTTTTTTCCATGTAATGGCTAGTCTTGCTGAAATGGAGCGCGAACTGATTGTGGAACGTACTCGTGCCGGACTAGAAGTTGCCAGGCAGTTAGGTCGTAAAGGAGGACGGAAGCCTAAAATGACCAGCAGCAAAATTGAATCAGCCAAAAAACTACTGGCCGGTGGTATCCCTCCCAGAGATGTAGCTAAAAATCTCGGTGTCTCTGTACCAACGTTATACCGTTGGCTACCGGCATCAAAGCATTCTTAGATTGCATACACATGCAGGAATTTACGGTTTAAATACTCCACAAAAAGTGAAACCGTAAGTTTCTGTTCAAATGCTCCCGCTGGTCCAAAACGCAATCCGGCGGTGAAAACCACGGCCAGCCCATCGATTGAAGCATTCACCTTTGGCGATCCGATCCCCGTCCTTGACCGGCGCGAGGTGTTTGATTATTTGGAATGTGTGCTAGTCGATAATTGGTATGAACCCCCAATCAGTTTTAACGGGCTGGCGCTGTCGTTTCGCTCGGCACCGCACCACAGCAGCGCGGTTTATGTCAAACGCAACATCCTGACCAGTACCTTTATCCCACATCGGCTACTTAGCCGACAGGCATTCTATTCATGGGCGCTGGACTTTATGCTGTTTGGCAATGCTTATCTTGAACAACGCAAGAATCGCCTCGGCCAGCCTTTGAAGCTGCATCATTGCCCAGCCAAGTTCACCCGACGCGGTGAAGACCTGGAAACCTACTGGTTTGTGAAATATGGCTACAACAACCAGCCGTACCCGTTCCCGACGGGGCAAGTGTTTCATCTGATTGAACCCGATATTAATCAGGAACTTTACGGATTGCCGGAATATTTAGCTGCTTTGCCGTCGGCATTGCTAAATGAATCGGCTACGCTGTTTCGCCGCAAGTATTACCTGAACGGTTCCCATGCAGGCTACATCCTGTATATCAGCGATGCGTCACAAAACCTATCCGACATCGACAATATCCGCGATGCGCTGAAAAATTCCAAGGGGCCAGGTAATTTCCGCAATCTATTTTTATATGCGCCGGGCGGTAAAAAAGACGGTATCCAGACTATTCCACTATCTGAAGCCGCAGCTAAAGACGAATTTTTAAATATCAAGAATGCCAGCCGTGACGACAGATTGGTGCGGGGAATGGGGGGTTATGCCCCCTTATGCGCACCCGCAACAAAAGAATAAAAAACGATCACTTTATTAATGATAAGGATATTTTGATATCGTTAACACCACAGGCACGCGCATAGCGACTGAGTGTATCAATGGATGCCTTAACGATATTTCTTTCTATTTTTGATACAGTCGGTGGTTTGATACCCATTTTTTCAGCAACCTGAGCGCTGGTCAGCCCAGCATGTTTCCGCCATTCAGTCAGCATATTCTGCATCTCAATCGCGAACTCAAGCTCTTTCTCCTCTTCCGCTAACGTGGCTTTAAATCGGGGGTTTTCTTTGGTTCTTTCCTCAATGTAGAGGTCTAAGTCATCACGCATCATATTTCCTCTTAATCTCATGATGGTTCTGTCAGTTCATTTTTTCGCGCAATCGCTATCCTGAGTTCATTCAGGGGAGTGGCATTAGTTTTTTTCACAAAGCATCTTAACAGATAGATTTTCTTCCCTGCGGCATAACAAAAAAAACTTCTGGCTATTCCGTCTTTGGCTTTTGCTCTCAACTCAAACAGCCCTTTATATCCCTCTATCGGTTTTGAATGCGGCTCTCTCAGGCTGGTTGGGTTTTCCCTCAAACGCTTAATTAACGCGACCATGCGCAATTCCAGCGAGTCAGGCAGTGATTTTAATTCTTCCTTAAAAGCATCATGAAACTTAATTTCAAACATTCGACAATCCCCGATTGATGCCTAAATAATAGCCCTTGAGCTAAATTAGCGCAAGAGCTAAGTTAGCCCTTGTGCTAATAATATCTAGCATCGACACATAGCAATAACCCGCTTTGAAAGCGGGTTTAGTGATAATCGCGTGACATGTCACACAATCACAACTGCAATTTTAGTTCATACCAGCCCGACGTATTCCAACAGGCAGCCTCGCCAAAGAAGCAGTATTCCGTCACCGGATGCGGATCAGCAACGCCAGATATTCAACCACCTCATAGGGATCGTGCCCCGGTCGTTTCAGTGAACAACTTCGATTTAACGAGGTAATTCATCATTTCCTAGAGTGATACTCCGTTGTAACGCATCATTATTTATTCCTCGCTTGCATTAAAATTCGTTTCCCAATCCATGCTATTACAGGCACAGCCATTGAATTTCCGATTGCCCGGTAACGGTGACCATCAGGACAATCAGCTGAAGCCTTGCCATTCCACGGAATTTGGGTGTGATTATCGGGAAAACCTTGCAACCGCTCGCACTCAATAGGCGTTAAACGACGCACGACACCCCGCGTTGCGATCAGGTCAGTGGCGCTTTTATCGTCTCTAGCTCTCAGGGTTGAGGAAATATCATCCGTTCGGTACTCACCAAACGAAAGCAAACGGTATGTTGATATCAGTCCACTGCCACGCTGGGAAAACAGCTCCTGATTGCTCATTCCGATACCGCCGACATTGTGGCTCTGGTTTAATGTCGGATGCGGGTTTAGTCCTGACTCCCAGTGACTGCCGATAACAGTACGGCTTCCAGCATTTCCGGTAACTGTTTCCCTCGCCGTTCTGCGCGGTTCAGAATCCCGGCACATGCTGCCTGGCTCAAAAAGTATTTTTGCGGGACAGATGTCTGTTTTAGCACTTGCGACAACAAACACACGGCGACGTCGCTGGGCCACTCCGAAATATTGAGCGTCCAGCACCCGCCATGCAACAGCTCTTTGTGGTCCAGACACATAACCTGAGTTCGTCCATTTCTTCCTTGACGACTGCAATGGTTCATCTTCTCCGGTAAGTCCCGCAAGAAAACAACCAAAGGCATTATCCTTACTGGATAGAACTCCGGGGACATTTTCCCAGACGATAATTGAAGGCTGTTCTCCGTTTGCTGCTCTGACTGAATCAATGACATTTGCCAACTCCACGAATGATAATGTTAGTTTTCCCCGCTCATCGTCCAACCCATTACGCAGACCCGCAATGCTGAACGCCTGACAGGGTGTACCACCAACCAGAATATCCGGCGCATCGGCCTGATTTTCGGTAATCATGGCGGGGATTTCAGTCATATCCCCCAGATTTCGGACATAAGGCCAGTGATATTGCAGTACCGCACTGGGGAATTTCTCAATTTCACTGAACCATGCCGGAGACATACCCAGCGGTTCCCATGCCACACTGGCTGCTTCAATACCGGAACAAACCGAACCGAAACGCATATTCACGATAGGTTTTTCCTCATTTCACCAATATTCTTAATCCGCTGCCACAGCACATCACGGCGCTCCTGTTTCTGACATTCCGTTTCTATCGGAATAAAACTGCCATCCGTCCATAACTTGAACGACTGTTCACCTATGTTGATTTTTCCTCCGATGATTAATGACTTCGCCATAGCCCGGCTAAAATCCATGCCGATTGAATCCGCATAATCAATAACTTTTTCCACTAACAGATCACCGCCTCTGGCCGCACTGTCACACCCCGTACAGTTATTGACAGAACTCCAAGGATTAGAACCATTAAGCGAGAAAAATGTTGCTATGACCTATCTCACAACACCAGAGATAGAACTACTGCTTAATTCTCTAAATAAAGAGGAAAAAAAGCTGGCTTTACTTTGCCTTAGCACTGGCGTTCGCTGGGGGGAAGCGGAAAGTCTGGCCGCTCAACAGGTATTAAAAGGCCGTGTAATTTTTCTAAATACCAAAAATGGAGATCAACGCATCGTTCCCATTTCTGACAAATTAGAGAAAGAAATCCGTGGTAAAAAGAAAATGGGCAAGCTGTTCAATGTTGACTACATAAATTTCTGCAAGATCTTACATGTAGTAAAGCCCGACTTACCTAAAGGACAAGCAACTCATGTCCTCAGGCACACTTTTGCCAGCCACTTCATGATGAATGGAGGGAATATAATTGCATTACAACAGATATTAGGGCACGCCAGCATAATCCAAACAATGGTCTATGCACACCTTGCCCCGGACTATCTGCAACATGCCATTACATTAAACCCTCTTAAGGGTGGGATAGACGTAGAATAAAGCTAGAGAGTGTGGCGAGCGTCCACCGAACGTCCACACTCAAAAACTTTCGTATACTTTCTAACCCCTTCATCCTTTTTTATGTTGTTGTTTTACAAAGAAATGCGTTGTAAGTGACTGAAAAAAAAGGCCCTAAAAAGGGCCTGAAAGACAGGGATGGCGTTTGTTTTTCAAACATAACACATTGTAATAAAAGGATTTATTTAAGTAAGTGTCCACACTTTGACCACATCGACATAAGCCCCGATTTTTTTCGGGGCTTCAGGACATTGGTAATGCAGCCTCATTTGCTGTACACTTGATGTATTAACTATTAATACATCGGTGAAATATGAGAAAAATTACTACTGTCAGTATGGGCGAACAACTTGACAGGTTCGTACAGCATATGATTGAAAGTGGCCGTTATGGAAATGCCAGTGAAGTTATGCGTTCGGCGCTGCGTTTGCTGGAGCAACAAGAAGCTTACGATGAGATTGTACGCAAAGCGGTTATTGCTGGCTTGGAAAGTGGGGAAAGCTCGCTGACCCTACGGGATATAGCGGAACAACGGAAACACAGACATAATGTATAAGCTCACGGATCAGGCTGCTGAAGATTTTGCTGGGATTTATGATTATACACTTTTGCAATTCGGTGAAGTTCAGGCTGACCATTATACGGAGGCACTGGAAGCATTTTTTGACACACTAGCTGAAATGCCACATATAGGGAGGGAATACCCATCTGTCCCAGGTGTCATGCGGGTTGAGTTTCACCGCCACACAGTTTTCTATACTATCCGGGATACCGATATTCTGATTGCACGTATCCTTCATCAACAGATGAATCACCCCCGTTATCTTCTTTGAGCGGGCGGGGGATTAGACCGGGTTAATGAGGAAAATGGAGACATTATTATTCATAATGAAAGAAACCCCGTTATTTTCAACGAAGTTTGTCAGCAGTTTGAAACCCCTCATATATGTATGAGGGGTTATAAGCCCTTTGCGGGAGAAATTTTTAACAAAGCCCTCACGGGGAATAATCATACTCTAGTTGATAAAATCCAAAAGTCAACTTTCAGATTTACCGATAAGATTTGATGCTCCAATGATTTTGGTTATTGCACGTTGTATCTTTTCAATATCTTCACACGTCAAATATTGCTGAAATCGTTCATAGTCAAAATAACGTGCTCAAGCATCAAAAATATTCGTTTTTGGTAACTAATCTTCATGCCACTTCACCTTGCCAAAAAATTTATACACAAGCCATTTTTGCAAAAACAAACCAGATTAAATAAAATATATAGCAATTAAATCTTTAATTATCATAAATAACAAATTAAACATTAAGACTATTGTTAAGTAAGTTTTGACAAAAAAAGCACCAAGAAATGTTACATATATCGTCAGCTATATTTCTAATAACTGACGGTTAACTTTATGATTAACAAACGTTTAAAAGCAGCTCGTTTACGTGCAAATATCACGCAAGAAAAACTCGGAATTGCGGCTGGCATAGATGAAAAGTCAGCACGAGCGAGAGTGTCGCAGTATGAAAATGGAACGCATCAGCCAACCTTTGAAATAATGTGCGCATTTTCCAAAGTGTTAAACGTTCCTGAATGTTATTTTTATATTGTAGATGATGATTTTTCTGATGCTGTTTTAGCTATCCATCAGATTTTAGTGAATTACAGACACGCACCTGAAAATTGAATATAGTTTAAGGCGACTATGGGATAAATCCTTTCCCCACCACACCGAGGCCCCTCAGAAAAAATATTTTTCACATAAAAAAAGCGCCCCACTATAAATAATGGAACGCTTTTTTTAATTATTTACTCATCGACAACTATTCGTTCAGAATACCAGCACGGTCTGTTGTCCACTATCAGGATGCGGTGGAACCGCTTCAATCAATGTCGGCTTGGTGACGAACCGCACAAAGGTTTCATGACTAACAAACGTTGAGCCACAATTAATATTTTGGCACTGGTTGTAACGTTCCTTAGTTTGGGTTGTGTGTTCAAAACTGCTGCGAGTGTGGGCGGCATGACCGCATAAGGGGCATCTCATCACAACGCGAATACCTCAACAAGCAGGTTGCCATAGCTGAAACTGGCACTAAAGCAACTATATCATATCTGAATCAGAAATTTTCACTTCCAATTGCAAGGATGACGTTAATCCACTGTCATTCAGTGTGTGTGTGACAGTCACCAGCGTCCAGTCTGCCGTGTCGATTTCGGGCTTAAAGCCGCTCACCCTGACTTTCATTTCAGGGAACAACTCTGGCCGCCCCTTTGCCAGTTGGATTGAGAACGAAGCAACACCGCGCTGAATTTTCTCCCATTCTGCTTTAGCTGCACGTTCGGCATTGGCCTTGTTAGCATAGATGTGCTTCATCACAAAAACGTTGCCCTCACTGCCAACCAGATAATGGTCCTGTTTTTTCTCTTCTTGCTGCTGATTGGTCTTACTTCGCTTGCGTTTGACAGTGATATTCTCTTTTTGCTTCGGGTTACGGATATTAAGCCAACTGGCGGAAACGCCGGTGTAAGCGCCCCGGTCAGCCAGTGAAAAACAGTGACCGTCTCCAGACTGCCGGGTAATGATAACCGAAGGCAGGGACTGTCCGCTGGCGGCTTTGTTCTGCCCCTGTCGGATAAAAAGCAAATAGCCATTCTTGATCATGGCAATGGCACCCTCCTGTTTTGCCAACCGGGTTAGAAAATTGCCGTCGGATTCGCTGGTCTGGTCAATATGACTGAGGGTGATGTTGGCTAGCATTTTGTCCACTTTCGGCGTCAAATCGTTACGCATGGCAATAGTGTGCACAATATCGCTGATCGTTTTCTGGTGATAAGCCACCTCGCGATTGATATTAAGCGTCGCCCGAAAATCTGCACTACGGGCACGGATGATTATCTTGTCCGGCGCACCACTGTATTCGATTTCATCCACAATAAATTTACCTTTGTGGATCAGTGATTCCCCCTGCCAGCCCAGATGCAGAGATAACTCCGTCCCACGACGAGGCAGAGATAACAGACCATCGCTATCATTCAGTTCAATATCCAACTGGTCAGCCTCAAAACCCCGATTGTCGGTTAGATTCAGGGAAATTAACCGTGACTGAATGCGGGCATTGACATTTTTGTCACCAGCACTGAGAACATACACAGGTGTATTAGTTTTGCCGGTTACCCAATCTAGTTTTAGCATATCAGGTAAAGAAATCATGAAAATAGCCCGCCCAATTTGTGTGTGACACGGGTTTTCAAGTCAGTCATTTGGGTGCGAAGGTCGCCGAACATCTCCCCTAAATTGTCATCCACACGGCGCAACGTGACGGTAAAGTCAATTTTACAAGCGGTACCGTCGATAAAAAATTCACTTTTGGTCTGGTCGATACTTTCAATAATAAACATGCCGTAAATCGTGCCGCTACCATCCAGAAATGACCATGCCTTGCCACTCTCAGCCATCAATTGCAGGGCCAGCAAGGACAACCGGCCTCCGGTGATTTCAGGGTACAGGGTACCGGACAGTATAATAGTATCGTTATTTGGCCCCATAAACTGGAAAGCAGGACGGGCACCCACCCGATTGTTAAATCCATAGCGCCATGATTGTTGGTGTTGCAAGCTCTGGTATGGCGTGGTTTTCAGCATAAAGACAAATAAACCCAATGCGGCCATCATGAATAAAAGTCCTCTCTATCAGAAAATGAGCTACGGGCGCGGGCGCGTTGTTGTTGCTCACGGCGATCCAGTTCACGAGCCACCGCCTGAGCAATATCCTGTGCGGATTGTGCGGGAACGGCGTGTATATGAATTTCATAAATGGATCGTCTGTTGTCCTGGATCTGGTTAGCAACTGAAACAACCGATGTCTGATACTGTGACGCGGGCAAACTGTATGGATGCAACGGAGCATTTTGGGCGCTGACTGGCGAGACTGCCCCTACAGATAGGGCCGCGATTGTCGCCAATGCAGCCGTTTGACGGCGACTGGTGACGCGGGCGGGGCCATTGATGATCTCCGGGCCATATTCCCCCACGATACCAATCTTGCCCGTCGGGATGTAACCACCTTTATCGAATCCACCCGCCAGTATGCCGCCAATCGTACCAGTAGCTTCCTTATAAGCATTCAATGCCGCCTTTTGCCTGGGATCTTGGTTTTCTTCCTGCATAAAGTCAGGAGTCAAGGCGTCTTTAACCATCTTGCCCAGTTCGGAGAATTTCTTTTTCAGGGATTCCCATTTTTCCTCAATGCCTGCCTTAAGATTTTCAACAAACTCACCGCCAATCTTCTTAAATTCGGACGGAATTTTTTTCGTGTCAGCGACCAGCTCATTCCATTTGGCTAATGCCCGCTGTTTGATGTTTTCCCATGTGGTGGAAACAGAGTTCGAAATGTTGTTCCATAAGTTCTGGAACCACGGGCCGAGTTTGTCCCAATATTTCCAGATCAGGTAAGCGCCCACAGCAATCAAACCGATAACCGCTAAAATGGGGTTTGTCCACATAACATGCCCCAGCCACATCGCCATTTTCCCAATATAGGAAAACACGTTACCAAGACGTAGCATTGAACCTGCTCCCTTGATACCCAACACTGACAGGCCAAATTTAACGATTGCCAGTGGTCCCAACAGAGCAACCAATGCCAGCGTAATCGCACCAAAAACCGTCAAAATAATACCCAGCCCGATACTCACCATTGTTAACGTTTTGGTCAATTCAGGGTTGGCCTTCATCCACTCACCCGTTTTACTGATAATTTTGGTGATACGCTGGGTGATCCCACTCAAGGGACTGTTCACACCGCCAAAAATTTGAATACCGATATCTTCCCACGCCGATGACAGACTTTTCAGGTCGCCGTCAAGGTTATTAGTCATAGTATCGGCGACTTTCCTGGCCTCACCTTGGGCGTTCTTCAATTCCTTGATGAATTTCTGCAATTCCCCCGTACCGGCTCTTTCAGCCAATACCGACAGAGCGGAAAAGGCTTCTTCCCCGGCAATGGCTTTGAAAATGCCGGCACGCTGAGCGTTACCCATTTTAGTCGTTTTCTTGTCCAGCTCAGTCAGGATATCCGGCAAGGCACGGAGATTACCCTTGGCATCCTTAGTCTGAATGTTCAGTTTTGCCAACGCTTTCGCGGCAGCAGCAGGCGGTTCAGCCAGTCGTCCTAAAATGGATCTTAGGGAGGTACCCGCCATACTACCCTGAATACCGGCATCACCGAGCTTACCCGTCGCCGCAGCGGCGGTTTCAATATCAACCCCTAAGCCTGCCGCTACAGGGGCAACATACTTCATGGTGTCACCCAGCATCATCAGATTAGTGTTAGAACGAGTAAAGGCACCCACTAGTACGTCACTCACCCGTTCCATTTCTTCGGATTTCAGCTTAAAACCCGTCAGGATATTGGAACCAATGTCCGCCGTCGCGGCTAAATCGGTATCACCCGCCAATGACATCGCCAATGTACCAGGCATGGCTGATCGTATCTGGTCTGGAGTAAAGCCGGCCATTGCATAAAAACTCTGTCCCTGCGCGACCTGATTGGCGGTGAATGCCGTTGTTGCGCCTAAATGCCGCGCCTGCTCCTGCAATTTTTTTAGTTCGGGAGAATGCTTATCCAGACGGGTCAGCGCTTGCACCTTCGACATCCCCACGTCAAAGTCATAACCCGGCATCATCACCCGTTTAGCACCATAGAGCGCACCAACACCCGCTGCCGTTACCGCAGCACCGGTTGCCGTCATTTGGTTATGCACATCTTTCATTTTTTGGTAGCGAGAGCGGGCATTAGCCAACCGTTGTTCCTGCTGTCTCAAACGCCCAAGCTGCTGCTCCTGTTGCTGGAGCATATTGGTTGTGTGGTTGATGTCCGCGTTTATCCGTCTCTGCGCCTGTCCAAGCTGGTTAGTTGAGATACCGCTGGCGCGCAAGGCATCACGCTGACGTTGCAGGGACTGACTCAGGGATTGATTTTTTTCCTCGAACTGCCTGGCTGCGTTTTTTGCCCGCTGTAGCTGGTTGATTTGGGCCTGTGTCGGGTTCTGACTGGCGTTAATTTCACGGTTCAGTGCTGCCACGCGTTCGGTAGCGCTGCGGTAAACCTGCCGGGTTTCTAGCAATTGGTGCTTTACCTTGCGAAAACCATCGATCCGTCCTCCCGGAGTTGCTGGCGCGACTGGCGAAGGGTTTCAGCCAGCCGTTTGTTAGAAGCCTGCGCACTCTTGAAAGGACGGGTAATTTTATCAACGGCATTCAGGATAACTTGCAGGCGTAAGTTTCGGTCACTCATTATCGGCCCCACTCCGTTTCATGGCCCGGTAACGCCATGCCAACAATTCAGGCAGGCCCATCTCAGTTGTCACAGCAGGCGGCCAATGAAACACGGTGGCAATATCTGCCACCAGTTCATCAACGGTTATTGATGCTGGAAATCGGACTTCACCGACTTCGGCAACAAAAAATTAACCACCTCAATGCAGAGGTTAATCAGATCGCCGGGCGACATCAGCAACAAATCATTTTTAGTCAGTGCCGGCGCGGTGACACGAGGCAAAACCAACATCATAGAATCGACGTCCATTTCCATCAGGGCCTGCAAACGGGCACCACGCAGTGCGCCACTGTTGGGCTTACGCACAACGACATCGCTGATGGTGGTTGCACCACGGGTAATAGGTTCTTCCAATGTCACTGTAGCGTGTTCCGGCTGGGCAACAGGGGTTTGTTCAATCATGGTGAATGTTCCTATGGTGATTTATAGATGATAAGCGTTCAATTGTTACAAACCGATGGCGCGTCGGTGGGCTTCCAGACGGTCAACACCACCAACGATTTCCACCATATTAACGGTGTCGATTTCGATCAGGACTTCTCCATCCCACGTTAGTTTAAAGTAGGTATTTTTGGCGCTGACTTTGGTCTGGCTGTTGTCGCCCTGTTTGTAGCTGCCGTGGTCAAATTCCAAAAAGCGGCCACGCATCACGACTTCGACCGCAATCACTTCCCCGGTATCATCACGCTGAAAGGAACCGTTAAAGCGCAGAGAAACACCGTCCACTTTCTCAATACCCCACTGTCGGTAAAGTTGGGACTCGACACCACCGAGAGAAAATTCGACATCTAGTGCGCCATCATCCAGCCCCAAGTCCACCGAGGCAGTGCCATTCATACCACCGCCGCGATAGGCTTCAAGCTTACGGCTCAGTTTAGGAAGCGTCATTTCTTCTACAACACCGATGTAATTGTTGCCGTCATTGAACAAATTCAGGTATTTGAGTTTACGAGGTAATGCCACGAGTAGCCCCTTAGCTGTTAATGCCGTTGGCGAAATTCATCAGGTACTGGTCAGTGATGCGCTGGCGCAACAGCAGGTTTTCCAATGGCGGGATCGGCGTGTAGTTGTAATCAATGAACAGTTTGCCTGCTTTCAGGGTGTCCTTGGTGTTAACACTGTCGTCATACCAGCACTGACCGTCGATCAGGTAACCATTGGATTTCAGTTCACGCAGCTTGGCATTAATACCTTCGATAATGTCGCGTACCAGCGAAGGTGTCAGTGGCTTGTCAATCGCCCACATATGCGCATCAGCCATCGTGTCAGCCAGTACCTGCGCCGTGCGTGTGTAACTTTCGAACTGAAACAGTGGATCATCCGAACAGGTGCGGGAACCCCAGAAGCGAAAACCGTCCTTGCGGATCAAGGTCGTAACGGCGCTCTGGTTAAGTAGGTTGGCATCGGTGGCAACATCTTGCAAATCCCAAAAAACATCGGCAGAAATCCCTGTCACACCATTAACACCAACGTTGGACAGGGTTTTATGCCAGCCGGTTTCCTCGTCGATTTTGGCACGCAGGCCCAACGCACGAGCAGTTGCGTATGCAATAGACCCGCTATTTTTGACCGTATCCCAACTGAGGAAGTCCGGCCAAATCAACATCAGTTCGCGCTGGTTAAAGTTGTTGCGGTAGTTGATAGCCTCTGAGATGGTCTTGCAGCCATAGGCGTTTACATAAGCCATTGCCCGCAATTTCTGGGCAATACCCGCGAGAGCCGCCGCAACAGGTTGGGCATCGTGACCGGGTATACCTAGAATGCGTGGTTTAACACCGAGCTGACCTTGTGCCGCAAGCAGCGCCTGCATTCCCATTTTTTTACCATCGTCGGTAACACCGCCAATGATATTCGACGTGGTTTCGACTTCGGTTTCCCCTTGAGCCACACGCACAACAACAGTCACGGGTTTGGACTGGTCGGCAATTGCTCGCAGAGCATGGGACAGTGTGCCCGTTTTTCCAGCCTTACTACTGGCAGTCAGAACGTCGGTTAACAAGACAGGTGTGTTCAAGGGAAAAGTTTTGGTGTCAGCATCATCCGCTGTGCAGACTAGCCCGACAATAGCGGTGCTGACAGTGGTAATGGTGCGCGTGCCCTCATTGATTTCCTGCACGCGGACGCCATGATGATAATCTTGTGCCATAGCGAAAGACTCCCGTAATGATGATTTCGCTATGGTGATCGCTGTGACAATAAAATTCAGTTGATTGGGTAAGTATCAGGGATAGCACAAAGTGGAGGATATCAAAAAAGTCACAAGGACATTTACCCCCTGAGCAATTAATAAGAAGTCATCGAATTAAAAGATTCAGTCGTTACATTACGCACTATGAAACTTAAAATAGAAGAAGTTGCATAAATAGAGATGAGAAATAGGGTAGATACCTCACAGACTCCCGATATCAAATAGTCAGAGCCGCTCAAATAAGAACTAAACTACTGCGGCTCTGATTCCATTATTCTGAGGGGTTTTCAGGCCAATGAATATCTGGTACTAAATTAACATCAACGCGGTTCAGTAATACCCGATATTTTTTCAAAGCGGCTAACAGCGATTTTTCCTCATCACTCGCCATCCCCAAATCTACCGCATCTTGTAACGGGGCTATCTGTTTACCTACCGTGAGCATAATTTGCTGTTTCTTATGTTCTGCTTGTTGCTGCTGTTCCTGCCTAAGTTGTACCTTGCCACTTTCTGATATTGTCCACTTTTCACCATCATATTTATGATAAACGGACGGAGCACGTTCAATGAGTACTGGATAACCCTCTTTATTACTGACAATTGATAAACCGCGCGATTGCCCGGCGAGTAATTCATTGTGTTTTTCTGCTGTTATTTCAACGCATTCTTTATAAGCTTCATTATAAAAAGCGCCTTCTTTTCTGGAGAAATAAACCATTTATACCCCCCAAAATAATATATGTACAACTCTGTCTGGATTCTCATTATTGTTAGGAGTGCCAGCTTGATACTCAAATGTCGATAGTGTTGCATTACGTACTAATGTGTGACCCGTTGATGTATTGATACTCGACATACTAGCAATATAGCCAAAAAACTTATTTTTAAAAGAAATTGGATAATTGACTTTTACCCATGATTGTTGACTGGATGTAACTTTAACCCATTGAATAATTATCCCCGTATCCCCACATTGCCACCAACCATTTTCAGATTTTATCGCTGCATTTTGTAATGCAAGAGTACCACTTCGCTCAGGTATTAATATATTGTAACGCCGCTGATTGCTCGGATCGTTAGAATAAATATGAAACCACTTTCCTTCTGAGCCGTTAATTCCTACCACATACCCATCTTTCGATTTGAAACGCAATTCAGGAAAGGGCGTTTTGCTATCAATCAGTAAACTACCAACGGTGGCGCTTTTATCGCTAGAAATACGCAAGAAAGTATTATCATTCTCTGCTCGCGTATATGCTCCCACATCTCCAGCACTCAAACTTAGATCCCCTGTCAACGCCTTACCGTTGATTTTCCGGTTGCTCGGTACTGCTCCTTTAGCCAACACTACCGTTTCCAACAAATTGAGATTTTTCACAAAAACATTTTTGTCAGGAATGTCAGCGCCATTCTCTTTCCTGGACAATCGACTATTTGCATTATCATTAGCATCGGTCGCATTCTGGTTTGCCGTGTTTGCCAGTATGTTGACTTCATTCACACGAGAATCAATTTCCCCTTTGGTATACGCCCCAATATCCCCCGCATTCAGTGAAATATCAGAGGAAAGCGCCTTCCCGTTCACCTTACGATTAGTAGGCACACGGCCATTAGCGTTATTGTCCGCGACATTTGCCAAGTCATACGCCGCCTTAACCGCCTTCGGGGTTGCCGCGTGGATTTCGCTACTACTGTCTACCGCACTACTCAAAACAACGACACCTTTATCTTTTAGCGTAGCGTCAGGGTGGTTAGGGTTCTTCACATGAGTTTGAATCGACTCGTCCACATATTCCCGCGTTGCCAGCACCACGGAGGGATCAACTTTCAATGTTACTGTGTCAGTGCTGCTGACAATCAAGACCATACGAATAGTCTGTGTACGCCCTGAGCCTTCCTGTAACTGCGGTTTGTAAGTCTCCGCGCAATTTCCGACTGCAATCAGCACGCCGTCTTTATCAAACAGGCCAATTTCCCGTATCCACCAACCACCCTCGTTTTCGGGGATTACCTGCTCGGCAATAATCTGGTTAGTATTCTTGGGATCAACATTTAGCTCATTAATCGCCGCACGACGGCGTTCGTTAACCAGTTTAGTCTGTGCAGTATCTGGTGTCGGCAAGCTTCCGCCACCATCACCAACAGCCATATGGGTGATTTCACTCTTGGTACCCAACGCGGCGGCATTTGCCAGCTTATCCGCGCCCAATTGAGTTAACAGGGCAAAATATTTGGTCCTCATGACTCAATCCTCACATCATCAATAATATGCACTCCAACCCCTACTACATCAGAGCCAATGGCGGTAATTAATTCCGAGATATAGGGGTAAACGGTTAATACATCACCGCTGTAACTGGCGACAGCGCAATAATTTTCGCCACTGGTCTCCAACTGAATAGACATACCGACCAAATGCCGTGAAGCGGGTTTGGCATCAAAAATCAACCGTTCTAGTTCTTGATAGGTGGTCTCGGTGATCCCCGTTTCCATGACGCCAATATCCAACCGGAAAGTACCGGGGACATCATTGGTTTGCCACCATTCGAGAACACGGATGAGATAACCGAATGGTTCCACTATTCGCCGGATTGCGCCAATGGTTCCCTTATGTTTATGAACAAACATCGACGCCTTAATTGACTCGCGTTTAGTATTCTCCGGCCAGTCCATATCCCAGCGGTCAACCGACCACGCCCACGCCAGATAGGGGAGCAACTTCACTGGACACCGCTCAGGACTCCACAAGTCACGCAGGGGAACCGGCACATTTGACAGACTGGCGAGGGCTTCAGCGGCGGCCACTTCCAGCAGTGATGATCCAACAGGTAACAAACGGTTATTCATCCGCTCCCCCAATCACTACCTGCGCACGTGTGCAAAAACTCGCTTGAGTTTTATCCAGAATCTCATCCTGAGCCGGAGCTTTCAGGTGAACACGCTGAACACCGGGCATATGCAAGACAGCAAAAATGGCACTACGCACGATATCGCGGCCAATCCGGTGTTGCTCGGCAGTGTAACGCGCCAGCCGTTCACGCACAGCCTGCAATATCGGCTCATATTCCGGGGTTGGGTACAGGTACAGCACGGCATCAATTTGATAATCGACAATCTCCGCAGACTGTACAGTCAGACGATCCGCCACGGGGCGAACGTTTTCATCATTCAGAGCAGTATTCACGACCGCAATCAATTCATCACTGGCCGCGCCGTTCCCCTCACGTGACAAAATACTGACTGTGACACAGGCAGGCGCTGGGCTGATCACCGATGCATCGGCAACCCGTCCGTCAGCACTGCACGCATGGTATTCATAGGATGCCACAGGGCCGGCGACGCTTAACCCCTCGAACGCTTGCGGAATGCGTACCCGAAAATCAGCGTCAGATTCCAGCACCGCAGAGATAGGCGGTATGGCATGATTGTTAGCGGGCCGTAATACCAAACGCCGCACATTGTTATTCATCCCCAGTTGGTCTAAGTCGCTGCCTGTGGCATACGCCACCATCGCCGCCCGCGCTGCCTCATTGACGCGTTGGCGCAAGAGCAACTCACGGTAAGCATTTTCCTGTAACAACTTAGTAATAGGTTCAGACTCCAGCGTTAAAGTACGGGTGATTGCTTCACGCTGTTCTGGCGGATACAGTGAAATCAGTTTTTCTTTTCGCTCGGCCAGCAGAGTTTCGAAATCCAGCAGTTCGACAACCTCCGGCGTCGGTAACTGGCTAAGGTCGATGGTCGGCATGGTCACCCCACAGGCACAGAAAAAACAACCGGGACATTGGATAGCTGATATTGTCCGCTGATATCAACAATCATATGTCCGGCTTCACCCTGATTGATAGTGATAGCGGTCAGGGTAATGCGGGGTTCCCATCGCTGGATGGCGGTATAGCACGCAGCCATAATTTGCAGACGTAAAGCAGGATTTTGGGGCGCATCAATCAGTTCGGATAACAACGAACCATATTGGCGGCGAGTAATACGGCTACCCATCGGCGTTAGCAAGATATCGCTGACTGACTGGCGAACATGGGCAATATCGCTGATAGCCTCACCCGTCTGTCGATTCATACCAAGGTACATCATGATATGGGAACTCCCGATGTACTGTCACCGGAGCGCACACCGTTGTGTCGGTGCGAATCCACCACAACCCCGTTAGAACTGAATTCACCCCCTACATGAACGATATTGCCACGCATAGTGCCGCCTTTTTGCACTTCCAGACTGCCCGTAGTCAGATGGTGAGTGCAAATGACGGTGGGTGTATCCAATGTGATCTGATTGTCGGCCATACAAGTGATTTCTGGTGCAGTAACATGCACGGAAGCCGACGCGGTAATCGTGGCGGTCTTAATACCTGTGACAGTTAAGGCGCTGATCTGTGGTTCGTATTCCATCACAGCACCATCAGGAAAAGCGATACACACCGCTTCTGGTGATGCCGAAGGGGCTGGAAACTCATCAGAAAAAATCGCAGGCAGTATAAAGGCCGTGGTCAAGTCACCACCAAGGGATAACAATAAAACCTGCTCATCAACACTGGGTACCCACCATGTTCGGGAACTTCCCGCTCTGGATGTCAACCAATGCAACCAGTCAGTTTCAAGATTGCCTGTCATAACCCGGCACATTCCCCGTGTAGTATCTACCTGGGTAATAACACCGATTCGGATCAGGTTGCGCAATCGGCGCAACAGTTCAGTTAATTGTGTGTTCATGCAGACAACAATGTCACCCCAAACCCTCACCTGCACGTCATAGGGTTTGTGTACTGACTGGCACACATCCGTGGGTGAGATGGGAAAGTATCTGGTCTTCGATATGTTGAATATCACTCTGTGTCAGTCCCAAAAGTCGCCGCGATGGATATTTGACTTCAATGTTTTTCCCTTTCATGCGCTCCTTTAACCCGAACTGATGCACACGAGCAACCGCAGTGACTTTCGATGCGAAAAAGATAACGGCTTCCCGATCACTGGCGGACAAACGTAAGTAACGCGCGGTAGCCAGTTTCTTAAACATGCGGGTCTTTTTATTGGATTTTCGGGTACTGATCCGGTCGGTTTTGACGTCCAGAAAACGTTGGATATCGCGTTTGTAAAAAGTACGCTGACTTTTACGCTCAGCATCATAGCCAGTAATCATTTCACCCTTCTTGCCCTCTCGGATTTGCCCATTTTTCAAGGTGCGAGGTTCACCACGCCAGATGAATTTTATACCATGCTGTACAGTGCGGGTTTGTGCCTTGCGTTGGGTAAAGCGGCTGCCGTCAGGGTTACGCTGGGATCGGATACGCTGTATTTGGCTCTGTCGCAAGTCCCGCGCAATATCACGGGCCAGTTGCTTTCGACTGGCGGGAGAAAGTTGATTCAACAGGGCGGTTAGTGCGGTATCCAAAGGCTGCAATGCGTCACTGTTCATCTCACCACCTGTCAAACGGGTTTTCAGGCTCAGAAATGGCGCTCACCGTGCTGACTGGCCCTTGCTGGGTGACCAGTATACGCTCGGTCAGTTTCAGGTCGATACTGATATCAGCGGTGTCATCATTGAGAATATTCACGTCAAAGGTAAAGCCGCTGCGGCGATTGTCAGGATGAGCGAAAATATCTGGCTGGTGCTCGCGTATCCAGTGCCCGATAACCGCCATGAGCACATTCTGATCATCGGGATAGGCTTCAATAATCAGGTTTAGCGTGTATTCATATTCGTAAGACAAGGAGAGCGCCATTGTCGCCAGCACGGCACCATCTTCAACAAACAAATGCAGGTATTCAGGGTTGTCGCACAAGTAGGGGATCTTTTCTGTCAGGACCTTTCGCAAGGCGTTAGGCTTCTTCATGTGTCACCTGTCTAGTCTGTTCTATTTGTCGAATGGCCTGTTTATCCAGATTGCACTGTTCAATAACCGCCAGTAACTGTGCATTCAGCAACAAGCTATCACCCCATGCCATTGAGTCGGCTATGACCGGGGGCAGACAGTCAGCGAGCAAATGCATCGGAATCGGCATCAACGGTACCTGAACGTATTCGGTTCGCGTGCTGCTGCAACCGGATAACAGCCCTATCAGGAGCAGCACGACGGGCGCAATCATTCCCGACAACAGCGGAATTGATAGCCGCCTGAATTTGTGCGGAATCCAGGGCGGATCGCTTCCGATTTTCGTTATTAACCCGTGAGATATCATTGATTATCCTGATGGTCTGGAATGCGTTATCGGTAATGGTTTGCTGTTGCTCATACCGCTGGTTCAGCGTTTGGTATTCATCGCTTTTTTGCTGATACTCACCGTAATAGAACCAGAGCAGGCCAGACACTGCCACCAGCGTACTCAAGGTGAGTATGTGCAGATTAAACCTCATAACAGCGCAAACGCCCGTTTAATGATCGTATCAGCATACGGTTGCTGTCCGTTTTCCATTTGAATGATGGCGCAAACCAATCGGGTCATGATCACCGGATTATCAACATCAATCACCGCATTACAGGGAATACCAACCGCCCGGCTCATATATGCAATGTAATTTTCGGTATCATTTTCATTCGGGGGTGCCCAACGAGAAATTATCTGCCGGATACTGTTCAATCCGTATTTTCGTTCATAATTGCGGATAATCTTGATAATGGCCCGTATGCCGTATTCTGGTGATACAAATTGACAAAATGACGGGTCTGTTTGTGTGTCGTGTAATCCCAGCCATTTATCGCCGTGGCGGATATTGCCCGGATTATGGTTGCGAACACCTCTAGTCATGTGATTTGTCTCCCAAACGTTTATTGATTGCGCGAAGGGCAAATTCACGCAGTTTTTCAACACCAATAAAACCAATGGTGCCTCCCAAAGCCGGTGAAACACTGCCGGGAATGCCAAACAGTTCCAGCCCGCTGGAAACACCCCACGACAACGCGCCACATAGCAACGGTTCAACCCAGCGTTTTTTTCGCGCTACACCGTCATAAATCAGGCGACCATAACAGATCAGTACAGCCAGTAAGGAGCCGGATATCTGCGGCCATGAATTTCTCAGGCCATTCAATAAATCGGCCCATAAATCCGGTTGTTTGTCCATTTTCTAATCCCATAATTGAATGATAGGCGTTACAGCAGCAGGCATTATTTCAGGCAGTTCAATCTCGGTACCCTGCGGCAAGATGGCCCCAACATCGGCCAAACCGGGATTGGCTGCTAATACCCGTTCGGTGACTCCCTGTGTTCGTCCATAGTGGCGCCAGCATAAGGAATCCACGGTGTCATACTGTTGTGCCCTTACCCGCATTAGATCAGCGCCACAATGACATGATCCCGCCCCTGTATCCGGCGCATCGCCCATTGCGCATCCCGCCACAGGTCGTCAATGGTGATTTCCATTGCCTCAGCCTTTTTACTGCCGGTCTGAGTCGTGTCGATATCGCGGTAACGCTCGATCAGATTCGCCTTAGTCAGGCAAAACACCGCTCGACGATAGAGATAAACCAACTCACTCTCGCCATTGAGAGTGCCGGCGGGAATATCGGCCAGTGATGAGTATCCCTCATCAATATGGCTCAGCCGCCAATGGTTCAGCTCGCGATTAACCTCAACAATGGCGTTGGAAATTGCTTGATGTAATCTCGGCGCGGTGACCGTACCATCTGTGCGCATCTCGTCACGGTAACGACTGATCTCAATAGCAGGAAAAAACGGGGCACTGGTCATGGTGGCCTGTTTATCCGTTGCGGGTGCGGTTGAAATAAAATCCATATTGCCCCCTAAATAGGTGGGCGGTGAACAGGGCGTTGAGACTTCGCCACCCCGTGCCGCCCCGGCGCGTTGGCACGTTCGGTTATGTGTTGTCGTGTTTCTGACTGCGGAGCGCTCTGGCAAGTTGCTCTAAGTCTTTTTTCACGCCAACATGATTGTTCAGTTCTAAAGCCCTGCTCAGCGAACAATAGGCAGGCTGCGGCTGATTGTTATCCCGCTGGCTGTAACCGAGCCATTTATATAACTCCGCCCTCACCTTATCGGGCATATCCTGATCGTGGGTGAGATTGGCCGCCCGTTCCAGCGTGGCAAGAGGCACCGGAGATTTAGCGGTATAGCAACGCTGGGCTGCTTCGGCGATCTCTTCTGTAACGGCACAGCCCGTTGTCCGCTCATGATTTTCAGGCATAGCAAGTCGGTGCTGTAACGCATACTCGGCGATATCCAGCGCACCATCATAATCACCGGCATCAATGCGCCACAGCAGGACATACATCAGTACATCATCTTGATGACCTATGCCCCCCTGTAATACCCCAGTAATCCACGGCGCATATTTAGGCAAGATCTGCCTTTTGTGCTGCGCTTTGCGCTCCATAGACTGGATTTTTTTAAGGTGACGGCGGTCTTGCTCCAGCATCAGCAGCATCTGGTTATAACCGCCGTGATTTTGCAGCGCGGGGCTACTCAGTTGAGCGGCCTCGGTCGCCTGTAATCGCATTCGGTGACGCTGCCACGGGCTAGCCATTATGGTTCCTCAGTGTCGGCATTGTGCTCAGGTACGGCATTATCTGGCTGCAATGACGCTGCTTTTTTGCTGGCTGCCAACATCTCGATATTTTCAATCAGGGCCACACTGCGATAGTCTTCAACGACATACGCCTCATTGACTGATTCGTAGTTTTCAATGCGATCACGTTTGGGGTTATCCAGCACAGAACGTCGGCGGGTGCCTTCCTGATAATAGATAGACAGATTATCCAGACGGCTAATTAGCAAGGCTTTGGGCGGGAAATACGGTACACGCACTGCGGGCAAATTACCGATACGTTTCTGGCTGATAATCACATCTGCCGCCATTTTTTCGGTGTTGGGCTGCGACTGATTGACCAACGGGAAATATTTATCAGCCAGCAGTTCACGGCCACAGATGACCACCAGTTCCGTATCATCCTGATATTCTGGGTCGATAGCATTGTTGACGGTATCTATCACTAATGCGTCAAGATTATTAAAATCTCCCCCATCTCCTACACGGATGGTTTCAGATATAACCTTACCGGCTTCGTTAGTGATATTGCTCATAACATGATCCGGTGCATCCTGTCGGATTTTTTCCAGCCAGCCGATATTTACATCCTGCAATAGTGGATATTGAACGCGGTTTGAAGTTTTGGCGCGTTTAACCCCATTCCAGCCGATCATAATGCGGTCCAATGCCTGACGACGGATAATGGCGTTACGGATACGTAACTGGAAATCTTGAAATTTCGCCCACAAGTCAAGTTTTTTGTAAGGAATGCTGGTATCAAAGTTGGTTTGTTCGCATTTATACTCAATAGCGTTGAGTCGGGTCGGATCGGAAGTTTCTCGCTCCTTACTGTCGGTGTCTGTCGTCCCTGCAATAGTCGAACCGACACCTAGCCCAATCGCTTCGCCCGACTGCTCGCTGACGGGAACCATGTTAATTTTTTGCAGAAAATCGGCACTTTGCTGGATTTCATCTTCCAACGTCTGGGCAACGGATGGATTGACTTCTACCTTGCCTGTAAATGCCGTCGCGTCCACACCGTAAATTTCACCCAGACGCATCAGAAAGGCGTTAAATTTAAATCGAGTTTCGTTCTTCATGGGGTTGTTCCATTAACAGTTGGTCAGATGTTTACTGACTGGCGTGTCGGCGTTCGGCGATCCCAGCGAAACCGGTCGGTGTGTTTTCTGGCTGTCTTGCTGACTCAACTGAGTTTTTAAGTCACTAAGCTGGGTTTCAAGTTCGGTCTGCTTCTGTTTGATAGCAGTTATTTTGCCTATTTGTTGAGAAAGTGTGTTTACGGTTTCCACCGTGGCCTGCTGCTCTTGGGCACACAGTTCGACGGCCCGATGGATATCGGTAAAACGAGTATCATCACTCTGCTGCTTTTTCTGGAAGAACGTCTGTACACAGGAAAAGAGAGAGATTTTTTCGGTTTCCTCTGACAAATCAATAAATTCGAGCAAAGTTTCTTCCGCAGCAGTAAAAACATTGTTCGGGTGCTGCTTGCGTGAATTCAGCGGGTTATTGGTCGCATTAGCGCTAAACTGCAACATTTCAGTGCCAAGGCTCGCCGGACTGTCAGTAACGGCCAATCCCACCAGATACGCCCCGCCGAAGTCAGCAAAATCCAGGTTGATTTCGGCGGAGGTGTAAACCTTTTGACGCTTACGGTTCATTTCCACCAGATCATCGGTGGGTAAAAGTATCCCATACAGCCCCAGCTTGCCCGCCAGCGCACCGTCCTTGATTTCTTCGGTAAAAACCGATTCCACATCGCCAAAGCGCGGACTCCACGAAAAATTGTAATGTTCCATGTTGATACGCGCACCGTAGGTCTGCGGGTCATAGTTGGCGGCAATCTGTGTCAGCCATTCGCGCTGAACCTTGCGCCCGTCTGTGGTTGCACCTTCCACACAGATTCGAAAGGGTTTGGATTTCTTCGGCATTGTAAGCCCCAATTATCAATGAATCAGTCATGGCCTACTAGTTTGTATCGTCATGTCGAGGAAACAATAAAATGCGGTTGTGTCTGGGCTGGCACACAGGGCAGACACAGAGAAATGACGGACGGGTCTGTAGTCTGGCAGCATGAAAACAACGCCCGATTTTGATCCCCGTAAGCACGCAATGCACCTGTATTTTAACGGGTACCGGATCGCACGGATTGCGGAAATGCTCAACGAGAAAGCATCAACTATCCATAGCTGGAAACGTCGCGACAAATGGGATGAGGTGACCTCGTTTGAACGAATCGAGTTATCTCTTGAAGCACGGTTATGTCAGCTTATCGCCAAGGAGCAAAAAGAAGGCAAGGACTTTAAGGAAATTGACCTGCTGCACCGTCAGTTAGAACGACAAGCGCGGATCAGGAAATACAGCCGCGGCGGTAATGAAGCCGATCTGAACCCCAAAATTGCTAACCGCAACAAAGGTGAGCGCCGGCCACCGGAAAAGAACGTGTTCAGTGAAGAACAAGTCAAAAAGCTGGAAGACATTTTCCGCTCGACCCTGTTCGATTATCAACATGATTGGTATCACGCCGGATTAGCGCATCGTATCCGCAATATCCTGAAATCCCGCCAGATTGGTGCGACATTCTTTTTTGCCCGTGAAGCCCTGATCGATGCGTTGACTACCGGACGCAATCAGATATTTCTCTCTGCCAGTAAAGCACAGGCCCACGTATTCAAGCAGTACATCCTGGAAATGGCGCGGGAAGTGGACGCCGAACTAAAAGGCGATCCGATCACCCTGAATAATGGCGCCACCCTGTATTTTCTCGGTACCAATGCCCGCACCGCGCAAAGCTATCACGGCAATCTCTATCTGGATGAATATTTCTGGATTCCGAAGTTTCAGGAACTGCGTAAGGTAGCATCCGGTATGGCGATGCACAAAAAATGGCACCAGACTTACTTTTCTACACCGTCCAGCTTAACCCACAGCGCGTACCCGTATTGGTCAGGCAAACTGTTTAACCGTGGCCGCGCCAAGGCCAATCGCATTGACATTGATATTAGCCATCAAGCATTAGCCAGCGGCTTACGATGTGCCGATGGTCAGTGGCGGCAGATTGTCACGGTTGAAGATGCCGTCAGAGGCGGCTGTAACCTGTTTGATATTGACCAGTTACGGCTGGAATATAGCCCGGACGAGTACCAGAACCTGCTGATGTGTGAATTTATGGACGATATCGAATCCATTTTCTCACTGCAACTGATGCAGGGTTGCATGGTCGATAGCTGGGAAATCTGGGACGATGTGCAGCCCCTGATGCTACGCCCCTATGGTTATCACCCTGTCTGGATCGGTTATGATCCCGCCAAAGGTGGCGAGAATGGCGACAGTGCCGGCTGTGTCGTAGTCGCTCCACCGCGAGTACCGGGTGGCAAATTCCGCATCCTTGAACGTCATCAGTGGCGTGGCATGAACTTTCGCGCTCAATCTGACACCATCAAACGACTGACGGAACAGTACAACGTCGAATATATCGGCATTGACTCGACCGGCGTCGGGCATGGGGTTTACCAAAACGTCAAAGAATTTTTCCCGTCCGTGCGGGAATTTGTCTATAACCCCGCCGTTAAAAACGCGCTGGTACTTAAGGCATGGGACATTATCAACCATCGTCGGCTGGAGTTTGACGCCGGCCAGACCGACATTGCACAAAGTTTTATGGCGATCCGCCGTTCTACCACCGCCAGCGGCAACCGTCCGACCTATCAAGCCAACCGCAGCGAGGAAGCCAGTCACGCAGATCTGGCATGGGCCACCATGCACGCCCTGTTTAATGAACCGATTACCGGTGACACTCCCCACCATAGAAATATTGTTGAGGTTTACTGATGAGCCGTAAAAACAGAAAACGCAGCCCGGCGGTGAAAACCACGGCCAGCCCATCAATTGAAGCATTCACCTTTGGCGATCCAATCCCCGTCCTTGACCGGCGCGAGGTGTTTGATTACTTGGAATGTGTGCTAGTCGATAATTGGTATGAACCCCCAATCAGTTTTAACGGGCTGGCGCTGTCGTTTCGCTCGGCACCGCACCACAGCAGCGCGGTTTATGTCAAACGCAACATCCTGACCAGTACCTTTATCCCACATCGGCTACTTAGCCGACAGGCATTCGATTCATGGGCGCTGGACTTTATGCTGTTTGGCAATGCTTATCTTGAACAACGCAAGAATCGCCTCGGCCAGCCTTTGAAGCTGCATCATTGCCCAGCCAAGTTCACCCGACGCGGTGAAGACCTGGAAACCTACTGGTTTGTGAAATATGGCTACAACAGCCAGCCGCACCCGTTCCCGACGGGGCAAGTGTTTCATCTGATTGAACCCGATATTAATCAGGAACTTTACGGATTGCCGGAGTATTTAGCCGCGCTACCGTCGGCATTGCTAAATGAATCGGCTACACTTTTTCGCCGCAAGTATTACCTGAACGGTTCCCATGCGGGTTACATCCTGTATATCAGCGATGCCTCACAAAACCTATCCGACATCGACAATATCCGCGATGCGCTGAAAAATTCCAAGGGGCCAGGTAAGTTCCGCAATCTATTTTTATATGCGCCGGGCGGTAAAAAAGACGGTATCCAGACTATTCCACTATCTGAAGCCGCAGCTAAAGACGAATTTTTAAATATCAAGAATGCCAGCCGTGACGACAGATTGGTGCGGGGAATGGGGGGTTATGCCCCCTTATGCGCACCCGCAACAAAAGAATAAAAAACGATCACTTTATTAATGATAAGGATATTTTGATATCGTTAACACCACAGGCACGCGCATAGCGACTGAGTGTATCAATGGATGCCTTAACGATATTTCTTTCTATTTTTGATACAGTCGGTGGTTTGATACCCATTTTTTCAGCAACCTGAGCGCTGGTCAGCCCAGCATGTTTCCGCCATTCAGTCAGCATATTCTGCATCTCAATCGCGAACTCAAGCTCTTTCTCCTCTTCCGCTAACGTGGCTTTAAATCGGGGGTTTTCTTTGGTTCTTTCCTCAATGTAGAGGTCTAAGTCATCACGCATCATATTTCCTCTTAATCTCATGATGGTTCTGTCAGTTCATTTTTTCGCGCAATCGCTATCCTGAGTTCATTCAGGGGAGTGGCATTAGTTTTTTTCACAAAGCATCTTAACAGATAGATTTTCTTCCCTGCGGCATAACAAAAAAAACTTCTGGCTATTCCGTCTTTGGCTTTTGCTCTCAACTCAAACAGCCCTTTATATCCCTCTATCGGTTTTGAATGCGGCTCTCTCAGGCTGGTTGGGTTTTCCCTCAAACGCTTAATTAACGCGACCATGCGCAATTCCAGCGAGTCAGGCAGTGATTTTAATTCTTCCTTAAAAGCATCATGAAACTTAATTTCAAACATTCGACAATCCCCGATTGATGCCTAAATAATAGCCCTTGAGCTAAATTAGCGCAAGAGCTAAGTTAGCCCTTGTGCTAATAATATCTAGCATCGACACATAGCAATAACCCGCTTTGAAAGCGGGTTTAGTGATAATCGCGTGACATGTCACACAATCACAACTGCAATTTTAGTTCATGCCAGCCCGACGTATTCCAACAGGCAGCCTCGCCAAAGAAGCAGTATTCCGTCACCGGATGCGGATCAGCAACGCCAGATATTCAACCACCTCATAGGGATCGTGCCCCGGTCGTTTCAGTGAACAACTTCGATTTAACGAGGTAATTCATCATTTCCTAGAGTGATACTCCGTTGTAACGCATCATTATTTATTCCTCGCTTGCATTAAAATTCGTTTCCCAATCCATGCTATTACAGGCACAGCCATTGAATTTCCGATTGCCCGGTAACGGTGACCATCAGGACAATCAGCTGAAGCCTTGCCATTCCACGGAATTTGGGTGTGATTATCGGGAAAACCTTGCAACCGCTCGCACTCAATAGGCGTTAAACGACGCACGACACCCCGCGTTGCGATCAGGTCAGTGGCGCTTTTATCGTCTCTAGCTCTCAGGGTTGAGGAAATATCATCCGTTCGGTACTCACCAAACGAAAGCAAACGGTATGTTGATATCAGTCCACTGCCACGCTGGGAAAACAGCTCCTGATTGCTCATTCCGATACCGCCGACATTGTGGCTCTGGTTTAATGTCGGATGCGGGTTTAGTCCTGACTCCCAGTGACTGCCGATAACAGTACGGCTTCCAGCATTTCCGGTAACTGTTTCCCTCGCCGTTCTGCGCGGTTCGGAATCCCGGCACATGCTGCCTGGCTCAAAAAGTATTTTTGCGGGACAGATGTCTGTTTTAGCACTTGCGACAACAAACACACGGCGACGTCGCTGGGCCACTCCGAAATATTGAGCGTCCAGCACCCGCCATGCAACAGCTCTTTGTGGTCCAGACACATAACCTGAGTTCGTCCATTTCTTCCTTGACGACTGCAATGGTTCATCTTCTCCGGTAAGTCCCGCAAGAAAACAACCAAAGGCATTATCCTTACTGGATAGAACTCCGGGGACATTTTCCCAGACGATAATTGAAGGCTGTTCTCCGTTTGCTGCTCTGACTGAATCAATGACATTTGCCAACTCCACGAATGATAATGTTAGTTTTCCCCGCTCATCGTCCAACCCATTACGCAGACCCGCAATGCTGAACGCCTGACAGGGTGTACCGCCAACCAGAATATCCGGCGCATCGGCCTGATTTTCGGTAATCATGGCGGGGATTTCAGTCATATCCCCCAGATTTCGGACATAAGGCCAGTGATATTGCAGTACCGCACTGGGGAATTTCTCAATTTCACTGAACCATGCCGGAGACATACCCAGCGGTTCCCATGCCACACTGGCTGCTTCAATACCGGAACAAACCGAACCGAAACGCATATTCACGATAGGTTTTTCCTCATTTCACCAATATTCTTAATCCGCTGCCACAGCACATCACGGCGCTCCTGTTTCTGACATTCCGTTTCTATCGGAATAAAACTGCCATCCGTCCATAACTTGAACGACTGTTCACCTATGTTGATTTTTCCTCCGATGATTAATGACTTCGCCATAGCCCGGCTAAAATCCATGCCGATTGAATCCGCATAATCAATAACTTTTTCCACTAACAGATCACCGCCTCTGGCCGCACTGTCACACCCCGTACAGTTATTGACAGAACTCCAAGGATTAGAACCATTAAGCGAGAAAAATGTTGCTATGACCTATCTCACAACACCAGAGATAGAACTACTGCTTAATTCTCTAAATAAAGAGGAAAAAAAGCTGGCTTTACTTTGCCTTAGCACTGGCGTTCGCTGGGGGGAAGCGGAAAGTCTGGCCGCTCAACAGGTATTAAAAGGCCGTGTAATTTTTCTAAATACCAAAAATGGAGATCAACGCATCGTTCCCATTTCTGACAAATTAGAGAAAGAAATCCGTGGTAAAAAGAAAATGGGCAAGCTGTTCAATGTTGACTACATAAATTTCTGCAAGATCTTACATGTAGTAAAGCCCGACTTACCTAAAGGACAAGCAACTCATGTCCTCAGGCACACTTTTGCCAGCCACTTCATGATGAATGGAGGGAATATAATTGCATTACAACAGATATTAGGGCACGCCAGCATAATCCAAACAATGGTCTATGCACACCTTGCCCCGGACTATCTGCAACATGCCATTACATTAAACCCTCTTAAGGGTGGGATAGACGTAGAATAAAGCTAGAGAGTGTGGCGAGCGTCCACCGAACGTCCACACTCAAAAACTTTCGTATACTTTCTAACCCCTTCATCCTTTTTTATGTTGTTGTTTTACAAAGAAATGCGTTGTAAGTGACTGAAAAAAAAGGCCCTAAAAAGGGCCTGAAAGACAGGGATGGTGTCTATGGCAAGGAAAAATTCACACTTACTACTACTACTTTGCTCTACTACTACTTTGCTGCTATGGGTATTACAAATCAGTTCGGTAACTGAGACATACGCTGCCGATAATGTTGCTCCAATTGCGCTTGTTGCTCAGGCGTCAACAGTTGGTACATCTGATGATGAATACGGACCATTTCTAGCTGACGTTCCACATTACACCTGACCATCTTTTCAACCAGAGCTTTTACTGCCACTTCATCAAAATCCTTCGCAGTGACCAGCTTACGCATCTCTTCACGTTCTGTGCGACTCATGGACATTGACAAACGCTGTTGATGCTTCTGCCCCACCAAATCACGCATTTGCTGACGCTGTTGCTCAGTGAAAGTGATACCATTAAACATATGGTCATTATCACCGATATCATTATTACGGTAATGATGGCCTCCCTCGCTTTTATAACCACAAGGTGCACAATTACCGGGTACCGTAGCAGCGTGCACTATACTTGCTGTTCCAGCTAAAAATGCGGCCGAACCAAGAACAAATATTGACGCTAAAACTAACACTGCTATGTTACGCATTAAACAACTCCTCGTTTCCCCGAACGATGCTATTCGATTCAAATTGTGGACAACTATACCTACACGGCTGCAAACTAGCGTCAGAGCTTGTAAAAGAACGTAAAGTCGTGGAATAGCAAAGTTTGTTATCGTATTTTTGCTCTTGGAGGAAGTAATCAATGCATAAAATCCTATTAGTTGATGATGACCGAGAATTAACATCACTATTAAAAGAATTACTTGAAATGGAAGGATTTAACGTTGTTATTGCTCATGACGGAGAGCAGGCCTTAAAATTCCTTGACGATTCAATTGATCTGCTACTACTCGACATTATGATGCCGCGTAAAAATGGCATTGCAACCCTGAAAGAACTTCGGCTAGACCATCAAACCCCAGTCATAATGCTAACAGCACGTGGAAGCGATTTAGATCGCGTTCTGGGATTGGAATTAGGGGCAGATGACTATCTCGCCAAGCCATTTAACGATCGTGAGTTGGTAGCACGTATACGGGCTATCCTTCGCCGTTCAAACTGGAGTGAACAGCAACAGGCAGAAAATGGCCCTCCCCCCCTTCAGGTTGATAAACTGCAATTAAACCCTGGCCGACAGGAAGCCAGCTTCGCTAATCAAATATTAGATTTAACCGGAACTGAATTCACCTTGCTTTATTTATTGACTCAACACTTAGGCCAGGTTGTTTCCCGCGAACACATGAGCCAGGAAGTACTAGGTAAACGACTGACCCCGTTTGACCGGGCAATTGATATGCATATTTCCAACCTGCGCCGGAAATTACCTGAACGGGAAGATGGCCTGCAATGGTTTAAGACATTACGTGGCCGCGGATATTTAATGGTTTCCGCAACATGATAAACAGCCTAACAGCACGCATCTTCGCCATTTTCTGGTTTACCCTGGCATTAGTCCTGATGTTAGTCTTAATGGTGCCGAAACTGGATTCCAGACAACTCACCTCCCTGTTGGAAAATGAATACCGGCAGGGCGTCATGCTGGAACAACATATTGAAGCAGAATTAGTTCAAGACCCGGCTAATGATTTACTTTGGTGGCACCGTTTATTTCGCGCAATTGAAAAATGGGCACCACCAGGACAGCGCCTGATCCTGGTGACCAGTGAAGGGCGGGTTATTGGCGCCCAGAGAAGCGAAATGCAAGTTGTCCGCAACTTTATCGGACAATCAGATAACGCGGATCATCCGAAAAAGAAAAAATATGGCCGTTCTGAGATGTTAGGGCCATTTTCTATCCGGGATGGGGAAGATCATTACCAACTTTATTTAGTTCGCCCGGCGAACAGCTCGCAATCAGACTTTATTAACCTGATGTTTGACCGGCCACTATTATTATTAACGGCCACCATGTTAATCAGTACACCATTACTATTATGGCTGGCATGGAGTTTAGCTAAACCTGCCCGTAAATTAAAAAATGCCGCCGACGACGTTGCGAAAGGTAATTTACGTCAGCATCCCGAACTGGAAGCGGGGCCACAAGAGTTTCTGGCAGCGGGTAACAGCTTCAACCAAATGATCAGCGTATTGGAGAGAATGGTCACGGCGCAACAACGGCTCATCTCCGACATCTCCCATGAACTGCGCACACCTCTTACCCGTCTGCAACTCGCCACGGCGTTACTTCGCCGCCGTCATGGTGAAAGCAAAGAATTAGAAAGAATCGAGACAGAAGCCCAACGTCTGGACAGCATGATTAACGATCTGTTAGTGCTCTCCCGCAGCCAGCATAAAAATGAACTCCTGCGGGAAAATACTAAAATAACCGATTTATGGAACGATATTCTTGAGAACGCTATATTCGAAGCTGAACAAATGGATAAAATCCTTGAAGCAACCTTACCACCGGGTTCCTGGACCATTTACTGCAACCCATTAGCGCTTGGCAGTGCTTTTGAAAATATCGTGCGTAATGCCTTACGTTACTCCCACCACCATATTGCGGTCGCATTCCATGCTGATCATCAAGGGATCACCATTACCGTTGATGATGACGGCCCAGGAGTCAACCCGGAAGACCGCGAACACATATTCCGTCCTTTCTACCGTACAGACGAAGCCCGCGACCGGGAATCCGGCGGCACAGGCCTTGGTCTGGCGATTGTTGAAACCGCCGTTAGCCAGCACCGCGGCTGGGTACGTGCTGACAACAGCCCATTAGGCGGCTTACGTCTGGTCATCTGGCTACCGCTTCATGGGCGATAATACAAATATCAAGATCAACTAACCTTATTCTATCAATTCATCAAACAAGTATTCTGTCAGGCTTGACCCGGAAGGGCTGACAGTTTACTCTTTTCAACAATCATTAAAAAACCTTATCTTTTGTTGTTTTTTGTTGCGACAAGCGACAAAGAAAAGTATTGAAAAATCAAAACATTAAATGAACCTATAACATTATATGGATTTCTGGGAACCAATAACCTAGTGCGGTAGCTTTATTATTATTTCACTATTTATTATTTCAACAATAGACCTTACACAAACTATTTAAAAATAGCCTGTTAAAGTTTCATCTGCCAAATAAAACTTATGAAAATAAATAGCACCCTAATTAAACATTTCGAAATGTTATTTATTTTCACAAGTACATTTTCAGGTCATAATATTAAAGGCAAAATATGTCATCACTAAACATTCTCACCGATAAATTTGATAATAAAACAGCCATCATTGCCATTGTTGGTCTTGGTTATGTTGGCTTACCACTAATGCTGAGATATAACGATATTGGCTTTAAAGTTATTGGGTTTGATATTGATAAAGAAAAAACAGATAAATTAAATCAGGGCCAAAGTTATATCGAACATATTCCCGCAGCCAAAATTAACCAAGCCCTCCATTCCGGTTTCGAAGCCACAACAGATTTCGCCAAAATAGCCGAATGTGATGCAATTATTCTTTGCGTCCCCACCCCATTAAATAAATACCGTGAACCCGATATCAGTTTCGTAATTAACACCACGGAGATGATAAAACCCCATTTAAGAGCCGGACAACTCCTTTCCTTAGAAAGTACCACTTATCCCGGCACCACCGAAGAAGAGTTATTACCCCGGGTGGAAGAAAACGGGTTAACAGTGGGTGAAAACTTCTTCCTGGTCTATTCACCCGAACGCGAAGATCCCGGTAATCCTGATTTCGAAACCCGCACCATCCCGAAAGTCATTGGCGGCCATACGGCGAACTGCTTAAAAGCCGGGATGGCCGTTTACCAACCTGCAATTGACCGGGTGGTTCCCGTCAGCTCAACCAAAGCAGCCGAAATGACTAAACTGCTTGAGAACATACACCGGGCGGTCAACATTGGTTTAGTCAACGAAATGAAACTGGTCGCCGACAAAATGGGCATTGATATCCACGAAGTTATCAGGGCTGCGGCAACCAAACCCTTCGGCTTTGTCCCCTATTACCCCGGCCCGGGATTAGGTGGTCACTGCATCCCGATTGATCCCTTCTATTTAACCTGGAAAGCCAGAGAATACGGTATCAATACCCGCTTTATTGAACTCTCCGGTGAAGTCAACTCATCCATGCCCGATTATGTTGTCACCAAAACGGTCTTAGCCCTGAATAAAGTGAATAAATCCATTAATAATAGCCGTATCTTAGTCTTGGGGATCGCCTATAAAAAGAATGTTGACGACATGCGAGAAAGTCCCTCAGTCCATATCATGGAAAAACTCAGGGATTTAGGTGCCAACGTGGAATATTCCGACCCTCACGTCCCGATATTCCCTAAAATGCGTGAACACCATTTTAATTTAATCAGCCAGCCGGTAACTGAAAAGAGTTTAAAAGAATTTGACTGCGTTATTTTAGCCACCGATCACGACAAATTTAATTATGAATTCATCATCAATAACGCAAAATTAGTCGTTGATACCCGCGGTAAATATTCTCCAAATCACCAAAACGTCATAAAAGCTTAATCCAGGAAAAACCATGCTTAACATAATTAAAGACAGAAAAATAAAATTCGCTTTAGTGGGTTGTGGAAGAATTGCTAAAAATCATTTTAATGCTCTGGAAGCACATCAGGAACACGCTGAATTAGTGGCAATCTGTGATAACGACCAAGCGGTATTAACAGCGACGATAGAAAAAACCGGCGTCCCGGGTTTTAACAACCTCAATACCCTGCTGGATAATATCACCGCCGATATCATCATCCTGACCACCCCTTCCGGGCTGCATCCCGAGCAAGCTATTACCTGCTTTAATAAAGGCTTTCATGTCGTCACCGAAAAACCGATGGCGACACGACTGGCCGAAGGCGAAAACATGGTCAAAGCCGCCGATAAAGCCGGAAAACATCTCTTTGTCGTCAAACAGAATCGCTTAAACGCGACATTACAATTACTGAAACGGGCCGTCAGTGAAAAACGGTTTGGCAAAATCCATCTGGTTCACCTCAATGTTTTCTGGACCCGTCCGCAAGCATATTACGATCAAGCCGCCTGGCGGGGCACATGGGAATTTGATGGCGGGGCCTTCATGAATCAGGCCAGCCACTATGTTGACTTAATTGAATGGCTGATCGGCCCGGTAAAAGATGTGCAGGCCATGACATCGACACACCTGGATATCGAGACAGAAGATACCGGCGTACTGAATATCCGCTGGCGAGACGGGACCTTAGGCTCGATGGCTGTCACTATGTGCACTTACCCGCAGAACCTTGAAGGCTCTATCACCATTCTGGGTGAAAAAGGCACGGTCCGGGTGGGGGGTTTGGCCGTCAATGAAATTCAGGAATGGCATTTTTCCGACGAAAAAGAGTATGACCAGCAAGTCAAAGCAACCAGCTATGAAACCACCTCAGTTTATGGGTTTGGTCACCCGCTGTATTACAAAAATGTCATTGATGTGATGAGAGGGGAAGCCCAACCCATCACAGATGGTCGGGAAGGCTTAAAATCATTAGAGTTGCTTATCGCTGCCTATCTCTCAGCCCGAGATAATAAAACCATTTCTTTACCTTTAACGTATTAAATCAAGGGAAAAGGCATCATGTCAGCAGAACACCTAATGATACATCCCAGTGCCATCGTTGATGAAGGGGCCCAAATTGGGAAAAACAGCCGCATTTGGCATTTTACGCATGTCTGTTCCGGTGCCCAAATTGGCGAAAGCTGCTCTTTAGGCCAAAATGTCTTTATTGGCAATCAGGTCACCATCGGCAATCGCTGCAAAATACAAAATAACGTCTCTGTTTATGACAACGTTCATTTAGAAGAGGGCGTATTTTGTGGCCCAAGCATGGTGTTTACCAATGTCTATAATCCACGCTCATTGATTGAAAGAAAAAGTGAATATAAAACCACCCGGGTGAAAACAGGTGCCACGTTAGGCGCCAACTGTACCATTATTTGTGGTACCACCATTGGTGCCTATGCCTTTATTGGTGCCGGCGCGGTCGTCAATAAAGATGTGCCGGATTATGCCCTGATGGCCGGCGTGCCGGCCAAACAGATTGGCTGGATGAGTGAATTTGGTGAACAATTAGATTTACCCCTGCATGGACAAGCCATAACAACCTGCCCGCACACGCAGCATATTTATCAACTCAACCATCATACCGTGACCCGAATTAAAGTATAAAAGGTAAAGAAGAATGCAATTCACCGATCTCGCGGCACAGCAACGCAGAATTAAAGATAAAATTGACGCGAATATCCAGAAAGTCCTCACCCACGGCAAATATATTTTAGGGCCCGAAGTAGCAGAATTAGAAGAAAAGCTGATGACCTACACGGGAGCCAAATATTGCATTACCTGTGCGAACGGCACCGATGCCCTGCAAATTGCCTTAATGGCGATTGGCCTCAAACCCGGCGACGAAGTTATCACCCCCGGGTTTACCTACATTGCCACCGCGGAAACCGTTGCGCTGCTGGGTGGCATTCCGGTCTATGTTGACGTCAAGCCCACAACCTATAACTTAGATCCGGCCCTGCTGGAAGCCGCTATTACACCGAAAACCAAAGCGATCATTCCGGTTTCTTTATTCGGCCAGTGTGCCGATTTTGACGAAATTAATGCCATCGCCGAAAAACATAACCTGACCGTAATAGAAGACGCAGCCCAAAGTTTTGGCGCAACTTATAAAGGGCAGCGTTCCTGCAACTTAACGACGATCTCGTGCACCAGTTTCTTCCCCAGCAAACCCTTAGGTTGCTACGGTGATGGCGGGGCTATTTTCACCAACGATGAAACGCTGGCAAAAATTATTCGTCAAATTGCCCGCCATGGTCAAGACAGACGATACCATCATATCCGAATCGGCATTAACAGCCGCTTAGACACACTACAAGCCGCCATCCTGCTGCCCAAACTGGATATCTTTGAGGAAGAAATGGCAATGCGTCAGATTGTGGCAGAAAACTATCATCAAGCACTGAATAAAATCGGCATCATGACCACGCCATATATTGAACCCCACAATCTCTCTGCCTATGCACAATATACTATCCGGGTTAAAAACCGCGATGCATTACAACGCAGATTAAAAGAACAAGGCATTCCAACCGCCGTGCATTACCCCATTCCCTTGAATAAACAACCCGCAGTGGTCAGCAATATTGTTCTGCCTGTCGGTGACAAAATAGCGCAAGAAGTGATGAGTTTACCTATGCATCCTTATTTATCCATAGATTTAATTAGCAAAATTTCCAGCGCGATTTAAACTCTATGAATAATAAGTTTATAAAAAATTTATCTGGCTTATTACTTTCGTCATTATTAAGCCAGATATTATTACTGCTATCAGTACCTGTACTGACAAGACTATTCTCACCCGAAGAATTAGGAATTTATGCTTCACTTTCATCTATTCTAAGTATTTTGGCCGTAGGTGCTTGCCTCCGTTATGAATTTTCAATAAGTGCATCAGAAAAAGAACGTGAAATCAATTCATTAGTCACATTATCTTGTATAATTTCAATCATCATTAGTTTTATAGCAATCACTATTTTTGCAATATTCAGTATCTCAGAAAAAATAATTATAGGAAATCACATATACTATATACCTCTAGGTATTATTACTTACGGGTTTTATAGAGCAATGAGCTTCAACAGCATAAGAAAAAGACAATACCGCGAGTTCTCTATCACTAAAATAGCTCAAACGGTCACCATGATAAGTATTCAAATAGTTGGGGGAATAGCCAGTTTGGGCGCAAGCAGCCTTATCTTAGGGCAGATATTAGGCCAATCCTTAGGTGTCCTATTTTTGCGTAAAAAATCTCAATATCGCCTGATAATAAGGAAAAACGAGTTTAGAAAAATAAGACTTCTTGCTAAGAAATATTACAAATTTCCAGTTTATGATTTCCCGGCTAGCTTAATTAACACTGTCAGTAATGAACTACCTCAATTGTTTATAATGTCTGCCTACGGACTGAAACCTGCTGGATTTTATTTAATCGCATCTAAAATATCAGGTGCACCCATTACACTGCTAAACCAAACAGTTTCATCTATATTACAAGGATATTTAAAAGGTACGCCTGCATCATCTTTCTTAAAAATCAAAAAAACATTCTATTACCTGGGACTAATTTCTCTTTTATTTGCCATAGTAACATACTTGATTGGAATACCAACCATAACATTTGTTTTCGGTGAAGAATGGCATGAATCAGGTAAATATCTATTATGCTTAATACCCCATTTATCTGGGCAAATAATATATTCATCCTTATCAGTATATTTATCCATTTATGAACACCAGAAGAGCAATTTATTTATCCAATCAACATCTATTATATTAAGATTTATAGCCCTTCTCGTCGGATATTTATTAGGAGATATTTACCTCACCATTTTATTATTTTCACTCACAAGTTTCAGCCTTTATCTAATGAGTACAGCTTATATCTTAAAATTATCTTTTATGCGGAAGAGAAGGTTAGAATGAAAAAAACAAAAAATATAATGAAAATAATCCCATATATAATTATCGTAATAATCGTTAGTTATACATTCAATAAATATGCTTATGAGCTAGATGAATTCAACAGCAGTGTTAGAAACTTAGTCATGAAAGGGAAATTTACCCAACGTGAATTTAATAGCAATGGTTTTCCATTATCACATTCACCACGCATCCCTAAACCATTTCTATCCCCGTTTTATGTCGTTCACTATGGAATCATATACTCTTCCTTAAGCTTAGAGAAAGACAATGCCAATATATTATGGAGAACGGATTCATCCTTACCCGGATGGAATGTCCCCCCCCCTACATTCAATAAAGAGGAATTAATTTATAATTTTAAATTCTCAGCCGACTGGTTATTGAACAATATCAAGTTATTCCATGGTGAGAATCATTACTTATATGATTTTGATTGGCCATATAAAGGATATGAAAATAATAAACTCTCTGCTCCCTGGTGGTCTGGATTAACAGATGCGTATGCAATTATTCTCTTATTAAGAGCTTATGACTATTTTGATGATGATAAATATCTATTAACGGCCCGCTTACTATACAAATCATCGCTAGCTCCGGCCAATCAAGGAGGTAGCCTGACAATTTTAGATAACATGCCCTGGATTGAAGAATATGTTGATCCTAAAGCAAGTTCAAAAAAATTAGCCTTTGTATTAAATGGCATGATTTACTCTACTTATGGTATTGAATCCTTCGAAAATTATCTCAATATAGATAAAAGTAAAAGAACATCCGAAAGCCTATATAAGTCAATCAGTAGCAATATATTTAAGTTCGACATAGAAAATGAATGGTCCAGCTATGATTTAGTGGGTAATCCAGCGAATATGAAATATCATAGAATACATACCCTTCTTCTAAAAGATCTTATAGATAGAAATCAAGATTTTAAAAACAAAGAAATAATAAACTTATATAATAACTGGAATAGATCCGTCTCTAATATCGGGTATTATTACATAAAGCATGGGCCTATTAGTTGGGCATACTATCAATTTATCACTATGTACTTACTATCTATATTAGTATTATCAATCATTTATTTTTTTATTAGAAAAAAATGAAAAATAAAATTAAAATAATACTAAAAATATTCCTTTACCAGGTAATTATATATCTAACCTCTGTACTTATATTAGACACGTTCCACGAGGTAAGAGGCTATAATATTAATCCACAAGGTCACTTAAGTATCTTATTCTGCTGGATATCATTATTACCACTACTCTTACTTAATAACCAAAAAAATCCAATTATGGTTTTTTTATGGTTAATATATATAATTTACATTATACCCATATCAATTATATTCCCTTTAATTAATTCAGCCTCTATATATTCAGTAATTTTTATATCTACAATAAACATACTATTTTTATTATCTATATTATTCTTTCGAATAATGAATAGAATTACGTTACCAAAACTACAAATCCCCTGGGATTTATATAAAGCACTGATAATAGGATGCGGAATTATTGTTTTATTCTTTATTATTACTAACCCTGCATTCAGTTTAATACCACCTAATATATTTAAAGTTTATACAGTGAGAGAGCATTTCAAAGAAAACACATCATTATTAACCATGTATATTATAACAAGTGGGGGATACGTAATTTCACCCTTATTATTATTAGTTTCATTCTATGTAAAAGACTTTGTTAAATATCTCCTTATTGCAATAAGCATTATGATTTCCTATTCAATATATTGCTCTTCAGGATTAAAAAGTATAGCATTCATGAACATCACCGTTATAATACTATTCTTCTATATCAAAGGGAAAAGAAACATAAGTAATTCCGTGATAAACATAATTCTATATTCATTCCTTGTTGCCGGATCACTGTATTTTATTTTCGATTTCTATGACCCACTGATACACTGGTTACGCAGAATATTCTTCACACCAACATTAAATACTTTCTATTTCTATGATTACACATTCAATAACAATAGAGAATTCACTAACGATGCCCCAAAGATAATCTCTCAGATATATTATGGCACCATAGGCTCTGCTAATACAGGCTTTATTGGGGACGGTATAGCCAGATATGGTATTGCTGGCTTAATAATAAATTTCTTTATATTTAATATACTCATCTTCGCAATGGACCTGAGTTCAAAAAAGGTTCCATTTGAATTTTCAACAACATTATATTTGCCATTCGTATATACGGCATCAAACACGGCAATTACAGCACTACTATTGACATATGGGCTGCTGATATTAAGCATACTATTATTTTTATTTCCTACAAAAGATAACAAAAATTCCTTATGAAAATTACACATATGACATCTGCACATCCACGTTTCGATACACGTATTTTTCTAAAAGAGTGCTCTGCTTTGCAAAGAGAACATGAGGTATCTCTTATTGTCGCAGATGGTAAAGGTAATGAAATAAAGAATAACATATCTATCATTGATGTAGGTATATTGTCAGGCCGATTAAATCGAATATTCAAAACAACCAATAAAGTTTATAAAAAAGCATTAGAATTAAACTCGGACCTATATCATTTTCATGATCCCGAATTAATACCTATAGGATTAAAACTTAAAAAGGAAGGTAAAATAGTTATTTTTGATGCCCATGAAGATGTCCCCAAACAGATCCTGAGTAAACCTTATTTAAATAAATTGACAAAAAAAATTATTTCTAAAACATTCTCTCTCTATGAAAAATATGCTATCCCTAAATTTAACGGAATTATTACTGCTACACCTTCAATAAGAGATAAATTCTTAAAAATAAATAAAAACACAATAGACATTAATAACTATCCGATATTAGGCGAGCTAAGTAATAATAACAAAGATTGGGATGAAAAAGAAAAACAAGTATGCTATGTCGGAGGCATATCTGCCATTAGATGCATAGAAGAAATGGTTGAATCAATATCTTACCTTAAGACTGATACAAAAATAAAATTAGCGGGTGATTTCTCTGAAAAAGATTTAGAAAATAAAATAAAAAGCATGAAAAATTGGCATAAAATAGATGAACTTGGATTTTTAGATCGAATAGAAACAAAAGAACTTTTATCTAAATCTATTGCTGGAATTGTTCTATTCCATGCATTACCCAATCATATCGATGCACAACCTAATAAAATGTTCGAATACATGAGTGCAGGCATTCCTGTTATCGCGTCAAATTTCACATTATGGAAAGATATTATTATAACAAACCATTGTGGAATTTGTATCGATCCATTAAACCCTAAAGAGTTAGCTGATGCGATAGATCATTTATCGAATAACTATGATATAGCGGAGAAAATGGGTAATAACGGATTTTTGGCAGTAAATAAAAAATACAATTGGAATATTGAACAGAATAAACTTATTGAATTCTATCAACAACTTGAAAGTTAATAAACATGAAGAAAATAATAACCGTATTAGGCGCAAGACCCCAATTCATTAAGGCAAGCCCTGTATCTCGCGCCCTACAAGATCAGAATAAATTCGAAGAAATTATCATTCATACAGGACAGCACTTTGATACTAATATGTCTGATATATTTTTCAATCAATTAAAAATTCCTAAACCTGACTACACGCTTAATATTCATGGCGGCTCGCACGGTGAAATGACAGGAAAAATGCTAATTGACATTGAAAAGGTACTTATCACAGAAAAGCCGGATGCAGTCATGGTATATGGTGATACAAATTCCACTTTAGCTGGCGCACTATCTGCATCTAAATTACATATTCCAGTTATACATATTGAAGCCGGTTTACGCAGCTTTAATATGAATATGCCAGAAGAGATAAATAGAATACTCACAGATAATGTTAGCTCAATTCTTTTCTGTCCCACAGAGACAGCAACCAATAACCTACAAAGAGAAGGCTTCAATTCAAAGCCAGTTAATATAAAGAAAGTGGGTGATGTGATGGAAGATGCTGCTATATATTTTAGCCGAATGGCAAAAAGACCTGACGAACTGATTTCCACACAACATTTTATATTAACGACACTCCACCGTGCTGAAAATACCGATAATCGAGAACGATTAACTGAAATAGTGAACGCATTAAATAATATACATAAAACAATTTATCCGGTTGTCCTTCCTCTTCACCCAAGAACTAAAAAAATGTTGGAAAAATACAGCTTACATTTAGATGTTCACTTAATCGAACCGGTTGGCTATTTAGAAATGCTATGGCTACTCAAAAATACAGCGCTGGTTATTACAGATAGTGGGGGACTACAAAAGGAAGCTTTTTTCTTTAGAAAACCGTGTGTAACCGTTAGGGATCAAACTGAATGGGTAGAATTAATTGAAGCCGGTGTGAACAAATTATCAGATGCTGAAAATAAAAAAATAACCCAATCAGTTCATAATATGATTAATACTAATATATACTCCGTTCAATCTATATATGGTGGCGGCATTGCTGCTATAAAAATTGCTGACGAATTAGAAAATTTATTATGAATATAGTATACATAAATCATTATGCAGGTTCACCGGATCTTGGTATGGAGTTTAGACCATATTATCTGGGTCAAGAATGGATTAAATCTGGACATAATATTACCATACTCGCAGCCTCTTACTCTCATGTCCGGACAAAACAACCTAAACTAATAAATAATAAAAAAACCACTGAAAACATTAGCGGATTAAAATTTATCTGGTATCCAACGCCTCATTATAAAAACAATGGAGTAAGCCGGTTAAAAAATATATTTTCTTTCTTAAAGCAGATATGGCTTGATACACATAATTTAATCAAAGAAAATAAACCAGATATCGTTATTGCATCAAGTACTTATCCCTTGGATATTTTGGTCGCAAAGCGCCTGGCAAAAAAATCTAAAGCTAAATTAGTTTACGAAGTTCACGATTTATGGCCTCTATCGCCTATCGAAATAGGCGGTATGTCCCCAAATCACCCTTTCATAAGATTATGCCAATTTACCGAAGACTTTGCTTATCGCCATTCAGATACTGTCATTTCAATACTCCCTAATGTACATGCTCATATGAAAGATCGTGGCTTGGACCTAAAAAAATTGCATATTATACCTAATGGTATAGTTGAAAATCATTGGAATATTGAAAAGATTAATCCTATTCCACCTCATATCAGAGAAGTAATCGATCACTGTAAAACAGAGAATAAAATCATTGTGGGTTATACCGGATCGCTTGGAAAACCCAATGCCATGAACTACCTTATTGATGCTGCAAAATTATTAGAAAAACAAAACTTTCATTTCCTGTTGGTAGGTTCTGGGCTAGAAAAAGAAAATCTAGTAAAACAAGCCAATTTACTTAATTTGAAAAACATTACCTTTAGTGATCCAATACCGAAAACACAGATCCCTGCTCTGCTCTCATTATTCGATATTGCTTATATAGGTTGGCATAGAAAACCTATATATAGATTTGGGATTTCACCGAATAAACTAATAGATTATATGATGGCAGGATGCATAGTATTACATTCTGTTGAAGCGGGTAATGACATTGTTACTGATGCAAATTGCGGATTATCCATCCCACCTGAATCTCCTCAAGCCATTGCAAATGGCTTACTTAAATTAAATAAACTCTCAAAGGAAAAGAAAATTGAATTAAGAAATAACGGTAAAAAATACGCATCAAAAAACCACACATATAATACTTTATCAAATAAATTCCTAAAGGCAATGACAAATCATAAATAACAAATGCTTTCCTTTCACGTTACCTGAAATTGAAAAATCTAAAATAGATAAAATTATTGATTGACTTAAAACTGGTTGGATAATTACCGGCCCAAAGCCAGAAGATTTGAACAAAATATAGAAATGATACCCTATGGATTTCAAGATGGATCGCGGCGGCAAGGGAGCGAATCCTCGGGAGCATAGATAACGATGTGACCGGGGTGAGTGAGTGCAGCCAACAAAGAGGCAACTTGAAAGATGACGGGTATACACTTAAATAACTATCATTACTGTCCAAATAGAGGTTATTATTCAATCATGATAAATATATCAGTAATTTGCCCTATATTAAATGAAGAGAAATATATAAAAGGATGTATCGAATCACTTCTGAAACAAGATTACTCTACCGAAAAATTAGAGATTATCTTTATAGATGGCTATAGCTCAGACAATACTCTACAAGTCATTCAGAGTTATACTGAGAAATATCAATTCATAAAAATACTATACAATCCTGAGAAACATGTACCTGCTGCTCTGAATATTGGTATAAAAAACTCATCAGGAGAATATATAGCCAGAATCGATGCTCACTCTAACTATCCTAGCAACTACTTATCCAAACTATATAATTTATCAAAACAATTTGATATTGATAATATAGGTGGAGTTCTTAGTACAAAACCATGTAATTCTACGATTATTGCCCATACTATTTCATATGCCTTAGGTAGTCAGTTTGGTATGGGTAATTCCTATTTTCGAGTTGGCGTCAATAATATAAAAAAAGTTGATACAGTCCCTTTTGGTTTTTTCAGAAGAAATATATTCGATAAAATAGGGCTATTTGATGAGGATTTAATTAGAAACCAAGATGATGAATTTAATAGCAGAATTATAAAACATGGAGGTAATATATATCTTGTCCCAGAGATTATTGTTGATTATTACCCCAGAGATTCAATTAAAAAAACTTGCTCTATGTTCTATCAATACGGTTTATTTAAACCACTAGTCAACTTAAAATTAAAAAAAACAACATCATTCCGACAATTAATACCACCGACTTTTGTCTTAGGGTTAATCCTGGGACTAATCCTTTCATTCACTAACCCAATATTTTTATATCTATATATAAGTTGTATTTTTATCTATTTATCCCTGGCTTTATTGGTATCAATAAAAGCCCATATTAAAAATAAAAAAAACTATATTCTCTTACCCTTAATATTTCTGTGCATACATTTATCTTATGGATCAGGGTATCTCATTGGAATAATGAAAATTATATTCAATAAGAAATTCCACGTAAAAAATAAAAGATAAGGATTATATCATGAACTCTTTTTTTCTCCCTTTCGCACTCCCAGAAATTGGTCAAGAAGAAATTGATGAAGTTATTGATTCACTTAAAACAGGTTGGATAACTACCGGACCTAAAGCCAAAAGATTTGAACAAGATTTTGCTCACTATTTAAATTCTGACATTGAAGCAATCGCGGTAAATTCAGCAACGGCGGGATTGCACTTAGCGTTGGAAGCCATTGGTATCCAACCAGGTGATGAAATCATCGTCCCTACCTACACCTTTACTGCAACAGCAGAAGTTGTCCGTTATCTGGGCGCACACCCTATTTTTGTTGATTCTTTACCTAACAGCCTGAATATTGATCCAACAGCAATAAGAAAAGCAATAACCTCCAAAACTAAAGCGATTATACCGGTGCACTTTGCCGGTTTATCCTGTGATATGGATGAAATCATTGCTATAGCTAAAGAATTCAATCTACGAATCGTTGAAGATGCAGCTCATTCATTCCCAACCTTATACAAAGGAAAAAAAATTGGCACTCTGGACACCGATGTAACCGTATTTAGTTTCTACGCCAATAAAACCATGACAACGGCTGAAGGCGGGATGCTAGTAACCCGAAATCCAGATATTATAAAAAGAGCAAAAATCATGCGTCTCCACGGCATGAGTAAAGATGCTTTTGACCGATATCAATCTAAAATACCCGCCTGGTACTATGAAGTCATTGAACCAGGCTATAAATATAATATGCCAGATATTTGTGCAGCCATCGGTATTCACCAATTACAGAAAATAAACTCTTTTCAAAAGAAAAGAGAAGAGATGGCTAAACTTTACGATAGTGAATTAAAAAATTTACCCATTATTTTACCGGCTAAACCTAAAGAACCTAATAGTCAACATGCCTGGCATTTATATACTATTAGACTGAATGATGAAGTTAAAATATCAAGAGACGACTTTATAATAAAAATGGCAGAAAAAAATATAGGTTGTTCTGTCCATTTTATCCCACTGCATAAACAACCCATATGGAAAAACACCTATTCTCTTGATAAAAATAACTTTCCAGTAGCAGAAGAAAACTACAAAAGAATTGTATCCATTCCTTTATACACAAAAATGACCCAAGAAGACCAAATCTACGTTATCAAAACAATTAAAGGAATTCTTGAATAAATGAAAATAAATTATTCAATAATAAAAATAGTTTTTGATTTCATTGCATCTTCAATTGGATTAATTATCCTTTCTCCTATCTTAATTGCGATTGCCATTTGGATAAAAATAGACTCGGAAGGGCCTATTTTTTTCCGGCAAAAACGCGTAGGTCAATATAATAAAGATTTTTATATTCACAAATTTAGAAGTATGACTACCGGTTCAGAACAAAAAGGCCAACTCACTGTAGGTCATGATCGACGTATTACAAACTCTGGAAAATTTATACGCAAATACAAACTTGATGAGTTAGCTCAACTCATTGATGTTGTTCAAGGAAAGATGAGTTTAGTCGGACCAAGACCAGAAGTCCCACAATTTATGGATAAATACCCAGATGACGTAAGGAACAAAATATTATCTATCAAACCTGGCATAACAGATTTAGCTTCTATAGAAATGATTGATGAAAATCAAATATTAGATAAATATGCAGATCCTCACCAAGCCTATATCGATATTGTGATGCCTATAAAAGCCAAATACTATTTAGAATATGTTGATGACAAGTCATTTTTCCATGACCTGAAGATTATTTTTAAAACAATCTACAAACTAGTTTTTAGGTAATTAAAAACCATGAAAAAAAGAATAGTTTTTAGCCAAAATAGACTAATAAAGACCCTCATTCTTCTGGTAGTAGATATATTTATAATCAGTATTTCATACTGGCTAAGTATGTGGTTGCGTCTTGACAGAGAAGTACCGCTCTACAGCTTACAACATTGGATAACTATTATATTCACAGTACCCTGCACGCTATTTATTTTCTTAAGAATTGGCTTTTATAGATCGATATTGAAATACGTTAATATGAGTATATTGAAATGGGCCATTATTGGCTCATTATCATCGACACTATTCCTAACAGCATTCTCCTTATATCAACAGGCATTCTTACCCAGAACGGTACCTATTATTTATTTTTCTTTTTTGGTTATCTCACTCTGTGGCACAAGGTTCTTATATAGAACGCTGCGTAATCTATTAAAATATAAAGGAACCCCAGTAATTATCTATGGCGCAGGAGAATCTGGTCGGCAACTTTTACCCATCTTAACAATGCATAGAGAATTCAACCCCATTGCCTTTGTTGATGACAATACTAAATTACATAATCTATCTATTCATGGGGTTTACGTCTTCTCTCCAGAAAAGATAAATTTCCTGATAGAAAAATATAATATAAAGAAAATATTACTAGCCATACCCAGTGCTTCAATATCCAATAGAAAAAAAATAATCGAGAGACTACAAAAAGAACATTGTGAAATACTCACAATCCCAAGCTTCAATGATCTGGTTGAAGGAAAAGCCCAAATAAACTCACTAAAGCGGGTTTCCATTAATGACCTGCTAGGAAGAGAACAAGTTAACCCATTACAAGACTTACTCAGTAAAAACATCAGAAATAAAAACGTACTGATTACAGGCGCTGGCGGTTCAATAGGATCTGAATTGTGCAGACAAATCATCAATCAGTCACCATCTCAGATAATATTATTTGAGCTAACAGAATATTGCCTTTACTCAATAGAAATGGAGCTGCAAAAAATAAATCTGGAAAGAGATCTCAATATAAGTATCATTCCGATTTTAGGTGATATAAAAGATTCGGATAAGATAAATAAAATAATAAACAAATTCAACATTAACACAATATACCATGCTGCTGCATATAAACACGTCCCACTGGTAGAAATGAACACACTGGAGGGTATAAATAATAATATTTTTGGTACACTCTCACTTGCACAAGCAGCCATTAAACAAAAAGTCGAAAAATTTGTATTAATCTCTACCGACAAAGCCGTTCGCCCGACAAACACAATGGGAGCAACAAAAAGATTTGCAGAACTTATACTGCAAGCCTTTGCGAAAGAAAACAGCCATACAAAATTCTCGATGGTTCGTTTTGGCAACGTTCTTGGCTCATCTGGCTCAGTGGTCCCCCTTTTCGAGCAACAAATGGAAAATGGCGGGCCAATCACGCTAACTCACAAAGATATCACACGTTACTTCATGACTATTCCGGAAGCCGCCCAATTAGTTATCCAGGCAGGCGCGATGGGCAACAATGGCGACGTCTTTGTTCTGGATATGGGCGAATCAGTAAAAATTTATGACCTAGCCCGAAAAATGATTAATCTCTCCGGCCTGACAGTGAAAGACAAAACGAATCCTCATGGTGATATAGAAATCAAAATTACCGGATTAAGGCCAGGAGAAAAGCTTTATGAAGAGTTACTCATTGGTGATAACGTTTCTGACACCAATCATCCTAGAATAATGACAGCAAATGAAGTATTTTTACCTTGGGATAAATTAAACTCATTATTAAATGACCTAAAGATATCTTGTGAAAACTATGATTTCGAAAACATTAGAAAGATTCTTATTAACTCCCCTATTGAATTTCAGCCCAAAAAAGATCGTATTTACGATCTTTTGAAATAATATCTAAGCTTTCTAACTGCTAAATAAACATAATATAACCATATTAATTGCCAGAGGAGATGACTATACCAGCTCACACACTGCATCCGTGAAGATACTCAATGGATCCGGCTGAAAGCTATATTGCTTATCTGGATAAACAACAACCCTATGAAATTTTTAATACATGAGTAATTAAACATTATATAATTCAAAAAATCAAAATAACAAGCCAACAAAAACCTCATCATTAGATATATCATATGCATTATACTTCCTTCAGTTTTTGATTCAAAAAAGGAAAATGGAAATTATGGAATTAACCTCTTAATACGAGCCCATAAATTTATGAAAAAGTACCCAAATAGCTATGTTTATCAACCGTAAAGTAACAGCAAATGCCTATGGACTATTCTCTGGTATTTTTTGGGGACTCACAGGTGTTCTTTTAGCTATTTTATTAAAAAACAACATTCTTTCCTCTTACTTTATTATTCCTATCATTATTGCCTTCCTAAATGACCTGATTTCATGTGTATACATGTTTATATATCTACTATATCAGAATCAATATCGGACAATAATCGCCATCACCAAGAATAAAAAATATTGGATAATCGTACTGGCAGCTATGTTGGGTGGCCCAATAGGCATGTCTTGTTATATCCTGGCAATTCAACATATTGGTGTTGGTTACACAGCAATTATCGCTGCAACCTACCCTGCTATTGGTTCTCTAATATCATTCTGCCTATTTAAAGACAGGATTCACCTTATAGGAACATTAGGCCTGATATTAGCCGTTGTATGTACCATAATACTGGGCTATACAACAACAACGCCAACAATATCTAATTGGACAGGATTCCTGTTTGCCTTTATCTGTGCACTGGGTTGGGGATCTGAAGTTGTTATCAGTTCCTACGGAATGAACAACAATATACCGGCTGACATCGCCTATTTCATAAGACAACTCTCCTCTTCGGTAGGTTATATTATCCTTATCACAGCCTTCATATTCTCTCTGCCTAATGTGATAGACATCTTCTCAAGTTTCACACTATCCAGCCTGCTACTCATAACATCACTGACAACGACCATATCATACCTCTTCTACTATCGGGCAATCAGCATACTCCAACCTATTCGTGCGATGGCTTTAAACATCACCTACACCGTTTGGGCAATATTCTTTGCCTACTTCCTTCTGGATGAATCTATATCCATAAAATTATTAATCCTGTGTATAGGCGTTTCCTTAGGCTCATTCCTAACCGCCATCAACCCCCGTAATATCAAAAAATTAATATTGGATCTAAAATGAGTGAAATTATAAAGAATTTTTTCACAGTGTAACGAGGTTAAAGTTAACCAATATTCTAAAATAGGAAATATAAATAGCGGACTATCATTGTGGACAACATTGAATGGAGGAAATACCTTATGTATTGATCTAAATGGCTCTGCGCCAAAGGCAGTGGAGAAACATAGATTTTACGATATAAAAGAAAGAACTTAATAAAATAAGCTTATTACCCAACCCTCTTCAAAGTGACACCACTGATCAGAAAAAATAACATTTTCACACCTTTCTTTAATTAAACAGCTAACTGAATCCTCCTTAAAACTACCGGACTTGACTCTCGCCTAACAAATAACCTCGAATCCAGCCGCAAGAACGATTCCAACAAAAAACCATCAAAATCCCCGATTGGCCGCCTTATTCTATCAATTAATTAAACAAGCAGCGTATTAAGCTTGACCCAGAGAAACTTACAGTTTACTCTCACCCCAAATAGTTACAAAATCTTATCCCCCCATTACTTTTTGTTAGGACAGACAAAAGTACTGAAAAATCAATAGAATGGGTAAGATTATAGAATCCTATAGGCGTTCTGGGAGCCAACAACCTAGTGCGGTAGCTTTGACATTTCATGGTTTTCCACCTCTATAAAGCATACATTACACAAATAACTTAATAAATTTATTAAAGATTCAGCTATTAAAGTAAAACTAATGAAAATAAATAGCATTCAACTAAAAACCAATGCTATTTATTTTCATTGGTTCATTTTTAAGTCATCATCCTTAAAGGCAAAATATGTCATCACTCAATATTCTCACCGATAAATTTGATAATAAAACAGCCATTATTGCCATTGTTGGCCTTGGTTATGTTGGCCTACCGTTAATGCTGAGATATAACGATATTGGCTTTAAAGTTATTGGATTTGATATTGATAAAACAAAAACAGATAAATTAAATTCAGGCCAAAGTTATATCGAACATATTCCTGCATCCAAAATTAATCAAGCAATCAATACAGGTTTCGAAGCAACGAATAATTTTGCCAAAATCGCTGAATGTGATGCCATCATTCTTTGCGTCCCAACGCCTTTGAATAAATATCGTGAACCCGATATGAGCTTCGTTATTAACACTACGGATATGGTAAAACCTCATTTAAGGACAGGACAAGTCCTGTCCTTAGAAAGTACCACTTATCCCGGCACCACCGAAGAAGAGTTATTACCCCGGGTGGAAGAAAACGGGTTAACAGTGGGTGAAAACTTCTTCCTGGTCTATTCACCCGAACGCGAAGATCCCGGTAATCCTGATTTCGAAACCCGCACCATCCCGAAAGTCATTGGCGGCCATACGGCGAACTGCTTAAAAGCCGGGATGGCCGTTTACCAACCTGCAATTGACCGGGTGGTTCCCGTCAGCTCAACCAAAGCAGCCGAAATGACTAAACTGCTTGAGAACATACACCGGGCGGTCAACATTGGTTTAGTCAACGAAATGAAACTGGTCGCCGACAAAATGGGCATTGATATCCACGAAGTTATCAGGGCTGCGGCAACCAAACCCTTCGGCTTTGTCCCCTATTACCCCGGCCCGGGATTAGGTGGTCACTGCATCCCGATTGATCCCTTCTATTTAACCTGGAAAGCCAGAGAATACGGTATCAATACCCGCTTTATTGAACTCTCCGGTGAAGTCAACTCATCCATGCCCGATTATGTTGTCACCAAAACGGTCTTAGCCCTGAATAAAGCGAATAAATCCATTAATAATAGCCGTATCTTAGTCTTGGGGATCGCCTATAAAAAGAATGTTGACGACATGCGAGAAAGTCCCTCAGTCCATATCATGGAAAAACTCAGGGATTTAGGTGCCAACGTGGAATATTCCGACCCTCACGTCCCGGTATTCCCTAAAATGCGTGAACACCATTTTAATTTAATCAGCCAGCCGGTAACTGAAAAGAGTTTAAAAGAATTTGACTGCGTTATTTTAGCCACCGATCACGACAAATTTAATTATGAATTCATCATCAATAACGCAAAATTAGTCGTTGATACCCGCGGTAAATATTCTCCAAATCACCAAAACGTCATAAAAGCTTAATCCAGGACAAACCATGCTTAACATAATTAAAGACAGAAAAATAAAATTCGCTTTAGTGGGTTGTGGAAGAATTGCTAAAAACCATTTTAATGCTCTGGAAACACATCAGGAACACGCGGAATTAGTGGCAATCTGTGATAACGACCAAGCGGTATTAACAGCGACGATAGAAAAAACCGGCGTCCCGGGTTTTAACAACCTCAATACCCTGCTGGATAATATCACCGCCGATATCATCATCCTGACCACCCCTTCCGGGCTGCATCCCGAGCAAGCTATTACCTGCTTTAATAAAGGCTTTCATGTCGTCACCGAAAAACCGATGGCGACACGACTGGCCGAAGGCGAAAACATGGTCAAAGCCGCCGATAAAGCCGGAAAACATCTCTTTGTCGTCAAACAGAATCGCTTAAACGCGACATTACAATTACTGAAACGGGCCGTCAGTGAAAAACGGTTTGGCAAAATCCATCTGGTTCACCTCAATGTTTTCTGGACCCGTCCGCAAGAATATTATGATCAGGCCGCCTGGCGGGGCACATGGGAATTTGATGGCGGCGCCTTCATGAATCAGGCGAGCCATTACGTTGATTTAATTGAATGGCTGATCGGCCCGGTCAAAGATGTGCAGGCCATGACATCAACACACCGGGATATCGAAACGGAAGATACCGGGGTACTGAACATCCGCTGGCGAGACGGGACCTTAGGCTCGATGGCCGTCACCATGTGCACTTACCCTCAAAACCTTGAAGGCTCTATCACCATTCTGGGTGAAAAAGGCACCGTCCGAGTGGGGGGTTTAGCCGTCAATGAAATCCAGGAATGGCGTTTTTCTGACGAAAAAGAGTATGACCGGCAAATCAAAGAAACAAATTATGAAACCACTTCCGTTTATGGGTTTGGTCACCCGCTTTATTATAAAAATGTCATTGATGTCATGAAAGGCGAAGCCCAACCCATCACGGATGGCCGGGAAGGCTTAAAATCATTAGAGTTGCTTATCGCCGCCTATCTCTCAGCCCGGGACAATAAAACCATTTCTTTACCTTTAACGTATTAAATAAAAGGAAAAGATATCATGTCAACCGAACACCTAATGATACATCCCAGCGCCATCATTGATGAAGGGGCCCAAATTGGGAAAAACAGCCGCATTTGGCATTTTACGCATGTCTGTTCCGGTGCCCAAATTGGCGAAAGCTGCTCTTTAGGCCAAAATGTCTTTATTGGCAATCAGGTCACCATCGGCAATCGCTGCAAAATACAAAATAACGTCTCTGTTTATGACAACGTTCATTTAGAAGAGGGCGTATTTTGTGGCCCAAGCATGGTGTTTACCAATGTCTATAATCCACGCTCATTGATTGAAAGAAAAAGTGAATATAAAACCACCCGGGTGAAAACAGGTGCCACGTTAGGCGCCAACTGTACCATTATTTGTGGTACCACCATTGGTGCCTATGCCTTTATTGGTGCCGGCGCGGTCGTCAATAAAGATGTGCCGGATTATGCCCTGATGGCCGGCGTGCCGGCCAAACAGATTGGCTGGATGAGTGAATTTGGTGAACAATTAGATTTACCCCTGCATGGACAAGCCATAACAACCTGCCCGCACACGCAGCATATTTATCAACTCAACCATCATACCGTGACCCGAATTAAAGTATAAAAGGTAAAGAAGAATGCAATTCACCGATCTCGCGGCACAGCAACGCAGAATTAAAGATAAAATTGACGCGAATATCCAGAAAGTCCTCACCCACGGCAAATATATTTTAGGGCCCGAAGTAGCAGAATTAGAAGAAAAGCTGATGGCCTACACGGGAGCCAAATATTGCATTACCTGTGCGAACGGCACCGATGCCCTGCAAATTGCCTTAATGGCGATTGGCCTCAAACCCGGCGACGAAGTTATCACCCCCGGGTTTACCTACATTGCCACCGCGGAAACCGTTGCGCTGCTGGGTGGCATTCCGGTCTATGTTGACGTCAAGCCCACAACCTATAATTTAGATCCGGCTCTACTGGAAGCCGCCATTACCCCGAAAACCAAAGCGATTATTCCGGTTTCTTTATTCGGCCAATGTGCCGATTTTGACGAAATTAATGCCATCGCCGAAAAACATAACCTGACTGTAATAGAAGACGCGGCCCAAAGTTTTGGCGCGACTTATAAAGGTAAAAGCTCCTGCAACCTAACCACAATTTCTTGTACCAGCTTCTTTCCCAGCAAACCCTTAGGTTGCTACGGTGATGGCGGAGCTATTTTCACCCACGATGAAGAACTGGCGAAAATTATCCGTCAAATTGCCCGTCATGGCCAAGACAGGCGATACCATCATATCAGAGTCGGCATTAACAGCCGCTTAGACACGCTGCAAGCGGCCATTCTGCTGCCCAAACTGGACATCTTTGAGGAAGAAATGGCATTACGTCAGACAGTTGCCACAAACTACAATCAGGCATTGAATAACATTGGCATCATGACCACGCCATATATAGAGCCACACAATCTTTCTGCTTATGCGCAATATACTATCCGGGTTAAAAACCGGGACGAATTACAGCGCAAATTAAAAGAACAAGGCATCCCAACCGCAATTCATTATCCAATTCCCTTGAATAAACAACCTGCGGTGGCCAGTAATCATATTCTGCCTATCGGTGATGAAATCGCCCAGGAAGTGATTAGCTTACCGATGCATCCTTATTTAGAAACATCTTCGATCATAGATATCTGCAAGCAAATACTATGACTATAAAAGTAAATGATTATTGGTCAAAGGTTGGGACAGTTTTTTCAGGAACACTGATATCACAATTAATTCCAATCTTTGGCTCTTTACTAATAGTCAGACTATACAGTCCAGGTAATATTGGTGAATTCGCAACTTGGCTTAGTATTACTATATTACTTTCAATAATACTCACAGCCAGATTTGAGTCTTCCTTTGGTATAGAAGAAGATGGCTATGAAAGAAATAATACATTAATAGTAACTTTAATAAATATAACACTAATATCATTTTCACTAATAATATTAATGTTATTCTATATTTATATAGAAAGTCCCGAAACCTCAAAGAATATTTTCCTTATAACAATTATTCCCGTAAGTATCTGTTATTCCATTTATACAACAACTCAATCATGGCTATCATGTGGAGGATATTTTAAAAAGTTAGGAATTATAAGAATCTCTCAGAACTTCTTTATTACAGTTCCACAAATAATATCTGGATATATAGAACCTAACTTATCAAATATAATCATAGGATATGTATCAGGAAGTATATTTTCTTGTATTTTTTGCCTAAAAGTATTACCTATAACTAGAAAAGAGTTAAAAGCTTTTACTTTTCCAATATTCAAGAAAAAATGGAGAAAGCATAAAAATTTCCTATTATATTCTTTACCAGCCGATGCGACTAACAACTTATCTGCTCAATTGCCAATCATCTTAGTGAATTATAGATTCGGTGCAGAATGGGCAGGATACCTTTCCTTAACTATCAGAACACTTGGTGCACCAATATCTCTACTCGGAGGTGCAGTAAGAGATGTTTTCATTAAAAGTGCATCTACAAGCTATCGTGTCAAAGGTTCATGTAGAGATGAATATAAGAAAACCTTTAATGTATTAATAATATTATCAATCATCATGATAGTATGTTCTATATTTCTTCTAAGACCAACATTTTCGTTATTATTTGGTGAAGAATGGGAAATATCTGGGCTAATAGGTGTATGGTTAATGCCAATGTTTGCTTTGCGTTTTGTTTCAAGTCCATTAAGCTATACCTTGTATATAGCACAGAAACAGCACATAGATCTTATCTGGCAGCTTTCTTTATTAACTTTCACATTATTCTCTTTTACTGTTATTTCAACAGTTAAGATAAGCATAATCTCATATTCTTTATACTATACAACCCTATATATTATTTATCTATATATTTCATATAAATATTCTAAATATGTCAATTAAATATATTCATAGATTGATAATTAACTTTGTGTTAATTCAGGTTTTTCTAATAACAACCCTTTTAATTTATAATTATCAAATACAGCCCAATAATTCATATTCTGGAATGAAAGAAGTAACATGGAATCAATATAGCACACTTTATTGTATAATAAGCTGTATTATATGTACATTGCTAATATCAAGAAAGATAAGAACTCCATCAGACATCTTCATTATTATATATACTATATTTACCCTATTATATACCAGTTACTTTTCTAATATCACTAAACTAGCATATAATAACTATATGTTATTTTATTTATTCCTATATATTCCTCCAATATTAATAGCAATTCTAAATAAGAAAATAGCGCATGAGTTAAGAAAGATAAAATTATATTATCCTATTTTACCAAGAAATACATTATTTCTTATATCAATACTTTTTTCTATAATCACTATATTCAATCTAATCATTGAGATCCCAGTTGGTTCTTTATCTCTAGATTCAATGTATCAACGAAGACTATTAGCAAGAGACTATTTAGGGAAGGATCTATTATTTCCTTATATATTAAATATTACAACAAATGGATTAATTCCACTACTAGCCTTTTATAGTATAATATACAAAAATAAAAAATGCTTCATTGCTTCTTTGTTATTTCCATTTGTAACTTTTTGGTTTATAGGTTTAAAGAGTCCCTTTTTATATGTCATAGCTATGATGATTTTTGCTGCTTATATGAAGAAAAATAAAATAGAAAATATGGCTTTACTCATAATAAAATTATTAGTTTTTATTAGCCTAACGTCACTAATAGAATTATTCATATTTGAGTACTCATACCTTGCTGATTATTTCATAAGGAGGTTGATTTTTGTTGCATCCTTAATACAGAATTATTATCTTAATGAAATCAGCATTCCTGATAACTTTTTATATGGAAAAAGACTCACCGACTCTGATGTTACTTTTTACATCGGTGAAAAATATTTTCATAATCAAAGCACCAATGCCAACACAAATACCTTTTTATATTATTTTTTAAAATATGGACTAATAGGATATATGATAAACCTAATTTGTATCTTTATAATTTTCATGTATCTAGATCTATTATGGTTAAAAACAAAAAAAATAGAAATAATAGCCGCATCAATTCTATATAGCTTTCTCCTAATAGAACAATCTTTTACAACTGCTCTAATAAGCTCGGGCATTTTATTGCTCATAATTATATTATCAATTACAAAAAAATCGGATAACATTTATAGTAGAAGATAAAACATGTTAATCACAATAATAGATTATGGAATGGGTAATAGCAGTTCCATTCAAAATATACTCAGAAAAGTCGGATATGATTCTGTCATTACTTCTGATTTAGAAATTATATCAAATTCTAATTTTATCATCTTACCCGGAGTTGGAAGTTTTGACTATGGGATGAAAAAATTATCCAATTCTGGTATACAGACTATACTTAGCAAAAAAGTAATTAAAGAAAAAACCCCATTCCTTGGAATATGTTTAGGAATGCAACTATTATTTAATACTAGTGAAGAAGGTACTGCAAACGGACTATGCTGGTTAAAAGGTAACGTTAAAAAATTTAACAACCAAGAAGATAGGAATCTAAAAATTCCACACATGGGATGGAATTATATATCATTAAAAACTAACAATAATTTATTTCAACAAGATCCTGATAATCCCGATAGATTCTATTTTGTACATTCTTATTATGTAGAATGCCAAGATAATGAAAATATACTAACAACGACAAATTATATTAATGAATTTGTAAGTTCAGTTAAAAAAGATAATATTTATGGTGTTCAATTCCATCCAGAGAAAAGCCATAAATTCGGAATGTTTTTCTTTAAGAATCTAATTGAGTCTCACTGTAAATGCTAAGACACAGAGTTATCCCCGTACTATTATTCAATAACGATGGTCTCCAAAAAGGTAGGATATTCAAAAATCATCGTTATATAGGAGATCCGATCAACGCTGTAAAAATATTTAATAATAAAGAAGTAGATGAATTAGTATTATTAGATATAGAAGCAAGTGTGAAAAATAAGGAAATTAATTTTGATATTTTAAAAGAAATTGCTTCAGAAGCATTTATGCCGCTTTCATATGGAGGAGGAATAAAAAATATTAAAGATATAGAAAAGATATTTTCTATAGGATTTGAAAAAATTATTTTGAATACAAGTGCAGTTAATAATCCTAAGCTCATTCAAGAAGCAAGCTCACTGTTTGGTTCTCAAAGTATAGTTGTCTCCATCGATGTCAAAAAGAATTTTATAGGTAAATATATTATATATACCAAATCTGGGACACAAAAGTGTACATTGAACTTCAAAGAACACATAAGAAATATAGAAAGTCTTGGTGCAGGAGAAATAATTTTAACCTCAATTAATAATGAAGGAACAAAAAAAGGATTTGACACCGTTTTAATAAAAGAAGCATCTCATTTCACAAATATTCCTATAGTTATTTCTGGTGGCGCAGGCTCATTTAATCATATAAGAGATGCAATTAATTCTGGAGCTCAAGCTTCAGCAATAGGAACCATGTTCACCTTTTATGGACCTAATGATGGAATTCTACTGACTTACCCCAATCATAAAGAAATTAATAGTTTATCATCGTAGTACTAAGTAGTACTAATTTTATTAAGAGCAAATTTATATGAAAAAATATCAAGTGTGCACGAGATGTGTAATGGATACCACAGATCCAACAATATCATTTGATAGCAATGGAATCTGTAATCATTGCAATGATTTTGATAATAAGACAAGCAAATTATGGTATCCAAATGATCTTGGGAAAGAAAAGCTAAATAATATAATTGATAAAATAAAATCATCTAAGAAAAACGAAAAGTATGATTGTATAATCGGTCTCAGTGGTGGGATAGACAGTGCATATTTGGCAGTTATATTAAAAGATTATGGATTAAATCCGTTAGTAATTCATATTGATGCTGGTTGGAATAGTGAATTAGCCGTCTACAATATAGAACAGGTTATAAAGCATACCGGATTCGACTTTCATACACATGTTATGAATTGGAATGAAATTAGGGATCTTCAAGTAGCATATTTAAAATCCGGAGTTGCAAACCAAGACGTAGTACAAGATCATGCATTCTTCGCCACCTTATATCACTACGCTATAAAACATAAAATTAAATATGTAATCAGTGGTGGTAATATAGCAACAGAATCAGTATTTCCAACTAGTTGGCATCACTCAGCAATGGATGCTATTAATCTCCATTATATACATAAAAAATTTGGCGTAAAAAAATTAAAAAACTATAAAACTATAAGTATATTCCAATATTATTTTACTTATCCATTTATACATAAGTTTAGAACTATACGACCATTAAACTATCTCCCTTACAATAAAAGAGATGCATTAATTTTTCTAAAAGAGAAAATAAATTACAAAGATTATGGAAGGAAACATGGGGAATCAGTATTTACAAAATTTTTCCAAAATCATTATTTGCCGACTAAATTCAATTACGATAAGAGAAGGCCTCACTTATCTAGTCTTATATTAAGTAAACAATTAACTAGAGAAGAATCACTATTAGAATTGGATAAGCCATTATATGATGAAGGTGAATTAAGAGAAGACTTTTCATATATCGCGAAGAAATTAAAAATCTCAGAAAATGATCTAAATGAATTCATTCGATCACCTGGAAAAAATTATAGTGAATATAAAAACTGGGATAGTTACTTTAAATTTTTCAAAAAAATTCAGCAAATTGCCGAAAAAATAATTAACAAGAATATAAAAAACTACTCTTAGAAAATTATAAATGATAAAATCAAATCATTTTCAGAGATAATTTTAAGTATATTATTCATAAACCTTATTTCTATTTTAGAATTTCATAAAAATTTATATTTTTCAACTTATAAAATTAAAACCAGAAGATACTTCGACATAGGAAATATTAATGAAAATAGCTCATATGACATCTGTTCATTCTCGTTACGATACTAGAATTTTTTTCAAAGAATGTATTTCCTTACAACAAGAAAAATATGATGTCTCTCTTATTGTTGCTGACGGAAGGGGAAATGAAACAAATAAAAATATTAATATTTATGATGTTGGTTTATTACCTAGTCGCTTAAATAGAATACTCAGAACAACAAAGCTAGTTTATAAGAAAGCCTGTGAACTAAATGCGGATATTTATCACCTTCATGATCCAGAACTAATCCCAATTGGACTTAAATTACTTAAAAAAAATAAAATAGTAATATTTGATGCTCATGAAGATGTACCAAAACAATTATTAAATAAACCATACTTAAATAAATATATACTTAAATTCCTATCAAAAGGATTTTCTTTATACGAGAGGTGGGCAATATCAAAATTTAGTGGTGTAATTACAGCAACACCTATTATTCGTGATAAATTTCTATCAGTAAATAAAAAAACCATAAATATAAATAATTACCCAATATTAGGGGAATTACAAGCTGAATATAAAGATTGGAATAATAAAAAAAATCAGATTTGTTATATAGGTGGAATAAGCAAGATAAGAGGTATAAAAGAAATAATTAACTCGATGGAATATATCACAACGCCGAATATACAACTTAAATTAGCAGGAAGCTTTGCGGAAAATGACTTTAAACAAGATGTAAAAAAAATAAAAGGCTGGAATAAAATTGACGAAACAGGATTTCTTTCTAGAAAAGAGGTAAAAAAAACCTTAGAGGAATCTTTGCTAGGTCTGGTTACTTTGCATCCTACTGACAGTTATGTGGAAGCTTTACCTATAAAGATGTTTGAATATATGAGTGCAGGCATTCCTATTATTGCATCCAACTTTCCACTTTGGAAAAGTATTATTGAAAAAAATAATTGTGGATTATGTGTTGATCCTTTAAATCCAAAGGAAATTGCAAAAGCCATTGATTATATTGTTAATAATAGAAAAATAGCGGAAGAAATGGGTAACAATGGACTTCTGGCAGTGAATAAAAAATACAATTGGGATATTGAACAGAATAAACTTATTAAATTCTATCAACAATTTGGAAGTTAATGAATATGAAGAAGATCATCACAGTATTAGGGGCAAGACCACAATTCATTAAAGCAAGTCCAGTATCTCGTGCTTTAAAAAAGCATAATAAATTTAAAGAAATTATCATTCATACAGGTCAACATTTTGATACTAACATGTCTGATATATTTTTTAATGAATTAAAAATTCCTCATCCTGATTACACTCTTAATATTCATGGCGGCTCTCATGGTGAAATGACCGGTAAAATGCTCATTGATATTGAAAAAGTACTAATTACAGAAAAGCCCGATGCGGTCATGGTATATGGTGATACTAACTCCACTTTAGCTGGTGCATTAGCGGCGTCTAAATTACATATTCCGGTTATACATGTTGAATCCGGTTTGCGTAGTTTTAATATGAATATGCCAGAAGAAATTAATAGAATATTAACAGATAATATTAGCTCAATTCTTTTCTGTCCAACAGATACCGCAATCAACAACCTACAGCGAGAAGGCTTCGATTCAAAACCGGTTGAGATAAGAAAAGTTGGAGATGTTATGGAAGATGCTGCTTTATATTTTAGCCAAATGGCAAAAAAACCTGATGGGCTGAATTCTATACAAAACTTTATATTAACTACACTGCATCGTGCTGAAAATACAGATAACCAAAAACGTTTAACTGAAATAGTTAGCTCATTAAATTATATACATAAAACAATTTATCCAGTTGTTTTTCCACTTCACCCAAGAACTAAAAAAATGTTAGAGAAATATGATTTACATTTAGATGTCCATTTAATTTAACCCATTGGATATTTAGAAATGCTCTGGCTACTTAAAAACACAACTATAGTTATCACAGACAGTGGAGGACTACAAAAAGAAGCTTTCTTCTTCCGGAAGCCTTGTGTAACAGTTAGGGATCAAACTGAATGGGTAGAATTAATTGAAGCTGGTGTGAACAAACTCTCAGATGCTGAAAGTAAAAAAATAACTCAATCAGTTCATGATATTATGGGTATTAATATAAACATAGTTCAATCCATGTACGGTGGTGGTGTCGCTGCTCTAAGAATTGCTAGTGAATTAGAACAATTACTATAAATTTATTATTCATAAATCACTATGAAAATTTTATAAATATTAAGGTAGAATCTTGATAGAATCATTTTCTATAATCGCCTATTACGAATATCTTACTTCCTATTCCCATAAGGCTATTTTATTTTTAACTTTGTCAGTGCCCTAACTATCCTTAATAATTACACCTATTTGGGATAGGATTCTAACCAATACAGATTAGTAAAAACCATATTTTATATACCCAAGAAACTTCAAGATGCAGTTTTTAGCACCTGAAAATGGTCGTTAATTCTAGACATCAGCGAGTCCGCTATATCCGGTAGCGTTGTGGTGAAAAATTTGAAGACTTTGTCTCGAAATTCATGTTTATCAGCGAAATAACGGTTATTTCGAATATGTTCATTCATGACCTTCCATAATCGCTCTATCGGGTTTAAATTTGGGCTATAGGGAGGAGGAAGGTAATGTAATTCAATATTGCTAACATAAGCCCACTCCTTCACAAGATGAGCTTTGTTGTCACCCACTCCATCCACAATAAGATGAATTTTTTGATGATAGTTAGGATAAGACTTTCTTATTTCATTGAAAAAACAGCAAATATTGTAGTCATTGAGGGTTTGATATTCCTGGAACACCGTATGACCAATGGCATTCAGGTTGAGTGCACCCAATATATTCAGGCGAGTTCGGCTTCCTGTTGTTTTGACTGTTTTTTTCTCGCCTTTTCGCATCCAGCCATAACCGAGTTTAGTGCCTTGAGTCGGGTGAACAGCATCAAGAAAAAGGATGGGTTCATCTTTCGCTGTGATTTTAAGATTTTCATAATATTCAATAAATTGTATCTGTTTTTCTGCCTCGAATTTATGAGGGACACCACAAGGTTTTTTATAAGAAAAACCCTGACGGTGTAGCCATTTATTCATGCCGGGAATGCTAAAGGTAATATTCCAGAGCTGAGCAACATAGGCCACGATTTCATGGGTGTGATGGAAAAGGTGTTGAGATAAGGGGTTGATTAAAAAATCAGTTTGTTCTCGGGAAAGCAAACTATCAGACCCTCCATTATCAGATTGAAGTTTCCCCTGATTGAGGTAATCACCGATATGGCGGTCAACGGTGGTCTGATGGAGTCGCAATGCCTAGGCTATCATCACAGAACTCCACCCTTCAGAAGCCAGAAGGATAGCTTTTATTCTGTCTCGTACCTGACCATCACGAGTGGTGTCGTGAAGACGTTCAAGTTTGATTTTTTGTTCTGATGTAATAAATATTTTCATAGCGAGGATAATGATCTCCATTTCGGATAAAATCAAGCATCTTCAATGATTACGGGTATATATCAAAAACATCGGCAATGAAATATGAATAGTTTAATTTCTATAATAATGCCCACATATAACTCAATTGAACATATTGAACATATTGAACATATTGAACATATTGAACATATTGAACATATTGAACATATTGAACATAGTATTAATTCAGTTTTAAAATAAACATACTCTAATTGGAAATTGTTAATTACAGATGATTATTCAACTGATAATACTTTTGATCTAATTTCAAAATATGCATCTATGGATTCTAGAATAAAGGTCTTTAGAAACGAAAAAAATTTAGGTGCTGGGGCAAAAAGAAATAATAGCATAAGAAATGCAAGCGGTATATTTATTGCCTTCTTAAATAGTGATGATATGTGGCATCCGGCCAAACTAGAAAAACAGATTTATTTTATGATCAATAAAAATTGTGCTCTCTCTTATAGTTATTACCAAAAAATAGACGAAAAAGGTCAACTATTAAGTGTTATTAATCCACCGATAACAACAAGCAGTAAAAAATTATTATTTACAAATGGTCATAGGCTGTTGGACAGCTATTTACGACACTGAGAAAGTTGGGAAGGTATATACCCGTAATCATTGAAGATGCTTGATTTTATCCGAAATGGAGATCATTATCCTCGCTATGAAAATATTTATTACATCAGAACAAAAAATCAAACTTGAACGTCTTCACGACACCACTCGTGATGGTCAGGTACGAGACAGAATAAAAGCTATCCTTCTGGCTTCTGAAGGGTGGCGTTCTGTGATGATCGCCCAGGCATTGCGACTCCATCAGACCACCGTTGACCGCCATATCAGTGATTACCTTAATCAAGGTAAACTTAAATCTGACAATGGAGGGTCTGATAGTTTGCTTTCCCGAGAACAAACTGATTTTTTAATCAATCACTTATCTCAACATCTTTTCCATCACACCCATGAAATCGTGGCCTATGTTGCTCAGCTCTGGAAGATTACCTTTAGCATTCCCGGCATGAATAAATGGCTACACCGTCAGGGTTTTTCTTATAAAAAACCGGGTGGCGTCCCTCATAAATTCGACGCAGAAAAACAGCGACAATTTATTGAATATTATGAGAATCTTAAAGTCACAGCGAAAGACGAACCCATCCTTTTTCTTGACGCTGTTCACCCGACTCAAGGCACCAAACTCAGTTATGGCTGGATGCGAAAAGGCGAGAAAAAAACCGTCAAGACAACAGGAAGCCGGACTCGCCTGAATATATTGGGCGCGCTCAACCTGAATGCCATTGGTCGTACGGTGTTCCAGGAATATCAAACCCTCAATGACTACAATATTTGCTGTTTTTTCAATGAAATAAGAAAGTCTTATCCTGACTATCATCAAAAAATTCATCTTATTGTGGATGGGGCGGGTGACAACAAAGCTCATCTTGTTAAGGAGTGGGCTTATGTTAGCAATATTGAGTTACATTACCTTCCTCCCTATAGCCCAAATTTAAACCCAATAGAGCGATTATGGAAGGTCATGAATGAACAGGTTCGAAATAACCGTTATTTCTCTGATAAACATGAATTTCGAGACAACGTCTTCAAATTTTTCACCACAACGCTACCGGATATAGCGGACTCTCTGATGTCTAGAATTAACGACCATTTTCAGGTGCTAAAAACTGCATCTTGAAGTTTCTTGGGTATATATGCCTTTAATAAGAAAAAGACAGGACATGGCTCTTTGGCTTAAAATAATGGATATGTCAAGGAAAACTTATGCAATACCTGAAGTTTTAGCTCAATTATAGGATATCTAAAAATAACCTGTCTGGTAATTCTATCGTAAAGTTTTAAATTTAGTATTAAAATAAAATCAATAATTTATTTCTCTTCACATGTTTTTTTCGGATTCCTGAAAAAAATAACCACTTTACTAGTAAAAAATCACTATATAAAGAAAAATTAGCATGAAAAAGATAGTTATCGCAGGGATTGGATACGTTGGTTTATCAAACGGAATCCTTCTATCACAAAACCACGAAGTTATTGCTCTAGATATTAATGGAGAAAAAGTTGATCTCCTTAATCAGAATAGATCTCCTATTTATGATAAGGAAATAGAATATTTTCTAAAAGAAAAAACTCTAAATTTCAGAGCAACTTTGAATAAAGAAGATGCTTATGATAACGCTGATTTCATTATTATAGCTACTCCAACTGATTACGATCCGAAAACTAACTATTTTAATACTTCATCTGTTGAAGCGGTTATTAAAGATGTTCTGAAATATAATCCAGAAGCTGTAATAATAATAAAATCTACAATCCCTGTAGGTTTCACAAATCAAATGAGAAAAAAATTCAGAACAGAAAATATCATTTTCTCTCCAGAATTTCTCCGTGAAGGTCGCGCATTGTATGATAATTTGCACCCATCAAGAATTGTAGTTGGCGAACGCTCAGAAAGAGCAACGGTTTTCGCCAATTTGCTTGTTGAAGGTGCTGTTCAAAAAGATATTCCAATCCTCTTTACTGACTCAACAGAGGCAGAAGCTATAAAACTATTTTCAAATACTTATTTGGCAATGCGTGTTGCTTATTTCAATGAATTAGATAGCTATGCTGAGGCCCAAAGCTTAGATTCTCGTCAGATAATTGAGGGTGTATGTTTAGATCCCAGAATTGGCTATCATTATAACAACCCATCTTTTGGTTATGGTGGTTACTGTTTACCAAAAGATACTAAACAACTTTTATCCAATTACCAAAATGTGCCTAATAATATTATTGGTGCCATCGTTGAAGCAAATCGTACTCGTAAGGATTTTATTGCCGACTCTATTCTCAGCAAAAATCCTAGAATTGTTGGGGTTTATCGCTTAATTATGAAATCTGGTTCAGATAACTTCAGGGCATCATCCATTCAAGGGATCATGAAACGTATCAAAGCTAAAGGAATAGAAGTGGTAATTTTTGAACCAGAAATAAAAGAAGAAGAATTTTTCCATTCAAAAATCATACGGAATCTCACTTATTTTAAGGATATCTCAGACGTTATCATTTCAAATCGAATGACTTTAGAGCTCAATGACGTAAAAGATAAAGTCTATACTAGGGATCTATTTGGTAGTGATTAATAAGCCAACACGTTATAATTTACATATTAATCCCTACGTGAAATTTTAATATATTCTTCAATATATATTATATAAAAAACTAATAGGATAGAAATTTATATCATGAAAGAAGGTAGCAATAAAGTAATAGTTTCCATTATTATGCCAAGCTATAATTCATCTAATTTTATTGAACAGTCAATAAATTCGGTATTGCAACAAACATTCTCTGATTGGGAGCTATTGATTATTGATGATTGCTCTAAAGATAACTCTATTGAAATAATAGAAAGATTCAAAGATGATAGAATTAAACTTCTCCCTTTAAGCAAAAATATAGGTGCAGGTGAAGCAAGGAATGTTGGCCTAAGATTAGCTAAAGGTAAATATATTGCATTTATAGACTCCGATGATTTATGGCTACCTAAAAAACTAGAAACTCAAATTAATTATATTATAGACAATCAGGAATTAGCTGCTATATGTACAGGTTATAGTTTTATAAATGAAGAAAATGAAGTTATTCGTGGAAAGGTTATTCCCAACAAAAAAATCACCCTTGATAACTATATGCAGAATACATGTATTGGCTTCTCAACATCAATGATAAACAAAAATGTCACAGGTGAATTCTATTTAAACAAAATAAGATTACATCAAGATGCCCATTTATGGATAAACTTATTATCACAAGGCTTCAAAATAGCCGGTTTACAAGAAGACCTAGTTAAATATAGAGTTAGAATTAATCAGATATCTGGCAATAAATTCATGTCAGCAATAAAAATACTAAAATTATATTGGTCTTTTAAAGAAATTCCTTGGAAAAATAGATTATTTAACTTTATATATTATAGCATCAATGGAATATTAAAAAGATTAAATAAATAAGAAGCCTATCTCTTCTTAAGTTTAGATAATTAATCTATTACTATGAATTTAGCGATTATAAGTCTATATATATTATTTTAATCCTTAAAGAAACTCTAAATATAAGTACCTCTAAATTTTATATTATCATGCTCTTATAAAAATTCTGAGGTTAAATATATGTACGCTATTGATGTCTAACTGATATGAAAAAATCACAAACTACCCTCAAGAGAACGTTTGATCTTATATTATCAATATCAATTATTTTGATTATATTTCCTCTAATATTTATAAGTTGGCTTATTTCTACCGTTGAAACAAGGTCTAATGGTTTTTTCTTACAAAAAAGAATAGGACGAAATGGGAAAATATTTTCAGTTATTAAAATAAAAACAATGCGACCAATTATTAAAAATGAAAGCAGATCGTCAATCACTTCTGAGAATAATCAATTGATTACGAAAAGTGGTCGTTTTTTTAGGAAGTACAAAATCGATGAACTGCCTCAATTAATTAATGTGATAATTGGTGATATGAGTTTTGTTGGGCCTCGACCTGACGTTCCTGGATATGCAGATAAGTTAATTGGGGATGATAGAATCATTCTTAAATTAAAACCAGGAATAACAGGTCCTGCATCAATAAAATATAAGAATGAAGAGGCCTTACTAAAAGAAAAACCTAATCCTAAAGAATATAATGACCTCGTTATCTGGCCTGATAAGGTAAATATTAATAAGGAGTATTACCTAAAATATTCCTTCCTTAAGGATATAAAATATATTATGTATACATTAAAATAATGAGATGAAAATGTTAAATACACATTTTTCCCCTTGGCCATCTTTTACAAATGAAGAAGCCAAAGCAGTTGAAAAAGTATTACTTTCTAATAAAGTTAATTACTGGACTGGAAATGAATGCAAGACTTTTGAGAAAGAATTTGCAGCATTTACTAAGTCAAAATATGCGATTGCTCTTGCTAATGGGACAGTTGCCATAGATATTGCACTACACGCATTGAATATTGGTGTTGGTGATGATGTTTTAGTCACTTCTAGAACATTTTTAGCTTCCGCATCATGTATTGTCAATGCTGGAGCCAACCCTATATTCGCTGATGTTGATTTAAATAGCCAAAATGTCACCTCTGTTACTCTTAATAATGCTCTAACACCAAGAACTAAAGCTGTAATAGTTGTACATTTATCAGGTATGCCAGCAGACATGGATGAAATCATCAATTTTGCCAATCAACATAATCTTTTTATTATTGAAGATTGCGCACAGGCTCACGGTGCAAAATATAAGGGCCGTTCAGTAGGTACTTTTGGTCATATTGGTGCATGGTCCTTTTGCCAAGATAAAATTATGTCAACAGGTGGTGAAGGTGGTATGGTAACAACAAATGATTTTAATCTTTGGTCTATAATGTGGAGTTATAAAGATCATGGAAAAAATTTTGATGTAGTACATAATCAAGAGAGTAAATCAGGTTTTAGATGGTTGCACGAGAGTTTTGGCACTAATTGGCGTCTTACAGAAATGCAAGCAGCTATCGGACGTATTCAATTAAAAAGATTACCAGAATGGATTAAAATACGTTCCGAAAACTCAAAAATACTCACTAATACATTAGAAAAATTTGACTGCATCAGAATTCCTATTGTTCCTGACTATATACAACATGCTTGGTATAAGTATTATGCATTTATTAAACCTGACTTATTATCAGAAAATTGGACACGAGACCGCATAATTGAAGAACTTAATAAACTTGGCGTTCCTTGTTATCAAGGAAGCTGCTCTGAAATATATTTAGAAAAAGCATTTGATAATACGATCTGGCGTCCCAAAGTTCGACTAAAGAATGCAAAAGAGCTTGGTGAAACAAGCTTGATGTTTCTGGTACACCCAACATTAACTCTGGAAGAGATGGAGTTAATGGGTAATTTGATATGTCAGGTATTAAATAATGCTAAAAGAAAAAAATAGTATCATGTTTTTATTTAAAATTTAATTACAAGATCAAATTAGCCGAATCTCTTTAGTGATCTTGAGCTGTATTAATAAGGCACTAAAGAGATTATTATTACTAAGTTATAGCCTATCATGATAGGCTCAACCTACGATCTAATAAAATATAATTCTTATTGATAAATGGGTAAAAATACTTATTTCTACTAAGTCAATATTGGTTTATTTTCTAATCATTAGATTTAGTTAATATATATATCTAATAAATACACTATTATAATATTTTGAGATTTTAATATTCTTATCATAAGAATTTCATATTTGTTAAAATATTATCTAATTAATCAAAAATTATGAATGAAAAAACAATTATTAATAAAAGTAAAGATAGATTAATAAAAACTATAATCCTTCTAATAGCTGATATACTGATGATTATTGCCTCATATTGGCTTAGTATGTGGTTACGTTTAGATAGAGAAATCCCAATTAATAGCTTTAAGCATTGGCTAGTAATCATATTCATAATACCTTGCACTCTATTTATCTTCTTAAAAATTGGCTTTTATAGATCTATAATAAAATACGTTAATATCAGTATATTAAAATGGGCGGTCATTGGTTCATTTCTATCTGCTCTATTATTAACAGCATTCTCTTTATATCAGCAGGCATTTCTACCAAGAACCGTACCTATTATTTATTTTTCTTTTCTGATTACATCACTCTGCGGTACAAGATTTTTATATAGAACACTACGTAATTTACTAAAAGATAAAGGAGTTCCCGTTATTATCTATGGAGCAGGAGAATCTGGTCGGCAACTTTTACCCATATTGAAAGAACATAGAGAATTCGACCCTGTTGCCTTTGTTGATGACAATGCTAAATTACATAATTTATCTATTCATGGGGTTTGCGTCTTCTCTCCAGAGAAAATAACATGTTTAGTAGAAAAATATAATATAAAGAAGATATTATTAGCCATACCCAGCGCTTCAATATCCGATAGAAAAAAAATAATTGAGAGACTACAAAAGAAGCATTGTGAAATACTTACAATCCCAAGCTTTAATGATCTGGTTGAAGGGAAAGCACAAATAAACTCACTAAAACGGGTTTCTATTAATGATCTTTTGGGAAGAGAACAAGTTAATCCACTACAAGATTTGCTATATGAAAATATTAAAAATAAAAATGTCCTTATTACAGGGGCAGGTGGCTCAATAGGATCAGAGCTATGCCGGCAAATCATCACTCAGTCTCCATCTCAAATGATATTATTTGAGCTAACAGAGTACTGTCTTTATTCAATAGAAAAAGAGCTACAAAAAATAAACTTAGAAAGAGAGCTTAATATAAAAATTATTCCTATTTTAGGTGATATAAAAGATTCAGATAAGATAAATAAAATAATAAATAAATTCAATATTAATACAATATATCATGCAGCTGCATATAAACATGTCCCACTTGTAGAAATGAATACGATAGAAGGTATAAATAATAATATCTTTGGTACACTTTCTCTTGCTAAAGCAGCAATTAATCAAAATGTTGACAAGTTCGTATTAATATCTACAGATAAAGCTGTCCGCCCTACCAATACAATGGGAGCAACGAAAAGATTTGCAGAGCTTATACTGCAAGCTTTTGCTAAAGAAAACAGCCATACAAAATTCTCAATGGTCCGTTTTGGTAACGTTCTTGGCTCATCTGGCTCCGTTGTACCACTGTTCGAAAAACAAATAAAAAATGGCGAACCAATCACGCTAACTCATAAAGATATTACGCGTTATTTCATGACAATTCCGGAAGCCGCCCAATTAGTTATCCAGGCCGGAGCGATGGGTAACAATGGAGATGTTTTTGTTCTGGATATGGGAGAACCAGTCAAAATATATGATCTTGCCTGTAAAATGATTAATCTGTCTGGTTTGACAGTTAAAGATGAAACCAATCCTCACGGTGATATAGAAATCAAAATTACTGGATTAAGACCAGGCGAAAAGCTTTATGAAGAGCTATTAATTGGTGATAACGTTTCTGGCACAAATCACCCTAGAATAATGACAGCAAATGAAGCTTTTTTGCCTTTGGAAAAATTAGATTCATTATTAAATGCTTTAAAGATATCTTGTGAAAATTATGATTTCGAGAGTATCAGGAAGATTCTTGTTAATGCTCCTATTGAATTCCACCCCAAAGATCATATTTACGATCTTTTAAAATAGCATCTAAACTTTCTAACCTGTTAAAAGAAACGATATGACCATACTAATCACCGGTGGAGCCGGCTACATCGGCTCACACACAGTATTAGCACTTCTGGAAAGAGGAGCTGATGTTGTTGTTATCGATAATCTCTGCAACTCATCACCAGAGTCTCTTCGTAGAATTGAAAAGATCACTGGCAAGTCAGTGAAGTTCTATCAAGGTGATGTACTTGATTTAAATTTACTGAATCAAATATTCCAAGAAAATAACATTGAATCTGTGATTCATTTCGCAGGCTTAAAAGCGGTTGGTGAATCCACCAGAAAGCCTCTTGAATATTATCAGAACAATGTTACTGGTACTTTAGTTCTGTTGCAGGCTATGCGTGCCAATGGCGTACATCAACTGATTTTCAGCTCATCTGCAACGGTTTATGGCGATCCTGAATTTGTCCCACTAACTGAAAATGCCAAAGTAGGTGGTACAACTAACCCCTACGGCACCTCCAAGCTGATGGTCGAACAGATTCTAAAAGATTTTGCCGCTGCCGAGCCAAGTTTCAAAATCACCAGTCTGAGATATTTCAATCCTGTTGGTGCACATTCATCAGGTATGATTGGCGAAGATCCTAATGGTATTCCTAATAACCTGTTGCCTTATATCACTCAGGTCGCGATTGGTCGTCTGGAATGTTTATCCATTTATGGCAACGATTACCCAACCAAAGATGGTACCGGTGTTCGTGACTATATTCATGTGATGGATTTAGCTGAAGGCCATATTGCTGCTATTGACTATCTGGCTAAACAACAATCTTATGAGGTATTCAACTTAGGCACTGGTACTGGTTATTCTGTACTTGAGCTACTTCATGCTTTTGAAAAAGCAGCAGGTAAAGCAATTCCATACAAGATAACAGATAGACGCCCTGGAGATATTGCTGAATGTTGGTCTGATCCATCCAGAGCTCGCAATACTCTTGGCTGGCAAGCGACACGTAATATTGATGATATGATGCGTGATAGCTGGAACTGGCAGAAGAATAATCCTAATGGTTTTCGTATCTGAGAAACTGTCACCCACGCCTAAATAAATCCCCCTGCATCCCTACTCAATTTCTGCTAATCTGTACCCCTCGTTTCTGGGGGGTATATGCTAAACATCGTCTTATTTGAACCTGAAATCCCGCCTAATACCGGTAATATTATTCGTCTTTGTGCCAATACTGGCTTTCAATTACATCTGATTCAGCCTCTGGGTTTTACCTGGGATGATAAACGGCTGCGTCGGGCCGGGCTAGATTATCATGAGTTTGCCAATATCAAACAGCATCATGATTATTATGCTTTTTTAGAAAGTGAAGGGTTAACAGGGGAATCTTCTGCCCGGCTGTTTGCACTCACCACGAAAGGAACGCCGGCACACAGTGCGGTAAGTTATCAGGATGGGGATTATTTGATGTTCGGGCCGGAAACCCGAGGGCTACCATCTTATGTTCTGGATAATCTGCCACCCCAACAAAAGATCCGTATCCCAATGCTGGCAGACAGCCGAAGCATGAATCTTTCTAATTCAGTTGCTGTTGTGGTTTTTGAAGCCTGGCGGCAATTGGGTTATTCAGGTGCTTTATTGAAAGCGTAATTGCCATTGATTAAAGTTAATGCCGTGCATCTAATCCACGGCATTTTTGACTATTCAGTTTTGTGAACGCTATTTCTCAATGCAGTTATTCACAAAATCAAATCCCATCACCATACTCAAAGCCATTGTTGATACCATTAAAATGCTGGTTCATATCCAATGATGGCTTTTCGCTTTCAGGTTTACCGACAATGCGGGCAGGCACACCAGCAGCTGTTGTGTGTGGTGGAACCGAACGAAGGACGACTGAGCCGGCACCAATTTTTGCCCCACGACCAATTTCTATATTACCCAGTATTGTCGAACCCGCGCCAATCATCACCCCTTCCCTGACTTTCGGATGACGATCACCCCCTGTTTTACCTGTACCACCAAGGGTGACGGATTGCAGGATAGAAACGTCATTCTCCACCACCGCCGTTTCACCAATCACGATGCCGGTAGCGTGGTCAAGCATGATGCCACAACCAATCTTGGCTGCCGGGTGAATATCAACACTAAAAGACATCGAGATTTGGTTTTGCAGGTAAATAGCCAGAGCCTTACGCCCTTCCCCCCATATCCAATGGGCAATACGATAGGCTTGCAAGGCATGGAATCCTTTGAGGTAAAGCAGAGGCGTTGAGTATTTATCTACCGCAGGATCACGTAAGCGCACCGCTATGATGTCGCGGGCAGCAGAGACTATCATTTTCTGATCTGAGCTATAAGCCTCTTCTACGATCTCTCTGACAGCAATAGCCGGCATAATCGGCGTAGCCAGTTTATTAGCCAACATATAACTTAGAGCACTACCAAGGTTTTCATGCTTGAGTAATGTCGCATGAAAAAAACTGGCTAACATCGGTTCACATTCAGCCAGTGCTCTCGCTTCTGTTCTTATGTTTTTCCAAACTTCGTCCAATTCTTCCAGCGACATGTTTTTTACTCTCACAGTTAGAACCTATCTTTTTTATTAGATTTTTTCTGATTCAAGAGCGTACATTATCGCTCTCGTCCTTTCTGGCTCTTCCTAATAATGCTTGAGCAGCTTCTATCACGTTTTTATTGCAATACAGTATTTGATAGATTTGTTCTGCAATCGGCATTTCCACACCGGCACGTTCGGCCAATGCGCGTACTTCTTTGGTGTTGCGGTAACCTTCAACAACCTGCCCAATCTGATTCTGAGCTTCTTCGACGCTAATTCCCTGCCCCAGCATCATGCCAAAGCGACGGTTACGTGATTGGTTATCTGTACAAGTTAAGACCAAATCGCCCAATCCCGCCATGCCCATAAAGGTTGAAGGATCAGCGCCAAGAGCGGTACCCAGGCGACTCATTTCTGTTAATCCTCGGGTAATCAGCGCAGTACGAGCATTAGCGCCAAACCCCATGCCATCAGATATCCCCGCACCTATAGCAATCACGTTTTTTACGGCGCCACCAAGTTGAACGCCAATAAAATCAGGATTTTTATAAACACGGAAGCTTTTGCCACAGTGGAACAGTTGCTGAAGTTCATCACTAAAAGCAGATTCAGTGGACGAAATCGCTATCGCTGTGGGTAAACCCGCCGCTAATTCTTTCGCAAAGGTTGGGCCAGAAAGCACCGCCAACGGTATTTTGTCGCCTAATATCTCTCGGGCCACGTCCTGTAATAATCGGCCAGTATCCGCTTCCAAACCTTTAGTTGCCCAAACGATCCGCGAATCAGGCAGCAGATGGGGTTTTACCTGTTTTAACACTTCACCAAACACATGGCTGGGAACCACAACAAGAATGTTGCGGCTTGCTGTCAGTGCTTTTGTCAAGTCTGTTTCAAGCAATAAGCTGTCAGGGAAGGAGACATCCGGCAGAAATTTCTGATTACAACGTGCCTGTTGCAATGCCTGAATATGCTCTGGGTCATGCCCCCAAAGCACAACATCATGACCATTACGTGCCAAGGTAATGGCTAATGCGGTGCCGTATGAACCGGCACCGATAACTGTCATAGAAACAGTACTATTCATTAAGCTTCCTGTGGAGCTTGTTCATCATTCTGAGGCTGCTCTGCTTGCTGTTGCAGGTAGTTCATGAACAGAGCATCAAAGTTTACCGGAGCCAGGTTGAGTTGTGGGAAGGTACCACGGCTCACCAAGTTGGTGATGCATTCACGGGCATATGGGAACAGGATATTCGGGCAATATGCACCCAGGCAATGAGCCAGCTGAGTTCCTTCGATACCTTCAATAGAGAAAATACCGCCTTGCTGTATTTCACACAGGAATGCCGTCTCTTCACCCAGAGCTGCTGTCACAGTTACACGCAGAACAACTTCATAAACCCCCTGTGCCAACTCACTGGAAGCCGTATCCAGATCGAGCTTTACTTCCGGCTGCCATTCCTGTTGGAACACCTGCGGTGCGTTTGGCGCTTCAAAAGAGATATCTTTGGTGTAGATACGTTGGATCTGGAAAGCCATTTCTGTGTTGTTTTGTTCTGACATAATAATTGTTACCTTTAGATGTCCTTATTAAATTTTTTACGTGAATGTCTCCACTCACACCCAAAATGATTACTTTTTACCACGCGCCAATGGTAAGTTTTCGCCTGTCCAACCCACCAGACCTTCTTTCAGGGAACATACGCGATCAAAACCAGCACGCAAAAGATTCTCAGCCGGAGTACGCGATTCAGTGCCATTCGCTGAAACAACAATCACCGGCTGCTTTTTATGTTTTTCCAACTCAGCCAGGTTATTGTCTTTGATTTCAGATGGGGTCAGGTTTATTGAACCAATGATATGCCCTTTGCGGAAATCTTCACGGGAACGTAAATCCACGACGATGGCTTCTTCTTTATTGATCAGATTAATCGCTTGTGCACGGGTTATCTCTTTGGTTTTAGAGAAGAGACTTTTCATCGTAGTCACAATAACGGCAACCAGCAACGCAATCCAGATGAGGCTTAACATCATGTGCTGATTAATAAATTGCATGATTTCTTGCAGCATGGGGGCAAAAACTCCCGTTGGTTATTAACAAATATCTAAGGCTCCAGAGTATACCTTTGTGTTGCGTCAATTACAGCCAAATAGCATAAGCTCAATGCAAATTTTGCGGAGAGTTTCGAGAAAAAATAAAAATACGCTGGAAATGGAACGCGTTAAGTACACGATCAGAAGATTCTCTGCCACACTGAATGAATACAAGAATTTAGACAATAAATAGGCTAAAGTGGCTAATGTGCCCAGTTATTATCTGATTTCAATATTAAAACTATATTATCCGGATTATCCGGAAGTGTAAAAAATCAGCACAGCATCTGGTAACCAATTGTTCAACATGAAATAATCTGAGGCTATACAATCGCAAGGTATATTGACAACAATGGCAGACAATAAGGAAGTCCCTGGCCGAAATTATCGGCTCAATCAGAACTCATGGCAGAATAAAATTCGTGCCTTTTTGTTCTGTACTTTCCTGTCCGCTATTTTCAGCTTTCATACCTTTGCCAATCAGATTATCGACAATAAAAATCAGCTTAAAAATATTCAGCAAGACATTGCAGAGAAAGAGAAGAGCGTGCAGCAGCAACAGCAAAAACGCAGTACGTTGTTGAGTCAACTGAAAGATCAGGAAAATACAATTTCTAAGGTTGGCCTCTCTCTGCACAGTACCCAAACTCAACTCAGTAAGCTGCATAAAGAGATTGCCGCGCTTAATGCCAATATCAAGAAACTGGCAAAACAACAAACAGCGCAACGGGATATGCTGGCACAACAATTGGATGCCGCTTTTCGTCAAGGGCAGCATCAAGGGCTTGAGCTCATGTTCAGAGGTGAGGAAGGCAAGAGGGGGGAGCGCATCCTCGCTTACTATAGTTACCTTAATCAAGCCCGCCAGGATACTATTGTTAAGCTTGAGCAAACTACCGTTGATTTAACTGAACAAAAAAAACTTGAGCAGCAAAAACAGGAAGAGCAGAAACAAGTTCTGACGGAACAACAACAACAAAAGCAGCAGATGGAAGTGGCCCGCAGCGCCCGGCAGAAAACCCTGACTGAGCTGGAGTCTTCCCTGAAGAAAGACCAAAAAAGTCTCGCTGAACTAAAACAAAATGAAACCCGTCTACGGGATAAAATTGCTAAGGCAGAACGGGAAGCAAAAGCACGCGCTGAACGGGAAGCCAGAGAAGCTGCGCGTGTCCGTGCTCAGATTGCGGCGAAACAGAAACAAGCGCAGAAAAAAGGTGCCAGCTATAAACCCACTGAAGATGAACGCGCATTAATGGCGCGGACGGGTGGCCTTGGCCGTCCGGCGGGTCAGGCAATCTGGCCTGTCCGTGGTAAGGTAATACATGAGTTTGGTGAAGCACTGCAAGGTGAACTGCGCTGGAAAGGCATGGTGATTTCTGCCACAGAAGGCACTGAAGTCAAAGCGATATCCGATGGCCGGGTACTGTTAGCTGATTGGTTGCAAGGCTATGGGCTGGTTGTCGTTATAGAGCACGGTAAAGGTGATATGAGCCTTTATGGCTATAATCAGAGCGCTCTGGTCAGTGTCGGCCAGCAAGTTCGGGCCGGGCAACCCATCGCCCTAGTCGGCAACAGTGGCGGTCAGGAACAACCCGCCCTGTATTTTGAAATCCGCCGTCAGGGTAGAGCAGTAAACCCACAACCTTGGCTTGGGAGATGATCAGGTGAGACAACACAAGTTTACAAAACTCATTGGCACTATCGTCCTGTTACTCTTGAGCCTACAAGCCAGTGCTGCCCGTCTGGCAATTGTTATTGATGACTTTGGCTACCGTCCTCATAATGAAAACAAAATATTGCAGATGCCTGTTGCGGTTTCTATCGCAATTCTGCCGGATTCTCCCCACGGCAGGGAAATGGCTGAAAAAGCCCATAAACAAGGACGGGAGATTTTAATCCACCTTCCAATGGCACCGTTAAGTAAGCAACGGTTAGAACCGGATACTCTCCAGCCCACAATGAGCAGTGAAGAGATTGATCGCATTATTCAGCGCGCAATACAGAAGGTCCCTTATGCGGTAGGAATAAATAACCATATGGGCAGCGCGATGACGTCAAGCTTGTCGGGAATGCGGAAGGTTATGCGCTCGCTGTCCCGCTATGAGCTTTATTTTCTCGATAGTGTGACGATTGGCAATACTCAAGCAACAAAGGCAGCACAAGGCACTCCTGTTCGCGTTATCCGCCGCAATATTTTTCTGGATGATGTGCAGTCAGAAGCGGAAACCCGCTATCAGTTAAACCGGGCAATTTCCATTGCCCGTAAGAATGGTTCAGCTATTGCTATCGGTCATCCTCATCCGACAACTATTCGCGCATTACAACAGATGCTGCCAACGCTTCCCGCTGATATTGAATTGATCAGCCCAAGTAGGCTGTTAAGTAGCACATCTGTTGGCGACAATCACCGTAAATGGGGCGGGCAGTGTGAAATAAAAGAGGCGCCAACGACGGTTACCACCCAAGACTATCTGGCGGTCATTAGTAATACTCTGATTGATAACCCTGTTGTGAATACAATGAACCAACATATCCGGAAACTGGCTGGCGATAAATTTCAGGGTAGAACAGAATAAAAAGTCATCCAAAAAAATGACTAATAAAACAGGCGCCCAAAAAACTGCAAGCGCCTGTTAATTTTAGTAGTAATTTATTGATTAATCCCAGCTCAGAATAACTTTACCAGACTGCCCTGAACACATGGTGTCAAAGCCTTTCTGGAAGTCATCAATAGAGAACCGATGAGTGATAATCGGGGTTAGATCCAAGCCAGATTGGATCAATGTCGCCATTTTGTACCAGGTTTCAAACATCTCACGGCCATAAATGCCTTTAATAAACAATCCTTTGAAAATCACCTGACTCCAGTCGATTGCCATATCTGATGGTGGAATACCCAACAGTGCGACACGGCCACCGTGATTCATGGTATTCAATAAGGTACGAAACGCCGCCGGTGCGCCGGACATTTCCAAACCAACATCAAAACCTTCAGTCATGCCTAACTCTGCCATGACATCTGTCAGATTTTCCTTGCTGACATTCACCGCACGGGTAACCCCTATTTTACGGGCCAGTTCAAGGCGATATTCGTTAACGTCAGTAATAACAACATGACGCGCACCAACATGTTTACACACTGCCGCAGCCATAATACCAATTGGGCCTGCACCGGAAACCAGCACATCTTCACCAACCAGATCAAAGGAAAGCGCGGTATGAACAGCATTGCCAAATGGGTCAAAAATAGAAGCCAGCTCATCAGAGATGTTATCTGGGATTTTAAACGCATTAAACGCCGGGATAACCAGATATTGAGCAAAACAACCCGGGCGGTTTACTCCTACGCCAATGGTATTACGGCACAAGTGAGTACGACCACCGCGACAGTTACGGCAGTGACCACAAGTGATATGCCCTTCACCAGACACCCGATCACCCATTTTAAAACCTTTCACTTCCTGACCAATCGCAACAACTTCACCCACATATTCATGACCAACAACCATGGGTACAGGAATGGTTTTTTGCGACCAGTCATCCCAATTATAGATGTGCACATCCGTACCACAAATCGCCGTTTTACGGATTTTGATCATCACATCATTGTGCCCCAATTCCGGCTCAGGCACATCAGTCATCCAGATGCCTTCTTCTGCTTTTAACTTTGACAATGCTTTCATAGAGATGCCTTATGCAATTACTTTTAATTGCTTACCAATTCGCGTGAACGCCTCAACCGCACGTTCAATTTGTTCTTCCGTATGTGCCGCTGACATTTGCGTACGGATACGAGCCTGATTTTTAGGTACTACCGGATAGAAGAAACCGGTGACGTAAATGCCTTCTTTCAGTAATTCTGCGGCAAATTCCTGTGCCAGCTTTGCATCGCCTAACATGACCGGGATAATCGCGTGATCAGCACCTGCCAAAGTGAAACCTGCCGCCGTCATTTTTTCACGGAACAGATTGGCGTTCTTCCACAGGCGATCGCGTAACGCATCACCCTCTTTCAGCATATCCAGCACTTTAATGGATGCCGCAACAATCGCCGGTGCCAGTGAGTTGGAGAACAGGTATGGACGTGAACGCTGGCGCAACCACTCAACAACTTCTTTACGTGCCGCAGTATAGCCACCGGAAGCACCACCCAACGCTTTACCTAATGTGCCGGTAATGATGTCAATACGATCCATGACGTCACAATATTCGTGAGTACCACGACCATGTGCACCAACAAAACCTACGGCATGGGAGTCATCCACCATCACCATTGCGCCAAATTCATCCGCCAGATCACAGATAGATTTCAGGTCAGCAATGACACCATCCATCGAGAACACACCATCTGTTGCAATCACAATATGACGCGCGTTATCTGCTTTTGCTTGCTCCAATTGTGCTCTCAGTTCCTGCATATCATTATTGGCATAGCGATAACGCTTCGCTTTACATAAGCGGACACCATCAATAATAGAAGCGTGGTTCAGAGCATCCGAGATAATGGCATCTTCCGGCCCAAACAGCGTTTCAAATAAACCACCATTGGCATCAAAACAAGAAGAATAAAGAATGGCATCTTCCATACCCAAAAATTGGGCCAGTTTTTGCTCCAGCGCTTTATGAGTATCCTGAGTCCCACAAATAAAGCGAACAGATGCCATACCAAAACCGTGGCTATCCATTCCCGCTTTAGCGGCAGCAATAAGATCAGCGTGATTAGCCAAACCTAAGTAGTTATTTGCGCAGAAGTTAATAACGTGGCTGCCATCGGCTACAGCAATGTCAGCATGTTGGGCAGAAGTGATGATGCGCTCATTTTTAAATAGCCCTTCAGAATGGGCTTGCTCTAATTGTTCATTAATTTGCTGATAAAATGATGCTGACATTTATTTTCTCCTGATTTAAGTGAAGGGTCGTTACATATTTTACTCATTGATCAGGCAACTGACGACTCTATCAGGCAGTTAATATTAACTTTGCTGTATCCGTCACGTCATGCAACCTGAATGACCATAATATTTCAATATATTCCCCTGTTTAAGCTGCTGTCGTCATAGATGTTAGATGTTATTATAGAAGCAATTTGCTTCATTAACCCGATTGATAGAGGTAAGTCTGATGATCATTGTCACTGGCGGTGCTGGATTTATTGGCAGCAATATTGTCAAAGCACTAAATGACGAAGGATATAAAGATATTCTGGTCGTAGATAATCTGAAAGATGGTACTAAGTTCGCCAATCTGGCTGACCTGGATATTGCTGATTACATGGACAAGGAAGAGTTTATTGTTAGCATCCTGGCCGGTGATGATTTAGGTGATATTGACGCTGTTTTCCATGAAGGCGCTTGCTCATCCACAACCGAGTGGGATGGTAAGTATATGATGGATAATAACTATCAATATTCAAAAGAATTGTTGCACTATTGCCTTGAACGTGGAATTCCCTTCTTGTACGCCTCTTCCGCAGCAACCTATGGTGGCCGCAGTGATAATTTTATCGAGGAGCGTCAATATGAAAAACCTCTCAATATTTACGGCTATTCTAAATTCCTGTTCGACCAGTATGTCCGGGAGCTCTTGCCTCACGCTGATTCACAGATTTGTGGTTTCCGTTATTTCAATGTGTACGGACCACGCGAAGGGCACAAAGGCAGTATGGCCAGTGTAGCATTCCATCTGAACAATCAAATCAATCAGGGGCAAAACCCCAAACTATTTGCTGGCAGTGAAGGCTTTCAACGTGATTTTATCTATGTTGGTGATGCCGCAGCGGTTAATCTGTGGTGCTGGAAAAACGGCGTTTCCGGTATTTATAATTGTGGAACAGGTCGCTCTGAATCTTTCCAGGCAGTTGCAGATGCAGTCGTTGAATGTCATAAAGATAAATCACCAGCCGTTGAATATATTAATTTTCCTGAACATTTGAAAGGCCGTTATCAGCGCTTCACTCAGGCAGATCTGACTAAACTCCGCGCGGCGGGTTATGATAGACCATTCAAAACAGTCGCCGAAGGCGTCACGGAATATATGCATTGGCTTAATCAGGATAAATAATCTACTCGTTATGAAAATATTGGTGATCGGCCCTTCGTGGGTGGGTGACATGATGATGTCGCAGAGCCTTTACCGGACATTAAAGGCCCTGCACCCTAATGCAGAAATTGATGTGATGGCTCCAGTCTGGTGCCGTCCATTGCTGGCAAAAATGCCGGAAGTCAATCAGGCACTGGCAATGCCATTAGGCCACGGAGCACTGGCATTGGGAGAGCGCCGTCGTCTTGGCGTCGCACTACGTGAACATAAATATGATCGCACTTATGTGCTACCCAACTCGTTTAAATCAGCGTTAGTGCCTTTCTTCGCCAATATTCCTCTGCGTGCCGGCTGGCGCGGTGAAATGAGATATGGATTGCTCAATGATATTCGTATATTGAATAAAAAAGCGTTCCCATTAATGGTTCAACGCTATGTCGCATTGGCTTACGATGCAAAACTCAGTAGCGCAGCGGAGCTTCCTCAACCATTACTGTGGCCTCAGTTGGCTGTCAGTGATGAAGATGTTGCTGAATCTACCGCAGCATTCAATATTTCTGATCACCGGCCGATTATCGGTTTCTGTCCCGGAGCAGAGTTTGGCCCGGCAAAACGTTGGCCGCACTATCATTATGCCGCGTTGGCTCAACAGCTTATTACTAAAAAGGGATATCAAATTCTGCTGTTTGGTTCCGCCAAAGATCATGAAGGTGGAGAAGATATCCGCAAGTCACTAACTGAAGAAACCCGTGAATACTGTATCAATCTTGCCGGACAAACATCTCTTGAGCAGGCGGTCAATATTATTGCAGCCTGTGATGCTATTGTGACCAACGATTCCGGTTTGATGCATGTTGCCGCAGCACTCAATCGCCCTCTCGTTGCACTCTACGGCCCAAGTAGCCCAGATTTTACGCCACCATTGTCTGATAAAGCAGAAGTTATCCGCCTTATTACTGGCTATCATAAGGTCAGAAAAGGTGACAGTGCACACGGCTATCATCAGAGTCTGATTGATATTCAACCAGAGCAGGTTATGGCTTCTCTGGATAAATTATTACAAACGGAGAACCAGGATTAATGCGGGTTTTACTGGTTAAGACGTCTTCCATGGGGGATGTACTCCACTCTCTCCCCGCACTGACTGATGCAGAAAAAAACCTGCCTGGTGTCCGTTTTGACTGGGTGGTAGAAGAAGGATTCGCACAAATTCCCGGCTGGCACAGTGCCGTTGATCAAGTTATTCCTGTGGCTATTCGCCGCTGGCGTAAGAACTGGTTTGGTAAAGAGATCCGCGCAGAACGTCGTTTATTTAAAGAAAAACTAAAATTACATCATTATGATGCCATTATTGATGCTCAGGGGTTATTAAAGAGTGCATTTCTGGTTACTCGACTAGCTCATGGCCCTAAACATGGTTTCGACCGTAAAAGTATCCGTGAGCCATTAGCAAGTTTTTTTTATGATTACCGCCATGCAGTCAGCAAGCAACAACATGCCGTAGAACGTATCCGCGAGCTGTTTGCTGTCAGCCTTGGTTATGCTAAACCCGCAGAGCGGGGCGATTATGGTATTGCCCGTCACTTTTTAAAGCAGCAATCAGAAAATCAAGGGGATTATCTGGTCTTTCTCCATGCCACTACCCGTGATGAAAAACACTGGCCGGAAAGCCATTGGCGCCAGCTTATTGCTGAAATTCAGCCGACGGGTGTGCGAATTAAACTGCCTTGGGGGGCAGAACATGAGCACCAACGTGCACTGAGACTGGCGGAAGATCTCCCTCATGTGGAAGTTCTGCCAAAACTGACTTTGGCACAAGTCGCTCAGGAATTGGCGGGGGCACAAGCCGTTATCTCTGTTGATACTGGCCTGAGCCACCTCACCGCCGCACTGGATCGCCCTAATATTACGCTGTTTGGCCCAACCGATCCGGGCCTGATTGGAGGATACGGCAAGGAACAGATGTCCTTGAAAGCAGAAGATGGGAATATCAAAAGTATTACGCCATCGAAAGTATTCGCCTATCTCCGGCAAAAAATATGAGATTAATTTCAAAATACTGGCTAAAGGCTCCCTTTAACCCGTATTCAATCTTTTTTAATTTTATATATTTTTCTAACAAAGATTTTCCATAATATATTTTTAATCTTTACCGAAAAGGGCCTTCTTTTCCTTATTTCTTTCCAAATTTTTCCTGCCTTAATATTATGTTCACTATCTCTCCCCGATATGGTTGTGTTAATAGCATCCTCACTTTCTGTAACCAAAACGGGTACTGTACAACATAATTTTATAACTCCATTCTCCCTGAAAAACGCCCAACGATCTGCAACCAACCAGACAGGATAAAGGAAAGCAATGAGGTTTTTAGCTGCCTGATTATTCAAAACATAACCACAGGTTAATGAAGCGTCCAATACCGATTTAATATCCACACCACAAGGAAGCTTATATTTGGAGCGTTCAAAATATTGACTGGCTTTACTCAAAAGAATAGTAGAAGGGGCTATTATCTTTTCTTGCTGAATTTCACTTAAGAATTCAGACAAACGTTCATTTAAGATAACATCATCCTCTAATATTAATGCTATCGAAATATTATTTTCAACTATCTTCCTGTAGATTTTTATATGACTTAAAGCACACCCAATCTCACCAGGCGTTATAGCATCACTTAATTCTCTTGTTTGCTTTTGTAACTCCTCCTGTGATAACAGGCGGCCATCAACAGCTTCAATAAATTCATAATCTAAGTTTAGTTTAATACATTGTTCTTCTATTCTTTTCCTTCTCTCTGTAGAATGTTTAAGGTTAATAATAAAAGTTTTCATACTCTGTGCTAATGCTCCATTATTATCATAACGATTAAGGAAAAATCACTCTTTGTAAGTTGTCTCTATTACACCACCTATTTTTATATTCAAATGTTGGCCTTCCAAAACTAAATCTCATCTCCAAATTATTTTCACGACTATATTCAATAGCATCCTTAACATTAACCCATGTAGAAACCGTTCCTAGCGATAGATTTGGATAACTCAAATCCATTCCACTATTAACGTAGTCATAACAAATCCATTTTTCACATTGTTTTTTAACAATAAATTGCATTGCGCAAGGATTTCCTTCTAACCATAAAATATTGCCAAAATTTATAGAGGGTATTTCTTCCAGAATTTCCTGCATTTCATTTTTATATGCATGTTCATTCCTGCGTTTAAAATAGAGATAATCATAAATATCTGTTAATTCTTTCGAATCATAATGATCAACATTAACAACACTACCCCCACTTTTTATAAAACGATTCAGCTCTCTATTTCTTGTTTCTCTTGTTTTTCTAGAGATATCCTTAACCAGACAGATCTGTCTTTTAGAATTTAATTTATCCGAACAGTTAATAATATTAACTTTATTTTTTGACGACATAAACTTTGATTTAAATGGAATAATAGATCTAACATCCGATCTAATCGGCAATATTATCTCATCAAAATTAAGTGGATATTTGTTAATTCTTTCTTTAATGACAATTTTCTGCTCACCCGCGAGGTAACGATCTCTCCAGCTACAGATACCACCAATGATATTCCCTGAACTATCTCTTTTTATATAGAATTTCTCATTTAGCTGAAAACGCTTATGGAAAAAATCCAAGACTTTTGGAGAAGTGATCACACTTCCCCCGTATAAATTATAAGCCTCTCGATAATCATCAAAAGAACCTAATTTCCAACCAAAACTCAGTAACATCAATTAATCCTGTCAGTTTTATTTTCTCAATTATTACGACTTCTTTAACTGGTAATATTCAGCCAATGTCATCCCTTGAACCCGAGATTTCAAATAGTTAAATAATTCCTCCAAATCCTGATAAAGATGCTCAATTTGTTCTTCATTTTTAAATGTCGGGCTACCACCAGGCATAAATTCGGATGAATGCAGCATAAATTCAACATAATCACCGCCTTCTGCCAATGTTTGCTGAATAACTTTCTTCATTTGCGCCAGATTGCCGCCTTTTGGCCGTAACCAGTTAACCGAAGGAGAGCGCTGCTTTCCGCGCAAATTATCGTATTTCTGTTTCAGGGAGTTCATCAACGGAGAGTGCTTATACTGGATGCTCATTGGCACTTCCAGCAAAGAAGAACGGCCTTCTTTGGCGATATCCTGCAAATCCATAAAATAGGCATAAGATGGAAAGTGACTATAATCAGTTCCACCGTTACCATTAGGATCACCTTTTGTAAAACGCCAATTAACCCGCGGCGTTACCGAACAATCGACTTGATAACCATATTCCACTAACAATTCAGCATAATATTCATTAAATGCCCAACGACCCGCCCGATGGCTTAACATTTTAGTTTGTAGTTTATCTTCTAATAACTGAGTCATTAGACCAACTTTGGCTCTGACTTGTTCTTTTGGAAATTCAATCAGATAAGGTTTATAGCGCATATCATCGTCGGTAAGAGGAACAAGAGGGGGATTATTCCAGGCATGTAAATGCATACCTATTTCACCTTGACCTCTGGCAATAACATCTTTAGCAAAGTCAATATATAAATCATCCATAGCCATCTCATAGTTCGTCAACCAAACTGGTTTAAAACCAAAATGCTCACATAGACTCTGAAATCTTGGTAAATAACGCGTATTTTCTGTCGAAATCTGACTGTGGTTTTGCCACAAGTCATCACCTTCAGTATCAATCGTGATAATAAATGCGGGTAAAGTCATTAGAGGTGTGCCCAAAACAGACCCAAAATAATGTCATTATGGTACGCAGGTCAGCGATACAGCGCAATTAACTTATCGCGAAAAGAGTAGCGATGTGCAACTTTATTTACTAATATTAAACAATGAGTTAGCTGATCCGGTGTTATAAAGATAAATATTTTACCAAAACAATATCTAAATCAAACTTCTTATACATATCCTCTGTGATCACAGGAGGCTCCAGGAAAACAAGTTTCATTTTCTCTGCAAGTGAGTCAACGGTCAGTTCTGATTTATATTTTTCCAACTCACCAACCATAATTTCATTCACACCACCTGGACATGCAACACTGACAATTGGAGTATCGCAAATCAATGATTCAATCAGTACATTACCCAGCCCTTCACTATCAGAACTCAAGACAACCGCTTTAGCGCCACGAATAACAGGTAATGGATTTTCGAGGAATCCGGTTAAGATGACTTTAGATTGTAAGTTTAAATCCACAACCTTTTGTTTTATCTGTTGAGTAATAGACTCATCTCCATGACCAACAATTAATAAATTACATGGCAGAGCTGCTTTCGCAAAAGCCTCCAATAAACGATCATGCCGCTTAACCTGGTGAAATCGGCCAACATGTAATAAATACGTTTCATCCGAATAAGGATTATTTTGCCAAGATTTTTCTTTAATATCAGGAATGTTGAAGGGATTATAAATTGTCACCATTTTCTTAGGCTTGAGTGACAGATTAATGGCTAAATCTTCCCCGACAGCATCAGAGACACAAATTAGATTCCGATTATTATATGTCCATTTGATTTTTTGCTTCTTTATCCAACGGGGTAATCCGCTTTTATTGCCAAGGTACGAACTCGAGAACACACCATGAAGACAAAACCACACATTTAATCCCGCCAGCACCTTTGATTTCACGACAATGCGATCGGTTTTATGCAAATTTGATACAATCAATGAGGGGATTCCCTTCCGAAGAAATATTTTTTCTAAAATTTTATCCATAGATTTAGCCCTACGGCAAATCTCAGTCTGTCTTCTGAAAGGCCCATTGTACTCATCAGCATCAATAATCAGTTCAATGCCATCAGGCACTAAATACTCACATTTTTCCGCCAGAGAAAGCAGCGTAATATCATACCCTTTCTGTCGCAGGCCATCACAAAGCCGGATAGTGACATTTTCTGCACCTCCACCAGGTAATCCATCAATGATAAATAATATGTGTCCTTTCATGATGAGAGCACCCTTTCGTATAGTCCAATCAGCTGTTGTGATAAATGTTCCGGTGTATAAGGCAGCACCTTAGTTCTCGCTAATTCTGACATTTTATTATTCAAATGATCAGAAGGTGTATTTTGAATCGCTTCTGTAATATCCCGGATATCCAAAGCATCACATATAAACCCGTTACTTCCAGAGGTAACAAATTCAGCACCACCGCATGTCGTACTGGTTATAACCGGAAGCCCACAAGCCATTGCCTCCAATATCACATTGGGGAATGGATCATATAAGGTAGGTAACAACAAGCCATCTGCAATCTGATAAAAAGGCAGTGTCTTTTTCTGAATGCCCATAAACCTGATCCGCTCATTGCACCCCAGAGAATTGGCTAATTGCTTATATTTTTTCTCTTCTTTATCCTGACCCACAACAATTAAATATGCATCAGTAGCACTAATCGCTTGAATCGCTACTTTTAGCCCCTTTCGCTCAAACCCGGAACCAACATAAACGAAACATTTCGCTTGTCGGGGAAGATCATATTCTTTTCTTAACAGCATCCTCTGAGATTCTATTGCCGGAAAAAATTGCTTATGGTCTATCGCATTATAAATAACTGATATTTTTTTCTCCGAAAGCCCAAAATCCGCCATGACCTCCCATTTTACCATTTCCGAGTTACAAATAACCATTTTTAGTTCTGGTGCCGAATACATTTTTTGCTCCGCATCCATAACATAACGATGGTAATGACTCGCAAAAAGTAATTTACTTCTCCAGGAGGATAAAACCCGGGTACGCTGCTGCAACCACCGCTGATGAACACCATCACCCGCACGGTAAATATCGCAACCAGCAATGCGTTCGTGACTTTGAACAAGATCAAATTGCTCTTTTTCCCATACTGCTCTGGCCGCTTTAGCAAATCCTCTCTCTCGGCTGATTCTTCCCCATTTATGAGGATTTGCTAAATGAACATACCAGTCAGGGTTAATGTCTCCCTGCCAGGAACGAGTAATAACATTAAGCTCCAGATTTTCATTACCTAAAGCCTCTAAGGCGCGGGAGACAAAACGTTCTGCACCACCATCCGGGCGATATTTCTGCCGAACAATCGCAAGACGTACTGATTTCATAATAAATTTCTCCGGGCAGCAGCAATAACTACATCACTGGGAATGACATTCAGATAACGTATGCCCGTTTTAGTATCAACATCATCAGGATCAGGTAAATCACCATAATCACCAGCCCAAATTACTTCACCCTTCGCTTCCCATGGGTGCCAGAATACTAATTTTGATGGCCCAAATAAAGCAATACAAGGTGTTTTCAATGCTGCGGCCATATGCATAGAAATAGAGTCTACCCCTATGAATAAATTAGCGTCATCAATCAGCGCTGCAAGTTGAGGCAAGGTTAATAGGCCAGCAAAAGAAATAACGCTTCCTTTTGGGCAACTTGATAAAATAGTCTCGACCATATCTTCTTCCTTACGATCTGGCCCAGAGGTAACAACAATTGTCCAACCATCAGCCTGTAATGCACTAATCGTTTCACTCATCTTTTTCTCATCCCAACATTTGAAAAACCAGCGGGATGTTGGCTGCACAACAATATATTTTTGATTTACCCCGTGCTGTTCAAGAAGTGCCCAAGCAGCTTCTCTATCCTCCTGGCGGTAACTCATTGTCACTTTAGTACTGGTCGATGGAAGATTTAACAGCGAAAGAGCTGACAAATTTTGCTCAACAATATGCAAAAATTCACTATGCTCTGTCGGCACTAGATTTGTGAAACATTTTTCCCAAAACAGGCTTCGTCGTTTGGCTAAATCAAACCCAATACGTACTTTTGCTCCAGTAAAACGTGTCACAAACGCACTATACCATTGATCAGAGAGATTAATAACTATGTCATATTTACGACTCCTTAATTGTTTAAGTAATCTCCATTCATGACTGAAATGTGCTCTGACTCCTTGCTTCTTCCATTGTCTATCCATAGAAAATATATTCGCCACAGAATAAAAATTAGCCAGTATCGGTTCTGTTTCTTTGTAGAGTAAAACATCAATTTCTACTGAGGGATAATTATCCTTCAGAGTATTAATAACAGGTGTCACTAATAGCACATCACCATGATGTCGTAACTTTATTATCAGAATACGGCTAAATTGAGTTGGTAATTTACTCATGGCATTCCCAGTATAAAGATACAGATAATAAGGAAGAAGCTGTCTCTATATGTTCGGAAGCTGCAAGAAACTCCTGCTACTTTTATATATAATAGAAGCACAATTTTACCCAAAAAACCTAATTTACCGTTCTTATTCTGTTCAGATCCTAGAAGCCATACGCATTTTCACACTTTCTTTGAAGCAGTGTGATACTATTGGCGCTAATTTATATAAATGAATTTGATAGAATGTTACTGCGTTTATATCAGGTACTTCTCTACCTTATCCAACCTCTGATTTGGTTGCGTTTATTACTTCGCAGCCGCAAGGCTCCTGCTTACCGTAAACGTTGGGGTGAACGTTATGGTTTCTGTGCCGGTAAAGTTGCCGCTGGCGGCATTCTGCTTCATTCAGTCTCCGTGGGTGAGACGCTGGCGGCAATCCCTTTAGTGAGAGCGTTACGCCATCATTACCCTTTTTTACCGATTACAGTGACGACGATGACACCAACGGGCTCAGAAAGAGTACTCTCCGCTTTAGGAAATGATGTCAATCACGTCTATTTGCCATACGATCTTCCCGGTTCCATGGAACGCTTTCTCAATCAAGTTAATCCAAAGTTAGTCATCATTATGGAAACAGAACTTTGGCCTAATCTGATTTTTCAACTCCACCAACGTAACATTCCTCTGGTTATTGCTAATGCCCGTTTATCTGCACATTCAGCCGCGGGATACCAGAAAGTCGGTAATTTCGTAAAAATAATTTTACGAAAAATTACCCTGATTGCGGCTCAGAATCAGGAAGATAGCGAACGTTTTATTGAACTGGGTTTGAGACGCTCTCAACTGGCTGTCACCGGTAGTCTGAAATTCGATATCTCAGTAACACCTGAATTGGCGGCTAAGGCTGTGACATTACGGCGCCAATGGGCTGCTCGCCGTCCTGTCTGGATAGCGACTAGTACTCATGATGGAGAAGAGAGCATTATTCTGGATGCTCATTGCAAATTGCTAAAACAATGTCCAAATCTGCTACTGATCCTGGTACCACGCCATCCTGAACGTTTTGCTAAAGCTGAAGAATTAACAAAGAAAGCCGGGCTAAGTTATATTCTTCGCAGCTCCGATAAAATTCCTGACGCCAATATTCAGGTTGTTATCGGTGATACTATGGGTGAGCTGATGCTGCTCTATGGTATTGCTGATCTGGCTTTTGTTGGTGGCAGCCTGGTTGAACGTGGTGGGCATAACCCACTGGAAGCCGCAGCCCATGCCATTCCAGTGTTGATGGGACCACATACCTTTAACTTTAAAGATATCTGCACCAAACTGGATCAGGCTAATGGTCTGATTACCGTTACGGATAGCCAGTCTTTGTTCACTGAAATCAATAGCTTACTAACTGACGAAGATTATCGCCTGTACTACGGCCGCCACGCAGCAGAAGTATTACATGAAAATCAGGGAGCTCTTCAACGTCTGCTTAAATTATTGGCGCCCTACCTCCCGCCGCGGAGCCACTAAATGAATGAGAAAAAACGCCTTTCCGTTGTAATGATTGCCAAGGACTCGGCGGATCTGATAGCAGATTGCCTAGCCTCGGTCAGTTGGGCTGATGAGATCATTGTGCTTGATTCTGACAGTTCAGACGATACCTGCCAGATAGCACAGGCAATGGGGGCAAAAGTCTTTTCTAATATTCACTGGCCAGGGTTTGGCCGTCAGCGTCAACTGGCTCAACAATATGCTTCTGGCGATTATATTTTTATGATTGATACCGATGAGCGTGTAACGCCAGAACTGAGAGTATCCATAGAGCAAGTCCTGGCACATACTGATGACAACAAGGTCTATAGTTGCGCCCGCCGAAATCTGTTTCTTGGTCGCTTTATGCAACATAGCGGCTGGTACCCGGATCGGGTTATTCGCCTCTACGCCCGCAATCGTTACCAATACAATGATAATCAGGTTCATGAATCCCTTGAAACTCATGGCGTTCCGGTTGTTATTTTGAAAGGGGATTTACGCCATCTTACTTGCCGTAATTTGATGGAGTTTCAGATAAAACAACTGAATTACGCTAAAGCATGGGCAAAACAGCGTCACGAACAAGGTAAACAGTGCAGTTATTTTTCGATTTTCAGTCATACTTTTGGCGCTTTCTTTAAAACTTGGCTGTTGCGTGCTGGCTTTCTTGATGGTAAACAGGGGTTGGTACTGGCTATTGTCAACGCTCAATATACGTTTAATAAGTACGTCGCATTGTGGGAAAAGAGACAACAAAAGGGTAAAAATTGATGACAACCAAAGCTATTTATCCCGGAACATTTGATCCTGTTACCTACGGCCATATTGATATCATCACGCGCGCCTCAGGCATGTTTAACCACGTTTTGTTTGCTATTGCCAATAGTGCCAGAAAGAACCCAATGTTTACTCTGGATGAGCGCATTAGTTTAGCGAAAGAGGTGACCTCACATCTGGATAATGTAGAAGTGGTCGGTTTTTGTGAATTGATGGCTAATTTCGCCAAAAAACAGCAGGTAAATGTTCTCATCCGTGGTCTTCGTTCAGTATCTGATTTTGAGTATGAATGGCAGCTCGCCAATATGAACCGCCACTTTATGCCTGAATTAGAAAGTGTCTTTTTACTGCCATCACAAAATCTCTCGTTTGTCTCTTCATCCTTGATTAAAGATGTCGCCCGCCACGATGGCGATATCTCATCATTCCTACCAGAACCTGTTGCACAAGCCATGCTAGAAAAACTCGGCAAGTAATTTACTGAGTTCACTGGGAGCGCACACAGTAGGATTTCTCCCTATGCTATGCCTCCCCAAGTCTCCGGTATCAACTAAAACTGACAGCGACGACAAAAGAAAGTACTGCGCTGCCCAAGTTTAATACTTGCTATTTTTTCACCACAAATCCGGCATGGCTCTCCTGCCCTGCCATAAACAAACAGTTCCTGAGCAAAATATCCCGGTTTACCATCAGATTGCAGGAAATCCCTGAGTGTTGTCCCGCCCTGCTCAATCGATCGTTGCAGGACCTTTTTAATCGTTTCTGTCAGTAAATCTGCCTCACGTTCAGTCAACGTATGTGCCGGGCGATCAGGCCGAATATGGGCAGTAAACAACGCTTCATTCGCATAGATATTACCGACACCAACAACCAGTTTATTATTCATTAACCAAGGCTTAATCAATGTTTTTTTACTACTTGATCGGGTGTAGAAATAAGCACCATTAAAATCATTAGAAAGTGGTTCAGGCCCCAAATGAGTTAATACTGAGCACTGGTTGAGATCATCACTCCATAACCACGCTCCAAACCGTCTTGGGTCGGTATAACGCAAAACCTTGCCGTCTGCCATGACTAAATCCACATGATCATGTTTCTCCGCTGGACGTTCCTCCAACAAGATCCGCAAACTGCCCGACATGCCCAAATGGATAATAATCCAACCATCTGCCAATTCAATCAGCAAATATTTGGCCCGGCGCTGAACACTGAGCACAAGCTTATCACTCAGCTTCATAATTTCTTCCGCTACCGGCCAGCGTAACCTTCCATTCCGGACTACCGCATGTTGAATCACGTTCCCTACCAGATGTGGTTCTATCCCTCTCCGGCTGGTTTCTACCTCTGGTAGTTCTGGCATGATAATAACTCCTGTATTATGTCTGTTTGTTTCAACTCTATTGCATCTCAGCAGATTAAGATAATCTTTTCATGTATCATTTCCAACCAAGTTCAACAGAAATGAAAACAGATTGATGAATATGTTTAATCTTAAAAGTTGTGATAAAAAATCATTATGGAATTTATCCCTTATTGGGATTTATATCGCCCTTGTTTATCTGCCTGATATAACAAGATATAAGAACCTGGTCATTATCCTGATTGGCATTACCGCGCTGACCTATCTGGTAACAGATTTTCGTCAGGTAATGCACTCTATGCGTAATTCGCTATTTCTATCTATTCTGTTATTCATCTTAGCAATGTTCTATTCAGTCGCGATCTCAGTCGATCCCGCATTGAGTTTTCAAGAGATGAATAAACCTATTCTGAATGGATTGCTGTTGTTCAGTTTTACTTTTCCGGTTGTATTGTACAAAGAGAATAAAGAAAGCATTGCCAGGATGATTCTGTTCTCATTCGCCATTGGGATGCTGGCAATATGCTTGACTGATATCGGTAAATACATTATTAACTATAATCAGGGTGAAATGCCTTTCACCGGCTATAGCCACCGGGAATTTTCTTACGGTTTTATTTTTTATTTCCCAATTTTACTTTGCACCTGGGCATTGTGGAAAAAGCATACTTTAGTTAGCTGGCTGATATTGGCTATCACTTCAGCTATTAGCCTGTTTCTGTTGTTAGGTACCCTAACCCGTGGTGCCTGGGTAGCCGCTGTTGTTATAACGGCCTTGATCATCATTATTAACCGGGAATGGAAACTGACACTTGCAGCAGCAATATGTTTGGGTTTATTAGCAGTCACAACACACTTAACCACTATAGATAATGGAGCTACCAAACTATTAGTTTATAAGCTCACACAAACAGACAGTACACATCGATATACCAATGGCGTACAAAGCTCTGCTCTGACTTTAATCATGGAAAACCCTATCAAAGGCTATGGCTATGGCAATAAAGTCTACCATAGGGTCTACAACGAACGAGTTAATGACTATCCAGACTGGGTATTTCGCACATCCATCGGCCCTCATAATATCTTTCTGGCACTCTGGTTTGCTGGTGGAATTATCGGCCTGATCGCAACTTTCCTGATGACCTTCTCAGCACTATACACAGGTAGTCATATTATTGGCCGTAACAACGAAATAGTGAAGCAGGCTGGAATTATTCTGCTGACTGGGTTTATCGGACTATTTATCGTCCGTGGAGCCTTCGAAAATACCTACATCAATGAAATAGGTATTTTATTTGGTTTGATGATTGCGCTGTATAAAAAGAGAAGTGACTAGCAAAATATCCCAGCCATATCATCAGTGGCTGTATATGACATCTCTACACCGATTATTATGCAGAAATATCCTTTGATATCGTCTGCATAATAAGCCTGGCCCGCTTATCCCAGTTAAGATGCTCTGTTACCAACATTTTTGCATAACCGACTTGCGCCTTAACTTTTTCTGGATTGTCTCTTAATAACTGGATTTGCTGAGCAAAACTTTCCGCATTCTCACTGTCAGCAAAACTGACCGCGTTTTCATCAACCACATCACGAATAGAAGGAAAATCGGAAATAACCACAGGTTTATCCATCGCCATATACTCAAATAGCTTCAGGGGTGAGGTATAGCGGCTGCCAATGCTGGTTTTAGTTAATGGCAACAGACAAATATCATTATCTGCAATTATCTGGAAACGCAATTTAGGCTGAATAAACCCAAGAAAATTGACTCGGTCACAAACACCAATCTGTTGAGCAATCTGCTGTAGCTGTTGAATTTGTTCTGGCTCACCACCCGCAATATTCAGCTCTGCATTTTCAAGATGACTCATCGCCTTAATCGCCGTCGGAACACCCTTCCAATGATGCAGACTTCCCAGATAAAGAATCTGGGTTGGGAATTCACTCTTAGTTGATGCAAGCTTATTTGATGTCATCGACTCTGCTGCCAACATATCTACACCATCTGGCGCAATAACAATAGAGGTGTCGACATGATATTCACCGATAATGTCATCACGCAGTAGCGAAGTCAGAACAAAAACAATCCTGGATTGACTATAAACAAAGTGTTCAGTTTCTCTCAACTTCTGATATTTACGCTGATTTTTATTTTTGCCCAAATCATGTGACTCCTTAAATGACTGGGCAAAAATCTCATGACTTTCGAAAAACAGCGGAATTTCTGGGTGATTACATAACAGATACTTCGCAATTTTCAGATTACGGGTAAACACGACATCTACCTCATTCTTTCTCAACCAGCTGGAAACCTGAAAATAGAACATCTTTTGGGTATTCAACGGAAAATACCATTTACGCCGGATATTGCGTAACGATATCAGCTTAGCTGATGATGGTAATGAGCGCCCAAGTATCTCCTCTACAGTATTTTTACCCTCAGGCACAACCAGATAAACATCAGCCCCCTGACGAGCAAACGCATCAACATTTTGCAGAATTTGTAGTGACGCAACCCGATAATCAGGAACCGGGTAGGGATCAATATAGGCAATCTTCATTGTTTATTGCTTTCAGTAAACGATTTGCTGAATGTTCCCAGGTATACATTGTTTCAATCCGCTGGCGAGCTTCTTTTCCCATTCTTTGCCCTTTGTCTGGCTGAGACAATAAAAAATTAACTGCATCGACAATGGCTGAAACATCCCCTGGTGTGACCAAAATACCTGACTTATTCTCGTTACCGACAACTTCCGGTATGCCTCCGATATAACTGGCAATAACAGGTCTGCCACACGCCATAGCTTCCGCGATCGTTATTCCAAACGCTTCATCACCAATACTTGGGAAGATCCCAGCATCACCAGCGGCATAATATTCAGGCAGTTGATCATGTTCTACAGGTGGGTGAAAAATTACCTGTTTTTCCAGTCGCAGTGCCGCAACCCGTTTTTCCAGACGTTTTAGATCTTCACCCACTCCGATAATCAGTAACTTAACATCTTTATCCTGTAGTTGAACCATTGCATCAATCGCCACATGCATACCTTTCCAACCAACCAAACGCCCGGCAAAGGTCAGCAAAAATGTTTTATCACTGATTCCAAGACGCGTTCTGACAGCAGAGTCAGCCGGCCTGAATTTATTAATATCAACTCCATTGTAAATAATCTTTGGGAATTGTTTAAAATGGTGCTGAATCTGCCAGGCATTAAAATGACTGCATGCCACCCAGGCTGAAATTCGTTTACTCAGCATTCTGTCACCCTTGAAGAAACTGGTACCGCCGCTCATATAACAAAACTTAGTACGACTCCCTTTTGGCATCATTCGTGGCCAGAAAAAATCAAATGGCTTAGTCAGAATAATCCAGTCAAAATCTTCATTAATAACCGTATTACGGGCATGGCGGGCAAACGAGTAACGTTCAATAATACGCTGAAAACGCCGACCGATATTAATCACTTTCTCTCTGGGAGTGAATGGAAAAGTATGAATCCGTATTGCTCTTCCATTTAGTTCTGGCCGGACATCACCCGTTCCACCCAAAATATGGATCTCATGACCGGCATCAGTCAACGCTTTCGCAAGTTCCCAGACTGCCGTCTGAATACCACCGTAAGACATAGTCACAGTGACATCAACTAAACCTATTTTCATCTGTTTATTACCCTGCCGACTTGGTTGCCAATAATTTCTGAGTTGCCTGCCAGACTTGCTCAACAGATATAGCAGACATCGGATCTTCACGTGTGGCTTGCATATAATGAACGGGATGCTCAATAACCACCAAATGTGCATGCTGTTGAGGCGCTAAAAAACGGCCCGGATGAAAACTGTGATACATCGCAACCATCGGGATACCTAATGCGCCGGCTAAATGTGTCGGCCCAGTATCAACACCAACGTACAAATCAAGTTTGCTCATCATTGCAGCATTCTGTCGCATTGTCAGTCTCCCTACCAGCGAAGTACATTTTTCAACACCGAGTCTTTCTGCCAATGATTGAGCAACAATTTCACCATCAGTGCTGCCTAATAACATAATATGCGAATATGGATAACAGCGATAAATGTATTGAGCTAATTTATAAAAATGTTCAACCGGCCAATCACGATAAGCTTTTGCCGGGAAACTTTGTAACTGAAAACCAATCAGAAGCTTATTATCCAAATGATGCTGCCGCATAAAATCATCGGCAAAACGTAGTTCTCCTTCACTAACACAATAATTCAACCGCCAGTCACTCACCTCAACATCTACCGCATTAGCAAGCATCGCCCGTTCTTGCTGAGCTGGCACCAAGACTTCTGACTTTTTCACTACTATCCAACCCGATTGCAACGAAGATTCATCTGAAAATGAAACTGTTGAGTGTGATTTGCGTTTTGCATACTGTAATAACGGTTTATCATCGCTATATACTAAAGCCAAATCATAATGCTTACGGGTAAACCAACCACACCATTTTGCCTTGCTTTTTGAAAAAGCAATCAATCTATTGATATCACCTATATTTTCAAGGATCTGTTTGGTTCTTTTATGCGCCATAACATCAATATTCGCACCAGGCCACTTCTGTTTTAAAGCACGAAGAACTGGTGTCACCAGTAAGGTATCACCGAAACGCGCTATGACAATGACCAGAATATTTTTGATTTGCATAAGACGATTATCTAATTAATCTGCTATAAAATTCAACAAAATATACAACAAAGCTTTTTTGTATGCTATCACTCGAGTACAGGGTAATTAAACTACAGTCAACTTCATAGTCATTTAATATCAACAAGTTAATTTTAGTCCAGAACCATAAACCAAAGAATAACACTGAGAAAAATCTTAAATAATGCTAATGATTTATACCTTTAATGCTGTGAAAAAAGATCTTTTCCATTTTATCCAGCATATTATCCATTCCAAACAAAGCAATTGCCCGCTCTAATGAAGAATGACTGAATTGCAAGCGCAGTTCATTATTATGAATCAACAACTCTAAACTTTCTGTCAATAGCGCTGCGTTTCTGGGTTCCACAATATAACCCGTTTCACCATCAACTACCGCTTCGGTAATTGCACCAACCGAGGTTGACACCACAGGTATCCCACACGCCATTGCCTGCATAATCCCTTGTGGCACGCCTTCATTACCAAAAGAAGGTAATGCAAATAAATCCATCGCATTCAAACAATCAGGAACATCCTGACGGTTACCTAAAAAAATGACACTATTCGACAAACCTTCTCGCTTCACCAACGGTTCCAGCGATTTACGTTGTGGGCCATCACCAACAAACAAAAGCTGCCAGTCAGGATATTTCTGGTGCAGAACTTTCCAACTTTCTAACAGATAACGATGCCCTTTCCAAGTTCTCATCGTCGCAACAACACCTAATGTCGGTTTATCCTTAATACCAATCCGCTGACGACAAACTTTCTTATCTTCCGGTCGGAAACGATCTAAGTTGATACCGGTGGGTACTGATGTCATATGTTGTAATGGATAACGATTATTGGCATGCAAATGCTGGCGTAGTTTTTCACCGGTAGTCGCAATATGCCGGCACGCTTTCAGATACAACCAACGGGTTGTCATTGAATTAGAAACCTGGGTTGAGACATGCCGTGTTCTGACCATCGGCGGCATATACCTCAACGTTACACAAGCCAAAGCAACCAACCATGAATCTGTCGAGCTGTGTGTATTAATAACGTCAAATTGCCGGCCTTCTTTTTTCAACCAATTACGCATAGCAAGAAAGCTGGACCGACGTTTTTTCTCAATGGGCAAGGCTACAACCGGCACATCATAAGATTTTGCTTCACGGTAGATGTTAGAATTTGGACAACAAACAATAACCACCTTGTGCCCGCGTTTTATCATTCCCTGGGATTCCGTCAGAATACGGATTTCCTGACCTCCCCAACCACAAGAAGATTCTGTATGTAAAATATTTAGTTTTTCTTTAGCCATTTCAGTTTCATATCCAGCCTGCCGGAAGGTGCTAGTATAGCGAAACAGCATTTTACGTCTATGAATAACCAGATATATATGAAACGTTGAGAAGAATGAGTGAATATCGACTATAAAACCTATAGCAACAAAAAACCCGGCCAAAGCCGGGTTTTTATCAAATCAACCAAAATTATTTAATCTTAGCTTCTTTGTACATTACATGCTGACGAACAACTGGATCAAACTTTTTCATTTCCAGTTTCTCAGGCATAGTGCGCTTGTTCTTCGTAGTGGTATAGAAGTGACCAGTACCAGCTGAAGAAACCAGCTTGATTTTATCGCGAATACCTTTAGCCATTTTTCAGCTCCTTAGTACTTCTCACCACGGGTACGAAGTTCAGCCAAAACTGCATCGATACCCTTCTTATCAATCACACGCATACCTTTAGCAGATACACGCAGAGTTACAAAGCGCTTCTCGGACTCAACCCAGAAACGGTGGGAATGCAGGTTAGGCAGAAAACGACGCTTAGTCGCATTCAATGCGTGAGAGCGGTTGTTACCACTCATCGGGCGTTTGCCAGTAACTTGGCAGACTCGGGACATGTCTATTCTCCAAAAATCAAATCAGCTCGAGCTTTGTATTGGGTATGGCCGCCTCGTCAGGCTTAGGAGCCCATCTCAGCAAATTCTACTGAAAAGACTCACATTTACTCAGAAAATGTGCTGAGATAGGCTCTTCTCGCCAAACCAAAGATCCTCAAAGGTGGCGTAGTATACGCTCTCAATCGCTGACGCTCAAGTCCCGCACAACTAAAGATCCCCAAGGATCTTGAAAAAATTGGCTAAATCCAGCCTCGCTCAGCAAATGAGACACAACATTGCCGACCAATAACCAGATGATCCAGCACTTGTACACCAACCAAATTGCAGGCATCAATTACTTTGTCTGTAACAATTTTATCCGCCAGGCTAGGCTCTGCGTGACCTGATGGGTGATTATGCGCCAAAATAATAGATGAAGCATTTACCTTTATCGCCGATCTGACAATTTCACGAGGATGAACTTCAACTTTATTGATTGTGCCTTTAAACATCTCCTCATGACAGATGACTTTATTTTGATTATTGAGAAACAACACAACAAATACTTCCCTGTCCCGCCCTGATAACAAGTTTTGCAAATACTCTTGAGTCACACTTGGACTACTCATAATATCTTCATGAACGAACTGACTGGAGAAAAAACGTTTTGCCAATTCTGCAATAGCCTGCAATTGTGCATATTTGGCTAATCCCATCCCTTTATGAGAACAGAAGGTGTCATAATCAGCAGAGAGTAAATGGTACAGAGACCCAAATTCTTTCAGCAAGAATTCAGCCATCTTCAAAACCGGGATCCCTCTGGTGCCAGTACGCAGAAAAATAGCCAGTAGCTCCGTATCCGTTAAAGAAACTGAACCATATGCCAACAATTTTTCTCTGGGAGCTAAATTTGAATATATTTCTTCTGTATTTTCAGTAATACCAACTTCCATATATTCATCTCCCTGCCCTTGTTTCATCTGATACAAACAGTATTCCATGCCTTAAAAATAAGGACTAACGTCATATTCATAAGCTGCGTAGCCGCTCGCAAACTTACCTTTTTTCACTATCAAAGTTCAGACTATCCTCAACTCTGTAATCTCTTGTGATAAAATTCAGAATCCTTGCAACTTAATATTCGGACAACCACGATGGCAGGACTTTCCGGCAAACAGATTGTGCTCGGTATTAGCGGAGGGATCGCCGCTTACAAAACTCCCGAACTGGTACGCCGCCTGCGTGATCGCGGCGCACAGGTACGTGTAGTGATGACACCAGCAGCAGAAGCATTTATTACGCCACTGACGTTGCAAGCAGTTTCCGGTTACCCCGTCTCCGACGACCTGTTAGATCCGGCAGCGGAAGCTGCTATGGGGCATATAGAACTTGGCAAATGGGCTGATCTCATTATTCTCGCCCCAGCTACGGCTGATTTACTGGCTCGTCTGGTAGTTGGTATGGCAAATGATCTAGTGACAACTGTCTGTCTGGCTTCCCCGGCACCTGTTGCCGTGTTACCTGCAATGAATCAACAAATGTTTCGTGCTCAGGCAACACAACATAATCTCAAGATTCTTGAAGAGCGAGGGGTTTTCCTGTGGGGTCCGGACAGTGGCAATCAGGCTTGTGGTGACATTGGCCCTGGTAGGATGTTGGAGCCAATGGCGATTGTTGAACTGGCTGAACAACATTTTCAAGCCAGCCAGGACTTAGCTCACCTAAAACTTGCTATTACCGCCGGACCAACCCGTGAAGCACTGGATCCTGTCCGTTTTATCAGCAATCACAGCTCCGGCAAAATGGGGTTTGCCATCGCCCACGCCGCAGCGGCACGTGGCGCAGAAGTCACCCTTATCACAGGCCCCGTTAATTTACCGACCCCACCGGGTGTCAAACGAATCGACGTAACTAGCGCCCTGGAAATGAATGGACAAGTACAGGCAGTAGCCGGTTCACAGGACATTTTTATTGGTTGTGCTGCGGTTGCAGATTACCGTGCTAAACAAATTGCCCCAGAAAAAATCAAAAAACAGGGGGAAGAAATTACTTTTACTCTGGTTAAAAACCCTGACATTGTTGCTAATGTAGCCACAATGCAAGAAAATCGCCCTTTTGTTGTTGGATTTGCGGCTGAAACCCAGAATGTGGAAGAATACGCACGTAACAAACTGAACCAAAAACATTTGGATCTGATTTGTGCGAATGATGTATCCCTTACTGGTCACGGCTTTAACAGTGATACTAATGCACTACATTTGTTCTGGCATGAGGGGGATATTCGCTTACCTCATAGTAGTAAGTTATTACTCAGCCACCATTTATTAGATGAGATAGTCAGACGCTATGATGAAAAAAATCGACGTTAAAATCCTTGATCCACGTATCGGGCAGGAATTTCCTCTGCCAACTTACGCAACTCCCGGCTCCGCAGGTTTAGATTTGCGGGCTTGCCTTGACAACGCGGTAGAACTGGTGCCAGGACAAACTGAACTTCTTCCGACCGGGCTTGCCATTCATATTGGCGATGAGCAGCTGGCAGCGGTTATTCTGCCCCGTTCAGGCCTTGGACATAAACATGGCGTCGTTCTGGGTAATCTGGTTGGTTTGATTGATTCTGATTATCAAGGTCAGCTGATGGTTTCTGTCTGGAACCGTGGTGATAAAACTTTCACTATCAAGCCAGGCGAACGTATCGCTCAGATGGTTTTTGTACCCGTCGTTCAGGCTGAATTCAATCTGGTGGAAGATTTTGAAACCAGCGAAAGAGGCAGCGGTGGTTTTGGTCATTCCGGTCGCCAATAAATCTCTGTAAAACCTAATATCATTAACCAATTATCATATTCTTTGCTCAAAATACCCTTGGGCAAAGAATTGCTGGTTTGTTTGTTTTGCTGTTTTTAGCAGGGGTCTTATCAGACATGGCAGAAAACGAAAATACGAAGAAAAGAAACAGGCGCGAGGAGATTTTGCAGGCCCTTGCGCATATGTTGCAATCCAGTGATGGTAGTAATCGGATAACCACCGCTAAACTGGCCGCCAACGTGGGCGTTTCCGAAGCTGCACTGTACCGGCATTTTCCCAGCAAAACCCGGATGTTTGACAGCTTGATCGAGTTTATTGAAGACTCATTAATTTCACGGATTAACCTGATTCTGCAAGACGAAAAAGACACCATTACTCGTATCCGCCTGATATTGGTTCTAATTCTGGGCTTCTCAGAAAAAAACCCAGGTCTGACCCGCATCATGACAGGCCATGCTCTGATGTTTGAACAAAACCGGCTGCAAGGGCGTATAAATCAATTATTTGAACGAATTGAAGTACAGATCCGTCAAGTTTTGAAAGAGAAAAAATTACGTGATGGACAAGGTTTCAGTTATGATGAGTCGTTATTAGCTTCCCAGTTGCTGGCGTTTTGTGAAGGGATGCTATCACGCTTTGTTCGCTCAGAATTCCGCTATCGCCCAACACAGGAATTTGAAGCGCGCTGGCCATTGTTACTGGCTCAGTTACAATAAGCTATTCTACTACTCACCCCGCCCGTTATTGGGCGAGGGCTTTTTTTTTAAAGCTTACCGGTCAGATACCGTACTGCTCACGATATGCTTTCACTGCATCCAGGTGATCTTTCATCTCTGTCTGACTACCTAAATAACTAATCAAATCATTCAGGGTAATAATGGAAAACACGTTGCAACCATAATCTCTTTCAATTTCTTGAATTGCTGAGATTTCACCCTTCCCGCGTTCCTGACGATCAAGACAAATCATCACGCCGGCAAGCGTCGCATTATGCTGCTTGATAATCTCCATGGATTCACGGATGGCTGTGCCTGCGGTAATAACATCATCAACCAGAACAACATTTCCTTTAAGTGGACTACCGACTAAAGTGCCACCTTCACCATGATCTTTAACTTCCTTACGATTAAAACAATATGGCATATCAATATCATGGTGATCCGCCAATGCAACCGCCGTTGTTGTTGCGATTGGAATACCCTTATAAGCTGGTCCAAACAACAAATCACACTGAATACCGCTATCCAATAATGCTGCTGCATAAAAACGCCCGATTAACGCCAAATCACGCCCGGTATTAAACAGCCCGGCATTAAAAAAATACGGGCTTTTACGTCCTGATTTCAGGGTAAATTCCCCAAACTTCAGTACCTGTTTTTTTAGCGCAAGCTCAATAAATTCGCGCTGATAGGCTTTCATTGGTGCTTCTCCTCTTATTTAGTTTGGTTATCCGCTACACGACAGACACAAAAAAGGCGACTATTACGTCGCCTGATCAACTTATTGTTTTAACGCATTTCTCTGCGCTTCAAAAATGTCCTCTAATCCCCCCTTGGCAAGGGACAACAAGGACAACAATTCATCATGACTAAACGGCTCGCCTTCTGCAGTGCCTTGCACTTCAATCATCCGGCCATCTTCCATCATCACGACGTTCATATCAGTTTCAGCGGCTGAGTCTTCCACATATTCCAGATCACAACGGCCTTCACCATCCACAATACCGACAGAGACCGCAGCAACCATTGATTTCAGAGGACTTTCTTTTAGCTTACCCGCTGCAACTATTTTATCCAGCGCATCAACTAGCGCTACACAAGCACCTGTTATAGAAGCTGTACGGGTACCGCCATCAGCCTGAATCACATCACAATCCAGAGTAATGGTGTATTCACCCAGTTTTTTCAGATCAACAGCGGCACGCAGCGAACGGGCGATTAAACGCTGGATTTCCATAGTACGCCCCCCCTGTTTTCCTCTGGCTGCTTCACGGGCATTTCGGGTATGAGTAGAGCGCGGTAACATGCCATATTCAGCCGTAACCCAACCTTGTCCCTGACCTTTCAGGAAACGGGGAACCCCTTCTTCAACGGATGCATTACATAACACTTTGGTATCCCCAAACTCCACCAGAACCGAACCTTCAGCATGCTTAGTGTAATTACGGGTTATAGTGATAGGGCGCACTTGCTCTGCCGCTCGTCCTGCTGGGCGCATGGTGTTATCTCCGTTGTTAAATCATTATTGGGGGCGCATTATACGGCCTAACAGGGCTAATGCCTATCCTGCATCTACAACGAGCGTTATAATCCCTTAATCTTTTATTTAAATGGGAACGAATCATGATTCGTAGTATGACGGCTTTTGCACGGCGAGATATCAAAAGTGAATGGGGCAATGCGGCTTGGGAACTGCGCTCCGTTAATCAGCGTTATTTAGAGACTTATATCCGCCTGCCAGAACAACTCAGAAGCTTGGAACCGGTGATCCGTGAACGCATTCGTTCCCGTCTGACTCGCGGAAAAGTTGAGTGCAACCTGCGTTTTGAACTGGACTCACACACTCAAGGCGAACTTATTCTAAATGAAACTTTAGCGAAACAGCTGGTAAATGCGGCGAATTGGGTTAAACAACAGAGTAATGAAGGTAAAATCAATCCTGTTGATATCCTCCGCTGGCCAGGTGTCATGGCAGCGGAAGAGCAGGATTTGGATGCTATCAGTACCCAACTGCTGGAAGAATTGGAGAAAACACTGGATGCTTTTATTCAAAGCCGTGAAACCGAAGGTACTGCACTTAAGACCATGATTGAACAGCGTCTGAACGCTGTCACCGAAGAAGTCAGTAAAGTTCGCCAGCAAATGCCTGAAATCATGCAATGGCAGCGGGAACGCCTGCAAACTAAACTGGAAGAAGCTCAGGTACAGATCGAAAATAACCGTCTTGAGCAAGAATTAGTTTTGTTGGCTCAACGCCTTGATGTGGCGGAAGAATTAGATCGCCTCGACGCCCATGTTAAAGAAACCCACAATATCCTGAAGAAAAAAGAAGCCGTCGGCCGTCGTCTGGATTTTATGATGCAGGAATTTAACCGCGAGTCTAATACCCTGGCATCTAAATCTATTAATGCCGAGATCACCAATTCCGCAATTGAATTGAAAGTGCTGATTGAGCAGATGCGGGAGCAGATTCAGAATATTGAGTAACATTTTACAAAGAATCACAAAGTCGCAAAGAACCAAGAAGTTCGTGTAACAGCGAGCTTTTTTAATGGCATAGCCTGTCATACATTATTGAGATATGTCAATTGCAGCAATTACACCCCGTTGACTGATTAATGTACATGTTAATTATACACTTAATATGTACACTTCAGGAGGCGCAACATGCGTACATACACCTCAGTATCTCAGAAGTACCGGACGCAGCGACCCACGGTGAACCCGTTGAAATCACTCGCAGTTGACTGAGACGGGATCTCTACCAACGGTCAGATGCTCCCCCTCCTCCACTGGAGCCACCACCACCGTGGAAATCACCACCAGAACGGCTACTTGAGCTACCACCGCCGTAGAAATCACTACTAGCACTGCTGCTTGAGCTACCACTATCAGATCTTCTTCTTTTTCTTCTGTTATTGCGAGAACCATGTCTTGATATCTTAGAGGTCCCGACGAGCTGTCTGCCGGTAAATGCAGCAACAAGCGCGAAAAACATCATCAGAATAAACGTAGATATCAAAAAGATGCTGAAATAACTCATAAAACCACTTACGGAAGCAGCCCCCATAAGATCAATCAATAGAGCAGAAACGGCAATAGTTAGACCACACATTATTGGATATCGTTATACCCACAGCCGGAAAGCATAAAAACAATAATAAATAACAATGGATAACGTAGCATTAAATATCCTTAACCATAATAAGCCTGCAAGATATCTCTGTTTCGCGGGGTGTTCCCGAATTTCAGAAAATATCTCAGCTTTTTCGCCTATAATACCCCTAGTATTCATGAAGATTCCTCATAACTTTGATCTACATGCTTCCTAGTACTACAGCCGTAGATACCAGAAAGTTGCATTTTCCTTGATGCTCACAATTCTGAGAAACCGCATGAATTAAGCTTTTCTATGAGTGTCTTTTCTGTTGAAAAAAGTAAGTACGGCTGTAGTATTAGGTTCACTTTTGCGGTAAATGTACACGGCTCACTGCCGATTCTTCGGCTTTCCCAGTTATGCCTTTAATCAATTGCTCAATATCAATGCCAGAGATATTCTTCAACATTTCCGGTGCCGTCGCCATCAATTGGGTAACATAGTTACTAACGCGGGCAGCCCCATCACCATTGCCAGTATCAACAACGGTCAGCTTATCAATTGATGAAAGCGGTGCGGCAATTTTGCCTGCAAGTTCTGGTAGCATCTTCACAATGATGTCGAGTACAGCAGCTTCGCCAAACTTCTGGAAAGCTTCAGCCAGTTTTTCCTTGGCTTCCGCTTCCGCAAGGCCGCGAAGACGGATAACTTCGGCGTCCGCAGTCCCTTTTGCTCGCTCCGCATCCGCAATCGCCATCCCATCAAGCCGTTTCTGTTCGGCATTCGCTTTCGCTTGAGCTTCGATAGAATATTGCATCGCCTCCGCTTCACGCATCTTACGCGCCTTATCCGCTTCCGCTGCCTGCTCAACCGCGTATTTATCCGCATCAGCTTTCTTTTTCACATCAGCATCATACTTCATCTGCCGAACGAGGATTTCTTTCTCCTGAAGATCAACTTCACGATCTTTTCGCACCAACTCTACCTTCATCTGCTCTTCCACCATGAGCTGTCGGGCCTTGGCTTCTTGAATCTGGTACGCCTGATCTGCTTCTGCTTTGGCCGTATCCTGTTCCTTCTTGAATGAAGCAACTTTCAGCTCTTTTTCCTTATTTGCCTCCGCAATATTCGTATCTCGAATAAGTTCGGCCTTCTGCCCTTCTTCTTCTGCTTTGGCTTTCTGAATCCGGGCATCCCGCGTTGCTTCCGCTTCGGCAATCTCCGCATCGCGTTTTACTGTGGCAATTCTAGGTTTGCCTAGCGCATCCAGATAGCCTTGTTTGTCACGAACATCTTTGATAGTGAAAGAAACGATTTGCAGACCCATCTTTTTCAGGTCGCGTGCAGCAACACCTTGTACTTCTTGAGCAAACTTGTCGCGGTTACGATATACCTCCTCCACTGTCATTGAACCGAGAATCGCACGAAGGTGGCCTTCCAACACTTCCTGCGCCTCCCCTTTCAAAGATTCAATGGGTTTGCCGATGAATTGCTCTGCCGCCGTAGCAATATCTTCTATAGAACTGCCTACCTTAATAATCGCAACACCATCAGCAATAACCGGTACGCCTTGTGCCGTGTAAACTTCCGGCGTTGATACATCAAGCTTGTGTGAAAGTAGAGAGATATATTGCGACTGCTGGAAAATAGGCCAAATAAACGTGCCACCACCGCGAACAATTTTTATTTTCCGGCCAGATTCATCTGTGGAAATTGTTGACCCATCACCAAGAAAAGAGCCCGCAACAATCATTGCTTTGTCAGGTCCTACGGTTTTATAACGCGCCCAAAAAGCTAAACCCAGGACAATAATAACTGCAATAACAATACCTGGAATAATAAAATAATCTGGAATACTCGGCATAAATAATTTCTCCAATTTTAGAGCTCTAACGGGGAGACATAAGTAATCCCCTCACGAACCTCAACAATTACAACCTGAGTGTCATTCGCAATATTAACGGTATCAAAGCTGGCAGCAATTTGATTGGTATTACCAGCACCAATACGTACAACTATTTCACCAAATCCATCAGCTGGAATAGCCACGGAAACCAGAGCAATTTTGCCCTGTAAATCCTGTATTGAAAAACTGGTTGAATTCTCACTGTTCTGCATTGGTTTGACATAACCAAAGAATACGGCAATTGATATAATAAGGGCGGAAAATAAGGAAAATATCAGGCATATTATGGCAGTAAAGGGAGAGTACTGAGTAAACAGAATTCCCGCTCCACCCAACGTTGTGATCGCAGTTGCAATAACCATTGGCTGTAAGAAATCGACTGATAAAAAATCAAGAAATCCATCAAGCGCACTACTGATAATATCGCCAAAAACAACACCTATCAGTGCAAACAACACACCACCTGCCAAACAGCTCCAATAGAATTCAATCACTCCACGTATCCTTAAACTGAATCAATTGATATGTATTACAATAATGAATTGCTTCAGGAAATAAGGGAAACCTCCAGAACCACGACGATTATCACAATATATCCGTTAAATACCTTCCGTAAGGTACAATATATGTAAGAGAAACAGATAGATTAAACACTAAAACTGACGTTCCGCTTTATTTACCCTTAAACACATCCATACTAAACAGATGTGTGTCTCTCTACAATAAAAAATGTTAAGGGAATATTAATATTTTGTTCCTTATCAATACGGGTTTGAGTAATCTATTCCCTTATTTAATACCAATGCAAACCAAGATTATTCAACCACCGCCCTAATCTTCGCCGATCTCCACGCAGTAAACAGAGCCAATAACGGAGCGATAGCAAATAGCAGGAACAACCAATGTGCGGCAGAAGCGGCACCTGCCACACCTCCGGGTTCATTCAATCCGGAAAGGTTCACTACCATACCCGCCAATGCTGCTCCAAAAGCAGTGGCAAATAACTGTACCGTTGTAATTGAAGCGCCTGCGATATCTTTATCGGCATCCGACGATACCTGTAAGATACGAGTTAGCAAATGTGGCCAGCCAAAGCCAATACCAAATCCCACCAAAGTCAGTGCAATCACAATGGGAATCATCACTTGCCAATGTCCTGCCGAGGGCTGTGATAATATCGATGACAGAATCAGCATACCTATCAGTACCAATATCGGCCCACTGACAATTGCCCGGCGCATACCCGCCCCACGCCAACCCGCACTGATTATCTCAGCGACTGTCCAGCCTGCTGCCATTGCCGCCGCCATATAACCGGAAGCCAGCGGTGACTGACCATGCAACATTTGCAGGAAATACGGGATAAACACTTCACTGGTCATGCCGATCACCAATAATGAAATAGTGGCAAACAGCACCGCATGAGGTGAACCCAAATGCAATGCGCCATGCGGCAACAGACGTATCACTGCACGACGTTCATAGCAAATTAGTAACATGATCAAGACTAATGCCAGCATAATCCCTGCAAAATTTAGCTTCACACTGTCAGATACACTACCAGCAGAAACTATCAATACTGCTCCCGCTAATAAAACTAACTGCACCAGTGGCAATGCTACTTTATTCTGATCCTGAGGTTTGCCTTTTGGTAAAATTAAGTAAGTGAAAACCGCATACAGCAACATTATTGGCAGCATGATACCAAAGGCATAACGCCACGCATTTATCTCAGCAAAGATTCCCCCCACAGCAGGACCAACCAACGTCGCAATACCCCACATACCGGATGTCAGTGCCATTGCCCGTGGCCAAAGCGCCTGTTCAAATACCAGATTGATCATGGCATAGGAAAGTGCAAACAGTAACCCACCACCGAAGCCCTGAACTGTCCGTCCGATAAGCATCATTTCCATCGTTGGAGCAGATGCGCACAACAAACTACCAAAGAAGAAGAATATTGCTGCAACCAGATAAGCATTACGTGCCCCCTGTGAGTTAAGCAGACGTGCAGACAATACCGAACCAATAATAGAAGCGACCACAAACAGCGTTGTATTCCAGGCATAAAGGTTCAGGCCACCAATGTCCTGCACAACCGAAGGTAAGATAGTGGTAGCAATTAAGATATTAATCGCATGTAACGCAACTCCCAGCGATAAGGCCAGAGCACTAGCCGCATTTTTACCGGAGAACAAATCGCTCCAGTGGCTTTCATCAGTTGTTATCACAGTTATTATCCTGAATTAGCATTGAGTTAATATGAATCTTACGTTAAATTAAACAAGAATTAGCTTGGAATAAATTAAGGCGAGGCGAAGTAATATGTCAAGAAAAAGCTTTGGAAATAGCACAACTGTCACACAGTCCGTGGGTGAAAGGTTACTGATGCTATTGAAAACCCGTGGTCCTCAGCAAGCTTCTAACGCCGGAAAAATACTGGGAACAACAGGAGAAGCCGCCCGGCAACAGTTTGTGAAGTTAGCGAAAGAAGGATTGGTAGAGGCTGTCGCAGAAGCACGAGGCGTTGGTCGTCCAATACAACTTTGGCATCTGACAGCCGCAGGTCATGCTCATTTCCCGGATGCTCATGCTGAACTGACAGTACAATTACTAAACACTATTCGTAAACAGTTAGGTGAGAAAGCGATAGATTTGTTGATTGATACCCGCGAGCAAGAAACCCGGATTAATTACAAGCAAGCTATGAATGGAACAACCAATCTGCAAGAACGCGTCGAACGTTTGGTTGCCATAAGATGCCGTGAAGGTTACATGGCTCAATGGTCACATACAGAAGATGACGCCATTTTACTGATAGAAAACCATTGCCCAATTTGCTCTGCCGCGAAGGTATGCCAGGGTTTTTGCCGCGCTGAACTGAATGTATTTCAGGATATACTTCAAGCTCAAGTAGAACGAGTAGAGTATATGCTCACCGATTCACGGCGCTGTGCTTATCGTATAACTAGCAATATTCACCTGGAATAAAGCAAAAAAATATGCTTTTCCATGATATTATTCATATTGGAATTAATTGTTATCAGGGCGCGCTTTCTTATCTGTAATTTTTGCAAACTGCCGATTTAAACTGGGGAAGTCCTGTTCATCCGCGGTTATTGCTTCTGTTATTAACCATTGCTGATGAAATTTATCATATTCAAACTCAGACAGTTCCTTCGCCATTAGATGCGATATTTTACCAACATGATTAAGCACATCCCGATCATTCAATGTTAAAAATCCATCTAACTTCTTCACCCAATCAGCCATATGCATAGGAATTCGACGCATGGCCTGTCCTTCCGCAAATATCAGATATTGATCTATTAGATTATTCAATGCTTGTAACTCTTCTTCTGTCAGATAGCTTTTAGCATTCACTACATCACTTTTACGAACTTTAGTACCACGCCAGTTCGTCAACCCCATATTAGGGAGAAAACTATCAGCACGTTGATGAACGATTTCCGCTGTGGTCTGCTCTGTAATTACCCAATGAATTTTGTTCTGTACTGTTTTGAAGAAGTTAATACTGATGGTCTGTGTTGGATCATAATCGACACTGGTCGCATAAATATCAGTGATTTTTTGATAGAAACGTTTTTCGCTGGTACGAATATCCTGAATACGTCGAGTCAGTTCTTCAAAGTAATCAAATGGCTGATCCGGGTTTTTCAAACGTTCGTCATCCAGCACAAAGCCTTTAACAATATATTCCCGCAAGTGACGGGTTACCCATTGGCGAAAACGTGTTGCGGTATGGCTCTGCACCCGATAACCAACAGAGATAATAGCATCCAGATTATAATGTTTAGTTCGGTAGTTTTTACCATCTACGGCAGTAGTAAAGAATTCCTTTACTACTGCATCTTCAATTAATTCCTTTTCTCGAAAGATATTTTTTAAATGTTGGCCAATATTTTGCTTACTGGTCTGAAACAACTCCGCCATCAATGCTTGCGTCAGCCAAACTGTTTCATCCTGAAAACAAACGTCCAATCGGTTTTCCCCATCTTCGGTTTGATAGATAATAAACTGCGAATGATTATCTGTGTTTTCCATTTTTTCTCTTCAAACAAATACCGGGTATTGCACAAAGCAAACCATGAACACGATGTCTTTGGCAATACCCGCTTCATTAAACTGCTCTGCTACTTTCTATATTCTCTTCTCCGTTAAACACAAAAAATATCCCGCCAGTCAGTAATATCAATACACCGGATATCATTAAAAGGAGTTGAATATTAATATAGTCAGCAATTGGACCAAATATCACCATACCTAATGGCAGAGAGCAGGACATAGCAATTTGAACCAAACTGAATACTCGCCCCATCATCTCCGGCTCGACTTTTTCCTGTATAACAGAGACCATTGGTGCGTTAAAACAAGGTGCTATAGCGCCCAAAGAGACGTTTAATGCCAGATACAGCGGAAACCAATATGCATTGCCAAGAGCAATCATAAATATACCGAACAGTGTGCAAGCTATTCCCGTTATACGCAGTTTATTTTTATATTCACTCCAAAAAGAAATCAGCAATCCACCCAACAATGCTCCGGCACTAAATGTCATTTCGTTAACGGCTAAACGCCATGACTCTTCACCAAATGTCCTGTTAACCAATAGAGGTGTCAAAAAAGCAGCCGGACTAATCAGGAAGCAAACACAAATCAGGAAAATCAAAATATTTCTGATTAGCTTATTCTCTTGCAGATAGCGAAAACCCGCTAGCATCGCCTGAAATTTATTATCCGGTATGGAATCAGAAGCGATTTTGGCAATAGGAATAAATGCAACAATACTGATGCCAATAACAGCAGTAGCAACATCCACTAAAAGAATATTCTCAATCGAAGTCTGAGAATACAAAAAACCACTAATGGCTGGAGAAGCCAACATCGTCAGTGAATTCAGAGAAGTATTAATCCCATTGACCCGCAACAGTTTCTCTTTCGGGACCAGTTGTGGAATGATAGCACTAGCCGCCGGAGACTGAATACCTGTACCAAATGAGCGGATAATCAGAGCCACAAATAGCAACTCAATACTCTTAAACCCAAACATAAAGGAGATCGCCAGGCCAAGAGTCACTAATGCAATTAATGCATCAGAGGCAATACAGAGTAATTTACGGTTGTAAGTATCAGCCCAAACACCGGCAAATAAAGAGATTAATACCTGTGGAAGAAATGCACAGAGTACCGCGATAGCCAGCATTTCTCCTGATGAAGTATTTAAGGTGATATACCAAACGATCGAGAACTGGACAATGGAAGAACCCAGCAGAGAAATTGTCTCAGCTAATAAAAAAAGAGTTGTTTTTCGTTTCCAACCTGCATGTAATGCATTCATTTTAATCACACCTTTGAAAACCTAAATCCTTGTGTTTAATTGATGATTACTCAAACACAAATTCCTTTAGTTCTTTTATGGTTGGCGCACCCGCAGCACCAGAACGACTGACAACAACAGCAGCAACACGATTGCCAAGTTCAACAGCATCTTTCAGCGACATTCCCTGTGATAAACCAGCAAGCATGCCACTACTATGAGCATCACCAGCACCAATGGTATCCACCACTTTCACTTTATAGGCAGCAACATGTTCTGGGTTACGCTCAGGCAAACATATCCATGTACCCTGTAAACCTAACCGACAGATAATAGTGATTTTTCTTTTACTGGAATAATTGCTCGCCTGAGCGACAGGATCACCTTCTCCACACAACATAGTCATTTCATCACGATTCAGTGTCAAAATGGTTCGGCCAACAGGCAATGCATCAATGAAAGCGGAATCTATATTGGGTAAACGGGGACCAAAATCCAGCAATAATGTCTGCCCAGGTGGTGACGCCAATAACCAGTCACACAAAATCGCCGTTGTTTTGCTCGCCATAACATAACCACTGGAGTAGATATATCCCCTTTCCGGCAAAGCAATAGCCGAAAGCATTGCCGAACTCCAGTCAACTTCACAACCACTCACAGAGATAAAACTTCGCTCACCATCCGGTTCGACCATTGCCAGACACCAGCCATTATCAAGTGATGAGTTGGTTAATGTGACCTCAAGCCCAAGAGCCTGCATCTCTTTAGTTATCCGCTTACCCCAGTATCCGTTACCAACGGGGATACCATTAACCACAGGGATTTGCAGGCGAACCAAAGCCCGGACAACATTAAAACCTGAACCGCCGATCTGTTGATCAATCTCTTTGGCTTCCTGATCTTCACCACTGCGAGGAAGCCTTGGTAAGCTAAGAACAATATCTCCTGCGGCAGCACCAATTACGGTAATCGGCAGTAAATCCCCCATTAGTCGCTCCTTTTACTGGTCAAATATAAGCCATAATTCCATCAGACTGACAAAGAAAGAGGCGAACAATCCAGAACTGGGACCCACATCAATAGACCATCAATAAATCCACCGTTAATAACCCTATTTACAGTGGATAAAGATCGCTTCCCAAAAATGGCTCCAGCCATGGCACCGATGGCATCCGCATCTCCCCCGAGGTTGGCGCAAAAAATCACACACCTAACCGAATGACCATCAACTAAATCCACCATGACCAGAGCACAAGGAACAGACTCCATGATCTCCATTCCGGCACCAATAAAGTCATAAAGTTTTTTCAGCTTATCCAGCCAAAATACAACCGCTTATTGCAAAATCCATCGTTCAGAAGATAGACCTATTGCACCATCAACTGCCTGACCATAATCATAGAAATAGCCCGGAATGGTATCTGATACGGGTTTAGTCATCTTCAATTTCCGAACCCTATTCATAAAAAATATTTATACTTTAACATCAATTAGGTTCAATAAAAGTCGGCCCATATAATTATGTGATATCAATGTGGCTACTCCCACACAGATCAGATGAGGCTTGCCACTTTATCAGCAGCTACTCACCCCTGACAAATCTGACACAAACCTTAATGAGCAGAACGCTGATTCTAAATCTATTGATCAATACTAATTCACACCGAATATGATAAATACTCTTTATTATCAATTAGATAAAATGATTTTATTGACTGGATATGCTAACAGCCCGATAAGAAAAATGATTTTCCCTACCATATTCTGTCGCAATAAATGATTGAGAGTGAAATTGCAAAGCAGTAGCAGAAAATTGAAGAGTGTTTACCTGCATCTGAAGTGCAGCAAGCGCCATATTTATATGGCACCCGCTCACTTATTATTTTACGGCTTACTTTTTACTTGCCACTTCCAATTGCTGATAAATATAGTGTTTGTAACTATCCACCAGCGCTTTATCCTGACAATCGTCCAGCGCCCCCCGGCAAAGGTGGCGCATCGTCATATTCGCCCGGTAAAAAGGTGAAGCTTCCAGTTTAGCTCTCTCCATAATCATTCCACCAAGGAATGAAATATCTGTCAGTTCATCAGTCTGAACAGGGTCTCCCTGTTTTAGGTTATCCCGCATAGTGAACTGAGTGATATAACCCGGATTTGAAAATACGCTATTGTACTGACCTAGTTCGATGTTGGGTTGATGATCACCAAAGTAGAGAAAAATGGTCGGCTTTTCCCGTTTAGCAACAAACTCACTGAAATCTTTGATTGCCGGGTCAGAAGCCTTGATTTTCTCCATATAGTGACTGAACTTACCAACAGCTTGTGAATTTTTTACATGCCCGGAAAGTCCGTAATCATCTGAATGATCTTCATCATATGGGCCATGTTCATACATAGTCAGTGAGAAAATAAACAACGGCTTATCGGTTTCTTGTGCCAGAATTTCTTTCACATAACTCAACATCTCTTGTGTAGAGATGGTCCACAGATTTTCATCAGGACTGGCGGGATACCCTAGCTCCTGCGGCTGGATAATACGGTCAACACCCAATGTCTGATAAGCATGACCAGAATGATAGGAGGATTTATTAAATGGTGTCAGAACAACAGTGTAATAGCCATTCTGTTTCATCTCGCGGAACAGGCTATATTTCAGGTGATCAACGATAAAATAAAAAACAGCATTCTTGCGTGAGCCGAAATCATCGGTATTCAAACCCGTCAGAGCAGAGAATTCAGATAACCAAGTACCCCCACCGAAAGTTTGTACCCGCATTGGACTTTGTGCGCTGACCCCGGAATCCCGCTGGAACATATAAAGATCCGGCAGATGGGCATCATCAGGCAGCTGATAGATATGCGGAGTAACCGTAGACTCCTGCAATAACACCACCACATCGGGTTTGATTTCTGACTGCGACACAGGCAACGTGACATTCTTAGCCTGTTGCAGGAAATAATCAGATGATTGCCCAAACTGAGGCACACGATGTTTGGCATCTTTAGCTGACATCACCATATTGGTCACTGTACCACGCCCTTTTGGCAGTGAAGATTCCCATTGATCTCTAAACGCGTTGGCCGTAATGCTCACGTCCCATGTACAGAACGCAACCAGCACCAGGCTGGTAGTACGCCATTTAAGACCACGTAAAGGTGATGATTTTTTCCAGCTCAGAGTCATATTAAACATCAACCAGATAAACATAGCGACAATTCCTAGGCCAGCCAGCCAATAGTGTCGCAATGTTTCCTGATTAGAAGGATCAAACATCAGGTTAAGGTCAGAGAACATCAACTGTTCTTTGTAGTAATGAACCTTTATCTGATTAAGGAATTTAAAGATAATAAACAGTGTTCCGGTAAAGGCGGCAGAAAACAGTAACCGGACTGACACAAAAAACACCAGACCAAATATCACACCAAACACACCGACAGCTATCAGCCCCGGATAAATATCTTCACTTTTTTCAAAAACCAGTATTAAAGTTGCAATAAACAATAATCCCAGATAAACACCCGATATTATCTTTCTTTTCATACCGTATTAAATCCCGTTAATAGAAGGCTTACGCCGATAACAGTTAACAAAAATAACACAGGCTGTTTAAATCAACAGAAACAAAACTGTAATTTCACTGAAATCACCCACATTTTAAACAAAAAATTATCAAAATAGTCCATTATCCCTAAGAATATGTGATTCAGCCTGACGACGGGTAAAACCACTGTGATCAAAGAATTCCAAGATCTGAATAGCCAATTTACGACCAATACCTAATTCATCACGAAAATCGGCAGCAGTAATCGCACCATGATTTTGATTAAACTTGCGGATAAGTTCCGCGAATTGCTGAATTCGTTGGCTACAATAATAGCGATCCGGAACAATGGCGGTAATGTGTCCCAATTGAGCTGATTTTTTCAACAAACTGCGAATTGTCGCCTCTTCTTCCTTTAAATCAGAAGCTAAGTCACGTACCCACCAAGGATCATCTGCAAAATAGGGGGCTACTCGTTGCCACAGTTTTGCCTGCTCATCACTGAAAGCCAAACCATGCTCAGGAAGATATAACCAACCATGTGACTGTTTTAATTGCCCATCCCTGAGCAAAAGATTTATCAGAATATAAACCAGCGCTTCATTCAGCGTTGGCAACGCCATCCGTTTCAGGCGCGCCCTTCCTAAACCCAGTTGATCGGCATGTTGCTGATGGTATTCAGCCAAAACCTGTAACAATTTCTTTTCTGCCAATCTGGCATGGCTCTGTGATAACACCATACCATCGGCAATAATCACATCCATATCAGCCAGTAATTGATGGAGATCCGTTTCCGTTAACTGGCGTGCCCAAGAAAAATGACTAAGAGAAAGTGCACCTCGTAGCAAATGAAGCGCTAAGTTAGTCGCATGGTCCGATGCTTTGGCAAGCCGGGTGAGCCAATGCAAAAATTCTGGCTGGCGCTTACCACGGCGGGGAGAATTGAGGTTTATCACCCGTGCCCCAGCAAGTGTTTTTCTGGCACTGATATCGCGCAATATCAGCCGGTCATTCTCAACCAACCATAATGGACTATCAAGCACCAACTCAGCTAACCGAGGCGTATCAGAAAGCTGATTCAGTAATGAAATCCGACCCGTTATATGGCTGGCAGCATGATGAATATGAAGAGATTGCCAATTTCGCAAAGGTTCATCAGTTTCCACTTCCACCAGGACCTTCTCCACATTTTTAAAAGGTTTTTTGGAAAGTAGCCAGTCACTGCGGGAAACCTGTTCTTTACTCACATCACCGATAATATTCAGTGCAATACGCTGCCCAGCCTGAGCCATACTTGTCTGTTGATTCTGGGCGTGCAGGCCACGCACTCTGATTTGTTTATCACTGCCGGTCAGCCAGAGGATATCTCCTACACTAACCTGGCCGGCCAATGCCGTTCCCGTCACCACCAGACCCGCGCCTTTTACACTGAAAGCGCGATCGATCGCCAAACGAAAACGCTGATGTAATTTTTCATGCTGCTTATTTTGCTGATGTAACTGCAACAGATGCTGCCTCAGAGGGACAATACTTTCTTCTTCAGTGGCAACCGTGACAAACAGAGGGGAACCAATCCAACCTTGAGTTACCAGCTCATATTCAATCTGTTGGCGAACATCAATTATCCGTTGCGATTCCACCCGATCTGCTTTAGTGAGCGCAACTGTCACCGCCGGGCAGCCAATCAAGCGCAGAATAACTAAATGTTCTCTCGTTTGAGCCATTACCCCATCATCACAGGCGACCACTAACAAAACATGATCGATACCACCGACCCCTGCCAACATATTGGCGAGGAATTTCTCATGTCCGGGCACATCTACAAAACCAATCGAAGATCCATCCGACTGCGGCCAATAGGCATAACCGAGATCGATGGTCATACCCCGTTTTTTCTCTTCCGGCAAATGTGCCGTATTAACGCCGGTAATAGCTTGAATCAGCGTGGTTTTACCATGGTCAACATGACCTGCTGTGGCAAAAATCATAGTAGTTTCAGAAAATTATGGTAGTTCCAGAAGATTATAGTAATAGTGCCTGCAACAATGCCTTTCCATCTTCAAGACAACGTAAATCGAGCCACAAGCGCCCTCCAGAGATACGGCCAATAACGGGTTTCACCAATCCACGCCAACAACGGGCCAGCTGTTCCAGTGTGCTCCCTTGACCATCAGCGGCAGCGAAAGTTAAAGCCCAGCTAGGCAGACGATCAACCGGCAGCGAACCACTGCCAATTTGTGAATAACATGGCTCACTACGAACAATAAACCGGTCACCATAATATGCCTGAATCTCAGGCAATAGCTGTTGTGCCATATCGTGCATTTCTTGCTGTTGGCGGGTTAACAAACGCAACGTTGGTAACTGCTGGCAGAGTTGTTCAGGCCGCTGATACAACCGTAAAGTCGCTTCCAGAGCAGCTAAAGTCATTTTATCTGCCCGCAAAGCACGTTTCAGTGGATGACGCTGGATAGCTTCTATCCACTGTTTTTTACCCAGAATAATTCCAGCCTGTGGTCCCCCCAGTAATTTATCACCAGAGAAAGTCACCAAATCAATGCCTTGATCCAGATAGTCCTGAGGCATAGGTTCAGTCGGCAACCCATATTGCGCCATATTAATCATGGCACCACTGCCCAGATCAATTGCCGTAGGAATTTGAGCTTTCACCCCCAAAGCAGCCAATTCACCACCAGACACTTCCGCAGTAAAACCTTCGATGCTGTAATTACTGGTATGCACCTTCATCAGAAGGGCAGTCTCTTGATTGATAGCCTGCTGATAATCTCTTAGGTGAGTACGGTTAGTCGTACCGACTTCAACCAATTGGCACCCTGCCTGAACCATCACATCAGGAATACGGAATGCGCCACCGATTTCCACCAGCTCACCACGGGAAACGATAATTTGCTTACCTGACGCCACTGTTGCCAACAATAACAACACCGCCGCTGCATTGTTATTAACGATACAGGCATCTTCCGCACCCGTTAATTCACACAGTAAATTCGCCAAAGCGCGATCACGATGCCCACGCCCAGCACCATTGAGGGAATATTCTAACGTTACCGGTGAACGCATCACTTGTGTTACCGCTTCAATAGCCGGTTCTGCCAGTAATGCCCGGCCAAGATTGGTATGAAGCACAGTACCACTAAGATTAAACACCGGCTTCAAAGCCAAAGCTTGCTTCCGCTCCAGTCGCTGACCAAGTGCCACAGCCCAGTTATCACACCAATCAGGCAATTCCTGATACTGCTTGATATTTATTCTGACCTGCTCCTGCATGCTTCTTAATGTCGCAGTGATTAACGTTTGTCCATATTGTTCCACAAACGGTGCTATCTGTGGCTCATGCAGCAGGCGATCAATAGCAGGGATCTGGCTGTACAGCGGGCACGGGTTTTGTGTCATGGTAATTCCGTCAATTAACACTTACTCATTTGGGAACAAAAACGGGTTGATGCTACTGCGGGCAAAACCTTCCTCTTCCATTTTGGCATCAAGGATCAGTGAGGCCAGATCATCAGCAATAGCCTCAACTTTTGGATCCTTTTCCTGATAGAGGATTTTCAAATAACTACCACAATCACCGCAACTTTCCGCTTTCACCGCAGCTTGCTCACTCTTTAATGACCAATAATTCAGATCACGGGTCTGTTCACAGTTACTGCATTTCACCCGTACCATATGCCATTCACTTTCACACAAGCTGCAATGCAGGTAACGCAGCCCGTTGGTTGTGCCAATCTGAACGACACTGGCGACGGGGATACTGCTGCAAACCGGGCAAAACTGACGATGCTCACCATATTCTGCTTTCGCCTTTCCTGGAATTTGATTTGCCATTTGTGCCCAATACAGGGAAAGTGCGGCCCAGATAAAGAGTGATTTTTCAGAACTGACTTTACTGAATTCATTTTTCAACAAAGCATCAGCCATCTGTTCCAGCTCCTGCTCCGACACTTTTTCCAGATTATCCAGTGCGACACTGACATGTTCTGGTGCATCCGGCAGTAATTCTGCTATCAAAGAGTGAAACAGTTTTTGCCAATGCTTAGTGCGTGGAAATGTTTTGCAATCCAGAGGTGGTTTACCTTCAGCAGCAGATTTTTCCAGAATATCCGTCACTTCCATTTTCAGAGGATTATCATGTAGCGCTTTTTGCTGGGCCCGGGCAACTTCTGCTGCAAAGTTAAGATAGTCAGCAAATGGGTTATCTTCTGCCAGTTGTTGTAGACGTTCAGCCCGGCGCTGATAGAGATTTTTCAGATTAGCAAAAAGCAGTGGCGGGATATAATCTGCTGTTTTTTCATTGGTACGATCTTTGCTCAATTGTTCTTTAGGAACGATGCGAATACTCATTAAGCTCTATCTTCCTGTTATCTGCTTTACGGCTTTTAGGCTAATAATAATCTTAAGCCTGTTTTTAACACTCAGCATAGATCAAAAGCGGGCTCTGAGCCACAGAGAGAATTAGGAAATTACGGTAAAAATTTAGGTAATGATATAGGAAGTTGTGTACTCAATAGCAACCAATATATTCAAAAAACACCTATAATTTTTCAGGTTTTATAATTATTCATTTTTCCCATAAATTAATTTAAAAAAAAATATCCCACTATGTTATTTCCTGCCATTTGATTGAAAAAACAAAAATAGTTAATTGTGATCTTCGTCATTTATTTTTATTCTATTTAATATAATCTTTAGTTAATAACTCACTCCTAAAAATGAGTAATTAAGGTGATGGATACAATACTTTAATAATACATTGTTGATTTACTGCTCTGTTCATGTAATTCTGGCATCGCAAATATTATGCTATCTTGATATTGGATAAATTAACCATGATAAATCAAACTGAGTTAACCAATTTAGAAGCAAACCGAATTAAAACCTCATTATCTAATAAGGAAAAAATAGCAAAGTTAATAATTACATTTTGGTTAAAAAATGCTCCAAAGATATCTAATTAGTCATAATGATATTTCCTGGACCTTAGATAAAATACCTTATTTATAAAATAATCACATAAAGGATAACTTAATGCTAATCGACCTGATTACATCGCATAGAAAAACAGCCGCAATTTACGCTTTTGTTGATACAGGATTATCTGTTCACTTTAAAGATGGGGCCTGCATCGATATAGACGAGCTTTCCCATAAATCGGGCATTGACAATTCTCGCCTATTTCAATTATGTGATTACTTAATTGAAATAGGCGTATTGGTTAACAACAATCACGGAATAACACTTTCTGATGAATGCAGTGCACTTACCGACCCTGAAAGTCTAGAGTCATTAATGATAAAATATGAAACTAACCAAGAGCATTGGAGCTCTTGGGTAATGTATTCAAAATCTTTACTTGAAAATAATGGTAAATCAGCATTTGAAATGGTACATGGAAAGACACTCTTTGAACATCTTGGCAATAATAAACCTTTCAGAGCAGATTTCGATGCTCTCATGAAAAAAAATTCTAATACATTAATTAAAAACTTGCTTGATGTTTATGATTTTAATAAATATAACAGAATGTTAGATGTTGGCGGTGCAAGAGGACATCTTCTTAAAAGCATTAATGAGAAAATGGAAGGAAAAGAAAAATATTATGCTGTATTGGACAGATATAATGAACTTCCTATTTCAGAAGACATAGATTTCATAAATGGAGATTTTATGAAATCAATTCCATCAGGTTATGATTTATATATCTTAATGAATATCATCCATAATTGGTCTGATAATGACGTAATATCAATTTTAGGCAATTGCCGAAAAGCAATGGATGATAATGCAACTATCACAGTGATAAACATGATGAAAAAACCACAATCCCCAATAGCTAACTCTATGAGTATATTAATGGATATGCTATTTTTATCGAAAGAGCGTTATTTGACTGAAATAGAAAATTTGGCTAACCAAGCAGGACTCACCATTCAAGACGCTAAAGATATAGATGAAACATTTTCACTTATTGAACTAAAAGTGAAATAAATTATAGGCAGTTATGAATTACATCCAAAGATAACTATATGGATATTGCATTACTAAGAAATGCATATATAAATTGGCATCATAACTTCCGATGCCAATTTTATGTCACGGGAATGTATGGATATTAAAATAAAAAATAATAGCGGGACATAACCCGCTACTTTTTTAAAGTAGTTAATTGTGATCTTCGTCATTTATTTTATCAGATTTAATATAGTCTGGTAGTTAATAATCCAATGGAAATGTGCAACCAAAGTAAATTGAAAACTTGGCAAGGAAGGAGAATTAAATATTCACTATATTACTATGAAAAAGTAACAAAGTTAATAATCACACTTTAATGAAAGTATGTTATCAAAATATCCAATCAGTTATAAGGCTCTTCCTGGACTTTAGATAAAACACTTCATTTATTTATAATATAAAGACATAAAGGATAACTCAATGCTAGTCGATCTTATTACCTCATATAGAAAATCAGCCGCAATTTATGCTTTTATCGATACCGGTTTATCTGTCCACTTTAAGAATGGAGCCTATATAAATATAGACGAACTTTCTCGCCAATATGGTATTGATAATTCACGACTTAGTCGATTATGTGATTACTTAATTACAATAGGCGTATTGATTAGTAACAATAATAAAGTTGCACTTTCTGATGAGTGCAGTGCACTTGCAGATCCTGAAAGTATGGAATCATTATTTATAAAGTGGGAACTCAGCCCAGATTGTTGGAACGCCTGGTCAATGTACCCAAAATCCTTAATTAAAAATGATGGCAAATCGGCATTTGAAATAGCACATGGAAGGCCATTCTTTGAATATTTTGATAACAATAAATTAATCAAATCAATTTTTGACTCCGCAATGTCAAAAACCTCAGACATAATAGTTGAAAAACTACTTGATATTTATGATTTTAGTCAATACAACAGAATATTAGATGTTGGCGGTGGAGAAGGAAATCTTTTGATAAAAATCAGAGAAAAAGTAAAAGAAAAACACTACGCTGTATTGGACAGATATACTGAAATTCCTGTTTCAGAAAATATAGATTTTATAAATGGAGATTTTCTAAAGTTAGTTCCATCAGGTTATGATTTATATATTTTAAAGAATATTATCCATGATTGGTCTGATAAGAACGCGATATTAATTTTGGAAAATTGCCGAAAGGCGATGGATAACGGTGCAACTGTCTTATTGATAAACTACACGAAAAATTCACAATCCAGCATGATTATATCTTTAGACATATTAATGGATGTACTATTTTCAGGAAAAGAACGTTTCTTAAAGGAATTCGAATATTTGGCTAACCAAGCCGGACTTACTATTAAAGACACCAAAAATATAAATGAGTTATATTCTATTATCGAACTAAGTGTAAAATAAATCCTAAGCCAGTCGGACTTAAAGACATTATATGGATATTGTGTTTTTAATAATCGAACATATAATAAATGGCATCAAAATATTTGATACCATTTTTATTTCAATATTAACACATAGATATTAAAGCAAAGATCAAAATAAAATTATATATTAATAGTAAAAACAAAAAAATTAACTTAACATTTCCATTTTAATATTCAATAATTTCCTGTATTGCTTAAACTTAATTAACAATAGGCAGGATATGACTACCTGCCTTAATTATTATAGATCAGCGTTTATCTTCCGGTTGTTCCGGTTTCACCACTTCACGATACCAACGCGGATGCAGAATCCGTGACAACTGAGGTGTACCGAAAATATTCATCAGCCAGTTAAAAGAGGGGAAAAAAGAATTCCAATCCAATCCGCTGATGGCGGTAAACAGGAAACAGAATACCACCGCCCAGTGGTGTACCCGTTCAAAAGAGTGGGTGACAGAGCGGCAAATGATGTCTTGAGTTTGCAATGACATAATTTTTCCCCTTACACCTTTTCCACATTAACCAGGAACGCTTTGAATTCAGGTGTTTGTGTGTTCGCATCACCAACAAATGGTGTCAACGTATTAGCAATAAAACCTTTTTTAGCCGCGCCTTCAAAACCCCAGTGAATGGGAATACCAATAGTATCCACTTCACGTCCGTGTACATTCAGGGTACGAATACGCTTGGTGACAACCGCTTTCGCCTTAATGTAGCCACGGTTCGAACTGACTTTGACAGTATCACCGTGCTTGATACCTTTCTTCTCTGCCAGTTTTTCACCGATTTCCACGAACTGCTCAGGCTGGATAATCGAGTTCAGTAATGCATGTTTTGTCCAGTAGTGAAAATGTTCTGTCAGACGGTAAGTCGTTCCCACATAGGGGAATTTATCTGCCTTACCCATAGCCTCAAAGTCACTTTTGAACACACGGGCAGCCGGGTTGGATACCACATTCGGATGCAGCGGATTGGTACCCAACGGCGTTTCAAAGGGTTCGTAGTGTTCAGGAAACGGACCTTCTGCCATCTTATCAATAGCGAACAAACGCCCCATACCTTCAGGCTGCATGATAAACGGACCAACATCGGTTTCCGGTGCAGCCACACTGTAATCAGGTATATCAGCCCCATCCCACTTAGCCCCACTCCACACCAATAACTGACGTTTCGGATCCCACGGTTTACCCTGCGGATCAGCCGATGCGCGGTTATACAAAATACGACGGTTTAGCGGCCACGCCCAAGCCCAACCCAGCGTATTACCCAAACCTGACGGATCAGAATTATCACGACGGGCCATCTGGTTACCTTCCGGTGTCCAGCTTCCGGCAAAGATCCAACAACCACTGGCGGTAGTACCGTCATCACGTAGCTGGGCAAAAGAGGTCAATTGCTGGCCTTGCTTCACCATGACGTTGCCATCAGCATCAATCAGATCAACCAGTGCCCGGCCATTACTTTCCTGAGCCACCTCTTCCGAAGTGGGGCTATCCGGGTTGAAGTAATCCCAAGTCATATTCAGCACCTGTTCAGGTAACACCCCCCCTTCCGCACGGTACATATCCCGCATACGCTTGAAGATACCAGAAAGGATTTCACCGTCACCGATCGCTTCTCCCGGCGCATCGGCACCTTTCCAGTGCCATTGCAACCAGCGGCCAGAGTTAACAATTGAACCGTTTTCTTCTGCGAAACAGCAGCACGGCAAGCGGAAAACTTCTGTCTGAATTTTGGATGAATCAACTTCGTTAAATTCACCGTGGTTCTGCCAGAAAGTTGACGTTTCAGTATTAAGCGGGTCAATGGTGATCAGGAATTTCAATTTCGACAATGCATCAACCACTTTATTTTTATCCGGGAATGATGCAACCGGGTTAAAACCCTGGCAAATATAGCCATTCACCTCACCTTTCGACATCATTTCGAAAAATTGCAGGACGTCATAACTTTTGTCCCACTTAGGCAACCAGTCAAAGCCCCAATCGTTATCCTGACAGGCGTTATCACCATAGAAACTCTTCATCAGGCTGACAAAAAATTTCGGATAATTACCCCAGTAGTTAACCTGACCTGGCAGCATGGGTTTCGGTGTATTTGCCTGTAAGTAAGTTTGCAGATCGGCCTGTTTCTCTGACGGCAATGTCAGGTATCCCGGCAAGCTCTGCGACAATAACCCCAAATCAGTCAATCCCTGAATATTCGAGTGACCGCGCAATGCGTTGACACCACCACCCGCCATACCCATGTTGCCCAGCAGCAGTTGGATCATTGCCATAGTACGGATGTTCTGTGCACCAACTGAGTGTTGAGTCCAGCCCAATGCGTACAGGAAAGAAGCGGTCTTATCCCTAGCACAAGTTTCTGCAATATATTCACAGACTGTCAGGAAATCGTCTTTTGGTGTGCCACAAATATCACTGACGACATCAGGTGTATAGCGGCTAACATGCTCTTTTAACAGATTCCATACACAGCGTGGATGACTGAGTGTGATGTCACGTTTAGCAAAACTGTTTTCATCCAGTGCATAATTCCAGCTGGTTTTGTCGTATTTGCGGTTTTCTGCATCATAACCACTGAATAAACCATCATCGAACGAGTAATCTTCACGCACGATAAGACTGGCGTTGGTGTACGCCTCAACATATTCACGGTTAATCTTATTGTTGGTTAGCAGGTATAAAATCACACCTGACAAGAAAGCAATATCGGTACCGGAACGGATTGGCGTATAGAAATCCGCTACAGATGCTGTACGGGTAAAGCGAGGATCAATCACGATTAACTTGGCGTTATTATGGATTTTCGCTTCTATTGCCCAGCGGAATCCCACCGGATGCGCTTCGGCTGCATTACCCCCCATCACGACAATCAGATTCGCGTTCTTAATATCAACCCAGTGGTTGGTCATCGCACCGCGACCAAATGTTGGAGCAAGACTTGCTACCGTTGGTCCGTGTCAGACACGCGCCTGGTTGTCTACCGCGAGCATGCCGAGCGCGCGACTAAATTTTTGAGTCAGATAGCCTGTTTCATTACTGGAAGCGGATGCACATAGCATACCCGTCGTCAGCCACCGGTTGACTGTGACACCCTCTTTGTTGGTTTTAACAAAATTAGCATCACGATCGGCTTTCATTAACTCAGCAATGCGATCAAATGCTTCATTCCAAGTGATACGTTGCCATTTGTCAGAACCGGCGGCACGATACTCTGGATATTTCAGGCGGCTTTCACTGTGGATAAAATCAACCAGACCGGCCCCTTTAGGGCAAAGTGCGCCCCGGTTGACCGGATGATCCGGGTCACCTTCAATATGAAAAATACTTTCTTTCGCATTTTTTGCGCCATCGCCAAGGCTATACATCAGCAGCCCACAACCGACAGAGCAGTACGTACAGGTATTTCGGATTTCACGCGCACGCAGCAATTTATAGTGCCGTGTTTGTGCAAGCGCCACCGTTGGAGCAAAGCCCAACGCTGCCACCGTCGTACCTGCCATACCGCCAGCGCAGATCTTAAAGAACTGCCTTCTGCTGACTTGCATGGGGAATCTCCTCACTCACATTGTTTTAAACAACCATCCATTCCCTCACGGGAAAATTCTTGAATGTGTTCTCTATTTATTAATCACTTTCCATAGAGGGATCAGATTCATTGCCTGATAAATAGTATAGACTCTTTTTTACACATAATTATTATGTAGTCACACCATTGGGTATTTCGTCTAATGTATATGCATAACACAAAATCAGGGAAGTTGTTTCAATTTGATGTGATTAAGGGCGCAAAAAAAACAAATGTGCAACAGAAATATCATCTCAACACACTAAAAGTTGATTGGGTTGCAGAAGAAATTCCAGTTGCTTTAGTCTACAACGGTATCTCGCATGTTGTGATGATGGTCAGCCCTAAAGATCTCGAATATTTCGCTGTTGGGTTTTCGCTTTCTGAAGGTATTATCGCATCTCCACAAGAAATTCGTGGCATTGATACTATCGTCGATTGTCATGGCGGAATTGAGTTACAAATAGAACTTTCCAGTCGCCGTTTTGCTGGTTTAAAAGAACGCAGACGCAATATGGCAGGACGAACGGGCTGCGGGATTTGCGGTACAGAACAACTTTCTGACATTTTCCGCCCGATTGCCCCATTACCTTTCACTCAAACCTTTTCATTAAGCTATCTTGACTATGCTCTATCCCAATTGACCAATGTTCAGGATATTGGCGTACTGACAGGTTGTACTCATGCGGCAAGCTGGATCAGCCCAGAAGGTGAGTTATTGGGGGGGTGTGAGGATGTAGGCCGTCACGTTGCGTTGGACAAGATGCTGGGAATGAAAGCCAAAGCAGGCTGGCAGCAAGGCGCTATTCTGGTATCCAGCCGCGCCAGCTATGAAATGGTACAAAAATCTGCCGCTTGTGGTGTTGAAATTTTGCTTGCCGTTTCAGCAGCGACTTCACTGGCAGTGGAAGTCGCTGATCAATGTAATCTGACACTGGTTGGTTTTTGCAAGCCCGGCAGGGCGACGGTTTATACTCATCCTGAGCGGTTAATAGATTAAGCATTCAGACTGTGAAACATCCATAAGTTGGGCTCAATGTAATAACCTGTTTGTTGTTGTATATCCACTAGCAATGGCAGTGACTACTCCCCGCCGTAAAAAACGGCGAGGCTTCCCACTTCTCAGGCCGCAACCGTTGGTGCAACGGATTTACGCAGGCCTCCATGAGCAGAGACGACGTGTCCCGCCGCCTGTAATTCAACTATCCCTTTTTGCCGGATGTTGATAGCCGCATTGATGTCGCGGTCATGTTCTACCGCGCATTCAGGGCATTGCCAGCGCCGTTTATGCAGCGGCATTTCCGACATCTTGCCACCACAACCATGACACCTTCTGGAACTCGCATACCACTGATCGAGTTTCACCACATAAACGCCTTTTTGTTCCGCTTTGTATTCCAGCCTGCTGATGAAACTATGCCAGCCTGCATCCCCGATGGCACGGGCAAGTCTGTGATTTTTCATCATGTTTGCCGTTTTCAGCGTCTCCACAATGATCGCTTGGTTTTCGTCAATCAGTGTACGGGAAAGCTTATGCTGAAAATCGGCTCTGGCGTTAGCTACGTGTTCATGGCACCTGGCTACCTGTAACCGCGCTTTCGCCCGGTTAGCGCTTCCTTTTTTCTTTCGGGATAAGGCTTTTTGTTTCCGCCGCAGATTGCGGCTGTTGCGGTTCAAAAAGCGGGGATTCGCGATTTTTTCACCCGTGGATTTAATGACAAAGTGCGACAAGCCCATATCCAGACCGATGATGCCCGTTATCAGGCGGGGTTTTGCTGGGACTTCCTGACCATCATCACAAAGAATCGCGGCATAGTATTTACCCGTCGCACTACGTGTCATGGTGATACTTGATACCTTGCCGATGATTTCCCGATGGATAACGGCTTTAATCGGCGTCATTTTTGGCAACTGGATAGCGTCTGTGAGTATCTTACCGTTAGGGTGATAACTGGATTGTTTGCCATGCTTGCTTTTAAAGCGGGGGAATTTTGCCCGTTTTTGGAAGAAATTTTGAAACGCCCTGTCCAGATTAATGACCGACTGCTGTAAGGCTTGAGAATCATAGTCTTTTAGCCAGTGATAACGGCGAGATTTTTTCGCTTTCGCCAGTAACGGCTTTAAGTCGCGTTTCGGATTTAACGATACTCCGTGGCGCTGGTACATATGGCGGCTGATATGGAGCGCTTTGTTAAAGACGCAACGCACTGCGCCGAACTGGGCATTCAGAAATTCAGCCTGTTCAACAGTGGGATAGAGGCGGACTTTAAATGATAACCGCTCATTGATAGCATTCTAGGGATTTTCAGAGCGCATTTCAAATGAGTGCGCACAATGATGAATTAAAAAATTATCGACGCCGGCGACACAGTGTCAGCAGGTTAGTTGTCCATTTAATCTTTACAACAAAATATCGTCGTCAGCTCCTCAATGGAACGATGGTACAACAAATCCGAGAGGCTTTTTTATCCGCAGCCGCCAATGTGCCCGAATCCAAGGATCAAAAGGTTCATTTTTGTCATTTTTCCATTCACAGTATTGTGCAAAATCCTGCAATGGATAGCACTTCCTCAACGTTGGTCTGACAGGAACAACCAACCCTTTTAATCCAGCCTCAACAGCCACTTGCTTTAAACCACCAATAAGCAATGCCGGTAAATTCTTACCCCGAAATTCAGGAGATACCGTTACTGATAATGCCGACAACATTTTCGTACCCGTTTTTCCTCGGGCAAGCATACCCAGACGTAAAACTTCATCCCAGCCATTATCCGGCAGTTGTTCTAATGAACCGCTTTCCCAAGGGAAAGGCACTGAATTCGCAACACCAATTAACCGCTGTTTTTCTCCCTGCTGTAAAATAGCAAATTGTTGAAAATGGCTAAAGTCTGGCTTAAATAATTCGTCCCAATATTCATATCCCATTGGAGAATTCTGCATAAACAAAGGCCAATTATGATAAATAATCTCATCAGCAGTATCTTTTAAATCAGGTCGTTGTGCTGCGGACTGAATAATAATTTGTGCTTTCAAAGTACGATTTCCGGTAAATATAGTCTGTAAGATTGATAAAAAAATCATTAGTTGACAGTTAAGCAGAACAGCAATAACCTCATAGCTAGGCAATGGATAAGCCGGGTGTTATTAAGGTAATAACGATTAACAACTTAGAATTTTTTACACTTATAATAAATTAAAAGTGAAGAAATAATAAAAACTCACTTAAATTAAATTCATAACAACAAAAAATAATATATCAACATGGAGTCAATCACAACATTTTATTATTAAATAAATCACAAAAAATCAAATTAGTTATATAAATAACTCATGTATTTTAATATTACACAAAACTAACTCAATGATAATAAAATGAAATTTATATTTTTAACGGATATTCATGGAATTTCAAATCATGTGAAATTAATTGCAAAACGTTTAGGGGGTGAAGTGTCACTCATTTCCCCTTACGAAAGAGAAAATAAAATCCCAAAGAATAAAGATGCGATGTACAAATATTTTCATAACGTTTCATCAATAGATGAATACACATGTAAAGTAAGGGATACCCTTACATACATCAACACTCCGGTGATACTGGTTGGATTCAGTATCGGCGCGACAGTAGCATGGCGACTTTCTAATGACAGAGATTTATCCGTTCAGCATTTTATTTGCATCTTTGGTTCACGTATCCGCGATTACCTGGATGTGAAATCAATAAAATCGACATCGTTGTTTTTTTCCAACGATGAAAAATACTTTATCGACAAGATAAAATATTCCGAGAAAGTAACCATAGAGCTGGTAGATTGTGCCCATTCAGAAATATCACAACCCAATGGTTGTAATATTGCCACTGGGTTAATAAACAAAGCATTGGGGCGTTGATATTTCCTTATCCCCCAGAATGATATTCTTTGGGGGATAACTATTTACGGGCTTCATCAGCATTACCACTCCTCTTTTTGAGCAATTAACCTCATTGTTACACGCTATAACCGGTCAACCAAATTTTACACGCTGAAACCGTTAAACTGATTTTACCTGCTATAACCAGTTAAAGGTGACTACTCCCCGCCCTATTTCACTTCCCAATACAAAAACTCGAAAAAATCCTGCCTAGCAGATCATCGGAAGTAAACTCACCGGTAATTTCACTCAGTGCCTGTTGTGCCAAACGTAGCTCTTCCGCCAGCAATTCACCTGAACGGGCAACTACCAGCTGTTCATGACCTTGCTGTAGATGCTCTGCCGCAGTATTTAATGCCTGTAAATGGCGACGGCGAGCCAGAAAACCACCTTCCGTATTGCTGTTGAAACCCATCGTTTCTTTCAGATGATCGCGCAGTAAATCTACGCCTTCACCACTACGAGCAGAAAGACGAATTAGTGAGTAACCACTTACTTGAGTCATCATCGTCTCCTCATCAGTCACATCCGTTTTATTACGAACGACGGTGATAGGAAGGGATTCCGGCAAACGAACCATAAATTCAGGCCAGATTTCCACCGGTTCAACCGCATCGGTTGTCGTACTGTCTACCATAAACAGTACACGATCAGCCTGTTCAATCTCCTGCCATGCCCGCTCAATACCGATACGTTCCACTTCGTCACTGGCTTCACGCAACCCCGCAGTATCAATGATATGTAACGGCATACCATCAATATGAATATGTTCACGCAGCACATCGCGGGTTGTACCTGCAATATTTGTCACTATCGCCGCTTCACGGCCTGCCAGTGCATTAAGCAAACTGGATTTCCCTGCATTAGGGCGACCAGCGATAACCACTTTCATCCCCTCACGCAAAAGGCTACCCTGACGAGCCTGAGAACGGACACGCTCAAGTTCAGCCATCACTTTATCCAGATTAGCTTCGATTTTCCCATCAGAAAGAAAGTCGATCTCTTCATCTGGAAAATCAATAGCGGCTTCCACATAGATTCGCAGGTGAGTAAGTGCTTCCACCATCTGATGAACCTGAGCAGAAAAGGCACCCTGTAAGGAATTCATCGCTGAACGGGCAGCCTGTTCCGAACTGGCATCAATCAGGTCAGCAATGGCCTCCGCCTGAGCCAAATCCAGTTTGTCATTAAGAAAAGCACGTTCAGAAAATTCACCAGGATTAGCAATTCGCACACCAGCCAAAGTCAGAATACGTTTCAGCAGTAAATCGAGAATAACCGGCCCGCCATGTCCTTGAAGCTCCAGTACATCTTCCCCGGTAAAGGAATTAGGACCAGGGAAATAAAGAGCAATCCCTTGATCAAGCACACTGCCATCTGCATCACGAAATGGCAGATAATCTGCATAACGGGGTTTGGGTAATTTCCCTAATACCACCTCAGCCACTTGTACTGCTTTCTGGCCGGAAACGCGCAAAATGCCAACACCGCCCCGTCCTAGTGGGGTAGCCTGAGCGACAATCGTATCAGTGGTATTCATATGGTTATCTCTCTTTTGCTTTTTAGCTCAAATAGTTAAGGCGGCCAATGACCGCCTTTTCTGTTATAACCGCCAGAACGCGTTCTGACTAAAGCTATATTTTATTTCGCCGGCTTTTTCTCGCGGCTATGCAGACCGCGTTTTTCCAGTCCACGATAAATCAGTTGCTGCTGAATAATGGTCACCAGGTTACTGACGATATAGTACAGAACCAGACCTGACGGGAACCACAGGAAGAATATAGTAAACATGACAGGCATGTAGGTCATAATCTTCTGCTGCATCGGGTCAGTGATTGTCGTCGGAGACATTTTCTGGATGACGAACATCGTCACACCCATCAGCAATGGCAGGATGTAATAAGGATCTTGTGCAGACAAGTCATTGATCCAGCCAGCGAATGGCGCATGACGCAATTCAACAGAACCCATCAGCATGTAATACAGCGCAAGGAAGATTGGCATTTGGATCAGCAGAGGCAAACAACCACCCAATGGGTTCACTTTCTCTGCTTTATACAACGCCATCATTTCCTGACTCATGCGCTGTTTATCATCACCAATACGCTCACGCATAGCCGCTAATTTAGGCTGCAACAGACGCATTTTCGCCATTGAAGTGTATTGCGCTTTAGTCAGCGGGTACATGATACCACGCACGATAAAGGTAATAACGATAATGGAGAAGCCCCAGTTACCGATGAAACCATGCAAGAATTTCAATAGCTTAAATAACGGCTGAGAAATAAACCACAACCAGCCATAGTCCACAGACAGATCCAGATGAGGTGCTACAGCGGCCATTTCATCTTGAATTTCCGGGCCAATCCACAGCGTAGAAGAGATCGTTTTTTCACTATTAGCCGCAACAGAGATTGGCGCGCTCTTATAACCAATCGCAGCCATCTCTTTACCTAACGCGGCAGTATAGAAAGTGCTGGTTTCATTAGCTGCGGGAACCCATGCCGTAGCAAAATATTGCTGTAACATTGCAATCCAACCACCTTTGGTGGTAACGGATAACGGTTCACTTTCAATATCGCTAAAGCTGTATTTTTTATATTTAGTTTCGTCGGAAGAGTAAGCCGCACCACGGTAAGTATGCAATGCAAAGTTATTGCTACCGGTATCACGATGTTTTGGCAGTTCAACACTCTGTTTCAGTTGACCAAAAAAAGTCATCTGCAACGGGTTTTCTGTCGTGTTATGAATGCGGTAATCGACATTAATCGCGTATGCACCACGTTTCAAAACAAATGTTTTAACATAAACAACGCCATCTTTAGCGACGAAATTCATTGGGATACGTAATTCATCCTGCCCATCAGTCAATACATAGCTATCCTGTGCTGCGGTATACAGCGGACGCTCACTATTTGTCGGGTTATCCGGGCCATCTTTACCCGTCAATCCACTTTGCGCCTGATAAGTGAAAGCAGATGTGGTTTCCAGTAATTTGAATGGGTTGATTGAACCCAGGGTATCAGGATGGGCTAACAGGTCAGCCTCTTCAATATCACCGCCACGAGTATTGATGGTCAAAGAGAGCACATCAGTTTTAACCGTGATCAGTTTACCTTTTTCACTGTCTGGCACTGCCTGATTCTCACTGCTAGGCATATCCGTTTGTTGCGTGGCCTGTACTGTAGTTGGTTGCGGATTTTTATCTGCTTCCCATGCTTGCCAGACCAAGAAAGAAACGAACAGCAAAGCGATGAGAAGAAGATTACGTTGCGAATCCATCGTTAGTGTTCTCTGTTATCGTTGTTTTTTTCAGGTGGGACAGGATCATCACCACCTTCGTGTAAAGGGTGGCATTTTAATATGCGTTTCACCGTTAACCAACCGCCTTTTATCATCCCAAACCTACGTAGCGCCTCAATTCCATATTGAGAGCACGTAGGATTGAAACGACAACGAGGTCCCAGCAGTGGACTTATCACTAACTGGTATCCCCGGATTAATGCAATCAGGAGGCGCGAGCCAAGCGACAGTGACGACGCCATAATTTACCCAAAGCTTCCGTTAACTCACGGTTATCAAGCTCCGCAACCCCTTTCTTAACCAATACCACAAAATCCATAGGAGGCAAATTATGTTGGTTCAAACGAAAACTTTCACGGGCCAACCGCTTAATCCGGTTACGCTCATGAGCACGTTTAACATTTTTTTTGGCTATAGTAAGACCGATGCGGGGATGCCCCAGCTCATTAAGGCGACCAAGGATAGTAATCTCTGGTGAACTTGCCCGTTGGGGTTGCTGGAAAACATATGTGAAATGCTTGGGAGTTAACAAGCGTAACTCCCTCGGAAAAGCGAGCGTAACCACTAGATGGTTAGCTTTATTACTTAGAAACGGTCAGACGAGCACGGCCTTTTGCACGACGGCGAGCCAGAACCTGACGACCATTTTTGGTGGCCATACGAGTGCGGAAGCCGTGAGAACGGTTACGCTTCAGTACGGACGGTTGGAAAGTGCGTTTCATAGCGATTTCTACCTAACTTAAAATTATTACTGATTCAGTAAACGCGTTGGCAATCAGTGAGAAGTAGACACCGATGCCTCAATCGCAACATCAATATAAAGAAGCGGGATTGTAATAAAATGTACAGCTATGAGTCAATTGACATGACACAAGCCGGCCGGCTTTTCTACTGAGTTGAATGTTTACCAACAACCTGCCCATGCTTATACCGGAACCTTCACCAGCTACTACCGGCAAAAAACTCTGGCATTGCACGCAGGGTGCAATATTATACGGACTGCTGCGCAAAGCGCAATGATCACCCGCTGATCTTCGTTTTCTATTATGATCATAGGCCCGGTTTTGTCTTAAATCTCGGTTTATCCTCGATCTTTGTTTGATATATGCCATAACCACATTAAAGCACCTTTTACAGCCCTTTATTTCACAGGCAATTTTAACCTGTGGATAAAAAGCGCTTAAACTGTGTAAAAGAATGAAGATCTATATCGTCTTTTGCGCTATGATCGCAGGCCATGATCTGGATCTCATCTGAAGATCATGGGTGAGCGATGACATCAAAAATCGCCATAAACATGACAATTGATCCTTCCTTGTCCTGAGGGAATCGTTGTTTTGTACCCAATATTAATGAGCTAACCACTCCGATTTCTTTAATTATTAATTGGCCTTGTTTTAGGGGAGTCCGCC